>NZ_CP049289.2:1365000-6165000 GCF_011058295.2 Bradyrhizobium sp. 6(2017) | reverse complement strand
GCAGGCGATGACGCTGATCGGCGGCCTGCGCACAAACCCCGCCATGCTTCGCGCGCGGTCCCGTGCGGCGCTCGCGACACTCACGGCATTGGTGCTGACGGGGGCCGACGATCCGCTGGCGCCGCCCGATCAGGTGGTGGCCTTCGAGAACGAGATGCGCGCCGGCAAGGTTGCCGACTGGCAGGTGATCAGCTACGGCACACGCTGCACGGCTTCACCAACCCGACCGCCGATGGCTCGATCATGAAATCCGCGCTCTACGATGCGCGGGCCGATCGCCGCTCCTGGGCGGCGATGCAAGGCCTGTTTGACGACGTGCTTGTTTGACGAGGTGCTGGCCTGACAAGATCAGCGATGTGGTGTTTGATCTGCAGTGACGGCGCGGGCGCGGGGGATCGATGTTTGGAATCTTGAGTCTTGGCTTTCTGCTCGGCATGCAGCACGCGCTGGAGCCCGATCACATCGCGGCGGTATCGAGCATTGCGGCACGCCGGACCCATGTCGGCGACATCGTCAAGCACGGCCTGACCTGGGGCCTCGGCCACACGTTGACACTGTTCATCTTTGCCGGTGCAGCGATCCTGCTCGGGCGGGCGATCCCCGAGACGGTCGCGCAGCCGATCGAGACCGCGGTCGGCGTCATGCTGGTCG
The DNA here is from genome assembly GCF_011058295.2 of Bradyrhizobium sp. 6(2017). Taxonomy (NCBI): domain Bacteria; kingdom Pseudomonadati; phylum Pseudomonadota; class Alphaproteobacteria; order Hyphomicrobiales; family Nitrobacteraceae; genus Bradyrhizobium; species Bradyrhizobium sp. 6(2017). Next base: position 6,164,349 of record NZ_CP049289.2, on the reverse strand, counting down.
GCCTCGGCACGCATCTGTGGTGGCGGCTGTGGCGCGACCGCGTGCACTTTCACAGCCATTCGCATGGCGACGGCACCGCGCATTTCCACGCCCACAGCCACGCCGGCGAAATCTTGCCGCATGCCCGCGCCGCCCACAGCCACGCGCACGGTTTCCGCTGGCGCACGCTGCTGGTCGGCCTGATGCATGGCATGGCGGGGTCCGCGGCGCTGCTGGTGCTGACGGTGTCGCAGGCCCCAAACCCGGTGATCGGGCTTGGCTATGTCGCGCTGTTCGGCATCGGCTCGATGATCGGCATGGGCGTGCTGTCGAGTGTGATCGCGGTGCCGCTGGCGGCCTCGGCGCGCTGGCTGACCTGGGCCAATCGCGGGCTGCAAATCGCGGTCGGCGCGGTCACGATCGCGATCGGGATCCATTCGATCGTCGAGAACGCGTTCACCTGATCCGCCAGCGGCCGTTAACGATTTCTGATTCCGCATCGCCGCATTGAGCGGATGCCGATGCTTACGCGTTAGGCTTACCGGAAGTTTGGCCCGCGCCCTTAACCCTTCCGCCAAGGGCTTGGATTAGGCTGCGGATGGAACAATTCGGGACGCTGGGTGACATGCGCGTAAGTCTTGCGCTGGCGATATTGGCTGCGATGACCTCGACGGCGCTGGCCGGGGGCGGCTTCGACATCGTCGTGCCCGTGCGCCCGGGCGTGCCCATCATCATCAACGGTGTCGACGCCTCCTACGCGGTGATCGAAAGCGCGATGGGCCTTGCCCGCAACGACTCGATGGTGCCGACCGTCTATGGCGGCCGCCCGATCGATCCGGTGCCGAATGTCGGCCACTATTATCCGAGCCTCGGCCGCATGCCGGGTTACGGCCGGCTCGAGATCGAGCCGCCGGCCAACCGGCGCCTGCCGCAGCCGGCCGAGAGCTATCATGAATCATGGTCGGCGCATTCCGCGCCGCTGCCGGCGCAATCCAATGTGCCGGTCGATCCGCCGCCGGTGATCTACGCGCCGCAATTCAACGGGCCTCAGCGGCTTCCGGGACCGGTGCCGCGGCCACTGCGACCGAGAGGCCCCTAAATCGGGAGCCCCGCAAACGGGGATCCTTCATAGCCATCAAGAGCTACGCGACGACAACGAGACCCACAGGAGAGAGTAATGCGTCAAATGATCAAAGGACTGATTGCGGCGGTGGCCGTCATGGTGTCCGCTCCCGCAATGGCGTGCGGCTTCAACCCTTGCGGCTATTCCGCGCCCGTCGTGAATTACGGCTGCGGCGGTTGCGGCGGTTATGGCTATGGCGGTTACGGCGCGGTCGAACGTCTGCCCGACCCGGATGCCGCTTATCCCAGCGCGGCGCAGCAGTATTATTACGTCAACCAGGGCCCGACCTACACCGGTCCGGGCAACTGGGCGCCGCGTCCGTATTATCGCGAGGGCTATGGTCGCCCGTACGGCTATGGCTATCGCCGCCACTATGGCTATGGATACCGGCACTACGGCTATCGCCATCACTATGGCTATCGTCCGCACTACGGCTATCGCTACGGCCACCCGGTGCTGCGCCGCTACTACTGATCCGGCGATCGATCCAAGACATTAGCGCCCGTTCGCGTCTCGCGAGCGGGCGCTGCTGCTACATCAGGTTGAGCCGGCTGGCGCCGATATAGAGCGCGAGCACGGCGGCGTTCGAGACGTTGAGGCTCTTGATCTCGCCGGGCATGTCGAGACGGGCGACGACGCGGCAGGTCTCGCGCGTCAGTTGCCGCAAGCCCTTGCCTTCGGCGCCGAGCACCAGCGCGAGCGGCGCCTGCAGCTGAACCTTGCCGAGATCCTCCGAGCCCTCGCTGTCGAGGCCGACGGTCTGGAAGCCGCGCTCGTTCAATTCGTTCAGCGCGCGCGCCAGATTCTGCACGGTGACAACAGGAACCAGCTCGAGCGCGCCGGAGGCGGATTTCGCCAGCACGCCGGTCGCCTCGGGGCTGTGGCGGGCGGTGGTGACGATCGCCCTGACCGCGAATGCCGCAGCCGAGCGCAGGATGGCGCCGACATTGTGCGGATCGGTGATCTGGTCGAGCACCAGCACGATGCCTTCCAGCGCCAGCGTGTCGATATCGGGCGAGGGCAGGGGATCGGCCTCCGCCAAAAGGCCCTGATGCACGGCATCCGGGGTGAGGCGCCGGTCGATGTCGCCGGGACGGACGATCTCCGGGGTGACCCGGGTTTCGATGTTCTCGTCCGCCAGCCGCTTGGCCGCGTTCTCGGTGAGGTAAAGCTTGCGGATCTGGCGGTCCGGGTTGGCCAGGGCCGCCGCCACCGTGTGCCAGCCATACAGAATCACCGGCCCGTCGGAACCGGATTCGCGGTCCCGCCAGGCCGGCGGACGGGCAAATTTTGGCCCTTTTTGGAAGGGTTTACCGCCCTTGCCTCGGAAATTGGGTTTGCGGTCGCGATCGCTCATGTGAGGCTTGTGTCACGGCTCCCGAATATTGGCAATTTACACAGCGTTTTCGAGCGAAGTGGGGACCGGTTCGCGTGAAGAAAACGCGTCAAAAAACAAGAATCTAGCCCCCCCATATGCCGGTTTGGAACAGAGATCGCGCCAGCCCGCAAAAGTATGCCAAATAGACGGCCGGCTTGGTTGACTTTGGGGACCGCCTTCGCCCATAAACGCGCCCGACCGCGCACCCGCTTCGGGTCGGCCGGTTATCAGCGTCATTTCGATGACCCGGTCCGCCGCCACTCGCGCGGCCGGTTCTGATGCTGTTGGACGGGGGAGTGTCCCGAGTGGCAAAGGGAGCTGACTGTAAATCAGCCGCCTCATGGCTTCGCAGGTTCGAGTCCTGCCTCCCCCACCAGCCTTCGCTCGCTTCGCGAGCTACGGCTGGGCAAGCCAGCAAAACTGCATCGTAGCGAAGTGAGCGAAGGCTGCCGCGCCGAAGCCCGGAAGGCGAAGGCGGGCTGTATCCGCGAAGCTGTGGCGTTGTCCGATGTGGGCAGCAGACGAGCCCGACAAATCGCGCTCAGACGTCATCGTCTACCAGGAAAGGGGATTATCTCTGGGGCCCGGACAGATTGACCTCGCGTTCAGCCCGGAAGACGTTGCTGTGAAGGTTGGCGATCCATTGGCGACCGCTGGACGTCACATTAAGATAGCGGATCGCAAGCTGGATCTGTGGTGCGACATTGGTCCAGTAAAACTGCGGGAATTTATAGACGATATCGGCGGGTGTCGCGTAGCCGAGCTTCTTGTTCAGCCCGATTTCCTCGAACTCGTGGAAAAGCGCATTTGACTTTCGCATGTAATGGGGGTCACCGAGTTGGCCGATCAGATCGGCGGCGCGCAACAGTAACCCTTCCTCCTCGTTGAGATCGTCCGTGTCGATGTTTGGTGTCGTCGCGTAGGGGAAGCGGGTGTACTCGATTGCCCGGGCAATTCGGGCCGCATCGACTTCCTCCACGGCATCGAACCGCTCAATCACAAACAGTTTTGAGCGGTCGACATGGTAGGGCGCAAGCGCGGCGTCGGACGATCCAACCGGTAACTGGACGGTGCGGCCGCTGAGGTCCGCGACATACGCATCATCCTCGTCGCCCTCGACGATGCCGCGGACGTATCCGATGTCGTGGGCAAGGCAGGCCAGAATGAAGTTCGCGTAGTCGTCGGCCGTGGTGGTTCGCTGCAGCGCCCTTCCGGCCAAGATATCGTTCCCGACCAGGGTCACCAGCATGGTGTGTTCGATATCGTGATAGAGTGCATCGCTGTTACCGATGCACTCCAGTGTCAGCCTGGCGGCAAAGGGCAGCAGCTTCGTCAAATCGGAATGTGAGGAGCGGAATCGGCCTTCAGTTTCCTTGGCAAGAAAGGAGCCAAGGGCTTGCGCGGTCAGTTGAGGAATCGTGATCATCTTGGCATCCTCTCCAGCCTAGCTGTGTCTGCGTCACGACCGACAGGGCTTGTGCATCGGTATATACCGATCGAAACGACACTATCACCAATCCTTGTAAGTCGGCTCGGTACATCCGACGCAGACCCAGGGAAATGTCGGCTGTGCGTTTGGCGTTCTCGGGAAGATATCTGCTCCAGACCGAAGCCTTGATCGGGCTGATCGACCGCCAAACCACATCGAAGCTTCCGGAAGCATCGAGCTTGCCGATCATCGCGGGCTTGGAAAGATGATGATTGGTGTTCAGGACGACCTCAAAGCAACTTGGCGCCCGCACACGCTGGCCGTACATGGCAGATGAGAAATCACGGCCAGAACGTCACTATCCCCGAACCCGTCCCCATTGCCGCATGTCGTCGCCAAAGTGCAAATCGTGCCAGAGGAACATTGCTTGCAGTTCGGAGAGCCGGGAAACACCTGACGTTCGAAAGCGCCACAGCGGGGGTGAGTTTTATTCCGACGCGATTGCATTCCGTTGATCTACGTCAATCTCGCGGCGCCAAAGAGTCGCAGCTTCGTCGTTCGCCAAATCGTTCGTTAGAGAAAGGGCGCGCCATGCTTCGTTGGATCCTCGCCGCTTCGGCAGTTCTGCTTCTCGTTGCTGTCTGCGTGTTTCCCGATGATGCCTATGCCCGTCGTGGAGGAGGCGGCGGATTCCGCGGCGGCGGAGGTGGGTTTCACGGTGGCGGGATGCGTGGCGGTGGTGTGCATGTAGGTGGCGGAAGGGTTCATGGTGGAGGATATCGCGTTGCCGGCCGCCCGCGGCCATCGCACCCGATCGCCGGCCGTCCGGGCTATCCGGGCCGGCCGATTGCAGGTCGCCCTGGCCGCCCGGTCGCCGGCTATCCCGGATATGGCAGAGGTTACTATCGCCCTGGCTGGGGTTATGGTGCTGCTGCCGTCGGCGCCGCGACCGCTGCCGGCGCATACTATGGCAGCTACGGCTATTACGGAAACCGAGGCTGCTATTACGATCAGTACGGTCAAATGGTCTGCCCGCAGTCCCAGTATCAATACTGATCCGGCTGAGCGGTGGTGGATAGTTCAGCCGTCGCTCCGCAACGTTCGTTGATCAGAACCGGTCGCACTTCAGCACGACCGCGTTTGGATGTGTTGCACGCAAAAGGTCGCCGCGATCGCCGTCGTGGCTAGCTCCTCTGTTTGAGTCTTTAAGGAGAGGATCGATGGAGTACGGCGCGTTCACCGACGCGAGCCTCAAGATGATGTACGAGGCTGTTCGCGGCGCGCTCGAAGCCGACGATGAGTTCGAGGCTATTGGTGAAGATCCAAAATTCCGGGTCCGGTCGACGGCCGAATGGAAGCTGCATGCGAGCAATCTTGAGACCGAGATGCTGAGGCGAGGGCTCCGGATCGATCTCATCGATTGGACGAACGGCCAGGGCGAGCTCCCGCTTTAAGGTCTTCAAGATCGGCGAGAACGCAGACCCGAATTCCGCCAGTCTTTCGCAAGCCGGGGTCCACGTACCGACCAAACGCATCTGGAAAAGCTTGATCCAGATCAACGGCTCCCCGGGTTCGTGGCTTTCAAACCAGACCGGGTAGGACCGCAGATTGGAGGAAGAGCCATGCCGACAAATTCGAAGACGATCACGCTAGCGACGTCGATCTTCGCGTGTGCCATGCTGCTGTCTTTTGACTGGTCGGAGCAGAGCGGTGTCTCGATCTCTGTCCAAAGCGCGGTCGCGCGCGTCGGTCGCCCTTTGACGCCGGTCAGCGTCGCGGGTGTCGCCCGTCGCCAGACACGAAGGGCAGTGGTCGGAACCGCTGCTGTGGGAGCTGCGGCTGCGGCCGGCGCTTATGGCTATTATAACTATCCTTCCAGCGGTCAGGGTTTTGTCTGCACACCCGGCACGTATTTTCGTGGCGAGGATGGCCGCCAACACCTCTGCCAGTAAGCCGAGGTATCGAGGCTAGCGGGACGTAAGCCGTTGCCGATCACTCGATGGCAGAGGAGAGGCGTAACGCGGCACTCAGATCGTTGTCCAAATGCCGGAGGAACGGGGAGCTCGCTCCAGCCCCGGCAACACCGCTGCCAGCCACATTGAACGACGACTAGATCGATTCGGAGGACCAATGGCCGACACCCCAAAGCTCTCGGTCGAGAAAGCGCTCGAAAAGTTACGCAATAGCGATAAGCCAAAGTCGAAGGACGAGCGCCACGAGGAGAAAATGAGTGCGCTCGACGAAGAAATAAAGCGCATGAGAGCGCAGAGGCTGCGCCTGGATCGGCCCAAACGTAACCGCGACTAGGCGTTCCGTTGTTGCTTAAATCGGACCGTGCGATCCAGGCGGCACTATGCAGCGTCATGGCGAAAATCGCATGGATGAACACGCCGTTACGCTGGTCATAGCCCGAGGTGGACTGACCTGAAGTCGCGTGGCATTTCCTGAATGGTCAGACGCGTGTCCATATTTCCGATTCCGTGCCATTTGACCTAGATCAACCCGCGGCCGATCCGGTTGTGCGCTTCTTCTCGGCGACATCAATGAGAAGCAGCCCAGGAGTTTGTGATGACAAGGATTACAGCTGCCGCAGCGATTGCACTTTTGCTCACGACGTCGTCTCTCACCTGCGCAGCGGAGACATCTCCGACTGCCGGAGCAGCGCAGCCCAGCGCCGCCGACCTGAAAGCCTTGACGGATATGCGCGTCGGCATCGTCAAGGCCGCCTTGCAACTGACGCCCGACCAGGAGAAATACTGGCCGGCCATCGAGGATGCCATCCGCGCGCGAGCGAAGAATCGGCAAGTCCGGTTGGAGCGGATTGCCGAATTGCACGAGAAAGGCCCGATGGGCGCCCTCGGCGACGGCAGTCCGGTTGAACTCATGCAGCGACGGGCGGACCGGCTCATTCAACGCGGGACTGATCTCAAGAAGCTCGCGGATGCCTGGGAGCCACTCTACAAGACGTTGAGCGACGATCAGAAGAGGAGAATGGCCTTCGTATCGTTTGCTGTCATGCGGGGCATGCGAGACGCAATAGAGCATGACGACGAACCCGAGGATGAGGACGATTAGAGCCAGGCCGACAGGTGAGCCTACATGGCCGGCTTTGCCGAAGCTCGGTCGTCGTGGACGATCATGCAGGAGGTGAAGCATGTACCGGCATATTCTCATTCCGACAGATGGGTCGGAACTGGCGGAGCACGGAGTCGCGCACGGGGTAGCGCTCGCGAAATCCCTCGGAGCCAAGGTATCGGTGATCTTTGTCCTGGAGCCCCTTTCAGAGCTAGGGGCACGGTACCGTGAGGTGCTCGCCGGATATGCTGCGATACGCAAGGAACAGGCCACCAGCGCGCTGGATGGCGCGGCTCGTGCGGCCAGGGAGGCCGGTGTGTCCTGCGAGACGATCCAAGCGGAGAGCGGGCAACCGCATCAGGCCATCATCGCAGCGGCCAAGGACAAAGGCTGCGACCTTATTGTCATGTCATCGCATGGACGCAGCGGACTCTCCGCAGTTCTGATCGGCAGCGTGACAAACAAGGTGCTGACGCAGGCGAAGACCCCCGTGCTGGTTTGTCAGTGAACGCGCAGATCGCTCGATAGAAAGCGCCGGCGCCGGCCTCGAGCGCGAAGTTCACGCCCGCAAGGTTCTCGGCATCACGTCGAGGCCACGGTCAGCGCGCCGGATGGTCGCTCATGGCGAAGGCCGAGCGGCGGATGTTGAAGATCGGGTCGAGCGCAAGTCCTGCCTGTACAGCGCTTGGTTCAGTACGCCGAGATGGGTCAGAGCAGCTGCAAAACGGAAATGCGCGGCGGCGCAATTCCGGCTTGCGTCGAGGCGCCCGCGGGGTTCGGACGACAGCTTCAGCACCAAGGTTGAGCTGCAACAAACGCGACAAATCGGTTCGCGATGTCTACGCGGTCGTCGCCGATACGTCCTCGACCAGCCACTTGTAGAATGACGCCACTTCACGCCGCCGAAGCGCCTGTGGAGCCGCGACGACATAATAAGCCCAGCGAATTGGCCATCCGCGGTGGGGAAAAAGCTCGCAAAGGCGGTGGGTAGCGAGTTCATTGGAGACAAGCGCGCGGCGCACCAGCGCAACACCTTGGCCGGCGACCGCGGCTTGCACGACGGCCGCCGTGGCATTTATCCGCAGCGATGGCCTGCCATCGTGGGAGGACGCGCCGACAAAGGAAAAATAGTTCTCCCAGCCTGGAAGTCCGGCCCCGCGATGAGGCGTCGCGTCGTCGATCAGTGTTTGGCTCGCAAGCCATTTTCCGATGCTCTTTCGGTCTCGCGGCACGATCAGCGGGCTCGCAACCGCGATCACCTCTTCATCCATAAGTTTGGTGGCGGTCACGCCTTTCCAGGTCCCAGGTCCGCAGCGCAGGCCAACGTCGGCCTCGCCGCTGGTGAGATCGAGCAATCGGTCCGACACATCCAGACGGACGTCGATGCCACGATGGCTCCGATTGAAGCGTTCAAGGCGGAAAATCAGCCAATTCGCGACGAGTGCCTGGGAAGCGGTGACCAAAACAGTGGCCCGCGCCTTGGAGCCTCGCAGCCGCTTTACACCTTCCTCCAGTGCGTCGAGCCCGCGGGTGATCTCCTTGAGCGCGGCGTCCGCCTCCTCGGTAACCGAGAGCCGCTCCTTGCCCGAACGCGAGCGACGGAAGACGGGGCGGCCGGTCCAATCCTCGAGCCCGCGTACCAGCTGGCCGACAGCGGTGGCGGTGATCCCGAGCTCGGAGGCCGCGCCGGTGAAGGATCCGTGACGGGCGGCGGCCTCGAAAGCTTGGAGCGAGCGGAGGCGCGATAGCGATCTCATAGACCCTCAAGCATGGCACCGACGCAGTTTTTCTTCGTCGGCACTCTCTGTCTTACGCCTCGTGCGATCTCGGCGAAAGACCCATTGTGAGGCCGTTCAAGGAGCTGAGAAATGTACCTGGAAGGCCGGACAGCGTTGGTCACGGGCGGGTCGAGCGGAATAGGGCTCGCGACCGCCAAACTGTTCGCGTCTCATGGCGCACGCGTTGCGATCACCGGTCTCGACGAAGCCAGGCTCAAGGCGGCGGGAGCGCAAGTTGGAGCCGATGCGCTTGCGATACGCGCCGACGTGCGCTCGCTGGCCGACCTTGACGCGCTGCGCGACATGCTTGCTCGTGATTTCGGTCGGCTCGACATCCTTTTCGCCAATGCCGGCGTCGCGCTTTCAACACCGATCGAGACAACCGATGAAGCGCGTTACGCCGCGCTGATGGACGTCAACGTCAAGGGCGTATTTTTCACAGTGCAGGCGGTCCTCCCGCTGATGGGGCAGGGCGGGGTCATTGTCCTCAACACGTCGTGGCTCAGCAAGGTCGGCACATCAGGCCTGTCGCTGCTTTCGGCTTCCAAGGCGGCTGTACGCTCCTTTGCCCGCACACTGTCGGCAGAACTTCTGCCCAGAGGCATTCGGGTGAACGCAGTCAGCCCGGGGGCGATCGACACGCCGATCCGCAGGCGTGGCGGCTCGACCGAGGAAGAGGTGCGTGCGTCAAACGAAAGGCTTGCCGCGCGAATCCCGCTCAAGTGTCTCGGCGAGTCCGAAGACATCGCCAATGCTGCACTCTATCTGGCGAGCGATCTGTCTCGCTACGTCGTGGGCGCCGAAATCGTCGTCGATGGTGGATTTTCGGAGTTACGATGATGGAAATAAACGCTGATCTCTCAAATCTGGCCGTGGTGCATGCTTCCAGTATGCCGTGGTTGCCCAGCCCTTCCGTGGGCGTCGAGCGACGCATGCTGTACCGCGTGGGCGGCGAGCAGGCGATCGCGACCTCGCTCGTCCGCTATGCATCGGGCTCGGCGTTTTCTTCACACAGCCATCCCCAAGGCGAGGAGTTCCTGGTTCTCGATGGCGTTTTCGAAGACGAGCACGGGCGATATCCGAGCGGCAGCTACGTCCGAAACCCGCCCGGCTCGGCCCACGCACCGCGCTCGCGCGAAGGCTGCACCATCTTCGTGCGCCTGCGGCAGTTTCGTGACGACGACGAGCAGCATGTCGTGGACTTGCCGCCTTCATCGAACGGCGGAGGCGTGGCCATGGTGCCGCGGCCCCTGTTCGCCGGACCAGACGAGCACGTGGTCATCAAAGGATTTGAACGCGCCGGCATCGACTTCGCGATGCATGGCGGGCTGGAGCTGCTGATACTCGCAGGTGAGATCTACGCCTGCGGCGAGCGTCTCAAGCCATGGAGTTGGCTCCGTGTGCCTGCCGATATCCCGTTCATCGGTGAGGTGACCGCCGCCGGCTGCACGGCATGGATCAAAACTGCCGCGCCGTGGCCAGTCCGTCGGTGAAGATCAATCAAGACATCAGACAAGGGAAAACCTGCGTATGACGGACCTGCAATGGCTCGCCGCCACCATCCTGCTCACCTTGCTGGGTGCTCTTCCATATGTTCTGCAGCGAATCGTCACGATCGGGTTGCCGCGGACGCTCGGTAATCCGCGCGCCGATGGCTTGGTTCCAGGAGGGCGAGCGGGGATTCGCGATGAGTCTGCGCCAGATGTCGGTGCCGGCCGGCGGTGCGGTCGGTGCACTCATTCTTCCTGCGTTGGCAAGGTATCTTGGTTTCGGCGCAGTCTACGGCGTTCTTGCCATCCTCTGTTTTGCCGTTGCGGCTTTTGCCTGGATTTGGCTGCATGAACCTCCGATGCCGCCGGCAGTTGCCTCAAGGCAATCGGAGCCCGAGCCGAATCCAGCGCGGGGTGTTCTGAGCAACGGCCAGATCTGGCGTACGGTCTGCGGCCTTGGTGCACTGTGCGTTCCGCAGGTCGTTGCCGTCACATTCGCCGCAGTTTTCTTGAACGACATCGGGCATCTTGGAACGGCTGCCATCAGCGCCAGCATCGTTACCTTTCAGCTTGGTGCCGCCTTTACGCGGGTGTGGAGTGGACGATTCACCGATCGGCATCGGAACAGAAGAAGTTTTCTCAGGGCATGCGCGCGGGCGACAGCGGCGATCTTTGGATCACTCGCGCTCCTTGTCGCCTTGGCCTCAGTTGCGCCAGGCTATGCGGGGCCTGCGATCGCCGTTGCCGTCGTGCTGATGATCATCGGAAGCACTGCAGCATCCACTTGGCACGGTATTGCCTATACAGAATTGGCGACGATCGCGGGCATGAAGCATGTCGGCGCGGCCCTCGGCCTCGGCAATACCTTTGCCTTTTCGACCTACTTCCTGACGCCGCTGGTGATACCGCTCGTTCTCGATGTCTCCGCGTGGCAGGGAGTATGGTTCATCGCCGCCGCTGCTGCGCTCGTTGCATCCTTTCTGTTTCCCACGCCGACTTCGCCCGATACCGGCGTATTCCGGCGAGGGCCAGTTACGGTTTGGCAGCAAAGCACCCGCAATAATTCATAAGTATGCGACGACGAACTGCGGATCGTTTGGCCGCAGGGGCTCGTTATTCTCGCCTTTGAACAGCGGACCGCCGCGCCAAGTGTAGAAGTACTTTTGCCTGGTACCGTCGGAGACCTTGGTCGCGCGCGCGACGCGAGGCAGCAGCTTTTTGCGCCTCACGCTCTTGTTTCCAGGCATCGTACGGGTCCAACAGTTCTGGCGCTGTCACCAGGGGAGGCGCCTTCAGTCGGATGTGAATTGTGTCGTCAGATCGAACCTCGCACTCGGGACCGGGTGCTATCGACCGCCGGATGAACGTGTAACCAATTGCGGCAACAGATCAGGGAAAGAAGAAGGGCATGAAGGGCATTCCGCCGTCGCCCCTTCTGCCTGCGTTGGCCTCGGCCTTCGGCCTTGCGGGTCTTGCCAGAACCTCCGCCTCGCGATCCCCGCTCCTGCGCTCGAGCCTGGCGGACGGGGCATGACGTGCCTTGCGCCTCTCGCATTCGTCGTCGTCATTGAGGAAGTAACCTGCGGCACAGGCAATCTTGACACAGCGATCGCCGTCTCGCCTAAGGCCGGATCCGCAAATCAACGGACAAACTCGCGCCGTTTTGAGCTTGATCGCGTCAAGCGCGTCGGCGTTTGCGGCTTTTGCGTCGAACTTGGTGCCGGCGTTCCGGTTGAACAGCTCCAGCGAGCGCCGCGATTCCGTGTCCCATTCCCCGCTGGGCGATCCCGTGAAGCAACCAACCCGGCGCAATTCGGTCTGTAGCAATTTGGCAACCGCGGCTGGTGCTGTTGGCTGCACGGTCGCCTGCGGACTGGGCAGCGCGGCCACCTTGGGACCCGCATTTGCGTTCGGCTCTCGCGGTTGTTCTGGCGCGGAAGGAGCCGCCGGCGCGGTGCTCTTAGCGGGGGTCGCGGCGCTCTCAGCCGCGAGACGCTTCTGTTCAGCCTGAGTCGCTTGTTGTTGCGCGACTTCCTTGGCTGCCTCAGCGGCGGCGCGGGCTTCCTGCGCTGCCTTCAGGTCCGAGGCCGCCTTGGCGAGCTGCGTCTGTTGCGCGCCCTGGTTGACGAGCCGGGCCTGTTCCTGCTCGGCCTGACGGGCTTTTTCGGCCGCCGCGGCACGCTTCTCCTCCGCATCAATCTTGGCGAGCTGAAGCTTTGCCAGATTTGTGTAGTAGCTGTCGGGGTACTGGGCGATGAAAAAGTTCAGTGCATCCTTGTTGCCGATCTGCAGCGCGAGCTCGTAGTCATACCGCATTTCGGACCGCGGCGTTGGCGCTGGGACGGCTTCCCGGGCAATTTCCTTGGTGGCTTCCTTGGCAACTTCCTTGGCCGGCACCAGCGGCACATCGTCGCCGCCAAGGGTGCCGTACACATACGGCTCCTGCCGATTGCCCGTTGCTTTCATTACGTCGTCGCGGACGAAACCGAACACCCTGCGCAAATCCAGGCCGGGAGTTCCGATATACTTCACCAGTGCGGATGCGTACGGACTGTTCTTGCTGTTGCCGTCCGACGCCGTCGAGCCAGCCTTGGCGGCGAAGGCCACGAGCGTATTCGATGTCGCGGGCTCAATGCGGGCAAGGCCGCGGCTGATCGCGCGCGAGCCAACCGTTCGCTTCATTTTGTCGGAGAAGGGATTGTTGCGGCAAGCGTCGAGAATCACAAGCCGCAGTTGCCTTGCCGGTTCAACGGCCAGCAGCACCCGATCGAGCGAAAACGCCTCGTCATAGATGTCCGTATCGCGCTCGAGGGTGGCATCGACCGGGATGAGATAGTTGGTGCCTTCGATCTCGATGCCGTGACCAGCATAGTAGACGACAGCAACATCCGCGTCGCGAGACTGGTCGGCAAAATCGCGCAGCGTACGTCGCATCTCGGCCGCCTGAAGATCCAGGCGAGTTTGAACCACGTCAAAACCCGCATTCTTCAGTGTCGCCTCGACAATCTGGGCGTCATTGACTGGGTTCGAAAGGGGCGCCGCGTTCTTGTATGAAGAATTGCCAATAACGAGGGCGACACGGTTTGCAGCCGATGCCGGCTGACAGCACAGCAGCACGATAAGAAAGAAGCAAATTTGTCGCAGTTTTACAAAGCAGCGTGCACGCATGGCAATGCCACTGTTCAAATGAATGTCTAGATATGTGCCGTCACGACCGAAACGGTTCAATCAAATGTCGATGATCCGCAAGGGATATGCGGAAAGTGGAACCGGGCCGGCAAGATGGCGTGCCCTGGCCAGGCCGATTGACCTTCGCAGGAGCGTGGCCTTTAGTAATCGCGATTTTCGGGCGAGATCAGTGCTGTGACTGACGTAAAGCTCGGCCAGACGGCCCCCGCGACAGCCAGCAACGGGAACGCCAATTTGGGCGTCAACCCCTGGCTGGACTGGACCGCGAGAACCGCAGTGATCATCATCTACGGCGGGTCTGCTGTTGTCGGAGCCGCTGGTATCCCTCACTTGTTCCCGTTGGACAGCTTTCCCGAACTGCTGATGGTCGCTGCCCACATGGCAAACGTGCTCTTTCTCAGCCTGGTGGCAGTGACGACCATGACCCGCCTGGTCCCCATCATGAAGTCGAAGGGCATTGAGACGCGGATATCAGCCTTGTTGGGCACTTTCCTAAGCATCGCGCTCGCGTTCCTTCCAAAGGCGGAGCTCGGTCCAATCTGGTCGATCCTGTCCACGGCACTGATCCTGGTGGCGACCTCACTGTGTATTGTGGTCCTTCGCTGGTTGGGCAAATCCTTCAGCATTCTGGCCGAGGCAAGGCGCCTTGTGACGAACGGGCCTTACCGAATCGTCCGCCATCCCCTCTACCTCTGTGAGATGGTTGCCCTGATCGGCGTGACACTCCAGGTGCTTTCACCGCTCGCCGCGCTCATCGCGATTGTGGTTGTGACGATTCAATGCCGGCGCATGATCAACGAAGAGCGGATTCTCCGGCTGGCTTTCCCCGAATATGACGCCTACGCTGCGAGAACGCCCTTCCTGATCCCGGCAAGACTGATCCCCACTTGCATGGGGCGATTGGCTGGTCACGCGGGCCGGAAGCTGTCGACCAAGGCCGTCGATCCGCAAGCCTGACGCCGCGCTGCGCGGCGATCCCGATGTCACCTGTAGAAGCCGGGACGACCGAGGGACTCGTCTCGGCAGACCGCGGATACCGGCGAGGGCCAGTTACGGTTTGGCAGCGACGTACCCGTAATAATTCATAACAAAGTCCCCAATGGAGAGGGGCTTCTGAGCGCCGCCCTTGCCCGGATGCGGGATCGCGTAATCTCCCTTGCCCCATGTGAAGATCGTCGTCGTCACGTTTCCGTTCGACACTTGTATCCTGTCACGCAAGACGACCCAGTGCCTCGTCAACACGGAGCCTTCATCCGACTGGTCGTCATACTCGATCATGTTGGCGCTTATGAAAAGGCATACGCGATATCCGCCGGCGAGCAGGGCGTTGGCTTCGTTGACGCTGTCGATGCCCTTGCTGAATTTCAGATTGGTCTCCTCGCGCACGTCCCGGTATCCCGCCTTGCGGAACCATTGCTCCATTTCACTCGGCAGCGTGATCCCCGCGACATCGCTTATTCTGCCGGTGTCGTCAAAATCGAGGAACCAATTTTCGGAGTCGCGGATGGAGGCGCATGTCAGCCAATCGACGTGATCCAGCGAGTAGGGCGGCGTGTAGTTCTTCACGTCCTTTCCCGGCTTGATCAGCAGGCGGCCGAGGCTCGCCTGCCCCTTCTGATACAGGTCGATGGCGAACCGCGCATACTGCCCCGGCTTGTCGGACGCGTAGCTGAACATCAGCGCGGATGGACCACACATGCTTGCCTGATCCTGATCGATCAGGCTCGGCTTCGCAATGCGCCTGAGAATCCCGATCCCGACGCGGTGCGGGTCGAGCTTCGGAAAGAATGTGGTCCTCGTATTCTTGAGGAAATCACAGACCATCTCCGCGGCGAGCTTCTTTTGATCCGAATTGAGGTCATACGGTCCAACTCCAAGCCACTTCTTCTTTTCGTCGCCGACGAAGAGCGTGATGAGCTTTTTCGAAGTCGGAGAGAGCGTTCTGGAGGTGCTCGCAATGGTGGTCAGGTCGTCCAGCTCGAATGAAGTGACCGTGCCGTCCGCGACGGTCGCCCTGATGATATCGACCACTTCCGCGTAATCCAGCTTGGAATCGTCGAGCAAGCCCTTGCGAAGCGCGGCATCGACGGATGGCGTAGAAATCGCATCCCATTGACCCTTTGGAGGGGAAGGCTTGGCGGCCGCCTTTGTCGCGAGGTCAACGAGCCGGCTGAACGTTGGCCCGCCAGGCCGAATATAGCCGTCGGGCGTGCCCGGGAAGTTTTTCTGCTGGAAATACAGAATCGAGCTGTAGAGGCTGTCGCTGGCGTGACCGGTCACGACAATTTGCGGTTTGAGCGTGGTCTCGGCGCCTCCGTCGGAAATGGCGATCTTGTTGAGCAGCGAAATGACCAGCTCCTGGTCTTGCTTCCAGTTCTGGCAGCTGCGACCCGTCGCGGCAAACCGACCGACTTTGTCTTTCAATTGCGGCATGACTGATCACCAGCAATGTGGTCGTCATCAGTGGCGGAACGTCAGCGCTCGCCTCTCGGCTTGGAGCCCAGCAGATCGTGCGTCCCACTGACGCTCAACGTTCCCGAGCATTCGAATCCGCCGAAAATTCCGCAGGACCCGGTGACCGTAACGCGAAAGTTCTTTCGTTGAAATATGTCGAGCGAAACGCCAAATCGCGAAAAATCGTTGGCGCTGTTCGGCAGGATCAGGTCGATGTGATCGATCGCCCAACGCGGCAGGTGAGGGTTGCTCTTCCAGAACAGTTCATTGACGGCGTGGTGCCCGAAATTCGGTCCGACCGTGAGGGCGCCGTCTGCGCCCTCGAACACGAAGCCCGTCTCGTCGATGTGAACGTTGACCCGGTCGGGTGCTACTGCGAAATGCAGCGACGTGATGTCTTGCGGCTGCGGGTCCTTGCCGAACTGCGCACTATAGTCGTCGCTCCATTGCCCTCGGCCGCGCCCAAGCCCGAAGCCGTGCCGGCCCGGAAGGTCTCGCGTCGAGAGCGGCCGGTCGGATAGCTTTGGGCGCCAGATCTCCCGAAATCCGGTGCCGATTGTCGCTGCCATCGACAGATCGAGGGCCCAATGCGACGGTTTCTCCGGGCTTTTCCCTTCGGCGAAGGCGTCGAATCCGTCCGACGTCTTGGCAATCCGCAACACCTTGATCAGGTCTTCCCAATCCTTCGGCAGGAACGTCACGCCGTCGAGCGTGCTCGTCGCGGCCGCCACGCCATACTTCTCCAATTGACGTCGGATATAGGCCTTTTCGTCATAGAGGCGGACATTGGGATTCGGCCCCGCGAAATATTTCGACAGATCGATCTGTGGCCGAAGCATGGTTAGCCGCGCGGCGATCTTCCGGTACGTGTCGGTCGTGGTCGGATCGGTGGTCGTCACGGGGCCGCCCTTCGAGTCAAAGCCAGTCTTTGATTGGTCTGGTCCGGACGGAGCCGGGTTCAACTGAACCTCCCAACCGGAAAGGCCGACCACCATTCGTGGAGCAATGTAAAGAGCAAGGACGATCTGATGTCACTTCGGAGCAGGGTGCTAGACGTGCTCAACGGCCCGGCGGTCGCGCGCATGCGCTTCCGGTTTCCGATCCGTGGCAGCCACGTGACGATTGCACCGCAAACGTTCCATCATGTCGCACGCGCGATCCGGTTGGGACAGGTCAGCGTCGGAGTTCCGACGGACCTCGCGGCAGGTGTTGCGGCACAATATAACGATGTCGCGCGAACACGAGCGGATGGTACCGTCGTCGCGGCGAATACGCTGGAGGTCGTGTCGGCGACGGGGCGGATGGACGAAGCCTATATCGTCCATGAGGCCTTGCATGCGGCTTACGATCTGCTGCGCACCGGCCTTGACGCCAATGCGGAGGAGGCGTCCGCCTATGTCTGCACTGCGCTTTATTGCCGCATGACAGGCCTACCGCGACCCCGCTGGGCGAATGGCCCGATCTACGCCAATGCCGCAGAGGTCGCCCGAACGCTGCTGTCGCAATATCAGAAGGGTGATCCCGGCATTCCCTGGGTCGGCGAACATGAATGGCGGATGCTGCGCGCCGGTGTGGGCTTTAATTCGGTCTATGCCAGCGGACCCGGCGGCATTCTCACCGGATGGCTCCTCGGCCAACAATACACCCACGATGGCTGAGGGGACGGGGCTGCGTCCGCTCCACAAACTGGCGGGCCGGCCCGCTGCCGCCAGTTCCTTACCGAGGTCGACGCGGTGAAAGCGTCAGGCCACCAGCAAACCCAGCTTTCCGACTGTCGCCAGTGAACGGTCAACGCTGTCTCGGGTCGAGAGCAGCAACGGCTCGGCGGGCTGCCCGGCGTCATCCAGTTGTTTGACCTGGATGGTTGGTCCGAAGAGTTCAGTCATTTCGGCCGCAATTTGCCCGATCGTCCGAGAGCCGTCGAGCAACTGCAGGAACTGGCGCGTCTTGTCGTCCTCCAACTGTACGGTCTGGTGGAGCAGATTGGTGACCAGCGGGCCGGTCTGCGCTTGTCTGCGGGCGAGCAGGCTCGCCTGCGGGCGTTCTGTGGCTTCCTTCACGAGAAAGGGTGGAGATTTCAGAAAGGACACCTCTCCGCTGCATGCCAGGATGTATAGCGCTTCCGTCAATATGAGTTGGTCATCGCCTGTTTGCCGGCCCTCGAGCAGCGTCCGGGCGCCATCGAGCAGTTCAGTGAATGAGAGTGCGCGCGGCCAAGCCCGGCCGAGACAAAGATGCGCAGCCTTCAGGAGCGGCTTGGTCACCGTGATTCGGCTGCCGTCCTGAGTCTCAAATTCCATCTCGGACTCGTCGGTCAGGCAGACGTCGGGGCGACGTGGGCTGGTGGAACTCAGCAGATAGAACCGGGTGATGAAGTCGAGATCGACCTTGCGGGCAAGGGAGATGCCCTCGTGGCAGAGCAACGTACGCCGAAACCCGTTGCCGTCGATGAAGTCCTGATACTGATCGCGCGCCATGAATTCGCTTTCGGGAAAGCGTTGCAGCGTGGCGCGGACCTCTTCGCTGTAACCGGCCAGATAGCGTCGCGAGAAATCGGAGTCGCTCAGATATTGCAGCCCGTGCCGTCCAGCGTCTTCGACGACTTCGTGCAACAGGAAGGCCGTCGCGCCCTGATCGAGATCGTCGTGAAAAAGCAGTTCGTCCGGAGCCTTGAGGACGCGGTTGCACTGGTCGCGCATGACTGCACCGTGCACCGAGTTGGGCTTCGATCCTTCGCTGAGAAATTTCACGATGGCGCGAGCTTGTCCCACTTTTTCCTTCATGCCGGTGATGTGCCTTGTGTGGTAGCGCATCATGTCGCGGACCATGTCGCGGAGATGCGAGAACGGGTGCGCGTTATAGCTGACGTAGCAGAGCCCCTGGAGTGCCAAGTTCTGCTTGAAGATGGCCATCATCTTCTCGCGCACGTTCGGGGGTACCCATGAATACACGCCATGCGCGATGATGTAGTCGAACTGTCCGAAGTCGGCGTCGACATCCATGATGTCGCAATGCAGAAGCTTGATGTTGCTCAAGCCTAATGCGGCGATATTTCGTTGGCCGCGCTCGATGGTGGCGCCGCTCAGGTCGATACCGATGAACTCGCTGTCCGGATATTGAAAGGCCATCGGCAACAGGTTGCCGCCAACGCCGCAGCCGAGTTCGAGAACCCGGCAGCGCTCGACTGGAGCCGGCTGCATGCCATAGACCGTTGCGATTGCCGCCAGATGGTTCGGATGAGTGTGTCCGTAGACATGCCCGGGATAATACACCTCATCGTATGGCGTCGTACCGGTGGTCGGCGGGCGGTGCTCGGTCTGGATGTTCATCGCAGTCAGTTCCACGAATATGCAAACTTGTCGTTCACGATCGAGACCCGCGTCTGCTTGACTTCCTCCTTGGCGAGAGACTTGCTGAGGAACTCACGCGACAGTTCGGGCAGCAGCGTGTTGGTGATGATGTTATCGATCATCCGCCCGCCGGAGTCCGGATCGTTGCAGCGGGATACGATGTGCTCGACGACTGCATCGTCGTAGCCGAAGGCAGCCTTGTGATTATCGCGGAGGCGCTGTCCGATCCGGTCGAGCTGCAATCTGACGATGCCGGCAAGCATCTCGTCGGAAAGCGGAAAGTAGGGGATCGAAACAATGCGCCCAAGCAACGCGGCAGGGAACACCTTCAGTAATTCGGGCCGCAGCAGCCTGGCGAGTTCTTCCGGCTCGTTGCGATACTTTGGATCGCGCGCCAGACCCATGATGAGATCAGTGCCGACGTTTGTGGTCAGAATGATCAACGTGTTCTTGAAGTCGATCCGCCGACCGTTACCGTCTTCCATGACCCCCTTATCGAACACCTGGAAGAAAATCTCGTGGACGTCGGGATGGGCCTTCTCCACCTCGTCGAGCAGGATAACGCTGTAGGGCTTGCGCCGGACCGCTTCGGTGAGCCGACCGCCTTCACCATAGCCGACATAACCCGGAGGTGCTCCCTTCAAGGTCGAGACCGTGTGCGCTTCCTGGAACTCCGACATGTTGATCGTGATCATGTTCTGCTCGCCGCCATAAAGGGTTTCGGCAAGCGCAAGGGCAGTTTCCGTCTTGCCCACCCCAGACGGTCCAGCCAGCATGAAAACGCCAATCGGCTTGGACGGGTTGTCCAACTTGGCGCGGCTGGTCTCGATTCTCTTGGCAATCATCGTCAGTCCATGGGACTGGCCGACCACGCGGCGATTGAGGATTTCGGGCAGCTTCAGGACGGTCTCGATTTCGTCGCGCATCATTCTGCCGGTCGGGATACCAGTCCAGTCAGACACGACAGAGGCCACCGACTGCTGGTCCACATGGGCATAGATCATCCGCTTTTCCGGATTGATGCCCTCCAGGGTCTCAAACTTGCCGCGTAACTCCACGCGTTTCGTGGCCCGATCTTCGTCTCCGCTCCCGGAGAGGATTTCGCGGATGCTGCGGATGTCCTTGACGAGCTCCTGTTCCTTGGCCCAATCGGCCTCCAGGCCGGTCAGCTTGTCCTTCAGCGCCGCTATGTCGCCGTCGATTGCCGTAATGCGCTCGCTGTTCTCGTCCCCGAGATCGTCGTCGCTGACCAGCGCCGATCGTTCGGCCTCGCGCGCCGCTATTGCGACGCGAGCGTCCTCGATCAGGGCCGGCGTTGCGCTCTGGCTGATGGCTACCCGTGCCGAGGCTGTGTCCAGCAGGCTGACCGCCTTGTCCGGCAGCTGTCGGGATGGAATGTAGCGATGCGACAGGTTGACCGCGGTCACGATCGCGGCGTCCGAAATGCGAACGCCATGATGCTTCTCCATCGGGCCGAGGAGGCCGCGCAGCATGATGCAGCAGGTCGCGACATCCGGCTCATCGACCTGGATCGGCTGGAAGCGCCGTGTGAGTGCGGGGTCCTTCTCGATGTACTGGCGATACTCTGCCCAGGTGGTGGCGGCGATCGTACGCAGCGTGCCGCGGGCGAGGGGAGGCTTAAGGAGATTGGCCGCGTCACCGGTGCCGGCCGCGCCACCAGCGCCGATCAGCGTGTGGGCTTCGTCGATGAACAGGATGATGGGGGTAGGGGAATTCTGTACCTCGTCGATCACCGAGCGCAGGCGCTGCTCGAACTCGCCCTTCATCGAGGCGCCGGCCTGCATCAGGCCGATGTCGAGCGCGCAGAGCCTGACGTTGCGCAGTGGCGGCGGCACTTCGCCAGCGGCAATGCGCTGCGCAAAACCCTCGACCACGGCGGTCTTGCCGACGCCGGCTTCGCCGGTGAGAATTGGATTGTTTTGCCGCCGGCGCATCAACACGTCGATCAATTGGCGGATCTCGTCGTCTCGACCGAGGATCGGGTCCATCTGGCCCGACTTGGCCTTGGCGGTGAGATCCTGGGAGAACCGGTCGAGTGGTGTTGTTCCTTTGGGACTTGCCCGGTCCGCGCCGTCAGTGCCGGCACCGGCCAATCCGGAGCCGTCCATCGGACGCATGGTCTCTTCCTCGGAGCCTGCCCAGACAGCGCGGTGCTCCGCAGCCAATGCGTCTACGTTTATCTTGGCGAATTCCTGCGAGATGTTGTTGAGCGCACGACGGATCTCATTCGATTTCAGTCCGGCGACCAGGAGATGGCCTGTGCGGATCTGGGTCTCGCCAAAGAACAGCGTGGCGTAGTGCCAGCCCCGGTCGAGAATATCGATGACCGAATTGGCGACCCCGGGCATGTCGGTTTCGTTCTTGCGGAAGCCGTTGATGACGCCTGCGAGGTCCGACAGAAGCCGCGCGCGGTCGAGCTTGTAGTGATCCACCGCGAGGCTGAGGTCCGTCCTTTCCTGCTGCAGGATGTGAAACAGCCAGTGTGCGAGCTCGATGTTGCGGTTGCTCGCGCTTTTTGCGTGGCGCAGGGCTTGTATGAAGGCATCGTAGCCAGCGCGGTTCAGTTTTCCAGTCACGGCCTCAAGGCTGATGTCGGTCACGGTGGGGCCTCCTGCTCAATTCCCCCGGCGATGTCCCGGCTCATCGTGGAAATTAGCGCGCATTCCATGATGTTAGGACAATCGGACCGGTGCATTGGTTCAAATCGGCGGGGCGTCTGTCGCGGCGCTTCGCCGGGCTCTCAGACGCTCGGCAAGGTGAAAGCGAGCATCGCGGCGATATTCCTCGGTCGAGGCCCAGTTGGGTGAAACCCAGCTGGTCCACCCGAGGCGTCCGCTCTGTCCCAGCTTCATCGGGACGACCGCTCCCGCCGGAATGGCGAGTTCCACCTCCCACTCGAGTTCGTCGCCGATATAGAAGTAGACCGCGTCAGCCAGCGGCTCGGACAGGTTAGGCACTTCGGTGGGCAGGAACTGCTCGTATTGAGCAAAATCCTTCACGAAAACGCGAACCCTGATCTTGTCTTCGACACTGAACACCCGCGAGCCCAGAAGCGCGTCGTGGCCGAGCTTGGCGTGCGCCGCGCCGAGGCGGCTGCAATGGCTCGGATCGAATGGGAGCCAGGTGCCAACAAATTCGTCGATCTCGACCCTGACATCGAACAGCCCCTGCAGCAGCCGGGCCAGTCGTGACGCGGATTTCGCCCTGGGTGAGACCAGTCCAGCGAAGCTGAGCTTCGCCATGTCCGGTACCGTGTCTCGATTGGCAAAGATATCGGAGCCGAGGCCGGCAAAGGAGCCGACATAGGCGATGAAGCGGTCATCCGATGGCCTGTCATGCTGCGCGATCGGCCGTGCGTCCGCCCAGGCACGAAAGAACAATTGCAGAAAGCGTCCATTGAGAAGGTCGAGAAAGCGCGGAAAAGCGTCGTCTCGCATCAACTGCCAGCCGAGGCTCTCATCGGTGGTGGCCAGCGGCAGTGCGCCTTGCGGTCCGAGCAGACCGAGGAATTTGACCAGGATCCTGAGCCTGCCATCGCGGTCGTCGACCGAGCTCAGATTGGAAGCGGGAAATTCCAGATAGGGGGTTTGACCGAGGTCAACAAATTCCTCGCGACGCGCGGCACTGTCACCGATCCGCGGCCGATCCGGATTGGATCGCTCGAGCTGGCGGAGCGTCTGGAAGAAATCGAACCGCCAGGGCTCGGCCTTCATCTGGTCGATCAGCGTCACAGCGGCCTCCGGGTGCCCATGCGGGCCGGCCAGCGCATGATCTCGCCGCGTTCCGAAGTCGAGATGACGGTTTGGGTGAAGGTGTTGAAGCCCGAATATTCGGCGAAGAAGCGTTCCAGCACAGCCCCGAGCAGGAACACGCCACTGCCTTCGAATGCCTTCTCGTCGAGCGTGACGGTGATCTCCAGGCCGCGCGCTGCGCCACTGCCGGTACGCTCACGCACCCGCCGCACCACGGGCCTGCTCTCGACGCTGCGCACGCCGCGAATCTTGCGTTCCGTAGCGTCGTCGAACTGGTCGGCGAACAATGACAGCATCTCCCGCAGTGCTCCGGCGTTCTTGCCGCCGCTGCGTTCCACGAGGCCGAGATAGTTCAGACTCAGCATGTTGATCAGGCGCCAACTGACAACGCCGCTATTGGCGATTTCACTGCGACTGCGCAACTGCGCCACCACCGGTTCGCGTGGCCGGGTGGGACCGGCTATGCACATCAGCTCGAGCGAGGTGTCATCCAACAGGCGAAAGTCGGCTCCGCCCTGGCCGACCGGCAGATGTTCCGTGAGATGCCGGTTGGAGCACAACGCCCGGACGCTCAGCTCGGCGGCGGATCCGTCGCCGCTCAGGTCGCCGGGCTCGAGCAGCGAAAGGAACATGTCCGTCCCGGTGTAGTCGGAGGACGCGCCATAGGTCTTCTCTTCGACGGTGCGGCGCCGCGGTAGCCGACGAACGGTAAAATAAAGTCCCTCGACCGATCCGGCTGTCCGATCGACGGCGGCGGAGTACAGCGGACGCACGTGCCGCTTGTCCTTTTCTGCCGGAAAGTGCGCGTAAACCTCCAGCACCTGGTGCGGCTCGTATTCGAGATAGCGGCTTCGGTCGGGCACCACGTGGTATTCGTGGGTATTCGATTTGACCGGGATGCGATCGCTGGTTTTCTCGAACAGGTTGATTGCCGGGGCGGTGTAGAGACTGAAAGTCTCCGCCCGGACAGAGGCGGCAAGCCGTGAGTTGTGCTCATCGAACGCGAAGACGATATCGATTGACTTGCTGCGCAACCGCGGCATCACGGCGCGAAGTCCCGTCAGATTGACACCAAGGAACTTGCGCGGAAATACGAAATACTCCCGCAACAACTCCGAGCCGCGAAAGACCCGGTTGTCGTTCGGAAACAGGGATTCGTTCTCGCTGAAGCCGACTTGCTGCACACAGTCGTTCGGAGCCCGGATGACGACCGGATCGCCGAAATCGTCGAGATAACGAAAATAGAGGCCGACGCAGTTCGAGGTCAATTGTTCGTAAAGTGCGATAGCGTCTGACTCGGCGCCGGTCAGATAGATGGGCAGCTCGCTGGCGCGGCAGCCGGCGAACCAGGTCTCTGGTTTGCTGCGAGCTTCCGCGTCCGCCGGCTCTTCGTCGAGCCGTGCGGCGGTACGGTGGGTCAAGGAGAGCCGGAGCCCAGCGATGACCTCTCCGCCAACTGGAATCCCGAGGGCCTGCAATGCGCCCGCGGTCGCAAAATATTCGGCGCCAGTGACGTCAAACGGCCAAAGCACGATATCGCGGCAGAGCCGGAAACGGCAGGCAAGGCTCCGTTCCCTTTCGCGGTAGCTCGCATCGAAGTAGGCGCCCCGCGCGATTTTCCTGCCGTCGCGCAATGCCGGATCGGCATAGGTCGGCTGTGCCTTGACCAGCATGGCGGACGGAGTTGGCGCGAGATAGTTCGGAACCAGCTGTTCGAGCAGGTTTGCCGTGAACTCCGGAAATTCGTGCTTGAGCTTGAGCTGAACGCGAGCAGCAAGGAACGCGGCGCCTTCGAGCAGGCCCGAAATCATTGGATCTGAGCGATCGCGGATCAGGCCGCCGAGGCGCTCCGCGATGCCAGGATATTCCTCGGCAAAGTCTTCCGCATGCTCGTACAGCAGCGACAGTTCACGGTTGTAGAAGTCGAGGAACTCGCGATTCATGCTACATTCGATTGATCTGTATATCGCCGCTGTCGAGATCGACGTCGGCGACGAATTCCACGGGCACGTTGAGCGGCTCGCACTTCAGGTCGGTGTGCACGATGAAGCGAAGCTTGAGCTGCTCGGGGCCGACCGAGGTATCGCGCCGGACCCGGATGGATTTGCGGTCGAGCCTGGGTTCATAGGTCGTGAGCGACGTGCGCAGGGCATCGCTGAGCTCTTCGTCCGTCACATCGTCGATCGACCGGTTTGCGATATCGGGAAAGCCGTAGTTCAGGATCGAGGTCCGGACACAGTCGCGGCCTGTCAAGTCCAGGGTCGATTCGAGAGCAATTGTATTGAGAAGAGTTTCGAGATCATGCGAGACCTCTCGCCTCAGCAACGTTTCGGAGATCGGGAAACGGCCGACACTGCGCCGCCCCGCTATGACGCGCTCGCCGAACTGATCGCGCAGCTCGATCTTCCTGCGCGAATCACGAGCCTCGTGGGCCGCGCGAAAGGCCAGCATCAACGGAGGAGAAAGCCGGTCCTTCTTTGGCGTAACGGTCATCGACGGTCCCCATACCGCCGGCGCCGATTGCCACTATTGGCAGCCGGCGCCGAGCAGGAAGCTTGCGATCAGGCCCATTCCTTGTTGGCCGGAACGTCCCAGCCGAAGGTCGGCGATGCGCCGGCGCCGCCCTTTTCCGTCTGGGTCTTGTAGATCATCTTCACCTTCGCGAAGTTCAAGCTCACGTTTTCGGTGAGACGATCTTCGCCATGCGATCCGCCGGTCGATACGCTGGCGACCAGGACGTGCTTCATCTCGATCTTGAGATATTCCAGCGGATTTTCACCGGCCTTTCGGACAGTGAGGATCGCGGTATCGATGTGCTTGCCGTTGGCGCAGACCTTGAAGAGTTCGGGCGTCGCTTTGTCAACGAAGTGCGTGAAGTGGAGATCCTGCATGTTGACCTTGCCGGCGCCGCCGCCCGAGCCGCTGTGGAAGGTGCCGCTTTGGCTCTCGCCAAACGACCAACTCAAGATGTCGATCTCGTCCTTGTGTTTGTCGTCGAGCGACTCGCCCTTGATCGGATCGAGTTTCAGAAAGATGTCGACAGCCATAGAATAGTCCTTTCAAAAAGCCTTGGAAGAGTGACGGTTGCGATAACGCGGCGTCAGGAGCTCGGGCCTGGCAGGCGCGAAACAAGGCTGAGACCGACGTCCATCGCTTCCAATTGAAAATGTGGACGGAGGAAGAAGCGTGCGTTGTAGTATCCCGGGTTCTCCTCGTTTGCTATGACCTCGACTTTCGCAGCGGCCAGCGGCTTGCGCGCTTTCTGCGCCTCTGACGACAGGGCTGGGTTGGCATCAACGTACTCGTTGATCCAGGTCTGCAGCCACACCGTCAGCTCATCCTTCTCCTTCATGGATCCGATCTTGTCGCGAACCATGCATTTCAGGTAGTGCGCAAAGCGGGACACGGCGAACATGTAAGGTAGACGTGACGACAGGTTGTCGGATGCGGTTGCGTCCACACCCTTCTCGCCGAAGTATTTCTTCGGCTTGTAGAGCGACTGGGCACCGATGAACGCTGCCTTGTCGGTGTTCTTGCGATGGATCAGCGGAATCAGCCCCGATTTTGCAAGTTCGTGTTCACGACGGTCACTGATGGCAATCTCGGTCGGGCATTTCAGGTCCACCCCGCCGTCGTCAGTCGGGAAGGTGTGTGTGGGCAGATTGATCACCTCGCCGCCGGACTGGACGCCGCGAATGCGCGTGCACCAACCGAACTCCTTGAAAGCGCGATTGATGTTGACAGCCATCGCGTAGGACGCATTGATCCAGCCGTATTTGTCCCCGGTATGCCCGTCGGTCTCCTCTTCGAAGGCGAATTCTTCCACCGGCTCCGATTTCGCGCCGTAAGGGAGGCGGCCCAGCACTCGGGGCATGCACAAGCCGAGATAGCGCGAGTCGTCCTGGTCGCGCAGTCCCTTCCAGGCCGCATACTCCGGCGTGTCGAAAACCTTGCCGATGTCGCGAGGGTTCGACAGCTCAGTCCATGAATCCATTCCCATCAGGGTCGGCTCGGCGCCTGCGAAGAACGGAGCGTGTGCTGCGCCGGCGATCTTGCTGAGATCGCGCATCAACTGCACGTCGGTGGGGAGGTGGCTGAAATAGTAGTCGCCGATCAGGCAGCCGAATGGCTCGCCACCCAACTGTCCGAACTCGTATTCATAGATCTGCTTGAACAGCGGGCTCTGGTCCCAGCGCGCATCGGGATAAAGCCGCAGGTTCCGATACAGCTCGGTCTTGGAGACGTTCATCACCCGGATCTTGAGGTTGGCGTCGGTCTCGGAATTGAAGACGAGGTAGTGGAGACCGCGCCAGGCACTCTCGATCGCCTGGAATTCGGGTGCGTGCAGGATCTCGTTCATCTGCGCGGTCAGCTTCTGATCGATCCGCGCGATCATCTCCTCGATGGTGTCGAGCACGTCCGACTTGATGACGCTGGTGTCCTTCAGCGCCTCTTGAACGAGCGTGGACACCGCGTTCTCGACTTCGGTCGCCGCACGTTCGGTGCGCGGCTTGAAGCTTTGCTTCAGCAGGGCAGCAAACTCGTCAGCTTCGACGGTCTTGACCTGGGTGGTGGTCTCTTTGTGAGTTGCTTCTTTTGCCATGGTCCCCATCCCTTCCGTTAGCTGTTGGTGTCGGCTTCGGTTGACTGGCTGGTCGCGCGCTCGCGCAGTGCGGCCATCAGTTGAGGATCGGCGAGGAGTTTCTTCAGCTGATCCTCGGCGCCCACCTTGCCATCCATGTAGCGGAGCAGGTTGGCGAGTTGTTCGCGCGCCTCGAGCAGCTTGGCCGTAGCCGGTACCTGGCGGGCGACCGCCACCGGCGTGAAGTCGGACATCTTGTTGAAGCTCAGGTTGACGGAGATCTTTTCGTCAGACCCGTCGCTAAGACGATTGGCGACACGTGCCGTCACGCCGGGCTGGATCGCCGCCATGCGGTTATCGAAATTGTCCATGTCGAACTCGAGGAACTTGCGCTCCTCGACCTTCGCCTTCTCGACGCCGGGGTTGTTGCCGGAAAGATCGGACAGGACGCCCATGACAAACGGCAGCTCGATCAGCCGCTCGGCGTCGTAGGGATCTTCGTAAGTGATGTGCACGCGCGGTGCGCGGTTTCGGCGAATGAACTTTTGTCCGCTGTCGGTTGCCATTGGGTTGCCCTCTTCACAAAATCTGTGCGGAAGCCGACTTGCGCGACGCAGGCTCGGGAAGTGCCTCGGTCTTTCGTCAGCGGAGCTTCCTTCTCTTAGTCCCGTCGAACGGAAGGCGGGTTCAATTCGATTTATCGATCGCCTTCAGAGCGCCCTCGGGCAGGACGTCACTCAGCAGGCTGAGGAAATCTCGTTGTGCGAGTTCGCGCGCGCGATCGACCAGAAACGGGATCGGGCTGGACGGCTCCGCGGCGCGGAAGAAAGACGCAACCTTGGTCAGCAAATCCAACGCCTGCGCTCTGTTTTCTGCCGCAAAAACAGTATCTTGAGGGTCATTTTCTTCCGCAGCTGGGAGCGATGTGGCGAATTCCGCCATGCGCTCGATCGGCAGGTCGAAAACCTTGTCACGTCCGATATTGATGGCAGCGCTCTCGACGTGAGCGGGCATCAGCATCCGCATCACTTCGATAAACGATTTGCCAACCATGTCCTGCGCCTGCCGCACCAGCAAGAGCGCCGGGCTCGACGGTTCCTTCCGAGCGAAATAGTCGGCGGCTGCCGCCAGCGCCGCGGATGCCCGGCCCGGTGAGGTCACTGCGCCGGCCATTTCAATGGGAAGCTGCTGGTTGTCTTGAGCAGTTTCGTCCGGAGATGGAGCAACTGCGGTTGGATCGCGTGCTGTGACCAGGCCCGCGAGCCAGTTGGCCATGCCATTCGCGACACCCGCAAGCCTGTCGAGACTGACGGGTTGCCCCGAGTTCAACTTTTCGTGCCAAGCCGATTTGATGCCGGCAATCTCGGCCGCGACCGCGGAACAGCGGGCGCTCAACGATTTGAGGGTGTCGAGGTCGGTCTCGCCGATGATGCGCTCGATGGTTCCGAGGTCAGGCGCGTCGACGTCAGCGTCAGCGGCGGGAATTTCGCCCTTGGCAATCTGATAGGCACGGTAGTTGAGGCTGCCATGCCTGCGATTTTCGATCAGGGGGAGGAATTGGAGCGGGTTGATCACCGTCGGAAACACGTCGATCGCCTCGACGGTGACGGCGCGAAAGGCATAGTCGCCGTCCTCGCCCCTCGGGTGAACCGCTTCCCATTGTTCGCGGAGCAGCAAGGTGGTCGCCTTCAGGCAGCTGAGAAAGCCGTCGAGATCGCGGTTCAGGATGGAGAATTTGGCGAGCAGCATGGTCAGCCGCAGATCGCGGGTGCGTGCCAGGAGGGGCTGCGCGGCGGCGAACTGGCCGGCAATATCGATGGCCTTCGGGTCGAAGCGTCCGCGCTCTCCGTTGGCGTTGACGACCTCGAAATACGACATCGGCAGCAGCGATTCCGCACCTGCGAAGAAGTTCAGGTACTGGACATCCCCGGTCGCATCGAGGTCAGGCCCGCAGGGATCGTCCGGGGCTATGGGCTGGGTCAGGGATGTGACATCGAGCATGCAAAGATGGTCCGTCTGCGGGGCCCTGGCCCCCTTTTGCCAAGTCCGTCACATGTGGCGGATCAGGCGGGGATCATGATCCTATTGTCTGTTAGGTCAGATCAACGATGACCTCGGTTCATTCCCGGCGGCCACGACCGTTTCGCGTGAACCAACAAGCTCTTGGAGCCGACTACAAGAGTGCCGGGATGGTTCCATCGGGCGCGTCCTTTGGCGCGTCAGGAGAGGGCGACACCGGGCGGACTTGTCGGTCATCCCACCGATGGCTGGCTCGGATTCGGTTGTTTCGTGCTTGACGACCTGATGCGCCGGTTGCGCGGATCGTGCGGTCAACGAAGGAGTTTAACGCCCACATGGGCCAGCTTACCCAGGATACCCGCCTTTGCGAGCTCAAGACCCCCCTTGGCAAGGACGTTCTGGTTTTTGTCAGGTTCGAGGCCTCTGAAGGTCTGAGTGAACTGTTCGAATATCGTATCGAGTGCCTCAGCGAGGACGCCGATCTCGACTTCGATCGCGCAATCGGCCAGCAGTGCACGCTCACCATCAAATTGCACGGGAAGGAGCGCGAGTTCAGCGGCATCCTCACGGAAGCGCAATGGCTCGGGGTCAAGAACGACTATTTCAGCTACCGGATCGTGCTGAGGCCCTGGTTATGGCTGCTGTCGCGCACCACCGATTGCAGGATTTTTCAGGACAAGAAGGCGCCCGACATCATCAAGGACGTCTTCAACGAGCGCGGCTTCACGGATTATGAGTCCAAGCTTACCGAAGAGGGCTCATGTCCGAAGCTCGAGTATTGCGTTCAGTATCGCGAGACCGATCTGGATTTCGTGTGCCGGCTGATGGAACAGCACGGCATCTACTACTTCTTCAAGCATGAGGGTGGCAAGCACACGCTGGTGCTGGCTGACTCCAAGTCCTCGCACAGCCCAATCAACGGTCTCGCAAAGATACCCTATATCCCGCTGACCGGATCCGACCGTCGCGAGGAGCAGCATATTTATGAGTGGGTTTCCGAGCGCCGGTTTCGCACCGGCAAGTTCGAGCTTAACGACTACAACTACCAGAAACCCAACGCGCAGATGATCAGCGACGCCAAGGGCTCCGAGCACTACACACGATCCGAGATGGAGGTCTACGACTATCCCGGCAAGTTCAAGGAGAAATCCGACGGCGAGCGATACGCCAAGATTCAACTCCAGGCCGAGCAGGCGATGGATCGGCGCCGCCGCGGCAACGGCGACGCCGTCAGCCTGTTCCCCGGCGGACTAACCAAGCTCGAGAAGCACTCGAAAGACTCGCAGAACGTTGAATATCTCGTCGTACGAGCAGCTCACTCGTTTTCCATCGAGTCCTATCGCACTGGCGGTCCCGGCGACGGCGGACAGCACGTCTACTTCGGCAGCTTCGAATTTCTGCCAAGCGATCGGCCGTTTCGATCCCCCATGATGACGCCGAAGCCGAGGATCAATGGTATCCAGACGGCCAAGGTCGTCACCAAGGACGACAATTCGAGCGAGGAAATCGACGTCGAGTCGCTGGGCGAAATCTATGTTCGCTTTTTCTGGGATCGAAAGAAGAAGCGGTCGTGCCGGTTGCGCGTGGCCCAAGTCTGGTCCGGCAAGCGCTGGGGCGGTCAGATCATCCCGCGCGTCGGGCAGGAAGTCGTCGTGGAATTCCTGGAAGGAGACCCCGACCGGCCGTTGGTGATCGGCACGGTGTATAACGATGAATACAAGCTGCCCTACGATCTGCCGTCCAAGAAGACGATTGCGGGATTGAAGTCCGACTCGACCAAGGGAGGAGGCGGTTATAACGAATGGAACTTCGAGGACAAGAAAGGGTCCGAGAAGATCACCCTGCACGCCGAAAAGGACCACGACGTAACGGTCCGCGACACCGAGACCAGGACCATCGGTGAAGCCGCGTTCGGCGGCGATACCCGCAAGACCACACTCAAGAACGGCAATGACAAGCTTGATATCGAATTGGGTGGTCAGCACATCAAGCTGGCGATGGATCAGTCCGTCAATGCAGGGCTGAGCATCACGCTCATGGCCAATGTCAACATCACCCTCCAGGTTGGTCCCAGCCAGATCATCCTGACTCCCGCCGGAATCGTCATCAACGCCCCGACCATCACCATGACCGCGCAGGCCGCCATGGCACTCGCGGCCGGCGGCCCGTTGGTTGCCCACGGCACACCAACCATTGTCGGCTGACGGCCATGGGTCAGGTTCGGTTCAGCACAGTCCGCGATCTGTTCGAAGCCTATCCGCTGGCGCGCTACGACGTCGGCAAAGCCTCCGCGGACAAGTTGTCGCTGGATTTCCTGCAGGAGGCCGCTGATGCAGGCAACTGGCACCAGGCTGTATCCTTCTGCGCGTATCTGCTCGCCAGGCGCGTGGCCGTCGCTTGGGGATGTCGCTCGTTGCGCCAGATGTTCGACCATTTCGACGGCAACGAAGGCAGGTCGCTCGGCTTTGCGGAGACCTGGGTCCGCCAGCCAGACGAGCAATCGCGTAACAAGGCGTTGGCGGTCGGCAATGCCAACGATCCCGAGCAGCCGGCGACTTGGCTGGCGCTGGCGGCGGGCTGGTCTGGCGGAAGCGTGGTCCCAGCGGAATTTGCCCCGGTCGAAGCCAAGCCAGATCAGACGGCGCGGGCGGTTCGCGCAGCTCTTTTGATCGGACTTTGCCGGCTCACCCGCGAGTCCAGGGACCGGATAATGACGGCCTGCCTGGAGGATGGTATTCAGTTGGCACGCGGCGAACCGCGCCCTCTGCGCTGACGAGACGATGTGATGGTGCTTCGCTTCAACATCGAGAACGAGCCCAACCTCCCCGATGGCGGACCTGTGTCATTTACGGTCACCGGAAGGCGCTCGGTCGATATAGGCCGCGATCGTCATCTCGATTGGACATTGCCCGATCCGTCTCGGATGATTTCGGGGAAGCATTGCGAGGTCCATTTTCGCGACGGCGGCTATTGGTTGCACGACGTCTCGACCAACGGCACGTTTCTCAATGGGGCCGACCAGCGCATACGGGGAGCGCATCGGCTGCGCAATGGCGATCGGCTCGTCATCGGCCACTATGTCATTGGCGTTTCGCTGGACCTGGACGAGCGTGCCGAGGGCACTCCGAGCCATGGCGCGCAGCAGCAAGCTCCGCCCGCGCAGCAGCACGCCGATTACCAGGAACTGTGGGCTCCCGGTCGCGACGTGCCGCCGCCAATCGACCCCCAGCAGTTGAGAAAGCCGCGCGAAGCAGCGCGGCCGGTCAATGCGGAATTCCTGGACTGGGCGGCGAGCGTTCCGCCGGCGGGCGTCGACCCCGTCCGGCATTCGCCGCAGATGCTTCCACGGGAGTCGCCCCTGCGCGACGACATGAGCTGGGCAGCCGGTCCCGCCGCCATGCCCAAACCGCCGGTCGACGTGCTGCACGCGATGCCGACGCCGCGCCGACCATCGGTCTGGGCCGATGATGAAGCGGCTGCCTCGCCACCGCCGGCGCCGCCACCGGCAGGGCATGCGGGAGCGCCGCGGCCGCAGATGGTCGAGCCGGCACCGGCCACGGCCGCGTCGATCGGCAATCCCGAGTTTGCGCGCCTGGTGGCACGTGCTGCGGGACTGCCGGACAATTTCTTTGCCGACAAGACCGAGGCCGAACTCGCGGAGCAGCTGGGCATCATCCTGCGCATGACCGTGGAAAACTTGATGGCTCTGCTGCAGGCGCGGACCCAGGCCAAGCAGCTGACGCGCAGCACCAGTCAAACCACCATCCAGGCCATCGAGAACAATCCGTTGAAGTTCTCGCCGACCGCGGAAGACGCGATGCGTATCCTGTTCGGGCCGCCGACGCGCAGTTACCTCGATGCGCCGCATGCCTTCGCGCAGGGCTTCAAGGATCTCAAATCCCATCAATTGAAGACCTATGCGGCAATGCAGCATGCCGTCAGCGGGCTGATCGCCAGTATCGATCCGACGCTAATGGTGCGCGAGCTCGAGCTTCAGCGCGGCGCAAGATCCTTTTTCGGCTCGAATAAGAGTAAGTTGTGGGATGAATTCCTGACGCGCTGGAAGGCGCATCTCGGTCGCGACGAAAGCGCGCCGATCGATACCTTCATGCTGCATTTCTCTGAATATTACGACCGCGCAGACAAGTCGGGGTCAAAGTGAACTGTCGGTGACGATGCCGTCGCCGATCATTGCCAAGTGGATGCAGGAATGTCCTGGTACAGCAAAGTTTTCTGGTCGGAAGGTCTGTTTCTGCGGCCGCATCATCTGCAGCAGAACGATCGCTATCTCGAGCATCTGCTGGAAAAGCGCGTTCGTTACACAACACCGTACCCGTGGGGCTTTGCCCAGCTCGAGATCGACAACGACCTTACTCAACAGAGCAAATTCGCCGTGCGCAGTGCGACCGGCGTCATGCCTGATGGAACGCCGTTCGATATCCCTGCTGACAGTCCGATCCCGGAAGCCATCGAAGTGCCGGATTCGGCCGCAGGCCAGATCGTCTGGCTGATGATGCCGGTCGCGGCGCCCAATACGCGGGAGGTGGATGAGGATCGCACCGACAGCGCCAGTCGTTACGTTCGGACTTCCGAAACGTTTATCGATTCGACCTCGGCGCTGCGCATCGAGGAAGAGATCGACATTGTTTATCCGCGGCTGTCGTTCGAGCTACGCAAGACCAGCAAGCCGGGATACATGGGTCTCGGGATCGCCCGCATCCTCGAGGTACGCGACAAGAATATCCTGTTCGACGACAAGTTTGTGCCGCCGATGCTGGTCTGCGCCGCACATCCGGTCGTCGATGGCTGGCTCAATCGCATCATTGGCTGGGTTGAGACCAAACTCGACGAGCTTGCACGCTACGCGGTCGATCCTTCGTCCGGCGGCGGTTTGCAGAGCGTCGATTACCTGGTGCTGCAGGTTCTGAACCGGACCATTCCCGTACTGACTCATTTCAAGCGGTCCGGCAGCGTACATCCCGAGCGGCTGTACGAAGAGCTACTGAGGTTTGCTGGTGAGCTTGCGACCTTCGCGACGACCGAACGACGCGCGCGGGACTACCCGGCATATGATCACGACAACCTCGAATACGTCTTCACGCCGCTGGTGCGCGACATCCAGGATTTCCTGAGCGCGCGGCTGGGCAGGCGGGCGATCCGTCTGGAGATCATCGAACGCGCCCAGAACGCATTCGTATCGCCGATCCGCGATCGCGCGTTGTTCCGAAATGCGACCCTCGTGCTGGAGGTCGCCGCGCGGCGGCCACTGGTGGAGATTCAGAACGAATTCCCGCACCTGTTCAAGGTCGGGCCCAATACCAAAATGACCGAGATCGTGCACGCAAACCTGCCGGGTTTGACCTTGGTGCATCTGCCGACGCCGCCACCGCACATCCGAGCCATCACAGACCACGTTTATTTCTACCTCGATCGCAAGTCGCCGCTGTGGCCCGAGTTCAGCACTGCGGCCTCGATCGGGATGCATTTTTCCGGCGACTGGCCGGAGCTTGAGTTGTACCTTTGGGCCATCCTGGAAGAGCGGCCATGACCGACAGGGACAAGCCGGTTAATCCTTTCGGTCGGGGTGAGCGGACCATCATCCGTCCGAACCCCGGCGGGAAGATGCCGCCGGCTCCGGCTCCTCAATCTCCGGCGGGCGAGGGACCTGCAAGCCGTCCAGCGTATTCGCCATCGCCCGTGGCTTCGCCTGGTGCCCCTTCGTCGCCGTCATTTTCTCCTGTACCGCAGGGCGCAAGCTACGCCGCCCCGCCGACCAGCCAACCGTCCGAGGAATGGATTTCGACACCGGCGCAGGCTCAGGCGCCGCAACTCTTGCCGCCCGGACCGCCCTTGCGGGTCGACGATCTGGTTGCGCCAAATGCCAATCCGGTGATGCGCGCCGGCGGCCCTTTGCTGCAGTTGCTTGGCCGGCTGCGAGTAGCGTTGATGCGGGCGTCATTCGCGAGCCTGATGGAGCAGGTCGCCGACGCCATCAAGTTCTTCGAGAAGGATATCCGCTCGGCCGGCATTTCCGAGCACCAGGCCAATACGGCGAAGTATATCCTGTGCGCCACCGCCGACGATATTGTGCAGCACATTCCGACCGACGACCGACACGTCTGGGCCCAATATTCGATGCTCAGCCGGTTCTTCGGCGAACGCGTGGGCGGCGTACGCTTCTTCGAGATCCTCGACCATTTGAAGACTGATCCGCTGGTCAACTATCCGGTGCTCGAACTCCAGCACGCCTGCCTTGCGCTCGGGTTCCAGGGCATTCACCGGACGTCGCCGGGCGGGCTTGCGAACCTCCAGGTGATCCAGCGCAACCTCTACGAAACGCTGCGCCGGGTTCGGCCCAAGCCGACCAACGATTTGTCGCCGCACTGGCGCGGACAGGCCTTGGCCGGTCGGCGGAAGCACCTGCGTGTTCCCGTTTGGCTGGTGGCGGCCGTGGTCGCCGCGTTGCTAACGGGATCCTATTTTGTCCTGCGGACGTTGCTGGCTGGTCGTGCAGAGAATGCTGCGGAAGTCGCGCTGGCACTGCATCCCGGCGATCCGATCGAGCTGAAGCGCCGGGTCGTTGCGCCGCCGCCACCTCCGCCTCCGCCGCCACCCCCGGACCGCATCACCCAGCTGCAGCGGATTCGCAACGCGCTTGCACTGGAGAAGACGGCTTGCGCCATGACGGCGGATCAGACGGCGAGCTTCATCGTGATCAGGGTCTGCGACCTCGCATTGTTTGCCTCGGGCCAGGCAACCATCCTGGATGGTTTCAAGCCGATCGCGACCCGGGTTGCGGCGACGCTCGACAAGGAGCCCGGCCGAATCCGGGTGGTTGGCCATACCGACAGCTCGCCGATCCGCACCGTGCGTTTCCCCTCGAATTTCGAATTGTCGGTGGAACGCGCCAAGGCGGTTGCCGCCGCGCTGAAACCCGGCCTGGCCGATGGTTCGCGCGTCGACGTCGACGGCAAGGGCTCGGATTCACCAATTGCCAGCAATTCGACACCCGAGGGGCGCGCCAAGAACCGTCGGGTCGAAATCTTCATCGAACGTAGCGAATAGGCGGACGTCACAAGCTCACGCGATAAGCGACAGGTACCGGTAAATATGCTCGCCAAGGACATTCTACGCATCGTTCTCTACGGAGTCGGGCTCAGCTCGCTTGGGGCGGTGATCTACCTTGCCGGTCCCTTCATTGCTTTCGGCGACTGGCATCCGTTGGAAAACCACATCATTCGCCAGATCGCGATCCTGCTGCTCGGCGCCGCGGCAGCAGGTGTCACCGGTCTTCATTTCTTCAAGCGACGCAAGAATGCCAAGGAAATCGCCGACGGCGTCAGCGGTGCGGATCAGGCTGTCAGCGACGAGCCGGTGCTCAAGGAGCGCATGAAGGATGCGCTCTCAACACTTAAGACTGCGAGCGGCAACAAGTCCGGTTATCTCTACGATCTGCCCTGGTATGTGATCATCGGCCCGCCCGGCGCCGGAAAGACCACGGCGCTGGTGAATTCGGGGCTCAAGTTTCCGCTCGCGCGAGGGGCAACGCCGGCGGCGATCGCCGGGGTCGGCGGCACTCGCTACTGTGATTGGTGGTTCACCGAGGAAGCGGTGCTGATCGATACTGCCGGTCGCTACACAACCCAGGATTCAAACAGCAAGGCCGACAAGGAAAGCTGGATCTCCTTCCTGGATATCCTGAAGAAAACTCGATCGCGCCAGCCGATCAACGGCGTTCTCGTCGCAATCAGTCTGGAAGACGTGCTGACGCTGCCGAAGCAGGAACTCGCGCTTCATGCCGATGCCATTAGGATGCGGCTCCTCGAGCTGCATCAGCGGCTGAAAGTGAGCTTCCCGGTCTACGCGCTGTTCACCAAGGCCGATCTCGTCGCCGGCTTCACCGAATATTTCGCGTATCTCGGCGAGGCCGGCCGGCGCCAGGTCTGGGGCGCCACTTTCCAGACCGCCGACAAGACCCAGAACCTGGTGGGGCAGGTCCCGGTCGAGTTCGATCGCCTGCTGGAGCGCCTGAGCGAGGAAACGCTCGACCGTCTGCAGGACGAGCCGACGCCGCAGCACCGGGTGCAGTTGTTTGGCTTCCCGGCGCAAATGGCGCGGCTCAAGCCGCAGATCCACGATTTCCTCAACCAGATTTTTGAGCCGACGCGATATCACGTGAACGCCAATCTGCGTGGGTTCTATTTCACATCGGGCACTCAGCAGGGTACGCCGATCGATCAATTGATCGGATCGCTGGCGCGTACATTCGGCGCGGAGGAAGTCGGTGCAGGAGCCTACTCCGGAACCGGCAAGAGCTATTTCCTCGCCGATTTGATTTCGAAGGTCATCATCGGTGAGGCTGATTGGGTCTCGACCGACCGTGCTGCGGTGCGCCGCGCCCTGATCCTCAAGACCGCGGCGCTGTCGGTGATCGGTTTGGTGGCGATCGGACTGATCGGTGCGTGGCTGACCAGCTACAAGCGCAACTCCGACCTGATCGAGCAGAGCTTGCAGGCGGACAACGAGTATGCCGCCGCCGGCGCGCCGCTCATCAAGCAAACGCTGATCGCCGATCACGATCTCGACAAGGTGCTGCCGCTGCTCTATCGGCTGCGGAACGCCCCCGCGGGCTACGCCTCACGGAATGAGCCGGTAGCACTCTCGGCGCGCTACGGGCTCAGTCAGCACGCGCGCCTGTTATCGCCTGCAAAGGCGGCCTATCACACCGCGCTTGAGCGCATGTTCAGGCCTCGGCTGTTGTACCGTTTGGAGGAGCAGCTCAATGCGCGCATCGCCGAGCCTGCCTTCGTCTATGAGGCGCTGAAGGTCTACCTGATGCTCGGCGGCCTGCAATCCCCGGACCGCGAGCTCATCCGCTCCTGGATGCAGCGCGACTGGGCGGACAACCTTTATCCTGGCGCGACCAACGCGGAAGGACGGCGTCTGCTGGATGAAAATCTCATGGCAATGTTCGACCTCGAAACCGAACAACCGCCGCTGGTCGAGCTTGATGGCCGGCTGATCAAGCAGGCCCAGAATTCATTGGCGCGCCTCAGCGTATCGCAACGTGCCTACGAGTTCCTGAAGTCGGAGGCTCGTGGATCGGCCGCTGGCGACTGGATCGCCAGCCGCCGAGGCGGACCTGATGTCGCAGTCGTGTTCGAAACCACGACCGGGCAGCCCTTGGACAACGTGCGGGTGCCCGAGTTCTTCACCTATAACGGCTTCAATCAGAAGTTTATCGCTCGACTGCCCGGATTGTCGGAGCGCATGAAGCGGGAGCGGTGGGTCTTGGGTGACGCCGGCCAGCAGTCGGCAATTGACCAGCAGTATGACAACCTGGCTGGCGATCTGCTCAGCATCTACTCCAATGATTTTGTAACGGCGTGGCGTACTGCGCTCGGCAGCCTGCGTCTGAAGAAATTGCTCGCCGACAAGCCGAAATACGAGGTGCTGAGGGCGCTTTCGGCGCCGACCTCGCCGATGCGGCAAATCCTGGAATCGGTGCGCGATGAGACCATGCTGACCAAGGAACGCCCGAAGCCGGCGAGCACCGGAACGCCGGCCGTGCCGCCTGCGGTGACCACGCCGGCGCTGTTCAACAATGCCCAGGATGGTACACCGGGCGCGACGATTGAGTCGCAGTTCAAGCCCTACCATGCAGCGCTTGAGGGGGAGAGCACCCGCCGGCCGATCGACTCGACGATCGCAAACCTGAACGACATTGCGCAAAATCTGACGCTGATGATCGAGAATCCGCAACTGACGGCGCAGGCAACTGCGGGGCTTCAGACCCAGGTTGCTGCGCTGCGCAACAATGCCTCGCGTATGCCGCCGCCATTTTCAGATATGCTGCGGGCGGCAGCCGCGGAGTTCGAAGGCAGCATCGCCGCCTCCACGGCCGGTCAAATATTGCAGTCGCTGCGCGATCAGGTCACGCCGGTCTGTCAGCAGACGGTGACCAACCGCTACCCGTTTGTACGCAGCAGTGGTCAGGAAGTCCCGCTCGCTGATTTCGCCAAGCTGTTCAGCCCGAACGGCATCATGGACAAGTTCTTCACCCAATTCCTGGCGCCTTATGCCGATACTTCGCGCTCGGACTGGGTCTGGCGGAAGGAGAGCCCCGTCGGACGATCGTTCTCGCCCGACACGTTGAAGCAGTTCCAGAATGCCGCCTATATCCGCGATGCGTTTTTCCAGACCGGAGGCGGCGTGCCGGCAGTGTCCTTTGCGATCCGACCGCCGGCTGCGGCCGGACCGGGCATCACAGTCAAGACCGAGATCGGTGGCACGACGATCAACAGCCCCACCACACCAGGACCAGCCGCAGCTCCCTCCATGTTTGGCGCGCCGCAACCCGCCGCTCCGTCGCCGCCGCAGAGCAATTCGCCGACGACGGTCCTCTGGCCCGGCCCATCGCCGCGGACGGCAATTTCGGTCAGCAACGAGTCCGGCTCGCCATCCGTACTTGAGCGCATCGGCCCCTGGTCATTGTTCCGAATGCTGGAGGCCGGCTCGCTGGTCGCCAAGGCGGAAACCGCCAGCGCAACCTTCATTGTTGCCGGACGTGAGCTCAACTATCAGATTTCCACCGGATCGTTGCGCAATCCGCTAAACCTGTCAGTGCTCCGCGAGTTTCGTTGCCCGACCGGAATATGACCATGCGATGCGGCTTATTCGGCAAGATCGGCGCGAAGCGCGATTTCATCGCGATCGCGACGCCGCGCAGCTTCCTGGAAGTCTGGGAGCCGTGGGTGCAGGCTGCCATCTCCGCGAGCCGCCATCAACTCGGCTCCGCCTGGCAGGAAGCATTCCTGACCGCGCCGGTTTGGCGGTTCTGGCTTGGCGGCGCGATCTGCGGCACCACCGTCGCAGGAGCGATCATGCCGTCGCTTGACGGGGTGGGGCGATACTATCCGTTGACGTTGCATGCGGTGCTGGATGGTGACGCCGCGCTGCCGCCGCCGAACATCGATCCGCAGGACGAATGGTTTGCGCAAGTGGAGACATTCCTGCTCTCGACCCTGGACCGGGCGGCGACGTTCGAGCAGATCTCCGATGCGCTGGATCGTCTCGCGCTTCCGCGTCTGCGGGCGTCAGGGACTGATGGAGCGCCAATCGTGTCGCTGAGTGACACGACGCTGGGAATGGTTTCGTCGGCCGATGGGTTTGCCGAGTCGTTCGGCACGCTCTGCGGCGCGAACCCTCAAATCTATGCCGCGGCTAGTTTCTGGTGGACCGCCGGAGGCGAAGGGTTCCCGCCGATCGCACTCTGTTGCCGCGGATTGCCGGATCCGTTTCACTATTCCACGCTGCTGACCGGCGACGTCAGCCGCGCGGTAGCCGGGACGGGATGACGCGCGATGGTACACGT
Organism: Bradyrhizobium sp. 6(2017); assembly: GCF_011058295.2. Taxonomy (NCBI): domain Bacteria; kingdom Pseudomonadati; phylum Pseudomonadota; class Alphaproteobacteria; order Hyphomicrobiales; family Nitrobacteraceae; genus Bradyrhizobium; species Bradyrhizobium sp. 6(2017). The sequence goes on along the minus strand of NZ_CP049289.2, from coordinate 6,123,356 downwards.
CCCGTCCTTGTTCGATGTCGGTAGCGTCACTCATGCCGGACGGGTGCGGGCGCGGAACGAGGATTCGTGTCTGGTCAGAACCGACGTCGGCCTATGGGCGGTCGCTGACGGCATGGGCGGTCATGAGGCAGGCGATCTTGCCAGCCGCATCGTGGTACAGTCGCTTGATGCGATCGCCGCGCCGGACTCCGCGGCGGACCTGTTGGCGCAATGCGAGGCGCGCCTGTTCAGCGCCAACCAGCAGATTTTGGCACTCAGCCAGGCAAGGCAGGGTGCCACTGTCGGGACCACAACGGCAGTCCTGCTCGTACGCGACGACCATTATGCCTGCATATGGGCGGGAGACAGCCGGGTGTACCTGATCAACCGCCATGGCATCACCCAGGTGTCGCACGATCACAGCGAGTTGGAGGAACTGATCGCCGGCGGCGCGCTATCGCGCGAAGAGGTCCAGGATTGGCCGAACAATGCCATCACCCGGGCTGTCGGCGTTGTCGCCGACCCCGAGTTCGAGGTGGTGACCGGTCCGGCCGAACCGGAAGACATCTTCGTGATTTGCAGCGACGGCTTGACCCGACACGTGCAGGATGACGAGATTCAGCAGCACGCGGCCACTCGCCTTGCCCAGACAGCATGCGACGACATGCTTGCGCTCGCGCTCGATCGCGGCGGGCTCGACAATGTTACGATCGTGATCGTGCGATTGCTCGCGCCACGATCCTCAGAGCCCACGAGGACGCCGCTCGATCAGGAGCCGCGAGCATGACCGCGAACGATCCGTTTCGATCATCCTACCGCGGTGTGCCGGCCGGCACCCGGCTCAACGGCATTTACGAGATCGAAGCGATGATCGGGGCAGGCGGTATGGGGGAAGTCTACCGATGCCGCGAGATCCAGACCGGATCGCCCGTTGCGGTCAAGATGTTGCTGCCCGACATGGTCGATAACGAGGCGGCACTTGCGCTGTTCCGCCGGGAGGCGGCGGCACTTCACAATCTTCCGCATGAAGCGATCGTTCGCTACTTCCTGTTCACGGTCGAACCCGTGCTGCAGCGCCCGTATCTCGCGATGGAATTCGTGAACGGGCGCTCGCTGTCGAACATGCTCGACGATGGGCCGCTGACCTTCGAAGCGCTGATCAAGTTGATGCAGCGGGTCGCATCGGGCCTGCAGGCCGCTCACGAGCACGGCATTATCCATCGCGATGTCTCCCCCGACAACATCATCGTGCCGCTCGATGATATAAGGCGGGCGAAGATCATCGACTTTGGTATCGCTCGGTCGACCCAGATGGGTGACAAGACCATCATCGGCTCCGGCTTCGCCGGCAAGGATAATTACGCGTCGCCGGAACAGGTCGGCTTGTACGGCAATGATGTCACCGCGAAGTCCGATGTCTACAGCTTTGGTCTCGTGCTGTTCCAAGCCTTGACCGGGCAGAAGCTCGATATGGGCGGAAGCCAGTTTCAACTGGTCGAGAAACGTCGGCGTGTGCCCGATCTCGGCGCAGTGGATCTGCGTATCAGGCCCCTGCTCGAGAGGATGCTGCATCCGGACCCGGCCTTGCGCCCGACCATGGCGGAGGTCGCCAACTGGGCGCCGGCGGCTTCGGCTCAGCCGTCTGCCGTACCGCTCCACGGCTTCGATCCATTGGGGAAGCCGGAAGCCGGGACGTCTGCGCAGCAGGAGCGGGTGCCATCGACCACGCGGAACTCTCGCCGCATCTGGCTCGGCGCCTGCGTCGCAGGGCTGCTGCTTCTGCTGGGGGGCGGTGGGTACAGCTTCTATAAATTTGTCTGGTCGTCATCAGGTCTGGCGGCCTTGCCGCCACCGCCGAAACTCGCCGCGACACCCGCGCCGCCGAGGATCGAGCCTGCTCCGCCACAGCCAGCACGTCAGGAGCCGGTGAAGCTGCCGTCTCAGCCGACGGTGACGCCGTCTTCGTCGCCCGATGGGCCGGGTCGAGCCGAGCGCATCCGGAGATATGTCGCCCAATATGCGGGCGGCGACTGCTTCTTCATCCTGCCTGTTGCAGTGAGCGCAAGCGCAGCTGTCATTGAGGGATTCGGCGCCTCGACCGCCCCGTTCGATACCTTCGACAAGGCGTTTCGAAAGGAGCAGGGATTTGAGGCTTCGGTCGGCGTCAGGCAGGTGAATCCAGCACAATGTCCGGCCGTCAAATTCTTGAGTCAGGTCGGAAGCGATCAAGCGCGTGCGCCGCGCATCAACCTGTCAGCGACGGAGCTGAAGGCCGGCGAAACCCTGAACGGGACCATCGAGAATTTTGCCAACCGGGTGGTGGAACTGCTCATGGTCTCGGATCGAGGCGAGGTGCAAAGCCTGTCCTATCTCCTGAAGCCGGGCATCGACTCGCTTTCTTTTGCCCTGCCGATGGCACGCTCAACCGGTCCGCAGCTCCTGTTGGTCGTTGCGGCCCCACGTGTTCTGGACTCGCTGCGCCAGCCGCGACCGATGGCGGCCGACACATTCTTCCTGCAAGCGATCAGCGAAGCTCAGCGCGGCAATGTGACCCTCACGGCGGCTGCACGCTATGTGATGCTCACGAATTGAGCTGTTCTTCAGAACTTGCCGATCATCAAGATCTTCAGGTCGGCATCCGGCTTGAATTCGCTTGCCGTGAATTGACGCGCGTTGCTGGCAGGTGACGGCTTGAGCTGACCCGGACAAAAACTGACCAGACGGTCGTCGCCGCCCGGATCGATCGTCAACGTGAAGGACCGGATTGGACCCGCCCAGTTCGCACCCGTCTTGAGCACGTAGGAAATGCGCCGCTCCTGCAGCTTTGCCGCGTTGTCCTGGCTGTTGCCGGTGCGCTTGTCCAATTCGGCAAGGAACGCATCCGTGACGCAATACTCTTTCCTGTACCGCTCGACTTCCGGACCTAGCGCTGCGCTGCGACGCAGACCCGAGCGCAGGACCGTGTCAGGGCTGGAGCCGACGCTCGGGCGATACTGATGTTCGACGATGACGGTACGCGCGGGTGGAAATACTTGCTCGCGAACAGCGGAAGTCTTGGTTATCCAGCCGGGCGTGTATTGCTGGCGGCCGTTGTCGCTCATGCCGGCAGGCATGAGAAGGCCGTCATCGATCAGCTTCGTGCGGGTTGTCGCCGGCAGGTCGGCCACCCGGATCTCCCGATCACCGAGCGGCAGCAGGGGCAGCTTGAACTGACGGAGAAGGGCGGTGACATCCTTATTGCCGACCATGGCGCGCTGGTCGATGGTCAGCGGCACCGGGTTGCCGTCGATCCTGGTCTCGAACTCAACGAAGTTGACCGGATTGCTCGATGGAAGCGCAATGTTCTCGGCCTCGGACAGGTCGATATCGGGCAGCGGAAAAGCGACAGTGAGCGCAACCGGCTTGCTCGTCTGGTTGACGAATTGGTAGCGAACGCTGACCTTGTCCAGCCCGATACGAAGCTCCTCGCTCGCCATGGTCACATCCTTGGTGCGAACGAATTGCAGCCCGCCGATGGACAATTCGGCGGCGGAATCGTTTGCCCGCGCGGGCCAGCTGGTTGCGGCCAACAGGGCGATCATCAGGGCGCGCGATCTCAAGGACGGCCCGCTTAACGCTCCATTTGCCATGCCGGCCTCCATGCGGCGCCGCAGCGTCTGCCCGTGTGGGGTCAATCGATCGCCTGGTAAAGCTCTCCCCATTCCGGCTTCCAGACGCCATCCCGGTCGCAAACCACGATCGCGAGCTTCATGTCGTTGGCGAGCCGGATTGCGCCGCGAAAGGCGTCCTGGGCGGGCATATGGGCGCTGACCTGGTCGCTGCTCAGGCGTCCCCCGCTTGCGGCGGCTGGCAACACGATCGACCCGGAGGCGCCCCCATCGTCGCGCCTCAAAACCAGAGTAATCGCGTCGGGCTGGATTTCGCTGACTTGCTCAAATCTGTTTTTGGCCATGATTTTGCACTGCAAGCTGAAGGAGTTCGGACTATCACCGTCCAGTGAAAGAGTTGAACGGGATTGGGGTTGCTCGCCACTAATTGACGCTGCGCTTGCGCAGTCTTGGATTAGTCGGACTGACGCCGCATTCGGTTCGGTTACATTGAGGCGGATATGTTTCGTCGATCTAGCTGGATCTGGCTCCCTATCGTCGGCGCGGCCTTCGCTGCAACCGGTGCAAAGGCCGACGATGCCGTCGTGCGAAGCTTTGCCGGCGGTTCGGCTGCCTCCATGGTAGGGATCGTCCCGGCCGGCCAGGACGTCGAACTCGGGGGCCCGCAAGCGCTCAGCGCTGACGGGCAGGGAAACCTGTTTGTGCTTGATCAGGTCAACGGCCGCATTCTGCAGTTCGACCCCAAGCAACCGAACACTGCGCCTGACATCCTCAAGATGCCTGGCGATGTCCAGCCCACCGACCTCGTCGTCCGTAACGACGACATCATGGTCTGGGACGGCGGCGTACGGATGCTGAAGGCGGCACCGGGACAGTCCACGCGCGGGGTAGGTGGAGACGTGATCCAGCTTGAGGAAGTTTCGTCCCGCGGCACGGACGACCAGGTCGCCGTTTCGGCCTTCGCCCAAATGGGCTCGCAGGCGCTGAGCAGTCCAACCGACTTGCTCGATCAGAATACCCGCGCGGCCATCGTAAGGACGACGCGACAGCCCGACCGGCAGTATATCGCCTCGCGCAGCAAGGGATCGGTGATCGCTGATATTATTCCCGACAAGGGCAATGCCAGCGTTCGGGTCGAGATCCAGACCATGGTCAGCAACGAGACCATCGGTCAGCTCGGCCTGCGTGTGCGCAACCAGCTCGGCACCGTGGAGTTTCTCGAGATCGACAACAGTGATCGCTTCTACGTGCTGGCCGAGGACATTCCGCCGTCGGGCAAGAATGCCTCCACATTCGTCGCACGCTATGCCTCGAACGGACGCCTGGAGGGCATCTACGAGTTGCCCTTGGAGAACACGCCCGTGACCCGGCGGTTCGTCACTGTCTCAGGCGACGGCGATGTCTATTTTCTGCGTACCAAGCCGGAGGGCGTTGAGGTGGTTGGTGTCGGCTTCCGGCCCATGGGGAAGGTATCCGTCATTGACGTCAGGCCATCGCGCACTCCGGCCGCACCGGCGGCGCAGCCGGATATCAAGTTCAATGCGACCGCCGCCGTGCGGCCGTCCAATCGCCAGCAGGCGATCGAGACGGCCTTCGCCTTTGAGGGTGTCCAGTGGAAGTTGACACAGGCGAACTACGGTAGCGATCCCGACAGCCAATGCTCCGGTTTCAGCCGTATTCGCCGGCCGTGGTATCTGCAGGGCAAGGTAAACCAGGAAGTGCGCGGCGTGCCCTATTGCTGGGGTTGCCACGGTTCGCTCGCGAACTTCCGGCAGCGGATCGAAAGCGGGACGCTGGCAGGCAATGTCTGCACCCGTAACGAGCCACGGCCGGATGTGGCCGGCGTCGACTGTTCGGCATTCGTCAGCGCCGCGTGGGGACTTTCCGTCCACTACACGACCGCCGCCATCCCCGCGATCGCTGCACCCGTGACGAACCCCTGGGACCTCAAGCCTGGTGACGCCCTGAACAAGCCGGGTTCCCACGTGATGTTGTTCCTGCGGTTCACGCCGGATCGCAAGGCGGAGGTCATGGAATCCTCGACGGGCGGCTGCAACGGTCGCGTCTGCCGCAACGTCTATCCGTTGGCAAGCCTGCTGGCGCGCGGCTACGTTCCGGTCCGCTTTCGCGCCTTCGCAGATGATCAGACGACTGTTTCCGCGAACGCCTATCAGGAGAGCGAGGCGCCGGCAGGCCGCAAGACAGCGAACAAGCGGCGCTGAACCTGGGAACTTGCTCGGGCTACAGATGAACATGGATCACTGCCTGCGGGCTGGTTTCTGGAGGTCTGGACGGCATCCTGCCGCTCTACCTTACCGGTGTGGTTCCAGGGCAGACCTGCTTGATATCGAGGTGGATCACGATGCGAAGGCTCAAGGGCTTTGATCAAAAGACCGGTTGGCTGTGTAGCGCCATCCTGCTCGCTACGTTGGTCGGCCTGCCACTCCAGCGCGCGCATGCGGCGGGAGAACTGTCGATAAGTAACCCGGACGGTGCGGCCCTCCGGGCGCTCGTCATCGGCGTCGACGACTACCAGCATGTACGCAAATTGAAGGGCGCGGTCGCCGACGCCAATGACATCGTGTCCAGCCTGAGGACCATGGGCGTCAGCGATGTGGTCGAACTGACCAATGCACAGGTCGATAGGGCAAGCGTGCTGCGTGAGATCAGCTCACTGGTGGAGCGGACAAAGAGCAACGACCTCATCTTCCTGTCGATCGCAGGCCACGGCACGCAGGAGCCGGAGCGCATCAAGGGCTCCGAACCCGACGGAATGGAGAACGTGTTCCTGCTGCCCGAATTCGCTACCACGCCAGCCGGATCGGCCGAGCGCATTCTGGGAAGCGAATTCAACCATTTCATCCGGCAGTTCGAATTGCGTGGCGCGAAAGTGATCTTCGTTGCGGATACCTGCCACGGCGGTGGAATGGTGCGCGATATCGATCCGCGTGCGGCAGAGATGAGTTTTCGACAGGTGCCGCGCTACACGCTGCTGGTTGATGAATTGAAGCCGGTGTCGAGCAGCGACGACCCGAAGTCAGAACTCGATCTCGACCACACTGCGTTCATCGCCGCCGTCGATCGAAACACCAAGGCGCCGGAAGTGCGGATCCCCGGGATCGATGGCCTGCGCGGCGCACTGAGTTATGCCGTCGCGCGGGCAGTGGAGGGCAGCGCGGACATCAATCATGATGGCAAAGTGACTCTGAAGGAGCTTTTCAGCAATGTTCGGCAGGTGGTCTATCAACTGTCCGACCAACGCCAGAACATCGTGACGGTATCGTCGCCGACGCAGAGGCCGGAAACCGACGTCGCCTTCGAATTGACGCGCGGCGTGGTGCTGATCCAGGGGACGGCCGCGAGAGCTGCCTCCGGTCAGGCTGCTACCGTTACGCCCGCCGAGAAACAAACCCCCACGCCGCCGGCCGTTACGGCCACGTCACAGACCGCTCCAACCGGCGTCGCCGCGACCGGCCCGGCCGCGCCCAGTGCCGCACTGCCGCCCTTCCGTCTCACCACGCCGATCCGTTTGGCGGCGCTTGACGGCAAGATGAACTATTTCGCCGGCGTCAAGCCGCAGGATGCCAGCGTGCAGGCCGTTCAACCAACTGATAATCCCGACCTGATCTGGGACCCCGTGTCGCATGACGTCATCGCCTGGGGCGATGTGGTCGCTTATGGTGTTGACGTTGGCGACTTGACGACAGTGGTCAACCGAACTGCAGCCATTCGGGAGCTTAAGCGCATGGCGACGCGGTCGCCGCAGGTGATGCGTATTTGGCCGGATGATCGACAGCAGCGTAGCGGCCAGACCGTTGAGGTCGAATTGTCCGACGTCGGTTCACGCGCGGTGCTGCTGTTCAACGTGTCCGGTGATGGAACTATCCAAATGCTGTATCCGGTGGGTTCTGATGCCGCGCTGGCGCGATCGGCAAATCTGCGGCTTCCTCTTCGGGTAGGCGAGCCGTTCGGTGCCGAGCAGATCGTTGCGGTGACCTCGCAGCAGCGGATGGTTGACCTGGAGACGGTCCTGATGCAGCTCAACCGGCGTCGCGCCTCGGGGCAGGTCATCAAGAGTCTGGAGCGCTACCTGCCGGCGGACGCGCGGATCGCGTCGATCGGCTTTTTCAGCGTTCCCTGACAAACTTGGGAAAGCAGGTCATGTCGCCAGCGGAACTGGTTTGCCGCAAGCAATCATGGCTTGCGATCGTGCTGGTGCTGGCGGGAAGCGAGGTCGCGTGCGCGGCGCCGCTGCCATCGGCATCTCCATCTGCAGGTGCGACGAACGCTCAATCGGTCCGGCGCGTACAGGCCCCGCGCAGCCCGGCAAATGCCGCCAGCGTGTCGCTTGAAATCCTGCCGGGTCCAACTGTCAACATTGGCAGCAAGGTGTCATTCGGCGTCACCGCCAGGAAGCCTGGGTATCTCATGCTGGTGGATGTCGATGCGGAAGGGCGCATGTCCCAGATCTTTCCGACTGCCGAGCTATTGGCACAGTCGGTCGGAGCCGACATGAATCTTGTCAAGCCTGGCGTCCAATTCATTGTTCCGACCCCGGCGGCACAGCAACGCGGATTTGAGTATGTCGTCGCGCCGCCGGCCGGGTCCGCTGTGATCGTTGCGATCCTGAGCGAGCGGCGTGCGCAATTGCTCGATTTGCCAGACATTCAGCGCAAGCTTCAGGGGCCGGCCGATACGTTGAGCTATCTGTCGGATTGGACCAGTCAGCTGCGTGTACCGGACAGCGGCAGCGGAAAACTGGTGCCGAACAATTGGTCGTTCGACATCAAATCATACTCCATCAAGTAGGTAAGCGATCGCGTTGCTGCAGCTTGCTCAGGCGGCTGAAGGACCGCCCCGCGCGATCATGTGGTGAGGCTGACGTTCAGCTTCTTCAACGCAGCGCTCTGCGGTTGAGCTCCGTTGCCATCAGGCGTCGCCAAACCACGCCCCATCAGATTCCAGCTTTACCGATTGCGGGAAGAGGCGGCGACCCGATCTCGGGCGCGCCGCCGTGCATGCCGTCCTAGTTGCAGACCTCAACGTTGCCGGTACCGCCGCCGGGACCTCCGCCGCCACGGTAATCGAGATGACATCCGCGACGGACCGGGCGGCATAGATATGCATCACACATGATCTGACCGCTGCCACCCGAGGGCCTTGCAGTCGCCTGTCGTCGTCGAGGAATATCGGCTTGCGGCTCGGAGATATCGCGTAGCGAACGATCCGAGCGCGACGCGCGCGACGGGCGCTCATCCATGTTGCGCTTCGCCACCGGCTTTTTCCCGCGGCGCTTCTCGCATTCGTTGTCCTCGTTCAGGAACGAGCCCTCGGCGCAGGTGATCTTGCGGCACTGATCGCCGTCCGCCCTGTAGCCTTGCTCGCAGATCAGCGGGCAAACTCGGGCCGGTTTCAGCTTGATCGCATCGAGCGCATCGAGGCTTGCGAGCTTGACGTCAAATTTGGTCCCGGCGTGCCGGTTGAACAGGGTCAGGGAACGACGCGATGCCGCGTTCCACTCACCGTCGACGGAGCCCGTGAAACAGCCGACCCGGCTCAATTCGCTCTGTACTGATTTGGCAAGATCCTCCTGCGGCGCCGCCGGGTTCAAGGCGGCAACCTTCGTGCCCTCGCTAGTCTGGGAGGGGGGTGCCGGTGCAAGATCATCCGGCCTGGCGCTGTCGAGGGCAGGTCCGTTCGGGGAAAGCATGGCGACCGTTGAGGATTGGGATGCAGTCCGCTTCCGTTCGGCCTCGGTTGCTTGTTCCTGCGCTGCCTGCTTTGTTCTTTCAGCCGCGATCCGGGCATCCTCCGCAGCCTTGAAATCTGCGGCGGCTTTTTCCTGCTCGGCCCGCTGGGCACCTTCGGACACAAGCCGAGCTTGCTGCTGCTCCGCTTCCTGCGCTTTCTTGGTCGCGGTAACGCGTGCGTCCTCGGCGTCGATCTGATTGAGCTGAAGCTTGGCCAGATTTGAGTAATAGCCGTCGGGATGCTGGGCGAGGAACGCGCTCATGGCGGCCTTGTTGCCGACCTGCAGGGCCAATTCGTAGTCACGACGAGTCTCCGACGAGGCGTTAGCCGGCGACGGCGCCGGTTCCTCTGCCTTTGGCACGAGCGCAACGTCGTCGCCGCCCAACGAGCCGTAGACGTATGGCTCCTGTCGATTGCCGGTAGCTTGCAAGACATCGTCGCGGACGAAGCCGAAAGCCCTGCGCAAATCGAGTCCAGGCTTTGCGATATACTTGACCAGTGCTGTCGCGTATGGACTGTTCGTGCTGTTGCCGTCGAGCGCAGTCAGTCCGGCTTTTGCCGCAAACGCGATCAGCGTATTGGATACGGCGGGTTCCACCCGGGCGAGCCCGCGGCTGATCGCGCGCGAAGCGACGGTTCGTTTCATCGTGTCGGCAAATGGATTGTTGCGACAGGCGTCAACGATCACGACGCGCAGCTGCCTGGCGGGCTCGATCGCCAGCAGGATTCGATCAAGCGAGAAGGCCTCGTCATAGATATCGGTGTCGCGTTCAAGTCTGGCATCTGTCGGGATCAGATAATTCGTCCCGTCGATCTCGATGCCATGACCTGCATAGTAGACCACGGCAACGTCTGCATCGCGGGCTTGATCGGCGAAATCCCTCAGTGCCCGCCGCATGTCGCTCGAGGCCAGGTTGAGCCGGGACTCTACCACATCGAACCCGGCGCCCTTCAGGGTCGCGGCGATAGCGGCAGCATCATTGGCAGGATTCGGAAGCAGCGGCGCGTTTTGATAATTGGAGTTTCCGACGACCAGAGCCACTCGCTTCGTCGCCCAAGCTGGCTGGGACGCCAGGAGAACTGAAGCAGCAAGAAGGACAAAAACTCTGAGGTGTGTGCACAAGCGCATGGCGAACGTCCGAATTCGGCCCGAAACAATGGCAGCTTTATCGAAGATGGCCGCGCACAGACTCCACTGCGTCAAGCGTTACGAGCGCGCCGGCCTACCTCCGTACAGTAACAATCTTGAGTCTAATCCATTCCTGATGTTGTCGTTCGGGGCAGGGAGGACGTTCAAGCGCACACGGAAGAGTGTAGGGTTCATGGCGAGCATCCGAACGATATCGAGTGGCTTGTAAGATGTTGAAATAGTTGTATTTTTGTCTTTTGAGCAGGGCGGCTGGGAGTGCCGGCAACCGGCCAGGCTCGCCAGGCGAAGTTCCATCCTGATAGTGAACTCGGAATTGAGTGCGCATCGCCCGATGCGCAAGCGATGCTCGTCAGATCGTGAAGTTGGGACGGGCGCGTTGTTAGTTCCTGTGGCGAAGGTTCAACCGGCTGGTCTCGACTGTTTGTCGCAGCCGCGAGCCTGTTCCAGGGGACCGCGAACTGCGCTCATCTGGACGCAACGCCAATCCGCTCAAGCTGAGACCCGTGGGCCCAGAACAAGGATCGCGGCGCGACTGCTCAGGAAAATCTGAACATGCTCGCGTCGAGCTGTCCCGGTGTGATCCCGATCAGCCAGGCCGCGTTGCCTGCGGCATCGGTGATGATGGTCGAGGCGATGCCAGCGGCGTAGGTCTCGGCGGCCTGCACATCGGCAAACGAATGCAGCGATGTACCCGCGAAGTTCAGGATGTCATTGACACCGCCTGCATTGAAATCCTGGATGACCATGACTTCCGACGTCGTGTCGTCGATAGTGAATATGTCGGAGCCACCACCGCCCCAAGCGTAGTCGACGCCACCGCCGCCATTGATCACATCGGCACCGGTGCCCATCAGAAAGACGTCGACGCTACTGCCGCCGGTAACTGTATCGCCGCCATTGGAGCCGTAGATGTAATTCTGCCCTGAACCGCCGTAAATGACGTTGCCGTCGGTCTCACCCGAGGAGATGAAGATGTTGAGACCTGCGCCGCCATACATCGTATCGATGCCTGCGCCGCCATAGAAGTAGTTGGTGCCCATGTCGCCGTAGAGCACATCGTTTCCGGCTTCGCCGTACATCACATTCACGTCCGATGCCGACGCTCCACCAGTGCCATCGAGCAAATCATCGCCCGCGCCACCGAACAGGTAATTGAAGCCGGCGCCGCCGTAGAGGACATCGTTGCCGTCTTCGCCGAGCAGCACATCGAGGCCGTCGCCACCATAGACGGTGTCATCGCCAGCGCGCGCATAGGTGTAGTCGTTGCCGGCGTTGAGATAGAAGATGTTCGCGTCGGACGTGCCGACAAGCACGTCGTTGTAGGCGCCGCCAACCAATCCTTCGATCGAATTGAGCTGATCCGTGCCCAGTCCGGGCGCGGTGACGACCGGGTTGGTGAGATAAATGAGAAGATTGCCCGTCGCGCCCGAGAAGTCCGCGAGATCAAGTCCGCCACCGCCGTTGAGGGTGTCGTTTCCAGGTCCGCCGCTCAGCGTATCGCCTTCCGCGCTGCCGTTCAGCGTGTCGTCTCCGTCCAGCCCTTCGAGCCAGCCGCCGTAGGATGGCGCGGTGAGCGTCTCGGCCGCCGACGTTCCAAGCGTCACCAGCGATAAGGTCTGGTCTGAAAACTGCAGCGTATTGACGCCAATCAGAGTGGCGCTGCCAAGCGGCGATCCCGGGCGTGTGTCGGTGAGGATGAAGGAGTTGCCGCTGCCGCGCGATATCTGGAAGGCGCTGAGCGGTGCAGCGAAGGTGGCCGTATTCTGGGCAAGCGGGTCGCCGTAGGCGGTATCGTTGCCGCCGCTCAAGATGAACGTCTTGGTCCCCGAGCCGCCGTAAAGCAGATCGTTGCCTGCGCCGCCGTCGAGCGTATCGTTGCCGTTCCCCCCGTAAAGCACGTCGTTGCCGGCGCCGCCGGCGAGTGCATCGTTGCCGTTAGCTCCGTAGAGCCGGTCGTTGCCTGCGCCGCCAGCGAGCGTGTCGTCGCCGTCGCCGCCGTAAAGCAGGTCGTTGCCGTCACCGCCGTCGAGAAGATTGCCGCCTTCATTGCCGATCAGCCGATCGTCGCCGTTGCCGCCGTAGAGCGAGTCGGCGTCGGTGCTTGCCGTGAACGCAAGACTCGACGTGGCATAGATGAGGTCATTGCCATCGTCGCCATAGAGCTGGTCGGCCCCGCTGCCGCCGTTGATCGTATCGTTTCCGGCATCACCGTGGATGAAATCCGCGTCGCCGCCATCGCCGCCATACAAGCTCCAGCCGGGTGTGTCGCCCCACAGCTGATCGTCGCCGACGCCACCGTAGATGACGTCCTTGCCGGCATCGCCGGTGATGTAATCCGCACCCGCTTCGCCGAGCAGGATATCGTCTCCGGCGCCTCCCGACACCGAGTCGTTGCCATTGCCGCCGTAGACAATGTCGTTCCCGGAATTGCCGTTCAGCGAGTCGTTGCCATCTTCGCCGTAGACGACGTCGTCCCCGGGGCCGCCGCTCAGATAATCGAACGCGCCGCCACCGACGACGGTGTCGTTGCCGGCTTCACCCGAGAGAAAATTGTTGGCGGGGTTGTTCGCCAGAACCGTATCGTTGCCGGCCAGGATTGCGCGCCACAGCCCTGAAATATCGAGGCTCGACGTGATGGTGTAGCTGACCCCGGTGATCGATTCCCAAAGCGACGCCCCGTCGCTGGACGTCCAGCTAATCCCGGTGACGACACCGCCTGTCAGACTGCTTCCGCTATAGGTCAGCCCAGTCCCGATGATGTTGATCAGACCGTAGGTGGAGCTGGGCAGTCCACTCGGATAGATGGGATCAAAGCCGAACTGCAAACCCCAGGGTTCCGCGATAAAATCGGTTTGCGGTTCGACGATCTGCCAAATCGGATCGCCGTTGGGAAACGACGCAAACATGAACGGTTCGGGATGAGGATTGATCGTATAAACGGCCATGCTCAACTCCGGCAATATGGCGCCAACGAGGGCGCTCATTAAAACCTTAGGTTACGCATTGCGGGGCGGTTGGAAAGACCCAATTGGGTGATGCACCGGGCCCCGATGCAGTTCCGGCACACGGGGTCGGGCGAGGGCTGCCGCGCCGAAGCCCAAAGGGCGAAGGCGGGCGGCGTCCGACGTCCCGCCCGCTCACGCCATCCGCGCAAACAGCTCGACCAGCGTCTCGCGCAACCAGCGTTGCGCGGGGACGGTGTCGTTGCGCTGGTGCCAGAACAGGCTGACAACGCGCGGCGGGGCCGGCAGCGGCACCGGCATCGCGTGCAGATCGGGTGCTTGGCGGGACTGCGCGCTGAGATCGCGCGGCAGCACGGCGATCAAATCGGACTGCCGCAGGATTTCGTAGGCGGCGTTGTAGTGATTGACAGTGGCGACCAGATTGCGCGACAGCCCGCGCGAGGCGAGAAACTGGTCGTAGGTCGGCAGCGTCCTGCCGGCGAGGCTGACATCGACATGCTTGGCGGCGAGGAAGCCGCGCGTGCTGAGCCGCTTCTGCCTGGCGAGCGGATGATCCCGCCGCATCATGCAGGCATACTCGACGGTCCACAGCGAGCGTGAGCGGATCACGGCCGGCGGATGCTGCGCCTCGTTGACATAGACGCTCAGCACGCAATCGACCCGGTTGTCCTCGAGCCGGTCGCCGATCTCCAGGATGGTGTTGGGCATGGTGTGGATGCGCGCGGACGGCGCCACATCATTAAAGCGGTTCAGCAGCCGCGGCATCACAAGCGAGGAGACGTAATCCGACATCGACAGGCTGAATTCAGCCTGGGTGCGCCGCGGATCGAAGGCATCCTCGTCGAGCGCGTGGCGGACGTTTTCCAGGGCGTCGCCGATCGGCTCCCACAGCGCCACGGCGCGCTGCGTCGGGCGGATCCCGCTGGCGGTGCGGACGAACAGGGGGTCGCCGAGCGCGTCACGCAACCGGGCGAGCGCGTTGCTGACCGCGGGCTGGGTCATGGTCAGCGCGCTCGCGGCGCGCGTGACGCTGCCCTCGGTCATCAGCGCCTCGAAGACTTTCAGAAGGTTGAGGTCGAGCGTGCGGAAGGCCATCGGCAATATTCACGTTGGTGATGTACTAGATAATAATTATAAATTATTGCCATAATGTCGATTTGTCTATCATTCCCCGATTGACCCCGCGGCGCGTGCCGAACCGTGGGGCGCCGAGGGGGATGTTTCATGTCGATGATATCGGCGCGCATCGAGCGCCTGCCGTTCGCGCGTTTCCATGTTCACCTGCTGCTGATGGGCGGCCTGGGCTATCTGTTCGACGCGATGGATGCCGCGGTGCTGGCGTTCATCCTGCCGGTGCTGCGCACCGCGTGGGGGCTCACCAATGTCGAGACCGGCGTGCTCGGCAGCAGCACCTTCGTCGGCTATCTGTTCGGCGCGCTGTTCGCAGGGATGCTGGGTGACCTGATCGGCCGCCGCGCGGTGATGATGTCGGCGCTGGCGCTTTACAGCGCGGCCTCGCTGGCGAGCGCGGCGGTGGACAGCTGGCCGTCGTTCTTCGCCGCACGCGTCGTCGCCGGCATGGGCACCGGCGCGGAGAGCGCGATCATCGCGCCATACCTCGCAGAGTTCGTGGCGCGGCGTTACCGCGGCAGCTTCACCGGCGCGCTCGCCGGCTTCTTCTCCTTCGGCTTCGTCGCCGCCGCCTTGCTCGGCTATTTCATCGTGCCCGCCTATGAGAACGGCTGGCGCATCGTACTGGTCATCACTGCCGTGCCGGTCGTGATGCTGCTGTGGTGGCGCCGCTCGCTGCCGGAATCGCCGCGCTGGCTGGAAAGCCGGGGCAGGGTGCAGGAAGCTGAGGCGGTGCTCGACAAGATCGAGGCCAGCTTCGCGCGTGAAGGCCGCGTGCTGCCGCCTGCGGTCGCGGAGCCCGCTACGCCGGCCGCATCGTCGGGGACGCTGCTCAGCAATTTTGCGGCGCTCCTGGCCGGCCGCCAGGCGCGGATCACCACCATGACCTGGATCATGTGGCTGTCGATCACGTTCAGCTACTATTCGTTCTTCGTCTGGATTCCCGGCCTGCTGGTCCAGAACGGCATGAGCATAACCAAGAGTTTTGGCTACTCGCTCGCGATGTATTGCGCGCAGGTGCCCGGCTATTTCACCGCCGCCTGGTTCAACGAGCGGATCGGAAGGCAGGCCACGATCGCATCCTACATGCTGCTCGGTGGCGTCGGCGCGATGGGACTCGCATTTGCAAAAAGCGACGGCGAGATCATGCTGGCCGGCCTGGTGCTGTCGTTCTTCATGAACGGCACCTATGCAGGTGTCTATGCCTACACCGCCGAGGTGTTTCCGACCGCGATCCGAACCACGGGCGCCGGGCTCGCATCCGCGATCGGCCGCATCGGTGCGATCATCGCGCCGATCCTGGTCGGCTATCTCTATCCCAATTTCGGCTTTGCCGGCGTGTTCGGCGTCACCACGTCCGTGCTGGTGATCGGTGCCGTCACCGTCGTGCTGATGGGCGTGCCGACGCGCGGTCGATCGCTCGAAGACATCGCAACCGAAGCTGCGTGATCACGCAGGCCGCGTCCTGACAAGGAGACCATCATGTCCACCATCCTCTTCAAGAATGCTGCGCTGCTCGATCCGCTGCGGCCAGATCTCCTCGAAGGCCATCACGTGCTGGTCGAGGATCGCCTGATCAAGGAAGTGTCCGATCGGCCGATCGAGGCCGCCGCGGACCGGGTCATCGACCTCAAGGGCAAGACCCTGATGCCCGGTCTGATCGACCTGCATGTGCATGCGGTTGCCGTCGAGCTCGACCTGTCGCAGCAGGCGCGGATGGCGAATGTGCTGGTGACGCTGCGCTCGACCATGCTGCTGCGCGGCATGCTGAAGCGCGGCTTCACCACCGTCCGCGATGCCGGTGGCGCCGGCTATGCGCTGAAGCAGGCGATCGACACCGGGCTGACCGATGGTCCGAGGCTGTTCGTCTCCGGCCGCGCGCTCAGCCAGACCGGCGGACATGGCGACGGGCGCGCCCGCTCGGACTATCTGAACGATCCGATATGCTCCTGCTGCGTGCGGGTTGGCGCGATCGCACGCGTCGTCGACGGCGTCGATGCCGTGCGCAAGGCGGTGCGCGAAGAGCTGCAGATGGGCGCCGACCAGATCAAGATCATGGCGTCCGGCGGCGTCGCGTCGCCGACCGATCCGATCGGTGCCTTCGGCTATTGCGAGGACGAGATCCGCGCCATCGTCGCGGAGGCGCGGGCGCGTCACACCTATGTGCTGGCCCATGCCTACACCGCCGAGGCGATCGAGCGTGCAGTGCGTTGCGGCGTGCGAACCATCGAGCACGGCAATCTGGTCGATCTGCCGACCGCGCGGCTGATGGCCGAGCAGGGCGCCTATGCGGTGCCGACGCTCGTCACCTATGAGGCGCTGGCCACCGAGGGCGCGAAATACGGCCTGCCGGCGGCGAGCGTCGCCAAGGTCGCCGACGTGCGCGATGCGGGGCTGCGCTCGCTCGCGATCTACCGCGAGGCCGGCGTCAGGATGGGATACGGGTCCGATCTGCTCGGACCGTCGCAGCGGCTGCAGAGCGACGAGTTCCGGATCCGCGCCGAGGTGCTGGGTGCGCAGGCGGTGATCGAAAGCGCGACAATTGTCGGCGCCGAAGTGCTCGGCATGGCGGGCAAGCTCGGCCGCATCGTGCCGGAGGCCTTCGCCGATCTCCTGGTGGTGGAAGGCAATCCGCTGCGCGACGTGGCGTGCCTGCTCGGCCAGGGCGAGCACATCCCGCTTGTCATGAAGGCCGGCAAGGCCGAGGTCGATCGGCTGGGCGGGTAGGGCCTCCTTGTCACCTCGCCCCGCGTGCGGCATGGCGATCGCATATGGCGCTTGCGGGCTTCTGCAACTGAGGTGTCCACGTTGTCATGGCCGGGCTATGGGACGAGGCTGATAGCCGGATGCGATAGCCTGCCGTCGCAGGGAGGTAATGCCAAAATATCGAAAACAACCCCATGCAAAGTAGCCGGCGGCTGCCGGCGGACACGGCAGCTTGACTCGTCGGGCAACTCAGCGGCATTATTCGATTATACAGAAATCGTGCAGCTTCGCTCGTCTCGACCCCGCAAGCGGGAGAGGTGCAGCCAGTTCAGTCTGACTTCAGTGTGCTTTAGTCTTCGGTTCTCACCACACCACGCGGAAGCCGGCGGTGCCCTTGTAGCTGTGGTTGTCGCCGGCATCCTGCAGGCTGGCGCGATAGGTCGCTTCGCCGAACAAAGTGTAGCGGCCGTTGGCCCAGCTGTAGCTGCCGCCGCCGCCGATGCTGCCCCACAGGCGATCGTTGGCACTGGCAAAGCCGGTGCCCGCGACATCGACATTGCTGCCGTCGAGGAATTCGTAGTGCAGATTGCCGATCGCGTAGAGGTCCGAGCGGACGATGCTCGTCCCGTCATACCAGCTCTTCTGGTGATTGAGCATAAGACCGACGCGGCCGAGCAGGCTGTCGGCGTTGGTGAGCGAGACCAGCGCGCCGAAGCGGTCGGTGAAGCCGTCGAAGTCGACCTTCGAATAAGCGAGCTGCGCCTGCGGCGTCAGCGAAAACCCGTTGCTGACATCGAATCGCTTGCCGCCTTCGATACTGAAGGCATAACCGAGGCCTTCATTGCCGTGAGCCATGTTGCCGACAAGATCGGAAGTGAGATCGCCGCGGTAGAACATGGTCTGCATCTGGCCGTCGACGTAGACGCCGTTGTCGCCATACCAGGTGGCGGTGGCGCCGACGCCGGTGCCCTCGGCGCGGATGCGGCCGTTGCCGAACAGCGAATTCACATAGGCCGTGGTCAGGCCGTATTGCAGCGTAAGCCCGACGATCAGGCGCCCATAGCTGTTCTCGAGCGCAAGGCCGTCGAGCCCGGCCTGCGCCTTGAACTGATCGCTGTTGGTGGTCGAGCCCGTGGTGTTCGACGGCCGCAGGCTGGATTGACCGCCCTCGACGCGGCCCCAGAATGCCGACTGCGTCCACGAACTGTCCGCCTGCGCCGCCGGCGTGACGCCCATCCGCGCCATCGCCTCTCCGGCGCCGCCACCCCAATAGCGGTTGCCGACGCGTTCCTGCAGCGACGGCAGTTCGTTCATGCCGAGCAGCACCCCGGCATAGTTTTCGTAAAGCGGCACGCCGGGCTGATAGAGCGGACCTGCGATCACGGGCGGTGTCGTCGGATCGCTGGGATTGGCGAGGCTGGAGCGCAGATACCAGTCGCCATCCGATGGCGTCGAGATGCCGTTCTTCTGCAGCGTGTAGCCATAGGCGCCGGCGACGATCGCCTGCTCGCCCTTCAGCACATAGTCGCCGGCCAGCGCGAAGGTGCCGTTCGAGGCGCCGGCGACGTCGATCAGCCTGATGCCGTCAACCGTCTGCACGCCGCCGCCGCCGAAATTGGTGACCTTCACGGTCGAGGTGCCCGAAGTGCTTCCCAGCACGAAGAGGCGGTCGGTGGCTGAGCTATCGCCGCCGAGCACGGTGTTGAACAGCAGCGTTCCGCCATTGCCGGCGTAATTGCCGGCGACCGTCAGCGTGGTCCCGGGCGTCGTGCCGAACCGCAACGTGCCGGCATTGCTGAATCCGCCCACGACCTGGCTGAAGCCGTTGAGGTCGATCGTGGTGCCGGCGCCGGCCGTGACGGCAGATACCGAGCTGAAGGCATCGGCCGCACCGGCGCGCAGCGTACCGCCGCTGACCGTGGTGGCACCGCTGTAGCTGTTGATGCCGGACAGGATTTGCGTGCCGCCGGTGAGTGCAAGCCCGCCGGTGCCCTTGATCGCACCGGCAAACGTGTCGCTGGCATTGGTGAGTGTCAGCGTCTTGGCGCCGAGCGCGACATTGCCGCTGCCGGCCAGACTCTGGATGCTGGTGCCGGCGCCGGTGAGTCCGGAGATATCGAAGACCGAATTCGCCACCACATGGCTCGAATTGCTGATCGATCCCGTGCCTGCAAGCGCCAGCGTGCCGCCGGAGATCGTGGTCAGGCCGCTATAGGCGTTGACGCCGGACAGCGTCTCGGTGCCGCCCGTGAGCGTCAGGCCGCCGCTGCCGCCGATCACGCCGGCGAACGTGTCGTTCGCGGCCGTCAGCGTCAGCGTCTTGGCGCCGAGATCGACGCCGCCGGTGCCCGACAGCCGCTGGATGCTGGTGCCGGCGCCGGAGAGCCCTGCGATGCTGAACGTGCCGTTCGCGATCACCTGGCTGGAGGCGGCAATATCGCCACCGCCGGTCAGTGACAGCGTGCCTCCCCCGATCGTGGTCGCGCCGCTATAGGCCTGGACGCTCGACAGCGCCTGCGTGCCGCCGGTGAGCTGCAATCCGCCGGTGCCGCTGATCGAGCCTGCAAACGTATCGTGCCCATTGGTGATGATCAGGTCCTTGGTGCCCAGCGTGACGCTGCCGGCGCTGCTGCCCGCGAGGCTCTGGATGTGCGAGGCGGCATCGGCGATGCGCGAAATGTCGAAGGTTGCATTCGCGACGACCCGGCTTGAGTTGGCGAGGGCATCGCTGGCGCCGGCGATGACGCCAATCGAGAGCGTGCCCTGCTGGATCACCGTCTCGCCGGTGTAGGTGCTGCCGCCCCGGAGGAACAAGGTTCCGGCGCCGGTCTTGGTCAATCCGCCGACGCCGCTAAGGCCGCCGGCGCTTGAAGCGATGACAGTGAACCCGTTGGTGTCGAAGGTCAGCCCGCCCGCGGCGATGTTGTTCTGGGCGGCCGTTCCGCCGAAGAAGTTGGCGTTGTTGCCGACGGCGCGGACGAGGGCGTTGTCGTAATTTACCTGGCCCCCGGCGTTGCTGATAGCGATGTTGCTTGTCTCCAGCGTGCCGCCGCTGATGTTGAGGGTGCCTGAGCCGGTGCCGGCAGGGCTGGTGACCACGATCCTGCCTCCGGTGACAACAGTCGCACCGTTCTCGATGTTGAGGGTGTTTGTGCCAACAGCGGTGATATTAAGTATGCCGTTGATGTTCCATCGCGATCCGGCTCCGGTCACGGTCACGGTGGATGTCGTGCCAGTGGTAGTGCCGATCGAAAGGGAGGCGCCGGTGGTGGTCAATATCGCGCCGTTTTGAATTGTGAGATTGGCCGTCGCTCCAGCTATGGGGCGAACACTGAAATTGCCTGTCGTGCCGGTCGCCCCGGGGGCTACGCCGAGGACGACGTTTGCACCCGAACCAATGGCAACCGCTCCGCCAGCGACCGGGGCCGTTCCCGTGCTCCAGTTCGAGCCGACCGTCCAGTCGTTGCTGGTGGCGCCGGTCCACGCCTGCGCCGCCGCGGATCGCGGCGACAGCGCCGCGAGCGCGGCTACCGAAGCGCTCATCAACAGCAGGCGTTGGAAATGCACGCGTCCGCGGGATGGTGATGCAGTTCGTCGCGCACTTAGGCGAAGCTTGTCATCCGTCTGTCGCTGTTTCGTCGCAGCCCCGATGCATTCGCGCATGGTGCTTTGGCCCCTTGTTCTTGCCGCTGCCCGGCAGGTTGCATTCCGGCAAACATTCGCCGACAGCGGATGTGTGTTACGCTATGTGACTCACTGTGAGCTGACAAATGAAGGTTGTATCGTGGGCAACGAAGCGGAGCGCGGTGTGCTCGCGATGCAACGTCCGCGCGCTGCAATTAATCGATCGCTAACCAGTTGAGTCGCGTTGGGCACGGTACCGTGCGCAAGCACATGTCAGAGGCCGCCGGGCAAGGTCGCAATCGCAGGGGTAACGCCGTTCGGAGAGACAGGTAACAGATCGTCGGCATGGAGGGGGCTTGGGCAGGCCCGCATGCGGTGCCTCGACCGCTAGACGCGCACGATCACATTACCGCTGGCAACGTTGACGTGGCCGGGCGGACACACGACATACCGCCTGCCTGATCCCACTCGCCGCTCCGGAGCAAGAAATGAACGCGCCCAACATCGATTCCGTCGCTCCGCAGTCTGACGGCGACATTGTGCGCTGGCTGACCAACGAGACGCGCGACCAGCGCTTCATCGACAACATCTTCGCCGAGCTCTGCCTGCGGCTGCAGCGTGCGGGCATTCCCCTCAAGCGCGCGACGATGAATCTCCTGATCCAGCATCCGCAATGGCTTGGCGCCCGGATCATCTGGGCCGACGGCAAGCGCGAGGCCGAGATCACGCGGGTCGACTACGAGGTCAGGGAGCGCTCGGAATATATCGGCAGTCCGGTCTATGAAATCCATGAAGGGGCGACCGAAGTGCGCGAACGGCTCGAACGCGAGCCGGGCCGCAAGCACGCGCTCTATGACGAGATGCGCGCGCAGGGATTGACGGACTATGTGGCGTGGCCGCTGCTTCATACGCTTGGCAAGCGGCATGTCGTGACGTTTGCGACCGACCGGCCCGGAGGTTTCGACGATGCGCAAATCGCCAGCCTCTCGAAGCTGCTGCCGGTGCTGGCGCTGGTCAGCGAAATCCGGATGAAGAACCGCCTGGCGCGGACGCTGCTCGAGACCTATGTCGGGTCGCATGCCGGCGAGCTGATCCTGGCGGGTGCGACGCGGCGGGGCAGCGGGACGACGGTGCGCGCCGCGATCATGATCTGCGATCTCAGGGACTTCACCCGGATATCGGACAGCTGGCCGCGCGACGACGTGATCGATCTCCTGAACGATTATTTCGACGCGATGTCGGAGCCGATTGCGCGGCATGGCGGGGAAATCCTGAAATTCATCGGCGACGGACTGCTCGCCATCTTCCCGCTCAGCGACCCAAAAGCCTGCGCCAATCTGCTGCACGCCGTGTCCGAGGCGCGGCTGGCGATGGCGGCGCTGAGCGAAAAGAACAGCATGATGGGCCGGGCGCCGATGAATTACGGCATCGGCGTCCATGTCGGCGACGTCATGTACGGCAACATCGGATCGCGCACCCGGCTCGACTTCACCGTGATCGGACCTGCGGTGAACATGGCGTCGCGCCTCGAAGCGCTCACCAAGCAATTGGGAAAAAACGTGCTGCTGTCGCGTGCGTTCGCCGACCTCGTCGAACGCGATTTCCGGCTCGAACGCGTCGGCGAACACGCGGTGCGCGGCTTCAGCGAGCCGATCGAGCTGTTTGCATTTCAAGGGTGAGGGCCGGGACGTTCGGAGAGAGGCCAATCCGTAGCGTGGACGTCAGCTCCCGCTACAGCGAATCTTCCGCCGCCTATCTCCGAGGCCGCTGCTTTCTGGGAAACAGCCGATCGCGGATGTAGCGCGAGGTCGGCGTCAGGCGGAGGCCCCGCGGCTTCTGCCAGGCGGCGCGGTCGATCTCCTTCTTGTCGCCGATCGCCAGCCTGCCCTTGGCAAACTTGGCGATGAAGATCGCGTCGCTCATCCGGCGGCCGGAACGCTTGTTCTTGGCCGTGACTTCCTTCCACAGGCTGAGCCGGCCGAGCTTGAGCTTCGGCAGCTCTTCCTTGATCTCGCGCCGTAGACAATCCTTGCCGGTCTCGCGCGGTCGCCGCCGCCCGCCGGGGAACATCCACAGGCCGTCGGATCGGCGTCGTACCAGAAGAACCTTGCCGCGCTTCGCGGCGACCAGCTTGGAGGACTTGGGCATGTACTGTGCAATGATCGAAACAGAATCGCCGTCATTTTAATTTGTCTATTTGAGTAGACAAGTTCGATGGCGCATTGTTCCACTGCCTTTGTTGGCTGTTCGCCGACGACGCGGGCGTGACGATTGAGGAGCTTGCGACGGTGCGCGTCCTCTGTCGATCAGGGTATTCATCCCCCAACAGCCCCACGTTGAAGTCGTGACAACTGTCACCCTCGGGGTTCCGGCAGAAGGAACTCGCCGGATCGAGTTCGGCAACCGTGTCCCATGATAAGCGGGTGTACCGCTTGACTCAATGTTCTTGTTTTGTTCTAATTGCCTCCACCGTGAACAGGAGGCCGCCATGGACAACCGTATCAGTGAAATTCGCAGGCAGATCAGGGCGCTGCGCGTCAGCATGCTGGAGGCCGAGGCCATCATGCGCGAGCAGCTCAACCGGGACGAGGATTGCGCCTTCGTGGCCGGAGACCTGCCGAAGATGCGTCTCGTCATGAGCCGTCTGGTCGAGGAGCGCGGCGTCCTTGGCGACCGCGAGCCGATTATCGTGCATGCGAGCGTGGCGCCGCGGCGCCGCACGACGGCACCCGTTTCCATTCGCCCGGGGAGGCCAGCGCTGGTCGCCAGCGAAGCGCGTGCGTGATGACGCGCTCAGGATGCTGCGGCTGCGCGCCGAGTTGCGCGAGCTCGACGCATCCGTGAACCGGCTCAGGCGGGCCGGGCGCGACAGCGCGTCGGCGCAGCTTCTGCTGTCGCGCAAGCGCGCCGAGCTGGAAGACGTGATCTGCCGGAGGAAAGATGAGAGAGCCGCTTCGGTATTTCCACGACAGCGATGATCACGCGCCCTGGATCAAGGCGCTGGCCGAGGTTCGGCACCGGGCAACGCGGGAAGGCTGGTGCTTTCACCACGTGCAGGCGATCATCGTGGCGATCGATCAGTATGCGGAGGCCGCGCTCGGCAACCGCGAATTCTTCCTCAACCGGCCGCAAACCGTCGGCCCGCGCAGGCGAGGCGATGTGCCATAGCACGCCGCCCAGGCAGTTGATGTCATCCGATGACTTGCTTGCGAGTATTGCGTGGGGCAGGGTTGAACGGCCCCGGCGAGATGTCGTGATCGCCGGAGCCGTCCCCGTCCTTGGTGTTTTCTCCCAGAGCGTGGATTATAGTCGGGAAGAAATGGCAATTGGAATGCCCGCTGTATTACGGGTGTGGATTGTGCTCGCCTACGAAATCCCGACGCCTTGTGCGCCGGGGCCGGTCGTTCGTCGCTGGGCTCGGCAGGTTCGCTCGCCGATTGCCGTTCTCGTTTCGGAGACGGACCCCGGCGTTGCAAAATCGAGAGGGGAGAGAAGAAAGGGCCGCGTTTTCGCGGCCCCTCTTTGTGCAATCAATTCGAAATATGAAGCAGGCACCGGATCAACGGGGCTACGTTACGTCATTACCCAACAGCCTTGAAACACCGTGAAATTATAGGTGTGGACGCATCAATGATGGAGACGGCTCGTCCGGCCTGCCGCCTGCGAGCCGTTTCCGGATCACCGACAGCCGGCAGTTCACAGCGGCCTCCGTGCGTCCAAGCTCCTGGGCGATCTCCCGCTGCGTCAGCAGCGTCTCTCTGAGCAACTGCAACAGCCGGTGCTCGTCCTCCGTGGTCCACTGTGCCGGCTTGATCTGCATACCCGTATTCCCGGAAAGATCGATGAAGCATGTTACGCGATCAGCCAAGACGTCCCGATTGAAGGAACCCCATTTTGATCGTGAATGCCAGTTGTAGCTAGGAAAAACCGGCAATTGGAAATCCGGGACAATACGGGGCCCTCCTGACTGAACGGGACGCGAGCAGACCACCGACCAATCCGTCTCGCTCACGCACGACCGACAGTTCTGAGTAGCGAGCGGCCGTCCGTCATGATCTCGTGGCGGCAATGCTCAGGGCAGCACATCGGCCGGATGCTTGTCGCGATGCTCGACATATTCGACGCGAGTCTGGTCCGGATGCAGCACCAGCATGTTGCGGCCGGTCGGGACCGGCTTGGGAGCCTCCAGCACCGTGGCGCCGACGCGGGGGAGGTGGGCGGCGAACGCGTCGACGTCATCGACCAGAAACGTCAGGTGCGTGGCCGTGAACGGCTTCAGGCTCCGCTCGGTCCCGGCAATGAACAGGATCGAGGCGACCTGCGCGAGCCTCAGATCATATTCCGGATAGTCGAAACGAAGGCGCGCCGTCTGGCCGATCAGGGCTTCATGGAAGGCCACGGCCTCATCCAGACCGTCAAGCGGCAGGTAACGTCTCGCCAGGATATTGAGTATCTTCATCGCCAGGTCCTCATCTCATGCGTTGCTGCGGCTGCGATCCGGCTCGGTCAACCGGCGCGACAAGGCGCGCCGCCGCTGGCGCAGCACCGCAATCGCTCGATCGATCTGGTCGAGCTTCTGCTGCATCACTGCGGAGCAGTTCACGCGAGCGCCGCGCCGGCCGCCTTCCAGCGCGCTCAAGAGATTGCGAAGTTCGCGGGTCGAGAACCCCGAAGCGATCAGGTCTCGCACCCACGCGGCCCGTTCGATCTCCGCTGCGGAGTAGATTCGGTAGCCGTTCGAAATCCGCTGCGGCACGATCAGCCCCGCTGCCTCATAGTGCCGAAGCACCCGGGCACTCACGCCAAGATGGCGCGGCGCCTCCTGAATCCTCATCGCGATCTCCTGTCGAGGGTCGGCCTAGCACCTTGTCATTAATGTCAATGTCAAGCGCAGTGGCGGCCGCAGGGGCCAAATGTCCCGGCCTGGCGGTGGCGGCCGGGATGGCCAATCCGGTCCTCGCGACATATCGTGGCGATCCGCGGCCGAATCTGAGGCGGATTGTTCATCGCCGGGTCATATAAATCCGGCCATCGTCAGCGCCGCGCCCGGAGGGCGGCGGCACATTTGCGGAGGAGGTTTCGGATGGTGAGGGGCTGGCTGATTGCGGCATCGGCGTTCGCTGCTGTCGCGATGGTTGCAACGCTGGGCGTTGAGGCGAACGCGGCGCAGTGCGGCAACGGACCTGGCGGCTTCGAATCCTGGAAGGAGCAATTCGCCGGCGAGGCAAGGGCCAAGGGCGTCGGCGGCACGGCGATCGACGCGCTGATGCAGTCGCATTACGCCAGCGCGACGATTGCCGCGGATCGCGGCCAGCGCAGCTTCGGCCTGTCGCTCGAGCAGTTCATGGCCAAGCGGGGCTCTGCGACCATCGTGGCGCGCGGCCGTTCGCTCAAGCAATCGCAGGCGGCGTTGTTCGCCTCGATCCAGCAGCGCTATGGCGTGCCGCCGGGACCGCTGATTGCGATCTGGGGCATGGAAAGCGGCTTCGGCAGCCAGCGCGGCAACCAGAACATGCTGTCGTCGATCGCAACCCTTGCCTATGACTGCCGCCGTCCGGAATTCTTCACCGACCAGCTCTATGCCGCGCTGAAACTGATCGACCGAGGCACGCTCTCGGGAAGCACGCGCGGTTCGATGCATGGTGAGATCGGCCAGACCCAGTTCATGCCGAAAAACGTTCTCGCCTATGGCACCGGCAATCTCGACGTCGCCGCCAACGCGCTGAACTCGACGGCGAACTTCCTGCGGGCCCATGGCTGGCGCGCCGGCGCCGGCTATCAGCCGGGGGAACCCAACTTCGCCGCGATCGAGGCGTGGAACGCCGCAGGGGTCTATCAGAAGGCGATCGCGATCATGGGGCGGCAGATCGACGGCCAATAAGCGCAGGGCCCAAATTCTTCACATCCAGGTTCCTTCACGCCCTGTTAACGCAACGGTGCCCAGATCGTTTGCGGTGAAACGGAGCAAATGGAAACAGGCTCCATGCTCAAGAACGGCACCTATGCGGCGTGGTTTCGAACGTCGCTTGCTGATGGCACCGGCATCGTCCACGTGGCCGATGGCCGGCTGTGGGGCAGCGATGCCATCATGCTCTACAGCGGCACCTATGAGGTCGACGGCGAGCGCTTCTCCGCGGTTCTGACCACAAGGCGGCACTCCGATGGACATGCGACCGTGTTCGGCACCGACGATCTCGTGGTGCGGCTCGAGGGTGTCTTCAGCGGCGCGATCGCGACCTGCACGGGCAGGGCGGATGCCATCCCCGATCTCGCCTTCGAGGTGACGCTGATTCCGAGCCAGGAGGTGACGCCCGAGCCGCCGCCGGATCTGCCGCTGCCGAAGTTCGATCCGAGCAGGCTTCCGAAGCTGTCGAAACGCTCCAGCCGCTGAGCCGAAGCGTTTTCGAGCGAAGTGGCTACCGGTTCGCGTGAAGAAAACGCGTCAAAAAGAATCGAGCACCCCTCTACGCGTCGCTGGGCCCTGCGGTCTCCGGAAACGGCGCGCCGGGGATGTAAACCTTGAGCGCGCGGATCTCGTAGACTGCCGACGGGTTGACGCTGCGTAGGTCGCGCGCCGCTGCGATCGCCGCTGCTTCATCGGCGCAATCGATCACATAGAAGCCGAGCAGCTGTTCCTTGGTCTCCGAGAACGGGCCGTCGATCACCATGCCGTGGCCCGGCCCGCGCAGCGTGCTGGCCTTGCGGGTATCGCCGAGCCGTACGGCCGGGCCGAGCCGGCCCTTCAGCCGTTGATGGACCTCGCGCAGGCCCGTCATCACGGCGGCGTCCTCTTCGGCGGTCCACGATTTGACCTCGGCTTCGACGTGATAGGCCAGGATGGCATAAAGCATCTATGTGCTCCTCATTTCTGATGCGGCAGGCCGAAGGACGTCTCGCGGCAACCCACGCCGACATTTACCTTGTAGCGGACCGGATCGTTTTTGTGGTGCGACAAGGTATCCCGCGAGGCGCCGCTGGCTGCCGCGCTGGCTCCGCTTTTTCGGCCTCTGATTCGATGTCCGCGTTTGGGGCAGGGGGCGCTAATCGCTCAGCCCGGACCGCAAAAAAGGCGCGGCGGAATTGCTTCCGCCGCGCCCCGTTTTTGTTGTCTCGCTGGTCAGGGCTGAGAGCGCCCCGATGCCAGGCTGATTACTCAAAGCCTAGCGGGCGATCCCAGCGAGGTGACAGCGCTTGAGACAAGACACTAGATCACCTCCTTTCTTTGTTGATGGGACTCACAATATAGGCGGCGAATCCGCCGCTGTTAAGGCCGCCGTCCGGCCCATCCGCGCCAGAAACCGACCGGATTTATAGAAATATGCTCCGTTGACCGGGGAATTGGGACGCGAACCGAACCAGTTGAGGCGGCCGTCCGGCCGTGTTAGGTGATCGCCTGACGCGGGTGTAGCTCAATGGTAGAGCAGCAGCCTTCCAAGCTGAATACGAGGGTTCGATTCCCTTCACCCGCTCCAATACTTAGCCCGCTTTCACCAGTCGGGTTTTGCTGCCGGTTTTGCAAGTTACGTTCCCTTTTTGTTGATTTGTTGGATCAGCGCTTGGGTCGCCGCCGTGCGGCCGACATAGCGCCGGATGATCTTCGCAACCTCATCTTCCGACCACGCCATGACCTCGGCGATCACACGTTCCGGAATGCCGGCGATGTAGAGCTTGGTGACGGCGGTTCCCCGCAAATCGTGAAAGTGCAAATCGTGCCCTTTCATCTTCGCGACGATCTTGGCGCGATCAAATGCGGTGCCAAAACCGTTGGTGGTCCACGGCCGCCGGCGAACGTTCGTCAGGATGGTTGTCGATCGCTTCGGAATGCTCGCCAGCACGCGCCGCAGATCGTCGTAAAGCGGAATGATTGCGGTGCGACGATGCTTGCTCTTGCCCGTCGTAATCGTAATGGCGTCTTCGCCAACGTGAGACCATGACAACCGCAGCAGATCGCCGAGCCGAAGGCCAGTATGCGCAGCCAGGTCGACCGCATGTCCGACGTCGGCCGAGCACGTTTGCTTGAGCAGCGCGATGTCGGTTTCAGTCCAGATGATCTCTGACCGATTTGTGCTGTAAATCTGTTTGATGCCCTCGCAGGGATTGCCCGCGATCTTGCCCAGCGGATCGACGCCGTATGAGAGAACGCGGGACAAGACTTGCAGTCCATAATCGGCCGTGCGCGGTTTGTCCGCCCATTGGTTGCGCCAGCGGCGGATAATCGGTCGGATTTTTTCTGGCCGATCGAATTGCGCGATGCGTAGTTCGCCGAAGTGCTGCCCGATCTTGTCGAGCCATGGCGCCCAATTTCGCTTAGTGGAATCCGCCAGCTTCTTATAGTCGTCGCTGCCTTTGTAGAGCGTTACCAAAGACCGAAAACGATCCGTGTCAGGCGCGCGGCGATTTTCAATAGCCTCATTGTACGAGGCCATGAACTCCGGCGAGCCGGGTTCGCCGCGAAGGCGCGGACCCTTCCGCCAAGCGTAGTAATAAACCTGCCCCTTGGACGTGACCTTAGCGATGCCCTTCAAATCAACTTTGACCATGGCGTGCCTCGAACTCTGCTAATTCTTTGTCCAAATCATCCGGCGCGGCTGATGCCTGACCGGCTGTCACAACCACTATCTTACCATCCTTGTCGATCTCGATGCGCTGAACCACAAGGCCAGCGGCTATCGCTGCCCTCGCTGCACGGGTCGCGTCCCGTTGTTTGAACGTGCAAGGTCCGCGCGCCATTCTCATCCCGTGCACGTTAGTTCGATGCGAACACATTCGTCACCGTCGTAAATTGCATCCGCGCGACTGATCGTCTTGATCGCACCGCGAAACCACATCTTGTCGCTGATCGTCGGAATCGCGTTATCCTTATTCGAAACGAGGCCCGAGGGGATCGCCGCCGTGATTGCGCCCGGCCAACCCGCACGACGCAAGTCAGTCGGTGAAATGATGACTGTGTAATTCGTTTGGCTGATACCGCCGATGAGTTGCTGAATTCCAAGCGTCTTCACCACGCCGCGCACGTCCGCCTTGGTAAGGCTCTGCGTCGTGGTGCCGACCTGGCGCTGCAACTGCACTGCCTCGCCGCGCAGCCGCAATTGTCGGTCAAGGCGCGCGAGGTGCGCGTTTTTCATCGGCCCTCCAAGCGCACGACAACATTGGTGTTGGCGTAGGTGCCGGTCGTGGTGACCTTCGCGCGCCACGAGGAGCCCATGATGCCGTCCTGATAGGTGTTATCAGCCATAGCGCCGTCGCTCGGCGTGATCGCCGTGGTGACCGGCGTCATTCCCGAAAGGTTGATCACCTTGGTTGCGCTCGCCGTCGTGAAGGCAAAGCAAGCAACGTCAATCCAAGTCTGCCCCAGGTCGAGCGACACTTGGACCCAAACCTTCGCGGTGGTGCCACCGCTGCCATATTGAAATTGTGCTTCAATCGTTGCGGCTTGGATGCCGCCGAGATCAGTGAACGCCGTTTGCGCTTCGCCAGTGATTGCGGTCGTAACGGCGCGTTGCGCAAGTGCGCGATTGCCGGGATTGAGCATGGGCTTACCTCGTTCTGAAATTGCGGAATTGCACGAGGAGCCCTCGCACATCGGGCGGCAGATGATCGCTGCCGCCGAAATAGCTCGCGCTGGAAATGTTGTCCGACATTTCCGAGCGAACCATTGGATCGCGATCGGCAGACATATAGTAGGATTTCACGAGCTGGACGCAGGCGTGTTGCAACGCATCCGGCGCGGAAGTCGGGAGATCAAAGCCGGCGCTGTAGACGACGGTGATTTTGTGTCGGGACCAGTGGCAGGGCCGGTCACCATAAAGCCGGCTGACAATGCCGCTGTCGTTCGCGACTTCATAATCGGTATTCGCAAGCGCATCTGCGCCCTCGGTGATCGACGTGATTTCGATCACGGGATAACGCGACAATATCAGCTCGCCGAGATATTTATCCGGCCGGAACTGTTCGGTCACTGTTTCCAGCGCAAATGTCCGCCGGCAATGCCGCGCGATCACGTCGGAGGCTCGATTAACGAACGCAGTCAGCGCGGCATCATCACTGTTATCTGTGATGCTAAGCGCGCTTCGCGCCGTCGACACGTCAATCAGGTTGAATTTTGTGGCCGGCGTGGTGACCGTGATCATGGCTGCGCGACTCCGCGATCGGCCACGGGCTGGCCGGTTTGTTCCTGTTGCATGTTGGCCGGGGCGAAATATTCGTCGCCGCCAGCATCCTTGCGCGGGTTTGCCTTTTCAAACTTGCGGAGCTCGTTTGCGTTGTAGATTCCGGTCTCACGGGCAATGCGGTATGCTTGGAACCGTGTCAGCATGTCCCCGCGCAAAAGCAGATCGCAGTCAAATTCGACTTCATAGGTCCGCCGCCCGATCGCAGTGAACAGTGAGTGGCAGATCAGCTTTTCCCACTTGTTGAGCCATGGCTGCATCGTGTGCGAGTAAAACCATCGCCCGACCTCGGAGATGCTCGAATAGTTGCCGCCTTCGAATTCGCCGATTACGGGCGGCGGGACCCGATAAATCCGCGCTAGAGCCATAGTAGAGAACTTGCGGCTCTCGAGCATTTGCGCGTCGTCCGGCGAGACCGAAATTTGCTGCCACTTGAGCCCTTCCTCGAGCACGGCAACCGAACCAGCCTTGTCGGCGCCGCTGTATGTTTGCTTGAAATCTTTCTGCAGCCGGTCAGCGGCTTCCGCGCCGATCGCCTCGGGATGGCTAAGAATGCCGGACATCGCGGCGCCATTCTTGAAGGTCGACGCGGCGTAGCGTTCGGTCGCAATCGCACTGCCGAACGTCTCGCGTGCGCGAGCCAGCCGGGACTTGCCGACAATACCATCATCACTGCGGTCCTTTAGGTGCAGCATTTCCTCGGGTAGGAAGCGCCTAGTCCCGCCCTGGCGTAGCGAAACGTCGTAGGCATATCGGCCGGTTCGCGGGATCTCGACAAGCGACACAAGGTCGGGATGGAAAGGATCAAGGCCGATCGGCTCGCCGCGATTGTTGCGGCGAATGCCGGCGTAGCTGTTGCCGCGCAAAAGGCAATGCGCCGTCATCATCTCGATAAATTCCGGCGCCGTTTGCCACTCGTTCGGACCATCGGAGAACAGACGCGCAACCGGATGGTCCGGCGCTTCGACGCGCGAGCCGTCCGGGAGTTTTTGATATACGTGCAGCGGCAACATGCCGGCCGTTTCCGAGATCGCGGTGGTGCACGCGGTCACCACGGAAAGATTTTCTGCAAGGTGAACGGTCGTCGCGACGCCGGCATCTGCGCCGTAGTCAGTACCCGTGCGCAGCAAATCCCATGTTGTAGGAGCGGAGCGCTTTTCCGTTGAAATGACGGCGGCTTCCATTAGACGGTCTCCAAGAATCGCCGCAATGCTTTGACTGCGAGGCGGCGGGCGGGTTGCTGGAATTTTTCAAGGGACCGCAGTGCGACCGACGTATCGACGTAAGCCGGTTGAGCCGTGATCGTGACCTCGTGCAGGTTCACGTCGAGTAATTCGCGAATGACCTTTTCGCCGCGCACTTCCCATCGATCGCCGTTCTTCGGCGTCGAGAAGGCGAAAGACGCGCCGCGCACGTCACCACGCTGGACGCTGACAAGCAGGTCGCGGGCTGCGCTAGTTTCGGGAACATCGATCTCGAATGCTAGTCCGCGCTGATCTTCCGATAGGCGCAGCGTTCCGGCCGATCGGCGGCCGAGCACGAGCTGCGGCATGTGCTGGACAAGCGCGAGTTGATCGTAGTCGACCGATGCCAGGGACCGGGCGAATGCGCCCGGTCGAATGATTTCGGTGAAGCCGCCCAAATCCTGAGACGGTGAATTAAAGACGGCCGCGTGACCGACGAGCCGGGGCGATTTTTTGTCACCGCCGGCCCGAAGTTCAAGGGCGACCCGACGCTCAAACGTCGTCATGGTCATTGCTCCGATCAGGTTGTAACACCGTCTTCGAACGCGAACGCTTCGCCGTGGCGGACCGCGACATCAACGTCCTTCATTGCCCGCACCAGCACGCGACCCTTGGCGTAGGCCGTGGTCTCGTAGGGATTGAGGAGAATGTCGACGCCGGTCCATGACGCGATCAGGAGCTGCGACCAGTCGCCAAAGATGATCGTGCCGCCGACTGCCGGCGAATCGCCGGGGACCGAACCGGGCAGGGCGTTGGTCGAATACGCAGCATAGCCCGCCAATTCGTTGACGGCCTCCATCAGCATGACGCTATCGGTGCTGGCGACCTTCGCCGTGCTCCGCAGCTTCTTTTTGACATAGGGGTTCATCACCCAGCCCAGAGAGCCGCCAAGCGCGTTGTCACCTTCCACTGCCGCGATGAAGGCTAGAATATCCTCCCACGTCGGCGTGCCATCCTGCGCCATGTCATTGACGCCGGTCGCGTGCAAGATGCCGGTCGGAGTGTTGCTGGTGCCGTCGCCGGTCATTGCCTTCTGGTCGATCGCCTGGGCGATGATCTGAGCAAGATCGTTCCGAACGATCTGCTCGATCGAGGGCGAGGCATTCAACAGCGTCCGGCGCGAATACGAAGTCATCGCGCCGACCGTTTTCGGCGTCAGGTTCACGTCGTCGAAGCTCGCATCAGTTTCGGTAAGCGAGCCATCTTCGGCGACCCACTGCGCGGAGCTGGAGCCGGTCTGGCGCGGGATATCGATCGGCGAACCGACGAGACCGTCCAAATACGTTGCGCCGAGCCGCTGCGCCACCAGCGAATTGCGCAGGCGATCAATGAACAAATCCGCGCGGTGCGGATTCGGCACGAGATCGGCGGCGCTGGAGCCGACAAGCAAGGTTCGTTGTTCCTGCAGGAACACCTGATCGGGAACGGCGAGGCCTTCGAACTTCCGGCCGCTGCGCTTGGCGACTTCGGCGCTGATCTCGCGCTCGAAACCGATATCAACACCACCGCCGCCGAGATCGGCCGGCAGCAGGCCACGAATAGCTTTGGTGATCGAGAAGTCGCGGGCGCGCTCCTCATACTGACCGTCGCCGAGGCGACCATGCATGATCGCGGGCGCGCTGCGCTCGGCGTCGGCCAAGGTCTGGGCGCGGCCGATTTTCTTGTCGAGATCGGCGATTGACGTTTTGAGATCGCCAAAGGTCTTTTCCTCGGCGGGCGTCAGGTCGCGCTTCTCAGTTTCGGCGAGATCAGCCAACGCGCGCATATTGGTGACGGCGGTAGTGCGAGCCTCTTGCAGTTCATGTAGCTTAAGCATTCTCTATCTTTCTGAGCTGTGCCGTCATCACGACGGGCGGATTAAGTTCTATCGGACCGGCGAACCGGCACTGAGCTTTGCCGTCATCACGACGGGGAATAGCTGCGGCGTCTTCGTTCGGAATTGAGGTACCCAGACGCGGGTCGATCCTCCCGGCTTCCGAATAAAGTTGGCCGCGCCGCGCGACCTCGCGATTTTGCCGAGAGAAATTCACTCCTGATCGTCCTGACCCTCGTTAACGCTCTCGTTGGCGCGCTCAAAGGCGGTGCGGAGAATGGTTTCGACGTCTATCGTCAGAAAGACCGGTGCGGGCTCAATCTCCCGGCGCAACGCGGCAATGCCGCTCGGCAGACCGGGGTTGAAACCCTTGTTGCGAATCGAGTCGATCTTGCTGTCGTAGAGAGCGACATGACGTATCCGCCAGTCGTCACCCTCCTGAACGAGATGAAGCCGCTGATTGCTCCAAATGGATGCCAACACGCCTGCCGGCATGTTCTCCGGATCTTTCAAGCGGAGCAAATCCGGGAAAAAATCGGTCATGATCTTGTTGGCGATGTTGCTGGCGGTCGGAACGCTTACGCCCCAACTCACGAGTGAGCGGACAAGAGCAAGGATCGCGATGTCAATGAAGCTGTACTCGGTCCAGCCGCCTTCCTGCTGCGGCGTGTGGATGTTCACGACGCCGCGCTGGAGCCAATTGCGAAGCGTCTTAGGCGTCGTGTTGATGGCGTAGGCAGCGTCCGAGAAGCGGAGCTTCCGAGCCAAGGTCGCGTTCATTGAAACGTTCTCCAGCGAGTACGTTTCAGTACGTACTCCTATGGGAACGTTTCTGCAAGAGAAAATTACTCTTATGGGTACTTCTTGTGGACGGCCGGTATTTGCTTCAAATTTTCAGTGTCTTACGGGTTTAACGTCGCTATTGAGCGCCTGCAGAGCGAACATCGCTTGGAGATGTTTGTTCAGCAGTTCGTTGCGCCTCCGTGTAGCAGCATGTTTTTCGCGGATAGTGCCCTGTCGGACTTTGTTGATTAGATATTCGAACGCTGCCCTATTCAGTTGAGCAAATTCGTCTGTCTCGGCGCGACTGAGCCCGATCAAAACCCGGCCCTCGCGCGGGTCCAAGTGAAAATGTGTTTCGTCGTAGAACAGGAAATCAGGATCACCCATAGAGCGTTCGCCCCTTGACCAAAGAGTCCCGAGAGGCGCAGCATAGCGCCGCGACCGAGCGTTTGCACCGCCCGGCCGCGACTTGCCATCAACAGCCGTAGACGGGCCACCGATGACCGACTCAATCCATATCACAACTCTGTTCGGCTGCCCGCCTAGGCGCGATCAACGCAAAGGAAGGGATAGTTTGTCATGACCACTACCGTGAGGACGAAGCGACGCGCCAAATCAGCTTCTAAGCCGACCGTTCGGCCGGCTGAGCTCCGCAGAGTAATCGACGATCTCTATAGTCGGCTCAATGATCAGATGTATGTGGCGGAAGCACTTCAAAAGGCAGCGCGACCGAACGGCGAAACCTTGGTCGCCGCCTACCCCATGCTCAAGGTGATTGAACTTGCAGCCGCCGCCCACGCCGCCGCGGTTAAGGAGATGTGGTCGATCGCTCTCCGTGCGCGGAATTACCGGCCATGAGGCGTCAACGGGCGACCACTGATAGCAACCCTCGCGTAGCATAAACGCTCTTTGCTTTCGGCGCGGTCTTCACGGCCGCGCCGATTGCCATTGTGGCAGCGATAAGACCGTCGATCCTGCCAGTCGCGCGCTCTTTGACCAGCTTCCGCGCACCAGTCGGGTCAGACACAGTAACGGCATTCGACACGCACATGTCGAGAACCGGATGACCGGGGTGGCGTAGCTGCCGACGCAACACGGCGGTTTCAACGGCATCGATCGCCGGTCCCATGTCGCGCCAGCCCTGGCCGTGCTCCACGAGCTCCATCTTGATTCCATCTTCGACCATCAGCCGCTTAATTTCGTCTAGGCGCCAGCGATCGGCCGCGCAAAACTGCACGTCGAATTCCTTAGTCAATTCGCCCAGCCGATGAACCACAAAGGTTTTGTCGATCGCGCGCCCGGGTGTCGTCTCGATATGACCTTGCCGCGCCCATAGGCGGTACGGAACATGATCGCGGCGCTCCGCTTCCTCCAAATTGTCAGCCGGCATCCAGAACCACGCCATGAGATCGTTGGTCGCAGGAAACCACGCGGCGAGGGCGGTTAGATCGGTTGTTGAGCTGAGATCCAGCCCGAGGATGCAGCGTTGTTTCGACCACTGCATCTGACCGAACAATCCCGCCGTCATATCGACCTTGCAGGCGTTCCAGTCTTTCGCGTTGAGGAATCGCGCCGACGCATCGACCGGCTGATTGAGATACAGCAAACGGAACGATGGCTCGCGCGCCGGCAGCGACTTGGCCTGCTCTGCAGCCGATTGCATTTCCTCCATTGAGCGGAAATCGCCGAGCGCGGGATTGCAGGCCCGCCACGTTTCCGGCGACCACGGATCAGCGTCATCGGGTGCCGCAAAAATTACTGGCAGGAATGTATCGTCAACGATCGTGCCGTCGAGCACGCGCCGGCCGTACTGCACCAGCTCCGACATCACACTGTTTTTGTCGTGACTCTGCGTCGAGATGGTCATAAACAACGGCTCGGCGCGCGCCGCGCCGCCCGTCGTCAGGGCATCGTACAAATCGCGTTTGGGCCATTGAGCCAGCTCATCCATCACGGCAAACGAGACGTTGAGACCGTGCGCTTTCTTCGCGTCCGATGAAAGCGCCTCATAGGTGCTTCCCGTCTCGACATCTTCGAGCGTTTTCGAGTGTTCGCGGATGATGATTCGATCCATGAGCTTTTGGTCGCCGCGGACGAATGCAATTAACTCCTTCAGGATCAGCGCCGCTTGCTTCCGATCGGCGGCGGCGGAATAGACCTGGCCGCGCTGTTCGGCTTCCGGCCCGACGAGATGACAGAGCGCGAGCGCTGCGGCGAGCTGCGTTTTTCCATTTTTTCTCGGGATCGTAAGCAGCACTTGGCGCTTGATGCGCCGGCCGTTTTCATCGACCGCATAGATTGCCTCGATTATTTCGGTTTGCCACGGCCGCAGTTTGAACGGTTGGCCGGCGAAGACGCCGGATGTAATACGCAAGCCCTCGACAAAGCGCACGACGCGCTGCGCGCGCGTCAATCCTTCGGCCTGCCACGCTTCCAAATCCGATTTTTTCTTTCCCTTGGGCTTGCTGGCCGTCCTGACCGGCTTTGCTCCGATGCCTCTTAATCCCATGATATTGCTCTGAAAAGTAAGTGTGTCCCGATCTCCCCCAGCGGTCCCAGACCCCCAAAGTTCGTATTGTTCGAACCCCCATACGCCTGCGTCATCACGGCAGGCTTTCTTATGTCTCGCAGGCTTTGAGACTTAGTTGCGCAGCAGCTCGGCAAGGCATTGTCTCCAGACAGCGGCATCACTTGCCCCCCGTGTGCCAAGGATGGTTGGGATCGCGCGGCGTTCCGTCTGCAAAGCAACCCTTCACAACGAGGCGGCCACCGTTGCGGCGTCGACCATCGCCCATCTCTTTGATTTGCCTATCGTGCCAATCACACAGGGAGCGCGTGTTTTCGACCGTATCCGGTCCGCCTTTGCGCCGCGTGATGATGTGGTCGACGACCTTTGCAGGCTGGCCGCAGCCGCGCACTACACAGGTGAAGCCATCCACCATCAGTCGTGCTTTACGCAGCCGGCGCCAATGAGCCGTCTTGTAATACGGATCACTCAAAACAGCACCCGTGCGCCAAGGAAGTCGCCCAATGTCGCTGCCGCGACATCTGCGTTCTGACGATCAGCGATATGGGCCGACTGCCACCAGAGTTCACCCGATTTAGATCGATAGGCCAAAACGTAGACCTCCGAGCCGTCGGTCCAATCCCGGATTGGTGCAACAGAGACCCAGCCGCCAAGTGATTGCGTTGCGAGTTTGCGAGTAGGCTTGGACTTGCGCATCAGGCTGACCTCCTCATCAGTGTTTGAGGTGGTCCGCTGCCCCTGCCGCGTTCCAATTCATCGCCAAGCCCTTCTTTCTTTCTTACTGTGTTCTTCGTGGTGCTCACCAAAATCACAGGTTTGGACCCTATGGCGCGGGCGGAGGAGGGACCGCGCTTGATCCAGGTCCGCCACTCAGGCGAGACGATCTCGACGAGGTTGGAGAGGTGCTTGCGACCACGGACCGGGCGCTCAGTGATCTTGATGTGGCTCAGCCGGCGAGCCTCATGCATGGCTGTCTGCACCGTGGTCCGACAAACGCCAGCTAGGGCGGCTATCTTGTCGATAGGGAGATCGCACACCCCCTGCCGCTTAATTTCGCCAGCGACGATGCAAAGCACCGCCCGTTGGCCTTCCGTGTAGTAGTGTCTCAGGTTGTCAGGGAGCGCGCTGGAGCCGCCCAGCATCCTGCGGCGGTCTCGTGACGCCTTCCGATCGGGAGAGCGCTGGCGCTGGCGCGGCAGGAAGCGGCTGACCCGGCCATTCAAGGTGCCAATCTTGGCGAATTTGCCGGTGATTGTGCGCTGGCTCACTGGCCGGCGGCGGGTCACGCACGAGTGCAGGTAGCTCGCCTGATCGTCATTAAGCAGGCCCGCGCCGTACTTCTCATAAATCAGACGCACAACTGCATCGAGCTGCGCCGGGCTTTGGCAGGCGTTTATGTCGTTGTAGAGCACCAACGCCGCTGTGTTTCCCAGCAACAGCGCGTTTTGCGTTTCCTCTGTAAGCCCTTGATTGTCTTGAGTGCCATTATCGACGGTTTTGCAGCTAACTACCTTGTTTTCGTTGTGGAGCGTCCAGCCTTCCAAGCTGAATACGAGGGTTCGATTCCCTTCACCCGCTCCAGCCTCCTATTTGGTGCCGCTTCGCCTTGGTGCTTGAGAACCAAAGGGATCACGGGAGTCGGGGAGGGACGCGGCTTTCGAAACGGTCGTCGCACGCCTGAGCGCGCGAGGCGGTTGGCCGTAGATCCGCAGGAAGGCGCGCCGCATGCGGTCCTTGTCTCCAAAGCCGACTTTGCGGGCAACGATGTCGATCGGCTCCGTTCCCTCCTGAATGCGCGGAAGCGCCGCTTCGGCACGCAGCCGCTCCACGACCCGGGCGGGCGTATCTCCGGTCTCCTTCAGAAAAAGGCGGGCAAACTGCCGTGCGCTGATCCGGGCCGCCGCGGCCATGCGGTCGACGGGAAGCGGTTCGTGCAGGTGCTCGCGCGCAAAATTCAATGCATCCCTGACGCGATCGGATGAGGGCTCCAGTTCAAGCAACGTCGAGAACTGCGATTGCCCACCCGATCTGCGATGATAGACCACCATGTCCCTTGCAACGGCCTTCGATACCTCGATCCCGAAATCGTCCTCGATCAACGCGAGCGTCAAATCGATGCCTGACGTGATCCCCGCCGATGTCCAGACGTTGCCATCCCTCACGAATATCTTGTCCGCATCGACGCGCACGCGCGGAAACCGCCTTTGCAACCCGGCGGCATATCTCCAATGCGTCGTAACCGATCGCCCATCGAGCAGGCCGGCGGCGGCCAGCAGGAAGGCTCCCGTGCACACGCTCGCCACGCGCCTCGCCCGCGGCGCCAACTTCCTGATCAGCGCGACGGTGTCGGCATCACCGTCGACGGCGCTGTCGGGGGCGCCTCCCACGATCAAGAGTGTGTCAACGGATCTGCCTCGCGAAGCCTTCAAGGTATGGATCGGCACGCCGGAAGCGCTCGCGATTGTGCCGCCATGGACGGAAATCACCTCGAGCCGATAGGGAGCACGATGAATCTCCGACGCCAGATTGAAGGCGCATAGGGGACCGCTGAGGTCGAGCAACTCGAAGCCCGGGAACACCAGGACCGAAACACGTCGGTTGATCTCCGCGGACATGAGATTCCTTGTAGCGGACCATGCTCACAACCGGCACCTGGTCAGGATGGCAGGATTTGCCGTTTATATGTCATTTCTGACATGAGCATTCTCGGCTAGCTTGCGCCGGATTTCAACGCGAATTCACAAATTCAGGCGAACGAGGTAGCGATGAAGGTACTGGC
Source organism: Bradyrhizobium sp. 6(2017) (assembly GCF_011058295.2). Taxonomy (NCBI): domain Bacteria; kingdom Pseudomonadati; phylum Pseudomonadota; class Alphaproteobacteria; order Hyphomicrobiales; family Nitrobacteraceae; genus Bradyrhizobium; species Bradyrhizobium sp. 6(2017). Next base: position 6,083,129 of record NZ_CP049289.2, on the reverse strand, counting down.
GCTTGCTTTTCCTGGCTTCACATTCATCGACCTGGCCGGTCCGATGCAGGCCTTCATGATGCTTCCGGGATTCTCCTCGCAGATCGTGTGGCAGGACAAGGGCATCGTCGATTCCGACGCCGGTGTCAGCGTGCAGGCGACGGAGGATTTTGGAAGTTGCTGGAAGGATCCGGACATCCTGTTCGTCCCTGGCAACACACGCTCTCTTTTCAAGCAGCTGCAGGACGACCGGACCCTCGACTTCATCGCCGGTGTCGGTAGTCGCGCCACGTGGATCACAAGCGTGTGCAACGGCTCGCTGTTGCTCGGCGCGGCCGGACTCCTGAAGGGATACAAGGCGGCCTCCTACTGGTACACGCGGGAGCATCTCGCTCTGTTCGGGGCAATTCCGACCGACGCCAGATACGTCATCGACCGCAACCGTGCGACGGGCGGCGGCATGACCGCGGGGATCGATTTCGGCCTTGCGATGATCGGCCAAATCGCCGGAGAGGCCGTCGGCCGCGTCGCCGAGTTGTCATTTGAGTACGCGCCGCGACCTCCTTTCGGAACCGGGCGCCCCGAACTGGCCGATCCTGCAACATTGGCTCACACGACGGAAATCGTGAAGCAGCTGATGCCGGTTCAAGAGTTGGAGGGTGTGAGAGCCCGCTGTTCGACGATGGGACGGCTCTAGGGGCCGTCTCGTCCGGTGCCGTAGTTTGCGGATATTCTGTGGTGTAAACCGTCGTTCTTCAGAAGGATGCGCGTCATGCAGCAAATCTTCATCGAGCTCTATAACTACCGTCCCGCCTGGGCCAAATGCCCGGAAAGCGAGAGAACCGACTTCGTGACGAAAGTGGCCGAGGCGGTCAAAGGTCTGAAGTCCGCCGGTGTCGACGTCGTCGCCTATGGTTTGAACTCTCCTGCGACCGATCGTCGTGCTCCGTACGATTTCTTTTGCGTCTATCGTGTACCGAACGTCGAGTTTCAGCGCGAGTTTGAGCGGCAGGTCGCCGCGTCGGGTTGGTACGAATACTTCGAGCAGGTGAATGTCAGCGGCGACGCCGACGACTTTGAAGCCGTGCTGCTCGGAAATGCCAGGATGGTTCGACCAGCTTCGTCCTGACTTAGGGCTGCGCATCGGTCTCCAGAATAAGCGATTACGGAATAATCGCTCTCAGCTTTCCGAGATCGCGCGATGGACGAGTGCGATGACCTCGTCCGCCTCCTGTTCGGTGCTGTCGAAGCGGGCGACGAACCGGATCACGTCCTGGCCGCGTCGCGCGAATTGCAACCCGTTCGCCGCGAGCCGGTCGATGGCCAAAGCGGGCAGGTTGACGAAAACCAGATTGGCTTCCACCGGGGCAACCAGCCGCACGTCGGGCAGAGCGGCGAGACCCGCTCCGAGGCGGGTGGCTACGGCATTGGCCTTGGCCGCGAGCCGCAGATAAAGGCGATCCTCGATGTAAGCGAGCAGCTGCGCAGCCGCAAAGCGCATCTTTGAGAAGGTCTGGCCGGCACGGCGAAGCCGATAGGACAGGGGTTCGATGAGATCCTGGTCGAACACCACGATCGCATCCGCCGACATCGCCCCGTTCTTGGTCGCCCCGAACGACAGAATGTCGACGCCGGCGCGCCAGGTCATGTCGGCCGGGCTGCAGCCGAGCCGCGCCAGCGCATTGGCGAACCGGGCGCCATCCATGTGCAGCGACAGATTCCTGTCGTGGGCGATTGCTCCAATCTCGGCGATCTCGGCGAGGGGATAGATCGTTCCATACTCGCTGGCCTGGGTGATCGACACCGCATCGGGCTGGGAGCGGTTGCGGACTCCCCAGGCCGCCCGGCCCAGCGCCTCGCGCAGGCTCGACGGCTCGATCCGAAAGTTCCGGCCGGACATGGCGACGAGCTTCGCGCCGCCGGTGAAGGCTTCGGCCGCGCCGCCTTCCGCGGTGTGGATATGCGCTTCTTCGTGACAATAGATGGCGCCATAGGGGCGCACGCAGCTCGCGAGCGACAACGCATTGGCCGCCGTACCGGTCGAGACCGGGAATACGGTGACCTCGGTCTCGAACAGCTCCGAGAAACGCGCATTCAACAACTTCGAATAATCGTCATCGCCGTAAGCGGCGGCCGGGCCGCGATTGGCCTCGGCGATCGCCCGCAGGATCTCGGGGCTGACCGGCGCGACATTGTCGCTGCGGAAATTCGGGAGCGTCGGGGCTGCTTCGTTCATACTGTCCTGTCCTGCCGTCATATCACCGTCGTTTCCTGCTTGTTGATGCGCCGGTTGATCAGAAGCAGCGGGATTGCGGTGACCAGGATGAGCACCGCCGCCGCGGCGGCCGCCAGACCCGCGCCGGTGCCCTCGATCGCATGGTACATCACGACGGTCGTGGTGACCCAGCCGCTCGCATAGAGCACAATGGTCGCGCTCAACTCGGATGCGGCGGTGATCCAGACCAGTACCAGCCCGCCGACAAGGCCGCTCGCCATCAACGGCACTGTCAGGGTCGCGAAGGTTTTGGCCGGCGAGACCCCGAGATTGATCGAGGCTTCCTCGAGCGAGGGATCGAGCTGATGCACGATTGCCGAGGAGGAGCGGATCGCGAACGGCAGCTTGCGGACGACATAGGCGATGACCAGGATCAGCCAGCCGCCCGTCAGAACCAAAGGACCGCTGTTGAACGCGATGATGAGCCCGATCGCCAGGATCGTGCCCGAGACCGCGAACGGCACCATGCCGACGAAGTCGAGCAACCCCGACAGGCGGGAGCGGTGCCGGGCCACGACATAGCCGATCGGAGCACCGATCAGCATGGTGGCGACGGCCGCGATGCTGGCGAGCGTCAGCGTGTTGAGCAGCGGCCGATAGGAGCCCGACAGCAGGGTCGCGTAATTGCCCAATCCGAACTCCCAGGTCAGGACGGGGCCGCGGAAGCGGAGGAGGGAGATCATCAGTACCGCCGCGAAAGGCAGCAGCGAGACGATCACGATGCCCCAACTCACGACCGTGGCCACGAGCCGCAGTCCCGGCGTCAGCGGCAATTTCGCGGGCGCGCTGCGCGCATTGGTCGAGAAACGGCGCTTGCCGAGATAGTGCCGTTGCACGAGAAGCGCGAGCGCCGTGCAGGCGATCAGGAGCACGCTGAGCGCGCCCGCCGCGGCCGGGTTGGCGTCGGATTCGCCGGCGAAGAGCTTGAAGATGTTGACGGCCAGGAACGGCCGGTCCTCCGCCAGCACGGCCGGCACGCCGAAATTCTCCAGCGCCTCAATGAACACCAACAGTCCGCCGGCAAGGATCGCCGGCATCACGATCGGCAGCAGCACGGTGCGGATCACATAGGGCCGTGAACCGCCGAGATTGCGCGCTGCCTCCTCCATCGAGGCGTCGACGGCCTGGAAACCGGCCAGCACGGGCATGACGACGTAGGGATAGAGCGTCAACGTGAACACGATGACGATGCCGGGCACACCATAGATCGAGCCGATCGGGATGCCGATGCCGCGCAATGCGGTGGTGACGACGCCGGCATGGCCGAACAGCAGCACCAGAGCATAGGCGCTGACGAACGAGGGCAGGACCAGCGGCAGGGACGCAAGCGTAAGCAACAGCGCGCGGCCCGGAATGTCGATCCGGGCAAGACAGAAGGCGAGCGGGATGCCGATCGCGCATGCGAAAGCCGTCGCGAGCGCGGCGCAGAACAGACTGTTGCCGATGCTGCCGAGATAGTAGCGGCTCTTCACAATCGCCGCGTAGTTCCCAAGTGTCAGGCCACCCGTGCCGTCGACCCGTATGCTGGCATCCAGAACGAGCGCCAGCGGGTAGAGCAGGAAAACCGCGAGCAGCACCAGGGCCGCCAGCGTCACGATGGTGGCAAAGCGTCGCACCGGGCGCAACATCGAGCGCCTGGCCGCCGAGCGCCGCGATCCGAATCTGGGTACCGTCCGGCAGGGTTGCGTGGAGACGCTGCATTGGACCGAGAAATTCGCGCAGCGCCAGACGCGCTTGCACACGCGGGCCATCGGAGCCGTCGCCCAGCCGCAAGGCCTCCGGCCTGACCGACAGCAACACCGGTACACCCGGCGTTGCAACTTCGCCTCTGACTGAGAACTCCGTTCCGGCTGCCGCGACATTGGTGTTGCGGCCGTCGAAGGCTCCCGCGATGCCCGGCACCATATTGGTCGAGCCGAGGAACTCGGCGACGAAGGCGGTCTGCGGCATCCGATAGATGCGCTCCGGCGTGTCCACTTGCTCGATCTTGCCGTGACGCAAGACGGCGATGCGGTCGGAGATGGCGAGTGCCTCCTCCTGATCATGCGTCACGTAGATCGCAGTCAGACCGAGCGCCTGCTGCAGCTGTCGGACCTCGATCCGCATTTCGGTGCGCAGCTGCGCGTCGAGATTGGACAGGGGCTCGTCGAACAGCAGCACGGCGGGTTCGATCACGAGCGCGCGGGCGATTGCCACGCGTTGCAGCTGACCACCGGAGAGCTGGTGTGGCGAGCGGGGACCGTAACCTGCAAGGCGCACCCGCTCGAGCGCCTTGTCGACGCGCGATGCGATCTCGGCAGGTGGGACCTTCCTGGCCTTCAGCCCATAGGCCACGTTTTCGGCGACAGTGTGGTTCGGGAAGATCGCGTAGTTCTGAAACACCATGCCGGTGTCGCGGCGATGCGCGGGCAGGGCATCGATGCGCCGGTCGTCGAACGAAATAGAGCCGGATTCGACATCGATGAAGCCGGCGATCATGCGCAGCAGCGTCGTCTTCCCGCAGCCCGAAGGCCCAAGCAGCGTGAACAGCTCGCCATGCCTGATGTCGAGCGAGATGTCGTCCACGGCCCGCACCGCGCCGAAGGTGCGGGTCAGGTTTTCAATCCGGATCCTGGTCATCGGATCAGCGCGTGTTCTGGATCGTGGTCTTCAGCCGCGCGAGCGTATCGCGCCGGGCTGCTTCCCATTTGACGTCGTCATAGGGCAGCACCTTGATCGCCGAGAAGGGCAGCATCCCGGGTGCGACTGCCTCGAGTTCGATATCCTGACGGGCAGGGCGCCGGAACGTCGCCTTCAGCAACATCTCCTGGACGTCCTTGCTGGCCAGATAGTCGACCAGCCGTTTGGCAGGCTCGGGGTTCGGTCCGCCTTTCAGGACGGCCGCGCCCTCGACGCCCGCATATGTGCCCTCGGCCGGATAGGCGACGCTCACTGGCGCACCATTATGGGCCCACAGGAAGCCGGCATATTCGAGGGTGATGCCAAGCGGATATTCGCCGCTGCCAATCCCGTCGAACAGCTGGGTCGAGCGGTTGAGCACCTTCGCATTGGCAAGCAGCCCGTCCATCTTGGTCCAGGCTGCGTCATCATCGCCCCACAGCGAGAGCAGCGTGGTCGCGGCCGCATATGAGAATCCGGAATTGGCCGGGTCGGTAAAGGCGAGCTTGCCCTTCCATTTCGGATCGAGGAGGTCGGCCCAGGATTTGGGCCCGCTGGCCTTGTCGATCGCCTTGGTGTTCTGGCCGATCACAACCACCTGGATGTTGGTGCCGAGCCAAAGGTCGTTTGGGTCACGGAATTGGGCCGGAACGGCGTCGCGGTCCTTGGCTGGGTAAGCCTGAAGGTGCGGGCTCGCCAGCCGCAGCAGCGTCGCACTGACACCCCAGATCACGTCGCCCTGCGGATTGGCGGCCTCGGAGGCGACGCGGCGCACCAGCACACCTGATCCGGTCGAGACCACGTCGACTTTAATTCCTGTCGCCTTGGCGAAGCCTTCGGCGACAAGCTTGTTCACGGTGTCGTCGTTAGCCGAATAGAGCACGACGCTCTGCTGGGCCGAGGCCAGCCCGGCCGCGAACAGCGATGCCGCGAGCGTCACGACTCGGGCGAGGATGGAGGCAGGAGATCTCATCGTGGTTCGCCCTTGCAGGTTCAGCGGTTGCTCATGTGGTTGCGGCGAGGTACTCGGTGGCCGCCTTGAGCCCGGCGCCGTGTTCGATCGGCAGGCCGAGCTTCGTGAGCGCGTCCTCGAGATGCAGAAGGTCGGTCAGGATGGTCCCCGCGCTCAAAGCACCCATCGTGCCAAACCGGATGACGCGGCCGGAGAGACGGTTTCGGGCGCCTGCGATCACCGTGCGGTGATCCTGGTAGAGCTGTCGCACGATGGCTCCGCCTTCGTGCCCGTCGGGGACCTTGAAGACCACGACCGTGCTCGAGCGCGGCTCTTCGCGGCAAAAATCTGCAAGCCCGAGCGCCGCGCCGCCGGCGCGCAGCGCGCCCGAAAGCTTCTTGTGGCGCGCGAGTACATTGGGGAAGCCTTCCTCATGCATCATCGTCAAGGCCTCACGCAGGCCATAGATATGGCTGACCGGCGCCGTGAACGGGGTCTCGTTCTGCTCCGCGGATTTCAGCGCGCGACGGAAATCCCAATAGAACACGGATCGCCCTTCGTCCTGCCCGATCACGCGCCACGCCTTGGCGCTGACGCTGGCAAGTGCGAGGCCGGGTGGGCACATCAAGGCCTTTTGCGAGGCCGAGACCACGATGTCGACGCCCCATTCGTCCTGCCGAATCTCGATGCCGCCGAGACCGCTGACGGAATCTGCGATGAGCAGCGTTGGCCGGTCGCGCATAAGCGCGCCGAGCGCCGCGAGATCGGCCACGATCCCGGTCGAGCTCTCATTGTGCACGACGACGACGGCGCGATAGGTGTGCTCGCGCAACCGAGCTTCCACCGCGGCGACATCGATCGGCTGGCCCCACTCGATCGCGACCGTGTCGACGGTGATGTTCATGGCCTTGGCGATCGTGGTGAAACGCTCACCGAATTGACCATGCTCGATCACGAGGATCCGGCTGCCCGGTCCGGCCACGTTGACGAGCGCGGCCTCCATGACGCCTGTTCCGGAGCTGGCAAAGAACAGCACGTGGTTGGTCGTGCCAAGAATCGGTCGGATCATCTCCTCCGCCTCGCCAATCGCAGTCCGGCATTCCGGCCCGCGATGGTTGACCATCACCCGAGCCATCGCCTGCCGCACCCTCTCGGGCACTTCGGTTGGACCGGGAAGCCTGAGACGGTAGCCCGTCGAGGCGATGGCGGAACGAGTATCTGTGGTGGTCATAGTTTGAAGTCACCGTTCTGACGCATGTAGGGAACGAGGCCGCCCGCGCGCAGGATCGCCAGCATGATCGGCGGCAGCGGCTCCGGGCTGAGCGTTTCGCCGCTGCGTTCGTTGCGGATCGCGCCGCTGCCGTCGGAGACCAGGATGTCGCCCTCGCGAATCCCGCCGGTATCGCAGACCAGCGGCAGCAGGCCGTTGTTGATCGCGTTGCGGTAGTAGGTGCGCGAGAAGCTTCGCGCCATCACTGCTGGAATGCCGGCTCCGAGCACCGTCGTGACCGCGACCTCCATCGCCGAGCCGCAACCGAAATTCTTGCCGGCGACCAGAATGTCTCCGGGCTGCACTGAGGCCGCGAAAGCGGGGTCGACATGCTCGAACAGGAATTGCCTGAGAACGGCGGGGTCGAGGCTCTCCCGCTTGCGGGTCGAGCTGATGATGGAGTCGGTGTTGACGTCGTCGCCAACCAGTCGCGCGCGTCCTCGCAAAACAGTCATCGCGACACCTTGCGCGGATCGGTCACGACACCGCGTGTCGCGGCGGCTGCGCAGGCAGCCGGGGAGGCGAGGTAGATCGATGCCTTAGCGTTGCCCATGCGGCCCTTGAAGTTGCGGTTGGCGGTCGAGATCACCGAAACTCCGTCTCCGGGGATCACCCCGCAGGTCCCGCAGCAGGAGCCGCAACCCGGCTCGACCAACGTCGCGCCGAAGCCGACCAGGGCTTCGAGTGTGCCATCGGCCGCCATGGCGTCGTGGACCTCGCGCGATGCCGGCGTGACCACGAGCTGCACGCCGGGCGCTACGCCTCCACCCGCCTCGAGCACCGCGAGAGCTTCATGGAAGTCGCGTAACCTGCCGCCAGTGCAGGTGCCGAGATAGACCATCTGCACCGGCGTGCCGGCCGCATCCTCGAGCGCCACCACCTGATCCACCAGATGCGGCAACGCAATCTGTGGCGCGAGCGCGTCGAGCGCGATCTCCACGGTTCGGCTGTAGCGCGCATCCGGATCCGCTGCGACCGGCTCGAAAGCCTGGCCGGTGCGGCCCTGCAGATAGGCGACGGTTTCCGCATCGGCCGGGAAGATGCCGGTCTTCGCTCCCATCTCGACCGCCAGATTGCTCAAGACGAGGCGGTCCTCCAGCGTGAGCGAGGCGATACCTGGGCCCGCGAATTCGAGTGCCTGATAGGCGGCACCGTCAGCGCCGAGCATGCCCGCGAGCGCCAGTGCGATATCCTTCGCATAGACGCCGCTCGGCAGTTGTCCGGTCAGAACGACGCGGATCGAAGCCGGCACGCGCAACCAGATCCGGCCGCACAGCATGATGGCGGCGAGATCGGACGAGCCGATCCCGGTCGCAAAGCAATTCAGCGCCCCGTATGTCACGGCATGGCTGTCGGCTCCAACGACCAGACCGCCCGGCAGCGCGCGGCCCGTCTCGACGATGAGCTGGTGGCCGATGCCTTCGCCGGCCTCATGTAATGTGACGCCGAACCGCTTGGCGAAGTCTCGCATCACGCGATGCAGTTCGATCGTCTGCGGACTCGTCGGCGGCACGTAATGGTCGAGTGCGAACACCAGTCGGGTGGGTTCGCGCACGCTCTCCCCGCCCATCGCCTTGAAATAGTCGAGCGCCATCGGAACCGAACCGTCGGTGCCGAGCGCGCAATCGACCTCGCAGACGACGAGGTCCCCGGCGCGGGCATCCTGCCCGGATTTTCGAGCGAGGATCTTCTCGGAGATCGTGCGCCCGGCCATCGCTAGACCTCTGGCATCTCGCAGCCGAGACGGCGGAGCGAGGCATCGACCCAGCTACGATCGAGCGTACCGGCTTCGATCGCCGCCATTTGCTTGGCCTCGGCAGTCTGCTTGGCTTCAGCAGCCTCGATCACCGCTCGGCAATCGTCGACGGCGACGGCCAGCACGCCATCATCGTCGCCCAGCATCAAATCGCCGGACTGGATGACGATGCCGCCGATCGCGATCGGTCCGTTGATCTCGCCCGGACCGTCCTTGTACGGACCGCGATGGGTGACGCCCGCCGCGAACACGGGAAGCGGGTTTGCCCGGATCGCGCCGGCATCGCGGATCGCGCCATGGATAACGATACCGGCGACGCCGCGCCGGGCCGCCTGCGCGAGCATCATCTCGCCGAAGATTGCGTTGCTGAGGTCGCCACCCGCGTCGACCACGATGACGTCGCCGGTAACCGCCAAGTCGAGCGCCTTGTGGACCATCAGATTGTCGCCGGGGCGGGTCTTCACGGTCAGAGCGGGACCGGCCATGCCGCCAGCCGCATGCATCGGCCGGAGCGAGGCGCCGCCCGAGGCCATGCGTGACATCACATCACTGATATTGGCGACCGGAAGGACACGTGCCCGCTCGACCCATTCGCCCGCGACGACCCGCGTGCGGGAAAGGATCCTGAACCCTACGGCCATGCTGAACCCCATTGAAAATGGAACGCCGTTACGCATAGTGTAATGGCAACGCGCCGAGGTCAACCCGGAATCGGCGAGACAGGGGATTTCGATGCCCAAGACGCAGGGGGTCGCCGCCGTGCAACGCGCGCTGGCGATCCTGGATACCTTCGCTGGAGCCGGGTCGCGCAGCCTGGCCGACATCGCCAGGATCACGGGTCTGGCGAAGCCGACCGTAATGCGCTCGCTGGTGTCGCTGGATGAAGCCGGCTACGTCGTTCGCCTCAGCGACGGCCGCTACGCGCTCGGTGCAAAGACTTTCCAGCTCGGCACCACCTATCGGGCCAATTTCAATCTCGAACAGCACGTGCTGCCGGTGCTGCAGCGGCTAAGCCAGGAGACGTTGGAGAGCACTGCGTTCCATGTGCGCGAGCGCGATAGCCGGCTCTGCCTGTTTCGGGTGGATTCGCCCCAGCTCGTGCGCGACGTCGCGCGGCCGACAAATCTTGCGCCGCTCGATTTGACCTCGACGGGACAGGTGCTGCGGACCGCCCGTTTTGCGGATCGCACGAATAGCGGTGTGCATGTGTTCGTCAGTTCGGGAGTCTACGACGCCGTGACGGCCTCGCTCTCCACCGCCGTCTTCGGACACGACGGCGCGCTGATGGGGGCGATGACGGTGAGCGGCCCCATCGAACGTATCCGCCGGACCGACCTGCAGGCGCTGGCGTCCCGCCTCACCGACGCATCGCATCAGCTCTCGCTTGTGCTCGGGGCGCCATTGCCCCGGGAGGTGGGCGCGCTGCGGATCATCAGCCTGCCATCGGCCGAAACAGTCTCTCCGTAATGCCGCTGGTCGGGTCGAACCTGACGGCGCGGGTTGGAGCTCACTCAGTTTTCACGAGCGATCCGATTGGTTGTGAGGGCGGACGAGATTGTCCGCCCAGGCCGCTGCGATGTGCGTCAATGCGAGGTCCTGTTTGCTGTCGAGCAGCAGCTCGAGCACGCGCGGCGGCGTCAGCGGCAATTCCTGGACGCGCTTTCCCGTCGCGTTTGCCACCGCACATGCCACGGCCGCGCCGACATTCAGGATCGGAACCTCGCCCGCGCCCTTGGTGCCGAGAGGCCCGATCGACGGCGCGCCCTCGTAGAGGCTGATCTCGACCGGGACGACGTCCTGCGCCAGCGGCACGCGGTAGGTCTCGAAGCCGTTCTGGCAGACCCGGCCGTTGGCGCCGATCGTCACCTCCTCGTGCAGGGCGTAGCCAAGTCCCTGCACGACGCCGCCCTGGATCTGGCCGTGGATCGCGCGCGGGTTCAGTGCGCGGCCGACATCCTGGACGACGCGATAGGCGAGCACCTCGACATGGCCGGTCTCCGGGTCGACCGCGACCTCGCAGTCATGGACGGCGAAGATCGGGATATCGATCGCGCCGATGAAGTGACCGGCAACGCATCCCGGCATCGCCTGCACGCCGGCTCCGGTGAAGGCGCCGGTGCCGGAGATCGGACCGATCTGCGCCTGGGCGCGCGCCGCGACCTCGGCGATGGTGCGGCCGGACCCCGGCGCGCCGGCGATCTCGATCCGTCCCTGGCGTATCACGAGGTCTTCAGGCGCCGCCTCGATCAAGTCGGAGGCGACCTTGAGCAGCTTGGTGCGAACCTCCTGCGCGGCCGACAGGCTCGCGGCGCCGAGCGAGACCGTGGTGCGGCCGCCGCCCACGCCGACATCATAGCCGGCGGCGTCGGTGTCGGCGGCGCGCACGATCACGGTTTCGGGGGCAATGCCGAGGGTGCTGGCAACGATCTGGGGCAGGCTCTGCATCATCGAGCCCGAACCGATCTCGACGCCCGACGTCACCAGCGTCGCCGTGCCATCGGCATTCATGTTCACGGTCGCCGCCGACGGGCCGACAAAGACGAACCAGGTGCCGACCGTGGTGGCGCGGCCGAACAGCCGGCCATCCGCAAGCGTGCGCGGCGCTGCGGCCGCATCCCGCAGCGTGTCCATCCGCTGCAGCATCGGCCCGAGCACGCTGCCCTCGAACACCTGACCGGTGGCGCCGAGATCGCCGTCGCCGAGCACGTTGCGGCGGCGGAAAGCAAGGGGATCCATGCCGATCCGCGCCGCGATCTCGTCGGTGTGCCGCTCCAGCGCGAAGGTGTTGTAGACACCGTTGCAGCAGCGGAACGCGCCGTTCGGCGCGGTGTTGGTGTAGACCGCACGCGACACCAGCCGCACCGAACCGAGCCGGTAGTTGCCGCCGAGTGTGTGCGCGGTCATGGTGGTGAGGAAGATTTGTTCGCCGCCATATGCTCCGCAGTCCATCAGCACGACGGCTTCGCGCCCGACGATCTCGCCGTCGCGCGTCACGGCCGACCGGATGCGGATCTCGGCATTCTCGCGGAACAAGCAGGTCAGCATTTCCTCCTCGCGCGAATTGACCAGACGTACCGGCCGTCCGCTGGCGCGGGCGAGCAGGGCGGCGAATGGTTCGATCGCGAGGTCGAAGGCCGCCACCGACCGGCGGCACCGTGACCCGCACCTGCGATGGAGCAACACCCAACAATCGCGCGGTTGCATTGCGGACGGTCCATGGGACCTGGGTCGACGTCTCGATGTGGAAACGGCCGTCCTCATAGTCGGCGACGACTGCGCGCGGCTCGAAGGCGACGTGGTTCTGGCGTCCGACGCGGAACGTGCTTTCGACGATCTCGACGTCCGGCCGAGCGAAGGCGCCATCGACATCGCCGCGGACCACGGTCGCCTCCCAGGCGACGTTGCCCGCGCGTGCGCCGCCTTCGAGCAGGATCTCATGCTCGTGCCAATCGGGGTGAACGAGCGCCGCTTCGGGTGCGAGCGCCTCGGCCATGCTGAGCACGGCCGGCAGCGGCGCGATCTCGACCTCGATCGCAGCCAGCGCGGCCTGCGCCTGGGCAAGCGTGCCGGCGGCAACCGCGGCCAGCGGCTCGCCGTCGTAGCGGATCACCTCGCGCGCGAATAATGGGTGGTCGGCGATGCCGATGCCGATCTTGCCGGGCGCGTCGGCAGCCGTCACGACGGCGCGCACGCCGGGCATGCGCGCTGCTTTAGCGGTGTCGAGGCGAACGATCCTTCCTGCCGGAACGCTGGCGCGCAGCACCGCCGCGTGCAGCATGCCGGGCAAGTAACGATCGATGGTATAGCGCGTGCGGCCGCGCAGCTTGTCGCTTGCATCGCGGCGCCGGAGATCCATGGTCGCTGAAACATCGGCCATCGCTGCGCCTCCCATCAAGTCGCCGCGAGCGCCAGCACGGCGGCGTCGATAATCCGCTCATATCCGGTACAACGGCAGATGTTGCCGGTCAGCGCCGCGCGGATGTCGTCGCGCGTTGCGCCTGATGTGGTCGTCAGAAGATGCGTCAGGGTCACCACCATGCCGGGAAAGCACATGCCGCATTGAACTGCATCGCAGGTCTCGAGCGCCTGCTGGATCGGGTTGAGCGCACCACCGCCGGCGAGGCCTTCGACCGTGCGGATCTCGCGATCCGCTGCGAGCGCCACCGGCATCAGGCATGAGGGCGCGGGCTTGCCGTCGACCAACACCATGCAGGCGCCGCAGAAACCTTCGCGGCAGACCGGCTTGGCGCCGGTCAGGTGAAACTCCTCGCGCAGGACGTCGACGAGAGGCGTGACGGGATCGGCGGTCGAGGCGAGGCGATCGCCGTTGACGCTCAGGGTGAAGACCATGCCTGCTGCCTCCCTTATCTCGTCAGTTGGCAAGTGCCGTGGCGGCCGCGCGGCGCACCAGGCTCGGCAGCACGCTCACGCGATACCAGGGCGGCACCTCGACGCTGTCCCGGCCGGTGAACTCCGCGGCCAGTTCTGCGGCCATATCGGCCACCCGCGCGGGATCGAGCACTGCGCCAAGCAAGGCATCTTCCAGCCGCGCCCAACGGCGCGGGGTCTGTTCGACGGAACCGACGGCGATCCGGACCGCCTGGACATGGCTGGCGGTATCGACATTCACGGAGAGGCTGACGATCGCGACGGGATAGTCGCCTGATTTGCGCAGCGGCAGGCGGGCATGCGCGGTCCTGCGTTCTGTCCGGGGCACGATGATCCTGGTGAGCAACCGGCCAGGCGACAATGTCGATCGCCGCTTGAGAAAGTCGACCAGGCTCATGCGCTCGCCGGCGTCACGGCTTGCAATCTCGACCGCGGCATCGAGACAGAGCAGCGCCGGCACGCAATCGGCGGCGTAAAAACCCAGCGCCGACAGATTGCCGCCGACCGTTGCCAGCGCGCGAACGGCCGGGTTGGCCGAGCTGCCGGCAGCTGCCGCGAGCACGCCGAATTCCGGAAGGCCGGCCAAGGCTGCCGCCAGCGCCGCGTGCGTCACCGCCGCGCCAATCTCGATGGCATCCTTGCCGATCCGGATCGCACTGAGCTCGCCGATCTTGCCGATCGCGACATAATTTGGCCTGAGCGGTTCGTGCCGGATCGGTGACCGCATGATCCAGGTGCCGCCGGCAAAGGGGGCACCGGCAGCGCCGTAGTCGGCCAGCGCATCGAGCGCCGCCGGCAATGAGGGGGCAACGTAGATCGATGCTGTCCGATCGTCTTGCACGTGAGACCCGGCCGTCATTGGCTTCGCTCCTGTCGCAGGCGATCGAGCAGCACGCCGATGATGACGATCGCGCCGAGCACGACCATCTGGACGTAGCCATCGATGCGGGTGAGGTTCATGCCGTTGGACAGGATGGTCACGAACAGGGCGCCGAGCACCGCAGTGCCGACGCCGCCGCGGCCGCCTGCGAGGCTGGTTCCGCCGACCACGGCGCCGGCGATCGCCTGCAGCGACAGCGAGCCACCGAGATTCGGTTCGCCGGAGCCGGTGCGCGCCGTCATCATGATGGCGCCAAGCGCGGCGAGTGCCGAGCACAGCACATAGGTCAAGGTCAGGATCCGCTTCACCGGCAAGCCCGCCACCGCCGCCGCGCGCGGGTTGGTGCCGATGATGTAAAGCGAGCGGCCAAAGACGGTGCGCACCAAGGTCAGGTGCAGCACGATCCCGACCGCAATCGTGATTACGATGGCGGCGGGGACGCCGAGAACGTTGCCGCCATAGAAGATTTGCGAGAACAGGCTTGGTACGCCTTGTACCGGCCGTCCCGCCGACAGCGTCGTTGCGACACCGATCGCGATGTTGTAGCTGCCGAGCGTCGCAACAAAGGGGTTCACGCCGAGCAGCGCGACCACCACGCCATTGAACAGGCCACAGGCGATGCCGAGGCCGAAGCCGGCGGCGAGGCCGGCGAGCAGCACCGCGGTCGTGTCGTGGCCCGATGCCGTGGCGCCCGCCATCGCCAGCGCAGTGCCGACGCTGACCATCGACACCGTCGGGCCAAGGGCGAGGTCGAAGCCGCGGGTCAGGATCACCACGGTCTGCGCCATGGCGAACAGCGCGAGATAGCTGGTCTGCTGTGCGATATTGAGCAGATTGGCGGGCGAGAGCACGCGTCCGTCGACCGCGGCAAAGCCGAGCAGCAGGATGACCAGCGCAATCGGCAGCATCGCGCGCCAGAGCAATTGGGCCGGCAGCCTCTTTGCAAGTCCCGTATCTTTGGCTGCGACAGACAGCTCGACGTCAGACACGGGATTTCCTCCGTCGGCTGAGTTCGTCCAGCGCCACGGCAGCGACCATGATGATTCCGAGGAACACCGGCTGCAGGCGGGAATCGATGTGCAGCAAATTGAGCGCGTTGCCGAGGATGGTCAGGAACAGCGCGCTGATGGCGACGATCTCGATCCGGCCGACCCCGCCGCGCAGGCTAACGCCGCCGATCACGGCGGCGGCGATCGACTGCAACATCATGCGGTCGCCGCCAAAGCTTGCCTGGCCGGAGCCGACCTGCGCGGTGAGCAGGATTCCGGCGAGTGCGGCGAGTACGCTGGACACGACGTAGGTACCGACGATATGGCGCTGGACCGAGACGCCCGACACCACGGCCGCGTCGACATTGCCGCCGATCGCGTAGACGTAGCGGCCGAACAGCGTGCGCCGTTGCACGAACACCATGACGGCGATGACGGCGAGCGCGATATAGACCGCGGTCGGCAGGCCGAACACCTGGGCGCGCCCAAAGCCCTTCACGAAGACTTCCGGCATGCCGTAGACCGGGATGCCGCTCGTGATCATGAGGCCGACGCCTGCGGTCGCCGACATCGTGCCCAAGGTGACCACGAAGCCGGAGACCTTGAGCTTCGCGACGCAGAAGCCGCTGACCAGCCCGACCACCAGCCCGCAGCCGAGCCCGGCAGCGACGCCGCTTGCGATGATGAGGGCGTTGTTGCCGGGAAACGCCGCCGCCGTGATCGCCATGGTCTTGGCGGTCACCACGCTCGCCAGAGCAACGACGGCGCCGACCGAGAGATCGAAACCGCCTGCGATGATCACCAGCGCCTGGCCGCAGGCGACGATGGCCAGAAACGACGCGTTGCGCAGGATGTTGAGGATATTGATGATGCCGTAGAACTGGGGATCAATCGCCGACATGCCGGCAACGAGTGCCACCAGAAGCGCCGGCAGTAAGCCGATCCGCCCGACGATCGATTGAAGGCCGATCGATGTCTGCGGTCGGGCAGCGGCGAGGGTCGTGTTCATGCGACCTCCGCCGTGAGGTGATCCCTGAAGAAGCTCGCAAGCACGTTCTGCTCGGTCTTCTCGGCGCCCTTCAACTCGGCAGCGATCCGGCCGTTGTGCATGACATAAAGCCGGTTCGACAGTGCCAACACTTCCGGCAGTTCGGACGACACCACAATCACCGCCGCACCAGCCTCGACCAGGCGTTTCATGAACTCGTAGACTTCGAGCTTGGCGCCGACGTCGATGCCGACGCTCGGCTCGTCGAACAGGAACACGGTCAGTTCGCGCGTCAGGGCGCGGCCGAGCATCACTTTCTGACGATTGCCGCCGGACAGCGCACCGGCGGTGCGCTCGATGTTGGGCGGCCTGAGCTGCAACCGCTCCATGATGCCGGCGATCGTGACGCGCTCCGCGGCCTGTCGCAGCATGCCGAAGCGGGCGAAGGCGGGCAGGTCGAGCGCGGTCATCGATGCGTTCTCGCGGATCGGGCGCGACAGCGCCAGCCCTTCGGCGATCCGGTTGGCGGGGAAATAGGCAACGCCATGTTTCAGGCTGCGCCGCGGCGCCGGGAATTCGTAGGGCAGGCCGTCGAGGCGGACCACGCCGGAGGCAATCGGCGCAAGTCCGTAGATCGCCCGGATCAGCTCCGATTTGCCGCAGCCGACGAGGCCCGCAATGCCGGTGATCTCGCCGGCCTGGGCGTAGAAGTTCACGTCGCGAACGCTGCCATCGGTGAGCGTCAGGTTTTCGACATCGACCATCACCTTGTCCGGTTGGTGCGTGATCGCCGGAAACAGCAGGTCGATCTTGCGGCCGGTCATCAGCTCGACCAGCTCGCCATCGGTCGAAGAGGCGGCCTCGAGGGTGCGGATATGGCGGCCATCGCGCAGCACGGTCACACGATCGGCGAGCGCGCGGATCTCGCGCATGCGGTGCGAGACGTAGATCAGCCCGACATTCTGGCGCTTCAGCCGGGCAATCAATTCGAACAGCCGTCCGGTCTCCCGCTCGGTCAGCGAGGCGGTCGGCTCATCAAGGATCAACAGCCGCACCCGGCCAAGCAGCGCTTTGGCGATCTCCGCCATCTGCTGGTGCGCGCGCGACAGATCGTCGACGCGCTGCGAAGGATCGAGGTCGAAGCCGAGCTCGTCGATCAGCGCCGTGGCGCGCTTGCGCATCTCCCGCGCACGCAAAACGCCGCCGTTCGAGACCTCGCGACCGAGGAACAGGTTCTCTTCCACCGTCAGGCTCGGAACCAGTGAAAATTCCTGGAACACCGGACTGATGCCGATCGCGCGCGCCCGCTGCGGCGAGAGATGGCGGATTTCCTCGCCGCCGAAATGGAACGTGCCTTCGTCGGCGGCAAAGGTGCCCGACACCACGTTTATCAAAGTCGATTTGCCGGCGCCGTTCTCGCCGAACAAGACGTGCAGTTCGCCGGCGCGGACATCGAGATCGACCCGATCAAGCGCCCGGACGCCGGCAAATCGCTTCGAGATGCCCCGCAAGGCGAGCAGCGGCTCGGTCCGGTTCAAGTCGATATCGGCATCCATCTGCTTCTCCGTGCAGGTCCGACAAGCAGGCGAGAGCATCCTGCTCCCGCCCGCAATGCGTTGCCGGGGCTTACTTGGCGCTTACTTGCTGCTTACTTGGCCTTGACCGAATAGACCGGCGTCCAGCTTGCCGGCGCCAGCACGAGGTCCATCTGCAATTTCGGGACGGTAGTCTTGTCGATCACTGCGGCGATCGGCTGCACAAGCGCCATCACCGGCTTCTTCTCGATGAGACGCACAGCCTGGTCGATTGCGATCGCGCCTTCGCCGACTGGATACTGGGTTGCGAAGGCGAGGATGTCGCCGCGGTTGAGCGCGTCCAGCATCGCCTGGTTTTCATAGGACGACACGATCTTCAGATCATTTCGTCCGGCTTCGGCGACTGCGCCGATCGCGGCTTCCGCGGTGGGAGCGGTGCCCCAGATCACGTTCATGCTGGGGTAGGCCTGCAGCGCGTCCTGGATGAGCTGAAGTTGCACCGCGACGCCAGAGTCGCCGAACTTCTCGGCCAGGATCTTGGCGTTCGCGTTCTTGGCGACCGCCTTCTTGACGCCCTCGTTGAAAGATTCCGCCCAGCCCGAGCCGGCCGGACCGGGGAACGTGACGATGTTGAGCTTGTCGCCGGGCTTGGTCTGCGCCAGCAGGCCTTCGCCGGTGACCTCTCCCATGGCGACAAAGTCGACATAGTTGGCTGCGGGCAGGGCGTTGGGCGGCAGCGGGTTGGTGACCCCCACGACCGGCACGCCCTTGGCCTTGGCTTCCTCGAATTTCTTGCTGAGGCCCGCGCCGGAGATGGCGCCGACGATGATCGCGTCCGGTCCGCTCGCCATGCAGTCGTCGAATTGCGACAGCTGCTTGGGAAGGTTCTCGTAGCCGCCTGCTTCATACAGCGTCATGTTAACGTTCATGGTCTCGGCCTGCTTCACGATGCCGTAGGCGACAGCGACCCAGAAGCTGTCCTTCATGTGCGGGAACAGCACGCACAGCTTGTAGGGCTTCTCGGCCTTCGGCAGCGGCGTGTACTCCGCCGGCTTCGGGGTGCCGGACGAAGCGTCATAGACCTTCATCGGAAACCACGGCGTCTCGGCCGACGCCGGCGTGATCGCGGAGGCAAGGGCGAGGCTTGCAATGATGCCGAGGGTGGAGCGGATCGGTCGTATCCGACTGGCGGGATGGTTGGTCATGGTCTGTCCTCGTTGTTCGAATTGAAGGTGAGGCATGCACGCGCCGTGCCGCCGACGGGCGGCGCGGTATCTGGTCGGATCAGTCCGCGGCCCAGTTGGCGACCGAGCGCCGCTCGAACACTTCGCGGAACTGACGCGTGGATTCGGGAAGCAGCGCGCCGCTGCCCCAATCGAGGATCACCGCGTGCTGGCGGATCACGTCGAGGACGTCGAGCGCGCCGCTGCGGTAGCGCTGCGCCACGATTTCCGGATCGAGCCGCACATTGGCGACGCGCTCGCGCCTGATCCGGGAGCGCAGCGCATCGGTCGCGGCCTTGTCGACCTCGTATTCGCAAAGCTCGGCGTCGACGATCTGCACCACCACGCCATAGTCCTTGGCGGCGCGCGCGACCGAGACGTAGTCGTCCTTGATGTCTTCGATCACGAGGCGCGGATCGCGTTCGAGCGGGTCGCCGAAGCCGCCGCCGCCAGCGGTCGGCCGCGCGAACACGTCGCCTTCGCCGATCGGAACGTCGGAGAAGATCGAGCCGAGCCGTTCCGCAGGCTTGCTGCCGGCACGATGCAAGGTCAGGCCGTGCGGCATCGACGGCAGGCCGCCCTCGATGCCCCAGACGACGGCGCGCTCGCGGTCGCAGATGTAGGAGATCACGGTCTTCTCCGCCTGCAACATGCGCGACACCTTCTCGACGCCGGCGCCGCCGCGCCATTTGCCGGGCCCGGGCGAGTCGGTGAGGATCTCGCACTTCGTGGTCAGGATCGGGTTGGCGCGCTCCTGGCCCTCGACCGGCTGCGACATCAGCCCGGTTCCGAAGCAGGCGGTGGTGACGTTGCTGCCGTCCTTGCCGTTGCGTCCGCCCCAGCCGCCGGGCAGCCAGTCGTAGAACATGAAGATCGGCTTGTCGGAGCTGCGGGCGTCAAGGCCGCCGGTCAGCAGATATTCCAGGTTGAAGGCGCAGGCGAGCGCGCGCTCCGGCATCAGCTTCGACCACATCTCGTAGATCGAGTTCATGATCTTCTCGAACGGCATCAGGAAGCCGGTGACCGCGATCGGCCATTTGGCATCGACGATCGAGCCCTCCGGCGCGATGATGTCGAAGCAGCGGTAGAAACCGGAGTTGAGCGGCAGATCGGGGAAGAAGGTCTTCATGCCGGCCGCCACCGCCGAGAAGGTGGCGCCGAAGGCCGAATTGTAGATCGAGCCGATGGTCGGATGGCTTCCAGTGAAATCGTAGATCGCGCGATCGCCCTTGATCGTCATCTTGATCCTGATCGGGATCATGCCTTCGCCGCCGGCGGGGTCGCGGTCGATGAAGTCGACCGTCTCCCATTCACCGTCGGGCAGCGCCGCGATCCGCTGGCGTGCCGAGCGCTCGACATAGTCCTGCACCGCGGCAAGCCCGGTCTCGACGGTGTCGCGGCCATATTTGTTGACCAGGCGCAGGATCTCGCGCTCGCAGACTGCCGTGGCCTCGGCCTGCGCCTGGATGTCGCCGATGATCGACGCCGGATCGCGGGTGTTGGAGGCGATCAGATGCGCGACGTCCTTGCAGAAGCGTCCCTTGTCGAACAGGCGGATCGGCGTGATGCGCAGCCCCTCGCGGAACATCTCACGAGCGGCGACGTCGAACGAGCCCGGCACGCTGCCGCCGACGTCGGACCAATGCCCGTTCGACTGGCTGAAGGCGATGATCTTTCCGTCGGCGAAGATCGGCCGGATCAGACGTACGTCGGAGAAATGCGTGCCGCCGGCATAGGGGTCGTTGATTGCGAACACGTCGCCTTCGTGCATGTCGCCCTCGAAGTGACGCATGACGTCCTTGCAGGTGAAATGCAACGTGCCGACATGGACGGCGATGTCCTGATTGCCCTGGGCAGCGCACTCGCCTTTGGCATCGTGCAGGGCGCTCGAGAAGTCGCGGTTGTAGATCACGAAGGAGTAGCAGGTGCGCAGCACCTGCTCGCCCATCTGGTCGACGCTGGTGATGAAGGAATTCTTCAGCACTTCGAATGTGACGGGGTCGAGCGCAAGTTCTCCGGCCATCGGATCACTCCTTCACGCGAATGATGATGTTGAGGTATTTGTCGACCTCGGCGCTGGCGCCCGGTGGCACCACCGTGGTGGCGTCGACTTGCTCGATGATCGCGGGGCCCTGGAAGCTGAAACCGCAGGGCAGGTCGTCGCGCTGATAGACCGGCGTGTAGAGCCCGTTGCCCTCGAACCAGACCCGGCGCCGATCGACCGGCTCCGGGATCGCCCCGGTGGCCTTGTGCACGGCGAATTCGGCCTTGGGGACGACGCCGATGGCCTTCAAATTGAGGCGGAAGAAGCTGACCGGCGAGTCGTCCCGGCGGAAATTGTATTCACGCTTGTGCTCGGCGTGGAAGCTCTGGACGAGATCGCTGATCGGGCCGATCGGCCGCGGCGCGCTTACCGCGAGCGAGCGCCACTGGCCGCGATACATCATGTCGATCGACCGCTGCAGCACGATGTCCTGGGCGGCGACGCCCTCGTGGGTCAACCGCGCGAGCGCTTCCTTTTCTAGCACGGCGAACTGCGCCTCGATGTCGGCGGCATCGGCTTCATCGGCGCCGACCATGCAGCTTTGCGAGAAGTCGTGCTGCATGTCGACCAACAGACAGCCGAGCGCCGAGGTGACGCCGGGGTTCGGCGGCACGATCACGACGGGGATCGCGAGTTCGCGCGCGACGTCGACGCCGTGCAGGGCACCGGCGCCGCCGAACGCCACCAGCGCGAAATCGCGCGGGTCGTAGCCACGGCTGATCGAGATCAGGCGCACCGCATCCGACATGTTGGCGTTGGCGACCTTGAGAATGGCGTCCGCCGCCTCGTGCAGGCCGAGGCCGAACGGTTTTGCAACGCCATCCTCGACCGCCTGGTGGGCAAGCTCGGGATCGAGCGTCACCTTGCCGCCTGCGAGGCTGGTGCCGAGCCGGCCCATCGTAACGTTGGCGTCGGTGTTGGTTGGCTGCGTATTGCCGTTGCCGTAGCAGGCCGGCCCCGGATGGGCGCCGGCCGATTGCGGCCCGTTGCGCAGGGAGCCCGCCGGATCGGTCCAGGCCAGCGATCCGCCGCCGGCGCCGATGGTAAGCACCTCGATCGAGGCAAAGCGGATCGGATAGCCGAACTCGATGTACCAGTCCTTGGTGATGCGCGACTGGCCTTCATAGGCCAGCGACACGTCGGTCGAGGTGCCGCCCATGTCGAGGCCGATGGAATTGGGAAAGCCGCACAGACCGGCGATGTAGCGGCTGGCGATGGCGCCTGCGGCAATTCCGGAGCCGGCCAGACGTGCGGCGAAATCCTTGACGCTCGCGGGCGTCATGACGCCGCCGCCGGTGTGCAGCAGCAGCAGATCGCGGGTATAGCCTTCATCGGCGAGCCGGTCGCCGAGCCTGGTGGTGTAGCTGACGACCACCGGGCTCACGACGGCATTGGCGACCGTGGTCGAGAACCGTTCGTGCTCGAAGATTTCCGGCAGCACCTGCGAGGAGATCGATACCGGAATATCGGGCATTTCCTTGAGCAGGATGTCGCGCATCGCGCGCTCGTTCGCGCCGTTGAGATAGGCGTTCATGAAACACACCGCGATCGCGGCAACGCCGCGGCGCTTGAGGATGCGCGCAACCTCGCGCGCGGCGTCGACATCGAGCGGCTCGATCACCTTGCCGGCCGCATCGATGCGTTCGGGTACGGTCAGCCGGTCACGCCGCGGCACGTAGGGTTTGACCACGTCCTTGTAGGTGTCCCAGAGGTCTTCCTTGTTGGCGCGGCGGATTTCGATGACGTCGCGGAATCCCTGCGTGGTCACGACGGCGGTGCGCGGCAGCCGGCGCGTGATCAGCGCATTGGTCGCGACCGTGGTGCCGTGCGAGAACAGCGCGACTTTGGACAGGTCGATACCGGCCTTGGAGACGCCGCCCATGATGCCCTCGATGGGATCGCGCGTCGTTGCCGTCTTCTCGATGCGGATGAGGCCGCTTGCCTCGTCCATGATGCAGATGTCGGTGAAGGTGCCGCCGACGTCGACGGCAACGCGAAGGTTCTGCACGATACGACTTCCTTTCGAGCCCGGGCCGGACGAGGTCGTGACGCGACTGCGCGCGCCGGATCGACGATCCGGTTGGCTCAGACGATCGGTTCGACCGGCGGATTTCCGCAGATGTCGCGAGGATTGTAGGCAGGCCGCGGGCTCAGCTCTTGACGCTCAGCGCAGGAAGATTTGCGCTGGAGAGCACGAGGCGTTGGATTGCTGCCTAGCCTAACGCGCGATCAAAGCGGAGCGGGAGCAAGGCGGCGACGCGTCAGGGACGCGCCGTGCGCGATGCAGCCCGCGCCTCGCTCGGCGTGCAGCCGAAGCGGCTGCGGTAGTTGCGGCTGAACTGGGCCTGGTCGCCGAATCCCCAGTGATAGGCGATCTCCGAGATGCTCTTGCGGCACTGCGGATCGCGCAGCATGGCATCGCACATCGCCAGGCGCTGAGTGCGAACGTAGGTGCTGACGGTGATGCCTTCGCTTTCAAATAGCTGGTGCAGATATCTGAGCGAGATGCCGCACGCGTCCGCCACCATCTGCGGCGTCAGCCGCATGTCGTCGAGGCGAGTGCGGATAAAGTGCTCGCAGCGATGCAGATGGGCATTGCGGATCGTGGACGAATGCCCGGCCAGCACGCGCTCGTCGGACTCGACCGCCATCGCCAAGAGATCGATCAGGTGCCGGCCCATCATGGCTCGCGCCGGCTCGTCCATCTCTTCGATGCGTTCCCCGGCAAGGCGCAGCGTATCGACGAACAGTCCGCCGACGCTGCGGGTGCAGTCGAATTGCAGGGTTGCGAGCCGTTCGGGGCGCGAGATCCGCGCCTTCAGCACGGCACTCGGGATCTTCAGCACCCAGAGCGCCGTCGGATCGCGGTGGCTGAACTCGTAGGGCAAATGGCTGCGTTCGATCAGGAAAGCGCCGGGACGGCACAGCACCTCCTTGCCGTCCTGCGCGAAGCGGATTTCCGCAAGCTCCGGCACCGTGATCAGGAAACACTCTTCCCGTTCATTGAGCAGATGGCGCTCGTGCCGCTTGTAGAGCAGGCCGTCCGACACGTTGCGGGAGACCGAAAGCGGCCCGAGCGACCAGGCACCCAAACTGCCGTTGAAGTCGTGGCCTCCGAGAAAGCGAAGGTCGAGCGAGAAGTAGATGTCGGAAACGACTTGCTGCCAGTACTGCCGGCGTTGCTGCGCGGGAATGTCGTTTGTCGCGTAAGTGGTCTGCATCTTGCGCTCCGTCACTGCCGTCGACTGCTGTCTTGTCTTTATCTCTGCTGACACGGTCCGTTCCGGCGTTGGCCGTCGGCCCGTCGCAGCTCCTGCGACTTTCCTTCTTGCTATTCCCCTGCAACTCCCGTGCCCGAACGCGGGAGATAGGTTCTTGTCATGTTCCGCGCATTGCGCGATCGGATCACGCGCCGGACGCACAGAATGACGACATCTGCCGCACAGACAAGCGTGTCGAACGGACCCGGTCGACACGCTGCGTGTTGTCGAAGCCGCCCCGGCGCTGTTACGCCAGGGAACTGCGCAGCCGCGTCAGCAGTCCGGCGCGATGATGGCGCGCGGCAAGCGCCTGATCCATCCCGACCTTGACGAACCTCACCGGCGTGTTGGGCTGAAGCTGGCCGATCAGGTCCATGTCAGCCGCAATGACGGTGCCGACCATGAAATAGCCGCCGCCGGAAACCGCATCGCGATGCAACACAATCGGCTCGGTGCCGCCGGGCACCTGGATCGAACCGTAGGGATAGCAGGCGTCGGTGATGTTGGAGGGATCGGAGCCGGCCCCGAACGGAGGCTCGCGCGGAACGAATTCGAGCGGCTTGCCGCCCTTGAAGCGGTAGCCGATCCGGTCCGCTTCCGGTGCGACCTTCCAGGTATCGGAGAAGAAGCCGCTGCCGGCGGTCTCGGTGAGGCGGTGCCAATAAAGTCCCGGCATGGCGCGCAGCTCCGTCGGCATTCCTGCCGGCAGCCCGCGCAACTCCTTGGCGATCGTGCGGCCTTCCTCGGCCGGCGCCGCTGATGCGCCGACCGGCAATTCATCGCCGGCCTCGAGCTTGCGTCCCTTGAAGCCGCCGAGCGCGCCGAGCGCGTAAGTCGAGCGCGAGCCGAGCACCAGCGGCACGTCGATGCCGCCGGCGACCGCGATGTAGGCGCGCGCGCCCTGTTTGAGGAAATCGAACGAAAGCCTCTCACCGCGCTTCACCTTGAAGCTGGTCCAGCTCTCGCGCGGCGCGCCATCGAGCTTCGGCGGCAACTCGGCTCCGGTGACCGCGACGACGGCATCTTCGGTGAACTCAAGCTCGGGCCCCATGAAGACGGCTTCGAGCACGGCGGCGCCTTCCTCATTGCCGACCAGCAGATTGGCCGCCGCGAGCGCGTGACGGTCCATGCCGCCGGAGAGCGGGATGCCGATGTGATAATAGCCGGGACGACCGAGATCCTGGACGGTGGTCGCAAGTCCCGGTTTCAAGACCTTAATGGGCATGGAGCACCCCCTCGAGCTTGCGATTATAGGCATCGATGTCGCGGTTGAATTCGGTCAGCGAGAACGAGACGTTGCGGATCACGGGCGCGAAGCGGCCGGCATCGACATCGGCGACTGCGGCGTCATAGGCCGGCCGGTCGATCGGCTTCCACTTCACGATGTCGCCCGGCCTGAACAGGCACATGAAATCCCGGAGATAGCTGATCTTCTGGTTCGGATCGTAGATCGGCATCGGCGTGATGCCGAACATCTGGTAGCCGCCGGCGCCGCGCACCGAGTAGATGCAGCTGAAGCAGCCGCCATGTCCGACCGTCAGCTTCGGCGTGTCGGTACGTGGACGCAGATATTTCGGGGCCTGAAGCTGCCGCTTGCGGTCGACCATCTGGTAGAGGAAGGGCAGACCGGCAACGAATCCGACCATCGAGACGAACCAGGGCGCGCTGGAATGCGCCTTGACGAACGAATCGACGCTATCGAGGTTGTTGATGCGCGCCGCATATTCGAGATCGGTGCCGTCGGGATTCTGGTGGCGCTCGCGAAACCGCATCAAGGTCTCGTGCGTCCAGGGATCGTTGTAGAGCACCGGGATCTCGATGATCCGCGTCTTGATGACCGGCTCGGATTTCTCGGTCGACGAATCCAGCCGCTTCAGCTCGGCGAGGAGGTCGTCGGGCTTGATCTGATCCGGATCGAACTTGACCTGGTAGGACGCGTTGGCCGGGCAGATCTCGGTCACGCCCCTGATCCTGGCGTCGCGCACGGCGTTGGTGACGAAGAGGCTCTTGAAAAAGGCCTCCAGCGACATCGCTTCGTCGACTTCGGCAAAGATGTGCTCGTCGCCGCCGTAGGAAAATCTGGTTTGCATGGAACTGCGGCCTCCTGTTGCTGACGGGGCGGGTTATCGTGCGGTTGTCGGAGTGAGTGTCGCGGACGGCGGCGTCGTTGCCGCCGCAAGGGCCTCGGCATGTGACGCGAGCCACGGTTCGAGCCAGGCGGTGTGGAAACGCGAGGCCTGTACGTCGGGGTCACCTGCCAATGCCTGGTGCAACGGCTTGGTCGTCGCCAGCCCTTCGACCTCGAGCTCGGCGAGCGCGCGGATGAGCCGCGCGATGGCGCGCGGACGGTCGCGATCGTGAACGATCAGCTTTCCGAGCAGGCTGTCGTAGAAGGGCGGCACCGTGTAGCCGGCATAGAGCATGCTGTCGAAGCGCACCCCGTCTCCGCCGGGAATGCGGAGCGCGCTCACCGTGCCGGGGTTTGGCAGGAAGCCCTTTGCAGGATCCTCCGCATTGATGCGGACCTCGATCGCATGGCCGTCGACCTGCACCTGATCCTGACGGATGCGGAGCGGTTCGCCGCCCGCAATCCGGATCATCTCGACCACCAGGTCGATCCCGGTCACCATCTCCGTCACCGGATGCTCGACCTGGATGCGGGTGTTCATCTCGAGGAAGTAGAATTCATGGCTGCGGTCGTCATAGAGATACTCGATCGTCCCGGCGCCGCGATAGTTCACCGCCTTGGCGAGCGCGACCGCTGACGCGCAGAGCAGTCCACGCACCGCTGGGGTCAGCGACGGCGAGGGGGCTTCTTCCCACACCTTCTGACGGCGGCGCTGCAACGAGCATTCGCGTTCGAAGCAGTGAATGACGTCGTTGCCGTCGCCCAGCACCTGCACCTCGATATGCCGGGCGCCTTCGACCAGCTTCTCGACATAGAGGCCGCCATCGCCGAACGCCGCCAGTGCCTCGGCCTGCGCCTGCGGCATCAAATGATGAAATTCCTCCGCGGTTCGCGCAATGCGGATGCCGCGCCCGCCGCCGCCGGCCGCGGCCTTGATCATCACCGGGAAGCCGGTCGTTTCGACCAGCGCGAAGGCGGCCTCGGCGGCCTCCAGCCGTCCGCGGCTGCCCGGGACCGTCGGAACGCCGGCGGCAGCCGCCGCTTCGCGGGCGGCAACCTTGTCGCCCATCAGGCGGATCGATTCTGCGGTGGGTCCGACAAAAATAAGGCCGGCGGCTGCGACCGCCGCGGCGAAGCTCGCGTTCTCCGCAAGGAAACCATAGCCGGGATGGATGGCGTCGGCACCGGTGGCCTTGGCCGCGGCGAGGATCGCATCCTGGTTGAGATAGGATTTCGAGGCCTGCGGCGGACCGATGTCGACCGCCTCGTCGGCGAGGCGGACGGCGAGCGAGTCCCTGTCGGCCTTGCTGTAGACCTGCACGGTCGCAATGCCGAGTTGGCGGGCCGCGCGGTTGATCCGCACGGCAATCTCGCCGCGGTTGGCAATGAGGAGCTTCTTGATCGTCATGGATGCTGGTCGGCTCAAACGTCGATCTCGGCGATGGGCTGGCCGGCCATCACGGCTTCTTCGTTCTCCGTCAGGAAGCGCACGATCTTGCCCGCTGCGCCTGCCTTGACCTCGTTGAATGATTTCATCACCTCGATGAGGCCGATCGTGTCGTCTTCCGTGATGCTGTCGCCGTCAGATTTGTAGTCCGGCTTGTCGGGGGCGGGCTTGCGGTAGAAGATGCCCGGTAGCGGCGAGAGTATCTGCTGAGTGGCCATGGAATGTCCTCGTGTGTTCGCTTCGATCGTCGTGGCGCGATGCGTCAGGGCGCCGTCAGATAGGGACGCACCGCTTCGCGAACCGCCTCCGCGATGGCAACCGCATTGGGTGTGTCGGAATGGATGCAGATGGAATCGGCCCCGACAATGATGTCGTTTCCGGCCACCGTGCGGGTCTTGCCCTCGTTCACCGCGCGCGTGCAGCGTGAGGCCGCATCGACGGGATCCTTGGCGTCGTGTTCGCGGGTGATGATGAGGCTGCCGTCGGCGTTGTAGTCGAGATCGGCATAGTATTCGGCGACGAAGGTGTGGCCGCGGCGCTCGTAGACCTTCTGATGCAGCGTGCCCTTCATGCCGAGCAACGGCACCTTGTAGACATCGGCGGCGTCGGCGACTGCCTCCGCGATGTCCTCGTTGCGGGATGCCATGCCGTACAGCGCGCCGTGCGGTTTAATGTGATTGAGCGGCATGCCCTCGGCATCGAGGAACGCCTTGAGCGCACCGATCTGATAGAGCAGGCAGTTCGCGAGCTCGTCGCGATCGATCTTCATCTCCCTGCGCCCGAAGCCCTGCAGATCAGGCAGCGACGGGTGGGCGCCGACTTTGACGCCATGCTGCCTGGCCAGTTGCACGGTCTTGCGCATGTGGTTGAAGTCGGAGGCATGAAAGCCGCAGGCGACGTTCGCGACGTCGATATGAGGCATCAGGGCCTTGTCATCGCCCATCCTGTAGAGTCCGTAGGCTTCGCCCATGTCGCAATTGATGACGACCATATTTCACTTTCCTCCCGTTGTCCTGTTCCGGGTTGTTGCGTGTGATCCGATCGGCCGGCCCGCTTGCGGATGCGACGAGGCATCCGCACGCGGCGCGCGGCGAGCCTATTTGGAGATCAAATAGTCGACCGGGATTTTTTCCGAGATCGTCCACTGATCGATCACCTTCGGTTTGCCGGCCTCGGTGTCGACGATCAGATAACGGCCCTGGTTCTGGTGGTGGATGTCCTTGGTGAAAGTGCGCGGCCCGAACAGCGTCGACTCGTTGTTCATTTTCTCGAGCTCGGCCACCACGCCCGCAGCGTCGGTCGTCTTGGCGCGTTCGACCGCCTTGGCCCAGACGTCGATCAGGACGTAGCCCGGATAGACGTACTGGCTGGACGGATCGCCGCCGGTGACTTCCTTGTACTTCTTGTTGAACTCGTTGACCTTCGGGTTCGGATCGTCGCCATAGACCGAGCCTTGCACCGGGACGTAGAAGTTCGACAGGTCGGGCACGGCGTTCAGCCAATAGCTGCCGTCGACGCCCGAGCCGTTGAGGATCATCGATTTGATGCCGGCGGCGCGGATCTGCTTGATGGCAGAGACGGCGCCCGGCATCATGGTGCAGAGCATGATGGCGTCGGGTTCCTTGGGCAGGCTCTTGATCCGCGTGATCTGGGATGCGATCGAGGCGTCGTCGTTCTTGAAGGTGTCGCTGCCGGCGAGGGTGGCGTCCTTCAGACGAGGCAGCATCCAGTCGAAGCCGTCGCAGATGCCCTTGTTGTAGACGGTCCAGCTGTCGAGCAGCCGGTAAAAGCTGCGGACATTCTTCTTGGTATAGGCCCATTCCGACATGGTCGCGCCCTGCACCGGCGCCAGCACCGAGGCCGAGAACGAGAACGGCCCGACGCCGGGGATGCCGGCCTTGATCGATTCGGCGCACAGGAAGAAGGAGACCTTGCCGGCCGCCTGCGCCTGCAGCGCGGCCGGCGCGCCGAAATCGTAGTCGCAGGAGACGATGACGAGGTCGGCACCCTGGTCGAGCACCGCAAGTCCTGCCTTGGCACCTTCGGCCTGGTCGGTCTTGGTGTCGGCGAACACCGGCTTGATCTTCTTGCCAAGCAGGCCGCCCGCCTTGTTGATCTCGTCGATGCGGATCAGGGCGGCATCCTGCGCCGGCTTGTCATAAGCCTGCATGAAGCCCGACGCGGCGGTCGCGAACCCGACCACGATCTCGTTCGCGGCGTGGGACGGTGTGAGCCACAATGTGGACACGCCGGCCAGTATCCCCAGTATCTTGGTAAAACGCATGATCCACTCCTCCAATGATGCAACGAACTTCAGTTGGTTTCCTTCAGCGCAGTCTGTACTGGCTGTGCAAGGCGCCGCTGCAGCGGCCAGCCGCGCCATGTGAATTCGCGGTTGCGGGTCAGACCGCTCGGCAGGTAGATCAGGATGATGATGGTGATGATGCCGATCGCGATCTCCTGGGCGCCGTTCGGCAACCCAACGGTCAGGCTGCCGACGCTGAAGCCCTTTTCGAGGTTGCGAAACAGCTCGATCAGCACCGACATCGCGACCACGCCGGACACCGCCCCGCTGAGGCTGTACATGCCGCCGACCACCAGCATCGACAGCGCGATGAAGGTGGTGCGCAGGTAGAACGAGCCGGGATTGACGATGCTCAGGAAGTGCGCATAGAGCGCGCCTGCCAGACCGATGATGAAGGCGCTGACCACGAAGGCGACCAGCCGCTCACGCACGATATCGACCCCGGAAGCGCTGGCGGCGACGGCCTCGTCACGCGCCGCGCGCAGCGCGAGCCCGGAGCGCGACACCGAGTAGAGATAGGCGATCGCGATGGCGACCGCGGCGCCGAGCCACCCGACCCAGACGTTCATGGTCGGGGGAATTCCGACGATCGAACCCTGTCCGCCGGTGACCGAGTCCCAGTTCGAATAGACGTTGTTGACGACGCCGAGCAGGCCGAAGGTGGCGATCGAGGCGGCAATCCCGGAGAGGCGCATGATGATGCGCCCGACGATCAGCGCAAACAGCGCCGCAAACAGGCCGGAGATCGGCGTCGCGATCCACATCGGCAATTGCGTGTGCAGCAGCCAGGCCGGCAATCCCTTGAGCGTGATCGACTTCATGACCGGCGGGATCGCCAGCCATGCCGTCATGTAGGCGCCGAGGCACATGAAGCTGATATGCCCGAATGACAGCAGGCCGGAATTGCCGACGAAGGCGTACAGGCCGACCACCACCATGATGTTGATGAACATTTCGATCGCGGTGCGATTGAAGGCGCGGCTGCCGAACTGATAAGTCAAGGCCGTCATGGCCAGCAGCACCACGATCAGGATGATCGGGGTGATGATCGTTTGCCGGATGACGGATGGCGGCCGCGACATGAATCAGACTCGCTGCTTGGCGGATTTGGGGGCGAACAGGCCCTGCGGACGAACCAGCAGGACCACGATCACCGCGCCATAGACGAAGGCGTCGCGGAACACGCGGGCATCGTGCGGCAGGGTGGCCTGGAACACGACGCTCGCAGCCCCGATCAGGAAGCCGGCGGCGACCGCGCCGGGCACACTGCCGAGCCCGCCGATCACGGTCGCGATGAAGGCGATCAGCATGACATTGGCGCCCATCCCGATATCGGCGGTGCCGGAATTGGTGGCGAGGATCAGGCCGATCGCCGCCGCCAGCATGCCGCTGATGGCAAAGGCCAGCAGGATGACGCCGTTGGCGCGTACGCCGAGCATGCGGGCCATGGTGAAATTCTCGGCGGCGGCACGCATCTCGAGGCCGTAGCGCGTGCGCTTCAGGAACAGCACCAGCGCGGCGAGCACCACCAGCGTGATGATGATGGTCACGACCTGCAGCATCGGAATATGGGCGCCGAGAAACTCCACCGGCAGGCCGAGGCCCGGCCACAGCGTGATCGACTTCGGGCGGCTCGAATAGAGCAACAATAACAGGTGCCGGATCACGAAGCCGAGCGCAAAGGACGCGATCATCATGGTCGCCGGATTGGCGTTGCGGAAGCGGCGGAAGACCACGACTTCCGACAGCATCGACAGCCCGGCGCCGACCAGCAGCAGCAGGGGGATCAGCAGGTAGAACGGCAGCCGGCCGGCAAATACGATCGCGGCGGCATCCACCGACGGCAACAACATGGCGAAGACGCAAAAGGCGATGAAGTCGCCATGCGCAAAGTTCACCAGGCGCATGACCCCGAACACCGCCGCTATACCGAGGGCGCCGAGCGCATAAAGGCTGCCCAGGCTCAACGCGTCGAACACGATTTGCAGGGCGGCAGTCATGGTCTAATGGTCCCCGAAGCCGAAATAGGCCTGTTTCAGCCGTGCGTCCTTGACCATGTCGGCGGCCTCACCCTCCAGCACGATGCGTCCGCCCCGGATCAGGACCATTCGCCCGCCCGTCATCTTGGCGCGGGTCGAGCTTTGCTCGACGATCAGCAGCGTGAGCTTGCGCTGCGCGCGCAGCCGCATCAGGATCTCGTAGACTTGGTCGATGATCTTGGGCGCAAGGCCGAGCGACGGTTCGTCGATTGCCATGATGCGGGGCGCCGCCATCAAGGCGCGGCCGATCACCAGCATCTGTTGCTGACCACCCGACAGCATCCCGGCCGTGGTGTGGCGGCGCTCTGCCAGCATCGGAAAATCCCGGTAGACGGACTCGAGATCGCCAGCAATTTTGCTCCGGTCGGCGCGCATGCCGGTGCCGACCTTCAGGTTCTCTTCGACGGTCAGTCCGCCGAACACGTTGCGTCCTTCGGGCACCAGCGAAAATCCGCGCCGTGCGATCTCTTCCGGTGCTGCGCCGGTCACGCGCCCGCCGTCCAGCGTAATGCTGCCCGAGCCTGTCGGCACGACGCCGGCGATCGCATTCAGCAGGGTCGACTTCCCGGCGCCGTTGGGGCCGGTCACGAACAGGATCTCACCCTCGGCGATGGTCAGCGTGACGCCACGCAGGGCAGTGAGGCGCCCATAGCTCACGGTGATGTCGTTGACCGCCAGCAAGGTCATGACGCCGCGGCCTCTTCCGCGAGCGCCGGAACGACCTCGTCCTGCTGCGTGCCCATATAGGCATGGCGAACCGCGTCGCTGCGGCGGATCTGGTCGGGCGCACCGACCTCGATGATCTCGCCGGAATCCAGCACGAAGATGCGTTCGCACAGTTCGAGCACGAGCCCGATGTTATGCTCGATCAGGAGAACGCCGATGCCGAGCTCGCCCGCGATCCGCTTGATGACCACGGCCAGATCGTGGCTCTCATGCTCGGACATGCCGGCTGCGGGCTCGTCGAGCAGCAGATAGCGCGGCGTGCACATGATGGCGCGGCCGATCGCAACGCGGCGTTCGTCGGTATAGGGCAGGGCGCCGGCAATTGTGGCTGCGAGCGGCGAAATGCCGAGCCAGGTCAAGACGCGCCTGGCTTCCGCAATCGCGTCGCGCCGGCTCAGGCCGAGGCCGACGCCGGTCACCTCGAGGTTGTCGAGAACAGGGAGATCGCGGAACAGCCGCCCGGACTGAAACGTGCGCGCGACGCCCATGCGCCGCAGTTTGTGCGCGGCAATGCCGCCGATCGCGGCACCCTCCAGCTCCACAGTTCCCGTGCCGACCGGCTGGAATCCGGTCAGGACGTTGATCAGTGTGGTCTTTCCCGCGCCGTTGGGCCCGATCAATCCGGTGATGCGGCCGCGGGGGACAGCCAAGGTCACGTTCGACAGCGCTTTCAGGCCATCGAATTGGACGCTGACGTCGCGAGCGACCAACTCCAAGCCTTGGGAAGTCATCGAGCTGCCGTCCCCTACGCGAAGCAACGATTGATTTTTTAGACGCGCGGGGCGATTGTAAAATTCGAAAAAGTAGTCACTGATATCGGAAAAATTGATGACCCTGACTTTCCGTCAGGTCCGCCACTTCATTGCCACCGCGGAATCCGGGAGGGTTTCGGCGGCTGCGGCTGCGCTCAACGTGACGCAATCGGCCGTCACGGCATCGATCAAGGCGCTTGAAGCCGACCTCGGCCACAAGCTGTTCGACCGGCATTCCAACGGCGTCACGCTCACCGTCGATGGTCAGCAGTTCCTGCAGCGCGCCCGCGCCGTCGAAGCCAGCGTGTCGGATGCGATGCGGGGGCCGCACCGCTGGGGCACCCAGGTCGACGGCACCGTCGACGTCGCGGTCAGCTACACGGTGGCCGGATATTTCCTGCCGCCGCTGCTGTCGCGCTTCTGGCGATCCTTTCCGGGCATTACCGTGCGGCTTCATGAGTTTCAGCGCGACGCCATCGAGCAGAGCCTGGTGAAGGGCAGCGTCGATGCCGCGATCATGCTTGTCTCGAATTTGCATGATCGGCGCAGCATCCATTCACGGCTCTTGCTGCGGTCTCCGCGCCGGCTCTGGACCTGCGCCAATCATCCGCTGTTGCGCAAGGACAAGGTCACGCTGGCCGACCTTGCCGGCGAGCCGTATCTGATGTTGACGGTCGACGAAGCCGAACGTTCCGCGATGCGTTACTGGCAGCGTACCCCGCATGTCCCCAACGTGACCTTCCGAACGTTGTCTGTGGAAGCGGTTCGAAGCATGGTGGCGACCGGAATGGGCATCACAATCCTGTCCGACATGGTTTATCGGCCCTGGTCCCTCGAGGGCCACCGTATCGACGTCAAGGTGCTGGACGATGACGTGCACACGATGGACGTCGGCCTTGCCTGGAAAAGCAAGGCGCGGCTTTCTCCGGCGGCCCGCGCCTTCTGCGAGTTTGTCGCGCACGCTTATCCGGGATCGGAGCCGATCCAGTTCGACTGAGGATGGCGGTCAAGGGGGCACGTGAAGGGCCGTCGCCGCGACTGTGACCCAACTAACAAGAGCTGCAATGGCGTTCGTGCTAGCGTCTGAGCGCGGTTGGCACCGTGCCCCCACGGCGCCTCCGTTCCAAGGGGCTGCCCGCTCATTACGAACCGCCTAGCAGCCGCGGGCGTGGCAGTCCTGCGGGCGCTTTGGATCAGCGGTCCACTTCGATTTCAAGTTCGGCGAACCGCTTGTATATCCACGATCGTCCGTCAAACCGTCGCCAGACGCGCCCCCAAGCCAACTCGCTCGTAATTGTTCGCCGTGGGACAATCACAGTCCACACGTGCCAAAGCGACATCCAGTCAGGCTTCGTCATGCAGCTTCTTCAGTCAATTTGATCGGTTCGTATGTACGAAGCCGCCACGCCGAATATCCTGGCGCGACGGCTTCGCCATGGTGGACCCGGATGGAGGGCAATATCCGGTACGCTGATGTCTGAGGGCTTCTGAGCATCAAGGCAAACGAACTCGCGCGTTAAGCTTGATGTCGCGCGGCGAGGTTAAATCTGGAACTCCTGCGCTCGGGTTAGCCCAATTTAGTTGAGGTTAACCGCGCCATGTTATTGACGTCACACATTTGTGGCTGATTCCTTGCGCCGGAAACTGCACACCCAGTGACTGGAGATGGGGGAGTGTCGTTCCAGTTGACCGTCCTGAAAGTGCTGGCCGGCCAACCCGCCGGGCGGGCGTCTGTTGCCGAAGTACGGCATGCCGTCGAAATCCTGATGAATAGCGGCAAAGACTGGACCGATCGCATGAAGCGGCTGCTCGCGCATGCGCCTGACCTGAATATCTTCTCGGCCAGGTTCGTGCTCCGTGATGTTGAAGGCTGGTCGATCACAGAAGAAGGTCGGCAATTCCTCTCCGCGCTCGAAACGGCTGTCGCCGTTCGGAGAGAGCCGCCTCGATCGACCGCCGATCTGCCGCCTGGCGAGCCCGCTGCGCAGCCGGCAACGGATGCGGCAAGATCACTTGATCTACCCAGAAACCGTCGTCAGAAGCCGCGGCGCCGCCGCGGGAAAAGCCGATCCAACCGGCGCACAGCGTGACGCAGCGGCGCCGGCTTCGCGCTGGTCGCGGCGCGCGCGGTACCCCGATCGTTAGTAGAAACGCAATCTTTCACGCGCAGCATCGATCTAATTTGCATTAGTTATTGATGGGCTCGGAAATGGTTGCTTTTCCCGACAGACGCAAGTCTGTGCGTAATCCATCGCTGGACAATGCGCTAATCAGGTTCGGCGACATGTCACTGTGCTGTGTCGTCGGCGACATCACAGAGAATGGCGCGGCGCTGGAGGCGGATGATCCGCCGTCACCCCTTCCCGACCAATTCACGCTTATTGTTCCACCGAACAAGACTTACTCGTGCAACGTCGTTTGGCGAAAAGGCGCATGGGTTGGCGTCGCATTCGTTGCTGGATGACAGGGGCGGGTGGTTGATAACCTCGAATTGAGGGGAAATGCCACGACAGTGTAAGCTAGTTCACATGCCATCACACGCTTAGCTGACACTATCCCGCTGTGATTTCAGCGGGACACCATGGACGACGATTTTTGCAGAGAGAGGGCGCGGACCGTGCGGGCGCTTGCAGAGCAAGCTGACCCGTTCATCAGGAAGCGCCTGTTGCAGCTGGCCGCTCACTACGAGCGACGCGTCGATCAGCCAGAGAAGGCTGATCGAGATCGGGCTGACCTGCCTGCGTTCGGGGCACCGATCTGGCCAACGTGAATTCCGGACAAGGGCTTAGCGAACAGTAGGAGCCGAGAACGCCGCTCGCCTTATCCTTGGCGTAGAACGGTGCGACGGTAGACAGGGTCACGGCAGCCAACTTCAACATCGTGAGTTGATCCGCCGCGACCGCCGCCCGGCGGCAGGATCGCTCGCGCCGATATCGCGGCAAGGGCGGGAACCTGCTATTCGCTGGTGTGAGACATCCACCCGATCGCAGGGACTCGGAATGAGCGTGCCATCCATCGAGATTCGCCGGCTCTTGCCCGCGGACGCTGCCATCTATCGCGACATCCGCCTCGAGGCGTTGCGCTTGAGCCCGGAGGCGTTCGGCAGCGCCTATGAGACGGAGAGTGTCCATCCCACAGGCTGGTTCGCGGAGCGGCTGGAGCGCGGCGCGGTGATACTTGGCGCGTTTCGCGGCGGCGAACTCGCAGGCATCGTCGGCTTCGTCGCTGGCGTCGGGCCGAAGCAGCGGCACAAGGGCGAACTGGTCGGCATGTATGTGCGGCCGGCGGCACGGCGCGCCGGCGTCGGCCGCGTTCTGATCGATGCCGTGCTCGATCTTGCCGCTGAAACGGTCGAGCTGGTGCTGATCGCGGTGGTGAAGCACAACGAGCAGGCCCATCGGCTCTACCGCAGCGCGGGCTTTGTCGAGTACGGGCTGGAGCAGCGCGCGCTGAAGATCGACGGTCGCTATTATGACGACATCCTGATGGCGAAGGATCTCGTCGCGCGCGGCTGACTGCGCGCGATGCAGCGCCCCGGTTGCGGCGGGCCGTTGCGATCGATGCACGTCCACGCATAGGTCGCGCATTCGCTTGCCGCCATCGCCCGGGAAACAGCCATGCCGAAGATCGACCTGACAAAAGTGCCGGAACGCAAGGGGACGGGTTATCCGGCCGAGTTTGCCGCGCCATGCGCCGAGCGCGTGCGGCAGCGTCTCGGCGACGCCGGCGGGCTCGCCGACTTCGGCGTCAATCTGATGCGGTTGCCGCCGGGCAACTGGTCGAGCCAGCGCCATTGGCATTCGGACGAGGACGAGTTCGTCTATGTGCTCGCGGGCGAGGTGGTGCTGGTGGAAGACGGCGGCGAGACCGTGCTGCGCGCCGGCGATTGCGCGGCGTTTCCGAAAAACTCCGGCAACGGACACCATCTGATCAACCGGTCGCAGATGACGGCGACCTATCTTGAGGTCGGCTCGCGCTCGCGCGCCGACGTCATCACCTGCTCCGACATCGACATGATGAGCCCGAGCTCCGACGGCCGCTTCCTGCACAAGGACGGCAGGCCCTACGAATAGCCGAACGGACGCGGCAGCGGTTGGGCATTGCGGATTGATCGCCAAAGGCCCAAATTTCCAGGGATCGCGTCTGGATACATTGCGATGACGGAATGGTATTTCGTTTGGCTTGAT
Organism: Bradyrhizobium sp. 6(2017); assembly: GCF_011058295.2. NCBI lineage: Bacteria > Pseudomonadati > Pseudomonadota > Alphaproteobacteria > Hyphomicrobiales > Nitrobacteraceae > Bradyrhizobium > Bradyrhizobium sp. 6(2017). The sequence continues at coordinate 6,045,347 of NZ_CP049289.2, read as the reverse complement.
GGCCCACGCGGGCCTGAGCCGCAGAAATGGTCGTCGGACGGGCTGTGGGGGCAGCTTGGCCGCCAGGACATCATTGTGCGCTTTCCGCTGACGGAGCGCGAGGCCACACTGTCGATCGACCAGCTCGCGAAATTGCACCCGGTGCCGCAGTGAACCAGCCGCGCGAACGCCGGCGGCCTCACACCACCAGCCGTCCTTCGCGCTCGGCGACTGTGATCTGGGCTTCCGTCCCCGAATTGAAATCGAGCCGGTCGGCTTCGATGCCGTCGCTGAAGATGACGCCGTTCTCGGGCATCAGCGAGCGCAGGCTGAGGCGCTCGGCGCGGTCGAGGCTGCCGCAGACCAGCGTGACCTGCGAGGTGCGGCTTGGAAACGGCTCGCGCACCGCAAAGCGCAGTACGCCCGCGTCCCACGGCTGCGGCAGATAGGGCGGGGCGCTGCCGCCATTGCCGAAGCTGCCTGCGATCGCGAGCGAGCCGGTGACGATGCTCTTGAACCAGGCGGTCGAGCCGAGGCCGGTCGCCACGATCAGGCCGCTCGACGACTGCCGTTCCTTCTGCCCGGCGAGCGCGATCTCGTAGACGGCTGACGTATGAGTGCGCGCGCCGACGAAGAGGTCGTTGACGGCGTAGAGCACCTGGCCGTTGGTGAGCTCGGCCCTGGCCATGGTCACCGCCTTGTGGCCGCGTCTGTCGGATGCGACCTCGCGCAGCAGGGCAGGGAGATCGCGTGGCACGAACGGCAGCAGGATGCCGTCATAGCGCTTCGCATCGGGGTTGAGCCCGATCAGCGGATGGCCGTCGAGATACTTCATCGTGTTGGCGACGACGCCATCCTGGCCGAGCGCCACCACGATGTCGGCAGGGCCGAAGATGAAGTTCGGCAAAAAACTCCGGTCGATGATCTGGTAGCGGCCCCATTGCTCCAGCGCCCGCACGGTGACGTGGCGCTCGGCCTGGTAGACATCGTGCTCGCGCTGGTAGTCGGAGAAGTCGGCGCCGAGATGCTCGACATAGAAGCGGGCCTGCGCCGCGGTCAGGTATTTTGCGATCAGTTCCTCGAGCCGCGTCTTGCGGGTGACGAGGACGATCTTGCGGTCATTGTCGGCGGGCACGGGCAACCTCCACAGCGGCGGGCTTCTCCAAGAGCGCGTTCAGCAGATCGGGCGAGACGTTGAGCTGGCCGATCTTCTCGGCCTTTTCGGCGATGCCGCTGAAGGCCTGCGCGATCAGCTGTCCCGGCTGCATGCCGGCTGAGGCGAGCGCCTGGATCACGCGGGTGTCGACGCCCTCGAAGATCTTCATCAGCGCCCCGACCCGATAGGCCTCGGCATCCGCCAGCGTGCGGGTGTTCTCGGCATTGAGGCCGACGAAGTCCTTGCGCTTGCTCTCCAGCGTGATGTCGGCGACCATGCCGGCCTCGCGCAGCTCGGCCTGCTTGGCGGCGACGCTCGCCTCGGCATCCATCTGGGTCTCCCGGATCGAGCGCTTCTTCTGCTCGACCGCGATCTCGGTGTCGAGCTCGCTCTCGCGGATGGCGCGTTCCTGTTCCACGGCAAAATTGCGCCGCGCGAAGATCGCCTCGTCCGCGCTCTTGAGGATCCCTTCGCGCGCCTCGGCCTCCAGCGCCTTGGCGGTATCCGGCGTCGGCTTGATGCCGCGGATCGAGACGCCGAGGATTTCCAGGCCAAGCGAAGCGATACCGGCGCGGCCGCGCAGGCCTGTCTCGATCAAGCCGGCGATGCGGTCGGCGGCCTGCAGGGCCTCCTTCAAGGTCAGCTCCTTCACTGCCTGCTGCGCCAGCACCTCGACGGTGGCGAGGATCCGCTGCGGCAGCTTCTCCGGGTCGTCGGACTCGTAGGTCTTGCCGTCGGCCTTGAGGGTGAAGTTGAGCATCGCGGCGGCCTTTTGCGGCTCGCTGATCCGATAGGTGACATGGCCCTGAATGGTCAGCGCCTGAAAGTCGCGGGCGATCTGCTGGAAGATGAAGGCGGCGTCGCGGCTGCCGATCGGGACCGCGACCAGCGAGGTGACCGGCCCATAGTAGAAGCCGGACAGGCCAGCGCCTTGCTGGGTCACCGCGCCGCGGCGGAATTTCATGAGGTAGGTGGTCGGCTGGGCCTTGATGAAGCGGAGACCGAACATGGCGTGCACTCCTATAGTAAGTGTGTCTGAGCAACTAAATTAGTTGGACTGTACAACTAAGTATGTTATTGTCAAGCCGGGGCGCGAAACGGTTCACGCCACCAGAGCGTTTTCGAGCGAAGTGGACACCGGTTCGCGTGAAGAAAACGCGTCAAGACAAGAAGCTCTAGAGGAGCAGGGGAGAGCATGCCCGAGAAGCCGGATCTCGACTTTCCGCGGCCGCTGACGACGGTCGACGTCGTCATCTTCGCCATCAGGTCGGACGCGCTTCAGGTCCTCTTGGTTCAACGCCCAAGAGCGGAAACCGAGCCGTTTCCAGCGGCTTGGGCGTTGCCCGGCGGCTTCGTCGACATCGCCGGCGATCGCGACCTCGAAGCCTGCGCGGCGCGCAAGCTGAAGGACAAGACCGGCGTGGTCAGCCCCTATCTGGAGCAACTCGGCAGCTGGGGCAGCGCCACGCGGGATCCGCGCGGCTGGTCTGCGACGCACGCCTATTTCGCATTGCTGGGCGAGCACGCCGCGGGCGGGGCGCTGGCCGCGGATGCGCAGTGGTTCGCGGTCGAGGGCGAGAAGGTGCGGCCGAAGCTTGCCTTCGACCATGCCGAGATCCTGCAGGCCGCGATCCAGCGCCTGCGCAGCAAGGTCGAGTACACCTCGCTGCCGGCCTATCTGATGCCGCCGGAATTCACGCTGCCGGAATTGCAGCGGACCTTTGAGATCGTGCTCGATCGCCCGCTGGAGAAGAGCGCGTTCCGCACGCGCATGCTCGCCGCCGACCTGATCGAGCCGGTTGCGAAGATGCGCAAGGGCCCGAACCGGCCGGCGCAGCTCTACCGGTTGAAGAAAGCCAAGGCCCCGGTGTTCTTCGCGCGGACGTTCAATCCACCGGAGTGACGATCTTCCGCGACGCTCTGCCTGCGTTGCAACCCGCAGGGTCGCTGCAACCCGGACAAATTTGAAGCAATCCGGGACGGCAAATTTAATGCGCCTGCGCCACATCGTTCAACCTGGAATAGTGGAGTATGAAATGCGGTTGCGGTTGGTTCGCCTTCTGGGCGCTTCGGCGATGTGTCTTGGCGTTTTCTCTGCGCCGGCCAGCGCCAATTCGGAATGGATCATCAACAGGATGGGCGGCGCGATGCGTGCGGACGTGACCTGGGAGCAGGTCAGGTCGCAGATGCTGGCTGCGTTCTATCAGAGCAATCCGGACGAGCGCGGGGTCACCGCGCAAGGCATCGACGATCTGCGCAAGATAGCGGCCGCGCAGCGGCGCTTGCAGGTCGTTACGCAGGTCCTGGCTTACGATCTCGATGGTGACGGAGCCGTCACGAAGGCAGAGATCATCGCGGTGATGCAGCCGCGGGCGCGGCAAATGATCCACGCCAACGGGGTGCAGCTCGAGCCAACGCCTGAGCAGGTTCGTCTGCAGCTCGACAGGCTTGTCAGCGAAGCTCTCAAGCTGGACGCCGACCAGGATGGCGTCATCAGCGCCGCAGAAATCCGGCAGGAAGGCCAGCGGCAGGCCGATCAGGCCAGCGTCAGCTGGCAGCAAAACATGACCCAGTACGTCCCGATGACGCTCGATGCGAACGGAGATGGCGCCGTCTCTCTCGCCGAATATGAAGCGGCCGTGCGCGACCAATTTGCCGCGATCGACCAGGATCGCGATGGCCGGATATCCGCCGGCGAATTCGCGGATTTCGGCAAGCGCCTGAACGAGGCCCGACAGGCGGCGCAGCGTGCGCGGGAGATTCAGCTCCGGAAACAGCAGCTGCAAGCCGCGGTGGCGGGGTGTGATGTGCCCGCCGTCCCGCGCGAGGTGCGTCTGATTCTTCTGGGGGCGCAGGAGGGCAAGGCGCTCTCGAACGCCTGGGTCGGCAACCAGGACCGGGTGACCTTTGTGACGACCGTCGAGATCGCGCCCGGACCCGAGCCGATCTATCTCGCGCTGGCGAGCGGCGGTGCGATGATCTGGGACATCGTCGGGGCGACCGAACGCATTGCCGGCGTCGTGGCCGATGCCGACGTGACCGTCGACAAGGCGGGCGACGCGCGTCTGCAGCGGTTCGCGGCCGCCAACGGTGTGGGACCGCAGCACAGTGGCAAGCCGCTTGTCGGCGTCATGGGCGTGCCGCGCGAAAAGGTCCACTTTACCGCACACAGTGGATGCCTAGTGCCAGCGACGGACGCAACGATGAAGGATGGTCGTGCCGAAGAGATCGCGGCGCTGCTATTCGGACGCGCCGTGGATGAGACCGGCGGCGAGCAGAGCGCGGGGACCTTCCGTGTCCCGGCGGCGCGGCATTTTCCTGACCGGCCGGTTCGAAACGCGATCCTGTTGCCGACGGAAGGCCTTGGAGAATTGTTGTGGCGCGACGTGCGGGTGGACTACCCGGCAGGAATCGCGCAGATCGACGTCGAGGCGGTGATCTCGGCGCATCCGGTCAACCACTATTCCGTACTGCCGGGCCGTGCAGGTCTGGCGGAGCTGGTTGACACCGGCGCGCTCATGGTCACCGGGATGAGCCGCGGCGTTCGGATCAACGATGGCGACTTCAAGCCGTTCACGGTGCCGGACAAGTTCAGGATCTCCAAGAAGCTCAGGCTTCCCGCCGGTGCGCGCGGAACCTTTACCTTGCCGTCCCAGGTGCCGCCGCCCGACGGCGATCTGAGCGCAACCTGCGTGCTTGCGGAGCCGGAGATGAAGCCGATCAGCGGCTCGCGCACGAATTGCAGCTAGTCACACCGAAAGATCGAAGCCGGGCGTCGCAACGTCAGTCAAGAACGAGGCAAGGAACATCTTCCCGAGCACGTGCTTGGCCGCCGGCGTGCCGGCCTTTATCCGGCCGGTGCTTGTGGCCTCTGCGAGCTCGGCCAGCGTCGGCGCCGCAAGGCTCGTGTCGGGTGTGGTGCGCGGGGCGGTGGCGGATGCGCTGAGCAGCACGCCGGCGTAATAGAGACGGGTGAGGGCGCGGACGTGCGCGAGCCGGGCGCGCAGCGCGTCGTTCAGCGGATGGCCGCGCCAGGCACGATGCAGAATGTCTTGCAGTTCCGGCGTCCGTGCGAGGCTGTCGCCGACAACAGCCAGATCGATCAGCGGATCGGTGCGGTAGGCGGACTCCCAGTCGATCATCCAGAGCCTGACGCCGTCGAACAGGATGTTGGCGGGAAGCGGGTCGTTGTGGCTCGAGACCGAGTTCGTGTCATCCCACATATAGGCCGCGTGGATGCGTTCGAGATGTTCGTTACACAGGTCGAGCACGCCGGGTGCGAACAGGCCGGTGCGGCCAACATGGGCCCAGAGCCGGGCCACGATGTCGGGATAGCGCACGAAGGACGGAAAGGTCGGCGTCGCCTGCAGGCGCGCCAGCAATTCGCCGAGCGCCCTTGCCAGCGCCGGCAGGCCGCCGGGATAGCGGCCGAGCGGCTGCCGCTGCACGAAATCCATCATCGCGACGCGCGACGTCTCGTCGATATAATAGAGGCGCGGCGCGATGCCCGCCTCGGCGGCAATCCGAAGCGAGACATACTGATGCGGATTGCGCAGCGGGCTCGGTATGCCCTCGATCCGTAGCAAATAATTCTCGCCGCGCGCATCGATCCGGAACAATTGCGCTGACGTGGCGCCGCCCGAAACAGATGTCACGGCGTCGATCGTTGCCGTGCCGATCACTTCACGCAGTGCGGCATGCGCCGCTTCGCGCTGCACAGGCGGAAGTGTATCGAGATCACTCATGCACAAAGAACTAGCATGACGGCTGTGCGTGCCGGAATCGCATTGATGCAGCGTTCTCGATCTATTGCTGGCAGCGCGCGACGAAGCATGAAACAGTGCCGCAAAAATCATATCGGGAGAGAACTTGATGTCGTTCGAGCGGGGGTTGCATTGCGCCGTTGCGTGCAAGACCGTTAAGTGCAGATCATGGATCGCGTTGCCATTATTCTGCCTGATCAGCACGTTCGGAGTGATGCATCGCGCCGCCGCTAGCGAATCCTTGCAGATTTTGGACGCGCGCGTACCGGCGGCCGACAAAGAAGGTGGGGACCTTCCCTTGACGATGACGATCAAGAACGAGGCCGACAGCGCCGATGTGCTGCTGCGTGTCCGCTGCCCGGTCGCGAATTTTTCCGAGCGTCACATCGTCGATCGCGGCGAAGGCGCGCCGGCTATGCGCTCGATATCCAATATACCAGTCCCGGCCAAGGGGACGCTCGAGCTGAAGCGCGACGGCTATCACGTCATGCTGCTGCAGCTGCGCCAGGCGCTCACGCCCGGCGAGACGTTCAAATGCGCGATCGTTTTCCAGAAGGCTGGAACAATCGAGACGGAGGTGCTGGTCCAGAAGTGACCACCGGAAGGCGGCGGGTGAGACTGTCACCTGTCGGGACTCAAGGCTTCTCGCGCGATCGCCCGTATGTGACGGGCGGTTCGATCAATGAAGAATGCTAGATCCGGAGGAAATGAACTTATGACAAGGTTGAATTGGGTTAAATCGCACATGCTCGCGGCGGCAGTAGCATCCGCTGCGACCTTCGCGGGCTCTTTCGCGCTCGCCGATGATGTCAACCAGGAGCGTCTGCTCAATGCCGACAAGGAAGCCGGCAACTGGCTGCACCACCACAAGAACTACTCGGCGACGCGCTTCTCGTCGCTGGCGGATATCAACAAGGACAACGTCAAGAACCTGAAGGTCGCCTGGACCATGCATCTCGGCGGCGTCGAGGGCGGCGGAATCTGGTCGCATGGCGGCCTGGAGGGAACTCCGATCGTCGAGAACGGATTCATGTACGTCACCGACGGCTGGGGTTCGGTCTACAAGATCGATGCCCACGGCGGCAAAGGCGTGCTGGTCTGGAAGATGGATCCCAAGACCGACCACGACTGGGCCGGCGCGGTCGCCTGCTGCGGCGTCGACAATCGTGGCGTCGCGCTGTGGGATAACCTCGTCGTCTCGCACACGCTCGACGGCCGCCTGATCGCGACCAACAAGGAGACCGGACAGGTTGCCTGGCAGCGCCAGGTCGCCGATCCCGACAAGGGCGAAGTCATCACCGGCGCACCCTTGATCGTCAAGGGGATGGCGATCACGGGCGTCGCGGGCGCCGAATACGGTATTCGCGGCTGGATCGCCGCGACCGACCTGAAGAGCCAGAAGGAAGTCTGGCGCACCCACACCATCCCGGGCAAGGACGAGCCCGGTCACGAGACCTGGAAGGACGACAAGAACGCCAAGGCGAGCGGTGGCGGATCGACCTGGGTCACCGGCAGCTTCGACCCGTCGACCAACACCATCGTCTGGGGCATCGGCAATCCCGGACCGGACTGGGACAACGAGTATCGGCCCGGCGACAACCTCTACACCGACTCTTCGCTTGGTCTCGATGCCGACACCGGCAAGATCAAGTGGCACTACCAGCACACGCCGAACGATCCCTACGACTATGACAGCGTGGCGGAGAACGTGCTGGTCGACGTCCTCGGTCCGAACAACACGACGCTGAAGCTCGCGCTCGAGGCCGACCGCAACGGCTTTGCCTATGCGATCGACCGCAACAGTGGCAAGTTCGTCTGGGGTCTGCCCTTCGTCAAGAAGGTGACCTGGACCAAGGGTCTCGATCCCGAGTCCGGCAAGCCGGTGGAGTATGATCCGAAGCAGGGCGTGCAGAAGTATAACGCGTCGGTCACGCCGAGCCGCACCAACAAGGAAACGGACATCTGCCCCGGCAACATGGGCGGCAAGAACTGGCCGCCGACCGCGTATAATCCGAACCTGAAGCTCTGGTACATCCCGGTGATCGAGAGCTGCAACCGGATCAAGGTCGAGGAGATGACGCCGGACAAGGTGAAGGCGCGCGAGTTCTTCACCGGCGGCGGGCCGAGCCAGCCGTTCAAGATTACGGGCAGCGTGACCGCGATCGACGTCACCACTGGCAAGTTGGCAGGGAAGGCGGAGACGGAATTCCCGAACCTCGGCGGCATCCTGGCGACGCCCGACCTGGTGTTCTCCGGACAGCCGTCCGGCGAGGTGATCGCCTATGACGCAAAGTCGCTGCAGAAGCTCTGGGAGTTCAACACCGGCGGTGGCGTCAACGCGCCCCCGATGACGTTCTCGGTGGACGGCAAGCAGTATGTCGCGATCCTGGTCGGCCTCGGCGGTGCCTGGGACAAGTGGTTCATCGACGCCACGCCCGAGCTGAAGCAGATGCAGCCGGGCTCGATGCTCTACGTGTTCGCCCTTTGACGTCGCACGCGCGGGAGGCCTCGGTGAGAGGCCTCCCGCGTCACTTTTGATCCAGAGAAACAAAACAAATGAAGCAAGGATGGTTGATTGGCGCGTGGCTTGGCTGCGCGCTCGTGACGGGATTTGTGAGTACGGCGCAGGCACAGTCGGCGAGCGATCCGACCGATGCCGGCAAGGCGGTGTTCAAGCGCGGCAATTGCATCGGCTGCCACAAATGGCACGGCAATGGCGGCGGCGGCTATGGCGGCGACGCGCTGTCGCTGCGCAAGACCGAGCTGACGCGCGAGCAGATCATCGAGACCGTGACGTGCGGGCGGCCGGGCACCGGCATGCCGTTCTTCGTGCGCGGCTCCTATGACACCACGAAATGCTACGAGATGACCCGGCAGGATGTCGCGGACCGCATGCCGCCCGAGGCAAATGTGTTCCTGCGGCCCAACGAGATCGAGGCGGTCGCCGATTACGTGCTCGCCCACGTCAAGGGCAAGGGCGAGCCGAGCTATGACGAGTGCATCACCTTCTTCGGCGATGGCTCGCGCGTCTGCAACGTCTACAAGGACGCCGGCCACGCCGCCGCGCCGTCCGACCAGAGCGAGAAGGCAAAGCCATGAGCAAGCACCGATCGGCAATCCGTGGCCTCGTCTTCGCCGCCACCGTCACCGCAGCGGTGCCGGCGATGGCGACCGCGGGCGACCTGCGCGACATCAATGTCGGAATGGCGATCAGCAGCGTTCCCGACGCCGGCTACATCAACCTGACCTGCGCCGGGGAGAAGACCACGCACAGATTGGCTGAATGGGCGCAGTGGTCGAATTGCCCGGCCGGGCCGGACCAGCTCCGCGGCATCCGCTTCGAGTATGATCGCGAGACCGCGCGGGAAGGCACCATGGTCGCCGGCCATCCGGCGATCCTGACCGTCATGATCGATCAGGACGCCAAGATCGCGGCGCTGACGATCGAGACCGATCCGAAAGCACGGCTCTATCTGCGCAAGAAGGCCTTCCTGCTCGGCCTGCAGGCGAGGTCGCGCTACGGCGAAGACGGCTGGACCTGCTCGAACGCGGAGCCGGCCGGCGGCAAGCAGGAGGTCGGTGGCGTCTTCGTCGACGAGACCTGCAGCAAGACCACCGATGGCCGCACCGTCGTGATCGAGCGTCATCTCTATCGCGAGCCGAACAAGGAATTGAAGGACATGACCGACGAGACCCGGATCACGATCCGCCGCGCGGGGTCCTGATCTCAGGTCTCGATCGGTGGCGCGTCGACGTCGATCTGCGGGAGCAGGCCGGGCGACTGACGCTCGACCAGCTCGCGCATCTTGCCGATGATCGCCCTGGCGTCCGCGGAGACGATCGCGCTTGGGCCAGCGACCGTGATGACAAGCGGAGGCGTCCGGTCGGTATCGGTCAGCCGCATCGCAATCGCGCTCAGACCGGGCGTGCCCATGTCGCGCGTATAGGCAAAACCCTGGCGGCGGATCACGGCCAGCGCATGCTGGATATCCGGAAAGCGGACCGCAGATGACGGCGCTTCCTCGGCGTTGATCCGCTGCACGATCCGCCGCGCATCCTCGTCGTTCATCAGGCTGAGAAACACCCGGCCCGGGGTCGAATGGGTCAACAGCCGCCGCGCACCGGGCTCGAGATAATAGCGCACCGGCGTCGTTCCCTGCAGCACGCGGATGTACTGGCTGTAGAGCTGGTTGCGCGCCACGACGAACGTCGTCAGCCGTGTCGCCTCGTGCAGCTCGCGCGTGATGGCATCGAGCGTTGCGCCCGGCAGCCGCTCGCTCGTGAGCCAGCCGCCGAGCAGAGCGATGCGGACCGTCGGCCGGTAGGTGCGCGCCTGCCGGTCATGCTCGAGATAGCCGAGCTCGACCAGGCTCTTCAGCAGCGCCGACGTGCTCGACGGCGGGTAGTTCAGCCGCCGCGCGATCTCGGTCATCGCCGCCGGCCGCTCGATCTCGGCAAAATATTCGAAGATGCGGAGCACACGGTGCGCCGACTTGACGACGGACGGATCCGCGCTGCCGTCGGCGGCGCGAAATAACTCGTCATGCCGGTTGGCCTCGATCACCGTCGCCGCGGGATCGTCGAGTTGCGCGCGCACCCGCTCGGCGACGATGCGCCTGCGGCCGCGCCGCGACGGGGACTGGCTGTCGGAGCGCGCTCCCTTCATCTGCTGCCGCTCATGTCCTTGCGCGCGCAGCGCCAACCGGGTGCGCTGCAACATTCGTGGTGTCGCCTTCTACTGTCGAATGTGCAGCGAAACCGGCGGAGGTCAATAGTGCGCGGTGCAGCATCGACCGCATGCGCGCCGCGCGCGGACGGCATTTCTTCCACGTATCTGAAATTATTCTCGCATGGGGGTCCGGAGGTGGACATCGCAACCACGGTTCTCGATGTTGCAGACAGACGGGGATGACATCCCGCACACCGGCAAGGCTGGTGCGACGCCATCCCGAACAAGGAGAGCCCCGATGCAGATGAGCGCGCTCGATCTTCGTAGCCCCGACGCTGCCGCCAATCCGGCCGATCCGGCCCGTCACATCTCGCATGATTGCGCAGGCCTCAATTTCTACGATCTCGACCGTGGCCTGCGCGGCCTGCTCAACCTCTATCTGTCGCGCGAGGATCGCGAGAAACTGGAGCCGCATTTCCACCGCCTTGGCGAGCTGGCGGGAGGCAGGCTCGACCAGCTGGCGCGGATCGCCGACAAGCACGGCCCGGTGCTCAATCCGCGGGACGCTTACGGCCGCGACGAGGACTGGATCGACTATCACCCCACGTATCGCGAGATGGAGGCGATCGCCTTCGCCGATTTCCAGTTTCACGCCATGAGCCATCGCGCCGGCGTGCTCGGCATGGACCGGCCGCTGCCGGCCGTGGCCAAGTACGTGTTTCAGTATCTGTTCGTGCAATCCGAGTTCGGGCTGATGTGCCCGATCAGCGTCACCGACACCTCGACGCATCTGATCCGCAAATTCGGCTCCGACGAACTCAAGGCCTATCTGCTGCCAAAGATGCTGTCCGACGACATGGCGACCTTGTGGAAGGGCACGCAGTTCATGACCGAGCGCGCCGGCGGCTCCGATGTCGGTGCGGTCGAGACCGTCGCGCGCCGCGACGGCGAGGTCTGGCGCCTGACCGGCGACAAATGGTTCTGCTCCCACGCCGATGCCGACGTCGCGCTGATGCTGGCGCGGCCGGAAGGCGCGCCAGGTGGCACCAGGGGCCTGGCGCTGTTCGCGCTGCCGCGCCGCCTGAAGGACGGCAGGCGCAACAGCTACCGGATCGTCCGCCTCAAGGACAAGCTCGGCACCAAATCGATGGCGTCAGGCGAGATCCGTCTCGACAATGCGGTGGCCTATCTGGTCGGTGATCCCGAGCAGGGCCTCAAGCAGATGATGGAGCAGGTCAACCTCTCGCGCCTGTCGCACGGCGTGCGCGCCGCGGCCATGATGCGGCGTTGCCTCAACGAGGCCAAAGTCAGCGCCTCCTCGCGGGTGGCGTTCGGCCAGCGCGTGATCGATTTTCCGCTGCTGCGCCGGCAGCTGATGAAGTTGATCGTGCCGACCGAGGAGGCGCTGTCGATGATGCTGGTGGCCGCGCGCGCGATGGACGAAGCCAATGCCGGTTCGGCGCAGGCGAGGGACCTGCTGCGCATCCTGACGCCGCTCTTGAAGTACCGCGCCTGCCGCGACAACATTCCGGTCGCCACCGGTGCGATGGAGGTGCGCGGCGGCAACGGCTACATCGAGGAGTGGGTGCAGCCGCGGCTGGTGCGCGACGCCCACGTCGGCGTGCTCTGGGAAGGCACCAGCAACATCAACGCGCTCGACATCATCACGCGCGCCGTCGGCAAGAGCGGCGCGCAGCGGGCGCTGGCCGTGGCCCTGCATGCGCGGCTTGACGAGGCGAAGGCCTTGCCGGAGCCGTTTCGTAACCGCCTCCGCACAGCGCTCGACCGCGCGATCGGCTTTGCCGAGCAGGTGGCGGCCGATCGCGCGGCGGAACATGCGGCGCGGCTTGCGGCCAGTGCGCTCTACCATGCGGCGTCGGCGATCGTTCTGGCCTGGGAAGGCTGCCAGGCGGAGGTCGATGCACGACGGCTGTTGCTGTCGCGGTTCGTGCTGGAGCATCGCCTGACCGCGAAGGACCCGCTGGCGCCGGCCGACGATGCGTGGGAACGCGACGCCATCGCACTGGTGCTCGGCGACGACGCCGTTCCGCTTGCGCGGGCGGCAGCGTTGCTGGTTGCCTGATCGCGACACAAGCCGGGTCTTGGTGCGGATGCTCAGCCTGCCGGATTAGTGCCGCGCCAGTAGCACCACGACGATCACGGCCAGGATGGCGCACAGCACTTTCCAGAACGTCACGGGATCGCGGTCGTGCAGCGATTTCCGGGTCGTGACGGCGGGGCCGGCCCAGGTCGCGCCGTTCTCCAGCTCGTGCGCGAACTCGATGGCGTCGCCGAAGCGCTGCGCGGGCTCGACGCTGAGCGCCTTGCCGATCACCGCATCGAGCCAGGCCGGCAAATCGGGGCGGTAGCGCGACAGGGGCGCCGGCTTGCCGAAGCGCGGGCGCGAGAACGGCTCGATCTCGCCGAACGGATAATTCGCGGTGAACATCCGGTAGACGGTGACGCCGAGCGCGAACAGGTCGGACGCCTCATCGCCCGCCTTGCCGCCGAACAGCTCAGGCGCCATGTAGCTCGCGGTGCCCGGAATGTCCTCGGCCGGAAAATCCTCCAGCAGCGGCACGCGCGAGACCCCGAGATCGACCAGCCGCAAGCCGCCGTCCTTCAGCAGGATCACATTGTCGGGCTTGATGTCGCGATGGATGATGCCGGCGCGATGCAGCGCCGTCACCGCGCGCACCAGCTTGGTGGCAATCCCGATCCCTTCGGTCAGCGACAGCCGCGGCGCGCGATTGAGCCGCTGCTCCAGCGTCTCGCCGTCATAGAGCGGCATCGCCGAATAAAGCCTGGTCCGCCGTTCCGCCGGCACCTCGATGATCTCGCCGATCCACAGGCTGCGTACCCGCGCGGCGACCCATGCCTCGCGGACGAAGGCGAGACGATAGGAGCCCTCGCTGGCGACCCGCGGATGCGGGAATTTCAGCACGACCTCGCGGCCGGCGCGCTTGTCGACCGCCTTGAACAGGCGGCTGTAGCGTCCGTCGGACAGCACGTCGCCGAGCGCGAAATCGTCGACGATGTCGCCGCTTTCCGGCAGATCGCCGATCGGCAGCGTTGCGATCGAGTGGGTGAGCTCGTCACGATCCGCCGGCGGCAGGTCGACGACGTCGAGCACCAGCGCGGTGGTGTTGTCGCTGCTGCCGGCCGCGAGTGCGGCCTCGACGATGCTCTTGGCCGACTCCTCCGGCGGCGTGCGCTCCTCGAGCAAATGCAGCAGGCGGGAATCGCCGAGCGCGCCGTGCACCCCGTCGCTGCAGATCAGAAGGCGGTCATGTTGCCGCAGCCCGACCGAGGTGTAGTCGAAGCGGGCGAACTCCTCGAACCCGATGGCGCGGTTGAGCAGGTGCGCGAGATCGCCGCGGCCGGCGATATGATCTTGCGTCAGCCGTTCCAGGCGTCCATCGCTCAGGCGATAGACGCGGGTGTCGCCGATATGGATCACATGGCACTGCCGCCGCGACAGGATGACGGAGGAAAACGCGCACGCCATGCCGCTGCGTGCGGCATCGACGCGCCCCTGACCATAGATCCAGCTGTTGGTGGCTTCGAGCGCCCGCGCGGCGCGGCGGCGGACGCCGAGCGTCTCGGGCAGGCAATAATAGGCGTCGATGAAGCTGCGGACGGCAACCTCCGCGGCCTCGCGTCCGCCCTTGTGGCCACCGACGCCGTCGGCGACCGCCGCGACGACGTCGCGGTGCAGCGTGCCCGGCGTGCCGAAGCACGCCGCGACATAGTCCTCATTGGCGGCGCGCTTGCCGGTCTCGCTGGCGAAGCCGAGCCGCACTCCCAATTCCCGTTGCGAGCCGTTCGCCACGTCGGTGCCCCGTCGTCTCGCGGGGGCGGGCGGTCAGACGCGCGCTCCCGACGCCGCGCCCCAGGTGGTGCGCCAGCGGACCTTGACCATGGCAAGTCCGATGAAGCCAAGCAACGCCAGCACGCCGAAGAACAGGAAGCCCGCGCCGAAGCCGCCGGTCATGCCCTTGGCGGTGCCGAGCGTTTGCGCCAGGAAGAAGCCGCCGACGCCGCCGGCGCAGCCGACGAGCCCGGTCATCAGGCCGATCTCGTGCCGGAAGCGCAGCGGGATCAACTGGAACACCGCACCGTTGCCCATGCCGAGCGCCAGCACGCCGATCGAGAACAGCAGCACCGAGGTCCAGGCGATGCGCGGCAGCTCGGTCAGCGACCAGCCGGCCTGCGTTGGCGCGGTCGGCCCCTCCGGCATGAACGCGATCACGAGATAGGCCGCGACCACGACCCCAAACAGGATCGACAGCGAGCGGATGCCGCCGATGCGGTCGGCGATCATGCCGCCGACCGGACGGAAGCCGGAGCCGAACGCGACGATCAGCGCCACCAGCATGCCGGCGGCAACGCCCGAGACATGATATTGCACGGTGAAATACAGCGGCAACGCGTTGGCGAGGCCGACGAAGCCGCCGAAGGTGATGAAGTAGAAGAACATGAACCAGCGGCTGTCGGAATCCTTCAGCAGCGCGCCATAGGCCTTCAGCGAGATCGGCTTGCGCTCACCCGGCGCGTCCTTCGCCGCCACGATGTAATAGGCCAGCACCATCAGCATCGGAAGCAACAGGCAGCCGAACACGGCCTGCCAGCCCCAATGCTCTGCGATCGTGGGCGCGAGCAGGGTGTCGAGCACGACGCCCATATTGCCGGCGCCGGCGATCCCCATCACGACGCCCTGATATTGCGGCGGATACCAGCGGCTCGCCTGCGGCAGCGCCACGGCGAACGAGGCGCCGCCGACGCCGAGCGCCAGGCCGAACAGCTCGATCGCGGACTTGCTGTTCAGTCCGAACTGCCAGACCGACACGGTCGCGGCGATCACGACGAGCTGGGCAATGATGCCGGTGCGCTTGGCGCCGATGACGTCGGCGAGAATGCCCATCGGCACGCGCAACAATGCTCCGGCGAGCACGGGAATGGCGACCAGGGTGAACTTCTCGTTCACCGCCAGATTCATGTCGCGCGCGATGTAGACGATCAGCGGGCCGAGCGCGACCCACGCCATGAAACTGATGTCGAAGTACAGGAATGCAGCGAGCAGCGTCGGCCAGTGACCTGCCTTCTTGAATTCAGCGAACTTCATTGGCAACGACCTCGCAATGATGCGGCCGGAGCAGCCGCATTCTCGCGGTCAGTTCCGGCGCAAACAGTCATGATGTGAATGAAAAGGCGAGCGCACTCGTCGTTGAGACGCGCCTGGTTGACGAATGTTCAGCAATTACCGTGCCATCGAATCGCATGCGGACGCTTCGTCAGCGATCGCAAGGCGTTGCCGCTGTGTCGGCGAACGCGTGTGAAGGCTCAGCGTGCTGCCGCTGGCGGCAGATGCCGCCGCGCAAACGCGCAGGCTGGTGCTTTTTTGAGCGGCGCGCGTACTCACTTGCAAGGGCGCATCGATGCCGCGCGCATGATAACGCGCGGTGCGCGTGATGCTGTGCTGCACAAGAGATCATCGGCGTGGCTAAAAATGTGGCCGGAAAATCCACCCCAGGCGCCGGCTGGTGATTCGGGGGTGGTCTGGAAGGCTTTGATTTTGCTTCAAAATTCCCCGGCGGGAAGTTGGCACGCGTCTTGAATATCAGTCGGTAACGGAACATCGGTCGTCATCGAAGACGGTCTGCGCCCGCGGCTGGGCTTCCTACAACTCCAAACCTTTATCGGTGTCCATCAACGACGCACGCCGCGTCGCTGAGCAGCATCGTCGGAATTGAAAGGCAGACCATGCTCGACAAAGTGACAAAGCAAAAGCTCGTGGTGATCGGCAACGGCATGGCCGGCATCCGCACGGTGGAGGCGCTGCTCGAACGCGCGCCCGATCTCTACGACATCACCGTGTTCGGCTCCGAGCCCTACGGCAATTACAACCGCATCCTGCTCTCGCCGG
This sequence comes from Bradyrhizobium sp. 6(2017), assembly GCF_011058295.2. Classification (NCBI taxonomy): domain Bacteria; kingdom Pseudomonadati; phylum Pseudomonadota; class Alphaproteobacteria; order Hyphomicrobiales; family Nitrobacteraceae; genus Bradyrhizobium; species Bradyrhizobium sp. 6(2017). The sequence continues at coordinate 6,028,854 of NZ_CP049289.2, read as the reverse complement.
TGCTCGCCGGCGAGAAGACCGTCGACGACATCATGCTCAACACCGTCGATTGGTACGAGGACAACAACATCACGCTGCGCAAGGGCGAGACGGTCACCATGATCGACCGCCGCACCTGTGAGGTCGTCACCGAGGCCGGCGCGCGCGTTCCTTACGACCGTCTGCTGATCGCGACCGGATCGAATCCGATCATGTTGCCGCTGCCCGGCAAGGAGCTGCCCGGCGTGATCGGCTTCCGCGACATCTACGACGTCGATCGCATGATCAAGGCCTCGACCGACTATCGCAACGCGGTCGTGATCGGCGGCGGCCTGTTGGGCCTCGAAGCCGCCAACGGGCTGATGAAGCGCGGCATGAACGTCACGGTCGTGCATCTGCTCGACACGCTGATGGAGCGCCAGCTCGATCCGGTGGCCGGCGGTCTGTTGCGCAAGTCGCTGGAAGAGCGCGGCATGGTGTTCAAGATGCCGGCGCAGACCCAGGCGATCCTGGGCGAGGACCGCGTCACCGGCGTGCGCTTCGGCGACGGCACCGAGCTGCCGGCCGATCTGGTCGTGATGGCGGTCGGCATCCGTCCAAACTTCGAGCTGGCGAAGAAGGCCGGGCTCTATTGCGAACGCGGCATCGTGGTCTCCGACACCATGCAGACCTATGACGGCCGCATCTACGCGGTCGGCGAATGCGTGCAGCACCGCCGCCAGACCTATGGCCTGGTCGCGCCGCTGTTCGACCAGGCCAAGGTCTGCGCCAACCACCTCGCGATGAAGGGCTTTGCCACCTATGACGGCTCGGTCACCTCGACCAAGCTGAAGGTCACCGGCATCGACCTGTTCTCCGCCGGCGACTTCGCGCCGGGCCCGGACAAGGAGGAGATCGTGCTGCAGGACGCCAATCGCGGCGTCTACAAGCGCATCATCCTGAAGGACAAGAAGATCGTCGGCGCCGTGCTCTATGGCGACACCATCGACGGGCCCTGGTACTTCCAGCATCTGCGCGACGGCACCGACGTCTCGCATATGCGCGAGCGCCTGGTGTTCGGCGCCGCCAATCTCGGCGATGGCGGCGTCAACGGCCAGAGCTCGGTCGCCGCGATGAGCGACGAGACCGAGATCTGCGGCTGCAATGGCGTCTGCAAGGGCGCGATCGTCAAGGCGATCAGCGAGAAGAAGCTGTTCACGCTCGACGACGTCCGCGCCCATACCAAGGCGTCGTCGTCCTGCGGCTCCTGCACCGGTCTGGTCGAGCAGGTGCTCGCCTTCACGCTTGGCGGCGACTATTCGGCGGCGCCGAAGGTCAAGCCGCTGTGCAAATGCACCGATCACAGCCATGACGACGTTCGCCGCGTCATCGTCGAGCAGCAGCTCAAGACGATTCCGGCCGTCATGCGCTTCATGGAGTGGAAGACGCAGAATGGCTGCCATTCCTGCCGCCCGGCGCTGAACTATTATCTGCTCGCGACCTGGCCCGGCGAATATCGCGACGACCAGCAGTCGCGCTTCATCAACGAGCGCGTCCACGCCAACATCCAGAAGGACGGCACCTATTCGGTGGTGCCGCGGATGTGGGGCGGCGTCACCACGCCGAGCGAGTTGCGCGCCATCGCCGACGTCGCCGAGAAGTTCAACATCCCGACGGTGAAGGTCACCGGCGGCCAGCGCATCGACCTGCTCGGCGTCAAGAAGGAAGACCTCCCGGCGGTGTGGGCCGATCTGAACGACGCCGGCATGGTGTCGGGCCACGCCTACGCCAAGGGGTTGCGCACGGTGAAGACCTGCGTCGGCTCGGAATGGTGCCGCTTCGGCACCCAGGATTCCACCGGTCTCGGCGTCAAGCTCGAGAAGTTCATGTGGGGCTCCTGGACGCCGGCCAAGGTCAAGCTCGGCGTTTCCGGCTGCCCGCGTAATTGCGCGGAGGCGACCTGCAAGGACGTCGGCGTGGTCTGCGTCGATTCCGGCTACGAGATCCATTTCGCCGGCGCCGCGGGACTGCACATCAAGGGCACCGAGTTCCTGACCAAGGTCGAGACCGAGGATGAGGCGCTCGAGGTGATCGTGGCGCTGACCCAGCTCTATCGCGAGGAGGGCTGGTATCTCGAGCGCATGTACAAATGGTGCGACCGCGTCAGTCTCGAGCAGATCAGGAAGCGGGTGGTCGACGACGTCACCAACCGCAAGGCGCTGTTTGCCCGCTTTGCCTATTCGCAGCAGTTCTCGCAGAGCGATCCTTGGGCGGAGCGCGCCAGCCAGGGCGTCGACCGCAACGAGTTCGCCCCGATTGCCGAATTGGAGCTCGCATGACCAGCTGGATTGAAATCGGCGCGCTTACCGACATTCCGCGTCTCGGTTCGCGGGTGGTCCGCACGCCCCATGGCAACATCGCGGTGTTCCGCACCGAGAGCGACGAGGTGTTCGCGCTCGACGACCGCTGCCCGCACAAGGGCGGGCCGCTGTCGCAGGGCATCGTGCACAACAAGCGCGTGACCTGTCCGCTGCATAACTTCGTCATCGAGTTGGCGAGCGGGCAGGCGGTCGCGCCCGACGAGGGTTGCACGCATACACATCCGGCCAAGGTCGAGAACGGCGTTGTCTGGCTGTCGGTGCGGCAGGCGGCGGCGGTGGGCTGAGGGGCCAGGCATGCCCGTCAAGACCACGTGTCCCTATTGCGGTGTCGGCTGTGGTGTCGTCGCGTCCAAGGACGCGGCGGGCACCATCCAGGTCGAAGGCGACAAGCAGCATCCGGCCAATTTCGGCCGGCTCTGCAGCAAGGGTTCGGCGCTCGCCGAGACCATCGATCTCGACGGGCGTCTGCTCGCGCCTGTCGTCGACGGCACGCCCGTTGCGTGGGACGACGCGCTTGATCGCGTCGCCGATGGCTTTGGCCGGATCATCAGGGAGTACGGGCCCGACGCGGTGGCGTTCTACGTCTCCGGCCAGCTCCTGACCGAGGACTATTACGTCGTCAACAAGCTCGCCAAGGGCTTTGTCGGCACCGCCAATATCGACACCAATTCGCGGCTGTGCATGGCCTCCAGCGTGGCCGGGCACAAGCGCGCCTTCGGCAGCGACACCGTGCCGGGCTGCTACGAGGATCTCGAGCAGGCGGATCTGTTGGTGCTGGTCGGCTCCAACGCCGCCTGGTGCCATCCGATCCTGCACCAGCGCATGCTGGCGGCGAAGGAGAAGAACCCGGCCTGCAAGATCGTCGTGATCGATCCGCGCCGCACCGCGACCTGCGAGGGCGCCGATCTGCACCTGCCGCTGCGCTCGGGCAGCGATTCCGTGCTGTTCAACGGGCTGTTTGCGTTCCTCGCCGGCAGCAATGCGGTCGATCGCAGCTTTGTTGGCAGTTCGACCACGGGCGTGGTCGACGCCCTCAAGCAGGTCGCCGGCCAGACCGTGGCGCAGACCGCGGCAACCTGCGGGCTGAGCGAAGGCGCGGTCGGGCTGTTCTTCGACTGGTTCACGAAGACCGAGCGTGTCGTCACGCTCTATTCGCAAGGCGTCAACCAGTCGTCGACCGGCGTCGACAAGGTCAATGCCATCATCAATTGCCATCTCCTGACCGGCCGGATCGGCCGTCCCGGCATGGGGCCGTTCTCGCTCACCGGTCAGCCCAACGCGATGGGCGGTCGCGAAGTCGGCGGGCTCGCCAACCAGCTCGCCGCGCATATGGAGCTCGAGAACCCGGCGCATCGAGATCTTGTGCAGCGGTTCTGGCGCGCGCCTGTGATGGCGGAGAAGGGCGGGCTGAAGGCGGTCGACATGTTTGACGCCATCGCCGACGGCCGCATCAAGGCGGTGTGGATCATGTCGACCAATCCGGTGGTGAGCCTGCCGGACGCCGACCGCGCGCGCGCTGCGCTCGATGCCTGCGAGCTCGTCGTGGTCACGGACTGCATGCGCGATACCGACACCACGCGCCATGCCGACGTGCTGCTGCCGGCGCTGGCGTGGGGCGAGAAGGACGGCACCGTCACCAATTCCGAGCGCCGGATTTCACGGCAACGGACGTTCTTGCCCGCGCCGGGGGAAGCGCGTGCGGACTGGCGCATCATCTGCGACGTTGCGCAACGCATGGGATATTCCGGCTTCGATTATCCTGACGTTGCCGCCGTGTTCCGCGAGCATGCCGAACTGTCCGGTTATGAGAACGACGGCCGGCGTGATTTCGACATCTCGGCGCTGTCGACGCTCGATGACCACGCCTATGAGGCGCTGGCGCCGGTGCAATGGCCGGTGACATCAGATCGTCCAGACGGCACGGCGCGGATGTTCGAGACGCCGAATTTCTTCACAGCCGACCGCAAGGCGCGCTTCATTCCGATTGCGCCCCGCGCAGCGCGCCATGCGACCAGCCGCGACTATCCGCTGGTGCTCAACACCGGTCGTATCAGAGACCAGTGGCACACCATGACCCGGACCGGGAAAACCGGGCGGCTGCTATCGCATATCTTCGAGCCCTATGCCGAATTCCATCCCGAGGATGCGCGGCTGGCCGGCTTGGAAAACGAAGGGCTGACGCGGCTGACCAGCAGCTGGGGCGAGATGATCGCGCGCGTCGTGGTCAGCGCCGACCAGCGCCGCGGCTGCGTGTTCGTGCCGATGCACTGGAATGAGGAATTTGCCGGCGAGGGCCGCGTCAACGCGCTGGTCAGTCCGGCCGTCGATCCGCTGTCCGGTCAGCCGGAATCCAAGCATACGCCGGTGAAGGCCGATCCCTACGCACCGAAATGGCACGCCTTCATCCTGAGCCGCAATCCGATCAAGCGTCCGCAAGCCGGCTACTGGGTTCACGGCAAGGCGGGCGACTGCTGGCGGTTGGAACTCGCGCTCGACGCCCGCCCGGAGAGCTGGCGCGACTGGGCGCGCGTGCAACTTGGCCTCGACGGCGTCGAGATCGAATGGGTCGCCTATCGCGATCCTGCCGTGGGACGGTTCCGCTACGCGGCGGTGCGCGACGGCCGGCTCGATGGCTGCGTGTTCATCGCGCCCGACCACACGCTGCCGTCGCGGGCGTGGCTGACCGGGTTGTTTGCGGAACAGCAGCTCTCGGCGAACGCGCGGATGGCGCTGCTCGCAGGACGGCCGTTCGGCGCGGGCGAAGATGTCGGTCCGATCGTCTGCTCCTGCTTCAGCGTCGGTCGGCACCAGATCACCGCCGAGATCAAGAAGGGCGCCAACAGCGTCGAGGCGATCGGCCGCTGCCTGAAGGCCGGCACCAATTGCGGCGGCTGCAAGCCAGAAATCGGCAAGCTGATCGGCGCAACCGCGCAGCCGCGGCAGGCGATCGCGTCGTAAGTTTCCGCGCGTCGCAGCCGCGCCAGGGCGAAACGCAAACACTGAAATTGGGGCGCTATCCGTCCAGAAGCGGACTCGTCATGCTCACCTTGAGTGCTTCGGGTCTTGACCCAACTGAGAGATGGCGCGGCTCAAGATTGTTGCGGCGCAAATTGACCATTGAACCCTATTTCTATGGTCGCAATTTCCTGATGTGATCTTCAGTATTGCAGGCCAATTTGCTGTCTTCTCGCTCAGATGGCGCGGTGTCGATCAGCATCATGTCGTGACAACAATAATAAGACAGGAAGGACATCACATGCCTTCACGCCGTGGTTTTCTGACCGGCACCGTCGCGACCGGTGTCGCGCTGTCAATGCAGCACGCCGCGGCAACAGTCGCGCAGCAAAAGCGAGTGATCGTCGATTCGCAGGTTCACCTGTGGCCGGCGAGCACCCCGGAAAGACCCTGGCTCCCCGGTGCCAAACCGCAGCTTCCGGAGCCCTTCACCATCGAGCGAATAATTCCACTGATGGACGAGGCTGGCGTCGATCGCGTCGTCATCGTTCCGCCGGTGTCGCTCGAAGGCGAGCGCATCGACTATGCCCAAGAGGCGGTCAAACGGTACCCGAGCCGCTTCGCCATCATGGCGCGTGTAGCCCTCGACAAGCCCGACCGCGCGGCACGGCTTGCGACTTGGCGCGACCAGCCCGGCGTGCTGGGCGTGAGGTTGAACTTCGGCCCCGGCGAAGCGGCGTGGCTGACGGACGGAACCGCGGATTGGTTCTGGCCGGCGGCGGAGAAGGCCGGCCTGCCTGTGATGTTTCTCACGTCGGGCCAGACATCGCTGTTCGCCCGCATCGCTGAGCGACACCCCCAACTTACACTCATCATCGACCACATGGGGGTCGGCGCGGGCCTGCGCCCTCGTCCTGATTCATTGGCATCCGTGGGAAACAACACGGTCCCTGAAGCCATTGCACAGTCGGTGGCGCTCGCAAGATATGCGAATGTGTCGGTGAAGTTGTCGTCGGTACCGCTGATTTCGACTGAGCCTTATCCATTCCGTGACGTGACCCCGCATATCCACCGCCTATTCGACGCCTACGGCCCGGAGCGCTGCCACTGGGGAACCGATGTAACCAATTCATTCGCCCGGGCCACCTACCGGCAGCGCGTGACGGAATTCACAGAGGAGCTTCCGTTCCTCACCGAAAGCGACAAGGACTGGATCATGGGCCGCGCGATCCTGGCGCGGCTTCGCTGGACGTGAACCAAGCTTGCTGCGATGCATGAGTCCGCGTCTGGCCAATTTCGGCCTTATGCGATGTCCGCTCCAGCTTCAGCGTCGGTCGGCACCAGATCACCGCCGAGATCAAGGAGGGCGCCAACAGCGTCGAGGCAATCGGTCGCAGCCTGAAGGCCGGCACCAATTGCGGCGGCTGCAAGCCCGAGATCGGCAAGCTGATCGCCGCAACCGCGCAGCCGCGGCAGGCGATCGCGTCCTGAGTTTCCGCGCCTCGCAGCCGCGCCAAGGCGAAACGCAAACACTGAAATTGGGGCGCTATCCCCCAGAAGCGGGCTCGTCATGCTCACCTTGAGTGCTTCCGGTCTTGACCCGGCACGGACATTGGGCACCGTGGTTTTGCTTTCCCAAGCCGTTCATCAGTATTAAGTTTCACGGAAACCGTTCCGCCAACGGCGGTCGGAGGAAACTATCGCTGGATTGTCGGTTGAGGTTCCGGGAACAACGGAGGCTTCGGAAATGAACAAAGCAGCATTGGCGTTAGTGACCGCTGCCACCATCGGTGTCTCTGTCTTGGTGGCCCCATCACCAGCCCAAGCGTGGCGTGGTGGTGGCTGGGGTGCTGGACTCGCGGCCGGACTAATCGGAGCGGCGGTGGTTGGCGGCATAGCCTCCAGCGCCTACGCCTATGGCCCAGGTTACGGCTACTACGGCGGACCGGGTTATGGCTATTACGGGGGTTACGCCCCCGCGTATTACGGCGGCTATGCCCCGGCATACTACAACTACGGCTACGCCCCCGCATACTACGGCGGATACAGCTCTTACTATGCTCGTCCCGCGTACCGGCGCGTTATTCGCCCCGCATACGCCTACGGCCCTGGGTACTATCGCGGGTATGGCTATCGCGGGTATGGCTATCGCTGGTGATCGCCAGCGGCGCCGCCGAAGTCTGGGCAACGAACGGTCGCGGGACGGCCGCGGCCTGTTTCGTGCCCGCGGGTGCTTGAGTGTTCATAGCGAGCGGCGAGACGACCGTGAGCATTGACGTCGGCGGCAGACAAAGACCGATGGCCAGCGTGTCTCCTGTTGGCCCATTTCGGCCTTATGCGATGTCCGCTCCTGCGCCGCTGCCGGGGGGGGGGAAGCGGACATCGCGAATTTGTCACTGCTCGCTCTAGCAGCCGTGGCAGATGCTCTTCAGCTTGCTGTTGAGCAGGCGGTCCTCCTCGTCGGAGGCCGCCTTGGTGTAGGGGTCGTTGCCACGGCGCTTGTCCTCGGCAAATCCGCCGCCGCGATTTGCGCCGCCGGTATGTATGCTGTGCAAGCCGCCGCCATGGCCGTGGCCGCCGCGCGCATCCGCCGGCGGAATTGCGATCGCAAGCAGGGTGAGCAGCGCGGCCGTCGTGATCGTCCGCATGGTGTCCTCCTCGTCGCGGCAAAATACCGCTGGCGCTGCGGCAAATCGGTGTCGGCCGTTTTCACAATTTCGCGTGGCGGCAATCGGGGCAGGGGCCGGCCGGTTCCGGCCGAATACCGCTGCCGCACATAGGCCGCAGGCGGATGGCTTCATGCCGACAATGCAGTGCTCGCCGCACCAAAATGGTGTATCCGCAAGCCTTGGCATGCCCAGGACATGATCCGGCGGCGCCAGATAATCAAGATTTTGCAAGATATCGGAGGAATGCTTCATGTCGGCTTTGCCACTCTCGGGCATCAAGATTCTCGATTTGACGCGGGTGCTCGCGGGCCCGCTGTCGGCCCAGATGCTGGCGGATCTCGGCGCCGAAGTGATCAAGATCGAGCGGCCCGGCGGCGGCGACGACGCCCGCGCCTTTGGCCCGCCCTATCTCGCCGATCCCGAAGGCAAGCAGAACAACAACAACTCGTTCTACCTCTGCGCCAACCGCAACAAGAAGTCGGTCACGGTCAACATCGCCAAGCCTGAAGGCCAGGCGATCATCCGCGAGCTCGCCAAAACGGCCGACGTGATGATGGAGAACTACAAGGTCGGCGATCTCAAGCGCTACGGCCTCGACTACGAGACCATCAAGCAGCTCAACCCCGGCATCATCTATTGCTCGGTCACCGGCTTCGGCCAGACCGGACCTTACGCGCCGCGCGCCGGCTATGACGCGATCCTGCAGGCGATGGGCGGGCTGATGAGCGTCACCGGCCATATCGACGGCGAGCCCGGCGAGGGCCCGATGAAGGTCGGCCCCTCGATCGTCGACTACATGACCGGCATGAATACCTCGATCGGGATTCTCTCGGCGCTCTACCATCGCGACGCCAACAACGGCGAAGGGCAGCACATCGACGTTTGCCTGTTCGACACCGTGATCGCATCGCTGTCGCACTGGCTGCAGATCTACCTCGTCAACGGCAAGATGCCGCCGCGCCGCGGCACCTGGGGCAATGGCGGCATGCCGGCCGGCGTGTTCCGCTGCACCGACGGCGAATTGATGCTGGTGGTCGGCAATGACGGCCAGTTCCAGCGCACCTGCGCCGTGCTCGGCGAGCCCGAGCTCGCCAACGACAAGCGCTTCGTCAAGAACAACGACCGCGTCGTGCACGGCAAGGAGATCATGGCGATCTTCGCCGGCCTGTTCTTGCGCAAGCCGGTCGCGTACTGGCTCGAAAAGCTTGAGGAGGCCGGTGTGCCGTCGGGCCCGATCAACGATTTCGAGCAGGTGTTCAGCGATCCGCACGTGCAATCGCGCGGCATGCGGGTCAACGTCGACCATCCCTACGAGCCGAACCTGTCGCTGATCCGCAATGCGCTGACCTTCTCGGGCACGCCGATCACCGAATACCGCGCCCCGCCGCTGTTAGGGGCCGACACCAAGGACGTGCTGGCGACCATCGGCTATGACGACGCCAGGGTCGAAGGCCTGAAGGCACAGGGGATATTGTAGGCGCAAGTATTGAAGGCAAGCGCGGCCGCTTTTCCGTCATCCTGAGGAGCGGCCCCTTGGCCGCGTCTCGAAGGATGAACGGCCCGGCTGGTGGCCGTCGACCCTTCGAGACGGCCGCTGCGCGGCCTCCTCAGGATGACGGTCGGAGAGGGAGTCGGCTCCTAGTACACTTCGATATGTATCGAAGCATCATTGACACGAGCCTGCTAGTCTGGCGCCATCGATCCTCCGTCGAAGGCATCAAACATGAAACGGGAAGTCGTTCGCGTCGAACCGATCTCGAGCTGGCTCGAGCGCTGGAAGGCGCCGGCCTCGCCGGTCACCCGGGCCGGCAACATGATCTTCGTGTCCGGCCTGCCGCCGTTCGATCCCGCAACCGGCGAGTTCGCCGCCGGCGCCTCGATCGAGCGGCAGAGCGAGCTGGTCATGGCACAGCTCAAGCAGTGCCTCGAGGCTGCCGGCGCCACGCTCGACAATGTGATGAAGTGCAACGTGTTCTGCACGTCGGCCAAGCACTTCACCACGTTCAACGCGGTCTACGCAAAGTATTTCCCGCACGAACCGCCGGCGCGGATCTTCGTCTGCATCCCGGAATGGACCGGGCCGTTCGACGTCGAGGTCGACTGCATCGCGATGCTGTGAGGGCGCCGCGGTTCACAGATCCTGCCGCGTCAGCCGGCCGTGCACCACGACCGGCCGCGCCGCCGGCTTTGCCGGCATGTCGCCCATTGTCAGTGCCATCACCGAGACCGTGACGACGCGATCGATGATGGCGCGGACGTCGTCGAGGTCGCATTTGCCTTCCGACAGCCGCAGCAGGCGTTCCTTCTCGCGGATGGTGTGATGTGCCATCGCGAGCGCGAAGTGCAGGCCCCAATAGAGCTCGGTGTCGTCGCGACCGGGCATCGCGCGGCGCATCGCGGCGGCGAACTTGCGCAAATGATCGACCTCGCGATTCTTGATGCGGCGGATCGGCGGCACGGATTCGATCGAGGCGCGGATCATGAAGCGCGCCGCGGTCGAGCCTTCGCGATCCGGTCCGAGACAGCCGCGCAGGGGCGGGCCGACCAGGGCGCGCATGATGTCCTCGATCGAGGCGCGGCCGCCGCCTTTTTCCTCCGCGGCCTTCAATTCATTGAGGCGTTCGCGGTTGGTCTGGATGCTGCGGGTGACGAACAGCTCCGCGATCAACTCGTCCTTGGAACCGAAATGATAGTTCACCGCCGCGAGGTTGACGTTCGCCTCCGCGACGATGTCGCGCAGCGTGACGTCGCCGAAGCCGCGGTCGGCATAGAGCCGCTCGGCGGCGGCGAGAATGGCGGATCGGGTCTGATCGCTGGCCATGGCCTTGAGCCTTTCCGTTATTCCGCGGTGCGCCGGGGAATGACGAAGACGACAGGGAGTTGCATTTCAAACATTTGTATGAAACTATCGTTTGAACGGCCGGAAATGTCAATCCGCAACAATGTGGGCGGCATTCTGGCACACCACCACCGCCGTATCAGCGAATGCCCTTGCGGCCAGCGGATGCCGGGTGGACAGTGCGGCCCAAAGTCTAGGAAAAAACGAGGAGCGTCCCATGGATTTCACGATGTCGGCCAGGCAGAAGGAATGGCTCGAGCGCGTTCAGGCTTTCATGAAGGCGCATGTCCGGCCCGCGGTGCCGATCTATGACAAGCAGGACGCCGAAGGCCCGCGCTGGAAGGTGATCCCGATCCTCGAGGATCTGAAGAAGAAGGCGAAGGCCGAAGGCCTCTGGAACATGTTCATGCCGCCATCCTCGCACGAGGACGACGAATTCCACGGCGCGGGATTGAGCAACCTCGAATACGCGCTGCTGTCGGAAGAGATGGGCCGCATTTCCTGGGCGTCGGAAGTGTTCAACTGCTCCGCCCCCGATACCGGTAACATGGAAGTGTTCATCCGCTACGGCACCAAGGAGCAGAAGCGCAAATGGCTGCGCCCGCTGATGGACGGCGAGATCCGCTCCGCCTTCCTGATGACCGAGCCCGCGGTTGCCTCGTCTGACGCTACCAACATCGAGACCCGGATCGAGAAGGACGGCGATCACTACGTCATCAACGGCCGCAAATGGTGGTCGTCGGGCGTCGGCGATCCCCGCTGCAAGGTCGCGATCCTGATGGGCAAGACCGACTTCAACGCCGCCAAGCATCAGCAGCAGTCGCAGATCCTGGTGCCGCTCGACACCCCCGGCATCAAGGTCGAGAAGATGCTGCCGGTGTTCGGCTTCGACGATGCACCGCACGGCCACGCCCAGGTGCTGCTCGAGAACGTCCGCGTGCCGAAGGAAAACATCCTGCTCGGCGAGGGCCGCGGCTTCGAGATCGCGCAGGGCCGTCTCGGCCCCGGCCGCATCCATCACTGCATGCGCACCATCGGCAAGGCCGAGGAGGCGCTGGAGAAGATGGTGAAGCGGCTCGCCTCGCGCACCGCGTTCGGCAAGAAGATCATCGAGCATTCGGTCTGGGAGCAGCGCATCGGCGAGGCCCGCGCCGACATCGAGATGAATCGCCTGCTGTGCCTCAAGGCCGCCGACATGATGGACAAGGTCGGCAACAAGACCGCGCAGGCCGAGATCGCGATGATCAAGGTCACCGCACCGAACATGGCACTGAGGATCATCGACAACGCGATCCAGGCCTATGGCGGCGGCGGCGTCTCCGACGAAGCCGGGCTCGCCAAGGACTATGCCCATATCCGTACGCTGCGGCTGGCCGACGGTCCGGACGAGGTGCACAATCGCGCCATTGCCAGACTTGAACTTCGGAAGTATGCAAACACGTCGCACTGAGCATGATGCGGAACGCACGGCGTTCGCGCGGACATCGTGCTCAGAATGAAAAAAGCGATCAGGCTGGCGTACAGCCTGATCGAGGGAGCGCCCGACGGCGCTCCCGACAACGAAGTTGAGGGAGCGTCATCGTGGCGGACGGCGTCAGGAAAGACGAAGAATTTTCCGGCACAAGGGAAGTCGAGGAACGCCATCGCATCAACGAGGCGAACCTCGCGGCCTGGATGCAGGAGCACGTCGAGGGCTTTCAAGGACCTTTGACAGTCCTGCAGTTCAAGGGTGGCCAGTCCAACCCGACCTACAAGCTGGAGACCCCCGGCCGCAATTACGTGATGCGTCGCCGTCCGTTCGGTAAATTGTTGCCGTCGGCGCATGCGGTGGATCGCGAGTTCCGCGTCATCGCCGCACTCGGCAAGCAGAATTTCCCGGTCGCGAAAGCCTACGCGCTGTGCGCCGACGATGCGGTGATCGGCTCGGCCTTCTACATCATGTCGATGGAGGAGGGGCGGGTGTTCTGGGATCCGACGCTGCCGAGCCAGGAGCCTGATGCGCGCCGCAAGATCTTCGCCAGCAAGATCGAGACGCTGGCGAAGCTGCACATGCTCGATCCCGAAAAGATCGGCCTCGGCGATTTCGGCAAGCCCGGCAATTATTTTGCGCGCCAGGTCGACCGCTGGACCAAGCAGTATCGCGCCTCCGAGACGCAGCACATTCCCGAATTCGAGAAGCTCGCGGAGTGGCTGCCGAAGACGGTGCCGGAGCAGAAGCGCGTCTCGGTCGTGCATGGCGACTATCGCCTCGACAACATGATCTTCCACGCCACCGAGCCGCGGGTGCAGGCGGTGCTCGACTGGGAATTGTCGACGCTCGGCGATCCCATGGCCGACTTCACCTATCTGTTGATGCAGTGGACCATGCCGGGCCTCGCCAATGCCGACCTCAAGGCGTTGAACATTCCAAGCCAGGATGAGGCCGCCAAGATCTACTGCGACGTCACCGGCATGGCTGTGCCGGATCTGAACTGGTACTTCTCCTACAACCTGTTCCGCCTCGCCGGCATCACGCAGGGTATCGCGGGGCGAGTCCGCGACGGCACCGCTGCGAATGCCAAGGCCCTCGAGTCGGCCAAGCGCACCGTGCCGCTGTCGCAGGCGTCATGGGAATACGCGCAGAAGGCCGGCGCAACCTGATACGAAAGCGGCGCGATCCTTAAAGGCTCGCGTCGCTTCTGCGAACTGCGGCATGTTTCCGCATTGTAGCCATCTGTGACTTGAGTTCACCGCGCCGCTTTGGCAAGTCAGTCCGGTCAACGCTCCCGCCTTTTGTCCTGATCGGACACCCTCATCTTGCCCCTTTCTCCGAATCTTCGCGGCAGCCTGTTCATGGCGGCCGCCATGGCCAGCTTCACCGCCAATGACACCATCACCAAGGCGGTGGCGGCCGAGCTCAACATCGCGGAGATCCTGCTGGTCCGCGGCCTGGTCGCGATGGTGCTGGTCGCAGCGCTCGCCTGGTACCGCGACGCGCTGCGCAGTTTTGCCGCGCTGTTGATCTGGCCGGTCGGGTTGCGCGTCATGGGCGAGATCGGCGGCACGCTGACCTATCTCTCGGCGATCGCGCAGATCCCGCTCGCCAACGCGTCGGCGATCTTCCAGGCGCTGCCGCTGGTTATCACGCTTGGCGCGGCGCTGGTGTTCGGCGAGCCGGTCGGCTGGCGGCGCTGGCTTGCGATCGCAGCCGGCTTCATCGGCGTGCTGGTGATCGTCCGGCCCGGCGCGGAGGGCTTTAGCCAGGCCTCGCTGCTGGCATTGGCGTCGGTCGGCTTCTGCGCAGTGCGCGATCTCGCCACGCGCCGCATCCCGAAACAGCTGCCGACGGTGTTCATCACGCTGCTCACGACCGTGACGGTGACGACGGCGGGCGCCGTCGTGCTGGTGCCGCTCGGCGGCTGGCGGCCGCCGTCCGGCCACGCGCTCGGCCTGCTGGTGTTCGCCGCGGCGCTGATCCTGATCGGCTATCAATGCATCATCGTGTCGCTGCGCACGGGCGACATCTCGGCGGTGGCGCCGTTCCGCTACTCCGCGCTGCTGTGGGCGATGCTGCTTGGCTATCTCGCCTTCGGTCACAAGCCCGACGTTCAGATGCTCGCCGGCGCCGCGATCATCGTGGCGTCCGGCCTCTATGCTTTCTACCGCGAGCGCAAACGCGACAAGCTGCGCCCGGCCGCGACCGGACCAGGCCTGCCGCCGGACGGGCTATGATCCAACCGTAGACGCAGGGTGGGTTTCGCAAGAGCTCAACCCATCATGGGCAACTTGCGTGCTCGTTCTACCAGAGGTAGGACTTCACCATGCCAGACCTTGATTTGTCCAATGACCCTCGTTGGCGCCGCCTGTGGGAACGGCCCTGGCGCTGCAATTCATGCGGGGATGAGCACCATGGGATCTTTGATCTCGCATGCGGAAAGCCGGCGCAATTTCCCGGACCCGAGGAATTGGCCCCCAATAGCGCCCTCGATCTTGACGGTGATTTTCTCTCGGAGGACTTCTGCGTGCTCGAGGGTGAGCACTTCTTCGTGCGCTCCGTGCTGGAACTGCCGATCATCGGCAGTGACGACAAGCGGTTCGGCTTCGGCGTGTGGACGACGCTGTCGCGCGAGAATTTCGAGCGGTATGTCGCGAGCTTCGACAGTGGCGGGCAGGACGGCATGGGGCCGTGGTTCGGGTGGTTCTCGAACTGCCTGCACGGCTATCCCGAGACGCTGAATCTCAAATGCAGGGTACATCTCAAGAGCGGTCGCCAACGGCCACAGATCGCGTTGGAACCGACTGAACACCCATTGGCGGTCGAGCAAAGGCTCGGAGTCACCTTTGACCGGGTACTCGAGATTTACGCAATCAACGGACATGACATCCGTCGGTCGTTGACGGATTGACCGTTTCGTTTGTTACGACGTAGTCGTCCGTAGGATGGGTGGAGCCAATGGGTCCGCGCAAAGCGCGGCCCAATGATAAACTCCGCGATACCCATCATGGCGCCGCGGATAAGGTGATGGGTTTCGCTTCGCTCTACCCATCCTACGAATCTAACCCGAGACCGCACTGCAAAGTTTCCTTCCAGTCCGTAGCCCGGGTGAGCGATAGCGATACCCGGGGAACCTGCTCCCGCATGTCGCTTCGCTCATGCGGGTTACCGCAATTGGAAAGGCGTGCAGGGCGGATTCGCGTAGCGTGATCCGCCCTGTGGCCTGTCACAAATTCACCGCCCGATGTCCGGGCATGGCGAAAACAACCGCCTCAGTGAAGACCGCCCGTCACGTGCAACGTTTCGCCGGTGACGTAGGAGGCATCGTTCGAGGCGAAGAAAGCCACTGCCGCTGCGATCTCCTCGACCTTGCCGATCCGCGCCAGCGGCGTGATGGACTCGATCCATTTGCGCATGTCGCCCTCGGAAAGGCCGGCGGACACGACACCCTCGGTCGCGATCATGCCGGGGTTGACGGTATTGACGCGGATCTTGCGCGGCGCCAATTCCTTTGACAGCACCGAGGAGATCGCGTCCACCGAGGCCTTGGTCGCGGTATAGACAGCGGAGTTCGGCGGCGCGATCGTCGATACGCCGGAGCTGATATTGATGATGCTGCCGCCGACCGTATTGAAGTGCCGCGCGGCTTCCTGAGACACCAGCAGCAGGCCAAGCACATTGAGATCGAAATGTTTGTGGAAGTGCTCGGCAGTGATGCCATCCAGCGGCGCGAACTCGTAGATGCCGGCATTGTTGACCAGGATATCGATCGGACCGAACGCCTTGACGGTCTCGGCCACCACCGACTTGACGTGGCCGGCGTCGGTGAGATTGCCATGCACAGCGACGGCTTTGCCGCCTTTGCCGGTGATCGCAGCCACCACGCGCTCGGCCGCCGGTTTGCTGGCGCTGTAGTTGACGGCAACCGCGGCACCCTCCGCGGCGAGGCGGATCGCGATCTCGGCGCCGATGCCCTTTGACGCGCCGGTTACCAGCGCCACTTTACCCTCGAGTCTTTTGCTCATCTTGTTCTCCATTGCCCGCGCGGATGCGCGAGTGGTTCAATAGTTCAGTAATAATGAACTATTGAAGTTGTTCAAGGGCAGCGCTATATATTTCGCCATGGTGCAATTCGTTCACCCGTCGCGTGAGGACATCACATTGGCCGGAGTGCTGGCAGCACTCGCGGACCCGATGCGGCTGAGGATTGTCAAAAGCCTGCTCGAGCAGGACGGTTGCATGTCGTGTACGGCGGCGGCGCCGTGTCCTGAGATGGCCAAATCGACTCTGTCGAACCATTTCCGCGTCCTGCGCGAAGCCGGTTTGATTCAAACCTCGAAAAAAGGCGTCGAGCATCGCAATGTGGTGCGCGAAGCCGATATCAATGCGCGCTTTCCCAAATTGCTCAAGACGATCTTGGGGTATCCGGAACAGAGCGCGTAGCTCGGGTGAGCGGCTTGTCCGCCGTAGCTCGTAGAGCGAAGGCGGAAGCGATAGCCGGGGAAACTGTTCCCGCATGTCGCTCCGCTCATGCGGGCTACACGACTACACACTGAACATCATCGGATGATCATGAACAGCCGGTTCCAGCGCAGCGAAGCGGGCCAACGCCACACTTGCCATGCAGGCGCCTCGTCGCCGATCGAGAAGAAGATCATCCTGGCTTGGCCGATCAGGTTCTCGAACGGCACGTAGCCGACGCCGCCGCGCGAGGGCGGCACGCGGCTGTCGGCCGAGTTGTCGCGGTTATCGCCCATCGCGAAAAAATGCCCGGGCGGCACGACATAGACCTGCGTGTTGTCATATTCGGACCGTTCGATGCGATCGAGCGTGAAGTAGCTGACCCCATTCGGCAGCGTCTCGCGCCAGCGCTTGACTTGGACCGGCCGCGGCCCCTCGTCGCGATCGACGTAATCATCGGCGCGCTCGCGCTTGACCGCGGTGCCGTTGATGTACAGCAACCCGTCGATCATCTGAATGCGATCGCCCGGCAGGCCGATCACGCGCTTGATGAAATCGATCGAGTCGTCGCTCGGCAGCCGGAACACCACGACGTCGCCGGGCTTGGGCTCCGAGCCGAAAATGCGGCCGGAGAACAGCGGCGGCGAGAAGGGCAGGGAGTAGTGCGTGTATCCGTAGCTGTACTTCGAGAGGAAAAGGTAGTCGCCGACCAGCAATGTCGATTCCATCGACGCTGACGGAATGTTGAAGGACTGGAACAGGAAGGTGCGGATGACGAGCGCGATGATCAGCGCATGGAAGACCACGCGGAAAGTTTCCGCTAATCCGCCGTGCTGACGTTGGTTCTCGGTCGACATGGTCCCGGGCTCCTGTTTCACCGGCTGGTCCGCACGCCCTACGTAGCAAAGTATCACTTCGCGCAACGCGACTGGCGCCGCGGCTTTGTAGGGCGGATTAGCGAAGCGTAATCCGCCGCTCGTTCAGCGTAACTGAAACGGTGGATTACGCCTTCGGCTAATCCACCCTAGGCATCGATGCGATGCAGCATCACTTCGCGCAATGCGTGATCAGCCGCGCGACGAAATCTCCGCAGGCCGCGAGCTGCGACATCTCGACGAACTCGTCCGGCGTATGCGCCTGCGCGATAGAGCCGGGGCCGACCACGACCGACGGAACGTCCGCCATGCTGACGAACAGGCTGGCCTCGGTGCCGAACGCGACCTTGGCGTGGTCGTTGCGGCCGGCCAGCTGCTTGGCGAGCGTGACGATGGCGGCGTCCGCCCCGGTGTCGAGCGCGGGGTAATCGAGGATCTCCTCGAACTCGATGCCGCAGTCCGGATGCCGCTTGCGCATCGCCGGCTCGATCTCGGCCTTGGCCCAGGCGACGATCGCATCCGTCACCTCCCGGGACTCGGTGATCCCGATGCCGCGGCATTCGAACTCCACCGCGCAATGGTCGGGCACGATATTGAGCGCGGCGCCGCCGTGGACGATGCTGGTGAGCAGGGTCGAGTGCGGGACGTCGTAGAGGCTGCCCTGTTCGGCGTCGGCCGTCAGCAGCGCGGCGCGGCGGCGGATTTCGGTGATCAGGTCGGCGGCGTATTCGATCGCGTTGACGCCGTCGGGCGCGATCGAGGAGTGGCGGGCGAGCCCGCGGAAGGTCGCGCGCACGCCATGCTTGCCCTTGTGCCCGATGATCACCTGCATCTGCGTGGGCTCGCCGACAAAGCAGCCGAGCGGCTTCACCACCTTGCGTGCGACCTCGCGCAGCATCGGCCGCACGCCGACGCAACCGATCTCCTCGTCATAGGAGATCGCCAGATGGATCGGTGTCTTCAGATCGGCCGCAACCATCTCGGGAACCATCGCGAGGCAGACCGCGACAAAGCCCTTCATGTCGGTCGTGCCGCGGCCGTAGAGCCGGCCGTCGCGCTCGACCAGCTCGAACGGGTTCTGGGTCCATTCCTGTCCGGCGACCGGCACGACGTCGGTATGCCCTGATAGAACCAGCCCGGCCTTGTCCTCCGGGCCGACCGTGACCCACAACGAGGCCTTCTGCCCGGTGTCATCGACAATGCGCTGTCCGGCGACGCCCTGCGAAGCGAGATATTTTTCGATGTAATCGATCAGCGGCAGGTTGGAACGGTCGCTCACGGTGTCGAACGCGACGAGGTCGGCCAATAGCTTGCGTATACGGTCGGGACGTTGATTTTGCATTGCCTGTTCGTTTGTGAGGATTGAGAGGGCGCCGGTGATCTGGCTTGCCCAGCATAACAGCTGGTTTGCCTGCTGGGGCAAAGCAATATTCGGGCCGTTGCATGACGGTATTGCGGTCCACTGCTGCCGCCCCATGTTCTTGAACGACCGGGGAGATGGCCATGATCCAGCGCGTAGGATGGGTAGAGCGAAGCGAAACCCAACAAGCATATCCGCGCGGTGAGATGATGGGTTTCGCTGCGCTCTACCCATCCTACGATGCACATCGTGATGCCGACCAGTGTTGCCCATTCGACACGACGGGCAACTCAGCAAAACGCGTCAAGCCCTCGCAGCAAAAATATTTCTGTTTATCGGAATTACAACTTAGTGTATGGTTCGCCCGTCTCACCCGATCGAGGGGCGCTTCGCGATCGTCACGAACGCGTGTGAGATGCGGTGGACGCCGAGCGTGTGACTGACGAGAGCACGCAAGGCGGACGGTGAAGTCGTGTGGTCCTGACGCCCTAGGTAGTGGCCGGTGTCCCCTTGTAGAACGCGCAGCGTTCTTACGAAGGCGGTGACAAACAAGCCTAGTCTCGCCGGGGAGAGCACGTATAAGCCGTAAGCCATCGCGCAGGGAAAGCCGGAGTGTTTCCGGTTACACCTGTGGTCCTACCCCCGTGCTTTCTACCTTTGCACGGGGCCCATGGGTGCGATCGGCACCCGGCTTTCCCTGCGCCCTCTGCGAGAGGGGGCGGAACGAACAGCAAAGCTCGGGCGATTCACGTCGCGAGAATGCGGATGTTTGACTCACAGGCCCTATAACAAATTCAGTGTCGTCCCGGGCAAGCGAAGCGCGACCCGGGACCAATAACCACCAACGCTAGTTATTCGCACGACACTGTGGCCACAGCGCGCTTCAACAACTCAATCCCGTGGTTATGGGTCCCTGCTTTCGTAGGGACGACAGTGGTGTATGCGTCGCTATCGCGGACGACGGCCTTGAAAGAGCCGTCGCTAAATCGGCTTGCCCGTATACGGCATCGACGCGGTGAGGCCGCCGTCGACCGGGATCGCCTGGCCATTGACGTAGGACGCCTCGTCGCTCGCCAAAAACAATCCCATCGCGGCGAGCTCGTGCGGCTGGCCGGGACGCTTCAGCGGATTGAGCTGGCCGATCTTGTCCTGGGTGCCGCGTTCCTTGGCGCGATCGAACACCGGTTTCGTCATGCCGGTTTCGATCAGGCCCGGGCACACCGCATTGATGCGCACGCCGGTGCCGGAGAGCGAGTAGGCGGTGGTCTGCACCAGGCTGATGACGCCGGCCTTGCTCGCGCCGTAGGGATGTCCGCTGGCGCCGGACTTCAGGCCCGCGACGGACGCGGTGCAGACGATCGAACCGGAGCCTTGCTTGGTCATGTACGGTATAGAATGCTTGATCGCGAGGAACGGGCCAATCAGATTGATCCGCAGCACTTCCTGCCAGTGCTCGACGGTCTGGTCGGCGAGCGGCACCAGTCCGCCGCTGACGCCGGCATTGGCCCAGATCGCATCGAGCTTGCCGTATTTGGCGACAGCCTTGTCGATGAAGGCCTTCACGTCGCTCTCCGAGCCGGCATCGGCGGTGACGGCTTCGACGGTGCCGCCGGCGTCGCGCACCAGCTTGGCGGTCTCGTTGACGCCATCGGTGCGATCGACCGCGATCAGCTTGGCGCCTTCCTTGGTGAACAGCAGCGAGGCCGCACGGCCGATACCGCTTCCAGCGCCGGTGATGATGACGGATTTGCCTTCGAGGCGGCCCATGAGGTTCTCCCTGTTCACATGGTCCGTGGCGCGTCTGCCGCGCGACGGAATTCAAACAAAATTTCAAACGTCCGAAGCACTTGAGACGATGTGCGGCGTGACGTACAGCGACGGGGGACACTATTGAAGGGCTCATCCGATGTCCAATCCAGAGAAGCCTAACGTGACGGTGACGCGGTGGTGGTGGGTTCGCCACGCGCCGGTGCGCAGCGACGGCGGCAACATCTACGGGCAGGAGGATATCGACTGCGACACCGGCGATGTCGAAGTGTTCGAGGCGGTCGCAAAGATGCTGCCGCGCAACGCCGTGTGGTATTCGAGCAATCTGAAGCGCACGCACAAGACCGCGGAAGCGATCTGGGCCGCAGGTTTTCCGAAGCCTGAAAGCATGACGCAGGAACGCGACTTCGCCGAGCTGCATCTTGGCCGGTGGCAGGGCATGAACCGCGCCGCGTTTCTCGCCAGCCGTCCGCCGGGCAACCTCTGGTTCGCCGACGTCAACGAGCCGGCACCCGGCGGCGAGAGTTTCATGGACCTCTACACCCGCGTCTGTCGCACGATCGTGCGGATCACGGCTGTGGAAGCGGGTAACGACATCATCGCGGTCGGCCATGGCGGCGTGATCAGGGCTGCGGTCGGTCTTGCGCTTGGCGGCCAGCCTGACAGGGGCCTGTCCTTCGACATCGACAACGTCTCGGTAACGCGGCTCGATCACATCGCGGCGCCCAACGTCTCCGTGTGGCGGTTGCCGATGGTGAACCAGCAGCCCTGGATCGCCGATCCACGCCACGCCGCGATGCATCAGCCGTCCGGGCCGGAGGTCCGGCCGGCGAGCAAGCTTGCGTGATTGCTGCTATCGCAACACCGGAACGCTGCCTAAGCTCAACGCAATTCAAACACTCAAGACTTCAACATCGTGGGAGAGAAACATGACCTTGTTCGACATGAAGGGAAAAGTCGCCGTCATCACCGGCTCGACGCGCGGCATCGGGCGCGCGATCGCCGAGCGCATGGCCGAGCACGGCGCCAAGGTCGTGATCTCCTCGCGCAAGGCCGATGTCTGCGAGCAGGTGGCGAAGGAAATCAACGACGCTTACGGCAAGGGCACCGCGGTTGCGATCGCGGCGAACATCTCGTCGAAGGAAAACCTGCAGAACCTGATCGACGAGAGCAACCGCGCCTTCGGCAAGATCGACGTGCTGGTCTGCAACGCGGCATCGAACCCGTATTACGGTCCGCTCGCCGGCATCTCCGACGATCAGTTCCGCAAGATCCTCGACAACAACATCGTCGCCAACAACTGGCTGATCTCGATGGTGGTGCCGCAGATGATCGAGCGCAAGGACGGCTCGATCATCATCGTCTCCTCGATCGGCGGATTGAAGGGCTCGACCATCCTCGGCGCCTACGCGATCTCGAAGGCCGCCGACATGCAGCTCGCGCGCAACCTCGCCTGCGAATACGGCAAGCACAATATCCGCGTGAACTGCATCGCGCCGGGCCTGATCAAGACCGACTTCGCCAAGGCGCTGTGGGACAATCCGGACAACCTGAAGGCCTCGACCGCGCGCTCGCCGCTGCTCCGCATCGGCGTGCCTGACGAGATCGCGGGCGCCGCGGTGTTCATGGGCTCGCGCGCCGGCGACTTCATGACCGGCCAGACCGTGGTGATCGACGGCGGCGCGACGATCAGCTGAGGATGTTCTCGTGTCCCGGACGCGGTGCGGCGCAGAGCGCCGCTCCGCAGCGCCGGGACCCAGGAGGACCTGCACGATTGGATGAGGTGGCCCCGGCTCAGCAACGCACCGCTTGCGCGCTGCGTTGCGTCCGGGGCACGAGACTTACTCCACCGCCGCATACACGCCGTTGCGCACCAGCGAGCGGGTATATTCGCGCTGGCCGGGGCCCTGCATCATGAAGACCGCGATCAGCTCTTCGCGCGGATCGATCCAGAAGAACGTGCCGGCCATGCCGCTCCAGAAATACTGGCCGACCGAGCCGGAGAACGGCGCGATGCCCTGCTGCATCCGCACGGCAAAGCCGAGGCCAAAACTGTGGCCGGGCGACACCAGCGTGCCCTGGATCTTGACGCCGGCGCCGAGGTGATCGGACGCCATGAATTCGAGCGTCTTGCGGCCGATGATCCGGGTGCCGTCGAGCGAGCCGCCATTGAGCAGCATCTGCGCGAAGCGCGCATAGTCCATCGTGGTCGACACCAGCCCGCCGCCGCCGGATTCCATCGCCGGCTTCTCCAGCATGTTGAACAGCTGCACCTTCTCGTTGGTCCAGGGGTCGTTGGCAAAGGCCTCGGCGAGCCGGCCGGCATTGGCTTCCCCGGTGTGGAAGGCGGTCTCGGTCATCTGCAGGGGAGAGAGGATGCGTTCGGTCAGGAACGCGCCGAGCGTCTTGCCGCTGACGACCTCGATGATGCGGCCGAGGATGTCGGTGGAGCGGCTGTAGTTCCACTCGGCGCCGGGCTGGCAGACCAGCGGCATGCCGGCGAGCATGGTGGCGTGCTCGGCATTGGTGATCTTGCGGCTGCGCAGCCGCGACTGCTGGTAGAGCTGCTGCACCGGCCCGTTGCCGGTGTGGTCATAGGTCAGGCCCGAGGTGTGGCGCAGCAGGTCCTGGATCGTCATCTGTCGCTGCACAGGCACCAGCTCGAGCTTGCCGTCACGCTCGACGCCGACCTTGGTCTCGGCGAATTCGGGGATGAACTTCGCGACGGGGTCGTTGAGCAGGAAGTGGCCGTCCTCCAGCAGCATCATGATGCCGATGGAGACGATCGGCTTGGTCATCGAGAAGATGCGGAAGATCGTGTCATGCGTCATCGGCGCCGAGGCCGCCGGGCTCTGCCGGCCGATCGCGTCGAACCAGCCGATCTGGCCGCGCCGCGCCACTAGCACCGTCACGCCGGGCACGGTTCCCTTGTCGACCTCGCGCTTGAAGGTGTTGGACAGCGCCTGCAGCCGCACGCTCGACAGTCCGATCGATTCGGGCTTGGCGAGGGGGAGGGATGGGGTGGTTTGGCTGGCGGCGTGCTTAGTGGCGGTCTGGACGTTCATAGTCTCTCCCTGGTTCTTGATTCTTGCGGCGGAGCGCCGACGCGGGGTGATCGCCTAAGTCTGGCGCAGAAGTTTTGCAATGAACAGAAGCTTCACCGCTTCGCCCTTGCAAACCGGCCATGCCCTGTGCTTGAAACGGCGCGAACCGGCGGCGACGCAGGTTCCCTGCAGGAGTGTAGCTCAATTGGTAGAGCACCGGTCTCCAAAACCGGGGGTCGCAGGTTCGAGCCCTGCCACTCCTGCCAATTAAATCAATAAATTAGACAAATAAGACCACGCAGGGCCCGCTTTGGGGTAACGCTTGGGGTAACAAATGGCGATTGCAGTCGGCCGCACAGGCAATACCTCTCCGTTGCGTAGAGTACCCTGTGTCGCGCAGCCGGGGCCACCCGTGCGTCAAATCGCTGTCGCTTTGCCCACTCTGCCTGACAGAGGGAGGGCTCTCCGTAGGCGAGCAGCCTGTAGCGGCCCAACCAGGCGAACCAGCAGTTCGAATCCCACTCTCTCCGCCATATGTAATTGAATTTATTGACGTATTCTTAGTAGGATTGACCCCCGGAATAACCCCCATCTGAGCTACCGTTAAGGGGATAGCCCAACTGGAAAACTCGCCTTGGGCGGCCTCCCGCGGGCCACCGAGCATGATATATTGGGAGTGCAGCCCGGCTGAAGCCTCCGCAAGCAGCAGGGCGTTGGGCCTCCCTGGGGGCAACCCGGGCAATACGAATCGACCCACGGTCGAACTGGCGGAATCGCAGTCCGCCTGGGGTATGTCCCGCCGACGCGGGCCAGATCGAGTAGCTCAGGGACGCCCCCTCTCAAGGCTGAAACAGGGGTTCGATTCCCCTAGGGAGCGCCAGCCAGGAATTAATGGCATTGTTTTTCCCGGGTTTTTTGCCCGACCGCGACGTTCATTTGCCAGATCAGTGGCGCGACAAGACGCGCCACTGAGGCCACCTGTCATCGCAGAAGAAGGATCAGAATGATCAGTGGAATCGGTATTCCGAGAAGCCAGAGTAAAATCGGCATGGTAATTCCTTTCAATTTTACCGGCGGCGTTTCCAGGTGCCGTCGCGAAGGCCGCCGCCTTCGGTGGCTGCAAGACTTGCGCAGAAAGCTCCCAGGAGCAGGGAAGCGGTTATCCAAAACGCGAGTGAGGCCGACGCTTTGCGCACTGCCTCCGCGTCAGCCTTGATCTGAGTGACGACGTCGTTAACCCGCTTGTCCGCATCCTGCTGACTAAGCCCCGTCCGGGCAGCCACGACCTTGGCGGCGTATTCGCGGTCGGCGGCCTTGAGGTCACCGCCGTTGCGGAAGCTTTGCACGAAGAGGCGCGTTACTTCGCCACGAGCGTCAGCGGGACTGCTGTTCGCGGACTGCGTGGCAGGGTCGCCTCGCAGCAGCGTGTCGACGTACCCGTCCATAGGACCCCCGCTCGGCTGGGCGGCGCTCGTCACTGCTCCCTGGCTCACGCCGGCCGCGGGTGCCGCCGATGAGGCTTGTGGCCGGACTGGCGAGCACGGCGGCGCCCAGCACGGAAGCCAGTGCCCAGGCAATAAAACCGTGCGCCGTGTCGCGGAAATAGACTTCGTCGCCGTGGACGCCGTCCCATCCTGACCGCAACCTTCCGGCAAGGTACCCACCGATCGAAGAGGAGATCATGGCGATAACGATGAGGTAGAGACCCGTCGTGATCTTGAAGGTGGTGGCAGAAACGCCTGAACCCGCCCATGGTGAAACCATGCTGAGACCGAGGCCGGCGCCGAACGAGAGCAGCACAAGAGTCATTGCACAGGCAGCGACCGCCCCGGCTACAATGGAAGGCCAGGACACACCCGCAAGCGACGAGCCCGACGCATCTCCCGGGGCAACCACGACAGTATCGATCATCTATTTCAATCTCAAAACGAGGCGCCTCGCGCCATCTGACGAAATAATGTGCAGGTTGAGCAACGGTTCCTAGGCATTGGAACTTTCTGCGCCCCGACCGCTTTACCCGCCGGCTATAGGGCAAACATGAGCGGTAAGAAGCAGGCTAAAGAGGCCTCGAGCGTTTCCAAGTTTTTTGGCGAACTCGCCAACAGGACGTCGCTCGCTGCGGGCCGTGCATCGACCTTTATTCTAGCGGCGGGGGTCGTCATCTTGTGGGCTGTCAGCGGCCCGCTCTTCGGCTTCTCCGACACCTGGCAGCTGGTGATCAACACCGGAACGACCATCGTGACCTTCCTGATGGTCTTTTTGATCCAAAACTCGCAAAACCGCGACAGCGCGGCCATTCAGGTCAAGCTTGACGAGCTTATCCGAGTCGGTGCGGCTCGGAATTCGCTGGTCGGCATCGAGCACCTTACCGATGAGGAGCTGGAAGACATCCGAAACAAATGCGAGGCAAGGGCGATCGCCGAAAAGGCGGGCGACGAGACACTCGATAAAACGCAAGAGTCGGCGCGGCGGGCGGCCGACAGGATTGCAAATTGATGCGCGCCGCGGCAGGGGACAAAACTGAAACGTCGCCTGCCGAAAACATTGACGCGATCCTGCGGGTTGAAAAGCAGGACGAAGAGGCGATCGCAGTTCACCACCGAATCTTTCATTGGATCGGATGGTTCGTTGGCACCGTTCAGTTCATCGTTCTTCAGTGTGCGTTCGTATTATGCTGGATCGTCTTCAATTTAAATTTTGTTCACCAGGCCTTCGATGAATATCCGTTTCCCTTGCTGGCGATGATCCTGGCGCTTGAGGCTGTTCTTCTCACTTCCTGCGTTCTGATCCGCCAGAGCACCATTGACCAGACGCTGGAGCGGCGCGATCACCTGGAGCTGCAGATCAATTTGCTCGCCGAGAGAGAAGCAACCCGGTCATTGCAAATCTTGCAACGGATTGCAAAAAGGCTAGACGTGGACGACGCGGACGATTGTACTCCCGATGAGCTTGCGCGTGAGACTTCAGTTGACCAGATTGCCCATGATCTGCGGGAGCGTGAGAAGAAAAAGAAGATAGAAGCTTCGAGTGGATCTTAGATGACTACGCGCGGACGACTTTATTGCGCGCGTGCGGCATGCAATAGAGCGCTCTCAGTTCTGCTGATCGAAAGCCGGAAAAAGGTCGCGCAGCCGGCCGGTTCGCCCGCTGCGCGAAGAGAAACGGAGTTTCATCAAGCTGAACGCGTTTTCGCTCACCTTTACCGCGGGCGCAATCGCCTTTATCCTTATCGCTTTCATCTACTTCTTGATATCGCGACGCCATCGAGAGATCGCGGAGCAAGCGCTGGCGGGGGGACCGGCCTCGCATCGATTAAGGCGCCGATGGCGCTTTGCTGCTCGAAGGCCATGGCGTCGAAGGCGACGCCCACGCCGGACGCTTACGTTTTTTAGCGGACATGGACTGCGCGGCTCGTCTGAGGCGGCCAGTAGTGCACAGCCTCAACGGAACTGGAACAATGTCCCAGCGATCTGATTGAAGTTTGTTACGGCGTAGCTGGGATAGAAACCGGAGTGTTCCCGGAGAAGCGTGTTTTATCAGGGAAGGTGCTTCACATGGATGACGAACCAAAATCATCACAAGCTGGGGAACGGGCCGCTGAAGGCTTGCGCGAGGCGACTGCTAAGGAAGAAGCGAAAACCGAGAGCAAGATGGGACACGATCTAGCTAAGGGAGCCGATCGCTTCGAAGAACGCTCTAAAAGCTCCGATGGAAGAAGCGCAAAAGAGAAACAAAAAGGGTGAGTGCATACAGCGGACTCGGCGCTGCGTCTCGGTGGAGGAACCTAATGCAGACCAACGGTAGTTGGCTGAGATGACCAACTCTCGGCCCAGCTGGCTGCAAGGCTCTCTGAGTCCGATACTGGCAAACACACCCGTTCCAAAACGATTAAAACAAAATGCGCTATCGTTCGCGCAACGAACTAGTCTCGGCGCAGTAGGCCGGAAAGCCCAAAGGTGAGAGCCGCGAGCATGCCGAGCGAAAGGTCGCGCGGTCAGGCCTTCTTTGCTGAGGGATGTAGACTAGCGACGCTAGGAAGGCCGCGATCCCGGTGTGATGCGCTTAGCACTGTCTCTCGCCGGCAACCTGCACGCGCGAAACCCGTCCTGCGTATGGCCGGTCGCCCTCGCGGGCGACCAGCGTCCGTGCCAGCAGACATCATGCGGCGCGCTGGTTCACGCCGTTCACTGCCATGTCGTTTAGCTTCCTGTCCGTCGCCTTCTCCTCGTCGAGGTTCTCCTGAAGGACGGAGGCACAGTCGTCGCGGCCGAGCTTCTTCGCCCAAGCGATCAACGAGCCGTATCGAGTGATCTCGTAGTGCTCGACAGACTGCGCGGCGGCGATGAGGGCCGCGTCCAAAACTGTCCTGTCGTCGACGTCGCAGGCCACGTCACTGGCTTCCTCGAGGACCCACGAGAACTAGCGCATCGGTGATGCTTCCGGCCCAAGACGTCGGTCAACTAGTTCAAGTGGGCTGAGAGTTCCAAGTCGCCAGCCGCTGCTTGATCTGCTCGGCTTGTTCCTTCGTCAGCTTCTCGGCCAAGCAGTAATTGCTCGCGTAAAGTTCATGGAGGGCGAGTTCGCCGATTTGCTCACAACGGTCCGCGGGCGCAAGAACGGAAAGTTGCAGTTTCTTCCACGTGGCAGGCGTGAGTTGGTCTACACGCGCGAGAGCAACGTGAGGGCTGCATGAGGCCGCTTAGGATTGAACCGATGCCGGCGATCGCGCCGCCGCCGCGGAGCTTTACGGAGATCGTCAGGACGAGATCGTGCGACAGACGCTCGAGGAGGCTGCTAAGCGTATCGAGGCGCGCGGCGGCAACGTATCCTACCGAACGGCATGGCAGACAGCAGCAGCTATGATCCGGTCTTGGAAGCCATGAACTTATCGACCTCATGCCCGATGAAGCGAGCAACCAACGCAGCCGATCTGGGGTCCAGGTGGATTCCGTCGGTCCAGCGCAATTGAGACTGATCGACAGCGATATTCAGCCAGTCCGATGTGCTTGGAAATGCGTCTGAGGCTAGCTCGGTGCTTCTTGTGGCAAGGGGCGTGTTTTCGTATTCTGGTGAACATGGCATGTGAAAGAGCAGGACGATTGCCCCATTCGACTCCAGGATAGCCTTGAACTTCCTGATGTCGGCGATCGTACGGTGCACCGCTTCCTGCTGAGGAACAGCTTGCGCTTCGGCTAAAATCTGCGGGGCGAGCTCGGTACCCGAGCTGCTGGATGGCGGACTGGCGATCAAACGGTCGACTCTTACCCTAGCGTCCTCTTTGCTTTTCGGCGCGTGCATTAGAGTTTCATAGTACTGCGCAACGGCGCGTACCGGTCGAAAGACGGATGTCTGATCTGCCAACTTATCGATCAGGTCCTTGTTGACGCGCCGCACCAAAATATTGGCCTCGATGAGGACGACCTTTGGTGCTGGCGTCGCCTCGGCTGCGATCTTTAGTCCAGTCACAGCCGACTCACCCGAGAGCGCTAGGTTCTCGATATTCGCTGACGCAAGATAGTCATCCGACATCCTGACCGAAAGTGAGCTCCCTACGATGACTGCCTTATGAGAGGAATTGTTCACATATCGGGCCGCAGTTGCGTAGTTGAGCGCGTCAGTTGTCGTAGCGAGAGGCGAGCTTTCGTGGCCACCGGCAAGTTTCAGGATCCCGATCGCAGCGACCACCGCGATTGCGAATTTCAGCATCCAAACCATAATCGCATCCTAGAATTGGAAGTAGATGAAGGCCGACTCTGGGCCGGCTTCGGAGAACGCAAGTGCAACCAGCGCGCCGTAGGCAAATGGCTCCAAAGCACGTGTCCATCCCTTTTGGGGCCGCCCTGGACGGATGAAGTGTTGAACGATGACTGGAAGCGAATAGGCCAATGCCAAGGTTCGGTAGATCCTAGGCGGATTTTGGATGTGACTTTCGGTGAAGAGCGCCGAGAAGTAGCTGGCCGCGTGGGTGAAGTCAGGAAGCTTGAAGAAAATCCACAGCATCGATACCGCTAGGAACACGATCAGAGCGCGCAATGCAGTCAGCGTTGGTGATTTGAGCCGGTCCAGTTTGTCGAAGAACGGGCGCTCGGCAGCTAGCAGAACGCCGTGCATTAGGCCCCACACCAGGTAGCTCAGTCCTGCGCCGTGCCAGAGGCCGCCGAGGCCCATGGTTGCGATGAGGTTGAAATAGGTGCGTGTAGGGCCGTGACGGCTGCCGCCGAGCGGAATGTAGAGGTAAGTGCGAAGCCAGCTTGAGAGCGAAATATGCCATCGGCGCCAAAAATCGGCGATAGAGCTCGCAATGTATGGGCGGTTGAAATTCTCTGGCAGCCGGTACCCGAACAATAGCCCGAGGCCTAGCGCGATCGACGAGTAACCGAAAAAGTCGGCGTAGATCTGAAAGCTGTAGAGGAAAAGCAGTAGCCATTTGTCGGCAGTCTTGACCGTCTCAAAGAGCGGGTAGGCCATGTACAACGTCATTTCGTTGAGGTTGTTGGCTACGTATAGCTTAAAGAAATAGCCCAATACGAGCCACTGCACCGCTTCGACAAATGGGACCGCGGCAATTTCCTTCGGCTTTATCTGAGGGAAGAAGTTCCTAGCTTGTGTGATCGGCCCCGAGATCAGCTGGGGGAAGAAAATCACATAGAGGAATATCTCCCAAACAGTCGCCGGGCGCTTCTGCTTCGGCAGGTCGACCAGAAGGCTGATGTTGTGGAAGACGAAGAACGAGATGCCGATGGGGAGAGGCAGGTTTAGTAGGAAGTTACCGAGGGGATGGCCGGTCGCCACCGGCGGCGCGAAAAACAGAAACTTGTACTTGAAGAAGGCCAGTAGGCCGAGGTTAAAAATGATGCCGACCGCAGTATAGGAGCTGCGCCGAAAGGATAGAACTAAGAATGCCCAGGTACCGACCACCGCGACCACGAGCAACGGCAGCAACTCGGGCTGGCCGTATCCGTAGAAAAAGATGCTCGCTGCTATAAGCAGGTAGACCTGCGTTCGCCTGAAGATCGGCAGGTAGTAGGCGACGAAAACGACGCCAACGAAGATCGCAAATTGCCAGGATGTGAAAGTCATTGCCCTGCGCGGCCGCTGTGTGAATCACGCTTGTAGTCGCTCACAAAACACCTGCCAACAGTCTATATTATTATACCTTTGGTTGTTACGCAGTTGGGACATGAGTTTCTTTAAACAACTCAAATGACAGGCTTGGACAAATCAGTATGTAGTTATCGCGGCCGGTTCGCAGCTTTCACCCGCCGGGCGGCTTGTGTCCGCAAATCTTTCAAGACTTGAGTAATAAAATATGGCCGGTCGCCCCGCTGGGTCCGCAAACAAGGATAAGCCGTTCCGAGACGCGTTGAAGATGGAAGGTATCCCTCCATTGAGGGCCGCCTTGTTTGACGGACGCGAGCGCTGCAGGTCCTAGGGGTAATCCTAGGAGAAGCGCTATGACGATTTCGCGGGCAGAGGTGATCACATCGGTCGAGCGGCGGCGTCGGTGGTCACAGGATGAGAAGGAACGGCTAGTTGCAGCATCGTTCGAGCCCGGAGCCACTGTTTCCGAGGTGGCTCGCATGGCCGGCCTTCATGTGAGCCAGCTGTTCAGGTGGCGCAAAGAGCTTTGCAAGCACGGTGAAACGAGTGTAGCGCCGTTGGTGCCGGTCGAGATTGTGCCGTCTGTGCCGCCGCGGGATGTGGCCGAAGCGCCATTGACGACGGCGCCGGCGCGTCGACGGAGGAGCCAGGGCATCATCGAGATTGATCTCGGTAGCGGACACCGCATCCGGGTCGACGGTGACGTTGATGGAGACGCGCTGCGGCGAGTTCTCGATGCCCTGGTGCGCCGATGATCCCGGTTCCGACAGGCGCGCGAGTGTGGCTCGCGACAGGCTACACGGATATGCGCAGAGGCTTTCCGTCGTTGGCACTCCAAGTGCAGGAGGTGTTGCGCAAAGACCCGCTCAGCGGTCATCTGTTCGTCTTCCGCGGTCGCCGCAGCGATCTTGTGAAGATGATCTGGCACGATGGCCAGGGAGCATGCTTGTTTACCAAAAGACTCGAGAGAGGAAGGTTCATCTGGCCATCGGTTGCCGGTGAATCGGTAACGATCTCTCCGGCGCAATTGAGCTATCTGTTGTCCGGGATCGATTGGCGCAACCCTCAAGAAACCCAGCGCCCGACGCGGGTCGGATAGCCGTTTTACGGTTTGAATCTGCTGCTTGATCTGATTCAATGGCTTCATGATATCGAAGCCGGACGATCTTCCATCGGACCTTGCGAGTGCCCTGGCGGCGCTGCAGGCCGAGCGTGAGGCGCGGCTGCGAGCCGAGGCGGTGGCTGCCAGTGCGCGGGCGGAGCTGTCGGACAACGAGGCGCTGATCGCGCATCTCGAACTGCGGATCGAGAAGCTCAAACGCGAACTGTACGGGCAGCGCTCCGAGCGCGCGGCACGGCTGCTCGAGCAGCTGGAGTTGGAGCTCGAAGAACTCGTCACCACGGCGAGCGAGGATGAGCTTGCCGCGCAGGCCGCAGCGGCGAAGACGCAGAACGTCCGCCCCTTCATGCGCAAGCGGCCGGTGCGCAAGCCATGGCCGGATGACATCGAACGCGAGCGCGTCGTCATTGAGGCTCCAACGACCTGCGCCTGCTGCGGTGGATCGCGGCTGGCGAAGATCGGTGAGGATGTGACCAAGACGCTGGAGGAGATCCCGCGCCACTTCAAGCTGATCGAGACGGTACGCGAGAAGTTCACCTGCCGCGATTGCGAGAAGATCAGCCAGCCGCCCGCGCCGTTCCATGCCACGCCGCGCGGCTTCATCGGCCCACAATTGCTGGCGACGATCCTGTTCGACAAGTTCGGCATGCATATCCCGCTCAACCGCCAGAGTGCGCGCTTTAAGGCCGAGAGGATCGATTTGCCGCTGTCGACGCTGGCCGACCAGGTCGGCCACGTGACCTTCGCCGTCATGCCGCTCTTCCACTTGATCGAACGCCATGTGCTCGCGGCCGAGCGCCTTCATGGCGACGATACCACCATCCGTATCCTGGCGAAGGGCAAGTGCACGACCGGGCGGATCTGGACTTATGTGCGGGATGACCGGCCCTTTGCCGGGCCTGCGCCGCCGGCGGCGGTCTATTACGCCTCGAGCGACCGACGAGGCGAGCATCCGCAGAAGCATCTGGCCGCCTTCGCCGGCATCTTGCAAGCCGATTGCTACAACGGCTTCGAGCCGCTGTTCGACCCGCAGAAGAAGGTGCTGCCGATTACGCCGGCGTTTTGCTTCGCCCATGCGCGGCGGGGCTTCTTCGAGCTGGCTGACATCGAGAAGAATGCCCGCGAAGGCAAGAGAGGTAAACCGGTCTCTCCGATCGCGCTGGAGGCGGTCAGGCACCTGGATGTGTTGTTCGAGATCGAGCGCGCCATTAACGGCTGCGGCGCCGAAGAGCGGCGCGCCGTGCGCCAGGAAAAGAGCAAGCCGCTCCTCGGGGACATGCACGCCTGGTTGCTGCGTGAGCGCGAAACCCTCTCTCGCTCCTCCGAGGTCCTGAAGCCTATGAATTACATGCTCAGGCGCTGGGACGACTTCGCCCGCTTCCTCGACGATGGCAGGATCTGCTTGACCAACAATTGTGCTGAGCGCGCATTGAGAGGCATCGCCTTGGGAAGGCGCAACTGGACCTTCGCCGGCAGCCAGCGTGGTGCCGACCGTGCCGCCATCATGCTGACGATGATCACGACCTGTCGTCTCAACGACGTCGATCCGAAAGCCTGGCTCGCCGACGTCCTCGCCCGTATCGCCGATCTTCCCGCATCGCGTCTGCACGAATTGCTGCCCTGGGAATGGAAGCTCCTGCGCCAAGCCGACAAGCCCGCCGATCAGCAGGCCGCCTGACCTTCACGCAACGCCATCATAGAGCTCGCCGTACCCGCGCGCATGCGTCCATCACGCGGTCCTCGTCGTATGCGTACGATGGAAGCGGCGCTTGTCGAAAGCGAGCAAGAGTCTTCTGCGCCCAAGGGCTCGCTTCGCTGGATCGCCCGGCAGCTTTTGATCCGGGCACTCCAACGATCAAAGGCCTCGTTGCCGATTGGGCCGGTCTCATACTTGGCGGCATCTTCGGCACCGGGCGTGTCATGGCGGTCCGGCACATGTTCTTCAACCGCACGCAAGTCTGAAAGTAGGAGCGTGGAAAGCTGGGACTGATCCTAGCAATTCGGCGGGACAGCTAGGGAAGTCGCATGGAAATAGCTCAGGAAGACCTTAAAGCGAGGGACCCTCCCGGTCTCATCGCTATCGTGATGTGGGTGATGCTTTGTTGAAGTCCGAGAAGCGAGAAGAGAAAAAAGACACCTGCATTCAGATGCCCAAGAACCTGCTGACCGAAAGCTACGACGAGCGCATCGCCGCGGCGGACCGTATCGCTGAAGCCATCCATGGCAACGCTACCGCGCTCATCGCCCTCGTGAACGAGATCAGAGCAAAGAAATGATCTAGGTCCTCAACCAGTTCCGCCGTGTTTGGTCCGACGATGGGCGGGGGGATAGGGTTTCTCGAGCCAAGAAACGCGCCTGCATGAAGTGCAGGCAAAGCTTGAAGAGGCGACGACGCTCCTGCGTCAGGCGTCCGAGACGTTGACTGGTCTGATCCAGACCAAGGGGCTGCACTGAGCAGCAATCTTTGGTGGGTCAACTGGCTCGCCGCCTTCATGGTCGTTCTCGCAATCCTCACCATCTGCGTCGCGGTTCAAGAGTGGCGCGAGTGGCGAAAGAATTCGCCTGATCGTCTGGACAGGCGGTTGCTAGGCCTGAGCCTTCAGGCTGTTTCCTCCCAAGACTTGCCCGGCGCCTTAACCGGCGTCGGGCTTTTTGTCATTCGATGCGGTACTTTCGGCCGTTCGTGTTTGGGTCGGTATTGTCGCTAGACGAGAACATCAAGACTGATCCGAAATAGTTGCCTTCGTCTCGATAGAGCCAAAAGCGCCCAGCGCCTTTGTCGATGATTTCTTGCTGAGGAGTATTCGCCGGCCCGAGCAACCGATCGTCTTCATAGAGGTGGGCATGCTTAAGGGGGCTGTCGAAGTGTTTGAAGGGCACCAAATACGCATGGCCTTGATAGTGTCGCATCATGCCGCGGATGCGGTGGTGCTCGATCGGGGTCGGAGGAATGAGGTAAAGGAAGCTACTCGACGCCAAGGCGAACAGCGTCGATCCGATCACGACCCGATTGCTTGCAGATATCTTACGCCCCAACTTTTTCAGGCTCGTGGTTGCTAGGCTTCGCTACCGGGTCCGGTCCTCTGACCCCATATAGCCGGTAGGAGTCGGTCAGACCCTGCTCGCGGCCGTCCCTATAACCGGCCTGGTAAGCCCAGCGCACGGAGAGAGCGGCCAGCGCAACCAGCACGAGGAAGACAAAAGCGGTCAGCATGGGGATGGGACCGACGATGCTAAAGGTTGAATCTGTGATCCAATATAACCGGTTTGGGGAAAGTAACCATCCCTAGAAAGGCCGCAGGAGGACGATTAGTGTCCAACTTGAACACTTATCGGGCCTTCGCCAAAGCTACACGATGCATCGCCGGATGCGTCCTGTTCTTCGCCTTAATCCATCAGTGTGTGCACCGGCCGCCTCGATAGGGCCGATCCGATGGCTTGGATACCAGCCCCTCAAAGCCGAACTCGCAGGCCTTGCGGAAAAGTTTCGGGCCGATTTCCCCTTGCTCATAGTCCGACAGGAAGATGCCCTCTGGCCGGCGCGCAAGGAGCCGCTGCAGGTTCGTCTTGCGCATCGACAGCGGCAGATCCCTCAGGTCGTTGGCATCCATGGCGAGGAAATCGAAGGCCAGCAGGATTTTCGCTATCAAACGTCGTGCCGGAGCGGTAGCACCCGCAGTGATGATGGCTGTTGAGAAGCTCGAAGAAAGAAAGTGTGTCGTCCTCGCCACGTCACGATAGTTCCACAAGTATGGAAAGTGTTTTGACTTCACTGTGCTGCGAATTCGTTGTCTAACAACGGTGGACCTTCGGCGGCGATTTTATTTCCAAGACGTTCATTTGAGATCGGGTCCAAGAGGTCGCGGTCCAGCGCCCGCGGCCTCTTCGTTTTGCTTCATTGATTTTAAAGGACCGTTCGATGCCAGTACAGGTGTGGCCGTTGCCACCTCGATAGGGCTGGACAGCTGTGTAGGCACGATGCTGGTATGATCTTCGGACCCAACTAACTTCGCGAAGCCGCTATCGTCAGCGCGCTTCCGGCCACCACGTTGACGGTGGGTGCATGGCGGAAATCTTGCTGGTTCGCAATGCCACCAGGTGACTGCGCTTGTAGGGGGGACCTTGTTGGCGCGAGCATTCCTTGCATCGCATGTACCGCTCCAGCTCGTGGATCGGCGTCCACTTAGGTCGCCTGACGATATCGAGCGCGACGGTCTGATGCGACTCGCAGCCAAGGCACTTCACCTCGAGATAGCGGTAACCGGCATTGAGCGCGTCGCCGAGCGCGGGTGACGGTTGGGCTGGACCTTGGAAGGAGACCTAGATAGACGGGCTGGCGAAGCTCGCTGTTCTTCGTCCATTCCGCGAATTTCACTTCAGCGACCAGAGACGGCCGGACCCAGGTGGTGGCGTGCTCTTCCTTTACCTTGTCGGGGAAGGGCGACTTCGCAGTCTTCAACCTAGAGCGCGTGCCGTGTAGGCTGAGGCCAATGCCGACGTGCCCGATGTACCGCCACGCGCGGTCTTCTCGCACCGCTAGGCCGTGTACTCATAAAGCGGCTGGCCGCCCGATGTCCGCTCTACCCCCAACAGCGGCGATAAAGCGGACATCTCCCCAGGTCGCTGAAGGGCCAACAAGCGACATCGCCTTACTTCGCCCAATCATTTAGAATGTTGCAAATGCTGGACGATCGGCGGCCACCCAAGGAATTGGCAGCTTGCGGTATCTGTTCGAGGAATACACATTCGACATCAGCCTGCGCGAGCTGCAGCGGGGGGGCGACGTTGTCTCCGTCACGCCACAGGTTTTTGACCTGCTCGATTACCTGATCCGCAACAGGGAGCGCGTCGTTACCAAGGACGAGCTTATCAACGCCGTTTGGAATGGACGCGTGGTTTCCGATGCTGCGCTGACGACCCGCCTGAATGCCGCTCGGAGCGCAATCGGCGACACGGGCGAGAAGCAGCGTCTAATAAAAACATTGCCGCGCAAGGGCTTCCGCTTCGTTGGCACAGTGCGGGAAGCGCAAATGCCAGTATTTGCGTCAGCCGGCTCGGCGCAAAGCGGCGAAACAGCGCAATCGTCACCTTCGCCACCTCGTTTCTCCATAGTTGTATTGCCCTTTGCCAACCTCAGCAGCGATCCCGAACAAGACTATTTCGTCGATGGTGTAACCGAGAACTTAACAACGGACTTGTCGCGCATCGGCGGTTTGTTCGTAATCGCCCGAAACAGTGCGTTCTCGTACAAGGGCAAAGCAATCGACGTACGGCAAGTCGGCCGCGAGTTGAACGTCCGCTACGTGCTTGAAGGTTCGATGCAGCGCAGCGGCAAGCGGCTTCGAGTGAACGTGCAGCTCATCGATGCCGAAAGCCGCAAACATCTTTGGGCCGATCGCTTCGAAAAGGCTGTCGCCGATCTTTTCGATATGCAGGATGAAATCGTATCGAGGATCGCCCACTCGTTAGGTGCCCAACTCGTTGTAGCCGAGGCACGACAAGCGGAGCGTTCGGCGCATCCCGATGCGATAGACCTGTGCTTTCAGGGGACTGCTTGCTTCTATAAGGGGCCGACGACCCGTGAGCACTTTACCCAGGCGCGTGGCTTTTTTGAACGTGCCTTGGCGATCGATCCCCGAGGTATCGGAGCGATCGGAGCGATGATCGGCATGGCAAACATCGATCTGACAATGGGGGCCGACCTGTTAACGGACGAACGAGCCGCGCTCCTTTCGGCAGCCGAAGCGAACGCGATCAAAGCACTTTCACTTGCCCCCGACGCTGCAGGGGCACACATGATCCTGGCTC
This sequence comes from Bradyrhizobium sp. 6(2017), assembly GCF_011058295.2. Taxonomy (NCBI): domain Bacteria; kingdom Pseudomonadati; phylum Pseudomonadota; class Alphaproteobacteria; order Hyphomicrobiales; family Nitrobacteraceae; genus Bradyrhizobium; species Bradyrhizobium sp. 6(2017). The sequence goes on along the minus strand of NZ_CP049289.2, from coordinate 5,991,042 downwards.
TCATCTACATTGTAACAAACCGCGCTGCGCAAGGGATTGCCGAATGTGAGCAAGCATTAACGCTCAATCGCAATCTTGCCTATGCTCATGGCGCTATTGGTTTAGCCAAACTCTATATGGGTCGCCCCAGCGAGACCGAAGGCCATGTGCTCGAAGCTTTCCGTCTGTCCCCTCGCGATATCGGTGCCTACCGGTTGATGCGTTTTGTGGGCGTGGCCAAGTTACAGCTCGGCGCGGATGCCGAAGCCGTCGATTGGCTACGACGAAGCATTGAGGCCAACCGCACTCATCCTCTCGCCTATTTTTCGCTCGCCGCTGCCTTGGGCTTGCTCGGCGCGCTGTATGAGGCGCGAACCGCTGCGAAATCGGGATTTGCGCTCAACCCAGGCTTTACCATCCGCCGCTTGCGCGCCGCCAAAATAAGCGACAATCCGATTTATCTCGCTGGACAAGAGCGCCTCTGTGAGGGCATGCGCATAGCCGGGGTGCCGGAAGGGTGATGTCGGAGAATGGGTCAAACTCGACAAAACTCAATATGAGCATATTAGGTCTGCTGCCAGGCGGATAGCGTCCAAATCCCTGGGCGGGAAGCTCACATTGAGCCAGCGCTGCGAATTGTGATTCAAACTCCCAAACTGGGGGCTGTGCCACTTGCGCTGACGCCTGGTGAAGCCCACGACAATCGGCTTGCCGGAAAACTCCTGTCTCGCATGACGCCTGGATCGATGCTGCTGGCGGACCGTGGCTACGATGCCGATTGGATTAGAGAACTTGCGATCAAGAAAGGCGCATGGGCCAACATCCCGCCGAAAAGCAATCGCAGCGATCCGATCTGCTTCAGCCCCTATCTCTACCGCGCTCGCAACCAGGTCGAACGGTTCTTCAACAGGATCAAACAATGTCGTCGTGTGGCGACGCGCTTGCCGCCAATTGCCTCGCCTTCGTCCAACTCGCGTCAATCAGGCTATGGCTCGGCGCTAATGAGTCCACGTCCTAGTACGAGGGCGCCGAAGAACGGCCGGGTTCGTCGTGGCGCGGCGGCTGCGTCTCACCAGTCCTCTGAAAGTGGAAGCAACAGCTACGCCATCAATCGCAACACGGGTGCATTTGCAGCACAGATCTCTCAAAAAGATCGGTTCGGCATCGGTCTCCTGGTTGGCGCCTTCGATACAGGTGGAGGCGGAGGATCCTTCTCGGCCGGCATTATAAGTGGTTGAAAGAGGAAGAGCGGCAGTGGTCACGCAATCCAACGCCATCTGGGTGTCAGGACACTGGCGGTCGGGCTCGTCACAGGTAGCCCGACCTGTCCGGGACTCGTTGCAGATGGCTCTCGCAAGCCAACTGTTCTCACAATCGAGTTGGGTGACCGTGAACCGATCGTCCTCGCGATCGTGGCGAAAGAGGCTGTAGCAATCGCGCGGTCGATACTAGACCAGTACGAAAATCCGCCTCCGCCGCCAAATCGGCACAGCTGAAGGCGCTGCGTTTTAGTTGCCCATCGACCGCATCGCAGTCGATCTGTCGCAGGTGGTGGACCGGATGGTCCCGGCGGTCCACGCACCGGTAATTCGTCGGGCGTGTTGCCGGGCAACTCGTCCGGTCGCGGCGGTTCACCGGGTTCGCGCACCGGCGCTGGAATCTCAGGCTGCGGATTTCCCGGCGGAATGCCCGGCGGCGGTTCGCTCGGCGTGCCCGGCGTTGATGGTGGGATCTCGGGAGGCTCGATCGGCATCACATCGAGACCTTGCCGTTGTCGCCGACGCAGGGTCGCGTCGTGTTCATTGATCGCTCCATCGAAATTCGAAGCGATAACGGATCGCGCGCCGCGGCGTTCCTATGCGCGGCCAGGCCCTATGGCTCCACGAAGGATCCGGGAGGCCAAATTTAAAAAGCCTTGACCCAAATCAACATCGCGGTGCGCCATGGTCTCAGCACTCACAGCATGAAGCTGGACTGGATAATGATAGCCGGTTGCGCCTCAATCGCACTTTCCGTGCTGATCCTGATTGTCCTCTTTAGGATGTAGCCGAAAAAGCTATCCGGGGGGTGAGCGCACGAAGTGCCTGACACTGAACCAACTTCCGGCTTGGCACAAACTGCACTAGGTTGCCGAGTCTTCCAGGCGTAGGCTAACCCTCTACGTGGGGTTGTGTCATGCCTAATGACCTATTTTTCCGAATCTGCGCTGTGACCCTGGGTTTTAGTCCTATAGCAATCATGGCGTTTGCGTTCTTCGCAGACTGACGGCTAGATCGGCCCGTATGCATCGGGCGGGCCGCTAGATGGCCCCAGCAACCAGCCTTTACACAGGCCCCCAAGGTTTGCTGGGGCCACTCAATCAGAGGCCGCCTCAGTTGGCGGCCTTTTTCATTGCGGCCTGCGGTGAGCAGGGACGCTTCCGGGGGAGCCAGCTAGCGCAGTTTCGATTGGCGAATGATCACCTGGATCGGCGATTGGTGGGTGTATCTTCTCCTCTGGAAGTTACACCTCCGAAGTCCTACCAAGGTCCTAGCGCTGGCTCTCGTCACCCATGAGCTCATGAATGGTGCGGCCCAGCGTCTCGATAGTGAAGGGCTTCTGGAGTGAAGGAACGTCGGCAAAGTCGGGTGGAATTCCGCTCGCGCCGTAACCGGTCGAGAAGATGAAGGGTAGCTTACGCGATCTGAGGATCTCGGCCACCGGTGTACTTAATCTGCCGTCAAGATTTATGTCCAAGACGGCAAAATCGAACTCGGTGCGGTTCGCCAGCTCAATTGCCTGTTCGAGATGGCCTGCCTCGGCGGCGACGGTGTGACCAAGCACCTCGAGCATTTCTGCAAGCAGTATCCTGATCATCGTCTCGTCTTCAACGACGAAGACGGAATAGGCTGGTCCTGGTCCTGTCATGGTGGTGCCTGCTATTTCAGCTCGTAGTACCACGGAGATTGGTCAATCTAATCGCATACCGAATCCGGAGACGAGACAAGCAAGAACCGGATCTCTCGCCGCAAGGCTGAGAAAAAGTGGTAATATTACCACTTCGATTCACATGGGTTGCTCTCATCTGATGCGATCCGCGACGACGGTGATACTTAACCCATCGTCCGAAGAGGAGGCGCTATGCCCTAATCATTTGTTATAGGGCTATTGGAATCCGTAGCTCTCTGTAATCCCACAAACCGAAGCGGTCCCTGAAGGACATGCAAGCACGCTTAGAACACTTCGTGTCGAGGCCGAAGAGCGCGAGCTGATCAGCAAGCCGGCGACCAATAAGACCGAGGAAGAACTGTTCGCCAAGATGGCAGCACAACGGCGGGCTTTCGCCACATAAGTCGGCGTTTGCCGAATGGCACAAGTGGATTGACCCCGTACAGCAAGCTGGAAGCGTGAAATTCCCAGAGAGCGGCGTCGTTCGTCTATCACTGCCTCGAAGAGAATTTCTTTAGCGCAGGTAATACGCGCGGAATCGAATGCAATGCCGAGACCAACGCTGATATTCACGCGATAGCGTTTCGCGAGACTCGGGCCGAGCGCATTTTGTCACAACGCGCTCTCTATCGCTCATTTCCATTTATCTGGGACGGATGGTGCCTCCGCTCCGAGAAGTCTTTTCGCCGAGCGACCAAGCCTGACAAGCGCACTCCAGTAAACTGCCGCCTCTCGCAGGAACGATTCAACAAAGCGTGAGTTCGCTTTTAAACAAGAACGATAGATCGGTGACAGCCATGACAAGATCCGTTGAGGAATTGAGGCGCGAGTCCGAGCGGAGCCGCGCGCAGCTCTCGGCGACCGTCGATCGGTTAAGAGAGCAGATCACCGATACAGCAGAAGACTTGCGCTACAAGGTCTCTCCGGAGGGGATCAAGTCAGAAGTCTCCGATTTCGTCGGCCGAAAAGCCCAAGGCTGGCTCGACTTGCTGAAGCAGCAAGCCATGGAAAACCCGATGCAGACAATCGCCGCGGGGACTGCGGTTGCGGTGCCTGTCCTGCGGCTGGCTCGGGGCTTTCCACTTCCCCTTCTGATGATCGGTGCCGGCCTTGCGCTGACGTCGAAGAGCGTTCGCATCCGAGCCCTTGAGAGCGCGACGCCAACGATCGAAAAGGCCAAGGAATTAGGAGATGAGGCCGCCGAACGCGCTCAATCCGTCGGGAGAGATACGGTGGATGGGATATCCGCGATGGGGCGAAAGGCCGCCGACCTGGCGAGCGAAGCCCAAGCTACGGCGACCGGGCTTGCCGGCGACCTGAAAGACCGGGTAGCCCAGACTGTCGATCGAGTGAAGGCAGGCATCGATACCGCCTCGGACGCGGCAAAAGATAGCATCGATCGAGCCCGTTCCGCAGCGCGCGAAAAGGTGACCGCTAGCCCGGAATCCGTGCGTCAGGTCTTCCACGACAACGCGGCCTTAATCGCCGGTTTGGGGGTCGCGATCGGAGCGTTTGTTGCGGCCTCTCTTCCCAACACAAGGGCTGAAGCCTCTGCAATCGGCGAGGCGAGCGATGGTGTCAAACGTGCGGCAGGCAAGGCAGCTCAGTCGGGATTCGAGACGGCCAAGGACGCGGTACTGTCGGCTGCCGATGCCGCTGCCAAGAGCGTCTCGGATGCGGATCTCGGCAAACACGCCAGCCGGATGACCCGGGATTTGTCCGAAAGACTGAAGGAAGCAGCCGACGACATGGTGACGGCGGCATTCAATCCCTCTCGAACCGAAGAGAAATCGTCATGAGCGAATTTGATACCCATGTTCGGCAAGCCGCTTCTTCTCAGACGCAGGACTCGGCCTCCTCAAACACTCTGAAGGACCAGATCGCCGAAGCAGGCGCCGACGTCAAGCAACGCGCGGGCGATGCGCTGCGGGCCTCAACTGAGGCCGCGCGTGACAAGTTCAAGGAGGCGGCTGATGCGGCAAAAGACGTGGCGGAGGGAGCCGCGGATCGCTTCCAGGACAAAGCCGAGGAGCAGCAGCGCTCCGGAGCAGATTTCGTGACTCGGCTCGTCGGAAACATTCGGCAAGCCGGTCATGCTTTCGAAAGCGACGCGCCATTTGCCGCGCGCGGCATCAATTCCGCCGCCAACTACGTCGAAGACGCTGCCGAGAAAATCCGCAATGGAACTTTTCGCGATCTCGTGGACGGGGCATCCGACTTCGCGAAACGGCAGCCAGCCGCCTTTCTCGGATTATCGGTGCTCGCAGGCTTCGCCGCAATACGCTTCTTCAAAGCGTCAGGGAGCCAGACATCATCGGGCGGTGAGGATGCATCATGAACACTCAATCCGATCTTCGGGCGATTTCGACCCTCCTCGGCGACGCGCTTTCACAGTTCGCCAAGCTCTTCCAGAATGAGATTGATCTCGCCAAGGCCGAAGCCGGCGAGAAGGTGCAGCAGATCGGCGGCGCTTTAGGCTTCTTTGCTGCGGGCGCCGTTCTGGTCATTCCCGCGCTCGTCATGGCGCTTTTTGCGCTGTCAGCGGCCTTGATCGCGGCCGGCTGGTCGCAGCCGGGTTCATACCTTATCTCAACGATCGTTGCGGCAGCGGTTGCCGGCGTGTTGTTCGCCGTCGGCATGAACCGCCTGGACGCCCGCAGCTTGGCGCCTCGCGAAACGATGCGTCAGCTAGAGAAGGACAAGATTAGTGTGAAGGAAATGGTGAGATGAGCGGCACGCAAACAGGTTTTCTGGACAATCTGAGGGACGCGGTTCGGGAAAATCCGCTTGCCGCCGCGCTGATCGGCGGAGGCGCGATATGGCTCTTGTTGGGTAACGAGACGCTGAAGAACGCGGCAAAATCGGTGAGTGGGGCAACAGCACCGCTCGCCGATATTGGAGCCAATCTGCGGCCGAGCGCGTCAAAATTCACGAGCAGTCCGCCGACCGCTCCGGAAACGGAAAATGGATTATCACAACACTTGGGCGACACCGTGCGCCATGCGAAAAGCACGGCGTCGGCTGCCATGTCGAGCGCCGCGGATGCGGTCAAGCAAGGGTTAGATGAAGGCGTTACCTTTGCACAGGAAAACTTGGGCAAGCTCGGCGATGCGCTGCCGCGAAAGGAGACGATCGCACAGGTCCAATCGTCCTTCTCGGCGCTGCTCGAGCGACAACCGCTTCTGATCGGCGCAATAGGTTTGACGGTCGGAGCGGCGGTTGCCGGCGCCTTCAGTGGGTCAGAATTCGAAAACAAATGGGCCGGAGAGCTCAGCGACAGCGTCAAAGAGGACCTGAATGCGCGTGCGGAAGCGGTAACCCAAAGCGTGCGCGAAGCCTCCGACACGCTTAAGGCGGAAGTTAACGATATCGGCACCGAAACTCTTGAGCGGCTGCAAGAAACTGGCCGGACCGGGGCAAATGTGGTGCGGGAGCATCTAACGACGCGTTAGGCCGCGGAGGTTGGCGGCCCGAAGCTTCGCAACATGCGCCGCAGCGCGCTGGCGTTTTTGCTTGGCGCTGCTTTCGCCGGCGAAGCTTCCGCCTTGCCTCCCACGCGGGTGGAGATCGGTCCGATATGCGGGCGGCATGCCCCCTCTCAATCTTTACCAATGAGCGCGCCCGTTTGTGACCGGTGCATTTTGCCTCTTTCTCGGCCCGGGGTAGCCAGCGCCAGACTCCCAGTGTTGACCAATAGAAGGAACGCATTCTGGATCACAAGAGACGACTTGCCTTCGAGCACGCCGTCTCCCCACTACGCAATGGACGCGATGGTAAATATTGCGAAGCCTCGTGCATTCACGTTCGCCGCGACCATCGCCGCCGCGACAAGCTGCAAAAGTTCTTAATACGCTCGTTACTTACAAAACGAAGGGCTGCCCGACCGGGCCGGGCAGCCCTTGCTCTCCCTCTCACACGCTTTACTACGCTGCCTTGCGGTTCACGCTCTTCAGCGCCATCGTGTTCAGCTTGCTGTCCGTTGCTTTTTCCTCGTCGAGATTCTGCTGCAGGACGGAGGCGCAGTCGCTGCGGCCAAGCATGTTCGCCCATGCGATCAGGGTGCCGTAACGCGTGATTTCATAGTGTTCGACGGCCTGGGCGGCCGCGATTAGCGCGGCGTCCAGCACGCTCTTATCGTCAACGTCGCCGGCAACTTCGCTGGCTTCCTTCAGGATGCCGTCGATGGCGGGGCAGTTGACGCCCTTGGCTTCGACGCCATGCATCTGGAAGACCTTTTCAAGCCGGGCGATCTGGCCCTTGGTCTCGGCGAGGTGAGTTTCAAGACCGTTCTTCAGGGACTGGTCGGTCGCCTTCTCGAGCATGTCGGGGAGGTTCTTGGCTATCTGCTGCTCCGCGTAATAGATGTCCCGCAGCGTGTGGACGAAGAGATCATCAAGGGTTTTGATGTCTTTTGTAAAAAAGCCCATAGCTTCCTCCGTAGGGGTTCACTTGAGGAGCAAACCATTCTGCGAAAATTGGGTTCCTGTGGCGTTCTGATCGGGCGCTCCTGGTGCTCCCGCGCCCTCCAGACCAGGTGCCCAGCAGGCTCCGGGTGGTCACGGTTTTAACAGCCTGGCTTCAGATCGCCGCAAGATTGGCGGCCTCGACTCGACTATTTCAACGCTTCTGCAGACCTGACGGGGCGGAAGTGCGCAGCGCAGCCGCTAGGAACAAACCCCTTTACGAGGAATAGAATTTAGCCGATCGGGCCAGCATGGTCTTCGAGGCGCGGCGCTGCTCCGTCACCGCTGCGTGAGAGAGGTGGCAATTGAGCCCGAGAAAGGGCTTGAGGCGGTCAACCTAGGAGGTTTTATGTCGAGTGGCTGGGCGGTCAACGTGAGATCACGCTCGTTTGGTGATCTCGAAGCGTCGCGGACCTATTATTCTCGAGTGTCAGGCAGGCAAGATGCGGAAGAGGCCGTGAGGCGCCATCTTGACGCACCGGGCTACGCTGTTGAAGCGAGGTTACCCGTTCAGTCCAGTGTTTTCGACGCTCTGAAAATCCCAAACTCAGGAGTCGTTCTCAAGGACCCGTAATCGCGCTTTTCTCCTGACGCGATCGTCACCAGCGGGCGGAATGCCGAACGAGTGCCTCATCTGAACCGTCGCTCAGATTTTCGGCGCAACACCAGCTCGATCAAATACTGGCGTTTTCTCGATATCGCTTGCGTGCCGAGGTGACGTCCGATTTTTTTGTGTCATAGGAATCTCCCTGACGAGTCAATTTTTTCGCTCGCTACAGGTTCCGCCAACAACTCAAGTCAAACTGTAGCAACGGGCCGCGGAACGCCCTCCAGATCCCTCCGTTGATAATTCGACCTGTTGGAGAACCGAGCCATGCAAGACGATTACGAGATGTTTCGCGATTCGGAGCTTTGGCTAGCTGCTTTGGTCAGCTGCGGGCCAGCGTTTCTGATCGCGGCCATGATGATCGCATCGCTTATTCAGCCGCAGTTCCCGGGCTGACAAGCTATGAACCAGCCCGCAAAGCTGCGAGTACCAGGCAAAGTGCTAAAGATAGCAGGAGCAACTGTTCTGCTGGCGCTGTTGCTCATGGGTTTTATTTTTAGCGCGATATAGCTGCGGGCGGATTGCCTTGACCGAGGATGGTGGATGGACCGATAGCGGCCCGCTAGGCTTCGTGGGATTGCCGTCGGCACGCGAAGCGGCTGTGGTCGGCCCCATGAGCGACTACCCCATCAAGATCACGTTCGGCGAATGCGCGAAACGGGCGCCACGCGCATCATCGTCTTTTGCAAAGGCTATCGGTGCTCGCATAACATCCAGATGGACGCGGCGAGATGGCCGGACGAGATGCGGCTGTCAGATCTCGAGCCGCGGTCATTTGCACGGTCTGTGGCAAGCGAGGCTCTATCATTCGATCGGTAGACGCGCCCCCCAAGATGGGCACGGTTAATGGGAGTCGCTAGCAATCGCGGCATGAGGCGATGGCGGGTCCGGGCTGGAAAATCTATGCCTCGAACCGCATATTTGGCGGATGACCTCGAGGGATCACTTCAAGGCTTATTTAAAGTGCCCGCGTTGTGGGCTTACCGGCGTCGCCAACTTGGCCGAACTTGATGAGCCGGGCCAGACAACCATGGTGGAGCAGCTTCCACGAGGCTTTAAAGTCGTGAATCAGCCTAGCAATCTCGCTAGCATCGATCTGTTCTGCGAACGGTGCGACGTGTCAGCAATCACCACAGACAATAGACCAAATGACTAGCCATCCCGAACGTCCGAGGGATCGATCCCATGCAACTCGCGACACCGCGGCGGGGACACGTAGCCGTGAACGAAGTTCCTTTGGAACTGCAGCCAAGGGGCGGGCGTTAGCCTTTATCACCGCCCGGATCAGTGGCTTTTATCGGTGATGAGACCGCCCGGTTAGCGCTCCCGCCTTCCTCGAACGGGAAAGGAGCGTCCCATGGTCATCAAGCGGCGGCGTTTCAAACAAGACCAACCCCTTCAAGAACGTCTGTGTGACGAAGGACAGCGCCTGCGGGCGATGGCCACCGAACTGCCCGTTGGCGCGGCCAAGGAGGCGGCGCTCAAAAAGGCCCGGCAGATGGAGACCGCCTCACATATAGGCGAATGGCTTTCCTCCGCCGGCCTGCAGAGCCCGAAGTGAAGCGGACGAACCAGCGTCCCATCATCAGAGACGTTGTAAGTCCCGACATTAAGACTCGGGAAGTGTTCGCTCTCGACCTTGCCGACGATGAAACCGCGAGAATGGTGGCTCGAAAAATCGCCGCTGCAACCGGGCGGCGCGTGACACTTCGGGATGCTGACATGATAGCGATAGAGACGGTTCCAGCCCCTAAAAGGCATTAGCCTCGCGTCAGGAACCTGTTCTGCCTGCCTGCTTTGACAAAGTAACGCAGGAAGGCGAAGCATGACGCGCTATTATTTTGATCTGCGCGACGGTGAGGAGTTGGCCCCCGATGAGGAGGGCTTGGAACTCAACAGCATGCAGGCGGCGCAAATGGAGGCTGCTAAGTCGGTGGCAGATATGGTCCGGGACGTCGTGTATCAGTCTCAGCGCGTACACAACCACCGCATGGCGATAGAGGTCCGAGACGACAAGGGCCCTGTGATGCAGCTCAAGTTCACCTTCGAGATCGAAAAGAAGTTGCAGTAAGGCCTACGCTTGATGGCGTTGAATCGGTCTGCGTTGGAGTGCATTGCACTGGCCAATCGCCGAACTGCTTTGATCGTATTTGTGGTCGCGCTCGCGATTGCGCTTATCGCTGCGACCATTACGACGCTCGAGAACGTTCCTACGCGCGTGTTCAGCAACGAGACGCCCCCGTACGATCGGGCTGGCTCGGCGCAGCCGCCGTCTGATCTGGCGCCAGGCGCACCGCGGGTGTCGTCCGGCAACGTCGTCGCCAAGGCTCTCACGCGCTCTCTATAGGCTTGCTGTCGGGATCGGCCCGAGCAAAACACACGGTACGAGTGGCCGTGCGACGCTCGATGCGATTTGTCGCAGAGGGCAGTCGTTTTGATGGGTTAAATTGACGGAGGGCGGCATAGCCAGATGAGAGACTCAGCCCGATGTTGGAGGTTTTGAGCACATGGTCCGTTGAAGCGCTTGCCGTTGTCGTCGTTTTTGCTTTGGTAGCGTCGGCCGTGGTGAGGCTTATGCAGGGTCGGAAGCCGTGACGAACGCACTGGGGTGTGTCGCTCTCGCAACGTCACACTTGTTCCCTTAAGTGCAACCAGCATTTCGACTCCACAACGGCGCCGCACTAGCGCTTGATAAGCGCAAGACCCGGGGCAGGATTTTGCCACCAAGAAATCTTCAATCCGGGCCGGGAAACCGCTGTCCAGCGCCAGCGGCCTCTTCGTTTCATGCGAAGGAGGCCATCCAATGCAGACGCAGGTATGGGCTCTCGCCGCGTCAATCGGCTGGACCGTCATGAAACCCGGATGCCGGCTAACCCTCCTTGGCACGTGTTGTGCCTTCCCAAATGGTAAAGAGAGGGGCGGATATTATGATCGCTGAGCACTTTTGGGTCGGGGCTGCGCTATTGGGCGTTGTCACCGTCCTCGCCTTTCATTCGACCGGGCAAAGGCGCTGGTAGTGCGTCTACAGTTCACCTTTTGGCGAGGATCGGTTCATAGCGGACCTCGAATCGAGTGCTTCGCCATCAGCCCAATATCGACCAGCCGGCCGCGTCCATTGCTCATTTCCGGTTTCGATCACGGCGCACCTTCTGAAATTCCTCAGGCCCCTTGATGAGCTTGCGCTTGCGGTTGGCTTGATCGTCTGGGCTGGCTGCAGGATCGGTCACCGTGTCGATCGCGGCTCATGCTACTCGCGCGCGCTGCCTTGGGCCATCAGGGCCATGCCGGTCGTCGACCTCAGGCAGGGCCTTGGTCGGTACAGTGTTCGACGAGCCGGGGGATACGCTAAATGATGTCTTATCGGTATCTTGTCCTCGGTGGGGATAAATTCAGAGGTGATATTTTTCTATGCGCTCGCCGCGAAGAGGTCCCAGCGTCCGGGCAGGCCCTTGAGCTCGTGAGCTCCGCGATCGGAGAATCTCAGTCCGGCACCCGCGACGAGGTCTGTAACCACTCGCGAGACAAGAACTTCGTCCGGCCCCGCTTGTGCCATGACTCGGGCGGCCGCATGGACTGCGATGCCTCCGATATCGCCATCGCGTAGTTCGATTTCGCCGGTGTGAAGGCCAGCTCGCACTGGCAAGCCCAAGCGCCTCGTTGCAGCTTCGAATGCCAGCGCGCAACGGATCGCGCGTCCGGGGCCATCGAAGGTAGCGAGGATTCCGTCGCCGGTCGTCTTAACGAGATTTCCCCGATGCTGGACCACGATGCGCTGGGCCGCTTCGTCGTGTTCGTCGAGCATCCGACGCCACGCGTGATCGCCCATTTCCGCCGCCCGCCGTGTTGAATCGACGATATCGGCAAACAAGACGGTCGCCAGCACCCGGTCGAAATCCGGCGCGGTCGCCTCTCGGTGCCCGGTGACGAACTCCTCGATGTCGCCGCACAGGCGCGGTCGGTCGCCTGGAAAGATGAGATGATCGCTACAATCCGCATAAGCCAAGAATTTGGCGCCGGGAATCTGTGACGCCAAGAACTTGCCGTTCTCGATCGACATGACGTCGGCTTGACGGTGCAGCACCAGAGTCGGCACGCGGATCGCAGGAAGGATGGTCCGCACATCGATTTCAATGTTGTACCGAGCCGCGATCTTGAGAGCACCGGGGCTGAAGGCCAAGCGCTCCAGCTTGGCGTACTGTCGGGCAACATCGGGATCATCCGCATGGCTCGGAAGAAAGTGGCGGACGGTTACGCCGGTGCCCCAGCCGGCTGTCCAAACGCCGTCTACGCGGCCCACTATCTCATCTCCCGAGGGTCTGAATGAGTAGCCCGGGGCGCTGCTAAATCGCGCGAAGCTGCCGAACAGAACTAGCTGGGAGACCCGTTCGGGAAAGGTTGCAGCAAAGACCATGGAGATCGGCCCGCCCTCAGAGCAGCCTAGCAGGACCGCCCGCCTCGATCCGACTGCCTCCATGACGGCGCGTAGGTCGTCGACGCGCTGCTCGAAGGACGGCATGCCGAGATACCGATCGGACAGACCTTGACCGCTCTTGTCGAAGGTAATGACTCGCGCGAAAGCGGCGAGGCGCCGGAGAAAATCGGTGTAGCCGGGAAGCTCATGCATGAATTCGAGATGCGTGATCATTCCGGGGACGAAGATCAGATCGATCGGCCCGTCGCCCATTACCTGGTAGGCAATGTTCAAGTCACCGCTTCGGGTGTAGTGCGTCTCTGGCAGATCTGGCGTGCTCATCGATTGCACCACGTTATGGGCTCGTATTCGACGTATCGCCGCGCACGGCGCCATTCCTCGCTTCCTTCGCCACGGGCTGTCATCTTATCACCCAAGCGCCGGAACCGGAAAAGCCAATGTCGGTGTAACGGCAGCGATGCCGAGAAGGAACGGAGCTGTGAATAAGCGCCGAACTTTGACCCTCGGTCATCGGCTTCCAACATTTCGGCGCCGATAGGGGTGAAACCGTCCGCCGAATACAGATCACCGACCTTTTATACGAGCGCCGCAGGGCCGAACGACGATCTCGATTGCCGGCGGCAGCTTTGTTTGCTTTCCAATCCTCAGTTTTCATCTCGCCAATATCATTCCAGCACTCCCTCGACACACCGCGGACCCGCCGTTCGCTCCAGGGTGCGGTATCTCCAACGCCGCGAAACTGAAACAAAAGATCATGCTGGCGAACGAACTAAACTGCGCCGCAACAGGCTGGGGGCCGTTCTCCAATTCGCTTCTGAACCCGGATTACAGTAGCGGCGTGCCATCTCCCGCCGGTGGGAGTCGCTATCTTGCGCTCATTCAGCGCCGCGGCCGTGGCCCGCGCGGACCGGCCAGCGAGTTCAGTCAGGATCGGACGCAACTGCTCGGCGCGTTCCATCGCCTCGTTGCGGTTCGCGATGCCCCTTGCGTTGAGCCCGCCCAGTTTAACGCCCTGAGCCTTTTTAGCCGCGAGCGCGTCCCGAGTGCGTCGGGAGATCATCGCCCGCTCTTTTTCAGCCAGCGCGGCGTAGAGATGCAACATGAACGGGTCGGCGTCAGCGCCCAGCTCTGCGACGATAAACGGCGTCTTGTGCGACATCAGCCCGCTAATGAAGTGAACGTCACGGCTCAGCCGATCCAGCTTGGCAACGACGATCGGAGCCTTGATTTTCTTTGCCGCCTTCAGCGCCGCCGCGAGTTGCGGTCGGCGATCGAGGGCATCCGCACCTTTACCGGTTTCGACCTCCTTGAAGGTCTGGATTAGGTCGTAGCCCTCGGCTTCAGCGAATCTGGCCAGCGCCGCTTGCTGGGCCTCGAGTCCAAGGCCTGACTTTCCCTGCCGCACGGTCGAAACGCGGATGTATGCAATGGCGGTCTTGGTCATGAGACTATAATCCTAAGACGTGCAACACTGCAACCGGCGTTGGCGTGTTACAGGCACTCACGGCAATGGGACTAACATACTGTAATTGAATGATTTTTTGGAAATTTTCTGCGGGGCAGGCGAGCCGCTGGAATGCCCTTGGGCTGCGGTGGGAGATTTTCAGCGAAAGCCCGCACAAGTGCCCCTGGCGCACCGACAAGGGCCTCTGTTGGCGGTGGCCACCACGGGGCGCCCGACTTGGGCCAGGAGGCCGGTTGCTGGCGCCCCTGGTGCGAAGAATCCAAAGGTTGCCCTAAAGCGTCCCACATCCATCGAGACACCCCACGCGGGGCCGCCGTAGCTCGACCGGCCGGTAGGCCATCACCACGGCGTCCGCGAGGTTCGGCGAGCGCGTTTAGGCGACACGATCAGCGCGTCCCGTCCCGCGCGGGGTTCGGATCACTGGACGACCTTTGTCGTCATGGTATTCGTCGTAAAGGCCACTGACCCACGACATCGAGCTGTATCCAGATTTGTGGGCTATCAGCATATCGAAAACACCGGCTACGGCGTTGGCGACATCGTCGTGCACGCCCGGTGCGTGATCAATGCTGTCACGACCTCCTCGTGCAGTGCGACGCTCAAGGCCAACGATCTGCGCAAACAGTCGCCCATCTTCGAGTAAATCGACCATTCGCGAATTGATTCCAGGCAAGAGGTTTCGATAGAGATCCGACTTTGGTTTCTCCGCCAACTTGTAAAGAATCCCATGTTCGCGAAAGCGTTCGCGTGGCCACTCGCCTGCGTATCGATCGCCGGTCACGTGTGAAACACGGTAACTTTTTAGGAGTTTGGAGAACCCAAGCACGACGTCTTCGGGATTGAACGGCGGCCGACGCTCGCGAATTGCGTCAAGTACGATAACGTCATCCTGCCGGTGGCCGATCGCCAGCGTCATGCTGTCGGCACTACCGCCGCTCGGATCGACGAACGCCGAATAGGTGACGCCGGATATCGGCGGGCGCTCAAGCACGCCAACCGAAACGCAAGCCTCCACGGCTTCTCGATTAACAAAGGACTCGACGTCGGCGCGGAACTGTGCGCCGTACTCGGCCGCAGCACTGGCGGAATCGCGTTCCGTCGCATCGTCGATCACGCGTTGCGGTACGGTCGGGTTCATGGTGCGCGTGGACGCTTGCCAGACCAGCGTCGGATCGCCATCCTTGCCAAAGTGCCGCCGGTGGGCATCCCACAGCGCGCCGCGCCGCGCGTACGGGGAACTGGCACAGAGCAGCATCGCGTTTGGAATCGTCGCCATGCCTGGGCGCAAGGCGTCAAGAATTTCGTAGTCGGGCTGGGCGCTGTCGTCGGTCGGCCAGAAGGCCATCTCGTCGCAGAGGGCGGCGACGATGGTATACCCGCGCACAGACCTGAACGATGCCGTGCCCACCTCGATCGTGACTGAATTGCTCAGATCAAGGGTCTCGCGATCCTCGCGAGCGATGAGCCTTGCGAGCATCGGGACTTCCGTCAGCAGCGCGCGGATGTAGCGGAAAATTGTTCGTGCCTGCTTTCGATCCGTGGCAATGATCAGAACCGTCCCGCGCTCACCCGGGGCGAAGTATCTGCGATAGTCGTGAAACGCCGCCAGATACACCGCGATGAGCGCCAGCACGAAGCTCTTGCCAGCCCGTCGCCCGCAAATCAGCCAGGCCTCGCTGGCTGGTTCGGTTGGCGGAGAGTCGCGCCCGGTGCATTCCCGATAGATTGCGAGCTGCTCCTCGGTCAGCGGCAGTCCGAACAGTGCGGCAAGCAAGGCAAACCACGCGTTCCACGTTGCGCGATCCCTGAACCACGGCGCGAACAACTTTTCGTCCGCCCCAGCGTCGAGAATCGTCAGCGGTGGACGCACCGGGGTCATGGGTGCGTCTCGTCGTCCCGCGAATTTGACCTGCCCGCAATGTACTCGTGCAGGCTCGGCGTTACGTCGCGAGGTCGGCGTCCAAGGCCGACACTTTCGAGGAGCCTCCGGAGGCTGTTGGCTGTCCGCTGGTAGAGCTCCAGCTGGTCCGGCTGTGCCTCGCCCGCAATCGCGAAGCCTACCTCCATCCGTTCGAGTTCAACAGTCAGGGTCGCGCAGCGACGGACGATCGAGCGCTCGGCCTCTGACACGGCGGCGTCGCCACCGAGATCGGACAGATGCAGGTCGATGAGATCGCGCAACCGCCGCACCCAAGCCAAGCGACCATCGACGCCGGGCAGGATCGATGATCCATTGCTGATCCGCGAGCGACCATGGGATTTTAAGGAACTAGACGCCAACTATTAGTTGCCTTTCCGCACGCTACCAGCCGGCAATATACAAGGATTATATTCTTAAAACCATGGGTTTGTTGCGGATTTTCCAAGAACCATGAGCCAATGCAGGCGCAAAAAATGTGGAGGCCAGGCCCAGGGACACGGCCCCCTGCGGAGGCGCGGCACCTTGGTAGCGCGGTCGCCGGGTGCGTTATCGCGATTGGCAGGGCTTGTGGGGCTAGCTAGGCAGCCAAAGACGCTGGGCAGCGCTCCGTTAGGGCTGGACAGCAGGGGTGGGGTAAGAGTCCGGCAGGGGGCATATTAGCATTTAGAGACCCTCTGCCCTTCTGATAACAAAAACAAACACTTAACAGCCCTTCTGAGGCAGAAGGTACCTTCTGGGGCAGAAAGGTAATCCCCCCTGCGACTAAGTGTTTGTATTTGCCGCCAGAAGGGCAGAGAGGCTATGGGCATTAAAGAGACCGTCCGGTTCAGAAGTCCTCCTCCCGCCACACCCACCCATTTGGCGTTTGTGTTGAGCTGATGCCCATCTTTTGGCGCGCGGTCTTGAGCTGCTCCTCTGTTATGCCCTGCTTCGCGGCTTCAGCGATTGCGACCCTTGCATCCACGGTCGGACCGCCACCCAGCAGCTCCGGCTGTGCGCGGTTCATGATGGACTGCAGGAACGCCTGAACTTTTTCCTGCTGTCCGCGCTGCTTCTTCTTGCCCTCGCCTTGCGACGCAGCGCCAACCGCTTGATCAGCGGTGATGTCCACCGCACCTTCCCACACCACATGCGGCGCAGCGATGTTGTCGTGCGTCTCAGCGTCGCGGCCGACGACGGTTTCGGCGATGCGATAGGCGAGCGTTGGCATCTTGGTGTGAGGATTGTTCTTTGCGTTGGCAAAAAGATAGCGCCCGGTCGGAGTTTTTGTGCCATCTGCTTCCTCCTCTACCTCGCCGACGCACACGTGGCCAATTCGTCCGGCGGCAATGAATGCTTGGCTCCCGATGAAGTGGTCGATGGCCTTTTGCCCCGCGCTCTTCGGCGGATGGGTGATAGTTGAAATCGCGATGTTATGACCCTCGGCGAAATCCTTTAGCGGACCCAACTGGCTGCGCACCTCAGTCGTCCTGTGGCTGTCTACCTTGCCCCCCATGTACGCAGTGATTGGATCGATGGTGATGAGGCCGACTTCTCCGATCTCGGCAACGGCCCGCGCCAACATGTCCAGATCCTCGCCGAGCAGAAACTGACGATCCTGACCGTCCTTTCTGATTTTCTTAAGAATGTGCACTCGCTCAACGTTGGCATTGGCGGCCAGCAGCCTTGGCACCACCTCATCTTGAAGGACATCCTCCGCTGTAAGCATGATCACGTTCGCAGGGGGCAACGCCTTGGCACCATCCGGCCACGCGAGACCAGCACTCACGCAACCGATGAAATGAATTTGGGTCTGCGATTTCCCAAGGCCCGGAATGCCGGTGAGAAGCTCCTGCGCACCACGAAGGAGATGGCCGGGCCAGACCCATTGCTTTGCCCTGATGATAACATCCTTCGCGCAAACCAACTCGTAGCTCTTCCCATTGGCCTGCTTGATTGACTTGATTGATGGCTTGCTCATGCCGCCACCTCGCGGTTGAGCAGCCGCCGATATAATGTGCGCCAGCCGCGGTCGTGCTGATCGGCGTGCCAGAATATCGTCCTGGCTTCGATCGAGCCCATCTTTGCGCATTCGCGCCACTTGCGCTCGCATGCGCGCCGCTCATACTTAGACGACTCCCTTGACCACTCGTCGAACGCGGCATACCCGGCGTCGCCGAGCGCCGCGTAAATTGCTGCGCCGATGCGAAACCAAACCTCGTAGTCGTCGCTGGGGATGACGGACAGCGCGACCCTGATCTTCAACTCGGGGTCAGGATCATCCGGGAAGGTGTCAGCGGGATCAGTCGATAAACCCTTCCCCGCATCGGCCTCAATCACGGCCGCCAGCACCGGATCGTGGACGTGATGGTTCTTGTTTTTGCGGGCTAATGTTTTTCTCGGAGGCGTGGCGAGTCGAGTCAACCCGGCGCGCTGCTCGGCGGTCAGGCGAGCGACGTTGCGCAGAAACTCTTCCACGTGCATCTGGTCCGCCACCTTGGAACCGGGGCGAATAAAACCACCAGCGCCGCCGAAATAGGGCATGCTCAGCGACTTCGGCAGCACGGTGGGGTCGGGGTTCTGCGGCTTCGGGAAAAACTCGACCTTGGCGAGATTGAGGCTTCGGGCCATTCCCTCCGCAACCGCGGTCGCCTCTGCCACCGGGATTCGCTTTTCGTGAAAGGCATAAACGTGTGCGCCACCGGATTTGGAGAGCCGAACATAGAACGGGAGCTTGCGCCCCTTGATCGCTCTGACGATGTCAGTAACGTCGATGTCGTATTGGTCGACATCAACCACACTCACGCCGCTCGTGCTATCGTCGCAGGCCAAGCTGAGAACGAGCGGACATTTTCCGGCCAGGTGCCGCTTCCACAGATAGAGCGTGACCGGTTTGCGCACCGTCTTGTAATGCACCTCTAACTTGCCGTCGCGGTCGCGTCGTTGGTGCGTGGACTTGTCGAGAATGTAGGTGGCATGCGCCCGCTGACTGGCGGGAAATAACCGCATCATTTGAACGGCGGGGGTTTTGCGTGCGATGGATCCCTTCATGACTGGAATCCATTGTCGCGCAGCCATTGCTGAATCCGCGGCACAAGAGGGCAGGTCGTCACGCCAGAACTAGACGCACGGACATCGCCGTTCACGGTGCTGCGCAGCGCCAATGTCTGCTTGTCGGGACACTCGTACACCCATTGCCCGCTTTCGTTTTGCTTGAAGTGTCCGAGTGCAAGGGCCGCTGCACTTACTCTGGCAGCATCGCGCGCCTTTCGCGACGCATCGGCATCCCGCGCTTCGCGACAGGCGTTCCATATGGCGTCATGGTTCATCTTGTTTGCCATCACTTCGCATCCGCACGCTTGGTGATGGCCTCACGCGTCATCCGCTCCTTAAATTCCTCCAAAGCGCGGCGCGACCTATAATTCTTGTTGCGGATCTTAACCGGCGAGGGAAATTCCAGCTTCTTATCTTTCGTCCAGCGGTGGAGGGTCATAAGACACCTCGAAAACTCCTTCGCAACGGCAGGGTCGGGAACTAGCTGATCTGCGGGGATTGTCGGCGATGTTTTTGGCATGGTGTGTGGTCCCGTGGTTAACGGTACCAAACTTGCCCATGCAGGGCGGCCTTAAAAGGCGGGGGCAGATGTTTATTGCGCCCCATGGGGCATAAAATTCATTTGCCCCGCGCCCGGAGCTGCGCCTGCCGGTGACGCTGTGTTAAGTTCCAATAATCTAAATTCTCGCGCCATTCGCGTAAGGTCTTCCTGTCGGGTGCGCGTCCCAACTTTGCCTTCACCTTACGCTGCAACTCATTGAGCGTCATCGGCGCGGCGTTACTGCGTATAGTTATGTCCTTGTGCGTGAGCAGTGGATCGAGGTGATTCAAGTCAATGTCCGAGGCACAGTTCCGCGCCTCGTGATCTCGCCCGCCACGGTCGTCACGCATTCCGGCCGTCATTGGCCAAAAGCCCACTTCGTGATTTTTCGGTAGGCCGAGTTCGTCCTGCAGCAGCGCGATCAACGTCTTGGGCCGCGACTCGAGCGGGGGTATGAGATCAACAACCAGATCAAGCAATAGCTTGGGCCATACGTGCGACGGAATCTGCGCCTTCCGGGCGGCAAGGTGCGCCGCCTTTTCCTCCACCGTGGCGCCGGGCACAATGATAACTTCTTCCCAACCTCCCGTTGCCCCCGGTGAGTCGAGGATCATTTCTTTTATCAATGTTTCTCTATCCGCCTCGGTAAGAACCGGTCCGACGGCGGTGATCGGCGCAGGCATGACGGGCCAGCGCACGGTATAGCCGAAATCGTTTTCAGCTTCCCACATTGCGTCCTGCCGCTCCCATTCAAACGCAATGTTTTTCAACTCGATTACATCGGCCAAAGACAGGCCGTCAGTCTTGATGTGTCGTTTGCTCACACTTTTGATGGGTTGCTTTCTCATCACCGTCCCCGCGGTTTGCTCGGGAGATCCACGACATTGGTTGGTTTGTCGCCCACCATATCCCGTAGGTGCGAGGCCCACCGCTGCAACGCCACCCGCTTTTCCGACAAGTACTTCGCCGCGTTGTAGGTGCCAGCCACGCCTTTCTTTGCTTCTCCGCTGATATGATTGAGACAAGCCTCCACGATATGCGGCGCGATACCAAGCCCGCCGTCATCCGGGGATTCGTTCAAGAAGGTGGAAAAGGTGCGGCGCAAATCGTGCACGCGCCAAGGCTTGATCGGCTGCCCCGCGATCTTCGCCATCTCGGCGTCGAGTGCCTCCTTCATTTTGCTAAAGCCGCTGACTGGCGACCGGCCGTTGGTGGTGAACACCAGCCCGAAATTATGTCCAGAGGCTTCGTCATTCTTCGTCACTGGCGGCGCTGGCACGCTGTTGATGATCTCAAGCGCCTGTTGCGGCAGCGGCACTAGGAACAGCAGATTATTCTTGGTGCGGGAAGGGGGGACTTCCCAATCACCGTCGCCAAGTTCGACGCGCGTCATTCCAGCCGGTTCGCGCAATCGGCACCCGGTCAGCAGCAGCGTCTTGTACAGCGGGCCGAAGACTCCGCCGATTTTATCGCAGGCTTGCCAGAAGAGTTTGATCTCAGCCTTGTCTAACGTGCGCTTACGACGGTCGGGTGTCCTCGGTTTGCTCTTGGTGCCGATCATCGGGTTGATATCGACACCGTATTTCAGCGGCAGCCAATTGAACAAGACGCTCAACGCCGAATACATCTTGCGCGCCCTGCCGGTGCTGCCGTGCTTACGAGCTTCATCAACTTCGATATCCACGGCGTATTTGTCGATTTCCGCAATCGGCTTATCGGCCCATTTCTCGGCGAGCCCGCCCTTGATGACTTCCGGCGTTACCTTCGCGGGATCGCTGTCGGGCGGATATCGCAGCCCCAAAGCGCCCGCATCTTCGCGCCAGCGGCGGGGGCGGGTATCCCGCTTGGTCCGGTAGTCGACGAAGAACTCGCGAACGATGGCCCCGAAAGAATTGGCGGCACGATCGGCAGCAGCGGTACGGTTGCGCTTTTTTTCGGCCTTGGTCTCAGCGACCACGTCAATGCCCCGGGCGCGCTTACGGTCGATCTCATTGGCAAGCGCGCGGGCCTGTAGCAAGGTCAGCGCCGCGCCTTGCACCGGGTCGTCGGTTGGCTCGACTTCGGGGTCGTCAACTCTGCCCAAAGTAATCTTGGCTGTTTTGATTTTGCCATTTACTACTCTGCGAAGCCGCACGGCCCAACTTTTCCTGCCGGATGGTTTGGGTTGAATGACAAGGTACAGCCCTTGCGCCTTGCTGTCGGAAATCTCGCGGCGTTTGGTGGGGTGCGGCTTGTACTTCGCGATACTTGCGGCGGTGAGCACTGGCAAGGCGGCGGCCTACTCTCTGGGGTAACGTCGGGGTAACGCCAACGGGCCGTTAAGCCATGTTACCCGTAGTGGCTAACATAGGGTAACAAGGGCAGCAAACCGAGGGGTTTCTGCAGATAAATACCGGGGTATTGTTAGGCCAGGTGGTGCCAGGTAATGGTGTGACCCCGGTCTCCAAAACCGGGGGTCGCAGGTTCGAGCCCTGCCACTCCTGCCAGATTTTCCCTAATCATTTGAAGGTGTTGGCCGAGGTCCCGGACCCCGGCCATGATTGTCTTCACTCACTTG
Organism: Bradyrhizobium sp. 6(2017); assembly: GCF_011058295.2. Taxonomy (NCBI): domain Bacteria; kingdom Pseudomonadati; phylum Pseudomonadota; class Alphaproteobacteria; order Hyphomicrobiales; family Nitrobacteraceae; genus Bradyrhizobium; species Bradyrhizobium sp. 6(2017). Next base: position 5,969,116 of record NZ_CP049289.2, on the reverse strand, counting down.
ATGAGCGGGCAGCCGCCGTCCTTCAGCGGCCGGAACGCCTGGTCGCCGGGCACCTCGGCGAGCACCTTGTAGTAATCCCACGGCGCCTTCGATTCCTCCGGCTTCTTGACCTCGAACAGGAACATCGAGTGCACCATGCGGCCGTCCTCGCGCACCACGCCGTTGTCGGTGAAGGCGTCGCGGACCGGGGTCGCGCGCATCTTCGCCAGCACCGGCTTGGTCTCCTTGGTGCCGGCGGCCTTCACCGCGTTGAGGTAGTGCAGGGTGGCGCTGTAGGTCGCGGCCTGATTCATCGTCGGCATCCGCTTCATGCGCTCGAAGAAGCGCTTGCCGAAGGCGCGGGTGCGGTCGTTGAGATCCCAATAGTAGGCCTCGGTGATGATCAGGCCCTGCGCGAGCTTCAGCCCGAGGCTGTGGATGTCGGAAATGAACATCACGATGCCGGCCAGATTCTGCCCGCCCGCGACGATGCCGAATTCGGCGGCCTGCTTGATCGCATTGATGGTATCGCCGCCGCCATTGGCGAGGCCGACGATCTTGGCCTTCGACGACTGCGCCTGCAGCAGGAACGAGGAGAAGTCCGGCGTGTTGAGCGGATGACGGGCGCTTCCGATCACCTTGCCGCCGGCCGCGCGGACCACGTCGCCGGTGTCGCGCTCGATCGAATGGCCGAAGACGTAGTCGGCGGTGATGAAGAACCAGCTGTCGCCGCCATTCTTCACGATCGCGCTGCCGACGGTGTGGGCGTTGGCATAGGTGTCGTAGGTCCAATGCAGCGTGTAGGGCGAGCAGGACTTGCCGGTGATATCGGAGCTCGCCGCGTCCGTCACGATCATGATCTTCTCGAACTGCTTCGACATCTCCATGCCGGCGAGCGCCGTCGCCGAGGTCGGCATGTCGATGATCATGTCGACATTCTCAGCCTCGTACCATTTGCGGGTGATGGTGGCGGCGACGTCGGCCTTGTTGAGGGCGTCGGCGGTGACGAGCTCGATCGGCTTGCCGAACATCGAGCCGCCGAACTCCTCGATCGCCATCTTGGTGGCCTCGACATTCCCGGCGCCGCCGATGTCCGAATAGACCGACTGGAAATCCGTGAGCACGCCGATCTTGAGCGGCGCCTGTTGCGCGAGCGCTGGCCCCGCCAGCACTGCTGCGATCAGGCCGGCGGCAGACAGACTCGTGACGATGGATTTCATGATGATGGACCTCCCAGATTTTCTTAGCGGCTCGGTGTTCTTATAAGTTTGTCCGACAAAGCTAGATTTGCCCGGTTCCGCTGTCAATTCTTGCCGGCCGGGTGCGACATTCAGACAGCAGAAAAGCCTATTTGACGCTCCATATGCCTTCGCCTATCCTTTGTCCGACAAACGACAATCGGGAGCCCGAGGGAGCCAAGGATGGCCGCCACGCCGCTGTTCCGGCGCATCGATGTCGCGCCGGCCTATCAGAAGGTCGCGGACGCGATCGAACGCGAGATCATCAACGGCCGGATCAAGCCGGGCGAGCCGATCGGCACCGAGCAGCAGCTGGTCGCGCAGTTTGGCGTCAACCGCTCGACGGTGCGCGAAGGCATTCGCGTGCTCGAGGAGGGCGGGCTGATCCGCCGCGATTCCAGCCGACGCTTGCAGGCCTGCCTGCCGCGCTACAACAAGCTCGCCACCCGGCTGTCGCGTGCGCTGATCTTGCACGAGGTGACGTTTCGCGAATTGTTCGAGACGTCGATGACGCTGGAGGTCGCGAGCGTGGAAGGCGCGGTGGAGCGCGCGACCGACGAGAACATCGCCGAGCTTGCCGGCAATCTCGAACGCAGCGCGGCGGTGGTCGGCAATCCGGTTGATCTTGCCGAGCTCGATGCCGAATTCCACCTGCTGATGGCCAAGGCTTCGCAGAACCGCGTGCTGCAGCTCGCCCGCGAGCCCGCCGCGCAGCTGTTCTTTCCGACCACCGAGATGATCGTCGGCGGCGTGCCCGAGGGCGGCGCGCGCCTCGTCGAGGCGCATCGCCACATCCTCGATGCGATCAGGCGGCACGACAAGGAGGCCGGCGTGCTGTGGACGCGCCGGCATTTGCAGGACTGGCGGCGCGGCTTCGAAAAGATCGCCTCGCTCGATCGCTCGGTCGAGCACACCTACATGGAGCACGCCTACGCCGCACGGCAGTAGCGACAGCGGCGCCAAGCCAAGACAACGACAACAAGCACATTCGGGAGGGACATATGAGCGGAGACATCGCAGCAACCATCCAGCGCGCCCGCGAGCACAGCATCGGCGATCTGCTGCGCCGGTCGGCCAAGCGCTACCCCAACAAGACCGCGCTGATCTGCGGCGCGGTGAGCTGGACATTTGCGGAGATGGACGCGATCTGCAACCGGCTCGGACGCGGATTGCTCGCGCTTGGCGTCGCGAAGGGCGACCGGGTCGCGGTGCTGTCGCGCAACTCGCATGGCTTCGCCGCGCTGCGCTTCGCGGTGGCGCGGATCGGTGCGATCCTGGTGCCGATCAACTTCATGCTCAATCCGGACGAGATCAATTTCATCCTCGCCAATTCCGGCGCAAAACTGCTCGCGGTCGGGCCGGATTTCGTGGAGACCGCGCACGCTGCGGCCGCCAAGGGCTCGGCGGTCGAGACCCTGATCTGGCTGCCGGGGGAGGATCCGGCCACCGCGCCCGAAGGCATCACGACCCTCGACAGCCTGCTGCACAGCGACGCGTCGGCACCGGACGTGTCGGTCGACAGCCGCGATCCCGCGCAGATCATCTACACCAGCGGCACCGAGTCGCTGCCGAAGGGTGCGATCCTCACCCATGAAGCTGTCATGTGGCAGTATGTCAGCTGCATCATCGACGGCGGCATGACGACCGACGACACCGTGCTGCATGCGCTGCCGCTCTATCACTGCGCGCAGCTCGACGTCTTCCTGGGCCCCGCGATCTATCTCGGCGCCACCAGTCTCATTACCGGCAAGCCGGTGCCCGACAATGTCCTGGCGCTGATCTCAGCCCACAGGATCAACGCGTTCTTCGCGCCGCCGACGATCTGGATCGCGATGCTGCGCTCGCCTTCGTTCGATGGCACCGATCTGTCGACCCTGCGCAAGGGCTATTACGGCGCCTCGATCATGCCGGTCGAGGTGCTGCTCGAATTGCAGCGCCGGCTGCCCGATGTGAAGTTCTGGAACTTCTACGGCCAGACCGAGATCGCGCCGCTCGCAACCGTGCTGGCGCCGGCGGACCAGCTGCCGAAGGCGGGATCAGCCGGCAAGCCCGCGATCAATGTCGAGACGCGGGTGGTGAATTCCGACATGACCGACGTCGGGGTCGGGGAGGTCGGCGAGATCGTGCACCGCTCGCCGCATCTGTTGTCCGGCTACTACAACGATCCGGTCAAGACCGCAGCGGCGTTCGCCGGCGGCTGGTTTCATTCCGGCGATCTCGCGACCGTCGATGCCAGTGGCTACATCACCGTCGTCGATCGCGTGAAGGACATGATCAAGAGCGGCGGCGAGAACGTCGCGAGCCGCGAGGTCGAGGAGATGATCTACCGGCTGCCTGCGGTGTCGGAGGTGGCGGTGGTCGGGCTGCCCGATCCGCGCTGGATCGAGGCGGTGACCGCGATCGTGGTGGTCAAGGCCGGCGCGAGCCTCGAGGCCGAGGCCGTCATCAAGCATTGCGCGGCGTCGATGGCCCACTTCAAGGTGCCGAAGCAGGTCATCTTCGTCGACAGCCTGCCGAAGAACCCGAGCGGCAAGCTGCTCAAGCGCGAGCTGCGCCAGCGCTATCTCGGCGGGGCTACGCTGGACCAGGCGGTCCAAAAGAGCTTTGCCGGCTAGGACACGGGCAGGGGGATGATCCGAAGCTTCGGCGCGCGTCAGGGCAAACGCAATCACTGGCCAGCCGTCGGCGCTCCCTTGTCCGACCACTCCGGCGGCAATCCGAGCTTGCCGGCGGCCATCCCGACCAGGCCGGGATTGCGCCCGAACGCTTCGCAGGCCGCGTATTTCGGCTTGCCGCCGAACGACGCGCCGATCTTGTCGAACGATGGCAGGTCCGGCGGCTTTCCGAACGGCGTAGCTCCGGTGACGACGAGCTTGCTGAAGTCGTCACTGAACGAGGAAGCGAGTTCGTAGGCGTCACCGGCACTCGAGACCATCGGCGAACTGGTGAATGAATTTGCGCCGCGAGCCCAGATCATCGCCGCCTGCTGGCGACTGGCCGGATCCCGCACCTCGGCTTCGACCGTCAGGCTGCCGAGCCCGACCGGCAACCGCGGCACCGGCACGGGGACGCCTGCGCCGAGCGCGGTCGGCAGGATGCCGACCACCTTGGAAGCGCCCGCGGCGACTTCGTCAGTGGGCGCCGCCTGCGTGACGCGCGCGTATGCGGTGAGATCCGCAGGCTGATCGAGCGCAACGACCTGAAGCCGCTCGCTCAGGCCGACGCAGAGCGAACGATCGATGGCATTGGCCACCAGCTTCCTCTGCTCTTGCGACAGCGTAGGTGACGCGCCCTGTGAGAAGGTCGCAGGAACGATATGGATGGTCTTTGCGGCAAGGACGTCGTCCTTGTTGACGCGAACCAGCGACTTCGCCAGCAGCCCGTCGGATTGCGCGAGGTTGTCGTAGGATGCCAATGATCCGCCTCGGGTCATAGGAGCGCTGGCGCAGCCCGACAACAACACCATCGCAACCGCAGCGCCGGCAAGTGAGGATGACCGATTGCGCAAGCCATCGCGCGACGCCCGGCCCGTGCCCTGCGCATCAGCCGCAACGCCCGGCTGAAATTCTAATCTCATGTCACCCCTCGAACGACCGCTCACCCCACGAACGATCGCACGTCACGATAGAACAGGGCCGCCCGGGTCGGGATTAAGAGATATTAAGTCAGATGTAGGCCGTGAAACCGCGCGACCTATTTGAGCCACATTTGGACGTGCAGGCTTAACAAAACGCTATATTTGCACGCTGCGCATGTGAGGCCGGCGCCTCTAAAATACCGTGATGCAAATCCTGGAATACGACCTCGTGGCTTTCCCCGTCACCAACGCGCGCATCCTCTGCGTCGAGGACGACGCCGATATCGCGCGCATGCTGGCCGAGGTCCTCCAGGACAACGGCTTCAGAGCGATGCTGGTCGGTTCGGCCATCGAGATGGATGCGCTGCTCAAGCGCGCGAGCTTCGATCTCATCGTGCTCGACGTGATGCTGCCGGGCGAGGACGGGCTGAGCATCTGCCGGCGCCTGCGCATGTCTTCCTCGATTCCCATCATCATGGTGACGGCGCGGAGCGAGGACATCGACCGCATCCTCGGCCTCGAACTCGGCGCCGACGACTATGTCACCAAGCCGTTCAATTCGCGCGAGCTGGTGGCCCGCATCCGCGCACTGTTGCGCCGGGTCGAGAGCGGCACTGCGTCGCGCTCGCGGCCGCGTCCCTTGACCTTCGCCGGATGGCGCATCAACCCCACCACCCGCGAACTGCATGACCCCGCCGGTGTCCGCATCACGCTGACCGGGGCCGAGTTCGATCTGCTGCTGGCGTTCTGCCGCAATCCGGGGCAGGTGCTGTCGCGCGAGCAACTGATCGAGCAGGCCTTCGGCGGCCTGATCGCCTCGGTCGAGCGCAGCGTCGACGTTCATATCAGCCGCATCAGGCAGAAGATCGAGCCGGATCCGAAGGACCGCTCGATGATCAAGACCGTGCGGCTCGGCGGTTACCTCTTCACGCCTGCGGTCGAGCAGATCTGATGGGATGGGCGCAGCGGCTGATGCCGCGCAGCATCGCTGCGCAACTCATGAGCCTCGTCGCGCTCTCGGAACTGATCGGCATCACGCTCGCAGCGGTGACCGTGATTTTTCTGTTCGATTCTCCCTCGATCAACGACACGCAGAAGTTTCTTGCGGGGCGGGTCTCGGAGGTCGCGCAGCTGCTGCGTTCCACGAAGACACCAACCGACGCGGATGAACTGCTGGCCGCGGCCAGGCGCGGCGGTCTCGACGTCAGGCGCGTCGCCTTGAGCGAACTCGTGCCGCGGACGGCCGGAGAGACGCGGCCGTTTTCCATAAGAGCATTTCGGCAACTGGCGGCCGAGTCTGGAATTGAGTTGCTGGAGGAGCTGCGCCATCCGGCAGGTTCGTCGTCACAGGTGGTCGTGAAGCTCGACAACGGCCACGCGTTGATGGCCGACGTCGCGGTCAATGGCGGCTTTTGGTCCATTCTGCTCCGCCCGGCGGCCGGAGGGGCAATCATCCTGCTGATATCCATGCTGCTGCTGTCGGTCTATGCCGTGCGCTGGGTGATCGCGCCGCTGGCCGAAGTCGCGAGCGCCGCCACCTCGTTCGGCCGCTCGCCGCGGGCTCCCGAGGCGCTACGCCGGCGCGGTCCGCTTGAAATCGCCCAGGTCGCCGACGCTCTGAACGACATGCGCACCCGGATCCGCGCGCTGCTCGACGACCGCACCCGCATGCTGGCCGCCATCAGTCATGACCTGCGGACGCCGCTGACGCGGCTCAGGTTGCGCGCCGAGCGTGTCGGAGAAGATACTCTGCGCCCGGCCATGCTGGGCGATATCGCCAAGATCACGCGCATGATCAACGAGACGCTGGAGTATCTTCGCGACGATGCGCGCTCGGAGGCAGTCTCGCCCATCGATCTGCCGAGCTTTCTGCAGACCATCTGTTCCGAGTTCGCCGATTTGGGCCACGCGGTGTCCTACGCCGGGCCTCCGCGTCTTCCCTATGCCTGTCGGCCTCGCGCCCTGTCGCGCGCCGTCACCAATGTCGTGGAGAACGCAGTCAAGCACGGCAGCACGGTCGCGGTCGCGCTCCGTCCCAAGGACTCGAACCAGATTGAGATCGAGGTGGTTGACGACGGGCCCGGCATCCCGCCGGCGCTGCGCGACAAGGTGTTCGAACCCTTCTTCAAGGCTGATAGCGCGCGGCAGGATAGCGGCGGCTTTGGGCTGGGACTGTCGATCGCCCAGGATATTGCCAAACGCCATGGCGGCAGCATCGAACTGAAGCCGCGGGAGCCGGTCGGATTGCGGGTATCGATGCTGTTGCCGCTGAAGTCCCTCCTGGCCTAGACGAAGCGGGGCGGTGTGCGTTATCGCACGCGACAGGGGCTCCTTCTTGGCGCCAATCCCCGGCGGGAAGTCCCGGAGGTGCCCCGGCGCCCCGGCTAAGCCGTTGAACTGAAGGGATCAATGCCCGCTCGGCCCGCGCTTGGCCCTCGTGGGGCGCGACCTCGCCGACCTTGACGTTTGGCCGGTCCCGCAGTAGATACGCGGCACTCGCAGCCGGCCCGCTTTGATGGCGGATATCCGGCGCGGCCTAATTCCCCGAACATTCGAGCTCGTTTATCGGCTCAACCTTCAAACGAGGGCTGGGTCCGTAAGGTCGGCTGTTCGGATTCCTTGAAACGTTACAATCGTCCGGTCACGGACGCGGATCCCACGATGGCTTTCAGCCCGTTCAAATTCCTGCAGGAAGTGCGCTCGGAGACCGCCAAGGTCACCTGGCCGACGCGCCGCGAGACGACCATCACCACCATCATGGTGTTCGTGATGGTGGCGCTGGCCTCGGTCTTCTTTTTCGCCGCGGATCAGATCATCCGCTATCTGATCACGCTGATCCTGGGCATCCACTGATGAGCATGGGAACCCAATTGATGGACAAGCGCTGGTACATCGTTCACGCCTACTCGAACTTCGAGAAGAAGGTTCAGGAATCGATCCGCGAGCAGGCCAAGCAGCGCGGGCTGGAAGAGCTCTTCGAGCAGATTCTGGTGCCGACCGAGAAGGTCACCGAGGTGCGCCGCGGCCGCAAGATCGACGCCGAGCGCAAGTTCTTCCCGGGCTATGTGCTGGTGAAGATGAAGCTGACCGACGAGGCGTTCCATTTGATCAAGAACACCCCGAAGGTGACCGGCTTCCTCGGCGCGGAAAACAAGCCGATGCCGATTTCGGAAGCCGAGGCGATGCGGATTCTGCACCAGGTGCAGGAGGGCGTGGAGCGTCCGAAGGCGTCGGTGTCGTTCGAAATCGGCGAGAATGTGCGCGTGGCCGACGGCCCGTTCGCCTCGTTCTCCGGCGTGGTGGAAGAAATCGACGAGGCGCGCTCGCGCGTAAAGGTCGCGGTGTCGATCTTCGGCCGCGCGACCCCCGTGGAACTGGAATTCGGTCAGGTCGAAAAGGTGGTCTGACCGGACGGCGTGGGGTATATGCCCCCCGTCAAGTGAGAGGCCGTGGGAGGGAGGAGGCGGTCGCCAGCCCCTTCAACCGAACCACGGAACCTGAAACCGCCGGCACCGTCCGGCACAACAGGAGTGATAAATGGCAAAGAAAGTGACCGGATACCTGAAGCTTCAGGTCCCGGCCGGTGCGGCGAATCCTTCGCCCCCGATCGGCCCCGCGCTTGGTCAGCGCGGTCTCAACATCATGGAGTTCTGCAAGGCGTTCAACGCGCAGACCCAGAAGGAAGAGAAGAATACCCCAATCCCGGTGGTGATCACGATCTACGCCGATCGTTCGTTCACCTTCGAGATGAAGACGCCCCCGATGTCGTTCTTCCTCAAGCAGGCTGCCAAGATCCAGTCCGGTTCGAAAGCTCCGGGCCGCGACAAGGCCGGCAAGGTGACCAAGGCGCAGGTGCGCGAGATCGCCGAGAAGAAGATGAAGGACTTGAATTGCGACACCATCGAATCGGCCATGAAGATGGTCGAGGGCTCTGCCCGTTCGATGGGTCTGGAAGTTGCGGGGTAACGGGCCATGGCAATCGGAAAGCGTTTGAAGAAGGCCCGCGAGGGCGTCGATCGCGAGAAGCTCTACCCGCTCGCGGATGCCATCAAGATGGTCAAGGAGCGCGCCAAGTCGAAATTCGACGAGACGATCGAGATCGCGATCAATCTCGGCGTCGATCCGCGCCACGCCGACCAGATGGTCCGCGGCGTCGTCAACCTGCCGAACGGCACCGGCCGCACGCTGCGCGTCGGCGTGTTCGCGCGCGGTGCCAAGGCTGAGGAAGCCAAGGCCGCCGGTGCCGACGTCGTCGGTGCCGAGGACCTGGTCGAGAAGGTGCAGGGCGGTGCGATCGATTTCGACCGCTGTATCGCCACCCCCGACATGATGCCGCTGGTCGGCCGCCTCGGTAAGGTGCTCGGTCCGCGCGGCATGATGCCGAACCCGAAGATCGGCACCGTGACCATGGACGTCACCAACGCCGTGAAGGGCGCCAAGGGCGGCTCGGTCGAGTTCCGCGTCGAAAAGGCCGGCATCGTGCAGGCCGGCATCGGCAAGGCCTCGTTCTCCGAGGACAAGCTGGTCGAGAACGTCAAGGCGCTCGCGGATGCGGTCTCCAAGGCGAAGCCGGCGGGTTCCAAGGGCACCTACATCCAGCGCGTGGCGGTCTCCTCCACCATGGGCCCGGGCGTGAAGGTCGAGCCGGGCACGATCCTCGGCTGAGGTCTTTGGCCGTGACGAGATAAAGAGGGGCGGGATCGGGCAACCGGTTCCGCCCCTTTGTTTTGCCAGAGCGTTTTCGAGCGAGGTGGATACCGGTTCGCGTGAAGAAAACGCGTCAAAACAAAAATCCAGAGCCCGTTCCGATTCAACCGGAACGGAAAAGACTCCGGGTGAGGCCTCTCGCAGGAAACAACAACAATGCCCGATAAGGTCCTGGTCTATTCGCGCTTTCCCAGAAACGAACTGGTGCGCTTCGGTGAGCGCTACGAGCTTTTGAATGCCGCGGGCAGGCGGCTGACCGAGGTGTTTTCGGCGGCGGAGCTTGGCGATATCCGGGCGATGATCACGGCGGGCGGTACCCCGCTCGGCGGTGAGGCGATGGACCTGCTGCCGAAGCTCGGCGCGATCATCTGCTACGGCACCGGATATGAGGGGATCGATCTTGCCGCCGCCGACAGGCGCGGAATTGCGGTCGGCCACAGCCCCGGCGCCAATGCCGCCTCCGTTGCCGATATCGCGGTGACGCTGATGCTGGCGGCGGCCCGCCGCCTGCCGGTCGCCGACAACTACGTCCGCAGCGGCGACTGGATCGGCGCCAAGCCGTCGCCGATGATGCGGCCGCAGGCCGGCATGCGCGGCCGCAAGGTCGGCGTCTACGGCCTCGGCGAGATCGGCCGCAAGATCGCGGCGCGGGTTGCCGCGTTCGAAACCGAGGTCGGCTATTTCAGCCGGTCACGGCAGGACGTGCCGTATCAGCATTTTCCGAGCCTCGAGGCGCTCGCCGACTGGTGCAGCGTGCTGATGATCGCGGTGCGCGCCGGTGCTGATACGGTCCATGCCATCAATGCCGACATCCTGCGCCGGCTCGGCAGCAGCGGGATCGTCGTCAATATCTCGCGCGGCTCCGTCGTCGACCAGAAGGCGCTGGTTGCGGCCCTTGCCGATCAGTCCATCGCGGGCGCCGGGCTCGATGTGTTTGCCAGGGAGCCGCACGCGCCCGACGAACTGACGGCGCTGCCGAACGTCGTGCTGTCCCCGCATATCGGCGGCCACACCCTGGAATCCCACGTGGCGATGCAGGACTGCGTGCTCGCCAATCTCGAGGCGTTCTTCGCCGGCACGCCGCTCGCTTATCCGGTGCCGTCGGCGTCCTGACCGGCGGTCAATTCCGGCGCGGCGCGTGGCGCAGCTTGTCGGGGTTGCGGACGACGTAGATCGCCGCGATCCGGTTGGTTGCGGCGTCGATCGCCAGGCTGAGCGTGTGGTCGATCTCGCCATCGAGCAGGACCAGCGCGCCTGCGCTGCCGTTGACCACCATCGGCTCGACACGGACCTCGCTGCCGGCATTCTTGCCGGCAATGCCGATGATGAAGCGGACGATCTTCTCGGCTCCCTTGATCGGGTTCAGCGCCGCCAGCTTGCGGCCGCCGCCATCGGTGATCGCGATCGCATCCTCGCGCAGCAGATCGGCCAGAGCGGAGACGTCGCCGCTGGCTGCGGCCTGGCAGAATGCCGTCAGCAATCTTGCGTGGCCCTCGGGCGGAGCCGCCGGGTCAGGGCGGCTGTCGCGCACGGTCCGCCGGGCGCGCGCCGCGAGCTGCCGGCAAGCCACCTCGCTGCGCTCGAGCGTGCGCGCGACTTCCGCAAACGGCCGGTCGAACACGTCGTGCAGCAGGAACGCGGCGCGCTCGAGCGGTGACAAGGTGTCGAGCGCAAGCATCAGGGCGAAGGAGAGATCGTCGGCAAGTTCGGTCGCTGCTTCAGCCGACAGGCTCTCGTCGAACACCGGCTCGGGCAGCCATGCGCCGACATAGACCTCGCGCTGGGCGCGGGCGCTCTTCAGCCGGTCGAGGCAGAGCCGGGTCACCACCGTGACGAGGAACGCCTCGGGATTGTGAACGCCGTCGGCCGCGGCGAAGCGCAGCCAGGCGTCCTGCACCACGTCGTCGGCGTCGCTGCGGCTGCCGAGCATGCGATAGGCGAGCCCGGTCAGCCGCGCCCGATACGGGCCGAGCGGGTCGGATTCAGGCGGCCTGCTTGATGACATCGATCTGATGGCCGGCCACGGTCACGCGGCGACACTCCCTAGCATAGCCTAGCGCCAACTTCATCATGGGGAAGATACGTCCGATTTGCAGGGCCATGGCGAGGTCGATCACGCCTTTTTCGCCCCAGCGCGCGCGAACCGCGTCGCGGCAGGCGTCATCCTCCGTGGAACGCTGCACGATCGCATCCGCGAAGCGGAAGCCGAGCGCGGTGTCCGCCGACATCGCGTCAACGTCGCGCCTGAGCACGGCCGTGATCTGCCGCTCCGCCATCCCGGCCTCGATCGCCATGTCGGCGACCAGCTGCGCGCAGGGACCGCAATCTTCGGCCAGCGCGCCGGTGAGCTTGGCGGCGAAGCAGGCTTCGACGGGCGCAACCTCGCGGCAGGCTGCGGCCTTCATCGCGCCGGCGAACGTGAAGAATGACGTCGGCGATTGCTTCAGCATCATCTCGAGATAGCTGGTGTCGTAACCGTAGCGCTTGGAATAGGCGCGCAGCATACGGCGCGCGATGAAACTACGCATGGTGTTCTCCTGATTGTTCTCTCGGGCTTGGCAGGGCGGAATAGAGTGCGAGGGCCGCGGGCAGGATCACCGCGATCAGGTCGGACGCGGCATGGCGGTCATGGCCGCCGGCGATCATCGCAAGATGCAGCAGGCCATGGCCCGCCAGGAACGCGGCGCCCGCGACCGCTGCGGGCCACCAGGCCGGCCGCCAGGCTCGTGCGGCGAGACCGAGCCCGGCTGCCAGGAAAGCGATGCCGACGTCCTGAACCAAATGGGGGTTGAAGGGGCCGGTATCGGCGGCGCCGGGAACCAGCGACCACCAGATGGAACCGGCTGACAGCATCGCCAGCCCATTGCCGAGGTTGAAGAGGGCGAGAATTCCTGCAATCCATCGTTTCATGCGAGCCTCCAGCGCCCAGACGAGCCACACCGCCGTCATGTGACGTTGTGTAGGAGAAATTTTCGCTGGGCCGGGACAGATCGGTGAACTGGTCTGAATTTTGCTCTTGGCAAGTGAGGCAGGACCAGCTACATAGCGCCTTCCGGGCGTGCTGGCACTTGCTGGCAGGTCCGTGCTCGCATTCCGAAAACCTGAGGTGATAGGAGATCATTCCTTTCCGCATGCCCGCAAGGATGCTCGAAAGGAAGGAAACCCGTCGCCTCCAACGGAATGAGAGCAGGGCGTTCGGCCTCGGCCGATAGCCCGATCCTGTCCAAGACTGCAGGCGCCCGCGAGAACTTCGTGTTTTCAACGGCTTAATCGCATGGCCTGCATAGACGGGTGAAGACCGGATTTTGTGCTCCACGTCGCGGCCTGGTCGCGGCTGGGAGGCTGGGTTTGGTTCGAACCTCGACAGCCCATGGCCGCAAGGCTTTGGGAGGGCAGGCTTCTAGATGTCGTCTTGCCCGGCATGTCCGAAGGGTCTTGCGCCCCCAGGATCAGGTTTAGGGCGGGACGATGGGTGCAACCCGGCGGTCCTGCCTTCGCGGATAAGGCCGCCAACCGGAAAGAGCTTGCTGTGGAACGAGCGGCAAAAAAAGAGGCGGTCGGACAGCTCAACGAGGCCTTCAAGGCCACGAGCGTTGCGATCGTCGCTCACTATTCCGGCCTCACCGTGGCCCAGATGCAGAAGCTGCGCATGCAGATGAAGCAGGCGGGTGCGTCGGTGAAGGTCTCGAAGAACCGTCTCGCCAAAATTGCTCTTGAAGGCACTGACGTCGCTGCCATCGGTTCCCTGCTGAAGGGGCCGACTGTGATCGCTACTTCAAACGATCCGGTCGCGGCGCCAAAGGTTGCCGTCGAATTCGCCAAGGCGAACGAAAAGTTCGTCATCCTTGGCGGCTCGATGGGTAAGACCGTCCTGAATGTCGACAGCGTGAAGGCGCTTGCCTCACTGCCGTCACTCGACGAACTGCGCAGCAAGATCGTGGGCCTCCTCGTAGCGCCGGCGACCAAGCTCGCTCAGCTCTCGAACGCGCCTGCGGCCAAGCTCGCACGCGTCATTCAGGCTCATGCCTCAAAGAGCGAAGCGGCCTGACCCTTCGCTAATCTCAAAACCTGGTTCGAACCAAACGTTTAAGGAAACAGATCAATGGCTGACTTGCAGAAAATCGTCGACGACCTCTCGAGCCTCACCGTGCTCGAAGCGGCCGAACTGGCCAAGCTCCTCGAGGAAAAGTGGGGCGTCTCCGCCGCTGCCGCCGTTGCGGTGGCCGGCCCGGCCGGTGGCGGTGCTGCCGCTGCTCCGGCTGAAGAGAAGACCGAGTTCACTGTCGTGCTGGCTGCTGCCGGCGACAAGAAGATCGAAGTCATCAAGGAAGTCCGCGCCATCACCGGCCTGGGCCTGAAGGAAGCCAAGGACCTCGTCGAAGGCGCTCCGAAGCCCGTCAAGGAAGGCGTCAACAAGGACGAGGCCGAGAAGGTCAAGGCCCAGCTCGAGAAGGCTGGCGCCAAGGTCGAGCTCAAGTAATGCACGATCCGGGAGCGCCGCAGGGCGCTCCCGGGCCATGCAAACGGCGTGCGGCGGCTTGTCGCGGACGCGCCGGACACAAGAAAGTGTGGGGATCCGTGGACTTAACCCTCGAATCTCCTTTATTGCCTTCCCATATCGGGTTGGCAGCAAAAAAACACGGTCGGCGGCGAGAACGGCAGGGTTCTCGGCGTAAGCCGTTGGGAGACAGTCAGATTTCGGGCTTTTTCAGTCCGTAAAGCGGAGCGTTTGGACGAGCGGGTGCAGTGATGCGCCCCGCGCGTCGTTTTGCGTTTTGGAGGAAATAGGGGCCGGGCTGGGGATTTAATTCCTGACCTTGCGCTTCGTTCCTTCGGGACGATTCGAAAATTCAACCCGGGGCCGATGGCAGTCGCTCCCGGAAGGTTCGCCCCACAAAGGCGACGAAAATGAGAGGCCACGATGGCGCAGCAGACATTCACCGGTCGCAAACGCGTACGCAAGTTTTTCGGTCACATCAAGGAAGTCGCCGAGATGCCGAACCTCATCGAGGTTCAGAAGGCGTCCTATGACCAGTTCCTGATGGTTGACGAGCCGGCCGGCGGTCGCCTCGATGAGGGCCTGCAGGCGGTGTTCCGCTCGGTGTTCCCGATCTCGGACTTCTCGGGCACCTCGATGCTCGAGTTCGTCCGCTACGAGTTCGAACAGCCGAAATATGACGTCGACGAGTGCCGCCAGCGCGGCATGACCTTCGCTGCGCCGCTCAAGGTGACGCTGCGCCTCATCGTGTTCGATATCGACGAGGAAACCGGCGCCAAGTCGGTCAAGGACATCAAGGAGCAGGACGTCTACATGGGCGATATCCCGCTCATGACGATGAACGGCACCTTCGTGGTCAACGGCACCGAGCGCGTGATCGTCTCGCAGATGCACCGTTCGCCCGGCGTGTTCTTCGACCACGACAAGGGCAAGACCCATTCGTCCGGCAAACTGTTGTTTGCCGCGCGCGTGATTCCCTATCGCGGTTCCTGGCTCGACATCGAGTTCGACGCCAAGGACATCGTGTTCGCGCGCATCGACCGCCGCCGCAAGCTGCCCGTGACCTCGCTGATGTATGCGCTCGGTCTCGACGGCGAGCAGATCCTGTCGACCTTCTACAAGAAGATCACCTACAAGCGGACCAAGGAAGGCTGGCGCGTGCCGTTCGACGCCAACCGCTTCCGCGGTTACAGCACGATCAACGACCTGATCGACGCCGACACCGGCAAGGTGGTGCTCGAGGCCGGCAAGAAGCTGACCGTGCGCAGCGCGCGCCAGATGCAGGAAAAGGGCCTCAAGGCGCTGCGGATGTCCGACGCGGAACTGGTCGGCAACTATCTCGCCGAGGATCTCGTCAACCCGAAGACCGGTGAAATCTACGCCGAAGCCGGCGAGGAGATCACCGAGAAGTCGCTCAAGGTGCTCAACGAGCAAGGCTACAAGGACCTGCCGCTGCTCGACATCGACCACGTCAATGTTGGTGCCTATATCCGCAACACGCTGTCGGCCGACAAGAACCTGACGCGTGAGGACGCGCTGTTCGACATCTACCGCGTGATGCGTCCGGGCGAGCCGCCGACGCTGGATTCGGCGCAATCCATGTTCCAGTCGCTGTTCTTCGACAGTGAGCGTTATGACCTGTCCGCGGTCGGCCGCGTCAAGATGAACATGCGCCTCGAGCTCGATGCGCCCGACACCCATCGCACGCTGCGCAAGGAAGACATCCTGGCTGTCATCAAGACGCTGGTCGATCTGCGTGACGGCAAGGGCGAGATCGACGACATCGACCACCTCGGCAACCGCCGGGTGCGCTCGGTCGGCGAGCTCATGGAGAACCAGTACCGGATCGGCCTGCTCCGCATGGAGCGCGCGATCAAGGAGCGCATGTCGAGCGTCGATATCGACACCGTGATGCCGCAGGACCTGATCAACGCCAAGCCGGCGGCTGCCGCGGTGCGTGAGTTCTTCGGCTCCTCGCAGCTGTCGCAGTTCATGGACCAGACCAACCCGCTGTCGGAAATCACCCACAAGCGGCGCCTGTCGGCGCTTGGCCCGGGCGGTCTGACCCGCGAGCGTGCCGGCTTCGAAGTCCGCGACGTGCATCCGACCCATTACGGCCGTATCTGCCCGATCGAGACGCCGGAAGGTCCGAACATCGGCCTGATCAACTCGCTGGCGACGTTCGCGCGCGTCAACAAGTACGGCTTCGTCGAGACGCCGTACCGCAAGATTAAGGACGGCCGGGTCACCGACGAGGTGGTCTATCTGTCGGCGATGGAAGAGGGCCGCTACCGCGTCGCGCAGGCCAACGTGCCGCTCGATGCCAAGGGCCGCTTCACCGACGATCTGGTGGTCTGCCGTCATGCCGGCGAAGTGCTGCCGGTGACGCCGGACAAGGTCGACTACATGGACGTGTCGCCGAAGCAGCTGGTTTCGGTCGCCGCGGCGCTGATCCCGTTCCTCGAGAACGACGACGCCAACCGCGCGCTGATGGGCTCGAACATGCAGCGCCAGGCGGTGCCGCTGGTTCGCGCCGAGGCGCCGTTCGTCGGCACCGGCATGGAAGGCGTGGTCGCCCGTGACTCGGGCGCGGCGATTGCCGCGCGCCGCTCGGGCGTGATCGACCAGATCGACGCCACCCGCGTCGTGATCCGCGCCACCGAGGATCTCGATCCGACCAAGTCGGGCGTCGATATCTACCGGCTGATGAAGTACCAGCGCTCCAACCAGTCGACCTGCATCAACCAGCGTCCGCTGGTGAAGGTCGGCGACATCGTCAAGAAGGGCGACATCATCGCTGACGGTCCGTCGACCGATCTCGGCGAGCTCGCGCTCGGCCGCAACGTGCTGGTCGCGTTCATGCCGTGGAACGGCTACAACTTCGAAGACTCGATCCTGCTCTCCGAGCGGATCGTGAAGGACGACGTCTTCACCTCGATTCATATCGAAGAATTCGAGGTGATGGCACGCGACACCAAGCTCGGCCCTGAGGAAATCACCCGCGACATTCCGAACGTCTCGGAGGAAGCGCTGAAGAACCTCGA
Organism: Bradyrhizobium sp. 6(2017); assembly: GCF_011058295.2. Taxonomy (NCBI): domain Bacteria; kingdom Pseudomonadati; phylum Pseudomonadota; class Alphaproteobacteria; order Hyphomicrobiales; family Nitrobacteraceae; genus Bradyrhizobium; species Bradyrhizobium sp. 6(2017). The sequence continues at coordinate 5,952,073 of NZ_CP049289.2, read as the reverse complement.
CGAAGCCGGTATCGTCTACATCGGTGCGGAAGTCCGCGCCGGTGACATCCTGGTCGGCAAGATCACGCCGAAGGGCGAGAGCCCGATGACGCCCGAAGAGAAGCTCTTGCGCGCCATCTTCGGCGAGAAGGCCTCCGACGTCCGCGATACCTCGCTGCGCGTGCCTCCGGGCGTGCAGGGCACCATCGTGGAAGTCCGCGTGTTCAACCGCCACGGCGTCGACAAGGACGAGCGTGCGCTGGCGATCGAGCGGGAAGAGATCGAGCGTCTTGCCAAGGACCGCGACGACGAGCAGGCGATCCTGGACCGCAACGTCTACAACCGCCTCGCCGAGCTGCTGGAGAACCGCCAGGGCATCGCCGGCCCGAAGGGCTTCAAGAAGGATACCAAGATCACCCGTGCGGTGCTCGACGAGTATCCGAAGTCGCAGTGGTGGCTGTTCGCCTCGCCGAACGACAAGCTGATGGCCGAGATCGAGGCCATGCGGAAGCAGTACGACGAGTCGAAGAAGGGCCTCGAGCAGCGCTTCCTCGACAAGGTCGAGAAGCTGCAGCGTGGCGACGAGCTGCCGCCCGGCGTGATGAAGATGGTCAAGGTCTTCGTCGCGGTGAAGCGCAAGATCCAGCCCGGCGACAAGATGGCCGGCCGTCACGGCAACAAGGGCGTGGTGTCGAAGATCGTGCCGATCGAGGACATGCCGTTCCTCGAGGACGGTACGCATGCCGACATCGTGCTCAATCCGCTCGGCGTGCCTTCGCGCATGAACGTCGGTCAGATTCTTGAGACCCATCTCGGTTGGGCCTGCGCCGGCCTCGGCAAGCGCATCGGCCAGACCATCGACGCCTACTATCAGAAGCAGGATCTCAAGCCGCTGCGCGAGACCTTGAAGAAGATCTATGGCGAGGATGAAACCATCAAGTCGCTGAACGACAACGAGCTGGTCGAGCTCGGCCGCAATCTGAGCCACGGCGTGCCGATCGCAACGCCGGTGTTCGACGGCGCCAAGGAGGCCGACATCGAGGAGATGCTGAAGCTTGCCGGCTTCGACGCCTCCGGCCAGTCGACCGTCTATGACGGCCGCACCGGCGATCAGTTCGATCGCAAGGTGACGATGGGCTACATCTACATGCTCAAGCTGCACCATCTCGTGGACGACAAGATCCACGCGCGTTCGATCGGTCCGTACTCGCTCGTCACCCAGCAGCCGCTGGGCGGCAAGGCGCAGTTCGGCGGCCAGCGCTTCGGCGAAATGGAGGTCTGGGCGCTGGAAGCCTACGGCGCCGCCTACACGCTGCAGGAGATGCTGACCGTGAAGTCGGACGACGTCGCCGGCCGTACCAAGGTGTACGAGGCGATCGTGCGCGGCGACGACACCTTCGAGGCCGGTATTCCGGAATCGTTCAACGTGCTGGTCAAGGAAATGCGCTCGCTCGGCCTCAACGTCGACCTGCACAATTCCAAGGTGGGACCGGGAACGACGTCGGAAGCGGCCGAGTAACGCAGTGATCATGCCCGGCGCAAAACGCGCCGGGCCTTCGCACTCCGCTCGGACGTTGGACGGGGCGCGCGCTGAATAAAAGTTTCGAATTTGCTGCCGGTGACGATCGGCACGCGAGGAGAAGACCATGAATCAAGAGATTATGAATCTTTTCAATCCGACGACGCCGGCTCAGGTCTTCGACCAGATCCGGATTTCGATCGCGTCTCCGGAGAAGATTCTGTCCTGGTCGTACGGCGAGATCAAGAAGCCGGAGACCATCAACTACCGCACCTTCAAGCCGGAGCGTGACGGCCTGTTCTGCGCGCGCATCTTCGGGCCGATCAAGGACTACGAGTGCCTGTGCGGCAAGTACAAGCGGATGAAGTACAAGGGCATCATCTGCGAGAAGTGCTCGGTTGAGGTGACGCTGTCGCGCGTCCGCCGCGAGCGCATGGGCCATATCGAGCTGGCGGCGCCGGTCGCCCACATCTGGTTCCTGAAGTCGCTGCCGTCGCGCATTGGCCTCTTGCTCGACATGACGCTGAAGGATCTCGAGCGGATCCTCTACTTCGAATATTACGTCGTTCTCGAGCCGGGTCTCACCGCGCTGAAGGACCGTCAGCTGCTGTCGGAAGACGAGTATCTGAAGGCGCAGGACGAGTACGGCCAGGACAGCTTCACCGCCATGATCGGCGCCGAGGCGATCCGCGAGCTGCTCAAGGGTCTCGAGCTCGAGAAGCTCGAGGCGACGTTGCGCGCCGACATGGCGGAGACCGACTCCGACATCAAGCACAAGAAGCTCGCCAAGCGTCTGAAGATCGTCGAGGCCTTCCGCGTCTCCGGCAACAAGCCGGAATGGATGATCATGACGGTCGTGCCGGTGATTCCGCCGGACCTGCGTCCGCTGGTGCCGCTCGACGGCGGCCGGTTCGCGACTTCCGACCTCAACGACCTGTATCGCCGCGTCATCAACCGCAACAACCGCTTGAAGCGGCTGATGGAGCTGCGTGCGCCCGATATCATCATCCGCAACGAAAAGCGCATGCTGCAGGAGGCCGTCGACGCGCTGTTCGACAACGGCCGACGCGGCCGCGTCATCACGGGCGCCAACAAGCGCCCGCTGAAGTCGCTCGCCGACATGCTGAAGGGCAAGCAGGGCCGGTTCCGCCAGAACCTGCTCGGCAAGCGCGTCGACTATTCGGGCCGTTCGGTGATCGTGGTCGGTCCCGAGCTGCGCCTGCACCAGTGCGGCCTGCCGAAGAAGATGGCGCTCGAGCTGTTCAAGCCGTTCATCTATTCGCGGCTCGACGCCAAGGGCCTGTCCACCACGGTGAAGCAGGCCAAGAAGCTGGTCGAGAAGGAGCGTCCGGAGGTCTGGGATATCCTCGATGAGGTGATCCGCGAGCATCCGGTGCTGCTCAACCGCGCGCCGACGCTGCATCGCCTGGGCATCCAGGCGTTCGAGCCGGTGCTGATCGAAGGCAAGGCGATCCAGCTGCACCCGCTGGTCTGCGCCGCCTTCAACGCCGACTTCGACGGCGACCAGATGGCCGTGCACGTTCCGCTGTCGCTCGAAGCGCAGCTGGAAGCGCGCGTCCTGATGATGTCGACCAACAACATCCTGCATCCGGCGAACGGCCAGCCGATCATCGTGCCGTCGCAGGACATCGTGCTCGGCCTCTACTACGTCTCGATCATGCGCGAAGGCCTGCCCGGCGAGGGCAAGATCTTCGGCGACATGGCCGAGCTCGAGCACGCCCTGCATTCGAAGGTCATCCACCTCCACACCAAGATCAAGTACCGGTGGGAAGGCCTCGACGAGGAAGGCAAGCTGTCCAAGCGCTGGATCGAGACCACCGCCGGCCGCGTCATGCTCGGCAATCTGCTGCCGAAGAGCACCAAGATCTCGTACGACATCATCAACAAGCTGATGACCAAGCGCGAGATCTCCGGCGTGATCGACCAGGTCTACCGTCACTGCGGTCAGAAGGAGACCGTGATCTTCTGCGACCGGATCATGGCGCTCGGCTTCTACAACGCCTTCAAGGCGGGCATCTCGTTCGGCAAGGACGACATGGTCGTGCCGGCGTCGAAGTGGAAGATCGTGGACCAGACCCGTACGCTGGCGAAGGATTTCGAGCAGCAGTACAATGACGGCCTGATCACCCATGGCGAGAAGTACAACAAGGTCGTCGACGCCTGGTCGAAGGCCGGTGAAGAAGTCGCCAAGGCGATGATGAAGGAGATCTCCTCCACCAAGAAGACGGCGGCGGGGGCGGATGCCGACATCAACTCGATCTACATGATGGCGCACTCCGGTGCGCGTGGTTCGCCGGCGCAGATGCGCCAGCTCGCCGGCATGCGCGGCCTGATGGCCAAGCCGTCGGGCGAGATCATCGAGACGCCGATCATTTCCAACTTCAAGGAAGGTCTGTCGGTGCTCGAGTACTTCAACTCGACCCACGGCGCCCGCAAGGGTCTCGCGGACACCGCGTTGAAGACCGCGAACTCGGGCTATTTGACCCGCCGTCTGGTCGACGTCGCGCAGGACTGCATCATCACGCAGACCGATTGCGGCACCAAGCTCGGCATCAAGATGCGCGCCATCGTCGATGCCGGCACCGTGGTCGCCTCGCTCGGCTCGCGCATCCTGGGCCGCACGGCCTGCGATGACGTGCGCGATCCCGCCACCAACGAGATTGTCATCAAGCGTGACACGTTGATGGAGGAGACCCATGTCGACGCGATCCAGCAGGCCGGCATCCAGGAAGTGAAGATCCGCTCGGCGCTGACCTGCGAGCTGATCAACGGCATCTGCGCCAAGTGCTACGGCCGCGATCTGGCCCGCGGCACCCCGGTCAACCACGGTGAGGCCGTCGGCGTCATCGCGGCGCAGTCGATCGGTGAGCCCGGTACGCAGCTGACGATGCGCACGTTCCACATCGGCGGCGCGGCGCAGCTCAACGAGCAGTCGTTCGTCGAATCGAACTTTGACGGCAAGATCGTGATCCGGAACAAGGCCATCGCCCGCAATAGCGAAGGCAATCTGGTCGCGATGGTGCGCAACATGGTCATTGCGATCGTCGATGCCGACGGCACCGAGCGTGCAACCCACCGTATTCAGTACGGTTCGAAGATGCACGTCGACGAAGGCGACACGGTCAAGCGCGGCCAGCGCATCGCCGAGTGGGACCCCTATACCCGCCCGGTGCTGAGCGAAGTCGAGGGTACGATCGGTTTCGAGGATCTGGTCGAAGGCCAGTCGATCTCGGAAACGCTCGACGAGTCCACCGGTATCGCCAAGCGCGTGGTCATCGACTGGCGCACGACGCGCGGCGGTTCGGACCTGCGCCCGGCCATCGTGGTCAAGGGCAAGGACGGCAAGGTGCTGAAGCTCGCGCGTGGCGGCGATGCCCGCTACATGCTGTCGGTCGACGCCATTCTGTCGGTCGACATCGGCGCGAAGATCATGCCCGGCGACATCCTGGCGCGTATCTCGACCGAGAGCGCCAAGACGCGTGACATCACCGGCGGTCTGCCGCGGGTGGCGGAACTGTTCGAGGCTCGCAAGCCGAAGGACGCGGCGATCATCGCGGAAACGGCGGGAACGATCCGCTTTGGCCGCGACTACAAGAACAAGCGCCGCATCTCGATCGAGCCGATGGACAAGACCGAGGAGCCGCGCGAGTACCTGATCCCGAAGGGCAAGCACATCCACCTTCAGGACGGCGACATCGTCGAAAAGGGCGATTTCATCGTCGAAGGCAATCCGGCGCCGCACGACATCCTGGCGATCAAGGGCATCGAGGAACTCGCTGCCTATCTGGTCAACGAAATCCAGGAGGTCTACCGGTTGCAGGGCGTGCTCATCAACGACAAGCACATCGAGGTGATTGTCCGTCAGATGCTGCAGAAGGTCGAAGTCACCGACCAGGGCGACACCGACATGATCTCGGGCGAGCAGGTCGACAAGATCGAGTTCGACGCGCTCAACACCAAGGCCAAGGAGGAGGGCAAGAAGCCCGCCACGGGTACGCCGGTTCTGCTCGGCATCACCAAGGCGAGCTTGCAGACCCGCTCGTTCTTCTCGGCGGCGTCGTTCCAGGAGACCACGCGCGTGCTCACCGAAGCTGCCGTCAACGGCAAGGTGGACCCGCTCGAAGGCCTCAAGGAGAACGTCATTGTCGGCCGCCTGATCCCGGCCGGCACCGGCGCCTCGATGGCGCGGATCCGCGAAGTCGCGGTCAAGCGCGACAAGCTGATCCTCGACGAGCGCGAGAAGCAGCAGGCGGCGATCGTGCCGACGGCTCCGGAAGCGGAGCCGCTGGCGCTGCCGCCCGCGGAATAGGCATCCGCAAGACTACGGTAATGGCGAGAAGGCCGGCGTTTTGCCGGCCTTTTTGCTGCTTTCTTTCCCTGCTGCGGTGCAGGGACGCAGTTTGTTCATCTTTCCTTCAGGCAAAAAAGTGCTTTTGCTAAGGTGACTTAGACACCGGCTGTTTGGCTCGTGCCGGAGACGACGGAATCCATATGCTCGACTTGGCTATCGTAGGCGGCGGCCCCGGGGGGCTGATGAGCGCCTGGTATCTGAAACGCAAACTCGGCGATCTCTGCCGCGTCACCATCTTCGAGGCGTCGAACCGACTCGGCGGCAAGATCGTCACGCGCAAATTCGACACCGCGCCTGCGATGTACGAGGCCGGCGTTGCCGAGATCTACGATTACTCGATGACGGGACCCGACCCGCTGCGCGAGTTGATCCAGCATTTCGGCCTGCAGACGATCCCGATGGATGCCGAGCAGGTCCAGCTCGACGGCGAACTGCTCGCCGACGTGCCGGGCATGCGCCGCAAATACGGCGCGAAGACCGCGGCCGCGATCGAGGCGTTCCGCAAGCGCTGCAGCGACATGGTGTCGCCGCACGAATATTACGAGGGGATCGGCGCCCACGACAACGAGCACCCCTGGGCCTACAAGACCGCCGAGCAGATCCTCGACGAGGAGGTCGACGACGCGACCGCCAGGCGCTTCTTCAAGGTGATGGCGCGCTCCGACATCGCGACCGAGAGCCACAACACCAACGGCCTCAACGCGCTGAAGAACTACGTGATGGACGTCGACGGCTATATCGGCCTGTATTCGATCCAGAACGGCAACGAGCAGCTGATCGATTGCCTGCGCTCGGAGGTCAACGCCGACATCCAGCTCAACCATCGCGTTCTCAAGGTCGGCAAGACCGCAAGCGGCCGCTACCAGCTCAACATGATGAACGGCAAGGGGCCGGAGACGCGCGACTTCGACCTCGTGCTGGTCTGCCTGCCGCACTCCTGGCTCGCGACCATGCGCTGGGACGGCGAGCAGCTGCGCAAGTCGATGGTCAAGCACGTCGCCTATTTCGACCGGCCCGCGCACTATCTGCGCGTCTCGATCCTGTTCGACGAGCCGTTCTGGGGCGAGAAGGTCCCGGGCGCCTGGTTCATGTCGGAAGCGTTCGGCGGCTGCTGCGTCTACAATGAGGGCGCGCGCCACGACGTCGGCAAGCACGGCGTGCTGAACTGGCTGATCGCGGGCTCCGACGCGCTCGCCTTCGCCAATCTCAGCGACCAGGAACTGTTCGATGCCGCGCTGAAGTCGCTGCCGGCCTCGCTCGGCGATGCCCGCGCGCATTTCCTCGAAGGCAAGATCCATCGCTGGCTGTCGTCGGTCAACGCGCTGCCGGGCGGCCTGCCGGTGCGCGACGTCATGACCAACCACCGTCCCGAGCCGAAGGAGCATCCCGGCATCGTGGTGGTCGGCGACTATCTGTTCGATTCGACGCTGAACGGGCTGCTCGATTCCTCCGATGCGGCGACCGACATCGTCGTCACCGAGATGATGCGATTGCGGCGCGCCCGCGCGCAGGAAAGCGCCGAGGTCTCCGACAAGATCGACCGCGGCTATTTCGGCAATTATCGCGGCGCCGGCCCCTACAGCGAAGCCTGGCGCAACTTCACCGACCCGGCCTATCTGACCGACCTGATCAAGACGGTGTGGGGCAGGGCGAAGGGCTACAAGCTCCTGATCGCCGGCTCCGCCAGCGGCGAGCTGGTCGGCGCGCTGCGCGAGCGCGGCATCGATGCCTGGGGCATCGAGAACAACCGCTACATCCACGGCAAGACGCAAAAGGCGCTGAAGAAGTACAACAAGCTCGGCTCGATCGCCGACCTGCCGTTCAAGGCCAATGAGTTCGACTTCGTGTTCGAGACCTCGCTGTGCCATCTCGGCGAGAAGCAGGTGGTGCGCGCGGTGCGCGAGCTCAACCGCGTGGTCAAGACCGGCCTCGTGTTCGCGTCGGTGACCTCGGACATGGCGCCGGCGGTGATCGATCGCTACGACCTGCTGCGCGGGGTGAAGAAGCTCGGCACCTGGTGGGAGTGGTCTGAATTGTTCTTCGGCAACGGCTTCGACCTGTCGATGCACCGCCGCGATTGCACCGACCAGCTGTGGGCGCTGACGCTGGGCGCCAACAAGGGGCCGGGGCAGTGGTACGCCGACTCCGACAGCCTGCGCTATTCGTTCTTCGACAAGGTCGAGGCCGACCTCGACGACTAGCGGCAGCGACGAGCGGGCATTCGGCGCAAGGCGGCCACCTTGCGTCAGACAACTGTCAAACGGCGGCATGGCTCCGATCCCGAATCGACGGGCGGTGCGAACACGCAGCGATCGTTGCAAACGCTTTGCCGAATGCATCCTGATCGCTTAGGATCGCCGCCGCAGCGTCGCCGCTGCGGTTTCGATTTTGCGGTCATGCCGGCCGTGGAGCATCGGTTGGTTTCATGGCGCCTAAACCTCCTGCATCAGACGATCCAAGTCGGGCCGATGCCGGCGATCCCGAGCTGAAGAAGAAGCCCGTCATCGTGACCGGTCTGCCTGCGGCGGCGGCTTCCGCGAAAGCGGCCGCGGCGCCGGATGATGATGACGAGGAGGATGAGGACGACGAGCTTGAGCTCGATGACGATGATGATGACGAGGACCTCGTCGTCTTCACCGCCAAGGAAGCCGCCGGCGCGCTTTCTACGATCTTCGGCTTCGTCAGGCCGATCCTGGCGGACTACAAGAAGCCTTTCGCCTTCGTCGCCATCGGCGTGCTGGTCGAGACGTTGTTCAACGTCATCATGCCGCTCAGCCTCAAATTCCTGATCGACGACGCCCTCGGCGAGGAGGATTTCGGAGCCCTCTACAAGATTCTCGGCGTGCTCGCGGTGGCCGGCATCGTCACCTCGATCATCGCGGTCTGGTACGAGCGCTGGGATGCGCGGCTTGCCGCCGGCATCATTGCCGATGTGCGGACCCGTATCTTCGACCACGTCCAGAACCTGCCGTCGGCCTATTTCGCACGCACCAAGCGCGGCGAGATCCTGTCGCGCTTCTCGATTGATCTGTCGGCCTTCGAGGGCTCGATCAAGACCTTCGCCAACAGCGCGGCGCTGCCGGGCTTTGAGCTGGTCGCCGGCATCATCCTGATGCTGTTCCTGAACTGGCAGCTCGCCGCGGTCGCCTTGCTGGTGTTTCCGATCACGCTGATCGGGCCGCGCATCCTGACGCCGAAGGCGGTGCAGGCCAATTACGAGCAGAAGCAGAACGAGGCGGCGCTGCTCGGAATGGTGCAGGAGAACGTCGCCGCCCAGGCGGTGGTCAAAGCGTTCAACCTGCAGCGCCGGGCGCTCGGCTGGTTCACGATGCGCAACCGCGACGTCCGCGCCAAGGCCGCCTCGGCGATGTTCCTGTCGACCATGGTGGAGCGCACCGTCACCATCTCGGTGCTGCTGCTTCACCTCGTGGTGCTGGCGATCGGCGCCTATCTCGCGACCAAGGGGCAGATCACGGTAGGCACCTTCGTGACCTTCGAGAGCGCGTTCTGGGAGGTGTCGTACAACATCGCCCATCTGATGCACTTCATTCCGGTATCGATCTCGTCGGCGGCGGCGGTGCGGCACATCCAGGAACTGCTCGACGAGCCGACCCGCGGCGCCGATCGTCCCGGCGCGCCGGATCTGCCGCGGATCACCAACGACATCTCATTCGACCGCGTCACCTTCCAGTATGAGGGGGCGCAGACGCCGGTGCTCGACAATCTCAGCCTCAAGCTCAATGCCGGCAAGAGCATAGCGATCGTGGGTCCCAGCGGCTCCGGCAAGAGCACGCTGATTAACCTGATCCTGCGGCTCTACGTGCCGGACGAGGGCCGTGTCGCGATCGACGGCGTCGACATCCGCCGGGTGACGCGCGAATCGCTGCGGGCGAGCATGGCGGTCGTGTTCCAGGAGAACATGCTGTTCAACATGTCGATCCGCGAGAACATCCGGCTCGGCAAGGAAGGCGCGACCGATGCCGAGGTCGAGGACGCCGCCAGGAAGGCCGAGATCCATCGCTACATCATGGGCCTGCCGCAGCGCTACGACACGCCGGTCGGCGAGCGCGGCGATACCTTGTCGGGCGGCCAGCGCCAGCGCATCGCGATCGCGCGCGCGATCATCCGCAACCCGTCCGTGTTGCTGCTCGACGAGGCGACCTCGGCGCTCGACCAGACCACGGAAGCGGCGATCAACCGCACGCTGCTCAAGGTCGCCGAGGGCCGCACCATGATCTGGTCGACCCACCGCCTGACGTCGGTGGTCGAGATGGACGAGATCATCGTGATATCAAGCGGCAGGGCGATCGAGCGCGGCTCGCACGAGGAGCTGCTGGCCAGGAACGGCGTCTACCGCAAGCTGTGGGACGACCAGGGACATCACGGCACAGACGACGAGGATGACGACGACGCGGACGACGATGACGATGACGACGAGGAGGATGAGGGCGAAGACGAGGAGGCGTGACGCCCACGCCGCCTTGCCGCTGATGTCCGGGCGCGCTCTTCAGCCGATCCGGCCCTTACGCCCTGTCGGCTGCGTGCGGACGCTGCCGGAAGCGATTGGCCGGCCGGGCTGCTGACGATGCCGCCAGTGGGCCGTGCAGCCGGCGCAGCCAGCTCCGGCCGATATAGCCGAAGAAGCGCGCCCAGCGCTGGGCTTGCCAGTAGGGCCCGGTACCGATCGAGACCTCGCGGAAGCTGAATGCCTTGCCGTTCGACCAAGCGTCGCATTCCGTCTTGACCGGATCGTCGTAGAACGTGGTGATCTTATCCTCGCCCATGCCGTCGGTCGCAAGCCAGGCCGGGATATGGACGTTGCAGAGCTGGGCCACGTCAGTGAACACCTTGTCGGTCCCGGTGCCGGTGACCGGGCAGGTGCTGGCGAAGGCATCGCCGACCAGCACGACGCCGGCCTGCCGATAGCCGGTGCTGACATAGACATCGGCGGGCCTGATCTTGACGTCGCCGACGACGTCGAACTCGCCCGTGAGCCGGCGCAACCGCGGCAGCGCGGCGTTCAGCGTCTCGACCGGATTGCGCCGCATCGCGCGCAGCCAGGGATCGTCGGCCTGACGGTAGGTGAAGAGGTTGGCGCGCATCCGGTTCACGACCGGAAACAGCGTGATGTAGGGGATGCGGTCGCTCGGCCGCTCCGAGAAATAGGTCATCGCCGCGAACGGGAACGCGGGGCGGCCGACGGGGACGAAATCGAAGCCGAGCGAGATCGAGTGGCTGTGGCTCGTGACCAGCCGCTCGATGCCGAGGGTCCGGCGCAGCCCGACGTTGAGGCCGTTGGCGAGCACCACGAGCCGCGCCGAGATCTCCTCGCCACCGGAGAGCACGACCTTCTGCCGCTCGGAGCTGGTCGCGACATTGGCGACCTTGTCGCTGATGAATTCCGCCGGCCCCGCGATTTCGTTCCGGATCGCCGCGATCAGCGCGTCGTACATGATGCCGTATTGCCGGCTCGGCTGCCGGTCGAGCAGATAGCCGAATCGCGCGATCCAGTTCTCGCCGTCCAGCGTCGCCGAACGGAGGACGGATTCGGCAAGGCCGGTCCTGGCGAATCGCTCGAGCTGGAGGTCGCCGGCGATCTTTTCGACGCGGAAATCGAACGGGTAGACCTGATGTGGGTCGATCAGGATGCTCGGTATCCCGGCACGGCCGAGCATGGCGGCCGCGATCGAGCCCGCAAGGCCGCCGCCGATGATCGCGATGTCGGTGTACCGCATGAGTGAGTTCCGTGGCCGTAGACCCCGATTTTTGCGCCGCGAATGGCAAATAAAGGCTTAGTTTCGAAGTTTGCCTTCAGGTCTAAGTTGGGGAGAGTTGTTTCTATTCTTGTTTTATCCGGGTATAATATGATTCTGCCGGGTGGCCCGCGACTCGGTCAAAGGGCGAGGGGAGGTGCGCAGGCTGTCCTATTCCGTCGCGCGCCGTGCCGCGGCGAAATGCAAAATCTGCAAGCGCCAGAGGCGTTTCTTTGCTTGTCGTTTTGCTTGACTTCACTATCTCTCGATTATACAAGGCGGCCACTTAACGACAGGCGGTGAGCTACGCCAGCGTCGGAACGGAACACCCGAAGGCCCTTTTTTAGGAGCCGGACGGGCACCAACCTCGACGAATGCCGCTCAAACGCTGTCGATGATAGCTAGGCAATGCCAGGACGATTTTAGTTCTCTTGAGCACGTCCTCTTGAGAGTGAATTCGGATGCATGACCTCGGTGGCGGACCGAACAGCGAACGCTGAACGGTCCGGGATCGCGGTCCTCTGTGGCGTCGATGCGCTTTCCGCTCAGCGATGAGTGGTTGGCGCGATTTCGCTTTGCGCGGTTGCTTGTTCCGCGTCGAGCGGGCCGTACGGGACGGCTAGTCCTGAGAAGAAATTTGCGGAGCCATTCAAGGCTTTCGCGCGAACTAAAGGGTGAAGGCTGCATGCCGACGATCAACCAGCTGATCGCAAAACCACGTGAAGTGCAGAAGTCGCGCAAGAAGGTGCCGGCGCTGCAGCAGTCGCCGCAGAAGCGCGGCGTTTGCACGCGCGTCTACACCACGACCCCGAAGAAGCCGAACTCGGCGCTTCGTAAGGTCGCCAAGGTGCGCCTGACCAACGGCTTCGAGGTGATCGGCTACATTCCGGGTGAAGGCCATAACCTGCAGGAGCACTCGGTGGTCATGATCCGCGGCGGTCGCGTCAAGGACTTGCCCGGCGTGCGCTACCACATCCTCCGCGGCGTGCTGGATACCCAGGGCGTCAAGAACCGTAAGCAGCGTCGTTCGAAGTACGGCGCGAAGCGTCCTAAGTAAGCGGGAAACGATCAGATGTCGCGTCGCCATTCTGCTGAGAAGCGTGAAGTTCTTCCGGACCCGAAGTTCGGGAACATCATCATTACGAAGTTCATGAACTCGGTGATGTACGCCGGGAAGAAGTCGGTTGCCGAAAACATCGTCTACGGTGCGCTCGGCATGATCGAGGCCAAGACCAAGCAGCCCCCGCTCGGCGTGTTCGAGCAGGCGCTCGAGAACGTGATGCCGACCATCGAAGTCCGCTCCCGCCGCGTCGGCGGCGCGACCTACCAGGTCCCGGTCGAAGTCCGTTCGGTGCGCCGTCAGGCGCTCGGCATCCGCTGGCTGATCTCGGCCGCCCGCGAGCGCAACGAGAAGACCATGACGGAGCGCCTCTCGGCCGAACTGCTCGACGCGTCGAACAATCGCGGCAACGCCGTCAAGAAGCGCGAAGACGTGCACCGGATGGCGGAAGCCAACCGCGCCTTCTCGCACTATCGCTGGTAACGGCGAAACACGGAATTTAAGGAACAGCCTATGCCTCGCGTTCATGCCATAGAGAACTACCGCAACTTCGGTATCATGGCGCATATCGACGCCGGTAAGACCACGACCACCGAGCGCATCCTCTATTACACCGGCAAGAGCCACAAGATCGGCGAAGTGCACGAAGGTGCCGCGACGATGGACTGGATGGAGCAGGAGCAGGAGCGTGGCATCACGATCACCTCGGCTGCGACCACCGCGTTCTGGAACGGCAAGCGTCTGAACATCATCGACACCCCCGGCCACGTCGACTTCACCATTGAGGTCGAACGTTCGCTGCGCGTGCTCGACGGCGCCGTTTGCGTGCTCGACTCCAACCAGGGCGTCGAGCCGCAGACCGAGACCGTCTGGCGCCAGGGCGACAAGTACAAGGTTCCGCGCATCGTCTTCGCCAACAAGATGGACAAGACCGGTGCCGACTTCTTCAAATGCCTGGCCGACATCGTCGACCGCCTCGGCGCCAAGCCGATCGCGATCCAGCTGCCGATCGGTGCCGAGAACAATTTCAAAGGTCTCGTCGACCTCGTCGTCATGAAGGGCATCATCTGGAACGATGAATCGCTCGGCGCGAAGTTCGACTATGTCGACATTCCGGAAGACATGATCGAGCAGGCCAAGGAATATCGCGAGAAGATGGTGGAAGCCGCCGTAGAGCTCGACGACGACGCTCTGGCTGCCTTCCTCGACGGCAAGGAGCCCGATGAGGCGACACTGAAGCGTCTGATCCGCAAGGCGGTGCTCACCGGTGCATTCTATCCGGTGCTGTGCGGCTCCGCGTTCAAGAACAAGGGCGTTCAGCCGCTGCTCGACGCCGTCGTCGACTATCTGCCGTCGCCGGTCGACGTGCCCGCGATCAAGGGCATTGATGACGACGGCAACGAAGTCGTGCGCAAGGCGGACGACAAGGAGCCCCTGGCGCTGCTTGCGTTCAAGATCATGGACGACCCGTTCGTCGGCACCATCACCTTCTGCCGCATCTATTCCGGCGTCCTGCAGTCGGGCACCGGCGTGGTGAACTCGACCCGCGACAAGAAGGAGCGGATCGGGCGGATGCTGTTGATGCATGCGAACAACCGCGAAGACATCAAGGAAGCCTATGCCGGCGACATCGTCGCGCTGGCTGGCCTGAAGGAAGCGCGCACCGGCGATACGCTGTGCGATCCCGACAAGCCGGTCATCCTCGAAAAGATGGAATTCCCGGAGCCGGTGATCGAAATCGCGATCGAGCCGAAGTCGAAGGCCGACCAGGAAAAGCTGGGCGTCGCGCTTGCCAAGCTCGCCGCGGAGGATCCGTCGTTCCGCGTGTCGACCGACCAGGAGTCCGGCCAGACCATTCTCAAGGGCATGGGCGAACTGCACCTCGACATCAAGGTCGACATTCTCAAGCGCACCTACAAGGTCGATGCCAACATCGGCGCGCCGCAGGTGGCGTTCCGTGAGCGCGTGACCAAGAAGGCCGAAGTCAAGTACACGCACAAGAAGCAGACCGGCGGTACCGGTCAGTTCGCCGAAGTGTCGATCGTCGTCGAGCCGAACGAGCCCGGCAAGGGCTACGAGTTCGAATCGAAGATCGTCGGCGGCGCGGTGCCGAAGGAATACATCCCCGGCGTCGAAAAGGGCCTCAACAGCGTGATGGGCTCCGGTGTCGTTGCCGGCTTCCCGGTGGTGGACGTCAAGGTGCAGCTGGTCGACGGCAAGTATCACGACGTCGACTCGTCGGCGCTGGCGTTCGAAATCGCATCTCGCGCCGCGTTCCGTGAGGCGCTGACGAAGGGCAAGTCCGTCCTGCTCGAGCCGATCATGAAGGTCGAGGTGGTGACCCCGGAAGACTACACCGGTTCGGTCATCGGCGACCTGAATTCCCGGCGCGGCCAGATCCAGGGCCAAGACATGCGCGGCAACGCCAACGTCATCAACGCGATGGTGCCGCTCATGAACATGTTCGGTTACGTGAACAACCTGCGCTCGATGAGCCAGGGTCGCGCGACCTTCACCATGCAGTTCGATCACTACGCCGAAGCACCGGCGAACGTGTCGGCTGAAGTCCAGAAAAAGTTTGCTTGATTGTCGTTGGTTAGCAACTAACGACTGAACGGAGAGTCAAATGGCCAAAGCAAAATTCGAGCGTAACAAGCCCCACTGCAACATCGGCACCATCGGTCACGTCGACCATGGCAAGACCTCGCTGACCGCAGCGATCACCAAGGTGCTTGCAGAGACCGGCGGCGCGACGTTCACCGCCTACGACCAGATCGACAAAGCGCCGGAAGAGAAGGCGCGCGGCATCACGATCTCGACCGCTCACGTCGAGTACGAGACGAAGAACCGTCACTATGCCCACGTCGACTGCCCCGGCCACGCCGACTACGTCAAGAACATGATCACCGGTGCCGCCCAGATGGACGGCGCGATCCTGGTCGTGTCGGCTGCTGACGGCCCGATGCCGCAGACCCGCGAGCACATCCTGCTCGCCCGCCAGGTCGGCGTGCCCGCGCTCGTCGTGTTCCTCAACAAGTGCGACATGGTCGACGATCCGGAGCTGCTCGAGCTCGTCGAACTCGAGGTCCGCGAGCTGCTCTCGAAGTACGAATTCCCGGGCGACAAGATCCCGATCATCAAGGGCTCGGCGCTCGCCGCCCTCGAAGACAAGGACAAGACGCTCGGCCACGATGCCATCCTCGAGCTGATGAAGAGTGTCGACGAGTACATCCCGCAGCCGGAGCGCCCGATCGACCAGCCGTTCCTGATGCCGGTTGAAGACGTGTTCTCGATCTCGGGCCGCGGCACCGTCGTCACCGGCCGTGTCGAGCGCGGCATCATCAAGGTCGGCGAGGAAATCGAGATCGTCGGGATCCGCGACACCCAGAAGACCATCGTCACCGGCGTCGAAATGTTCCGCAAGCTGCTCGATCAGGGCCAGGCCGGCGACAACATCGGTGCGCTGCTCCGCGGCACCAAGCGCGAGGAAGTCGAGCGTGGCCAGGTGCTGTGCAAGCCCGGTTCGGTCAAGCCGCACACCAAGTTCAAGGCTGAGGCCTACATCCTCACCAAGGAAGAGGGCGGTCGTCACACCCCGTTCTTCACCAACTACCGGCCGCAGTTCTACTTCCGCACCACCGACGTGACCGGTGTCGTGCATCTGCCGGAAGGCACCGAGATGGTGATGCCGGGCGACAACATCGCGATGGAAGTGCACCTGATCGTGCCGATCGCGATGGAAGAGAAGCTGCGCTTCGCGATCCGCGAAGGCGGCCGCACCGTCGGCGCCGGCGTCGTCGCCGCCATCATCGAGTAAGTACGCGAATAGGGAATGGCGAGTAGCGAGTGGATCGATCCATTCGCTGTTCGCTACTCGCCACTCACTAAAGAAAGAATACGGCAATGAACGGCCAAAACATTCGTATCCGTCTCAAGGCGTTCGACCATCGAATCCTCGATACGTCGACCCGTGAGATCGTGAACACGGCGAAGCGCACCGGTGCGCAGGTTCGCGGACCGATTCCGCTGCCGACCCGCATCGAGAAGTTCACCGTCAACCGTTCGCCGCACGTTGACAAGAAGAGCCGCGAGCAATTCGAGATGCGCACCCACAAGCGCCTCCTCGACATTGTCGACCCGACCCCGCAGACCGTCGATGCGCTGATGAAGCTCGACCTGGCCGCCGGTGTCGACGTCGAGATCAAGCTCTAAGGTTTTGGATTTTTACGTCCGCCGCTTGCGGACAGAAAGACAGGAAGCACGCCGATGCGCTCCGGAGTGATCGCACAGAAGGTCGGGATGACGCGGGTCTTTACGGAGACCGGCGAGCATATCCCTGTGACCGTGCTGAAGTTGGGCAACTGCCAGGTGCTGGGCCACCGCACGACCGAGAAGAACGGCTATGTCGCCCTTCAGCTCGGCTCCGGTGCCCGCAAGACGGTGTACATGCCGAAGGCCGAACGCGGCCAGTTCGCGGTCGCCAAGGTCGAGCCGAAGCGCAAGGTCGCCGAGTTCCGCGTGTCCGAGGACGCGCTGATCCCGGTCGGCGCGGAAATCCAGGCGGACCATTTCGTGGTCGGCCAGTTCGTCGACGTGACCGGTACGTCGATCGGTAAGGGCTTCGCCGGCGGCATGAAGCGCTGGAATTTCGGCGGTCTGCGCGCCACCCACGGTGTGTCGGTGTCGCACCGCTCGATCGGTTCGACCGGTGGCCGTCAGGACCCCGGCAAGACCTTCAAGAACAAGAAGATGCCTGGTCACATGGGCGTCGATCGCATCACTACGCTCAACCTGCGCGTGGTTTCGACCGACGTCGAGCGCGGCCTGATCCTCGTCGAAGGCGCCGTTCCCGGCTCCAAGGGCGGCTGGATCTCGGTGCGCGACGCGGTGAAGAAGCCGCTGCCGAAGGAAGCTCCGAAGCCCGGCAAGTTCAAGGTTGCCGGTGGCGAAGCTGCCGAGGCTGTGGCCGAGAAGGAGGGCGTGTGAGATGGAACTGAAAGTCACCACCCTTGAAGGCAAGGAAGCTGGCTCGGTTCAGCTGTCGGACGAGATCTTCGGTCTCGAGCCGCGCAAGGACATCATTCAGCGCTGCGTGCAGTGGCAGCTGAACAAGCGTCAGGCCGGCACGCACAAGACCCAGGGCCGCGCCGACGTCTGGCGCACCGGCAAGAAGATGTACAAGCAGAAGGGCACCGGCGGCGCCCGTCACGGCTCGGCCCGCGTGCCGCAGTTCCGCGGCGGTGGCCGTGCGTTCGGTCCGGTGGTTCGCTCCCATGCGACCGACCTGCCGAAGAAGGTGCGCGCGCTCGCGCTGAAGCATGCGCTGTCGGCCAAGGCCAAGGACGGCGGGCTGATCGTGATCGACAATGCGCAGCTCGAGGCCGCCAAGACCAAGGCTCTGATCGGGCACTTCTCGGGTCTCGGCCTGACCAATGCGCTGATCATCGACGGCGCGGAGCTGAACAACGGTTTCGCGATCGCGGCCCGCAACATTCCGAACATCGACGTGCTGCCGATCCAGGGCATCAACGTCTACGACATTCTCCGCCGCCACAAGCTGGTGCTGACCAAGGCTGCGGTTGATGCGCTGGAGGCGCGCTTCAAATGAAGAACATCGATCCGCGCCACTACGACGTCATCATCTCGCCTGTCGTGACGGAAAAGGCGACGCTCGCCTCCGAGCACAACAAGGTGCTGTTCAAGGTCGCCGGCAAGGCGACCAAGCCGCAGATCAAGGAAGCGGTCGAGAAGCTGTTCGACGTCAAGGTGAAGAGCGTCAACACCCTCGTCCGCAAGGGCAAGACCAAGGTGTTCCGCGGCAATCTCGGCTCGCAGTCGGACTCCAAGCGCGCGATCGTGACCCTTGAAGAGGGCCACCGCATCGACGTGACTACCGGACTATAAGGCGCAACGACGATGGCATTGAAAACCTACAATCCCACGACGCCGGGCCAGCGCCAGCTGGTCATGGTCGATCGTTCGGCGCTCTACAAGGGCAAGCCGGTGAAGGCGCTGACCGAGGGCAAGCTCGGCAATGGCGGCCGCAACAACACCGGCCGCATCACCGTGCGCTTCCGCGGCGGCGGCCACAAGAAGGCCTACCGCACCGTCGACTTCCGCCGCGACAAGGTGGACATGCCGGCGGTCGTGGAGCGGCTCGAGTACGATCCGAACCGCACCGCGTTCATCGCGCTGATCAAGTATCAGGACGGTGAGCTGGCCTACATCCTGGCGCCGCAGCGTCTGGCGGCGGGCGACACCGTCGTCGCCGGCAACTATGTCGACGTCAAGCCGGGCAACGTCATGCCGCTCGGCAACATGCCGGTCGGCACGATCGTGCACAACATCGAGCTGAAGATCGGCAAGGGTGGCCAGCTGGCGCGCTCCGCCGGCACCTACGCCCAGATCGTCGGCCGCGACCAGGACTACGTGATCGTCCGCCTGAACTCGGGCGAGCAGCGTCTCGTGCACGGCCGTTGCCGCGGCACGATCGGCGCGGTCTCGAACCCCGATCACATGAACATCTCGATCGGCAAGGCCGGTCGTACCCGCTGGCTCGGCTGGCGTCCGCATAACCGCGGCGTCGTCATGAACCCGATCGACCATCCGCACGGCGGTGGTGAAGGTCGTACCTCGGGCGGTCGCCACCCGGTTACTCCGTGGGGCAAGCCGACCAAGGGCAAGAAGACCCGCACCAACAAGTCGACCAACAAATTCATTCTCCTCAGCCGCCACAAGCGGAAGAAGTAAGGAACGCCGGACATGGTTCGTTCAGTCTGGAAAGGCCCGTTCGTCGAGGGTTCTCTGCTCAAGAAGGCAGATGCCGCGCGCGCGTCCGGCCGTCACGACGTCATCAAGATCTGGAGCCGCCGCTCCACCATCCTGCCGCAGTTCGTCGGCCTGACCTTCGGTGTCTACAACGGCCAGAAGCATGTGCCGGTGGCGATCAACGAGGAAATGGTGGGTCACAAGTTCGGCGAGTTCTCGCCGACCCGGACCTTCCACGGCCACTCGGGCGACAAGAAAGCCAAGAAGGCTTGAGGAATAGACGATGAGCAAACCAAAGCGCGAACGTAGCCTCGCGGACAATGAGGCCAAGGCGGTCGCCCGCATGCTGCGCGTCAGCCCGCAGAAGCTGAACCTGGTGGCGCAACTGATCCGCGGCCGCAAGGCTGCGGCTGCGCTCGCCGACCTGCAGTTCTCGCGCAAGCGGATCGCGGTCGACGTCAAGAAGTGCCTGGAATCGGCGATCGCCAACGCCGAGAACAATCATGACCTCGATGTCGACGCTCTCGTCGTTGCCGAGGCGCATGTCGGCAACGGCATCGTGATGAAGCGTTTTGCTCCGCGCGGCCGTGGCCGTTCGGGCCGTGTGTTCAAACCGTTCTCGCACCTGACCATCGTGGTTCGTCAGGTCGAGGCCGAGGCAAGCGCCTAAGAAGGGCGCAGGAGAAGACGATGGGTCAAAAGATCAATCCAATCGGGCTGCGTCTCGGCATCAACCGGACCTGGGACTCCCGTTGGTTCGCCGGCAAGCAGGAATACGGCAAGCTCCTGCACGAGGACGTCAAGATCCGCGAGATCCTGCACAAGGAGCTCAAGCAGGCGGCCGTCGCCCGCATCGTGATCGAGCGTCCGCACAAGAAGTGCCGCGTGACGATCCACTCGGCCCGTCCGGGCGTCGTGATCGGCAAGAAGGGCGCCGACATCGACAAGCTGCGCAAGAAGGTTGCCGACATCACCTCGTCGGACGTCGTGATCAACATCGTCGAAATCCGCAAGCCGGAACTCGACGCGACCCTGGTCGCTGAATCGATCGCCCAGCAGCTCGAGCGCCGCGTTGCGTTCCGCCGCGCCATGAAGCGCGCCGTGCAGTCGGCGATGCGTCTCGGCGCCGAGGGCATCCGCATCAACTGCTCGGGCCGTCTCGGCGGCGCCGAAATCGCGCGCATGGAGTGGTACCGCGAAGGCCGCGTGCCGCTGCACACGCTGCGCGCCGACGTCGACTACGGCGTTGCCACCGCGTTCACGACCTTCGGCACCTGCGGCGTCAAGGTCTGGATCTTCAAGGGCGAGATCCTCGAGCACGATCCGATGGCCCAGGACAAGAAGATGGCCGAGGGCGACAATACCCCGCGTTCGCGCCGCGACGCCGCTTGAGGCAAAGCAGGAATTTGAGGGCTTAAAGCCATGATGCAACCTAAGAAAACGAAGTTCCGGAAGGCGCATAAGGGCCGTATCCACGGCGTTGCGACCTCTGGCGCGACGTTGGCGTTCGGCCAGTTCGGCCTGAAGGCGATGGAGCCTGAGCGCGTCACCGCCCGTCAGATCGAAGCCGCTCGCCGCGCGCTGACCCGTCACATGAAGCGCGCCGGCCGCGTCTGGATCCGCGTGTTCCCGGACGTGCCGGTGTCGAAGAAGCCCGCCGAAGTCCGCATGGGCTCGGGCAAGGGTGCGCCGGAATTGTGGGTGGTCCGGATCAAGCCGGGCCGCGTGATGTTTGAGATCGACGGCGTGCCGGCGCAGACCGCCAAGGAGGCGCTGTCGCTCGCCGCCGCCAAGCTGCCGATCAAGACGCGCTTCGTTGCGCGCATTGCGGAGTAATCGCCATGGCCGATATGAAAGTTGAAGACATTCGCGCGATGAGCGACGACCAGCGGGAAGACGCGGTCCTTAACCTGAAGAAGGAACGCTTCAACCTGCGTTTCCAGCGCGCCACCGGGCAGCTGGAGAACACCTCGCGGATGCGGGAAGCCCGCCGCGATATCGCTCGTATCAAGACCATCGCCGCGCAGCTGCGCGCGAAGAAGAAGTAAGGGAAGCCTATGCCGAAACGTACTCTGCAGGGCGTGGTCGTCAGCGACAAGCAAGCCAAGACCATCGTGGTGCGCGTCGATCGCCGCTTCACCCACCCGATCTACAAGAAGACGATCCGCCGTTCCAAGAACTACCACGCGCACGACGAGAACGACCAGTTCAAGCCGGGCGACATGGTCTGGATCGAGGAATCGAAGCCGATCTCGAAGCTGAAGCGCTGGACCGTGGTCCGGGGCGAACACAAGAAAACGGCCTGATCACTTCGGCCTGGCCGAGGGAATTCAGGAAAATTTTGGGCGCGCTAAAGCGCAGAAAGAGGACGAGGTGCATCAATGATTCAGATGCAGACCAACCTCGACGTGGCCGATAATTCAGGCGCACGCCGTGTCATGTGCATCAAGGTTCTTGGAGGTTCCAAGCGCCGCTATGCCACCGTGGGCGACGTTATCGTTGTGTCGATCAAGGAAGCCATTCCGCGTGGCAAGGTGAAGAAGGGCGACGTGATGAAGGCCGTCGTGGTCCGGGTCCGCAAGGACATCCGCCGCGCCGACGGTTCGGTCATCCGTTTCGACCGCAACGCCGCCGTGCTGATCAACAATCAGTCCGAGCCGGTCGGCACCCGTATCTTCGGGCCGGTGCCGCGCGAGCTGCGCGCCAAGAACCACATGAAGATCATTTCGCTTGCGCCGGAGGTGCTGTGATGGCTGCCAAGATCCGCAAGGGCGACAAGGTCATGGTGCTCACCGGCCGCGACAAGGGTCGCACCGGCGAGGTGTTCGAGGTGCGTCCGGACGAGAACAAGGCTCTCGTGCGCGGCATCAACATGGTGAAGCGTCACCAGAAGCAGAGCCAGACCCAGGAAGGCGGCATCATCTCCAAGGAGATGCCGATCCACCTGTCCAACGTTGCGTATGTCGGCAAGGACGGCAAGCCGACCCGCATTGGGTTCAAGATTCAGGCCGATGGCAAGAAGGTTCGTGTTGCCAAGAGCTCGGGAGCAGAGATCGATGGCTGATACAGCAGCTTACACGCCGCGTCTGCGCGCGGAGTATGACAAGAAGATCCGCGGCATGATGACCGAGAAGTTCGGCTATGCCAACGTGATGCAGGTGCCGCGCCTCGACAAGGTCGTGCTCAACATGGGCGTCGGCGATTCCGTCAACGACCGCAAGAAGGCCGAGACCGCCGCTGCCGAATTGAGCTTGATCGCCGGCCAGAAGGCGATCGTGACCTATTCGCGGATCGCGATCGCGACCTTCAAGCTGCGCGAGAACCAGCCGATCGGCTGCAAGGTCACGCTGCGCAAGACCCATATGTACGAGTTCATCGACCGCCTGGTGAACGTGGCGCTGCCCCGCGTCCGCGACTTCCGCGGCCTGAACCCGAAGAGCTTCGACGGCCGCGGCAATTATTCGCTCGGCATCAAGGAGCACATCATTTTCCCCGAGATCGACTTCGACAAGGTCTCGGAAGCGCGTGGCATGGACATCACGGTGTGCACCACCGCCAAGACCGACGACGAGGCACGTGCCTTGTTGGCCGCTTTCAATTTCCCGTTCCGGCAGTGAGTAGCTGAGCCAAAGCCACTCAAACGCGGATACCCAGGAGCCAAGCATGGCAAAGAAGAGTTCGATCGAGAAGAATAACCGGCGCAAGCGGATGGCGAAGAATGCTGCCCCGCAGCGTGAGAAGCTGAAGGCGATCATCGCCGACAAGACCAAGCCGATGGAAGAGCGCTTCGCGGCGACGCTGAAGCTCGCCGAGATGCCGCGCAACTCGTCGCCGACGCGCATCCGCAACCGCTGCGAGCTGACCGGGCGTCCGCGCTCGAACTATCGCAAGAACAAGCTCTCGCGCATCGCGCTGCGTGAACTCGGCTCTAAGGGCCTGGTTCCCGGGCTCGTGAAGTCGAGCTGGTAAGGAGGGTCGGAACCATGTCTACGCACGATCCGATCAGCGATCTCATCACCCGCATCCGCAACGCGCAGATGCGCTCCAAGTCCAAGGTTTCGACCCCGGGCTCGAAGATGCGCGCCAACGTGCTCGAAGTGCTGAAGTCCGAGGGTTACATCCGCGGCTACGCCAGCGTCGAGCATGCCTCGGGCCGCAGCGAGCTCGAGATCGAGCTGAAGTATTTCGACGGCGAGCCCGTCATCCGCGAGATCGAGCGGGTGTCGAAGCCGGGCCGCCGCGTTTACGCCTCGGTGAAGAACCTGCCGCGCGTGAACAACGGTCTCGGCATTTCGGTGTTGTCGACGCCGAAGGGAATCATGGCTGACCACGAGGCGCGCGACGCCAACGTGGGCGGCGAAGTTCTCTTCACGGTGTTCTGAGGAAGGATTTTACGATGTCACGTATCGGCAAAAGGCCGGTGGCGATCCCGTCGGGTGTGACGGCGACCGTCGAGGGCCAGACCGTCAAGGTGAAGGGGCCGAAGGGCCAGCTTCAGTTCGTGGTGCATGACGACGTCGAGGTGAAGTTCGAGAACGGCCAGGTCAAGGTCGCTCCGCGCGTCAAGACCAACCGCGCCCAGGCGATGTACGGCACCGCGCGCGCGCAGGTCGCCAACCTCGTCGAGGGCGTCACCAAGGGCTTCGAGAGGAAGCTCGAGATCACCGGCGTCGGCTACCGCGCGGCGATGCAGGGCAAGAACCTGCAGCTCGCGCTCGGCTACAGCCACGACGTGGTCTACGCGATCCCGGAAGGCATCACCATCGCGGTGCCGAAGCCGACCGAGATCACGATCACCGGCAACGATCCGCAGCGCGTCGGCCAGGTCGCCGCTGAGATCCGCGCCTACCGTCCGCCGGAGCCCTACAAGGGTAAGGGCGTGAAGTACGCCAACGAATTCATCTTCCGCAAGGAAGGCAAGAAGAAGTAACGGAGCCGGTCATGTCACTCAAGGTTACGAATGCCCGGCGCAAGCAGCGCGTGCGCCTTGCGCTTCGCCGCTCGGCAGGCGGCCGTCCGCGGCTGTCGGTGTTCCGCTCGTCCAAGCACATCTACGCCCAGGTCATCGACGACCAGAAGGGCGAGACGCTCGCGTCCGCCTCGTCGCTGGAGAAGAACCTGCGCGACGCCGGCAAGACCGGCGCCGACATCGATGCGGCGAAGGCGGTCGGCAAGCTGCTCGCCGAGCGCGCGGCGCAGAAGGGTGTCAAGGAAGTCGTGTTCGATCGCGGCGCCTACATCTATCACGGGCGCGTCAAGGCGCTCGCGGATGCGGCGCGCGAAGGCGGATTGAGCTTCTAAGCGAATCGAACGATTACAAGGAAAGAGGCTTGGGCCTCCTAGAGATTGGAAAACACCATGGCAGGTGAACGCGAACGCGGCGGACGCGAACGGAGCAGGGATCGCGAAGAGCGCGACAGCGAGTTCGTCGACAAGCTCGTCCACATCAATCGCGTGGCGAAGGTCGTCAAGGGCGGCAAGCGCTTCGGCTTTGCGGCGCTGGTCGTGATCGGCGATCAGAAGGGCCGGGTCGGGTTCGGCCACGGCAAGGCGCGCGAAGTGCCGGAGGCGATCCGCAAGGCGACCGAATCGGCGAAGCGCAATCTGACGCGCGTCGCGCTTCGGGAAGGCCGCACGCTGCATCACGACATCGCCGGCCGTCACGGCGCCGGCCGCGTCTACCTGCGTGCCGCTCCGGCCGGTACCGGCATCATCGCCGGCGGCCCGATGCGCGCGGTGTTCGAGACGCTCGGCATCCAGGACGTGGTGGCGAAGTCGATCGGCTCGTCGAATCCCTACAACATGGTTCGCGCAACCTTCGACGCGCTGAAGCATCAGGATTCGCCGCGCTCGGTGGCGGCCCGCCGCAACATCAAGGTCTCCACCCTGCAGTCGCGCCGCGTCGGCGGCGATGCCGAAGCGGTGGCGGAATAACCCGCGCGACCAGCGCTTTCTGGAGTTCAAGACGATGGCCAAGGCCAGCAAGACGATCAAGGTCGAGCAGACCGGCAGCGCGATCCGCCGCCATCACTCGCAGCGTTCGACGCTGATCGGCCTCAAGCTCAACAAGATCGGCCGCACCGCCGAGCTTCAGGACACCCCTGAAGTTCGCGGCATGATCAGCAAAGTCCAGCATCTCGTCCGCGTCGTCGGCGAGTAAGCAGAGATAAGGAGAAGGGCGATGAAGCTCAGCGATATCGCCGACAACGCCGGCTCGCGCAAGAAGCGCATGCGTGTCGGCCGTGGCATCGGTTCCGGCAAGGGCAAGACCTCGGGCCGCGGCGGCAAGGGCCAGACCGCGCGTTCGGGCGTCCGCATCAAGGGTTTCGAAGGCGGCCAGATGCCGATGCATCGCCGTCTGCCGAAGCGCGGCTTCAACAACATCTTCCGGCTCGACTTTGCCGAGATCAATCTCGACCGTCTGCAGGAAGCGATCGACAACAAGCTGGTGGACGCGTCCGCCACGGTGAACGTCGAATCGCTGGTGAGGGCCGGCGTGCTGCGCCGCGCCAAGGACGGCCTGCGGCTGCTCGGTCGCGGCGAGATCAAGACCAAGCTGACGATCGAGGTGCACGGCGCCTCCAAGTCGGCCATTGCCGCGGTCGAGAAGGCCGGCGGCTCGGTCAAGATCCTGGCCCCCGCCAAGGAAGAAGGCGAGGCGGCGTAACATCTGCGTCATTGCCCGCGATCTGCGCGGGCAATCTGCAGATCGAATGATTGGACTTATCGAGGCCGAGCACCAGATAATGTCCGGTGTCTGCCGACTCCCCAAAGGGGGCGTCGGCGAAGGGGGCTCCGGGAGAAAGCCGAAAATGGTCTCAGCAGCCGAACAACTTGCCGCCAACCTCAATTTCGGACAGCTGGCGAAAGCCGACGAGCTGAAGAAGCGCATCTGGTTCACCCTGGGTGCGCTGCTTGTTTATCGGCTGGGCACCTACATCCCGCTGCCGGGCATCGATCCCAACATCTGGGAGCAGGTGTTCCGCAGCCAGTCCGGCGGCATCCTCGGCATGTTCAACATGTTCGCCGGCGGCGGCATCCACCGCATGGCGATCTTCGCGCTGAACATCATGCCGTACATTTCGGCATCGATCATCGTGCAGCTGTTGACCACTGTGTCGCCGCAGCTCGAGGCGCTCAAGAAGGAAGGCGAGGCTGGCCGCAAGACGCTGAACCAGTACACCCGCTACCTGACGGTGATCCTGGCCGCGTTCCAGTCCTACGGTATCGCGATCGGCCTCGAAGGCGCCGGCAATGTCGTCAGCGACCCCGGCATGTTCTTCCGCCTGTCGACCGCGATCACGCTGACCGGCGGCACCATGTTCCTGATGTGGCTCGGCGAGCAGATCACCTCGCGCGGCATCGGCAACGGTATTTCGCTGATCATCCTGTCCGGCATCGTCGCCGAGCTGCCGTCGGCGCTCGCCAACATGCTGGAACTCGGCCGCCAGGGCGCGATGTCGACCGGCCTGATCCTGATCGTCATCGTGATGGCGGTCGCCGTGATCGCCTTCATCGTGTTCATGGAGCGCGCGCAGCGCCGGCTGCTGATCCAGTATCCGAAACGTCAGGTCGGCAACAAGATGTTCGAGGGCCAGTCCTCGCATCTGCCGCTCAAGCTCAACACCTCGGGCGTGATTCCGCCGATCTTCGCCTCGTCGCTGCTGCTGCTGCCGACCACGGTTGCGAACTTCAACGCCGGCAAGGGCCCGGAGTGGTTCCAATGGATCACCACGCAGCTCAGCCACGGCCGGCCGCTGTTCCTGTTCATGTATCTCGCGCTGATCGTGTTCTTCGCGTTCTTCTACACCGCGATCGTGTTCAACCCGACCGAGACCGCGGACAATCTGAAGAAGCATGGCGGCTTCATCCCGGGCATCCGTCCCGGCGAGCGCACCGCCGAATATATCGACTACGTGCTGTCGCGCATCACGGTGCTCGGTGCGATCTATCTCGCGATCGTCTGCCTGATTCCTGAAATTCTGATTTCCTACGCCTCGGTCCCGTTCTACTTTGGCGGCACCTCGCTCCTGATCGTCGTTAGCGTGACGATGGATACGGTGTCGCAGGTGCAGGGCTATCTGCTCGCTCATCAGTATGAAGGGCTGATCAGGAAATCGAAGCTCAGGGGAGGCCGTCGCCGCTGATCACGGCGCGGCTTCAAACTCAAAACTCAGGTGTGCGGACCTCGCCCACCTAGCCGGGGGGCGAAACAGATATGAGATTGATCCTTTTGGGGCCGCCGGGCTCGGGCAAAGGAACCCAGGCGCAGCGGCTGGTGCACAAGCACGGCATCGTTCAGCTCTCGACCGGCGAGATGCTGCGCGCCGCGGCTGCCGCAGGCACGCCGGTGGGCTTGCAGGCCAAGGAGATCATGGCCAATGGCGGCCTGGTTCCCGACGAGGTTGTAGTGGGAATCATCGCCGACCGGATCGAGGAGCCCGACGCCAAGAAGGGCTTCATCCTGGACGGCTTCCCGCGCACCGTACCGCAGGCGGAGGCCCTGGACGAGCTCCTCAGGAAAAGACATCTCAAGCTCGACGCCGTTGTCGAGCTGCGCGTCAACGAAAGCGCGCTGCTCGCGCGTGTTGAGAAGCGCGCCGAAGAGACCCGCGCGCGCGGCGAGGAAGTGAGACTCGACGACACGCCGGAAGTGCTGACCAAGCGCTTGGCGCAGTACCGGTCGATGACGGAACCGCTGATTCACTACTATTCCGAGCGGCGGAAGCTCCTGACGGTCGACGGCATGATGACCATCGAGCACGTCACCCGTGACATCAACCGGATCCTGGCGGCGATCGGCGCCGTCGAATCGAAGGCCGACGAGCTAGCCAAGAGCGCTTCGAAGGCCACCAAGACGGCCAAGAAGACGACCAAAAAGCCGGCCAAGAAGGCAACTAAGTCGGCCAAAACGGCCGCCAAGCCGGCCCGGAAGGCCGCCAAGGGGACCTCAAAGGCGGTCGCCAAGGCCAAAGGTACCAACAAGGGTGCCAAAAAGGCTGCGAAGAAACCGGCCAAGAAGACGGCAAGGCAGGCTGCAAAGCAGGCCTCTCGTGCCGCGAATGCCCGGAAGGGGGCAAAAGCCGCCAAAAAGGCGGCAAAAAAGCTCACGAAAAAGCGAGCTAAACGTTAGGAGCGGTTGACGAAACCGACATGAATCCTTTAATAAGCCTCGCATCCAAGTTGGATAGTTTTATGACGATGCCGGGCCCCGAAGGACACGAGGGGAGGGCGTCGTGTTCGCGTTTGTGGACACAAGCCCGAGAGAACAAGAACTTGAGCAGCCCGTATCCGTGATGGATCGGCGACAGGAGAGAAGTCCGTGGCCCGTATTGCCGGCGTCAACATTCCGACCAACAAGCGCGTCCTGATCGCGCTTCAGTACATCCATGGCATCGGCCAGAAGAACGCGGCCGACATCATGGAGAAGACCAAGATTCCGGTGGACCGTCGCGTCAATCAGTTGACCGACCAGGAGGTCCTGCAGATCCGCGAAGTCATCGACCGCGACTATCTGGTCGAGGGCGACCTCCGTCGCGAGGTCGGCATCAACATCAAGCGGCTGATGGACCTCGGCTGCTATCGCGGCCTGCGTCATCGCCGCGGTCTGCCGGTGCGCGGTCAGCGCACCCACACCAATGCGCGCACGCGCAAGGGGCCGGCCAAGGCAATCGCCGGCAAGAAGAAGTAAGCTTTGCGAATTGCAGGTGGGGAGTAGCGAATTGAAATTCGCTACTCGCCATTTGCGTTTTGAGGTGTAGCCGCTGGCACTACGGCGGCGCTTGAGATCACAGGAAAGGTTTGAAATGGGCAAGGAAGCCACCCGCGTACGCCGCCGCGAACGCAAGAACATCGCCTCCGGCATCGCGCACGTGAATTCGTCGTTCAACAACACGACCATCACCATCACCGACGCGCAGGGCAACACCATCGCCTGGTCGTCGGCTGGCACCATGGGCTTCAAGGGCTCGCGCAAGTCGACCCCCTACGCCGCGCAGGTCGCGGCCGAAGACGTCTCCAAGAAGGCGCAGGAACACGGCATGCGCACGCTGGAGGTTGAAGTGGCCGGCCCGGGTTCGGGCCGTGAATCGGCGCTGCGCGCGCTGCAGGCTGCGGGCTTTACCGTCACCTCGATCCGCGACGTGACCACCATCCCGCACAACGGCTGCCGTCCGCGCAAGCGTCGGCGCGTTTGATCTGTAAGTCGCGGGCGGCGGTCTGCCGCCCTGCGATGGTTTTTGGAATTGACCGCGCGGACTGTTCCGCGATCTCCAACGCCAGGTTCGGCCATTCGACTGGCCCTGCGACTGGCAAAGGGTGAAAAAAGTGACGATCCAGAAAAATTGGCAAGAACTCATTCGACCGAACAAGCTGCAGGTGACGCCGGGCTCGGACGCGAGCCGGTTCGCCACCGTCGTCGCCGAACCGCTCGAGCGTGGCTTCGGCCAGACGCTCGGCAACGCGCTGCGCCGCATCCTGCTGTCCTCGCTGCAGGGCGCTGCGGTGCAGTCGGTGCACATCGACGGCGTGCTGCACGAGTTCTCCTCGATCGCCGGTGTCCGTGAAGA
Source organism: Bradyrhizobium sp. 6(2017) (assembly GCF_011058295.2). Lineage (NCBI taxonomy): Bacteria > Pseudomonadati > Pseudomonadota > Alphaproteobacteria > Hyphomicrobiales > Nitrobacteraceae > Bradyrhizobium > Bradyrhizobium sp. 6(2017). The sequence goes on along the minus strand of NZ_CP049289.2, from coordinate 5,922,054 downwards.
CGTCACCGACATCGTGCTCAACATCAAGGACATTGCGATCAAGATGCAGGGCGAAGGCCCGAAGCGCATGGTCGTCAAGAAGCAGGGCCCGGGCGCCGTCACCGCTGGCGACATCCAGACCGTCGGCGACGTCGTGGTGCTCAATCCGGACCTGCAGATCTGCACGCTGGACGACGGCGCCGAGATCCGCATGGAATTCACGGTCGCGACCGGCAAGGGCTATGTCGCCGCCGAACGCAACCGTCCCGAGGATGCCCCGATCGGCCTGATCCCGGTCGACAGCCTGTTCTCGCCGGTCCGCAAGGTCTCCTACAAGGTCGAGAACACCCGTGAGGGCCAGATCCTCGACTACGACAAGCTGACCATGACGATCGAGACCAACGGCGCGATCACGCCGGATGACGCGGTGGCCTACGCTGCGCGCATCTTGCAGGATCAGCTCAACGTGTTCGTCAACTTCGAAGAGCCGCGCAAGGAAGTCACGCAGGAGATCATCCCCGATCTCGCGTTCAACCCGGCGTTCCTCAAGAAGGTCGACGAGCTCGAGCTGTCGGTGCGTTCGGCAAACTGCCTGAAGAACGACAACATCGTCTACATCGGGGACCTCGTGCAGAAGTCGGAAGCGGAAATGCTCCGCACCCCGAACTTCGGCCGCAAGTCGCTGAACGAGATCAAGGAAGTGCTGGCCCAGATGGGTCTGCATCTCGGCATGGAAGTGCCGGGCTGGCCGCCGGAGAACATCGACGAGCTCGCCAAGCGCTTCGAGGACCACTACTGATCCATTTTCACCGTCGTGGCCGGAAAACCTCCGGCCACGATTTTTTAATGGGCGAACGCAGGATGCCCACCTGCAAGACTTGTCGCTGAACCACCGCGGCAGAATTGAAGAAGGAAGAAGTCAATGCGTCACGGCAAGGTTCATCGGAAGCTCAACCGCACCGCCGAGCACCGGCGTGCGATGTTCGCCAACATGGCGGCCGCGCTGATCAAGCACGAGCAGATCGTCACCACGCTGCCGAAGGCCAAGGAGCTGCGGCCGATCGTCGAGAAGCTCGTCACCCTCGGCAAGAAGGGCGGGCTGGCCCTGCGCCGTCAGGCGATCTCGGAGCTGCGCGACGTCGACCAGGTCAGGAAGCTGTTCGACACGCTGGCGACCCGCTACAAGGACCGCCAGGGCGGCTACACCCGCATCATCAAGGCCGGCTTCCGCTACGGCGACAACGCGGCGATGGCCGTGATCGAGTTCGTCGATCGCGACGTCGACGCCAAGGGCCAGGACTCCGGTCCGACCCAGGACAAGGAAGCCGAGGCGGCGTAAGCCAGTCTCGAGCCAAGGTTTTGAGAACGGCGCCTTCGGGCGCCGTTTTTTGTTGGTGGCTGCGTTCTATCTCTTGTCGTCCTGGCGAAAGCCAGGACCCATAACCACCGACATTTGGGGTTGGAGAGACTGTGGCCCCAGCATCGCGTAACAATTCGCATCTGGGGTAATGGGTCCTGGCTTTAGCCAGGACGACGAGGTGTGTTCTACTTCCTCACGCGTCGGTGAGATGCAATTGCGGTGCATCATGCCGCGCCCGATATCTCGGTCAGCATCAATGGAGATGAAGCCATGAAAATCGACCTTTCCGGAAAAACTGCGCTGGTGACCGGCTCGACCGCGGGCATTGGCAACGCCATCGCCAGGGGGCTGGCCGGGACCGGCGCCGAGGTCGTCATCAACGGCCGCGGCCAGGCCAAGGTCGATGCAGCCGTTACCGCGATCGCCAAGGCGGTTCCGGGCGCCAAGCTCCGCGGCATTGCCGCCGACGTCTCGACATCGGCAGGTTGCAAGGCGCTGCTGGCGGCGCTGCCCGAGGTCGACATCCTCGTCAACAATGCCGGCATCTTCGAGCCGAAGGCGTTCTTCGACATTCCCGACGAGGACTGGAGCCGCTTCTTCGAGGTCAACGTCATGTCCGGTGTGCGGCTGTCGCGCGGCTACATGCAGGGCATGCTGAAGCGCAACTGGGGCCGCATCGTCTTCATCTCCTCGGAATCCGGCCTCAACATCCCGACCGAGATGATCCATTACGGCACGACCAAGACCGCGCAGCTTGCGATCGCGCGCGGGCTGGCGCAGCTGACCCGCGGCACCGCGATCACCGTCAACTCGGTGCTGCCCGGGCCGACCATGTCCGAGGGCGTCGAGACCTTCGTCAAGGATCTGGCGAAGCAGAACGGCCAGTCGGTCGAGGAGGCGGCCTCCAACTTCGTCAAGCAGCACCGGCCGACCTCGCTGCTGCAGCGCTTTGCCAGCACCGAGGAGATCGCCAACCTCGTGGTCTATGTCTGCTCCAAGCAGGCCTCCGCCACCAATGGCGCCGCGCTGCGCGCCGAGGGCGGCATCGTCAACACCATTGCATGAGGTCCGGCCATGTCAGCTTACGTGATTTCCGAGGTCGACGTGAAGGATGCCGCAGGTTTCGAGGCCTATCGCACGATCGCGGCCAAGGCGATCGCGCAGTATGGCGGGCGTTATCTGGTGCGCGGCGGTGCTGCTGACGTGGTTGAGGGCGGACCGCCGCCGAACAACATCATCGTCGTCGAATTCCCGTCGATGGCGCGTCTGCGCGAGTGGTACGCCTCAGCGGAATACGCTGAAGCGCTCAAGCATCGCCGCACTGCGCTCGACCGCAGGCTGATCTTCGTCGAGGGCGTGCCGCCGAGCTAACCTTTCGCTCCGTCGAGGAACTCGCTGAAGCCTGACGGGCGGTAGGGGCCGAAGCACAATTGCTCGAGAACGCCGATTCCGGTCCGGTCGCCCTGGCGGGCGCGCACCACCTGTTGCACGTGCACGTTCTCGCGCGCCAGCGGGTCGAGCGTCGAAGGATCGAACGATTCGCCGCCGATCTCGAGCTCACCCTTCCACATGCCCTGGCCCCATTGCGGATGACCGTAGCCGAGGCCCTTCATCTGGAATTTGAGGATCGGATCGAGCGCGATCGTGCTGGTGTGGCCGTCGACGTCGACCAGGTCGATTTCAGCCGACTGCGCCAAGCGTGTGTTCGGCACGTAGGTCACGCGGTGCCGCGCGGTCGCCATGCGGCGGTCGAGCCCGTCGACGACGCCGGGGATCTCGGCCTCGCTCCGGTAGAGCGGCGCGATGATGCCCTCGCGGACCAGCGCCTCGCCGCGCGTCCCATCGAAGAAGATGGCGTGCGAGATGTGGTCGTCCCAGACCAGCGGCGCCCACAGGAAGAACACGCTCGGCGGCGGCATCGGCGCGCCTCCGACATCGCGTTCGCCGACATTGCGAACGCCCCAGGAGCGATCCTTGGTGCCGTAGCATGAGCGATCGTCGACCTTGATCTCGCCATCGGGGTGGCTGATGACGCCGCGCCAGCGGCCGAACTGGTCGAACCGGGTCGAGTCCATGGCGCGGCGGTCGCCCGACCAAAGCGTCTGGCGCGCTTCCTGGATCGCAGCGGTGCGCGCGGAAAAGGTCAGGTCGCAGGCCAGCCCCGTCGCATTGTCGTCGAGCAGGACCCGGGTGCGCAGCATCGGTTCGAGCACCTCGAGTCTGAAAGGACCGACCTGCATCTCGGTACGCTCGATCGGCGCCCGCCGCGAACCGTAGAAGCAGTGCTGCCGTCCGCCGCGCTCGACGACGCTGAACGCGCAATCGAGGACCTTGCGGTGCGGGTAGATCGCGATGCCAATGCCGAAATAATACGCGCCGTCGGCGGTGTAGCCGTTGAACCAGGTGCGGTCGTAGACATTGCGGTCGCTGGTGATGGGAACCGCGATCGGTTCCGGCGTCTGGTGGATCGGGAAGTCGTCGAGTTTGTTGAGCACGCGGATCCCTTTCGGTACTCCCTAGTCCTGCCAGTATGCAAAACCGTCGTGATCCAGCGCTTGCGCGCAGGCGCCACGGGTCATCTTCAGGAACAGCGCGTCGCCGCGCTCGGAGCGCTGGACGCTCAGCGCGGAGACGACGCCCATCATGATGCCATGCAGGGTGTAGCGCCGGTAATCCCGCCAGCACTGATCCCAACCATAGTCCCGCACGCCGCGACGGATCAGTTCCGAATGATATGATCGCACCAGATCGGCTTCGTGAAGCCGCCGTTCCGACGGTTCGATGCCGGCCGACAGGAAATAGGCGACGTCGACGATTCCAGGGCCAACCGTCAGCGTCTGCCAGTCCAGCGTCGCCATCGGTCGGGTATTGCCGCGGACGTCGAACAGGATGTTATCCAGCCTGAAGTCCGCATGCTGCAGGGTTCGCGGCGTCGATTGCTCCGACTGGTAGCGCGGGACCGCGTCCGGAAGCCGGTCGATCAGATCAAGGAATTCCGGCTCGATCACGCCACGATATCGCTCCTTGTAGTGACCGATGATGGCGGGCAGCGTCGCGTGGAAATCCTTGCGCCGGCCTGCGGCCACCACGAAGCAGTGCACCGCGTCCAGCGTCGGATCGTTCCATCGCGGCGCGTGCAGGGCGGCGGCCTCGGCCATCGCTGTCTGGCAGTCCGCGATCGAGCATCCGGCGAGCTGGTCGCCCTGGCGTGCGGGCGCCAGATCTTCGAGAATCAGCGTGAAGTCGTCGGTCGCCGGATCGATTTCGGCGAGGATCGGCCGCGGCGTGTTGATGGCGACGGTCGCCGCCAGCTCGCGATAGAACGCGACCTCGCGAACATAAAGCATGTGCGCGGAACCGGAGCGGCGGCTGTCGGGATCTGCGGCAGGGAATTTGCCGATGACGCTTAGGGGCGCGTTCGGCGCCTCTCCGTCATAAGTGAGACGAAATCGATAGGAGTCGCCGACGAGGCCATTACCGACCGGCTTGCAGGCGAGATCAGTGACCCTGACCTGGTCGATCACACCGGCTTCGCGCAGCGCCCGCGTCATCCACTCCGGATCGATCCGCGACGGATCGGCCGTGAGCAAATTCATCGGCTTCCTCCCATCCCCGTGGGCGTCACCACCGTTCCAGCCGCGTCTCGCGTTGGCCGGATTGAGGACGGGGTGATCGTTGCGCAAACTATACAGGTGATGTCGCGTCTTTGGCAAAAGCGACGCGCCGGCCTGTGGGGAAGTCGGGTGGGGCGGGTTGGCGTCAGCGTCACCCGCCGCCCTTGGAGAGGTGGTGGGTTACGGCTTCGCCTAACCCACCACCCTACGCATTCGTCCCGATCCTACTACCAGCCTTCCAGCACGATCTTGCCGCGCGACTTGCCACTCTCTAGCAGCGCGTGGGCGCGCTTGAGATTGGCGGCATTGATGGTGCCGAAGGTTTGATCGAGCGTGGTGCGCAGCACGCCCTTGTCGAGGAGGTCGGCGACATCGTTGAGCAGATGGTGCTGCGCGATCATGTCAGGCGTCTGGAACGACGAGCGCGTGAACATCGATTCCCAGTGCACCGACACCGCCTTGCCCTTGAACGCGGCGACGTTGAACTCCGAGGGATCGTCGATCAGGCCGAACTTGCCCTGCGGCGCAATGAAGTCGGCGATCGACTTGTAGTGCTGGTCGGTGAAGGTGAGGCTGGCGACGAGGCCGACCGGCGGCAGCTTCAGCTTCTCGATCTGCTCCTTCATCGGCTGCGAGTGGTCGATCACCGCGTGCGCACCGAGATCGAGGCACCATTTTTGCGATTCCGGCCGCGTCGCGGTGGCAACTACGGTGAGGCCGGTGAGGCGGCGGGCAAGCTGGATCAGGATCGAGCCGACTCCGCCGGCGCCACCGGTGATCAGCAGCGTACGCGGGTCGAGGCTCTTGCCCGGCACCGCGCCGAGCCGGTCGAACAGCAATTCCCAGGCGGTGATCGAGGTCAGGGGCAGGGCGGCGGCCTGCGCGAAGGACAGCGATGCCGGCTTGTTGCCGGCGATACGTTCGTCGACCAGATGAAATTCCGAATTGGTGCCCTGGCGCAGGATCGAGCCTGCGTAAAACACCTCGTCGCCGGGCTTGAAGAGGGAGACGTCGGGCCCGACCGCGTCGACCACGCCGGCCGCGTCAAAGCCGAGGATCTTGTAGCTGCCGTCGGTCGGCGCCGCGCGCTTGCGCACCTTGTAGTCGACCGGGTTGGCCGAGATGGCCTTCACCGCGACCCTGATGTCGCGCCCCTTCGGCTCGGGCTTGGCGATCTCGAAATCGACGAGCGAATCCGCCGCCTCGATCGGCAGCGATTTTTGGTATCCGACGGCCTTCATGCCTTGTCTCCGTGGTGGGCGATTGCCTGCCGTGATACCTGTCGCGCTGGCGTCCATTTGGCAAGTACTGTAAAATCAGGGAACTAGTCCCTGTTTGTATACTATTGGGAAAATACCGATGAAACGGAAGAATTTTGCGCGCCGGCCGGGCTGCGCCGTCGAGGCGGCGCTCGACCTGATCGACGGCAAATGGAAGGGCGTGATCCTGTATCATCTGCAGGCCGGCACCCAGCGCTTCGGCGAGTTGCGGCGGCGGATGCCCGGCATCACCCAGCGCATGCTGACCAAGCAGCTGCGTGCGCTCGAGGACGATGGTCTCGTGATCCGCAAGGTCTATGCCGAGGTGCCGCCGCGGGTCGAATACACGCTCTCCGAACTCGGCGAGAGCCTGCGCCCGGTGATCGATATTTTGAAGGCGTGGGGCGAGGGCCATCAGGAGCGGCAGTCCTGCGCGCCGGCGCCGGAGGTCGTCGTGAAGAAGTCCAAGCGCGCGGCGTAGAAGCGTGCTCCTGCGTGAGCAATGCCATGCCTTTGTCCGGGAATTACGAGATGCAAATCAAGGTAACACCAGAAGAGCTGAGATACATAATTCGCTGCGGGGCTGCTCTCGCGCAAAATGTCCCTGAGAAATCGCTTCCGACATATTGCGGATTCGACAAGCAGCAGATCGTCGATTTTTCCGGTCGAATGAGGAGCGAACTGGATAAGGCCGGTCTAGATATGTAGACGCTGGAGCGGCAGTCGTAGCGCGCCCACGCCGTGAGAGCAGTTGAAATGAAAACGGCCGGAGCGATGCCCCGGCCGTCTGTTTATTGACGACAGATCGGATCGTCTCAGAACGCAACCTGCGTGCGCAGCGCGACCGCATCAAACTTCGAGCCGACATCCGCAGTCGAAGTCGCCGACGCCTGCTTGGCGACGTCGCCGTGCAGGTAGTTCAGCATGAAGCGGACGTTGTTGTTGACGTACCAGTTCAGCGCCGCGGTGTAGACGGTCTGCCGTCCACCGGCGATGCCGACCGCCTGGCCGATCTGATCGTTGAGGTTCATCTGGCTCACGCGGCCGGCGATTTCCCAGGCGCCCCAGCCGCCGCTGGCGAGCGAGAGCGGATCATGCGGCTTGATACCGCCATAGGAGGCCGTTGCCGGGTTGTAGGCGTGATTCTCGCCGGTCAGCACATAGCCGACCTGCGCGTAACCGCCGTCGAATTTCAGGCTCGACGCACCGAACGGCGGCAGCCCGGTATTCGCAGTGCGATCGACGTTGAACCAGTAGTACTCGCCCTGTGCGATCAACGGGCCATAGGTCGCCGCCGCCTCGACGCCGTAGACCTGCGCCCCGGAGACGTTGGCGATCGCACCGGTAGAAATCAGCGTCGTCGGATCGATGCGCAGCTCGGGCCGGTCGCTGAGCGTGAGCGTCTGCGCCTGCGTCACCAGATTGCGCGGCGGCTGGATCAGCCATTCCGCGTCGGCACCGATATGCACCGAATAGTTATTCCCGCTGATCGGATTGCCGGCGACACGGACGACCGCGCCATACTGCTCCGATGATCCGGGCGGGGTGACGCTGGACGCCGAGTGAATCTGGCCGGTGGTCGGTCCGGTTGCATAGGCGCCGACCCAGAGCTGGTCATTCCACCAGCGGCTGCCGACGGTCGAACGGAAGTCACCTGCCGCGACGTTCTGCGCGATGATGCCGGCCGAGGCGCGCTCCATGAACAGGATGTCGTTCGAGCTGGTGGACTCGTCGAGCGTCCAGGCCAGATCCATGATGCCGCCTTCGATCGCCATCTTGCCGCCGAACGGCTTGAAGCCGGTATAGCTGAGATAGGCATTCTCGACGCCGGAGGTGCCGCCGCCGGGCAGCGATCCCGCCGCCGTGCCACCGAAGCCGTCGGACGAGCCGCCGAAGTCGTAGATCAGCGCGTAATTCCAGTCGCCGAAGAATTTGCCGATCACGCCGATGCGGGCGCGGCGGAGATTCTCGCCGCTGTCAAGCTTCTGCGGCGACGTGCCCGCGGTGTTCGGACGATAGTCGTAACCGCCGACATCCCAGTGGATGCGGCTCGTGATCGCGATGCAGTTCTGTTCGTCCGCGGTGCAGATCGTCGGCCGGTTGTTCGGCAATGTCACCACGACGCCGGACGGCGCGACCGGACCCTTGACCGGGATGGCGGCATTGGCGGTTACGACCCGCGCAGCCTTGGCGTCCGCGGCCTTCGCGTTGGCGTTTGCGCTGGCCGCCGTCGCGGTGTTGGCATTGGTCTGCTTCTGCAGTTTGTCGAGCTTCTGCTCGAGCATCTTCAACTGCTGCTTCAGTAGCGCGATCTCCGCATCGCTGCCGCCTCCGGCCGATTGTGAATAGGCCGGCGAGGCGGCGAGCGCCCCTGCCAGCCCTATGGCGATTGCACCAACTTTTGTCGCACTCATTGTGCACCCCTGTTGTGTTTGAAGTCCCCACTCACTCACTGAAACGTCCTAGGAGTTGATCGTGACTGACACACGACAGTGCTGCCTAGCATCGCAGTTCCGCTTGTTGTCCGCGGGCAACAAGCGGAGCGGCGCAGTGAGATTACAATCATCATAGAAGTTTGGCGGCGCGCTTCAACGCGGCTGCCACGGGTTTTGCACCGCGGCGGCGGGGGGCAGTTATCGGGCCCGGCGCCCTTCAATTGCCAGGCGAACACGCCTATATTCCGGCGTTTTCCACGAGAGGTGAGAATGCTCCGACCCGTCCGCTTTGCTGCCCTATCCGCTCTCTTCACGTTGGCTTTCATCGGGAATCTCGGCCCGGCCGCGGCCCAGGACCGCCGCGTGCCGTCCTCGCAGGCTGAGCTGCAGCTGTCCTATGCGCCAATCGTGCAGCGGGTGCAGCCGGCGGTGGTCAATGTCTATGCCGCCAAGACCGTGCAAAACCGCAATCCATTCCTGGACGATCCTATTTTTCGTCGATTTTTCGGCGTGCCCGGGCAGCAGCCCGAGCAGATGCAGCGTTCGCTTGGCTCCGGCGTGATGGTCGATGGCTCGGGCCTCGTGGTCACAAACAATCACGTGATCGAGGGCGCCGACCAGGTGAAGGTCTCGCTCGCCGACAAGCGCGAATATGAGGCTGAGATCGTGCTGAAGGACAGCCGCACCGACCTTGCGGTGCTGCGGCTGAAGGGGACCAACAAGGAGAAGTTCGCGACGCTGGATTTCGCGAACTCCGACCAGCTGCAGGTCGGCGACGTCGTGCTCGCGATCGGCAATCCGTTCGGCGTCGGCCAGACCGTGACGCACGGCATCATCTCGGCCCTGGCGCGCACTCAAGTCGGGATCACGGATTATCAATTCTTCATTCAGACCGATGCCGCGATCAATCCCGGCAATTCCGGCGGCGCGCTGGTCGACATGACCGGCCGGCTCGCCGGCATCAACACCGCGATCTTCTCGCGCTCGGGCGGCTCGCAGGGCATCGGCTTTGCGATCCCTGCCAACATGGTGCGCGTGGTGGTGGCCTCCGCGAAGGGCGGTGGCAAGAATGTGAAGCGGCCATGGCTCGGCGCGCGACTGCAGGCGGTCACACCGGAGATCGCGGAGACGCTCGGGCTGAAGCTGCCGACCGGCGCGCTGGTCGCCAATGTCGCGCCGAACGGCCCGGCGGCGAAAGCCGGGCTGAAGCTCTCCGACCTGATCGTGGGCATCGACGGCCAGGCGATCGACGATCCCAACGCGTTCGACTACCGCTTCGCGACCCGCCCGCTCGGCGGCAGCGCGGAGATCGAGGTGCAGCGCGCCGGCAAGCCGGTGAAGCTCACCGTGCCGCTGGAGACCGCACCCGATACCAACCGTGACGAGATCGTGCTGACTGCGCGCTCGCCGTTCCAGGGCGCAAGGGTCGCCAACATCTCGCCGGCGCTGGCCGACGAGCTGCATCTCGACGCAGGCGCCGAGGGCGTCGTGGTGACCGAGCTCGCCGATGACGGCACCGCCGCCAATGTCGGCTTCCAGAAGGGCGACATCATCCTCGCCGTCAACAACGAGAAGATCGCGCGGACCAGCGACCTCGAGAAGGCATCGAAGACGGGGACGCGGGTCTGGCGCATCACGCTGGTGCGCGGCGGCCAGCAGATCAACGTGACGCTCGGCGGATGAACCCCAAGTGAGCCCAAAGCAACCGCGCGAGGCCAGCAACCTGTTCGCTGCGGCGGGGATGGAGCAGGACGCTCCGCACCCGCTGCCGGACCGGTTGCGCCCGCGCACGCTGGCCGACGTCGTCGGCCAGGATCACATCCTCGGGCCCGACGGTGCGCTGACCCGCATGCTGGAGACGCGCACGCTGGGCTCGCTGGTGTTCTGGGGACCGCCCGGCACCGGCAAGACCACCGTGGCGCGGCTTCTGGCCGACGCCACCGAGCTGCATTTCGAACAGATATCCGCGGTGTTCTCCGGTGTCGCCGATCTGAAGAAGGCGTTCGATGCCGCGCGCGCCCGCCGCGAGACCGGCAAGGGCACGCTGCTGTTCGTCGACGAGGTGCACAGATTCAACCGCGCGCAGCAGGATTCCTTCCTGCCGGTGATGGAGGACGGCACCGTGGTGCTGGTCGGCGCCACCACCGAAAATCCGTCGTTCGAGCTCAACGCGGCGCTCTTGTCGCGCGCCCGCGTGCTGGTGTTTCACTCGCTCGATACCGCCGCGATCGAACGGCTGTTCGCCAATGCCGAGAAGGTCGAGGGCAAGAGCCTGCCGCTCGATGCGGAAGCCCGCGCCGTGCTGGTGCGGATGGCCGACGGCGACGGCCGCGCCTCGCTGACGCTCGCCGAGGAGGTTTGGCGCGCCGCGCGCAAGGGCGAGGTGTTCAACGCCGAGCAGTTGCAGGACATCCTGCAACGCCGCGCGCCGATCTACGACAAGTCGGCCGACGGCCACTACAATCTGATCTCGGCGCTGCACAAGTCGGTGCGCGGCTCCGATCCGGATGCGGCATTGTATTATCTCGCGCGCATGCTCGATGCCGGTGAGGATCCGCTGTTCCTGGCCCGGCGCGTGGTGCGCATGGCGGTCGAAGACATCGGGCTTGCCGATCCGCAGGCGCTGGCGGTCTGTAACGCCGCCAAGGATGCCTATGATTTCCTGGGCTCACCTGAAGGCGAACTCGCGATCGCGCAGGCCGTGGTCTATCTCGCCACCGCGCCGAAATCGAACGCGGTCTACAATGCGTTCGGCTCGGCGATGCAGACCGCGAAGCAGGGCGGCTCGCTGCTGCCGCCAAAGCACATCCTGAATTCGCCGACCAAGCTGATGAAGTCGGAGGGCTACGGCTCCGGCTATCAGTATGATCACGACATGCCCGATGCGTTCTCCGGCCAGGACTACTTCCCGGAAGCGCTGGGCCGCCAGACTTTTTACGATCCGCCCGACCGAGGCTTCGAACGCGAGATCCGCAAGCGGCTGGATTACTGGGACAGGCTGCGCAAGGAGCGGGGCGGCTAGCGCTTCACTTGACGCTCTTCACGAACTCCATGATCTCATCCGTCAGCCGTGTGTCTGACGTGTTGATCGCATAGACCTCCGACATGTGGCTGTGCTGCGGCAGCATGAAGCTGCGGGCGCAGCCGCTCGGCCGCTTGCAGCTGGCCTGCTTCATGAGTTCGAATTGCTCCACGAAGCGCGGCGGATCGAGCTCGGCCGCGGTGATCAGGAACGGGATCGGGCTCGCAACCAGGCCTTGCAGCGAGGAGCGTTCGGCGTAGCGCGACGAGTCGGAGCCGTAATAGGCGAGCTCGGCGTCGCCGGCCGGCGAGGCTGTCAGATCGTAGATGCCGGACACCATGATCGCGCCGGGGAGGCCGCCGCCCTTCACCTTGTGAAATTCGGCATGCGAGACATAGCTTGCGACATGGATGGCACCGGCCGACTGGCCCATCAGGAAGATGCGTTCGGGTTTGCCGCCGCGGGGCGCGATGTTCTCCGCGACCCATTGCACGATCGCGCCGATGTCTTCCGTGCCGGCCGGCCAGGGAAACGCCGGCGCCAGGCGATAGGTGGCGTTGACGCCGACAAAGCCGTTCTTGGCGGCCCACAACATGACGTTGTCGTAGAACGGACTGCCGGGCGTGCGCTTGTTGCCGGCAATGAGGCCGCCGCCGTGGATGTAGATCAGCACCGGGCGTGGCGGCGACGCTGTGTCCGGCGTGAAGACGTCGAGCAGATGGCGATCGGCGAGGCCATACTTGACGTCGCGCTCGACCTTGACGCGCTGATAGGGCTCCCTCTGTTGCAGCGGTGCGTAGAGCGCGGCCGTCTTGGGCATCTCGACGACGCGGCCGAGTTCCAGGAGCTTCCAGGCCAGATCTTCCGGCATCGGGCTCTCCTGGGCCAGCGCCGGGCCTGACAGCATCAGGGCCGCCGCCAAAGCCGATACCGCCAGTCTCATTCCAGGGCTCTCCGTCGCTTGCCGCGTGCGGCCGAAACTGGCCGTGTTGCGCGGGATTTATACCGATTTCGCCGTGACGATTCGCGGCATTTGCGCTACCCAACGGCTTAACTTCGGAGTTGCAACCCCATGAGCCGCCGCGTCAAGAGACCCCTCCGCCCCGCTGCCGACCGCGCCAAGGGCGCGCGTCCCAAGGGTGCGCGTCCCCATCGCGGCTCGGCGGCCGAGCGGGGGCCGGCGCATCGTCCGGGCGGCAAGCCAGCGGTGCGGCTTGGCGACAAGCAGCGTGCGCCGAAGCCGTTCGTGCCTGAGCCCGAGAAGCATGTCGCCGAGCCACCGCCGCTACCGACCAAGGTGCAGACCGTGGTTGTGACGGCGGACGAGAACAACATGCGGGTCGACCGCTTTCTCGAGGCGCGTTTCCCCGGCCTGTCCTTTTCCCACATCCAGCGCATTGTTCGTAAGGGCGAGTTGCGCGTCAACGGCAAGCGCGCCGACAGCAAGGACCGGCTGGAAGAAGGCCAGAGCGTCCGCATTCCGCCGCTAAAGCTCGATACGCCGAAGGCCGCGGCCAGCCTCTCCGAAGCCGCCAAGAAGACCCTTCAAGACCTCAAGGACATGACCCTGTTCGAGGACGCCGACGTGATGGTGCTGAACAAGCCTGCAGGTCTGGCGGTTCAGGGCGGCTCCGGTATCACGCGCAATGTCGACGACATGCTGGAGGTGATGCGCGACGCCAAGGGGCAGAAGCCGCGGCTGGTGCATCGGCTCGACCGGGAGACCTCGGGCTGCCTGCTGATCGCCAAGACGCGTTTTGCCGCGACCGCTCTGACCGGCTCGTTCCGCCATCGCTCGGCGCGAAAGATCTACTGGGCGCTGGTCGTCGGCGTGCCGAAGCCGAAGCAGGGCCGCATCTCGACCTACCTCGCCAAGGAGGAGAGCGAGGAGGACAGCATCATGCGGATCGCAGCGCATGGCGACGAGGGCGCGAGCCACGCCGTGACCTATTATGCCGTGGTCGAGACCTCGGCGACCAAGCTCGCCTGGGTGTCGCTCAAGCCGGTGACCGGCCGCACCCATCAATTGCGCGCCCACATGGCGCATATCGATCACGCGATCGTGGGCGATCCAAAATACTTCAACAAGGAGAACTGGCAGCTGCCCGGCGGCCTGCAGAACCGGCTGCATCTTCTGGCTCGCCGCATCGTGATTCCGCATCCGCGCGGCGGCGTGATCGATGCCACCGCGCCGCTGCCGCCGCACATGCTGCAATCCTGGAATCTGCTCGGGCTCGAGGCCGACCGCTTCGACCCGATCGAGAACGCGCCCGAGGAGTGACGGGCGGGCGCCCGCAAATCCGTTTCAGACAGCAAGAACGATCAAACCGCGCCGCGCGCAGCCTCTATCTTGCCGCGCGCCGGCCGTTGCCGGCGTGCAATCTTGAAAGGGGCTGTCCATGATCGGGACCTGGCTACGCGTCGCGCTTGTTGTTGTTGGCTCGGTTCTCGCCGCAGTGGCGGTGCATGCCGAGACCGTCGTGCTGCGCGGCGGCAGCGTTTACGCCTCGCCCGATGTGGCCGCGCTGCCGGATGCGGTGGTCGTGACGACCGACGGCGTCATCAGCGCGGTCGGCAAATCAGGCGATGTCCAGGTGCCCGCGGATGCGCGCGTGATCGATTGCAGCGGCAAGACCATTGTTGCCGGGTTCTGGAACAGCCATGTGCATTTCACGCAGAACTCCTGGCGCAATGCCGGTGCTGCGCCCGCTGCGGCGCTGACGCAGCACATGCAGGAGATGCTGACGCGTTGGGGCTTCACCACGGTCTGGGATCTCGGCTCCGATCCGGGCAACACGCTCTCGCTGCGCCGGCGCATCGCGGCGGGCGAGGTCGCCGGTCCCAACATTCTGCTGGCCGGCAATGTCTTCCCCAAAGGCGGTCATCCTGTGTACCTGCCGCCCGAGCTGCAGCTTCCGGAAGCTGCGACGCCGGAGGAGGCTGCGAAGTGGGCGCGCGACTGGCTCGCGATGGGCGAGGACGGCATCAAGCTGTTCACCGGCGCGTTCATGGGCGACAAGCCGGTCGTGAACATGGATCCGGCGATCGCCAAGGCGGCCGTCGATGCGGCGCACGCGCAGGGCAGGCGGGTGTTCGCCCACCCGCAGAACAAGATCGGCGTCGAAACGGTGATCGTAGCTGACGTCGATGTGCTTGCGCACACCACGCCGGGCGAGCGCGCCTATAGCGAGGACCAGCTGGCGCGGTTCAAGGCGCAGGGGACTGCGCTGATCCCGACGCTGGCGCTGTTCACCACCGTCGTGCTCGATCCCAACGTCACCAACCGTATGGTGGCCGCGACCGTCAACCAGCTCAAGCAGTTTTCGGAGAATGGCGGCACGGTGCTGTTCGGCACCGATGTCGGCTTCACCACGCAATACGACACCACGCAGGAATATGAGCTGATGCATCGCGCACTGTCGGAGCGTCAGGTGCTGGCCTCGCTGACCACAAATCCGGCCACGTTCTTCAAGGCCGCGAAGAAGGGCCGGGTGGAGCAGGGTTTTGACGCCGATCTCGTGGTGCTCGACGGCGATCCGCTCAGCGACGTCGGCAATCTCGCGAAGGTGAGCACCACCATCCGCGCGGGTCATGTGATCTATCGGAAGCCGTGATGGCTGGCCGCAGAACGCACTGCAGTGCAACGCGAGCACCTGCTACGATGCGCATCGTGCCTTGCCGGCATAACTGCGGGTGACGGTGGAGGAACTCCCCGCCGCAGGTGCGCGCTGCCAAAATATCGAAAACAACCCCATGCAAAGTAGCTGGCGGCTGCCGGCGTTCGACAAGGCAACTTGACACGTCGGGCAAATCAGGGATAAATTTCCAATATACCGAAATTGCGCAAGCGTCCCCTCGACCGCAATGGCGTGCTCGCCAGTTGCGATTGCGGCCGAGTCCCCACAATTGAAATTGCCCCGGCTGGGTCGGTCTATTTCGCCGGAAGGCTATCCAAACGGGCCAGTTTGATTTCGTCTCATGATCTTGAGCGTGAGCAAGACCGCCCCGAGCACAAGAAACAGCAGGCCGACGACAATTGTGCTGGTGGATTCGAATGTCACACCCACTGCTGTCAGCAGGCAGCCAAGAACGATAGCAAAGAGCCCACCCAGCTTCTTTACCAGCAGAAGCTGTCCGTCGCTTGCGCGCGCCACCATGATCAACCTCACCATTCAAGTGATGCGGTCATTGCCGCCATCGCCGCGGGCCGGTGTTGTTTGGACAGGCGGCGGGCTCACATCCGCACGCGGCCATGGTACTCTCGAGCGCCAGCGATGGGAATCTCGTTGATGGCCCGATGACTTCTCTTTGATTCAATTGCGCATCTGATTGGGCAATGCTGCTTACCTGATAGCGCCGGAGCACCGCAGGGACAGATTGAACGGCGCATCTCGCAACGCGGCAATTCCGCGACAAGCAATGCATTCAGCACATTTGTCGTAAAGTGTTCTGGACCAGCACAAACACTGCAAGCGCCGTCAGAGCGGGTCGTTGACACCATGTTTTTTTGAGCGCCTACTTCTGGTTGCCGACTAGAGGACCTGAAACAACAAGGTCGAAATCGGGAAGGAAAGCCAATGTGGCCACCTTCGATCGCTGAACAGGCGGACCGGCCTTACATCTCGACGGGGCACTTGCCCGATCCCGAGATGGTGCAGGAGCTGGTTTCCCAAGCTCATCTGCGCTTCAAGTCGAACAGCGAAGGCACCAATTCGCAGGTTTATCCGGCCCTGGCCAGGGTGCCGAGTGAACTGTTCGGCATCTGCGTGGCCGGTGCCAGCGGGCGCATCTACGGTGCCGGCGATATCGAATACGAATTCTCGATCATGAGTGTGTCGAAGCCATTCGTGTTCGCGCTGGTGTGCGAGGCCATCGGCCCTGAAGAGGCGCGCGCAAGACTGGGCGCGAATGCGACCGGGCTGCCGTTCAATTCGCTGGCGGCAATCGAGCACGGGGCCGGGCGCACCAACCCGATGGTGAACGCAGGTGCGATCGCGACCACCAGCCTCGTTCCGGGTGCGAGCGCGGAAGAGCGATGGCGGTTGATCCATGACGGCCTTTCACGCTTTGCCGGTCGCAAGCTCCCGCTCAACGAGGAAGTCTACGCGTCGGCCTCAAAGACGAATTTTCGCAATCGAAGTATCGCACGGCTGCTGGAGAGCTATGACCGGATCTACTGCGACGCTCGACAGGCGACCGATCTCTACACCCGGCAGTGCTCCCTCAATGTGAGCGCCAGGGATCTCGCCGTGATGGGCGCGACGCTGGCTGACGGCGGGGTGAATCCAGTCACGCGGCAGCGGGTGGTCGATGCGGCCGTGTGCCACTATGCGTTGGCCGTCATGGTCACGGCTGGGCTGTATGAGACGTCGGGCGACTGGCTGTACGACATCGGTCTGCCCGGCAAAAGCGGCATCGGTGGCGGTATCGTTGCGGTGTCGCCGGGAAAAGGTGGTTTCGGCACCTTCGCCCCGCCACTGGATGCGGCCGGCAACAGCGTGCGAGGGCAGCTCGCCGCGAAGTTCCTGTCGCAAAGACTGGGCATGGATCTGTTCGTGTCCCAACCGGACGAGTGAAACAAGATGCTCTGAGGATCGGTAGGGCCGTGGCTCGATCGATCGCAACGCCAGGCAGGTTGGAGGACGCGATGGCAACGCAAGCTATCTCGATCGGCGACGTTCATCAGGAAGAGCGTGCATCATGGGTGCCCATGATCGCGATTGCGTTCGGTCAGATGATCATGTCGTTCAATGTCGCGTCGTTGCCGGTTGCCATGGGGGGAATGGTGGCCAGCTTCGGCGTGCCCCCGACCACGGTCGCGACCGGAATCGTGGCCTACTCGATGCTGGTGGCCGGGTTCGTGATGCTCGGCGCGAAACTCGCCCAAAGGTTCGGGGCGGTGCAGGTCTTTCGCGTTGCCGTCGTGCTCTTCATGATATCTCAGATCGCGATGACGTTCAGCCCCACGGCGTCGGTGATGATCTCCGCTCAGGCGCTTTGCGGCGCTGCGGGCGCGGTGATCGTGCCTTCGTTGGTGGCGCTGATTGCCGAGAATTATGCCGGACGCCAGCAAGCGACGGCCCTTGGTGCGCTTGGCTCGGCGCGGGCTGCCGCCGGCGTGCTGGCTTTTGTCGTCGGTGGGTTGCTCGGCACCTATATCGGCTGGCGCCCCGCGTTCGGAATTCTCATTGCTGCTTCGGCGATCGCTTTCGCTCTGAGTTTCCGTCTGCGGCCCGACCGCGGTCGCCCGGATGTTCAGATTGATCTGATCGGCGTCGCCCTTGCCGCGAGCGCAATCATCTTCATCAGTTTCGGGTTCAATAATCTGAACGGTTGGGGGGTGATCCTGGCGACGCCTAACGCGCCGTTCGACTTGCTGGGCGTTTCGCCCGCACCGGTCCTGATCGTGCTTGGCATTGTACTCGGGCAGGCATTCCTGATGTGGACGCATCGGCAGCAGGCCGCAGGGAAGACGCCCCTGCTGGCGTTGGAAGTGATCGACTCTGCAGAGGAAAGGTGCGCCGTCTACGCGCTGTTCGCAGTCGTGGCGCTCGAGGCTGCCCTGAACTTTACCGTGCCGCTCTACATCCAGATCGTGCAGGGACGTTCGCCAATTGCGACTGCGATCGCGATGATGCCCTTCAATCTGACCGTTTTTCTGTCGGCGATGCTGATTGTCAATCTCTACGAGAAACTGACGCCTCGCCAGATCGGACGCTTCGGCTTTGGCCTCTGCACCGTCGCGTTGCTATGGCTCGCGTTCGTCGTGCGCAACGACTGGAGCGAGTTTCCCGTTCTCTTTGGACTCGTGCTGTTCGGCATTGGCCAGGGCTCCCTGGTGACGCTGCTGTTCAACGTTCTGGTCACGTCCTCACCCAAGGCGTTGGCCGGGGACGTCGGGTCTCTGCGCGGCACCACACAGAATCTGGCGGCTGCAGTCGGCACCGCGGTTGCCGGAGCTCTTCTCGTCGGTCTGTTGAGTACGATCGCGCTCGGCAGGATCGCGGCCAGTCCGGTGCTGACCAAGGAGCTTCAGAGTCAGGTCGATCTCGGCAACATCACTTTCGTCAGCAATGACCGGCTGCGCAGTGTGCTCGAAGGCACCAGCGGTACGCCGCAGCAGGTCGAGGAAGCGGTGCGGGTCAACACCGAAGCGCGTCTGCGTGCGTTGAAGATCGGATTGTTGATCATGGCCGGCCTCGCCTTGCTCGCAGTCATTCCCGCGGGCCGGCTGCCGGATTACCGGCCGGGAGAAATACCGGACGACGGAGCGACAGGCGGGGGCGAGCGATCGGCCTAGTTGGGATGCGCCGCAGCTGCCTGGGATCGAGGAGGATGACATGGCTACCTATGAGAACAGTTCCACGATGCTCCGCGGCCTGCCTGGCCCGCCGTTATGGGTGTGCGTGCTGCTTGGGCTCGTCATGATCGCCGCGGGCCTTCTGGTCTTGGGCGATGTCGTGCTCTTCACCGTGATCAGCGCCATCTTCATCGGCTGGACGGCCATCGTCGCCGGCGCGTTCGAAATCCTGCACGCGTTCTGGACCAAGGGCTAGGGCGGATTCGTGTGGCAGCTTCTGCTCGGGGTCCTCTACCTTGCATGTGGAATCGTCCTGCTGAGCCAGCCGGTGACGAGTGCGCTGATCCTGACCTATGTCCTCGGTCTCTCGCTGTTGGTCTCCGGGGTTGTGCGTATGCTGGTCGGCATCGGCCATTGGCAGCAGTCCGGCTGGATCATGCTGGCCTCCGGGCTGTTTGGCGTCCTGGCAGGCCTCGTCATTCTGACCGGGTTTCCGGCAACCGGGCTGTGGGTGCTCGGGTTGCTGCTGGGGATCGATCTGCTGTCTCATGGCGTCGGATGGCTGACCTACGCTTTGCAGCCTGCTGCCAGAGCAGCCCGGTAGGCCGTCAATCCCTTCCAGCCGCAATCTGGTCGGCCCCTCGTACACAGCGAGATCAATGATAATCTCGAGCGATGTGCCATAGGCGGAGCGTGGACATGTCAGATTTGAGCAAAAGCTTCGGGGTGCCTGCACTGATCGCCTCGATTGGGTTGAGCCTTCTTGGCTCGCTGCCTGCGCAAGCTCAGCAGGATACTGGCGTGCTGTTCCAGAATGTCCGCGTCTTTGATGGCAAGAATGGCGCGCTCTCCGGGCCGTCGAATGTGCTGATCCGGAACAGCAAGATCGAGAAGATTTCGACTGCGGCGATCACGGCCGACGCGCAGGTGATCGCCGGCGACGGACGGGTGCTGATGCCCGGGCTGATCGACGCGCATTGGCATGCGATGCTGGTACGCCCGACGCCGGCGGCTGCGATAGCCGGTGATGTCGGCTACACCAATCTCCTTGCGGCCGCGGAAGCAACGGCCACGCTGATGCGCGGCTTTACCACCGTTCGCGACATGGGCGGGCCGGCCTTTTCCCTCAAGCGGGCGATCGACGAGGGGCTCGTCGCCGGTCCGCGCATCTACCCGTCCGGTGCCATGATCACCATCACCAGCGGCCATGGCGACTTCCGGCAGCTGTCCGAACTGCCCAGAACGATCGGCGGCATGCTCAGCCGCATGGAGAGGATAGGCGGCGCCATGGTCGCGGACAGCCCCGATGAGGTACGTGTGCGCGCGCGCGAGCAGCTCATGCAGGGGGCTACGCAGGTCAAGCTCACCGCGGGCGGCGGGGTCGCGTCGCCATTCAGTCCGCTCGATGTGTCCACGTTCACTGAACCGGAGTTGCGCGCCGCGGTCGAAGCTGCCGAGAACTGGGGGACCTATGTAGCGGTACACGCCTATACATCGGTCGCGATCCAGCGATCGATCGCGGCGGGAGCCAAATGTGTCGAGCACGGTCACCTGATGGACGACGCGACGGCCCGCCTGATGGCCGAGAAGGGAATTTGGCTGAGCACCCAGCCCTTCGTCGATCTGTCGGGCGCCAGCGCCCTTGGGCCTGCGGAGCAGGACAAGATGCGACAGGTCGTTGCCGGCACCGACAGGGTCTACGGCTTTGCGAAGAAGTACAAATTGAAGACGGCATTCGGCACCGACGTCTTGTTCTCGAAGGCGCTTGCTGACCGGCAAGGCGCCATGCTGACGACGCTCACGCGATGGTATACGCCGGCCGAAGCGCTCACGATGGCGACATCGACGAATGCCGAATTGCTCGGTCTGTCCGGGCCTCGAAATCCGTATCCAGGCAGGCTAGGCGTGGTGGAGGAAGGCGCGCTGGCCGACCTTCTGTTGGTCAACGGCGACCCGATCGACAACATCAAGCTGATAGAAGACCCGGCAAAGAACTTCCTGGTCATCATGAAGGATGGGAAGGTCTACAAGAATCTTCTTGGTGGTGACCGGAGCAAATAGACAGAGCAGGCCCGGCTTTGCGTCAAAGCATCAGCTTGTAGCCGATGTGGCTGCCGGTGAATCCCAGCCGCTCATAGAAGCGGTGCGCATCGGGGCGCGCCTTGTCGGTCGTGAGCTGCACGAGGTTGCAGCCTCTCGCCCTGCATTGCGCGATCGCCCATTCGAACATCTGCTGGCCGACGCCTGAACTCCGGTGCGTCTCCGCAATCCGGACCGCTTCGATCTGCCCGCGCCAGGCGCCCAGCCGCGCCAATCCGGGGATGAAGGTGAGTTGCAGCGTGCCGATCACCTCGTCATCCGCGGTCGCCACGACCAGCAGCTGGTTGGGATCGGCGAGGATGGTATCGAATGCATCGATATATCTTGGGTTCGGCGGCGAGCTCGCATCCTCGCGCTGCTGCCCCAGGACGTCGTCGGCGAGGAGCGCAATGATCGCCGGCAGGTCGGCGCGTCGAGCCTGGCGGAAAGCGATTGATGTCATTGAGCAGGATTTCCACAGAGACGAAGTCGGACACCTTACAGGCTCGCGCAGGCTATGGACATCCAGCTGGGTGAAAATGAAATCCGCCGGCCTTTCGGGCCGGCGGATTGGTGTGTCGCGAGGTGCGGTCGTCAGTGGTCCCAGCCGCCGCCGTGATCCCAGCCGCCGCCATGATGATGGTCGCCGCCGTCGAAGTCGAAGAAGTCGAAGAGATCGCTGAGCGCCGGGCTGTTGACCGGAACATAGGGATTATTGGGCGCCGCAACCGGGTTCGGGAAGTTGTCGCGGCTGCGATGGGTGATCGGCTGCAGGTCCCAGTTCCGCTCGATGAATTTGACGATCGAGACGTGATCGGCATATTCATGCGAGATGTGGCCCTGCCGCGCGAACGGCGACACCACGATCAGCGGAATCCGCGTGCCGTCGCCGAAGTAATCGAGCGGCTGCACATAGCCTGAGTCGAAGTAGCCGCCACCCTCGTCGAAGGTGATGAAGATCGCGGTATCCTTCGCATAGTCGGAGGCCTCGACCTGGTCGACGATCTTCTTCGTGAAGCCCTCGAACAGGTTGAGCTTGGACGACGACGGGTGACCGTCGGTGAAGCCGCTCGGCTTGACGATCGAGACCGCCGGCAGCGAATGCTTGGAGAGGTCGGAGTACAGGTCAGACGAGTCCTTGATATGGGCTGCGACCTGGTCCGGGTGCGACATGATCGAGGTGTCGTACTGGAACGGGTTGCAGATGTTGCAATACTCGTCCGCGTTCGGACCGGCCACGCCCCAGTTGAGCTGGTAGGGATCGTTGACGTAGTTGTTCCACTGGTCCCCGTAATACTTCCAGGAGATGCTGCGCTCGTTCAGGCTGTCGCCGATGCTCTTGCGGGTCGACGGCGGGATCGTGAACGCCGTGTTGGACGGATTGGTGTCGGTGTAGGCGTTCTTGCCGTTGCCGAAATAACCCGGATTGTAGTTGTTCAGGAGATAGTAGTGGCCCGGTTCGCAATTCGCGTTGATCCGGAGCCCCTTCAGATAGTCCAGGATCGGCTTGACGCCGGGCTGGCTCGGATCCGAGCAGTCGCTGTAGGAACCGCCGCCGGACACCGGACTCGTCTGGTAGGGTGCCGGGAAGCCACCATTGCCGCCGGCGCCGTAGCCGTCCTCGGTGTACCAGTTGTTGGTGCCCGAGGCCGGATTCGGGTTCTCGATCTGATGCACGATGCCGGCGTCAGGCGTGCCGCCGAACACCTGCGTGCCATTCGGCGGCACGGCGGCGTTGCCATAGGTGTCGCTGAAATAAAGCATGTCGGCATGACCGAACATGATGTGGTTGGCACCGGTGCCGCCGTTGACGGACTGGTGGAAGTTGTCGCTCATCGCGTATTTCTGCGCGAGAGACGTGAAGTACGGCACGTCGCCCTTCTGCACATTGTAGAAGCCGAGCGCCGTCGAACCTTCGCCCGTGGTCGTCGCCGTCGGCGAATAGTCCGTCGAGAAGTTGGAGGGCTGCGCCGCGCCGTTTGCGCCGGCGCCGACGGTCACCTCGACCCAGGCGAACAGATTGCCGCCGCAGCCCGACGGATTGTCGCGGCTGGCCGCCGAGTGGTTGCAGTTCAGCTGCTGCCACATCTGGTAGAAGCGATGCACCGGGCTTGCCGAATAGGTGTCGTAGGGCATCGTGTCGCTGTTGGTGAGCTGGAACGGACCGGCCGGCAGCGCGCTCACATTGGTGATGCGTGCGTCGGGGGTCGCCGACGTCTGACCGGTGCCGCCGGTCAACAGGTATTGGTAATACTCGGACGGCAGGCCGGATTCTGATTGCTGCGCCAGCGCAAGCGACGCCTCGCAGCTGGTGATCGGCGAGCTGCCGCATTTGTTGGGGATGTAGGAGACCTTGGGGCCGCCGACCAGCGGAGCCGGCAATTGATCCCTGGGGAAGGTCTGCTTCGGTGGGCTCAGCAAGAACGCATCGTTCAGGCCGGTATCGGTCGCGGCTTGCTGATGCGCCTTTTCGAAGTTAGGCCCGGGGATCGCGTTCTTGTTGTGATCGAGCTTGACGATGCCCTGCGAGAGCAGGTTGAACACGCTCTCCTCGTGCCGCTCAGGCACATAGGTCGCGAACACGTGGTCGAAGCTGCGGTTCTCGCCGATGATGACGATCACGTGCTTGATCGGCGACCGGGTCTCGTGTCCACCGTGATGGTTCCAGTCCTCCGCCAGCACCGGGCCGGCGGTGAACTGACCTAGCGCAAGCGCGCTGAGGGTAAGGCGGCATCCCTGCAGCCAACGTGACCTGTGCTTGTCGCGCATTAAAGCTCTCCTTTTTGCAGATTAGGCGGTTTGGTGGAACTTGCAGTGTCTCGCGGCACGACCTTGATCCGTCCCATCATGCCGCCGTCCTCATGTTCGAGGACGTGACAGTGGTAGACAAAGGTGCCAACGATGCTGGGATCGCGAAAATCCATGCGCAGGCGCACGCTCGGATACTTCAGCATCCGGCCGTTGTAGTAGGGCACATTGACGGTATCGCGCAGGAACGGCTCGTTGACGGCGACGCCGGACCAGTCGAGCAGCTGGAAGTGAAGCTGGTGGATGTGGAAATCATGCAGCTCCATCGAGCGGTTCTCGATGATCCAGTCCTCGACGTCGCCCTGCCGCACGGTGACGTCGGGAATATCAGATTGCGGATCGAACGGCTTCGGCGTCTCTCCGTCGAGGGTCATGAAGAACTTGGTCGGGCTGTTCGGGTCGTTCGGGTTCTCCGGCTGCTCGGAAAAGAACAGTTTTCTGACGCGCACTGGTGCGACGTCGCCGACCCACGGTCGGTCCGGTTTCCGCAGCGGCTCGGCGTGCGCGGGCAGAGCGGCCTGCGGTTCGCTCGCATTGACTGAGGTCGTGATGGCCACGAGCGCGCGGTTGGGGTCGTTCTCGCCGGCGGGCCCGGTGTCGACCGCGCGCGTCACCAGCAAGGCCTGCGCGCCGGCCGGCGGTCCTTCGACGATGAATTCGGCGCGCGCGCCCGGCGGCAGGCCGATATGGTTGACCCATTGCACCGAGGGCGACGGGCTGCCCTCGAACTGCAACGGCACCCCATCGAGCCCGACGATGCCGATCTGCTGCGGCGCGCGGCCGACCAGCAAAGCCAGGTTGAGATAGGTGATCGCGGACGCGTTCAGCACGCGCCAGAGCTGCCGCTCGCCCGGCTTCATCGTGAGCCCGGCCGGCGGATAGTTCGGATAGGGCACCGGCACGAAGTTGACGGAGAGATCCTTCGACGGCTTGCCGAATCCGGTGCCGGAATTGGCGACGTCGCCATCATTGTCGAGCTGGCTCTTGGTCATGACCGGCTCGAATTTCGACGGCGGTGCATCCGGATTGACCAGATCCTGGTCGCGGATCACGAGCACGCGCTCGGGGAGGCCGGCCAGCGACGGATCGGCGCGCTCGATGCCTTCGATGATCAGCGCGCCGGAGGCGCCGCCGAGCACCTGGGTCTTGCTGAAACCGTGCAGATGCGGGTGATACCAATAGAGGCCGGGCGGCGCGTCGTCCGGGATGCGCAGGCGATACTCGAACGGCGCATCGTCGGGCTGGATCGAGGTTTTCAGAACGTCATCCTGGTGGCAGACCGGCGGCACGGTCAGCCCGTGGAAGTGCAGATTGGTCGAAATCGGCGTCATCGCGCCGCTCGCGCAAACGTCGGCTTTCGGTCTCGTCGTGCAGATCGGTGCGCCGGCGAGTGGGCGGTCGATCGCAGGCGTTGCCGTGTCGAGGTCGACCAGGTCGTTCTTGAAATGGATGACCAGCTGATCGCCCGGCCTCACGCGCAACGTCGGCGATGGCTTGCCGTCCGGTGTCAGGTAGCAATAGCGGCTCGTTCCATCCGGCAGCTTCTGATCGTGGATACTGAGGTCGGTTTCGAGCACGCCGTCGCGGCTGCGCAATTCGGCGGGTTCCTCGAGCGCGCTGCCGGGCTCCGGCCGTGCACAAACGTCCTGTTGCGTTCGCGGCGCGTCCTGCAAACCCGTTGCGCCGAGCCAGGCGGTCATGCCGCTCGCAGCAAGCCCGAGGCAAGCCGCAGCGATGACACAACAAGCTGTCGAAAGTCGTCGTGCCACGCCGCCCTGCCAATACGTCGACATAGGCGCGCAAACGCGCAACCGACGCCATGCGTGACGTCAGTCCACGTCTTGCGACCGCAATGGTCGACAAATGCTTCTGTTTGGTATCGGAAGGCTAGCCGCGCGTTGTTGCCGAAATCTGGCAGGTTTTTAACACGCAGATGACAGCTTCTTGCGGCACTTCGACGCAGAACGCGAGCAGGATGTTCAAACTTGCTGAGCGATCAATCGGATGGACCATTCGCCGACGCAATTGCGGAGAAGGCGCGACGCGCCGGCAGCCGTCGGATATTTTTTCGTCGTCGCCGATTCTGTCATGTGCCGTCGTGCCGACGGCGGTTTGGTTCCAGCAAACCGCCGAGGCCGCAATCTCGCGCTACCCCGCGGCGGCCGTCGACAGGAAGTTGGCGTCTTGCTCGACGGGCTCGCCCAGTTCGTTCTCCCATTTTGCAACGACGGCGGTTGCAACGCCGTTTCCGATGACGTTGGTCATCGTCCGTCCCATGTCCAGGAAGGCGTCGATCCCGATCAGCAGGACCAGGCCGCCCGCCGGCAGGCCAAAGGTGGGGAGGGTGGCGGCGGCAACGACAAGCGACGCGCGCGGCACGCCGGCGATGCCCTTGCTGGTGATCATCAGGAGCAGCAGCATCGCGATCTGGGTGGTGAGCGGCATCTCGATGTTGAAGGCCTGTGCGACGAACAGGGCGGCGAAGGTCTGGTACATCATCGAGCCGTCGAGATTGAACGAATAGCCGAGCGGCAGGACGAAGCCGGTGATCCGCTCCGAGACGCCGAACTTCATCAACTGCTCGATCATCTTCGGGAAGGCGGCCTCGCTGCTGGACGTCGAGAACGCGATCATCATCGGTTGCCGGAGCAGGCGGAGCAATTCCTTGATCGACCCGCCGAGCACGACGCTGCCCGCACCGATGATGATCGCCCAAAGCACCACCAGTCCGAAGTAGAAGGCGCTGACGAACTTTCCATAGGTGACGAGGACGCCGAGCCCCTGCGTGGTGATGACCGCGGCCATGGCTGCGAACACGCCGAGCGGCGCAAAGCGCATGACGTAGTCGGTGAACTTCAGCATCACCGGAACGATCTGATCGATCGACCGCGCGATATCAGGGGCAAGCGTGCCTTTGACCGCACTCAGCGCAAAGCCGAAGAACATCGAGAAAACGAGGATCTGCAGCACCTCGTTGCCGGCCATCGCCTGGACGACGCTGATGGGGAAGACGTGGGCGGCGAAATCCTTGACGTTCAAGGCGCTGGTCTGGACATTGGCCGTGGCATTCGCATCGGGCAGCGCAAGACCGAGACCGTGTCCCGGCTGGAGCAGGTTCGCGAGCACCAGCCCGACCGAGAGCGACAGCAACGAGGCGGTGATGAACCAGGCCAGCGATTTGACGGCGATGCGTCCCACCGCACCGCCGCTGGCGCCGAGGCTGGAAATCCCGGAGACGATGGTGGCGAACACCAGTGGTGCGATGATCATCTTGATCATGCGCAGGAAGATGTCCGACACAATCGCGAAATAGCCGGCGATCGCCTTGGCTTGTTCCGGGTTCGCGAGAACGTTGCACGCGTAACCCACGGCGATGCCGAGAAACAGGCTCACCATGATGTACGTGGTCAGCCTGTTCGGGGTCTGGACTTTGCTGCCTGCCTGCATGACGTGATCCTTCGCCACCGGAGAGTAGCGGCATCCGAGCTGTGGCGCGCCGTTCCGGCGTCTCGGAGTGCCGCTAGAGCATGATCCGGGAAAGTGGAAACCGGTTTTCCGACAAGATCATGCTCAAACAAGGAGATTGAACGGAGAGCCGATCCGGCTAACCGAGCTTTGACAGAACGGCCGTACGGGCCTGGCTTGCTGGCGCGTTGCGGGCGCGGATCGCCTCGATGAGGCGGTCGATATCTTCAGTGGTGTTGAACATGGCGAGCGAGACGCGGATGCCGTCGCGCTCGGGCGAGACGCGGATGCCGTTCTGCGTGAAGTAATCCAGCCATTCGGCAGCCGGCAAGGCGATGACATAGATGTGCGGCGCGCGGTGCTGCCGCTCGCGCGGGCCGACCAGACCGACATCGAGCCGATCGAGCCGTTCGATCAGGTAATCGCCGAGATCGAAGCAATGCTGCTGGATCTTCTCGATCCCGACCTGGTTGATGAGATCGATCGCTGCGCCCAGGGCCTGGATGGCCGGAAGGTTGAAATTGCCGAGCTCGAAACGGCCCGCAGTCGCGGGCAGGGCCATGTTGTCCGGCCTGGCGATGAAGTCGAGCGGCGGTTCGGCGAGGCTTGCCGCCGCGAGATAGGCCGGCTCCAGCTCGGTCCGCGTCGCGTCCCAGTAGAGCAGGCCGAGCCCTTGCGGCACGAGCAGGCCCTTGTGCGTGCCGGAGCCGATGAACGTGGCCTTCATGGCCTTGGCGTCGATCGGCACCACGCCGATGCCCTGCATCACGTCCACGACAAAGTAGAGCGAATGCTGCGCGCAGAGTTGGCCGACGCTCTCCACATCGAAGCGATGACCGGCGTGAAAGGTGACGTGCGACATCGAGATCGCGCGCGTCCTGTCGTCGATATGCGGCCGGAAGCTCTCCGCGTCGATGATTTCAGTCATCGGAATGAAGATGATCTCGACGCCCTTCTTTCGCAGGTTGAGGAAGGCGTAGGCGTTGTTGGGATGATCGCCGTGGATCATCAGAACCTTGTCGCCGGCCCGAAGCGGCAGCGCGTTGGCGGCGATGTTCATGCTCTCGGAGGTGTTCTTGGTGAAGGCGATCTCATGCGGCTTGGCCCCGAGGAAAGCAGCAACTTTCGCGCGGGTCTCTTCCAGGCGATTGAGCCAGATCTGCTTGGGGCCCGCATTCTCGAAGCCTTCCCAGAGAAAGCGTTCGTAAGCCTCCTTCACCGGACGGGACAGGGGCGTCTGAAAGCCGCTGTCGAGATAGACCACGTGCTCGGCGGCTGGAAAGGCCTTGCGAACGGCTGATAGGTCGTAGTGCTGGCGCATGATCACTCCGGTGACTCGGGCATGGGCTTTGGGCACGGCAAAACATTCCGCCGGATAGCCGGCGGCGGCGATCAGTGCTGGTGATGGCGAAGTGGCCTTGATGCAGACTTGGAGAGAGCTGCCTCAATCGTGGTCAGCTCAATCAACTGCCCAGAGGATACACAGGATTTGCCCGAGATCGAGTTCAAATTCAAAAAATGAGAGTATTCATTCCGAAAAGTGAGAATCTATCAGGTCTTCTTCATAATCCTGTAGGATGGTTTCGGACAGCAGCGCTGCCGCCTCCTGCAATGGAGCGATGAAGGCATCGAGCCCTGCGAAGCCGACCCGCGCGGCAGGCACTGAAACGCCCAGGCATGCGATCAGATCGCCGGCCGGCGAGACGATCGGCACGGCGCAACCCACGACACCCTGCACGAATTCCTCGTTGGTCTTCGCCCAGCCTCTGCGCCGTGTCTCGTCAAGCAAAGCCAACAACGCGTCGGGGTCGGCAATCGTCGTCGGCGTGTAGCGGACGAGGGGGAGCGATTTGACCAGCCGCTCGCGGACCTTCGCGGGCAGCCGGCTCATGTAGATCTTGCCCGTCGACGTACAGTGGAGCGGAGCCGCTTCGCCGGGATTGAACTGCAACGCCTGCTGTTGCTTGGAACGAACGCTGTCGACATAGACCACGACGTTGTCGCGGACGACGCCGATCTCGCATTGTTCGCCGATGCGGTCGGCCACTGCGCTCAGCACAGCGTGGCGGCGCACGGTGCGGAACGCTGCGCCGATCGTCTTGGCGGCCAGCGTCACCAGCTTGCTTCCGACCACGTAGCGCTTGGTCCCGAGCGCCTTCTGGATAAGGCCTCGGGTTTCGAGATTGCCGATCAGCCGATGCGCGGTCGGAAGTGGAAGGGAGAGCGCGGCGGCGATCTCGGCAGCCGACAACGCCTTCTTCTGTTCGGCAACGAAGACCAGGATCGCGATGGCCCGATCCAGCGGCCCGTCGTTGGAACTGTCAGGTTCGTTGGCCACGATCCATCCCTCTGCGTCGATACCGCCCTATAGCTTCTACAGCAACGCAGACGCTTGCCTAGCGCCTGAACTGGGTCAGAAACAGTCGCAACGAATCATGTGGGCTCTCGACATCAGAGATCACCCAGCCGTCGGGACCGTTGACGACGATGAAATTGAGCGTGACCGCGCGGCCCTCATTGTCGAACGTGACAGTCGCATCGGTCCGGTCGAACTGCCTGCGCAGGATCGCGATCGAGATCGGGCCGATCCGCCAGCTCGGGCTCTGCACCAGGAAATCGTAGGGTGCGTCGTGCAGGGCGGTCCAGGCCGCGCGCAGGGGGGAATCGAAGAATTGCCGGGCGGTTTCCTCGTCGCGCGGCAGGCCATTGGAAAACGCCGCGCTGCCCTGTCCGTAATGGGCGTAGACGTTGCGGATCAGCGATTCCGGTGTGCGGAACCCGGCCTCGGCGCCGGCGGCTCCGAAGGCCACCGCAACGAGTGAAAAACCCGCGAGGATATTGACCCGTCCCATCAGCTTTATTTGCCGTTGCTGCTGACATATCTTGCAGGGAAATCCTTCTGAGCGAAAGCCTGCCGGCGTAATGCTGGCTACAGCGGCGCACTCGAAAGCGCAAAATACAACGCAAACAGGAAGCCTGCGACCGTCGGCAGCACGATGACCGATCCACCCTGATGGATCGCTTCCGGGATCATGGCGTGCGCGACGAGGGCAAGTACCGCTCCGCCGGCGACCGCCTGCAAGAAGGTCGAAACCAGCGACGGGGAGTTGCCGATCAGGTCATGCCCCGCCACCGCCGAGACGATGCCGGCGACCACAACGGTCGACCACAGCAACAGCACCGTCCCTGCGCTATACCCTGCCTTGCGAAGTATCGCGGCGCTTGCGGCCGCCTCCGGAATGCCGCCGATGAACATGCCGAGGATGAGGCTGAGCGACAGCGTCTGCATTCCATCGAACTTGGCCCCGATCACAAGGCAACCCGGGATCGTGTCCAGGATGTTGCCCAGCACGATCGCCAATCCCGCGCCATGGCCGGTCTTGACCCGCAACGTGTCCGACTCGCGCCGGGTGAGGTGATGGACGTTGCTGGCGGCGATCGCGGCCCAGGTCGCGGGATTGACCCCACTGGAGCTGAGGTTGCTGATGGCCCGTTTGTGACTGAGGCGCCTGACGGCGGCTCCCAGGTCACGATCTTCGTGGATCAGCCGCTCGTAATCGTCCTTGCCGATCCGCAGCAACTCGGTCGTTATCGTGGCGCGAATCGTCGCGCTGCGTGGATTGCCGGTCAGAAGCGCCATCTCCTCCAGGATCTGGCCCTCCGAAAGCTGCGCGATCGGCTTTTCCGCCGACGAGGTGTTCTCACCGCGATCCGGCAACACGGCGACGTTGCCATGCTTGACGATGTAGAGCGCATCGCCCTTGTCGCCCGCGCGAAACGGGTCGTCGCCTGCGTTCAAGGTCCGTACTTCAATGTACGGCAGCAACGCTTCGATGCGCTCCGGCGGAAGATGGCGCATCAGATCGGATTTGCTGAGCAGTCCGATCAACTCTTGCGAGCTCTTGCGCTTCTGATTGACGGCGAATTCGTAGAAGCGGGTCGGCAGGCGGACCGCCGCGCCGCGCTGCTCGAGGAACATCGCGCCGCAATAGTAGATCACCGCGCCGAGCGCGAAGCCGCCGCCGACGAATTGCCAGGCCTCGGTCCGGCCGAATTGCTGATGCTGGAGGGCATGGACGCTTTCAAGAGCAAGCTCTATGGCGAGCGCACAGATCAGCGAGCCCGCCGCGAAAGCCAGCAGCGTCGCCAGCACACTCTTTGGAATCCGCACCCAGAGACCAAGAAGCGCGCCGAGCATCGTCGATGATGTCGTGACAAAGCCGACGAAGGCCACGGCGGCTATGTCAACAAATCCGGTCATCGGCCCCGAGAATGCTCTCATCGGCACCGTATCGAGCCTGCTTATAGGAAATCGATATGAATCGGCCGGGGTCCGTATAGGCATGACATAGGAGCCTGCAGAATTCAGGTTGCGGGGCGATCATATCTGATGCATCTGGAACGAGACCTGCGGCGCGGACGTTTGTCTGCAGCAGTTCAATCGTGCAGGGAGCGACAGTCTTGAGACAGCGGGCTCGCCTACGACCTGTCGAAATCAATTCCGCGCCGGAGCGCGCCTCGCCGAGCGAGCCTGGCGTAGTGGCAGCGAGCGTCTACGTCAGCGGGCGACGGGTTTCCGATATTTCGATCGAGGAAGCCGGCGAGTGGTCGAAGAAATCCGGCCATGTGGTCTGGATCGGGTTGCATGAGCCTGACAAGGCACTGCTCGAGCGCGTTGCGGCGCAGCTGGACCTGCACCCCCTGGCGATCGAAGACGCCTCGACTGCACATCAGCAGCCAAAGGTCGAGCAGTACGACGACGCGTTGTTCGTGGTGGCGCGCACCGCGCAAATCGTCGATGACGAGATCGCATTCGGCGAGACGCATATCTTTGTCGGAACCGGCTACGTCGTCTCGGTGCGGCATGGCGCATCGAGCTCTTACAAGGCTGTTCGGGCTCGCTGCGAGTCGTGTCCGGCTTCGCTTTCGCAGGGCGAGGACTACATCCTCTACGCCATCCTGGACTTCATCGTCGACAATTACGGACCCGTTATCGAAAGCGTGCAGATCGAGGCAGACGAGCTCGAAAAGGAAGTGCTGCAGAGGTCGCTCGTCCGGCGGGAATTCGACCGCTTGTACAGGTTGCGGCGGGATCTGCTTAGTCTGCGGCGCGCGGTCGGTCCGGTGGTCAACGTCTGCAAACGGCTTGAGCATGCCGATCTGATCGCGATGGACAAGGAAATGAAGCCGCTGTTCCGCGACGTCCTCGATCATGCCAAGCGGGCCGAAGAGGATATCGATTCGCTCCGCGAAATTCTGGCCTTCGTCTTCGAAGCCAGCATGATGGCCGGACAGGCGCAACAGACGGCGATCACCCGCAGGCTGGCGGCATGGGCCGCGATCCTCGCCGTGCCGACGGCGATTGCCGGCATCTACGGCATGAACTTCGAGCACATGCCGGAGCTGAAGTTGGAGTACGGCTACTACTATGTGCTGGCCGGTATCCTCGGCACCTGCGGTCTGCTCTATGCGCGTTTCAAGCGTGATGGCTGGCTTTAGCCACATCCGCTTCTGCCAGACAATCCGGGGTCATCGGACGGGCCGGTCAACGGAACCCGGGATCGGCGGTGGCTGCTTCGAAAACCGCCGAGGCGGGCGAAAAACCCGCGAGGATATTGATCCGTCCATCAGCTTTATTTGCCGCTGTCCCTGACATATCTTGCGGGCAAATCCATCTGAACGAAAGCTGGCCGGCGCGATGCGCGAACTGTTTGACGAACCCGCAGAACAATCCCCGCTCGATCCGCAGGAGGCGGTGCGGCGCCACATCCGCACGCCCCGGCGCAAGCGTTTCTACACCGGCGCCGGCGTCACTGACGCAGACGGCGGATTTGCGATCACGCTCGACGGCAAACAGATCCGCTCGCCGTCCGGCAAGCCGATCGTGGTGCCGACGCGCGCCATTGCGGACGCGGTCGCGGCGGAATGGAATGCGCAGGGCGAGACCATCGATCCCATGACCATGCCGCTGACGCGGCTTGCCAACAGCGTGATCGAGGGGGTGATCGATCGCGTCGACGAGGTCGCCGAAGACGCCGCAAAATTCCTCGGCAGCGATCTGCTGTTCTATCGCGCCGGCCATCCGGATTCCCTGGTGGCGCGCGAGGCCCGGCATTGGGACCCGATCCTGTTCTGGGCCGCCGATGCGCTCGGCGCCCACTTCGTGATGGCCGAGGGGGTCATGCATGTCGGCCAGCCCGAGCCCGCGATCAGGGCGGCGCGCGCGGCGTTCCCGGCCGATCCATGGTCGGTCGCGGCGCTCCATGTGGTGACGACGCTGACCGGCTCGGCGCTGCTGGCGCTGGCCTTGATGCACGGTGTCCGCGACGAGGACCAGATCTGGGCCGCTGCGCATGTCGACGAGGACTGGAACATCGAGAAATGGGGCGTCGACGAGGAGGTCGCTGCCCGCCGCGCCGCCCGGCGGGTCGACTTCAAGGCCGCCGCCGGCGTCCTGAGGGAGCTCAAGCCGGCTGCCGGTTAACGAGGGGTTTACGGCGCCGGGCTAGCCTGCGGGCTGATCCTGCCGCCTGGCCGAGACCTCCGACATGGCACTTGCCATCAATCCCGTGCTGCCGGTGCTTGCCTCGAACGAGGCGGGCAGTGTTGCGCCAGACCTCACGCTCGAGGCGGGCAGCGTCGTCAATGCGCAGGTCTTGAAGGTGCTGTCGGCCGATCTGGTGCGGATCGCGATCGCGAGCCTGTCGATCGACGTCCAGACCGAGGTGCCGCTGCAGCAGGGCCAGAACCTGCAGCTTGCGGTCTCGCAGACCAGTGACGGCAGCGTTCGCCTGCAGCTGGTCGGGCCGGGCGCCGACAACGGCGATGCGGTGCAGCTGTCGCCGCGCGTCCAGGGGGCGGCCGACGTCAGCGCCGCGTCGCAGCCCGTCGCCACGGCGCCGAAGGCGGTGCTGACGCCACTCGAGCGCGTCACCATCACCGCAACGGCCCAGAACGCGGCGGCGGTGCAGGGCAGCCAGGCGCCGCTGTTTGCCAATCTCGCGGCGGTCGCCTCCGCCAATCTGCCGCCAAAGCTTCAGGCCGCGATCGCACAGGTGCTGGCGCAGCAGACCGGCCTCGACGAGAATCTGAGCGGCGATGCCGTCAAGACCGGCTTCCAGAAATCCGGCCTGCTGCTCGAGGCGACGCTTGCTTCGGGCGTTGCGCCCACAAGCGGCAGCGCGCCCGATCTGAAGGCCGCGCTGATCGTGCTGCGCCAGGCGCTGACGTCGGTTGGTGCCGGCGACACCGCCAGGCCTGCATCCACGCCGCTCGAGCGGCCGACGCTTGCCAATGCCGGCACGACGCCGAGCCTCGTGCCGCCGGCAACGCCCGACCTCGACGTTCAGGAGATCCTGCTGCCGCAGGCCCGCGTGCCGATCGCCGACGATCTCGGCCGCGGCGCCACCGGGCTCGCCGGGGCGCTCGCGGATGCGCTCGATGCCGGGCCGTCGTCGGGCGGCGCGCTCAATCTCATCCAGGAAGCGCTGCACGAGCTCGGCAACCCGGCACGACAAGGCGCCGCGCCAAGGGAGATGCTGCCGGGCGAGGTGCCCGCACGCAGCAACACGCCGCCACCGCCGTTTCACGGCGCGCTGCCGTCGGCGCAGGCCGTGGCCGAGCCGTCGATAGCGCCGGGCACGCCGATTGCTGCCGCCGCGCATCGCCTGTTGGAAAACACCGACGCGGCACTGGCGCGGCAGACGCTGCTCCAGGTCGCCTCGCTGCCGGATCGCGGCGACGCATCGCGTCCGCAGCTCGACGCGATGGTGCCGCGCTGGAATTTCGAGATCCCGTTCCTGACCCAGCAGGGCACGGCGATGGCGCAGTTCGAGATTTCCCGCGACGGCGGCGGCAGCGAGGTCGACGCGGCCAAGCGGGTATGGCGGGCGCGCTTCACGCTCGACGTCGAGCCGGCCGGCCCGGTGCATGCGCTGGTCTCGCTGAACAGCGAGCGCACCTCAGTGCGGATGTGGGCCGAGCGTCCCTCGACCGCCGCGCAATTGCGCGCCGGCGCATCCGAGCTGAGCCAGGCGCTGACCAGGGCCGAGCTCACGCCCGGCGATATCGAGATCCGCGACGGCAGCCCGCCGCAACCCGCGCCCGCGCGCGCCGGCCATTTTCTGGACCGCGCATCATGAGCGACGCGAAGAACCAGCTCGCCGTCGCCCTGCATTACGACCACGCCGGCGCGCCGCGCGTGGTGGCCAAAGGCAAGGGCGCGATCGGCGCCAAGATCATCGAGGTCGCCAAAGCCAACGATATCCCGATCGAGGAGAACGAGGTCCTGGCCGGTGCGCTCTCCAATGTCGAGCTCGGCGACGAGATCCCGGCCGAGCTCTACAAGGCCGTCGCCGAAGTCTTGGTGTTCGTGCTGCGGCTCTCGGGCCGGGTGCGCTAGCCGCTTCGAGCGAAGTGGGCACCGGCCCGCGTGAAGAAAACGCGTCAAACAAGCAAGCCTTATTGCCATCCTTTCACCACGATGGCATCAGCATCGTCGTCAACCCGAACCGTTTCAGGTCCTGTCGTGATCCATCGTCGCCATGCGCTCGGTCTGCTTGCTACCGCCTGCATCTTGCCGTCGCGCAGCTTCGCCAACGTGTCCTACCAGCGCAGCGAGTTTCGCGAGGATCTGGCAAAGCGCTTCTTCGATCTCGGCACCGAAGGCACCTTCGTCGGCTACAAGATCGACGACTATCTGATTATCGCGAGCGACAAGGTTCGCTCGGGCGAGGGCAAGTTACCGGCCTCGACTTTTAAGATCCCGAACGCGCTGATCGCGCTCGAGACCGGCGTGGTGCAGGACCCCGACAAGGACGTCTTCAAGTGGGACGGCACAACCCGCAGCATCGAGGCCTGGAACAAGGATCACACGCTGCGCTCGGCGCTCGCGGTATCGGCATTTCCGGTGTTTCAGGAGATCGCCCGCCGGATCGGCGAGGAACGGATGAAGAAGTACATCGACATCATCGACTACGGCAACCGCGACATCGGCGGCGGCATCGATCAGTTCTGGGTGACCGGCAATTTGCGGATCGATCCGGTGCAGCAGATCGATTTCCTCGACCGGCTGCGCCGCGGCGTGTTGCCGGTCGGCAAGCGCAGCCAGCAACTGGTGTGCGACATCCTTCCGGTGACGAAAGTCGGTGACGCCGTCATTCGCGCCAAGACCGGATTGACCGACAAGGAGCACGGCTCGCTCGGCTGGCTGGTCGGCTGGGCCGAGAAGGGCGGTGACGTCACGGTGTTCGCGATGAACATGGACTGCAAGACCCAGGCGCAGATCGACGCGCGGATGAGCGTCACGCAGCAATGCCTCACCGATATCGTCGCGTTGTGACGGGCTGACCTGCGCGCGCCGCGGCTGGTCGTGGCCGCGCGCCTCGACTAGCATCCTCCGACAAAAGCAAGAACCGGAGGAAATCATGCAATCAGCATCCGTCTGGCTGTCGTCGCTCACGCTGGCCGCGGCCGGCGGCTGGCTCGCGGCCACGATGTTCTCAGTGCCGGCCACCAGCAAGGAGCCGCGCTTCCCGCAGCTCACCATGGAGCAGCTCAACGACCTGCAAAAGCCGCTCGGCGAGCAGATCATGAAGGTGTCGAGCGTCGGCATCGGCGGCCCCTACAATCCGATCATCCGGAGTCCGGTGCTCGGCCAGCGGCTCTACGATCTCTTCTACTATTTGCGCTGGCAGACCTCGGTGCCGACCAGGCTGAACGAGTTCGCGATCCTGATCATCGGCCGGCAATGGCGCTCGCAGGTCGAGTGGTTCGCGCATGCGCCGCTCGCGGCTAAGGCAGGTCTGTCGGCGGACGTGATCGCCGAGCTGAAGGCCGGCAACCGGCCGTCGAAAATGGCCGAGGACGAGGCCGTCGTGTACGATTTCGTCACCGAGCTGACCACGACCAAGAAGGTCTCCGACGAGACCTTTGCGCGGGCCAAGAAGCTGTTCAACGATCAGCAGATCGTCGACCTCACCGCGCTCGCCGGCAATTACGTGATGGTCGCGATGATCCTGGCGATGGCCGAGGAGACCGTGCCGCCGGGCAAGGAGGAGCCGTTCAAGGTCGGCGAGAAGTAGCGAAC
Organism: Bradyrhizobium sp. 6(2017); assembly: GCF_011058295.2. Taxonomy (NCBI): domain Bacteria; kingdom Pseudomonadati; phylum Pseudomonadota; class Alphaproteobacteria; order Hyphomicrobiales; family Nitrobacteraceae; genus Bradyrhizobium; species Bradyrhizobium sp. 6(2017). Next base: position 5,884,646 of record NZ_CP049289.2, on the reverse strand, counting down.
GCCGCGGCGATCGGGTGCGTGCTACCGCCCGATCGCCCGCAGCAAGGCCGGCATCAGCTTCGGGTCGCGGCATTGCGCGACGTTGAAGCGCATGAAGGCGGCGGCCGTCTGCGAGGCGCTGAACACGTTGCCGGGCGCCAGCACGACATTGTCGGCGAGCGCTGCGCGCGCCACGTCGGCGGAGTCGCGGCCGTCGGGCAACTCGCACCACAGATAGAAGCCGCCGCGCGGCATCAGCCAGGGCTCGATGCCGATGCGCTGCAGTTTGTCGCCGACGTCGCGACGGGCGCGGGCGAGGCGGCGGCGCAGCTCCTCGACATGCTTGCGGTAGAAGCCGCTCGACAGCACGCTTGCGATGATCTCGGTTGCGACCGCGCTCGGGCCGCCAAAACCGGTCGCGACCTGGAGGTCGACGAGATCCTCGATCCAGTCAGCTCGAGCGGCGATGAAGCCGCAGCGCACCGAGGCCGACAACGTCTTGGAGAAGCTGCCGATCCGGATCACGCGGTTGAGCCCGTCGAGCGCCGCGAGCCGCGCCGATGGCTCCGGCTCGAAATCGGCGAAGATGTCGTCCTCGACGATCGTCACATCATGGGCCGCCGCGGCATTCAGCACGCGGTGCGCAGTTTGCGGCGACAGCGTCGCGCCGGTCGGATTATGCAGCGCCGAGTTGGTGACATAGAGCCGTGGCCGCTCGGCGGCCAGCACCGCCTCGAAGCTTGCGACGTCGGGTCCAACAGCGGTGTAGGGCACGCTGACGATCTTGACTTGATGTGCGCGCAGCAGCGCCCGGAAATTGAAGTAGCAGGGATCGTCGACCAGCACGGTGTCGCCGGGCCGCAGCAGGAAGCGGCAGACCAAATCGATCGCCTGGGTACCGGACGCGGTGAGCAGGAGCTGCTCGGGCGGCACCTCGAGGCCCTCGTCGGCAAACCGCGCCATGAGGATGCGGCGCAGCGCCAGCGAGCCGCGGGTCGCGCCATAGTCGGAAAGCACGGCGTCGTCGGCGCGCGCCAGGCCGCGCAACGCGCGCCGCAGCTCTTCGGTCGGCATCCACTCGGCCGGCAGCCAGCCGCAGCCCGGCTTCAGCGCGCCGTCTTCGGCATCGAGCGATTGCCGCGACACCCAGAACGGATCGACGGCGCGGTCGCGCTGCGGCTGGTCTTTTGCGAGAGCGAGCGGGGGCAGTGCGGTTGAGGAGACATAGAAGCCGGAGCCGGGCCGGGGCCGGATCAGGCCCTCGGCCACCAGTCGGTCATAGGCCTCGACCACGGTGGAGGGCGAGACGCCCATGGTGGCGGCAAGGCCGCGGATCGAGGGCAGGCGGTCGTCAGCCACCAGCGCCCGGCTCGCCATCCTGGCGCGGATCGCGTTCATCACGTCGGTGGTCCGCGTCGCCTTCGGCGGATCGGATTGCGGCGCATCGGATGGCTGTTGCAAGTGTATGCCTACCTTCATCCATACAGTTTTGCGATATTGTACTGATCTGTAGCTGCCTTGGCGAGCCCCCGACCGCTATGTTCGGCGGTCGGAAGGCAAGGTGTGATGGACAAGGCTTCGATCGAGGGCTGGGGCAGCGGCCTGCTCGGCGTGATTATCTTCAGCGGCTCGCTGCCGGCCACCCGCGTCGCCGTGGCCGGGTTCTCGCCGCTGTTCCTGACCTCGGCGCGCGCCGCGATCGCGGCGCTGCTCGGTGCCGCGCTGCTCGCGGTGCTGCGGCAGCCCTGGCCGCAGCGCAAGGACCTGGTCTCGCTCGTCATCGTCGCGCTCGGCGTCGTGATCGGCTTTCCGCTGCTGACCGCGCTGGCGCTGCAGCATATCACCTCGGCGCATTCGATCGTGTTCATCGGGCTGCTGCCGCTGTCGACCGCCGTATTCGCAGTGCTGCGCGGCGGCGAGCGGCCGAAGCCGCTGTTCTGGCTGTTCTCCTGCATCGGCAGCGCGACGGTCGCAGCCTTCGCATTGTCGGGCGACGGATCGGCGTCGCTGACCGGCGATCTCCTGATGGTTGCGGCGATCGTCGTCTGCGGCCTCGGCTATGCCGAAGGTGCGGCGCTGTCGCGCCGGCTCGGCGGCTGGCAGGTGATCTCCTGGGCGCTGGTGCTCTCGGCGCCGGTGGTACTGCTGATGACGATCATGACGCTGCCGCCGAATTGGGACGGCATCGGCGCGCCGGCCTGGCTCGGGCTCGCCTATGTCTCGATCTTCAGCATGCTGGTCGGCTTCGTGTTCTGGTATCGCGGGCTCGCCATCGGCGGCATCGCCAGCGTCGGCCAGCTGCAATTGCTGCAACCGTTCTTCGGCCTCGCGCTGGCCGGGCTGTTGCTGCACGAGCCGGTCGCCTGGTCGATGATAACAGCGACCATGCTGGTCGTGGTCTGCGTCGTGTTCGCGCGCCGGTTTGCTTGAGTGGGGTGGAGGAGGCCCGGGGGGGCCAGGCGCCACGAGCCAAATCGCAGCCCCACAACACAACGCCGTCCGCTTGAAATATCCGCGGGCGGCGTTGGTCCTAGCCCCAGGAAGGGTGTTGCAAAATCCCTGGCAGTTATAGGTCTGCCTGCCCCAGCAAAGGTTCAGGCAAAATCGCTCGCCGGGACGTCATCGCTTCAAGCTCCTCCCGGATAGACCGGGCTATGGCGATTTGCCGATCCGGCCGAGGTGGGTGGTGCTAAACCCGACCGAATATTTCAGCCCATAGCCGAGCGCGCGGTCGATCCCGATATGGGCGAGCCAGATCATCGCGATCGACAGCACCAGCGGCCCTTCGCCGGCAAAGCCCAGCGTCATCAGCGCCACCGGCGCCAGATAGGTGTGGGCGGCGTTGTAGGCGATGGCGCCGACGCGAGGGCCGGCGAGATAGGCGGCAAAGCTTAAGTCCGGCACCAGGAACAGCAGGACATAGACCAGCCAGGACCCATCCCATTTGTAATAGAGCACGGTCATCCCGACGAACAGCACCAGGCCCTCCAGCCGGAGCAGGGTGCGCACCCCGCCGGTTGCCGTGCCGGTCTCCGTCACGGTTGTTTCGGTCATCGCTGTCTCCCCCACATGTCGGAAAATCCTACCGTTTTTGCGCCCGATACCGCCCACAAGCGGCTTTCCGGTTCCGAAATTGCCGTGCTAAAGCCATTTCCGAACGAAGCGGGACCCCGGCTGGCGCCGGGACGCGGACTGTAGCTAACACGGGCGGAAACAAATGAAAGACATCCTCGACACCCTCGAAGAGCGGCGCGCCGGCGCCAAATTGGGCGGCGGCGAAAAGCGCATCGAGGCGCAGCACGCCCGCGGCAAGCTGACCGCCCGCGAGCGGATCGAGCTTCTGCTCGACAAGGGCTCGTTCGAGGAATTCGACATGTTCGTCGAGCACCGCTCGACCGAGTTCGGCATGGAGAAGACCAAGGTTCCCGGCGACGGGGTCGTCACCGGCTGGGGCACGGTCAACGGCCGCAAGACCTTTGTGTTCGCCAAGGACTTTACGGTGTTCGGCGGCTCGCTGTCGGAAACCCATGCGCTGAAAATCACCAAGCTGCAGGACATGGCGATGAAGGCGAGGGCGCCGATCATCGGCCTCTATGACGCCGGCGGCGCGCGCATTCAGGAGGGCGTCGCTGCCTTGGCGGGCTATTCCTACGTGTTCCGCCGCAACGTCATCGCCTCCGGCGTGATCCCGCAGATCTCCGTCATCATGGGCCCCTGCGCCGGCGGCGACGTCTATTCGCCGGCGATGACCGACTTCATCTTCATGGTGAAGAACACCAGCTACATGTTCGTCACCGGCCCCGACGTGGTGAAGACCGTCACCAACGAGGTGGTCACCGCCGAGGAGCTCGGCGGCGCCTCGGTGCACGCCACGCGCTCCTCGATCGCCGACGGCGCGTTCGAGAACGACGTCGATGCTCTCTTGCAGATGCGCCGGCTGATCGACTTTCTGCCGTCGAACAACACCGACGGCGTGCCGGAATGGCCGAGCTTTGACGATATCGGCCGGGTCGACACGTCCCTGGACACGCTGATCCCCGACAATCCGAACAAGCCCTACGACATGAAGGAACTGATCCTCAAGGTCGTCGACGAGGGCGACTTCTTCGAGATATCGGAGACCTTCGCCCGGAACATCGTCACCGGCTTCGGCCGCATCGCCGGCCGCACCGTCGGCTTCGTCGCCAACCAGCCGATGGTGCTGGCGGGCGTGCTCGACAGCGATGCCTCACGCAAGGCCGCGCGCTTCGTGCGGTTCTGCGACGCCTTCAACATCCCGATCGTCACCTTCGTCGACGTGCCGGGCTTCTTACCCGGAACCGCGCAGGAATATGGCGGCCTGATCAAGCACGGTGCGAAATTGCTGTTCGCCTATTCGCAGTGCACGGTGCCGCTCGTCACCATCATCACCCGCAAGGCCTATGGCGGCGCCTTCGACGTCATGGCCTCGAAGGAAATCGGCGCCGACATGAACTACGCCTGGCCGACCGCCCAGATCGCGGTGATGGGCGCCAAGGGCGCGGTGGAGATCATCTTCCGCAGTGACATCGGCGATCCCGACAAGATCGCCGCGCGAACCAAGGAATACGAAGACCGCTTCCTGTCCCCCTTCATCGCCGCCGAGCGCGGCTACATCGACGACGTCATCATGCCGCATTCGACCCGCCGCCGGATCGCGCGGGCCCTGGCGATGCTCAGGGATAAGAAGGTCGAGATCCCCGCGAAGAAGCACGACAATTTGCCGTTGTGAGGGGGATGCGCTCGTAGGCTAACATCCGATCCGAAAGGCTGGGCGCGTGTGGATTAAGTCTGTCGAGATAAGGAACTACAAATCGTTTGAACAAAGCGGTCGGCTCAATTTCGATCGGCATATGAACGTTGTGGTGGGTGCAAATCATTCAGGGAAATCGGCACTCCTGAGTGCGCTCGCAAATAAATATCGCGGAGCACCGCATAGGAGCTCTGCCCTGCGAAAGAGCGAGCCTTCTAATCCCACTTCGTCTGTAGATTTCCGGTTTTGTGTTTCGGGTCGGGAGGTGCGCGACGTCATTCTGGCGTACAACCTGAATTTAGATGTACCAATCCCTTTGGAGTGGGCTTCAGGTGCGTCGCAGAAGGAGGTGTTAGACCGACTGCTGAATATGGAGGAACTTACAGTATCGGCGAGGTCAATCGCCGGAGATAAGAATGGCCCCGGTTGGACTCAATCTCCTTTCCCTTCAACAAACCTCTTCGAGCTAGATGGTCCGGGAACCGCAGCGTTTCTACATGTCGTGGCACAACAGGAGAAGAATGACATTCTCGCCACGCAACTCGCTCCCGGACAGAATGACAGTTTTGCCGCCAGCATTGCACCGAGACTGGAGCAATCAATATATTTTTTTGACGCCCAACGTGTGCCGCGGAACCAGTATGCTTTCGGCTCGTCAACACAACTCAATTCCAATGCAGATAATCTCGCCGAAGTGCTGAATGTACTGCAGGCGAATCGAACAGCCTTTGCCGAGTACGTTGACGCTGTAGCTCGAGTCATTCCGGCTGTGAAATGGATCAGCGTGACGCCCTCAAGTGTGCACGGAAACCAAGTCGAAGTTCGAATTTGGAATGTTCCAGACTCTACGAAGAGAGATGATTTAGCCATCCCGCTGGCCGAGTGTGGAACGGGGGTCGGTCAAATTCTATCGATCCTGTATGTGGTTATGAGATCAAGTGGCAATGTCATCGTCATTGACGAGCCAAATAGCTTTCTTCATCCGCGGGCAGCTAAATCACTGATGGGCATTTTGAAGGAAGACAGGTCAAATCAATACATCATATCGACGCACTCTCCGGAAATTTTGGCGTCGTCGGAGCCGGACCGCTTCTATTCACTTAAGTTCGCTAAGGAAAAAACAGTTGTCACCGAAGTCACCAGGTCAGACTTTGCCAGTATCAAGCAGGTCCTGAGTGAGTTAGGCGCGCAGCTTTCAGACGTATTTGGTGCCGACAACGTGCTCTGGGTCGAGGGGCCGACTGAAGTTCAGTGCTTCCCACTTCTTTTGGCCGCAGGAGGACGTGTACCAGGCTCAGGACTGACCTTCGCTCCTCTCCGAAATACAGGGGACTTGGAAAGTCGACACGGAGCGATCGTCGCGGACATCTATCGAAACCTTAGCTCGGCTCATTCCATCCTTCCAACTACTGTCGCAGTTTCGCTGGACGGAGATCAGCGAAGTATAAAGGACCAAGAAAATCTCGAACGTGCATTTGGGAGTGTGCTGCATTTCTTGGATCGTCGCTGCTATGAAAATTACCTCATCCATCCGGTCGCGATTTGCAGTGTACTCAACGCGACCGAGACATTCGGAGGAGTGCTGACAGCAAGCCAAGTGCACGAATGGATACTTGAGAACGGGAAGGATGAGAGACTAAAGGCGCAAGAGTATGAAGTTTTGTCTCCGGAATGGCTCGCGCGAGTCGACGCGCCTCGGTTGCTGGAGCAGCTCTTCCAAGATATCTCCGGCGCGAAGGAGATTTACCGAAAGCCGTTGCACTCTGTTGCACTTACCAAGTGGTTGGTCGAACATGATCACAGATTTCTTGATGAACTGATCAATTATGTTGTTGGACTAGTGCCGAAGCTTGATGCGTAGAAGCTGGCGAAGTGCAACCCATCGCAACTCGAAATAGCTAGGTCGACGCTATAGCCGACGTCGCAACGAGGGCTGTCCGATGACCGAAGACGATCCGACCGACGATATTTCTGAGATCGAAGCGCGGATCGAGGAGCTTGCCGAGAGCGCCGAACGATCGCGGCGGATCATTCTCGGGTCGAAGGTCGCGATATTGGGTGGCTTCGCATTGCTGTTCGTCGCGCTGCTTGGCCTGTTCGGGGCCGGTCAGACCGCGGCGCTCGGATCGATTGCGCTGGTGCTCGGCGGCATCGTGTCGCTTGGCTCGAATGTCAGCACGTTGCGGCAGACCGAGGCCGCGATCAGCACCGCCGAGGCGCGTCGTGCGCGTCTGATCGGGGCCATCGACCTGCGCCTGGTTCATGATGCGCCGCTGAAGTTGATGTGACGCGATGATCGTAGCCCGGATGAGCGCAGCGATATCCGGGGGCCGGACTATCGGTGCGGCGCGCGCCGTTTGCGCGATGTTGGGGCCACAGCTTGCTTCAACAACGCAGCGCTGTGGTTATGGGTCGTCCCGGCTCCCGTGCGCAATTGCGCACTAGGCCGGGACGACAGCGGAGGGAGTTGCGTCCCCCTAATGCGACGCCAGCGGCACGTAATCGTAGTCGCCGACGCCTTGCAGCACCAAAAACGTCAGCGACGTCGTGCCGGCGTTGGTGACGAGGTGAGGGCGGGTCGGTTTCACGGCGTAGACCTCGCCTACCTTCAGGTTCACTTCCTCCTTCGGCTCCTGCAGGAACAGCCGCATCTGTCCCTCCAGCACGTAGAACGTGTCGGGGATGTTGCTGTGGGTGTGCCACGGCACCTTCTGGGTCGGCGAGAGCTGCAGCTCGGTGATGCGGAAGCCGGGGCGGGCGGCGTGCTGGGCGCGGCGCTCGACTTCGTAGAGGTGGCTGGCATCCGTGATCGGTTGTCCTGGCTTCATGGCGGCCTCCCGGAGATGGTCTTGTGCCGCGATGCTAGTCCTGTTCGATGCAGCGCGAAACCGGCCGAATGGGCATGACGGGCACGACGCGATAGCGTGACGCGCGCGATCTCCTCGTGCTCGCGGAGGAGATGACGGCGTGATGGTTATGTGACGTCACAACATCGCGAACGCAGCCGCGACGCATAGGGTTCCGCGAAAGCTGAACGCGCGGTTCAGCGAGCGTTCAGGCCGTGGCGAAAAAACTGGCTGACGCCTTGGTCCAACGCAGCAGCAAAGGAAAACACTCATGGAACGCCGGGATTTTCTGAAGATCGCCTTCGGTGTCGCCGCCGGTGCGGTGACGTTCGCAGCGACCGCGCAGGCCGCGCCGCTCGCGCCGCTTCCGCTCAATCAGGATGCACGTGCGCCAGCGGCTGGTGATGCGCATTCGGCCGTCACCACCGGCGAGGAGGTCGATCGCCTGAAGCCCGAGCAGGTGCGCTGGCATCATCGCCACTGGGGTTGGCATCACAGGCGCTGGCACCACAGGCATTGGGGCTGGCGCCGCCGCCATTGGCGCCGGCATCACTGGCGTCATCATCACTGGCGCCGCTGGTGACATTGACTTGATATCAAAGAAAAACCCCGCGCGAGGCGGGGTTTTGTTTGCGCAGGTGCGCCGCGATCAGATCGGGCGGCAGCGGCCGTAGCGCCAGGCAAAGCCGTAGGGGCAGGCGCGGACGCGCGGCGCGACCACGACCGGGCCGGGTGCGACGACGATGGGGCGCTCAACCACGACCGCGCCCGGAGCGACGACGACGGGGCCACGATTCCTGACGCAGCCGCCATAGGGGCCGCGGTGCCAGCCCGGGCCGCAGCCACCGGCAGCATCAGCGGCGCTGATGCCGGCGAATGCGGTCGTCACCAAAACTGCTGCTGCAAAAAGATACTTCATGTCTTCTCCTTTTTAATTGGGCCGCGCTGCGGCACCGCAACAAACTTTTACTTACCGATTCGCCCGGCCGGATCATTGCAGAAGCCGTGCCCGATGTCGCCGACCTTAATGTTGCGGGCTGAATGCGACATGAATGTTGCAGCTCACGGCTGCGTCAGCGCGCCGCAAGCAGGTTCAGCATCAATTCGAAATATTTCACAGGCGCGAAGGCGGTGCGCGCATGCCCGCTGGAATGCGCGATGCTACTCGCCCGCGCCGAACAGCGCGGCGAACCGCTTCTCGCCGTTTCGCGAAAAATTGACCACGCGGCTGCCCGGCGCAGCATCGCGCGCGGCCCATTTCAGCTCAGTGAAGCGGTCCATCATCGCGGCGCCCAGCGTGCCGGCGAGATGGTGCCGCCGCTCGCTCCAGTCGAGGCAGGCCTTGCACACCGGACGGCGCGGATGCGTCAGCGCATCCGCGTCGATCTGCAACTCCTCGGCCATGAAGCGCTTGCCTTCGCCGGTGAGCTCGATCGCCTGCTTGCTCTGGCGCACCAGCTTCTGCCGTCTCATGCTGTCGAGCATCTGCACGCCGAGATCGCCGGCGAGGTGGTCGTAGCAGATGCGGGCACGGCGCAGCGCCGGATCCTTCGGCCCGGTGCGCACCCGCATGTGGCCGGCGCGGGCGGCGATGCCCTGCAGGCCTTCGAGCACGTCGGCGACGTCGGGGTCAGAGAGCCGATAGTAGCGGTGACGCCCTTGCTTCTCGGGCTCGATCAGCCCGCCGGCCTCGAGCTTGGCGAGATGCGAGCTCGCGGTCTGCGGCGTGATGCCGGCTTCCTGCGCGAGCTCGCTCGCGGTCAGCGCGCGGCCGGTCATCAGCGCGGTCAGCATGTTGCAGCGTGCGGGATCGCCGACCAAAGCGGCGATCCGGGAGATGTCGGGTCCTGCTTTCATAGTTCGATGATAGCCGAAGCATTGGTGTCGGACAAGCGGGTAGTGTCAGCGTCGGAAGCAGGCTCGTCATTTGCGCTCGCAATGACGGACAAATCAGGAGGCCGCCAATGACCATCACCGTCTTCATCCGCTACCAGCTCGATCCGTTCAAGCGCGCGATGTTCGAGGAATATTCGAAGAACTGGCTCTCGATCATTCCGCGCTGCGGCGGTGACCTGCTCGGCTACTGGATGCCGCATGAGGGCACCAACAACATCGGCTTCGCGCTGATCTCGTTCGAAAGCCTCGCCGCCTACGAGGCCTATCGCGCGCGGCTGCGCCAGGACAGCGAGGGCATGGCGAACTTCCGCTTCGCGGAGGAACACCGGTTCATCCTCGCGGAGGAGCGGACATTTTTGCGCAAGGTCGGGGCTTAGCCATTGCGCTTCGCCGAGCACACTGGCGTGTTGCCCTGTGCGTGCCTATCTCTGCGCGGCCAACGATATCAGGGAGCGACCCATGCCACTGCCAACTGCTGACAAACGCGCCGCCTTCAAGAAGTTGCACGAGAGCGGATGCTTCATCATCCCGAACCCGTTCGATGTCGGTAGCGCCCGCGCATTGCAACATCTCGGCTTCAAGGCGCTGGCCTCGACCAGCGCGGGTTTTGCCTGGACCATCGCCAAGGCCGACAACCGCGTCACCGTCGATGATGTCTGCGATCATCTGACCGCGGTGTGTGCGGCGGTCGATATTCCGGTCAACGCGGATTTCGAGGGCGGCTTTGCGGTCGAGCCCGACAAGGTCGCCGTCAACGTCGCGCGCGGCGTCAAGACCGGCGTCGCCGGGCTGTCGATCGAGGATTCCACGGGAGACGCCGCCAACCCGCTGTTCGAGCACAAGCTCGCGGTCGAGCGCATCAAGGCGGCGCGCAAGGCCATCGATGCCGACAACAGCGGCGTGCTGCTCACCGGCCGCTGCGAGGCGTTCCTGTGGGGCAAGCAGGACCTCGATCTGGTGATCGAGCGGCTGCAGGCCTATTCCGACGCCGGAGCCGACGTGCTCTACGCGCCTGGCATCAAGACCAGAGAGGAGATCTCCGCAGTCGTGAAGGCGGTGGGGCCGAAGCCGGTCAATCTCCTGATCGGCGGCCCATCCGAGCTTTCGCTGCAAGCGGTGACCGATCTCGGTGTGCGCCGCATCAGCGTCGGTGGCGCACTGGCGCGGATGGCCTGGACCGGCGTGATGAAGGCGGCGAAGGAGATGGCCGAGAAGGGCACCTTCACCGAATTCGCCAACGCCTATCCCGGCGGCGAGCTCAACAAGATGTTCAAGTAGCCGTCACAAAAAAGCAGCGGGCCGCTGGGGCCCGCTGCTCGCGCCTGGTGAGTATCGGCGCTCGTTACTTCGCATTCTCGGCCGGCGGGGCGGCCGGCTTGTTCATGTCCGAATTGTTCATGTCAGACGGCGGGTTGGCTGGTGCCGCGGGGCTGGCCGGCGCCGCGCCCGTGGTCATGCCGGGCTGGCTGTTCGACTTCGGCGTCACGTCGCGCATGCCCGGAGGCGGCGCGGCCGGATTGACCGGCTGGGTCTGCGCGGTCTGCGTCGACGGCGTCGTGCCGGCTTCGTGCACCGACGTGTTGTTCAACCCGTAGAACAGTGCGCCGAGCACCACGGCCACCGCAACTGCGAACATCGTGACCTTGGTGCTGCTGGCCGGTCCGTCCTGGAGTTCCGGATCCGGCTGCAGCTCGTTGTCCAGGCTGTTGAAGCGCGCCTGACGGCGGATTTCCTCATCGGTCAGGTTGGCGCGATACGGATCGTCAGGTTGGTAAGCCATTTCAAAGTTCCTCCGTTTGCCCCCCAAAGGCTAGAAACAAAGGCTAGACGCGGGAGACAATTGCTGGCGCGCGAGGATGTTCCGCGCCAATGTTGCAACCCGTTCATGATGGAACCGCCGATTCCACGGTTCCGAACCTGTTCCATGAGGCCTCTCCGATGTGGACCATGCCGCCCACCGATTCGGTGCTGCACATCCTCTCGTTCATCGCGGTTGCGGCGCAGTCGATGACGGCGGCGCTGGCGGCCGGCAGGCGCAGCATGGATTGGGCCGGCGTCTGCATGCTGGGTGCGATCACCGCGCTCGGCGGCGGCACCATCCGCGACGTGCTGCTCGGGCATTATCCGCTGCTCTGGGTCAAGCACCCGATCTACCTCGCGATCGCGGCGGCGGGCGCCTTCGCCACCATCCTGCTGGCGCGGCTGGTGGTCAGGCTCAATCTCGCCTTCCTGGTGCTCGATGCGATCGGGCTCGTGGTGTTCACCATGGCCGGCTGCGATATCGCCTGGCAGGTCGACGCCTCGCTGCCGATCGTGATCGTCTCCGGCATGATCACCGGCTGCGCCGGCGGCGTGCTGCGCGACATCCTCTGCAACGAGGTGCCGCTGCTGTTTCGCAGCGAGCTTTACGCCAGCGTCTCCGTGGTCACAGGGCTGTTCTATGCCACCGCGTTCGGTCTGAACCTCAACCCACCGGTCTGGACCGTGCTGACCTTCGTGCTCGGCCTGACCTTCCGGATGCTGGCGATCCGCTACAAATGGGAGATGCCGAAATTCGTGTTCAGCGGCGAGGAGCGGTGATTGGCTACTCGCGCCCCGGACGCAGCGCAGCGCGCTCGCGGTGCGCTGCGTCCGGGGCCCATGTCAGCCGATGAGCCAGGTGGGTCCCGGTTCTGCGGAGCAGCGCTTCGCGCCGCGCCCGGGACACGATACCTATTTCGTCCGCATCTTGGCGACCTCGTCTGCGGTGACGGCCGGTGCCGCATTGCCCCAGGCATTGCGGATGTAGGTCGCGACGTCTGCGACCTCCTGGTCGGTGAGCTTCGGATAGGCCGGCATCGAGCCTGCGTTCGGCGCGCGCGGCGTGGTCACGGTCTGGGCGCCGTCGAGGATGATGCGTAGTGTGCTCGCCGGATTGGCCGATTGCAGATTGGCGTTGCCGGGCAGCGGCGGATAGATCCGCGGCGCGCCCGAGCCGTCGAGCTCATGGCAGGCGATGCAGGCCCCGCGATAGATCCGCTCGCCATTGCTCATCTGCGCAGGCGAGGGCGGGGTGACCGCAGGCTCCGGTGCGCCGGCCGGCAGGCTCTTCAGATAGACCGCGATCGCGCGCACATCGGCGTCACTCATCTTCGAGGTCGAATTGACTACCACCTCGGACATCAGGGGGCCGGCGTGGCTGTGTCCGTTGCGGCCGCTCTGCAGATATTCGGCGATGTCACCAGCACTCCAGGATTTCAGCCCGCTGCGCGCAGCGCCATCGAGCCTGGGCGCGAACATGCCCTGGACTGTGCTGCCGCCGAACGCCTGGTCGCGCTTGTCGGCGCCGAACGCATTCTTCGGCGTGTGGCAGGCGCCGCAATGCGCGAGGCCCTCGACGAGGTAACGGCCGCGATTCCATTCAGTGCCCTTGCTCTGATCCGGCTGGATGATGCCGGGTGTGAAGAACAGATAATTCCACGCCCGCATCAGCCCGCGATAGTTCAGCGGCCAGCGCAGCTCCGGCGGAGGCGCCTTGTTGCTGACCGGCGCGAGCGTCGCGAGATAGGCGCGGATCGCGATTATGTCGTTGCGGATCAGTTTGGTGAAAGAGGGATAGGGGAAGGCGGGATAATAATGCGTCCCGCCAGGCGAGACGCCGCTGCGCAGCGCGCGAAGGAAATCGTCGTCGCTCCAGCCGCCGATGCCAGTATCGCGGTCGGGGGTGAGGTTCGGCGAGAACACCGCGCCGAATGGCGTGTCGATCCGCTTGCCGCCGGCGAACGGCTTGGCCGGGTCGGCGGTGTGGCAGCTCGCGCAGTCGCCGGCGATGGTGAGCGCCTTGCCGCGGGCGATGACGTCGTCGGTGGCTTGAGCCGCGCATTCGCGGGCCGCGAACGCACTGCACAACAGCACAACGGCCAGAATCGCACCCGTCGCTCGATGTCGTCGCCGCATCCAATCACCTTCCGGTCCGCAAGACGCGTTACGCCATTTCGCCGCGGGCCTGTCCTGCGACAGAAACCGAAACGGCGCTCCGATATTCCCGGCACTAAGTTGCGATTTTTAGGCGACCGGCTTGGTCGCCCAGAATTGTGCTGCGCAGGCGAGAAAATCCGACATAGACTGGTTCTAACAAGTTCGGATGACTAGCTAAAAAGCAGTCGTCGCGACCAGCGCAAAGAGGGCTAAATGGGAATCAACCAAGGGCCTATCAGCCTCGACCAGAAATACACCCAGGGCACCGGCCACGTCTTCATGACCGGCATCCAGGCGCTGGTCCGCCTGCCCATGGCGCAGATCAGACGCGACCGCGCTGCAGGCCTCAACACGGCGGGCTTCATCTCCGGCTATCGCGGTTCCCCCCTCGGCGGTTACGACCAGCAGCTGTTCGCCGCCCGCAAGCATCTCGAGCAGTACAACATCAAATTCCAGCCCGGCGTGAACGAGGATCTCGCGGCCACCGCGATCTGGGGTTCGCAGCAGCTCGCCCTGTCGCCCGGCGCCAAATATGATGGCGCGGTCGGCATCTGGTACGGCAAGGGCCCCGGCGTCGACCGCTGCGGCGACGTGTTCCGCCACGGCAATGCGGCCGGCTCCGCCAAACATGGCGGTGTGCTTTGTCTTGCCGGCGACGACCACGGCGCAAAATCCTCCACCGTCCCGCATCAGTCCGACCACGCCTTCATCTCCGCGCTGATGCCCTACCTCTACCCCTCCAGCATCCATGAAATGATCGAGATGGGCCTCCTGGGCATCGCGATGTCGCGCTACTCGGGCTGCTGGGTCGGCATGAAGGTGATCACCGAGACGGTCGAGACCACCGCCGAGATCGACCTGACCGACGAGATGACGCCGTTCATCATTCCCCCCGATTTCGAGCTGCCGCCGGGCGGGCTCAACATCCGCTGGCCCGATGACCGTTTCGAGCAGGACCGCAGGCTGCAGGACTACAAGGGCTTTGCCGCGATCGCCTTTGCCCGCGCCAACAAGGTCAACCGCGTCACGATGGATTCGCCGAACGCGCGCTACGGCATCATGGCCTCGGGCAAGAGCTATGAGGATATCCGCCAGGCGCTGCGCGAACTCGGCATCACGCCTGAGATCGCCGCCAAGATCGGCCTCCGTCTCTACAAGATCGGCATGCCGTGGCCGCTGGAGCCGGAAGGCGTACGCAACTTCGCCGTCGGCCTCGAGGAAATCTTCATCGTCGAGGAACGCCGCGAGATCGTCGAGAACCAGGTCAAGCAGGAGCTGTTCAACTGGCGCGACGATGTCCGCCCACGCATCGTCGGCAAGATGGACGATCACGACAAGCGCTTCCTGACCTTCGCCGCCGAGCTCAGCGTGGCCTCGCTTGCAAGCTCGCTCACCGAACGGCTGCTTCGACTTAATCTCAATCCTGAAATCGCCGAGATGCTGCGCGCCAAGGCGGATTGGTTCAACGGCCGCCAGTCGACCCAGATGCAGGCGACCGCGCCCGTCACCCGCACGCCGTATTTCTGCTCGGGCTGCCCGCACAACACGTCGACCAAGGTGCCGGAAGGCAGCCGCGCGCTGGCCGGCATCGGCTGCCACTTCATGGCGCTATGGATGAACCGCTCGACCGAGACCTTCACCCATATGGGCGGTGAGGGCGTGCCGTGGGTCGGCATCGCGCCGTTCACCAACGAGAACCACATCTTCGCCAATCTCGGCGACGGCACCTATTTCCACTCCGGCATTCTGGCGATCCGCCAGTCGATCGCCTCCAAGGCCAACATCACCTACAAGATCCTCTACAACGACGCGGTCGCGATGACCGGCGGCCAGCGCCATGACGGCGATCTCTCGCCGCAGCAGATCACCTTCCAGCTCCACGCCGAAGGCATTCGCGAAATCTATCTGGTCTCGGAAACTCCCGACGCCTATCCGGCCGATACCATCGCGCCCGGCGTCAAGCTGTTCCATCGCGATGAGCTCGAAAACGTCCAGAAGATGTGCCGCGATACCAAGGGCACCTCGGCGATCGTGTTCGTGCAGACCTGCGCCGCCGAAAAGCGCCGCCGCCGCAAGCGTGGCCTGATGGAGGATCCGCAGCGCCGCGTGCTGATCAATCCCGCGGTCTGCGAAGGCTGCGGCGACTGCTCGGTGCAGTCGAACTGCATCTCGGTCGAGCCGCTGGAGACCGAGCTCGGGCGCAAGCGCACCATCAACCAGTCGACCTGCAACAAGGACTATTCCTGCGTGAAGGGATTCTGCCCGTCCTTCGTCACGGTCGACGGCGGCAAGCTCAGGCGGCGCGCGCCGCCCGATCTGGGAGCGATCGGCGATCTGCCGGAGCCGGCATCGAAGCCCGCGCTCGACCGGCCCTACAACATCGCGGTCGGCGGCGTCGGCGGCACCGGCGTCCTGACCATCGGCGCGCTGCTCGGCATGGCCGCTCACATCGAGGGCAAGGCCTCGATGATCCTCGACATGTCCGGCCTTGCGCAGAAGGGGGGCGCGGTGCTGAGCCATGTCCGGCTCTCCGAGCACACCGCTGATGTGACCTGTTCGCGCATCGTGACCGGCACCGCCGATCTGGTGCTTGCCGCCGACGAGGTCGTGGCGGCCTCCAAGGACACCATCACGCTGTGCGATGCGAGCCGCACCGTCGGCATCATCAACAGCCACGTGATCCCGACCGCGGATTTCATCCTCAATCGCGACTTCAACTTCCAGAGCCGCAAGGTCAACAGCGTGCTGGAGACCGAGCTGCGCAAGGACTCCGCTTTCTTCGACTTCACCAAGCCGGCCGAGGCGCTGCTCGGCGATAGCATCGCCACCAACATCATGATGATGGGCTTTGCCTATCAGCGCGGATTGCTGCCGCTGTCGGCGGAAGCGATCCAGCAGGCGATCGAGGTCAACGGCGTCTCGATCAAGATGAACACGCAGGCGTTCCAGCTTGGCCGTCTGGCCGCTGCCGATCCGGCACGGCTGAACGGGATGATGAAGTCCGAGGACGAGGTCGCTCCGCCGAAGACGCTGGATGCGATGTCGCTCGACGAGATCATCACCCATCGTATGGGATTGCTGACCGACTATCAGAACGCGCGTCTGGCAAAACGCTACCGCAAGCTGGTCGACCAGGTGCGCGACGTCGCCACCAAGGGCGGCTATGGCGAGGCGCTGCCGCGCGCGGTCGCGATCAACTACGCCAAACTGCTCGCCTACAAGGATGAGTATGAGGTTGCGCGGCTGTTCAGCGACGGCCGCTTCGAGAAGCAGCTGCGCGACCAGTTCGAGGGCGAGTTCAAGTTCAACTTCAATCTCGCGCCGCCGATCCTCGGCGGCGGGCTCGACGCGCAGGGCCGTCCAAAGAAACGCGCCTTCGGTTCGTGGATGATGTCGGCCTTCAGGGTGATGGCGAGATTCCGCTTCCTGCGTGGCACGCCGCTCGACATCTTCGGCTACAACGCCGACCGCAAGCTCGAGCGCGACCTGATCGCGGGCTACGAGAAGGACGTCGCGACGGTGCTGGGCCTGTTGTCGCCGCTCAATCACGACATCGCGGTCGAACTGCTGTCGCTGCCCGAGCGCATCCGCGGCTACGGTCCGGTGAAGGACAAGGCGATCAACGAGGCGAAGGTTCGCTACGCGCAACTCGCCGCCGACCTCGCCAACCCGCCGCCGGCGCCGCGGCAATTGGCGGCGGAGTAGGCGTAACCACACATTCAATGTCGTCCCGGGCAAGCGAAGCGCGACCCGGGACCCATAACCACAGGGTCGTGTTGTTAGAGCGAGCTGCGGCCCCAGCGTCGCGCAGCGACGAATAGCGGTGGTTATGGGTCCCGGCCTTCGCCGGGACGACACGTGTTTTGGGGCGCGCATATTGTGCGCTCATCGCAGTCTCGCCTGACGGAATATTTCCGCGCTTGCCAAGGCCGCTACGGCGGTTCAGAAAAACGCTGGAGCCAGGAAACGCCAGCGGAGAGCGATTTGACCATCAAGGGCAAGGCCTACATTGCCGGGATCTACGAACATCCCACCCGGCATGCACCCGATAAATCAACAGCACAGCTGCACGCCGAGGTCGCCAAGGGTGCGATCGAGGATGCCGGGCTCACCAAGGACGACATCGACGGTTATTTCTGCGCCGGCGACGCGCCGGGCGGGCTGTGGCCGATGGTCGATTATCTCGGCCTCAACACCAGGAAGCTGCGTCACATCGACTCCACCGAGACCGGCGGCTGTTCCTATCTGATCCATCTCGGCCACGCCGCCGAGGCGATTGCCGCGGGCAAATGCTCGGTCGCGCTGGTCACGCTGGCGGGCAAGCCGCGCACCGGCCCGATGCCGCCGCGCGCCTCGGGTGCCGAGGCCGATTTCGAATCCGCCTACGGGGCTACCACGCACAATGCCTACGGCATGTGTGCCATGCGCCATATGCACGACTACGGCACCACCTCCGAACAGCTCGCCTGGATCAAGGTCGCGGCCTCGCATCACGCGCAATACAATCCGCATGCGATGCTGAAGGAGGTCGTCACCGTCGAGGACGTGCTAAACTCGCCGATGATCTCCGATCCGCTGCATCGGATGGATTGCTGCGTCGTCACCGACGGCGGCGGCGCGATGATCGTCACCACGCCGGAGATCGCCAAGAGTCTGAAGAAGCCGCTGGTGCGGCTGATCGGCCATGGCGAGGCGGCGAAGGGCCCGCGCGGCGGCAAGGATCTCGATCTGACGTATTCCGCCGGCGTGTGGTCCGGCCCGCGCGCCTTCGAGGAAGCGGGCGTGACGCCTGATGACATCAAATACGCCTCGATCTATGACAGCTTCACCATCACCGTGCTGATGCAGCTCGAGGATCTCGGCTTCTGCAAGAAGGGCGAGGGCGGCAAGTTCGTCGCCGACGGCAATCTGATCTCGGGCGTCGGCAAGTTGCCGTTCAACACCGACGGCGGCGGGCTGTGCAGCAACCATCCCGTCAATCGTGGCGGCATGACGAAAATCCTCGAGGCTGTGCGCCAGTTGCGCGGCGAGGCGCATCCGAAGGTGCAGGTGAAGAACTGCGACCTCGCGATCGCCCACGGCACCGGCGGTCTGCTCGGCGTTCGCCACGCCGCCTCAACCTGCATTCTGGAGCGTGCGTGATGTCTGAAGCCAAGAAGTACAATGCCCCGGTGATCAACCCGGAGACCGCGCCGTTCTGGGAGGCGGCGAAGGTGGGCAAGTTCATGATCAAGCGCTGCACCACCTGCGGCGAAGCGCATTACTTCCCGCGCGCGATCTGCCCGTTCTGCTTCTCCGACAAGACGGTGTGGGAAGAATCGAGCGGCGAGGCCACGGTCTACACCTACAGCCTGATGCGGAAGTCGCCGACCGGTCCCTATGCGATCGCCTATGTGACGCTGAAGGAAGGTCCGTCGCTGCAGACCAACATCGTCGATTGCGATCTGGAGAAGGTGAAGATCGGCCAGAAGGTGAAGGTGGTGTGGAAGCCGACCGACGGCGCCCCGCTGCCGTTCTTCACGCCGGCCTAGCCTCAAAAGTACCTTCCCCCCTTGCGGGGGAAGGTGGCAGCGCAGCTGTCGGAAGAGGGGTTTCTCTCCGCGAGAGATGTGTTTGTGGAGATAACCCCTCTCCCAAGCGAGTTCGTGTTTGATGTCGGTGCAGCCCTCTCCCGCAAGGGGGGAGGGCGCAATAACGGGTAGCGCCGAAGAGAGACAACAATTCGGGGAGAAAACAACAATGCCGATCGTGTACGAACAGCTGATGGCCCTGAAAAATCTCGGCCAGGAATACAGCTACAGCGACCGCGAGGTGATGCTGTACGCCTATGGCATCGGCCTCGGCGCCGATCCGATGGACGAGAAGGAACTCGCCTTCGTCAATGAGGGCGTGCTGACGCCGCGCCCGCTCAAGGTGGTGCCGACATTCGCTTCGGTCGCCGCGTGGGGCGCCGGCCCCGGCGAGATGAATCTGAACCGCGTGATGGTGGTCGACGGCGAGCGCGACATCACGTTCCACAAGCCGTTCGCGACCGCGGCCCATATCACGGCCGACTCGACCGTGCTCGACGTGTTCGACAAGGGCAAGGACAAGGGTGCGGTGATCCGTCACCAGACCGTGCTGAAGGACGAGAAGGGCGAGAAGCTCGCAACGCTGGTCGCGTCGCGCTTCGCCCGCGGCGATGGCGGCTTCGGCGGCCCGTCGGACGGCCAGCCCGAACCGCACAAAGTGCCGGAGCGCGCGCCGGACAAGGTCGTCGATATCACCACGCGGCCCGACCAGGCGCTGGTCTACCGGCTCTGCGGCGACCGCAACCCGCTGCACTCCGATCCGGAGTTCGCTAAGAAGGCCGGCTTCCCGCGGCCGATCCTGCACGGCATGTGCACCTACGGCATCACCTGCCGCGGCGTGCTGCAGACCTATGCCGACTACGATCCATCCGCCTTCAAACAGCACGTGGCGCGGTTCTCCTCGCCGGTGTTTCCCGGCGAGACCGTGACCATGGAGCTGTGGAAGGACGGCAACGTCGTATCGTTCGAAGCCAAGGTGAAATCGCGCGGCGTCACCGTGATCAAGAGCGGCAAGACGGTGCTGGCGTAGCTCTCGTGCCCCGGACGCAGCGCAGCGCGCAAGCGGTGTGATGCAGAGCCGGGGCCCAGTCGCCGGGTGTGGGTCCCGGCTCTGCGAAGCAGCGTCTCACGCAGCATCGCGTCCGGACACGATAACAAGGGAGAAGAAACGATGGGATTGCTCGACGGCAAGGTGGCGCTGATCACGGGCGCCGGCGGCGGGCTCGGTGAAGCCTATGCAAAACTGTTCGCTCGCGAGGGCGCGGCTGTCGTGGTCAACGATCTCGGCGGCCCGCGCGACGGCTCGGGCTCCGACAAGTCGATGGCCGACAAGGTGGTCGATGCGATCAAGGCCGAGGGCGGCCGCGCGGTCGCCAACGGCGCCGACATCTCGACGCTGGCCGGCGGCCAGTCGGTGTTCGACGACGCCATCAAGCATTTCGGCCGCGCCGACATCCTGGTCAACAACGCCGGCATCCTGCTCGACGAGACCTTCCACAAGGCCAAGGAAGCCAACTGGGACAGGGTGATGAAGGTGCATCTGAAGGGCACCTTCTGCTGCACCCAGCCGGTGTTCAAATGGATGCGCGACAATGGCGGCGGCGTCATCGTCAACACGTCGTCGACCTCGGGCCTGATCGGCAATTTCGGCCAGACCAATTACGGCGCGGCCAAGGGCGGCATCTGGGGCCTCTCCAACGTGCTGGCGATCGAGGGCCGCAAGTACAACATCCGGATCTGGACGCTGGCGCCGGGCGCGCTGACCCGCATGACCGCAGACCTGCCCCGCTACAAGGAGAACCCGGGCGCGGCGCTCGGGCCTGATGGCATCGCGCCGGCCGTGCTGTACATGGTCAGCGACTTGTCGGGCGACCAGACCGGCAAGGTTCTCGGCGTCTCCGGCCCGCGCGGCGTCCGCGAGATGCGGATGATGGAAATGGAGGGCTGGAAGCCGCCATTCACCGGCTGGAAGGCCGAGGATATCGCCACCCACGCCAGGGAGATCTTCTTCTCCGAGCAGCAGATCAAGATGGGCGCGCGGCGGTTCTGATATATACAGTCAGGGCGTCCGAACGACGAACCCCAATGCGCAATCGCGCATTGTAGAACCTCGAGATTCCGGGTTCGATGCTGACGCATCGCCCCGGAATGACGGATAAGAGGATAGACCCGCCCATGACCAAACTCACCGCCCAGGCCGCAGGAACCTTTGCGATCGCGCCGACCCCGTTCCTTGACGACGGCCGCATCGACGAGGCGTCGATCGACCGGCTGACCGATTTCTATACCGAGGTCGGTTGCGACGGCGTCACGGTGCTGGGCATCCTGGGCGAGGCGCCGAAGCTCGATGCCGCCGAGGCCGAGCAGGTCGCGCTGCGCTTCGTCAAGCGCGCCAGGAAGCTGCAGGTGATCGTCGGCGTCTCGGCGCCGGGCTTTGCCACGATGCGCTCGCTGGCGAAGAAGTCGATGGATGCGGGCGCCGCCGGCGTCATGATCGCGCCGCCGCCGCATCTACGCACTGACGACCAGATCATCGGCTATTTCAAGCAGGCGCAGGAAGCGATCGGTGACGATATTCCCTGGGTGCTGCAGGACTATCCGCTGACGCTGACCGTCGTGTTCACGCCCGCAGTGATCCGCAAGATCGTGATGGATTCGCCATCCTGCGTAATGCTCAAGCACGAGGATTGGCCGGGCCTGGAGAAGATCTCGACGCTGCGCAACTTCCAGAAGGACGGTTCGCTGCGGCCGCTGTCTATTTTGGTCGGCAATGGCGGCTTGTTCCTCGATTTCGAGATGGAGCGCGGCGCCGACGGCGCGATGACGGGCTATGCCTTCCCTGAGCTCTTGATCGACGTCGTCAATTTGTCCAAGGCGGGCAAACGCGATGCCGCGCACGACCTGTTCGACGCGCATCTGCCGCTGATCCGCTACGAGCAGCAGCCCGGCGTCGGCCTCACCGTGCGCAAATACGTGCTGCAGAAGCGCGGCATCATCTCGTCCAGCGCCCAGCGCAAGCCGGGGGCGGTGATCACGCCGCAGGCGAGGGCGGAGGTCGACTATCTGCTCTCCCGTGTGGCGCGGGTCGACCGCCGCGCCAATCTGCAACCGCAATCCACTGCAGCAGGCTAATCATGACCGAGATCGTTGCTCCGCGCCTTGCCTCGACCGTGCTGTTGCTGCGTGACGGTACGTCGGCGCGTGAAATTGAAATTTTCATGATGGTCCGCCATCACCAGATCGAGTTCAACTCGGGCGCGCTGGTGTTTCCGGGCGGCAGCGTCGACAAGAACGACAAGGAGATCGCGGCCAACCCCGCGCTCTATTCGGGCGGGGAAGGGCTCGACGCCGACGCGCTCGGCTTCCGAATCGCGGGCATCCGCGAGACTTTTGAGGAAAGCGGCATTCTGCTGGCGCGGCCGCAGGGCTCGAAGGACCTGGTCGATGCCGGGCGCGCGAGCGAGATCGCGACCGCGCATCGCGCGGCCCTGAATGAAGGCAAGATCACCTTCCACAAGGTGCTCACCGACAACAGCATGGTGCTGGCGCTCGACGCGCTCGTGCCTTACGCGCACTGGATCACGCCGGAGGGCATGCCGAAGCGTTTCGACACCTGGTTCTTCCTCGCCGCTGCACCGCCCGAGCAACTCGGCGCCCATGACGGCAAGGAATCCACCGACTCGATCTGGGTATCGCCGCGCGAAGCGCTGGAGGGCGGCGAGACCGGCCGCTTCAAGCTGCCGTTCCCGACCACGCGCAACCTGATCAAGCTCGGCAAGCAGCCGAGTGTCGGCGCCGCGCTCGCCGACAGCAAGGACAAGTCGATCGTCGCGGTGATGCCCGTGATGACCAAGACCGCCACCGGCCGCCAGCTCCGCATCCCCAAGGAAGCGGGCTACGACGGCGAAGTGTTCGAGGTCGGGGCGCTGGGGTAGTCCCGTCACCCCCGCGCAAAGGCTTCGCCTTTGTCGCTGGAGGAGCGCGCTCTTGCGCGCCTCTCGAAGGGTCGACGGCCCGACTGTGGACGTGCATCCTTCGAGACGCCGCTGCGCGGCTCCTCAGGATGACGGTTCGGCATCTTCACACTTCGATCTGTAACGAAGGAGCGGCGCAACACATTCGATGTCGTCCCGGCCTAGTGCGCAATTGCGCACGGGAGCCGGGACCCATAGCCACCGATCTTCATTGTTGCGCGACGCTGGGGCCACACCTTTTTCCAACAATACAACCCCGTGGTAATGGGTCCCGGCTCCCGTGCGCAATTGCGCACTAGGCCGGGACGACGATCGGAAAGAGAATCGCTTTTTCATACTTCGGCCCGTAGCGAAGTATCATTGCCTCCCGCCGACGTAGGCTCCGTCTCAACATCGAGACGGAATCTGCAACATGACCACCACCACACCCCGCCAACCCGGCATGGCCTTCGAGCTGGCCTTGCTGCTCGCGCTCGCCACGCTCTGGGGCGGCTCCTACACCTTCATCAAGCTTGGCGTCGCGACCATCCCGCCGATCACGCTGATCGCGGCGCGCACCGCGATCGCGGGCGTGCTGCTGTTCGTCATCATGCGCCTACGCGGCGTGACGATGCCGACCGACGGCGCGAGCTGGCGCCGCTTCATCTTCCAGGCCTGCCTCAACAGCGTGATCCCGTGGACGCTGATCGCCTGGGGCGAGCGCTACGTCGATGCCGGGCTCGCCACCATCCTCAATTCGGCCTCGCCGATCTTCACCTTCCTGTTCACCGCCGCGATCACTCGCCATGAGACGGCTAGCCCGCGCGAACTGTTCGGGGTGATCGCCGGCATGGCCGGCATCTGCCTGATCGTCGGCGTCGATGCATTCCGCGATCTCGGCGACGGAATCGTGGCCGAGGTCGCGATCGTCGCCGCCACCATCTGCTACGCCTGCGCCGCGATCTTCAGCCGCGGCTTCAAGGGGCTCGATCCGATGGCGCCTGCCGCCGGCTCGCTGATCGCGGGCGCCGCGATCCTCATTCCGCTCAGCCTCGCCGTCGAACGGCCTTGGACCCTGTCGCCGTCGACGAGCTCGCTGCTCGCTCTGCTGGCGCTTGCGGTGTTCTCGACCGCGATCGCCTTCGTGATCTACTTCCGCCTGATCCAGACCCTCGGCTCGGTCGGCACCACCGCACAGGCCTATCTGCGGGTACCGATCGGGGTTGCGCTCGGCGTCGCATTTCTGGGCGAGCGGCTGAGCCCGACGGCCTGGATCGGGCTCGCCTGCGTCGTGATCGGCGTCGCCGCGATGACGATCCCTGCGCGAAAGATCGCCACCGCCTGAGGTCATCGCCGCGATGACGATCCTGGCGTCTGAAGTTTCGCCAGCCGAAACCGGCGCCTTGCTGCCGCCGGCCAGTCCCTGCATCCTGCCCGCAACGAGATCACGGGGTAGGGAAACGGGACGATGCTGCGGCGGATCAGCCTCATTGCCGGTGCGTGCCTGGTGTTGCTGGCGATGGCGGGCGCGGTGCGCGCGCAGGATTTTCCGAGCCGGCCGATCCGCATCGTGCTTCCCTATGCACCGGGCAGCGTCGCCGACGTGTTCGCGCGGATCGTCGCGCAGGACATGCAGGAGCAGTGGAAGGGCACGATCGTCGTCGAGGCCAAATCTGGCGCCAACGGCTCGATCGCGGCCGAGGAGGTCGCGCGCGCCGCGCCCGACGGCTACACGTGGCTGTTGGTGACGACCTTCTTCGCCGCAAGCCCGGCGCTCAGCACGCAGCTGCGCTGGGACCCGGTGAAAGACTTCGCGCCGGTCGGCCAGATCTGCCTCGCGCCGAATTTCTTCATCGTCCCGGCCTCGCTGCCGGTGAAAACCGTCGCCGACTACGTCGCGCTCGCCAAGGCCAAGCCGGGCACGCTGAACTACAGCCATCCCGGCAAGGGCTCGACCGGCCATCTCGGCTTCGAACTGTTCAAGCGGCTGGCCGGGATCGACGTCACCGCGATCGGCTATCGCGGCTATCCGCAGATGGTGCCCGACATCGCAAGCGGCCTGATCACCTCGAGCTTCCTGTCGGCCAACCAGGCGCTGGCCCAGGTGCAGTCCGGCAGCATCTGGCTCATTGGAGCGATCAGCGACGGCCGCTCGAAATATTTCCCCGATGTGCCGACCTTGGCCGAGCAGGGCTATGCCGAGGCGCAGGTGACGCCGTGGTTCGGCTTCGTGGTGCCGTCGGCCACACCGCGGCCGGTGGTCGAACATATCAGCGCGGCGCTGGAAACGGCGCTGGCCTCGGCCGCGGTGCGGAAGAAGCTCGATGTCGCCGGCTGCGACGCCAGGAGCACGCCGCTCGGGCGCTTCGCCGACATCATCAAGGCGGATGTCGCCCTCTGGGCCAGGGTGGTCAAGGAAGCCGGCATCCCGCCCGACTAGGCCCGACGTCGCCCTGTGCCGGAATCAGCCACCGGCTGCTATCATCGGGGTGACACAGATCACACCGCCGGCCCGCTCAGCCGCCTAGCATGTTTACCCAAAGCCCGTATTTTCCCGTATATTGGGCGTATTGGACCCCGGCCTTGATGACATGACCGCTGAATTGCCGCCGAATTCGCAAGCGCCGCGTGCGTTCTCCCTCTCAATTGGCCAGCTCACATTCGGCAGCTTCCTGCTGGTGCTGGCTGTGATCATCATCACATCCACGGCCAGCGTCATCGCGATCCGCCACATCGATACGACCTTCGCCGAGTTGCAGCGGCTGCAAAGCGTCGGCGACATCGCGGAGGACATCGACCGCCGCACCAACGAGCTGCGGCTGGCGGCGCGGGACTTCGTCACCGAGCCCGGCAGCCAGTCGCAGTCGGCCCAGGTCGCGCAGGCGGCCCAGTCGCTGAGCGAAATCCTGAAAAAGACCCGGATCGAGCTGGCGCCCGAGCAGCAGGACATGATCGACGGCGTCACCCAGCGGCTCGCGACCTATCGCGGCGGGATCGAGCGCATCTCGACGCTGCTCAGCCGCCGCGCCGAGATCGTCGCCGGGCTGCCGGCGCTGCGCGACGCCTTCGACAAGGCGGTCGACTCGAGCGGCGATGCGGCGCTGGCCAACGCGCTGTCACAGGACCAGAGCCGGATTGCCACCGCGCTCCTGGCGCATAATACGTCCGCCGCCGAGCAGGCCGCGCAAAGCATGCGGGCGATGACCGTCACCGACCCCGCCTTGCGCAGCGCCATCGACAATTATGCCGAGGCCATCATCGCGGTCTCGGTCCGCGAGGGCCAGATCGCCGACATCGACAGGGAGGTGCTCGGCGCCGAAGGCCGGCTGATTCAGAAGGTGACCGAGCTGTTGCGCGAGCTCTCCAGCCGTCGCGGCCATGTGCTGGCGCGCGATTTTGCGCGGACGCTGGCGGAAGCGAAATGGCAGAGCATCGTGCTCGGCACGGCGGGCGTGCTGATCGGCCTGTTCGCCTCGGTGCTGGTGGTTCGCCGCACCGTCCGCCCGCTCGCCAGGATCGCCGGATCGATCCGCAAGGTCGCGGGCGGCGAGAAAAGCGCGTTCATTCCCGGCGCCGATCTCGACAACGAGA
Source organism: Bradyrhizobium sp. 6(2017) (assembly GCF_011058295.2). Classification (NCBI taxonomy): domain Bacteria; kingdom Pseudomonadati; phylum Pseudomonadota; class Alphaproteobacteria; order Hyphomicrobiales; family Nitrobacteraceae; genus Bradyrhizobium; species Bradyrhizobium sp. 6(2017). The sequence continues at coordinate 5,858,083 of NZ_CP049289.2, read as the reverse complement.
TCGGCGACATCGCGCGCGCCGCCGAAGTGTTCCGCCAGACCCTGGTCGACGCCGACAACGCGCGCGAGGCGGCGCTGCGCGCGCTCGCCGAGCAGCGGCTCGCCGAGGAGAGCTACCACAAGCTGTTCGAGGCGTCGGTCGACGGCATCTACGTCACGACGCCGGGCGGTACGCTGCTCAACGCCAATCCGGCGCTGGCGCGCATGATGGGCTATGCCACGCCGCAGGACCTGATCAACGGCATCGACGACATCGCAACCACCGTCTATGTCGATCCGGCGGCGCGGGAGCAGTATCAGAAGCTGATGCAGCGCGACGGCACGGTGCGCGACTACGAATACCAGGTGCGCGCGAGCGACGGCACCATATTGTGGCTGTCGGATTCCGCGACCGTCGTACGCAACGACGAGGGCGAGGTGATCCGCTACGAGGGCACGGTGCGCGACATCACCGACCAGAAGCGCGCCGAAGACGCCATCGCCGAAGGCCGCCGCATGCTGCAGATGGTCATCGACACGGTGCCTGCCGTCATCAACGTCAAGAACAGCGAGCTGCGCTATGTGATGATGAACCGCTACATGGCGGGAATCTTCGGCATCGATCCGCAGGACGCGCTCGGCCAGACCACCGCCGAGCTGATGTCGCGCTACGGCGCGGCCAAGACCGACGAGAACGACAAGCGCGTGCTGTCGGTGCGGCGCGAGCTCGGCTTCTACGAGGAGGAGTACAAGGACTCGGCCGGCAACATGCGGCAATGGCTGGTCAACAAGCTGCCGATCCTGGACTCGCAGGGCGACATCGAGAACATCGTCACGGTCGCGCTCGACATCGGCGATCGCAAGCGCTCCGAGCAGGAGATGCGCAAGGCCAAGGACTCCGCCGAGGCCGCGCTGCGCAATCTGCGCGAGACGCAGAATTCGCTGATCGAGGCCGAGAAGCTCGCCGCGCTCGGCCGCCTCGTCGCCGGCGTCGCCCACGAGGTCAACAATCCCGTCGGCATCAGCCTGACGGTGGCGTCCGCACTGGAGCGCAAGACCGCGATCTTCGCGACCCAGGTCGAGCGCGGCGACCTGCGCCGCTCGAGCCTCAACGATTTCCTCAACACGGCGCGCGACGCGTCCTCGCAGCTCGTCGCCAATCTCAATCGCGCCGCGGAACTGATCCAGTCGTTCAAGCAGGTCGCCGCCGACCGCAACTATTCGGACCAGCGCACCTTCGATCTCGGCGACCTCACCGAGCAGGTGGTGATGAGTCTGCGGCCCGGCCTGCGCAAGCACAATCTGACGCTCAACGTCGATTGCGAGCCGAACCTGATCATGAATTCCTATCCGGGGCCGTATGGCCAGGTGCTGACCAACCTGTTCCTTAACGCGGTCGCGCATGCGTTCCCGGACGGCAAGGCCGGCGAGGTCGAGATCCAGGTGCATGCGTCCGGCGGCGACAATGTCGAGGTGATCTTCGCCGACAATGGCTGCGGCATGAGCCTCGATGTCCGCCGCCGCGCCTTCGATCCGTTCTTCACGACGCGGCGCGACCAGGGCGGCACCGGCCTCGGCCTGCACATCGTCTACAGCATCGTCACCACGCGGCTCGGCGGACGGCTCTCGCTCGACTCCGCGCCGGGCAACGGCACGCGCATCCAGATGATCCTGCCGCGCGTCGCACCGCTGGAGCAGGCCGCGGAGTAGGTGGGACTCGCGGTGGCCGGAACGTCATTCGCTTTTGCTCCGTCATCCTGAGGTGCGAGCGGCGCGAGCCTCGAAGGATGCACGGCCTGGCCGGTGGCCGTCGATCCTTCGAGACGCGCGCAAGAGCGCGCTCCTCAGGGTGACGGCGACGGAATCGTCAGCACTCTGAATCGCTAATTGATATCCGCGAGCTTGTGCAGCGTGGCGCTGAAGATCAGGCTGGCCTTGCCGACCAGCGCGGTGCCGCTCATGGTGCCACGGGTGTCGGTGAAGGTGCCGGAGACACCGATGCCGACCGGGGCGGGCCCGCCGAACAGCGGGTTGTCGGTGTCGCGCGGCGTGGTGTGGCGTTGCACAAGGACTTCGCCCTTGAAGGCGTCACCTTTCACCGTGTAGCTGCCGGTGTAATATAGGTAGGCGTCGCCGCCCAGAATCTGGCCGTCGCGAAACAGAATGACGCCGCTGCCCTTACCGACGCGACCGTCCAGCAGGGTGACGTGAATTGAGTAGAGCCCGTTCTTCATAACGTCCCATGTACCGGCTGCCGCGCCCGCAGCAATCCGGATTGGTTTTTTATGCCAAAGCGGGCAACCTCGTGCAATGCGGCAGGTTGATTCCCGGGTCTCCCGCGTTCGGGTGAACCCTCGGTTCCTGCCAGGCAGTGTGACGGCGCGATGACAGCGGACCGTACGCGCGAATCAAAGTGGCCCGCGAAATGCATAGCTCTGGTTGCACTGGCCGGTGAGTGCTGGAGCGAACAGATGACAGACTGGATTGAGTCCGGCGGCCGTTTGGCGCGCCCTCGCAGTGCCAATGGAACTTCGGCCCGTCGTGCGGGCCTCATGATGGTGTCACTCAGGCTCGGACTGGTGACGCTGGTGTCGGTGGTGGCCGTGCAAATCGCGCACGCGCGCGATCCCGACGGCCGCTATGCCAATTCACCGCTCAAGGAATGGTTCGACAGTCTACGCAGCGGCAAGGGGCCGTGCTGCTCGGATGCCGACGGCAGCGCGGTCAGCGACGTCGATTGGGAGTCCAAGGACGGACATTATCGCGTGCGTCTCGACGGCCAGTGGTTCGATGTTCCCGATGAGGCCGTGGTCACCGTGCCGAACCGTGCGGGCCGCACCATGGTCTGGCCGATCAAGAGCTACATGGGCGTCACGATCCGCTGCTTCATGCCCGGCAGCATGACGTAGCGAAGGGGATCGTCGGTCACACGTACTTCTTGTCGCGCTCGAGTAACTCGATCGAGATGCCCTGCGGGCCCCGGATGAAGCAGATCCGCACGCCGGGTCGGATCGTGGTCGGCTCCTTGGTGAACTCGACACCCTTGGCCTTGATCTCGGCCGCGACCGCATCGATGTCCTTCACCGTCAGTCCGAAATGATCGAGCCCCTGATAGGGCGTCACCGGGGCGGCGTTGACGCCGTCGCCTTGCGTCACCTCCGCGATAAACACCTGGGCGCCGCCGAGTTGGACGTCGATCCGGCCGGGGCCGCGGATGATTTCGCCGCCGAGAATGTCGCGCAGCCAGGTTGCGGTGGCCTCGGGATCGGGGCTGCGCAGATGGACGTGGTCCCAGGTGACGACAGGCATTGCGATCTCCTTTTTGTTCTTGCGCAGCTGGGGGCACGGCACGCGCTCTCGCGCGCGAAAGTAGCGAGCGGTCGGCCGTGACGCCATCCCTCCGTCACCGCAGTCGCAAGATTGTCGTCCCGGAATGAAACCATTCCGGCCGTCAGCGATTGTTTCTCGCGTGGCCGCTCGGCCTGCGGCCGTCCGGAAACCGCTCGGCGCGATGCCTGCGTGGCTTCCCCGGTGTGCGGCGGCTCGATCGGGCGTCCAGGGGGTGAGGGCACCACGATGCGGATCGGCTTGTCGTTTCAAAGGACTGCCGCCGGACGTCTCGGTCAGGGCGGCTTCTATGCCAGCCTGCTGCTGTCGGTCATCGCCATAGCCGGGATCGCCGCGTGGTTCATGCTCCCCGAGCCGAGCGATGCCGGGGACCAGGAGCTGTGGCCGATCTCGCCCGCCGTCATCCGCACTACGCAATACACATCGACCGAGGCCGAGCCCGCTCAGCCCGCAAAGGCCGCCCCAACCGCGCCGGCGGATGAGCCGGCCACGGTCGGGATGGCGACCGCCCCGCAGGCGGTCGAGGCGGCGAAGCCGTCGGAGCAAGGCGCTGAACGGTCGCCGCTGGAGAAGCTGCGGATCGCCTCGCAATCATGGCGGCGCGGCGGGCTGGGCTCGAAGGCGCTGGTGACCCTGACTCTGCGCAACGCCAATGACTTCGCGGTCAAGGACATCGAGATCGCCTGCGCATTCATCCGCCGTGACGGCAGCCCCCTGACCGAGCGCAAGCGGCTGATATCAGACACCATTGCCATGAAAAGCCGCAAGACCTACTCGCGGATGCTGATCGGGTTCGTCAACGTTAACGCAAACAAGGCGAAATGCTCTGTCGTGACCGCCAGCCGCGTTTAATCCCCATTCCCGAAAAAGTGACCGGGAATTGACTTGCCGGGTGAACCGTAACGGCCAGGCAGGAACTAACTAATAAGCCGACCGTTAGAGAACGACCCGGGAGCGCGATGGCGCCTGTCCGGGTGATCATGCGCAAACGATGAGTTCGTTGCGCGATGACTGATGTCGTCGCGCCGAGATGAACCGCGCCCGTAGCGCGGGGGGAGCTACCAAAATGCCTGTGGCGCGTTATTTCCTGTACATGGGTGGTGTGCTGCTTGCGCTGCTCTTCGTCGTCAACCTCGTGGTGCCGCAAGAGGCCGTGGTCACCAGCCAGGGCCTGTCGTCGCCCGGTGTCGACAAGACCATGGTGCGCATCAAGTCGACCCAGAAATTGCCGGAGCGGGTGGTGTACGACACCAGCGTGCCGGCCATCGCTCCGTCGCAGGTGAATGTGGTGGCCGCTGCAGCCCCGCCGGCTGACCGCGATGCGTCGGCGCAGTCCCGCGTCCGCAATACGTTCGCCCAGTTCATTCCGCCGGAGAAGGCTGACGCGGGCAAGGGGCCGGTCGTGGCCGAAGCCAAACCGGCCGAGCAGCCGGCGCAGGCCCAGCCGCAAGCACCGAAGAAGCGCAAGGTCGCGCGGTACCACCCCCATCCCCAGCAGCCGATGCGGCTGGCGCAGCCCGGGATGTACCAGCCCTACCGTATCGCGCAGCAGCAGCCGCGCATGGCCTTCTTTGGCGGCTTCGGGACCTGGTAAGCGGGATCTCCCTAGCCCACATCGATACGCCGCCGCGAATGCTCGCGGCGGCATTTTCATGTCCGCGATATCAGGCCGGTCGCCGGGCGCCGATTGCGCAGGTGCCGCGCTACGCGGTTACCGCGGCAGGCGCGGAATCTTGTCGGCAAAACCGTTGTAGCAGGTCAGCCGCTCGTCCTCTTCCTTGACGAAGCGGCATTCGTTGACGCCCTTGGCAGGCGCCGCCTTCGGCTTGGGCTGCGGCTTGAAGATCTCGTCGTAGCAGAGCAGCCGCTCCTTGGTGGCGTCGTCGATGTCCCCGCAGGCCTGGAGCTTCTGCGCGACCGATTGCGGCTTGCCGGGTGCCGCGGGCTTCTCACCCTTCTTGGCAGCCGGCTTCTTGCCGACCTGAACCAGCGGCTTGTCGCCGATCATGGGCTGCTCGGCCGCCGCCGGCTTGTCGGCCGCGGCGGGAGGGGTGGTGCCTTGTGCAAGCGCGGCAGCCGGGCAGAGGAGCGCCAGCGCGAGGATGATATGTCTCATGTCGAAAATGTCCGAAATGGTGTGATGACCGGAAAGGAGGCGCCAGGATCGGAAAAGCCCGGCAAGCGCCGAGGCTTAGCGCAAGTTTTGCTCGAATCCTACCCCAGACGTGGCCCGCCCGGCACCGATCCACCGGCAAAAAGCAGGGCAATTCGCTCGCCCGGCGTCGTGATTTGCCTTTGGCAGGCCGGGCGGCTATGACCACGCCATCTGCGCGACTGGCGCTTGGATGGACTACCATCGGGGAGCGCAGAGACTGAACGCCGCGCGCCTGGGCACCGCTTCGAAACGGAGGTCCCATGACGGCGAATGTTCTCGATGGGCATGCACATGCCCAGATTGTCATCGATCAGGTTGCAAGCGAACTGGACCGGCTGCCCCGCGCACCGGGGCTGGCGGTCGTGCTGGTTGGCTGTGACCCGGCGAGCCAGATCTACGTGCAGAGCAAGGTCAGGATGGCCGAACGGCTCGGCCTGCGCGGCGAGGTCGAACGCCTGCCTGATGACGCCAGCGAGGCCGATCTGCTGGCCAGGATCGAGGCGCTCAACGCGCGCGACGATATCGACGGCATCCTCGTCCAGCTGCCTCTGCCGGCCCATGTCGACGCCTTGCGCGTGATGGCGGCGGTCGATCCCGCCAAGGACGTCGACGGCCTGCATGCCCTCAACGCAGGCCGGCTGTTTCACGGCGACGATGCGCTGGTGCCATGCACGCCGCTCGGCTGTCTCCGCCTGATCAAATCGATCCGGCCTGATCTCACCGGTGCGCATGCCGTGGTGATCGGCAGCTCCAACATCGTCGGCAAGCCGATGGCCGCGCTGCTGCTGCAGGAGCAGGCCACCGTGACGCAGACCCACATCCACACCCGCGGCATCAGCAAGATCTGCCGACAGGCCGATATCCTGGTCAGTGCGGTGGGGAAGGCCGGCCTCGTGCGCGGCGACTGGATCAAGCCGCAGGCCATCGTCATCGACGTCGGCACCACGCGCGTCGAGAAGCCGGACGGCGGCTACACGGTGCGCGGCGATGTCTCCTTCGACGAGGCGGTGCAAATCGCCGGCGCGATCACGCCGGTGCCGCGCGGCGTCGGCCCGATGACGATCGCCTGCCTGATGGAGAACACCGTGAAGGCCGCCAAGGCGAGGGCGGCACGGCTGCAATAGCGCGGCATGCGCATTGCGCGAGCGGCCGATGCCGCTCGCGTCACGTCTTCGCGCCCGGCGTCGCGTGCGCGAAGTTCATGACGTCAGAGGTCATGGAAAGCCCGCAGCGATCGTCTATCGTTGTGCCTCGCGGAGGTGCGCGATGCTGTATGCGGAAGATCTCACCGAAGGCCACACGTTCCAGCTCGGCAGCTATACGATCGGCGAGGCCGAGATCGTTGCCTTCGCCGGCAAGTATGACCCCGTGCCGATCCACACCGATCCCGCTGCGGCTGCGGCGGGTCCGTTCGGCGGCTTGATCGCAAGCGGCTTCAACACCATTGCGATCTATCAGCGCCTCGTCGTCGAGGCGATCTGGAGCAAGGTGGCAGGGATCGTCGGGCGGAGCCTGGAGATTCGATTGCCCAGTCCGGTCCGCCCGGGAGCCACGCTGACCGGCCAGTCGCAGATCCAGAGGATCACCATCAGGCCGGAGCGGCGCGACGCTGTCGTGATCTTCAGGACGGAGTTGACCAACGACGAGCAGCGCCCTGTCCTCGTCGTCGTGCTCGATGCTCTGATTCACATGCGGCCGGTCGCGAAGGAGCGGGCGTAGCGTCCGAGTTGATCGCCGATCGGGGGCCGTAGCCGGGATCATCGGGCTTGAAGCGGTGTTGCTCGGAAGTACCTTGCATTACATGGTACCTTGCTATATATAGCACCCAACACCCGCAGGAGTTCGATGGCGGAATCGACGATCCAGGTTCAGCTCAAGAAGGGAGCGCTCGAGATGTGCGTGCTGGCGCTGCTGGCCCGTGGCGAAAGCTATGCCTATGAGATCGCGAGCACGCTCGCTTCACGCATCGGCATGGGTGAGGGCACGATCTACCCCCTGATGCGCCGCATGCAGGATGACGGGCTGGTCGATACGCGCCTCGTCGAGTCGAGCAGCGGTCCGCCGAGGAAATACTACCGGCTGACGCCGGCGGGACGCGCGGCACTCACCGCCCAGAAGCGCGAATGGCAGGCCTTCACGGACGCGGTCGATCAGCTGCTCGGAGAGCGCAAATGAACCGGGCCGTCTTCCTGCGACGTCTCTCCGACGGATTGGCCGGCCTTCCGGCGCGCGAGGCCGAGGACATCCTCGACGATTACAGCGCCTATTTCGACGAGGGCCTTGCGGCGGGACGCAGCGAAGAGGACGTCGCGGTCGCGCTCGGCGATCCCTCGCGGCTGGCGCGTGAGCTGCGCACCGAGACCGGCCTGCGGCGCTGGGAGGATGACCACAGCCTGCGCAATTCAGCTTCAGCGCTGCTGGCGCTCGGCGGGCTTGCCGCGGTCGACATTTTCTTCCTGCTGCCGCTGCTGTTCGCGGCGCTGCTCACCGTGCTGATCCTCGGCCTCGTGATGTTCGTGCTCGGCATCGTTGGGATCGGGCTCCTGGTCAGCGTCTTCAAGCTCGCCGCGGTCGCGTCGATCGCCAAGCTGGTGCTGCGCGCGGTGGCGGGCATCGGCCTGATCTCCGCCAGCGCCGGAATTGCGATGCTGCTGCTGTTCGCCGTCAACGCGGCGATCGGCAAGCTCGGCAGCTATGCGCGCCTGCACTACCGATTGCTCAAACCCGAACAGCACGCCGGCTGACGATGCCGGCATCGGGAGGATGGCGATGATGCACATGCCGCAGAATCTCAATCCAACGATAAAGCTCGATCGCCGCAGCGTCCTGGCCGGGCTTGGCGCGAGCCTGATCGCGCCGCGGGTCGCGTCAGCGCAACCAACGGCCGAGGAGATCGCCCGTCGCCTGACGCAGGCCGAGAGTGCCGGCACGATCAGCGGCCTGCATGCGCTGCTGGTAAGCCGAGGTGGCAGGCTCGTGTTCGAGCATTACGGCAAGGGGGACGATGAGGCGGAAGGCCGCGGGCCGCTCGCCAACGTCGTGTTCGGCCCTGATGTGCCGCACGATTTGCGTTCGGTATCGAAGAGCGTGATCGGTCTTGCCTACGGCATTGCGCTTGCCGCCGGCAAGGTGCCGCCGCCGGAGGCGAAGCTGTACGACCAGTTTCCGCAATATGCCGATCTTGCGCGCCAGGTGGGCCGCGACCGCATCACCATCCATCACGTGCTGTCGATGACGCTCGGCCTCGAATGGGACGAACTCACCGTTCCCTATGGCGACGATCTGCGCAACTCGGAGATCGCGATGGAGGCGGCGCCCGACCGCTTCCGCTTCATCCTGGAGCGGCCGATTGTTGCCGAGCCCGGCACCAAATGGACCTATTGCGGCGGCGCGACCGCGATCCTGGGGCGCTTGATCTCGAACGGCACCAGCGAGGACTTGCTGGCCTATTGCCGCCGCGTGCTGTTCGATCCGTTGGGGTTTGGTCCTGTCGATTGGGCGAAGGGGGTGGGCGACGGCCAGTATCGCGCGGCCTCGGGCCTGCGCCTGTTGCCGCGCGACCTCCTGAAGATCGGCGAGCTCGTGCGCGCCGGCGGCGCGTGGGGCGGCCGGCAGATCGTGCCGCGCGACTGGCTGACGCGCGTGCTCGCGCCGGCGGTCGTGATGGAGAATGGCGGCCGCTACGGCTACCAATGGTATCTCGGCGCGTCCTTCGCAGCAGTATTGCCGCATCCCGAACGCTGGGCCGCCGGCATCGGTTGGGGCGGTCAGCGCCTCTATGTATTCCCCGCGCTCGACCTTGTCGTCGCGCAATGCTGCGGCAACTATGACAAGCCGTCGGCCGAACAGCGGCGCATCAATGATGCCATCATCGATGAGGTGGTGCTGCCCGGCATTTTGGCCGCGCACCCATAACGACGCGGACGTCGGCTTTGGGGTCTAGGCAGACATTTTTGCTCACCCAGAGCATTGCCGGTTTTGACTCACAGCGGAAATTGGATGCTTGGCTAGAAAAAGTCTTCGGTTGGAAAAAGATCGTCGCCTTCAATGCATTTTGAGAGGAAGATCGCAAGCCCTAGATCGCCGGTCCACAACGTGTAGCGGTACTGACCATACTGCTGCTTTGCTGCCTCACACTGGCCTATTGCGTGGGCCGCGAACTGTCGAGCACGATCCAGCCACATCTCTCTTCCGGTGCGCTTGAACAATTTGAGAAACGCAAAGCCGTTTCCAGCCGTGCCGTGACAGATGCAGCTACCTTTTTTCAGCGGGCCAACTTGCCAGATCGTCTCGCCAGCCGCAGTCAAGAGATCGTCAATGGCTGGGCCCGGAAAGGTAGCCATGGTGTTCACAATGCCAGGCGCACCATGACAGTGCTGCATCAGCATTGCGGTGCGGCCCGGTCGATGTTTGCCAACCGATTGCGGCCAATTGATCAACTCCCCCTCGCGCAATGCCGTCGCCCGCAGCGTGCGAGAAATGCAATCCAGCCATTGTTTTTGTTCGTTCTCGGGCAAGAGATGTCGGCCGCGCAACGCAGGAAAGGCATTTCCCGCGAAGCCGTGAACTGCGCCTAGATGTGTCGCCTTATGCCCTTGAAGATTTTGCTCCCAGATCAGGCAATCCGCGCCCTCGCAAGTTTCAAGCCGATCCCACAGAAGCCTGATATCGCGACGAAACCGCGACGCCCAAATGTCATCACCGGTTTCCTCAAACAGCGCGAGTGATAGGGTTGCTGTCCCCGGAGACCCAAACATAAATTCACGCACGGGATTGTCCTTACTATTATCAACAGCGGCTCCCAATTGATCTGCGACGGTGTTCAGCCCCGCCAATCGGCCTGCAACTAGAAGCAGTCCAGCGTCACCGATCAGAAGGCCGTCGGCGCCGTGGCTGCGCCACCGTCCGCCTTCGATCTGGGCGCGGTTGGCCTCCCTTAATTCAGGTATTACTTCCTGAAAATCGGGATGATCGACAATGGCTCCGATACGCCTCAGGTGGTTGAGCGCCCACGCAACACCACCCGCGCCAACATATAAATTATGAAAGCGAGTGCCCGGACGGGCTTCCTCCAGCGGATGTGTTGGCCATAGGTCGCGGCGAGAAAACGTTGCGTTGGCGTCGGCTGCAATGCGTTGAATGTATTCGCGTGAAGTCGCTTCGTTCCAACTTGACCCATTGAGGGCTTCGTGACGCGCGGCCTCGTAGATCATCAGGGAATATCCTTGGATGCTGCGGCCCCTTTCGCACGCTTTAATGCCCGATCATCGTGCTGAACTGGTCATCGCGTCAATGCGACAATGCTTCCGAAGATGGCCTTTTCGGACATGCCGCACTGGCTATCGAAAGTCCGGTGTCGGGGGTGAAGCGGACCTCACGGTTGCGCGTTCCGACTTCCGAGTTTGACCCAAAGCAGACGACCTTGATTTAGATCAACCGGTACAACCCGGTATGCCCTTACTTTGTCTATTCGGCGCCAACTATCACAGCATCAGCGGGGTATCAATGACAAGAAGCGTTCAATTGCTGATCGGGCTGTCGGTATTGTTTGCGGGTTTGTTGTCGTTTGACGCGTATGGCCAAACCCCGGGCGCCTCGTTGATTCCAACAGACGGCGGCGCGAGTGCAGCCCAGCACTTCGACCCGCTTGGAAAGCCACCGTCGAAGTTCACAATCGAACTGCGCAATGGCCAGAAGGCCGAACTTCCGTTCGCGGACAAGCGCGATTTCGACGAAGCGAAGCGAGGGTTCATCGCGGAGCCTCCCTACACGAAGATCATGGCCGACGCTGGCCACGTTGCATGGGATATGGCCAGCTACGGCTGGCTGTTGACCGGCAAGGACTTTGAGAGCATCCATCCGTCGCTGCAACGGCAGGCCGTTTTGAACATGGCCTACGGGTTGTATGAAGTGGTTCCGGGCCGCATCTACCAGGTGCGCGGTTACGACCTCGCCAACATCAGTTTCATCAAAGGCGATACTGGCTGGATTGTCTTCGATCCGCTGACGGCGCAGGAGACCGCACGGGCGGCGCTCGAGTTCATCAACGACAAGCTCGGCAAGCGTCCGGTCGTGGGGGTCGTCTACTCACACTCACACGTCGACCACTTTGGCGGGGTACGCGGAGTCGTCGACGAGGCCGACGCCACCAGTGGAAAGGTGATGTTGATTGCGCCGGAAGGTTTCCTGCAGGAGGCGATCGCCGAGAACGTGCTGGCTGGCAATGCGATGTCGCGGCGCACGCAGTGGCAGTACGCCGTGCTGCTGCAACGCGGACCGCATGGCCATGTCGATCAGGCGATCGGAAAGAACGTGGCCAACGGCAACACCGGGCTGATTGCGCCGAACCGGCTGGTGGGTAAGAACATCGAGGAGATTACGCTCGACGGCGTGAAGATGGTGTTCCAGAACGCGCCGGACACCGAGGCGCCGGTCGAGATGAATACCTACTTCCCGCAATTCAAAGCCCTCTGGACGTCGGAAATCATCACCGGCACCGTCCATAACATCTACACGCTGCGTGGCGCGCGGGTGCGTAACGCCCTGAACTGGTCGAAGGAGATCAACGAAGCGCTGTACAAATTTGGGCAAGAGGCCGATGTAATGTTCGCGTCACACAGCTGGCCGCGCTGGGGTAACGCGCGTATTCAGGAAGTCCTGCGCGCGCAACGCGATGCCTATGCCAACCTGAATAACCAGGCGCTGCACTACGCTAATTGGGGGGTGACCCTCAACGAGATACACAACGTGTACGAGGTGCCGAAGAGCCTGCGCGACCAATGGGCTGTGCGCAGCTATCACGGTGACGTGCAGAATAACTCACGGGCAGTTATCAACCGGTTCCTCGGGCACTATGACGGCAATCCGGTCAATCTAATCCCCCTATCGCCGAAGGATTCGGCGCCGTTGTATGTGGAGATGATGGGCGGCCCGGCAAAGATCGTCGCGAAGAGCGAGGAATTGCTGGGGCAGGGCAAGTATCTACTTGCGACCGAGATCCTGAACAAGTTGGTCTTCGCCGAGCCGCATAACCAGCAAGCGCGGCGGCTGCTCGCCGATGCGTACGAGCAACTCGGTTACCGGGCGGAGAGTACCAGCGTGCGCAACAGCTTCCTGCAAGGTGCCTTTGAACTGCGCAACGGTCTCCCGGGGGGCGTTCCCCCACGTAGCACAGGACCGGACGTCGTGCGCGCGATGTCCACCGAACAGTGGCTCGACTTCATTGGCATTAGCATGGATCCGAAAAAGGCCGATGGGATTCGGTTTACCATCAACCTCGCCACGCCAGATAACGGCGAGCAGCACGCGATCGAGATGAGCAATGCGACACTCACCAACATCAAGGGCTTCCAGGCGAAGAACCCGGATCTGACAGTTACCGTCAATCGCTCCGATCTCAATCAAGTGATGATGGGTCAAGCGTCCTTCGACGATTTGCTCGCGTCCGGCAAAGCGCGATTCGAGGGCGATCGGAGTGGATTCGACCGGCTGCGCGCCATCCTTGTTCAGTTCACGCCTGACTTCGAGATTCTGCCTGGCACCGCCACGAAGGCATCGACGCTCGGGCCAAAGCCCTTTGAGGTTCGCGATCTCGTCGACTACGACTGAAAACCTGTTGCGCTGGCGCGGCGCTGGAAGGGCTGCTATTGGCCCTTAGCTGACGTTTGCTCGGAATGCCGTAATGTCCGCTGCCGGGAGGGAAGCTGGCCAAGGTCGAGCGAGGTGTCGTGGTCGGCTTTTGACCCCAAGCGGACTTCTGTTGATCTAGATCAACATGAGCGGGCGCGACACTCCGTTTTCTTGCGTCGTTGTGGCCGCAGTCCTCTCCATAATCCCGGGTAGATCAGCATCAAGGACGACCCCGATGAGATGTAGATTGATCAGTCTGACGTTTGCTGTCTCGATAGTTCCGATCGTTGCGAATGCGCAGGTAACCATTGATATGGGCAAGATCATATGTAGCCAATATCTCGCTATGCCGCAGTCACAGTCGGATAAATTTTCTGCCTGGATGAGCGGCTGGTTCAGTTATCAGAACAGCAGGACTTTTGTGGATCTTGCCTTGCATCAACAAAATATCGCCAACGTAAAGGCATGGTGCCAATACCATCCAGCGGAAAGCGTTATGTATGGCTTGCAACAATCGGTAGGCAAGAATTGACGGCTCGAGAGTTTGGAGGATCGTTATGAGATGCAGGACTTTTGTCGTTTCTGTGATTTTGATAGGCGCGGCCTCAGCGCCAGCCGCGGCTCAGATCAGGCTGGACATGAACAAGATCACTTGTGGAAATTGGCTAGGATACGGTTCAGCAGATCGGGATTTCGTAAGGTATTTCATGAGCGGTTACTATAACGCGGCCGCAAAAAATAATGTCTTGGACTACGACCGTTTGCAAAAGAATTCGGAAAAGGTTGCGGCCTATTGCAAAAAGCACAAATCCGACACGCTGCCAACCGCCATTCAAAAAAGTGCCAGCTAGATTGTGAACCCCGACGGGCGTCGCCGCCGGAGCCTTAGCCGGCGATATTCCCACGCCTCGACCGAGAGTTGAACGGGCCACGGGAACTGCGCAACCGCCTCCTTATCGTTGCTCGCATAACCGTGCGTCGCTTCAGTACGTCTCCTTTTGGCCCTTTTCGGACGTGCCGCACTGGCTATCGAAAGTCCGGTGTCGGGGGTGAAGCGGACGTCACGGTATAAACCGCAGCATGTCGGCTTCTTGCCCGTCTCGGACTTTGTGCAATGTCCGCTTCCGCGTCGCCGTTGGGGGAGCGGACATCGCGGATTTAGAGTACACGCCCTGGTTCCGCTATGCGCCATAGGGCATTGGCCTGGATGTGTGCGCCGTGAAAAGCAGCAAGCAGAAGCGCGGAGAGATCGACGCCAAGCGGCGCAAGGCCGAGGAATGGCGTCGCCTGCAGGCGCAGCGTGCCGCCGAACAGCGCCGTCTTCGCGACTACAAGATTGCGCTGGCGCGCGGCGAGGTTCCAGTGGTGACGAGCGAGCTGGCGCCGTCGAACAGCTATTCGATCCCCGATTTCGTCGAGCGCGGAACCTATCGACCGGAGCCGTTCGTGTGCAAGGACTGCGGCGTTGCCGAGGTGTGGACTCCGTTGCAGCAGAAATGGTGGTACGAGACCGCCAAGGGCGACGTGTTCACCACGGCCGTGCGTTGTCGGGCCTGCCGCACCAGGGAGCGCGCACGCAAGTCCGCCGCGCGCCGCGTGCATCTCGAAGGACTTGCGAGGAAGAAGCCTTCCGCGCCGTGAAGGGCGCATGCGTGACGTCAAGCCGTGCTTCCCGCATCGATGGACATGGAACCCGCACGCCCGCGGTCAATGCGTCGCGCGTGCGGAACGTTTCGTTGCCTGATCGGTTCGAGACTTCGAAGCCCCCGAACGAGGGGCGTGGGCGGGAAGGAAGCCAGCCAGGGAAACCAACCAAGGAAGCCAGCCAGGGAAACCGGTCAAGGCCGGAACCAACAAGAAGGAGCAGCGGATGAAGCTTAATGCCACGCAAGTCAAGCAGACCATGACGCAACTGAACGCCCAGGTGCTGCCGGAGGATCATCCGGCGGTGGCGCAACTGAACAGCGTGTTCGGCGAGCACACCTTCTTCGTCGATACCAGCGGACTCAAGGTGCTCGAACTGGCGCAGACCTCTGACAAGCCGGGGCAGACGGGCGAGGTCGTGAGTCTCGCCGAGTGGAGCGATCCGGAGCTGACGTCGCTTCGGCCGCACGAGCCGGAGCCGACCGGCGTGCTCATCACGCTCGAACCCAGCAAGCACTGAAGCATTTTCCAGCGAAGTGGGCACCGGTTCGCGTCAAGAAAATGCGACCAAACAAAGGGACCAGAGCAAGATCCGATCAATCGGATCATGCTCTGAGCGCCGCAGCGCGCGGCATCGCGATCGGCCCTCTTGATGGCGATAGCTCGAACGTCACCTCAAGAGGTGCCGAAAGTCACATGGCAAATCAGCGCCGCCTGCGTATGCATTTTGTTTGAGGTGGGTATCCAGGCGGTGAGGGGCAGATGGGGATCGTGCGGCGCTGGAGCTCGGACGAGGACGAGAAGCTCCGCCAGCTCGCCGGGGCCGGCAAGAATGCTCTCGAGATCAGCAACGAACTAACCCGCAGCGCGTCGGCGGTGCGCCGGCGCGCCGAGGTCCTGTCGGTTCTCATCATCGCCAAGGCGTTTCGTGCCCGCCCGTCGCATGTCGCCACCCATCTCGAGCGGGTCGCGATCGACGCGATCAAACATCGCCGGCCGTTTCCCGCGGGGGTCGGCCCGAGCACGCTAGCCGGCATGATCGACAAGGGCTGGATCATCCCGGAGGTGGGGCGGAGATATCGCGTCACCGACGCCGGCCTGGAGGCGGTGCGGCGCAAGATCCCGAGCAGTTAAAGGCGCTGCGTGGCTGCGCGCCCGGCGCGACCCGAATGTGGGTTGGCGGGTTTCCCGTAAATGCACGGGACGCCAGGCGGAATATTTGCGGCCCGAGCGCAAGATTTTGCGCCCGAGACGGAGGCGCTCGCCGTTCAACCATCGGGGGCGCATCAGCTGCGGTCTCCTCTTGCCCTTCCGTCAGAGTTGATGGTGCCGATGCTCAACGTCCCGCAGGCTCAAGCCGACCGATATCAGCGTTTTGCCGATCTCTCCGATTCCGTCGGTGAGGCAGTCGATGCGATCGCCGGACTGAGCGCAGCAGAGCGTACCGACGTGGCATTCCTCGAGCGGGAGTTCATCCCCGCGCTCGGCCTCAACGACGAGCTGCTGCGCGAGCAGCCGCCGGAATTGTCGGCGAGCTTCGGCAAGGGCCTGCACCTCTGGCAGTATCCGAGCCAGCTTGCGCCGTATCTGGCCTGGCTCGCGCGCAACGCGTCCGGCGTCTCATCGTACATGGAGATCGGCTGCCGCTGGGGCGGCATGTTCATCCTGGTTGCGGAGTGGCTCCGGAATAGCGGCGCCGACCTCAAGACCGTGATCGCGGTCGATCCGATCGATCCGACACCGTTCATCACGGCCTATTTCGACCTGCTGCGCGAGCG
The DNA here is from genome assembly GCF_011058295.2 of Bradyrhizobium sp. 6(2017). Taxonomy (NCBI): domain Bacteria; kingdom Pseudomonadati; phylum Pseudomonadota; class Alphaproteobacteria; order Hyphomicrobiales; family Nitrobacteraceae; genus Bradyrhizobium; species Bradyrhizobium sp. 6(2017). The sequence goes on along the minus strand of NZ_CP049289.2, from coordinate 5,841,551 downwards.
GGCGGAGATCGAGCCGGTCTATCTTCAGGCCTTCTCCACCGCGCCGGTCGTCAGTGCCTATGTCGATCGGGTGAAGCCGGACTTCGTCTTTATCGACGGCGATCACAGCCTGCGCGGTGCGATGCTGGACCATCTGCTGGTCCGCGCCCACGCCAGGATCATCGTGCATCACGACGTCCACTCCCAGGCCTGTCCGGATACGACGCTGCTCTGGACGGCCCTCAAGGAGTTCGAAGCGCCGATCTTCGATACGTTCGAATTCACCAGCCAATATCCGTCCGTCGACGGTTCATTCCTCGGCATCGGCGCGATGAAGCGGCGGTCAGCGTAGACTACACAGGGCTCACGGTGTTGGCGGCGTCTCGAAGGCGCGCCAGTTGATCACTCGGAGATCGCCGCGCTGATAGGGCTGCGGCACGCGCTGCCGGGTCGGCATCGATAGCTGCCGATGCAGCACCGGAAATTTCTGCGCCAGCGTTCCGTTGGTGGGCGGATCCTGCGTATCGGTCGCGGTTAGGCTCACCAAACGATAGCCCGATCCGAACGCCCGCTCGAATGCGCCGGGCTCGAGCTTCCGGATCGTGTTCGGATCCTCGATATCGCCAAAGGTCACGATCATCGGCGTCCTGTTCGCTTGAAAGCTGCCATCGGCCTGTATCGATTCCGGCAGAAGGCTTTCCGAGATCGGTCTCTCGTCGAGCTGGTTGTTGATGGTGACGAACACATAGCGCCTGCCGCCAAGATCGGCGTAGGGCGCTTCGCCCCGCTCGGAGGTCGCGCCCTTCACCGCGGCCGGGTACCACCATGGTGCATGCGAGTGGACCATCTCGATCACGGATGCGCCGCGTGCCGTGCCGTTCGGTGTCGCCACCTCGATCGAAATCTTCTTGCGGATCGGCTTGGACGTCGACGATCCGCCGAACACCAAGAGATATCCGCCGCCGAGCACGAGTAGCCAGATCACCAGGCGCCGGACCGCCCAGTTGAGCAGGTTCGTCCGCGGCATGCGCTGCTCCGCTCTACCCGGCGCGTTGTGCCGAGGCTGACGCCCCGTTGAGCGCGCGCGGCGCAGCGCCTCGCTCCTCGAGATAGGCGTTGCCCCAGCTCCACAGCGAGTGGATCACGGGTTCGAGCGAACGCCCGCGCGCCGTCAGCGAATACTCGACGCGCGGCGGCACCTCCGGATAGATCTCGCGGTGGATCAGATCAGCGGCTTCCAGCTCGCGAAGCTGCCGCGTGAGCATGCGCTGTGAAATCCGCGACAGCCGCCGCCCGAGTTCGTTGAATCGGATGGTATCGCCGAGCAGGTGATAGAGGATCACGGCCTTCCACTTGCCGTCGATCAGATCGAGCGTCGCCTCGACGGGGCAGCCGGCCGCACAATCATAGCTCTTCGCATCGCGCCCCTTCATGGTTCACTCCCTGATACTACCGGACATTCCTGTGCGTAATTGTCAGCGCCCAACTTAGCGCGCAACGTTGGTCCCGCAAAGCCGAACCTTGCCGATCAAGGCCGGTCCGGCGTGCAACGACACATCAACGGCAACAGGGAGGGGACCCGCGTGAAGCGAGGGATTTTGTTGATCGCCGCGATGACGGCGAACGTATTGCTATCAGTTGCGCGTGCGGACGAGCCGGCGGTCCGTGCCGAGATCGTGGCGCGGTTGCCCGAGTCGGTCGGCAACATCGCCATCACGCCGGACAACCAGCTGATCTTCAGCCATCACCCGTTCTTCAGTCCGGAGATCAGGGTCGCGAAGCTGACGTCGCCGACGACATTCCAGCCGTTTCCGAGCGCAGAGTGGAATACGCCGCGGAAGGGCACCGATCAGTATCTCGACAACGTGCTCGGGCTCCGCTCGGACGAGAATGGCGTGGTCTGGATCATCGACATGGGCTTCCGCACCAACATCACGCCAAAACTGGTAGGATGGAATACGCGCAGCGACCGGCTCGAGCGCATCTATTACATGCCGGATCCCGTCACGCGGACGGGATCGCAGCCGCAGGACATCGTGATCGATCAGAAGCATCGCAAGTTCTACATCGCCGACGAGAATATCGGCCCGGGCGGCGACGGATCGCATGCCGCGATCATCATCATCGACATGGACACCGGGCGCGCCAGGCGCGTGCTTGACGGAGACCGTTCCACGATCCCCGAAGACCTGCCGATCACGGTGGACGGCAAGGATCTCACGGTGTCGGGCAAGGACGGCAAGCCATCGATCATCAAGGTCGGCTGTGACGGGATCACCATGGATGTCAGGTCGGAATGGGTCTACTTCGCGCCGCTCAGCGGCCGCTCGATCTACCGCGTGCGGGTTGCCGATCTCAACGACGAGAAGCTGACGCCACCCGAGCTCAGCGCCAAGGTCGAGCGCTATTCAGACAAGCCGAACAATGGCGGGCTTTCGATCGACTATGCCGGCAATCTTTATCTGACCGCAGTCGAGAGCAAGTCGGTCGGCGTCATCGGCGCCGATCGCAAATATCGCACCTATCTGAGCGATGCGGAGATGGTCTGGCCCGACGGCATCACGGCGTCCGCGGACGGCTACATGTACGTATCGGCGTCGCAGATCTCCGCGGCCGCGATGTTCCACGGCGGCAAGGGCGAGAACAAGGCTCCGTATCTGATCTATCGCTTCAAGCCGCTCGCGGCCGGCTACGTGTCGCGATGAGTGCGGGCGCAGCGCATTGACGACGACGCCCGGCCTGTTTTGCAGGCCGGGCGACAGTTGCAATCACGAACTCGCCGGCTGGTCGCGCAGATTAAGCTTGCTCTTGTCGCCGCCGGCCCAGGCCAGTGTCTTCGGGTCCATCACCCGGAACCAGAGCGGCGGGATCGCCGCCAGTCCGAACATGCCGGTGTAGCCGTTCGGCAGCCGCGGAATGTCGTCGAAATCGCGCAGCGACTGGTAGGGGCGCATCGGGTTGGCGTGGTGATCGGAATGACGTTGCAGATGGAACGTCATCAGGTTCGAGACGATGTGGTTGGTGTTCCAGGAGTGGCGCGGCTCGACCGCCTGGTAGCGGCCGTTCGGCAGTTTTTCGCGCAGCAGCCCGTAATGCTCGACATAGTTGGCCTGGGTCAGCGCATACCAGCCGAGGAAATGATGCGCGACGATGAAGGGGGCGACCTTCCAGCCGAACAGCGCGATCAATATAGCCGCGACCACGAATGTCAGCGCAAAACCCTGCAGGATCTCGTTGTTGACAGACCAGACCGGTTCGCCGCGCCTGGTCAGCCGCTCGGCCTCATTGCGCCAGCCGCGCTTGAAGGCGCCCGGCAATTCGCGCAGCGCGAACGCATAGATCGATTCACCGAACCGCGCGCTGGCGGGGTCCTCGGGCGTTGCGACCCAGGTGTGGTGGCCGCGATTGTGCTCGACGCGGAAGTGGGCGTAACCGACCGCACAATTGGCGAGCGTGCCGAACATGATGTTGAGCCGGTCGGATTTGTGGCCGAGCTCGTGCCCGATCAAGAGCGCGCCGCCATTGATGGTGCCGACGCCGAGCAGCAGCGCGACGTAGGACCACCACGGCAGCTCCTGGGTGCCGAAGAAGGCGATCAGGGCGACGTAGTTCACCCAGGGAAACACCACGGTGAAGCGCGCCAGCCGCAGATAATACGGATCGGCCTCCATCGCGGCGACCACCTCCGCCGGCGGATTGTGGGTGTCCTCGCCGAACAGGACGTCGAGCAGCGGGATCAGGATGAAGATGAAGACGAAGGGGATCAGCGTCACCAGCGGATTGTGTGTCCGCAGGAACAGCCAGTAGGACAATAGCGGGATCAGCGGCGGGATGAACGAGAGCATCCACAGATAGCGTTTGCCGTCCCGATAGGTGATGGTTTCGCCAGCGGCATTGGTGCCCGTGAAGATCATCGCATTCCCTCCAGCATCTCGCGTCGCGTCGGCATTCGCCGTTGTTGCATCAAGAATGCCGCGAGGCGGGCCTGCGCCGCCAGTTCACAACAGGCCAAATTTGTGGCATTTTGCGCCAAGCCCATTTCGTCAGACAGCCCGGGGAGGCCGCCGACACCATGCAGGGATCTGACACAGATGCCCTCCGCGCGCCGGTCACCGTGAGCTATGCACGCGCGCTGGTCCGCGCCTTCGGCAAGACGCGCGGCGAGCGCGACGAGCTGCTGAAGGGCACGGGGATCCGGCTCGAGGCGCTCGACCAGCCGGGTGCGCACATGCCGGTGTCGGGGCTGGTGGTGCTGGCCGCCAACATCACCCGCCGGCATGGCGAGCTGTGGCCGTTGTCGGCCGCTGCGGTCTGGTCGACATCGCTGCAGGGAGCGCTCGACGTCGCGACCCGGACGGCACCGACCATCGAGGATGCCTTGATCACCGGCGCGCGCTTCGGATCGACCCGCGCGCCCTTCATCCGCAACCGGCTGCGCCGCACCGCGCGCGCGATCCAGATCGAAATTTCTCCCGCGGTGGCGATGGATGACGCGCTGTGGCACGCCGTGGCGCTCGCCGTCAGCCTCAACGTGCACGCGGTGTACACGCAGCTGCTCGAGGATGCGATCGGCCAGGCGACGCTGCAATTTCCCTGGGCGCCGCCTGCGGACGCCGAGCGGCTCGTGCCGCATTATGCCTGCGCGGTGAAGTTCAACGCGGCCGCCTTCCTGTTCGATGTGCCGAAAGAATTGTGCGCGCGACCGTCGCCGTTTGCCGATCCGGAATTGCACGCCAAGGCGATCGAAGCCTTGGAGACGATCGAGAAGCCGCGCTCGGACAGTGAGGCGCTGACACGGATCGTGGAGAACCTGATTGCGTCGCGCCTGCCGCAGCGGCTCGGCGAGGAGGAAGCTGCGCGCCTCGTCGGCACCTCGCGGCGCACGCTGGTGCGGCGGCTGGCGGAGGGGGGCGGCGCCTTCCGCCCGCTGCTCGACGCCGTGCTGCGCGAGCGCGCGAGGGTGATGCTCGCGGCAGGCACCCAATCCCGCGACGAGATGGCAGCCGCGCTCGGCTACACCGATGCGACGAGTTTCAGCCGGGCGTGCCGGCGCTGGTTTGCGGCGAGGGGCGTGCGGGGCTAGCGGATCATGGCGTGCGGCGCGGTTCGCGTCAGCCCAACACATCTGGTTGGAGGCTGGGCGCCTCGGCCGATGAAGATGGGCAGTATTGCTTCAGCCGTGGCACAATGACGCGGCGGTCGCTGTCACGAGCATTGCCAGGATCATGATCCGGTTTCATACTCTGAAGGCCGGAAAGCGGAGACAGCGATGCTGTTTCGTCTCGCATTTGCTTTTGTAGCGATGGCGGCGCTGCTGGTGGATCCGATTGACGCCGTCGCGCAGGACATGCTGCGCGATGTCGACCTCAACAGTCCCGACATGACGACGTCGGAGATGACGCGCGCCGAGGTCGACACGCTGCTCGAGGCGGCACGTCAACAGCCGGTGAACCGACGCACGGCAGATTTGGAGGGAAAGCGGCTGTCGCACCTCGATCTCTCGGGGCTCGACTTCTCCGGCGGCAATCTTCGCCTCGTCAAACTCAACCGCGCCAGCCTGAAGGGCGCGCGCTTCGACGGGGCCATCCTGAACCAGGCCTGGCTCATCGACGCAGATTTGACCGGCGCATCCCTCGTCAGGGCATCGCTGCTGGGCACCCAGATGCAACGCGCCAGGCTTGGCGGTGCCAATTTGAGCGGCGCACGCATCACCGCCGATCTTTCCGGCGCCAGCATGATCGGGGCCAAACTTGCGGGCGCCGATTTGAGCGCTGATATGCGCAACCAATCGATGGGCATGATGCGCGGCGTGCTCAATTCCGCCGATCTGCGGAATGCGGATCTGAGCGGCGCCAATCTCTCGCGCGCCGATCTCGAATTCGCGAAGCTGCAGAACGCCAATCTGGCCAATTGCAATCTCAGCCGCGCTAACCTCGTGGGAGCCGACTTGTCCGACGCCAATCTCGCCGGCGCCGATTTCACCGAGACCGACCTTGCGTCGGCCCTCCTGCCGGGCGCGGCGGCGCTGGCCGATACCCGCAATCTGGACAAGGCCCGGAACTTGAACCTGGCGCGGCGCCCAAATTAGCAGGCGAATTGCAGTGCCCAGCAACTGGACTTATGCTCTGCGTCGAGAACCACGCTACCGCTCATCGTGCGGCGGGCAGGGCCACGGTGGATGGTTGCATGTCGCACCAGAGGTGACGTCATGACCATTTCTCCCACACTGCACAAATATCTTGCTGCCGAAAACATTGCGTACGACGAAATCCCGCATGTGCTGACGATGTCGTCCACCCATAGCGCCCAGGCATGTCACGTCTCAGGCGATCGCCTGGCCAAGGCGATCGTGTTGCGTCGCGACGGCGGCTACATGCTCGCCGTGCTGCCGGCCTCACATCACCTCAGGCTTGAGGACCTGAGGGCGAGATTCGGCGACGATATCGCCATGGCCGCTGAAAGCGAGATCGATCGTCTGTTCGCGGACTGCGCGCACGGGGCGGTTCCCGCCGCCGGCATCTGTTACGGGCTTGACGTTATCGTCGATGACAGCATCGAGATGCAGCCCGACGTCTACATTGAAGCCGGCGATCATGAGACGCTGCTGCATCTCGGTCGTGCGCAATTCGCACGCCTGACCGCCAACGCTCTGCGCGGCCGCATCAGCGCGCACGACTGATGCGGTGGATGGCGCGACCATCTGTCGGCGCGCCCTGATCAAGGCGCGGCCCACATGCGGTCACGCCCGATCTGCTGTATAGTTGCAAGCGAGGGGGCTGCTGCCTTGCAAGGGAGGTCCTCCATGAAGGTCAAGGACGTGATGCACAAGGGCGTCGATTGGGTGAGCCCCGATACCCCGATCACCGAAATCGCAAGATTGATGCAAGGGCACGACGTCGGCTGTATTCCGATTGGAAAGGACGATCGTCTGATCGGGATGGTGACGGATCGCGATATCGTCTGCAAAGGTGTTGCGAGCAAGGACTTCAACTCTATGCGCGCCACCGCGCGCGATGTGATGACCGAGGGCATCCACTGCTGCCGGGAAGATGACGATCTGGCAAAGGCGGTGCATCACATGGAGACCCTGAAGGTCCGCAGGCTGCCCGTCATCAACAAGAGCAAGCGGATGGTCGGCATGATCAGCTTGGGCGACGTCGGCCACTTCGCCGGTGCCGATCTCGTGTCCCAGTGCATGAAGAGCGTGTCGGCTCATCATTGAGGCGAGGCCGGTCTGCCGGAAACGACCGGCAGATCGGCCGGCACCGTGGTCGCACGACAGAACGTCACGATGAATCTAGAGCTTGCTCAATACTTCCGGTTGCTGCGGGAGACGCCGATCCCTGTTGCACCGACGCATCAACCGTCGAGCGATACATTCGTGCCGATGGAATTTCTTTTGACTGATCGCGGACGGCCCGTTTTGCTGTGCCCATTATGTTTGACGCAGCGATTTCCATACTTTTCATTGTGAGTGTTGGCATCCTCCTCGCTCACGCGATCGATGCCTTCAGATCGTGACATCAGCAGCGTGCTGCGTGAGTAAGCGGACTATCACAAGCCGGGAGGTATCACGGCGCGGTGTCTATCGAGAGGGCGCGCTGGCGGTGCTGCGATCAGCCGAGCAGCTTGTGACCGGCTTCCCGTTTGAGGCCTGTCCCTCGAGGCAGGGTGTTTCAAGAAAAGACGCCGCCGGTTTCAAAAATACACGCCCGGCGGCGTTTCCTTCCTGAACTGGGACACTGAAATCCCCAGCATGGTCTCCATTGCACCGCCCATGCCAAAGCGGTTCAGGCTGGTGGGACCTGACGGCAGGTCGTGAGGACGAACCCGGCCTTGCTGCATTGCCACTCACTGCCGAGCGCAGCGCTCGAAACGGGGTGAGGAGCAGCCATCGCCAGCAGCATGACAGCCGCACCGGCCAGCAGACTTACGACCACCAGCATGCGTACTTTGTGGGTCCACATCGTCGTCGCTCCCTTGGGTCAGTGGGCCAGAAGCTTTGTGTCGGACTGCGTTGCAATCGCGTGCTTTCTGTCGGTCGCTCTCTGTTGGCGAGCGAGACCGAGATTCTGGATGTACTGCCTTATCCAGAGACCCAGGTCGGCGGAACGCCTGATCTGTGCGGTACGCAAAACCTGGTCGAGATCCTGGAATTTGATGCCGTTGTCTTGCTGCATGGCTTTACCCCGGAAATGTTCAGGTGATGAAAACACCGGGGATGCTGAGCGCCGTTTGTTTCGGGCTCGCTTCGAGGGCCAGGAAATGATGTTTCGTTCACGCGGAGGTTATTAGGCGGGGTGGGCGGGGGGCCCGAGGCACTCGCGCCCGTGGTTCACAGGCGCTCGGAGAGCCGGCAAGATATTGATAAGATGAGTATTTATATTGTCATCGTCGCGAACCGCCCATTCTGGGGGCGACACCCATCCTCCCGTGGCCCCGATGGCGATAAGCGAAAAGCCCGCTGCCGTATGTCGAGTCCAATGTCGGACCAGTTGCATAGGCGAGCGCGGCTCGGTCGCGCTCGAACCTCAATCGCTCTTTCTCTGCCTCGATTTGCCGCATCTCGATCGCGCGCTGTTTATCAAGCTGCGTTCTTCTTTCAAAGGCGCGTTCATTTCGTGCGCGCAGATCGGCGTCGTCGAGGACCTCACCGCCAGGCCCGTAGATGTGCTCGATGTCTCCCGTGATGACCCGCACCTGCTGAGCTCGCGATGGCGACGTTACAGCCAGACAGGTAGCGATGAAGATTGCTGCTCGGAACACGCTAAATCTCCCAAGCGTGGTGGTGTGCGAACCTGATGTAAGTCCCGACTTGGCGTCGTTTCAACATGACAGCATTCACAACGCCTCACGTTCGCGTTCAGCGAGCGGAAGCAGGCTCGTGACGAGCATCGTTGCCGTGACTTGAGCCGTTCACAACCGCCGGGTGGGACTTGAATATGCTGGCGTCCACCGGAGGCCGGAAATGAGGTCTTTGCTGCGGCTACGCAGCTTTGTTGACGCTCGCGATCACGGTCCGCATATCGGTCGCCAGGTCGCGATAGCGCGCACCCAACCGCAGATATAGTTCGCGACTGCTCCCATCCTGCACACGGCTAGCGATCATTTCGCATTCGGCGGCAAGAACCTCAAATCGTTCCAGCTTTGCATGGAGAGCAGACATGGGGCGCGTCCCTGACTGATACCGAGGGACTTGCGACGCTACTCCTCTGATTGCGTCTGATTAAGCATTATTATCGGGTAGAACTAAAATTCTTACCGCGCCGCCATTTCGGTCATTGTCGCTGTCGCTCTTCCGGGCACTGCTGACGAAAGGGGGTGCATGGCGGGGGGGTCATGGAAATGGTTTCATGCCTGCGCCGAGTTCTCTTTCTGAGAGACGCCTTTCAAGGGTGGCAATGGTTCCCTTGAGATTATCGTACCGCTCGTTCAGCGACCTTGCCAAAATCGAATACCTTCTGTCCGATCGGTCGGAAATCCCAGCGCGCACTTCCTCGGCCGTGATGTCGTCCTGGATCGTCTGACAGGCGAGGACCAGATCGGCCAATATTTTGCTGATCGTCAACTCTCGTGGAGTGCTTTCGCGGGCTGTCTCAAAACGAGGATGCATGTTCATCTTGGTGCTCCGAATGTTTGAGTTCGGCACACCGAGAATGGTTGGCGCCGAACTATTCACGCATGCGTCGCAAGTTGCTTGCCAGTGTCGGGCCCGTAAGAGCACGGTAGGAGCGGTCGCACGCGGGCTCGGCGCCGGCGGCGAGCTCGCTCCGGATTTTTACGGTGGAGGACACTGCCCCGGCAGATCTATTCTCGGCGCCACGTTGGAATGCAAGCGCCTAGCGTGGCGCGCTTGTAGTCTCGAGCTGCAGTCTGATCTCCAGCTGTCTCGGCAAACCTGACCGCGGCCTCCAGGTCTTGAGCCGCAGACGCGCTATCACAGAACAGGCTGCGAATTTCAGCCCGGTATCGATATGTCCTGTAGTTCATCGGGTTGTACTGAAGCGCCAGGTTGTAATTGTTCTGCTCGTCGGTGGCACCTCGGCGCGCTTCATCGGACTGACTGTTGAAGTTGGCCAGGCGATTGAGCGCCTGGAGTGTCCCGAGCTCCGTGTAACGTAGGGACATTGCGCCAAAGGTTGCTGGGAGCGCTTCGCCCGACGAAGGGAGTTGCTTCACCGGGGCAAGCGCGCGTTCAATTTCAATCTTCTTGTATTTGATGGCGTTGCTGTAGTCCCGCAGGCTTTGGAACGCGCTCGATATTTCGCCATTGATCGGAGCGACATAGGCGGCCGAGAGTCGTCGATCCCCGAGCAAGTCGAGGCATGCGCGTATCTTTGCCTGAGGAGGCAAGACATCGCGACACTCCTTGTCAACCACACGCCACTCGTCCCATGCATGCGCCGTCGGCCGCGTCTGCGCAGCAGAAGGCAGCATAATAACCAGTGCAAAGAAGATCGCTGATTTGCGACCGCGACTTAGGCCATCCATTTTATCTCCTCGCCGTTAGCCCGATCTCGACCCGCCGCCGGATAGAATCGAAGCGGGTAGGAGCGTCGTCCAGGGGGTTATCGCCGCGCTCACCGGGCGCAGCCCAGAGGACATCGAGCGCATCTTGCAGGCGCACGATCTCGGCGGCAAATTCGAGTTGGCAGAGCAGGCTGTTGTGGAGCTTGAGCAGCAGGTTAGCGAAACGTGAATTGCAAGCCGGTCTGCAAACCGGCAATACCGTTCCGGTCTGTCTCAAGCCAATTGATGGACTTTATTGGCGCGCTCGGAGAGATTCGAACTCCCGACCCTCGGAATCGAAATCCGATGCTCTATCCAGCTGAGCTACGAGCGCGTTGCGGGTCGATTATCAGACTTGGGCGGTGAGGGCCAGCAGCCCCGCGCGGCCGCCAGGCGGTGCCCGCGCGTCCGGCCGGCCGTGTCCCGCGAAGCCCTCAGAAGCAGGGATGGCGGCGGCGATCCTGGCCGATATAGGCGGCCGAGCTCTGGTAGCACTTGTTGCGCGAGGGGCCGTCGTAATAGGCGAAAGTGCCGGCGGCCGGGCCCGGGCCGTAATTGTGCAGATAGCTGATGTGGTAGGGCAGGCCCCAATGGGCGTGGTGGTAGTGATGCCGGTGGTGGCGCGGGTGGGCCGAGGCCGCCGGGGTGAGGGGCAGGATGGCCAGGGAAACAGTCACAGTGAGGGCGGCGAAAAGCTTGGTCTTGGTCATGGGCTGCCTCCGGGCATTCACGCTGGAATCGGCATTTCGGGCCGATCCGAAGCCCATTTAACCCGGAATCGGGCGAAAAGCTGCGGGAAATCAGTCACAGCGCGCCAAATTTTGCCTTTTTGCGGATGCTTAACGGATTGCCAACACAGTCCGGCCAGAGTCTTGCGGTCAGGTCCGCCCGGATCTGGCATTCCCTCGGTCTCGAACGTTCCATGCGCATCACGCTCCTTGCCGCCTTGCTGCTCCCGGTTCTGGCTGCGACGCCCGCGCGGGCCGTGCTGCACATCACGCGCGACCACGGCGGCTATGTCGAGGAGTACAAGGCCAAGTACAAGCAGGTCCGCGACCGCCGCGAGCGCGTCGTGATCGACGGCATCTGCAACTCGGCCTGCACGCTGGTGTTCGGCATCGTGCCGCTGAACAAGATCTGCGTCACGCCGAAGGCCAGCATCGGCTTCCACCAGGCCTATTACGACAAGGCCTTCACCTTCGGCATCAAGGTCACCAGCCTCGACGGCACCTCCGACCTGATGTCCTACTACCCCGACACGGTGAAGAACTGGATCCGCCGCAATGGCGGGCTCACCACCGAGATGAAGAAGATCAAGAACGGGGTCGATCTCTGGAACATCGTCGATCCCTGTCCGGACGAGTGGTAGGTGCGGGCGCGCCAGCGCTCCGAACCATCCTCTTCGGGTTTGCGCTTGAGGTCTTCGGCCTGACGTCGCCGTCCGACACCCGTCAAAACTGACGCCTTCGACTTGCCGGGCACGGCCGCAGCGATGCTGCCGTTCGCTCATGATCCGTTCATCCGCATGATGCGATTGTGCTCCACCAGCGAGCCCGACCGCCGGAGCGGCTGGGCCTCGGCTCGTACGCACAGGAGGTTGTGATGGCAACCAGATCCAATCTTTCGAAGGCTGAACTCGCGCGCAGCGTTGCCGGCGCCGCGTCGGCGCTGGTGCTGAGCGGGCTTGTGTTGTTCGTGGCCGCCCATCATCTCAGCGGCGGGTAGGGGCACGCGCCTCAGCTGGCGCCGCATGGTCTCGCGTGACGATGAATTACGAGAGCCAAAACACCCCGATCAACAGACCGGCCGCAAATGCCCAAAGCCCCAGTGTGCAGGCCGAGATGACCCGCACAAAATTCCGCAAGTCGACATCTTGCATTGAATCGCGGGATCGATCGGTCAATTGCAGGCACCCCCCTGCGGTGGCCGCCCTGGCATGCCATCCTGGCATCTCCGCAGAATAGCCTGTTCCCGATCGATGCCCAAATGAAGGCAGGGAACGGTCACGCAGGATCACGCATTTGCGAGGCCCGCCGGCCCGGCCGGGCAGCTGGGATGCCTGTTCCTGGCCGTATCTCCAGGGACTTCGGGCCGTATCGAGACGGGGCCGGGGCAGGGAACGTCTTGCCGGCCGGGTCCTCCGGCCTCACGCCGGTGCCGCCCTTCGGCTGTGCGGCCTTTGCGGTCCCGGCCGAGGCCCAATCATTGTCCGCGATCAAGGCGCGCGCTAGAGGAGGGGCCCGGCAAGCGAGGGCCCGAGAGAACGTGTCGTTCAGGATATCTGCCACCACGCGCATCGTGATCGGATCGGCGCTTTTTGCCCTGGCGTCGAGCGCATTGCTTTATCTGTTGCCTCCGAGCCCGGCCGATCCAACGCTCCGCGGCACCTTCCGTTTTTTGCAGGGACACGCCTACCTGATCCCCGTCAAGTATTTCAGCGGCGAGCTCAACGCTGCGCGACTGTATGAGGATGATCGACCTCTCGGCCCGGCCAATAGCGACCGCCGGGAGATCGAGACCAAAGGCGCCGGCCGGTTCGAACTTCACCGGGACACAACAAATTGGTTCGGCCCGGTCCTGGTGTTCTCGACAAGCGACAATACCGACCCGAATAAGAATGGAAGAAAATATCGCCTCGAGTGATGACGGCGCTTCAAGGCTGCGCGAGGCTAGAGCATGATCCGGAAAAGTGCGAAGCGGTTTTCCCTCGCGACAAACGCGGAGCGTTTGCGCGGAGATCATGCTTAGACAAAAGAACTATAGCGCGATGACGATTCGACCCAATCTCATCGCGCTTTAGGGAGCGATCCAGATACCAAGCGCGATGATCGCGATGGAGATCGCGATCACCAGCATGTCCGTCGTGAGCCAGTCGGGCATTCCGGTTGATGGCTTGTCGCTCATGTCAGCGACTCCTCTGTTCGCGTCGAGCCCGCATCTTGGAATGCCTGCCTGCGAACGCAGGTGAAGCAGTTCACACAGAAAACGGGAAAGGTGACAACTCGAATTTTGATCACCCGCGCGCGTTGAAGTTGCGATGCGCGATGCGGATGTCGTCTGGGTTTCTGAACATGTTCTGCAGGCAAGATCGGCGAGAGCAAGCGAGATCAAGGATTCGGACTGCGGACGATGTGACCAATGGAGTTTGCTCGCTTCGTTGAAGATCGCCCACGACGCCAGCGATAGACCCGCCGACATCAGCATCATCCGGCGGATCGGATGCCTCGCGGAACGGTATCCCGGTGCGAGGCGACGTAGTCGATCTCGCCACGCCCAATCCCGATATCCATCAGCTCCCGATCGCTCAGGCTGCAAAGATCGGTGCGCAGCCGCTCCCATTTGCGCCATTCCTGAAATGCACCCCAAAAACTTTGGAGGGTGCGGGGGCCACGCGGCGTGGATGCGGTCGTCCGGGCTAAACTCGTCGTCGTGTAGGTCGTGCTCATTGCTGCACCTCTTCTCCACCCGGACAAGGTGCCTCAGCGCGATTGTGCGCGCTTCACGGGCGGCTTACATTTTCCTCACCGGCAGCTTATTCTTTGCGCCAGGCGGCCTTGCAACAACCGGAGGCCCACCCGAGGGATTGGCACCTTGCGCTATCTCTTCGAGGAGTACGCATTCGACACGGACCGGCGCGAACTGCATCGTGACGCGGACCTGGTTCCGGTCACGCCACAGGTATTCGATCTGCTCGACTATCTGATCCGCAACAGGGAGCGGGTCGTCAGCAAGGACGAACTCATCAACGCCATTTGGGACGGGCGCAGCGTGTCCGATGCGGCGCTGACGACCCGTCTGAATGTCGCCCGCAGTACAATAGGCGATTCCGGTGAGGAACAACGCCTGATCAGGACACTACCCCGCAAGGGCTTTCGTTTCGTCGGCTCGGTCCGCGAAGCGAATGAAGCGTCCACTGCCTTGGCGCCTTCCGACGATGAATCCTCAAACAGGCCGCTGACGGTGCCTGAGCGGCCGTCGATCGCCGTCCTGCCATTCCAGAACATGAGCGGCGATCCGGAGCAGGAATACTTCGCCGACGGGATGGTCGAGGAGATCACGACCGCACTGTCGCGATTCAGGTGGTTGTTCGTGATCGCCCGCAATTCGAGCTTTACGTTCAAGGGCCGGGCCATCGATATCAAGGAAGTCGGGCGTAAGCTTGGTGTGCGGTATGTCCTTGAGGGCTCCGTACGAAGGCGTCGGGCAAGGTCCGCATCGCGGGGCAGTTGATCGACGCAGTGACGGGCACCCACGTTTGGGCGGATAGCTTCGAGCGCGACTTGACGGACGTCTTTGCGCTCCAGGACGAAGTCGCGGTCGCCGTTGTTTCAGCCATTCAGCCGAAGCTGCTCCGAACGGAGATTGGAATGGCTACGCGGCGGCGCCCGGAGAACCTTACCGCATATGACCTTCTTCTCAGGGCATTGCCGCACTTTTATAGCGCGACCCGTGACGGGATCGCTGAGGCAACGAGGCTCGCTCACCACGTTCTGGAACTGGAGCCGCGCCTCGCCTCGGCGGCATGCCTGGCAAGCATCAGCCACGCGCTCAATCTGGTTCTGGGCTATTCCACCGATCCCCAACTCGACCGCAACGAAGCCGTTCGATTCGCTCGTCTCGCACTGAGCATCGACAATAACGATGCAAATACATTGGCAACCGCGGCTGTCGTCTCGGCCTTCATGGTCGGCGACCATGAAAGTGAAATCGAAATGGCCGACCGCGCGGTCGCCCTCAATCCGAATTTGTTTGATGGATGGCTCAACAGAGGCTTTGTGTACAAGATTGCGGGCCGGTCGGAAGAAGCGATTCAGAGCTTTCAACGCGCTATCCGCGTGAGCCCCGTCGACCCGCTGCTTTATCGGTCATTTCTCGGAATGGCGTTGGCTTTTATTGAGCTTCACCGGTTTGACGACGCAATCGAAGCGGGAAAAAGGGTTCTTCGTCAGGACCCCAATAATGCAGGAGGCTACCGCTGTCTCGCATCGGCTTTCGCTCACCTCGGGCGCGACGTGGAAGCCCATGAGGCAGCGGCTCGTTTGCTCGAGATCGATCCCCGCTTTACAATATCGATGTGGATTGCTCGGGGTGGGCAATCAAACGCGAAGCTGTTGATTGAAGGTTTCCGCAAGGCGGGGTTGCCCGAGTAAGCCCGGCAGTTCGCTTGTGCAGGCGAGTTGGTCGAATGCGACGCGGTCACCTCGTCGTGGGTATCGCACCGGGCTCCGTCGACTTCTGCAGCAGAGCAGGCCGATAGGGCGGGGTGGGCTCGTCATCGTCGGGGATGGCGCAATAGCCGAACTCCTGCTGGATGCGCTGGATCTCCATGACGCGATCGTTCAGCCGCCGCAGATGCTCGAGGGATTTGGCCTTCCAGTAGTGGAAGGTATCGTGTGTGATCGGCACGAAGGCGGTCCCGAACAGCGTTGGATCGGGGACGATGGTCCGTCCGAGCAGCAGATACCTGTCGTCGCCGACGATGACGAGCGTGGCATAGGGGCGTCGTTCGCTCACCCTGAGGCCCTTGAGCGACAATTCGCAGAGCTTGCTGAAGTAAGGTTCCTCTCGCCAGCGGTCGGGAGCATCGATATCGACCTGCACGTTCAGTGTGTCGAGCCCGAAATGCGCCACCATGCCTGCGGTCGCGGGAAACCAGTCGTCGTCGAGATGGCCTTGCAGCCAGCCGCAGCTGAATGAGCGGCACTGCCGCGGACGCCGGTCGTAGATCTCGCATCCGCCGCCCGACAGGATGTGGTTGCAGACGGTGTTTACCGGTTTGCCGAGATCGGTCACTTCAAGCACCTTGCAGCAGGCGGTGCATGAACCGCATTGCCGAACCGGCGGCGCCACCGGAAAACCGAGAGCCCATGAGCCCTGGCTTTCACGGAACAGCAGTTTCTGCTTCTCCAGCGTGCCCAACGCTCGCTCGACCTTGAGGCGGGACAATCCGGTCACGCCGATAATACCTTTTGTCGTCGTCGCGCCGCTCTCGACCGCCCGAACAACGACCAATGCCACCTGGTCCATTTTTCTTTTTCTTGTCCGGCTCGTGGCCGGCTCTTCTTGTGCAGTATTCTTGGCCGCCGGTAATCGGCAACGGCAGATCCCGGTGTCATCAGGAAGGCGCCGCGATCGACGCTGCGAAATTGACTTGGAGGGTATCCGCGAGGGCAGCGCGCCGCATCCGACAAACCTGCATGGCATCGTTGAGGACACATCGTCGTGATTGCATCGCTCAGACGGCCTGTGGCCGAACTGCTGTTCGGCACGACATCGCGACCCGACGGGCAACTCAGCAAAACCTGTCACGCCTAGCGTGCGAAATATTTCGCTTTATCAGAAATGAAGCTGTGTGAAGAGAGGGCGGAACGAAGAGCAGGACTCGGACAAATCATGTCGCGAGAATGCGAAGCTGCGTCCCCACCCACATCTGTCATCGCCCGGCTCGACCGGGCGATCCAGTACGCCGCGGCCTCTCGGCTCAAGCATCAGCGTCTCTGGAATACTGGATCACCCGCATGCGCGGGTGATGACACCGCCTGTTTAAACGCGAACGGCAATGGCATCGGCGCATCAACCCGCAAAAATTCGCGATTGCCCGCCGCCTTATCTTCAGGCAATGACTGTCGGCAATGAACAAGAGCTTCGAGGAAACTGCCGCTCGCCTGGCGCCGGCGATCTTTGTCGTGCTGTGGAGCACGGGATTCATCGGCACCAAATACGTCATCAACAATGCGGAGCCGCTGACCTATCTGGCGATCCGGATGGCGTTCGTTGTGGTGGTGATGGCTGTGATCGCCGCGGTCGCGCGGCCGAAATGGCCGGACCGGACGGGCGTGTTTCACAGCACAGTCGCCGGCCTTCTGGTGCACGGCTTCTATCTCGGCGGCACCGCGATTGCGATCGCGCATTCGATTCCCGCCGGGCTCTCGGCCTTGATCCCGGGGCTGCAGCCGATCCTGACCTCGACGATTGCCAACCGCTGGCTTGGCGAGCGCGTCACGCCGCTGCAATGGGGCGGGCTGGTGCTCGGCCTCGCCGGCGTCGTGCTGATCCTGCACAACCGGCCGATGACGGGCGAAGCGGGGTGGGGCTGGCTCGCCTCCGGCGTCTCGCTGATCTCGATCACGCTCGGCACGCTCTATCAGCGCCGCTACTGCAACCAGATCGACTGGCGCGCCGGCAATCTGGTGCAATACATCGCGGTGACGATCTTCTTCGGCATAGGCGCCTTCCTGTTCGAGAGCAATGTCGTGCACTGGACCAGCGAGTTCGTGCTGGCGCTGGCCTGGCTGGTGTTCGCGCTGTCGATCGGCTCGATCGGGCTGTTGTACTGGCTGATCCGCCACCATGCCGCGACCTCGGTCGCGAGCCTGTTCTATCTGGTGCCGGCGGTGACCGCGCTGATGGCCTATGTGCTGTTCGGCGAACGTTTAGACTACGTCGCGATCGCCGGCATGGCCGCTTGCGCCGCGGCGGTGCTGCTGGTCAACCGTCGCACCTGATCCTTGCTCTAATCCTTGCCGCGAATCTTCGCGTAGGCCGCAAGCGCACGTTCGCGGCCCTGCTTGTGATCGACGATCGGCCGCGGATAGCTCGTGCCGAGCTCGACGCCGGCGCCGGCTTGCTCGATCGGCGTTGCGGTCCAGGGCTGATGAATCAGCTCGTTGGGCAATCGCGCAAGCTCCGGGACCCAGCGCCGGACATAGGCGCCGTCGGGATCGAACTTCTCGCCCTGCAGGATCGGATTGAAGACGCGGAAATAGGGCGCGGCGTCGGCACCGGAGCCGGCGACCCATTGCCAGTTCGCCGGATTGGAGCCGGCATCGGCATCGACCAGCGTGTCCCAGAACCATTGTTCGCCGGCGCGCCAGTCGATCAAAAGGTGCTTCACCAGGAAGGAAGCGACCACCATCCGCACCCGGTTGTGCATCACGCCGCTGTGCCAGAGCTCGCGCATGCCGGCATCGACGATCGGATAGCCGGTCAGGCCGCGTTGCCAGGCCTTCAGCGCGCGCGCGTCGCGCTTCCACGGAAAGGCGTCGAAATGCTGCTGCAGATTCCGCTCGGCCAGGTCGGGGACGTCGAACAGCAGATGGCGGCAGAACTCGCGCCAGCCGAGTTCGCTGAGAAATTTGTCGATGTCGCCGGCCAGGCGCGGGTGCTCGGCGGCGGCGAAACGCGCGGCGTGCCAGAGCTGGCGCGGGCTGATCTCGCCGAAGCGCAGATGCGGCGACAGGCGCGAGGTGCCGTCGCGGTCGGGCCGGTCGCGGTCGTCGGTGTAGCCGCGGACGCGATCGTCGAGGAATGCCTTCAGCCGCGCCTGCGCCGCGGCTTCGCCCGGCGTCCAGTTCTCGCGCAGGCCGCCGGCCCAATCCGGCCTGACAGGTTCGAGGCCCCAATCGTCGACGGCTTCGCTGGCGATGCCGCTGACGGAGGTGAGCTTCTTCGGCGCCGGCAGCGGCTTCGGCGGATCGCCAAGCCCCTGCACGCGCCGCCAGAATGGCGTGAAGACGCGCAGTCCCCGGTTGTCCTTGTTGCGGATGGCCTTGGGTTCGACGAGCAGGTCGCCGGGGAAAATCTGCGAGTCTCTTCCGTCGCTTGCCAGCGCGGCCTCAACGTCGGCGGCGACAGCTTGATGCGGCGTCTGCGCGATGTCGTTGCAAAACACGGCGCGCGCATCGGTTTCACGCGCCAGCGTGGCGATCACGGACGCGGCCGGTCCGGTGCGCAGCACCAGCGTTCCGCCGATTGCCTCGAGACTCCTGCCGAGCGTGCGCAGCGATTGCGCCAACCACCAGCGCGTCGCGCCCCCGAGGGGGCGCGCGGCTGGAGGTTTCAGGGCAGGGCTTTGTTCGTCGCGAACATAGAGGCCAACCACGGGCACGCCGCGGCTGGCGGCTTCGTGCAGGGCCGGGTGATCCGACAACCGCAGATCGTCGCGGAACCAGACGATAACAGGCTGCGCGCGGGCCACCCGGAGGATGCGTATCTGCCGTTACTTTGGCTGCGGCACGATGCGGATGTAGGGCTTCGGCTCCTTCCAGCCCTGCGGATAGATCGTCTTGGCCTCGTCGTTGGTCACCGAGCCCGCGATGATCACGTCCTCGCCCTGCTTCCAGTCGGCAGGCGTGGCGACGCGGTGCTTGGCGGTGAGTTGCAGCGAGTCGATGACGCGCAGGATCTCCTGGAAGTTCCGGCCGGTGGTCATCGGATAGACCAGCACCAGCTTGATCTTCTTGTCGGGGCCGATGATGAAGACGTTGCGCACCGTCTGATTGTCCGCCGGCGTGCGGGTGAGGGGATCGCCGGACGTCGAGGCCGGCAGCATCTCGTAAAGCTTGGAGACGTTGAAGTCGGTGTCGGCGATCAGCGGATAGTTCGGGGCGGCGCCCTGCGTCTCCAGGATGTCCTCGGCCCATTTGGCGTGACGATCCGCGGGATCGACCGAGAGGCCGATCAGCTTGATGCCGCGCTTGTCGAATTCCGGTTTCAGCTTGGCCAGCGCGCCGAGTTCGGTCGTGCAGACCGGGGTGAAGTCCTTCGGATGGGAGAACAGCAGGGCCCAGCTGTTGCCGATCCAGTCGTGGAACTTGATTTTGCCCTCGGTGGTCTGGGCCTCGAAGTCCGGTGCGGTCGTGCCAATCGGAAGTGTCATGATTTTACCTCATCTCATTGATGTTGCATATGAATTTGTATTTGAGGCGATCGGTTCCATTATAGGACGGGACAAGACTTAAGTGAACTGGTTCATGAAAAAGGTGAGATTGTTCTCACGGCTGGGGAATTCCAAGCAACTTGTTTTGATCCAACCCCCTTCGACGAAATATCAGATGCGGCACAAAAGCTTGGAAATGCCCAGATAAAGCCGCTTATCGCCGTCATCACGCCGGCCCCGGCTGCTATAGGACTGAACCGTGACAGCTTCCAAAGCGACCAATTGGCAACCATCTAAAAATCTCGGAACGCAAGTTTCGAATCATTAACCACTCGTTTACGCCCGCATGGAAAAGCTGGCCTAAGATAGGAATTGAAAGCTCCCACAATGTCCGCCCCAAGTACCAAGACCGCTGAGGCTCTCAGCGGTGCGTTACATCCATCCTGCCGCAAGACCGCTGCCCATGCGCTGACCATCGTGCGCGACGGCGTGATCACCGGCGAAGGCCCGACCACCAAGGGCCGTATCCATTTCTCCCGCTCACTCGACGCCGATGACGCAGCCTGGTGCGCGCTCATCCTGACGGCGGCCGCGGTCGAGCATCAGCCGGTCAGCCGGGCTGAGATCGAGGCACTGTTTTCGATCAACGAGGCCGCCGCCGAGCGCAGCGATGACGGCAGGTTCGACGATCTGCTCGCCAAGGCGATCGCCCATCATGCCGCCTCGGAGTCCGGCCTGCCGGTGCCGCCGCGGACGGTGGCGCTGTCGCCCGACACCGAGATCGATCGCTGGGCGCCGACGCAAGGCGCCAAGATCGACACCAAGGTTCTGGAATGGATCGCGGGCCAGATGCGCGGCCAGCGCCGCACCGGCCGTGCGCTGGCGGCGATGGTGGCGACGCTGGTCGGCGCGACCGCGCTGCCGCTCGCAGCCCAACTGCCCAACGTGTTCGACATCGGGATGATGTAGGCCATCATCCCGAGTGACTAATCTTGACGAGAGCGGCGGGGATTACTTCCCCGCCGTTTTCTGTTTGCCGTCGGTCTCCTCGAGCCCGAGCGTCCGCCCCGGGAATCCGGCGACGTCGAAATAGCGGGTCGAGAGCACGCGCTGGAATTTCAGCACAGTGCGCAGGCCATTGGCCGACGGCTTCTTCGACATCAGGGTGCCCTCGGCCATCTTCGGCACGATGCCGTTCGGCAGCGCTTCCGACATCACCCGGCCGATCAGCCCGCCATTGTTCGGCGCACGCAGGCCGAGCAGCTGCGCGGCGGTCATGCCGACATCGGCGTTGCTGACCGGCAGCGGATCGACATAGCCCGCCTTGAAGTCGGGCCCGATCGCCGCGGTGAAGTTGAAGGTGTCGCCGCGGCTGAAGCTGCCATGCATGCCCTGGCCCTGGCGCAGCACGGTGTCGGCGATCTGCACCGAGCAATTGGTCGGGATCGCGCAGCCGCTCGACCAGGAGCGGAAATTGACCACGATCGACGGGTTCGGCGTCACTGCCTTGCCCTTCAGATTGAGGTTCGACATCGGCAGCGTGCCGGGGAAGTTGCCGAGCTTGTCGTCGACAAACAGGCCGCTGACATAATCCTGCTCGAGCAGCGCCTTGATGACGCGGTCGGCGAGCTTCTTGTCGCGGTTCGGCAGATAGATCAGGTCCGAGCCGCCATTGGTCGCGATCACGACATCGGGCTTGGCCGGGTCCTGGCCGAGCACGCCGTTGCCGGCCTTCGGATGGGCGTTGTCGGTGACCTTGGCGTTCTTGTCGTTGGGGTCGAACAGCGGCAGGTTCAGCGCCTTGGCGAGATCGATCGCCAAAAAGCCCATCGGCAGGAAATCCTTCGGCGTGTCGTCAAAGGCGATCTTGGCCGAGGGGCTGGTCTTGCTCTCCTTCGAGATCGTCGAGAAGCCGTGGTCGGAGGAGACCATGATGTTGGTGTTGGCGGAAAGCCCGAGTTCGTCGAGCGCCTTGCGGAGCTGGGCGAGGTTGTTGTCGGCATTCTTGATGCCGGCCATCGAGGTCGGGCCGTTGATGCCCGGCGTGATCGTGTTGAGGCTGTCGCCGGTGTTGTGCTGGCTGCCGTCCGGATCGCGCGACCAGAACACCAGCACGAACGGCTTGTTGCGCGCCTTGAACATCGGCAGCACGACCTTGGTCGCGACATCGGCCATGTAGGCCTGCTGGGCGACGTTGGCGACCGTCGTGCCCGGTGTCTTGGCGTCGCCGGCCTTGGCGTTGTCGCCGCGGCTCGGGGTGGCGAGCGGCAGGCCGGCCTTGGTCAGCGCCTCCTTCACCTCGTCGGAGAGCGGCACGCCGGTCTTGCCGCCGGTGGAATCGTCGACCACGATCGTGTTCTTGCCGCGATCGGTGTGGTCGAACAGCAGAGTCGGGCCGACCTTGCCGATGGCGGCGGTGCTAAAGCCCTGGCCACGGGCCATCTTCAACAGCGTCTCCTCGTTGAGGTAGTCGCCATTGAAGTGATCGTCGACATCGGCGAGCACGGCGTCGTTCTCGATGAACGGCACCACGGTGTCGCCGGCCGGCACCGAGGTGTAGCCGGTATAGATCGTGTTGGAGAAGGTGCCGGTGTCGCCGAGATAGTGCCCGGTCGAGAGCGCCGAGCTGTTCGCCATCGTGAAGGTCGGGAACAGCGAATGCGAATTCTTGAAGTTGATGCCCTTGTCGCGGATCTCGGCCATCGTCGGTGCCGTCTCCGGCGTCACGATGCCGCCGCGCAGGCCGTCCGGAACGAACAGGATGAGGTTGCGGGGCTTGGCGTTCTGCGCCGCGGCGGCGCCCGCCGAAAGCGCGATCATGCTCGCGGACAGTAACGTAATGGCTCGACGCATTCTTTAATTCCCCCAAATGAAGCCCGCGGCAGCCCGCCGCCGCCTTCGTTTAGTTTTGCCACATGACAGAAATGTTACAGTGTCTGCTCGGCGCCGAAACTGCCGGATTTTTCTTGGCGACGGCCGGTCAGCACACCTTCATTCCGCGGGCTGAGTCGCGGCTCTCTCATTGCGCGCAGCACTACCGGCATGTCCGTACCGTGCATAGAGCGCAGGCAGCACGGCAAGCGTCAACAGGGTTGCGCTGATCAGCCCGCCGATCACGACGGTGGCGAGCGGCTTCTGCACCTCGGCGCCGGTTCCGGTGGCGAATGCCATCGGCACGAAGCCGAGCGAGGCCACCAGCGCGGTCATCACGACGGGCCGGAAACGGGTGAGGGCGCCTTGCTCGATGGCCTCCCGCAACGGCACGCCGCGCTCGCGCAATTGCCGGACGAAGCTCAGCATCACGAGCCCGTTCAGCACCGCAACGCCTGAGAGCGCGATGAAGCCGACCGCCGCCGAGATCGAGAACGGCATGCCGCGGAGCCACAGCGCCGCGATGCCGCCGGTCAGCGCCAGCGGCACCGCGCTGAACACCAAGAGGGCATCGCGCGCCGAGCCCATCGCCGCCAGCAGCAACAGGAAGATCATCGCAAAGCAGGCCGGCACCACGACGGCAAGGCGCTGGCGCGCCGCCGCGAGATTTTCCGACTGGCCACCCCAGGTCATCCAGTAGCCCGGCGGCAGCTTCACCGATTGTGCGACGTTGGCCTGGGCTTCCTCGACCACCGAGCCGAGATCGCGGCCGCGGACATTCGCGGTGACCACGATGCGGCGCTTGCCGTTCTCGCGGCTGATCTGGTTCGGCCCTTCGGTGAAGGAGAACTGCGCGACGCGGTTGAGCGGCAGGCTCTGCACAGGTGAGTTCGGCGTTGCCTTCGGCAATGCGACCGGCAAATTGCTCAACGCCTCGAGATCGGAGCGCACGCTCTCCGGCAATCGCACCACGATGTCGAAGCTGCGATCGCCCTCGTACACGACGCCGGCATCCTGGCCGCCGACCGCGGTACCGATCACGTCGTGCACTGCGGAGACGCTCAAACCGCGCCGGGCAATCGCCGCCTTGTCGACCTTGATCTCGAGGATGGGGAGGCCGCTCGTCTGCTCGACCTTGACGTCGGTCGCGCCGCGCACGCTCCGCAGCGCCGCCGCAACCTGGTTGGCAGCCTTCTGCATCGGCTCGAACTCGTCGCCGAACACCTTGACCGCGATGTCGCCACGAACGCCGGCGAGCAGTTCGTTGAAGCGCATCTGGATCGGTTGGGTGAATTCATAGACGTTGCCAGGCAGCCGGCCGACCGCCTTCGAGATATCCCCGATCAACTGCTCCTTGGTCATCGACGGATCCGGCCACTGCTCACGTGGCTTCAGCATGATGAAGGTGTCGGACGCATTCGGTGGCATCGGGTCACTCGCCACTTCCGGGGTGCCGGTCTTGGAAAAGACGAACGACACCTGCGGAAAGCGGCTGACGGTCTTTTCGACCGAGAGCTGCATCGCCTGCGACTGCGATAGCGACGTGCTGGGAATCCGCAGGGCGTGCATCGCGATGTTCTTCTCGTCGAGCGACGGGATGAACTCCTGGCCGAGGCGAGAGAAACCGAACAGGGCGGCCCCGAACAGCACGACCGCCACTGCGATGACCGGGATCGGTGTTGCAACCGCCCGCCGCAGCAGGGGGTGATACCAGCGCTTCAGTGTGGCAACGAGGCGGTTTTCCTCCTCCTGTACGCGGCCGCTGATGGAGATCGCGATCAGCGCGGGAACCAGGGTCAGCGACAGCACGAAGGCCGCGGCAAGTGCGAGGATCACCGTTAGCGCCATCGGCTCGAACATCTTGCCTTCGACCCCGGTGAAGGTAAGGAGCGGTACATAGACCAGCAGAATGATGGCCTGGCCGTAGAGGCTCGGCTGGACCATTTCGACCGCGGAGGCGTGCACCGTCGCCAGCCGCTCGTCGCGCGTCAGCACGCGGCCAAGGGCGCGCTGCTTCTCGGCGAGGTGACGCAGGCTGTTCTCGGTGATGATGACGGCACCGTCGACGATCAGGCCGAAATCGAGTGCACCGAGGCTCATCAGATTGGCGCTGATGCGCCCCTGCCACATGCCGATAGCCGTCATCAGCATCGCGATCGGGATCACCAGGGCCGTGATCAGCGCGGCGCGGAAATTGCCGAGCAGCATGAACAACACCGCGATCACGAGCAACGCGCCTTCAGAGAGGTTACGAGCCACGGTGCCGATGGTCGCATCGACGAGCTCGGTGCGATCGAGCACCGTCGTGACCTCGACACCGGGGGGCAGGGACGGCGTGATGCTCCGAAGACGCGCGTCGACTGCGGCCGACACCGTTCGGCTGTTGGCGCCGATGAGCATCAGCGCCACGCCGACCACGACCTCGCGGCCGTCTTCGCTGGCGCTGCCGGTGCGGGTCTCGCCGCCGATCGACACGGTTGCGATGTCGCGTATCCTGATCGGAACCCCGCCACGGGTGGTGACGACGACGGCGCCGAGCTCATCGATGTTCTGGAGACGGCCGCCGGACCGAACCACAAGACCTTCGCCATTGCGCTCGATGTAGCGCGCGCCGCGGCTGACATTGTTGCTCTCGATGGCCCTGGCGACGTCGGCAAAGGTGAGGCCGAGCGCGATCAGCTTCGCCGCGTCGGGATAGACGTGGTACTGCTTGAGGTAGCCGCCGATCGAATCCACCCCGGCGACGCCCGGCACCATTTTGATCCGCGGTTTGATGATCCAGTCCTGCACCGTGCGCAGATAGGCGTCTTTCTCGACGTCGCTTTGCAGCATCTGGCCATCAGCCGTGAGGAAGCGTCCGTCGCTCTGCAGACCCGGCGCGCCGTTGGCCGGCGCCGGCTGCCCGGAGAAATGCACGGACCACATGTAGACTTCGCCAAGGCCAGTCGAGGTCGGGCCCATCCGCGGCTCGACGCCTTGCGGCAGGCGTGCCCGGACTTCCGTCAGGCGCTCGCCGACCTGCTGGCGGGCGAAATAGATATTCGTCGCTTCGCTGAACACCGCGGTGATCTGCGAGAAGCCGTTGCGTGACAGCGACCGCGTGCTTTCCAGCCCGGGCGCCCCTGCTAGTGCGGTCTCGATCGGGAAGGTGACCTGCTTCTCGATTTCCGCCGGCGACAGTGCCGGCGCGAGCGTATTGATCTGGATCTGCTTGTTGGTGATGTCGGGCACCGCGTCGATCGGCAGCCTGGTCAGCGCAAGGCCACCGAGGAACATCGCGATCGCGGCGAGAGTGACGACGACCCAGCGCCGCTGGATGGCAAGGCCGATGATGCGCTCAATCATGGTCGTGCTCCGCCTCGTCCTTCTCGATCTCGGCCTTCAGCGTGAAGGTGTTCTGCACCGCGATAGTTTCGCCGGCTGACAGGCCGGCGACGATTTCGATATCGTCGTCGTCTTCACGGCCGGTCCGCACCGACCTGGCCTCAAAGCCATCGGCATCCCGCACGAACACGGTCGGCGTCCCCTTGATGGTTTGAATCGCCTTCTTCGAGACGATCACGGTCGACGGCGCGTCTCCGAGCGGCACTTCTGCGGTGACGAAGGTGCCGGGCTTCCAGCGGTGGTCCTTGTTGGGCAGGGTCGCGATCACGCGCGCGTTCCGGGTATCGCGGTCGAGCAGGGGGCTGACGAAGATTACATCCGCACTGGTCTCATCCTCGGTGCCGATGGCGCGAATCTTGACAGACAGACCTTCGCGGACCGCGGCGATGTCCTCGGGTGAAACCGCCAGATCGACCCAGACATCGTCGAGATTGACGATGACGTAGAGTTCGCTTTCCTGCCCCTCGCGCCCGATCAGTCCGCCAAGATCGACGCGCCGTTCGGATACCCGGCCTGAGATTGGCGAGCGCAGGAATTGGGTTCGCAGGCTCTCCGGCGGCTGGTTCGGCAGGTCGGCGATCTCGCTTTCCGACAGGCCCAGCGCAAACAGCTTCTGCCGTGCGCCGTCGAGCTTGATCTGGGCGTCGTTCGCGGTCAGCCGCGTGCGCAGGAACTCGTTCTCCGACACGACCCGGGTCTCGACCAGCGTCTTTTGCCTGGCGTAGAGGGTTTGCCGGAGATCGTTGGTGAGCCGCGCGGCGAGGTATTCGCTCTTGGCGTCGGCCACCTCGCGGCTTTCGATCGCAGCCACGATCTCGCCCTTCTCGACGACGTCGCCGAGGCGCTTGCGCAGTTCCGTGACCGTCGCAAGCACGCGCACCGAGACGCGGCCGATATGGTCGGCGTCGGGAATCATTGAACCCGGCGCGAGGAAATGCCGCTTCAACATGCCGCCGCTGGTTTGCGCGAGCGTGATGGCGGCGTCGCGAATCTGGTCTTCGCTCAGCTCGATATGTCCGGCGGCCTCATGCTTGGCCTCGGCCTTCGCTGTGCCCGCGGTCGCAGTCTCCTGCGTCGTGGCCGGAAATTGGACCGGCCAGCCGATCCATCCGGCTGCCAGAACGACCAGTGCAATGCCGGCGGCGACGCCGGCGAAAAATAGAATGATCCGTTTCATCTGCGCCTCCGCAGCGCACGCTCCTGGCCGTGCGCCGTCGCAACTTCGTTCTGTGCGGAAACATGCTCGCCGCCTGACGGCGGCGAGTCGCGGCCGGTTAAGCCGGCCGGATCAGGCGCGTGGTGGTTTGAACGGGGAGAGGTGACCGGCTGAAGCCGGCGGCTGCACGCTCGCGTCACTATATGTATGCGGCGCGTACGCGATGGCGATCACAGTATCCTGCGGGATCATGGGGGCGACGTGCGTCAGGCAGTGATCGCAGTGAAGCGAAGCCGGATGAGCAGGAGCCTTATCGCCGGTTTCGCTGCTCGATTGTGCGATCGAGACAGCAGATCCAGTGTCGTCGACACTGTCGCAGGCGCAGGGGTGAAACAGCGACAGCACCAGCGCAAGCGAAATCAGTCCCGCAAGCAGGCTGCGCCAGCGGCGCGATCCTGTTGCGTGAAGGAAAGACTGAATCATGGTGCGCGAAGCGTCCATGGCACCTCATTAGCGCCGCGACCGCGCACATTCAAGTTTGGGTTCGCGACAGATTGGCCGTGGATACTATAACGTTACACGCTATCTGCGGTTCGGCGCATCAGCCAGCGGCGCGCCGCGACGACGGCCCAGATCGCTTCGACCAGGCCCGAACGGCCAGGCGCCTTGCAGGAAACCGTAGGCCGAGCCGAGCGCGCAGGAGACCGCGAAGGCCAGGATGAACCAGGGGCTGCGATCTTCGGCCGCATAGCAGACGAGCATCATGGTCACGGCGAACAAACCGAACAGCGTGAGCGCATCCATCGCGCAGGTGAACCTCGTTATATCGATGTTGATATCTGAGCATGCCTGGGGTGGAATATCCATCCAGCGTCGCCGCCCGGAAGGACTCCCCCATGAAGCGCATGCATGTTCACGTCGCCGTCAAGGACATTTCGCAATCGATCGGCTTCTACTCGGCGCTGTTCGGGGCTGGGCCTACGGTCGTGAAGTCAGACTATGCCAAATGGATGCTCGACGATCCCCGCGTCAACTTCGCGATCTCGAGCCGCGGCCGCGAGCCGGGCCTCGATCACCTCGGCATTCAGGTGGAGAGCGCGGAAGAGCTCGGCGAGGTCTATGGACGGCTGCGCAAGGCAGGCGGCGAGGTCATCGAGCAGGGCCAGACGGTGTGCTGCTATGCCAAGTCGGAGAAGTCGTGGATCGACGATCCCGCCGGGATCGCGTGGGAGACGTTCCATACGACGGGCGAGAGCATCGTCTATGGCGACGGCACCGGCGAGCGAACCGCGCGCGTCGCGCACGAGAAGCCGGGCGAGACACAAAGCGCGTGCTGCGCGCCGCAGCCCCAGATCGCGCCTTCAGAGACATCGAGCTGCTGCCTTTCCTGAACAGAACAATTCGCGTCGATGAATTGCGTCGACGCGTTCGCCGGTCGTGGGTATTCCGTCCGGCCATCGGGTGGGACTTCGGAGCCCGCTGCAATCGGCGGTGGTGGACTTGGCCGACTGCCTATCGCCGCTTGAATGCAGCAGTAGATTCTAGCCGATCTTCGTATGAACGGTTTGAGGCACCTCGCGGGCGCTGACGCACCACGCTACCGCTGTAAGCAAAGGCTTAATGCCTGCTACATAATATCCCGCGATCAACTGCCCCCCGCGCTAACCGCCGGTCAACCATGCGGCTTCTGCCACTCAAGGATCCCGAGCGGTCCTGGCGTCACATCAAGGCACAATGGAGGAAGGACGCTGAAGGCGTCGGTGAGGATTTTTCCACCATCGGAGGCATCACCGCTTTCGAGGCGCTGGCGTCGAGAGAGGGCGACAGCCAGGGGCTGTATCACCTGACCGACGGCGAGCGCGTCCATGCGGTCTGCCAGGTGAGACGTCTCTTGATGAGCAAGTATACCGGGCCGGCGCTCAGTGCGCGGTTCGTCAACGTCTCTCCGATCTATGATCTCGGCCTCACCGATTCCGGCAGTTACGGGCAGATGCTCGTGGCGCTGTTCTCGGGTGTCGTCTGGCTGTCGAGGGATGCGCTGTCGGCCACCCATATCCGTTTTCTTCTGAAGAGCCCGGGCGATTCGCAATTCTTCGCTGCGCTCAAGGTCGCGACGCCATATTCACCGTTCTCGAAATTCACCATCGAGGGGGCGCTGATCGAGTGCAGCCTGAAGGAGGCCGGCGCGGCGTCCGGAGCTGTCTCCTGACGGTGGATCGCTTCTGGTCTGCATTCCTCTTAACCGTCCGATAACTGATTTTCCTAACCGCCCCTTGGGTTGTGTTCCCCTACAAGGGCAGCCGCAAGGGGCGGAAAATGTCGGTTGTCTCCACGAACAGCGCGATGCCGGAATACCGGCGGCTGTCGATCAAAGGTGTGTCGCGCACCACAAGGATGGGCGCCATCCAGTGGCTCGTCTTGAGTGCCGCGCTGCTGGTGCTCGCGATCACGCTTGGCACCGGCTATCTTGCGCTGCAGTTTCGCGAGCGTGCGCTCGAGATGTCCGAACGCGAGCTCAACAACACCGCGCTGTTGCTGTCGCGGCATTTCGACCAGCAGCTTGTCGATCTCCAGCACGTCCACGACGACGTCGTGAATTATTTGCGGGCCGAGCAGGTCGAGACCGCCGATCAGTTCGAAAAGAGCATGTCCCTGCTGAGCGCGCACGAAATGCTGCGCACGCGGCTGGCGACACTGCCGCATGTCGGCGGGCTCAATCTGTTCAATGCCAAGGGATGGCTGATCAACTCGTCTGAGATGTGGCCGGTGCCCGACATCAGCGTCGCGGACCGGCGCTATTTCCAGGAGTTCACCTCGGGACGGCCCACGTCGCCCGTGATCGTCGAGCCGGCGATGAGCAAGGTGACCGGCAACTGGACCACGATCTTTGCGCGCAAGATCACCGGGCGCAATGGCGAGATCATCGGCTTTGCGAGCCGCGGCGTCGAGCCGAGCCATTTCGAGGATTTCGTGGCCTCGCTGGCGCTGAACGGCGACACCGTGATCTCGATCATCCACCGCGACGGTACCATCATCGCGCGCTATCCGCAGGATGCCAGCGTGGTTGGCCGCAACATCGCCGATCAGCCGGCGTTCCGGAAGGTCATCAGTCTTGGCGGCAATCTGTCGGGACGCTTCGTCGGCGCGTCGGGCGACGAAAATGTCGGGGCCGTGAAGTCACTGTCGCACTTTCCGATCCTGATCCTCGCCACCACGCGAACCTCGAGCGCGCTGGAGGACTGGCGTGCCCAGACCAAGCTGCAGTTCTGCGCTGCGGTGCTCGCGGTGCTGATTGTCATCATGACGATCTTCCTGATCGTGCGGCAGCTGCGGCGGCAGCACGACGCGGCTCAGCGCCGGCTGTCCGAGCAGAGCCAGCAGCTCGACACCGCCATCAACACCATGACGCAGGGTCTGCTGCTGTTCGATGACTCGGCGCGGCTCGTGATCTGCAATCAACAATATATCGACATGTTCGGCCTCTCGCCCGACATCGCCAAGCCGGGATGCCATCTGCGCGACCTGATCCTGCATCGCCAGGCGACCGGCTCTTTCGTCGGCGATGTCGATGCGTACTGCGCGCGCTTCATCAACCCGGACAGCGACAAAGTCCAGGACGCTGTGATCACGATCCCGGACGGCCGCAGCATCCATCTGATCTACAAGCGCTCGCCCGACGGGGGCTGGGCCACCACGCTCGAGGACGTCACCGAAGGGCGGCGCGCGCAGGCGCGCATCGAATATCTCGCGCATTACGATGCCCTGACCAATCTGCCGAACCGGACGCTGCTGCAGCGCCACGCGGAAGGGCTGCTGCTCGAGCCGACGGCGCGCGAGTTCGCGATTCTTTATATCGATATCGATGAGTTCAAGCGGATCAATGACACGCTGGGTCATCTGATCGGCGACGAATTCCTCCGGCGCGTTGCCGAAAAGCTGCGCCAATCGGTCGGCTCGGGCGACTTCATCGCGCGGCTCGGCGGCGACGAGTTCGCCATCGTCCAGCGCGACATTGCCTCGGATGACGACGTCAGCGACCTGGTTGCGCGCGTCTATCAGTCGCTGCGCACGCCGTTCGACTGTCTCGGCCATCGGCTGTCGAGCGATGCCAGCATCGGCGTCGCGATCGCACCACGCCACGGCTCCGACCTGTTCGACTTGCTCAAATGCGCCGATCTGGCGATGTACGCCGCCAAGGCGGCCGGTCGCAGGACCTATCGGTTCTTCGACCCGGCGATGGAGAAGCACGCCAATCTGCGTCGGGCGCTGGAGGCCGACTTGCGAACCGCGCTGGCCGACGGCGGCTTCGAGCTGCACTATCAGCCGCTGGTCGATTTGCGCAGCGACGAGGTCACCGGCTGCGAGGCGCTGCTGCGCTGGCGGCACCCGGTGCGCGGCATGATCTCGCCGGCCGAGTTCATACCCCTTGCCGAGGAAACCGGCCTGATCGAGGAGATCGGGCAATGGGTGCTGCACACTGCCTGCACCGAGGCGACGGCCTGGCCCGCGCATGTGCGGCTCGCGGTCAACGTGTCCCCCGTCCAGTTCAAGTCGGAGACGCTGGCGCTGAAGGTCGCGAGCGCGCTCGCCGAGAGCGGGCTCGACCCGCGCAGGCTCGAGCTCGAGATCACCGAGGCGGTGCTGATCGCCGACGACGATGCGGCGCTGGTCACGCTCGGCCAGCTCCGCGCGCTCGGTGTCCACATCGCGCTCGACGATTTCGGCACCGGATACTCGTCGCTGCAATACCTGCAGCGCTTCCCGTTCGACAAGATCAAGATCGACCGCAGCTTCGTCAAGGAAGTCACCCGCAACAGCGGCTCGGCCTCGATCATCCGCGCGGTGGTCTCGATCGCCGCCGACCGCAACATGATCACCACCGCCGAGGGCGTCGAGACCGACCAGCAGCGCGACACCGTGCAGATGCTCGGCTGCACGCAGATGCAGGGCTATTTGTTCAGCAAGCCGGTTCCCGCGCAGGACGTCCGGACGCTGCTCGCAGCCGATGCGGTCGAGGACGCGGCCTAGGTATTTAGTCCCAAGCTTTGATGGTGCATTCTTATCGCACGATTCGAAGGATGCGCTATGGGACAGGTTTTACACGGCTGCGCCACCACGACGGAGGCAATCCGTCGAGCAATACAAGATAGTCAAGAGAGCCTGAGAGCGCTCGCCAGGCGCTACGGGATCAACCAAAAGACCGTCGCGAAGTGGAAGGGGCGCGAGACAGTCGCCGATCTCCCGACAGGCCCAACGGAAGCCAAATCGACCGTGCTTTCCATCGAGGAGGAGGCGATCATTGTTGCTTTCCGGCGGCATACGCTATTGCCGCAATCGACGATTGCCTCTATGCGCTTCAGCCGACCATCCCACATCTGACGCGATCATCCCTGCATCGCTGTCTCCAGCGCCACGGCATCAGTCGATTGCCGGAGGTCGAAGGCAGTAAGCCTCCGAAGAAAAAGTTCAAGGCTTATCCGATCGGCTATTTCCACATCGACATTGCTGAGCTCCAGACCGCTGAAGGCAAGCTCTATCTCTACGTCGCCATCGATCGCACCAGCAAGTTCGCCTTCGTGCAACTGGTCAGGAAGACGGGAAGGACCTCCGCCTCCGCCTTCCTCGAAGCTCTGATCGCGGCTGTGCCCTACAAGATCCATACGGTTCTCACCGACAATGGGATCCAGTTCACCTTCTTGCCGCGCTACGCGGACGGCCCGACGGCAAGATACGTGACACATATGTTCGATATGCGCTGCCAAGAGAATGGCATCGAACATCGGCTGACCAAGATCAAGCATCCCTGGACCAATGGGCAGGTCGAGCGCATGAACCGCACGATCAAGGAAGCGACCGTCCAACGCTATCATTACGATCGACACGATCAGCTCGAAGCACACCTTGCTGACTTCATTAACGCATACAACTACGCTCGGCGGCTGAAGACCCTGAAGGGCCTCACGCCCTACGAATATATCTGCAAAGCCTGGACAAAGGAGCCCGAACGATTCACCCTCAATCCGCTCCAGCAAATGCCGGGACTAAACACCTAGGGCGCCGACTGGCGCCGTCTCCCCAATATTGACGGGAACTGTTTTGCCGGAACCGCGTTCCCTTGCGGGGCTCGACCGGCAGGCGATCAATGAAAACCGCAGCTACGTCCGCGGCCATGCTGCTGTTTGCCTCGTCCATGGCAACCGCAGAGAGTGGCCTTGCGTCCTATTATCACGGCATCGGCAGGAGCGGCGAGATGACCTGTGCGCATCGCAAGCGGCCGTTCGGCAGCATGGTCACGGTGTCCTATCACGGGAAATCAATCCGGTGCCGCGTCAATGATCGCGGCCCGTTCATTCGCGGACGGATCATCGACGTTTCGACCACGGCGGCCCGCGCGCTTGGCATCCTTCAGCTGGGCGTCGCGCATGTGGTGATCGAATAGGGCGCGCCCGAAGGCGGGATCAGGGCTTGGAAGCCCGCTGCTCGGCGATCGCCTTCCTGAGCGTGCGCGACAGCGCCTCGACCGAAT
Source organism: Bradyrhizobium sp. 6(2017) (assembly GCF_011058295.2). Classification (NCBI taxonomy): domain Bacteria; kingdom Pseudomonadati; phylum Pseudomonadota; class Alphaproteobacteria; order Hyphomicrobiales; family Nitrobacteraceae; genus Bradyrhizobium; species Bradyrhizobium sp. 6(2017). The sequence goes on along the minus strand of NZ_CP049289.2, from coordinate 5,807,468 downwards.
AGGGCTTCTGGATCAGCTCGAAGCCGCTATGCGCGTTCTCGGCGAGCACGTTGCTGTAGCCGCTGGTCAGCACCACCGGCAGGCCGGGAAAGCGGTGACGGATCACGCCTGCGAGCTCGACGCCGTTCATACCGGGCATGATCACGTCGGAGAACACGAGGTCAGCGGCGAACTCGTTCTCCGACAGGATCGCGAGTGCCGCGTTGGCATTGGCGGCGCGCTTGACCGAATAGCCGAGATCCTCGAGCAGCTCGGTGGAGAACTGGCCGACATCATCATTGTCCTCCACCACGAGAACGCGATAGCCGCGGCCGATCGAGGTCTGCTCGGTGCCCGCGCTGGCTGCGACCTTGGTGTCGGCCGGGCGCATCGCCTGCGGCAGATAGATGGTGAAGATCGCGCCGTGCCCGGGCGTAGAGGTGACTTCGATGTCGCCGTCGGATTGCTTGACGAAGCCGAAGGCCTGGCTCAATCCGAGGCCCGTTCCCTTGCCGACCTCCTTGGTCGTGAAGAACGGTTCGAAGATCGCGTCGAGATTTTCCGGCGAGATGCCGGTGCCGGTATCCTGGATCGAGACCGTCACGAAATCGCCGCTGCGCGAGGCCTGGCCGCGCAGGGCAGGGATGCTGTTGGCCTTCCTGACTCTGATCGTCATCAGGCCTTCGCCGTTCATCGCGTCGCGGCCGTTGACCGCAAGATTGATCAACGCAGTCTCGAACTGGCCGATATCGGCGATCGCAAAGCAGTCGGGATCGTCGATCCTGATCTCGATGTGGATCCGTCCGCCGACCAGCGGGCGGATCAGCTGGGTCACGCTGTCGACCTGGGTGCCGACATTGAACACTTCGGGATTGAGCGGCTGCCGGCGCGCAAACGCCAATAGCTGGGCGGTCAGCTTGGACGCCCGCTCCACGGTCTCGGCGATCGCGTCGATATAGCGGCGGCGGCGTTCATCCGGCAGCTCGCGGCGGCGCAGGAAGTCGGTCGCCGAGCGAATGATGGTGAGCAGATTGTTGAAGTCGTGCGCGACGCCGCCGGTGAGCTGGCCGACGGCCTCCATCTTCTGCGACTGTCGCAGCGCTTCCTCGCCGCGGCGCCGTTCGGTGATGTCGACCGCCTCCGGCACCGCGCCGACGATCGTGCCGTGCTGGTCGTGCAGCGGCCGCATCGCGAAATCGAAATAGCGCTCGCCCGCCGGCAGGCGCAGTAGCAGCTCGATCTTGACCTCCTCGCCGCGCATTGCGGTCGCGAAGGCATTCTGGATCAGGCGCGGCATGCCGTCGGTCGCGGCGAACCACGGCGTGTCCCAGAACGGCTTGCCGACGACATCGGCGGCATCGGTACCGATGCCGGCGAGCGCAGTCTGGTTGGTGTAGAGCAGGACGCCATCCCGGTTCAGCAGCATCTGGTATTGATGGCTGGTTTCCAGGATCGCGCGGGTCTGGGCTTCGCGGGATTCGAGCTGCGCGGTGCGCTCGAGGATGCGCCGCTCCAGCGACTCGTTGAGCTTGCGCAGCTCGATCTCGGCTTCCTTGGCGGCCGTGATGTCGTGGGCGACGCCGATGAAGCCGATATGCTTGCCGGTCGGGTCCCAGCGCGGTTGCGATTCCGAACGCAGCCAGCGCCAGTCGCCGGCCGCATTGCGGTAGCGCGCCTCGAGCACGAACGGCTTGAGCGAGAGCTCGCCGGTGATCTGCTCTTGCAGGATATTCGGCAGATCATCCGGATGCAGCGCCTTGCGCCAGTCGAACACGACCGCTTCCTCGAATGGCAGGCCGAGGAAATCGAGATAGGCCTGGTTGGCGAAGGAGCGGGTGCGGTCGAGCTTCGTCACCCAGATCGGGACCGGCGCGCTGTCGGCGATCAGGCGGAAGCGTTCCTCGCTCTCGCGCAGGGTCTCCTGCGCCAGCATCTGATCGGTGACGTCGAGATCGGCGCCGACCAGCCGCAGCGCTCGGCCGTTGCGGTCGCGTTCGATCTTGGCGACGACGCGGATCCAGCGGCTCTCGCCGTCGTTCGGGCGGATGATGCGGTATTCGGCCGTGTAGTCCTCGCCGCCGGCCTTGAGCACGCCGAACAGATGCTGGATGGTGCGCTCGCGGTCCTCGGGATGAATGCGCGCAACCCAGTTCTCATAGGTCTCGTTGACCTCTTCGGGCGGCAGCCCGTGCACCAGGAGATATTCGGGAGAGCGGCGGTTGCGCACGCCGTCGCGGAAATCGATCTCGAGCCCGCCGACCCGGGCAATGCGCTGGATCCGCGCCAGCTCGGCCTCGCGCTGCTGGAGCTCGCGATGGGCACGATCGCGTTCGCGCGCGATCTCCTCAAGGTGCTGCCGCAGCCGTTCGGCTGCCGCAGTTTCGGGGAGCACATCAGCGGGATCGGGTGGGGTCATACGCGCCGGCAACCTCTTGGCGCATTTTCACACAGGACAAGGCGGCTTTGCCAGCGTGATTTATCGCGGTCACTTGCTCTTCACTTGGTCTTGGCTTGGTCTTTGGGCGGACGGCAATTATAGGCCCTGCGGAACCCGGCGGCCTGGGCATCCTCCTCGGAGCAGAACCAGCGATCCGGATTGTCGAGGCCGGGGTAACTGCGGCACGCCTGCAGGTGATAGATGCCGACATTGCCGGTGACGCGGGCGCGCACGGCGTACTTGCCCTTGATGTTGCAGCTTGCCGGCATCGGCAGGTCATCGGGGAAGAGCGCATCGCGGATCTGCTTGTCGCGGTCGGCCGGACAGGCGTTGCCGAGCAGGGCGCCGTCCTTCTTGCCGGTCCGGAAATCGCGCGGCGCCACGAAGCAGCCCTTCCAGAGCCCGGCACGATTGTCCCTCGCGGTCGCTTCATCCGGCTTGAATCGGCCAGTGGCCGACGTCTCGACATTGAGCGCGTAGCCCTTCTGGACGAGCAGCTCGCTTAGGCTGGTCGGGTCGCCCTCGATCTTGCAGACGCCGAGGCGGCGCTTCTTGAAGGTGGGGTCGACGCCGATATCGTCGCAATGAATCGGCTTGCCGCCGATCAGCTTGGTGAGCTGGTCGCGCGCCTCGATCCCGCAGCTCCAGACATCGGCATGCTCGTCGATGCAGAGCTGATCGGCGGCCGGCGCGTCGATGCCGTCGAGCCGATAGGTCGTGTTGCCGAGCTGAATGGCGCCGGCATCCTTGATGACCGCTGAGGCGGCGAGGGCGGGGGTTGCAGACAGGCAGGGCGTCGCAGACAGGCCGAGCGTCGCAGACAGGCTGGTCAGGAGAAGCGTCGTGGCGACCGGATTTCGAAACCGCATCATTCTCACTTCAGGGCTTGGGCGTCAGGTTTTGGACGTCAGGGCTTGGGCGTCAGATCTTGATGGCAGGTCTTGGGGCGGGCAGCCGAACTTCTAGCACAGGCCGGCGCGATCCAACCAAGGCCCGTTCGAGAGCGGGCCCGTTCGTGCGAGCCGCGTGCGCGGTGGCATCCGATCAAAGATCCGATTGACTTGATGAGAACAAAATAGGAACATGTTGCGCCAACTGAATCCCGGATACCTCATGATGTCTGCACGGCCCGAATCTGACGACGATGACGGGCTGGAAGCGGCTGTCGATCAGGCCATCTCGGCTTGCGGCGGCAATTTGCGCGCAACCATCCGGGCGCTGATCGTTGCCAATGAATTCCTGGAGAACGAGGTCAGCGAGCTGATGAAAGCCGTGGCGAAGGCGCATTCGCGCGGCCGCTTCAAGACCTATTCGGGCTGAAATACCCCTCAGGCTACCGCCAAGGACTGGCCAAGGACTGGCCAAGCACCGGGCGGGGTCTGCATTAGACCGTTGCCTCCGGGGCAATTTGCTGTACGACGGAGTGGCCAATCGCCCGTGCCGGATTGCGCGGGGAGGATCCTACCCAATAGACAAATTCAAGTCGAAAAAAGCCCAAGCAAGAAGAGCATGTTCAAACGAATCCTGATCGCAAATCGCGGCGAGATCGCCTGCCGGGTCATCAAGACTGCGCGCCGTATGGGGATCGAGACGGTTGCCGTCTATTCCGAGGCCGACCGCGACGCGCTGCATGTCGAGATGGCCGACGAAGCCGTGCTGATCGGCCCGCCCGCCGCGGCCGAGAGCTATCTTTTGATCGACAAGATCGTCGAGGCCTGCCGCAAGACGGGCGCTGAGGCCGTGCATCCCGGCTACGGCTTCCTGTCCGAGCGCGAGGCATTTCCGCGCGCGCTGGAAGCTGCCGGCATCGTGTTCATCGGCCCGAATCCCGGCGCGATCGCCGCGATGGGCGACAAGATCGAATCCAAGAAGGCCGCGGCCAAGGCCAAGGTCTCGACCGTGCCGGGTCATCTCGGCGTCATCGAGGACGACAAGCACGCCGTCCAGATCGCCGACGAGATCGGCTATCCCGTGATGATCAAGGCGTCCGCCGGCGGCGGCGGCAAGGGCATGCGCATCGCGCATTCCAAATCGGAGGTCGCCGAAGGCTTCAACCTCGCCAAGGCGGAGGCGAAGTCGTCGTTCGGTGACGACCGCGTCTTCATCGAGAAGTTCATCACCGATCCCAGGCACATCGAGATCCAGGTGCTCGGCGACAAGCATGGCAACGTGATCTATCTCGGCGAGCGCGAGTGCTCGATCCAGCGCCGCAACCAGAAGGTCATCGAGGAGGCGCCGTCGCCGCTGCTCGACGAGCAGACCCGCCGCAAGATGGGCGAGCAGGCGGTCGCGCTGGCCAAGGCGGTGAACTACGATTCGGCCGGCACCGTGGAATTCGTCGCCGGCCAGGACAAGAGCTTCTATTTCCTGGAGATGAACACCCGCCTGCAGGTCGAGCATCCCGTCACCGAACTGATCACCGGCATCGACCTCGTCGAGCAGATGATCCGCGTCGCGGCCGGCGAGAAGCTCGCGCTCGCGCAGAAGGACGTGACGCTGACCGGCTGGGCGGTGGAGTCCCGCGTCTACGCCGAAGATCCGTTCCGCAACTTCCTGCCGTCGATCGGCCGCTTGGTGAAATACCGTCCGCCGGCCGAGGCCAGCCATGACGGCATCACCATCCGCAACGACACCGGCGTCCAGGAAGGCGGCGAGATCTCGATCCACTACGATCCGATGATCGCCAAGCTCGTCACCCACGCCCCGTCGCGCGCGGCCGCGATCGAGGCGCAGGCGACCGCGCTCGATGCGTTCTACGTCGACGGCATCAGGCACAACATTCCGTTCCTGTCGGCCTTGATGAACCACCCGCGCTGGCGCGAGGGCCGGCTCTCGACCGGGTTCATCGCCGAGGAATTCCCGAAGGGGTTTTCGGCGCGCGCGCCCGAGGGTGAGATCGCGCGGCGGCTGGCCGCGGTCGGTGCTGCGATCGATCACGTGCTGGGCGAACGCAAGCGGCAGATTTCCGGCCAGATGGGTGGCCGCGTGGTGCAGCGTGAGCGCCGCCGCGCGGTGTGGCTCGACCGCGCCGAGATCGCGCTCGACGTCGCGCGCGAGGATGACGCCATCGCGGTGCGCTTCATCGGCGCCGACGGCCTGCCGGGCAATCCGCACAACCTCGTGTCGAGCTGGGCGCCGGGCGAGCCGGTCTGGCAAGGCACCATCGACGGCAATTTTGTCGCCTTGCAGGTGCGGGCCATCAACAACGGCTTCCGGCTCGCGCATCAGGGCTATGAGGTGCCGGTCTACGTCTTCACCGAGACCGAGGCGACGTCGGCGCGGCTGATGCCGGTGACCTCGGCGGCCGACACCGGCAAGAAGCTGCTGTGCCCGATGCCCGGTCTCGTGGTGTCGATCGCGGTGGCCGAGGGCCAGGAGGTCAAGGCCGGCGAGACGCTGGCGGTCGTGGAAGCCATGAAGATGCAGAACGTGCTGCGCGCCGAGCGCGACGGCACGGTCAAGAAGATCCACGCCGCCGCCGGCGCCACGCTCGCGGTCGATGCGCTGATCCTGGAGTTCGCTTAGCAAGAGCAACTGCCTCGTCATTGCGAGCGCAGCGAAGCAATCCATTTCTCCTCACAAACAAGAATGGATTGCTTCGTCGCTTTGCTCCTCGCAATGACGTGGATGGAGAAAACACCATGGCCTTCCGCAAATGCCGCGAAGCACTGCGATCGATTCTGAGTGGGTCAACCTGCATTCGCCCGGGCTCGGTCTATGACGCGACCTCGATCCGGATTGCCGAGGATCTCGGGTTCGAACTCGGCATGTTCGGTGGCTCGGTCGCCTCGCTCGCCGTGCTCGGCGATCCCGATATCGCGCTGATCACGCTGACCGAGTTCGCCGAGCAGATACGCCGGATGTCGCGTGCTTCGAGCCTGCCGGTGCTTGTCGATGCCGACCACGGCTACGGCAATGCGCTCAATGTCCGCCGCACGGTCCGGGAAGTGGAAACCGCAGGTGCCGCCGGCCTCACCATCGAGGACACGCTGCTGCCGCAGGCGTTCGGCCAGGCCAAGACGCAGCTGATCTCGCTCGAGGAAGGCGTCGGCAAGATGAAGGCCGCGCTCGACGGCCGCAGCGATCCGTCGCTCGTGATCCTCGGCCGGACCGGCGCCGTCTCGATCGCTGGTCTCGACGATGCGATTGCACGCGCCAGGGCCTATGAGGCGGTCGGCGTCGACGGCCTGTTCTTCACCGGCATCAAGTCGCGCGGCGAACTGGAGGCGCTTTCGGCCGCGACGACGTTGCCGATCGTGCTCGGCGGCGCGCCGGAGGAGATGACCGCGCTGGATTATCTGACCAGTCAGCGTGTCAGGATCGCGCTGCAGGGCCATGCGCCGTTCGCCGCCGCTACCCAGGCCGTCTACGAGACGCTGAAGGCGCTGCGCGAAGGCACCTCGCCGAAGAACCTCAAAGGCATCGCCTCTCCCGAACTGACCGGCCGCGTGATGCGCGAGGCGGAGACCAAGGCGCGCAGCGGCGAGTTCCTCGGTCTGAAGAAATGAGCGGCGTGATCCGCCACGTCACCATCAGCGGCCGTGTCCAGGGCGTCGGCTACCGCGCCTGGGTCGACGAGCAGGCGACTTCGCGCGGCCTCGAAGGCTGGGTCCGCAACCGCCGCGACGGCGGCGTCGAGGCGGTGTTTGCCGGAGCTGACGACGTCGTCACCGACATGATCGCAGCATGTAACCGCGGTCCGTTCTCTGCGCGCGTCGATGCCGTGCAGGCTACGGCGGTCAATCCCGATCTTTTGAACCAGCGCCGGGCAGGGGAGCGGTTCTCGGTCCTGCCGACGGTCTGAAGCACGTTGTTACGCGACGGCTGAAATCACCAGCGCCTGAATGCGGCCTTCGATCGCGCCCTTGCCGAAGCGGTGCGCGAGCGCTGCTGCGGCGTGCTCGGTCGCAGCATCAAGGCCGATCCCGCCGCGCGCCTCGATCTCGCCGCGCAAGGGCGAACCCTGGCAAAAACCGATCGCCGGATCGCGAGGCGCATTCGCCCGGCTTTGCTTCCGGACGGTATCGATCTCGATCTTGCTGAAGCCCGCGGCCGCAAGATCTGCCCGGATCGGGTCGACCGCATAGTGCCCATGAGGCGTGCGTGCCAGGAATCGCGGCGGATCGGCTGGAAAGACCTCCGCCAATGCCTGGGTCACCACGTCGGCAAACTCGTTGTCTTCGATGCGATCCCAGATGTTGAACAGGAAGCGGCCGCCCGGCTTCAGGACACGACGCGCCTCCGAGTAACCCTTGGGCTTGTCGGGGAAGAACATCGCGCCGAACTGGCAGGCGACGACATCGAAGCTCGCATTGTCGAACGGCAGGTTGAGGGCGTCGGCCGGCCGCCACCTGATATCGGTCGCGTCCGGCATCCGCGATTTCGCCCGTTCGAGCATCGGTTCATTCAGGTCGGTCGCTGTGATCCTCGTGGCGCGGCCGAGCGCCGACGACAGTGCGCGGGTGACGGCGCCGGTGCCCGCGGCCGTCTCGAGCAGTTCGTGCGGGCCAAGAGCCTTCGCGCGTTGAGCCAAATCGCGCGCATAGGGTTCAAAGATCATCGGCACCAGCAGCCGGTCGTAAAGCTCTGGAATGGACCCGACGAACTCCTCGTCTGACGCTGGCATCGGCGATCTCCCTGGCGGCCGTGAAGCCGGCTCACATCGAGAGCCCGGTCTACGGCCCAAAATGGTCCACCCCGATCAGCTTGGCCGAAGACCTCGGCAACCACAAAGGAAAACGCGTCACCCACGATCAAGTGCACTCACCGGTGCGTCACACAGGGTGGCCTTCCGGGTCGCGCGCCCCCCTCACGAGCGGCGCCGGCGGCTCTTGACTTCCGCTCCGAATGGTCTGATATTTCTGTCATGACAGAAATAACCGCCAAGAAAAAACTGCCTGCCGTCGTCGAGCGCTTCATCCTGCATTGGGGCGACATGGGCGACGAATGGGGCGTCAACCGTTCGGTCAGCCAGATCCACGGGCTGCTCTATCTTGCCGAAGCGCCGATGACCGCGGAGGACATCGCCGACACCCTCGGCATGGCGCGCTCCAACGTCTCCAATTCGATCAAGGAGCTGTTGTCCTGGGGCTTGATCCGGCGGGTGCCGATCCTCGGCGACCGTCGCGACCACTTCGAGGCCGAGGCCGATATCTGGGAGGTCGCGGCCAAGATCGCGGCCGGGCGCAAGGAGCGCGAGATCGATCCCGCGCTGGCGGCGCTGCGCGCCTGCGTCTCCGACGCGGCCGACGATCCCGCCATCAGTCCGCTCGCCAGCAAGCGGCTGAAGGAGATGCTGACATTCACCGAGCTCGTCGACCGCTGGTACACGCAAATGCTGAACGTGCCGCGGCCGCGGCTGGTCGCGCTGATCAGGCTCGGCGAGAAGATCGTAAGTTTCCTGCCCACAGGCAGGGCCAAATAGAGGCGGCGGCGTAACGGGAGTGTGCGATGGCGTCAGCAAGGATATCCAGCCTCAAGACATCGCCGGTCCCGGATACAAAACTGCTCGACGACCATCGCTTCCGCGCATTGCTGCCGGATGAGGATTGGGGCCGCCTGCCGGTTGCGATCTGGCGGCGTTTTTCGAAACGCTTCGAGGACGGCAACACCGTCGTCTATGTCGGCGAGGTCGAGGAAGCCTCGAGCAGCCGCGCCGGCTGGTGGCTGGCACAGGTCGCACGGCTGATCGGCGGTCCGCTTCCAACCGGCACCGAGACCGGCGTGCCGATGATCGTCACGGTCACCGAGGATGCGGCAAGCGGCGGCCAGATCTGGACCCGCATCTGCGCGCGCCGCGACGGCTTCCCGCAGGTGATTCATTCCGCCAAGCGTTTTGCCGGTCCGACCGGCCTCGAGGAGTATGTCGGCTTCGGCGTCAGCATGGCGCTGCGGATCGCGGTCGAGCACGAGGCGCTAGTGTTTCGCAGCGTCGGCTATTCGCTGCAGTTCGGCCCGTTTCGCCTGCAGCTGCCCGAATGGCTCACGCCCGGCGCTCTCACCGTGACCCATTCCGATCTCGGCTGCGGCGACTTCCGCTTCACGCTCGAGATCATCCACCCGCGTTTGGGCCGGCTGATCCGTCAGTCCGCCGTGTTCAGGGAGGCCTCGTCATGACGCCGCTGCTTTGGACGCTCGTCGCCATCCAGATCGCGATGGGGGCGTTCGACACCTTCTATCACCACGAATTCACCGAGCGGCTGGCCTGGCGTCCGTCGCAGCGCCATGAGCTGCAGCTGCACAGTGTGCGGAACATGCTCTACGCGCTGCTGTTCCTGGTGCTCGGCTGGCTCGAGGTGCACGGCATTTTTGCGATCGCCGTCATGGCCGTGCTGGTCGTCGAGGTCGTCATCACGCTGATGGACTTCGTCGAGGAGGATCTGAGCCGAAAGCTGCCGCCGAGCGAACGGATCAACCATACGCTGCTGGCGATCAATTATGGCGCGATCCTGGTGCTGCTGGTGCCGGTCCTGATCGGCTGGGCAATGCTGCCGACGGCCGTCGCGCCAGCCTCTGCGGGTCTGCTCAGTCTGTTCGCGACGGCCGTAGCCTTCGGCGCTGCGCTGTTCGGTGCGCGAGACTTCGCCGCGGCAAGACGCCTCGGACGGATGGCCAGCGTGCCGGCCACGACGCTGGTTGAGAAATTGCCGGCGCGGCAGACCGTGCTCGTCACCGGCGCGACCGGCTTCATCGGCAGCCGCCTGGTCGCAAGCCTCACCGCGTCAGGCCATCAGGTCATCGCGCTGATCCGCAACCCCGCGAAGGCCGAGATGCTGGCGCCGCCGGTGACGCTGATCACGAGCCTCGACCAGTTGCCTTCCGACTCAGGGATCGACGCCATCGTCAATCTCGCGGGCGAACCGATCGGCAATGGCCTGTGGACCGAGGCCAAGCGGCGGAAGATCCTCGCCTCGCGGATCGACATGACGGCGGAGGTCGTCAGGCTGATCGCGCGCCTCGAGCGCAAGCCGTCGGTGCTGGTGAGCGGCTCGGCGATCGGCTGGTACGGGCTCTGGCAGGACCAGGTGCTGACGGAATCGGCGAAATCCCACGCCTGCTTCAGTCACGAGCTGTGCGAAGCGTGGGAGAATGCGGCCAGGCCTGCTGCCGATCACGGCGTGCGTGTGGCTTATTTGCGGATCGGTCTCGTGGTCGGCACCGACGGCGGCTTCATCACGCGGATGCTGACGCCGTTCGAGTTCGGTCTCGGCGGTCCGCTCGGCTCGGGCAAGCAGTGGATGTCGTGGATCGAGCGCGACGATCTGGTGCGCCTGATCGCGCATGTGATCGCGAGGCCCGAACTGTCCGGCCCTGTCAACGCGACCGCGCCGATCCCGGTGACCAACACGAAATTCACCGAGGAGCTGGGGCGCCGCCTGCACCGGCCCGCGATCTTCCGTGTCCCTGCCGCGCTGCTCCGCGCAGTCGGTGGCGATTTTGCCGATGAGCTGCTGCTCGGCGGCCAGCGGGTGCTGCCGAACAAGGCGTTGAGCAACGGTTTTGTGTTCCGGCACGAAACCTTGCGTAGCGCGTTCGATGCGATCCTGTGAGGAGGGCGGCATGTCAAGCAGCTGTTCCCATGCTTTCGGAGGTTGGTTCGCCGGATGCGGAGCCGCAACTGCGGTTCTCTCTGGCGTTGCCCAGACCCTCCTGATGGTCGCATCCGGCGGCGACATCATCAGGCTGCTGGGAGGCGTCATCGCGCTTCTGCTTCCCTCATTCCTGGTTTTCGTCATCACATGCCTGCTGACCGCGATTCCCGCAGCGATCGCGATCTGGCTTAGCGAAGAGCTCCGGATCCGATCCGCAGGGTTCTTCGCCGGCGCAGGCGCTGCGATCGGCGCGCTCAGCATCACGGTGCTGCTGCGGTCTCCGGCCGTCTGGACATCAGGACTCGTCTGTCTGTTCGTCGCAGCCGGATTCGTTGCGGGTCTGACCTACTGGTTTGTCGTGCGAGAGCTGGAAGCCGCCGAGCATTCTTCGTGATGCCGCAGAGCAGTGCCCGCACTACGCTGCAGACGCCACGCTGCGGAACGTCGCGGCCAGGGTCCGCAATGCGGCCAACTTGGCGGGGTCGCTGACCTTCGAATGCAGCATCACTTTTGACATGCCGAGCCGCGGCAATCTGTGCGCAGGTCCGATGTCGATCAGGCCCGGCGGCGCGATCCGGCGGACGAGCGGCGCGACCGCAAGCCCTGCGAGTGCGGCGGCTACCACCGCGGTGACACCGCCGCCGACGAAGCCCTCGGTCCACGCGATGCCGGCCTTGTCCAGCGCCCGGACCGCCAAGGCGCGTACCGCGCAAGGCGGCGCGAGCGTCGCCAGCGGCAAGGCTTCGCCGCGCGGCCACACGAAGCGCTTGGTGGCGAACCAGCCGAATTCGTCCTCGGTCAATTTCTCGCCACCGCGCCGGCTGCCTTCCTGGCGCACGATCACAGCATCGAGCTCGCCGGCATCGTAGGCGTCGAGCATTTCGCGTGAGAAGCCGATGGTCACGGCGAGGGCGAGCTGCGAGGCCATTGCGTGCAGCCGCTCCAGCAGCGGCACCAGCTCCGGACCTGCGGCGTGGTCGCTGATCCCGAGCGTGAGCTGCTGCCGTGTTGGTTTTTCGCCGGAGAGTGCACGGTCATGTACCTCGATCAGCGCGCGGGCATGATGCAGGAAGGCGGCGCCGTCGGCGGTCAGCCGCACCGCGCGCGGCGAGCGTTCGACCAGCCGCTTGCCGAGCAGCGTTTCGAGCCGCTGCAACTTCATGCTGATCGCCGCCTGGGTGGTGCCGAGCGCCTCGGCGGCGCGGGTAAAGCCCTGCAGTTCGGCGACGAGGAGAAAGGCCTGCACGGTATCGATATCGAGCGTCGTCATTGATGATCAACAATCGTTATCATTGCTATCCATCTAGATAAGATACCAAGATGATGGCGAAAGGTCTAGCTAGGGGAGGCGCGGTTGACCCGCGCCAACCGAATTCAAGGAGACCGATCATGCCGCTCATCACCGTCACCTATGCGACCTCGCGCGAGAGGCCGTCGCTGAAGTCCGATATCGCCGCTGCGGTGTCAGACCTGACCGCAGGGATCCTGCACAAGGATCCGAAGGTCACCGCCATCATCGTGAAGTCGGCCGATGCCGCCGACTGGTTCGCGGGTGGCAAGTCGCTCGCCGAGCAGGGGCTCGCGAGCTACTGGCTCGACATCCACGTTACGGAGGGCACCAACACCAAGGACGAGAAGGCGGCCTATCTCGCCGCGCTGTTCAGCCGGATGGGCGAACTGCTCGGCCCGCTCCACACCGAGAGCTACGCCCATGTCGACGAGGTGAAGGGCGATGCCTACGGCTTCGGCGGCCTGACCCAGGAGCGCCGCTACATTGCCGGCAAGCTCGAGGTCGCGCCGCAGCAAGCAGCGGCATGATTGCCAGTTGTCCGGCTGGCGCGCGCCTCAAGGACACTGCCCGCCGATTGTGCTCTCGATCGTGCCGGTCCAGGCGGCATAGCCATCTGCGCTGAGATGGATGCCGTCCTCGACCTGGGGGCTCGCCTGCGTCTGCAACGTGCCGACATCGATGAGCGGGATCGAACGATCACGGGCGGTCTGCCGTATCACCCGGTCGATGTCGGCGAAGCGCGACCGGTCGATGGCATTTGCCAGCACGCCCGATCCGGCAATCGGTGCCAGCGACACGAGGAAGACCTTGGCGCCATGCGCGCCGGCCCGCTGTACGATCTCCTGATAGGACTCGGCAAAGGGACGCCGGTCGACCACGAGGCTGTCATTGACGCCGACCGAGATCACGACAATGCCCGGGGAAAATTTGATGCGCTCGAACTCCTTGACCAGTTGAAGCACGCCGCTAGCGATCGCACCGGCATAACCCGCGTTGAAGACGGGTCGTCCGCAGATCGCAGGCGAAAAGCTGGCGCTTTCGACCAGGCTGTCGCCGACGAAAGCGACCGGCTTTTCGCTGCCATGACGCGTCATGAAATCCTGCACGCGCTGCAGTGTTGCGTTCTGTCGAAGTTTTTCGACCGGAGTGTCCAGCAGGCGATAGACCAGGCTTGCGGAGGCCAGAACGATCAACGCGACCAGGAACCACTTGCGCATCAGGTCACAGCGCCGTCGCTTCCGGCAGGCGCGCCGCGCTGTCGCCGAACACCTCGGAAAAGGTGTGCCGGAGCGCGATGTCGACATCGGCCATCGTGACCGGCAGCCCGAGATCGACCAGCGAGGTGACGCCGTAACGTGGGTCGACCACGCCGCAGGGCACGATCGCCTGGAAGTGCGAGAGCTCCGGCTCGACATTGATCGCGATGCCGTGGAATGAGACCCAGCGGCGCAGCCGGACGCCGATCGCGGCGATCTTGTCCTCAAAGCCCGGTCCCTTGTCCGGGCGCCGTACCCAGACCCCGACGCGGTCTTCGCGGCGCTCGCCGCGGACGTTGAAGGCGGCGAGCGTGCGGATGATCCATTCCTCCAGCGAGGCGACATAGGCGCGCACGTCCGGCCGGCGCCGCTTGAGGTCGAGCATCACATAGGCAACGCGCTGGCCCGGGCCGTGATAGGTGACCTGGCCGCCGCGGCCGCTCTGGAAGGTCGGAAAGCGCGGAGCGAGCAGGTCATCGGCCTTGCCGCTGGTACCGGAGGTGTAGAGCGGCGGGTGCTCGAGCAGCCACACCAGCTCGGCTGCCTCGCCGGCCGCGATCGCCGCCACCCTTGCGTCCATCGTCGCGAGGGAATCGGGGTAGGGCACCGGGCCGTCCGAAATCCGCCATTCGACCGCGCCGCCGCCCGAAGGGCGCGCAAAGGTCGTCAAATCGAGGCTTTGGCGGTCGTTAACCATTAGCTAACCCTAACGTGGTCAGGTGAATGCACAATTTAGTTCCGGTTCGGCGGTTCATAAGTGCCCACCCTCGATAAAGTCAGCGTAGATCTCATGGTGGTCCTCGGCACGACCACCATGCGGATTCATCAGGTCATGCGGCTGTCCCGCGGCGCCATCATCGAACTGGATGCCACCGAGGCCGACGAGGTCAAGATCCTCGCCAACAACCTGCCGGTGGCCAGCGGCGTGGTGCTGGTCGACCGCAACAGGATTGCGGTCGAGGTCAAGCAAATGCTGCCGAAATCTCCCGGAGTTCGCAGTTAATTCTCGCATTTAGCGCCTTGTCCCTGCATGCATGATTTGTTACATCGCCCCGTCGATGCGGCGGCGCCTTAGGGTTCCATCCGACATCCTTAGCGCTCGTGGCGGAATTGGTAGACGCGCTGCCTTGAGGTGGCAGTGGGTAACACCGTGGGGGTTCGAGTCCCTCCGAGCGCACCACACCTCAGCTGATCCTTGAAATCGCTGGATTTTTCGATGAGGGACTGCACGCCGGCGATGCCGGCGTGGCGTCCGGATCGGGAGCCGGCCGGTGATGCGGAGGTGCCGGCCGACGGGATCCTGTAACACCGCGCGGGTAGTTTCGCGGGTGCGCGGCCGTAAAGCCTGCCCCACCCGGAGCGCCTGATGATCTTTGCTAGCTACGCCTACCGTGTCCTCTCCAATTTCGTGTTCCTGGGGCTGGTCTATTTCACGCTGAACTTGCTCGACAAGTACGAGCAGCGCGCGACGGTCGCGATCCTGATTCTGGTCTATGCGGCGATGCATGCATTCTCGGGCCTGCGCTCGTTCACCTTCTTCCAGCGCATCGAGCGCCTCGAAGGCGAGACGCGGCGGCTGGCAGCGGCGGCCGGCGAGGGGCCCAATGCGACCGCCTCGCGCCGGCAGATCGTCGCCGGTGTCACCGAGCTCAGGCATGCCGGCGAGATCAAATCCTATATCGACATCTTCTTCCTGGCGCTGGTGATCCTGCTCTGCGTCGCCAAGATCGTCGCCAGTTAGTTCCTCAGTCGGCCACGCGCTTGCCGGCCGACGCTTCGGCGCGTGGGTTGCGTTTGGCGAGGCGGACCGAGGCATTGCTCGCAGCCGGCGGCGCGGCGTGTCCGGGCGCGGCGTGGGCTCTGCCGTGAGCCGCAGCGGGAGGTTGATGCGCGGCCTGCTTCGGATGCCTGGCCTGGCGCGCGGAGATCGCCTGCGCGCGCGGTCCGACGGCGCCCGGGGCAATTGTCGGACGTTGCGCGATCCGGCGACTGGCCGCCGATCGCGTCGCGAGCAGGGTCAGGTCCAGCGCTTCGGGAACACGAAACACGTCGGACGAGGGAATCGGCAATGTCGAGACCGCCGCCAGCTGCGCGAGCTGCGGCTGCGGCCACAGCGTGCGGACAGGCCCCGCTATTCGGCTGCGCTGCGCGTGATCGAGGATGTCGGCGTCGCGCCAGTCCATGTCTGCAAAGACAGGTGCAGGCAGCGTCCGGGTCGCCGTGAACACGAAGTTCGGAATTTTCGGCCAGCGCGTGATCGCCACCGTCTCGGTCGGCGGATGCATGAACCATTGCTGCGGCTCGGTCGGTGTCGCCGGGCGGTCCGCCGTTGCAGGGACCACATGAACGATGCGGTAGCCGCGCTCCTTCAGCGTGTTGAGGATTCGCGGCAGCGCTGCCACCGTGCGCGGCTGGATATCGTGCAGCAGCAGGATGCCCTTGTGCTTGGCCTCGATGCGCTGGATCGCAAGATCATAGACCCGCTGCGGCGAGACGTGGCGCCAGTCGTCAGCCGGGAAGTCGGCGCTCCACACCTGGATGCCCTGCGAGGCCAGGTAGGCTTCCGGGATCTCGGCGCGCATCAGGCCGGGAATCCGGAAGAATGGCGCGAGCTTGCTCTTGTCGCCGTTGAGCGCGGCCAGGGTCGAGGCGATGCCGTCGTCGACCTCCTGCTTCACCTTTTCGAGCGGCATCTTGTTCATCGTCAGAGGATGGTTCTGGCTGTGCGTGCCGACGGTATGTCCGGCCGCGATCAGCTTGCGCACGCCCTCCGGATTGAACCGGGCCTGAGAGCCGATGGTGAAGAAGGTCGCCTTGACGCACTGGCTGGCGAGGATCGCCAGCACCTGGTTGCTGTATTTCGGCAGCGGGCCGTCGTCGAAGGTCAGCACCACCTCGTGATCGGCGAGCGGCAGTGTCTCCGGATACTGCATGGTGCCGATCCGCGGATGCTCCATGGGATCGACGACGAGGGTTCGCGAGGTGCCGAGTGCGTTGGGGTTACCCGGGCAATCCGCAGCGCGAACGGCCTGCGGCGCCATGAAGCAGCAGCCGAGCAGCGCCGCGCCGATCACGGTCCGCGACCGCTTCCGGATAGTCACCAGGACGTTCGCAATCATCAAATTCGGCCGCATTCCAAACGCACTGACGAATCCTTAGGTATGGCGCCATGAACGCCGCCTTAACGGTCTGTAATCCAGTTCTGGTTCCGGGTTCAATGTGACCGGTCGGACACGGTCTTCATCGCCGCCGGGACGATGTGGACGACGTGATAATTATGCTCACGCAGATACCTTAAAAAGGCCGGCAGCATCTCGGCTGTTCGCATTTGCGCGTCATGCAGCAGGATAATGCCCTTGCGGTGGCCTTCGAGCCGCCCGGTAAGCAGCTTGAGTTCCTCCTCGGGCGACATCTTGACCCAGTCGCTGGCCCAGAAATCGGCTCCGAACACCGCGATACCGCGCTTTTCCAGGTGATTCAGCAGGGTGGGCGTCGACTCGAAGTACGGGAACCGGAAGAACGGCGTGCTTGGGGTCGTGCTCTCGGTTCCGCGCAGGGCCTTGCCGACCGCTTCTATCCCCCGATTGATGTTCGCCTCGGCCTGGTCCAACGGGAGCTTGTTGAGATGCGGATGGTCCCAGGTGTGATAGCCGATGGTGTGGCCGAGGCGCGCGACCTTGCGGACCATATCGGGATGATCAGCCGCGTTGCGGCCGACCATGAAGAAGGTGGCACGCACGCATTCGCTCGCCAGCGCCGCCAGCACCTTGTCGGTGGTGCCCGGCGTCGGGCCGTCGTCGAAGGTCAGCACGATCTCGCCGTCGCGCAGCGGCAGGGTCTGCGGAAAGCTCTTCAGCCCGACGCGCGGATAGGTCGCAGGATCGACCTCGAGCACACGCGAGGTGCCGAGCGCGTCGTTGCGCTGGCACTCGGCGGCCTGCGCGGAGGCGATCAGCGCAGCCGGCGCGAGGGCGATCAGCGCCGCGACGACGTTCAGGATTGACCGTTGGCCGCTCGACATATTTCTCATTGCAATATTTCTCATTGCACTGGGCACCGCCGATTAGGTAATCCGTTCCGCACTCATCAGAGCAGTTTTTCCCCTCCTGTCAAACCGGCGAAACACGGCATGGCCGAGAATTTCGACGTTGCCGAACCCGCCGAGACCGACCCGCTGGCCCGGATGCCGATGCGGGACGAGGAGGGCGAGCTGCGCCCTGAATTCGTCGCGGAGGTCACCCGGGCCATTCACGCCGCGGACCGGCCGCTGCTGTGCGAGGTGGTCGCGGAACTGCACGAGGCCGATCTCGGCGACCTGATCGCGGCGCTGGAGCCGGACGACCGCGTCACCCTGGTCGAGATCACCGGCACGGATTTCGACTTCTCGGCGCTCAACGAGGTCGACGAGACGGTCCGCGAGGAGATCCTCGAGGAGCTCGAGCCGGAGACGGTGGCGGAGGGCGTCCGCGAACTCGAATCCGACGACGCCGTCGAGCTCCTGGAAAGCCTCGACGAGGAGGACCAGGAAGAGATCCTGGAGAAGCTGCCGGCGGCCGAGCGCGAGGACATCGAGCGCAGCCTGCTGTACCCGGAGAATTCCGCCGGCCGGCGGATGCAGACCGAGTTCATCGCGGTGCCGCCGGACTGGAATGTCGGGCAGGCGATCGACTACATGCGCGACACGCCCGATCTGCCGGACCGCTTCTACGAGATCTATGTCGTCGACGCCGACAAGCACTTGCTCGGCGCCGTGCCGCTCGACGTGCTGCTGCGCACCCGTCGCCCGGTCCCGGTCAAGGACCTGATCGACGAGGACCGTCGCCGCGTCTCCGCGCTGGAGGACCAGGAAGAGGTCGCGCGGATGTTCGGCAAGTACAATCTGGTCGCAGCTCCCGTGGTCGATACCGTCGACCGGCTGGTCGGCGTCATCACCATCGACGACGTCGTCGACGTGATCGAGGAGGAGGCCGACGAGGACCTCAAGGCGCTGGGCGGCGTCACCCATCCCGAAGAGCTGTCCGACACGGTCTGGACCATCGCGCGCGGCCGCTTCAACTGGCTGCTGGTCAATCTCGCCACTGCGTTCCTGGCCTCGTCGGTGCTCGGCCTGTTCGAGGGCCAGCTCGAGAAGATGGTGGCGCTCGCGGTGCTGGCGCCGATCGTGGCGAGCCAGGGCGGCAATGCCGCGACCCAGACCATGACGGTCGCGGTGCGCGCGCTTGCCACGCGCGAGCTCGGATCGGCGAACGCGATGCGTGTCGTCTTGCGCGAGACTATGGTCGGTCTCGTCAACGGCATCGCCTTTGCCGTGATCACCGGCATCGCCGCGGTGGCCTGGTTCAAGATCCCCGGTCTTGGCCTTGTGATCGGGCTTGCGATCATCTGCAACCTGGTCGCCGGCGCGCTCGGCGGCATCCTGATTCCGATCGTGCTGGATCGGGTGCGGGCCGACCCCGCGGTTGCCTCCGGCACCTTCGTCACGACCGTCACCGACGTGGTCGGCTTCTTCTCGTTCCTCGGCATCGCCACGCTGTGGTTCGGGCTGAAATAGGCCAGCGCCAGCCGGCTGGTTTATCGTTAATCGCGCCTTAACGGGGTTCGCGGATGATGCTTCCATCTCCAAGGGGCCATCACGGGGGCCATCATGCAGCGCTTGCGGCTCAAGGCGGACGGACGGATCGTCGAACTGCGCGACGGACAGGAAGTCCCGCTCGTGCCCGCACACCCGGCGGTGCCGACCATGTCGCCCGCAACCTCGCAACCGGCGGTGCGCGCCTTGGTCGTGCGTGATCTGCGCCGCCGCGCGCAACTGACCCAGCTCGAATTCGCCGCCAAGCTCGGCGTGCCCGTCGAAACCATCCGCAACTGGGAGCAGGGCAAGCGCGCCCCGCGCGGCCCCGCCCGCGCGCTGCTCGCCGTGATCGCCCATTCGCCGGAAACGGTGTTCGCGGCGCTGTCGAGCGAGCCGACGGCGGCTTGAACTGATACGGCGGGCTCCGTCCTCAACCAATTGATTGCGCATATGCGCCACAATTTCAGTGTCGTCCCGGCGAAGGCCGGGACCCATACGCCGCAGCAATTGTAGTGAACGGGACTCGTCGTTCCAGCGACGCTCAACAATAGACTTTTGTGGTTATGGATCCCGGCCTGCGCCGGGACGACATTGAGTGTGTTGCGCGAGTTGTGATTCACACATTCGCGTTCTCGCGACATGTTCTGTCCGAGCTTTGCTCTTCGTTCCGCCCTCATCTCACACAGAGGGCGCAGGGAAAGCCGGGTGCCGATCGCACCCATGGGTCCGGTGCAACAAAAAGCACCGGAGGTAGGACCACAGGTGTAACCGGGAACTCCGGCTTTCCCTGCGCGATGGCTTACGGCTTATACGTGCTCGCCCCGGCGAGACCGGGCTTGCTTGTCACCGCCCTCGCAAAAACGCTTGCGCGCTTTACGAGAGGACACTGCCGCTAGGGCGTCAGGCCTGCACGACTTCGCCGTCCGCCTCTTGCGTCCTCGTCAGTTGCGCAATCGGCGTCCACCGCATCTCACCGCAACGTTCGTGACGATCGCGAGCGCCCCTCATCGGGTGAGACGGCGGCATTAGACCGGTGAGTTGGGGTCCGCGTCAAGAGCAAATTCGGAAAAACTGAAGACGCCTTCTCCGGGGCTTGACATCAGGCAACTCAGTAATTGGCAATTCGGCGGGACCGCACCCGGGGTGGAAGGAGCGTCCGTCGCTCTACACGTTGGTCGACGAGATGAAGCGCATCAATGTGCCGACGCTGATCATCACCGGCGACGCGGATTGGCCGTGCCTGCTGCCGGGCATCCTGATGAAGCAGAGCATCCCGTCGGCCGCGCTCGCGGTGATGCCGAATAGCGGCCACGCCATCAACATCGAGGAGCCCGACGAATACAACCGGATCGTCGGCGA
Source organism: Bradyrhizobium sp. 6(2017) (assembly GCF_011058295.2). NCBI lineage: Bacteria > Pseudomonadati > Pseudomonadota > Alphaproteobacteria > Hyphomicrobiales > Nitrobacteraceae > Bradyrhizobium > Bradyrhizobium sp. 6(2017). The sequence continues at coordinate 5,786,983 of NZ_CP049289.2, read as the reverse complement.
TCCTCTCGCAGGTCGAAAGCGGCCGTGGGCCGCAGCGCAATCCCCGAGCGTGAGTGCTTCGATCACGGGATGAAAGAGTAGGGCTATCAGTTCGGCAGCTCCGATGTTATTCCCCGTGAGGCGCAGCAAGTCTCGTGACACGGTTGGGCAGTGGACGATCTTCCGCTTACATGCGCGCCACGAGTTGCGTTCACGGAGCCAGAATGTGCAATCACCTTACGCTGGCATGACATTGAACGAACGGATCGTCGTTTCTGGCCGGTTGGCAGAATGGGACAAGGCAGTCCGTGCAGTTGATCAATCGAAAATGATCGAGATTCTGACCCACCTTGACCTGGAGAGTCAGGCGGAGTCGCTGGTCAATCAAATTCTGTCAAATCCAAAATTCTACGGATATGACGATATCAAGTAGTTAAAATGAATTGATCTGATGAGCGTGTTTTTGCGTGGCTGGCGCCACACGTCCGATTTACGTCTCCTGCGCATTGCTCATTGAGGGAGTTGGAGAAACTCCCGTAACACCATTGAAGGTTCCGTGATGGAGAATCTCCTGCGTCTTGATTCGATATCACCGGGTTTGGCCGGGTCCTTCTTCGTCATGGCGGAAGCGCCCAGCCCGGTGTGCGGCAGAGGCTCGACTCCTTAACCGCGCGGTTTGACGAGCAATACTTCAAGCTCAGCGGGGAATCTGACGCCACGTCGTCACAGGCTTTACTCGTATTTCGCAAAGCGCGTGCGGCGGCAGCACTGGCATTTGCCCTCTCTCCCGACTCCAGACAGCTTCACGAGGCCATCTATGAAGCGATTATTGCGTCGGATGACCAGGCGGAAGCCATACGGGTAGCGGATGCGGCACTGAGAGCAAGATAGTAGGGTTGGGCTGCGCATAACGCCGACGCGCTTGCCGGCATCGCTTCAATGACATCGATTCAATATCCGTTCGCGCGCGCTGCAACCGCCGCGTGAATCGAACGCGCGACGATTATGTCGCGATGATGCGGCAATCGCAAAACCGACACAGAGCTGTTACGCGCGCTGGCTAATGTGTCGCACGTTGACGTCATAAATCCTTAAAAAATGGGGCAAGAAGTGAAGGCGAAATTCCTTTCAACGGTCGGATTCTGTGTGGTCGCCGCGGCGATCGCGAGCAGCGCTCCCGCCGCGCAGGATGATCACGACCGCGATCATCGTCATCCGCACGACATTCACACCGCCACGCCGATCAAGCATCTCGTGGTCATCTTCAACGAGAACCGCTCGTTCGATCATTACTTCGCGACCTACCCGAAGGCGACGAATCCGTCGGGCTCGATTCCCTTCGTTGCGAAGCCGCATACGCCGAAGGTGAACAATCTCGCCAACGCCAATCTGTTGACCAACAACCCGAACCTCAATCCGGCCAACGGCACCGGCGCGACCAATCCGTTCCGTCTCGACCGCACCCAGGCCAACACGCGCTCGCAGAACCACTCCTACACGCCCGAGCAGCAGGCGGTCGACAACGGCAAGGAAGATCTGTTTCCGGAATTCACCGGGCGCGGCACTGCCGGCGGCGTCGGCGCCTTCGGCACCAACGGGCAGGTGATGGGTTATTTCGACGGCAACACCGTCACCGCGTTCTGGAATTACGCCCAGAACTTCGCGATGAGCGACAATCACTGGACCGACACCTTTGGTCCGTCGACGCCCGGCGCGCTCGAGGTGGTTTCCGGCCAGACCAACGGTGCGCAGAACATCGTCGGCACGTCATCGTCGATCGCCGATGGCCAGGGCGGCCTGACGCTGATCGGTGATACCGATCCTGCCTACGACTCCTGCTCGAGCACGACCAGCCAGGTCTTGATGACCAGCAAGAACATCGGCGACCTGCTCAATGCCGAGCAGATCAGCTGGGGCAGCTTCATGGGCGGCTTCGACCTGACGCTCAAGAACACCAACGGCACCACCAACTGCGGCCGCAGCACCTTCTCGAGCAACGTCAACGGCACCATCGTGGACTACATCCCGCATCACGCCTGGTTCCAGTACTACAAGTCGACCGCCAACCCGACCCATGCGCGGCCGAGCTCGGTGAACGCCGTCGGCCACACCTACGTTCCTGGCAGCAAGACTGTCGATCCGGCCAATCACGCCTACGATCTCGACGACTTCTACGCCTCGGTGAAAGCCGGCAACTTCCCGGCCGTCTCCTACATCAAGATGCCGGCCTATCAGGACGGTCATCCCGGCAACTCCGATCCGCTCGACGAGCAGGCCGGCAATGTCGAGCTGATCAACTTCCTGCAGAAGCAGAAGGAGTGGGGCGAGACCGCGGTCATCATCACCTATGACGACTCCGACGGCTGGTACGACCACCAGTACGTTGCGCCGACCAGCGCCTCGTATGATCCGACCGCCGATCAAATCAACGGTCCCGGCCAGTGCGGCCGCGGTATCGGCAAGCAGACGCAGCCGAAGGGCCTCGACGGCAAGCCGGTGAACGGCCGCTGCGGGCCGGGCACGCGCGTTCCGTTCCTGGTGATCTCGCCCTTCGCCAAGAGGAACTTCGTCAGCCACACCCGCATCTCGCAGGCCTCCGTGGTTCGCTTCATCGAAGACAACTGGCTGCACGGCCAGCGTCTTGGCGGCGGCGCATTCGACGACAGCGTCGAATCGATCGCTGACATGTTTGACTTCGATCGCGGCCACGGCCAGGACCACGAGTACCGGCAGGACGCGCTGTTCCTCGATCCGACGGCCGGCACGGTCATCGTCAGCCCGCCGGATGATCACCATCATCACTAAAGCTCTTCGGTTCTGATCCAGTCAGAACCGAAGCTCTGCTTACGGTCTTGATGCGTTTTACTCGCGCGAACTGGTCCCCAGTTTGCGCGAAAGCGCCCTAACGACACTGGACCTGGTATGAACGGCCGCACTCTTTGGCTTCTCGGCGCTGGCCTGCTCTCCATGGCCGGCGCCGTTGCGGCAGTCGAGACCCAAGGACTCCCGGGGACAAATCCGAACCCGGTGCAGCTCAGGCGGCCGCCCGTCGCGCCGCTTTCTTCCATGGCGCAGCTCGGCCGCGAGATCTTCTACGACGCGTCGCTGTCGTCGTCGGGCGCGTTGTCCTGCGCCTCCTGCCACAGCCCCGACCACGCCTACGGGCCGCCCAATGACGGACCGGTGATGCTCGGCGGCCGCACGCTGCAGCGGCAGGGCGCGCGCGCCGTTCCGTCGCTGACCTATCTCGAACGTCACCCGAATTTCAGCATCGGCCCCGAGAAGGACGAAGACGACAACGTCGTCGACCTCGCGCAGATGGCAGCAATCGGCCAGCAAGCCGCGCGCGCGAAGAAGACCGCGACCGCGACCGCCGCGTCGGCGGCGAACATCGTGCCGCAGGGCGGCCTGTTCTGGGACGGCCGCGCCGACACGCTGCAGGATCAGGCGATCATGCCGCTGCTCGACCCCAATGAGATGGATGGCGGCAGCCTCGACATCGTGGCCGACAAGTTGCGCGGCGAGCCCTACGCCAAGCGCTTCGTCGAGTTGTTCGGCGCCGGCATCTTCGACAACAGGCGGCTCCTGGTCGCGGAGGCGATGTTCGCGGTGGCGCGCTATCAGGTGGAGGAGGTGAGCTTCCATCCCTACACCAGCAAGTTCGACTACTGGCTGGAGGGCAAGGCGCGGCTGAGCGAGACCGAGCTGCGCGGCCTGCAATTGTTCAACGATCCGGAAAAGGCCAATTGCGCCGGCTGCCATACCTCGGCGCCGACCCGTGACGGCCTGCCGCCGCTGTTCACCGACCATCAGTACGAGGCGCTCGGCGCGCCGCGCAATGCCGCGCTCGCAGGCAACGCCGATGCCAATTATTTCGATCTCGGGGTCTGCGGTCCGCAGCGCACCGACGTCGCTGAGCAGACGCAATATTGCGGGATGTTTCTGACGCCGACCTTGCGCAACACCGCAACGCGCCGCGCCTTCTTCCACAACGGTGTCTTTAGCAGCCTCGAGCAGGTGCTCGATTTCTATAATTTCCGCGATACCAATCCGGAGAAGGTGTATCCCCGTGCAGCCGACGGAACAGTACGCAAATACGACGACCTGCCGGGGAAATACCATGGCAATGTCGACGTCAGCGATCCGCCGTTCGAGCGCCATTTGGGCGACACGCCTGCGATGACGGCGCAGGAGGAAGCCGACGTCATCGCCTTCCTGAAGACGCTGACCGACGGCTATCAGGTGGAGCGGTAAGCCCGCCGCGACCGCCTGCGGAACCGATACGTGAGTTGGCAGGCTGTCGTCACGCGCGCATAATGGGCGGATGAAAGTCGTCGAAGGCAACGGCGCCAGCATCCCCGCGATCGGGCTCGGCACGTGGGAATTGCGCGGGCGGGTCTGCGCGCGCATCGTCGAGCAGGCGCTGCGGCTCGGTTATCGCCACATCGACACCGCCCAGATCTATGACAATGAGCGCGAGGTGGGCGAGGGACTGCGCGCCTCCGGCGTCAAGCGCGACGATGTGTTCGTGACCACCAAGGTCTGGACCACGCATTTCATGGCAAAGGATCTCGAACGCTCCGCCAGGGAGAGCCTGGCGCGGCTGCGCCTGACCGAGGTCGACCTGCTGCTGCTGCACTGGCCCAATCCGCATGTGCCGCTGGCCGAGACGCTCGGCGCGCTGGCGCGGGTCAAGCAGGCGGGACTGGCGCGGCATATCGGCGTGTCGAACTTCAGCGTGGCGCTGATCGAGGAGGCCGTGGCGGCGTGCCCCGAGCCGCTCGCCTGCGACCAGTCCGAGTACCATCCCTATCTCGACCAGACCGATGTGATCTCAGCCTGCGCGCGCCATGGCATGGGCTTCGTCGCCTACAGCCCGATCGCGAAGGGGCGGGTCAAGGGCGACCGTGCGCTGGGGCGGATCGGCGACCGCTATCGCAAGACCGCCGCCCAGGTCTGCCTGCGCTGGTTGCTGCAACAGAATGTGTCCGCGATCCCGCGCACCTCGAAGCTCGAGCGGCTCCAGGAAAACATCGGCATCTTCGATTTCGAATTGTCGGATGAAGACATGCGCGAGATTTCGGCAATCGGCAGCGGCAACGCGCGATAGTCGGCGCATTGCGCATGGGCGCGTTGCCCGGCCACCGGGTGACCCGCTGCATCGCCTGACTGGTCTTCGGCCCTGCTTGCAATCTCTGGTTCCAAAATACCTTGACTTCGAAATCCTTTTCCGTTCGCCTTGCTGCGGCCGATCTCTTTTGCCCGATTTTCCCGGCCGACATTTTCAAGGGAGGTTTCGATGAAAATCATAGTCGTTCTCTTGAGTATTCTGTTCGCGGGTGCTGTAACGGCGCCGCTTTTAGTGACTGATGCGGTCGCCCAGCAGAACCCGCCGAAGGCCGGTGCCAAGAAGGCCGGGCAAACGACCGGGCAAGCCAACAACCGGCCCTGCAGGACACGCAACCGCGCGTGCTACTGAGACGTTGCTGCGCGCTGATGATGGGCGGTGGCTCCCCGCCGGAATCCGCCGCCCGAACCAGAATGGGATTGAGGCCGGTCCTGATTGCCCGCTATGGTGCCGGGCAGGGGAGCATCACGACGTGATCGAGTGGGATGAAGTTTCGGCCAAACGCGGATCTGATGGCGTCGGTGTTCGTACACCTGATGCTGCTCGCGCTGATTTTCCTTTATTCGGAGGTCCATCAGTTCGATCCCGTCGCCGCTGACACGGTGCCGGTCGAGATCGTGACGCCGCAGGAGGCGGCCAAGTCCGAGATCAAGACCGAGCCCGAACCGGTGCCGAGCCCGTCGCCGACGCCCGAATTGCAATTGCCGTCGCTCGACAAGCCGATCGACACCGCCAAGCCGGAGCCCTCCGCGCAGACGCCTGCACCTCAGCCGCAACAGAACGCGCCGCAGCCCGCGCAGAAGCAGCCGACGCCACCGGCGCCCAAGCCCAGCCCGTCGCCGCAGCAGACGGCGGCGGCCGTGCCGCCCGCGCCGCCGACGCCTCCACCGATGCCGCAGCAACCGGCTCCGCAGGCATCACCCGCCTATGTGCAGCCCGAACCTGATCTCTCGGTCAAATACAACGTCATGCTCGGGCTGCCGCCCGATATCTCCGTGCAGGCCCCCGCCGACGCGCCGGCCGGCCCCGGACCCGGCAAGGACAATTTCGACGCGGCGGCGACCGAGAAGGCCGACGTCGGCTCCAGCGTAGCAGCCGAATTCCGCCGTCATCTGAAGAGCTGCATGAAGCTGCCGCCGACGCTGAGCAGTGCCGACGACGTCAGGGTCAAGCTCAGGGTGTTCATGAAGCCCGACGGCAAGCTCGCCTCATCGCCCTTGCTGATCGAGGCCAGCGCGTCGGCCAAGGGGCCGCTGTTGCTGAAGAGCGCGACCGATGCGCTGGAGGCCTGCCAGCCCTACGCGATGCTGCCCAGGGATCGCTACGGCGAATGGAAGGTGCTCGACCTCGACTTCACGCCGCACGACTTCGCGTCGTAGGGCAGGGACGAGCGTCAGCTTCCCATCGCCTGCCAGGCATTCGAGGCGAACTGCCGGCGCCAGATCACGATCACGACGGCGGCGGTGGTGACGAACAGCACCCAGGGGCTGACGAACCAGCCGAGATAGGCGAGCGCGAAGAAGAACGCGCGCTGGCCGCGGTTGAAGTGCCGGCCCGCCGTCTCGAACAGCCGCGTGGTGCGGACCACGTGGGCCTCGGCCTCCGGCGTGTCGCGCTGGCCGGCCGGCGGCATCGCGCCGAACAGGATCGCGACATAGTTGAACAGGCGATAGGCCCAGGCAAATTTGAAGAACGTGTAGATGAAGATCAGGATCAGCCCGATGCACTTGATCTCCCACAGCGCGGGCGAGGGCGAGAGGTTGACCGGCAATGCACCGAGCACCGCGAGCGCGTCGTTGGTGGCGCGCAGCAGCGCCAGCCCGCCGCCGATCGCGATCAGGCTGGTGGAGGCAAAGAACGCGGTGCCGTTCTGCAAGCTGGCCATGATCTGCATATCGACCATCCGCGCCTCGCGGTTGAGCAGATTGCGCACCCAGATCTCGCGATAGACATGCATCCGCGCCGACAGGCTGTCGCGCCCATAGGCGCTGTGCTCCAGTGTGATGGCGTAGACCAGCCATTCCAGCGCGAAGAAGCTGACGGCCAGGATGTCGGCCCAATAGCCGGTCATGGTGCCTTCCTTCGTGAACGCGCGGCTGCCTCCGTCAATGCGCGGCTGCCGCGCCGCGCGGCGTTCCGCGTCATGTACAGGTTGAACGCGTGCAATGCACTATGGCAAAATGCGGTGGCAACAGGATTCTCCGGACATGCTCAAGCTCGTCATCGGCAACAAGAACTATTCGTCATGGTCGATGCGGCCCTGGCTGGCGCTGCGCGCCAACGCCATCCCGTTCGAGGAAGTCTTCATTCCGCTCTACACCGACAACAAGGCCGACAAGGACCGCATCCTGAGCTTCAGCAAGGCCGGCAAGGTGCCGACGCTGATCGACGGCGACGTCGCGGTGTGGGATTCGCTGGCGATCATCGAATATCTCGCCGAAAGATTTCCCGAGTCGAAGCTGTGGCCATCGGATCGCGCCGCGCGCGCGCATGCCCGTGCGATCTCGGCCGAAATGCATTCGGGCTTTGTGCCGCTGCGCAGCGAGTGCGGCATGAACCTGCACCGGCCGATCCGCGCTGTCGCGCTGTCGGACGATGCGCGCGCCAATGTGGCGCGGATCCAGGAGATCTGGGCCGAGTGCCATGCGCGCTACGGCAAAGAGGGCCCGTTCCTGTTCGGGGCCTTCTCCGGGGCGGACGCGATGTACGCCCCCGTAGTGCATCGCTTCCGCACCTATGCAATCCCGGTGAAGGTCGAGGCGCAGCATTATGTCGACGCGATGATGTCGCTGCCGGCGTTCCAGGAATGGACGCGAGACGGCCTTGCCGAGACGCTGCGGATCGATCGATTCGAGGACGCCTGACTGCGTCTTGCGCTTCCGAAATGTGACAGCGGCGGCAAAGATCGCGGCTTGACGCCGCGGGGCCGAAGGCGTCGAATCCGAACGACCGGTTTTGCAAGTCGTGAAAGGACTTAGACCATGGGCATTCTGGATTCCCTGGAGAACTCGCCGGAGCTGAAGGGCATGCTTGGCCAGCTCGGGGCAACGGTGATCCCAGTCGTGCTCGGCGAGGTGATGGGCAATGGCGGGCAGGGCGGATTGTCGGCGATCGTCGCCAAGCTCCAGCAAGCCGGGCTTGGTGAGCAGGTTAAATCCTGGATCGGCACCGGCCAGAACCTGCCGATCACGGCCGAACAGCTTCAGGAGGTGCTCGGCAGCGACACCGTCAGGCAGCTTGCCGCCAAGTTCAACATTCCGGTCGACGAACTGTCCAAGGTGCTGGCCCAGCAACTGCCGACGGCGGTCGACAGCGCGAGCCCCAACGGCAAGCTGCCGCATACCGCCTGAGGGACGGTGGAACCCGGTTTCGGCCGGGTCTGCGGGCAATTTCTGGCTGGCACATAAATTGCTGCCTATCGCCCTGAAAAACCTGCAAAAACCGCACCTTCGCCATGCCCCAATGTTGCTGGATTTTGAGCCCTGCCCTGTGCTAGGTTGCCGCAGGGTTCAAAATGCCGGCCAGAGCTATCGGGACTGTCAGCTCAGCCAGCAATCTCTAAGAAAATGGAGAGGGCGTTGAAGCATAAGTACTCGATTGGCGAGACCGTCTATTTCACGGCCAGCAATGTGGCGCGCCCCGCCGCGAGCGGCACCTACCAGGTGATCCGCCTGCTGCCGACCGATGGTGACGACTGCCAGTATCGAATCAAGAGCTCGACCGAAGCGTTCGAACGGGTGGCCAAGGAGAGTCAGCTCGCGCTGTCCTGACGGAGTTGTGCGCAAGCCGGTGGCTGGAGCGGGTTCCGCGCCGTCGCCGTCAAAAGGCCCTGTTCGCAGACACATTCTGCTGAAGGTCGAGTGCCGGGGTGGCGGCGTTGGCCATCGCCGATTGTGCTTACGCTGCGTTGAGGGACATCGCGCATGAACTGGGCTTGGACTTCGCTGGATCAGGTGTGGCGCTCGCCGACCTTCCCGATGTGGCTGACCTTGGCCGCCGCCGGGTTCTTTGGGGTGGTCGTTCTGGTCACGCTGCTGCGCGCGGAAAAATCCGTCGCCAACGGCGCGCTGACCGTCATCACGCTGCTGTCGATCGCGGTTGCGGTCGCCGCGACGATCCGCGGCTTCGGGCAGGGCGGAACGGCGTCGCCGGCCGAGACACGCACCGCGCAATTGACCGGCCAGACGGTGCCGGCGCTGGCCTGCGTCGACGACCTCGCCGGAGATGCCGTTCTCAATGCCTGCGAGAAGGTGCTGTTCGGCGCATCGGATACCGCGGCGGCGGCAGTCAGCTATGCGGCGGCCCAGGTCTCGCGCCTGACCGCGCTCGGCGACCTCGCCGCGGCGGAGCGCAACTCGACCACCGAGCTGCAGGCACTGCGCCGCGCCATCGAGCATGACCGTTACGGCCTGGTCGCCTACGCGCTGATGGCGCGCGACCACTGCACACCGACCGCGTGCCCCGCGTTCCGCTCGCTCGGCGATAATCATCAGATCATCGCCAACATGAACGAGCGCACCTACGAGAACCTGGTCACGCGCTACGCCTCGTCGTGGAACGCGCCCGCTGGCCAGCCGTCGGCCGCCGGTCTGGTCGCGGCGCTGCCGCAGTCGATTCCCACGGGCAGGCCAACCAACGCCGAGTTCCCGAGCGCGGCGTCGACGCCGCCGGTCAGCATCATGACGCCTGAACCGTCGGCGAAGCCGGGTGCCGCGGCTCCGCCGCCGGCCGCCCGTGCTGCCGCCGCGCCGCCTGCCGCTCCGAAGCGGCCACCGGCGGCGAAGCGCCCGGTCCAGATCGCGCCGGCTGCCGCCGCGCCCGCGCCGGCACCCGCCGCTGCGAGTGCGCCGGCGGCGGCCGAGGGCCAGGAATAAGCGTGACGATGAGCGCGATGACGGCGGCCTCAGCCGTCGCCATTGCACTGTTTCGCGCAGTAAGTCCCGATATCCACCGCCGCGGATAGCGCTCCCTTTTCAAAGCGCGCGCCGGCCGCTACATCCGGCACATGCCGCTTCATCTCATCAAGCTCGCCGTCGGTTGCGACTCCGTCAAGGAACTCAAGGGCTGGGTCGCCGAACGGATGGCGACCGCGAAGAAAAAGGGCCTGCCGCTCCGTCACGTCCACATCACGCGGATGACGCCGAAGCGCGAGGAGGAGCTCCTTGCCGGCGGCTCGCTCTATTGGGTGATCCGCGGCGAGATCGCCGCGCGCGAGAAGATCATCGCCATCGAGCCGTTCCGCGACAAGGACGGCATCGGACGCTGCCGGCTGGTGATGCAGCCCAAGGTGATCGCGGTTTCGCCGCGGCCGATGCGGCCGTTCCAGGGCTGGCGTTATCTGACCGCGGACTCTGCGCCGGCAGATCTCACCAAATCGAGCGCGGCCAGCGTGGCATCGATGCCCGAGCCGATGCGCCGCGAGCTGCGCGACCTCGGATTGCTCTGAACAATCGGATTGCTGTAAGCAATCGGACGGCGGCTGCCGAGGATCACTGCGACTGCGTCACGAGATGCAGCCGGCCCCATTCGGATGCCGGGATTTCGACATAGCGGCCACCCGCTCTGTTGACGGTGACGTCGAGCAGTTCGTGATCGATCCCCATCTCGCCGAGATAGCGCCGGAACTGATCGGTGAAGATCGAGGTCAGGCTTTCGCGGTGCTCGTCCGAGACGTTGGGCGCGAGCCGGTTGGTGATCGCCATTCTGGCGGTCAGGACGACGCGATTGCCGGGCGGCAGGCTGCGATGCACGCCGCCTGCAAGCACCAATACACAGGCAAGCTCGCAGGGGACATCGGAGAGCTTTTCCTTCGCATCCAGCGGGCCGCCAGGGCGTTTCAGTGCAAAACAGTCCGCGTCGGATTTCCCGTTGCAGGCCTCGACCTCGGTCGCCGCGACCGCGGCGTCGATGCCGCGACCGCGCAGGATCCGGCCGAGGCTGGCAGCGACGGTGAGGTCGGACCCCTGTTTGATATTGATCACGACAGGGAGCTTGTGCCCGGCCTGGCGGTCGAGGATCGCCAGCAGCCGCTTGTAGGTGTCCCATTGCACGACGCCCTCGGCGGCGATCCAGTCCGAGCAGCCGGGGCCGCACGAATCGAGTGCGCCATGCGCGACATAGAAGATCATCGCGCCGGGCGACGAATTGACCCCGCCGACTGGCGGCCGGGTCTGAGCCTGCGCCAGGCCGGTGGTCAGCAGCGCGATACCGAGAAGAATGCCTAGCCTGTAAAGATTGTTCATTCCGACCGCCCCTGAAAGGCGCGATCATCCCTGCGTCGCGGCAGGGGAGCAAGCTCAACCCAGCATGGCTACACCGCGATGTTGTCGATCAGGCGCGTGCTGCCGAGCCGTGCCGCCACCAGCATCCGCATCGGGCCTTCCTTCAGCGAACCGATCGGCGCCAGCGAGGCGGCGTGACGAACCTCGAGATAATCGAGCACGAAGCCCGCCTTGGTGATCAGCGCGGCGCCGGCGGCCATCGCGGTTGCGGTGTCCTCGCCGGCACGCAGGCGGCCTGCCGTTTCTTTCATCACCCGATGCAGCTCGGGGGCGGTGCGCCGTTCCTCCGCCGAGAGGTAGACGTTGCGTGAGGACATCGCGAGGCCATCGCGTTCGCGCACCGTTTTGGACCCGATCACCTTGACGCCGAGGTCGAGGTCAACAGCCATCTGGGTGACGACCCGGAGCTGCTGGAAATCCTTCTCGCCGAAGATCGCAACGTCCGGCCGGACCTGGGTGAACAGCTTGCCGACCACGGTGGCCACGCCGCCGAAGAAATGCGGCCGGAAGCGATCCTCGAGTCCGGCGGTGGCCGGACCCTCCGGCACGATCCGGGTGGCGAAGCCGTCCGGATACATCGCCTTCACCTCCGGATGCCAGATCAGGTCGACGCCTTCGGCGGCGAGCTTGGCGACGTCTTCCTTCCAGGTGCGCGGATAGGAGCCGAAATCTTCCGTCGGCGCGAACTGGGTCGGGTTGACGAAGATCGAGACGACGACCCGCTTGGCGCGGCGCTTGGCAAGCCGTACCAGCGACACATGGCCGTCATGGAGGGCTCCCATGGTTGGGACCAACGCGACGGCCGCCTTCTTGGCGCGGAAGGCGTCGACGGCGCGACGAAGGGCAGGGACGGTACGGACGACGGTGGGATTTCTCGGCATCTGGTCTCAACTCGTGGGCGATCGGGGTGGGATGTTTGCGGTTCGGCGGGTGGCGCAGCTTACCAAGTCCGCACCGCTATCGGCAAACCGCCGTGTCGCGACCAGCCTTACCCGATCCCGGACGCGCGTGGATCACGCAGTCATGCCGCCGATCGACGCAGCCATCTTGCCTGATCGATTCATCATTAAGGACGGCTGCAACTGATTTCCTCTCGCGGTGATGCATTTCACTTGACCGCAGCCGTGCGCGATTTGAAGATCATTGCCGGGGTTTGAATCATGTTGGTGCAGGCTAGTCAGGGTCAGTCCGGCTCCGCACATGTCATCGTGCTGGGCAACGAGAAGGGTGGTTCGGGCAAGTCGACCACCGCCCTGCATATCGCGGTCGCGCTCTTGAAGGCCGGACAGCGCGTCGCCAGCATCGATCTTGATTGCCGCCAGCAAAGTTTCACCCGCTACATCAATAATCGCCAGGCCTGGGCGCGGCGCTCCGGGCTCGATCTCGAGCTCCCGGCGCACCACTGCATCAAGTACGGCGAGACGATGCAGATCGAGGAGAACGAGAACGCCGAATTCCTGCAGTTCATGGCGGCGGTGAGCGCCGTGGAACGCGCCCATGATTTCATCGTCATCGATACGCCGGGCTCGGACAGCTACCTGATGCGGCTCGCGCATTCGATGGCCGATACGCTGGTGACGCCGATCAACGACAGCTTCCTCGATTTCGACGTCCTGGGCACCGTCGATGCCGCGACCTACGCGGTCACCGGCGAGAGCCACTATGCCGAGATGGTGCGCGACACCAGACGCAAACGGCGCCAGCTCGACGGCGCCTCGACCGACTGGATCGTGGTGCGCAACCGCCTGTCGATGCTCGGCTCGCGCAACAAGCAGCTGGTCGCCGACGGCCTGAAGCAGCTGTCGCTGCAACTCGGGTTCCGTTCGGTCGACGGCTTTGCCGAGCGGGTGGTCTATCGAGAATTCTTCCCGCGCGGGCTGACGGCGCTCGACGACATCGACGAGGCGACGCTCGGCACCCGCCCGAATCTCGGGCACGTCACCGCGCGCGAGGAGGTGATGGGCCTATTACGCCAGCTCAAGCTGCCGCTCGACGAGCGCGGCCGCCGCCGGGCCGCCAACCGGGCGGAATGGTTCAGCCAGGTCGACAAGCCGCTGGAAGTCCACGACATCATCGGCAGCTAGCGATCGTGAGCAGCAGCGCGTTGATGGCGATCGATCTGGGTTGTCGGGGCGCGGCCGTCGGATTGTCGTTGCTGATCGCCGGCGTGTTGCTGCGCGACCGCAGGGACACGCCGGCGCGCCTGAGCGCCGCCCTGCTGGTCGCCGTCGCGGCATCAGCGATTTCCTCAGCGCCGGGATTTCCGCGGCCATGGCCATATTGGAGCCTGATCCTGGCCGCTCTGTCCAGCAGCGGGGCGGTCCTGCTCTGGCTCTGGGCGCGCGCGACCTTCGATGACGATTTCGTGCTGCGGCCCTGGCATGGTGCCTTGCTGGTCGCCATTCCCGGCGCGCAACTGTTTGACGTCTGGCCCGCAAGAACCGTGCTCAGAGGTGACCTCGATCAACCGCTGTCGTTGGTCTATCTCGGCCTCGCTCTCTTGGCTGCGGCGCAGATACTCCCGACGTGGCGCCTGGACCTGGTGGCGGGACGACGGCGGTTGCGCGCCGTCGTCCTGGTCGGCGCGGTGACCTATAGCCTCGCGGGTTTTTTTCACGGCCTTTGGCCCGCGTTCGGCTCCTCCGTTTGGAGCATCGCCAACGCGGTTGGGCTCTGGGTGCTGCTGAGCCTCAGTGGATGGAGCCTGTTTCAGGCGGCCAGAATGCAGCAGGCATCCGCGTTTCTGCCTACCACGGACAGGGTTCCGGGCGAGACCAGTGCTGTGGCACCTGGAGAGGATAAGCCGTCCGCGGTCGACGCCGAATTGCTGCGCCGGTTGCAGCGGCTGATGACCGTGGAATGCGCCTATCGGCGTGAAGGACTGACCATCGGCGCGCTGGCCGCAGAGCTCGGCGTTCAGGAATACCGGCTGCGGCAGTTGATCAATGAAGGGCTCGGGCACCGCAACTTCAATGCCTTCCTCAATGGCTACCGGATCGATGAAGCCAAGGCGGCCCTGGCCGACCCCGGGCAAAAGCAAGTGCCTGTGCTGACCATCGCCATGGATGCCGGATTCCAGTCGGTCGGCCCGTTCAATCGGGCCTTCAAGGCGGCCACCGACGTGACACCGACTGAATTCAGACGGCTCGCGCTGGCAAAGCACGCGTCCGACCCGCTCGAACCGGATGACGTCCGAGGAATCGGCCAGCCGGACTGAGGTATCGGCCAGCCGAGTGACGCATTGATGCGCTTGTGGCTCGATTCTTATTCCTGACGCGTTTCAGTTCGGCTCCAGCACCGTCATCCGGAACGGCCCGCCATTGGCGGCCGCATGTGCCACAGCGTCGTTGACGTGATCGAGATCGAAGGTCGTCACCTCGAACTGATCGAGTTGCAACAGGCCCGCGCGGACGAGGTTGACGAGCCCGAAGGTGGCCTCCGGCGGATACATCCAGACACCGTGAATGCTGATGCATTCGCGCATGATCCAGGGATAGGGCAGGTCGAGCCCGGGTCCGCCCTGCATGCCGACACCACCCATCAGCACGACCCGTCCGTAAGGGCGCACCGTCATGATCGCGGCGCGGACGGTGGTCGTCGAGACCGACGGCGGCATCAAATCCAGCACGCAGTCGATCGGCCCCGGTGCAGCCTTCCGCATGCGTTGGCGATCGTCGTCTTCGTTGCCGCTGAGCTTGACCGGGCGCACGCGCGGTCCGAACCGCCGGACCAGATCGGCCAGCACCTTCTCGTTACGGCCTGGCGCAACGATGCAGGCGGCGCCCATCGCGAGCGCAACGGCGACGCCGGCGCTGCCGAAATTGCCGGTGGCGCCGCTCACCAGCACCGTCTCTCCCGGCTGCAGCCGCGCCGCCAGCAAGCCGCCATAGGGTACGAGGCAGGTGCCGAGCGCGCACCATGACGGCGCGTCGGCCGCATCGATGCTGCCGATCCGCTTGACGTTCTCGGTCGGCACCAGCGTCTGCTCGGCGAACGAGCCGTGGCGGAAGTGGCGTTGCAGGCGCAGCCCGCCTTCGCCGCGCGCGCTCCAGCCCTGCAGCGTGATGTCGGGCGAGATAGAGTCGTCGCGCGAGCGGAAGGTGGGATCGCAATAGACCCAATCGCCCGCGACGAGATGCGTCGCGTCCGGCCCGACGGCGCGCACCCGGCCGATCGCGCCGGGCCCGGGAACGGCCGGCAGCTCGAGCAGGTAGTTGCGTGCGCCGCTGAACACCTCGTCGGCATAGGACAGCACGCGGGTCGCGTTCACGTCGACGACGACTTCGCCGGTGCCGATGACCGGCGCGGGAATCTCCTCGATCGCGAGCTGCGAACCGAACGACTTCAAGATTGCTGCTTTCATTTGATCTCTTCCTTGTCTCGCACTTGCCTCGCGCTTGGGCTGAGATCGGCATGATCGTGCGGTCCGTTGCAGCGAAGAAGACCTGGTATTATCCTAGGATAATCAGACCCACGCAGAGGGAGCCCGGGATGGCCACCGCACGGCAAAGCGAGCTTGGTGATTTCCTGCGATCGCGGCGAGCGAAGCTGACGCCCAAGCTCGCCGGCGTGCCGGTCGGCCGGCGGCGCCGAACGCCCGGCCTGCGCCGCGAGGAAGTGGCTGAACTCGCCGGCATCGGGGTCGACTGGTACATCCGCCTCGAGCAGGGACGCTCGGTGAGCCCGTCGGCCACCACGATCGACGCGCTGGCGCGGGCGCTGCGGCTGAGCAAGGCCGAGCACGCGCATCTGCGGGCGCTCGCCAAGGACGGCGATCGCCGGCCGTTCGTGGCCGAGATCGTGCCGCCTGCGATCCGCCGCACGGTCGAGAGCCTCAACCAGCCGGCCTATGTCACGGGACGGCGATGGGACGTGCTGGCGTGGAATGCGGCCGCCGAGGACGTCTTTGCCTTCGGCCGCCTGCCTGAAGGCGAGCGCAACACCCTGATCTGCATGCTGACCAATCCCGAGACCCGCCGGCTGTTTGCTGCCGGCTGGGGCGAGGAGGCGCGGCGGATGGTGGCCCAATTCCGCCGGACGCACGACCTCTGGGCCGGAGATCCGGCCTTCCTCGACCTGCTGACGCGGCTGCGCGGGGGCTGCCCGGAATTCGATGCGTGGTGGGGAACCCACGATGTCGGCAGCAGCGTCGCCGGCCGGAAGACGCTCAGCCACCCCAGGCGCGGCCGGCTGCGTTTCGAATACGCCAGTTTCCAGGCCAATGACGATCCCGGCCTGAAACTGGTCATTTACACCGAAATCGGTTGAAATCCGTGGTTTTCCGGTGATTTTTGCCACAGAGTGGCCAAAAAGCCGGAACAAAGCAGCCGAAATCTGGTTTGACTCGGGATGCCATCGTTCCCTTATCCGGCATGCCGGCAGGTGAGGTGCTGCGGTGCCGTCGCGCCAATGCGGTAGAAGCAAATGCACAAACTATAGGTGCAGCGCACAACGTTATGGCGTCGAAGCCACAATATTTGGACTTCCTGTCACGGCGCTGTGACATATATTCTAAAAAAGGAGGCCGAAGAGCTTCCGGCGAAAATCAGCCCTGTAAGGCGGGCGCCTTGAGGACGTCATGAAGCGTGGAATTTCCGTTCTGCTTTCGCTCTGCGTGGTGGTCACTGCGGCTTACTTCACCGCGAGCAAGTGGGCGATCCGTCACGAAACTCTCATGTTCAAGGATCCGACGCGCGATGAGCGGCCGGTCGCAGTCGACGTTGCCGTGCGCTTCGACAAGGAGATGCAGGCCGACGCTGGCATGATCAAGTTGCCGGTTGCGATCCTCAATCATGGCAATACCGTCAAATTCACCGAATATTCCTTCCTCGCGAACGTGTTCGCAGCGCGCGGCTATCTGACCATCAGCATTCAGAACGACCTGCCGTCGGACGGACCGATGGTGACCAAGGTCGGCGAGATCTATGTCGGCCGCTTGCCGCAATATCAGCGCGGCATCACCAACATCAAATTCGCGATCGAGGAGATGAAGAAGCGTCACCCGAACGCCGATTACAGCAAGCTGACGATGGTCGGCCATTCCAATGGCGGCGACATCGCGATGTATTTCGCCAAGCAGTATCCCGACGAAATCAAGAAGGTGGTGACGCTGGACAATCTGCGCGTGCCGTTCATGACCGACGGCAGGTTCAAGATTTTGTCGTTCCGTTCCCACGACTCGCAGTTCAAGCCTGATCCCGGCGTCGTTCCCGATGCGGAGGAGTGCGAGAAGGCCGGCATCACCGTTGTGAACACCAACTTCCAGCACAACGACATGCGCGACACCGGGCCCGAGAAGGCCAAGGACTCGATCCAGGCGATGCTCGATAAATTCCTTGCCGATACCGACAGCGATGTCGCGGCGGTCGACACAAGGAATGCGCCGCCGAAGATTCTGGAGCCCGGTCCCGTCTCGCTCTACGTGCCGATCGAGAAGCGTCAGACCTTCACCGACAAGGTCAAGAAGTCGCTCTCGCTGACCAAGACCGAGACGAAGAAGGACCCGTCGATCACCAATTGACGGCGCCGCCCGGGATCCCATCCGGGCAGAGGGGCCCGCGATCTTGATCGATCCGCTACGTTGACCAATCCCATGGCGCGGCCCACATAGTGTTTGCTGCACGAGGCAAGCGCTGATGGCCGGCAAGACAATCAAACCGACATCCGGAAGCGATGTACGCCCGGCCGACACTCCGGACGTGCCGTCGTCGACCGCGAACGACATCGCCGCGTTCGTGGCGAAGGCGCGGGCGATGTCGCCGCATCGCGCCGGCGCACGCGGCCGGTTGGTGTTCGCGCTCGACGCCACGATGAGCCGGCAGCCGACCTGGGACATGGCATGCACGCTGCAAGCCGACATGTTCCGCGAGGCCGGCTCGCTCGGCAGCCTCGATATTCGCCTGGTGTACTACCGCGGCTTCAATGAATGCCGTGCCACCGGCTGGATCTCCGACAGCGCGCAGCTCGCGCGGCTGATGACCAAGATCGATTGCCAGGGCGGCAATACCCAGATCGGCAAGGTCTTGTCGGAGACGCGCCGCGAAGCGGTCGGATCAGGCGTGCGCGCGCTGGTGTTCGTGGGCGACGCGATGGAGGAGAGCGTCGACGACCTCTGCACCAAGGCTGGCGAGCTCGGCCTGCTCAAGGTACCGGTCTTCATGTTCCAGGAAGGTCACGACGCGGCTGCCGAGCACGCGTTCCGCGAGATCGCGCGGCTGACCGGCGGCGCATGGTGCAGGTTCGATCCCGGCGCAGCCGCGCAGCTCCGCGAGCTGCTGCGCGCCGCCGCGGCCTATGCCGCGGGTGGCCGCGAGGCGCTATTGCAGCTGGCCAAGACCGCAAGCGGAGCGGCGAAGCTGATCGGCCAGATGAAGTAGGGGGTGCGCCGCGTCAGGCCCCGCCTGACGTCACGGTCTTTGCAATTGCGCCGAGCAACGCCGACATGGCGGCGGTCACTGCCTGGGTCGTCTCCGCAACGCCGTGCCGTTCGGCGAGCCAGGCCGGATCGTTGTAGGAGAGCCAGGTGTCGCCGCCGGTGTCCTGCCAGACCAGCGCCTTGAGCGGCAGATCGATCCCGATCGTTTGTGTGGCCTGCATCAGCGGGGTGCCGCCCTTCGCATTGCCGAACACGAAGAGCTCGGTGGGGCGGAGCGCGAGACCGGCGCCGACGGCGCCCGCGGCGTGATCGATTTGCGCAAACAGGGTCAGCCCGAGCGTCTCGAGTTCGGACTTGAGCCGATCGGCCGTTTGCTTCGGCCCGACATTGCTGCGAAGGCTGATCAGTCCGTCAATCGCCATCGACTGTCCTCCGGTGCGGTCGGCGCAAGCTACTCAATGGCGGGGGCCGGCGCCACGCGGTTGCGCTTCACGCTCCGGTGAGACGAAGCTTCGCATGCTTTTTGTCGCCGGGCCGCCTATATTCTGCGCATGCCAACCCTGATCGCCGGCGTCGTCGCAATTGTCGTCCTGTATTCCGCGCTGCAGATGTTTCGTGCGGCCAATCCCGCCGTGCTTGCGCGCGCGATCAAGATCGGAGGCGGGGTGCTAGCGCTCGCCGTTGCCGCCTTTACCGGCGTGCGGGGCGAATTGGCGGTGGCGATTCCGCTCGGCATCTTCGGCGCCGGACTGCTCGGCTGGTCGCCGTTCGGCAACACCGGTTTCCCCAATTTCGGCGGCATGTTCGGTGGTTCGCGTAGTGCGGGGCAGAGCTCGCGGGTGCGCTCGCAATATCTCGACATGAGCCTCGATCACGGCAGCGGTGTGCTCAGCGGCCAGATCGTGGCCGGACCGCAGGCCGGCCGCACGCTCGACGAGTTCGACCTGTCGCAGCTCCTGGCGATGGTCCCGAGCTTCGACGCCGAGAGCGTCGCGCTACTTGAAAGCTATCTGGACCGCCGCTTTCCCGCCTGGCGTCAGGACGCGCAGGGCCACCGGGCAGGGGGGCAGGGCCGTGCGGCGGCGAGCGGCAAAATGACCGAGGAGGAGGCCTATCAGATCCTTGGCCTGCAGCCGGGCGCGTCGCGTGACGACATCAGCCGGGCTCACCGCACCTTGATGAAGAAACTCCATCCCGACCAAGGGGGCTCGACGTACCTCGCGGCCCGTGTGAACGAGGCCAAGGACACTCTGCTTCGCACGCATCTCTAACTCCGGCTACGCCAACAACGCCACAGCCGAGAGCTGCCTTCCGTCTCTGATCGACGCCCTGTCTGGCCTGCCGCTGTCCGGCGTGACCGATCTTCTTTCGGGAAAACTTAACCGTAAAAGCTTGACGAGAAGTTTCATGATTGCGCCGCGCGCTGACGGCCCGGCTTTTCTTGTGGCGGCATGCAAAGCAAAAGGCCGGCGCTTTTGGCGCCGGCCCTTTGAGATCAGCAGTCAAAAGCGTTTTCGAGCGAAATGGATACCGGTTCGCGTGAAGAAAACGCGTCAAAACAAAGAAGCGAGAGTTTCGGTTCTGATTCAATCAGAAACGAAACTTCGGCGTCGATCAGTTGCGAACGGTGATGCAGGAAATCTCGGCGCGCTTCAGCGTCTTGCAAGCCGCTTCGGCCTGGTCACGCTCGAGACCGGCAAAGCGGGCGCGGTAAAGCTTGCGATTGTCCTTGGCGACGACCTCGGTGAACGGATCCGCCTTGCTGAGCAGGCCGCGGGCCGAGCTGCGCGCGAGGTCGATACGCTTGTTGGCCTCGCCCTCGGTCTCCAGCGCACCAACCTGGATGATCCAGCCGGTGTGCGCGGCGCTCGGCTTGGCGGCGCTGGTCTGCGGCGCGGCCTGCAGGCTGCGGGTGGGCTGCTCGATCGACGCCACGGCCTGAGGCGCCGGCGGGGCGGGCGCACGCACGGCCGAAGCCGGCAGCACGCCGAGGATGCCGTTGCCGGTGCCGAAATTGGCCGGCTGCGGCGGCATCTCCGGTCTCGAGGTCTCGGCGGCGCGCGCCATCATCGCATTGGAGGTCTCGGGGATCTCGCCGCGCGACAGGATCGTGCTGGTGATCGGGGGCGCGGCCTGCGCCGGGCCGGCAGCGGCGAGCTTGATCTGGCCGGCCTTGACCTGGACGGTCTTCACCTTGACCGGCTTCATCGGTTCAGCCGAGCCCGGGATCGCGGCGATCGGCTGGGTCTGGATCACGCCTGAGGTCAGAGGCGCCGGCTCGGGCTTGGCCTGTGGCTCCGGCTTTGCCGGGGGCGGCGGCAGGGCGGCGGCTGCGGCCGCCATCAGGGAGGGCTTGGCCGGGCGCGGCGCCGGCATCGGGGCAGGCGCGGCGGGCTCCGCCGCTGCGACCGGCGTGGTCTCCGCCGAAGCGCGCGCATCGTCCGCATCGGCGACCTCGACATTGGCGTCGGCCGGATTGCGTTCGGTGATCGCGGCGGCCGTGCGGGTGGTCGCACCCTTGCCGATATTCTCGGCCAGCAGGTTGCGCATGATGGCGTCGCGGGAACCGCCGCTGCGGCCGCCGAGCACCACGCCGACCAGGAAGCGATTGCCGCGGTGGATCGAGGTCACGAGGTTGAAGCCGGAGGCGCGGGTGTAGCCGGTCTTGATGCCGTCGACGCCCTCAACGCTGCCGAGCAGGCGATTGTGACCGGTGATGGTGTGGCCGCGGAAATTGAAAGCCGTCGTCGAGAAGTAGCGATAGTAGCGCGGGAAGCGGTCCTGGATCGCGCGGCCGAGCGTCGACTGATCGCGCGCAGTGGTGATCTGCTCGTCGTTCGGCAGGCCCGAGGCGTTGCGATAGGTGGTCCGGCTCATGCCGAGCGCGCGGGCCTTGCGGGTCATCATGCGGGCGAAATCGTCTTCGCTGCCGCCGATCGCCTCGGCGATCACGACTGCGGCGTCATTGGCGGAACGGGTGACCAGGCCCTTGATGGCGTCTTCGACCCTGATGGTCTGGCCGGGCCGCAGGCCGAGCTTGGTCGGGTCCTGTTCGGAGGCGTGCTCCGACACCGGCATCTCGGTGTCGAGCTTCATCTTTCCGGAATCGAGGCGCTCGAACAGCAGATAGAGCGTCATGATCTTGGTGAGCGAGGCGGGATGGCGCAGGCCATCGGGACTGTTTGATGTCAGCACCGAGCCGGTGTTGCCGTCGACAATGATCGTCGCGAATTGCGGGCTGTAGCTTTCGCGCGCGGGCTCGCTGTTGTGGTGCCGTGCGTAGTGGCGCCGGTGCCGGCGCGCCTCCGCGCTATCACTGGTGATCAGGATCGCCGTCGTGACGGTAACGAGCCCAAGAACGCCAACTCGCAGCGCCCGCGAGGAGGCCAAGGTTGTTCGAAGCATCTACTTCCCCGTCCCAATTTCTATCTAGATCACTGGCTCGTGAGGCGAAATTGTGCCCGGCGGCCATCGATCCTTGCCTGCGCAACCAACCACTTCGGGCAGAACCCATTCGCCGCGGTGGCCGCTCAGGTCGCTCTTCTAGCTAAGGTGTTGTTCACAAACAGCTTTCGGAGCCGTCTGTTGGAAGGCGAACAAGAGCCCGGGAATCAGGTTAGGCGGACCGAGTTTCCAAAAGATTAAGCAACCGTTGCGCAGTTGCCCGGGGTTTAGCGCAAATGCCGAAGATTCGGGCTGTCTGATTGTGCGTTGCACAATATTTGTTGACTTTATTGTGCGATGCGATATTCCTATTGCCGTCAGGGGGCCGGGAGCTTCCCGGCATGGGAATTTGCGCGTTCAAGTCTGGGAAAAGGACATTCTATCCATGGTCAAGATCGAAGACATTCAGAGCTACGGCAAAGAGCATATGGAGTCGGTTACCGCCTCCGCGAATAACCTGCAGAGCGGCGTCCAGGCCATTGCCACCGCCTATGGCGACTATGCCAAGAAGTCCTTTGAAGACACCAAGTCGTTCGTCGAGAAGCTGTCGGGCGTGAAGTCGCTGGACAAGGCGCTCGAGGCGCAGACCGAGTACCTGCGCTCGTCCTACGAGACCTTCGTCGCGGAATCGCAGAAGATCGCCGGCCTGTACAGCGACTGCGCCAAGCAGACCTTCAAGCCCTATGAGGGCCTGGTCTCCAAGTTCACGCCGGCTGCTCAGTAAGCCTCACAGATAAAGACAAACGAAAAGCCCGGCCGTTGCGGCCGGGCTTTTTTGTTGTGCGTGAAGCGGGCGGTTACTTCGCCAGCCGCAGCTTGCTCAGCGCCGTTCCGATCGAGTTGAACGCCGTCACGATCTGGGTGGAGCTGGTCAGCATGTAGAATTTGTCGGCGCTGCTCGCACAGTTCTGCAAGACGGTCGAGGTCGGATCGGCGGGCGTGCCGGTGTTCACCTGGATTGTGTAGATGGTGTACATCGGCCGGCCGCCGCTATCCGTCGCGGCCTTCAGATTCTGGCACATCAGCGCCTGCCTTGCGTCGATCGGATTGCCGGAAGCCTGCGAGCTGCCGTCGCCGTAGTCGGGCCAGCGGTCCTCGGTGTTCAGACCGTCGGACAAGAGAATGATGACCCGGTTGTAGGTCGTATTGGAATCCTCCGCCGGTGCGTTCAGCGGACCGCCCACCAGCAGCGACTGCCAGGCCCAGGCCAGTCCGACCGCCTGGTTGGTGCCGCCGGTCGGCTGCATGGCGTTGACCGCATTCTTGAGCGTAGTCCAGCTGTAGCTTAGCGGAATGATCGCCTCGAGCGGCGTCGAAACGCTGGTGTTGCAGTAGTAAGTGCTGTTCTCATAGTACTCGTTGGCCGGGAACAACGTGGTGACGTCGGACGACGCCGGCAGCACGCCGGTCGCATCGTTCGGCTGGGTGCGGTCGGCGACGCAGCCCGTCCAGTTGCTGATCGGATTGGTGGACGCCTGCCGCCAGTCGTTCTGCACGGTGGGTGTCTGGGTGGTCGCGGTCCATTTGTTGTTGGTCCATCCGACAACGGCGCTGACGCGGGGCTGGCCCAGATTGTCGGTCGTGTCGTTGGGGCCTGGCTGCGTCCAGTTGTGGGTATAGATATAGCCGGAGCACGACTTGACGCCGCCGCTGGTCGCGCAACTGCAGCCGGAGACGGCGTTGCCCGTGGAATCCGTTGGGCAGGCGCAGGACGACGACCCCGTGCAGAATACCTGCGCGGTGGTGCCGACCTGTGTGCTTACCCAGCAGCCATTGTAGCGCGTGTGCGAGTTGGCATCGACGCTCGGGCAGATGTAGCCGGAATAGGTCCCGCTCGAGGGGATGTAGTTCGTGGTCGACGTGCTGGTCGGGTTCTTGACGCAGCTGAAGCCGCCGCTGCTGGTGGTCCAGGGGCATTTCGCACCCGGTCCGACCGCATGCCAGTTCATCGGCAGGCTTGCCTGCATGGTGCCGTTGGCGGGCTGCGTGGTCGGCGGATTGAGCCAGTCGGTCCAGTCGATCCAGCTCTGGCCGGAATTGCTGGTGCCGACGTTGACGACCTTGGCGAACGGAATGACGGAGATGTAGACGTCGCCGTTGCTCTTGCTCAGCGCGCTGAGCTGGTCGATCAGTCCGCCGGTTGCGGCCACCGCGTTGCGCAGCGCGGTAATCTTGCCGTCGTCCTTCATCGATCCCGTGTTGTCGAGGGCGAGCGCGACGCGCATCTTGACGTTGCCCCAGGTGGTGGTCGTCGAGCTGCTGAAATTCATGGTCGGGAAACCGGCAAGCTGCATGAAATCGGATTTGATGAAGCCGGATCCGTTCAGCAGAATGGTCGCCGCCGTGCTGGCGGTCGGGGTCGTATAGGTCGCCGAGACGGCAATGCCCTGGCCGTCCTTGTTGGTATAAAGGCCGGCGAAATAGGTCTGCGCCTTGCTCGGGATCTGGGCGGCCGTGATGCTGCCCATGGTCAGATCCTTGGACAGCATCAGTGCGGTCGAATCGAGCGCTGCCTGCATCGACGAGCGGGCGGTGTTGGCGCGGGTGTAGTCGATCGCGGCACCCACGAAGGCGATCAGCGGCAGGATTGCGAGGGTGAAGATCACCGCGACATTGCCGTCAGTTGCCCCGGAAAACCGGCGGGCAGCCGAGCGGAAGCGATTGAAAATGGCTGAACCAAGCATGGGGCTCTCGTCAAAATGGATTGCTGGGCCATCTCTACGCGCGCGGCTAAACAGATGGTGAATCGGGCTGGGGAAACCCGGCAGCCGGCCCTGCGGAAGGCTCAAAATCGGGGCAAAAGCGTTCGCTATCCTCAATGGCGTCTAAATTGGCTGCCCGAGTCCTTTGTCAAATCAGGCAGAAATGATTAACCTTCCGAGGGTTGCCGCGCCGGGAATCGGACCGGTGGGCCGCTGCGGTTCTGCGCTTGCGGCAGGGCGTCGCGAGGCCCATATTCGGGAGGTCGATCCGGCCGCCGGATCGAACCGGAAGCGGCAATCTGGAAAGCATTGCTGGGGGTTCCGCGATCCGTCTTGCGGCCATCGCGACCACCTTCCAATCGCCAACCGGTTTCCCTTGGGGAATTCGAACGCCTGAGCCATGTTGCGACTTACGTCTACAGCCCTGATCTCCGAGCCGGTTTCGTCCATGCCGGCGGTCGCCGCCGCGCACGCGCCGACAATGAGCAATGACGACAACCGCAACGGCGCGGGCACCGGCCCGTCGACCTCGGTCATCACCAAGGTCAAGCCGAAGACCAAGCGCCCGAACCTGTATCGTGTCCTGATCCTGAACGACGACTACACGCCGATGGAGTTCGTCGTTCACGTGCTGGAACGATTCTTCAACAAGGACGCCGAGGCGGCGACCAAGATCATGCTGCATGTTCACCATCACGGGATCGGTGAGTGCGGCGTGTTTACCTATGAGATCGCCGAGACCAAGGTGACGCAGGTCATGGACTTCGCGCGCAAGCATCAGCATCCACTGCAATGTGTGATGGAAAAGAAGTAGTTCGCTGGAACGATTGACCCGCCGCGGGCCGCGGAACGGGTCTTGCATCGCGTTTTATGACGCAACCGCGCGTCCCGTATGATCACGGGCGTGGACCGCATGCGACGTTCCGGTGCCTGCAATTTAGAGGAAAACCATCGTGTTGGGGCCGGTCTTTCGCCACGATCCGTCGTAACTATATCAATGGCGATCACGAAGGTTGTTATTGCCTGACCCGGTAATGGCGATCATGATGGCCGGGGGCCATAGAGGACGCGAATGCCTACTTTTTCTCAAAGCCTTGAACAATCCTTGCATCGTGCATTGGCGATCGCGAACGAGCGTCACCATCAATACGCGACGCTCGAACATCTGCTGCTGTCGCTGATCGATGACTCGGATGCGGCGGCGGTGATGCGGGCCTGCAGCGTCGATCTCGACAAGCTCAGGACCAGCCTCGTCAATTATCTCGAGACCGAATTCGAGAACCTGGTGACCGACGGCGCCGACGATGCGAAGCCGACGGCCGGGTTCCAGCGCGTGATCCAGCGCGCGGTGATTCACGTCCAGTCGTCCGGTCGCGAGGAAGTGACCGGCGCCAATGTGCTGATCGCGATCTTCGCCGAGCGCGAGAGCCATGCTGCGTACTTCCTGCAGGAGCAGGACATGACGCGCTACGACGCCGTCAACTACATCAGCCACGGCATCGCCAAGCGGCCCGGCGTCTCCGAGGCGCGGCCGGTGCGCGGCGTCGACGAGGAAACCGAGACCAAGGGCAACGAGGACGCCAAGAAAAAGGGCGAGGCGCTCGATACCTATTGCGTCAACCTCAACAAGAAGGCGCGTGACGGCAAGATCGATCCGGTGATCGGCCGCAATGCCGAGATCAACCGTGCGATCCAGGTGCTGTGCCGCCGCCAGAAGAACAACCCGCTGTTCGTCGGCGAAGC
Source organism: Bradyrhizobium sp. 6(2017) (assembly GCF_011058295.2). Lineage (NCBI taxonomy): Bacteria > Pseudomonadati > Pseudomonadota > Alphaproteobacteria > Hyphomicrobiales > Nitrobacteraceae > Bradyrhizobium > Bradyrhizobium sp. 6(2017). Next base: position 5,760,331 of record NZ_CP049289.2, on the reverse strand, counting down.
CGGCGTTGGCAAGACGGCGATCGCCGAAGGCCTCGCCAAGCGCATCGTCGACAGCGATGTGCCGGAAGTGCTGGCGGCCGCGACCGTGTTCTCGCTCGACATGGGCACGCTGCTGGCCGGCACCCGCTACCGCGGCGATTTCGAGGAGCGGCTCAAGCAGGTCCTGAAAGAGCTGGAGGCGCACCCGAACGCCATCCTGTTCATCGACGAGATCCACACCGTGATCGGCGCCGGCGCCACCTCCGGCGGCGCGATGGACGCGTCCAACCTGCTGAAGCCGGCGCTGGCCTCGGGCACGATCCGCTGCATGGGCTCGACCACCTACAAGGAATACCGTCAGCACTTCGAGAAGGACCGCGCGCTGGTGCGGCGCTTCCAGAAGATCGACGTCAACGAGCCGACGGTGGAAGACGCGATCGCGATCCTCAAGGGCCTGAAACCCTATTTCGAGGATTACCATCGGCTGAAATACACCAATGAGGCGATCGAGGCGGCCGTCCAGCTGTCGTCGCGCTACATCCACGACCGCAAGCTGCCCGACAAGGCGATCGACGTGATCGACGAGTCCGGCGCGGCGCAGATGCTGGTCGCCGAGAGCAAGCGCAAGAAGACGATCGGCATCAAGGAGATCGAGACCACGATCGCGACCATGGCGCGGATCCCGCCGAAGAGCGTGTCGAAGGACGATGCCGAGGTGCTGAAGCATCTCGAGCAGACGCTGAAGCGCACGGTGTTCGGCCAGGACAAGGCGATTGAGGCGCTGGCTGCGTCGATCAAGCTGTCGCGGGCCGGCCTGCGCGAGCCGGAAAAGCCGATCGGCTCGTATCTGTTCTCGGGCCCCACCGGCGTCGGCAAGACCGAGGTCGCAAAGCAGCTGGCAGCCTCGCTTGGCGTCGAGCTGTTGCGTTTCGACATGTCCGAATACATGGAGCGGCACACCGTGTCGCGCCTGATCGGCGCGCCTCCCGGCTATGTCGGGTTCGACCAGGGCGGCCTGCTCACCGACGGCGTCGACCAGCATCCGCATTGCGTGGTGCTGCTCGACGAGATCGAGAAGGCGCATCCGGATCTGTACAACGTGCTGCTGCAGATCATGGACCATGGCCGGCTCACCGACCACAACGGCAAGCAGGTCAACTTCCGCAACGTGATCCTGATCATGACCACGAATGCGGGAGCGGCCGACCTCGCGCGGCAGGCCTTCGGCTTCACCCGCTCGAAGCGGGAAGGCGACGACCACGAGGCGATCAACCGCCAGTTCGCGCCGGAATTCCGCAACCGGCTGGATGCGATCGTCTCCTTCGCGCACCTCAATGCCGACGTGATCGGCATGGTGGTCGAGAAGTTCGTGCTGCAGCTCGAGGCGCAACTCGCCGACCGCGACGTCACGATCGAGCTGTCCGAGCCCGCCAAGGCATGGCTGATCGAGCACGGCTATGACGAGCAGATGGGCGCGCGTCCGATGGCGCGCATCATCCAGGAGCACATCAAGAAGCCCCTCGCGGATGAGGTGCTGTTCGGCCAGCTCAAGGGCGGCGGACATGTCCGCGTCGTCCTGGTCAAGGACGAGGCGACCGACAAGGACAAGATCGGCTTCGAATATGTCGAGGGCCCTGTCACGCCGAAGCCGGAAAATCTGCCGCCGCGCAAGCGCAAGCCGCCGAAGGGCGGTCCCAACAACGGCGGCGGAGGCGGCACCAAGGGGCCGGCCTCGAAGGGGCCGATGGTCAAGGCCTGAGGCGCCAGCGAACGATTAATTAAATGAAAGGGCCGGCTAACAGCCGGCCTTTTTGTTCGCGGCGATGGAGGGCGCGCGGCGTCACTCGCCCTTTAGGCGCTGGCCCTCATGGACTCGCACTTGGTCGGCGCCGCGGCTGCCGACGGATGACAGCCGCAGCGTGCTGAGCACTGCACCGACCAGCGCAAAGCCGACGCCGACCATGAGCGAGAGCCTTGTGCCGTCGGCCGGATAGCGCGCCAGCAGCAACGCCACCAGGGCGGCGCCGATGGTCTGTCCGAGCAGGCGCGCGGTGCCGAGCATGCCGCTGGCGCCGCCCGAGCGCTCGCGCGGGGCGGCGGCGATCATGGTGCGGTTGTTGGGGGTCTGGAACAGGCCGAAGCCGGCGCCGGCGAGCGCCATGCGCCAGATCACGTCGATCGGCGTCGCGTGGGCCGGCATGAATGCCAGCGTGCCCAATCCCAATGCGAACAGCAGTAGGCCGATGCCGCCGAGCAGGCCGGCTGGATAGCGCTCGACCAGCCAGCCGGCGAGCGGCGCGGCGAATGCGACCGCGATCGGCCAGGGCGTGATCAGGAGGCCGATCTGCACCGCGGAATATCCGAAATGGTTCTCGAGGTAGAAGGGCATCGCGACAAAGGCCAGCATCTGGCCGCAGAACGAGGCGATCGAGGTGCCGATCGACAGCGCGAAGATCGGGATCCGCAACAGGTCGACCGGCAGCAGCGGCGAGGGCAGATGCTGCTGCCGCCGGTACAGCAAATGCGAGGCGACCGCGGCTATGGCGAACTCCAGGGCGCAGAGATACAGCGCCTCGCCATGGCCGGCGCTGTCGATCGCGCTGATGCCAAATCCGAATGCGATGGCGCTCATCGCAGCGCTTTGCCAGTCGAAGGCGTGCACGGCGGGCATGGTATGCGGCAGAAAGCGCCAGCCCAGGGCCAGCGTGATGATGCCGAGCGGGACGTTGATGGCGAACAGATAGGGCCAGGTCCCGATCGCCAGGATGAACGAGGCGATGGTCGGGCCGACCGCGGCCGAGATCGCGACGACCAGCGCGTTGACGCCGATGCCGCGGCCGAGCAGCGAATGCGGATAGATAAAGCGGACCAGCGCGGTGTTGACGCTGAGGATTCCGGCGGCGCCAAATCCCTGCAGGATGCGGGCAACCGTCAGCAGCGGCAGCGTGTGCGACAGCGCGCAGAACAGCGAGGCCAGCGTGAACAGCACGAGCCCCGCCAGATAGACCCGGCGATAGCCGATGATCTCGCCGAGCGAGGCCAGCGGCAGCAGCGAGATCGTGATCGCCAATTGGTAGCCGTTGACGATCCAGATCGAGAATGCGGGGCTGGCGTCGAGATCCCGGGCGATGGTCGGCAGCGCCACGTTGGCGATCGAGCCGTCGACGACGGCCATCACGAGGCCGAGCGCGATCGTGAGAATGGCCCAATTGCGCTGCGGCTGCGGCAGCCCGTCGGGATGCTCAATGATCGCGGACGACATGTCGTGAAGTTGCTCTCGGTTCCAGCATCGGCGGGCTTACCGGATGCTGGATTAGCCTGACCTTTGCAACCCCCGAAATGGCAGACGCCGGCAGCGATCGAAACGAGGCCGGCGAGCCGCGCGTGGACGCCTTAGCCCTGACCGAGCAACTCCTTGATGCGACGTTGCAGCTGCCGCTTCTTGATCTCGCTGCGGCGGACCCGCTCGTCGAGATCGCTGACCGGCGTGTCCGAGGTCATGATCCGGAAGGCGAGGCCGACCTTGTTGGCCTGGCGCCAGATCAGGCGCGCGAGGAACGAGCGGCCCTTGCGCGCAATGCTCAGATTCATCTCTTCGGGCAGCCGCGTGGCGTCGCCGAATTCGACGCAGGCGCCACCTTCGCTGATGTTGCGGACGACACAATCCATCGTCGAGCCGCGCTCATTGATCTCCGCAACCGCACCGTAAAGTACCTTGTCGCGTGGGCTCTGGCGCCGGTCCTGCATGGGAAATACTCCAAATGAACGGCAGGAATGTACCGCTCCGCCAAAGCGAAAAGAAGGGTACCAACGGAACCCGTTGCAGTTAGTGTAAATTGTTTGCATGTGTTAAGGTCCGGATTCCCGGCTATTTTGCGCCGCAAAGGACCCGGAAGTCAGTTCGGCAGCCGGCTGTGCCGCCAATCGCGCGGCGACAGGCCGTAATGGTCGCGGAACACGCGGCCGAAATGCGAGAGATCGTTAAAGCCCCAGGCGAACGCGATCTCGCCGATATGGCGATGGGCGTGCGCCGGCGAGGCGAGGTCGCGCCTGCAGCGCTCCAGCCGCTGCGCCAGCACGAAGCGCTGGAACGAGGTGTCCTCGTCGGCGAGCAGGCTGTTGACATAGCGCGGCGAGATGCCGAGCGCGGCGGCGGTCTCGGTGAGGCCGAGATCGGGGTTTTGCAGGTGCGCGAGCACATGCGCCTTCAGCCGGTAGAGCAGCGCCGAGCGGTGCGTCGAGGCCTGTAGCGCCGCGCCGCCGAGCCGTTCGCTTATCGCCATCGCGAGCAGGTCGGCGGCCTGATCGGCGAGGCGGATCGCGCTGTCCGGATCGAGCTTGTCGGCGACGTCGGAGAGGCCCGAGATAAACTGCCAGGCCAGCCGCTGCACCGGACGATCCGATGAGAACGTGGTCGCGGTGAGGCCCTGCGTGCCGGCAAAGCGCCGGTGCAGCATCGCGCGCGGCACCTGGAAGATGGTTTGGGTGAAGTCGTCGTCGAAGCGCAATTCATAGGGCCGCGTGGTGTCGTAGAACGCGAACTCGCCCGGCTGGATCACGGTCTCGCGGCCGTCCTGCAGCACGGCGCCGCAGCCGCGCTGGCCGAGCGCGACGAGGACAAAGTCCTCGCTGGCGCGCGCGATCCGCGACGGGGTGCGCAGCACCCGCTGCTGGCCTGACGAGACGACCGAGCATTTCGCCGCGCCGAGTTGCGCGCTGGTGATGGCGCCGTGGAAGGCGCTGCCGAGCTCGGACTTGCAGTCGAGCTGCACGAACACGTCGCAGACGATGTCCCGCCAGAGCGCGAGGCGCCGATGCGTGGGCGCGTTGTCCGTGGTGAACAGGGCCGGCATGATTTCCTCCCTTCACGAGTGCAAACGCTGACCACTCCAACAAAGCAAGCTTCGTACCGGGGACGGCTGGGGAATCGCCTCCGCAGTCGAATTTTCCTTCCGTCCTGGTCGAACGGCATTCCCGGTCCCGGGGCAGCATGATGTCAGAGGCTGATAGGGCCGATCAAGTACGAACCGGCCGGAATGGCCGGCGCGAGGAGGACATCATGGGTATCGAACATCCGAAATATCGCGTTGCGGTGGTGCAGGCAGCACCGGCCTGGCTCGACCTTGACGCCTCCGTTGCGAAGAGCATCGCGCTGATCGAGGAGGCCGCCGCGAAAGGGGCAAAGTTGATCGCGTTCCCCGAGGCCTTCATCCCCGGCTATCCCTGGTACATCTGGCTGGACTCGCCGGCCTGGGCGATCGGGCGCGGGTTTGTGCAGCGCTATTTCGACAATTCGCTGAGCTATGACAGCCCGCAGGCCGAGAAGCTGAGGCTGGCGGTGAAGAAGGCCGGCATGACCGCAGTCCTCGGCCTGTCCGAGCGCGACGGCGGCAGCCTCTACCTCGCACAATGGCTGATCGGACCCGACGGCGAGACCATCGCCAAGCGGCGCAAGCTGCGGCCGACCCATGCCGAGCGCACCGTCTATGGCGAGGGCGACGGCAGCGACCTTGCGGTGCATGACCGCCCCGGCATCGGCCGGCTCGGCGCGCTGTGCTGCTGGGAGCACCTGCAGCCGCTGTCGAAATACGCGATGTACGCCCAGAACGAGCAGGTGCATGTCGCGGCCTGGCCGAGCTTCTCGCTGTACGATCCGTTCGCGCCGGCGCTCGGCTGGGAGGTCAACAACGCGGCCTCGCGCGTTTATGCGGTCGAAGGCTCCTGCTTCGTGCTGGCGCCCTGCGCCACGGTCTCGCAGGCGATGATCGACGAGATGTGCGACCGCGAGGACAAGCACGGGCTGCTGCATGTCGGCGGTGGACACGCGGCGATCTACGGGCCGGACGGCAGCTCGATTGCCGAGAAACTGCCGCCCGATCAGGAAGGCCTGCTGCTCGCCGATATCGATCTCGGCGCGATCGGGATCGCCAAGAACGCCGCCGATCCGGCCGGGCATTATTCGCGCCCCGACGTGACGCGTCTGCTGCTGAACAAGAAGCCCTCGAAGCGGGTCGAACATTTCGCGCTGCCGCTCGACAGTTTTGAGGAGATCGACGCGGCCGCGAGCTGAAGCATCGGGAAATCCAAACGGAGGCGACTGCCATGGAATCCGCGATTCCCACTCATCTGCAAGCAGAACGGTCCCGTCATCGTCGCGTGCCCGACGACTACGCGCCGCCTTATCCATCGTTCGTCGCGCGCCACAAGCCCGCGGTCAAAAGCGTCATCATGGCCTATTTCGGCGTGCAGTTTCGTGGCGAGCCGACCGCCGCAGCGGCCGAGGCGCTGGCGCAAATCGCAAAACGCTTTGCCGGGGACAACGGCCCGACCCATTGGGATCGCGCGCAATATATCGACCAGGCCGGCTTCACCAATGTCGTCTCGGTGGCCTATTGGGACGATGCCGGGCGTTTCGATGCCTGGTTCGACGGCGCGCGCGAGGCTTGGACCGGTGGCGGCGCGGCGGGTGGCGGCGTTGGCCGCTTCATCGAGGTGCTGCGGCCGCATGTTGCGCGCTACGAGACGCTGTTCTCGTCGCTCGGCCGCCCGGAGGGCGTCGCCGTTCTTGCCGACGGCATGAGCGGCGAGGTGCAGGAGCACGCCTATTGGGGCGGCATGCGCGACCGCATTCCGCTGTCGCAAACCGACGCGATGTCGCCGAACGGCGAGCCGCGCGTGATCCGCGACGGCGCGCGCATCCGCGTGGTCGCGCATGACAATCTCTGCCTGATCCGCTCCGGGCAGGACTGGAGCGACACGGAAGCGTCGGAACGCAAGATGTATCTCGACGATGTCGAGCCGGTGCTGCGCGAGGGCATGGATTTCCTGCGCGACGAGGGCGTGCCGATCGGCTGCTACGCCAACCGCTACTTGCGCGTGGTCGACGCCGAGGGGCGGCTGACCGAAAAATCCTACGGCCAGAGCTGGTGGAAGTCGCTGGCGGCGCTGGAGCGCTGGGCGGAATCGCATCCGACCCATGTCAGGATCTTTGGCGCGGCGATGAAGTATCTGTCGACCTTGGGGCCGAGCGCGAAGCTCAGGCTGTATCACGAGGTCACCGTCGCCGCCGCCGACGAGCAGTTCTTCGAATATCTCGGCTGCCACGAACGAACCGGCATGCTGGGCGCGGTGCAACTCGCGGCGGCGCCGTCCGCCTGACGCTGCAGATGCTCGGATAGAGCGAGCGCAGGCCACATCGGAACTGCGTTCCCTCTCCCGCTTGCGGGGGAGGGCTAGGGTGGGGGCTCTCTCCGCCAGTCGTATCGTGGAGAGAGCCCCCGCCCGGATCGCATCTAACGATGCGATCCGACCTTCCCCGCAAGCGGGAGAGGTGCAGCTAGTCTGCCGCAGCACCGATCCGAGCTGACATCGCCGTGGTTAGGGCCGCAGCCGGCCGCCGTGCGCGGTGATGGCCTGCGCCAATTCGACCGCCGGGCCGCGCTTGGTCCGGCGCGCGGTGCGGACCACGAACTCGACGCTGCCAAGCGGCGGCAGGCCTGACGCCGGCATCGCTTCCAATCCGTCGGGGATCAGGCCCTGCGCCTGCGGCGTGATGCCGAGGCCGGCCAGCGCCGCGGCGCGAAGGCCGCTGAGGCTGCCGCTGGAGCAGACGATGCGCCAGGGCCGTCCGAACCGCTCCATCGCTTCCAGCACCACGCTGCGGCTGACGCTCGGCGGCGGGTAGAGGATCAGGGGCAGCGGCTGCTCGGGATCAAGCCGCATGCCGGGCGCGGCGGTCCACACCAGGCGGTCCTGCCACACCAATTGCCCCGCCGCGTCGCCGGGCCGCCGCTTGCCCAGCACGAGATCGAGCTCGCCGGCGTCAAGCTGCTGGTACAGCACGGCGCTCAAGCCCACCGTCAGCTCGAGATCGACCTGCGGATGGCGGCGGACGAAGTCACGCAGCAGATCGGGCAGGCGCGAATTGGCAAAATCCTCCGCGGCGCCGAACCGGACCTTGCCGCGTATTTGCGACCCCGCGAAGTAATCGCGGGCGCGCGCATTGGCCTCGAGGATCGGACGCGCAAAGCCGGTCATCGCCTCGCCGTCGGCGGTGAGGACGACCGAATGCGTGTCGCGCACGAACAGGCGCCGGCCGGCGGCGGCCTCGAGCTTGCGAATGTGCTGGCTCACCGTCGATTGCTTCAGGCCGAGGCGGCGGCCGGCCTCGGTGAAGTTCTGCGTCTGCACCACGGTGAGGAAGGTTTCGAGCTGGGTCGGGTCGAGCATGCCGGCGGTCCGTCATTACATAACGTAATGACAATAACATCGGTAAGAGCGGTTCACAATCGCCCTGCGAAGACGCACTTTCCCATCAAGGAAAGGGAGCCGCCATGACCATCACCCGCCTGCGCTCATTCGTGCCCGTCGACCCCTACATCGCCGCCATCGTCGGCATGGTTGGCCTCGCCACGCTGCTGCCGCTGCACGGGCAGGGCACCGTGATCGGCGGCTATGCCACCGATGCTGCGATCGCGCTGCTGTTCTTCCTCCACGGCGCCCGCCTGTCGACGTCGGAGGCGCTGGTGGGCGCCCGGCACTGGCGCCTGCACCTCGTGATCTTCCTCTCGACCTTCGCGCTGTTCCCGCTGCTCGGGCTCACAGCGCATGCGCTGGCGCCGCATCTACTGACGCCGGCGCTGTGGGCGGGCGTGATCCTGATCTGCATCCTGCCGTCGACCGTGCAGTCGTCGGTCGCCTTCACCTCGATCGCACATGGCAATGTGTCGGCGGCGCTGTGCTCGGCGACCGCCTCCAATCTGCTCGGCATCGTCGCGACGCCGCTGCTGGCGGGCGTGCTGCTCTCGAGCCATGGCGGGTTCTCGGGCAATGCCGCGCTCGACATCGTGGTGCAGCTGCTGCTGCCGTTCGTGGCGGGGCAATTGTCGCGGCCGCTGATCGGCCGCTGGGTCGAGCGGCATCATGCGATGCTCGGCCTGGTCGACCGCGGCTCGATCCTCCTGATCGTCTACACCGCGTTCAGCGACGGCGTCAGCCACGGCATCTGGCACCAGGTCAATGCGACCCAGATGGCCATCGTGCTCGGCCTCGATGCACTGCTGCTCGCAACCGTGCTGCTGATCACCCATTTCGGCAGCCAGCTGCTCGGCTTCTCCCGCGCCGACCGGATCGCCATCATGTTCTGCGGCTCGAAGAAGAGCCTCGCAAGCGGACTGCCGATGGCGAGCGTGCTGTTGGCCAGCCAGTCGGTCGGGCTGATCGTGCTGCCGCTGATGCTGTTCCACCAGATCCAGCTGATGACCTGCGCGGCGCTGGCGCGGCGTTATGCGGGCAACGAGCAAGGGACGTCACATGATGTCGTCCCGGTGCGCGCGTAGGCATTTTGCCTTCGCGTGTCGTCCCCCGGCTTGACCGGGGGACCCAGTACGCCGCGGCTTCTCCGTCACTGACCAGTGTCTCTGGAATACTGGATCGCCCGGTCGAGCCGGGCGATGACACTGTCAGCTTGGCAAGCGATGGCCTTCGACGCTCAGCTTTGTGCTACGCGACGCGCAGGCCTTTCGCGATCTCCTTCTGCGCGTCGAACTCGCGGCGCAGGCGCGCCAGCTCCTCGGCGCTCAGTGCGTCGGCGTTGCTGTAGTCGCGCTTCCACGAAGCGTCCTCGCTCCAGTGCAGCGGCGATTGCACGGTGGTCTGCGGACCGGGAGCCTGCTCCAGCACGCGCAGCGCAAGCTCCATCGTGAACGCCTGCGAGGCCTCGTCATGCGGCTTGCCGGCGGAGTTGCCGAGTGGGAAATCCGAGAACAGGAAGCGCGGCACCGCGGCGTGCTCGACGATATCCTTGGCGCAGCCCATCACGACGGTCGGGATACCGTTCGCTTCGAGATGCCGCGCGACCAGGCTGACGGTCTGGTGGCAGACCGGGCAGTTCGGCACCAACACCGCGACGTCGACCTTGTCGTCACGGCAGCGTTTGAGGATTTCGGGCGCGTCGGTCTCGATGGTCACGCGGTGGCTGCGATTGGTCGGCGCCCCGAAGAAGCGCGGAGCGACTTCGCCGATCTTGCCGGCCGCGGCGAGCCGCTTGAGCTGCGCCAGCGGGAACCAGGTGCCGCTGTCGGTCGCCGCGGTGTGGGTGCGGTCATAGGCGACGTGCGAAATCCGCAAATCGTGTGGCTGCGACGTGTCGCCGTCATAGACCGAATAGAATTTTGCCCCGCCATTGTATTTTGCGCCGGGACCCTGGTCGCCCCTGATGGGATCGAACGGTGCCGCCGTTGTGATGATGGCGACGCGGGACTGGCTCAGCGGTTTGTTCAGGGGTTGGAACGGGGCGGAGGTGTAATGCGCCCAGCGGTAGGGGGTGGTGTAGCCGATCGCCGCGTAATAATCGCGGGTTCGCTTCATGTAGCCGATCGGGGCGTCGTCGTCGGGGGCAAAGCCTGTTTGATCGTCGGAGGCTGCGGCCATTTTGCGCTCCCTTTTGCGCGCCATCATTTCGGTCCATAGCTAGACCACGAGACTGCGGTGTCAAGCCGCGTTGCGCGGGAACAGATTTGCGATGCGAACGGGTCTTTGCGCCGCATTGGTCATGCTTCTGACGCTGCTGCCGCCGGTCGGCGCCGGCGCGGAGGACGCGCCTGCCGCAGCCCCGGCGACGCCGCCAGGCCCCGAGCAGCCCGCATCGCCGCCGGCGGACAAGCCGGCCACGCCTGCCGAGACTCCCGCGGCTCTGCCAGCGGAGCAGCCTGCGACGCCTCCGGGGACGCAGGCCGACAAACCTGCGGCACCTCCAGCGGACACGCCCGCGGCCGACAAGCCCGCAGATGACGCGCGCGAGAGCGACACCCGCGAGGCGATGTGCCTGATGATCGAGTCGGCGGCGCGGGCCAACGATTTGCCGCTCGAATTCTTCGCCCGCGTGATCTGGCAGGAGAGCCGCTTCCAGGCCGATGCGGTGGGGCCCGTCACCCGCAACGGCCAGCGCGCGCAGGGCATCGCGCAGTTCATGCCGGGCACCGCCAACGAGCGCGGACTGCTCGATCCGCTCGATCCGGTACAGGCGCTGCCGAAGTCGGCCGAATTCCTGAGCGAGCTGCGCAACCAGTTCGGCAATCTCGGCCTTGCGGCGGCCGCCTACAATGCCGGCCCGCGCCGGATCCAGGACTGGCTCGCCGGCTCGGGCTACATGCCGCAGGAGACGCGCAACTATGTCACCGCGATCACCGGCTCCAGCGTCGACGATTGGGCCGCCGCCGGCCGCAGCGGCAAGATGCCGGCGCGCGCGCCGACCACGAGCTGCCGCCAGCTGATGGCGCTGTTGAAGCGCGCGCCCAATCCGTTCGTGGCCGGGCTCGAGCAGCACGTCACGCTGTCGGCCGCCAAGCTGTGGGGCGTGCAGCTCGCCGCCGGCTTCAGCCGCGACAAGGCACTTGCGATGTATGCCCGGGCCATCAAGCGGCTGTCGAGCGTGATCGGCGATCAGGATCCGAGCCTCTTGAGCTCGCGGCTGCGGACCCGTGGCAGCGCCACCTTCTACCAGGTGCGCATCGGCGCCGATACGCGCCCCGAGGCCGACGGCCTCTGCAGCCGCATCCGCAAGGCGGGCGGCGCGTGCTTCGTGCTGAAGAACAGGGCGTGATGTCTAAGTCCCGTAGCCCGGACGAAGCGAAATCCGGATATCTCGAATTGCGCTTCGCATCATCGTCATTCCGGGGCACGCGAAGCGTGAACCTCAGGTGCGCAGTTGCGCACCGGGGAATCTCGAGATTCCGGGTTCGATGCTGGCGCATCGCCCCGGAATGACGGACAGAGGTTATCCGGGCTACTGCATACCGGATCTGTGCAGCCATTCGCTTGACCGCTTGAGCATCGCGCCCTAAGCCGCCGCCATTGCAAAACCATCCGGTATCCCGTGGCGCTTCCTCCGCTCGATTCTCCGCAATGGCAGACCTCGTTCCGCGCTTTCCTGTGGGGCGCGCGGTCGATCGGCGCGACGGTGCTGACCCTGGTGCTGTTTGCGACCTATCTCGGCATCGGCGCGCTGGCGCATGATTCCGGTTTCTCGCTGGGCTGGACCCTGGCGAGCACGGCGTTCGTCTGGGCGGGGCCCGCGCAGATCATCGTGATCACGACGCTCGGCTCCGGCGCCACCGTGCTGCAGTCGGCGATCGCGGTCACCGTCAGCGCGATCAGGCTGTTTCCGATGGTGGTGTCGGTGCTGCCGATGATGCGCACCGAGGACACCAAGCGGCGGCATCTGATCCTGGTGGCGCATCTGACGGCGGTGACGCTGTGGGTCGAGTGCTTCCGCTTCCTGCCGCAGGTGCCGCGTATCAGGCGGATCGCCTTCATCCACGGGCTCGGCTGCGGGCTGGTGACCGTTTGCCTGATCGCCAACACGATCGGCTACACGCTCGCCGCCAACCTCACGCCGCTATTGGCCGCCGGCATGCTGATGCTGACGCCGCTCGCCTTCCTGTTCTCGACCGCGCGCAACTGCCGCGAGCTCGCCGACGTCATCGCGCTGGTGCTCGGGCTGTTGCTGTTCCCGCTGGCGGCGATGTTGAACAGCGGCGTCGACATCCTGGTCAGCGGCGTCGTCGCAGGCACCATCGCCTATGGCGTGCACCGGGCGAGGGCAGGCAGCGTGAGGGCGCGCGCATGACGGGCTTCATCGGCGACTGGCACGCGCTGGCGATCCTGTTCGTTGCCGGCGTCATCCCCAACCAGATCTGGCGCATGCTCGGCCTGTGGTTCGGCGGCGGCATCGACGAGAATTCCGAGCTGCTGGTCTGGGTGAGGGCAGTCGCCACCGCGATCCTTGCCGGGATCATCGCGCAGATCGTGGTGCAGCCGCCGGGCGCGCTCGCCAGCGTTCCGGACTGGCTGCGCTACGGCGCCGTCGCAGCGGGCTTTGCGGTGTTCATGCTGACGAGAAAATCGATCTTCGCCGGCGTGATCGCGGGTGAAATCGTGATGCTGGCGGGCAAATACTGGCTCGGCTGATTGCGGCGCACGCATTATCCGCTACTCTCGTCCCCAACAACAACAACGGGGGAAACGGCATGCAGCGGCGCGCATCATCGGCATTCATGGTTGCTCTGGCCGCCGTGCTGGTGGCGGCGCTGCCGGCGCCTGCCGCCGATTATCCGGCGCGTCCGATCAAGTTGGTGGTGCCTTATGCCGCGGGCGGACCGACCGACGTGCTCGGCCGTATCGTCGGTGAGTATCTCGGGCGCGATCTCAAGCAGGTGGTCGTGGTCGAGAACAAGGCCGGCGCGCAGGGCGCGATCGGCGCCGAAGCCGTGGCGCGCTCCGATCCCGACGGCTACACGCTGTTCGTGACGGCAGCCTCGATCTTCGTGCTCAATCCGCTGCTTTACAAAAAGCTGCCTTACGAACCGACCAGGGATTTTCGGCTGCTGGCGGTGATCACCGACGCGCCGATGATCATGGAGGTGCATCCCTCGGTGCCGGCAACGACGATCGCCGAGTTCGTCGCCTACGCCAAAAAGAATCCCGGAAAGCTCAATTTCGGATCGGCCGGCACCGGCGGCACGGTTCATCTCGCCGGCGAGATGTTCAAGCAGATGGCTGGCGTCGAGATGACCCACGTGCCCTACAAGGGCGCCGGGCCGGCGCTGACCGATCTGCTGTCCGGCAATATCCAGCTGATGTTCGACACGCTCGGCACCGCGCTGCCGCCGGTCAAATCCGGCATGCTGCACGCGCTCGGCGTTAGCTCGACCGAGCGGATCTCCGACTTGCCCGATCTGCCCACGATTGCCGAGAGCGGCTATCCCGATTATGCGGTCAGCGTCTGGTATGGTATCGCAGCGCCGTCGAAAGTGCCTGACGAGATCGCCGACAAGATCAAGGCCAGCCTCGACCGGGCCTTGAACGACGAGGCGTTTCGCGCTTCGCTGGTCAAGATCGGTTTCCCGCCGCTGCGCCCGAAGAGCCAGGCCGAGATCGACAAATACGTAGGTGCGGATCGCGCGCGATGGGCGGGCGTGGTCAAGGCGCTGAACATATCGTTGGACTGACACATGGTACGTGAAATGGAATTGCGCCAGGGCGAGGTCGCCGTCGACATGCCGGCGGCGCGCGATGCCGGCCTGGTCTTCATCGGCCGTATCCGCACGCCCTGGACCTCGCGGCTGGCGACGCCGCGGCAGGGGCGGCATGACGGCCCGGTGTGCCGGCTGGAGATCTTTGAGCCCTGGGTTGCCGCGATCAAGGGCGTCGATTTCTACAGCAATCTCGAAGTGCTGTACTGGCTGCACCAGTCGCGCCGCGACATCGTGCTGCAAAGCCCGAAGAACAACGGCAACACCCGCGGCACCTTCTCGCTGCGCTCACCGGTGCGGCCGAACCCGATCGGCACCTCGATCGTCAAGCTGGTCGGCGTCGAGGGCAACGTCATCCTGGTGCGCGGGCTCGACTGCCTCGACGAGACGCCCCTGATCGACGTCAAGCCCGACCGCTGCGAGTTCACCCCGCTCGCCCCGCCGCAGCCGGGGGATTTCGAGACGGAGTGAATTGACGTTCATAGCTCTCTCTTTGAGAGATCTTGCTTGGTGGCATCAGTTGGGCACGCGCTCTTGCGTTTGCGATGTCGGCTGCTCGGTGATCGCTTGCGGATACCGGTCCAGGTGCGGGCCGGCCTTGTCGGAAGAGAACTCGCGCGCCCTGGTCTCCGGCGCGAGATAAACCCAGATGAGCGCGGGGCATGCAATCGCGGCTGCATAGAAAGCGACCGACAAGTTTGCTCCGGTTTTTTCCAGCAACACGGTTCCGACGATCGGGGCGATGGAGCCACCCAGGACAGAGGCGAGCTGATAGCTCGTGGACAGACCGGTGTAGCGAACCGACGTTGGGAACAGTTCCGACAGGTACGCACCCATCGCACCGAGAATGACCCCATGGGAAGCAAGGCATAGAGCAACGCCGACCTGAAGCTGGACGTAGCTGCTCCCGGGAGCGAGGGTGAACAGGCCAAAGCCAGATGCGATGCTGCTGACGAGGCCCACGAGAATGATCGGGCGCCGTCCAACTTTGTCGGAAAGCTGCGCCGCTAGCAGGATCACGAACACTTCTAGCGCCGAGCCCCAGAGCAAGGCATTGAGAGCTTGACCTCGCGAGAAGCCCAGGAATTTGGTCGCCATCAGCAGGAGAAAGGTCGAGAAGAGATACAGCAGCGTATTTTCCGCTGCCTTGACGCAGAACGTCTGAGCCATCTCCCTGAAGTGATGAGTGAACGCCTCACGCAGCGGCGCATGCGCCACCTTGTCCGGGCGAGCGGCCAACTCGAGAAACGCTGAAGACTCTTCCACCTGTCTGCGCGTCCAGAATCCCAGAAGCACTAGCAACCCCGACAGGAAGAACGGAATTCGCCAGGCCCACGCGACGAAGGCGTCGTTGCCGTAGATCAGCTGAACAGTGCCAATAGCGCTCGCTGCGATGACATTGGCCGCCGGACCGGCCAACATTGTGAAACTGGTCCAGAAGGCGCGCTGTGCGGCAGGCATCGTTTCCGCAACGATGAGGATTGCACCCGTCGCTTCGCCGCCGACCGCGACACCCTGCACGATGCGAAGCGCGACCAAAAGCATAGGTGCGGCCACGCCGATGCTCGCGTACGTCGGCAGCAGACCGATCACGAAAGTGCCCGCGCCCATGGCGATCAGGCTGGCAACGAGCAGGCGCTTGCGCCCGATGCGATCACCTACAACGCCAAACACAATGCCGCCCAGCGGACGGGCAATAAAGCCGACGGCGAATGTGCCGAGCGCCAGCAGGGTGGCCAGGAATGGATCACTTGCCGCAAAAAACTGTTTGTCGAAAACCAGGACGGAGCATGCGGCGAAGATAAAGAAATCGTACCACTCGAGCGTGGTTCCGACGGCGCTCGCGAACATCAGATTTATTTTCTTTCTTCTCTCTAACACCTGGACCTCCCTTGACGGCCTGCGCGAGACCTAATTTCCACTGCCGCTCAAACGATCGACCGAATACGGGCCGCCTCCCTTGACGAGGAAGGCCAGTGCGAGCGCCAACAGGATCAGC
This sequence comes from Bradyrhizobium sp. 6(2017), assembly GCF_011058295.2. Lineage (NCBI taxonomy): Bacteria > Pseudomonadati > Pseudomonadota > Alphaproteobacteria > Hyphomicrobiales > Nitrobacteraceae > Bradyrhizobium > Bradyrhizobium sp. 6(2017). The sequence continues at coordinate 5,744,320 of NZ_CP049289.2, read as the reverse complement.
GAATATTCAAAGCCGGTAGCCAAGCGGCTCCAGGCGATCGCCCAACTTGCTGAGCGAGCGAAACAACGAGCTGACGTTCCGCAGAGCTGTCATCGATCCCCCCCTTGACGGGTGTGGAGAGCCCCAGTTCGTGCGGCTGAGGTCAGCGGTTCGGCCGGTGCATCCGGCGAACCTTTCGGCAGCTCTTACCTCTGTTCGAAAAGATGGATAAGCTGGCCTGATCGAAACATATTGTTCGGAAAAATGGACAATCAAATGAGCCTCGACGAACTTATCGTTTTCGCCAGGGTGGTCGAAGCCAAGAGCTTCACTGCGGCCGGCGAGAAGCTGGGCCTTCCCAAATCGACTGTGAGCCAAAAGATCGCCCGCTTGGAGAAACGCCTCGGCGTGCAGCTCCTGGCTCGATCCACGCGCCAGGTGAGGCCAACCGATCTAGGCGTGAGTTATTATGAACGCTGCGTCAGAGCGATAGCTGAGATCGAGGATGCCGAACTTGCGCTGAGACGCGCGCACCAGGCACCGCGGGGGCTCATTCGCATGACGGCTCCCGTCGAGTTTTCTGTGAATTTCTTGGGCCCGCTGATCGGCGAATTCGTCGGTCAATATCCGGAGGTACAGGTGCAGGTCGATGCAACGTCTCGCCTCGTCGACCTCGTCGAGGAGGGCGTCGACATAGCAATTCGAGTGAACCTCGTTGGGAGCCCCTCGCTCATTGCACGCAAGGTACTGGCGATGCATCGAGGATTGTACGCCAGCCCAGGTTACCTGAAAAATAGGGGAAAGCCGAAACAGCCTACCGACCTACGCCGGCATTCCTGCCTGTGGTTCCCGACTGGGGGCCGGATACCCGAGTGGACCCTTGTGAGCGCGACCGGCAAGCGCAATGTGCCGATTAGTGGATCCATCGCAGCCAACAACTACAGCCTGCTGCGTGACGCCGCGATCGCTGGCGCAGGCATCGCGCTGCTTCCGAGCTACATATGCCGGGATGCGGTGAGCGACAAGCGCCTCGTGCCGGTTCTTGCTGCGTGGAGACCCGAAGATGTCCCGCTTTACCTGTTCCATCCGACGCGGCGATATCTCTCAAGCGCAATCCAAAGCTTTATGGACTTCATCGCAAGCCGACTTGCTTCTCGCCAGAACCAGTTAAGCTTTGGGTGATCACCAGCCTCAGTGATCAACCTTGTGGGATGGGCCAACGAATGACGACGAGGGCGTCACTTCAACGCCGCGATCAACTTGGCCGCATTCGCCTCCAGCACCTTGCCGTCTTCCTTGTGGCTCGCAGGCGGCAGCAGCGCGATGCCGTCCTTGCGCGGCATCACGTGCATGTGCAGGTGGAAAACCACCTGGCCGCCGGCGGGCTCGTTGAACTGCTGCACCGTGATGCCGTCGGCTTCGAACGCCTTCATCGCAGCGGCGGCGATCTTGTGGCCGGCACGCGCGACATGGGCGTAGTCGTCAGCCTTGATGTCGAGGATGTTGCGGGCAGGGGCCTTCGGGATCACCAGCGTGTGGCCGGGCGAGCGCGGCATGATGTCGAGGAAGGCAAGCACGTGCTCGTCTTCATAGACCTTGTAACAGGGGAATTCGCCGCGCAGGATTTTTGCGAAGGGATTGTTGTTGTCATAGGCGGCGGGCATGGCGGCGGCTCCCTGGATTTTGCAGGTCTAAATCTGCAAGTCTAATGTCTCGGTCGCGATCCAAACGTCAAGCGTCGTCGTCGGCAGTCTTCCGGAACGGACCGGCCTCGGCCAGCTCGCGTCCGACTTCGGCGACATAGTCGCGCTCGCGCTTGAGGTAATCGGCGATCGCTTTGCGCAGTCCGGGATCGGCGATGTAGTGCGCCGAATGGGTGATCTGCGGCAGGTAGCCGCGCGCCAGCTTGTGCTCGCCCTGCGCGCCGGCCTCGACCACCTTGAGCCCGCGCTGAATCGCGAAGTCGATCGCCTGATAATAGCAGACCTCGAAATGCAGGAATGGGTGGTGCTCGACCGCACCCCAGTTACGGCCGAACAGCGTGTCCGAGCCGATGAAGTTGATGGCGCCCGCGATCCAGCGGCCGTTGCGCTTGGCCATGACAAGCAGCACGTCCCGGCTCATGCTCTCGCCGATCAGCGAGAAGAATTGTCGGGTCAGGTACGGCCGGCCCCATTTGCGCGAGCCGGTCTCCATGTAGAATTCGAAGAACGCGTCCCAAGCGTCCTCGGTGATGTCGGAGCCGGTCAGCCAGTGGATGGTGATCCCGGCGGCGACCGCCTCGCGGCGTTCGCGCTTGATCCCCTTGCGGTGGCGCGAGTTCAGCGAGCCGAGGAAATCGTCGAAGGTCTTGTAGCCCGCATTGTGCCAGTGGAACTGCTGGTCGGTCCGCTGCAGGAAGCCATGCGCGCCCAAGAATTTTGCCTCATCCTCACGGGCAAATGTCACATGCACCGACGAGGCCTCGGTGGCGTTGCAGAGCGCCCGCAGGCCCCGCGCCAGCGCTGAGCCAATTGCCTCGCGGTCGACGCCGTCACGGATCAGAAGCCGCGGCCCGGTCGCTGGCGTGAAGGGGACGGAGACCTGCAGCTTCGGGTAATAGCTGCCGCCGGCGCGGTGATAGGCCTCGGCCCAGCCGCGGTCGAACACGTATTCGCCCTGCGAGTGCGATTTCAGATAGCAGGGCACGACACCGACGATCCGGCCATCGAGCTTTGCCACCAGGTGCCGCGGCCCCCAGCCGGTCCGCGGGCAGGCCGAATGGGAGGCTTCGGCGGCTGCGAAAAAAGCGTGGGAAACGAACGGGTTATAGCTTGAACTTGCGGTCGCCTGGCAATTGCCTGCGGAGCCGGGCGAGGCCAGCGTGTCGAGGTGATGGATGCTGTCCGCATCCGGCTTCGGATTGGCGCAGGCGTCCCATTCGGCGGGTGGAATGCCGCCGATGTCAGCTACAGCCTCTAGGGTGATTTCAGAAGACGCCATCGAGAATGAAGACCGGTGCCTCGTTCGAGCATGATCTTTCCGGAACAGCTGGCTCCACTTCCGGATCATGCTCCGCATTCCGCCATCGCCGATGACGACCAACGCTTGACCAACGCCTTACCAGCCCTTGCCAAGATCGTGCATCGCAGCGACGACTTCAAGGCTGCAAGGGGACATGTCAGGTTCCCGGTGTAAACCCCTCGAAAATGATCTGGTCGGCGTAGCGCGCGGCGCGTTCGCGCTGTTCCGCCGTCCGCACGGTCCAGGCCAGCAGCGAGCAGCCGAACACCTTGCGGGCGATCCAGGGCGCCGGCGCCGGTAGCTGGTCGACCCAGAAGGCGACGAAATGCGGCTCGGTTTTGAAGCCGTGGCGCAGATAGAGCATGCTGTCGCGCTGCGCCGGCGTCAGCTTGGTCCAGGAACTGTCGTCATAGGTGCGCTGGGCGGTAATGCCGCGTGGCAGGGCCGGCATGATCTCGCGCAGCGCCAGCACCTGGTCGGGATCGAACGACATCCCGACCACCGGGCCGGAATAGGACGACAGCACCTCGGCCATCCGAGCTACCAGCTTGCGGTCGCCGTCGAAATGGCTCTTCACCTCGACCACCAGCGGAACGCGGCCTGCGACCAGCGCGCAGAGATCGCCGAGCGTCATCATCTGCTCGGAGGTATTCTTGAACTTCACCGCCTTCAGCTCGGCTGCGGTCTTGGTCGACAGCAGGCCCGAGCCCTCGGTGAGGCGGCCGAGCGCATCGTCGTGATGCACCATCGCCTCGCCGTCGGAGGTAAGCTGGATATCGCACTCGATAGCGAAATTGCCTGCGACCGCGGCGGTGGCCGCGGCCGGCATGTTCTCGATGATGCCGCGTGCGGCATCGTGCAGGCCGCGATGGGCGACCGGCCGCTTTGTCAGCCAATCAGGGGCACGCATCGGTCAGGAGACTTCGAACACGCCTTCGACTTCGACCGCGGCATCCGCCGGCAGCGAGGCTACGCCGACGGTGGTGCGGGCGTGACGGCCCTTGTCGCCGAACGCCGCAACCATCAGGTCGGAGGCGCCGTTCAGGACCTTCGGTCCGTCGAAGAAGTCCGGTGCGGAGTTGATGAAGCCGCCGAGCCGCACCACGCGCACGACCTTGTCGAGGTCGCCGAGCGCGGCCTTGATCTGCGCCAGCAGATTGATCGCGCAGCCGCGCGCCGCCTCGGTGCCTTGCTCGATCGTGACGCCGGCGCCGAGCTTGCCCTTGGCTATCAGCTTGCCTTCGGCGTTGAAGCAGACCTGGCCCGAGACGAACAGCAGGTTTCCGCTGCGGACGAAGGGCACATAGTTCGCGACCGGGGAGGTCGGCTCGGGAAGTGTGATGCCCTGTGACGCCAGTTTCTGTTCGACGGTACCCGCCATTTTTGATCCCCAAATTGGATTTGCACGAAGCCTGAAACGCGGTCAGGGCCGGGTTTGTTTCGCGCATCGTGCCGCCGGTTGCAAGCGACGGTACGGCAGCAATAACGTTGCTGTTGGGTGTGGAATCGCACGGAAAGCGGTCGAAATTGACGGCATTTTCACCGCGCACATTGCCATTTTGTAAAATTTGCCCCAGTTGCGGCGCAATACCACCGTCACTATTGTGGCGAATCCCTGCCTCCCTGAGGAGAAATCATGATCCTGCCGTTTCGGAAGCCGTCGCGTGCCCTGGTGCTGTCGATTGCCGTTGCCGCAGGGTCCGGTCTGGTTCAGGGGCCGGCCGCCGCTGCGGCCAGCGGGCCGTTTCTCGCGCATCAGGCGCTGTACGATTTGAGCCTGGTGAAGTCGCGCGGCTCCAATTCGGTCAGCGATGCGCGCGGGCGCATCCTCTACAATTTCTCCGGCAGCTCCTGCGAGGGCTACACCTCCGAATTCCGCCAGGTGTCGGAGCTCGACAGCGGCGAGGGCAAGGTGACGCTCTCTGATCTGCGCTCCTCGTCCTGGGAGGATGCGGCGGGCAAAAGCTACCGCTTCAAGATCGACACGCGGATGAACGACAGCGAACCGGCGCCGGTGGACGGCATCGCCGAGCGGGTGGGCGATCATATCACCGTGAAGCTGACCCAGCCGGTGAAGAAGACGTTCAATATCGACGGCAAGGTCCTGTTCCCGACCGAGCAGATCCAGCACATCATCGTCGCCGCCCGCGACGGCAAATCGGTGCTCGAACAGACCGTCTATGACGGCTCCGACAATGGCGAGAAGGTCTACAACACGCTGACCGTGATCGGCCGGCCGATCGCAGGCGACCGCACGCCGTCGTCGCCCGATCCGTCGACGGCGAGCGATGCGATGAAAACGATGACGCGCTGGCCGGTGACGGTCAGCTATTACGACAGCGACGCACGGGCCAAGGACGGCGAGCAGACCCCGGTCTACGCGATGTCGTTCGAACTCTACGAGAACGGTGTCTCCCGCGCGCTGGTGCTGGATTACAACGATTTCGTGATCTCGGGCGCGCTGGACAAGTTCGACGTTAGGGATTCCAAGCCTTGCAAGTGATGGCTGGCTAGCGCCACCCATTTGGCGTCGTCCCGGGCAAGCCAACGGGTCGGCGCGAAGCGCCGCCCGATGACAGGCTCCGCGCGACCCGGGACTAACCACAGGGTTGAGTTGTTGAAGGGGGCTGTGGCCCCAACGTCGCGCAGCAATCACCTTCGGTGGTTATGGGTCCCGGCTTTCGCCGGGACGACCGCGGAGCAAGCCTGAGCACTCCGAGACCGCTCTGGCCGGAACCGTCCGACGCGAGTACGCTTCCCAAAACACGCGTGTCAGGGAGGCACATCATGAGCAAGCGCGACCATCTTCGGCCCAGCGGCCTTCATCACAATCCGGCTTACTCCCACGTCGTCGTCGCGTCGGGCGCGCGCACGATCTACATCTCGGGACAGGTGTCCGTGGACGAGGAGGGCCGGGTGGTTGGCGCCGGCGATCTCGCCGCGCAGACGACGCAGGTGATGCAAAATCTCGGCATGGCGCTGAAGGCCGCCGGAGCCAGCTACGGCAACATCGTCAAGATCACGACCTACGTGGTCGGCTACAAGCCGGAGCTCCGCCCGATCATCGGCAAGGCGCGCTCGGCGTTCTTCGAAGGCATGGAGCCGCCGGCCAGTACGCTCGTCGGCGTCAGCGCGCTCGCGGCTCCGGAATGGCTGATCGAGATCGAGGCGGTCGCGGTCGCGGATTGATACCGATCGTCATGCGCGGGCTTGACCCGCGCATCCATCGCTCTTCAAAGAATCATTCTGGATGGATGGCCGGGCATAGGCGAGCGGAAGCGACGCCGTCCTTCGGACGGCTATGCCCGGCCATGACGACTGGAGACTACTCCTCCGCCGGCTTTGCCGGCCCCTCATACGCAATGCCCCTGATCACGGCGGCGTTGCCGAACTTCTTGCGCAGATTGTCGATGGCGCGTTCGGCGTGCGCCGAGCGGCGGTCGAGCATGTCGGAATCGTTGGCCTGCGAGCCCGGGCGCAGCGCGCTGACGCCGGTGCCCATCAGGCGGAAGGCGGTGCCGTCGATCTCCTTCACCAGCATCTCGCGCGAGACCGCGAAGATCTTGGCGGCGAGCTGGGTCGGGGTCTGGATCGATTGCGAGCGGGTGCGTTGACGGAAGTCCGCGGTCTTCAGCTTCAGCGTGATGGTGCAGCCGGAAAGCTCAGAAGTCTTCAGCCGCGCCGAGACCTTTTCGGACAGCTTCCAGAGCAGCCGTTCGAGCGTTGCGAAGTCGCGGATGTCGGTCTCGAAGGTGGTCTCGCTCGAAATGGTCTTGGCGCCGCGGTCGGGCACCACGCTGCGGTCGTCAATGCCGCGCGCCAGCCGCCACAGCCTGCGGCCTTCGCTGGCGAACTGCTTCATCAGCTCGTTCTCGTCGGCGCGCTGCAAATCGGCGATGTTGCGGAAGCCGCGCTGCACCAGCTTCTCCTGCGTCGCAGGGCCAACGCCGTAGATGAAGCCGACCGGTTTGCTTGCGAGCATCTCGCGCGCCTCGTCTTGGTCGAGCGTGGCGAAGCCCCTGGGCTTGTCGAGGTCGGAGGCGATCTTGGCGAGGAACTTGTTGCAGGACAGCCCGACCGAGACGGTGATGCCGATGTCGCGCTCGACATCGCGGGCGAATTTGGCGAGCACCTTGGCCGGGATCATGCCGTGGACGCGCTGCGTGCCGGCGAGATCGAGGAAGGCCTCGTCGATCGACAGCGGCTCGACCAGCGGCGTCAGCGCCTGCATGGCATGGCGCACCTCGCGCCCGACCCGGACATATTTCGCCATGTCGGGTGGGATCACGGTCGCGTCGGGGCACAGTTCCAGCGCCTTGAACATCGGCATCGCCGAGCGGACACCGTAGGTGCGGGCGATGTAGCAGGCGGCCGACACCACGCCGCGCTTGCCGCCGCCGATGATGACGGGGCGGTCGGCGATATCGGGATTGTCGCGCTTCTCGACGGTGGCATAGAACGCGTCGCAGTCGATATGCGCGAGCGTCAGCGCGGGCAGGGTGCGATGCCGCACCAGCCGCGGCGACCCGCACTGGCTGCAGCGCTTCACCTTGATATCGAGATCGCCGAGGCAGTCTCGGCAGAAACTGAGGGGGCCGTCGTGAGCTGCCGGTGCCGTCGTCACGGCACGTCGCGCTCCCATTGCGGGTCGCCCAGCACCTGACGGGCGGCAGCGATGTTGGTCGGGTGCAGCTCGGAGGCCTTCGCGAACGCCGTCACGGTGGCGTCGTCGCGCATCACAAAATCGAGCACGCTCGCGAGAAATTGAGGGTCGGATGCGGCGTTCCGCAGCGTCTCTGGACCGATTCCAGTCTCGGCCAGAAACAGACCCAGCCGCTCAGGATCGCCGGCAATAAAACCGAGCGCCTGAATCGCAACGATTTCAGCAACTTCCCGGGGGTTGTGAACAGGCTTTTTCAACGCGCCGGTTTGCCTTTCCGTTAACTTATGGTCTCTATTGAGAGGCCCATCATGCCCGAGTCTTCCGCAGGTGTTCAAGCAACGGAAACCTCACCGCGGACGTTTGGACTACGGGATTAACGGGTTAGACCGATTCTGGCGCTAGTTTGAATTCACTTTTTCGACGCGCCCCAAGCGCGGTGCGTGAGGTGCCGCAGCGGGGCCTGTCTCCTGGGTTTGGGAGGGACGGGATGGCCAAAACCGTCCTGATCGTGGAGGACAACGAGCTCAACATGAAGCTCTTTCGCGATCTGTTGGAAGCGCACGGCTATCAGACTTCGGGCACCAGCAATGGCTTCGAAGCGCTCGATCTCGTCCGCAAGCTGCGCCCCGACCTGATCCTGATGGATATTCAGCTGCCGCAGGTTTCCGGCCTCGAGGTCACGCGCTGGATCAAGGACGATCCCGATCTGCGCGCGATTCCGGTGGTCGCGGTCACCGCCTTCGCAATGAAGGGCGACGAAGAACGCATCCGCGAGGGCGGCTGCGAAGCCTATTTGTCCAAGCCGATCTCGGTCGGCAAATTTATTGAGACTGTCCGACGCTTTATCGGATAGGGGAGTTGTGGTGCCATGTCCGCGCGTATCCTCGTCGTCGATGACGTTCCGGCGAACGTCAAGCTGTTGGAAGCCCGCCTGTCAGCCGAATACTTCGATGTGCTGACTGCTTCCAACGGGACGGAGGCGCTGGAAATCTGCACCCGCGCCGAATGCGACATCATCCTGCTCGACGTCATGATGCCGGACATGGATGGCTTCGAGGTCTGCCGCCGGTTGAAGTCGAACCCTGCGACCCATTTCATTCCCGTTGTCATCGTCACCGCGCTCGACAGTCCTGCCGACCGCGTGCGCGGGCTTGAAGCCGGCGCCGATGATTTCCTGACCAAGCCGGTGTCCGACGTCGTGCTGATCGCGCGCGTGCGCTCGCTGACGCGGCTGAAGATGATGACCGACGAGCTGCGCATGCGCGCCATCACCTCGCTCGAGATCGGCATGCAGGCGCCCGAGCGCAGCGCGATCGCCGACCGGGGCACCGGCGGCCGCATCCTCCTGGTCGACGACCGGCCGTCATCCTACGAGAAGCTGGCGCCGATCCTGTCTGCCGAGCACACCGTCGATGTCGAAATCAATCCGGCGGACGCGCTGTTCCACGCCGCCGAGGGCAATTACGACCTGCTGATCGTGTCGCTCAGCCTCGACAATTATGACGGTCTGCGGCTGTGCAGCCAGGCCCGCTCGCTGGAGCGCACCCGCCAGGTGCCGATCCTCGCCATTTCGGATGCCGACAACAACGCGCGGCTGATGCGCGGGCTCGAGATCGGCGTCAACGACTATCTGCTGCGCCCCGTCGACAAGAACGAACTGCTGGCGCGCGCGCGCACCCAGATCCGCCGCCGCCGCTACACCGATCATTTGCGCGATAATGTGCAGAACTCGATCGAGATGGCGATCACCGATGCGCTGACCGGCCTCAATAACCGCCGCTACATGGAGAGCCACCTCGCGACGCTCGCGGAGCAGGCCTCGGTTCGCGGCAAGCCGCTGGCGCTGATGATCCTCGACATCGACTACTTCAAGGCGATCAACGACACCTACGGCCACGACGCCGGTGACGACGTGCTGCGCGAATTCGCCGTCCGGATTCGCAAGTCGATCCGCGGCATCGATCTCGCCTGCCGCTATGGCGGCGAGGAGTTCGTGATCGTGATGCCGGAGACCGACCTGCACGTCGCCGGCATGGTCGCCGAGCGGCTGCGCCGCTCGATCGCAGGCGAGCCCTTTTCCGTCGAAAAGGGCGGCAAGCGGATCACGGTCACAATCTCGATCGGGCTCACCACGCTGGAGCGCAAGGGCGAGCAGGTCACCGACGTGCTCAAGCGAGCTGACACCGCGCTCTACCGCGCCAAGCACGACGGCCGCAACCGCGTGGTTTCTGCGGCGGCATAACGTCCGCGTTTCACACCGTCATATCCATCGTCATACCCCGCGAATGCGGGGTATCCAGTACGCCGCGGCCTCTCGTTTAAACGACACTGCCTCTGGAATACTGGGTCACCCGCATGCGCGGGTGACGACAGGATAGATGAACCTAGCGCCCGCGCTTCACCGCGTCGTAGGCCATCCGCTTGAACTCGAACGAGAACGGATGGACGAACGCCATCTGGCGCTGCGCCATCATGACGCCGGCCATCCCGGTCTTCGGCGAAATCCACCACTGCGTTCCCGCAACGCCGCCCCAATAGAATTCGCCGGCAGCGTCGGGATGATCAATCGGCGAGGGCTTCTGGATCAGGCCGCCGGCAAGTCCGTGCACCTTGCCGGGTTGCTCGCCCATCATCGCGAAGCGGATCCACTGTCCCTCGGGCAACTGGTTGGTCATCATCTGCGCAATCGTGTCCGGCTTCAGCAGCGTCGGTCCGCCGGGCAGCAGGCTGCGGATCAGCGCAACCATGTCGGGCAGTGTGGACACCAGGCCGCCGCCGCCATTGAGCCTTGCGACCGGACGCAGATAGGCGCCGGGGAAGGGCGCATTGTCGGTGCGGGTGAGACCCGGCTTCATCGGCTCCATCAGATCGGCGCCGGCGTAGTACGCAACAAGGCGACCCTGATCCTCTTGCGGAACAACGAAGCCGGTATCGACCATGCCGAGCGGATCGAGGATGCGTGCCTTGATGAACTTGTCAAAGGTCTGGCCGCTGACGACTTCCACCAGGCGCGCGACGACGTCGATCGCGAGCGAGTATTCCCACGACGTGCCCGGCTGATAGATCAGCGGCAGATCGGCCAGCACGTCGACCATCTCAGCCAAGCTCGTATTGGGATTGTGCACTCCGCGCTCGTTGAGCGCCTTGAAAATGACGGTGCCGGGATCGAAGAAGCCGTAGCTCAGACCGGCGCTGTGGCTCAGCAATTGGCGGATGGTGATTGAGCTCTTCGCGGGCTCGGTTTGGTCGATCGACGTCGCGCCTTTCAGCAGGACCTTGCGGTTGCGCAGCTGCGGGATGAATTTCTCGATTGGATCGTCGAGCTGGAAGCGGCCATCCTCGACCAACAGCAGTGCCGCGCAGGAGGTGATGAGCTTGGTGTTGGAGAAGACCCGGAAGATGTGGTCAGTGCGCAGCGGGATCTGCGCTTCCTTGTCGGCCCATCCGACGCAGCTGACATCGACCAGCTCGCGGCCGACCATGACCGCCGACGAGATGCCGGACAGCAGATCGTTGTCGATATAACGCTGCATGGCCGCGCGCGCCGGCGCGAAATCGTAGCCGGTCGCGGTCACCTTCAGATCTTCCATGGTCGCTCCCCTGTTGCGCCGCGGGCCCTTTGGCGCGGTCGCTGTCAATCTCGCCTGACGGAATATTCCTTCGGACGCCGTCGCGCGTCGTCAGCGCTACCAACCAAACGCCGCTTCGGGACGCAACCGTATTCAGCCAGCTGGCTTCCTGGCTGCGGGATCGGTTTTGCCGACCTTGACCCCCGCATTCGCCAGCAGCACGCGGGCGGCTTCCTTCGCCGCGCGCGCCATGGCGGGATCGTCGCGCACCAGGTCCTGCGCGATCGAGCCATCGACCAGCAGCGTGAGCTGGGTCGCCAGTCCCTCGGCATCGGCGACGCCGAGTTGCCGCAGCAGGTCGCGAAACCAGACCCGGCGGCTTTCCTTGAAGGCAACAGCGATGTTTCTGACGGTCCGGTCGTCGTCCTCCGGGCCGAGTTCGGCCACCGCGTTGACGAACGGGCAGCCGCGAAAATCCCGCGCTGAAAAGCGCCGCTCCAGCGAATCGAAGGTCGCGAGAATCTGCTCGGCCGGCGGCTTGTCGGAGGGGCGGGGCTGCACGAAGCGGCGCTGCAGATAAGCCTCGATCAGCGCGTCCTTCGACGGGAAGTGATTGTAAAGCGTGCGTTTGCTGATGCCGATCTCGGCCGCGATGGTGTCGACGCCGATGGCGCGAATGCCTTGCAGGTAGAACAGCTTGTCGGCGGTCTCGAGGATCCGCTCTTTCATGGTCTGTTTGGGAGGCGGGGAAGCCATGCGCCGGCCGTGATCCTCTTTGCTTGACAGCTCGCCCCCTGTGTAGCCTAAGTACACAGGTCTGTGTAACCAAAACAAGCGTGAATCGCAGGCCGCGGCACTCGTGCCGTGCCCATTTGGGAGAACAAGAACAATGCCCCTGTTGCAGGTCCTGCGTCCCACGCTTCCCATTCTGATCGGTGCTTCCATCATGCTCACGCTGAGCATGGGGCTGCGGCAGAGCCTCGGCATCTTCATGCAGCCGCTGACGCACGACATCCACATCTCGATATCCGATTTCACGCTGGCGCTAGCCGTGCAGAACCTCGCCTGGGGCTTCCTGCAGCCGCTCGCCGGTGCGATGACGGTGCGGTACGGCTTCCGACCCATCATGGTGGTCGGCGCGCTGCTCTATATCGCAGGCCTCGTGCTGATGACGACCGCGCATGGGCTGGTCAGTGTCATGATCGGCGGCGGCGTGTTGATCGGCACCTCGCTGGCCTGTACCGCGGCGGCGATTGCGATGTCGGTTGCCGCGCGGGCGGTGCCGGAGACGGTGCGCTCGACCGTACTCGGCATCGTCTCCGGTGCGGGCTCGCTCGGCGCACTACTCTCGGCGCCGCTCGGCCAGATGCTCAATGAAGGATTCGGGTGGCGCGTCGGGCTCGCCGGCTTTGTCATCCTGTCGATCGCGATGATTCCGGCCGCCTGGTTCGCAGGGCGCGTCGACAGCATTCCGCTGCCGAAGCCCGCGGCCGACGATATCGGCAACGCCACTGCGGCGACCGCGGCGAAGACCGCGTTCGGCAACGCATCCTTCGTGGTGATGACCTGCGCCTACATGGTCTGCGGCATGCAGCTCGTCTTTCTCACCACGCATCTGCCGTCGTATCTCGCGATCTGCGGGCTCGATCCGATGCTGAGCGCACAGACGCTCGGCATGATCGGCGGCTTCAACGTGCTGGGCTCGCTGTTCTTCGGCTGGGCCGGCCAGCGCTGGAACAAGCTCGCGCTGCTCGGCGCGATCTACATCCTGCGTTCGCTGGCGCTCGCCTGGTATTTCATGCTGCCGGCAACGCCGGGCTCGACGCTGCTGTTCGGCGCCATCATGGGCTTCCTCTGGATGGGCGTCGGTCCGCTGGTCGCGGGCGCAGTCGCCGAGATGTTCGGGCTGCGCTGGCAGGCGATGATCCAGGGCCTCGCCTTCATGAGCCACCAGGTCGGCAGCCTCCTCGGCGCCTATGGCGGCGGAGTGATCTACGACTCGCTCGGCTCCTACACCATGGCTTGGCGGATCGGCGTCGCGCTCGGCCTTGCCGGCGGCATCATCCAAGTCGCCTTCGCGCTGATCCGGCCCGCGCAGCCGCCGCTGCTCAAGGCCGCCTAGCTTCCGATCCCGACCAGGTCGGTGGCTGCCACGTCCGTGGGCAGCCGCCGATGTCTGCCTATTTTTCAGTCGATCGCTTGCTGCGAGAACGCGCAGCGCAGCGCGACATGGTTCCGTACGGCGATTGAAGTAACAGCGCTTTCAAAGCGTTACTCCGTACGCACTGGTGGCACGAATCTTGATTGAATTTGGCTAGAATTCGTGCCGGACGCCGTCGCTTAGGCTTTCCGGCTTGGGGACTATGGGAAGGGCTGGCCGCGATGAGGCTAGTCGCCGTCACTCTCCAGCCATCCGCGCACCACGGCCTTCGCCGCGCCGCCGAGCAGGAGGCCCTTGTGCCCGACGTCCGGCGTGATGCCGCTCTGACTTCGCCGCATCCTGCCACCCGCATCGCGGCACTTCGAGACATCCCGATAACCGAACGCGCAAGTGGCCTCTCGGTGCTCACGCCCCGAACGCGCCGCGCCCATTCCGAACAGCAACATTTCTTGTGATGGGAGGAAGATGATGGAGTCTGGGACATACACGCGCCAGAAGCTCGTGAGGACAGTGGTTGCGCTGCTTGGAGTAGCGTTTCTGTGCCTGCTGTTCAGCGACCTCGCGCTGGCCGAGGACGCGGCGCCGCCGGCCTGCGGCGGCAAGATTCTCGAGAAGTGCACACCAAACTCCGGCGACACCGCGTGGATGCTGACATCCGTCGCACTCGTCTTGATGATGACGGTGCCGGGCCTCGGCCTGTTCTACGGCGGCATGGTGCGCAAGAAGAATGTCGGCGATACCGTGATGACCAGCTTCGCCCTCACCTGCCTGGTCACGATCCTGTTTGCCGTCCTGACCTACAGTTTGGCGTTCCGTGCCGGCACGCCGTTTATCGGCGGTCTGGATCGCATGTTCCTCAAGGACATCCTGAGTGACATCGGTAAGGGTGGCATCGGCAATCCCAATCCACTCGCCGCGACCATTCCTGAGTCTGTCTACATCTGCTTTCAGATGACGTTCGCCATCATCACGCCGGCGCTGATTGCCGGTGCGTTCGCCGAGCGGATGAAGTTCTCTGCCATGCTCTGGTTCATCGGGTTGTGGGCGATCTTCGTCTATGCGCCGATCGCGCATTGGGTCTGGGGGCCTGACGGGATCTTCTCGGCGGGCAACGACGCCGCGTATGTCAAAGTTCTCGATTTCGCCGGCGGCACCGTTGTGCACATCAATGCCGGCGTGGCCGGGCTGATGTGCGCCATCATGCTTGGCAAGCGCGTCGAGACGGGTCCGGCTCACAATATGGTGCTGACATTCATCGGCGCCTCGCTACTGTGGGTCGGCTGGTTCGGCTTCAACGCCGGCTCCGCCGTCACGGCGGGAATGCAGGCAGGCATGGCCATGCTGGTGACCCAGATCGCCACGGCGGTGGCGGGCTTCACCTGGATGCTGGTGGAGTGGGCGCTGAAGGGCAAGCCGACCGTCGTCGGCATCTGCTCGGGTGCCGTCGCCGGCCTCGTCGCGATCACGCCGGCCTCCGGTTTCGTCGGGCCGGTCGGCGCCTTCGCCATCGGCATCGCCGCCGGCGTATGCTGCTACTGGGGATGCACCGGGCTGAAGCGGATGTTCAGCTACGACGACGCGCTGGACTGCTTCGGTGTCCATGCCGTCGGCGGCATCGTCGGAGCGCTGCTGACGGGCGTGTTCGCGGTCGAGCAGTATGGTGGTACGGCAGGCGTTCTGGAGGGCAATGCCGGGCAGTTCATCAATCAGTGCATCGGCGTCGCGACCGTCTTCGTGTATGATGCCGTCGTGAGTCTGGTCATCCTGTTCGTGATCAATCTCTTCGTCGGGCTTCGCGTGACGCGGGAGATCGAGCGGGAAGGACTGGATCTCGCGCTGCACGGCGAGGTCGTGCAGTAGACTGGGCGGCGTTCCGCAAGGCCGGCGATCTTCGCTGGCCGGTGCGGGTCAAAGCTGTTCGAGGTGATCCCATGAACTGGTTCTATTGGAACACAGCGTGGTCGCTGTTCTTCAGCCTGGTTTGGTTCATGACCATCACGCACAATCCGGATGCGCAAATCGCAGATGCGCATCTGCGTGATGAGGCGTTCAAGCGCTAGCTCCGGTAGTAGCGCCACATCCTGAGGAACGTCCGGTGGATCTCGTCGGGCGTCCGGTCGAATGGCTCGAGATCGACGCGCACCACGCCACGCTGGTCCATGCGCCACGGCAAGCGCATCAGCAGCCGATAGGCCGGCCGCTTGCGCCAATCGGCCACCAGCGCGCTGCCGAGCGGCCCATTGAGCGCGATCTGCAACTCGTGAACGGTCATCGCGCGCTCGGCGATCTCGACGAGGTCGATGCGCGCGATGGCGCGCCAGCGGATCAGCCCGAAGGCCTGGATGAAGATGCCGTACTGGTTGGCCCCGATGGTCGGACGACCGGCCTCCAGCAGGGGGATGTTGTAGTAGGTGAAGCCGGCCGCCGCAGCCGCCAGCGCCAGCCAGTAGATCGCGCCCGTGATCCAGCTCGCGGTCAGGAAGATCGCGGCCAGGGCGGCCGTGACATAGACCGGAAAGTAGATGTCCTCGCGGCCGTAGGCGACCGAATAGCCGCCGACGTTTCCCTCGTCCAAGGTTGCAATCATGCGAGCCCTTCGCCCGGGGCGGTCCGGGACGCATCAGGGATGATGCTTGGGCACGAAGCAAAAACGGGGCCCAAAGGGCCCCGTTTGAAACGTCAGAAGCAGGCGATTTTACTTGATCTTGGATTCCTTGAACTCGACGTGCTTGCGCGCGACCGGGTCGTACTTCTTCTTGACCAGCTTGTCGGTCATGGTGCGCGAGTTCTTCTTGGCGACGTAGTAGAAGCCGGTATCGGCCGTCGACACGAGCTTGACCTTGATGGTGACCGCCTTGGCCATGTGCAAAACCTCGAAAATGCAGAGATATCGGGAGCCGGCCAAATCGGCCCGCGTTTGGCCGGGAAACTAGCCATAAACCGTGGGAAGTCAAGGATTTCCCGGCCGAAACGGGCCTGATTTCGCGGCTTTTCGCTGCAAAACGGGCGATTTTCGTCGAACCTGGCACACCGGACTGCCGACTACCGCCTGTTCCCGTTTCCAGCTGATGGCAGAGGACAGGATGTCGGTTGCAATCACCCATGACGGCCAGGGCGTGCGCATCGAATGGCTGAAGGAGTGGTACTTCCGCCTGGCCTCGGTGCCGTTCCTCGCAGGCGGCCTCTACTTCGCTTACAACATCGGCCTGATCCTCAAGGTCGATCTGACGGGATCGGGCTACTGGAGCGAGGACTGGGTCGGGCTGCTGTTTCTGACCGGCTTTGCGCTGGTGATCGGCGTGCCCGGACTGATCCTGGCGACGCTGCGCTACTTCATCGAGGTCGACCCGATTTCGCGGCGGCTGATCGTCACCAGGCAATTCGGTCCGCTGAAGTTTCGCAGCCTGCGCCAACTCAGCGAGTTCAAGTTCATCAGTATCATCGATCACTCCGATCCCGATTGCAGCTTCACCGCGTATCACGTGAGCCTGTGCGGAGGCCGCGGCACGAGGCCAGTCATAGTGTCCTCCTTCAGCCGCCGCGACGAGGCGAACGAGTTTGCGCAGACGCTCGGTGCCGAGCTGAAGCTGCGGCCGAAGGACTATGTCGGCACCGAGCCCGACGCCGACTAGCATCGATCGTCTGCGCCCGATCAGGCCTCGAAAAACTGGTTCTTCGGCCGCGGCAGGCCCAGATTCTCGCGCAGGGTCTTGCCTTCGTACTCCTTGCGGAAGATCCCGCGCTTCTGCAATTCGGGGACGACCTTGTCGACGAACTCGAACAGGCCCTGCGGCAGATAGGGGAACATGATGTTGAAGCCGTCGCTGCCGTGGCCGGTCAGCCATTCCTCCATCTGATCGGCGATGGTCTGCGGCGTGCCGACGAAGGCGAGCCCGCCATAGCCGCCGACGCGTTGGGCGAGCTGGCGCACGGTGAGCTTGTCGCGCGCGGCGACGTCGACGAGGCGCTGCCGGCCGCTCTTGCTGGCATTGGTTTCCGGGATCGACGGCAACGGCCCGTCGGGATCGAAGCCGGACGCGTCGGTGCCGAGGATCACCGAGAGCGAGGCGATCGCGCTCTCGTAATGCACGCGGCTGTCGAGCAACGCGCGCTTCTCCTTGGCTTCCTCGACGCTGTCGCCGACCACCACGAAGGCGCCGGGCAGGATCCTCAGATGCTCGGGATCGCGGCCGATCTTCTCCATCCGGCCCTTGATGTCGGCATAGAGTTTTTGTCCGTCCGCAAGGCTGCCGCCGCCGGTGAACACGGCTTCCGCGGTCTCGGCCGCAAGCTGCCTGCCGTCGTCGGATGCGCCGGCCTGCACGATGACAGGCCAGCCCTGCACGGGGCGGGCGATGTTCAGCGGACCGCGGACCGAGAGATATTTGCCCTTGTGGTTGAGCACATGCATCTTGTCGGGATCGACGAACAGCCCGGACTCGACGTCACGAACAAACGCATCATCGGCGAAGGAATCCCACAGGCCGGTGACGACGTCGTAGAACTCGCGGGCGCGCTTATAGCGCTCGGCGTGCTCCATGTGATCGTCGAGGCCGAAATTCAGCGCCGCGTCCGGATTGGAGGTGGTGACGATATTCCAGCCGGCGCGGCCGCCGGAGATGTGGTCGAGCGAGGCGAAGCGCCGGGCGACGTGATAGGGCTCGTCGAAGGTGGTCGAGCCGGTCGCGATCAGGCCGATATGCTCGGTGACGGCCGACAGTGCCGAGAGCAGGGTGAACGGCTCGAACGAGGTCACGGTGTGGCTGCGCTTCAGCGCGGTGATCGGCATGTTGAGCACGGCCAGGTGGTCGGCCATGAAAAACGCGTCGAACTTGCCGGCCTCGAGCTTCCGGATCAGCTGCTTGATATGGTCGAAGTTGAAATTGGCGTCAGGCCAGGCCCCGGGATAGCGCCAGGCGCCGGTGTGGATGCTGATCGGCCGCATGAACGCGCCGAGCTTGAGTTGACGCTTCGCCATTGCCCCGTTCCGTTCTTGGTGTCGTTAGCGGAACAGATAGGGAGCGCCGCGGACAACGCCATGAGGGTCCTTAAGAAGAATCTTGCAATCTGGGCGACGAGCAGAGGATATTTTCAACCCGACGCCTTTGTCATCGTGGAGGGGGACATGATCTATCCGGCAAGGCCATGGCTGATCGGGGGCTTCCTGGTCGCGATCGCGCTCTGTCTTGGCAGCCCGGCGCGGGCGCAGATCGTTGCGATCGGCGCAAGCAATGTCGCGGGCCGGGGCGTCAGCAGTTCGGACGCCTGGCCGGCACAACTGGAAGGCATGCTGGCGGCGAAGGGCCGTCACGTTCAAGTCACCAACGCCGGCATCAACGGCGATACCAACGCGGGCATGCTGGCCCGGCTCGATTCCGCGGTCCCCGCAGGAACGAAGATCGTGCTGCTCGACCGGGTCGGGGGCGGCTGGAACGCCAGGCGATTGCATCAAGGGGATCAAGCTGCCGAGCTCGCGGCGATCGAGGCGCGGCTTCGCAGCCGGGGCATCCGCGTGATCCCGATGTGGTGGAATGCAGTCCTGCGCAATTATCTGCAACCGGACCACATTCACTTCACGCCGGAGGGACACAGGGTGGTCGCCGCGCACATGCTGCCCTCGGTGATGTCAGCCGTGCACTGACCTGACATTGCGTCCGGCGCAGCAGGGGTCATGCCCCCAGCACGTCCTTGTGCATCTTGCCGCCGTAGAAATGGAAGAACGGCACCGGCGCGTCGTGGCGGAGCGGGCCGGTGGCGAGACGGCGGTCGAGTTCGGCGAGCACGTTCTTGGTCATGGCGTGCGCATCGGCGAGCGGCTCGGAGCCGATCTCGACCCAGACCAGTTCGACGAGCTCGGCGTCGGCATGCACGACGCCTTCGACGCGATGCGCGATCGCTGAGGCATCGGCGGTGAAGAAGCGGGTGTCGAAGCGGCGGACGCGGCCGGGCGGGGTGATCGCGCGCGCAATCAGGAACAGGCCGGACGGATCGGGCAGCAGGCCGGCGGCGGCGAACGGCGCCCAGGGACCGTCCACCTTCGGTGTCTTCTCAACCTTGCGGCCGAGGCAGAGCCCGGTCTCTTCGCAGGCTTCGCGGATCGCGGCATTGGCCAGCGCACGCGCGCGGCCGGGCGTGATCTTCGGGCTACCCTTGAGCAGATTGGCTTCGAGCTCCGGCGTGATCGGGGCTGCGACCGGCACGCGGTTGTCGGCCTTGTCGACGCGGCCGCCGGGGAAGACGAATTTGCCCGGCATGAACACCACCTTGTCGTGGCGCTTGCCGACCAGCACCTTTGGCTTGGCACCGGAGCGATCGATCAGGATCAGCGTCGCCGCATCCTTCGGCCGGAAGTACGCATGATGATCGGCTTCTTTTTCGCCCTGGTGGACGACGGCGGCGGGTGCGGCAGCTTGAGTCATTTCATCCCTTTCATTCCTTCTTGGGGTCCGGTTTAGCTAGACCGGTGGGATGTCGCTAGGGGCATTTTCGTCAAAGCCATGCATGCGCAGGGCCCATTGCAATCCGATCACGGCTCCCTTCACCGGCTGCAACAGCGCCAGCGATGCGAACAGCGTGAACGGCAGATAGATCGCAAGTTGCAGCCACACCGGCGGCGAATAATCGGTCTCGATCCACAGCGCGGTCGGTACCACGATATGGCCGACAATGACGATGACGAGATAGGCGGGCAGGTCGTCGGCGCGATGCGGTGAGAAATCGAGGTCGCAGACCGGGCAATGGCCGTCGCATTTGAGAAACTTGCGAAACAGCTTGCCTCTTCCGCAGCGCGGGCAGCGGCTGAGGAACCCGCGCTTCATCGCGGTCCACACGTCGCGCTTCTCGGGCTCGGCTCCGTCGCGAGTCCAGACCACTGTCGGCGGTGTCACTTCCATGACGTGCCTCGCTTCGATTTGCCGGGCTTGGACTTCGCCGGCTTGCGGTCCTTCTTGTTGCGCGCCTTCCGCTCCTTGTGCGCCTTCTTGCCAGTTCCTTTGCCAGTTCCTTTGCCTGGTCCCTTGCCAAATCCCGCAGCGCTGCGCTCGGGCCTTGCGCCGTCGCGTTTTCTGCCGCGCGGAATTGCCTGACCGCCGGATAATAGCTCAAAGCGCAGCGCGCCCGCTACCGGCGCGGCTTCGACCAGCCGCACGTCGACGACATCGCCAAGCCGATACATGGTTCCACTGCGCGAGCCGATCAGCGCGTGGCGGGTTTCGTCGTAGTTGAAATATTCGCTCCCGATGGTGCGGATCGGGATCAGGCCATCGGCGCCGGTGTCATCGAGCTTCACAAACAGGCCGGATCGCGTCACGCCGGAAATCCGGCCCTGGAACGAGGCGCCGACCTTGTCAGCAAGGAAATGCGCGACCAGCCGGTCGGTGGTCTCGCGCTCCGCCTTCATCGCGCGGCGCTCGGTGACGGAAATCTGCGCGGCGATTTCGGCCAGCGTCTCCACGGTCTCATCCGTCGGCAAGGCGCCTTCGCCGAGGCCAAGCGCGCGGATCAGCGCGCGATGCACGATCAGATCGGCATAGCGCCGGATCGGCGAGGTGAAATGCGCGTAGCGGCGCAGGTTCAAGCCGAAATGGCCGTAGTTCTCGGCGGAATATTCGGCCTGCGCCTGCGAGCGCAGCACCACCTCGTTGACCAGCGGCTCGTAGTCCTCGCCCGAGACCTGCGCCAGCACGCGGTTGAATTGCGCGGGCCGTAGCGCGCCCTGCTTGGTGAAGGGCAGGTCGAGCGTCTTCAGGAATTCCTGGAGGTTGTGCACCTTCTCCTGGCTCGGCTCGTCGTGCACACGGTAGATCAGCGGCAGCGCCTTCTTCTCCAGCATCTCCGCCGCGGCGACGTTGGCGAGGATCATGAACTCCTCGATCAGCCGGTGTGCATCAAGCCGCTGCGGCACGATCACCCGGTCGACGGTGCCGTCGGGCTTCAACAGGATCTTGCGCTCGGGCAGATCGAGATCGAGCGGGTCGCGCTCGTTGCGCGCGAGCTTGACCAACTCATAGGCCGACCACAGCGGCTTCAGGATCGGATCGACCAGGGGGCCGGTGATGTCGTCGGGCCTGCCGTCCATCGCGGCCTGCGCCTGCGCGTAGGCAAGCTTCGCGGCCGAGCGCATCAGCACGCGATGGAAGGTGTGCGAGCGCTTGCGGCCGTCGGCGCCGATCACCATCCGCACCGCGACCGCGCCGCGCGGTTCGCCCGGTACCAGCGAGCAGAGATTGTTGGATATCCGCTCGGGCAGCATCGGCACCACGCGATCGGGGAAATACACCGAGTTGCCGCGCTGCAGTGCGTCGCGGTCGAGCGCAGAGCCCGCCCGCACATAGAAGGCGACGTCGGCGATCGCGACATGGACGATGAAGCCGCCCTTGTTGTTCGGATCGGGATCGGCCTCGGCATGAACCGCGTCGTCGTGATCCTTGGCGTCCGGCGGATCGATGGTGACGAGCGGCACGTCGCGCCAGTCCTCGCGGCCCTGCAGCGTCGCGGGCTTTGCGTCTTCGGCTTCGCGCAGTGCAGAAGCCGAAAACACCTGCGGGATGTCGTGGGTGTTGATCGCGATCAGGCTGATGGCCTTCTCGCTTGCGATCGAGCCGAGCCGTTCCTTGACCCGGGCGGAGGCGAGCCCGTAGCCGCGGGTGCGGATCAAATCGACGCTGATGAGGTCGCCGTCCTCGGCGCCGCCACTGTCGGCCTGGGCGATGTTGAGCTCGCGGCCGGCCTGTTTCTTGTCGACCGGGATCAGGCGGCCGCCGCCATCAGGGTTCTTGCGGAAGATGCCGAGGATACGGGTTCGCCCGTGATCGATCACCTTGATGACGCGACCGCGATAGGGCGTGCCGTCGCGCTCGTTGGTCACCTCGACCCGCAACAGCGCGCGGTCGCCGACGCCGGCGACGGTGCCGGGCTTCGGCCGCCGCGGCGTCTCGATGCGGATTTTCGGGGCGGTGCCGTTTTCTTCGGAGTCCCACTCGGCGGGTGTGGCGATCAACTCGCCGTCGCTGTCACGGCCGGTGATGTCGGCGAGCACGGTCGGCGGCAGCGCCGCCGGCTCGTGAATCTTGCGGCCGCGCTTGGCGACCGTGCCGTCGTCGGCGAGCTCGCGGAGGATCCGCTTCAACTCGATGCGGTCGGCGTTCTTCAGGCCGAACGCGCGCGCGATCTCGCGGGTGCCGATCTTGCCTGGATTGGCGCGGATGAAGGCGACGATGGCGTCCCGGCCCGGAAAGCCATGGTCGGGTTTTGGTTTCACTTATCCTCGTGCCTTGCCGGCGCTCTTCTTCGCGGGCGCTTTCGCGGGTGCCGATGACTTTGCAGGCGACGTCTTGGCACTGGAGGCGACCGGCGCGCGCGCCTTGCTGGTCGCATCCGTTTTTGGTTTCGCCGCGGCCTTCTTGGACGCCGCCTTCTTGGCGGGCTTGGCCTCGGCATCGCCGTCGGCCGTTTCGGCCTTGGCTTTTGCGGGCTTTGCCGCCTTCGCCTTCTTGCCCTTTGCCTTGCCGCCGCCCTTGGCCGCGCGCTCGTCGATCAGCGCGATCGCCTCCGCAAGCGTGACCTCATCGGGCGTCTTGTCGCTCGGGATCGTCGCGTTAACGCCGCCGGCCGCGACATAGGCGCCGTAACGGCCGTTCTTGAGCGCGACAGCGCCCAGCGTCGGGTGGTCGCCGAGCGGCTTGCCCGGGTCGGCGCCGAAGCGGCGGCCGCTCGGACCCTTGGCGATCTTCTCCGCGATCAGCGTGACAGCGCGGTTCAATCCGATGTCGAACACCTCGTCGCCGGCCTCGAGGCTGGCATAGGTCTTCTCGTGCTTGACGAACGGCCCGAACCGGCCGAGGCCGGCCGTGATCGGCTGCCCGGTTTCCGGATGCTTGCCGATCTCGCGCGGCAGCGACAGCAGCTTCAGCGCCAGTTCGAGATCGACATCGGCAGGCGAGGTACCTTTCGGAATCCCCGCGCGCTTCGGCTTCTCGCCTTCGGCGTAATCCTTCTGCTCGCCAAGCTGGATGTAGGGGCCGAAACGGCCGGCCTTCACCGTGACATCGAACCCGGTGTCGGGATCGGTGCCGAGCACGCGGTCGGCGCTCTCGGCGCTGTCGGCCGCGAGCGGCCGCGTGTAGCGGCATTCCGGATAGTTCGAGCAGCCGACGAAGGCGCCGAACTTGCCGGCCTTCAGGTTGAGCCGCCCGGTGCCGCAGGTCGGACACTGCCTAACGTCACCGCCATCCGCGCGCGGCGGATAGATGTGCGGGCCCAGCATCTCGTCGAGCGCATCGAGCACCTCGGCGACGCGCAGATCCTTGATGTCGTTCACCGCGCCGATGAAGCCGCTCCAGAAATCCTTCAGCACCTGCTGCCAGGAGATCTCGTTGTTGGAGACGCGATCGAGCTGTTCCTCGAGATCGGCCGTGAAGTCGTATTCGACGTATCGCGAGAAGAAGTTTTCCAGGAACGCGACCACGACGCGGCCCTTGTCCTCGCCGTGCAGCCGCTTCTTCTCGAGCTTGACGTAGCCGCGGTCCTTCAGGACCTGCAGGATCGAGGCGTAGGTCGAGGGCCGGCCGATGCCGAGCTCTTCCATCCGCTTCACCAGCGAGGCTTCCGAGAAGCGCGGCGGCGGCTCGGTGAAATGCTGGGTGACGGCAAGGCTCTGGCGCTTCACCGCTTCGCCCTGGCTCATCGCGGGCAGGCGGCGCGAATCCTCGTCCTCCTCGTCGTCACGGCTTTCCTGATAGAGCGCGAGGAAGCCGTCGAACTTGATGACCTGGCCGGAGGCGCGCAGCTCGAGTGTGCGGGCGCCGGACTTGGCTTCGATGTCGACAGTGGTGCGCTCGAGTTCGGCCGACTCCATCTGGCTCGCAATGGTGCGCTTCCAGATCAGCTCATAGAGCTTGGCCTGGTCGGTATCGAGCCGGCGGCCGATGCTGGCCGGGCGACGCGACAGATCGGTCGGGCGGATCGCTTCGTGCGCTTCCTGGGCGTTCTTGGCCTTGGCCTGGTACTGGCGCGGCGCGTCCGGCACATAGGCGTTGCCATAGTCCTCGCCGATCACCTTGCGGGCCTGGGTGATCGCGGACGGATCGATCTGGACGCCGTCGGTTCGCATATAGGTGATCAGACCGGTGGTCTCGCCGCCGATGTCGATGCCTTCATACAGCCGCTGCGCAATGCGCATGGTGTGCGCCGGCGCGAAGCCGAGCTTGCGGCTCGCTTCCTGCTGCAGGGTCGAGGTGGTGAAGGGGGCCTGCGGATTGCGCCGGGCCGGCTTGGCCTCGACGGCCGCGACCTTGAACAGCGCGGCCTCGATCGCCTTCTTGAAGTCCTCGGCTTCGGCGCCGGAGCCGATGTCGAGCCGCGCGATCTTTTTGCCGTCGGCGCCGACCAGCCGCGCCTCGAAGGCGTCGCCGCGCGGCGTCAGCAGCGTCGCGACCAGCGACCAGTACTCCCTCGGCACGAACTTCTCGATCTCGAGCTCGCGGTCGCAGACCAGCCGCAGCGCGACCGACTGCACGCGGCCGGCGGAGCGGGCGCCGGGCAACTTGCGCCACAGCACCGGCGAGAGCGTGAAGCCGACAAGATAGTCCAGCGCACGGCGCGCCATATAGGCGTCGACCAGCGCGCCGTCGATCTGGCGTGGCGCCTTCATGGCGTCGGTGACGGCCTGCTTGGTGATGGCGTTGAACACCACGCGCTCGACCTTCTGGTCCTTCAGCGCGCGCTTCTCCTTCATCACCTCCAGCACGTGCCAGGAGATCGCCTCGCCCTCGCGATCAGGGTCGGTTGCGAGAATCAGACGGTCGGCGCCCTTCAGCGCCTTGGCGATGTCGTTGAGCCGGCCCGCGGCCTTGGCATCGACCTCCCAGATCATCTGGAAATTGGCGTCCGGATCGACCGAACCATTCTTGGCCGGGAGGTCGCGGACATGGCCAAACGACGCCAGGACCTCATAGGAGGATCCCAGATATTTGTTGATCGTCTTGGCCTTGGCAGGCGACTCAACAATGACGATATTCATGTCATTCCAATAGCTTACGGGAAAACTTGAAGGTGGGTTCCGCTAGACTCGCGGCCCGCCGTGTCGGGGCGAACATGGGTGTTGAGGCGGTCCCTGTCAAATCGCCAGATATTGAAGGGAGGGTCTAGGCTGTGGAGTTCCTATCCCAAGAGTTGAAAAATACGTCCTAGAGTTGCGGCCGGAAACGGCGTATCTCTTTATATATAGGGTGGGAATCGGACTAGGCCTTTTGAGCAGCACAGGGGGCGGCCGGAAGCGCAAGGCATCCGGCGGGCGACGAGACAGGTGGGGACGGCGGTCCGGATGACGCTCTGGTCCCGATCGCAGCCGCCGCGACCGAACTCGCCAAACTCGCCCAGCGCCACAAATTCGAGGTCCTCGACCGGCTGTTCGCGATGGCCCGCCTGGAAGCCGATGAGCAGTTGCGTGTCCGCAGCCGAAGGAAGTTGTCGTGACAACGGGTGTCATCACCCGCGCATGCGGGTGATCCAGTATTCCAGAGACGCCGCTGCTTGAGCCGAGAGGCCGCGGCGTACCGGATGCCCACACGCGCGGGCATGACAGCGGAGAGAGCCCACGGCTCCTTCCCTGGCGTCGTCCCGGCGCAGGCCGGGACCCATACGCCGCGGCGGTTGTTGTGACCGGGACTCGTCGTTCCAGCGTTGCGCGACAAGCAGCATCGGTGGTTATGGATCCCGGCTTTCGCCGGGACGACACTGAGCGTGTTGCGCGGTCCCTGAGACAAACATCTATGTTCTCGCGGCATGAATCGTCCGAGCTTTGCATTTCGTTTCGCCCTCACTTGAACAGAGGGCGCAGGGAGTTACATTTCTGATAAAGCGAAATATTTTCACGCGCGAGGATTAACAGCTTTTGCTGAGTTGCCCGTCGTGTCGAATGGGCAACACCGTTGACATCTTGATGAATGGAGTTAGGCCGATACACGCCGCGCGCGCTTCGCAGGAGGCCGCGGCTTCAGCGCCGTGTCGGCGGCATCAAGCACGCGGCCGTCCTGCGAAAACAGCGCGAGCTTCTTCACCGGCTTGCCCTTGTCGCGGTCGACCAGGATGGTCGCGATCTCGTCCGGGTGCTCGTCGAACTCCTCGGTCCATTGCCGGAGCGCGACGAGGATCGGAAAGATGCCGTGGCCCTTCGGCGTCAGCAGATATTCCTGATAGGCGCTGCTGTCGGAGGCGGGGACCATCTTCAGGATGCCGCGCTCGACCAGCGTGCGCAGCCGCGTGGTGAGGATGTTCTTGGCGAGGCCGAGGCTCGCCTGAAATTCGCCGAAGCGGCGCCGGCCGAGGCTGGCGTCGCGGATGATCAGCAACGACCACCAGTCGCCGAACACGTCGAGCGCGCGGGCCACCGGGCAAGAATCGCCTGCGAGGCTGGTTCGTTTCACGGCGCGGTCTCCAGAAGTTGGGCCATCACGGTCTTGTGTGGTTGCAATATTAAACCTGATGCCCTAGGTAGGCAATGAAGTTTAATAATGCAACCAACTGGAGGCGGACATGAGACTGGCAAACAAGACGGCGTTGATCACCGGCGGCAACAGCGGCATCGGGCTTGCGACGGCAAAACTGTTCGTGGCCGAGGGCGCCAAGGTCGTCATCACCGGGCGCAACAAGGAGACGCTTGCGGCGGCGGCCAGGGAACTCGGGCCGAACGCGCTGGCGGTGGTGGCTGACGCCACCGATGTCGCGGCGCTGGAAGCCGCGGTAAAGCAGGGCGCCGAGAAGTTCGGCAAATACGACGTGCTGTTTGCCAATGCCGGCATTCCCGGCCAGACGCCGGTCGGCGGCACCACGCTGGCTGCTTTCGAAAATGTGATCCGCACCAATCTCACCGGCGTGTTCTTCACGGTGCAGGCGGTCGCGCCGTATCTCAACGACGGCGCGTCGATCATCCTCAACGGCTCGGTGATTTCGGTGCTCGGCAATCCCGGCTACTCGGCCTATGCCGCGAGCAAGGCCGGCGTGCGCGCGATGGCGCGGGTGATGGCGTCAGAACTGTCGCCGCGCAACATCCGCGTCAACGTGGTGGCGCCGGGCGCGGTGCGGACACCGATCTGGGGCGCGGCGATCGCAACGCCTGAGGCCGAGAAGGTGTTCGAGGCGCGGATCAGCAAGACCACGCCGCTCGGGCGCATCGGCGAGCCCGATCATATCTCGAAGACCGTGCTGTTCCTGGCGTCCGACGACGCGGCGCATGTGCAAGGGCAGGAACTGTTCATCGATGGCGGCGCAACGGCTTCGCCCGCCGGCGCGCCGATCTATCGCGGCTAAATTGTTTCTCATTGTAACGAACCGGCCGGTGTGAAGCGCTTCATACCGGCCGATTGCGTGCGCGACTATCATTGCGTGAATTGAACCTTTGACGTACTCCCGGGACTCCTGAAAAGGGCGGGGAATTTTTTCACCACGGAATCATTTGGAGTGCCGTCATGCCCAAAGCAGCTCGTATTGCGACTCCGATCAGAGTTTCGTCCGCGTCCGAGAATTCAGACACGGCACAGTTCGTGACGGTCGCGCTGTTTTCCGGCATCGGCTTGTTGATCTCCCTCGTCGCCGTCATCGCCGGCATTCAGGGCGTCTGGTTCTGAGGCATCCGGCGAGTCGCCCGCGCATCACGCTTGCCGCTTGGCCAAGACCTCGTCCCGCCCACAACTGTCATACCCCGCGCATGCGGGGTATCCAGTACGTCGCGGCCTCTCGGTTCAATAACGGCCGTCTCTGGGATACTGGGTCACCTGCTTTCGCAGGTGACGACAGTGGTTCTGGGGTTAAGCGGCGTTCAGGCTGCCGGCGGCCTGCAGCGCGCCTGCAACCGCCTTTTCGCGATGCTCGGGACCGACCTGGATGCCGTCGGCCGGGATGAATTCAAGATTCCTGACACCGATGAAGCCGAACACCCCGCGCAGATAGGTCTCGAGATGCTCAAGGGCTGCCATCGGCGTGTCGGCGCCGTAATAGCCGCCGCGCGAGATCGCGATGATGACCCGCTTGTTGCCAGCCAGTCCCTGAACGCCGGTGGCGTCGTATTTGAAGGTCTTGCCCGCAACCAGGACGCGGTCGATCCAGGCCTTGAGCTGGGAGGGAATGGTGAAATTGTACATCGGCGCGCCGATCACCACGATGTCGGCGGCGAGGAACTCGTCCAGCACAGCCTGGCCGGTCGCGATATCGTCGCGCACCGACGGGTCCGGCGCGGCGCCTTGGCTCGCGGCCAAATGCAGGCCGGAGAGGTGGGCGAGCGGGGTTTTGGTGAGATCGCGGTAGCTCACGACGAGGCCGGGATTGGCCTGGCGCAGCCGCTCGACGGCGGCGGCCGAGACCTGTCGGCTGACGGAGTGGGGGCCGAGGACCGAGGAGTCGATGTGCAGAAGTTTCATGGCAGGGGTCACCTTTGGTATAGGTTTGTAACTGGCGCTATATGAGTGACCGCCCTAAATGTCCGCAAGAACGCACATTTTTGAAACCCGAGCACAGCGATGAGACCTGAGAACATCCATGTGACTGCCCCGCCGCCGCGGCCCAGTCCCGATCACAGCGATTGCCGCGCGGTCGCCTCCGTGCTGGCGCGGGTCGGCGACAAATGGAGCGTGTTCGTGATCATGATGCTGATCGACGGGCCGAAGCGCTTCAACGAATTGAAGCGCATGATCAGCGGCATTTCGCAGCGGATGCTGACACTCACGCTGCGCGGCCTGGAGCGCGACGGCCTGGTGACCCGCACGGTGTTTCCGACCATCCCGCCGCGGGTCGACTACGAGCTGACCGATCTCGGCCGCGGGTTGGCGGAGCCCGTGAAGGCGCTCGGCGAATGGGCGTTCGCGCATCTGCCGGAGATCGAAGGTGCGCGGACGCGGTTTGACGGACGTAACGAGTGATCCGTCACCCTGAGGAGCGCGCTCTTGCGCGCGTCTCGAAGGGTCAACGGCCCGGTTCTCTCAACTCGGCGACATCGGGGCCGTGCATCCTTCGAGACGCCGCTGCGCGGCTCCTCAGGATGACGGTGCGGGCGGCGTAGCAAGCTAAATCATCGACACCAGCCCGCCGCCGTGCCGCTCGAGCCGGCCGGCGAGTTCGAGCTCCAGCAGCACCGCGCGGACGACGGCGGGCGAGACATCGGCCATCCGGATCAGATCGTCGAGGCTGATCGGGCTCGGCCCGAGCAGATTGATCATGCGGGCGCGATCGGACGCATCGGTGGCGAAGTCCAGCGGCTCGTCCTCCTCGCGCGCGCCAAGCATGACGGGGCGTTCCATGATCGGCGTCACCGCGCTGATGACATCGGCGGCTTCGGTGACCAGCGTGGCGCCCTGCTTGATCAAATCGTTGGCGCCGGCGTCGCGCGGATCGATCGGCGAGCCCGGCACCGCGAACACCTCGCGGCCCTGTTCGGCGGCCATCCGCGCCGTGATCAGCGAGCCCGAGCGATGTGCGGCCTCCACCACCACGACGCCGAGCGAGGCGCCCGAGATCAGCCGGTTGCGGCGGGGGAAGTCGCGCGCCCGCGGTACGTGGCCGAGCGGCATCTCCGAGATCGCCGCACCGCGCTCGAGCAGGGCAGCCAGCAGATCCTCATGCTCCGGCGGGTAGATCCTGTCGTGGCCGCCGGCGAGCACGGCGATCGTGCCGCTCGCAACGGTCGCGCGATGCGCCGCCTGATCGATGCCGCGGGCGAGGCCGGAGATCACGACAAAGCCGGCGTCGCCGAGATCGCGCGCGAGAGTGCCTGCAAATTTCAGCCCGGCGCCGGAGGCATTTCGGGAGCCGACGATCGCGATCATCGGGCGCATCAGGGTGTCGCGCGCGCCGCGCACGGCAAGCAGCGGCGGCGCGTCGTCGATGGTGGCAAGCCGCGCCGGATAATGCGCTTCCTCCGGCGCGATGAGGTCGATGCCATGCCTCGCGCAGGCCGCGAGCTCAGCAACCGCGTCGGCCTCGCTCGTGATGCGCCCGGGGCCCGACGCGCCGCCGCGGCGCGCGAGATCGGGCAGGCGCTCCAGCGCGTGTGCCGCATCGCCAAAATGGCGCAGCAGCGATGCAAAGGTGCGCGGGCCGACATTGTCGGAGCGGATCAGCCGCAGGCGGTTGAGCCGCTCGGTGTCGGTGAGTTTTACAGCGCTGGGCGTCCGGTCATGCATGTGGAGCGTAGCTTCGCCCAACCTGGGATTGTGATCAACCACGACATTGGCGCAGTGGGCGTGACGCGCTACAAGCGGTCGCCAATTCCGGGGAAGCCGACCATGATCTCACTTGCCGACGTCAAAGCGCGTATCGAGCAGGGCGCGCTGTCGCCCGAGGCCGCCATCGGCCAGTCGCTGGAGGCGATCGGCGCGTTGGAAAAGACCATTGGCGCCTTCGTCCGCCATGACGACAAGGCGCGGGGGCAGACTGCCGGGCCGCTGCGCGGTATTGCGGTCGGCATCAAGGACATCATCGATACCGCTGACTTCCCGACCGAGATGGGGGCTGCGATCTATCGCGCCCATCAGCCGCGCGCCGATGCGCCTGTCGTGATGGCGCTGAAGCAGGCCGGCGCCACTATCATCGGCAAGACCACGACGACGGCATTCGCGGCGAACGATCCGACCGCAACCCTCAATCCGCACAATCACGCGCACACACCGGGTGGATCGTCGTCGGGCTCGGCCGCCGCGGTTGCCGCCGGGATGATCCCGCTGGCCTTGGGCACGCAGACCGGCGGCTCGGTGATCCGGCCGGCCTCGTTCTGCGGCGTCGCCGCGATCAAGCCGAGCTACCGGCTGCTGCCGACCGTCGGCGTGAAGTGTTTTTCCTGGACGCTCGATACCGTCGGGCTGTTCGGCGCCGGCGTGCGCGATGTCGCGCTGGGGCTGGCTGCGATGACCAAGCGGCCGGAACTGATCGTGCCGTCTTCGGTCGCGGCGCCGCGCATCGTCGTGGTGACGCAGGCTTTTGCCGGCGCACCTGAAACGTCCGGCGCGGAGGCGTTGCAGAAGGCGGCGCGGGCGGCGGAGCAGGCGGGTGCGACCGTTCGCGAACTCGCGATGCCTGAGATCGTCGCCGAGGCGTGGCGGATCCATCCGGTGGTGCAAGAGTTCGAGGCGCATCAATCGTTCGCCTGGGAGTATGGCCAGCACTACGATGCGATGCCGCCGCTGCTGCTGCGCGGCCGGCTCGACGAGAGCAAGGGCGGCACGCCGGCCGAATACGACGCGGCGATGGACATCACGCTGCGCGCGCGGCAGGCGCTGGCCGCGATCTTCGCCGAGGTCGACGTGCTGCTGACACTGTCGGCGCCGGGCGCCGCTCCCGCGGGTTTGGCATCGACCGGCGACCCCCGTTACAACCGGCTCTGGACCTTGATGGGCGTGCCCTGCGTCAACGTCCCGACGCTGATCGCCGAGGGCGGATTGCCGGTCGGCGTGACCGTGATCGCGGGGTTTGGCGGCGATGCCAAGGCGCTGGCGGCGGCGAGCTTTGTCGAGGATGCGCTGAAGCGGTAGCGGTGCGATTGCGCTACTTCTTCTCGCCGATCTTGCCTTCAGTGCCGGCCTGCAGGCGCTGGATGTTTTCGCGGTGCGTGTAGAACAACAGCAGCGTCAGCACGGCGAACAGCGAGGCGAGGGCGTTGTGGCCGAACCACCACAGGAACAGCGGCGTCACGAATGCGGCGATCAGCGCCGAGAGCGACGAGTAGCGCGTGGTGTAGGCGGTGCCGAGCCAGATCACGGCGAAGATCAGCGCCGCCGGCCAGAACAGGCCGAGCAGCACGCCGAGGTAGGTGGCGACGCCCTTGCCGCCGCGAAACCTGAGCCAGACCGGGAAAAGGTGGCCGAGGAACGCGCCGAGCGCCGCCAGCATCGCGGCGTTCGGGCCGTCGATCGTGCCCGCGATGATGACGGCGACAGTGCCCTTCAGCATGTCGCCGATCAGCGTCGCCGCGGCGAGGCCCTTGCGGCCGGTGCGCAGCACGTTGGTGGCGCCGATATTGCCTGAGCCGATGGTTCGCAGATCTTGGGTGCCGGCGAGCCTGGTCAGGACCATGCCGAACGGGATCGAGCCTAGGAGATAGCCGATCAGGAAGGCGGGCAGCAGCATCGCGTCAGCAGACATCGCGGCGGTTCCCTGGACGGCCGGTCCGGTCGATTTCGGCCAATTCCGTCAATGAAATATTAACCATCAACCCGCACCATGGCGTTGGAAATGAGGGAGCTTATCATGGCTTCTGTTCGCAGGCGGTTGGAGCAGCTGTTCTTTGTCGTTTACGTCGCAGCTATCGTCGTCGGAACGACGATGGAAGCGATGTTGCAGCTCGCGGCGCGTTGAGTTCCACTCAGATTTAGAGCCTTTTCCGTTCCGATTGCATCGGAACGGGGCTCCAATTTTTTGTTTTGACGCGTTTTCTTCACGCGAACCGGTATCCACTTCGCCCGAAAACGCTTTAGCTTTAGACGTGCTCGTACACGGTCCGTCCGCCGACGATCGTCCGCGTCACGCGGCCGGAGAAGCGGGCGTCGTCGAACGGCGTATTCTTGCACAGCGATTTGAGATCGTCGCGGTCGAGCACCCAGGGCGTGTCGGCGTCGATCACGATGATGTCGGCAGGGGCGCCTGCGCGCAGCGTGCCGCCGGGTAGGCCGAGCAGTTCCGCCGGCCGGGTCGACATCGCCCGGATCAGCGTCTTGAAATCCATCTCGCCATTGTGGATCAGCCGCAGCGCTGCCGGCAGCATGGTCTGCAAGCCGACCGCGCCGCTCGCCGCTTCCGCGAACGGCAGCCGCTTGACCTCGACGTCCTGCGGATTGTGATCGCTCATCACGACGTCGATCAACCCGGAGGCCAAAGCTGCGACCAGCGCCCTGCGATCGTCCTCGGTGCGCAGCGGCGGCGCCAGCTTGAGGAAGGTGCGGTAGGGGCCGATGTCGTTCTCGTTCAGCGTGACGTGGTTGATCGAGACCGAGGCCGAAACGTTGTAGCCGGAGTCGCGGGCGCGCTTGAGGATCTCCAGCGACTCGGTCGAGGTCAGCGAGGCCGCGTGATAGCGCCCGCCGGTCAGCCCCGCCAGCCGCATGTCGCGCTCGAGCATGATTGACTCGGCGGCGGTGGGAATTCCGGCAAGCCCGAGCCGGGTCGCGAATTCGCCCTCGTTCATGACGCCTTCGCCCACCAGGTTCGGGTCCTCGGTGTGATGCACGATCAGCGCGTCGAAATCGCGGGCATAGGTCAGCGCGCGCCGCATCACCTGGGCGTTGGTGACGCTGCGGTCGCCGTCGGTGAAGGCGACCGCGCCGGCGGCCTTCAGAAGGCCGATCTCGGTCATCTCCTGGCCCTGCATGCCCTTGGTCAGGGCCGCCATCGGATGGATGTTGACGATCGCGGTGTCGCGGGCGCGCCGCAGCACGAAGTCGACGGTCGCGGAATTGTCGATCACCGGCGAGGTGTCGGGCTGGCAGATGATGGTGGTGATGCCGCCGGCGGCCGCGGCTTGGCTGGCGGAGGCAAAGGTCTCGCGATGGCTCGCGCCGGGTTCGCCGACGAAGGCGCGCATGTCGATCAGGCCGGGGGCCACGATCTTGCCGGCGCAATTGACGATGTCGGTGCCTTCGGGGACGCCGGCGGCGCCGATGCCGCGCTTGGCGTCACGGATCACGCCGTCGGCGATCAGGACGTCGCCCGGACCGTCGAAGTCGCGGGACGGATCGATGACGCGGGCGTTGGCGAGCAGGATGGGGCGGCGGTCAGTCAGCATGGCGTCACGCGTTCGGCAGGTTGCGGGCGAGCGCTTCGAGCACCGCCATGCGCACTGCCACACCCATTTCAACTTGTTCACGGATCAGCGACTGCGCGCCGTCGGCGACGAAAGTGTCGATCTCGACACCACGGTTCATCGGGCCCGGATGCATCACCAGCGCGTCCGGCTTGGCGTAACCGAGCTTCTTCTGGTCGAGGCCGAAATAGTGGAAGTACTCCTGGCTCGACGGCACGAAGGAGCCGTTCATGCGCTCGCGCTGCAGCCGCAGCATCATGACAATGTCGGCGCCGTTCAGCCCCTCGCGCATGTCGCGCGCGACCTCGACACCCATCCGCTCGATGCCGGACGGCAGCAGCGTGGAGGGCGCCACCACGCGGACGCGGGCGCCCATCGTGTTGAGCAGGAAGATATTGGAACGCGCGACGCGCGAATGCAGCACGTCGCCGCAGATCGCGATCGTCAGCCCCTCGAGCCGGCCCTTGTTGCGGCGGATGGTCAGCGCGTCCAGCAGCGCCTGGGTCGGGTGCTCGTGGGCGCCGTCGCCGGCATTGATCACGGAACCGTCAACCTTGCGCGCCAACAGCTCGACCGCGCCGGAGGCGTGGTGGCGCACCACCAGGATGTCGGGGTGCATCGCGTTCAGCGTCACCGCGGTGTCCATTAAGGTCTCGCCCTTGCGGGTCGACATCGATGACACCGACATGTTCATGACGTCGGCGCCCAGGCGTTTTCCGGCGATCTCGAACGAGGACTGGGTCCGGGTCGAGGCCTCGAAGAACAGATTGACCTGGGTGCGGCCGCGCAGGCTGGCGCGCTTCTTGTCGACTTGGCGGTTGAGCTCGACATACTCCTCGGAGAGGTCGAGCAGGCCCGTGATGTCGTCAGCGGAAAGGCCCTCGATGCCCAGCAGATGCCGGTGACCGAGGACAAATGTCGATTTCAATGATGGGGTCATTAAAGCGAGAGCTATAGGCGCGGATGGCCGGTGGGGCAAGCGCGAAGAGGGCTAGGGGGAGTTTTCCCCGAGTAAGATGTGGCCCGGTTTCTCCGCCGTCGTGCCCTGGCTTGTCGCAGGCCATCCACGCCTTGCTTTTGCTGGCTTTTCCGGAACAAGACGTGGATCGCTGGGACGAGCCCGGCGACTGCGCCGGAGCGAGAGCTGGTGAAAATTGTCGTGATCCTCGTCGCTGTTGTGGGCCTGGTCTCACCGGCCCTTGCCCAAGGCGTGGCCCAGGGCCTGCCCGGCGGCTTCGCGTTTCTGCGCGACATCGATCCGACCATCATCCAGGACATCCGCTACGCCAGTTCGAACAATTTCATGGGCCGGCCGCTCGCGGGCTATGGCGCGGCGGAATGCGTGGTGAAGCGCGAGGTCGGGCTGCGGCTCAAGGCCGTGCAGCAGGAACTGGCGCGGCAGAAATTGTCGCTGAAGATGTTCGATTGCTACCGGCCGGCCCGTGCCGTCGCCGACATGGTGGCGTGGTCGAAGAACGGCAGGGAGACCGCCGCCGAGCGGCGCTACAACCCGGCGTTCTCGAAAGCCGATCTGTTCCGCCTCGGCTACATCGCCACCCATTCCGGTCATTCGACCGGAGCTGCACTCGATCTGACGCTGGTCGATCTGACCGCGGACAATTCGCCGACGTTCGATCCAGCGCGCGCTTACGCCGACTGCACCGCGCCGGCCGCGGCGCGGGCGCCCGAAGGCAGCGTCGACATGGGCACCGGCTATGACTGCTCCGACGTGAAGGGTCATACCGCTGCCAGCTCCATCACGCCGGCGCAGCGGAGCTGGCGGACCAGGCTGGTCGCGGCGATGGCCCGCCAGGGTTTTGTGAATTATTCGAAGGAATGGTGGCACTTCTCGCTGCCGGGCGCGGGCGCAGCCGCCTATGATTTCCCGATCACGCGGGCGCGCTAGGACCACAGCTGCCGCTGTAGAAAATGACCCAAAGCCGCCTTGGCCACGGGCGTCGCTCGCGCTGCATTTTGCTATTGTGGCCTTTTCATTGTTGCGTATCGGCCGATGGAGCACGCGATGCCAGACAGCAAGCCAATCGAGGCGAAGTCGCACAGCCCGGTGCCGCAGGGCTATGTGCTTGGCGCCGGAGAGGGTGAACACCTGATCCATTTTCGTGATGGCGGCAACATCTTCATCAAGGCCGATCCCATAACGGGGTCCAATCATCTCGGCCTGGGTATTCAGCAGCTACCCAAGGGCTCGGGCATTCCCCTTCACCGACACTTCGACAGGGACGAAGCCTTCTACGTTCTGGAAGGCAGCGGCACGGTCACACTCAACGATGTGCGCCACCCCTGCGAGAGAGGCGGAACGATTTTCATACCCGGGAACACGTGGCATGGATTCAGTAGCCCAGATCAGGAACTGGTTCTGCTGTGGATCATGGTGCCCCCGGGCCTCGACGGTTTCTTTCGCGAAACCTGCAGCCGACCCGGCGAGCCGCGAAAGCAATTGATGCGGGACCAGATCAACGCGATCGCCCTCAAATACGGGACCGAATTCACCTAGGCGGGCTCAAACATTTGCCCACCCCAACAGCGCAAGGCGGACGTGGCATCGTCACGCCGTCAAATTCAGTCGCCGATTCCGAAGTAAATCTGGCCGTTTACAGAATTCGGCCAATCCCGCGCGGAAATCGGCGCGCCGCGGGGGTCTCATCCGTGCAATCGTCGATGCGGCGAGCAGCGACCCCGCGTTGATGTGGAGATGCCCCGGATGAAACTGATCGCGTCGATACGGACGATCTCGATCGCGCTTTGTTTGTTGGGGCCGGCGTCCGCCGACGAACTGACGACGCCGGGCGACGCCAAGAGCCTGGGCTTCTCCGCCGCGCGGCTGGCGCGGATCGCGCCTTGGTACCAGGGCCGCTTCGATGCCTTCTCGCCGTCGGACGGCCTTTTGCCCGGCGCCGTCGTCGCGATCGCCAAGGGCGGCAAGCTCGCCTATTTGCAGGCGATCGGATTTCAGGACCGCGCCAAAACCGTTCCGATGAAGACGGATTCGATCTTCTGGATCGCGTCGATGTCGAAGCCGGTGACCAGCGTCGCCGCCATGATGCTGGTCGACGAGGGCAAGCTCGACCTCGATGCACCGGTTGCGCGGTATCTGCCCGAGCTTGCGGAGATGCGAGTCGCGTTCCGAAAGACCGACCCGGCCACCGGCAAGACGGAATACGGGCTCGATCCGCCGAAGCGGCCGATGACGGTTCGCGATCTGCTGCGGCATACCTCCGGCCTGATCTATCCGGAACTGGACTTTGCCTATCCGGAACGTGGTCTCTCGGACGCGAACGCCGATGTGGCAATTCAGGCGATTCATATGCTCTACGGCTCGGTGGTCGTATGGCGACGCGACAGGACACTGGCGGACTTCGTGTCCAGCCTGGCCCGCGTGCCGCTCGTCCATCAGCCGGGCGAGGTTCATGAATATGGCTGGAGCGTCGACGTGCTCGGCCGCATTGTCGAGGTCGTGTCCGGCCAGTCTTTCGACCAATTCCTGCAGAGCCGCATCTTTGCGCCGTTGCATATGGTCGACACCGGATTCTATGTGCCGAAAGAGAAGCTCGACCGTCTGGTCGACTCTCCCATGCCGGAACGGCCACCGATCTGGGATGTCACGAAGCCGACGAAGCTGTTTTCCGGCGGCGGCGGACTGGTGTCGACCGCGCCCGACTATCTGCGCTTTTGCCAGATGCTTCTCAACGAGGGGGAGCTCGATGGCGTGCGCCTGCTCAGTCCGCAGGCGGTGAAGCAGATGACGACGAACGCGCTATCCCCGGATGTTCACATCTTTGGCGGTGACGAAGTCGGTGGCCGTGCTGGGACGACCTTTGGACTTGGCTTCGGGATACGCACCAATCCCGTCTACAGCTGGATACCGGGCGCCGTCGGAAGCTATTCCTGGGCCGGACATTGGGGCACCTATTTCTGGATCGATCCGGCGGAGAAACTGATCGGCTTGCAGATGATCCAGGCGACGCCCGGCAGCAAGGGGCGCGCAGCGCTGCGCTACGCCGGGATCAACCATCTCGCCTATGGCGCATTGACGGTTGCCGGGCCGTCCTTGTCTGCCCCGCCGGCGGGATCAGCGATGGCGAGCCCTGAGGCGCTCGCGGATTTTGCCGGGATGTATGATTTCGGCGCCTCGGTGAGTTCGCGCGACCGGCAGGGCCTGGCCGACGGCAAAACTGGTTGGCTCGGCATCGAGGCGTTCGTCACGATGGAGCCGGAGGGCCTGAGGATCAATCGGCCGCTTCCTAACAGCCCCGCAGCCAAGGCCGGCGTCATGGCGGGCGATCTGATCACCGAGCTCGACGGCACGCCGCTCATGGGACGTTCGCTCGGCGACGTGATGGCCCGGCTGCGAGGGCAGGCCGACACGGCAATCAGGATCAAGACCGCCCGCAAGGGGCAGGACGGTGGAAGCGAGCTCAGCGTTGTGCGGGCCGCGCGGAGTGTCGATACGGTTCAGCTTCAGCTTCGCGTCGAGCAGGGCAAGCTCGTCGCGGAAGCTGCGGGGGCCTGGCCGCTCCTCGCGTTTGAGAAAGGCAAGGCGACGCCGCTCGTCGCCACATCGAACAACGAATTCACGCTGGACGACAAGGATCACACCAGGATCGCGTTCGTCCGCGACGCGGCGGGCAAAGTCTCCGGGCTCATCCTCAATCCCGGGCCCTGGGAGCAGAAGGCAGCGATCATCGCGCCGGCGACGAAATAGCCGATGCCAAAAGCCGGATCGGATTTCCTTCAAATCCGAGGCATTTTCGCAAGACAAAGCTTGCCATCGCTGAAGTAGCTGAGCGCGCGTTCAACACTCCTTAATTGCAGTCGCATCATGTGCGGGCATTACGGGAGCACGAAGCATGCGTTTCGGAGCCATTGCAATCATTGTCGTCGGCGCTGCCGGCATCGCGATCTACGACCAGTACGACAAGGGCGCGAACTACCAGCGCGTCGATGCGCGCATCAGCGGCGTCAACGAGCAGTGCTATCTCGAAAAGGTCGAGCGCGGGGTCATCACCAAGACGACGTTTACGTCCGACCTGACTCGCTGCGAAACTGCCGAGCTGCTGCGCAAGGAGCATCCGAAGTGGCAGGGCTATGACGTGAAGCACAAGATCGAGGTGCGCGTCGTCTATGTCTCACCGGTCGATGGAGCCACGCACCAGTCGAGCCTGCAGATGTCCTACTTCCCTAACGGCAAGCCGCTGCGCGCCGGTGACGTGTTGCCGGTGCTGGCCTCCAAGAGCAAGGCGGAGAAGACGCGTTCGATCTGACCGTCAGGGCGGTCGGGCAGGATGGGAGTTCGACGATGCGTCTGGGGCTCTACGGGATCATCGCTATCGGCGTCGCGGGCTTCTATGCCTATGGCGAGCTCGACAAGCGGGTGAACTTCCGGCCGATCGACGCGCGCGTCAGCAGCGTCAAGGAGCAATGCTACATGGAGAAGACCGAGGGGTCGCGGAGCTCGACCTCCGATCTGTTGCCTTGCGAGCTTGTCGAGCTGCTGTCGCGCCACCATCCCAAATGGCAAGGCGCCGACATCAAGCACAAGATCGAGATCCGGTTTGCCTACATCTCTCCGATGGATGGCGCCGCGCATGAGTCGAACCTGCAGCTGGTGGCCTATCCCGATAACCGGCAACTGAGCAGCGGCGACATTTTTCCTGTCCAGGCGTCCAGGAAGGAGGCGAGCCGCACTCGCGCGAGCGACTGGGTCGACCGCTGGCTCGGCCGCCATGCGCCCAGGCATGGAAGCATCTAGGGCAGGCACTGATAAATCCGGGATTGTCAGCGTCTAGCGGTAGAGCGGACATGGCTTGACCGGCCGTGAACGTCTGCAAATGACCCATTTCGGACTTCGTCACTGCAAAAATGTTTCATCGTGATGAACGGGTAACAGCCCGGCCCGTAGGAGCGTGTTAGCCTTGACGATTGTTGGAGGCCGTAGTGAACAAGCTGGCAAATGCGGTTGCAGCCATTGCGCTGGTCGGAACGCCCGTTTTCGCGGCAGAAATCCCGGTCAAGGCTCCGCCGCCCGCACCCGCGCCGGTCTATAGCTGGACCGGATTGTATGTGGGCGGCAACGTCGGTTACAGCTGGGGCAATGCCG
The DNA here is from genome assembly GCF_011058295.2 of Bradyrhizobium sp. 6(2017). Classification (NCBI taxonomy): domain Bacteria; kingdom Pseudomonadati; phylum Pseudomonadota; class Alphaproteobacteria; order Hyphomicrobiales; family Nitrobacteraceae; genus Bradyrhizobium; species Bradyrhizobium sp. 6(2017). The sequence goes on along the minus strand of NZ_CP049289.2, from coordinate 5,704,048 downwards.
ATGCCGATGTCGTAGGCAACGCGACCACCGTTGTGTTTCCAACCTTCTTAGGTGGCTTTCCAAACAATAGCGTTGCGGTTGCGGGCTCGAATACAGCAAAGCTAAATGGCGCCAGCGGCGGTGGTCAGGTCGGCTACAACTATCAATTCAGCCCGAGATGGGTGTTGGGCTTCGAGGCCGATATTCAAGATTCGGGCGAGCGAGGGGGCAATACGTTTACCGCTCCATTCTCAACGACAGTTTGCACGCTGGCGGCCGCGGGCCCACCGGGAGTGCCTGTAGTATTTCCTCATAACGGCCCTCCGACCTGTCTTCTGACTGGCACGCTCAACGGCACCGCAGCGACCACGTATGATGCCAAGATTAACTGGTTTGGGACAGTTCGTGGGCGTGTTGGAGGTTTGATAACCGATCAGATTTTAGTCTATGGGACCGGCGGCTTGGCTTTTGGCCGCGTCGAAGTGTCGGGCGTTACTGGTGTTAGTGGGTCAATAAACACCAACGCTGCCCTTACACCCAGCGCGAACGCTTTCAGCGACTCCAGGACGAAGGTTGGCTTTGCGGTTGGCGGAGGGGTCGAGGGTAAAATCTCGTATGGGATGGGCTGGACGTGGAAATTGGAATACCTCTACGTCGACTTGGGATCGCTCGACACGATCGGCCCGTTTCCTGGCGCGTCCGTCAACCCGCCCGGTTTGGGGTTAATCACATCGCCCTTCAGCGGCACTATCACCACGCACACCCATTTCACCGACAACATCTTGCGCGTCGGGCTGAACTATCAATTCCACTGATCTGATTGCGGCGACTTCCGGTTCTGGCCCTTAGCGGACATGCCTTCATCATCTCTCACCGATGCCCGACTTCGGGGCCAGAACGGAAGTCACCTGCCTGCACCGCGCGGGCCCATTTTTGAGTACACGTCCTGGCTGAAGCGCATTTTTTCGCTGCCCGGCGCCGGCGCGCAGGCTTATGATCCATCGATTCCATTGCGCCACGGCTGGCCCGTGATCCACCCCGGCGGAGACCGGTTGTCCGCGCAGTGAGACCGATCTTCGAGGAGACCATGACGCAGGCTCCGTTCGCCACCCACGACGTCTTCAACCAGTCGCCGCCGTTTTGGGATGTCGACCTGTTCACGGCGGACGCGCCGCTGGTCGCGGCCGTCGCCGCCAATGGCGGCGCGGCGGCGAGGGCTGAGCTGTCCGATTTCGGCAAGCATTGGGGATCTGCCGTGATGGCGGAGCGCGGCCGCGTCGCCAATGAGAACACGCCGAAACTGCGGACGTTCGATGCCAGGGGCAACCGCCGCGACGAGGTCGAGTTTCATCCGGCCTATCACGAGTTGATGGCGCACTCCGCGCATGCCGGGGTGCACAACTCGACCTGGACCGCGGACGGCAGGCCGGCCGGCGGGGCGGCCGAAGTGGTGCGCGCCGCAAAATTCTATATCGCGGCGCAGGTCGAGACCGGCCATCTCTGCCCGATCACGATGACGCGCGCCTCGGTCGCGGCGCTGGCCTCACAGCCGGACATTCTGGCGAGGACGATGCCTGTGATCGGCACGCGCGCCTACGACCCGAGCTTTGCGCCGTGGTGGACCAAGCGCGGCATGACGCTCGGCATGGGCATGACCGAAAAGCAGGGCGGCACCGATGTGCGCGCCAACATGACGCGCGCCGAGCGCGACGGCGATGCCTGGCGCATCACCGGGCATAAATGGTTCATGTCGGCGCCGATGTGCGACGCGTTCCTGGTGCTGGCGCAGGCCGAGCAGGGGCTGAGCTGCTTCTTCATGCCGCGCTTTGCGCCCGACGGCACGGTCAATGCGATCCACTTCCAGCGGCTGAAGGACAAGCTCGGCAACCGCTCCAACGCCTCGTCGGAGGTCGAATTCCACGACGCCCATGCCGAATTGATCGGCGAGGAGGGCAAGGGCATCCGCACCATTATCCAGATGGTGCAGCTGACGCGGCAGGATTGCGCGATCGCCTCCGCCGGGCTGATGCGCTCGGGGCTGGCGCATGCGCTCAATCACGCGCGCCATCGCAGCGTGTTCCAGAAACATCTGGCCGACCAGCCGCTGATGCAGGCGGTGCTCTCGGACATGGCGCTGCATGTCGAGGCGCAGGCCGCGCTGGTGATGCGGCTCTGCCGCGCCTTCGATCGTGCGCCCACCGACGCAGGCGAGGCCGCCTATGTGCGGCTGCTGACCCCGGCGATCAAATACTGGATCTGCAAGAGCGCGCCGGCCTTCCTCTATGAGGCGATGGAATGCCTCGGCGGCAACGGCTATGTCGAGGAGGGCATTCTGGCGCGGCATTACCGGGAGTCGCCGGTCAACGCGATCTGGGAAGGCTCCGGCAACGTGATGTGCCTCGACGTGCTGCGTGCGCTCGGCCGCGAGGCCGATGCCGCGCTCGCCGTGCTGCGCGCGCTCGCTGACGAGACCAAGGGCCTGCCGGGTGCCGCGGAGACCGTCGCGTCGATCGGACAATCGTTCCGCCGCCCCGACAGCGAGCGCATCGCACGGCTGGCGGTCGAGAAGCTTGCGCTGCTGGCGGCCGCCGCGGCGCTCAACCAGGTCTCGCCTGAGAATGCCGAGCTGTTTGCGGCGACACGGCTTGCCGAACGCCACGCCGGCATGTACGGCGCGGTGGACCTATCCGATGCCGATCAGCGCGCGCTGCTGGCGCGGGCGCTGCCATGAAGGTTTGCTGATGGACGCACTCAATCCCGATACTCCGCCGGCGGCGGTTACACCGCCACCACGTCCCCCGCGGGTCTGGAAGTTCTGGGGCACCGCGCTGTGGGGCCTCGTCATCTTCGCGGCGATGTTCCTCGGCCAGGTCGCCGTCATCGTCTACCGCATCATGGCACAAGGCGCAGAGCTGTCGGTGGCCGGCATCACCCATGTGGTTGCCGACGGCCTGACGATCTCGCTCTCGGTGCTCGCCGGCCTGCCGATGGTGGTGCTGGCGCTGTGGCTGGCGATCCGCGGGACCCGGATATCGTTCGCCGATTATCTCGGGCTGCGCGGCACGTCGTGGAAGAACGTCATCATCGGAATCGTCGCGCTGGTCGTGCTGGTCGGCGCCTGGGACATGGTGTCCCGTGCCGCCGGCCGCGAGGTGACGCCGGGCTTCATGGGCGATGTGCTGAAATCGGCGCAGGAGCACAGCGCGCTGTGGCTCCTGGTGATCGCCTTCGCTGTCGCCGCGCCGCTCTGGGAGGAGCTGTTCGCGCGCGGCTGGCTGTATCGCGGCTGGTCGGAAAGCTCGCTCGGCCCTTACGGCGCGATCCTGCTGTCGTCGATCGTCTGGACCGTCATGCACCTCCAGTACGACTGGTTCTTCCTCTGCGAGGTGCTCTCGATCGGCCTGCTGTTCGGCTACCTCCGTTATCGCACCGGCTCCACCTGGCTGACCATCCTGCTGCACGGGCTGAACAACCTCGCGGCCACGATCCAGACCTGGTGGCTGGCGGGCTGATCGGTTGATCCGTTCCGCACTCAACGCATGGCTCATAATTGATTTGCAGCCATGCGAGCGAGATATGCGAACCCCTGCTAGGCTGCGCGCAAAGAACCATGCGCGGATTATCAGTTCGATCAGGGAAAGCGAAAATGGATCGCTACCAGCGCGGGCCGCGGAATTGTCTCGGTCATTTCGTTCTGTTGTGCGGCATATGCCTCGCCGGACGGGCGGTCGCGGCCGAAAAGCCACCTGTCATGCCCGATCAGCCGTCAACCCTGTCGACCACTTCGAGAATTTCAGCGGTTGTTGAGTTCGGATTGCCGTCGATCGCTTCCGCGATCGAACGCGATATTCCAAAACGGCTGGCGACTATTGACGAACGCATCGGCTGCGTTAATCGGCGCGTTCTGGTGTTCAGGGTCAGAGCAAACTGTGACGTAGACGGCTTTGTCGATCGAGGACCTGTTTCTCTGCGTGGCTACGATGATCGCATCGTCGGCTCGGTTCCGATCTTTGGGAGCATCGAAGGTCAGGGTGCCAACCGGTTTACCTCCCGCATTCACGGCGATGCTCAAGGACGGGCCGTGGTAGACATCGAATCCAGACCGACGCTGAACAAGGACTGGTCGATCAACCTGAATTTTGCCGATTCCTTTCATTGGAGTGAACCGCCGGTCCTGCATGTTCTCGGGCGTGATATCGCGCTGACAAAATACGCTGAACCCAGCATCCGAAAACAGCTCGGCCGGATACGGCAGCATGCGAGGGAGGCGGCGCGACGCCTCGACCTGCGCGACAAGGCAGCCAAGGCCTGGGAGCTGGCATTTCAGCCGATTCAGGTTTCGCAGGATCCTCCAGTCTGGCTGCAAATGACGCCGGCAAGTGCCGCCTTCGCTGGCGTGCATGCCAATGCAAGAAGCCTTTCGGGTGTGCTTGAATTGAGTGGCGCGGCACAAACGCTGGTCGGCCAGGCACCATCCGCCTTGACACCGACGCCGCTGCCGCCGCTCGGTAACGGCATCAGCCAACCCGGCAGGTTCGATATCCTGCTTCCCGTGCGTGTCGACTACGGCACGTTGCGTGACAAGATCATGCAGGTTCTGTCCGCCAGCAAGGTCGGCTCAGCCGTGAAGGAAGTGCAGGTCTATCCGTCGTCCGGCAAGCTCGTGATCGGCGCTCGCATCGTCAGACCCGGTGCTAGCGATAGCGCCGCGGGCGAATGGATCTACCTGTCGGGCGCGCTAAACGTCGACTCCGGTCAGCAATCGATGAGGATTTCCAATCTGGCGGCCAGCAGTTCGCCCGATCGGTCCGAGGCGGCCCAATTGCAGAATCAGATTCTCGATCAGCTGAAGGAAATTCCGGGTATCGGCTACGGCCTCGCGTATCAAAACCTCCTCAACGCCGCCAATGAGCGGCTGAATCGGCCGTTGAAGAACGGCTTCCGCATGGAGGGAAAACTCAGCGGTGTTACGCTGGACAGTATCCAGTTCTTGTCTGATGGCGTCAGCATTGCGCTCCGCGTCAGCGGAGAACTCAAGTTCATCTATGGATCATGAGCCATGCCGACGAGTTTCAGGTTCGCGCTTGTACTCTTGTGCATGCTCACCGGTGCCGAGGCAGCAGGCGCACAAACCGCATTCTACCGTGCACCGGCATCCGCGGTTGCGGGAGCGCCCGGCACGCTCGTTCGGCAGGAGGTGATCGACGGCGCTCCCCTCGGCGCCACAGCTTACCGTGTGCTTTATCGCTCGACCGGATTTGACAACAAGCCGATCCTCGTGTCGGGCGTCGTGATTGTGCCGTCGGGTGATCCGCCGCAGGCTGGCAGGCCGATCGTGGCCTGGGCCCATCCAACGTCGGGAATCGTACCGCGCTGTGCGCCGTCGCTGGCTATCTTCTTATTTCAGCAGATCCAGGGGCTGCGGTCGTTCGTACGCGACGGCTACGTGGTTGCCGCAACCGACTATCCTGGACTAGGGACCGAGGGTCCGCATCCCTATCTGGTCGGCATCAGCGAGGCCCGTGCAGTGATCGACTCCGCCCGGGTTGCCGCCCAGTTGCCAGGTGCCGGAGGCGGCCGCAGATTTGTGGTCTGGGGCCATTCGCAGGGTGGCCATGCCGCGCTGTTCACAGGCATCATTGCAAAAGCCTACGCGCCCGAACTGGCGCTGCTCGGTGTCGCGGCGGCGGCCCCCGCCACCGACCTCGTGAAGCTAATGAACGAAGACATCGATTCTGTCGGTGGGAAAAACATTACGGCGATGACGTTGTGGTCCTGGCAAAGAGTCTTTGATGCCAAGATGGATAGGGTGGTTGACCGGAGGGCCATGCCGGCCATCGACGAACTTGCCAAGGAATGCATCGAAGGACCGTTCGACATATGGATCCGTCAACGCACCGAGCGGCCGCTGCAACAGTATTTCCTGACGACCAAGCATCCGTCCGACGTTGAGCCCTGGCACACGCTGTTGACCGAGAATTCGCCCGGCGCCCTGCCTGCCGAGGTTCCGGTCTTTCTGGCCCAAGGATTGGATGACGTGATCATTCGACCTCAGGTGACGGAGAACTATGCCGCGGCGCTGTGTAGCGCTGGCAGCAAAGTGCGCATCCTTTCGATGCCAAATATCGGACACGGAAGGGCAGCTCAGGCCAGCACCGAAGCCGTGCTCGACTGGACGAGTGCACGGTTCGCAGGAAAGGCTGCGCCCGACGACTGTCCCCGATAGGCAGCGAGGACGCGGATGTCGGCCAAGCAGACGGGCATGGCCGGTGCTCCGATCCACCGAGTGATGGATCATTCTGAAAGCCGCTCCCACAGCCGTCTCTCGCGATCAGCGTCCCTGGATCAGGTGCGGCACGGCGAGCGTGAACCAGGGGACGAAAGCCACGATCAGGACGCCCAGGAGCAGGACGGCGAGATAGGGCAGCATGGCGCGTCCGGTCGCCTCCAGCCGGCTGTTCGACACCGAACAGGACACATAGAAACCGATGCCGATCGGGGGGACGAAGATGCCGACGCCCATCGCGAGAATGATGATCATGCTGTAGTGGATGATGTCGATGCCGTAGCCGGTCGCGATCGGCATCAGCAGCGGGCCGAGAATGATCAGCGCCGGAAGACCTTCCAGAAGCGAGCCGACGACGATCAGGAGCACGATCGTTCCGAGGATGAAGACCGTTTGGTTGTCGCCGGCGGAATGCAGCAACATGGCCAGGTTCGCCGGCAGGTTCGCGGCCGTCAAAGTCCATCCAAACGAGAACGCCGCTGCGATGATGAACAGCACCATCCCCGCAAGGAGGCAGGATTCCACGGCAATTTCGTACAGTGCCGCCAGGCCTACGGCGCGGTAGATGCCGAATGCGAGCACCAGGCCATAGAGCACGGCGACGCTCGAAACCTCGGTCGGGGTAGCGACACCGAAGCGAATGCCGATCACCATGATCACGGGCATGACCAGCGGCAGAATGGCCCCGCCTGTCGCGCTCAGCAATTCGGATGCGGTCGCGCGCGGGGCGGATGGCGTGTTGGCGCGTCGCGACAACGCATAGTTCAACAGCATCAGCAACAACGCGATAACCGCTGCGGGCATCAATCCGGCGATGAACAGGGTTCCGATCGAGATCGGAGCGACCGAACCCAGGACCAGCATCGCGAGGCTTGGAGGGATCGTCTCCGACATGGCCGCGGAGGCCGCCAGCACCGCGGCGCCCTGTTCGGGCTTGTAGCCCTGGCGCTGGAGCTCTCGCCGCAGCACGGAGCCGACCGCGACGACGTCGGCGATCTTGGAGCCGGAGATACCCGAAACCATGTAGATGGTCAGAACGACCACCTGGAGCAGGCCGCCGCGCATGTGACCCACGAGCGTCATGGCGAAGCGGACCAGCCGGAGGCTGATGCCTCCCTTCTCCATGATCAGGCCCGCCCAGATGAAGAACGGCAGGGTGAGCAGAATATAGTTGCTGGTGCCGTCAAAGGCGTTCTGGGCGACGGCGATCAGCGGCGCGACGCCGCTGACCATGAGAAAGGTCACCGATCCAAGGAGCATCGCGTAGCTGACCGGGAGGCCGAGCAGAATCGCAAGCAGGAAAGCAACGAGCATGACGGCGAGCGCCGTTCCGTTGGGCAGGTGCAGCGATGGCGGCATCGCGCTCGCCGCGTAGATCAGCCCGACAAGCAGCGCGACAACGACGGCTGCGGGAATCAGATCGCTGGCCCGACTTTCAAACGCCAGACGCTCGAGCGCGAACAGGGCGGTCAGCCCGAGCCCGACAGCGAGCGGGAGCACCAGCCAGGCCTGGTTGATCTGGAGGATGGGCGTATCCGACGTGGCGGAAATCGAGATCAGGTCGAGCGAGACATCGCCCACCACGACCGCGGCGATCAGGACCAGCAGGTCCATGCCGATCGCGAGCGAATTGCGCCAGCGGGGCGAGAACTTCGCCGTCAGGAATTCGACGGTCGTGTGATGGCGGGCCCGGAACGCCAGCGCCCCGCCGACGAATGCCGTCAGCGACAGGAACAGCTTCGCAGCCTCGTCGGCCCACAAGATGGACTCGTCGAACCAGAACCGAGAGACGATGCCGACAAGCACGATCACGAGCTGGATCACCAGCGCGATCACAAGGATCGCCCTGAACGCCATGTCTATCCCGTTGAGCGCTGCGCGGACCCCATTGGCCACCGGCCCGCGCGCTGACTCCTGTCGTTCAGGATGAGGTCTCGCGAGCTCGCCGTCAGCCACCGGCGAGAGCGCTTCATGCATGTCCGACTTCCTTCAGAACCGCATCGTAGAGATCGGCGCCGATGATATCCTTGAACTGCGGATAGACGCTTGCGGTGGCCTTGCGGTAATCGTCGCGGTTCGGTTCCACGATGGTCAGGCCTTTGGCCTTGTAGCCGGCTGCTCGTTGCTCGCTCGCCGTGGCGATCGTCGAACGCCAATCCTTGGTGAGATTTGCGCTGGCGGCGCGGATTGCCTCCTGTGCGTCCTTCGGCAGCGCGTCGAACTTCGACTTGCTCGCCATCATGACACCGACGTTGTAAACCTGATTGGTCAGATTGATCGTTTTGACGATCTCATCGTGCTTGGTGGCAGCGAGCGAGATCATCGGCGTCTCGACGGCATCGATGACGCGCTGCGACAGGGCGAGGTAGACTTCGGTCAGGTCGATGGCGACCGGGCTTGCGCCGAGCGCCTTGAACGTCGCGGCGAAGATAGCGCCGGGCTGGACACGGATCTTCAATCCCTTCATGTCGGAAGGCTCCGGAGCCTTGCGATCGATGGTCGAAACGACGCGCCACCCCCAGTGCCCCCAGCCCAGACCATAGATTCCCTTGGTCGGGAGCATATCCATGAATTTGGAGCCGACGGGCCCGTCGAGCAGCTTTTCTGCCGAAGCCGAATCGGGGAACAGGAACGGAAGGTCGAGCACCTGAAACTTGGGAAAGATGGTGTCGATGAAGCCGGATGTGTGAGCGCAAAAATCGACGATGCCGGTCTGCAGGCCGGTGAGGATGTTGGTCCCGCTGCCAAGCTGACCGATGCTGAACACCTGAATTTCGACCGCACCGGAGGTCCGCTTCGAGACGTCCTCCGAGAAGCGCTTCAGGACCTCGTAGAGAGAATGCGCTTGAGTATCGGCAAACGTCAGCTTCAAGGTATGAGCCGGGGCCGCAGCCCATCCGGGGCGGCCGACAAAGGGCGCACCCAGTGACGCGGCGATTCCGCACGCTCCCGCTTTGAGCAGATTTCGTCGCGCGATCGTCATCAAATTCTCTCCCTGAATATTCTTGGCTCTTTCGGAGCACTTCTTACGGCGAGGCGGAGTAAAGCATGGGGCAGGATCGATGGCGAATGCGCGGGCCGCGTGGCGCCATTCTTCGAGCGACGGGCTACCTGTCAGCAGAAGCGGACGTGATGATCTTATGAGGAGGTCTAAAGCCCGACCGCGGCAATCACGACCGGCATCGTGACCGCCGCCAGAATCGTCTGCAGCGTGATGATCTGGGCGAGCAGCGGGGCGTCGCCGCCCAACTGGCGCGCCAGCACATAGGCTGACGGCGAGGTCGGCACCGCGGCGCAGGCCGCGACGATGGCGAGATTGGCGCCGCTGACGCCGAACCACACGGCGAGTGCGACGGTCAGGACGGGCATTGCGACCAGCTTCAGGACCAGCGCGGCGCTGGCGGCGAGGCCGGGGCGGAAGATGCCTTCCAGATGCAGGCCGGCGCCGGTGACGAGCAGGCCGATCGCGAGCGACGAGCCGCCCAGCGCGTCGGCGACATCGTGCCAGATCTGCGGCAGCGCGATGTGCGCGACGTTGATGGCGAGCCCGATCACGCAGGCCCAGATCAGCGGGTTCTTCACGACCGTCATCACGATCGCGCCCACAGTGCGCTTCTCGGACGAGGCATATTTCGCCAGTACGGCGACGCTGAAGACGTTGACCAGCGGGATGATCGCGACCATCGCGACGGAGGCCAGCGCCAGCCCGACGCTGCCATAGAGATTGCGCGACACCGACAGCGCGACATAGGTCTGCCAGCGGGTCGCGCCCTGGAAGATCGAGCTGAAAGCCGGGCCATCGACCCCGGCGCGGGCGAGCGGGCCACGCAGCGCGAGACACAGCAGGCTCATCACGAGCGCGGCGAGCAGCAGCGCGCCGCCGACGCCTGCGACCGGCACTTTGGTCAGATCGGCCCTCACCAGCGTCTGCACCAAAAGCACCGGGAACAGCACGTAATAGGTCAGCTGTTCCAGCCCGTGCCATTCGGTGTCGAGCCGCATCAGCGTGCGCCTCAGGACGAAGCCGAGCACGATCAGGAGGAACACCGGCAGCAGCGCCGCGATCACCACGGCCATCCTCAGCGGTCCCCGCGCAGCTTCGCGAGCCGGTCGAGTGCACCCTGCAGGATGAAGATCGCGGCGTGCTCGTCGATCACCTCGGCGCGGCGCGCGCGGCTGACGTCCATCCCGATCAGCTCGCGCTCGACCGCCGCGGTCGACAGCCGCTCGTCCCACAGCCCGATCGCCAGCGCGGTGAGGCCCGCGAGATTGCGGGCGAACGCCCGGGTCGATTGCGCGCGCGGGCCCTCGCTGCCGTCCATGTTGATCGGCAGGCCCAGCACGAAGCCGACGGCGTTGCGCTCGGCCGCGATCGCGAGCAGCCGGGCCGCGTCGGCCTTGAATTGCTTGCGCTTGATGGTCTCGACGCCGGTGGCAAGCCGCCGGTCCGGATCGGAGACGGCAACGCCGATGGTCTTGGTGCCGAGGTCGAGGCCGACAAGCGCGCCGCGGTCGGGCCAGTGCGGCGCGGCTTCGATCAAGGGAAGGATGGGGGCGGGCATGGCGCTAGCGCTTACCATGCGCGTGGCCGGTGCGGCAAATTGTCGTTCCGGATGTCGCGCTTCCTTCACGAACATCTGTTCTCCATATACGGGAATGTAAAGTATAGTATCATTTTAGGTTGCGATCCCGGCGACCGCCGATTCGTTTCGATGATGCGACTTTTGCGGATGCGCGCTCCGCCGGTCTCGCGCGCGGAAATTTCCTTTTTCATTTTGAGCGGAGACCATCATGCTGATCAAGCCGAGTCTCATCGCCGCCTCGGAGCAACGCCTCAAGCAAGCCGATTTTTCACCGACCGAGCTCAACCGCAAGCTCGGCGACGGTCCGATCAAGATGTCGGTCGAGCGGAAGCAGCTGCGCCAGCGCCAGCTCCTGGAGCAGACCGACGATCCGACCATGGTCCAGATCGGGCTCGAGCGGATTATCCAGGGCAACGACCTCGACAGCATCAACTACCTGGCCAAGGGGACGCTGGCGTCGCGCTCGATCTGCCGCATTCAGCTGAAGGATGCACGCGCCAACCTGGTCGGCTACGCGACCGGCTTCTTGATCGGTCCAGGTCTTTTGATGACCAACCATCATGTCTTCGGCAAGCCCGCCGACGCCGCCAACTCGATCGCGGATTTCGACTATGAGTTCGACATTGCCGGGATGGAGCGCACGCCGGTCCGGTTCGGCTTTCTGCCCGAGAGATTTTTCTACACCAATGACCGGCTGGATTTTTCGATTGTCGCGGTGGCGCCAACCTCACAGGCGGGGGGACGCGAGCTTGCCGAGTGGGGATGGTTGCCACTCAACGGCGAGCCCGGCAAGGGCGATCCCGGCGAATATCTCACCATCATCCAGCATCCCGGCGGCGAGCTCAAGCAGGTCTGTGTGCGCGAGAACAAGCTGCTCAAATATGTCGGCGACTTCGTCTGGTACATGACCGACACCACTGCCGGATCCTCGGGCTCTCCGGCCTTCAACCGGTTCTGGCAGGTGATCGCGCTGCATCACAGCGGCGTGCCGAGGAAGGATTCGCAAGGGCGTACCCTGACCAAGGACGGCAAGGTCTGGGATGCCTCGATGGACGAGACGCTGATCGACTGGATCGCCAATGAGGGGGGCCGCGTCAGCGCCATCGTCGCCGACCTCAAGGTCGCAGTCGCCGCAAATCCGGTGATCAAGCCGGTGCTCGATCAGCAGGCGCCGCCTCCGCCTCGGCCGCCGTCACAGCCGCCAGGATCCGAGAGCCTCAGCATGCTTCCGCCCATCGCCGGCGCCAATCTGTGGCTGGAGCAGACCGGCGATGCGACCACCCTCGTGGTGCCGATCCGCGTTCCGATGCCTGTCATCAAGCGGCTGGTCATGCCGCTTGCAGCGCCGCCCGCCGCGCCGCCGGCGGTCACAGCGCCGCCGATCGTCCCTGCCGGACCGCAGATCGGACCCGCAACCGGCATGGCGATGGAGGCGGTCCACATCGACCAGACCACGCTCGGCTCGCGGCCGGGATACAAGGCCAACTTCATCGGCAGCGGCAAGCTGTCGGTGCCGCTGCCGAAGATTCCGGCCGGGCTGAAATCGAAGGTGACGACGCTCAAGGGCAGTTCGGGGAAGTCCGAGCTGAAATATTTCAACTACAGCGTGGTGATGAACAAGGAGCGGAAGCTCGCCTTCTTCAGTTGCGTCAACATCGACGGCGGCAAGCAGCAGGATGTCGGCAAGCGCGAGGGCGACTCCTGGCTCAAGGATACCCGCATCGACCCCGAGTTCCAGATCGGCGACGAGTTCTACAAGAAGCAATCGACCTTCGAAGCTGACCGCAGCGCCAATCCGTTCGATCGCGGCCACCTGGTCCGCCGCCTCGACGCCACGTGGGGCGATACGGTCAAGCAGGCCAAGCAGCATGGCGACGATTCCTTCCACTTCACCAACTGCTCGCCGCAGTTCTTCTCGTTCAACCAGGGCAAGCAATTGTGGGCCGGATTGGAGGACTATACGCGCGACGTGCTGCTAAACGACGAGAAGAAGGGCATCGTCATGAACGGGCCGGTGTTCGACGGGCCCGACGCCGACGGCGGAGATCTGCCCAATCCGGCCGGCAAGGCGCACAAGGACCCGAGCTTCGGCGGCGTGCAGATCCCAAAATATTTCTGGAAGATCCTGATCACCAAGGACGACGACAATGGCGGACTGAAGGCTGCTGCGTTCCTGATGAGCCAGCGCGACCTCATCATGGATATCGACCGGATCGAGGAGAAGCTGTCCGAGGCGGACGTCAAGGTCTTCCAGGTCTCGATCGCGGACCTGACGAAATTGACCAAGCTCGATTTCGGCGAGCTCGATTCCGTCGACACCCACGAGGCGACCGCCGTCGGCCCGCGCCGGATAGAGACGGTCGACGATATCAGGCTCTAGATGCGGACGAGGCGGCGATCGATGCGGTGCTGGGCGGACATGGATTGCCTCAGGCGGCAATCACCCGCTCGTCGCCGCCAAGGCATGCGGCGAGACCCTGCAATGGACTGTACTGGTGCGCGGTGCGGCGCTGGATGAACAACGTCTCGACAAGCGCGTGCTGCGGGTTGAGCTTGTGGATATGGACGTCGCGCTGCACATGATCGCGCTCGACGACGGCGCGCGGCAGCAGGGTGACGCCCATGTCGGCGGCGACGCAGCCGATCATGCCGTCGAGCGTGCCGAACTCGAAGCGGACCGCCGACGGCCAGCCGAATTCGGTGAAGACCTGTTCGAGCCGCTGCCGGTAGGTGCAGCCGGTGCGGAACACCAGCGCGGTAGGGCCCGACTCCGGCGTGCCGGCGCGCAACGCGGCGAGCGACGTCCAGCGCTGCGCGGTGACCAGCACCAGTTCCTCCGCGAATGCGGGCGTTGCGGTGAGTTCGGCGTGCTCGATCGGGCCGGCGACAAAGGCGCCGTCGAGCGAGCCATCGAGCACGGCGGCCACGAGGTCGGCCGTCGGCGCGGTGCGCAAGGTCAGGCGCACCGCCGGATAGCGGCGATGAAATTCGGCAAGCAGCGCCGGCAGCCGCACCGCGGCGGTGGTCTCCATCGAGCCGATCGACAGCGGACCCTTCGGCTCGCCATCGTCACGCGCGGCGAGCACGGCTTCGCGCGACAGCGCCGCCATGCGCTGCGCATATGGCAACAGGCGGCGGCCGGCGCCGGTCAGCGACATGCCCCGGCTGTGACGCTCGAACAGCGCGGTGCCGATCTCGGCCTCCAGCGCCTTGATGCGCTGGGTGACATTGGACTGCACGGTGTTGAGCTCTTCTGCAGCCCGGGTGATGCCGCCGAGCCGGGCAACCGTGGAAAAGGTGAGGAGGTCGGTCAATTCCATGGGAGACCACCGTTCTGAATTAGAGATGGTAGCGTTCTATAGTATTCATTTTCCGAGAATGTTAGGCCCGCTTAGGCTTCGAGTCCAGAAGAGCAAGTCCAGAACAGGGAGCGAGCGCATGCCGATCAGCACCGAATTGACGGCACGTCTGGGCATCACACATCCGATCCTGCTGGCGCCGATGGCCATGATCACGGGGAGCCGGCTGGTCAGGGCGGTGAGCAACGCGGGCGGCTTCGGCATTTTGGGCGGCGGCTACGGGGACCGCGCCTGGCTCGAGGCGGAGGCCGCGACGCTCAGGGGATTTGGCCGTCCGTTCGGCATCGGCTTCATCACCTGGAGCCTCGCCAAGCAGCCCGAGCTGATCGATATCGCGCTCGACGCGAAGCCGCGCGCGGTGATGCTGTCGTTCGGCGATCCCGCTCCGTTCGCACCCAAGATCAAGGCGGCCGGCGCGCTGCTGATCTGCCAGGTGCAGAGCGAGGAGATGGCGCAAGCGGCGCTCGATTGCGGCGCCGACATCCTGATCGCGCAGGGCACCGAGGCGGGCGGTCACGGCGCCTCGCGCACCACGCTCGACATCGTGCCTGCGATCATCGACTTCGCGGCGGGGCGCGTGCCGGTCGTTGCGGCCGGCGGCATCGCGGACGGGCGCGGCCTCGCGGCGATGATGATGCTCGGCGCCTCCGGCGTGCTGATGGGAACGCGGTTCTATGCCAGCGTCGAGGCCGACGCGCCGGAGCAGGCGAAGCAGCTGATCTGCGCGGCGAAGAGCGGTGAGACGGTGCGCGGCGTGGTGTTCGACTGGTCGCGCAAGCTGATGTGGCCGGCGCCGTTCACCGCGCGATCGCTTGCCAACGACCATCTGCAGCGCTGGAGCGGCCGCGAGATCGAGCTGATGCAGCGCGCGGACGAGATCGCGGCGGAATACGCCGCTGCGCGCGCTGCGGGCAATTTCGACATCGCCGCGGTGTTTGCCGGCGAGTCCGTCGGGCTGATCCATGATATCGTTCCGGCGGCCGAGATCGTCGGCCGCATCGTCACCGAAGCCGAGCAAAGCCTGCTCGGCCGGCGCAATTCTCTTTCCTCTCTGACCTGAACACGCGCGAGACACACCATGTGGCCAGACCGTCGATTGATCGATCGTTTCAAGACCGAGTTCCCGATCGTGCTGGCGCCGATGGCCGGCGTGATGGATGCGGAGCTGGTGATCGCGGTGGCACAGGGCGGCGGGCTCGGCTCGCTGCCATGTGCGATGCTGTCGGCCGAGAAGGCGCGTGAGCAGGTCAACATCATCCGCCAGCGCGTGTCAGCGCCGATCAACCTCAACTTCTTCTGCCACAAGGCGGTCGACGCCGATCCGGCGCGCGAGGCGCAATGGCGACAGCGGCTCGCGCCTTACTATCGCGAACACGGCCTCGATCCGGATGCGCCGATCAACGCCGCGAACCGTGCGCCGTTCGATGCGGCATTCTGTGCGGTGGTCGAGGAGCTGAAGCCCGAAATCGTCAGCTTCCATTTCGGCCTGCCGGAGGCAAAACTGCTGCAGCGGGTGAAGGCGGCGGGTGCGACCGTGATGTCATCGGCCACCACCGTGAAGGAGGCGATCTGGCTCGAGGAGAACGGCGTCGACGTGATCATCGCGCAAGGCGCCGATGCCGGCGGCCATCGCGCCATGTTCCTGACCGGGACCATCGCCGAGCAGCCCGGCACGTTCTCGCTGCTGCCGCAGGTCGTCGATGCGGTGAAGCTGCCGGTCGTCGCGGCCGGCGGCATCGCGGATGGACGCGGGATCGCGGCCGCGTTCGCGCTCGGGGCCTCCGCCGTGCAGATCGGCACCGCCTATCTGCGCTGCCCGGAGTCCAAGGTGACCGCGGCAGGCCGGATCGCGCTGGCGCAGGCCAGCGACGAATCGACCGTCATCACCAATGTGATGACCGGCCGTCCGGCGCGCGGCGTCGCCAACCGCGTGATGCGTGAGGTCGGCCCGATCTCACCGGACGCGCCGGCATTCCCGCATGCGGCGACCGCGCTCGGCCCGCTGAAGGCGGCTGCCGAGAAACAGGGCAAGGTCGATTTCACCAATCTGTGGGCCGGGCAGGCGGTGCGGATGGGCAAGGAAATGCCCGCAGCCGAGCTGACCCGGGCGCTGGCCGGCGCCGCGCTGGCGCGGATGGGGGCACTATCTCAGGCCTGACGCGCGGGCTCGCTCTGGTTGATCTCCAGATGCTCGGTCGCAAGCCTGCGATAATGCGCGGCCATTTCCTTGTAGTGCTGCCGGGAGATCGGATCCGTGGCGCTTTCGGCGCGGCGCTCGAACATCTCGGCCTTGTCCTGCAGAATTTTTGCTTGGGACATGGCTATTTCTCGTCTCGTTCAGACCAGACAGGCCACGTAAAGGATCGCGACACCGATCGCGGTACCGATCGACCAGAGGGCAGGGTCCCAGCCTCCCGGCTGGGGGGTGGTCTCACGCATCGACATGACGGACTCCCGTACTTTTCTATTTGAGGCGAGTAGGCGCCGCGAATGTTTCAGGACGACTGCGCCGGGTCCGCAAAGTGGTTTCGTCGCGGGTTTTGCCGCCGGAATCGTCGGCTGCCGGGCGCCTGACCGGCCGTCCGACAGGGGGGCTGAGGCCAGCCGCGCGCCCGGCGCGGTTGCGGCGCAAAACCGGCCTCTGCTATACGGCGGGCTGACCTTTTCAGCCTTGGGGCCCTATATAATGTCCGTAGACGCCACGACCGTCCGCCGCATCGCCCATCTGGCACGGATCGCGGTCAGCGACGCCGAAGTTCCCCATCTCCAGGGGGAATTGAACGCGATGCTGGCCTTTGTCGAGCAGCTGTCGGAAGTGAATATCGACGGCGTGGAGCCGATGACCTCGGTGACGCCGATGGAGATGAAAAAGCGCGCCGATTTGGTCAATGACGGCGAGATCGCCGACGACATCGTCCGCAATGCGCCCGATACCGTGAACCACTTCTTCCTGGTGCCGAAGGTGGTCGAGTAACTCTAGCATCGCGTTTTCGAGCGAAGTGAATACCGGTTCGCGTGAAGAAAACGCGTCAAACAAAAGCGACAAAGTCCGATGTGTCTGCTCTGCGACGATGAGAAGGCCTACAAGGCCTATTTGGACTTCCTCGATGTGATGGAGCGCAAGGGGAAGGTCGCCGATCCCAACGAGGCGATCGACGCCGTGCTCGACCACCTCGAGGCGCTCGACGCTGCGCGCGCCAAGGAAAACGCCAAGGCGCGGCAGGACGACCCCGCCAACGACAAGACCCTTTCTCCCTTCTTCTGCAGCCCGATCAATAAATGACCGATTTGACATCGCTGACGATCGCCGAGGCCCGCGAGGGCCTGGCGGGCAAGTCTTTCACCGCCGTTGAGCTGACCGATGCGCATCTCGCCGCCATCGAAGCCGCGCGCGTGCTCAATGCCTATGTGCTGGAGACGCCGGACCGCGCCCGCGAGATGGCCAAGGCTGTCGACGAGAAAATTGCAAAAGGCGAGGGCGGACCGCTCGCCGGCATTCCGCTCGGCATCAAGGATCTGTTCGCGACCCGCGATATCAGGACCACGGCGTGCTCAAAAATCCTCGGCAACTTCACCCCGCCCTACGAGTCGACGGTGACCTCGCAGCTGTGGCGCGACGGCGCGGTGCTGCTCGGCAAGCTCAACAATGACGAGTTCGCGATGGGCTCGTCGAACGAGACCTCTTGCTTCGGCCCGGTCACCAACCCGTGGCGCCGCGAGGGCTCAAACACCACGCTGGTGCCGGGCGGCTCGTCAGGCGGCTCGGCCTCGGCGGTGGCGGCGTCGCTCTGCATGGGCGCAACCGCGACCGACACCGGCGGCTCGATCCGCCAGCCGGCCGCGTTCACCGCGACCGTCGGCATCAAGCCGACCTATGGCCGCTGTTCGCGCTGGGGCATCGTCGCCTTTGCGTCCTCGCTCGACCAGGCCGGTCCGATCGCGCGTACGACGCGCGATGCCGCGATCCTGATGCGCTCGATGGCGGGGCACGATCCGAAGGACACCACATCGGTCGACATCGCCGTGCCTGATTACGAGGCCGCGATCGGCAAGTCCGTGAAGGGCATGAAGATCGGCATTCCCAGGGAGTATCGGCTCGACGGCATGCCGGCCGAGATCGAAAAGCTCTGGAGCGAGGGCGCGCAATGGCTGAAGGCTGCCGGCGCCGAGCTCGTCGAGGTGTCGCTGCCGCACACCAAATACGCGCTGCCGGCCTATTACATCGTGGCGCCGGCGGAGGCCTCGTCGAACCTCGCGCGTTATGACGGCGTGCGCTACGGACTGCGCGAGCCGGGCAAGAACATCATCGAGATGTACGAGAACACCCGCGCCGACGGTTTTGGCGACGAGGTGCGCCGCCGCGTCTTGATCGGCACCTACGTGCTCTCCGCCGGCTACTACGATGCCTATTATCTGCGGGCGCAGAAGGTGCGGACGCTGATCAAGAAGGATTTCGAGGACTGCTTCGCCAAGGGCGTGAATGCGATCCTGACGCCGGCGACGCCGTCGGCGGCGTTCGGCATCGGCGAGAAGGGCGGTGCCGATCCGGTCGAGATGTATCTCAACGACATCTTCACGGTGACCGTGAACATGGCGGGCCTGCCCGGCATCGCCGTGCCCGCGGGCAAGGACGCGCAGGGTCTGCCGCTCGGCCTGCAGCTGATCGGTCGACCGTTCGACGAAGAGACGCTATTCTCACTCGGCGAAGTGATCGAACAGGCGGCCGGCCGCTTCACGCCGCCGAAATGGTGGTGAGCGATGACGGATTTCCGCGCCAGTCTCGCGGACGCTGCGCCTGATGCGGCGCTGTCGCCGCAACTTGCGGCAATGTGGTGGGCGAAGAAGGGCGACTGGCACAAGGCGCACGACTTCGTGAAGGACGGCAGCGACGCCAGCTCGGCCTGGGTTCATGCCCATCTGCATCGCGTCGAGGGCGATCTCGGCAATGCCGACTACTGGTATCGCCACGCCAATCAGCCGGTTGCCAAGGACTCGCTCGAGGCGGAGTGGGAGCGGATCGTTTCCACGCTTTTGACGTAGAGCGCCTGAGTTTGCCGGTGCCGAGGCACCGCGATCATTAACCCTGTTTCGGCCGCCATGCCGCCGCCCAGATTGGCCGTGATAGGCTAACGGAACCGGGCGGGGGCCAGCGGCAAGAGAGTATTCGTGCGTGGGTCGGGGATAGGGGGATGGCTGTCAGCGCTGCTGGTGGCCGTGACGGCGGCGGGCCTTGCCGGCTGCGCGTCCGTCTACAATCTGCCCGGCAATGTGCCGCTCGGCGCCGTGGCTGCCGACACCAACGGCATCAGCGACATGCCAAGCTATGAAGACGACCTGCTGCTTGCGCTGTCGTTCTCCGGCGGCGGCACGCGCGCCGCGGCGTTTTCCTTCGGCGTGCTGGAAGAGCTCGACCGCACGCGCTCCAGCGCTGTAGGCACCAAGACGCTGCTCGACCGCGTCGACTTTGTCTCCGGTGTGTCCGGCGGCTCCATCACCGCCGCCTATTTCGGGTTGAAGCGGCGCGCCGCGCTCGACGATTTCCGCGAGCGCTTCCTGCTGCGCAACGCCGAGGAGGGACTGAAGACCCGGATCTCGCTCGGCAATATCGGGCGCGCGCTGGGCGGCGGCGTCAACGACAGCCAGTTCACCGACTGGCTCGATCGCAATCTGTTCAATGGCGCGCGGTTCGAGGCATTGCCCGACGACCGCCGCCCGCGGGTCTGGATCAACGCGTCAGACATCTACAACCGCACGCCGTTCGTGTTCGGCAAGACGGCGTTCGATGCGCTGTGCAGCGACATCCGCTCCTATCGTATCGCCGAAGCGGTCGCCGCATCCGCCGCGGTGCCGCTGGCATTTGCGCCGATCGTGCTGGAAACCTTTCCCGGCGGCTGCGCGGCGCCGCTGCCGCCGTGGCTCGAGCGGGTGCGCAACGATCCGAACGCGCAGCCGCTGCTGCGCTCCTACGCCGAGGCCCAGGCGCGCTACCGCGACGGCTCGATGCGCTACGTCAAACTGCTCGACGGCGGCCTCGTCGACAATTACGGCCTGTCGGGGCTGAGCATCGGGCTGCTCGCAGCCCAGCGTCCGTACGAGCCTTTGAACGAACGGCAGGCAGCCAAGCTCAGGCGCATCCTGTTCCTGGTGGTCGACGCCGGCCGCGGCATCTCCGGCGACTTCGTGCAGACGCTGGAAGGGCCGAACGGCGTCGAGCTGGTGTCGGCCGCCGCCGACACCGCGATCGATGCCAGCGTGCGCTCGAGCTACGCGGCGTTCACAGCGCTCGCCAACGACTGGTCGGGCAAGCTGAAGCGCTGGCGCTGCGGCCTGTCGGCGGCGGATCGCACGAGGCTCGGCGTCGGCGCCGGCTGGAAGTGCGGCGACGTCGCGATCTATGTCGAGCGGCTCGGCTTCGACCGGCTCGGACCGGAGCGTGCCGGCATCCTGAACGCTATTCCGACGCGGCTTTCGCTGCCGCCCGAGCAGGTCGACCAGCTGGTTGTGGGCGGCGCCGACGCGCTGCGGGCAAGCAAGGCCTATCAGCAGTTCCGGCGAGGGCTTTAATCTGCGCCTCACGTGCCGGCGCGGGCTGCAAGGGGGCTGCAATGGGGGCCGCAAGGCGGCTTGACTGGCGCGATCGGTTGCGCGAAGCCCAATGCTTCCCAGATATCACCTTATCCGGACAACGAGACCCATGACCGCACCTGCCGCCCCGCACAGACTGATCAAGAGCGCCACCGGCGATTGGGAAGTCGTGATCGGCATGGAGATCCATGCCCAGGTCACCTCGAACTCAAAGCTGTTCTCCGGCGCATCCACCGCATTCGGCGGCGAACCCAATACCCATGTCTCGCTGGTCGACGCCGCGATGCCGGGCATGCTGCCCGTGATTAACGAGGAGTGCGTCCGCCAGGCGGTGCTCACCGGTCTCGGGCTGAACGCGAAGATCAATTTGCGCTCGGTGTTCGACCGCAAGAACTATTTCTATCCGGACCTGCCGCAGGGCTACCAGATCAGCCAGTACAAGTCGCCGATCGTGGGCGAGGGCGAGGTGTCGCTCGAGCTCGACGGCGGCCGTAGCGTCACCATCGGGATCGAGCGGCTGCATCTGGAACAGGATGCCGGCAAGTTGCTGCACGATCAGTCGCCGACGATGTCCTATGTCGACCTCAACCGTTCCGGCGTCGCACTGATGGAGATCGTCTCCAAGCCCGACATCCGCGACGCCGAGCAGGCCAAGGCCTACGTCACCAAGCTGCGCTCGATCCTGCGCTACCTCGGGACCTGCGACGGCGACATGGAGAAGGGCAGCCTGCGCGCCGACGTCAACGTCTCGGTGCGCCGTTACGGCGAGGCCGCGCTCGGCACCCGCTGCGAAATCAAGAACATGAACTCGGTCAACTTCATCGGCCAGGCGATCGAGTACGAGGCGCGGCGCCAGATCGAGATCATCGAGGACGGCGGCTCGATCGACCAGGAAACCCGGCTGTTCGACCCGAACAAGGGCGAGACGCGCTCGATGCGCTCCAAGGAAGAGGCGCACGACTACCGGTACTTCCCCGATCCCGATCTGCTGCCGCTCGAGTTCAGCCAGGCCTTCGTCGACGATCTCAAGGCGCATCTGCCGGAACTGCCGGACCAGAAGAAGTCCCGGTTTATTACGGGCTTCGGTCTGTCGCCCTACGATGCGAGCGTGCTGGTGGCCGAGCGCGAGAGCGCGGAGTTCTACGAGACGGTGCTGTCAGGTCTTGCGGACAAGGCACGCGACGGCAAGCTTGCCGCCAACTGGGTGATCAACGAACTGTTCGGCCGTCTCAACAAGGAAGGCGTCGAGATCGCCGCCTCGCCGGTGTCGGCCGAGCAACTCGCTGCGATCGTCGATCTGATCGGCGAGGGAGCGATTTCCGGCAAGATCGCCAAGGACTTGTTCGAGATCGTGTGGCAAGAGGGCGGCGATCCGCGCGCGCTCGTCGAGGCGCGCGGCATGAAGCAGGTCACCGACCTCGGCGCGATCGAGAAGGTGGTCGACGACATCATCGCGGCCAACCCCGACAAGGTCGAGCAAGCAAAGGCGAAGCCCGCTGCCCTTCAGTGGTTCGTCGGTCAGGTGATGAAGTCGTCGGGCGGCAAGGCGAACCCGAAGGCGGTCAACGAGCTATTGAAGTCCAAGCTCGGCATCTGAACGAACAGGACAATGATGTTGTCCTTGGCGCATGATCCAACCGGATCATGCTCTCATCCCGTCACCTTTGGTGTCGTCGCGCGCGCGTGAACGCGGCGTGATCTTGGCTCACACCCTCCGTCCGCGGTGGTGACGACGCTCCTCGGCGCCGAATCGTCGGAGCCACGATTCGTCCGGAATCGGGTCTGGATGACCTCAAACGAGGCGAAAGCCATCTTTCCCACGAAATATTTTTCGTTGCCAAAAGTTGCGACTCGGCGCCCGCGCCGCGCCGCTTTTCGTCACAGCTCGCGACTCAACGCAACGACGATCGCGCGTTGATTGACTGAATGCGAATTCAAAAAGAGCCTGCAATAAAGGCGTTTCCTGTAACGTTGACAAATGCCGATGTCGGCCGCTGCTGCGTTTCTTGCATCGTCGCGCGAATGCATCGTCGATTTGGTCGGCGACGCGCGCTGCGCGTACGACCATCGCTGCGTCAACACTTCCTTAAGCGGGACACTGTTTTTTTTAATCCGTTGGTGTATTCGGGAAGTAGTGCATATCGATTCCCGAGTGCACGCAGCGAAGTAGAGAGCCATCTCACATACCGGAGGGCAACATGGCTAAGAAGGCAAAGAAGGCGAAGAAGGCGAAGAGCGCAGTGAAGAAGACTGCGAAGAAGACCCGCAAGGTCGCCAAGAAGAAGTAACCCTCTCGCCTTGAGAGGATTGCCGGCGGCCTTATGCCGGCACGTCGCGAGAGCCACCGGACGGACTGCTGAGAGGCACATCCCACCCCCAGGCTCTGGCTGACGAAAGAGGGTGTCGGCGAGACATCAGGTCAAACGGCTGGATCGAATTTCGGAGAGGGCAACCTTCCCAAAACCGGTCCGGCAGAAGAAACAGAGATTTCTTCGTTCGGTGCGGAGCCTGCTTGGTTCCGCAATTTCACCGGCGAGAATGCCGAGTTGAAATCTGGTCCTGACGTGTTCGCCGACCCCCTCGTTCCGGCGGCCTGCGCAGTTCGCGCCCCGGCACCCATTTCCCCATTCCAGTTCTGGATTGACGTTCGGTCGCACGGCCTCGCGTTCGTTTGCGCCCGCGCCGATCGCGCTCAACGTCCCGCGGATCGTCGGCCGGGATCTGCGCCCCCCTGCGGCCCCTCCGTAAAAGTTTGAAACGGATGGCCGCTGCGAGCGGCCGGCGGCGTCGGCCATTGGCCGCGATGGTTATCGTTGTCCAAAACACCAGGGTAAACCGGCGTTCACGAATGCATGGAAATGCCTGCGGCACAGGCACTTCTACGATTCCGGGAAACCCGCTTGGCGGCGCCGATTTACATCCCGTTCATCGCGATACTTAAACCGCTCTTCAAATTTGATGGGCCATGATCATCCCAACAAGCCGGCAAACGGTGAGCGGTGATCCCAGGGATCAGCGCGGGGCATGATCCATAGATCAGCCCTGACATAACAGGGTGTTTCAACAGTGGACGGGGGCCGCGCTCGGGGGAGGGCGGCCAACAACAAAAAGGGGAATGACGACAATGTTTCAGGGGGTCATCGATCAGGACAGTGCCATCCCGGTAGCTGCGACTGCGATCCAGGACGTGCTGTTCGAACGTGGCATGTACTGGGCGAGCGGCCGCTCCGGCGTGGTCAACCTCGTCGCGGCGCACAAATGGTTCAACCTGGCGGCGCTCAAGGGACGCACCGACGCGATCGCGCACCGCCGCGAAGTCGCCGAGCAGATGTCCGATGTCGAGATCGCGGCCGCCCAGCGCGAAGCCCGCGCCTGGATGACGACGCACTAACTCGACCAAAATCGAGCCGGGAGCCAGCCTTGGCTCCCTCGCTCCATCTAGAACCAGTAGCGCGCGGCGTAGACCACGGTCATCACGGCTCCGGCCACGAGCACGAACTGCCGGACGATGGCCGCGGGAAGGATCCGGATCAAATAGCCACCGGCATAGCCGCCGATCATGGCGCCGACCAGCATCACCAACGTTTCCGGCCAGCGCACCGCTCCCTGCACGATGAAGATCAATGTGGCGGCGAGCGACACGCAGGTCGCGAGCAGGTTCTTCAACGCCTTGATCGCCCGGATGTCGTTGGGCTCCGTGATCGACAGCACCGCGGTCAGGATGACGCCGAGTCCGGCGCCGAAGAAACCTCCATAGACACACGCCAACCCGAGAACAGCACTGCTCGCGCCGGTCGAGGGCAAGGCCGCGCTCGTCTGCCGCCCGACGGTCCAGCTCTGGATCTGCGGCGCGAAGGCAAACAGCAGCGTTGCAAACGCGATCAGGCCCGGCACCGGCAGCACGAACAGCCGCTCGGGGAGCAGCAACAGGACCCCGGCGCCGATTGCGCCGCCAAGCGTGGAGGCGGCAACGAAGTTGATCGTGCGCAGTGTCGGCGGCGGCAGCCTGCCGCGGTCGGCGAGCGCGGCGATCAGATGCCCCGGCGAGATCGCCACCGCATTCGACGCATTGGCGATCACAGCGGGCAGGCCTGCCGCCAGCATCGCCGGAAACGTGATGAGCGTCGCGCCGCCCGCCAGCGCATTGATGATGCCTCCCGCGACACCGGCCGCGAGCAGCAGAAGACTTGTCTCGATGTCCATCCTTCACCCCTTGCAGGGTGAACAGGCTAGCGGGTGTGGCGCCGGACGGTCTGGAACGTCTGCGACGCCGCTTCAATCGCGCCAGTAGACGCCCGGTGTGGTTCCAAAGGTGCGGCGGAACAGGCGGGTGAGGTGGCTCTGGTCGGAAAACCCCGTATCGGCCGCAACTGCTGCGATCGGTTCGCCCGCGCGCAGCAATTGCCGCGCAAGATTGAGCCGGCTCAGCACCCGGAAGGCGTGCGGTGAGACGCCGAGCTCGCGCCTCACCATGCGGCTGAAGCCTTCGCGGCTTCGCCCGAAGCCTGCGGCGATGGCGCCGATCGGCCCGGCACTTTCTGTCAGGGTGACGCCGAGCGTCGTCCTGTCGGCGAGGCCGGCCGAGTGGGACGGTTCGCGGGACAGGATGTCGTCGGCGATCTCGAGGATCTGTTCGGGCAATATCTGGTCGACGCGTTGCCAGCGAGCCCCGACGCTGATGACCCGCAGCGATGAGGAGGTGCGGCCCGCCGGAACATACGCGTTCAGGCAGACCGTTTCCTCGTCCGGTGTCGCGATCGGTGCATGCAGCAGTCCCGCCGGAATGAGCGCGGCATGGCCCGCAGGCACCGTCACGGTCGTGCCGTCGATGCGGAAGGCGCGCGACCCCGACAGCACCAGCACGATTTGGCTCTCGTCATGGAAATGCGGCCTGAGGCCAAGCGAGCCGGCACCGCGCCACGATGCCAGCTCGACGATGCCGGCATCGTCAGCTGGCCGGTAATTCCAGGCATTGGGCGAGGCGAAGTGCATGATCGCGAGCGTAGCATGGTCGAGCGGCGACCGTCTCATGAGGCGTCAATGCTGCGCGACTGACGCGATCGGCGAGGAGGTCCGAATCGTCGCCATCGCGATCAGCGCTGCGACCACATTGGCGGCCGCGCTGATCGCCACCGGAATGAAGTAGCTGTGGCTGACGTCGTAGGCGAAGCCCGCGGCGCTCGGTCCCAGCAGCGTTCCGACCGCGACGCTGGTGTAGAGGATGCCGATGACGCCGCCGACATTGCGGCCGCCGAAATGGTCGGTGACCACGGCAGGCAGGATCGCAACCCAGCCGCCATAGAATACGCCGAACAGCAGCGCGAACACGGTGAGCAACCAGAAGCTGCCGGCGATCGCCCAGATCGCCAGCGAGACGGCCATGCCGATGTACATCGCAATCAGGAACGCATCGCGGCCGACCCGGTCGGCGATGCCGCCGAGGAAGAAGCGGCCGGCGGTGCTGCCGACGCCGATCATCCCGAGCAGCAGCACGGCGAGCGCCGGCGCCACCTGATGGTCGACGGCGAAGGGCACCAGATGCACAAAGGGCACGAACACCCCGAACGCGCTGATCAGGCAGGCCGCATAAAGCCCGGCGAAGCGGGCGGTCTTGACCGCGCCGCGGATCGAGACGCCCTGGCGCAGCGGCGCGCCGGAAACCGCTTCAAGCGGATCGCCATCCGGTCCTGTGCCGTAGCGGCGCGGATCGTCGGCGATCAGGAGCGATGCTCCGATGCCGGCGACGGCGGCGACAACGCCCAGCATGACATAGGCATCACGCCAGCCGAGGCTTGTGATCAGCCAGGTCGCGAGCGGCGGCATCACCAGCGTCCCGACCCCGATCCCGCTGACGGCGAGGCCCGATGCAAAACCGCGCCGCCTGACGAACCAGCGTTGCACCGCGCCCAGCGTCGGGACATAGGCGCAGCCGACGCCGGCGCCGATGCCGATGCTGTAGGCGGCATAGACCTGAAGGATGGTCGCCGCCTGTCCCGCCAGTACCATGCCGACACCAACCAGCGCCATTCCGAGGCCAGCAAGCCTGCGCGCGCCCCAGCGATCGGCGAGCGGGCCGGAGACGACGCCGAGGCCGAAATACAGGAAGCCCGCAAAGGAGAACACCAGCGACACCGAGCCGCGCGAGGCGCCGAACTCCCGCTGCAATGACTCGACGAAGGACGAGAAAGTGTAGGCGCTGCCGAAGCCGATGAAGGTCACGACGAAGGCTGCGGCGACGACATACCAGCCGTAGAACGGTTTTGCTTTTTGATAACCGGCGTGCATGGCGGCATTGCTCACGATCGTTCTCCCGGTGCCGCGTGACCGCCAGTCTTTCCCGGCGGGTAGAGCAGCATCTGCGTGCAGCGAAACAGCGCGATGGTCTTGCCCGTCGCTTCGCTCTTGATCTCGGCATCCCACACCTGGGTCGTGCGGCCACCATGAACGAGACGGGCCTCGCAGCTCACGCCGCCTTCGCGCGCGGCGCCGATGAAGTTGGTCTTCAACTCCGAGGTGGCGAAGCCGATGGCGCCGTCCGGCAAGGACGCAAGGCAGCCGAACCCGCACGCGGTGTCGGCCAATGCGACGAGGCTTGCGCCGTGCAGCAGCCCGTGCGGCGAGAAGTGTTTTGCGGCGATGTCGAAGCGACCGCGGATCTGGCCGCGTCCTGCTTCGAGCCATTGAAACTCCAATGTGCCGGGCAGGCTGCCGACCTGCGACGCGTTGATGCGATCGACCAGTCTGCCGGCGTGGCCACCCGGGTCGATCTCATGCAGGGCGAGCTTGTGTGGAACCTCAGTCATGTCGCTGCTCCATGGGGGCCGAATGCCGCGTCGGACGCCGTAGCTAAGGATCAGAAAATCTAATTCTTATGGTCCGGGTTTCCCTGCGTTGACGCGGCTTTCAGCCATAGGATAGGCTGATAGAGCGCCCGGAAGCCCCGAGTTGGCAAACCAGATTTGCTGGGGGATTGAGATTAGAAAATCTAAATCATGGAGAGCCGGCTCCCACCCCTGAACGCGCTCAAGGCGTTCGAGTCCGCCGCCCGCCATCTCTCGGTGAAGCTCGCGGCCGAGGAACTGTGCGTGACGCCGGGCGCGGTCAGCCAGATGCTCAAGACGCTCGAAGCCCATCTCGGCGTCAAACTGTTCGAACGGGTGCCGCGCGGCATCTATCTCACCGACGCCGGGCGCGACTATCTGCCGTCGATCCGCAATGCGTTTCGCCAGATCGTGGATGCGTCGCGTCGCGTCGCTGCATCGACCGATGTCGGCACCCTGACGGTCAGCGTCACGCCGTTCTTCGCGTCGGCCTGGCTGGTGCCGCGCATGGCGTCGTTTCAGGATGCGCATCCCGAGATCGATCTGCGGATCGTCACCAGCAACACGCTGGTCGATTTCTCGCGCAGCGGCGTCGACGTCGCGGTGCGCCACGGCCTCGGCCGCTATCCGGGGCTGCGCAGCGACCGCGTCGTCACGGTCGAGATGGTGGTGGTGGCCTCGTCGTCGCTGGTTGCGCGTCTCGGGCGGCCGACATCTTCAGGCGAGCTCGCCGGCTGGCCGCAGGTGCATGACGCCGATCGCAAGGGGTGGAGCCTGTGGTTTCAGGCCAATGGCATTGCGGAGGTGCGCACGCCGCGCGGACCCTCGTTCGATGACAGCGGTCTGCTGCTGAAGGCGGTGCTGACCGGGCAGGGCGCGGGCCTGTTGCCGGCGGCGATGGTCGCAAACGAGATCGAGAGCGGCGAACTGATCCAGCTGCTCGAGACCGTGCATCTGGAGGAGTTCGCGTATTATCTCGTCTGCCCCGACAACAGGCAGGGGCTTCCGAAGATCGCGGCGTTTAGGGAGTGGATCCTGGGGCCGATGGCCCAGTCGGCGGCTGCGGAGCGATAGCCGTCTCGCTGCGGCCGCGATCGTGATGCTGGGCGAGCCGGTCCGATCCTTCCACGTCATCGGCGGCGGCCTCGCGCTGCTCGGCGTCGCCGGCGCGCAGGCCTTTCCGCGGCCGCTGCTGAGGATGCGGCGCGCCTGAGCGCGACGCAGATCGTGGCTCAATCCCGTCGATGTGACCGATCGTGAGGCCGCCAACGCTGGCGGCCTTGCGGTCGGCGCATCATATTACGGAGAACCGGAGCCAAGGCGATGCGTGCTGCTTTGATGGTGGGACTATTGGCAATGCTGTGGAGCGCCGCCGCCGACGCCGCAACGGCACATCACCGCCGCGTGCGACAGCACGTCACCACCGGTCCAAGCGAGCAGGTGGCTCCTCCGGGCCACTACGTCTATCCGGGCTACGGGCCGATCCCGCCGGGCGAGAACCGAAATCTCGATCCGTCCACCCGCGGCGGCGGCTGACGTCGGTGGGGTTCAATTCATGCTTTCGACGGCGTTGCCTTGACCGCGGCGCACCGTGCATCGCGGCCTGACAAACATCGGCGATCGAGCTTCCTAAGCGAAGCTGAACATGCTGGCGTTGAGTTGTCCGGGGGCGAGGCCGATCAACCAGGCAGCGTTGCCCGCCGCGTCGGTGATGATGGTCGTGTTGATCCCTGGCGAATAGAACTCGGCGGCCTGCACATCGGCAAAGGAATGCAGGGAGGTCCCGGTGAAGCTCAAGATGTCGTGGACACCGCCTGTGTTGAAGTCCTGTATCACCATGATCTCTGAGTTGGCATCGCTGATGTTGAACGTATCCGAGCCGCCGCCGCCCCACGCATAATCAACGCCACCGCCGCCGCTGATTACATCTGCGCCTGATCCCATAAGGAAAACGTCGACGCCGCTGCCGCCGGTCACCGTGTCCCCGCCGTTCGAACCATAAACGTAGTTCTGGCCCGAACCCCCATAGATGAGGTTTCCATCACTCTCGCCTGACGAGATGAAGATGTTGAGACCGGAGCCACCGAACATGGTGTCGGCGCCAGCGCCGCCGTAAAAATAGTTGGTGCCGGTTCCCCCATAGAGGAAGTCATTGCCGGCTTCGCCGTACATCACGTTGACATCGGACGGCGAGGCTCCCCCCGAGCCAGAAAGGGTATCGTTGCCGTCGCCGCCAAAAAGGTAATTGAAGCCCGTGCCGCCATAAAGCGCGTCGTCTCCAATCCCACCAAGCAACACGTCAAGGCCATCGCCACCGAACAGAAGGTCGTTGCCTCCGTAGGCATAAATATAATCGTTACCGGCGAGCGCGTAGATCGCATCGGCCGCGCTTCCTCCAAGCAAAACATCATTCGCCGCCGTGCCGTTGGTGACAATGTCACCTGCAGGAACCTGCGGTTGGTTCGAGGGCGGTCCATAGAGCGCTTGAATGCCATCGATGTCCGACTGCGTCAGGTTGGTTATATCAGCGCTGGCGTAGGGGTTCATGATCGCCGGGCCGCCGGTGTAATGATCGAGGCCCAATGCGTGGCCGATTTCGTGCGTTGCAACGGCCTCGAAACTTATTCCTCCCGAAAGCGTCAAACCGCTGGAGGACGACGTGTAGTTTTCAGCCTGGTCAAAGCTGACTGTGACATCAGGCAGAAAGTCGCCGTTGGAGTAGTAGTACGATGTCTCAGCCAGAATCCCGTAAGGGCCGTCAAAAGTCCCGAGTCCGAAACGGATGTCGACGCTCGCAGAATCCGCCACCTCGACGAACGTCACATCGGCAACGGCGGACCATCGCTTCAAGGCATCGATGATTTCCCGTTCATACTCACCGGGCTGGAAGAACGTTGAGAATGTGTCAGGCTGCCCGGAGAAATTGACCGTCGCGAAGCTCCACGTGATGGTCTTCGACGACCAGACGGGACCTTCCAAGTTATAATCAGTCATGGAGCTTCCTGCCTGTTGCGTCGCGCCCGGAAACGAGTATCGCGGTACTTCGCTTCCGGAGTTTTATTTCGACCGATTTGTGGTGCCGAAAGGGTAAATAAATTCCTGTGAGATCAACCGTCCTGGCTGGCGAGAAACTCGGCATCAAGGAGGACGACGAGGGCACTTGACTCGTCAGCTTCACGCACTGCGATCTCGGATATTTCGACCTGGAGCAGAAATCCTTGCAACCCACCGACAACCCGTTCGGCACGAGGTCGTCACCCATGTCTCCGGGCTGGACAACCAAGTCGATGGCGGAGACGGAGGGATTCGAACCCTCGATAGGCCTTTACAAGCCTATAACGGTTTAGCAAACCGCCGCCTTCAGCCACTCGGCCACGTCTCCAATGGCGCCGATATGCCCGAGAGGGCGCTGAGCCGCAAGCGGCAGATTCAGATTGCGACAAGGTGATTTGGTGGCAGCTGCGCCGACGGCCGCCCTGGAGCCTTTATATGGAGCGCCAATCGTGAGGCGCTGACGCGGCAAATCGCACGAAATTCTAATTATAACAATGAGTTGCGTCGGGATTCGGCCGCGATCCGTCGCAAGCCTGTTGAAAACCGCTCCCGCCGGGTCATTCCACGCTGGCGCCGCGGTGCAGGTCGGCCTCGATCTGCAACCGGGTCCCGCCGCCGAAGCGGGCGCGATAGACCTGCAGGTTCTCCATGATGCGCTGGACGTAGTTCCGCGTCTCCGAGAACGGAATCAGCTCGACCCAGTCGACCGCGTCGACCTTGGGATCGCGCGGGTCGCCATAGCGCTCGATCCACTTCTTCACGCTGCCGCGGCCGGCATTGTAGGCGGCGAAGGTCAGGATGTAGGAGCCGCGATAGTCCTCGAGCAGGCCGCCGAGCTCGGCGGCGCCAAGCGTCGCGTTGTAGACCGGGTCGGTCTTCATCCGGTTGAGGTCGAAGCCGATGCCGGCGCGCTTGCAGACGTAACGTCCGGCGTCGGGCGTCACCTGCATCAGGCCGTAGGCTTGGGCCGGCGACACCACGGCCGGATTGAACGCGCTCTCCTGGCGCGCAATCGCGTAGACGACGCTCTGCTCGACCTCCGGCCCGACCTGGCGGAACGACGGAATGCCGTTGACCGGATAGGCGTAGTGGTCGAACGGCAGTCCGCGGTTGAGCGCGGACTTGCCCATCAGCAGCATGCCGCGCGCGTCGCCGTTGCGTGCGGTCAGCTCGCCGAGGCCGGCCAGCGCTTCCGGATCGCCATTGTCGCCGAGGTCGCCGAAGATCGGGATCGCGAGCTCGCGCGCGTCGATTTCGTACAGCAGCGCCACCGCGCGCACGATCTCCAGCCGATCGGCGCCGCGGCCGCGCGGCGCGCTGTTCAGCTCGATCTGCGGCAGGCCGAGTTTTGCGCGCGCGAGCTGTCCGTAATAACTGGTGGATTGTTCGGCCGCGCGTGCATAGGCGGCACGTGCCTCCTGGCCGCGGCCGGCGGCTTCCGCGGCGCGGCCCTGCCAATAGCCGGCACGCGCCAGCGCAGTCGGGTTGGCGCTGCCGACGCCGATCCGCGCGAAATGCTGCGCGGCGAGGGCGGGATCGTTGAGGAAGCGCAGCGCGATCCAGCCGGCGGTGAATTCCTGCTCGGTCTTGTAGATGTCACGGGCCGGCAGCGCCGCGTCGCGCGCGATCAGATAGGCGGTGCGAAACTCGTTGGTGTCGATCATCTTGCGCGCTAGCAGCCGGCGCTCGATCCACCATTCGTCGACATTGTAGAGGCGGGAGGCCTCCTTCGGCGCACTCAGCATCAGCCGCGCAGCCTCAGCGAATTTCTCCTCTCGGCGAAGCAACTGAATCTTCGCGAACAAATAGCCGGTGTCGCCGGAGAGTTCGTCCGGCACCGCTTCCAGCAGTGCGCGCAGGTTCGAACCCTTGCGGGTCGCAGCGATACGTGCCTTGGCCAGCGCCACGTAACCGGAGCCGAGCCGCTTGGCCTCGCGCATGCCGGCAGCTTCGTTGTCGGTGCCGTAGAGCATGGTGTCCATGCGCGCCTTGTGGTCGCCGGCGGTGAGGAACGAGCCGAACAGATCGAGCGCGGCGGTTTCGGTGTCCTCGCTCATCCCGTCGTTGCGCCAGGCCTCGCGGACCAGGCGCTCGGCATTGCCGCGGTCGCCGCGGCCGATCATCACCTTGGCGAGCGCGAGCCGGCCCTTGGCCGAAACCGGCGATTCATTCTGGAACCAAGCCCAGACCGCGGAATCGTCGCGACGGTCGTCCCACAGCGAGGCCTCGATGCGGCGACGCAGGAAGGTCTGCGAAGGCCAGCTCGGATTGGCGTCGAGGAAACTGCGGTAGCGCTCGACCGAGGCGCCATTGTCCTCGCTGCGCAGGATCAGCCATTCGGCAAGCTTGCGCGCGACCGGATCGGAGATCGAGGCCTCGGCCTCGGTGGCGTCGGAAGGCCTGCGCTTGCGCAGCAGCTCGACGACGTTGGCGACCGCGTCCTTGTCCGACTGCGACGTTGACGATGTCGCGGCCACCGCCGCAGGCACCACCGGCTTGCGCACGACAGGGGCGGCATGCTGGCGGGTCGCGGGAACCAGCGCGGGTGCGGCCACGCTGGCGGGCGCCGGTTTCTTCGGCAGACTTCCCGTCGAAGCTGGCGAGGCGGTCTTGGGCGCGGCGGTCTTGTGCGTGTCGGTCTTTGACCCCGCGCTCTTGGAATCGGTGGTCTTGGGATGAACGGTCTTGGCACCGTCCGTCTTGGCCGCGCCGGACGCAGTTGTCTTCGCGGCGTCGGTCTTTGCGGAGTCGCTCTTGGTTGCGGCTGGCTTTGAAGCAGCCGCCTTGGGAGCGTCGGCCTTGGGAGCAGCCGCCTTGGGAGCGGCAGACTTCGGTGCCGCGGCTTTGGGAGTGGCGGCCTTGGGAGTCGCGGCTTTGGGAGCGGCGTTGTCGGCAGCCGACGGTGTTGCCGGCGCATCCGCGGCGGCCCATGCATCGGATGTGATGACGGCAAGGCCGACAACGAGCGCGAGGCTCGTCGCCAGCGCCGTCGATCGCAAAGTGCCTGCGCGGGCGGAACGGATCACGGAAATCCTCTGCGGCCCCGAATCATCTGGTCGTTCGGGCCATGGGTTTCTTACATGGGTTTCTTATTTGATTGAAAACGTGGACAAAATACTAAGAAGTCTGCCGGTGCGGCTGTTTGCGCCAGCACCACGGCAAAATCGCGGCTGGAACCGGCTGGGAATAGGTACGGTGCGGCCCTTTCGCCTGTCGGCCAGACCCGATATGAATTGCCTTTCGTGGCGTTTCGCATCGACCGGGTGCCGGTCGCACAGACGTGAAGCGCGCCAACAAGAACGGTCCGTCGACCTAGCCTATAGCCTGAAGCGTTTGGAGGAAGTCCATGGCAGCCAAGACAAAATTCCGGGGGTCATTCACTGCCTTGGTGACGCCCTTCAAGAACGGCTCGGTGGACGAGGCGGCGTTCCGCAGCCTCGTGAACTGGCAGATCGCCGAGGGCACGCACGGCCTGGTGCCGGTCGGCACGACAGGCGAGAGCCCGACGCTCAGCCATGACGAGCACAAGCGGGTGGTCGAGTGGTGCATCGAGGAGGCCAAGGGCCGGGTGCCCGTGATCGCCGGCGCCGGTTCGAATTCGACCAAGGAAGCGATCGAACTCGCCAAGCACGCGGAGAAGGCAGGGGCCAATGCGGTGCTGGTCGTGACGCCGTACTACAACAAGCCG
Organism: Bradyrhizobium sp. 6(2017); assembly: GCF_011058295.2. Classification (NCBI taxonomy): domain Bacteria; kingdom Pseudomonadati; phylum Pseudomonadota; class Alphaproteobacteria; order Hyphomicrobiales; family Nitrobacteraceae; genus Bradyrhizobium; species Bradyrhizobium sp. 6(2017). Next base: position 5,669,693 of record NZ_CP049289.2, on the reverse strand, counting down.
ACCCAGGAAGGCATGTACCAGCACTTCAAGGCGATCAACGATGCGATCGGCATTCCGATCATCATCTACAACATCCCGCCGCGCTCGGTGATCGACATGTCGGTCGACACCATGAAGCGGCTGTTCGAGCTGAAGAACATCGCCGGCGTCAAGGATGCGACCGCGAGCATGGTGCGGGTCTCGCAGCAGCGCGCCGCGATGGGCGAGGACTTCAACCAGCTGTCCGGCGAGGACGCGACCATCATCGGCTACATGGCGCATGGCGGCCATGGCTGCATCTCGGTGACCTCGAACGTCGCGCCGCGGCTGTGCTCGGAATTCCAGACCGCCTGGCAGAAGGGTGACGTCACCACGGCGCTGAAGATCCATGACAAGCTGATGCCGCTGCACACCAATCTGTTCATCGAGAGCAACCCGGCGCCGGTGAAATACGCGATGTCGCTGCTCGGCAAGCTGGACGAGAAGCTGCGCCTGCCGATGGTGCCGGTCACCGAAGCCACCCGCACTGCCGTCCGCAGCGCCATGGTGCATGCCGGCCTGATCAACTGAGCCGGACCGGACCTGCCGTGAACAATGCCGTGCGCAACGTCGAAGAGAAGGGGATGGGCATGCTGAAGGAATTCCGCGAATTCGCCATGAAGGGCAATGTCGTCGACCTCGCCGTCGCCGTCATCATCGGTGCGGCCTTCGGCGCGATCGTCACCTCGCTGGTCGGCGACATCATCATGCCGATCATCGGCGCGATCACGGGCGGGCTCGATTTCTCCAACTATTTCACCGGACTTTCCAAGGCGGTCAACGCGACCAATCTGGCCGACGCCAAGAAGCAGGGGGCGGTGCTGGCCTGGGGCAACTTCCTGACGCTGACGCTCAACTTCCTGATCGTCGCATTCGTGCTGTTCCTGGTCATTCGCACCATGAGCCAGTTCAAGCGCAAGGATGAGGCCAAGCCCGCCGAGCCGCCGAAGCCGTCCGACGAGGTCGTGCTGCTGACGGAAATCCGCGACCTCCTCAAGAAGGGCTAAAGTGGCCGACAAGAACGAACGTCCGATCAAGGTTGTCGCCGAAAACCGAAAGGCCCGCTTCAACTACGCCATCGAGGATACGATCGAGGCCGGCATCTCGCTGACCGGCACCGAGGTGAAATCGATCCGCAGCGGCAAGAGCACGATCGCGGAATCCTATGCGGATTCCAAGAACGGCGAGATATGGCTGATCAACGCCAATATCCCCGAATATCTGCAGGCCAACCGCTTCAACCACGAGCCGAAGCGGCCGCGCAAGCTGCTGCTGCATCGCAAGCAGATCAACAAGCTGCTCGGCGCTGTCGACCGCGAGGGCATGACGCTCATTCCGCTGAAGCTGTACTTCAACGAGCGCGGCCGTGCCAAACTGCTGCTCGCGATCGCCAAGGGCAAGAAGCTGCACGACAAGCGCGAGTCCGAGAAGAAGCGCGACTGGGGCCGCGAGAAGGGCCGCCTAATGCGGGCGCGAGGATAGAATTCAAGCCGTCATTGCGAGGAGCGAAGCGACGAAGCAATCCATCCATCCACTGCGGCGCTGTGGATTGCTTCGCCAAGTTTATCATCGGGCGCGCGTTGGCGCGACCCGTTGGCTCGCAATGACGACCCACGGAGATTTGGGCGATGAGCCAGAGCAGCCTGACCGATGTCGACTGGAGCAAGATCCCACCGCCCACGGACGACGGCGGCGCGGCGCATCTGACCGGCATGACGATCCCGCCGGTGACCTTGCGCGCCACCAACGACACGTCGGTCACGTTGTCGGCGCTCGAGGGCCGCACCGTGGTGTTCGCCTATCCACGAACCGGCGAGCCCGGCAAGATCGGGCTGGTCGATGATTGGGACATGATCCCCGGCGCCCGCGGCTGTACGCCGCAAACCTGCGCGTTCCGCGACCTGTTCGCCGATCTGAAGGCGGCCGGGGCCGCGCAGGTGTTCGGGCTGTCGACCCAAAGCAATGCGTACCAGACCGAAATGGCGTCGCGCCTGCACCTGCCGTTCCCGGTGCTGTCGGACGAAGCGCTGGAGCTGACGCACACGCTGAGATTGCCGACGATGTCGGTGGCGGGCCTGACGCTGATCAAGCGGCTCGCTTTGGTCGTCGACGATGCGCGCATCGCCCACGTGTTCTATCCGGTGTTCCCGCCCGACCGGAACGCCGGCGACGTGCTGCAGTGGTTGAGGGATAATCCGAAGCTCTAGCCGAGATCCTTCCGCACGGTCGCGAAGACCTTACGGAACATGTCGGTGGTCAGCACGCCCGTGTTCGTGTTGTAGCGCGAGCAGTGATAGCTGTCGTAGAGCTTGAAGGGACCCGCGCTATGCACTGCACCGTGCACAAAGGGGGCCGCGGCCAAGCGGATGCCCAGCGCCCTCAGCGTCGATTCGTGGGCGATTCGCCCGAGCAGCACGATCGCGCGCAGCTTCGGCATCGTGGCGATGGTGGCACTCAGGAATTGCCGGCAGGTGTTGATCTCGGCCGGTAGCGGCTTGTTCTGCGGCGGCACGCAACGCACCGCGTTGCTGATCCGGCTGTCGACCAGCTTGAGGCCGTCGTCCGGGCGCGCCTGATAGACGCCGCTGGCGAAGCCATATTCGAGCAGGGTCGCGTAGAGCAGGTCACCGGCATAATCGCCGGTGAAGGGACGGCCGGTGCGGTTGGCGCCCTGCATGCCCGGCGCGAGCCCGACGATCAACAGCCGCGCATTTGGGTCGCCGAAAGACTCCACCGGCGAGTTGAACCAGTCCGGGTGGAGGGCCCGCGCTTGTGCGCGGAAGTCGGCCAGCCTGACACAGAGCTGACAGTTGCTGTCGGGGCGCGTAGGTGCGGCGACGAGGTTACTCGTCGAAATCGTCATCGGCTCCCCGTGGGGCCATGGTGGTGGTCGCGCGCTGCAGGAATTGCGGGGAGTGGTGACGCGGTTCGCGCGGGGCCGGACGTTCGGACGGATCGCGGCCGAGCTTGGATTGCAGCTCGACGAGATCGGTGAAGACGTCGGCCTGGCGGCGCAGCTCGTCGGCGATCATCGGCGGCTGGCTGGCAATGGTGGAGATGACGGTGACGCGGACGCCGCGGCGCTGCACTGCCTCGACCAGGGAACGGAAGTCGCCATCGCCGGAAAACAGGATCATCTGGTCGATGTGTTCGGCAAGTTCCATGGCATCGACCGCGAGCTCGATGTCCATATTGCCCTTCACCTTGCGGCGGCCGCTGGCGTCGATGAATTCCTTGGTGGCCTTGGTGACGACGGTGTAGCCGTTGTAGTCGAGCCAGTCGATCAGCGGACGGATCGACGAGTACTCCTGATCTTCAATGATCGCCGTGTAGTAGAACGCCCGCAACAGCGTGCCTCGACTCTGGAATTCCTTGAGGAGGCGCTTGTAGTCGATGTCGAAGCCCAGCGTCTTTGCGGTTGCGTACAGATTGGCTCCGTCGATGAAGAGCGCGATCTTGTTGGAAACAGGTGACGACATCAAAGTGTTCTCGCGTGGTTGTTAGTGTTTTTAGCGCAGCGGCGAACGACCGCGCGCAATTTCCTGCGTTGCTGCCTAAAGTTCTGTGAATCTTTCCCCACGACAGTCACCACCGCAATTATGGTGAGGCGAGGGCAAAAAGCCTAGACCTTTGACATTGCAATGAAGAGATTTACTTGTCTGGGACAGCAACCTAGCCATGTCGTCAGACGCTCCGGCCCTTCTGGCCCCGGCAGATCGGGTTATCAGAGCCTGTTGGGAAGGCAAATCACAAATTTTACCTTGCGAAACCGGGGCTAGCCCTATAACTAACCCTCATAACCAACATGTTCGGTTCCTTTTACCACGGAGCGCCTCGAGATGGCTCGCGTCACCGTCGAAGATTGCATTGATAAGGTCGACAATCGTTTCGACCTCGTCCTGTTGGCTGCGCATCGCGCCCGGATGATCTCGTCGGGCTCGCAACTCACGGTTGATCGCGACAACGACAAGAATCCGGTGGTCTCGCTGCGAGAGATCGCCGATTCGACGATCTCGCCGGAAGACCTGAAAGAGGAACTCGTGCACTCGCTCCAGAAGTTCGTCGAGGTCGACGAGCCCGAGCCCGACACCGTGCCGCTGATCGGTTCCGCCGGTGCCAGCGTTGATGCCGACGACACCGAGGTCGCAGTCGAACGGATGACCGAGGAAGAGCTGCTGAAGGGCCTCGAAGGCCTGGCGCCCCCGGAGGAGCAGCCCGAGGAAGACGAATAAGCTCCTCGTTTCGGATTGATTTGAAAAAGGCCCGGACATTGCTCCGGGCCTTTGCTTTTGTTGACAATTTCGCTGTTACGGTGCGTCCTATGCAGGCGCGGGAAATTGAACGGTTCCAAGGCCCGCGCAGGGTGCTGCTTCATTCGAAAGCGCACTAGATTGAGCAAGGTGGGACGTTCCGGTCCCGCGGGAGAGGCATCGCGTTCATGGCGTATCGACGCCGCAGTTCCATCCAGATGCAGGCTGCAACCGAAACGGTCGCGGTGGCGCCGGCGTCGTCCGCGGCGGAGCGGCCGGCCAAGCCGCGGACGCGCATGATGCGACAATATGACCTTGTCGAGCGCGTCCGCTCCTATAACCCCGATACCAACGAGGATCTGCTCAACCGCGCCTATGTCTACGCCATGAAGGCGCACGGCACGCAGACCCGTGCCTCCGGTGATCCCTATTTCTCGCATCCGCTCGAGGTCGCCGCGATCCTCACCAACCTCAAGCTCGACGATGCCACGATCGTCGCGGCCCTGCTGCACGACACGATCGAGGACACCGAGGCGACGCGCGCCGAGATCGATCATGTCTTCGGCCACGAGATCGGGGCGCTGGTCGAAGGCCTGACCAAGCTGAAGCGGCTGGAGCTGGTGTCGCGCGAGGCCAAGCAGGCCGAGAATCTGCGCAAGCTGTTGCTGGCGATTGCCGACGACGTCCGCGTGTTGCTGATCAAGCTCGCCGACCGCCTGCACAACATGCGCACGCTGGAATTCGTGCCGCCGGCCTCGCGCCGCCGCATCGCCGACGAGACGCTGGACATCTATGCGCCGCTCGCCGGCCGCATGGGTATGCAGGAGATGCGCGAGGAGCTCGAGGACCTGTCCTTCTTCGTGCTCGATCCCGAGGCCTATGCCGTGGTCAAGCAGCGGCTCGATGCGCTGGCCGAGCGCAACCGCAATTTAATCGGCGAGATCGAAAGCCAGCTCTCCAAGAACCTGCAGAAGAACGGCATCACCGCGCGGGTGTTCGGTCGCCGCAAGCAGCCGTTTTCGATCTGGACCAAGATGGAGCGCAAGTCGGTCGGCTTCGAGCAGCTCTCCGACATCTACGGCTTCCGCGTCATCCTCGATGATGTCGGCGCCTGCTACCGCGCGCTCGGTATCGTCCACACCACCTGGCCGGTGGTGCCGGGCCGCTTCAAGGACTACATCTCGACGCCGAAGCAGAACGACTACCGCTCGATCCACACCACCGTGATCGGTCCGGGCAAGCAGCGCGTCGAGCTGCAGATCCGCACCGAGGAGATGAACCAGATCGCCGAGTTCGGCATCGCCGCGCACGCCTTCTACAAGGAAGGGGCGGGCTCGCCGCACGAGCGGATGAAGCACGAGTCCAACGCCTTCGCCTGGCTGCGCCACACCATCGGCATCCTTTCGGAAAGCGCCAATCCGGAAGAGTTTCTGGAGCACACCAAGCTCGAGCTGTTCCACGACCAGGTGTTCTGCTTCACGCCGAAGGGCAAGCTGATCGCGCTGCCGCGCAACGCCAATGTGATCGATTTCGCCTATGCCGTGCACACCGGTGTCGGCAACAGCGCGGTCGGCTGCAAGATCAATGGCAAGTTCGCGCCGTTGTCCTCCGAGTTGCAGAATGGTGACGAGGTCGAGGTGCTGACCTCGAAGGCGCAGTCTGCGCCGCCATCGGCCTGGGAAGCGCTCGCCCGCACCGGCAAGGCGCGGGCCGCGATCCGGCGTGCCACCCGTGATGCCGTGCGCGACCAGTATGCCGGCCTCGGCCGCCGCATCGTCGACCGCCTGTTTGCCCGCGCCAAGATCGAATATGCCGACGACAAGCTGAAGGGCGCATTGCCGCGGCTCGCGCGTTCCTCGATCGAGGACGTGATGGCCTCGGTCGGGCGCGGCGAGATCAAGGCTTCCGATGTCGCGCGCGCGATGTATCCCGACTACAAGGAAGAGCGCCTGGTGCGCTATGGCGCCAAGAAGGGGCTCGCCGCCAAGCTGAAGACGCAGACCCCGCCGCATCCGGCGCGCGCCACCTCGGTGATCCCGGTGCGCGGCATCAATTCCGACCTGCCGGTGAAATTCGCGCCGAACGGCGGCGCCGTGCCGGGCGACCGGATCGTCGGCATCGTGACGCCGGGCGAGGGGATCACGATCTATCCGATCCAGTCGCCGGCGCTGAAGGATTTCGAGGAGGAGCCGGAGCGCTGGCTCGACGTGCGCTGGGACATCGACGAGACCATGCCGCAGCGTTTCCCGGCGCGTATCCTGGTCCACAATGTGAACGAGCCCGGCAGCCTCGCCCAGATCGCCACCGTGATCGCCGAGCACGACGGCAATATCGACAACATCCACATGTCGCGCCAGTCGCCGGATTTCACGGAGCTGACCATCGATCTTGAGGTCTATGACCTCAAGCATCTCCTCGCTATCATCGCGCAACTGCGCGCCAAGGCCGTCGTCGCAAAGGTCGAGCGCGTCAATGGTTGAAGATGGATGCGCGGGACATAGGCGAGCGGAAGCGACGCCGTCCTTCGGGCCGCTATGCCCGCGCATGACGAGTTAGATTTGCAGGTCCAAGAAAATGTCAAATGCTCCTCCGCTGCGCCTCGGTATCAATGTCGATCACGTCGCGACCCTGCGCAATGCGCGCGGCGGGGCGCGGCCCGATCCGGTGCGGCTGGCGCTGGCCGCGATCGAAGCCGGCGCCGACGGCATCACCGCGCATTTGCGCGAGGATCGCCGCCACATCCGCGACGAGGACATGGCGCGGCTCAAGGCCGAGATCTCCAAGCCTTTGAATTTCGAGATGGCGGCGACCGACGACATGCTGCGGATTTCGCTCGCCACCAGGCCCCACGCCGTCTGCCTGGTGCCGGAGCGACGTCAGGAACTCACCACCGAAGGCGGCCTGGACGTGGTCGGCCAGCACAATGCGCTGGCGCCCTTCATTGCGCGGCTCAATGATGCCGGCATCCGGGTCTCGCTGTTCATTGCCGCCGATCCCAGGCAGATCGAGATGGCCGCGAAGCTGAAGGCGCCGGTGATCGAGATCCACACCGGCGGCTGGTGCGACGCCGCGGTCGACGGTCACACCGACAAGGCGGCGGCCGAATGGAAGCGCATCATCGATGGCGCCAAGCTCGCGCAGGCGGCCGGGCTCGAGGTCCACGCCGGCCACGGGCTCGACTATGACACCGCCGAGATCATCTCCGCGCTGCCCGAAATCCGCGAGCTGAACATCGGCTACTTCATGATGGGCGAGGCGCTGTTCGTCGGCATCGCAGGCACAGTGCGTGAGATGCGCGCGGCGATGGATCGTGGCCGCGCCAGGGCGCAAGGCGCAGTCGGCGCATGATCATCGGTATCGGCTCCGACCTGATCGATATCACGCGGGTCGCGAAGGTGATCGAGCGCCATGGCGAGCGATTCCTCGATCGCATCTTCACCGATGCCGAGCGCGCCAAGGCGATGCGCCGGGCCAACAATGAGAAGATGGTGGTGGCGACCTACGCCAAGCGCTTCGCCGCGAAGGAGGCCTGCTCCAAGGCGCTCGGCACCGGTATCCGGCGCGGGGTGTGGTGGAAGGACATGGGGGTGGTCAACCTGCCGGGAGGGCGGCCCTCGATGCGGCTGACCGGTGGGGCGCTGGCCCGGCTCCAGGAACTGACGCCGGAGGGCATGCAAGCGCAGATCGACCTTTCGATCACGGACGATTGGCCGCTGGCTCAGGCCTTCGTCATAATTTCGGCGGTTGCTCCGGCCAGATGAGCGCAGGGCGCCGGAATCGGCCGGAAAACTTTAGCAAACTAAAAAATCATTGACATTTCAATGAATTGCGAAGTTTTGAGGCGGCGATTGATTGCGCCCTTGCGAACAACCGTCTAAAACGCCGCTGGGTATATCGAGCGAGACGCGAATTTCGGGTTTAGGTCGGGATTTGCCCTCAAGATCAGAATCAAGGCCATTTTCCTCACGCGGGGATCGAGCGCTTCGCGTGGAGAGAACGTTCTGCCACCGCGCGGGCATCTGGGCCCGCGGGAATTGGGAAAGCAATGAGCGCGACCACCGGAACCAAATCTGAGAGCGGCTTTGGCGAGACCATCCGCGTCGTCATCCATGCCCTTCTGATCGCGCTCGTCATCCGCACTTTCCTGTTCCAGCCGTTCAACATCCCGTCGGGCTCGATGAAGGCGACGCTGTTGGTCGGCGACTACCTGTTCGTCTCGAAATATTCCTACGGCTATAGCCATTATTCGATCCCGTTCTCGCCGAACATCTTCTCGGGGCGCATCTTCGGCTCGGAGCCGAACCGCGGCGACATCGTGGTGTTTCGCCTGCCGCGCGACGACTCCACCGACTACATCAAGCGCGTCATCGGACTGCCGGGCGACCGGATCGAGGTCAGGAACGGGCTGCTCTACATCAATGATGAGCCGATCAAGCGGGAACGGCTGAGCGACTTCATCGGCGAGGACCCTTGCGGCTCGGCGGATGCAACCGCCCGCGTCAAGCGCTGGAAGGAAACCCTGCCGAACGGCGTCAGCTATGAGGCGCTGGACTGCACCGACAACAGCTACATGGACAATACCATCGTCTACACCGTTCCGCCCGGCCATTTCTTCATGATGGGCGACAACCGCGACAATTCCACCGACAGCCGCTTCCTGTCGCAGGTCGGCTACGTGCCGTTCGAGAACATCATCGGGCGGGCCCAGATGATCTTCTTCTCGATCGCCGAGGGCGAGCAGGCCTGGATGATCTGGCGCTGGCCGTTCGCGGTGCGGTGGAACCGCCTATTCTCCATCGTGCGATGAACGACGACACCGCAGCCATCAACGATCAAGCGCCCGCCGGCGAGCCGAGCCCGACGCCTGCCGCCGAGGGCACGGCTGCGCCGAAGAAGCGGCGCAGCAAGGCCGTCAAGGCGGCCGAAGAGAAGGCCGCGATCGCCGGCACCGAGGCGCGCATCGGTTACAATTTCTCGGATCCGGCGCTTCTGACGACCGCGTTCACCCACGTCTCCGCGCTGAAGCCCGCCACCCGCAACCGCGCTGACAGCTACCAGCGGCTGGAATTTCTCGGCGACCACGTGCTCGGCCTGATCGTCTCGGACATGCTGTTCCGGGCGTTCCCCAAGGCCGACGAGGGCGAATTGTCGAAGCGGCTCGCCGACCTCGTGCGCAAGGAGAGCTGCGCCGACGTCGCCAAGTCGCTCGGACTGCTCGAGGACATCAAGCTCGGCATGGTGAAGGCGGTCGAAGGCGCGCGGCTGCGCAAATCCGTGCTCGGCGACATCTGCGAAGCGGTGATCGGCGCGATCTTTCTCGACGGCGGCTACGAGGCGGCGCGCCAGTTCGTCGAGCGCAACTGGACCGAGCGGATGCACAAGCTGCGCCGGCCGCTGCGCGATCCCAAGACCGTGCTGCAGGAATGGGCGCAGGGCAAGGGACTGCCGACGCCGGTCTATCGCGAGGTCGAACGCACCGGCCCGCACCACGATCCGCAATTCCGCGTTGCGGTCGACCTGCCGGGACTGGCCTCCGCCGAGGGGCTCGGCGGCAACAAGCGCGCGGCCGAGAAAGCAGCAGCATCCGCGATGATCGAGCGTGAAGGCGTCGGCACCAATGACTGACGAAGCCAAGGGGCAGGCGGACGCGACGCGCTGCGGCTTCGTCGCGCTGATCGGTGCGCCCAATGTCGGCAAGTCGACGCTGGTCAATGCGCTGGTCGGCTCCAAGGTCACCATCGTCTCGCGCAAGGTGCAGACCACGCGCGCGCTGATCCGCGGCATCGTGATCGAGGGCAATGCGCAGATCATCCTGGTCGATACGCCCGGCATCTTCGCGCCGCGGCGCCGGCTCGACCGCGCCATGGTGTCGACCGCCTGGAGTGGCGCCCACGACGCCGATCTCGTCTGCGTGCTGCTCGATGCCAAGGCTGGGATCGACGAGGAGGCGCAGGCGATTCTGGCTAAGCTCGAATCCGTCGCGCATCCCAAGATCCTGGTGCTGAACAAGGTCGACCTCGTTCAGCGGGAAAAATTGCTCGCGATGGCGCAGGCCGCCAACGAACGCATGCGCTTCGAGCACACATTCATGATCTCGGCGTTGTCGGGGGATGGCGTCGACGATCTGCGGCGGACGCTGGCGCAGATGGTGCCCGAGGGGCCGTTCCACTACCCCGAAGACCAGATGTCGGACGCGCCGATGCGGCATCTGGCCGCCGAGATCACGCGCGAGAAGATCTACAGCCATCTGCATCAGGAATTGCCGTACCAGTCGACGGTCGAGACCGACAGCTGGACCGACCGCAAGGACAAGTCGATCCGCATCGAGCAGACGATCTATGTCGAGCGCGAGAGCCAACGCAAGATCGTGCTCGGCAAGGGCGGCGCCACCATCAAGTCGATCGGCGCGCAGGCGCGCGCCGAGCTCGCCGAGATCATGGGCGTGCCGGTGCATCTGTTCCTGTTCGTCAAGGTGCGCGAGAACTGGGGCGACGATCCCGACCGCTACCGGGAAATGGGACTGGAATTCCCCAAGGAATAGATCGGCGTTTGAACGTGCCCAGAGCAATGAGCGTGCCCAGAGCGATGAATGTGCCCAGAAACGTGCTGTGGTTTGAGGTGCTGCTCTATCTGTCGCTGACGCTCGACGCGCTGTCGGTGGCGTTCCAGGACCGAACGCCGAGTGTCGTGAGGACCGAGCAGATGATCACGGGCGAGACGCTGACGGCCGGCTGCATGATCCTGCTCCTGGTGTATTTCGTCCGGCTCGCCGCGCGGCACCGCAAGAACTGGCCGCGCTGGGCGCTGGCTGCCATGCTGGTGCTGTCGGTGATCTCGCTGGTGCAGGTGATGGGCGAAAGGGGCTTGGAGCTCGACAGCGCCATCGAGGTGGTGTCCTGCATCCTGACCACGGCCGGGCTGTATTATTCCTTCACCGGCGACGCGCAGGGCTGGTTCAACGCGTAAGCCTGCGTAGGGCGGGTTAGCGAAGCGTAACCCGCCGTGTAACTTCCTGGCGATATCGGCGGATTACGCTGCGCTGATCCGCTCCACATGATACTTTTGCAACCATGGAATGGACCGACGAAGGCATCGTGCTGGGCGTGCGGCGGCATGGCGAATCCTCCGCCATCGTCGAGCTGTTGACGCGCGAGCACGGCCGCCATCTCGGCCTGGTGCGCGGCGGCGCCAGCTCGCGGATGCGGCCGCTGCTGCAGCCCGGCAACAGCGTCACCGCGGTGTGGCGGGCGCGGCTCGACGAGCATCTCGGGATGTATGCGCTGGAGGGCACCCGGCTGCGGGCGGCGACGCTGCTGGCCTCGTCGCACGCCGTCTATGGCGTCACGCATCTGGCGGCGCTGGCGCGGCTGTTGCCGGAGCGCGATCCGCATGAAGACATCTACGAGATGCTGCAGGGGACGCTCGACGATTTCGATGACGCCGGCGTTGCCGCTGTGCACCTGATCCGGTTTGAGCTCGCGATGCTGACCGAGCTCGGCTTCGGGCTCGATTTGGACAACTGCGCGGCCACCGGGGAGACCACCGACCTGGTCTACGTGTCGCCGAAATCCGGCGGCGCCGTGTCCCGCACGGCCGGCGAGCCGTGGCGCGACCGGCTGTTGCCGCTGCCGGCATTCCTGCGCGAAGGCGAAGCCGGCGCCAACAGCTGGTCGGATCAGGACCTGCTCGACGGTTTCCAGGTCACCGGCCTGTTCCTGCTCCGCCACGTGCTGGAGCCGCGCGGCCAGGGCCATTCCGACGCCCGCGACGGATTTATCAACGCCGTGACCCGGCGGCGGAGCCGGACCGCGGTTCCTTAAGCCCGATTCGCAACCTAAATTCCCGGTGATTCGCGGCTTGCCCGATTCATCGCCAAGGTTTAACGCCTCCCCATGGGAAAACGACAGATACCGCCGGAAGAGCCAGCCGAGATTCACGAGGTGCCGCTACGCGATGCGCTCGAGGAGCGCTATCTCGCCTATGCGCTCTCGACCATCATGCACCGCGCGCTGCCGGACGCCCGCGACGGGCTGAAGCCGGTGCACCGGCGCATCCTCTACGGCATGGACCTGCTCGGGCTCGACCCGCGCGCGGCGTTCAAGAAGTCGGCCAAGATCGTCGGCGACGTGATGGGCTCGTTCCATCCGCATGGCGACCAGGCGATCTATGACGCCATGGTGCGTCTGGCGCAGGATTTCTCCTCGCGCTACCCGCTGGTCGACGGCCAGGGCAATTTCGGCAATATCGACGGCGATAATCCGGCCGCCTACCGCTACACCGAAGCGCGCATGACCGAGGTCGCGCGGCTGCTGCTCGACGGCATCGACGAGGACGGCGTCGAATTCCGCGCCAATTACGACGGCCAGTCGAAAGAGCCCGTGGTGCTGCCGGGCGGTTTCCCGAACCTGCTCGCCAACGGCGCGCAGGGCATCGCGGTCGGCATGGCGACCTCGATCCCGCCGCACAACGCCGCCGAACTCTGCGACGCCGCGCTGCATCTGATCGAGAAGCCCGACGCCAAGTCGAAGGCGCTGCTGAAATGGGTCAAGGGCCCAGACTTCCCGACCGGCGGCATCGTCGTCGATTCCAAGGAATCGATCATCGAGGCCTATACCACCGGCCGCGGCTCGTTCCGGACCCGCGCCCGCTGGTCGGTGGAGGAGGGCGCCCGCGGCGCCTGGGTGGTCGTCGTCACCGAAATCCCGTGGCTGGTGCAGAAGTCGCGCATGCACGAGAAGATCTCGGAGCTCCTCGACCAGAAGAAGCTGCCGCTGGTCGGCGACGTGCGCGACGAATCCGCGGAGGATGTCCGCTTCGTCATCGAACCGAAGTCGCGCACCGTCGATCCGGCGCTGATGATGGAGTCGCTGTTCCGGCTGACCGAGCTGGAAAGCAAGATCTCGCTGAACCTCAACGTGCTGATCAAGGGCCGCATTCCGAAGGTGGTCGGCCTTGCCGAGTGCCTGCGCGAATGGCTCGACCATCTGCGTGACGTGCTGATCCGCCGTTCCAACTTCCGCAAGACCCAGATCGAGCACCGGCTCGAAATCCTGGGCGGACAGCTGATCGCCTTTCTGAACCTCGACAAGGTGATCAAGATCATCCGCACCGAGGACGACCCCAAGCCGGTCTTGATGAAGACCTTCAAGCTCTCCGACGTCCAGGCCGACGCCATCCTCAACATGCGCCTGCGCAATTTGCGCCGCTTGGAGGAGATGGAGATCCGCACCGAGGACAAGGATCTGCGCAAGGAGCTGAAGGGCCTCGAGGGCTTGCTCGGTTCCGAGAGCGAGCAATGGACCAAGGTCAGCGACCAGGTGCGCAAGGTCCGCGACATCTTTGGGCCGAAGACGCCGCTCGGCAAGCGCCGCACCACCTTCGCCGATGCGCCCGAGCATGATCTCGCCGCGATCGAGGAGGCCCTGGTCGAGCGCGAGCCGTGCACCGTCGTGATTTCCGAGAAGGGCTGGGTGCGGACGCTGAAGGGGCACGTCGAGGATCTCTCGGGGCTCGCCTTCAAGACCGACGACAAGCTCGAGCACTCGTTCTTTGCCGAGACCACCTCGAAGCTGCTGCTGTTCGCCACCAACGGCAAGTTCTACTCGCTCGACGTCGCCAAGCTGCCGGGCGGCCGCGGCCATGGCGAGCCGATCCGCATGTTCATCGACCTCGAGCAGGACGCCGCGATCATCTCGCTGTTCGTCAACAAGGGCGAGCGCAAGTTCCTGATCGCGAGCAGCGAGGGGCAGGGCTTTGTCGTCAAGGAAGAGGACTGCGTCGGCAATACCCGCAAGGGCAAGCAGGTGCTCATCGTCGATGCGCCGAACGAGGCTTGTGCGATCACGACCGTAACCGGCGACACCGTCGCGGTGATCGGCACCAACCACAAGATGGTGCTGTTCGGTCTCGACCAGGTGTCGGAGATGGCGCGCGGCCGCGGCATGCGCCTGCAGAAATACACCAGTGCCTCGCTGTCCGATGTCGCGGTGTTCGATTCCAAGACCGGCCTGACCTGGAAGGATTCCGCCGGCCGCGAGCACAGCATGACCCTGAAGGAACTGGCCGACTGGCGCGGCAACCGCGCCGACGCCGGCCGGCTCGCCCATGGCCTGCCGAAGTCGAACAAGTTCAATCGCGGCGTGGAGTAGTTGCGTAGGGCGCTTAGGCGCAAGCCGTAACCCGCCATTCTTGTCGCGGCGGATTACGCCTTCGGCTGGTCCGCCCTACGGTCTTCGGCGAGCGCGGTGTGATAGTATCCACATTTTGCCGCGCTATAACCGTCGCCGACGATAGCGGGCGACGGTTGCCATGGCGCACAATCACGACCACGACCATGACCACAGCGGTCATTCTCACGAGCATTCCCATGCCGGGCACAGCCATGCGCCCGACAGTTTTGGCACGGCCTTCGCAATCGGCGCGTCGCTCAACGCCGCTTTCGTCGTCGCGGAGCTGATCTTCGGCTATTCCGCCAACTCGCTGGCGCTGGTCTCCGACGCCGTTCACAATCTCTCCGACGTCATCGCGCTGCTGCTGGCTTGGGGCGGGGCGTGGCTCGCCGGCAAGCGCCCGACCGATACCCATACCTATGGCTACCGCCGCGCTTCGATCCTGGCGGCGCTGTTCAACGCCGGGCTGCTCCTGATCGCGGTTGGCGGCATTGCGGTCGAGGCGATCAACCGCTTCCGCGAGCCTGCCGAGGTGGCAAGCTGGACCGTGGTCTGGGTCGCGGCGCTCGGCATCCTGATCAATGGCGGCACCGCGCTGCTGTTCATGCGCGGCCGCGACAGCGACCTCAATGTGCGCGGCGCCTATCTGCACATGGCGGCCGATGCCGGCGTCTCGCTCGGCGTCGTCGTCGCCGCGCTGCTCATCATGGCGACCGGCTGGCAATGGCTCGATCCCGCGATCAGCCTAGTCATCGCCGTGGTCGTACTGCTGAGCGGCTGGGAACTCGCCCGCGACAGCGTCAACCTCGCGCTTGATGCGGTACCAAGGGGCATCGATCTCAAGGAAGTGAGGGATTATCTGGCCGCGCTCGAGGGCGTCACCGAGGTGCACGACCTGCACATCTGGGCGATGAGCACGAGCGAAACCGCGTTGACCGCACACCTGGTGCGCCCCGGCGGACATGACGATGCGTTCCTGCATCAGGTCTGTGCAAAGCTGTCGGAGCGGTTCAGCATTCACCATGCTACGCTGCAGGTCGAAATCAGCAGCGAGACCTGTCGGCTGGCGCCGGCGGAAATGGTCTAGAGCATGATCCGGAAAAGTGCGAAGCGGTTTTCCGGAAAGATCATGCTCAGACAAGAAGCTAAGGCGCGACAATGATTCAACCTCATCTCATCGCGCTTTAGCACCGGCGCCGATCGCATCGCGATCGCGCAGTTTATCGGAGACTTGCCATGCACTCGCATTCGATCAATCAGTGGACCCACGAGCACGTCTTCCTCGGTGCCGGGCATTCCCAGAACGAGCGCCGGACCTGGATCGTGGTGGCGCTCACGGCCGTGATGATGGTCGGCGAGATCGTCGCAGGTTGGCTGTCCGGGTCGATGGCGCTGCTCGCCGACGGCTGGCACATGGCGACGCATGCGGCCGCGCTCGGCATCGCAGGGCTCGCCTATCTGCTGGCGCGGCGCCAGGCCGGCAATGCACGCTTCTCGTTCGGGACCGGCAAGTTCGGCGATCTCGCCGCGTTCTCCAGCGCGATCATCCTGGCCATGATCGCGATCCAGGTTGCGTGGGAGAGCATCGACCGGCTGCTGCACCCGGTGCCGATCGCTTACAGCGAGGCGATCATGGTCGCGGCGCTCGGTCTCGCCGTCAACCTCACCAGCGCCTGGCTGCTGCGTGATGACCATGATCGTCACCATCATCACGGCCATGGCCACGATCATCACCATGACGATGACCACCACCATCACCATGACAACAACCTGCGCGCCGCCTACGTCCATGTCCTGGCCGACGCCGCGACCTCGATCCTGGCGATCGGCGCGCTGCTGGTCGCGATGGTTGCGAACTGGGTCTGGGCCGACCCGCTGGTCGGCATCATCGGCAGCATCGTGATCGCGAGCTGGGCCTACGGCCTGATTCGCGCGGCCGGCGCCGTGCTGCTCGATGTCAGCGCCGACACGCATCTGGAGACCACCATCCGCGAACGCATCGAAACCAAAGGAGACCGCGTCACCGATTTGCATTTGTGGCAGGTCGGCCCCGGCCACCGCGCCGCCGTGATCTCGGTAGTCTCGGATCACCCGCTGCCGCCTGCGACCTACAAGCGCCGGCTCGGCGGCCTGTCCGGCCTCAGCCACGTCACAGTCGAGGTCGAGACCTGTGCGGACCACGACCACGCGCATTGAAGCGATCGGCTCGACCAGGGAAGGCAACATGATGAAGGCAATCGGTCTTGCAATATTGTTCTGGGTCGTGGCCGCGTTGCCGCAGGCATATGCTCAGCCTGCGAATTCCGGTGTCGAGAGGCTGTACATCCTCAACTGCGGCGAGGGCGTCGCGGGTGACATTTCACGCTGGTCGCCCGGCGTGAATGAAGGCAAGTCGATGGACTTCGTCGACAATTGCTATCTGATCAAACACGCGCAGGGCTGGTTTTTGTGGGACACCGGCATTCCCGACGCGGTGGCGGAGATGCCGAACGGCCTGGCGCCTGCCGATCCCAAGGCGGTCACCTGGCGGCGGCCGAAGACGCTTGCCGCGCAGCTCGACCAGCTCGGGGTCAAGCCGTCGGACATCAAGGCAATCGCCGTCTCGCACACCCATCCGGATCACATCGGCAATGTCGAGCTGTTCCCGGCCGCGATGCTGTATGTGCAGAAGGCAGAATATGAGTGGCCTGGCACCAACAACGCGCCGCGTTTCAAGCCTGAGCATCCCGCCACGAAGCTCGAGGGCGATCGCGACGTGTTCGGCGACGGCAGCGTCACCATCCTGTCGACACCGGGCCACACGCCCGGTCACCAATCGCTGCTGGTGAAGCTGCCGAAGGCCGGCGCGGTGGTGCTCACCGGCGATGCCGTTCACTTCAAGGATAATTGGGACAATCGGCGCGTGCCGAGCCTGAACGCCAGCAAGGACCAGACGCTGGCCTCGATGCAGAAGATCGCCGACACGCTGACCAAGGAAAAGGCGCAGCTCTGGATCAACCACGACAAAGCGCAGCGCGACGGACTGAAAATGTCGCCGGACTTCTATGATTGAGCCGCTTTGGCGCCGCTCGCTTTCGACCAATTCCGGAACAGCGCCGCCGTCGCCTCGTCCATCGGAAAGAAGCTTTCGATGCGCAGCTCCTGCAGCGTGACGTCCTGGGGCGTTCCGAGCGTCGCGATCGTGGTGAACAGCTGCAGGCGGACGTCGCTCTTGCGGAACAGCATCGGCAGCACCGGTCCGGACGCCGGCCCCGCAGGCGGTGCGGCCAACGCGGCTTCGACACCGTCATGGGACACCAGGCGCTTGAGCAATTCCGCCGTCGCGGTGGTGCCGTCGGCGGCGGCATCGGCCTCGACGCTGCGGACGAAATAGCCGGCCACCTCGGCCCAGTTGGTGAGATAGGGGCGCAGCACGTCGGGCGCGACCAGCGCGTCGGCGAGATTGACCGGCGTGCCGGGAGCCAATGGTCCGACCAGGAATTCCACCAGCCGCCCGGCGCCAGCATTGGCGAGCAGCAGATTCCAGTGCCGGTCGACCACGACCGCCGGGAACGGCTCCTGCTGCGCGAGTATAAAATCCAGCGCGCGACGGATCTGGGCGAGCTCCGGCGCGGCAAGGTCGGTCTGCCGCCATACCGGCGCGAAGCCGGCCGCGACCAAGAGCGCGTTCTGCTGGCGCAACGGCACGTCGAGCGCGGCAGCGAGCCGGATCACCATGTCCCTGCTCGGTGCGGCGCGCCCGAGCTCGAGGAAGCTCAGATGGCGCTGGGAGATATTCGCACGCCCGGCGAGCTCGAGTTGCGAGTGGCCCTTGCGCTGCCGCCACCAGCGCAGGCTGGCTGCAAAATCGTGCTGCTGCGACATGAGTACCTGTCAGGTAGTTGCCGGAATGATCTCGCTCGGCAAGATGCCACAAGCGAACGCGAAACGCATGGGGTGCAGGATGGGCGAGTGGATCGGCGTTGCGATTGCACTGGTCTCGAGCTGCCTCGGCGGTACGGCGGCGGCGATCACGCGCTATCTGGCTGGTAACGCCGACCCGATCACGCTGGCGATCCTGCGCTGGGCAATCGGGTTTCTCTGCGTGCTCCCCGCCGCGGTCCTGCTCGGCGCGAAATGGCCGCGGCGCGAGGATTGGCCTGCGGTCGCAGCGCTCGGCGTCGCCTTCTTCGGCGTGTTCTTCGTGCTCTACAATCTTGCGATATCCTACACGACGGCGGCGCGCGCCAGCCTTGCGCTGGCGACCTTGCCGCTCTCGACCATGGTGGTCGGCGCCTTGCTCGGCATCGAGCCGCTGACGATGCGCAAATCGGCCGGGGTCTCGATTGCCGTGCTCGGCGTGGCGGCCGCGCTGGCCTCCGGGCTGTCGGCGGCGCCGCCGGGGGCATGGCGCGGCGAGTTGATCATGGCCGCCGCGGTGCTCTGCATGGCGTTCTACAACGTGCTGTCGCGACCGTTCATCCGCCGCTCGAGCGCGCTCGGCTTCCTCGCCGTGGGCATGGGTGCGGGTGCGGCCGCGCTGGTGGCGGTGGGGACGTTCACCGGCAGCCTGGCGACCCTGCGCGATTTCGGCACGTCGCAATGGATCGCGGGGCTCTATCTTGGCATAGCCGGCGGCGCGCTGGCCTTCATCCTGTGGGTGCTGGCGCTGGAGCGGGCATCGCCAACCCGCGTTGCCAACACCATGACGGTCAATCCGATCGCCGCAGGCCTGCTCGCCAAGCAAATGGTCGGGGAGCCGATCACGGTCAATCTGGTCGTCGGCCTGATCGCGGTATTCGCCGGAATCTGGATCGCGACGTCGGAGACCAAAGCGGCCTGATCAGCTGCGCGGGGCTGATAGCGCGGTCGCCGGCGGGCCGGGCACGTGCTTCGGTTTCAGCGTGCCGGCGTAGAATGACAGGGTGAAGATCAGGATGAGGCCGGCAAGATAGACCCCATAGGATTGCGGCGGGGTGATCGCCCATTGCATGAAGCGTCGGATCGGATTTGGCGGGCTGGCATCATTGTCCATGCGCTCTTGTGCGCGAAGGCCGCAGCAAAGGGAAGCGGGAATCTCAGACTTCAGCGGCGGTGTTCCGCGCGAAATGGTGAGGCTGGCGGCCTTGCAATGCTGCATTGGCGTCCGCATCTATCACGCGACGACCAGCCCTTCCTCCCGCACCAACTGCCCGGCATAATCCAAAGTATGGAACTGACGCCCCGTTTGCGCCTCATGAATTGGTTGGTCCGCCGGGGTCTGACCGGCCTGCCGGAAAACGACCTGCTGCGCGGCTTCTGCGAGCGCTGCCGGGCTGGGGGCATGCCGCTGTCGCGGGCGATCGTCTTCATCGACACCCTGCATCCGATCTTCGAGGGACGCGGCTTCCGCTGGAACGACGGCGAGAGCAACGAGGCCGACATCTTCGAATACGGCTCGACCAGCAGCGGCGAGGCCGGCCAGAATTGGCGGCGGTCGGCCTTCTACCACATGCTCGAAAACGGACATGACGAGATGGTGATTGATCTCACCGGCTCGCACGATTTTTCGATGATCGGCGACCTTGCCGAGAAGGGCCACAAGCATTTCGCCGCGTTCGTGCATCGCTTCGGCGAGGCCGGCACGATCGGCGAGATGGACTGCTTCTACTCCTACTACACCACCCGCCGTTCGGATGGGTTCGATGCCAACCACATGGCGGCGCTGCGCGACCTGGTGCCGGTGCTCGGGCTCGCGATCAAATCGGCGGCGCAGGTCGAGATCGCGCGCACGCTCGGGCGGGTCTATCTCGGCCGCGAGACGGCGGAGCAGGTGTTGCGCGGGCGCATGCAGCGCGGCATCACCGAGAAGATCAAGGCCGTGCTGTGGTACTCCGACGTGCGCGGCTCGACCGCGATCAGCGAGCGCATCGGCCCCGACGAGATCATCCCGTTCCTCAACGACTACGCGCAGGCCTCGATCGATGCGATCCACGATGCCGGCGGCGAGGTGTTGAAGCTGATCGGCGACGGCGTGCTGGCGATGTTCACCAGCGAGAACATGACGGGCGCCAAGCGCGCGGCGCTGCGGGCCGAGCACAGATTCCGTCATAATATGCGGGTGCTGAATGATCGCCGCGAGAACGAGGGGCGACCGACCACGTCGGCCTATGTCGGGCTCCATGTCGGCGAGGTCTTCTACGGCAATATCGGCAGCGAGGACCGGCTGGATTTCACGGTGGTCGGGCCCGCCGTCAACGAGGTCAGCCGGATCGCCTCGATGTGCGCCTCGGTCGATCGGGAATTGCTGACCTCGACCGACTTCCGCACCGGGCTCGACGCCGCCGGCCGCAACTATCTGGTCTCCACCGGCCGCTTCGTGCTGCGCGGGATCGGCCACGCGCAGGATCTCTACACGCTGGATCCGGCTGTTGCCGCCGACGAGGTCGTCGGCGGCAAATACGAGCGCTATCTGGCGAGCTGAACCCTCCCGTCATTGCGAGGAGCGAAGCGACGAAGCAATCCATCTCTCCGCAAGAGGAGGAATGGATTGCTTCGCTTCGCTCGCAATGACGAAAACGTAGAGCTAGCACCGCGCCGGTTCACCGACCATGTCGGGCTGCCGCCTCAGCGACACCGCAGGCGACATCAGGATCACCAGCGCCTGGGCGGCGAAGATCGCGGCCGCGAGATAGAGGCAGGCTTCGGCGCCGTAGAACCCGCCGACGATGGCGCCGAGCGCGGAGCCGAGCGGGCGGGCGCCGTAGCTCATGATGTTGATCGCCGAGACGCGGCCGAGCAGCGAGGGCGGCGTCACCGATTGCCGCAGCGTGGTGGTCGAGATCACCCACAGGATCGGACCGACGCCGAGCAGGAAGAAGCTGAGGCCCGCGAGCAGCGGGGTCGGAAACCACGTCGTCAGCGCCATCACGGCCGCGGCGACGAAGCCGGTGACCGGGCCGAGCCCGATCACGGTGCCGAACGCCAGCCGCTTCATCACGCGGGTTGCGAACAGCGCGCCGACCACCATGCCGACCCCGTACATCGCGAGCGTCGTGCCGACGCCGGTGGCGCTGAGCCCGAGATGGCGCACCGCATAGGGCACGAACACGGCGAGCAGCAGGAACGATGCGGTGTTGAAGATGAACTGGGTGATGAACACCGGCCGCAGCAAAGCGTGGTGCATCACGAAGGCCGCGCCTTCCTTGATGTCCTGCAGTGGATGACGTCGCGGCGCGGGCGGACGCGCCGGCTCGTAGATGCCGGCGAGCAGCACGACGGCGATCGCCGACAGCGCCGCGGCGAAGCCGAATGCGGGCGCAGCGCCGACCCAGCCGACCAGCACGCCGCCGAGCGCGGGGCCGCTGGCAAAGGCGACGGTGCGCGCAAGCTCGATGCGAGCATTAGCGGCCGGCAATTGTTGTGAAGTCACCAGCGACGGGACCAGCGCGGGCGCTGCGACGCTGTAGGCGACCGTGCCGCAGACCGCGACGAAGCCGAGCAGAGCGAGCAGCGGCAGCGTCATCAGGCCAAGCCACAACAGCAGCAGGATCGCGGCAAGTGCGGCCGCGCGCAGCGCCTCGGAGCCCGCCATCACCCACCGCCGTGACACGCGGTCGGCCAAGAGGCCCGCGGGGATCGCAAACAGGATGAAGGGCAGCGTCAGTGCGGTCTGCAACAGGCCGGTCTGGCCTTCGCCGACGCCGAGCAGCAGCACGGCGACGATGGGCGCAGCCGCAAGCGCGATCTGCTCGGCCGATTGCGCGGCGAGGTTGGACCAGGCGAGGCGATTGAAGGTGGCCGGCAGGCGAGGCGTATCGGCGGACATGGCAGAATCCCTGGGACATTCGATCTGGCCATACTGTGTGGTTGGACGACGTCCGATCCCACCCGTTTTCAGACAACGCGTCAGCGTCCTCGCCATGCGAATGGTGTCACGCGCGAAATTGGCATCGGCGTCGATCCGCTGCGCCGAACATGCACTGTGGTTACCGCTGCATCGGCCTGACGCTCGCGCCCGTTCTGGTGATTGTCCGCAAGCGATCCGCTGGACGAGCGATCCCTTCGGTGCGGCATCGCTGGCGATCCCTCCGCCCTGGGCCTGGATGCGGCGGGTTTTTGCGGTGCCGGGAAGGCGGGGCGGCGGTCGCGCCTTCGTGAGCCTAGATGCAGTTGCAAATGAGTTGCAATAACGAATGAGTTCGGCCATCTTGGCAGCATGGACGCTCGGACCCCTGAAATGCCTTCCGTTTCCCTTCCCACCACCTTGCCAGGAGGCTGGCGGGGTGACGCCGGACACACGCGCAGCCTTCCAGAGGTGAACGCGACCGTCGCTGTGCCCACCGGCGGCCTGTGGTGGCGGCGGCTGCTGGCCTTCGCCGGACCCGGCTATCTGGTCTCGGTCGGCTACATGGACCCCGGCAACTGGGCCACCGATATCGCCGGCGGATCGAAGTTTGGCTACACGCTGCTGTCGGTCATCCTGCTCTCGAACCTGATGGCGATCCTGCTGCAGGCGCTTGCGGCAAGGCTCGGCATCGCCACCGACCGCGATCTCGCCCAGGCCTGCCGCGCCACCTATTCCCGGCCGGTGAATTTCGTGCTCTGGCTCGCCTGCGAGGCTGCGATCATCGCCTGCGACCTCGCCGAAGTGATCGGCACTGCAATCGCGCTGAAGTTGTTGTTCGGCATTCCCCTGATCGGCGGCGCGCTGCTCGCGGCGCTCGACGCGTTCCTGCTGCTGCTCCTGATGAACCGCGGCTTCCGCTTCCTCGAAGCCTTCGTGATCGCGCTGCTGATCGTCATCGCGGTCTGCTTCGTGGTCCAGATCGCAGCCGCCGCGCCGCCGATTGCCGGCGTGATCGGCGGCTTCATGCCGTCGCGCGAGATCGTCACCAATCCGGAGATGCTCTACATCGCGATCGGCATCATCGGCGCCACCGTGATGCCGCATAACCTCTATCTGCACTCCTCGATTGTGCAGACCCGCGCCTATCCGCGCACCGAGGAGGGGCGGCGCGATGCGATCAAATGGGCGACCACCGACTCAACCATCGCGCTGATGCTGGCGCTGTTCGTCAATGCTGCCATCCTCGTGCTGGCGGCCGCGACCTTCCACAAGAGCGGCCATTCCGACGTCGCCGAAATCGACCAGGCGTTCGAGCTGCTGTCGCCGCTGCTCGGACTCGGCATCGCCTCGACGCTGTTTGCCGTGGCGCTGCTCGCGTCGGGCCTCAACTCGACGGTGACGGCGACGCTGGCCGGCCAGATCGTGATGCAGGGCTTTCTGAACCTGCGGATGCCCAACTGGGCGCAGCGGGTGGTGACGCGCGGCATCGCGATCGTCCCGGTCATCGTGGTCGCTGCGCTCTATGGCGAGAGCGGCACCGCACAGCTTTTGGTTTTCAGCCAGGTCGTGCTGTCGATGCAGCTGCCGTTCGCGGTGATCCCGCTGGTGCGCTTCGTGTCCGACAAGCGCAAGATGGGCACGTTCGCGATTTCGCTGCCGGTTGCGGTGACGGCCTGGATCGTCGCCGGGCTGATCGTGATCCTGAACGTGAAGCTGCTGATCGATACGTTCTTCGGCACCTAGAGCGTCTGACGCGCCAGAGCGTTTTCAAGCGAAGTGGACGCCGGTTCGCGTGAAGAAAACGCGTCAAAACAAGAATCTAGAGCTTCGGTTCTGATTCAATCAGAACCGAAAATGCTCTAGTCCTGCGGCTCGGCCAGCGCTTCACCCGTGGCGTCGACGCGCAGCCAGCCCGACGGCGCGAGCCGTTGCTGCGGCAGGAAGCGGCCCTTGTAGTCCATCTTCTTCGAGCCCTCGATCCAGTAGCCGAGATAGACGTAGGGCAGGCCCTGGCGGCGGGCGCGGGCGATATGATCGAGGATCATGAAGGTACCGAGCGAGCGGGCCTCAAGCCCCGGCTCGAAGAACGAATAGACCATCGACAGCCCGTCGCTGAGCACGTCGGTCAACGCCACCGCCATCAGCTCGTCGCCGCGGCCGGTGATGGCGCTGTCGGCATTGCGCTTGCGGTACTCGATGATCCGGGTCTCGACATGGCTGTCCTCGACCATCATCGCGTAGTCGAGCACCGTCATGTCGGCCATGCCGCCGTTGCGGTGGCGGCGGTCGAGATAGGCCCGGAACACCGAATATTGCTCTGATGTCGGCACCGCGGTGCGCTGCTCGCCGATGATGTCGGCGTTGCGGGCCAGCACCTTGCGGAAGTTGCGGGAGGGGCGGAATTCGTTGGCGACCACCCGGACCGAGACGCAGGCCCGGCAGGCGTCGCAGGCCGGGCGGTAGGCGATCGACTGGCTGCGGCGGAAGCCGCCATGGGTCAGCAAGTCGTTGAGATCGCCAGCTTTGTCGCCGACCAGGTGCGTGAAAACCTTGCGCTCGTGCCGGCCCGGCAGATACGGGCACGGTGAGGGCGCCGTCAGATAGAACTGGGGGGTATCACGCGAGTGCTGGGTCACGTCAGATCGTCGGGCTCCACAAACAATACAGGCAGCCGAGTTAGCATCGCCCTCCGGAGGCTAACGGTCAATTGGTTTAGGGGGGCCTAATAATAGGCCCGCGCGGCCGGGCTGACCTGGGTCCGGACCGAGCTGTTGATAACGACGGTTCCGAGGATGATGTCGTGCAACAGCCGGCGGCGGCCGTTGAGGAGTCCGATCAGCAGCACCAGCGGCGACAGGAACGAGATCGTCACCCAGAACAGCACCGCATGGGTGGCGCCGAGCACGAAATAGCCGCGCGCGCCGTACCAGGTGCGCAGTTCCAGATCCATCATGCGCATGCCGATGGTGGCCGAGTGCTGCCCGCCGATCGAGGCGCCGTAATAGACGATGGCCCAGACGATCGAGGCCGGCGACACCAGCCAGAACAGCGCCCAGCCGAGGCCGAGCGTGACGACGCCGAACACCGCGATGAAGATCACCGCCAGGATCACCGGCACCGACAGCACGACGAGGTCGATCAGGAACGCAAACACGCGTCGCGTCAGCACGCCGCGGAACAAGTCCGGCTGCATCAACGGATCGAACGCATGCGGGGGAACGCCGCCGTCGTTGCGCCAGGTGCCGCTGTCGTTGCCATAGGACATGACCAACCTCCGATGAAAGTCCCGCGCAGGACATGGGAGCAGGAGGCTCGCCTGCCAAGTCCGCGCGAACATCAACTAGCCGAAATAATCAGGCGATTCGGCGGCCGGAAGCGCCCGCCCCGGTGTAGGCTGGAGGTTGTGCGACGACGGGGGACATATGGGGACACAAATCGGGTTGCGCTGCCGCTGCGGAGAGGTTCGAGGCGTGGTCACGAACGCGGCACCGACAGCTGTCAATCGCGTCGTCTGCTACTGCGACGATTGCCAGGCGTTCATGCATCGGGTCGGCCGGGCCGATCTGCTCGATGTCCACGGCGGCACCGACATCGTCCAGGTCGCCCCGGCGTCGCTCAGCTTCGTGCAGGGACATGACAAGATCGCCGGGCTGCGGCTGACGCCAAAGGGGCTGTACCGATGGCACACCACCTGCTGCAATTCGCCGGTGGGCAACTCGCTGACACCTGCCGTCCCGTTCGTCGGAATTGCGGTGCAGGCCTTCGACGGCGGCGCGTCGCGCGTGGACGAGGTTTTCGGCAAGCCAACCGGCGCAATCCTCGGCAAATATGCCATCGGCGAAGCCCCGAAGGGATCGACCGGCTTCAACCCGTCGCTGATCCTGCGCGTGATCGGCAAGGTGTTGGGCTGGCGCCTGCGCGGCAGGACCTGGCCGCATCCGTTCTTCAAGCGCGAGACAAATGCGCCGATCTACCCGCTGACGGTGCTGTCACAGGGCGAGCGCGAGGCGCTGCGCCCGCTGTGCGGTCCACGTCCAACCGCGCCGGCCGGACCCGTGTAGCGCACTTACGATTCCGCCTTGATCTTCTCGGCGGCCTGCGGTGCGAAATAGGTGAGGATGCCGTCGGCGCCGGCGCGCTTGAAGCCGACCAGGCTCTCCATCATCGCGCGCTCGCCGTCGATCCAGCCATTGGCGGCGGCGCCCGCGATCATCGCGTATTCGCCGGACACCTGGTAGACGAAGGTCGGCATCGCAAAATTGTCCTTCACGCGGCGGACGATGTCGAGATAGGGCATGCCCGGCTTCACCATCACCATGTCGGCGCCCTCGGCGATGTCGAGCTCGACCTCGCGCAACGCCTCGTCGGAATTGGCGCTGTCCATCTGGTAGGTGCGTTTGTCGCCGGTCAGCGTCTTGGCCGAGCCGATGGCGTCGCGGAACGGGCCGTAGAACGCCGAGGCGTATTTCGCCGCATAGGACATGATCTGCACGTCGCCAAAACCGTTGTCGTCGAGCGCCTCGCGGATCGCGCCGATGCGGCCATCCATCATGTCCGACGGCGCGATCACGTCGCAGCCGGCCTCGGCCTGGGTCAACGCCTGCTTGACCAGCACCGCAACCGTCTCGTCGTTGAGGATCCTGCCGTCTTCGATCAGCCCGTCATGGCCATGGCTGGTGAAGGGATCGAGCGCGACGTCGCAGAGCACGCCGATATCGGGAAATTCCTTCTTGATCGCCCGCACCGCCTGACAGACCAGATTGTCAGGATTGAGCGCCTCCGAGCCCTGCTCGTCGCGCAGCGACGGCTCGGTGAAGGGGAACAGCGCGATGCAGGGAATATTGAGCTTGGCCGCGCGCTCGGCGTCGCGGACGATCTGGTCGACGGTGAGGCGGTCGATGCCCGGCATCGAGACCACCGGCGTGCGGGTGTTGTGGCCGTCGACTACGAACATCGGCCAGATCAGATCGTTCGTGGTCAGCACGTTCTCGCGCACCAGGCGGCGAGCCCACTCGGTCTTGCGGTTGCGGCGCATCCGGATCGTGAGGTCGAGCGAGGGGGAGGCGAGGGCCTCGGTCTGGCGCCGCGGCGCATCGCGCAGTTCGATCGGGCGCCCGAATTTGATCGCCATGTCTTCTCTCCTCGGGGACGGCTGGTCTGGACCTGATATAAGTCCAGTTCTAGCACCTGACAGGGGCGCCGTCATTGCGCCGCTATTGCACCCCTATTGCATCCTTGGCGCCCTTGATTTGCCGCAACGGCAATTGATTTTGCGCGGCTGGCGGGCCAAGACTGCGCCATGAACCCCATTTGGCAGCCGTTCTGCGGCGATTCGGATGTCTGACACCTCTGCACGCGATCAGGCGCGGGACAACGCCATCTCGGTGAGCGCGATCTCATCCGACCGGATCGAGCCGGACGACAATGCGTGGACGCGGCGCCTCGTCATCTTCCTGCGCATCATGGCCGTCGTCTCGGTCGCCAAGGGCCTCTATCACTGGGCTCAGGTCACCGGCTTCGTCGGCGGCGAGGAGGAGGCCTTCGAGAACCAGTCGATGGCCTGGCAGACCGCGACGATCTATTTCGCTGTCATCGAGCTCGTCGCGGCCGTCGGTCTCTGGCTCGCGACGCCCTGGGGCGCCGTGGTCTGGCTGACCACTGTTGTCTCGATGGCGGTCATCGAGCTGATGTTTCCCGGCATCTATGGCGGCAGCCTCACCGTGGTCGGGCTCGAGGCCGTGATGCTCGCGGCCTATCTCGCGCTCGCCTGGATGGCGGCGCGCGAACGCCCGCCATAGATCCGCACGCCGCGACGGCGGGATCGACTGTTGCCTCGCCGCGACAGCGCGACGAATAGCGGATACCGGCTGCCAATATATGGCTGTCGTGCGCGCAACGAGAAGACAGCGCTATTGGTTCTGTTACGTGGGTGCCACAGATCGTACCCCTTTCGAGACACCCCATCGCGGGAGCGTCTCTGCGGGACCTGCCGTCGGGACCCATTTCTTTCGGATCTTGGCGCACGCGCTAGCCGGCTTTGCGCTGGTCGACGGCGGAACTGGTCTGCCTGCCGCAACACGTGGCCGGCCGCTTACGTGCAGCGCGTGCACATCCCGCGACGTGACCCCATAAAATTTTCAGAGAATTTTCCGGTAACCGATCGGTCACCGTAAAGGGTTCCCTCATACGCGTTACGCCACCGTTTCGAATTCGAACGAAGCTGTTTCCGAATGTGACAGGACAGGCAGACGAAGCGTGAACAGGGGGCTGCCACCGTCAATGAAAAGTTGCGAAAAGCCCTTGATCCATGGGCTTAATCCACGATTCACTGTCTTAAATTCATGATCTCTTTATTCTCTTATTTAAGCGGATATTCAAACGGCCCCCTTACGTTGGACCTATCAGGCGGGACACAAGTTTCGTCGAAATAAAGTCGATAAAAACGACAAACAGGGGAAGTGTCATGATGAAAGCCGTTGCGACAACGGCGGCGGATGCCGCCGATCGCGCTACCGGTCAAGCTCCGGTGCAGCCGCTCTATCTCGAAGCCCTGACTTTGGTGGAGCGGCTGCATCGCCGCCTCCTCGACGTCATCAAGGACGAATTCGACCGCCGCGGCCGCGCCGACATCAATTCGGTGCAGGCGCTGCTGCTCTACAACATCGGCGATAAGGAGCTGACCGCCGGCGAGCTGCGCACCCGCGGCTACTATCTCGGCTCCAACGTCTCCTACAATCTGAAGAAGCTCGTCGAGCTCGGCTTCCTCGATCATCAGCGCTCGCGTGTCGATCGCCGCTCGGTCCGCATCCGTCTGACCCCGCAGGGCCAGGAAGTCCGCAAGATCGTCGATGCGCTCTATCAGAAGCACGTCAAGACGGTCGAGCAGGTCGGCGGCATCTCGAACGAGGAGTTCGCGAGCCTCAACAAGTCGCTGCATCGCCTCGAGCGCTTCTGGACCGACCAGATCCTGTATCGCCTCTGATCCTTCCTTTGTTCGCCTGATGGCCAAGCCGGCCGCCCAGAAGACCGGCAGCCTTCCTCCAGTCAACGCATCGGTCATGCCCGGCCGATGCGCTTTTCATGCTGCACCTGCGAAAATAAATCGGGCCCGGCAAGGAACCAAGGCGTTCCCCGAAGCTTATCCCTTGGCCAACAGAAAGGCAGGGATATGCTGGTCGAACGCGGGATCGAGGTGCTGAATGTCGAGGTCGTCGGTGACGCCTACGCGATCGCCTCGAACTATCTGCGCAAATCCGGTGCCATTCCCGACACTTTCGCCACCAATGAGCGCCTCCTCAGCATCATCGTGAAGCTGTTCCAGCGCGGTGAGTTGAACCGGCTCCGCCTCGCCAACAAGGCGATCGCGAAGTTCGAGGCCGAGACGCTGGTGGTCGCCTGAGCGTCAACCCGGAGACATCAATGGAAGCCGCGATCGATCGGATCATGCAGACGTATGATCTGCTGCTCAACCGCACGTCCGCTGCGAGCGACGAAGCGCGGGCGAAGGTGACAGAGTACGTGCAGACTCTGTTCGAGGCGGGCGAGCGTGATACGCATCGGCTGACCGTGTGCGGACTGACCTATCTGCGCCAACTCGACGGCAGCACCGACCATGTGAAGGCCGGGTATACCGGGCTGTAAGGTCAGCCTGGTTTCGCAGACCGTCTCCACGTCATTGCGAGCGAAGCGAAGCAATCCCTGTTTCAACTTGGCGATGCGATGGATTGCTTCGCCGCGTTGCTCCTCGCAATGACGGGGTGAGTTTCTGATTCAACTGTCAAACAGCTAGTTCGGTGTCATCACCCGCGAAAGCGGGTGATCCAGTATTCCAGAGACAGGGGGGCTTGAGCCGAGAGGCCGCGGCGTACGGGATCGCCCGGTCGAGCCGGGCGATGACAGTTGTGGGTGAGGCCACAGCTCCGCATTCTCGCGACATGATTTGTCCGAGCTTTGCTTCTCGTTCCGCCCTCTCCTTGAACAGAGGGCGCAGGGAAAGCCGGGTGCCGATTGCACCCATGGGTCCCGTGCAAAGGTAGAAAGCACGGGGGTAGGACCACAGGTGTAACCGGAGCAATCCGGCTTTCCCTGCGCGATGGTTTTACGGCTTACTTCGTGCTCTCCCCGGCGAGACTGGGCTTGCTTGTCACCGCCCCCGCATCACGCCTTCGCGTGTTGCGACGAGACACCGGCCACTAGGGCGTCAGGACCACACGACTTCACCGTCCGCCTCGCATGCGTTCGTCGCTTGCATGATCAGCGTCCACCGCATCTCACCGCAACACCCGTGACGATGCGCAGCGCCCCTCGATCGGGTGAGACGGGCAGACCATACACTGAGTTGTATTTCTGATAAAGCGAAATATTTTCGCGCGCGAGGCTTGACAGGTTTTGCTGAGTTGCCCGTCGGGTTGTTCTGTTGCGGCATCTCACCGATGAATTCGTGTTCGAACTCTGAAAGCCGGGTCTGCAGTCCGCTGCTCTGCTGTCACGCGCAAAATTCACTGCACTGAGATTGTTTTGATGATCGAGAAGATGCGCGCCATCTCAGCCGTGTCCTAGCTGTGAGCGATGTCACTGTCAGTCTCTGTCTCGCGTCGTAATGCCGCATTCGGAACCGGCAATGTGTGATCGGTTCGTTATGACGCTGGCCGCGCCGACACTACGCTACCGCTCATTGAAGTGCCGGCCTCTCGAGGAACTGGTCCACGATGTATGGTGGCGAAGGCAACGATACGCTGGGAAGCAGCCTCTCGGGCTCGGACAACTGGGAGGGTGGCGGAGGCAACGATTGGTTGTATGCGAGCTGGAGCAGTTCGGCTTGGGGCACCTTTTATGGCGGCGACGGCAACGATCTGATCGAGGGCGGCAATACTGTCAGCACGAACTACGAGTTCGGCGGCGCCGGCGATGACTACGTCTTTGAGGACCAGGGCGGTCTGACCACGCAGTCCCATTACATCGACGGCGGTCCCGGGCGCGACGCCCTATATGGCTCGAACGGCAGCGATACGATTTTCGGCGGCGACGGCAATGAGAGTGGTGCCAGTATCAACGCGGTCGGCTTCGGCGCAGCGCCGGGCTTGTACGGCTACGCCGGCAACGACATCCTGGATGGCGGCCGCGGCAATGACCTGATCTTTGGCGGTGACGGCAACGATTTGATGTATGGCGGCACCGGCAACGATACGTCGTATGGCGGCAACGGCAGCGATACGCTGGTCGGAAATGACGGCACCGATCTGCTCGAAGGCGATGCCGGCGACGACTGGATCTACATGAGCGCCGGCGACCTCAGCAACGCCTACGGCGGAACCGGCAACGACGTCATGATCGCCACCCAGGGCTCGGTGGTCATGAACGGCGATGACGGCAACGACGTCATGTACGGCTTGGGTGGCAACGACTATTTCTACGGCGGCAATGGCGACGACACCATGTATGGCGGTGAAGGCGTCGACGTTCTGCTCGGCGGCGCCGGCAACGACTATTTCGATGGCGGCACCGGCGTGAACTACTATTTCGGCGGCGGCGGCAACAACACGTTCGTCTCCAACGATGTGCCGGGCGTCGAAGTGGTTCAGGACTTCAACGCTGCCACCGATACCGTGCAGCTGAACGGCACAGGCTTCAGTTCGTTTGCGGACGTGCTGTCGAACTCCTACCAGAACGGCGCCTATTTCGTCATCCAGGTCGACGGCGACACCGCGGTCTGGCTGAACGGCGCGACGGCAGCCACGGTGACGGCGGCGAATTTCTCGATCGTGTCGTAGCTGCTCGCGCGTCATCGAAGTGCATTGGAGAACGGCGACCACGCAAGCGGTCGCCGTTCGCACACATTCGTGGCCGAGGCGGGGATCGCGGGCGTAACCAAAAGAAGGACGCGGGAGCGGGGATATGCTGGGGCCAAGCTTTCACGTTGCTCGTCAGGGCGGTGATCTGCGATACAGCCTTGGCGAGTTTTATGCTTTTGCCACTGGCTTGCGTTGAGCGGCTCGACGTTCGGCCGGATCGTTCGAATCCGCCATTTGAAGCTTTTGGAGCTGTTCTGCGATCGTTCCGCGACGGTGGCCGGCGGCTAAGCTTCTGTAGCCTAGGTCGAATTTCGCCGTGGCCCCATTTGCTCCATCGATGCGTCGCGGTTTTGCCGCGCCGCGTTCGCTATGCCCCAACTCTGTTCATATACCTTACTAGGTAACACAGGCGTCATTTGTTCGTGGTCTGTTTCGGTTTTTGGACCGATTGTGTATCCGAGATGATTATACCTCCTCATGGCCGAGGCTTGCCCGCAGGCGTCAGTGACTGAAAAGCCGAACGCGCTGCCGCGGGCGTCATGACGGGGTCCGTCAACGCCCGCTTTAGCCGTTCGGCCTGCTCCCTCGTCAGCTTCTCGGCAAGGCTGTGATCCTGCAATAGCGCCGGCCCCTTGCGCTCTCGATCATAGACCATCCAGCCGGTGCTTCCTTGCCGAACGAGGAACCTGGCCTGTCCAGTTGCTGTGTAACTCAATGGTACCGCCGATCTGCCGAATAAAATCCGCCGATTAATTCTTCGATCCGCGCGCCAGCTCATTCTACTATGTCACTCTGGCTCACGTCTAATAGGTCATTGCATCCGCCAAATCGTTCAACTCGAATGCTTCTAAATCACGGCATATGCCGATCAATATAACGGCACCTCAGCTGGGCGTGCGGTCGCATCGTCCTTTGGTCTAATCCCGTCCGAAGTGCTGTTCACTTTGTGCCACGCGCAGCAGGAGAGCGAGGCAGATTGCGCGTTGCCGTGTGATGTTGGTTGTGGCGTCAGCTGTGCCGACATCGACGAGGCCTGCCCGCGAGCCGCTCGAAACAAAGCAAGCGAAAACCGACCGGTGAGGTGCGGCGATTTGCAGCACAGGGTAGCCGCGCCCTCCGGCTTGCCGAAGACTGTGGCGAATGGTCGCTAAGGGTGCGCAGACGCGTGATCGGCGAGCGATTCCTTCCCTGACGGAACGGCGCTCTTCGATTGGCGCTGTGACCACGTGCCCGGATGCAGCCGACGATCAGGGGCTTCATCGGCAAATTCAGGAGGAAGCCACATGATCTCGTCCCACATGCGCCTGTTCGGCGCGGTCGTCGCGCTATTGCTTGGGGCGAGCGGTCCGGCACCCGCGCAGCAGCTCGAGCTCAAGCTGATGGCGCCGGCGGCGCCCGGCGGCGGTTGGGATCAGACCGCGCGTTCGATGCAGCAGGCGCTGGTCGCGGCCGGTGTCGCGCGCAGCGTCCAGGTCACCAACGTTCCCGGCGCCGGCGGCAGCGTCGGCATCGCGCAGTTCGTCAACGGCGCCAAGGGCGACGGCAACCAGATGATGGTCAACGGCTTCGTCATGGTCGGCGCGCTCGCCATGAACAAATCGCCGGTGACGCTGGATCAGGTGATGCCGATCGCGCGCCTGACCGAGGAGATCCAGGTCATCGTCGTGCCGGCCAACTCGCCGATCAAGACGGCGCAGGATCTTGCCGCCGCGATGAAGGCCGATATCGCCAAGGTGACCTTTGCCGGCGGTTCGGCCGGCGGCGTCGACCACGTGATGGCGGCGCTGTTTGCTGGCACGGTCGGGGCCGACGCCAAGAAGATCAACTACATTCCGTTCTCCGGTGGTGGCGAATCCCTTGCCGCCATTCTCGGCGGCAAGGTCACCGCCGGCATTTCCGGCCTCAGCGAGTACGATGGTCAGATCAAGGCCGGCAAGCTGCGCGCGCTCGGCGTGACCTCGGCGCAGCGTTTGCCCGGCGTCGACATTCCGACCTTCAAGGAGCAGGGCATCGACCTCGTGCTGGCCAATTGGCGTTCCGTGGTGGCGCCGCCCGGCATCACGCCGGAGCAGCGCAAGGTGCTGAGCGATGCGGTCGAGAAGATGGTGAAGTCCGATGCCTGGAAGGAGATCCTGAAGCAGAAGGGCTGGGATGACGCCTATCTCGGCGGCGATGCCTTCGCGGATTTCCTGAAGAAGGAAATCGTGCGTGTCAGCGATGTGCTGAAGTCGGTCGGCCTCGTGAAGTCATGATGCCGGACAGCGCTTCCGACAATCTGCCGCGCGAGCCGGCACGACGCGTCGATCGCGCCGGCGTCGTGATCGCGGCCGCGCTCGCTGCACTCGCTGCGGTGCTGGTGTGGGACGCCAGCAACCTGCCTGCTACCACGATGTACGGAATGGGGCCGGAGGCGATGCCTGTTGTCATCGCCATCGGCCTTATCATTCTGGCGGTCGGCAATCTCTTCGATGCGCTGCGCGGCAACCTGCCGCCGCGCGAGAGCATGGACCCGAAACCGGTGTGGCTGATCATCGGCGGCCTTGCGCTGCTGATCGCCATCATCGGCTTCGGCGGCGGCTTCATCCTCGCCACATCTGCGCTGTTCGTCACAACGTCGGCCGCCTTCGGCCGGCGCGCCATTCTGGCCGACACCGCGATCGCGCTTGTCATCACGACGCTGGTCTACCTCGCGTTCGACAAATTGTTGACCCTGAGCCTTCCCGCCGGCCCGCTGGAGCGACTGCTGTGATGGACACTTTCGCCGCGCTAGCGCATGGCATGGCGGTCGCCGTGCAGCCGATGAACCTGCTCTATGCGCTGATCGGCGTGTTCCTCGGCACCGCGGTCGGCGTGCTGCCGGGCATCGGACCGGCGCTGACGGTCGCGCTGCTGCTGCCGGTGACCTACAAGCTCGATCCCGGCGGCTCGCTGATCATGTTCGCCGGCATCTACTATGGCGGCATGTATGGCGGCTCGACCACCGCGATCCTGATCAACACGCCGGGCGAGAGCGCGTCGATGGCGACCGCGCTCGAGGGCAACAAGATGGCCAAGGCCGGCCGCGGCGGCCCGGCGCTGGCAACCTCGGCGATCGGCTCGTTCGTGGCCGGCACCATCGCCACCATCGGCCTCGCATTTCTCGCGCCATGGCTGGTCGATTTCGCTGTTCGATTCGGGCCGGAGGATTACTTCGCGCTGATGTGCGTCGCCTTCGTCACGGTGTCGGCAACCTTCGGCGACTCGCCGGTCCGCGGCCTCACCAGCCTGTTCATCGGCCTGACGCTCGGGCTCGTCGGCATCGACAAGCTGACCGGGCAGGCGCGGCTTGCGTTCGGCATCCCCGAGTTGCTCGACGGCGTCGAGGTGACGACGCTGGCGGTTGGTCTGTTTGCGGTGGGCGAGGCGCTCTATGTCGCCTCGCGCCGGCATCACGCCGCGGAGAAGCTCGAGCCGGTGCGCGGCTCGCTGTGGATGACGAAGGAGGACTGGCGGCGGTCGTGGAAGCCGTGGCTGCGCGGCACGCTGTTCGGTTTTCCGATCGGCGCACTGCCGGCCGGCGGCGCGGAGATCCCGACCTTCCTGTCCTATTCCACTGAGCGGCGGCTTACCAAACACCCGGAAGAGTTCGGCAAGGGCGCGATCGAAGGCGTCGCCGGACCGGAGGCCGCCAACAACGCGTCCGCCGCCGGCACGTTGGTGCCGCTGTTGACGCTCGGGCTTCCGACCTCGGCGACCGCAGCGATGATGCTGGCGGGCTTTCAGCAGTACGGCCTCAATCCGGGGCCGCTGCTGTTCGCCGAGCGGCCCGATCTGGTGTGGGGCCTGATCGCGAGCCTGTTCATCGCCAACGGCATGCTGCTGGTGCTCAATCTGCCGCTGGTCGGGCTGTGGGTGCGGCTGCTCGCGATCCCGCAGCCCTGGCTCTATGCCGGCATCCTGGTGTTTGCCACCATGGGCACGATCGCGGCAAAGCCGTCGGTCGTCGAGCTGTCGATGCTGGCGGCGTTCGGCGTGATGGGCTTTTTGATGCGGCGGTTCGATTTCCCGATTGCGCCCGTCGTCATCGGCTTGATCCTCGGGCCGATCGCCGAAAGCCAGCTGCGCCGCGCGCTGGCGATCAGCCTCGGCGATCCCATGGTGCTGCTGCAAAGCCAGATGTCGGCGACACTGCTCGGCATCGCGCTGATCGCGCTGCTGGCGCCGTTCGTGCTCAAGGGGCTGGGGCGGTTCAAGGCGAACGAGGATTAGGGCCCTTCATCCCCAGACCGTAAAAGGCCCGCTCCGGGGCTCGCATTTCGGAGCGGGCCAGTCTGGGCACGGCAAATGTTGCCGCGGCGCGAACCTAGCGCGACTAGCTGACACCATCCTGACGACGGCCGAAAAAGAGAGGCGGCTGAACGCCGCCTCTTTGTTTCCAGGTTTTTCGTGAACTGAATGTTCAGCTCACCATTTGTAGCCGAGGCTCGCCGTGATGCGGCGGCGATCGCCGTAGTAGCAGGAGCTGATCGTCGCGCAGCTCGCGACATAGATCCTGTCCGTGACGTTCACGACGTTGAGCGCCGCGCGCCAGTGGTTGTCCCATTCGTAATGCAGGGCAAGATCGCCCAGCACGAAGGCGGGGACACGCGCGGTGTTCGCCTGGTCCGCAAAGGACGAGCCGACGTAACGGATGCCGCCGCCGAGGCCGAAGCCGCGCAGCGGGCCGTCGCTGAAGGTGTAGTCGGTCCAGACCGAGGCGAGCTGCCGGGGCGTGTTGGTCGGCACGGTGCCGATCAGCGCGGGGTTGAGGTCCTTGCTGACGAACAGCTCATAATTAGTGTAGCTCGCAACGAGCTTGAAGTCGCGCGTGATATTCGCGACCGCCTCGAGCTCGACGCCGCGCGAGGTGACCTCGCCGTTCTGGGTCTGGAACAGGGTGTTGTTCGGATCGGTGGTCAGCGCGTTCTTGCGCTTCAGGTCGAACAGCGCGACGCCGAACCGTGCGTTGAGCCCGACCGGTTCGTACTTGACGCCGACCTCGGTCTGCTCGGAGGTTTCCGGCAGCAGCAATTGACCGGCCGCATTGGTGCCGATCACCGGATTGTAGCCGGTCATGTAGGAGACATAGGGCGCAACGCCAAAGTCGAAATTGTAGATCGCGCCGACGCGGCCGGAGAACTTGCTATCGTCGCGGCTCTGCGAAGTGCCGATCCGGTTGTTGTTGTTGAGATCGACCCAATCCTGGCGTCCCGACAGCACCACGGTCAGGCGGTCGAGCTTGACCTGGTCCTGCAGATAGACGGCGGCCATGCCCTGGGTGAGATAGGCGTTCTGATACAGCGGGCCGCTATACGGCAGATTGGTGCCGTAGATCGGATTGAGCAGGTTGAGGTTCGTGCCCATGCCAAAGCCCTGGCGGTCGTCGATGCCGTAATATTTCAGATCGACGCCGGCGAGCGCGGTGTGCTGCAGCGCGCCGGTCGAGAAGCGATATTCGAGCTGGTTGTCGAGGTTGAGTTGGGTGGCGATGCCGCGGGTGTAGAAATTGCCGCGCGTGATGTCGGCGGCGGCCGGCGTCGTCGCGTAGCCGAGCCCGTAGAGGCCGGCATAATAGACGTCGACATGCGCCATGCGTGCGTTCTGGCGGAAGTCCACGCTGTCGGAGATGCTCTTCTGGAACTGGTAGCCGACCATCTCCTGGTCGCGACGGAACTGGTCGACGCTGGGATCGCCGACGAACAGGCTGGTCGGAATCCGGCCGAACGGTGCGTTGGTGACGGTGCCGACATAGGGCAGGAAGTTCAGCGCGCGGGTGTTGCTGTGTGAGGCCATGCCGAACACGGTGAGGCTGGTGTCGGCGTCGGGCCGCCAGGTCACCGACGGGGCGAAGAAGAAATTGTTGTCGTAGACATAGTCGGTCTGGGTGCCGCCGCCCTGGGCCTGGCCGACGAGGCGGTACTGCACTTGCCCGCCGCCGGGCTGCGCCGTCGCGCCGCCGATGTCGAACTGGGTATAGGCGTTGCCGAAATTGTTGATGCCGGTCTCGATGTAGCGGATTGGTTCGGCCGACGGCAGCTTGCTGATCGCGTTGACGAGGCCGCCCGGCGCCGAGCCGCCGTACAGGATGCCGGACGGGCCGCGCAGCACCTCGACGCGTTCGAGATTGAAGGGCTGCAGCTTCCAGCTCGCATAGGAGGTGTAGAACAGCTGCAGGCCGTCGAGGAACAGTGACTCGTTCTGCGCGGGGAAGCCGCGGATCAGGAACCAGTCGTTGCGGAAGTCGGCGCCGTAGGTGCCGCCGACCACGCCCGGCGTATAGCGCAGCACCTCGTCGAACTTGCTGACGATCTTCTGGTCGCGGATCTGCTCGGCGCTGATCACCGTCACCGATTGCGGCGTCTGGATGATCGGCGTGCTGGTCTTGGTGCCGCTTGAACTCTGCCGCGCCAGATAACCGATGACCGGACCGTTGGCGCGTTCGTGTCCGCCGCCTGCGCCGGCGGCTTGCTCCGCGATCTGCGGCTGTGCTCCCGAAGGCGCGGTCGTGGCACGGCGCGCGGCACTTCGCGCACGCGCAGTGCGTTGTGAGGACTGTTGCTGCGATCTCGCCGATTGCCGGTGCGGCGCCTCGACGGTCACGGACGGCAATTGCGTCTGGGCGAAGACCTCGTCCGCACCAACAAGCGAAAGCACCACCGTTGCCGAAACAGCGAGCTGCCTCGACCCAATCCACCTGCACGACATTTATTCCACGCTCCGTAAAAAATTCTCGAGCGAGTCGTTATCACGATGATTTTCGGGAATAGCCCGCGCGCGGTTAGAAGCTATCGAAGCTGTGCGCAATGCGCGTGTGTGTGACCGCGAGACAACGGAGTGCGACAGACAATTGCACGCGTCGCGTGAGTGCCTTGAATCGATCCAGTGTTGAACGATTCAAACATCGAACGATTCAAAATCGTCGCGTGAGACATCGTCGCGTTGACTCGATGCATCGCCATCGCGGGCGTTGTGATCGAGAGGTTCGCAAGTCGCGTGCATGTGGTGTTCGTGTCTCGCGACGCGCGAGGGTGACGAACAGTTCGGGCAGACGAGCACCGGAGTCGTCAGTCCGCACGTTCGGGCAATCCGGCAGGGGGCGTCTCGTCCGCTCTCACGGGGCGGCGCAACCATGCCCCGCCGGAGCGCCTGGAACCGGACGGCGGGGGCCGGCCCGGTTGCTGGCAATCCCCGCCATCCCCACCATATCTGGCATAATTGACCGCCGGGGACCGCAACCGCTTGGCCATTTTGGGGCGATGTGATAACGCTCTGAAACCAGCTTCGACCGCCACTCGTGACCGTCCGCATCCTGCCTAAGGGCTTGCGGCGGTGGAGATATTTCGCCGATGACTTCGTCCTCCAAAACCGCTTCCGCGCCCGATTCCTTCTTCACGGCTGGTCTCGCCGAGGCCGATCCCGAGATCGCTGCCGCGATCAAGGGCGAGCTCGGCCGGCAACGCCATGAGATCGAGCTGATCGCCTCGGAAAACATCGTGAGCCGCGCCGTGCTGGAGGCGCAGGGCTCGGTGATGACCAACAAATACGCGGAGGGTTATCCGGGCGCGCGCTACTACGGCGGTTGCGAATGGGTCGATGTCGCCGAGACGCTGGCGATCGAGCGCGCCAAGAAGCTGTTCGGCGCCGGCTTCGCCAACGTCCAGCCGAACTCCGGCAGCCAGATGAACCAGGCGGTGTTTCTGGCGCTGCTGCAGCCCGGCGACACCTTCATGGGTCTCGACCTCGCGGCCGGAGGCCATCTTACCCACGGCTCGCCGGTCAACATGTCCGGCAAGTGGTTCAAGGCCGCGCACTACACCGTGCGCCGCGAGGACCAGCTGATCGACATGGATGAGGTCCAGAAGCAGGCCGAGCAGGTCAAGCCGAAGCTGATCATCGCCGGCGGCTCGGCCTATTCGCGCGCCTGGGACTTCAAGCGCTTCCGCGAGATCGCCGACAGCGTAGGCGCGTATCTGCTGGTCGACATGGCGCATTTCGCGGGCCTCGTCGCCGGCGGCGTGCATGCTTCGCCGGTGCCGCACGCCCACGTCACCACCACGACGACGCACAAGTCGCTGCGCGGTCCGCGCGGCGGCCTGATCCTCACCAATGACGAGACGCTGGCCAAGAAGCTGAACTCGGCGATCTTCCCCGGCCTGCAGGGCGGCCCGCTGATGCACGTGATCGCGGCCAAGGCGGTGGCGTTCGCGGAAGCGCTGCGGCCCGACTTCAAGGTCTACGCCAAGAACGTGGTCGAGAACGCCAAGGCGCTGGCGGAGACGCTGCGCAGCCACGGTCTCGACATCGTCTCCGGCGGCACCGACAACCATCTGATGCTGGTCGACCTCAGGCCGAAGGGGCTGAAGGGCAACATCTCGGAGAAGGCGCTGGTGCGCGCCGCCATCACCTGCAACAAGAACGGCATCCCGTTCGATCCCGAAAAGCCGTTCGTCACCTCGGGCCTGCGTCTCGGCACGCCGGCTGCGACCACGCGCGGCTTCGGCGTCGCCGAGTTCAAGCAGGTCGGCGGCATGATCGCGGAAGTGCTCAACGCGCTGGCGCAGTCGCCGGACGGCAAGGCGCCGCTGGTCGAGGCCGCGATCAAGGAACGCGTCAAGGCGCTGACCGATCGCTTCCCGATCTACTAGTAGAGTTCGCTCGTAAGGGTCTCGTCGAATGCGTTGTCCGAGCTGCAACTCTCTCGATACGCAGGTCAAGGACTCGCGTCCGACCGAGGACTCCGCCGTCATCCGCAGGCGGCGCGTCTGCATGGCCTGCAACTTTCGCTTCACGACCTTCGAGCGGGTGCAGCTGCGCGAGCTGACCGTCATCAAACGCAACGGCCGCCGCGTGCCGTTCGATCGCGACAAGCTGGTGCGCTCGCTGCAGATCTCCTTGCGCAAGCGCCCGGTGGAGTCCGAGCGGGTCGAGAAGATGGTGTCGACGATCGTGCGCGAGCTCGAAAGCGGCGGCGAGGCGGAGGTCTCCTCGGAGGCGATCGGCGAGATCGTGATGGAGCATCTGCGCCAGCTCGACGACGTCGCCT
The DNA here is from genome assembly GCF_011058295.2 of Bradyrhizobium sp. 6(2017). Lineage (NCBI taxonomy): Bacteria > Pseudomonadati > Pseudomonadota > Alphaproteobacteria > Hyphomicrobiales > Nitrobacteraceae > Bradyrhizobium > Bradyrhizobium sp. 6(2017). The sequence goes on along the minus strand of NZ_CP049289.2, from coordinate 5,628,597 downwards.
ATGTGCGCTTCGCCTCGGTCTATCGTAATTTCCGCGAGGCCAAGGACTTCGAGGCCGTGCTCGACGAGCTGACCGGCGAAGAGGACCCGCGGGTCGCGACGTTGCGAAAATGATCTTCCGGATTCTGGAAGAGCAGCTCGGGCAGAAAGCCAAACAGGCCAAGGAGACGGCCAAGGCCGCTGATCTGCGCTTCATGCAGCTTGCGCTGGTGCTTGGCCGCCGCGGGCTCGGGCGGACCTGGCCTAATCCGGCGGTCGGCGCCGTTATCGTCAAGGACGGCGTGATCGTCGGCCGCGGCTGGACCCAGCCGGGCGGCCGCCCCCATGCCGAGGTCGAGGCGCTCCGGCGCGCCGGAGAGGCCGCGCGTGGCGCGACGCTCTATGTCACGCTCGAACCCTGCTCGCATTTCGGCCGCTCGCCGCCTTGTGCGGATGCCGTGGTCGCGGCCGGGCTCGCCCGCGTGGTCTCCGCGATCGAGGACCCCAACCCGGAAGTCGCGGGGAAGGGCCACGCCAAGCTGCGCGCCGCCGGGATTGCGGTCGATGTCGGGCTGTGTGCGGCGGAGGCCGCGCGCGACCATGCCGGACACTTCCGCCGCGTCCGCGACAAGCGCCCGCACGTGATCCTCAAGCTCGCGGTATCCGCCGACGACAAGATCGCAGCCGGCGGCCACCGACCGGTTGCGATCACCGGCGAGGCGGCACGGAGGCGCGTGCATCTGCTCCGCGCGCAAAGTGATGCGATCCTTGTCGGTATCGGCACGGTCAGAGCCGACGATCCGCTGCTGACCTGCCGGTTGCCCGGCATGACGGCGCGCTCGCCGGTGCGGCTGGTGCTCGATCGCGCGTTGCGCATCTCGGGCGACAGCCGACTTGTGCATAGCGCGCGCGAAACGCCGCTCTGGGTGATGACCTCTGATCTTGCGGAGGCGCCGGCGGCCATGAAGCTCGGTGCTGCCGGGGCAGAGGTGATCCGCGTTGCTTCCAGCGCGCAGCCGGGGCTCGACCTGCCGGCGGTGTTGCATGTGCTGGCGGAGAAGGGCATCACGCGGCTTTTGGTCGAAGGCGGCTCGCGCGTGGCAAATTCTTTCGTCGCAGCCGGCCTTGTCGATGAAATCTGGCTGTTGCGCGGACCTGGTACGATCGGCGCCGAAGGCGTTCCCGCGCTGGACGCATTGCCGCTCGACGCAATCACGCAGTCGCCGGGCTTCAAGGTTCGTGCTAGCGAAACCCTCGATAACGACAGTCTCACTATCTACGAGCGTGCGTAATGTTTACCGGAATTGTCACCGATATCGGTGAGATCACCAGCCTGAAGCCGGTGGCGCAGGGGCAGCTGCACCGGATGCGGATTGCCTGCGACTACGACCAGACCACGATCGCCGACGGCGCCTCGATCGCCTGCAATGGCGTCTGCCTCACTGTGGTCGCCTCCGGCACCGCGGATGGCAAGACCTGGTTCGACGTCGATGCCGCGGCCGAGACGCTCGGCATGACCACCGCCAAGCACTGGGCGCAGGGCGGTCGGCTTAATCTCGAGCGGGCGCTCAAGATCGGCGACGAACTCGGCGGTCACATCGTGGCCGGGCATGCCGACGGCATCGCCACCATCGTCAAGCGCGACGATCTGCCCGACATGGCGCGGTTCGAGCTTCGAACCACGCGCGAACTGGCGCGTTTCATCGCGGCGAAGGGGTCGGTCACGCTGGACGGCGTGTCGCTGACCGTGAATACGGTCGACGACGTCACGTTTTCGGTGCTGATCATCCCGCACACGCTCGCCGTCACCACCCTGGGCGGCTGGAAGGCCGGCAGCGAGGTCAATATCGAGGTCGATCTGATGGCCCGCTACGCGGCACGGCTGTCGGAGATGAAATAGTCCCGGCTTCGCCGGGCGTTGCAACCAAGACCGACGTGGTTACTTGGTTGTCCGGCCGGGGCAATTCCAGCCCGATGGCCCATGCGTTGTTAGCCAAGCCGACCTGAAAAATCGGGCTGTTTGCGGTGACATCCGGGCCGCTATTGCCCTTGGCTTTGCCGTCCGCTGCGCCTAAAACGCAGCACAACTCTTCCCCAAGTTCCGATTGGTATTGCAATGGCTGACGCGCGGCGCGCACCCCTGAAGGACCAGACCGACATCACAGGCGCTCGCGTGCTGATCGTCGAGGCACGGTTTTACGACGACATCCAGGATGCGCTGCTGGAAGGTGCGCTCGCCGAGCTGAAGACCGCGGGTGCGACCCATGACTTGATCACGGTGCCGGGCGCGCTGGAGATTCCGGCTGCAATCGCGATTGCGATCGATGCGGCGGCGGCGAATGGCAAGCCCTATGACGCGGCGATCGCGCTCGGCTGCGTGGTGCGCGGCGACACCATCCATTTCGAGATCGTCTCGCAGGAGTCCTCGCGCGGATTGATGGATCTGGCCGTGAGCCGGAAATTCCCGCTCGGCAACGGCATCCTCACCGTCAACACCGAGGCGCAGGCCTGGGCACGGGCGCGCGCCAGCGAGTTGAACAAGGGCGGCGACGCGGCGCGCGCGGCGATTGCGATGCTGCGGATCAAACGCCGCCTGGCAAAGGCCTGACCATGGCTGACAGCAAGAAGCCCGCGAAAGCCCCCGACCGGAAAGCCAACCGGCGCGGCGCCGCGCGGCTCGCCGCCGTGCAGGCGCTCTACCAGATGGACATTGGCGGTGCGGGCATCAACGACATCTTCGCCGAGTTCGAGAGCCACTGGCTCGGCAACGAGGTCGAGGGCGAGAAATATCTGCCGGCGGAAGCGGCGTTCTTCCGCGATGTCGTCTCCGGCGTGGTGCGCGACCAGGCCAAGCTCGATCCCCTGATCGACGAGGCGCTGTCGAAGGGCTGGCCGCTGAAGCGGATCGACGCGATTTTGCGCGCGGTGCTGCGCGCCGGTTCCTACGAGCTCGAACATCGCAAGGACGTGCCGGGCCGCGTCGTGGTGTCCGAATATGTCGACGTCGCGCACGCCTTCGTCGAGAAGGACGAGACCGGCATGGTCAACGCCGTGCTCGACCAGATCGCGCGCCAGTTCCGCGGCGATGAGTTTGTGCGCGGGTAGAGGGAAGCCATGCCTCTGTCTAGCCGTCACCCTGAGGAGGCCGCGCAGCGGCCGTCTCGAAGGGCGACGGCCCGGCTGGGGCCGTGCATCCTTCGAGGCTCGCTCCGCTCGCACCTCAGGATGACGGGTCTTCGGTCGTGACACAGGACAAATCGCAGACCTCCGGCGAAGATTCCCTCATCGCGCGCTATTTCAAGCCGCTGGCGAGCGATCCGGGTGCGTTCGGGCTCGATGATGACGCCGCTGCGCTGCGGGCGGCCGGCGAGGACATCGTGGTCACCACCGATGCCATCGTCGAGGGCGTGCACTTCCTTGCCGACGATCCGCCCGACACGCTGGCGCGCAAGGCGCTGCGGGTGAACCTCTCCGACATCGCGGCAAAGGGCGCGGCGCCGGCGGGCTTCGTGCTGACGCTGGCGCTGCGCCGCGCCGAGGAGGCCTGGCTCAAGCCGTTTGCCTGGGCGATCGGCGAGGACGCCGCCCATTACGGCTGCCCGCTGCTAGGCGGCGATACGGTGTCGACGCCGGGGCCGCTGATGATCTCGATCACCGCGTTCGGCCGGCTGCCGCAGGGCAAGATGGTGCACCGCGCGGGGGCAAAGGCCGGCGACCGCCTGTTCGTGACCGGCACGATCGGCGATGCCGCGCTCGGCCTCGATGTGCTCCAGGGCGGTCCGGTCGCGGCTGATCTGGCGCACGATGCCACCGGCCGGGATTTTCTTGCCGCCCGCTACCGTGTGCCGCAGCCGCGCAACGCGTTGGCCAATGCCGTCCGCGCCCACGCCAGCGCGGCGATGGACGTGTCCGATGGTCTCGCCGGCGATCTGGCCAAGCTTTGCGCAGCCAGTGGCGTGACGGCTGTGATCAACGCGCCGAGCATCCCGTTGTCATCAGCGGCCGCGGGGCTGCTCGCGCGCAAGGCGATCGGGTTCGAGACCCTGGTGGCCGGCGGCGACGATTACGAGATCCTGTGCGCAGTCCCGGGCGATCGCGCGGATGCCTTTGTGCGGGAGGCACGGCAGGCCAAGGTCGCGGTGACCGCCATCGGCGGCCTCATTGCAGGCACGTCACCGCCAAGCTTCCTCGATGGACAGGGCAGGGAACTGGTGCTGAAGCGGCTGTCCTACAGCCATTTCTAGAATTACTGCCGGAAGGCGCCGACTTTCCTTCTAAATAGCTGCCGATATCGGCGTTTTCGGCCACAGGTGGCGTTGCACAGCGGTAACGATTTTGGCAAGGTCGCGCCCGATTTGAGGCAATCCGTTCTTGGGGAGGATTGTCCTCGCAAAATAAGCGCCTGCCGCCCCCTAGCGGCATAAGAAGGCGCGGGGGTTACATCAAGGATCTGAGGCAACATGACAGCTTTATGGTTGATTGTGCTCTGCGGGGCGCTTTCCATCGTCTACGCGATCTGGGCGACGCAGTCGGTCTTGAACGCGGATGCGGGCAATGCCCGCATGCAGGAAATCGCGGCCGCGGTGCGCGAGGGCGCACAGGCCTATCTGCGGCGGCAGTACACCACGATCGGCATCGTCGGTATCGTGATCTTCGTGGTGCTGGCCTACTTCCTCGGCCTGCTGGTGGCGATCGGCTTTGCGATCGGCGCCATCCTGTCGGGTGCGGCCGGCTTCATCGGCATGAACGTCTCGGTGCGCGCCAACGTCCGCACCGCGCAGGCGGCGACCACCTCGCTCGCCGGCGGCCTCGAACTCGCCTTCAAGGCGGGCGCGATCACCGGCATGCTGGTTGCCGGTCTCGCGCTGCTCGGCGTCACCATCTACTTCATGATCCTGGTCAAGTTCATGGGTCTGGAGGCGGGCAGCCGTACCGTGGTCGACGCCATGGTGGCGCTTGGCTTCGGCGCCTCGCTGATCTCGATCTTCGCCCGTCTCGGCGGCGGCATCTTCACCAAGGGTGCTGACGTTGGCGGCGACCTCGTCGGCAAGGTCGAGGCCGGCATCCCCGAGGACGATCCGCGCAACCCGGCCACCATCGCCGACAACGTCGGCGACAATGTCGGCGACTGCGCCGGCATGGCGGCGGACCTGTTCGAGACCTATGCGGTGACCGCGGTCGCCACCATGGTGCTCGCCGCGATCTTCTTCGCCAAGACACCGATCCTGGTGAACATGATGACGCTGCCGCTCGCGATCGGCGGCATCTGCATCATCACCTCGATCATCGGAACCTTCTTCGTCAAGCTCGGTGCCAGCCAGTCGATCATGGGCGCCCTCTACAAGGGCCTGATCGCCACCGGCGTGCTGTCGCTGGTCGGCGTCGCGCTCGTCATCAATTGGCTGATCGGCTTCGGCAAGCTCGATGGCGTCGACTACACCGGCATGGCGCTGTTCGAGTGCGGCGTGGTCGGTCTGGTCGTCACCGGCCTGATCATCTGGATCACCGAGTACTACACCGGTACCGACTACCGCCCGGTGAAGTCGATCGCGGCGGCGTCCGTCACGGGTCACGGCACCAACGTGATCCAGGGCCTCGCGATCTCGATGGAGGCGACAGCCTTGCCCGCGATCGTCATCATCGCCGGCATCCTCGTCACCTACAGCCTGGCCGGCCTGTTCGGGATCGCGATCGCGACCGCGACCATGCTGGCGCTGGCCGGCATGATCGTCGCGCTCGACGCCTTCGGTCCGGTCACCGACAACGCCGGCGGCATCGCCGAAATGGCGGGCCTGCCGAAGGAAGTGCGCAAGTCGACCGACGCGCTCGACGCGGTCGGCAACACCACCAAGGCGGTGACCAAGGGCTATGCGATCGGCTCCGCCGGTCTCGGTGCGCTGGTGCTGTTTGCGGCCTATAACCAGGACCTCAAATTCTTCATCAGCGACTCCGCCAACCACGTCTACTTCAAGGGCGTCAATCCGGACTTCTCGCTCAACAACCCCTACGTCGTGGTTGGTCTGCTGTTTGGCGGCCTGCTGCCGTATCTGTTCGGCGCGATGGGCATGACGGCGGTGGGACGCGCCGCCAGCGCAATCGTTGAAGAGGTGCGCCGTCAGTTCCGCGAGAAGCCCGGCATCATGCAGGGCACCGACAAGCCGGATTACGGCAAGGCGGTCGACCTGCTGACCAAGGCGGCGATCAAGGAGATGATCATCCCGTCGCTGCTGCCGGTGCTGTCGCCGATCTTCGTCTACTTCGTGATCTATGCGATCGCGGGCGGCGGCGCGGCCGGTAAGTCGGCGGCATTCTCCGCGGTCGGCGCCATGCTGCTCGGCGTCATCGTCACCGGCCTGTTCGTCGCGATCTCGATGACCTCGGGCGGCGGCGCCTGGGACAACGCCAAGAAGTACATCGAGGACGGTCACTACGGCGGCAAGGGCTCTGACGCCCACAAATCCGCGGTGACCGGCGACACCGTCGGCGATCCCTACAAGGACACGGCGGGCCCGGCGGTGAACCCGATGATCAAGATCACCAACATCGTGGCACTGCTGCTGCTGGCGATTTTGGCGCACTAAGCACGCAACCAGATTGAATGCAGAACCCCGCGGTGCGAGCCGCGGGGTTCTTGTTTTGCAGGGACTTCGTTCGGTGTACTGCCGAATTGATCGGCTATCCGCCAACGATATCCGCCGAGAACCAGATGCCAACAAAACGGAGATCAATCGATGTCGCTCTCATCCGCACGGAACTATGCGCTCCGCGCCTCCAAGTCGCAGGATCAGAAGGAGGCCATCGAGCTGCTGTCGAAGGCGATCCTGGAACTGGCGATGTCGATTGAAGCAACCGACGCCAAGATCAAGAAGATCAACAAGTCTTCGTAGAAATCGCAGGGCGGACTAGCGATGCGTAATCCGCCAATAGGTCTGACCGCGGCGGCGGATTACGCCTGAGCCTGTCAGCGGGCCGCGCTTCGCGCGGACTCGGTAGGCTAATCCGCCCCACGGCGCCGTCGTTCCTCGCAGCGACGCCGGGGCGATCCGCGTGTACTGAACCCCCGGCACATGATCTGCGACAAACCTGCGGTGCAGGCCGGGGGTTTTCCGCTATGAAGTTCGAGATGACCAAATGCAACCAGTGCGGCAGCGAGATGCCGATGGGTGTCGACGTTTGTCCAAGCTGCGGCAAGCTGCAGGTCGGTATCAACAGGGTCGGTTCCTACCAGCCTCGGACGATGCTCGCCGTCGGGCTGGCCGCGGCGGTCCTCCTCATCTTCAACTGGTTCAAGACCCCGGCGCCGCACCCGGGCAGCCAGCTCACTTCACCTCCATCTGCAAGCCTTCCTTCTCGATGATCGCGGCGAACTTCTTGGTTTCCGCATCGACGAAATCGGAGAACTGCTGCGGCGTGCCGTAGTCGGCACGCGCGCCCATGCCGGCGACATTCTTCTTGATGTCGTCGCGCTCCAGCATCGCCTTGATCTGCCGGTTCAACTCGTCGAGCACGGGCGCCGGCGCGGTCTTCGGCAGGAACACGCCGAACCAGGACGAGACGTCGAATTTTGCCAGCTCCGGCGCGCCCTCGCGCATCGTCGGCAGGTCGGGTGCGGATTCGCTGCGCTCGGTCGTGGTGACGCAGAGCCCGTTCAGTTTACCGTCCTGCACCTGCGGCAGCGACGGATAGAGATTATCGAACAGGATCTGGATGTCGCCGGCGAGCCCGGCCTGCAGCGCCGGGCCGGCGCCGCGGAACGGTACGTGCGTCATCTTCAGCCCGGTGAGTTGCAGGAACCAGGCGCCGGTGAGGTGAGGGCTCTGTCCGGTGCCGGATGAGCCGTAGGTGAGCTTGTCGGGGTTGTTCTTCAGATAGGCGATCAATTCGGGGATCGACTTGATGCCGGTCGATGGATGCGCCGAGACGATGTTCGGGATCCGGATCATGTTGGAGACGGCCTGCAGCTGGTCGGCCTTGTAGGTCAGGTTCCTGAAGATGCTGAAGGCGATCGCGTTGGGGCCGGGATTGCCGATCAGGATGGTGTGGCCGTCGCCCTTGGCGCGCGCGACCTCCGATGTGCCGATGGTGCCGCCGGCGCCGGAGCGATTCTCGACCACCACCGACTGGCCCCAGATCGGCTGCAGATGCGCGGCGAGCAGCCGCCCCATCACATCGGTGGAGCCGCCGGCTGCCGCCGGCACGATGATCCGAACCGTCTCAGACGGCCGCCAGTCGCCGGCACCAAGACTGGCGCGCGGCAGGATCGCTGCCGTCGAAAGGGCCGCAGCCCCCGCAAGTACTCCTCGGCGAGAAAGATATCCCTTGGTCAATCCCCTGGTCACGACTTCGCTCCCTGCATGATTTTATTTTGCAGGGAGCGTAGGCATGGCGCGGCTGTCCGGCAAGCGGACGACTTGGCGCCAGCAGACCTGGCGTAGCAGACCTGGCGCAGGCCTGCTTCAGGTCGGTGGCGCGGTTACACCAGCGCGTCGGCGTTCTTGGCGAAGGCTTCGTCGTTGGTGAACGGGATTTCGCTCACCTTGATGACTTCGGTCTTGTTGCTTCCGATAATCACGATCTCCTTGAGGAAGGATCCGGGGAAAGACCCTTTCACCGTGTAGGGCTTGGTGCCTTGGCCGAGCGGACCGGTCCATCCCATCACCCTGATGGCGAGACCACCGACCCATTGCTCGTCGCGGATGAGCTTGATTCCTGATGTGAAATTCGGGGCGTTCCCCTTGACGGTGACGGAGAAGAATCCCGGCGCGCCCAAGCCCGTCCAGACATAAACGGCCTGTGCGCTATCGAAAGGTTCCGGTCCATAAAAGCCCATGACGTTGATCTCCCTGCTGAATGAAGGCTGACGAGAGCCCTTGAAGAGCCGATTGGCATGATCGGGCTCATAGCGAGCGTAGCACGAGCATCGCTGCGAGCGTGTGAATATATTGCGAGCAACTATAAATTGATTGGAGCAGTCGCTCGGTCGAAGCACGACAAATCGAAATCGCGCGAGGGAGCTACGCCGCTCTGTTTTGCTATCGCAGCGTTGCATTGGTTCTAAATTGAGCGCGCATGTGAAGCCGATGACCAACTTTTCGTGTTGAACGAGAATCGTTCTTGCGCTCTGCCTCTGTGCATGCATACTACCTCAGGGTGTGACAACCTAGAGAAGTATTTTCTAACAAATAAAGTCGAAAATTGTAACAGTGCTTTGCTGCCAAGCGATTGGCGCAGGCGCTAACGACACCTCGTATTTTTGGATCGAATAGCGATGGGAACAGTCGACGCACTGATCGTTGTTGATACCGAGGGCGCGCTCTCCAGCGGATCGGCTGTCGATAATTCATTTCTGGTTGACAACAACGGCTATCTCGGGTCGTGGAACGAGGGAACGCCGACGCTCAACACCGTCGTGCAGGACGGCCAGGTCGTGAACTGGAGCGTCACTCCCGTCAGCCCCACGGGCCAGGTGTCGATCACCGGCTTCTCCGGTCAAATGATCTCCACGTCGGTCTGCAAGCCGGCTCCGCAGGTGGGCAACCCGGATGTGTGGTCCGGCCGGGTCGAATCCCACGGTCAATTCGCGTCCCTTTCTTACACGATCGCCCTGTCGATCGGTGGAAGGTCAATGACGCTCAACTCATCCATCAAGGTCGTCTAACGCAGGGAGCAGCAGCGTGAGTGCAGATAAAACAGAGCGTGCAGCAGCCGCATTGAGTCAAGTCGATGTGTTGATCGTGGCGGATGTCGAAGGCGCGCTCGCCTCCGGCAACCTTCAGGACAACGTATATATGATCGACACCAACAAACACGCGGGCTCGGGCATCGAAGGGCAGGCGGAGCTCTACACCGCGGTCAAGGATGGTCAGGTCCTGAACTGGAGCGTGGTCGGGGTGTCGCCATCCAGCGACGTGAACATCACCCAGTTCACCGGCCAGATGATCAACGACAAGATCTGCGTTCCGCAGTCGGTGACCACGCCAGACGGCACTTATTGGTCCGGCCGGGTCGAAGCCCAGGGCTTCAAGGGCAACCAGCAATATTCCTGCGTGCTGACCATGGACGGCAAGGCCATGACCTTCGATCCATTCCTGAAGATATCCTGACCATGCTCAGCCCATCGATCAACGTCGCCAACAGCCTGCTGGCCCAGGCGTTCAACGAGATATTGCGGCTCGACAGCTATTCGATCAGCGCGAGCGGCACGACCATCGGCGTGCTGGTGAAGGACCCCGACTGGCTGGCGCCGGTGCGCAACCGGGTCGGCATGTTGGGGCAGGCCGGCGCGAAATGGATCGAGGACAAGCCCTCGGTCTGGGGACCGGTGCTGACGCAGTTCAGCAACTATGGCAGCGCCTTCGCCGGTGTGGCCGATGCCAAGGCCACCACAAGCGATCAGTGGATCAAGTTGCTGAAGGAGGTTCTGCTCAGCCAGCTCAACAAGTCGATCGACGCCACGAACATCGCGGCGACGGCGCTGCAAGGCCACTATCAGGCTTTCAAGAACATCCAGCCGTTGCTGGAGAGCAGCATCAATGCGGGGTGGGCCGAGCTGCAGGACGAAGAGCAGCAGATGGTCAAGATCGCCGCGCAGCTCACGCGTCTTGAGGATCTGGTCGGCTCGCTCCAGGATTCCATCACCGCGGGCGACATCAGCACCGGCCAGAGCGTGGTCACGACCACGGTGAAGACACTCTACAACGTCGCCACCGGGGTCGGCGAATCCTTCTCCTTCCTCGGGATGGCCGCCGCCGCCTTCACCGTCGGAAAATTCTATTACGACATCATCACCAAGACCGCCGCGGTCGGCGAGACCTTGCAGCAGATCGCCAAGCTCCAGATCGAGGCGAGCGAGGAGGCGCAGGCTGCCGCCGGCACCAAGCTCGTGCTGCGGCTGCTCTACAATCTCGAGCTGACATTCGGACGCATCGTCGACGTGATGCCCCAGATCGTAACGATGTGGAGCACCGAGCGCGACAAGGTGCAGCAGGCGATCCAGGCGCTTCAAGCCGGCGCCGACCCGGCGACCTATTTCGACATCTTCACCATCCCGATCGCGAACGCGAACTGGCAGGCGATCAGCAAGTTCGCAATCGCAATACCGGCGACCAAGACCACGGTCGGGCCGCCTGTGACCCTGGATCCGCAGCACCCAATCGCAACCTAGCACCGAGCAGGAGAGAGATCATGATGGCACTAGCAAAACTGAAAGTAAAAGCAGCGCCGAAATTGGCGGCGACCACCAAGCTCGAGACCCAAACCCAATCGGCCTTCGTAATCTTGTCATTGATCACCCAGGCGTGTCACGGCATCCTGAACACGGTGTTCGTGCCGCCGTCGCCCAAGCCGAGTTGGTTCGACGATCTCAACAGCAAGCTCGACGTCGCCAAGACGCACGCGCAGGACTGGATCGACAATATCGGGCCCAGCGTCACCGGCGGCGTTCCGGTGCAGGTCATCAACTACGGCACGACCTATTCGGCCATCACCGGCACGATCCAGTCGATCGTTAACGCACACCCGGACGCACAAGGCGCCGATAACCCCTACGTCAAGCAGGTTCATGAGCTGGTTGCCGCGCTGGAGCAGTCGGTGCAGGTCATCGTCACCAATGCCAACACCACACAGACGCTGATGAAGAACTGGGGCGACCTGATGCAGGCGTCGCACGACGCCCTGACCTCGGGTGCGGTCAGCATTCAGAAGGCGGAAGCGGATCTAAGCGCCGACATCAGCAAGATGAACGAAGCGATCAAGGTGCTCAACGACACCATTCATAACGAGAATATCGCGATCGCGGCGTCCGCCGGCGGCATCGCCATTGGATTGCTTCTCCTGGTGGTGGGTATCGCGCTCGCGCCTGAAACGGGCGGCGCCAGCCTCCTTGTTGCCGGCACCGGCGGCTTGCTGGTCGTCGGTGGCGCCGTGACGTGGGGCGTCATGCAGAGCAAGATCAACAAGCAATTCGACGAGATCGCCCAGGACCAGAAGGAGCTGGACGACGACAAGCGTCAGATGGTCGCCCTGCAGGGGCTGGGCTCCGCCTCGAGCCAGGCGATCCAGTACATCACCGACGCCAGCAACGCGCTGTCCGACTTCCGCACCAGCTGGACTGTGTTCCAGGGCGAACTGCAGGGCGTGCTGGCGAAGCTTGAATCGGCTGAAGCGGCGCTCAGCACCATCGTGGCGGGTGCTTTCACCACCGCTGCAGCCTCGGAATGGGCCGATGCGACGTCGTTTGCGCAGGGGCTGGTCAATGCCCCCGTTTCATATCCGGCCAAGGAACTGGCGATGGACGGCAAAGCCGCTTGATCATCTCGCGGGCACCGCCGCCTGCCGGCGGTGCCCGCCTTGCTTGAAAGGAATTCGTCATGTCGAACGACAAGCCAGGCGGCGAACCGGATGTGGGCGGCTTGGGCAGGCTAACTTCTGCGTCCAAGGCGAGCTTCGAGGGTCTCGCCGCGGTCACTGCAGCCTGCCATGGTTTGCTCAACGCGCCGCTGATCCCGCCGTCGCCAAAACCCGACTGGTTCGACGACCTCAACAGCAAGCTCGATGCCGCCAAGGCGCAGGCGCAGAAGTGGATCGACAATATCGCGCCTGATGTCACCGGCGCAGTTCTGGTGCTGGTCATCAACCATGGCACGACGTTTTCGGCGATCTCTTCACAGGTCAGCTCGATTGCGGCTGATCATCCGGATGCGCGGGGCGCAGGCGATCCCTTCGTTGAAGTCGGGCTCGAACTCACCGGCCCACTGGATCAGTCATTGCACGTAACCGTCGCCGGCCTCGAAACGAGGCTCGCAACGATCAATGCATGGGGAGAGACCATGCATGCCCGCGATGCTGCGCTGCGCGCGGCGGCGGACCAATCGCCTGACGCAAAAGCCGCAGCGGCGCTTGCGCTGTCTGCCGCCGAGCAGGTGCTGGGCTCGACCGGCGATGCACTGGCGCATCTGCGTGAGCTCATCGGTGCCTGGGGCGAGCTTCGGAATGCGATGCGCGATGCATTGGCGGAGCTTAGGGCGGGCAAGGTCACGCTGGGCACGTTCGCGGCCAACACTTTCGGCGCGGCCACGCAGGCCGAATGGGCCGCTGCCACGCAGTTCGCGCAGAAGCTGGCGACCGCCCCGATCGGAATCCCCGGCAGGGCTGCGTAACAGAGGGGAGACGAGATGCCTTTCAGCGGTGCGGCGACGAATGCGGAGATCGACGCGAGCATGGGCGCGATCGTGCTGCTCAACTCGTCCTGCCAGGCGGTGATCGAGGCCGAGATCGCGGAGGTCGCTTCCCCCTGGTACGATCAGCTCGACCAGGAGCTCGGCGCCGCCGAGAACCTGGTCGTCGGCTGGCGCCGCAGCGGAGTGCTGTATTTCCAGACCGACATCCTCGATACGATTGCCGCCGCCGGGCAGGCGTTTGTGGCGGCCGCGCCGCAGATCGACGCTCTGTTTGCCGCGCTCGAGCAACGCTTCTCGGCCGGCGGCAAGGCCGAACTGATCACCGCGATGCAGGCGCTTGAGCCGCCGATCCAGGCCATGATCGGACAGATCGCGGACTATCTCGGCAAGCTCCAGGCGTTCGAGCAGGCGATGCTGCAGGCCGACCAGGCGATGCGCAACACGGTCGGGCAGGTACAGGCCCAGGAGCAGCAGATTCAGGGCGAGATCGACGCGATCAACAACCAGATCAAGCTGCTCAACGTGCAAATCCAGACCGACCGCGAGGCGATCGCACGGGCGAAAGCCGCGCGCACGCGCGGCATCATCGAAACCATCTTCGGTGTCGTGTTCGCGCCGCTGACCGGCGGCGCGTCGCTGATCCTGGCCGGCATCGGCGTGGCCTCGATCGCCGAAGCCGAGGGCCAGATCAATGCCATGCAATCGGAGATATCGGGCTACCAGCAGAAGATCGCCTCTGATCAGTCGGCGCTCAGCGACGATCAAAGGATCGTCGCAACGCTGGGCGCGCTCACCATGAGCACCGGGCTCGTGCTGAGCGATATGGCGATGATCGAGAACGCGCTTGATTCGCTCCGGACCGGCTGGACCGCTCTGGACGGTGAGCTCGGCGGCGTGATCGCCAAGCTGCAGGCCGCGACGTCGGCGGCAGACCTCATCGTCATTCAGGCCTGGTACACCGCTGCCTGCACCGAGTGGAATTTGATCGACAGCCACGTCGCCGACCTTACCGGGCGGCAGATCGACACCAGCCGGGTGAGAATTGGTTGAGCGTCCCGGACTTGAGCGTCCGGGACTTGGGCATCCCGGACTTGGGCGGTGCGATAGCTGATTCCTGTCAGTTGAAGCTCAGCAGCTTGAAGAGCGGTGTGAGGTAGGACATTTCCTGGCCCGACGTCGGCGTGGTGCGGCTGACGAAGTCGAAGATCTTGCCGTCCTTCAGGCCGTAATTGGCGAGCCGGCGCACCTGCCGGTTCTTGTCGAAATAAACCGCGATCACGCGCTGGTCGACCACCCGCTGGTTCATGAAGGCGACCGGGCGCGAGGTCCGCTGCGAGATGTAATAGAACACCTCGCCGTCCAGTGTTGCGACGGTCGAGGGCGTGCCGAGCACGATCAGCACCTGATCCTGGCTCGCGCCGATCGGGATCTGCTCGAGCGCCCCTTCAGGCAGGATATAGCCCTTCTGGAATTGTTCGCCGGCGCAGCCGCCGAGAGCGGCGCAGACCAGGCCAATTACGGCGATCGCGCGAAAGCGCGTGAGGAACCCGCGCGCGGAAGCGGCGCGAGACTGTCGTGGAAGAGTGTGGTTCATCGGCGGAACTGATCCGTCCCCTTGCATCGGCCGTGGCATTGACGTACCGGGCAGCTCAATGGATTGCAATCATGCCGCGCTCCAATGGGCGACCGCTCAACAGGTGTCCTTTGGGGGGCCGGCAGCCGGAACCCGTCATGCTTTGGCCGTTCAATCACTTCAGAAGACCCCCGGTGCCCGCGCGCAGCACCATTGAGACCATCTATGGCATGATCGTGACGCAGGCGCGAGAACCGTTATTTTACCGTGACTTGGGCGTTCCCGACACGGTTAACGGCCGTTTTGACCTGCTTCTGATGCATCTCTGGCTGGTGCTGCGGCGATTAAAGTCCGCCGAGGGCGGCGTGGGGCTGTCGCAGGCACTGTTCGATCATTTCTGCATCGACATGGACGACAACCTGCGGGAAATGGGCGTCGGCGACCTCACGGTGCCCAAGCGCATGCAGGCATTCGGCGAGGCCTTCTACGGCCGTACCGCGGCCTACGACCTGGCGCTGACCGACAGCGAGGAGGCCCTGGCCCAGTCGTTCTGCAAGAACATCCTCAACGGCCAGAATATCGACCAGGCGCGCGAACTGGCCGCCTATGCCAAGGGGGCAATGGCGGTGCTTGATCACACCGACCTCCCGGCGCTGACCAGGGGCGCGTGGCGCTTTCCCGCGCCGCAGGCTGCGGGGACGGCGGCATGAGCGGCGGGACCACAGGACGGCCCGATGCCGTGCGGGACCCTTGGCGCGTTCTCGTCAACGTCGCGCAAATCCCGGAGACCGGCCTGCATCGCGAGATCGTAGCCGACGACGCGGTGCGCAAGGCGATGGCCGAGGCCGCGGAGTTGCGCGAGGTGATCTCGGCGCACGCGACGTTCGATCTGCAGCCCAAGCGCGACGGCAGCTGCCACGTCACCGGCAGGGTTTCGGCGAGGGTCGGGCAGACCTGCGTGGTGACGCTCGATCCGATCGAGAACGAGATCATCGAGCCGATCGATGTGATGTTCGCGCCGCCCGAGCAGATCCCGGAAATGGCCGATCTGGTCGACGACGCCGAGGCCGGCGATGAGGAAGCGCCGGATCCGCCGGAGCCGATCATCGGCGGCTTCATCGACATCGGCCGGCTCGCCACCGATGCGCTGTTTCTCGGCATAGACCCGTATCCGCGCAAGGCGGACGCGGTCTTTGAACCGGAGGTTGAAGCGCCTGATCCGGAAAATCATCCCTTTGCCGCGCTGAAAGCGCTCAAGGAAAAGCCTAACGGCAAGAAGCCCAAGGGCAGTTGAGGGCGGCCAAGGGCAGCTTTTTTGTTTTGACGCGTTTTCTTGACGCGAACCGAGATCCACTTCGCTCGAAAACGCCCTGAAGCCACATATGAGGGGATGGCTTGCTTGCACGGCTTCGCGAGGGGCATCGGTCGTCACTTCAAATAAATGTCGCAATGCGTTGAAATATAATATATTTCTGGTATGTTGGATGTGTTGCGTGGCGGGTTTGGCGGCTCGGTCGTTTGCGGTCAAGAGGTTGTGTCGGACCGCGGAAACGCTATTGTCGCGGCCCGGCCGGGACGCGAGTTGGTGTTTGGCCGCGCGCCGTTGACAGCGGTGACTTCAAGCTCGCGGCCTGCGTTGAAGGGCTGTGGGAGAGCAGGTTTCCGGGACGTTCATGCCTCAAAAGGTTCGAATCGCGCTTGACGCCATGGGGGGCGATGTCGGCGCATCGGTGGTCATTCCCGGCGCCGCGATCTCGTTGAGTCGTCACCCCGGCAGTGAATTCCTGCTGGTCGGGGACCAGGCCCAGATCGAGCCGGAGCTCGCGAAGCATCCTGCGCTCAAGGCAGTATCGAAGGTGATCCATACCGACGTCGCCGTGAAGAATGACGAGAAGCCGAGCCAGGCACTGCGGCGGACCCGCAGGGCGTCGTCGATGTGGCTGGCGATCGATGCGGTGAAGCATGGCGAGGCCGATGTCGCGGTCTCCGCCGGCAACTCCGGCGCGCTGATGGCGATGGGCAGCATCAATCTGCGGACGCTGCCCGGCGTCGACCGCCCGGCGCTCGCCGCGGTGTGGCCGACGCTGCGGGGCGATTCGGTGGTGCTTGATCTCGGCGCCTCGATCGGCGGCGACGCCCACCATCTGGCGACGCTCGCGGTGATGGGCAGCGCGATGGCGAGCGTGCTGTTCAACCTCGAACGGCCGACCGTCGGCCTGCTCAATATCGGGTCCGAGGAGATCAAGGGCCACGGCGAAATCCGCGAGGCGGCCGAGATGCTGCGCGCGATGAACTCGAACCAGTTCGACTATATCGGCTTTGTCGAGGGCGACGCGATCGGCAAGGGGCTCGCCGACGTCATCGTGTCGGAAGGTTTCAGCGGCAATATCGCGCTCAAGGCCGCCGAGGGAACCGCGCGCCAGATGTTCACGCTGCTGCGCGAGGCGATGTCGTCGAGCTGGCTGGCGCGGATCGGCTATCTGTTTGCCCGCGGCGCATTCCAGAAGCTGCGCGACAAGCTCGATCCCAACAAGTCGAATGGCGGCCTGCTGCTCGGCCTGAACGGCGTGGTGGTCAAGAGCCATGGCGGCATCAACGCGGAAGGCTTTGCCTATGCGGTGGATGTTGGCTATGAGATGGCCCACTACGATCTCCTCACCAAGATCAATCAGATGCTCAACCGCGACGGCAGCGCCCTGGTAAAGGCGCCGACCGCGCAGGAGGCTGTCTCGTGACTGCGATACGTTCGGTAGTGCTCGGCTGCGGCTCATATTTGCCGGAGCGGGTTTTGACCAATGCCGAACTGGCCAGCCGGATCGACACGTCGGATGACTGGATCGTGCAGCGCACCGGCATCAGCGAGCGCCATATCGCCGCAGATGACGAGTTCACCTCGCATCTCGCGATCAATGCGGCGCGCGCCGCGCTCGCCGATGCCAACATCGACGCCCAGTCGATCGACCTGATCGTGCTGGCGACCTCGACGCCGGACAATACCTTTCCGGCCACCGCGGTCGCGGTCCAGCACGGGCTCGGCATCAACCATGGCGTGGCCTTCGACCTGCAGGCGGTGTGCTCGGGCTTCGTCTTTGCGCTGACCACCGCCGACAATTTCCTGCGCGCCGGCCACCACAACCGGGCGCTGGTGATCGGTGCCGAAACCTTCTCGCGCATCCTCGACTGGAACGACCGCGGCACCTGCGTGCTGTTCGGTGATGGCGCCGGCGCGGTCGTGCTGGAGGCGCAGCCTCATTCCGGCACGACCGACGATCCCGGCGTGTTGACGACGCATCTGCGCTCCGACGGGCGCCACAAGTCGAAGCTGTTCGTCGATGGCGGTCCCGGCTCGACCAGGACGGTCGGATATCTCCGGATGGAGGGCCGCGAGGTGTTCAAGCACGCCGTCGGCATGATCACCGATGTGATCGTCGATGCGTTCAACGCCACCGGCTTTTCCGCCGACGACATCACCTGGTTCATTCCGCATCAGGCCAACAAGCGAATCATCGATGCCTCGGCCCACAAGCTGCATATTGCACCGCAGAAAGTGGTCTTGACGGTCGACAAGCACGGCAACACGTCGGCGGCCTCGATCCCGCTGGCGCTGTCGGTCGCCGTGAAGGACGGACGCGTCAAGAAGGGCGATCTGGTGCTGTTTGAGGCGATGGGCGGCGGCTTCACCTGGGGCTCGGCGCTCGTGCGCTGGTAGCGCGTCATTAAAGAGTGCCAACAGGTTGCCGGTATCTTTCCGGCGTCCGGATGCTGGTCGCTGTTGACCATTGCGCGCTAAGCTTTTAATTTCAGTCAAGAAATTGTTCGCCGAGAGTGCGGGGCAGGCGATGACCACGGGAACCGGAAAAACA
Source organism: Bradyrhizobium sp. 6(2017) (assembly GCF_011058295.2). Taxonomy (NCBI): domain Bacteria; kingdom Pseudomonadati; phylum Pseudomonadota; class Alphaproteobacteria; order Hyphomicrobiales; family Nitrobacteraceae; genus Bradyrhizobium; species Bradyrhizobium sp. 6(2017). The sequence goes on along the minus strand of NZ_CP049289.2, from coordinate 5,610,005 downwards.
GTTACGCGTGTCGATTTGTGTGAGGCGGTCTACCAAAAGGTAGGCCTGTCGCGCACGGAATCGTCGGCATTTGTCGAGTTGGTGCTGAAGGAGATCACCGATTGCCTGGAAAAGGGCGAGACGGTGAAGCTGTCGTCATTCGGCTCCTTCATGGTGCGCAAGAAGGGCCAGCGTATCGGGCGCAATCCAAAGACCGGCACCGAGGTGCCGATCTCGCCGCGGCGGGTGATGGTGTTCAAGCCGTCGGCGATCCTGAAGCAGCGGATCAATGGCCATGCTGTCACCAATGGCGACGGCAGCAAGGCCGACTAGAGCGTTTTCAAGCGAAGTGGATACCGGTTCGCGTGAAGAAAACGCGCCAAAACTAGAATCTGGAGCTCCGTTTCGATTCAATCGGAACGGAAAGGGTTCTAGCCATTGAGGCGAGAGGAGCGGGCATTTGGACAAGGCGCCGGATGCGTTCCGTACCATCAGCGAAGTCGCTGACGAGCTTGATATTCCCCAGCATGTGCTGAGGTTCTGGGAAACGCGCTTCGCGCAGATCAAGCCGATGAAGCGCAGCGGCGGCCGCCGCTATTATCGCCCTGACGACGTCGACCTGCTCAAGGGCATCCGCCGGCTGCTCTATGGCGAGGGCTATACGATCCGCGGCGTGCAGCGGATCCTCAAAGAGCATGGCATCAAGTCGGTGCAGGGCATCGCCGACCAGACGGCGGCGGTCTCGTTCGGCGCGGTCGAGGAGGCGGTCGGCAACAGCATGGCCGAGCCCGACGAACTCGAGAGCAATGACGGCCTCGATTTCGACGGCGAGGAGGGCGACGGCGACGAGCAGGGAATCGACTACCGATTCGTCAATCCCGACGAGGATCCGATCCTGTCGACCTACAAGGCGCATGCCCACCCGGGCAAGGCGTCCGCGCAGCCGGGCAAGGCGTCGGCTGCGGCGCCGCCGGTGCGCCCCTCCGTTCCTTCGGCCGATCGCGAGCGGCTCGAACGCGTGCTGCAGGAACTGGTCGCTTGCCGGCAGATGATCGACGCGGCGATGAAGGACGGCTGAGTCGGGGAACCGGGGTCCCGATTGCAGCCCTCAAAGGCCTGCTTTGCCTTGCGCGAACGCAGGATCGCAGCTAATGGAACGGCATCGGAGCGTGGCGCAGCCCGGTTAGCGCACTAGTCTGGGAGACTAGGGGTCGGAGGTTCAAATCCTCTCGCTCCGACCAATAAGATCAAAGACTTAGCCGGAAGTCTGAAAGTTGGCTATAAAATTTATAGCCTCTATGTAGCCAGTCCCCCGCGCTTTGCGCGCGTTTCCGTGACCTGCCTCATTGGAAATAACTTGCCCGCTTTCGGAAATTCTTTTCCGTTCTCGTTTCGTGATCCGTTCTCATTCGGCCGAAGGTGCTGTCCGTATTTAACCCCCAGTGTCCTAAGTTGATTTTTGAAGTGTCCTAATTCGGATTAACCGAGCTGCAACCAAGGCTTCGCCGGTGTTCTCGGTAGGACTACTGAGAGGCCTATTCACTCTCAACCCCGTGTCAGCCAAAAGCGTCGTGATCGCGAAGATGATAAAGGTGCCGGCCAACCACCCGAACATTTCCTTCACGTTTATGCCCGCGCTGGATTAATATCCGAACTCATTGGGAACTGAGGGGAAGCAGCATGCGCCCGCAATCCGTTCTCGCAATAGCTGTCTTGGTTTCCATGATCGGCCTTGGGGCACTTGTCGCCTATGAGTACGTGCCTCATTAGGACCGGCCATGGCCAAGATGATTAAGTCACTTCGCAAGCAGGCTGACAAGGCAGAGCGCGCGGCACTATCCGTTCTCGACCGTGACTTAGCGGAGGGATTGCAGGCAATGGCGCGCGCCTACCGGGCGCAAGCTGACGTGATCAAATCCAAAAAGAAAAAGACCAAGAAGGCGTCGTGAGGCCGCCTCAGTTAGCGGCCTCTTTCATTTTGGTAGGTCTACAGGGCAAGGCGGGAGCGAGCCTTCTTGAGGCCGTTTCTCATCTTTCTTTTCGTCATCCTTCGCCTTGAAGCTCCGGTTCGGATACCACTCCTTAAGGCCCCAAGTGCCGCGACCAACTCTCACCACGTCGCCAACTTCAGACATGCGGCGGGTGAGAACGGAACCGATGGTGTTCGCAGGCTCCTTTGAGTTCATATGGAGGCCGCCAGCCTTAAACATGGCTGCAAAGTCCGGATTCTTAAGTGGGGTTCGCTTGGATGCCAAAAGGGCCTTCGCGGCATCCACAATGGACATGCCTAGAAGCGCTCCTGGGTGGTCTAATGAGCCATTGCTAGGCTTAATCGAACCGGCGCTACCTGACGCTGCGGCGCCGCCAATGGAGCCGCCCAAGGCGCCACCTCGGATAGCTTCAATCGCGGCAATGGCTTGTAGTATCTGATCACGCTTTGCATAAAGATCGATCAGGACAGTCTCGTAAGGGTCGATTCCCTTTGATTCGTCAGACATTTGATTGCTCCCAATGCACCAGTGTGCTATAGAGCCGGGAGTGCCGATGCGAAGGCGGCACAAGCACCGACGCCCTTGTAGGCGGGTTATAAGGGGTCACGGACCCCCACTCGCTTGTTGGACCGTCATCTTCTTCGCAACCTCCTCTGCTCTTGACCGGGTGAGGATATAGGGCGCGCTAGGACCGTGAATCCTGCGCGCCCTTTTTATTGCATGAAGCAAACCACCAATCAAGCGAAATGTTTGGATCTACGTTATCCACAGTTGGGAAGTTTCACCGCTTTTTTGCCCCAATTAAACAAATCAAACAATCCACTCAAAAATCCAAACATTGCTTGACTTGTTGGGGTTTGGCATCTACAAACGAAAAGAAGGCCGCACCGTTCGCGCGGCGCGGCCTCCGGATTAGGTGCCCTGTAGTCTAACGGTAGGACGCTCGCTGTTACACGCGGAGAGGTCCGGGTCCAAATCCCGGCGGGGCAGCCGAAATCGAAGCTAAGTGGGACCGACCGCGTTGGCGCGCTGCCGATCCCTAGTTACCACCCCGGGATTCGGCCCCGAAGCGACAACCACTGCAAATATATGCCTTGGCGGGCGTGATTTCCAGAGTCGCAGACGGGCCGTCCCTCACCCAGAGGATTCGGCCCTCATGAACGTACTTTCCCGCGACCAGCAAATCCTAATCGTCGCCTGCCTCACTGAAGGCCAGAGCATCCGCGCCATTGAGCGCCTGACCGGCATTCACCGCGACACCATCATGCGCCTTGGCGAGCGCGTTGGACGCGGCTGCGAAGAATTGCACGACCGCATGATGGTTGGCATTCGCTGCGGTCGCTTGGAGCTGGACGAAATCTGGGGCTACGTCGGCAAGAAGCAGAAGCGCGTTGAGCGCCATGAGATCAACCACAAGGGCGACCAGTACACGTTCATTGGCTTGGCCTCCTCTGCCAAGGCCATCATCAGCTATCGCACTGGCAAGCGGGATACCGAGAATACGGACCTATTCGTGCAGGATCTTCGCCAGCGTGTGATCGGTGCGCCCGAGATCAGCACGGACGGCTTTCATCCCTACAAGATGGCGATCCGCGATGCCTTCAACGGCCGCGCCCATCATGGCGTGATCGTAAAGACCTACAGCGTAACGAACCTGGCTGTAAAAGAAGCCGCGCGCCGCTACAGCCCGGCCGAAGTAGTAGCAGTAAGCCGTGAGGTAGAGAGTGGCACCCCGGGCCATATCTCGACTAGCTATGTCGAGCGCCAGAACCTCACGCTGCGGATGACGCAGAAGCGCTTCGCGCGCCTCACCAACGGCTTCTCAAAGAAGCTCACCAACCACGCTGCGGCGGTCAGCCTGTACGTGTCGCACTACAACCTCTGCCGCGTCCATGAGGCGCTGCGGACCACGCCAGCGGTCGCGCTGGGCATTGCCGAGCGGGTCTGGACCATCGGGGATTTGTTGGATGCCGTCTTGCCGCTGGAGCCGAACCGGCCGGTGCGGGTAACGCGGAACTTTCGGATAATTGACGGAGGCAAGAAATAAAATTTCAATAATTTCCTTGGACAATCAGTGGGTTAAAAGGGAAAACGGGCCGTTGCTCTGGCGACCTAAGTTACTGAGATTACTATTGATTTTTTGGAACTAACACCATATGTTGGCGTTGCTGGGTATCTACAAAGCAAAGGCAAGTTCCGTGTCAGGCGATCCAAAATCAGTGAAGGTTGGCTACTCCTTCGTCGATGGAGCGCATTTCTTCGTCGGCAAGGACGTGAATACGCTTGGTCTTTGCGTGGCTCATCCGAAAATGGAAGTGGCCTACCATGAAGCCCAAGCCGTGTTGGAAAAGCTGTACTATCTCAACAACGGATCAAAAAAGAAGTTCGTAATGGCGATGCCGTTTGAGCAATTTGCTAAATGGGCTTCGACAGTCAATTCACCGCCCACGCCTCAGATTAAAGTTCAGAAAATGGTTTCGGACGTTACGTTTGAAATGGCAGAGGCTGCGTGAATTTCGAAGCTGCCTTAAAGAGAAAACTAAAATTGCAAGGCGTCGAGTTCGTGGAAGCGACCGACGCCACTTTGATATTTAAGATCAACGGTTCCTCGTTCTCTGTTCCGCGCCCTCTAAACGACGGCGGTTGGACGACTGCCCAACAGGAACTTATTGCCAATACGCTTGAGTATCTCGGCCTTGAATTTTGGCCGCTGGATTTCCACTAGTTACTCCTCTTGCGAAAGAAACGGCCCCAGCGCGTTGGAACGAACGCTGAGGCGGCCCTACCGCGCCGCAACTTCTAAGATACCCCTTCTGAGGTAATCGCCCCAGTATGCATTTTGTGCCAAGCTGCACCCATCAGGATTTTGCCGCGACACCTTCCTGGGGCTAGAGCCGACGCCGCCCGCAAGCATTTTAAGCGAGGCGGCGTTGTGTTGTCAGGTGTCCTAATTCCCCGCAACGAGTGTCCTAATTAGGACAGCACCCGGCCGAAGGTGCTGGCCCCTTTCCATCCCCGCTAAACTTCAGTGGTCCTTTTTGATTTTTGGAGTGGTCCGTTTTGCTTTAAACGAACGGCAATCATAGCTTAGCCGTTGTTCTCAGTAGGACTACCTAGGCCCTAGAAGATGTTCTGTCCCCATAGATTCCATAGGACGCTATTCGTTCTTGATTCAAATCAACGCGGGGAGCGGCAGCGGTTCCAGCTTTCACAGCATGACATGGGACTGGGTAACGATAGCCGGTTGCGCCTCAATTGCACTTACCGTGCTGATCCTCATCGTCCTCTTCACGATATAGGGCAGTGGCCTAATTTGAATACGGCCTGCCCTAGCTCAAAGTGCACAGACCATTCGAGCCGTCTCGTGATTTAAGTTTGTCAGCATACCGAGCGGTCCCCAGAGGGAGGGATGCTGTTCCGGGATGCTAGGGCTGGGGCAAACCCTCTCCGAGCCCCGCCTTCTTTTTGCTGTGCGGAATTAACTTGCATTGAGCGCCGCACACGCGCCTGTTGGCTTATGCCCCTATTCCAGGCCGAACGTTGCCGATCACTGGCAACGGAATGTCGTCAATTGGCTTTGGCGGCCGAACCTAAGATTGAAAAAACGTTCCTAACCACCTTGGCATTTAGCTGGAGTCGGCTAGCCAACCAGACTGACCGCTACGTCGAGTATTTGAAAACGCGGACGAGCGACGAGAAGCAAGGCCGCAATCCGTTCTCGCAATAGCCGTCTTGGTTGCCATTGATCGGGCTCGGTGCACTTGTCGTCTATGAGTACGTGCCTCATTAGGACAGGCCTATGGCCAAGATGATTAAGTCTCTTCGCAAGCAGGCTGACAGGGCGGAGCGCGCAGCACTCTCCGCTCTCGACCGGGACTTGGCGGAGGGATTGCAGGCAATGGCGCGCGCCTACCGGGCGCAAGCTGACGTGATCAAATCCAAAAAGAAAAAGACCAAGAAGGCGTCGTGAGGCCGCCTCAGTTGGCTGCCGCGATCTTGCCCTTGCCGTCGCAGGTCTGGCATTTGACCGGATAGATTCTGTGGCCCGGCTCGACCGGCTGCACAACCGGCTGGGAGCCCGTTCCCTTGCAGTCCGGGCAGATGCGCTCTTTGATCTTTGACTGCATTTGAAGCCTCTCCGGCCGCCTCAATTGGCATCTGCTTCGTGAATCGAAAGGGGCCGCTCCACGCGCGGCCCCTTGCCGGTTCAGTGTCGAAAATTTGTTCGGGATGAAAAGCTAGCCCCGGCAAGAGTTAGATTAAAGTTTTCAACAACATTGTTGGATTCCGGGAGACTACGGTGTTTCGCTATTGGAACCCTTCCGGAACCCGATATCACCCGCTCGCGTTAACTGACCGCCTCTCGCGTAAAGCACAGGAGGAGGTTGGCATGATGGAGCATCCCAATCTCGATTCGTATGCAGTTCGAGCGCGTATCTGTCTTGGCGTTGCGATCATTGGTGCGGTACTGTTTGCCGCCGTAATGCTCACGGGCAACCTCGTGCGGTTAGTGCCGCTTACCTACTGGTGAGTTGTTCCGCATATATCCGCATTCGGCCCGGCGAGGTCATTCGCAGCCTGCCAGATAGTTGGACCATGTAACCCATCGCTATCAGTCGCTTGCTATGCTCGGCCGGGATCACTGCCGGAGGGCTGGTTACGGCGGACGTATTTGCGACCGTAAGCAGTGAGACGAACTCTTCTGAACTAAGCAGTTTCGCTTTTGCGGCCATGATTTGAGGTATGGACCTCATCTGATGTTCCGGATGCTCAATTTTGAACAGATCAGAAAATAAGGCCGCCTCAGTTGGCGGCCTAGAAACCGCTCGCGCAATAAATCGCAGGAGCGGGGAGTGAGTGTCGGGAAACTGAAGTTCAGTTAGTCCAGGCGGGTTCAAGACAGCAGCGCAGGGAGATTCTTCAGCTTCAGAGAGCCGGTCTTTCGACAGCCTCGGCCGAGCAATTGCTCGGACGGATGCATACCAAAATCGATGATCTTTGCGCTCAACGGGACCGGCTCAAAAAGGAAATGCCCAAGGCCAAGAACGTGCTTGGCGGCCGGAGCTGGTGATGCAGTGGTACGACGATAGCGCCGACAACCAACCGTGGATCAAAGCGCTTGCCGAAATCCGCCGACTAGGTCCGCGTGAGGGGTGGTGCTATCAGCACGTTCAAGCAATATGCGGAGTTCGCTCTTGGCAACCGGGACTTCTTTTTGAACGAGCCGCATTCGATTGGCGGGGGCAAGGGCGACGTGCCGTAGCGCTGAAATTCAGCTAGCTGCGGTCTCACACCTGCACCACGCGGCGCGCAACTTGAGCCATTCAGATGCCGCGCCTAACTCGAAACGGTGAAACGGCAGGATCAACCTCGCCAAAACGAATAGTGATTTGGTCGTCGTCTTTCCCGCTGACAGGTTCGATAGAGATGGCGGTGATTAGTTGACCCTTGGCCAATACTCGTTTGAAGGGGTTTGGTGTTCCCGGAATTTCCGCGATCGGGCCTCCACAAATTACATCTATCTCGGCGGGAGAATGCATACCCGCTAAGATTTCCAAAAGGTGGCGAGCCGACATGCTGATGGACACGATTCCGCTCCCGTTAATGCCAAATGAAAAGTCTGTTCGCGACCCGTAGTCGTAGCTTTGCTGATTAGCCTGAATAGCGGCATTTTGAGCGTCATAGATCGGAGATGGCAGGCTTGCCAGCATTGCGCTCATTGCCGCTTCAAGGAGCGGTCTTCCCGTCGGATCACGCGTCCACGTGTGGCTCACAAATTGACAGTCACGGCTCAATCCATGTTTGCGACGCGAAGTGATCGTACAAACAAAGTCTATCGACGAACTGGTTCTGAGGAACTTTCGAATTATGTCATCGGCAGAGAAAGAACCAATGTCTCGCCCAGCATTCCCAGAGAGCAGCGCACAGCCACCGTCGCAAACAATCACTCCAACAAGACCTTCTGCATTTCTGAGCTGATCGGCCTTTTCCTCAAGTCGGTTCCACAGTGGATTCTGATCGATCGATCGTGCCTGATTGTACATCCTGTAAGTCGAAGACATGTAGCGCTGATGCCGATCAAACTCGATCGTCGCGGCGAAATCTGGGTCGGCAACGACCATCTTGTGCTTGACACGGTTATTCCGCTTCACGTCGCGCATGAACGGATGTAGATGCCTTTTGAGGCGCGCTATTCGATCGTTAGGCTTTGGTATAAGTAACTGGACCTTGGTGCCAACCCGTCTGGACTCTATTGCGAAGTGAAAATTGTGTGGGTCGAATCCAAATTTCCGCACAACGGCGGCAAAGTCCCTGGAGAAGGCCGTAATTCGATTGTCCCTGTGATAGCCGTCGTCTGAGACGGCAGTAACGTCCGCGATGAATGAGATTTTGTTGTTGCCCAGAAGCGCAAATGCGATGTCAGGCTTTTTCTTGCTAGGGAGAACAACTTGGTAGGAGACATCGCCAATGCAGCTAAGACCGTAACAAATCGATATTTCCCATGTGGCGGCTAGACGTTGAGAAGGGTCGTTCAGTTTCCCTGTCAGGTCTGCAATGTCACCGCTGGAAAGCAGCGGACTCACGCAATCAAATAGGGTTTGAATCGTTCGTCGCGAGAACACAGGCTACCCCTTCACGCTCGCCGCCAAGTTTTCTGTCAAAATCTCAGGTTGAGTGGCTGAATTTAGTACCATGGGCGCGCTTGCCACCATAGTCTAGCAAGATGAAACGGCACCTAGTTTTTCCGATCCACTTTGACTCTCGTGCGTCGGCGCTTGAAGACGAGGGCGAGTCTTGGACCGATCAAATCAAGACGCTTCACCGAGAAAACAAAGAGAAAACAATCAAAGGGCTGGAGCTTGAATTTGGCTTACGCCATCTAGAAACGAAGATTCAGAATTTTCGGGATCTTGGCAACATGCCGTTTTCGATAGTCTCGTACCACAACGGCTTCTTTCAACAGGCGCGAAACGCATTCGTGGCTGGATCATATTATCCGGCGGCTACGGGCGCGTGCGCGCTGGCCGAACGAATACTCAACCATCTCATTATCGACCTTCGAGCGGATCATTCGCATACGCCAGAATTCAAGACGGTTTACAGGAAGGATTCATTTGACGACTGGAACCGCGCCGTCAAAATTCTTAACTCATGGAATGTTCTGCGTGGTGACGTTCCTAAGGCGTTTCTTGAATTGGGACGCCTCCGCAATCGACTAATACACTTCGACCAAAGTGTTTACGCTGAACAACGCGCATGCGCGCTAGAGGCGATTAGACTGCTGGCGCAGATCGTGAGTTCGCAGTTCGGATTTTTTCGACCTGAGCACTGGTGGGCGGTAAAGGACACTCGCGGGGCGCAGTTCATTTGCGAGGCCGCCGAAAGTGATCCGTTTATCAAAAGGTTCTACCTACCGAGCTGTCCGAAGGTCGGACCATACTATGCTGTCGACTTCATCGAAGGCGGAGTGGTGTTCTTCGACCGCGAAAGTTATCCCGACAGTGAAATCTCAGATGAAGAATTTGCGTCTCTGTTCGCGGCGCGAAAGTCCGACGACGTTGTTGAGAGCAAGCCGTCTGCCGACGTGCGCTTTGTTGGATTCTTAATGAACAACGGGCGCTATGTATCGGCAAGGAGGGCGCCAGATGGGACTAGTTGGACGCTAGATTGGTGATCCGTGCTGAATGCTAATGAGTAGACATTCCTTTGTGAGATTGCTGTGCTACAAGCCGCTCCTAAATCGAAGGACCTATCATGGCGAAGAAAGCAACAAAGAAGCGCGTTAAGCGGCGCGAGTGGACCAAAGCGGATATTAAGGAACTTAAGGCCCACTCGAAGGCGCGGACTCCGGTTGTAAAGATAGCGAAGGTGACGAAGCGCTCCATCGGCGCGCTACGCCAGAAGGCATTGCATCTCGGAATCGGCCTGGGACACCAGCGCTAACGAAGAAGGAGGGCGGCCCGTGGGCCGCTCCCATTTCATTACAAATTCCGCCCCGCCTTCGCCCTGCGTACAGCGGCGATTGTTCTTGATTCAAAATCGGCGCGATCTTGCGCCATCTCGATTTCAGGGCCTGAACCCTGCACGTTGTAGGATGACGAGAACGTCACGTGCACAGAGTCGCCGCCTGGCGTTACGCCGTTCGGCAGAATGCTCGCGCCCTTCGATCGCGTGCCGGTGGGCTCGCAGAGAGCGTTCGTAACAATCATCTCCGCGCTGGTAAGTTCTGGGATGTTTGCTCATAAATCCAGCATGTCCGCTTCCGAGAGGTGAAACGAACAAACAGCCCGAACGTTCGCAATCGCGAAAGAGGCGGCTTTCTCGGCCGCCTTTTAGCGATCTGCTTAGACGCAGGAGTGTATGGTACCTCCGCGCGCCCACTATCGCGGGGTGCAATCACTTCTTGCCACGTATTGATCCATTGACCTAGATCAACACTCCGCCGGTCTATCAGATTGTCTATGACAGTGGTCGACAAATAGGCACGCAGTCCAGAGAGCGTTTGCCGTTTACACAATGTGACAACAGGGAGTAGGTGCAATGAGAGCTTTCTCAATTGTCGGACTGCTGTTTGCAGCGGTGGTGTTGGCGACGGTGCCGGTCTCGCCGCAGGTGACACCGCGCGGCGTGGAGTTAAGCGTTGATCAAGCGCAGGCCTTCACCTACCGGCGAGCCCGCGTGACTGCGCGTCGTGTCGACCGTCGCGCGTACCGCCATACGCGTCGCGCCGTGCGGCGTGGTGTCTATTAACGAGGCGCGATGGGCGCCGACAAGGTGCGAGAGGGTGATCAAAGTGCGCGATCAGTCGCCCGCGCCGACGGGGTGATTGAGTAGATCACTGCGGTTCGTTCTTGCGGAGCATGAGTCCGAGTCTGGCGCTTTTCGGACGTTCGTCGCAGGGTCTGCGGATGTCTGCTCGCGGTGAGCGGACTTCGGCGGAAGGCCTGCCCGACTACCGGGTCTGACCCGCAACGGACATCGCGCTCATGCAAATATTGTTAAATTGACCGTTCTTGATGCCTTCCACGGATTATGTGCGGAGAGTTACACTGCCGCATTGTGATGCGTGGGGGTGGCATGAGGCCGCGCCGGTTCATTGGACTTATCGACGGCGCGGCAGCGGCGCGGCCGCGCGCCGCTCGAATGGCCACGTTACCGGACGGCGAGGCTGGAGCCGCAGTTCAACAAGAAGAAGATTTTCCACTAATTATCGCAAACTTGCCCGCGACAGGGCGGCAGAAGGCGATTGCCGTCGGTGTCGCGGTCCTGTTGTTCATCGCGGCGGCGGCCATCGCACCGTTCGCGAGTATCCAGTTAGGCCGAGCTGATGCATTCATTCCGGTACTGCAGTCAGCCTTGAGCATTGTCGAGTTTGTCACGGCGACCCTTCTTTTTGCTCAGTATTCCATCCAGCCTCAGCGCGCCCTTCTCGCGCTCGCAAGTGGTTACATATTCAGCGGTTCGTTCGCGTTCCTGCAGACACTGACCTTTCCAGGTGGGTACGCTCCCAATGGTCTGATCGGTGACGGGCCGAACAGTCCAGCCTGGATTTATGTGCTCTGGCACACGACGTTTCCGGCGGCGATCCTCGTCTATGCGCTTACCAAGGATGCTACGGGAGCCGCCAGACCGGGCAGATCGGTAATGGTCGCCATTGCAATCACCATTTCCTCGGTGCTTGCGGTCATAGCAGGACTGACTTGGATCGTGACGACGAAAACGGAATACCTCCCGAGTTTCTACACCAACGTGATGTTTCAGACGCCCCTTGGCAATCTGGCCAACGTGACGCTTTTGTTATGGGGTTTGACCGCGTTTGCGGTGCTGCTGTTTCGCAGACGCACAATCCTCGACTTATGGCTGTTGCTAACTTTGCTCGCGTACTCACCAAACTTCTTGGTGGCGATCGTCGGCAGTTCGGTGCGATTTACAATCGGTTGGTACGCGGCTCGTTGCTTTGTTCTGGTCGGCAGCTGCATGTTGCTGGGCGTGTTGCTCATCGAAACAATGTTTCTTTATTCGCGCCTTGCCAGCGCAATCACTTTGCAGCGACGCGAACGCACTAACCGGCTCTTGAGTGTGGAAGCTGTCGCTAGCGCCATCGCCCATGAGTTGAGAACGCCCCTGGGAGCCATCGCGCTAAATGCGAGTACAGGGCTCAGCCAACTGCGGTCGACCTCCCGCGAACTCGACGACATGGAGGACATCCTTACTGACATAGAGGCCGACAGCCATCGCGCCGCTGCAATGATTTCGAGCATTCGCGAAATGACAACAAAGACGATTCATCGAAGCGCTCTGACAAGCGCTGAGGACGCGGCACGGCTGGCATTGAGATTGCTAAAACACGACCTGCAGATCAACGAGATATCCGTGGCAACAGAGTTTCAAGGCAACCTGCCTGACGTGCAGCTAGATGGTATGGAACTCCAGCAAGTACTCTTAAACCTCGTCAGAAATGCCATTGATGCAATGTGCTCGTCGCCGCCTGAAGAACGACGGCTGCGGTTTAAAACCAGTTTTGACGGTCAATCGACCGTGTTGATGTCGATCCAAGACTCCGGACCTGGGATCCCTGCCGAGGACCGACAGCGAATATTCGATCCGTTCTTTACGACAAAACTGGATGGTACGGGATTGGGGCTCGCCATCTCTTCCACATTGGTCGTGAACCATGGGGGCAAATTGAGGTTGGTCAAGTCGGACGCGGAGGGCTCCACCTTTGAGCTTGAAATGCCTGTAGGCAAGCAGCCCTCGGCCGCGTAAGCACGCTGAACTGACTTCCTGTCTTTTTCGTCGGTGCCATCCGGCATCTTCACTTTCGATGCGTCGGACAGCGTACCACCCATAGCGCCTAGACACTGTCGCAGTAGGTTTAAGGTTTGCACGCCAACGTCTTCACCAGCGATAAGCGGCCCGCGAATCTCGCTGGCGATCTCGACTAGTGCGTCGGGGGGAGTGGTTCAGCCGCGCGGCAATTCATCAGCGAACGTTTTCCACGCTTCAAGCTGACTCGCCTTCTTCATCCATTGGGTGGGTCACCGAGCGGGTCTTTGACCTCTGGCTCAGTACGGCCTTCAAACCGGTCTTTGTGTGTTCCGATATCTTGGCCGGTTGCTTTCGCTTTGGCCAACGGGGTTCGTGCCCGTGGCATGGTCTCTATTCCAATTTACTTGCTACAACTCAGGTAGCGAAATTCAATCTCGCGCAGTCGGGCCAATTCCGCCTTAACGTCGCGGAGCACGGAAGCCACGTAGTAGTGTCTTCGCTCAGTCGTGGCCTGGTAAAGCAGGCCCTCAATCTTGCCGTCTAGCTCCGCCGCTGGCATTCGGAATCCTCAATATCCATCGAATTTTACCCCCATATTCTGAATGGGGAATTTGTGTGCGGTGGACCCATCCGGTCCCAGCCCTAGCGAAATTCCTGGAAATGCGATGGCCCCCTGGGTGGACGGGAGAGCAGAGTGTTGGCCCGGCTTAATGCCCGAGCCACCGGGCCAACACATGCAAGGCTAAGCGAGCTTGGCTCGCGCTTGCTCCTGCAGCTTCTCAACCTTGATCGTTTGCATGCGGTTAGCCTGATCGAGCGTATCTCGCTTACGTTGTCGGCGTTCCAACCTATCGAGTCTCTGCATCAGCGATTCAATCCGTGTCGCGTTTGTCTCTCGCTGGGTTTTTGCGTTATGCATTCCGCTGTCTATCTTGAAGGGCACGGACTTGACGCTATCCCTAAGTGACGGGCTTTGGTTGGCGTCAATCAGGCGAGCAAATGCCTGGGTGCAGGCGCCAGCCGCGACCAGGCTCGCCTCGCGAAGTTCAGCACTTTCAATGAGGATCACCTTGTGGCGGCCGACCATTTCCGTACGCTCTTTCGTGCGCGTAATTCCTACAGAGACGGCGGCTTGCTTGCCGCTTGCTACCATCTGCTTAATGGTGTCGGCATAACGTTTGTTGTCGAGCGGAAAACGAAACGCCAAACCACTCTCAGTATTGGCAAACTCCAAGCCACTATTCGTTGAGCAGATTACCTTGGTGGAATCGTGACTCAACCACATCTCCGTTCGGCTGTTACTCGCGAAGTGCGCAGCGAAGGCGCCTTCTTCGAAAACAAGTATTTCCCCCGTCTTCGTGCCTATGGGCTCGTTGAGAAGAACGGCCAACCCTTCGACACAAAGTCTCGGTTCATCCTCTTCGCGTTCCGATGGGGCCGACCTAGGACGACCTTTGAAGTATCTTGCGTATTTGCGAACCATCCGATCGTGAGCGGATGTGTCGATTCCGATTAAATAATTCAACGGATGGCCTGCGGCATGTCAGAGCGGGTAATAATTCCTGCATCAACGAATTCCCGCATGCAATAATGATATCCGCCGCAGGGATCGCGGGGCGAATTCAAGAAACTAAGAAAGACGCGATTTAAGCTTGAGATGTTGACGGTCGTGCTCTCAATCTCTTCGAGATACCGATCGTATTCGGCGTGGGCCTCATAAAGATCAAGAAGCGCCTTGGCAAATACTTTTGCCCGTCTGGTCACTTCCGGTTTGACGGAGTCGCACACCAGGCGTGACCCGATAGCCCGCTGATTGTGAATCTCGTTATCGAGTATGCCGATCGCTCTATTTAGGTCGTTCAACTGCATGAGTAGCTTGTCTAGGCGAGGCATATCGGGGTCAGCATCAGGGAGCGGCGCTTCCCCCAAGATTTCTCGCACCCTATTGTCGGCCGCGTTTCCGTTGCTGGGTGAGTCCTGAATGCGAGCACGAATGATCGCGGCCTCTGCGACCTTGGCCGTCTTTTCGGCGTGCAAACTTGTCCTTTTGCTTTCCAGTTCGGCAAGGCGGGGATTTAGATCGGCGGGCTTAGGAATAGTTTTCATAGGATGGTATTCAGTCTCAAATGTAGGTTTTCAATTATCGACCCGATATCAACTACCAGGGCGGCTTCGGTCTTAAGGATAGAATCAATGTCGCCATCGGGCTGGACATTGTGGATCGTTGCCGCACCGTCTTGAGTTGCTGTCAGGATTGTTCGGCCCGTTGGAAATAAGCAGCCGATATTCCGGCCGCGTTGCGGTTCGTCGACGAACTGGGACGAGAGCGTTACGGCCATGTTTGCGGGAATGCCCAGAAGCGATATCCGGTGAGCGATTGCCAGCTTAGTGATTGTCCGCATGCCAAAGCGACGGGGCTTGCCTCTGCCGTCGCCGGGGTCGTCTTCGCCGGATAGGCGAATTACGCGCCGATCGGTCCAATGCTCGAAAGTCTGTTCATTGATTTGGGTGGCCTTGATCACATCCGCTTTCTTAAGCGTCTGGCTGGCCTTCTTGTTGGCCATGTCGTGGTCTCCGGTGTCTGGGGTTCTGTTTGGATAGCGAAAGCAGCCCCGCGCGGTGACACGAGGCTGCGTAACAAGTCGGTTCGAGGTTCCTAATGGCATCGGCCGGTGGTGAACCGGGTCGCTCGCGTTCAGGCAATAAAAAAACCCGCCGAAACGGGCGGGGTGGGGCTGATTCGGTGTCCTTGAGACACCTCTGGCACATAAGGGTAACTTAACCCGAAATGTACACAAAGTCAAGTTGAAGTGGCCGCACCAAGTATATCATTGATAAGTCTACTGTTTACTTTTGGCATTTTCCAGTATTGGCGTTTCGAAATATGACTGAATAGAGGCGGATACTTCAGAGCGTCTTGGTGTCGGGCCACCGCTCGACCGTCATGATGCTGGGCGCGCGCATGCGCCCCGATGTCCGTTTAGCCCTCAACAGCAGCGCGGATGCAGACTTTGCACGAGGTCCGAGATGGGCCAATAGCAGCAAGCCGGCGCCCCTTAGGGACGCCGGCTATGACTTCCGTGCTCTTCTACTGACTGTGAGCCTGGGAGGCCTTGATCGCCATTTCGACCTTCTCCTTCAGGTCGCCGACGTTGAAGCTCGCACCCGCCTGCATCGGCGGATACTCGACAAAGCTGGGTATGTGCTGCGCGATCACCTGCGCGGAGATTTGGAAGCGCCACATCTCGTGCTTGAAGGAATCCCAGTAGGCGACCGAACCTTCGGCGAAGCCGTTGTTCGGCCAATTCATACGCTCGAACGGGTCATGGCGAAGATTGGTCAGTTTCGGCATGTTGGGCTGGATGATATTGCCGACCCAGCCCTTCGGCTGTTCGATGAACTGAAATTTGTAGTTGTCGACGCGCAGGGCGCCGAGCCTGGTCTGGGCGAAGTACCACACCTCGTGCCGACTGGAGGGACCTTTGCCGGTGATCATGTCGGTCTGGTCATATCCGTCGAGATGAACCTTGTAGGTCCGGCCGCCCATCTCCTTGCCCTTGAGCAACTCCTCCTTGATGTTCGGGTTGCCGGCTGCGGCCGCCAGGGTCGGAAACCAGTCGAGACCCGAGATAATGCCGTTCGAAATGGAGCCGGGTTTCACGCGGCCGGGCCAGCGAATCAGGCAGGGACAGCGGTACGAACCCTCCGTGACCTCTCCCTTGCCGCCGGCGAACGGCGTGGTGCCGCCATCGGGCCAGGTGTAGAGTTCGGCGCCATTGTCCGTCGTGAACACCACGATGGTGTCTTGCTCGAGCCCGTTGTCCTTCAGCCAAGTCAGGACAACGCCGATGTTGTCGTCCATCTGCTTCAGCGCGGCCTCTTCCATCCCGAAACCCGTCTCGGGGTTTTGTATCGCGTCGTACTTGGGCGACAGGTGGGTGTTGACATGCGCCCGCGTGGGATTCATCCACACGAAGAACGGCTTGTTGTCCTTCTTGGCCTTGTCCATAAAGGCAATGGTGGACGCGCTAATGACCTCGTCGAAGGTGGTCATGTTGTATTTGATGCCGTCGATCGGGTGTGGCGGCAGCGGTCCCTCGTCCACGATCTTCTGCTTGCCGACCTTGCCCCAGCGAGGCTCGACGGTCGGGTCGTCGACATCCGTTGCCCAGCTATGGACCATATTGCGCGGGCCAACGGTCGCCTTCCATTCCGTAGGATAGGTGTACCAGAATGGATCCTCCATCGCGTTCAGGTGATAGAGATAGCCGAAATATTCGTCGAAGCCGTGCATGGTCGGCAGGAATTCATTGCGGTCGCCGAGGTGGTTTTTGCCGAACTGGCCGGTGGTATAGCCCATCGACTTCAGCGCGGTGGCAATGGTGGGGGCTTCAGCGGGCATCCCCAGGGGCGAGCCCGCCTGGCCGACGGTGGTCATGCCGGTACGGATCGGCAATTCGCCGGTGATGAAATTGGCCCGTCCGGCGGTGCAGCTTGCTTCAGCGTAATAGTCGGTGAATCGCATGCCCTCCGACGCCAATTTGTCGAGGTTTGGTGTTGCGTCCAGCATGAGGCCCTGATGGTAGCACCCGAGATTATTCCAGCCGATATCGTCGCCCATGATGACGAGAATGTTGGGCTTCTTTCCGCTCGGCGCGGCCTGCTGCGCCTGGGCGGTTGTCGTCACCCCGGTGTTCGACAGCACGGATGCGGCGAGCAACGAGCCACCGCTCAACAACAGATCGCGGCGCTTCAGTCCTGCGCTGGTCGGCTCGGTGCTGAGCTCAGTTTTTTTCGGATTCCTATCCTTGCTCATGACGCGTTTCTCCCCTTCTGATGCTTAGGCATAGAAGGGCGAAACGAGACAGCTCGTAGTTGATCTAGATCAATGGATGTCGCCTTCAGGTCAAAAGCGGCTCAGTCAAGCGGCTCAGTCGTGCGCCAGGTGGGACTTCCGAAGTCCCACCGAAAGGAGACGTTCGTTGACGGTGGCAGCGACGGCCCCACCGGGCGGGCGTTGAACCGCTCTCACTAAGAACCCCGGTAACACCGGTCACACCGGTAACACTCTAAGAAAATCGGTCACACCGGTAACTGTTACCAGTGTGACCAGAGACTCTTTGGTAGATTCTATTAGGTGTGACCGGTGTTACCGGTGTTACCGGTTTTCTAGGAAGACGGTTTCGAGAACGGCACGCTGTAGAACCCAA
This sequence comes from Bradyrhizobium sp. 6(2017), assembly GCF_011058295.2. Classification (NCBI taxonomy): domain Bacteria; kingdom Pseudomonadati; phylum Pseudomonadota; class Alphaproteobacteria; order Hyphomicrobiales; family Nitrobacteraceae; genus Bradyrhizobium; species Bradyrhizobium sp. 6(2017). The sequence goes on along the minus strand of NZ_CP049289.2, from coordinate 5,592,055 downwards.
CCTCGGGCTGGCTTATTTCCCCGCTCTTGACCATCTTGCCTAGCAGCCTCCTGACATTGGCAGCCTTCATTCCGGTTAGGTCGGCAATGGCTTTAGGCCCAAGCGGCGATTCACTCTCTTTCAACACCGTAACGATCTTGCGGCGCTCGTCCGACTTGCGAACTTCATCGGCTTCACCCAGAATCGACCACCGGCCGTTATCGAAGCGCATCGCAGTTTCGATTTCCTCGATATCCCGACCGCGTCCATACAATGTCGTGCCCTTGGTATCCCTATTGAGCACTAGAACCGCGTCGGCCGCACCGGTAACGCCATTGGTGCCTGAAACAGCCTCTAGCGGGTCGTCGGCCAGCATCTTGCGGGTGTGCGTCACTAGCACAACGGCCAGTCTATGCTCGCTGGCGTAGCGCTGTAGAGGCGTCACGGCGTCGTAGTCGGCAGAGTAAGGGTCTTCACCCTTCTTCCGTGGTGGTCGCACCTTTAGGAATACGTCGATAATAATCAGCCGTGGCCTCTCGCAACTAAGCCGCCATTTATCAAGTTCGACCAGAAGCCCGTTGTCAATTCGATGGGTGCTGTTCCTGATCGTAAGACGATCTAACTTTATACCCTGCACTTTTCGGGCAGGGCACAGCGTCAATATTCGATCCTGTACCCGGCGTCGGTTGTCTTCCAAGGCGAGGTAGAGAACGTCACCCTGTTCGCATTCGACGGCACCCATAGCCTTGCCGCCTGTGGCGACGGCAATACTGGCGTCGTATGCCCACCATGACTTGCCAAGCTTGGGCTTCCCGGCCAGCACCGTGAGTCCTTCGACCACGTAACCGGGAATCACATATTCTAGCGGAGGAAATTCCATGCCGAGCAAAGTTTCGGCATCTATCGAATCATCGTCGATAACGGCGGGGCGGCGGAGCGCAGCCTCCCTTTGAATCATAGCAATAAATTCTGCCCGTTCAGTTGGCGGCATTGGTTTGCTGTCATTTGCGGCACGCGGAGTGTCTAGTTTCGGTATCGCCGTCATGCCACCACCTCGATTTGCTTGTAGGCTTGATCCTCAGCTTGGTCGGGGTCGCAACCGAACTTGATTGCAGGGTTGATAAAGGTGCGCTCGGCGATATCCCAAGCGTGATCGTCATCTTCGACGACTAGAGTGGGTGCGTTTCGCAGTTGAGGCAGGAACAAATTCGACAACGGAACTATGCCGTCGCAGTTGTTAGCAAGCCAACCGGCGAAGGTACGGTGGATGCGCAGACGCGGCCCCACCAGCGAGCCGGCGTATTGGCCACGGCCCGTGACGCAGCCCCACACATTATGATCGTGCCGGGACATAGCTACGAAGTCGTTCGCCACCGGCACGACGATGGCTAGATCACCACGACGGCCCGGTGTGAACGTCCAACTATATGTATGATCGCATAGAACACCGCCTTCAAAATGGCCGTGCATCAATGTCGCCCGTTGGAAGCCGTCGCAATCTTCGGAGACCTTGCGATACCGAAGCCAAGCTTGAGCCCTTTCCGGCCCGTAGGAGAACGTATCAAAAATTGATTCAACGCAGACGTTGTTCTGCCAGTACGGCAGAGTCGAGTCGCGCAGGTACACCGCCAAAGCGGGATTATAGTTTTCCATACTGTGCTAGACTCAATTCGCTGCGGTCGGCTGTGACAGCGCGGCGACCAAGTTCTTTACAAAGAAGGGAAAGCTTTTGCTCTTGTGTTGGAAGCCAACTTGCCTGGCCGTTTGACTCACAGCCTCGCGAAAGTGCTCTGAACCCCATTCGAAATGCGGTTCTAGCTTTTCCCAGGACTCAGCGGTCAAGCTGGGTGCATCATTGGCCAGCTTACGCAGGGCTTTCGAAGCCCAAACGTTTCTCTGATCGTGGTACCGAGTGAATACCTTATCGCGCCAATCGGCGGTGCGGGTCAGGCCATAGCTAATAGACTGGGCGCAATTGCCCTGTTCTTCGTTTTGCATAATCTTCTTTGTGTTCGCCGCGCAATTGCGGCATGAAACAGCGCTTAAAGCCCCGGCGCTGCGGCGGGTTTCGTTTCCAAAATGCCGACTGGTCGATGAATACGACGCGGCAACAAGATCGCGGCGAGGAGGCAGAATTCTGTCACTAGGCTGCGATGCCAGGTGCTTGCGATGTGTTGGCAACCTTCTTTGAGGCCAGCCAAGAATCAATATCGGTGCTGTCGTAAACGACACGGGCGCCCAACTTGATGAAGATCGGGCCGCCTCCATAAATGCGCAGCTTATCGAGAGATGACTTGGAGAGGCCGGTGTATTCGGCGGCCTGCTTAACGTTCAACATTCAGTTGGTTCCTGCAACGTCGCCGGAATTGACGCCGTTGTCAGGAGTTGTAACGTAACTCGGAAACGCGCTTTGGGTCAGCAAATGCGAGATTTGCTGTCCCAAGGTTTCGGCAGCTACTCGTCTTGCTGCCATCCCTGAAGATACCGCTGCACTGTGCGAAGCGACGCCCAATCTTCTCTGCCAAACTGCCAGTACGTTTCGGCCGATATTATTTCTTCGATTTGTCGGCTCGTGAGCCGCTGGCCAAGATTAAGGGTTACGCGGTGCTTCACGTATGGGTGGCCGTACTGGTCAAGTTCCTCTTCGCCAAGCCGGTAGGTCTTTGTTGGGCCAGGATCAGGCTCTGCGAGTTTCCAGCCAGTACTGTCCATCAGAGAGGCGATAAAGTCTGGTGTGATTACCCTGTTTTTAAGCCAACCGGCGCGGAGATAAACAAAGGTCTCCGCCTTCTTTCTCCCCGGCCTGGTGCCTTTCGCTCGTTGCTTGTGTACCAATCGAAATATGGAACTGCCGTTTTCTGCCAACATGTCCGCGAGCCATTTTCTCATGTCGGAAGTGATCGGCTTTTCGCTTGCCAGATACCGGACTAGAGGCATCATTGGATCGGATTTTCCTTGTTCCAATCCTTGGTTGCACAAGTGGATCGCGAGGAAATCATCACCGCTCATTTTGGTTGTTCCCCCATCGCCTTCGCGATCTTGGTGCCGATAGCCTCAACGGCACGGCGGGCAGCTTCGTCGGCGAGATGTGCATACCTTTGCGTCGTACTCGGGTCGGCGTGGCCGAGTAGGGTGCCGATTACAGGCAAGCCCATCTGATCGCCGACTCCGGTGGATGCGAACGTATGCCGCAGATCGTGGATGCGCACGCCACTGACGCGAGCGCGCTTGCAGATCGCGGCCCAAGGCCGCTTTAGGTCATGACGAGGTTTCTCATCTTTGGTCCCGGCCGACTCGCCAGCGATGACGAATGCGCCCCATTTCCGCAGGCCCTTCAGTATCTCTACAGCGGCGGTCGGCAGGTAAATCGTCTTCTTGCCGGTCTTGGAGTCGGGTAGACGGAGAACGCCGCGCACAAGGTCAACTTCGGACCATCGGAGGTTCAGAATCTCCCGTAAACGAGCGCCAGTTAGCATCAAAAGCCGGATTGCGGCGGTGGCGTAGGGGGACATTACGACCATCTGTCCAATCGGTGCATGCTTTGCTTTACCTGCATCCACCGGCAGCCCTACGGTTTCGGCCTCGATCATCGCGTTGCCGATGGATAGCAGTTCATCAGTGGTGAGGAAGCGCTCGCGGCCTTTCTCTTCGTTGAGCTTCGCGCCAGAGGCGGGGTTCACACCTTCCGGCACGTGACCATGGCGAGCGCCCCAGCCATAGGCGGCCGACACCAACTTAATTGCCCGGTTCGCCGATACGCGGGCCTCGCGTGTCATCACGGCGTGAGCGCGCTGTACATCAACCCGCGTCAGCACCACGGCCTTGGTAGAGCCTAGCCGGGGCTTGACATGCTTCTTGAGCAACATGCGGTAAAGCCCGGCCGAGGATGTCTTCCGGTGCCTGTCGACGAACTCCTCTATGTACAGTGTGACCAGTTCTTCAACCGTCAGGCTGGCCCGCTCGTCGCTCCGATCTTTGGCGAGGTCCTTTCCCAGCGCCGCATTGGCAATCGCCTTGCGAGCCGCCTCTCGCGCGTCGTTTGCCTTCAGCGTGCCGACCCGGCCTAGCTTCAGGCGCTTCTTTGAGCCGCCTGCAACCGGCCGGAATTCGGCAAAGAATGTCGCGGTCCCTGTCGTCGTTCGGTACAGGCCAAACCCCGCAAGCTCGGAATCGAAGTAGTACGTTGTCTTGTTCGGAACCGCCGACTTCATGAGCGCCGCAACGCTATCTGTCGCAATCTTCAATCCAGCCATGCCCCACCAAATTTATAGCCACTATGTAGCCAGCAATATGGCTGGCGGCACTAGAAAGGCAAGCGGGCATGGGTTGGATTGCGTTGGAATTGTCGGTATTTCCTGTGTCTGGTCCAACGCCAGGAATGGCTATAAAACAGGTCCCATATAACTGGGAGACTAGGGGTCGGAGGTTCAAATCCTCTCGCTCCGACCATTTCACTCAAGAATATCAAAGGCCTTTCGTCGGCGCCCATTTTACGCGGAGCGCCCTTTTACGGGCGTTTTACAAATTTGTTCGGCTGGCGTTCTCATTCGCAGTCTGTTCTCTCGGTTCTGTGGGTGCTGGCCTGTTTTATCCCCTAGTGGCCTAGTTTGATTTTTGGAGTGGCCTGTTTTGAATTAACCGAGCGAACCAAGGCTTGGCCGTTGTTCTCGGTAGGACTACTGAGGCGGCCCATAAGATGTTCTGGCTCCATCAGGTCCGCTGACGGCCAAACGTTCTCTTATACAGCGCACGGATTGACCCAGATCAACGGGCGTGAAGGCAACTGTATCACCCCTGTCCGGCATGACGCGGGACACAGTTGTGAACATCGCCGGCCTTACCTCGATAGCACTTGCCGTGCTGATCCTGCTCATCGTGTTCATGTAGCCGACAGAACCGATAGCTTCGCCGTGGCCTTTTTATTTTGCTCCGTTGCCTAAGGCACAAACTGCACTGGCCTACAAAATTCCATCAGGCGTAGGCTTTAGCTCCGAGGATAGGGGCTCCGTCATGGGCCGTGAGCTACTCGAAAGCGTCGGCATCGTACTTTTCGGGCTAAGCCCGCTCGTGATCATCGGCATCGCGTTGTACGTGTCATGAAGGCGTCCGCACTGCCACTCAGTCCGCGTGAAAAGAAGCTCCTAAGGCGCATGGCTCTCGGGCGGCGTGATGCAGAGATTGCTGTGCAAATCGGTGGAACCAAAGCGCAGGTATCGGTCCAACGCCTCCGTCTACTCAAGAAGCTCAACATCAAATCTCAGGCCCAGCTCATGGATGCAGCGGATAGATTGGCTAAATGGCCGTCGTCTCCAATAGCTGCGCCACCGCCTTAGTCGAAGCGCGAACCTGGTCCGCTCCAACCGGGCCGGTAGATGGCCCCAGCAACCAGCCTCCCTCAATGCACAGGCCCCCAAAGGTTGCTGGGGCCGCTCAATTAGAGGCCGCCTCAGTTGGCGTCCGTGATTTGCGAAAATAGGACCTGAAATAAACACCTCGCTATTCCCCCTAGACAGGCACACAGTAAATCCATCACCGCCCGAACCTGTGGCTTATATCGGTGACGAGAACGCTCGATCGCGCTCCCGCCTTCCTCTAACGGAATGGAGCGTGCCGTGCCGTCCATGAAGCAACATCTCATACACATTCAATCACTTGAACAGCGCCTTAGCGTCCATGCAGAGCGGCTCCGCAAGGAGGCGCGGGGAACTCCCCCAGGCATCGTGCGCCAGCGCCTAATCCGCAAGGCTCGTCTGGCCGAAACCGGCTCACAGATAAGCGAATGGCTACGGTCGCCGGGATTACGAGCGCCGACATAATCGGTCGATACAACAAGTAAAAGAGATCGCGTTCGAAAGTGCAATATCCGGGATTTTGTCCGTACCCCCTCCCGGGCTGGAAGGCCGCGCCGCCTGTAAGAGTTTCAAACGGGCGGCGTAGCTTTGTCTAGGCGGCCTCAGTCGGCGGCCTCTACCGAGACCCCTATCGGATGTTATGTCTCCATCCAATCTTTGATCCGTATCAAGGAATTTTATCCCGCAGAACGAACGGCGAAGCTAGCCTCGTAGTTCTGCGGGCGTGAACGGAGTTCCCGTGCTATAAGTGGAACTTGGTTTAGTTGCGCCAGTGACCTGCTGAGGACTGGAACAATGCCAATCAATCAGTTGCTGAAAGGCTGCGAACGCACGCCTGAGGAAATCGAACTTCTGAACAAGGCCTTCGACAACGCCCTACACTTACTGGGCGTGCTTGACCGTGACGACCCACTTTGCAGGATGGTGGCTCGCGACGTTATCGACATCTGCGCAGCCGGCACCAACGATCCGCGCAAGATCGCGAAAATCGCCGTAGAGCGGATGGGTCTCCGGTGAAAGGACTGCTGATAGCCATAGGCGTTATTGTGGCCCTCTATGTAGCCGATCAGCAATTCGCCCACGGTCGATACACTGATGCCGTCCAGCGCATGGCGAGTCAGATGAGACATTCCTTCGGAATGTGAGGCCGCCTCAGTTGGCGGCCTCTTTTCCTTCACGGGTTGCCTTGTCTCGATAGTCTTCTAGTTTCTGGATCGCATTCGCCGCCAGCACGCCGCGGCGCGCAAGGCGGAGGTTCAAATCCTCTCGCTCCGACCATTTCACTCAATACATTCTGTGGCGGACCGGGTCGCGCGGTACAAAGTCGCCCCGTTGCCAATTGTCTGCCAATTTCTTCGTCCGCCGTTCCTGGCGCTCTGCGTCGCTCGATTGTTAGGGTTCATCACCCCGCCGCCTACCATCGGTGATGAGATCGCCCGGTTAGCAGCGCAAATGCAAAGGCGGCGTTGTTTCAAGCAATCACAATCGCTGCAAGATCGTTTGGCTAACGAAGCGATACGTCTGCGTGCGCACGCCGCGGCTCAATGACGCACAGCGCCTCGTCGACGATCCAGCAAAGCGCCTCGGCGATCTCGGGCGGGCCTGCTCGTCACGGCGAGCAGGGTTGCGGCATTCAGCAAATTATCGTGGAAATTGAAGTCGTTGGCGCCAACCGCGTCCGCGTCCTCGCAGGCTTGTGCGAGTTGCGCGGAATCCAGTGGAAGGCCGGTCGCGCGGTGGTCGTCAGGTTGGGGTAGCCCGTGTGGGCATCTCCGTTGGCGCCCTTTCTCAATACTATCAAATCGCATTCCGGCTGGAGCACTCGTCATCGAGGCGACTTTGGCGCTCGCCGCTTAGCCCATTAAGGCGCCAGAGCGTTCCCGATTGCGAGGTTCGCGAAGCCGGAAGCACAACGCCGCCTCGAAGAGAGCCAGTATTCAGGGAAAGTACACATGCCCGCATTCTACGGAGATAGCACCGACAACAGCGTCACCTCTGCAAGCAATTTTGACGCGCTCTATGGCGGCCAGGGCAACGACACACTGGCAAGTAGCATTGCCGGTTACGACTATTGGGACGGCGGCCAGGGCGACGATTTCCTGACGGCGCAATGGAGCAGTCTGGCCTACGGCGAGATGTATGGCGGCGCCGGCAATGACTGGATTCAGGGTGGCAACACCGTCAACACGTCGTTCGAGTATGGCGGCAACGGCGACGACTATATTCAGGATGGCGGCACGCTGACGACGCAGTTCCACTACATCGACGGTGGTGTCGGGCGCGACGCTCTGTTTGGCTCGGCCGGCAGCGATACGATCTATGGCGGCGAGGGCAACGACAGCGGAGCGAACATCCTGGTGGCCTCCGGCACTTCCGTAACGCCGGGCCTCTATGGCAATGGCGGCAACGACATCCTGGTGGGCGGCAACGGCGATGACCTGCTCTTCGGCGGCGACGGCAATGATGTGCTGTTCGGAGGCAGTGGCAACGACACGTCGTACGGCGGCAACGGCAACGACACGCTGGTGGGAGATGACGGCGTCGATCTGCTCGAAGGCGACGCCGGCGACGACTGGATCTATATGAGCGTCGGCGACGGCGGCTCCGCCTACGGCGGAGCAGGCAACGACGTCATCGTCGCCAATGGCCGGGCGGTCGAGATCGGCGACGACGGCAACGATGTCATGTACGGCCAGGCCGGCAACGATTATTTCTATGGCGGCAATGGCGACGACGTCATGTATGGCGGTGACGGCGTCGACGTTCTCATCGGCGGTGCCGGCAACGACTATTTCGACGGCGGCACCGGCGTGAACTACTATTTCGGCGGCGGCGGCAACAATACATTCGTCTCCCGGAGAGCGCCGGGTGTGCAGGTGGTCCAGGACTGGAACACTGCCACGGATACCGTGCAGTTCACTGGCAGCGGCTTCAGTTCGTTCGCCGATGTGCTGGCACACTCCTACCAGAACGGCGCGTACTTCGTTATTCAGGTCGACGGTGCCACCGCGGTCTGGCTGAACGGTGCGACCGCAGGCACGGTCACCGCGGCGGACTTCAGCATTCTGTCGTAGTTGCGTTCGGTCGAACGAAGCGACGCTTTCGGGCGGGCGGTCTGCTGATGAGCACCCGTTCCGCAGACGGTATGCAGGCTTGTTCGCGCGGCCGCATCTTTGTGCAGCCCGTTCAAGCGTCCAGCCCATCGCGTGGCCCGTTTCATGCTTTCCATCAATCAAATGGAGGGCTGACAGTGATCGCTGAACACTTCCTGGTCTGGGCTGCGCTGCTGGGTGTTGCGGCTTTTCTGGCCTTCCAGTCGACCGGGCGAGGCCATGGATAGGTCACCCCGCTGAGCAGCGAGGCTGTTGCCGGACCCGGTCGGGTGCCTGGAGCGTTTTCGAGCGAAGTGCCTACCGGTTCGCGTAAAGAAAACGCGTCAAAACAGGAATCCAGAGCCCCGTTCCGATTCCATCGGAACGGAAAAGGCTCTGGTCGAATCGTGGGGCCGTGATCCTAGAGCGTTTTCGAGCGAAGTGGGCACCGGTTCGCGTGGAGAAAACGCGTCAAAACAGGGCGCGCCGCGCCGGTCGCTTCAGGTATCTGAATCCATCGCGACGATCAGACACGCCTTTTCCAGGCGGTTGTTGAGCATCGCAAGCTTGGCCGTGAATTCGGCCAGTTCGGGCTCGCTGAACTCCTCGAATACGGTCCTCTTGAACGCCTTGTGCCGGCTGGCGAGGCCCGCCAGATGCTTCCTCGTCTTGTCGGTCAGCGACAGCCGGACCACGCGCGCATCGGCCAGGGAGGGGGTGCGACGCAGCAGCTCCTTTTGCTCGAGCAGCTTGGATTGCGTGGTCACGAACGACGGATCGACGTGCAGCAGCTTCGACACCACGTTGATCGGCACGCCGTCATCCTTGTCGAGATCCGAGATCGCGATCAGAATCATCCATTGCGGACCGCTGACGCCAAGCGCCTTGCCCCAGATCTGGCGGACGCGTTCGAGGTGCGAATTGATCGAGGAAATCTCGAGCGTGAAGCGCTTGATGATGTCGAGATGCTCGACGGCGCGCAGGCGCGTGGTATCCTTCCTGGTCACTGACACAGCTTCCCCTTCCCTGGCGCCGGCTTCAGCTTTGCGCTGATTTGATTCTTCTTTTCCCGCGTCGGCGGGAGGTTTTTTCCAGTAAGTCGCTCAGGAAGGCAAGTGAACGTAAAGTAATTATGAAGCCGGTGTGACGTTGGGAATTTTTCAGGTGCGACAAGTTTTCCCATGTGGGCAAGGGCTTACGGGCAGCGTTGCCGGCGAGACACAGTGTGGCCGCAATCGCATTCCTGACTTTATAAACTATTTTGATTGGCGAACTCGCCAAGGCATATTGAACCCGGCGGTAGGGGAATCTCGATCGTCCCGTTGCGGTGATCGTTCAAGTCCGTCGCACTCCACAGATTGATCTGCGGGTGCGGGGTTTGGGGAAAGCGGTCTTGGACAATGCGGGAGGATCACGGGGCGCTCGCAGCTCCGGACTCTACGCATATGAGCAACTTGGAGGTTTAATATGAATTTGAAGAGCCTTATCCTGGGCTCGACGGCTGCGCTGGTCGCGGTCGGCGGGGCACAGGCGGCCGATCTTCCCGTAAAGGCCAAAGCGGTCGAGTACGTGAAGATCTGCTCTCTTTATGGTCCGGGCTTCTACTACATCCCCGGCACCGACACTTGCATCAAGCTGGGCGGCTACCTGCGCGCTGACGTTGTGGTGAACGGCAACAGCGTCTACGGCCCGAACTACAACGGCGCGAGCGGCTCCAACAACCGCTTCACGAACGGCTACACTTGGCGTTCGCGTGAAGACTTCAACATCGACACGCGCACCGCGACCGAGTACGGCGTGGTCCGCACCTACTTCGACGCGGTGTTCACCTGGACCTCCGACACCTACACCGGCCAGGGCAACGGCTCGACCGTCTACTCGGCGATCGGCTCGGCTTCTGCGCCGAACAACGCTGGTTCGGGCAACGTGGCTGCCGGTGCGGTTGGCGTCTACTACGCCTTCATCCAGTTCGCCGGCTTCACCATGGGTAAGGCGGTCTCGCAGTTCGCTGCTCCCTGGACCGCTTATCCGGGCAACAACTACGACGGTCTCGTCGGTGGCGTGAACACCACCAACGGCATCAACCAGTTCACCTACACCGCTCAGTTCGGCAACGGCGTGCAACTCGCGCTGTCGGCGCAGGACCAGGTGGCGTACAATCAGGCTGGCGTGAACAACCTCGGCGCCGGTGGTGCTTACGGCACCAGCGACTACGCCGGCACGATCGCGCCGGACTTCGTCGCTGCGCTGAAGGTCGATCAGGCTTGGGGTATCTTCCAGGCGTCGGTCGCTGCGCACGACAACCACGCGGCCTACTACGGCGGCACCGAGTTGACCGGTCATCCCGACGACAAGTGGGGTTGGGCTGGTGCCTTGGCCCTGTCGATCAAGAACATCCCGACCGGAGCTGGCGACACCATCAACATCCAGGGCGTCTATACGGACGGTGCGACCCGTTACAACATCCAGGACCTGGCCAGTCAGGCCGGCTCGATCGCCATCTATAGCGGTTCGAGCTTGCCCGGCGTCTACGGCAGCGTTGGCTTCGGGACGGCACCCGACACGGTGTTCGGCCCCGGCGGAGCGCAGCAGTCCATCAAGACTTGGGGCATGCGTGGTGCGTATACCCACAACTGGGATCCGTACTGGAACACCGCCATCTACGGCGCCTATGCCGCTATCTCGTACAACGACACGTCCAAGGCGCTCATCTGCGGCGTTGGCGGCGTGGGCGGCACCTTCCGTGCGGCGTTCGCTGGCGGCGCTGGCGTGACCAACTGCAACCCCGATTACAACATCGCTCAGATCGGTGTGATCACCCGTTGGACCCCGGTCAAGAACCTGACCTTCTCGGCCGACGTGACCTACTCGCACCTCGACCAGAAGTATTCTGGCGTGATCACCACCTCGGCTACCGGCGTCGGCAAGCCGGTCGCGACCTACGAGCTGAAGGATCAGGACACTGTCCAGATGCTCCTCCGCGCTCAGCGCAACTGGTAATACCGGTTGATCTGATCACGATCCAACAGAACCCCGGCAGGCAACTGCCGGGGTTTTTCTTTGGCAAGAATCGATTGCTGATCGATTGCGGAAGCAGAGCTGCGTCATCTCGGTCCACGCGAACGACGAGGACGAGCCATGCGATTCATTGGCCGCAAACTTATTTACTTACCTGATCTACTAAACTATATCTGCAGTGGCCAACAACACATTGAATGATGGCTCTTAGCTCGCTGCTAAGCCTCCCAAACCTCCGGCAATGCCCTGCCGGAGGTTTTTGATTTAAGGCTGGACCGCTGCTGCCCGATCGTGAGGCGCGCTGCCATTGCCGGCTGCCAACCGCACACAGGTTCACATCGTCTCGCCGATTCGACGCCGTCAAGATTTGACGGAATCGATCCGCAGTGCATTCTCGCCATTCATGGGACTCTTCAAGAACAGCCGCCTCGCGCGCATGAGCAGCGGCCACTATTGCTTGATACGGGATCTCGGGCTGGTGAAGGGCGGCAAAGGGTTGCGGCACCATGAGGTGGTCATCGACTTCTCGTGGCGCGGCCTCCTCAAGCTGGTCCTGAGCGCCGGCAGCGCGGTGCTGCGGCGGCGCGCGCCTGTGCACATCGAGACCGCCGAATAGCGCGCTTTTTGATCGATGGATATTGTTCGCAACACGGAATGATTTCGTTGCACGGCCGGCCGCCTGGCAGGCGCCGTTGCTGGGCGATAATTCGGTGATGTAGAGTGCCTCAGCCAAAGCGGCTGGGACTGCGATCCGCGCTCCCGCCAAAACGAACAAGAAGCAGGGAAGGAACGGATCTCGCATGAAGGATTTTGCTAGAAAGATTGCCGTCATCACGGGTGGCGGCACGGGCATGGGACGCGAACTCGCGCGGCAGCTCGTTGCCGAGGGATGCAATGTCGCGATGTGCGACGTTTCGGCCGAGGCGATGGCCGAGACCAAGCGGCTTTGCGAGGTCGAGAAGCTGCCGCAGGGCCTGCGCATCACCACCCACATCGCCGACGTGTCGATCGAGGATCACTACAAGCGCTTCCGCGATGAGCTGATCGAGCAGCAGGCCACCGACAAGATCCACCTGCTGTTCAACAACGCCGGCATCGGTGGTGGCGGCAGCCTGTTCACCAATACGCGTGAACAGTGGGAGCGCACCTTCAACATCTGCTGGGGCGGCGTCTACCTCGGCGTCCGCACCTTCCTGCCGCTCTTGGTGAAGGCCGACGAGGCGCACATCGTCAACACCTCGAGTGTCAACGGCTTCTGGGCCTCGGTCGGCCTGGGCGTGTCGCACACCGCCTACAGCGCGGCCAAGTTCGCGGTGAAGGGATTCACCGAGGCGATGATCAACGATCTGCGTCTCAACGCGCCGCATGTGAAGTGCTCGGTGGTGATGCCCGGCCATATCGGCACCTCGATCGTGTCGAACTCGCGCAAGGTGCAGAATGGCTCCGACCAGCTGAACGCCGACGAGCTCAAGCAGGCCCGCCAGCGGCTGCAAGGGCAGGGCATCGACGTCGCCAAAATGTCGGATGCCGACATCCAGCAGATCGCACTCGACCGCGCCCGCATCTTCCACGACGAGGCGCCGACCTCGGCCGCCGCGGCGGCCAAGATCATCCTCGACGGCGTCAAGGCCGAGCGCTGGCGCATCCTGGTCGGCGACGATGCGCATACGCTCGACGAGCGGGTGCGCAACACGCCCGAGCAGGCCTACACGCCGGAGTTCTATCAGAACCTGGTCGCGGCGACCGGCTGGAAGGTCGGCTGATCAACGCATCGCGCGCTGGCGCGATCCGGCCTGATAGGCGAGGCGGTAATGCCCTGAGCAATAGGGCATGCCGCCGAGCGGGGTGTTGCCGCAGAAGCAGAAATCATCGGCGCCCGGCGTGCTGATTGGCCAGCGGCAGCGCTGCTCGCTCAATTCGAACAGCGAGCAGTTGTTGGCGCTGACAACAGGCGCATCGTCGGCTTCCCGTTCGTAGACTGCCTGTAGCAACTGCAACTGCTGCTTCGCCGTCGCCCGTTGCGCGGCATGCGCGCTGGATCTCTTCCGCCGCCGGGCCCGGCGCTCGTCAGGTGTCGTGCGCGTGAGGTTCAGCCGCGACAGCTTGCCGATCACCGCATTGCGGCTGACGCCGATATTGACGGCGATGTCGCGGCAGGAGAGGCCGGCTTCGAAGTAGATCTTGAGTTGGTCGACGCGCTCCGGCGTCCAGGTTGGTTCGATGGCAATCATCTGACGGTTCCACGTTCTGTGTTGAACCGCCGCGCTGGCACACCCCCGCGTCAGGGCGTGCGGCCGTTGTCGCGGATTGCAAGCAACCCGTCCTTGATGGCGAGCCGAATGCCTTCCTCGATCAATGTCCGTGCAACGCCCGGGACGCTCGTGCCGTGGGTGCCCTGTCGCACCAGCTTCTCGAGATAACCAATGGTCGAGAGCGCCAGAGTGACCGGGACGCGGTCGGTTTCGGCCTTTTCTGTAGCCATGAGAAAACGCTTAACCCTGAACGCCTGTACTGAAAAGTATCTATTTAGAGTCTATTTAGGAGTAGGGCAGTTCGTCAAGCCGTCAGCTGCGAGAGCGGCCAGCCGCGCCCACGCACGCAGGAGGCAACTCCGGCGTGATGTTCGGGGCAGAATATTCAGGTAAATGAAGGCGTTAGGATCGCATCTCGACCTTGACCGGGAACTTCTTCAGAAGCCGCTCCGCCGTTTCGGCCTTGTCAGGTGGCGCGTTCACGCTCAGGTACAGCCCGCGGGATGGATCGGTGATGGCGTCGACACTGACCTCGCCAGACAACCCTTCCTGCGCCAGCAGCTCGCGCGCCGCCTCGCCGGCGGCGATCTCGCGCAGCTTCGGCTTGAAGATCTTGCCGACCGGCGTGACCGGCATTTCCGCAATCACCGACACTGCGCGCGGGCGCGCCGGCGGCTCCGGGATGTTGTCCTGCACGAAGGCAGCCAGCGCCAGCGGATCGATATGGACGCCGGGCTGCGCCGAGACGAACAGCATCGGCACTTCGCCGGCATAGCTGTCGGGACGTCCGACCGCGGCCGCCAGCGCCACGCCCGGGAAAGCCAGCGCTGCATCCTCGATCGCGCGCGGGTCGATGTTGTGGCCGCCGCGGATGATGACGTCCTTGGCGCGGCCCAGGATGTAGACGAAGCCGTCGGCATCGATCCGGCAGATGTCGCCGGTGCGCAGCCAGCCGTCGCGGAACGCCTCTTCGGTCTGCTTCTTGTCGACGTAACCGGCAAACACCTGCGGGCCCCTGGTCAGGAGCTCGCCGACCGGTGACGGCCACGGCCCGGTGTGCAGCTTGCCGCCGTCGAGGATCGCAAGCTCGACCAGCGGATTGCGGGTGCCGACGCTTTCGGCGCGCGGCTTCACGCCGTGGACGTCATGCGTGATGGCGCCGGCGAGTTCGGTCATGCCGTAGAGCTGCTGGATGCAGAGACCGCCCCAGGCCTCGAGATAGCGCCGCTCGATCTCCAGCGGTAGGATCGAGGCGCCGACGGCGGTGACGCGCAGGCTCGATATATCGCTGTCGCTGACCGGGATGTCGGCGATCGCGCCGAGCGTTGTCGGCACGCCGCCGGCGATATTGACACGGTAGGTCTCGACGATGCTCCAGAAATTCCTGACCAGTGCCGGATCACGCGCGCCGGCGGGTCCGGGAATGAACATGGTCGTCCCGGCCGCAAGTGCATTGGCCGAGGTGCAGAACAGGCCGCCGACATGGAACAGCGGCATCGTAATCATCGCGCGTTCGCCGCGATGGAAGTCGAGCGCCATGCGCGAGGAGACCACGGAGGCGACCATCGCACGGTTGGTGAGCCGCGCCACCTTGGGATGCCCGGTGGTGCCGCCGGTGGGCAGCATCACAGCAACGCGGTCAGCCTCGCCAATATCCTTCGACTTGCCGTAGTCGTCGCGCCAGGCTGGATCAGGCTGTAAAACCTCGCCGTCGAAGGCGATGCGGCCGTCGAGCGGCACGATCACGACGCGCTGCAACGACGGCACCTCGCGCTGCAGGCCCTCGATCTTCTCATAGAGCCCGCCCGGCGTGCCCGGCGGCGGCGCCAGCAACAGCTTGGCCTTGACGGCATTGAGCTGCGCGACGATCGCCTCGCGCGTGAACAGCAGGTTGAGCGGTTCGGCGATCGCGCAGGCAGCGGCGCCAAAGATTGCGACCATCGTCGCCGGGCAGGCCGGCAGCAGGATCGCAACCGCGTCGTCCTTGCCGATGCCACGGCCGCGGAAGTAGTTTTCAGCCGCTTTCACGCAGCCCATCAGCTGATCGTTCGAGATCACGACCGGATTGGGATCGAGCGGCGAACGCAGATAGATCGCGGCTTCGGCGTCCGGCGCGCCCTGCGGGCCGCGGGCAATGAGGTCCAGGATGCGCGGGCAGGCGGCGAGCGCCTCCTGCATCTCCTTGTCGCGCAGAGCCTCGTCGGCCGGCGAAAGCCTGTCCTTTAGCATGTCCGTCCCCGTCCATTCTTGTTCGTTGGGACGGGGATTGTATCGAGCCGCGCTCGCGGAACAAGTGCGGCCTATCGACCGCCTGTCAGCCGTGGACCACCGATTTGGCGATCATGCAGTGAATGCCCTTGGAGCCGTTGACCGTCTGCGTCACCCGCAGGTCGGCGGCCAGGCTGCACAGCGTATAGGCGTCCTCGCGGGACAGATTGCGCTTCTCGCCGAGCAGCACGATCATGTCGCGCAGCGCCCGCACCACGCACTGGTCGAGGTCGGGATCCATCGCCATGGTCATGTAATGGTCAGCGGTCTCGGCGCGCGGGTAGGCGAGCTTGAGATCCTTGCGCAGGGTCAGGCGGAAGCGGCCGGTGAGCGCGGTCTCGATCGCGGTGACGCAGACCTCGCCGTCGCCCTGCACGCCATGGCCGTCACCGCAGGAGAACAGTGCGCCGGGCACGAACACCGGCAGATAGAGCTTGGCGCCGGCGCCGAGCTCCTTGTTATCGAGATTGCCGCCCATCGCGCGCGGTATCAGCGAGGAGATGCGGCCCCAGGCCGGCGGCGGCGAGACGCCCATCACCCCGAAGAACGGCTTCAGCGGCAGATCGAGCCCCCAGGGCATGCGGCCGACCATGCGCGCGCGATCGAGCGGGATGTTGAGGATGCGCGTCTCGTGGAAATCGTCGGGCAGGGTGCCGGACAGCGGCTTGATCAGATTGTAACCCCAGTCCTGGCGCAGCTGGACGTCGAGAATATCGACCTCGAGCACATCGCCGGGCTCGGCGCCGGCAACCGCGATCGGGCCGGTCAGAATGTGCCCGGGCACCATCCGCTCATTCTTCGCATGGATGTCGTCGAGCTCCGGCGGCACGACAAACTTGCCGCGGTCGGGCACCACGTCGGGGCCGCCGCTGACGGTTTCGATCGTGACCTCGTCGCCGCTCGCGATCGTCAGGACCGGTTTCAGCTTGGCTTCAAAGAAGCCCCAATGGCAGGTTTCGGGACTGGACTTCAGATGATGATGGGTCATGTGACTTCTTTTTATTGCGTTCCCGGCAGCGTATGACGCTGTAGCAGAACTTCGCAGAGGCTTCCCTTGTTTTTTGTGCTCTCCAAGACGCTCGGCATCATGCTGCTGCCGATCAATTTCCTGATAGGTATCGGCGTGATCGGCGCCGTGCTGCTGCTGACGCGGTTTGCGCGTCTCGGCCGCAGGCTGATGGTGGGCGCGCTGCTGCTGCTCGCAATCTGCGGCTTCTCGCCGCTCGGCAATGTCCTGATCGCCACGCTGGAGCAGCGCTTCCCGCCATGGGACGCCTCGCGCGGTGCGCCCGACGGCATCATTGTGCTTGGCGGATCGATCGATGCCGATCTGTCGGTTGCGCATGGCACGCCGGTGGTGCGTAGCGCAGCCGATCGCGTCATCGCGGCGGCAGCGCTCGCGCGCAGATACCCGAATGCGCGCCTCGTGTTCACCGGCGGCAGCGCGAATTTGATCTCGAACGATGCGCGCGAAGCCGACTATGCCGCCGAACTGTTCGAGAGCCTCGGCATTCCCAGATCGCGATTGATCATCGAGCGCCGCTCGCGCAACACGGTGGAGAACGCCGAGTTCTCCAAAGCGCTGGTCGATCCGAAGCCTGGCGAGCGCTGGCTGCTCGTGACATCAGCCTATCACATGCCGCGTTCGGTCGGCCTGTTCCGCAAGGCGGGATTCAGCGTCGAGGCCTATCCGGTCGACTGGCGCGCCGGCAATGTCATGAGCTTCGCAACGTTTGCGATCGACGGCCTGTCGCGCACCGACGTCGCCACGCGGGAGTGGATCGGGCTCGTGGCCTATCATCTGGCGGGCAAGAGCGATGATTGGCTGCCGGGACCGGCGGCGCGTTAGGCCTGTCGTCCATCAGTCAATCCGGCTAACATGGCCACAACAGGCAACGCCAAGCCGCCGATCACGGGAGTTTTCGCCATGCAACAGCAGGCACCGCCGGAACAGTTCGACCTCGGGGCAATCGTCGCCGATCTCAACAACCTGCTGCGGCTGAAGACCACGGTCATCGGCATCAAGATGTTCGCGCGCGTCGAGGAGATGGAGGCTATCCCGAAGATCCGGCGTCCGTCGGCGGTCCACACCACCGACCAGATCGTCAGCATGGCCTCGCGGCTCGGCTGGACGGTCGGCATCACCGGCGACGATCTCGTTGGCGCGCAATGCCGCGCGGTGATCGGGCTCGCGCCACAGGACGAGAAGTGGCTTGCCGGCGAAAGCTATGTCGGCGTCTGGCACGGCACCGCCGAAGACGCGCGCAAGCGCCAGGAGGCGCTCGACGTGGTGCCTTACGGCCAGTACCAGGCGATGGCGGTGAGCCCGCTGACCAGCGGCCGGCTCAATCCGCCCGACATCTGCCTCGTCTATGCGACGCCCGGGCAGATGATCATCCTGATCAACGGGTTGCAGTACACCGGCTACAAGAAGTTCGAATGGGGCGTGGTCGGCGAAACCGCTTGCGCGGATTCGTGGGGCCGGGCGCTGAAGACCGGCGAGCCGAGCCTGTCGCTGCCGTGCTTCGCCGAGCGCCGTTATGGCGGCGTGCCCGACGAGGAGATGCTGATGGCGCTGCCGCCGGCCTATCTGGTCAAGGCGATCGCCGGCATGAAGCAACTCGCCAAGAACGGCCTGCGCTACCCGATCGCGCCCTATGGCATCCAGGCCGACGTGCGCGCCGGCATGGGTGTGTCCTACGCCAAGAAATAGCGGCAAGAAGTAGTCGATTGCGTCGTCGCGCCCGCAATGACAAAAGGGCGCCCAATCGCAGGGAGCCAGATCCATGTCCTCGAAACTCGACATCGTCGTCTATGGCGCAACCGGCTTCACCGGCCAGCTGGTCGCCGAATATCTCGCCGCGCATTATCGCGACGGCAGCCTGAAATGGGCGATGGCCGGGCGCAGCAAGGACAAGCTCGCTTCGGTTCGCGACGCGATCGGCGCGCCTGCCGACACGCCGCTTATCGTGGCCGATGCCAGCGACGCCGCGTCGTTGAAGGCGATGCTGGCGCAAACCAAATCGGTGATTTCGACGGTCGGTCCGTATCAGCTCTACGGCAATGAGCTGATCGCGGCCTGCGTGGAAAGCGGTACCGACTATTTCGATCTGTGCGGCGAGCCGGTCTGGATGCGGCAGATGATCGACAAATACGACGCCGCGGCAAAGGCCAGCGGCGCGCGCATCGTGTTCTCCTGCGGCTTCGATTCGGTGCCGTTCGAGCTCGGCACCTTCTTTGTCCAGGACGAGGCAAGGCGCGTGTTCGGCGCGGCCGCACAGCGCGTCAAGGGCCGGGTGCGCGACATGCGCGGCACGCTGTCCGGCGGCACCGCCGCGAGCGCCAAGGCGACCTTCGATGCGGTCGCCAAGGACCTCAGTTTGGTCGCGATCCTCAACAATCCCTTCGCGCTGACGCCGGGCTTCGAAGGCCCGAAGCAGCCGCGCGGCAGCAAGCCTGCCTATGAGGACGATCTGCACTCATGGACCGCGCCGTTCATGATGGCGCTGATCAACACGCGCAACGTCCACCGCTCCAACATGCTGATGGGCTTTCCCTACGGCCAGGACTTCATCTACGACGAGATGGTCCTGACCGGTCCGGGCGAAAAGGGCGAGGCGAACGCCAAGAAGGTGATGGCGCTGAATTCGGAGAAGACCGGGCCGAGCGCGCCGAAGCCGGGCGAGGGACCGTCAAAGGAAGAGCGCGAGAACGGCCGTTACGATCTGCTCTATCTCGCGGTCGCGCCCGACGGCCGCACGGTCCGCGCCGGCATCAAGGGCGATCGCGATCCCGGCTACGGCTCGACCTCGAAGATGATCTCGGAATGCGCGATCTGCCTGTTGCGCGATACGCCTGATGTCGCCCCCGGCTTCTGGACCCCGGGAGCCGCGATGCAGCACAAGCTCATCAAGCGCCTGGTCGATCGCGCCGGGCTGACGTTTGAGGTCGAGAAGTAGTTCGCGTAGCCTTGTTCAGTGTCATCGCCCGGCTCGACCGGGCGATCCAGGTATTCCAGAGACGATGGTACTCGAACGGATAAGCCGCGGCGTACTGGATGCCCCGCTTTCGCGGGGCATGACAGTTGCGAGCTAAGCCGCGCGTGGATTGTACGCGTACATAAAATCCATGCCTTTGGACGACACCGGCAGGATCAGCTTCAGCATGTGATCGCGCAGCCAGGCGCCGGTCGGGCTGAACTCACGCTTGTTGTTGCCGTTGCGGCGGGCGATCGCCACGATCTTCTCGGCGCGCGGGCGCCGTTCGTGCTCGAAGGCCTGGAAGGTCAGGCCGAGCTCCTGGCCGTCGCGCATCAGCACTGCGAGCCGCAGCGCATCTTCCAGCGCGAGCGACGCACCCTGGCCGGCATGCGGGCTGGTGGCGTGCGCGGCGTCGCCGATCAACAGCGTGCGCTTGCGCGACCAGGTCGGCAGCGTTGCGACGTCGAGCGTGTCGGTCACCGCGATATTCTCCGCAGCCTCGATGATCTCGGGGATCGGTGCGTGCCAGCCGGCGTGGAAATCGCGCAGATGCTGCCTGATGGCATCCTGGTTTTGCAGCCGGTAGGCCGCCGCGGTCATGCCATGCGACGGCTGCGTGCTCCACCACATCGCTCCGGTGTCCGGATCGGGGCTGCACAGCCCGTAGCCGAAGAAGCCGCTTTGCCCGAACGTGCTCGCCACCTTCTGGCCGATCGGCAGGCGCTCGATCATGGCGCGCGGCACGAAGCCGCCGAAGCCGATCAGCCCGGTGTCGAACGGCGTCGGCCCGTCGGGGATCACGTGACGCCGCACCGCCGAATGCACGCCGTCGGCGCCGATTACGAAATCGCCCTCGGCGGTGGTGCCGTCGGCGAAATAGGCGATCACGCGCTGGTCGCCGCGATCCTCGATCTTGACCAGCCGCTTCTCGAAGAACACCGAGACGTTCGAGGCCCAGGCCTTGTCGATCAAGGTCTCGTTCAGGGTCGCGCGACACATGTTCACCGCGGGCTGGCCGAACCGCTGCTGCATGTTCTGGTTGAGCGAGCCGAGCTTCTTGCCGCCCTGCGAATAGAAGTCGAAGGACTCGGCGATCGAGCCGTTGCGGATCAATTCGTCGGCGAGGCCGAGCTCCGCCAGCACATGCATTCCGTTCGGTGCGATCTGCAGCCCGCCGCCGATCCCGGTGGAGTAGGGCCATGCTTCATAGAGCTCGGCCTCGATGCCGGCGCGGGTCAGGAACATCGCGGTCACCGGGCCTGCGATGCCGGCGCCGATGATGAGTGCCTTGCGGGGACGTCGGGTCATCGTGTCTTGCTCCATGCATCCGTGTCGGCTAGGAAGGGTTAGCAGCTAATCATCTTAGCTGCTAAGATATTTATCGACTAAGGTATGAGGTGAGCCTTGTCAAGCGCGAAATCGCGCGGCGCCTTGCTGCAGGAGCTGGAAGAGGCGCTGCGACGGTCGTCGGCGCAGGGCGTGCTGTACGGTCAAACCGTTGCCAACGTGGCGGGAATTTCCGGTTCCGACCTCGAATGCATCGACATCGTCCTCCTGGAAGGACGCGTGACGGCGGGTCGCCTTGCCGAGGTCACCGGGCTGACCACGGGAGCGATCACCGGCGTGGTCGACCGGCTGGAGAAGGCCGGCTATGTGCGCCGCGAGCGTGACGAGAGCGATCGGCGCAAGGTGTTCATCTCGGTCGTGCCTGAGGCGGTCGAGAAGATCGGGCAGTATTACGTGCCGCTGCAGCAGGCAATGCAGAAGGTCTTCAGCGGCTATAGCGAGGACGAATTGCGCCTGCTGCTGCGCTTCACCAATGATGGTTACAAGGGCGTATTGGGGGCAACCGGCGCACTGAAAGTCGTGATCGATACGCCGCCGGAGCAGCGCGCCAATCTCAAGATGCTGCCGAAGTCTTGCCGGTGACCTGCGCCGCCGTCGCGCGGTAGCGCTCGGCCGCCGCGTACATGCCCCACATCGTGCCCAGCATCATCCAGAAGTGCCGCCAGTGGTCGGTATCGATGATGAAGCTCTCGCCGACGAAGCCGAGAAACCCGGCGAAGATGGCGAGATAGTCCCGCTGCCACGGCACCCGCATGTAGATGTAGCGGAAGCCGATGAACGCGCTGACGAACACCAGCGCCGGATAGCAGATGCCCGAGATCCAGCCGCCCGACATGAAGGCGTTGAGATAGGAATTGTGGGTGTCCTCGGGGAAGTAGGTGTGGAATTGCAGCGGCCCGATGCCGAACGGCAGCTCGAGCGCCATCTGGGCGCCGAGGATGTGACGGCCGAACCGGCCGAAGCGGCCTTCGTCATAGCTCTGGTCGAAGCTCGCGCGCTGCTTGAACATGTCGGCGACCGAGCCGATCGAGAGCAGCACCGCGATCAGCGCCACCGCCAGGACCGCGGCGATCAGGGTCATCACGATGATGCGCGAGCGCTGTGCCTGCGTGCGGCTGGTGAACACCATCATCGCCAGCATGAAGGCCGCGGTGATGACGAGGCCGCCCCAGGCGGCGCGGGAGAACGACAGCAGGATCGCCAGCGAGATGATGCCGAAGGCGATGGCGTTGCGGAACGCCTTGCCGAAGCGGTCGGAGACGACGCTCTGCAGCGTGAACAGCGCCGGCAGGATCAGGAACGCGCCGAGCACGTTCGGATCCTTGAAGGTGCCGCGGGCGCGGTCGTACAGCGTCAGCAGATCGTAGCCGCCGGGCACCAGACGGAAATAGCCGGCGATGCCGGCGAGCGAGGCGATCATCGCGCCGACGATCAATCCCCGGCGCAACATGTCGAGGCGGGCTTCGGTGTCCTCCGACATCACCATCGCGAAGAAGATGACGGTGACGGCCATGTACCAGGAGGTGAGGACCCAGTTCACCACCTCCGGCTTGTCGAGGAACGGCACCGCGCCGATGCTGTAGCCGACATTGAGCACGATCAGTGTGAACAGCAGCGGCATGAACACGAGCCGCATGCGCAGGCCCGTGGCGAAGAACACCACGCAGGCGGTCAGCGTGACGAGTTCATACGGGCTCGGCTCGATGAATACGATGGCACCGGATGCACCGGCCAGCCACACCAGCGCTCGCTGTAGCGCCAGCACGCCCGCTGGCGCCGTGGTCAGCGAATGGGACGTCCCGGCTGTCGCCGCATAGGCCATCGGATACTCACGCAACGCAACAGATACACAAACAAGCGCTCGTCATTGCGAGGAGCGTCAGCGACGAAGCAATCCACCTATCCCCGAGCTGCGATATAGATTGCTTCGCTACGCTCGCAATGACGGCAGTTAGTCTCGATCTCAGTACGCGTTCTCGTTCTTGGTCAGCAACGAGAGCGGCGTCTTGAGCAGGATGTAGAGGTCGAACAGCACCGACCAGTTCTCGATGTAATAGAGATCGTACTCGACGCGCTTCTGGATCTTCTCGTCGGTGTCGACCTCGCCGCGCCAGCCGTTGATCTGCGCCCAGCCGGTGATGCCGGGCTTGACGCGGTGGCGCGCGAAGTAACCGTCGACGGCCTCGTCGAACAGCTGGTTCTGCAGCTTGCTCTGCACGGCGTGCGGGCGCGGACCGACCAGGGAGAGGTTGCCCTTCAGCACCACGTTGAACAGCTGCGGCAATTCGTCGAGCGAGCTCTTGCGGATGAAGCGGCCGACCCGGGTGACGCGCGGATCGTTCTTGGTCACGACCTTGGAGGCGGTCGGATCGGCCTGGTGGTGGTAGAGCGAACGGAATTTGTAGACGTCGATCCGCTCATTGTTGAAGCCGAAGCGCTTCTGGCGGAACAGCACCGGGCCGGGGCTGTCGAGCTTCACCGCGAGCGCCACCAGTCCCAGCACCGGCAGCGCGGCGAGCAAAGCGAGGCCGCCGACCACGCGGTCGAACAGCCATTTCAGCACCAGATCCCAGTCGGTGATCGGCGCCTCGAAGACGTCGAGCGTCGGCACGTTGCCGACATAGGAGTAGGAGCGGGGGCGGAAGCGCAGCTTGTTGGTATGGGCCGACAGCCGGATGTCGACCGGCAGCACCCAGAGCTTCTTCAGCATCTCCAGGATGCGGGTCTCCGCCGAGATCGGCAGCGCGAACAGCACGAGGTCGACGCGGGTGCGGCGGGCGAACTCGACGATGTCGTCGACCTTGCCGAGCTTCGGTGAGCCGGCGCAGGTATCCATGGCACGGGAGTCATTGCGGTCGTCGAACACGCCAAGCACGTGGATGTCGGAATCATCGTCGGCGTTCAGCGCCTCGATCAGGTGCTCGCCGTTCTGGTCGGCGCCGACAATGATGGTGCGGCGGTCGAGCCGCCCGTCATGCGCCCAGGCGCGCACCATCGATCGCAGCAGCACCCGCTCGGCGATCAGCACCACGAGGCCGACGCAGAAGAACGACGACAGCCAGACGCGCGATACCTCGCCGCCGAGCTTGGCCAGGAAGGAGACGCCGATGAACAGCAGGAACACGAAGGCCCATGACGAGATCATCCGCGTCATCTGGCGGAGCTGGCCGCGGAAGATCTGCACCTGGTAGATGTCGGCGGCCTGGAAGCAGACCACGGCCGCGGCTGACATGCCGAGGATCGAGGCGATGTATCCCCAATGGATGCCGCCGGCGAGCGGGCGGACATAGGCGAAATAGAGCCCGACGCCGACCAGGCTGAGCAGCACGAAATCGGCGACGCGGACTACGCCCGCGATCACCACCGGCGAATAGGCGCCGCGAACTTTTTGATTGGTAACGGCGAGTGCGGCCGGCGACAGGCGCCGGCGGCGTTCGACCTGCGGCTTGGCAGCCGTTGCAGACGCAGCGGCATCCAGCATCGAGCGTGCGTTAAACGGTTCCACGAGTCCACGTCCATTCCTGCGCATGCAGATGGGCATCCGCGCGCCGCAGCGAAATTCCCCTGGACGTGACTTAAGGGGACAAATCGGAAGAAACGGTTACGTGTGCAAGAAGTGGTTAACGTTTGGCAAATGCGTCGCGGTAGCCGGCCAGCACGCCCTCGACCATCGCGCTCTGCGAGAAATGTTCGGATATCCGCTCACGCAGTTTTTGCGCGCGCGCCGCGGTCGCCGTGGGATTGTCGAGAGCGGCCTTGATGGCGTCGGCCATCGCGGCGGCATTGCTGGGCGTGAACAGGGCGTCGCTGAGGGTGTCGAAGATCTCCGGGATGCCGCCGACATTGGCGGCGATCATCGGAACACCGGCCGCGCTCGCCTCGATCACCACGTAAGGCATCGAATCGCCGCGTGAGGGAACCACCAGCAGGCTGCCCTTGGAGAAACCGAAGCGCGCCTTGACGTGGCCGATGAAGCGGACGGCATCGCCAAGCGACAGCCGCTTCACCTGCTCCTTGAGCCGCTCGAACTCCTCGCCGTCGCCGCCGAGCGTCAGCGTCACCGGCTTGCCGTCGGCGCGCAGCTTCGCCACCGCGTCGATCAGGAGATCGGCGCCCTTGATGCGCCGGAACTCGCCGACATAGGCCACATCGGTGGCGTCGTCGGCCCTGGGCACCGGCTCGAATTCCTCTGATGTGACGCCGTTGAAGACGCAGCGCACGAGGCCCGCCGGCTTGCCTACGGTCCGCTGATAGGTGTCGCGGGCGAACGCGCTCTCGAACAGGAACAGGTCGGTGCTGTTCATCAGTGTGCGCTCGAGCTGGCTGTAGAAGCGGCCTTTCCAGGTGTCGAGCGGGTAATGCAGTGAGCCGCCATGCGGCGTGTAGACCCGGATCACCTTGTCCGACCGCCGCCGCAGCCGGACATAGGCGCCGGCCTTGGCGCCATGGCCGTGCACGACATCGGGCTTCAGCTTGCGGATCAGGCCGGCGATGTGCGCCCAGACCATGAAATCGGCGAAGCGCGGTTCGCGGCGTATCGCCACCCGGTGGACGCCGAGCTTGAGGCGTGGCTCGATCTCGGCCAGCACCGCGTCGGCACGCGCGCCGCCGGTCAGACTGTCGGCGACGATGCCGACATGATGGCCGCGTTCGATCTGGCCGTTGGCGACATCGAGGATGTGACGAATGATGCCGCCGACCGGGGCGCGGACGACATGCAGGATGCGCAGCGGCTGTTCCTGATTCTGTGCCATCGATCAGAACCAGCGTTCGCCGACGAACACGGTGTCACCGGGGCCGAGCGGCGTGCCCAGCGGCACGACGAAACGGCCCGCGCCCGATGCATCGGTGTGGGTGAGGGTGACCTGGTCGCGCCTGGCGCGCGGCGAGAAGCCGCCGGCGATCGCGACCGCGCTCTCCACCGTCATGTTGGGCACATAGGGATATTGGCCGGGGGCTGCGACTTCACCGAGGATGAAGAACGGCCGATAGGACTCGATCTCGACCGCCACCGAAGGCTCGCGGATGAAGCCGTTGCGCAGCCGCGCGGTGATCTCGGCGGCGAGCCCCGCAGGCGTCCGGCCGCGCGCCGGCACCGAACCGATCAGCGGCATGGTGATCGCGCCAGCCGCGCCGATCGCATAGGAGTTGGTCAGGCCTTCCTGGCCATAGACCACGACGCGGAGCTTGTCGCCGGGGCCGAGATTATAGCCGCCTTGCGGCGGCGCGGGCTCGGCATAGGCCACGGGAGTAGCGAAGGGCGGCTGGGCATAGGCCATCGAATCGAGGCCGGGGTCGCCGGCGACCGGCGACGTCCGGCCCATGCAGCCCGACAGCGCGAGCGCAGCAATCAGACAAACAAGGGGAGCGCGCAAATCGCGCATGTCAGGAATCCCGAGAAAATACCGGCCCCCGATTAACGGCACGCATGGTTAACAAAGAATGACGGTGTGGTGGCGGCGGCCATATCCGTCAACCGCGCCGATTAACCCAGCAGCAACCTTAATGGACTGTAATCGCGGCCATTGAGGTGGAATCGCGGCGTCCGCGGGAGTTCGTTATGCGTTTTGCATTCTGGCGTAGAGGCAAGGAAAAGGCCGTCGTGCAACGGGCGTTGCCGAAGTCCGCGCCCGTTGCCGACGAGGTCGGCGTCAAGCCGGCCCCGCCGAAACCTGCTCCCGACAAGCCGGCGGCTCCGTCCGAGGCCGCCGATCTCGATCTGCATGTGCTCGGCCGCGCGCTGGCGCGCAAGCGCGGCTGGATCATCGTGCCAACCATCCTCGCGTTCGCGCTGTCGCTTGCCGCCGTCAATATCGTGACTCCGCGCTACAAGTCGGAAGCGCGAATCCTGATCGACAATCGCGAGAACGCCTTCCTGCGCCCGAACGGCGAGCGCGACCTGGAGCGCAGCTCGCTCGACGCCGAGGCCGTGACGAGCCAGGTGCAGCTGCTGCTGTCGCGCGATCTCGCGCGCGACATCATCAAGAAGAACAAGCTCGCCGAGCGTCCGGAGTTCGATCCGGTGCTGCGGGGCTTTTCCCCGCTGAAATCGCTGCTGGCGCTGTTCGGCATCGGCCGTGACCCGTTCAGCCTGACGCCGGAAGAGCGGGTGCTCGATTCCTATTACGAGCGCTTCCAGGCCTACGCGGTCGACAAGTCGCGCGTCATGGTGATCGAATTCCAGTCGGAGGATCCCGAGCTTGCGGCGCGCGTCGCCAACTCGATCGCGGACGGCTATCTCGTGCTGCAGCAGGCAGCGCGGCAGGACCAGGCCAAGTCCGCCAGCACCTGGCTGCTTGGCGAGATCGACAAGCTGCGCAGCAAGGTCGCGGAAGCGGATTCGCGGGTCGAGGAATTCCGCTCCAAGTCGAGCCTGTTCGTCGGCACCAACAACATCCCGCTGTCGAACCAGCAGATGGGTGAATTGAACACGCAGCTCAACAATGCCCGCGCGCTGAAGGCCGATGCCGAGACCAAGGCGCGGTTGATTCGCGAGATGCTGCAGGGCGGCAAGCCGATCGAGGCTTCGGAAGTGCTCAATTCCGAGCTGATCCGCCGGCTGGCCGAACAGCGCGGCACGCTGCGCGCACAACTCGCCGAGCAGTCGTCGACGCTGCTCGACAACCATCCGCGCATCAAGGAATTGAAGGCGCAGATCGCCGACCTCGACCGGCAATTACGCGAGGAGGCCGGCAAGATATCGCGCTCGCTGGACAACGATGCCCGCGTCGCCGATGCCCGCGTCCAGGCGCAGCAGGCGGGCCTGGACCAGTCGAAGAAGCAGGCGTCGTCGAGCAACAGCCAGGACGTGCAGCTGCGCGGGCTGGAACGTGAAGCCAAGGCGCAGCGTGACCTGCTGGAAGCCTATCTCGCCAAATATCGCGAGGCGACCTCACGCGAGAATATCGAGGCCGCGCCGACCGACGGCCGCATCATCTCGCGCGCCACGGTCTCGAACACGCCGGCCTATCCGAAGAAGCTGCCGATCGTGCTGATCGCGACGCTGGCGACGCTGTTGCTGTCATCAGGCATCATCATCACCGGCGAGCTGCTGCGCATCTCGGCGCCCGGTGCGGTTGGCCGTGCCTTCGCGCCGGCAGCCGCGGTAATCAGGCGCCGCGAGCCGATCATGGAGACCGTGACCGCGGACGAGCCGGCACTGACGCTGCCGGCTGAACCCGAGTTCGAATCGCCGCTCGCACCCCAGCTGCCACAGGAGCCTGAACTGCCTCTGGCACCCACGGCCGCTTACGAACCTGCCCTCAGCGCGCCGCAGCCTGCGCCCGCAGAGATCGTCGACGAGATCGACGAACTGGCCGAACGCCTTGTCGCGGCCGGTCCCGCCGCCCACAAGGTCACGGTGCTCGGCCCGGCCGCCGGCGAGAGCGTCACGATGACCGCGCTGACGCTGGCGCGTCTGATGGCGCGTCAGGCCAAGGTCGTGGTGGTCGATCTGGTCGCATCCTCGCCGGTGCTGACGGCGGCGACCGTCGACCCCACAGCACCCGGCCTTGCCGAACTGATGCAGGGCGAGGCGACGTTTGCGCAGATAATCACCAAGGACCGGCAGTCGCGGGTTCAGATCGTCAGCGCCGGACGTCCGGGCTTCGATCGCAGCCATCTGCAGTCGCCGCGGCTGGGGCTTGCGATCGACGCGCTGCTGCGGGTCTATGACCACGTGCTGCTCGACGCCGGCACGGCCGTCGACCTGCCGGCCGAACTGCTGACCGCGAAAGCGCAGGCGGTCGTCGTGCCCGACGCCGCCATGGCGCAGGATGCGCGCCGGTCCATGGTCGCTCAGCTCAAGGCCGTCGGCTTCTCCGAAGTGACGATGCTGAGCAAGCCCTGCGCGCCGTCGGAAGCGGTCGTTGCTGGCCCGCGGGTGGTGGCGGCCTGACCGCCACCGTCAGTGTGCCATCATCGGCTCGCGCATCGAACGTTCGAGCACCGGATCGATCCGCAGCCGGATCGTCACCAGCGCGCCGATCAGTCCGACGACCGCGAGCAGCAGCAGGCCTGCGGTAAACCCGCCGGTCAGGTCCTTCAGATAGCCCATGGCGAACGGGCCGGCGAAGCCTGAGAGATTGCCGAGCGAGTTGATCGCGGCAATGCCCGCCGCCGCCGAGGCGCCATTCAGGATGCTGGCCGGCATCGGCCAGAACATCGGCGGCACCGACGAAACGCCGATCTGCGCGATGCAGAGCAGGCCGATGATCAGCACCGGACTAGAGACCAGTCCGGCGAGGCCGATGCCGACGGCGGCGAGCGTCAATGCGCCGGCGACATGGTATCGCCGCTCGCCGGTCTTGTCGGAATGGCGGCCGAGCAGCACCATGCCGATCGCGCCGAACACGAAGGGCAGGGCGGCGATCAGGCCGGTTTGGGTGTCGGTGACGCCGAACGCCTTGATGATAGTCGGCAGGAAGAACGCGACGCCGTAGCTTGCGGCGTTGAGGCAGAAATACACCAGCGCGCAGGCCAGCACCCGCGAATCGGTGAGCGACTGCAGCACCGAGATGTGCTCCACCGCCTCCTTCTTCTGCCGTTCCATCTCGAGCGTGTTCTGGACCCACTTGATCTCGTCGGGCTGCAGCCAAGTCGCCTGGCGCGGGAAGTCGGGCAGCATGACCAGAACGGCGAAGCCGACCAGCACCGACGGCAGCGCTTCCAGGATGAACAGCCACTGCCACCCGCCCAGACCGGCACCCGACACATTGAGCAGCAGACCCGAGATCGGTGCGCCGATGATGCTCGAGATCGGGATCGCCAGCATGAACAGGCTGATGACGCGCGCCCGATAGACCGTCGGGAACCAGAGCGTCAGATAGAAGATGATGCCGGGGAAGAAGCCGGCCTCGCAGGCGCCGAGCAGCAGGCGCAGGAAGTAGAAGATCCACTCGCTCGACAGGCCGCTCGCCGCGGACATCTGTGGGATGAAGGCGAATGCCGCCGAGACGATGCCCCAGCTGATCATGATGCGGGCGATCCAGCGCCGCGCGCCGAACCGCTCCAGAAGGATGTTCGAGGGTACCTCGAAGAAGAAGTAGCCGATGAAGAACAGTCCCGCGCCGAGCCCGTAGGCGGCCTCGCTCAGCCCGAGCGCGGTGTTCATGTGCAGCTTGGCGAAGCCGACATTGACGCGATCGAGGTAGGCCACGAAGTAACACAGGATGAGGAACGGAATCAGCCGCCGCATCATTTTCCCGATCGCGCGCTTCTCGACATCGTCGGTCATCGTTCCCATCCCTTCTGGTTTTTCGATACGGCGCACGGTGGCCGCGCTGTCCGGGCGGCACCTTGTGCGGCCGCAGCGGTCCGTCGCCTTGCTCTTGTAAGTCTTCTTGCAAGTATTGCATTCATTGTTGTGTAATCGACCGCCGCGTGACTAATGGCATTTGGGAATGGAGCCACGGCGAAACTGTCATGATGCACCGCGGTATGAACGCGGGAACTCTGGAGCGTTTTCCAGCGAAAGGCTGTCCCGGACTTGATCCGGGATGGACACCGGTTCGCGTCAGGAAAACGCGTCAAAATAGGATCTAGAGCCCTGTCCGTCCCGATTTGATCGGAACGGACAAGGCTCTGGCCGGGCAGGATGGTGGCGAGCGGTGATCAATAATCTGAAATTGCGCCAGTTGCGCCTGCTGGTGGCGCTCGACAGCGAGCGCAAGCTGCAGCTGGCCGCCGAGCGCCTCAACATCACCCAGTCGGCGGCATCCAAGATGCTGGCCGAGATCGAGGCGGTGGCGCGGGTTCCCTTGTTCGAGCGGACCGCGCGCGGCGTCGAGCCCACGGCCTACGGCTCGATCCTGATCCGCGGCGGCCGGAGCGTGCTGGCCGACCTTGACCGGGTCACCGATGAGTTTGCCGGTTACAGGTCGGGCGAGCTCGGTACGGTCTCGGTCGGAACGGTCGCCAAGCCCAGCATCGACCTCGTCGTCGACGTCATGCAGTATCTCGGCGAGAAATTGCACCGGGTGAACATTTCGCTCGATGTCAGCACCAGCCCGCCGCTGGTTGCGCGGCTTCTCGCGCTAGAGTTGGATTTCGTCGTTGCGCGCATTCCCGCGGGCGTCGATTCCGGGCAGTTCGACTATCACGAGATCGGCGCCGAACAGGCCGGCCTGCTGGTTCGCGCCGAGCATCCGCTGGCCGCGCTCGACAGCGTCAATCTGGAAGATACGGTCGACCTGCAATGGATCTCCCAGCCCCGGGAATCCTTCATGCGTCAGGCGCTCGAGCGGCTGTTCAATAGCCGGGGCATTGCGCCGCCGCAGCGCATGATCAACACGGAATCCTTCTCGGCATCGATCGGAATTGCTGCAGGGATCGATGCGATCGTGCCGTTGCCGTTGCTGATCTTCGATTTGCTCGATCCGCAGCGCTTCAAGATGCTGCGCATCCGCGACCAGCTGATGCTGGAGAGCTACGGGCTGATCAAGCTGCGCAGGCGCGCGCTGTCACCGGCCGCGATGCTGGTGTTCGATGCGATGATGCGGCTTGGCGTCGAGAGCGGCCGGCAGGCGTCGTCCGCCTGACGTCGGCCGCAGCCGTCCTCAGCGGAACATGCTGCGCAGGTTCTGGGCGATCTCAAACAGCGCCGGATTGTGCTTCACCGCGCGCTTGGCGCGGTTGATGGCCGACAATGCGCTGGCCGCCGGCTTGCCGCGCAGGCTGAGCGGAATGAAGCTGTCGACGATCGCTTCGTCGTCCTTGCAGAACAGCCGCTTGTACTCGTCCGAGCCGATGCCGAGATCGAAGGCGCGGTAGTCCTGGCCGGCATGGCGATCGATGATGTCGCGCATCAGGATCAGACCGGGGCTGAACTTGGCATTGGCCGACATCGTGTAGGTGTTGAACATCATCGAGAAGCGATGGCCGTCGGACACGCCGGCGAAGATCGCGATCACTTCCTCGTCGCATTCCAGCGCGTGGATGTCGATCGCATAACCCTTGCCGTCGCCGCGCGGCGCCAGGCAGGCGGTGCGGATGAACTGCTCGATACCCGGCTCGGCGAACACGTTCGGCAGCTTCTGCTCGGCCATGCGCTGCGGCTTGACGCGGAAGAACCAGTCGAGCAGGCGGCAGACGTCGGCGCTGTCGGCCGCGACGTGATAGCGGTAGCCGGGCAATGGCTGCAGCTTGCGCTCCTTGCCCTTGAGGCGGCGACGGAACGAGTTGCTGATCAGTGTCGCGGGTGCGGCGCCGGGCTCGATCACCAGCAGCGGGCAGTCGTTGACCGAGGGTTGATGCGGCAGCAGCGCCAGCGGATTCGGCAGTTCCTGCCAGCGTAGCGGCTGCTGGCACAGCACCAGCGCATCGGCGCGGGACCGTTCGGCGATCGAGCCGATCAGGGCCGTGACGTCGGCCTCGGTCGCGTTGGCGGCGAAATCCTTCTCGCACAGCGCCATGTTGAAGGTCGCGTGCTTGCCGCCCATGAAGCTCGCGCAATTCGCGCCCAGGCGCTGCTCGATGGCGAGCGGCAACAGCAGCAGCGGCCGGCGTTCGCTGTCATGGGCGACGACGATGAAGGGCCGCAGGCCTTCGCGCTCGCCGACCTGACGCTGCCAGTTGGCGAGGAAATCGAAGCGCTGATAGGGCGTGTAGGAGTGTTGCGATGTCTCGAGACTGCGCCAGGTCGCCTCGGCCGCCGTGAGATCATGAAAGATATCGACGCCGGCGACGCGGATTGCGTTCGGCCATGTTTGCGTCCCTGCAGTCTGGCCTTGAATTGCCGCCGCCATGGTCATCTCGGAACCCAAAATTTTTTAAGGTATTAATTTACAGTTCTCGGCTGGGGCCGACCTTCGCAGGGAAATGTCAACAAAGAGTAATAACAATGCCTCAGCGGGGTTCTTGGCGGGGCGTGGGTACCGCCGGACAGAGGCGGGGATCTTGGCGCCGGATAACGGGATTTTGCGACGGGCCCGGATGGAGCTCGCGTATTTCAGCGGCGCCTTCCGCCTGCGCGAGCGCGAGGCCGGCGGCGCAGGAGTGATCCTGCGCTTCGCGCGCGTCCGCCCCGCGCGCCGGGCCCGGTTCCAACCACTGAGGTCGCAGGAGATCACGCCGGTCTTCCTCGATCGCACGATCCGTGCGCTGAAGCGTTGGCGCTACGACATCGTCGGGATCGAGGAGGCCTGCCGGCGCGCGGTGACCTTGCCGGAGCGCCGGCGCTTTGCCTGCCTGACTTTCGACGGCGCCAGCAAGGACATCGTCACGCATGCCTATCCCGTGCTCGCCCGGCACGGCGTGCCCTTCACGCTCTATCTGCCGACCGCTTTTCCCGATGGCGTGGGCGTCGCGTGGTGGTTGGCGCTCGAGGACATCATCGCGCGCGAAAGCCGCATCAGCCTTGTCATCGACGGCAGGGAACGGCGCTTCGGGGTCTCGACGCTGTCCGACAAGTATGAGCTGTTCGACTTTCTGTCCGGCTGGCTGCGCAAGCTGCCGCCGTCGGATTTGTCGTATGCGGTGAATGATCTCGGCCGGCGCTATGCGGCCGACGCGGCGCAATTGTCACGCAGCGCCTCGCTCGACTGGCAGGATATGGCGAAGCTTGCGGCCGATCCGAACGTGACGTTCGGCAGCGCCACGGTGAACTATTCCGTTCTGTCGAATCTCCGGGATGCCGATGCGCAGCGCGAGATGGCGATGGGAAAGGCGGTGGCCGAGAGCGCGCTGCGGCGGCCGGTCCCGCATTTCGCGTATCCGTTCGGGGACCGCGACGCGTTCCGCCGTCCGCATGTGGTGATGGCCGAGGAGGCCGGCTTTGCCAGCGCGGCGTCGACCATATCAGGTGTCGTCGAGGCGCAGGGCCGCACCAACCTCCATGCGCTGCCGCGGATCGCTTGGGACGGCCGCGTGCGCTCGCTGCGGATCATGCGGGTGCTGCTGTCGGGCATGATGTTTCCGCCGGTGCAGCCGACGCGGCATGCCCGCGACCAGAGCGCGATCTAGGCGCGGTCGGGCCGCGACATCCAGGAGACGATCGGCATCGCCGGCAGCACCCAGCCAAGCCCCGCGACGACGTAGAAGATCGCCTGCAGCAGCCCCGAATTGGCGAGCCACGGGGTCTGGGCGATCGTCATGCCAAGCAGCGACCACACCACCACCAGAATGAGCAGGGCGATGGTTCCGAGCAATTTGCGGGTGCGTATGGCCATGGCGGATATGTATGACTCGTGATTCAGAGCGTTTTCGAGCGAAGTGGACACCGGTTCGCGTCAAGAAAACGCGTCAAAACAACATTCCAGAGCTTCGCTCCGATGTATCGGAACGAGGCTTCGGGCGGCGCTTGCGCCGCTGATAGGGCGGACTATAAGGGGCGCGAAAATCCAATCAAGTCAGGGCGAAATGGCCGGTATTTCCGCAAAGACATCGCAGCTCCGCGCCGTCAGGATTTGGCTGCTCGCGGTTGCCGCCCTGATCGTGCTGATGGTGCTGGTCGGCGGTGCCACGCGGCTCACCGAGTCCGGCCTGTCGATCGTCGAGTGGAAGCCGGTGACCGGCGCGCTGCCGCCGCTGACCGAGGCGCAGTGGACGCAGGCCTTCGAGGGCTACAAGACCATCCCGCAATACCGCGAGCTCAACGCCGGGATGACGCTCGATCAGTTCAAGACGATTTTCTGGTGGGAGTGGAGCCACCGGCTGCTCGGCCGGGTGATCGGCGCCGCCTATCTGCTGCCGTTCCTGTATTTCCTGTGGCGCGGCGCGGTGAGCGGCGAGCTCGGCCGGCGGCTGTGGATCATCTTCGGCCTCGGCGCGCTGCAGGGCGGCGTCGGCTGGTGGATGGTCGCGTCCGGGCTCTCGGAGCGCCTCGAGGTGTCGCAATATCGGCTGGCGACGCACCTGGTGCTGGCGCTGCTGATCTTCACGGCGATCGTCTGGACGCTGCGGCGGCTGACCGATCGTCCGTCCGTGATCGCGCCGCTCAGGCTGAAGATCACAAGTGCGGTGCTGCTGGTGCTGACCTTCGTGCAGCTCTATTTCGGCGCGCTGGTCGCGGGCCTGCGCGCGGGCAGGGTCTACAACACTTGGCCCGAGATCGACGGCGGCTTGATTCCGTCGGCTGACCGTCTCTGGTTCGAGACGCCGTGGTGGCGCAACCTGTTCGACAACACGCTGACGGTGCAATTCGAGCATCGCATGACCGCCTATCTGCTGTTCGCGCTGGCGATCGCACATGCGATCGATGCCGTGCGCGCGCGTGCCGGTGGTGCGGTGATCGCGGGTGCCTGGTGGCTGGTTGCGGCGATCACGCTGCAGGCGACGCTCGGCATCCTGACGCTGCTGCATCAGGTGCCGATCGATCTGGCGCTGACGCATCAGGCGGTTGCGATCGTCGTGCTGACGCTCGCGGTGCTGCAGGCCGAGCGCTTCGCGGTGCGCCGCACCGAGCGGGACCAGCCGACCCTTGTTCCGGTCGGCCAGGCCGGTTGATCCTTCAACCTCTCTGATCCATCAAGAGAGGTAGTCGAGCCCGATATCGAGCGCAGCCGAGCTGTGGGTCACCCAGCCGACTGAGATCAGGTCGACGCCGGTGGCAGCAATCGCTGCGGCGGTCGCTGCGGTGATCCGGCCGGAGGCTTCGGTGATCGCCTTGCCACGCGCCATCTCGACCGCCTGGCTCAGTTGCTCCATCGTCATGTTGTCGAGCAGGACCGCGTCGACGCCGAGCGCCAGCGCTTCCTCGAGCTGCGACAGCGTGTCGACCTCGACCTCGATCTTGACGAGATGACCGGCATTGGCCTTGGCGCGCTCGATCGCGGTGCGGATGCCGCCGGCGAGCGCAATGTGGTTGTCCTTGATCAACACCGCATCATCGAGCCCGAAGCGGTGATTGCCGCCGCCGCCGGCGCGCACCGCATATTTCTCGAGCGCACGCAGTCCCGGCGTGGTCTTGCGGGTGCAGACGATCTGCGCGCGCGTGCCTGCGACCGCTTTGACCAGCGTCGCCGTTGCGGTCGCGACGCCGCTCAGATGGCAGAGGAAGTTGAGCGCGGTTCGCTCCGCGGTGAGCAGGCTGCGGGCGGGGCCGTCGATGACCGCGATGACCTGGTCGGGTTCGACCGCGCTGCCGTCAGGCCGCTCGGCGCGCAGCGTGATGGAAGGCGACACCGTCTGGAATGCGGTGCGCGCGACGTCGAGCCCCGCGATCACGCCGGGCTGCCGCGCCCGCATCACGAGGCGCGCCTGCTGGCCGGCCGGTACGATCGAATCCGCGGTGATATCGCCGGCACGGCCGAGGTCCTCGCGCAGCGCGGTCTGCACGATCGGCTCGTACATCAGCGGCAACAGGGGATTGAGGGTCATGAACTGGCACTCCTGGCTGGCAGCTGGGACTCGACGATGTCGCGCGCGGCGGCGAGCGCCTCGTCACGGGTGAGGGACGACGGGACGGCCGACAAAGCGGCATGCGGGAAATCGGTGCGGAAATGGCCGCCACGGCTTTCCTCGCGCCTGACGGCGGCGACCGCGATCATTAGCCCGACCAGCGCCGCGTCGGATGCCGCACTCTGACCGCAGGCGAGCGGAGTGAGGCCGCGAATCGCGCGTGCGATGCCGTCGTGGTCGCGCAGCACGCCGAGCCCCTGGGAGAGGATCGGCCGCACGGCGGAGGGATCGGAGGCAGGCGGCAACGCCTCGTCGCGCAGCATCGCGCGCGGACCTGCACTCACGCCTTCGATGCTTTCGGCGACCCAGCGTGCGCAGACGATCGCTTCCATCAGCGAGTTGCTGGCGAGCCGGTTGGCGCCGTGCAGCCCAGTGCGCGCGGCCTCGCCGCAGGCCCACAGGCCCTCCACCGTGCTGCGGCCATAACCGTCCACCGCGACGCCACCCATGTGATAATGCACCGCCGGCCGGATCGGGATCGGATCGCAGGCCGGATCGATGCCGGCCATCTTGCAGAACGCGCTGATCACGGGATAGCGCTGGGCAAAGTCCGCGCCCGGATGCTGGCGCGCATCGAGGAAGGTGCGATGTCCCGCCGCACGGTGATGCCAGACCGCGCGCGCGACGATGTCGCGTGGCGCAAGCTCGGCGCCGGGCTGATCGGCCATGAAGCGCTGCCCGGTTTCATCGATCAGCACTGCGCCGTCGCCGCGGATCGCCTCGGTCAACAGCGGCATCGGCCGCGACGGTCCGTCGAAGGCGGTCGGATGAAACTGGACGAATTCGATGTCCGAGAGTGTTGCGCCGGCATACGCCGCGAGCGCGAGCCCCTGGCCGAAGCATCCGCCCGGATTGGTGCTGTCGGCAAACAGCCCGCCGATGCCGCCGGTCGCGATCACCACGCGATTGGTGACGATCGTCAGCGCGCCGCTTGCGTTGGCTGCAAGCACGCCCCTGACCGCATTGTCCTCGACCAGCAACCGGCGCGCCTCGACGCCCTCCAGCAGCGTGATCGATGGCGTCCGGCGGACCGCTGATATCAGCGCGCGCATGATCTCGCGGCCGGTGCCGTCACCGGTGGCGTGCACGATGCGGTTGCGGCCGTGTGCGGCCTCGAGCCCGAGGCGCCAGCTGCCGTCGGCGCGCCGGTCGAAGGCGACGCCGAGCTCGGCCAAATGCTCCATGGCCGCAGGCGCGGCGTGAACGATCCGGGATGCTACGGCCGCATCGCAGAGGCCGGCACCGGCCGCGAGCGTATCGGCGAGATGCAGGGCAGGGGTGTCATCCTCGCCGACTGGTGCGGCGAGGCCGCCCTGCGCCCACATGCTGGAGGCTTCGGCGCCGAGCGGCGATTTCGACAGCAGCACGACCGGCTCGGGCGCGAGCTGAAGCGCAGTCATGAGCCCCGCGGCGCCGCCGCCGATGATGACCGGGCGGCCGTCGAGATCGGAAATGTCGGTGCTCATATCGCCAGCATCCTTTCGACGCTCCTGCGCGCGCGATCGGCGATCGCTGGATCGATCGTGACCTCGTGCTGGTTGGTCTCCAGCGCGTGGCGGATGTTCTTCAGCGTGATCCGCTTCATGTGCGGGCAGAGATTGCAGGGGCGGACGAAGTCGACATCCGGATTGAGGGCAGCGATGTTGTCGCTCATCGAGCACTCCGTCAGCAGCACGACGCGTGGCGGCCGCTTGGTCTCGACGAACAACTGCATCGCAGCCGTCGAACCGGAAAAGTCCGCTTCGGCGACCACTTCGGGCGGGCATTCCGGATGCGCCAGGATGGTGACGTCGGGATGATTTTCGCGCAGCTGGCGCACGTCATCGGCGGTGAACAGCTCGTGCACCTCGCAATGGCCCTTCCAGGCGATGATCTTCTTGCTGGTCTGTTTCGCGATGTTCTGCGCCAGATATTCATCCGGCAGCATGATGACGCGCTCGGCGCCAAGCGATTCCACCACCTTCAGCGCATTGCCTGATGTGCAGCAGATGTCGGACTCCGCCTTCACCGCAGTCGACGTGTTGACATAGGCGACGACCGGCGCGTCCGGGTAGCGCGCGCGCATCAGCCGCACGTCAGCCGGCGTGATGGAATCCGCCAGCGAGCAGCCGGCCTTCAGGTCGGGGATCAGCACGGTCTTGGCCGGATTGAGCAGCTTTGCCGTCTCGGCCATGAAGTGCACGCCGGCGAGCACGATGACATCGGCGTCGACCTTGGTCGCCTCGCGCGCGAGCAGGAGGCTGTCGCCGACGATATCGGCGACGCCGTGGAAGATTTCCGGTGTCTGGTAATTGTGCGCGAGCACCACCGCATTGCGGCGGCGTTTCAGCGCGAGGATCGTATCGACGTCCTCGGCGAAAGTGGCCCATTCGAACGGCGGGATGACGCGTTTGACGCGCTCATAGAGCGGCGCGGTGCGGGTGAGCAGATCGGTATCGAGTGTAACCATTTATACTCTCCGTGAGCATAAGATGGCTTATACTTATCCTGAGCATAAGGTCTGTCAAGTGCGCGAAAGCGGCAACTTGGTGCCGGCGACCGCCCGTTCGGCCAGCACGGCATGGCGGAAGCGGAACAGCTTGGCCGGCCGTCCGACGGTATCGGCGGCCATTGCGCCAGTCTCTTCAACGAGTTCCTGCTGCTCGATGAGCCGACGGAAGTTCTGCTTGTGGACCAGCCGGCCTGCGAGCGCCTCAACACTGCGTTGCAGTTGCAGCAGGGTAAACTCGGCCGGCATCAGCTCGAATACCACTGGGCGGTATTTGATCTTGGCGCGCAGCCGCGCGATCCCGGTCGCGAGAATGCGGCGATGATCCGCCGTCATCGGTTTTCCTGGTATGACCAATGCCTCGCGGGCTTGCGTACGGCCGGCCTCCGG
The DNA here is from genome assembly GCF_011058295.2 of Bradyrhizobium sp. 6(2017). Taxonomy (NCBI): domain Bacteria; kingdom Pseudomonadati; phylum Pseudomonadota; class Alphaproteobacteria; order Hyphomicrobiales; family Nitrobacteraceae; genus Bradyrhizobium; species Bradyrhizobium sp. 6(2017). The sequence goes on along the minus strand of NZ_CP049289.2, from coordinate 5,552,494 downwards.
GATCAGTCCGGCCTCGTACAGCAGTTCGTAGCGCTGCAGCACGAGTTCTTCGTTCCAGTCGCGGTCATCGAGGCCGAAGGTGATGGCGCAGCGCTGCCAGCGCTCACGCTGCAGCGTCGGTGACGGCGCTGCTTTCGCCCACGCTTTCAGTTTCGGCGCAATCAGTTTGCCAACGAAGGCCGGCGCGCCGGCGCGATGGTCCTCCCAGGGGAAATAGTCGTACCAGCCGGACCAATGCGCCTCGAAACCTTCGCCGACCTTGTCCTCGCGGGTCAGGCCGAGATAGCTGATCGAAACGCTATGCGGCGACCTGGCGTCGCCGGACCGGCCGCGGTCGGCGAAGGTGTAGAGCTGCTCGACATAGCCGAGCGGGTGGCCGGTCTGGGCCTCCACCCAGGCCCGCAACGCGGTCTGCAGCGAGCGGTGGGTGAACTCGAACGGGCCGCTCGGCAGCGCGGCGCCGCCGGCGATGGTCACGATCTTCGGCGTGCCGTCGGTGACGGCGACCAGCACCGCGACGAGATCGGCGGTGATCGCGTTCCCCGAACCCGGCGCGCTGGTTTTCTGCGGCGATCTAGCCACGCGATCGTTCCGCGCTAGCAGTAGCCGTAGACGCCGCAGGCGTAGGGCAGGCGGTCCCAGTAGGTCACATAGGCGCCGCCGTAATAGGGGCCGAAATAGTTGTAGGAATGCCAGTTGCCGTAATAGCCGGGCAGTGACGACGATCCCGGCAGCAGCGGTTCACCCACCACGTACGGGATGTACGGCTCGGCGTTCAGCGGGATCACCTCGGGCTCGACCACCACGAGCTGGCGTCCGCGCCGCACATAGGTCGGCGGCGTGATGGTGGTGCGGTAGGCGTAGTTCCGGCGCGGCAGGCCAGCCGGCAATTGGCGCGCGGCCTTGACGGTTGTGCTCTTGGCGACGACAGGGCCGTCGGCGGCGTCAGCAGGCGAGGTCGCAAACAGCGCGATCGCGAGCGGCAATATCCAGCGCAGCATCAATGGTCTCCCGAATCATCCGGAGCCTATCACTGCCACTTTATGCCGGATTGAGCGTTAACGAGAGACCCGTCGTTTTGGGCAAGGTTACCGGAGCGATGCCACGCACCGCTCCGGAACAAGGGCGGGATCAGCCGCGCAGGGCCTGGTCGAGGTCGGCGATCAGGTCTTCCTTGTCCTCGATGCCGATCGAGAGCCGCACCACGTCGGGCGCCGCGCCCGACTTCACCTTGGCGGCGTCGTCGAGCTGGCTGTGGGTGGTGGAGGCCGGGTGGATCACCAGCGAGCGGGTGTCCCCCACATTGGCGAGATGCGAGAACAGCTTCAGGTTCGACACCAGATTGACGCCGGCGTCATAGCCGCCCTTGAGGCTGAAGGTGAACACCGCGCCGGCGCCCTTCGGCGCGTATTTGCGCTGCAGGGCGTTGTACCTGTCGCCGGGCAGGCCGGCGTAGTTCACCGCCGACACGGCCGGGTGGGTGGAGAGGAATTCCGCCACCGCCTTGGCGTTGTCGCAGTGCTTCTGCATGCGCAGCGGCAGCGTCTCGATGCCGGTGAGGATCATGAAGGCGTTGAACGGCGACAGCGCGGGGCCGAGGTCGCGCAGGCCAAGCACCCGGCAGGCGATCGCGAAGGCGAAATTGCCAAAGGTCTCCTGGATCCGGATGCCGTGATATTCCGGGCGCGGCTCGCTCAGCATCGGATATTTGTTGTCCTTCGACCAGTCGAAGGTGCCGGCGTCGACGATGATGCCGCCGAGCGAGTTGCCGTGACCGCCGAGGAATTTCGTCAGCGAGTGTACGACGATGTCGGCGCCGTGATCGATCGGCTTGATCAGATAGGGCGAGGCCAGCGTGTTGTCGACGATCAGCGGCACGCCGGCCTTGCGCGCAACGGCGGCGATCGCCTCGATATCGGTGATGCTGCCGGCGGGGTTGGCGATCGACTCGATGAATATCGCCTTGGTATGCGGCGTCACCGCGCGCTCGAAGCTTTCGATCTCGTCGGGATCGGCCCAGGCCACGTTCCAGCCGAACGCCTTGAAGGCGTGGGTGAACTGGTTGATCGAGCCGCCATAGAGCTTGCGCGCCGCAATGATCTCGTCGCCGGGCCGGAGCAGCTGCTGCAGCACGACGAGTTGCGCGGCGTGGCCGGAGGCGACCGCGAGCGCCGCGGTGCCGCCCTCGAGCGCTGCGACGCGTTCCTCGAGCACCGCGTTGGTCGGGTTGCCGATGCGGGTATAGATGTTGCCGAACGCCTGCAGGCCGAACAGCGAGGCGGCGTGATCAGCGTCGTTGAAGACGAATGACGTGGTCTGGTAGATCGGCGTCGCCCGCGCGCCGGTGGTCGGATCAGGCTGTGCGCCGGCATGCACGGCGAGGGTGGAAAATCCCGGAACGCGATCGGTCATTCTTTGTGTCCTGTTCTGGCCTGGTCGAAAACGCGCGGCATGCTGATGGCGGCGGCGCCCGCCGTCAAGCGAGTTGGGTACGCCGCCAGTTGTGGGAGGGGCATCCCACGCTATACCGGGCAAGCGGAAGGAATATTCCGTTGCGATGTCAGCTCGTCTCGGTCTTGTTCTTCGCCGCGCGGTCGGATGCCGCGGTCTGGCCGCCGCCAAAACTCGTGCGGTTGAGCGACAGCCGCATGCCCTGCGTCGGAATCGGCGCGCGCTTGGAACTGAGCGTGCGCGAGTTGACGCCCATCCAGGAGATCTCAGACGACAGCCGGCCATATTCGATCTTCGGGCAGCGATTCATCACCACCTTGAGGCCCGCGGCTTCCGCCTTCTCGGCCGCGGCATCGTCGTGTGCGCCAAGCTGCATCCAGATCACCTTCGGCGGCGGCGACAATTTCAGCGCCTCGTCGACGACGGGCATGATGTGGCTCGAATTGCGGAAGATGTCGATCATGTCGATCGGGCGACCGATGTCCGCAAGCGAAGCGACGAACGGCTTGCCCATCAGCGACTTGCCGACATGGCCGGGATTGACCGGGATCATGTCGTAGCCGCGCTGCGCCAGATATTTGAAGGCAAAATAGCTCGGCCGCACGTTGACCGGCGAGGCGCCGACCATCGCGATCGACTTCACGCTGTTCAGGATGCTGCGGATGTAGTTGTCGTCGTAGGCGTCGTGATTCATTTCGGTCTTACTTATCCTGCCACTTCGGATCGCGCTTCTCGATGAAGGCGCCGATGCCTTCCTCGGCGTCGCGCGCCATCATGTTCTCGGTCATCACCTCGGCGGCGAAGCGATAGGCGTCGGCAAGGCTCATCTCGGCCTGGCGATAGAACGCCTCCTTGCCGAGCTTGACGGTGTAGGCCGACTTCAGCGCGACCTTCTCGGCCAGCGCGATCGCGGCGTCGCGCTCGGTACCTGCTGATACCACGCGGTTGATCAGGCCGATGCTCTGCGCCGTTGCCGCCGAGATCGGCTCGCCGGTGAGCAGCATCTCCATCGCCTGCTTGCGCGGCACGTTGCGCGACAGCGCCACCATCGGCGTCGAGCAGAACAGCCCGATGTCGACGCCCGGGGTCGCAAACGTCGCGGCCTCGGATGCAATTGCAAGGTCGCAGCTGGCGACGAGCTGGCAGCCGGCCGCCGTCGCGACGCCCTGCACGGCGGCGACAACCGGCTTCGGCAGGTGCACGATGGCCTGCATCATCGCGCTACATGCGTTCATGATCTCGGCGAAATAGGCGCGGCCGCGATCGGCATCGCTGCGGCGCGCGGTCAGTTCCTTCATGTCGTGGCCGGCGGAGTAGGCCGGGCCGTTGGCTGCGAGCACGACGCCGCGGACGGCTTTGTCGTCGCGGATACCATTCAGCGCAGCGTGTACCTCGCGGATCAGGCCTTCGGAGAGGCTGTTGCGCGCCGCGGGGCGATTGAGCGTCAGTAGCGCGATACTGCCGACGGTCTCGCGCAGCAGGATCGGCTGATGTTGCTGCGCTTCGGCGCGGGCGGCTTGGGCGGACATGGTGAAATTCCACTTTGGTCTCTATGACAACTTAATGTAACAGGCAGGCTGAAGCGAGGGCAGGGACGGCATGGCGATTGCGAAAATGAGCGTGGCTGAGCTGGAGGAGTTCCTGCGCAAGGAATTTCCGCAGGCGTTCACCCACGACGACATCAGGATCGAAAGCGCCGACGGCGAGACGGCCCTGCTGCGCCAGCGCTTCAGCGAGCGGATGCTGCGGCCCGGCGGCACGGTGTCCGGCCCGACCCTGATGGGGCTGGCGGATTTTGCGATGTATGTGGTGCTGCTGTCGGCGATCGGGCCGATCGGCCTTGCCGTCACCACCAACCTCAACATCAACTTCCTGCGCAAGGGCCAGCCGGGCCAGGATGTGCTCGCGGTCGCCAAGCTGCTCAAGCTCGGCAAGCGGCTTGCGGTCGGCGAGGTGAACCTGCTGTCCGGCACCTCGCCGGATCCGATCGCCCATGTCACGGCGACCTATTCCATTCCAATTCAATAGCCTTTTTCGCGGTATTATTGCACCATATTTACAAGCTATTGTTTTCGCTGATGTAATTATGCCGCGTCGGCGTTGACGTGCGGCCGAGGCTTCTCTAGAAAGCCGCCCAGTTCGGCGCATTCGGCGCCGATTTGCTTTTCACGGATTTCACACATGAGCACGTTCTCGGCCAAGCCCGCCGAAGTGACGAAGAAGTGGGTCGTGATCGACGCCAAGGGTCTGGTCGTCGGTCGTCTCGCCACGCTCGTCGCGATGCGCCTGCGCGGCAAACACCTGCCCACCTACACCCCGCATGTCGATTGCGGCGACAATGTCATCATCGTCAACGCCGCGCATGTGGTGCTGACCGGCCGCAAGCGCGACCAGAAGACCTACTACAAGCACACCGGCTTCATCGGTGGCATCAAGGAGCGCACCGCGAAGCAGATCCTCGAGGGTCGCTTCCCCGAGCGCGTCGTCGAGAAGGCGATCGAGCGCATGATCCCGCGCGGTCCGCTCGGCCGCATGCAGATGAGCAATCTGCGCGTCTATCCGGGTGCCGAGCATCCGCATGAAGCGCAGAGCCCCGAGAAGGTCGATATCGCTTCCCTGAATCGCAAGAACACGAGGGCCGCATAAATGTCCGAAACGTTGCAGTCCCTCGACCAGCTCTCGCAGGTCAAGCCGGCCGCGCCCGACGCGCCGAAGTATGTCAAGAAGGTCGACAAGTTCAACCGCGCCTACGCCACCGGCAAGCGCAAGGACGCCGTCGCCCGCGTCTGGATCAAGCCGGGTGCCGGCAAGATCTCGGTCAACACCCGCGACATCGAAATCTACTTCGCCCGTCCGGTGCTGCGCATGATGATCCAGCAGCCGCTGGTCGCTGCCGCCCGTAACGGTCAGTACGACGTGATCTGCACCGTCGCCGGCGGCGGTCTGTCCGGCCAGGCCGGTGCTGTCCGCCACGGCATCTCGAAGGCGCTGACCAATTTCGAGCCTGAGCTGCGCGGCGTCCTCAAGAAGGGCGGCTTCCTGACCCGCGACAGCCGCACGGTCGAGCGCAAGAAGTACGGCAAGGCGAAGGCCCGCAAGTCCTTCCAGTTCTCGAAGCGCTAATTCGAGTCCTAAAATTCGCGGCAAATGCCGTGAGCATCGAGTTGCAGAGGGCGCCGAGAGGCGCCCTTTTTGCTGTGTCCAACGAAGCCAGCTTCGACGCGAATTAGCGCAGTTTTTCATGAAAACTTGCGTGTGCGTGCAAACGAAATTGGAACTCGGGCCTTCTAGCGTGCGGGCTCGCACTGGCGCTGCATCACCTTTTATTTGCGCCTGCGAACGTTGCATCACACCGGGCTGGGGTGAGTTATGTCGTTCGATCCATCGACACTTTATTTGTTCGCCACCATGGTTGCGGGCATGCTCGGCGCCATGCTGTGGCTGTTCGGCAGGCAGGAGAACATTCCCGCGCTGAAATGGTGGGGCACCGCCTATCTGCTCGGCGCGGCCTCGGTCGCACTCTGGACGGTCGGCAGTTCGACGCTCGACGCCATGGTCCTGATGGGGCTGAATGCGATCGGCTTCGCGGCCTGCGGCATGGTCTGGAATGCCGCGCGGATCTTCCACGGCCGCAAGGCCAACCTGCCGGGCCTCGTGCTCGGCCCGATCGCGTGGATCAGTGCCGCGATGACGGTGGAGGATCACGCGCTGCGCCTGACGATCGGCGCCGGGATCGTCGCGATCTACGCGGCGCTGACCGCCTCCGAGCTCTGGAGCGAGCGCCGCCGCGTGCTGAAGCGGCGCTGGCTTGCGATCGTGATCCCGGTCGCGCACGGCTGCGTGCTGATGCTGCCGATCCTGGTCGGCGACCTGCTGCGATTCAACGGCCAGAACTACGTCAGCAGCTTCTGGGTCACGCTGTTCTCGATCGAGCTCGTGCTGTACGCGATCGGCACGGTGTTCGTGATCTTCATGATGGTGTCGGACCGCGCGGTGGCCGTGCACAAGACCGCCGCGTCGGTCGATCCGTTGAGCGGCATGCTCAACCGCCGCGGCTTCACCGAGGCCTGCACGCGGGTGATCGAGCGCGAGGCCAATGCCGGCCGCCCGGTCACGGTGATGATTTTCGACATCGATCATTTCAAGTCGATCAACGACCGCTTCGGCCATCCCGCCGGCGACGAGATCCTGAAACTGTTCTCCGCCGTCGTGGTCAACAGTCTCAGGATCAGCGACCTGTCGGGCCGGATCGGCGGCGAGGAATTCGCGGCGCTGCTGCCGTGTTCGCTGGAGGAGGGCGTGCTGGTCGCCGAGCGCGTGCGCGAGGCCTTCGAGAACAGCAACATCGCCTGCGAGGAAGGTCCGGTCGATACCACGGTCAGCATCGGCGTGGCCGGCGGCCCCGCCGGCACCGAGCTCGAGGTGCTGCTGGCCTCGGCCGACACCGCGCTCTACCAGGCCAAGCGCGGCGGCCGCAACCGCGTCGAGGCGGCGGAGGAGTTGCCGCTGTCGCTGGAGAACTGGCGGCGCAAGACCGCGGGCCTGCCGGCGGCGGCGCGGCAGAAACCGGCGACGGTGCGGACATGAGCGCGGTAACGACCGATTAACCATTCGATCCCATGCTTTCGGGCATGGAGTCGATCCGCACCCGCAATCCGCAGTCAGCCCTGATGTCGCTCGAAGCCGACGCGGTTTCGGCGCGCAGCGGCTTCGCCTGCCTGTTCTCGAACTCCGATGAATACGAGACCGCGCTGATCGCCGAACGGCGCGCGCAGGGCCGATACCAACAGCCCAGAAGCCGCTGGCCGGTCGTGATGCTCCTCGGCGCGATGCTGATGGTTGTCGGTACCGTATTGCTGTTCAACTGAACCGCCGCAGGATCGACAGAGGAGGCGCCCCTCGCGGGCGCCTTTTGCTTTTTTACCGGCTGGGCTAGAGACGGGGCCTTTCCCACGGGAAACCAATAAAGGGAGGCCACAGCCCAATGATCACCGAAATCGCACAGATCGACGTCAAGCCCGGCAGCGAGAAGGATTTTGAGGCCGCGGTGGCCAAGGCGCGCCCGCTGTTGCTGCGCGCCAAGGGCGGCAAGGGGTTTGAACTGCACCGCTCGATCGAGAAGCCGTCGCGCTACCGGCTGGTGGCGAAGTGGGAGACGCTCGAGAACCACACCGTCGATTTCCGCGGCTCCGAGGATTTCACCGCCTGGCGCGCGCTGGTCGGCCCTTATTTCGCGGCGGCGCCCGAGGTCGAGCACACCGAGACGGTGCTGACCTCCTGAGGCGGGTTTACGCGACCTGCGCAGGCGCCTGATCCTCCGCCTTGAAATGGTCGATCATCACCTTGGCGATCGCCATCAGCGGCAGCGCCAAGGCCAGCCCCCAGATGCCGAACACGACGCCGAGCAGGATCTGGAACGCGAACAGCGTCGCCGGCGGGATGTCGAGCGCCTGCCGCTGCACGATCGGCGTGATCACGTAACTCTCCAGCGCGTGCACGCCGAGGAACAGGATGAACGCGCTGAGCGCGGCGATCCATCCCGAGGCGAGGCTTGCCAGCACCACGATCAGTCCGGCAATGATCGCGCCGACGGTTGGAATGAAGGCCAGCAATCCGGCCTGGATGCCGAGAATGAACGAGCTCGGAATGCCGATGATCGCAAGCCCGATCCAGGTGACGAGGAACACCGCCGCCATTGTGATGATCTGCGCGATCAGCCAGCGTTCCAGCGTCTCGCCGATGCGGTCGACGATGATGGTGGCCTGCGCGCGGTATTTGGCCGGCGCGATGAACAACAGCCCGGCGCGGTAGATGCTGGGCTGGGCCGCGAAGGCGAGTCCTAGAAACAGCACGATGAAGAAATTGCCGACGACGCTGACGGTGCCGAGCAGCACCTTCAGCGTCTGGCTGATGATGGCGCCGCCGCTTGAGGCAAGCGCGCCGGCCCCGGGGATGCCGTGCGACTGCGACGCCGCGGGCGCCGTTGTCGTCGTCGCCACGCCGGTGCCGTCGGGTTTCGCTTCGCCTGCCGCATTGGTGAAATCGAGATAGCTGGTGTCGACGCCATGCTGCTCGAGGAATTCCTTGACGCTGCCGAGCTGCGATTTGATCGTGTTGCTCAACACGGTTGCCTGCTGCGCGATCGTGGTGCCGCCGAGGAACACGATGCCGGACAATAGTCCGGCCATCGCCAGGCAGACGATCGCAAGCCGCAACGCGTGAGGCAGCCCGGTCAGCCGGCCGAGCAGGGCGGCCATCGCGTTCAGGCCGACGCCGAGCAGCATGCCGGCGAACAGCAGGAACAAGGTCGCGGCGAAATGCCAGGCGAACATCAGCAGCGCGGCGAACAGCACGGCGCCGATGCCTCCGACGGCGATCGCCCACGCCATGTCGTTGCGGGCCTGCAGGCGATTGTCAGCCGGGTCTGTCACGGGTGATTCCCCCTTTGCGACGGTGTCCTAAGCAGTCATTGGCGAAAATCCCGCCGGGATCAAGCTGGGCGGATCGTGCTGGTTTGCCGCTGACGCTGCGGCGCCGGGGCGCAACTGACCGCATTTGGGGCCCCGGGGGGCGCTCGTCTGTGCAGAGCTGCAAGCCCCCCTCTGCAGATATAGACAGTTGATCCGGCGGGAACTCGAAGGCATGATCGTCTCCGCAACGTCGCAAACTTAGAAGAATCATTGCGCGAGACTTCGATAATGAGACGGCCCGTGGTCGGCGTGATCGGAAACGCCCATCGCATCGAAAATCGTTTCACAGTCCAGATGGTCGGGGAGCGCAACCTTCGCGCGGTTGCCGATGTGTCGGGTGCGGTGCCGTTGATGTTCGCAGGCAGCCCCGACATTACCGACGTCGGCGCCTTGCTCGACGTGGTCGACGGCGTCGTGCTGACCGGGGCCCGCGCCAACGTCCATCCGACGCGCTTCAACACCGAACCTTGTGCCGCGCACGAACCCTATGACCTCCACCGCGATGACGTCGCGCTCGCGCTGTCGGAGGCCTGTGTGGCGCGCGGCGTGCCGATCTTCGGCATCTGCCGCGGCCTGCAGGAGATGAACGTCGCGTTCGGCGGCTCGCTGCATCCGGAGATCCGGGAGATTCCGGGCCGCATGAACCACCGGATGCCGCGGCTGGACAACGGCGAAATCCACCCCGATCCCACCGTGGTGTTCGCCGACCGCCACGATGTCGCACTGACGCCGGGGGGCGCCTTCGCAAAGATCCTTGGCCGCGAGACCATCCGGGTCAATTCGCTGCACGGCCAGGGCATCCTCGAGCCGGGCAGGCGGGTCGTGATCGAGGGCATTGCCGAGGACGGCACCATCGAGGCGATCCGCATCGCGGATGCCGCGGGCTTTGCGCTCGGCGTGCAGTGGCACGCCGAATACGATCCGCAGCGCAATCCGATCAACCGCGCGCTGTTCGAAGCCTTCGGCGACGCGCTGCGCGAGCGGCGGCGGGCGGCGTAGGGCGATTTCACCGCGATCCAGGGCAAATTCGATGTCATCACCCGCGAAAGCGGGTGATCCAGTATTCCAGAGACGCTGGTGCCTGAGCCGAGAGGCCGCGGCGTACTGGATCGCCCGGTCGAGCCGGGCGATGACAGGTGAGGATGGGCATACAGCTTCGCATTCTCGCGACATGATTTGCCCGAGCTTTGTTCTTCGTTCCGCCCTCTCTTGAAGAGGGTGCAGGGAAAGCCGGGTGCCGATCGCACCCATGGGCCCCGAGCAATGGGTAGAGAGCTCGGGGGTAGGACCACAGGTGTAACCGGAGCAACCCGGCTTTCCCTGCGCGATGGGTTACGGCTTACTTCGTGCTCTCCCCGGCGAGACTGGGCTTGTTTGTCACCGCCTTCGCGAAAACGCTTTCGCGCCTTGCGAGGGGACACCGGCCGCTAGGGCGTCAGGACCACACGACTTCACCGTCCGCATCACGTGCTCTCGTCAGTCACACGCTCAGCGTCCACCGCATCCCACACCGCGTTCGTGACGACCGCGAAGCGCCCCTCGATCGGGTGAGACGAACAGTTCATACCCTGAGTTGGGTATTCCGGGAAACAGAAATATTTTGGCTGCGCGGGATTGACAGGTTTTGCTGAGTTGCCCGTCGGGTTGTTTTGTCGCAGCCCGATCCCGCGGGGACGGTTATTGGACACTTGTCAAGTTGAGGTAACCCGGGAGGGCATCTCCCTTGCCGCCTTTTGCCGATACAATGAAATTGCGTTCCAGATCGGAGCGCTGTGATTGGGACGGCTTCGGCGCCCGCCGCCCTAGCCCCGGAAGACGCGCCGGCGGCCGTCCCGATTGCGATGTTCGCGAGCCCCGATAGCACAACGCCGCCCGCTTAAAATCCATGCGGTCGGCGTCGGCCCTAGCCCCAGGAAGGAACTGCAAAATCCTGGCTCTTGAAGTCTATATCCATCGTGGCAACGGGTAATTGGCAAAATCGGGTTACCACAGACGGATGCTCGGAGGGGCTGCTTGCCCCAAGCGAACAAGTCCCAGGACCTTCACGTCGGTTACCTTCACGTCGGTCCCACTCTCCAATTGACCAAAGAGTTGAGCCACGGCTCGGGGAGTACATCGCCCTGTCTCAACCACGAGTCGACCGTCGACATGGTGGCTTGGAGAGTGGGCAATCGCTTTTACGATCGCTGGCCAAATCTTAAAATCGCCTGCTGTCACTGCCCCACGCGGTTGCTGCGTTCAAACACACCAAGGTCTCTGGATTCATTTGAGCGACGTTGATCGGCGCGAGCACCCTTTGACTTCGTTCATCGCAGCTGACGCCGGCGGGCGTGTGCCCGCGTCGAGCGCGTAGTCGAGTGACCGCGGACGGATGGCGCGCTCCTGGAATGCGAGCATTCCAACTTGGCCATGGTGCCGCACGGAGCCGCTTCTTCTCCGTACTAATACGGATACGAAAGTGGCGGATCGCCGGCCCGGACTCGGCTAAGCAACTAGGCGCTAGCCACCGGATATTGCCCCGGCGCCGACAATCCTTTCCGGATACTGTTTTTCCTTTTCCATTTTCCGGTGCAGCCGACACGATGAGTTGGTCGTGATGAATTTGTCGGGCCGTCTGGCGATGGGGATGATGCTTCCCGTCGTCGCGCTCCTGCTTGCGCTGGGCTTCATCCATGGCGTCACCTGGCCCGGCATTCTGCTCGCCGGCGGCGCGATTATGGTGGTGTTGATGACGGCTGAGATGATTGCGAGGTCGCTGTCCGGAACGCCTGCCCAGCTGGTGCGGGCGGCGGAGGCGTCGTCGCGCGGCGAGCAGGCTCCGATACGCTCAGCCGACAGCGACGAGACCGCCGAACTCGCCGCCACGCTTGCCGAACTGTCGGCGCAATTGGGCAGCAGGCAGCACCTGCTGGAGAAGACCGTCGAGAGCATCCGCGATCCGGTGGTGGTCGCCGATGAGCACGGGATGGTCGTGATCGCCAACGCCGCGGCGCGGCGGCTGTACAGTGTCGAACCCGGTTTTGACACCCTGACCGGCGTTCGCACCTTCCAGAACTATTATCCCGACGGCACGACCGTGATGCCGATCGCGGACACGCCGATGGCGCGTTCGCTGCGCGGCGACGACGTCGACGATTTCGAGCTGATCGTAAGGCCCCAGGCGCCGGATCCGGAGGTCTGCCTCGTCGCCAATGCGCGGCCGCTGCGCGACGATGCCGGCAATCTGCGCGGCGCGGTCGCCGTGCTGCACGATGTCACCGCGCAACGGCGGGCGCACCAGGCCCTGGTCGAGGGCGAGCAGATGGCGCAGGCCATCATCAGGACCGCGCTCGATGCCTTCGTCCAGACCGACCAGGACGGCATCATTCTCGACTGGAGCCCGCAGGCCGAGGCGCTGACCGGCTGGACGCGGTCCGAGGCGGTCGGTTACCGCGTGGTCGAACTGGTGTTTCCGGAGGAGCTTCGCCTTGCGCACCGGCAGCGGATCACCCGCTTCCTGCAGGAGACCGCGGCCGGCGGCATGGGCATGCGCTATGAAACCGCGTCCGTGCACCGCGACGGCCACCGGTTCTATGTCGAGGTGTCGCTCAATGCGCTGCGCCGCGGCGATGGCTGGATCATCAATTCCTTTGTCAGGGACGTCACCCAGCGCCGGATCGCCGAGGAGCAGTTGATCCAGGCGCAAAAGACGGAATCGCTCGGGCGGCTGACCGGCGGCATTGCGCACGACTTCAACAACATGCTGACGGTGATCACCGGCACGATCGAGATCCTGGCCGACGGGGTCAAGGACAACCCGCAGCTTGCCGCGATCGCCAAGCTGATCAGCGATGCCGCCGATCGCGGCGCGCAGCTCACCTCGAGCCTGCTGGCATTCGCGCGCAAGCAGCCGTTGCAGCCGGCCGAGACCGACGTCAGCGACCTGATCGGCGAAGTGGTGCGGCTGCTGTCGCAGACGCTGGGTTCGCAGACCGAGATCAGGACGGAGCTCGGCCGCGACGCTTGGCTCGCCTTTGTCGACCGCGGTCAGCTCGGTGCGGCGCTGGTCAATCTCGCCATCAATGCGCGCGATGCGATGCCCGATGGCGGCGCGCTGACCTTTGCGACCCGCAACATCCAGCTCGGGATTCCCGAGGCGGTGGCGCACGGCGTCGAGCGCGCCGGCGACCATCTCGTGATCGAGGTGATCGATACCGGGGTCGGGATTTCGCCGTCGCATCTGGAGAAGATCTTCGATCCGTTCTTCTCCACCAAGGAGGTCGGGCAGGGCACCGGGCTCGGGCTCAGCATGGTGTTCGGCTTCGTCAAGCAGAGCGGCGGCGGGATCGAGGTCAGGAGCGAGCGGGGGCGCGGCACCAACTTCAGGATCTATCTGCCGAAGGCCGACGGCATCGCGCAGCGCGCGGCCGAGGAGGACGATCTGCCGGTCAAGGGCGGCAACGAGACGATCCTGTGTGTCGAGGACGACCCCACGATCCGCGACTACGTCACGGGCCAGCTCGAAAGCCTCGGTTACAAGGTGCTGGTCGCGGCGAATGCCGACGCCGCGCTCGCGATCGTCAACCGCGGCACCGCGTTCGATCTGTTATTCACCGACATCGTGATGCCCGGCAGCATGAACGGCCGGCAATTGGCTGATACGCTGATGGCCGGGCGTCCGGCACTGCGGGTGTTGTTCACCTCGGGCTACAGCGATGGCGTGCTGCCGGCCCAGCAGGGCCGGAGCGGCCATGGCATTCCGCTGCTGACAAAACCCTATCGGCGCAGCGAGCTGGCGCGGATGCTGCGGCGCTGCCTCGACCTTCAGGTCGACTTCCAGGGCGATCCGGTTCCGCAGCCTTACTCCGTGCAGCCCGATCTTGAACGCTTCCTGCGCGAGAATCCGCCGGACAAGAAATAGGGTGTGGACCCGTCAGCGTTGCCGTAGCCTGAGTGAGGCAAGTTGGACGAGAGGGCAGCGCGGTGCAGGCAAGCGGCAAGGTTGCGATCTTCGATGGCCACAATGACGCCGTTCAACACCTCGCCGAATACCGGGAAGGCGGGCGCGATTTTCTGATGCGCTCGGAGGAAGGCCATCTCGACCTGCCGCGTGCGCGCGAAGGCGGCATGATCGGTGGTCTGTTCGCGATGTTCGCCGGGGCGGAACATCCGCGGGAGGGCGGTGTCACGCGAACGGCTGACGGATACGAGGTCCGTCTCGCGGACCCGCTCGATCCGGCTTACGCGCGCCGCACCATCAATGCGCAATTGAGTGCGCTGGAGACCATGGTGGCCCGCGCCGGCGGAAACATCCGATGGGCGCGAACCGTGGATGAGATCGAGGCGGCACGCGAAGACGCCGCATTCGCGATTGTATTGCATCTGGAGGGCCCTGAAGCTATCAGCGCCGATCTGGACGGGCTGGAGCAGCTCTACGCTCGTGGCCTGCGCTCGCTTGGGCCGGTCTGGAGCCGGCCCAATATCTTCGGCCATGGCGTGCCGTTTGCCTTTCCGCGCTCTCCCGACACCGGTCCCGGTTTGACGGACGCGGGGAAATCGCTTGTGAAGGCCTGCAACCAGCTCGGCATCATGGTCGACGTGTCTCACCTCAACGAGCGCGGCTTCTGGGACGTCGCTGCAATCAGCACCGCGCCCATCGTGGCGACCCACGCCTGCGCGCATGCGATCTGCCGTGCGACGCGCAACCTGACCGACCGGCAGCTCGACGCGGTCAAGGCGTCAGGAGGCCTCGTAGGTTTCAATTTCAGTGTGTCCGAAGTGCGCCCGGACGCGCAGCGTGATCCGGACATCCCGATCGAGACGGTGGTCGATCACCTCGGCTACCTGGTTGAACGAATGGGTGACGACCACGTTGCGCTGGGGTCCGACTTCGATGGCGCGCTCATGCCCCTCCCGGTCAAGGATGCCAGTCATCTGCCGAACCTGATCCAGGCCCTGCGCGCGCACGGCTTCGATGACGCCACGTTGCGCAAGATCGCCTTCGACAATTGGATGCGGGTGTTCCGCCAAAGCTGGCGATGAAAACCGCTGCACATTTCCATCGATCATGATCTATCATCGCTGCACAACAACGGCGCGGCCGGTCAACGGCCCGATCTCAGGGAGCATGGAATGCAGGACCGCAAATGGTCGAGACGCGATTGGCTCAAGGCGACGGCGGCAACCGCGGCCGGAGTGGTGTTCGCCGAACCCTTAAGGGCGGCCGCGCCGCCGGCCGAGGCGGTGACGCCGGAGCTGATCGCAGCCGCCAAGAAGGAAGGCAAGATCTCGTTCTACAGCGCGCTTGAGCTCAACACGGCCGAGCGTCTCGCGCGCGACTTCGAGCAGAAATATCCAGGCATCAGCGTCCGCGTCGAGCGCTCCGGCGCCGAGCGGATCTTCCAGCGCATCGCGCAAGAGCAGGGCAGCGGCATCAATGCCGTCGACGTCGCCAACTCGACCGACCCTGCCCATTATCTCGACTGGAAGAAGAACGACTGGCTCGCCGCCTATGTGCCCGAAGAGGTCGCAAAGCATTTTCCCACCGACCAGATCGATCCCGACGGCACGTCAGCGACATCCTGCGCCTGGTTCGAGGTGATCGGCTACAACACCGAGCAGGTGAAGCGCGAGGAAGCGCCGAAGAGCTACGCCGACCTGCTCGATCCGAAATGGCGCGGCAAGATCGTCAAGGGCCACCCGGGCTACTCGGGCGCGATCATGACCGCGACCTTCGTCTTGGCGCGCGATCTCGGCTGGCCCTATCTGGAGAAGCTCGCGCAGCAGCGGGTGATGCAGGTGCAGTCGGCGGCCGATCCGCCGAAGAAGATCCTGCTCGGCGAGCGCGCCGTCATGGCCGACGGCAACGACTATAATCTTGTTCTGGCCAAGGATCAGGGCAAGCCGGTCGAGGTGATCTATCCGACTGAGGGCGCGCCGCTCATCATCGTGCCGAGCGGCATCTTCAAGAACGCGCCGAACCCGAATGCGGCGCGGCTGTTCCAGAGCTATGTCTTCAGCGCCGAGACCCAGCAGCTGCTGGCCGACGAGTTCGCGCACCGCTCGTTCCACGGCAAGGTGAAGGAAAAGGCCGGCCACGTGCCGCTCGGCAAGCTCAAGATGCTCAAGGCCGATCCGGCCCAGGTGCAGGCGCAGAGCGAGGAGATCAAGGCGAAGTATGCAAGGCTGTTCCGGGTGTAGTCCGATCGCAGGTCCGTAGATTCCATGGGGCGGTGAGCGTGGCCTTTCCGATAGGTTTGGGTTTCCACACTCGAACCATCAGAGAAGTCAGATGCAAGCATCGACCGCAGGCACGCCCACCGCCAGTCATTGTGGCACAATTTTCGTTGCGATCGAACTCAGTCAAAAGACATGGCTTGTGACGCTGCACAGCCCGGACCGGGATCGGATGGGGAGGGCGAAGCGAAACCCATCGCCCCTGCGCAAGGCGTGAGATGGTGGATATCGCTTCGCTTCACCCCTCCTACTGATCGCGCTAACCTCCTACTTCCGCGCTGAGAATGGGCCCGAACAGCTCCCATCTCTCGCCCTTGAATCGTCTGAGCTGCATCTGCTTGAGCGGAGCGAAGTCGATCGGACTGGTGTTCATCGTGATGCCCGGCAGCAGGTTGTTGGTCCTGAAGTCCTTCAGGTTCGCGGCCTGCTTCATCACGTTCTCGCGCGTGAGATCGTCGCCGCACTGCTTGAGCACCTGAGCCAGCGTCTGCGCCACATTGTAACCCGTCACCACTAGGCTATCGGCCCGATTGCCCTCGGGGAAGTATTTGGAGAGGTATTCGTCGAACGCCTTCATGCCGGGGTCATCCTTCCATTGTGGATCGAGCGGATCCATCAGATAGGCCACCGAAATGATCCCCTGCGCGTTCTCGACGCCGGCAGGCTGGATCACGGCGCCGATCGAGGAACCGACCGAATTGAGGATGTGTAACGGCTTCCAGCCGATCTCCGCCGCCTTCTTGATGGCCTGCGCCGCGAATTTCGGCGTGGCAATGTCGACGAATACATCGGCATTCAGTGATTTCATCTTGACGATGTGTGTGTCGATGGTCGGCTCGGCCACCTCGTAGGTATCCTCGGCAACGATCATCGACGCCGCCTTGTCGCCGAGGCCATCCTTCAGGCCTTTCAGGTAGTCCTTGCCGTAGTCGTCGTTCTGGTAGAGCACGGCGATCCTGCCGCCCGGCTTTTCTTTCAGGATGTGCTTGGCGTAGATTCGTCCCTCGCTCTGATAGCTGGGCTGCCAGCCGATGGTCCACGGGAAGTTCTGCGGATCATTCCACTTGGTCGCACCGGTCTGGATGAATAGCTGCGGCACCTTCTTCCCGTTCATGTACTTCTGAATGGCGCTGTTGGATGCTGTGCCGAGTGCGGCGAAGATCAGCAGGACCTCGTCGCCTTCGACCAGCTTGCGCGCCTGCTCGACGGCTTTCGGCGGACTGTAGCCGTCGTCATAGGATATGAAGGTGATCTTGCGGCCATTGATCCCACCCTCGGCGTTGACCTTGCGGAAATAGGCCGCCTGAGCCCGGCCGCTGGTGCCATAGGCGGATGCCGGTCCGCTGTAGGGCATGATGTTGCCGATCTTGATTTCCGTGTCGGTTGCGCCGGTGTCGTATTTCTTCTGGGCAAATGCGCTGCCTGCACCGGCAGCGAGGATGATGATGGCGGTCGAAAGCGCCGCCATTCGTCGTGCGACGAAAGACATCTCGTTTCTCCCCATGCATAAATGAATGTGTCTGTTTTTATCGGAAGCCGCTTTCGGGTCCTTGCAGCTAGTGAACACCCGGCCCCGATTATTGTCGATCCCGAAGCACCAGCCGGTGTGCCGGTTCGCGTCACCTCATAGGGTTCGTCAGTGTTGCTGACCGTAGTCTTCCGGGATTGCTACGATTGTGCCGCGCGCATCGATCGCTGTGCGCGATAGGCCTGGGGCGAGGTCAGCGTGAGCTTGCGGAAGGCTTTGCGAAAGCTGCTCTCGTCTTCATAGCCGGTGGTGCGGGCGATGGTCTTGATCGGTTGCGTCGTCGTCTCCAGGAGCGTGCGGGCGTGCTCGACGCGGCGGCGCATGATGAAGGCCTGCGGCGGCTCGTGGGTCAGCTCGCGGAAGCGGCGGTTCAGCGTGCGTTCGCTGAGGCCCAGCGCATGCGCGAGGCGGCGCACCGTGATCGGCGCGTTGCCGGTGCGGCGCACCAGCATGTCCGCCTTCATCAGCATCGGGTCCTGCGCGAGCATGTAGCCGAGCGGCATGAAGATCGCTTGCGTGCGCTGCGCGGTGTCGATCACGGCATAGTCGGCGCAGACCTTTGCGACCTCCGGGCCTTCGACGATCTCGATCAGCCGCAGCAGCAGATCGACCCACGACATCGGGCCGGCGGCGCAGACGATGCGGTCGGCCTGGGTGAGGACGGCGTCGCTGGCGAGATCGACCCTGGGATGGCGGCGGCGGAGCTCGCTCTGCAGCCACCAGGTGATGGTGGCGCGGCGGCCGTCGAGCAGGCCGGCATTGGCGAGCAGCAGCACGCCGCTGCAGAACGCGCCGATCAACTTGCCGCCGGCATGTTGCTGGCGCAGCCAGGCGCCGGCACGGTCATATTGCGGTTGCAGGCGCTCGGCGGTCAGGTGATCGACCAGGCTGCCCGGCACGATGATCGCGTCGCAGGCCGTCCGCCTGCTGACGGCGCCGTCGACCGCGAGCAGCTTGCCGCCGCCCGCGCGCACCGCCTTGCCGTCGAGCGAGAGCGTCTGCCAGGCGAAGCGCGCCTTGCTGCCGCGCAGCTCCATCACATGGTTGGCGAGGGTGAGGATGTCGGCGATGCCGGCGACCGCCGACTGCATGCAGCCTTCCAGGGCGAGGATCGCGAGTTTCATGGGACCTCCACAGCCGGCATCCTAGCCGATCGGCGCGAACGATGGTGGCGGATATTGCCCGATCTCTGTCCGATCGGCCACTGCCTGAATGGTGCTGCGTCGGTCCATCTTGGTTGCGTCGTCACCACCTCAGCAATGGAGAGAGACCATGCCTTACGTCACCATTTCCACCGTCCGCGGCATCTTCGATGTCGCGCAGAAGAAAGTGCTGCTCGAGCGCGTCACCGACCTGATGGTCGAGGTCGAGGGGCAGGGCAACCCTGACTTCCGCCGCAACGTCTGGGTCAAGATCGAGGAAGGCGAGCCGGCGAGCTGGTCGCTCGGCGGCATGATCCCGACGCCGGACATGATCGCGGGCAGCTTCGGCGCGCTCGACGCCGGCGGGCGGCGGGTCGCGAAGGTGAAGGCGTAACCGACGCAGCAACAACAAACTTCGTTGGATGGGTAGAGCGAAGCGAAACCCATCGCGCTGGTGCAAGCCTTGGGATGATGGATTTCGCTGCGCTCTACCCATCCTACAGATCGCCAAAACAAAAGGCGCTTCCGACGGAAGCGCCTTTTGCATTCGTGAGAAGCCGTAAAGCTTACAGCGAGTAGTACATCTCGAACTCGACTGGGTGCGGGGTCATTTCGAAACGGGCGACCTCGGTCATCTTCAGCTCGATATAGGCGTCGATGAAGTCGTCGTCGAACACGCCGCCGTTCTTGAGGAAGGCGCGGTCCTTGTCGAGGTTCTCGAGCGCCTCGCGGAGCGAGCCGCACACGGTCGGGATCTGCTTCAGCTCTTCCTTGGGCAGATCGTAGAGGTCCTTGTCCATCGCCGGACCCGGATCGATCTTGTTCTTGATGCCGTCGAGGCCGGCCATCAGCATCGCGGCGAAGCCGAGATAGGGATTGGCCATCGGGTCGGGGAAACGCACCTCGACGCGCTTGGCCTTCGGGTTAGCGGTGTAGGGGATGCGGCAGGACGCCGAGCGGTTGCGCGCCGAGTAGGCGAGCAGCACCGGAGCCTCATAGCCCGGGACCAGACGCTTGTAGGAGTTGGTCGACGGATTGGTGAAGGCGTTGATCGCCTTGGCATGCTTGATGATGCCGCCGATGTAGTGCAGGCAGGTCTCCGACAGGTCGGCGTACTTGTTGCCGGCGAACACCGGCTTGCCGTCCTTCCAGATCGACTGGTGGACGTGCATGCCCGAGCCGTTGTCGCCATAGACCGGCTTCGGCATGAAGGTGGCGGTCTTGCCGTAGATGTGGGCGACCTGGTGGATGCAGTACTTGTAGATCTGCATCTGGTCGGCCATCAGCGTCAGCGTGTCGAACTTCATGCCGAGCTCGTGCTGGGCCGAAGCGACTTCGTGGTGGTGCTTCTCGACCTTGACGCCCATCTTGCTCATCGCGCCGAGCATTTCGGAGCGCATGTCCTGCACCGAATCCTGCGGCGGCACCGGGAAGTAGCCGGCCTTGGTGCGGATACGGTGGCCGAGGTTGCCGCCCTCATATTCGGTGGCCGAGTTGATCGGCAGCTCGGAGGAATCGAGGCGGAAGCCGGTGTTGTAGGGCTCGGCCGAATAGCGCACGTCGTCGAACACGAAGAACTCGGCCTCGGGGCCGACGAACACGGTGTCGCCGACGCCCTGCGACTTCACCATCGCCTCCGCCTTCTTGGCGATGCCACGCGGGTCGCGGTTGTAGGGCTCGCCGGTGGTCGGCTCGAGCACGTCGCAAACGATGACCATGGTGGTCTCGGCGAAGAACGGGTCGATCGTCGCGGTGAGCGGGTCGGGCATCAGGCACATGTCGGATTCATTGATCGCCTTCCAGCCGGCGATCGAGGAGCCGTCGAACATCTGGCCTTCGGCAAAGGTGTCCTCTTCGATCATGCCGACGTCGAAGGTCACGTGCTGCCATTTGCCGCGCGGATCGGTGAAGCGCAGGTCGACGTATTTGACGTCGTTGTCCTTGATCGATTTCAGGACGTCTTTGGCGGTCTTCATGAATACCCCTTTTGGATTTGCGGGCCGGTTTCCAGCGGTGAGCGACGTTATTCTCGCTTTTGGCGAGTTCGTGTGACTGCCCAAACGAAATCAGGCTGCCGAAGCAGCCTTTATTTCTCTTTGCGTCAGAAATTCCCGGATAGCACCGGGCTCAAATAGCGTCCAGCCCGGATTCGCCGGTCCGGATGCGGATCGCCTCCTCGATGTTGGAGACGAAGATCTTGCCGTCGCCGATGCGTCCGGTCTGGGCTGCGCGGCGGATCGCGTCGATCGCCTTCTCGACCAGATCGTCGCCGATCACGATCTCGATCTTCACCTTGGGCAGGAAGTCGACGATGTATTCCGCACCGCGATAGAGTTCGGCATGGCCCTTCTGGCGGCCAAATCCCTTGGCCTCGGTCACGGTGATGCCTTGCAGTCCGACTTCCTGGAGCGCTTCTTTCACCTCGTCGAGCTTGAAGGGCTTGATGATGGCTTCAATCTTCTTCACTGAGCGCCTCCCGGGCATTGCAGATTGCAGGGTCGAGTTCGATGCGCGTGGGGCGCAGTCTAGGTTGGTCTTGAGCCTTCCGGCGCCGGGCCGGAAACACGCGCAATGGTCGCATAGAGCGGCACTGCGCGCGGCTTCCTCAAAAGCAGGGTCTATGCCAAGTTGTGAAGACCCCCGATTTCGGAATGTTATCAGCCTTTTAACAGGCAACCGGCTGATATCGAACCACATGGGCTATGATATCCAAGCCTAACAAATAGGCAAATAGATCAATCCATATGCAGTTGGCCAGCAGAAACCCCGCGAACGTTACAGGAATTGCCTCTCGAAAAGGCGAAGCGATTGAGGATGCGGCATGGACGTTCTGACCACGACGGAGATGGAGCGTGCCGACCGGCTGACCATCGCGGCCGGCACGCCGGGCTTCTCGCTGATGATGAGCGCAGGCCAGGCGGTCGCTGAAGCCGCGATGGAGCTGGTCGAGGAGGGGCCGATCGTCGTGGTCGCCGGCCGCGGCAATAATGGCGGCGACGGCTTTGTCGCCGCCGCCGAGCTCGCCGCGCGCGGCCGCGAGGTCTCGGTGATCCTGCTCTGCGAACGCGACAGCCTGCACGGCGACGCGGCGCTCGCCGCCAAGGGCTGGAAATATCCGGTGCTGCCGTTCAACCCGCAGGCGCTCGGCAAGCCGGCCTTGATTATCGATGCGCTGTTCGGCGCCGGCCTCAACCGCCCGGTGAAGGGCGATCCGCTGGAGATGATCACGGCCATCAACGCCAACGGTACGCCGGTGTTGGCGGTGGACCTGCCGAGCGGCATCAACGGTACATCAGGCGCTGTCATGGGTGCGGCCGTGCAGGCCACCGAGACCGTCACCTTTTTCCGCAAGAAGCCGGCGCATCTGTTGCTGCCGGGCCGGATGTATTGCGGCCGGGTCCGCGTCGCCGATATCGGCATCGATCCGCAGGTGCTCGACGAGATCAAGCCGCTGACCGCGGAGAACCTGCCGCAGGTCTGGCGCTGGTCGTTTCCGGTGCCGCGGATCGACGGCCACAAATACGCAAGGGGGCATGCCGTCGTGGTCTCCGGCGATCTCGCCTCGACCGGGGCGGCGCGGCTCGCCGCGCGCGCGGCGCTGCGCGCCGGCGCCGGCCTCGTGACGCTGGCCTCGCCGCGCGATGCGCTCGCCGTCAACGCGGCGGCGCTGACCGCGGTGATGGTGCGCGCGGTCGACAACCCGATCCAGTTCGCCGAGTTGCTCGACGACAAGCGCCTCAACGCCTGCGTGATCGGACCTGGCGCCGGCGTCAGCGCGCGCACCCGCGACTTCGTCCACACCGCGCTGTCGGCACAGCGGCATCTGGTGCTCGATGCCGATGCGCTGACGAGCTTTGCCGGCACGCCGGACCGGCTGTTCGAGGCGATCAAGGCCGCCGACGACCTTGGGGTGGTGCTCACCCCGCATGACGGCGAGTTTCCGCGGCTGTTCAGCGACATCTCCAACAAGCATCCCGGCCGCTCCAAGCTCGAGCGCGTGCGCGCGGCGGCCGAGCGTTCCGGCGCGGTGGTGCTGCTGAAAGGCGCCGATACGGTGATCGCCTCTCCCGACGGCCGCGCCACCATCGCCGCCAACGCGCCGCCGTGGCTCGCCACCGCCGGTGCCGGCGACGTGCTCGCCGGCATCATCGCGGGCTTCCTGGCGCAGGGCGTCGCGGCCTTCGAGGCGGCGAGCATCGGCGTGTGGTTGCACGGCGAGGGCGCCAGCGAGGCGGGGCCCGGCCTGATCGCGGAGGATCTCACCGAGGTGCTGCCGGCCGTGTTCCGCCGCCTCTATGACGAGTTCGGGATTGAGTATTAGGCAACTCGCGCTTGCCGACATGGACGCCGCCGCGCGCGTGCATCGCGCGGCGTTCGATCACGCGCTGCCGTGGCTCGCCGGCCTGCATACGCCCGACGAGGACCGCTGGTTCTACCGCGAACGGATGTT
Organism: Bradyrhizobium sp. 6(2017); assembly: GCF_011058295.2. NCBI lineage: Bacteria > Pseudomonadati > Pseudomonadota > Alphaproteobacteria > Hyphomicrobiales > Nitrobacteraceae > Bradyrhizobium > Bradyrhizobium sp. 6(2017). The sequence goes on along the minus strand of NZ_CP049289.2, from coordinate 5,529,238 downwards.
TGCGGCGTGCACGCTGTGGGGCGCCTTCGACGGCACGGCAATGAGCGGCGTGATCGCGTTCCGCGACGACTGGATCGAGCAGCTCTACGTGCTGCCTGCCGTGCGGGGAAGCGGCATCGGCGGTGCGCTGCTGGAGATCGCGAGGCAGGGCGCGGACCGCCTGCAACTCTGGACCTTCCAGCGCAATGCGCGGGCGCGGCGCTTCTACGAGGCGCGCGGCTTTGCGCCGGTCGAGCAGACCGACGGCTGCCGCAACGAGGAGAAGGAGCCGGACGTGCGTTATCTCTGGACGCGCGGGCCGGCGGGTGAGTGACATCGATCGTATTGACTGACCGCAGGCAGGTCCCGGACGGGACGGAGTTTACGGTGAGGCGAAAGATCATCTGGCAATCCGCCACCTTTTGAGCACTTAATGCCTGTACCGACGAGCAAATGTACCCTTGAGCCTCGAAGCTGCGTGGTACGGACCGGAGCAACATGACGAGTCCCTGCCGCGTCCTCATGATCTATCCGAAGTTCGTTCCGGAATCGTTCTGGAACTACACGGAAGCTTGCGAACTCGTCGGCGCGAGGTATCCGGCGGCGCCACTCGGACTGATCACCGTCGCCGCCATGCTGCCGAAGCATTGGGAGATTCGTCTCGTCAACCGTAACACCGAGCCTTTGACGGACGCGGAGCTGACGGACGCGGAGCTCGACTGGGCCGATCTCGTCATGATCGGCGGTATGCTCAATCAGCAGCCTGATTTTCTCCATCTGATCGATCTCGCCCACCTGAACGGCAAGCCAGTATGCGTCGGTGGGCCTGATGTCTCCTCGAGCCCGCACCTTTACGCGGATGCGGACTTCCAGGTGATCGGTGAGGCCGAACATATCATCGCGGAATTCATCGCCGCTTGGGAGCGTGGCGAGCGCAAGGGCGTGTTCACCGCCGAGAAATTCAAGATCGACGTCACGCTAAGCCCGATGCCCCGCTACGATCTGATCAAGTTCGATCATTATCTCTTCATTGGCGTGCAATATTCGCGTGGCTGCCCGTTCACCTGCGAGTTCTGCGATATTATTGAGCTGTATGGTCGCGTGCCGCGGACCAAGACCCCCGATCAGATTCTCGCGGAGCTACAAGCGCTCTACGATCATGGTTATCGTGGGCATGTCGATTTCGTCGACGACAATTTCATCGGCAACAAGAAAAACCTCCGCATCCTGCTGCCGCGGCTCAAGGCCTGGCTGGAAGAGCGCGACTATCCGTTCGAGTTCTCGACCGAAGCCTCGATCAATATCGCTGATGACAGCGAGCTGTTGCAGGCAATGAAGGACGCGAACTTCTTCGGAATTTTCGTCGGCATTGAGAGCCCGGATCCAGAGACCCTCGTGCAGATGAAGAAAAAGCAGAACACCAGGCGCAACATCGCCGAGAGCGTTCACAAGATCTACGACTATGGCATGTTCGTCACCGCGGGTTTCATCGTCGGGTTCGATACCGAGAAAGTCTCGATGGCGCAGGCGATGATCGACTTCATCGAGGAGGCGAGCATTCCAGTCTGCATGGTTGGACTGCTCTATGCGCTGCCTGGCACACAGCTGACGCGGCGGCTGGCCCAGGAAGGCCGCCTGCACGAAGGTCATGATCTCATGAAGGTCGAGCAGGCCGGCGACCAATGCACGCTCGGCTGCAATTTCGACACCAAGCGTCCTCTTCGTGACATCCTTGTGGATTACAAGGCTGTGCTCGGGCACGTCTACAGCCCGGCGGCATATGCAGGACGGCTGTCGCGGCTTGCCGCCATGCTCGACCGCTCCGACCGGCGCCGCGACCTGCCGGATGGCGACGTGCGCACAAAGCTTGGCGGCATCGAGGGCGTGCACAAGATCATGCGGACCCTGCCGGAGGTCCGCGAGCCGTTCTGGAAGACCTTTGTCGAGGTCGCCAAGTCCAATCCAGGCGCGCTGCGCTACATCGTGATGCTGATGGCGCTGTACTTGCACTTCGGGCCGTTCTCGAAGCACGTGACCGGTGAGATCGACCGCCGGATTGCCGAGTTGGATGCTGCGCCTCCGGTGAGGGTCACTGCGCTTGCGCAGTGAGTTGTTCAAGGATGCCGTTTGATGGACGGCAGAGTTCGCTCGACTCTTGGGCGGCTGATGCAACTCAGGCAACGTCGGTAGAGAGCGAAACGCTCTTCCACGCATCGAATTCGGCCTGCAGCAGTTTCATTTTTTCCTCGACCAGCCGCACGGCATCGCTGCCGAGCAGCAGATGCGCCGGCGGATCGGCCGACATTGCGAGTTTCAGCATCGCCTCCGCGGCCTTTTTGGGATCGCCGACCTGCCAGCCACTCAGTTCCATACGACGTTTGCGGATCGGATCGATGACGGCGTCATAGTCTGCGATCGACCGTTCTGCTCGTACCATCGATCGTCCAGCCCAGTCGGTGCGGAAGCCGCCGGGCTCGACCGCGGTGACCTTGATGCCGAGGTCCTTGACTTCCTTGCCAAGGGACTCGGAAATCCCTTCCAGCGCGAACTTGCTGCCGTGATAGTAGCTAAGACCCGGCATCGTGATGATCCCGCCCATCGACGTGATGTTGAGGATATGCCCGGCGCGTCGTTTGCGCATGAAGGGCAGCACCGCCTGGATCATCGCCACCGCGCCAAACACGTTGACCTCGAATTGGCGCCGCAGATCGTCGATCGATGACTCCTCCAAGATGCCCTCGTGGCCATAGCCGGCATTGTTCACCAGAACGTCGATCGCGCCGATCCTGTTCTCGACCTCGGCGACCGCGGGCGCGATGGCTTCGGAGTTGGTGACATCAAGGATCACCGCGTGCAAGCCCGCGCCGAGCGCTTCGAACTTTTGCTTGTCGTTCTCGCTGCGCACGGTGCCGGTGACGGTATGACCGTCACGCAATGCGGCCTCGGCCAGTGCGCGGCCGAAGCCGGACGAAACGCCCGTGATGAGGAAAGTCTTTGCCATGGGAGATGCCCTTCAGAACCAGATTGCGGGCTCGATATAGTCGGTTTGATTAATGCAATAATCGGCATAGAGTGACATGACCTGATGCAGGAAATCGAACAATGCAGCATGCCGGTCTTTTCGAGCTGAACGCGGTCGTCGCGATCTCGGCGCATCGCAGCTTTCGCGCAGCCGCGACGGAACTCGGCATCTCGCCCTCGGCGTTGAGCCATGCCATCGCCGGGCTGGAAAAGCGGCTTGGCGTGCGTCTCATCAATCGGACGACGCGCAGCGTCGCGCTGTCGGAAGCGGGAGAGCGTTTCCTCGCCAGGGTCAGTCCCGCGCTGCGCGAGATTGCCGGCGCGATGGAGGATGTGAACGAGTTTCGCGACACGCCTGCGGGAACGCTGCGCATCAATCTGAAGGAGCGCGCCGCGCACCAGATCCTTCGCCCGGTCGTCGCAAAATTTCTGCGGCACTATCCTGACATGAACGTCGAGTTGACCCTGGAAGGACGTCCCATCGATATTGTCGCGGAAGGTTTCGATGCCGGCATCCGGCTGGCCGAAGCCGTGCCGCAGGACATGGTCGCGATTCCCTGCGGCCCGGAAACGCGCTTCATCGTCGTTGGCGCGCCCGACTATTTCGCACGTTGTTCGGTGCCGCGGTCTCCGCTTGATTTGCTCACCCATGAATGCATTCGCAGACGGATGCCGAGCGGCAAGCTCTATCACTGGGAGTTCGAAAAGCGCGGCGGCGAGCAGATGGTGCTGGATGTCCCGGGCAGGCTGACCCTCGACAATGACAGCTTGATGGTCGAAGCAGCCCTCGAAGGCGTGGGACTGGCGTTCGTGAGCGATTTCTGGGTAACCGGGCATCTCGCCGCCGGAACGTTGCGAGCCGTGCTGGACGCCTGGACGCCGCCATTTCCTGGCTTGCGTCTCTATTATCCGCGGCACCGGCACATGACCGCCGGGCTTCGCGCTTTCGTCGACATGATACGGGAGGAGACGAAGTTGGCCGCCAAGGGGGGCGGGGTTCATTCAACCTCAGCCAAGCCATCGGGCGATCATCGCGAACGCGCTTGAGCTGCCGGGTGCCGTCGAGGCCGCTCGGGGCGATACTTTGCGAGAGGCCGCGCTACCCGACGTCTTTTCATTCCGCGGCGGAAATCAGCGCGGATTGGTTCACCCGCGTCTCGCCCTTGAGGTTGTCGACGGTGATGTGCGTGTCGTACCAGGTCAACCGCGGCCGGGCTCCGAACCGTTCAGTCAGCTCGGCGATCTTGGCCTCGGTGAACCAGGCCTCGGCCGCCGCGCGGGTCTCCCACAGGTAAACACCGCCGGTGCCGGTCTCGCCGTTGAGATAGTCTTTGCGGATCAGCCCTGTTGTCGCGAGATTTCGATAAACAGGCGCGGAGCCCATGCCGCCCTTGATGGCTTGTTCCTCGGTTCGCTTCGGGAGGTCGAATTGAACGATGACGATGCACTGTGCCATCCTGGTTCTCCGATCTGTCACATGGTGTCAGGTTCGTTCGGCGGCACGCCGATCAGCCACGACCATACAAGATCGGCCGTATCCTTGTCCCGCATAGATCCAATCATCCCTCCGCTTCCGGCGGGGACGCGCGGGGAGGCTCGCGAAGTGCTCAACTCCCCCTGACACGGGACTTTTGGTGGACGCGTGGGAAGAGGCGGGCTAAAGCCCCACGACATTCCCTTGCATCCCGTGAATCCCGCTCGTGAGTGCCACGCAGAACAATTTCCTCGCTCAGGCGCTGCAACAAGGCGCAATGGCGTTGCGGGCGCGACAGTTTGCTCAGGCCGAGCAGATTGCCGCCAGCATCCTGAAATCCAACCGTACCGACAGGAACGCGGCGCTTCTGCTGGCGCATGCCCTGATGGGACAGGATCGGGGAGGCGAGGCGATCGGATCGCTGGAACGGATCGCGCGTCGCGGCGACGACGGCGAAGTCGAGACCCTGCTTGGCGCCCTGCTGTGCGGCGCCGGCCGCGCGGCCGATGGCATCGCGCAACTGCGCCGCACGGTCGCGCGTCGGCCGCCCTATTTTCCCTCGTTCCAGGAACTCGCGGGTCAGCTTGTCAAGGTCGGTCAACGTAGCGACGCCATCGGCATCGTCGAATCCGGCCTTGCGCTGGCGCCCGCCAATGTCGACCTGAAGCTCAGCCTGGGACGCCTGTTTCACGAGAACGGTGAGCTCGGCAAAGCGCTCAGCATCCTGACCAGCGCCCGCAACAGCGCGCCGGGACGCCCTGACATCGTCAACGAACTTGGCCGGATCCTGATCCTGCACGGCGACTACGCGGCTGCGGCCGATGCTTTCCGCCAGGTGCTCGCGCAGTATCCGGACGACCGCTCGGTCCGTGCTCACCTCGCCACCTGCCTTCTCGAGCAGGGCGACCGCAATGCCGGTGAGGCGGCGTTGCGCTCGGTCACGCGTGGCCAGCCGCAACTGCTGGGCCGCGCGACATTCGTGATGGCCGCATCATCGCATGGCCGCTTCTTCTTCGACCGGAGCGCGGCGGCGAAATTCCTCGGCGTGGAATCGAGCTGAACGCTTTCTGCGACACGCTTTCGCCGCGCCTCAGGCCCGGAAGTTTCTCCGGTAGAGATTGGGCGTTCGCCGAAGCTCAGCGCGGAATTCGTCGACGCGTTTGGCTTCCTCCGCGGTGAAGGGCGATGCCTGCGCGGACCAGCTGTCGCGCTTGACTGGAATGCATTGCGCGATCGGAGTCCCTTTCGGCAGCACGCCTTTGAAATTACGGTCGTGCCAGTACGCCGGAAAGTGCACCCAGTTGTCGGCATAAAGGTCGGAATTGACCAGGCCGCTCAGCGTGGTGAACGGAAGGTCGAAGCGATTGACGGGATGCGTGAAGTAGACGGCGTAGCCTTCAGGGGCTTCGACGGTCCACAGATTGTGGAATTTGATGAAGAAGCGGCCTTCTTCAAACAACGGCGTGCCGCTGACCTGACCCGGGTCGTGGAAGCCGATCGGCGAACGCGGAAATTCGGGCGTGCCTCCCGGCGGCAGGTCCTGGTCCCAGGTGATTTCGCCGTTTTCGACCCTGAGGTCGCAAACCAGCGGCAGCAGGAATCCGCAGGTCATCGCATCCACGAACGGCGGACAGCGCTTGATGGTGTCCTCGTCGTGCAGGTTGATCGAAGAGTAGGCGGTCGCCGGCATCGTCTTGAGCCAGTCCGGAACGCCCTGCGCTGCCGGCACGGGCGGCGGTATCAGGCCTTCAAGCTCCGTGGGACAGCGAAACTTGAGCGTCAGCTTGTTGGTGTTGGACATGGGGCGCTCCGATGTCCTGACGGCCTACATGAATACGTCGCAAAGGTGAAGCGCACGATCGATCGATGGTGGGCGCGTAGAATGGGTAGAGCGCAGCGAAACCCATCACCTTATCGCGCCGAAAGACAGTTGATGGGTAGCGCTGCGCTCCACCCATCCAACCGGCGCGTGCTAGCTCACGAAATATTTCGCGACTGCCGGCTCGTTCCATTCGATGCCGAGCCCGGGACCGCGGGCGGTCATCGCGCCATCGGTGATCTCGGCGGGCTTTGCGAGGATCGCGCCGGCGAAGTCGAGGAATTCGAGCCAGTGCGCGGTCGGCGTCACCGCGAGCAGATGCGCGCTGACCTCCGCGAACAGATGGCTCGACATCGGGATCGATGCGGCATCGGCTTGTCCCGCGACCTGCATCCAGCCGGTGACGCCACCGACCTTCATCACGTCGGGCATGATGAAGTCGGATGCGCCGGCCGCGATCGCCTCGGCAAAGCCGCGCGGAAACCACCAGTTCTCGCCGGCCTGGATCGGGGTCGGTGAGGTCTCGCGGACTTTTGCGTGACCGGAGAGGCTCTCCTGCGGCACCGGCTCCTCGATCCAGTGCAAATCGTACGGCGCAAGCCGCGCGATGCGTCGTGTGGCCTCCGCTGGATCGAGCGACTGGTTGAAGTCGATCATCAGCGCGATGTCGGGGCCGAGCAGGGCGCGCACGCCCTTCACGACGCGCTCGTCATTGGCGGCGTCGCCGTCGCCGCCCTTGATCTTGATGCCCTTGAAGCCTTGGTCGAGCGAGCGGCGCAGCGCACGCTCGTCGGCAACGGGATCGACCGCGCCGTAGCTGTCATAGGCCTTGATCGGCTTCACCGAGCCGCCAAGCAGCTCGGCCAGGGGGCGGCCGGCGAGCTGGCCGAGCACATCCCAATAGGCCATGTCGAGCCCGGACACGGCCATGCCGACCAGACCCTGCGCGCTGAGCAGCCGGAATTTGGCGTCCATCGCCTTCATCAGGTCGAACGGCGCGACCGGCTTGCCGATCAGCTCGCGGCCGATCTCCTCGATCAGATAGACAAGTGGTTTAAGTGTGAGCTTGCTGTAAGCGAAGATGTAGGTGCGGCCGGTAACGCCTTGATCGGTCTCGACATCGATCAGGATCAGCGGGCCGGAATCGATCACGCCGAACGCGGTCTTCACGGGGCGCTTGAGCGGCACCACGACGCTTCGTGCCTTCACTCCGCGAATCGCTGCAACTGTCTGGCCCATGGGCGTTTCCTCGTTCTTGTTACTGGACACTGTACCATCGGACGAGCCGCGGCGCGGCCCAGTCGGTCGCGACTTGCTCGATCAGATAGCGGCCGGGATATTCGGCGAGGAAGGCGATGCGCTGGGTCTGGCCCGGTTCGACTGCGAGCGTGTCGAGCCAGAACGGCTTCCAGCCGTCGTCGAGCCGGTCGAGCAGGCGGAAGTGATGGCCGTGCAGATGAAACACGCTGGCGATCGTGCCGCGATTGGTCAGCGCCAGCACCACCGGCCGTCCGGCTTTGGCCTGAAAGGCCGGGGCGGCTGACGGTTTGAAATCGGCCGGCCGGAACCATTCGGTCGGCGTGCCCAATGCCAGATCGAACCGCGCCGCATTCCTGAGGTCGAGCTGGGCGGGCATGTCGTTGGCCGGAAGCGGCGGAGCAGGCGGGAACGGCGCCGGCCGGAGCGGCGGATCGTTCGAGATCGCGAGCCTGCCGACCGGGCGGGCCTGCTTGCCGTCGTGCAGCAGGATCGGGAAGCTGGTTCCCGGCGTCCCGGCCGCATCGACAAAGACATCGGTGCGGCTTCCGGGCGCCAGCACCAGCGCGCCGTTCCGGGCTGAAAACGGTTCGGCAGGCTGGCCGTCGATCGCCATTACCCGGACTTCGAGGTTCTCCAACTTGACCGCCAGCACGCTGCGTTGGCTGCCATTGATAAAGCGAAGTCTGAGCCGGGCATTGGCCGGTACCGAGATCTCGTATGAGGTTTTGCCGTTAATTGTTTGAATCGCCGAGCTATCTTTTGGATCATCCCCGGGCGGGATTGCGCTCCCATCCCCCCGCAGGCGCCACTCCTCGATCAGCAAGACCTCGTCGCGATCGACCGCAACCGGCGAGGTGCCGGTCACGATCAGCGGCCGCGGCCGCGCCGGGGCCGTGCCGCCATCGCCGAGCAGCGGCTCGCACAGGAAGGTGCCGGCATGCCGAAGCGGGAGCTGGAAGGTATCCTTTGCTCCCGCGGCGAGGGGCGCCCGGGAGGCGAGAGGCTCCGCGGCCGGGACGCCATCGAGCCCCCGGCAATCGAGTGCGGCCGCGACCGGCAATTCATTCCCAAACGTCACGTCCAGCACTTCGCCGCGCTTGAAGCGGAGGTCGCCGCTGCCCAGCGACCAGACCGCCGTTTCCGGACCGTCAGGACGAAGCCGGATGTGGTCGGTTTTGGCCTGCAGCGCGACCGCCGTCCGGCCCTGCGCCGAGCCCGCGGCCGGCAGAGCCGGGCACAACGCCGCGGCGCCGAGGGCGGCCATCAGGTCGCGCCGGGTGAGGGAAAATTCGGGAGGGAATTCGGGACTTGCCATCCGGCCGATGCGGACCATTTTCAAGTGGGCCTGTCCAGTCGCGATCGGTCGCAGGGTGGGCTGCACAGCGGCCATTTTTTTGCTGCGAACCGGTGGACGCATGTTATAAGCCCGCCGCCCGCGGCACCGCGGCCGAATTGGATGCTTTTCTCGCGGGCGTGGCGGAACTGGTAGACGCGCTGGATTTAGGTTCCAGTGACGAAAGTTGTGGGGGTTCGAGTCCCTCCGCCCGCACCAAGCGCTTACAGCGTTTGCATGACGATTCCTTGGAGAACCTTTGGCCCCGAAGGGGTGACGGTTCGCCGAACCCACAGACGTTAGGCCGCCAGGCTCCGCGTCGAACAGATTGAACACTGCAACGGCCGCTCGGGCCGCGGCAAAAGCGGAAGAAGATTGATACCATGCAGGTCACCGAGACCCTCAACGAGGGACTGAAGCACGAATTCAAGATCAGCGTTCCGGCATCCGATCTCGATGCCAAGGCGGGCGCCAAGCTGGTCGACCTCAAGGACAAGGTCCGTCTCAACGGCTTCCGTCCCGGCAAGGTGCCGGTGGCGCATCTGAAGAAGATCTATGGCCGCTCGGTGATGGCCGAGACCATCGACCAGACCATCCGCGACACCAACACGGAGATCTTCACCGAGCGCGGCTTCCGCCTCGCCGGCGAGCCGAAGATCACGATGCCGACCGAGAAGGACGAGGTCGAGGAACTGCTGTCCGGCAAGACCGACCTGACCTACACGGTCGCGATCGAGGTGGTGCCGCAGATCCAGCTCGCCGATTTCAAGTCGTTCTCGGTCGAGAAGCCGGTGGTCGACGTCTCCGACGCCGACATCGACGATGCCATCAAGCGCATCGCCGAAGGCAGCCGTCCCTATAATGCCAAGGCCGAGGGTGCGAAGGCGGAGAAGGGCGACCGTGTCACCATCAGCTTCAAGGGCACCATCAACGGTGAAGCCTTCGAGGGCGGCACCGGCGAAGGCATCCAGGTCCTGATCGGCGCCGGCCAGTTCATCCCGGGCTTCGAGGAGCAGCTGATCGGTATCGGCACCAACGAGACCCGCACGCTGAAGGTCCCGTTCCCGAAGAACTACCTCAACGAAAAGCTCGCCGGCCAGCCAGCCGAGTTCGAGACCACCGCGACCCTGATCGAGGCGCCCGGTGAAACCACGATCGACGACGAGTTCGCCAAGACGCTTGGGCTCGAGTCGCTCGACAAGCTGAAGGAGGCCGCGCGCGAGCGCCTGACGGCCGAGTTCGCCGGCGCGACCCGTCAGAAGGTCAAGCGCGCGCTGCTCGACCGGCTCGACGAGAGCCACAAGTTCGAGGCGCCGCCGTCGCTGGTCGACGAAGAGTTCAAGCTGATGTGGAACTCGATCAAGGCCGAGATGGACTCGTCCGGCAAGACTTTTGCCGACGAGAACACCACCGAGGATGCGGCCAAGGAGGAGTACCACAAGATAGCCGACCGCCGCGTCCGCCTCGGCCTCGTGCTGTCGGAGATCGGCGAGAAGAACAAGATCACGGTGACCGACGACGAGGTGTCGCGGGCCGTGATCGAGCGCGCGCGCCAGATGCCCGGCCGCGAGAAGGAAGTCTGGGATTATTACCGCAGCAACGCCCAGGCGCTGGCCCAGCTCCGCGCCCCGATCTACGAGGACAAGGTCGTCGACTTCGTCCTCGAGCTCGCCACTGTGACCGAGAAGAAGGTCACCAAGGATGAGCTGTTCAAGGATGAAGATGCCGAGAAAACTGCCGCTTAATTCCGGCACCTCGCGTTAATGATGAACCGCGAAAGCGCGCCTCGCGACGGATCCCGTCGCTATGCGCGCAGATGCGAATCAGCTTGAACTTCCGCGACCTGCCCGGATGGCTAGTGCCGGTCTTGTCGGCCGGAAATTGGCCCATATCTGGGTTAAGCCTTAAAGTTCTGCATCACCCCTAACCCCTGGGTTGTCCCAATGCGCGATCCCGTTGAAACCTACATGAACCTCGTGCCGATGGTCGTCGAGCAGACCAATCGCGGCGAACGCGCCTACGACATTTTCTCGCGTCTCCTGAAAGAGCGCATCATCTTCGTCACCGGTCCGGTGGAAGACGGCATGGCAACGTTGACTGTCGCGCAGCTGTTGTTCCTCGAGGCCGAGAATCCGAAGAAGGAAATCTCGATGTACATCAACTCGCCGGGCGGCGTGGTGACGTCGGGCCTTGCGATCTACGACACGATGCAGTTCATCCGCCCTCCGGTGTCGACGCTGTGCACGGGGCAGGCGGCCTCGATGGGCTCGCTGCTGCTGGCGGCCGGCGAGAAGGACATGCGCTTCTCGCTGCCGAATTCGCGCATCATGGTGCACCAGCCCTCGGGCGGCTTCCAGGGCCAGGCCACCGACATCATGCTGCACGCGCAGGAGATCCTGAATCTCAAGAAGCGCCTCAACGAGATCTATGTGAAGCACACCGGCCAGACCTACAAGGCGATCGAGGACGCGCTCGAGCGCGACAAGTTCCTCACCGCTGAGGACGCCAAGGCGTTCGGCCTCGTCGACAAGGTCATCGACAAGCGTCCGGAAGATCCGTCGGCGGCCAAGGCTGCCTAAGGCGGCTGCCTGACAAGGCCGCCTGATCGGAACAGGCCTCTGGAGGCGTCGGTGTGATCTCCACATTGACGCCTCACATAACCGGCAAAGCAGGACGGGCGGACCCGCCGGCAGGTGCATGCGCGTGGGCGGAAAGTTCCGGTTTCGTGCTCCTATGCTGGCGTGGTAATCCCGCAACGTTCCGTGGATTTCAGCGCGTATTCCACGTGCGATCGTTGAAAATCACGGTATTGTCACGGTCTTGAGCCGGCCATCCGATTAGCGAATTCTTGATAGTCGGGTGCCAGCATGGTTGGCTGTAATGCGCCGGCCGAGATCGCGGAGATTCGAATAAACCGTGATTCGCACGGTCAGTATTGCGTAGGCTCTTTTTTGGTACGGAATTTGCTCTATCTACCCTTAAGCTCCGGTTTGGTGCCGGATTGGGTCGATCTGGCAAATGATCGAACGGCGGACGGAGATAATGAATGAGTAAGGTCGGCACGAGCGACGCCAAGAACACGCTATACTGCTCGTTCTGCGGCAAGAGCCAGCATGAAGTTCGCAAGCTGATTGCCGGACCGACTGTCTTCATTTGCGACGAGTGTGTCGAACTGTGCATGGACATCATTCGCGAGGAGAACAAATCCTCGCTGGTGAAGTCGCGCGACGGCATCCCGACGCCGAAGGAGATTTGCAAGGTCCTGGACGACTACGTGATCGGTCAGAGCCATGCCAAGAAGGTGCTGTCGGTCGCCGTCCACAATCACTACAAGCGGCTTAACCATCAGACCAAGCACAATGACGTCGAACTGGCGAAGTCGAACATCCTGCTGATCGGTCCGACCGGTTCGGGCAAGACGCTGCTCGCGCAGACGCTGGCCCGCATCCTCGACGTGCCGTTTACCATGGCTGACGCGACGACGCTGACCGAAGCCGGCTATGTCGGCGAGGACGTCGAGAACATCATCCTGAAGCTGCTGCAGTCGGCCGACTACAACGTCGAGCGCGCGCAGCGCGGCATCGTCTATATCGACGAAATCGATAAGATCAGCCGCAAGTCGGACAATCCCTCGATCACCCGCGACGTGTCGGGCGAGGGCGTCCAGCAGGCGCTGCTGAAGATCATGGAAGGCACGGTGGCCTCGGTCCCGCCGCAGGGCGGCCGCAAGCATCCGCAGCAGGAGTTCCTGCAGGTGGATACCACCAACATCCTGTTCATCTGCGGCGGTGCGTTCTCGGGCCTCGAGAAGATCATCTCCGCGCGCGGCCGCTCGACCTCGATCGGCTTCGCGGCGCAGGTGCTCGCGCCGGAGGATCGCCGCACCGGCGAGATCTTCCGCCACGTCGAGCCGGAAGACCTGCTGAAGTACGGCCTGATCCCGGAATTCGTCGGCCGTCTGCCCGTCGTCGCGACGCTGGAGGACCTCGACGAGGCCTCGCTGAAGAAGATCCTGACCGATCCGAAAAACGCGCTGGTGAAGCAGTACCAGCGGCTGTTCGAGATGGAGAACATCGAGCTCACTTTCGCCGACGAGGCGCTTGGCGCGGTCGCCCGCAGGGCGATCGAGCGCAAGACCGGTGCGCGCGGCCTGCGGTCGATCCTGGAGAGCATCCTGCTCGAGACCATGTTCGACCTCCCGGGCCTCGAAGGCGTCGAGGAAGTCGTGATCTCGCGCGAAGTGGTCGAGGGAACGGCGCGTCCGCTCTACATCTACGCGGATCGTTCCGACCGCGCCGTCGAGAGCAGCGCGAGCGCCTAAAAGCGCTCGTCTCTTTCCGCCAAAAATGCAGGGCTGCCGGGCAATCCGGCGGCCGTTGCGGCGCACCAGCAGCGCCGTTGTGGCATCGCAGTAAATGCCTGTTTAGCCTGAATTTCCGGGCACTTCTCAGACTTGACACCCCCCGGCCTGATAGCCACCTAATGCTATCGGCGAGGGACCTCATGTGTTGAGATTCGTCGCTTTACGATGCGGAATAAGCGACTGCTGACGGTAATCTCTTTCCGGATCACCAAGGCACCTTGTGGCGGTTGCGCAAGCAGGCGGACTGCGTGCAAGGGGGCAAAACAAAAGGATAAGGCCATGACGACCTCAAAACCCCGGCCAACGATCGTCCACGGCGAAAGCCATTCCTATCCGGTGCTGCCGCTCCGCGACATCGTCGTCTTCCCGCACATGATCGTGCCGCTGTTCGTCGGCCGCGAGAAATCGATCCGCGCGCTCGAAGAGGTGATGAAGAACGACGCGTTGATCATGCTCGCGACGCAGAAGAACGCGTCCGATGACGATCCGGCACCCGATTCAATCTACGAGACCGGTACGCTCGCCAGCGTCCTGCAGCTCCTGAAACTGCCCGACGGCACCGTGAAGGTGCTGGTCGAGGGCCTCGAGCGCGCGCGTGTCGAGAAGTATTCCGATCGCAGCGAGTATTACGAGGCGACCGCGGTCGCGCTCGCCGACGCTGACGCCACCTCGGTCGAAGCCGAGGCGCTGTCGCGTTCGGTCGTGTCCGACTTCGAGAGCTATGTGAAGCTCAACAAGAAGATCTCCGCCGAAGTCGTCGGCGTGGTTCAGGCGATCACCGATTTCGCCAAGCTCGGCGACACCGTTGCCTCGCATCTGGCGGTCAAGATCGCCGATCGTCAGGCCATCCTGGAGACGTTGTCCGTCACGCAGCGCCTGGAGAAGGTGCTGGGCCTGATGGAGAGCGAGATCTCGGTGCTGCAGGTCGAGAAGCGCATCCGCTCGCGCGTCAAGCGCCAGATGGAGAAGACCCAGCGCGAGTATTACCTGAACGAGCAGATGAAGGCGATCCAGAAGGAGCTCGGCGACGACGAAGGTCGCGACGAGCTGGCCGATCTGGAGGAGAAGATCTCCAAGACCAAGCTGTCCAAGGAAGCGCGCGAGAAGGCACAGCACGAGCTGAAGAAGCTGCGCCAGATGTCGCCGATGTCCGCGGAAGCGACCGTCGTGCGCAACTATCTGGATTGGCTGCTGTCGATCCCGTGGGGCAAGAAGTCCAAGGTCAAGAAGGACCTCGAGGCCGCGCAGGCGGTGTTGGACTCCGATCACTACGGGCTCGAGAAGGTCAAGGACCGGATCGTCGAGTATCTCGCGGTGCAGTCGCGCGCCAACAAGCTGACCGGACCGATCCTGTGCCTGGTCGGGCCTCCCGGCGTCGGCAAGACCTCGCTCGGCAAGTCGATCGCCAAGGCGACCGGGCGCGAGTTCGTGCGCGTGTCGCTCGGCGGCGTGCGTGACGAGGCCGAGATCCGCGGTCACCGCCGCACCTATATCGGCTCGATGCCCGGCAAGATCATCCAGTCGATGCGCAAGGCGAAGACCTCGAACCCGCTGTTCCTGCTGGACGAGATCGACAAGATGGGCGCCGATTTCCGCGGCGATCCGTCGTCGGCGCTGCTTGAGGTTCTGGACCCCGAGCAGAACTCGACCTTCAACGACCACTACCTGGAGGTCGATTACGACCTGTCCAACGTGATGTTCATCACGACAGCGAATACGCTGAATATTCCGGGCCCGCTGATGGACCGCATGGAGATCATCCGGATCGCCGGCTACACCGAGAACGAGAAGGTCGAGATCGCGCGCAAGCACCTGATCCCGAGCGCGATCTCCAAGCACGGTCTGGACTCCAAGGAATGGTCGATCGACGACGCGGCCTTGCTGTTGATGATCCGCCGCTACACCCGCGAAGCGGGTGTGCGCAACCTGGAGCGTGAGCTCTCCACACTCGCCCGCAAGGCGGTGAAGGAGCTGATGATCTCCAAGAAGAAGTCGGTGAAGGTCACCGAGGCGAATATCGAGGAGTTCCTCGGCGTTCCGAAGTATCGCTACGGCGAGATCGACGAAGAGGACCAGGTCGGTATCGTTACCGGCCTGGCTTGGACCGATGTCGGCGGCGAGTTGCTCACCATCGAAGGCGTCATGATGCCCGGTAAGGGCAAGATGACGGTCACGGGCAATTTGCGCGACGTGATGAAGGAGTCGATCTCGGCGGCGGCGTCTTACGTCCGCTCGCGCGCGATCGTCTACGGCATCGAGCCGCCGCTGTTCGATCGCCGTGACATCCACGTTCACGTGCCGGAGGGCGCAACGCCGAAGGACGGTCCGTCCGCCGGCGTGGCGATGGCCACCGCGATCATCTCGGTCATGACCGGCATTCCGGTCCGCCACGATGTCGCGATGACCGGCGAGATCACGCTGCGTGGTCGCGTGCTGCCGATCGGCGGTCTGAAGGAGAAGCTGCTGGCTGCCGCGCGCGGCGGCATCAAGACGGTGCTGATCCCGGAGGACAACGCCAAGGATCTCACGGAGATATCCGATGCGATCAAGGGCGGCATGGACATCATTCCGGTCTCGCGGCTGGATGAGGTCGTCGCCAAGGCGCTGACCCGCGTGCCCGTGCCGATCGTCTGGGAAGAGGAGGCCAGCAAGGTCGACGTCAAGCCCGATGCTTCGGACGAAGCGTCCGGCGGCCTGACGGCGCACTAAGTGAGCTCCAGTCGAAATAATAAAACGGCGCCTTCGGGCGCCGTTTTTGTTTTGGTTGCTTGCAAGTGGGGTCAGGAAGCAGACGGCCTCAGTCGCCACCGGGAGCGGGGCGGGCGCCGGACTACTTCTTCTTCTCGACGACGAAATTGCCGATCGCCCCGAGCGCCATCAGCACGCTGGTTCCCAAAAACACCGCGCGCATGCCGATATGGCCGCCGATGAATCCGCCGGCGAGCGGGCCGATCACCTGACCGGCATATTGCGCCGAGATCGAGTAGCCCAGCATGCTGCCGGTGACGGCGTCGGGCACGTTGTGCCGGATCACGCTGGCGATGCAGGGCAACAGGCCGCCGAGCGCGAGCCCCATCAGGAAGCGCAGCAGGATCAGTTGCCAGCCGCTGACCACGAAGGCCTGCGGGATCAGCAGCAATGCCGAGACCGCCAGGCAGATGATGATGATCCGCCAGTGGCCGACGCGATCGGCGAGCTTGCCGAGATGCGACGACGACAGCAGGCTGCCGAAGGCCGCTGCCGACATCACGAGGCCGGCGACGAAAATCACCTGCGGCGCCTCGACCAGCTGAGCGACATAGACCGTGATGATCGGCTCGATCGACATGTTGGCGATCATCAAGAGCAGGCCCGTTCCCCACATCGCGACCACCGGGCGCTTGTCCGGGACCAGCGACCAGCCGCCGCGCGATTTGGCGCCTTTCGCGGTCTTCGGACGTGCCTCCTCGCGGATCAGGAAGGTGGTGCCGAGGAAGGTGATGAAGATGACGCCGCCGATCAGGAAGAAGGTCGCGCGGATGCCGATCAGCCCGGGCAGCACGCCGCCGATCAACGGACCAACCAGGCTGCCGGCCATGATGCCGGCCGACAGCACGCCGATCGCCCAACCGGACCGCGCCTTCGGCGTTTGCGCCGCGACCAGCACGGTCGAGCCCGAGGCGTAGCCGCCGAGCAGGCCGGTCAATAGCCGCAAGCCGACCAGCTCATAGACATTGTGCGCCATGCCGATCAGCGACATCGCAATCGCCATGCCGAGGCTGGCGCGGATCAGCATCAGCTTGCGGCCGTAACGATCGGCGAGCCGTCCCCACAGCGGTGCCGTCAGCGCCGCGCTGAAGAAGGTTGCGCCATAGGCGACGCCCGACCATTGCACGATGGCAGCATGATCTGTGACGCCGAGCTGCTCGACATAGAGCGGCAGGAACGGCAGCAGCAGCGTCATTCCCACGATGGTGGTGAACGAGCCGACCACGCAAACGATCAGGTTGCGCTTCCAGGGGCCGGCGTCGAGGATGGCTTCGCGATCGACTTCGGCGTCCATGATTTGAGCGTCCAATACTTTAACGTCCAACACTTTAGCGTCCATGTCAGCGCAGCCCGATCACGGCGAAGCCGCGCGCGCGCAGGCCGCGGCGATCCTCGTTCAGCGAACGCAGCAGCCGATCGCGGGTGGCGGTGATGTGATCGGCAGCCTCGCGCGCGGCAGAATCCGGATCGTTGTCCTTGATGAAGCCGAGGATGCGGCGGTGCTCGCGCCAGGCCTGCTCGCGCGAGGGTTCGGTCCACACTTCGAGCCAGCGTGCCCGCGACAGCCGGGTCATCGCACCGGCGATCGCCTTGACGATGAACGGATTGCCGGAGAGCCGCGCGATCTCGACATGGAAATCGGTGCCGACGCGGTGCCATTCCTCGCGCAGCGCGCCGGACTGGCAGGCATCCAGCATCTCCTCGACGCCGGCGATGTCGGCCGCGCTCGCCCGCGCGCAGGCGAGGCGGACGGCTGTCGTTTCCAGTGGAATGCGGAACTCGGCCAGCGCCTCCAGCTCGCCGAGATCGATCGGCGCCACGATCCAGTTGCGGCCGTCGCGACGGACCAGCTCTTCGCCTTCGAGCCGCACCAGGGCGGCACGGATCGGCGTGCGCGACCCCTCGAACCGGCTCTCCAGCCAACGTTCGGTCAGCCGCTCGCCGGGGCCCAGGTCGAGCGAGAGGATCATCTCCCGGAGCTGGTCGTGGATCTGGAGCATCTGCGACATGGGGGGCCTCGGCGGGTGCACGGGATCGAGTTTGTGGTGGTTAGCGTATCCCGGTTTGGTATCCCAAACTAGGCCGATCCGGGATACCAGCATTGCTCCCAAGGAGCAGGCCGGCAGCCGAGCCGCAGACGATGGAACGGCGCCCAGGGAGCCGCTTTGTTTGACGGAATTGGGAGAACGCGGATGCACATCGACGGGCAATGCCATTGCGGGGCCGTCACCTATCAGGCCGAGATCGATCCCGAACGAGTATCGATCTGCCATTGCACGGACTGCCAGGCGCTGACCGGCTCGCCCTATCGCGTCACGGTGATCTGTGCCGCCGAGCAGGTCCGGCTGACCGGAGGTGCGCCGAAAGTGTACGGCAAGCGGGGCGACAACGGCCGGATCCGCTTCCAGCATTTCTGCGGCGATTGCGGTTCCCCGTTGTTCACAAGCAGCGAGGACGGCGGTCCCGACGATTTTGGTATCCGCTGGGGCAGCATTCGCCAGCGCGGCGGATTGACCCCGCGACGCCAGTTCTGGGGCCGCTCCGCCGCGCCATGGATCAACGATCTCAGGGGATTGCCGGCGCGGCCGACGGATTGAGGGCTTGCGACCTTGCGCCTGAGGGGCGGGCGAGGCTAAAGAGGCGCGCAGGTAAGGGCGGCTAGCTCAGCTGGTTAGAGCATCTCGTTTACACCGAGAGGGTCGGGAGTTCGAATCTCTCGCCGCCTACCAGCATTCGCACCTCACGGGCTACGGCTGGGCAAGCCAGCCTTTTGCGGCCGAAGTTGCCGCGTAATCGGTGCCGCAGGGCGAAGGCTGTCACGCCGAAGCTCGAAGAGCGGAGGCGGACGGGCTCACTACCGATCACTGCTGTTCCCTTGCGGACCAAAGTATGATTCTCGTCATCGTCGTTCTCGCCGCGCAGGTTTGGAATCGACCTCGCTGCGATGCTATTATCTCGGCCTAACCGGGAACCTGATGCATGCGCAAACTCGCCGCGATTCTTCTTCTTGCCATGATTGCCGGACCTGCCTTGGCGCAGGACCATGTGCAGCGCTATCGCGAAGAGATCGAGAAATCACCGGCGGATACCGCCAACGAACAGCGGCAGCAACGTGCCTACCAGCGCGCGCTCAGCGGCGTGCCGGATCAGAAGCCCACCGACCCCTGGGGCATCGCGCGCAGCGATGGGCAGGGCGCGCCGAAGGCGAATGCCGCCAAGGCCACCGCGAAGACGCCTGCGCCGAAGCAGGCGAAGCCCACGAGCGCAGCCGCCAAATAATCCGAGACCGCAGGCCAGGTCGATGAAGTATTACGTCTGTAAATTGACCGGCCCGCGTCCGACCTTCCCGCAGGACATGACGCCTGAGGAAGCCGCGATCATGCAGGCGCATGTCGCGTATTGCGGCGAATTGCTGCGCGCCGGCAAGGCGCTTGTGTTCGGTCCCGTGGCCGATCCCGCCGGCGTCTGGGGACTGGGCGTGCTGCAACTGTCCGACGATGCCGATCCGCAGGAGATCGTCGCCAACGATCCCGTCACCAGGGCCAATGCCGGATTCACCTATCAGGTGATGCCGATGCTGCGCGCCGCGACGCGCGAGAGCTGTTAGAGCATGATCCGGAAAAGTGTGAAGCGGTTTTCCGAAGAGATCATGCTCAAAAAAAGGTGCTAAAGCGCGATGACGATTCGACACGATCTCATCGCGCTTTAGCTTCGCCGCAAGTTTCTCAGCAAAGGTTTTGTTCGCATGAACGCAGGTCATCCGCAAAACGCCGATCAGATCGCCTATTGGAACGGGCCGGGCGGCCAGCGCTGGGCCACCAGGCAGGCTGCGCAGGACATCGTGTTGCAGCCGGTGCTCGACCTCCTGATCGATCGCGCGGCCCCGAAAGCCGGCGAGCGCGTCGTCGATATCGGCTGCGGCAGCGGCGCCTCGAGCTTTGCGCTGGCGGCGAAGGTCGCGCCCGATGGCCACGTGCTCGGCGTCGACGTCTCGGAGCCGATGCTGACGCGGGCGCGGCAGAGCGCGCCGCAGGGGTTGCCGGTCGAATTCGCGCTTGCGGATGCGACCGTCTATCCGTTCGCGCGCGAGAGCTTCGACCTGCTGGCCTCGCGCTTCGGCGTGATGTTCTTTGCCGACCCAGCGGTGTCGTTCGCCAACCTGCACAAGGCGATGCGGAAGAGCGGGCGTCTCGCCTTCGCCTGCTGGCAGGAGCCGCGCGAGAATCCGTTCTTCATGGCGCCGCTGCAGGCGGTCTACAAGCACGTGCCGAAACTGCCGCAGCTCGGCCCCGAGGATCCCGGTCCGTTTTCGTTTGCGTCCGAGGCGCGGGTGAAGCGGATCCTGGGCGAGGCCGGCTTCTCCGGCATCGCCATGGAGCCGTGCAAGGTCGAGCTCGACGTTGCTGTTAGTCGCGGCATGGATGCGGCGATCCAGGGCGCGCTCGAAATCGGGCCGGCCAGCCGTGCGCTGGAAGGGCACCCGGATGACGTGCGCGCCGCCGCCATCGCATCGATGCGCGAGGCGCTCGCGCCGTTCGCGAAGGGCGATGCCGTGCTGCTGCCGGGCGCGATCTGGATCGTGACCGCGCGGGCCTGATCAGGCCTTCTCTTCCCAGATCATCGCCAGATGGACGATGGTCTGCACGGCCTTTTCCATGTCCTGCCGGCTGACCCATTCGAGCCGCGAATGGAACGCGTGCTCGCCGGCGAAGATGTTCGGGCAGGGCAGTCCCATGAAGGACAGCCGTGAACCATCGGTGCCGCCGCGGATCGAGGTCTTCACCGGCGTCAGGCCGGCGCGCTCGATCGCCTCGATTGCATAGGCGACGATCTGCGGGTGGCGATCGATCACCTCTTTCATGTTGCGGTATTGCTGCTTGACCTCCATGCGGTAGGTCGAGCGCGGATACGCCTTCATGACGTCCTGCACGATCTCTTCGAGCAGGGCTTCCTTCTGCTTCAGGCTGGCCTCGGTGAAATCGCGCACGATGAACTCGATCCGCGCGTTCTCCAGCGCGCCCGAAATCGCGACCGGATGCAGAAAACCTTCCTTGCCTTCGGTGGTCTCGGGCGAGCAGGTATGCTTCGGCAGGCGATCGACGATCGCGGCGGCGATCTTGATCGCGTGCTCCATCTTGCCCTTGGCGAAGCCCGGATGGGTCGCGACGCCTTCGATGATGATGCTGGCGCCGTCGGCCGAGAAGGTCTCGTCCTCGATATGGCCGGCGGTCTCTCCGTCCATGGTGTAGCCGAAGTCGGCGCCGAGTTTTTTGATGTCGACCTTGTCGACGCCGCGGCCGATCTCCTCGTCCGGCGTGAACAGGATCTTGATGGTGCCGTGCTTCACCTGCGGATTGGTGATCAGGAAATGCGCGGCATCCATGATCTCGGCGAGGCCGGCCTTGTTGTCGGCGCCGAGCAAAGTGGTGCCGTCGGTTGTGATGATGTCGTTGCCGATCTGGTCGGCCAGCGCTTCATGCTCGGCGGCGCGGATCACCTGCGAGGAATCGGCAGGCAACACGATGTTGCCGCCGCGATAGTTCTTCACGACCTGCGGCTTGACGTTCTTGCCGGTGCAGTCGGGCGAGGTGTCCATGTGCGAGCAGAAGCAGATCACCGGCACCGTCTTGCCGGTGTTGGCCGGGATCGTCGCATAGACGTAGCCATGCGGATCAAGATGCGCGTCCGCTACGCCCATCGCTTGCAACTCGGCGACCAGCAGGCGGCCGAGATTCTTCTGCTTCTCGGTGGAGGGCGTGGTGGGAGAATCCGGGTTGGACTGGGTATCGATCACGACATAGCGCAGGAAGCGCTCGGTGACGGTGTGCTTGAAGTCGAGAGCCGGTGCCAGCATGAAGACCGCACTAAGGTAGGGAAGGGGGAGACAGCGCCTTGGCCAAGTCGGTTCGTGCGAGCAGACCGCGACAAGGCAAGCGCCGAGAGACAACTCTATAACAGAAAAGCGCCATTCCGGGGCCGCGTGACCAGCCGGAATGGCGCTTTGTCTTAACGGAGAGAGTTACAGGCTTCGAGCGCTTTCGAGCGAATCGGCCTAGACGGCTTCCTTCAGCTCCTTGGCGGCGCGGAAGGCGACCTTCTTGCTCGCCTTGATGTGGATCTGCTCGCCGGTCGCCGGGTTGCGGCCCATGCGGGCGGCGCGCTTGCGGACCTGGAGGATGCCGAGGCCGACGATCCTGATACGCTCGCCCTTCTTGAGGTGCTTGGTGATCCGGTTGACCATGTCGGTCAGGATCGCCTCGGCCTGCTTCTTGGACAGCTCCTGCTCTTCGGCGATGGCCGCCGCCAGGTGCTTCAGCGTGATCGTCGCCGGTGTCGCTGCTTTCTTCGCCATGTCTGGCCCTCCTCGTTGCTGAATGGCTGGATTGCTTGCTGCTTTCGCGCGAATGGCGTGCCGTTCGCGTCGGGAAAAGTGCGTCCGAAAAAGTCCTGAAACCGCCGGTTCTGGGAACGGGCAGCGCCGGGCCGGCCACAGGAAACCCAGAC
The DNA here is from genome assembly GCF_011058295.2 of Bradyrhizobium sp. 6(2017). Taxonomy (NCBI): domain Bacteria; kingdom Pseudomonadati; phylum Pseudomonadota; class Alphaproteobacteria; order Hyphomicrobiales; family Nitrobacteraceae; genus Bradyrhizobium; species Bradyrhizobium sp. 6(2017). The sequence continues at coordinate 5,506,737 of NZ_CP049289.2, read as the reverse complement.
CTGTCAGGCCTTAGTTGATTCGGGGCTTTACTGACACCGCCGTTTTGCCTGAAAACAGCCGACAACTCGGGCCTTGAGCGCAAAAAAGCCCGTGCTGTGCAGGGATCCGGAACGTCCTTGACTAACGGGAAGAGGCCCTTTATGCCCTCGGTCCTGCGCGGATCAATCCGATGATCGGCATCCGCGGGAGTAGCTCAGTTGGTTAGAGCGCCGCCCTGTCACGGCGGAGGCCGCGGGTTCGAGTCCCGTCTCTCGCGCCAATAATATCAATCACTTAATAGCTCTGTATTTGATTTTCGACTGCCTGCGAGGGGTCATTTTCGACTCTGGGTACTTTTTCCGTTCGAATTTCCGGTTTCCCCGATGCGCCGCGCGCCCGCGCAACTTGGCCTCGTCTGCGAGCCTGACGACGGCCGCGTGGTTGGGCCGATAGGTCGCCTGCAGCTCGCGATTGGTGTCGATCGAGTTGGCCATTTTGCCCTCCCGCAGATCAACCAGGTGCGCCGGGACACACTCCGGAATGACAAGTTCAACCGCGAACAGCAGGTGCAGGTGACGGCCGACCCGGCAACACGTCAGTTGATCCAGCAGCGGCTCAATGAAATCGCCGATGCGCTCGATGATGTAAACCGCTAACGAGATCGGTTGAGATTGCCCTTACCGTAGAATTTTCAGCACATCACCCCCACCGGCGGGCTCGAGCAAACCGCCGGTATTTTTTGCCTTTTGTGCGCGGGCAGGGGAGGGCCGCCGAAGGTATTGGGCAGCAACATTTGGCAACACTCGCAAACTGCGGTATGGGTGCGAAATTAGTCAGCTTAAGGTTGCGGGGTGCTTCCGGAAATGGTTTCGCGGGGACTTACTTTCATTTACGTCGAGTACGGGAATCTTGAGCGTCTATATTTGGAGTTGCGATACAGCCTGGCGACGCTGCTGCATTGGAAATTCCATGTCCCCGTCGATGTTGTCGTCTACACCGACAAGCCTGATCTCTATCGAGATTTGCCGGTCCGAATTGTCGATATCACGCCAAAGATCGCAGAGTTTTCACGCGGCGGTCTTTATCATCACCGCATCAAGCCGTGCGTTCTCCTCGAGGAGATGAAGAGCAACCTGAACTTCTGCGTCATGACAGACACGGATACGTTTTTCCAAGACGGGTTCTTCGAAAAGCTATGGTCGATGGTGTGCGCGGGATCGATCGCCGTTGACCGGTTTCACGGGCGGAATCCCTTCCCGGCCCTGGCCGGCTTCACGGCTGATCTGCCGAACATTGGCCCATATCGCTACGACCCGAAAGCGTCCGTTGAATACAACAGCGGGTTGGCCGCAGTCGACCCGGCGAAGCACGTGCCGGTGATCGAAGATGCGATCGCGCTGATTGACGCCGTGCTCGACCAGGGTAAGAAGCTGCTCACGCTGGAGCAGATAGCGCTGTCCGAAAGCCTGCGCGTTCACAACGTTCCCGTGTCGACTATGTATCCGCTCTTCAGGCACTATTACCGCGTTGCCCACAAGCGGTACATGCAATGGCATATTCGACGCTGGCATGAGGAGCAGGGCGGGGTCTTCGCTCCGCAGCGGCCGACGATCCGGTACACCCGACCTCGTGTCCGCTTCTTTCGGATTTGGGCCAAGCTCTACTCGATGCTACGTCAGCGCGATCAGCAGGCGCGGGCCGAAATGAAGTGGCGGTAAACTAGGCAGCTTGTCCCGTTTCAGCCTTCTTCGGTGGATCCCTTGGGTGTCCGGGGGACTTCGCCGTCGTCCGGCTTATTGCAGTTCGGGCAGGGCGCTCCGGCTCCGCAACACGTGCAGGCGTGTGGACCGGTCCAAGGTTGATCGGGGTGGTTCTCGCACCGCTGCATGCAGCGCCGCGGTCGACGGCGGAGCATCCGGGTTACCCGCGAGCTTCTCGCCCTCGCTGGTCAGCACCAGGATGTGGGCTTGGTCGAACCGGCGCCGTCAGCCTTCCTCCCTTGAAATGAACCTGCGGTTTTCGTCCCTGATATCTGCCGCTGTCTGGTCGTAGAGGAACGGCAGGAACGCGTAGCGCTTGCCGCGCGTGACGAGGCTGACGGCGTGTAGCAGCGAGCAGGAGAATACGACGGCGCATCCGGTGGGTGGCTTGAACGACTGCGGCCCGTATTCCGGGAAGCAAATTTCGCCGCCGTCAAAATCGTCGTTCAGATTGATTGAAACCGCGAACCGGCGGTGCGCCGTGCCCTTGGTCGTGTTGTCTCGATGCGGTGCAAAGTGCGCGTTGTCGGCCGCGTCGTAACAGCCGACCATGTAACGCTCGATATGCGTCGCCTTGAATTGGTGAACCTTGGCGATCTCGGGAACGATCGCGCGCTCAATCCTCAGATCGACCTGACGTCTGAGCTCGGCGTCTTCAAGCAAAAAGTCCCTGCGCGCCTTGAACCGGACGTCCCTGACGCCGACCGTCTTGCCATCGATCTCGCGCATGACGCCGGACATTTCGCCGCCGTTGCTTTCGTAGAGGCCGATCAGATGCTTGCAAAAGGCCGGCTCGAACACCTGCGGCAAGTACAGGATCGGGGCCTGCAGACGAATCCCGGCGAAGCGATCCGGCGACGGCAGGGTGCGCAGGCGCGAGATCAGCGCGGCGGTTTGCCCGAGCGGAGCCATACCCATCACACGCAGGGTTGGATCGATCAGAATCCACATCCGCTTGTAGCGGGATTGCTCGCCTGGTGCCGAGGCCTGCGGAAGTGCGCCGTAGAGGCGGCTGACGGCCCCGTCAAAATCCAGGAAATATCGGATACCGTTCCGCTCGGACAGCGTCTCGTTAGCCTTGTCCCTCGCATCGATCGTCACGCCAAAGAACGCCGCGCGCTGTCCGTCGAAAACATCTGTTGCGTCCGTGACCTGCTGGATCACTTCGCGCGCGCTGTCGTCTCCGGCACTGCCGAGAAAGCTCAGCGCAAGATAGCGGCCGCCGGCACTTGAGAATGAATAATTCGGAAGCGAAAGCGTTTGCTGCGAAAACCACGGTGCGGCACTTCCGGGACCTAACGCGGCCGGACCTCCTTGCGCGCTCTGAACCACTTCAAGCTCCAATGAAAAAAAGGCGCTGAAAAATGGTGAGCGTATCGTCTCCCGGTGTCGTCGTCTACCTCGGCCCTGTCGCAAGAGCGGCTGGGTGACGACGGCCGGGCAGTGATCACATAAAGCGGGATGCTCGCCCGGATCAGGACGCCGCAAGGCCTGCGACGCCGGTCGGCTGATCGGGCCGCCAGGGCGGTGCGGATAACTCCTCGCGCCATTCGGGCGTCAGCCACCACAGCAGGAACAGCAGCGCGATCCCGTTCGACAGCAGGCTTGTCGTCAGTGGCACGTTCATGATCGTCGGAACGGCAATGCCTGAGGAAACCGCGATGAAGCGCGGCGACAGGTGCCGCGAGACCATCGATCCCACCGACAGGATCAGGCCGCACACCAGCGCCGAAACCGGGGCGAGCGCAAGACCGACCGATGCGATGCCCTCCGTGGCGAGGAACGATGCATTGAAATTGCCATCCTGATAGACCGCTCCCAGCGTCGGGCCGAGCGCGTCGTAGGGGCAGGCGGTGATGTGCCGCAGGATGGATATCTGGCAGAAGCGGGTCGGCTCGCGGTGTGCAAAGAAGTCGGCGTATTGATCAAGGGCGAGTGACGGGATCGCGGCGAAGCGCAAATTGATGGTGCCGAATACGATATAGCCCTTGTCGGCAACGAGAACGAAGAACGCTGTCAGACCGATGATCATCGGGATCAGGAATGCGAGCACGGTCGCCAGCCGCGGGCTGAACCGGCCGAACAGCCAGAACAGAAACGGCAGCCAGACCGGCAGCAGCAGAATGGTCTTGTTGTTGAGGACCGGATAGAAGCACAGGGCAAACAGCAACACGGCCGCCGCCGCCAGCCAGTGCCGGCGCGACGCAAGATGCGCGAACACATAGGGCAGAACCGCGCCGATGATGATTCCGGTCAGATAGTTCAACGGCACCGGACGCGTGACGGCGTTGCGGGCTTCTCCATAGGGATCGCCCACATTGGCTCCGTGGGAGATGTCTGCAATCAGCACGGCGAAGGATGCCCCGAGCAGCAGGACCACGATGCGCCTGATCGCCGTCTCGGACAGGTCGGGCCGCCAAAGCGGGATATTCTGGAACAGGAGAGGGATGATGGCCGCAGTCAGCGCGGCGATCATGGCCCAGCGCGCGATGGCGTGCGGATAATCGAACGCGCTGAAGAAGCTGAGCCAGACGAAGCCGAACACGGCCGACAGCAGCGAGAAGCCCACCAGGTAGCCGAAGCTGAATCGTCCCGCGACGAAGGCCGGGACGAAGACGGCCATGATGGCGGTGCCGAGGATGGCCTGCGCGGTGATGTCGGATTGCCAGACATGCATCCCCGGAAACGCGCGCGCGCAGGCGATCATCGAGGCGATGCTGAGGATGAAGAAGGCGGGGATCGCGACCCCGACAACCAGGTCGTCGCGCGTCAATTTCATCGGCCCGTCCGAATCCGAAAGCTGCGAGACAGCTAGCCGGTCGTCCCTGGACGAAGCAAGTTACGCAAAGTTAAGCCAAGGCCAGGCAACGTCCCGGTCTGTGTTGTTGTGTTTCCGCGCAGCGCTTTGTCACGGCGGTGCCGTATTGAATTTACAGACAGCAACACGCTGCCTCAATCAGGCAAAGAATGCGGCGATCGCGGCGAGGTCGGGCTGTCCGGGCGCGTCGCCGCGCAAATTGGCGTCGATGACGCGGCGGCAGGCGTCGACCGTGTTTGTGTCGCCCAGTTCGTTGGCGGCTTCGAGGATCGTCCACACTGTTTCAAGAGGAACATCGAGGGGCGCGTCGTTCTGCGTGGCGGTTTTCGGGTCTGACAGCATCGGCGCGGCCCGGGTTAGAATTCGAACAGGTCGCGGCCGCGCCGCGCCAGCACGTGCAGGTCCGCCACCGTGCCGCGCACCGCGTTGCAGCGGCGGCATTCGATGATGGTGTCGCCGGACGCGTGCGCCGGATCGGCGACCTTGATCGCCAGGCTGCCGCAATCGGTGCAGATGATCTTGAAGCCGGTCGAAATTACTTGCTGCTGCAAATTCATTGTGGGCCTGCGCCTCTGTTGACGCCGACCTTAACCGAACAATTTTTAAAACTGGGATCGCGGAGCGGATTGCAATCGAACGACCGCGTTAGGATGCGGTTAAGATTTCACCGCAGCCGCGTGGCCCTGCAGCTGAAGCGTCGGTTTGTCGAGCGCGGCTGCGGCGGCGCGCACGGCCTCGGACGCATTGACGGTGATGATTCCGGCGGCGTGGGCCCAGACCGCGAGGTCGGAGGCGCTGTCGCCGGCATAGATGAAGCCCTCGGGAAAGGTCTTCAGCAACAGGTCGGCCTTGTTGGCGCCCTTGAGATTGTGTTCGCCGTCGGAGGCGAGGACCTGGTCGATAAATGAAAGCCGCGATGCCAGCTTTTGCGCGAGCAGCGCGTCGGCCGCGGTCGCCAGCACGATGCGGCGGCCGGCGGCCTTCTCGCGCTCGGCCAGTGCTGCGACGTCCTGGCGGAGTTCGATCCGGCTCCAGTCGATGCTCTGGCGCAGGGCGAGCTCGCGCTTCAGCGCGGCACGGCCGCGCACCAGCCATGCGGCGCATGACGCGACGATCAGCGGATTGCGGCGCAGGATCGAGAAGAAGCTGAGATAGAGCAGGTCGCCCTTGATCAGCGTGCCGTCGAGGTCGAGCACCAGTGGCAGCGCCACGGGCAGGCCGAGCAGCGCGTCCGCACCGTCGGTGGAGGGACCGTCCTTTGGCTTCGCAATGCTTTCACCGGCGAGGCGATGCTCAGTCATTCGCGGCGCTCAGCCGGGTTGCGACCTTGCACACGTCGATCTCGCGTGCCCCGGTCTCGGTGGTCTTGCAGTCGGGGTAGCCGAACTTGTCGGCAAAGGCCACACCATCCCGGTCGGAGCTCGAGACGATCAGGACCTGTGGCGCGCCATGATTGGCGGCGCGGAACCTGGCGACCGAGGCGACATCGGGTGCATCCTGCCAATCCGGCGTGGCGCGCATGAAATCGCGCGCCTCGACATATTGCAGCGGGAAGTAGCCGAAATAGCGCGTCGAGGGCAGCGGCGAGGACAGGCCGACGCCGCGGCTCGCAAGTGCTGCGGTCTGCGCGGCGTGCAGGGTCGGACGAATGCGCCAGGCGAACAGATGGCTGTCTCGCTCAGTGATCAGGTCGGCATTGGCAAAGCTCTGGCCGGGATTGTCGTGGCCGGCGGCGAGCTCGCTCTCCAGCGTCGGCGCCCAGCTCTGGTAGGCGACGGCGCGCACCGCGGTCTGTCCGATCAGGCCCGACAGCGCGGCCAGGCAGAGCGCGCGGGAGAGTGCCGGTGCAGGCTGGCGGCTTGCGATCGCCAGCACGATCGCGATCCCGCTAAAGGGGGCGAGCCGTTCCGACAGCAGCGCCGAGCCGGTCTTGAGATTGAGCAGCGACAGCGCCAGCACCAGAACGAAGAAGACCGGCCACAGCAGGTCGCCCGAACCGAAGCGCCGCAGCGCGACGAAGCTCGCCAGCACGATCGCGCCGAGCACCGGCGCGAGCGCGATCACCTCCCACCAGGTGAAAGTGAAGAGATAGGTCGCGGCCACGATGCGCCGGATGATCTGGGCAACGCCGCCCGCGGCGCTCGCCGTCTCGCCGGCAATGTTCTGGTAGGTGAACAGGAAGCTTGCGATCAAAAGCAGGACCGGCAGCGCCGCCGCAGCAGCCCACACGCCGTCGCGCAGCAGGCGTTGCGCCGCGGCCCTGGCGCCCTGCCGCTCGAATGTCGCGACCGCGCGCGCGATGCCGTCGGCGGCGAGCAGCAGGCAGGCCGCGACGACCGAGGTGATGTGGGTCAGGTAGAGCGCGGCCAGCAACAGCGCGGTGGCGACGAAGGCCAGCGCATCGCGGCGCCCGCCGAGGCCACGCCAAAAACTCGCGAACAGCAGGAAAAGCGGGATGCCGAGCGCGAAATTGTAAAAACCCCAATGGATGAAGACGCCGAAGGCGACCGGCAGCAACAGCAGCGCCGGCAGCAGCGGCCGCTCGGTCTCGGCGCGGCTCGCCGCGAAGGCCGCAACGATCCAGACCAGGCCATAGAGGCTGAGGAAAAGGCTATTGGCGACCAGCGCATCGCCGGTCAGCCGGATCAATCCGGCGAGCAGCAGATAGATCGCCGAGTTCGGCTCGATCCGCGGATTCCATTGATAGAACGACGCCGCGGGCTCTTGCAGCGCGCCGCCCCAGCCGAACCGGGCGATCAAATCGGCCTGTGCCAGATGCACCGGCCCGTCCTGGGTCGGCACCAGTTTGACCAGCCAGATCGGACCATCCAGCAGCACGAGCAGCCCTGCGAACAGCAGCGCTGCGGCAACGACACCGAGATCGGCCTTCGGCGTCTCGAACGGAGTTGCGATCGACATGTTAGCGGATCCCGCCGAGACGGATCAGGTCCGAACTCGTGAGGCTGTTCAGCCAGGGCAGATCGACGAAGGTCAGCCCGCCGAACAGCGCCATGGTGACGGCGGCCGCGATCAGCATCGCCGGCTGCCGCATCAATTCCTCCGGCCGCGCCGCGGCGGAATCCGGCGTCAGCGCGAGCCGCATATAGGCCGCGAACAGCGCGATCAGCATCGGCACGACGACGAGATATTCGATGCGGTACTTCAACAGGAAGATCGCCATCATGAAGGCGAAGCCCTGGGCATAGACGAGGCAGCTCGTGACCAGGCTCGAATGGGTATAGACCGCGAAGGAGGGCCGGTAGGCGGCGAGGTTGGCAGTGCCGCCGGCTTCGACGATGGCACGATGCTCGGAGACGCGCTTGGCGGCCATCAGGAAGGCGCCGCCGAACCAGTAGGCGAGCAGGATCGACACCGGCGGCGCGATGCTCGGCACCACCGCGAACCAGCCGAACAGGAAGCGCAGCGGATTGTTGAGGGACTCGACGATGACGTCGATGAAGGCACGGTCCTTGGCGCGGATCGGACGCACGTTGTAGATCACGCCGAACACCGCGAACACGGTCGCGGCGAAGGCGTAACCGAGCCGGTTGGCGGCAAAGATGCCGATGGCGGTGAGCAGCACGTATTGGGCCAGGACGATGGTCGGCGACATCGCGGTCTGCACCGCGGGTCGTGCACGCTTGGTCGGGTGCATGGCGTCGAACGGCGCATCGAGCCACTCATTGATGGTGTAGTTCGCCGACGACAGCGCCATCGCGACGAACAGGCAGATGGCGAGGCGCTCGGCGAACGTCGCAAGCTCGATCGGTCCGGTCTGCGACATGATCAGCGCAAACGCGACGCCCGGGATGATCAGCACATGCTTGATCCAGTGGTCGGGCCTCGCGATCGCAATGTAATCGGTGATGCCGGCGGCCGGCTGGGCGTGGTTGGTGACGGACATCGCAATCCTCCAAACTCTGCCTGTCCCGCGTCGGGGCGCCGGCGGGGCAAGACGTGTTGAAAGGGGCAGCGATCGTGCCGCGGCGCGACGACCGGCTGCCGGTCGCGGCGTCAGGCGTGCAACGCGGTTAACGCCGGTAGTGGAGGAAGGGCTTGGCGCGGTTTCCGGCCGGCTCGGCCGGCATTTCGTTTGGTCAGCTCGCGCGCCGCTGTCGGGTTTCCGCGACCACCTTTCGGTGGTCTGCGCTGGAATGGGACAGCTGTTTCAATTCGGCAGCGCACAACAAAAAGCCGCCCGAAGGCGGCCGTTCTGTTTGCCGAAGCCTGAGGAAATCCTAGCGGACGGCCGAGGTGCCCGAGGAGGTGATCGCCACTGGCTTACCGGCCTTGATGACCTGGGTCGTCTGGGCGGTCTGGGTGAAATCCGCGTTGTTCCGGGCCGAAATGCCGAAAGCCGCAACTGCGATGCCGGCAACGAGGGCAACGACCACAATCTTCAGATGGGTCGAGCGATCAGCTGAATGGATCGAGTGGTTCATGGTCGCCTCCGGGCGTCTGTGCGCCGTCTATGGCAGCTACTGGTAAGGCCGATCTGTTTCCGGATCGTTTCGTGAGTTCCCTGAAATGGTTTCGTGCCACCGGAGGATTGGTTTCACCGTGCCTTGCATCACACAGGCGGAGGGCTGAAACTGGCCACACGCGCGGGACAGCGCCCCGGAGAAAAACAATAATGAAAACAATGAAGATGACCCGCAGGGGCCTGTTGGGAACTGGCTCTGGTGCGGTCGCTGCGGCGATGTTTGGCAAACGAGCCGTTGCCGCCGCCGAGTTCGATTTTAAGCTCGGCGTTGACACCCCGGAAACCCACCCGTTGACAATCCGTCTCGTCGAGGCCGCCACGGCAGTGGCCGAGCAGTCGGCCGGCCAGGTCAACATCACGGTGTTTTCCAACAGCCAGCTCGGCGGCGACCCCGAAATGCTGTCGCAGGTCCGCGCCGGCGGTATCGAGTTGATGGCGGCGCCGAGCCTGACCCTGTCGATCCTGGTGCCGCTGTCGGGCCTGCCGAGCATCGGCTTCGCCTTCCAGTCCTACGACCAGGTCTGGGCCGCGATGGATGGCGGCGTCGGCGAGACCGTGCGCGAGGCGATCGGCAAGACCGGCCTGGTGCCGATGAAGAAGGTCTGGGACAACGGCTTCCGCCAGATCACGTCATCGTCGAGCCGGCAGCTCGGCAGCGTCGACGATCTCAAGGGTTTTAAGATCCGCGTGCCGGTGACGGCATTGCTGACCTCGCTGTTCTCCGGGCTCGGCGCGCTGCCGTCGAGCATCTCCTACAGCGAGCTCTACTCGGCGCTGCAGACCCACATCGTCGAGGGGCAGGAGAATCCGCTAGCGCAGGTCTCGACCGGAAAGCTCTACGAGGTGCAGAAATACTGCGCGCTGTCGAACCATTGCTGGAGCGGCTACTGGATCATCGGCAACCGCCGCGCGATGGCGAGCCTGCCGCCCGATCTGCTCGAGATGATCAACACTGCGTTCGATGCGGCCGCCGTGAAGGAGCGGGCCGACCTGGTCGCGATGGACCGCTCGTTGCAGGCCGAGCTGACCGAGAAGGGCATGACGTTCAACAAGCCCGATCCGGTGCAGTTCAGGGCAGCCTTGGTGAAGGCCGGCTTCTACACGCAGTGGCAGAAGACCTATGGCGCGGACGCCTGGGCGGCGCTGGAGAAATATACCGGCAAGCTGACGTGACGGAGTGAGCGCGGCGATCTCTCATTGATGTGCCGCTAGCCGCGCAAATCCATCGTCGCTCCAATCCTCGCTGCCGACGCCGTGCCGCACGAAGAACAGGCCGCCCGGATCGTACTGCTGCTTGATCTGCAGAAGCCGCGTGTAGTTCGCCCCCCAATAGGCCTGCTGCCATTTCGGTTCGAAGAAGCTGCTTTCCGCAAGATAGGCACCGCCATCCGGCGCGACCTTTCTGAGTTCTCCGACGGCCTTCGCGATCCCCGCGGCATTCTTGCGCGCGTCGGCCGGATCAGGCTCGTGGCCGCTGAGGCCGGAATAGGCCGGCGGGCCCTCGCTCGCGATGATTGCGAGCACGAACGCGTCGATCACAGCGGGGTTCGTCGCGGTCTCTTTCGCCGAGGCGATTGCAGCCTCCGATCCGCCGGCCAGCCCTTTCTGGAAGTGCAGTTCGACTGTCGCATGCTGTGCGGCCGCGAGCAGGGCTTCGACCAGGCGCGGGCGCTCCACACCGCCCAGCAGCGAGGCCGGAAGCCAGAGCGATTCAAAGCCATGAATGAAATGCCCGGCTTCGCTCAGATTGGCGGCCCAGAACACGTTCTCCGCCGGCGCGCCGGGACGGTCGTCGGACAGGATCGCCTGCGGCGCGCGCTGCCTGATATAGGCGGCGTCCCAGCGGCGCGCTGCCGGACCTGTGCGGATCGACGGCGAACGGGTGAAGGCGAATTCGCCCCCGGCTTCGCTCACGAGGCGAATGAAGGCCTGCCACAGTTCGTCGGCCTGCTGCTTACTTAGCCCCTGGAACGAGAGCTGGATGTCGAGCACATTGCCGGGCTTGATGTTGACGATCTCGCCCCAATGGCGGTCATGCAGGCGGTCGGCGTAGAGATCGACGAACGCGCCGACGAGCTTGCGGAATGATGAGCCGGAAGCGGCCTGGATCGTCATGGAGGCGAAGCCAAACACATCGGGTAGTTCATGGGTCCGCAGCGTCAGGCGGGTGACGACACCGAAGGTGCCGCCGCCGCCGCCGCGCAAGGCCCAGAACAGGTCCGGGTTGCTGCGGGCATTTGCGATCCGGACGACACCGTCCGCGGTGACGATTTCGGCTTCCAGCAGGCTCGCCGCGGCGGTGCCGTAGTTCTTCGAATAGCTGCCGAAGCCGCCGCCCTGCACCAGCCCCGCGACGCCGACGGTTCCGCAGCCGCCGCCTTGGACATAGCGGCCACTCCGGGTCGTCACCTCGTTGTAGACATGCATCCAGATCGCGCCGGCACCGACGGTGACGGCCGGCTGCGGCGGATCCTCAGAGCCTTGCGCGACGAAGCTCTCGTGCAGCGTGATGTCGTTCATCGCCCGCGTCCAGATCATCAGCGAGTCCGGTGCACTCGATGTGCCGAGATAGGAGTGGCCGCCGCCTCTGACGACCAGCCGCAGATTGTTGTCGCGGGCGAAATTGACGGCAGCGACGACATCGGCGGTCTTGCGCGCTGCGACCGCGTAGACACTCGGCTGCGACGCCCAGGCGTCGAGATAGCCCGTGGTCTGGGTCAGCGCCGCGTCATCGCCGATGTAGTAGGGATTTTTGAGCCCCTTGAACACATCGCGGCAAGCCGCGCCGGCAGGATTGTCCTGACACGCCACGAGCGGCGACTTTACCGCCATGAGCCGCCCCTTGGTTTGCTCGTTGAGCCGGTTCCAACTGGCTGCCGACGGCCATTCAGCATCCGAGGGGCGCGTTCGCCGAAGCATTTGCGACGAAATGCTCGCGCCTTGCGCTGCGGCAACCGGCCTCGGCACCATCCAGTGCGCCACCGGCGTCAGGGCCGCGCCGATCAGGAGTTTGCGACGATTCATCGGCCGGTCACCGGTCCGTGAGCAGAGCCGATTTTCACGCCGTCCGGACGGCTCGCCATCCTGCTTTGCGGGACGACGTTCGCTTGCCTGTGATAAAGACCGGCTTGAGTGACGGATCGCAATTGGGTCCCCGACCTAACCACCGGGGCAGATGACCTGACGAGTTGCACCATCTATTCCATCCCGACATGCCCACGACGCAGCCAGAGAATTCCATTGAACCGGTGACAGGTCGTCGCGTCGAGCGGGCTTGGGACGAGCAACCCGATTCCAGGGACGAAAATCGACCCGATGTGACGGCGACGCGATGGAGCGGGGCGGGGCGCGCATCGATGCTGGCCTATGGCTGGGTGGCGCTGCTGATCGTGGCGAGCGGCATGGTCAACGTCTTCTCCTCGGTGAACGAGTTCAAGCCGTCCGCGGGGTTCGCGCCATTGCGCGTGCCCGTGCTGCTCGAGGTGACGAGTGCCGTTGCATGGATCCTGTTTCTGCCGCTGCTGCGAAGCGGCGTCGCACAATTGCGTCTTGGGCGCAGCCGCGTGATGGCGGTCACGCTGGCGGGGGCGGCGACGCTGCTCTACGCGTTCGCGCATCTCGTCACCATGGTCGGGTTGCGCAAGCTGTTGCTGGCCGATGTCTATGCGTTTCACTGGATGACGGCATTTCCGCATGAGTTCCGGAAGGACATTGTCTCGTCGGTGATGGTGGCTGTGGTGATCTGGTTGATGGATCGCAGGGGGGCGGTGATACCAGGGGCGCCGGCGCTGCCGGCCGAGGTGGCGGCACGGCCGGTGGCCGAGCCGCCCGTCGACGCCGCCAACCCCAGCCTCTGGCTGCGGGATGGCGCGACGAGCTTTCGGATCGATCCCCGCGACATCGTGGCCGTGACGTCCGCCGGCAACTATGTCGAATTCAGTCTTCCCAGCGGACGCCGTCTCATCCGCAGCACGCTGGCGCGCGAGCAGGATCGGCTCCAGCCGTTCGGCCTTGTCCGCGTGCATCGGGCGAGACTGGTGAATCCAGCGCGGGTCGTGGCAGTCGAGCATCGCCCGGCGGGGGACTTTGTCCTGCGCATGGACAATGGCGAGACGTTCGCCGGCAGCAAGCGCTATCGGAACGTCGTGGCGGCCTTCACAGAAAATACGAACAGGTAAAACCCGCGTAGGACTGGCGTCGCCAGCCCGAATTACCTCGCGCGTAATCGCGGGCACGACCTCGCTTTGCGATGATCGGTCTATGGGTGGCGTCCACGTCACGGCCGATCCGCAAGGGAGATCTGAGATGAATCGTCGAACAGTCCTCGAAGCAACTTTGCTTGGCACCGCTCTCGCCGCGGCAGCGCCTGCCGACGCGCAAACCACGCCGCCGCAGCCGGTGCGCCCGTCGCGCGTGACGGCGAGGGATGGGACCTCGCTGTTCGTCCAGGATTGGGGTGCAGGCCGGCCGGTGCTGTTCCTCGCCGCCTGGACATTCAATTCCAGCGTCTGGGGCAGTCACATCGTGGCGCTCAATGCGAAGGGGTATCGCTGCGTCGCGCCTGACCGGCGCGGGCACGGCCGCTCCGACATGCCGATGACGGGCTACGATCTCGACACGCTGACCGACGACGTCGCCGCCGTGATCGAGCAGCGCGACCTGCGCGACGTGACACTGGTCGCGCATTCGATGGGATCGATCGAGGCGGTGAACTATCTGGCGCGCCACGGCGCGGATCGCATCGCGCGGCTGGTCCTGGTGGCGTCGACCACGCCGTTCCTGGTGCAGACGGAGGACAATCTCGACGCGGTTCCGAAGCCGATGATCGACGCCCAGAATGCCGCCATCGCGCAGGACTTCCCGAGATGGATGGGAGAGAACGAAGCGCCGTTCTTCATGCCCGATACGCCCGAGGTCACGCGGGCCTGGATCAGGGAGATGATGCTGAGCGTGCCGCTGCCGGTGGCGCTGGCCTGCCGCAAGACCATCTCCTTTGCCGATCTGCGCGCGGCGGCGAGGGCGATCGATCGCCCGACGCTGATCGTGCACGGCGACAAGGATGCCAGCGCGCCGCTCGAACTGACCGGCGCGAGGACCGCGGCGCTGATCAAGGGCAGCAGGCTTTCCGTCTACGAAGGCGCGCCGCACGCTCTGCCGTTGACGCACAGCGCACGCCTGATGTCCGACCTGCTGGCCTTCATGGCTGCTTAACTGGCGCGCGCGATGTCCGATCGGATCGAGCGCGCGGCCAAGACGAACAGCAGCGCGCCGAGCGTCGTCGTCACCGCCGCCGACAGCAGCGAGTAGCGAACGGCGTCCGCGCCGTACGCGCCCTTCAGGGCGTCGTTGATCATGCCGACGGCGAGGGGGCCTATGCCCTGGCCGAAGCAGGTCGCGGTGAGCAGCACGATCGCGGAGGCCAGCGCGCGCATGCTGGGCTTTGCCACGGTCTGGGCAATGGCGAAGATCGGGCCGAGATGGAAGCCGACCAGGAACGAGGTCAGCGCCAGCGTAGCGACCATCAGCGCGAAGCTCGGCGTCAGCATGCACAGCGCGAACACCGGGCCGGCGAGGCCGGACATGATCGCAGGCGCCCACAGTTTCCAGCGGTCGTCGCGGCGGCTGATCTGCGCCACCACGAGGTGCCCGCCATGCCGGAAAGACCCTTGAAGGTGCCGGCATAGGTGCCGATCTCGGCGCTGGTGAGATGATGGATACGCGCCAGGAACGGCGGGATCCACACTGCGGTGGCGTAGTTGGTGTAGGTCGTGAGACAAAAGCCGACCAAGACGATGACGAAGCTCGGCTGCGATATCAGGAAACGCAGCGTCGGCCCGATCGGCTCGGCCTTGAAGGTCTCGGCCATCGCGCCGCGCGCAGGCTCTGAAATCGTCAGCCACAGCACGGCGGCGAGCGCGATGCCCGGCAGGCCCGCGGTGAAAAAGGCCATCCGCCAGCCATAGTGCTGGTTGACATAGCCGCCGATGAAATAGCCGAGGAAGACGCCCAGATAGGTGCCGATCGCATAGATGCCGAGCGCGCGCGGCCGTTCGTTCTTGTCGAACAGATCGGCGATCATCGATTGCGAGGCCGGCGTGCCCGCGGATTCCCCGATGCCGACGCCGATCCGCGCCAGCGCCAGCGTCGTGACGCTGGAGGCGAGGCCGCACAGATAGGTCATCGCGCTCCAGAACGCGAAGGCGCAAGCGACGATGTTACGGCGGTTGAGGCGATCGGCCATCCGCGCGATGGGAATGCCGAGCAGCGAGTAGAACAGCACGAAACCGAACCCGGCGAGCAGGCCCATCGTGGTGTCGCTGAGGAAAAACTCCTTCTTGATCGGCTCGATCAGCACGTTGAAGATCGTGCGGTCGAGGAAGTTGAGGGCGTAGATGATCGTCAGCAGAGCGAGGACGTAGTAGCGGCGCCCGGCAGGCCTGGCGCCGGCTTGCGCTTGCGCAGCCGCCTGCGGTGCGAGATCGACCATGCTTCCCCCTGATGAACTTTGTTGTTGCTTGGTCGCACGCGGCCCTTACGCCTCTCGGATGTAATTCCCCGCTTCGAATTCGACCGGCCCGGCCTCGGCGTCGAACGACACGCCGATCGGGTCGCGGCCGGCGGCGAGCGCCTCGAGCTGCTCGCCAAGCATCCGCCGGATCATCAGGATGCCGCGGTCGCTCTGGCCGAAATGCTCCTCCGAATGGACCGTCACCGCTCCCTGGCCGACCTGCGCCTCGTAGTCGCCGGGGAATTGCTGGTGCTCCTGCTCGGTCATGTCCCACCAGAACTTGTCGTTGAACCTGGAGCGCATGCGGCTGATATCGCCCGCGTTCTTGACCCGGCCGGCGACATAGATGCGGAACGAGGTGTCGTCGATCGGCTAGGTCCAGCCGATTGATTCGACGCGGGCGAATTGCGCGACCCGCGGATTGGGCACGACGCGCAGCGTGGGGAGGGCGACCTCGGTGACGCGATAAAACACCCTGCCGTCGTCCTGCCGGCGGATCGAGCGCACCGCGACGCCGCGCGGCGACATCTCGAACTTCACCTCGGGCATCGAGGCCATCATGGTGGTGAACTGCGGCCCTGAGAACGAGCCGTGCAGCACCGGCACGTGGTAGGGGTCGGCGACGTTCTCGAAATGCTGCAACCAGTTGCAGGGGATCACGGCCGGGCCGCCGCCGCCGATCGAGGAATCGTCGGCCTCGACGAACTCGCCATCATCCATGGTCTCGAGGCATTCGTAGCGCGGCAGCACCGGCTTCTTCTCGGCCGGTCCCATATAGGCGAAGATCAGGCCGTAGCGTTCCTGCACCGGATACCAGGGTTGGCGCACCTTGTCCTTGAACAGGCCGCCTTCGGGCTCGCAGGGCTGCTCGAGGCAGCGGCCTTCGGTGTCGAACTTCCAGCCGTGATAGCAGCAGCGAATGCCGTCTTCCTCGACCTTGCCGTAATAGAGAGTGGTGCCGCGATGGCAGCAACGGCCATGCAGCAGTCCGATCCGGTCATGCCGGTCGCGGAACAGGATCAAATCCTCACCGAGCGCACGGACTTTTCTGGGGATATCGGTGGCGTCGCCGGCGAGGCCGACCGGATGCCAGTAGCGCCGCAGCAGCTCACCCATCGGCGTGCCGCGGACGACCGAGGTGAGCTCGGTCCGGGTGGTGGGCGGCTTCATCGCATAGGCCGTGCCGAGATCGCGGTCCCGCTGGGTGATCGTCATGTTGTTCCTCCCGCCGCTGGTCTGGTGCCCGCGGTCGTGCTGTCGTTGATGAAGTCAACGATATATCGATGACAATGTCAACGATCTCGACTAGCTTGGCAGCGCGCGGCTTTGTTGGCAGAGGTTGGCGATGACCGAGAAGCTCAGGACGGAGAGGGCGTTGCCGCCGGAAGCCGTGGTCGACGCCGAGCTGGCGCCGATCACCGCGATGATGTCGTCGCGGCTGATGGTGCTGGCGAATTTGCTCAAGCGCGGTGCGATGCTGCGTTACAAGCGGCTCGCGGGGCTGTCCTCGGTCGAGTTCGGTCTGGTCGCCTCGCTCGGCCGGCGGCCGCCGATGAGCGTGGTGCGGTTGGCCGAAGCGGTCGGCATGGACAAGGGGCAGATCAGCCGGGCGCTCGCCGAGCTCGTCGCGCGCAAGCTGGTGGCCAAGGCGGCCAACCCGCGCGACAACCGCGAAACCCTGGTCTCGCTGACCAAGTCGGGCCTCGCCGCCCATGACGCGATCGTGGCCGGTGCGCAGGAGCGAAACCGGCTCCTGCTGGAACAGCTTACCCCACAGGAACTTGCGCTGCTGCTCGGACATGTCGACCGGCTGACGGAGATCGCCGCCGAGATGCTCACCGCCGAGCGCGAGCTGGGCTGATATGGCGAGCGCGCAGGGCACCAGATGGCCGACGCAGCGTTGTCGATTGAGGCAAGTGCTGCCGCCTGATCGGGCCGAGGGCCCGCGGGAAGGACGGTAAAAGCGTCAAAATAGCTTGTCTTGCGCCCCCTGTTGCGCTGCGCTAAAGCCTCAAGAACAATTCCAATCAACGAATCTGCGGCGCGTCCGAAACCGCAGCAAGAAGGCCTCGCCGATGACCGGCATCCTGCAGAATTACCTCCCACTTGTGGTCTTTATCGGAGTCGCCAGCCTGATCGGTCTGGCGCTTCTGATCGCGCCGTTCCTGGTCGCGTTCCAGTCGCCCGACCCGGAAAAGCTGTCCGCCTATGAATGCGGATTCAACGCTTTTGACGACGCCCGCATGAAGTTCGACGTCCGCTTCTATCTGGTGGCGATCCTCTTCATCATCTTCGACCTCGAAGTGGCGTTCCTGTTCCCCTGGGCGGTGGCGTTCGGAAAGCTCGGCGCGACCGGCTTCTGGTCGATGATGGTCTTCTTGGCCGTGCTGACGGTCGGGTTTGCATATGAATGGAAGAAAGGCGCGCTCGAATGGGATTGAGCCCCACCGCCGCATCCTCGCAGCCGGCGATCGCGCAGGCTCCGAAAGGAATCATCGATCCGTCGACCGGCAGGCCGGTCGGCGCCAATGATCCGTTCTTCCTTGAGGTCAATCACGAGCTGTCCGACAAGGGCTTCTTCGTCGCCGCGGCCGACGACCTCATCACCTGGGCGCGTACCGGCTCGTTGATGTGGATGACCTTCGGTCTCGCGTGCTGCGCAGTCGAGATGATGCAGGTCTCGATGCCGCGCTACGACGTCGAGCGCTTCGGCTTTGCGCCGCGTGCCTCGCCGCGGCAGTCCGACGTGATGATCGTCGCGGGCACCCTGACCAACAAGATGGCGCCCGCGCTGCGCAAGGTCTACGACCAGATGCCGGAGCCGCGCTACGTCATCTCGATGGGCTCCTGCGCCAATGGCGGCGGCTACTACCACTATTCCTACTCGGTGGTGCGCGGCTGCGACCGCATCGTGCCGATCGACATCTACGTGCCGGGCTGCCCGCCCACGGCGGAAGCGCTGCTTTACGGCGTGCTGCTGCTGCAGAAGAAGATTCGCCGTATCGGCACCATCGAACGCTAAGGTTTCAGGCATGGACGACGGCAAGCTCGACGCCCTTGGGCAGACGATCGTGAGCGCGCTTCCGGGCGCCGCCACCGCGCACTCGGTCGCCTTCAATCAACTCACTATCGACGTCGAGATTGGCAGAATCGTGGACGTCGTCACTTTTCTGCGTGACGATCCGAACTGCCGCTTCGTCAACTTCACCGACGCGACCGCGGTCGACTATCCGAGCCGCGAAAAGCGCTTCGACGTCGTGTACCATCTGCTATCGCCGACACTGAACGCCCGCATCCGGCTGCGCGGGCAGGCCGACGAGACCACGCAGGTGCCGTCGATCATCGGCGTGTTCCCGGGCGCCGACTGGTTCGAGCGCGAGACCTACGATCTCTACGGCGTGATCTTCACCGGTCATCCGGACATGCGCCGCCTGCTGACGGATTACGGCTTCGACGGCCATCCGCTGCGCAAGGACTTCCCGCTCACCGGCTTCGTCGAGGTCCGCTACGACGACCAGGAGAAGCGGGTGCTGTACGAGCCTGTCCGGCTCAACCAGGAATTCCGCAAGTTCGATTTCCTTTCGCCCTGGGAAGGCGCGGACTATCCGCTGCCCGGTGACGAGAAGGCCAAGGCGGAGCCGAAGCCATGAACGAGCAACCGCAAAATCTTCGCAACTTCACCATCAATTTCGGTCCGCAGCATCCGGCGGCGCACGGCGTGTTGCGCCTCGTGCTGGAGCTCGACGGCGAAGTTGTCGAGCGCGTCGATCCGCATATCGGCCTGCTTCATCGCGGCACCGAGAAGCTGATCGAGCACAAGACCTATCTGCAGGCGATTCCGTATTTCGACCGGCTCGACTACGTCGCGCCGATGAATCAGGAGCATGCGTTCTGCCTCGCGGCGGAAAAGCTGCTCGGCATCACGGTGCCGCGTCGCGGCCAGTTGATCCGCGTGCTGTATTGCGAGATCGGCCGCATCCTGTCGCATCTGCTCAACGTCACCACCCAGGCGATGGACGTCGGCGCGCTGACCCCGCCGCTGTGGGGTTTCGAAGAGCGCGAAAAGCTGATGGTGTTCTATGAGCGCGCCTCGGGCTCGCGCATGCACGCGGCGTTCTTCCGCGTCGGCGGCGTGCACCAGGACCTGCCGCCGAAGCTGATCGACGATATCGATGCATGGTGCGATCCGTTCCTGAAAGTCGTCGACGATCTCGATACGCTGCTGACCGGCAACCGCATCTTCAAGCAGCGCAACGTCGACATCGGCGTGGTGCCGCTGAAGGAAGCCTGGGAGTGGGGTTTCTCCGGCGTGATGGTGCGCGGTTCGGGCGCGGCCTGGGACCTGCGCAAATCGCAGCCTTACGAGTGCTACGCCGAGATGGATTTCGACATTCCGATCGGCAAGAACGGCGACTGCTACGACCGCTATCTGATCCGCATGGAAGAGATGCGTCAGTCGGTGCGCATCATGAAGCAGTGCGTCCAGAAGCTGAAGGCGCCGGACGGGCAGGGCCCGGTCGTGGTCGAGGACAACAAGATCGCGCCGCCGCGCCGCGGAGACATGAAGCGCTCGATGGAAGCGCTGATCCATCACTTCAAGCTCTACACTGAAGGCGTGCACGTGCCGGCCGGCGAGGTTTATGCCGCGGTCGAGGCGCCGAAGGGCGAGTTCGGCGTCTATCTGGTCGCCGACGGCACCAACAAGCCCTACAAGTGCAAGATCCGCGCGCCGGGCTTCGCCCATCTGCAGGCGATGGATCACATCTGCAAGGGCCATCTGCTGGCCGACGTTTCCGCCATCCTTGGCTCGCTGGACATCGTGTTCGGCGAAGTCGACCGGTGATGATGTCCGCATCCGCACCGCCCGCAATGAGAGTTTGATCGATGTCCGTCCGCCGCCTTGCCCCGAAGGAATTGCAGCCCGCGAGCTTCACGTTCACGGACGAGAATCTCGCCTGGGCCAAGAAGCAGATCGAGAAATATCCGCCGGGCCGCCAGGCTTCGGCTGCGATCGCGATCCTGTGGCGCGTCCAGGAGCAGCATGACGGCTGGGTGTCGGAAGCCGCGATCCGCGCCGTCGCCGACCTGCTCGAGATGCCGCATATCCGCATGCTGGAGATCGCGACCTTCTACACCATGTTCCAGCTCTCGCCGGTCGGCAAGAAGGCGCATGTGCAGGTGTGCGGCACCACGCCGTGCCGGCTGCGCGGCGCCGCCGACCTGATCGAGGTCTGCCAGCATCGCATCCATCATGATCCGTTCCAGCTGTCGAAGGACGGCAACTTCTCCTGGGAAGAGGTCGAGTGTCTCGGCGCCTGCGTGAACGCGCCGATGGTGCTGATCTGGAAGGACACCTATGAGGACCTGACCAAGGAAAGCTTCGGCAAGGTGCTCGACGGTTTTGCCGCCGGCAATCCGCCGAAGCCGGGCCCGCAGGTCGACCGTCAGTTCTCGGCCCCCGCGGGCGGTCCGACCACGCTGAAGGAAACGACCTGATGGCGGCCACTCAGGTGCAGGCAAACGGGACGGGGAGGGCTGCGATGAAGGCTTGGCGCACGATCGCCCTCCATACTTCTGTCGCGGCCGGCTTCATGTTCCTGCTGCAACGTTACGGCCTGAGCGCGACGCTGGAATCCAGCCTGTTGTGGGCCATCGTGTTCGGCGGCTGCGCCGCCGGGCTCGCTTACTCCCAAGCCAATCGGTGATGTTCGGAAAGTTTTGAGCATGCTCGACGACAAGGACCGCATCTTCAAGAACCTCTACGGCCTGCATGATTGGGGCCTGGAGGGCGCGCGCCGCAGAGGCGCCTGGGATGGTACCAAGGGGATCATCGACAAGGGCCGCGACTGGATCATCAACGAGATGAAGGCCTCGGGTCTGCGCGGCCGCGGCGGCGCGGGCTTCCCGACCGGCATGAAGTGGTCCTTCATGCCGAAGGAGTCCAAGGACGGCCGTCCGAGCTATCTCGTCGTCAACGCGGACGAGTCGGAGCCCGGCACCTGCAAGGACCGCGAGATCATGCGGCACGATCCGCATCTGTTGGTCGAGGGCTGCCTGCTCGCGAGCTTCGCGATGGGCGCGCACGCCTGTTACGTCTATATCCGCGGCGAATTCATCCGCGAGCGCGAACACCTGCAGGCGGCGATCGACCAGGCCTATGAGGCCAAGCTGGTCGGCAAGGACAACATCAACGGCTGGCCGTTCGACATCTATGTCGCCCACGGTGCCGGCGCCTATATCTGCGGCGAGGAAACCGCGCTGCTCGAGAGCCTCGAGGGCAAGAAGGGCCAGCCGCGGCTGAAGCCGCCGTTCCCGGCCAATGTCGGCCTCTATGGCTGCCCGACCACGGTCAACAACGTCGAGTCGATCGCGGTCGCGCCCGACATCCTGCGCCGCGGCGCCGCCTGGTTCGCCGCCATCGGCCGTCCGAACAATGTCGGCACCAAGCTGTTCTGCATCTCCGGCCATGTCGAGCGGCCCTGCAACGTCGAAGAGGCGATGGGGATTCCGTTCCGCGAACTGATCGAGAAGCATTGCGGCGGGATCCGCGGCGGCTGGGACAATCTGAAGGCCGTGATCCCCGGCGGCTCGTCGGTGCGCATGGTGCCGGCCGAGCAGATCATCGACACGCCGATGGATTTCGACAGCTTGAGCAAGCTGCGCTCGGGCCTCGGCACCGCGGCCGTGATCGTGATGGACAAGTCGACCGACCTGATCCGGGCGATCGCGCGCATTTCCTATTTCTACAAGCATGAGAGCTGCGGCCAGTGCACGCCGTGCCGCGAGGGCACAGGGTGGATGTGGCGCGTCCTGACCCGCATGGCCGACGGCCGCGCCCACAAGCGCGAGATCGACATGCTGCTCGAGGTCACCAAGCAGGTCGAGGGCCACACCATCTGCGCGCTCGGTGACGCCGCCGCCTGGCCGATCCAGGGCCTGATCGCGCATTTCCGTCATGAGATTGAAGAGCGGATCGATCAGTATTCGCACAAGGCCGATCTCGACGATCAGGGCGTTCGCGATCCCGTGCACATGGTAGCTGCGGAGTAATGACGGCGATGACGCAAAAGGCCGCATGGTGGCAGAGATACGGGACGTTTGCGCAGATGGCGCACGCGACCGTGGCGCTGCTCGGCTTTTGCGCCGTCCTGCTGCAGATCAACGAGATCCGTTGGTCGAGCCGCGCCTCCGCTGCGCGCACGGCGTTTCTGGGTTACACCGATCTCGCCTTCAAGAACCCGAAATTCGCGCAGCCCGATTACGAGGCTATCAAGGCCGGCGGTCGCGAAGAGCGGTCGCAGTATGAGAGCTTCGTCTCGTACTTCCTCTATGCCTGCGAGGAGACCTTTGCTGCATTCGCGGACAAGCGCGAATGGCAGGCGTCCTGTGACTACGATCTGAAGCCGCATTTGCCGTTTCTTTGCGAGAAGAACCAGGCGCAGCCCGCCTATCTCGCGACCTACGGCACCGACACCCAGCAATGGGTGAAGACCTCACTGAAAACCGCCAGCGTCGCACCGCCCGACTGCAAGCTCGGAAAGACCTGAGACAGACATGAGCAAGATCATCATCGATGGCAAAGAGATCGATGTGCCGCCGGAGTACACGCTGCTGCAGGCGTGTGAGGCGGCCGGTGCCGAGATTCCGCGCTTCTGCTACCACGAGCGGCTGTCGATCGCCGGCAATTGCCGGATGTGCCTGGTCGAGGTGAAGGGCGGCCCGAAGCCGGTCGCAAGCTGCGCTTGGGCCGTGCGCGACTGCCGTCCGGGTCCGAAGGGCGAGCCACCGGAGATCACGACCCGCTCGCCGATGGTCAAGAAGGCGCGCGAAGGCGTGATGGAGTTCCTGCTGATCAACCATCCGCTGGACTGCCCGATCTGCGACCAGGGCGGCGAGTGCGACCTGCAGGACCAGGCGATGGGCTACGGCGTCGACACCAGCCGTTTCGCCGAGAACAAGCGCGCGGTCGAGGACAAATATCTCGGCGCGCTGGTCAAGACCTCGATGAACCGCTGCATCCAGTGCACGCGCTGCGTCCGCTTCTCCGCCGAAGTTTGCGGCGCGCCGGAAATGGGCGCGACCGGGCGCGGCGAGGACATGGAGATCACCACCTATCTGGAGCAGGCGCTGAGCTCGGAGCTGCAGGGCAATCTCGTCGACATCTGCCCGGTCGGCGCGCTGACCTCGAAGCCCTATGCGTTCGCGGCGCGGCCTTGGGAGCTCGGCAAGACGCAGTCGGTCGACGTCATGGACGGCGTTGGCTCCGCGATCCGCGTCGACACCCGCGGCCGCGAGGTGATGCGCATCCTGCCGCGCATCAACGAGGCGGTGAACGAGGAGTGGATTTCCGACAAGACCCGCCACGTCGTCGACGGCCTGCGCACCCAGCGGCTCGATCGGCCCTATGTCCGCGAGAACGGCCAGCTCAGGCCGGCGACCTGGCAGGAAGCCTTTGCGGCCATTGCTGCCAAGGCCGGCCGCATTGACGGCAAGCGGATCGGCGCGATCGCGGGCGATCTCGCCGCGGTCGATGAAATGTATGCGCTGAAGGAACTGCTGGCGAAGTTCGGCTCGGTCAATCTGGCGGTGCAGGGCGGCGACGCGTTCGACGCCAAGGCCGGCCGCGGCTCCTACATCTTCAACCCGACCATTGCAGGCATCGACCAGGCCGACGCGATCCTGATCATCGGCTCGCATCCGCGCAAGGAGGCCGCGGTGCTGAACGCGCGGATCCGCAAGCGCTGGCGCACCGGCGCCCTCAAGGTCGGCATGATCGGCGCCAAGGCCGATTTCACCTATGACCACGACTATCTCGGTGCGGGCACCGACACGCTGGCCGATCTCGTGGCCGGCAAGCACTCCTTTGCCGATGTGCTGAAGAACGCCACGCACCCGATCATCCTGGTCGGCGCCGGTGCCTACACCAGGCATGACGGCGCCGCGGTGCTGACGCAGGCCGCCAAGCTCGCCGTCGATGTCGGCGCGCTGAAGGACGGCTGGAACGGTTTTGCCGTGCTGCAGGATACCGCCTCGCGCGCCGGTGCGCTCGATATCGGCTTCTCGCCGGCGACCGGCGGCCTGACCACGGCGCAGATGACCACCTTCGGCACGCTCGACGTGCTGTTCCTGCTCGGCGCCGACGAGATCAAGGCGCCGGACGGCACCTTCGTGGTCTATATCGGCACCCATGGCGACAAGGGCGCGCATCGCGCCGACGTCATCCTGCCGGGCGCGGCCTACACCGAGAAATCCGGCATCTACGTCAACACCGAGGGCCGGGCGCAGATCGCCAACCGCGCCGCATTCCCGCCGGGCGAGGCCCGCGAGGACTGGGCGATCATCCGCGCGCTGTCCGACGTGCTCGGCAAGAAGCTGCCGTTCGACTCGCTGCAGGCGCTCCGCCAGGCGATGTTCAAGACCTATCCGCATCTGATGCGGCTGGACCAGATCGAGGCCGGCAAGGCTGATGACGTCAAGGCGCTAGCGGGCAAGGGCGGCAGCGTCGACAAGGCGGCGTTCAAGCCGACCGTCGAGGATTTCTATCTGACCAACCCGATCGCGCGGGCCTCTGCCGTGATGGCGGAATGCTCGCGGTTGGCGTCGGGCCGAATGCTGACGGCAGCGGAGTGAGCGTGACCTGATGGCTGATTTCTTCGCAAGCTCGTTCTGGACCGGCTTCCTCTGGCCGCTGATCATCATGGTCGCAGAGAGCCTGTTGCTGCTCGTCGTGCTCCTGATCGCGATCGCCTACATCCTGCTCGCCGACCGCAAGATCTGGGCGGCGGTGCAGATCCGCCGCGGCCCCAACGTGGTCGGGCCGTTCGGCCTGCTGCAATCCTTCGCGGACTTGCTGAAATTCGTGCTCAAGGAACCGGTGATTCCGTCCGGCTCGAACAAGGGCGTGTTCCTGCTGGCGCCGCTGGTCTCCTGCGTGCTGGCGCTGGCCGCGTGGGCCGTGATCCCGTTCAATCTCGGCTGGGTGATTTCCGACATCAATGTCGGCGTGCTCTATATCTTCGCGATCTCGTCGCTGTCGATCTACGGCATCATCATGGCCGGCTGGTCGTCGAACTCGAAGTACCCGTTCCTGGCGGCGCTGCGCTCGGCGGCGCAGATGGTGTCCTATGAGGTCTCGATCGGCTTCGTCATCATCACCGTGCTGCTCTGCGTCGGCTCGCTGAACTTGTCGGCGGTGGTCGAGGCGCAGAACTCTCGCGGGCTCGCGCATTTGATCGGTCTGCCGCAGCTCACCATCCTGAACTGGTATGTGTGGCCGCTGTTTCCGATGTTCGTGGTGTTCTACGTCTCGGCGCTGGCGGAAACCAATCGCCCGCCGTTCGACCTCGTGGAAGCGGAATCCGAGCTGGTCGCGGGTTTCATGACCGAATACGGCTCGACCCCGTATCTCTTGTTCATGCTCGGCGAGTATGTCGCGATCACCACGATGTGCGCGCTGGCGTCGATCCTGTTCCTGGGCGGCTGGCTGCCGCCAGTCAACCTGCCGCCGTTCACCTGGATTCCGGGCATCATCTGGTTCGCCCTCAAAGTGTTCTTCATGTTCTTCATGTTCGCGATGGCGAAGGCGATCGTGCCGCGCTACCGCTACGATCAACTGATGCGGCTCGGCTGGAAGGTGTTCCTGCCGCTGTCGCTGGCGATGGTGGTGATCGTGGCCGGTGTGCTGCAGTTCGCCGGCATCGCGCCGAAGTGAGGCCGTCATGAGTGTCAACATCAACGCAACCGCCCGTTCGCTCCTCTTGTCGGAATTCGTCTCGGCGTTCGTTCTCGCCATGCGTTATTTCTTCAAGCCGAAGCCGACGCTGAACTATCCCTTCGAGAAGGGCCCGATCTCGCCCCGCTTCCGTGGCGAGCACGCGCTGCGCCGCTATCCGAACGGCGAGGAGCGCTGCATCGCCTGCAAGCTGTGCGAGGCGATCTGCCCGGCGCAGGCGATCACGATCGAGGCCGGCCCGCGCCGCAACGACGGCACCCGCCGCACGGTGCGCTACGACATCGACATGGTGAAGTGCATCTATTGCGGCCTGTGCCAGGAGGCATGCCCGGTGGACGCCATCGTCGAGGGACCGAATTTCGAATTCGCGACCGAGACACGCGAGGAACTCTACTATGACAAGGCGAAGCTGCTCGCCAATGGCGACCGCTGGGAGCGCGAGATTGCGAAGTCGATGGCGCTCGACGCGCCGTACCGGTGAGGTGAGGGCATGATCCTTCCGGCGTTGTTCTTCTATCTGTTTGCTGCTGCCTGCGTGGCCTCGGCGGTCATGGTGATTGTCTCGCGCAATCCCGTGCACTCCGTGCTGTATCTGATCCTGGCCTTCGTCAACGCCTCGGGGCTGTTCATCCTGATGGGCGCCGAGTTCCTCGGGATGATGCTGATCGTGGTCTATGTCGGCGCGGTCGCGGTGCTGTTCCTGTTTGTCATCATGATGCTCGACGTCGATTTCGTCGAACTGCGCGAGGGCTTCATCCAGTACCTCCCGATCGGCATCGTGATCGGTGGCATCTTCCTGTTCGAGCTACTGCTTGTCGTCGGCGCCTGGGTGATCAACCCGTCCGTGACCAAGACGATCACCGCGGCGATCCCGACCAATATCAGCAACACCGAGGCGCTCGGCCTCGTGCTCTATACGAAGTACATCCATTACTTCCAGCTCGCCGGCATGGTGCTCTTGGTCGCGATGATCGGCGCCATCGTGCTGACGCTGCGCCACAAGGCGAACGTCAAGCGGCAGAACATCAACGTGCAGAACGCGCGCACGCCGGAGATGGCGATGGCGATGCGCAAGGTGGCGTCGGGGCAGGGCCTGCAGGATGCCGACGCGGCGGAGTGGGTGAAATGACCATCGGGCTCGGGCACTATCTCGCGGTCGGCGCGATCCTGTTCACGCTCGGGATCCTCGGCATCTTCCTCAACCGCAAGAACATCATCGTCATCCTGATGTCGATCGAGCTGATCCTGCTGTCGGTCAACATCAATCTGGTGGCGTTCTCGACCTTTCTCGGCGACATCGTCGGCCAGGTGTTCGCGCTGCTGGTGCTGACGGTGGCGGCGGCCGAGGCCGCGATCGGGCTTGCCGTGCTGGTGGTGTATTTCCGCAACCGCGGTTCGATCGCGGTTGAAGACGTCAATCTGATGAAGGGCTAGCGCGCAGATGTACCAGGCAATTGTCTTTCTGCCGCTGCTGGGCGCCATTCTCGCGGGGCTGATCTCGATATTCGGCGCGCATGCCCGCAATCCGAGCGGTGACACCGTCGAGCATCACGACGATGCGCATGGCGACGCCCATGCCTCCGCTGCGCACGACGATCACGGCCAGGACGACCATGGCCATGACGACCACCACGTCTCCGAGCCGGCGGCGGCGGGCTCCCGGCTGGCCGAACTGATCACCACCGGCCTGCTGTTCGTCTCGGCGGCGCTGTCCTGGTTCGCGCTGGTCGATGTCGGATTCATGCATCACGACGCGCGGATCGCGCTGTTGCCCTGGATCACCTCGGGCGATCTGCAGGTCGCCTGGTCGCTGCGGATCGATACGCTGACGGCGGTGATGCTGGTCGTGGTCAACACGGTGTCCGCGTTCGTGCACCTCTATTCCATCGGCTACATGGACGAGGATCCGTACCGGCCGCGGTTCTTTGCCTATCTGTCGCTGTTCACCTTCGCGATGCTGATGCTGGTGACCGCGGACAATCTGGTGCAGATGTTCTTCGGCTGGGAAGGCGTCGGTCTGGCGAGCTACCTCCTGATCGGCTTCTGGTACCAGAAGCCGTCGGCGAACGCGGCGGCGATCAAGGCCTTTGTGGTCAACCGGGTCGGCGATTTCGGGTTCCTGCTCGGCATCTTCTCGATCTTCATGCTGGTCGGCTCGATCGATTTCGAGACCATCTTCCATGCCGCGCCGGGGTTGACCGGCAAGACCATCAACTTCTTCGGCTGGCACGCCGACGCGCTGACACTGACCTGCATATTCCTGTTCATGGGTGCGATGGGCAAATCGGCGCAGTTTCTGCTGCACACCTGGTTGCCGGACGCCATGGAAGGCCCGACCCCGGTGTCGGCGCTGATCCACGCCGCGACCATGGTTACCGCCGGCGTCTTCATGGTGGCGCGGCTGTCGCCCTTGTTCGAGCTGGCGCCGAATGCGCAGGCGGTGGTGATGTTCTTCGGCGCCACCACGGCGTTCTTCGCCGCCACCATCGGCCTGGTGCAGAACGACATCAAGCGCATCGTCGCCTACTCGACCTGTTCGCAGCTCGGCTACATGTTCGTAGCGATGGGAGCAGGGGCCTATTCAGTCGGCATGTTCCATTTGTTCACGCACGCCTTCTTCAAGGCGCTGCTGTTCCTAGGCTCCGGCTCGGTGATCTACGCGATGCATCACGAGCAGGACATCCGCAACATGGGCGGCCTGTGGCGCAAGATTCCGTACACGTTCGCGGTGATGTGCATCGGCACCCTGGCCCTGACCGGCTTCCCGCTGTTCGCCGGCTACTTCTCCAAGGATGCGATCATCGAAGCGGCCTATGCAGCGCACAACCCGTTCGCGACGTATGCCTACGGGCTGACGATCGCGGCCGCCGGCCTGACCTCGTTCTACTCCTGGCGTCTGATCTTCAAGACCTTCTTCGGCGAGCCGCACGACCAGAAGCACTACGAGGCGGCGCATGAGAGCCCGGTGTGGATGCTGGTGCCGATCGGCGTGCTCGCCGCAGGCTCGATCCTGGCGGGTCTGCCGTTCAAGGAAGTGTTCGCCAGTCCGCACGGCGTCGAGGAGTTCTTCCGCGAATCGGTGAAGATGAACCCGCACATCCTCGAGGATATGGAGCACATGCCGGGCTGGCTCGCGCCGCTGCCGACCGTCATGATGGCCCTCGGCCTGTTCGTCTCCTACATGTTCTACATCCGCCGGCCCTATCTGCCGGTCGAGCTCGCTCGTCAGCAGCCGATGCTGTACCAGTTCCTGCTCAACAAATGGTATTTTGACGAGCTGTACGACTGGATCCTCGTGCGCCCGGCCAAGTGGCTCGGTTACACGCTCTGGAAGAAAGGCGACGGCCTCGTCATCGACGGCTTCGGTCCGGACGGCGTCTCGGCCCGTGTGCTCGACGTCACCCGCAACGTCGTCAAATTGCAGACCGGCTATCTCTATCACTACGCTTTTGCGATGCTGATCGGTGCCGCCGGATTGATCACCTGGTTCATGTTCGGCTTGGGAGGCCAGTAAAATGACAACCTGGCCTATCCTTTCCGTCACGACCTTCCTGCCGGCGGTCGGCGCGATCCTGGTCTATCTGTTGGCGCGCGGCGGCGACGAGACCGCGGGCCGCACGGCGCGCTGGATCGCGCTTTGGACCACGCTGATCACCTTCGCGATGTCGCTGATCCTGGTGGCGCGCTTCGATCCGGCGCAGACCGACTTCCAGTTCGTCGAGAAGGCGTCCTGGCTCGCCACCGGCATCACCTATCACATGGGTATCGACGGCATCTCGCTGCCGCTCCTGATCCTCACCACGGCGATCATGCCGCTGTGCATCATCGCGAGCTGGAGGGCGATCACAAGCCGCGTCGGCGAATACATGATGGCGTTCCTGATCCTGGAAACGCTGATGGTCGGTACCTTCTCGGCGCTCGACCTCGTGCTGTTCTACCTGTTCTTCGAGGGCGGCCTGATCCCGATGTTCCTGATCATCGGCGTCTGGGGCGGCCCGCGCCGGGTCTACGCCTCGTTCAAGTTCTTCCTCTACACCTTCCTCGGCTCAGTGCTGATGCTGCTCGCCATCATGGCGCTGTACTGGAACGCCGGCACCACCGACATCCCGACCCTGATGCACACCGCGGTGCCGCGGTCGCTGCAGACCTGGGCGTGGCTGGCATTCTTCGCCTCGTTCGCGGTGAAGATGCCGATGTGGCCGGTGCACACCTGGCTGCCTGACGCGCATGTCGAGGCGCCGACGGCAGGCTCGGTGATCCTGGCCGCGATCCTCCTGAAGATGGGCGGCTACGGCTTCCTGCGCTTCTCGCTGCCGATGTTCCCGTTGGCCTCGCACGACTTCGCGCCGTTCGTGTTCACACTGTCCGTTATCGCCATCATCTACACCTCGCTGGTGGCGATGATGCAGGAGGACATGAAGAAGCTGATCGCGTACTCCTCGGTCGCGCATATGGGCTTCGTCACCATGGGCATCTTCGCGGTGACGACGCAGGGCGTCGCCGGCGGCATGTTCCAGATGATCTCGCACGGCATCGTCTCCGGCGCGCTGTTCCTCTGCGTCGGCATCGTCTACGACCGCATGCACACCCGCGAGATCGCCGCCTATGGCGGCCTCGTCAACCGGATGCCGCTCTATGCGATGACATTCATGGTCTTCACCATGGCCAATGTCGGTCTGCCCGGCACGAGCGGATTCGTCGGCGAGTTCATGACGCTGCTCGGCACCTTCAAGATATCGCTGCCGACCGCGTTCTTCGCCACCACCGGCGTGATCCTGTCGGCCTGCTATGCGCTCTGGCTCTACCGCAAGGTGGTGTTCGGCGCGCTGGTCAAGCCGTCGCTGATGTCGATCAAGGATCTGACCTTCCGCGAATGCGTGACGCTGTTCCCGCTGATCGCGCTGACCATCCTGTTCGGCGTCTATCCGAAGCCTGTGCTCGACATGTCGGCGGCCTCGGTGCAGCAGCTCGTCAACAATTACAACACCGCAGTGACTGCCGTGAAGGCAGCCGCGCTGGTTACGCAGTAAGGCCTTAGCCCATGAGCTTTTCCAGTGCAGGTTATCAGTTGCAGCCGGTGCTGCCCGAGCTGGTGCTCGCAGTCGGC
The DNA here is from genome assembly GCF_011058295.2 of Bradyrhizobium sp. 6(2017). Lineage (NCBI taxonomy): Bacteria > Pseudomonadati > Pseudomonadota > Alphaproteobacteria > Hyphomicrobiales > Nitrobacteraceae > Bradyrhizobium > Bradyrhizobium sp. 6(2017). The sequence goes on along the minus strand of NZ_CP049289.2, from coordinate 5,475,349 downwards.
GCCATGGTGCTGTTGATGATCGGAGCCTATCGCGGGCAGGGGACGACGCGGCTGATCACGGCGCTTGCAGTGTGCCTCTTGGTCCTGACCGGCGTGCTGGAGCTCTGGCTGCCGGCCGGCAAGCTCGTGACCTTCGGCGGCAGCTTCATCGTCGACGACTTCGCCCGCTTCCTGAAGATCCTCGCTTTAATCGCTTCCGCAGCGACGCTGATCCTGTCGACCGAGTACCTGTCCCAGCCGTCGAGCCGCAACTTCGAGTTCTCGATCCTGGTGCTGCTGTCGACGCTCGGCATGATGGTGCTGATCTCGGCCGGCGACCTGATCTCGCTCTATCTCGGCCTCGAGCTGATGAGCCTTGCGCTCTACGTCGTCGCCGCCAGCCAGCGCGACAATGCCAAGTCGAGCGAGGCCGGCCTGAAGTATTTCGTGCTCGGCGCGCTGTCGTCCGGCATGCTGCTCTATGGCGCCTCGCTGATCTACGGCTTCACCGGGACCGTCAGCTTCGCCGGCATCGCGGCGGCTGCGACCACGGGGAGCATCGGCATCGTGTTCGGCCTGGTGTTCCTGCTCGCCGGCCTCTGCTTCAAGGTCTCGGCGGTGCCGTTCCACATGTGGACGCCCGACGTCTATGAGGGCGCGCCGACCCCGGTGACCGCCTTCTTCGCCTCCGCCCCGAAGGTCGCAGCACTCGCCGTGTTCACCCGGGCGACGCTGACCGCGTTCCCCGGCATCGTCACCCAGTGGCAGCAGATCCTGGTGTTCGTGGCGATCGCCTCGATGGCGCTGGGTTCGTTTGCGGCGATCGGACAGAGCAACATCAAGCGGCTGATGGCCTATTCCTCGATCGGCCATATGGGGTTTGCGCTGGTTGGCCTGGCCTCCGGCACGGTCGAGGGGGCGCAGGGCGTCCTGATCTACATCGCGATTTATGTCGCGATGACGCTCGGCACCTTCTCGATCATCCTGGCCATGAAGCGGAATGGCCAGGCGCTGGAGCAGATCAGCGATTTTGCCGGCCTGTCCCGCACCAACCCGCTGATCGCTTTCGTCTTCGCGATGCTGCTGTTCTCGCTGGCCGGCGTTCCGCCGCTCGCGGGCTTCTTCGGCAAATGGTACGTGTTCGTCGCAGCCATCAAGGCCAATCTGTTCACGCTCGCGGTGATCGGCGTGCTGACCAGCGTGGTGGGCGCCTTCTACTATCTGTCGATCGTCAAGGTGATGTATTTCGACCAGCCGCTCGGCAAGCTCGACCCGGTCCGCGTCGAGCTGCGCACCGTGCTGGCGGTCGCAGGCATCTTCAACATCTTCTTCTTCGCCTATCCGGGCCCGCTGGTCAGCGTGGCAACGGCGGCGGCGAAGTCGTTGTTCTAGCGCGCATGGTTCCGAAAACAGGATGCTGGCTTTCGGAACCAATCCTGCGCATAACTCCGACATGACATTCACGCTCGGACCCCGAGCCATAGCGGCGGGCTACCGGCTCGCCGCCTTCGACCAGATCGGCTCGACCAATGCCGAGGCGATGCTGCGCGCCCGTGACGGCGAGCGCGGGCCGATGTGGTTCGTGACGCCTGAGCAGACCGCGGGCCGCGGCCGGCGCCAGCGGGTCTGGGTCGCGCCGCGCGGCAATCTCGCCAGCAGCATCCTCGAGGTGACCGACGTTCAGCCGGCCGTCGCTGCCACGCTTGGCTTCGCCGCCGGCCTGTCGCTCGAAGCCGCGCTGCAGAAGGTCAGTATCGAGGCGGCGCTGCGGCTTGGGCCGGACAGCCCGAAATACACCCTGAAATGGCCGAACGACGTCCTGGCCAACGGCAAGAAGCTGTCGGGCATCCTGCTGGAAGCCGAGGCGGTCGGTCACCGGCTGGCGGTCGTCGTCGGCATCGGTACCAATGTCGTCGCCGCGCCCGAGGGGACGCCGACACCTGCAGTCTCGCTTGCCGCGCTCGGCATCCAGATCGGTGCGGAAGAGCTGTTTGCCGCATTGTCGGACGCCTGGGTCGAGTATCGCGGCATCTGGGATGACGGCCGCGGCTTCCCTGAAATCCGCCGGCTGTGGCTGGAGCGTGCCGCCGGCCTCGGCGAGAGGGTCGCGGTGCAGACCGGCACCGCGACGGTCGAGGGCATCTTCGACACCATCGACGAGACCGGCTGCTTGATCGTCCGCACCGCTGATGGCGAGCGCATGCCGGTGACCGCCGGCGAGGTCTATTTCGGCACAGCGGCCTCGGTGAGGGTTAACTGATGGCGCGTCCGGACGAACTCACCTTTGCGCCGCTCGGCGGCGTCGGCGAGATCGGCATGAACCTGTCGGTCTATGGCCTCGGCAACCGCCAGCAGCGCTCATTCCTCGCGGTCGATCTCGGCGTCTCCTTCGGTGATGAGGAGCATCTGCCGGGCATCGACCTGATCATGCCGGATGTCCGCTTCCTCGAGAAAGAGCGCAACAATCTGATGGGGCTCGTGCTGACGCACGCGCATGAGGACCATTTCGGCGCGATCATCGATCTCTGGCCAAAACTCGGCTGCAAGATCTACGCGACGCAGTTCAGCGCTGCGCTATTCGAAGCCAAATGCGCAGCCGAGCGCAATCCGCCCAAAATCCCGATCACTGTGATCCCGTCGGGCGGCAAGGTCGATATCGGCCCGTTCAATGTCGAGTTCATCCCGGTCGCGCATTCGATTCCGGAATCGCACGCGCTGGCGATCAGGACAGATGTCGGCACCGTGCTGCACACCGGCGACTGGAAGATCGATCCGACCCCGGTGATCGGCCTGCCGACCGACGAGCGGCGGCTGCGCGAGCTCGGCGACGAAGGCGTGCTGGCGCTGGTCGGCGATTCCACCAACGCGGTGCGCGACGGGCGTTCGCCGTCGGAGACCGAGGTGGCCGCCACGATCAAGAAGCTGGTCAAGGCGGCCAAGGGCCGGGTCGCCGTCACGACCTTCGCCTCCAATGTCGCTCGCGTCCGGGCCGTGGTGGACGCCGCAATCGCCGCCGATCGCGAGGTCGTGGTGGTCGGCCGCGCGATGGAGCGTGTGGTGCAGGTCGCGCGCGAATGCGGCTATCTCGACGGCTCGCACAAGTTCCGCAGCACCGACGTCTACGGCCATTTCCCGGCCGACAAGGTGCTGGCGCTGTGCACCGGCAGCCAGGGCGAGCCGCGCGCGGCGCTGGCACGGATCGCCAATGACGACCATCCGCAGGTGACCCTGAACAAAGGCGACACCGTGATCTTCTCCTCCCGCACCATTCCCGGCAACGAGAAGGCGGTCGGCGGCATCATCAACGGGCTGGTGACGCAAGGCGTCGAGGTCATCACCGACCGCGAGCATCTGGTGCATGTCTCCGGCCATCCGCGCCGCGACGAGTTGCGCGACATGATCTCCTGGGTGCGGCCGCAGCTTTTGATCCCCGTGCATGGCGAGGCGCTGCATCTCGCCGAGCACGCCAAGCTGGCGCGCGCCGCCGGCGTCCCCAAGGTCCTGACCTGCCGCAACGGCGACCTGGTCAAGCTCGGGCCCGGCGACCCCGGCATCATCGGCGAAGTGCCGGCCGGGCGGCTCTACAAGGATGGAACCATCCTTGAGGATTCCAAGTCGCGTGCCGTGGTGGAGCGGCGGCGGATGGGCTTTGCCGGCTGCGCCTTCGTCGCCATTGCCATGACGGCGCAGGGCGAGCTCGTCGACGATCCCGAGGTTGATCTCGTCGGCATGCCGGAGAACAATGCCGCGGGCGAGCTGCTCGACGACATCGTGTTCGATGTGGTGGTATCGACGATCGAGGGCCTGCCGAAGCCGCGGCGGCGCGATCCGGACGCGCTCGGGGAATCGGTGCGCCGCGCGGTGCGGGCCGCGCTGAACGAGCAGTGGGGCAAGAAGCCGATCTGCATCGTGCACGTTCTGACGGTTTGACGCGCAGCATCCTTTCGAGGCGCGCGTAACGACAAGGGAGAGGATCATGCTGGGCCGGCTCAATCATGTCGCGATCGCGGTCAAGGACGCCAAACAGGCCGCGAAGATCTACGGCACCGCCTTCAATGCCGAGATTTCCGATGCGGTGCCGCTGCCGGAGCATGGCGTCATCACCGTGTTCGTGACGCTGCCCAACACCAAGATCGAGTTCATCGAGCCGCTCGGCGAGGCCTCGCCGATCGCAAAATTTGTCGAGCGCAACGTCGACGGCGGCATCCACCATGTCTGCTACGACGTGCCCGACATCATCGCGGCCCGCGACCGCATGATTGCCGAGGGCGCACGGGTGCTCGGCGACGGCCAGCCGAAGATCGGCGCGCACGGCAAGCCGGTGCTGTTCTTCCACCCCAAGGACTTTTCCGGCGCCTTGGTCGAGATCGAACAGGCTTGAGGCCAAATGGCGTACCAGATCTCCACCGGGCTTGCGATCTACTTCGTCCTTTGGTGGCTCGTGCTGTTCCTGACGCTGCCTTTCGGCGTGCGCAGCCAGCATGAGGACGGCGTCGGCGCGCCCGGCACCGATCCCGGCGCGCCGATCATGGCGCGGATGGGCCGCAAGCTGTTGTGGACCACGGTGATCTCGGCCGTGATCTTCGCGATCGCGATGTGGGCCTATTACGCCGGCTATCTCTCGATCGAGCGGCTGTCGAAATTGATGGGGATGCCGTTCTAGAAGCTGGAGCATGATCCGGAAGAGTGCCCAGCGGTTTTCCGAAAAGATCATGCTCCAAACAAAGAGCCAGTTAGGGGAGGCGAATGAATTTCCAGCGGATCGCGATCGTACTTTTCATGTTGCTCGCCGCCGGCCTCGCCGGATCGTTCTATCTCAACTGGAAGACGTTGAAACGGCTGCAGACGGTGCAGGCCTTCGTCGAAAGTTCGGTATTCGCGGACGCGGTGGCGGCCTGCGAGAGGACCCAGAGCACGACACCGTTCAAGTGGAACGGCGGACAGTCCACCGCGGTGATCGGACTGCATTCGGTGAAGGTCGAGAAGAGCGCCGTCAGCGCGAGTTACACGCTGGTCGCCGACAGCGTCTATTGCGACTATGATCCGATCAGGAAGAAGGCCGACATCGGCTCGAGCTTCCTGGAACGGGAGTGAGGATCAACCTCGCCCCAAAGCATGATCCGGAAAAGTGCGTAGCGGTTTTCCGAAAAGATTATGCTCAAAAAGGCCGATGTGGGAGGAGGCGACCAGATGAACCTGCAGGCGCAACCAGGCTCCTCCGGGGCCAGCCAGTATCGAATCCTGCGGGAAGCTGACCTCCGGGACTATCTGGCCGGAGTTCCTGCCATCGTCACGCAACTTGGCGGCGCCCCGGCCGACTGGTCGATCAGCGAGGTCGGCGACGGCAATCTCAACCTCGTCTTCATCGTCAAGGGCAGGACCGGCGGCATCGCCGTCAAGCAGGCGCTGCCCTATGTACGGCTGGTCGGCGAGAGCTGGCCGCTGCCGCTCTCGCGCGCGCACTACGAACACATGGCGCTGGTGCATCAGGCGCGGCTGGCGTCGGAGCTTGTGCCGGCCGTGCTGCATCACGATGCGGAGCTTGCGCTCACCGCGATGGAGCTGCTCGAGCCGCACATCATCATGCGCAAGGGCTTGATCGAGGCCACGCGCTATCCGCGCTTTGTCGATGATATCTCGACCTTCCTGGCGCAGACGCTGTTCTTCTCGTCCGATCTGGCGTTGTCGGCCGCGGCGAAGAAGCAGGGGATCGCCGATTTCGCCGGCAACCATGCGCTCTGCAAGATCACCGAGGATCTGATCTTCACCGATCCCTACCGGATCGCCGAGCAGAACCGCTGGACCGCGCCTTATCTCGACGCGACCGCCGCGGCGTTCCGCGAGGATCTCGACCTGCATGTCGCGATCTCCAGGCTCAAGCTGAAATTCATGGCGAGCCCGGAGGCGCTGCTGCACGGCGACCTGCACACCGGCTCGATCATGGTCACCGAGAGCGAGACCAAGGTGATCGACCCCGAGTTCGCCTTCTACGGCCCGATGGGGTTCGACATCGGCGCCGTCATCGGTAACCTCCTGATGGCCTATCTGGCCTCCGCAGGGCACGAGCGCACACAAGGCGAGCGCGCCTCGTTCGAAGCGTGGCTGCTGGAAACCATCGAGGGCGTCTGGACCGGGTTCTCCCGAAAATTTCTCGCGCTGTGGGGCAGCGAGGCTGATGGCGACGGCTATCCGTTGTCGCTGTTTACGGGCGAGGCGGGCGCCGCGCGGCTGGAGGCCGAGCGGCAGGCCTACATGGCGCGGCTGTTCCGGGACACGGTCGGCTTCGCCGCGGCCAAGACCATCCGGCGAATCCTCGGCCTCGCGCACAACATCGATTTCGAGTGGATCGCGGACGAGAAGCAGCGCGCGATCTGCGAGGCACGGGCCCTCAAGCTCGCACGCGGCATGATGCTGGAGGCCGGGTCCTACACGACGATCGGCGCAGTCACTTACGCAGCACGCGAACTGCGCCACTGGCAGCCCGCTTTTGCCAGATAGCGCGTAGGGTGGGTTAGCGAAGCGTAACCCACCATCTCCGTCCCACAGGGACTTGCGCGGAGGAGAGACCTAACTTTCGGCCGGACGCACGAAACAGAGAATGCCGGCCTCAGGCGTGAAGCAGACCACGGCGCGGTTCGTCGGGTTGTCGGTTCTGTCGATGATCCTGTTCGGTGGGACCCGCAGCCAGAATGGAGCCGACATCTTCCAGCGATCATCGATCAATACCTCGTAGCCGTCGCGGTCCTGTCGGAACTCTACCGTTCGGCAATCCGCAATCGAGCAGCACGACGCACCGGTGCCTGGTTGCTTCAGGCTCTCAAACCATGGGGCAAGCGCGGGATTTGGGCTATCGGGCGGTGCTGCTACCGCGGCCTGACTGAGAGCAAGTCCGACTGCAACGGCGATTTTCCAGCCAATCCTCCCAGTTATCTCGCGATGTGCCGTAGACGCTGACAAAAGAGTAACCCTCCGCCGTCCACCAGAGGATAGCGCTGACTCGGCCGGGCTTCTTCGGAAATTTTAGCGCAACTGCTACGGCGCATGAGTTCGGAAGTGGCCATGTGCGGACCTTCGGCCCGGCCGCCTCGACGTCTGCTTTCAGGGTACGAACGGACGCGGGCGGGGAGGGGCACAACTTCCGCTCAAGACCCGAACCCGACGTTTCGGACCCGTGGGCGGTAGGTTGATCTAGATCAACTTAAGCGTTGCGGCTTTGTGTCTCGGATAGGCGTCCATGGGTTCTGTCGTCTCCAAGAGGGAGCTTTCAATGACCGGTACTCGTCACGATGACGATAGTTCAAAGCCGGAAGGCCGCTTACAAAACCGCCGCAACTTGCTGCTTTGCGGCACCACCCTCACCGCCGCTTATTTGCTGTGCGCGCTGGGGACAACCAGCCTCGCGCAGCAAACCACCGGCGCGCCGGGTTCGCCGAGCGCCACGACAACCATCGATGGCAAGCAGCTTCCGCCGGAGCCACCTAAGTTCGGCGGCGTGATCAAGGAAGATGCCACGGCCTCCAAGCCATACTGGCCACCGTCCGTCGTGCCGCCCAAGGGTGCGCCGAACGTCCTGTTGATCATGACTGACGACCAGGGTTATGGCGTGTCCGGCACCTTCGGTGGGGTGATCCCGACGCCGAACATGGATCGCGTCGCCAAGGCGGGTCTGCGTTATACGCAGTTTCATTCGACAGCGCTCTGCTCGCCGACGCGGGCAGCGCTCATCACTGGCCGCAACCACCATTCGGTCGGCTACGGTGTCATCGGTGAAATGTCCACCGGCTATCCGGGCTACGATTCCGTAATCGGCCCCGAGAGCGCCACGATCGGAACTATTCTTCGCGACAACGGATATGCCACGTCGTGGTTTGGCAAGAACCACAACACTCCCACCTATCTTTACAGCGCGGCGGGGCCATTCGACCAATGGCCGGTCGGCATGGGCTTCCAATACTTCTACGGCTTCATGGGCGGCGAGACCGACCAGTGGACGCCGTATCTTTATAAGAACACGACCCAGATTTTTCCGTGGATCGGCAAGACCGGCTACAACCTCATAACCGACATGGCGGATGATGCCATCAACTACATGAACGGACTGAACGCGGCCGCACCCGACAAGCCGTTCTTCCTCTACTACGTGCCCGGCGGCACGCATTCGCCGCATCAGCCGAAGAAGGAATGGATCGACAAGTTCAAGGGCAAGTTCGACATGGGCTGGGAGAAGTTGCGCGAGCAGATCTTCGCCAACCAGAAGCGCCTCGGGGTGATCCCGGCGAACACCCAGCTCACCGCTTGGCCGGATACCCTGCCGAAGTGGGACTCGCTCTCATTCATCCGAAAGAAATTATACGCGCGCGAAGCCGAGGTGTTTGCCGGCTATGCGGCGTATACCGACTACGAAATCGGCCGCGTCATCCAGGCGGTCGAGGACATGGGCAAACTCGACAACACGCTGATCATCTACATCAGCGGCGACAACGGCACGAGCGCCGAAGGCACGCTTGAGGGCACGCCGAACCAGATGACCGCCTACAACGGCATTTTGCAGCTGCCCGAAGCCGAGCTGATGCTGCATTACGAGAATTGGGGCTCCGACAAGACTTACCCGCATATGTCGGTGGCGTGGTCGTGGGCCTTCGATACCCCGTTCAAATGGACCAAGCAGGTGGCATCGCACTTCGGCGGCACCCGGCAAGGCATGGTCATCTCATGGCCCGGCCACATCACGGACGCTGGTGGCATCCGCACCCAATTCCATCACATGATCGACATCGTGCCGACGATCCTCGAAGCCGCGGGCATCCAGGCTCCCGCCACGGTCAATGGCATCACGCAAAAGCCCATCGAAGGCGTGAGCATGGCCTATACGTTCGACAAGGCCAACGCCAACGCACTCTCGAAGCGCGACACGCAGTATTTCGAAATGTTCGCGAACCGTGGAATCTACCACGATGGTTGGTACGCTTGCACAACGCCCCCCGAGCCGCCTTGGCTCTTGGGAACGGCCAAGCTGCCTGAGATTAACGACTACAAATGGGAACTCTACAACATCGCTGACGACTACTCGCAAAACAACGACCTCGCAGCCAAGAATCCCGACAAGCTAAAGGAGTTGCAAGCGTTGTTCCTGTCGGAGGCGGCGAAATACCAGGTCTTTCCGCTGGACAACTCGGTGCTGCCCCGCATTGTGACACCGCGCCCGAGCGCGACTGCAGGGCGAACGGTTTTCACCTATTCTGGTGAGATTGCTGGAATCCCCGACAGTAGCGCTCCGAGCATCCTCAATAAGGATTACACCATCACCGCTGAGGTTACTGTTCCTCAAGGCGGCGCGGAGGGAATGATCGCCACTCTTGGCGGTCGCTTTGGCGGATACGCCCTCTACTTGCTCAAAGGCAAACCAGTCTTCGTCTATAACCTGCTCGATCTCGAACGGTACCGCTGGGAAGGCGGCATTGGTGGTCGCGACTTGTTTAGCGATGCCCTCAAACCCGGCAAGCACACGATAGTATTCGACTTCAAGTACAACGGACCCGGCCCGGGCAAGGGTGGCACCGGTGTACTGACGGCCGATGGCAAGCTGGTGGCCGCAAAGACGATCCCGCACACGATTCCGTTTCTTATGGCCATCGACGAAACGTTTGACATCGGGAGCGACACCCGCACGACGGTGGACGACAGTTACAAACTTCCTTTCCGCTTCACCGGCAAGATCGACAAGCTCACTTACAAACTTGGTCCCGTACAGATGTCAAGTGATGAACAAAAGCTGATGCGGCACGCGCTTGAAAAAGCGAGAGACTGAGCGCGATAAGTCGTGGCGATTCGTGTCGGACCCAACGCCACGACTTATTCTTCTTCGCTAAGAAATCGTTCCGGCCCGCTTCGAAAGCCCTGCGCGAAATATCATCGCGCATAGAAGGGAGTGTCGGCAGTGGATTCTTCATTCGGCGCTTTGGATGCGTTCGCGTTTGTCGTGTTCGCGGTTCTGATTTTTGCTGGCGTCATCATTGTCGTCAATCTGGGCAAACTTCCGGGTCAACTCGCGCGCAAATGGAATCATCCGCAGGCCAGTGCAATCAATGCCATGAGCTGGGTCGGGATCGCGACAGGCGGCTTGCTATGGCCGGTTGCGTTCATATGGGCGTTCACTACGCCGTTCGGAGTTAAATCAGCAAAAAGCGATTTCCAGCCCCACGGCGTAGCACCCGACACGGGTGACGGTGCGACCGCATCGCGTCAGCTCTCAGGGGACAAGGAGATGCGACCGTGATCGCAATGCTGATCATCGTCTACGTTGCGATCGTTCTCGTGCTGTTCAAGGTCCTGCGCATCAAGCCCACGGCCTATATCATCGCGGCCTTGATCGTCGCGGGCGTATTCATGATCGGTGGCGTCGTGGTGGTCTGGACGCAGTCGGCACCGATTACGGACAAGATGGTGACCAGCCAGTACGTGGTGCAGCTCGTTCCTTATGTCAAAGGGCAGGTCAAGACGATCCACGCCGAGGCAAATCAACGGGTGAAGAAAGGTGACTTGCTGCTGGAAATTGACCCGGCGCCGTACCAGTACACGGTGAACCAGGTCGAGGCGCAGTTGGCCGCGTCGAAGGCGAACGTATTGCAGGCCGAAGCCGCGCTGACGACCGCAAAAACGGCCATACCGAATGCGCAGGCCATCCTCGCGAAGGCGAAGGCCGCGGACGAACTGGCCAAGACCCAGGAACAAATCGCCCTCAACATTCAGCGTGCGGACAAAGCTGCCATTAGCCAGCTCAATGTAGCCAAGGCGGCGCAAGAACGTCAGGAGGCGGACGCCGCCGTTCAGCAGGCTGAAGCGGGTCTCGCGCAAGCGCAAGCCTCGGCTCAACAGGCGGCCGCGGCCTTGCAGACGGCCCAGAGCAATGTTCCTGCCATCGAAGCTCAATTGGACGACGCGCGCTTTAACCTCGCACAGTGCAAGATGACGGCGCCGGCTGATGGATACGTCACGAATTGGCAGGTGCAGATCGGCACCATGCTTGTGCCGATGCCGCTTGCTGCGGCGGGAACATTCGTCAACGTGTCCGATACCGCCGTCGCCGCTGTGTTTCCCCAGAATTGGCTCTCGAATGTGGAGCCGGGCGATGATGTGGAAATGGTGCTTAACCCATATCCCGGCCGCCTGTTCTTTGGAAAAGTGGACTATGTGATCCCGGCAACCGGGGGAGGGCAATTCACAACCAGCGGCACAATCCCGAACGCGGCCCGGATCGGATCTGACGGGCTTTATGCAGTACGGATCAATTTCACCGACGATGCCGTAGCCCGCAAGCTGTCCATCGGGTCAGGCGGATCGGCGGCGATCTACACGCAGAAGGGCAAGGCCACGCACGTTATTTCGAAGGTCACGATCCGGATGAAGAAATGGTTGTTGTACGTCATGCCCTCTGTGGAAAAGCCGCCATCGTAGCGTGCAGATCAAGGACGAAGGGATACAATCCAGTTGGGAGTACGTGCGTTGGGAGCGAAAGCCTTGGAGACGCAGTACCAATCACCGTTTGTGCGGCACAATGTCGGCGCCGCGCTTGGTTGGTCAACTGATTGGTTGCTTGTTGCTACGCTTCTCCTGCCGACCATGGCATGTACGATCGGGCCGGATTTTACAGCGCCTGTCGCTCCGGTTGCCGAAAAGTTTCGTGGCGCAGACAATCGCTCGGTTAAGTCCGGCCCGCGTGAGTACGAACATTGGTGGACGACCTTCCGTGACCCGTCCCTCAACAGGCTGATCCAGATTGCGTACGCCCAGAATCTGACGTTGGAGAGCGCAGGGACTCGGGTGCTGCAAGCACGTGCGGTGCTGGGAATAGCCGTCGGCATAACCTATCCGCAGGTGCAGCAGGGCGTCGGTTCGGTCATCTACAACCGAACCAGCGCCGCGACACCGCTGGCGGGTCCAAATGCGACACCTCAGTACTTCTGGACCGATGCGTTGGCTGCGCAAGCAGCCTGGGAGCTGGATTTTTGGGGCAAGTTTCGCCGCGGTGTCGAATCCGCCGACGGTGCGTATCTGGCGTCGATTGCGAACTACGACGGCGTTCTGGTCTCGCTCCTGGCCGATGTGACCGCAACCTATATCGGTATCCGCACCACAGAGCAGCTGATCGGAATTGCACGGGCAAATGTCCGCAGGCAGGAGCAGGCCCTTAGTATCGCAAAGGCAAAGTTCACGGGCGGCGGGACGTCGGAGCTTGATGTTTTCCAGGCGACGAACGTCCTCGAACAGACTCGTGCGGCAATACCCCAGTTGACGATACAATTGCGGCAGGGACAAAACGCGCTCTGCGTCCTGCTCGGCGTTCCGCCGCAGTCGCTCGGCATGTTGCTTTCACGATCAGTCGGCAGGATACCGTTGCCGCCCGCCTCCGTCGTTGTTGGCATACCTGCGGATCTGCTGCGCCGGAGACCGGACGTCCGCGCCGCCGAACTCGCCGCGCTGGCGCAGAGTGCGCAGATTGGAATCGCCACGACGCAACTCTATCCGGCAATCAGCATTACGGGCACATTCGGCGGCTCGGCCAGCACCGCCAATGGCCATAACCTTGGTCAGGTCGTCAGTTGGAAGGGCGTGGCGTATGCTGCGGGCCCGTCGTTTCAATGGAATCTCCTCAACTACGGGCAAATCACCAACAACATTCGTTTGCAGGATGCCAAGCTCCAGCAATTGCTGATCGACTATCAGAACATCGTGTTGAGTGCCCAGCAGGAGGTGGACAACGGTCTTGCAACATATCTGCAATCCCGGAACCAGGCCGCGTATCTCCGCCGCAGCGTTGAGGCGGCAAATGGTGCCCTCAGGATCGCACTTGAGCAGTATGAGCAGGGCGCGACGTCATTTACCACCGTACTGACCGCTGAACAGAATCTCCTTCAAGCGCAGAACAGCCTGGCCGGCGCCTCGGCCAACGTTCCGCTTGGCCTCACTGCGGTGTTTCGGGCGCTCGGGGGCGGGTGGCAGATACGTGAGGGTGGCAACTTCGTCAGCACGGCAACGGTTGACCAGATGCGTGCGCGAACGGACTGGGGTAATTTGCTTCCGCCTCCGAACGGGCCGCAACCGCCGACTCCGGGCCTGCCGGGTCCTGGGGACATCGGGCCGACGATACGGCCTCCGGAGTGGTAATTGTCAGAGGCGAAAGCATTGCATCTTTGGAGGTCGCTGATGGCCGCTTGTGGCCCCATCGCGTCGTTTCGGTGCTATGCAACAATCCGTCGGCTTTAGAGGGGACAGCGGACTCGGGCGAGCCGTCGGCACCGCACGTTTTTATGGCGTCCGGGCCCTGGTACGCCGAAGGTGCCCATGCCACTGAGTTGCCCGACGGCGCAAGCCCCCGCAGCAAAAATATTTCGCTTTATCAGAAGCGCAACTCAGTGCTATGAATCCAGCCGTTTCACCCGATCGAGGGGCGCTTCGCGATCGTCACGGGTGTGCGGTGAGATGCGGTGGACGCTTTGGTGCGCAACTGACGAGTGCGCATGAAGCGGACGGCGAAGTCGTGTGGTCCTGACGCCCTAGCGGCAGGTGTCCTCTCGCAAGATGCGAACGCGTGTTGCGCAGGCGGTGACAAACAAGCCCAGTCTCGCCGGGGAGAGCACGAAGTAAGCCGTAAAACCATCGCGCAGGGAAAGCCGGATTGCTCCGGTTACACCTGTGGTCCTACCCCCGAGCTTTCTACCTTTTGCTCGGGGCCCATGAGTGCGATCGGCACCCGGCTTTCCCTGCGCCCTCCGTTCAAGGAGAGGGCGGAACGAGATGCAAAACTCGGGCGAAAGGCGCCGCGAGAATGAAGACGTATGTCTCACTGACCGTGCAACAAATTCAGTGTCGTCCCGGCCTTGAGCCGGGACCCATAACCACAAATGCGATTTGGCTTGCAGGGCTGCGGCCACAACTCGCTTCAACAACACGAGCCTGTGGTTATGGGTCCCTGCTTTCGCAGGGACGACAAGCGGAGAGGGCGCGTGCAACCTCATCGCGCATGCACTGACGAAGTCGGACAAACCGACGCCGCGCGCCTACTCCGCCGTCCGCTCCCGCAGCCGCTGCGCATAGACGTTGATGATCAGCGCGGCGAGCAGGATCAGGCCGCGGATCAGGATCTTCAGGAAGCTGTCGATATTGACATGGTCGAGGCCGTTGTTGAGCACGCCGAGCACGAACAGGCCGACGATGGTGTTGCCGATGCCGCCGCGGCCGCCGAACAGGCTGGTGCCACCGACCACCACGGCTGCGATCGAATCCAAGAGATAGGTGTCGAACTCGTTCTGCTGCGCGCTGCCGAAATGCGCGACGCCGAGCATGCCGCCGATCCCCGAGCACACCGCCGAGATCACCATCACGCTGCCGAGGATGAGCTTGACGTTGAGGCCGGCAAATTCCGCGGCCTCGCGGTTGCCGCCGACCATGTAGACGTAGCGGCCGAACCGGGTGTAGGTCAGCACCAGATGGCCGCCGAGCAGCATCACGGCGGCGACGATCACGATCCAGGGGATGCCGCCGATCGAGCCCGAGCCAAGCGTCGTGATCAGGCCCGGCACCTTGTAGGCGATCTGTCCGCGCACCAGCAGCGCGGAGACGCCGGCCGCGATCTGCATCATGGCCAGCGTCATGATGAAGGAGGGTATGCCAATCACCGTCAGCCCGAGCGCGTTGACGAGGCCGAGCAGCGCGCACAGCACCAGCGCCAGCAGGATCGCGGCGAAGCCGGGCATCGGGACGTTGGCGATGTTGACGTAGGATTCCTGCAGCGTGAAGTACGCCACCGCAATGCCGGTGACATTGGCGATGCTGGCGATCGACAGATCGATCTCGGCGCACAGGATCACGAAGGTGAGGCCGACGGCGATGATGCCGGTGACGGACACCTGGGTGAGGATGTTGCCGAGATTGTCGATGGTCGCAAACGACGGGCTCGCGATCGCGAAGAAGGCGCTGAGGAAGATCAGCGTCAGGAACGGTGCGATGTTGCGCATCTGCGAGCGCAGGAACGGCCCCAGCCCGCGCGGCCGCTTGTAATCGGCGGGGCTCGTCGCGCTATCGCTGCTTGCCATTATCCCACTCCATCAAGCGCGATGACTTGGTCATCGCGCTTTCTCCAGTTATTTGAGCATGGTCTAATCGGAAAATCGCTTCGCACTTTTCCGGACCATGCTCTAAGCCGCTTCCAGCAGGCGGTCCTTGCTGACCGCCTCGCCAGCGAATTCGCGCACCACCGCGCCGCGCTTCAGCACCAGGATCCGGTCGGCCAGCGACAGCACCGTCTCCGGCTCGGTCGACAGCACGATGATCGCCAGTCCCTTGGCGCGGAGATCGCGCACGATGTTGATCACGTCGTTCTTGGCGCCGACATCCATGCCGCGGGTCGGCTCGCACAGCACCAGCAAACGCGGCGGATAGGTCAGCCACTTCGCCAGCGCCACCTTCTGCTGGTTGCCGCCCGAGAGCATGCCGAGGTCGAGGCCGACGACCGGCGGCCGGATCTGCAATTGCTCGACCTGGCGCTGCGCGATCGCACGCTCACGCATCGGCCTGAGCAGCAGCGCCGAGATCCGCTCGAGGACGCTGATCGAGATGTTCTTGTAGACCGGCTCCTGGTGGAACAGCATGGCGCGGCGGCTTTCCGGCACCAGCGCGACGCCGGCGCGCCGCGCCGCCGCGGTGCTGCGGAAGGTTTTGGCCGAGCCATCAACCGCAAGCGTGCCGCCGTCCGGCCTCAGCTTGCCGAACAGGATGCGCGACAGCTCCAATTGTCCGCAGCCCATGAAGCCGTAGATGCCGAGCACCTCGCCGGAGCGGACCTCGAACGAGACGTCATTCAGGCTGCGGCCGAGCGAGAGTTGATCGACCTTCAGCACCACTGCGCCGCCATTCGATTGCGGGAGCATCAGGTCGTCAGTGTAGCTGTGCTCCAGCGCCTCGCCGCCGCGGCCGATCATGGCCTCGATCAGGGCGCCCTTGGTGGTGTCGGCAGACGCGGTCTCGGCGATCTTCCGTCCATTGCGGAACACGGTCACGACGTCGGAGACGCGCAGGATGTCCTCGATGAAATGCGAGATGAAGACGATGCTGGTGCCTTCGTCGCGGAGCCTATGCAGCGTCGTGAACAGGCGTTCGACCTCGGGCGGAGAGAGGGCGGAGGTCGGCTCGTCCAGGATGATGATGCGCGCGCCGGAAAACAGCACGCGGGCGATCTCGATCAGTTGCTGGAGGCCGATCGGCAGGTCGCCGAGCCGCGTCATCGGATCGACGTCGATGCCAAACCGCGACAGCTGCTCGCCGGCCTCGCGCGCCATCCGTCGCCATTGCACGACGCCGAGGCGGTTGGTCGGCTGGTTGCCGAGGAAGACGTTCTCGGCGACCGTGAGATCGGGCGCGACGCTGAGCTCCTGATGCACCATGCCGATGCCGGCGGCGTGCGCGTCGCGGGTCGAGCGGAAGCGGGTCTCCTTGCCGTCCAGCATGAAGCGGCCGGAGAACTCCGGATGCACGCCGGCGATGATCTTCATCAGCGTGCTCTTGCCGGCGCCGTTCTCGCCGACGAGACCATGGATCTCGCCGGCGTGAAGCGCGAAGTCGACCCCACGAAGGGCTTCGACACCGCCGAAGGCCTTCGTGATCTGGTTCAACTCGAGGATCGGGGAACGTCCCTGCGACATGAGGGCCGCTCAGATCAGGAAGTGATCCTCCATCCACTGCATGCCGGCGGCGTTGGCCTTGGTCACGACGGGGCCGTCGGTCACGACATTCTTCGGAATGCCCTGGCCGCTCTTCTCGCCGCCGACCACGGCCGCGACACCCGCGACGATCGCGCCGCCATGGATGCGGCAGGACGGATTGCGGACGGTGGCGAACATGCGGCCTTCGCTGACCGCCTGGATCGCCGGCGGCATGGCGTCGACGCCGCCGATCAGGATGTTGGTGCGGTTGCGCGCCTTCATGATGTTGTAGGCGGCGAGCGCCATGTCGTCATTGTGGAAGAACGCCGCGTCGATCTGCGGATATTTCGTCAGATAGGTTTCCCAGAGGCGGGCGGTCTTGGAGACGTCCCAGTCGGCGGGCTGGGTATCCAGCACCTCGATGTTCGGGAACTGCTTGATGACAGTGTTGAAGCCCTTGGCGCGGCCCTGCGCGCCGGTGTGGCCGAGCGCACCCTGGGTCATGATGACCTTGCCCTTGCCGCCGATCGCGTTGCACAGCGCCTGCGTGACCGATGCGCCCATGAACTCGTTGTCGGGCGCGAGGAACGAGTGGACGTTGATCTGGTCGAGCGGCGCAATCAGCGTGTCCATGTCGATCACGGGAGTGCCGGCGTCGATCATCTTCTGCACCGGCTGGGTCAGCGTGCCGATGCCGAACGCCTGGATCGCGACGAAATCCCATTTCTGCGAAGCCATGTTGTCGATCGCGGCGCGCTGCTTGACGGCGTCGAGCTGGCCGTCGAACCAGGTCACTTCGACATTGAACAGCTTGCCCCAGAACTCGGCGGCCTGCTTGCCCTGCGCGCACCACGTCGCCTGCAGTCCGGCGTTGGAGAATGCGGCCTTGAGCGGCTTTTCCGAGCGGCCCATTTCGGCTGCGAGCGCAGACGTCACGCCCATTCCGCCGAACAATCCTGCCGCAGCTCCACCGGCCGCCGCCAATTGCAGAAGGTCGCGCCGCGTCGTCGACGCCTTGTCCATCCCCTTGTCGATCCCTGACATTGCTTGCTCCCTCTTCATTTTTTCTCTCCGTCGGCGTCAGTTGCACGCGCCGCGGATAAAGGGAGTGTGTCACAATCGGAACGGTGACGCTACGCCCTGTCGTCCACGAGATGTTTCTGCTGCACGACGGCCGCGATGTCGCGGAGCAACTTGTGCCACGCAGCATCGATCTCATCGGACCATTGCTCGCCGAGAATTTCGCGGAGCTCGTCCGCAATCACGGCGAAGAAGGCGACGAACAGTTCGCGCGGTGTTCCGTAGGCGTCGTGCGAGAACACTTCCGATTCGATCAGGCGAAAATGTCCGCGGCGCTCGCCGGCGAAATCGATGATGGCTTGTATCGTCAGCGACAGCATCGAGCCCTTCACCGGCTCGCTGCCTTCGGTGCGGAACATCGCCTGCGCTTCGGGATGTTCGCGAAACAGGCGTCGGTAAACGGACGGCGTCAGATCATCGCAAGCCGCGGCTGCGAGTTCGAAGCTGCGTTCGATTGGATTGGCTGATGGAGTCATAGCGCTTTGCGATCATCACATAAAAAAAGAGCAGGGCTCCAAGCCCTGCTCCAAAAATTGTGTCGACCCTATTTGCCCCAAGAATTCGATTTGATCTTGATTAATGGGGTGACGCTGCTTGTGCGCGTCGGGCTCCTCCCGAGACTTGGACCACCAGGACACACCTCGCGGCTGGCCTGAGGCCGAATTGGTAGACCATCTTTCTGGGCTTGTCACCATTTTCGGCAACGATTGTTCAAATTTCGATCAATTTGCGAAATGATTGGCATGGTGCCACTGCCGGTTGCGAAAGTGGTCCGAAAACACGTGGCTGGGTAAGGAGATACGGCTACGTCCGAAACAGCCGGACGCAGCCGTGACGCAAGTGTCACGCTGGGTGATTTCCGTGGGCCGGAAGAAACGGCTGGTGTCCGCGATCTCGACTTTCGACACCTGTGGTGGTTAGTTCCGTTCCGGATGGGTTTTGCGATGCGTCGGCGGCTGAACAATTTTCTGCCCATAGTCCTGGTTGCCCTGTTGGTGCAGATTTTTGCACCGATCGGGGCCTGCTGGGCGGCGAGCCCTGCCGCGTCCGATCCGCTCGCGGCCGCCACCATCTGCCACGGCAATGCCGACTCAGGCACCGGGCAGGGCGACCAGACCGGTCACCGCGCCCATGACGGCTGTTGCTCTGTATGCAGCGTGCTGCAGACCGGTGCGCCGGTTGATAACCCGCAAGTTGCCGCCCAGGCCGTCGAACGCCTGCCGCGCCTGATCGTATGGCTCGATTTCGCCAGCGAACGCGATCGTTCGCCGGCCGGTCTCTCGGCGCAAGCCCGCGCGCCACCGCTGTTTTCCTGACGACGTTCTCGCTGCCGGTGCGCGTCCTGCGCCGGCGAGTGCCCTTGAACAAGCCGGCCGAAGAGCCGGTGTCAGGAACCATCCATGTTTCGGCTTCAACCGCACGGCGGGGCCAGTGCGCTCATGCTGGGCGCGGCCCTTTCCATAATCACCTGCTGGGCGAAGGCCCAGACGGCGCTGCCCTCCGTCACCGTCGAGGCGCCCGCGGCGGCGGCGCGTGCCAAACCGGCAGGGCCCAAGCCGCGCGCTCGAGCGGCATCCGTCCGGCGGCCACCCAAGTTGGCGACAGCGCCGACCGTGGCCGCGGCCCCAGCGGGCGGCGCGAGGCCGGGCGAGACGCTCGCAGCGATCCGCGACGGCTTGAACCGGGCGCCCACGGGCCAGACCCAGACCACCATCGACCGCAGCCAGTTCGACAATCGGCCGGCGTTCTCCGTCGCCGACGTGTTGCGCGACAGTCCCGGCATCTCGATCAAGCAGGGCAATGGCCCGCGTGATTTCGGCATCTCGATCCGCGGATCGAATGCGCGGAACGGCTTCGGCATCCGCAACCTCGTCATCTTCGATGACGGATTCCCGGTCACCCAGCCGGACGGTCTGTCGCGCACCGATCTGATCGATCCGCATGCCTATGGCGCGATCGACGTGATCCGCGGGCCGTCATCGGCGCTCTACGGCAATTACGCGACCGGCGGCGCGCTGAATTTCCGCACCCGGCCGGGCGGCACGATCGACGGCGTCGAGTATGGCGTCGAGGGCGGCAGCTTCGGCTATCTCAACAACTATCTTGCCGCAGGCAAGAAGGTCGGCAATTTCGAGGGCTCGCTGTTCGCGAGTGACGTCCGCGGCGACGGCTATATCGGGAACAGCTGGTTCAACACCCAGACCGTCAATTTCCTCGGCACGCTGCAGGTCACGCCGGACGACCGTTTCACGGTGAAGCTCATCAACAACGACCTGACGACACGCCTGCCGATCCGCTCGTCGCTCAATCAGTTCAACCAGAACCCGTTCCAGCAGGGCTGCACTACCGGAGCGACGGCCGCGCCGGGATGCGGAACCGTTACCCTGTTCAACAATGGCTTCAATTCGGCGGCAGGGACCGACAAGGAAACGGCGGTCCAGGCGGGCCTCGGGCGCGACGACCGCCGCACCATCGTCGGTGGCCGCTGGGAGCACGATTTCGACAACCAGACCACCTGGCGCAACCAGTTTGTCTTCGACGACCGCAATATCAGCCAGCCGACGGGATCGACGAGCGCGATCGGCGACTTCCCGTCCTACAACTACATGAGCGACGTCGTCAGGCGCAGCGAACTGTTCGGGATGGATTCGACGACCTATTTTGGCGGCTTCTACAATACGCTCACGGCTTCGAGTGATACCCGCAATGTGATGCCGGGCGGAAATGCGACGCTTGGAAGCCTGTCCAGCAACCTGTTCAGCACGACGACGAATTACGGTCTGCGCGCGCGAGAGGAACTGAAGCTCACCCCCGCGCTGACGGCCGTTGCCGGTATCGGCTGGGAGACCACCAATCTCACGGGGCGAAACACCGCCTATAGCTACGCGGGCGCTGCCGGAACCACGACCACGGCGATCACGACAGCGGACCGGCAATTCCAGAACACCGCGCCTGAACTTGCACTGCTCTACCGGTTGAACAGCGAGTGGCAATTCCGCGGGCGCGTGGCGACCGGATATGGCACACCGCAAGTCAGCAACCTCTTCATCCTGCCGGACGGCACGTCAGGCAATAACACCCAGCTGCGGACGCAAAAGAACCTCGGTTACGATGTCGGAGCCGACTGGACGCCGAACAACGCGGTCAAGCTGAGCGCCACCGGGTTCTACGAGTTCTTCAAGGACGAACTGGTCTCCCAGGCCACGCCGCTCGCGGGCATCTCGTACACGTTCAATGCGCCACGGTCGGAGCATCGTGGTGTCGAACTGGCCGCCGACTGGAAGTTCCTGCCGGGCTGGCGGTTCTCGGCCGCCTACACCTATCTCGACGAGGTCTACACCGAATATGTCGAGAACATCACGAACGGCGCGGTCTTCAGCTTCAATCGCGCCGGCAACAAGATCCCCGGCATTTCGCCGAACGAGCTCACGGCGCGGTTGGGCTACGACCAGTTGTCAGGTCCGCTCCAGGGACTCGGCGGGTTCGTCGAGGTCCAGTGGAAGGACAGCTTCTACATGGACAACGCCAATCTCTTGAGGGCGCCGGGCTACGAGCTCGTCAACCTCAACCTGCACTACAAGACCGATCTCGTCTCCGACTATTTCAAGGCGTTGAGCCTGTACATCGAGGTGCGGAACGTGTTCGACCGGACCTACATCGCTTCCGCGAACAATATCGCGAACTCGGTGACGGCGGGCGGCATTCAAAATCCCGCGAGCGTACTGGCGAACACGACCAACTCGATCTATGCCGGATCGCCACGCGCCTTCGTGGCAGGCATGAGGATTGCGTTCAAGTGAGGGGCGCATGGATGACATATCGCAAACCTGTGGCTCTGGCGGTGCTGGCAACGGTCATGCTTGTGGTCTTGCCGAACCTTGCCAATGCACAGATGAGCCACCAGCACGCCTCCGAAGCGGCGTGCGAAGAGACCGTGTTGCGCTGCGCGACCAAGGTCACTCCCGCCTTTGGGCCGGATGGGACGTTGTGGTTGGCATGGATGGCCGGCGGCCAAATCTCCGTCGCGAGCTCGAGGGATCAAGGCAAGAGCTTTTCCGCGCCGGTGCAGGTGACCCGGGACCGGCTCAACCTGGATTGGGGACCGGACGCGCGGCCGAAGCTGGCGATCGACGCCAAGGGAAACATCGCGCTGGCCTTCTCGACCTTCCGCGATCAGGCCTTCAACGGCCAGGTGCTGACCACGCGATCGAGCGATGGCGGGCGCAGCTTTGATCCGCCGAAGCCGATCACGGCAAACAACGAGAGCCAGCGGTTCGAGGCGATCGGCTTCGATCCTGCCGGCGCCGTGTTCGCGGTCTGGCTCGACAAGCGCAACCGCGTGCCGGCGCAGCAGCGCGGCGAGAAGTATGACGGTGCCGGATTGTTCTTCGCTGCATCGAAAGACGGTGGCGCGACCTATTCCGGTGCGCGGCTCGTGGCCGACAACACCTGCGAATGCTGCCGTCTCGGATTGGCGTTCGATGGGGCAGGCCATCCGGTGGTCGTGTTCCGGAACATTTTCGAAGGCGGCGTGCGCGACCATGCGATCGTGACCTTCACCGATCTGGCCAGCCCCGGCGAGGTGCATCGGGTGAGCCGCGACGACTGGCAGATCGCGGCATGTCCGCACCACGGTCCGAGCCTGACCATTTCGCCCGCAGGAACCTACCACGTGACGTGGTACACCAACGGCAAGGCCCGCAAAGGGTTGTTCTACGCGCGGTCGCGCGACGGCGGCAAAACCTTCTCCGATCCGCTCCCCGTTGGTCAGCCGAACCGAAGCCCGTCACGGCCGCAGATCATCGCAGGGCCGCAGGGTCTTGTGATGGCCTGGAAGGAGTTCGACGGGCGGAAGACATCGATCAATCTGATGACATCGCACGACGATGGAGCGACATGGTCGAAGCCCACTGATATCGCCGACGCCGCCGACAGCTCCGACCATCCGCTGCTCGTCTCGGACAGTCGGCAGACCTATTTGTCGTGGATGACGAAGGCCGACGGCTACCATTTTCAAGCGATCGAGGGCGAACCATGAAACGTCATTTGCTCGCTGCCTTTATCCTGCTCGCAACGCTGTCGTCCGCACTGGCGGCGGGCGAGGGCGCGCCAAAGCCGTTCGAACGCGGCAGCTGGCAGAAGCTGCTGCATGCGCATGCCGGCCATCCGACCCTGGTGCATTTCTGGGGTGTCACCTGCGGACCATGCAAGGTCGAGCTGCCGCAGCTCGGCCAGTTCATGAAGGATCATCCTGATATTGACGTCGTCACGATCAGCGCGGATCTGGTTCCGAACCTGCCGGAGGCGACGCGATCGATGCTGGACCACGCTGGACTCGGCTCGGCCGAGAACTGGATTTTTGACGACGGCTTCGCCGAACGATTGAGATTTGAGATTGATCCGGCCTGGCAAGGCGATATCCCGCGAACCATGCTGATTGCCCGCGACGGAACCGTCACGACGATCGAAGGATCGGCCGAAATCGCCGATTTGAACAAATGGTCTGACGCGCAGGCTGCAACAATCCGATAACACGACGACTTCAACCTGAAAGGAATCAGCCGCCATGAAGACGATCTCCCGCATCCTCGCTCTCGCAGCGCTGGCTGCTACACTCGCGTCGACGTCCGCACGCGCCGAGGACGTCAAGGCCGGCGACCTCGTGATCACGCAGGCCTGGACGCGGGCAACGCCGAATGGCGCCAAGATCGGCGGCGGCTACCTCACGATCGAGAACAAGGGCCCGACGCCCGACCGGCTGGTGTCAGGCTCGGGCGAGGTTGCCGGCAAGATCGAAGTCCACGAGATGTCGATGGACAATGGCGTGATGAAGATGCGCGCGCTCGACAAGGGGCTGACGATCGAGCCCGGCAAGACCGTGAAGCTTGCGCCCGGCGGCTATCATTTGATGATGTTTGACCTGAAGAGTCAGCTGAAGCAGGGCGACAAGGTGCCGGTCACGCTCGAATTCGAGAAGGCCGGCAAGGTCTCGGTCTCGCTGGACGTGCAGGCCGTCGGCGCGCAGGCGCCTGGTGGTGACGACCATTCCGGCCACATGATGATGAAGAAGATGTGAGGGAGTCATGCGGTCACACACGCTCCTCGTTGCTACGGTGGCGCTGCTCGCAGCGTCGCCGGCGATCGCCCATATTACGCTGGAAGGAAAGCAGGCGCCGGTCGGTTCGTACTACAAGGCCGTGTTCGCCGTGCCGCATGGCTGCGCGGGATCGGCAACGATCAAGCTCCGTGTGCAGATTCCGGAAGGCGTGATCGGGGTGAAGCCGATGCCGAAGCCTGGCTGGACCCTCGATACGGTCACCGGCCAATACGCCGCGCAATACGACTATCACGGTGCCAGGCTCTCTGAGGGCGTGAAGGAAGTTGCCTGGAGCGGCGGCAAGCTCTCGGACCAGAACTACGACGAGTTCGTGATGCAGACGTTTCTCACCGATACGTTGAAACCCAACACCACGCTGTACTTCCCGGTCGTGCAGGAATGCGAGCAGGGCGTCAGCCGCTGGATCGACATCCCGGCCGACGGGCAGGGCGTCGGGCACGAGCGTGGCAGCAAGACGCCGGCGCCCGGCGTCAAGCTGCTGCCGAAGTCATAAGCCGTGCGGCAGGTCGCGAGCCTTGCAGCAAGCCTCTCAGCAAATCTTGCCGCGCTGCTCGTGGTGCTGTGCCTTGCGACTTCGGCCCATGCGCATGCCGTCCTGATCGCCGCCGAGCCGGCCGATGGCAGCGTGCTGACGGAGGCGCCGAAGACGGTGTTACTCCGTTTCAACGAAGCGGTGGCGCCGACTGCGGTCAGTCTGCTCGACGCTGCGGGCAAGCCGCGCGACGTCGCGATCCGCGCCGTCGATCAATCGGTGATGGTGACGCTGCCGGCGAATTTGCCCCAGGGCACGCAGGTGATCAGCTATCGCGTGGTTTCGCAGGATGGTCACCCGGTCGCCGGCTCGCTGCTGTTCTCGATCGGCGCCGTCACCGGCTCGGCAGCGCCGTCCGGCGACGGCGTGCTCGACGCGCTGGTGTGGCTGGCGCGGCTCGGGCTCTATCTGGGGCTATTTGCCGGCGTCGGCGGCGTGTTCTTTGCCGCCTGGATCGGGCAGGGCCCGGCCGGCGAACGACTGATCATGTGGTCGCTTGCAATCGGCCTTGTCGGCGCGATCGCCTCGCTTGGCTTGCAGGGCGTCGACCTCTTGAACCTGCCCCTCTCAGGCATGCTGACATGGGCGGCGTGGGCCAGCGCCGCCGGCACCAGCCTGTTTCCTGCCATGCTGCTCGCGATCGCCGCAATGTTGATCGCGGCGATTGCCTGGCGCAGCCCGTCGTTCGGTGCGGCCTTCGTGCGCACCGCGATCGCAATGATCTGTGTCGGGCTGTCATTTGCGGTCAGCGGCCATGCCGCCACCGCCCCTCCGCAATGGCTGACCCGGACCGCGCTGTTCATCCATGGCGTTGGCCTCGCCTTCTGGATGGGCGCGCTGGCGCCACTGGCGGTGCTGGCCTGGCAGCGCAAGGATTCGCTGTTGCGGGTGCTGCAGCGTTTTTCGACGATCGCGGTGCCGGTCGTCGCCTTGATCGCTCTGTCGGGCCTCGCACTCGCCGTCGTCCAGATCGAAAGTTTCCGCGCGCTGATCGATACCGGATACGGCAACATCCTCCTGGTGAAACTTGTGCTGGTGTTGCTGTTGCTCGGGCTCGCTGCGCTGAATCGGTTGGTGTTCACGCCGGCCATCGCGCGCGAATTCCACCGCACACGGCCGCTGCAGCGCTCGATCGCGCTCGAATTCGTGCTGATGATCGCCATTCTCGGCCTCGTCGCGCTCTGGCGCTTCACGCCGCCGCCGCGCGCGCTGGCGATGTCGACCGACGTTCCGCTCGCGGTTCACATCCACACCGATGCGGCGATGTTCCAGGTGCTGATCGCGCCCGGCAAGGTCGGGCAGAACGATTTTGTGCTGCAGCTGATGAATGGCGATGCCAGCCCATTCGTGGCCAAGGAGGCGACGCTGACGCTGAGCCTGCCTGATCGCGGCATCGAGCCGATGGAACGTAGCGCAGTGCTGGGTGCCGACGGCTATTGGCACGTGAAGAAGGTGCCGTTGCCGGTCCCGGGCCGCTGGCACATGCAGATCGATGCCCTGGTGACCGATTTCAAGAAAGTGACGCTGGAAGACGATTTCGAGGTCAGGTAAACGCACGATCAGCGCGCCGGGCAGGTCGGCGGGACGCAATTCGTTCAAATGGCCGAAAATAGCCTGATTTGAAGGGCTTTTGTCATTTGGCGGCCCTTGTGTTTTCACACCCGATCCGGTTTCACTGCAACTCTTCCCACGCTTTCCTGATTCCCGAGTAACGCCATGCGATTGTCGCGGTTTTTCCTGCCCATTCTGAAAGAAAACCCGAAAGAGGCGGAGATCGTCTCGCATCGGCTGATGCTGCGTGCGGGCATGATGCGGCAGGAGGCGGCCGGCATCTATGCCTGGCTGCCGCTCGGCTTCCGGGTGCTGAAGAAGATCGAGCAGATCGTTCGCGAGGAGCAGGACCGCGCCGGCGCGCTCGAGCTTTTGATGCCGACGCTGCAACTCGCCGATCTCTGGCGTGAAAGCGGCCGTTACGACGCCTATGGCCCGGAGATGCTGCGCATCCTCGATCGTCACAAGCGCGAGCTTCTGTACGGACCGACCAACGAGGAAATGATCACGGAGATCTTCCGCTCCTACGTCAAGTCCTACAAGAGCCTGCCGCTCAACCTCTATCACATCCAGTGGAAGTTCCGCGACGAGCAGCGTCCGCGCTTCGGCGTGATGCGCGGCCGCGAATTCCTGATGAAGGACGCCTATTCGTTCGACCTCGACGAGGCCGGCGCGCGGCGCTCCTACAACAAGATGTTCGTGGCCTACCTGCGCACATTTGCGCGGATGGGCCTCAAGGCGATCCCGATGCGGGCCGAGACCGGCCCAATCGGCGGCGATCTCAGCCACGAGTTCATCGTGCTCGCGGAGACCGGCGAGTCCGGCGTCTACATCAACCGCGATGTGCTTGACCTGCCGGTGCCGGGCGCGGACGTCGATTATGACGGCGACCTGACGCCGATCATCAAGCAGTGGACCTCGGTCTATGCTGCGACGGAAGACGTCCACGAGGCCGCGCGCTTCGAGCAGGAAGTGCCTGAAGCAAAGCGACTGAACACCCGCGGCATCGAGGTCGGCCAGATCTTCTATTTCGGCACCAAATATTCCGACACCATGAAGGCGATGGTGGCCGGACCCGATGGCGTCGACGTGCCGATCCATGGCGGCTCCTACGGCGTCGGCGTGTCGCGTCTGGTCGGCGCGATCATCGAGGCCTGTCACGACGACGCCGGCATCAAATGGCCCGAGGCGGTCGCGCCGTTCCGCGTTGCGATCCTCAATCTCAAGCAGGGCGATGCCGCGGTCGACGGCGCCTGCGAGCAGCTCTATCGCGATCTCTCGGCGAAGGGCGTCGACGTGCTCTATGACGACACCGATCAGCGCGCCGGCGCCAAGTTCGCCGCGGCCGATCTGATCGGTATCCCCTGGCAGATTCTGGTCGGACCGAAGGGGCTGGCCGACGGCAAGGTCGAGGTGAAGCGCCGCAGCGACGGGTCACGCGACAACATGAGCCCCGCCGACGTGCTCGCGAAGCTCGCGGGTTAAAGTTTATTCACGCCGCGCTTATCGACGGGGTAATCCGGCCACATTTGGTCCGAATCATGGGATTATCGACAGATGGATGAGACCATGAACGAGCCACTCCGTACCCGGCCTTTTGCGCCATTCGAATGGCTGCTGTCCGGACGCTATCTGCGCGCACGCCGCAAGGAAGGGTTCATTTCAGTCATCGCCGGCTTTTCGTTCCTCGGCATCATGCTCGGCGTCGCCACGCTGATCGTGGTGATGGCCGTCATGAATGGCTTCCGCAAGGAGCTCCTGGACAAGATCCTCGGCCTCAACGGACATCTTCTGGTGCAGCCCTTGGAATCGCCGCTGACCGACTGGAAGGACGTCGCCGACCGCATCAGCCAGGTGCAGGGCATTCGCCTGGCCGCGCCCGTGGTGGACGGGCAGGGACTCGGTTCGTCGCCATTCAACGCCGCCGGCGTGTTCATCCGCGGCATTCGCTCAGACGATCTCAACAACCTCACCTCGATCGCCAAGAACGTCAAGCAGGGCACGCTCGAGGGCTTCGATGAAGGGCAGGGCGTTGCGATCGGCCGCCGGCTCGCCGACCAGCTCTCGCTGCACGCCGGCGACATGATCACGCTGGTCTCGCCCAAGGGCGCGGTGACGCCGATGGGCACTACGCCGCGCATCAAGCCCTACAAGATCACTGCGGTGTTCGAGATCGGCATGTCGGAATACGATTCGACCTTCGTTTTCATGCCGCTGGCCGAGGCGCAGGCCTATTTCAACCGCAACAACGACGTATCCTCGATCGAGGTGTTCACCACCAATCCGGACAAGATCGACACCTATCGCAAGCTAGTGACGGAGGCGGCCGGCCGGCCGGTCTTCCTGGTCGACTGGCGGCAGCGCAACTCGACCTTCTTCAACGCGCTGCAGGTCGAACGCAACGTGATGTTCCTGATCCTGACCATGATCGTGCTGGTCGCCGCGCTCAACATCGTCTCGGGCCTGATCATGCTGGTGAAGGACAAGGGGCAGGACATCGCGATCCTGCGCACCATGGGCGCCTCGCAAGGCTCGATCATGCGGATATTCCTGATCACCGGCGCCTCGATCGGCGTGGTCGGAACGCTGACCGGCTTCGCTGTCGGCATGCTGATCTGCCTGAACATCGAATCGATCAGGCAGTTCCTGTCATGGCTCACCAACACTGAGCTGTTCTCGCCGGAGCTCTATTTTCTCTCCAAGCTGCCGGCTGAAGTCGATTTCGGCGAGACGCTCGCCGTCGTGATCATGGCGCTGACGCTGTCCTTCCTGGCGACGCTCTACCCGTCGTGGCGCGCCGCGCGCCTCGATCCGGTCGATGCGCTCCGGTACGAGTGAGGCGGGCACATGGCGGAGGGGGCGGAAGACGTACCGGTCGTCTATCTTCATGACATCAAGCGGGAATACCGGCAGGGCGAGGCAACGCTGACGGTCCTGAACGGCGCCAAGCTCGCGCTGTGGCCCGGCCAATCGGTGGCGCTGGTGGCGCCGTCCGGATCGGGCAAGTCGACCTTGCTGCACATCGCGGGCCTGCTCGAGAGTCCCGATGACGGCGAGGTCTATGTCGCGGGTACACCGACCTCGCAGATGTCCGATGTCGACCGCACCCAGATTCGCCGTTCCGACATCGGCTTCGTCTATCAGCAGCACCGGCTGCTGCCGGAATTCTCGGCGCTCGAGAACGTCATGTTGCCGCAGATGATTCGGGGCCTGAAGCGCTCCGAGACCGTGAAACGGTCGACCGAGATCCTGTCCTATCTCGGGCTTGGCGACCGCATCACTCATCGTCCGGCCGAGCTCTCGGGCGGCGAACAGCAACGCGTGGCGATCGCGCGCGCGGTTGCGAATGCACCGCGGGTGCTGTTTGCGGACGAGCCGACCGGGAATCTCGATCCCGGCACGGCCGATCACGTCTTCGGCGCGCTGATGCAACTCGTCAAGGCGACCCGGGTCGCGATGCTGATCGCGACCCACAACATGGATCTCGCCGCGCGGATGGATCGCCGGGTGTCGCTGACGAACGGACAGATCGTCGAGCTCGAATAACGCCTTTCGGAGCGAAGCGGCCAACGGTTCGCGCAAAGAAATCGCGTGAAAACAAGAGGCTGGAGCCTTCGCTTCAAGCGCTGCGCAAAAGGCTTCAGACCTCAATAGACCGGGCGGGGCCGTCTGCCAGGCTCCATCGGCCGACGGTCGATCGGCGGCCCGGCATAATAGGGGTTGTCGATGCACATCGCCGCCAGGCCGGACGCCGAGGCCTGGCACTGCGCCATCGAGGTGTAGCCGCAGTCGGTGTCCTCACCGCCCCATCGGTAGTTGCGTTTGCAGACCGGCGAGGTCGAATCGTACTTCTGCGCGTTGGCCGGCGCGATCGCGACTGCCTCCAAGGCCAACAGTATGGCCAACGGTGCCAGAATCAGCCTGCGCATCGAGAGATCTCCTGTCGGTAAGGCGCCGGCGACGCTCGTGCTGGAGCGTGCGCGTGAAGGGGCATCTGCCCGGGCGTGCATCAATTAACGTTCCCGCACCCGTGCCTTGCCGGATCGGCCGTCAGTGGAAGAACAGGTTGAAGAAATTGCCGTCGTCGCGCCGCTCCCGCGGCGACACGTTCAGATAGGAGCGCGGGTCGTTGTCGCCGGCATAGTAGGGGTTGGCGATGCAGTTCTGTCCGATGCCCGAGGCGGTGGCCAGGCACGCCTGATAGGACGGGTAGGAACAGTTGCTCAGACCGGGATAGCGATCGCCCTGAATGCAGAACGGGTAGCGCACGCCGACGGCATGCGCGGGTAAAGTCCCCAGGGTCGCGAGCGCGGCCACAGATGCCGCAGCAAGAATCATCGTCCGCATGTGCATTCCTTTGCTGCGAAGATTCGATCTCGGCGACGATCCAAATCGAACAAGCCGGTTCCGGTCAACACCGCTTGCGAGGGCTTACGCTGGGAATTCTGCACGCAGGTTTGAATTGTGAAGATTATGCGGCAGGTATGTGGCAAAAGTTCCAAGAAGTGCTTGTAATACAGTATTAACTTCAAATTTGAGCGAAGTCGTTTGGGCCTCCCTGTTGCAGCGAAGTTACAGCAATTCTGTTCGAGGCTGCTATGACGGTGTCTCGCGGCCTTGGGGGCCCTGTAGAAAAGTTGGAACGGGAAAAATGAAGAAGATTTTGCTTGTCACCGCCAGCCTGCTCGCGCTCAGCGCGACCGCTGCTTCCGCGGCTGACCTCGCGGCTCGCCCTTACACCAAGGCTCCGCCGCCCATGGTTGCCGCTGTTTATGATTGGACCGGCTTCTACATTGGTATCAACGGCGGTTGGGCCCAGGCCCACGACAACCGTTCGGTGACCGGTCTCGGCACCGTCGGCAGCTTCGACGCCAACGGCGGCACCGTCGGCGGCCAGGTCGGCTACCGCTGGCAGACCGGCGGCTGGGTGTTCGGTCTGGAAGCTCAGGGCAACTGGGCTGACGTCTCGGGCAGCACCGGCAACCTCGTCGTCCCGGGCGGCGTCGTTCGCTCGAAGATGGATGCGTTCGGCCTGTTCACCGGTCAGATCGGTTACGCCTGGAACAACGTCCTGCTGTACGCCAAGGGCGGTGCTGCGGTCACCGATCGCAACTACCAGTTCCTGGCTCCCGGCGGCGCGCTGGCGTCCGAAACTGGCTACGACACCCGTTGGAGCCCGACGGTCGGTGTTGGCCTCGAGTTCGCCTTCGCCCAGGGCTGGTCGCTCGGCGTCGAGTACAACCACATCTTCGAAGACACGCACGATGCGACGTTCGTCGTTCCTGGTGGCATCGGTGTGACCGGCTTCCGCACCGGTGGCGACACCGACATGGTGCTCGGCCGTCTGAACTACAAGTTCGGTGGCCCGATGGTCGCGCGTTACTGATTGTTCGCTTAATCCAAGCGACCTCGAAAACCCCGGGCCTTGGCCCGGGGTTTTTTGTTTGGCGATGAGCCATCGGCGATGAAGGGCAGGGCGGGGGTTTCGCACTAGCCACCAACACCGCATATTCGGATGCGTGACGGAACGACGGCTGATCTCCGAACTGACCTGCCCATCCTGCGGCCCGTCCCGTGCCCGCCAATGCAAGCCGGGAATTGTTGCGGGTAAGCCGCGACTCTCCCGCCGTTCACAATGATCCGGTGGGTGAACTCGTTGAGCCTTCTGTGGCGTTGAGGGTCGTGTTGGCGCGGGCTAGGTTGCCGTTACTGTGCGTACAACGCGATGCCGATGATCACGAGCGGGCTTAGCCCGAGTAGTACGATGCACACGCTTTCAAGTATGCCATTGCCCATGACACAGCCCCTGCGTTCAGAAGCCTACGCCCGATGGAACTCGGTAAGCCAGTGCAGTTTGTGCCTTAGCAACGGCGCGAAATAGAAATCGCCATCGCTCACCGCCCACCAATTAACCAAGGAGAATCTTTCGGGGGCAGATCTCGAACTGACCCATGACCGTCGCTTGACTCTTAGAACAAAAAAGGAACAATGTTCTGCATACGTTCCAGTTCAGGGAGAGCGGCCATGTTGAAGATTTTCGTGCAGGAAGCTGCAGCGCTGGCATCGATCACGCTGTTCGTCGGGATGATCGCGGTGTGGGCTCAGCTGATCACCCAGTTCTGAAAATGTGCTCGTGGGGACAGGGGCATAGAAGGCGACTTGGCCGGCTCCTGGGGAAAAGCGGGAAGACCGGCCGCCATGCCGCCTTCGGCGTGGACTTGGCAGGATCCATCGCCCACGATGGGGTTGCGAGTCGGTCTGAAGCTCATCGAGTTCCGGCTTTGGCGCTCGCTCCATTCCTGACTTAAGAGATCCCGTAAGCAGCCATGCCGAATGCCGGATTCGTCCACCTTCACGTTCATTCCGCCTATTCGCTGCTAAAGGGCTCGATCAAGATCGCCAAGCTGGGCGAGCTTGCGAAGGGCGACCGCCAGCCGGCGCTGGCGCTCACCGATACCGACAACATGTTCGGGGCGCTGGAATTCTCCGACAAGATGGCCGGCTACGGCATCCAGCCGATCGTCGGCTGCGAGCTTGCGGTGGACTTTGGCGACGTCGATCCCAATGCGCGCAGCATCCTGGCGACGGCGCCGACGCGGATCGTGCTGCTGGCGGCGCGCGAGCGCGGCTATCGCAGCCTGATGCGGCTGAACTCGCGGGCGTTCCTGGAGACGCCGGTCAACCAGACCCCGCACATCAAGATCGATTGGCTCACCGACGACGCCGAGGATCTGATCGCGCTGACCGGCGGCCCGGACGGGCCGATCGCGCTGGCGCTGCGTGCCGAACAGGCGGCACTGGCGGCGACCCGTTGCGAGCGCCTGGCTGGTCTGTTCGGCGATCGCCTCTACATCGAATTGCAGCGCCACGGCATCGATAAGGAGCGCCGCACCGAGGGCGGCCTGATCGATCTCGCCTACAGCAAGGGCCTGCCGCTGGTTGCGACCAACGAGCCGTATTTCGCCAGCACTGACGATTACGAATCGCATGACGCGCTGCTGTGCATCGCCGGCGGCCATCTGATCGCCGAGACCAATCGCGAGCAACTGACGCCGGATCACCGTTTCAAGACCCGTGCGGAAATGGCGGTGCTGTTTGCCGATATTCCGGAGGCGCTGGCCTCGACGGTCGAGATCGCCGAGCGCTGCTCGTTCCGGCCGAAGACCCGCAAGCCGATCCTGCCGTTCTTTACCGTCGGTGCCGCGGCGAGCTCGGACGCCGCCGCCGACGAGGCCGCCGAGCTGAAGCGCCAGGCCGAGGAGGGGCTTGCCAATCGTCTGCGGGTGCACGGTCTGTCGCCGGGCATGACCGACGAGGACTACAGCAAGCGCCTCGCCTTCGAGCTCGACGTCATCACCCGCATGAAATATGCGGGCTACTTCCTGATCGTCTCGGACTTCATCAAATGGGCGAAGGCGCAGGGGATCCCGGTCGGACCGGGCCGCGGCTCCGGCGCAGGCTCGCTGGTCGCCTGGGTGCTCACCATCACCGACCTCGATCCGATGCGGTTTGCGCTGCTGTTCGAGCGCTTCCTCAATCCCGAGCGCGTCTCGATGCCGGACTTCGACATCGACTTCTGCCAGGACCGCCGCGGCGAGGTGATCCAGTACGTGCAGGACCGCTACGGCCGCGACCAGGTGGCGCAGATCATCACCTTCGGTACGCTGCAGGCGCGCGGCGTGCTGCGTGACGTCGGGCGCGTGCTGCAGATGCCGTACGGGCAGGTCGACAAGCTGACCAAGCTGGTGCCGCAGAATCCCGCCGCACCCGTGACGCTGGCGCAGGCGATCGAAGGCGAACCCAAGCTGCAGGCGTTCCGCGACGAAGATCCGGTGGTGGCGCGCGCCTTCGACATCGCGCAGCGCCTCGAGGGGCTGACCCGCCACGCCTCGACCCACGCCGCCGGTATCGTGATCGGCGACCGGCCGCTGAGCGAGCTGGTGCCGATGTACCGCGATCCGAAATCGGACATGCCGGTCACCCAGTTCAACATGAAATGGGTCGAGCCGGCGGGCCTCGTGAAGTTCGACTTCCTCGGCCTCAAGACCCTGACGGTGCTCGATGTCGCGGTCAAGCTGCTCAAGCAGCGCGACGTTCACGTCGACCTCGCGACGCTGCCGATCGACGACGCGCCGAGCTATCAGATGCTGGCCCGGGGCGATGTCGTCGGCGTGTTCCAGGTGGAAAGCCAGGGCATGCGGCGCGCGCTGATCGACATGCGGCCGGACCGCTTCGAGGACATCATCGCGCTGGTGGCGTTATACCGTCCCGGTCCGATGGCGAACATCCCGACCTATTGCGCGCGCAAGCATGGCGACGAGGAGTCGGAATATCTGCATCCGATCCTGGAGCCGATCCTGAAGGAGACCTTCGGCGTCATCATCTATCAGGAACAGGTGATGCAGATCGCGCAGCAGATGGCCGGCTACTCGCTCGGCCAGGCCGACCTGCTGCGCCGCGCGATGGGCAAGAAGATCCGCGCCGAGATGGACAAGCAGCGCGACGTCTTCGTCGCCGGCGCGATGAAGAACGGGGTGGGGAAGGGCCAGGCCGAGACGATCTTCGAGCTGCTCGCCAAGTTCGCCGATTACGGCTTCAACAAGAGCCACGCGGCGGCCTATGCGCTGGTGTCGTACCACACCGCCTACATGAAGGCGCATTACCCGGTTGAGTTTCTGGCGGCGTCGATGACGCTCGAACTCAACAACACCGACAAGCTCTCCGAATTCCGTTCCGAGGCGCAGCGGCTCGGCATCAAGGTCGAGGCGCCCAACATCAATCGCTCCGGCCCGACCTTCGAGGTCAGCGGCAACACGATCTACTACGCGCTCGCGGCGCTGAAGGGCGTCGGCATCCAGGCGGTCGAGCAGATCATCGAGGAGCGCAACAAGAAGGGCGCCTTCACCTCGCTCGCCGAATTCGCCGCGCGGGTCAGCCCGCGCGCCGTCAACAAGCGGATCATCGAGAGCCTCGCGGCGGCGGGCGCCTTCGACACGCTCGAGGCGAACCGCGCGCGCGTCTTCGCCGGTGCGGACGCGATCCTCGCCGCCTGCCAGCGCAGCCACGAGGCGGCAACCTCGGGCCAGAACGACATGTTCGGCAGCGCTCCGGATGCGCCGAGCATCATCCTGCCGCAGGTCGAGCCGTGGCTGCCCGCGGACCGGCTGCGACGCGAATATGACGCGATCGGCTTCTTCCTGTCGGGCCATCCGCTCGACGATTACGCGACCGCGCTGAAGCGGCTGCGCGTGCAATCCTGGGCGGAGTTCTCGCGCGCAGTGAAGACCGGTGCCACCGCCGGCAAGGTCGCGGCAACCGTGGTCTCGCGCATGGAGCGGCGCACCAAGACCGGCAACAAGATGGGCATCATGGGCTTGTCGGACCCGACCGGCCATTTCGAGGCGGTGCTGTTCTCCGAGGGGCTTGCGCAGTATCGCGACGTGCTCGAGCCGGGGGCGGCCGTGCTGCTGCAGCTCGGCGCCGAGCTGCAGGGTGAGGACGTGCGGGCGAGGGTGCTGCACGCCGAGCCGCTGGATCACGCCGCGGCCAAGACGCAAAAGGGCCTGCGCATCTTCGTGCGCGACACCAAGCCGCTGGATTCGATCGCCCGCCGGCTCAACATGCCGGACGCTGCGCCTGTCCCGGGTGGCGGCGCGAAGGTCCCGGCGGCAAAGCCCGCGTCGGCAGCAGCGCCGACGGCAGGCGCGGCCGATGGCGACGTCTCGCTGGTGATGATGCTCGACCTCGAAACCGAGGTCGAGATGAAGCTGCCCGGCCGCTACAAGGTCTCCCCGCAGATCGCCGGCGCGATCAAGGCGGTGACGGGCGTGGTCGACGTGCAGACGCTGTAGGCAAAAGTCCCGGCGATGCTGCGGAATGCACTTGACTACGGCTTAAGCGCTATTGCAACCACGCCGTGTTTCTCACTATGGTTACGCCCGTTGGAAATTCCGGGGGCGGGATGTTCGGACGTTACGCGGCCTTGCTGGCTGGTGTGTTGATGGTGTCGGGCTGCGTCAGCGATGGTGTCGGCGCCGACTATGCGGCGATCTCGCAGAAGTTCGGGCCGCCGAAACCGGGACATTCCCGCATCGTCGTGCTCCAGGAGAAGCGCAAGGGACTGAGCATGGCGCTTTGCGCCTGCGACGTGAAGCTCGATGGCGCGCCGATCGGCAAGGTCATCGTCGGAACCTATGCGTTCGCCGATCGCCCCGCCGGCCGGCATCAACTGGTCGCGAGCGAGCTGATGTTTCCCGGCGATACCGCGCACAACTTCGCGACCGAGCCGGGCCGCACCTACTTCTTTCTGGTGAGATCGAGTGAGCGGCATGACGCCGTCATGGGTGTGACGATGGTGGGAGGTTTGGTCGGTGCAGTCGTCGCATCGGCCGCGACTGCGACCGCCGGCAACCCCGGGCCGGCGGAATTCGTTGCACTGGACGAGGCGACCGCGCGCACGACGCTGGCGGACCTGCAATTGGCACAGTAGGGACGCACCTTGCAGGGGGCCTCGACCGGCCAGACCGGGTCAGTTTGGGCCAGAACGGCCCTGTTTCGGGGTTCAGAGGGTCGATCCGGCCGGCCTAACCGGCCGTATTTCCTTGCTTATGGCGCAAATCGCGCTATATACCGCGCCATCTCACACGGAAACATGGCTCTCAAAGGCCGTCCGGTGGCAACCGGGCCAGTCAGGCTCGTTTGCTCACACGTTTCCGGAGGAACCAACCGGAGAATTAGAACTATGTCGCTGCCCGAATTCAATATGCGTCAGCTTTTGGAAGCTGGCGTTCACTTTGGTCACCAATCCCACCGCTGGAACCCGAAGATGCAGGATTACATCTTCGGCGCCCGCAACAACATCCACATCATCGACCTCGCGCAGACTGTGCCGATGCTGCACCGTGCCCTGCAGGCGGTCAGCGATACCGTCGCCAAGGGCGGCCGCATCCTGTTCGTCGGCACCAAGCGCTCGGCGCAGGACGGCGTTGCCGACGCTGCCAAGCGCTCGGCGCAGTACTTCGTCAATTCGCGCTGGCTCGGCGGCACGCTGACCAACTGGAAGACGATCTCGGCCTCGATCAAGCGGCTGCGTCATCTCGACGACGTGCTCGGGTCCGGCGAAGCCAACTCCTACACCAAGAAGGAGCGGCTGACGCTG
Source organism: Bradyrhizobium sp. 6(2017) (assembly GCF_011058295.2). Classification (NCBI taxonomy): domain Bacteria; kingdom Pseudomonadati; phylum Pseudomonadota; class Alphaproteobacteria; order Hyphomicrobiales; family Nitrobacteraceae; genus Bradyrhizobium; species Bradyrhizobium sp. 6(2017). Next base: position 5,438,234 of record NZ_CP049289.2, on the reverse strand, counting down.
CAACGCGAGCGCGACAAGCTCGACCGCTCGCTCGGCGGCATCAAGGACATGGGCGGTCTTCCCGACATGATCTTCGTGATCGACACCAACAAGGAAGACATCGCGATCCAGGAAGCGCAGCGGCTCAACATCCCGGTGGCTGCGATCGTCGACACCAATTCGGACCCGAAGGGCATCACCTATGTGGTGCCGGGCAATGACGACGCCGGCCGCGCGATCTCGCTGTACTGCGACTTGGTGGCGCGCGCCGCCATCGACGGCATCTCGCGCGCTCAGGGCGATTCCGGGATCGACATCGGTGCGTCCGCGACCCCCGTGCAGGAAGAGCTCCCGGCGGCTGCACCGTCCGGCTTCCAGGGCCTTGCCGGTCCGCGCGGCACCGCCGACAACCTCAAGAAGCTCACCGGCGTGTCCGGTACGATCGAGAAGAAGCTCAACGACCTCGGCATCTTCCACTACTGGCAGCTCGCCGAGCTTGACCACGACACCGCGCACAAGATCGGCGAAGAAGTCGGTCTGCCGAGCCGTGCCGACGCCTGGGTCGCCCAGGCCAAGACGCTCGCCGAAGCGGAATAAGCGTTACGCGGCGTGGCCGGAACTCACCCGGCCGCCGCTTCTATTCCACGAACAACGATTTCCCTGTCGCTGACGGCGGCGCCATCGGGCGCCGCAGTTCCTGTGCAGGCAAGAAGGACATTGAACGATGGCAACGATCACAGCAGCGATGGTCAAGGATCTCCGCGAATCGACCGGCGCGGGCATGATGGATTGCAAGGCGGCGCTGACCGAGAACGACGGCGACATGCAGGCCGCGCAGGATTGGCTGCGCAAGAAGGGCCTCTCCAAGGCGGCCAAGAAGGCCGGCCGCGTGGCGGCCGAGGGCCTGATCGGCGCGCTGACCTCCGGCACCAAGGGCGTGCTGGTCGAGGTCAACTCCGAGACCGACTTCGTCGCGCGCAACGAGCAGTTCCAGGGCCTGGTCAAGATGATCGCCCAGGTCGCGCTGCATAACGCCGCCGATGTCGAGACGATCAAGGCGGCCAAGGTCGGCGACGTCACCGTCGAGACCGCGATCTCCGACGCCATCGCGACCATCGGCGAGAACATGACGCTGCGCCGCGCCGCTTCGCTCGAGGTGAGCAAGGGCGTGGTGTCGAGCTATGTCCACAACGCCGTCGTCGAGGGCGCCGGCAAGATCGGCGTGATTGTGGCGCTCGAGTCGGCCGGCAAGACCGACGAGCTCGCTGTGCTCGGCCGCCAACTCGCCATGCACGTCGCCGCGGCGAAGCCGCTGGCGCTCGATCCGGCCGGGCTCGATCCCGAGACCGTCAAGCGCGAGAAGGACGTGCTCGCCGACAAGTACCGTCAGCAGGGCAAGCCGGAGAACGTCATCGAGAAGATCGTCGATTCCGGCCTGAAGACCTACTACAAGGAGGTCTGCCTTCTCGATCAGGCCTTCATCCACGACAGCGGCAAGTCGGTTGCCCAGGCGGTGAAGGAAGCTGAGGGTAAGGTCGGCGGGCCGATCAAAATCGCTGGATTTGTGAACTATGCTCTCGGTGAGGGAATCGAGAAGCAGGAAAGCGACTTCGCCGCCGAAGTCGCGGCCGCCAGCGGCAAGAAGTAACCGCTGACACCAGGCGTCCGGCGCACGCGCCGGAAGCCTACCTGCGCGGATAGGAAAGCGATCGCATCATGGCTGAGCCGATCTATCGTCGCGTGGTGATCAAGCTGTCCGGCGAGTACCTGGCCGGCTCCCACGGCTTCGGGATCGATCAACCGACGGTCGACCGCGTCGCCGACGACCTGATCGCGGCCCGCAAGCTCGGCATCGAGGTCGCGGTCGTGATCGGCGGCGGCAACATCGTCCGCGGCGTCGAAGTCTCCTCACGCGGCGTGTCGCGGCCGACCGGCGACACCATGGGCATGCTTGCGACCATGATGAACTGCCTCGCGCTGGAGGCGGCGATCGAGCGCAAGGGGAGCCCGGCGCGGACCTTGTCGGCATTCGTGATGCCGGAGATTTCCGAGCTGTTCACCCGTAGTGCAACGCACAAATACCTCGCCGAGGGACGCATCGTCCTGCTCGGCGGCGGAACCGGTAACCCGTTCTTCACCACCGACACCACGGCCGTGCTGCGCGCGGCCGAGATCGGTGCGCAGGCGGTGTTGAAGGCCACCAATGTCGACGGCGTCTACAGCGCCGATCCGAAGAAGGACCCCAAAGCCAAGCGCTTCGACCGCCTGACCCATTCGCAGGCGATTGAGGGCGGCTACAAGGTCATGGACGCGACCGCTTTCGCACTTGCCCGCGAGACGTCGCTGCCTATCATCGTGTTCTCGATCGCGGAGCCCGGTTCGATCGGTGCGATTCTGCGCGGTACCGGACACGGCACGGTCGTCGCCGGCTGATTGCCGCGCCTCCGGGCGTCGACAGCCGGTTTCTAAGTGAAAGGGAGAAGGTCATGGCCGCAGCTGGTTTTGACATCAACGACGTGAAGCGCCGCATGCAGGGCGCCACGCAATCGCTCAAGCACGAGCTCGGCGGTCTGCGCACCGGCCGCGCCGCGGCCTCCATGCTGGAGCCGGTCCACGTCGAGGCTTACGGCTCGCATATGCCGCTCAACCAGGTTGCGACCATCAGCGTGCCGGAGCCGCGCCTGCTCTCGGTGCAGGTCTGGGACAAGACGATGGTGAAGGCGGTCGAGAAGGCGATCGTCGATTCCAACCTCGGACTGTCGCCGGCGACCGAAGGACAGGTGTTGCGCCTGCGGATTCCCGAACTCAACGAAGAGCGCCGCAAGGAGCTCGTCAAGGTCGCGCACAAATACGCGGAGGCAGCGAAGGTCGCCGTGCGCCATGTGCGCCGCGACGGCCTCGACGTCATCAAGAAGCTCGAGAAGAATCACGAGATCTCCGAGGACGATCAGGAGCGCCTGTCGAACGAGGTGCAGAAGGCGACCGACGGCATGATCGCCGAGGTCGATCAGCTGCTTGCCGCCAAGGAAAAGGAAATCCTGACGGTCTGAAGGCGCCACGGAAACCAGCCGATGTCGAACGCCGCCGCCCCAGCAACTGACGGACCGGATCGCTCCGGTGCTCCGTTGCATGTGGCGATCATTATGGACGGCAACGGGCGTTGGGCCGCTTCGCGCGGCCTGCCGCGCGTCGAGGGCCATCGCCGCGGCGTCGAGGCGCTGCGCCGCGTGGTGCGTGCGGCCGATGAACTCGGCATCGTCTATCTCACGATCTTCTCCTTCAGCTCCGAAAACTGGTCGCGGCCGGCGAGCGAGATCGGCGATCTGTTCGGCCTGTTGCGCCGCTTCATCCGCAACGATCTGGCGACGCTGCATCGTGACGGGGTGCGGGTGCGCGTGATCGGCGAGCGGGACGGGCTCGATCCCGACATCTGCGCGCTGCTCAACGAGGCCGAGGAGCTGACCCGGAACAACGACAAGCTCAACCTCGTGGTCGCCTTCAACTACGGTTCGCGGGCGGAGATCACTGCCGCCGCGCGGCGCCTTGCGCGCGAGGTCGCCGAAGGCAAGCGCGACGCCAATTCCATCGATGCCGACACGCTCGGCCAATATCTCGACGCGCCCGACATTCCGGATCCCGATCTGATCATCCGCACCAGCGGCGAGCAGCGTCTGTCGAACTTCCTGATGTGGCAGGCCGCCTACAGCGAATTGGTGTTCGTGCCGATTCACTGGCCGGATTTCGACAAGGCCGCGCTCGAAGGCGCGATTGCCGAATATGGCAAGCGCGAGCGCAGGTTCGGCGGCCTCGCTGCGAAAACCGGCTCGTGACCGAGGGCGAAGCCGCACCGGCGGCAGCAAGCGAGCAGCCAGCGGCAGCAAGCGAGCAGGGGTCGCGCAATCTCGTGATGCGCGTGGTCGCAGCGCTCGTGCTGGCGCCGATTGCGATCGCGCTGGCTTATATGGGTGGCGTCGCCTGGTCGCTTCTGGTGACGCTGGCGGCGGTCGGATTGTTTGCCGAATGGCTAACGGTTACCGGACTTGGACGCGAGCTCCGCGTCGTGGTGCCTGGCGTGGTCGCGCTGCTGCTCGCCGGACTTGGCCTGATGGCGGGCCGGATCGATGTGGCCCTGATCGTGCTCGCCGTCGGCGCCGTGGTTGTCGCCCTGACGTCGGGCGCGCGGCGCAACTGGGCCGTTGCGGGATTGCTCTATGCGGCGGGGGCCGAGGTCGCATCGGTGCTGCTGCGCCTGGATGCGGCGAAGGGCTTTGCCGCCTTGATGTTCGTATTGCTGATCGTGTGGGTCACCGATATCGGCGGCTATTTCGCGGGCCGCAGCATCGGCGGACCGAAGCTCTGGGTGCGGATCAGTCCGAAGAAGACCTGGGCCGGCGCCGTCGGCGGCTTCGTCGCGAGCCTGCTCGTTGCCGCAGGCTTTGCCGCCTTCGAGATCGGCACGACCGGGCCGCTGCTGTTGCTCGGCGCGGTGTTGTCGGTGGTTTCGCAACTCGGCGATCTCTTCGAATCCGCGGTGAAGCGGCGGTTCGGCGTGAAGGATTCGAGCCACATCATTCCCGGCCATGGCGGCCTCCTGGACCGCCTGGACGGATTCGTCGCGGCCGTCATTGTGGCGGCGATTTTCGGCTTTCTCCGTGGTGGCGCCGATGGCGTCGGGCGCGGTCTTATGGTTTGGTGATGAGATGAGCGCAGTTCCGTTGCGTAACAACAAGGCCGCGGCGGCAACCGCCGCGCGGACCGTGACCGTCCTCGGTGCCACCGGCTCGATCGGCGACAGCACCATGGATCTGCTGCGGGGCGCGCGCGACCGTTACCGGGTCGAGGCGCTGACCGCGAACAGCAATGTCGAGGGACTGGCGAAGCTCGCCAGGGAGTTCGGTGCGCGGTTCGCAGCCATTGCCGATCCCAAAAGGCTTTCCGAACTGAAGGACGCGCTCGCCGGAACCCGGATCGAATGCGGGGCCGGGGAGAGCGCTGTCATCGAAGCGGCCGCGCGGCCGGCCGATTGGGTGATGGCGGCGGTCAGCGGCGCGGCCGGACTGAAGCCGGCGCTTGCCGCGGTCGATCGTGGCGCCACCGTCGCGCTCGCCAACAAGGAGTGCCTGGTCTGTGCCGGCGACATCTTCATGGAGCGGGCCAAGAAGGCCGGCGCCTGCATCCTGCCGGCGGACTCCGAGCATAATGCGCTGTTCCAGGCGCTGGCTTCAGGCAATCGCGAGGAACTGACGCGGGTGATCATCACTGCGTCCGGCGGGCCGTTCCGCACCTGGGCCCCCGCCGAGATCGAGCAGGCGACGCTGGAACAGGCGCTGAAGCATCCCAACTGGAGCATGGGGCAGAAGATCACGATCGATTCCGCCTCGATGATGAACAAGGGCCTCGAGGTGATCGAGGCGTCCTATCTGTTCGCGCTGGCGCCCGACGAGATCGACGTGCTGGTGCATCCGCAGTCGATCATCCACGGCATGGTCGAGTTCTCGGACCGCTCGGTGGTGGCCCAGCTCGGCACGCCCGACATGCGGATCCCGATCGCGCACTGCCTCGGCTGGCCGGACCGCGTCGTCGGCCCGTCGGCCAAGCTCGATCTCGCCAAGATCGGCCAGCTCACCTTCGAGGCGCCGGATTTCCAGCGCTTCCCCGGGCTGCGGCTGGCCTATGAGGCGCTGCGCAGCGGGCACGGAGCGACCACGGTGTACAATGCCGCGAACGAGATCGCGGTTGCTGCGTTCATCGCCGGCAAGATCAAATTCGGTGCGATTGCCCGGCTGGTCGAGGCGACAATGAACGATTGGATCAGGTCGGGGAATCAGCCACCACTGCACTCGGCGGATGATGCGATTTCCGTTGACCATATCGCGCGAAATAAAGCTGCCGCCCTATTGCCTCAAATTGCCTTAAAGGCAACCTAGAGGGTTGGGGACGGAGCCTTTGGCTCTTGTCGAGGGAAATCGAATGCCAGAGTTTTTTCTTCATTATTTCAATGCGTTGAGCCACGGGCTCATTGGCTACATCGTTCCCTTCTTATTCGTCCTCACGATCGTTGTTTTCTTTCACGAGCTCGGCCACTTCCTGGTTGCGCGCTGGGCTGGCGTGAAGGTGCTGACCTTCTCGCTGGGGTTCGGGCCGGAGCTTGCCGGCTTCAATGACCGGCATGGCACGCGCTGGAAGCTCTCGGCGATTCCGCTCGGCGGTTACGTCAAGTTCTTCGGCGACGACAGCGAGGCGTCGACGCCGTCGACGGAGACGCTCGCCTCCATGACGCCTGAGGAGCGCCAGGGCAGCTTCCACCACAAGTCGGTCGGAAAGCGCACCGCCATCGTCGTCGCCGGTCCGGTGGCGAATTTCATTCTCGGCGCCCTGATCTTTGCGGGTATGGCGCTCTATTACGGCAAGCCGAGCACGATCGCCCGGGTCGATGGTCTGGTCGCCGAAAGCGTTGCCGCGAACTCAGGATTCAAGGTCGGCGATATCGTCGTGGACATCGACGGCAGCGCTATTCAGAGCTTCGCCGACATGCAGCGGATCGTAGCTTCGAATGCCGGTTCATCTCTTGGGTTCAAAGTGAAGCGGGATGGCCAGATTGTCTCGCTGACCGCCACGCCGGCGCTCAAGGAGGTCAAGGACCCCTTCGGCAATGCCCACCGAATCGGCGTGCTCGGAATCGAGCACAAGGCTCAGACTGGCGAAGCAACCAGCGCCTCGGTCGGCGTTCTGGAAGCCCTGAAAATCGGTGTCGAGCAGGTTTGGTACATCATTGCGAGCACCTTCAAGTTCCTCGGGTCGCTGTTCGTGGGAACCGGCAATCCGGGCGAGGTGAGTGGGGTCATCGGAATCGCAAAGCTGTCCGGTCAGGCCGCGAGCGCAGGTTTCCAGTTCGTTGTGAACCTTTGTGCCATCCTGTCGGTCTCGATTGGCCTCTTGAACCTGTTCCCGATCCCGCTTCTCGATGGCGGCCACCTGCTGTTCTACGGCGCGGAGGCGCTCCGTGGACGCCCGCTGTCGGAGCGGACGCAGGAGGTGGGTTTCCGAATCGGACTGGGTTTGGTCCTGATGCTGATGGTGTTTGCGACGTATAACGACATCCTCAGGATCGCCGGGTCCTAAAGCGGGCTTTTCTGTGGCGTTGCCAATGAGCAACGTGTTGGTACGAAAATGGAAATGTTCGGCTGTAGTAAGTTTGCCCCCTTGGCAAATTTGGTTACAAGCTGGGCGGTAGATTGGGAATCTGTCGGGGCGTTGGGGAACGATCCGGCATCGCTAAGATAAGGGCGCGCAGCGCATGATGTTTGGAATGCGAGTGAGGGGGGGGCTGTTCGCCGCCTTGGTCATGTTCGCCGTGCCGGTGGCTGCCACCTTGGCGGCCGTAGCTGTTTCTGCGCCTGCGTATGCGCAGACCGTCGATTCGATCACGGTGGAGGGGAATCGCCGCGTCGAACTCGAAACCATCCGCTCCTATTTCCATCCCGGACCGGGCGGTCGGCTGGGCCAGGCCCAGATCGACGACGGCCTGAAGGCGCTGATCGAGACCGGTCTGTTCCAGGACGTCCACATCGACCAGCGAGGCGGGCGCCTTGTCGTCGTCGTGGTCGAGAACCCGGTGATCGGCCGTGTCGCCTTCGAGGGCAACAAAAAGGTCAAGGACGAGCAGCTCACTGCCGAAGTCCAGTCCAAGCCGCGCGGCACCTTCTCGCGCCCGATGGTCCAGTCCGACGCCCTGCGCATCGCCGAAATCTACCGTCGCTCCGGCCGTTACGACGTGCGGGTCAATCCGCAGATCATCGAGCAGCCGAACAACCGCGTCGACCTCATCTTCGAGGTCAATGAAGGCGTGAAGACCGGTGTGCGGTCGATCGAGTTCATCGGCAACAACGCCTATTCGGCGTCCCGCCTGCGCGACGTCATCAAGACCCGCGAATCGAACCTCCTGAGCTTCCTCGGCGGCAACGACGTCTACGACCCCGACCGGGTCGAGGCCGACCGCGACCTGATTCGCCGCTTCTACCTCAAGAACGGCTATGCCGACGTCCAGGTCGTCGCCGCGCTGACCGAATACGATCCCGACAAGAAGGGCTTCCTGGTTACCTTCAAGATCGAGGAAGGCCAGCAATATCGCGTCGCTGCCGTCAACTACACCTCGTCGATCTCAACGCTCGACCCGAACGCGCTGCGTACCTACTCGCGCGTCAATGTCGGCTCGCTCTACAACGCCGAGGCGCTGGAGAAGTCGGTCGAGGAAATGCAGATCGAGGCGTCGCGCCGCGGTTACGCCTTCGCGGTCGTGCGGCCGCGCGGTGATCGCAATTTCGACAATCACACGGTGTCGATCACCTTCGCGATCGACGAAGGACCGCGCACCTATATCGAGCGTATCAATGTCCGCGGTAACAGCCGCACCCGCGACTACGTGATCCGCCGCGAGTTCGATATTTCCGAGGGTGACGCCTACAACCGCGCGCTGGTCGACCGTGCCGAGCGCCGGCTGAAGAACCTCGACTTCTTCAAGACGGTGAAGATCACCACCGAGCCAGGCTCCTCCAGCGATCGCGTCATCCTGATCGTCGATCTCGAAGAGAAGTCGACCGGCGACTTCTCGGTGTCGGGCGGTTACTCGACCACCGACGGCGCGCTGGCCGAAGTCAGCGTCTCCGAGCGCAACCTGCTCGGCCGCGGCCTGTTCGCGAAGGCGTCGGTGACCTACGGCCAGTATGCGCGCGGCTACTCGTTGTCGTTCGTCGAGCCCTATCTGCTCGACTACCGCGTCGCGCTCGGTCTCGACTTCTATCAGCGCCAGCAACTGTCCAACAGCTACATCGCGTACGGCACCAAGACGCTGGGCTTCAGCCCGCGGCTCGGCTTCAGCCTGCGGGAAGATCTCTCGTTGCAGCTGCGCTACTCGATCTACCAGCAGGAAATCACGCTGCCGTCGACGCTCGACAATTGTAACAACGTGCCATTTCTCGCTGACGGCGTGACGCCCAATCCCGCGTTCAATCCGAGCCCGGCCTATGCGAACCTGAACGGGATCAGCCTGGTGTCGACTAACGGGCTGGGCTGCTACTTCGACGGCGAAGCCTCGCTGCCGGTTCGCAAGGAGCTGGCGGGCGGCAAGACCCTGACCTCGGCGCTGGGCTACACGCTCAACTACAACACCCTCGACAACAACAAGAACCCGACTGACGGTCTGATCGTCGACTTCAAGCAGGACTTCGCCGGTGTCGGCGGCGACGTCAGCTACATCAAGAGCGCGATCGACGCGAAGTATTACACCCCTCTGGTCTCTGATATCGTCGGCCTGATCCACGCCCAGGGCGGCATCTTGAACCAGCTCGGCAGCACCGAACTTCGCATGCTCGATCACTTCCAGATGGGACCGAACCTGGTCCGCGGCTTCGCGCCGAACGGCATCGGTCCGCGTGACATCAATCCCTACGGTACCCAGGACGCGATCGGCGGCACCAAGTATTGGGGCGTGTCGGCGGAACTGCAGATGCCGTTCTGGTTCCTGCCGAAGGAAGTTGGGCTCAAGGGCGCGGTCTATGCCGACGCCGGCGGGCTGTACGACTACAAGGGCCCGACCTCGTGGACGGCAACCGGCGAAGTCAACGTGCCCGGCTGTATCAAGCCGACGAATAACCCGCCGACTCCGGGCACCTGCCTTGGCCTGTCGTTTGACGACAGCAAGGTTGTCCGTACCTCGGTCGGTGTCGGCCTGATCTGGCAGTCGCCGTTCGGTCCGCTGCGCTTCGACTACGCAGTGCCGCTGAGCAAGGGTGCGTATGACCGCGTGCAAGAATTCCGGTTTGGCGGCGGTACGACGTTCTAAGACCGATTGCCGACCGGACTGCGACGGATGGAATGGCGCAGCCGATCTTCTTCAAGAGTCCCCCTTCGTCAACGCTGGCTGAGATCGCCGCGCTGACGAAGGCGCATCTGGTCGACCCCGCGAGGGGCGCGCACAAGATCAGAGGGCTGGCCTCGCTCGACGAGGCCGGTCCGATGCATCTCGCCTTCTTCGACAATCTCAAATATGCCGACCAGCTTGCGGCGACCAAGGCCGGCGCGTGCCTGGTCAGCCCGCGCTTCGAGGCGCAGGTTCCCAAGGGCACGGCCGTGCTGCGGGCCAACAAGCCGTTCCAGGTCTTCGTCGAACTCGCCCGCGAATGGCACGCCGATGCGCTGCGGCCGCGATCCTGGTTCGATACCGAGGGCATCGCACCGTCGGCGATCATCGACCCCACCGCGCGTCTTGAGGACGGCGTCATCGTCGATCCCTTGGTCGTGATCGGCCCGCGGGTCGAGATCGGCGCGGGCACCATCATCGGCGCCGGCGCGGTGATCGGGGCCGACGTCAAGATCGGCCGGGACTGCAATGTCGGCGCCAAGACCACCATTCAGTTCGCGCTGATCGGCAACAACGTCCTGATCCATACCGGCTGCAATATCGGCCAGGACGGCTATGGCTTCATCTTCTTCGGGCCGGCGGGCCATGTGAAAGTGCCGCAGACCGGCCGCGTCGTGATCCAGAACAATGTCGAGGTCGGCGCCGCCTCGACCATCGACCGTGGTTCCCTGCGCGACACGGTGATCGGCGAGGGCACCAAAATCGACAATCAGGTCCAGATCGGCCACAATGTGACCATCGGCCGGCATTGCCTGCTCGCGGCCCAGATCGGGCTCGCAGGCAGCCTGACGATCGGCGACAACGTCGCGCTCGGCGCCAAGGTGGGAATCAATAACCACCTCAAGATCGGCGACGGTGCCCAGGTGACGGCGATGAGCGCGGTCAAGGACGACATCCCACCCAACGGCCGCTGGGGCGGGCATTTTGCCAAGCCGACCAAGCAGTGGTTCAGGGAAATCATCGCGGTGGAGCGGCTGGCGCGCGACAACGAAACGAAGGGCGAGGGGAAGGAGTGATGGAGGAGGCACCGGTCAAATTCGAGCTGGTGGATATCAACGATATCCTCAAGACGCTCCCGCACCGCTTTCCGATGTTGTTGATCGATCGGGTCGTCAAGATCCGCACCGACTACAGCGGCATCGGCATCAAGAACGTCACCTTCAACGAGCCGCCGTTTCAGGGGCATTTCCCGGACCGCCCGGTTTATCCCGGCGTGATGATGATCGAGGCGATGGCCCAGACCGCCGGCGTGATCGGCATCAAATCCGTCGAAGGCACCGAGAAGCCGCGCGCGGTGTATTTCCTCACCATCGACAAGTGCAAATTCCGCAAGCCGGTGATGCCCGGCGACACCATCGAGTACCACATGCGCTCGCTCGGCCGGCGCAAGACGATGTGGTGGTTTCACGGCGATGCCAAGGTCAACGGCCAGGTCGTCGCCGAAGCCGATGTCGGTGCGATGCTGACGGACTAACAATCACGTCAGGACGTTCGGCAGACATATCGGCCGTCTGCACCTGCGATCCGCAACACGCGATTGAGGAAGACGCCCATCGACGGCGCGTTCATCAGTGCGTCGAAGGTCTCAGTGGGCACGCCGCAATAGTGCTGGTAGCTGCCCCTGACCGCGACCAGCAGCGCGCGCTCGCCTGCGCTGTAACAGACCCGCTGGACGATCGTGCTGCGATTGATGTCGCGGCATTCGAAGCTCGAGAGGTCGACGGTCGTGCTGTTGCCGAGATCGACCGTCTCCGGGCCGATCGGCGCAGAGAGCAGGCTGAGGATCAGCGCGGCGGCCCGGACCATGAATCGGTTGCGACCTTCTCGTTTGCAACAGGTCGTCATCATACGTCACTGGACAGGGCAGGCAAAGTCGCGCTAACGACCGCCCAACTGACAGCATAGCGCTTTGGCGCCATTAACGAATTCCGGACCTGAACTGCATGAGCATGATCGACCCCACTGCGCGAATTGCGGATGGCGCTGTGATCGGGGCCGGCACCGAGATCGGTCCGTACTGCATCATCGGCCCCAATGTCGTGCTCGGCGAGAACTGCAAGCTGATCGCGCATGTCACGATCAGCGGGCATACCAGGATCGGCGCCGGCTGCGTCATCTCGCCGTTTGCCGCGCTCGGCGGACCGCCGCAGGATCTCAGCTATCGCGGCGAGCCGACCCGTCTCGAAGTCGGCGAAGCCTGCACGATCCGCGAGGGCGTGACGATGAATGTCGGCACGATCAAGGGCGGCGGGCTCACCCGCGTCGGCGATCGCGGCTTCTTCATGAACAACAGCCATGTCGGCCATGATTGCATAGTCGGCAATGGCGTGATCTTCGCGACGTCGGCGACGCTCGGTGGCCACTGCGAGATCGGCGACTTCGTCTATATCGGCGGCCTGTCGGCGGTGCACCAGTTCACCCGCGTCGGTTCGCAGGTGATGATCGGTGGCGTCTGCGGCGTGCGCGGCGACATCATCCCGTTCGGGCTCGCCAACGGCCAATACGCGGTGCTCGAAGGCCTCAACATCATCGGCATGCGGCGCCGCCAGTTCACCAAGTCGCGGCTGGCGGCGGTGCGCGCGTTCTATCAAAAGCTGTTCCACGGCCCCGGCATCTTTGCCGAGCGGCTGGCCTCGGTGCAGCCGCTGGCGGCAGAGGATCCCGCGATCGCTGAAATCCTCGCCTTCATCGAGGGCGGCAAGCTCCGGCCGCTCTGCCTTCCAGCCGACACTGATTGAGCATCGGATGGCCGCCAGCATGACGTCAGCGGCTCCCTCGCTTTCCTCGCCGGTCGGCGTCATCGCCGGCGGCGGCGCCATGCCGTTCGCGGTTGCGGATTCGCTTACCGCGCGCGGCATAACGCCGGTGCTCTTCGCGTTGCGCGGCGCTTGCGATCCCGCGCGCGCGCAGCGCTTTCGTCATCGCTGGATCTCGGTCGGCCAGCTCGGGCGGGCGACCCGGCTATTCCGCGATGAAGGCTGCCGCGACCTGATCTTCATCGGCACCCTGGTGCGTCCCGCGCTGTCGGAGATCCGGCTCGACTGGGGCACGCTGCGCCTGCTCGGCCATGTCGTGCGCGCGTTTCGCGGCGGCGACGATCATTTGCTGTCGAGTGTCGGCCGCATTCTCGAGCAGCAGGGATTCCGCATGGTCGGAATCAAGGATGTCGCACCCGATCTCCTGATGCCCGAGGGCGCCGTGACGCGCACGACGCCGGACAGCGCTGCGCTTGCCGACATCGCGCGCGGCCGCGGCGTGCTCGACGCACTCGGCCCGTTCGACATCGGCCAGGCGGCGGTGGTGATCGACGGGCACGTGGTTGCGGTCGAGGATATCGAAGGCACCGACGGGCTCTTGGCGCGGGTGGGGCGGCTGCGCGCCGAGGGCCGGATTCGCGCCAAGGCCGGCCGCGGCGTGCTGGTGAAGGCGCCGAAGAGCAGCCAGGACCTGCGCTTCGATCTGCCGACCATCGGTCCGCGGACGGTTGAGGGCGCGGCCGCGGCCGGCATCGCCGGCATCGCCGTGATCGCCGGCAACACGCTGGCCGCCGAACCGCAGGCCCTGATCGAGGCCGCCGACGCCAGGGGGCTCTTTGTCATCGGACTGGCGGGCTGATGCAGGCGCGCCCTCCCAGCACGCCCCGCAAGGTCTTCCTCATCGCGACCGAGGAATCCGGCGATCGGCTCGGCGCGGCGCTGATGAAGGTGCTGCGCCAGCGCCTCGGCGATGCCGTGAAATTCTCCGGCGTCGGCGGCCGGGCGATGACAAGCGAGGGCATCACGTCGCTGTTCCCGATCGAAGAGCTCTCGATCATGGGCTTTGCCGCCGTGGTGAAGCAATTGCCGAAGATTTTGCGATTGATCCGCCGCGCCGCCGATGCGGTGCTCGCTGATGCGCCCGACATGCTCGTCATCATCGACAGCCCGGACTTCACCCACCGCGTCGCCCGCCGTGTCCGCGCGCGCAATCCTGATATCCCGATCGTCGACTACGTCTCGCCGTCGGTGTGGGCGTGGCGGCCGGGCAGGGCGCGCGCGATGCGAAGCTATGTCGATCACGTGCTCGCGCTGCTGCCGTTCGAGCCTGAGGAATATCGCAAGCTTCAGGGACCACCGTGCAGCTATGTCGGCCATCCCCTGACCGAGCAATTCGCCTCGCTGCGGCCGAACGCGGAGGAGCAGAAGCGGCGCGACGCCGAGCCGCCGGTCCTGCTGGTGCTGCCGGGCAGCCGCCGCAGCGAGATCAGGCATCATCTGGCGCTGTTCGGCGCGGCGCTCGGTCAGCTCGGCAAACAAAGATCGTTCGAGCTCGTGCTCCCCACGATGCCGCATCTCGAGGCAATGGTGCGCGAAGGCATCGCGTCGTGGCCGGTCGTGCCGCGGCTCGCGGTCGGCGAGACCGAGAAGCGCGCCGCATTCCGCGTGGCGCGCGCCGCGCTCGCCAAGTCGGGCACCGTGACGCTCGAGCTCGCGCTGTCGGGCATTCCGATGGTGACGGCCTATCGCGTCGGCGCCGCCGAAGCGTTCATCCTGCGCCGTGCGATCCGGGTGTCGTCGGTGATCCTCGCCAATCTCGTGATCGGCAGCGAGATCATCCCGGAATTCCTGCAGGAGGACTGCACGCCGGAGAAGCTCGCGGAGGCGCTGGGCGAGGTGCTCGCGGACACGCCCGAGCGTCTGCGTCAGCTCGTGGCGTTCGCGACGATGGATGCGAAGATGTCGACCGGCGACCAGCCGCCGAGCGTCCGTGCGGCAGACATCGTGCTGGCGACGATGAACGGGCGGCCGGGCTAATCACCGACAACGAGCTTGCCTGCGGCGGCATCCCGCCACGGCGGTTCCGCTTGCATTGTAAAATTAGGGTGGACTAATATTAGCTAAAGCTAATATTATGCAACCAGGGAGCCGCCCATGAAGATCGATCCGGTCGCCTATGTCGGAGCCGTCGTTCGCGAAGTCGCCGTCCGGGAACGCGACGGCAAACCGGCGCGGGCTGTCATCGCGACCCGCAGCTACGACACCGACATTGCGGATCTCTGGGACGCGCTGACCAATCCTGAGCGCATTCCGCGCTGGTTCCTGCCGATCTCCGGTGATCTGAGGCTCGGTGGCCGCTATCAGTTCCAGGGGCAAGCGGGCGGCGAGATCACGACATGCGAGCCGCCGCGCCGGCTCGCCGTGACCTGGGAGGCGATGGGCGCCGTCAGCTGGGTCACGGTGAGCTTGTCCGACGATGGCGCCGGCGGCACGCGGCTCGAACTGGAGCATCTCTCGGTCATCGAGGGTGACTTCTGGGATCGTTACGGACCGGGTGCGGTCGGCGTTGGCTGGGACCTCGCTTTGATCGGGCTCGCCCTCTATGTGGCCGCAGGCCCCAGCGGGGAATTCGATCGCGCCGGCGCGGCGGCCTGGCCCGGTTCTGACGACGGCAAGGATTTCATTCGCCGCAGCAGCGCGGACTGGTGCATGGCCTCGATCAAGGCGGGCACGGCAGAAACCGCTGCGCGCAGGGCGGCGGCCAACACGACGGCGTTCTATTGCGGCGAGCCCGAGTCGGGCGGCGGAGGCTAGCGGCCGTGCACGCCTTCGACATCCTCGGCGATCCCGTTCGCCGGCGAATCCTGGAGCTGCTTGCGACCGGCGAGCACAGTTCGGGCGACGTCGTTGCCGTCGTGCAACGCGAATTCGGCATCACCCAATCGGCGGTCTCGCAGCAGCTGCGGATACTGCGCGACGCCGGTTTCGCGACGGTGCGGGCCGATGGCACGCGCCGCATCTATGCCGTGGAGCCGGCGCGGCTGCGCGAGGTCGATGACTGGCTCGACCGGTTCAGGGCCTTCTGGCTGCCGCGCCTCGATGCGCTGGCGACCGAAGTTGCGCGGGGCAAACGAAAACGGCGCCATCGGGAATGATGGCGCCGTTCCGTATTCTCTTGAGAATGAAGCTTACTTGCGCTTGTCGATCGTCACATAGTCGCGGCGCGCCACGCCGGTGTAGAGCTGGCGCGGACGGCCGATCTTCTGCTGCGGATCCTCGATCATCTCGCTCCACTGGCTGATCCAGCCGACGGTGCGGGCGACCGCGAACAGCACGGTGAACATCGAGGTCGGGAAGCCCATCGCCTTCAGCGTGATGCCCGAATAGAAGTCGACGTTCGGGTAGAGCTTGCGGTCGATGAAATAGGGATCGCTGAGCGCGATCTTCTCGAGCTCGAGCGCGACCTTCAGCATCGGGTCGTCGCCATGGCCGGTCTCGGCCAGCACAGCGTGACACATCTTCTGCATGATCTTGGCGCGCGGATCATAGTTCTTGTAGACGCGGTGACCGAAGCCCATCAGGCGGACTTCGCTGTTCTTGTCCTTCACCTTGGCGATGAACTCGGGAATCTTGTCGACCGATCCGATCGAGGACAGCATGGCGAGCGCCGCTTCGTTGGCGCCGCCATGGGCCGGGCCCCACAGGCAGGCGATGCCGGCCGCGATGCAGGCAAACGGGTTGGCGCCGGAAGAGCCGGCGATACGCACCGTCGAGGTCGAGGCGTTCTGCTCGTGATCGGCATGCAGGATGAAGATCTTGTCGAGCGCGTCGGCGAGCACCGGGTTGATCTTGTATTCCTCGCAAGGCACGCCGAAGCACATCTGCAGGAAGTTCTCGGCGAAGGACAGCGAGTTCTTCGGATACATGAAGGGCTGGCCGATGGTGTACTTGTAGGCCATCGCCGCCAGCGTCGGCACCTTCGCGATCATCCGCATCGAGGCGATCATGCGCTGCCGCGGATCGTTGATGTCGGTGGAGTCGTGGTAGAACGCGGCGAGTGCGCCGACGGCAGCAACCATGATCGCCATCGGATGGGCGTCGCGGCGGAAGCCCTGGAAAAAGCGGGCCATCTGCTCATGCACCATCGTGTGATGGATCACGCGATGGTCGAAATCCTTCTTCTGCGCCGGGGTCGGAAGCTCCCCGTAGAGCAGCAAATAGCAGGTTTCGAGGAAGTCGCCGTGTTCGGCGAGCTGCTCGATCGGATAGCCGCGGTATTCGAGGATACCGGCGTCGCCGTCGATGTAGGTGATCTTCGACTGGCAGCTGCCGGTCGAGGTGAAGCCGGGGTCGTAGGTGAACACCCCGGCCTGGCCGTAGAGCTTGCCGATGTCGATGACATCAGGCCCAACCGTGCCGCTCAGGATCGGGAAATCGTAATTCTTGTTGCCGATGGTGAGTGTGGCTGTCTTGCTGGATTTTGCGTCCATCGCGATATCCCCGATGAATTCGTTGCGAAAACCGACCTTGCCCAGTCGCTAATTTGCGGCCCGTGGCGGGGCGGAACGGCTTGTGAAGAAAGCGTCCGGGGATGGGTAGCTCATTGCAATGTGCGCTGCAAGATGGACCCTGGAGGGGGTCCATGCAGGATCACGTCGCCTGATCGGCGAGACGGGCAAGGCACTCCTGGCGTCCCAACACGGCCAGCACGTCGAATATACCAGGCGATGTCGTCCGTCCCGTCAGCGCCACCCGCAGCGGCTGGGCGACGGCGCCGAGTTTCAGGTTGTTCTGCTCGGCGAAATTCCGCATGGCGGTCTCGGTGGTTTCCGCCGTCCAGTCGTTCACGACTTCCAGCGCGGTGCGCAGCCGGCCGATCAGCGCGCGCGTTTCCGGCGTCAGCAGCGCCGCCGCCTTCGGATCGAGCTCGAGCGGACGATCAGCGAAGATGAAGTAGGCGCCGGAGATCAGCTCGATCAGCGTCTTGGCGCGCTCCTTCAGGCTCGGCATCGCCCGCAGCAATTGCGCGCGGGTGGTGGCGTTGAGCTTGGCCTTCAGCGCGGCGCCGTCAGGAACATAATCCAGCACGCTCTCGAACTGGGTCACGAGGGATTGATCGTCGCTCTGGCGGATATAGTGGCCGTTGAGGTTTTCCAGCTTGGCGAAATCGAACCGCGCCGCCGAGCGGCCGATGCCCGAGAGATCGAACGCGTCGATCATCTCCTGGGTCGAGAAGATCTCCTGATCGCCATGGCTCCAGCCGAGCCGCACGAGGTAGTTGCGCAAGGCGGCCGGCAGATAGCCCAGCGCGCGATAGGCATCGACGCCGAGCGCGCCATGGCGCTTCGACAGTTTCGAGCCGTCGGGGCCGTGGATCAGCGGGATGTGGGACATGCTCGGCAGCTCCCACTCCAGCGCGTCGTAGATCTGCTTCTGACGGGCGGCGTTGATGAGGTGGTCGTCGCCGCGGATGATGTGGGTGACGCCCATGTCGTGGTCGTCGACCACGACCGCGAGCATGTAGGTCGGGGTGCCGTCGCCGCGCAGCAGCACGAGGTCGTCGAGGTTCTCATTCTGCCAGACCACACGGCCCTGGACCTGATCCTCGATCACGGTCTCGCCGGTCTGCGGCGCCTTGAGGCGGATGGTCGGCTTGATGCCTGCCGGGGCCGTCGCCGGATCGCGGTCGCGCCACATGCCGTCATAGAGGCGGGTGCGGCCCTCGGCGCGGGCCTTCTCGCGCATCGCGGTGAGCTCTTCCGGCGAGGCATAGCAGTAATAGGCGCGCCCGGCGGCGAGCAGGCTTTCGGCGACCTCGCGATGGCGGGCAGCGCGGCTGAACTGGTAGATGACGTCGCCGTCCCAATCGAGCTCCAGCCACTTCAGGCCGTCCAGGATGGCGTCGATCGCCTCCTTGGTGGAGCGTTCGCGGTCGGTGTCCTCGATCCGGAGCAGCATCTTGCCGCCGAGCTTCCTGGCGTAGAGCCAGTTGAACAGCGCGGTGCGGGCGCCTCCGATATGGAGGAAGCCGGTCGGTGAGGGGGCGAAGCGGGTAACGACGGAATTGGTCATGATCAAGCGAGACGTATGCGGGAACGGCGGTGGTGTATAGCAGGAACCGGACATAACTAAAGCTTTGGTTGACGTTTTGCCCGCCAAACCAGGCTCCAAACTAGGCTTGGCCCGACCGCGCGAATTTGGCAGAAGGTTGAGCTGACTCCTCCAGGGAACCCTTTGATGACGACTGATACGGCGACGGCAGAGGCAGGGCGCGACTTCATCCGCGACATCGTCCAGGCCGATCTCTCCTCCCACAAGCACAACCGGATCGTGACCCGTTTCCCGCCGGAGCCGAACGGCTACCTGCATATCGGCCACGCCAAGTCGATCGCCCTGAATTTCGGCATCGCCCAGGAGTTCGGCGGCCAGTGCAATTTGCGCTTCGACGACACCAATCCGACCAAGGAGGAGCAGGAGTACATCGACTCCATCCAGGCCGACGTCCATTGGCTCGGCTACGATTGGGGGACCAACCTCTTCTTTGCGTCTGATTATTTCGAGCGCCTGTACGATTGGGCCGAGGGCCTGATCAAGGCCGGCCACGCCTATGTCGACGATCAGTCGCAGGAGGAGATCCGGCTGTCCCGCGGCACGCTGACCGAGCCCGGCAAGGATTCGCCGTTCCGCGACCGTTCGGTCGAGGAGAACCTCGACCTGTTCCGCCGCATGAAGGCTGGCGAGTTCTCGAACGGCGCCCGCGTGCTCCGCGCAAAAATCGACATGGCTGCCGGCAACATCAACCTGCGCGATCCTGTGCTGTACCGCATCCTGCACGCCCACCATCCGCGCACCGGCGACAAATGGTCGATCTATCCGAGCTATGACTACGCGCATGGCCAGTCGGACGCGATCGAGGGCATCACCCATTCGATCTGCACGCTGGAGTTCGAGGATCACCGGCCGCTTTATGAGTGGCTGCTGGACAAGCTGCCGGTGCCGTCGAAGCCGCGGCAGTATGAAATGGCGCGGCTCAATTTGACCTACACGCTGCTGTCCAAGCGCGTGCTGACCCAGCTGGTCCGCGACGGCCACGTCTCGGGTTGGGACGATCCGCGCATGCCGACTATTGCCGGCCTGAAGCGGCGCGGCGTGCCGCCGGCTGCGGTGCGCGAATTCATCAAGCGCATCGGCGTCGCCAAGGCCAACAGCGTGGTCGATGTCGGCATGCTCGAGTTCTGCATCCGCGAAGAGCTGAACCGCACCGCGCTGCGCCGCATGGCGGTGCTGCGGCCGCTCAAGGTCGTGATCGAGAACTATCCGGAAGGCCAGGTCGAGGAGATCGAGGCGATCAACCATCCGGACAATCCGGAGGCCGGCACCCGCAAGATCGCCTTCGGCCGCGAGCTCTATATCGAGCGCGACGACTTCATGGAGAACCCGCCGAAGAAGTTCTTCCGCCTCTCGCCCGGCAACGAGGTGCGGCTGCGCTATGCCTATTTCATCAAGTGCACCGGCGTGGTGAAGAACGACGCCGGCGAGATCGTCGAGCTCCGCGCGACCTACGATCCCGCGACCAGGGGCGGCAACGCGCCCGACGGCCGCAAGGTGAAGGCGACGATGCACTGGCTTCCAGCGGCGCAGTCGAAGCCGGCGGAGATCCGCATCTATAATCAGCTGTTCGCCAACCCGAGCCCGAACGCGGCGAATTTCGCCGCCGACCTCAACCCGCAGTCGCTGGAAGTGCTGACCGATGCGCGGGTTGAGCCGGCGATTGCCGAGAGCAATTCACCCGACGTGATGCAGTTCGAGCGGCAGGGCTATTTCGTGCGCGATGCAGATTCGACGCCGGACAGACTGGTGTTCAACCGCACCATCGGCCTGCGCGACACCTTTGCCAAGGAAGTCGGTGGCAAGGGTTAGCGCAGTCCGGCGCGGATCACAGACGGAGGCGATCGATGCCTGACGAAGCCGACGATATCGCCTCCGCCATCATCGCAAGATGGTCCGCGGGTTTCAGCAAGCTCAATGCGGAGACGCTTGCTGCGCTCTATTCGCAGCACGCGTTCTTCTTCGGCTCGAACCCGACACTCTATCGCGGCCGCGACGGCGTGAAGGCCTATTTCAACGGCCTGCCGCGCTGGGACGCACCGCGCGTGCAGTTCAGCGATGTCAGAACCGAAAAGGTGAATGACGGTCTCGTCAACATGGCTGCTATCGCGTCCTTCTTCCTCAACGGCGATGCGCCTTCGCTCGCCGTCAAGATCACCTGGGTGATCGCGCGCGAGGACGGCGACTGGAAGATCGCCTGCCACCACGTCTCGTCGCAGACGCCATTGATCTAGGCTTCACGCTGGAACGTGACACAAAGTCGAGGGCCGGCGGGCCCTCGTAGTGAGGGAGAGTACGTACGCAGAGCGGTGCCGGGCGTCGTGCGCCTCGCGGCTGCCGCTCATCCAGCGATCTTGCACCCAACTTGCAGGCTACCTGGATCGTGCTGCATCGCGAGGCGGGACCAAGGTCGTAGGCTGTGGCGAGCGGCTTCCGGGCGAACGGACGGCAGCATGGTCGTCGGCTCGCGGATCAGCAGCGGCAACACATCGCAGGTCGGATAGATGCTTTTTTGTCCCCGCCGCACCATGTCTTCGGAAGAAGGAGGTGAGGATTATGCGCATTCAACACTGGCAGGATGCTGCCAGCCTGTTGGTGGGCGTCTGGCTAGTCGCCTCGCCGTTTGCACTGGGCTTCTCCGGGGCAGCTCTCTGGATTTCCATCGTGCTCGGATTGGGCGTCGTGCTGTTTGCCGTGGAGGCATTCATCATTCCGTCCTATCTGGAGGAATGGGGCGAGATGCTGATGGGCTTGGCTCTGGTGTTGGCACCCTGGACGTTCAGCTACGAACAGGGATCGGTCACGACGAGCAGCGTGCTCGCCGGCATCGTGGTGATCGTGCTCGCTTGCTGGGAGCTGACGATGGATCGTGATTTCGCCACCTGGTGGCACGATCGCTGGCATCACCGAGTTGGCTGAGAGAAAGCCGACTGAAACGTTGGTCTGACCGCAAACCGCTGGCGGCCGGAGAGGTTGGAATTGCGTGGAGCACGATCCCCTCCAGGCCGCGTTGACGTAACGCGGATGCAGGCTCTGCCGCAAAATCACGCCGGAGACGGCGAGTACGGGACGACTCAGAACCATCGTCCCGCACTTGCTGGAAGGCGGCCATGGCTCTTGCTGCAGGGCAGAGCGTTTTCGAGCGAAGTGGATACCGTTTCGCGTAATGAAAACGCGTCAAAACAAGATTCTAGAGCCCCGTTCCAATTCCATCGGAACGGGAAATGCTCTAGTCGCCCCTCAGCAAGGTCGCTCCGTCACGACGCGACTCTCGCCTCGATCTGTTCCCAAATTCTGGTCTTGCGTGTCTCCGGCATGATGAAGAGGGCGATCACGAAGCACACCGCGGGAACCACAATCGGGTAGATCAGCGCGTAGCCGATGCTGCCGGTCGCTGCGAAGGCAGCTGATGTGATGAACGGCACCAATCCGCCGCCCCAACCATTGCCGATATGATACGGCACCGAGACCGAGGTGTACCTGATCCTGGCCGGGAAGAACTCCGCCAGGAACGCGCCGACCGGTCCGTACACCATCCCGACGTAGCAGACGAGGATGAAGATGATGAAGACGGCGACCGGATAGTTGATGTGTCCCGGCTGCGTGACCATGCCGAGCCAAAGATACAGCGGATAGTAGGTGATCGCGGCAAGCAGCATTCCTCCGAGGATCACGGATTTGCGGCCGATGTGATCCGACAGCCAACCAAAGAAGATCAGGCTCGGCGTTGCGATCAGGAGCGCGGTTCCGACGATGTAGGCCGAGGTAATCGAATCGACCTTGGAGACCTGCTGCAGGAAGTACAGTGCCCAGAATTGACCGCTGTACCAGACCACGCCCTGTCCGATCAGGACGATGATGGCGATCAAGATGTACTTGATGTTGGGGCCGAGGAACGCTTCCCGCCAGGGATTCCTGGTCATCTGTCCGCGTGCCTTGATCTCCTGGAAAATCGGCGTCTCCTGGAGCTGGAGGCGGATGTAGATGGCGATGGCCACCAGCAGGAACGAGACCAGGAACGGAACGCGCCACGCCCATTCGTCAAAGGCCTGATTGCCGGCCCAGGTCCGGGTCAGAACGATCACGGCCAGCGACACCACGATCCCGAGCGTCGGCGAGGTTTGTAGCCAGCCCGTGTAGTAGCCGCGGCTGTCGTCCGGAACATGCTCGGCGACATAGGTGATGGCGCCGCCATATTCGCCGCCCAGGCATAGACCCTGGATCATCCGCAAGCCGAACAGAAGGAATGCGGCCGTCAGGCCGATCGACTCATAAGTTGGGATCAGTCCGATCGCTCCCGTTCCCAGGCCCATTCCGGTCAGCGTAATCAGGAATGTATATTTGCGGCCGACCCGATCGCCCATCCATCCGAACAGGAAGGCCCCCAGCGGACGGATCAGGAATCCCGCAGTGAACAGCGCGATCGTGCTCAGCAGGGCTGCGACGGGGTGGGATTGCTCAAAGAACTTGACCGACAGAACTGCGGCCAGGCTGCCAAAGATATAAAAGTCGTACCATTCAATGATGTTTCCCACTGACGCAGCGACAATCACGCGACGAAAATCGCTCGGTACTTGAATTGCCATGTGCTGCTCCTATTAAATGCAAACGCTACTCCTCGCGTTTTTTCAGCGATTGATCCGCTCGCGGAGTGCGCGTGGTGCACGGCGTTACAGGCGAAATTTGCGAGTTCGTCCGCAACGCCTGGTCTCAGGGGAGTTGTGGGCCACCTGAGAAGAGCTCCAGCGGCGTTCAGGTGCCGCGAGCCGTCACTGCCTCATCCCTGTCTGTCCGGGAGTGGAGGCATCATGGCAGTCTAATCCCAATGAGATCGGTACCTAATGAGACTTTCGGCTCGATCGGTTTGACGCAGGCGGCAGCTGTGGCCCGGCGCGGAAGCCAGGCATCCGGCCTTGCCGGTCCGTATTCTGCATCCGTTCCGCTAGCGGTGAGGTCACAGCATCCGGTAGCTTCTCGTCCCGGCAGGGATCGCAAGCGGAATGGCGGAGCAGGGCACGACGCCGGGCGGCAGACGCGGCTACGCGGGGACGTGGCCGCCGCGTGCGGCTGCGCCGGCCGGCGGCTATGTCCCGATGCGCGCCAGCATCTGGCGGC
This sequence comes from Bradyrhizobium sp. 6(2017), assembly GCF_011058295.2. Lineage (NCBI taxonomy): Bacteria > Pseudomonadati > Pseudomonadota > Alphaproteobacteria > Hyphomicrobiales > Nitrobacteraceae > Bradyrhizobium > Bradyrhizobium sp. 6(2017). Next base: position 5,414,357 of record NZ_CP049289.2, on the reverse strand, counting down.
CCTTCGTCGAGACATTGCGGCAATGGGCGCGCGCGGAGGCGGGCGCCGGCCGGCTGTTGCCGTGGGTGCCGGTGGCGTTCGGCACCGGCATCGCGCTCTATTTCGCGGCCGAGCACGAGCCGGTGCTGTCGGTCGCGGCCGCCGTCGCAATTGCGCTCTGCCTGCTGGCGCTGCTGCTGCGGCGGCGGAGCGTGTTTCCCGCCATCGTGATGCTGGCTGCGGTCGCGGCGGGCTTTGCGACAGCGACGTGGAAGACGGCGCGGATCGCCCATGGCGTGCTGGCGCGGCCGATGTTCTCGGTGGCGCTGACCGGCTTCGTCGAGACGCGCGATATCCGCGAGAAGACCGATCGCTTCGTGCTGCGCGTGGTCTCGATGGAGAGCCCGCGCGACATGACGAAGCTCGAGCGCGTCAGGCTTTCGGTGAAGAAGGGCACCGCGCCCGATGTCGGCAGCTTCGTCGAATTGAAGGCACGGCTGATGCCTCCGCTTTAGGGTGATCCGACACCTTCCGAAGACATCCGAGAAACCCCTTGTGGATTGGGCATAACTTGAATCTGTCGTCTGGACACGTCCGATCCATTCCAGCAGAATCCGGGACTGATTTGTGGGTAGACCCGTGGGTTGCCGGAGATGACTTTTGGCGCGGCTGCTTAATCGACTTTCCCCGAAATTCATTGAGAACATCGAGAAGCCGGGGCGGTACGCCGACGGCGGCGGGCTGTATTTGCAGGTCGCACCCAGCACGGACGGCGGCGTCACCAAGGCTTGGCTCTTTCGCTACATGCGCGGGCACACCAGCCGGTCCGGCAAACCGACATCCCGGGAAATGGGCCTGGGCCCGCTTAGCACCAGCAAGCGGGACGGGTTCATTACCACCAAGGAGGCTCGGGAACGGGCCTACAGGGCGCGGGAGAACCTGAAGGCCGGAATAGACCCCATCGACGCCAAGCGCGCTCTGCGGCTCGCCAAACGGGTCCAGGACGCAAAGGCGGTGACCTTCACCCAGTGCGCCACCGAATATATCGAAGCCCACAAGGCCGCCTGGAAGGGCGAGAAACACACCAAGCTCTGGAAGGGCAGTCTCAAGAGGTACGTCGAACCGGTTTTCGGGGCCTTGCCGGTGGCGGCGGTCGACACGGCGTTGGTGCTGAAGGCGCTGAAGCCGATCTGGGGAACCAAGACGCAGTCGGCCGCGAAGCTCCGTATGCGGATCGAACTAATCCTTAACTGGGCGACCACCCATGGCTACCGGGATGGCGAAAATCCGGCTCGATGGCGCGGGCACCTCAAGAACGTGCTCCCAGATCCCGGCAAGGTCGCGAAGGTGAAACACTTGCCGGCGATGCCTTATGCTGAACTACCGGCGTTCATGGCCGAGCTGCGCCAGGACAGAACAGTGGCCGCCCGTGCGCTGGAATGGACGATCCTGTCCGCAGTGCGGTCCGATAACACATTCGGCCTGACGTGGGAGTCGGGTGAGGTCGATCCGACCAAGAAGTGCTGGACAATATCAGCAGAGCGCATGAAGGCCGATGCCGATCACCGCGTTCCGCTGACCGACCGAATGCTCGAGATCGTGTCGGGACTATCGCGCGATACGAAGTACGTCTTTTCTGGCGAAAATCCGAAGAAGAAGCTGCCTCACGAAAAGATGTTGAAGGCACTCAAGTCGATCCGCCCCGGTCTCACCGTTCACGGCTTTCGGTCGACCTTCAAGGACTGGGCTTCCGAGCAAACCGCATACGCGAACGAGGTTTCGGAAATGGCTTTGGCGCATGCCGTGGGTGACAAGGTCGAGAATGCGTACCGGCGAACTGATCTATTCGAAAAGCGAGCGCTCTTGATGAAGGATTGGGCGGCGTACTGCGGGTCGCGTTCATGACGCGGCAACTCTCCGAACAAGACGAGGCTACGCTGCTCATACTGGCAGAAGCATACGGCCGCGATGTTCTGATTGCCCGCTTGCGAGGCGCGGGCAGTCGGAGGAAAAGCTCCGGGCGTCCGAAAGATCTAGTATTCAACACTGGAATTATTTGGGGCCATGTCGAATTTCTGCGGCGGCATAGAGCGGGGTCGGTACTGAAGGCTTCTAGGATGCTCGCCAAGATCCTTGAACGATATACGCCGGGCCCCCTCGTGAAGTCGAAGGGCACCCGCAAGCACATCACCGCCAAGACCATCGAGAACACGTACAAGAGCGCAAAGACCTCAGCGCTTTCTGATCCGCTTCTTACAATAGTTATGAGGGACACCTGCAGCATACTTGAGCACGAGCTGATCGATGCGCCGGAAAGAGTACCCGTTCCAATCTTGGTCAAGAGGAACGGCGCCGCTGGATATGATTGGCCTCTCTTCGACACGTCGCGCATGGATGGGGTTGGACAGATGATTGTCCACGATGGTCCCGATTATAAATCTGGCATCACGTTTATCGTTACGCCCAAAAAAGCTAGCCCGAAAATTAGAGCATAGCTTTTTTCGGGCTAAGTCGGCGTCCTATTTCCATTCTCGTTCATTCGGATTTCACCGAACCAACGAGGACCTTGAAAATGGGTGTCGACACCTTCCTTAGGCTTGAAGCGGTCAAGCAGGCCACCGGCCTCGGCAGATCAAGCATCTACATGCTGATGGGCGAAGCCAAGTTTCCGAAGCCGGTGAAGCTCAACGATGACGGCGGCAAGGCGGTGGCGTGGCTCGCCAGCGAGATCGCGGAGTGGCAGCGCCAGCGTGTGGCCGCGCGGGATCGGGTGGCGGCATGACGCTCTGTCACCACGAGATCCGTCAACGAGACGACGGGCTGTTCAGTGTTCTAATCGGGAACACTGAAGCCGGACCATTCCCAAGCTACGCGTTCGCCGCGGCGATTGCTGAGGGCAGGGCGCCGGAGCCGAGACCGGCAACGAAATTCCGGCGCTACAGGATTGTCCGCGAGGTGCTGCACCTTGCGTAATCCGGAAATGCAAAACCCGGCCGCTGGTGACGGCCGGGCTTGCGAATTGGTCCTTGCTGGCGCTTCGGACAATTCGCAACCTAACAAAATTACCCGACGACTTCAAGTTTCAGCTCTCACGCGGCGATGCGCGATTAGCGGCGCTGCCGCGACGCTGCTTGCCCCGTTTATCTACGGGGAGGGCGCGCAATGACTCTAAACTTAGAGAGCGACATCACCGAACAGGTGCGTGCACTGGATCCGGCGAAGTGGTCGACCCTGCAGACCGAGATCTGTCTGAATATCGCGCATGCGGAGGTTTACGCCTTCACCGTTGAAGCGGAGCATGTTGCGCAATTGGTTCGGCTTGGTTTCCTGGATCGCGCGGCGGCAGCGGACCATTTACACACGGCCGCGATCTACAACAGGCTCTATCTCGAGTACGGCACCGAAGCCATTCAGAAGATCATGGCCGACGCGATCGCCGGTGCATTGGCAGGTGCAGCGTGAATATGCGCGTCGCCGACTTTCCCGAGAACATGAGCAACCAAGAACTGGACGCGCTGACGGTAGTTCAAGACCGGTTTGGAGCCGGCTTCAAGCGTACCAATACAAATGATCTGATGGCGGCGACCTTTCCGCCGCTAAAGGCGATCGTTGCTGGCTACGTATATGCCGGTTTTACGGCGTTCGCCGGTCGAATGAAACTCGGCAAGACCTGGTGGGCTATCGATATCTCGGTGGCGGTCGCGACGGGCGGCGCCGCGATGGGCTCAATCGACTGTATCGCAGGCGACGTCCTATACATCGACCTAGAGAACGGACCGCGCAGAATACAGTCTCGTATTCGAGCTCTGTTTCCGAACGATCACGCATTGCCGGACATGTCACGGCTCGAATGGGTTACGGAAGCCCCGCTGCTCAACGACGGCTTCATCAACCGTCTGGATCGTTGGCGGCTATCCGTGAAGGATCCCAGGTTGGTCGTTATCGACGTCCTTCAGCGGATCAAGCCTCCCGGCAATAAGAACCAGAACGCCTATGAGTCCGACTATTCCATTTGGGCTCCGCTTCAGGAGTGGTCCACGCGTCACGGTGTAGCGGTGCTCGGTCTGCATCACACCAAGAAGGGCGCCATGGATGACCCACTCGAGGCGCTGTCGGGATCCAACGGCCTAGCAGCCTGCGCCGACACAACTATTGTTTTGGACCAGGGTGCGAACGGTCGGACCCTCTACGTTCGTGGTCGCGACGTTGAGGAGCGCGAGACGGCAGTGTTGTTCAATGCTGGGAGTTGGACGGTTCTAGGCGAAGCAGCTGACGTGCGTCGCTCCGACGAACGGAGGGCAATTCTCTCCGCTTTGGCCAAGACGTCGCCCCTAGGACCGAAGGAGATCGCGGCAGCAACAGGCATGAAAGACGGCAACGTCAGGTTCCTTCTAGGTCAGATGGTGGCTGCCGGCGAGATCCAGAAGCAAGGCTACGGCCGCTACACCCCCACCAACACCGCTAACACCCCTAACACTTGGTGCTCAGATGATGACTGAGACTGTGAGCGGTGTGAGGAGTGTAAGGGGGATCTGCATCGCGGGCGGTATTGCTCCGTCGACCGGTGCTGCACAAAATCTCCGACAAAGCCAAATTGATGTTTCGGCCTGCTCGATGTGGCTTCGCTCTGCATGACCGAACCCGTCGCCCGCTATCTGGCCATCCGTGACGCGTGCGCCGCTGCCGGCGGCGTGCTCGCGGTCTTGGCGCGGGCGATGGACGATCATCTGGCCAGTGGCACCCCAATCTTTCACGGCCTCGGCCTTTACGGGCGTTGGCAATCTGAAGCGCGCCGAGAAATGCGTAGGCGCAGCCTCTCCGCTATCCGCCGTCCGCAGCAAATTGCCGTTGCCAAACCCAATGCCAGCGCAAAGGCACGCGCGATCCTGAAAGCTCTAAAGCCTTACCTGGCGGAGCGCTGGCCAGCTGATCTGCTGAATTTCCAAGCGACAGGACAGGCACCAGCCGGCGGGGACGAGGCACTTTTCCAGATCGCCCAGCGCACGAACGGCAATCTTCCGAGCGCGCGTTCCGTCCGGCGTTGGTGCAGCAAATGACGATTTTTGGCCAAGTGAACGCGTTCGCGTGGCCAACTTCGGTGACCGGCGCATGGTCCGGCTCTAGGTTTCGATCATGATTATGAAGACATCGACACAAACGCCGCTTCAATCTGCCGTTGCCGCGATCAATGCGAAGCTACTCTCGCTCAGGTCTGAGCTGCGGGAGACTTCGGCACGGATCGTGGATCTGGAAAAATCGGGAATTCGTCCGGCAACTACAGAGCCTCACGATCGCCTGAAGCAGGAAGCGCGGTCCCTCGTCAACGGCGCCTCATACAAGCCCGCCGCGGTCTCCGCAGACCATCCGGCGATCCGTTACGAACAGGAGCGCCGCCGCCAAGAGGTGCTGAAGCTTGCCGTCGAGCAAGCCGAGCAAGACGCAGCGCTGGCCAGCGCCGATCTCGGCCGCGAGATCCTGGCGACGCATGACGCGGAGATCAAGGCGAAGCACCGCGAGCGCGCCCTGACGCTGATCAAGCTTATGCGCCTGAATGACCAGATCGAGGAATTCCGCGCCACTCTCATGGAGTGCGGCGCCGCCGTCGCTCATCCGCTCGACGGCCATACCGCAAAACTGTTCGGCATCACCTCGCAGCCTTCGGCAAGTGCCGCTGGTCTGCGTCGATACCTGGACGCCTGCGTGGCAGCCGGTGTCATCACAAAGAAGGAACTTGCCTAGTGTCCGATCGTCGCATCTTTGGGCCGCAGGGCCATCTCCGTAGCGGCCGGCTCGTCGCACACAAAACGCAGGAAGCGGCCTTTCGCGCTGGTGCATGGTTTCTCGCCATCAACGGGAACCAGAAAGCGGCGGCCTGGGCCAAGGCGAGCGGCTTGCCTATCGAGAAGGCTCACGGCGAGAGCCAAAACTCTGTTGGCGGCTTCCTGGTGCCGAACGAGCTCGTGGCTACCATCATTGCTCTACGCGAACTGCGCGGCGCCTATCGGGCTGCCGCGCAGGTCGTGCCGCTGAGTTCGGACTATTCGTCCATCCCTCGCCGGACCGGTGGCCTCACCGCTTACTTTATGGCCGAGGCCACCACCATCACGGAAAGCGGAGGGACGTGGGACACTGTCGGGTTGGCACCTAAAAAGCTAGCGACGCTGTCGCGCAGCTCGAGCGAGCTCGATGAGGACGGAGCAATTGACTGGGGCGAATGGTTCGTCTCCGAGATTGCGTACGCGTTCGCCTCTAAGGAGGATGATTGCGGGTTCAACGGCGACGGCACGTCAGCCTATTCAGGCATCCGCGGCATCACAAATCTGCTGCTCGACGGCAGCCACAATGCCGGCAAGGTAACCGCTGGCTCACACAGCACGTTCGCCACGGTCGACACAACCGACCTGGCCAAGCTGATCGGGACCGCGCCGAGCTATGCGCTGGCTAACGCTCGTTGGTTCGCCTCCAACATGGGCTTTGCTCTGGTCTTCTGCCGTCTGGCCGCGTCGGCTGGCGGCATTGTCATGCAGGAACTGAACGGTCGCATGGTGCCTCACTTCATGGGCTGGCCCGTCCAGATTACGCAGGCGCTGCCGCAGTCCACAGGCTCATTGACCGGCCAAGTAATGCTTTGTTTCGGCGATCTCTCGCAGGCCGCCACTCTCGGCGAACGTCGCGGCGTCACCGTCGCGCGCTCCGATCAGACGTTTATCACCCAGGACCAGATCGCATGGCGCGGCACGGAACGCGTCGACATCGTCAACCACGACCTCGGCGACAACACCACTGCCGGACCGATCGTCGGACTCGTTGGGGCATAATCATGAGCAGCAATTCAATTCAGGAACGCCGACAGCGTCTGGCCACCAAGTTCGCCGCTCGACGGCGCGAACTGGAGCTTAAGGAGATCAAGACAGGCGTGCGTGCCAGTCGCCCTGGCGACGTCAAAGTCAGCCTCAAGCTCGCCGAGAAGATCGAGCGCGTGGAGCGTCTGGGCTATCGCGTGTCGGTAGACGAGCTCGAGGCGATCGTCAGCGAGCTCAAGGCCGAACAGAGCCGGCGCATCCGACCATCCAGCCAGACCCGCCACTGAAGCTGGTGAGGGGGAGGGAGGGTTAAGGCTCTACGGCCCACCCCTTTAGAACCGGTTTCGCCCAAAAACGCGCGATGGCGCTGCCCCCGTTCAAAAACTCGGCCAATCGAAGCGATGAAAAACTGAAATGAAAGCCAAAACCCCTAAACCACCAGCACATTTGGCCGAGCCAACCCGCGTTTGGTGGCGTTCTGTCGTCAGAGATTATGCGCTTGAACCCCACCATCTGCGCCTTTTACAGGCCGCCTGTGAGGCTTGGGATAGGCTTCAGCAGGCTCGAGAGTTGCTGTTGCGCGACGGTTTGGTCGTTGAAGGCCGCGAGGGCGGTGTGCGTCCGCATCCGGCCGTGGCGATCGAGCGGGATAGCCGTATCGGCTTCTCCCGGCTTGTTCGCGAGCTTGATCTCGATACCGAGCCTCCGGCATCGGGCCGCCGACCGCCCGCGCTCGCGTCGAATCGGCGAGGTGTGTGATGCCAGTGAAACGCCGAGTACCGAAGCAACGATCTCTATCGCCCGCGGACGAACTGCGGGCATGGTCCGAAATGTTCGATGTCGGCTTCGATTTCTTCGATGATCTCGAGGACATTGGATTGTCGGCCACAGGTGAGGGACATCCGCTGGCCGAGGACGCATGGCGTCGCCTGGGAGCGGAATATCTCCGCGCTGAACCGGCAGACAAGGTGTGCTGGGCGCTCGAGAAGTTCGGTCGGCCTTGGGAGACGCGCTATGCCCGTTAAACGAAGGGTCTCGAAGCGTCGCACGATCACACTTTCGCCGGAGGTATTCGCAGCCTTTGAGGCCGGCGATGAGTACGCGCTCCGGCGAGCGTTGGGGTTGCCTCCCTGGCACGCTTCGCCCCTTGACGAGGATCTAACGGGGCCGAGCTACAGCGACGGTCTATTGTGGACGCAGACCCGCCGAGCGGCACTAGAAATCCGAGAAGAAATCAATCGCGCAAGTCGCTGCAGTTTAGCGAAAGCTTGCTCAGAGCACGACGAAACCTTTCTACCCCACGCCAAAAGGGTTCCGAGATGACTATTGCTGAATTCAATAGCCCGCAGTTCAACCTGATCGGAATGCCGGTCAATCAGTTGGCAGCAACTCCCCTCGGCAATGCCTCGATCAGCGAGAACAATCTCGGCGCCGCTAATGCGGCCTATGTTGCGATTGGCGACATGTGGTGGGACGATCATGGGTCACATACGATCGACACCAGCGGATCATCGCTGATCGGCTTTCAGTTAGGCTCGGGGACCTGGGCGAACGGCGGTTCGACCTTAAAGGTCGGGATCGCTTCGTTGGACACCAGCAATGGTCCCACGGGGCGTCCGGTAAACTCCTCAGGCGTGATCACGCCTGATGTTGCGGCGGTCATCACTGGTGGAAGCGGGCTGACGCAGCTCGCGTGGAACGATGTTGTACCGACCACCGGAACCAGGACCATAGCTCAAGCAGAGCGCATTGCGATATTTTTGCAACTAACCGCGCGAGCAGGCTCCGACGCGCTCTTGGTTAGGTCGATGCCGAATGCTGGATTTTCGAACGGGATACCCAATGTTTGCACGTACAACGGCTCGTCGTTCGTCGGGCAGCAACTGACTCCGAATTTCGAGCTTCGCGCCCACGACGGTGTGCGAGGCGCCTTGTTGGGCACTTATTTGATTTCTTCCGGTAGCAGCAAGTCGTGGAACAATACTTCGACGCCAAAAGAGTATGCGAACATCGTCCAGGTGCCATATGCCTGCAAGGCGTATGGCGTAGTGATGTACGGAAACGTCTCGGGCGACTTCGATTATGTGTTGTACGAAGACCCGCTTGGCACGCCGGTTGCTCGCGCATCCGGCTCGGTCGATGCGAACACCGTTGCTGGCACCGGCGTCGAAACCTACAACTTGGCCTTCACCACCGGCTTTGGGTGGGAGCTGACGCCCGGCGTGCCGTATGCCGTCGCGATCAAGCCGACGTCCGGCAGCAATGTGTCGATGAACTACATGACGTTCGCAAATGTCGCCCATCAGGCGTCGGTGCCCGGCGGTGACAACGGATACGCGGTAAGCCGCAGCACCGGTGCGTTCAGCGCGCAGAACTCATCGCTCGACAGGTTCTTCCTCGGCCTTAGAGTCGGTGGGGGCAACGCTGGCGGCGGAGGATCCTTCTCCGGCGTCATATGTGGTTGAAAAGGAGGAGCGGCAGTGGTCACGCAATCCAACGCCATCTGGGTGTGTGAGGCAGCTCATCCCTTGGAAGGGCCACAGGGCATTATGGATCTCCCGGGCACGCTTCAGAATCTGCTCCCGTGACGTTCGACTCTGTCATGGCCGAATAAGGTCCCTAGGGTCGCTCACGGGAGATAGCCCCTTACCTTGAGCCAATGGGCGCAGTGCTCGGTTTTGAGCCAATTTACGGTGGATTGTTCATTTAAGAATCCAGTCACGAAATCGGTCTTTCCATCAGGGCAGTGGCAAACGATCCGCCACCCGTCTTTGGACGCCTCCGCTTGGAAAATTACATGTGTTTCTGTCATCCCGCCAATATGCGCCTCCGTGCGCGCTAAACCAAGGACGGAACGCTGCCATAATCATACTGACGGCGACATCACAGTACAGCACGATGCCGCCACACCCCTAGATCCAGGAACAAGTGTTCACTTTGTAACTTAGCCACTGTCGCGTTGGCGCGGCAGGAGGATGCGGGCGTGCTAGAGCAACCGATATTGGTGATCCTCGTGGTTGAGGATGACGCTCTTATTCAAGATCTGGTCCAGGAAGCCTTGGCCGACGGCGGTTTCAAAACAGAAGCTATTTCATCTGGGGAGAAAGCGATTGCCCTCCTCGAGGAGCGCGTGCAAGAATACCGAGCCCTCATCACTGACATTCATTTGCCTGGTACTCTCAACGGTTGGGATGTTGCCAGGCGCGCAAGAGAGCTTAATCCGCAAATGCCAGTGGTTTACATGACCGGAGAGGGTGCCGACGAGTGGCCCTCACATGGCGTGCCGAACAGCGTCCTCTTGCTAAAGCCTTTCGCGCTTGCGCAAATCGTGACGGCGATTTCTCAACTTCTGAACCAGATCCCGCTGTCGCAAGGGTAGGGCGTGCGATCGACGGGTCCGGTCGAGTAACGGAGGAAGTGAGCGGGCTTGCGGCGCCAGGGCATGGGGGTTTGACGGCCGAGGCGGCGACCGCACCAAAACCGACGCCTCCGTAGGTTCTGCCCATGATCGCGCCGATCCCGCGCGGGGTGAAGCCGCTAGGGATCGGTCAATCTGCCGCCCCGGTTACTGCCGATGGGTCAAGACCGCACTCTCAATTTGCGTCATGCCAACCGCGACCCTGGTGGCAGGTTCTTTGTGTAGTTCAAATCCGTTTGTCCGCGGCGGTTGGGATCGGTATTTTCGCTCTTCCTTCGCATCTTCAGCCTAAACAGACCATCGGAGGAATTCGGTGAAATGTAGGTCACGCCTTTGGTTCTATAATGAGGGTGCGTGGCGATACTCCACCGTAGATCGGATAAGTCCCTGGTTGGTACCGCTGCCCCGGGCTGCTTTTGCAAATTGCGCGCGATCCCTTCAGCGGTTGTCACGAGTCTAACGTTGGCATTACCCCCCGTGGCGGGTGGGATGGCCTCGCCGCTATTGAGGCGAAACAGGAACGATGCCAGAAACGCCGCGGCCTCGTTGGACGATTCAAATTGTCCCTTGCTATTCTGCAAGTCGACGATGGCATGGACGCACTCGTGGATAATGGCAGCCCTGTCACCTACCGTCCCTGCGAAGAAGGCCGGCGGTACCACGACATAATCGTTGAAATCATCGTATCGGGCCTCAACGTCTTGGGGCAGAGGTTCAACTCGTATCTTGATATCCCCAACCTCTATAGCTCTGGCGATGCGCTCAAAAGCAGCGCCGTCGATATGCCACGGTCCCAAATGGAAGTTGATCCTTTGCGCCTCAGCAGACCTGAGGGTGGCAAGAATGCTTGCGTTCGGACTGTGAGTTTGATCGGGCATCGTAAGCTTCTCCGAAGCCAGCCCCATTTACCTAGCGTAAGTCGCATGTGGCCATGAGGTGGTTTTCAAGGCGCGCCAAAAGGCCGCATTGCGGCCGGCCGTTCTTCGTTCCGCGTTAAAAGGTCAGCTAACGTCCTGGTTCGGCGCAGTTTCGGTGGAGAACACCGGACGAGCGTCACCAGAGCCGGGTCGCTTTTTTCCGGTTGCGCGCAGTCCTCGAAACTAGAGGGAACTATTTCCTGAAGCGCGCGGTTGAATTGCTCTAGGGAGAGTACACATGGCAGAACCGACTGAAGAACAGATCCGGGCCCGCGCCCAGGAGCTCTGGGAAAAGGCGGGGCAACCTGAAGGCCGCGACAAGGAATTTTGGGAGTTGGCCGAACAAGAATTGCGGAATGAAGATAAGTCTTCTCCGCTCCGGACCCCTGATAACCTTTAAGTGGGGGCTCACGAGCCTGCGAGCAGCTTTCTCAGGGACGCGTCTCGTCGCCAAATCGGACCATCGCCCCCAGTCAAATCGGTACGGAGCGGCATCGCTGCTAATAGAATGGAAAAGGCCCCCGCCGATGCGGGGGCCCTGCAAATCAATCGCGCTCTTTGATGATAGTCTTTTCGCGCGGTTCGTTATGCTCCCTCTTGATGACAGTCGTGCGATCGGCGGGCTCGCGCTCCTTGATCACGGTGGTGCGGTCGCGGTCGCGGTCCCGATCGACGTGGGATTCACCAGTGGTTACGCCGGCACCCACGGGTCCGACATGGACACCAACTTCATCAGCGAAAGCGGGGGTGCCAAGGGCGACAACAGCGGCAACAGCCAACACGTATTTCATCTCGTAGCCTCCAGTTTGTTCGATCCTGGAAAATGCCGCGAGGTGCCGAATGTTCCTCGTGATATTGACAGTTTGTCGCACCGAATTCGCCTTGGTCGTGTCGTCCGGCAAGGTCGTCGCCAAGGCTCGTCACGGGGCCGCGTCATTTTTTCTGAATCAGATCGAGAAGTCCGGCCGGTGGGCCTTCGTCGCCCGTCTGAGGGGGAATTGGACGGAAAAGGGCGTTAAGAATGATTGCCCTGTCTTGATCCGTTGCTGGCTGCTTTTCGTTCTGAAGCAGACCCATATAGGTGAGCGCCAAGGAGCGCCGGTGGTCCGCGTCGTCAGCGAGGTTGAGATTTTGAATGAACACGCGGCTGATGTTCTTTAGCAACCAAGCGTAAAGCAGCGCCGGCACTGAGATTGCGGCAAGCCCCGAAATGGAGAAGCCGCCATTGGACGCCCCGGTTAGCTTGCCGATGGCGTCGGAGACAACGCTCCAGTACTCCAACGCAGCAAATATCGGAGCAACAGTCATCAGAGCGAATATCGCAAGCCACAATCGCCATATGCGTGTTTTCTTGACTGCAATGGTTTGCCATGATCGTGCTGGCTCTTCTATTGTCAGCTTGTTTCGATACAGATCTTCGAGCTCTCCAATAAGAGCCCTCTTGTCATCAATGAATTGATTGAGAGCTTGCGCGGCAGCATCGCTCTTTTTGCTGGCTTCAGCTGCTTTGGCGGCAGCATCTGAGGCCGACAAGAGATCGTCAAATGCGAAGTTCGCGGGATTTGCGAATGCGACCGCTCGGAAGACGTGAATTATGTCGCGCCCCGCTGGATGAGACGCATGCATCCATTTTGTGCAGTAAATCGCCGCGAGAATTGCGGCGCCTGCCTCGCTCGATGCCTTTATCTGTTCTACTCGGCGGCCTACCGCGCTTGCGCCGATGAGCACTTGTCTGGCGCGTGCGTCTTGCACGTATTCTTCGAGGGATTCTTTTTTGTTAGCTTGGACGTCACGCACAATCGACGTCAGCGCTTCCACTGCGGGCTCGCTTAACCGCAGGTTTCCAAAACCTTGCCCACCGAGAGTAATCTGCTGGCCACTGATTAAAAGCTTGCTGAAATAGGCGATTTCTGCGTTCAAAAATTTCACTATGTCGTCTTTGCTGCCGACAATGCTTACTCCCTGGCTAGGGATTATAACGCTCCAGCTTTCCATCCTGCCCCCACCAGCTCTTCGAGCTTTATTCTCTCAGATTTGGTCACGAACCTACCGCAACCTATGCGCGCAGGGAAGCGCACTCTCGGATTGTACAGAATCCGTGATTTTTCGGTGGAGAACACGACGTCGCCGCGGGCCGCACGCGCGGTCGCAGGTCCATCGCCGCCGCCACCCCGTGCGGTCATTCGGTGATCCGCTGTTCAGCAAGGACGTAATAACCAGATACTAAAATTCCTCCACCGTTCGATCCTGGTTAGGCTTGACGGTTTGGGCGGCTTAAAAGCGCGGCCACATAGGTGTGAATCACCGGGATAGACAAGATCGCCAGACGAATGACGGGCGAGGTGATCGCGAAACCGAGCAACCAATATAGCATCCCGAAGATGGCAAAGACCCAGATGAGACCGACCACGATCTGCAATGGTCGCTTCCTCCACCACCATAAAAGAGCGGCAACCGCGGTCATGCTAATAGACCCGTTCACATAGCTCGGCTGATCCTGCGGCTCAGCCCTAAAGTCGGTGAGAAGCCGCGATCCGCCGCGCATCAAATAAGCAAGTAGCAGGATGGCAAGCCAATCCATCCCTTTTCTACTTTCCCTTCGCCTTTAGCCCGATCTCGACCAGCCGGCGGATGGCTTCGGAGCGTCCAGGATCGTCATCTTGCTGTGAGGCCCACGCCTCGACAGCCGCGATCAATGTCGGTGGCATGCGGGTGCTGACAAGGGGATCCTTACCCGTCGCCGGACGGCCTCGTTTTTTAGGTGTGACCTTTTTTGTTGACGATTTCATATTTAGGTCATACCCTAAATCTGCTTGAAAACCAAGCGGCCTGCCGAGGTGCTAGGAACACCGCGACAGGCCTGGCCCAAACTATGAGGTGTTTCATGGCTCAGGTTGATTCTGAGAATAGCACAGCTATGCCTAGCGCTGCGGCGTCCGCTGGTGCGCTCTACTTCAAGACCGATGTTTCCCCCGAAGATCTGTTCGTCGCGATAGGGCGCCTCCGGCGCGAAGCCAGAGAGGAGGTCGACAGACTCCTCCAGTTCCTAGACCGGACCGACGACTACATCTCTCGCGAGCTCGAGGACGATGGCGACGCCGAGCCATCCCTCGGCCTGCAGGAGGCATTTCCAGGCCAAGGCCGCGGCGGTGGCGGCGACGATCGCGAACCGGATCTTGGAAGCTTTGACCGGATGACTGATCAGCGTCTGTCCAACCGGCAAAACCATCTTGGCGAAGAACGACTCGAAGTCGACGCAGAGCATGATCTTGCCGACCACGAGCCCAGCCTGGGCGGTCTCGATCACTACCAAAGCCAGGAGTTATGGGCCGCGGGCGGGCGCCGCGATCTAGAGCGGGATCCCGCTGAGTCCGGCATCGGCGATCATGATGGCTTGCACGAGCAGGCCGGAACGAACGATTGGCAGATGGGAGGCATGGCATGAAACCGGTAACGCGAAGGGTAGGTCTACGCGTGCTGGCGGGTGCAGCCGCCGCCTCAACACTCACCGGATCAGTCAAAGCCGCAGACGCCTCGCTGGCCGGCGTCGTCGATCCAATCTTCGCGCTGATTGAGGATCACAGGAGGCTTCAGACGCTTCGCTGCGAACTTTATGATGAGTGGGACCGCGCTGAGATGAAGCCGGAGATGAGCACGGTCGGCGCCCTGTCGCGCTTATCCATTGGCGTGATTATCACATCGGCGGGTCTGAAATAGACAACCGGCGCGACCAGCTGCTGCGCGAGGCAGAGATCGATCCGGCAATTATCGAACAGGAGTATCTCGACGCTAGGGCCCGCTGGCAAGCAAAGCTGGCCGCAGGGAAAGCGTGGGATGAGCGCGCCGGGATGGCGGTGAAGTGTGAGAAACTGGACCGGGCAACAGAGGCCGAGGACGAATGTGCGGGACGCCTTTCCCGGATGAAGCCTACAACGGCAGCCGGCGCTGCGGCGTTGATCCAATATGTTATCGATGACGAGATTTGCCCGGAAGTCGAATGGCATATGGCAGCTCTCAAGACCGCCGTCGCCGCGCTCAACAGTATCTAGCCTCGAGGAATCCGAGGAGCGCCCGCCGGTTCACGCCGGCGGGTTTTTCCTTGCGGCGTGACGCACTCCCCCTAGGTTGCCCGTCATTGCTTCAATCAAAGGGAGAGAGCGACGTGGCGACAGGCACTTTGAAATGGTTCAATCCAGTTAAGGGATTTGGATTCATCCAGCCCGACAACGGCGGCAAGGACGTATTCGTGCACATCTCGGCCGTAGAAAAGGCCGGTCTGAGCAGCCTCAACGAGGGTGCCAAGGTGAGTTACGAAGAGGGAAAACCGGGGCAAAACGTCCGCGGAAAATCTGAGAGTGGGCTAACGCACCGTAGTCGTACTCAAGCCCGTCGGTTCAATTCGGCCGGTTTTTCTCTGCGCCTTCAGGGAAGCGGCGACCGGTTGGCTCGGCTTTTGAGATTGATGCCTTTCGGGCCGGCGCGATTCCATTGGCCGCGCAAATCTGGCGGCCCACCGTCGCTCGAACTTTCTTTGAATATCCCGAGGAACGTCGCACATAACCCACCTCCGGGTTCAGCCCCCTCGATGGGGCATCAACGGCCCCGCGCTCTAAAGGATCCAAACGGGTGCCATTTTCATTGGTTTGGAACCCCGCCGGGAGTGAGAATGGCGACCCCGGCCTGGCGCCCTTGCCGGGGTCGTTCTCATTGTGCAAGCGGTTGACATAGGCTCCGCCGGTTCACACCCGGCGGGTTTTTCTTCGAGGTTGCTAGCGCCTGTAATATCGATACGGCGGTTCCCAAACGAATGTCGAGCCGTAGCGATACGGCAGAACGTCATAGCCAATTAAGTACGCGGTTCGATACCGCCTGTGATGAATAATGCGGGTCGCGCCACACGCGCACCGTTGGCGAGAACTGATCTCGGATGCCAGATTTTCACGCGGCTTCACCTGATCAGCGGATGCTCGATCCGGAAGGATGCAGAGCGCGCTAAAGGTGAGAATCGACAGGAGGCGAATCATAGCCAAATCCTTCCGAGGCACCGACCGATAACTGCACAAAGATGGGCAAGTTCCAGGGCGGGGCTGATCCGAAAAAGCAACGCCGCCGGGCTCGAAATACGCGTCCCGGCGGCGTTCATTCCAAAACCTGGGCCCTGAATATTTCCCAAGCTCGATCAAACGTTAGTGCGATGCACAAGTTGCTATTTAATCGTCGGGGGATTGCTCACGCGCAATTCCCCGAGCGGTCTCCCCAATCTCGTTCGGGCATAGGAACGCGTGGCGATGTCGGGCGTAGTTTGTTTGGCTCCCGGTTTTCAGGTTCCCCAAGCCCCCGCCGGGAGTCAGTAGGCGACCCCGGCTGGTGCCCCCTGCCGGGGTCGTCTCATTTTGCAGGCCATACACAAATTTGAAGAAAGAGGAGCCGGCAGGCGGGGCGGCGCGCCAGCTCCTCCGAAACGTGACCGTGCAAGTCCCCAACGGTCCCGTCCCGAGGAAAGCGTGCGCCAATCAGGTTGCTCATTTGCTAACGGTTCGAGGCGGCCGCCTAGGAACCTTTCCTGTTTTTACTGCCTAAGAGATTGGCCAACTTTTGAGGGTGGAAAGATGTCGAAACCTGCTCGCTCCTGGACCACCGAAGATATAGAAAAGTTAAAAGCTATGGCGGGCAAATTACCCGCTGCCAAAATCGCCGAGCAATTGGGCCGTCCGGTGGCGATCACAATGAAGGCGCACCAGCTCCAGGTCTCTTTGCGAACCCGAGGCGACAGTTCCCCGTCGCGAGTACCCAAGGAAGCGGCCCCAGCGAGGGATACAAGCTGAGGCCGAGTTAGCGCGATTGGTTCATCGTCCGGTACCGCTGGCCGGCACCGAACCTGCGATAACTGTAGCCGTCCCGCCCATGTTCCAAATGGAAGCGGCCCCAGCACCTCTGGGGCCTGGGGGGCCGGTGCTGGGGCCGTTACTTGATCCGCCGATTTATCTCTTGGAGGTCGGCAGCTTCGATGCTGTGCCCCCTCTGATCCTCCCGCAATAGCCTGCGTGCAACAGTGTCCCTAGTTTCCCTCCTAGGTCATCCCATCAATAGCCACGCGATGCTGGCAAGAAGCGCGATGAACGACACAGCCATAGTCCCGGCGAAGGCAATCTCCACCCCGTCCATCCGAATATGATGCAGCCACATCTGAACTCGCCCTCCGATAAGGGATCTACTGCTCAGGCAATTAACAACCGGAAGGTGTCCCAGTTCCGCTTTGCGAGTGTCCGATTTAGGACAGCACTACCTCTGGTGCGCACCACACGAAGTATCCCTATGGAGCCGGCTAGTGCGCCAAAGGGCACAGGAACGAGTGGCGATATCGGGCGTAGTTTGTTTGCTCCCGGTTGTGAGCTCCCCCAACCCCGCCGGGAGTGAGAATGGCGACCCCGGCCTGGCGCCCCCGCCGGGGTCGTCGTTGTTTTGTGGGTTGAGTTGTGGATCAAACCGTCTAACTCAATTTTAATCTAGCAATATCAATTGCTTATCATCATCGCTAGCGGCTGATGCCGCCGCTCGGGCCGCAGCGTCCGGGCTCCTATGATTTCGGCCGCGACCTGTATTTCCAGGGCATCGGCGCCTCCGGCTTCGTGATGGGCGCAGTCAAGACCAGGGAACCGTCGGCGGCCGGCGGCTTGGCGCTGCGCTATGCCGCCTTCATGCAAGGCCTGCGCGACGCCATCGATGCGCGCATCCGCACCACGCTCGACGGCGACCAGCGCGCGATCGCGACCGCGCTGCTGACCGGCCGGCGCGACGCGATCTCGACGCCGGTCAATGATGCGATGTTCATCTCGGGGCTCGGCCACGTGCTGTCGATCTCCGGCTACCACATGGCCGTGGTCGCGGGCGTGGTGTTCTTCGCGGTGCGCGCGCTGCTCGCGCTGTTCCCAATGCTCACGGCGGCACATCCGATCAAGAAATGGGCGGCCGCGGCCGCGCTCGTCGCCGCGGCGTTCTATCTTCTGCTGTCGGGAGCCGAGGTCGCGACGCAGCGATCGTTCCTCATGACGGCGGTGGTGCTGATCGCGGTGATGGTCGACCGCCGCGCGATCACCTTTCGCACCCTGGCGGTGGCGGCGCTGATCGTGCTCGTGATCGCGCCGGAGGCGCTGGTGCATCCGAGCTTCCAGATGTCGTTTGCCGCAACGCTCGGGCTGGTGGCGCTGGTGCAGATCGGGCTGCCGAACCTGTTGGCCTCGCCCGACCATTCGGCGACCGCGCGGGTCGCGCTGTGGGGGGGGGCGCGAGCTCACGATGCTGATGCTGGCCTCGCTGGTGGCGGGGCTGGCGACGACCCCCTACGCCGCGTTCCATTTCCATCGCGTGACGCCTTACGGGCTGCTCGCCAACCTCGCGGCGATGCCGGTGGTGTCGGCGATCGTGATGCCGGCGGGCCTGCTCGGCCTCCTCGCCATGCCGTTCGGCTTTGATGGCGTGTTCTGGGCGATCATGGGCTTTGGCATCGACTGGATGATTTTGGTGACGCAATGGGTCGCCGCGCTGCCTGGCGCGGTGGGGCGGATGGCGGCGTTCGGCATCGGGCCGCTGATCGTCGCAAGCGCGGGCATCATCCTGCTCGGACTGCTGCGCACGCCGCTGCGCTGGTCCGGCGCGGTGCTGCTGGTAGTGGCCACAGTCTGGGCGGTGAGGGTGCCGCTGCCTGACGTCCTGATTTCCGCCGACGGCCGGAACGTCGCGGTACGCGGCGGCGACGGGCGGCTGCATCTGATGCATAGCGCGAAGGATGCCTTCCTGGTCAAGGAATGGCTGGCGGCGGATGCCGATGCGCGGACCGCCGCCGATGCGTCGCTCGGCGAGGGCGTCTCCTGCGATCCGGGCGGCTGCGCGACCCAGGGTCCGGGCGGTGCCTTCGTCGCACTGGCGATGCGGCCGGAGGCGCTGGCCGACGATTGCGAGCGGGCGGCGCTGATCGTCACCGCGCGGCCGGCGCCGCAGGGCTGCGCGGCCTCGGTGATCGATGCCGAGCGGCTGCGGCGCCACGGTGCGCTGGTGCTACGGCGAAACAGGGACGGCTACGCCATCGATGCGGTGAAGCCCGGCGGGATCGACCGGCCGTGGTCGCCGGCGGTTCCCGGTGACGGCGAGAGCGAGACGGTCCTCCGTACACCCGCCGCCGCGCCGCGGCCCGCAGTCGATGCGACACCGGCCGAGACCGACCTGCAGGGGGATGATTAGCCGTTGCCGGGCGAGGTGCCGGTCGGCAGCTCGAACAGGCCGAGATGGTACTCGTCGGAATCGGGGCCGGCGTCGGGCTTCTTGACGAGGGTGAAGACGGCCTCGGGAAACTGCTCCCAGACCTTGAGATCATCGGCCGTCACTGTCAGCCAGCCGAACCGGAACAAGTAGCGGCCCGGCTCGGTGACGCGTCCAGCCTTTTGCCATGTGACCTTGTCGACCACTGCGCAGGTTTCCGTGAGTGCACGTCTTCCGTACGCGATGATGCGCCAAGGCGCTCGCCGATGCAAATCTCCTCATGCGCCCCGGAAGCGGAAATCCGGGGTCGCTCGAAATCGCTTAAGGTCATCCGCCGCCGAATGGCTCATTCCGCGGCGACGATGCGCTCAACCCAAAAACAGCGACGCGAATGCGGAGGGGCGCCGCTCCACAACCTTCGGCTTGTGCTCGACCTGCGGATGCAGTGCCGGCAACTGCAGCACGCTGACGCGCTGTCCCTCGACGAGCTGGGTTACCAGAACATGGCTGCCGTCGGGGAATTCGACCGCATCATGATGGCGATCGGGCACGTCGGGCTCGACTTCGTTGAACACGCCGACGCGGAAATTCATCGTCTTGGTCCAGATCCAGCGGCTGTCGTAGCGAACGTTCTCGGCGAAAGCGAGCTCGGTGCCCGGCAGCATGCAGACCGCGACAGTGGGATCGTTCTCCGAAGCAAAGCCGCGGGTCGACGTGCCGCGGAAAGTCGTGGTGATCAGCGTCTCTCCGACAATGGCGGGGCGCGATGCCACGGCGTGCAGACTATAGTCACACATCGGATGGCTCCTCTTTTCGAGGTAGCGACCCGTGCCTCTCCCTGAGGCGCAGGCCTCTACCAGAGTGGACGATAGCAAACGAGTGTCTGCTCGTTTCTGGGCGATTGTACGACTGGCCGTCGAACGCCTCAATCACAAACGCGCTACACTGCGCGAGAGGTATCGGGGCGCATCCAAGCTGGTCCGCACGCTGCGCTATCTTCCAAGGAACGATCCGATCTGTTGCTCGTTCCTGGATCGGGACGACTTTTTCTTCAAATCGTCATCCCGCTCCATATGTCTGTTCGAGCATGGTCTTTTCGGAAAACCGCTTCGCACTTTTCCGGATCATGCTCCGCCGCCGTCAGTATTTGCGATACAGCCCGATCAGCTTGCCCTGGATGCGGACCCGGTTCGGCGGCAGGATGCGCACTTCATAGGCAGTGTTGGCCGGCTCGAGCGCGATCGATGCACCGCGGCGGCGGAAGCGCTTCAGGGTGGCTTCCTCCTCGTCGATCAGCGCCACCACGATGTCGCCGGTGTTGGCGACGTCGTTGCGCTGGATCAGCGCCATATCGCCGTCGAGGATGCCGGCGTCGACCATCGAGTCGCCGCGTACCTCAAGCGCATAATGCTCGCCGGAGCCGAGCATGTCGGGCGGCACGCTGATGGTGTGGCTGCGGGTCTGCAGCGCCTCGATCGGCGTACCGGCCGCGATCCGGCCCATCACCGGGACGGCGACCGGACGGTTGCCGTCGTCCTCGGCGATCGGCGGCGTGCTGCTGCGCTTGCCGAGGGTGCCCTCGATGACGCTTGGCGTGAAGCCACGGCGGCCGTTGCCGCCGCCGGCCGACAGCTCGGGCAGCTTGATGACCTCGATGGCGCGGGCGCGGTTGGGCAGGCGGCGGATGAAGCCGCGCTCCTCCAGCGCAGTGATCAGGCGGTGGATACCGGACTTCGAGCGCAGGTCGAGCGCATCCTTCATCTCGTCGAAGGAGGGCGGCACGCCGGCCTCTTTCAGACGTTCATTGATGAAACGCAGAAGTTCGTACTGTTTGCGCGTGAGCATCTCGAGTATTCCCCCGGTTGGTAGCGTCGTTCGATTCCGAGACTCTTCAGTTGGGGCCTTCAGACGGGGCCTGATCTCGGGAGCGCAATGCTCCCTGGCGGCTTCCCGATTGTAGACACCAGCACTCGAAACAAATCATGAACGGACACTATATGTTCGATATGTGTTCCGCAACCACTTAATTTCCGGTGAACGCATCAGGCGGCGCGCAATCGGCTAGCCCGCGAAAACCTCACTCAGGCAGCATCAGGATCTCGCATTCACTGCCCTTGGCGGCGGCGGGGGCGAACGGCGGACGCACCAGAAGTGCCCGTGCCGCAGCGAGATTCCCGAGCAGCGAAGAATCCTGCTGCATCACCGGAGTCGCGATCGGCGCGCCGTCCTCGCGCTCCTCGAGACGCGCGCGCAGATAGTCCTCGCGCTGGTCGTTGGCGGCGAGGTCGCGGCCGAGCAGGGCGGTCGTGCGGACATGATGGATCGTGTTCCGGCCGCTCAAAGCCCGAATCAACGGCACCAGAAACAGGAAGGCGCAGACATAGGACGATACCGGATTGCCGGGCAGGCCGATCACCCGCATGGCCCCGAGCCGGCCGTGCATCATCGGCTTGCCGGGCCGCATCGCGATCCGCCAGAACGCCATCGCGACGCCCTCGGCCTCCAGCGACTGCTTGACCAGATCGTGGTCGCCGACCGAGGCGCCGCCGGTGGTGATCAGGATGTCGGCGCCGGTCTCGCGCGCCCGGCGGATGCCGGCGGTGGTCGCTGCCACCGTGTCGGCGGCAACCCCGAGATCGACGGTCTCGGCGCCTTCGGCGCGCGCCAGTGCCCGCAGCGCATAGCCGTTGGAATAGACGATCTGGCCAGGGCCGGGCCTTGAGCCCGGCATCACCAGCTCGTCGCCGGTGGCGAGCACCGCGACCTTCGGGCGGCGGCGCACCGCGAGTTCCGGATAGTTCATGGCGGCCGCCAGCGAAAGCGCGCGGTCGGAGAGGCGGCTGCCACGGTTCAGCAGCAGGTTGCCCTCACGGAAGTCGACGCCGGCCGGGCGGATGTGCCGTCCTGGGCTCGCAGCCTCCGTGATCGAGATGTGGTCGCCGTCGAGCCGGGTGTCTTCCTGGATGATGACGGCGTCGGCGCCATGGGGGATGACGCCGCCGGTGAAGATCCGCACCGCTTCGCCGGCACTGAGCGTCCGCTCGAACGGCCGGCCGGCGGCGACTTCGCCGATCACCTTGAGACGGGCCTTGAGATGAGCCGCATCGGCGGCGCGCACCGCGTAGCCGTCCATGGCCGACATCGGCTCCGGCGGCTGGGTGCGGCGCGCCGCGAGGTCGTGCGCCAGCGTGCGGTGGTAGGCGGCATCGAGCGCGACCATCTCCTCCGGCAGCGGTTCGGCGCCGGCAAGAACGGCGGACAGGGCATCGGCAACCGGCATCAGGGCCACGCGCAAAACTCCTCAAGGCAAATGGTCAAATACCAAGTGCGGTCAGCGCCCTTGCCACGTCATCCGTCGATGTCACGTGGATGGCTTGAAGGCCGCGCGCCCGCGCACCTTCGATATTGGCAGCCAGATCGTCGAAGAACAGGATCCGCGACGCCGGCACGCCGATCGCTTCTATCACATGATCGTAGGCCGCGGCGTCGGGTTTCCGAAGGCCGATGTTCGAGGACAGGAACACGGTCCGGAAGTGGCTGAGCAACTCGGCATAGGCGACCGAGAAATGCGCGACATGGGCCGGGTTGGTGTTGGAGAAGGCGTAGAGCGGCATTCGCCTGGCGGCGGCCGCGAGCAAGGGGGCGATGCCTGGCATCTCGCCGGTGAAGATCGAATTCCAGCCCTCGAGGAATTGCGCGTCGGTGAGCTCGACGCCGAGTGACCGGCGCAGGCTGGTAAAGAACGTCGCGTCGTCGATCCGGCCGATCTCGTGATGCTTGTAACTGTCGTCGACGACGAAACGGCCGGCGAGGTCGGCCGGCGCGCAACCGGCATGCTGTGCCCAGTGCGTCATCGCCTTGTCGAGGCTGATATCGAGCACGACGCGGCCGATATCGAACAGCAGCACGTCGACGGAAGTGGGAGAGAGTTGCGAGGTCATTGCGTGAAACCATGTACGAAAATTGCGGGCAGGCGGCAATCTCCCCGATTTGTGCGGCAGGCATGCGACTTCCCTGTCGTCCCGGCGAAGGCCGGGACCCATACGCCGCAGCAATTGTAGTGAACGGGACTCGTCGTTCCAGCGACGCTCAACAATATTCTTTTGTGGTTATGGGTCCCGGCTTTCGCCGGGACGACGGTGAATGTGTGGCACGGTCTGTGGGGCATGCGCCCGCATTCTCGCGACATGATTTGTCCGAGCCTTGCTTCTCGTTCCGCCCTCTCCTTGAAGAGGGCGCAGGGAAAGCCGGGTGCCGATCGCACCCATGGGCCCCGAGCAAAGGTAGAAAGCTCGGGGGTAGGACCACAGGTGTAACCGGAGCAATCCGGCTTTCCCTGCGCGATGGCTTACGGATTATTTCGTGCTCTCCCCGGCGAGACTGGGCTTTTTTGTCACCGCCTTCGCAAAACGCTTTCGCGCTTTGCTTGGGGACACCGGCCGCTAGGGCGTCAGGACCACACGACTTCCCCGTCCGCTTCGCGTGCTCTCGTCAGTCACACGCTCGGCGTCCACCGCATCTCACCGCAACACCCGTGACGATGCGCAGCGCCCCTCGATCGGGTGAGACGGGGAGATTCATACACTGAGTTGGGCGTGCCGATAAACAGAAAGATTTTTGCGCGAGGGGCTTGCGCCGTCGGGCAACTCAGTGGCAGGGCGGCACCGGCTTTGGCGCATCAAGGCACCCTCGGAGCCAGCCTCTCACATCCTCGAAAGCGCCAGGCCGAAATAGGCGATCAGCGCGCCGGTGCTGAGAATGATGACGACGAGCGCTTGCTCGGAGCGTGCCTGCAAGGTTTTCCGGGTCACGGTGATGACGGTCCATCTTCGAAAATCATTCTGTTCAACTAACGTGGGTTCGTGTCCGTTCCGGCTCCCTCCGAGGAACTTTCGGCTTGTCCTGGAAGCACTGATGCAGTCCGTGAAGACCCCTCGCAATTGGGCTGCCGTGGGACCCCAGGTCGCCTACCGCACCTCGACCACCGTCCTCCTTCACGAGCGTCCAACCGGTGCGTCAGACATCGGATATTTGGCTAGTCGGCCGGCCGGCATCCAGAATATCAAGCACCGGACAGTCGGGGGTGGCGCCGTCGGAGCATTGCGCAACCGTTTCCGCCAGGATGGATTCAAGCTTGACGAGGTCAGAGAGTTTTTTACGAACGTTCGCCAGATGTGCGCTCGCGATCTTGTGCACGTCGGCGCACGGAGCGCGTCCTGGCCCTCCCAGAGCCAGCAAGGCGCGAATCTCCTCAAGTGTGAACCCGAGGTCGCGGGATCGCCGGATGAAGACCAATGTCCGTCTTTCGGCCGGTCCGTAGACCCGTCGACCGCTCGCCGTTCGGAACCGCGCGGGCAGCATTTTGATCCGCTCATAATAGCGGATGGTCTCGATGTTCACGCCGCTGAGCTCGGATAGCTCGCCGATCGAGATGTTTCCGACTCCCGAAGACGTGATGGCGCGCATGAAATAGCCCTTGATCCTGTAGTCACTACAGGATGCATGGTTTAGCGCATGATGAGCAATCAGGCGGATCACATTGCCGACAATCGGCAGCGACAAAGGCTAATCGCGGCGGGCGGCCTGCTTGGCGCGCTTGCGGCGTCGTCTTGCTGCATCCTGCCACTTGCGCTGTTTGGCCTCGGGGTCAGCGGGGCCTGGATCGGGAACTTCACCCGGCTGGCCGCCTATCAGCCGTACTTCATCGCCGCCACGCTCGTGTGCCTCGGGCACGGCTATTGGCTGGTCTGCCGATCCTCAACGCGCGCCTGCGCCGATGGCGAGGCCTGCGCGCGCCCGCTGCCGAACCGCATCGTCAAAACCAGCCTCATCCTCGCAACGATCCTTGTCGTCGCCGCGCTCGGCCTCGACTTCATCGCACCTCTCTTTCTTGACTCATGACTGGAGAATTTCCCATGAACAAGCTTGTCGCCGTCGCGGCTTTTGCCGTCGGCATCATCGCTTCGCCGGCAGTGATGGCCGCAGACAAGACGATTGTCCTGGCCGTGAACAATATGGATTGCGCGGCCTGCCCATCCATCGTCAAGGGAAGCCTTGAAGCCGTTCCCGGCGTTGCCAAGGTTGCGGTGTCCTACAAGGACAAGACCGCAACGGTTGTTTATGATGATGCGAAAGCCGATGTGAACCAACTCACAACGGCGACCACCAAGGCAGGTTATCCGTCCGCACCCAAGGGCTGATCCGATGCTTCTTGAATCAACGATCACCTGTCCGCACTGCGCCGTTGCGAAAACGGAGATCATGCCGACCGACGCCTGTCAGTTCTTCTATGAATGCACCGGCTGCGGCACAAAGCTAAAGCCCAAGTCGGGCGATTGTTGCGTGTTCTGTTCCTACGGCTCGGTGCCGTGTCCGCCCATTCAAGCCGTGCGTGCCGGCGAACCGGGTACCGCCTCCTGCTGCGCGTGACAGGCGATGACCAGCGCGCCGATCCAAACCTCGAGCAACTGGCTTGGCAGTGTGCACACCAGCGTCAAGTCCGTCCGTGTCGGCCACGCCGCTTCACACGTGAGGCTGCTCGTCGAATGAGAGCCGATCAATCGCTCTTGGGCCGGTGCGTCAGCATCCCGATGGCCAGCATACCCATGCCGCCCAGCGTGACGCCCGTAGCGGCCTGGAGGAAGAAGTTGTCGGCAGGTCGCAACTCGTTGAGAGCGCCATTGCCCATCACCACGGTCGCTGCATAGCTTTGCAGAAAGTAACCTCCCAGCGCACCAGCGATCAGGCCCGCGGCGCTGTGGCCCCAGAACCCGAATGCGTGGTCGCGCACCACCGCGGCGACGAGATGAGCGCCAATGAATCCGGCAACGATCTGGATGTAGAGGTTGGTCGCGGTCCAAAGCATCGGTCGCTCCATTGGCCGCATCGTCACTTCATCGCGCCGCGACCACTTCGCCGTCTTCCTTCACGAACCGTCCAACCGGCGAGTCCAGAAGATCGATGACGGCCTCGGACGGCCGGCACAACCGCACACCCTTCGACGTCACCACGATCGGCCGGTTGATGAGAATGGGATGCGCCAGCATGACATCGAGCAGTTCGTCGTCCGTCCATTTCGGATCGTCCAGGCCGAACTCCTTGTGAGGCGTTCCCTTTTCGCGCAGCAGGGCGCGCACGGAGATTCCCATCGCGGCAATCAGCTCCTTGAGTGTTTCGCGCGCCGGCGGCGTCTTGAGATATTCAATGACGACGGGCTCGGTGCCACTCTGGCGGATCATCGCGAGCGTGTTGCGCGAGGTGCCGCAATCCGGGTTGTGATAGATCGTGACGGTCATGGTCGTGTCTCCGCAATGGCAACGGGGCCGGACAGTTTGGGACGTCCGAGCAGCCAGTTCATCAGTAACATGCCGGCCATCGCGCCGCAGAGCTCGGCGAGAATGAACCCGGGAAGGTCGATGGGGCGAATACCGGCGAACGTGTTGGTGAGGGAGCGTGCGATCGCAACGGCGGGATTGGCGAACGACGTCGATGCCGTGAACCAGTAGGCGGCCGTGATGTAGAGCCCGACCAGCCAGGGAACGGCCGCGCGCTGAAAACGGATACCGGCCAGAATGGTGGCGACCAGGCCGAAGGCGGCCACGGCTTCCGCAAACCACTGCGGTCCGCCGGTCCGGACCTTCATCGACACGTCGATCAAGGGATGAGCGAACATCAGATGCGCCGCCATCGTGCCGACGGCGCCGCCTGCGATCTGCGCTGCGATGTAGAGCACGGCCTCGTTCACCGGCAACTCGCGCCGGCCGGTAAAGACGAGCGTAACGGCCGGGTTGAAATGGGCACCGGAAATCGGACCGAGCACGGTGATCAGGACGACGAGGATCGCCCCGGTCGGCAACGTGTTGCAGAGAAGCGCAAGAGCGACATCCTTGGTCAGAGTTTCGGCCATGATGCCGGATCCGACCACGGTCGCAACGAGAATGCCGGTGCCGAGCGCTTCGGCGGCAAGGCGCCGGGGAAGGTCGAACGTGTCCATCAGCCGGCCCTGGGCTCTGGATGAATTGCCCGGCCGGCGAAATCGATCGCGCCTTGCTCAGCCACGCGTCCGCTCCTTTCGCTGCGGTGGGCAGCATGGCTGCAAGCTCTCGACGACCGGCGCGCAAATCTCCGGCCGTCCGTCACAGCAATCGCGGAGCAGGAACACCGCGACGTTGCGAAACTCGTCGAGGTTGGCGCGATAGACGATCGATCGGCTTCGCCTTTCGGAGGTGACCAGGCGTGCGCGGGTGAGGATCGACAAATGCGCCGACAGGGTGTTTTGCGGCACCTCCAGCAGGCGGGCGAGGTCGCCGGCCGCGAGTCCCTCGGGCTCGTGTTTGACGAGCGCCCGAAACGCCTCCAGCCGGGTCGGTTGCGAAAGTGCGGCGAGAGCCAGTACTGCTTCTTCAGTTTCCATATATCCAGATTTATGGAAATATCACATGGAGGTCAAGCGGGATTCGCCTCAAGCGGCTGCATCATATATTTCGAATATTCTAGAAATATCGATTGACGGAGGTCGGGCGAGGACGCATGTTTTGCGGATGAAGATCGACGACGCAGCTGCACGCCTGGAAGCGCTGGGCAATCCGACCCGGCTCAAGATTTACCGAGCCCTTGTCCGCGCTGGACATGCCGGCATGCCGGTGGGGCGCCTGCAGGAGCGGCTGAAGATTCCGGCGTCGACGCTGTCGCATCACGTCAAGGCACTGGTCTCCGTTGGCCTGATCTCGCAACTGCGCGAGGGGACCACGCTGGTCTGCCATGCCGAATACGCCACGATGCAAGCCTTGGTGGATTTCCTCGTGGCGGAGTGTTGCGTCGAGGAATCGCAATGCAACGCGGCGCAGACGGCGGCCTGATTTTTTTGTCGGGTCATTCGATAATTCCAGAAAGACGGGATGAGCAGATGCCAGCAAAGACGGTCGCGATCATCGGAGCGGGTCCGGTCGGCCTTGCGGCGGCGGCGCATGTGATGGAGCGCGGCATGACGCCGGTGGTGCTGGAGGCGGGAGCCGAGGCCGGCCATGCGGTTCGGCAATGGCAGCATGTTCAGCTGTTCTCGCCCTGGGAATACAATGTGGATCAAGCCGCCGCGCGGCTGCTTGCCGACGTCGGCTGGAATCGGCCCGATCCCAAGGTGTACCCGACCGGCGGCGAACTGCTCGATCAGTATCTCATTCCGCTCGCGACCCGGACGCCGCTCAAGGACGTGATCCGGACGTCGAGCCGTGTCACCGCGGTGTCGCGCGCCGGCTTTGACAAGGCCAAGACGAAGGACCGCGAAAAGGCGCCGTTCGAAATTCGCTATCAGAATGGCAGAGGTCCGGAGACGCTGCGCGCCGACGCCGTGATCGACAGCTCCGGCACCTGGGCGTCGCCGAACCCGGCCGGTGCAAACGGGCTTGCCGCGATCGGGGAGCGCGAGGCCCAAGGGAATATCACCTACGGAATGCCTGACGTGCTCGGCACGGACCGGTACCGATATGCGGGCAGGGCGGTTGCCGTGCTGGGGGCCGGGCATTCCGCGATCGGCACGCTGACCGATCTGACGACGCTGGCGGAGCAGGAGCCGGACACGCGTCCGATCTGGCTGCTTCGCGGCACTAACCCTGCAAAGGCCTTTGGTGGCGGCGCGAATGACAAATTGGCCGCCCGGGGCGAATTGGGCGCGCACTTTGCTTCGCTGGTTTCCTCGGGCCGTGTTCAGGTCGAGGCGGGCTTTCCGGTCGCCGCGATCGGCAGCTTGGATGGCCGGCTCCGGATCGCGACATCCGCGGCCTGTTGCGGACGCAGCATCGTTGTTGACGAATTGATCGTCGCCACCGGATTTCGTCCCGACCTGTCGTTCCTCGGCGAGGTCCGTCTGCGCCTCGATCCGGCAATCGAAGCGCCGATGGCGTTGGCGCCCCTGATCGATCCGAACGAGCACTCCTGCGGAACGGTGCGGCCGCATGGCGCGCGCGAACTGGTTCAGGACGATCCCGGCCTCTATCTCGCCGGCATCAAGAGTTACGGCCGCGCGCCGACCTTTCTGATGATCACGGGCTACGAACAGGTGCGCTCGATCGCCGCCGATATCGCGGGAGATCGCGAAGCGGCCGAACGCGTGGAGCTGGAACTGCCCGAGACCGGCGTCTGTACGCGCGGGGGTGTCGAAGGCGCTGGCGCTGGGGGCAGCTGCTGCGGCGGTCCGGCTCCTGTTCAAGCCGACGCTTGCTGCGCGGATGACGTAGCCGCCAAGGCGGCGGGTCGCGCCGGTTGTGGCTGCTCCTGATGGACCGCAGCCGACTGACCATCATTGCCGCGCTTGGCACGGCCCAGACACTGGCCTGGGGGTCGAGCTACTATCTGCCCGCGATCCTCGCCGATCCGATCGCGCACGACCTCGGGATTTCCAGCAACTGGTTCTTTGCGGCGTTCTCCGCATCTCTGGTCATCTCCGGGTTGCTCGGCCCGCGGGTCGGCCGGCAGATCGATCGCGTCGGTGGGCGGCAGGTGCTCTGCGCCTCGAACGTTGTCCTCGCTGCCGGGCTCGCTCTGCTCGGCGCGTCCGGGTCGGTGTGGACGATGTCGGCGGCGTGGCTGCTGCTCGGCATCGGCATGGGGCTCGGGCTCTACGATGCAGCGTTCGGCACGCTCGGACGCATCTATGGCAGCGATGCGCGTGCCTCGATCACGGGCATTACGCTGATTGCCGGATTCGCCAGCACGGTTGGCTGGCCGCTGAGCTCGCTTGGCCTCGCCACGATCGGCTGGCGGGAGACCTGCTTTGCCTGGGCGATTGCGCATCTCGTCATCGGACTGCCGCTCAATCTGCTGCTGCCGCGCACGCTACGTGCGGTATCTTCGCAGGGCACGCCCGTAAAACCGCATATTCCGATCGACCGGACCATGGTGGTGCTTTCTTTCGCATTCGCCGCCGCCTGGACGGTGACGTCGGCGATGGCGGCGCATCTGCCGCGGATCGTGGAAACCTTCGGAGCGACGCCGGCGCAGGCCGTATTCGCCGGGATGATGATCGGTCCGGCGCAGGTAGGTGCGCGCATTCTCGAGGCGAGCCTGCTCAGCCGATTCCATCCGCTGCTCTCGACGCGGCTGGCCTGCATCACCCATCCGATCGGGGCCTGCGTGATCGGCATCTTCGGCGGCGGTGCTGCCGCCGCGTTCGCGCTGCTGCACGGCGCCGGCAACGGCATTCTGACGATTGCGCGGGGAACGCTGCCGCTCGCGATCTTCGGATCGGAGAACTATGCCTACCGGCTCGGATTGATCGGGGCACCGTCCCGCATCTGCCAGGCGCTGGCTCCGCTGGCGTTTGGGCTCTTGATCGAGCCGATGGGACGGGCGGTGGTCGTGGTGTCGGCAGGGCTCAGCCTGTCGGCGCTGATCGCCCTGGCCATGCTGCCGCGCACATCTTCGGCACGTGCATCCGCACCCGCGGAGTGACCGCCGCCGCGGGCTCAGCGTTCGGCCAGATCGATCTGCGTCAGGATGCCTTGCCGCAGCGCGAGGCGGACCAGCTCGATATCGGTGCCGACGCCGAGCTTGTCCTTGATCAGGGAATGCAGGTTGGCGACCGTCTTGGGGCTGACGTGCAGCGCCGCGGCGATCTCGTCCGTGGTCTTTTCCGCGAGCAGCATGCGCATCACCTCGAATTCGCGCGCGGTCAGCAGGTCGGCGGCTGCGGTCTCGCCGGCGAGGTGGCTGAGCGCGAGCTCGTGGTCGATATCCGGGCTGATCGCGATCTTGCCCGACAGCGCGTCCATCACGGCGTGCACCAGCGTCTCCGGCGGGCTGGTCTTGGTGACATAGCCGCTGGCGCCGGCGCGGATTGCCTGCACGGCAAAGGCCGCGTTCTGGTGCATGGTGAACACCAGGATCTTTGCGCGCTTGTCCCACTGCCTGAGGCGCCGGATCGCCTCGATGCCGCCGATGCCGGGCATCGACAGGTCCATGATCACGAGGTCGGGTTCGGTCTCCTTGTAGAGGCGGTAGGCCTCGACGCCGTCGGAGGCTTCGGCGACGACGGAGAGGCCCGGCTGCTTCTGCAGCATCGACCGGTAGCCCTCGCGAACGACGGCGTGGTCGTCGACCAGCATGATGGTTCGCACCGGATTGCTCATGCCGCGCGCTCCACGGGTGCGGCCTCCCGGCTGGCAACGACGGGAACGATGACGCGGAGTGCAGAGCCGTTGGGCTGTCCGGCCTCGAAGCTCAGCCGCCCACCGAGCGCGGCGACCCGCTCGCGCATGCCGAGCAGGCCCAAGCCGGACTTGAACTGAGGATCGCCTTTGAGATCGACTTGGGGATTCCCTTGGGGATCGCCGGGCCGGCCATCATCGTCGATCGCGAGCGTGATTTCACTGTCGTCGCTAGGCGCCGCCTCGCGCATCTGAAGCCGCAGCATCACGCGCGTGGCGCCGGCGTGCTTGGCCGCGTTGGTGAGCGCCTCCTGGACGATGCGGTAGAGATTGGCGCTGACGGAGGAGGGAAGGCGCTCGAACGATCCCGATATGGCGATCTCGAACCGCGGTTGCCCCCGGCTGCGGCCGTTCCAGCCAGCGATCAGGCCTTCCAGGCTCGCCGCAAGTCCGAGTTCGTCGACATCGGGCGGCCGCAACCTGAAGAGGGCGCCGCGCAATGTCTCCATCATGTCGGTCGCGGTCCGCGCAATGCCGTCGCATTCGGCGAGCAGGGCTGGGCAATCCTGGGCAGCGGTCTGGCGCGCCGAGGCGGCCAGCGCGCGGATGGCGGCCAGCGACTGCCCGAACTCGTCATGCAGCTCGCGCGCGAGATGCCGGCGCTCCTCGTCCTGCACCAGGATCAGTTGTTGCGTCAGCGCGTTGCGGTCGGAGAGTGCGGTGGCGAGGCGCTCGGCGAGCTGGTTGAAGACGTCGCCGATCGCCGACAGTTCGGCGAGATCGAACGGCGGCAGCCGCGCGGCGAGGTCGCCCGCGGCGATCCGCTCCAGCCCGTCGCGGATCAATAGCGTCGGACGCAGTGCGCGCGACAGCGCCGCATAGACCAGGGCGCAGAGCAGCGGCAGCGCGATCATGAAGGCCGCCATCAGCCGGCCGGCATCGTGCCAGGCTTCGGCGGTCGGCACCGCCGGATCGACCCAGGCCACAGCCTCGCCGATCGCGTTGCCGCGCGACATCACCGGGCGCACGGCCTCGCGGCCGGGATCGAACAGGCGGCGATAGAGCGCCGCAAAGGCCAGCGGCGGCGCCGCCGTGTCGGTCTGCGCGCCGCCGCAGAAGCGCTGGCTGATCTCGCCGCTTTGGCCGCGAAATGCCAGGCAGAGCCCCGGCGTCATGACCGTTGCGGCAATGCTGTCGAGATCGGGAAATTCGGCGCGCGGATTGTTCAGCCACTGGATCTTGCTCTGCTGCAGCTCCAGAGTCCTGGCGGCGACATCGGCAACGGCAGCGATCCTGGCGCGCGCCGCGCGGTCGGCGTCGATCAGGAAGTAGCCTGAGATGGCGGCAAAGCACAGCGTCGACACGGCGGCCACGCGCAACGTCAGGCGCAGCTTCAGATCGCTTCCGGACCAAATCCACATCGGCGCATCCTCGTGTCGCAGACGGCCCTCGGCGCCCGGTGGCGGGCCGGGCCGTCACGCACATTAAACGGCAGAACGGGAGCGTCGAGAAGCGCTGGCTTGGGTGTTCTCTGGCTGCGGACCATCGTCGTGAAATTTTCCCGGCACCGGCCGGGAGCCGCTCCGCTGCGGCGCAGAGGCCAGCCGGCCTAGGCTGCGACCGACCCGCCGCACCAGCACCCGAAAGGCCCGGATACATGCGCCAGTCCCGTCTCGCTTTGCACGCCCTTGCCCTGATCGGCCTGCTCGCCGGAAGCTGTCCTCTGCGCGCCGAGACCGGCGCAGCGGCGGCGTCCCCGCTCAGCGTCAGCATCGACGATTTCAGCTACGTCGACACCTCGGGCGAGGTGATCGACCAGACCGCTGCGCACCAGCGGCGGCTGGATGCGTTGATGCGGAGGCTGCGCGCCGATGTCGCCGCGGAGCCCCGCTATCGCCTGGTTTCGCCCGCGGACGAGGCGCGGATCAAGGTTATCGGCGGCGTGCAGAAGACGAGCACGCTGGTGCAATGGGCCAAGGTCGCCGTCATCGATGCCGGCGCGACCCGTGTGCTGTACGAAAGGCTCTACACGTTTCGTGGCGACAATGACGAGGCATGGGACCACGCGGCGATGTTCTTGTCGCGCGAGGTGCGTGGCGCCCTTGCGGCCGCGCTGCCGCCGGCACAGGCCGCCACTGCTGCGCCTATCGGGCTTGCGGTGTTCGAGTTCGAGCTCGAGGACACCACCGCGGCACCGGCGTCCGGCCTTGCCGGCTCCGATGCAGCCTATCTGGCCGATGTGACCAGGGGTGTGCGTGACCGGCTGGCGCAGTCGGGCCGCTACCGCCTGGTCGATACCGGCGGCGCGACCGCAGAGCCCGTCAAGGCGCGTGTGCTGCGCGACTGCGACGGCTGCGAGGCCGCGATTGCGCAGAAGCTCGGCGCGGATCAAGCGCTGATCGGCGTGATCAGGCGGGTCAGCCGGACCGAATACACGGTCGGCTTCCAGCTGCGCGACGCCCGCAGCGGCGCGGTCGTCTCGCGCGGCGACAGCGGCCTGCGGATGGGCGCCGATTATTCCTGGACCCGCGGCGCGGTCCGTCTGGTCGGCGACCGCCTGCTCGAGGGCGGGGCGCAGCGCTAGTCAGTCGGACCATCGCAAAGCGCAATAGCTGCTAGACACATCGTCATCTATCTCCGGGCCTGTGCGTGGGCTATCACCGCCACCTATCCCCGCACAGGAGCCGCCGATGCGTTTGCCCGCCGTCCTTTTCGCTCTCACGTTCGCCGCGAGCCCCGTGGCCGCCGAAGAGCTGTCGGGCACGCTGCAGAAGATCAAGGAGACCAGGAAGGTCACGCTCGGCTTTCAGGAAGCCTCCGTTCCCTTCAGCTATCTCGACGACAATCAGCGGCCGATCGGCTTTGCGCTCGATATCTGCCTCAAGATCGTCGATGCCGTGAAGAAGGAGCTCGGCATCTCGGACATCGCGGTCGACTATCTCCCGGTGACCTCGTCGAACCGTATTCCCTTGATGGTCAACGGCACGATCGACCTGCACTGTTCGGCGACCACCAACAGCGCGGAGCGCCAGAAGCAGGTGACCTTCACCAACTCGCACTTCCTGAGCGCGACGCGCTTTGCCGCCAAGAAATCGGCAGGCATCAACACGATCGACGACCTCAAGGGCAAGTCGGTCACCGCCGTTGCAGGCTCGGTGAACCTCACCCAGCTCATCAAGGTCAATACCGAGCGCAAGCTCGGCATCACCGTTCTGCCGGCCAAGGATCAGGCCGAAGCGTTCTTGATGCTGGAGACCGATCGCGCCCAGGCCTACGCGCTCGACGACGTCCAGCTCGCCGTGGCGATCGCGCGGTCGAAGCAGCCGGCGCTCTACATGATCAGCGAGGAGGCTTTCTCGAAGGCCGAGCCGTTCGGGATCATGCTGCGCCGGGAGGACGCGCCGTTCAAGGCGCTGGCCGACCGCGCGACGGCGGAGCTCTACGCGAGCCCGGAGATCGAGGTCATGTACAAGAGGTGGCTGGAGCAGCCGACCCCGCCGAACGGCATCAACTACAACGTCCCGATCTCGCCGGCGCTGCGCAATGCGTTCGCCCATCCGAGCTCGAGTTTCGATCCCGACGTTTATGAGGTCGCGAAGTAGCTCGGGCCTGCGGGTCGCGCGAGCGGATTGGAAAAATCCGCGTCGTTATTTCTTGCCTGGGTCGACGAACGCTGTATCGAGCACATCGCCGATCGACTGCCAGCTGCGGCCATCGAACTGAAACAAACGCAACTGCTTGACGGGCCGGAAGTCGGATTGACCGGTGTTGATCTTGATGCCGGGGAGCAACGCGGACGCCTGATAATCCCTGAGCGTGGCGGCCTGCTTCATGACGTTTTCCCGCGACAGGTCGTTGCCGCATTGGGTGAGCACCTGGACCAGCGTTTCGGCGGCGGCATAGCCATAGACGGCGGCAGCGTCATCCTTGCCGCCGGCTTTCGTGTACTTCTCAATGAAGCTGCGCCAGGCGCCGCTGCCGAGCTCCTCCTTCCAGGCCGGATCGCTCGCATCCTTCAGGAAGGCGGCGGTGATGACGCCGGTCGCGTTCTCCGTGCCGGCCGGCTTGAGCACCGTCTCAATCGATGCCGCCATCTGGTTGACGATGAACACTGGCCGCCAGCCGTGTTCGGCCGCGGCCCGGATCACCTTGGCGGCATTCTCCGGCACCCCGGCAAACACGAAGATCTCGGCCCCCGATCGCTTCAGGACCGATACGTGGCCGTCGAGATGCTGATCGTCGACATCATAGGCGATGTCGACCCTGATGTTATGGGCGACATCACCCAGTCCTTGCTCCAACCCCTTGAACAGATCCCGCCCGAATTGGTCGTTCTGCCAGAGCGCCACGATCTTCTTCCCGGGATAAAACGCCTGGATGTAATTGGCGTAGATGCGACCCTCCTCGCGGTAGGAGGGCTGCCAGCCCATGGTCCACGGATAGACCGACGGATCGCTCAGCTGCTGGTCGCCGGAGGCAACGAAGAGTTGCGGGACCTGCCGTTCGTTGAGGTACTTCCGCACGGCCAGGTTCCCCGGCGTTCCGAACGAACCGAACATCAGGAGCACATTGTCGGTCTCGACGAGAATGCGCGTGAGGTCCATGGCGTTGGAAGGATCGGACAGATCGTCATAGGACATGAAGCGGATCTTGCGGCCGCCGATTCCGCCGCGTTCGTTGACGATGTCGAAATAGGCGGCTTCCGCCTTGCCGATCTGGCCGAAAATTTCCAGCGTGCCGCTATAGGGCATCACATTGCCGATCCGGATTTCGGTGTCGGAAACGCCCTGGTCGCGCAGTTGCTGCGTGATGGCGCCGAGCGACACCAGCGCGACGGCGCCGGCCAGCAGAGTTCGGATCAAGATACCCATGGGAAGAGCTCGCGCGAGGCAGCCACCGATTCCTAGATTCGGTTCCTTCCGCACCTGCCCATTGACCTAGATCAACAAGATGGCACGGACAGGGCGGCGGCGGATATCACTTTCGCTGATCCGGGTCAGGTTTTGCGGCGCCGAAAAGCAGTTTGCCGCGCAGGGACCGCAATCCTTGGAATGGTCTTTTGCAGCCGATGCGAAAAACGAAATAGCGTCTCATATACTTCGGCCGGTTTTCTCCTAAGCTTGCAACGTTGCAATTGCTGATCAGGAGCCCACGCCGGTGACCACGCCATTTTCTCTACCTCGACGTTCCGCGCTCGGCGTGCTCGCCGGAAGTCTGATTGCGAGCACCTCTCGCGCGGAAAGCGGGGCGGGCCGGGGTCTCGATCTCGGCGGCGTGACGCTGCGGGTTGCGTATTACAAGGGCGGCTGGCGTCCGCTGCTGCAGGCGGCGGGCGAGGACAAGACGCCGTACAGGATCGAGTGGAAGGAGCTCAACAACGGCGTGCTCCACATCGAGGCACTGAACGGCGATGCGCTCGATATCGGATCGGGCAGCGAGATTCCCGCGATGTTCGCCGCGCGCCAGAACGCCAAGGCGCGCTTCATCGCCGTCACCCATGAGGATCTCAACATCCAGGTCACGGTCGCGGCAAAGGACGCGCCGATCCATTCCATTGCCGACCTCAAGGGAAAGCGCGTCGGCTACGTGCGCGCGACAACGGCGCATTACTTCCTCGCCAAGCAGCTCGAGGAAGCCGGGCTTTCCTTCGGCGATATCGAGGCTATCAACCTGACGCCGTCGGATGGGTACACGGCGTTCGCGTCCGGCAAGCTCGATGCCTGGGCGATCTACGGCTATAACGGGCAGCTCGCCATCGCCAAGCAGGGCGCGCGCCTGCTCAAGACCGGCGTCGGCTATCTCTCCGGCAATTTCCCGATCTACGCCAATCCGAAGGCGGTCGACGATCCGCTGCGCCACGCCGCCGTGACCGATTTCCTGCTGCGCATCCAGCGCGCCTATGCGTTCGCCAACAAGAACTTTCCCGTCTATGCGGCGGCGCAGGTGGCGGAGACCCATCTGCCACTGCAGGACATCCTCGACCAGTTCGCCCGCCGGAGCGACGACTTCTCGCTCGCCGGCGTGTCGCCTGATGTGCCGGTGACGCATCAGAAGGTCGCCGACACCTTCCTCAAGCTCGGCGTGCTCGACGCGCGCGCGGAGGTTGGACAATTCTGGGACACGAGCTTCAACGAGGCGATCGCCGCCGGCGCGGCCAGGCTTGCGAGGTCCTGATCGCCGCAACGACATAGCCCATATGGGCGAGGCGGCAAGCGGGCAGCCGCCGCGTCACCGGCGTGCGGGTTCCCGCCGAGCGCTGTGCTCTCCGCCGACCGATTCCACTTCGCGTGGAACTCCAGTCATTTGCGACCCCAGCGTGACGGCTGCAGCTTTTGGAGGTGGTGTTGCAGCACGACCGCGGCCGGCTGTGCCGTGCTGCCATGCAGACTGAAAAGGTTGCGGGCCGCACCAAGACTGTATCATGATGACGTCGACCAACCCGACTCGAGGTCAGGACTGGTCGACGACGCCGGCCTCCAACACCTCCCGATTTCGCATGCAACTGATTGTCTTAGCTATGCCGATTGTTCTGCGGAGCTGAAATTGAATCACGACGCATTGGCCAAGCTCACCGTCACCATCATTGTCCTGGTCGCGCTGCTCGTGTGGCGGGTTGCCGATCAGAAGAAGCCGATTGAATGCGGGGCCAACTGCCCGACGGACGTGTCCGCGAACCGGAAACCCGCTCAATAGGATCAGAACGGCTCCGATCACCAGCATTTTTCAAGCCGGCCCCGCTTCGGTTGACGGCCTGCCTGGCCAGCGTGGCTGCTCGCGGTTCACAGCCCGTGACGGCGGTTGCGCTCGGCGCGTAGCGAACTGCCGACGAAGCCGACGTCCTCGATCCCGCGGTAGATGTCCTTTGAGCAGAGCAGCAGCGTCAGCGTGACGGCGACGACCGCGACCAGCGCGGTCACGAGCAGGGGATTGCCGCAGAATGCATTGAGCAGATTCTCGAACGGCCCGGGCCCGCTTGATCGGCGCGCAACACAGGCCGACGTTGCTGCCAGCGCCCAGCCGCCGAGTGCCACGCAGGCCGCGTTGGCACCGGCGAGCGCGATGATGACGGCGGCGAGGCCTTTCCTGATCGACAGCGCGAGATCAACCAGCTTGATCACGGCGCAACATACGACGACAAAGCCTGCGGCGACGATCCATGCCGGTGCCACCAGGGTCTGCGCCTGACCGGCCCACAACCAGAGCCCGGTCACGCCGGCGAGCAGCGCGAGATTGACCTTCACGGCCTCCGGAAATCGGCAGCGCAGCACGTAGCCGTTGAGTTTCTCGACAAGGTCGAGCAGCGCGCAGCTGATCAGGCCCGCCGCGAACCCGCCGAGATGCACGCCCCAGTCGATCCGCGAATTGCTGATCGCGAACGCGATGTTCAGCGATGGCGAAGAAGTCGAAGCGGACATCGAGCTTGCCGAGGATCCACAAGACAGCAGCGCGCCCAGAATGCCCGAGGTGGCGCCTGATGCGCCGACCGTCAGATAGGGCGTGGCGTGGGTTGCATTGCCGACGATGGCGCCGAACACCATCGCGCAGAAATAGATGATGACGAAGTAGGCCGGCCCAACCCGCCGCTCGAGATGCCCGCCCCACAGCACGAGACACAGCATGTTGGTGGCGAGGTGGATGAAGTTGACGTGCAGGAAACCGTAGGCGAACAGCCGCCAGTAATCGTGCCGTGCCAGCGCGGTCGAGTACATCCCACCATAACGGAACAGCAACTCAGCCGGCGCCGCTGCGCCGCCGGCTTGGACAAAGCAAAACCCCGACGCCAGAACGGTCACCGTCATCAGCGCGTAGACCGCCGCGTGAGGGATTTCGAAGAAGCCGGGATTTGCGCGGTAGGTGGCCATGATGACAGCCAGGAGCGGTGGGTTCCACAGCGTAGCGAAGCGGCTTTCAAATTGCTACTCCCGCGTGCTTGGCGCGCGTCGCACCCCTATCGGCTATTGCGCGGTGCGCATATCGTCGGCGCCAAATACAAGATCGGCCAAAATATCGGCCCGGCGCGCCGGGTAACGACGCCAGATGAGGAAGCCATGTCGGACACGCTGCTGTTTTCGCCGATCACCATCCGCGGCGTCACGCTGAAGAACCGCATCGTGGTGCCGCCGATGCACCAATATTCCGCCGAGAAGGGCTTTCCGACCGACTGGCATCTGATGAACGCCGGGAAGTTCGCCGCCGGCGGCGCGGGTCTCGTGATCGTCGAATCGACCAAGGTCGAGCGGCGCGGCTGCGGGACGATCGGCGATCTCGGCATCTGGGACGACAAGTTCATCGCGCCGCTCAGCCGCCTCGCACGCTTCATCAAGCAGCAGAACGCGGTCGCCGGCATCCAGCTCGGCCATTCCGGCCGCAAGGCGCGTGCGAGCCGCCCTTGGGAGGGGGATCGCCCGCTGGAGCGCACCGCCGAGATCGAGGATTGGGACGCCTGGACGCCAGTGGCGCCGAGCGCGATTGCCCATAGCGAGCGTTGGCCGGTGCCGCGGGCGCTGGAAACGCATGAGGTGAAGGATCTCGTCGCAGCCTGGGGGCAGGCGGCGCGGCGCGCGCATGAGGCCGGTTTCGAGGTGGTGGAACTGCACGGCGCCCATGGCTATCTCGTGCATGAATTCCTCTCCGAGCGTTCCAACAAGCGCAGCGATCACTATGGCGGCTCGGAATCCAACCGGATGCGCTTCCTGATCGAGGTGACGGAGGCCGTGCGCGCGCACTGGCCGGATCACAAACCGTTGTTCGTGCGGCTGTCGGTCGAGGACAATGCCGGCTGGGGGCCGGAGCAGAGCGCGCGGCTGGCGACGATTCTGAAAGCCGGGGGCGTCGACGTGATCGACTGCTCGTCGGGCGGAATCAGCGAGATGGCACCGATTCTCGGCAAGGAGATCAAGTACAACTACCAGGTGCCGCTGTCGGAATATGTCCGCGGGCATGCCGATATCATGACCATGGCGGTCGGCCTGATCATTCATGGTGACCAGGCCGAGCAGATTCTGCGTGACAAACAAGCAGATTTGATCGCGGTCGGCCGGGAAATCCTCAATAACCCCAACTGGCCGATGGACGCCGCGCTAAAACTCGGGGTTGAAGGGCCATTTCGCAATGTTCCTCCGCAGTTTGGCTATTGGTTGGGCACGCGGGCCAAGCGCGGATTCGGTACCCAGCCGTCGACCTGGCAGAACGGGTTGCGGGAGGCTGGGCCAGAGGCCGACCGTGAGCTGACTTGAGGCCGGCTTTGGGGTGATTAAGTGCTGATTTGGAGCTGACCAAGGCAGCGTGACAGGACCGTAATGGTCTGGTGACAAGGCGGCCTTGATCCGACCAAAAAGCCGTTGTGTGGTGCCCCCGTCGGGGTGGGGCAGGCGAACGTTGCGGAACGTTGCCTGCCGGTAGCGAAAAAGGATCGCGGATAATGCGCAAACATGTTGGCTTCTTCCTCGGGACGGTTGCGGGTGCGTGTCTCACCCTGCTCGTGGCCTCGCCGCAGGGGGCGCATCTGTTCGCCGCCGCCAATGCCGCCGCGCATTCGGACAACACCAATACCTATTCGCAGC
Source organism: Bradyrhizobium sp. 6(2017) (assembly GCF_011058295.2). Taxonomy (NCBI): domain Bacteria; kingdom Pseudomonadati; phylum Pseudomonadota; class Alphaproteobacteria; order Hyphomicrobiales; family Nitrobacteraceae; genus Bradyrhizobium; species Bradyrhizobium sp. 6(2017). The sequence goes on along the minus strand of NZ_CP049289.2, from coordinate 5,373,281 downwards.
TCAATCTGTTCGGCGAGGTGTTCGAGAAGATCAAGAGCGACTACGTCGAGAAGCCCGAGGACTCCAAGCTCGTCGAAGGGGCGATCAACGGCATGATCTCCTCGCTCGATCCGCACTCCCGCTACATGAACGAGAAGGGCTGGTCGGAGATGCAGGAGACCACGCATGGCGAGTTCGGCGGGCTCGGCATCGAGGTCACGATGGAGGACGGTTTCGTCAAGGTGGTGGCGCCGATCGACGACACGCCGGCCTCGCGCGCCGGTATCATGTCGGGCGACGTCATCACCACGATCGACGATGACCAGATCCAGGGCATGACGCTCGACCAGGCCGTCAACAAGATGAAGGGCGCGCCCAACAGCTCGATCCGGCTGAAGATCATCCGCAAGGACGCCGACAAGCCGATCGAGGTCTCGATCGTCAGAGAGATCATCCGCGTCCGCCCGGTGAAGTATCACGTCGAGGGCGGCGACATCGGTTACATCAGGATCACCTCGTTCAATGAGCAGACCACCGAGGGCCTGCGCAAGGCGATCGCCGAGATCCAGAAGCAGGTTCCGCAGGACAAGCTCGCCGGCTATGTCGTCGACCTCCGCAACAATCCGGGCGGCCTGCTCGACCAGGCGGTGTCGGTGACCTCGACCCTGATGCAGCGGGGCGAGGTGGTCTCGACCCGCGGCCGCAATCCGGAAGAGACCCAGCGCTTCACCGCGCATGGCGGCGACATGACCAAGGGCAAGCCGCTCGTCGTCCTGATCAACGGCGGCTCGGCCTCGGCCTCCGAGATCGTCGCCGGCGCGCTGCACGACCACAAGCGCGCGACCCTGATCGGCACCCGCTCGTTCGGCAAGGGCTCGGTGCAGACGATCATTCCGCTCGGCACCGGCAACGGTGCGCTGGCCCTGACCACGGCGCGCTACTTCACGCCGTCGGGTCATTCGATCCAGGCGCTGGGCATTAAGCCCGACATCGAGGTGCTGCAGGACGTGCCCGACGAGTTCAAGACCCGCTCCGAGATCATGAGCGAGGCCAAGATGCGCGGTCATCTTGCAGCTGAGGGCGCCGAGCAGACCGGCTCGCAATCCTACGTGCCGCCGGACGAAAAGAACGACAAGGCGCTGGCCGCGGCCTTCAATCAGCTGCGCGGCGTCACCGTGAACGCCGACGCCAAGAACGCCGACACCAAGGCCACGCAGAAGCGGCCGGTGCCGAACTAGGCCGCTGACGTTTCCTCACGTCATGGCCGGGCTTGACCCGGCCATCCACGCCTTCTTGATGTGATGGATGCCTGGGTCAAGCCCGGGCATGACGAGTCATGGGTAGTTCAGTGCTTCCGAAACTCAGGCCGTGCGAACGATCGGCCGGCGCCTGCCTGTTTGGCCAGCGCCCGCGGCAGGACCCTGGCGGTGCCCGGCCAATAGCTCGCGAATTTGCGCCGCCGGCTTCGGCGGGCTGAACAGATAGCCCTGCATTTCCGAGCAGCCGAGCTCACGCAGCAATTGCTGCTGCTGCGCGGTCTCGACGCCTTCCGCGGTCGTGGTCATGCTGCGCTCGGCGGCGATGTTGACGACGGCCTCGACGATGCCGGCCGAGCCTTGCGGATCGGCGATGTCGGTGACGAAGCAGCGGTCGATCTTGATCTTGTCGAACGGGAAGCGCTTCAGGTAGCTCAGCGACGAATAGCCGGTGCCGAAATCGTCGAGCGCGATCCGGATCCCGATGGCGCGGAGCTGGTGCAGCGCCGCCAGCGCGGTCTCGTCGTCGCGGATCAGCACGGCCTCGGTGATCTCGAGCTCCAGCCGGCCCGCTGACAGCCCCGACGCCGCGAGCGCCGCGATCACCTTGAGCGCCAGCGTACCGCTGCGGAATTGCACCGGCGAGACGTTGACCGCGAGCCTGACATGATCGGGCCAGTTGACGGCCTCCTTGCAGGCCGTCAACAAAACCCATTCGCCGAGCTGGTTGATCAGGCCGGTCTCTTCCGCGACCGGCACGAAGTCGGCCGGCGAGATCATGCCGCGCTGCGGATGGCGCCAGCGCACCAGCGCCTCGCAGCCGGTGATCTCGTTGCTGCGCAGGTCGACGCAAGGCTGGTAATGCACTTCGAGCCCGTGGCCCGCGGCGATGGTCTGGCGCAATTCCATCTCGAGCTCGCGGCGGGCGCGGGCGTCGGCATCCATCGCCGGCTCGAAGAAGCGCGAGACGCGGCGGCCGGCCGACTTCGCCGCATACATCGCGAGGTCGGCGTTTTTCAGGATCTGATCGACATCGGTGCCGTCCTTCGGCGCCAGCGCGATGCCGATGCTGGCGTCGGTGGTGACCTGGTGGCCGAGGCATTGATAGGGCAAGCGGATCGCCTCGTAGATGCGCGCGACGAGGTCTGTGACCTCGATCTCGTTCTTCACCCCGGTCTGCACGATCGCGAATTCGTCGCCACCGAGCCGGGCGACGAAATCGCCGTCGCCGATCACGCCGCTCAGGGTCCGTGCAACGGACTTCAACAGTTCGTCGCCGACCATGTGGCCGAGCGAGTCATTGACGCCCTTGAATTCGTCGATGTCGATATAGAGCACCGCCAGCTGGCTGTCGGGCGCGACATGCGGCAGCTCGCGCTTGATCTCCTCGTGGAACAGCGCGCGGTTCGGCAGGTCGGTGAGAGCATCGTAGTGGGCAAGATGTGTGATGCGCTCCTCGGCGCGGCGGCGCTCGGTGACGTCCTCGTGGGTCGCAAGCCAGCCGCCGTCGGCCAGCGGCTCGTTGACGACCTGGATCGAGCGCCCGTCGGGCGTCGTGATCACCATGGTGTTGCGGACAGCGACGTCGCGCAGCACGATGTTGACGTAGCGTTCGACGTCGCCCTGGAACGAGCCGGTCTGGTGGCGATGCACGATGACGTCGCGGAAGCTGCAGCCGGGCTTGATGATGTCGGCCGACAGCCCGTACATCTCGACATAGCGCTTGTTGCAGATCACCAGGCGCTGCGCGGCGTCGAACAGCAGCAGCCCCTGCGTCATGTTGTTGACGGCGGTGTCGAGCCGGAGTTTTTCCAGCGTCAGGCGCTGCTGCTGGGCGCGATGCTGCTGCACGAGCTTGCGCACCACCAGCGTCAGCAGGATCGCGATCGCCAGCACGGAAATGCTGGTCACCGCGATCAGGATGGCGATCTGCTCGCGCCAGTTGGCGAGCGCCGCTTCCGTCGTGGTGGTCGCGACGACGACGATCGGGAATTTGGTCAGCGCCCGCGACGATACCAGGCGGTCCTTGCCGTCGACCGGACTGGCCAACCGCGTGGTGCTCTGCGGCAGCTCGAACACCCGCTGCTGGTTGACCGGCCCGGTGCGGAGATTCTTCCCGATCAGCTCCTCGACATGGGGGTAGCGCGCCAGCAGCGTGCCGTCGCGATGGTGCATCGAGATCGCCGAACCTTCGCCGAGCGCCACCGTGGAGAAGAATTTTTCGAAGGTCGCCGGCTCGATGCCGCGGCCGACCACGCCGAGGAACTCGCCACGCGGCCCGGTGACCTTGCGGACGATGACGGTCGTCCACAGCCCGCTGATGCGGCTAATCACCGGTGCGACCTGCATGTCGGGCGAGTAGGGGCTCGACTTGAAGATCTGGAAGTAGCTGCGATCGGCAATGCTGGCCTGCGGCAGCGGCCAGGCGCCCGAGCTGTTGATCAGCACGCCGTCGGCATCGAACACGTTGAGGCTGCCGACATTGGACAGCGCGTCCATCTTGGACTTGAGCATCGCATGGATGTCGGCGGCCGACATCCGCCGCCGGTAGTTCTCCGGCGTCGCGATCCCGTTGTCGCGCATGAACGCGATCAGGTCGCGCTGGACCACCTCGAGATCGTCGAGCTGCTGGTCGAAATGCCGCGCCAGCAGCAGCACCGTGTTCTCGAGCTCGCGCTCGCTGTTGTGCAAAGCGCGCTCGCGGAAATTCTCGGCCATCAGGGTCGCGCCGATCGCGATCGCGGCCATCAGCACGGCGCCGCCGAGGATCAGCCAGCGGATCGGACCGCGGCCGATCACCGAGGCGACGTTGAACGAGGCGCTACCGTTTGGATTCATCTGACGCTATCGCTTCCAGGCGTTTCACCCGGAGGTAGGTCTGTGCACCTCCGGCCCGCGAAAGTCGTATCGAAACGAGATGGAGTTGCGGTTAGCGAGGTTGGTTAACGAATGGTTGCTGTCAGGGCGCCGGTTCCCGAGATGGAACTGCAGATTTTGCCGGTCAACACGCGCAGCGCGGAATCTCTTGCCGCGTGCGAGACCGATGTAATCATCTGTTTACCATCTAACTCCATGACGATGCTCAAACTGACCGTCGGCACGTAGTTTGCGTGTCGTTCCGCGAAGTTCAGTGCGTGAGGGGTGTCATCGTGAAGAAGCTTGTACAGAATTTTTGCGCCGACGAGACCGGAGCCACCGCGATCGAATACGGCTTGATCGCAACCGGCATTGCGATCGCCATCATTGCCGCGGTGAAGGGCGTCGGCACAAAACTGTCGGGCACCTTCAATTCGATCAGCGGCTCACTGAAGTAATCGAGCGCACCGCTAGCTCAGTCGCCGGCGCGATAGTGCCCGGACTTGCCGCCGATCTTCTCGATCAGATGAATGCCTTCGATGCGGATGCCACGGTCGACCGCCTTGACCATGTCGTAGATCGTCAGGCACGCGACCGAAACCGCGGTCAGCGCCTCCATCTCGACGCCGGTCGGCCCGGTCACCTTGACGCTGGCGCGGACGATGCAGCCGGGCAGCTTGGCATCGGTTGCGATATCGATCGTGACTTTGGTCAGCGCCAGCGGGTGGCAGAGCGGGATCAGTTCCGAGGTCCGCTTCGCCGCCATGATGCCGGCGATCCGCGCGGTCGCCAGCACGTCGCCCTTCTTGGCCTGGCCTTGCTCGATCAGCGCGAGCGTGGCCTTGCTCATCAGCACGCGGCCCTCGGCGACGGCAGTCCGCTCAGTGGCGGGCTTGGCCGAGACGTCGACCATGCGCGCATCGCCCTTGGCATCGATATGGGTGAGGGCGGTGCCGGACCCGGACGGCTCGGCTTTTGTGGCCTTGCTCTTCCGCGCCATCGCGTCAGCGCGTACCGGTGGCGCGCGATGCGGGCTGCCGCGTCAGCAATGCGCGGGTGGCCGCGGTGACGTCCTGCTGGCGCATCAGGCTCTCGCCGACCAGAAAGGTCGACATCCCGACGCGCTCGAGGCGGGCCAGATCCTCAGGCGTGAAGATGCCGCTCTCGCCGACCATCAGGCGGTCGCGCGGGATCAACGGCGCCAGCGCCTCGCTGGTCGCAAGCGTGGTCTCGAAGGTGCGCAGATTGCGGTTGTTGACGCCGATCATCGGCGAGCGGAGTTTCAGGGCCCGGTCGAGCTCGGTGCGGTCGTGGATCTCGACCAGCACGTCCATGCCGTAGCCGAGCGCGGCATCCTCGATGTCCTTGGCCGCGGCATCGTCGAGCGCGGCCATGATGATCAGGATGCAGTCGGCGCCATGGGCGCGCGCTTCCGCCACCTGGTAGGTGTCGAACATGAAATCCTTGCGCAGCACCGGCAGATTGGTCGCCGCGCGGGCCGCGACCATGAAGTCGAGATGGCCCTGGAACGACGGCGCGTCCGTCAGCACCGACAGGCAGGCCGCGCCGCCGGCCTCATAGGCCTTCGCGAGCACCGGCGGATCGAAGTCGGCCCGGATCAGCCCCTTCGAGGGCGAGGCCTTCTTCACTTCCGCGATCAATGCGTAGTCGCCGTTTGCGTGCTTGTCCTTCAGCGCGCGGACGAAGCCGCGCGGGGCTGAGGCCGATTTCGCCTGCGCCTCGACCTCAGCGAGCGAATGCGCGCGCTTCGCGGCGACGATCTCCTCGCGCTTGTAGGCCTCGATCTTGGTCAGGATGTCGGACATCGCTTACCGCCTTACTTGCGCATGATCTGATTCGAAAAACCGGTTCCCACTTTTTCGGATCATGCTCAGCCGTTGGAAACCGCGACCAGATGCTTGAGCCGCGCCGCGGCCGCGCCGCTGTCGAGCGACTGCGCGCCGATCGCGACGCCTTCCTTGAGGTCCTTGGCGCGGCCGGCCACGATCAGCGCGGCGGCGGCGTTGAGCAGGGCGACGTCGCGATAGGCGCTCGGCTTGCCCTGGAGCACGCTCGACAGCGCAATCGCATTGGCATCGGCATCGCCGCCCTTCAGCGCCTCGCCGCCGACACGGCCGAGTCCGGCGTCTTCCGGCGTCACTTCCGATGTCCTGATCTCGCCGTTCTCCAGCGTTGCAACGAAGGTCGGGCCGGTGAGGGTGATCTCGTCGAGGCCGTCGGAGCCGTGCACCACCCAGACCTTGTCCGAGCCGAGGTTCTTCAGCACCTGCGCCAGCGGCTGCACCCATTGCCGCGAGAACACGCCGACCATCTGCCGCTTGACGCCGGCCGGGTTCGACAGCGGCCCGAGCAGGTTGAAGATGGTGCGGGTGGCGAGCTCGACCCGGGTCGGACCGACATTCTTCATCGCCGGATGATGTGCGGGCGCGAACATGAAGCCAATGCCGGCTTCAGAGATGCAGCGTCCGACGCGCTCCGGTGTCAGATCGATCTTGACCCCGAGCGAGGCCAGCACGTCGGCCGAGCCCGAGCGCGACGACAGCGCGCGGTTGCCGTGCTTGGCGACGGGCACGCCGGCGCCGGCCACGATGAAGGCGGCGCAGGTCGAAACGTTGACCGAGCCGGAGCCGTCGCCGCCGGTGCCGACGATGTCGACGGCCTCCACCGGCGCCTTGACCGGCAGCATCTTGCCGCGCATCGCGCTGACGGCGCCGGTGATCTCGTCGACGGTCTCGCCGCGCACCCGCAGCGCCATCAACAGCCCGCCCATCTGCGAGGGCGTGGCTTCGCCCGACATCATGCTGTCGAACGCAGACGCCGCTTCTTCACGCGTCAGCGTGGCGCCGGTGGCGACTTTTCCGATGATCGATTTCAGGTCGTCCATTCGCTGGCTCAGGGTCTGTTGTTGGAGCTTGATCTCCGCGCGTCGCGTGGTGGCGCGGAGAACCGGCTGTCGCTGCGACAAACGTGGAAAGCGTCTGCGGCCTAGATCATGCTCAATTATTTGCGCCTGTCACCTGTGCGAAGGCTGCCTCGTTGATGGTTACGCCGATATCGGACTCGATCTTGGTGACGTATTGCGCGACCTGCTCGTCGCTCAGCGAGCGCCGCAGCGCCTCGGTGAGCTGCTTGGCCGCATCGGACGTGAAGTCGACCGGCGGCACGGTCACGTTGGTGACGCGGAACACGACCCACTGGCTGCCGCCGGCGGTCGAGGTCTGTCCGTCGCCGTCCTTGGCGGTGCGGAACGCCGCCGCAATCACGCCGGCCGGCACGGCTGGCAGCGAGGCCTCGCGGTTGAAGTTCGCAGCGGTCTCGACCTTGACGCCGGCAGAAGCGGCCTCGTCGGCGAGCTTGGCGCCGCCGTCGAGCTTTTGGACGATCTCGGTCGCCTTGGCGCGCAGCTTGGCGGAGATCTGGTCCTCGCGCCACTTCGCCTCGACCTGGTCGCGGACCTCGTCGAGGCTGCGCTCACGCGACGGCGTGATGCCCAGCACGTCGTACCAGACATAGCCGTTGTTGAACTGGATCGGGTCGTTGTCGACGCCGACGTCGCTGTTGAAGGCCTGCGACACCACGTCGAGGCCGCGCGGAATGTTGGTCGCGAGCTGGCCGTTCGGCAGACGCCCCGAGCGATCGATCGCGTCGATGGTGACGGGGGTCAATTTCAGCTTCTGCGCCGCGTCGATGACGCTGGAGCCGCCGCCGCGCTCGTCTTCCATCTTGTCGCGCAGCTCGGCGACCTTGCTGCGGGCGCGCTCGGAGGCGATCTCGTTCTTGACCTGTTGCGCGAGGCTCTCATAGCTCGGGGTCACGCCGGGCTCGATCTTGCCGACCTTGACCAGCGCCACGCCGAAGCGACCCTGGACCGGCTGGCTGACGTCGCCTGAGGGAAGCGCGAAGGCGGCATCGCCGACGGCCGGATCGAGGATCGCCGACTTCGCGACCAGCCCGAGATTGACGTCGGCCGGATTGAGGTTGCGCTCCTTGGCGATGTCGTCGAACGAGGTGCCCGACGCGATCCGGCCGCGCGCGGCCTGCGCCTCGCCGGCGTCCGGAAACACGATCTGCGAGACTTCGCGCTTCTCCGGCGTGCTGAGCCGATCCTTGCGCTCGTCGAAGATCTTCCTGGCGTCCTCGTCCGACACCGTCTCCCACTTGCCGATTTCCTCGGGCGTGATCGCGACGAAGGAGATCTTGCGGTATTCGGGCGCGCGGAACTGGACCTTGTGGTCCTCGAAATAGGCGGCGAGCGCCTCGGGCGAGGGCGGGTCGATGGTGCCGGCTTGCGCGGCGCCGAGCGTGATGTAGTCGATCGAGCGCTGCTCGTTCTGGAAGCGGGTCAGCGCCTCGACCAGCGATTTCGGCGGCTCCATCCCGGACGAGATGGTGCCGGCGATCTGCCGCCGCAGCCCGACGCGGCGCTGCTCGGCGATGTAGCGGCCCTCGGTATAGCCGTAGTTGCGGATCACGGCCTGGAAGCGCTGCGGGTCGAACTGATTGTTGAGACCCTTGAAGTTCGGATCATTGTAGATCTGGCGCAGCACCTCGGCGTCGGACACGTTGAGACCCATCCGGCGCGCTTCCTCGTCCATCGCGGCCTCGGCGAGCGTCTGCTGCAGCACCTGGCGGTCAATGCCGAAGGCGCGCGCCTGGTCAGGCGTCAACGGACGGCCGAACTGGCGGCCAAGCTGCTGCAACCGGTCGGTATAGATCTGGCGGAACTGCTCGGCCGAAATCTCGGTCCCGCCGACCTTGGCGAAGGTCGACTGGCCAAACCCCTTGAAAATGTCGGCAATGCCCCAAATTCCGAAACTGACGATCAAAACGCCCATCACAACGGCCATAATCGTCTTGCCGAGCCAGTTTGATGAGGCTTTCCGCATTCCTCGAAGCATGGGTCCAACTTGTTTTGCAGGTGGGGAACCGGGTCGTGCCCAAGTGGGAGCAAAAAGTCGGGACCTTTTGTCCGGCAGCAGGGCGTCACCGAATTGAAAATGCTTATAAAGTGGCTCGTGTCCCCCCGCAACCTCGCCCGCGCGGGCGGATTGAAGCGGGTAGAGTCCTGTTTTGACGCGTTTTCTTCACGCGAACCGGTGGCCACTTCGCTCGAAAGCGCTCTGGACGCCGCACGGGATGGGCGAGGGCGGTATCTGGAAGTCGCCGCCCGGCTCTGATAGCGCAAGGGTACGCTTGAACGATGGGAAATCCGACATGACCGACGCCATCCGGCCGCTGATCGCCGGCAACTGGAAAATGAACGGCCTGAAATCCTCCTCTGTCGAGTTCGACGCGATGCTGGCCGGCGCCGGCGATGTCGCCGGGAAGGCCGATCTCTTGGTCTGTCCGCCGGCGACGCTGGTCGGGGCCTTTGCCGACAAGGCGCGCGGCTCGAAGGTCGCCGTCGGCGCCCAGGATTGCCATCCGAAGGCGTCGGGCGCCCACACCGGCGATCTCTCCGCGGAAATGTTTGGGGATCTCGGCGCGGTCGCCATCATCGTCGGCCACTCCGAGCGGCGCGCCGACCATAGCGAGACCGACGCGTTGATTCGGCAGAAGGCGGAGGCGGTCTGGCGCGCCCACCTGACCGCGATCGTCTGCATCGGCGAGACGCGCGAGCAGCGCGACGCCGGTAAGACGCTGGATGTCTGCGGCACCCAGCTTGCGGGTTCGCTGCCCGACGGTTCGACCGCGGCCAATCTTGTGGTGGCCTATGAGCCGGTCTGGGCGATCGGCACCGGCCTGACCCCGACCGCTAGGGATGTCGAGGAAGTTCACAGGTTTATCCGTGGTCAGCTCACCGATCGCTTCAAGGCCGAGGGAAACAAGATCAGGATTCTCTATGGCGGCTCGGTGAAGCCGTCGAACGCGGCCGAACTGATGGCGGTCGCCAATGTCAACGGCGCACTGGTCGGCGGCGCCAGCCTGAAGGCCTCGGACTTCCTCGCGATCGCCGCGGGGTGTTAGTCCAGCTGCCCATCCACGCCGAGCTTTTACACCGTCATCCTGAGGAGGCCGCAACGCGGCCGTCTCGAAGGATCGACGGCCCGGCTGGTGGCCGTGCATCCTTCGAGACGCGCGCAAGAGCGCGCTCCTCAGGATGACGGGATTGGCAGTGTTGCGAAGTCGGGAGCCATCGGCATCTTGCTACGCTACGTAATCTGGCCGGCCGCGGCGCCGATCCGCTTCCAGTAGATCATCGTGCCGGTGAGGCCGCCATGCGGCTTCAGCGCGTAGTCCGGGATGATGCCGCTGAGCTGAAATCCCTGCTTCTCGTAGAGCGGCGCGGCGCCGTCATCGACGGCGGTGTCGAGCACCAGCAGCGTGCGTCCGCGGTCGATCGCAAGCTGCTCGGCGGCGCGCAGCAGTGCGGTGGCGACGCCGCGATGGCGGTGGGTGAGGCGCGTCATCATCTTGGCGATCTCGGCGCGGTGCGGCTGGTTCGGCGGCAGCCTCAACAGCAGCATCACGGTGCCAATCAAATCACCGCCGTCGAACGCGCCGAGCGCGATTCGCTCGCCGCGCGCGGCTGCACCGAGCGAGTCCTGCCAGAATGCGTCGGCGTCACCCGGCGACAGCGGATGCATGAAGCTGACCGAGCCGCCGCTTGCGACGGTCTCGATCAACAGCGCGCAGAGTGCGCTGCGAATCTCCGGCGCATCCTGAAGCGGCTTGATGGCAAAGGGTGACATGCATCAGCTCCGGGCGAGGGCGACCACATAGGTGCAGGAGGCGTTGGTTTCGTTGCCGAAGGTGGTCTCCGCCGGCGGGCCGAAGCCGAGGCAATCGCCGGCAGCGAGCACATGGCGCGTGCCGCTTTCGGTGATGACAAGGCTGCCGTTCAGGACCCAGACCAGCTGGCGGATATGGGCGTAGGACGAGGCGGGAAGGGTGATGGACTGCTTGGGCGGCAGCTCGACCCGCACCAGCTCGACCGGATGATCGGGGCGGCTGAACACCTGACGGCGCAGATAGCCGGTTTCCGGATCGCGCCAGACCGGCTGCATGGCGCCGCGCGACAGCCGTTCGCCCTGGCCCTCGGCGCGCAGCATCAACCCGGCCAGCGTGAGGTCGAAGGCCGAGGCAAGGCGCACCAGCACGACGGCGGTGGGGCTGACTTCGGCGCGCTCGATCTTGCTGATCGTCGCCTTCGAGACGCCGGAGCGTTCGGCGAGGTCGGCAAGTGACCAGCCCCGGCCGTCGCGTTCGAGCCGGATGCGCTGCGCCAGGCGCTGGCTTAGATCGTCTACCAAAGTATCCATTTGTCTATTATAGTGGAATCATTCGGTTCCGATCAAGGCTCCGCCGAGCGCAATCCGCACCGCTTGCGATCATCGCCATTGCGACTATCTCGGGGGTGACAATGCCCGGTGCAATCGTGTAACAGGGCGCGACTTCACGAAAACCCGCAAAGCCGATAGCGCCGTTTGTCTGGCCGCTTGGCGGCTTATGACGGAAGGCTTGCGATGCAGACTGTCGTTATCATTATTCATCTCATGATCGTTGCCGTCATGATCGGCGCGGTGCTGTTACAGAAATCCGAAGGCGGCGGCCTCGGCATGGGCGGCGGCGCCGGCTTCATGTCGAGCCGTGGCACCGCAAATCTGTTGTCGCGGACCACCGCGATCCTCGCGGCCGGCTTCTTCCTCACCAGCCTGTTCCTGTCCTGGTACGCGGGCTACGACCGCAAGCCGAGTTCGATCATCGGCACCGGCGCACCGGCGCAGACCCAGCCGGCCAGCGGCACGCCGATCACTGCGCCGACCTCCGGCGGTGTCCTCGATTCGCTGAAGAAGGCCGACGAGCAGCAGGGCCAGCCGGCCCCGAGCGGCCCGCAGGCGCCACGGTCGCAATAAAGCAGGGTGGCCATGCAGGATACAGCGCTGGTATCCTGCATCAGAAATCCCCATTAGTGCTCTGAAATCGCTTTCAATTTAACGCAACCCACAGCCCGGTGATTTGTTTGCCGGGAATGGCCGATTCGTTTTGCGAATCGCTGGAGTCGGATTAAAGGTAAGGTCCCATGGCGCGGTACATATTCATCACCGGCGGCGTGGTCTCCTCGCTCGGAAAGGGTCTGGCATCAGCAGCGCTCGGCGCTTTGCTGCAGGCCCGGGGCTACAAAGTCCGCCTTCGCAAACTCGACCCCTATCTCAACCTCGATCCCGGAACGATGTCGCCGTATCAGCACGGCGAAGTGTTCGTGACCGACGACGGCGCCGAGACCGATCTCGATCTCGGCCATTACGAACGCTTCACCGGTCGTCCCGCCACCAAGGCGGACAACATCACGACCGGGCGCATCTATCAGGACATCATCTCCAAGGAACGCCGGGGCGATTATCTCGGCGCCACCATCCAGGTGGTCCCGCACGTCACCAACGCGATCAAGGAATTCGTGCTGTCGGGCAATGACGAGTACGATTTCGTGCTGGTGGAGATCGGCGGCACCGTGGGCGACATCGAAGGCCTGCCGTTCTTCGAGGCAATCCGCCAGCTCAAGAACGAGCTGCCGCGGGATCATGCCGTCTACATTCACCTGACGCTTTTGCCGTACATTCCAAGTGCCGGTGAACTCAAGACAAAGCCGACGCAGCATTCGGTGAAGGAGCTGCGCTCGATCGGCATCCAGCCCGACATCCTGCTGTGCCGCACCGACCGCGAAATCCCCAAGGAAGAGCGCCGCAAGCTCGGCCTGTTCTGCAACGTGCGCGAAAGCGCCGTGATCGAGGCGCGCGACGTCGACAACATCTACGCGGTGCCGGAGGCCTATCACGCCGCCGGCCTCGACGACGAGGTGCTGGCCGCGTTCGGCATCACCGCGAAGATTCCGCCGGCGCTGCAGAGCTGGAACGTCATCAACGAGCGCGTCCGCAATCCGGAAGGCGCGGTGACGATCGCGATCGTCGGCAAGTACACCGGCATGAAGGACGCCTACAAATCGCTGATCGAGGCGCTCTCCCATGGCGGCATCGCCAACAAGGTGAAGGTCAATCTCGACTGGATCGAGAGCGAGGTGTTCGAGAACGAGGATCCGGCGCCGTTCCTCGAGCACGTCAACGGCATCCTGGTGCCCGGCGGCTTCGGCCAGCGCGGCGCCGAAGGCAAGATCCGCGCGGCACAGTTCGCGCGTGAGCGTAACGTGCCGTATTTCGGCATCTGCTTCGGCATGCAGATGGCCGTGATCGAGGCGGCGCGCAATCTGGTCGGCATTGAGGAGGCCAACTCGACCGAGTTCGGCCCGACCAAGGAGCCGCTGGTCGGCTTGATGACCGAATGGCTGCGCGGCAATGAGCTCGAGAAGCGCTCGCAGAGCGGCGACCTCGGCGGCACCATGCGGCTAGGCGCCTTTCCCGCGGCGCTGAACCGCGGCAGCCGCGTCTCGCAGGTCTATGGCGGCGCGACCGAGATATCCGAGCGGCACCGTCATCGCTACGAGGTCAACACCGCCTACAAGGATCGCCTCGAGCAGCACGGGCTGCGGTTCTCCGGCATGTCGCCCGACGGCGTGCTGCCGGAGATCGTCGAGTACGAGGACCATCCCTGGTTCATCGGCGTCCAGTTCCACCCCGAGCTGAAGTCGCGGCCGTTCGAGCCGCACCCGCTGTTCGCGTCCTTCATCGAGGCGGCGGCGAAGCAGAGCCGGCTGGTCTAAGCCGGCGCAGGCCGTGACCGCGGCGCTCAGGCAGGGGTGGCCTCGCTCGTCCGGCGCTGCTTGGTGATCGGTGAAACGCCTGCATCGGCCGCCGGCGCGGCGTCGCGCGTGATCAGTCTGTATTGCGGTCGTCGCGTCAGCCGGTACACCGCGGCGGGCGGCACGTTGAGGATGGCGCGATCAACCAGCGTGGCGCGCACGCCGAGCCGGTCGAGGATCGGCCGCGGCACCGGGCAGCGCATCCCGTAGGTGAATTGATAGAACGCGCCGCCGGGACGCATGTAGCTGAACGCGCCGCCGACGATCGAGATCACCTTGCGCGGCGACATGTTGAGCAGCGGCAGTCCGCTGACCACGGCGCCGACCGGCGCGCCGTGGTAGAGCCGTTCCGAGGCCAGCCGCGCCGCGTCCATCCACAGCACGCGCGCGCCAGGAAAACGCAGCTGCAACAGCCGCATGAAATCCGAGCCGTATTCGATCAGCGTGAGATCCTGCTGGCGCACGCCGCGCTTCAACAGCTGATAGGTGAAGGCGCCCGTGCCCGGACCGAGCTCCAGAATCGGACCGCTGTTGGCGCTGATGTCGCGCGTGATCAGTTCGGCGAGCGCGGCACCCGACGGCGCGATGGCGCCGACGCGGCCGGGGGCCGCCATCCACGCCGTGAAGAAAGAGATGAGATCATGTGACATTAGGATTCCCAGCAAAGTGACATCACGCTTCTGTTCAGTTGCGAAGCGTGTTGTCTTGTTTACGGGGTCTGCATTGCGACAACATTGCGCGATGTTGCCAGAGCCCCGTTCCGATTGAATCGGAACGGGGCTCTAGATTCTTATCTTGACGCGTTTTTCTTCACGCGAACCGGTACCCACTTTGCTCGAAAACGCTCTGGTGTCACGACGCGAACGGAGCCGGCGGTAATGTCATGCGGAAGCACGCGCCGCCTTTCGGTCCGTCAAGCACGGAGACGTGACCGCCGTGCAGCCTTGCGATCTCGCGCACCATGTTGAGCCCGAGACCGGCGCCGCGGTCGAGCGGCGCAAGCCGGTAGAACGGATCGAAGATCCGCGTGCGCTGGTCCCAGGGAATGCCGTCGCCTTCATCTGATACGTCGATGGTCGCGGCGCTGCCGACATGGATCGTGATGGTGCCGCGGCGGCCGCCATGCTGGATGGCGTTCTGTACCAGATTGGTCAGCGCGCGCTCCAGCGCAGCGCGGTCGCCAAACGTTTCGACCCGATCGGTTGCAGTATCGAGCGACAGTTCATAGCCGGCCGCAATCGCGAGCGGCGCGAGGTCGGCTGCTACGTTGCGCGCGGCGGCGACGAGATCAACGCGGACGAACGGATTGCGACACTGGTCGAAGCGCTGGATGTCGAGCAGTTGCTCGGCGAGCGTCGCAAGACGCGCGGAGTCCTCGAGCAGGCGGGTTTTCTCAGGCCCCGGCGGCAGCGATTCCAGCCGCGTGTTGAGGATCGCGATCGGCGTGCGCAATTCATGTGCCGCGTCCGCGACGAAGCGCTGGTGGCGCGAATAGCCGTCGTCGAGCCGCTTCAGCGCATCGTTGACGGCGGTCACCAGCGGCGCGACCTCGAGCGGCAAATGGTCCGCCGACAGCCGGCTGCCGCGCTGGCGGAAATCGATCCGGCGTGCCTCGTCGGCGGCGGTGTCGAGGCCCGAGAGGGCGCGCTTGATCACCATCGGCGTGGCCACGAAGGTCGCGGCGGCCATCAGCAGCAAGCCGGGCACGGTGACGACGAGGAAGGTGAGGGAGGCCGCGAACAGCGCCTTGGCGCCGGTCATCCGTCCCTGCGTCGCGGTGATGATCTGCACATTGCCGGCATCGGTGTTGACGCGCTTCATGCGCGCCGGCGGCTTGCGCGGATCGTCCTCGAACATCTGCCAGCCGAGCCGCGCCTGGCTGATATGGTCGAGCGCCCCGCCGATCTTGCTGAACTCGTCCGGGACCTTGGCCTCGGAGAGCGTTTCGCCCTGGCGGTCGCGCACCAAGAACCAGAGGTCGGGCGCTTCCTCGCGCAGCTGCTTCAGCTCCGCGGTCGGACGCAGCACCAGTCTGCCGTTAGCGTCGCGCCCGAGCGCCCATTGCACGACGTCCACCACGCGGTCCTCGTCGCGCTCGATGACGGGCAGGCCGCAGGCCCACAGCGCGCCGACCACCAGTGCGATGATGGCAATCAACAACGTGGCCTGCAGCGTCACCAGCCGCCAGCTCAACTTCGAACGCAGGCAATAGTGATCCGCCGCTTCGCTCATGATACCTGCTTCAGCAGATAGCCGACGCCGCGGATGCTGTGGATCTCGACACCGGCGCCGCTGTCGGCGAGCTTGCGCCTGAGGCGCGAGACATGGGCATCGAGTGCGTTCGACTGGATCTCGTCCTCGAAATTGTAGACCGCTTCCTCCAGCGTCGCGCGCAGCACGGTGCGGCCCATGCGGCGCAGCAGCGTCTCCAGCACCAGCAGCTCGCGTCGCGGCAGCTCGAGCGGGTGGCCGTCGACGCTGGCCTCGCGATGGGCGCAGTCGAACGCCACGCGTCCGGCCCTGATGATCTCGAGCTGCAGCCCGGCGGGACGGCGCAGCACGGCGCGCAGCCGCGCCAGCAGCTCCTCGACGGCAAACGGCTTGGCCAGATAGTCGTCGGCGCCGCTGTCGAGGCCGGTGATGCGGTCGGCGAGGTCGCCGCGCGCGGTCAGCACGATGATCGGGACGCCGTCGGCCTTGGCGCGCAGCTTCGGGATCAGCGTCAGGCCGTCGCCGTCCGGCAGCTGGCGGTCGAGCAGCACTGCGCCATGCACCTCGGCGCAAATCGCCTCCTCGGCCTCGGCAAGGTTCGGCACATGGTCGACCACCATGTCATAGCCCTTCAGCGCCTGCGACAGCGCGGCCGCCATTTCGGTCTCGTCTTCAACCAGCAGTATCCGCATGTCCTCTCAGTCCTGCACCGGAACGGTCGGTGCTAAAGCACGATGAGGTCATCGCGCTTTAGCCTCTTGTTGAGCATGATCTCCACGCAAACGCTTCGCGTTTGTCGCGAGGGAAAGCCGCTTCGCACTTTTCCGGATCATGCTTTGGCCGAGTAACATTGCAACAACATTGCGGAAATGGTCCGCCTGCCGCGAGCAGGGGGCCATGTTGTCAGCAAATACGCGAAAAGCAGCCGGAAATTTGAGGTTCTACGGCGCGAGATGTATCAAACAGCTTATCCGGCCGAATTGGAACTGTTCATTTCCGCTATGCGTCCGCTTTGACGGCGATTTCAGCAATGGGGCCACAACCGGACTCATGCACCGCAGCAATCGGCGACCTCTTTCGATTACTTCGCAGGCGTGGCCAACGTTGATGGCTCGCAAGACTGGTCCTCATCGCCCCTTAGCGCAAGTCGCGTCGCGGTCGCGTGACGTCACGTATGAGGAGCGCAGTCAGGATCACGTGTAGAACAACCACTGGCCACAGAAGGACACCGGTCAAACTACCTGCGAAACCCAGGTAGGCCAGATACAGCGTGCACAACACGCTGTAGCTCAGCATGCCGATAAGCGGCGGACCAGGCCAGCAGGCGATCCCCAAGGCAATCAGAGCGATGCCAGCCACGCGTGCTACGGGCACTCCGACGCCGGTAATTTGCTCGCCCAGCAACAACTGCCCGACGAATGAGGGAACGATCAGCAACGACAACCCCGTAGCGGCCTCGCCGATGGCCGCGAAGGTCAACGCCCTTTTCATCGCTTTCCGCCACTGGCTCCTTGCATGGTGCCCTTCGGTGCTTCAATCGGATCCGGTTCCGGCGCTGCCATTGGCGCCAATTCTGCCCTCGGCTCAGTTACGGCCTTGGTTTCCGGTTCGAGCTTGAACCTCAGCTTGTTGATCTTGCCGGTGAACTTGAACGGTGGATCGTAGCGATACTCGATCATCGCCACTCCGGTGCGGGTGTCCTGGCCGATGTCGAATGTCTCGTCCTCCGGAAACGTGATCGGCGTGCCGTGTTCGATGGATTTCCGGTCTACTTCCTTGCCGTCCACCGAGAGTATGCCTGTGCCCCCCTTGCCAAGGCCCGGACCATCAGACTTGAAGTCGAAGACGATGGTGTGCTTGCCCGCGCCCAATTCGGACCCGGACCAGATCGTGCGCTTGAGGTTGAGCAGGTTGTAGATGAAGACCGGTTTGCCCCCGCGGATGCCCGCAATACCCTTGCTCAGGAAAAGCCCGTAGCCGCCGAAGCGTCCGCCTTCGGTAACGATCATGCCTTCCGCGCCGCCCTTCGGAATCTCGAATTCGGCAGTGATCGTGTAGGACTTGTTGAGGATGCTCGGCGCCGCGCTGGCCGGCACGCCGGTCAACTCACCCGAATAATTGAAGGTCGTTTGCCCTGCCGTAAGGCTCGGTCGCGGTGTATTCCATCGCAGGAGGGTCGTGTTGTCGAGCGGCAGCACGTTGTACTTCTTCGCCTCGACATCGAAGAGGACCTGCATTTCCTTGACCTTTTCCGGCATCTGCGCGGCAAGGTCATTGAATTGAGTCGGGTCTTCCTGGACGTTATAGAGTTCCCACTTGTATCCCGTGATCACATCCGGCGGGGGCGCGCTGCTCAGTTCCCAGGGAAGCGTGATCGGCGTCGTGCACGCAATCCAGCCGTCGCTATAAATCGAGCGATTGCCGAGCATCTCGAAATATTGGGTCGTGTGCGTCGACTTGGCATTGGCATTCGCCTTGTCCCATGTGTACGCCATACTCACCCCTTCCATGGGGCTCTGCTTGACGCCGTCGATTGAATCGGGCTGCGAAATGCCGGTTGCCTCGAGGATGGTCGGGGCGATGTCGATGACGTGATGGAACTGGCGGCGGATGCCTCCCACATCGTTGATATGGCCAGGCCAGGACATCACGACGCCTTGGGCAGTCCCGCCGAAATGTGACGGCACTTGCTTGACCCATTTGAACGGGGTGTCCATCGCCCACGCCCAAGGTGCGGCAAAATGCGGGAAGGTCTTGTCCGAGCCCCAAAACGGGTACCAGAGGTACTGAGCCTTTACCGGCACCGGGACGCCATTGAAGGTCGTGAACTCGTTGGGAGTACCGTTGATCATGCCTTCGGCGCTCGCGCCGTTGTCACCGCCGATGTAAATGATCAAGGTGTTGTCAAGCTCTCCGAGGTCTTCTACCGCCTGGATGACCCGGCCGATCTCATTGTCGGCGTAAGCGAGGTAAGCGCCGTAGACATCGGCTTGCCTGATGAAGAGCTTCTTCTCCAGCAAACCGAGTGAGTCCCACTGCGGCAATTCTTTCGGCCACGGCGTCAGCTTGGCGTTTTCGGGCATGATGCCCAGGCGCTTCTGGTTAGCGAAGATCTTCTCGCGCACCTTGATCCATCCATCATCGAACAAGTGCATATCGCTGATCTTCTTGATCCACTCCGGCGTGGGATGATGTGGGGCATGGGTGGCGCCGGGAACGTAATAGACAAAGAACGGCTTGCCGGGCGCAATCTCCTTGAGTTGCTTCATGTGTTGGATGGCCTCGTCGGCCATGGCGGTCTCCAGGTTCCAGCTAGGATTGCCCTGGAAGGGATAGATGGCCGTCGTGTTGCGAAACAGGTTCGGCTGCCACTGGCTGGCGTCGCCGCCGACAAAACCGTAAAAATACTCGAATCCCATGCCGTTGGGCCATTGATTGAAAGGCCCTGCCTGACTCGACTGGAACGAAGGTGTGTTGTGGTCCTTGCCGAACCACGAGGTGGCGTACCCGTTCGCCTTCAGGATGGTGCCGACGGTGCCCTTCTCGATCGGGATGATGGAGTCGTAACCCGGGAATCCCGTCGATATTTCGCCGACCACGCCGAAGCCGACCGAATGGTGATTGCGGCCGGTGATGATCGCCGCCCGCGTCGGTGAGCAGAGCGAGGTAGAATGAAAATTGGTGTAGCGCAGCCCCTGCGCGGCGATGCGGTCCATCGCGGGCGTAGGAATGACGCCGCCAAAGGTGCTCGGTGCACCGAAGCCCTGGTCGTCCGTCATGATGAGCAGGACATTGGGCGCGCCCTTCGGCGGCACGACGCGCGGCGCCCACCACGCAGTAGATTCCGAGGCCTTTTCCCTGATCACGCCACCGAATTTCGGGTCGGGCGGCGGAAGTTGTTGTCCAGTGATCGTAGTGGTGGCGCCGGGCGTACCCGGGACACCGGTGATCTGTTGAGCCAGTGCCGAGGTACAACTGAGTGCGAGAAGACTAACGCTCGCAAAGATGCGATGACTGATTTTCATGGCGGAAACCTCCGGTTGGAAGCTGGCCTTTGCAAAACAACAGGTCGCGTGTTCGATAGAATAATCGCATTGAGCGGACCGACTTTGAGCTAGGTCAAACCACTGGCTTGGACAAAAAGGCCACGGTTGATGCTCGTTGGGGGGCAAAGGCGGTCATCGATTGGGGTCGGCAACGCTGCCATGTTGTCACCCCCTCAAGACAGCCCGGAACCGGCTGGCTATAACCCCCCGCACAACAAATCTGGGAGGACCGCCAATGATCTACGAGACCCGCGTCTATCGCTGCCTGCCGGGCCGGCTGCCGGCGCTGCTCAAGCGCTTTGAGACCATCACGCTGAAGCTGTGGGAGAAGCACGGCATCAAGCAGGCCGGCTTCTTCACGACGCTGGTCGGGGAATCCAACCAGGAACTGACCTATCTGCTCGCATGGGAATCGCTCGCCGAGCGCGAGAAGAAGTGGACCGCGTTCCAGAGCGATCCGGAATGGATCACCGCGCGCGCCAAGACCGAGGAGGACGGCCAGATCGTTCTCAACATCGTCAACCAGCTGCTGGTGCCGACGTCGTTTTCGGCGGTCAAATGAGGCCAGTGCGGGGGTGAGGGGCGTGATGACGACATCTCGTCGCGCCTGACCGCGGGACGCCTAGTCCGCGCAGCCCGAGGTCTGGTCGCCTTCGCGGACCATCGGCTTGCCGTTGATGAAAACGCCGTGGCTGCCCGAGGTGGTCTTGCCGCCGCAATGCGTGCGGTCGCCGATCACGACCGCCGGCTTGCCGTTGATCAGGACGTTGGGCACGCCTTCGACCAGCGGGCCGCCGTTGCTGGTGGTGTCGCCGCTGCGCGCCGCCGGCTTGCCGTTGATGGTGACGCCTGCGGCGCCGCTGGTGACGACCCCGGGCTGGCTGCTGGCCTGACCGTGCGAAAGGCCCGACGTCGCCGACAGGGCGGCCACGGCTCCGATCATCAGCGAAATGCGCATGTCGTCCTCTCGTCGTTCCCCTTGGGAATCTATTCCGGCCCAGTCTAGAGCCTTTTCCCCTTCGATTGAATCGGAACGGGCTCTGGATTTGTTGTTTTGACGCGTTTTCTTCACGTGAACCGGTACCCACTTCGCTCGAAAACACTCTAGAAGGGGCGGCTGGGGCAGGATTGTGATAGCACGGCGCACCCACGGCGTCAGCGCAACCCCCTCATCGTGCTGGATGGCTTGATCCATCCGGCGCGGGATTGCATGGTCGCCGCCAAAAGGATGCAGCATTTTGACCAATCAGGTTTCCGCGCCCGCCGCCGCGCCGATCGTTGCCGTCGGATCAGCCAAGTTCGGCAACGCCTTGCCCATTTCCATCATCGCAGGTCCCTGCCAGCTCGAGAGCCGTGCACACGCGCTTGAGGTGGCGTCGGCGCTGAAGGAGATCGCTATCAGGCTCAAGATCGGTCTGGTGTACAAGACCTCGTTCGACAAGGCGAACCGCACCAGCGCGTCGGCCCAGCGCGGCATCGGGCTGAAGCAGGCGCTGCCGATCTTCGCCGAGATTCGGTCCTCGCTCGGGTTGCCAGTGCTGACCGACGTGCATGAACCTGACCAGTGTGCCGACGTGGCGCAGGCGGTCGATGTGCTGCAGATCCCGGCCTTCCTGTGCCGGCAGACCGATCTCTTGCTGGCGGCGGCCGCGACCGGCAAGGTCGTCAACGTCAAGAAGGGCCAGTTCCTGGCGCCGTGGGACATGACGAATGTGGTCAGCAAGATCACCGGCGCCGGCAACGCCAAGGTGCTGGTCACCGAGCGCGGCGCGTCGTTCGGTTACAACACGCTGGTGTCAGATATGCGCGCGCTGCCGATCCTGGCGCGCACGACCGGTGCGCCGGTCATCTTCGACGCCACCCATTCGGTGCAGCAGCCGGGCGGCAAAGGCGCCTCGTCGGGCGGCGAGCGCGAATTCGTCCCGGTGCTGGCGCGCGCCGCGGTCGCGGTCGGCATCGCCGGCGTGTTCATCGAGACCCATCCCGATCCGGATCACGCGCCGTCCGACGGCCCCAACATGGTGCCGCTCCGCGAATTCGAATCCCTCGTCAAGCGGCTGATGCAGTTCGACGCGCTCGCCAAGACGGCTGCCTGACCGGCGGACAACGACATGACCGCAACCAGCGGCATGCCGCCGGCCCTCAATGTCATCACGCTGGCGACGTTCGCGGCGAGCCTGTCGGTGCGTGCGCTCGATCCGGTGCTGCCGCATGTCGCGGAGGATTTCGGTGTCAGCATCGCGACTGCGGCGAGCTTTGCCGCGGTGTTCGCCTTCACCTTTGCCGCGGTCCAGCCGGCGATCGGCGCCGCCGCCGATCTGTTCGGCAAGGCGCGGCTGATGACGATCTGCCTCGGGCTGCTCGGCATCGCCAACATCCTCGGCGCGTTCTCGACCTCGTTCCCGATGCTATTCGTGACCCGCATCCTTGCCGGCATCGGTTCGGGCGGTGTGTTTCCGGTGGCGCTGTCCTTGACCAGCGATCTGGTCGGTCCGGACAAGCGGCAGCTCGCGATCGGGCGAACGCTGGCGGGCTCGATGACCGGCAATCTGCTCGGCGCCACGGCCTCCGGCCTGATCGGCGATCTGCTCGGCTGGCGCGGCGTGCTCGCGGTGCTCGGCGGTCTCGTGATCATCGTCGCGCTCGCGGTCGCGGCCGGCTTCCGCGGTGCTGAGCTGAACCGTCCGCCGCGCACCAGCCTGAAGGCGCTGCGCCACGGCTATCGCACCATCTTCACCAATCCGAACGCGCGCATCTGCTATTCGGCTGTCTTCATCGAAGGCTGCTGCGTGCTCGGGCTGTTTCCCTTCGTCGCCGCGTTCCTGTTCGAGCTCGGTGAGACCTCGCTGTCGATCGCCGGCATCGTGATCGCGGGATTCGCCATCGGCGGATTGCTCTACACGCTGACGGTGTCGCGCATGCTGCCGTGGCTCGGCGTGAGGGGCATGATGATCGCAGGCGCGACGCTAGTCGCCATGCAACTGGCCGGCGCGGCCTTCGGGCTGCACTGGAAGCTGCAGATGGCGAGCCTCTTGGTGATGGGCCTCGGCTTCTACATGATCCACGGCTGCCTGCAGGTGTTTGCGAGCGAATTGTCGGTCGAGGCGCGCGCCACCGCGCTGTCGTTGCACTCGTTCTTCTTCTTCATGGGCCAGACCGTCGGCCCGATCGCCTATGGCTTCGGCCTGCAACACGCCGGCAAGACTGCGACGCTGGTCTCGGCCGCCGCCGTGATGGTCGTGCTCGGCTTCATCTGCGCAAGATTCCTGAAGCAGCGGCGACCGGCCGATGCCGATGCTCGGCTTGACGTCGAGCCCTAAGCGATCCCTTTGGTCATGTACTCATAAACGTCAGTTTTTGGGACAACGCGGCGCAACCCGACGTCGGCGCGATGGCTGAACACGCTTACCTCGGAGAATGCACAACAGGTTCGTAGCGGCCGTGCGTTGCGTTCGAGCAACACTTTTTTGGAAAGCGCAGGGCCAATGGTTTCCGCCATTGCGCGGCTTCATTTTGATCCGAATGATCGATGCTGTCGCGTGCTTGGCTGTGCAGCAGGGCTCGGATCGAGCCGTTTGGAGGCTACGGGATGATGGACCCGCGGCGAATTGCGACGGTGACGCCGGAGTTGTGCGGGACGGTTATTCTCGCAGGTTGGCTCTTTGCCTGGCTTGCTGGCTCTGTCGGCATCGAGAACACCGCGGCAATGTCGATCGAGGGCAGCCGCGCACCATCTCTCACCGCCGACGCCGAACTGGTTGATACGCCACAGGCAACCGCAATCGGCAAGGTCGCCAACTTGAACGCCGACGTGGGGATGGCTGCTGAACCGGTGACGGGATCGGCCTCCGCCACGACGGACACGCCGCAGGCAGCCGTCATGGGCAACGCCGTCGCTGTCGCCAGCGCCGAAGGGGCGATGGCGGTCGAATCGATGCCAGCGACGGCCCCTGATGCGGCGGCGATCTCGAGCGAGCCAAAATCAGTTGTCGTGGCTGCGTTGCCGGATTCGTCGCAGATGCTGCCGGTCGAAACATCGCCGGTGCAGGCGGCGACAGCGAGCGCGCCTCCAGTGTCGAGCGACACCAAGGAGGCCACGAGCCGCCTCGAAATTTTCGATGAATGCCTCGTCGTTGATGTCTGCATCGACCGGTACCTTTGGGCGCTCTACGAGCGGACGCCCAAGGAAGACACCATCAGTGTGCAAGAGCGGCGGAAGGTGACGGTCAAGAGGAAGCGCAAGACGGTGACTGTCACCAGGACCTTCACCAGGCGCGTCGATAACGATTTCACGTGGAAGGATCCGAAGGCTGCGGAAAGAATGGGCATGCCGATGATCGACTACGTGATTGGAGGAATGGATCGGAGCTTCAAGCTCAAGCTCTTTCATGCGCTTTACGCGGCTGAGCAGGCCGGGCTGTCGCCCGGCATAACCAGCGCGTTCCGCGATGATTACCGTCAATCGATCGCGAGCGGCCTGAAGGCGGCGAGCGACAAGTCATACCATGGAGGGAGCTTCCGCGGCGGCTATGGCCACGGGCTTGCCGCCGATGTCGTCAGCGTCAACGGCGCGACACGGGCGCAGCGTTGGGTTTCCACTGAGGCCCTTTGGAAATGGATCGATGCGCGCGGATCGGATTTTGGCATCGGGCGACCCTATCTCGATCGAGATCCGCCGCATGTCGCACCGATAGACGGCAAGGAATACACCGCCCGTCGCGGCGGGACGAAAGCTCAACAAGCGGCAGCGGATGTCAAGAAGCGTAACCGGGTCGCTCTGCGGGTCGTAGCGAAACAACGAAAAACCGCCAAAGTGTCGAAGGGGAGAACGATCTGATCCGGTTCAGCTGCGCCTTTCAACACGACGCGGGCAAGAATGCGTAGCAATCCCATCATCGTGCAAAAATACGGCGGCGCCTGTCTCGAAACACCGGCAAAAATCCGCGCAGTCGCGAGCAGTGTCGCCGATTTGCATGGCCGTGGTCATCGTGTCGTGGCGATCGTTTCAGCGATGGGCAAGACCACCGACGAACTCGTCAGGATGGCCTATCAGGTCAGCCCGCATCCCAATCGCCGGGAACTCGATATGTTATTGACCACCGGCGAGCGCATCAGCATGTCCTTGATGAGCATGGCGCTGTCTGATCTCGGCGTGCCGGCGATCAGCTTTACCGGCAGTCAAGCCGGAGTGATGACCGACGAATCCCATTCCTCCGCACGCATTCTGGATGTGCGGCCCGTTCGCGTGATCGAAGAGCTCGATCGCGGACGCATCGTGGTTTTGGCAGGCTTTCAGGGCGTGAATCCGGTGACCAAAGAAATCACGACGCTGGGCCGGGGCGGCAGCGATACCACCGCGGTCGCCATGGCTGCGGCGCTCAAAGCGGAGTGCTGTGAAATTATCAAGGAGGTCGACGGAGTTTGCTCGGCTGATCCGCGCATCGTCTCGGATGCAAAACCCTTGCGTCAGCTGGATTTCGCATCGTTATCCGAAATGTGTTTCTGGGGCGCCAAGGTCTTGCATTTTCGCAGCGTGGAGCTGGCCCACAGCCAAAATGTCCCTTTGGTCTTGAGAAAGTGGGGCGGCGCTCGGCACAGCACGCAAGTGATGCAGGAGGTTGCGGACATGGAGAACGGAAAAGTCTTGGCCGTCAATTCGATGGCTCGCATTGAGCATGTCGAGATCGATTCGGCGGACCTCAATCAAGGCTTTGAGAAGTTCGCGCAGCATCTCAAGCAGAATGGCTTGCCTTGGCCGCAACTCCTCGCCTCGGCTTTCACCGCCGGAAAAACCCGCATCATGATGACTTGCGATTCGGAGACACTCGACACCTTGCTTCGCACGCTGGAAAGCAGCAAAGACTTGCGCAAGCAGCGCGAGACGCTGAGCTCGGTGAGCCTCACTTGCTTCGGCGGCATTTCGTCAGACCTGCCATATAAGGCGATTCAGATTCTGCAACATCACGGGATTATCGCCGACAAGTATGTTTTGTCGTCGCATTCCGTAAGTTTCTTTGTTCCGGTGGAGAGCCGAGATGCTGCGGTCAAGGCTTTGCATTCGCTGATCTAGTTGAAATTTGGTGAGGGGCGTTGACGCCGGACGAGGCGAGGACGTCGAGCCATGGCGATCTCCAGGACCTGTACTCAATAGCGTCAGCTCGCGAGCGACGGCGTTTGATCCGAAGCCGACATCCACCGCGTCATCATTGCGATTGCGGGATGCGGCTTGGGAGCGCGAGGTTCGTGACGTCCCTGTGCGCGAACGACCGAAGTCACCTGGTCGATCGTGCGTGCGGATAGCTGCGCTGGAGTGTCGCAGTCGGTCTCTGACAAATGTATCGATTTCAACAGTAATGTCCCGTCCTCGAGCTTACTGCGGAGCCGGTCATGGCTTCAAAGCTGTCTTTGGGCACTGTCGCGCTGATACTGGTCGGAGCAACGGTGCTTTTGATCGCAAGTCGGCCACCTGCGTGGATCGTGCTGCTGCTCGGTTCGTTCGCGCTGGCGGTGCTGTATATCGTCGCGAGAACGAGGTCGCGTTACGATCCGCTCGATCCGCGCTTCGGTAGCTGCATCCCGCCGATTTCCAGGCCTAAGACCAGCGGCGGCGATGTATCCGACCACGACAGCGACGCCTGACCTCGATCAGATGCGGATGATGCGGAGAGGTCCGCTTCCGGCCCAAGACCGACATGCATTCTCGTCGCCTTTCCAAGGGCAGGCAGGGGTGCCGAAATTAACGTGTGCCCGACCTAGCCTCGCCCGCGATAGGGCGCGACGCCCTGATCGGGAACCCAGATGCCCTTGGGCAGCCGGCCGGTCTGGAAGAACACGTCGATCGGGATGCCGCCGCGCGGATACCAGTAGCCGCCGATGCGCAGCCATTTCGGCTTGATCTCGTCTGATATCCGTCGGCCGATCATGACAGTGCAGTCCTCATGGAATGCGCCATGGTTGCGGAAACTCGCCGCAAACAGCTTCAGCGATTTGGATTCCAGCAGCCAGTGGCCCGGCACATAGTCGATCACCAGATGGGCGAAATCCGGCTGTCCCGTCACCGGGCAGATAGAGGTGAATTCCGGCACCGTGAAGCGCACCAGATAATCGGTACCGGCCTGCGGATTGGGCACGCGGTCGAGCTGAGCCTTTTCCGGCGCGTCGGGCCATTCCACCGCACGGCCGAGTTGCAGGCCGGGGGAGGTCGTTGATTTGCTGGATTTCTTCGCCATTCGGGTCTCCGTGGCGTCCTCTTAGCCAATGATGGCGCCCCCGTCACCCGGCCTTTTCCCCCTCGATGCATTGCGCTAGAAGCACCGCCATCCGCCCCCCTCACTGCCACAAGAGGTTCTCATGACTGACATCGTCGACATCATCGGCCGCGAAATCCTGGATAGCCGCGGTAATCCCACGGTCGAGGTCGATGTGGTGCTGGAGGACGGGTCGATCGGTCGCGCGGCGGTGCCGTCAGGCGCCTCCACCGGCGCCCACGAGGCGGTGGAACTGCGCGACGGCGACAAGTCGCGCTATCTCGGCAAGGGCGTCGAGAAGGCGGTTGCCGCCATCAACGGCGAGATCTTCGAGGCACTTAGCGACCAGGCCGCCGAGGAGCAAGTCGCGATCGACCAGATCATGATCGATCTCGACGGCACGCCGAACAAGAGCCGGCTTGGGGCCAATGCCATCCTCGGCGTTTCGCTCGCCTGCGCCAAGGCGGCCGCCGAGTCCTTCGACATGCCGCTGTATCGTTACGTCGGCGGCACCTCGGCGCGGACGCTGCCGGTGCCGATGATGAACATCATCAATGGCGGTGTGCATGCCGACAATCCGATCGACTTCCAGGAATTCATGATCCTGCCGGTCGGCGCCACGTCGTTTGCCGAAGCGCTGCGTTGCGGTTCGGAAATCTTCCACACGCTGCGCGGCGAACTGAAGAAGGCCGGCCACAACACCAATGTCGGCGACGAGGGTGGTTTTGCGCCGAACCTGCCGTCGGCCGACGCCGCGCTCGAGTTCATCATGAACGCAATCGGCAAGGCCGGCTACAAGGCCGGCGGCGACGTCCTGCTCGGCCTCGACTGCGCCTCCACCGAATTCTTCAAGGAAGGGTCCTACGTCTATGGCGGCGAGAACAAGACCCGCTCGCGTTCGGAGCAGGTGAAATATCTCGCCGATCTCGTCAGCCGCTATCCGATCGTCACCATCGAGGACGGCATGTCGGAAGACGACATGGACGGCTGGAAGGAACTGACGGATGCGATCGGCAAGACGTGCCAGCTGGTCGGCGACGACCTGTTCGTCACCAACGTGACGCGGCTTGCCGACGGCATCAAGAATGGCCGCGGCAATTCGATCCTGGTCAAGGTCAACCAGATCGGCACCCTGACCGAGACGCTTGCGGCGATCGAGATGGCCTACAAGGCCGGGTACACCGCCGTGATGTCGCACCGCTCCGGCGAGACTGAGGACTCCACGATCGCCGACCTCGCGGTCGCGACCAATTGCGGGCAGATCAAAACCGGCTCGTTGGCGCGCTCCGACCGTACCGCCAAGTACAACCAGCTACTGCGGATCGAGCAGCAGCTCGGCACCCAGGCGAAATACGCCGGCAGGGCGGCCTTGAAGGCGCTGGCCTAGCGCCCCAACTTGATCGGGATCTAACAAACGCAAAAAAGGGAGGCCGGGATGAGTGACGGCAAGAGCGGTCTGCAGCTGCGTTCGCTGCTCAAGAAGAATGGCGAACTCGAGATATCGCTGGTCAATGTCCCGACCCCCGAGCCCGGCCCCGACGAGGTCGTGGTCCGGGTCGAGGCGGCCCCGATCAATCCGTCCGACCTCGGGCTCCTGATCGGCCCGGCCGACATGGCGGCCGCCAAGGCCTCCGGCAGCAGGGAATTGCCTGTCGTGACCGCGCGCGTGCCGGAAGCGGCGCTGTCTGGCCTCGCCGCACGGCTCGACGAGTCGATGCCGGTCGGCAATGAAGGTGCCGGCGTCGTGATCAGGACCGGCTCGTCGGACGCGGCGAAAGCGCTCATGGGCCGCACGGTCGCGATGATCGGCGGCGCGATGTATGCGCAGTACCGCACGCTGCGCGTCAACGAATGCCTGCCGCTGCCCGACGGCATCACGCCGGCGGAAGGCGCGTCCTGCTTCGTCAATCCGCTGACAGCGCTCGGCATGACCGAGACGATGCGGCGCGAGGGACACAAGGCACTGGTGCACACGGCCGCCGCATCCAATCTCGGCCAGATGCTCAACAAGATCTGCCTCAAGGACGGCATCGGCCTCGTCAACATCGTGCGCAACAGGGAGCAGGCCGAGATCCTGCACAGGATCGGCGCCAAGCATGTCGTCGATTCCAGTGCGCCCGATTTTATGGATAAGCTCACCAACGCGCTGGTCGAGACCGGCGCGACGATCGCCTTCGATGCGATCGGCGGCGGCAAGCTGGCGGGCGATATCCTTATCGCGATGGAGACCGCGATCAACAAGACCGCCAAGGCCTACAGCCGCTACGGTTCGAATGTGCACAAGCAGGTCTACGTCTATGGCGGCCTCGATACCCGTCCGATCGAGCTGCCGCGGGGCTTCGGCATGGCCTGGGGCGTCGGCGGCTGGCTGCTATTCCCGTTCCTGATGAAGATCGGTCCGGAGGCCGGCAACAAGCTGCGCCAGCGCGTGGTGGCGGAGCTGAAGACCACTTTCGCCAGCCACTACACCAAGGTGGTCTCACTGCAGGAGACCTTGCAGCTCGACAACATCGCGGTCTATGGCAAGCGCGCGACCGGCGAGAAATTCCTGATCAATCCGAACAAGGGTGCGTAACGCAGCGGCGTCTATTCGCGCTCGAATGCCAGCTTCCTGGAGCGCTTGTGGCGCTCCAGGGCGTGGCCGATCAGAACATCCATCAGCTCGGATTGCGGCAGGCCGCTGGCCTCCCACAGCCGCGGATACATGCTGATGTTGGTGAAGCCGGGCAGGGTGTTTGCCTCGTTCACGAATGCCTGCTCGCCGTGGAGGAAGAAGTCGATCCGCGCCATGCCTTCGCAGCCGAGCACGCCGAACGTCTTGATCGCGAGCTCCCTGATGGTTTCGGCGACGGCAGCCGGCACTTTGGCCGGCACCTGAAGCAGCGCGCCATCGGCATCGAGATACTTCGCGTCGTAGGAGTAGAAGCCGTGCTTGTCGGACGGAACGATCTCGCCGAGCTGGGAGGCACGGATGCGGCCCTCGGCATCCTCGAGCACGGAGCATTCGACCTCCCGGATCGGCGCGACACAGCGCTCGATCAGGATCTTCGTGTCGAAGCGCAATGCCAAGCTGCAGCCCGCCTCGAACTCCTCCGCGGTGCGCGCCTTCGACACGCCGACCGATGATCCCATGTTGGCGGGCTTGACGAAGACCTCCCGCGACCCCAGCGCGCGGACCGCATCTTCGTAGCTGATGGGAGCCGCGGCCGACATCGCGACAAAGGGGACGATCGGCAATCCCGCCTCGCGCATCAGGCGCTTGGCGACGTCCTTGTCCATTCCGGCCGCCGAGCCCATCACGCGCGAGCCGACATAGGCGACGTCGGATAATTCCAGCGCGCCCTGCACCGTGCCATCCTCGCCGTTCGGGCCATGCAGGACCGGGAAGACGACATCGAAGGCCGGCAATTCCGCAGGCCCCGCCGCCTGTCCCTGAAGCACCACGACGCGGCCCTGTCCGCCCGGCAACAGCGCGAGTTGCGGTCCATGGTCCGGAATAGTCAACGCGCCGCCACCTGCGCCGGCGCCGTTTCCCGCATCGGCGACAATCCAGCGGCCATCGCGGGTGATGCCGATCGCCGTGGCGTCATAGCGATCCGGGTCGAGCGAGCGAAGCACGTTCGCTGCCGACGCCCGCGAGACGTCGTGCTCGGCGGAACGGCCACCGAACAGGATTGCGACCCGTGTCTTGCGCTCTGGCATTGTTCAGCCTCTCGGCGGTAGGCAGGTGATGCAGGAACCCGCGGCAGTATGCTCGGACGAAGATGTCGACAATTTGCTACACATGCTCCAGACCGGCGTTTCAGGGCCGCCTGGATGGGCGAGGTCCCGGTGTTCAGGTCAGTTTTGCAAACGCTGCGTTTCCAGAATTGGGCGTTTCATGCACTTGCATCTTTCTCGCCGCACCGGTAGGTGAGGACCACCAATCCGGTTTCACGTGCACCCCAGGGGATTAGCTATGGCCTATAACATCGTCACCATCGTCGGCAGCATCCGCAAGCAGAGCTTCTCGCTCAAGATCGCCAATGCGCTGGCCAAGCTCGCGCCGGCCTCGCTGAAGCTCGACGTGACGACCCTCGAGGGCATTTCCTTCTTCAACCAGGACCTCGAGGCGGCGCCGCCGGCGGACTGGCTGGCCTTCCGCGAAAAGCTGCAGAAGTCGAACGGCGTGCTGTTCGTGACCCCTGAATACAACCGCTCGGTCCCGGGCGTGCTGAAGAACGCCATCGACGTCGCATCGCGGCCCTATGGCAAGAGCTCATTCCAGGGCAAGCCGACCGGCATCATCTCCAACTCGCCGGGCCCGCTCGGCGGCGTCAGCGCGGCGAAGCACCTGCAGAACATCCTGCCGGGCATTTCCGGCCCGATCCTCGGCCAGCCGGAAACCTACCTCAACGGCGTCGGCGATGCCTTCGACGACCAGGGCGAGCTGACCAAGGACGCGCTCAAGACGGTGTTGCAGCAGTACCTCGTCGCCTTCGCAGCCTTCGTCGAGAAGCAGAACGGCTAATCAAATTTAGCATTCCATTAACCGCCATGGCCGCATCGTCGCGGCCATGGTTTCCCGCACGCGCCTCAAATCGATTCTGTCCGGCCTTGCCCTCTACACGCTGGCAGCGCTGATGGTCGGCTATTTCGGCGTCAACGCCTACACCGGCAAATACGGCCTGAACGCGCGGCAGGAGCTCGACCAGGAAATCATCGCGCTGACCTCGGAGCTGGCGCGACTGAAGAAGGAGCGGGCCGAGGGCGAGCAGCGGGTGTCGCTGTTGCGCTCGGACCGGGTCGATCCCGATATGCTGGACGAGCGTGCGCGCTTCCAGCTCGACTACGCAAATCCGCGTGATCTGGTTCGGATCAACAAGTCGAACTGACGCGTTCTCAAATTTCAAAAACACCCGCGCGCTATCACAAAAATGTCGCGCTGCGTTGCAGTGCGGCATAGCAAAATTCCATCCGGCGAACGCAATCCTTCCAAGGCGATTTGAGTTGGGTTAGAGAGGGTTCTTCGACTTCTCTCACCCGGAATTGCCATGGCCGCACCCAAGAAAAGCGTCGCAAAAGAATCAGGGCAGGAGAAGGCTGGCTCGCCGCCCGAATTCACCAGGGAGCAGGAGCTCAAGGCGCTGCGGGACATGCTCCTGATCCGGCGCTTCGAGGAGAAGGCCGGTCAGCTTTACGGCATGGGTGCGATCGGCGGCTTCTGCCATCTCTATATCGGTCAGGAAGCCGTTGTGGTCGGCATGCAGATGGCGCTGAAGCCGGGCGACGAGGTCATCACCGGCTACCGGGACCATGGCCACATGCTGGCTTGCGACATGGAAGCCAGGGGCGTGATGGCTGAATTGACCGGACGCCGCGGCGGCTATTCCCGCGGCAAGGGCGGCTCCATGCACATGTTCAGCAAGGAGAAGAATTTCTACGGCGGTCACGGCATCGTCGGCGCGCAGGTGTCGCTCGGCACCGGCTTGGCGTTCGCGAACCGCTATCGCGGCAACGATGCCGTCAGCGTGACCTATTTCGGCGACGGCGCGGCCAACCAGGGCCAGGTCTATGAAAGCTTCAACATGGCGGAGCTGTGGAAGCTGCCGGTGATCTATGTCATCGAGAACAATCGCTATGCGATGGGCACCGCGGTGTCGCGCGCATCGGCGCAGCAGGACTTCTCCAAGCGCGGCGCTTCCTTCAACATTCCCGGCAAGCAGGTCGACGGCATGGACGTGCGCGCGGTGAAGGCCGCCGCCGATGAGGCCACGGCCTGGTGTCGCGGCGGCAATGGTCCGATGATTTTGGAGATGCAGACCTACCGCTACCGCGGCCACTCGATGTCCGATCCGGCGAAGTACCGCACCCGTGAGGAGGTCGAGAAGGTCCGTCACGATCAGGACCCGATCGAGCAGGTGCGCACTCGCTTGCTGGCCGCCGGCGTCAGCGAGCAGGACTTGAAGGCGATCGACGCCGAGGTGCGCGAGATCGTCAACGAAGCCGCCGACTTCGCGCAGCACGATCCGGAGCCCGATCCGTCCGAGCTCTACACCGACATCTACCGCTGACCTCATCCGCGCAGACTAAATTTCAAGACCGATTTCGGGAGCCGATATGCCCATTCAAGTGCTGATGCCTGCGCTGTCGCCCACCATGGAGAAGGGCAACCTCGCCAAATGGCTGAAAAAGGAAGGCGAGACCATCAAGTCCGGTGACGTCATCGCCGAGATCGAGACCGACAAGGCGACGATGGAGGTCGAGGCAACCGACGAGGGCACGCTCGGCAAAATCCTGATTCCGGAAGGCACCGCCGACGTCGCGGTGAACACGCCGATCGCCACCATCCTGGCCGACGGCGAAAGCGCCGCCGACCTCGCCAAGGTGCCCGCAGCTCCCGCGCCGCAGCCGAAGGCCGCGGAGGCGACGCCTGCTGCCGAAGCCAGGGCGGAAGCGCCGCAGCCCGCGGCGAAGGCGCCGGCCGCGCCGGTCAGCGAGGCGCTGCCCGATCCGGAAATTCCCGCAGGCACCGAGATGGTCACGCAGACCATCCGCGAGGCGCTGCGCGATGCGATGGCCGAGGAGATGCGGCGCGACGGCGACGTCTTCATCATGGGCGAGGAGGTCGCGGAGTATCAGGGCGCCTACAAGGTGACGCAGGGCCTGCTGCAGGAGTTCGGCGCCCGGCGCGTGATCGACACCCCGATCACCGAGCACGGCTTTGCCGGCATCGGCGTCGGCGCGGCGATGGCGGGCCTGAAGCCGATCGTCGAATTCATGACCTGGAATTTCGCGATGCAGGCGATCGACCAGATCATCAACTCCGCCGCCAAGACGCTCTATATGTCCGGCGGCCAGATGGGCTGCTCGATCGTGTTCCGCGGTCCGAACGGCGCCGCCGCGCGCGTCGCCGCCCAGCACAGCCAGGACTACGCCGCCTGGTACTCGCAGATCCCGGGTCTGAAGGTGATCGCGCCGTATTCGGCAGCCGACTACAAGGGCCTGCTCAAGGCCGCGATCCGCGATCCCAATCCGGTGATCTTCCTCGAGAACGAGATGCTGTACGGCCACACCGGCGAGGTGCCGAAGCTCGACGATTTCGTGCTGCCGATCGGCAAGGCGCGGATTGCGCGCGCCGGCAAGGACGTCACCATCGTCTCCTGGGCGATGGGCATGTCCTATGCGCTGAAGGCCGCCGATGAACTCGCCAAGGAAGGCATCGAGGCCGAGGTCGTCGATCTCCGCACTATCCGTCCGATGGACACCGACACGATCATCAATTCGGTGAAGAAGACCGGTCGCGCGGTCACGGTGGAGGAGGGCTGGCAGCAGAGCGGCGTCGGCTCCGAGGTCGCGGCGCGCATCATGGAGCACGCGTTCGACTATCTCGACGCGCCGGTGGCGCGGGTCTCCGGCAAGGACGTGCCGATGCCCTATGCCCACAACCTGGAAAAGCTCGCTCTGCCGTCCGTCGCCGAGGTGGTCGCGGCCGCCAAGGCCGTGTCCTACCGGTAACGCCGATGGCCGGTCCCAAGGAGCAGCCGCTGCCGCCTGACGTGATGGGCCGCGAGGACGCCATCGAGGTGCTGCGCGCCTTTGTCGTCGACGGCGGCCTGTCGATCGCGTTCCAGCGCGCCTTCGAGGAGCCGGACATGTGGGGGCTGATGCTCGTCGACATCGCCCGCCACGCCGCACGCGCCTATGCGCGCGAGAGCGAATACACCGAGGACGAGGCGCTCGCGCGCATCGTCGAGATGTTCGAAGCCGAAATCGCCCGGCCGACCGACATGGGCCAAACCAAACCGCGGTCGCAACAAGGTCACTGACAATGCCGATCAATATTCTCATGCCCGCGCTGTCGCCGACGATGGAAAAGGGCAATCTCGCCAAGTGGCTCAAGAAAGAGGGCGACAAGGTCAAGTCCGGCGACGTGATCGCGGAGATCGAGACCGACAAGGCGACGATGGAAGTCGAGGCGGTCGATGAAGGCACGATCGCCAGGATCCTGGTGCCCGAGGGCACGCAGGACGTGCCGGTCAACGACGTCATCGCGGTGATGGCCGGCGACGGCGAGGACGTGAAGGCGGCCGCCAGCGCCGGCGGTGGCGCGGCCCCGGCGGCCAAGCCTGCCGAGGCGCCGAAGCCCGCCGCCCAGCCCGCGCCTGCGGCAACTGCCGCGCCTGCCGCGGCTCCCGCACCGGCGGCTGCGTCCGCACCGCAGCCGGCAGCGGCGCCTCAGCCCGCCGCACCGGCCGCGCAGGCCAACGGTCACGCCCGCATCTTCTCGTCGCCCCTGGCGCGCCGGTTGGCAAAAGAAGCCGGCATCGATCTCGGGCGCATCACCGGCACCGGCCCGCACGGCCGCGTCATCGCGCGCGACGTCGACGAGGCCAAGTCCGGCAAGGGCCTGAAGGCGCCGGCGGCCGCGCCCGCCGCCGCAGGGCCGAGCATCGCACCGTCGATGTCCGACAAGCAGATCCTCGCGCTGTTCGAGCCGGGCTCCTACGAAATCGTGCCGCATGACGGCATGCGCCGCACCATTGCGCAGCGTCTGACCGCCTCGGTGCAGAACGTCCCGCACTTCTACCTCACCATCGACTGCGACATCGGCAAGCTGCTCGCCGCGCGCGAGGAGATCAACGCGTCAGCACCGAAGGACAAGGAGAAGAAGCCGCTCTACAAGATCTCGGTCAACGACTTCGTCATCAAGGCGATGGCGGTCGCGCTGCAGAAGATTCCGAACTGCAACGTCAGCTGGACCGAAGGAGGCATGGTCAAGCACAAGTATTCCGACGTCGGCGTTGCGGTGGCGATGCCGGGCGGCCTGATCACGCCGATCATCCGCAAGGCCGAGACCAAGACGCTCTCGACCATCTCCAACGAGATGAAGGATTTTGCCGCGCGCGCCCGCGCCCGCAAGCTGAAGCCGGAAGAATATCAGGGTGGCACCACCGCGGTGTCCAACCTCGGCATGTACGGCATCAACCACTTCACCGCGGTGATCAACCCGCCGCACGCCTCGATCCTCGCGGTCGGCACCTCAGAGGAGCGTCCGGTGGTGCGCGGTGGCAAGATCGAGATCGCGCACATGATGAGCGTGACCCTGTCGTGCGATCACCGCGCCATCGACGGCGCGCTCGGCGCCGAGCTGATCGGCGCCTTCAAGCAGCTGATCGAGAATCCCGTGATGATGATGGTGTAACGGGCATCAGCCATGTACGTGATGTCAGGTCCGTACGTCCTGCTCGCCGCCATCGCCGTCGCGTTGCTCGTCGCGGTCAACCGCGACCTGATATCGACGATCCAGTTTCGGATCATGATGATCGGCATCGGCGTGCTGGCGCTGGTGTGGTCCGTTGTGCTCGGCGCGGTATGGCAGGAGTACAGATGAATGGCCGGCACGGTTCGCACGCGCTGGCCCTGGATCTCGCTGCTGTTGTCCGCCGCGCTGGTGCTCAATCCGGTCGGGCTGGATTTGCTGCACTCTGCGTTCTTCGCCGGCGAACAGCTGGCGCGGAACATCGCCCAGCCCATCGTGCTGACGGCCCTGGTCATCATGGCCGTGGTGGTCGGGCTCGAATGGCTGGTCAGGACATTGATCGCAAGAAGCCGCGCCCGCGGCGCCACAGGTTGAGTTGAACGGGAGCCGCCATGGCCGACACATCTTTCGACGTCATCATCATCGGCTCCGGCCCCGGCGGCTACGTGACCGCGATCCGCGCCGCGCAACTCGGCTTCAAGACCGCGATCGTGGAGAAATCCTATCTCGGCGGCATCTGCCTGAACTGGGGCTGCATCCCGACCAAGGCGCTGCTGCGCTCGGCCGAGATCTACCACTACATGCAGCACGCCAAGGATTACGGGCTGTCGGCAGACAATGTCTCGTTCGATCCGAAGGCGGTGGTGCAGCGCTCCCGCGGCGTCTCGAAGCGCCTCAACGACGGCGTCGGCTTCCTGATGAAGAAGAACAAGGTCACGGTAATCTGGGGCGATGCGACGATCGATGCGCCCGGCAAGATCACGGTGAAGAAGTCGGCGGTCGAGGCGCCGAAGGGCACGAGCGGCGAGGGCAGCTATCAGGCCAAGCACATCATCATCGCGACCGGCGCGCGGCCGCGTGTGCTGCCGGGGCTCGAGCCCGACAAGAAGCTGATCTGGACCTATTTCGAGGCAATGGTGCCGGAGCGGATGCCGAAGTCGCTTTTGGTGGTCGGCTCGGGCGCGATCGGCATCGAATTCGCCTCGTTCTTCCACACCATGGGCGCCGACGTCACCGTGGTCGAGGTGCTGCCGCAGATCCTCCCCGTCGAGGATGCCGAGATCGCGGGCCTCGCGCGCAAGCGCTTCGAGAAGATGGGCATCAAGATCATGTCTTCGACCAAGGTGACAAAACTCGAGAAGAAGGCCGACAGCGTGGTCGCGACCATCGACGACGGCAAGGGCCCGCCGCAGGCCAAGGAATTCGAGCGCGTGATCTCGGCGGTCGGCGTGGTCGGCAATATCGAGAATCTCGGGCTGGAGAAGCTCGGCGTCAAAACCGACCGCGGCTGTATCGTGATCGACGGTCTCGGCAAGACCAACATCCCCGGCATCTACGCGATCGGCGACGTCGCGGGACCGCCGATGCTCGCGCACAAGGCCGAGCATGAGGGCGTGATCTGCATCGAGGCGATCAAGGGCCTGCATCCGCACCCGATGGACAAGCTGATGATTCCGGGCTGCACCTACTGCAACCCGCAGGTCGCTTCGGTCGGCCTGACCGAAGCCAAGGCCAAGGAAGGCGGCCGCGAGATCCGCGTCGGCCGCTTCCCGTTCGTCGGCAATGGCAAGGCGATCGCGCTCGGCGAGGACCAGGGCCTCGTCAAGGTGGTGTTCGACAAGAAGACCGGCCAGCTGCTCGGCGCGCACATGATCGGCGCCGAAGTCACCGAGCTGATCCAGGGCTATGTCGTGGCGATGAATCTGGAGACCACGGAAGAGGAATTGATGCACACTGTGTTCCCGCATCCGACCCTGTCGGAAATGATGAAGGAAGCGGTGCTCGACGCCTACGGGCGCGTGCTGAATATCTAACAAGCGGACGCGTCGCAGATGGAACTCCCGTCATCCTGAGGTGCGAGCGCAGCGAGCCTCGAAGGATGCACGGCCCGGATCGAGCGGCGGGGCCTGTCGCCCTTCGAGACGGCCGCTTCGCGGCCTCCTCAGGGTGACGGGTCCGGCAGTGAAGAATTCACAAAGAACAAGAAAGAGGAGATCCAGTGAAAGACAACGACAACCTCACCATCGAACGTCCGACCTTCGTCACCCACCTCGAATGCGCGATGGAGGGCGATCACTATCCGGCCGACCAGGTGCACAACCTGTCCAAGGCCGGCAAGCCGCTGCTGGTGCGCTACGATCTGGCCGGCGTGAAGAAGGCGCTGACGAAAGACGCGCTGGCCGGGCGTCCGGCCGATTTGTGGCGCTATCGCGAGCTGCTGCCGGTGCGCCAATGCAAGGACATCGTCAGCCTCGGCGAAGTCACGACGCCGCTGATCCGGTTGCCGAGGCTTTCTGCCAAGCTTGGCGGCGGCGAGATCATCGTCAAGGATGAGGGGCGGCTGCCGACCGGCTCGTTCAAGGCGCGCGGCCTCGTGATGGCGGTGTCGATGGGCAAGGCGCTCGGTATCAAGCACATGGCCATGCCGACCAACGGCAATGCCGGCGCGGCGCTGGCCGCCTACGCCACCTCCTGCGGCATCAAGACCACGATCTTCTGCCCGGCGGATACGCCGGAGGTCAATGTCAGCGAGATCGAGCTGCAGGGTGCGACGGTCTATCGCGTCAACGGTTATATCGACGATTGCGGCAAGATCGTCGGCGAGGGGAAAGCCAAGGTCGGCTGGTTCGATACCTCGACCTTGAAGGAGCCGTACCGGATCGAGGGCAAGAAGACGATGGGCCTCGAGCTCGCCGAGCAGCTCGGCTGGGACGTGCCCGACGTGATCTTCTATCCGACCGGCGGCGGCACCGGCCTGATCGGGATGTGGAAGGCGTTCGACGAGCTCGAGAAGATCGGCTTCATCGGATCAAAGCGCCCGCGCATGGTCGCGGTGCAGGCCTCCGGCTGCGCGCCGATGGTGCGGGCCTATGAGGCGGGCACCGAGCATGCGGCGCGCTGGGAGGACGCTCATACCATCGCTTCCGGCATCCGCGTGCCGCAGGCGATCGGCGACTTCCTCATTTTGCGCGCGGTGCGTGACAGCAAGGGATTTGCGATCGCCGTCGATGACGACAAGATCACCGCTGCGCTGAACGAGGTCGCGCGCGAGGAGGGGCTGTTGCTGTGCCCCGAGGGCGCCGCGACCTATGCCGCCTACACGCAGAGCCTCGCCGACGGCCGTGTCTCGAAGAGCGACCGCGTGATGCTGTTCAATTGCGCCAGCGGCCTGAAATACCCGCTACCGCCGGTCACCCGCACGCTGGACCGGCACAA
The DNA here is from genome assembly GCF_011058295.2 of Bradyrhizobium sp. 6(2017). Taxonomy (NCBI): domain Bacteria; kingdom Pseudomonadati; phylum Pseudomonadota; class Alphaproteobacteria; order Hyphomicrobiales; family Nitrobacteraceae; genus Bradyrhizobium; species Bradyrhizobium sp. 6(2017). Next base: position 5,333,514 of record NZ_CP049289.2, on the reverse strand, counting down.
GCCGATCGACTTCGCGCAGTTCTGACGCCTCATCCGAAGGGCCATCTTGTCGAAAGGTGGCCCTTCAAAAATGATAGAACAAAGAAGATTGAGGGAGAGCATGATGCGGAAGCTGGTTCTGGCCGTGTTGGCGATGTTGGCGTTCACGGGGGCCAGTTTCGCGGAAACCTATCCGGCGCATCCGATCACCATCGTGGTGCCGTTCGCCGCCGGCGGTCCGTCGGATGCGATGGCGCGCATCCTCGGCGAGCGCATGAAGCAGTCGCTCGGCGAGGTGCTGCTGATCGAGAACGTGACCGGAGCGGGCGGCTCGATCGGCGTCGGCCGCGCGGTGCGCGCGGCGCCCGACGGCTACACCGTCTCGTTCGGCCATCTCGGCACTCATGTCGCGAACGGCGCGATCTACAAGCTCGGCTACGACCTCGTCGCTGACCTCGAGCCCGTGGTGCTGCTGCCGAGCAATCCGATGATCATCGTCAGCAAGAACGCCGTGCCGGCGAAGTCGCTGAAGGAATTGCTGGAGTGGCTGAAGTCGCGGCCGGCGCCGCCGACCGCGGGCACCGCCGGCGCCGGCAGCGGCAGCCATATCGCCGGGCTCTATTTCGAGAACGTCTCCGGCATCAAGCTGCAATACGTGCCGTATCGCGGCACCGGGCCGGCGCTGAACGACCTCGTCGCCGGCCAGATCGACATCATCGTCGACCAGACATCGAACTCGATCAACCAGGTCCGCGCCGGCAATATCCGCGCCTATGCGGTCACCGATTCCAAGCGGGTCGCCAATGCGCCCGACGTGCCGACCGTCGATGAGGCTGGCCTGCCGGGCTTCCACATGACGCTGTGGTCCGGCCTCTGGGTGCCGAAGGGCACGCCGAAGGAGATCGTGGCCAAGCTCAACGCCGCCGCGGTCGAGGCATTGGCCGACCCCGCCGTGCAGAAGCAGCTCGAGAATCTCGGCCTGCAGATGCCGCCGAAGGATCAGCTCACACCGGAGGCGCTCGGCACCTGGCAGAAGGCCGAAATCGCAAAATGGTGGCCGATGATCAAGGCCGCCAATGTGAAGGTGGATTGAGCACCGTCGGCGATTCAGGCACGCATACGATAAGGACAGCTCATGGAGAAATACGGCGCAGGGGCGATCGTTGTCTCCGCCTATGATCCTAACTGGCCGGCGTTGTTCGATCAGGAGCGCGCGAGGATCGAGGCTGCGCTCGGAGGTCTTGCGCTCGCGGTCGAGCATATCGGCAGCACGGCGGTGCCGGGGTTGCCGTCCAAACCGATCATCGACCTGCTGGTTGGTGTGCCAAATTTTGACGACGTGCAACATCGCTATGTCGAGCCGATGGCCACGCTCGGTTACATCTATATGCCGCAGTACGAGTCATGGCTGCCGGGCGAGCTGTTCTTCCGCAAGGGACCGCCCGGGCCCTGGACCCACCATGTCCACGTGATGCCGCTGTCCCACCCCCGTTGGCAGCAACTGATTTTGTTTCGCGATTATCTCCGCGCCCATCCCGAGGCCGCGCGCGCCTACGCGGACGTCAAGCGCGAACTCGCCTGCACGTCCAGGGACGACATCGCCGCGTATCGCAACGGCAAGAGCGCGTTCGTTGAAGCGACCACCGCCCGGGCGCTGGCCTGGGGCGCCGAGCGAGGCCGGTGATCCCTCGATCGCGCACAGTCGCGCGACCGCTGGCCTGCCGTGACGGCGGCGCTTACTGCGCCGGTGCCGCGTTGCTCTCCTGCGTCACGACGTGCTCGCCGTTCTTCGCCATCGCCGTGCCGGCGTCATCGAAGCGCACACGATAGACCGCGAAATTCTCCATCACGCGCTGCACGTAATTGCGCGTCTCCGAGATCGGAATCCGCTCGACCCAGTCGACTGGATCGACGTTGGGATCGCGCGGGTCGCCATAGGCCTTGACCCAGTCGCGGACGCGGCCGCGGCCGGCGTTGTAGCCGGCAAACGTCATGATGTGGCAGTTGCGATATTCCGACAGCAGCGCGCTCAATTCGGCCGCACCCATCTGGGTGTTGTAGACGGGATCGGAGACCATCCTGCTCCAGTCATAGCTGACGCCGAAACGCTTTGCGGTGTCGCGGCCGGCCTCCGGCGTCACCTGCATCAGGCCGACAGCGTTGGCCGGCGACTTGTCGCGCTGGTCGAATGCGCTTTCGGTGCGCGCGATCGAGTAGGTCATGCTGCGCCCGATATCGGGGGCGATCGGGGTGTGCTTGGGAATGCCGATGACCGGGAAGGCGTAATGGTCGAAGGCAAAGCCGCGGCCGAGCGCGATCTTGCCGATCTGCAGCATGGCGCGGGCATCGTTGCGGCGGCCGGTGAGCTCGCCGAGCGCCTCGAGCATGCCGACATCTGTGCTTTCCTCGGCGAGGTCGGCGGCGAAATAGAGCACGATGTCGGGCTCGCCGATCGCATAGAGCATGTCGGCGGCGCGGACCCGCTCGTCGGCGGCGGTGCTGCCGGCGCTCGCTGCAGGCGAGGGCGCGCGCAGCTCGACGCCGTCTCGGCCGAGCTTGGCCAGTGCGAGCTGACCGTAATAGGCGGTCGGGTAACGCGCCGCGGCCTGGTAGTCGGCCCGCATTGCCGCGGTGTTGCCGAGTGCCTCGGCGGCGCGGCCGCGCCAATAGGCGGCGCGCGCCAGCACGGTCGGATTGGTCTGGCCCTCGTCGATCCGCGCGAAATGCGCCGCGGCGGTCTTGGCGTCGTTGAGATAACGCAGCGCGATCCAGCCGCGCATGAAGTGCATGTCGGAGCGGTAATAGGGGTTGTCCGGCGCCGCCGCCGGGCGGATCACGTCATAGGCCGTCTGGTATTGGCCCTGGTCGAGCAGCTTGCGGGAGAGGATGCGGCGCTCGCGCCACCATTGGTCGGTGTCCTGCTGCGCCATCGTGTCGGGGGCGGCTGCAATCGCCACGCGCGCCGCATCGTCGATCCTGTTCTTCGCGAGCAGCCACTGGATCCGGCACAGCGTGTAGCCGAGGTCGCTGCGGGCATCCGCCGGCACGTCGTTGAGTGTGTCCTCTGCCTTGCTGGATTGTCCGCGAACCGCGCCGCAGGCCTTCACGATCGCCAGCTCGTCGCTGCCGAGCCGCTGCGCCGCGCGCCTGGCGGCGGCGAGGTCCTTGGCGCCGATCCGCTTGTCCATGCGCGCGCGATGATCGTCGCGCGTCAACAGGTCCTTGAATGCGTCATAGGCGTCGCTCTCGGTGCGGTCGGACAAATCCTCCGTGCGCCAGGCCTCGCGCACCAGCTTGGTGGCGCCGTCGCGGTCGCCTTCGGCGAGCAGGGTGCGGGCGAGCGCAAACTTGCCCTTGGCACTGATTGGCTGATCGAGGGTGAAGCCGTGCACCGTGGCCGGATCGCTGCGCTCCTGCCAGATCCGTGCCTCGGCTCGGCGGCGCAGCAGCGTGACGCTTGGCCAGTCCGGGTTGGTGGTGACGAACGCCGCATAGCGGCTGTAAGGCGCGTTCGACTCGGAGTGGCGCAGCAGATACCACTCGACGAGCTTCCGCCCGACCGGGTCGGTGATCTTCGCCTGGATATCGGTCGCCTCGCTGGTCTTGCCCCTGCGTGCAGCGACGATCGCGTCCCTGATAGTGGCGAGATCGCCGGACAATTGCGGCCCAGCGGGTTTCTCGGGCTCTGAAACCTTCGAGGTCTCAGTTTTGGTGCTCGATTTTGCTTTGGCCGATTTGCGTTTGTCGACGCCGTGCCTGGCATGCCGGCGCTTGCCGGAGGTGCTCTCGCGTGCGGATTTGGCCCCGTGCGCCTTCTTGTCGGCGTGGCCGCTCTTGGCCTGGTGCTGGTGATGCGGCTTGGCGGTCGCCTGGACCGGAAGCAGCGCAAGCGCGGCGGCGGTGGCGAAGCACGCCAGCGGACGTAGGCAACGGTTCATTCCCTGGCCCCCCTGAAAGCATCAGGCACAAACGGAACGCGTCGTACGCGGCACAACGGCCGCAAATTACCACTACCCTCGATTCTCGAGTGTTAACGCTGCTGCAACTCAACAGGGAAAACACGGCGAAATATGGAATGTGACGTGTGGAACCCGCGGGAACCGGGGTTCTCTCGGGCAGTGAGGCGCGGCCGCCACACGCTTTGACCTATCCCTCCTGGGTTGTATCCTCGCGGCCGAGCGCGTCGCGAGGGGGACCGATGTCACTGATTGAACAGTCATTACTGGCCGGTCGGTCATGACCGCTCGCCTCACCACCATCCATGACGGCGGCCGCTATTTCGAGGGCCCGCGCTGGCATCGCGGGCGGCTCTGGTTCGTCGACTGCATGGCACGGACGCTGCTCAGCATCAGCCCGTCGGGCGAGCTGCAGGAGCATGCCGCGGTGGCCGACGACACGCCGTGTGGTCTCGGCGTGCTGCCCGATGGCGACATTGTCGTGCTGACGATGTTCAAAAAGCGGCTGCTGCGGTTGAGCGATGGGGCGCTGTCGCTCTATGCCGACCTCTCCGAGGTCGCGACCGGCACGATCGACGACATGATCATCGACGGGCAGGGGCGCGCCTATGTCGGTGATCTCGGCTTCAACCTGCCGCCACCAGAGGGCCGCGGCGCTGTCGGCCGGATCATCCTCGTGATGCCTGATGGCAGCGCCCGCGTCGTCGCGGACGGCTTGCGCTTTCCCAACGGCATTGCGGTTTCCTCCGACCACCGCCGGCTCGTCGTCGCCGAAATGGATGGCGCCTGCCTCGCCGACTACGACATCGTGGCGGACGGTAGCCTGCATTTGCGCGGGCGGCTCGGCCGCATCAACGATCCCGACGGCATCTGCCTTGATCGCGACGGCGCGGTCTGGGTCGCATCGTTCACGGAAGATGCCTTTGTCCGGATCGATCGCGATGGTGTGGAGCGTGAGCGTATCGGCGTCGCCGGCCGCCGCGCGCTTGCCTGTGCGCTCGGCGGCGCCGATCGCCGGACGCTGTTCTGCCTGAGCGCGGAGACGTCCTACGAGGAGCTGCGCAAAGGCAAATCGGTGTCGCGCATCGATGTGGTCGAGGTCGATACGCCAGGTGACGGCTATCCCTGAGCCGCTCCCCGTTCGGCAAGACGGTTCGCTTTGGCCTTGAATTATGTTCTTGTTTCGTTCATATTGATGCGCTCCGGGAGGAGCCAGCATGGACGCCGAGAGAGACCGGGACATCATCAGGCTCTGGAACGAGCTCCGCCGGCTGCAGCGGGAGGGGCGTCCGACGGCGTTGCTGGTCCGCCGGATCGAGAAGGCCCTGGCGGCAAGGGAAACGGCAAGCGAGCAGGCGGCGGCCTGAGGCGCTTGTCTTGACGCGTTTGCCCCACGCGAGCCGGCATCCGCTTCGCTCTAACTAGCGCCCGCCGTCCGGCCCCATCACCAGATTTGGCAGCCAGGTCGAGATCTCCGGGAAGAAGCAGAGCAGCAGCACCGCGAACATCATCAGCAGCACGAACGGCAGCGTGCCCCAGATCACTTCGCTTAGCGGAATGTCCGGCGCGACGTTGCGGATGACGAAGATGTTGAGGCCGACCGGCGGGTGGATCAGGCCCATCTCCATCACGATCGTCATGACGACGCCGAACCAGATGATGTCGAAATTGGCCGCACGAAGCGGCGGCAGGATGATCGGCGCGGTCATCAGGATGATCGAGACCGGCGGCAGGAAGAAGCCAAGCACGATCACCATCACGAGGATCGCAAACAGCAGCTCCCAGCGCGGCAGGTGCATCGCGACGATCGCCTCCGCCGCTGACTGCGAGATGTGCAGATAGCTCATCACGTAGGAATAGAGCAGCGACATGCCGATGATCAGCATCAGCATGGTGGATTCGCGGATGGTCGATTTCAGGATCGGCGACAGGTCGCTCGGCTTCCACACGCTGTAGATCACCGCGATCAGCGCCAGCGCCAAGAGCCCGCCGAGGCCGGCGGTTTCCGACGGCGTGGCGTAGCCGCCATAGAGCGCGATCATGACGCCGGTCAACAGCAGCACGAACGGGATCACGCGCGGCAGTGCGCTGAAGCGCTCGGCCATGGTGAATTCTTCGTGCTGCAGGATCGCGGCGTCCTTGCCGGTCGCGTCATAGACGGCGCGCGCCATCGCGTATTCCTTGCGGAAGCGATACACGGCATAGACGCCGAACAGCGTCACGAGCAGCAGTCCGGGGCCGATGCCGGCGAGGAACAGCCGCCCCAGCGATTTCTCGGCGGCGACGGCGAACAGGATCATCGTGATCGACGGCGGCAGCAGGATGCCGAGCGTGCCGCCGGCGGCAATGATTCCGGCGGCAAAGCCGCCGGAATAGCCGCGCTTGCGCATCTCTGGGATGCCGGCCGAGCCGATCGCCGAGCAGGTCGCGGGCGAGGAGCCGGCCATCGCCGCGAACAGCGCGCAGGCGAACACGTTGGCGACGCCGAGGCCGCCGGGCACGCGGTGCAGCCAGGCATGCAGCGCCGAATAGAGATCCTGGCCGGCGCGCGATTTGCCGATCGCCGCGCCCTTCAGGATGAACAGCGGGATCGACAGCAGCGTGATCGAGGCCATCTCCTCGTAGACGTTCTGCGTCACCGTATCGAGCGAGGCCGCCGGCATGAAGATCGCCATGAACACGACGGCGACCGCGCCGAGCGCGAACGCGATCGGCATGCCGGAGAACATCGCAAACAGAGTGGCTAGTCCGTAGGAGATGCCAATACCAAACACGGTCATCGGCGCGCGCCACCGGTCAACGGAAGGATGATTTGCAAGAGGATCTGGACGCAGAGCAGCGTCATGCCCAGTGCCATCAGCACATAGGGAATGGCGAGCGGCGGCGACCACATCGAGTTGGACACCTGGCCGTCGACATAGGCCTCGTGCGCCAGGGTCCAGGACTTCCAGGCGAAGAAGGCGCAGAACGCGAAGCTCGCGACGTCGACCAGCCACAGCCGGATGCTGTTGGCCCGCGGCGAGAGCAGGCCGACGAACGCCTCGATGCTGACATGGCCGCGCTGGCTCTGCACATAGGCCGAGGTCATGAAGGTGGCGCCGACCAGCAGGAACACGGCAGCCTCGTCCTGCCAGTAGTTTGCCATGTGAAACACGGCGCGGCCGAGTACGCTGTAGCTCAGGATCGCGCAGGCCGCGATCAAGGCGAGCGCGGCGAACGCCACGATGATGTTGTTACAGACGGACAGCGCGCGCTCGAGTATCGCCACGAGCGTGTTGCCCGCGGCCAGGCTTGCGCTTTCGTCCTGATCCGCGACCGGACCATGGATCATGCGGAGACGTCGCTTGCGAGCTTGAGCAGGTTGGCGGCCGTCGCCGTCTTGGCGCCGTAGTCCTTCCAGGCGGTATCGCGCGCGATGTCGCGCCACTTGCCGACAATGGCGGCATCGAGCGCGCTCACCTTGGCGCCGGCCTTCTCGTAGACCTTGGTGACCTCGACGTCGTCGTCCTGCGCACCCTTGCGGCCGAACGCCTCGAGCTCGGCGCCGACCGTGAGGATGATGTCCTGCTGGTTCTTCGGCAGCTTGTCGAAGATCGCCTTCGACATCATCAGCGGCTCCAGCATGAACCAGTAGGAGGCGCCGGCGCCGGAGGTCAGCGACTTCGCTACCTCCTCGAGGCGGAACGAGATCAGGCTGGTGGAGGAGGTAATGCCGGCATCGCAGGCGCCGGTCTGCATCGCGGCGTAGAGCTCGTTGGACGGCACCGACAGCACGGCGGCGCCGGCGGTCTGCAGCACCATGTCCATCTCGCGCGAGCCGCCGCGCACCTTCAGGCTCTTGGCGTCTTCGGGGGCCACAATCGACTTGGAGCGGCTGGCGACGCCGCCGGCCTGCCAGACCCAGGAGATCAAAAGAATGCCCTTGTCGGCGAGGAAGTCGCTCAATGCCTTGCCGACCGGCTCCTTCTTCCAGCGCAGGCCCTGGTCGTAGGTCGTGACCAGGCCCGGCATCAGGCCGATATTGGTCTCCGGCAATTCGCCGCCGGCGTAGGGCATCGGATAGAGGCTGAGGTCGAGCGCGCCCTTGCGCATCGCCGAGAACTGCGCGTTGGTCTTGATCAGCGACGAGTTCGGATAGATCTCGGCGGCGAGGTCGCCGCCCGAACGCTTGGCGATCTCGGCTGCGAACATCCGGCACAGCCGGTCGCGGAAGTCGCCCTTGTCGATCGTGCCGCCGGGGAACTGGTGCGAGATCTTCAGGGTGGTGGCGGCATGCGCGGTCCCGATGCCCATCCGCAGGATGGCGGGTGCGGCGAGGGCGGAAGCGAGGACGTGGCGACGTGTGAGCATGGTTTCTTCCCCTGAAAGCTTCTTGAGTGGCTGTTAGGCCGGCGCGGCGCTTCAGCTTAGCCGGTCTTCACCTGAACATTCTCTAGTCTGATAGTTCGAGGCGCCCTGATAGTGCGAGCCGACATGTGGCCGCAAGTCCTGGTCGCAAGTCCTGATCGCAAGTCCTGGCGTTGTTGCGGCGCACACTGTGCGCCGGCGTCGCGACTCCAACCCTCACGTGACGAACCGTCGGGCGTCCGCGCCGCGATGCTTCAAGAATTTGTTATTGAAGGTAACAACGGCCGGCGCAAGTGCGTCGAGTAGACAGCGGCAAGTCGTCGCGCTCACATTCGACCACACAAGGGATCATCAACATGACCACCAAGACCCGCCTCGGCCTTTCCGCCGCGCTGCTCTCGTTCAGCCTGGCGCTGGCGCCGGCCGCCTTCGCTCAGGACAAGATGGGCAAGGACGACGCGATGAAGAAGGAAGACACGATGTCCAAGGATGCCATGAAGAAGGATGGTGGCATGATGAAGAAGGACGACGCCATGAAGAAGGACGGCGGCGCGATGATGAAGAAAGACGACGGCATGAAGAAGAACTGACCGCCGCCACCGCTCATCATTCGCAGGCCCGCCATGGTGGCGGGCCTGGTTACGCCTTAGCGCTTCTTCTTGCCGCGCTCCTTGCGTGCCGCGTAGCGGGCGTCGCGCTTGGCCTTCTGATCGGCCTCGAGCGCGGCCAGTTTTGCGGTTTCCTCTTCCCTTTCCCGTGCGATCCGCGCGGCCTCGGCTGCGGCGGCCTCTTCCTCGCGGCGCTTCTGCTCAGCCTTCTCGATTTCACGGGCTTCCTTGGCCTTGGCGCGGCGGTCGGCGATCGCCGCGCGCTCTTCGGCACGCGCCTTCACGGCCGGATCGTCAGCACCCGGCTGGGAGCGAAACTTGTTGAGGAGGTCTTGCCGCGCCTGTAGGGCCGCTTTCTGGCGGTCGAAAAAACCTGGTTCCTTGAAGCCACTCATAGACGAAGCCTTGCTGCTTTCTATTCGGGTGATGGATGGGGTTGGTTCGGCGTTTCAATAAGTGAACGGCGACGAAAAGGCCAGTGGTGAACGGAGGGCTGTGGAGCAAAGGAGATATGAGCGGACAGCAAATGACCGATCGCGGTGTTCGCACGCGTCCGATGCCGGCGTGGTGAGTGGTTGGTCACCGAAGCTGCCGAAAACTCTAGCCGCGCTGGAACTGCTCGCGCCGCCCGTTGCCCAGAACCCTGGCGACCGTCTCGGCGGTCATCGCGTTGCGGTCCGAGGCGCGCTGGGCTTCCAGCCTGTCGCGGGCCTTTTCCGTGATCAGGAGGGTGATCAGCCGTAGCCGGCTGGTCTCGTCGACAGCTTCCGAGAGCAGCTGCCTGTAACGCTGATAGTCGTAGGTCGCTTGTTGTTCGCTCACCGGCACGCCCCGCACACGCGCTCCACTTCAGCGAGCAGTTTTTCGCGAGTCGCGGAAGCCCGCAACGGAATTACAGCGCCGCGAGCTGCGACCGCGCATTTCATTGTGCGACTGTTGCAGAATTGATCGCACGCCACCGTGCAAACGGTCATGATGCGAGACGAGCGCAATCTGGAACCGAAGCGAGCATGAGCGAATCCGAAGACGGTGGCAGCCGCCGTGGCGCGCTGATCGGACTGCTGGTCGCAGTGGTCATGCTCGGAGTCGGTCTGTGGCTCGCGCATGAGCTCACCGCGGCAAGCAAGCTGCAGGACTGCCTGATGTCGGGCCGGACCAACTGTAATGTGATCGAGCCCGCACGCTGACCCTGTCTTGCGGCAGTGCAATATCGACCCCACATCCAGCGTAAAGACTCAGCCTGAACTGTTTGGTCCTGATTGTGATTCCAGTCACAGGTGGACAGGTGGGCAGTGTCATCTATCCCCAGGGATCGGCGGGAACCAAGGCCATGATGTCGAAGCTGTGGTCCGGAAAGGGCGCGGCGCTGGCTGCCGCAGGCGCGGCGGGTGGCGTTTTGGTCGCGTATCTATTGCTGACGCTGGCGTCGCCCGAGCCGGTGTCCAGCGCGGGGCTTGGGCCGGAATGGCAGTGCAACCGGGTGGCCTTCGTGCTGACCACGTGCACCCGTGCGACCGAGGCGGATGCTGAGGTGAAGGCGATCCCGGTGCGGGAGGCGATTCCGGTGCGGGCGAAGGACGATTGTCCGGAACCGTAATTGGCCGGGCCACCCCTGCGGCGGCTGGTCAGTTACTTCTTGGCGGTGCTGCGCGGCTTGATCGACAGGCCGAGGCGCATCGCCATCTTCTTGATTCGCTCCGGCGAACGGCCGGTCGCCTTCACGACCTCTTCCAACGACTTCGAGGAGCGCGCCAGTTCCATCAGTCGTCGGTCCTCCTTGAACGACCAGCGCGGCTTTCGGGCCATCTTGCTGCTATCCTTGTGCATTGCTTGGCAACAAAGCCGCCAGGCGGGGTCGCCTGGCGGCCTTGCCGGTGTGGGCCCGGACCTTGGGGAAATGTCCGGTGGATAAGCAATACTGCTTCCGAATAAGGTCGCAATTGAAACCCGAATTTAACCTAACCCATCAAGGTTACTGGGGGTTTAGGCGTGGCAGGAGGCCTTATGCGCAAGGTCGCCATTTTCAGTGCCGCAGCACTTTTACTGTCCGCTTGCTGGTCCGACCCGGAGGTCACGGGATCGACCAACAGCTGTGCGGCCAATCTTTATAGTCAGTACAATCCCAAGGTCATGGATCAGTGCGTTAACGTCTGCATCAAATGTGACCGCGGCAATGTAACGACCTGCACGACCTCCTGTACGCTGAAGGGCGCGCGGTAGTCGATCCGCGTCTTCACTGATGCGAGCCGGGGCTGACGGGCGTGCTTGCGCGTGCTGCGACGTTGATGGCGTCGGCGGCCCGGTCGATCACGGCCTGCGCCATTTGCTGGCGCGCAGCGCACCTTGCGCCGCGCGATGAACGCCGTTATCGGGTCCGGGCAGCGGCGTTGTCGCGCCGGAACCTGAAAGCTTGGAACAGAGCTCGATGAGCGGGCCTTGCTATGTCGCGGTCGATTGGGGCACCAGCAGCTTCCGCCTCTGGCTGATCGACGCGGTGGGCCAGGCGCTCGGCGAGCGCCGCAGCGACGAGGGCATGACCGCAGCCGCCAAGAACGGCTCTAAGACCGGCTTTGCGTCCGTGCTGCAATCCCATCTCGACGCGCTCGGCGTGGCGGCCGATTTGCCGGTCGTGATCTGCGGCATGGCGGGTGCGCGGCAGGGCTGGGTCGAGGCCGGCTATATCGACACGCCGGCGCATCTCTCCGACGTCCTCACACATGCGGTCGTGGTCGGCGGTCAGGCGCGCGACATCCGCATATTGCCAGGGATCGCGCAGCGCGATGCCAAAATCCCCGACGTGATGCGCGGCGAAGAGACCCAGCTGCTCGGTGCGCTCGGTCTCGACGCGCCGGGCGAGGCCTTGGTTTGCATGCCGGGAACCCATTCCAAATGGGTGCGCCTGCGTGGCGGGACGGTCGAACGCTTTGGGACCTTCATGACCGGCGAGTTGTTCAGCGCGATCGCACGCGACACCATCCTGTCACACGCCGTTGCGGGCGCCGCGGAGGCGGTTGACGGCGATGCGTTCCGCTCGGCCGTCGCGGAGGCGTTCGCGGCGCCGGCGCTATCCGCCAATCTGCTGTTTCGCGTGCGATCCCGGCAACTGCTGTTTGGCGGCAGCGCCCAGGCGGCGCGCGAGACGATCTCGGGCACGTTGATCGGGGTTGAGCTCGCGGCGGGGCTTGCGGAACGGGAACCGGCAACGCCGGTCACGCTGATTGCATCAGGCCGCCTGCAGCAGCTCTATCAAATCGCGCTCGAACGCCTTTCGATTCCGGTCAACATCGTGGACGCGGAGGAGGCGGTTCGCCGCGGGCTCGCTGGCGCAGCGGCGGCGATCTGGAAGAAGTGAAGGGGATCAGCCATGAGCATTCCGTTTCCGCCGATGAAGCGTCCGCTGGTTGCGATCCTGCGCGGCGTCAAGCCGGACGAGGTCCTGGGTATTGTGAGCGCGCTGCTCGAGGCAGGCATGGCCGCGATCGAGATTCCGCTGAACTCGCCCGAGCCGTTCCGTTCGATCGAGATCGCGGTGAAGCGGGCGCCGGCCGATGTCCTGATCGGTGCCGGCACGGTGCTCACCACCGCAGACGTCGATCGCCTGCACGACGCCGGCGGCCGCCTCATGGTGTCGCCGAATGTCGATGTCGATGTGTTGCGGCGGGCCCGGGACCACGCGATGGTCACGATGCCCGGCGTGTTCTCGCCGACCGAAGCGCTGCTCGCGGCACGCACGGGCGCCTCGGGCCTGAAATTCTTCCCGGCCAGCGTGCTCGGCGCCTCCGGCATTGCCGCGATCCGCGCCGTGCTGCCGCCGGGTCTGATGATCGCGGCGGTCGGCGGCGTCTCGGATCAGAATTTCGTTGAATATGTGAAGGCGGGGGTCCGCGCCTTCGGCCTCGGCAGCAGCCTTTACAAGCCGGGCATGACGGCCGCGGATGTCGCCGTCAGAGCAAAGGTGACGATCGAGGCGTATCATGCGGCCGTACAAGCCGCGGGCTAGGCGTGTGCTAATCGTCCCGCTTGCCGCCGTCGATCACGCGGAACAGCGGCGCTGCCTCGCGGGGATTTTCGAGCAGTTCCTCGACCATGGCGATCGCTGCGGCGACGTATTTCTCGGTTGCCGCGTCCAGCGGACGTTCGGCCTCGTCCGATAGTGCAAGCCTGGCGCCTTCGAGCAGTTTGCGGGTGCGGACGGCGGACTCGTCGCCGGCGGTAAGGGCGGCCCGGGCGATCGATCGCAGCACGAACAACTCGCCTTCGAGCCGCAGCAGGCGGTCGTTGAGCTTGCTCAGGACAGTGTTCAGGTTCCGCATGGCGTCCTCTCCGGGCGTTGGATCGCCTTCCTTACACGGTCATTCCTGACGAAATTCTTGTGCCGGCCGCGCACCATTTGGTTCGTTGAATGGCGTGCCCGGTCTCCTCATGTTCACGGCGGTCCGCGCAGGTGCGACGATCTGGTCCTGAGGGCGCCTTTGTGGATCGCTGCGAGTGGCCCTAGTAGAGTGTCCGCGGTCCAGCGCCGCCGCCGGACGCGCGGGGCGCATCGGCTCAACGTGACACGGACGAAGGAACGCACATGAAGATTGCCGTCGAAACAACCGTTGCCGCGGAGATCGCGGATGTCTGGCGTGCCTACACCACGCCCGACGACATCAAGCAGTGGAACGCGGCCTCCGACGATTGGCACACCACCGCCGCGACCGTCGACCTGCGCGCCGGCGGCGCCTTCTCGTCGCGGATGGAAGCCAAGGACGGCAGTATGGGGTTCGATTTCGCCGGCACCTACACACCAGGGTCGAGGCACCCCGGCTGCTCGAATATTCGTTCGGCGATCGTACCGCCCAGATCGGGTTCACGCCCGAGGCCGGCGGCGTCAAGGTGCAGGTCTCCTTCGACAGCGAGGACACCCATTCGGTCGAGCAGCAGCGCGGCGGCTGGCAGGCCATCCTCGACAATTTCAAGCGCTACGTCGAAGCCAAGCGACGGTCCTGATCCGGCGATTGGAGAACGGCATGATCGACGCGCTAAAGGTCTGGCAGCTCGGATCTGCCAGCGAGATCGAGGGGCGGATCAGCGGATCCGACAGTTCGGTGATCGTCGTCGATATGCCGCCCGGACCGGGGCCGGCGTTGCATCGGCACCCGTATGCTGAAACCTTCGTCGTGCTCGAGGGACGCGCGCGGTTCACGATCGAGGGCAGGGACGTCGAGGCCTCCGCCGGATCGGTTGTGGTGGCGCCGCCGAATGCGGCCCACACGTTCGAAAATCCCGGGCCGGGACGCCTCCTGCAGGTCGACATCCACGCCTCCGACCGTTTCATCACCGATGGGCTGGTGCCGGAGGCCGAACGCCCGCCAGGCGCGGTCGCCGCGCCGAGCAAACGGACGAGGTGATCGTACTCTCGGCGTGGTCGTGATGATCGTCAGGAGCAAATGCGATGCGCATTGTTTTGGCACTTGGCCTGTTGATCATCATGTTCGCTTCGGCGACCGCCGCAACAAAGCGCCATTCCCACGCACGCCAACCCGCAACCGCTCGCTCGTCCGTGGACGTGACGCCGCGGGCGCGCTTCGCGGTTCCCGGCTGGAGTGATGAGTCGACCCGCCAATGGCTTGACAATGCTTCGTCCGGTGTCGGCCTGGGCGGTTAGTCGAACTGCCACCAGTGGCGGCGGCTCAATCGCCGTCCTCTTCTTCGATGCCCCGGGCGTTCGATACCGAGCGGCCGCTATATTGCCGCGGAGCGGCTGCAGCCTTTCTCGGATTCCCGCCCTCGCTTTCACGCAGTTCCTTTCGTGCGCGCCGCGCCAATCGCATCGCTCGCTGGATGTTTGAATCGGGCGAGTCCTCATCAAAGAACAGGACGATCTCGCAGCTCGGGCACTGGCGCGTGTAACCGTTCTGCAGTCGCCTCGCGCGATCGCGAAAAACGTTCTTGCAGCGTGTGCAACGGACCTGGACGGAATCTTCCATGACAATTCCAATATCGATGAACAGCGCGGGCGCTCGCAATCTCCCAGAGGAAGCAATTGCCGATTAAGAAATCGCGAAGCGGCGCGAGCGATCACAGTGAGAATTGGAACCGGCGACGCACCGAGCATGCCTCTCGAGCGCGATCGGAACTTTGTTCACGCACGGAGAACTACGGAAGAATTGCGTGCGCTGAATGATAAGAACCGAATGCGGTTTCGGACGGGCCGTGACCATCAAAAAAGAAAGGCCCCAGCGCGTGGGCCACGCTGAGGCCAAGTTGACACTTTGGTCGTGGGGCACCGTCACCGGCACCCCGCAGTTAACCTACCTTCGTTTCTGTTTCTTCAAATAGCCCATTTGGGCCATGCTCGTTGGCGGCCGACATGCAGACATGGAGTGTCAGGATGTTGCACCACCTTCCTGGGGCTAGGGCCAACGCCGTCCGCATTTATTTCAAGCGGGCGGCGTTGTGCTTTTTGCGCGCGGAATTTTGCCGCGGCTCAAACGCGATCTGCGTTCTCCAGGCTGCGGTACGACGAACTTCATTGCGTTACGCACGAGGTCAGCTCGTCACGCTGCCGATATCGCCACAGCTCGATCTCGTAGAAGGCCCATCCGGGACAAGAACTCAGGCACCCACAGAGCAGCATGAGACACATTGCCTGTTCGATATGGCCCATGACATCACGGAATGAGAACGGCCGGCATCGGCTTCGTCGGTAGTGGAACAAATGTGTTCGGCTGGCCACGCACCATCGCCAGAACAGCAAGCGCGATTGCCGCAACCGTCA
The DNA here is from genome assembly GCF_011058295.2 of Bradyrhizobium sp. 6(2017). Taxonomy (NCBI): domain Bacteria; kingdom Pseudomonadati; phylum Pseudomonadota; class Alphaproteobacteria; order Hyphomicrobiales; family Nitrobacteraceae; genus Bradyrhizobium; species Bradyrhizobium sp. 6(2017). Next base: position 5,317,861 of record NZ_CP049289.2, on the reverse strand, counting down.
AAAGTCTCGCCATGAAACTGGTCAGAAAAAATGTCTGCAAGAATTCCTGCAGTGTAGCACCCGGTCTGCGATACCGTTGTGAAGCCTCTCACATGAACGGACGCGCCGAAGCCGCGGCATCGCGCGCGGGGACCGCACATAGGCGCAATTGCCGCATTCCCGGGCAACGAGTTCCAATTCGGGCGTCCCGTGATAGCCAATTTGGGACATGCGCCTTTGGCACAAATTGTACATAGTTGGCGCCGTCAGGATTTTGCATCACCTTCCTGGGGCTAGGGCCAACGCCGTCCGCATATATTTCAAGCGGACGGCGTTGTGCATTTTGGCGGTCGCGCGCTCGGTGATCAGTGATCCATCGGCCGTATCTCCAGGCTCTCGATCCTCACTGGCTGGGCCGCCCCATTGTGCTCGTTCGACGGAGTCAGCGTAACAGGGGAATTGGTGCCGCCGGCCAGCACATTGACGCCGGCGCCGCTGGGGTGGGTGTAGCCACCGGCGAGATCGTCGCTCCCGAGCCACGGCACTGGTCCCATCACCTTCCAGGTCAATGCGACGTCCTGATCGCCGATAAACACGCCGAGATTCCTGATGGCCACAACGAAGCGACTGTCCGGCGCGCTATCGACGTGCAATACGCAATCGAGATTGGTGATCGGGCCCACGATGAACCCGGTGTCAGGGCCACCCCGGCACGCAAGCGTTCCGACCTGCACCTCTTGTGCATCGGCGGTTCGGATCGGCGCAGCGAGGATGGCCGCGCCACAGGCGGCGAGGACGATCAGATGACCCGTTCTACGCATGGTGCTGTACAACGCGAATGGGTGCGCAATCGCGCCATCGCCCCGCGCGCGTCATGCGCTTGTGGTTAAGAGAGCCTTAGAACGCGTCGTTAGCGGTACGGCTGCCAACTGACCTTCGTTGCGCGTCCCGATCTGACGCGGCATGCGGGGCGAAGTCATTATGACCGTTCATTGCCTAGCGGCTCGTCGACGATGCTGACCACGATCTCTTGTTCGTGCCGGTGGTGTGGCGTCAGCGATGATCCGGATGAGTGCGCGAGCAAGTCAGCGCGCGGCAGCTGAAAAGAGCAAAGAGCGAAGGGCAGGGATCGGCCGTGGCGTGCCGCCACGCCGTTCGGATCACCGACAATGCGCGCGTCCCGAGAAAATACGCCGCCGGGCTCGAAATGCCTTGTCCCGGCGGCGCCCTGTTTCAATCTGGGCCCGCAATCCCAGTAGGGTTATGTCTGCAAGGCCGGGGCCAAGGTTCGAGCGATCCGTAGTCATACGGGCTCTAGCGTCCGGCGATCGCGTGGTGTTCGTGACTGACCTTCTCGTGCACTGGCTGAGGTCCAAGTGTTGCCCACACGACCGCGGCAATCACCATCGCCGTCAGAATGGCGCCGGCCAGCGGCTGATCGTTGTCCATACGCCGCCCGATCAGCCGTGATGCTCGAGCTTCCGCATCTCCTGCAGGCGCGACAGGCAAAAATCCCGATACAATTCGTTGATGAAATCCCACATGACCGAATCCCCTCTGGTCCAATGCTAGGAGGCTAGGCCGCCTTTGTTTCCGGCCGGCTTCGCGGCTTCTGGAAAATGGTTTCATCGGGGGAGTGGGGTGGCGATCTCGGCAGAATTCGAACCTGGCAACCCGCGAACAGAAACATTTCTGACATTCAGCAAAATCAAATACTGGATCGCCCATGCACTACGGGCGTCTCGTTCAGGCGCCGACAAGCCTGGCCTGCACCGGGACTGCATCATGCTCGTCTGCAATCGTCATGGTTCTAGCGCACTGACCATGGAAATGCCGATGGTTGCGGTTTGTTGGTTCGCGGCCGCGCCGGAGGTGGCGCCGGCTTGTGCGTCTGGGCAACATTGGTCGATCGCCGCGGACGCGGCATCGGTACTTCGGGGATTGCCCTTGGCTGTTCGGGGCTCACCTTTGCCCCTTCGGGCATCACCCCTGGCTCTTCAGGCATCACCCTTGGTTCTTCAGGCACCACCACCTTTGGCTCGGAAGCGTTGGCGATCACACGGGCCAGTTGTTCCTGGCTCGCGTTGAGCCGCTCGGTGACTGTTTCGCTTTCGCGCGCCATCTGAAGCTGGTTCGCCTTTATCTGGTCGATGATATTGTTGTTGCGTGCCGTTTCCGCCTGGCTCGCCTTGAGTTGGCTCGCTACGTTTTCATTGTCGCGGACCAATTGTTCTTGCCTCACCTGAAGCTGTTCAACCACCTGCCTTAGGGCAGCAAGATCGCGCGCCATCGGTTGGAGCTGCTGCGCCAAGTCGGAAGAAGGTGCGACGGCAGTCGGCGCAACGTCTTTCGGCGCGGCTTGTGTCGGAGGTGTGGATTTTGAGGGGGGCATCATCGCCGTATCGGCGGAGGACACCCACCACCAAACGGCGCCACCGATGGACGCTGCCAACACAGAACCGACAAAAGCCAGGAGTCGCCAATCCGCCAATCGATGAATCGCTGCCAGCGGCGCGCGAAGCGGCTTCACGCCGATCGGTGGGCCAGAAGGACTGACTCCCGCTTCGCGCGCGAGGTTCAAGAGCTGCTGCTCCAAGCTCGTGAGCCGCCCTTCCGCGACCTTGTCGTTCAGCGTGGAATCCATTTGGTGCTCCGTATCAAATGCAATGGCACCCGCCTTGAGAGCGGATCCGCCCTTCGGCGAGCTAACATTCAACGGGACGCAGGTGGGTATTGCAGCCTAAGCTTCCCAAGGATGAGCATGCAGCCTGCGCATCACATCATCTATCCTTTATACGCTCGCCCCTCCTGAGCTGTCCCCGCGATTTTAAGCGCAGCACCGAGGTGGAACTGTGTTCATGTCCGGAGGAAAATCGTGATGAGACGTGGGCCGATTGGTGTCTCGACCGCCGATGAGAGTACTACGAGTACACGCCCGGCGGAGTTCTTACGGACCTAGGACGCTGAAATTTCCAGCACAGCCCAAATTGCAGGGTCGATGCCATGAGCGGATCGCATTGAAATGGCTGGCGATCCCGGCAGGATTCGAACCTGCAACCCGCGGAGTAGAAACAAACCGGGCGCCGCGGCGATTGTCGCGACACCTCAAATCGTTAGCGCGCATCGTCCGTGCGGTCCGGTGATTTTTCCGGGGATCGGGCGCCGTGCCGCCGCGCGATCTCCTCCTCGCAATCGGCATTGAGCTGCCGCGCCTGGCGCGCTGCCGCCCATGCCCGGTCACGCTCGCGGCGCGCGTCGCTCTCGCTGCAGCTCGCGCGTCCGCAGGTCAGGTGCCGTAGACGTCCTGATATCTGATCCGCGCGTGGCGCTCGCCTTCGTCGTTGACGTCGGGCATCGAGACTGCCTTCGCGGCAGGAAACGTGTCCCGACAAAGCGTCGTCAATAAAGAGTGATTAGCGAAATCGCTCGCAGCCAAGTATTAGACGATCGGTCTAATTTAATGGTCTCGGTAAAATGCGGTGATATCGGCTTTGGCGGAGTTCGGTCGCTGCCGAGCGCTGACGGATTGATCGAGACATCTTCAATAAACAACGTCCGCCGACTCCTTCGCGGTTGGCTGGTTTCCATGAGAGGTCACGTATGGTTCGCAAGATAGCGCTTGGAATGACGATCGCTCTCGCAATGGCTCTGACCGCTCCGGTTGCCATGGCCCAACAAAAGCAACATGTCAGCTATAATACCCCGGCAACTCAGACGACATACACCCAACAACATGTCATCGATGTTGGCGATATTCCGGGACATCAAGCTCGGCTCTTCGAAATCCGGCGGATCTATGGGGGCGATGCCCCCGTCATCAACGGGTCGAAGTTGAAAGAGCAGTGGACGCGCGGCATGTCGGACTACGTCGACAACAATGGTCCGGCCCTCATCTACAACGTCTGGATACTTGAGAATGGGGAGAAGTTTTTCGTCAGGACATCTCTGGTCGCCCAAAGCAGTGGAGACGGCAAGCTTACAAACATGACGTCGGGCGTCATTACGGGAGGCACAGGCAGCCTCGCCAGGATTCGTGGCATCATCAGTAGCCATGGGCCGTCCGAGCCGAAGGCCGGCGTCAATGCCAATCAGACCGACATCGACTATTGGATGGAGTGAGAAGGTCTGCGCCACAGGCGATGGACCGGTGAGAAATTGCCGGTCCATTATGTCCGTTTCCATGATGTCTCCCCAGTGATGATATCTGGGCACCGCAACACCAAAAACGTCGTGGCGATCAAGCCGGGAGGATTCCAATGTTGCACCTGAACAGGCCCATCGTGTCGTTTCTGCTCTGCCTGCTCGGCCTCATCGCTGTGACGCGATCTGCAACTGCGGAAATCACCAAAATCGAATTCACGTCGAAACAACCGTACGGCACGTTTCGTGTAGGCGAGTACGTGATTTGGCAAGGTCGCATCCACGGCGACCTATCGCCGCAAGAGGCCATTCCGGGAATCGACAAGGCGCCGCGCAATGAACGCGGGCGCGTCGACTACGCCGCGAAGATCATTCTCATGATGCCGGCGGCTCCCCGCGGGGGAAACGGCGCATTGCTGGTGGACGTACCCAACCGCGGGCAAGTCTGGGCCGAGGCGATCTACAACTCGCCACGCGATGTGCGGTTCCTCCCGGGCACGCTGGAGCAGGGCACGGGCTTTCTCCAGGACCACGGTTTCGCGGTTGCGGAGGTTTTTTGGGAGCTTGGACAGGGCGCGGACCTGCCTTCGTTCGCCGACGCCGACGGCAAGACACGCTTCGTCGAGGGAGTGGGCTTTGCGATCGTCCGCGACGCCGCGGATTTCCTCGCGCATGCTGCCTCCGACAAGGGTGGAACGCCCAACCCGCTCACGGGAGCGATCAACCGCGTGCTCGCGAGCGGCAGGTCCCAGGATGGACGATTCCTGAAGACCTTTCTCCTGAACGGCTTCAACATGATGGGCAACCGGCGCGTCTTCGACGGCATGCATGTGTTCGTCTCGGCCGCCGGCCTTCTTCCGATCCTTCAGACGGGCCTTGGACCAATGTCGAGCGCCGAGGGAGCTCCCACATTCGACAATCCGGATTTTCCCGGCGTGAATGACGGACCTCTCACGATCGGCGAGATCACGGCTAAGGTTGAGGCGCGCGGCGAGGTTCCTCCGAAGATGATACTCGTCAGCTCCACCACGGACTACTATTCGCTGCGCGCTTCGCTTGGCCGCACGGGCGCGTCCGGAACCGCGGATCAGCCACTGCCCGCCAATGCGCGGATGTACGATATCGCGGGCGGCCCGCATATACCCGCCCCCAAGGCACCGGCCTGCACACTGACGCCGGGCCGCCTCGATTGGGCGCCGCTGTCCCGGGCCCTCCTGCTGCACCTTGATGCCTGGGTGAGCCGCGGCACCAAGCCGCCCGCTAGCGAACTGATGCCGCTTGAAGCCGCGGGCCGCGAGCCACCTGCGCTGCGCGCCCCGACTCGGCTTTCCGCCGCAGTAATACAAGTGCCGAAGCGCGATCAGGACGGCAACGCGCTCGGCGGAGTGCGGCTGCCGGATGTCGCGGTGCCGACCGGCACCAATGGCGGACAGAACCAGCCGCAGACATTCACCTGCATGCTGATTGGGACCTTCTCCCCGTTCGCAGCGACGAAAGCCGAACGGGAACGCACGGGCGACGCCCGCCCGTCGATCGAGGAGCGCTACCACGGCCGCGACGATTATGTGAACCGGATCCGGATCGCCGCGCTGGACCTCGTGACGCGAGGCTTCGTGCTGCCGGAAGATGCGGCGGTGATCGTTCAGGAAGCCGCGTCGAGCAAACTGTTCGCGCCCGCCCCTGCGAATGACGCTCCACGCTGAGGGACGCCCGGATCACGTGCGCTATCTCGACGAGTATGACGATTGTTAGTGGCACTTTCGAACCTGAGCGGGCGAAGATGTCCGTTTCCGGGGCTAAAACAGATCTCCCAGTCACGCTGGTCGATGTTTGAAAAATGCCTCGGACTGGGCTGAACCCCAAGCCTGGCCTGATTATAGCTCATTATGCTCCTTTAGCGGACAACCGACCCAGCCCAGCGCTTGCGGTTTTTCTCTTCAAGGCCCTTTAGCTCGCGAACGTCGGAGATCTCGATCCCGCCATAGCGCGATCGCCGCTTGCAGAAAGTCGCATGACTGATGCCGTGCTCCGACACAGATCACCTGCGGACGACCGGCAGCATGCTCCTTCAGCACCTTGATGATCTGCTCTTCCGTGAACCTGCTCTTACGCATCGTCGTCTCTTCACTGGAGAACAGAACCCTAACTTAAAACCGGGGCGTTTCAGGGGAGCAGGTCAATCCAAGCAGGCCCCGTCACCTGGCGCTTGCCTCTCCTAGACGACCGGTCTATTAGACTTTTTATGAGCAAGACGTTGCCTCTCCGCCGTCGTGGGCGCCCGCCCAAAGAATTTGCGGGCTATAGTGCGACTCGTGACGCGCTAGTCCGTGCAGGTGTCGTAATGCTGACGGAGAAGGGCTATTCTGCGACGGGAATCGAGGAAGTCTTGCGTAGCGTCGACGTGCCAAAGGGTTCGTTCTACCACTACTTTCCGAGCAAGGAAGCATTTGGAGCGGAACTGATCGACAGCTACGCTGCCTATTTTTCGCGGAAGCTCGACAGCTTCTTCCTGAACGAGCAACACCCCCCGCTGGAGAGGCTTAGGGGTTTTACCGACGATGCTGCGTTTGCCATGAAGCGCTTCCGTTATACGCGCGGCTGTTTGGTCGGCAATCTTGGCCAGGAGATGGGCGCACTTCCACAATCGTTTCGTCAGCAACTATTCGCTGTGTTCATCGACTGGCAGCAGCGCACGGCCAAGTGCTTGAGGTCTGCTCAAACCATGGGTGCGATCTCTTCCAGCCACGATTGCGATTGGCTTGCCGAATTCTTCTGGATCGGCTGGGAGGGCGCGGTCCTGCGCGCCAAACTCGAGCGCCGTTCCGAGCCGCTTCACTCCTTCTCGAAAGGTTTTTTCAAGCTCCTCAGTAAATGAGCCTTTTTGTCATTGGGTCGTTCAATAGCAAACACTCGTTTCGCTGTGCGGGGTAAATCCTTTTGATTTAAAAGGAATTTTCGCCCGTTTTCTTTGGCGATCCCGGCAGGATTCGAACCTGCAACCCGCGGAGTAGAAAGCATTGCTGTGCAATGAATATTTGATCGCAATTTCAGGGGGTTAGCGTGAGTCTTTGTCCTCCTCCGGTGATTTGTCCGGCACGTCTGGTTGCAGCAAGCGCGACACTGCGGCGCTAAGTTCTGCATCGTTCTTAAGCGCGACAGTCAGCCTCTCAGCCAGCTCTGCAAGTACTATGCGAATGCTCCGCGCGAGATCCAAGCAAGCCTCGTCGGAGTTCGCGTGTAGGCCCTTGCTCAGAGCCGAATGAAGCAGCGTGAGTGGATTATGATGCCCTTGGATTAGCAAGGATGGGGGCATCGCTTCCTTAACGAGTTCGACAGATCGCGAAAATTGTGTTTCTGCCTTGGCCGCGATGAACAATTCTAGCGTCTTGGAAGGCAGCGCCAATTTCTCTGCGACCCTTGTGATCTCATCGATGATCCGCCCCTTTTGGTGCTCAACCACGCGACGATAATAGGCAAATGCGCCGATACCCAGGCCCTGATTTTCGCATCGTCGACCGGATAGGAAGTTCTCGCGTTGATCTTCCAACAACTTCAGCAGTCGAGTGGGCGTTGGGGGACCGAAGGCTGGAGACTCGCCCAATTTGAACGCACGTGCGCCTTCCGCAGTTGGTCCCTCGAGGAGGATGTTTAGTGCAAACGTCTTCGTTCGGGATTGGCAGTTTGAACAAACGTATGACACAAAAAGGTCCGTGTCAGCCGCCCTCAGAACGTAATCCTTCTCGCGTCTGAAAAATCGCGGCCCATTGCACTGCGGATTGGTGCAGTGAATGTGAATGTCGGGGGTGGACAGTTCCAGGTGAAAGCCGTTTGAGAAGACCCTTACTCTGCCGATATCGGCTATCGAACGGCGTTGACCTGGGGGGACACCTTCGAGGAACTCCGCAAACGCTATGGAAGCCGGTTCACCAGTCTGATCGGACGGAGCCGTCTCGTCTGTCATTTTTCCTCCGCGAAATACAAATCTGTCCCGCTATTGGTCCACACGGTCAGTCCCACCGTCCTTTGTCGCCTTTGTTGCTCTGCTCAAGTGCCTTGAGTTGCTGTATCGCCATAGCAAGCTCATGGCGAACGCCAGCCAGCACGCCACGGTAGATCCAATCGAGCGATACACCTGTGGCGTCGCAAACCTTGATCGCTTGGTCGAGTGAAATCCGGCGGAAGCCCGTTTCGTAATTGTTCCATGCCTGCGATGAAACGTCCACGAGTGTAGAAAACTTCGCCTGGCTGAGCCCCATCGACTCGCGCGTTGCCTTGAGACGAGCTGCCAATTTCTGAAGCTCAGTTTGGTGTCGCGCAGGCATGTTACGCACCTTTCACTTTGCTCCCAGCAATTCGCTCCACGGTCTGTGTATCGGAGACAACTCTAGGCAGCTTGTACGCGTCGTTCTACGTGAGGCTGCTCCCGTGTAAGTCTCTGTTACAAAAGCACTTTGGCATGTTCAACCCGCGGACGAAGAATCCGTGAGCCTATGAATGGGTCAAAAAGGGGATTGACGAATCACTTTGGGGGTCTGTGGGCGGTGTTCGTCTTGCGCTGCGATTACTCCGGGGATTTTTCCGGGAATCTCATCCCCTTAGGTGCCCTAAAATCCCCTTGCAGCGGCACGAAATTGGTGAGGTGAAATTTCTTCGAGTAAAAGAAAGCCAATGTTTGCAGGGGTTTCTTAAATTCTACTGGCGATCCCGGCAGGATTCGAACCTGCAACCCGCGGAGTAGAAATCCGCTACTCTATCCAGTTGAGCTACGGGACCGTGGCCGCCTTGTAGCACCCGCAATATGAAAAATCCGCTTTCCCGCCAAGTCCGTCCGAACCGATTTCTGGGGGCGGACGACAAAGCGGAGCAGGGGTCCCCGCCCTGCGTTGGCCTGTCCAGTCCGCCGAGCCGGCATGAGCTGCCGCCGGGGCTGGTCAAAGGAAGTCGGCAATGCGACCTGCGACGTTTTCGTCCGTTCATATCAGCGCCTTCACTCCGTCACCTTTTCGCGCATTTTTGGCCCCAACGCGGCGCTCGACCGCGGGGCGTTCAGGAGCTCCATCATGATCGGATTGGTTCGTGCCGCCGCAGTCTGCACCGCGCTGGTGCTTGGCCTGGTGAGCGCCCAAATGAGCGCCCAGGCCGCGGACAAGGCCTTCAAGCGCGACGATCTCGCCGATTCCGCGATCAAGCTGGAGGCCCAGATCAAGAGCGAGGCCGGCGCCGTCAACAAATCGGCAGCGACCCTGCGCACCGATGCGGACTCAGCCTTCAAGCGCAATGATTTCCGCGGTGGGCTGCAGATCCTCGGCCAGATCGCCGCCACCACGCCGGAGGACGGCGCCAACTGGCTGCGGCTCGCCAGGACCGTGTTCCAGATCCGCTCCGCCAGCTCGAGCGAACAGACCTTCCTGATGGAGCGCGCCTCCACGGCCGCCTACATCGCCTATCAGCGGGCCGGCAATGCCGGCGAGGAGGCCGACGCGCTGGCCGTGCTCGGCAAGGCGCTGGCCGAGCGCAAGCTGTGGCGCCCGGCGCTTGATGCGTTGCGGATGTCGCTCGACCTGCGCGAGGTGGCCGATGTCCGCGGCCAGTATGAGAAGATGCGCGACGAGCACGGCTTCCGGCTGCTCGACTATACCGTCGATTCCGACGCGGCCTCGCCGCGGGCCTGCTTCCAGTTCTCCGAGGAACTGGCCAAGCGCGTCGACTTCGCGCCTTACCTCGCACTGGCCGGCACCGACAAGCCGGCGCTGTCGGCGGAGGGCCAGCAGCTCTGCGTCGACGGGCTGAAGCACGGCGAGCGCTACAACATCAATCTGCGCGCCGGCCTGCCGTCGACCGTCAAGGAGACGCTGCCGAAATCCGCCGAGTTCAACATCTATGTCCGCGACCGCAAGCCGTTCGTGCGGTTCACGGGGCGGGCCTATGTGCTGCCGCGGACCGGGCAGCGCGGTATCCCGCTGGTCAGCGTCAACACGCCGGCGGTCACGGTCGACGTCTTCCGGATCGGCGACCGCAACCTGATCAACACAGTGATCGACAGCGACTTCCAGAGCACGCTGAGCCGCTACCAGCTCTCCGATCTCGGCGACCAGCGCGGCGTCAAGGTCTGGTCCGGCGAGCTTGCGACCGCCACCACGCTGAACCAGGACGTCGTCACGGCGTTTCCGGTCGACCAGGCGCTCGGCGACCTGCAGCCGGGCGTCTATGTCATGACCGCCGCGGCCAAGGGGCCGGGCACCGACGACGACGGCACGCTGGCGACGCAATGGTTCATCGTCTCGGACATGGGCCTGTCGGCCTTCTCCGGCAATGACGGTATCCACGTCTTCGTCAACTCGCTGGCCTCGACCGAGCCGGTCGCCAATGCCGAAGTGAAGCTGGTCGCCCGCAACAACGAGATTCTCGCCACCCGCAAGACCGATGCGGCCGGCCATGTGCTGTTCGAGCAGGGGCTGGCTCGCGGTGAAGGCGGGCTGTCGCCGGCGCTGCTCACGGTGACGGGCGAGAAGGCCGACTACGCCTTCCTGAGCCTGAAGACCAACGCCTTCGACCTGACCGACCGCGGCGTCGCGGGGCGGGCGATCCCGGCCGGCGCGGACGCCTTCGTCTACGCCGAGCGCGGCGTCTACCGCTCCAACGAGACCGTCTACCTGACCGCGCTGCTGCGCGACGGGCAGGGCAACGCCCTCACCGGGACACCGCTGACCATGGTGATCGAGCGCCCCGACGGCGTGGAATTCCGCCGTACCGTGCTGCCCGACCAGGGCGCCGGTGGTCGGATGCTGGCAGTGGCGCTGAACTCGGCGGTGCCGACCGGCACCTGGCGGGCCCGCGTCTTCACCGATCCCAAGGGCTCCTCGGTCGGCGAGACCACCTTCATGGTCGAGGATTACATCCCCGAGCGGGTCGAATTCGATCTGACCAGCAAGGAGAAGATGATCAAAGCTGAAGTTCCAGTGGAACTTCAGGTCTCGGGCCATTTCCTCTATGGCGCGCCGGCCTCGGGCCTGCAGCTCGAGGGCGACATGCTGGTGGCGCCCGCGGCGGCCGGCCGGCCCGGCTATGCCGGCTACCAGTTCGGCGTCGACGACGAGCAGACCGCGAGCAACGAGCGGACCCCGATCGAGGACCTGCCGGAGGCCGATGCCAATGGCGCCGCCACCTTCCCGGTGAAGCTCGAGAAGGTGCCGACCTCGACCCGGCCGCAGGAGGCCCAGATCTACATCCGCATGGCGGAGACCGGCGGCCGGTCGGTCGAGCGCAAGATCGTGCTGCCGGTGGCCCCAGTGGCATCGCTGATCGGCGTCAAGCCGATGTTCGGCGACAAGAGCGTGGCCGAAGGCGACAAGGCCGAGTTCGACGTCGTGTTCCTTGCGCCCGACGGCAAGCAGCTGCCGCGCAACGGGCTGCGCTACGAGCTGTTGAAGCTGGAGTCGCGCTACCAGTGGTACCGGCAGAACTCGTCCTGGAACTATGAGCCGGTCAAATCGACCCGCCGCGTTGCCGATGGCGACGTCAACCTCGCGGCCGACAAGCCGATGCGCCTGAGCTTCCAGCCGCAGCCCGGCCGCTACCGGCTCGACGTGAAATCGACCGACGCCGACGGTCCCGTGACCTCGGTGCAGTTCGACGTCGGCTGGTATTCCGACGGCAGCGCCGACACGCCCGACCTGCTCGAAACCTCGATCGACAGGCCGGAATATCAATCCGGCGACACCATGACGGTGTCGGTCAACGCACGCACCGCCGGCAAGCTCACCGTCTATGTGCTCGGCGACCGCCTGCTGACGACCCAAAGCGTCGACGTCAAGGAGGGCACCCAGCAGGTCAAGCTCCCGGTCGGCAAGGACTGGGGCACCGGCGCCTATGTGATGACGACGCTGCGCCGTCCGCTCGATGCCGCCGCCGGGCGCATGCCGGGCCGCGCGATCGGGCTGAAGTGGTTCGGCATCGACAAGAAGACGCGCACGCTTGCCGTCGAGCTGTCGCCGCCGGCATTGGTGCGGCCGGGCTCGACGTTGAAGATCCCGGTCAAGCTCGGCGGGCTCAATCCCGGCGAGGACGCCAAGGTGGTGCTGGCTGCGGTCGACGTCGGTATTCTCAATTTGACCAATTACAAGCCGCCGGCGCCGGACGCTTACTATCTCGGCCAGCGCCGTCTGACCGCCGAGATCCGCGACCTCTATGGCCAGCTGATCGACGGCATGCAGGGCACCCGCGGCCAGATCCGCAGCGGCGGCGACGCCGCCGGTGCCGAGCTGCAGGGCTCGCCGCCGACGCAGAAGCCGTTGGCGCTCTATTCCGGCATCGTCACGGTCGGCCCTGATGGGACTGCCGAAGTGAGCTTCGACATCCCCGAATTCGCCGGCACGGCGCGGGTGATGGCGGTGGCGTGGAGCGCTACCAAACTCGGCCGCGCCAATGTTGATGTGATCGTACGCGATCCCGTGGTGCTGACCGCGACCTTGCCACGCTTCCTGCTGACCGGTGACAAGGGCACCATCAGCATGGATATCGACAATGTCGAAGGCGCCGCCGGCGACTACGCGATCAGCGTCAAGGCGAGCGGCCCGATCAAGGCCTCGGGCAATCCGACCACGAAGGTGAAGCTCGCCGCCAAGCAGCGCTCATCGCTGTCGCTTGGCCTGGAGGCCGGCGGCGCCGGACGTGCCGATTTCGACGTCGACATTTCGGGGCCGAACGGGCTGACGCTGGTGCGTCACTATGCGCTTGACGTCAAGCCGGCGACCCAGGTGCTGGCGCGTCGCTCGATCCGCACGCTGGCGAAGGGCGAGAGCCTGACGCTGACCTCGGACATGTTCTCCGATCTCGTCCCGGGTACCGGCAGCGTCTCGATCTCGGCGAGCCTGTCTACCGCGCTCGATGCTGCCAGCATCCTGAAGGCGCTCGACCGCTACCCCTATGGCTGCTCCGAGCAGATCACGAGCCGCGCGCTGCCGCTGCTCTATGTCAACGATCTCGCCGCCGGCGCCCATCTTGCGATGGACACCGCGGTCGACCAGCGCATCCGCGACGCGATCGAGCGTCTCCTGGCGCGACAGGGCTCCAACGGCTCGTTCGGCCTGTGGTCGGCGGGCGGCGACGACGCCTGGCTCGACGCCTACGTCACCGACTTCCTGACCCGGGCCCGCGAAAAGGGCTTTGCGGTGCCGGACGTGCTGTTCAAGAACGCGCTCGACCGCGTCAGGAACTCGGTGGTCAATGCCAACGAGCCGGAGAAGGACGGTGGCCGCGATCTGGCCTACGGCCTCTACGTGCTCGCGCGCAACGGCGCGGCGCCGATCGGTGATCTGCGCTATCTCGCCGATACCAAGCTCAACAACCTGGCGACGCCGATCTCCAAGGCGCAGCTGGCCGCGGCGCTGGCGCTGGTCGGCGACAAGGCGAGGGCCGAGCGGGTCTATGGCGCGGCGCTTGATGCGCTGAACCGCAAACCCGTGATCGAGTTCGGCCGGGTCGACTACGGCTCGGCGCTGCGCGATGCGGCTGCGCTGGTCTCGCTTGCGGGCGAGGGCAATGCGCCGCGCACCACGCTGACCCAGGCCGTGCTGCGGGTCGAAGCTGCGCGCGGGCTCTCGCCCTACACCTCGACGCAGGAGAATGCGTGGATGGTGCTGGCGGCGCGCGCGCTCGCCAAGGAAACGCTGGCGCTCGACATCAATGGCCAGCCGGTCAAGACCGCGGTCTATCGGAGCTACAAGGCCGAGGAGATGACGGGCCAGCCGCTCCGGATCACCAACACCGGCGACGCGCCCGTGCAGGCAGTGGTCTCGGTGTCGGGCTCGCCGGTCACGCCGGAGCCGGCGGCTTCCAACGGCTTCAAGATCGAACGTGCCTACTACACGCTCGACGGCAAGCCGGCCGACGTCACCAAGGCGAAACAGAACGACCGCTTCGCAGTTGTCCTGAAGGTGACGGAAGCCAAGCCGGAGTTCGGCCACATCATGGTGGCCGATTATCTGCCGGCCGGGCTCGAGATCGACAATCCGAATCTGGTGTCATCAGGCGATTCCAGCACGCTCGAGTGGATCGAGGACGGCGTCGAGCCGAAGAACACCGAGTTCCGCGATGACCGCTTCACCGCGGCGATCGACCGGGGCGCCAACGACAAGTCGGTGTTCACGGTCGCCTATGTGGTACGCGCGGTGTCGCCGGGCAAATATGTGCTGCCGCAGGCCTATGTCGAGGACATGTACAATCCCTCGCGCTACGGCCGCAGCGGCACCGGCGCGGTTGAGGTCAAGCCGGCGAAATGAGTGATCGCGGAATGAGCGAAGACGCGCGTCCAGCACTCTCCTCGTCATCCCCGGGCTTGACCCGGGGATCCACGTCTGCGGCGTGTGAGGAAGAAGTGGATGCCCGGGTCAAGCCCGGGCATGACAAGCGCGGTGAGAGGTGGCCCCTACGCCTCTTTGCCGCGATGGCCGTCGTGCTCATCGCGATCACCGGTGCCTTCGCCGCCTGGGTCGTCTCGCTCGGGCCGCTGCCGCTCACGCAGGCGCAGCAGGTCTCGACCACGGTCGTCGATCGAAATGGAAAACTGCTCCGTGCCTATGCGATGGCGGACGGGCGCTGGCGGCTGCCGGTCGACGCGAAGACGTCGGTCGATCCGACTTATCTGAAGCTGTTGTTCGCCTATGAGGACAAGCGCTTCTACGAGCACCACGGCGTCGATCCGCTGGCGCTGTCGCGCGCCGGATTCCAGCTTCTCACCCGCGGTCATATCGTTTCCGGCGGCTCGACCATCACGATGCAGCTGGCGCGGCTGATCGAGCCGCGGCACCAGCGCTCGGTCTACGCAAAACTGCGGCAGATGGTGCGCGCGGTTGAACTGGAGCGACAGCTCTCGAAGGGCCAGATCCTCGATCTCTATCTCGCGCTGGCGCCGTTCGGCGGCAATCTCGAGGGCGTGCGCGCCGCCTCGATCGCCTATTTCGGCAAGGAGCCGAAGCGCCTCTCGCTTGCGGAAGCTGCGCTGCTGGTGGCGCTGCCGCAATCGCCGGAGCGGCGGCGGCTCGACCGTTTCCCCGAAGCTGCGCATGCCGCGCGCGACCGCGTGCTCGCCCGCATGGTCGAGGATGGCGTGGTGTCGAAGGAGGATGCCGCGCAGGCCACGGCGACGGCAGTGCCGAAGATGCGCAAGCAGATCCCGATCCTGGCGCCGCATTCGTCCGATCAGGCGATCGCGACGATGAAGGATACGCCCGTCATCAAACTGACGCTGGACGCCACGCTGCAACGAAACCTGGAGGCGCTGGCGCGCGACCGCGCCATCGCGCAGGGGCCTGACGTCTCGGTCGCGATCATCGTGGTCGACAATGAAACGGGCGACGTGCTCGCGCGCGTCGGCTCGGCGGATTATTTCGACGAGCGGCGGGCCGGGCAGGTCGACATGACGCGCGCGGTGCGCTCGCCGGGCTCGACCTTGAAGCCCTTCATTTATGGCCTCGCCTTCGAGGATGGTTTTGTCCATCCCGACAGCCTGATCGAGGACCGGCCGGTCCGCTTCGGCTCCTACGCGCCGGAGAATTTCGACATGACGTTCCAGGGCACGGTGCCGATCCGCAAGGCGCTGCAATTGTCGCTGAACGTGCCGGCGATCGCGCTGCTCGACCGGGTCGGCGCGAGCCGGCTGTCGTCGCGGCTGAAGCAGGCCGGCACCAGCCTCGTGCTGCCGAAGGACGAGGCGCCGGGCTTGGCGATGGGGCTCGGCGGCGTCGGCATCACGCTTCAGGATCTCGCCCAGCTCTACTCTGGCCTGGCGCGGCTCGGCGCGACGAAACCGCTGCGCGAGATCATGCAGGCGAGCGATAGCCGTGACACGATGCGGCTGATGGACCAGGCTGCGGCCTGGCAGGTCGGCAATGTCCTGCTCGGCACGCCGCCGCCGGAGAATGGCGTGCACAACCGGATCGCGTTCAAGACCGGCACCAGCTACGGCTATCGCGACGCCTGGTCGGTCGGCTTCGACGGCCGCATCACGATCGGTGTCTGGGTCGGCCGTCCGGACGGCGCGCCGGTGCCGGGCCTGGTCGGCCGCACCGCGGCCGCGCCGATCCTGTTCGATGCCTTTGCGCGCACCGGCAAGATCCCGGCGGCGTTGCCGAAGCCGCCACGCGGCGTGCTGGTCGCCTCCAACGCAAAACTACCGCCGCCGCTGCGCCGGTTCCGGCCGCTCGGTGAACTGATCCGCAGCGGCAATGACCAGGCGCCGCACATCCAGTTTCCGCTGAACGGCTCGCGCATCGACGTCGATCGCTCCGAAAGCGGCGGTAATGCGCCGATGCCGGTCAAGGTCGCCGGCGGTGTGTTGCCGCTGACCGTGCTCGTGAATGGTGTCTCAGCCGGGGACATCGACAGCCGGCGCCAGCGCCTGATTGACCCGCCCGGACCGGGCTTCGCGCGGCTCACGGTGATCGACGCCACGGGGGCAGCAGATACCGTTGTAATCCGCGTGCAATGATGTGTGATCCGCGTGCAATGATCGCGAGGGAAAGCGGAACTGGACGGTTGTTTGCGCTGCGGTTTCATCGTATGCGAAACCCATGGTGGATAGCCTCCAACCCCGGCGCTTCGGAGCAGGGCAACAGTCTGTAAAACCTGCGCATTCGAGCCGCAGGCTGTTCATGGCGTTCGAGTGCGCAACGGCCAGCCAATGGCGTTCGATCCTGTTCCTGACGCTGACCTGCCTGGTGTTGTTCCTGCCGGGCCTCTTCACCATCCCGCCGATCGACCGCGACGAGGTGCGCTTTGCCCAGGCGACCAAGCAGATGGTCGAGAGCGGCGATTTCGTCGATATCCGCTTCCAGGACGACGTCCGTTACAAGAAACCGGTCGGCATCTACTGGATGCAGGCGGCGGCACTGAAGACGATTTCCGCGCTCGGGGTGCCGCGCGCTCAGGTCCGCATCTGGGTCTATCGCCTGCCGTCCCTGATCGGTGCGATCGGCGCGGTGCTGCTGACCTATTGGACGGCACTCGCCTTCGTGACGCGACAGGGGGCGGCGCTCGCCGCCTTGATGATGGCAAGTTGCGTGCTGCTCGGGGTCGAGGCACGGCTTGCCAAGACCGATGCGATGCTGCTCCTGACAGTCACCGCCGCGATGGGGGCGATGGCGCGGGTCTATCTGTCCTGGCAGCGCGGCGAGGATCCGGCGCGTCCGTCATGGGGGCCGCCTGCGATCTTCTGGACGGCGCTGGCGGTCGGCATCCTGCTCAAGGGGCCGCTGATCCTGATGTTCGTCGGCCTCGCGATGGCCGCACTCGCTATACTCGATCGATCGGCGGCGTGGTTCTGGCGCATGCGCCCGGTCTGGGGCCTGATGTGGACCCTGGTGCTGGTGCTGCCGTGGTTCGTTTTGATCTTCCTGCGCGCCGGTGAGACCTTCTTTGCCGACTCGGTCGGCGGCGACATGCTGAGCAAGCTTGGCGCGCAGGAGTCCCACGGCGCGCCGCCCGGGGTCTATCTGCTGCTGTTCTGGATCACGTTCTGGCCCGGCGCGCCGCTCGCCGGCATGGCGGCGCCGGCGATCTGGCGCGCGCGGCGCGAGCCCGGCGCGCAATTCCTGCTGGCCTGGTTGATCCCGTCCTGGATCGTGTTCGAGGCCGTGCTGACGAAACTGCCGCATTACGTGCTGCCGCTTTATCCGGCGATCGCGATCCTGACCGTGGGCGCGCTGGAGCGGCGCGTGCTGTCGCGCTCCTCGTGGCTGCTGCGCGGCGCCGCCTGGTGGTTCGCGATCCCCGCCTGCGCCTCGGTGCTGGTGATCGTCGGCGCCATCAAGGCGATCCATCAGCCGGTGTTTCCGGCCTGGCCCCTGTTCGCCGTCGCGATGGTGTTCGGCCTGATCGCCTGGTGGATGTTCGAGGACAGCCGCGCCGAGCGCTCGCTGCTCAATGCGGTGATCGCCGCGGCGCTGATGGCGGCCGGCACCTATGGTGTGGTGCTGCCGCGGCTCACCACCGTGTTTCCGAGCCAGGAGGTCGCACGCGCCTTGCGCAACGTCACCTGCGTCGGTCCGAAGGCGGCGGCCGCAGGCTTCCACGAGCCGAGTCTGGTGTTCATGACCGACACCTCGACACTGCTCACCGACGGATCGGGCGCTGCCGATTTCCTGGGGCAGGGCTCCTGCCGCTTCGCCTTGGTCGAACAGCGCTCGGAGCGGTCCTTCGTGCAGCGCGCCGAGGCGATCGGTCTGCGGTACAACGCGCCGGTGCGCGTCGAAGGCTACAACATCTCGCAGGGCAAGGCGGTCTCGATCGCGATCTTCCGCTCCGAAGGGACGGAGTGACATGCCCCCGCCGCCAGCCACCCTGGAATCCGCCAACTATTTCGGACGATTGCTGACGCTGGTCTGGCTGTCGCTTGCCCAGCTCGTGCGTGCACCGTCGCATTCGCGCCGGGCCGAGGCGGCGCGGCGTTCCGCGCGCCACGTGCTCCTGCTCGTCGTCATCGTCGGCGCTGCCATCATCACGCTGATGTACGTGTTGGACGTCGCCGAAATCAGCGCGATGCCCCCGCGCGGCACGCCGGGCCTCTGGTGGGTGCGAATCCTGACTGATTTCGGCAAGGACGAATATGTGCTGTGCACGCTCGGCCTGCTGCTGGTTGTGGTCGCATTGGCAGCGCCGGCGCTGCGCGGCGTGCCGCGCGCGACCCTGCTCGGCCTTGGAACGAGGCTGCAATATTTGTTCCTGTCCGTCGTGCTGTCGGTGGTGCTCGGGGAAGTGATCAAGTGGATCGTCGGCCGCGGGCGGCCGTTTGTCGGCGGCAAGGCCAATGCCTTCAACTTCCAGCACTTCGCCGGCACAGAGGCCTATTCGAGCTTTCCGTCGGGACATTCGATCACTGCATTCGCGCTCGCCTTTGCCGTGTCGGCGGTGTGGCCCGGTGCGAGGGTTGCGATGCTGGTCTATGCGCTGATCATCGCCGCGACCCGGCTGGTGCTGCTGGCCCATCATCCGAGCGACGTGGTGGCCGGCGCGCTGGTTGGCGTGATCGGCGCGATGACCGTGCGCTACTGGTTCGCTGCCCGCCGCCTTGGTTTCGCCATTCATCACGATGGCACCGTTGTGGCACTGTCCGGGCCCTCGGAAGGGCGCCTCAAAAGGGTTGCGAGGAGCGCCTTCGCCCCATAAAAGCGGTCGCCCGACGGCCGGATCGGGCTGGTTCCATCGCCGATAACACCAACCACGAGTGCCGATTTGCCTGCTCCCGACCAGATGCCGGTCGCCGTTTCCATCGTCGTGCCTGTGCGCAACGAGGCGGACAATATCGCGCCGCTGATCGCCGAGATCGCGGCCGCGCTCGACGGGCGCTGGGCCTACGAGATCCTCTACGTCAATGACGGCTCGACCGATGCCACCGGCGAACGGCTGAGCGCGATCATGGCGCAGCGGCCCAATCTGCGGCAGCTCCGCCACGCCGTCTCGTCGGGCCAGTCGGCCGCCGTGCGCAGCGGCGTTCGTGCCGCGCGCGGTGCGATCGTGGCGACGCTCGATGGCGACGGCCAGAACGACCCCGCTTTCCTGCCGGACCTGATCGCGGCAATCGCGAGCGGCAATGGCCGCGTCGGGCTTGCCGCAGGCCAGCGCGTCGGGCGCAAGGATACCGGCTTCAAGAAACTACAATCGCGCATCGCCAATAACGTGCGCAGCGTTATCCTGCGTGACGGCACCCGCGACACCGGCTGCGGACTGAAGGCGTTTCCACGCGAGGTGTTCCTGGCAATGCCCTATTTCGACGGGCTGCATCGTTTCCTGCCGGCGCTGGTCCGCCGCGAGGGGCTCACGATTGCCTATGTCGACGTCGTCGACCGCCCGCGCCATTCCGGCGTCTCGAATTACGGATTCTTCGACCGGCTCTGGATCGGGATCATGGATCTCGCCGGCGTGTGGTGGCTGATCCGCCGCAAGAAGCCGACACCGGTCGTCACCGAAGTGCCTGATGTCACCGAGGTGACGGGCGTCGCGGAAGTGCCGATCGTGACCAAGGTGAAGTGATGCTGATTCAGTACGGCCAGGCGCTGAGCGCCTATTTCTACGACGTGTTCGTCGCCAAGTTCGACTTCTGGCTGGCGTTTGGCCTCGTCGCGCAATTGCTGTTCACGGCGCGCTTCCTGGTGCAGTGGATTTCCAGCGAGCGCGCCGGCCAGAGCGTGGTGCCGATGGCGTTCTGGTTCTTCTCGATGGGCGGCGGTCTGATGACGCTGATCTACGGGCTCGCCAAGCGCGAACCCGTCATCATCATCGGGCAGGGCCTCGCCACGCTGATCTACATCCGCAACATCATGCTGATCGTGAAAAGCCGGGGCGCCGCGTCGAGGACGCTTGAGCGCTGATCCCTGCGCTTGTCAGCGCGGCGAGCGGTATGCTGAGCCTCCTCCCGAGTCTCGGCGGATGCAGCATCGGCCCGGCTCCGCATTAATTGGACCGCACCCTGAACGAAGGCCAAACAATCGCCCCAAGGCGTATGGCATCTACGGCTTGCCGCGGGCGTGGGGCATCCCGAGACCGTGCGCCGAGGGGATGAGGGGCGTTGATGACCGGCCGTGGCGAAGCGACCAAAGCGGGTAGTCATCGATCGAGCGCCCGCAATATCCCATCGCTTGACGAGCCGCCGCTGACGGTCGAGGGCGAGCCGCCGGACCGGCGCGCGGTCAGTCTCCGCTGGATGGCGGGGACGGTTCTGATTGGCGCCGCTGCTGTCGCGCTCCTGGTTGGCGCGCTTCGCGGAGCATTCGGAGATCACTTGCGATTCGCAGTATCGCCGGTCGTTTCACTTCCGCGCTTCACAGGGCAGGTGGTTGACGAGGCGCGGCGCGGCGACCGTCTGGATCGGAGGCCCGGCTCGCAAGGCAGTTCCGGTGCGCTCAAGATCGAGCAGCTGAGCGATGCCGGTTCGGTCCGTCGATTTACCCGCGTGTCAGCGCGACTCGCGGAGATCGATCCCGAACCACAACAGGACCATCGTCGCGAAGCACCGGGAGACGGTAAGGACGATCAGCGAGTGAGCTCGCAACGCGCGCTGCTGCCGGAGTTGCCATCGATCATGCGAGCAGGTCCATCACGCGTTGGGCTGCCGGGCGGCACCAGCGCCTATGCAGACGATGAAGACGCGCCGCGTCCGCCTTCGCCGACAGGTGAGGCGATCAACGTCACCAGCCTTCCCAAATCTCCTTCGTCGTCTCGTCACCATCGACATGTCATTATCGCCAGAAGCGGTGACACGCTGTCTGCCATTCTGCGGGCGTTAACTGCGGCTGCTGCGGACGCGCCGGCGATCCTTGCCGCTTTCCCATCGGCCGGCGGCCAGGAGACGCTGTCCGGTGGCGAGAAAATCACGATCGTCGAACAAGACGGAGAGGCCGGTTCGGCACTTGGCCATGTCGCGAAAGTGTCGATCGAACGGACGGACGCCAGTGTGTCCGCCGTCGGTCGCGCCGATAGCGGCCAGTACCAGGCGATCGTGCCGGAACAGCCGGATATCCCCCTCGGGAGCGAGAGCTTACTGCGTGAGTCGATCGACACGCATTCCGTCCCCGGTGAAACGCTACGTGATGGTCTCAACGCGCTTGCGCGCTCCAATCACGTCGATGAGGGCATCGTTGCCGAGCTAATGCGCCTGTGTGGCCGCGATTTCGACCTTGATGAGCCGCTCGGCGACGCCGATGTGGCTGAGATCATGTATGCCCCCAACGAAATTGGCCAACCGGAGCTGGTCTTCATTGACCTGACCGCGGGCGGGCAGACGCACCGCTACTACCGCTTCACGGCGCCGGACGACGGCAGCTCCGATTTCTACGATGAGGCTGGCCAGTCCATCACCAGATTCCTGTTGCGCAAGCCGGTCGTGAGCGGGCGCCTCGGTGACGGTTTTGGCTGGCGTACTCATCCGATCCTGGGCGACCGCCGCTTCCATGAGGGCGTCGACTATGCCGCGCCCTATGGTTCGCCCATTGCGGCCGCGGGCGCCGGCGTCGTCGAGACCGAAGGGTACGAACGCGGGTATGGGAAATTTATTCGCGTGCTGCACGATCGCGGCTATGAGACGACCTATGCCCACGTTGCGAGCTTCCCGCCCGGGCTGAAGATCGGCGACCGGGTTCGCCAAGGCGAGACGATTGCCTATGTCGGATCGACCGGGCTCTCGACCGGACCGCATCTCTATTATGAGGTGCGGATCAACGGCCGTAACGTCGATCCGCTTCGGATGAGATTGTCAGGCGGCCGGCTGCTGCAAGGCGATCTCCTTGGCGTGTTCGATCGCCAACGCGACAGCATCGACCAGCTCGCTGCCGCCTCCGCGTTTCCACAGCGGCATCCCGGCTCCGAACACCGGCCGCCGACGTAGCGGAGATCGCAGCGCGCCGTGCTGCTCCGGCGCGCCTTCGCTTGATCAGAGCCGCCCGGGTGCCGGAAGTTCGGCCGTATCCACCGCGTTCTCGCGATCGGCGGCGGTCTCGCCGGCGGCGTCGAGCACGGGGTAGGCGACCGAGCAGATATGCGAATGGATGCGGCGAAGATCGCGCAGCACGTCGAGATGCAGCGACGTGGTCTCGATGGTCTCGGGCCGGCCTTCGCGCAGGCGCACCAGATGCCGCTCGACGGCGGTCAGTTCGGCCGCGCGCAGCGCCGCCTTCTCGCTGAGCAGCTTGCGCGCCTCGTTGGCGTCGCCCGACATGAACACGCCGAACGCGATCCGCAGCGAGTCGATCGTGCGCTTGTGGAACGCCGACAATTCCTCGGCGCCCTCGGCGGAGAATTGCAGGCGGTGCTTGATCTTCTTGGTCGCGAGCTCGCTCAGATTCTTGTCGATGATGTCGCCGATATGCTCGAGATTGATCGCAAAGGACACGATCTCCATGGCGCGCTGGCCTTCGCGCTCGTCCAGGCTGCCGCGGGTGAGTTTCGTGACGTAAAGCTTGATCGCCTCGTTGAGCCGGTCGACGGTGTTGTCCATCTTCGACACCTGGTCGACCAGGGCGCGATCGTTGGTCATCATCGCCGCCATCACTTTGCGCAGCATGGCCTCGGTGTGGTCGCCCATATGCAGCACCTCGCGCGCGGCATCGGCCAGCGCGAGCGACGGCGTCTCCAGCGCGCTCTCGTCGAGATAGCGTGGCTGTGAGGGATCGGTCTCCTGCGCCCGCTTCGGCAACAGACGTTCGAGCAGCCGCGCCATGTGGTCGAGCACGCCGATGAACAGCAGCGCGGTCGCAACGTTGAAGGCAATGTGGAACAGCGCGGTCGCCTTGGCGAGATCGGGCTGCCAAGCATGAATATACTCGGTGATCGGGCGCAGGAACGGTGCCACCAGCAGGATGCCGACAACGCGATTGACGAGGTTGCCAACCGGCAGGCGGTAGCTCGCCGGATTGTCGCGCCGCGCGCCCTCCATCAACGGATTGATGGCGCTGCCGAGATTGGCGCCGAGCACGAGCGCAAACGCGGCATAGGGCGAGATGAACTGGGAATAGGCCAGCGACATCACCAGCAGCACGCTGGCGACGCTGGAATGGACCAGCCAGGTGACGACCGCGCCGATGAAGATGCAGAGCACGGGATCGCCGGTGATCGCGCCCAGGAACACGCGCACGCTCGGTGCATTCTCGGCCGGCGCCATCGTATCGAGCAGGATGTGCAGCGCCAGCAGCATCAGGCCGAGGCCGATCGAGACGCGGCCGATATCCTTGATCCGGGAGCGCGGCCCGCTGCGGAAAGCGACCAGGCCGGTGATGAACAGCACCGGCGCAACAGCGGCAACATTGAACGACAGCACCTGCACGATCAGCGTGGTGCCGATATTGGCGCCGAGCATGATCGCGAGCGCCGGCACCAGGCTGACGATTTCCTCGGCGGCGAAGGAACTGGTGATCAGGGCGGTGGCGGTTGAGCTCTGCAGCAGGGCGGTCAGGCCAAGGCCGGCGCCAAGGGCGCTGAACCGGTTGTTCAGCGCTCTCGCCAGCAACAGCCGCAAATCCGGCCCGAAAGCCCGCAGAATCCCGCTGTGGACCATGTGCAGGCCCCACAGCAGGAGCGCGACGCCCCCCATCAGATCGAGCAGAACTAGGCTTCCCATACTTCCTGATATCCCGGAAAATTCGAGTCGAAGGGGCGCACGCTATAGTCAAATGACCTGATATCAACCCCTTTTTGTTCCCGTTGGAACCTGATGACGGGGAGGGGCCGTCATGAAAGAGGCCGCCAACCGAAGCGGCCTCGATCGATCTGTGGGGTGCCGACGGGCTACTTCAGGCCCAGATTGGTGCAGTACCAGGCGAGGGCGTTGTTATCCCAACCGAGGTTGAGCAGCTTCGAATGGCAATCGTTGACGTTGGCGAAGTTGTAGTAGTTCCTGCATGGCACCGCCGTGCCGCCCCACCCGGTCGTGCCGTTGCATCCGATGCGGGTGTCCGCAGTGATCGTCATGTTGTTGGCGCGTTGCGGGGGTCCGGCATACGCAGGAGCCGCTGACAGGACGGCTGCGACGAGCAGTGACAAGGCTTTCATGTCTGTTTGCCTCCCAATTGTCGGGAACAGCAAATGCTATTCCAGGGCGAGCACGCCCGGCAATGCGACTAGGAAATTGTTAATTTTGGGAGTGTGCCGCGGTCAAACCATGCTGGCGGCACACCGGGGCCAGGCCGCGCCCCCGGTAAATGATTCTCGAACACGACCGCTCAATTGCGATTGGTTCCGCTAGGCAGTTCCCAATCTTTCCTCGTTATGACGGTAGGAACGAGAAACTATCCAGCCGAGGGCTTGGGGATCAGTATGTTCATGAATCGCCGCAAGAGCGAACGCCGCGCGTGCCGGAGCGTCGCCAAAATTCAGTTGGGCACGGGGTCGCTGCCACGCGACTGCATGATCACCGATATCTCCGCCGGAGGTGTCAAGGTGATCGCCGAATATCTCGAGATCCCGCCGGAATTCACCATCATCCTGTCGACCGGCAGTCCGCGTCAGTGTCGTCTGGCTTGGCAGATCGGACACGAATTCGGCGCCCAGTTCGTCGACTGATCGGCCACTACGCCTGCGACCCGCGAAGCGGCCCGTGCCGCCTCGCGGGCAGGCATGGCGGCGACATGATGGCATCCTTAACCGGAACTTAGGGTTAAGCTGTGAGCATCCCGGAACCTTCGCTGTTCCGAGTCTCATTTGATGTCTGAGAAACTATCCCGACCGAAAGGCCGCGCACGCCGTCTCGCTGGTCCGGTATCCGCCGTGGTCCTGCTGGTCCTGCTGGTCGGGCTGTCCGCCTGTCAGACTTCGGGTCCGTCCGACATCACGGGGTCATTGGGCGACACCGCGGAGGCCACGCCGGCTCCCGCCGATCCCCGGCGCGACATCGCGACCTACCACGAGCGCGTCCGCGCCAACCCGAAAGACACCGACGCCGCTCTGAAATACGCCCGGGCGCTGCGCGCCACCGGCCAGCGGGCGCAGGCGGTCGCGGTCATGGAGCAGGCGGTCCTGGCGCAGCCGAGCAACAAGGCGCTGCTCGCAGGCTACGGCCGTGCGCTCGCCGACAACGGCAATTTCCAGCAGGCATTCGACGTGCTCGGGCGCGCACACACCCCGGAAGACCCGGACTGGCGCATCCTGTCGGCGCAAGGCGCCGTGCTCGATCAGCTCGATCGCCACGACGAGGCCCGCCAGTACTACGCGAGTGCGCTCAAGATCGTGCCCGACGATCCGTCGGTGCTCTCCAATCTCGGCCTGTCCTATCTGCTGTCGAAGGATCTGCCGAAGGCCGAGGAGACCCTGCGCCGCGCCCGGGAGCGCGCGCCAGGCGACATGCGGGTGCGAACCAACCTTGCCGTCGTGATCGGTCTGCAGGGCCGCCAGTCCGAGGCCGAGACCATCATGAAGGCCGATTTGGCGCCGGAAGAGGGCTCGGCCAATGTCGCCGCGCTGAAGCGGCTGTTGGCGCGCAGGGACGTGGGCCGGACCGATACGGACAAGATTCCGGTCGCGACCATCCGTCGCGACTAGGTCGAACGATACCTGAGATAGCGAAACCTGGGATCAGCAATGCTAGCCCGCGGCCCGGCGGCCGTCGTTACGGCGCGGCTGCAGCTTCCTGAGGATCGGCGACAGGAACGACTCGCGGGCTTCCGCAAGGTCGGCGCGGCCGGTCAGGCGATGGGCGATCTGCAGGAAGGTCCTCGTGGTGCGATGACGCGCGGAGACTTCCGCGATCATCTGACCATTATTGGCGGCTTCGCCGAACAGCCTGCAGTCGAACGGGATCGCTGCGATCGGCTGGCTGTCGATCGTCTTGGCGAAGTCCTTGACCTCGATCTCTGGACGCTTCGACATGCCGACCTGGTTCAGGCAGTAGAGCGGCGGCCGGTCGTTGGGCCGCGCGGTCTTCAGCAGGTTCATCATGTTCTTGGTGTTGCGCATGTTGGCGAGGTCGGGCTCGGCCACGATCAGGATATCGTCGGCGCCGACCAGCACGCGTTTGGTCCAGGCGGTCCATTGATGCGGAACGTCGAGCACGATGCAGGATGTGGTCATCCGCATCGTATCGAAGATGGCATCGAACGCTTCGGCACCAAAATCGTAGACCTGATCGAGCGTGGCAGGCGCCGCCAGCAGGCTGAGATGATCGCCGCACTTCGAAAGCAGGCGCTCCATGAAGGCGCTGTCCGGCCGCTCGGGGGCGTACACTGCGTTGGCGATGCCTTGCACCGGATCCTGGTTGTAGTCGAGGCCGGCGGTGCCGAAGGCGAGGTCGAGATCGATGACGACCGAATCCAGCCCGAGGTCGCGCGCGATGGTCCAGGCGACATTGTGGGCGATGGTCGAGGCGCCGACGCCGCCCTTGGCGCCCGCGACCGCAATCAGGCGGCCGACGGAAACCGCTTCGGAGGACGAGAACAGGCTGCAGATCGAGCGCACGATATCGAGCACCTTGACCGGGCCGATGACGTAATCGTTGACGCCGCGCCGCACCAGTTCGCGATACGGCGCAGCCTCACCGGGCATGCCGAGCACGACGACGCGGGTGCCGGGATCGCAGACCGTGGAAAGCTCGTCGAGACCGGCGAGGAAATCGCTGTCCGGCTCGGTTTCCAGCATGATGACGTTGGGCGTCGGCGCCTTGTGATAGGTGTCGATCGCCGCGGCAATGCCGCCCATATGGACGGAGAGGTGGGCCTTGGCGAGCCGCCGGTCGTCGGCAGCGGCGCGCGCGGTGGTGGCGGTCGCGACGCTGGCGCAGAAGGCCTGCACGGAAATCCGCGGCGCCGGCGCGATGTAGTCGTTGCCGTGCTGCGGCTCGTCTTGTTGTTCGGCTGTCATTTCGCGGCGTCGCTCAGCTTGGCTTTCTCGGCTTCGGGATAGGTGGTCGCGGTCGTTTCGCCCTTGCGATATTTCTCGAACGCGATCGAACGGCGCGGCGTGTAGGCTGCGGTCTCGGTCCTGGGCTGTTCGAGGTCGGACGGATTGGCGACCATCGCGGCGAGGTTGCGCTGCGTGGCGCAGCCGAAATTGTCGTACTGCTTGTTCTCGTTGTAGGCGGGATTGTAGATCGAGGGACCGAGGTCGGCCGGCCACAATCCGCAGGGGCCGGCGACTGCGGCCATCTTCGGATAGCTGAGGCGAATGGTGGCAAGCGCGCGCGGATCGTCCACGCGATAGGCGCGCCTGGTGATGGCGTGGGCGGGCACGCCCATCGACGCGAGCAATCCGCGGATCTCCTGGTACACCGCCTGCGCCGAGCGCGAGTTCGGGGTGTCGGCCGGCACGTCGATCGCAATCGCGCCGGTGCCTTCGCGGCGCCAGGTGCGGGCCAGCCCCATCACGTCGTCGCGTTGGGTTTCGGTGAGATTGCCGCGGGCCCGGCCCACGAAGACCACGATCGACTGCTCGCCCTCGGTGACCGCGATCGGGTGCCGTTGCCGGTAGTCGTCGGGGACCGTTCCGGTGGCCATATTATCGCCGGTCAGATTGCAGCCGCCAAGCGCGATCGCGCTGACGAGAAGGGCGCCGAACAGCGGCAGCGTTCTGGCCCGACCGTTCCGTGTGTTGCGTGTCATCATTCGATCCCCCAACCCCATTAGGTTCCCGCCTCAGTCGATGATGAAGCCGAAATTGACCGGCGTGGCGCCGATCGGTTCGGCACGTGCGGCAACGCCGTAGATGCGATTGACCCGCGCCAGCAGCGCCGACTGCGCGTCGGACGCCGGGGCAAAGCCGTCATCCGGACGGGACAATTCCTTCTGCGCGACGGCACGCACCACATAGGGAGTCACGATGACCATGAGTTCGGTCTCGTTGTTGACGAAGTCCTGGCTCCTGAACAGCTGGCCGAGGACCGGGATCTGATCGACCCCGGGCATTCCGTTGACGGCCTGCTTGGTCTGTTCCTGGATCAATCCAGCCATCGCGATCGAGCCGCCGGAGGGCACTTCCAGGGTGGTGTCGGCGCGGCGGGTCTTGATCGAGGGAATCGTCGTGCCGCCCTGGCCGCCGGTCAGCGCGTTGTCCATCGAGACTTCGGAGACCTCGGTCATCACCTTCAGGCTGATGCGTCCTTCGGACAGCACCACCGGAGTGAAGTTGAGCGAGATGCCGAACTTCTTGAAGCTGACGGTCTGGACGCAATTGCCGATCGTGCCCGACGTCGTGGTCTGGCAGGTGACGCCGGTCGGAATCGGAAACTCGCCGCCTGAAATAAAGGTCGCCGACTCGCCCGAGATCGCGGTGAGGTTGGGCTCGGCCAGCGTCTTGACCACGCCCGCGCTCTCCATCGCGCGCAGCGTCGCGGTGACCGTCGGCACGCCGAGCTTGTTCAGGGCCGCTCCGGTCAGCACGTTGCCCGGGGCGAGCGGTCCATTGTTGGCGGTGAAGGCGTTGGCGTTGTTGAAGACCACCGCGGCGGTGCCGTAGTTCATGTTGGCGCTGAGATCGACACCGAGCTGCTTGACGACGTCGCGGCGCACTTCGGCGACGGTGACCTTGAGCATCACCTGGTCACGGCCGCGCACCACGATGGAGTTGACGACCTTGTCGGCGCTGCCGACCAGCTTCGCGGCGATCTCGCCCGCCTGCTGCGCTTCGACCGGGCTCGCAACCGTGCCGCTCAGCACCACGCTTTCTCCGACGCCCTCGATCTGGACGCCCGGCAGCATCTGCTTCAGCGCCGCGCGCATGCCGTTGAGGTCGCGCTTGATCGCGATGTCGTAGGAGGCGACCTGGTTGCCGTCGGCGTCGAAGAACACCACGTTGGTCTGGCCGACCGCCGCGCCGATGATGTAGGCGCGCTGCGCCGAGCGGATCACGGCGTTGGCGATCTTGGGATCGGCGACCAGGACGTCCTTGGCCTCGCGCGGCAGGTCGACCACGACAGACTTGCCGACGCCGAGCGAGACGAAGCGCGTCTTGGCGGCAATGCTGCTCGTCACCGCGACATCCGCGTTCTTGTCGGGATCGGCCGCGATGGCGAGGGCAGGGATCAGCATCAGCGCGGTCACCGCCGAGAATGACAGCGAACGGACCAGCGTGGTCGGCGTTGCCAGTTGTCTTGCACCCGATGTCATGTCGAAGCCCCCATCACTTCTGTGTCGTCTGAGAGCTCGGGACGCCGAAGCGCACCACCTTGATGCTCTCGCCCCGCTTCGGGGCATGGTCGTTGGTCTGATCGATCGTCTCGTTGACGTCGGCGATGCTGCGCAGCGCGAGCGCCAGCGTGCCGGTTTGCCGCGCACGCGCGAGCGTCTCGGCCTGTTCGGGCTTGAGCTCGAGGGTCACGGTCTTGCCGACGAGGGAGTTGTTGCCGTCCTTCTCCTTCGGCGCCTGGTCGATCGCCAGCACGCGGACGTTGGACAGTAGGATTTCGGTGGTAACGATATCGCGGGCGCCTTGCTGCTGATCGGGATTCTTGTCGCGTCGCGACAGGATCACATCGACGCGGTCGTTCGGCAGGATGAAGCCGCCGGCGCCGGTTTCCGGCGAGATTTCCGTGGAGATCGCGCGCATGCCGGAGGGCAGGATCGCGGCCATGAAGCCGCTGCCATTGGCCTTGACCAGCTTTTGCTCGCGGATCGGTTCGCCGACTATGAAGGGGGCGCGCGCGATCGAGCCGATCACTTCGGTCATGGCGTCGGCATTGGTGTCATGGCGCAGGAACGCGCTGCTCGCGGTTTCAGCCGGCCAGCGCTGCCACTGCACGTCTTCGGCCTTGAGCGACTGACCGAGGCCGATGTCGGACTTCGCCACCAGCACCTCGACGGTCGGCAACTGCGCCACCGGCGGTGGCGGCGGTGCCGGTTTGCGATCGCCAATGCTTGCGAGGTACATGGCCGCGAGGCCTGCGACGCCGGCGATGCCGAGGACCACGATGCGTGCCGTCTTCATGCGATTGTCTGAATGCCCTTAACGCCGGGCAGTCACGTCCTTGCGGCACCGACAGCCCTTCCCGTGAGCATCACTACGGCCGCAAAAGTATAAGGGAACTTGATTGAAGGTCCGGACAATTAAGGGATTGGTGGGGATGGTGAACGGCGAGTTATCGGCGCCGTCACTTCTCCGCAGAATCCCGGAGATCGAGCGGGCTCAACGCGCGCGTCGTCGGTCGCAGCGCGGCGTCACGGCCGGTCGGTCGTGGTTAAATATCGTCTAACGCGCGAGGCGCGCGTCAGGATCAGAGCGCGGCCTTCAACGCCGCAAATCCGCGATCGAGATCCGACTTGAGGTCGTCGAGATTTTCCAGCCCGATGTGCAGCCGCAGTGCCGGCCCGCCCGGCGACCATTTGGTCGCGGTGCGATAGTCGCTGCAGTCGAACGGGATCGCGAGGCTCTCGAAGCCGCCCCAGGAAAAGCCCATGCCGAACAGCGTCAGCGAATTGAGCATCGCGTCGACCGCGCTCTGCGGCACAGGCTTGAGCACGATGCTGAACAGGCCGGAGGCGCCGGTGAAGTCGCGCTTCCAGATCGCGTGCCCCGGATCGGTCTCGAGGGCAGGGTGCAGCACGCGCTCGACCTCGGGCCGCGCCGCAAGCCAGCGCGCCATCTCGAGCCCGGAGCGGTGGTGCTGCGCAAGCCGCACCGAGAGCGTGCGGACACCGCGCAGCGCGAGATAGACGTCGTCAGGTCCGGCGCAGACGCCGAGCAGCCGGATCGCCTCCTGCACCAGCGGCCAGGCCTTCGCATTGGCCGCGATGGTGCCGAACATGATGTCGGAATGGCCGCCGACATATTTGGTGCCGGCCTGCATGCTGATGTCGACGCCCTGTTCGAGCGAGCGGTGATAGAGCGCCGTCGCCCAGGTGTTGTCGTCGATCACGAGCGCGCCGCGGGCGTGCGCGACGGCCGCTATCGCGCGCACATCGGGCATCTCGAAGGTTTGCGAGCCGGGTGCCTCGACCAGCACGGCGCGGGTGCTCGGCTTGAACAGCGTCTCGATGCCGGCGCCGATCAGCGGATCGAAATAGCTGGTCTCGATGCCGTAGCGCTTGAGCATATTGTCGCAGAAATTGCGGGTCGGCCGATAGGCGTTGTCGCACACCAGCAGATGATCGCCGGCCTTCAGCACGGCGAGCAGCGTGGTGCTGATGGCGGACAGTCCCGACGGGGCGAGGCCGACGCCGGCGCATTGCGGGCCTTCCAGTGCGATCAGCACGTCCTGCAGAGCCCGCGTCGTTGGGCTGCCGTGGCGGCCATAGGTAAATTCGGCGCGATGGGCGTGGAGGTCTTCAGCAGTCGGGTAGAGCACGGTCGAACCGTGAAAGACCGGCGGGTTGACGAAGCCCTTTTGGGCCTTGCTGTCGCGGCCGGCCGTGACGAGGCGGGTTGCGGCATGTTGCGGATGGGAGGGCTTGGAGCCGTCGGAGGAGGTCATGGATCGCTGCCATTAGACTTTTTGCCGAGGTCGTAACGCGTCGGGAGGACAGGGCTACGCCGGGAGGTGTTACTAACAGGACGCAGAAGACATGCGTCAACCCCTTGACCCGGCTCGTCAGTCGCTATGTGATGCGGCGCAACTACCAGTCGCCGCACGTTGAGGGGCCTGCCGCGACCTACGATCCGTTGCCTGACCGGTTTGGGCGCCAAAACTGCCGGTCAGATCAGGCATCTTTTGCTGCAAGGGATCATTGGGATGGCCCGTGAACGCGAGGCGATCACAAAGCAAACGTCCAACGGACGACCCTGAAAGGCCCTGCCCATGAAACGCGTATCCCTGGCTGTCATCCTAGCCGCTGCCGCCGCCCTGTCGGTCCAGGCGGCCTCGGCGCAAACCCTCAAGACGGTCAAGGACCGCGGTCAATTGTCCTGCGGCGTCAGCCAGGGTCTGCCTGGTTTTTCATCGCCCGACGACAAGGGCAACTGGACCGGGATCGATGTCGACGTCTGCCGGGCCATTGCGGCCGAAATCTTCGACGATCCGAGCAAGGTCAAGTTCGTGCCGCTGTCGGCCAAGGACCGCTTCACGGCGCTGCAATCCGGCGAGATCGACGTGCTGTCGCGCAACACCACCTGGACGGTGTCGCGCGATACCTCGCTGGGCGCCAATTTCACCGGCGTGACCTATTATGACGGGCAGGGCTTCATGGTGAAGAAGTCGCTCAAGGTCAATTCGGCGCTCGAGCTGAACAGCGCCTCTGTCTGCGTGCAGACCGGCACCACGACCGAGCAGAATCTCGCCGACTTCTTCAAGGGCAACAACATGAAGTACGAGGTGATCGCTTTCGGCACCATCGACGAGGCCGTCAAGGCATATGAATCCGGACGCTGCGACGTCTTCACCGACGACGCCTCCGGGCTCTATGCCAGCCGCCTGAAGCTCGCGAATGCCGCCGATCACATCGTACTTCCGGAGATCATTTCCAAGGAGCCGCTGGGGCCGATGGTGCGTCACGGCGACGACCAGTGGTTCGACATCGTGAAGTGGACGCTGTTTGCGATGATCAATGCCGAGGAACTCGGCATCACCCAGAAAAACGTCGACGCGATGCTGAAATCCGACAAGCCGGAAATGAAGCGGGTGCTCGGCACCGACGGCAATCTCGGCGAACAGCTCGGCCTCACCAAGGACTGGGTCGTGCGCATCGTCAAGGCGGTCGGCAATTACGGCGAAACCTTCGAGCGCAATGTCGGCACCGGCTCGCCGCTCGGCATCGCCCGCGGCGTCAACAATCTCTGGAACAAGGGCGGGATCCAGTACGCGCCGCCGATCCGCTGATCGGCCCAGCCAACGGCTGCCGCGATGAGCATCGCGCCCCGAAAACCACCGCTGCAATTTGCCCTCAGGCTGAAGCGTACGCTTGGCGGCAAGGCCGGCTGGAACGGGTTGGCCGCCCAGATCGGCTTCGCCGCGATCCTGGCCTGGATCGCCTATGAGATCGTGGCGAATGCACGCTTGAACCTGGAGACCCAGCACATTGCGTCGGGTTTCGGCTTCCTCAACTACAATGCGGGCTTTGACGTCAGTCAGAGCCTGATCGCCTACACAAATGCCGACACCTATTGGCGCGTGTTCTTCGTCGGCCTGTTGAACACGATCCTGGTCTCGGTGATCGGCATTGTCTTCGCAACCGTGATCGGCTTCATCGTGGCACTCTGCCGGTTGTCGCCGAACTGGCTGCTGTCGCGCATCGGCGGCATCTATGTCGAGATCATCCGAAACTTGCCGCTCCTGTTCCAGATCCTGTTCTGGTATCTCGCGGTGCTCGCCGCGCTGCCGGCGCCGCGGCAGAGCATCTCGGTCTTCAGTGCGTTCTTTCTCAACAACCGCGGCCTGATCGTGCCGCGACCGGTCAGCGAACCGGGGCTGGATCCGTTCCTGGCTGCACTCGCGGTCGGCATCATTGCGGCGCTGGGCTTGCGGCACTATGCGACGCGCGCTTTGTTCCAACGCGGGCAGATGATCCGGGTCGGACCCTATGTCGCGGGTTGTCTCGTCGGCCTGCCGCTGATCGCGATGCTGATCTTCGGCAGGCCGGTCACCTTCGAACTGCCGCAACTGAAAGGCTTCAACTTTGCTGGCGGGGCGCGGATCATCCCAGAATTCGTCGCGCTCACGGTGGCGCTGTCGACCTACACGGCGGCCTTCATCGCCGAGATCGTCCGCGCCGGCATCCTGTCGGTGCACAAGGGACAGATGGAGGCGGGCTCCTCGCTCGGCCTGAGCCGCAGTACGACGTTGCGGCTGATCGTGGTGCCGCAGGCGATGCGCGTCATCGTGCCGCCGCTGACCAGCCAGTACCTGAACCTCACCAAGAATTCGTCGCTCGCGGTCGCCATCGGCTATCCGGATCTGGTGTCGGTGTTCGCCGGCACGGCGGTGAGTCAGACCGGGCAGGCGATCGAGATCATCGCCATGACGATGGGCGTCTATCTGCTGCTTTCGCTGACGACGAGCACCATCATGAGCATCTACGGCTGGCGCATCAACCGGAGCCTGGCGACATGACGGATATGGCCGCGTCGTCCTTTGTCCGGCAGGATCTGGTCCCCGAGCGCCCCGCGCCGGCAAAGACCACCGGCTTCATCGGCTTGCTGCGTTCGCGGCTGCTGAGCTCGCCAGGCAATATCCTGCTCACGATCCTCGGATTGTTGCTGGTCTGGTACACGGTTATCCCGGCGTTCAGGTTCCTGCTGGTCGACGCGGTCTGGACCGGCAAGGACCGCACCGCGTGCCTCACTGAGAACGCCGGACACGTGGTCGGCGCCTGCTGGCCCTATATCCAGGCCAAGCTGGCGCAGCTGATCTATGGCTTCTATCCGGAAGCCCAGCGCTGGCGCGTCAATCTGACCTTCCTGCTCGCCGCACTACTGCTGCTGCCTCTGCT
Organism: Bradyrhizobium sp. 6(2017); assembly: GCF_011058295.2. Lineage (NCBI taxonomy): Bacteria > Pseudomonadati > Pseudomonadota > Alphaproteobacteria > Hyphomicrobiales > Nitrobacteraceae > Bradyrhizobium > Bradyrhizobium sp. 6(2017). Next base: position 5,282,918 of record NZ_CP049289.2, on the reverse strand, counting down.
CGTTCCGCGACTGCCGGCCAAGGGGGTGAACTCCGGCCTGTTCTTCTTCGCCTTTCCGGCGGTGGCATTGTTCCTGCTGCATGGTGGCGGCATCGCCGGATTCGGCGTGAGCTGGACGGCCGGCCTGTTGCAGCTGTTCGACGAGAGCATTGGCGGCGCCGGGCTGCTCCTGGTCAATCTCAGCAAGACCTCGGCGATCGCCCCGTTGTTCTGGGTGCTCGGCAAGCTGATCGTCCTGATCGGCTTGCTGATCCATTGGTTGATCTATCCGCTGAGCTGGCTGCGCGACCAGATGCAGGCCTCGTCGCAACCGGTCTGGGTCGACTTTCTCGTCACCGCCGTGATCGTCTCCGCCGTTCTGTTCGTTCTCGGAGGTGGCATGCGGACCGGCCGCCGGGCGCTAATTGGCAGCCTCGTGACGTTCGCCGGGATCGCTGTCGTGATCAAGCTGATGGGGCTCGACCGCGGCGGCCTTCCGATCGTCGATACGCGGCTGTGGGGTGGCCTTCTGGTGACGCTGGTGATTGCCATCACCGGCATCGTCGCCTCGATGCCGATCGGAATCGCGCTGGCGCTCGGCCGTCGGTCGAGCATTCCGCTGATCCGGATCTTCTCGATCACCTTCATCGAATTCTGGCGCGGCGTGCCGCTGATCACGGTGCTGTTCTTCGCGACCTACATGCTGCCGCTGTTTGTGCCGGGCAATTTCGCCGTCGACGGCCTGATGCGCGCGCTGATCGGGGTCGCGCTGTTCACCGGCGCCTATCTGGCCGAGGTGATCAGGGGCGGCCTGGCGGCCGTGCCGCGTGGGCAGCCGGAAGCCGCCTCCGCGCTCGGCCTGTCGTGGTGGAAGACGACCTCGCTGATCGTGTTGCCGCAGGCGCTGCGCTACGTGATCCCCGGCATCGTCAACACCTTCATCGGGCTGTTCAAGGATACCTCGCTGGTATCGATCGTCGCGCTGTTCGATCTGTTGGGCTCATTGCGGGCGTCGTTCGCCGATCCGGTCTGGACCACGCCGACGACCGCATTCACCGGCTTCGCCTTCGCCGGCCTCATCTACTTCGTGTTCTGCTTTGGAATGTCGCGCTACTCGCTGTCCGTCGAAAATCGGCTCAACGCCCACCGCCGCCACTGAACAAGGGTCACCATGTCCACAACCCCGATCGTCAACATTTCCACGCTCAACAAATGGTACGGCGACTTCCACGTGTTGCGTGACATCAACCTCGAGGTCGGCAAGGGCGAGCGCATCGTGATCTGCGGCCCGTCCGGCTCGGGCAAGTCGACGCTGATCCGCTGCATCAACGCGCTGGAGGAATTCCAGGAGGGCGAGATCGTGGTCGACGGCATCGAGCTCGGCCCGAACCTGCGCCGCGTCGACGAGGTTCGCCGCGAAGTCGGCATGGTGTTCCAGAGCTTCAACCTGTTTCCGCATCTCACCGTGCTCGACAATTGCACGCTGGCGCCGATCTGGGTGCGCAACATCCCGAAGAAGGATGCCGAGGCGGCCGCGATGAAGTTCCTCGAGCGGGTCAAGATTCCGCACCAGGCCAACAAGTTTCCCGGCCAGATGTCCGGCGGTCAGCAGCAGCGCGTCGCGATCGCCCGCGCGCTGACCATGAACCCGAAGGTGATGCTGTTCGACGAGCCGACCTCGGCGCTCGACCCGGAGATGGTCAAGGAGGTGCTCGACACCATGGTCGATCTCGCCAGGGAGGGCATGACCATGCTGGTCGTGACCCACGAGATGGGCTTTGCCCGGGAGGTGGCCAACCGCGTCGTGTTCATGGACGCCGGCCAGATCATCGAGTCGAACACGCCGCAGGAGTTCTTCGCCAACCCGCAGCACGCGCGGTCGAAGCTGTTCTTGAGCCAAATCTTGCGGTGATTGTTTCGGTCATTCCGGGTTCGATGCTTACGCATCGCCCCCGGAATCTCGAGATTCCGGGTTCGGTCCTGCGGACCGCCCGGGAATGACGTCGCCTGCTACACAAGCGGCAGCTCGATCTTGCTGCGCTTTTCCAGCCATTCCGGGACCGGCAGATTCTTCGAACGCATGAAGGCCGGGTTGAACAGTTTGGACTGATAGCGGTTGCCGGAGTCGCAGAGAATGGTGACGATGGTCTTGCCCGGGCCGAGCTGCTTGGCGAGCTGGATCGCGCCGGCGATGTTGATGCCGGTCGAGCCGCCGAGGCACAGGCCTTCGTGCTCCAGCAACTCGTAGATGATGGTCACGGCTTCCTCGTCGGAGATCAGGAATGCGGTGTCGACGTTCGCCGTCTCGACCACAGGCGTGACGCGTCCGAGCCCGATGCCTTCCGTGATCGAGTCGCCCGGCGTCGATTTGACCTGTCCATTCTTGAACAGTTCGTACATCCCGAAGCCGTGCGGATCGGCACAGGCGGTGACGATGGCCGGGTTCTTTTCCTTCAGGTAGCGGCTGATGCCAGCGAGCGTGCCGCCGGTGCCGACCGAGCAGACGAAGCCATCCACCTTGCCGTCGGTCTGCTGCCAGATTTCCGGTCCGGTCGAGTCGTAATGCGCCTTGGGATTGTCGAGGTTGTTCCACTGGTCGGCGAACAGCACGCCGTTCGGTTCGGTCTTGCGAAGCTGTTCGGCGAGACGCCTGCCCAGATGCTGGTAGTTGTTCGGGTTGGAGAACGGCAGCGCCGGCGCCTCGACGAGCTCGGCGCCGCACAGCCGCAGCATGTCCTTCTTTTCCTGGCTCTGCGTCTCCGGAATGACGATCAGCGTGCGATAGCCGCGCGCACTCGCCACGACCGCAAGGCCGATGCCGGTATTGCCCGCGGTCGACTCGACCACCAGGCCGCCCGGTTTCAGCGTGCCGCGCTTCTCGGCTTCCAGGATCATCCATTTGCCGGCGCGGTCCTTCACCGACTGGCCGGGGTTCATGAACTCGGCCTTGCCCAGAATGGTGCAGCCGGTCAGTTCGGATGCGCGCTTCAGCTTGATGAGCGGCGTGTTGCCGATCGCTTCGATGACGTCTTTGTTGAATACCATGTCGGGGAATTTCTTTGCCGGTCTGTGTCTTGCTTGCCGCGAACCTAGTGTGCTGATCGAAAAAGGGAAGGGCTTTTGCACTGCGGCAAATGGCGGGCCCAACACGCTTTGCCGCGCGGGCGCGGATATCACGGGCATCGGGAGAACGGCGTTTTGCGGCGGTCGGGACGCCCAGCAGAATCGTCCTGCGATCCGCGGTTTTGCGTCAGTTGCGCACGGCAGATCCGATCAAAACCCGACGGCGCGGGGCGCGATACTGCGAGATCGGCGTTGCTCCGGCACATCCTTGCGGATTCGGCGCAACAGGGCTGAGAAATCCCCATGAAATCTTTGTAAGAATCGTGACTTCCGGCACGGCTCCGAAATGTGCGGAAATGCCATAAAAATAGAGGAAAGTCGGCATTCGGGGTGGCCCCGAATCGCCTGCCATGCGACGTCGCGCGATCGTGACGGGGCTGTGCGCCCCATCGTCCCAAGGGTAGGATGGGACAGTCAGGTACCATTGGAAGCATGACCCGTGAACGTCACCCAGATCATCGCTGAACGCGCCATTCGTGCGCCGCGGGCGAAGGCTGGCTGCGGCGGAGAACGGGTGTGACCCAGTCCATGTCCGTCACGGTGCCTGGAGGCCGGTTTGGCCTCGCCGTCCGCGCGCGACGGCTCGCGACCCGGTCGCTCCTCGCGCTTGGCCTGGTTGCGGGCTCGGCCGGCTGCATCCTGACCCAGGACATCCCCGATCCGGCGCTCGACGTCCCGCAGGGCTACAAGGCCGCGCGCCTCGGCCGGCCAGGGGACGCGCTGCCGACGCTCGACTGGTGGCGCGGCTTCCGCTCCAAGGAGCTGACACAGCTGATGGAGGAGGCGCAGACCGTCAATCTCGACATCGCCGCGGCAGTCGCGCGATTCCGCCAGGCCGACGCGCTGGCGCGGCAGGCCGGCGCGGCGCTTTTGCCGACCCTCAATCTCAACGGATCGGAAACCTACTCCCGCACCTCCGGCTCCAGCGCCAGTGGCCTCACCAATGGCGGGCGCGAGGTGGTGAATTATAGCGCCTCGCTGAGCGCCAGCTACCAGCTCGACTTCTGGGGCCAGAACCGCGACGCCGCGCAAGCGGCGGAGGAGACCGCCGTCGCCAACCGGTTCGACCGCGAGGTGGTGGCGCTGACCACGCTGGCGAGCGTCGCCAACGCCTATTTCACGGTGCTCGCCAGCCAGGACCGGCTGCGCACGGCACAGCGCAACATCGCCAGCGCCGAGCGCATCCTCAACGCGATCAAGGAGCGCTTCAAGGCCGGCACCGGTTCCGACCTCGACGTCGCGCAGCAGGAAACTGTGCTCGCCAACCAGCGCGCGCTGGTGCCGCCACTGCGGCAGACGCTCGACCAGAGCATCAACGCGCTCGCGGTGCTGGTGTCGCGGCCGCCGGAAAGCGTGCGCGTCATCGGCGGCTCGCTCAACGCAGTCGGGATTCCGCGCGTCACGCCGGGATTGCCGTCGGAATTGCTGACCCAGCGTCCCGACATCCGCAGGCAGGAGGCGCAACTCGCATCCGCCACCGCCAATGTCGGCAGCGCGCGGGCGCAGTTCTTTCCAAGCATCCAGCTGACCGGGCAGGGTGGCTATCAGAGCCAGGCGCTGGTCTCGCTATTCCAACCGCATGCGGCGTTCTTCAACCTGGTCGGCGGCATGACCCAGCCGATCTTCGATGGCGGCCGGATCCTCGGCAATTTCGAGTACACCCAGGCCAAGCAGGACGAGCTGCTGCAAACCTATCGCAAGACGGTGGTTCAGTCGTTCACCGACGTCGACAATGCGCTGGTTGCCATACGCGAGACCACGCGGCGGTTGCAGCTGCAGCGCGACGTGCTGTCGTCTTCGCGGCGCGCCTTCGACCTCGCCGAGCAGCAGCTCAAGGCCGGCACTGCCGACATCGTAACTGTGCTAAACACGCAGCTGACTCTGTTTCAGGCGGAAGATGCTTATTCCCAGGCCCAGCTGGCCCGGCTATTGGCGATCGTGAGTCTGTACCAGGCATTGGGGGGCGGCTGGGAACCGAAGATGGAAAGACCGGTCGATGCTCTTTAAGCCCGACTCGACGGACGATGAGAAAAGGACGGCGCCGCGCAAGCGGGGCCTCCTCTCGCGCCTGCTCGGGCGCATGGTGTCGCTGCTCATCACGCTTGTGATCCTGGGCGGGCTCGGCTATCTCGGCTGGCTCGCCTTCCAGCCCAAGCAAAACGGTGGCGGCGGGCGCGGCGCCAACGGGCGGCCCGATTTGCCGGTGCCGGTGCTTGCGGCGACGCCGCATGTGCAGGACGTGCCGGTCTATCTCGACGGCGTCGGCTCGGTGAAGGCGCTGAACACGGTCACGGTGCGCTCGCAGGTCGACGGCAAGCTGCTCAAGGTGAATTTCGTCGAGGGCCAGGACGTCAAGAAGGACGACGTGCTGGGCGAGATCGATCCCGCGATCTATCAGGCGCAGTACGACCAGGCCGTCGCCAAGAAGGCACAGGACGTAGCCCTGCATGCCAACCAGAAGCTCGACCTCGCGCGCTATGAACAGCTCGCCGCCAGCAATGCCGGCTCCAAGCAGCAGGCCGACACGCAGCGCGCGCTGGTGGCGCAGCAGGAAGCGCTGATCAAGGCCGACCAGGCCGCGATCGACAATACGGGCGCGACGCTGGGCTACACCAAGATCGTCGCGCCGATCTCCGGCCGCGCCGGCCTGCGCCAGGTCGACCAGGGCAACATCATCCACGCCTCCGACACCATCGGGCTCGTGATCCTGACCCAGCTGCAGCCGATCGCGGTGTGGTTCAGCCTGCCGCAGCAGCAGATCATGCGGGTGAACGCCGCCGCGGCGAAGGGCCAGCTTGCGGTCGACGTGTTCGGCAATGACGGCGTCACCGTGATCGACACCGGCAAGCTGACCGGCATCGACAACCAGGTCGATCCGACCACCGGCACGCTGAAGCTGAAGGCCGAATTCCCCAACGCCAGCTACCAGCTGTGGCCCGGCCAGTTCGTCAATGTGCGTCTCAAGGTCGAGACGCTGCCGCAGGCCATCGTGGTGCCGACCTCGGCGGTGCAGCGCGGTCCTGCCGGCACGTTCAGTTACGTGATCGGCGAGGGCGACATTGTCACCGCCAAGCCGGTCACGGTCACCCAGCAGAACGAGCATGAAGCGGTCATCGCGAACGGCCTGACCACATCGGACCGCGTCGTGACGACGGGGTTTGCCAATCTCGCCGATGGCGCGAAGGTCGTGGTCGGCAAGGATGACGCGGCGCCGACCGCCGATCTCGCGCCGCGCAAGCGCAGCCGCAATCCTGACGGCAAGCGCGGCGGCCAAGGTGGAGCGCAAGGCGGCACGCAGGGAGGCGGAGCGCAAGGCGAAGCTCCGGGCAAGGATCAGGGCAAGGACGGCAAGAAGGACTGGCAAGGCAAGAACGGCGAGCATCGCGGCCGGCACGAGCACGGCGAAGGCGATCAGAAGGGGCAGGCCGGACCGGCGCCTGCGCCGGCAGCAGGGGGCGAACAGTCGGGCGGCGCACCGAAGGCGCAGCCATGACCGGCATCCTGACCTCGTAATGTCCGACCTTACAGCGAGTACGCAACCATGAGCGTCTCCGAACCGTTCATCCGCCGGCCGATCGCCACCTCGCTGCTCGGCATCGCGCTGATGATCGGCGGCGCGCTCGGCTACTGGGCGCTGCCGGTCTCCGCGCTGCCGCAGGTCGACTTCCCGACCGTGCAGGTGTCGACGCAATTGCCCGGCGCGAGCCCCGACGTGGTGGCCTCGCTGATCACGGCGCCGCTGGAGCGGCAGCTCGGCCAGATTCCGTCGCTGTCGTCGATGAACTCGACGAGCTCGTTCGGCGTCAGCCAGATCTCGCTGCAATTCGATCTCAACCGCGACATCGACGGCGCCACCCAGGACGTCCAGGCCGCGATCAATGCCGCCGCCGGCATCCTGCCGAAGACGCTGCCGTATCCGCCTGTTTACGCCAAGGTGAACCCGGCGGATGCGCCGGTCATGACCTTGGCGCTGACCTCGGAGACGACCTCGCTGCGGGCGATGAGTGATCTCGCTGACACCATCCTCGGGCAACGGCTGAGCCAGATTTCCGGCGTGGGCAGGGTCTCGATCCTCGGCGGCCTGAAGCCGGCGGTGCGCGTGCAGGCCGATCTGGCCCGGCTGGCGGCCTACGGCATCGCGATGGAGGATCTGCGCAACGCAATCGCCGGCGCCAACGTGTCGGGGCCGAAGGGATCGCTCGACGGCGCGCAGCAATCCTACACCATCGCCGCCAACGACCAGATCGCGGCTGCCGACGCCTACCGGCCGATCATCATCGCCTATCGCAACGGCTCGCCGGTCACGATCGGCGACGTCGCCCAGATCGTCGACGGGCTGGAGAACGACCGCACCGGCGGCTGGTACCAGGGCACGCCGGCCGTCATCATCGACATCCAGCGCCAGCCGGGCGCCAACGTTATCGACGTCGTCAAGCAGATCCGCGCCGAGATCCCGCGGCTGCAGCGGTCGGTCCCGGCCGGCGTCAAGCTGACCATCGTCTCCGACCGCACCGTGACGATCCGCGCCTCGGTCCACGACGTGCAGTTCACGCTGATCCTGAGCGTGGTGCTGGTAACGCTGGTGGTGCTGTTGTTCCTGCGGTCGCTGCGCGCGACCCTGATCGCCGGCGTCGCGCTGCCGCTGTCGCTGATCACGAGCTTCGGCGTCATGTATTTCGCAGGCTTCAGCCTCGACAATCTGTCGCTGATGGCGCTGACCATCGGAACCGGCTTCGTGGTCGACGACGCCATCGTGATGATCGAGAACATCGTCCGCCACATGGAAAACGGCGAGACCGTGATGGAGGCCTCGCTGAAGGGCGCCAGCGAGATCGGCTTCACCGTGATCTCGCTGACGGTGTCGCTGATCGCGGTGTTCATCCCGCTGCTGTTCATGTCCGGCCTGGTCGGTCGCATGTTCCGCGAATTCGCGCTGACCTTGACGATCGCTGTCGTGACCTCGGCGATCGTCTCGCTGACGCTGACGCCGATGATGTGCTCGCGGCTGCTCAAGAACATTCATGAGGAGATGGCGGTCCCGGGCCTCGCCGCAGTCAGCCGCTTCATCGACCGGATGGTGGAGTTCTACCATCGCACGCTGCTCTGGGTGCTGCAGCGCCAGCGCGCGACATTGCTGGTGACGTTCGCGACGATCGCGCTGACCCTGATCATGTATGTGCTGGCGCCGAAGGGTTTCCTGCCGCTGCAGGACACCTCCTCGATCACGGCGGTGACCGAGGCGGGGCCCGACGTCTCGTTTGCCGAGATGCAGCGGCGGCAGACCGCGGTCTCCGACCTCATCAAGGCCGATCCTGATGTGGTCGGCGTGGTCTCGGTGATCGGCTCGGGCTCGGTCAATCCGACCACCAATGTCGGCCGGCTGGTGATGACGCTGAAGCCGCTCGACGAGCGGCGGGATGGCGTCGTCAAGGTGATCGAGCGCCTCAAGCAGAGGGTCGCGACGGTGCCCGGCATGACCGTCTACTTCCAGCCGGTGCAGGACGTGCAGATCTCGACGCAATCGAGCCGCTCGCAATACCAGTACACTCTGACCGCGACGGATGCCGCCGAAGTCTCGCAATGGGCGCAGAAACTGGTGGCCGAGATGCGGCGCGACCCGATCTTCCGCGACGTCTCGTCGGAGGCGCAGGAGGGCGGCTTGCGCGCGGCGCTCGACGTCAATCGCCAGCGCGCCGGCCAGCTCGGCGTCAATCTGCAGGGCGTCACCGACACGCTGAACGATGCCTTCGCGCAGCGGCAGATCTCGACGATCTACGGCCAGGCCAACCAGTACCGCGTGGTGCTCGAGGCGCTGCCGATGTACCAGCGCGACCCGTCGATCCTCGACAAGCTCTATCTGCCCGGCGCCGCCGGCGCGCAGGTGCCCCTGTCGGCGGTGGCAACCCTGATCCGCACCACGGCGCCGCTCGCGATCTCGCACCAGGCGCAATTCCCGTCGGTCTCGCTCAGCTTCAACCTTGCGCCGGGCGAGGCGCTCGGCGACGCGGTCGAGGCGGTGAAGGCGATCGAGACCCGGATCGGGATGCCCGGCAGCATCGTCGGCATCTATTCCGGCGACGCCGCCGAATTCGCCCGCTCGCTTGCCGGCCAGCCCTGGCTGATCCTGGCCGCGATCATCACGATCTACATCGTGCTCGGGGTGCTCTACGAGAGCTACATCCACCCGATCACCATCCTGTCGACGCTGCCCTCGGCCGGCGTCGGCGCCATCCTCGCCCTGATGCTGTGCGGGCAGGACCTCTCGGTGATCGGCCTGATCGGCATCATCCTGTTGATGGGCATCGTCAAGAAGAACGCGATCATGATGATCGACTTCGCGCTCGAGGCCGAGCGTCACAAGGGCATGTCGTCCTATGACGCCATCGTGCAGGCCTGCCTGCTGCGCTTCCGCCCGATCATGATGACGACGCTGGCGGCGCTGTTCGGCGCGCTGCCGCTTGCGATCGAGAGCGGCACCGGCGCCGAGCTGCGCTTTCCGCTCGGCATCTCGATCATCGGCGGCCTGTTGCTGAGCCAGCTGCTGACGCTCTACACCACGCCGGTGATCTATCTCGCGCTCGACCGGCTCAACCGCCGGATCGAGCGGGCCGTGCCGGAGGCTGGTCCCAGCGGGCCGCCGATCGCGGGCGCCACCGAGGGCATGCAGTGATCTCGATCTCCGAGCCCTTCATTCGCAGGCCGGTGGGCACCACGCTGCTTGCGATCGGGCTGTTTTTGGTCGGGATCGTCGCCTACCAGTTCCTGCCGGTGTCGTCGGTGCCGAATGTCGACTTCCCGACCATCCGGGTGTCGGCGTCGAGGCCCGGGGCCGATCCGTCGGTGATGGCCGCGACCGTCGCCGCGCCGCTGGAGCGCAAGCTCGGCACCATCTCGGGCGTCGACCAGATCACCTCGACCAGCTCGCTCGGCACCACCAGCATCCAGGTGCAGTTCTCGATCGGCCGCAACATCGACCGCGCCGCGCGCGACGTGCAGGCCGCGATCAACGCCTCGCTCGCCGATCTGCCGAGCGACCTGCCGTCGCTGCCGAAATTCCGCAAGGCCAATCCGGCCGCGGCGCCGGTGTTCGTGCTGGCACTGACCTCGCAGACGATCTCGACCAGCGCGATGTACGACGTCGCCGATACCGTACTGGCGCAGCGCATCTCGCAGGTGCCGGGGGTCGGCGAGGTGACGGTCAGCGGCGCCGACCAGCCGGCGGTGCGCATCGCGCTCAATCCGGTGTCGCTGGCCAACGCCGGGATCGCGACCGACGACGTCCGGCTCGCGATCATCAATGCCAATCCACTCGGCCCCGTCGGTATCTTCAATGGCGACCGGCTGAGCGAGACGCTGTCGATCAACAAGCAGATGCGCACCGCGGCCGAATTCCGCGACATCGTCATCAAGAGCTCGAACGGCAATTTCGTCCGCCTCTCTGATGTCGCCGAGGTCGAGGACTCCGTCCGCAACTCGCGCTCGATCGCCTGGTTCAACAAGCAGCCGGCCGTGCTGATCCAGATCACCAAGCAGGGTGACGCCAACGTCATCGACACCGTCGACAATGTTCGCAAGCTGCTGCCGGAACTGAAGCAATGGATCCCGGCCGGGGTCGAGATCTCGACGCTGGTCGACCGCACCGGAACCATCCGCGCCAGCGTCGAGGACATGCAGTTCACACTGCTGGCGACTATCGTGCTCGTGATGGTCGTGGTGTTCGTGTTCCTGCGCCGCCTGGTGCCGACGATCGCCGCCGGCGTCTCGGTTCCGCTGGCGCTGGCCGGCACCTGCGCCGGGATGTGGCTCGCCGGATTTTCGATCGACAATCTGTCGCTGATGGCGCTCGCGATCTCGGTCGGCTTCGTGGTCGACGACGCCATCGTCATGATCGAGAACATGTACCGCAATCTCGAGCAGGGCATGGCGCCGTATCCGGCCGCGGTCGAGGGCGCCAAGCAGATCGGCTTCACGGTGCTGTCGATCTCGCTGTCGCTGGTCGCGGCCTTCACGCCGCTGATCTTCATGGACGGGATTGTCGGCCGGCTGCTGCGGGAATTCTCGCTGACGCTGGTGTTTGCGATCGCGGTCTCGACCGTGGTGTCGCTGACGGTCACGCCGATGATCTGCGCGCACTACATCAAGGAGGCGACCTCGGATCACGCCACCTGGTACGACCGCGCCATCGAAGGCACGCTGTCCCGGGTCGTGGCGTTCTATGCCCGGACGCTGCGGAGTGTGCTCGGATACCCCTGGCTGACGATGGTGGTGTTCACCGCCACTGTCGCGCTGACGGTGGTGCTCTACGTCAAGACACCGAAGGCTTATTTCCCGACCGACGACAGCGGCTTTGTCATCGGCTCGACGCGGGCCTCAGCGGATATCTCGTTCCAGGCGATGCTCTTGCTGCAACAGCGGCTCGCCGACATCGTGATGGCCGATCCCGCAGTCGCCGGCATCGGCTCGTCGGTCGGCTCCGGCGGCGGCCCGGGCGGCGCCACCTCCAACCGCGGCACGATGTTCATCAGCCTGAAGCCGCCGGAGGAGCGAGGCGGGCTTTCGACCACGCAGGTGATCGACCGGCTGCGCCGCAATTTGTTCATGGTGCCGGGCATCCGCCTGTTCATGTTCGCCGCCCAGGATATCCGCACCGGCGGCCGGCAGAGCGATTCCGACTACCAGTACACGCTCGCCTCGACCGATCTCGATTTGTTGCAGAAATGGGCGCCGATCGTCGCCAAGCGTATGGAGACGGTGGAGAGCATCACCGACGTCTCCTCCGACCGCGATCCAGGCGGCCTGCAGCTCAACCTCGTGATCGACCGCAAGACCGCTTCCAGCCTCGGCGTCCGCGTGCAGGACATCGACAACGCGCTCAACAACGCCTTCTCGCAGCGGCAGATCTCGTACATCTACACCCAGCGCAACCAGTACATGGTGGTGCTCGAGATCGATCCGAGATTCCAGAGCGACCCGTCGAACCTCGATCGCATCTATGTCGCCGGCGCCAATGACGTGCAGGTGCCACTGTCGGCGCTGGTGCACTACGAGCGTGGTCTGTCGGCACTCGCGGTGTTTCACTCCGGCGGCTTCCCCTCGACCACGGTGTCGTTCAACCTGCTGCCGGACGTGCCGCTGGAGGTCGCGACCACCAATATCCAGCGGGCGGTCAACGAGCTGCATATGCCGGAAGGCATCCGCGGCAGCTTTGACGGCAATGCCGGCGACTTCAACAAGACCAGCGGGCGACAGCCGCTTTTGATTCTTGGCGCGCTGGTCGCGATGTATATCGTGCTCGGCGTGCTCTATGAGAGCCTGGCCCATCCGATCACGATCATCTCGACCTTGCCGTCGGCTGGCCTCGGTGCCTTGCTGGCGCTGCAGGTGACCAACACGCCGCTGACGGTGATCGCCTTCGTCGGCATCATCCTGTTGATCGGCATCGTCAAGAAGAACGGCATCATGATGGTCGACTTCGCGCTCGAGGCCGAGCGGCATCAGGGCCTGTCGTCGCGGGATGCGATCTTCGAGGCCTGCCGGGCGCGGTTCCGCCCCATCCTGATGACGACGATGGCGGCGCTGTTCGCCGGCATTCCGCTTGTCATTGCGACCGGTCCGGGCACCGAGCTGCGCCGGCCGCTCGGCATCACCATCATCGGCGGCCTGTTCGTGTCGCAGATCCTGACCCTCTACACCACGCCCGTGATCTATCTCCTGATCGACCGCCTGCGCCGGCGCCCGGCGCCGTCGGGCGTGCACGCGCCGGCGGAATAGGTTGAACTGAACGGCTCCGCGCGCGTATAGCGAAGCGATGTCCGAACCGACCGAAGCAAAGACCGAGATTGCCGCCGAGATCCCGGATTGCCCGCATTGCGGCAAGCCGATGCCGCTCTGCATCTGCGACAGCGTCACGCCGATCGAAAGCCGCATCCAGCTATTGATCCTGCAGCATCCGCAGGAGCAGGACAGGGCGCTCGGTACCGCCCGGCTGACGGCGCGGCATTTCAAGAACGCCGTGGTCCGGATCGGGCTGTCCTGGCCGAGCCTGTCAAAGGCGCTCGGTCGGCCGGTAGCCGATCCGTCGCGCTGGGCCGTGCTGTATCTCGGGTCGGCCAAGGTCGAGGATCTCGATACCGATGCCGAGATCGTCGCGATCAACCGCAAGGGCGAGCTTGAGCCGCATCAGCGCGCCGTCCTGTCGGACATCGAGGGCATCGTGCTGCTTGACGGCACCTGGAGCCAGGCCAAGGCGCTGTGGTGGCGCAATGCCTGGATGTTGAAGTGCCAGCGGGTGATTCTCGGACCGAAACGGCCCTCGCGCTACGGCCAGCTGCGCCGGGAACCGCGGCGCGACGGCCTTGCGACCATCGAGGCGGCCGCGCTTCTGCTGGCGGGGCTGGAGAAGCGGCCGGATATTGCCGCAACGTTGTCAGGTAGTTTCGAGCGGATGCTGGCAAAATTCCACGAAGTACAGGCGGAAATGCCGGAATTGGCCCCAAAACCGAAGAAACGGGATTTCCGCAAGCGCCGACGCTAGCTTCCAGCTTGGTTGCCTATCTGAGAGAGGGCGTATATGAAGCGCCGCGTGGGGCCACGTGGCGGAGTGGTGACGCAACGGTCTGCAAAACCGTGTACACCGGTTCAATTCCGGTCGTGGCCTCCAACAATTTCAAATGCTTAGCCTATAGCCAAAAATTCATTGCCACCGGATTGCCACCGGTAGGGTAGCAAATCTGTTCTCACTCTGTGCCGCGAATCTTGGCGAACGTTGCTTCCATAATGTCGGCAGCGCGCGTGTCCGTGTTCGAGAACATGTGGCTGTAAACGTTCAACGTGATCGCTGGGGAGGCGTGCCCGATTCGCCGGCTAATCGTCAGAACGTCGAGCCCGGCCGCTATCAGCTGCGAGACGTGGGTATGGCGGAGACCATGCAGGGTGCAATCGATGTTTAGCGCGTCCATGGCTGCCGCAAAATCCTGGCTTAGCCGGCTAGGGGACCGGAACTCACCGTTCCATCCGGCAAACACTGGGCTGTCATCAGGCGCGCGGCCCATTCCAAGAGCCAGCCGGCGCTCATCCTGCCGGGCCCTATGGGAGCGCAGCTCAGCCGCCAACCACGGGGAAACTGTCACGCTGCGCCTGCCGTTCTTTGTCTTGGGCGACTTGACCCTGAGGGATCCCTTCGTCTGCTCCAGCGACCGTTCGATCCGCACTACGTTCTTTTGAAAGTTCACATCTCCCCAGCGAATAGCCAGTGCCTCGCCACGACGCGCCCCGGTTCCGAGAAGAAATGACACGATCGGGCGAAGCGTGCGGCCTTCAAGGTGACGCAGAATCGCGCCGATCTGGTCCTCTGTAAGGATCTTGATCTCCTCGTCAGGTACCGGCGGTGGCGCAACGAGGGAGGCAACATTTTGCGACACGACGCCCCAGGTAGCGGCGTGACCAAGCGCACGATGCAGAACGCGGTGAACATGTCCGACCGAGCGAGCCGAAAGAGCAGCGCCGTCCTGGCCGCCTGAGCGCAGTAGGGTGGAATAAAGCTCATTCAGGTGAACCGCGCGTAGCTTTTGAATGCGAACCGCGCCGATGCGCGGCCTGACGTATAACCGCAATAGCTGGCGATATCTCTCAAGCGTCTTCGGTCCAACATTGGCAGTTGCCCAGTCGCGCTCCCATCTCTCGATAAATTCTGCCACCGTCGATTTTGATGGGTCGACGCCTTCCCCCGCGGCATTTTGAGCGACTAAGCGAGCAAGCTCGAGCTCAGCCGCGCGCTTGGTCCCCTTGAACGCCACATATCGAATGCGACGCTTGCCCGTGAGCGGATCGGCGCCGAGCTCAAACTTAATTTCCCACGAGGATCCGCCGCGGCGTCTGACGTGTCCGGTCATTGCCCTCTCGCTTTCTCAAAGGCGCGCGGAATGACGCGCTCGATAGCTGCCTCAAACTTAGTTCGCAGGCCGGTTTCACGGCACCACCTTTCGCGTCGCGGTGGCCACAAGATCTGTAAAATTCAGGGCATCAGCGGCTCGAGGAAAATTGCGGAGCGGGTGGCCGGCTGGCCAGTCGGATCCGTATTCATCTCCGCGCTCCTTGAGGCGATTGACTATCCAAAAGAAGATTTGACGCGCGTGCTCATCTGCAGAGCGGAATAGCGGATGATGCTCCTCACCAGAACTTTCTTCAGGCGTCGGGGCCAGCAAGTCGATGATGGCGGGGATTGCAAGCTTAAGGGCTCGCGTCGTGGACGCGTCATTGCGCCAGGTTCGATCGTTCCATCCCGCCGCGTTTGCTGCTTGCGCCACGATAAACCCCAGCGCGTTATTGGCGGCATCGTCACCATTCTCAATATCGTTAAGCGCCGAGCGCAGCAGGCGCTCCGCGGTTTTGGACATCGACTTACCATTGCAAGCTTGTTTGATCCTCGCTTCGAGATCGCGGTCAATCCTTACAAGCATGGCGACGCGGTCACCTTCCGCTTTTCGCCCTGAGCCTGGTCGTTTACCGCCACGAGCCATGAATTGCGCCTTTTGAAAAATGATACACAACCATATCTAATTTGATACTTATATGTAGCGGGCGCTATCGTCAACAGCTATTTGGGACGTAGCGGCAGCAAGCGTCCATTTTCAACCCCGCCGCATATCAAGAGCGAGATATGGCAACTCCGAACGATAAGGCTTCGCAGCGCGATACGATCGAACATCTGCTGACGAAAAATGCGGTGGTCCGGCCCGACGACCTCGTTGCTACGGGCGCATTCGGAGCACGGAATAGCGTCTATGACGCCTGCAGGGCGGGTGAAATCACCTGCTTCCGTCAGGGCAAGATGATCCTCATTCCGACGGCGCCCCTCCGTAAGTTGCTGGGTATCGAGGAGGTGGCGTGATGATGGGGCGCAGCGCGAGATCGCGCGGGTCGGCGCTCCGACGCAATCCGATCTACGCGGCCGACATTCGCCAACTTCGCGGCGTCGTGACCGTGCGCTCGCTATCCGATCGGTGCACTGGGGAAACGGTCTTTCGGGTCTCCCATGTTTCGGGTGGCGGTGACATCGCGTTTACGTCGACCCCGATCGCACAGGAGGATTGCGCGGCAGCAGCTGCCCGCGTTCTCGGTGAATTCGTTCAAGGGGAGGTGAAGCTTGCTTCCTAACGCAGAAAGGGTTGCCGGCCAGGGCAACCCTCTCGCAATTTCTAAAGCGCTCGCAAAGCCCGAAGAGATTGCCATACCGACTGAAGAAATTCAACAGCGTCGCTTAGCCAGACGGTTCTTTCTGCCTCCAAATACGGCGGCAACGATTGCCCATCTTCATTTCGGTGAGTCACGGGCATGAGCAATGTTGTCAGCCTACCGGCGGCGCCGGACTGGACCAAAGAGCTCCAGCGTTATTCGAGCGGTACACCACACGCCAGTCTAGCTAACGCCAGCATGATGCTCCGAGAGGCTCCGGAGCTACGCTTCATGCTCGCGTATGATGAGTTTGCTGGCAGAACAATGTTGGTTTCGGCTCCGCCATGGCAGTTTGACCCACAATCCTTTCGGCCGCGTCCATGGTCGGCACACGACGACCTGCTGGCCACGGAATACATCCAAAGAGCAGGCATAGCTATCAAGCCAGCGACCACTGCCCAAGCCGTTGAACTCGTCGCCCGGGACAGGGTTGGGCATCCTGTCAGGGAATACCTAGAGAGCATCGATTGGGACGGCAAACATCGGCTGCGAACTATGCTTACAACATATTTGGGCGCGGCCGATGATCCCTATGTAGCGAACGTCGGCAGCAGCATGATGATCGGTGCCGTCGCGAGGGTGCTTAATCCGGGCTGTAAGCACGACCACGTCCCAATTTGGGAGGGCCCTCAAGGGATTGGCAAATCTCGAGCGCTTAAGACCCTATTCGGTGATTTCTTCTGCGACGAAATCGGAGACCTCGGGTCGAAAGACTCAGCGATGCAATTGGTCGGCGTATGGGGCTTTGAGATCGCCGAGCTCGATGCGTATTCCCGCGCTGAGGTCGGCCGCGTAAAGGCGTGGGTCTCGCGCACCACGGATCGCTTTCGTCCACCATATGGCACCCGTGTTCTCGAAATGCCTCGGAGCTGCTGCTTTATCGGCACCACCAATAACGACACGTATTTAAAGGACGATTCGGGAAACCGTCGCTTCTGGCCCGTAAAGGTCAACCGAGTTGATCTAGCTGGACTGGAGCGAGACAGAGACCAACTCTGGGCTGAGGCTTACAGGCTGCACAAGGGCGGTGCGCCCTGGTGGTTCATCAAGCGTGAGGTTGTCGAGCAAGCTCAGCGTGAGCAACGTGACCGACTGATAGACGATCCTTGGTGGGACGTCATCGTCGGATACGTCGAGACGCGCACCAGCGTCTCTATCGCCGAGGTGCTAGCCGATGCAGTTTGTATCGAACGGTCGCGCTGGGGGCAGATCGAGCAGAACCGTGTTGCCCGTTGCCTTAAGGCGCATGGATGGTGCCGGGTCCAAGTACGCACTGGTGGCAAGCAGTCTTGGCGATACAAGCGGGCGGCGGAATGAACTCTTCGCCACCACTCAAAACCGGTTACGCCGAACGAACCGGTGACACCGAAAATGCGCCTACTGCAATGGTTGCCACCACTGTAACCACTGTCACCAGTAAAAAAGCTAAAGATCTATATACGCGCGATAGAGGTTTAGACCTGCGGACTGTAACCGGTTGCAGTGGTGACGTGGTGACAGGCAGCGAGAAAACCTCGGTCACGCCAAGCATTAGCGCCGACCAGGTCGGCAAAAAAAAACGAAGGCATGCTCGCCATTCGCAAGAGTCCCGGCTGCGCAAAAAATTGGGCTTGATCCGGATCTGGGTCACTGTCCCGCGGACAACGGCGGATTTTCTGCAAGATCGCGGCTACCTCGGTGAATGGGACACGGAGGACCGCGAAGCGATCAGCGCCGCAGCGTCGAGATTCATTCTGGCCAACCGGTTGTTTGGTGACGAGTGCGTGACAGCACACGCGCCCGAAAAACGAAATGGCGTAGATTGATCCGCATGACATCAGACCAGATCAAAGCAATGGCGCGGGCAGTTATGCCGCCCGAGATGGCGGCAGCAGAGACTGAGCTGCGCGAAATCGAAACGGCGCAGGCCGATCTGTGCTCGAAAATCGCCGCCGACCAGGGCATAGCAAGCGGCACCCATCAGTCGTGGCGGAAACTTAACTCGCTGGAAGATCGGCGAGCAGCCCAGGCTAGATTGGATTGTCTCAATGCCGAGGCCGCAATGCTCGACCGTGCGGCGGCGGAAGTGCGCGGACGGATCAAGGCATGCACGGCCTCCAATGCGGAGGCAGTGCGCGCTGCGTTGGTCCCAGTTCGCAAGGCCGCCGCCGAGCAGGCTGTTTCGAGCATCGCGCAATTGACCGCGGCAATCGCTGCCATCAATGCAACCGGAATTTGCCTCAAAGAAGCCGGCGTCGACGCCGTGCGGCTGCCAGAGCCGCTACTTTCCGGCATGAGCACCATCGCAAAATCGATCATCTCGGCGGCTTCGCCGGAAATGGAGAAACGTTGATGCCGCCCGTGGTCAGACTGTCGAAACAGAAAGTTCGCGTCGCTCGGATTTCGCCCGAGATTCAAGATCTATTTCGCATCCGCAACTTGCGGCGAGAATTAGCGCGCGATCTGGACCTTGCCCGTGTCGGCGAATTTCGCTCGATGGACGCCAGAGCTCGCCATCTAGCCAGGATCGAGGTCGATTATGAGCGTCGATACGGTCACGCGCCCGATATCCGGAAGCTTGGGAAGTAACGCGATGACCCGAAAATACCTTATCGATGGCGCGCTCCTGACCGCGGAACAGGTCGCCGAAATCAAGAATCCAACGGAGGCGCAGAAGCGGCAATTCATCGCGCAATCCGGGATTAGCGATCAACGGTTGCAGGAGATCGAGACGACGATGGACGCGATCGCTCCCGTGATCCGCGATTACGTCGTCAAGGCGGTCACCCCTCTGGTCGATCGCCTATGTCAGGTTGAGCAGAAGATGGTCGAGCTGAACGAGCGTCCACTCGTGCCCTGGGCGGGCACTTGGGAGTCACAGAAGGAATTCAAGCGTCATACTTTTTGCAGTGATCGCGGTGCGATGTGGTTCGCTATGACCGACTCGAAGGGAGTTCGCCCGGGATCGGGTGACGGTGTTTGGCGCCTTGTCGTAAAGGCCGGGCGAGACGGAAAGGATGCAACGCGATGACAAGAATCGCTGATGCAGAAGCGCGCATTCGGCGCGAACTCTTGCAGCGATCGAAGCGCGGCGAGTCTAGCCACGTATCTCGCGTCGACTTCGTCCTGTGTGAGGATTTCGAGAGCGTCATGATTTACGTGGACACAGCGGAGGAATTGGACGCGGCATGCGCTTGCTTCGACCTGCCGGCCGGCGCGCCGTTCGACCCGGAACGCTTGCTGCAAGAGACTACGTTGGTAGCGGAGCGTATCCACTGATGACGATCAACGAGGCGAATGACGAACTCTGCCGGCATCGCGATGCGGCCCTGAGCGCGTATGCCGTACAGATGTGCGACGCTGGCATTAACATCAACGGCGAACGGTTTCGGAGTGAGATGTTGGCCTATGCGACCACACTAGAACGTTGGCGCCACGACGCACTCATTCGAATCGGCCGAAGAATTGGCGCGATTGCAGATGAGCGAGCCGGTGCCAAGCTTCAATAATAGAGCCCCGAATATGTACACCGGCAAAATCAAAATGTGGGATTCCGATCGCGGTTTCGGGTTCATCAAGCGCGATGACGGCGGCCCGGATGCGTTCGCGCATATTAAGCATCTGTCGGCGGTGTTCCGACCGGAATCCGGGCCGACCGTGGCATTCGACCTCGTGATCGACGAACGCAATGGTCGCGAGCGGGCCGACGCGATCAGGTTGGCCTGATGGCAAACGTCAACGAATTGGCGACCGCGGACGTACCGGCGCCGGCCGAGACTGAGCAGGGCACCAGAACCTTGCTCGGTCTCGTCCCTGAAAATCAGCTTCCCTACGTTCTTCCATGGAAAGCTAACCAATGAGCACTGCAAACCAGGCGCGGCCATGGCAACGCTGGTATTGGACCGCGCGTTGGCGGGCTATTCGAATTGCGCAGCTTCGCGCCGAGCCGTATTGCCGCATGTGCCTAGAGGCAGGAGAGCGTGTGCGCGCGACTGTCGCCGACCATGTCGAGCGGCACAACGGCGACGCCGCTCTGTTCTGGAACGGAAAGCTTCAATCTTTATGCGCGCCCCACCACAACTCAGCGAAGCAGCGCGCGGAGCTGCGTGGCTATAGCAGTGCGGTTGGTGAAGACGGCTTTCCGCTCGACCCACTACATCCAGCGAACAGCGGCCGCGTGCACACCCCTCGGGGGGTAGGTAGCAATTCTAGAGCGACGGGACCCGGCATCGCACGGGGGCACTTATACGCACGGCCGCGAAACTGGAAGGACTTTTGTGGGTGAAAGGTAGAAGGCCAGCTCCGACACACTTAAAACTGGTAAAAGGCAATCCAGGTAAGCGCCCGCTGAACTCGAAGGAGCCGAAAGCGAGGCGTTCGCGGCCGTCTGCGCCGCTGCACCTCAGCGACAAAGCCCGTGAGACATGGGGTTACGTGACTGGGCTT
Source organism: Bradyrhizobium sp. 6(2017) (assembly GCF_011058295.2). NCBI lineage: Bacteria > Pseudomonadati > Pseudomonadota > Alphaproteobacteria > Hyphomicrobiales > Nitrobacteraceae > Bradyrhizobium > Bradyrhizobium sp. 6(2017). The sequence continues at coordinate 5,262,158 of NZ_CP049289.2, read as the reverse complement.
CTGGACCGCATGGGGGTGCTCACGGAGGCCGACGGCGTCGCGCTGGAAATGCTTTGCGAAGCCTATGCGGACTTCCTTGCTGCTCGAGCGGAGCTTAAGTCGATCGGTAGCGACTATTACACCACGGAAACGGCCGGCGGGGACACTATGCACCGTGTGCATCCCGCAGTCGCGCAGCGAAACGACGCTGATCGGCGCATTCGTGCATGGCTGGCAGAATTTGGCATGACGCCAAGTGCCAGAGCGAGAGTTAAAGCAGATGGACAAACCGAAGAAGATCCGGCGGCCTCCTACTTCGAGGCCTGATCCCGCGACCGCCTACGCGATGGCCGTCATCGCCGGCAAGGTCGTAGCCGGGCCTCATGTCCGCGCGGCCTGCAAGCGCCACTTGCAGGACCTGGAGATGGCGGAAGCGCGTGGCTTGGTGTGGGATCCCGCCGCCGTCAAGCGGGTCGTAGGATACTTCAGGGACATCCTTACGGTGGAGATCGAGGACACGGCTGACGACGGCGCGGTGACCAGTCGCGCCGTGCCGTTTGTCCTCCAGCCCTGGCAAACTTTCATCGTCGGCTCGCTGTTCGGTTGGAAGCGTTCGGATGGTCTACGGCGTTTCCGGCGCGCCTATGTCGAGGCGGGGAAAGGATCTGGCAAGTCGCCGCTGGCTGCAGGCGTCGGACACTACATGCTAACCGCACTTGGTAAGCTGCGTGCCGAGATCTACAGCGCCGCAACCGACAAAGATCAGGCGGCTATTCTCTTCCGCGATGCTGTCGCGATGTGGCAGCGCTCGCCGCAGCTCCATAAACGGCTGCTCCCATCCGGCGTGAATCCCGTGTGGCAGTTAACCGATACTGCCCGATCTTCATTCTACAAACCCATCAGCAGTGACAAGCGCGGCAAAAGTGGGATCCGCCCCTTCTGTGCATTGGTGGACGAGATCCACGAACACCCCAATAATGAAGTTATCGAAATGCTGAGAGCCGGCACCAAGGGCAATCAGGACGCGCTAATCTTCGAGATCACGAACTCGGGTTTTGACCGGAAATCGGTGTGCTTCTCGGAGCATGAGTATTCGATCCGCGTCGCGCACGGAGAGGCAGAAAACGACGCGTGGTTCGCTTATGTCTGTGCGCTGGACGAGGGCGACGACCCGTTCGAAGATGAGGCGTGCTGGCCTAAGGCAAACCCCACTCTGGGTGTCACCATTCAGCCGCAATTTATCCGCGAGCAGGTCAACGAAGCCAAAGGAATGCCGTCCAAAGAGGCAATGGTTCGGCGCCTTCATTTCTGTGAGTGGACGGACAGCGTGACAGCCGCCTTTTCGCGCGGCGCGCTCGAGCTAGTTTTCGGTGAGGTCGACGCAGATGCTCTGACGGAGCGCGGATATCCATGTTTCGGCGGCCTCGATCTCTCCCGGGCGAACGACTTAACAGCGTTCACGCTGACCTGGTTGCTCGACAAGACGGTCGACAAGTGGCGTTTTGCGTCTCGCACTTGGTTTTGGACTCCGAAGGATACCCTCCAGGAACGCGCCAAAGCTGATCGCGCTCCGTATCCGCTCTGGATCGAGAAAAAATTCATGGAGGCGGTGCCTGGCCGGCGCATCGGTTACGGCTGGGTCGCAGACGCGCTCGGTAAGATCTGCGCTACGTACCAGCCGGTTTCGATTGGCTGTGATCAGTACGGGCTCGAAAATCTACGAGAGCAAATGACCGACCGCGGGCTTTCGCTTCCGTGCGTTGTGCATCCGCAGGGCTTTCAGAAGCGCATTATCTCGGAGACCAGGGGGAAAGCCGAGACTGGCGCTGAAGAGATCTATCTTTGGATGCCGGACAGCATCAACAAACTGGAAGCCGCAATTATTGAGGAGCGGATCGTTATCGAGAAGAACCCGGCCCAAACAATGTGTCTGGCCGGGGTGATTTATGAATCAAACCGAACCGGACACCGCATGTTCGCTAAGGATAAAGCGACCAATCGCATTGACGGAGCTGTCAGCCTTGCAATGTCGATCGGCATCGCGACATGCAGCGGCGGAGAGAAGAAGCCCAAAAAGTACCAGCTGTTTTTCATGTAAGGAAGGAACGGACATGCCGAACGTCGCAGTAGCTTGGCTAAGCAAGGAAGACTGGCCGAGATGGCGGGCACTGGATCCTGCGTTGGTCCCTTATGATCTGTGGCTGGTCAACACTAACCGGTTAGCAGATCAAGCGGAGAGAAGCGGAGCTAGCGTCGTGAAGGTGGCCTTGAATCCGGACGACTTCGTCGAGTGGTGCAAAGTGCACGGTCAATCGCCGAATGAGAGGATCAGTCGCTCGAATTATTCCGCATACTTGATCCACCCTCAGGGTGGAAGGGCGAACTGAGGGTGGAGAAGGAGTTCGACCTTGAAGAGGCGATCAAAGCATATCAGCGGACATATGCGCGCTATCAGTTTGTCGATCCCGACTACGCGCGACACTGTCTCACAATGATCGACCTGTTGAAGATGGATCAAATGGAGGGCATCATTTCAGAGACGACCGGCGGATGATCCCCTGCATCTGATCGGCCTGCGAAAAGTTGATCCCCATATCGAGCGCGAGTTTAAAGAAGTTGTCTGCGGCCTCGTGTTTCTGTATTTGATAGGCGCGCGCGATCTTGACGGCCTTTTTGGCCAGGGCAATGGCATCGCTGCCACTAACCCATTTTGGATCACCGATTTCCTCTTCGAACTCCACTATGGCGCGGTCCGGTAGCTCGGGTCCGAAGAGGAAGTATCGAAGGTACTGCTTGAAGTTTGGATGCTCGTATATCTCGGCTCCATCATTGCCGTTGCGTTCGAATAGCTCCTTACGAGAACCTTTGATACGGCCCTGCTTGTAATCAGGGTCAGTGAAATACCGGATCCTGTGCTCAGGAATAGCGTTACGCTCCGTCAACGAAGTGAGCAGCGCTATGATTGGCTTTCGATTACTTTGGTAGACAGCGTGCCCGTCAGTCCCGGGCGGCAACTGGTCGCGCAGGTCAATTTGCGACAAGAGGGCCGCTTCATCGTCGGTCAGGGCAATGTGAAATTTTTCCATGTCAAACGCGCCTATTGCATCACTTTTCCCGGCGCGTCGGTCGTTCCGCTTTTAGGGGCGCGCGCCCTTTCTTGTCGACGTTCTCCATCATTTCAATGAATGTTTTCTCAGTATGATACACACCAAGAAAATCCCCGCCGTGATCTAGGAGCGCCCTGCAAAGAGGCCAGTGTTCCCATGCCGACCCTTCGTCGCCGGTCTTCATACATTGGAAGACTTCATAGGCGATCATATCGGCAACTTGGAGCTGCCAGGTAGTTTTCGGGTCTCCATAGGCCAGGCTCGCTATCTTTTTCCAGAAGCCGCTAGCTTTGTGCGCCCGCCATATATACTGCGCGCGCTTCGCATAATCCTGTTGATCAGAAAACGTGACTTCGACTTGCTGGCTCTGCCATTCAATATCGCTGAGCCTCTCCATATGCTCGGTACAGATTTCGAAGCAGAGATGATATGGATCGGATACTCTGTTCCGCCAATCTCTGTGAGAAATTGCCCTTTCCCAGTTTCCGGAAAAGCCGGCGCCTAACGCGAGTAGCCCGGACGAAGCCACGATGTGCGCTAGCCTCTCGATGCGCTCAGTTTGACTCCTCATGAATTTGTAATGAAAAACGTCGGGCCCCATCTCCGCCAGCCATTGCCCTTCCACCGCGGCCCATTGGTCTGCAGTTCCGATGAATCCGGCGATAAATGTTACCGGGGAGTTGGCATGAATGCCGGTCTCGTCAAAATAGGCCCGAAGCACGGTGGTACCCCTTGGCGTACAACTGATCCGCAGGTGGCTCTCGATGTACACATGGAAACGGGAGGCCGAAGCCTCCCGCCATGCTCACTTGAAGCAGTGGATGATCGCCGCGATTGCCCAGAGGCAAGCAGCGACATTCACCGTCACGCGAACATCGACTCGGTATGGTGGCTTTTTCATCAGCCGGCCCTCCGGGTCGGGCGCGCCTCGACCCATTGGGTTGAGGAGTTGGCCGCCATCGGAACGGTGTAGAGCCGCCGTTCATGTGCTCGCACCGGCCTACCTTCCGCGTTACGTACCGCTTCCGGTAGTCCCACGTCTCTTCTGGGTGCCCAGACATCCGTCCGGGCGGGTGGTTGACAGGGATCCCCCCAATCAACGCCCCCAGCGTGGGGCGGCGGGTATCGCCTCCGGGGTGCAAGGCTTGAGAAGTGCCCGGTCCGGATTCGGCCGCCGCTAGGCCGTAACCTATCGCAGGTTACGGACATGCGAAAGCCGGATCCAGACCGCCTTCAAACTCGACGCGGTCGTTAGGCACGGGACTACTGACCAGGCCCCTCGACTTTCCACTAGCGGACGGGCAAATTCGCCGGATGACACCGAAATTTCGATCCGCGGCTTCGCGACCATCAGCACGCCGAGGACGCCGAGCATCCTTCGGGCCTGCCAAAAGTTAGGCGGCCTCCAACGCAACCGTTTCGTCTTGCTCGCGCTTCTTCAAGCGATCGGCCAAATGAATTTCGCCGGCCTGGATAGCATTATTGGCTTCCTGGAACACGCTCGCGGAGACTGCGGCCTCGACGGGTATTTTCTTGTTGAGTGCCATCCAATTGGCAACCTCGGCCCAATCGTACAACGGGGCATCCGAAGTGACGCGTGCGACCGGTGAAGGGAAGTCCTTCCCCCTTGAGCCCTTGGCATAATTTGAGATCGCCGCGCGTGTCAATTGTGTGCGCGCGGCGATGTCGGTCAAGTTGACGAGCGGGTCGGGTTCGATCCTGTCGACTCTTGCGCCAGCAGCGCACACGTTCTCGACTGCAGACGCGATAGCTTCAGCGATCGAATTCGCCTCTCGGGCAAAATCCAGAATGATGTGGCCCTTTTGAAAGGCGATCAGCGCGTCATCGCAGCCGGCGCTGTAGAAATGATCCTCGAAGCCATCGACATTTGGATCAAGGCCGGATGCGATGATGCTAAATTCAAACGTCTTCATCGTTGACCTCCTCTTTGTGCGGGCATCGATCGATCACGCGGCGGATCTGTTTGGCGTGATTTTCTGGATTTTTAGGCGTCGACCAAATAGAAATTCGGCAGCCGTCCCGGTCATGGTGAGCGCAAAGAAGCTGGCCCCAAGCGTGGCCATTGACCTTTCGCCAACCCCAGCCTTCTGTTTCTGCCTCGGAAACCACGGCTTCGATTTCCTTGTTGGGATGAGCTGATCTATTTGCCATCACACGCACGGCAATGTACGCGCGCGTTGACAGATGTCAACAGATATTTGAACTACAACCAACATCAGGGGGATTTGTTCCTCTCAAGGTGGGCGAATTTTGTTTTAAGAATCAGCAGGTTATACGCCGAGTTCCTCAGCTTTTTTCTGTCGCAACCTTAGGGAGAGTGCAATCTAACTTTAGCCAAATGTGGTCGATAATCCAATGGAAACGTAGGCGGGGATCTGCATGACGAGAACTACGCCTTCGTTTTCTTCAGCCCCAGCTCAACCAGCCGGCGGATGGCTTTGGAGCGGGTGGTGAGAGCTGTCATCAAAGGTGGCCTGTCGCGGCATCAGGCAGCGGCTCAATTTGGGGTGGGCATCAGCACGGCGATCAACTGGGTACAGCGCTTCCACGAGACCGGTAGCGTCAAGCCAGACCAGATCGGGGGCTATCGGCCAAAGAAGATTGCGGGGCCGCACCGCGAATGGCTGATGCAACGGTGCCGAAACGATTTTACCGTGCGCGGGCTGGTGGCCGAACTCGCTGAGCGTGGCCTGAAGGTCGATTACCGCACGATGTGGGAGTTCGTCCACGCCCCGTGCCGCCGGCGCCCGTTGACTGTAGACGTCCCATAATTGCGGATGATTTACCCAGGAAGCAATCCCATTGGCCTCGATCATCGGGTCGAGAACGAATAGCCATGCCCCGGGGCCAATGCGGCCGCCCTATAGCCGAGCGCAATCTGGGGTTTCACCGTGGGTGAACGAAGGTTTTCGAGATGACGTAAGCCTGATGTCAGCTGGAAATGTTTAGATACACAAATACTCCAACGGCCCCGGTTTCGTACCGCTCTGGGGCCGTTTTTTTTGATGGTCGCGGCAAATGGGAAAGACCCCGCCACGCCGCGCTGGGCATCCAGCACAACCTCCAGAACCATGAGGGGAAAGGCGTGGAGCGGGTTGGCGAGGCCAGCCCGGCTAGGTGGGGCTTGAAGCTCGATTGATTAGAAAGGTCACCCATCCGCGCCCCCCCAAAGGCGTGATTTCACGAAAAGTGGCTGGAAGTATCGAAAATGTAATGCTTCTAATGGCTTGAACGGGAGGGCAGGCCCCATTAACTACCCAGCATGAACCGGATTGACCGGAACCCGACTACTAAGTACGGTGGCCTCAGCTTAGGAACGGTAGCCTTCGAAAACCGTTAATCGGAATCGCGGAAGGTCATTGAATTGGAACTGGAGGAGCTGGCAATGCGCAAATTGGATGGTGAAGGTCTCGGCTAGCTAGTATCTCTGTAGCCTTGCAATTCGAAAAGAGGACCACCTAAAGTGGTCCTCTTTTTTTCGTTTTGGGGGTTTGCCATGCAGTACGTGGTTGCCGCGCTATTAGCGGTCTATTTCTTGTTCTTTCTCGAGCACACCTTCAGCGCAGAATTCATGCACAAGGTGAGCGACTTCACACAGCGCGATTGGCTTTCGATCAGCTTCGTCCCAATCCTCCTAATTGCCAGCGCATTTGTGGCGCGCCGTTACAAAAAAGATCGGCTCAACAGCAGGGAGATTTTTTGGGTAAGCATTATTTTTGCGACTTTGGCACTGCCTCTTATCCTACCGTATACAAATTCAGAGTCCGGCATCGCCGTTGTGGTATCGGCATATCTTGCGAGCATTGGCTGGCTCTATACCAACCACAACAACATAAAGAACCAGCGCAAGGCCCATACGATGAGCGTACTCATTCAGCTTCGAAATAGCGCTGAGTACCAAAAGCACAGATTAAATATCTTTTCCAAATTCCCATTGGGGACGCCAGTCAAAGATGGCGACTTGGAGCAACTCAAGAAGGAGCACGCAAATCAAGCATCGTTCTCTAATGGCGCTACGTCCACCATGGATTCGATGGTCTACGTACTCAATTATTTTGAGTTCATAAGCATCGGCGTAAAGACTGAGGACCTAGACGGCGCGATGATAGAACTCAGCCTCCGAGGCATCTTTGTGAACTGGTACAACCATCTCCTGCCTGTAATCAGGGATGCGCCTAATCGTGGAAGCCCACGCACCCACATCAACTTTCGCGAGCTGGTTGAACAGAAATTCAAAACGAGATTCGTCGATTGATGCTGCGGGATCATTTCTTGTCCTGCTGCAGCCGCAAATCGTCACGGTTGCCACGCTGCAAAGCCAGCCTGGCAATCCGGCTTACCTGCCCGTTCGAAGCGGACGGCCCCTCGAGTCGCAGTTTTTGCCCGAGGGGCCGCGTCACGCTTAGCGCTCGAGTCTTCGGACCACAACGGCTGGCCGTGAGCCAGGAAGATCCGGCAGAGTTGGCAACTGGGGGCTTGGCTCGAGACTCTGCTCCGTGGCAGGTTCGTCCTGGCCCTTCGCCTGGTGTCGGCGGCTGATCACAAGGCCAATGAGGCCGACGACTACCAGCACGGCTCCTGCGAGAATGAGCCAGTGCGGTAATTCCAGCCACCCCGTCGCGGTCTTGATCATATCCGCCTACTTCTTCGCCTTCAGCCCGATCTCGACCAGAGTTCTGAATGCTTCGGAGCGCGTAGCATTGTTCGCTGTTGCCCAAGCCTCAACTTGAGCAATTAGTTCTACGGGCATTCTCGCAGCGATATGCGGGTTCTTGCCCGTTCCCGGGCGCCCGCGTCGCTTTTTAGGTGCAACATTTATTGACTTCTTCATAATTTAGGTTGTACACTAAAAAAGAGCCGAGCGGAAGGTGATGCTTCCGGACTCGGCTCTAACCCGACCATCAGGAGCTAATCGAAATGGCCAAGTCTGACCGCGTGTATAGCACGCCACCCACAAGCTCGTCCGCAATTCTGGAGGAGGGCATTGGCGCCCACGGCGCCGTTGAATTGTCCCCGCGGTCTCTGATTCCAGCCAGCCAGTCTGGCGCATGCCAGCCGATCGGCAATAAGGGCGAACCGAACGCCAAGGAGTCGACTTCTACAGGGCGGGCAGGGGCACCCACTGTGAGCAGGAGGCTCCCAATGAATATGTTCGTCTCGTCCGCCGCGGTCGCCGCCGCCGCGCCGGCCGCTGCAATCGCCTCGGGGTCTCAACCCCAGCTGACCGACAACGAAGCGATCTTGGCCCGCGTCGAGCAAATTGTGGATCTTCTCCGCACACGCTACGTCCGCGAGGGTTGGAAAATCGATGAGGACCAAGCCGCGCTCACCCTGGAATATTTCCGACGGCGGGTTCACGGCCCCGCATTCAAGGATGAAGACGAGGACACGGCCGCGTACTATGAGGGGCCGCTAGAGTTCTTCAGATCGCACGGCCAAAGTCTTGACTGGGCGCACGATGGAAATCCCGTAGGAATGATTTGCGGCCTAGCGAAGCACTCCAAGCGCGCAAACGAGGCGACGGATGCTGGGCTGCTTGCGCTGGAGGAGGAGATATTCCGCGAGTTCGAACTGGCGCACGCTAACCACGACGAAATCAATCGGCTCGACAACATTTGTCGCGACGAGCTGATCCGGCTCCGCGCCGAAGAGGGGCTCCTTGCGGATGACGACCACTGCAAGCGCGTAACGCAGATGACCGAGTTCAAGGATTACAATCGTCTCGTTAACCTCGCCCAGCCGCACTGGGATCGGGTGGACGCCATTATAGTGGAGATGGAGTCGATCAATGCTCAAACGGCCGCTGGCCGGCGCGCAAAGGTTTCGGTTCTCTTGCATTGCATAATGCCGCACGAATGGCTGAAGACCGACGACAAGGCCGAATGGGAGATCAAAAAGGCCCGTGATCTTCTATTCGAACTCGTCGGGGGCGAGCCGAGTGAGGAGTTGCGCGAGCAGTTCGCGGCGGCGCCGGGTACCATGGTCACTTAGATCGGAACAGCAGTCCCAACGAAAAGACGCCGCCGGTCTCAAAAATATACGCCCGGCGGCGTTTGTTCCTGAAACTGGGGCGGCTGCTTGATCTAATCGGGGATAAAACAAAGCCCGCCATTTTGGCGGGCTTCCTTTTTGGCGGATCAGCCAAACCTCAGCATTTGAACCGGCTCTTCTGGCGTGGGATCGGGAATCGGCCGTCCCATTTCGTGGGCAGCTTCGATCCAGCAAGCAATGGCGTCCTGAGCGTTCGCTAGAGCTTCTTGGGGTGTTTCACCATCCGACATACATCCCGGCAGATCGGGAACCAAGGCGATAAAGCCGCCTCCGTCCATGGCGGAAAGCGGTCGGATCGTGATGGCGTACTCAGTTGAGTTGCTCACTTGATCCTCCTGACCACTTCGAGGAACCTCACCAACCGACGTATATATACAGGTTTGATGGGCCTTTTAAAGGGAATCGTCTGAATGTGATCAATGCGCGGGTGTGATACCTTATAGTGAGTACCGCCACCCGTGGGCGGGTTGCACGACACGCCATGCTCGGTGCAAACCCTTTCCACATCCTTAATCGTCCAGTCCCCCTGAGGGTTCCGCTTCATCTGGTCCATGAGGTCTGCGGCCATTGGGAAGTGGCATTTCTGGCGGGAATCGGGAGCTTAATGCTACCTGAGCGCTAGGCTAGCGCCAATGGTTCACTTTGCACTGGACCGTACCCGAGTTATAGGAACGCGTACTCACCGCGCCGGGAGCAGAATGGTGACCCCGGCCTGGCACTGTCGGGGTCCGTTCCGTCTGCGCGACCTCAACGTTGCGGAGGTTTTCGGGATTTGCCACCGGAATTGCCACCGGACCCGCTAGTACTAGACAATATTAGAGGTGACGCTGGTCAGCGCTAGCGGCTCAAAACGTCAACAGAATAGGCCGCTTCGGTACAGCTTGATATTGTAGGGCAGGGCACAAGTAGAACTGCAAAACCGTGTACACCGGTTCAATTCCGGTCGTGGCCTCCACTCATCTCATCAATGGCTTGCAGCCAACACATGAGAAGCCGCATCAGCTTGCGGCGTACCAACCTTCAGGAAACGGAATCAGCGGCCACGGCGCTTGGTTGTCATTGGCAGCGCGCGGCGGCGGCTGAATGCGGGGCGAAGGCTGGGCCACGAAATCCTCCTGAGCAATGGGCGCGATCGCCGTTCGCACGGCGTCCAGCAGCAGATCAAATTCGACGTCGCTCATCGCGCTCTCCGAGGTTCGAGAGCGCCATGGTCGCAAAACTGTCTTCGGTCCGGATTGAGCGAATCGTTCGAATTTTATGAAAAGAACGATGGCGCCCGCTTTGGTTAATGAATCCCTGACCCCGTGGGGAACCTAGGTCGGCATGGCCGCGCCTCGTGTGAGACAAATCACATCTTGCGAAAAACTCTTCCCGGAATTCCCGGCGATATTCATAGCCGTCAAATGTCGCAGCAATTTTAGGAAGCCGTGACAGTGAGACAAGGATCGCAGGATAGTCGCCATTCGCATGCAGCATCGATCCTCGGCATGGTTCGCCGGCGGGACAGTGTTGGGCGCCGCGGGCAGGGTCTCGAACGGCTTAAATCGTGTAGACCCCCTGTCTATCGCCTCTGCACAGACGAAATTCCCGACCTCTGTGCGATTGTGGTCACGGCAGCCTGGCAAGGTTCTGCGGCAGCATGGTCTTGAACTGCGTCAGCACCTGGCGGGCCTTCTTCGGCGGCAGCGTGATTGCGTGACGCACGGCGGCGGCAATCAGCGTCATGGTCAGCCCTGATAATGTGGTGAGGGTGGCGGCCGGCATGCCTGGCGCAACCCGTCTGACCGCATCGGACAGCAGTCCGGAGAGCACGGCCATGTCGTCCGCATCGAGTTCTTGCAGGGCGCGGTCAGCTTGCGTCGCCTGCCAGATGTCGCGCATGACAGGCTCGCGCATGAACATCTCATAGTAGCTGTCGACGATCCGGCACAGCGCCGGGTGCAGGTCGCGCGCGGCCGTCACACTGGCCAGATCGCGCCGGACGCAATCGCGCCCGACAACGTTATGCCGTTCAGCCAGCGTGCCGATGATCGCGGCCCTGTCGGGGAAATATTGGTAGAGCGAGCCGAATGCGACGCCGCTGCGTTCGACGATGTCGCTCATGCGGAACGCCTCGCTGCCCTTTTCCGCCAAGATCTCGGTCGCGCAGGCGAGGATGCGCTCGAAGCGCTCGCGGCTGCGCTGCTGGGTCGGGGCAAGCCGCGCCAGCGCGGGCAGGGGAGCCTCTCCCGCGGGCGCGGCCCTTGCCGCTGCCGGGGGCGCGGCCTTTCGTCTCGCCATCCTTCTCCTCCGCAATCGGGGTTGACGCTTCTAATACGAGAGTTTATCGCATTTCAGTATCCCTCGCATTTGTAGCTGGAACGATGCGCCATGTCCTGACCTCGGGCTTGCTGTGGTTTTCCGCGCTCGGCTGCGGCCTGCTCGCCGGGCTCTATTTCGCCTTTTCCGCGTTCGTCATGACCGCGCTCGGCCGTATCGACCAGGCCGCCGGGATATCGGCGATGAACGCGATCAATGTCGACATCGTCCGCTCTCTGTTCATGCCGGTCTTCTTCGGCACCACGCTGTCCTGCGCCGCGCTGGTCGTGCTCGGCGCCCTACGATGGCAGGAGCCGGGCGCGATTGCGATGATCTGCGGCGGCGTCATCTATGTCGTCGGCATGTTCGTCGTCACTGTTGTCTTCAATGTGCCGCTGAACGACCAGCTTGCGGCGACGGCCCCCGTGAGCGCGGCGGCGGCACCGGTCTGGGCGCGCTATCTGACCGATTGGACCTTGTGGAACCACGCGCGAACGGTGGCCTCGATTGCCGCGACCGCGCTGTTCATCGTCGCGATCGCCGCGCGCTAAACCCAGCTCTTCGCATTTTGTGCACGATTTGTACTCGTGCGGCAGGGTCGCTAAGGAGGTTACGCCGCACGCCGATGTGCGGCCGACTGCCAGGAGGATTTCGATGAAGTCTATTTTGCCGGCATTGCTTGTGATGGGACTGGCGCTGGTCGCGACACCCGCGCGGGCCGCCGATAACCGCAACGTCTCCGTGGTCAACGAGACCGGATATGCCATCAAGTTTCTCGGCTTCAACGGGCCCGACGACGGCCTCGACGAATGGGAGAACGAGCTCGAGGCCACGCTGAAGAACCAGGACACCGCCTATGTCGAGTTCGGCAACGACGACGAAGGCTGCGTCTGGAACATCAAGGTCGATTGGGCCAATTACGACGAGTCGGTGCTGTGGAAGAACGTCAACCTCTGCAAGCTGAACGTCCTCAGGCTACGCTACGACCCCGGCACCAAGACGACCTCGTTCATCGCGGAGTGATGTCGGGGGCGGGTGGTGCCAAAGACGGGATCCAAGACAAGAATCCGAAGGCAGAATCAAGGGCGCGGCGCGATCGCCGCGCCGGCGTTGTTTCCTGGCCCCTGCAGCATGGGCGGCCGCGGCGGGCGGGCCAGGCATATTTCGCGCCGGGATGGGAGCAAACCCTTGTACGTCAGCGGTTTACCGTCTCCGCTAAAGTTTCACCGGGTCCCCCATTTGGTTCTTTGCAATGCCGAAAGGCTTTGTTATACGCTGCCCGCGCGCGAACATATGTTCGCCTATTCCTCGGTAGCTCAGCGGTAGAGCATTCGACTGTTAATCGAATGGTCGCTGGTTCGAATCCAGCCCGGGGAGCCAGTTTTGGCCCCATCAACTAGCCGTTATTGTCGATCACAAGCCCGTGGCCCGCTGCGGACAGAGAAGAAACGTCGTCAAATCGACTCAATAGCGGTCGACACTTCCTCTCGCCGGGTCTTGAGAGGTGATTTCGATGTCCATTAACCTGATCGACCTGTCGATGCCGCAGCCGACGCTCGTTCCGAATGATGCCCCTGACATCAGCGACGATGAGTGCGTCCGCCGGCTCGCGAAAGCTGTCGAGGAGCATGATTCCGAGCATCTAGATGAAGTGGCCCGCCTGATCGGCCGGCTTGCCGTCACGATCGAATAGACGGCACAGCGGAGCGCATTTTGCACGCCAACGGCGTGTTGCGTTTTGGCGGAGCTTGTTTCAAAAGATGGCCCTGTTCTAGCTTCTCCAGCGGCAATGCCGCGCCTTGCAGGGTCCAGCCAATGACCGGTTTTTCGACCGCGCGCCAGTACATGGTCGATGGTCAGGTGCGTCCGAGCGACGTGACCGATGATCGCATTCTCGAAGCCATGCTGACGGTGCCCCGCGAGGTGTTCGTGCCGGCCAGCAAGCAGGCCCTGGCCTATCTCGACCTCGATCTCGACGTGGCCGAGGGCGGCGCGACCAAGCGCTGCCTGATCACGCCGGCGCTGCTCGCCAGGATGCTGCAGGCCGCCGAGATCAAGGCCTCCGACCGCGTCCTGGTGGTCGGCTGCGCAACCGGGTACGCCGCCGCCATCGTGGCGCGCTTCGCGGCCGAGGTCAGCGCGACCGAGAGCGATCCGGCGCTGGCCGCAAAAGCGACCGCAGCGGTCGCCCAGCTCGGTATCCAGAATGTGACGGTCAAGACCGCAGCGGCCGCCGACGGCGATGCCGCTGGCGCGCCGTTCGACGTCATCGTCCTCAATGGCGCGACCGAGATCATTCCGGCCGGCCTGTTTGGCCAGCTCAAGGAGGGGGGCCGGCTGGTCGGGGTGTTCGGCCTGACGCCGCCGCCGCGGGCCACCATGGTGACTCATTCCCATGGCGATTTCGGACATCGCGAGCTGTTCGACGCCTCGGCCCCCGTTTTGCCTGGATTCGAGCGGCTTCCCGCCTTCGTCTTCTGACCGCTACCGCGGCGCAGTGGCTGATAAAATCCCGTTCCGAATCAGAAGTGTGGCCCGTTTGCCCCATGTGAAGAGTTTCGACCGTGATCCGTTGCTGGGTGGTTCCGTTGGCCTTAGCTGCGGACTAAGGTGAGGCCGGACTCACTTCGACTGAAGCGACCGCCGGACTGACGTGCGTGGGGAGACGGCGACTAAATGATTGGATTACCGGGGATGCGAGGGGTGAAGGTTATCACCGCGGCTGCGACTGCCGTCCTTCTGTTGGCGGAGATGGGCCCTGTGCCCGCGCTCGCCGAAACGATCGAGTCCGCGCTGGTGCGGTCCTACCAGAACAATCCCCAGCTCAACGCACAACGTGCGTTGGTGCGCTCGACTGACGAAAACGTTCCGCAAGCGCTCTCGGGTTACCGCCCGAAGGTCGCGCTGACCGCGACGGCCGGCGGACAATACACCGATGAGCAAATTACGCCGGGGTCCGCGGCTCTATCCGGCGTTAGCAGGCAGCGGACCGTTGGCATCACCGCCAGCCAGTCGCTGTACAACGCGCAGAACGCGCCGAGGGTGCGCGCTGCCGAAAGCCAGGTTTCGTCGGCGCGTGAAGCTTTGCGTGCGCTCGAACAGACCGTGCTCTTGAGCGCGGCCACCATCTACATGGACTATCTCCGCGACTCCGCCATCGTCGAAGTCCAGCGCAGCAATACGCGCGTGCTGGAACAGACGCTGAAGCAGACCCAGGACCGCTTCAACGTCGGCGAAGTGACGCGGACCGACGTTGCACAATCCGAGGCCCAGCTCGCGGCCGGCAAGACCCAGCAGCTCACCGCGGAATCCAACCTGACGACGACGCGGTCGAACTATCGCCGCATCATCGGCACCGAGCCGCAGAATCTCGCACCAGGCTCGCCGGTCGACCGGTTCCTGCCAGCGACGCTCTCGGCTGCTGTCGAGCTCGGCCTGACCCAAAACCCGAACGTCACCTCCGCGATGTACGGCGTCGACATCAATTACCTGCAGACCAAGGTTGCCGAGGGCGCGCTGCTGCCAACAGTTGGGCTGCAGTTGTCGGTCAGCCAGGGCTATGAAACGCAGTTGACCGTGTACCGCCTCTTCAATGCCTCGGCGGGGGTTCAAGTGTCGCTGCCGATCTACCAGGGCGGCGCCGAATACTCGCTGATCCGGCAGTCCAAGGAATCGCTGGCGCAGCAGCGCCAGGTTCTGGAACAAACGCGGGATCAGGCGCGCGCCAACGTGGTCACCGCATGGGGCCAGCTAGTCGCCGGCAAATCGCAGGTGGCATCGGCGCAGGCTCAGGTGTCCGCGTCCGAGATCGCGCTGAACGGCGTCCGTGAAGAGGCCAAGGCCGGCCAGCGCACCACGCTCGACGTGCTCAACGCACAGCAGGCGCTCGTCAACGCCCGCAATTCGCTCGTTACAGCGCAGCACGATCGCGTCGTCGCGTCTTACAACGTGCTGAACTTCATCGGTCGTCTGTCGCCGCAGGTGATGGGCCTGCCGACCAGCGTCTACGATCCGAGCGTGCATTATCAGCAGGTTCGTGACAATTGGGCCGGCGTGCGCACGCCCGACGGCCGCTAAACACCTTCAGGTCATCTTCGCTTGTCGCGCCATGTTTGTGGTTCTGAGTTAATCAGGACCACGAACTGGCGCGTCTGCTTGCAATCGATATTTGCCCTGACATACCGTTTTGTCGGGCAGCAAGGCGATTCGCGGCGAGCTGGCGCAGCGTGATGACAGGTGCGACGCCACCTGTGATCACGCTGCATCGGACGACACGAAGCTTGCACAAAGCCTCGGGCGGGGTTGATCTGGGGACAAGTCGGGCGGGAGCAATGAAATTCTCCGCACGCATCATCGGAACCGGCGAATCCTCTCGGGCTTGATGTAAAATCGTTTCGATGTGGAGTCGGAGATGACGCAACCTGCGAAGGTCCAAGAACCCTCGATGGAGGAGATCCTGGCGTCGATCCGTCGCATCATTGCCGACGACGAGGCGAAGCCGGCAGCTGCCGACAAGCCGGCAGCTGCCGCTGCACCGCCGCCGAAGGTCGAGCCGGCACCACCAGCAGCCAAGCCCGTGATCAAGAGCCCGCCGCCCGCACCGCCCCCGGCCGCGAAGGCCGCCGCGCCCGCGCCGAAAGCACCGCCGCCTGCGCCTGCTGCGGCCAGCAACAGCCAGGACGATATCGATTCGCTGTTGGCCAGCCTCGACGAGGCGACGCCCGCAGCCGAGATCAGACCATCGCAGCCCGAAGCCGATGTGTTCGAGCTCACCGACGACATGGCGCTGCCGGACCCGGCGCCCGCGCCCTCGTTCCGCAAGGTCGAGCCACAGGACGATGTCGAGTTCACGGAAGCCCGGACCCGGGCGCCGGCTCCGGAACCAGCGCGAGAACCTGTCCGCGAGCCGCCGGCGATCGAAACCGCGCCGATGCAGCAGATCATCTCGGGAACCACGATGCGGGCGGTCGAATCCGCCTTCAACTCGCTGGCCAACACCGTGCTGAGCAACAATGCCCGGACACTGGAGGATCTCGTCAAGGAGATGCTGCGGCCGATGCTGAAGTCCTGGCTGGACGACAATCTGCCGGGGCTGGTCGAGCGGATCGTCAAGGCCGAGATCGAGCGGGTATCCCGCGGGCGGTAACTCCTGCCGCAGGGGCTTGGCAGCCCTCATTCAGCCCCCAAATGCCCCAGAGTTTCGCTTCTGATAAGATCAGAACCGAAACTCTAGATCCCTGCTTTGACGCGTTTTCTTCACGCGAAGTGCTATCCACTTCGCTCGAAAACGCTCTCAACGCAGTTTTGACGTGCCGGTCCGGTTGACTTGGTGCGCTCCGGCGGCTTTCTAACCTTTCCCATGGTCCACAGCGCATTGTCATGATCGAGAAAAACTACCAGCCCGCCGATATCGAGCACCGCATGGCCCAGATCTGGGAGGACAGCGGTGCGTTCAAGGCCGGCCGGCCTGAGCGCAAGGACGCCGCGCCCTTCACCATCGTGATCCCGCCGCCGAACGTGACCGGCTCGCTGCACATGGGGCACGCGCTCAACAACACGCTGCAGGACATCCTGTGCCGCTTCGAGCGGATGCGCGGCCGTGACGTGCTGTGGCAGCCCGGCACCGACCACGCCGGCATCGCCACCCAGATGGTGGTCGAGCGCCAGCTGATGGAACGGCAGGAGCCGGGCCGCCGCGACATGGGCCGCGCCAAATTCCTCGAGCGGGTCTGGCAGTGGAAGGCCGAGAGCGGCGGCACCATCGTCAACCAGCTCAAGCGCCTCGGCGCGTCCTGCGACTGGTCGCGCGAACGCTTCACCATGGACGAGGGCCTGTCGCGCGCCGTCGTCAAGGTGTTCGTCGAGCTGCACCGCGAAGGGCTGATCTACAAGGACAAGCGTCTGGTCAACTGGGACCCGAAGCTGCTCACCGCGATCTCCGATCTGGAAGTGCAGCAGGTCGAGGTCAGGGGCCATCTCTGGTACCTGCGCTATCCGATCGAGGGCCGCAGCTTCAGCCCGGACGATCCGAAATCCTTCATCGTGGTCGCGACGACGCGTCCCGAGACGATGCTGGGCGACACGGCGGTCGCGGTGCATCCGGACGACGAGCGCTACACCGATCTGGTCGGCCAGCACGTGATCCTGCCGCTGGTCGGGCGCAAAATTCCGATCGTCGCCGACGACTATTCCGATCCGGAGAAGGGCTCCGGCGCGGTCAAGGTGACGCCGGCGCACGATTTCAACGACTTCGAGATCGGCAAGCGCCACGGCCTGCCGCAGATCAGCGTGCTCGACCAGGAAGGCGGTCTCAGCCTGGTCGACAACGAGGACTATCTGCGCGGCCTGCCGGAAGGCGCCGCCGAGTTCGCCGCGGAGTTTCACGGCATCGAGCGCTTCGCCGCGCGCAAGAAGATCGTGACGCGGTTGGAGGAGTTCGGCTTCCTCGAGCGGATCGAGCCCAACATCCACATGGTGCCGCATGGCGACCGCTCCGGCGTCGTGATCGAGCCCTATCTGACCGACCAGTGGTACGTCGACGCCCACACGCTGGCGCAGCCGGCGATGGCGGCGGTGCGTTCGGGCGAAACCACTTTCGTGCCGAAGAACTGGGAAAAGACCTATTTCGAGTGGATGGAGAACATCCAGCCCTGGTGCATCTCGCGCCAGCTCTGGTGGGGCCATCAGATTCCCGCCTGGTACGGGCCCGACGGCAAGGTGTTCGTCGCCGAGACCGAGGAAGAGGCGGTCGGCAACGCGCTCGGCTATTACGTCGAGCAGGAGGTCATCACGCCGGAGCAGGGCCACGACATGGCCACTGACCCCGCCAAGCGCGAGGGCTTCATCACGCGTGACGAGGACGTGCTCGACACCTGGTTTTCGTCGGCGCTGTGGCCGTTCTCGACGCTGGGCTGGCCCGACGACACGCCGGAGGTCGCGCGCTACTACCCGACCAACACGCTAGTCACCGGCTTCGACATCATCTTCTTCTGGGTCGCCCGCATGATGATGATGGGCCTCCACTTCATGAAGCAGGCGCCGTTCTCGACCGTCTACATCCACCGTCTCGTCCGCGACGAGAAGGGCGCCAAGATGTCGAAGTCGAAGGGCAACGTCATCGATCCGCTCGGCGTGATCGACGAATTCGGCGCCGACGCGCTGCGCTTCGCGCTGACCCGCGAGGCGGCGCAGGGCCACGACATCCGCCTGTCGCCGCATCTGGTCGAGACCAACCGCAACTTCGCGACCAAGTTATGGAACGCCTGCCGCTTCGCCGAGATGAACGAATGCGTGAAGCTGGACGGTTTCGATCCGAAGGGCGTCAAGGAAACGCTGAACCGCTGGATCGCGCATGAAACCTCGCGCGTCACCCGCGAGGTGACCGAGACGATCGAAGATCATCGCTTCAACGATGCCGCCGGCGCGATCTACCGCTTCGTCTGGAACGTGTTCTGCGACTGGTATCTCGAGCTCGCAAAGCCGGTGCTGATGGGCGAGGAGGGCGCGGCCAAGGCCGAGACCCGCGCCATGATCGCTTGGACGCGCGACGAGATCCTCAAGCTGCTGCATCCGTTCATGCCCTTCATCACCGAAGAGCTGTGGGCCGTGACGGCCAAGCGCGACGGCCTGCTGGTGCTGGCGTCCTGGCCGCGCAAATCGGGCGTGACCGGCGAGCAGCTGGTGGCGATCGCAACCGCCGGTCCGGTTGTCGATCCGATCATTCCGCCAGTGATTGCCGCACTCGATGCGGACGAGTTCAGCGATCCCGGAGCCGAAGCCGAGATCGGCTGGGTGGTCGATCTCGTCACCGCGATGCGTTCGGTGAAGGCGGAAATGAACATCCCGCCGTCGACCCTGACGCCGCTGGTGATCGCGGGCGCCTCCGAGGAGACGCGGGATCGCGCGCAGCGCTGGAACGACACCATCAAGCGCCTGGCGCGGTTGTCGGACATTTCCTTCGCCGACGCGGCGCCGGAAGGCGCGGTGCAGCTTCTCGTGCGCGGTGAGGTCGTCGCGCTGCCGCTGAAGGGCGTGATCGATCTCGCGGCCGAACGCACCCGGCTGGAGAAGGAGCTCGGCAAGGCCGACGCCGACATCAAGCGGGTCGACGCCAAGCTTGCCAACGAGAAGTTCGTCGCCAACGCGCCGGAAGAGTTGGTCGAGGAAGAGAAGGAGAAGCGCGAGGGCGCCCTGGAGCGCCGCGCCAAGATCCTCGAGGCGATCGAGCGGCTGAAGAAGGCGACATAGCGGACGGAAGCGGCGATGCTCGACCACGTCTCCATCACGGTTTCCGATATCGCCGCGGCCGAACGCTTCTACGACGCCATCATGAAGGTGCTCGACGTGGTCAAGGTCGGGCGCCGCGACGACTGGCTCGGCTACGGCGAGCGGGCGCGGCCGGCCTATCCGGACCGCGTCTATCTCTCGATCCGCAAGGGCGCGAGACCGGAGGATGCGTTGGGCCGCCACTGGTGCTTCAAGGCGAAATGGCGCACCCAGGTCGATGCGTTCTGGGATGCCGGCATCGCCGCCGGCGGCACCGACGACGGCGCGCCCGGCCTGCGCGACTATCACACCTCATACTATGCAGCCTTCCTGCGCGATCCCGACGGCAACCGGATCGAGGCCGTCTGCCATCACGCGGTGTAACTCTCAGAACCGCTTGCTGAGGAATTTTGATCCCTTCAGCCCATAACGCCAGGGCAGGTCTACGGCTTTTGTGATGCCGATCCGCACGCCTGCGACGATGTCGGGTGCCTCTAGGCGCGCGTGGAGCGCGATCGGCGGACGGTCCAGCGGCAATTCACTGTGCGCGATGGTGATGCCGAGCGCCTCGCAGAGCTTGCCGGGTCCCGAACACAATGCGCGTTCGTCCTCCGCTCCGCGCCGCCGTCGCATCGTGGCCAGTCCGTGGGTCGGCTCGAGCGCGCGGATCAGCACGGCGCTGGCCGAGCCTGGTTGCTCGCAGACGAAGTTGACGCACCAATGGATGCCGTAGGAGCGGTAGACGTAGGAGAAGCCCGGCGGGCCGAACATCACCTGGTTGCGCGGGGTCGGCCCGTTGAACGAATGGGCTGCCGGTTCGGTGTGATGGTAGGCCTCGACCTCGGTGATGATGCCGCCGACGCCGTCGACCAGGAAGGTCGTGCCGATCAGGTCGGGCGCGACTTCGTGGACGCTGCGATCGAAGAAGGAGCGCTTCAGCGCCTTGCCGAGGCGCGGCGCGGTCGCAGGGGTCGATCGGGGTTTTGTCGATCGCGGTTTTTGAGCCATTTTGAGGTGGGAATCGGCATGGAACGGGCCGCCAAGACTGCCAATATATCGGCTGGTCTGCTAGGGTCCGCGCGCGGGTTGCGAGCCGCGCCAACACCGATTAGCTAAGCCCTCTGGTTGGGAGCATGATCTGGTCGGAAAACCGGTCGCCACTTTTCCGGATCATGCTCTCGCGACTTGCAGGCACCTATGGTCACCATCGTCGACACCATCTCCACCACGCCCGTCCGCCCGCGGCACCCCGAAAAGGTGAACCGGCCGGATGCCGTGTCGCCGCCGAAGCCGGACTGGATCCGGGTCCGCGCGCCGAACACGCGCGGCTATGCCGACACCCGCAAGATCGTGAAGGAGAACGGCCTCGTCACGGTGTGCGAGGAGGCCGGCTGCCCCAATATCGGTGAGTGCTGGGACAAGAAGCACGCCACCTTCATGATCATGGGCGATACCTGCACGCGCGCCTGCGCGTTCTGCAACGTCAAAACCGGCATGCCCGGCGCGCTCGAGGCCCATGAACCGGAATACGTCGCCGAGGCGACCGCCAAGCTCGGCCTGGCCCATGTCGTGATCACCTCGGTCGATCGCGACGATCTCGCCGACGGCGGCGCCGCGCATTTTGCAGAGACGATCCGCGCCATCCGCGCGCGCTGCCCGACGACCACGATCGAGATCCTGACGCCGGATTTCCTGCGCAAAGACGGCGCGCTCGAGCGCGTCGTCGCAGCCAAGCCCGACGTCTTCAACCACAATCTGGAAACCGTGCCGTCGCGTTACCTGACGGTCCGTCCCGGCGCCCGCTATTTCCACTCCATCCGGCTGCTGCAGCGGGTCAAGGAGATGGACCCGACCATCTTCACCAAGTCGGGCATCATGGTCGGGCTCGGCGAGGAGCGGCACGAGGTGCTGCAGGTGATGGACGATCTGCGCTCGGCCGAGGTCGATTTCCTGACCATCGGCCAGTACCTGCAGCCGACGCGCAAGCATCACGCCGTGATGCGCTACGTGACGCCGGACGAATTCGCGGGCTATGAAAGCGTCGCCTATACCAAGGGTTTCCTGATGGTGTCGGCGAGCCCGCTGACGCGCTCGTCGCATCATGCCGGCGAGGATTTTGCGAAATTGCAGGCGGCGCGCACGGCCCGCGGCCGCTAGATGCCAGGTGCGGTGAACACGTGCGGTGAACCGGCATCACCGCGCTCTATTGCTTGATTGAGCTGCGGACTGAACCAATGCAACGCGTTCTGGTGATGGGATCGTCGGGATCCGGCAAGTCGACCTTTGCGCGGCGGCTGTCCGAGATGACGGGCATTCCGACTGTGTCGATCGACGCGCTGTTCTGGAAACCCGGCTGGGTGGCGTCCAACCGGGAGGAATTCGGGCGTCGCATGACCGAGGTGACCCAGCAGCCGCGCTGGATCATGGACGGCAACTACACCAAGAGCGCAGGCGAGTTGCGTCGGCAACTCGCCGATACGGTGATCTGGTTCGACCTGCCACGGTCGACCTGCATGGTCGGCATCCTGATGCGGATCGCGAAGAGCTATGGCAAGGTCAGGCCCGAGATGGCGGAAGGCTGTCCCGAAAAGATCGATCTCGAATTCTTCCGCTATGTCTGGACCTACCGCCGGCAGCAGCGGCCCGTCCTGATCGAATTCTTCGAAGGCTTGCGTCCCGATCAATCCTTCGTCTGCTTTACGCGCCGGGCGCAAGCCGACGCCTACCTCGGCGACCTCGCACGCAAGCAAAACCGTGCGAGTATCCACTGATGCCTCGATTCTCAAGCAAGCGGCGGGTCCGCCACACCGCACCTCAAATGTTCGATCTGGTCGCCGACGTCGAGCGCTATCCGGAATTCGTGCCGTTGTGCCAGTCGCTCAAGATCCGCCAGCGCACGCCCAAGGACGACGGCACCGAAATCGTGGTGGCCGACATGACGGTCTCCTTCAAGCTGGTGCGGGAAACCTTCACCAGCAGGGTGACGCTCGACCGGCCCAATCTGAAGATCCTGGTCGAGTATCTGCGCGGCCCGTTCAGCAATCTGGAGAATCGCTGGAGCTTCGAGCCGAAGTCGGAGACCGAATGCGATGTCGGCTTCTTCCTGAATTACGAGTTCAAGAGCCGGATGCTGGCGATGCTGATGGGCACGATGTTCGACGCCGCGTTTGGACGATTTTCCGCTGCGTTCGAGAAGCGCGCGGACCAGGTTTACGGCAAGCCTCAGCTGTCGACATAGCGAACCCGTTTCGTCCGCGGCTCAAATTGTGGCTTCCCCGGAACGCAAATGCCCGGCACAAGGCCGGGCATGACGGATGATGCGTATGGTGCGCGCCGTCCTTACGGGCAGGAGCGACGCACGCCGCCGGATGCGATGTAGGTGCCCGAAGCGGGGTCGTAGGAGCGGAAACGCTGGGAGCAATAGGCGTCGTTGTTGGCCTTGGCCTGGCTCGCGGCGATTGCGCCACCGATGATCGCGCCGGCGGCAAGCCCGCCGATGATCGCTGCGCCGTTTCCGCCGCCACCATGCCGGTATCCGCCGCGGTATCCACCGCGATAACCGTAACGCGGGCCGCCGCCATGCCAGTGACGGTACTGCACATGCTCGACGGAGGTGGGCTGGTCCTGCAACCGCGCAGGCGCGAGCGGAGCGGCGAACGAGGGGGCGACAGTCGACAACGTCATGGCGCCAGTGGTGATTGCGGCCACGACCAAAGTTCCCAACTTCATCATTTTCTCCTTGTTGTGGGATTTTGCTGCTCGAAGAACAATTGAAACAGCAGAGTTGGAACAACAGAAAAGGGCGAGGCGACGTCATAGTTCCACCTGAGATGGCGTCACTGGGCCGCAGTTGACACAAGGTAGTGTGAAGCGGCCGTTCGCGGGACTCGACTCTCGTAGGGCTTATCCGCGCGGCGGCCGGCGGCGTTTCGCGGCGTGGCTGCGCGGCGAACGGGCCACTCTCGGCCGCAGCCGGCTCGCGGTCTCGCGGCGCGGCTTGGCGGCCTGCGGCGGCCGTGCCAGCTCCATCAGCATGCGCAGCGCTTCGACGACCGAGCGCTGGCGGACGGTGCTGCGGCCGATTGCGCCGAACCGCTGCTCACGATGAAGGATGCGGCCGTCGCGCGCGGCGACGGCGAAATGCACCAGGCCCACAGGCTTGCCCGGTGTCGCGCCGCCGGGACCGGCAATGCCGGTGATCGAGACCGCGAGGTCGACGCCGGCCTTTTCCAGCGCGCCGATCGCCATCGCGGTCGCGGTTTCCTTGCTGACCGCGCCGAATGTCTCGAGCGTTGCCGCCTTGACGCCGAGCATGACCCGCTTGGCCTCGTTCGAATAGGTGACGAAGCCGCGATCGATGACGTCGGAAGAGCCGGGAATGTCGGTGAGGGCGCCCGCGACCAGGCCGCCAGTGCAGGATTCGGCGGTCGCGATGGTCAGCTTGCGCATCCGGCACAGGTCGAGCAGCGAGCGGGAGAGGGCACGAGCGTCGCTGCCGCCCATGTCAGGCACTCCAGCCGTTTTCGTTCCAGGGCAGGCGGATCGTGGCGCTCGCGGTCGCCGCGATGCCTTCCTCGCGGCCGGTGAAGCCGAGCCGTTCACTGGTGGTCGCCTTGACCGCCACGCGCGAGATATGGACGCCGGAAATCTCCGCGATCTTCGCCCGCATGGTGTCGCGCAGCGGGCCGATCTTCGGCCGCTCGCAGATCAGCGTCACCTCGAGATTGGCGATCCGCCCGCCGCGCGCCGTGACGCGCTCGACCACATATTTCAAGAACTGGTCGGAGGAGGCGCCCTTCCACTTGGCGTCGCTCGGCGGGAAATGCGAGCCGATGTCGCCGTCGGCCAGTGCGCCGAGGATCGCGTCGACCAGCGCGTGCAGTCCGACGTCGCCGTCGGAATGGGCCAGGAATCCTCTGGTGTGCGGCACGCGCACGCCGCAGATCATCACATGGTCGCCGTCGCCAAAGGCGTGCACGTCGTAGCCGGTGCCGGTTCTGATGTCGCCGAGCTGGCTGGCGAGCCGCGCTTCCTCGCGCACGAAGTCTTCGGGTGTGGTGAGTTTCATGTTGGCAGGATCACCTTCAAACGTCGCAACCGTCAATCCCGCCCATTCGGCAAGCGCCGCATCGTCGGTGAAATCGCTGCGACCTTCGCGCGCAGCGCGACGATGCGCCTCCAGGATGACGTCGAAGCGAAATGCCTGCGGCGTCTGCGCGATGCGCAGGCGCGCGCGCTCCGGCGTCGCCTCAACATCGCCGGTATCGCCGGTGAGCTTGATCGTGTCGGTGACGGGAATCACCGGGATCGCGGCGCCGGTCCGGCCGGCTGCAGCGATCGCGCGCGAGATGACGGCTGCGGTGACGAAGGGGCGCGCGGCATCGTGGATCAGCACGATGTCGGGCTTCTCGCTTGCGAGCGCCTCGAGCCCGGCATGGACGGAGGCCTGACGGGTCGCACCGCCCGGCGTCGGCGGCTGATGGCGCAGGCCGATCACCGCTTCGCGAAACAGCGCGGCGTCGTCAGGATTGACCACCGGCTGCACCGCGAGCACGTCCGGATGTCCGGAGAACGCCTCCATGGCGCGGTAGATCACCGTCTGGCCGCCGATCGTCCGGTATTGCTTCGGCCCGCCGGCGCCGGCGCGCAGTCCACGGCCGGCTGCGACAAGGATGGCTGCGGTACGCTCAGACTTCGGCATTTTGAACCAATGACAGACGAATCGGGGATGTGGAGAGGGCGGCGGGATGGCCGCGGACAGCCCTTAGCATGACCGCTGCGCAAAAACAGAGCGTTTGCCGATGACTGTGGGAAAAGCAGATTTTGTTGCGGTGCACTTGCGCTGGTGGTAGAACTGTCTAAACCGTAGGCATGAGCCTTGACTGCACAAGAATTGTGCGCAAAATGAACAGCGTCGGCTGCAATGACGTGGCTGACAGAACGACGAGACGGCTGTGACCGGTGTACAAAGTACTGCTCGTAACCCATTGAAGATAGGCGACATTGCTGTCGCCAACCGGGTTCTCCTCGCGCCCATGTCCGGCATCACCGACGCGCCCTTTCGGCGACTCGCCGCCCGCCTCGGCGCCGGCCTAGTGGTCTCGGAGATGACGGCAAGCGACGATCTGGTGAACGGCAAGCCGATCTCGAAGCTGCGCTGCGAGGCAGCCGGAATCGGTCCGCATGTGGTCCAGCTTGCGGGTTGCGAGACCCACTGGATGGCGGAGGGCGCGCGGATTGCCGAAGGCGCCGGTGCCGACATCATCGACATCAACATGGGCTGCCCGGCGCGTCACGTGACCGGCGGCCAGTCCGGCTCGGCCCTGATGCGCGACCTGGACCACGCGGTCACGCTGATCGACGCGACGATCGCGGCCGTCAAGGTGCCGGTGACGCTGAAGATGCGGCTTGGCTGGGACGATCGCTCGCTCAATGCGCCCGAACTGGCGCGCCGCGCCGAGGCATCGGGCGTGCAGATGATTACCGTGCACGGTCGCACCCGCTGCCAGTTCTACAAGGGCGAGGCGAACTGGAATGCCGTGCGCGCGGTCAAGGATGCCATCACGATCCCGGTCGTGGTCAACGGCGACATCACCTCGTTCGACAAGGCCGTCGGCGCGCTGGAGAAGTCGGGCGCCGACGCCGTCATGATCGGCCGCGGCGCGCAAGGCCAGCCCTGGCTGCCGGGCCAGATCGGCCGCCGGCTTGAGGGCGGGATCCCTGAGGGCGCGCCGTCGCTCGCGGAGCAGCTCAAGCATATCCGCGCGCTCTATGACGAGGTCTGCAGCCATTACGGCCTGCGTGTCGGCCTCAGGCATGCGCGCAAGCATCTCGGCTGGGCGCTCGAGACCGCGGCGGCTTACAGCTGCGCGCCCGCGGCAACCTTGAAGACCTGGCGGCAGGCCATCCTGACCTCGGAGGAGCCGTCCAGCGTGCATCGCTCGCTCGAGCAAGCCTACGACGATTTTGCTTGGAGTGCTGCCGCATGACGTCAGCCATGGAATTTCGCCGGCCCGTGCCCACCGATGGCGAGGCCATCCTCAATGCGCTGCCCAATCCGGTGCTGCTGATCGCACCCGATGGACGCATCGTCGACGCCAACATCGCCGCCGAATCCTTCTTCGAGATATCGACGCAGTTCCTGCGCCGGCAGTCGCTGAAGGAACTGGTGCCGTTCGGCAGCCCGCTGCTCGCGCTGATCGAGCAGGTGCGGACCAACGGCTCGCCGGTCAACGAGTACAAGGTCGATCTCGGCACGCCGCGGATCGGCGGCGATCGCCAGGTCGACCTGCATGTCGCGCCGCTGACCGAGCGACCCGGGCATATCGTGGTGATGCTGCAGGAGCGCACCATCGCCGACAAGATGGACCGCCAGCTCACCCATCGCAGCGCGGCGCGCTCGGTGATCGCGCTGGCGGCGATGCTCGCCCATGAGATCAAGAACCCGCTGTCGGGCATCCGCGGCGCCGCGCAGCTCCTGGAGCAGCAGGCCTCCTCAGAGGACCGGCTGCTGACGCGGTTGATCTGCGACGAGGCCGACCGCATCGTCACGCTGGTCGACCGCATGGAAGTGTTCGGCGACGACCGCCCGGTGGCGCGCGGTCCGGTCAACATCCATTCCGTGCTCGACCATGTGAAGCGGCTGGCGCAGTCAGGCTTTGCCCGCAACGTCCGTTTCATCGAGGATTACGATCCGTCGCTGCCGCCGGTGCTGGCCAACCAGGACCAGCTGATCCAGGTGTTCCTCAATCTGGTGAAGAATGCCGCCGAAGCGGTCGCCGATCTCGGCACCGATGCGGAAATCCAGCTCACCACGGCGTTCCGGCCGGGCGTGCGGCTGTCGGTGCCCGGCAAGAAATCGCGGGTCTCGCTGCCGCTCGAATTCTGCGTCAAGGACAACGGCTCGGGCGTGCCGGAAGATTTGCTGCCGAACCTGTTCGATCCCTTCGTCACCACCAAGCAGACCGGCAGCGGGCTCGGCCTCGCGCTGGTCGCCAAGATCGTCGGCGATCACGGCGGCATCATCGAATGCGAGTCGCAGCCGCGCAAAACCACTTTCCGCGTGCTGATGCCGATGTACAGCGCCGCCAAGCACCACGACCAAAGCAACCGCGATGACGTTCCGGGTACGCCGTCGCCTGCCTCTCAGGACGCACGATGAGGAACAACAATGCCCGCAGGTAGCATACTTGTCGCTGACGACGACACCGCCATCCGGACCGTCCTGAACCAGGCGCTGTCGCGCGCCGGCTATGAGGTGCGCCTGACCGGCAACGCCGCCACGCTGTGGCGCTGGGTCAGCCAGGGCGAGGGTGATCTCGTCATCACCGACGTGGTGATGCCCGACGAGAATGCGTTCGATCTGCTGCCGCGGATCAAGAAGATGCGGCCGAACCTGCCGGTCATCGTGATGAGCGCGCAGAACACCTTCATGACCGCGATCCGCGCCTCCGAGCGGGGCGCCTACGAATATCTGCCAAAGCCGTTCGACCTGAAGGAGCTGATCACCATCGTCGGCCGCGCGCTGGCCGAACCGAAGGAGCGGGTCTCAAGCCCCGCCGATGACGGCGAGTTCGACTCGATCCCGCTGGTCGGCCGTTCGCCGGCGATGCAGGAAATCTACCGCGTGCTGGCGCGGCTGATGCAGACCGACCTCACCGTGATGATCTCGGGTGAATCCGGCACCGGCAAGGAGCTGGTCGCCCGCGCGCTGCACGACTACGGAAGGCGCCGCAACGGCCCGTTCGTCGCGGTCAACATGGCGGCGATCCCGCGCGACCTCATCGAGTCCGAATTGTTCGGCCACGAGCGCGGCGCGTTCACCGGCGCCAACACCCGCGCCTCCGGCCGCTTCGAGCAGGCCGAGGGCGGCACGCTGTTCCTCGACGAGATCGGCGACATGCCGATGGAGGCGCAGACCCGTCTGCTCCGCGTGCTGCAGCAGGGCGAATACACCACCGTCGGCGGCCGCACCCCGATCAAGACCGACGTCCGCATCGTCGCCGCCTCGAACAAGGATTTGCGCATCCTGATCCAGCAGGGGCTGTTCCGCGAAGATCTGTTCTTCCGCCTCAACGTGGTGCCGCTGCGGCTGCCGCCGCTGCGCGAACGCATCGAGGACCTGCCGGACCTGATCCGGCACTTCTTCTCGCTCGCCGAGAAGGACGGCCTGCCGCCGAAGAAGCTCGACACCCAGGCGCTGGAGCGGCTCAAGCAGCACCGCTGGCCGGGCAACGTCCGCGAGCTGGAAAACCTCGCCCGCCGGCTTGCCGCGCTCTATCCACAGGACGTCATCACCGCCTCCGTGATCGACGGCGAGCTGGCGCCGCCGGCGGTCACCTCGGGCAGCACGGCAACCGTCGGCGTCGACAATCTCGGCGGCGCGGTTGAGGCCTATCTGTCCTCGCATTTCTCCGGCTTCCCGAACGGCGTGCCGCCGCCGGGCCTCTACCATCGCATCCTCAAGGAGATCGAGATTCCGCTGCTGACCGCGGCGCTGGCGGCGACCCGCGGCAACCAGATCCGGGCCGCCGATCTGCTCGGCTTGAACCGCAACACGCTGCGCAAGAAGATCCGCGACCTCGATATCCAGGTCTACCGCAGCGGCGGCTAGGGCTGACGGCGGCGGGGCGCTGCTCCCGCCGCCTTTACTGAGTAGTCACAAAAGGTGTTGAGGACACGGCGCCGCACCGCGGTTTGCGCCGCGGAAATGTCGCAATTCGGCAACATTGTGATATGATTGCATCAGTTCGCAATTCCCGCGGGCGAAGGCCTTCAGCTCAATTGCCGGTATGACCAGCGCAGAGACCACCGCTACTACGTTAGACGCGTCCCCGGCGGCCGAGCCCAAGGGTTTTCCCTTGCGGAGGTGGCTGGCGCCGTTCGCGGCGGTTACGGCACTGTTCTCGGCGCTGCTGACCTTCGTGGTGCTGACCGGCATGACGCCGATCGATGCCACCAAGGAGATCGTCTACTCGTTCCTGCTGATCAACGCGGCTTCGATCCTGCTGCTGATCGGGATCATTTCGCGCGAGGTCTGGAAGGTGCTCCAGGCCCGGCGGCGGGGCAGGGCGGCGGCGCGGCTTCATGTGCAAGTCGTCGGCCTGTTCTCGATCATCGCGGTGCTGCCGGCGGTCCTGGTCGCCATCGTCGCCAATCTGACGCTCGACCGCGGCCTCGATCGGCTGTTTTCGGGCCCCACGAAACAGGTGATCCAAAACTCGCTGACCATTGCCAGCGCCTATATGCAGGAGCACGCCCAGCTTATTCGTGGCGACATCCTGGGGATGGCCAGCGACATCTCTCGCGCGCGCATGACGCCGCTCTATGATCAGGACCGGCTGTCGTTTCGCGAGTTCCTGACGGCAGCCGCGGCCTCACGCAACCTGCCGGTCGCGGTGATGATGGACAAGGACGGCAAGATCCTGGAGAGCGCCGAGACCGGGGTGAGCCTGAACTATGCGCTGCCGCCGCCGGATTTCCTGAGCAAGGTCAGCGATACCGACCCCGAAATCTCGGTATTCCCGGAGAGCTACGTCGCCTCCGTAGTCCGTCTCAAGGGCCTCGACGACACCTTCCTCTATGTCGCCCGTCTGCTCGATCCAGCCGTGGTTGCTCAACTCAAGCAGACCCAGGCAAGTGTCGCGGAATACGCCGAGATCGAATCGCGCCGGCTCGGCATCCAGGTTAACTTCGCGCTGATGTTCGCGGTGATCGCGCTGACCATCTTGATGGCCTCGGTGCTGATCGGATTGAATTTCGCCAACGGACTGGTTGAGCCGATCCGCAACATCATGAGTGCGGCGAACCAGGTCTCGACCGGCGACCTGCACGTGCAGGTGCCGGTGTCCAAATCCGAGGGCGATCTCGCCAAGCTCGGCCAGACCTTCAACAACATGACGCAGGAGCTGCGCACCCAGCGCGACGAACTGGTCAATGCCAGCGAAACCATCGACAGCCGCCGCCGCTTCATCGAGGCCGTGCTGTCCTCGGCCAGCGCCGGCATCATCGGCGTCGACGCCTCCGGCAGCGTCGGCA
Organism: Bradyrhizobium sp. 6(2017); assembly: GCF_011058295.2. Classification (NCBI taxonomy): domain Bacteria; kingdom Pseudomonadati; phylum Pseudomonadota; class Alphaproteobacteria; order Hyphomicrobiales; family Nitrobacteraceae; genus Bradyrhizobium; species Bradyrhizobium sp. 6(2017). The sequence goes on along the minus strand of NZ_CP049289.2, from coordinate 5,231,400 downwards.
TCCTCAACCGCTCGGCCGAGAAGCTGATCGGGCACGCCGAGTCCGAGACACTCGATCATCCGCTGTCGGACGTGCTGGCCGAGCTCGACGAGATGATGAAGACCGCGCGCGAGGGCACCCAGCGGCTGGTGCAGGGGCAGGTCACGATCAATCGCGACGGCCATGAGCGCAATCTGTCGGTGCGGATATCCGCCGAGCAGACCAGCCAGTCGCGCGACAGCTACGTCATCACGCTCGACGACATCACCGAGCTGGTGTCGGCGCAGCGCACCTCGGCCTGGGGCGACGTCGCCCGCCGCATCGCCCACGAGATCAAGAACCCGCTGACCCCGATCCAGCTCTCCGCCGAGCGCATCCGGCGCAAGTTCGGCAAGACCATCACCGAGCCGAAGGACAAGTCGATCTTCGAGCAGTGCACCGACACGATCGTGCGCCAGGTCGACGACATCAGGCGCATGGTCGACGAATTCTCGCGCTTTGCGCGGATGCCGAAGCCGGTGATGGAAGGCGAGGACGTCGCCGACGTGGTGCGCCAGGCCGTGTTCCTGATGAAGGTCGCCCATCCCGATCTCGACATCGAGGCCGACATCAAGCAATCACCGCTGCCCGCGCAGTTCGATCGCCGCCTGATCTCGCAGGCGCTGACCAACATCATCAAGAACGCCACCGAGGCGATCGAGCAGGTGCCACGAGAGGAGCTCGGCAAGGGCCGGATCGACGTCGTGGCGCAGCAGGAGAACGACGACATCCTGATCGACGTCATCGACAACGGCATCGGCCTGCCCAAGGTCGCCCGTGCGCGCCTGCTCGAGCCCTATGTCACGACCCGGGCGAAGGGCACCGGCCTCGGGCTTGCGATCGTCGGCCGCGTCCTGGAGGACCATGGCGGGCGGATCGAGCTCAAGGACGCCTCAGACTTCCGCGAGGGCCAGCGCGGCGCCTGGATGCGGCTGCGCTTTGCCGTCACGGGCCAGGCGGCCAAGCCCGAGACGAAGCCCGAGAACAGGGAACAAAGTCCGGACGTCAAACCGGAATCGACCGACCCCAGTGAAAAAAATCCGCCGCAAGAGCCGACCAGCGGCCCGGCAGAGGCGACCAACAATGAAGCAAAAATCCAAAAGCCGATCGAACAGCCAATCCAAGAACCAAATGCGCAACAGCCAAAAATCAAAGCCGCGACGGGCGACTGACAAGACAGGTGTAACCCATGGCCAGTGACATTCTGATTGTCGACGACGAAGCAGACATTCGCGACCTCGTTGCGGGTATTCTGGACGATGAGGGGTTTTCCACGCGCACCGCGCGCGACAGCGATTCGGCGCTTGCCGAGATCGCCAACCGCCGCCCGAACCTGGTCTTCCTCGACATCTGGCTGCAGGGCTCCAAGCTCGACGGCCTGCAGCTGCTCGAGCAGATCAAGAAGGACAATGCCGACCTGCCGGTCGTGATGATCTCCGGCCACGGCAACATCGAAACCGCCGTCGCCGCGATCAAGCGCGGCGCCTATGACTTCATCGAGAAGCCGTTCAAGTCGGACCGGCTGATCCTGGTCGCGACCCGGGCGCTCGAGACCTCGCGGCTCAAGCGCGAGGTCAAGGAGCTCAAGCAGCTGGCTCCGGCGGCCAGCGTCCTGACCGGCCGCTCCGCCTGCATGAACCAGCTTCGCCAGACCATCGACCGCGCCGCCAAGGCCAACAGCCGTATCCTGATCGTCGGTCCCTCCGGCGCCGGCAAGGAGCTCGCCGCGCGCACGCTGCACCATGCCTCCGGCCGGGCCGAGGGGCCGTTCGTGGTGATCAATGCGGCCGCGATCACGCCGGAGCGGATGGAGATCGAGCTATTCGGCTTCGAGGGATCGAACGGCGAGCAGCAGCGCAAGGCCGGCGCGCTCGAGGAAGCGCATGGCGGCACGCTGTTCATCGACGAGATCGCGGACATGCCGCGCGAGACCCAGAACAAGATCCTGCGCGTGCTGGTCGATCAGACCTTCCAGCGGCAGGGCGGCACCAGCAAGGTACATGTCGACGTTCGCATCATCTCCTCGACCGCGCGCAATCTGGAGGAGGAGATCGCCGCGGGCCGTTTCCGCGAGGATCTCTACCATCGCCTCTCGGTGGTGCCGATCCGCGTGCCGCCGCTGTCGGAACGCCGCGAGGACATCCCCGAGCTGATCGACTATTTCATGGACCAGATCTCCGCCGCGACAGGCCTGCCGAAGCGGCAGATCGGGCAGGACGCGATGGCGGTGCTGCAGTCGCATGTCTGGCCGGGCAACGTCCGCCAGCTCCGCAACAACGTCGAGCGCGTGATGATCCTGGCCGGCGGCGGGCCGGAGGCGATCATCACCGCCGACATGCTGCCGCAGGACGTCGGCTCGATGGTGCCGGCGATGCCGACCTCCAACAATGGCGAGCACATCATGGGCCTGCCGCTGCGCGAGGCCCGCGAGGTGTTCGAGCGCGACTATCTGATCGCCCAGATCAGCCGCTTCTCCGGCAACATTTCGCGCACCGCGGAGTTCGTTGGCATGGAGCGCTCGGCGCTGCATCGCAAGCTGAAGGCGCTCGGGGTCGGCTGACCCCGGCGCGCCCGGCCGGCAATTGGCCGGCAGCTTGAAGCAAAACCCCGGCGGTCACCCGCCGGAGCGGTGCCCGGCCCTCGGGGTCGAGGCGGGATGATGGGCGAGGCGAGAACGGGGCCGCTGCAACCGGGGATTTATCCACTCCCCACGAGAATATTCGTCTCTTTCCCTGCACTTTCTTAGAATTGCCACCGTGTTCCTACCGACTGCTGCGCGAACTGGCTTGCCTAAAAACCGCGCGTAGCCTCTAATCCTACCTGCTATGCCTGCCGGAGGGGGATCTCAGGGCAGGTGGGCAGCCGGAGGAGGCTCCGTCAGAGAGCAGCAACCGGTTCAATAAAAAGAAGCACAAGCTTGCGGGACAAAAACAATGGCGGCAGACCGCGCACAAAATCTACAAGACACCTTCCTTAATCACGTTCGTAAGACAAAAACGCCACTGACGATCTTTCTGGTCAACGGAGTAAAGCTGCAGGGCATTGTCACCTGGTTCGACAATTTCTGTTTGCTGCTGCGGCGCGACGGTCACTCGCAGCTGGTCTACAAGCATGCGATCTCGACCATCATGCCCGGCGCTCCGATTCAGCTGTTCGAGGGTGGCGAGGACGCACCGGCTTGAGAGTGAACTGATTGGAACCCTTCAATCGTGAAGGGGGCGCCGACCGTCCGCGGTCGGCGGGGGACGTTAGCACCGGGCGGGTGATCGTCATCGGCCCGTACCTGCGCATGCGCCGTGGCGACGGCGATGCGCAAACGGATTTCTCTGTCCGCGACTACGAAGCGCGGATCGAGGAAGCCGCCGGCCTCGCCGGCGCGATCGACCTCACCGTGGTGGAATCCGTCGTCGCGCCGATCAGCCAGATCCGGCCCGCGACCTATCTCGGCAAGGGCAAGGTCGAGGAGATCAACGGCCTCGTCGCCAGCGACAAGGTCGAGCTCGTGGTGATGGATTGCGCGCTGTCGCCGATCCAGCAGCGCAACCTCGAGAAGGCCTGGAGCACCAAGGTGCTCGACCGCACCGGCCTGATCCTGGAAATCTTTGGCCGCCGCGCCAAGACCAAGGAAGGCGCGCTGCAGGTCGAGCTCGCCCATCTCAACTACCAGCGTAGCCGTCTGGTGCGCTCCTGGACCCATCTCGAGCGCCAGCGCGGCGGCTTCGGCTTCATGGGCGGTCCCGGCGAAACCCAGATCGAGGCCGACCGTCGCCTGATCGGCGACCGCATCACGCGGCTGGAGAACGAGCTGAAGAAGGTGCAGGCGACGCGGCGGCTGCATCGCGCCGGCCGCCAGCGCGTGCCGTACCGCGTGGTGGCGCTGGTCGGCTACACCAATGCCGGCAAGTCGACGCTGTTCAACCGCCTGACGCGGGCTGACGTGCAGGCCGCCGACATGCTGTTTGCGACGCTCGACCCGACGCTGCGCGCGCTCAACCTGCCGCACGGCGGCAAGGCGATGCTGTCGGACACGGTCGGCTTCATCTCCAATCTGCCGACACAGCTCGTGGCCGCGTTCCGCGCCACGCTGGAGGAGGTGCTGGAGGCCGACATCATCCTGCATGTCCGCGACATCTCGCACGAGGACGCCGAAGCGCAGGAGCGCGACGTCGAGGGCGTGCTGCGTCAGCTTGGGATCGATCCCGACGCCGATGGCGGCCAGCGCATCATCGAGGTCTGGAACAAGATCGACCGCTTCGATCCCGAGGAGCGGGACAATTTGCGCAACATCGCCGCGCGCCGTCCGCCGGAACGGCCGTGCTTCCTCGTCTCCGCCGTGACGGGCGAGGGCATCGATGCGCTGCTGACGGCCATCGAGGACCGCCTCGCGGCCAAGCGCGCGACGCTGCAGCTTTCGATCGACGCCTCCGACGGCGCCGGCATCAGCTGGCTGCACCGCAATGCCGAGGTCCTGAACAAGGAGCTCAATGGCGAGCGCTTTGACATGACGGTGCGGGTCGACGAGACCAAGCGCGACATTGTGGTGAGCCGGTTCGCCGCGATCCCCCACGAGGCGTAAGCCGCCAATCCGGGCCCCCGCCATCATCTGAAATATGACGGCACCGTGACGCGGCCTCACTCCGGCGCGCCTGCGACGCGCCGTCGCACTTTCTGTTTGAAATCCGCGCCGCCTTGGTTCATTGCGCTGCAGGACGCAAAGCCGAGGCCGATCGATGCAGGACACCAGCGAAACCATCACCAAAGAGACGCTCGCCGGCCAGAACGGTGATCTTGCCCATGTGCGGGCGCCCGAGATCGTCGATGCCCTCAATGCCCGAGAGCCGGCGGATGCCGCGAAGCTGCTGCAATCGCTGCCGCCCGAGAAGGCAATCGAGGTGCTCGACCTGCCCGGGCTCGACAGCACCTGCGAGATCCTGGCCGAGCTGCCACAGGACACCGCGGTAGCGCTGCTGTCAGGCGTCTCGGACGACCGCGCTGCCGACATCTTCAAGGAGCTGGTGGAGCCGCTGCGCACCACACTGCTGAACGGACTCAATCCGGACACCCGCAACGTCATCTCTGGCCTGCTGGCCTATCCCGAGCGCAGCGCCGGCAGCATCATGACGACCGAATTCGTCAGCGTGCCTTCGAGCTGGACCATCGCCGAGGTCCTGCATCACATCCGGATGGTCGAGCGCACCCGCGAAACCGTCTACTCGATCTTCGTGACCGATCCGGTCAAGAAGACCCTGATCCAGGCCGTGCCGCTGCGCCGCCTGATCTCGGGCGATCCGCACGCCAGCGTCCTGACCGCGGCGCCGGCGCGCAAGCCGCTGATGATCTCGCCGGAGGCCGACCGCATGGAGGCGGCCCGGCTGATCTCACGTTACGATCTGTTGGCGGTCGCAGTGGTCGATGGTCCCGGCCATATCCTCGGCATCGTCACGGTCGACGACGTCATTGACGCCATTGTCGAGGAATCGACCGAGGACGCCCAGAAGTTCGGCGGCATGGAAGCGCTCGACGAGCCATATTTGCGGATCAGCTTCCTCGAGATGATCAAGAAGCGCGGCGGCTGGCTGTGCGCACTGTTCCTGTCGGAAATGCTTACCGCCAGCGCGATGCAGACCTTCCAGACCGAGCTCGAGAAAGCCATCGTGCTGACGCTGTTCATCCCGCTGATCATGAGCTCGGGCGGCAATTCCGGATCGCAGGCGACCTCGCTGTTGATCCGCTCGCTAGCGCTGCACGAGCTGCGTTTGCGGGACTGGTGGCGGGTCGCGCTGCGCGAGCTGCCGACCGGGCTCACGCTCGGCGCCATTCTCGGTGTGATCGGCATCGTGCGGATCACGCTGTGGCAGACGCTCGGCATCTTCGACTACGGCCCGCATTGGGTCCTGGTGGCCGCGACCGTGGGCACGGCGCTGGTCGGCATCGTCACCTTCGGGTCGCTGTGCGGATCGATGCTGCCGTTCATCCTCAAGCGCATCGGTTTTGACCCCGCCAGCGCATCAGCGCCGTTCGTCGCGACACTGGTCGACGTCACCGGCCTCGTGATCTATTTTGGCGTGGCGGCGGTCATCCTGCGCGGGACGCTGTTGTAGGGCGTGTCCGCCGCCACGAGGTGCAGCAGCGAAACGGCCGGCGATGGAGCCTAAAACGCCTCCAAAACATGCCGACGTCCGAATTGTTCGTGAAGGGCGCGTGGTCTCGCGAACCAAGCAAAAGGTTCACGGTCAACGCCGAAAATATTTGGCTTGCGGCTCCCGGCGTACAGCGGGAGGATTTCCATAAGCTCGGCCATCTGCGAGATATTGCAAAGTCGAGAGCATAATTCATTGGAAGGCTGGTCTCTGAACTCGGCAGATCTCAGTCCAGCTCGGTACCGACTGGTTGCCTGTCAGGAATTCCTCAATCGTTGCGTTTGAACAGGGGGAACTTCCATGAATCTCAAATCAAGTTTCCTTTTCGCAGTCGTTCTCGCAGGTCTTGCTGCATTGATCGGCACTGCAACGCATGCGGCCGAGCCTGTGGCTCGGATCACCATCCTGTACGATGCGTTCGGTAAGGACGCCACGATGACAAAGGATTGGGGCTTCTCCGCCCTCGTGGAAATTGGCGGAAAGCGCATCCTGTTCGATACCGGCGACAACGCGAAGATTTTCGCTGCCAATGTAAAGGCGAAGGGTGTGGACCTCACCAGCCTTGATTTCGTGGTGTTGTCGCACCGGCACTCCGATCACATGGCGGGCCTGAGCCATGTCCTGAGCGTCAATCCGAAGGTCAAGATTTATGCGCCCAAGGAAGCATTTGGCATCTACGGCTCGTCAGTGCCGTCGAGCTTCTACCGCAAGGACGAGTCGTTGCCGCCGGAGATGCGATACTACGACGGCAAGCCGCCTGAGATCATGAAATTCGGCGCTGCCTGGGCGGACGCCAACTTCGAGTTGATAGACCAAACGACCGAAATCGCACCTGGCATTACGCTCATTGCTCTGATTTCCGATCTGCCGGGAACGAAGGAGCTCAAGGAGCTGTCCATGGCGGTGAATACTGCCGATGGCATCGTGCTCGTCGTCGGCTGCTCGCACCCTGGAATCGAGCGGATCGTCGAGGCCGCGGCAGCAATCAATCCCAGGATTCGGTTGATCGCCGGCGGATTCCATCTGGTCGCCGCACCCGACGAGGTGATCACGAAGGTGACGACCGCGCTGCAGGACCGTTTCAAGGTCCAAAGCATCGCCCCCGGACACTGCACCGGCGAGCCGACCTTTGCCGCCCTGAAGAAGGCATTTGGCGACAGATACATTTATGCCGGCGCCGGCACCTCAATTCCAATCGGTGCCGAAGGAAGTTCGAACATGAAGCGCGGCGAGGGAATGACACCCGACGACCTCAGGGTCTACCGCAAGCTGGCCGCCCGGAATGATCCATTCGGTGTCATGCGCGCGCAAGCCCGACGAGCCGGAGCTGATCTCTAGGCGGAGTTTCGAGGCGCGCGAGGGGAGAAAATCTACGTCGCGCGTTTCGCCTCATTCCACAGCGCATCCATCTCTTCCAGCGTCGCGCCATCGAGTGAGCGTCCCTTCGCCGCCAGCGCCTTCTCGATATAGGCAAACCGCCGCTCGAACTTGGCGTTGGTCGCCCGCAGCGCCGTTTCCGGATCGGCGTCGACGTGGCGGGCGAGGTTGACGACGGCGAACATCAGATCGCCGGTCTCCGCTGCGAGCTCCTCCTTGTCCTTGCCGTCGAGTGCGGCCTCGATCTCGTCGGCTTCCTCGCGGATCTTGGCGAGCACGGCGCGCGGGTCGTTCCAGTCGAAGCCGACGGTGGATGCCTTGCGCTGCAATTCCATCGCCCGCGTCAGGGCAGGGAGGCCGGCCTTGACACTGGCGAGCAGCGACGTGTGCGCAGTCTCCTCCGGCGGCCGCCGCGCCGCGCGCTCGGCCTTCTCCTCGGACTTGATGCGCTCCCAGGCGCTCTTGACGCCGGCCGGCTGGATGTTGCCGTCCTTGTCGGCAAAGACATGCGGATGGCGGCGGATCATCTTCCTGGTGATTGCCTCGACCACGTCGCCGAACGCGAAGGCGTTCTGCTCTTCCGCCATCCGCGCGTGATAGACCACCTGAAGCAGCAGGTCGCCGAGCTCATCGCGCAAATCGTCGAAATCGCCGCGGGTGATCGCATCCGCGACCTCGTAGGCCTCCTCGATCGTGTAGGGCGCGATCGTTTCGAAATCCTGCTCGAGGTCCCAGGGGCACCCCGTCACCGGCGTGCGTAGCGCAGCCATGATCTCGATCAGCCGGGAAATGTCGCGGGAAGGGGTCATCGGGCACCGCACTCTGAGGGGGTATGGCTTTATGCCAAATCGGCTCTGCCGATCCCAGCAAAACACGCCGGAAACACGGCGCTGTCCACGGATTGGCCGCGGCATCATCAGGTGCTAAATCGCGTTCCATGACCAATCAGAACAATTCCGACACCGCGCTGGTGCTGTTTTCCGGCGGCCAGGATTCCACCACCTGTCTGGCCTGGGCCTTGTCGCGCTTTGCGCGCGTCGAAATGCTCGGCTTCTCCTACGGCCAGCGCCATGCGATCGAGCTCGACTGCCGCGACCGCCTGCTGGCCGGGGTCAGGCAGATGCGGCCGGACTGGGCGGCAAAGCTCGGCGACAGCCATACGCTTGATATCCCGACGCTGTCGGAGATTTCCGACACCGCGCTGACCCGCGACGTCGCGATCGAGATGGGCGCGGACGGGCTGCCGAACACCTTCGTGCCCGGCCGCAACCTCGTGTTCCTCACCTTCGCTGCGGCGCTGGCCTACCGGCGCGGCATCCGCCACATCATTGGCGGCATGTGCGAGACCGACTATTCCGGCTATCCGGATTGCCGCGACGAGACCATCAAGGCGCTGCAGTCCGCGCTCAATCTCGGCATGGCCAGGGATTTCGAGCTGCACACGCCGCTGATGTGGCTCGACAAGGCCGCCACCTGGCGGCTCGCGCACGAACTCGGCGGGGCAGGGCTGGTCGACCTGATCCGCGAGCACTCGCACACCTGCTATCTCGGCGAACGCGGCACGCAGCACGATTGGGGCTATGGCTGCGGCGAATGTCCGGCGTGCAGCCTGCGGGCCAAGGGCTGGCGGGAATATGTGGCGCACGGCAATCCCGCCAATCACTGAGTTGCCGAGGTCGTACGCTCGGTCAGATCACGGCAGCCTGGTCACCGCGGTGAGATTCATCGTGAGCAAGACGCCGGGCTTGGGCAGCTCGCGAACCGCGATCACTGTGCGCGCGGGCCGGTGATCTCCCATCATCTCGACATAGGCCGAATTCATCGCGTCAAAGTCGGACATCTCACGAAGGAAGATGTTGACGTGAGTCACATGGTCCAGGTCGGAACCCGCCGCCCCGAGCATCACGGCGAACGATTTCAGGATCTGCCGCGTCTGAGCACCGACGTCCGGTCCCGCCAAGGCGCCGGTTGCAGGATCGACTCCGGCGGTTCCTCCGATCCAGATCTGGTCTCCAACCTTGGCAACGTGATGATACGGCCCGATCGGAGTGGGCGTGTTCGGCGGCGTAAACGTCTGAACGCGTGATTTCATCGCTCTGCCTCGCATCTGGGCACTCGGATATAGCGACCAATTCGCGGCTTCGGAAGCTGGTCTTCGTCGTGCCGGGTCGGCCACCGAACCGGTAGGTCGTAACGTTGCCGCGACAAAACGACCCGACGGGCAACTCAGCAAAAACCTGTCAAGTGACACTCGAAGAAATAATTCGGTTTATCGGAATGGCAACTTAGTGTATGGTTCGCCCGTCTCACCCGATCGAGGGGCGCTTCGCGGTCGTCACGAACGAGGTGTGGGATGCGGTGGACGCCGAGCGTGGAACTGACGAGAGCACGCGAAGCGGACGGTGAAGTCGTGTGGTCCTGACGCCCTAGCGGCCGGTGTCTCGTCGCAACATGCGAAGGCGTGATGCGGCGGCGGTGACAAGCAAGCCCAGTCTCGCCGGGGAGAGCACGAAATAAGCCGTAACCCATCGCGCAGGGAAAGCCGGATTGCTCCGGTTACACCTGTGGTCCTACCCCCGTGCTTTCTACCTTTGCACGGGGCCCATGGGTGCGATCGGCACCCGGCTTTCCCTGCGCCCTCTGATCGAGGAGGGCGGAACGAAGAGCAAAGCTCGGGCGGATCATGTCGCGAGGATGCGGATGTATGTCTCAAGCTAGCGCCACATATTCGGTGTCGTCCTGGCGAAAGCCAGGACCCATTACCCCGAATTTCGATTGTCGCACGACGCTGGGGCCACGATCCCGTTCATCATCAAATGCGGTGGCTATGGGTCCTGGCTCCCGTGCGCAATTGCGCACTAGGCCAGGACGACGATCGTGTGTGAGGCACCCGCATTGTCATCGCCCGGCTGGACCGGGAGATCCAGTACGCCGCGGCCTCTCGGCTCAAGCACCGACGTCTCTGGAATACTGGATCACCCGCATGCGCGGGTGATGACATCGAGCAAGCTGTTTGAGCGTGCAAATGACAACGAGGCGAGTACGCCGCTACTCAAAATCCGCCGGCGTCAGCGCGATCGGCTTGCCGTGCGGGGTGCGGTCGGCGGCGCGGTCCCAGGCGTCGCGGTAGCGGTGCAGGGTCTCTGGTGTCGTGACGCCCTTGGCGGCGACGAGGTGTTCGAGCGTCGCCAGCCAATGCTGGTAATAGGTCTCCCCGGTGTCGGGATCGCCGGCGGCCTGCGCCCGCTTGATCTGATCGGCGAGCGCCGCGGCCCATTCGCTCCATGTGAACACGCCGCGGTCATGCAGGCTCAACGCCATCGCAAACGCCTGGGCTTCCCAGGGCGCGCGGAACACCGGACCGTCCTGGTCGCGGGGAATGCTGGATACGGCGCTGGTGGCGCGGGCTGCGGCGGTCGCATCCATCACACCGCCTCCAGATACGGCTCGAACGCGTCGATCGACACCTTGAGGGTCGGATCGGAGTCAGCTCCCCACAGCTCGCGTCCATCGAACACGACGGTGTACAGCCATTGCGGATGCTCGCCGGCATCGTTCGCAACCGTATCGGGAAACACGTGACAGCCATGATCGCGTTCGATCACCCCGACATGACCGCGCACATAGCGCGGCAGCCGCGTGTGGGTGGCGGGATGGATGTTCTTGGCCCGCACCCGATCGCCGGCCTTGAACTTCGCAGCTGCCGGTGCCGCGCGGCCGAACTTGCCGCGCACCATGATGCGCTCGACATCGGCCATCGAGAACTTGCCGTGCTTGAGCGGCTTCGCCGGCGCGACGGAATGTCCGGCGGCGACGTCGTCCTGCGAGATGAAGCCCTTGTCGAGCAGCAGGGCCTCGAGCCCGAGCAGCCATTTCCTGTAATAGGAGCTCGAAAGATAGACCTGGGGGGGCAGGGTCTCGCGATAGAACCGCGATGCGTCGATGTTGAAGGCGCCGGCGGCGCCCATCGCGCGGACCATCGCGAGTACCCGCGACTCCCATTCCTCATGGAACATCGGCTCGTTCGGCTCGGGCTCGACCTTGCCGAACCCGTCCATGCCGCCCATGTCGTGGACGCCGTTCACGACGGGGCTCCCGGCGTTTTCGGGAATCCCGTGCCGATCATGGAATCCCTCGTCACGAGTTCGGCGAGCTGTTGTTCGCTCCAGCCCTCGGTGCCGTCGGGCCGCATCGGCAGCACCAGGAAGCGCGTCTCCGCGGTCGAATCCCACACCCGGATCTCGATGTCCTTCGGCAGGCTGACGCCGAAATCGGCGAGCACGCCGCGCGGATCCTTGACCGCGCGAGAACGATACGGCGAGGCCTTGTACCAGACCGGCGGCAGCCCGAGCATTTCCCAAGGGTAACAGGAGCAGAGCGTGCAGACGACCATGTTGTGACGGCCAGGCGTGTTCTCGATCGCGACCAGATGGTCGCCGACCCGGCTGACATGGCCGAGGGTGCCGACCGCCTTGGTGGCGTCCTCGAGCAGCGCCTTCTTGAAGGCGGGATCGGTCCAGGCCTTGGCGACGACCCGGGCGCCGTTATGCGGGCCAATCCTCGTCTCATAGGCCTGCACAATGGCATCGAGCGCGGCGGGCTCGACATAGCCCTTCTCGGTCAGGATCGATTCCAGCGCGCGGACGCGCAGTTCGGTCTCCGACAGGTCGGAATGGTCGTGATCGTGGTGGTGGTGGTGATCATGTTCGCTCATGCCCACAGAATAGGCGAAACGGCCGTGCTATGTCGAGGCAAGCAGTACACAACAATGCGAGCAGGGAGGTATGCGTGGTTGACTATGTAACGATCGAGAAGGGCCTCGGACCGGAGGGCCGCATCGCTGTGGTGCGGTTCGACCGCGGCGACGGTATCAACGCGCTGTCTCCGGAAGCGCTGCGGCAGCTGACCGATGCCGCACGCAGTTTCGAGGACGATGGCGGAACCTCGGTGGTCGTGCTGACCGGCGGCGCCAAATCGTTCAGCGCCGGCTTCGACCTGAAAGACGCCGAGGGACGTTCGCGCCAGACCATGGACATGGGCACGCTGCGCCGTCACCTCAAGCTCGGGCCGAGGCTGACGCGCGCCTGGCAGGACATGGAGCAGGTCACGATCGGCGCGATCGAGGGCTTCTGCGTCGGCGGCGGCGTGGCGCTCGCGGTCGCGCTGGATTTCCGCGTCATGGCGCGCGATGCGCATCTGCGCGTGCCGGAGATTGCGCTCGGCATGAACATGAGCTGGCAGAGCGTGCCGCGCATGCTGCATCTGATGGGCCCGGCGCGCACCAAGCAGGCGGTGATCCTGGCCGACGACCGCATCTCGGCCGACCAGGCCTATGAATGGGGCCTGGTGGAGCAGGTGACCGATCCCGGCAAATCCTATGACGCTGCGATGGCGCTCGCGGCCAAGGTCGCCGCCCAGCCGCCGATTTCGGTGGCGATGACCAAGCTGACGGTCAACCGGCTGGCGCATGCGCTCGACGATCTCGCCAGCCACATGGATCTCGACCAGTTCGCGCTGGCGAGCCTGACCGAAGATCACAAGGAGGGCGTCGCGGCGTTCCTTGGACGGCGGACGCCCCGCTTCAGGGGACGCTGACGCGCATTGTCGTACGATTGTTGCGCCAGTATCGGACAACCACAGGAAGTTTGGCACAATTGCGAGGTCGCGCGATGTCGAGAACGATCGTTGCGTCGGGCTGGTTCCTGGGCGCCTTGTTGGGCTGGCTTGGCGCCATTGCGCTTTATCCGACCGCGGCGTCGGCCTGGGGCTATGAGGGCCATCGCGTCGTCGGTGCGATCGCCGACCAATTGCTCAAGCCCGCCGCGAAGGCGAAGGTCCAGCAACTCCTCAACGAGGGCGATACGCATGGCATCGACCTGCGCAAGTCCGGACCCTGGCTGGATTGCGTGAAGAGCGTCGCCCGGCACGACGACGGCCGGTTTCATTACGAGGTCGACCCCGAACATCTCGACTACGAGGTGCCCTGCACGCCGTTCAACTCGGCGCGGGAGAGGGCGCGCATGGTGGATTATGTCGCCCGCAACTGGTCGACCTGTTCCTACAAGCCCGACGGCTTCGAGCGCGGTTGTCACAACACCTTCCATTTCGTCGATGTCGCGATCCAGCGCAGCGCCTTCGACCGCAGCTTGCAGGGGACCAATCCGCACGATCTGGTCGCGGCGATCAGCGCCGCCATCGCAGTACTTCAGGACAAGCCGATCCCGCCGCCGTTCCCGTTCTCGATCAAGGACAAGAAGGAGGCGCTGCTGCTGCTCGCGCATCTGATCGGCGACCTGCACCAGCCGCTGCATGTCGGCTCGGTCTATCTCGATCCCAACGGCCAGCCGGTCGACCCGGACGTTAGTCACCAGGTCGATCCCGGGACCGATACGATCGGCGGCAATGCGATCCAGGATGGCGTCGCGGTCCCGTTCCAGACCATCAACCTGCACCATGAATGGGACGACATCCCGACCGACCTCGGCGATGCCGCGACGGGTGAACTGATCGACGCGGCGAAGGCGGCCCCGGCGAGCCCGGGTACGCCGGACGGTTGGCCGGCGGCCTGGGCGACCGACACGCTGCTGGTCGCGCATCACGCGTTCAAGGGCCTGAGCTTCGGCCCGACGTCGCCGCCGGTGCAGTCCAAATGGATCGTCAATTTCGACAGCCACATGGCCTATCTGCAGGCCGCCGACGCGATCAAGCGCCGGCAACTCGCCAGGGGCGGAGCGAGATTGGCCGAGCTGCTGAATGCAATATGGCCGTGAGGGGTAGCCCAACCATACATCCGAATAGCCACCGGCGCTCCTTGCTTTCGCGCCTATGCGATTGCTTAATCGAGGAAATCCGCGCGAACGGCGCTGCTGTTCGTCGGATGCGATAGACTTGTGCGCATGAGCGCTTCTGCGATCGGAATGCAGGTATGACGTCTGACTGCTGCCCTGAGCTCGACTTTGGCCAAGCTTCCGGCGCGGGCAGGGAGCCAGCAGTGCGGACTCCGCGCTATTTGGACAAGGCTGTCGAGCTGCGAGCCGGGATCATCATGCCGGTTCTCGTGAGTGATGGCCTGGAGGTTCTGGCCTTCGCGCTCGATGCGGAGCCGGATGTCGTTCGCGCGACAGGCGTTTGCCTCAACGACGAGGAGCGTCGGCGCGCCGCGGGGTTGAGGCTGGAGCGGGACCGCCGCCGCTTTGTTGTGGCCCGCGGCCAGCTGCGCCGGGTCCTCGCTTCCAGACTGGGACTCTCGCCGTCCGACGTCGAGTTCGAATATGGACCACTGGGCAAACCTCAGCTCTCGCACCGCATGCCCGCCTGCGATTTGCGCTTCAGCACGTCGCGTTCCGGAGATGTGGGGGTCATCGCCCTCTCGACCACACAAGAGGTCGGGGTGGACGTCGAGGCAGTGCTTCCAGTGCCCGAAGCGGACGAGATCGCAGCGCTCTGCTTTTCCGCCGCCGATTATGGGTCCTACATCGCCCTTGGTCCGGAAGACCGCCTGGAAGGTTTCTTCCGGCGTTGGACCCGGCTGGAAGCTGTCTCCAAGGCGTTGGGGTGCGGCCTGGGACAGCCCATTTCCTGGGATGAAAAGGATTGGCTTGTTCGAAGATTCGTACCTCGAAGGGGGTATATCGGGAGCGTGGTCATCCGGAACTGGCGTTCGCGCGATGTCACGACGCACTAAACGAAGTGTCTCAGCGAAGTCCATTGGACTGCACGGGAGTTCATTCAGGACGGCCCTATGTCAGCGCACTTGATGCAGTTTTCGGAGCTTCTCGCAGACCTGGCGGTCAAGGACATCAAGGTCTGGGTGGAAGGCGACCGGCTGCGCTGCAACGCCCCGGCTGGCGCACTGACGGCGGAGCTTCGCGGGCAGCTGCAGGACCGGAAGGGCGAGATCATCGCGTTCCTGAACATGGCCACGGCAGCGGCCACGCAGCAGCCTGCAATCATTCCGCTGCAGTCGCGCGGAACACGCACGCCGATCTACGCCGTGCCCGGGCATGTCGGCGCCCCCTTCACATTCTCGGACCTGTCGAAGCACCTGGGCGGCGATCAACCATTCTACGCACTCCAACCGACCGGCTACGATGGGCAGAGCGAGCCGATGGACCGCGTCGAAGATATCGCCGAGGACTTCGCCCGCCAGATGGTCGAATATCAGCCGACCGGTCCGTACATCATCGCCGGTTATTGCTCCGGCGCTCCAACGGCTTTCGAACTGGCGAAGATCCTAGGACGCCGCGGCGCAGAGGTGCCATGCATTGCGCTGTTTGGCCCGCTTCATCCCACCACCTATCAGGAACTGCCGCGTTGGCTGTATTTCTCAGCCAGGGAAACAGCCGAAGCGTTGCTGCGAGAGATGGCAAAGCTGCCGACATTGAGCGCTCGTCTGCGATATTTCGGCAGCCGCGTTCGCGAGCGTTTCCGCGCCCTCGGAAGCAAACAACCGGTCGCGACAGATCCGGTGCTGGCGAGCAGAGCTCGGCTCAAATCGACGGCGCTCGCGGCTTTTCAGCGGTACGATCCCACTCCGTATTCGGGTCGGGTCTGCATATTCCTTCCGAACAAGGCCTGGCTGCGATCGGGCGCAGGACCGCGCCGATGGCTTCGCGTGGTGCCTCATGCCGAATTTTATTTTGGGCCCGAGGGCTGTCACGCAGCCTCCATGCTCGAGGACCCTGAAGCGCCAGCCATCGCAGAGCTTTATCGCCAGGCCAAGATTTGAACGATTGACGTGTGATTTGATTATTTGATTTGCCCGATTGGAGCGTAGTCATGAATGAAGTCCTGCCCATTGTGGAGGAGGGCGTAGCGCTTCCCCTGCCGAAGGATGCCGATCATCAGGCGCTGGTTGTCGAGTACAACGCCACGGCGGCGCACTACCCGTCAGACCGGACGATCATCGATCTCTTTCGGGACCAGGTGACGCGCAGCCCTGACGCTGAAGCGATCCGCTTCGGCGATGTAGCGCTGACCTACCGGCAGCTCGACCAACGCTCCAATCAGATTGCCGCGCATTTGAGCTCGACCGGCGTGGGGCCGGGCCGGATTGCCGTTGTGTTCATGGAACACTCCATTGAGGTCGTTGTCGCGATCCTGGGCGTGCTGAAGTCCGGCGCAGCCTATGTGCCGGTGGATGCGGCGACGCCGAAGGGGCGCATCGCAACAATCCTGAAGGACATCTCCAACGGCACCGACGGGCGGGCGCCGGTGGCAATCACGCAAGCGCGCCTGCAATCCGTCATTTCCCCCGATCTCGCCGATATTTTTGTGCTCGACGCCGATTTCGGTTCGATTTTGAATCAGCCGGACTCAGCCCGGCCGTCCGCTGCCACGCCGGACGGTACCGCCTATATCATCTTCACCTCCGGCTCGACCGGCACCCCCAAGGGCGTCGAGATCGCGCACCGCAGCCTGGTGAACTACATCTGGTGGGGTGCTCAGGTGTACAGCGCCGGCGAACGCCTCGCCTGGCCTCTGTTCTCATCGCTCGCTTTCGACCTGACCGTCACAACGCTCTTCACGCCACTCATCACCGGTGGCCGCATCGTGGTCTATCTTGGCGATCCCGGCGTGCAGAACATGGTCGCGCTCAAGGTGGTCGACGACAATGCGGTCGACATCATGAAGCTGACGCCGGCGCATCTCGCGATGATCCGCGACCGCGATCTCGAGACCACAAGACTTCGCAAGTTCATCGTGGGCGGCGAGGACTTCAAGACCGAGTTGGCTCGCGACATCACGAAAGCCATCCCACATCCGGTCGAGATCTACAACGAGTACGGACCAACCGAAGCCACGGTGGGCTGCATGATTCACCGTTTCGACATCGAGCGCGATCAATCCGCATCGGTGCCGATCGGCGTGCCGGCCGCCAACGCGGGAATCTACGTCCTCAGCGAAACCTATCAGCCCACCGGCACCGGCATCATCGGCGAGATGTTCATTGCCGGCGACGGTCTCGCGAGAGGTTATTTCAATCGCCCTGACCTGACCGACGAGCGCTTCCGTACCGCCATCGATCCTCGAGACGGATATTCGAAGCTGCGCCTCTACAAGACGGGCGATCTCGCCCGCTGGAGCCCGGAAGGGCGACTGGAATTTCTCGGCCGCGCCGATCATCAGGTGAAGGTCGGCGGCGCGCGTATCGAGCTGGGCGAGATCGAAGCGCGGCTTCTCAAGCACCCGCAGGTGCAGGAATGCGCCGTCGCTGTCATCGAACCGTCAGCGGCCGAAGGCGGCATCGCACGACTTGCGGCCTACTATGTCTCGTCGAAACCTCTGACGGTGGCGGATCTGCGCGCCCACCTCGCCGAAGAGCTGTTGGAGGCGATGATTCCGACGCATTATGTTCGTCTCGAACGGATGCCGCTTACGCCCAACGGCAAGGTCGACCGCGCCTCGCTTCCCGAGCCGACGGCGGAAAACATCCAGCCAGCGCAGGAATTCGTCGCTCCCTCGACAGAGACCGAGAAGACGCTGGCCGCGCTGTGGTGCGATCTCCTGAAGGTCAGGTCGATCGGACGCCACGACAACTTCTTCGATCTGGGCGGCGAGTCGCTGCTGGTGGTCCGGACGGTGGCGCGCATGCGAAAGACCTTCGGCGTCGACGTGCAGCTGCGCAACCTGTTCGAGCGCCCGACACTGGCCGAGCTTGCGGAAGTGATCGACGGAATGCGCTGGGTGGCCGATTCCGAAGCCGCTGCACCCTCGGCAGGGCCGAGGGAGGAAATCGAACTCTAGCTGCTAGCAGAGCGGACGAACACGATGGACAAAGCTTGGGTGCCCCCGCAAGGACCGGGACTGCCTTGGATGGCGGCGGAGTATGAGCTGTTGCGGGATCAGGTCCGCCGGTTCGTCGAGGAGGAGATCAAGCCTTGTGCGGATCGCTGGGAAGAGGAGGGGTTCATTCCCCGTCCGGTCCTGCGCCGCATGGGCGAACTCGGCTTCTTCGGCATCCGTTACCCGGCCGAATATGGCGGTGCCGAGATGGACGCGGTCGCGTCAACGGTCTTCGCCGAGGAACTCGGGCGCTCGACCTATGGCGGCGTTGCCGACGCGATGCTGGTCCAGGCCGACATGGCGTCGGTATATGTCTTTCACGACGGGACCAAAGCCCAGCGGATCCGCTGGATGCCGGGCATTGTCAGCGGCGAGGTGATCACCGCGGTCGCTATCACGGAGCCGGATGCCGGCTCGGACGTGAAGGCCATCCGCACGCGCGCGGTGCGGGAGGGTGACTCCTACGTCCTCAACGGCACCAAACTCTACATCACGAACGGCGTCCACGCCGATCTCTACTGCGTCGCCGCCAAGACCAATCCCGCGGCAGGAGGCAACGGGATCACGATGTTCCTGGTCGAGAAAGGCACGCCGGGCTTCAGCGTCGGACGCGTGCTGGACAAGCAGGGCTGGCGCTCCTCCGATACCGCGGAACTCGTCTTCGACGGTTGCCGGATCCCCGCCGAGAACGTGCTCGGCGCGGAGGGGCAGGGCTTCTATTCCATCATGCGCAACTTCCAGAACGAGCGCCTGGTCCTCTCCGCCATGGCGATCGGGATGGCCGAGGCGGCGATCGACATGACCCTCACCTATGTGAAGACCCGCCGCGCCTTCGGCGGCGTCCTGTGGGACATGCAGGCGATCCGCCAACGTCTGGCGATACTCTCCGCGAAGGTGGAGGCAAACCGCGCGTTTCTCTATGCCACCGCCTGGCGTATGGCGGCCGACGACGATTGCCTGCGCGAGATCTCGATGCTGAAGGCCATCTGCGCCGAACTCGTCAACGAGGTCGCGTATGCCTGCGTGCAGTTCCACGGCGCTATGGGCGTCATGCGCGAGAGCCCGATCGAGCGCATCGCGCGTGACGCGCGCATCCTGCCGATTGCCGGCGGCGCGACGGAGGTGATGCTCGAGGTGATCGCGTCGACGTCGTGAACCTCGTGTGGCAGTGAGGCGATCGGGAGAGGTCGCGGAGGGCGTCCGGCCGCGGCTCTTCGTCAAACGGCCAATGCCATGGTCAGGCGCTGTTCGGCTTCAGCCTCGGTGCAAACGCCCATATCCGTAATTCGCATAAGGTATATTATGGAATATTTATATCTACAATTAGATCAGATATTTAGTGGGAAATCTTCGCACCAGTCCGCAAGTTAGCGCCGTCCCGAGGCCCATCCGACGATCCGTTGGGCTTGCTCCCAGGCCGCGGCGATCGACGTCCGCGCGTCTCGTCTGAAAGCCGATATTGCCGCGGCGTACGGACGCTGCAATAAGCCCCAGCTGTGCAGAGATCGCTGGTGACCCCGCGGCATCAGGTTCGTATAGGATGGCATCTCAGAACAACAACAAGCCTCTCTTGGGAGAAACCAATGAGCTTTTCACGACGCACGCTGCTGAAGGTCTCCGCCGCTTCCGCCGTCCTGGGCGGGATTGGCGCGCCCCATGTCGCGCGCGCCCAGTCGGCCGAGTTCTCTTACAAGTTCGCCAACAACCTGCCGGAGTCGCATCCGTTCGTGGCGCGCGCCCGGGAGATGGCCGCGGCGATCAAGACCGAGACCAACGGCCGGTTCGACCTGCAGGTGTTCCCGAACAGCCAGCTCGGTTCCGATACCGACATGCTGAGCCAGGTGCGCTCCGGCGGCGTCGAGTTCTTCACGCTGTCCGGCCTGATCCTGGCAACCCTGGTGCCGGCGGCCTCGATCAACGGCATCGGCTTCGCGTTCCCGGACTATCCCACGGTCTGGAAGGCGATGGACGGCGACCTCGGCGCCTATGTGCGCGGCGAGATCAACAAGGCCGGCCTCGAGGTCATGGACAAGATCTGGGACAACGGCTTTCGCCAAACCACGTCGTCGACCAAGGCGATCAACGGTCCTGATGATCTCAAGGGCTTCAAAATCCGCGTGCCGGTGTCGCCGCTGTGGACCTCGATGTTCAAGGCGTTCGATGCGTCGCCCGCCTCGATCAATTTCAGCGAGGTCTATTCGGCGTTGCAGACCAAGATCGTCGAGGGTCAGGAGAACCCGTTGGCGCTGATCTCGGCGGCGAAGCTGTACGAGGTGCAGAAGTATTGCTCGCTGACCAACCACATGTGGGACGGCTTCTGGTTCCTGATGAACCGTCGCGCCTGGGCGGCGCTGCCTGACGATATCAAGAGCATCGTCGCCAAGAACGTCAATGCGGCGGCGGTCAAGGAGCGCGAGGACACCGAGAAGCTCAACGCCACCGTGAAGCAGGAGCTCGCGGGCAAGGGGCTCGTGTTCAACCAGCCCGAGGTCGGGCCGTTCCGCGACAAGCTGCGCGCCGCCGGCTTCTACGCCGAGTGGAAGGGCAAGTACGGCGACAAGGCCTGGGACCTGCTCGAGAAGTCGGTCGGCAAACTGTCCTGAGCGATCAAGCGGGAGGCTTGCCATGGCTCATGTCGAGATGACGCCGGCCGTGGGCGGCGAGGCGGCGTCGGAGCCCCCTCGCCGCCGCTCCGTTCTCGGTTCCATCGAGGCCGCCCTCGGGTTTCTGGTCGAAGTCCCGGCGGCGATCCTTGTGGTCGCCGAGGTCGTCATCCTGTTCGCGGGCGTGGTGGCGCGCTACGTGCTCCATGCGCCGCTGATCTGGTCGGACGAGCTGGCGTCGATCCTGTTCCTGTGGCTTGCCATGCTGGGCTCGGCGGTGGCGTTCCGCCGCGGCGAGCACATGCGGATGACGGCGCTGGTCGCGAGCGCCGGACCGCGGCTGTGGGCCTATCTGGACGTGGTCGCGACCTGCGCCGCGCTTGCCTTCCTGATCCTGATCGTGCGGCCGGCCTATGAATACGCCTACGAGGAAAGCTTCATCACGACGCCGGCGCTGCAGATCTCCAACACCTGGCGCGCCGCAGCGCTGCCGGTCGGCACCTGCCTGATGGCGCTGTTCGCGCTGCTGCGGCTGGCGCGGGTCGGCGAGTTCAAGACCTTTCTGCTGGCCGCGCTCACTGTGGCGGCGTTGATCGGGGTGTTCTGGCTGGCGCAGCCGATGCTGCGGCCGCTCGGCAACCTCAACCTGATCATCTTCTTCGTCGGCGTGGTCGGCTTCTGCGTGTTCGCCGGCGTGCCGATCGGCTTTGCCTTCGGCATGGCGATCTTCGGCTATCTGGCGCTGACCACGCGGACGCCGCTGATGGTACTGGTCGGCCGGATGGACGAGGGCATGAGCCACCTGATCCTGCTGTCGGTGCCGCTGTTCGTCTTCCTCGGCCTCCTGATCGAGATGACCGGCATGGCGCGCGCGATGGTGGCGTTCCTGGCGAGCCTGCTCGGCCATGTCCGCGGCGGCCTGCATTACGTGCTGGTCGGCGCGATGTACCTGGTCTCGGGCATCTCCGGATCGAAGGCCGCCGACATGGCAGCCGTCGCACCCGTGCTGTTCCCGGAAATGAAGGAGCGCGGCGCCAAGCCGGGCGATCTGGTCGCCCTGCTCGCGGCCACCGGCGCGCAGACCGAAACCATTCCGCCGAGCCTGGTGCTGATCACGATCGGCTCGGTCACCGGCGTCTCGATCTCGGCGCTGTTCACCGGCGGCCTGCTGCCGGGCGTGGTGCTGGCAATCACGCTGTCCGGGCTTGTGTGGTGGCGCTACCGCGGCGAGGACCTCAGCCACGTCCAGCGCGCCACCGGCAGCGAGATCGGCAAGGCGCTGGTGTTCGCCCTGCCTGCATTGGCCCTGCCCTTCGTGATCCGTTACGCCGTGGTCGAAGGCATCGCGACCGCGACCGAAGTCTCGACCATCGGCATCGTCTACGCCTTCGCCATCGGCCTTCTGATCTACCGCAAGTTCAACTGGCGGCGGCTGTTGCCGATGCTGATCGACACGGCCTGCCTGTCGGGCGCGATCCTCTTCATCATCGGCACCGCGACCGGCATGGCCTGGGGCCTGACCCAGTCCGGCTTCTCGCGGGCGCTGGCGGCGTCGATGGCCGGGCTGCCCGGCGGTTCGGCGACCTTCATCGCGGTCTCGATCCTGGCCTTCGTGATCCTCGGCAGCGTGCTTGAGGGTATTCCGGCGATCGTGCTGTTCGGACCGCTGCTGTTTCCGATCGCGCGCCAGGTCGGCGTCCACGAGGTGCACTACGCCATGGTCATCATCCTGGCGATGGGCATCGGATTGTTCGCGCCGCCGTTCGGCGTCGGCTATTATGCCGCCTGCGCCATCGGGCGCGTCGATCCGGCCGAGGGTATCCGGCCGATCTGGGGCTACATGCTGGCGCTGTTGATCGGCCTGATCATCGTCGCCGTCTTCCCCTGGATATCGATCGGTTTCCTCTAAGCACCTTGCGGACGGGATAGAGCCATGAGTGCAGCTCAAAACCAGTACACGATCGGGTTGGACAAGACGCCTGCCAACTACGTGCCGCTGACGCCGCTGAGCTTCCTGGCGCGCTCGGCCGCGGTCTATCCCGACCATGTCAGCGCGGTCTATGAGGGCCGCAGCTTCACCTGGAAAGAGACCTACGAGCGCTGCAAGCGCTTTGCATCCTATCTCGCGGGCCACGGCATCGGCCATGGCGACACGGTTGCGGCGATGCTGCCGAACATCCCGGCGATGAACGAGCTGCATTTCGCGGTGCCGATGACCGGCGCGGTGCTGAACGCGCTCAACATCCGCCTCGACGCGGCGTCGATCGCGTTCCAGCTCGACCATGGCAGCGCAAAGATCATCCTGGTCGATCCCGAATTCTCCGGCGTGATCGCGGAAGCCTTGACCCTGATGAAGGGCCCGAAGCCGTTCGTGATCGACGTTGATGACGCCGCGTTCCCCGGCGGCAAGCGGATCGGCGAGATCGAGTATGAGGCGGCGGTCGCCTCAGGCGATCCCGCGTTCGTGGAGCGGCCGCCGGCCGACGAATGGGATGCGATCGCGCTGAGCTATACGTCGGGCACGACGGGCAATCCGAAGGGCGTCGTCACCCATTACCGCGGGGCCTATCTCAACGCCGTCAGCAATATCCTTGCCGGCAATCTCGGCCAGCATCCGGTCTATCTCTGGACGCTGCCGATGTTCCACTGCAACGGCTGGTGCTTCCCCTGGACGATCGCGGCGACCGCCGGCGTCAATGTCTGCCTGCGCAAGGTCGATCCGGCTAAGATCTTCGAACTGATCCCGGAGCACGGCGTCACCCACATGTGCGGTGCGCCGATCGTCTACAACACGCTGATCAACGCGCCGGGTGCGCCCACGTGCGGCAAGGCTAAGCCGGTCGTCGGCCTGATCGCGGGCGCGGCGCCGCCGGTTGCAGTGCTCGAAGGCGCCGAGCGCATCGGCATCAAGCTCACTCATGTTTACGGTCTCACCGAAGTCTATGGCCCCGCCTCCGTCTGCGCCGAGCAGCCGGGCTGGGACGAATTGTCGGCTGATGCGCGCGCGCAGCTGAAGCGGCGCCAGGGCGTGTCCTATCCGCTGCAGGAAGGCGTCACGGTGCTCGATCCCGAGACCATGCGCGAGGTGCCGCGCGACGGCGAGACCATCGGCGAAGTCATGTTCCGCGGCAACATCGTGATGAAGGGCTACCTGAAGAACGAGAAGGCGACGCAGGAAGCCTTCGCCGGCGGCTGGTTTCACACCGGCGATCTCGGCGTGCTCGACGAGCACGGCTACGTCATCATCAAGGATCGCTCCAAGGACATCATCATCTCCGGCGGCGAGAACGTCTCCTCGGTCGAGGTCGAGGACGTCCTCTACAAGCACCCGGCCGTGCTGTTCGCGGCCGTTGTCGCCAAGCCCGACCCGAAATGGGGCGAAGTGCCCTGCGCCTTCATCGAGCTGAAGGACGGCGCCAAGGCGACCGAGGCCGAGATCATCGCCTATTGCCGCGAGCACATGTCGGGCTTCAAGACGCCGAAGTCAGTCGTGTTCGGCGTGATCCCGAAGACCTCGACCGGCAAGATCCAGAAATTCCTGCTGCGCAACGCGGTCGGCTCCGCGAAGGCGATCTCGGCCTGAGCGGCCGCGCTCAATCCTCGGTGAGACGGCCGAGCAGTTCGTACAGCAAAGCCTTCTGGCCCGCTTTCAGCGGCGCCAACGTCATCGCGGTGCACTCGAGCTCGATCGGAATCAACTGCTCGACCAGCGCGACGCCAGCCACGGTCAGATCGATCAGGATCAGCCGCTTGTCGGTCGGGTCGCGCCGCGTTGCGACGAGGCGGCGCTTCTTCAGCCGCAGCACGACGTCGCGGATATTCGCCGGCTCCATCGCGACGAGCCGGCCGAGCAGGTTCTGCGACAGCGCCCCGCGCTCGTAAAGCCGGGCCAGCGTCGCATATTGCGGTGCCGTCAGGTCGTAGGACCCGATCCGCTCGACAAGGTTGGACGAGGCGCGCTGATAGGCCCGGCGCAGCAGGAAGCCGACCTGATCCTCGAGCCTGTAGTCCGACGCGAGGCGGCGGACCGGCGCCGCTGCTTTAGTCGACGTTCGCTGCATCCCGGTACATCACCTTGTGACGCGTGGTTGAAACCCATTCGTCGATCTCAGCTTCGGTCATGAAATGGGAAGCATCGAACCGGTTCCGGTTGCTGATGTCCGCGAGGCTCTTCTTCCAGCGCTTGTAGGGCGGCTTGGCCGGCGGGCCGAAGCACATGATGTCGAGCACGGACAATTCTTCGGGGATGCCGAGCAGCGGCTTCATCGCCTGCTGGGCCTTCTCCTGCCCGATCGCGGTCACCCACCAGACGTTATAGCCGAGCGCCGCTGCCGCGAGGTGTGCCGACATCGTCGCAGCCGCCACGCTCTGCAGCAGGATGCGCTCGGCATTCTCCTTGTACATCATGTCGAGCTCGGAGCCGTCGTTGAGCACGGGAAACGCCTTCACCCAGCGGAAGTCGCTGGCGACCACGATGAAGCCCGGAGCCGACGCGAGGCCGCGATAGTCAGGCGTTGGAAACTTCATCTTGAGCCGGGCGCGCGCCACCTGCTCCTCGCGGAAATACTCCGTGATCTGGTTCTTCAGGTCCTGGTCCGTGACCACGATGAAGTGCCAGGGCTGGGCATTGGCGCCCGAAGGCGCGTGCCGCGCCGCCTCCAGGATCATGTCGTAATGCTCTGGCGGCATCACGTAGCTGGAATCGAAGGCTCGCGTCGTCAGGCGGTTCCTCACGACGTCCATCAGGGCGTCATAGCGCGTGCGGTCGGTGTAGTCCTGCACAGCCAGAGCTTCCGGCATGGGAGCCTCCCGATATTGTTATGATCATAACGATATCGAAAATGCGCAAGAGGTCAATACCCGGCTGCGAGGTCGTGCGATCAACTCGAGCGGAAGCGCGCGTGACCTTGGTCAACGCGCGACGTCCGGCTAGAGCGTTTTCGAGCGAAAGTGGACGCCGGTTCGCGTGAAGAAAACGCGTCAAAACAAGAAGCTAGAGCATCGGTTCTGATTCAACAGAACCGATGCTCTAGCCTGGGATTGTCGAGGTTTTCAGCCCGCCCGATCGAGCGTCAGGCGCATGCCGTCATAGGCCGGGATCACGCCCGCCGGCAGGCTCTGCCGCAGCACCTCGTAATCGAGGTCGGAATGCAGGTTGGTGAGGACGGCCTGCTTCGGCTTGAAGCGCTCGATCCATGACAAGGCATCGGCCAAGCTGAAATGGCTCGGATGAGGTGCATAGCGCAAGGCGTCGACGATCCAGAGGTCGAGACCCTCAAGCGCCGGCCAGCTCTCCTTAGGGATGTCGTGCAGATCGGGCGTGTAGGCGGCGTCGCCAATGCGGTAGCCGAGCGCCGGGATTCGGCCGTGCTGCACCAGGAAGGCCTCGAGCTTCAGCGGGCCGCCCTTCCCCTGCACCGTATGGCTCTCGCCGTGTTCGATCGAATGCCGCGTCAGGATCGGCGGATAGTCGCTGCCTTCCGGCGAGATGAAGCAATAGGAGAACCGCGCCATGATGTCCTTGGCGGTCGACTGGTTGAAGTAGACCGGGATGCGGCGGCGCTGATGCAGCACCACCGAGCGCAAATCGTCGATGCCGTGGGTCTGGTCGGCATGCTCATGCGTCAGGAACACCGCGTCGATGTGCTCGACATTGCCGTCGATCAGCTGCTCGCGCAGATCGGGCGAGGTATCGATCACGACACGCGTGGTGCCGTGCTCCATGGTGCGTTCGGCCATGATCGAGCAGCGGCGGCGACGATTCTTGGGATTGTTCGGATCGCAGGCGCCCCAGCCGAGCGCCGGGCGCGGCACGCCGGCGGATGAGCCGCAGCCCAGGATGGTCAGTGTCAGCGTCATGCGGCAACCTTCGGCGGCGCCGGCACCTTGGAGAACAGCCGGAAGAAGTTTTCGGTGGTCTGCCGCGAGATCTCCTCAAGCGAGACGCCGCGGGTTTCCGCGAGCACCTTGGCGACCTCGACGACATAGGACGGCTCGTTGCGCTTGCCGCGGAATTTTCCGGGCGCAAGATACGGCGCGTCGGTCTCGACCATGATGCGGTCGGCCGGCAACTCGGCCGCCAGCGCGCGCAGGGTGTCCGACTTCTTGAAGGTCAGGATGCCCGTGAACGAGATCGACAGCCCGAGCGCGATCGCCTTCATCGCGAGCTCGCGGCCACCGGTGTAGCAGTGCAGCACGGCCTTGAACGGGCCCTTCGCGACCTCCTCCTCAAGGATACGGCCGCAATCCTCGTCGGCCTCCCTTGTATGGATGACGAGCGGCAGGCCGGTTTCGCGCGCCGCGGCGATGTGGGCGCGGAAGCCGCGCGCCTGCGCCTCGCGCGAACCATGCTCATAGAAATAGTCGAGCCCCGCCTCGCCGAGCGCGACGACCTTCGGATGCTTGGTCAGCTCGATCAGGTCGCTGGCCGGAATGCCGTCTTCCTCATCGGCGTGATGCGGATGGGTGCCCACCGAGCAGTAGACGTCGGGAAAGCGCTCCGTGATCGCAAGCAGGCCGCCGAGCCGCTTGACCCGGGTCGAGATCGTGACGATGCGGCCGATGCCGGCGGCCTCGGCGCGTCCGACGATCCCGTCGAGATCGTCGGCGAAGTCAGGGAAATCGAGATGGCAGTGACTGTCGACCAGCATGAATTTCGAACCGCTCACTCGGTCGTCGGTTCCACGTAGCGCGGGAACACGCCGACCGGCGCCGGCAGAACCGTACCCGGCCTGATCCGCTCGGCGATCGCGGCAAAGCTACGCGCATCCGCGGGGATGCCGAGGCTGTCGAGCATCTTGGCGCAGGATTCGGGCATCACGGCCTGCGCCATGATCGCGATCTGCCGCACGACTTCGGCGGTGACATAGAGCACCGTCTTCTGGCGCGCAGGATCGGTCTTCGCCAGCGCCCACGGCGCCTCGCCGGCAAAGTAGCGATTGGCCTCGGCGACCACGGCCCAGACCGTGTTGAGCCATTGATGGATCTGCTGCGTCGCCATCGCGGTCCGCGACGTCTCCAGCATGGCGTCGGCCTGCGCCAGCATCGCCTTGTCGTTGTGGCTGAACTCGCCGGGCTCCGGCAGCACGCCGCCGAGCTGCTTTGCGATCATCGACAACGAGCGCTGCGCCAGATTGCCGAAATCGTTAGCGAGGTCGGCATTGATGCGCGCGACGATGGCCTCGTGGTTGTAGTTGCCGTCCTGGCCGAACGGCACCTCACGCAGGAAGAAGTAGCGCACCTGGTCGACGCCGTACTGGTTTGCCAGATTGAAGGGATCGACCACGTTGCCGACCGACTTCGACATCTTCTCGCCCCTGTTGAACAGGAAGCCGTGCGCATAGACCCGCTTCTGCAACGGGATGCCGGCCGACATCAGGAAGGCCGGCCAGTACACCGCGTGGAAGCGGATGATGTCCTTGCCGATGATGTGCACGTCGGCCGGCCAGTAGCGCCAGCGCTTGTCGCTCTCGTCGGGGTAGCCGACGCCGGTGATGTAGTTGGTCAGCGCGTCGACCCAGACGTACATGACGTGCTCGGGATCGTTGGGGACCTTGACGCCCCAGTCGAAGGTGGTGCGCGAGATCGAGAGGTCCTTCAGCCCGCCCCGCACGAAGCTCATCACTTCGTTACGACGGGAATCCGGGCCGATGAAATCGGGCTGGCTCTCATAAAGGTGCAAGAGCTTGTCCTGGTAGGCCGAGAGCTTGAAGAAGTAGCTCTTCTCCTCGACCCATTCGACCGGCGTGCCCTGCGGGCCGCGGCGGACGTTGTCCTCACCGACAGTGGTCTCATCCTCGGCGTAATAGGCCTCGTCGCGCACCGAATACCAGCCGGCATAGGCGTCGATATAGATGTCGCCATTGTCCTGCATGCGGCGCCAGATTTCCTGCACCGACTTGTGGTGAGCAGGTTCAGATGTGCGGATGAAACGGTCGAACGAGACATTGAGCCGCTCGTCCATTTCCTTGAAGCGCGCGGCGTTGCGGGTCGCGAGATCGTACGGGGTCATCCCCTCGCCCTGCGCGGTCTGGATCATCTTCTGTCCGTGCTCGTCGGTGCCGGTCAGGAAGAATACATCCTTGCCGTCGAGCCGCTGGAAGCGTGCCAGTGCGTCAGTCGCGATCGCCTCATAGGCGTGGCCGATATGCGGCTGGCCGTTCGGATAGGCGATCGCGGTCGTGATGTAGAAAGCGTTGCCGCGGTCCGCGGCGGGCGCCGAGACGGATGCAGGCGCCGGAGCCGCAGCCGGTTTGGGTTGCTTCGGCGCGCGAACCGTTGCCGCTTTCGGGGCCTTCTCGGCAGCCGGGGGCTTCGGAGGAACTGGCTTGTTTGCAGCCGGTGCCACGGCCGCCGCGGCTGCCTTTTTTGGCGGAGCCTTGGTGGCCTTCGCGGCAGCCTTCTTGGTTGTCTTTTTCGCGGCCTTCTTGACGGTCCTTTTAGCGGCTTTCTTCGTCGCCGGCTTCTTGGCTCCCGTCTTGGCCTTGACCGCCTTCTTCACCTTCTTGGTGACGCGCCCACCCTTCTTGGCGGCACGCGACTTCGCTGCGGCCTTCTTCTTCGACCCACGAACTGGCGATGCCTTCTTCGTCTTCTTGGCCTTCTTCGACGATTTCTTCTTAGCGGTCGCCACCACGGAATCCTTTGCAGATCGAACGAGATTGTCGGGAGTGTTGTCAGACAGGTGTGTCTTCAGACGGGGCGCCTATCGGGTCGCTTCCGCGAGCATCGAAAACACCGAGAAAACCAGCGGCTTGCGCTCCAGATTGTAGGCTTCGGTATCGCGTGCGGCGCGGACGATCTTTTCCCATACCTCCGCCAGCCGTGCAAGGCGCGGCAGATTGGCATTGACATCGCCACTGCGCATACGCTCGCTCATCCAGCGATCGATGCTGTCGATGAAAGCGGCGAGCGCGACGCGGTCGCTGGTACCGAGTGCATCGCCAAGCGCATGCAGCTCGCGCGGATCGACGCTCGGCAGCGTCGCGAGCAGCGCAGCCGTGCGCTGCTGCAGCTTGAGCGCGTCGCCGCCGAGCAGCGCCCGCGCCCGCCCGACGCTGCCCTCGGAGGCTGCCGCGGCTTCAGCCAGCGCAGGATCGTCGGCTGCCATGTCGGTTGCGGCCGAGGCCGCGCGCACCACGTCGCCCGTCTCCAGCGGCCGCAGCAGCAATTTGCGGCAGCGGGACAGGATGGTCGGCAGCACCCGGGACGGCGCGTGGCTGACCAGGAGGAACAGCGACTGCTGCGGCGGCTCCTCGAGGATCTTCAGCAGCGCGTTCGCGGCGTTGGGATTGAGCTCGTCGACGGTGTCGACGATGCAGACACGCCAGCCATCGACTGCGGCGGTCGAGCCGAAGAATGGGATCGTCTCCCGTGTCTCGTCGACCGTGATCACGGTTCGCATCACGCCGCGGTCATTGAGGCCCCGCTCCAGCACCAGCAGCCCGCCATGCGCACCGGCGGTGATCTGGCGCGCCACCGGATCGGCGGGATCGACCCGCAACGTCGGCGCCGCCTGAACCTGGGATGACTTCGGATTGCGGAATGCAAGCACGAACCGCGCCATGCGATAGGCCAGCGTCGCCTTGCCGATGCCTTGCGCGCCGCCGATCAGCCAGGCATGCGGAATTCGTCCGCTGCGATAGGCATCGAGCAAGGCGGTCTCCGCCTCGCGATGCCCGAACAGATCGGGCGTTTCGCGCGGATGCCGCGCCGCAATCTCCTGTTCGACCTTGCGCGCGCTCATGCGGGACTGTCCGCCGTGAACGTCGCGCGCAAATGTTCGCGCAGCGCGGCCCATATCCTGGCCGCGACCGTATCAGGGTCGGCCGTGGCATCGATCAGAACGCAGCGCTGCGGGTCTTCAGCCGCGATCCTTTGGTACGCCTCGCGCAAATCCTGATGGAACTTGATTCCCTCGGCCTCGAAGCGATCGGCCGTCGCATCGCCGCGGCGCGCGGCGGCGCGTTGCAGCCCGACCTCGACCGGCACGTCGAGGATGAAGGTCAGGTCAGGCTTGAGATCGCCGATGGTGACGCGCTGCATGGCGTTGACGAGGCCGGGCAGCACCTGCCCGAGCTGGCCCTGATAGGCGCGCGTGGAATCGAAGAAGCGATCGCACAATACCCAGATGCCCTGATTGAGCGCCGGCAGGATCACAGTGCGGACATGATCGTCGCGGGCGGCGGCAAACAGCAGCGTCTCGGCGTCCGGCCCGAGCAGCTTGCCCATCCCCGACAGGACGAGATGGCGGATGATCTCCGCTCCCGGCGAGCCACCGGGCTCGCGAGTCACGATCGCGCGCAGCTTGGCGGCATCGAGGCGTTCGGCGAGCTTGCGGATCTGGGTGGATTTGCCCGACCCCTCGCCGCCCTCAAAGGTGATGAAGCGACCGCGCAAGCTCGGCCGTTCGGCTGCTGCTTCCGTCATGTCAGAGCTTCTCGACGCCGGCGCGGAACATGCCGATGACGAGCTCCTGGGCGCCGTCGAGCGCGCGGCGCATCGTCGATCCGGTGCCGACGGCCTCCGCCGCGAACACCGGCGTCTCCATCGCGACATTGCCGCCGCGCCAGACCCGGACGACGCCGATCTTCTGGCCGGCTGCGACTGGCGCCTTCACGGGGCCGTTATAGACGACACGCGCCAGCAGCTTGTCGTTGCCGTTCTTCGAGACCATCACCTTGATCGGATCGGGGCTGACGAGCTTGACCGAGCGGCTCTCGCCGCCGAACACTCGGGCGTAGCCGACCGGCTGATTGGCCGCGATCAGGACCCGGGTCTCGAAGCTGCGGAACCCCCATTCCAGCATCTTCTTGGCTTCGGTCGCGCGGTCTTCGGAATCCTCAAGACCATTGACCACGACGATCAGCCTTGTGTCGTTCTGCACGGCCGAGCCGACCATGCCGTAGCCGCCTTCCTTGGTGTAGCCGGTCTTCAATCCGTCGGCGCCGGGCAAGGCGTTGAGCAGCGGATTGCGGTTCTGCTGGCGGATCTTGTTCCAGGTGAATTCCTTCTCGCCAAACAGCTTGTACCTGTCCGGGTAGGTCAGGATGATGTGCCGCGCCAGCAGCGCGAGTTCCCGCACCGTCATCTTGTTGGCGGGATCGGGCAGCCCGTTGGAATTGCCGAAGGTCGACTTCGTCATGCCGAGCTCGCGGGCGCGCTTGGTCATGAAGTCGGTCGCGAATGTATGCTCGTTGCCGGCGATGCCTTCGGCGAGCGCGATGCAGGCGTCGTTGCCGCTCGGGATGATCGCGCCGTGCAGGAGATCGTCGACCGAGACCTTGCTGTTGATTGCCGCGAACATCGTCGAGGTCCCCGACGGCGCGCCACCCCGCCGCCAGGCATTTTCGCTGATCCGGTACTCGTCAGTGAGCTTGATGTCGCCTTTCCTGATGGCGTCGAACACCACCTCGGCCGTCATCAGCTTCATCATGCTGGAGGGCGCGCGCAGCTCGTCGGCGTTCTTCTCGAACAGCACGCTGCCCGAGGAGGCCTCGACCAGGATCGCGGTCGGCGCATCGCCGTCGAACCCGCCCTCGTCCTTCTTGGCGCCCTGGACGCTGTTGTTGGCGGCGTAGACGACCCCGCCGCAGCCGATCGCCAGCGCAACCAGAGCCGCGACCAGCCCACGCCAGCCGCGCCCGGCGCGAGCTAGGGACGTGCTGGGAACTGCGGTTAGGGTTGCCATCGGCGATGTCCTGAAAGGCTGCGTTCTAACAGGTGGAAGTATCGCAAACAACTGAGGTTTCTGCGCTTGTGCACCGCCGGTCGGATTGCCGGCTGTACCGAACACCCATATCCTTCGAACCAGCTCACGACACCAGAACCGGCAAACAAGGCGGAAACGCGATGTCACCCTCCCGCACCATCTCCGCCAACGGCATCGACATGTTCGTGCGCGAGGCCGGGCAAGGCCCGCTGGTCGTGCTCTGTCATGGCTGGCCGGAACTGTCCTACTCATGGCGGCACCAGATCGCAGCGCTCGCCGCGGCCGGCTTTCGGGTCGCAGCCCCTGACATGCGCGGCTTCGGCCGCACCAGTGCACCGGCTGACATTGGCGCCTACGCGATCTTCGATACCGTCGGCGACATGGTCGCGCTGGTGGCCGCGCTCGGCGAGAAGCACGCGATGATCGTCGGCCACGACTGGGGTGCGCCGGTGGCCTGGCACGCGGCCCTGTTCCGGCCGGATATCTTCACCAAGGTCGCCGGCCTCAGCGTGCCGCCGCCGTTCCGCGGGCGTGGTCGTCCGCTCGAGACGCTGCGCGAGAGCGGCGTCACCAATTTCTATTGGCAGTATTTCCAGCCGCCCGGCGTGGCGGAGGCCGAGTTCGAGCGCGACATCGCCCACACCATGCGGCTGGTGCTGGGGCGCGGTGTCTCCGATCCGAGCTCGATGTTCGTCGATGAGGCCAAGGGCTTTCTCGGCAAGCTGCCGACCGGAATGCCGCTGCCGGCCTGGCTAACCGAGGCCGACATCGCCGAGTTCGCCGAGGCCTACCGGCAGTCCGGCTTCCGCGGTGGCCTCAACTGGTACCGCAATCTCGACCGCAACTGGGAGCTGACCGCGCCCTGGCAGGATGCGCAGATCCATCAGCCGTCGCTGTTCATCGCCGGCTCGAATGATTCGGTGATTACCGGGCTGATCGGCGCCAAGCGGGTTGCCGACATGGAGCGCGCGCTGCCGAACCTGCGGCAGAAGCTGATCATCGAGGGCGCCGGCCACTGGATCCAGCAGGAGCGCCCTGACGAGGTCAATTCGGCGCTGATCGCGTTTCTGAAATGATCAGGCCAAAAGCTTGATTCACAAGAGCTTGATTCAGTAGAGCCCGCGTCCGCTCAGGACTTCGGCCGGTCCGCGCGCGTCGATCGGCACATAGGCTGCCGCCGGGCTTGGGGTCGCGGCATAGCGCGCGTCACCCTCGTAGGAGACCTCGCGCGGATTGTTCAGGGCGCGGCGATGCGACCGGCTCGAGGCCGACATTTCGGAGGTGGCGTTCACCGAGGCATAGTCGGCCTGGGTGTTGCCGAGGCTGTACGGCCGTCCCTCTGGCACCGGGACATCGCCGCGGATACGGCCTGCCGCGGAGGTCATTTCCGGCACGAACGGCCGGGCCGAGGCGACCCGCACCATGGACGGTGACGGCGCCGGCGTACCGGTCCGCAAGGTCGCCATCAGCTGGCGGTCGTCGGACCCTTCGAGCGGCGCCCGGCCGACATATTCGACGCGGACGAGGGCGACGCCATTGCCTTTGAATTCAAGTAGTTCGGCGGCTTTGTTCGAGACGTCTATGAGGCGGTTGCCGTGGTACGGCCCGCGGTCATTGACGCGAACGACGAGCGATTTGCCGTTGCTCAGATTGGTGACGCGCGCGTAGCTCGGCATCGGCAAGGTCGGATGGGCGGCTGTGAGCGAGCCCATGTCGAACACCTCGCCATTGGCGGTCAGGCGGCCATGGAAATCGTCGCCATACCAGGACGCCATGCCCTCGGCGCGGTAGTTCTCGTTCTCCTCCGGCACATAGGTGCGGCCGGCCACGACATAGGGCTTGCCCACGCGGTAGGTGCCGCCACCCTTCGGCACGGGATCGCCGAGCGCGACGACGCGCGGGCTCGACGACACGCCGTATTTGGGATCGACGCGGCTCGCGAACTGGTTCGAGGAGGCGCAATTGGCGAGGACGAGGCACGTCGCCACCGCAACGGCGCCGCGCGCCGTCCGGATCATCGAATCTGGCCGTCTAGTCCCCATCTGCCCCAAGTACCATTCTGCCGGACCCTCGCCTACTCCGAGGCGTCGGGATCGTTTTCGTCACGATGCGGCCCACCTCCGCACCAGCGCTCGACAATATCGCAACCGGAACACGGCGGAAATGCGGTGAGCCGCGAGGCTATGGCACCTTGGTAAATTGCCTGTTGCGCCTCCTCAGTTGTTCTACGGAGCCTGCGCCGTCCAAAGCGCCCTCGCCTGTCCCGCGATCAGACACACTGTTGCAGCAAATCATCAGTTGGGGCGCATCTTCGATTCCAACAATTGAATCTTTTTGACTGTGCAAGGCTGCAATCGTTTTCTCCCGGGCGTGGGGCGCAAAGGAAGTTTGCGATGATCGAGACGGTTACAGCGGTGATGGGCTTGGTGAGTGCGGTGATCTTCTTGGCGCATGCCGTGGAAGGCTATCGGTACCGGGCCTGACGGTCCGTTGGACGGCGGAAAGACGCGTCACCCTTTCCTGGAGCGAATGTTCGGAAAGCTTTAATCAATTCGGATGAGCATCACATCAAGGCAGGTGTATCATGCGTAATCACGATTTGGTCTCCGACGGGTTTCTGACCCTGACCGCAGCAAGCCTTGTGCTGCTGTGCTCGAGCCTGCTGGCCTTCGCTTTCGGCTGACCCATTGGACGCCGCGGGCGGAGGAGTAAGAGAGGGAACATCCGCCCTCCTCATCAGCACGGATGGCCGCCTTCTGATGCAGCGGCGCGACGACCTTCCCTACATCTCCGATCCGGGAAAGATCAGCCTTTTCGGCGGACGCCGGGAAGGCACCGAGACCTTCCTGGAATGCGTGGTACGCGAAGTCCACGAGGAGATCGGCTCGAGCGTTTTGAGCTCATCGGCCGGTATTCCGGACCGGATTATTCAACGCCAGACCGCAGCCTTCGCGGTGAGGTGTTTCTCGCGCGGGACGTGCCCGCCGAGAGGTTGACCGTCACCGAAGGCCGCCTTGCGATCGTCGCCATCGACGAGCTCGAACGTCTCAGCGGTACGCTGGCGGCCCCCGCGGAGTATGCGCTGGCGATCTTCCTGAAACGGAAACCGATTACCTGAGGGCTGAAACCAGTTCGCGGACGCGGTCATCGATCATGGCCAGCGCAACCGAGGGAAGCGCAAAGTCGATATCGTCGACATGCCAATAGGTCACCCTGCCGGCAGCCTCGGGGAACCGGCGCTCAATGAGCGGACGATGCTCCGCCTCCTTGAGCGCGATCACCAGGTCCGCATCGCCAAAGTCAGCCAGTGAACATGGCTGCGGATAGCGCGCCGCGCCCGCCGGTATGATGCCCGTTGCGCGGAGACGCTCGTCGGCAAAGCCTGATATCGGCCCGACATTGTCGGGCGATCCGCGTTCGGCCGCGCCTCTGGAAAATGCGCGCCACGCCAGGCGTTCGCCACTCGCAAGGTGATTGAACAGCTCCTCGGCGTATCGACTGCGATAGTAGTTGCCGGTGCAAAGGAAGAGGACTCGCTTCATAAACATCATGATGGCCAAGCTAGGCGCGCGCGGTCAACGCCGTTGCGTGCATGTCGCAATGAGCCGCAGCCCGGGTTCGGTGACGCCGGCAGAATGGCGTTCGCCAGCATGCCGGCCATTTCGGCTGCACTTGGGCACATTCTGTCCATCCCCACGGCGCGCAGTCGGCCGCAGCACCCAGCCTATTCCCAGACATCAGGTCTTCCCGTGAAACCATTTTGACCGGCCCGCGAAACCGGCCTGAAACATTTGGTCTGTAAACCGTCGGCAAAAGATAAGGGGAAGTGTCATGATCGAAGCCACAGTCATCGGGCTGCTGCTTTTGAGCGCGGCTATCTTTAGCGCCCACGTCTACGACGCCATCCACACCCATTGAAGATGGATGTGTCGGCCCCTCATGTTTCCGTCTGAAACATGAATACCGCGTTGGCTGATCTTCGCCTATGGGTTATTCCGACCGACAGGTCGCTCAGTTCCCGAACACCTTGCGCGCGCTAGGGCGCAGCATCGACTTGACCCGGCGCGCAGCGATGTGCGCTGCGCCGGTTTCGCGCGTTTAATGCGCTCCCTGGTGCGGGTCACAATCTGCGACAACTGGCGCACGGGGCTGTTTCTTGCGCAAGACGTCGTTTAACCCGACTTTCCAACCGCCAAGATTGTGACTGGGGTGGTCAAGCTAACCGCATTGGAGTGGCATGAACTGTGCAAATGATTGGCTGCCGGGAATTTCAGTGTCCCGGTTCGGGAATAAGCGGTCACCTGGTGTGTATTCTTAGGACCGGCGGACCGCCATTTGGGAGGTATCGTTGCATTACACAGCACATCAACAAGCCAGGTTCCTGGTTCGGAGGGGAAGCGCTGACTGGATGGTTTATGATCGGGAACTCAAGGGGCCAGCGCAACTCAAAAAAGACGGCCCATTCGCCGAGAAGCTAACGAAGGAGCAGGCCGAATACGTCAAGCAAACGCTGACGGAATCCCTCGTTGCGCAGGTATCCCGATCCAATCCAGAGCGCGTACCATGATGCCGCGCTACGCTGGCCCCGTTCTACGCGACGATCTGGCTCGTTTACACGAGTTGGCCGCGCATTGTGAAAGGCGCGCTTCGGAAGCGCGGCATGCCGACGATCGCATCGCATGGCTTGCGTTGGCCAGAGATTGGCTAGCGCTCGCGCAGCCCAACTCACTCACAGACTGCACGCTCAGCGATAGCCGTGCTGCATCCGATTTACTGCAACGATAAGACTGGGCTGTTCAAGTACCTCAACCAGTCGGTCAAGGATCAGCCGTTCATTGGTGCGCGGCCGAGGTTCGAGATACTCTTTAAGAATTTCCTGGGCGGCGCTTACGGCCTGCAGAGCGATGTCTTCATCCGACATTCTCGAGTCTCCAAGATTAACTCGGTTAATCATTCGGGGGGCGGATAGTTCCCAATTGAAATTGCGATCACCGATCCCAACGAGCCTGGATACGATCCGAATATTCGAGGAGAAAATTCGAGAAGCAGTGATGCGGCGAGCCCCAGCTCAGGGGGTGAGCTGGGGCTAACGGCGACACCGGAGGCTGAAGCGGCCAACCTCCGGCCATGACGTTACGACTCTTTCCAATTTCATCCATCAGGATTCGCGGTTGCTGCAGCGCGCTACCACCTTTGCGCCACGGGCCAGACTATCGCGCCGCTGGTTGGGGCTAGTTCAGAATGGCAATTGCCACGAGCATTTGCAGATTTACTGTATCCCTAGTCGTGCGGATTGGCCGACATCCACACCACACCCCGACCATCGCGCGATAAGGGATCGCCGCTCCGGGCCACGGAGCGACGGTCCCGCCCACCTCACCAAACAAGATGGAGAGGGAATTCCGGATCGAGGTTTTTCAATTGCGCGGCTTCAATCATTTGCCAACCGAACAGCCAATTTTTCAAATCGGCGATCGGGTCCACCTGAGCGAACTCGGCGCTAGTCGAATGAAGAGAGCCCTCTATACGACCGGATCGGTCGTGGGCGCGGGCAAGGCAAGCAAATTAGCTGTTCGCGTGCTCTTTGACGGCATGAAAACGCCGGTCAGCCTTCATCAAAGCTATCTTGAGCTCGACATCGGAAAGCCGTGAAAATTCACCGCAGATTGGCCTACTCTCTCCCAATTGGCCGTGCAGAGAAGCTGCCCGAGATGGACTGGTTCTACTATCTCCTGGTCCTTGCTGTTGTCCTGCCCCTCGTTGCCTTTGGCCTGCATGGTAGCCTCTACAGGAGGGATACACGGAAGGATGAGAAGCTGAACCGGCTGATCGATGAGCGCATCGAGCGGCTGGACCTGGAGCGCCCAAAGAAGGAAGATTAGCCCACCCCCCCTGTACGCGCGCGGGGTACAGCGCGTTGACGTTTGAGCACTTGCTGCATAGAAAGCGACGACCGTTGGTAGCAAGCTGGTAGCACAGTTCAAGATCTGTGCTGCCGACGCCGACAAAAAGCCTAACTATTTCAAGGTTTGGAAGGGTGGCCGAGTGGTTTAAGGCACCGGTCTTGAAAACCGGCGTGCCCGCAAGGGTACCGTGGGTTCGAATCCCACCCCTTCCGCCACCTGCTAATCCATCAGTGTCTATGCTCGTCCATCCCTGACACCTAAGCCATTGTGCCGTAACGAAAATATTCATTTTCGTGCCGCCCAATATCTACGCGTGTCAACCGGAATCCACGTTTCCAACGTGGGGTGAGACGTGGGTTTAGGCGGACACTTTCGGAGATAGGCAGATGGGCATTTTGACGGCAGCACACGTGAAGCATGCGAAGCCGGGCGACAAGTTGGCTGATGGCGACGGGCTACGGCTCGACGTCGACAAGAACGGCAACGCAAGTTGGGTCTTCCGGTTCACGTCGCCAGTCACTGGCAAAGAGCGATTTATGGGTCTTGGTCCCATGCGCGACGTGGGATTGGCACAGGCACGTGAGGCGGCCGGCGCGGCACGCGCCCTGATCCGGAACAGCATCGACCCGATTGAGCATCGCCTGGCCGAGCGCGCCAAGGCGAAGGCGAAAGCCACTGGCACGATCACCTTCGAGGCCTATGCGAAACAATACATCGCAAGCAAAGAGGCCGGCTGGAAAAACGAAAAGCATCGGCAGCAATGGTCGAATTCGCTGCGTGACTATGCCTATCGGCACATTGGGCAATTGCGCGTCAGTGACGTCGATACCGCAGCCGTCCGCAAAGTGCTCGACCCGATATGGAGTGAGAAGAAAGAAACGGCGCGGCGGGTCCGCGGACGCATTGAGGCGATCTTGAATGGTGCAAAGGCCGAAGGGTTACGGACTGGCGAAAATCCTGCGCTGTGGCGCGGCCATCTGGATCAGTTCTTGGCGCGACGCCGTAAGTCCGACGTGCAGCATCACCCGGCCCTGCCCTACGAAGAAATCCCGCGCTTCATGATGTCGCTGGCGAGCGATACATCGGACGCTGCGCGCATGCTTCGTTTGATTATCCTGACCGCCTGTCGCTTCAATGAAGCATGCGAGATGGACCCTGGCGCCGAAGTGAAAGGCGACCTGTGGACGATCCCCGCTCTTCGCATGAAGGCCGGCAAAGAACACAAGGTGCCTCTCACTGCCATAGCCCTTGCGCAGCTACCAATCCGCCCCGTCAGCGATGTGACGCTATCCAATTGTATCGCTCGCCACACCAACTCGCCGGCTACGACGCACGGCATGAGATCGACGTTCCGAGATTGGGCCGGCGACTGCACGACGTTTCCGCGCGAGATTGCGGAAATGGCGCTGGCGCATGCTGTCGGTGATGAAACGGAAGTCGCCTATCGCCGCTCAACGGCGCTCGCAAAGCGCCGCGCTCTCATGAACGAGTGGGCCGACTACTGCATGAGTGCATATCCGTTTACAGCGTAGCGACGCGTGAGTGCAAATATCTGTTGACACGCGAGATTGCATGACGGCGCAGCGCAAATGTTCTTAACTCCTCATTCAGTACACTTGTGTTTACATGGACTCGAGGTGATTGCGCGGGGTTATCCGCCCGCGGCCTGAGACGACAATTGTAAGCGTCAACCGTCTCCAAAACCCCAAAACGTAACCGCGATTTGCGCCGCTTCGTGCGTGCGCAAACGCATGGGAACTGGAGGAGTATTCCAATGCGATCCTATTCTATCGATCAGTGGTGCGAGATGCACGATCTCTCGCGCGCCTTTTTCTACAAGCTTGCATCGCAAGGCGAGGCTCCGAAAATCTTCAAGGCTGGCCGCTGCACTCGCATCTCGGAAGCCGCGAACGATGCGTGGGTGACCGGGCAAGAAGCCAAGACCGCACGCGCCACCTAAAACGAAATAACCCCGACCAAAGGGTTGGGGCTGTTTGACGTCTAAGGTCGGTTGGAAACCGTTCCTTTATACTTCAAACAACCCCATTTTTAAGCTCCTTAGTTGGGGGGTTCTTGTAGCCGCACGCTCGCGGAGAAAGCCCACCAATGAAAATGACACCACCGCCGTACACCCGGCATCAATTCATCGAACCCACATTTCCCGAACACAACGGCGACGACTTCACTGCCGAAGTAGTGCAACGGCTCGCGGACGCTAGAGACGACGGCGAGCGCAACCTTGTGCCAATCCAGAAGCGGCTTGGTGTTCTTAGCTTTGCGCTGTCCGAAGGTTGGTGCCCGCCGCGCGTGATCGAAAATGAAATCGATCATCTCAACCGCGTTGTATCGGCATACCACCTTTCAAGATATCTGACCGATGTGCTCGCGACGCTGCAAGAGGCAGAAGCCGACTTGGCCATTTGGCAACGGACAACTCCAGCGCAGCGTGACGACCGCTTGTCGAAGCGCGAACGCGAAAAGGCCGAAGCAGCCGAACGGGCCAGGACGCGAGCGCATATCTATGAGCGGCAAAATGCATTCTACACCGCCATGTTCGCCGCGGGCATTTCGCCAATTCCCATGGCGGATTTGTCGGAAGTGCAACTCTCCGAGTCAGACCAAAAACTGTGCGATGCGGAGCTTGAAATTTCGAACATGGGAAATCACCTCGCATGAGTAACCACGATAAGACCGTGGCAGAAGCGACCAAGCTTTGCGATCAAGGCATGGTAGCCTTGGCGGAATTTATGGCAGAGCGGACAAAGAAAGCCGCGCGGACGAAGCCCGCCAACCCGGTGCCGGGACCGACAACCGGTAACGAGGAAGCCGAGAATGATTTTCCGACACCACCGGGCGGCTTCCTGCAGATGCCCCAGACGTTCGGCGACGACTTCGTTGTAACCGATTATCTGATCGACGGCATCTTGCAGCGCGGCTTCTGCTACTCGCTCACGGCGCAAACCGGCACAGGCAAGACCGTAATGGGTCTTCGCAAAGCCGCGCACGTTGCGATCGGCCGGCCGCTTGGCAATCTCGAAGTAGAGCGCGGAAAGGTGCTGTATCTGGCCGGGGAAAATCCGGAAGACGTGAAAATGCGTTGGTTCGGGTTGACGCGGGAGATGGGAATCGATCCGAAGCAAACCGACGTCATCTTCATTTTTGGCGCCATGCACCTTTCGAAGACAAGGGGGCGGATCGAGCGGGAGATCGTCGCGGCTCGTGTCAAGCTGGCCCTGATCGTGGTCGATACCGCTGCGGCGTTCTTCGAAGGTGATAACGACAACGACAACGTGCAGGCCGGCAATCATGCGCGGGCGCTGCGCTCGCTGCGACATTTACCAGGCAATCCGACCGTCCTGGTGCTCTGCCATCCGACAAAGAATGCCAAGGATATTAACGAAATGGTTCCGCGCGGTGGTGGTGCATTCTTGAATGAAGTCGATGGCAACATTGGCGCAGTCAAAAACGCTGATGGGGCGGTTGTGGCGTCATCGGTGGGCAAGTTCCGTGGTCCCGAATTCCCCGCGCTGCATTTCGCCTTGAAGACGATCACGGATCACCCGCGGTTGCTCAACAGCAAGGGCCGCCACATGCCTACCGTCATTTGCGAATTGATTTCCTACGGTGAAGTGGCGAGGCGCGAAGAGAAGGCCGTCAGCGACGATATAAAGGTGCTCCGGTTCATTGACGCCAATCCCGGAAAGTCGCTCACCGACATCGCCACCGGCACAGGTTGGAACGGGGCGCCGGCCACGATCAAGTCGAAGGTGAACCGGATCATCACCAAGTTGATCAAAGGCACGCTTCTGTTGCGCGACCCTCTCTCCGAACAATTGGTCATCACAGCGGATGGTCAGAAATCGCTAAATCGGCTGAATTCAACCGTTTCGCTGGCCGTTGCACCCTCTTTTCAATTGCCGTCGAAATAGGGGCTAAAGTCGTGTCGTTGCAAACGCGAAACGGTCGTGAACCGGGAACGGCAATTTGCCAAACAAATCAATCGTTTCACGCGAAACGTTTTCAAATCGCCAGTACGACGCGGCGGGGGGAGTTTACTCCCCTCCGCATACCGTTTCGTTTCATCCTGATCCTAGGGGGTGAAACGATGAAACGATCACCATGGGAATCGAACCAAAAGGACGATCGGCGCGCACCGCTTGTCGCAACTTGTCAACGGATAGTTGAAGTAACGAGGTTGTGTGGGGGAAGACCGATAGTGATGAAAGCCCGCAGTACGCGCGCGCGGAGGTCAACACTAAATCGAACTGGCAGAATTCCGCCGTGGCAAAAGGTTAGCGAGAAGCTTACTATCGTCTGCTCGCCGCCGCGCCACGAACGATCAAGGTACCAAGTGGCCGAGAAAGCGAAGTGTTAAGCACACGTGCACCGTGGTTCTAACGGATACCCGGCTCGCTTCGTCGGCCCCAGACGCTATACAACCACCGCTCTGGAAGAGCCGATGGACGCCATCGGCGGATACACTTTCCGCCGAGCGTTACTGATCCCACTTATGAATTCCACGATCCGTGTTTTTCATCCACGACGTGTTCCACGAGAGAGTGCGACCCGCGGGAATACCGCTATGCGAGGCCATGAAGACTGTCGGCGAATCTCGTCGAGGCCGAGCTAGGTCTTTGATTTCTGCTTCTTTCGCCCCGGCATTGTCTTGCCATCCGCCTCATCAATTTGTCCGCAGACGAGTGCTCTTCATCCGCTTCGATTTCGCGCGCTTTCTCAATGAAGGCTTGGATTGTTCGGGTCATGCACCTGGTCGAGACCATCCCAGCCACGCCCCGTTGAAGTCGTTTGGAAGCCACGCCTCTCCTCGGTGCGCAGCACCGGCGCGATCGAAGACCGCCGTCTTTTCTTCGTCGCCAGGCAGCACCACGGCGCGGGTTTCGAACTCCCGGCCATCTTGACCCTCGCGCGGGGCCTCACTCGCTTGGCTCCCATTGCCCATTTCTTTTAACCATGGGGTCGAGGGTTCGAGTCCCTCCGCGCTCACCAAGCAAGAACAGCACGTTACCGTTAGTTTCTCATTGTTTTTGCTTCCCGGATTTTAGAGTTGGGAAGCGATTGGGAAACATCGCGAGAGGCAAATAGAAGTTTCCCGGCGCTCAAGCGCCGGTGGGTCGAGGCTTGAATAAAGGCGCTGTAGCCCGGGCGAAGGGCTGCCGCCCCAAAGTAATTGACGGCGCCCGTGAGGCGCTCTCCGGTAGGTCGGCAGGGCCCGGTCGCTGCGGTCCGGGTAACGGCATCAGCCGATCATAAAACACACAAGATATTGATCTTGTTTACTTTTAATTATGACACGAGCCATAACCCACTATTCAACCCCCAAAATTAGAACGACCCCGACGGGGACGGCCCCGCCGAGGTCGCCATTCTAACTCCCGGCCCAGGGTTGGGAGTACAAGAGCCGAGAGCATCTAGTCTATTCCCGAAAAGCCATTCGTTCCCTGCGCCTTAGGTGCACAGCCAAAGGCCTTAGGGGTTAATCCCGTCTCCCAAAACCATGCCGCCGAAAACCGATGTCGAATCTGTTCACGGATTAGGAACCGTATGACTTTACGATGATTAAGCGAAAAGTTTACTCGGAGTCCAAAAGATGTCGGACGAAGATATCGCTCTCCAAGCAGTAAGCGCCGCTCAAGAAATACTCGAAGAATACCTAGAACCTCGGCCGCGCTCCAACGAGCGAATGATTTTAGATCGGCTTGTCGAGGTGCTTGGTCGACCAGATCTCGTTGTTGCTGTCAGCCGTCTAATGCAGCGTGCTCACGGCGCGGTCTCGGGCTAGGCCCGTAGGCGATAATGGAACGGTCCACTTGTGGCTGCGACCCCGACGCGGAGAGCGCCAGGGTCGCCGCTTCAAACTCCCGGTAGGGGGACCAACCACTCGCGGGAGCCGCATGTATGACTCCCAGCATTGCCACTTGTGTCCGGCCAGTGGCGTCAGCCCACCCTCAGGTTTTCGGCGGATGTCTTGCCGCGATTTTCCCGCTCTTCGTAGCTCACTTTTGCACCCTCATTGAGGCTGCTCAGTCCCGCTTTCTCAACGGCTGAAATGTGCACGAAGACGTCTTTGCCGCCGCTGTCGGGTTGGATGAACCCAAATCCCTTGGCCGGATTGAACCACTTAACGGTACCTGTAGCCACGCCCGCTCTCCTCTTTGGAAACAGAGGATTGCAGCCTAGGTCGATAGCCCAGCCGGCAGCAAGGA
This sequence comes from Bradyrhizobium sp. 6(2017), assembly GCF_011058295.2. Classification (NCBI taxonomy): domain Bacteria; kingdom Pseudomonadati; phylum Pseudomonadota; class Alphaproteobacteria; order Hyphomicrobiales; family Nitrobacteraceae; genus Bradyrhizobium; species Bradyrhizobium sp. 6(2017). Next base: position 5,186,637 of record NZ_CP049289.2, on the reverse strand, counting down.
AAACCGGCCGAGCATGAATCGGCGACCTGGGTCGCTCGCCGAAAAACGATGTCGATTTTTCAGTCGATTGGGCTGGCCAAGTGAGTCCGTTAGCAAACCAAGCGCAGGCTTCCCCGAGGGACGGGGCCGGTTTGGGGAACGTCTTACGGTCACCGTTTCGGAGGAGCCGGCGCGCTGCCCTGCCCGCCGGCTCCTCTTTCTTAATTTGTGTGAACCAAGCAACACTGAACTGTCGTGGATCTTTGCTAACGTTTCAGCACTAGGGATTTCAGGCCCAACGCTGGAAGAACAGAACGCCGCTGGGACAATGTATTTCGAGCCCGGCGGCGTAGTTTCGAGGGTATGCCCGCGGTGTCTTCCCAACACCTCCGCGTGAACGAAACACCATTTCGGCGGTCGCGAAGCGAGCGCGAAACAAACCGCGCGCAGCCTGTCATCCAGCACCAGAAGGGAGCGACGGCCATGATGAATTCAGTGTGGATGCGCAAGGCACGTTTCGCGGCAACCGCAATCTCGCTGTCCTGTGTCGTCGTTTTGCTGGCAATGGCCGCTCCCCATTCTGTCTCAATCAACGCGCTGGGCAGCGAGTGGCAATGCAGCAAGACCGGCTTCGTCTTAACCACTTGCCGTCAACTTCCGCCGGCCTGAGCCACGCTGGCATAGGCGCTGCAATTAAGACCGTGCTGGGGATTTCAGTGTCCCAGTTCAGGAAGAAAACGCCGCCGGGCGTATATTTTTGAGACCGGCGGCGTCTTTTCTTGGGTCGGGTTAGATCCAAGCGGCAGCCCAGTCGGGCAGGTCCGGAAGCGGCTTATCGAGCAGGCCGGCAATCAGCACGTCGATCGCCGCGTCTCCAACGCAGCCTTCGGTGAACTCGACGTTGGCGCCGTCCCATTCGAAGTGAAGCACTGCTGAGGCTATCGCCCGCATGCCCTCGATAGTCGTGGGGCGCATCGCGATCATGCGAGCGAAGATCGTTCGCAGTTGATCCATGGCATCCTCAAACGCTTCTTCCGCCGCCGTATCGTCAGCACCGATCTCGTAAAGCCGGAGAGTCTCCTCGCTGGCCGCATCACGGAGCCGCGATATTTCGACAAACTGGCGCCCTAGCTCAATCAGTTCGGCATCGGGATTAGCCAACGCTGGAGTTGCGGCCGAAGCGGGAGCCGCTGCAGCAGCACCCGCGATGATCTGCAGGCCAAGCCTTCGGGTGACGTGTCTCATGCCATGCCCCCGCCGATCAAACCGCCGACCTGCTCGAGCAAGCCGTCCTGGTCACCTATGCCGTTGTCGTCGTCCTGCTCGCGGTCTTCGGTGGGGGACGAAGCCCAGTGTTCCTGGTTCGCGTAGGAGTCGCTGTATTGAGTGGCTGAGGCGCCCGGCCCCTTGTGGCCGATCACTATCCGCGCGGGTGCTATTGGATGGGTTTCCGTTGCCCCCAAGCTGGGCTCGTGGTCAGCGCGGTCTAGCTCAGCATCCACTTCGACCCGCTCCGCGCCGAGCCGCTGCCGCGAAGAATGCCGCTGTCGGTCATGCGGTCGAAGGTGCCGAGATCTAACTCGCGATCTTCTCCGCCGCCCCCCGGCCTCGGTCTTGGCCTGGAAACGCCTCTTGGAAGCCGAGGGATGGCTCATCCTCGCCATCGTCCTCGAACTCGCGGGAGACGTAGTCGTCGGTCTTGTCGAGAAACCGGACTAGCCCGTCGATCTCGTCCCGGGCTTCGCGCCTGAGGCGCCCTATGGCCTGGAAGATCTGCTCGGGGAAAGGTCAGTTCTGAAATACAACGCACCAGCGGACTCCGCTGGTCGGGAAGCATGCTGACCAGGCATGGTGCGGCTATAGCTCAGGTCCGGGTTATCAAGCCCACGGACATTCCCCACTGATTTGCTTAAAAATCCATCCATTTTTGGAGGCTTGCGCCTTGGCACACCTTCCGATTGAATTTCCCTGTTAGCGCGCGTGTATCGCCGTCCATTCTTGCATTTCCTTGCCGGCATCTTTGCGCTTCGATCGTTCCGGTCAGAAAACAATTCCGCGTCTAATCAACATGAGGTTTGCGATGACAACATATGTTGGCACTCTCGGAGATGACAGCCACACGTCGGCCTCTGGAGAAGACGCACTCTATGGGCTGGACGGAAACGATACCCTCGCCTCGTCAGCAGTTCGGGACAGCGTCGTATATGGTGGCAACGGAAACGACGTTCTCTCCTTTTCCGGTTTTGTGAGCCCCGGCGGAGGGGCACTCTATGGTGACGAAGGAAACGATACGCTTTCAGGTTACGACTCCAACATGAGCGGAGGCGCGGGCGACGATTCAATCACCGGTGGGGGAAGTATCGCATACGGCGGCGAAGGCAACGACATCGTTTCGGCAGGCTGGGACGGCTTCTTTAATCTCGGCACAGCCTACGGTGGCGTAGGAAACGATACTATTCATAGCCAAGGTTCTATCGTGGACGGAGGCAGCGGTGACGACGAAATCTGGGATACCTACAGCGGTGGCTTGGGGGAGAATATTATCCCGGGCGGCGATGGCAACGATTTTATCGTGGTTTCTTCAGGCTCCGGCGCATTCGTCAATCTGTTATCGATCTACGGCGGCCAAGGCAACGACAGCATTTATGGCGGCGGGAACGCGGACATCCTGATCGGAGATCAAGGCTTTGATCTCCTCGAAGGTAACGGTGGCAACGATTATCTTTACATGGCGTCGAGCGGAGGCTCCGCTTACGGCGGAGACGGCAACGATGTCGGCGTCGGTTCTGCGGCGGCTGACGTCTTCAGCGGCGACGCGGGTGATGACGTTTTGTTCGGATACGAGGGCAACGACTACCTCTACGGCGGCACAGGCAACAATACCATGTATGGCGGCGATGGTGTCGACGTTCTGATCGGCGGCGTGGGAAGCGACTACTTCGACGGCGGCAGCGGCGTGAACTACTACTTCGGCGGCGGCGGCAGCAACACGTTCGTCTCCATTGACGTGCCGGGCGTCGAAGTGGTTCAGGACTTCAACGCGGCCACGGATGTCGTGGCGTTGAATGGAACCGGCTTCAGCTCGTTCGCCGATGTGCTGTCGCACTCCTATCAGAACGGCGCTTACTTCGTCGTCCAGGTCGACAGCGACACTGCGGTCTGGCTGAACGGTGCGAGCGCAGCCACGGTCACGGCGTCAAATTTCAGCATTGTGAGTTGAATTCAACGCCGATTGCTAGGGGGCCTGCACACCCACGACGCGCAGTAGCTCGTCTCTGTTCCTTGCCCCAACGTCTTGATAATTTGCATGCACTCCGCAGCTGCGGAATCAATCGGGCATGCCTTGGCGCCACAAGCCCGCTCGTCATCTCCGCTATTGGTCCGGTCCCGTCGACCGCAACGCGTGTTTTGTGTCGCGTGCGACCATCACAACGGCCGGCTTAGGCTCGCTGATCTGCCAGATTGGGACTGCCCCACGGGACGACTGATAGGTAACTTTGTCCTTGATAGCAGCCTCCGGTTGATTCAGAATCCCAGAAGACGATCACCGGGAGCGAGACGACGATGGCAACCATCGGTACTGTGGCTTTTCTCGTACTTCTCGGCGTGGCAATGTTCGCGAGAGCGCGCTTCAAAGAGCGCGCGGCCTATCGCCAGCAAATGACCGAAAACGCTCTGCGCTCCATGGGCAATTAGGCAACACACTGGGCCCAACACTGCTCTTTTCCACACGATAGACAGGTGGATGCTCGCTTTCGACCGTGCACGAAACCGGCCTGAAACAATGGGCCGATACCACTCCCCGAATTGATCGGGGGTAAGGTGTCATGTTGGAAGCCGCAATCGTTGTGCTGCTATGCCTGAGCGCCGCGATCTTGGGTGCCCACGCTTACGACGCCTTCCGCTTCCGCGCCGATTGAAAAGTAGCCCGCCAGATGCTCTGGGCTTCCATCCGTTTGGCTTGACGGCCAAACATCCTCAGCGCGCACTCTTGATCCAGATCAAAAGGTCAGAACGACGCCGGATTCAGCCTTCCCGGCATGACACGGGACTGGGCCACCATCGCGGGATACGCTTCAATCGTGCTTGCCGCGCTCGGCCTGCTTGTCGTTTTCATGTGACTGGATGAATGACTAGCGGAATTCGGCAAGCCTTTGGCCGCTGGCACAAGCTGCACTAGGCCCCCGTTCCATGCTTATCTTATGTTAAGCGCCCTTCAGTTTAGGGCGTTTTCCATGAGTGAAATCCTTGTCCGCGCGGGCTTTGTCGTACTGGGATTGCTCCCCGTCGTCATCGTTGGCGTTGCCATGTTATTCAGGTGAGCCATCATCCCAGGAACATCGCTCCTCTCTCAGTAAGCGTTCAGAGGAAATCCGCCCATGACTCCTTTGCTGGCCAAGCTGGAAAGATTTGAGAGTCTCGCCACGGAGTGCGACGTGATCGCTAGCCGGGAGGCGGATGGAAGCAAGCGGGAACTCTACTTGCGACTGGGAGCGCACTATCGCCGGCTAGCCTGCGACATGCGCAGTGTAATCGCGACCGTCGACGCCGCCGCGTGACAGCCTTTAATTCCACGCCTTGACCAATCTCTTGGTGAGCAAGCCGTCATCACCGCGATTGCTAGCGGCTTCTCTCCGCGCGCAATCGGCGCGATTATTCGCCGATGCCCCCACGCCGCTACACAAAATGGTCCGGCCGCTCCTTCCCGCCCGGTAGCCCAGCGGAATGGCTCGCTGACGGCCACGTCAGCTGCAACATTCGGTGCCACGGCGGCCGCGATCGGATGGTGGATGTACGCCTGGATGCGCTGCCGCAGGATCAACCGAGGTCACACGTCAGCTGGCGTTTAGTGTGCACGGCATGCGGCACGGTCGGCGCTGTGCACATCGTTCCGAATTGGCATGACATGACCGACCACGCGATGCCATTCAGTGCCGGATGGAAATCGTGATTCCCCGCTGATGAAACTCACCGCAGATCGTCCCTACGCTAATCCCGAGAAGGCCGCTCTCAGACTCATGGAGCACGCTCGAGCGTTCGAACCCGTTCAGGACGGCCGCATCTATATCGAGAAGATCAATGGCCCCTTCTTGTATCAGGACAAAGGTGCGCCGGCCGAATACGGCGCTGGTCTCAAATACGCCTTGGCGCAGGACTGGCTAGAGATCCACGAAAGCGGGACTTACGTGAAAATCCTGCAGGCTGGGAATAACCTGTGACGTGAAATGAAAAGGGGCCGTGTCGCGAGACGGCCCCTTACCCGGAAATCTGCAATACTGATCTTGATGAAATCTAGCCCCGGTACTGAGAGTACTAGCGCCCTTCGCATTTGCAGCAAAATCCGGGAAAGTACGGGCAAAACCTCTCACTCAGCGCACGGATTGCTACGCACCGAGGCCGCCTCTTTGGCTGCATCGCATTTCTGGCTTGCCGAATCACCGAGCGCGCTGCGAGCCTCAGAATCTCTTGAAGGGGGTGGAGGCACGTCATGCTGTACGCGGCAGCTGGTCGACTCGAAGGGCGTCAAATTTTCAAGATCTGCAAGACGGCTGAAGAAGCCGAAGCGGTGGCGGAGGAGTTGCGGGCGGCGGGCTTCAGCAATGTCAGCGTTCGCAACTCGTCCCAGTTCAGCGGCGCGCCGGTTGCTCGTAAATGGCCGCTCGGGCAGATTCGCAATTGGTTGCTCCGGCGCTTATCTTTCTGGCATGGCTCTCACCCGGAAGCCCCTCGAGATCCCGCCTGAGGTCGCGCGCCAGTTCGCTGCCGATATGCGGGCCTTCCACTCCCAGCGCGACCCGATCAAGCGAGACGAGATCGCGGCGAATACCCGGCACCGGCTGCTGCAGCATATGCCGAAGAGCACGAAACTGCGACTGGCAGACATCCTCGAATTGTTCAAGTTGATGCATTGAAGGTTGGCGAGCCGCTCTGTCAACAAAGCACTCGACGGCAAAGCCGGAACGCCGCATGTTCGAGCAATGTGTAGCCTCTAAAGAATAAGTCCCAGCGCCCCGGGGAAGGCGGCGCTGGGACTTGATGGCGAAAGCGCTTTGGGGGCAATGGGGCCGCGCTGCCGCCAATTGCCTAATTTTCCCGAACCGGAATCGTTCCTGCGCAGTGGATGGCTTTAATCTAGCAAAGAAACGGCCCCAGCGAGGGGGAACACGCCGGGGCCAAGTGTGCACTTTGGTCATCATCCCGCACCGCCTAGGACGGCACCGGATATGCAACAAGTGCCACCGAACGCGCTTCGTTCCTGTAACCGAGACTGTTCTGAGCCGACTGTACGAGGTCGGTCTCGCCCGTCGTCCATATCCAGCACCACGCAAAGTAATCGCTGCGTGCCGTTTTTGTCACATCCGGCAAAGAAACGACCGCACGAGCATCAGCTTTGATACAGCGACAATTGCCCTGTAGCCGTTAGAGGGTAAAGGCTGTTCGTGCTCAGCTAACCATCTCGGAGATCACGATGTTGAAGTTTCTGGTTGTTGGAGTTGCGACTTTCGGTTTCGTGGCTGCGGCCAGTGCGGCCGACCTCCCTCGTCCGCAGCCGGTCGCCGAACAGGCTCCGGTTGGCAAGATGCCAATTGGCAAATATCCGGTTGGCAAGTCCCCGGTCGGAAAGTACCCGGTTGGAAAAGCTCCTGCTGCGATCGTAACGAAGGGCTAGCTCGAAGATCGCCCAGGCAGCGTCCCCTTCAGTTTTCGCTGAAGGCCGCTGCTCGGTGCGTCTTGCCCTAGTGAGGGGTTGAAGGTGCCAGAAGCGAATCGGAAACGGAGCAGCCAGAGATAGTCGAAGGCCGCCTCAGTTGGCGGCCTCATCGCATCTGGGACTGGCGGCATTGTTGTGCGTTACATTAGCCCATGCCCATCACCAGAAAGCCGCTCGAAATCCCACCCGAGGTCTCCCGCCAGTTCGCGGATGATATGCAGGCCTTCCACGCCGAGCGCGATCCGCTCAAACGTGACGAGATCGCCGCTAACACCGGCACCGGCTCCTGCAGCACATGCCAAAAGGCGCAAAGCTGAGGCTTGCTGACGTCCTTGAGCTGTTTAAGCTCATGCGGTGAGTTGAGCTGGTGCGAAGCCCGCCAATATGAAGGCTGACCGTATCGACTGCCGTTTCGCTAGGAACCAGAACGCAAGCGCAAAGTTGTCGTGATAGTCCGGGAACGTGACGGCAATTCCGTCCCGGCAGTATTCAATTCGGAAAGCCAAGCTGCTTCATTCATTCGCGCTCGCATCGCGAAGTGGACAGTGGTGCACGCCGATGAAGCGGCCTCATGGGACAACCTACATGAGCGTTTCGAGGTCAAGAGAATCAACCATCAGGAGGCATACAGCCTCGATGGCGCGTGCACTAACATGGCTGAGGAATACTTCTCCCGCCTGCGCCGTGCCGAGATCGGTATCCACCACCATATCGCAGGAGCCTATCTCCTCAGATATGCCCAAGAGTCCTCATGGCGAGAGGACAACCGCCGCGTCTCCAATGGGGATCAGGTGAACCGGATCTCCGGCGTTGGCCGGCGCCAAGTGTGCACTTTGGTCATCATCCCGCACCGCCTAGGACGGCGCCGGATATGCAAAAAGTGCCGCCGAACGCGCTTCGTTCCTGTAAGAAATTGATCGCCCCACAAACGTCTCTGATATCTGCAAAAAGTGCCAGCTCAAAATATTGCCGCTTTTTCCCGACGTTGCGCAGTTCTCGCTTGCCTTACCGGCGGTTCGGGTGTGCGGTCGGATTGATTGACCATCTCGAGTGACGCGGGACTGGCCAGGTGGCCCCGGCGACCGACCTTACCTGCGGAACGGCGGATCGTGTTTCGGATCGGAAACTAAGAGCCGGCGAGTAACTCCGCCGAGTCCGCTGGTCCCCAGTGAGCAGACATCCGCAGACCGTGCGATGAGGTCCGAAAAGGGCCAGAACCGGACGTCACGCAATCCTTGTCGCCGGCTCATGGACCCGCTCAATTGGTTATCGGTACCGGTCACATTGGTCTGTTCGCGCAACGGTGCTTGCTGCCGAAATCAGGCGCGTACAGTTGTTCTCAACATGTCATGCGCTTCTTGGTAGCTACTGACGCACCACCTTGGGCAATAATCGAAGGCCCACGCAGGCGAACTGCTGTAAACAAGGCGTGCTATTCCGGAAACATCGGGATAACGTTTCTTCGCTGTGGTCTAAAATTCGACCGGCCGTCAACCAGATGTCGGTGGAGCCAATGCAGCAGATTGCGGAGTGGCTCGAGAAGCTTGGGCTTGGGCAATACGCGCAGCGCTTTGCCGAGAACGACATTGATCCAAGCGTTCTGCGCGATCTGACCGACCATGACCTCGAAAAAATCGGTGTATCGCTCGGCCATCGCAGGAAGATATTGCGCGCGATTGCGGAATTCGATGAGGCCGGACCGATACCCACGCCAGCTTATCGGACCGCGGCCGAGAGACGTCATCTCACGCTGATGTTCGCTGATCTTGTTGGTTCAACAGCGCTCTCGACAAGGCTCGACCCTGAGGACTTGCAGGAAATCATGGGCGCGTACCATCGCTGCTGCGCCGAGCAGATCGAGAAATTTGGCGGGTTCGTTGCCAGATACATGGGCGACGGCGTGCTCGCATATTTCGGCTATCCGCGGGCGGATGAGGACGATGCTGAGCGCGCGGTATGCGCCGGGCTGGCATTGGTCGCGGCCGTGGCAGGACTCGATGTCGGTCCGGGGGCAAGATTGCAAGTGCGAGTTGGCATTGCCACCGGGTTGGTGATCGTCGGCGATCTCATCGGGGATGGCGCGTCCCAACGGCATGAGGTGGTCGGTGAGACCCCCAATCTGGCCTCGCGGCTTCAGGCGCTGGCCGAGCCGGACACGGTGGTCATCGACGGCAGCACCCGCCGCCTCGTCGAAGGACTCTTCGAGTATCTCGCTCTCGGGACCGCGTCCATCAGAGGATTCAGCGACCCAGTGCCGGTCTGGCGAGTCATGGGCGCGAGCGCGGTCGATAGCCGCTTCGAGGCCTTGCGCGTAGGCAGAACGCCACTGCTTGGCCGCGATGAGGAGATCGAACTGCTGATGTGCCGCTGGCAGCAGATAAAACGCGGCGATGGCTCGGTCGTGCTGATATCGGGTGAGCCCGGCATCGGCAAATCGCGCCTCGCCGAGACCGCGGTGGAGCGGCTGAGCGATGATCCACACATCCGCTTGCGCCGTTTCTGCTCGCCGCACCATCAGGACAGCGCGCTTTTCCCGACCATCTCACAGCTCGAGCGGGCAGCGGGATTCCGGCGTGACGATACGGACCAGCGGCGGTTGGACAAGCTCGAGGCGTTGCTTGCGGAGGCAAACGTTGACCTCAGCGAGGCCGTCCCTCTGATCGCGGACCTGCTGTCCGTGCCGATCGGCAATCGCTATCCGCCACTCAGCCTCACACCACAGAAGCGCAAGGAGAATACGCTTCGGGCCCTCTTGGCCCAGCTCGAGGGACTGGCGGCGCGTCGGCCCGTACTGATGGTGTTCGAGGATGTGCACTGGATCGACCCCACTTCGCTCGACCTGTTGGAACTCATGGTCGACCGGGTGGCCACCCTCCGGGCCTTGCTGGTCATAACCTTCCGGCCAGAGTTCGCGCCGGCCTGGATGGGGCGCTCGCACGTGACGCAGATCAGCCTCGGTCGTCTGCCGCGTCGACAGCGCGCCGAAATGGTCATGCGGGTGACCGGCGGCAAAGCGTTGCCCCAGGAGGTCGCCGAACATATCATCGATCGGACCGATGGCGTACCGCTGTTCATCGAGGAATTGACCAAGGCGGTGATCGAGAGCGGCATGCTGACCGACGCCGGCGACCGCTTTGATGCGAGGGGGCCCGTGCTTCGGCTTGCCATCCCTACCTCGCTCCAAGCCTCGCTCCTGGCACGGCTCGATCGCTTGGCACCCGTGCGCGAGGTTGCGCAGATCGGTGCGGCCCTCGGGCGGTCGTTCTCGCATGAGCTGATCAATGCCGTCGCGGCTGTGCCGCAGCACCAGGTGGAGGGGGCCCTGGCCCAGCTCGTAGGCGCCGAATTGGTCTTCCAGCGGGGCACCCCACCCGATGCAGAGTACACCTTCAAGCACGCGCTGGTGCAGGACGCAGTCTATAGCACGCTGTTGCGCGGTCGACGCCAGCAGATCCATGCCCGCATTTCAACGGTGATGGAGAGTCAGTTCCCTGAAATCGTGGCCGCTCAGCCACAACTCATGGCCCATCATTGTGCCGAGGCCGGTTTCAACGAGAAGGCGGTAAGCTACCGGCTCAAGTCCGGCCAGCAAGCGGTCGCCCGGTCGGCGATGACGGAAGCGGTGGCGCAGTTGCAGAAGGGCCTGGAATTGCTGGCGAACATGCCTGAGAACTCCCGGCCCGTGCAGCACGAACTCGACCTGCAAATTGCCCTGGGGCGGGCGCTGATGGCAGCTCGGGGCTATTCGGCGCCGGTGGTGGGCGATACCCTTGTCAGGGCGCGAGCGCTCGCTGAGCGGTTCGATCGGCCGGATCGTCTCGTCCCGCTGCTCTATTCCCAATGGGGTTTCCATATGGTTCGGTCCGAGCACGAACTGGCGGTGTCCCTTGCCGAGCAGATGGAGAAATTTGGCGAGATTAGAAAAGATCAGGTCGCTCTGCTGCTGGGTCACTATATCCACGGCGCCAGTTGCTACTTTCGCGGGGAGTTTGTGACAGCGCGCGCCCTTCTCGATCTGTGTGATGGCCTGAGAGATCCGGCCGCTCGCGCGATTTGCGCCGCCATAGCGGTGGCCGATCCGTACGCAGCGAGCCTGGGTCACTTGGCGTTGACATTGGCGCTTCTGGGCCACATCGATCAGGGACGCGCGCGCGTGAGCGAGGCGTTGTCGGAAGCCCGCGGGCTCGACCATCCGTTTACGGTGGCCTTTGTGTTGAGCAAGGTGTGTGCGGTGGAGGCGGCCGCCGGCTTGCCGCATGACGCACGGCGGCACGCAGAAGAGCTGGTCGCTCTCTCGGACGAGCACGGTTTTCCGCTCTGGTTGGGCCTCGGACTTCTCCAGCATGGTCGCTCATTGACAACACTTGGACAGGCGCAGGATGGCCTCGCGATGCTCGCGAGGGGGCTCTCGGTGCTTCGTGGTGCCGGAGCCGTCGTGCACACGCCGCGCGCGCTCTGCTTTCTCGCCGAGGCTCACGCCAAGGTCGGGGATCTGCAGGAGGGACAGAATTGCCTCGTCGAGGCTGCGCAGCTCATCGAGACGACCCACGAGCGGTCCGGTGAGGTCGAGCTGCATCGAATTCGAGGCGATATGATGAATGCGCGAGGCGACCAAGTCGCTGCGGAGCAGAATTATCATCGGGCGCTCGCTGTGGCGGAGCGCCAGAGCGCGAAGACGTTTGGGTTGCGCGCGGCGACCAGCCTCGCCCGCCTGTGGCGCGATCAAGGCAAGTGCACGGAAGCTCACGACCTCCTCGCGCTGGTGTATGGCTGGTTCACGGAAGGCTTCGACACGCCAGTCCTGCGGGACGCTAAGGCGCTGCGCGACCGGCTGGCCTGATGCAGTTCACCTCTTGCGTGGCGGGATAGCTGCTGGTCGCCGCAGGCGCAGGTGGTTTAGAACCGCACGTTTTTTCAACGATGTCCGGTCAGGGTCAAGCTCGGAAGTCGGAACGCGCAACCGTAACGTCCGCTTGACCTCCGATACCGGACTTTCGATCGCCAGCGCGGCACTTCCGAATAAGGCAAACGCAGTCAAGATGAACCCTAGCGGAAGTCGACAGCGAGGCGGTCGGAATGCCGACATTCGCCCTCCCCGGGTTTGGCGGATGTACTTTCCACTGAGCGTTATTGATCCCACTTATGAAGTCCATGACCCGTGTTTTTTATCCACGACGTGTTCCACGAGGGAGCGCTTGGGCGACCGGCGGGATTACCGCTTCGGCGAGGCTCAGCCGCAACCATTGGGTCCGCGTGATCCATCCGCTGCAGGCTGTTGAGATACACAGGAGGCCGCCTTGGTTGGCAGCCTCTTCGGCGCAAACGCAGTTTCACACTTGCGCCGGCACAAGCTTTGCTACCTTACTCATTTCTCGCAGGCGAATGATCGGCTCCTCGGGAGGTGCAGATACCGGCGTCGACTACCTGTCCGCCTGCCTTCTAACGAGGGACTCTATGAGTGTTTCCAGTTGCCTGCGCGTCGCCCCCTAGCTTTTCTTTCCGCCGCTGCCAGTCAACACCGGACCGTCCTCTTTCGACACGGTGCCACACGTCGAAGTGCCTTTCCCCGCTTGCGTCGCTGAGGTGCGGAGAATGCGATCGAAGGGATTGCGCACGATGACCTTGAGCGCCGCGAGATCGTTCTTGTTCAAGTAAGACATCTTTCCCGGAGGGGTCGTCACCATCTTGCCGATCGCCGAGGGAGAAATCCCGTGCTTGGCCATCAATCGCGCCAGCTTAATCGTGTCGCGAATGGTCCCGTTGTCTTCGTTGCCGTGCACATTGGAGACGGAATGAACGCCAATCCTGGCGTCCGGCGACACGTAACGTTTTCTGCTGGTCAGAAAGATGAATGCGCAGGCTGAGTCGCATTCTCCGGAAACGTAGGTTGTGAGCTGCCGTCGATAGGCAAGCATCGCAATCTGGAAGCCCTCATCGAGAGAGCCGCCGCCTGAGTCGAGATCGACACCACGCACGCGCCTCTCAGCGCCTACAAACCCACGAAAACGGACAAAATCGCCGGGCCGGATGTCGCCGCTCAGCTTCAAGACATCTCCCGTGCGATTGGGCACACGCACGATATCCATCGCGAGACAGCTGGTTGACAGCAGCATCGCGGCGCCAAATCCGGCTTTGGCCGCTCCCACGATTCGAGCCATGCCAATCCAGCGGCTATCCTGACCAGGCACGTGTCACCCTAATTGACGTTAAGCCATTGACGCCCGCAGCATGATCGGAGGACCAGCCGTGACGCTTGACCTAGGTCAACCGCGCGGCCACCGCCCTCGACCGGGATCGATCGACGGGAGATCAGATGGTCAGCCCGACGCCGGCGATCGATCGCGCGACCTCCGTGACACCGATGACGATGATCTGCACGCCGATGCAAAGCAGGAGGAACGCAGACAGCCGTGTCACCACGCTGGTCCCTTCTTCGCCGAATAATCGCGCCATCGCACTCGACTTGCGATACGCATGGTAGATTGCTGCCGTCACGACGGATGCGATGACGAACGAGACGACGTACGACGAAAAACGACCGTCCAGGTCTGCTGGTCGGGCAGTCCCGATGGCGATCGCCGTCGCAATCGTCCCCGGTCCGGTCGTCAACGGGATGGTCAGCGGAAAGAAAGCCATCCTCTGGACGGCCGCAAAGCCGACCGTCGACGTCGCATGAACCCCGACTGCGGCGGGCGGAGCATGAAGCATCGACCATCCGGTTGCAGCAACCACTAGGCCCCCCGCGATGCGCAGCGCCGGCATAGTGATGCCGAAGAAGTTGAGGATCCGGGTGCCGAGAAACAGCGATGTCAGCAGAACGCAGAATGCATACGCGGCGACGCGCAGAGCGATCCTTGCGCGCTCCGCCTCCGACAGTCCCATCGTCCTGTCGAGGAAGATGAAGGCCAAGCCATAAGGATTGATTATGGAGAAGAGCGCACCAAAGCCGAACAGGAAATCGCCGATCCATCGCGATGCCAGAAGATCCGTCATGCCGCTGTGACCACCGCCCGATCAATTGCCCACCGGAGATGACCACCGGCGTTCGGTCGAGACACACGACACCGGGCTAGTCGAGCCATCTTGATCCAAGTCAAACAAGGGGCTCATCGGCGGCGGCCTTTGCGCGCGGGAAATGACCTGTCGAATCGACCGCGGTTCCGGATCTCTGCAACTGATCCAACCAAGAAAACTTCGGTCGATAGGAAGCGTACACGCTTGCTTGCACCTTGATCTAGATCACGGCGGACCCGGGGCTTCGTCACGACATCACGTTGGTTAGTGCGTGTCGGGCCAGGTTCGCGCCTCGGCGGCGACGATCAGATCGAAGGCTGCACGCGAGATCCCATGCATACGATAGCGCTCGCAGAAACCGCTGCGTTGGTCATCGTGATAGTCCTTTTTGTGATGGAGCGAGGGAGCGCGGCCGGTCAGACCCGGGCGTTGGCGTTAAAGAGGAGTTAGTCGACCTGCGCGTCGGTGAGGCCGACTTCGCAATCATGTGCTGAATCAGAGGATCAGCTTGCCGAGTGATGAGGCCTTAACGCCCTGCTTTAGAGCGCTTTCATCCGCCCTATCCGGCCATCCAACATCTTGACAGTCGACGTTTGTGATCTAAGTTTTCGACCGGGCAAGGCCCTCGAATTCTTAAGGATAATTAAGCGACCGTCAGAGGATGACGACGATGACCGAGGAAGATTTTGCGCTGTTGCGGAGCCATCGCAACAACATCTATCGGTACCGCAGATTGCTCGAAACCCAGCTCTCAACCCTTGAGCGTCAATACCTGGAAAGGCGCCTTTCGGAGGAGCAGACCGCGATAGAAATGCTCTCGAGGTCAATATTTCCTCTGAAGCTGGGCGCCGTGAACGTCTCGCGACGACCGTCGCCAACCACGGCCTAGGCGGTCCCGACAATGTTGGAAGTCGTCTTGACTGACCGCCATAGACGCGGCTGGGAATGGGACGTTCGCGACCCGTCCGGCAAGATATTACTAGCCGGACGAGAAAAGAACCGACGAGCGGCGAAGTACGCGGGAGACCGGGCCTTGTTCCAGCTCCTGGTCACCGATCCGAAATCAATAGACTTGGAGAGACGGACTTAGGAAAGACGCGTGGCCGCTCGGTATTTGTCTTCTGATGGTCCAGTGGTGTCGGTCAGACCAGGGCGTTAGCGCGTATCAGCAGTTGGTCGACCTGCTCGTCGGAGAGGCCGACGACCGCGATCATGTGCTGGACCAGCGGATCAGCTCGCCGGATCTCGGTCGCGAGATCCCATTCCTCCTGGACGGCCGCATCCGCCGCGATCTCGGCCTAGACCACGGCCCAATTGCCGAGCTCGTGCCGAAGCGAGCCCCGCAAGGTTGCCGTCAGCAGTGAGGGCCATGCGCTAGGCGCCCCACATCCCCGCAACGTTGTTGCGCTCATAGAGCGGAGCATTCGCAATGTCCAAACGCATTACGCACTCTTGAACCTAGCCCGCCAGGCAAGAGCTGTCCCTACACCACTGAACATTCTCACGGTCACGATACCTCGTCCGACGGAGGTAGCCGTCTGCTTGGCGTGGACTGATCCGTGGGGTCAAACTCGAAAATTCAAAATTCCGGAGCTTTTTCAGCTCCCTTCGGTTGACACCCCTTCCGTCATATCAAATTGAAAATACTGAACAATAATTGATGTTGCGCTTCTAGCGCACAAATGACTGCACAACGAGAGCGATCCCCGCGGGGCGGGCCCGCCGAGCCTCGCCGGAAAACGATATCTATTCTCCATCTGACCAACCGAAGCCGTTAGCAAATCAGCAAGCAGGTCGGCGCAGGCTTCCCGGAGGAAGGGACCGATTTCGGAACGCCTTGCGGTCACCGTTTCGGAGGAGCTGGCGCGCTGTCCCGCCTGCCGGCTCCTCTTTCTCAAAGTCTGTGTATGCACTGCAACAGTCATTTGCCCACGTACCTGCTAAATTGACGGCACTGGGAATTCAGGGCCCAGCGCTGGAAAACAATGACGCCGCCGGGACAACGTATTTCGAGCCCGGCGGCGTAGTTTCGCGCATCTAACTGGTGCCGGCCGCGGCCATGTTCTCGATCCCCTCGATGATCGAGAGCGCCATCTCTTCGGCGCAACCATCGATGCTGTCGATCTTTCCGCCCGACCATGCCTCGGCACACCGGATCTTCGCCCTTAAGCCCTCCAGCGTCTTGGCCGGCATGTTCAGGATTTGCAGCTCAGACACTCTCAACGCACGCGTGCGCGACCATCAACTGCCATATGTCAGAACCGACCTCCCACCAACTATCGATGAGGCAACCACTCGGTGGCTGAAAGCTCGCTAACGACTCGAGGCGCTTAGAATTTACGTCCGGAGGATTCCATTTTTTTGCATTCCCCGCTGACTGTAAGGGATTTCCCTTCCGACGACAGGGTTTTGGTAGCTTTGCCTGACTGTCGGGAAATAGTGATCGAAAGCGAAGCTGCGGTATCCTTTCCACCGATAGTAATTTTTATCGGGCCATCGAAGGAGAAGGAATCTTGGTTCACTCTCCAACCTCCTGCTGTATCGATGTAGTATTGCAGGGTCGACGCGGCCACGCTCCAATCGTCAGTTGAAGCGAGCGGAAAATCGCACTCCAATGCTGCGACGAGAGTTTGCGCGTGACCTTCCAGGGTCAACGCTCCTAAGGCCAGAAGCGATAGAAATCCATTTCGTATGACTCGCACGCAAAAACTCCTCGACGCGTTTGGGCACTTTGCGGATGGGGCCCGGAAATCCTTAATTACCTGGCGTTTTTGAATCCTGCTTGCGCCTTTGCGGGGGCACCGTCGATGGCGAATCCCAGTCATTCATTTTCAGGCAAATGAGGAGTTCGACATAGCTTTGTACTTGCCCTGACCCCGCCAAGAGTTCGCAACTTTCACGCGGTCCTGCCGGGACTGTTAGCCAGATCGAGTTTAGCTGTTGCCGCGCATCCGTCTCGTCACTCACGCACTTACTCGCATCCTGGGGAAGTCCCGACGCTTTATCGTCAGCGGAAACATCCGCGCAAAGCGCCTTGATATCGAAGTTGGGAACACCGTCTGATATTTGTACGGGCGGCTGGCTAACGAGCAATAATCCCAAGAGTGCTGCCTTCATAAGATCGTCCTCCCCGTCCGGCGTGCCCCAGCTCGAAGGGGATTGAGCTGGGGCTGACGCGGCTTCGAAGGCTGTAGCGGCCAAACTCCGCCCACGACGTTACATTGCGCCCCTTTTCTGATTTCCATCCACCACGAACCGCGATTGCTGCGGCGCGCTACCACCTTTGCGCCAGGGCCCGGCCTTCCCCCTATCCGCTCGCTATTGGATTATATGTCCATCAAGCGAAAGCCGATCGAGATCCCGCCGGAAGTCGCCAGGTGGTTCGCTGCCGATATGCGAGCCTTCCACGCCGAGCCCGATCCGATCAAGCGCGACGGGATCCGGCGGCCAATACCCGGCATCTGCTCCTGCGGCACTTGCCGAAGGGCACAAAGCTCCGGCTCGCCGACTTACTTCAAGTTTTCGAGTTGATGCGATCTTGGTCGGAAACAACTCGGCCGGCACACCTCGAGCTTACCCACGCTTCAGACGAGCGATCCTCTTGTAGTCGATCCACAACTCGATGATTTCGTGCGTCCAAATAATCCTTAGCCCGACGCTTCGCCTCTTCGTCGTCACTGCAACGAAGTTCATACGTTGCGCGTGCGACGCCAGCAGGATCGACTCCGAATGCTACGTAAGGTTTGAGTCCTTCAATCATTTTTGTCTCCATGACTATACAGCATGAATTTGACGCCGCTTGGCGTCGGACAATTTCATTGCAATCAAAATAGAAATGAAGAGGCCGCTGGCCGCTGACAGCGGCCTCTTGGACCCGATCAAAAATGAACATCTTGGAAATAAAATCGCCGCCGAAGGTCCGTCATGATTAGACGATGAATTCGCAACGCCGTGAAGTAGGGAGAGGTCTATCCACAATTGGATCTGTTGTGACGTTGCGAACGCGACACACTTTCGGTGATCTCCGAGCTGCATCTATTGCCTGTTTTTCCCGACAATGATTGCAACTTACTCCCAGAAACAGCTGCCACTTCTTCCTCAGGGTGCGCTACGCAACTGACCGCGCGAGCACTGATCATTTGAACGCATTGACGGATTTTACTATGATCAGCCCGTTCGCTTCGCTCGATGCGGCGCTCTTCACGTTGGAGAGCGCGTAGGGCTTACGCTTTCTGCGCATCCTCGAGATCGTTTGACCGCATAATTTTTTCTAGAGACCAGCGATCTCGTTTCTAGTCGACCTGCATAGCTCCAAGGCACGAAGCTCCGACTGACGGACAGTCATTGCCTTTGCTGTCATGATGGAGGCGTCAAGGGAGACCCCTATGAACTGGACCTATCTATTGGTCATCTCGTTCGTCCTGATCCTGGTCGCCTATGGCCTGCATGGCGCCCTCTATAGAAGGGATACGCAACAGGATAGGGAATTGAATCGACTGATGGATGAGCGCGTCGATCGTTTGGAGCTGAAGCGCGAGAAGAAGCGCGTTGACAACAGCGCGCACGATTTCAAACTTGTTGAGCTGGCTCGGGTTCGGACAAAAAATGGCCCCAGCAAGAAGCCGGGGCCAGTTCCTATGTTGTCGGGGGAGCGTCCCCCGATGACCCTCAAGTCATAGCACGCGCGATTCTTTCATTTCGTTTCATGAGATTGCTGAGGCGATCTTGCTTAATTCCTCGCCCCGCCGGCGGCCGCGGCCTCTTCCTGCGCCCGTTGTCGTTGTGCAACGGGATCAACGGGGCGATCTGGCCGCCGCTATCTGCTACCTTTCCAAGGGGCGTAATCGATACGATCTCGCGGGGGGCTTTGAATTGAACCACCTGAGTATCGGTCCCGCCGCCTCCACCCACGGCTGAGATCGCCTGCTGCACCAAAGGCGATCTCGGTGTCTGGCTTCAGCGGTGGAACGGTGCAGTCCTTGCCGATGCCGAGACGTCAGTGTCCGGGGCATTGATCCGCTTCGCCTGGCGAACGAAATGCGTGCTCGCCGCCGGCTGCATGACCCGGGTGTATTTCGATGGCGCGCTTGCGGAAGCGCCGGCCCAGGCGGCTGGAGCGAGCAGCGCCGTAACGGCAACGGCACCGATCAGGGTGGCAAGAGATTTCAGCATCGCACCCTCCATGGGTTCGAATTCAACCGAACAGGCGCAGGCGTTTCCGATTGGCGCCTCTGCTCGGCGTCTTGTTGGCAATGAGGCGATGCTGATCTCAATCCGGACCGATCGCAACAATAATCAGCAGATGCCGACAATTTAGACAGTCGGCCGTGTCGATCAAGAAAAAGAGCAATCGATGTTGCCGGCGCGCTGCGGTGCAACGCGGATCACGAGCGGGCAAAGCGATGGCACGTTCGTGCCGACGGCGAGGAGCGGCTCAGCTCTTCTTGCGCGCGAAGAACCGCTGGAAGGCCGCGATCGCCTCCGGTGAGCGCATGCGTTCGCCGAACTTGCGATCCTCCTCACCGATCCGGCGGACCAGATCCTCGGTCGGCAGCCTGAGCAGCTTTCGCGACATCGCGACCGCTTCCGCCGGCAAAGCGCAGATTTCGCGCGCGACCTTCTTCGCCTCGACGACGGCATGTCCGGGAGGAACGATCTGGTTGACGAATCCCGCCTCGCGGCCGTCGGCAGCGCTCATCGCCCGTCCGAGCACCAGCATTGCGAAGGCACGCTGGTGCCCAACCATGCTGGGAACGAGAAGGCTGGTGGCGCCTTCCGGGACCAGGCCATACTGGATGAACGGCGACGAGAAGCTCGCCGTGGTGCTGGCGACGACATAGTCGCAATGGAACACCATCGTCGTGCCGATGCCGATCGCAATGCCGTCAACGGCGGCGATGATCGGCTTTGCGTTGTGGACGAGCGACTGCAGGAAGATCACCGAGTTGCGCGGCCGGGCGATCTCGTGCGTCGCCGTCGCGGCCTGCAGATAGTCGCCGATATCGTTGCCGGCTGTGAACACACCGGACCGCCCGGTCAGGATCAGGCATCGGATCGCCGGATCGCGCTGCGCGGTCTCGATCGCATCGCTCATCGCCAGATACATGTCCTGGGTCAGCGTGTTCTTCTTCTCCGGGCGCCGCATCGTGATGATGCGCACCATCTCCTCGTCGTTGACGATGACATGTTCGCTCATGGTCGGCCGGGCTCCCTTGCGACATCAGAGGCTCAGTTCGGCTTCCTGCCGCTGCGCGGCGCCTCCGCCGCGTGCGCGCCGCCCCAGGGATCGTAGGCCTTGTCGGGAACGGGGATGCGATCGAGCGCCGCCTTGTAGGCCTTTTCGTCAACCTTGGGCTTGTTCTCGACAGGATAGCCCGATCCCGGCGGCTTGGAATGAAATTGTTGCGACAAAGCCGGAGCGACCAGCAGCGCCGCCAACGCCATCGTGATGGTGAAGAGCCTGAGAGCAGCGACTTGATCCATGACGCGATCTCCTGATTGATCCCTATTGTCCCGACGGAGTGCGGACGCCATGCCAGGCGTCGCGAACCTGGTGGTAGTGAACCTCGGGCAGGTAGTCGGGCGTGTTGAGCCCAAGGTTATGGACGTCGAGCCGTCCGACTGCGCTGAGCAGCGTGTAGGACGCGATGACCCGATCGCGCTGCGCCAGGATCTGACGCGAGCGGGCGTTGGTCAGGTCCTGCTGCGCATTGAGCACGTCGATCGTCGTGCGCTGGCCGCCCTGCGCTTCGCGTTTGACGCCTTGCAGCGCAACATCGGCCGCATGCACCTCCGACTCTGCGGCCGACAGCGCCACCTTGGTGCCTTCATTGGACACCCAGGCGCTGACCACGGCGGTGCGTGACTGGTTGCGCACCTGCTCAAGCACCAGGCGGCTCTGCGAGGTAACTTCCTTGGCCTGCCGGGTCTGCGACGCCGCCGTGCCGCCGTCATAGATCGGCACGTTGATCTGACCGAGCACCGAGGCCTGGTCCGTGGCGGACGTGCTGAGCGTCGAATCCGATTGCAGGGACCGGCTGGCACTCGCCTGGACCGCCACGGTCGGCAGCAACGTGCTCTCGGCCACCTTGATCGTGGTCTGGGCGACGTCGACGTCGTAGCCGGCGCCGAGCACCGCGGGATGTTCGTGATTGGCGGTCTCGACCGCCGCCGCCATCGAGACCGGCGACAGCCGATCGACTGGGGTGGCCGCGGCAAGCTGGGACGGCGGCCGGCCGATCACCTGCGCATAGGTCGCCTTGCTGATGGCCAGCGTCACGTCCGCGGCGTTCAGATCGGCCAGCCCGCGGTTCAGCCGCGCTTCGGCCTGCGCGGTATCGGTCGGCGTGACGTCGCCGGCGCTAAGCCGTCGGATGGTCGTGGCCTGGATCTCGCGCAGCACCGCGACATTGGTGCGCTGCGCCTCGAGCAGCGCCTGGTTGGCGAGCACGTTCATGAAGGCGGTGACCGCGTCGAGCAGCACGCCCTGCCCGGTGTTGCGCAACGCCTCGCGCCCGGACAGCACCTGAAATTCGGCTACCCTGACGCTGTTCGCGGTCTTGAAGCCGTTGAACAGCACCTGGCTCACGGTCACGCCGATCGTCCATGGCCGCAGCGTGGCGCTCTGGATGGTATTGTCGGGCAGCGTATTACGCACCGCCTGCAGGCCGGCGCTGAGGCTGCCCATGATCTGCGGCCGATAACCGGCCAGCGCCTGCGGCACGTTCTCATCGGTGCCGCGCTGACGCGCGCGCTCCGCATTGAGCTGCAGGCTGGATTGGTAGGCCTGCACCAGCGCCTCGGTCAGCGTCTCGGCCGACGACGGCGCGGCCTGCGCCACCAATACGGCGAGCGCGATGATCGCCCTGCGAGGCCGTCGCCCCCCCTGCCCCGAACCGCTTTGACGCCTCACTCGGTCACGCATCGTTCCGGTCCATCATTCCGCCGGCGCAAGCTGGCGCGTCGGCGCGAGACCCGGCCGGGTTCGCCGCGAGAACATCGAGATCAGCGCCGGCAAGGTGATCAGGATCACGAGCGGCGCCAGCGACATGCCGGCGACCACGACGATCGCCAGCGGCTTTTGCACCTGGGATCCGATTCCCGACGACAGCGCCGCCGGCAGCAGGCCGATCCCCGCGACGACACAGGTCATCAGCACCGGACGGAGCTGCAGCTCGCCGGTGCGCAGGATCGCCGCGCCGCGCTCCATGCCCTCGTCGATCAGCTGGTTGTACTGCGAGAGAATGATGATGCCGTCCATCACCGAGATGCCGAACAGCGCGATGAATCCGATCGCCGCCGAGACGCTGAACGGGATTCCGGTCAGCAGCAGCCCGAGAATCCCACCGAACACGGCCATCGGAATCACGCTCATGGTGAGCGCGGTATCGATCAGCGAGCCGAAATTGAACCAGATCAGCATCGCGATCAGCGCGAGGCTGATCGGCACCACGATGGAGAGGCGCTTGATCGCATCCTGCAGATTGCCGAACTCGCCGACCCATTCGACATGCGAGCCCGGCGGCAATTGAACCTGCGCCGCGACCTTGTCCTGCGCCTCCTGGATCGCACTGCCGAGATCGCGCTCGCGGACCGAGAACTTGATCGGCAGATATCGCTCCTGCTGCTCGCGGTAGATATAGGCCGCACCCGACACCAGTTTGACGGTCGCGACCTCGCTGAGCGGCACCTGGGTGATGCCGTTGGGGCCCTGGGCGCCAATGCGCAGGTTCTGGATCGCCTCCGCGCTGCGCCGGTATTGCGGCGCCAGGCGGACGATGATCGGAAAGTGGCGGTCGCTGCCGGGCTCGTAGAGGTCGCCGGCGCTATCGCCGCCGATCGCGGTCCTGATCGTGGTGTTGATGTCGCCCGGCGACAGCCCGTAGCGAGCCGCCCGTGCCCGATCGATGTCGATCTGCACGGTGGGCTGGCCGAGCGAGGTGAACACCGCAAGATCGGTGACGCCCTGTACCGTCGACAGCACCGACTTGATCTTGTTGGCGGTGTCGGTCAGCGCCTGCAGATCGTTGCCGTACAGCTTGATCGAGTTCTCGCCCTTGACGCCCGACACCGCCTCCGAGACGTTGTCCTGGAGGTATTGCGAGAAGTTGAACTCGACGCCGGGAAAGCGCTCCTGCAGGTCGGCGAGCAGCTTGGCGGTCAGTTCGTCCTTGCCCTCACGCTCCGGCCACTCCTTGGCCGGCTTCAGCGGCGCGAAGAACTCGGCGTTGAAGAAGCCCGCGGCGTCGGTGCCGTCATCGGGGCGGCCATGCTGCGAGACCACCGACTCGACCTCCGGCCGCTGCGCGATCAGCTTGCGCATCTCGTTGACATAGGCATTGCCCTCCTGCAGCGAAATCGTCGGCGGCAAGGTCGCACGGATCCACAGATTGCCCTCCTCGAGCTTCGGCAGGAATTCGAGCCCGAGCAGCCGGACCGCGAGTGCGGTCATCAGGATCAGGCCGGCTCCCGCCACCAACACCACCCGGCGATGCGCCAGCGAGCGGGCGAGGACCGGCATGTAAAGCCGATGCAGCAAACGCATCACGAACGTTTCGGTCTCCTCGACATGCGCCGGCAGGATGATCGCGCTGAGCGCCGGCGTCACCGTGAAGGTCGCAAGCAGGCCGCCGGCCAGCGCATAGGCATAGGTACGCGCCATCGGGCCGAAGATGTTGCCTTCGACGCCGCTCAGCGTGAACAGCGGCAGGAACGCCGCGATGATGATGGCTGCGGCGAAAAAGATCGAGCGTGACACGTCGGCGGACGCGGTCAGGATCGCATGATGCTTCATGTCCGCGATCGTGCTCGCGGAGATCGTCGCCTGCTCCTGCGCGGACAGCCGCACCGTGTGCGACAACCGCCGGAAGATCGCCTCCACCATGATGACCGTGGCGTCGACGATCAGGCCGAAGTCGATCGCGCCGACCGACAGCAGATTGGCCGATTCGCCCCGCAGCACCAGGATGCCGACCGCGAAGAACAGCGCGAACGGTATCGTCGCGCCGACGATGAATGCGCTGCGCAGATCGCCGAGAAACACCCATTGCAGGAACACGATCAGCGCGATGCCGACCACCATGTTCTCCAGCACGGTATGCGTGGTGGTCTCGATCAGGTCCTTGCGATCATAGATGCGCTCGATCCGCACGCCCGGCGGCAGGATCGACGAATTGTTGATCTGGCTGACCAGCTGCTCGACCCGGGAGATCGTCGGCGAGCTCTGCTCGCCGCGGCGCATCAGCACGATGCCCTGAACGATGTCGTCGGCTTCGTTCTGGCCGGCGATGCCGAGCCGCGGCTGCTCGCCGACCGTGACGGTCGCGACGTCCCTGACGAGGACGGGCGTGCTGCCGCTGCCGGATACCATGGTGCTGGCGAGCCCGTCGATCGAGCGGATCAGGCCGACGCCGCGCACCACCGCGGACTGCGGCCCGATGTCGACGGTGTTGCCGCCGACGTTGACATTGGCATTGCTGACGGCCTGCAGCAACTGCGGCAGCGTCAGGCCGTTGGCGACGAGCTTGTTGAAATCGACCTGGAGCTCGTAGGTCTTGGTCTTGCCGCCCCAGCCGGTCACGTCGATCACACCTGGCACGGTGCGAAAGCGGCGCTGCAGCACCCAGTCCTGCAATGTCTTCAGGTCGAGCACCGAATAGTTCGGCGGCCCGACCAGACGGTAGCGGTAGATCTCGCCGATCGGGCTGAGCGGCGAGATTTGCGGCTGGGCGTTGTTGAGCAGCGGCGCCAGCTGGGACAGCCGGTTCAGCACCTGCTGCTGGGCCTGGTCATAGGTGTAATCGAACGAGAACTGCAGCTTCACGTCCGACAGGCCATAGAGCGAGATCGTCCGGATCACCTTCAGATTCCTGAGGCCCGCGACCTGGGCCTCCAGCGGGATCGTGATGTAGCGCTCGATCTCCTCGGCCGACAGGCCGGGGCTTTGCGTGACGATATCGACCATCGGCGGGGTCGGATCGGGATAGGCCTCGATGTTCAGTTGCTGGAACGCAACCAGTCCGCCGATCAGGACGGCGGCAAACAGGCCCACCATCAGATAGCGGCGGCTGACTGCGAAAGCTACGATGCGATCCATTCGATCAGATCTTCATTTTTACAAGGACGGATGACTGGATCAGCTGCCTGACGCCGCCCGATCGATGAACAGGCTGCCGCGGGTCACGACCTGCTCGCCCGTCTTCAGATTGCCGCGGACCTCGACCAGGTTTCCGTTGACGAGACCCGGCTCGATCTCGCGCAGCTCGATCGACTTGTCTTCGCGCGCGACCCACAGGCGCACGTGTTCGCCTTCATAGATCAACGCCTGCCTGGGTACGCCGATCGAAGGGCGGCCGCCCCCGCTGTAGATCGTGACACTGGCGAACATCTCGGGCTTGAGCTGGCCGTCCTTGTTGTCGAGGGTGGCGCGCACCAGGAGCCGGCGTGTCGCGGGATCGATCGCCGCCGCGACATAATCGAGCCTGGCCTTGAACTGCTTGCCGGGCAGTGCCAGGACCGAGAAGGTGATCTCCTGCCCGACGGCGACGTCAGCGGCCTCGCTCTCGCGAACGAACGCAGTCAGCCAGACAGTCGAGAGATCGCCGATCACGAACACCGGATCGCTGGCACCGGTGCTGATGAACTGGCCGGGACCGACCTTGCGCTGCACGACGGTGCCGCCGATCGGCGAATAGATCGGCGTGTCGGCGCTGATCTGCCGGGTCTGCTCGAACGTCGCGATCTGGTCTTCGGAGCGGCCAAGGATCCGCAGCCGGTTGTGCGTCGCTTCCAGCGCGGTCTCGGCCGAACGCAGGTCGTTCTGCGCGCCGGTCAGATCGGCCTGCGCCTGCTGCCAATCCTTCAGCGGGACGGCCTTGCCGGCATAGAGATCGTTGGCCCGCTTCTCCACGATCTCGGCCAGCTTGAGCTTCGAACGCGCCGTGTTGAGCGTGCTGAGCGTCGCAACGAAATCGTTCAGCGCCTGGACGCTGTCGGTAGCTTCGACGACGAACAGGGCCTGGCCGCGCTCGACCGTATCGCTCGGCTTGACCAGCAGCTTGGTGACGCGACCGGCATAGGGCGAGAACACTGGGGTCGAACTCTCATCGTTGACCGCGATCTTGCCCTCGGTGATGTGCTCGGCGCGGAAGACATGGTCCGATACCGGCTCGATCGACAGCGTCGCCCATTCGGCGGCGGTGGGCACATAGCGCGGCAATTTGGCTCTCGCCTGGCTCGACGTCTCGGTCGATTTGGCATGCGGAACCAACATCCGGCTTGCGCCAAACAATCCTGCAGCTCCCAGCGCAACCGCGCCGAGCAGCATGGCAGACCGCCTAGTCCAGTTCGCAATCATCATCATCTCAAAGCCGCACCCCCGCGATTACGCGTGTGCCACGCCCGTCCATCGGGCCAACCCGGCGATTTTCCACCGTCAATTCTCGGCCGGCGCGCGCCACATCGGCGACTTCGGACCGCCGTAATACCGCATCGGTCCAAGCCGAAGCGGTCGCTGCGTCGGCGCCGGAGACCAGGCTACGAGCATCGTCTGCGAATGCGGCCTGCGGGCGTGCCAATGCCGACGGGTCGATTTCGCCGATGCATCGCCGCAGGAGCCAATCAACAGCAGTACGCCAAGATGAACCATCAGCCTGGTGCCGGAACGTCCTGCTGCATGAAAGCGACGCGCACGCATCGGATCTCTACTGGCCTGGCCACATCGGCGATTTCGGGCCGCCGTAATAGCGCATGTGGGGGACCGAGCCGTCCCCCGCAGGCACCGCCACATCGCTGGCGCAGCCGGCGGCCGCGGCGCACAGGCCCGCGACCGCGACGACACGCAACACCACGCGTTTCAGTGTCGAGCTCATCACCCCGTCCTCCCTTCCGGCTGCGGTCTGCAGCGGCGTCACGTCGCGTCGCCGATCAGTACTTCGCAACCACGGGACCGCCGAACTTGTAGTCGAGGCCCAGCGTCACGACGGAAAGCGTGTTGTCGACGGTATACGGGAGCTGGCCGTTGGCCGGCGCTGCACGGTCGTACCGACCGAAGTCGTAGTAGCGGTACTCGAACTTGCCGATCAGGTTGTTGGTGAGCGCATAGGCAATGCCGCCGCCCGCCGTCAGACCACTCCTGTTCGCGTTGAACTGATCGATGCCGAAGACCGGATCGGTGTTGGTGTGCTGGAATTCGCCATAGGCCCAGCCGCCGGTGAAGAACAGCAGCAACCGGTCGACCGCGATACCGCCGCGGGCGCGGACGGTGAAGCCGTCGCGGAGACTGGTCGCATCCATGGAGCCGATCGGCAGCGTTCCGGCATTGAACTGCGAGGCGTCGCTGCCCTTGATCCCGGACCAGAAGCCGTCGGCTTCCACGCCGACCACGATGCTTCCGCTCTGCACATTGTAGCCGATCTCGCCACCGGCAATTCCACCGTTCGAGGAATAGTTGATGGTGTAGTTGGCTGCGCCCGCCGGTCCGAGTGCATTGTTGAGGTTGTGATTGCCGAAGCCCCCGCCGCCGAACACGCCGACATAGAAGCCGGACCAGTCGTATGCCGGTGCAGCGATCGCCGGCGCCTTGGTATAGAGCGGCAGGTCTGCGCTCATCGCCGGCGAGGCAAGCAACAGCGCTCCGAGCGCTGCGGTGGTGAAGAAAACGTGCTTCATTGTTAATCCCCTAGTTTCTGATGGGGACGCCACGCGATCTGGTCGACGTGGCGTCGCCTCTGGATCAGAAGTGAATGATGATGTCTGCCGAACCGATCAGAGCGTCCTTCTTGTTGGGCGCAATTCCGAGATTCGAGTTGCCGTTGAACGCCGCCGCGTCGAGTGCCCTGTAGTAGGAAACTTCGGGCCGGATCTCGATCTGCGGCGAGAACCAGTGCTGCCAGCCGATGCCGGTCTCGACATAGCGGGTCTTGACGCCCGTCCGCTGCCCCTGCTGGTCGTCGAACCATTCGAGGCGATACGAGATGTTGTCGAGCGGCGTCGGCTTGTAGCTGATGTAGGTCAGGAAGGTCTGGACCGAGGCCGTGCAGGAGAACACCGCAGCATTGCTGCACTGTGCGAGGAACGGCGAATTAAAGGGCATCACCTGCGGCGAGAACGGAGTGCCTCCCGCGAGGAAGGACGCCAATGCCGCTGGATTATTCGCATTCAGCACATTGTTCTGGTGCTCGTTGTAGGTCTCGAACGAGATGTGCCACTGGTCGTTGAACTTGTGATAGTAGGTCAGGCCGTACCACTGCAGGTTATTGTAACCCCAGGTGCCGTTGTTGATGCCGTTGGCGACGACATAGACGCCGTCATTGCCGCTGTCGGTCGTATAGCGGACACCCACGCTGACGCTGGGCTGCGCGCCGGGATCCTTCAGCATCGTGCTGTACGGAAACAGCGGATTCGGCGCCGGGTTGTCGATCTTCTGGCCGACGTGCCACGGCATTGCCTCGGTGCCGACGGTGAGACCGAGCTGGAGCATCCAGTTCTTGGTCACCGCGAGCGTCGTGTTGATGCCGGTGTTCGTATAGTTGTCGAACGTATACGTCATCGAGTGCGTATACATGTAGTTGTTGGGCGCGAGCTGCGCCTCGATGTCGGGAATGGAGATGTATCGGCCGAAGCGGAACATCAGGCCTTCCAGCACCTGCGGAACGAACACCTCGCCGTAGGCCATCGGCAGGTCGTAGCCGTAGTTCTTGTTCTGGTTCAGAAGCTGATTGCTCCAGAGACCATAGGCGGTCGTGTAGCGATAGTTCTCGCCGTAGATCGGCGCGAGACGGAAGCCCCAGTCGACATGATCCTTCTGGACGGTGTCCGGCAGGCGTTCGATGTAGACCACCGCCTGGTCGAGCTGGACCGTGTTCGGGTTGTAGTCATAAGCCGCCGGCGAATTGCCGCCCTTGACCGTGTTGTTGCTGAGGTTGCCGCCGGCATTGACCCAGCCATAGACCTGGATGTGCGCATCGTTCATCCACTGACCTGCGGGCGTGTTGCCGAGCGCCGCCATCAGGGGGCTGTCGACCGAGCTTGGCCGGGTGTCGCCGATGTTCGTCGAGCCACCATACGGCCAGTCTGCGAACGGCATCGGCGGCGTGCTCTGCGGCGTCGTCGGCCAGTAGGCGCGGCGGGACGGCGGCGCCTTCGGATCCGACGGCGCGGCATCGTGGCCCCATTCCAGCCGGTAATAGTTGACGAACCGCGTAAAGAAGTCGCTGCCGAGATAGCTGTCGAGGCAGGAGTAATTCTTGTAGGGATCGCACGTGGAGGCCGGCGCCTTCAACAACGGCGGATTGGCGTCGGCTGCATGAGCCGCGTTGAACAGGCTCACCGCCGTCAACGATACGCCCGCCAAAAAGAGTCTCTTCATGATTTTGCCCCAAGATATTGCTACCGACGCTTGGAACGCTGTCGCGTGTAACGTCTGCGTAATCATTCGTAGGGCGCTGAGAAAAAGGCGATACGGGTCTCCCCGCGCTTTCATTAAGATAAAATATCCGAAACACTTCTCGTCGCGTCGTTTGCTCGCAGAAACATCAGTTGCTCGCGCGCTTGCTCAAGAACTCGGCGAATATCTTGCTGTTTTGTGACATTCGCTGGTTGCATTGCGATAGATTTCCAGAACTCTGTGTCATTTCCGCCATAGCTCGGTCCGCATCCGATCCGTGCGCTATTTTATTGCTATGCAGATCGCCCTGAATGGAGATCGAAGATATACGCGCCCCGTGGCTAATCTCCCGGCATCGAGCGAATCTTTCGCATCGAGTGCAATGGAGCGCTCCGCGTCGTGGCGAACGTTACGAATGGTGCGAACGACGTCGCTCTCGCCGACGAGGTCAACGACGTCGATCTTGGCTTTCTGCCGGCCAATCTCACGGCGCAGTGCCGCAATCTGATCGAGAGCTATCACGACGTTCATGGCTACGCCTGCCTGCCCGACATGCTGTGGCGAGCGCGGCTCGGGCCGTTCATCGAACGGCATCGCGAATTCCGGCAATGGCTGCGGAAGGCTTCGACCACCCGAAGCGCCAAGAAATCCAACCAGGGCTTTGTCGAAATCGCGACCGCGATCCTGGCGCTGGAGATATTGGCGAGCAGTTTTGCCGGCTGGAGTGCGCTCTATCCCGACGCCGGTGCGCGGGCCCTCGCAATCCTGAAGCGGCAGTCAGGTTGCTCGCTGACCCCGCTGATGGACTTCTATCTCTATCCGCCGAAATACATCAGCTCGGCGGCGATCAGCAAATTGACGCCGCCCCGGGCCAGCCAGACCGGCGAGGCCGGCCTGTACCAGGCGTCGAAGCCGGAGCTTGCGGGGGAGCGGTTGGCCCTCAGCTATGTCAACGCGATACTCCAGAAGTCGGATGATGCCTCGCCCCTGCTTCACCAGCGTTGAAGCCGCCGCCTCGCGCCGTTGTCGCCACCGTGCCAGGGGGTGCCCCCGTCCAATCCGCCGCGGCCGGCCACGAACGCCGGGCCGCGGCTATTACTTTTATATTTCCTGCGCCCTCGAACAGCATAGCTTTTCTACCTCGTTCCGGAGGATGCTCCGATCGCTGGGTAGTTAGCGACATCGGGGCAGCAACCGACAGTCAAGCGTTGGATATTGTGTGCGGGCCCCGGCCGTTTTGACGGCGCAACGCCCTCGCCCCCACGTTTCTGTCGGATGTTGCCGGGGTGGATTTCGTGCTGGCCGGGAAGGCCATTGCGAGGATCTTCCGGTGTCTTTCTCTACGAAGGCGAAATCCTTGATTGATTCCCTGCCCCTGCTTCAACGGCTCGCAGACGTTAGCGCGCGCCCGGGCGAAGCCGGGCTACCATTCGTATCGAAATCCGATGAACGACCATCGTCGGTGATGCGGCGGGATTTCCTGCCTCTGCTCTGGTCGACCGGATTGATCGGCGCGGTCACGGCAGTCATGTTCGTGCTGGAGGGGCCGGTTGCGGCAAATCTGGTCCCGATCGCCTATCTGATCCCGGTCATCTTTGCGGCGACCCGGTGGGGCGTCTGGTCGGGCACGCTGGCGTCGCTGATGGCGATCGCCGCGGCGGATTTCTTTTTTTTCGCCCCGCTTTACAGCCTTCGGGTCGACAATCCGCAGGAAGCCATCGACCTCCTCGTCTTCCTCGTCGTCGCACTGGCAAGCAGCAATTTGGCATCGCGCCTGCGCCAGGAGACCGAGCGGCTGCGGCGTCGCGAGCGGGAAATCCAGCACCTCTATGAACTCTCGAAGCGACTCGCCGCCTGTTTCACCATCTCCGATCTGATCGACGCTATCAGCCACTATTTATCGAACACGCTCGGTCAGCGCGCGGCACTGTTCGTCGCATCTTCCGACGGGCATTTCGAATCCTTGCCGGAGTCGGGGCTCACCCCGCCCGCGGTCCAGGAAGCTGTCGCGGCCATGACGGCCACCGCCACCAAGACGGCGGGCAATATCGTCGATGAGCCGACACAGGATGTCTGGCTGCTGCGCGCCATCGGCTCGAACACGGTGGTGCACGGCGTCATCGCCATCAATGTCGGGCGCAGCCCGCGCGATGCGATCGGAAGCCGAACCGCAAGGATCGAGGCGGTGCTCGAGGAGGTCTCGCTGACGCTGCAGCGGCTCGATATCGGCAAGGCGATGGACGATGCCCGGCTGCATCTGCAGGCCGAACTGTTGCGGGACGCCTTCCACGGCACGCTCTCGCACGAGCTGTGCTCGCCGCTTGCCGCCATTCAGGGATCGGTCAGCGTCATGAGCGCGATGCCGGCCGTCGCTACCGACGATCGGCTCGGCTCGCTGGTCGAAGCTGTCACCGACGAGGTCGCCCGGCTCGACGGCTACATCCGCAATCTGCTGAACGCAACGCGCGTGACGGCCGGCGGGCTGACGCCCCGTCTCGAATGGTCCGACCCAAGCGACATCGTCAACGCCGCACTCAAGACCCGTGCGCGGCGGCTGGCGGCGCACCGGATCGAGATCGGATTCGACGACGACCTCCCGCTGCTCAATGTCGATACCGGTCTGATCGAGGAGGCCTGCGGCCAGCTGCTGGAAAACGCCGCCAAATACTCTCCGTCCGGGTCGACAATTTCCGTGCAGACCCGGCATGCCTCCGGGCGCGTCGTGATGTCGATCATCGACCAGGGGATCGGCGTCACGCCCGACGAGCAGCTCCAGCTCGGCCGCAAGTCGTTCCGAAGCCCACGCCATCAGACAAGCGTCCCCGGCTCGGGACTCGGCTTCTGGATCGCATCGACCTTCATCAGGGCGCATGGCGGTAGCGTTGAATTGATGAGTCGCGGCCAGGGTCTAGGGACGACGGCATCGATCTTGCTACCGGCGTTGCAGACCTCGGACCGGGAACTGGCGACCTACGACGATGAGTAATTCTCGGAATCTCGTCCTGCTGATCGACGACGAGCCCAAGATCCGGCGCTTCCTGCGTGCGGGCTTCGAGATCCACGGCTTCTCCGTGGCCGAGGCCGAGAACGCCGCCGAGGGGCTGAAGATCGCGACATTCAACGCGCCCGACCTCGTGATCCTCGACCTGGCTCTGCCCGACCTGCACGGCAGCGAAACGCTGGAACGGCTGCGCTCGTGGTCAAACGTCCCGGTGATCGTACTCTCCGTCGAAGCCGACGAAACTGAAAAGGTCCGCCTGCTGCAGGCAGGCGCGGACGACTACGTCGTCAAGCCGTTCGGCATGGCTGAACTGCTTGCGCGCAGTGACGCCGCCTTGCGCCGCTACTTCAAGAGCGCGACGGAGAATCCCGTCGTTGTGGTCGGGCCGCTCTCCGTCGATCTCGTTAGCCGGACCGTCGAGCTCAATACTGCCAGAATCAAACTGACGCGTAAGGAGTACCGGCTGCTTCACGTACTTGCGACGCATGTCGGTCTGGTGGTCACGCACGACCAGTTGCTTAAGGAGATATGGACGGGCAATCAGCGGGACAACATTCAGTACCTGCGTATCCTGGTACGCAAGCTGCGCCAGAAGATCGAGACCGATCCCAACCAGCCGCGCCTGCTGGTCACCGAATCGGGGGTTGGCTATCGACTCGAGAACCGGTTGGAGACCGAGGTGAATTGAGCGGCATAGTAATACAGGCAGGATCGTTCGCTCGAACAGAAATACACAAATAGTATATTTCCGGCTTAAAAGACCGTACTGTGCCCTAAAAAGGGGCGTCCGGTGCAATTTCTAATACAGCCATTCCACATCCTTGGGTTCGAAGGCCAGAACTGGATGTTGATCGTGGTGGGCGTGGTCGTCGCGTTTGTGCTGTTCGTCTGGGCGACACGGGATCGCGTCTAGTCCCCTTGCGGCTGAAGTGCGATGCTTTGCGTCAGCGCGCGCGTTGCACACGTTGAAAGGCTTGGGGCGGCTAAATTCTCATCGAATCACGTGGTGCCAGTTGCGCGTCCGTAGCCGGGACCGTGGATTTTGATCCAGCTGTGACAAAAAGAACTGCGATGTCAAATCGGTTGACCGGCCCCCCCTTCCGCCACTCCCCCGTGGTTCCCCGGAATCCATTTTGGTGTTGAAACGCGCTAACAGCCAAAAAGTCAGCGGTTGGTTTCCATCAAGATCGACTGTTTCAGATTTCCGTACGGTGCGCCGGCGTGACGCAGCCGCTTTTCATGTGAGCCGCGAATCCTCCGGAGGCACCTATCGATGTCGCAATCCGAGCATGAGTTAATCTATGTCAGTCGCAGCAACAGCAATGTGCGCGACAGTTCCGCGAGCGAGATCATTCGCAGCATACTCGCGCAGTCGCGCTCGAAGAATGCCAGGCTCGGCGTGACCGGCGCACTGCTCTTCAGCGAGGGTTATTTTTGCCAGGTCCTCGAAGGTGAGCGGGCTGCTGTCGAGGAAATCTTCAACGCGATCGAATGCGATGTCAGGCACCGGGACATCACCCTTCTGACCTTCAGGCCTTCGACACCGCGGCGCTTCCCGGATTGGTCGATGGCCTATGCCGGCTTCTCTGCCGGCCCGGATTGGACCCACAAGATGGAAGGTCTGCTTGCCAACCCATCGGCGATCGATGGCGATCGTTTCGGCCGTGAATTGCTCGTCTTGATGACAGATCTGGTCAGACAGCAGGAGATCGATGGCCCTTAGACGGGTTGTCGCTGCGAGAGCGCGCGCATGACGCGCTTCCGCATTCCGCCCCTGTAGAGGCATTTTCCCTGTTCCGATGGAATCGGAACGAGGCTCCAGATTCTTGTTTTGACGCGTTTTCTTCACGCGAACCGGTAGCCACTTCGCTCGAAAACGCCCTAGGAGAACGTAAAGTCCGTTGCCAGGAGCTGGCTCTTGTTCACGCCGATCAGCCAAATGGCCGTGTTCGCGTCGGCCGTAACAATGGAGAACGAACCGTAGTCCGTCGTAGCGGCGAGCACTTGATCAAAGCTCGTCAGCATCGTTCCTTGAAGCGCGATCAGGTCGTTTGCGACCTCGAAGTCATTCACGACATCGACGCCCGAATTCGCATTGAACAGCACCTTGTCATTCCCGCCGGGGCCAAGGAACAGGTAGTCAGTTCCGGCGCCTCCATCGAATGTGTCGTTTCCGGCCTCGCCGAGCAGGACGTCAACGCCGGCGCCGCCGTACATGATGTCGTCGCCGTCTCCCATGTAAAAATAGTCCTGACCATCTTCACCGGTCGCGACGTCGTTGCCTGCCGCCATCACGAAGATGTTGTTGCCGCCTCCGCCGAAGCCGGTGTCGTTGCCGACGTCACCGTAGAAATAGTCACCACCGTCTCCGCCGTATAGGTAGTCGTCGCCGGTTTCGCCAAGCAGCACGTCGACGCCGCCGCCGCCAACCAGAACATCGTTACCGGCGCCGCCATAGAGGTAGTCCTGATCGTCGCCACCATAGGCGACGTCATTGCCGTTGCCGGCCACAAGGACGTCGACCCCGGCGCCGCCGGAGAACACGTCGTTGCCGTCGCCGCCATAGAAGTAGTCGTTGCTGGTGCCGCCGTAAGCCGTGTCGTTGCCGGCCAGCCCGACCAGAACGTCAGCTCCAGCCCCGCCTGCCAGGGTGTCGTTGCCCGCGCCGCCGTAGAGAAGGTCGTTCGTTGCCGGCCCCGAGGGATCGACCGGGGAAAACAGCGTGTTGGCCACCAGGCCGCCGACGGCATAATTGCCGTCAGCGAAATTCAGATACTCCCCGCTGTAGACCGTATCCGTGCCGTCGACGCCATCGACGACCACGGTGGTGCCACCATAGATCGAAATGCTGTAGGCCGCCCGGGGCGCGGAGAAATTGAAAAAGTCGGTGCCGGCGTCGCCCTGGAGGACATCGTTTCCGTCGCCGCCCGTGAGTGTGTCGTCACCTGCACCGCCATAGACGACATCGTTGCCCGATCCGGCGTCGATCACATCGAGGCCGTCGCCTCCGTAGAGCACGTCGGCTCCCGCCCCGCCCCGCAATGCGTCATTCCCGGCATCGCCGAACAGAGTATCGTTGCCGTCGTCGCCCGACAGCAGGTCGTTGCCCGCATCACCGTGGATGCTGTCGTTGCCGAGGCCACCGAACATCTGATCGTTGCCGTCGTTGAGCATGGCAACGTCGTCGCCAGCGGCTCCCGAGATAACGTCACCCGTATTGAAGCCGCGAAAGATGTCGTTACCGCCCGTCCCGACCTGAATGAGTGTGGCGTAGCCGGTCCATTGCCAGGCTGAATCCTGGGATCCGCCGGTGCCTGGTCCATTGTACAGGTATGCAACCGCTTGAAGGTCCAGCGGTCCGAGGTGCGTCGGTTGCGTACCGGTATAGCTCATCACCGTCTGGGATTTATCGTCGAGACTCGGCGTCAGCGTCGGATCGCCATCAAACGGATGCTTGAAGCCGATCGCGTGTCCGATTTCATGCAGCATTAGCCCGATAGCGACGCGGCCATACTGGACGAACACGTCGCCGCCGATTTGATTGTCGTAGTCGTAGTTGATCGATACGTTCGGGTAATACCCAAATCCGCTGTAAATGGCGTATTTGGGGTCGGTAGAGAAATCTGCCGTCGTGAATCGGATATCGCCGAGACCTGCGGGCACCTCGAGAAAAACCAGACCGCTTGCGGCCGCCCATTGTTGCAACGCCGCCCGCGCGACGGCCTTCTCGTCCTCGGTAAAGGGTCGAAGGCTGTTCTTGAAGGCCTGGGTATCTGACGAAGCAAGCTCGGCCGCCGAAATGGTTGTGTCGAACGAAAAGCTGACGAATGCAGGCCTGCCAGGAAGCGACGCTCCCGAAACCGAATTGCCCCACCATGAGTTGCCGGACAAAATTGCGGTGAAGTCGCTGACAACCGTCATAAATACCCCCGAATGCAACCTTAAAATGCGTACTATTTCATCGGGCCCCCTGCTTCGCAAGCGCGATCCCGGCGGCTGGGGAGAAAAGCCAGGGCCGGATCGCACTGCTCCGAATGATGGCCGGGTCGTCGCCGATGTCCGGTGGTCGCCGGCGAGTATCAGCGCAGCAGGAGGCGCCGGCCGGCACAACGCCAACGCGCCGGTGAGCTCTCGGCCAGATGCAACGTGATCCTGTTGTTGGCGTGATCGATCAGCGGTCCGCTAGCTCACGATGTTGAAGTTCGCCGCCGTGACCGTAGCTGCCGTTGCACCGTTCAGCCAGATCGCGGTGTCGGCATCAATCTGGACCACGAAGTAAGCGCCGTTCTGATATGAGTGCGAGAGCACGTCGGCGAAGGACGCGAAGCCGGAGCCGTTCAATTGCACGACGTCCAAGCCCGGCGTCCAGTCCTGCACGACCTGCACCCCGGGAACGTCGGTGACAACGAAGGTGTCGTTGCCCACGCCGGTGCCCGGACCGCCGCCGTTTCCGCCGAAATAGTAATTCACGCCGGCGCCGCCATCGAAATAGTCGTTTCCGGCGCCGCCCAACAGCACATCTGTGCCGTCGCCGCCATACATCACGTCGTTGCCGGCCCCGCCGTAGAGGTAGTCGTTACCTTCGTAGCCGTAGGCGGTATCGTCGCCGGCATCGCCAATCAGAACGTCGTAGGCGTTGGAGCCGACGGCGACGTCGTTGCCGTCGCCGCCATAGGCGGTGCCGCCGCCGGAAGGCATGTAGAGATAATCGTTGCCCGCATTGCCTTCGAGGAGGTCGACGCCCTGATCACCGATGAGGATGTCCGCAGATTGTCCGCCGTAGATGCTGTCGTTGCCCTGTCCTCCGTAGGCCATCACGGTTTCGTTGGATGACCCAGACCCGCTGATGATGATCGCGTCGTTTCCGTCGCCACCCTGGATGACAATGAGGCCGCTTAGGCCGATGGGCCCGTCACCGATCGTGTCGTCGCCGCCACCGCCGTCGATCGCGGAGCCGTGTCCAGTGATGGTGTCGTTACCGAGGCCGCCATAAGCGCGACCCGTGTCGAAAAAACCATCCCAGCCCGTTGAGATTATATCATTGCCTTCGCCACCGTAGGCGATGCCCCCGACGCCTGGATCGAGTCGTCGCCGCCATCTCCCGTTAAGGTGGCGTCGTAGCCGGAAAGCGTGTCATTGCCTTCGCCACCATAGACAGTGTCGTTATGAAAAGAACTCGAACTGAGACTGTCGTTGCCATTGCCGCCATAGACAACGCTCCCGGTCATCGTCGCGGCGAGCGTATCGTTGCCGTCCAGACCGTAAAGGACGTCCTCACCAGCAGCGGCCGTGTGGTTGTCGTCGCCGAGCGTTCCAATGTAGGTGGTCACAAAATCTCCTTCCGGAGCTGAAAGTAATGCCGAAAGGTTAGCAGCGAGATGGCCTCGACGCGAGTGTCGTCCGAGGCACAACCGGGCTCCGGAGTTGTCGTCCGTGCTCTCGTGGAACTCCGTGCCCTCGTTGATCGACGTGCTGTCAGGTCTGCCGGATGAACTCCACGATCAGGTCGAAGCAGCAATACCCGACGCCCGCGAGAGGCTGGACCCGCGCCGCGGGGAAGATCGCGGAAAACGGCGGCAGGAATTGTTCGGCGTGCAACGTGCCATCGGCTTCGCCCCAGATCGCAAGCACCGGCATGCCGCGGATGGCGTCACTGCTTGACCTATCGCCTCAAATCGTTACCATTTAATACAACATATTTGGCACGAGATTTGCGGAGTAATTTTTAAGAACCAACCCAGTTTGACAACTTTTTCCGCATTAGCGGAACAAGTAGGCAATAGCGATGGAACCCGATATCGGTGAACCTCTTCGGCGACATGAAGTCGTCCCTTTGAATGAGCCCGTGATCAACCCTGAACCGCCGGGTGTCCCTGCGGCCCCGACGAAAGTTCCAGAAAAGGAACCTGCATGAGCTTTGCTGTCGGCGAGATTGTAGGCCACCGGTATTGGGTTGTCTCTTGGGGCGGGAACCTGTTTGGCCCCCACAGCTGGCGCCATTGGCACCCTGAAGAACCGATGTCCGGTGGCAATTTGAGCCGTGGCGGTCATGCCGGTGTGTTTGCGCTCAAGACCAAGGACTTGGTCAATAGCTTCCTTGCGAGCGCATCAGCACGAAGAGAGCTCGCCAGGATGTGGCGGTCGCCTCCGCTGCTTCCGTCCGCCGACCAGCGAAGTGCAGTAGCTCTTGCAATCGGCACGATCTCTATGTGGGGCACCATTTGGGAGCATGAGTCGGGCTTCCGTGCTCAGTTCGGGCGCGTGCGAACGATTGATGAGTGGCTTGCAGGTGATGAATTCGAACAGCGCCAAACGGAGGGCGTGCTGCTTCAACGGTTGCGAGAGACATATGGCTGTGCTTCCAGCCAGGTCGTGAATTCTTAGGGTCGTC
The DNA here is from genome assembly GCF_011058295.2 of Bradyrhizobium sp. 6(2017). Classification (NCBI taxonomy): domain Bacteria; kingdom Pseudomonadati; phylum Pseudomonadota; class Alphaproteobacteria; order Hyphomicrobiales; family Nitrobacteraceae; genus Bradyrhizobium; species Bradyrhizobium sp. 6(2017). Next base: position 5,148,155 of record NZ_CP049289.2, on the reverse strand, counting down.
TAGTTTACGTCTCCGTTCGCCACAACTAGCCGATAGGCGGCGGCGCACTTCGCACATCTGAAGCCGTCCGCACTCGTGCGTCGCCTCTCGATGTGCGCAGGTGCCAACATGGGCAGCAGACCGTTTGGGCAGGAGACTGTCTTGTTGGATCAGAGCTCGCCATTTCTTCCCTCACCCACAAACCGGCGTCTAGATTCGGCACACCACCACGTGCTTGCGATCGGCCCGTTAGCTGAAGGTTGTAGATCGTTCGTCCCCACGCTAAGATAGTAGACGCGTATTATACGCGCTTAAGTTGGCTAAAATACCAATCATTGCACCTGTAACCAATGGAGTGATTGCTATGGCCGATCCTATCATCAAGTTAGGCTCGAAAGGTGATGCGGTTAAGAAGGCACAGAAAGCCTTGATCGAAAGATATTACCTCGCCGTCGGAACAGACGACGGCATCTTTGGTCATGTGACCGACTTTGCCGTCAGGAGTTATCAGAATGATCGCTCCGTGGGGCATTTCAACGCCTTCTCATTTCCCCTGGTCATTGACGGCATCGTGGGTCAGCAAACTTGGCACAGGCTAACGCCCGACACGGTCAAGAAGGGCTCGAAGGGTAGTGGCGTGAGACTCCTGCAGGATATACTCAAATCCTTCTCGGACCCCAATCTTGATCCTGGGCCCGTTGACGGCGATTTCGGCCCGCTCACTGAGGCCGCGGTGAAAGCGTTCCAGGGATTCGGTGTTGATTTCGATGGTAACCCCTTGAAGGTCGACGGCATCGTCGGTCCGAAGACGTGGACCGCACTCTGGAGTTGATCAAGCATGCGAAACCTCGGCTCGGCCTCCTCGCGATGCTCCATATCATGCAGCTTTTGCAAAGATAGCGGGATCGCTTAAGGCCGATCCGATCCATGTGTGTGCGCCTTGCGCACACACATGGAGATCATAGCGCTCTCTTCGTCATCCTGTTGGCGCCCGGCATTTTACGAAATTCGTTCGGCCATAGAGCCGTTGAAACGGCGACCATTTGCGGCTAGCTGCTCCGACGGTGCCAGGAATTTCAATGTCGTCGCTGTATTGTTCGGCAATGAAGCCACTCTCTTTCCATCAGACGACCATCTCATGTTCCACGCGACTGTCTCATCACCTCAGATTTGCGGGCGTCGAGATCGGTTTCGCGGCGGCTGCCGTTCTGACGGCCGGTGACGTCACGTGACCTACGGCCGTCCCTTCCCGTTGTGCTCTCAGTTGCCGCGATCGCGAGCCAGACTTGGCGAAGCTGAAAGTCGCCTCAGCGAAATCGCGAGCCTGCCCTCGGCCTAGCACACGCGCGATCATGTCTCGCGGATGAACTCCGCGATCCGCCTCGCGACAGCCTCGGGGGCATCCTTGAAGCGGCAATGCCCGACATCGGCGTCGACTTAGGAAAGCAACCGCGTAGGAAGCGAGCGCGATGCGCACGCTCCGTCAATGGCAACCGGATATTAACCCTCCTTGCCGCAGCATCCGCGCGTGGAGGTATGACCAATGCAGACATTCCGGATTTCGCTGAGTGATGGGACGCGGAAATTCCACACGGTGATTCAGGCCCCTGATTCAGCCTCCGCGCACATCAAGGCCGCCTACTTCTTCGACACCTCGAAGTGGCGGATTCTCAGTGTTTCACTGACCACCGCCGCGATGGCCGCGTAAGCTTCCACAAACGCTAGCCTGTTCGGTCGAGTTCGGCGGCGGCAAGCGGTGCGATCGCAAGGTCGATCTCGGCCAACGGATCGCCGTCACCGAGAAACCAGGCCGCCGACAAGCCGGTCCAGGCGACGATCCATGACAGCAGGCGCCGGCGATCGAGCCGTGCGGCCTCCACGACGATGTCGAGACGCCGCGCAAAGCGCAGGCCCAACTCGAACCGGTTCCCCCGCCGCCTGCCCATGTTGGCTGATGACAGCCCCCACCCATCTCGCGCTACAATGTCGCAGCCGGTGCTACGGAGGGTGTGGTGATGCCGCGAAAGGGAATTACCGGACACGACGATTGGGTGGTCACGGAGGCCCTGGCCACGGCGCTGGTCGCGCTCGAGCAGCTGCCGTCGAAACATCAGCCGCGCGCGCATATGGAGGATGTCCGGAAAATCCTGACCTCGAGATGTGAAGCCGGCGCCGTCACGCTGCATCTTGCGCAGGCCAAGTGCCGGTTGTTTCCGGATACCGATCCGCTGACCATCTACGAGGAATACGGCCTCAAGGATGGACTGGGATAGCTGCCGGTGCCGCAGCGGCTGACTGACTATCGAACCGCTATTCGTGGCTAACGCGCCAGATCGTGCCGTTGCCGTCTTCCGAGACCAGCAGCGCGCCGTCACGCGCCACGGTCACCCCGACCGGTCGGCCCCAGACCTGATTGTCGCCGATGACAAAGCCTGTGACGAAATCCTCGTACTCGCCGGTCGGCACCCCGTCCTTCAGCCTGATGCGGATGACCTTGTAGCCGGTACGCTTCGACCGATTCCACGAACCGTGTTCGGCCGCAAAGGCATCGCCGCGATATTCAGGCGGAAAGCTGCTGCCGGTGTAGAAGGTCAAGCCGAGCGAGGCCGAGTGGGCCTGCAGCAGGACGTCGGGCACCGTCACCTTGTCCTTGAGGTCGGGTCGCGCGCCGGCATGCGCCGGGTCTTCATTGGCGCCGATGTAGTACCACGGCCAGCCATAGAACGCGCCCTCGCGGACCCGCGTTACATAGTCGGGAACGAGGTTATCGCCGCGGCCGTCGCGCTCGTTGGTCGAGCACCACGGCGTGCCGCTTCCGGGCTGGATAGCGAGGCCCACGCAGTTGCGGATTCCCGTGGCGAACAGCTTCTGGTTCTTGCCGTTAGGATCAAAGGCGAGCACCGCGGCGCGGTCGGTCTCGGCCCCCCAGGCCGCGCCAAGTGCGTGGTCGCGGCTCCAGGCCTCGATGCCATCCGGAGGCCGGCCAAGACCCTCGCCTGCGTTGCCGGCAGAGCCGACCGATACCAGCATCCGCTTGTCGTCGGGCGTGAACACGATGTCGCGCGTGAAATGGTCGTAGCCGTGCGGAAGATTTGCGACGATGGTCTCGGGCTTTCCCGACGCCTTGAGGTCACCGTTGCGGTAGGCAAAGCGCACGACGCTGTCGGTATTGGCGACATAGAGCCATTGCGGATTGTCGCCGCTTGGAAAGAACGCGATGCCAAACGGCCGGTTCAATCCGGTTGCGTAGACGTCATTGGTCGCAGGCTTGGTGGCGCCGTCGGCGCCGCGCAGGATACGAATGCGGCCGGAGCTGGTCTCCACGACAAAGATATCGCCATTGGGCGCAGTCCGGATGATCCGCGGCCCGTTCAGCCCGCTTGCAAACAACTCGATCTTGAACCCTCCCGGCACCTGCAGCACCGCCGAGGTGGGTCGCTGCACGACGCGCGACGAATTGCTGCTGGAGGCCGTTGCGCCCGGCCTGGGCAGGTCCTGCGGTGTGATCAGGCGCACCGTGCCGGGCTTGTCGCGCTGCCAGTCGCCAAAGGCCTCGGCACCTCTGAGCACGGGTTCGGCGCCCGATCGCGTGATGCTGATGGCTGCGAGGATAACGGCGGCAACGCTGACGCCGGCAAGATTGGCCTTACGCATAAGCTCCTCGCGCGATGTCCCTGTCAGTCGTGCTGCTCATAGCGCAATTCGACCGCCGGCCGCGTTCACAATGTCGTCGCATCAATGTCCGTTGGGGAGACGTCGTCACATCAATCGACGCGCGCTTCGCGAGTTGCGCTACACGGCTCTGGAAATGACCACAGGCTTGCGCTCGGCTGCCGACGGCTCGCGAAACGCCGGCGTCTCTCCAAGCGGCGGCTTGAGAGGAACCGTGAGCCGGCATATTAGGCCTTCGGCGCGCCAGTCGAAGTCGGCCCGTCCGCCGAGCTGGGTCTCGATGCTGGCGATCACGCTTCGCGTGCCGAAACCTTTCTGCTTCGGTTTGGTCACCAGCGGCCCGCCGGATTCCACCCAAGCCAGGATCAGCGTCTCGTCGTGCACTTCCCAGGTGATCGCGAGCCGGCCCGACAACACCGACAGGCTGCCGTATTTCGCGGAGTTGGTGACGAGCTCATGCAGCGCCAACGCCAGCGTCTGTGCGGTCGCGGGCTGCAACTGCACCTCGCCGCCGGCGATCTGGATCTGCCCGGCCTCGGAATAGGGCGCGATCTCCTCGGTCACTAGCCGGCGGACTTCGGCGCCCTGCCAGCTCGACAGCGACAACACAGTATGGACGCGCGCCAGCGCCGTGATGCGGCCCTCGACCGCCCGCACATAGGCGGTGACGTTCTGCGCGCGCGTCAGCCGCACGATCGATTGCGCCAGCGCGAGGGCGTTCTTGGCGCGATGGTCGACCTCGCGGGTCAGGAGGGTCTGCCGTTCCTCGGCCTTCTTGCGATCGGTGATGTCGACGGTGACGCCGCTGACCCGCACCACCCTGCCATTCCTGTCGCTGGTCGCCGCAGCCGTGCCGACACACCAGCGCACCTCGCCGTCCGGCCGCATGACGCGGAATTCGGCTTCATACGACGTCTGCCCGTCACCGAACCCGGCCCAGGCTTGCCGTAGTTCTTCGACATCGTCGGGGTGAAACAGCGCCTGGATATTGTCGGAGGTCAGCGCGAAGGATTTCGGGTCAACGCCGAAGATCTTGTATTGCCCCTCGTCCCACATCCAGTCGCCGTTGACCCAATCCCAGTCCCACGAGCCCATCTTGCCGGCGGCAATCGCCATGCTGCGGCGCGCCTCGCTTTCGACCAGCCGCGTGGTCGACTGCTCGAGCTCGGCGGTGCGCGCGCGCACACGGTCCTCGAGCTCGGAATTGAGGCGTTCGAGCTGGCGGGTCTTGCGGTAGAGCTCGGCGAACACGCGGATCTTCGCCCGCAGCACCTCGGGCACGACGGGCACCGGCACGTAATCGACCGCGCCCATCTCGTAGCCGCGCAGCCGGTCGATATCGCTGACCTGGATCGCCGAGATGAAGATCATCGCGGTCTTCTGGAAACGCGGATGCTCGCGGATCATCGCTGCGAGCTCGAAGCCGTCGAGCTCGGGCATGCAGACGTCGACCAGGATGACCGCGACTTCGTTCTTGAGCAGGAATTCGAGCGCTTCGCGGCCCGACGATGCGGCGACAAGCGTTTCGCCGAGCTCCTTCAGGATCACCTCATAAGCCAGCAGCTTGGCCGGCTGGTCATCGACCAGAAGGATGTTTACCTTTTCATGGTCCATCATATTCGATCGCCGATCAGCGGTGCAGCCACATGCGGATCGCCAGCAGCAGTTGCTCGGTGTTGACGGGTTTCGCCAGATAGTCGGACGCGCCTGCCTCCAGGCATTTCTCGCGGTCGCCCTTCATCGCCTTCGCGGTCAGCGCAATGATCGGCAACCGCAAAAAGGCGGGATTTTGCCTGATAGCGCCGATGGTCTGGTAACCGTCCATCTGCGGCATCATGATGTCCATCAGCACGATCGCGATCTTCGGGTTGGATTCGACCAGCGAGATCGCCTCATGACCCGTTGTCGCGGTCAACACCTTCATACCGCGCCGTTCCAGCACGCTCGACAGCGCGAAGATGTTGCGGGCGTCGTCGTCGACCAGCAGCGCCGTCTTGCCAATCAGATCCTCATCGGAACTGTTGAGCTTCTCCAGCATTCTCTGTTTTTCGACGGGCAATTCCGTGATCACACGGTGCAGGAACAGTGACGTTTCATCGAGCAGCCGTTCCGGCGATTCCACACCCTTGACGACGATGCTGCGCGCCATCGTGTGCAGTTCCGCGTCTTCCTCGGCCGAAAGTTCCCGGCCCGTAAACACGACAACGGGAATATTGGAGAGCATTTCGTCCTGGCGGATCTGATCCAGCACCTCGAAACCGCTCATGTCGGGCAGCCGTAGATCGAGCACGACGCAGTCGCACGGATTTTCGCGCAGCGTCGAGAGCGCCCCTGCCCCGGTGCCGCTGGTCACGATCTCGATATCCTCGTGCCCGAGCAGCTCGGTGATGCTGAGCTGTTCCGCCGCATTATCCTCCACGATCAGCAGGCGCTTGCGGCGGGGTCTCGCGTATTCCTTGATCTGCGACAGCGCTGCGCTGACGCCTTCGGTCGTGGTCGGCTTGTTGACGAAGGAGAAGGCGCCGCGGGCCAGCGCGTGTTGCCGGTCCTCGTCGAGCGTAATGATCTGGACCGGAATGTGACGGGTCAGTGGATTGTGCTTGAGCTGGCTCAGCACGGTCCAGCCCAGCATGTCCGGCAGGAAGACGTCGAGCGAGACCGCGCTCGGCTGGAACTGCTTGGCGAGATCGAGCGCCTCGGCGCCGCGGGCTGCGACCAGAACCTTGAAGCCCTTGTCGCGCGCCAGATCGATCAGGACGCGCGCGTAATGCGGATCGTCCTCGACGATCAAAAGGATGGTGTCGCCGGGCTCGAGATTGAGCCGGTCATCCGGAAGCTGCTCGATCACACGCTCCTGCGTGCCCGCTGCCTGCAGCGACGGTGCCGTGGTGTGCGGCATCTGTAGCGGCTGAGCCTGCGGGCGCAGCCCGGCCGACGGTCCGGCATATTTGAGCGGCAGATAGAGCGTGAAGGTCGAGCCCTTGCCTGGTGCGCTGCGCAGATGGATCTCGCCGCCAAGCAGGCCCGCCAGCTCGCGGCTGATGGCAAGGCCAAGACCGGTGCCGCCATATTTGCGGCTGGTGCCGGCGTCGGCCTGCTGGAACGCCTCGAAGATCAGCTTCTGCTTCTCCTGGGGAATGCCGATGCCGGTATCCGACACCTCGAACGCAACGACGGCGGGCGCCGCGTTGAGGATCGGATGCTCGGCGCTCCAGCCGCCGAGCGCGGCCGACACCGTCAGGCTGACACCGCCCTCCGCGGTGAACTTGAACGCGTTCGAGAGCAGGTTCTTCAGCACCTGCTGCAGCCGCTTGGAGTCGGTGACCATGCTGCGCGCAAGATTGGCGTCGACATCGATGCTGAAGGCGAGATGCCGGTTCTCCGCCTCGTGCCGGAACGGCCGTCCTACCGTCTCAAGCAGGCTCGACGTCAGAATTTCCTCGGCATCGACTGTCACCGTGCCGGACTCGATCTTGGAGAGATCGAGGATGTCGCTGATCAGGTTCAACAGGTCGGTGCCGGCACCATGAATGGTGCGGGCGAACTCGACCTGCTTGCCGGTCAGATTGCCGTCTGGATTCTCGGTGAGTTGCTGGCCAAGGATCAGGATCGAGTTCAGCGGCGTCCGCAGCTCGTGCGACATGTTGGCGAGGAATTCGGACTTGTACTTCGAGGTCAGCGACAGCTCGGTCGCCTTCTCTTCCAGCGCGCGCCGCGCCTGCTCGATTTCCTGGTTCTTGCGCTCGACGTCGACGTTGCGCTCGGCGAGCTGCTGGGCCTTCTGCTCGAGCTGATCGTTGGTCTGCTGCAATTCCTTCTGCTGGGTCTGCAGCTCGCCGGCGAGCTGTTGCGACTGCTTGAGCAGCGCCTCGGTCTGCATCGTCGCCTCGATGCTGTTGAGCACGATGCCGATGCTGTCGGTGAGCTGTTCGAGGAAGGTGATCTGCGACGTCGTGAACGAGGAGATCGAGGACAGCTCGATCACCGCCTTGACCTGGTTCTCGAACAGCACCGGGAACACGACGAGGTTCTTCGGCATGACCCGCATCAACGCCGAATTGATCGGCACCGCATCGCCGGGAATATCGGAGACAAAGCGCTGCCGCTTGTCGAGCGCGCACTGACCGATCAATCCCTCGCCGAACTGGACGATTTGCGGATGCGGGTTGCTGCTGTCGCTGGCATAGGCCGACAACAGCCGCAGCTGCGCATTCTCGGGATTGTCGACCTGGTAGATCACGCCCATATGCGCGTTGATCAGCGGCGCCAGCTCCGTCAGCAGCAGACGGCCGACGGTCGCAAGATCGCGCTGGCCCTGCAGCATGTTGGTGAAGCGCGCCAGATTGGTCTTCAGCCAGTCCTGCTCGGTGTTGCGCTCCGTGGTGAGACGGAGGTTGCCGATCATCGTGTTGATGTTGTCCTTGAGCTCGGCGACCTCGCCGCGTACGTCGACCTGGATCGAGCGCGTCAAGTCGCCCTTGGTCACGGCGGTCGCTACTTCCGCGATCGCGCGCACCTGGGAGGTCAGGTTCGCCGCCAGCAGGTTGACGTTGCCGGTCAGATCCTTCCAGGTGCCGGCGGTGCCGGGCACGTTGGCCTGACCGCCGAGCCGTCCCTCGACGCCGACCTCGCGCGCCACGCTGGTGACCTGCTCGGCGAAGGTCGCGAGCGTCTCGGTCATGTTGTTGATGGTGTCGGCGAGCGCGGCCACCTCGCCCTTCGACTTCACCGTCAGGTTCTGCTTCAGGTCGCCGTTGGCGACCGCGGTCACCACCTTGACGATGCCGCGCACCTGCTCGGTCAGGTTCGCCGCCATGACGTTGACGGTGTCGGTGAGATCCTTCCAGGTGCCGGCGACGCCGCGCACCTCGGCCTGGCCGCCGAGCTTGCCCTCGGTGCCGACTTCGCGCGCCACGCGTGTCACCTCGCCGGCGAAGGCGTTGAGCTGGTCGACCATCGTGTTGATGGTGTTCTTCAGCTCGAGGATCTCGCCCTTCACGTCGACCGTGATCTTGCGCGACAGGTCGCCGCGCGCCACAGCGGTGGTCACCTCGGCGATGTTGCGGACCTGCGTGGTCAGGTTCGCGGCCAGCAGGTTGACGTTGTCGGTGAGGTCCTTCCAGGTGCCGCCGACGCCGGGCACCACGGCCTGGCCGCCCAGCCGTCCCTCGGTGCCGACCTCGCGCGCCACGCGCGTCACTTCGGCGGCGAAGGAGCGCAGCTGCTCGACCATCGTGTTCAGGGTGTCCTTGAGCAGCAGGATCTCGCCGCGCACGTCCACCGTGATCTTCTTCGACAGGTCGCCGCCGGCAATCGCGGTCGCGACCTCGGCGATGTTGCGGACCTGCGCGGTCAGGTTCGACGCCATGAAGTTGACGTTGTCGGTCAGGTCCTTCCAGGTGCCGGCGACGCCGGGCACTTCAGCCTGGCCGCCGAGCTTGCCCTCGGTGCCGACTTCGCGCGCCACGCGCGTCACTTCGCCGGCGAAGGCGTTGAGCTGGTCGACCATCGTGTTGATGGTGTTCTTCAGCTCGAGGATTTCGCCCTTCACGTCGACCGTGATCTTGCGTGACAGGTCGCCGCGCGCCACGGCGGTCGTCACTTCCGCGATGTTGCGGACTTGCGCCGTGAGATTGCCGGCCATCGAGTTGACGCTGTCGGTCAGATCCTTCCAGGTACCGGCGACGCCGGGCACGTTGGCCTGGCCGCCAAGGCTGCCGTCGGTGCCGACCTCGCGCGCCACGCGCGTCACCTCGCCCGCGAAGCGGTTGAGCTGGTCGACCATCGTGTTCAGCGTTTCCTTCAGCTGAAGAATCTCGCCGCGCACGTCGACCGTGATCTTGCGCGACAGGTCGCCGCCGGCGATCGCGGTCGCGACCTCGGCGATGTTGCGGACCTGTGCCGTGAGGTTACCGGCCATCGAGTTGACGCTGTCGGTCAGATCCTTCCAGGTGCCGGCGACGCCGGGCACTTCGGCCTGGCCGCCGAGCTTGCCGTCAGTGCCGACCTCGCGCGCCACGCGCGTCACTTCGCCGGCGAAGGCGTTGAGCTGGTCGACCATGGTGTTGAGCGTTTCCTTCAGCTGAAGGATTTCGCCCGACACGTTCACCGTGATCTTCTTAGACAGGTCGCCCTTCGCGACCGCGGTCGCAACCTCCGCGATGTTGCGGACCTGCGCGGTCAGGTTCGAGGCCATCGAGTTGACACTGTCGGTCAGATCCTTCCAGGTGCCAGCAACGCCGCGCACCTCGGCCTGGCCGCCGAGCTTGCCTTCGGTGCCGACCTCGCGCGCCACGCGCGTCACTTCGCCGGCGAAGGCGTTGAGCTGGTCCACCATCGTGTTGATGGTGTCCTTCAGCTCGAGGATTTCGCCGCGCACGTCCACCGTGATCTTCTTCGACAGGTCGCCATTGGCGACCGCGGTGGTGACGCCGGCGATGTTGCGTACCTGCGCGGTCAAGTTCGACGCCATGAAGTTGACGTTGTCGGTCAGGTCCTTCCAGGTGCCGGCGACGCCGAGCACGTTGGCCTGGCCGCCGAGCTTGCCTTCGGTACCGACCTCGCGCGCCACGCGCGTCACTTCCGACGCGAAGGCGTTGAGCTGGTCGACCATTGTGTTGAGGGTTTCCTTCAGCTGAAGGATCTCGCCCGACACGTTCACCGTGATCTTCTTCGACAGGTCGCCGCCGGCGATCGCGGTCGCGACGTCGGCGATGTTGCGGACCTGCGCGGTCAGGTTCGACGCCATGAAGTTGACGTTGTCGGTCAGGTCCTTCCAGGTGCCGGCGACGCCGGGCACCTGCGCCTGGCCGCCGAGCTTGCCTTCGGTGCCGACCTCGCGCGCCACGCGCGTCACTTCCGAGGCGAACGAGTTGAGCTGGTCCACCATCGTGTTGATGGTGTCCTTCAGCTCGAGGATCTCGCCGCTGACGTCGACCGTGATCTTGCGTGACAGGTCGCCGCGCGCCACCGCCGTGGTCACGTTGGCGATGTTGCGGACCTGGGCGGTCAGGTTGCCGCACATCGCGTTCACCGAGTCGGTCAAATCCTTCCAGGTGCCGGCGACGCCGGGCACGATGGCCTGGCCGCCGAGCTTGCCGTCGGTGCCGACCTCGCGCGCCACGCGCGTCACTTCCGAGGCAAACGAGCGGAGCTGATCGACCATCGTGTTGATGGCTTCCTTCAGCTGCAGGATCTCGCCGCGGACGTCGACCGTGATCTTCTTGGACAGGTCGCCATTGGCGACCGCGATCGTCACCTCGGCGATGTTGCGGACCTGGCCGGTCAAATTGTTGGCCATCGAGTTGACGCTCTCGGTCAGGTCCTTCCAGACGCCGGTCACTTCCGGCACCTGGGCCTGGCCGCCGAGCTTGCCCTCGGTGCCGACTTCGCGGGCCACGCGCGTGACCTCCGAGGTGAATACCGAGAGTTGCTTGATCATCGTGTTGACGATGTTCGCCGACTGCAGGAATTCGCCGCGCAGCGGCCTGCCCTCGACGTCGAGCTGCACGGTCTGCAGCAGGTCGCCCTGCGCCACCGCGGCGACCGCCCGCGTGACCTCGCGGGTCGGCCACAAGAGATCGTCGATCAGCGTATTGACCGAGCTTTCCATATCGGCCCAGGCGCCGCTGGCGAGGCCGAAATTGACGCGCTGGCGGGTCTGCCCCTCGCGGCCCACGACCTGTCCGACGCGCGCCAATTGCTGCGCCATGCGCTCGTTCGCCGCGGCGATTTCGTTGAAGGCGTCGGCGATCTTGCCGTCGATCCCGAGATAGTCGCCACGCATCCGAACCGAGAAGTCGCCGCCGCGCATCGCCTGCAGGGATTGCAGCAGGTCGTGCGAGGAATCGAGGCTTCCGTTGGATGATTGGGCGCGGCGGGTATCGGCACGGGGACGAGGCGGCGAACCGAGATCGGTCATGGAATTTCCCCTACGCGCTGGCCCCCTGTCGAGAGACTCGGAAAAGCCAGTGTGACCATAAGAATGACTGCCCGTGTTCAATTCAAGCGGGAAAACGCCAAAACCGCCATTTGTGACGCAAAGCGAGTAGCTTAATCGCTAATGGAACCTAAAGTTCCAACGCGGATTGGAACTTCTTCGCAAAGCGGCGTAAGCCGTTCGTATTGCCTGGTCCTCACGGTCGCATGTGATCGCATTGGAACATTCGCCTCTCCGAAACGTTCCGGCCGATGGCAGGATTTGTGATGGTTAAGAAATCGGATCGACTCAAGCGCGGCATTTTCGACAGCGAGCGCGACGTTCGGCTGTTAGCCGGAGGCGTGATCGACTACGCGATCTGCATGCTCGCTCCCGATGGACGGGTGACCAACTGGAATAAGGGCGCCGCGCGCATCACGGGCTATTCGGCCAAAGCCATCCTCGGCAAGCACTTCTCGGTCCTCTATCCCGCTGAGGATCGCGCATGCGGCCTTCCCGCCAAGGCCCTGCAGATGGCGCGGACGGAAAAGCATGCCGCGGCGGAGGGCTGGTGCGTTCGCAAGGACGGATCGCAATTCCACGCCTCTGTCGTCATCGACCCGATTTACGAGAAGCGCAAGCTGGTCGGCTACGCCATGGTCACCCGCGACATCACCGAGCGGCAGCAAGCGCGCGCGGATCTCGATGCCAGCGAAAGCCAGTTCCGCCTGCTGGTGAGCAACGTCACCGACTACGCCCTGTACATGCTGACGCCGGCCGGCATCGTCGCCAACTGGAACGCCGGCGGCGAGCGCATCAAGGGCTATTCGCCAGACGAGATCATCGGCAAGAGCTTCTCGCGGTTCTATACGCCGGCCGACCAGGCGGCGGGCAAGCCGGCCCGCGCGCTCAAGATCGCGGAAGACACCGGGCACTACGAGGAGGATGGCTGGCGGGTCCGCAAGGACGGCTCGTTCTTCTGGGCCAGCGTCGTGATCGATCCGATCCGCGACAGCGACGGCAGCCTGGTCGGCTTTGCCAAGATCACACGGGACATTTCCGAGCGGCGTGAGGCGCAACAGAAGCTCGAACTGGTGCAGCGCCAGCTGGCGGAGTCGCAGAAGATGGATGCGCTCGGTCAATTGACCGGCGGCGTCGCGCACGATTTCAACAACCTGCTGATGATCATTTCGGGCAATCTGCACCGGATCAAGCGCGAGGTGACGAGCGAGCGCGGCCAGCTCGCGCTCAGCGCGATCGACACCGCCTCCGAGCGTGCCGCCTCCCTGACCAGCCAGCTGCTCACCTTCGCGCGCCGTCAGAGCGTCAATCCGCAGACCGTCGACGTCGCCGACAGGATCGCCGCGGTGCGCGAGGTCCTGAGCAGCGCGCTCGGCGGCGCGATCAAGCTGAACATGGAGATCCAGGCGGATCTCTGGACGGTGTTCGTCGACCCGAACGAGTTTGAGACCGCGCTGATCAACCTTGTGGTCAATGCACGGGACGCGATGGCTAATGGCGGTACGCTGACCGTTTCGGCCCGCAACGTACCCGAGACCGTCGAGGTCGCCGTCAGCGTGGCCGATACCGGCGAAGGCATTCCCGGGGACGTGCTGAGCAAGGTCTTCGACCCGTTCTTCACCACCAAGCCGGTCGGCAAAGGGACCGGCCTCGGACTGTCCCAGGTCCACGGTTTTGCGCACCAGGCCGACGGCCGGGTCGAGATCGCAAGCACGCTCGGCAAGGGCACGACGGTCAGCATCTACCTGCCCCGCGGGACCGCTGCCGCAAAGCGTACGACCGCGGACCACAGCGTGCGCGGCTCCGCAATCGTCCTGCTGATCGAGGACAATCCCGCTGTCGCCGATGCGAGCACGGGCCTCCTCGAACAGCTCGGCTACACCGTGCGCTGGGCGTCGAACGCAGAAGCTGCCCTATCGGAAATCGACGCCAACGGGGTCGATGTGGTGTTCAGCGACATCGTGATGCCCGGCAGGATGGATGGGCTGAAGCTGGCGCGCGCGATCCGGGACAGGAAGCCCGAGCTGCCGATCCTGCTGACGACCGGTTACAGCAAGAGTGCACGCGACGTGAGGTCCGACTTTCCCGTCCTGCGCAAGCCGTACCGCATCCATGATCTCAGCCGCGAACTCTCGAAACTGACCGGACAAGGCTCGGGCGGCGTCATGGGCAACCCGTCCGCAGGCGCTGTGGAGGAGTTCGATTCCGCCGCGCGGGACGTTGCGCTCAGACCAAAGGCAAAAGCGCACTCCTAGTTCGAAAATCCAATAGCTCAAAAAACCAAGGGCTAGCGTTCTGCCGGCCAGCTTCGCCGCACCAATTGCACCCGCTCGATGCGGCTGCACTGCTCGCAGCGGTACTGGAGAATATCCCTGCCCTCGGTGCCCGGGTGGCTGCTCTCAAGCCGCATCGTCCTGATGCAGCTGATACAGGAAATCAGCGTCAGCAACGGGCTGCGATCGTCATTCATCGATGCCCGCGGTGGCGCGGTCGGATCGGCGATCATGGCGCTGGACGATGCTATGGAATTGGCTCTCACCACAAGAAAATGCCCATCCGTGGCTCCGGTTCCCGCCTCGAAACCAGATTTGGGCTCAAGCCGGTCTGAGGCGCGCCCTCCAGCTCGGGCAGGTCGATCAAACCTTCGCGTTGCTGTGGGCCGGCTTGGGCGTGCCCTTCTTCGAGTTGACGGGGGTCGGCTTGACTGGTCGCAACAGGGCGGTCCGCAAAGCTTCGGCTCAGCCGCTCCCGCACTGTCGGGAGGCGGTCGCCGCCGCCGGAGGCTTTCCATCGACCAATGAGCTCAGCCACTTCGGCCCGCATCGCCATCAGCCGGCATGACGCCTCGCTGCAATCGAGGTCGCGGTGATCTGATCCCGGATCGACGCCTCGATCAGGGTCATTTCAGCCCGCAAGGTGCTGATCCTCCGACGAATTTCATTGATCTTGTTGTCCATGGCTTGTTAGAACAAAAATAGAACATACTGTCAAGTCACGATCCAGCAAACGAGGTAGGCAATGAGCATGGCAGCGGTAAGGTTTGGCGGGGTTGCGGAGCGCCTTGGCGGGCTGATGACCCGTGCCCAGGCGCTGCGGCTGAGGAACCTTGCCGAGGAGGCGTATCAGCCGAACCAGTACGCGCGCGACCTGACGTCCGAGGAAGCCGAACGGCGCATCGATGCCCTCAGGGCCGAGATCGCGCTGGCGGACTCTTTCTGAGCTGCCCATCCCGACCGGGCCGGACACCCCCTTAAGGCTTTGATATAGCGGCGCAGCTAGTTCTGTTTCTGTCGTTGCTGCTTTGTCTTTATCGCTGCTTTGCTTGGGGGAGCCTTACGTGCTGGAGCTGGAGAAGCGATCGCCACTAGCGTTCCCGATCGCGCTGAAAAACGGGCGAACGCTCGCGACCGTCGGCGACGCCGCGGACTATTTGTCGACGCTGAATATCGATCAGCGCGAGCGGGGTTACTGGAAGACGGCGATCATGATGTTCAACAACGCCATGCGCGAACCGGGCTATCTGAAGATCGCGACCATGAACCTGCGGTCCGCCCTGGTGTATGACCGCCTCGTCGACGACGTCGGCCCCTGATTGTGGTGCGGCGGCTACAGCCGAATCGGCGGTGGTCTCGTAAGTCGCTGTTCGTTATGGCCGCAAACAAGGTAACGGCGGTACACGCGACGGCCGGATGCGGATTGCGCTACGGCCGCTAATCTAGGGCCGCCTCGGAAGGCCAAAGGAAGGCCAAGGCGGCCCATTTTCTTTCAAAGCAATTTTGCGCGGACGAACAGCGTCCGCAACGCGTTGGTTGCTTGCACCGTCAGCATGGCGTTCCCGGCCGCCCTCTCCAGCGCAACCAAAGCCTCGTCATGCAGCGAGCGGAATTCCATCCATTCGACGGCGCTGAGATTGCTGATGAAGCGGTAGGCCTGACCGACGGTCGCAAGCGTCACCGTCTCGCCGTTCAGCCGCACCTTGAACGTCGCCTTCAGCGGCGTGTCGGATTTGGATACGTCACCCATGGCGCGGTTGTGCGCCGCGCCGCGTTAATGTCAATCTAATTTCTCTGCATCCGCCCCGGTGCATCGGCTCCACTGAATCGCAATGTCTGTTAGCGTTTTGTGGGGGTGATTCGTGCCTGAACTTGCCAACACAGCCTATCTCGATGCGCTCAATTCCGAGCAGCGCCGTGCGGTCGAGCACGGGGTCGGCAAGGATTGCATCGTCGGCGCCCCGCTGCTGGTGATCGCGGGCGCGGGCTCCGGCAAGACCAACACGCTCGCCCATCGCGTCGCGCATCTGATCGTCGCGGGCGCCGATCCCCGCCGCATCCTGCTGATGACCTTTTCGCGGCGCGCCGCCTCAGAGATGGCCGGCCGCGTCGAGCGCATCGCTCGGCGCGTGCTCGGCGATCGCGCCTCCATCATGACCGATGCGCTAAGCTGGGCCGGCACGTTCCACGGCATCGGCGCGCGGCTGCTGCGGGAATTCGCCGAACGCATCGCCCTCGAGCCGGCCTTCACGATCCATGATCGTGAGGACTCCGCCGATTTGATGAACCTGGTCCGCCACGACCTCGGTTTCTCCCGCACCGAAGGCCGGTTTCCCACCAAGGGTACCTGCCTTGCGATCTATTCGCGCTGCTTGAACGCAGAGATGCCGATCGAGACCGTGCTCGGTCAGTTCTTCCCCTGGTGCGCAGGCTGGGCCAGCGAATTGAAGCAGTTGTTCGCGGCCTATGTCGAAGCCAAGCAACGGCAGAACGTGCTCGATTACGATGACCTCCTGCTCTATTGGGCGCAGATGGTGACGGACACGGCGCTGGCCGAGGAGATCGGCGGCCGCTTCGACCATGTGATGGTCGACGAATATCAGGACACCAACCGCCTGCAGTCCTCCATCCTGCTTGCGCTCAAGCCTGGGGGGCACGGGCTCACCGTGGTTGGCGACGATGCGCAGTCGATCTATTCGTTCCGTGCCGCCACCGTGCGCAACATCCTCGACTTCCCGTCGCAGTTCAGCCCGGCTGCCGAGATCGTCACGCTCGACCGCAACTATCGCTCGACGCAGCCGATCCTGTCGGCCGCCAATGGCGTGATCTCGCTCGCCAAGGAACGCTTCACCAAGAACCTGTGGACCGACCGCACCTCGACCCGCAAGCCGCTGCTCGTCACGATCCGCGACGAGGCCGATCAGGCGCGCTACATCGTCGAGCAGGTGCTGGCCAACCGCGAAGAAGGCGCGCTGCTCAAGCACCAGGCGGTGTTGTTCCGTACCTCCTCGCATAGCGGACCGCTGGAGGTCGAGCTGACCCGCCGCAATATTCCGTTCGTGAAATTCGGCGGCCTCAAATTCCTCGACGCAGCGCATGTCAAGGACATGCTGGCGCTGCTGCGCTTCACCGCCAATCCGCGCGACCGGGTCGCTGGCTTTCGGATCCTGCATCTGTTGCCCGGCGTCGGGCCGGCCTCGGCGCAGCGCGTGCTCGACCGCATGGCCGAGGCCGCCGATCCGATCGCAGCGCTCGCAGCACTGCCCGCCCCGCCCCGCGCCGGTGCCGACTGGCGGCTGTTCGTCGAGGCCATCGAGAACCTCCGCTATTCGGAATGGCCTGTTGACATCGAACGCGCGCGCCACTGGTACGAGCCGCATCTCGACCGCATCCACGAGGACAGCGAGGTCCGCCGCGCCGACCTCATCCAGCTAGAGCAGATCGCCGCCGGCTATCCGTCACGCGAACGCTTCCTCACCGAACTCACACTCGATCCGCCGGACGCAACCAGCGACCAGGCCGGCGTGCCGCTGCTCGACGAGGATTACCTGATCCTGTCGACGATCCACTCCGCCAAGGGGCAGGAATGGAAGTCGGTCTACGTGCTCAATGTCGTCGATGGCTGCATGCCCTCCGATCTCGGCGCCGGCACATCGGCGGAACTCGAGGAGGAGCGCCGCCTGCTCTATGTCGCCATGACCCGCGCCAAGGACGATCTGCACCTGTTGGTGCCGCAGCGCTTTTTCGTCCACGGCCAGGCTGCCAAGGGCGACCGCCACATGTACGCCTCGCGCACCCGTTTCATCCCGGAACGGCTGCTGCCGATGTTCGAGCGGACCACCTGGCCGCGCGCCGCCGCCGCGCAGACCGCGTCCGCCAGCCGCGCGCCGCCGATCGACATCGGAGCCCGGATGCGCGGCATGTGGCGCTGACGCCGGTTGCGAAAGATTTTTCAGACGGCCTGGAACGAAGCCGCCGGCCTCGCGTTGAAGCCGCGTTCGTAATCGGCAAGCGACCATCCCCGACGGCTTCGGCGCGGAGTTTCGCGCTGGAGCCGTCGTTTTTTTTGCGCCGCGTCAATTCACGCAGGAAACAATCTGACGGGCTGGTCGAAGCCCTTCAGCGCGTAATCGGAACCGGTTGCCGTGATCATGTCGCCGGTTCGTTCCCGCACCGCCGTCGTGACCAGGATCTCGCCGGATTTCGCCGCCGCCTGGGCGCGCGCGGCGCGGTTCACGACGGTGCCGACCGCCGTCAGGTCGCGATGGGTCTGGCCGAATTCACCGAAATTGGTGTCCCCGCTGTCCATCCCGATTCCGATGCCGATCTCGATGTCGCCGGCGCCGATCGTCCGCACCAGCGCGTCGTGCCTTTCCTGGAAGCGGCGCTGGATGTCGCGCGCGGCCAGCAAGGCCTGCACCGCATGGTCGTCCCGCCGCACCGGAAAATTGAAGATCGCGAACACGGCATCGCCGATCGTCTTGTTGAGAATGCCGTCATAGCGCCAGATCGCTGCGGCGCAGTCATCGTAGAACGCATCCAGCAGCGATGTCAGTCCGTCCGGCGCGATGGTCTGCGTCAGCGTGGTGTAGCCGCGCAGATCGGCGAACAGGATGGTGGCGTCGATGGTCACGGCGCGCGCCTTCATGATCTTCGAGAAGGCCATCTCGCAGAGCGTGCAGGTGTTCGGGTTCATGCGGCTCGGCTTGACGCCAAACAGGCGGAACGGCGCCGACAACGGGCCGCGCAGCGGAATCGGCATATGCAGGTTTTGCCAGCAGCCGAGGCAGATCGTTGCAGGTTCCGGAGTCATCGGCACACCACCAGTTGTTCCAGCAACGAAACCCGGGCGATCCAGGACGTCGGGGCCGGGATTTGCAGCGCACCGCGCTCAGGTCGGCGTCACGAAGCTCAGTCCGATCCGCGTCTTCTTGCTCCAGACCACCTGGCACTCGTAGACAACAGAGGCGTCCTTGGCCATCACCAGGCGGAAGCGATGCGGGACGAAGGCCGGATTCTCGACCTCGATCGCGGCTCCCTCCGGCGAAATGTTCACGATCGTGCAATGCATGACCGAACCGCCCGATGAGACGTAGCCGGGTTCATTGACCTCGGTTCGCGGATGCCTGCGCTTTTCGTCCACCCAGCCTCCCCCCAATTTCCTTCACACAAGCGTGGGCGATCGGCATTGCCGAAGTCAACGGCTCCGACAGGCCGGATCGGGCTTTCGCACCACGATTTGTGCGCAGCGGTAGGCCGAATTGCTTATCGCGTCAGTGCAGATGAGCCCCGCGTCAGCGCGGGCTTGTCGTTCGCGATGGCGCGAGGATAGCCTCACCTTATGGGCGAAGCGCTGGCGCGACGCACGCTCCTGATAACAATGAACAGGCGCCATGGGGAAAACGCGCCATGTTCGAGATTCTCGATCGCCGGACGACTCTGACCGGCAACCAGATCAAGATCCTTGCGGCGGCCATCATCGGCGATGCGCTGGAATTCTTCGACTACTTTCTGATCGGCTTTGTGCTCGCGTTCCTGATCGGACCGTGGAAACTCACCTTTGGCCAGTCGGCCACCGTGCTGATGAGTTCCGGCATCGGCGCCATCATCGGCGCCTATCTCTGGGGCTGGCTCGCCGACCGGATCGGCCGCCGCATCGTCTTCATCGGCACCGTTCTGAACTTCTCGATCGCGACCGGCCTGCTCTATTTCACACCCGACAATGGCTGGGTCTATCTCGCAATCCTGCGCTTCTTCGTCGGTGTCGGCGTCGGCGGTCTCTATTGTGTCGACCTGCCGCTGGTGCAGGAGTTCATGCCTTCGCACAAGCGCGGCTGGGTCGGCGGGCTCGTGACCTGCGTGATCCCGCTCGGCGTCGGCCTCGGCGCGGTGCTGGGAGCGATCATGGGCACCGACCAGTGGCGGCTGTTGTTTGCGATCGGCGTGCTGCCGGCGGTCCTGGTGCTGCTGGTCCGGCTCTGGGTTCCGGAATCGCCGCGCTGGCTGTGCCGACAGGGACGCTATGACGAAGCCCGCAAATCGCTGGCCTGGGCCCTGCAGATGTCGCCGTCGGAGCTGCCATTGCCGAGCGCAGCCGACGCCGGTCCGATCGTCAAGACGAGCTGGTTCGACCTGTTCAAATATCCGCGCAGCCTGATCGTCTCCTGGCTCGGCAATGCCGGCGCGCAGACCGGCGTCTACGGCATCACACTCTGGGCGCCCGCGCTGTTCGTGCTGCTCCTGAAGGTGACGCCGCAGGAGGCCGCCAAGATGATGATCCTGCTCAGCGTCACCGGTTTCCTCGGCCGCATCTCGTTCTCCTGGTTCTCGGAACTGCTGGGACGGCGCGTCGCCGGCGGCCTGCTCGGCTTGGGGGCCGGGGCGCTGACGATCATTGCCGGCTATCACTACGACGTGACGCTGTTCGGGATGTCGGCGTTCTGGCTGCTGCTCGCTGCCGCCTTCTTCTTCGCCGACGGCGGCTTTGCGATCGTCGGACCCTATGCGGCCGAGGTCTGGCCGTCGCATCTGCGCACCACGGGCATGGGTTCGGCCTATGGCTTCGGCGGCATCGGCAAGATCATCGGGCCGGTCGGGCTTGCCCTGATCGTCGGCTCGAACAACTATCTCAAGCCGGACGTGCCGCTAACCCAGATCCCGACCGCCTTCGTTTATCTCGGCTGCTGGTTCCTGATGGCGGGCGCCGTCTATCTGTTCTTCGGGCTCGAGACCCGGGGCAAGTCGATCGAGCAGATCGACAAGGAGCTCAACGCGACGGCTGACGTCGCGGCGTCCGCAACGATCCGGCGCGCCTGAGGGAGACGAAGATGAGCGTGACTTCTGCCGATCTTGCGGGCGATCGCGACGTGATCGCGCTCGCCGAGGCGATCAGGGAAGCGGTCGCGGCCGCCTCCAACGATATCGAGATGACGCGCCGCCTGCCGCCCGACCTGCTCGACCGGCTGCATGAGGCGCGGCTGTTCCGCCTGCTGCTGCCGCGGTCGACCAACGGGATCGAGACCGATCCCGTCACCTTCTTCCATGTCATTGAGACCATCGCCAAAGGCGATGCCTCGACGGCGTGGTGCCTGAGCCAGGCCGGCGGCTGCGCGATGTCGGCCGCCTATCTCGACCTGCCGGTTGCGCAGGAGGTGTTTGCCGACCCACGCGCGGTGCTCGCCTGGGGTCCCGGCCCGAAGGTCAGGGCGATCGAGTGCGAAGGCGGCTACCGCGTCACCGGGGTCTGGTCGTTTGCCTCCGGCGGGCGGCATGCCACCTGGCTCGGCGCCCACTGCCCGGTTTACACCGCGGACGACTCGCCGCGCCGCGACGCCAATGGCGAGCAGGTCGAACGCACCATGCTGGTGCGCACCGAAGACGTCGAATGGACCGACATCTGGAACACGGTCGGGCTGCGCGGCACCGCCAGCGACCAGTTCGCGCTCAACGATCTCTTCGTCCGTTCGGACCATTCGATCACCCGTGAGTTCGACCGCGAATGCCGCGAGCACGGCCCGCTCTACCGGATGAGCAACCACACCTGCTACCAGATCGGCTTTGCCGGGGTCGCCTGCGGCATTGCCCGCAGCGCGCTGGACAATTTCGTCGACGTCGCTCGCAACAAGGTGCCGCGCGGCATGAAGAAGACGTTGCGGGACAACGCGGTCGTGCAATCCGGCCTCGCACAGGCCGAGGTCAATCTGCGCGCCGCCCGCGCGTTCCTGCTGCAATCGATGGCCGACATCTGGAAGGACCTGGTTGCCGGCAACAGCATCACGGTCGCGCAGCGCATGACGATCCGGATGGCGGCCACACATGCCATCCACAAGGCGCGGGAGGCGGTCGACTTCGCCTACAATGCCGCCGGCGCCACCGCGATCTTCGACGGCCATCCGCTGGAGCGGCGCTTCCGCGACATCCACACCGTGACCCAGCAATTACAGGGCCGGTTCAGCCATTTCGAGACCGTCGGCGCCTGGATGCTCGGCGTCGATGCCGACCTCAGCTTCGTTTAACCCGATTTCTCAAGGAGAAGAACCATGCCATTGGGCGGACTACAGCATTACACCATAGAGCCGCAGGATCTCGAGCGCACCAAGCAGTTCTATTGCGACGTGCTCGGGCTCGAGAACGGCGACCGGCCGCCGCTCGATTTCCCCGGCTACTGGCTCTATTCGGGCGGCCAGGCTACCGTCCATTTAATGGGCACCCGCAAGCCGCGCGACGGCATCGTGGTGCGCGGCACCGAGAAGAAATATGAGGACACCGGCCGCCTCGACCATATCGCCTTTGCCGCCACCGACGTCGAAGCCGTGCGCAAGCGCCTGCAGTCGAGGAACGTCACGTTCCGCGAGCAGATCGTGCCGCGCACCGGCGACACTCAGATTTTCCTCTACGATCCCGACGGCGTCGGGGTGGAACTGAACTTCCTGAAGAGCTGAACCGGCCTTCGCCGGATCACCCCTGCTCAACAATTGGCCGGCGCGTGCGTCGGCCAATTTTCATGTCGCGCAAGCGGTTCCCGACAAGGCCCTGACTCGGCCATCACTCGGGCGCGATCCGGTCCGTTTTTCTTCAACATTGAATGACGAATTAACCGAGCCGCGCCGCTGCGGCAGAATAGCCGGGTGCTGCGCCTTTAACCTACCCCAGGGCTTGGTGGCCCGGCTATTCGTCCCCACTTCGCCGACGATGGATCTTTAGTCGAGCCCGCGTTCGTGGCTGAGGCGGACCATTTCGCTGATGAAGATCTGTTTCTGCTTGTCGTCGAGGCTCGCAAAGAGCGGCTCCGCGGCGTCGGCGACGCTGCGCTGATCGACCGCGCGGTCGTTGAGGAACTGGGCCTCATTGCGCATCTGCTCGATGATGTCGTCAGGCGGATCGCGTTGTGCGCGCGCAATGCGCAGGTTGAGGCGGTCGGCGCCGTTGTGGCCGAGATAGTGCATCGCGCTGTTGAAACCGGACCAGTGTTTCTCCTGCTCCGGCGTTAGATTCAGCTCCGTCTTGATCCGCTCGATGTTGGCGTCGCTGTTGGCGACCATCTGCTCAGCCGTGAGCTGCGGCGCCCCATCCTGGGTTAGCACGGCCGTCTGCTGTTTCGCGCCCTTGTCCTTGGCGGCGGCCTTGGCCGATTTGGTGCCCTTGGCGCCCTGCTTGTCACTGGGGGCCGGAGCCTGTGCATTCTTGCCGCCGCCAGCATTGGGGCTGGGGTTGTTGGCATTGTTGCCGGTGAACACCCCGGTCACGCCGGTCACCACCCCGACGACGCCGCCGATCGCACCGCCCAGAACGCCGCCAACCGGTCCGGCGGCCTTGTTGCCCTCGCGCGCGCCCTTCTCGACGCCCTGCACGATCTGCGCATCGCCGATACGAGGCACTGCAAGCAGCATGACGGTGGCGGCCCCAACCGCGGCGCACAATCGCCATTGCGCTCGCAGCTTCGCTACCGGGTTGAGCATGATCGGGTCTCCGTGATCGATGGTGGATTGCAGAACTGACGCGGGGGTAGGTTCGACGAATCCGGACTTTATCGTTTCCAGCTTCGGCAAGTCTATTGCTCGCGCGGGGCATCAACATGACGGAACACGGCTCGATCAGGCTTGACCGGAAGCCTGCGGCGCAACGGCGCACCGTCCGTGAATGTATCAGTGGCAACTCGTGCGTGCGTCGCAACATGATCGCAAGGCGTGCAGCAAACCGCCGGAAATTGCAGTGAGGCTGACGACACTGCCCGCGATTTGACCACAACGTTAGTTCTACGTGGCACAGGCATTACGTTTCTCGACAGCGGCCGGCAATTCTGTTCTGATTGGTGCAACGAAATCCCGCGATGTCGCGCGAACGCGACGCACAAAAAAGAACATCGGGATTCAAAAAGTCTTTTGTCCGTTGGCTACCAGGGAGGGAATGCCATGTCACGGAAGAAGCTTTCGCGCCGAGAATTCGTTGCAGCGACAGCGCTGTCATCGGCGGCGCTCATTACAGCCCCCTACGTGCGTGGCGCCTACGCAGCCGGCAAGCTCTCGATGGGCTTCTGGGATCACTGGGTGCCGGGCGCGAACAGTGCCTCCACCGAGCTGGTCAATGAATGGGCCGCCAAGGAAAAGGTCGAGGTCCAGATCGACTACATCACCAGCCAGGGCAACAAGAACATCGTCACCATCGCCGCCGAGGCGCAGGCGAAATCCGGTCACGATATCTTCCAGATGCCGACCTGGTGGCCACAGGCCAATGCCGAGCTGCTCGAGCCGGTCAACGACATCATGGACCCGCTCATCAAGCTGAACGGCGACGTCAACGGCACGGTGAAATATCTCGGCCAGGCCGACGGCAAATGGCTCGGTGTTCCCGCCAGCGTCGGCAGCCAGATCAAGGGCCCCTGCTCGCGCATCGATCTGATGAAGAAGCACGCCAACATCGACGTCCAGGAAATGTACCCGGCCGGAAGCCCGCCGAAGGCGGACAACTGGACCCTCGATACGTTCCTCAAGGCGGCCGAGGCCTGCCACAAGGCCGGCTTCCCGTTCGGCATCGGTCTCGGCGAAACCAGCGACAATGTCGACACCGCCGGCGCGATCTTCAACTCGTTCGGCGCGCAGCTGGTCGACGCCAAGGGGAACCTCACCGTCAAGACCGATGCGGTGCGCCAATCGCTCGAGTTCTACAAGAAGCTGCTCGCTTTCCTGCCGCCCGACGTCTCCGCATGGGACGATGCCTCCAACAACAAGTGGTTGGTCGCTGGCAAGGGCGCGATGATCATGAACCCGCCGAGCGCGTGGGCGGTCGCCAAGCGCGATGCCCCGCAAGTCGCGGAGCAATGCTGGACCCACGGCTTCCCGGCCGGACCCAAGGGACGCTTCGCGCCCTATCTGCCGTTCTTCTGGTCGATCTGGTCGTTCTCGAAGAACAAGGAAGCGGCCAAGAGCCTGCTGTCCCATCTGTCGCAACCGGCATCGATCGAGAAGATGGTGGTCGCGAGCGGCGGCTACGACCTGCCGGCCTACGAAAAGCTCACGACGTTGAAGATCTGGGAAGAGGTAGGGCCGCCCAAGGGCACGCTCTACCACTACCCGAACCCCTTCAAACACCAGACGCTGTCGATGGCGGCCTCGCCTGCGCCGCCCAAGGTCGCGCAGCAGATCTACTTCCAGGCCACCCTGACCAAGATGTGCCTGCGCTACTACCAGGGTGAAAGCATGGAAAAGACGCTCGCCTGGGCCGAGGGCGAGTGTGAAGGCTTCATGCGAAGCTGACGACAAGCGAGCTTTCGCGCGACCGCCCGTAGTGCCGGCCGCGCGAGGTCTCGTCTTCACATCCCGACCGCCGAACCGGCGAGCCGTGCAACCAACCCGCGCGAGGGACCTGCGTTATGGTTGACGTCGCATTCCAATCCAACCGCACAGCCGCAGCTCCGAGCGGGCGACGGCGCACCGGTCTACGCAATGCGCTGCGGCGCAAATCGATGTCCGCGTTCCTGATGGCGCTGCCGTTGATCCTCCTGATCGGCGTGCTGGTGATCTATCCGGCCATCTACTCGCTGCATCTGGCGACGCTGAACAAGGCGATGACCAAGTTCGTCGGCCTTGGCAACTTCGAGTTCCTGTTCAAGCGCGAGACCTTCTGGCTGGTGGTCAAGCAGTCCTGCATTTTCGCGATCTCGGCAGTGGTCTTCAAAGCGCTGATCGGCTTCATCGTCGCGCATTTCGTGCACAACGTGCCGGCCAACAAGCAGCGCAAATGGCGCGGCATGCTGCTGGTGCCATGGGTGATCCCGCCGGCCATGAGCACGCTGGCCTGGCTGTGGCTGTTCGATCCGTCCTACAGCGCCTTCAACTACACGCTCTCGTTCTTCGGCATCGGGCCGATCCCGTGGACCGGCGACGCCATGTGGGCCCGTTTCTCGGTGATCCTGGTCAACGTCTGGTACGGTGCGCCGTTCTTCATGATCATGTATCTGGCGGCGCTGAAATCGGTGCCCGAGCAGCTCTATGAGGCGGCCGCGATCGACGGCGCCAATTGGTGGCAGCGCATCTGGTATGTGACCTTGCCGATGATGCGCAACATCATTGCGATCACGACGCTGTTCTCGCTGATCGTGACCTTCGCCAATTTCGACATCGTGCGCATCCTGACCGCCGGCGGGCCGCTCGACCACACCCACATCTTTGCGACCTGGGCGTTCCGCGTCGGCATCGAGGGCAGTGACATTCCGCTCGGCGCCAGCGTCTCGCTGTTCATGGTGCCGATCCTCGCGGTCGCGGCGATCTTCATCCTGCGCGACATCACCAAACGCGGGAACGAATCCTGATGAGCACGATGACGATCGACAAGTCCGGACCGACCCGCAAGGTCAAATACGGCAGCATGAGCCGCGATCGGACCTGGGCGCTGCGCTGGTCCTATTTCTTTCTCACGCTGTTTGCGATCTTCTCGCTGGTGCCGCCGCTCTACATGCTGATCACCTCGCTGAAGAGCAGTGCGGAGATTTCCGCGGCGACCAACCCGTGGTGGGTATATCATCCGACGCTCTCCAACTACGCTGAGTTGCTGACCTCGAACCAGTTCCTCCGCTTCTTCTGGAATTCGGCGTGGGTCTCGATCATCGTGGTCACCATCACGATGCTGATCAGCGTGCCGGCGGCCTTTGCGCTGGCGCGGATGAAGTTCTGGGGCTCGGCGACGCTCGCGACCGGAGTGTTCCTGACCTATCTTATTCCGGACAGCCTGCTGTTCATCCCCCTGTTCAAGATGTTCGCGGTGATCGGCGACTGGACCGGCATCCAGCTCATCAATCGCTGGTACGTCCTGCTGTTCATCTATCCGACGCTGACGGTGCCGTTCTGCACCTGGATCATGATCGGCTATTTCGCCTCGATCCCGAAGGAGCTCGACGAGGCCGCGATCATCGACGGCGCGAGCTGGTTCCAGACGTTGACGCGGATCTTCATCCCGGTCGCCCTGCCCGGCCTGATCGCGGCGACGATCTTTGCCTTCACCGTGTCGTGGGCCCAGTTCCTCTATCCGCTGGTGTTCACGACCTCGACCGATCAGCTGGTGCTGCCGGTCGGCATCATCACGACCCTGATCAAGGGCGACGTCTTCAACTGGGGACAGATCATGACCGGCGCCCTGCTCGGCGCTGCGCCGCCGCTGATCATCTACGCCTTCCTGATGGACTACTACATTGCCGGCCTGACCGCCGGTGCGACAAAGGGTTGAACGCGACAAAGGTAGGACTCATGGCTGACGTCAGTTTGCGTAAGGTGGTGAAGCGTTACGACGAGGTCGAGGCGGTGCGCGGCATCGACCTCGATATCGCCGACCATGAGTTCGTGGTGCTGGTGGGCCCAAGCGGCTGTGGCAAGTCGACGACCTTGCGGATGATCGCCGGCCTCGAGGATATCTCCGACGGCGACATCATGATCGGCGGCGATGTGGTCAACGACGTGCCGCCGAAGGACCGCGACATTGCGATGGTGTTCCAGAACTACGCGCTGTACCCGCACATGACGGTCGCCGAGAACATGTCGTTCGGGCTGCGGCTGAAGCACTATCCCAAGGCCGAGATCAAGAGCCGGGTCACCGAAGCCGCCCGCATGCTCGACATCACCGACCTGATCGACCGCAAGCCCAAGCAGCTCTCCGGCGGCCAGCGCCAGCGGGTCGCGATGGGACGCGCCATCGTGCGCAACCCGAAGGTATTCCTGTTCGACGAGCCGCTGTCCAACCTCGACGCCAAGCTGCGCGTGCAGATGCGGATCGAGATCAAGAAGGTGCACCAGAAGGTCCGCACCACGACCGTCTACGTGACCCATGACCAGGTCGAGGCGATGACGCTGGCCGACCGCGTGGTGGTGATGAACCACGGCAGGATCGAGCAGATCGGCACGCCCAACGAGCTCTATCACAAGCCGGCGACCAAGTTCGTCGCCAGCTTCATCGGCTCGCCCGCGATGAACTTCGTGCCGTGCCGGCTCGAGGATGTCGGCGGTAAGCTCAACGTGCGGCTGACCGATCGCCTCACCTTCCCGCTGCCGCCGGCGCGCGCCGCCCGCTACCAGGCGCTTTCCCGCACCGACAAGTTGTTGCTGGGCCTCCGGCCCGAGCATGTCATGGAGGCCCGCCCGCATGCCGAGCCCGGTATCGAGCCGTTCGTTGCGGTGCTCGACGTCACCGAGCCGATGGGGATGGAGACGCTGGTCTATTTCACGCTCGAGGGCTCCCAGCTCTGCGGCCGGGTCAATCCCAATGCCGGCGCGCAAGATGGCAGCCCGCTCCGATTGGCTGTGGACCTCAACAATATGCATTTGCTAAATGAGGTGACCGGCGTCGTCCTTTGACGGCGTACAAGAAACCTCAAGGGCAGGAAATGGCCACCAACAAGAAGAAGATTTTCATCACCCAGACTTTGTCACCGGGGGCACGGGTGCTCCTCAACGAGCGGGACGACGTCGAACTGATCGAATTTCCCAACCTGATCTCGGCCAAGGACTTCCAGTCCATGCTGGAGCAGCATGCGCCGGTCCATGGCGTGGCGCTCGGCGCCACCCGGTTCGGCGAGGCAGAGCTGGAAGCCTCCAAGGGCATGATGGTGGTGACCCGGATCGGCGTCGGTTACGACGCCGTCGACGTGCCGGCGCTGTCCCGCCGCAAGGTGCCGCTGATGGTCGCAGGCACCGCGAACTCGCCCTCCGTCGCCGAGCAGGCATTGTTCATGATGCTGACGCTGGCCAAGCGCGCGAACGAAATGCACGCGATGGTCAAGGACGGTACCTGGGCGAGCCGGCTCGGCGTGCTGCCGTTCGATCTCTACGGCAAGACGGCGCTGATCGTGGGCTTCGGCCGCATCGGCACCCGCACCGCCAAGCGCTGCCTTGCGATGGAAATGAACGTGCTGGTCTATGATCCCTACAAGCCCGCCAGCGAGATCACGGCGGCCGGTTGCGAGGCGGTGCCGAGCTTAGAGGCGGCATTGCCGCAGGCGGATTTCGTCACGATCCACTGCCCTAAATCGCCCGAGACCGTCGGCATGTTCAACGCGGCGCGGATCAGGCTGATGAAGCCGACCGCCTATCTCATCAACACCGCCCGCGGCGGCATCGTCGATGAGACGGCGCTGCACGACGCGCTGGTATCGGGCAAGATCGCCGGCGCGGGCCTCGACGTGTTCGAGGTCGAGCCGCCGCCGGTTGGTCAGCCGCTGCACGCTTTGCCCAACGTGATCATGGCGCCGCATGTTGCGGGTGTCACCGTCGAGGCCGTCGATCGCATGAGCGAGCAGACCGCGCGCAATATCCTGAGCGTGCTGGACGGCAATCCGCTGCGCCAGAATGTGATCAACCAGGACGTCCTCGGCTGAGCGCTCAGCCTTCCTCTTTGCGCCGCGGCCGATCCTTGCGATCGGCCCGGCGATGCGGAGCACCCACATGGCCTTCAAGGAATTCGGCAACTACGATGCAGTCGGTCTGGCCGAGCTCGTCCGCAACAAGGACGTGACGGCGAAGGAGCTGCTCGACGAGGCGATCGCGCGCACAGCCGCCGTCGATCCGAAGATCAACGCGGTCGTCGTCAAGCATTACGACTACGCCGAACGCCAGATTGCCAAGGGATTGCCTGACGGTCCCTTCACCGGCGTGCCGTTCCTGCTCAAGGACCTCGACCTGCTCGAGGGCACGCGCACCACGTCGGGCGCGAGCCTGTTGAAAGATTTCGTCGCCGATCACAACGGCACGCTGGCCCAGCGCTTCCTCGATGCCGGCCTCACGATCTTCGGCAAGAGCGCGAGCCCCGAGTTCGGCCTGATGCCGACGACGGAATCCCGCCTGTTCGGCCCGACCCGCAATCCCTGGAATCTCGACCATTCCTCCGGCGGATCGTCCGGCGGCGCGGGGGCTGCGGTCGCGGCACGCATCCTGCCCGTCGCACACGCCAGCGATGGCGGCGGGTCGATCCGGATCCCCGCTTCGGCCTCCGGCGTGTTCGGCGTGAAGCCGACGCGCGCCCGCAACCCGTGTGGTCCCGACCGCGGCGAAGGCTGGGGCGGCTTTTCCGTTGGTCATGTGCTCAGCATCAGCGTCCGCGACAGCGCGGTGATGATGGATGCGATCCATGGCCCGGAGCCGTCGAGCCTCTACGTCGCGCCGGCGCCGGAGCGGCCGTTCTCCCAGGAGGTCGGCCGCGATCCCGGCCATTTGCGCATCAGCTTCACCGGCAAGTCGCCCTATGGCGACGCCATCGATTCCGAGATCGCCGCGGCGGTCCGCGACATTGCCAAGCTGCTGGCGGGCCTCGGCCATCATGTCGAGGAGCGCGCGCCGCCGCTTGCGGCCGATCCGGCAGTGACCATGACGACGATCGTCGGCGGCAACACGGCGCTGACGATCCGCCTGCTCGAGCAGCGCGTTGGGCGCAAGCTGACCTCCGATGACGTCGAGCGCCTGACGCTGGCGAGCGCGGAGAATTCGGTCAAGCTGACACCGGTCGACTACGTCGCCGCGCAGCTTGCGGCATTCCAGATCTCGCGCGCCCTCGCGACCTTCTTCGAAGGCTGCGACATCTTCCTCAGCCCGACACTGTGCGCGCCGCCGCTCCGCCTTGGCGAGCTGAACACGATGTCCGAGGATCTGACCCACATCGCACCGGTGCTGCGCCGCTACATGCCTGGCACCTCGATGTTCAATATGTCCGGGCAACCGGCGATGTCGGTGCCGCTGGCCTGGAACAAGGCCGGATTGCCGCTCGGCATGATGTTCGCGGCCAAGCTCGGCCAGGAAGGTCTGCTGTTCCGGCTGGCCAGCCAGCTCGAACAGGTCCGCCCCTGGAAGGACCGCCGCCCGCCGGTCTCGGCCTAATAGCGTTTTCGAGCGAAGTGGCTCCCGGTTCGCGTCAAGAAAACGCGTCCGATAAAGAAACCTGGAGCTTCGGCTCTGATTCAATCAGAGCCGAAGCTCCAGGCTGACAAAGGGTAGTCCGATCAGGTAGATAGGAAGGGCGCCGGCACGATTCCGCCGGCGTCCTGCCTAGGAGACCGAACCGTGAGCGACCCGACCGACAATGCGCTCGCCGCAATCGCGAGTATTCTCGATCAAACGACGACGCCTCCCGAGACGGCCAAATCGGCCGACAAGTCGTCCGACAAGACTGCGGACAAGGCAGCCGAGGCCGTCGAGGAGCCGCCGGTCTCCGTGGCGATGCCACCGCCCTTGCCATCGTCCGTCGGAGTCGTCTCCATCGAATCCGTGGTCGTCTCCATCGAAGCCGTGTCCGTCGAGGTCGCGCCCGTCGAGCCGCCGCCGATCGAGCAGCCCGAGCCGGTCGAACCGGAGTCAATCGAACCGAAGTCAGTCGAAGCAGAGTCAGTCGAACCGGAGCCGAGCAAGCCGGAGCCCGACCAACCACCGCGACCGATCGAGGCCAACGGCTATTCCAAGTCGGGCCCAGGCCCGATGGCCGCGCTGCGCTTCCGCTGGACGGTGCGCGAGGATGACGGCCGCTACTATGTCGACGAGACCGTCGGCGAAGGATCGAGCCCTCACGTCAACGGCCCGATGGACGGCGACGCCGCGATCAAGTTTGTCGACGAACGCGAGGCCGAAGCGCGGCGGCGCTTCGAGCACTTCAAGCACGAGATGATCAGCCGTAGCGCGACCACGCTTCGGGCGAGCAAGGACAGCAACGAGGGCTAGCCCTGCGGCGGCCTTGGTGGTCCCAGAAAGTCCTTCTTCGCAAGATTGACGCCGGCATGGCGCAGGATGTCGTAGGCCGTTGCGACGTGGAAGAAGAACTGCGGAACGCTGAAGGTCAGAATCAGGGATTTGCCGGTGAAGGGCCTGGTCGCGCCGCTCCGGAATGTGAAGACCACGTCCTTGTCGCCAGCGGCGTCGATCGTCGCCTGCGGCAGGCTCCGCGCAAAATCGATCGTGGCCGCAATGCGTGCTTTCAGCTCGGCGATGTCGGGCTCCGCCTCGGCGAAGGCCGGCGGCGCGCAGCCCGCCAGCAACGCGCAGCTCAGGACGACATGCCGGTTCGCCTCTCCGACCGGCTGGCGAAGGCTGTACATATCAGGCGAAAGCCGCGTCGCCAGCAGCACGTCAGGATCGATGTTGCGAGCCCTGGCGTGGGCCTCCGCGCGATCGAGCAGCGCGGAAAGATTGCGCAGATACGGCACATAGACACCGACGGACGCTTCATGGAGCGAGATGGTCACTTTTGCGCCCGCTTTGCTGGCTCGATCGTCCCATCTGGTCTAAATGCTCCGCAGCGACATGTCATGGGAATTGACGGAGACATCAGATGTTTCGCGCGCTGGCCGGCCTCGCTCTCGCTTTGCTCCTGTCTGCCGCGCATGCGCAGCAGGCGCCGTCGCGGCTCGACGAGATCGTCAAGCGCGGCACCTTGCGCGTCGGCATGACCGGCGACTACCTGCCCTTCACCGCGCTCGACAAGGAAACGAAGACGTTCCGCGGTTTCGACGTCGACATGGCGCAGTCGCTCGGCAAGGCGCTCGGCGTCAAGGTCGAGTTCGTGCCGACATCGTGGCCGCAGATGATGAAGGATTTCGAGGCCGACAGTTTCGACATCGCGATGGGCGGCGTCTCCATCACTTTCGACCGGCAGAAGAAGGGCCTGTTCTCGACCCCGATCATGCGCGAGGGTAAGACCCCGATCGCGCGCTGCGCGGACAAGGACAAGTTCGAGACGATCGCCGAGATCGACAAGCCGGGCACCCGCGTCATCGTCAATCCCGGCGGCACCAATGAGCGCTTTGCCCGCGCCAATGTGAAGACCGCCGAGATCCGCGTCTTCAACGACAATACAAAAATCTTCGACGAGATCGCCACGGGCGACGCCGACCTGATGATGACCGATGCGTCCGAGACGCGCTATCAGCAGAAGCTGCATCCCGGCGTGCTCTGCGCCGTGCACCCCGACAAGCCGTTCGACTTCGCGGAGAAGGCCTACTGGATACAGCGCGACGTCGCCTTGAAAGCGTTCGTCGACCAGTGGCTCCATATCGCGCGCGAGGATGGCAGCTACGCGAAAATCTATGCTGCGTGGTTCGAGTAGCTTGCGGCAAACGCGCCTGTTTGAGCGCCCACAAAGTTGACGCGCTCGGCCTGAAACCAGGCCGCAATCCAGTGACTTGAACCAAAGTCCCGAGGACACGACTCATGTTTTGACCGTGATTGGGGCACGTTCAACGGAGCGGGTCGCCACGTAGCCTTGGGAATAATTCCCTGCACTGGAGGTCGAGATGAGGAAGCTTCTCGCGATCGCCACGCTTTTGTTGGCGGGCACGGCGGCAGCGCAGGCGCAATACACCTTCGACTATGACGGCCGTACCATCCGGATCGATCCGGATCGCGGAACGGTTTCGATTCCCGGCGTCTACGACAATACCCCCCGCCGCACCAAGCGCACCAAGGGCGAGGACACCGGGCAGAAGCGCAAGCCGGCTCCGACGGAAGCCAAGACTGACGCCAAGATAGCTCCCACGACAAATCCCCAGCCCGCGCCCGGCGCGCCGCCTGCGGCTGCAGCGCCCGCCCCGCCTGCCGTTGATCAGGCAACTGCCCCGGCGGCGCCCACGCCAGCGACAGCTACGGAGCCAGCCAAGACAAGCGTCGCGGCCACGCCGCCTCCGGCTGCGGCAGCGACCACGCCCCCGCCGCCACCCGCTCCGCCAGTTGTGCAGCAAAGCGTTGCGCCGGCGGCAAGGCCCGCCGCGGCGTCTACGGTCGGCGCCGTCGCGCAACCTCCGGCCGCGGCGCCCAGGTCGGCAGCGAATCCCGTGCTGACCGCCAATTCACCGCTCGGCGTCTGGCTGACCGAAGAGAAGGAAGGAAAGGTCCGCATCGAGCAATGCGGCGCCAATCTCTGCGGCTACGCCGTCGACAAGAAGTCGAACGCTAACGGCGAACAGATTCTGATCAACATGAAGCCCGGCAAGGACAAGTGGAGCGGCCGCATCTTCGACCCCAACAGCGGCAGCACCTACGATTCCACGATCGCGTTGAAGAGCTCCGATACACTGCGCGTCCAGGGTTGCGCGTTCGGCGGCATGTTCTGCGGCGGCCAGACCTGGACGCGGGTGAATTGATCGCCTCCATTGGAAAAGCAAAAGCCCCGCTTCATGAGCGGGGCTTTTCTCTTGGCTGGCTGCGACGTATCAGCCGAGCTTGCCGTTGTACTCCTCGTCGGTGACGTGCTCCATCCAGGTCGAAAACACGCCGTCGAGCGCCTCCTGCATGGCAATGTGGGTCATGCTGTTGCCGGGGGACGCGCCATGCCAGTGCTTCTCGTTCGGCGGAATCCAGACGACGTCGCCGGGGCGGATTTCCCTGATCGGGCCGCCCTTGGCCTGCACCCGGCCGATGCCTGATATCACGTAGAGCGTTTGTCCGAGCGGATGGGTGTGCCAGGCCGTGCGGGCGCCGGGCTCAAACGACACGCGCGATGCGTTCAGGCGCGCCGGTGCGGGTGCCATGTTTATCGGGTCCTGCAGCACGCTGCCGGTGAAGTTCTCCTTCGGCGCGCGGCGGGTCGGCCGCGAGCCGGAAACGTGGATATCCATGGGGTTACCTCCCTCTCTTGAAGTTATTTCTTGCTTGACGTTATTTCTTGCTTGCGGCGTAGCGCGCCTTGGTCTCGGCGTTCATCGGATACAGGCCCGGCAGCTGCGCGCCGTTGTTCACCTCGTTGACGATCCAGGCTTCCATCCGCTCCTGCTCCGGCCCTTCGGCCAGTACATGATCGAGGAAGGCTTGCGGGATCAGCACGGCGCCGTCCTGGTCGGCCACCACCACGTCGTTCGGAAACACGGCAACGCCGCCACAGGCGATCGGTTCACCCCAGCCGACGAAGGTCAGGCCTGCGACCGACGGTGGCGCGGCGTAGCCGTCGCACCACACCGGCAGGCCGGTGCCGAGCACGCCCTCGACGTCGCGCACCACGCCGTCGGTGATCAGCGCCGTCACCCCGCGCTTGACCATGCGCGCGCAGAGGATGTCTCCGAAAACGCCGGCGTCGGTGATGCCCATGGCATCGATCACGGCAATGCAGCCCGCCGGCATCGCCTCGATCGCGGTGCGGGTCGAGATCGGCGACGACCAGGATTCCGGCGTCGCCAGATCCTCGCGGGCCGGCACGAAGCGCAGCGTGAAGGCGGGTCCGACCAGCCGCTTCTGTCCCGGCTTCAGCGGCTTGGTGCCGCGCATCCAGATGTTGCGCAGGCCCTTCTTGAGCAGGACGGTGGTGATGGTGGCGGTGGACACGTGCGACAGCGTCGCGATCGCTTCGGCGGACAGTGACATCTGGAAAGGTTGCTCCGATGGGAGGAAGAGACCGGCGCATGTTGCCGGGCAAAGGCGTTGCGTCAAGGGCTGCGCGAAAATGCTGCGATCATCTGCATTTATCGCTGGCATGCCGATTAATTTATTGAAGTTGCTGTATCTTTTTGCACGAGACGAATTCCGTTTCGCTGCAAAACACGCTAGCTTGATAGCCAACGAGTCCGTTTGATCCAATGGCCGAAACGCTAGCTCC
This sequence comes from Bradyrhizobium sp. 6(2017), assembly GCF_011058295.2. Classification (NCBI taxonomy): domain Bacteria; kingdom Pseudomonadati; phylum Pseudomonadota; class Alphaproteobacteria; order Hyphomicrobiales; family Nitrobacteraceae; genus Bradyrhizobium; species Bradyrhizobium sp. 6(2017). Next base: position 5,112,749 of record NZ_CP049289.2, on the reverse strand, counting down.
TCCCCGCCTTTTGCCGAGTGGCGACAGCGCCATCACGGTGGAATTCAGCCGCACCATCGACGACGCCGCCAACCGGCGCGTGCTCGCGCTCGACCGCCTGATCGCAGCCGAGCCGATCACAGGCATCACCGAAACCGTGCCGACCTACCGCTCGCTGCTGGTGCATTACGATCCCGTGCAGATCACCTTCGATGTGCTCGGCGAGCAACTGCTCGCGCGCGCCGCCAAGGCGCCGCCGAGCGAAACCGGAACGCGACGCTGGCGCATCCCGGTCACCTATGGCGGCGAGCACGGCATCGATCTCGAGGATGTGGCGAAGGCGCTAAAGACCACGCCGGATGAGATCGTGGCCCGCCATGTCGCCGGCGACTATCGCGTCGCCATGATCGGCTTCACGCCCGGCTGGTCCTATCTCAGCGGGCTGGAGAAATTCCTGCACATGCCCCGGCGCAAGGACCCGCGGCTGCTGACCCCGGCCGGCACCATCTCGATCGGCGGCATCCAGACCGGCGTGCAGTGCCTGGCTGGCCCGAGCGGCTGGCACCTGCTCGGCCGCACCCCCGTGCGCACCTATCAATTGCATCGCGATCCGACCTTCCTGCTGGAGCCGGGCGATGCCATCACCTTCGCGGCGGTCGATGCCAAGACCTTTGCCGAACAGGATCGCGCCGCCGAGGCCGGCGAGTTCGTCGCAGAACTGGTGACGCCATGAGCAAACTCGTCGTCAGCTCGATTGGCCCGGCAAGCTCGGTGCAGGACGGCGGGCGTCCGGGCTCGCAGCGCTACGGCCTGACACCGAGCGGCGCGATGGACCGGCTTTCGCTCGCTGCCGCCAACACGCTGGTCGGCAATGACCAGCTCGCCGCCGCAATCGAGATCGGCCCGTTCGGCGCGGCCTTGACCGCGCGTGGCGGCGCCGTGCGCGTCGGGCTCGCCGGCGCGCCGCGCAATGCCGATATCGGCGGCCGCGCGGTTGCCTTCGACAGTACGGCCACCCTCGCCGAGGGCGAGACGCTCAATCTCGGGTTCGCACGCGGCGGCTCGTTCAGCTATCTCGCGATCGAGCACGGCATCGAGGGTGAGCCGATGTTCGGCAGCCTCGCCGTCAACGCCCGCGCCGGGCTCGGCAGCCCGTATCCGCGGCCGCTGCAGAGCGGCGACGAACTGAAGACGCAGGCCGCCAGCAGTGCACCCGAGCGCCGCATCGAATTGCCGGCCGCCACCGATGCGCCGATCCGCATCGTGTTCGGCCCGCAGGACGACGAGTTCGCCGAAGAAAACAAGAAGCTGTTCACCGACAGCGAGTGGAAGATCTCGGCCACCAGCGACCGGATGGGCTACCGCCTCGAAGGCCCGGTGATAAAACACCTCGACGGCCACAACATCGTTTCCGACGGCACCGTGAACGGCAGCATTCAGGTGCCCGGCAACGGGCAGCCGATCGTGCTGATGCCGGACCGCGGCACCAGCGGCGGCTATCCGAAGATCGCGACCGTGATCTCGGCCGATTTCGGCCGCTTCGCGCAAATCTCCGCTGGCCGGCCGTTCCGCTTCAAGGCGGTGACAATGGCCGAAGCGCAGGCCGAGGCGATCAAGTTCCATCAGCTGCTGCGGTCCCTGCCCGACCGGCTCCGCGGCATTGAGGACTTTGGCCTCAACATCGAGGCGCTGAGAGATGCTAACGTCGCGGGCCAGGCGGTCAGCGCCATCGACGCCGCGACCTGGCAGGTCGCCGTCCCGTAGAATCAAACCAACAACAACGGATCGATCGTCATGACCTCAACCATCGACCTCAATTGCGATCTCGGCGAAAGTTTTGGGCCCTGGGAAATGGGCAATGATGCCGCGATGATCGAGCTTGCGACCTCGGTCAACGTCGCCTGCGGCTTCCATGCCGGCGATGCCGACATCATGCGCAAGACGGTCGAGCTGGCGAAGGCGCGCGGCGTCAGCGTCGGCGCCCATCCCGGCTATCGCGATCTGCACGGCTTCGGCCGCCGCCCGATGCCGGGACTGAGTTCCTCGGAGATCGAGAACCTGATCGCCTACCAGATCGGCGCCTTGCAGGCGATCGCGACCGCGGCCGGCCACAAGGTCACCCATGTGAAGGCGCACGGCGCGATTTCCAACGTTGCCTGCGAGGACGACATGACCGCACGGGCGATCGCCAATGCGATCAAGGCGGTCGACCCCAATCTCATCTTCGTGGTGCTGGCGAACTCGAAGCTGGTGCGCGCCGGCGAAGCCGCCAATCTCAGGATGGCGCATGAGGTGTTCGCCGACCGCGCCTATGAGGACGACGGCAATCTGGTGTCGCGCAAGAAGCCCGGCGCGGTGCTGCACGATCCCAAGGCGATCGCCGAGCGCGTGGTGCGGATGGTGCAGGATGGCGCAGTGGTGTCGGTCACCGGCAAGGTGATCAAGATGCAGACCGATACCGTCTGCATCCATGGTGACACGCATGGCGCCGTCGAGATCGCGCGCGGCCTGCGCGAGGCGCTGAGCAAGGCCGGCATCACGGTAGCGCCCTTCAAGACCGCGCACTGAGCCACCATCGCATCGACTGACAAGGGCCGGCCGTCGCGCCGGCCCTTTTAGATTCCGTTAAGAGTCTTCTTAAACCCAAACTTGCCGTTTGATTGTTAGGTGCAGCTTCCGAGCCTTTGATTGTCCTCTCAGGAAAATTGGGTACGAAAGCATGTTCCGCACCAGCCTCTCCCTCGCAGTTGCCGCGGTTGCCACGGCCGCCTTCACCAGCGCAGCATCCGCCGGCTGCTCCAGCTGCTACACGCCGCCGCCCCAACCCTGCACGACCTGCTATCAGGTGCAGAGCGTGCCGCCGCAATATCGCACGGTGCAGGAAACCGTGATGGTGGCGCCGGGCCGCGTGATCGCGCATCGCACGCCGGCGCAGTATCGGACCGTGATGGTACCAAGGACGGTGATGGTCGCGCCGGGGGGCGTCGCCTATGAGCGCATCGCGCCGCAATACGCCACCCAGGAGCGCACCCAGATGGTGTCGCCGGGCTATTCCTACTACGCGCCGGTGCAGCCGACCTGCAACACCTGCGGCGGTGGCGGCGGTTACGGTTACGGTTACGGATATGGATACGGCTCCGGATACTGAACGATCAGCATCCCGCCAACACAAAGCCGCCGCCTGAGGACATCAGACGGCGGCTTTTGAATTTTCTGAAGACGTCAGAACGGATGGACGGACAGCGTGCCGAACACGATGGCCGCGATCACCGCAAAGGCGCTGTAGAGCGCCGCGGTATGAATTCCGCTTCCGGACTTCCTTGAAACTTGTCGCGCGTAAAAGTGCAGGCGGGCTTCCGCCGATAGCTCGCGCATGGTCGATCTCCAACGCCCCATTCTCGGGCATATGGAATAGCGTTCGCTCCGGGATTCAAGCGGGCGGCGAAAATAGCGATGCCGCCACCTCGGGGAACTGGGTTCCGAGTGGAATATTCTTCCTCGTGGTTTCCCCCGAGAATCTTATTCGTTGCAATTCGAGGCGTTGGGAACCAGCGCCAGTCCCGCAATAACCGAAAATCTCGAAAACAACCCCATGCAAAGTAGCCGGAGGTGGATAGCTGAGCCGCTGCCGCGTCTGTTGCTCATCCTTGCCCAGCAACAAAAGTACCGGCCGCGCGTCCCGGCGGAGCCGCCGTTGCGTCGCGCTCAGGGCTTCCAGCGCCCGATCTTGAACGCCGCCAGGTGGCCCGGAACGTCGCTCGGATCGAACGGTGGACCGGCGAACGCGCCGATCAAGTTGGGGGCTCCTGTCGGGCGGCCGGACGCGGCGTCAAAGAGGTCGGGCCTGAACACGGCCATGGCGGACTTCAGCGCCTCCGGCCGATATGGCGTCTGGCCCCAGCGAACCATCTGGGCGTAGAGCCATGCCGCCTGCCCCGGGTCCGGCCGCGCAGCCGCTTCGCGCCCGACCAGGAGGTAGCGGTTGCTCTCGCGCATGGTGCCATCAGGCGCGATCTTCAGCCGGCCATCGAACGTGCGCTGGATGACGCTGGCGTCGACGCCGATCCGCTCCGGCTGGGCGAGGATACGCGCCACCTCGGATCGGTTCTCGGGCCGCTCGATGAATTCCGCGGCGCGCAGATGCGCGCGCACCAGCGACGCCACGGCGTCGGGATGCTTCTCCGACCAGGCCTGGCGGACCGCCAGCACCTTCTCGACCGCACTGAGCAGGATGTCGGAGACGAAGTGCAGGATATGGCCGATGCCGAGATCGACCGCGACCGAATTCCAGGGCGCGCCGACGCAGAACGCATCGACATGGCCGTTGGCGAGACTGTCCACCATATAGGGCGGCGGCAGCACCACGAGCTGGACGTCCTCGTCCGGATCGACACCACCGGCCGCCATCCAGAACCGCAGCTGATAATTGTGGGTCGAGAACGGGAAGGTCATGCCGAAGGTCAACGGCTCCGCCCCGCTCTTCCGCCGCTTCGCCACCACACGGGCAAGCGCCTGCGAGGTCGCCATCGGGTCGAAGTGGTCGCCGTCGATCTCTTCCATCAGTGCTGCATGCAGCGCCGGCGATACCGTGATGGCGTTGCCGTTGAGCCCGAGATTGAACGGCGCCGCGATCGGCACCTTGACGTGGCCAAGCCCGAGACTCGAGGCGATCGCCACCGGCGCCAGCAGATGGGCTGCGTCGAACAGGCCGATGTTGAGCTTGTCGCGGACGTTCGACCACGACACTTCGCGCACCAGCGTGACGTCGAGGCCTTCCGCCGCGGCAAAACCCTTGTCGACAGCTACGATCAGCGCGGCAGCGTCCACCAGCGGAATGAATCCGATGCGCAAGGGTGTGGTCATTTCAGCAGCTCCGACGCCGTCAGGATCGATTGCGCGATCTCCCCGATCTTCTTCTTCTCGCGCATCGCGGTCGAGCGCATCAGCACATAGGCCTCCTCCTCGGTCAGCCCCTTCACCTTCATCAGGATGCCCTTGGCGCGGTCGATCACCTTGCGCTCCTCCAGCGCATGCTTGGTCCGGTCGAGCTCGTCCTGCAGCTTGGAGAAGGCATTGAAGCGGGAGACGCAGAGATCGAGGATCGGCTTCATGCGTTCTTTTTTGAGGCCGTCGACGATATAGGCCGAGACGCCCGCCTCCACCGACGCCTGGATCGAGGCGGCGTCACTCTGGTCGACGAACATCGCGATCGGCCGGCGCACGGCCCGGCTGACCTGGAACATCTGTTCCAGCACGTCGCGGCTGGGGTTCTCAAGGTCGATGACAATGATGTCGGGGTCGAGCGCGTAGATCCGCGAGAGCAGGCTCTGCATCTCGCTGATATGGACGACGTCGGTATAGCCGGCCTCCCGCAGCCCCTCCTCAAGGATGGCTGCGCGGATCGGGCTCTCGTCGACTATGACGATCTTGGGAGACGACTCAGCGCTCATCGACGACTCTTAAGGACCCGGCAAAGCCATCCATAACATGCCGGAAGCCCCTGGAAAGGGTTGTAATTCTCGGCAATTGGGACTAGCTCCTGCCCATCAATCAGGCAGATTTGGGTAGATATGCAAGAGGCGGCCGCGCCGAAAGTGAGCTTTGTGTCCTTGGGGTGCCCCAAGGCGCTGGTCGATTCCGAGCGCATCATCACCCGGCTGCGCGCGGAAGGCTATGAGCTCGCGCGCAAGCATGACGGCGCCGACATCGTCATCGTCAATACCTGCGGCTTCCTCGACAGCGCTAAGCAGGAATCGCTGGCCGCGATCGGCGAGGCCATGGCCGAGAACGGCAAGGTCATCGTCACCGGCTGCATGGGCGCCGAGCCGGAGCAGATCGAGAGCGCCTATCCCGGCGTGCTCTCGATCACGGGGCCGCAGCAATATGAGAGCGTGCTGGACGCCGTGCACCGCGCGCTGCCGCCGGCGCACAATCCGCACCTCGACCTGGTGCCGCCGCAGGGCGTCAAACTGACGCCCCGGCACTACGCGTACTTGAAGATTTCCGAAGGCTGCAACAACCGTTGCAGCTTCTGCATCATCCCGAAGCTGCGCGGCGATTTGGTGTCGCGGCCGGCCAATGACGTGCTGCGCGAGGCCGAGCGGCTGGTGAAGGCCGGCGTCAAGGAATTGCTCGTCATCTCGCAGGACACCTCGGCCTATGGCGTCGACCTGAAATACGCCGAGAGCCCCTGGCAGGATCGCAGCGTCCGCGCCAAGTTCTTCGACCTCGCAAAAGAGCTTGGCGAGCTCGGCGCCTGGGTGCGGCTGCAATATGTCTACCCCTACCCGCATGTCGACGAGGTCATCGGCCTGATGACCGAGGGCAAGGTGCTGCCCTATCTCGACATCCCCTTCCAGCATGCGAGCCCCGACGTGCTGCGCGCCATGAAGCGGCCGGCCGCGCAGGAGAAGACGCTGGCGCGGATCCAGAAATGGCGTGAGCAGTGCCCCGAGCTGACGCTGCGCTCGACCTTCATCGTCGGCTTCCCCGGCGAGACCGATGCCGATTTCGCCTATCTGCTCGACTGGCTCGATGAGGCCGGAATCGACCGCCTCGGCTGCTTCAAATACGAGCCGGTGGCCGGTGCCACATCGAACGCGATCGGCAATGCCGTGCCCGACGAGGTCAAGCAGGAGCGCTGGAATGCGCTGATGGCGCGGCAGCAGAAGATTTCGGCCCGGCGCCTGAAGCGCAAGGTCGGCACCCGCCAGCAGGTGATCATCGACGAGGTCGGCCCGACCGTGGCCAAGGGCCGGTCAAGGGCCGATGCGCCCGAGATCGACGGCGCGGTCTATCTCACCAGCCGCCGGCCGCTCAAGGTTGGCGAGATCGTCACCGCGAAGATCGAGCGCTCTGACCAGTACGACCTGCACGGCAGCGTCGCCGGATTCTAGCTCCAGGCCATTCCTTCAAGACCTCCACGGGTGCCGGGCATCGCCCGTTCGAGTGAACCCGGCGGCAGCCTGGGCTCACAAAGCAGTGGCGGCCATTCGGTCGTACGGAGCCTGGTCTTGCGGCGATCATGGAAGCGACTGTTGGTACGCGGCCGACTGGCGGCCGCCGTCCTGATCTGGCTGGCGCCGGGGCTCGCCGCCACGGCTGCTCTCGCCGAGCCTCAGCCATCATCCGAAGCCACCGCACAGGCCTGGTGCTTCGGCAACAAAGATCCCGCACAGCGCATCGGGGGCTGCAGCTTCCTCCTCGCCCTGCGCAAGTTGCGGGAGAAGCAGCGCGCCGGCGCCTCCCTCAACCGCGGCGGCGCCTTTCTCGAAAGCAACGATCTCGACCGCGCGATCGCCGACTTCACGGACGTGATCAAGTACGAGCCGATGCGCGCGAAGGGGCTGGCCAACCGCGGCGAGGCTTATCGCCGCAAGGGCGATGTCGCTGCGGCGATCGCCGATCTCGATCGGGCCATCGCGCTCGATCCCAGGGATGCGATCGCATACTACAACCGCGGCATCGCCCACAGCGACCGTGGCGAACCTGATCTCGCCATCGCCGACTACAACGAAGCAATCAGCCTCAGCCCGAAGGATGCCTGGTACTACAACAATCGCGGCAACTCCTACATCGACGCCAAACAACCGGACCGCGCGCTGGCCGACTATGATCGCGCCATCCGTCTCGATCCGAAATTCGCGCTCGCCTATTTCAATCGCGGCAATGCCTATCGCGGCCGCGACGATCTCGAACACGCGCTGGCCGACTACGACACGTCGCTCCGGCTCGATCCCCGCTATGCGCCGGCTTACGGCAACCGCGCCCGGCTGTTTCGCGATCGTGGCGATATCGATCGGGCACTGGCCGATCTCGATCAATCGCTGCGGCTCGATCCGGCCGGCTACCGCGACTATTACGCGCGTGGCAATTTGCATCTTGGACGGCAGGATTACCCGCGCGCATTCGACGATTTCAGCAACGCGATCAAGTTCAATGCGAAATACGCGGCAGCACTCAACGCGCGTTGCCTGACGCGCGTGATCCTGGGCCAGGCGCAGCAGGCGCTCGCGGATTGCGAGCAGTCGCTGCAATGGAAGCCGGACGATCCCTACACGCTCGACAGCCGAGGAATCTGCCGCATGAAGCTCGGCGAGCTTGACGCCGCGATCGCCGATTTCGATGCGGCGCTGAAGATCAACCCGAAACTGCCGAGCTCTCTCTATGGCCGCGGCGTCGCACGGCGCAAGAAGGGCGACGCCGACGCGGCACAGGCCGACATCGCGGCCGCCCAGGCAATTCAAGCCAAGATCGCCAGGGAATTCGCGCCCTACGGCGTCGAGTGACGCGCTGTCGGCGCTTGACATCGCCTGCCCTCCCGCTGTATGGCCCTGCGCCATGAAGCTGAACCGGACCCACCGCCAGGCCATCCGCCGTCGTCGCACCCGCGACGATGATGGGCTGCGCCATGTCCGACGCCAGCGCTGATTAGCTAGATCAGCCAAGGTTTTCGAGAAGGCCGCGCCCCCAAAGCGCGGCCTTCTCGCTTTTCGGCCTGCCCTTAATCCCCACACCGACCCCAGAGGAGATCGACATGACCAACGCCACGCATCCGTTCGACGCGCTGATGGAAATCACCGCCCGCCCTGAAGTCGTGTTCGTGCGCGGCGCCGGCTCGTATTTGTGGGACCACAACCGCAACCGCTTTCTCGATTTCGTGCAGGGCTGGGCGGTGAATCCCCTCGGCCACTCGCCGACCATCGTTGCCGATGCGCTCGCCGCGCAGGCCAGGCGGCTGCTGACGCCGAGCCCGGCGTTCTACAACGAGCAGAGCCTGAAGCTGGCGAAGATGCTGGTCGACAAGAGCTGCTTCGACCAGGTGTTCTTCGCCAATTCCGGCGCCGAGGCCAATGAAGGCGCAATCAAGCTCGCGCGCAAATACGGTGCCAAGTACAAGAACGGCGCGCACGAGATCATCACCTTCGAGGGCGGCTTCCACGGCCGCACGCTCGCGACCATGTCGGCCTCGGGCAAGAAGGCGTTCGAGCCGCTGTTCGAGCCGAAGGTCTCGGGTTTCCGCAAAGCCAAGCTGAACGACATCGAGTCGGTGCGGCAGCTGATCACGTCGTCCACGGTTGCGGTCATGCTCGAACCGATCCAGGGCGAAGCCGGCGTGTGGCCCGCGACGGATCAGTTTCTCAGGGATTTGCGGGCGCTCACCCAGCAGCGCGGGCTGCTGTTGATCGTCGACGAGATCCAGACCGGCATGGGCCGGACCGGAAAGCTGTTCGGTTACGAGCATGCCGGGATCACGCCTGACATCATGACGCTCGGCAAGGGCATCGGCGGCGGCGTGCCGCTGGCGGCGCTGCTCGCGACCGAGCATGCCTCGTGTTTCGATCATGGCGATCAGGGCGGCACCTTCAACGGCAATCCGCTGATGTGCGCCGCCGGCCTTGTCGTGCTCGATCAGGTCGGCCAGCCCGATTTCCTGAAATCGGTTGTTGACGCCGGCCTGCTGCTCGAGCGCGAATTGCAGCGGCTGTCGGCGCGGCACGGGCTCGGCGACATCAGGGGCCGTGGCCTCCTGCTCGCGCTCGATCTCAAGATGCCGATCGGCGCGGCCGTCGTCGCCGAGGCGTTTGCCGCCAGCGTGCTGATCAACTCGCCGCAGCCGGACACGCTGCGCTTCATGCCGGCGCTCAACGTCACGCGGGAGGAGATTCTTGCGATGACCGACTGCCTGGATACGGTGCTGACGAAGGTGGGCGCGGCACGACGGGTGGCTTAACAGCCACTACGCTCGTCATTGCGAGGAGCGAAGCGACGAAGCAATCCATATATCCCCGAGTGGAGACATGGATTGCTTCGCTACGCTCGCAATGACGAAAACTACGGCCGCAGGATCGCCGCGCCCGTGGTCGCCCGGCTCTCCAGCTCGATATGCGCCTTCGCGGCATCCTTCAGCGCATAGGCGTGATTGATCGGCACGTGCAGCTTGCCGTTGATGACGGCCGCGAACAGCGTGTCGGCGCCTTCGAGCAGTTCCTTGCGGGTGCCGACATAATCGTTGAGCTTGGGCCGCGTCGCGAACAGCGAGCCGTGGTTGTTGAGCTCCGCGAGCGCGAACGGCGGCACCGGACCGGAGGCATTGCCGAACGAGACGAACAGGCCGCGCGGCCTGAGGCAGGCCAGCGATCCCGGGAAGGTGGTCTTGCCGACGCCGTCATAGACGACGTCGCAGAGCTCGCCGCGGCTGATCTGCTTGACGCGTTCGACGAAATTTTCCTCGTTGTAGAGGATGACGTGGTCACAGCCATTGGCGAGCGCGATGTCGGCCTTCGCCTTGGAGCCGACGGTACCGATAACATTGGCGCCGAGCGCGTGCGCCCACTGGCAGGCCAGCAGGCCGATGCCGCCGGCCGCGGCGTGGATCAGCACCCGATGGCCCTGCTCGACCTTGAAGGTCTTGTGCAGCAGATACCAGACCGTGAGCCCCTTGAGCATCAGCACGGCGCCCTGCTCGTACGTAATGTGGTCGGGCAGCTTGACGAGCTTGTCCGCCGGGATGACGCGCTCGGAGGCATAGCCGCCGAGGTTGTAGTAATAGGCGACGCGGTCGCCGACATGGAAATTGGTCACCCCGGGGCCGACCGCCAAAACCTCGCCCGCGGCCTCGTTGCCGGCGATGAACGGCAGGCCCGGCGCCTTGTAGAGGCCGGTGCGGAAATAGACGTCGATGAAGTTCAGCCCGACCGCGTGCTGGCGGATCCGGACTTCGCCCGTCCCCGGCGGGCCGACCTCGACGTCCTCATAGGTCAGGACTTCCGGGCCCCCCACCTTGTGCACGCGCACAGCCTTGGTCATGTCGGTCGCTCCCCTCAGATATCAGCGTCACGCGAGCGAATGCCATCGGCGCCGGCTTGTCAACCAAGCGGCCCGGAACCCTGGCGCGCCGCCTTCCTGCGGTTGCGCTTGGCCAGCACGTTGAACATCTCGACCGCGACCGAGAATACGATCGCGAAATAGATGTAGCCGCGAGGAATGTGGAATTGGAAGCCGTCGGCCACCAGCGCCACGCCGATCAGCACCAGGAACGCCAGCGCCAGCATCTTGGTGGTCGGGTGCTGCGCGACGAACCGCGCCACCGGCCCGGACGAGATGTACATGATGGCGCAGGCGATCACGACCGCCGCGATCATGATCTCGATATCCTGCGCCATGCCGATCGCGGTGATGATCGAATCCAGCGAGAACACCAGGTCGATGATGATGATCTGCACGATCACCCAGAAGAACGCGCTGGCGCTCGGCTTGTCGTCGGCCTCCGCCTCGCGCGCCTCGACCTCGCCATGGATCTCGTGGGTCGCCTTGGCGATCAGGAACAGGCCGCCGCCGATCAGGATGATATCGCGCCACGACAGCGCGACGTCCTTGATGGTGATCACCGGCTGCGTCAGCCCGATCAGCCAGACCAGGATGCTGAGCAGCAGGATGCGGAACACCAGCGCCAGGATCAGGCCGATCTGCCGCGCGCGCTTGGCCTGCGCGGGCGGGATCCGCGACACGATCACCGACAGGAAGATGACGTTGTCGATGCCGAGCACGATCTCGAGCGCAGTCAAGGTCAACAGCGCAGCCCAGGCTTCCGGGCTGGTGATCAATTGCATCATGCTCTGAAGGCTTTCATCCGGCGGATCACGGTATCGCTGCCGACGATGTAGACGGCAATGGCGCAGAGACCGAAGGTGATCGGGGCTCCGACCACGAAATCGTTGGCGAGCGTGTACGCGCCGAGCAGCGCCCAGGCGCCGAGCAGCCACAGCGTCAGCCAGCGCAGCCGCACCACGCGGAGCGGGTGCAGCACATGGAACGGGGCAAAGGTCAGCGCGATCAGCGCCGCGACCACGATCGTCGACAGCACCGGCGGCAAATGCAGCAGGAACAGATAGAACGCCGCCGCATTCCACAGCGCCGGGAAGCCACGGAAATGGTTATCGTCGGCCTTCATGCGGCGGTCGGCGAAATACAGCGCGCTCGACACCACGATGCCGATGCCGAGGATCGGCGCGGCCAGCGGCAGCAGCAGGCCGCTCGCGGTGATCGCGTAGGCCGGCACGAACACATAGGTGACGAAATCAACCACCAGGTCGAGCACCTCTCCCGACCAGTTCGGCTGCAGCCGCACCACGTCGAACCGGCGCGCCAGCGGGCCGTCGATCCCGTCGATGATCAGCGCGATCCCGAGCCAGGCGAACATGTTGGCCCAGTGCTCGCGCACGGCTTCCAGCATCGCCAACAGCGCGACCCCGGCGCCGAGCGCCGTGAAAATATGAACGGAGAATGCGGCGGTCCGCATCCGCTCTCGCAACGCATCCCCCTCGCTGGTGTGGTCCATCGGCCGAAGTGCTATCAGGAATCGGCCCGCTTTGCATATGCAGTCTTGCGGCGTTCCGCCGCGCAAACCGTTGGAAACTTTTGGTGGTTACCGATGGCTTGAAAATCGGGCCAACCATGTCAATTGTCCTGATATGACCGACAGCACGCAGGATTATGACGTTATCGTAATAGGCGGCGGTCCGGCCGGATTGACGGCCGCGATCGCCTTGGCGGATACCGGCGCGCGGACCGCGCTCCTGGCCCGCCGCGTGCCCTATGCCGACAACCGGACCACCGCGCTGCTCGGCGCCTCGACCGAGATCCTGGACCGGCTCGACGTCTGGCGGCGCTGCAGCGACAAGGCGGCGGCGCTCAAGACCATGCGCCTCGTCGACGACACCGGCCGGCTGATCCGCGCGCCCGAGGTGCGCTTCACCTCCGAGGAGATCGGCCGCGAGCAGTTCGGCTTCAACATCGACAATCGCTCGCTGGTCGCAGCGCTCGAGGACCGCGCCAGCGAGATGGCCGCGCTGACGCGGTTCGACGACGAGGCCGCCTCGGTGCAGCCGGATGGTGGCGCGGTCGCCGTGGTGACGCGGCAGGGTCAGGCGCTTCGGGCCCGGCTCGTGGTCGGCGCCGACGGGCGCAATTCATTGTCCCGCGAGGCCGCCGGCATCGAGGTGGTCAGCCGCGAGCTCGGACAATCCGCCCTCACCTTCAACATCACCCATAGTCGGCCGCACCGGAACATCTCGACCGAGTTTCACACCGAGCACGGCCCCTGCGTGTTTGTGCCGCTTGCCGGCAACAGGAGCAGCGTGGTCTGGGTCTCGGCGCCCAGGGAGGCCGAACGGCTGATGGCGCTCGGCGACAGCGAATTGTCCGATGCGGCCGAGCGGCAGTCGCATTCGATCCTCGGCCGCGTCGAGGTCCAGCCCGGCCGACACGTGTTTCCGCTCGCCATTGAACGGCCCCGGCAATTTGCCAAAGACCGTGTTGCGCTGGTCGGGGAATCTGCGCATGTGCTGCCGCCGATCGGCGCGCAGGGTCTCAATATGGGACTGCGCGACGCCGCCGATATCGCCGAGATCACCGGTCAGGCGATCGCGCGGGGCGAAGATCCCGGCGCGCCAAATGTGCTGTCGCGCTATCAGGCGGCGCGGCGCCCTGACGTCGCCAGCCGGATCTGGGCGATCGACATCGCCAACCGGTCGCTGCTGAGCGATTTCCTCGGTGTGCAGACGGCCCGCGCTGCCGGCCTGCATCTGATCGGCGCATTCGGTCCGCTGCGACGGCTCGCGATGCGCGAAGGCCTCGCGCCGTCATGGCGGCGCTGACCAAAGCGTTTTCAAGCGAAGTGGCTACCGGTTCGCGTTAAGAAAACGCGTCAAACAAGAGTCTTAAGGAAACACCAGCCGTCCGCTCTGGATGAACCACATCACGCTGGTCAGCGTGACCACCGAGGCGAAGGTGCCGATCAAGACCGCGACCGACGCCGGCTCGATCCAGGTGTCGTTCTGCCGTGCGATCACAAAGACATTGAGCGCCGGCGGCAGCGAGGCCATCAGCACCGCGGTCGCAGCCCAGGGCTGCGCGAACGGGCCGAACAGCAGCATCAGCCCGAATGCCAGCAAGGGGTGGATCAGGAGCTTGATCGCAACCACGCCGGGCACCTCCCACGGCACCCGCTCGAACGGCCGCAGCGCCACGGTGATGCCAAGCACGAACAGCGCCGTTGGTGCCGCGGCGTTTTCCAGGAACTGGATGGTCCGGTCGAGCGCGACTGGCAGCGGAATATGGAATGCGGCGACCAGCGCTCCGAACACGGCCGACATGATCAGCGGGTTCTGCACGATCTGCCGCAGCACCACGCCGAAGGCGTGCAGCAGCGAGGGATGGTCGCGGTCGGTGAGCTCGATCAGGAGCGGCACGATCGAGAACAGGAAGATGCTGTCGCAGCAGAAGATCAGCGCGGTCGGCGCCGCCGCCTTGGTGCCGAGCACGGCGAGCGCGAGGCCAGGGCCCATATAGCCGATATTGCCGTAAGCGCCCGACAGGCCCGCGAGCGTCGCCTCGCGCAGCGAGAGCCCTCCGATCAGCTTGCCTGCGACCATCGCCAGGAAGAACGCGGTCACGGTTCCGAGCGTGGTGGCGATCAGGAATGGCGGGTTGTTCAGCTCCGCGAACGGGGTCTTGGACATGATCCCGAACAGCAGCGCTGGCAACGAAACGTAAAGCAGGAAGAAATTCATCCAGGCGAGCCCGCTCTCGGGCAAACCCTTGGCTTTGCCGCACGCGTAACCGATGAAGATCAAGCCGAAATACGGCAGCGCCAGATTGAGGATATCGATCATTCTGAAAGTAGTTTCTCGGCCAGATTCTGGGTCGTTTTTGCAGGGCTGGAATCGGTAAACCCCGGGTTAATTCGCCGCCATGCCCCTAGCATCGGCCACAATGTTGGTCTATCGACGAACCATGATCAAAGCGCGCACCGCCAAGTTTCAGATCGGGCAGATCGTCCGTCACCGGGTGTTCTCCTTCCGGGGCGTGATTTTTGATATCGACCCGGAGTTCAACAACACCGAGGAATGGTGGCTGTCGATCCCCGAGGATATGCGTCCCCACAAGGACCAGCCGTTCTACCACCTGCTCGCGGAGAACTCGGAGACCGAGTACGTCGCCTATGTGTCCGAGCAGAACCTCTTGCCCGACGATTCCGGCGAGCCGATCCGGCATTCGCAGGTGGCTGAGATCTTCGTGAAGGACAAGTCGGGCGGCTACCGTCCGCGCAATCCGTCGCTGAACTGACGCCCGCTTTCCGTCCGGCGAATGCCGCAGCTTGCGCGCGGCCATGTCTCGCATCCTCATACCGCTTCCCGCCTGGCCAGCGCTACCGCGATCGCCCAGACCGCAAAGCCCGCCAGCGCCAGTCCCGCGCCGACGAGGCCGGTCGACGTCCAGCCATAGCCGGCGGCAACCGCCATTCCGCCGAGCCACGGCCCCAGCGCGTTGGCGACGTTGAAGGCGGAATGGTTGAGCGCCGCAGCGAGGCTCTGCGCCTCGCCTGCGACATCCATCAGCCGGGTCTGCAGCACAGTCGCAAGCGCGCCGCCCAGTCCGATCAGGAACACGTCGGCGCTCAGCGTCCAGAAATTGCCTGCCGCCAGCGGATACAGCGCCAGCGTCGCCGCCGACCACAGCAGGAGCCCGCCGGCCGTGGCCATCAGCGCGCGGTCGGCGAAGCGCGGCACGATGATGTTGCCGGCGGTGAGGCCGGCGCCGAACACGCACAGCGTGACCGGGACCAGCGCGGGCGATGTGTGCGTCACCGCCAGCATGGTCGATGCCAGATAGGTGTAGACCGAGAACAGCCCCCCGAAACCAATCGCGCCGATCCCAAGCGTCAGCCAGACATGCTTGCGCCCCAGCGCCGAGAGTTCGCGCAGCGGGCTTGCGTTGCCGTTGGCGGCGTCGCGTGGGGCGAAGATCAGGACCAGGATCGCGGTGAGCAGCGCGAGACCGGCAACGATCGCGAATGCCCAGCGCCAGCCGATCGCCTGCCCGACCCCGTTGGCGAGCGGAACGCCGATCGTCGTCGCAATGGTGAGGCCGAGCAGCACGCGGCCGACGGCCGCCGTGCGCTTGTCCGTCGGGACCAGCGATGCCGCGACCAGCATGGCGATCCCGAAATAGGCGCCATGCGGCAGCCCGGCGAGGAAGCGCAGCGCCAGCATCGTGTGGTAGTCGGGCGCGAGCCCCGAGAGGCCGTTCATCAGCGCGAAGAAGCCCATCAGCGCTATCAGCAGCGTCCGCCGGCTCATGCGCGCCGACAGCACCGCGATGACGGGCGCACCCACGACGACGCCGAGCGCATAGGCGCTGATCGCGTGACCGGCTTGGGGTTCGCTGATGTGCAGATCATGTGCGAAGAACGGCAGCAGGCTCATGGTCGCGAATTCGGCGATGCCGATCGCGAACCCGCCCATCGCCAGCGCGAGATGGACGATGCCGGGATGAAATGCGCTCGGGACATTGTCCTGGTTGACGCGGACACCAGCATCCGCCGCAGCACGGCCGGTTGGCTGCTGCGAAGGCCGGGAGACCGGCTCGCGCCGCTGCGTGTTGACTTGGTGGGACATTGAGCGACTTCCATGACTGCGAACGACGGATGTCCGATCGTCTCGCGTCATCACTTGTCCGCAGGCAGCCAGGGTTCGCGGAACCTCACGCGCGTGCTCGCGCGTCGAAGGCGCGCTGTCCGCGCTTTCGTCTGGCCTCCCGTATCGGATTTATGATTGTGCTTCGACGCCGGAATTGTCCGGACAAGACACCAACGATGCGCGCTCGCAGCTCGGCGCAATCGAAGTGCCTGCAACGAACATCGCACACGATGTGCACGACAACCAGCGCCGCAGGCTGCCATCAGCCAGTCGGTATCGCATGACAAAAAAGGCGCCCTTCCGGGCGCCTTTTGCTGGTCTCGCGTTGTTTTGAACGCTTGACAGTATTTTTACTTGGAAGCCGGGTTGGCCGGAGCCGGCGTCGCGCCGCCACCGCCCGCACCTTCCAGCTTCTTGCGCTGCTCTTCGGCACGCTTCTGCAACTCTTCCTGCAGCTTCTTCGAGTTTTCCTCGAACACCTTCGGATCGGTCGGCGGGCCGTCATAGGCCTTGGCGAATTCGGTGTTGAGCGGCAGCGGCAGCGTCAGCGGCGCGCCGTTCGAATTGATCGCCTGGACCACGAGGTTCTGGCCCTTTTTCATGTTGGCGATCAGCTCGGGCGTTGCTTCATAGTCGGACATGCAGCCGTTCTGGAAGCAGATCACATAGGGCGCCTGCTGCGGCGGGTTGCCGTCGACGATGATGCGGGTCCCGTGAACGAGCTGCATGCCGAGCGGCAGCGTGACGCGCAGGATCTTCTTCGGCTCGCCTTCCGGCTCGATGATCACGGCGGCGATCACGGGCTGGCCGGACTCGATGCGGCCGTCCTTGCCGGTGAAGCACACCTGCTTGGCGTTGGCTTCCTGGCCCTTCAGGCAGAACTTGGTCCAGGGCGCGTAGATCAGCTGGATCTGCTGGTCCTGGGGCGGCTGCTGGGCGGCCACAGCGGGCGGCTGGCCAGCGGCCGGTGCCTGGGCCGGCGCCTGGGCTGCCGGAGCCTTCGGAGCTGCCTTTGGTGCCGCCTTGGGCGCTGCCTTCGGTGCCGTAGGCGCGGGCGCCGGCGCTGCGGGCTGCTGGGCCTGAGCGGCAGGAACCAGGAGCGCTGCAGACAGAGCCGTCGCCGCCATCAGGGCGACAATTCGCCCATGCGGCCGGACCGGGGCGGCCAAGATACGGAAATTCATTGCGGAAAACCCTTTCTGAACGGCAGCGCCCGAAACCGCTGCAGGCGCCGACACATAGCCGTTTGGGCGGCTGTCTCCTAGTCAATTGAGGCGGATACGTGACTGGCGTTCCCGCCCATCCAATTGCACGCCTTCAATACAGCGGCGCACGGAAAGATCAATGCCGACAACCGCATTTGCGCGCTTGTCACGGCGGGTTTCAGCAGCCTGTGATAAACCTTGGGGCGTGACGTTTCGCGAATCAAAACCGGCGCCTCACAGACGCGTTCCCGGGCGTGTGGGGCACGCCCCGTCGGCCGCACTCTGGCTCGCCTCGGCTTTCGTCCTGGCATTCCTGACGACCGGGCTTGCCCCTGCGCCAGCCGCCGAGAGCCACGCGATCGCGATGCATGGCGCCCCGGCGCTGCCGCCGGACTTCACCCATCTGCCCTATGCCAATCCCGACGCCCCCAAGGGCGGCCGGCTGGTGCTGAGCCCCCGGGACGGCACCTTCGACAGCCTCAACCCGCTGATCGTCAGGGGTCTCGCTGTGCAGCAGCTCCGGGGCTACGCCTATGAGCGCGGCTACGTCTACGAAAGCCTGATGGTGCGGAACAATGACGAGCCGTTCACCCTGTACGGCCTGCTCGCCCGCAGCGTCGAGACCGACGACAACAGGAGCTACGTCACCTTCCATATCGATTCGCGCGCGCGCTTCTCGGACGGGCAACCGGTCACCGCCGACGATGTGGTGTTCTCGCTGACGCTGCTCCGCGATCACGGCCGTCCGCTGCATCACCAGTATTACTCGAAAGTCGCAAAGGCGGAAGTGCTCGACCCGCTCACGGTGCGATTCGATTTCGGCGGCGTCTCGGATCGCGAATTGCCGCTGATCCTCGGCCTGATGCCGATCCTGCCGCGCCATGCCACCGACGTCGCCAAATTTGAGGAGACGACATTCGCGCCGCCGATCGGCTCCGGCCCCTACCGCGTGACGGCGGTCAGGCCCGGCGCCGGCGTGACCTTCACCCGCAATCCCGACTATTGGGGGCGCGAGCTGCCGGTCAACCGCGGCATGTGGAATTTCGACGAGATCCGGCTCGATTACTACCGCGACGCCAACAGCCAGTTCGAGGCGTTCAAGCGCGGCCTCTATGACTTCCGCACCGAGCCCGAACCGCTGCGCTGGCACGACGGCTACGACTTCCCGGCGGTGAAGAAGGGCGAAGTGCTCCGCGATACCATCAAGATCGGTACGCCGCGGCCATCCGAATATCTGGTGTTCAACAGCCGGCGGCCGAAATTTGCCGACGCCAGAGTGCGTCAGGCCCTGGCGCTGCTGTTCGACTTCGAATGGGTCAATCGCAACTATTATTTCGAGCTCTATTCGCGCGCGGGCGGCTACTTTGCCGGATCGGAATTGTCAGCCTATGAGCGCCCCGCCGACGCGCGCGAGCGCGAGCTCCTGAAGCCGTATGCGTCGCATATCCAGCCTGACATCCTCGATGGCCGCTACCGCCTGCCGGTCACGGACGGTTCAGGACGCGACCGCAATGTTCTCCGCAATGCGCTCGCGCTGCTATCCGACGCGGGCTACGCGCTCGACGGCACGGTGTTGAAGCAGCGCTCGACCGGGACGCCGCTCCAGATCGAGATCCTGGTCACGACCCGCGAGCACGAGCGGATCGCCCTCGCCTACCAGCGCGACCTCAAGCGCGCCGGCATCGACGCCGCGGTGCGGGTGGTCGACGCCGTGCAGTTCGAGCAGCGCAGGGTCGCCTACGATTTCGACATGATCCCCATCCGCTGGGACCAGTCGCTGTCGCCGGGCAACGAGCAGTGGTTCTACTGGGGCAGCCAGGCCGCCGACGTGCCGGGCACGAGAAACTACATGGGCGTCAAGGATCCGGCGATCGACGCCATGATCGAGGCGCTGCTGGCGGCGCGGGAGCAGCCGGCCTTCGTCTCGGCGGTGCGTGCGCTGGACCGGGCCTTGATGTCGGGCTTCTACGCTATCCCCCTATTTAACTCGGGAGAGCAATGGATCGCGCGCTGGAATCGGATAGAACGGCCTTCGACCACGGCGTTGACCGGCTACCTGCCGGAGACCTGGTGGGAGAGGCCCAGCGCGCAACCCAAGTGATGTCACGTGACGTGATGCGATACCACCCGACGCGGCATGACCTGGTCCGATCGAAGCGATGCAACCGACGTTGAACCCGTGAACCAGTCGATCACCTCGCCAACGCTCGATACCCTGTTCAAGCGCACCTTGGCGCGGCAGCCCGACGCGTTGGCGCTGGTCGACCCGCTCAACAAGCAGCGCATCACCGGACAGACCCGCAAGCGCCTGACCTATGCCCAGGCCGACCGCGCGATCTCGGCGATCGCAGCCCACTTCGTCGAGAACGGATTGCCGGCCAACACCGTGATCGCAGTCCAGATGCCTTCCACGGTCGAGTTCGCCCTGACGGTGCTGGCCGCCTATCGGGTCGGCCTCGTGGTGGTGCCGCTGCCGCTGTTGTGGCGGCAGGCCGAGCTGATATCCGCTCTCAACCGCACCGCGGCGCGGGCAATCGTCACCTGCGGCAGGATCGACGGCGTCTCCTATGCCGACATCGCGATGAACGCCGCGGCGGAGGCCTTCTCGATCCGCCATGTCTGCGGCTTCGGCACCGATCTGCCCGAAGGCATGGCGTCGCTCGATCAGGCGATCCTGCAGGACTCCCGGACCTCGCGGCCGATGCTCCAGGATGGCCGCAAGCCGGCGCTGATCTCCTTCGACGTCACCAGCGAAGGCCCTCGTCCGGTGCCGCGCGCCCATTTCGGCCTGATCGCCGGCGGGCTCGCGATGTCGCTGGAGAGCGACCTGGCGCAGGGCGCCACCATCATGTCGGCGTTTGCGCCGATGTCGTTTGCCGGCGTCTGCTCGTCGCTGGTGGCCTGGCTCGTGTCGGGCGGCACGCTCGTGCTGCATCACCCGTTCGACGATGAGGCGTTCGAGACCCAGTTCAACGACCACGGCTGCGACACGCTGATCGCGCCTGCGCAACTCGCGCTGCGGCTCGACGAGCGCGGCTTGTCGGAGCGCCTGCCCACCCTGCGCAACGTGATCGGGCTCTGGCGCACGCCGGAACAGGTTGCCTCCAGCGCGCACTGGACCTCGCGGCGCGTGACCATGACCGACGTCTACCTGTTCGGCGAGGCCGGGCTGTTCGGCGCCCGCCGCACCGCCGAGGACGGCTCGCCGGCCCAGATCAAGCCCGGTCCGCACAGCGCGCCGCGTGAAGCTCCCGGCGCATCGATCGCCGGCGAGATCCTGCTGACGCCGAAGGGCACGCTCGGCCTGCGCGGCCCGATGGTGCCGGTCGCGGCCTATGCGCCGCCGCCTCCGCCGGGCGACACCCTGATCGCGCCGCCGCCGCGCGATTATGTCGATACGGAATATGCCGCGCGGGTCGATCGCGTGACCGGCGCCATCAACATCACTGCCCCGCCGTCGGGGGTGATGACGGTCGGCGGCTACCGCTTCCTTGCGCAGGAGCTGCAGGAATGGTCGCGCCGCCTCGGCCAGGGCGCGCTGCTGACGGCGCTGCCCGACCGCCTCAGCGGCCACCGGCTCGCAGGACGTGCGCAGGACAATGCACGAGCCCGCGACGCGCTCGCAGAACTTGGCCTTAACCCCTTGATGGTCGAGGCATTTCGCGACCGCGGCGGCGCTGGACTGGGTTAAAATCTTATCATTGCGTTAGTCTTATCATTGTGTTGACGCCGCATTAAGCCATGCGAACTAGCATCGAAGCCGTTGCTGAACTCTGCATTGGTTTCGAGCGTTCGAATGTCCCAACAAGGTCCGGTCCTGATCGTATCGGCGGCAGCCAGGCCGCCGTTTGCCGCGGTCCTCGATGAGACCAAGCTGTTCCCGGTCGTGGTCACCGACTGGAGCGACGCCGAACGGGCCATCGAGCAGGTCAAGCCGGCAGCGATCATCGCGGCCGCCGAGGGCGTCGATTTCGTCACCCTGTCCGGCCTCGCCAGGCGCGCCGCCGCCCGCGCGCCTTATCTGCCGCTGATCGCGGTCGATCCCGCGACCACCCTGCCCGACACCGCGATCGCATTCTTCCAGAAGCCGGGCCTGCCGGATCGCCTGACCGCCCGGCTCAACGCCAGCCTGCGCGTACGCGCGCTGCATGCGACGGTGATGCGCCGCCTGGTTCCGCCGACCCCGGTCGCACTCACGGATATCGATCCGGTCGGGGAAGCCACTGCGCTGTTGATCGGCCGCGGCGGCGCATATCCGACGCTGTCGGTTGCGCTCGGCGAACGCGCCGGCGTGGTCGGGGCGCTCAGCATTGAGGCCGCCGCCAAGCATCTCAGCAACCGCGATATCGATGGCATCGTGCTGGCCGAAGGCTTTACACCGCGCGTGATGGATGCCTTCCTGACTGTCTTGACCGAGGACGTCCGCTTTCGTCCGCTGCCTGTGATCGTCGCCTCGGCCGAGCTTACGCCGCGCTACGAACTGCCTAATCTCGAGATCGTCACGGCCGGGCCGACGCGCGTCGCCGACATGGTGTTGCCGATGATCCGGCAGCACGCCTTCGAGGCGCGGCTCGGCCGCATGCTGCGCGCGATCGACGCCAAGGGCCTGATCGACGCCCGCACCGGCCTGCTCACCAAGGCCGCGTTCGAGCGCGATTTTGCGACCGCCGTCTACCAGACCGCCGACCGCGGCGGAGCGCTTTCGGTGGCGCGGTTCACCTTCGACAACGCGCAGCCCCGCGCGCAACTCGACGGCGCGCGGATCATCAGCCGGCTGATGCGTCAGACCGATTTCGGCGCGGTGCATGACGACCGCTCGATCGTGGTGGCGTTCGCCGGCACCGATCTGCGCAACGCGCAGGCGATCACGCGGCGGCTGGCGAGCGTGATGCGTCACACCCAGAACGGCCGCCGCGACGTCAGATCCGAGCCGGATGTCAGCGTCGCAACGCTGTTGCCGACCGATTCCGCGATGTCACTGCTCGGGCGTCTGTTCGGGACGCCGGAGCGGGCGGCGTCGTAGAGCGAGGACTTCATTAGCGCGCAGCCAAACGCGGATTGATGCGAGCTTGATGTACGCCAGATAGTTGGCGGCGCGCTTGTCGTGTCGGGTCCGCAACATGCCGACATTGCTTAATCTGGTTGAAGAACCGTTCGATGCGACTTGTTCGGCGAGCATCGGTTTAATGGTGGTCCATCCGCAATCGCTGAGTTTGTAGCATATGATTCGAGGCTCCAGCTTCAGGGATTGAATCACGTCTCGCGGCGCGCCCGTAACGCCCATGGCGTGTCGCTAGACTAATGCTTTGAATTTACTTCCGCTTTCGCAGAACGGCGGACATGACCGGATTCGCTACTGCCTCGACTCGGTCGCGAATGACCCGAAACGGACATCGCATTTCCAGGCGGAGATCGACCATCGTGCGGTCGGCGCGACGGCCGCGCAGATCTTCCAAATCATTGATTACTTCGTGGGGGCACTTGTCGGAGGAGGCGTTGGCACCGGGTTAGTGACGCCATAGTGGTCAGCAACGAAGTTGCCAGTGTGGGTAAAAGACGCCGGCCGCGACCGTTCTGGTAGCATCGTTGCGTTCCACCCCTCCCAGTCACCTTTCAGCCGTTCGAAGACGTCTTTCTCCCGGTCCTTGAGATTGGCCCGCTCACGCGGGTCTCTCACCACATCGAAGAGAAACTCGTTTCCCGCTATCCGCAGATATTTCCGGTCGCCGTCGCGGATGGCGCGCTGCGATCCCGCCTTATAGCGCCAACACAACTTCCGGGGATGCGGCCCCGCGCTGCCAATCAAAACTTGTCCGAGGTCCTCACCGTCGGATGGATAAGCCGCGTCCGGCGACGTGCCGACGGCAGCAAGCAAGGTCGGCATCCAGTCCATCGTTATCATGACCTGTTCGCACACCACTCCGGGCAGGATCCGGCCGGGCCAGCGCACAATGGCCGGAACGCGAATGCCACCTTCGAGGAGTTCATGTTTCATGCCGGAGAATGGCCAAACGTTAGAGAAACGTTCACCGCCGTTGTCGCTGGTGAGGATGACAATGGTGTTGCTAGATAGACCGCTCGCTTCGAGCGCCTGCAGCACACGGCCTATATTGGTGTCCAGACTTTGCACCATCGCGGCGTAGGTCTTCTGCGAGCCGCCGTCGCGGTCAAGAATGTTCCTGATCCGCTTCGACTCTGCCTCGTCATCCGGCCCTTCCCATGGCCAATGCGGCGCGGTGAAATGCAGACTCAGCAGAAACGGCTCTTTTGACTTGGCGTAGCCTTCAACAGTTTGCACGGCTCGATCGCCGAGTAGATTCGTCATGTAACCGTGACGCTCAACCGGCACTTCCTGCTCGTAGAGTTGATGCGCAAGTCCGGGGATCGGTAACACGTAGGCTCGGGAAGCCTCCGCTCCATGATTGAAATAATCGGCGCAGCAGCCGAGTATCCCGAAGAACTGGTCATAGCCGCTCTTCAGCGGACTGAAATCCGGCAGATCGCCAAGGTGCCATTTTCCGACTAGCGTCGTGCCATATCCCGCCTTCTTCAGTAGTGACGGCAAGGTGGGATGGTTTGGCGCCAGGCCGATTTCTTTGGGAGTTAAAGGAGTAAGGGGCTCTTCGAGCCCAAGCGGCAAGCGAGCTTGATAGCGCCCCGTGATCAACGCCGTGCGCGTCGAAGAGCAGTCAGGCGAATTGGAGTACGCTTGCGTGAATTTCAATCCCTCGGTTGCAAGCCGATCTATGTTCGGTGTCGTATAATCTCGCTGACCGTAGCAGCTCAAATCCGCGTAGCCGAGGTCATCCGCCAGGATGAAGACGATGTTCGGCTTTGTCGATTGAGCGCTCGCGGGACGACCGCGGCCTATTCCAGCGAGCGCCAACGAACTAGCGGCAGTTGTTTGAACAAATCGACGACGGGAAATCCCGCTCTGCACCATGGGTGAGATCTCCTCTGACCGTCAAAATATGCGCAAGGGCATCGCTTCCGGAACGTCCGCACACTACGCGCAATTGTGTGGGGCAAGCATGCACAATCGGCAGTCGCAGAGCGACGATTAGCCGCCTCGGAGAAGATGAACTCAAAGCCCGGTCGGTCGACTAAATCATTCGACGCGAGTGCCGGGCTCGGCTCATCTCCGAGTTTGGCCCATTGCGTCATTTAGCTGCCCTGCAGAATTTGGTCGCTAAGGGTGCACAGCGGACCTTGGCAAGCCGTCCGCCTTGGCAGGCCCTGGATTCACGGCCTAGCTGCAAACGGTTTGCTTCTAGGCGAGAGCCTTGCCCAGCGGTCATCGGCTGACAGCGAAAGTCCCGCACCGCAATGGCACTAGCGAGCTCGAACCTTCGCGTCGTCCACCATGTTGCCTGCGTCTGCTGTTCAGTTCACTTCTGCGTCCGGTCTTGGCGCGCTTCGCTCGGCAGTGACGCGGATTGGTCGTGGCCTACGCCGCCTTCTTGCTCTCCGCGAGATTGGCGAGTTGGCGCAGGATCTCGGTGGTGCCGGCGAGCCGCTCTTCCGGCGTATCCCATTCCTGGAAGAACACCACCTTCATGTCGGGCCGCACCTTGGCGGCCTGGCCGTGCTGACGGATGAACGACACCAGCCGCTCCGGATGCGCAAAGCTGTTGTCGCGGAACGCGATCACCGCGCCCTTCGGGCCGGCGTCGACCTTCCCGACATTGGCCCTGCGGCAATAGGCCTTGATCGCCGCGACCTTGAAGAGATAGCGGACCTCGTCGGGCAGCACGCCGAAGCGATCGCGCATCTCGGCGGCGAAATTGTCGATCTCCTCGTCGGTCTCGAGATCGGCGAGCCGGCGATAGAGCGAGAGCCGCACGCTGAGATCGTTGACATAGTCCTCGGGGATCAGGACCGGCATGCCGATCGTGATCTGCGGCGACCAGCGGTCGGCGGCGGGCTCGGCGACGCCGGCCTTGAGGTTGACGATCGCTTCCTCCAGCATCGACTGGTACAGCTCGAAGCCGACTTCCTTGATGTGGCCGGATTGCTCCTCGCCCAGCAAATTGCCGGCGCCGCGGATGTCGAGGTCGTGCGAGGCGAGCTGGAAGCCGGCGCCCAACGTCTCAAGCGACTGCAGCACCTTGAGCCGACGCTCGGCCTGCGCCGTGATCTTCTGCTGCGCCGGCAAGGTGAACAGCGCATAGGCGCGCAGCTTGGAGCGGCCGACGCGGCCGCGCAGCTGGTAGAGCTGGGCCAGGCCGAACATGTCGGCGCGGTGCACGATCAGCGTGTTGGCGTTCGGAATATCGAGACCGGACTCGACGATCGTGGTCGAGAGCAGGACGTCGTATTTGCCGTCGTAGAACGCCGACATGATGTCCTCAATCACGGTCGGCGGCATCTGGCCGTGGGCGACCGCGACCTTCATCTCCGGCACGTTCTTGTCGAGGAAATCCTTGACGCCGGCGAGGTCCTCGATCCGCGGCACGACATAGAACGCCTGGCCGCCGCGATAACGCTCGCGCAGCAGCGCCTCGCGAATCATCAACGGATCGTGCGGCGCGACGAAGGTTCGCACCGCCAGGCGATCGACCGGCGGCGAGGCAATGATCGAGAGCTCGCGCACGCCCGTCAAAGCCAATTGAAGGGTGCGCGGGATCGGGGTCGCCGACAGCGTCAGCACGTGCACCTGGGCGCGCAGCTGCTTCAGCCGCTCCTTGTGGCTGACGCCGAAATGCTGCTCCTCGTCGACGATCAGAAGACCCAGATCCTTGAACTTGATGGCCTTGCCGAGCAGCGCGTGGGTGCCGACCACGATGTCGACCTGGCCGTCGGTGAGCCCCTTCTTGACCTGGTTCAACTCCTTGGTCGACACCAGCCGCGACGCCTGCGCGATGTTGACCGGGAAGCCGCGGAAACGCTCGGTGAAGGTGCGCGAGTGCTGGCGCGCCAACAGCGTGGTCGGCACCACGACCGCAACCTGCTTGCCCTCCAGCGCCACGGCGAATGCCGCGCGCAATGCCACCTCGGTCTTGCCGAAACCGACGTCGCCGCAGATCAGCCGGTCCATCGGACGGCCGATCTCGAGGTCCTTCAGGGTCGAGGTGATGGCCCCTAACTGATCCTCGGTCTCTTCGTATGGGAAGCGCGCGCAGAACTCGTCATAAACATGCGGCTGCAGCGGGAATTTCGGCGCCTCGTGCAGCTGGCGCTCAGCGGCGATCTTGATCAATTCGCCCGCGATCTCGCGGATGCGGTTCTTCAGCTTCGCCTTGCGCGCCTGCCAGCCGCCGCCGCCGAGGCGATCAAGCTCGACATTGGCGCTGTCGGAGCCGTAGCGCGACAGCAGCTCGATGTTCTCGACCGGCAGGAACAGCTTTGTCTCCGCCGCATAGTGCAGCTCGAGACAGTCATGCGGCGCGCCGGAGACCTCCAGCGTCTGCAGCCCGACGAAGCGGCCGATGCCGTGCTCGACATGCACGACGAGATCGCCGGTCGCCAGGCTCGTCACCTCCGAGATGAAATTGTCGAGCTTGCGGCTCGCCTTGCGCGGCCGCACCAGACGGTCGCCGAGAATGTCCTGCTCGCTGATGACGGCGAATTCATCGGTCTCGAAGCCGGACTCCATGCCGACCACGGCCAGCATGGTCTCGTTGCGCGGCGTCGCCTGCACGACCCGCCAGGTGTTGACGCTGGTGGTGTTGAGCAGCTTGTGGTCGCGCAGCATCGCGCCCATGCGGTCGCGCGAGCCTTCGCTCCACAGCGCGACGATGACCTTCTTGCGCTGCGACTGCAACGCGCCGATGTGACCGACCACGGCTTCGAACACGTTGACGTTGCCGTCGGTGCGCTCCGGCGCGAAATTGCGGCCCTGCCGCGCGCCGGCGTCGAACATGTCGGGCGAGCCTTCGGGCACCGCGAACGGCGTCAGCCGCGCCAGCGGCGCGTCACCGAGCAGTTTTGTCCATTCGGCCTCGGTCAGATAGAGCTGGTCCGGCGGCAGCGGCTTGTAGATCGCGCCGCTGCCCGGATGCTCCAGCGCCTCGCGCCGCGCCTCGTAATAGTCGGCGATTTGCGTGAAGCGCTCGCGCGCGGCGTCCTCGGCCTGCGGCTCGATCGCGATTGCGGCGCCGTCGAGATAGTCGAACAGCGTGTCCATCCGCTCCTGGAACAGGGGCAGCCAGTGCTCCATGCCGGGATGGCGGCGTCCTTCCGAGACCGCTTCATAGAGCTGATCGTCGCGCTCCGGCGCCCCGAACGCCGCGACATAGCCCATGCGGAAGCGGCGGATGGTTTCGGTGGTGAGCTGGAATTCCGAGACCGGCACGAGGTCGAGCCCGCGCATGTCGAGCAGCGTGCGCTGGGTCTCGGCATCGAAGGTGCGGATCGATTCCAGGCTGTCGCCGAAGAAGTCGAATCGAACAGGCTGGTCGAGGCCGGCCGGAAACAAATCGAGGATGCCGCCGCGCACGGCGTATTCGCCGGGTTCGCGCACCGTGGACGAGCGGGTGTAGCCATTGTGCTCGAGCCAGGCCACGACCGAATCCATCGGCACCACATTGCCGGGCGCGACCGACAGCGCTTGGGCTGCGACCAGCCCGCGCGCCGGCACCCGCTGCACAGCCGCGTTCACGGTGGTCAGCACGATCAGCGGCTTGTCGCTGCCCACCAGCCGCGACAGTTTTGCCAGCGCAGTCAGACGTTGCGCCAGAATGCCGGAATGCGGCGAGACGCGGTCATAGGGCTGGCAGTCCCAGGCCGGAACCTGCATCACGGCGATGTCGGGCGCGAAGAATTCCAGCGCGCGGGCGAGCTGTTGCATCCGCGCGCCGTCGCGGCACACCACGGCGAGGCTGACCGCCGGCCGCTTCGGTTGCGCGGCGATGGCGCGCGCCAGATCCGAGATGACGAGCCCCTCGGCGCCCTCGGCGACATTGGCGATGGTCAGCACCCGGCCAGGCGCGAGCATCGCGGCCGGAGATTTCATCGGCTGTTTCATGCGCCGTGATCCGCCACCCGGAACGCCTTGATGCGGGCAAACAGCGCGGTCGCGTATTCGACCGGCAGCACCTTGTCGCCGGTCAGCGCCGCATAGAGGTCGGGATCCGGCACCTCGATCAGGTGCTCGAGCTCGCCGAGCTCCTGATCGGACAGATCGGCAATGGTCGCGTCGGCAAAGCGGCCGAGGATCAGGTCCATCTCCCGGGTGCCGCGATGCCAGCAGCGAAACAAAAGCCGCTTGCGGCGATCATCGAGCCCGTTGCTTGATCGTGTCGATCCCGTCATGTCCCAAAATCCATCGAACGCCAAAAGCCCGGACGTGCCGGGCGGGCCCTGATATAGCGACGGCGATGGCCGATGTCAGCCCTCTTTAGCGGCTCTTTGGGGTGCTTATGGCGCATGCCGTCATTGCCCGGGCTTGACCCGGCAATCCATCCTCTTGTGAAGATGGATGCGCGGGTCAAGCCCGCGCATGACGTGAGTCGTGTGTAAAGGACACCGATGCGCCCCAGCCTGCTCAATCCGCTGTTTGCCCAGGTCACGACCCTGCAAGGGGTCGGCCCGAAGCAGGACAAGCTGCTGCGTTATCTGCTCGACCGCAGCGAGACGCCGCGGCTGGTCGATCTCCTGCTGCATCTGCCGGCGAGCGTGATCGATCGCCGCGCCCGGCCGAAGATCCGCGACGCCGCGGTCGGAACCATGGTGACGCTGGAGGTCACCGTCGACCGCCATCGCCCGCCGCCGCCGCGCAATTCGCGCGCGCCCTACCTCGTCTATGCCAGCGACGACACCGGCGACGTCGTCCTGACCTTCTTCCGCGCCCAGCCCGGCTATGTCGAGAAGCTGCTGCCGGTCGGCGAGAAGCGCTACGTCTCCGGCACGCTGGCGATGTATGACGGCATCCCGCAGATCGTGCATCCCGATCGCGTGGTCGATGAAGCCGGCTTTGCAAAACTGTCTGGTATCGACCCCGTCTATCCGCTGACCGAGGGGCTTGCGATCGGCTCGCTCCGCCGCGCCATCGCGCAGGCGCTGACCAAGCTGCCGGATCTGCCGGAATGGATCAGCCCCGAAGTGCTGCGCCGCTGCAACTTCCCGCCGATCCGGGAGGCGCTGACCCGCGTCCATGTTCCGGTCGAGCTGACCGACATCCTGCCCGACGGCCCGTTCTGGTCGCGGCTCGCCTTCGACGAACTGCTCGCCGGTCAGCTCGCGCTGGCGCTGATCCGCGCGACGTTGCGCCGTCCCGCCGGCGTCCGCAATGCCGGCGACGGCCATCTGCGCAAGAAGATCATCGATGCCCTGCCCTATGCGCTGACCAAATCGCAGCAGGAGGCGGTGGCCGCGATCATCGCAGACCTGCAACAGCCGGTGCGGATGTTGCGGCTCGTGCAGGGCGATGTCGGTTCCGGCAAGACCGTGGTGGCGCTGCTTGCCGCCGCAGCGGTCGCGGAAGCCGGCAAGCAGGCCGCGCTGATGGCGCCGACCGAAATTCTGGCGCGCCAGCACATCAAGACCATCGCGCCGCTCGCCGAACGCGCCGGCATGCGGGTTGCGATCCTCACCGGCCGCGAGAAAGGCAAGGAGCGCCGCGAGCTCCTAGAGCGGCTGGAGGCCGGCGAGATCGATCTCCTGGTCGGCACGCATGCGCTGATCCAGGACGATGTGATCTACAAGGCGCTGGCGCTCGCCGTGGTCGACGAGCAGCATCGTTTTGGCGTGCGCGAGCGGCTTGCGCTGACCTCCAAGGGCGAGGCCGTCGACGTGCTGGTGCTGAGCGCGACCCCGATCCCGCGCACGCTGGTGCTGACATATTTTGGCGACATGGACGTCTCGGAGCTGCGCGAAAAGCCGGCCGGACGCCAGCCGATCGACACCCGCGCGGTGCCGATGAGCCGGATCGAGGATGTGATGGACGGCGTCGGCCGCGCGCTCGATGCGGGCAAGCTGGTCTACTGGATCTGCCCGCTGGTCGATGAATCGGAGGCCGAAGGTACCGAGCACCTCACCAACGCGACCGAGCGGTTCGAGAGCTTGCAAAAGCGGTTCGGCGATCGCGTCGGCCTCGTGCACGGCCAGATGAAGGGCACCGAGAAGGATCGCGTGATGGCGCAATTCGCCGCGCACGAGATCGGCCTCCTGGTCGCAACGACCGTCGTCGAGGTCGGCGTCGACGTGCCGGCCGCGACCATCATGGTGATCGAGAACGCCGAGCGTTTTGGTCTGGCGCAACTGCATCAGCTGCGCGGCCGCATCGGCCGCGGCTCGGAGGCCTCGACCTGCCTGTTGCTCTACAAGGAGCCGCTCGGCGAGATGTCGAAGGCGCGGCTGAAAGTGATCCGCGAGACCACCGACGGATTCCGGATCGCCGAGGAGGATCTGAAGCTGCGCGGCGAAGGCGACGTGCTCGGGATCCGCCAGAGCGGCCTGCCCGGCTACCGCATTGCGCGCTCCGAGGTGCACGGCCAGCTGATCACCCAGGCCCGCGACGAGGCGCTGCGGATCATGAAGGACAATCCGAAGCTGAAGGGCGAGCGCGGCGAGGCGCTGCGCGCCCTGCTCTATCTCTACGAACGCGACGAGACCGTGCCGCTGATCGGCGCGGGATGAAGCTCCTCGCAATGACGTCGAAAGAGCGGAGGGGTCCTACTCCACCTTCGCCGGCGCGGGCTGTGTGGCGGGCTGCAGCGAGGCCTGGTTGGCGATGCGCGCGGCATTGGCCATGCCGGCGAGCGCCGCGGCGCGCTTCTGATCGTTGGCGCCGCCGGGCTGCACCACGCCGCACGACATGATCAGCGTCGCGGCGTCCTCGGTGCTCATCTCGATTTCGATGATCTTGCTCTTCGGCACGTAGAAGAAGAACCCGGTGGTCGGGTTCGGCGCGCACGGCAAAAACACCGAAATATGCTCCTCCTCGCCGGGCAGGCTGGTCGCGAGCTCGGCGTTCGGCGCCTGCGAGATCAGCACGATCGACCACATCCCGGGCGACGGAAACTCGACCAGGCCGACGCGGCGGAAGCTCGAGCCGTTGCCGGAGAACAGCGTCTCGAACACTTGCTTCAGGCCGCGATAGATCGCCCGCACCGCCGGAATCCGCCCGAGCAGCCGCTCGCCCAGATCGACCAGGGTTCGCCCGATCAGATTGGCGGTGAGGAAGCCCAGCAGCGTCAGCGCGATGACGGCGACGATCAGGCCGGAACCGGGCAGCCCGAACGGCAGGTAGGTTTCCGGCCGGTAGGCCGTCGGCACGAACGGCCGGACCAGATTGTCGACCCAGTTCACGAACCACCAGGTCAGATAGAAGGTGATCGCGATCGGCCCGGCCACCACCAGGCCGGTCAGGAAATAGTTGCGAAACCGCGCCATCAGCCCTCGGGGAGCGTCGGGGGGCAGGTCACCTGGCGCGGGGGGAGGCACTTTGTTGGAAGTCATTGCGGTTCCTAGGTCGTCGAAGCGGCCGTAGTCCAACACCCAGCTAAGCCATTCTGACGCATTTTTGAAGGGCCACGTGAAGCCGCGGCTTGCGGCTATTCGACCGTGACCGATTTGGCCAGATTCCGGGGCTGATCGACGTCGGTGCCCATCACCACGGCGGTATGATAGGCCAATAGCTGCACCGGAACGGCATAGACGATCGGCGCGAAGGTCGCCCCCATGTCCGGCATCACGATCGTCACCAGCGACTGGATGGTGGCCTCCGCCGCGCCCTTGGCGTCGGTCATCAGGATGATCTTGCCGCCGCGGGCGGCGACCTCCTGCATGTTGGAGACGGTCTTCTCGAACACCTTGTCGTAGGGCGCGATCACCACCACCGGCATGTGCTCGTCGATCAGCGCGATCGGCCCGTGCTTGAGCTCGCCGGCGGCGTAGCCTTCGGCATGGATGTAGGAGATTTCCTTCAGCTTCAGCGCGCCTTCCAGCGCCAGCGGATAGCTGGTGCCGCGGCCGAGATAGAGCACGTCGCGCGACTTCGAGATCTCGCGCGCCAGCTTCTCGATCTGCACTTCGGTGGTGAGCGCTTCCGACATCAGGCGCGGGATCTCGACCAGGCCATGCACCAGCTTGGCCTCGTCGGCATCGGACAGCTCGCCGCGCGCCTTGCCGGCGGCGACCGCGAGCGAGGCCAGCACCATCAGCTGGCAGGTGAAGGCCTTGGTCGAGGCGACGCCGATCTCGGGACCGGCCAGCGTCTGCAGCACAGTCTCGCTCTCGCGCGCGATCGTCGAGGTCGGCACGTTGACGACCGACAGCGTGTGCGCGCCCTGCGACTTGGCATAGCGCAGCGCCGCCAGCGTGTCGGCGGTCTCGCCGGACTGCGAGATGAAGATCGCAAGATCGCCCTTGCGCAGCGGCGCCTCGCGGTAACGGAATTCGGACGCGACATCGAGCTCGACCGGTAGCCGCGCGAGCTTTTCCAGCCAGTATTTTGCGACAAAGCCGGCATAGCTCGCGGTGCCGCAGGCCGTGATCGAGATGCGCTGGATATCCTTGAAATCGAACGGCAGCTTGACCGGCATGGTGACGCGTTCGGTCGCCATGTCGACGTAACGGGCGAGCGTGTGCCCGACCACTTCGGGCTGCTCGTGGATCTCCTTCGCCATGAAGTGGCGATAGTTCGCCTTGTCGACCAAGGCGGTCGCGGTCTGGTGCTTGATCGCCTCGCGGTGGACGATGGCGTTGTCCTTGTCGTAGATCGTGGCGCCCTTGCGGTTCAGCACCACCCAGTCGCCGTCCTCGAGATAGCTGATCGTGTCGGTGAACGGCCCGAGCGCGATCGCGTCCGACCCGAGATACATCTCGCCGTCGCCATGGCCGATCGCGAGCGGCGGCCCGTTGCGGGCGCCGATCATCAGATCGTCCTCGCCGGCGAAGATGAAGCCGAGTGCGAACGCACCGCGCAGCTGCGACAGCACCGCCCTCACCGCCTCGATCGGCTTGACGCCGCCCTTGAGCAGATTGTCGACCAGATGCACCACGACCTCGGTGTCGGTCTCGGTCGAGAACGCCGCGCCCTTGGCCTCGAGGCCTTCGCGCAGCTCGCGGAAATTCTCGATGATGCCGTTATGCACCACGGCGACGCGCTCGGTGGCGTGCGGATGCGCGTTATTCTCGGTCGGCCTGCCGTGGGTGGCCCAACGGGTGTGGCCGATGCCGGTGTGGCCGCCGAGCGGCTTGGCCTCCAGCCGGGTCTCCAGATTCTTCAGCTTGCCCTCGGCGCGGCGCCGCGCCAGGCTGCCATTCTCCAGCGTGGCGACACCGGCGGAATCATAGCCGCGATACTCCAAGCGCTTGAGCGAATCCACCAATTGCTCCGCGACCGGAGCGCGTCCAAGAATGCCGACGATGCCGCACATGCGGTTCACTATCCCCAAAATCGCCGAAAATTTGCCAAAGCGGCGACACGGTCCCTTAACGGGAATCGCCGGCCGCAAGATACTCAATAATTATTGCCGATTGCGACAGTCTTAAACGGCAAGGTTGATGCAAAAGGCTGGTTAATCGGGGCTAACCATGCCGGCGCAAAGTCACATCGCGTGAGCCGGGTGCGTGGACTTTGAGGGGCACACGTTAAGGGTGCGATAGTCTTCGACGGCAACCGTAGCCACAGCGCGAAACAACCAAACGCAATCAATCACACTTCGCGCCGCACGCCAAGCGTGCCTCTCCTCCGGTCGAGGGCGAAGTGAACTACAGGAGCAATTTCGACGTTCTGAGGCTGTTAGCAGCCTTCAACGTATTGCTTCAGCATGCGGCCTATCTCAGGGTTCCCTGGCCCAAGCCGCTGCCCCTGCTGGTCGCCTACACCTCCGGCGTGCCAATCTTCTTCATCGCCAGCGGTTTCCTCATCACCGGCACCTTCTTTCGCAATGATGGAGACGTCCTCGCATACCTCCGCAATCGTTGCCTGCGCATCTATCCGGCGCAATGGCTCAATCTCGCAATCATTCTCGCTCTGCTCGTTGCGTTCGGCGCATTGCCGATCGGTTCGATTCTCAGCCAGGATTTTCTTCGATACTGGACGGTCATCCTCGCCACGGGCTCTGACTCCCTCGCCAGTTGGCTTGTGGCGCCGTACCCCTTCGCCTGGAACGACGCGCTGCCATTCCTGCCGACGGCGGCGCTGTGGACCATCGAGCTCGAACTCGGGTTCTACCTGATCGTCCTCGCGATCTTTCCGCCCCCGATCATGCGCCGCCGCTGGGCTTCGCTGGCCGTCGTTCTCGCCGTGACCGTCTATTCGCACCATTTGGCCACCGTCACGGCGACGGATGACAGCACGCGAGTTGCAAACCCTCTGTTCTATTTCTGGTTTTTCGGCATAGGCGCGATATTTTCGCTGCTCTGGACCCGAATTGATCGGCTGTTCCGTGGCAAGTTCGTCCTGTGGGCCCTGCTCTATGCCGAGATGGTTATCCTTGTCGGCGATCAGAACGGCATCGTGTTCTATCACCCGCCGACGCTCCAATCGACCACGTTGACAATCCTTCTTGCCTGCTGCGTCATTTCCGCAGCCTTTACCTGGACCGATCTGTCGAAACTCCTCGCGGGCAATGACGTATCGTACGGCATCTATTTGCATCATGTGCCCGTCGTGATGATCTTGCACGCCTTCGGATGGCAAGGCTTCCCGGCCGCAGCCGTCTTGATCGTGACGACGGCCGTCGCGGCAGCCGCGACCTGGCTCGCCATCGAGCAGCCGGCCATGCGTTTCAAAATCCGGTCGGCCCGCGAAGCTTCGACGTCGGACGACGGCAAGCGCGCGGACGAATTGGAAAGTCTGGCGCACCCCGTCAGATAATTCGTCGTTGGCGCCCGGGAATCGAGCGCGAAACACTGAAGCCTAATGTTCGACCTGATAGAGCCGCCATCGCTCCGGCACGCCCTTGAGCTGGTGCGCGCCGCGATCCTTGAAGCGGATTGCTGACTCCGGCATCAGGTCCTTGACCGCGCTCGAGACCAGCACTTCGCCGGCGCGGGCTTTGGCGGCGACGCGCGCGCCGATGTGGAATGCGAGACCGATCACCTCCGCCCCGCTCACCTTGTATTCGCCCGCGTGCAGTCCGACCCTGATCTCAAGCCCCAGCGTGCGCACGGCCTCAACGATCGCCGTCGCGCAACGGATCCCGGCGGCCGGCGCGACGAACGTCGCCAGCACGCCGTCCCCGGTCGTCACGACTTCCTTGCCGCGCAAGGCTTTCAACTCCCTGCGGACGGCGGCGTAATAGTGATTCATCACCTGCGCCCAGCGCGAATCGCCGAGCCGCGCGGCCTTTTCGGTGGATCGGACGATATCGACAAAGAGGATGGTGGCGAGCGCCTGTTTGAGCTCCGGGCTTCGATCGGCGGTTCGACGCCGGTTCGCAATGTTTCCGGTCAGTGGCTCATAGCGATGGCTGCGCCGCCGTGCGACTGCGGCCTTCGTGTAGTCCTGGGCACGCTGCACGGTGCGGCAGCGAATAGTTTTTTCCTGCGGTGGAAACGTCCAGTAGACCTTGCGCCCGACTCCAGCGCCCTGAACCTCCACGGCGCCCCACTTCAGGAAGACCGTCGAACCAACCCGTCGAATGCACCATGCCTTTGACGTGTATCCGGACACGTTCGACTGATGGACTCCGATGCGGAGGAATTTGGGCATGAGCGTCCGGCCGATCGAATGAGCGCTGGGGTGCCAACCTGGGGTAAAGCGTAATCATACATCCCCGTATTGGCAACAGGACGCGCTTGCGGCTACCCAAGCCGCCTACGATCGCCCATTCGCTCGAACCGCCGTCAGGAACCAAACGCGCGACTGCGATTGAGCTCGCGCCGCTGCCCATTCGACACGGCATCGGCATCGACGGATGGAATTGCCTCGTCTTGCGCTTCCGCTATCGGCTGTTCTTCGTCGCGAAATCGCGCCGGGGTGAGCCGGCTGCGGTCGATCGTCACGTCGAAGATGTCGAAGCGGTTGTAGTAACCGACCACGTCGTGAAACTGTTTCGGCTCGACGCAACGATTGAGATCGATCTCTGCGTAGGCGATCCCCTCCTGGTCCTGCAATTGATCGCCAAACACGTTACCCGTCGGATCGACGAAGAAGCTCGCCGCACGCGGCGTCCGGTCGATCACGTCGGCGATGCTTCGATCGCGTTCAACGAGGAAGGCACGCATTGCGTCGTCCATGTAGCCTGCGGTCACGATCCCGAAGACTTTGGCTTCGAAGCAGTGGGCGCTGGCCCGGATGCGGTTGGCGGCGACGTTGTCGAAATTGCCGCCGCTTGCCGGGCGCCTGGTGGGCCACATCGGCGGCCAGCTCGAGATGTGCACCTGTTCGCCCTGCGCCATCAGCGCGAAGCGGGCCAATGGATTGGTGTTCTCGCCACAGATCAACCCGCCGATCCGGCCCTGCCGCGTCTCCGCGACCTTAAGGCCCGCACCATCCCCCGACGACCACACCAGCTTCTCATAGAAGGTCGGAACCAGCTTGCGGTGGTGGACCAGAATTTCACCGGTCTCCCCGATCAACAGATTCGAGTTCCACAGCCCCCCGACGCTGACGGCCGAGCGCTCGCTGATGCCGATCGAGACGGTGACGCCGAGGGCGCGCGCCTCGGCGCAAAGCTGCGCCACTTCCGGTCCGTCCGCCAGCACGGATTGCTCCGCCATGCGCACGAACAGATCGTGATTGTCGATCGGAGGCCACAGCGCGGCCCAGACCGGAAAGGCGGGAATATAGGTTTCTGGAAACGCAATCAGCTCGGCGCCGGCCCTGGCCGCCTCGCGAATGATGGCGATCGCCTTTTCGGTGGTCGCCCGGCTGTCGAGGAAGATGGGCGCAGCGTGGACGGCGGCAGCCTTGAAACGAGGGAGCATGTCGAAAAATCCCGGCTAGGATCGGAGAGCGAAGCGGTATCATCCCTGCCTTCCCGGCGTGCATCGGAATTGTCGCAAGGTCGGTTGCGAAGGATCGGAGCCGCCGGGCGTTGGAACGGGAATTGCTTTGCTGACAAGGTCCGCAATCGGGAGGCAGGTCATGTTCGATACGATCAACTGGGACGATTTGCGGGTCTTTCTCTGCGCCGCCCGCGCCGGAAATTTGAGCCAGACAGCAAAGCGGCTGCGGCTGGACCATTCCACCGTCAGCCGGCGCATCGCCCAGATGGAAGCTTCCCTCGGGGTTGCGGTGTTCGAACGCCACCGCACCGGTCTCAAGCTCAACGAAATCGGCGAGCGGTTGCTGCGTCACGCCGAGCGGGTCGAGAGCGCGGTGATCGCCATTCGCGAGGAGGCCAGCGCCGGCGACACCCAGGAGCTCGTCGGGAACGTGCGGCTCGCCACCATGGAGGGGATCGCCTCGCTCTACCTTGCGCAACGCTTTGCCAAGCTGCGTCGCACCACGCCGCACCTCACCGTCGAACTCGTCACATCAGCCCAGACGGTCTACGTCCATAAGCGCGAAGCCGATCTGTTCGTGTCCTTCTTCCGGCCACCCGGTCCGGGCCTGATCTCGGAGCGCATCGGCAAGTTTCGGCTCGGGCTATTCGCGAGCCAGGACTATCTCGACAATCACGGCACGCCTGCAAGCCTTCGCAACCTCGGGGATCATTGGTTCGTCTCCTACATCGAGGACCTGGTCCAGGTCGATTCAGTGCGCTGGCTCGCCGACGTCATCGAAGAGCCGAAAATCGCCTTCCACTCCAACAGCATGATCGCGCAGATGAACGCTGCGGCGGGCGGCCTCGGCATCGTGATGCTCCCGAGCTTTGCCACAAACGACCGGCCCGACCTCATACCCGTGCTGCCCGCCCTCGCCGGCACCGTTCGGGAGGTCTGGCTCAATGTCCACAGCGACCTGCAATTTGCCCCGCGCATCCGCGCCGTCCGCGCGTTTCTGAAAAATACCCTGAAGCAGGACCCCGACATGCAGGTCTCGCTGGCCGATGCCGTGCCGTAGCAGCGCACGGCGGATTGCAAAAATCCATAATTCCCTTCCGTCGGAGCCCGACTGAAGCTCCTCCGATTGGCGCCAGCCAGGGCGCGCTGAAGTTTTGAGGGGCCAAATATGAAGGTGGTTACATCAGGCAATGTCGATCCGGCGTTGAGCGTCGGCGCCTTGGCCAAGAAGCGGCTGACGGTCGCGCTCGTTCTCAGCGTCGCGATGATGGTGATCTATTTCGGCTTCATGGGGCTTTTCGCGTTCGACAAACCGCTGCTCGGCACCATCCTGATGCCCGGCCTGTCGCTCTGCATTGTGCTGGGCCCGCTCGTCATCATCTCGTCCTTCGCGCTCTGCCTGGTCTACGTGCTGTGGGCGAACCGGGTGTTCGACGCCGGCATCCGCAACCTTCGCTAAAGGAGCAGAGAAAATGGGCAGCAGCGCGCTTTCGATCGGGTTCTTCTTCGCCTTCATGGCATTGACGTTGGCGATCACCTATTGGGCCGCACGACGCACGCGCACCACCGAGCACTTCTTTGCCGCCGGTGGTCAGGTCACGCCGTGGCAGAATGGCTGGGCACTCGCGGGTGACTTCCTGAGCGCTGCCGCCTTGCTCGGAATTGCCGGCATCGTCACCTCAAACGGCTTCGACGGCATGATCTATTCGATCGGCTGGCTGGTCGGCTGGCCGATCATTCTGTTCCTGATCGTCGAACCGTTGCGCAACGTCGGCCGGTTCACCTTCGCCGACGTCGTGGCCTATCGCCTGCGCCAGCGCCCGGTGCGCCTCGCCGGCGCCGTCGGTACACTTGCCGTCATCCTGTTCTACCTGATCGCCCAAATGGTCGCTACAGGATCGCTGATCAAACTGCTGTTCGGCCTGCCCTACACCTGGTCGGTCGTCATCGTCGGCAGCGTGATGCTGGTCTATGTGCTGTTCGGCGGGATGTTGGCGACCACCTGGGTGCAGGTGGTCAAGGCTGCGTTGCTGATGGGCGGCGGCATCCTGCTCGCCTTCCTCGTCTTGACCCATTTCGACATGAACCCGCTGAAGCTGTTCGCCGCGGCGTCCGAGAAATACGGCACCAAGGTTCTGCAGCCGGGATCGAAGGTGATCTCCGGCCAATGGGATGCCATCTCGCTCGGGCTCGGCCTGATGTTCGGGACCGCCGCGATGCCGCATGTGCTGATGCGGGCCTATACGGTGAAGGATTCCAAGGCCGCGCGGTTGTCGATCCTCTATGCAACCGGCCTGATCGGCGTATTTCATCTCATGGTCTTCATCATCGGCTTCGGCGCCATGGTGCTGGTCGGCCCCGAGGCGGTGGCAAAGGCCGGAGGCGGCGGCAACATGGCAGCGCCCCTGCTCGCGCTCACCGTCGGCGGCAATGCGTTCTTCGGCTTCATCTGCGCGGTCGCCTTCGCGACGATGCTCGCCGTCGTCGCGGGGTTGACGCTGTCGGGCGTCGCAACGCTCTGCCACGACGTCTGGACCAATGTGATCCGGGACGGTACCGCTTCAGAGGCCGAGCAGCTCAAGGTCGCGCGCGT
Source organism: Bradyrhizobium sp. 6(2017) (assembly GCF_011058295.2). NCBI lineage: Bacteria > Pseudomonadati > Pseudomonadota > Alphaproteobacteria > Hyphomicrobiales > Nitrobacteraceae > Bradyrhizobium > Bradyrhizobium sp. 6(2017). The sequence goes on along the minus strand of NZ_CP049289.2, from coordinate 5,072,649 downwards.
CGCAACCGTTTTGATTTCCATCCTCGCCATCATTCTTGGCGTTGCGTTCGAAGGCCAGAACGTCGCCTTCATGGCGGGGCTTGCGTTCTCGATCGCCTGCGCCGCGAATTTCCCCTCGCTCGTACTCGCCATCACCTGGCGCCGCTTCACGACGCCTGCAGCCGTTGCGAGCATCCTCGTCGGCACGCTGAGCTCCCTGGTGCTGATCTATCTGTCGCCGACCATCCAGGTCGACATTCTCGGCAAGCCATTGACCGAGATCCAGCATGAATGGTGGTTCGTATCGCTGCGCAATCCTGCGATTATCAGCATGCCGCTGTCGTTTGCGGTCGCGATCCTGCTCTCGCTGGTCACGCGGGAGAAGAACGCAAATCTCGCTTTCGACGAGATGCAGCGGCGCATCCTGTTCGGACCGGTCCAGCCGAACACCGACGCGCCGCGCCAGGCGAAGAGCGCCGCCTGAACCGCGTCGCTAGCCCGAAACGCAGCGCGTGCAAGACTGGAGTCGAGTTCGCGACAGGGAGCGGCGATGCCGGCCGGCCATCATTTGGTCTCCGGCACGCTACGAGGCGGCACGCTCGAAAACAATGAGCTTAGCCCTTCGGCCATCGTCGGGTGGGCAAAATCTGCGTCGGCAAGACTTGAATAGGCAAGGCCCGCCAACATTGCCGTTTGGACCGCAGCCATGACTTCACCGGCCGAGGTCCCAATCATCGTGAATCCGAGGATCCGATCGTCGTTGTTGCCGACAACAACTTTCATAAAGCCCTGCCTTTGATCGGTAGCTTGCGCCCCAAGTACGGAATCCATCGGCAGCGTTGCGACGCGAGCGAGCACGCCTTGGCGTTTGGCTTCACCTTCGCTGAGCCCTACCCGGGCGAGCGGGGGATCGGTGAACATGCAATACGGAACCAGCCGGTCGCCCGTAGTGCGATGTCCTCCCGCGAGATTGTCACGGATGATACGAAAATCGTCTTCGGATATGTGCGTGAACTGCGGACTGCCGGCGCATTCTCCGACTGCCCATACATCCGGCGCACTTGTCTCCAGTCTGCCGTTGACGCTGACGTAACCACGCCCGTCCAGTTCAACGCCGGCCTCCTTCAGACCAATTCCGGCGGTGTTCGGAATGCGCCCAGCCGCGACCAGAATATCGCTGCCATCAATTTGTTGCTCACCTGACGGGGTGCGCAGGGAAAGCGTAACCTTGTCTCCCGATCGTCCGCCGACTTGCAGCAACTGGGCTCCGGCGAGAACCTGGATACCTTCGTCGCCGAGAACGCGCCGTATCTCATCCGAGACGTCGACATCCTCACGCGCCATCAGGCGAGGACCGGACTCGACGACGGTCACGGCGCTGCCAAAGCGGCGAAAAGCCTGTGCCAATTCAAGGCCGGAATAGCCGCCGCCGATCACGATCAGGTGCTTCGGGACATAATCCAGTTCCAGCGCCTCGATATGCGTGAGTGGACGAGCCGCCTCCAGGCCAGGCACATTCGGAACCGCTGCATGCGTTCCAACATTGAGGAATATTTTGTCGGCCGCTAGCACTCGCGTTCCGCCGTCGTTGAGTTTCACCTCAAGGGTCATCGGCGCTACAAAACGGCCGCTTCCCATGATCAGTTCGGCACCGCTTTCCTGGTAGATTCGAAGGTGTTTCGCAACCTGGCGTTCCACCATCTCGCGCTTGCGTCGACGAACCAGCGCCATATCGACAGCGACCGCCCCACTTATTGTACCGTGTCGCGCGCCATGCCGCGCGACGTGCGCTGTAGTTGCGCTGGAGATTTGGTTTTTGGTCGGCATACAGGCGATGTTGGGACAGGAGCCGCCGATCCAGCGTCGCTCCACAACGGCGGTTCGCCGTCCCGATTGCGCCATGTGCCATGCGATAAGCTTGCCACCGGCCCCGCTGCCCAGGACGAGAACCTCAAATTGCTCTGCTTGAATCATATCTTCTTTCCTGATGCACTCGCACGCGCCCCGTATTGCGGTCTGGACGACCCATCAGACCAGTGTCTTTAACCAGCCAGCGACGGCCTGCCCGATTTCGTTTGGCGAATCTTCCTGGACGAAATGGACTCCCTTGACCGTCACCTCGGTCTGCGCCGGGAAGCTTTGGGCGAGTTCAAGAACCTTGCCGTCAGCCAGGATTCCGCCGGGCTCGGCCTTCAGGAACAGCTTCGGCACGCGGCTGGTCTTCAGCCAGTTCGCATAGGCGTCCACAATCGCAGTGACGTCGGCGGGATCGCCTTCGATCGGGATTTGCCGAGGCCACGTCAGCGTCGGCCGCCGATCCTCGCCGGGCTCGGCGAACGGCCGGCGGTACTCCGCCATCTCCTCGTCCGAGAGCTTGCGCAGGATGGCTCCGGGCAAGACCTTCTCGATGAAGAAATTATCTTGCAGGACCATCTGTTCGCCGGCCTCGGAACGCAGTCCCTGCAAGACGGGCCGCATTCCGAATTTGTCCCAGTGGTCCCAATACTGCCGCCCCACGATCGCTTCCATGTATGCGATACCCCTCACGGCATCGCGGTGGCGGTTGGCCCAGTCGAAGCCGAGGGCCGATCCCCAGTCGTGGATGACCAAGGTCACGCGCTCGCGCACATTCAGCGCCTCGAGCAGAGCGTCGAGGTAGCGGCGGTGCTCGACGAACCGATAGGAGCCAGGCCCACTGTCAGGCAGCTTGTCGGAGTCGCCCATGCCGATCAGATCGGGGACGATGCAGCGGCCTAACGGCTCCAGGTGCGGCAGCACGTTGCGCCACAAGTACGACGAGGTTGGATTGCCGTGCAGCAGCACGATGGGGTCGCCGTTTCCAACCTCCACATACGCCATCTCAAGGCCAAGGATCTGGCGCCGCTGTTTTTTGTAGGGAAATGCTGCAGATATCATGATTGTTTCTCCTGACGCAGAATCGGCGACGACAGAGCCTTCTCGTTAAGTTGCTGGTTGCGCTGGATGTTTTTCTTCCGCATGGAACTCGGCGTGTGCTAACGTCCGAGTGATCACACGGTGTCCAAGATCTCCTGCTGTAAGCGGCTATCGTTGGTGCGAGCGTTGGAGCGATCATGGAAATGGCGAGCCTGTCCGCGGACCGCCTGCTTTTTCTGGGACCGTTGCAGGTCATCCAGAATGGAAGCCCGGTGGCGCAGCCGCCATCGCGCAAGGTCCGCGCTCTGCTTGCCTATCTCGCGATGGCGGCACGGCCGGTTTCCCGCGAAAAACTGTGCGAGTTCCTTTGGGACGTCGCCGACGACCCACGAGGCGAACTGCGCTGGTGCCTGTCCAAGCTGCGACCATTGGTCGACGGGCCAACAACGATGCGACTTGTTGCCGACCGCAAGCAGGTCTGCATCGAAACCAGCGCACTCGAGATCGACGCACTCCTGGTCGCGCGCCGCACCCAGAAGACTTTGACCTGCGGGTCGCCGAGCGACCTTCGGGCGCTCCTGAATCTGTTCCGGGGTGACTTTCTCGAGGGTCTTTCCGTCGAAAGGGCCCCCTCGTTCGAAAACTGGCTGGCGGGCCAACGGCACCGTTTTGGTCAATTGCGGCAGCAACTACTCGAACGACTAAGCTCGCTCCTGCCGCCGGAGAGCGAAGACCGTATCGAAGTCCTGCGCGAGTGCCTCGACATTGCGCCGTTCGACGAAGCGGTTCATATCGAACTCGTTCGCGCTCTGCTTGGTCGAGGGCTTTACGCGGAAGCCGAGCATCAGATCGATGCGTCGGTTACTCGCTTTCAGACCGAAGGCATCGACCCGTCGTCGCTGAAAGCCGCCTTTGCCACGGCACAACAGTCAATTTCGAAGCCCATCAGCGTGAGTTTGGTGGGCGTCGCGCATTCCGGCATTCCGCCTGCCCGACCGAGGCATGATACAGGCGGGCCAACACTCCTGTTGCTACCCTTTACGGCCGCGCCGGGAGACGTTGCGGATGCTGACAGCGTCACCAGCGACATCATTTTCGGCATTGCCAAATTGCGAAGTATCAGCGTGATTGCTCGCGGCACCGCCCTTTCGTTGCGGAATCAAACGCCCACGGCAGCTGCTACCCTGGTTAATGCGCAATATGTCGCGTCAGGCCACTTACGACGTGACGGCAAGAAATATCTCGTCACAGTGGAACTGATCGACCCCAGGAGCGATCGCATCTTCTGGGTCGACGAATTCAGTTGCAACGCCGTTGATTCCTTTTCCGTACCTCCGTTGCTGGCCGCGCGCATCATAACGGGCCTTGATGCCGAAATTCATGTCATTGAGCGGAACCGTGCGCTGCTCATGCCGCCAGCCTCCCTTGATGCCTGGCAGGCGTATCATCGTGGCCTCGCATGCATGTACCGCTTTACGACCGACAGCAATCGTGAGGCACAGCATTTCTTCAAGAGGGCGATCAGTCTCGATCCAACTTTCTCTCGAAGCTATGCCGGGCTGTCCTTCACGCATTTCCAGAATGCGTTCCATCTGCATGTGAGCCAACCCGAGCGTGAAATTTCGTTGGCCTTTGAGACAGCCGAACAGGCATTGATGTCGGACCCCAACGACCCGGCAGCCCATTGCGCCATCGGTCGTGCTCTATGGCTTCAGCACGCGCATGACGGCGCTCTCGGCGAGCTCAATCAATCCGTTCGCTTGAGTCCCAATTATGCCTTTGCTCACTACACGCTTGCATTCGTACAAGCTCAGACCGGGGACCCTGCGCGCGCAATAGACGCAGCCGATATCGCATCTCATCTCAGCCCGCTTGATCCGATGATGTTCGGTACCCATCGGGTGCGGACGTTCGCGTTGCTCCGACTGGGTAAAATCGAGGAAGCTGCCGATTTTGCCAAGCTTGTTGGCGAGCATGCCGGCGATCATGTTCACGCGCATGCCGTGTCGGCGCTGACGCTCGCCGCCGCTGGACGAGTCGAGGAAGCCCAAGCCGCACGTCGACGCATCAGCGCATTGCGCCCGGATTATAATTTTAAGCTATTCAAAGAGGCACTTCATATGCTGGACGATCTGACAGGTATCTACCAGAAAGCCGCGAAGTTACTGCAAATCCCGGAATGCTAGGATATTGATGTCGACTTTTAGCATCGGATCGAAATGCTTTGTTGGGTGACGCTGGGGCAACAGCCTGTTTCCAACAACACAACCCTGTGGTTATGGGTCCCGGCATTGGCCGGGACGACGGTGGAGTATGCGGACAAAGTCGCGCAATGAACGCGAAGCTGCATTCTCATCCACATCTGTCGTCGCCCCGGCTTGACCGGGCGATCCAGTACGCCGCGGCCTCTCGGCTCAACAACGGGCCGTCTCTGGAATACTGGATCACCCGCATGCGCGGGTGATGACGCCTCGGATTGGGATGCGTCGCAACGACATCGTCAGGCAGGCGTATGCCAGCGACGCGACTGCCTCACTTCCCCTTCGCAGCCTTCGCCTTCATCTTGGCCGCGCGATAGCGCGCGGCGCCGCCTTCGCGGATGGATTGTTCACTACGCTCAATCGACATCGCGTCGTCGGGGACGTCTTTCGTGATGACCGAGCCCGAGCCGATATAGGCGCCCTTGCCGATCGTCACAGGCGCGACCAGCGACGTATTGGTGCCGACGAAGGCGCCCTCGCCGATCAGCGTCTTGTGCTTGAGGAAGCCGTCATAGTTGCAGGTGATGGTGCCGGCGCCGAGGTTGGAATTGGCGCCGACATGGGCGTCGCCGACATAGGAGAGATGGTTGACCTTGACGCCGGCCTCCAGCGTGGCGGCCTTGGTCTCGACGAAATTGCCGATCCGCGCGCCGTCGCCGAGCGAGGTGCCGGGCCGCAGCCGCGCATAGGGACCGACCGACACCTTCTTGCCGATGCTGGCCTCGACGATGTGCGAGAAGGAATGGATCACTGCGCCGTCGTCGATCGAAACGCCGGGGCCGATCACCACGAACGGCTCGATCGTGACGTCCTTGCCGAATTTGGTGTCGGCCGCGAGATAGACCGTCTCCGGCGCGATCAGGGTCACGCCGGCCTCGAGCGCCTGCTTGCGCAGCCGCGCCTGCATCACGGCCTCGGCCTCCGCGAGCTGCGCCTTGGTGTTGATGCCGCGCACTTCGTCTTCGCTGGTTTCGATCACGACGGCCTCCAGTCCCAGTTCCCTGACAATGCCGACGGCATCGGTCAGATAATATTCGCCCTTGGCATTGGCGTTGCCGATCTTCTCGATGATCGCGAGCGCGGTCTTGCCGCCGAACGCCATCACGCCGGCGTTGCACAGTGTGATCTTGCGCTCCTCGGGGCTGGCGTCGGCCTGCTCGCGGATCGCGGCCAGTCTGCCGTCCTCGACCACCAGCCGGCCATAGCCGGTCGGGTCGGCGGCGCGGAAGCCGAGCACCGCGAGCGCGGCGCCGTCGCGCAGCGGCGCGCGCATCTGCGCAAAGGTCTCGGCCGAGATCAGCGGCGTGTCGCCGAACGCGACCAGCAGATCGTCGGCGCCGCGGGCGATCGCCTCGCGCGCGGCCAGCACCGCATGCGCCGTGCCGAGCCGTTCGCGCTGCACGAAGGTCTGCGCGTCGGGACGCACCCGGCGCACCTCGGCGGCGACTGCCTCGTGGTCCGGGCCGATCACGACCGCAAGCTGCGATCCCTCGCCGCCGGCGGCGGCATTGAGCACATGCGACAGCAGCGCCTGGCCGGCCACCGGGTGCAGCACCTTCGGCAGCGACGATCGCATTCGCGTGCCCTCACCGGCCGCAAGCACCACAGTCAGGCTGGTTCGCGCAGTCATTCGCAATCCTCGATCTCCCGCGCAGTTCGCTGCGCAAAGCTTACTTGGAGGCCGTCTTTAATTGTTTTCCCCGGCAGAAGAAACCGTCTCGCCCCCGCCGCTGCTCAGAATCAAGTTCCCGGTCCATTTCCTGTTAATCTTTACCTCGTGATTCGGCGGGCCTTGAGGAGGGCCAAGCGGGCTTTGGCCAAAGATCGCGACAATCTGGCGGCGGATTTCGACACCGAGAGCACCACCGGCTTTTTGGCCGAGGAGGAAGCTTTCGATCGCCGCATGCTGTGGCGACTCGGCTCGTGGGGCGTCGCCGCGGTCGGCGCCGTGGTCGTCGCCGTGATGGCCAACCAGTCGGCGCTGACGCTGAAGCGCGATCAGGTCGCGGCGTCGGACATCACACGCCAGGCCCAGCAATTGCAGACGCTGGCGAAAGAGAGCCACAGCGAGACGCGCCGGCTGGCGTCCGCGATCGATACGCTCAACGGCGACCGCGACCGGCTCTATTCACGCATCACCAGCCTGGAACAAGGCCTCGACTCCGTGACCGGCACGATCGCCAAGCAAGCCACGACACCGGCATCGTCGAGTTCTGCAGCGGCGGCCCCCACGCAACCCGCTCCCGCCAATTCAGCGCCCGCCGTTCCGGCGCCCGTGCCGGCCGTCGCCGCGGTCGCAACCACGCCGCCAGCCGCGCCGGACAAGTCGGCGATATCAGGCAAGACGGCTGCTTCAACCGACAGCAAGCCGGTTGGACCGGTCGAGAAGCCAGTTGCTGCGGCCGAGAAGCCCGCGGTGGCCGACAAGAAACCTGCTCCCGCGACCAAGCCGCAGGCCGTGTCCGAGAAGCCGCCGGCCGCGGAGAATTCGCAGCCGGCCTCTTCGCAACCGGGCTCCGGCTTTGCAGCATCGATTGCGAGCCCGATGACGGCGGCCGCGGCTGCCAGCGCCGAGGATGCAAAAGCGGTTGCGTCTGTGCCCCCGGCCACGCCGGTCGCGGACAAGCCGCTCGTGGCATCGCTTGAGCCTGCGGCGAAAAAGGCCACCGAGGCCGTCAAGCCTCCGACCGCCAACGACGTGACCGCAGCACCGATGCCGCCGCTGGTCATCACGCCCGATCCGGACTCCGACGAAGACGATGCCGGCGCGCCGAAGGCGCAGATCCAGCGCACCGAATTCGGCGTCGATCTCGGCACCGCGAATTCGGTCAACGGGCTACGCGCGCTGTGGCGTGGTCTCTTGAAGTCCAAGGCCAACGCGCCGCTGGCCGCGCTGCGGCCGATCATCGTGATCAAGGAAGGCAGCAACGGGCTCGGCATGCAGCTGCGCCTGGTGGCCGGACCGCTGAACGACGCCGGCACCGCCGCCAAGATTTGCGCAGGCCTCAGCCTGATCCAGCGGACCTGCGAGACGGCGATCTATGACGGCCAGCGGCTCGCCCTGAACGAGCCGCCCGCCGGCAGCAAGCCCGTGCCGACGCATCGGCGGATGGCGCCGAGGCGCACTGCCGCGCCACCTCCGCAGCCCGTCGCCGAGGACAAGAAGCCGGAGCCGACGACGATCTCCTCCATGTTCCGGCGAAACAGCCAATAATTATGTCCGGCAAGGGATTACGGCCAAATTCTCAACCGATTTCGCTGCTTTGACCGAGCCTTGTCCCCGACCCCGTTCCCGACCATAGTGCCGCGATGACAAAACCTCCGTTCCGCCTCTCGCCCTATCAGGTCCAGTTCCTGCTGGTCATCGGCTTCCTCACCGTCGGTTACGCGCTGTATGTGCGCTATCTGGCGATCGAATTCTCACCCGTTGCGCTGGCCTGCGACGCCGGCACGCAGAACATGCTCTGCAAGGCGCGCGCGCTGTCGACCGTGCTGTTCAAGAATTCGGTGTTCGGCATCACCGCGCTGGTGATTGCGGTGCTGAACCTGACGCGGCCGTCGATCGTGCTGCTGACCGTCGGGCTGATCGCCGCCGGGCTCGGCATCGTGCTCTACAATGTCGTGCTGTCGGGGCTCGCGATCGGACTGTTTATCCTGGGTTTTGCGCGGCCCGCGCCCGCCACAGCGTAGCCGCCAGCAGCAGGTACATCACGCAGGTCCAGTCCGACTGCCAGTTGATGGTGCCCTCGTTGAAGATCATGTAGGCGGCTGCGATCGCCAGCAGGCCGGCGAACACCGATTCTGCGATCGGCCGGACGCCCTCCTTCGGGCGATTGAGCATGGTCAGCAGCGCGAACGGCACCACGGCCATGGTCAGCGAAGCATATGGGAAATCGCGATAGCGCGGATCGAAGGTGAAGCCGAGCGCGGTCTCGGCCGCGATCACGGTGGTCACCGCCAGCACGATCGCCAGCAACGCGCCGATCAAGCCCTTGCCGCGATAGTCGCGCGGCCCGACCAGTTCCAGGAAGGTCGGCAGCGAGCGCCCGGCGATCAGCGCATGCGCCGTCAGCAAGGGCGAGGCGATCGCGGCCGCGAGCAGCACGCCCCAATGCAGCCAGCCGCCGGCGCCGTAGCTCTCATAATACATCTTGTCGCCGGCGATCCCGAGCAGCGTCCCCGCCGTCGTCGCCGAAATCGCGACCGCGAACCAGGCCGATGGCCGTGGCGTCCAGGGCCTACGGCGCAGCGTCAGCCAGGCCACCAGGAAGGTCGCGACGGACAGCGCCATGCCGCCCGCCATCTGCAGCTTCCAGGCGGGATAGTTGCTGATCGCAACGCCCGGCGGATACTTCACCTGCCGCTTGATCGAATCGAACAAGCCCCAATAGCCGCCGACGGTGCCCTCGAGCCTGCGCTTCCAGGGCTGGTCGTAGGCCTCGATCAAATTGACCCGAAACCCCTCGCGCTTGGCGAGATCGAGGATCTCGGACACTACCCGCGCCTGGTTGGTGCGCGACGGCAAGGCGCCCTCCCGCATCCGCCCCGTGCTCGGCCAGCCGGTCTCGCCGATCAGGATCTCCTTGCCCGGGAACGTCACCGCCATCCGCTTGCGGATGTCGTCGACATGGGCTGCGGCGTATTTGGCCTTGATCGGGATGTCCTCCCAATACGGCAGGATGTGAATCGTGACGAAATCGACCGCCTCATAGATCTCGCGATTCTTCAGCCAGTATTCCCAGACGTCGGCATAGGTGACAGGGACATTGCCGGCCGCGGCCTTCACCGCGCGGATGTTGCCGGCGAGATCGGCGGCCGTCATCTCGCCGCGCAGCAGCACTTCGTTGCCGACGATCAGCGCGCTGACGACGCCCGGATATTCCTTGGACAGCCGCACCGCGATCGCGATCTGCTGCAGGTTCTTGAAGCGATTGCTGCCGAGCCAGATGCCCTGCATCACCTTCAGCCCGACCTTGGCCGCAACGCCGGGGACCTGGTCTAGGCCGTTCTCGATCGAATAGGTGCGCACGCAATCGGTGACCTTGGCGAGATCGGCGAGGTCCTGCTCGATCTGCTCGACCGGAATTTGCGTGGTCGGATCCAGCGGCGTCTGGGCGCCGCGGAACGGCGTGTAGGACACGCATTGCAGCTTCGCGGCAGGATCGATCGGCGCGCGCGCGAGCGTGATCGGCGTGGCGAGCCACCACCACACGGCTGCAATCACGGCGAGCGAGATCAGGAGAAGCGCCAGCGGCGTACGAAGCGAAATCGGTTCCATCCTCCGGGGGACCGTCGAATTAGCCGGTCACAGCCCATCTGCCAAGAGTAGGATTAGGTCAATACCATGGTTGTCCTGCGACAGTTTTGCGCTGGTGCGATAAAGTTGTGAGTTTGCTGGACAAAATACCAAATTCCAGTCATGGGATTCCGCCAGAGTCTCTGCCGCGCTGGAGCCCTATTTGGACGGCATCACGCGAGCCGTTAGGATGATCCCGCGGGGGCAGGAACGTATCGGGGAATGCATGCGTCGACGGCTGCTTGAGTTGAAGAACACTGCTTTGCGCCACCTTGCCGTAACGGGCCTTGTGGCAAGCCTTGCGCTCCTGACCGGAGCCGGCGGCGCTTTCGCCCAGTCAGGCACGCCAAATCCGCCGGATCAGGCCAAACAGCAGTCCGGAAATCCGGACGCCGCTGCCAATGCAGCGAAGGAAGCCAACCAGCGCAAGGTCGAGGAATTCGTCGAGGCCCAGCAGGCCATCAACGGTCCGGCCGGCAACCCGGAATGCGTCTGGCTCGGCCGCCGCGTGGTCCGTCTGATGTGGAACGACGACCTCGACACCGCCTTCCGCCATCTCGACCTCTATGACCGGTTCGGCTGCCCCGGCGGCCACGTCCAGGCTGCGTTCCGCTGCCTGACCCGGTTCGGCGCCCAGATCGACGACAAGGTGCGCGGCAGCCTCGACGGCCGGATCCACGCCTGCTGGATCAATCCGGGCGCCCAGCCGCAGGCCGCGGCTGCGGCCGCCGCGCCCACCCCGGCACCAGCGACCGCTGGCAACGCTGCGCCTGCGCCGGCCGCCTCGCCCTCGCCCGCGCCGACCCCGTCGGCGTCACCGGCGCCGGCATCGAAATAGCCGGATTCCGCGATCGGGTCCGGCCGCGATTTTTTTCGCGGCTGGAACGGCTTGCGCCCTTAAAACGCCATCGCGGCACACCAGTTGTTAAATCGGATGGCGGAGATATCTTTGCCTCCGCCGCCGTGTTGGTCGAACCCAGGGGACGGGTTCGCTTCGTCCTCACTCTCAGGCCCCGTATGGTTTAACCGCGATGCGCGCCGTCGTCGCCGTCCTGTTGCTTGTCACCGCCGCCCACGCCGCCCTGTGGGGTCTCTTCCAGGAGAAGCAGTCGGCGCCCGATTTCCGTGGCACGCTGCCGAGCCTGTCCTACGCCCCGTTCGAGCCAGGCCACACCGTCGCGGATGTCGCCGCCGACACCGAGAAGGTGCGCACCGACCTAAGAAAGCTCTCCACGCTCACAAAGGCGGTCCGTCTCTATTCGTCGACTGAAGGCAATGAGTTGGTGCCGCCGGTCGCCGCCGAGTTCGGCATGAAGGTCACGGTCGGCGCGTGGATCGACAAGGACGCCAACCGCAACAGCCGCGAGCTGTTCAGTGCGATCAATCTCGCCAAGCGCAACAGCAATGTCATCGGCATCGTCGTCGGCAACGAAACTGTGTTCCGCGGCGAGCAGGTCCCGATCGAGAACCTCGGACCATTGCCCAAGGCGGACGACCCGAGCCCTGACGAGGCCGAGCGCTATCGCGAGGATTTTGCTCGCTTCCTTCGCGACGACGCCCCGCGCATTCAGCGCGAGGAGGACGCACGCCTCCACGATGTGGAAGCCCAGCCCGAGGACAAGCGCGCCGAGGCGAAGCAATGGGCAATTGCCGAGAACAACGTGCACCGGCTGATCAGGGTGATCCAGGCGGTCAAGAAATCGGTCAACGTTCCCGTCACGACCGGCGAAATCTGGAACATCTGGCGCGATCATCCGCAGCTCGCCAATTCGGCTGACTTCATCGCCGCGCACGTGCTGCCCTACTGGGAAAACTTCACCGACAAGCAGGCGGTGGACCAGGCGGTCGACCGCTACAATTTGCTGCGCGACTCGTTTCCCGGCAAGCGCATCCTGATCGCCGAATTCGGCTGGCCGAGCCAGGGCTACAATCTGCGCAGCGCCGAGCCCGGTCCATTCCAGCAGGCCACCGTACTGCGCAACTTCGTCGCGCGGGCCGAAGCCATCGGCATGGACTACAACATCGTCGAAGCCATCGATCAGCCCTGGAAATTCAACGAAGGCGGCGTCGGTCCGTACTGGGGCATCCTCAACGCCGACCGCGAGGCGAAGTTTTCCTGGACCGGCCCGGTCACCGATCTGAACTACTGGAAGATCGCGCTGGTCGCCGTCCTTGTCGGGCTGTTCATGTCGCTGCCGATCCTGCGGCTGGACCAGCCGACCGTGATGCAGGCGCTGCTGCTGTCGGCCGCTGCCAACGGCGTCGGCGCGTGGGTTGCGACCGTGTTCTCTTACTGGACCACGCACTACTTCGTCTGGGGCTCGGCCTTTGCGCTCAGCCTTGGCCTGGTGCTGCTGGTTCCGCTGGTCTTGATCGCGATGGCGCGAATCGAGGAGATCGCTGCGGTGGCATTCGGTCGCGGCCCGCGCCGGTTGATCGGCAAGAGCGAACCGCTTGCGCCCGCCACGGTCGGCGAGAGCGTGACGTTCCCGAAAGTCTCGATCCACATCCCGGCCTATTTCGAACCGGTCGAGATGCTGAAGCAGACGCTCGATGCGGTGTCGCGGCTCGACTATCCGAATTTCGAGTGCGTCTGCATCATCAACAACACGCCCGATCCCGACTTCTGGCGGCCGATCCAGGATCACTGCCGGCTGCTCGGCGAGCGCTTCAAGTTCATCAATGCCGAGAAGGTGCAGGGCTTCAAGGCCGGCGCGCTGCGCATCGCGATGGAGCGGACTGCCGTTGATGCCGAGATCATCGGCATCATTGATGCCGACTACGTCGTGCATCCGGACTGGCTGAAGGATCTCGTGCCGGCCTTCGCCGATCCGCGCGTCGGCCTGGTGCAGGCGCCGCAGGAGCATCGCGACGGCGACCGCTCGCTGATGCACTACATCATGAACGGCGAATATGCCGGCTTCTTCGACATCGGCATGGTCCAGCGCAACGAGTTCAACGCCATCATCGTGCACGGCACGATGTGCCTGATCCGCCGCGCCGCGATGGACAAGGCCGGCGGCTGGTCCAGCGACACGATCTGCGAGGACACCGATCTCGGCCTCTCGATCCAGCAGCAGGGCTGGCTCACGCACTACACCAATGTGCGCTACGGCGAAGGCCTGCTGCCCGACACCTACGAGGCCTTCAAGAAGCAGCGCCACCGCTGGGCCTATGGCGGCTTCCAGATCGTCAAGAAGCACTGGCGGCGCTTCCTGCCCGGCGCCAGCCGGCTGACGCCCGACCAGCGCCGCGAATTCTCGCTCGGCTGGCTCAACTGGCTCGGCGCCGAGAGCCTCGGCGTGGTGGTCGCGATCCTCAATCTGATCTGGGTGCCGATCGTCGCTTTCGCCGACATCGCGATCCCCGACAAGATCCTGACCTTGCCGATCATCGCCTCCTTCATCGTCTCGCTGGTGCACTTCGTGGCGCTCTACCGGCTGCGGGTGAACATCAAGGCCGCCCAGATGCTGGGCGCCATGATCGCGGCGATGAGCGTGCAGTGGACGGTGTCGCGCGCGGTGGCGCAGGGCCTGATCACCGAGCATCTCGCCTTCGCCCGCACCTCCAAGGGCGGCCTGTCGCGGATGTCGATCGAGTTCCAGGCGTTCTGGGAAGCCGTGATCGGCGTGCTGCTCTTGGTCGGCGCCATCGTGCTTGTCGTCACCAACGGCTACAAGCAGGTGCGCGAGATCTATATCTTCGCCGGCGTGCTGGTGCTGCAAAGCCTGCCGTTCCTTGCCGCGGTTTCCATCGCGATCCTGGAGAATTCGCGGATCAACGAGTTCTCGTTCTGGTGCAACAGCGCGATCCGGACGGCGGAACTGATCGGGTTGCGCCCGGTCAGCCTGCCTTCGGTCGCCGCCCCGTCGCAGCCGGTCGGATCGGAAATCCGCCACGACGGCTGAGCCGACTTCAAGAAACGGCCCTAACCACAGGTGGGGGAACAGCAAATCCAGCGGATCGATGCACAATTGACCGCCCCTCGGCTATTGACCCGATGGGCCCTGCCCCCTACACAGCGCGGGCTGGAGCAAGATCCCAAGTGCGGGCTAACCTGCGGGTTACCCTGCTGACGTCCGGATCCGATGTTCAGGTGAGTGAGCGCGTAGCTCAGGCGGTAGAGCACGTGACTTTTAATCATGGGGTCGAGGGTTCGAGTCCCTCCGCGCTCACCATAAAATCAATCACTTAGCCGGCTCACACGATGTCATTCCGACATCGCGTCACCCGCTCATTCCGACGTTTGCCCACCTTTCGTTCTGGCGTTTCGTCTAAGCCGCGCACCTACGCGCCGCTGTTCAATCGAGGTTTGAGCGTACCGAAGTAGCGCTGCCGTGGTCCTGTGGCCGCTTAGGGCACGCATCTGCGCATCCGTCAGGCAGGCGTCGGCGCCCTCGGTATTTCCGCCATGACGGAGGCCCATAAATTTGATGGCGGGGTCGATCCCGGCCGCAGCTCTGATCTCGGCGACGCGCCGGAGAAAGTGGCGCTTCTTCCAAGGAAGTCGCGTCTTGCGCCAACGGTCTTCGGCGTCTCGAGTTACGATTAGTGTTCCGTGACGCTCAGCGCCGTCCAGACGAGCCACGAGCTCCGGCCAGAGCGACGAACCGTCCGTGTCGTAAAGCGGCAGGTCGACCACCTCACCCGTCTTGTGATGGACGATCCGGGCTATCTGAGGATTATCCGCTGGGCGGTAGTGGGACCAAGATAGCCGGCCAAGGATGTCGATTTCCCGTTGCAGCCAGAAGAAGGCGATCATGGCAGCAGTACCGATCGAGCGCTCGCCCACGATGTCTGCGGCCGCAACGAACTTTTGCAGATCGGAGTGGCCAAACAATCGCGTCGGCGTCGCCTTGTACTCCAGATCCATTTTCTGGAACGGGTTTTGCGAGGGCACTTCCTTCGGTTCAGACCGCAGCGCCACGTTCCAGGCCCTTTGGCAAACCCTCATGGCAAGCAAGGCCGTTCTGTTTCGCTGGCCGCCCTTCGGATGCACCTTCATTCGCTCGTGGAGCTTGTCAGCGGCCCCTGGTGTGATCGACGCCAACATCAATGAGCCAACACGGCGACCATCTTTCAGCGGCAAACCCGATACCATCTGCAACATGCGGTCATAGCTCGAGCGGGATTCGTCCGACAGTTTCTTGTACTTCGGCGAAGATTTGTAGACGGCGACCATCCAGTCAAACGTGCCGCGGAGCGCACTTTCGGCATCCCCCGACTGACCCTCGCCCTTCGTCAACCATGAATGGTAGTGCGGATTAAGAATGTCATCACAGCGCTGCTTGGCTGCGCCATAGTCTGTCCCGAGAGCCTCGGGAACGACCGGACAGCCAGCTTTTCGCGCACGTGTGGGTGGTGACCAGTAATATGCAATAGCCCCGCTAACGAGGCGTTTTGCAGTCATCAGTTCTGGCCAGCCAACCGGCTTCCGTCTCGGCATCATGCGATCAATCCCGCCGCATCTTCGACTAGCCGCGGGGCATCGGCCTGAATGCCATGCCTGCGCGCGATGTCGCGGTCGAGTTTCAGGCGATGCCACTTCGGCAGACAGCCCTTAGAGCGCACGGGCTCGGAGTAAATGCCTGGCACTTTCTTGAGGAAGGCCTGAACACTGGGCTCGCCGCAATAACCCGCTGCATACTCGGCCGTCATCTCGAGCGGCCAAGATCCAAGCGGGATTGCAACGTCGCGCGCCATGTTAGTCAGCAGCCTCCGCTTCCATCTGCCGACGCAGAGCGATGATGATTTCACTGTTTTGAGAGCGCAGGTTTTCCGAGGCCTTACGCTCGAGCCAAGCCTTCGTCTCGCGCGGAATGCGGACTACCATCTCGGCGCGGTCGGCAGCTTTCACCATAGGCATGACGAACTCCTGTTGAATTTTTGAACCTCCGCAGTGTCGCCAGAGAGGCCGAACACTCGCGCCGCAAAGCCAAATCAATTTACCACTACAAAGGTATCGGTTCCATTTTTGTTCACCACAATGAGCGGTTGAGGGGCGAATATGCTGAAACCAATTTCCTGTTTAATCAGTATCAGTTCTCGTCTGTGCTGCCCTTGCCGTCGCGCGGTTATCCACGTTTATCGAGATACGGCTTTTCTAAGCCATTGTATTGGCTTTGAAACGACCGCCAGTCGGGATGGCATCCTCCGTTGACAAACCGATAATGGAGCTCCGTCAATCGATGACCACTCGTGACATGACAGAGGCCGAACAGGCTTCGAGCGCGCCGGTCTCGAAGCAAAACAACTAAGCCCGCCGGGCGTGAACCGGCGGGCTGGTCAACTCTCGTCAACGGCGGCTGGGGATCGAGTTCATACCGCCGCTATGTTGACGGCTGCAGCGGCCATTGTTTGTCGCAGGCGATAGTGCCAGCCGTCGCGGCCGATGCGGTCAGTGTCGGGCCATTCCTCGCCAGCATCCTCGAGCTCGTTCGCGTATTGGAGGATAGCGACGATGCCGGCGAGCGTCGTGGGTATCGTTGACGCCAAGTCCCAGGCAGCATCCCACGCAGCGTGACAGCAGGCCTCGTTGAGACCTTCAGCGTCGTAACGCGCGCCGGTGCCGGGGTCGGTGTCGTCGACCGCGTAGATTGACGCCAGATGGTCTGCTGAAGCCTTGCGATGCTTGGCAATGGCTGCCAGAGCCGGATCTTCAGCAGCGTCCGAGGCCAACAGCGTTGAGGCGGCTGCGGCACCAACCATCAGGCACAGGCCTCCCCTTCGGGTTACGGACTTCATGCCATACCTCCGCGCCGCCAGTCCTCAGACCCAACCTGCTCGAGCAGGCCGTCATGATCGGCGATCCCGGTAACGCATTCGTCCTCAAGGTCGCCGGTGCCGCCTGACGCCCAGCGCGTCTGGTCACCGGTCGGATTTGAGCCCGGCCCCCATCCGAGACCGGACCCATGACGCTCGACGCTGCCAAGGCTAGGCTCGTGGTCGGCCTGGTCCAGCTCAGCGTCGATTTCGACCTGTTCCTCGCCGAGGCGCTGGCGGCTGGCCTCCTCTTGGTTGATCATTCGATCGAACGTGCCGAGGTCGGGCTCGCGATCGTCGCCACCACCGCCACGGCCTTGGCCTGGGAATGCTTCCTGGGTGCCGAGAGACGGCTCATCGTCGTCCGGCTCCCGCTCCATATGATCGTCGCTATCGTCCAAAAACCGGATGAGCCGGTCTATCTCGTCCCGGGCCTCTTTGCGGAGGCGCCCTATGGCCTGGAAGATCTGTTCGGGGGAAACGTCGGTCTTAAAGTAAAGCTCACCAGCGGAGTCCGCTGGCCTTTCTACGGTGGTTTGCATGGTGGTTTGCTCTGTGGTTTCGGCTTCTCAGGGCCGTCGCCGCGGGTCAGCCGCAGCAGCCGGGGTCTGAGAACTCGCCAGAGCGACGAGCTAGGACGCTTTTAAGGGGTTTCCCCCTCTGGACAGCACGCCCAACCCCGGCCAATATGGCCATGATCGGCGCCGCGCCGCCAAGCGCGTCCGTCGAACCTTATTCCAGATCGGAAAAGGTTCATTCAGCCCGTCACCCCCGACGCCAATCGGGAGCATCCTGACCAAGGATGTGCGGCTATAGCTCTGGTCCGGGTTCTCAGGCCCACGGACACAACACCACTGATCTCGCGATTTGCCAAGCCCCTCTGGGGCGGCTTTCGCGTGAGCCCGAGTCGGACCTAGTCCCACAGACCCCTGCTTACGGTGTCGAGCCTGGTTGCCGCTCCATCGTCGAATAGCTGCTCATCCAGTGAGAGCAACAGACTGTCACCGAACTTGCGGTATTTCGTAGGGAACAGGCGCTCCCGCTCTTTGACGTAAAACTGCACTCGCTTTGCCACATCCGCGCGAGCCAGATTTCCAGATAATATCTCTTCGAAGATGCGGCTCACAATCTCATCGGGGTCAGGAATCGCCCGGGGGATCATCGCTCGTATTGCGTGATAGTCGTTCGCCTCGTCACGCTGCTGCTGCGTTGCCTCGCGCGCTCGCAGAATCGACCAGCGCAGTTTCTGAGCACGGCTGTTGCTTTCCGCGATCTGCTGCTTAACAAACCGATCGAATGAAGGATCAGCCTTGCGAGCGTTGTAGAACAGCGTGGAATTGACGATCACCGGCCGCTTCTTGCCGCGGAGATGCTGCCCTATTATCTCGGCAACTGACTTCTTTGCCAGAAGCATGGTTTTGACCTGCAACAGTTTCGCAGGGTCCAGCGGCTTAATATTGTTGATCCTTAATTGGTGACATGTTCGGCAATTTCTCATCACCCATCCCTCGGGGCTGACGTGAATGTATGCGTCAACTAGCGAGTGGCCACGCTTGCAAGTCTGCCGCTCGCTTCGGCCCGCGCCTTTACGCTTGTCAGCAGCCTTTCTGTTCGCCGCGAGCAGCGGAATGACTTCAGCTGCGTAGGTTGGGTGAGCGTCGCAATAGGCCTTAAATTTTGTCGAGCTTACATGGTGAGGCCGCAATGAGCTGCCGCCCGCGCGAAAGCCTTCAAGCATGCGTGCAGCCTTTTCGTCGGTCAGTCCCTTCTTCTGAACAACTCCCTTCGGCGAACGCCACATAGTTTCGCTCCGTCACAAGCACGGAATTGCGCCTGACGTGCAAAAGGGCTGAGTCGCTCAGAATATTTGGGCAGCAAGGGTGACGCTCAATCGGTGTTCTCCACCGTAAAATCACTGCCCGGGGTCGAATTTTCCTCTTGTGGACACGCTCCGGTTGATTCAGAATCCCAGAAGAGGATCACCGGGAGCTAGACGACGATGGCAACCATCGGCACTGTGGCTTTTCTCGTACTTCTCGCGATAGCGATGTTCGCGAAAGCCCGCTTCAAAGAGCGCGCGGCCTATCGGCAGCAGATGACCGACAATGCCATGCGCTCGATGGGCACCAATTAAGGCGCAACGGGAGGCGCCTGACCATGGCTACGGAGCCAAGCGACGATGAGGAAGGGCTCGAGGTGGTCGATAGCTCACATCTCACCGACGCAGATTGGGCCGAGATCAACAAGCTGAAGCACCTCGCTCAAACGGGTGGACAGAAAGCTATCTCGGAGGCAATCAAAGAACTCTCCGATCGAGACCCAATTAGGTACGTTTCCGTCATGGCCGCCTTTTTCCCCGACATGATTAGGGAATCCATCAGGGACGCTATGGCTGAGGCGGGAATGGACGAGGACGATCTCCGCGAACTGACGCGGAAACTCGAGAGCCCAGCCCGCGAACAATAACGCGCGGAACTAATTCCTCGCTCCGCCGGCCTCCGCGCACTCGATTTCAATCCGACGCAGCGCGCGAGCGCGTACTGCATCGAAGTTCGTTTGGATCATCGCGACGACATTTGCCCGGATGCGTTCCGCCCGCTCATCTTCATCCCCGAACCTGGTCCAGGCAATGCTGGACCGGAATTCTTCCTCCATCCGATCAATTTCGCCGATCGGATCTCTGGAGTTTTCCACGGAGCCTGACAGAAACCCGCGGAACAGAAGCTCAAGCGCGATCAGCCGAGCTTCGAAATATTCGGCGTCGGTCTCTGACATCATGCGGCCCGAGCGATCTGAGCGCGTGACTTGATGAAGGTGTCGGCCTGGACGCCCTGTTGCACGTAGATCGTGACGTATTTGTTTGTGACCGGCGCAGCGGCTTGGGCAGGGGCAGCACTCGGCGCAGCACTAGACGCGACCGATGGCACGCTGACGCTGTCGGCAACAACGCCAGCCGGCTTGATCTCGACCGTTTCGCCACGCGTCAAATGCAGCAGCGCGTTTGTCGTATCGGTCCCGCCGTCGCCGCCAACTATGAACTTGCCGCCAGTGGCAAAGGCTCCATAGTCGCTGATGCTGCTCGGGCTAATAATTCCGCCCGAGTATTTCTGGCTATCGCGCCAAGCATTTGTCTGCGCCTCGATAACATTACGCTCTTGCTGTGTTGCTGGCCGCAAATTGTAATCACTGTCGTATCCTGGCCCACCGGCTGTACTGCCGCTGCTACCCGATCCAGCCGATGTATATCCAGCGCTGCTCGATCCAGAAAGCGAGCCGGCGTACCCGTTACCAGCGGAAATGTACGGACCTGGCGCACTGAGCGGCGAGTTGAAATCGTTCGTCTTATACGGAGATCCGAATAGCCCATCCGACTGATTTCCGAGGCCGCCGCCCCTGACGACTCCGGGAAGCATCGAAGTGTAATTGGGCTGCTGCCAATAAGGCGCGTTAGAATTGCCGTATGTCCCCAAGCCGCCGGACGCCGCTGTCCCAGAAGAAAAGCTCGATCCCCCGGACGAGACATTGCTGTTGGCCGCCGACAACTGGATATTCTTGATATCGCCGTCGACCGTGTTTATCGCGGTGACGAGCTGGCCGCAGCAGGAGTTGATGGCATCGACAATGCGCGTCGCACCGGCAGCGGTACTATCCTTTAGCGCCGATGTCTGGTCTTTCAGTGATGCATTCAGGCGCGAGGTAAGGATGTCGGTCTGATGCGCGCTATCCCCGAGGATCGGAGCGCCGGATACACCGCCGCCCAGCAAGGATGCCGCTGGAATGCCGCTGGTTGGCGGAGCTCCCGGCGACAGGTTGTTGACCATCTGCATCGAGAGATCGTGCGGGATGACCTGCGAACCGCTCGGCAGGTTGACGATCTCGCCGCCCTTCTCGTTGATGAGCGCGGGGCCGCCGGGGGCATTGTCGGTACCGGATGCGAAGTGAGGCAGTCCACCATTGCCGCCGTTTACATTCCCGAGCGGGTCGGTGTTATAGGGATTGCCGCCGCCTGACAGGCCCGATGCATTCCCGCCGCCACCACTGAGTGCAGAGCCGTTCGCCACCGCCGCCGCCACCTGGCCGATCGCTGTCAGCGCGGCGCCATAGCTCTGGACGATGCTGGCAAATGAAGCATTTGCGTTCTGCGCAAAGCGGGCGATATCAGCGTCGGCCTGTGCCAAACTGCTGCCGAGTGCCGATGTGGCTTCTCTGAGGCCAAGATACTGAATTGCAGATTCGTTGAATTGCCTTAGCTGCTCTGTCCCCGTCGCGTTGAGTTGCGTCAGCCCAACCACGGCGTGGTCGATCTGAGTGAGCATTACCGTAAAGATGCTGGCCTGCGCCTGGCCCTGTGCCGCGGCTTCGTTGCCGCGAGCGAGATTGGCAAGGCTTATACCAAGCCTGTCGATCGCCTCGCCAGCGGTCCGCGGGTTGTCCTGCAGGCTCTTGAATGCCGCATCCGAACTTTGCTTCAGGCCGGGCAGAACACCGATGACCTGCTGAATCGGGATCGGAACGGTATCCAGCGCCGCAGCCAGCTCGCTGGCCGACTGCCTGCCGTCTGTGAGTGCTTTTGCGAGCGCCTTGGCGAACTGCGGAGAGATATCCTGCAATTGGCGCAATGAGGCGCCGGTCAGTTCCTGCTTCTTGATGAGGTCGTCGAAGAACTTTCCAACCCCGGCGACCGCATCCGACGTCCTAAGACCGCCCAACCTCAGCCCCTGGAATACAGCAGCAATCGAATCCGTGAGCTTATCCGCGCTGAACTTGGCCGCGTCCAAATATTTGGACCACGGGGCGATGCTCGCGCTAACGCCATCATTGGCGTGAAGGTCCACCAGCTTGAGCATGGCTTCATACGTTGGCTGGAGATCCTCCCGCGTGACGCCGAGCGTCTTTCTCAGCTTCTCGAGGCTCGCGGAATAATCATCACCAAGTTTGACGCCGCCAAGGGCTTCGAATCTGTCTTTTGTCGCTTGAACTTCCAGCGCTGCCGATGCCATGGCGTGCTGAAGGCCAAGGATGGCTGCCGTTGTTGCGACCACGCCGCCGACGATAAGGCCGCCGGGGCCAATCATCCGCGCCAGGCCGCCGATTGCACCCGTAATGCCGCCCTCGCCAGACATGGCGTAGCTCAAATGGCCAAGCTGCTGCGTAAAGGACATCATCGATATCTGGCCGGAAGCGAACTGCTCGCCCAGAGATCGAACTGAGTGCGCCAAGGCCTGTGATTGCCCGGAAAGGCCGCCATGAGCCGCGGCAGCCTTGTCAAGCACTGCAGGCATCGCCGCGATGGCGCCATTGGCCGTCGCAACGCCCTTGGTCATATCAGAGAATGAAACGACGCTCTTGCCGATAGCGGCGTTGATCGCCGAGCCCATGGCTTGGGTTTCAGACCCGGTTTTTACGAACTGCTGATTTGCATTCGCAATACTTTTCGCCATATCGGCGAACATATCGCCGGTCTTTTGGGTGCTGGTACCGAGGCCATCAAGGCCCGTTTTTAAATTGACAACACCATCTTTAGCTCCGGCAATGCCGGCCTTCAGTTGGTCGACCGTGACGCCGAGCTGCTTGGCGACGGCATCCAGTTTACCGACGACAGGCGCAGTCTTATCGAGGCTCTGGTTTAGTCCATCAGCCGCCTTGCCGGCGTTCTGTGCCGCCGGGACAAGTTGGTTGTTTAGGACATCAGCAGCCTGCTTCGCGGGATCTGAATTGACCGCGAAGCCAAGCGATGCCACAGTTTCGTCGCTCATCGTATTTTGCTTTCGTTAGGCCGCGCGGTCCTGTTGGTATTCCTGCATCGAGCCGTAGAACTTCCCATCACGAAGCTGGTCTTCAGTCGCTTCCTTGTAGGTTGACTCGCCCGGTGCAACGACCACCACACGGTCGCCCTGTTTCAGCAACCAGGGGGCCGCGGTGCGGTTCTCAATGGGGTGCATGATCTTATCGAACTGCCGCTGGTCCATTTCGATGGTGCCCATCAGATCTGAACGGGCGATGGCGGCAGCATTGCGCGCCTCCGACAGAACCTCCTGAGCCGACGCAATCTCGCGCATAACCGGACCATGTAGTTGTTCCTCGCGAGCCGCCTTGGCGCGGTCGTAGTACTCAGCGGGGACACCGCTCAGCGCCCGCGGCGCGCTTAGGACCGCATCGAGAATCATCGGGTCCGCGTCCTCGAGCAACAATTTCATCTTCTCGGCATTCGTCGAGTTGAATACGAAGGTGCGAATCTCCATCCGCTCCAGGGCGCCGACGATATCGCCGCGGTCGATTGCCGCCGGCTTGATCTTTGCGCGCAGTGACTCGATGGTCTTTGCGGCATCGTCCAGCGGTTTGCGCGCGTCGCGCAGATCCCGCGCATGCCTGGTCTTCAGGCTTTCAAGCAGCTGGGCTTTCCTACCATCGGGCGTCAGGTGGTTGTTCTTCTCAATATCGGCCCGCTCCTTCGCGAAGCGCTCGGAGATTTCAAGGCACTTCTCAGCCGCCTTGCGAAGTGAGGCCGCTGATGCATGGTCGGCGTGGCGATCGAGGCGGCTCAGGATGTTGGCGTTACGTTTGGCATAAGACATGAGGGTTTAACCTACGATCAAATAGAGAGTTGATTCATCGGGCGTTGACAGCGCGTCGTAGTCGGCCTGTGAGAGCTTCACGATGCGCTCAATGTCGCCGGGCGAGACGCTCGGAAAGTCGCACGGTGCCACGTCCCAAGACACTTGACCCGCGATGCACCCAATCCGATGCCGGGTCGTGGTTGCAAACGGGCCGATTACCCTAGCGGCTGATGACGTCAACGCAGCCGGTGGATAAGTCTCGGCGCCGCCGGGCTGATCGCTCAGTCTGGTAATGACGCCCGCGCCGGTAGTCGTAACCGTCAATGCTTGCAGCGCGGGCAAGCTAACGGTTGTGCTATTCACCGCGGCGAGCGTTGTCATCTTTATGCTTCCTTCGATGGGGATTGCGATTGAGTTTCCGGCGGCTTGTAGACGCCGGCATCGATCCACTTCTGGCGATCCTGAGGATGGAAAATGCCCTGTGCTGCGAGCACTTCAGGCGGGAAAGCCGCATAGCCTCGCGGCTGCTCAGAGACCATTGTGAAAGTGCCGGTATATGCAGTCGCCGGCTGATGCCGAGCAGAAGTCAGATAGACCAGGCAACCAGCAGCGGCGTTTGCCAGGTCGTCCTTGCCGCCCGGTGGATGGTCGATGCTATCTCGTCCACCGCGGGCGGTTCGTCGTTCGAGGCTCAACAGTTGGCTTGTGAGCCGGCGACTATCGAGCAGATCGACCTCACCGCTGTTGAGGCGAGGCAGGAAGTCGCGGTAGATTTCACTCTTCGCCAGATCGGCGGGCCGATAATCGATCCCAACTTTCCTGAAGGCGTCGCGGACCCACTCGGCCGCATATCGGTCACCCCGCACCGAGCGGATGCCATAGCTCTTGAGCACGGTGGCGAACTCCAGCACCGCCGCATCGGGCGAGAACGGGGCGTGAATTTCCCGGAGACAGTCTAGGATTGCGACGTATGTCTTGCGATCGGGAGCGAGCTGGCTGTGTCCTATGGCGAGCGTCATGCTGTCGCTCGCACCACCGGACGGATCACAGAAGGCGCGATAGGTCACGCCATGAACGCGCGAGCGTTCAACCACGCCCGGTGACACGCACGCGTCAATTGCCTCCTGGGTGACAAAGGCCGCGATGTCATCACGAAACTCAGCCAGCCATTCTGCGCGCGCCGCGGCCGGATCTTCAGCCAAGGCATCGGCGATGATCTGCGGGTCGATGGTCGGGTTGAGCAACTCGGTAGGCGCCCTGACGACGAGCACCTTGCCGGGCTTGCCGTAATGGTCACGATATTTTCGATAAAGCAGACCGCTTTTTCGATACGGGCTGCTGATCCCAATGATCATTGCACCCGGCATGGTCGCGGTTCCGGGCCGAATGGCGTTATACGTCTCGGTGTCGGGCGTTGCGCTGGTGTCGTCACGCCAGAACGCGATTTCGTCCAAGATCGCGCACAGCACGGGCCGGCCACGAACAGCCCGAAAGTTATTGGTCGACACCGCGATGTCGATCTTGTTGTTGAGCTCGAACCCGTACGCGGTCTCGCGTTCCACCATCCCGCCCAACAAGGGGATGTCGGTGAAGAAAGAGCGGCAATAGTTCAAAACGATCTTCGCTTGATCTCGATCGTTCGCGAGACACATGACCAGGGCTCGTTCACCTGGTCTTAGCTGGCCCTGATCTTCAAACAGCGCCGCGGCGTGAGAAGCGATCACGGAGGCAACGGAATCCTTGCCAGCGCGGCGGCCGGCAATAATCCATAGCTCGCTGACTTGCTCGGTTGGGGGATCTCGATCGGCGACGCTGCGAAAGAATGCGGCCTCTTCGGCCGACATCGGCAAGCCGAACGCGCCCTTCAGGATGACCCGCCAGGGATTCCATGTCTTGCCGGGAAACCAGGGCGCGAACAGCGCTTCGTCGTCGATCGCCTCAATTATGTTCAAGCAGGCTGCCCCGCTGACCTAGCCGCAAGATAACTTCGCAGATCGGGAGCGCTGCGCTCCGCATCTACCTTGCGGCCCTTGGACTTGAGCTTCTCAAGCAGGCGCCGAATTTCGCTCGAGAGCCTGATTGCCTCGTCACCGTCGACCAGTTCGCCGAGCACCTGAGCGTTTTGCAGGGCTTCCGCGCGAAGGATGAGCGTGGCCGCTTGGCGAACATGGGCCCTCTCGGCTTCGCTGAGCTTATTGGTGCCGCCCGCCTCCTCGGCGAACTGCTTGCACAGGTCGCGGAATCGTCTGGCCTGAGGCAGCCGATTATCAATGCCAGGGAGCGCCCAAGGCTTGTTTGTCACCACTGACCGATTGGTGACCGAGCCCGGCGCCCGCTTGTGCGGTGCTGGCTGTGACGTGCTGGTGAATGCGTTGTGACTGTCGTGCATTCACTACAAATGCCGACGTCTCAGCGCGCGCGCAACGGCGCGGCGACGTCAGCAAGTGGGGCTAAATCGTGTTGGGCGGTTGCTAGCGTGTAGCGACGGGCAAATGACGTTCAGAATTATTTAGAGGGGGAGTAGGTCAGTAGTGGTATCGACACTGAGCGATGTCGAGCTGCTTGGCGTCGCCAGAGCCGGACACACGGTAAACCAGCCTATGTTCTCCGGTGATGCGTCGCGACCACCATCCGGCCAGGGCATGTTTAAGGGGCTCCGGTTTCCCGAGCCCCCTAAATGGATCGCGCTTGATGTCTTTGATCAGGTCGTTGATGGCCTCGAGTACTTTCTCATCTTCCTTTTGCCACTGCACGTAATCCTGCCAAGCGTCCTCAGTCCACGCAGTTTTCATGCTGCTGTGGAGGCCGCCTTTGTCGGCTCGATCAGCTCGCGCTCAGTGAGCTTCCCCTCGTCCGCCTCCTTGATGGAACGAAGAAGGCGAGCCGCGTTGGCCGGGCTCTTCAGGAGGTGGACGGTCTCCATAAGGCCCTCGTACTCATCCTCGGCGATGAGGACTACCGTACGAGCGTTCTGGCGAGTGACGAACAGCGGCGCACGACCGTCGCACACGCCGTCCATGAAGGAAGCCAGGTTGTTGCGCAGCTCCGTGTATGAAACGATTGCCATGTTGGATCTCCCAACCCCTATATTGTCCGTGCAGGTGCCTGCACGCCGGGGGGTCTGTTGTACAGATACTTGTACATTGGGGGGATAACAGTCAACACGAAGTTGACGTTCCAGGGTAAAATAATACTCCCGAACATGTGATGAGCCCCGCGTACACGGCTCCCCAGAGGCCCCCAGGCCCGGTTCAGGACCCGCACACTTCTGATCATTTTGATCAGAAGTTAGGCAGGACTGGCGACAACCCTCTGCACCACGCTGGTGCCGATGCCGAGCGTCTTGCCAATCTTCAGAATGCCCATTCCCTCGGCCTTCAGGGCGCGTATGCGGGCTTCTATGGCAGGCTTGGCCGGACGGCGGCCCAGCTTCACGCCCTTAGCTCTCGCCCTTGCCAGGCCGGCGTTGACGCGCTCACGGATCATGCCGCGCTCGAACTCGGCGAACACGCCCAACATCTGGAACATGGCCCGGCCAGACGGCGTGCTGGTGTCGAGTGCCTGCTGATGCAGGTACAGGTCGCAGCGCAGCGCCTGCAGCTCAGTGAGGAAGCCGACCAGATCCTGCAGGCTGCGGCCGAGCCGGTCCACCGACCAGGCGGCGATCATGTCCACCTTGCGGGCGGTGGCATCCTTCAGCAGCCGATCGAAGCCAGGACGCTTGTCGCGGCCCTTGGCGCCACTGATGCCAGCGTCCTCGTAGACCCCGACGATCTCCCAGCCGGACCGCGCAGCAACCGCCTCCAGCTCGAGGCGCTGGTTCAAGGTGGTCTGGCTGTCAGTCGAAACACGAAGATAGATGCCGACGCGCTTCATTGGTGTTTTCCCTGCCTCAGTGACAGGTGGAATCATACATGAGCCTATACGGAAAACAAGTGTATAACGTATGTGTGATGACGATTCAAAAAGCCCAATGATTTGGGACTCCGATGCTCGCCAATTTAGGCCGGGATTTCCGTATGGCCTTCACCTGCTAGAGTTGGGCGCTCGTCCCGTGGGTCCATTGCGGACCCGCGGCCAACCGCGGCCGCCGGGAGAAAATCCGCCAATTGGCGGAATAAGCACTGAGGCGCCGCCTCGTCCAAATCTAAAGTAGATGCAATTGCATCTTTTTAATCACGGGCGCGTGTTCGTGAGCGGCCGGCTATATCGAGTAGCGCAGCATCGAGCTCTGCCTTCACAACCATGATGCAATTCCAGCCGGTTGGCTTGCTCACCTTCAGGCTACCTAGCTGCTTGCGGTTATACCGGCTACGTGCCGAGTCAGCCGAACAGCCCATGTAGAGCCCGACCTGGTGCCAATTGAACAACACCGGGCAACTGTCTGCTGGTAGTGGTGGCTGCCTTCGTCGAGATGCCGTTGCCGTTTCAGGGTCGTCCGGGACGATGCTGGGTGCCGTGTCACTCATGACGCAGCCCTCAGACCGGTGCACCGGCTCAGCAGTTCAGCCCGCCGTCGTCTCTGTGCTTCCCGTCGGTCTTCCCGCGCCCAGATCTCGTCCCTGGTCAGCTCGCGAACCGGGGACACGAACCTTTCGACGGTGACCCTGTCCTCACGCTTCCGCTCCCACCCCCGACGCCGTTCTCGGTAGCGCTCGATTGCCTCGGCCTCGCGATCCAGGAACACCCCGAATACAGTCGTCCACCACCTAGTGTCGCGCCCTGGATCGAAGTGGCCATAGATGCGAGCGGCAATCTCTACTATGGCCGGCGCATAGCGGCGCCAGAATCGTTCGAACATGCGTTGAACGGCCTGCCGATCCTTCGGCAGCCGCATGGACGGATGCTTTCTGACCAGCTCAACTGCTTGATTTATCGCATCAAAAGGCGGCGGAACAATGTCCGGTGACGCGGCGCGGGTGGCGACGGAGGGTGGCATTGCCGGTTGGGCTTCTTCCAAATCAACTAATGAAGCTCGCGCCGCGGGGAGAGAGTTTGATTTGTTTTCTCTGATTGGATGCTCGACAACGGCGGTGCCTTCGGACACTTCCCGCGCCGTGTCACTGGCCGGCGGAAAATCCGTGGCCAGCAATATATCTTCTACCTGCTGGCCACGCATTTTTCGGGGCCGTCCTCGGGCCGCTCCGGATCGAGCTTTGGCTCGGCGGGCGCGTTCGGCTTCCCGACGTTTCCGCTTCCGCTCTTCCTCCCGTTCGGCCTTTGACACGTCGAAGGCGCCGATCGTGGTGATCTTGAGTGCGGTCCGCTCGGCCATCGACAGCCGCAGGCGCCAGGCAAGGGCGTCAGCGGTGAACTTGCGGGGCTCGGCGGCTACCCGCTCAGCCAGTTGCTTTGCCTTGTCCTGGGGCAACCACGGCGCCCAGGACCGCGCCCAGGCCACGATATGGGTGGCGACATCCCCGCGGAGGAAAGCCACGTGGTGAGCTGCGACAGTCAGGTCATCCATGCCGGCATCGTCGTCAGGCAGGAAGCGGCCATATCGGCTTTGGAAGATGCGCTCGAGCTCGCGCAGACGGATCAGCGTAATCAGGCGGGCCTGATCGGGCTTCTCCCGACGCTGCTGAGCGTGCCAGGCGTAGCGCCGCCTGATCTCAGCGTGTCGAGCATTAACCTGCGAAGTCATCACGCCACCTCGCCGTAAACGACGGGTGCGGTGTCACGCTCGGATGTCACGCTCTTGGCGTGACTGTCACGGAGCTTGTCGCGCCTTCGCCTTTGCCGCTCGGCCGCGGTAGGATCTTTGGGCGCCGTCTTCGCGGCAAACTCGTCAAAATCGGCAGTTGCCCTATCCCAGTCGATGTCGGGACGGGCCGCTTTCATCTCTTCGACGTTAGGGCGCTTTCGAGGAGACGGCAGTTCCGGCAGCTCGACGTCCTCGAAACCGGCACCGCAGTTGCGGATGAACTCGATGTCGTCGTGCCCGGCAGCTCGCAGGATTGCCAGGGCAACCGTGATCGCGTGGGGCGGGCTGATAACGACCACGACGTCGTCGTCGGGCCAGCAATGCTGCCGAACCACGACCTGGCCGTCGTCGTTCGTAAAGATCGCCGTTCGCGGCTGCTCCGGGATGACAACGTCAGCGCTGTCCCAATCGAAATCGCTCATCGCGCCAGCCCCCAAGCTAGCTGCGCAATTGTCGCGGCCACTTCAAAGCTGACGACGTACAGGCTGGCAACACGGCTGGCTTGCAGAGTGGCGACGTCGTCGTGTATGTTGCCGGTGCTATCGATGATGGATTTGCGCTTGGGGGTCGGCTTGCCAGAGCCGGCCCTTCGCATTTGCGCGTCAGGCGGATGCTTCAAGGCGCACCTCCCGGATGATTTTCCAGCGCCTGTGCTTAGATGCCGGCTTACGCTCCGGCTCCCCGCCCCTAGCGATTGCCTCGGCCTCGAGACGGCTCCGGAACGGGCCGATGACGACGTCGCCGTGGACGATATCGAATAAGCCGTCGTCTCGCTCGACAACGTGCTTGATCCTAGACCAATTGCATTCCGACAAAGCCAAATTCTCCTTTCAGTCCAATGCCGGGCCGAAGGGGGGTCATGTCGGAATGGAGATTGATACGGCGGCTATGTCGCCGGCCTTTTAATCATGGGGTCGAGGGTTCGAGTCCCTCCGCGCTCACCAATAAAATCAAATACTTAACTCGAAATATTAGCTACCGAGATTTTGTTCAGGGGCACAGCGGGGGCAGCAGGCGTGACCTCTGCGCGGTCATCGTTGGCTTCAAATTAAACCTCAAGCAAACGATCCGAGATCGTCTTGCTGAAGCTCGCCGGCAAGTACTGGAAGAACGAGCGCAGCCGGCCGTCGCGTTGCCCCCTCAGACCTCCCAATGCGGATTCCGGAGATACGACCGAGCGTGGGTCATGACGCCCTGCAATTGAACGCTAGCAGTCCCGCTAATCTGGATGATCCGGGCACGCGGTCAGCTCGTTCATTCCGAAGTGCAGGCACGAAACGGCCCCAGCATGGGGATTGCCGGGGCCGTCATTCCGTCTCTGCTGGGGGCGCGGGCGCCAGTGAGCAGGCCGCCTCGCTTCGGCAGAACGCCGGTACATCCCGGCGGCCCGAATTGTACTCGACGTCGCAGCGTTCCTGCCGAGGTCTCACGGGGTACCCCGCAGGGCACATGCGGCCCGCCGCTATCCATCGAGGATTGTGTCCCAAATCGCGGCCGCCACCACCGCGATCCCGTCATTGCCTACTGGCGACGTGCACGGGCGAATTTGAGCTTGGCTGCGGCGGTCCCATGGTTGCCCAAACGGCAACGGCGATAGCCGATGCAGCCAATACGGCCTTTGTCGCGATCTTCTCGCTCCTCATGCCTGGAAGCCTCCGACCTTTGCACAGCGCATCATTAGGAGCTTGCCAGCGTATGCTCATCACCCGATTGGGTGAATGCCGACAAACAACTGACGGCGTTCACTCGTCGTCGAGCGGAAGAGAAAGCGCCGAAGGCGACTTTTGCTCGCAACCTGTTCGTCCCTTGAGCGGCAACGTAACAGCAGCCGCCTCGGTCGTCCTGCCCATGAACTGGTCCAGATTGGCGTCCGACGACCACTCCACATAGCCAACGACCGCAAAGGCAAGCACTGCTACGATGAGAACTCCAGCCACCGAAGCTGCGGCCGTTCTCGACCAGTTTTCGCTGCTGAATAATGGCATCGCGATTCTCCGACACCGGGTTTGGCCCGTTCGTTAGATCGACTCGCGATTTTCAAATGTGAACGGCCTTACATCTCACGCGCACTTGATCTGCCCGTTAGCAAATCAGCAACCGGGCGGCGTCGATCACCGACTTCATCTGCATCAAAATCTCATATGGCTTGCCGGCGCCGCGGATGATGCGAAGCATGTTTGCTGCGACATCGCGGATAGTCCGCTCAACGTCGTTTTTCACGCGTTCTAGCGCGCGCTGCGCCTCAGCGTCCCGCTCTTGCTTCTCGCGCTCTTCCTTGTCGGGCCCGCTGCCCTCGATGATCCTGAAATCTGGCATGGCCGCTCTCCCTGCCCCCGCAGCCTGCCCTCAACCGCGTCCCCTGCCAAGCCCCAGGGAGCACCCGTCGATGCCGCAAAACAGCCGGCAGCGGACGAGAAGTTCGCGCACCCGCTAGCCGACAGGATCGAAAGCCATATCTATGCGTTGACCGGTTAAGCCCAAATGGGAGGTCAACAATGACTAACGACCGAAGCCGACGGGCACCAAAAGCGCAAAAAGCACTCCACGACAATCGAGAGCGCCTAAAGGCGGAGCGGCTGGCGCGGGAGGCTGAAGCGGCCAACCGCACAAAAGCAGGTTAAGCGTCATCTGGATGACCGCGGAGGACCAAGCCTGGACCTCTGCCTGGTGGAGGGTGAAATGGCCCTGCACTTTCGCCGCGTGGATACTGCTGAGGATCTGGAAATTTGGATCGCAAGCAGCGACGACTATTCATTCGTTATCAGCAGCGAGAGCCGAAGTGGACCTGGCCTACATGGAGAGCCCGGTTTTGTTGCGTCATATCGCCCAGACTTTCTGAATATGCCCGCGGCTCAAGTGTCCGGATCGCCCTTCAGCACGTTCGCTGAAGCCGAGCGGGCCTGCAATGCGTTCCTGGGTCGCCTCATTATCGAGGGATGACTACCGGAGCTCCCGATCACTGAAAGGATCGGCGTCGATCGGGATTTCAGCGCCAATAGGATTGCGGGGCCAGAAAGCGAAGTGCGGCAGGATCACTGGCTTGTAGCCGGCCACCGTCGGCGCATAGTCCCCCGATGATCGAGCAGCGACCAGCTTTCATGGCTTGCAAGAATCCCGGCACCGGCTGGAGGATCGATATTCTATGGCCCGATGGCGAAACAGAAGTCATCAAGGGTTTTGTTACGGAGCACGACGCGGCCAAGTGGATTTCTGAGCACTCGACGACGTGGCAAGAAAATCCGGACCAACCGCGCTAGACGATTGACCCACCATTGGTGATCGCCACCCATAGGCGACCGATTCCTAGCGGCTTCTCTCCGAACGCGATCGGCGCGATCATCGGTTCATGCCCTGGCGCCGCAAGCCCGCTCAATTCCTCCGCTACTGGACTGGTCCGGTCGATCGCAACGGCGACTTCAAAACGGTGCTGATCTTCTGCGTCGGCTGGGATTGGCACGACATCTCGGCGCACCTCAAGTGCACTGCCTGCGGCAAGGTCGGCTGGGTCGACACTCGCCTGGACTGGGGCGAGGTGATCGACTTCGCCAAGGGGGTATCTGGATGATGCTGGGCCGGCGCCCTGCGGAACTTTTCGCTTTTTCGCGCTTATTGATTCCGTTTTGGGCAGGCAACGTCAGCTTTGGAGAGAGGAGCCATGAAGCGAAGACGACGCCGGCGGGCTACGCAAATTATCCCCCTTGAAGACCGTCTTGGCCAAGAAGCCAACGAGCTACGCCAGCGAGCTAGAAAGCTTCCCCCATGCCGAGAGCGGGAAGTATTGCTGAGAAGGGCGCGGCACAACGAGACCACTGCTCATTTGACCCAGTGGCTCATGTCCCCCGGTCCACGGGCTCCAATCTAGGAGCGCGCCGATGAACACGAACCACCACCCTATTGACGGCATCGAGGCCGCCTTTGTCTGCACAGCGGCGCTGTCTTTTGTGGCTCTGATCGCAAGCGTGGCTTGGCTCCTTCTCGGATGAAGTGCCCACAAGCCGCCTCCCCGGTAATCGAACCTGGGACGGCTAAGGCCGTCTCAGTCGTCTTCTGTGATTTTGCCCTTGCCGTCGCAGGCCTTGCATTTAACCGGATAGATTTTGTGGCCCGCCCGAGCAGGCTGCTCAACCGGCGGGAAGCCCGTTCCATTGCAGGCCGGGCAGATATGCTCTTTGATCTTCGTCTGCATTTGAAGCCCCTCCGGCCGCCTCAGTTGGCTGGCCGCTTTCAATAGTGCTGCAATTCAATTTAGTCGCGGGCCTGTTCGCATAAAGACGCCCAGACATACCCCCGCGGGGGTAATCCGTCTGAGACATGAACCATGGCACGCATTGTGCAGACTCCTCACATGTCGGGGATTTTGCGCATCCTTCCCGGGGCTAGATCAACGCCGCCAGCGTGCATTTTAAGCTTGGCGGCGTTGCGCTGTTTTAGCCCATAGAAAAAGGCCCCAGCGAAACCGGAGCGTTCCCCGCAGCCATCAAGAATTGCCACTTTCTCCCGGATGAACCGGGTAGATAAGGAACGATCGGACCGACCGAACGTCTATATGAAGCTTCCAGCCAAGGGCGCCCCCCGACTGCTGGAGGAAAACCCGTATCGCTCGGGTTGGCGGCCCCCAGGTTGGGGCCGCTTCGTTGGGTTCGGCAAACGGGCCCCCCGATACCTATCTTCCCGGTATGCCCATCACCCGAAAGCCGATCGAGATCCCACCAAAGGTCGCCGCCAGTTCGCTGCGGATATGCAGGCCTATCACGCCGAGCAGGACGACATTCGACGCGACCGGATCGCGGTCGGCACACGGCACATGCTGCTCGAGCACATGCCGGCCGGCACCAAGCTGCGGCTGAGCGAGGTGAAAGAACTATTCGAGTTGATGCGATGAGCGTGGTCTTGAACGGCCGCCGCGCCTGCCTGGTTTGAAACCGGCCCGCAATCGAGCGCGCGCGGCGCGGAAATGAAGCGGGCGCCCGTCGCCTACAATGGGGTGAAAAGCAGAAGGCCGGCGGTTGCGTCGCCGGCCCTCCATGCCCCACCGAGATGGCTCTCCGGACGGGGGTGGGTTCTGGCTTTCGCCAATATCCACCCTTGGAGCTTGCACTATCG
The DNA here is from genome assembly GCF_011058295.2 of Bradyrhizobium sp. 6(2017). Classification (NCBI taxonomy): domain Bacteria; kingdom Pseudomonadati; phylum Pseudomonadota; class Alphaproteobacteria; order Hyphomicrobiales; family Nitrobacteraceae; genus Bradyrhizobium; species Bradyrhizobium sp. 6(2017). The sequence goes on along the minus strand of NZ_CP049289.2, from coordinate 5,038,092 downwards.
TCGACGACGCGGCAACGGCTCCCGATTGTGTATAGCTGTGGACCGATCCCGATTTTCAGCGATCAGAACGGCTATGACGAACGGGCGGATTGTCTCGATCCAAAATCACTGTTTTTGAACTCTGCGTCGGCCGCGAGAAGCCCCCGTCGAACTGGTGATAGCCGTCAACCCGCTGCTCATCGCGCACACGAGGTGACGCTCTCTCGACTCCGTTCCAAGTATCGGATCCCGACATGATGCGCTCCTGCCGTAGTTCATAGGTTGGCGGATTAACACCATTGTTCGGGTAAAACTGTGCCGTCGTCGCCACATCGTCCAAGCAATCCGACGCATCGTGGCAGTATTCCAGGCGCTAATTATTCGTGAATTGCTCGCACCGATGCCCGTAGAAATACTGAACTCGCGATGGTGGCGATATTCTTGATTACCGGGTGCGTTGGCGTCTTGGCTGTAGGAGCCACACTAGCGGTGATCATCTATTTCGATGCTCGCGCTGAGCGCAGGGGCCGACAGTAAGTCCGCCTCAAAGGAATGCACGGGGACGTAGCTCACTCGTTTCCTGCGGCCCTATCGCTGCGCTCTCTCTCGCGCCGCAGTCAGGTCCGCCTTCGCGCGCGAGACTTCATCATCGGCGGACGTTCGCTGCGGAGGCAACTCACCGAGGTTTCGCGCCCACGGCTCGCCGGTGAGAGGCGCAGTGGCGCGCTCTGATCTGGCGCAACTAGTCACAAAGAGCCCCACGAGAGCAAGTGTGACTGAGCACGCGGTAACTTGGCGAGCCTTCTTCATCGTACCGCATCAGGCCGCCTCAAACGAACGGACGTCAAGCGCTCCGATGGTCGTGGATCGCCGCTGGCTACGGCTTCACGGGATCGGTGATCGGTCCGCCTTGGGCTTTGGCAGTCGCCGCCTGGCGCTCGCGCGCGGCCATCAGTTCACCCTGAAGCTTCGATCGTTCGTCAGCCGTCATGGCGGGATTTTTGCGCGGCGGCGGCAAATCTTCGACCGGGAGATATGTGCCTGATTTGGGGCCCGCGGGCATTTCGGCCCGGGCATCCATCAGCGATGAACCGGTGGAGGTCGCACAACCGCAAAGCGACAGGCCCAACAGCAACATCCCGGCGGCGAAGACAACTCGCCGCTGACGAAAATACACAACAAACATGATTGGCCATTTCCTCAATCATTGCGGGCCAATTATGTCCGCCGGCTGTCCCCGCGTGACGCGGTTAATCGCACGTTACGGCCGCGGTTCCCGGAACCATGTGTTCGCCGGAGTTGCTGAACGAAACCCGCCGGCGTCACCACCGGCGGATCGTGATTAGAGCCCTCGCCGGTTGCCCTTCCGGCGCGACCGTCGACGGCGTTCTATGTGCGCCCCGCCGAAGGCTCTTCCACCTTCGAAGCGTTCGCATCGAAGTCCGCCATATATCGCTCCTGAAGGCCCTCGATCATCTCCACTAGATGAAAGACGGCAAAGACCAGCTTGGGACCGGTCCCGTCATCGGTATCGGACATCAGGCCTGCCGTGATCTGAGCCATCCGCAAACAGTCACAGAGATGGCCCCTCCATCTCGCGATACGCCTCGGCGTGCCTTCGGTCCCTGGCGCTGTTCACCGGCAACCGTGCTGGTGTTCTGCGTCGGTTGCAGTCACCACAATGCGCGGCTGAAGCTCGCCGATCTTCCGGATTGGGATTGGTACGACATCTCGGCGCACCTCAACTGCACCGCTTGCGGCAAGGTCGGATGGGTCGATACAGGCCTGGACTGGAGCGAAGTGATCGACTTCGCGAAGGGCGTGTTTGGCTAGAGCCAGCTCAGGACCGGTCCCGTTAGAGTACGAAGGTCGTACCAAGATTAAGGATCATTTTGACCATCCACTGGCCCCTGATCGTAAAGGTCATCGGAATCGTGTTTGGTATTCCGAAGTTGAACATGACACTCCCGCTCGGATTGAATGCCACGCCCGACAACTCATCGGGCAGAAACGACACGTTTTGCGAGACATCACCGCGATGCCCTTTAATGTTTTTCAATGACCAGGGGCCGCCAATGCTCCGCATAAATTGCGTATCAAGTGCGAAGTCCGTGTCTGAAACGCCGCCTCCAGAAACTGGCCCGGCGCAACCTAGAAGCGCAGCGATGTTAGCTTTTCTGCTGCCAATCTTGAACGATATCGACGCGGTGCCCGTCGACGAATTTACCTTCAAATGGTGTGCGGCAATAAACCAATCATCAGCTTTCGTGTCGGCGGACATGACCGCCTCCTCACTGGTTGAATAGTTAAAGGGGCGCGGTTCGGCCTCACCAATCGGCAATATGAACGACTGCAACAATCCTCACGAAAATACATAGCACCCGGCCTGCGATGCTTCTGTGAACTTACGCACACAACCGGAGCCCAGATATAGAATTCAACCAATGCCGATCACGCGCAAACCGCTTGAAATCCCGCCGGCGGTCGCCCGTCAATTCGCTGCGGATATGCAGGCCTATCACGCCGAGCAGGACAGCCCGACGCGACCGGATCGCTGTCGACACCAGGCACGTGCTACTCGAGCACATGCCTGCCGGCACCAAGCTGCGGCTGAGCGAAGTGAAGAGCTATTCAAGTTAATGCGGTGAGGATGGTACACTGGAAATCGTGGCGCTGACGGTCGGAAATCCGCTTTGCGGAGCTGCTACCGCCGGGGTCCTCTCACCGGGACCCGCCGAATGAGGACCTGTATCCCCTCGGCCGTAACATGAAGCTGCGGCGGCTGAGCCAGGCGATCACGGCAGCGCCTGGCTGAGCGCGAATGGGTTCTCGCGCGCATCACCGAAACGGCCTGATTTGACTTTTAGTCACGGGGTCGAGGGTTCGAGCCCCTCTCGCGCTTACCAAATCATGAGCTAAGTCAACTACTTGCTGCACAACACATGGTCGCTCGTGTTCGTGTCCGGACCAGGTCCGCAATTGGCTGGGTATCGTGATGGGTAGATTACCCCCGCCCGGCTCGCCGAAAAACGATATCCATTCTCCGTCTGAATTGGCTGGCCAAGCGAGGCCATTAGCAAATCAGCAAGCAGGTCGGCGCAGGCTTTCCGGAGGGACGGGACCGATGGGGATCGTAGAGTACGGTCACGTTTCGGGAGGAGCTGGCGCGCGGCCCTGGCGCCGGCTCTTCTTCCAAACGTTTGTGTGAGCCAAGCAACAGTCGTTTGGCGCAAGTCCTGCTAGGCTATTGATACTGGGAATTCAGGGCCCCAGCGCTGGAAATAACAGGGCGCCGCCGGGACAAACCATTTCGCGCCCGGCGGCGTACTTTTACAAGTTGCATCGAAGGCCCAGCGTCACGCGGCGTGCCATCCGCTGAATATCCGCGAGGAGCAAGGAGACGCTAGGATCGGCGTAGCTATCATTGATGCTCTGATGAGACGAAGGTCTGATCATCCACCGGTCCCGGATCGTTAGGTTGGCTGCGTTCATCGTCGCCAACCGTAGCCTTGGTTTCGATCTGCTCTAGGCTGTCGCTCGCGGAAACTGCCCGATCATCATCGAAGCGAGCCAATGCCGCTTCGATGAGGTCGATCTCCTCGCGAAGAATGCCGCTCAAGACCGATGGCTGGAAACCGGGAACGCTCTTGGTTTGAAGGTCGTCAAACAGCCGCTTGCGATGGTCTCTGATCTCTTCCAGCGCTCGGCGATTCTTCAAAGACACGTAGCCAGCGATGATTTGCTCTATGGCGTTCATCGGAAAACCCAAACTAAAATGATTAACGTAATACAATCGTTCCATTAAAGCGGCCGAGGTGCTTACTGACAAGGCCCCGTCCTCAATTGTAGGTCGCTAGCGCTAATCGGCGGCCCGACCTAACGCTGATGGTAGGTCAATTTGGGACATGCCCCCTGGCACAAAGTGCATAGTAGGCAAGTGCTCGTATTTTCCACTTTCCCTCGTCTACGCGACGCATTGCGGGTGAGCCACGATGAAACGACCAAAACGCTTGATCTAAAGAAAGCACGTCGAGAGAATGCGATTGCACCGGGGCGGGCGCGCGCATCATTGGGACCTTGAGGAATGATCGACGACAGAAATGGCGAAGCGGCGACCGAGTACAGTCCTGCCTTCGTCATCTTGGTGGATGGCTACATTACCCAAGGTAACCTAGCGGCGCTTCAAGGCCTCCGGTCTATCTACACCGCGGCTACACGCAGACCTCTTGTTTCCAGCCGAGAGGACAACCTCAGCCTCATTGCAATCTTCAAAGCGCGCCTCGAGCTCCTGGATGAGGCCATCACCATGGTCAGTCTCGACGCGCTCAAGCGACGTCTCATAAAAGAGCGATCATGAGATGCACATTGCAACAACCGCTGTTCAGACAACTACGTTCGGTCTCGCTCCAACTCGGCAACCAACTCAAATTTCGAGCGCAGCTCTCTGCAGATGCGCTCGAGCCGATCATGTAATTCATAGAGATCCTGCGGCGCGGCGACCACAGTTGTCCGAAACCCGAGCCGCTTGTCCTCGCTGATTTGAAAGAAGGCGGTCAATCCAAACCGTTCCAGGATCAATTCGTGAAGCTGGTCTTTGGTGATCTTTTGCTTTTGTAATGACATTGAAAAAAGCCGATCTCTAAAATTCCTTCCTTTTGCTTTTTGCGCAGCACTCCTGCAAGCGCTTTGTAGCATCACCCGTAATTGCCCGGGCCCGCAGCCACCCCCTCCGGGGTAATCATCTGGTGGCTTGCAGAACGATAGCCTCACTCTCTTGGTGGCTCCGAATGTATGTCGCGTTTCGCGCTCTGGAGTTCGGCTAGCAAGTCCCTGATGTCGTCCAACGTAAGCGGATCGGAGATGCGCCCGGCAAGCTCCGTGAGGTGCCCGATTTTCTTATCCAACTCTGCGCATCGCGCGCACATGGGGCGATTGCTCCTGCGTTCGAAGCAAGTAAAACCGGTTGCGCTCTTTTCCTCAAGGACCGCCGACGAGCTGCCTCCCAAAGAATATGGCTATTCCGTATAGGCTCCGGCCTGGAAATGCTCTAAATATCACCTGGAGAGAACGGCATTTAGGTGGGGAATATGTCCTGTGACCCGATGGCCGCCGCTATTGATTGGCTGGATGCTTACCGCTCGCGCGACCTCGATACTCTCATGTCATTGTTTGGGGACGAAGCGATCCTTGAATGCACCTGTTGTGTTTCCGAGACGGTCGTCGGGAAAGAGCCGTTGAGGGCGTTTTGGCCTGAACGGTTCAAAGACTGTGGCGCTTCGATCGAGGTGCACGACTTGGTGCCCGAAAGCGATGGGGCTTCAATTTCCTATATCGCTCGCGACGAGCTGGTGATGGCCACCTTGAAGCTCGCCCCCGATGGCAAGATAGCCTTCATGCGGTGGGGCCGTCCGCCCATGCCATCAGAAAAGCGGTTGGATACACCGATCGACGAGGAGTTTCCATTTTTTGTCCTGGAACGGATCGACGGAATTTATCGAGACTTGCTTAGCCCGTTTGGCTCGCTGAATGAAGCGCTCTCCAACGTGAAGAACTCACCACCTGGCGAATACGCAATCTTGCATCTGGGCGAGATCGTTTGGCCGCAAAGGTAGTGCGTCAGTTCGTTTCTGCGTTACCGCATTCCCGACATTGGCGGCCGCGCTGCGTTGCAGTTCGCGCTAAAAGGAACCTCACCGGCTCTTCTTAATTTGCGTGAATGAAGCAACAGTTGATGGGCGTGGTCCTTGCCGCGCTATCTGGACTGGGAATTCATGGCCCAGCGCTGGACGTTTGAAAACAGGAAGGCCGCCTCGACAGGCGGCCTTCTCTCGTAGGTCTGACAAGTTCAAGCGATCACGGCGTCGGTCAGCTGAACTTGAACATGCTCGCGTCCAGCTGTCCCGGCGCGATGCCGATCAGCCAAACCGCGCTGCCCGCGGCGTCGGTGATGATCGTGGTGTTGATCCCGGCAACGTAGGTCTCGTGGGCCTGGACATCGGCGAATGAATGCAGCGATGTGCCCGCGAAGTTGACGAAGTCATTCACTCCGCCTGTATTGAAGTCCTGGATGACCATGATCTCCTGGCTGGTGTCGCTGATATTGAAGGTGTCGGCCCCACCGCCACCCCAGGCATAGTCAACGCCGCCGCCGCCAGTGATGTTGTCGGCTCCGGTGCCCATCAGGAACACGTCGACGCCGCTGCCGCCGGTCACCGTGTCGCCGCCGTTGGAGCCGTAAACATAGTTCTGGCCAGAACCGCCGTAGATGACGTTGCCGTCGGTCTCGCCCGACGAGATGAAGATGTTCAAGCCCGAACCGCCGAACATCGTATCGACGCCGGTGCCGCCGTAGAAGTAGTTGGTGCCTTGCCCGCCATAGAGGTAGTCGGCACCGGCTTCGCCGTACATCACGTTGACATCGCTCGCGGCAGTCCCTCCCGAGCCGATCAAGGTGTCGGTGCCGGCGCCGCCAAACAGATAGTTGAAGCCGGAACCGCCATACTCCACGTCATTGCCGTCCTCTCCCAGCAGAACGTCGAGACCGGCGCCGCCGATCAGAACGTCATTGCCAGCTCCCGCATAGATGTAGTCGTTGCCGTCGCCGGCATCGCCATAGTCGTTGCCGTTGCCGAGAACGAGGATGTCAGCTCCGGCACCTCCGTAGGCGGTATCATTGCCGTCGTTGCCGTAGAGGGAATTGTTGCCGGCATTGCCCGTCAAAACATTGTTCAATGCGTTGCCGCTGCCGGTGAGATTACCGGATCCGTCCAGGATCAGATTCTCGACGTTGGCGGTCAGGGCATAGGTGATGGTGGTGTGAACGGTGTCGGTGCCCTCGCCGCTGTTTTCGGTCACCACATCGCCGGCATTGTCGACGAAGTAGGTGTCGTTGCCGAGCCCGCCGGCCATCGTGTCGGCGCCGATCCCGCCGTCCAGCGTGTTGTTGCCTGTGTTGCCGGTGATGACGTTTGCAAGAGCGTTGCCGGTGCCGGCGAGATTGCCGGTGCCGTCCAAGATCAGGTTCTCGACGTTGGCGCCCAGGGTATAGCCGATCGTGCTGTGAACGGTGTCGATGCCCTCGCCGGGGTTTTCGGTCACCACATCGCCGGCATTGTCGACGAAGTAGGTGTCGTTGCCGAGCCCACCGGCCATCGTGTCGGCGCCAAGCCCGCCGTCCAGCGTGTTGTTGCCCGCGTTACCCGTGATGACATTCGCGAGCGCGTTGCCGGTGCCGGCGAGATTGCCGATACCGTCTAGAATCAGGTTCTCGACGTTAGCGCCCAGGGTATAGTCGATCGTGCTGTGAACGGTGTCGGTGCCCTCGCCGCTGTTTTCGGTCACCACATCGCCGGCATTGTCGACGAAGTAGGTGTCGTTGCCGAGCCCGCCGGCCATCGTGTCGGCGCCGATCCCGCCGTCCAGCGTGTTGTTGCCTGTGTTGCCGGTGATGACGTTTGCGAGCCCGTTGCCGGTGCCGGCGAGATTGCCGGTGCCGTCCAGGATCAGGTTCTCGACGTTGGCGGTCAGGGCGTAGTCGATCGTGCTGTGAACGGTGTCGGTGCCCTCGCCGGGGTTTTCGGTCACCACATCGCCGGCATTGTCGACGAAATAGGTGTCGTTGCCGAGCCCGCCGGCCATGGTGTCGGCGCCGATCCCGCCGTCCAGCGTGTTGTTGCCGGAATTGCCGGTGATGACGTTTGCGAGCCCGTTGCCGGTGCCGGCGAGGTTGCCGATACCGTCTAGAATCAGGTTCTCGACGTTAGCGCCCAGGGTATAGTCGATCGTGCTGTGAACGGTGTCGGTGCCCTCGCCGCTGTTTTCGGTCACCACATCGCCGGCATTGTCGACGAAGTAGGTGTCGTTGCCGAGCCCGCCGGCCATCGTGTCGGCGCCGATCCCGCCGTCCAGCGTGTTGTTGCCCGTGTTGCCCGTGATGACATTCGCGAGCCCGTTGCCGGTGCCGGCGAGATTGCCCGAGCCGTCCAGGATCAGGTTCTCGACGTTGGCGCCCAGGGTATAGTCGATCGTGCTGTGAACGGTGTCGGTGCCTTCGCCGCTGTTCTCGGTCACCACATCGCCGGCATTGTCGACGAAGTAGGTGTCGTTGCCGAGCCCACCGGCCATCGTGTCGGCGCCAATTCCGCCGTCCAGCGTGTTGTTGCCGGAATTGCCCGTGATGACATTCGCGAGCCCGTTGCCGGTGCCGGCGAGATTGCCGGTGCCGTCCAGGATCAGATTCTCGACGTTCGCGGTCAGGGTATAGTCGATCGTGCTGTGAACGGTGTCGGTGCCCTCGCCGGGGTTCTCGGTCACGACGTCGCCGGCATTGTCGACGAAATAGGTGTCGTTGCCGAGGCCGCCGGCCATCGTGTCGGCACCAAGCCCGCCGTCCAACACATTGTCGCCCGTGCCGCCCGTGATGACATTTGCGAGCGCGTTGCCGGTGCCCGAAACATTCGCAGAAGTCTCTATCGTAAGGTTCTCGACGTTGGCAGCGAGCGTGTAGTTGAAGTTGCCTGTGACAACCGCAGTGTCGGTGCCCTCTCCCAGGTTCTCGGTAATGACATCGCCGGGGTCATTGAGAATATAGATGTCATTGCCCAAGCCGCCGACGAGCGAATCTGCCCCGCCTGCGCCGTCCAGCAGGTTGTCCCCGGCATCACCGATCAAGGTATCGTTGAAGTCTGACCCTCTCAGCCCCTCAATCGAGATGTACGTGTCTCCGGCCGCCTCGCCCGTGTTCAAGGCCGGATTTGCGAGGCTCACAAGCAGGCCAGTGCTGGATGTGATATATTCCGCAACGTCGTTACCGGCTCCGCCGTCCAACGCGTCGGCGCCGAGACCGCCGCGCAGATTGTTATTTCCTGCATCGCCCGTCAGCGTGTCACCGAAGTCCGAGCCGATGATGCCTTCGATCGAGGTATAGCTGTCACCAGCAGCATCGCCGGTGTTGCTGCCCGGATTTCCGAGATTTGCAACGACTGCCGTTGCAGCGTTGCCGTAGTCTGCGTAGTCAGTGCCTCCGCCGCCATCAAGCGAGTCGGCACCGGCACCGCCACGCAAGTTATTGCTGTTTGCGTCGCCGATCAGGGTATCGTTAAAGGCACTTCCCTGGATGGCTTCAATCGAGGTGAATGTGTCTCCGGCGGCTTCACCGGTGTTCTGTGTCGGGTCTGCGAGATCGACGACGAGGCCGGCCGACGAATTGGCGTAATCGGCGTAGTCGAAACCTGCTCCGCCATCGAGGGAGTCGGCGCCAAGGCCGCCACGCAGGAAATTGCTGTTGGCATCGCCGATCAGCGTGTCGTCGAACGCCGACCCACTGAGGTTGCTGATGTCGAAATATGTGTCGCCGGCCGCTTCTCCGGTGTTCTGTGTCGGGTCTGCAAGATTGACTGTAACTCCGGCGGCCGAATTCGCGTAGTCGGCGTAGTCGCGGCCTAAATCGCCGCGGATCGAGTCAGCTCCCAGTCCGCCCCGCAGGAACGAGCCGGTTCCGTCGCCTTCAAGAGTGTCGTTGAAGTTGCTGCCGATCAGCCCTTCGATCGAAGTGTAGGTGTCCCCCGCCGCAAAGCCCGTGTTGTTGCCCGGGTGCAGCAGGCTTGCCACAACTCCGGTGCCGGAGTCGCTGTAGGATGCAAAGTCAAATCCGTTGCCTCCATCAAGGGAGTCGGCGCCATCGCCGCCGATCAGCGTGTCATTGCCGTCGAGCCCCAGCAGCGTGTCATCTGTGTTCGAACCGTTGGGTGTTCCGGTCAGGGTGTCTGGACCTGACGTGCCTGTAAATGTTGCCATGGTAAAATTCCCCTTCCGTCATCAATAGTGGCTGCGCAATGCGAGCAGTCGGCAGAATTCTGAGGTCACCGGAAGAACCGGTGTGCCAATCACCGAACCAGAACGAACCGCTCGAGCGCTCACGAATGCGAACGCCGTACAGCAGCGAAAAGCTGCTGTGCTCAGGTTGCGGGTCGAACTGATCAGGTGACGGAAATCCAATCGAGGCCGTTAAGGCGGATTGGAGCGGCAACGAAAAATCTCCCAACTCAATATGCAGGGATTGATTGAACAATGAAAAAGACAATTTAGGCGGGAGATTTAGAGGTAGTCCCCGGCCACAGGCTTGACATTAAGTACGAGACGATGCTGCGGAACTCGCCGAGTGCGGCAATTTGTCAGTGGCGCAGGGTTCGCGTCTCGGGAACCTGGAACGTGAGAACTCCGCATCACGAGAATTCGCTCGCGCTGCTGCGCGCGGCTCGTTGGCACGGTTGATCCCGTCTGGCGCTCAAGCGTCGGCCGGATCAGGCTGGCAATCGATGGCAGCCGGCGCTACGCCATCATCGTCCCTGTTCCCGTCTGTCTTGAGTCTGAGCTGCTCGATCGGACGAAGCTGAATTGAGGCCGCCTCTGCCCCGTCAGCTGTTCTGCAAATTGAATCGGACAGCCATATCGGCTGCCGCCAAGACTTGAACGTCTCAAAACTTGAACGTCTCGATCCCGTCAGCTCGGTCCCAAAATCATATAGAGCAGCATCGCGCCCACGACGGCGGTCCAGCCGATCGATGCGACAACGGTCCACACCTGCAGGGGCATCGGACAATCTCTTTGCAATCAATGAAGCACAATCACTCAAGCAATACGAAGAGGCCGCTGGCGCTGGACAGCGGCCTCCTGAACCTGACCTAAAATGAACGCCTTGGTAGTAAAAATATTCGCCTCAGGTCCGCCATTATTAGATCGGGAAATTGCCACACAGTGAAGTCCGAAAAGCCCCAACGCCCAACGGAACTCTTGGGGCGTTGCGGGCGCGACACACCTTCTGCGGCCTGACTTCAGGCGTCGGTCAGCGGAAGCTCGCCCTGACCGCCCGTCCAGTCGATGATATCGACCAGCAGCCCGCGCTTTAGCATCTCGGCCTCAAGACTGCCGGCATGCCGTTTCCACTCGGGCGTCGAGCGGACCCGGAATTTTGGCTCTTCGCCGTAGGCCTCGAACTCATCGTCGGCCGCGAGCGCGCCGCGGACGGCCTCATACATCATCTTCAAGCTGGCGTCGGTGAAGGCGCCGTAGTCCATCGGTCGTCTCCTGTAACGCTGTTAGACGCAAAAAGCCGCCACGCTGCTACGCGTGGCGGCCTTCTGCAAGCGGCCCATCCAGACGGCCTGGAACGAACCTTGTGTGAGTCGGGTTAATGAAAGCTTGCCGGTGCAACGGCGACGTCTCTCCTTGCGGCGCGTTGCGAATTGGTCCCGCCTGTCGGAATCGAACCGAGCGTCCCCGGGTCCACAACCCAGTGCCTTGACCACTAGACGAAGGCGGAGAACTTGGTCCCGACAGGCGGAATCGAACCGCCGACCGGCACGACTTATGAGGCCGCCGTTCTACCGCTGAGCTATATCGGGAAGATGGCCGGTGCGGCAGGACTCGAACCTGCGGAATGTCGGAGTCAAAATCCGATGCCTTGGCGAACTCGGCTACGCGCCGGTGAAATGGCGCTCCCTACCGGACTCGAACCGATGCCAGAAGCCTTCACGCTCGTTCGAATATCGATGACCGAGCGCGTCGCAGCACGTCTGCGGGACGAAGGCGGCGAAACTCTATGGTTATGAAGGTTCCGACGCGGTTTCGATCGGCAACTTCGACCGATGGTTTTTCCAGTATTATCCCTATCTGCGGCGCTTCATCCCGTTCGATCAACTGGCGGGAAAGTCCGTTCTCGAGATCGGCCTTGGTTACGGTTCGGTGTCGCAGGCCGTTGCGGCCGCGGGCGCGCAATTGACCGGCCTCGACATTGCGGCCGGTCCCGTCAACTGGTTGCGCCATCGACTTGCGCTGGCGGGCTTGCCGGGGCAAGCGATCCAGGGCTCAGCCCTCGATATTCCGTTCCCTGAAGGCAACTTCGACCACGTCGTGACGATCGGCTGTCTTCATCATACCGGAGACCTGAAAAAAGCGATTTCAGAGGTGCACCGGGTCCTTCGCCCCGGCGGAACGGCAATCATCATGGTCTACAGCGCGACCAGCCATCTGCGCCGGCTGAAACACCCCGCCGAGACCTTGCACTATGTCAGGTCGGTTGCCGCCGGGAGTGACGAGCCGCTCGCCCTCGACAAGCACGGCCGGCCGACTTCGATGCCGCCCCTGACGGACGGATCGCGCCGGAAGTCGTGCTTGCCTCAAAGGCCGCATTCTCGCGCATGCTGAACGCATTCAAGGAGCACACGATCCGTCGCACCAATGTGCCGGATCATCCGATTGTCGGCCTCATTCCGCGCGACTGGCGAATTCAGACCGAAGGCCGGCTGTTCGGAACTGATCTCTATGCGACCGCGCGGAGGTAGGACCGCAGCGACTGTCACCTCCGATACCAGGATCATCCGCACGACCTCCGGCCATGCCGGTGCCTCCCCTCGTCACAGTCTCAGGCATCGAAACAATTGCGCGAGCGCGGTGTTGGCAGATTGTGCGCGCCGTTCGAGGACCTCGGCCGCGGTGGCGTAGTTGCGCGCCAGGATCTGGAGCGCACGACGCGCGTCCGGCAGCGTGGATTGCTTCGCCATCTCCAGGCACTGATGCTCGAAGTATCGAAGCTCCTCAAGTTCGGTCATTGCGATTCGTCCGATTAGGTTCCGCATTGTCGAACTCACTGCGCCCGCGACCTAGTGAAAGTTTGGCAAGATTGTTGCGGGGGCCGGACTAGCTGGTCCGAGTGTTTCTGGATGCATGATTTGATAATCACCGCTCCGTGACCGGCGCTGGAGTGAGCATCGGCAAGCGCGTTTGATCGTTTCAGACTGCCGGAGTCTTGCTTTGCAGGCATCGTTGCGAGAGATTTCGCTGGAGCGGGCCGCGGCCGGCGCGGCATCGATTTGGCGTTGTTGAAGCAGATGAAGAAGCGCGATTGGGCCTTCGTGGCCGCCTGTGTGGCAGGTGCCGTGCTGTTCGGTGTCTGGAGCTTCCAGATGGGTCTCGCATTTCATCGATCCCAGCAGGGCGCGACCGATCTCTCCAGTTCGCACCGGCGTAACCAGGACGGCGCCTCCGCGCGCAGCCCGGCCCGGCTGCTGGCTGACGACGGCGATGAGCAGGCCGGGCAGCCGCGATAGCGGAGCACTCGCGGTCTTCACCGCACGTCGCCCCGGATTAGGCCCAGGCAAGACCGGGTATGACAGCGGCGTCCTCCTCGTCGTTGCTCGCGCGCGTGGACCGCTTGCGGCGGATGGTGTCGCTTGCGCGACGGTGACGGATATCGAGCCTGCGCAGCGCCGTCGGCACACGCCGCAGCATCCAGTTGATAGAATCGATCGCCTGGCGGACGACGGCCAGCACGGTCGCCGCGCGCGTGAAGAAGCCGATCAGGAAGATCATCGAGAAAATGTCGATATAGGCCAGCACATCGCCAACCAGCATCAACTCGGGAGGAAGCGGAATCCGATGCCAATAGGCGCCGATCAAGATGACGACCGGGATCAGCGCAATCAGCTTGCGCAGCGTCAGCCGGTCGAGCAAGGCAGCGAGCTCCACGACCAGAACCTGCCAGAGCCAATCGCCAAACGCGGCCGGCCTGTCGATCGTCCAAGTCTGCCAGATTCGTTTCCACATTGCGGCGTCAGCCGTCTCTCGGGTGCAAGCCTCGGGTGCAAGACCGGCACGCTACGACTTCGACGAGGCCCCGCCTGCGTCGCCCTCGTCCGCCGCGCCTTCCACGTCGGTCGAACCGGCCGATGGAAAGATGCGCTCGTAGTTCGCCCGGGCCTCGCGGATCAGACGCGCGCGCTCCCGTTCAGACTTCGAGATAAACCTGATGATCTCGCCCATTTGCTCTCCAAGAGGGTCTGCCCTCCAAGGGGGTAACTGTCTGACTATTGGCAATGCAATCATCGTGCCTGATGGTCGCACGGCCGACGGCCGCTCAGCGGATCGCCCGCGGCGCCATCCGCTGCTGGCTGAACGCAACGCGCGGGTTGACGCCGCAATAGGCATTGCGGCCAGACGCCGCCGCCTGGCATTGCTGGTAGGTCTGGTACCCGCAATAGCCGGGATACCCCTCCTGCCTGCCCTGGATGCACCACGGATAATCATAGGGATCGGCGACCGCCGGCGATGCGGAGCCGACAATCCAGCTCGTTCCGAGCGCCGCAAACGCCAGAATTGCCCAATTCGTCCTGCGCATGATCCTGCTTCCTTCCTCAATCGGCACCCAGCTACTGATGTAGGTACGCCGGCGAGATGTGCGAGGTTTCCGGTCGCCGCCTCAAGAAGCTGTGAGCAAGAGTTGTAAGGAAGGTTCAAGGCCCTTTTCAGCGTGAACAGGGCCGGCTGATGCCGAATGGCCATGAGAACAAGGGCATCAAGAGCTTCCTCGGCCAGGCCAAGTCAAAGGAGCTGTTCGCCAAGGAGGCCTACGCGTTGAAGAACCAGCTGGAGTTCTTCGCGGTGACCGCTAGCATCTTCCTGGCCGGCAAGGATTCCGGGCACGAGCCCTACACGCGCGCCACGCTCAAGGAAAGGATGCCGGACTATTAAAAAGTAACTCGTCGGCCTGTTCGGCGCCGATCCCGAAGAAACCAGCATCACGCCGGTCGCCTCCGCGAACTGAGTTCAGGACCCCACAAAAAACACGAGGCCCGGTGTGCCTAGGAGCCCGGGCCTCGTGTCTGATGTCCCCCGCCTCACGTGGCGGATCAGAGGTCTGCGTGTACGTCAGGTCACAGGCGCGATCCATCCCGGATGACTACGGTGTTCGCCGCGCGGCGCAGCCTTACTTGCTGTAGCTGTAGAACCCCTGCCCGGTCTTGCGGCCGAGATGGCCGGCATCGACCATCTCCTTCAGCAGCGGCGCCGGCCGGTATTTGGGGTCGTTGAAGCCGGTGTAAAACACCTCCATCACCGACAGCATGGTGTCGAGCCCGATCAGGTCGGCAAGCGCGAGCGGGCCGATCGGATGGTTGCAGCCGAGCTTCATGCCGGCATCGATCTCCTCGGCCGTCGCAATGCCTTCCTGCAGCGCGAAGATCGCCTCGTTGATCATCGGGCACAGGATGCGGTTGACCGCAAAGCCCGGGCTGTTCTTCGCCGTGATCGCGACCTTGCCGATGCGCTTGGCGAAGGCTTCGGCCTTGGCGACGGTGTCATCGGAGGTCTGCAAGCCCCGGATCAATTCGAGCAGCGCCATCACCGGGACCGGATTGAAGAAGTGCATCCCGATGAAGCGATCAGGACGATCGGTGGAGGCCGCCAGGCGGGTGATCGAGATCGACGAGGTGTTGGTCGCAACCAGCGCGCTCGGCTTCAGCCCGGCGCAGAGATCCTTCAGGATCTTGATCTTCAGCTCCTCGTTCTCGGTCGCCGCTTCGATCACGAGATCGCAGGCGGCAAGCTTCGACTTGTCGGTGGTCGCGTTGATGCGCCCAAGCGTCGCGTCGCGATCGGCCGCTGTCATCTTCTCCTTGGCGACCAGGCGATCGAGGCTGGTCCCGACCGTCTTCAGGCCGCGCTGCACCGCCGCGTCGGAGATATCCACCATGGTGACAGCAAGCCCCGCCGCCGCGCAGATCTGCGCGATGCCGTTGCCCATGGTTCCGGCGCCGATGATGCCAACCGTCTCGATCATTGTGTCAGTCCTTCCCGTCGCTTGCGCCGCCGCGCGGCTGCATCGTCAAAAACGGCGGACCGTAAGTCCGCGGATGGCGCATGCATAGCAGCCCGACCGAGCGGCCGATACAGGGGGCGCCGGTATTCTGGTGGTGACTATTCCGGGCGCGGCGGGACCGGCCACCGTGGCGGGACGGACGCGCGCGACGGCACCTCGGTCCGTGACGGCTCGGCGGCGCGCGACGGCTCGAACACGCGATTGAGTCGCACAATCCACCAGGCCACCCGCCCGTAGCTGCGGCGCAGCGCCGGTACGATACCCTCATCAATATCTTGCTGCCGATCCATGGTCGCTATCGCTAGCGTACATCCTTGAAGGAACGGTGTGATGAGATCACGCGCTGGGTGGCCCGCCGGTAGGGATTTGGCAACCATTCCGTCCCGATTCTCGGCAAAGGCCCCGTGGGCCGGATGCTACAAAACCCGCAGCTGTGACGTTCAGCACCTTTCCACGCAGGGGTGTCGATTGCTAAATTGCAGCCATCGGACGTCTCGGAAACGCTGAGGGTACGGTGTTTCGATTATTTCGACGCTGGAAGACGAGCAAGCTGGCGTTGGCTTGCCCGAGTTGCAAGGAAATCGCGTCGCCTCAACTGTTCAGGCGCGGACGATATTTGCATGGCGACACACCGCTTCGCTGCGAGCGCTGTGGCACGGTATCGCTGACGACGCTTTGGCGCTTCGAGGGTTTGGCTCATGGCCCCGCGGTTGCTGGCTGCGAGGGATCCAGACCCGCCTTCTCGCAGCAACAGCGCGCGACCTGAGCCGGCGGACGCCGGTAGTCTCCCGGATTGCACATGGACGGGCTCGCGGCGCAGCATTGCCAAGACGGCTGCGGCTCGCATTTTGTTGATCGAATTTTCGAGAGGACGCCGCGACTTACAGGAATTGGACGACGAGGGCTACGCCCATGCTTGCCGAGAAATTCATTCTGTTGCTCGAGACGTTGCTTAACGGCCAGACCCATTCCGACGGAAGCCCGCGTGTGGTGAGCACGTCGCCCCACATCCCGGTCAAGCTTCCGCGTGGAAGCCAAGGCAACGTTCAAGGTAACGCTCCTCGCTAAGCCTGCTGGCGGCAGGTCAGGTCGCCACAGCGCGCCAGAATTCTCCATCGCCCGCGCGACGGCGCGGATTCCCTGTTGCGGTACGCGTGAGCAACGTTGCCGGCGGTTGACCGCAGCGATCCGCGGAGCTCGTTGGCACGGCGTGCGCCGCGCCCGTGAACCGGCTCATAGTTGGCCAAGGCTGAGCCGCGCTACACCGCGTCGGCAACAACGCGGTGTCGCCATGCAGAGCAAGACCGATTTCGTGAGTATCGTTGTGGCCGTCTGCGTTGCTGCCTACGCAGCGATCATGCTTGCCTATCTTGCTCAATACGATCTCGGCCTCTCCACCGCGCAGACGCGTCATCTCTCGGTGCTGGCAGCGCTCGTCCTCGCGCTGCCTATCGTGGTGGATTTCCTGCGCACAGGATCCGGCAACGCCAGCTGACGCGGATATCAGCACGCCTGCCCGTGCAGATCTCGCCGCCTCAAGCTCACCCGCGCAACATACCGTTAGGTGAAACGGCGCGAATCAGCGTTACTTTGCAACTGATCACTTCGTGGGATTTGGCGGCATGACCCAGCCCGACGTCTTGGATCAGAAGATTTTGGATCAGAAGATTCTGGATCGGAATATTCGCGAGCTGCAGGAATGGCTGCGCAAGGCCTGGCAGCAGCTTGCGGACCCCTCGCTCACCGCCTTCTCGCGCCGCGAATTGCGCAACCAGATGAAGCAGTGCAGTGCCGATTTGCGCACGCAGTTACAGGCTGCCGAACGAGCGCCGAGACAGCCTGCATCGCCTGCCAGAAAGTTCGCCAAGCCGGAGCTGCGGATACTCGCCTAGAGTTTGACGCCGTGATGAGGGCATCCACGAACCGCGCCTCCGATCGCCACAACAGCCCGCGCGCCAAAATGCCGCGATCTCCTGCTGCATGCGCGCCATACGCACGCTCTGCTTGTGCAGGGACGTCCGACAGGGCACAGCAAAGCCGCGCCGGTATGTCTATATAGGGCGTCGTGCAGCGGCCGACGCCGCCCAAGCTCAGGGACTCCCGTGTTATATCTGGAACTTGCGATCGTGGCGGTCTTGATCGTCGTCAACGGTCTGTTGGCAATGTCGGAACTCGCCATCGTCTCCTCCCGTCCGGCGCGCCTCGCGGCGCTGGTTGAACGCGGCGTCAGCGGTTCGCGCCGTGCGCTTGCGCTGGCCTCCAATCCCGGAAGATTCCTCTCCACCGTGCAGATCGGCATCACGCTGATCGGCGTGCTGTCGGGCGCCTTCTCGGGCGCAACGCTCGGCCAGCGCCTCTCGCAATGGCTGTTCGAGCTCGGACTGCCGGCAAACGTCGCCGACGCCGCCGGTGTCGGCATCGTCGTCGGCGCGATCACCTATGCCTCGCTGATCATAGGCGAGCTGGTGCCGAAGCAGATCGCGCTGCGCGATCCGGAGTCGATCGCGGTCAAGGCTGCGCCGGCCATGACGGTGATGGCAAAACTGTCGCTGCCGGTGGTGTGGCTCCTCGACCGCTCCGGCAAGGCGTTGCTCTGGCTGCTCGGCCATCGCGAGGATGCGCAGGACCGCGTCAGCGAGGACGAGATCAAGACACTGGTGGTGGAAGCCGAGAACGCCGGCGTGCTCGAGCCCGGCGAAAAGGAGATGATCGCCGGCGTGATGCGGCTCGGCGATCTGCCGGTCGGCGCCGTGATGACGCCGCGCCACGAAGTCAGCCTCATCGACCTCGCCGCTCCCGCAGCGGAGATCCTCGCGACGCTGCAGAAGAGCAGCCACTCGCGCTGCGTGGTGTTCGACGGCAACCGCGATCATGCGCTCGGCATCGTGCAGGCCAAGGACGTGCTCGACGTCTACCTCGCGGGCCAGGCGCCCGACATCCGCGCGCTGACGCGCGACGCGCCGATCATCCCGGAAACGGTGGACGCCCGCGACGTGGTCGCGATCCTGCGCGACTCCGCGGTGCATATCGGCCTCGTGCACGACGAGTACGGCACCTTCCAGGGCGTCGTCACCAGCGCCGATATCCTTGAGGCAATCGTCGGCGCCTTCCATACCGAGGAAGGTCCGGCCGAGCCCGCTTATGTCAGGCGCGACGACGGCTCCTATCTGATCTCGGGCTGGATGCCCGCGCTCGAATTCAGCGAACTGCTCGGCATCGCGCTGCCCTCTCCGCGCCCCTACCAGACCGCGGCCGGCTTCCTGCTGCATGAATTCGGCGCGATCCCCGATGTCGGAGCCAAAACCACGGCGCAGGGCTGGGAATTCGAGATCGTCGACCTCGACGGCCGGCGCATCGACAAGGTTCTGGTGAGCAAGCAGCCGGCGGCCTGAGATTGCCACCCGGCCGGCTTGTTGATAACGGGCAGGACAGCAAAACAGGCCGCCGCGGTGTGCTATCGGCATAGCGGCAGCCCGAATAGACCCAGAATAACCCCCACGGAATTCATCCCATGCGCATTACCCTTGTCGGTTCCCGCCATTTCGGCGTGACGACCCTGAACATGCTGCGCGAGCATCACGTCACGCTCGTCAGGGTGGTCGTCCATGACGGCGAGGACCGGCTTGCGGCAGCGGCTCGGGCGGCCGGCATCGAGGTCGTCGTTCAGGCCGACCCCAAGCTGGTGACGGCCGCCGAGATCGCCCCGGGCACCGACCTGATCGTGACCGCCCACAGCCACGCCCGCGTCAGCAAGGAGGCGCTTGCCGTGGCCAAGCTTGGCGGCGTCGGGTACCACCCATCGCTGCTGCCCCGACACCGCGGCATCGCTGCGGTGGAGTGGACCATCAAGGAAGGCGATCCGATCGCCGGCGGCAGCATCTATCACCTCGCCGACCGCATGGACGCGGGCGCAATCGCGGCGCAGGACTGGGTGTTCGTCAAAAAGGGCGAGACCGCCCGCGAGCTTTGGGAGCGCGCGCTGGCGCCGCTCGGTCTGCGTCTGCTCGCCGAGGTCATCGACTACGGCAAGGTCAACGGCTCGCTGCCGGCCAAGCCGCAGGATGAGCAGTTTGCAACCAAGGCGCCAAACCTCAGCGGTACCAAACACTAAGCCGAAATAAGGTACTTAAATACCTGATTCCGTGAGGCGCGGAGGCAAATTTCTCGTTCCTGATCCGGAACCAGATTCACCATGATGTGTTTGAGTTCACAGGAACATTTGGGGCCTCTCGCGACGCAGCAAATTTTGAACACATTGTGACAGGATAAGCCGCGTCATCACACGAAATTACAGGGATTTGATTCATGCGTTCGATCCGCATTCGCGACCTGATTTTGGTCACTTCGGTCGCCTCGGCTGCCGCCCTCACCGCTGCTCCCGTGTCCGCGCAGCAGCCCTATGACGGCCTCTGGAGCGTCACAGTCGTCACCAAGACCGGCAGCTGCGAGCCGTCGTCCAGTTCGACGGTGAATGTCGTCGAAGGAAAGATCTCGGCGCAGGGTGCGGCGATCTCCGGCACCGTGGGCAGTGGGGGACTTGTGCGAGTCTCGATCAATGGTGCATATGCGAACGGTCAACTCAGTGGCAACTCCGGATCGGGGAAGTGGAATGGGGCATCAGCTGGCGTACCGTGCAGCGGCCGATGGGAAGCGTCCCGTCAGTAAGATCACCAGCGTATCAAGGTTCTTCGCCATCGCGCGGCGGCCAGCATTTGCAGCCGCCGCGTTTTTCGTGACCGCATTGGCCAGCACCGCGGGCCATGCCCAGTCCAGCCCGTTCGCCGGCATGGCGGGCACCTGGTCGGGCGGCGGCTCGGTCACGCTGGACGACGGCTCCAGCGAGCGGATTCGCTGCCGCGCGACCTACCGTGTCGGCGGCCCGAACATGACCATGAGCCTCACCTGCGCCAGCGACGCCTACAAGTTCAACCTGGCTGCCGACGTGCAGGCGCAAGGCAGCGCCGTCAGCGGCTCGTGGAGCGAGACCAGCCGCAATGTCAGCGGCGACCTGCGAGGTCGCGGCGGTGGCGGCAACTTCCAGGTCGTTGCCAGCGCTCCCGGCTTCAACGCCGACATCTCGATGCGCACCTCCGGCAACAAGCAGTCCGTCACCATCAGGCCCGACAGCCAGTTCCGCGGCGCCAGCATCACGCTGTCGAAGTAATCGATCGCTCCGCCGACGAGAAAAGCCCTCGGGTCACCCCCGAGGGCTTTTTGCTGGCCGCGCAACAATGACGTCGCACGCGTCTCGGCGTTGCTAGGCGGCCGGCACGAACGCCGTGACCTCGATCTCGACCTTGGCGCGCAGATCGACCAGCCCGTCGATGTAGAGCAGCGTGGAGGGCGGGAAATTGCGCCCGAGCGTCTCCTTCCACGCCGCGCCGATGCCGGTGCCCGCGGCCTCGTATTCGATGCGGCTGGTCAGGTACCAGGTCAGGCGGACGATGTGCTCGGGACCGGCGCCGGCTTCGTTCAACAGCTTGACGATGCGCTTCAGCGCCGTGCCGACCTGGGCTGCCATCTCGGGTACGTAGTCGCCCTTTTCGTCGCCGCCGGTCTGCCCCGCCAGCACGATCCATTTGCCCGGAGCGTCGAACGCGACACCGTGCGAGAAGCCGCGGGGTTTCGACCATTCGGCCGGTTGCAAGACACGCATGAGCAGATCCTCCTGATGTGATTATTCCCGACCTGCTTAGCAGAGATCACATGGTCGACACATCACCACGCCGGCAGAATTGCACGTTGCAAATTCGTATCGGCTCGCCGATACCGGGTACCCCTCACCTCGTTTCCCGTCATGGATCGCACACCCTCAAAAACCGGCGCAGCGCTGTGGATGTCCGGTTGGCTCGCGCTCATGCTGATTGTGGCGGTGGCCGGCCGCGAGGCGACGCGCGAGGTCAACGTGTTCCAGCTGATGGCGGTTCGCGGCGTGCTCGGCTTCGTGATGCTCTATCCGCTGATCCACATGAACGGCGGATTCGCGATCGTGAAGACGGCACGCGTGCACATCCACATCGCGCGCAACCTGGTTCATTTCTGCGCGCAGCTCGGCTGGTTCTATGCGCTGACATTGATCCCGATCGGCCAGGTGGTCGCGATCGAGTTCACGATGCCGATCTGGACCGCGATCCTCGCGGCGAGCTTTCTCGGCGAACGGATGACATCCTGGAAGATCGTCGCGATCGTGCTTGGCCTGGTCGGCGTGTTCGTCATCGTGCGGCCGGCGACCGGCGCGATCAATCCGGGCCAGCTGATCGCGCTCGCCGCGGCCGTCGGCTTCGGGATCTCGGTCGTGGTGGTCAAGTCGTTGACGCGGACCGAACAAACGCTGGCGATCCTGTTCTGGATGCTGGTGGTGCAATCGCTCGCGAGCATCGGGCCCGCGCTCTATGTGTGGATCTGGCCGCCGCTCTCGACCTGGGGCTGGCTCGTCGCGATCGCGTTCTGCGGCACGTTCTCGCATTACTGCATGGCGCGCGCCCTGCTCCACGCCGACGCAACCGTGGTGATCCCGATGGATTTCATTCGCGTGCCGCTGACCGCGATCGTCGGCTGGCTGATCTACGCCGAGCAGCTCGATGCCTACACGGTGCTCGGCGCGGCCATGATCCTGGCCGGCAACCTCCTGAACCTGAAGCCGGGCGCAGCGGCGCTGGCGCGCGCACGGTGACACTCGCGGCCCGCCGCGCAGGTCGCCGCATAGCAACAAGCCCGGGGATCATCCCGGGCTTGCTTGTTTTGGAAGTGCGCTACTTCCCGGCGGCCTTGCGCAGCGCCGCGTTGATGCGGTCCTGCCAGCCGGGGCCGCCCTCCTGGAAATATTGCAGCACGTCCTGATCGATCCGCAGCGTGACCTGCTCGCGGACGCCGGGGACGGCGACAGTCTTTGGCACCGCGTCCGCGACCTTGGTGGTGGCGCGCTTGAACGCCGCCTCGGCCTCGCTGCGGGCATCGTTCAGGGTTCGCGGTCGCCTCGGCTGATCGGCCATATCCTGGATTCCTGTGTCTCAAATTCCTTCAAACAACGCCGTCGAGAGATAGCGCTCCGAGAACGACGGCACAATCGCCAGGATGGTCTTGCCCGCAGCCTCCGGCCGCTTGCCGATCTGCAAGGCGGCCGCGATCGCGGCCCCCGAGGAAATGCCGCCGGGGATTCCTTCGTTGCGCGCCAGCGCGCGCGAGGTCTCGATCGCGGTCGCGCTGTTGACCTTGACGATCTCGTCGATCACCGAGCGGTCGAGGATGTCAGGGATGAAGCCCGCGCCGATGCCCTGGATCTTGTGCGGGGTGTGCTGACCGCCCGACAGCACCGGGCTCTCTTCCGGCTCAACCGCGACGATCCGCAATGACGGCTTGCGCGGCTTCAGCACCTGCCCGACCCCGGTGATGGTGCCGCCGGTGCCGACGCCGGCGACGAAATAGTCGATGTTGCCGCCGGTATCATTCCAGATCTCCTCGGCGGTGGTGCGGCGATGGATTTCAGGATTGGCGAGATTCTTGAACTGTTGCGGCATCACCGCGTTGGGCGTCGTGCGCACCAGTTCTTCCGCGGCAGCGATCGAGCCCTTCATGCCCTGCGCGGCCGGCGTGAGCACGATCTCGGCGCCGAGGAAGGCCAGCATCCGGCGCCGCTCGATCGACATCGATTCCGGCATCACGAGCTTCAGCCGATAGCCGCGCGATGCGGCGACATAGGCGAGCGCAATGCCGGTATTGCCCGAGGTCGGCTCGATCAGCACGGTGTCGGCGTTGATGATGCCCGCCTTCTCCATCGCCACGATCATCGCCGCGCCGATGCGGTCCTTCACGCTGGCCGCCGGATTGAAGTATTCCAGCTTGGCGAGGATCGTCGCGTGGACGCCACCCGCCTGCGGCAATCTGCGCAGGCGTACGATCGGGGTCGAGCCGATCGCATCGACGATGGAATCGAAGACGCGGCCGCGTCCGGGTTGCACTGCACTCGTTGTCGACGGCGCGTCCATCAAGCGGCTCCTGTTGCGGGATATGCTGGGAATATGCGGTCTTCTCTCATTAGAAGCAGCGCATCATGACGCGCAAGTGAGAAACCGCCGAGGCACAAATTCGTTGCATCGCAAAAATGAGAACCTGCGCAAATAACGTAAAACCTACGCATTTGTGTTGCGACAAGGTCAAACAAGTGCGTCTATATACTTTCGTCAGGTACAGCTCCGAACGCAAAGGAGGTCACATGCCAGCTCTCGCTGAAGTTCTGTCGACCGCAGCGTCCAGGCCCGATCCGCGCGGCAGCGATTTGCCGACCTGTCCGGTGTGTGCGGACTCCATGATCGCGGCAGAAGCGTCCGCGTACCTCCAAGACAATTTGATCAGCTATCTCTGGACCTGCGACACTTGCGGTTACGGGTTCGTCACCAAGCACACCGTCAAACCGATCGTGTGCAACTGATCACGCAGCTCACCTCGGAGCGATGTCCCCGCGCGCCCAACCGGCGCGCGTTTTCGTTCTGAAGGCCTCGAACGTGCCGTTTGCGATCGCGTCACGGATGCCCTGCATCAGCTCCTGGTAATAGGCGACGTTGATTTCGGACAGCAGCATTGCCCCAAGTGTTTCGCCCGCACGCACCAGATGGTGCAGATAGGCGCGCGAAGTGCTACGTGCCGCCGGCCACGGGCTCTCTTCATCCAGCGGGCGCGGATCGTCGACGTGCCGGGCGTTGCGCAGGTTGATCTGGCCGAAGCGGGTGAACGCCATGCCGTGGCGTCCGTTCCGTGTCGGCATCACACAGTCGAACATGTCGATGCCGCGCGCCACCGCCTCGAGAATGTCCTCCGGCGTGCCGACGCCCATCAGATAGCGCGGCCGATCGGCCGGCAGCGCCGGCGCGGTCTCCTCGATCATCGACAACATCACCGATTGCGGCTCGCCGACCGCCAGCCCGCCGATCGCGTAGCCGTGAAAGCCGGTATCGGTGAGCCCGCGCGCGCTGACGTGCCTGAGATCAGGGACATCGCCACCCTGCACGATGCCGAACAGCATGTAGCCGTCCGGCGCCGCCTCGAACGCGCGCTTGGAGCGTTCGGCCCAGCGCAGCGACAGCTGCATCGCCCGCTCGATGTCGGCGCGCTCGGCGGGCAGCCGCACGCATTCGTCCATCTGCATCGCGATATCGGAGCCGAGCAGAAGTTGCACCTCGATCGAGCGCTCCGGCGACAGCTCGACCTTGGCGCCGTCGATATGCGAGCGGAAGGTCACGGCCTTCTCGGTCACCTTGCGCAGCTCCGAGAGCGACATGACCTGGAAGCCGCCGGAATCCGTCAGCATCGGACCGCCCCAGCCAGTGAAGCGCTGCAGACCGCCAAGCCCGGCGATCCGCTCAGCGCCCGGCCGCAGCATCAGATGATAGGTGTTGCCGAGCACGATATCGGCGCCGGCATCGCGCACCTCGCGCCAATGCATGCCCTTCATCGCGCCGGCGGTGCCGACCGGCATGAATGCGGGCGTCCGCACCAGGCCATGCGGCGTGGTCAGGCGCCCGGTGCGGGCAGCGCCGTCGGTTGCCAAGAGCTCGAATTGATTGGGAAGATTCATGCGGCTGCTTATTGCGTGTCACTGACGCCCGATCAACCCGTCGGATAACGCCTCTCGCCCGACTTCGTGAACGCCGGCAGCCGGATCGATACTTGCTTCGGGCCGGCCGCCACATTAAACAAAACGAAACCGTATCGTTTTATGTCGATAATGGGGCAGCGGACTTCCCCGCCGCGCCGCAATCCACGCAGAGACGTGATTGGCAGAGATGGTCTCAATCCCTAGCGCCCGGCCTCGGGGCATCAGCCCTCGCACGACGGCTGCCGGCGCGATCCGGCATGCCGCTCTGCTGTGTGGCCTGGCTTTCGCGCTGGCGGCCTGCAGCTCGCTGCCGCGGACGCCCTACACGGCGGCCGACGCCGTCAATTCGCGGGTGCTCGATCTCGACGGGCTGCGCCGCTACGCCGACGAGCCGGCGTCCAGATTCCGGCTCGACAAGAGCGACGTCGCCCCGATCAAGACCTATCTCGCCCTCTCCGGCGGCGGTGCCGACGGCGCCTACGGCGTGGGTGTCCTCAACGGCTGGACCGCGGCAGGCAATCGCCCGGCCTTCTCGGTCGTCTCCGGCGTCAGCACCGGCGGACTCATTGCGCCCTTTGCGTTCCTCGGCCCCCGCTACGATGACACGCTGAAGGAGGTCTACACCTCAGGCATCGCGGAGAGCCTGCTACAGGACCCGAGCCTGATGCGGGTGCTGTTCGGCTCCGGCCTGTTCGGCAACAAGCGGCTGCGCGAGCTGGTAGCGCGCTACGTCGGCCAGGACATCCTGAGTGAGGTGGCGCGCGAAAACGCCAAGGGCCGAAAGCTCCTGATCGTCACCACCGATCTCGACACCCAGCGCACGGTGATCTGGGACATGGGGCGGATCGCCGCCGTCGGCACGCCCGAGGCGTTGCAGCTGTTTCGCGACGTGATGGCCGCCTCCGCCAGCATCCCGCTGGTGTTTCCGCCGATCATGATCGATGCCGAGGGCCAGGGAAAACGCTTCCAGGAGATGCATGTCGATGGCGGCGTCACCGCACCTGTGCTGACGCTGCCGGACGCACTCCTGTTCCGGGAGCGCAGCTGGCCGGCCAATGGCCGGATGAACATTTACATGCTGGTCAACAAGAAGCTCGAGGGAAACTTCGAGCTGGTGTCGAACTCGACGATCGACGTCGCCTCCCGCAGCATTTCGGCGATCACACAGGCGCAAACCCGCTCCGTGATCCTCTCGACCTATGATTTCGCCCGGCGCAACCGCCTCGGCTTCCATTTGTCCTATATCGAGCGCGATTATCCGGCGCCGGAGACGCAAGGCTTCGATACGGCCTATATGCGCGCGCTCTATCAGTACGGATACGAGAAGGCCGCCGCGGGGCACGCCTGGACCGCGACGCCGCCATGAGCGGCCCGCCCCCGGTACCACCGAATGGACGAATCCGTACCGCGCGGGTTATAGACCGGACAGACCCGTCCGACGCACAACGAGATGAATGGGCAATGGGATTGACGGCAACCAAGGCCAAGGGCGCCAAACAGCCGGCCAAACGCGGCGTGATCAAGTCACGCGGCGGCCGGCCGACCCGCGATGCCGCGATCGAGCGCGACCAGCGGCTGATCGAGGTCGCCACCCGCCTGTTCCTCGAGCGCGGCTTCGATGCGACGTCGATCGACGCGGTGGCCGAGGCCGCCCGCGTCAGCAAGCCCACCGTCTATGGACAGTATGGCGACAAGCGCGGCCTTTTCGCCGCGGTGCTCCGGCGCGAAATTGCCCGCTGGCTTGCCCCGCTCGCCGCCGCGGCAGCCGAAGCGCAGGGCGACGGCAATTGCGAGGGTTTGGTCGAGGAGCGGCTGACCGAGCTCGGGCGCCAGTTATTGGTGCTGAATTGCAGCGCGGACTCCATCGCCTTCAGCCGGATCCTGACCGCGCAGGCGATCAACTTCCCCGAGGTCGCCAAGCTTGCCGTCGACGAAGGCTGGTCGAAAGCCGTGTCCACGACGGCGGATTTCTTCGACCACCTGGTCGACAAGGGCGCCCTCGACCTCGAGGACACCACGATCGCGGCCGAGACCTTCCTCAACATGGTGGTCGGCCACACCCATCGGATGGCAACCTTCGGGATCCCGATCGACATGAAGACCGCCGAGACGCGGATGGAGGTCTCGATCCGGCTGTTCCTTGCCGGCGCCGTCGGGCCGCAGGATCGGCTGCGCGAGGCCGCCAAGGAGGCGGATAAGGGCGGCCGCCGCCGGCCGGCCCGCTAAGCGGAGTCAGCAGGATCGTTCTATCGTCTCGCACGTTATCGTGAGCAATCTTGATTGCGAGTAGCCTTGAACGAAACAGAACGAAACCGTATTGTTTAGTTGCAACGAGGCGCAGAATCCAGATCAGCCCCCAAGGGTTTTGACGCCGACTTGTAATTTCGACCGTGACGACGGGGCAGCCGCCATCGCTCCGTCCTGAACGTTCGGCGGCCGACCCCTGACTAACCGGGGTCGGCCGCACCTTTCTCGGCCCGCGCGGCCGCTGCAAGCGCGGGCAACGCGCAAAGTTCGATACAGGTTCGACGATGAGGACAGGACGATTGCGCGCACTGAGGTATTTGGCATTGGGAACGCGGCTGCTTGCAACCGCGCTGCTGGCCCTGCCCTTCGCGGCGCCGGCCCATGCGATCACGAGTTCGGCTGCCGCGGCCCTCACCCCGCGTGACAATGACAACGCGCTCGACGTGCATGCGGTTCGCCGCGAACTCGACAGCTTCCAGGCCGCACAGATCTCGCTGCGCAAGGCGATGGCGATTGCGGAAGCGCTGCACTCCGGTGCGATCACCGCCGACATCAGCTTTGACGGCGCATCGCTTCCCGCGGTCTACCGGGTCAAGACCATGCAGCAGGACCGCATCTGGCACCACGCCATCGACGCTGCGACCGGTGAAGTGGTGGGTGGCGAGGCCGCCTCGCCGCTGACGTCGCTGGGCGCCGAGGACCGCGGCAACCTCGTCGTGCTCAGGGCGCTCCGGCACCGTCTGTCGGATGCGGTACGCGTCGCCGAACGCTCGACCTCGGGAAAGGCGATCAGCGGCGGCTTGATGCGCGAGCGCGGCAAGCTGAATTTCGTGATCGTGGTGCTCGCTGGCAGCGATCTGAAAGAGGTGATCCTCGAGCCGCCCGGCGCGCGCCGGCGGTAAGGGCCCAGAGCGTTTTCGAGCGAAGTGGACACCGGTTCGCGTGAAGAAAACCCGTCAAAACAAGAAGCTAGAGCTTCGGTTCTGATTCAATCAGAACCGAAAATGCTCTAGGCGGGCCTTGCCAGATTTTCGCCCAAAAGCCGTTGACGGGCGCCGATCTCTCCCGCATAAGTCCGAACCATGATCACCGCGACCAAACGCACCACCAAAACCACCAAGCCCTCCGGGGCCTCGGGAGGCGTGCGCGCGTAGTCGGTCGAACCGCATCATCTCTACCCGAAGCCCCGCCTGATGAAGGTCCGGGGCTTTTTTGTTGTCTGCAGCACATCTCAAATGGAGGACAAAGTGAGTAACGATCCCGTCGTCGCGATTGTCGGCGTCACCGGCGCAGTCGGCGCCGAATTCATCTCCACCATGGACAAGCGCGGCTTCCGCGTCGGCAAGCTGAAGGCGCTGGCGAGCGCCCGCTCGGCAGGCAAGACCGTCGCCTTCCGCGGCAAGCCGGTCGTGATCGAGGAGCTGACCGAGCGCGCCTTCGAGGGTGTCGACATCGCACTGTTCTCGGCCGGCAGCGGCATCTCGAAGAAGTTCGCGCCGCTTGCGGTGAAGTCCGGTGCGGTCGTGGTCGACAATTCCTCCGCGTTCCGGATGGATACGAACGTGCCGCTTGTGATCCCCGAGATCAACGCCAACCGCATCCGCGACCACAAGGGCATTATCGCCAACCCGAACTGCGCCGCCATCACAGCGCTGGTGCCGCTGTGGCCGATCCACCAGAAGAACCGCATCAAGCGCGTGATCATCTCGACCTATCAGGCCGCGAGCGGCGCCGGTGCTGCTGCGATGGAGGAGCTCGTCGAATCGACCCGCGCCAGTCTCAACGGACAGGTCTTTACGCCGAAGGTGATGCCGCACCCCTACGCCTTCAACCTGTTCAACCACAACACGGCTGTTGACCCCGAGACCGGCTACAACGACGAAGAGACCAAGGTCATCAAGGAGACCCGCAAGATCTTCGAGGACGACAAGATCGCGATCGGCGTGACCTGCGTGCGGGTGCCGGTGCTGCGCGCGCATTGCGAGGCGATCACCTTCGAATGCGAGAAGCCGATCACCGAGGACCAGGTCCGCGCAATCATGGCGCAGGCGCCTGGCGTCAAGATCGTCGACGATCGCGCCAAGAACTACTTCCCGATGCCGATCGACGCCTCCGGTCAGGACGACGTGCTGGTCGGCCGCATCCGCAAGGATCTCAGCGACCCCAGCGGCCACTCGATCTCGATGTTCGTCGCGGCCGATCAGCTGCTCAAGGGCACCGCGCTGAACGCGGTGCAGATCGCCGAGCTGCTGCCCGAACGCGCGATGGCGTGAGCGATAATGGAGGGTGGGCAAGGCGCCAGCGCCGCGCCCACCCTCAACCCGACAAGCAAGAGCAGGACGTATCATGCCGAGCACTCGGATCACGACCGGCATTTGGGCCCGCGGCATCGAGGCCCAGGTGATTGGAGCCGTCCAGGACGCTCTGCTCGCGGCGCTGAAAATCCCTGACTACGACCGCGATGTCGTGCTCGACCTCTACGATGACGCCGCCCGGATCGTTCCAGCGGGCCGATCGGAGCGCTACACACGCATCGAGATTTTCCTGTTTTCCGGACGATCGCTGCAGGCCAAGAAAGCCCTCTACAGCGCCGTGGTGGCGAACCTCTCCGCCCTCGGAGTGCCCGCGAATGAGATCAAGACCATTCTGATCGAGATTCCACCCGACAATTGGGGCTTGCGCGGAGGTTTGCCTGCGTCCGAAATTGACCTCGGCTTCAAGATCGACGTCTGACAGCCATGCTCCAGTTGCATCGCAGCGCGGGTCGAGCGAAGCCGTAACCCACTCCGATGCATTGCCGACGGACTCCTTCCGACATGCATTCCCAATCCGAACAGTTCGAGATCAGAGACCTGCATGCTCATTCCGGGCGCGAGGAGTTGTTGCGACTGAACAACGCCAGTGCCAGTGAAACGTCCCTGCTCACGGCCGCGAGGTTCGAACAATTGATCGATGCAGCAACGATCGCGCTGTTCGTTCCGCCGGCCGCCGCGATGCTGTTGGCGTTCGAGCACGGCGACAACTATGACGGCACTCACTTCGGCTGGTTCCGCGGCCGGATGGACCAATTCCTCTACGTCGATCGAATCGTCGTTGGGGCGGCGTGGCGGCGGCACGGACTGGCGCGCAAGCTCTACCGCGAGGTCTTCCGGCAGGCCGCGCATCGCGGTCATCGTCGTGTCGTGTGCGAGGTCAACCTCCAGCCGCCGAATCCGATATCAGACGCACTCCATCATTCGCTTGGCTTCGAGGAAGTCGGCCGGACCACCATCGACGGCGGCGCAAAAACGGTCCGCTATCTCTGTGCGAGGCTCGAGCCTCGCACGTAAGCCCTCAATCGCGCGCACGAAGGCGCTATGCATCGCTCGCCTCGCTCGGGTATGCCGGCAGACCGCCACCGGATCAGAAGTGGACCAGGGTGCGCAGACCAAGAACCCAGGCGTTGTCGGTCTTCACGCCGGCGGCGTTGTATCCGCGTCCGCCGGGATGGATGACATACTGGGCGTCGAATTTGAGGTTCATCCAGCCGGTCGCCTGCCAGCCGTACCAGGCTTCGATCGGCACTTCGTTGCCGCCGGCATTCAGGGTGAGCGCCGCCGAGTTCACATGGGTCGTGCCCACCGCGAAGCCGACTTCGTCCTCGGGACGCGAGGCGAACGTTCCGGTGTGCCTGAAGCCCCAGGCGATCTGGTAGTCCTGATACGACGTCCTGTGATCGGCGACGGTCGTATTGAGGAACGTGTACCAGCCCTGCGCCTTCGGACCCTCAACGGTCAGCCGCTGCAGGATCGATTCATAGACGCCGTAGCGGCCGCGCTGATCGCCGAGATTCTGGTCGGGGACACCGCTGGTGCCCGGGACGATCGCGATGATGCCCGGGAGGCCGCCATCGATCGTCGATGCGCTGTCATACCAGCCGCCAAACCGCCAGGTCCCGCTCAACGGACCGCTCGGCGCCCAGACCAACTCGACCGGCACCAGCACGCCGGAGGCCGGGCTCGAGCCGGGGACACCGGGCAGGAAGTAGGTCGCGGAATCCGACGTCGTCAGATAGTTCGGGTTGGCGTCGTAAACGCCGACCGAGAGCTGGAATTCCTTGGCGAAGTTGTAGTGGACCACACCGGCCCATTGGCTCACCGGCCAGTTATAGATGTAGCCGCCCTGGATGTTGCCGGGCTGGCCGCCGCAGAAGGTCAGGTTGATGAACTCGCACAGGCCGAAGAAGAAATCGAAACCGACCGGAAGACGGCCGCCCTTGAGTTCGAGGCGATCATCGAAGAGCTTCTGCGAGTAGTACAGTTCGGTCAGGCGCAGGATGTTGCCGCGGCCGAACACTTCGTTGGTCAGCTGCAAGGCCGGAATGCCGGCCTCGTCATTCAGATTGCGGCCGAAGCGGTCGACCAGCGTGAGGCCGACCAGGCCGCCCTGGATGCCGGCCAGTTTCGCCATGTCGAACTTGGCCTGAAAGAACAGCTGCCCGGCGTTGGCCCCCGTGTTCTTGTTGCCGCCCGATATGTTGGTCACGGCCTCGTCGCCCAGCGTCAGGGCCAACGAGATGCCCTGCTCCTTCAGCTTCGTCCTGCCGAGATCCCCGAACAAATACGGCCGTGTCCAGAAATCATCGGCGGGATCAACGTAAGGCAGCGGCGGAGCTTTCGTCAGGAGATCGGCCGCGTGTGCGCCGCCACTCAACAACGATGACAAAACAATCCCGACGCCGCACGCGCGTGCGACGCTTACAGGCCCACGAAACATTCTTTCCTCCCACCGTCCCGGGCCTTGTCTGATTCCTGTCGCGTCCCCGCCCAAAGCCCTTCAGCCCGGAACGCGCTTGTTGTAGCGTTACTATTTTTCAATTTTAGATAGCAATTACGCGCGCACTAAAACGCCTCAACACTGCGTTAGGGTCTGTCCGCGAGCCGGCGTAGCTGCGCGCGAGCGTCGTGCGATTCATCAATCTTGCGCATCGAACTCCTCCCCTTGTTCCTCTACTCAGGGAACCGCGACCATATTCCTGAGTCCGGTCGCGTTTTTTCTTATCGAGTTGTCATGCCTGGTCGCCCGTACTCGTCGGCAACACAGCCGCGCCGTGCGATGACGCGCTTTGCAGAATTGTGCTTTCCTTCGATCGCGGCGCGCTGCGGGTGAGGCCGGCCAGCGCCACCTTGCGCCGGCGTCGCGCCTGCAATTGCTGATCCGCCAGCACGCCGAGCAGAATGACCGTCCCCATCACCGCGAAGTTCAGCGAATTGGGGATGCCAAGGATGTTCACCAGGTTCTGCAGCACCTGCAGCAGCGCCGTCCCCAGCACGATGCCGAGGATCGATCCCTCGCCGCCGCGCAGGCTGCACCCGCCGAGGACGGCAGCCGCGATCGCATAGAGCTCGTAGAAATTGCCGAACGAGCTCGGCGAGACCGAGTTGGTGTAGAACACGAACAGCACAGTGGAGATCCCGGCGAGCCCGCCGCTGATGATGTATGCCGTCGCAATCACGATATTGGTGCTGATGCCGGAGAAGCGCGCCGCTTCCTCGTTCTTGCCCACGGCGTACAGCCAGCGCCCGTAGACCGAGCGGTGCAGCAGCACGCCGAGGATCAGCGCGAGGATGATCAGGAGGATGAAGGTGTTCGGGATGCCAGCGACGTTGCCGGAGGCGATGTCGCTTAGTGTCTTGGCTTCATCGCCGTAGCCGAAGCCGCGCGTCGAATCGCTGGTGTAGTAGCGCGCGACGCCGCGATAGATCAACAGCCCGCACAGCGTCACGATGAAGGGCTGCATCTTCAGCCGCGTGATCAGGAACCCCTGGATGCCGCCGAGCCCGAGCCCGCCCAGTAGCACCAGAAGCAGCGCCAGCGGCCAGTCGAGCTGATAGGTCGTCAGCAGGTCGACGAACACGACGCCAAGCAGCGCGAACATCGAGCCGAGCGAAAGATCGATGCCGCCGGTGATGATCACGAGCCCCTCGCCCAGCGCGAACACGCCGAACAGGCCGATCAGATTGGCCATGTTCAAGAGGTTCACCCATGAGAGGAAGGCCGGATTGATCGCGCCCGTGATCGCGGAGATCACCGCCAGCAATATGAGCAGTCCGAGTTCTTTCTTCATCATGGCGCAGCGGCTTCCGTGGTTTCGAGTGCTTGACCGATCGCCAGCCGCAGCACGTTGTATTCGCTGAACTGCTCGCGCTCGAGCACGCCGCTGACGGCGCCTTCATGCATCACCGCCACCCGGTCGGAGACGCCGATCACCTCCTCCATGTCCGAGGAGATCATCACGATCGCGACGCCTTGGTCGGCAAGGTCGCGCATCAGCGCGTAGATCTCGCTCTTGGCACCGACGTCGATGCCCCGAGTCGGCTCGTCGAAGAACATCACGCGCGGCTGCATGGACAGCCACTTGCCCAGCACGACTTTCTGCTGGTTGCCGCCGGAGAGCGTCACCGCCTCGATATCGACGCTCGGCGCCTTGATCGACAGGCTCCTCGCCTGCTGTTGCGCGACCTCGCGCTCGGCCGCGCTGCTGACCAGCCACATCCGCGCATATTTGCGCAGGTTCGCGAGCGTCACGTTCTCCCGGATCGGCAATTCCAGCACCAGCCCGGATTTCTTGCGGTCCTCCGGCACCAGATAGATCCCCTGCCTGATCGCATCCTTCGGCGACCTGACACCGACCGGCGTGTTGTCGATGCTGATCTCGCCGCCGAGCAGCGGGTCGATGCCGAACGCCGCTCGGGCGAGCGAGGTGCGGCCGGCGCCCACGAGCCCTGCCAGGCCGAGGATCTCGCCGCGCCGCACCGACAGATTGATCTCCTGGTCGGGATAGGCGCTGGTCACAACGCCGCTGATATCGCAGCCGCCCGGCTGTGGCGGCTGCTTGGGCGGGGTGTAGAGCGTGTTCAGGTCGCGGCCGATCATCAGCCGGATCATCGCGGCATGGCTGAGCTCATGACGCGCCAGCTCACCCACCGTGCGCCCGTCGCGCAGCACCGCGACGCGGTCGGCGCAGGTCATGATCTCGCCCAGCCGGTGCGAGATATAGATCACCGAGATGCCGTGCGCCTTCAGATCGGCAATCACCCCCAGCAGCCGTTCGGTCTCCGAGATCGTCAGGCTCGAGGTCGGCTCGTCCATGATGATCACGCGTGCGTCCATCGAGAGCGCCTTGGCGATCTCCACCATCTGCCGCTCTGCGATCGACAGGCTGTCGACCAGCGTGTCCGGCGCGAAATCGGCGCCCAGCCGCTTGAGCAGCGGCGCCACGCGGGCGTGCATCTCCGAATTGTCCACCAGCTTGAGCGGTCCGCCGGTCAGCTTCTCGCGCCCGATGAAGACGTTGGCCGCGACGTCGAGATTCTCGAACAGGTTCAGTTCCTGATGCACGAAGGCGATGCCGCATCGCGTCGCCTCGCTCACCGTCATCCGGGCATGGTCGTTGCCGCCGATCCGGATCACGCCCTCGCTCGGCGCGATCACGCCGCCCAGCACGCGCATCAGCGTCGATTTGCCGGCGCCGTTCTCGCCGATCAGGCCCAGCACCTCGCCGCGGTAGACGCGCAGGCTGACATCGTCGAGGGCCCTGACACCGGGATAGGTCTTGCTGATGCCGGCGAGTTCAAGCAGCGTCTCCGCCATTCGTCGTTTCCTTCCGCACGACGCCCGGCAGCCAGTGGCGGCCGGGCGGTGAGACACACTGAAGTCACTTCTTCAGCAGTTCTTTCAGGGATGCGGTGAATTCCGCGACGTTGGACTTGCTGATCACCTTGGTCGGCACGATCAGCTTGCTGTCCTTCGGAATCCAGGATTTGTCGCCGTTCAGCGTCTTGATGATGTTGGTCGCGGAGAGGTAGCCGAACTCGTAGGGCTGCTGCACGACCGTGGATTCGATCGTGCCGTCGGAAACTCCCCGCAAGGTGCGCTGGTCCTCGTCGAAGCCGACGATCTTGACCTTGCCGGCCTTGCCTGCGGCCTTGACCGCGTCGTAGATCAGCGGCGTCTCGTAGCTCCACAGGCCGGACAGCAGCGCGATGTCGGGATATTTGACGAGCACGTTTTCCATGTTCGCCTTGGCCTTGGCGAAATCCACCTGGTCGGTGAACACGTCGACCAGCTCGACCTTGGTGCCGGCGATCGATTCCTTGATGCCCTGCACGCGCTCGCGGGCGTTGTCGGCGTCCATCGTGCCGACGAACAGCGCGATCTTGCCGCCGTTCGGCAGCGCCTTCTTGATCTCCTCGCCCGCCTGCCGCCCGGCCGCGACGTTGTCGGTGCCGATATAGGCGACACGATTGCTCTGCGGCGCGTCGCTATCCGTCGTGATCAGCACGGTCTTGGCCGCAACCTTGTTGAGTTGTTCGGTTGCGTGCGGCGCATCATCGACCGAGATCGAGATGCCGGCGACGCCGCGCACCAGGAGGTCGTCCAGCTCGCGCCGCTGGCCTGCCGCGGTGCCTTCGTTGGTGACGATCAGCTCGATGTTGTAGTCCGGGTGCTCCTTCTGCGCCTTCTCGAGCCCGCGGCCGGCAATGGTCCAGAAGTCGGCCGCCACATTGGTCACCAGTGCGATGGTCTTTTTCGACTCGGCCTGCGCCACGCCTGCGGCCATCGCGAGCGCGGCGGCACTCGCCAGCAGCGGCAGGAGCAATTTCTTCATTGGGCTTTTCATATGTACCTCCCCTTGATCCCCCCGGTGTGAGGGGCGTCACGCATCGCGCTTGTTGCGCTTATTTTATTTACGTAACGAATAAACTAGAAAGGGAAAAACACGCAGTCAAGGATGTTTTCACCCTTCTTCTCTAGCTTGAATAGTGCAAAAGGTACGATAATAGCAAATATCGCCCGATAAGTGGCCATCTGACTGTGCTTTTTCGATTACACCGGCACCTCACGCATTGATTAATTTCACTATACAAATTAAAGAGGCGATATGATTGAGCAGACCGAGCCCTCGAAGCGCGTTTCAGCCGTTGCCCGCGGATCGAATCGCGGCCGTCTCGTCGAGGTTCTGCGACGCCTGGGGCCATTGCCGCGCGTCGAACTCGCACGCAGTACGGGGCTGAGCTTCCCGGCCATTTCGGCCATCACCTCGAAACTGATCGCCGAAGAGGTACTGCGCGAGGCCGAGACGGTGTCCTGGCCCGACGACAGCGACGAAGACGATGCGGACGGGCTGAGCGGCCGGCGCCGCGGCCGGCCGGCGGTGCTGCTGACCCTGAACCCGGAGTTCGGGCGCGTCGTCGCGGTCTCGCTGCGGATGAACATGATCGAGACGCTGATCGCGGATTTCTCAGGCTCCCCCGTGGCGCAATCCCGGCTCGAGCTCCCGACGCGCGCGCTCGATGTCAGCGCGTTGCGCCAGCTCGTCGTGTCGCAGATCGATGCCATGCTCGATGCAACCGTCACGCCGCGCCATCGGCTGCTCGGAATCGGGATCGGGTTGCAGGGCATCGTGAACGCCGATACCGGCCGGCATCTGTGGAGCCCGGCGCTGTCGGTCACCGACATCGATCTGGCAAAGCCGATCCGCGAGGCGTTCGGTATCGAGCCGGTGATGGCGAACGATGCGGTCGCCGTTGCGCTGGCGCTGACCGCCGCGGAGCCGGCACTGGCGCAGGGTCTTTCGGCCACCATCGTGGTCGGTCACGGCGTCGGCATGGGCGTCGTCGTCGACGGTGAAGCCCGCTTTGGCGCCGACGCCGGCAGCGAGATCGGCCATGTCAAGCTGGCGCCGGACGGTCCGCAATGCCGCTGCGGCCAGCGCGGCTGCATCGAGGCCTATCTCGCGGACTACGCGCTCTACCGCGACGCGCGCACCTTTCTCGACCTGCCGCCGGCGGCGTCGCAGCAACCGTCCGAGCCGCAGATGGCGCTGCTGCGCGAGCGTGCACAGGGCGGCGATCCCCGCCTCGAGCATCTATACCAGGCGGCGGGCCGTTCGCTCGCCGAGGCGGTCGCCGCAACGATCTCGGTGCTGCGCCCGCATCACGTCATTCTGGCGGGCCCCGGCCTGCAGGCCTTCGAGATGATGCGCCACGCCTATGAGGAGCGGCTCGAGCAGGCGGTGCTGCCGTGGCTGCTCAAGTCCACCGCGATCTATGTGCGCCCGAGCGAATCCGCGGCCATTGTCGACGGCATGGTGCGGCGGACGCTGCGGGTCGTCGACCGGAATCGGATGGAAGCCGCCGAGTGAATATCGGAAGCTGCGGTGCTTTTTGAACCGTAGCAACGCAACAGACGCCGTTCAGGCGCAAAATCGAGAGAATGCCAATGCAGGGCGCGATCTATCCAAGCCTCAAGGACCGGACCGTATTGGTGACCGGCGGCGGTTCCGGCATCGGCGAGGCCATCGTCCGCCAATTCGTCGCCCAGGGCGCGCGGGTCGGCTTCATCGACATCGATGAGGCGGCCTCGAACCAGCTGCTGTCCAGCCTGCCGGCGCAGGCCCGCGTGCACTTCGCCCACGCCGATCTGCGCGACATCGGCGCCCTGCGCCGCGCGGTCGCCGCTATCCGCGAGGTGCTCGGGCCGATCACCATCCTGGTCAACAACGCGGCGCGCGACGACCGTCACGCGATCGAGGACGTCACGCCGGAATTCTGGGACGAGCGGATCGCCGTCAACCTGAAGCATCAGTTCTTCAGCGCCCAGGCGATCGCGCCTGACATGAAACAGGCAGGCGGCGGTGCGATCGTCAACATCGGCTCGGTGAGCTGGGTGATCGGCCAGGGCAACATGCCCTGCTACACCACTGCCAAATCGGCGATTCAGGGCCTGACCCGCGCGCTCGCTCGCGATCTCGGACCGCACAATGTGCGGGTCAATTCGATCCTGCCCGGATGGATCATGACGCAGCGTCAGCAGGAGATGTGGTTGACCCCTGAAGGCGTGACCGAGCTGATGGAGCGTCAATGCCTCAAGCGCAAGCTGGTGCCTGACGACATCGCCCGCGTCGTGCTGTTCTTCGCCGCCGACGACAGCGGCGCCTGCACCAACCAGAACTACATCGTCGACGGCGGCTGGGTCTGACCACGGCCGCTGCCGCTCAATTCAACCGCGCACAACCGATCCACTTCCGCCTGGCACCGCTACAAACCGCGGCCTGGGAGCGCGCACAAAACGACACCTCTCCTTACCCAATTCGGGTTTGCCCGGGTTCGATTCTGTCCGTTGCATCGCGCCCGCCCTCACAACGCACGAACCTCCGAAGCATTTGGCCGACCGTCACACCAGCACCAATTGACTCCCTCAGACGGGGTTGCTGGGTTCACGCCTCCGCGTGTTAATTGGTTCACACCCGCGGCTTTGGATTTGCTGCAAACTGATTGCGGAAATTATTTGCCTACCTGCGGCCTCGTCCTGCTCGACGTTAAATCAGCTCTGTCACCAATCACCGAACTGAACCGTCGTTGACCTTGGACCAGATGTTTTACGAAGCCGCGTTGGCAGACAAGGCATTGCATCAGAGGTTTTCAAATGGCGACATTTGCGGCCAATACCGAATCCGTCAGCTTCGCGACCCTGTTTGCCGTGTTCAACCAGACCAATCCGGTTGACCTGCTAAATGCCTTTTCGAACCAAAGCCCGTCCGGATTCACTTACACGGCAGATACTGGCTACACCGTGACCGTGAGTGGAAGCGGGTTCACCTATACAAATTATGTAATCATCAATATCCCTGCGTCAGGGACAGTTACCGGGATTTCAGTGCTTCACAACGGAGTGCCCGTTTTCACCGTGACGAATACGTCAGTCGCGGTCGACTTCACCGCCTGGTACACGATCAACACCTCGGGAGGAATACCGACTGGAGCGTCGCTTCATATTCCTGTCGACGCGCTGATCGCTGCTTTCTTTGCAGGTAATGACAGCGTCAGTGGTTCTACTCTGAGTGACTTTCTCTTGGGCGCAGCCGGCAACGACGTCATTCTCGGCGGCAGCGGCAACGACAGCATCGACGGCGGCAGCGGAAACAATCTTCTTTACGGTGGCGACGGCAACGACCTGGTCAGTGGAGGATCCGGCAACGACGTGCTCGTCCTCGGAAACGGCAATGACACCGGCTATAGCGGGAACGGCAACAATTACATCTACGCCGGCAGCGGCGATGATTTGCTGGTCGGCGGAAGCGGACTCGACGTCCTGCTCGGGGAAGATGGCAATGATTCCATCTACGGCGGCGGCGGATTCAACTATCTGTTCGGCGGATCGGGCAACGACGTTCTGGTCGGCGCGGGAGGCTCTGGTGCCAGCGACGTCAACGTCATGTACGGCGGCGATGGTGCGGATTATCTCTATGGCGGAGCCGGCACGAATTACTTCTACGGCGGCGCCGGCGTCGATACTATGTATGGCGGATCGGGCCTGAATATCTTCATCTCCTCGGGCGAGACCGACGGCAACGTCATCTACGGCGGTTCAGGCCAGAACTATGTCTACGGCTCCAACGGCGGAGATACGGTCACCGGCGGCAGCGGCGTCGACGTGTTCCTGATGGGCGCCGGCGCCGATGTCATCAACGGTGGCGGCGGCGTTGACTATGCTTGGGGCGGCGGCGGCTCGGATACTTTCGTGATATCAGATGCCGCTCCCGAGGTCATGGTGATCGAAGACTTCAATGTGGGTGGCGTCAATGATGTGCTGAATTTTGCCGGGACCTCGCTGCACTCATTCGCCGACGTCCAGGCCGCCTCGTTCTACTCGCCGGGGATCAACACGACCATCATCACGGATGCCGCCGGCAACGCGGCCTGGCTGATCGGCGTCGGCCCCGCGCAACTCGATGCCAGTATGTTCAAGTTCACCTGACGCTGGAGGGCTTCTCCGGGACGCCAAAGCTGGGATGGGCGGACCTCGCTCATCCCGGCAATTCACCGGCCCAGCTTGTCGCGAAACAACAAGCAGGCATCGCCGTAGGAATAGAACCGGTAGCCATCACTGATCGCCTGCGCGTAGGCGCGCTGCATCGTCTCGAGGCCGGAGAAGGCCGAGACCAGCATGAACAGCGTCGAGCGCGGCAAATGAAAATTTGTCAGCAGGATATCAACCGCGCGGAAGCGGTAGCCCGGCGTGATGAAGATCGAGGTTTCCGCCGCAAACGGCTGGATGCTGCCGTCGGCATTGGTGGCGCTTTCCAGAAGCCGCAGCGACGTGGTGCCGATCGCGACGATCCGGCCGCCTTTTGCGCGCGCGGCGTTCAGCGCGGCGGCGGTCTCGGCGGTGATGCAGCCCCATTCGGCATGCATCTTGTGCTCGGAGGTTTCGTCCACCTTGACCGGCAGGAACGTCCCTGCCCCGACATGCAATGTCAGCCGATGCAGCTCGACGCCGCGATTGCGTAACGCGGCCTGCAGCGCCGGCGTGAAGTGCAGCCCCGCCGTCGGCGCTGCGACCGCGCCTTCATTGGCCGCGAACATGGTCTGGTAGTCGCTGACGTCCCGGTCGTCGGGCGTGCGCCTGGAGGCGATGTAGGGCGGCAGCGGCGTGACGCCGACATCTGCAATGGCCTGGTCGAGCGCGGGGCCATGGAACGAGAATGACAGCGTCACCTCGCCCTCCTGCCCCTTGGCCTCGACCGTCGCGTCGAGATGGCCGAGCAGGCAGACCTTGCCCTCATTGCCGAAGCGGATGGTGTCACCGGAGCTGAGCTTCTTCGCCGGCTTCACCAGCGCCTGCCAGCGCGAGCCGTCAAGCCGCTTGATCAGCGTCGCCTCGATCTTCGGCTCGGTCTCGCGCCCGATGCGGCGGCCCTTGAGCTGGGCCGCGATCACCCTGGTGTCGTTGACGACGATCTGATCGCCCGGCTCCAGCCAATGCGGCAGGTCGGCGATGGTGGCGTCGCGCAGCACGCCGTCGGGATGCACCACCAGCATCCGCGCGGCATCACGCGGGCTCGCGGGGCGGAGCGCGATGCTGTCGGGCGGGAGCTCGAAGTCGAAGAGATCGGTGCGCATGGTCAAGCTGTCATTGCCGGGCATAGTCGTTCGAAGGACGGCGTCGCTTCCGCTCGCCTATGCCCGGCAATCCATCGTCTACGAACAAACTTCCAAGGATCGATGGATGCCCGGGTCAAGCCCGGGCATGACCACCTGCATCTCAAGCCGCGTCGGCGGCCATGCGCGCCTTGACGATCTTGTCCGGATCCTTCACCGGCTCGCCGCGCTTGATCTTGTCGACGTTCTCCATGCCCTCGGTGACCTTGCCCCAGACCGTGTACTGGCCGTTGAGGAAGGAGGCGTCGTCGAAGCAGATGAAGAACTGGCTGTCGCCGGAATCCGGGCTGGCGGCGCGCGCCATCGAGGTGGTGCCGCGGACATGCGGCTCCTTGTTGAACTCGGCCTTCAGCTTCTTGCCCGAGCCGCCCGTGCCGGTGCCCTGCGGGCAGCCGGTCTGCGCCATGAAGCCGTCGATCACGCGGTGGAACACGATGCCGTCGTAAAAGCCCTCGCGCACCAGCTCCTTGATCCGCGCAACGTGGCCCGGCGCGAGATCCGGGCGCATCTCGATGGTGACCGGGCCCTGGGTGGTTTCGAGGATCAGAGTATTTTCGGTAGCAGCCATGCTCGCTTCTCCTGGCTTCGGGGTGGATATTTCTTGTTCCTGAACGGGATCGCGAACGGACGGCCAGCCACCGCGCCGCCCAGACTCTCGGTAAATGGCAACGGCGTGCAGCGTTGCAACGCCTCCATCACCGCGACCCGGTACGCGATCCGGTCATTGTCGGTCGCTTCCTGCGATTCATAGCTGATCCTCGGATGTCCGAGGATCGCGCCCTCGCGGTTGAAGCTGACGATCACGGTGATGTCGAGCGGGCCGGCCTTGTCCGCCGGCGGCGGCCGCCAGCAGCGGTGGATGGCCAGCACCACATCCTTGATCGTATTGAGTTGCTCCGGCTCGGCCGCCACCGACCCGGTCAGCGCGAGCCACACCGCGAGCGGCGCGGCGAACCAGGCAAGTGGTTTGCTGCGCGCCGCCATCGCGGATCACTTGATGTCGGATGCGACCTGCACCTTCACCATCTTGTCGGGATCAGGGACCGGTTCACCGCGCTTGAGCTTGTCGACCACGTCCATGCCGGAGACCACCTCGCCGATCACGGTGTACTTCCCATTCAGGCTCGAGCCGTCGGCAAACATAATGAAGAACTGCGAATTCGCCGAGTTGGGATCGCTGGTACGCGCCATGCCGACGATACCGCGCTTGTAGGGAACGTCAGAGAATTCAGCAGGAAGATTCGGATATTTTGAACCGCCGGTTCCGTTGAAATTCTTGCCGTCGCCGGTCTGCGCCATAAAGCCGTCGATCACGCGGTGGAACGGCACGTTGTTGTAATAGCCCTCGCGCGCCAACTGCTTGATCCGTTCGGCGTGTTTCGGCGCGAGATCGGCCCTCAGCTTGATGACGATGCGGCCCTTGGTGGTGTCGATCACGATCGCATTGGCCTTGTCGAGACCGGCGGGCAGCGGTTGCGCGACCGCGGGCACGACGCAAAGCAGCGCGGCGACGAATGCAAGAATGCGGATCATGGAAACTCCGGATCTCTGGACGTTCGGGATGTGGCAGGCAGCCGGGGTCAGCCGACGAACTTGGCCTTCAGGCTAGCGGCGACTGATGACGGCACGAATGAAGAGAAGTCGCCGCCCATCTGGGCGATTTGGCGCACCAGTGTGGCGGTGATCGGGCGGACCGCGACCGACGCCGGAACGAACACGGTATGCACCTCGGGTGCCATCGCCTCGTTCATGCCGGCCAGCTGCATCTCATAGTCGAGATCGGTGCCGTCGCGCAGGCCGCGAATCATCAGCGCGGCCCCGGCCGTCCGCGCCGCCGCGACCGTGAGGTTGTCGTAGGTGGAGGCCTCAAAGGCGCATCCGGCTTTTTGGGCGATCGGGTCGAACACCTCATGGACCATGGCCAGCCGCTCCTCGGTCGAAAACAGCGGCTTCTTGCCGGGATGGACGCCGATGGCGACGATCAGACGATCGCAGAGGAAGACGGCCTGTTTCACCACATCCAGATGGCCGTTGGTCACGGGATCGAAGGAACCAGGATAGATCGCGATACGGGGCATAGCCCCTCCTAACCCGCCCCGCTCGCCCCGGCAAGCGGCCTTGGTTCCATCGATACCCACAAAACATTTTGCCGCTCGTCCAGTGAACGAGTTCTGGGATGCCAGCGTCTACAGGGGTGAATGTTTCGTCGGCCGCTGGCGGACGAAACAAAACCGGCCCTCGACGACACCATTTCCCGCGGTGGCGAAGACACCAGGAAACGTC
This sequence comes from Bradyrhizobium sp. 6(2017), assembly GCF_011058295.2. Lineage (NCBI taxonomy): Bacteria > Pseudomonadati > Pseudomonadota > Alphaproteobacteria > Hyphomicrobiales > Nitrobacteraceae > Bradyrhizobium > Bradyrhizobium sp. 6(2017). The sequence goes on along the minus strand of NZ_CP049289.2, from coordinate 4,994,354 downwards.
CGGCCGGTAGAGATTGCACAACGAAACGACGGGCCCGGGGGGCTCGTTCACATGGGGACCGTCATGATCAAGGCATTTTCCGCCATCGCCGTTGCCGCGTTCACTGCCGCCGCGCTCACCGTTCTTCCGGGCTTTGCTCCGCAGGTCGAAGCCTCCACCCCGCAGCCGCTCGCCAAGGCCGATCGTCTCGATATCCATCTGGTCGGCAAGGACTGTTCGCAACAGGCCTGGCCGAATTTCGAGGCCTCCTGCCTGCGCTCCGCCGGCACCAAGACTGTGGTTCGCGAAGCCCGCCTCGTCACCGCCGATCGTACGCCGTAGTCACTTCTGACCGTAAGGGCGTCACTTCCGACCGTCACACAAATCCCAATGGTAATTTGCGGCGTCCCGTCGCAGACTATCGTCTAAGGCGCCCGTCCGGATGATCCGGCGGGCACAAGCCACCAGGGGATTGCCGTGACGAGTACGCCCGCGATCGTTTCTTCTGGCCACCCTCCGAGCAGTCCGATCCCGATTGCCGTCACCCTCGGTGCCTTGGGCGTCGTCTATGGCGACATCGGAACCAGCCCCCTATACGCCCTCAAGGAAGCCGCCAAGGCCGCCACCCATGGCGGACCGCTCACCGAGAGCGCGGTGCTCGGCGTGGTCTCGCTGATCCTGTGGGCGCTGATCCTCATCATCTCGCTTAAATATGCGATGCTGATCCTGCGCGCGGACAACCGCGGCGAAGGCGGCATCGTCGCCCTACTGGCGCTGCTGTCGGCGCGCAACGCGGCGCCCGGCACCTGGCGCGCCCATCTTCTGGTCGTAGGCCTGATCGGCGCCGCCCTGCTCTACGGCGACGGCGCGATCACGCCGGCCATCTCGGTGCTGTCGGCGATCGAGGGCCTGAAGGTCGACGCGCCGTCGCTGGCGCCGGCCGTGGTGCCGGTCACCGTCGTCATCCTGATCGGCCTGTTCATGATGCAGAAGCAGGGCACGGGTTTCATCGGCAAGATCTTCGGCCCGGTGATGCTGTTCTGGTTCGGAGTGCTCGCAGTGCTGGGCATTCACGGCATCGTCAAGGCGCCCGGCGTGCTGGTTGCGCTGAGCCCGTTCTACGCATTCGATTTCCTGATCCATCAGGATTTTCACGTCAGCTTTGCCATCCTGGGCGCCGCCTTCCTCGCGGTCACCGGCGGTGAGGCGATGTACGCCGACATGGGGCATTTCGGCCGCTTTCCGATCCGGCTCGCCTGGTTCGCCATCTGCCTACCCGCGCTGGTGCTGAATTATTTCGGCCAGGCCGGGCTGTTGATCACCGACCCGACCGCGATCGACAACCCGTTCTTCCAGCTCTCGCCCGACTGGGCGCATTACCCGCTCGTCCTGCTTGCGACCATCGCCACCGTGATCGCCTCGCAGGCCATCATCTCCGGCGTGTTCTCGCTGACCCAGCAGTCGATCCAGCTCGGCTTCCTGCCGCGCATGCATATCGAGCACACCACGAGCGATGCGATCGGCCAGATCTACGTGCCGCTGGTGAACTGGCTGCTCGCGGCCGGGACGCTCGGCGCGGTGCTGGCCTTCGGCACCTCGGACGCGCTGGCCGGCGCCTACGGCATCGCGGTGTCGCTGCTGATGGCGATCACCACCCTGCTCGCCGCTTTGGTCGCGATCCAGTGGGGCTATTCGCCGATCATCGTGATCGCGGTGAACGGCTTTTTCTTCATCATCGACGCGATCTTCTTTGCGGCAAACTCGACCAAGCTGTTCGAAGGCGGCTGGTTCCCGCTTCTGCTCGCGGCCGCGGTGGCGTTCCTGATGCTGACCTGGCGCAGCGGCGTGAAGCTGGTCGAGAAGGCACGCGGCAAGCTGCGGCAGCCGGAAGAGGATCTGATCGAGACCGCCGTCAACAAATGCAGCGCCCGCCTGCCCGGCACCGCCGTGTTCCTGGCGTCAGCCCCCAACGGGGTGCCGCTGGCGCTGACCCAATTCGTCAAGCACAATCACGTGCTGCACCAGCGCGTGCTGCTGGTCACGGTGCTGATCGAGGAGCGGCCGAGGATTTCCGACGAGGAGCGCGCCGAGGTGGTCGAGATCGTCCCGGGCATCACGCGGATCATCCTGCATTACGGCTTCATGCAGTATCCGACGATCTATGAGGGGCTCAAGCTCGCCTGCCAGCAGAGCAAGCTGCCCGGTATCGATCTCTCCGACGTGACCTACTATATCGGCCGCGAGACCATCATCCCGCGTGAGGACGTTCCAGGCATGTGGGTGTGGCGGGAATCGCTGTTCGCCTTCCTGCAGCGCAATGCAGAGCGGACGGCGGCTTTCTTCGGCGTACCGACCGGTCAGGTCGTGGAGTTCGGCACCGAGATCGAGATCTGATCTCGCCGTCTGCGTAGCCCGGATGCAGCGAAGCGCAATCCAGGACAAGTGACGGCCGTATCGCAAGCCCCCGGATTTCGCTTCGCTGCATCCGGGCTACGAGTGATCTCCGGGAATGTCCGACGATCCGCCCCTTCAGCTGAAGCCGCGGCTGGCGATTGCGATCGACCAGGCGCAGGCCATTATCAGCCGCGTCGCGCCGGGCGCAGCGGTGCGCGACGTGATCGAACTGCGCGGCGGCGAGATCAGCACGATCCTCGAGATCGCGCTGGCGGACGCACCAAGCTGCATCCTCAAGGTCTATCCCGCGCAGCTGCAATGGAAGATGGCGAAGGAGGTCCACGTCCTCGGGCTGTTGCACAAGGTCGACATCCCCGTTCCCCGTATTCTCGTCGCCGATGACACGCGTTCGGTGATCGACCTCAGCTTCGTGCTGATGACGAAGCTCGACGGCGTCGTGCTCGGCGGCCGCGAGCCGGCCCTGACCGATCAGGAGCTGTTTGCGATCTACGCCGCCATGGGCGAAGCGCTCCGCCGCATCAACGACATCACCCTCGACAGCTTCGGCTATATCGGCCCGCATGGGGTCTGGACGCCGCACCCGACCAACCGCGCCTACATGTCCGCCCAGTTCGAGCGAAAGCTGACGGAGTTTTGCACGCGCGGCGGCGACCCGGCGCTCGCGGAGCGGCTCCGGGACAGCATTGCTGCACGCAGCGACCTGCTCGACGCCGCCGACCGGCCCCGCCTGTGCCACTACGATCTCCATGCCGGAAACGTGCTGGTAACGCCGGAAGGCGCACCGCAACTCTCAGGCATCGTCGATTTCGAGAATGCCACCGCCGGTGATCCGCTGATGGATATCGCCAAGGCGCTCTACTACTTCATGCCGAAGGATGCGCCGAAGCGCGACGGATTGCTCGCGGGGCACGGCACCCGCGACCGCCCCGACTGGGAGGCCACGATCGCGCTCTACCGGCTCGCCTGCACGCTGGAGCTGTGGTGCTGGTTCGCCCAGATCGGCCGGGCGGACGCGCTGGCCGGCCTCACCAGAGAACTCGAGAATTCGACCGGTCAGGGCTTGGCTCATTGACCCAAATCGGACGCCGAAGGGCCTGAACGTCTATTCGCCCGCCGCGAGACGACGAATGCCGGATGCAGTCAGGCCGAGTTCACCGAGCCGTCTGACTGCGTAGCCGAGACCAACAAGGCGCTCCCAGTGCAACTGGGGAATCTCCCGTTGCGCTTCGCCCTTGCCGACCTCGACCAGGGAGGCGAACTCGTCCGCACTGAGGGTTTGGGGATCATCCGTCATGACGCGGCCTCATCGGTCCAGACCTTGAACGAAACCAGTGTGTTTGGCCCAAATGTCTGCGTGATCGGAACGTCGGAGGCATCCCGTCCCTGTGCGATCAGAACCCGGCCGATCCTCGGCACGTTGTTGCGCGGATCGAACATATGCCAACGCCCCCCGATATAGGCCTCGAACCAGCCGGCGAAATCACCTGCAGCCCAAGGCAGCGGGGTGCCGATGTCGCTGAGATAGCCGGTGCAATAGCGCGCTGGAATGTTCATGCAGCGGCAGAAGGCAATAGCGAGATGCGCGTAGTCGCGGCACACGCCCCTGCATTCGTTGAAGGCCTCCCACGCCGTCTTGGTGGCGCGGGCGTGCTCGTAGCCGAAAGTGATGTGGCGATGGACGAAATCGCAAATGGCCTGGACCCGCGGCCAGCCCGGCGGCGTGCCCTCGAACAACTTCCATGCGATTTCCGAAAGCCGGTCGGTCTCGCAATAGCGGCTGCCAAGCAGATAGACCAGCGTGTCCGACGGCAGGTCCTCGACCGCGTGTTGGCCGGCCGAAGCAAACACCGGATCAGGCGCGCCGCTGTCGCGCACGACGCCATCGGCCGCCAGCCGCATCGGACCGGCCGGCGCAACGATACGGCTGCACCAATTGCCGAATCCGTCGCGATACGGCGTGATCGGCACCGAGGGGGTGGTGGTCAGGTGGTCGGGGACGATGATGTCGGAGGCGCGCGTAAAATGCGTGCCCAGCACCATGATGATGGGCGTCGGCTGCGGGAACTCGTAGTGCATTTCGAATCCGACGCGAAGCTTCATTCGAAATGCATCCCTCTTTGTACCACCGACATGGCTACGAAGAGGTCGAATACAAGGCACGATCTGCCTCATCGGACAAATACCCGCATCGCGCGAGAAAATGATGGCTATTTGCTGCGATAGCGCGCAGGAACGGAGGCGCTTGCCGAACTGGCGCGGCTTGCCGGCGCGAGTCGAACCCGACGAATGTTCGAGTCGGATGGTTGAAAGCCTCCTCCGCGCGTTCGACACAGTTTCGGAACGCGCTCACCGAAAGACCTTGATGCAAAATCTCTCGCCTCGTCACGTCAAGACTGAAGAGTCCGTCCGCCTCGGCGTGATTTCGGGCTGGTATTCCACAAAAGTCAGCGGAACATTCGTGACGGGCCCGCATGACACCGAAGCCGATTGCCTGCGCAAAATCGCCGAGATCGATCCGCCACCGCCGCCGCCGAAGAAGAAGAGATAACCCCTGCGCGACCAAATTGGCCGCACTGGCAAACGGGCCGCCCAGGACGCATATCGGCAAGATGGCCAAACAAAGCCGCGTTCGCCTCCTTGAGGTTACCGTGATTGCGCAGAACGAGCCAACGCGCTGGAAATGGCATATTTCCGAAGGCGGCCTGGAGCTCGTGCACGGCTACGCGACGTCCCGCGAAACAGCGCAAAGAGACGGCGATAGCGTACTGTTTACAATGCTATCTGCCTCCCAGACGCCCTGAGCGGGTCGCTTTCGTCGAACGGAGAAGCGAGTGCCGAAGCTCGGCGAAGCGACGCACAGGCGCAGCCCGGCCCGCCCAGGCAATCAGGGATGAATCAACCCGCGGCGGGGCCTGACCTGGAGCCGCATGCAACGAACCACGTTCGGGAACGGCCTTACTCGCCGTTCCCGTTCGCGCCGTTTTCCTCCTCCGGAATATGCTCGACCGAGACGACGTGCTCGTCCTCCGCGGTGTCGAACACGATCACACCCTGGGTCGAGCGGCCGGCGACGCGGATGTCGGCCACCGGGCAGCGGATCAGCTGGCCCTTGTCGGTGACCAGCATGATCTGGTCGGCGTCCTCGACCGGAAACGACGCCACCAAATTGCCGTTGCGGTTGTTGACGCTCATCGCGACGATGCCTTTGCCGCCGCGGCCGGTGGTACGGTACTCGTAGGACGAGGTCCGCTTGCCGAAGCCGTTGACGGAGACCGTGAGCACCACCTGCTCGGCCGCCGACAGCTCGGCATAGCGCTCCTGCGACAGCTGGATCGCGTCGTTCGCCGTCTCCTCACCTTCCGCCTCGACCGGCTCCTCGGCCGCGGTCTCGCCGGCCACCGCACGGCGCATCTTCAGATACGCCGAGCGCTCGTCGGAAGTGGTTTCGACATGGCGCAGGATCGCGAGCGAGATCAGCTTGTCGGCCTCGGCCAGCGCAATGCCGCGCACGCCCATCGAGGTGCGGCCGGTGAAGACGCGCACATCGGTGACCGGGAAACGGATGCACTGCCCGCCGGCGGCGGTCAGCAGCACGTCGTCACGCTCGGTGCAGATCTGCACGTCGACGATTGCCTCGCCCTCCCCGAGCTTCATGGCGATGATGCCGGAGCGGCGGACGTCGACGAAGTCGGACAGCTTGTTGCGGCGAACGGTGCCGCTGGTGGTCGCGAACATCACGTCCAGATTGCCCCAGGAGGATTCATCCTCCGGCAGCGGCATGATCGTGGTGATACGCTCGCCCTGCTCCAGCGGCAGGATGTTGATCAGCGCCTTGCCGCGCGCATTCGGCGCTGCCATCGGCAGCCGCCAGACCTTCTCCTTGTAGACCTGGCCACGCGAGGAGAAGAACAGCACCGGCGTGTGGGTGGACGCCACGAACAGGCGCGAGACGAAATCCTCGTCGCGGGTCTGCATGCCGGCGCGGCCCTTGCCGCCGCGGCGCTGCGCCCGGTAGGTCGACAGCGGCACGCGCTTGACGTAGCCCGCGTGCGACACCGTCACGACCATGTCCTCGCGCTGGATCAGGTCCTCGTCCTCGACCTCGTCTTCCTGCTCGACGATCACGGTCTTGCGCGGGGTTGCGAACTGCTGCTTCACCTCGGCCAGTTCGGTCTTGATGATCGCCTGAACGCGGGCGCGCGACCGCAGGATGTCGAGATAGTCGGCGATCTCGGCTGCGAGCTTGTCGAGCTCTTCGGAGATCTCGTCCCGCCCCAGCGCGGTCAGTCGCTGCAGCCGCAGGTCGAGGATCGCCCTCGCCTGCTCCATCGACAACCGGAGCGTGCCGTCGTCGTTGATGCGATGCCGGGGATCGTCGATCAGCGTGATCATCGCTTCGACATCGCGCGCCGGCCAGTCGCGCGACATCAGGGCCTCGCGCGCGGTGTTCGGATCGGGCGAGGTTCTGATGACGCGGATCATTTCATCGATATTGGCGACCGCGATCGCAAGGCCGACCAGGATGTGGGCGCGGTCGCGCGCCTTGCCGAGCAGGAATTTGGTCCGCCGGGTCACTACCTGCTCGCGGAACGCGACGAAGATGGTGAGCAGGTCCTTCAGATTCATCGTCTGCGGACGACCGGAATCCAGCGCCAGCATGTTGGCGGGGAAATTCGACTGCAGCGGCGTGAACCGATAGAGCTGGTTGAGCACCACATCGGGCACCGCTTCGCGCTTCAGCTCGATGACGACGCGATAGCCGTCGCGGTCGGACTCGTCGCGCAGATCGCCAATGCCCTCGATCTTCTTCTCTTTCACCAGGTCGGCGATCCGCTCGACCATCGTCGCCTTGTTCACCTGATAGGGAATTTCGGTGATGATGATCGCTTCACGATCCTTGCGGATGGTGTCGATCGCCACCTTGCCGCGCATCACGATCGAGCCGCGGCCGAGGTGATAGGCCGAGCGGATGCCCTGGCGTCCCAGGATGACGCCACCGGTTGGGAAATCCGGTCCGGGAATGATGTTGATGAGCTCGTCGATCGAAAGCGCCGGGTTGTCGATCAGCGCCACACAGGCGTCGACGACCTCGCCGAGATTGTGCGGCGGGATGTTGGTCGCCATGCCGACTGCGATGCCGCCGGCGCCGTTGACCAGAAGGTTCGGGAACCGGGCCGGCAGAACTGACGGCTCCCGCTCGGAATTGTCGTAGTTCGGCTGGAAATCGACGGTGTCCATGTCGATGTCGGCGAGAACGGCGAGCGCCGCCTTCGTCAGCCGGGCCTCGGTATATCGATAGGCCGCAGGCGGATCGCCGTCGACCGAGCCGAAATTGCCCTGCCCGTCGATCAGCGGCACGCGCAGCGAGAAGTCCTGCGCCATCCGGACCATCGCATCGTAAATCGACTGGTCGCCGTGCGGATGATACTTACCGATCACGTCGCCGACGACGCGCGCCGATTTCACGTACTTCTTGTCCGGTGTGTGTCCCTGCTCATGCATCGAGTAGAGAATGCGCCGGTGCACCGGCTTCAGCCCGTCGCGCGCATCGGGCAGCGCACGCGACACGATCACGCTCATCGCGTAATCGAGGTAGGACTTCTTCATCTCGTCGAGAATGGAAACGGGACGAATATCTGAGGGCACCGGCGGCTCGCCGGGCTTGTCGTCTTCGGGTTCGGACAAAGGGGAAATCCGGTCAGTTCTGTTGGGGAATCATATAGCGTATCGAGGGCCTGATAACCACCCTTACGCGGCTCCGGCAAGCCGTTTTTCCCTTCGTTTTTTCATGCACTTACCGGCGACATTGCAGGTTCCTGGCGGGCCTGCTCTGCGTAGCAAAATGCGAGCTCGCGAAGACCAGGCGGAACCGGCTTCGCAATGCCCTTTTTCGCTCAGTTACTGGCCGAAGATCACGGCATGCATGATCCGCCCGGGCATGAAGGTGAACAGCCCGGCAATGACCAGCGCGCCGAAGAAAATGCCGATCATCGTGAACTTGTGGCGGCGGACATTGTGGCTTCGCGCGGCCGTCACGCCGAGCACCAGCATCGCCAGCGAGAAGATCGACAGCAGGTGGATCGGGCTCCATGGGCCCAGCAGCCGGATCTGGTGGATCCAGAACGAGCTCCCTGCGACGATCAGCATCAGGATCACCCAGATCCAGCCGAGCGTCCGGTGCGGCAGCGTGCCCTTCGGTGCGGCGAGCTGAATCGAGCCGAGCACGAAGGCGGCCATCGCCGCGAAGGCATGGAACGGGATCGCAGGCGCAGCGTCGAGCAATGGCGCGAGGCTCATGATGGCGGCCCTCGGGTGATGCGCGCGGCCAGGCATCGCTCGCCGCAGGCCGATGTAAATATCATTCACATAAGCCTGTGTCAAAGCACGGGGAACCCGCAAAGGCATCTTCCGATAATCACGTAATATCAGATTGATACGAGATTATCCTCATAGTCCACACAAAGGACTTCCCTCGCACGTCGTACCGCCGCCCCGGGAAATGATCTTCACGAGGGCGACGCCTGACAGAATGTGGGAGGCGCGATCTCGTCAGAACGGGATGTCGTCGTCCATATCGCTGTTGCGGCCGCCTGCGGCGACTGCACGGCGCGGCGCCGAGCTGACCGGTCCGGCCGAGCCGAAATCGCTGCCGCCATCATCGGAGAAGCTGCCGCCTCCGCCGCTGCGCCCGTCGAGCATCGTCAGGTTGGAGTTGAAGCCCTGCAGCACGACCTCGGTCGAGTACTTCTCGACGCCGCTCTGGTCGGTCCATTTGCGGGTCTGCAACTGACCCTCGATGTACACCTTGGCGCCCTTCTTCAGATACTGCTCGGCGACCTTGCAGAGACCTTCGTTGAAGATCACGACGCGGTGCCACTCGGTCTTTTCCTTGCGCTCGCCGGTGCCCTTGTCGCGCCAGGTTTCCGAGGTGGCGATCGACAGATTTGCGATCGGACGGCCATCCTGCGTCCGCCGGATTTCCGGATCCTTGCCGAGGTTTCCAACCAGGATCACCTTGTTCACGCTTCCCGCCATCGCATCATCTCCACTCAAAAACCGGGCGCCGGACATCGGCCGCCACTCTCAACCTTCGCCACTTACATTGCAGGCGTCGTGGATGACCCTATACGCCGGCGCCGGCCCGACGCCTTTGCCGTCGCGCGGTTATCCACGATTATTGAGATCGAGATATAGCATCGCCGCCGTCACCGTTCCAGTTTTGTTCGCCACAACCTGCCGTAGCAGCCGGCGACGGCGTTGGCGTGGCCGCCGGTCACGGGATCAGCGGTTGCCCCGCAGTGATCACTCAGAAAACTTGCAACAAAATCAGCACCTTGCGTGGTCGGCACTTCTTCCGCGAGTGTTGCATTTGGGAGACGGCGTTTCCGGTTGAATCAGCGTATAGATTCCAACCATGGCGCGGGCGCTCGCGTCTGAGATCGTGCTTCGGGACCAGTTGGAAGCCGATTTGGGAAGCTGGGGATTGATGATGAAGAAGTTTTTGCTCGCGACCGTTGCTCTGATTGCGTTCGCCGCGCCGGCGGCGGCGGCCGATCTGGCTGCCCGCCCCTATACCAAGGCGCCGCCGATGATCGCCGCCGTCTATGACTGGAGCGGCTTCTATATCGGCGCCAACGGCGGTTGGGGTTCGAGCCACAATTGCTGGGATCAGCTCCCGGGCGGCACTTTCATCGGATCGGATGGTTGCCACGATGCGACGGGCGGCGTCGCCGGTGGTCAGATCGGCTATCGCTGGCAGGCGGGCACCTGGGTGTTCGGCCTCGAAGCGCAGGGCGACTGGGCTGACCTGAAGGGCAGCAACGGCAGCGCGATCTTCCCGGGCCTGTTCACCAACCAGAGCAAGATCGACGCGTTCGGCCTGTTCACCGGCCAGATCGGTTACGCCGTCAACAACGTGCTGCTCTACGCCAAGGGCGGTGCAGCGCTGACCGACAACCGCTTCAGCACCTACTTCACGCCGACCGGCGCGCTCGGCGGCCGCGCCACCGACACCCGCTGGGGTGGCACCATCGGCGCCGGCATCGAAGTCGGCTTCGCGCCGAACTGGACCGCTGGTATCGAATACGACCACCTGTTCATGCAGGACAAGACCTACAACCTCACCACCCCGAATGGCGCGCTGTTCAGCACCATCCGCGACCGCCAGGACGTCGACTTCGTCACCGTCCGCGTGAACTACAAGTGGGGTGGCCCGGTCGTTCCGCGCTACTGATCGCACGCAGCGGATCTGATCCAGACGAAAGGCCGGCGTTGCGCCGGCCTTTTTGTTTGCGCGATCGAACGGCCGAACGCCCCGGTCCATAGCATCGGAGACCGGAGCCAGCCTCGCGCCGGCTCTCCTATTGGTACGTGCGCACCTCGCGCGCTCGTTTTCCGTGCATTGTGGTTTCCCGGTTACACAACCTCCGCGATTTCTGTGTAGAAACTTTTGCTCGTCACGCAACATTCCCGTGACGCTCCCTCCAATGTTTGGAGGGACAAGAAAATGGGCAAGAAAACGGGACTCGGACTTTGAAAATCAGGAATGTTTTGCTGGCATCGGCCGGCATGCTCGCACTGAGCACTTTTGCACCTGCGATGGCCGCCGACATGGCTGCACGCGCCCCCTACGTGAAGGCTCCGCCGCCGGCCGCGATCTACAACTGGACCGGCTTCTACATCGGCGGCTTCGGTGGCTATGCCAGCGAGGATTCCGGCAATCCGAAGATGGAAGGCGGCTTCGGTGGCGGCACCATCGGCTACAACTGGCAGGCCAGCAACATCGTGTACGGCCTTGAGGCCGACGGCGCCTGGGCTGACGTCAATGCCTCCGCCACCGGCTTTGGCATCACCGCGACGAGCAAGATCGACGCGCTCGGCACCGTGCGCGGCCGCCTCGGCTTCGCGGTCGACAAGGTGCTGTTCTACGGCACCGGTGGCTATGCCTGGATCGACAACAAGATTATCCTTAGCGGCTTCGGCCTGACTACCTCGCAGAGCAACTTCCACTCCGGCTGGACCGTCGGCGCTGGCATCGAAGCCTTCATCGCGCCGCAGTGGTCGATCAAGGGCGAGTACCTGTATCGCAGCCTGAGCAGCGAAAACTACTTCGGCGTGCCCTCCGGCGACCTCAACCTGCACAGCGTCCAGTTCGGCGTGAACTATCACTTCGGCGGCCCGATCGTCGCCAAGTACTGAGCCAGGGACTGGTCGTTTCGCTACGACCTCACACGGAAGGCCGGCGCCTAACGCCGGCCTTTTTCGTTGCCGGAACCAGCCCTGCTGACGGCTGCTGCCATCGGGCAAACTATCCGTTGATGGAGACGACTCAGCACTGGAAATCTGCCGCCGTTCTTCCTACGTTCCAGTCTTCTCACCCATCGGCGCAAGGTCCCGGCAGCACCGGCGATGCGCGCCCAAAAGGCGCCCGATCATGCGCCCGGAATTGTCGCAATGGATGAAGTGCTCAAGGCGAAGCGCCAACAGAACGCCGGCTCCTCATCGCGCGCCATCACGATCCGCGGCGCGCGCGAACACAATCTGAAGAACATCGACGTCGAGATTCCGCGCGACAGACTGGTGGTGTTCACCGGCCTGTCCGGCTCCGGCAAGTCGTCGCTCGCATTCGACACCATCTATGCCGAAGGCCAGCGACGCTACGTCGAGTCGCTGTCGGCCTATGCGCGGCAATTCCTTGAGATGATGCAGAAGCCCGACGTCGACCAGATCGACGGCCTGTCTCCTGCGATCTCGATCGAGCAGAAGACCACGTCGAAGAACCCGCGCTCCACGGTCGGCACCGTCACCGAGATCTACGACTACATGCGCCTGTTGTGGGCGCGCGTCGGCGTGCCCTATTCGCCAGCCACGGGGCTGCCGATCGAAAGCCAGATCGTCTCGCAGATGGTCGACCGCGTGCTGGCGCTGCCGGAAGGCACCCGCCTCTATCTGCTGGCGCCGGTCGTGCGCGGCCGCAAGGGCGAGTACAGGAAGGAGCTCGCCGAGTACCTCAAGAAGGGTTTTCAGCGCGTCAAGATCGACGGCACCTTCTACGAGCTGTCGGAGGCGCCGGCGCTCGACAAGAAATTCCCGCACGATATCGACGTCGTGGTCGACCGCATCGTGGTGCGCCCCGACCTTTCGCAGCGCCTCGCGGAGAGCTTCGAGACAGCACTGAAGCTCGCCGAGGGCCTCGCCGTGATCGAATATGCCGACGCGCCGGCGGCCGCGCAGGACGAGAAGAAAGAGGACAGGAAGAAGACCGCAAAGATCCACGACAAGAGCGGCCCCGAACGCATCCTGTTCTCGGAAAAATTCGCCTGTCCGGTTTCGGGCTTCACGATCCCCGAGATCGAACCCAGACTCTTTTCCTTCAACAACCCCTATGGCGCGTGTCCTGCCTGCGGCGGCCTTGGCGTCGAGCAGCATATCGACGAGGACCTCGTCATCCCCGACAAGGAGCTGACCTTGCGCAAGGGCGCGATCGCGCCCTGGGCGAAATCCTCCTCGTCCTATTACATCCAGACCCTGACCGCGCTCGGCAAGCACTACAAGTTCACGCTCGACACCAAGTGGAAGGACCTGCCCAAGAAGGTGCAGGCCGCGCTGCTGCATGGCTCCGGCGACGACGAGATCAAGTTCTCCTATGAGGACGGCGTCCGCTCCTACGACACCAAGAAGCCGTTCGAGGGCGTCATCACCAACATCAACCGCCGCTACCGCGAGACCGAGAGCGAGTGGGCGCGCGAGGAGCTTGGCAAATATTTCTCCGACGTGCCCTGCGCCGGCTGCAACGGCTATCGGCTGAAGCCCGAGGCGCTGTGCGTCAAGATCGGCGGCAAGCATATCGGCGAGATCTCGGAGCTCTCGGTCAGGCGCGCCGGCGAATGGTTCGAGACGGTGCCGGCGGCACTGAACGCGCAGCAGAACGAAATCGCCGCGCGTATTCTCAAGGAGATCCGCGAGCGCCTGACCTTCCTGCTCGACGTCGGCCTGAATTACCTGACGCTGTCGCGCTCCTCCGGCACGCTGTCGGGCGGCGAGAGCCAGCGCATCCGCCTGGCGTCGCAGATCGGTTCGGGGCTGACAGGCGTGCTCTATGTACTGGACGAACCCTCGATCGGCCTGCACCAGCGCGACAATGCCCGGCTGCTCGACACGTTGAAGCGGCTCCGCGACCTCGGCAACACCGTGATCGTGGTCGAGCATGACGAGGACGCCATTCGGCTTGCCGACTACGTGCTCGACATCGGCCCCGGCGCCGGCATGCATGGCGGCCACATCGTGGCCGAAGGCACGCCCGACCAGATCATGCGCAACCCGAAATCGCTGACGGGCAAATATCTGACCGGCGAGCTGTCGGTTGCGATCCCGGACCGGCGGCCGCCGAACCACCGCCGCACCATCAAGGTGATCAACGCCCGCGGCAACAATCTGAAGAACGTCTCGGCCGAAATCCCGCTCGGCCTGTTCACCTGCGTCACCGGCGTCTCCGGCGGCGGCAAGTCGACATTGCTGATCGATACGCTGTACCGCGCGATCGCCCGCAAGCTGAACAACGCCAGCGAAGGCGCCGCACCGCACGACCGCATCGAGGGCCTCGAGCACATCGACAAGATCATCGACATCGACCAGTCGCCGATCGGCCGCACGCCGCGTTCGAACCCCGCGACCTATACCGGCGCCTTCACGCCGATCCGCGAATGGTTCGCCGGCCTGCCGGAGGCGAAGGCGCGCGGCTACGAGCCCGGGCGCTTCTCCTTCAACGTCAAGGGCGGCCGCTGCGAAGCCTGCCAGGGCGACGGCGTCATCAAGATCGAGATGCACTTCCTGCCCGACGTCTACGTCACCTGCGACACCTGCAAGGGCAAGCGCTACAACCGCGAGACGCTGGAGGTGCTGTTCAAGGGCAAGAGCATCGCCGACGTGCTCGACATGACGGTCGAGGAAGCCGCCGAATTCTTCAAGGCGGTGCCGCGGGTGCGCGAGACCTTCCAGACCCTGCACCGCGTCGGCCTCGACTACATCCATGTCGGCCAGCAGGCCACCACGCTCTCAGGCGGCGAAGCCCAGCGCGTCAAACTGGCGAAGGAGCTGTCAAAGCGCGCCACCGGCCGCACGCTCTACATCCTGGACGAGCCGACGACGGGCCTGCACTTCCACGACGTGGCAAAACTGCTCGAGGTGCTGCACGAGCTGGTCGCCCAAGGCAACACGGTGGTGGTGATCGAGCACAATCTCGAGGTCATCAAGACCGCCGACTGGGTGATCGACCTCGGCCCCGAAGGCGGCGACGGCGGCGGCGAGATCGTCGCCTGGGGCCCGCCCGAGGACATCGTCAAGGCGCCGCGCAGCTACACCGGCAAATTCCTGGCGCCGGTGCTGAAGAAGGCCAACAGCAAGCCGAGGAAGAGCAGCGCGAGCGAGGCGGCGGAGTAGATTGGGATCCCTGATGTCCCAAGGCGTCAAAACACTTCTGGCTTGGTCTTATGGGTGTTGACTGGTTCCGAAGGCAATCTTGGTCGCAAGAAGATCAGACCGAATTTTGGCACCGCTTGCGCAAAGCGCGAGAACAAAATCGGCCGCAGTATGTCTTTATCCAAGGCTTCACGCTATTGGAGACAGGTCCTCAATACTACGCCAGCGCGATAAAGCTTTTCGACTACGTGATCGATCGTTACTCAGATTCGATCAGATTCGTACAAGCGCTCTCCGCAAAAGCCGACTGTCTTGCCGCGTCGGGGGACATTGAGGGCGCCCTCGCGTACTATGAACGCGCGATCCAGACGATGCGCATCAAGCCAAATAATCAGACATGGGCATGGCTTGATTTTGTGTGGATCGTCGCGACAAACGAACTCTCGAACTACTACGAGACGGCCCTCGCGATACTTGATGAGTTCGGAAGTCAACCACCATTGTTTCCAGTTACTGCGTTCCGCTTCTACGGCAGCCGCGCCCTCATTCAGAGCGCTTGCGGACTGACCGACTCGGCCAGGAACGCCGCACGCACGGCTCTTGCTGCCGCGGACAAAGAGGTATCCGGACTGCGGTATCATCCGAAGCTCGGCGTCATAGGGTCAAGTTACCGCGACATCAGGGAACGACTTGCCGCGATCGTATAGCAAGCAAGTAGCCCGGATGAGCGAAGCGATATCCGGGGACCTGCTGTCAACGATGACAGCTGATCCCGCATGTCGCTTCGCTCATGCGGGCTACGACGTTCGGACAACCTCAGCTTCTCGCTACACCGCCCAGTAATTCGGGTGCGTGTAGCGGTCGCCCCAGTCGAACGCGTCGCCGTCCAACTCGGACGGCCCTGTGCGCAGGTCCTCCAGCGTCACCTCGGCCTCGAAGGCCTGCCGCTCGGGATCAAATCGCAGCGCGGTCCATCTGACGGGAAAGTGGTGGTGGGTACTCAGCACGCCGCCGGTCTTGATCACGGCGTAGGCCACTGTTCCGCTCACCTTGTCGAGCATCAGCCGCTCGATCGATCCGAGCTTCGTGCCGTCGCGTCCGAACACGCAGACATGCTCGACGCGGTCGCTGGGCACCAAGGTATGATGCATGGCATCCTCCCTGTCTTCCCTTGTTCGGCCGAGATTATAGCATTGGCGCTCACCGGGCGTGCAGAGATCGTGTCTACCGCGGTGCGGCAAACCCGCCCTGTATCGCGTGTGGCATCAAGGAGCGTTGCGCCGGTGTTCCCACATCCGTCATGGCCGGGCATAGCCGTCCGAAGGACGGCGTCGCTTCCGCTCGCCTACGTCCCGGCCATCCACGTCTTACTTGCTGCAGAAGCCAAGACGTGGATGCCCGGGACAAGCCCGGGCATGACGCGTGTTGGGTGAATTGGCCAAACGGCTGGCACCGAATTCGCAGCGCTATCGGTACATTACTCCGCCAGCACCGCCCTACTCCGTCCTTCTGAGAAACGCCCCAAACGCCCTTGGCCCGTCGCCGACCTTGATCTCGCCCACGACCTTCAGCTCGGCGGCATCGATCACGCTGAGCGTGTTGCTCTCCCAGTTCGCGACCACGATCCGCTTGCCGTCCGCCGTCGCCTCGATGCCTTCGGGGTAATCGCCGACATTGATCCGCTTCAACGGCTGCAAGGTCGCGAGGTCGAACACGCTGACCTTGCCGTCATACTGGTCGGTGACGAAACCGCGGCCCTGCGCCAGCGCCACGGCATAGGGGCGCAGGCCGACATGGACGCGGCCGATTTCACGCGCGGTGGCGATGTCGATCACGGAGACGTCGTTGGAGCCGACATTGGCGGTATAGGCACGCTTGCCCTCGGCATCGATGGTGACGCCGAACGGACGGGTGCCGACCTTCACGATCCCTCTCCGCTCCCGCGTCGAGGTATCGATAACAGACACGCTGTCGTCGTCGCGGTCCGCCGAGAGCAGCAAGCGCCTGTCCGGCGTCACCGCGAGCCCAGACGGCGATGCGCCGACCGCGATGCTGGCGACGACCCGCTGTTCCCTGGCATCGATCACCCGTACCGCGGCGGCGTACCAGTTGGCGACATAGACCGTTGCCCCGTCGGGCGCGACCGCGATGCCGAGCGGCCCGCCGCCGACATCGACCCGGCCGACCACCTTGCGCGCTGACGCGTCGACCACGGTCAGCGCCTTGGCGTCGGGGCACGTCACATAGGCGAAGCGGCCGTCATTGCTGACGGCGACGCCGGCCGGCTTGCCGCCGATCGCGATGGTCGCGACCGGTTTCGACGTCGCGAGATCGACCACCGTGAGATCGTCGCTGAGCTGGTTGGTGACGAACGCCTCCTCGGCATGGGCGGCGCCGAGGCCAAGCAGCGCCGCGACAACGATCGCCCGCATGCTCAGCTGCCGCTCTCGATCTTCTTCTTCAACGCCTCAAGGCCGGTGCGGTAGAGCCCGCTCACCGCCTTCACCGCGGCTTCGTCGCTCAGTTCCGGCGGCGGGTCGTTGTTCGGAAAGCCGCGGTAAAACGCGCCGGTCCATTCCAGCTTCGTCTTGCCGCCGGGCGCCGGCGACAGCGACAGCGTCGAGGAATAATTGGTGACCGGCAGCACCTTCACGTCGACCGCCGTGATCCGGTACGAATAGCTCATCATCTCGGGCTCGTATTTGTAGAGCTCCTCGTCGACGGTGGCGCCGGGCGAAAGCGTCAGCCGCCGCGTGGCGCCGATCTCGTTGCCCTTCTCGCCCTCGGTTTTGCTGACGCCGGGAAGCCAGCTCATGTCCTGGAAATTGCCGATCACCGCCCACACCTTGGCCTGCGGCGCGTCGATCTCGATGGATTCCCGCACCTTCTGCCGGGTCGGCCCGTGGGCCCAGGCGGCCCCTAGCACGGCCAACGCCGCCACCACGACGCCAACCTTCGCGATCGCTCTCCTCATGTCGTCTCCCTGATCTGTCGGTCTGCCGCCAAGCGCGTGCCGAAGCTTATGGGTCGAGGTTTAGACCGGATCGGGGACCGCCTGCTAGCACCAGAGCGAAGTCGCGGGCTCCTTCTTCCCCGGGAGGCAAGCCTGCCTGTCACCCTCACTCGGCGATCGCCGCGTCGACGAACCCCTTCGGGTCGTCGCAGAATTCGCGCATGACCTTGTAGTGATCCGTGTCCTTCAGGTTCACCGGCTCGAGCCCGTACTTGGTGAGCCGCAACAGCGTGGCGTTCGGATAGGCCATCAGGACCGGCGAATGCGTGGCCATGATCACCTGGCAGTGGCCGGTGCCGTTCATCCGGTGCAGCAGCTTGAGGAATTCGATCTGGCGCGACGGCGACAGCGCGGATTCCGGCTCGTCGAAGATGAAGATGCCTTGCCGCTGGCAACGCTCCTCGAAGAAGCGCAGAAAGCCCTCGCCATGCGAATGCGATAGAAAGTCGGCATAGGGACTGGCGACGGAGTCGAGATATCTGGCGACCGAGAAGAAGCTCTCGGCGCGGAAGAACCAGCCTTTGGTGATTTTCGGCAGCCAGCTCGCGCGGAGCGCGGTCGCAAGCGAGCCGCCCATCTTCTCGACCGCGTTGCCGTGATCGACCGGCATGTAGCCCTTGCCGCCGCCGGCGTCGTCATAGCCGGCCAGCACGGCGATCCCCTCGAGCAGCGTCGACTTGCCGGTGCCGTTCTCGCCGACGATGATGGTAATAGCCTTGTCGAAGCTCAGCTCGAAATCGTCGCGCAGCAGCGGCAGCACGAACGGGTAGGCCTTGCGGTTGGGAATACGCGCGGGGTCGAGCCAGACCCGCCGCAGGTATGGCGCGGGCATGTTGATCGGGCGGTTTCGTCCTCTGGCCATTCGTCCTGCCTCCCAGCGCTCAGCGGCCGCGCCAACCAAGGTCTCAGATGGCCAAGGCACCGTCAAGAACGTAACGGGAACGATATGGTGGCAGACACGCGCCGGGCGCGGAACCCCGGCCATATTTTGGCCATAGCCCATTTCTTAAAGGCCTGAGCGGGCCATGTTCCCGCCTCGCGAGCGTCGCCGGACCGATGCGGTCCCTTCGCTACCAATCGCAGATTATCGCTGCGCCCCTCCCCACACCAAGGATCCTCTACCAACAACAAGAAGGACTTTGTAATGCGTAAACTTCTGACTGCGGTTGCCGTGCTTTCGGCCCTTGCTTCTTCTGCCGCCGAAGCCCGCGGCCATCACCGTCATCGGCATCATGCACATTCCGGCCGCCCAGCCGCGTGGTGCGGATGGTTCATGCGCACCCAGGTCGGTAGCGATCCGGGTCCACAGTTCAATCTGGCACGATCCTGGGCGCGATACGGCAGCAATGCGGGTGGCCCTTCGGTCGGCACGATCGTGGTTTGGCGTCACCACGTCGGCAAGATCGTGGGCCAGCAGAACGGTCAGTGGATCATACAGAGCGGCAACGACGGCCATGCCGTGCGCACGCGGCCGCGCTCAATTGCCGGCGCGATTGCGTTTCGAAACGCATACGCTTCGTTCTAAGGGAACCACGGTCGCATTGCCCGCCGGTATACGAACCGTTCATAACAGCTGCCTACGCTGAGCGCGGGCTTCGCCCTGAGGCCCTCAGACGGGCGTCGTCGCCTGAGTTGACCAGGCGGCGGCGCTTGCCCCGTGGCCTCTCCGATCAAGTTGCGCGCGCGGTGGTGGCAGCCTGAGAAGCCGTAATATGCCTGGACGTCGTGATCGCGGCGAATGTAACGGCCAAGCCAAATACAATTGAAAAAACGATCAAAGCAAAACGTGGCGTCATCGACGAGCCTCCTACCGCAGGACGCCCCCCTTTCTCGCAATTCTAGTCGGCCGCGGGCTTACGTTTCAAGCGCGCTACGGCGCGCAAGTGGGTTACGCCGTTTGCGACTTTCGTTGCAGATAGCCGGATTGAAATCAGCCAGCGCTTCGAACTCCCCGCGGTTCGGAAGCGAAACCATATCCCCACGCCATTCCAATAGACCTCGCTTCCGAAGCAACGTTCTACTCGCAGACCGCGCAACAAATTCGATGTCGTCCCGGCCTAGTGCGCAATTGCGCACGGGAGCCGGGACCCATAACCGAATGACTATTGTTGCGCGACGCTGGAAGGACGAGTCCCTCTCCAACAACTGCTGCGGAGTATGGGTCCCGGCCTTCGCCGGGACGACCGTGGGGAGAAAGCTCACCCCACCCCTACGGCCGCTCCGTCTCTTCCAGCACCTCGAGCGCCAGCTCCATCGTCATCAGCACCGGATTGTCGCCGCGCACCAGGTGTCCCTCGGCGATGCCGCCTAGATAGTCGACCAGCGCGATGTCAAGCTCGGCGTGCAGCCGGCCATCCGCATCAGGCGCGATCTCGCCTGCGGTCAGCGCAAGCTCGGTCGCGAACGGCACCACGCTGTGGCCGTCGGTGAAGATGGCGCCGATGGTCGAGCCGACACCGCCATGCACCCGCGCGCGCAAAATGCCGTGCTGGCGGCAAAAGCCCTCCAGCGCGCAGGCAAAATCCTGGTTCGGCCGCAGCCGCAACGCGTAGGCATGGCGCGTCGCCTTCGCCCCGCGCGGCTCGGTTGCGACCGGACCGAACAGCTTGAAATTGGTCTCGCTGTCGGGCTCCGCCAGAAACGTCGCGCCGTCGATCCCGAACGCATTCACCTCGAACGGCTCGGCGACGATGGTCTCCTCCGGCAGCATGTGGCCACCGTTGCAACGGCCGTCGGCCTCGGTCCACAATCCGTGGCAGTGAAAGAACGGCGCGCCGTCACGTTCGCCAAAGGTCAGCGCCGCGAGCTTGAGCCGCGTCACGCCGTCGGGACGGAACGTGTCGCTGTAGAACGCAGCGTTGACGCCGTCCTTCGACAGCGCCGGCATCACATAGGCGAACGGGCCGAGCGCGCCGGCCTTCGCGCTCAGCACGCCGCCGGCAAATCCTTCCGCCGCAAAGCCGCGGCGCACGGCCTCGAGCAAGGGAATGCCGGCTTCCAGCACGAATGAAAAGGCGCGGCCGCGCGCGGCGACCCACTGGATGCGCTCGGGGATGGGAGCGCCGGGCTGGGCGATGCTGCGCATCGCCTCAAGCGCCCGTCGATTTGGCAATCACCTCGAGCAACCCGCGCGCCTCGAGCTCGTCGCGGATCAGTCGCTTCGGCACCTTGCCATAACCGGACTTCGGCAGCGCCTCCCAGAAGAAGAAGCGCTTCGGCATCTTGTAGCGCGGCACTTTTGGCGCGAGATAGGCGGCAAGCTCGGCCTCCGCGACCGCCTCGGTCCCCTCGCGCGCGACACAGACGGCGACGCCGACCTCGCCCCAGAACGGATCGGGCACGCCGAGCACCGCGACCTCGCCGACCGCGGGATGCGTCAGCAGCTTCTCCTCGATCTCGCGCGGATAGATGTTGGAGCCGCCGGAGATGTACATGTCCGAGGCGCGGCCGGTGATGTAGACAAAGCCCTCCTCGTCGATGTGGCCGAGATCGCCGGTGCGGAACCAGCCGTCGCGAAACGCCTTCGCGTTGGCCTCGGGGTTGTCGTAATAGCCGGCGAACACGCCGGGGCCGATCACGCAGATCTCGCCGGTCTCGTGCGGCTTTAGCTCGCTTCCGTCGTCGCCCTGGATCGATACCTGCATGCCGGTGCGCTCGAAGCCGCAGGTGCCGATCCGCGCATGCGGCCCGTCCTCGGGATCATGCAGGCCCGGCGGCAGCACGGTGATATTGCCGGTGACCTCGCCGAGCCCGAAATACTGCACCAGCACGCCGCCGAACTTGCTCAGCGCCGCCTTCTGGTCCTCGCGATACATCGGCGCGCCGGCATAGATGATGTAGCGCAGCGAGGAATGATCATGCTGGTCGGCAGCGGGATGCTCGACCATCATTTTCAGGATGGTCGGCACCGTGAACATGTTGCTGACACGGTGCTTGGCGATCAGGCGGAACGCCTCCGCGATGTCGAACTTCTCCGACGGCAGCAGGATGGTCGGCACGCCGCGCGCGGTCTGCACCAGCTGATGCACGCCAGCGCCATGCGACAGCGGTGCCACCACCAGCGAGGCGTCGTCTTCGGTGGTGCCGGGCATCAGGTCGGCGAGATGGTTGGTGATCACGAAGGCCATCTGGCCATGGGTCAAGACCGCGGCCTTGGAGCGGCCGGTGGTGCCGGAGGTGAAGAAGAACCAGCAGGGGTCGTCGTACTCGACCGCGACGTTCTCAACCGCAGCGCCGGCGTGTTTGGCGATGACGTCGCCGAGCGTCGCCTCGCCGAACGTGCCCTCCTCACCGATCCGCCAGACGAATTCGAGCGCGGGATTGGTGGCCGCCTTGGCGTGCTCGGGGAAATCGCTGTGGCACAGAAACGCCTGGGCGCCCGAGGCTGCTGCCAGATAGGCGACCTCGTCCGGCATCAGGCGGAAATTGGTCGGCACCCAGACCGCGCCGAGCCGGAAGGCCGCGAACATCGACCAGAACATCTCGTCGCAGTTCCTGGAATGCACCAGGATACGGTCGCCCTTGACGATGCCGCGCGCGGCGAGCGCCGCCGCCAGCGCCGAGACGTTCTGGTCGATATGGCGCCACGACCAGGCCTTCTCGTTCCAGATGAAGCCGGGCCGATCGCCGTGGCGGCGGGCGTTCTGGGTCAGGATGTAGGCCAGGTTCATCACCCGGCGCGACACCCGCGCGATCCCGCCGCGCGGCGCGGTCGAAGCCTCCCCGCTCATTGCTGCCCCGCCGACACGCACAACAGACTGGGCAGGATCAGGACGGTCATCGGGTATTTCCTCGGTCAGAACCGGGCGTCTTCAAGCGCCGCAAGGGGATGGTGCTGTCCGGTTTATCGCCAAGCCGCAGCCTTCGGCAAGGCCCGACCGCCGCAGCGCCATGATACCGCGGCGGCGGTCAATCCGTTGGTCTTGGGCCGGACCGCTACTGCGGATGCCTGGCCAGTTCCTGCTCGCTCAGGTTCCAGTCCTGCCAGAGCTGCAACGCGCCGATCACGGCGACCAGCGCGCCGAGCAGGATGTGCCAGAACTGCAGCGCCTGGTCTTCGGAGTAGCCAAAGACCAACGGCGATATCATCAGCCAGAGGCCGAGCAGGATGCTCGCCACCTCCTCCCAGCGATGCAGTGCGACATATTCGAGCTGGGAGACGCCCAGTACCAGCATGCCGACCATGAAGCTGTTGAGGACGAGATGGCTGCGCTCGATATCGACGGCGCCGCTCACCTGCATCGGAAACCAGGGCGAGACCATGATCAGCACGCCGAGCAGCATGCCGACCCAATCCTCCCAGGGGCGATGTGTGTTGAAGAAACGATTGTTCGACATGACCAACCTCCTTGCGACAAGGGGCATACGTCAGCGGCCACTCCATATCAGTCGACCATCCGGCCGCTTCAGGGGCGTATGTCTGATATCAAACCTAATCGAACCGTATCGGCCCGCAAGGCCCTGGCGGGCTGTGTGCGACGCCGCAGAAGCGCCGGCCGACCGCGTCGAACCTCACCGCGCCGCGCCGAGGCGCTCCAGCGCCTCCTGGGCGGTCTTGAGATCCGGGCGCAGTTCGAGCGCCTTGCGGAAATCGGCCGCGGCCCCCTTCTTGTCGCCAAGCTGCATCTTGCCCAGCCCGCGGTTGCTCCAGGAATAGGCGTCATTCGGATCGTATTGCAGCGCCTTGTCGTAATCGGCGATTCCGCCCTTGATGTCGTCCTGATAGAGGCGGATCAGGCCGCGGTTGCGCCAGCCGCGCGCGTCCGTCGGCGCGATCCGCGCGGCCTCGCCATAGTCGGCCGCGGCGCGGTCGAGCTGATTGATGTCGCGATAGACGTTGCCACGGTTGATATAGGCGAGCACGTTGGGCTCGAGCTTGATCTCGGCGGTGTAGTCGGCGATCGCATGCGCCGCATCGCGCTTGCGGAAATAGGCAAAGCCCCGATTGCCATAGGCGGTCGCGAGCTGCGGATTGTATTTGATGGTGAGGCTGAAATCGGCCAGCGCACGGTCGAGATCGCCCTTGGTAGCCCAGGCGTCGCCGCGATTATTGTAGGCCAGCGCGAAGGTCGGATCGATACGGATCGCCTCGTCGTAGTCGGCCAGCGCATGATCGAGATCGCGCTTGAAGGCGTAGACGCGGCCGCGATTGGAATAGGCGCAGGCGTAGGCAGGATCGAGCTTGATCGCCTCGTTGAGGTCGGCGAGCGCGGCGTCGAGCTCGCGCTTCTCGGTCAGGCCGTGGCCGCGGTTGCAATAGGCCCCGGCCAGCCGCTTGCCGGTCTCGGTCTTGCCGTCGATTACGGCGTTGCAGGCCGTCACACGGTCGCTAGGTGCCGTCGTCAGGCCGACGCAGGCCTGCCAGTTCGGATCGTCGCCGGCGGCGGCTTGCGGAGGATTTGGCAGTGTCAGGGCGGCGCCGAGCAATGCCGCGGTCAGGCAGGCCAAAATGCGCATATCGTCAATCCACAAATGCCAATTTGCGGGTTGGTCGCGGCTTTGCACCGGTGGGTTCACGCGCTTAGATCAGGGCCTGTGAATCAACCGGGATTTTGCGATGGCTGCCGTCCGCGACAACAAGGCCGAGAGGCGCTTCGAACTCGACACCGAGGGTGGTCTCGCCTTTGCGAACTACCGGCAGACGCCCTCGGCCGTGATCATCACCCACACCGAGACGCCCCGCGCCCTGCGCGGCCGCGGCATCGCATCGGAGCTGGTCAAGGGAGCGCTGGAGCTGATCCGCGCCGACGGCCACAAGGTGATCGCCGGCTGCAGCTTCGTGGTGGACTATCTCAGCAAGCATCCGGAATATGCGGATCTCGCGGGCTAGCGCCTTGTCCGTCAGACGATCTTGATCGACATGTCCGGCAAGCCCTCGAGCTTGCAAAGCAGCACGTCGCCCTTGACGACCGGGCCGACATTCTCCGGCGTGCCGGAATAGATGATGTCGCCGGCCTTCAGCTCGAACGCCTCGGACAGCTTTGCGATCTGCTCGGCTACGCTCCAGATCATGTTCTTCAGATCGGAGCTCTGCCGCACCGTACCGTTGATCGCGAGCGAGATCGCGCCTTGCGTGAAGTGGCCGGTCTTATCAGCCGGATGGATCGGCCCGAGCACCGCCGCGTGGTCAAAGCTCTTGCCGATCTCCCACGGCTTCTTCTCCGCGGCCATGCCGTTCTGCAGATCGCGCCGCGTCATGTCGAGCCCGAGCGCGTAGCCATAGACGTGATCGAGCGCCCTGTCGGCTTGGATGTTAGTGCCGCCGGATTTCAGCGCCGCGACCAGCTCGACCTCGTGGTGGTAGTTCTTGGTCAGCGAGGGATAGGGATGATCGGCGACGGTACCAACGGCGACATTCTGGATCGCGTCGGTCGGCTTCTGGAAGAAGAACGGCGGCTCGCGGGTCGGGTCGGAGCCGCGCTCGATCGCGTGCGCCGCATAGTTGCGGCCGATGCAGTAGATGCGGCGGACCTGGAACACCTCGGCCTCGCCGACGATCGGGATCGTCACCGCCGGGACCGGAAATATCGCCTTCGGTCCGGCCTGCGCATGGGCCGGCGCGGATTGCGCGGCGGCGCCTGCCAGTGCGAAGGCGCCGGTCGCAAGCATGGTCCGGCGGTCGAGATCAGTCATGAGCGTTCTCCTTGTTGTTGGCCGATCTATAGATGTTCGCCGCCGCATAAAAAAGGGCCCGCGCTGGCGCTGGCCCTGGCCGTGCGCGGGATGATGATCCCGTCAGTGCTTGATGTCCGGAGGCAGCTTGCCGCCATTGGCGGCGAGCTTGCCCATCACCTGCTTGTGCAGCCAGATGTTCATGCTGGCGGAATCGCTGGTGTCGCCGGAATAGCCGAGCTCCTTGGCGAGCTCCTTGCGGGCCGACAGGCTGGAATCGATGTCGAGCGCCTTCATCAGGTCGACGATCGAGGTCCGCCACTCGAGCTTCTCGCCCTTCGCGGCGACCGCCTTGTCGAGGATCGGGGCGACGTCAACGGACTGGGCGGGCGCCGCACCGGCGGGCACTGCGGCGGGAGACGGCGACGTGCTGCCGGATCCACCGGCGGGAGCTGTGGTGGTGCCGCCGGCGGGCGCAGCACTCGCGCTGCTGCCGAAGATCGCGCCCATGATTTTTCCGAAAATGCTCATCGTTCGCTCCCAAGAGAGTTGAGATGTGAAGGCCAGACGGCGCTGGGACGCCTGACCGAGGTCGCCGACAAAGTGTATCGCCCCCACCATAGCCTGCCAATGCGACATTTCACTTAAGCGTGAGTGCTTTTGGCGCGGTTTGGGAGTAGCCTCAATGCACAGTTCGCGACACGGCCAGTTCCCTGCTTTGTCTTTCGCGTCTGGCTTGATCGTGATCGTTTCGAGAGCCGGTACGTTTGTGCTCGCGCGCCGGGCGCAAAATGCGACCGTCCAGAGGGAGACAACGACCATGGCCAGTCAATACCAAGGCAATGTCACATCGATGACGCAGAGCGGCGCCGCATCTGCGCCTGTCATCCGCACCATCGGCCTGTCCGATTTGCATCATGCGCTGCGTCTCGGCTGGGAAGACTTCAAGGCGGTGCCAAGCCACGCCATCATCCTTTGTCTGATCTATCCGGTGCTCGGCCTCGTGCTGGCGCGCGCCGTGCACGGTTATTCCGTGTTGCCCCTGCTGTTTCCGCTGGCCGCGGGCTTTGCCCTGCTCGGCCCGTTTGCCGCGATCGGTCTTTACGAGATGAGCCGCCGCCGCGAGGATGGCGGGGAAGCATCCGCATGGGATGCCCTGGAGGTATTCCGGTCGCCGTCATTCGGCGCGATGCTCGGGGTCGGAACGCTGCTGTTCGCGCTGTTCGTGACCTGGATCGCGACCGCCCAGGCGATCTACACGGCGGTGTTCGGCTATGAGACCGCCGCCAACATTCCCGATTTTGCCGCGCGCGTGCTGACCACCCCGCAAGGCTGGTGGCTGATCGTGGTCGGCTGCAGTGTCGGCTTCCTGTTCGCGCTCGTGGCGCTGTGCATCAGCGTGGTCGCCTTCCCCATGATGCTGGACCGCCAGGCAACCGCCGGCGAAGCGATGGTGACGTCGATGCGCGCCGTGGCACAGAACCCGGTGCCGATGGCCGCCTGGGGCCTGATCGTCGCGGTGCTGCTGCTGCTCGGCTCGATCCCGTTCTTCCTCGGGCTTGCCGTCGTGATCCCGCTGCTTGGTCACGCCACCTGGCATCTCTATCGCGAGGTCATCGTCAAGGATCCGAATGCGCGGCCGGTGATTCCCGAGCCCCGCGAGCGCAAGCCGGCCGCGGACTTCCCCGCCAACCTGTTCCCGTGGCGGCGCAGCGATCGCGGGTAAGTGCTGGCCGAACGTGAACTCGTGAACGTCAAAGCAACCGTCGGCCGATGCTTGGCCGGCGGTTTTGTTGTCCTGACCGTCAAATGGGGTGAGATTGGCGTGGCAATTGCAGTGCCATCTGAGATAGATCGATCGATCAAGAGCCTTGTTTTGGCCGCTGTTGCCGCGAACATACCGCCGGATTCCGCGACCAATCGATAACATCGCAGACTCCGGAGTGAATTGCCTGATGACCTCTCACCTTTCCCTTCGCACGCTCGCCATCGGGGCGTGGCTCGTGACCTCGACGGCGTCCGCGCTCGCCGCCCCGTGTGGCACGGGCACGTTCGAGTCCTGGCTCGACGATTTCAAGAAGGAGGCTGCGGCGAAGGGCATTTCGCAGAACGCGATCCAGGCCGGGCTGAATGGCGTCACGCAGGACAAGGCGATCCTGGCGCGCGACCATTCGCAGCAGGTGTTCAGCCAGACGTTCGAGCAGTTCTCCGGCCGCATGGTGCCGCCGCGCCTCAACCGCGGCTCCGACATGATGAAGCGCTACGGCTCGGTGTTGTCGCGAATCGAGGAGGCCTATGGCGTGCCGGGTGAAATCCTGGTCGCGATCTGGGGGCTGGAGACCGATTTCGGCGTCAACACCGGCAAGTTTGCGACCATGCGTTCGCTGGCGACGCTCGCCTATGATTGCCGCCGCTCCGACATGTTCAAGGCCGAGCTGATGGATGCGTTGCGCATCGTCGAGCGCGGCGACCTTGCGCCGCAGGAGATGCGCGGCGCCTGGGCCGGCGAGCTCGGCCAGACCCAATTCATGCCGTCGTCCTACATCAAGTTCGCGGTCGACTTCGACGGCAACGGCAAGCGCGATCTCCTGCGCAACGTGCCCGACGTGCTGGCGTCGACGGCGAACTTCCTGAAGAGCCATGGCTGGAAGCAGGGCAAGGGCTGGGAGCCCGGCAGCGAGAATTTTGCGGTGATCCAGCAGTGGAACAAGAGCGAGATTTACGCTCGGACGATCGGCTACTTCGCGACCCAACTCGCCAAGGCGCCATAGCGCTTTGGAGTTCGTACCGGCTTGCGTAGCGGCGAGCCAGGAACGACAGCCAAGACGAGAAGCCCGAACTTCGGCGCTGGTTCGATCAGCGCTGATGCTGCACGGATGAATCAAAAAGGGCCGATCGCCCCAGGCAATCGGCCCTTATCGCCATGATCAAAAGCTTACTTCGCCATGCTGGCTTCTGCAGCCTTGCTGAGGTGCGCGCCGCAAGCGCCCCACTTGTTGTTCAGCATCGCGTCCTGGGCGAGCGAGACTTCCTTCTCCGCCGCGAATTTGACCTCGTTGTCGGCCATAGCTTCGACAGCGGCTTCGGTCTTGCCGAGGTTGTCACCGCTGCAGCCGAGGCCCGCATGATGATGATGTGCGGCCTGAGCGGGAGCGACGGCGTAAGCAACGGCAGCTACGGTGGCTGCTGCGATCAATGTCTTGATCATGAGATGTTCCATCTTTTGTTCTTGAACAGAAACCAGCGTGATTGCGGAATCTGCAGAACGATTTATCGCTGTTCCCAGCAGCGTTCAGAATGAACTTCGTGCGATCCAAATGTGATGAGCGTTGCGCGCGGATCGCGCATGCGTTGCATAGTGTTTTGATTACATGTCCGTAAGGAAGCGCCGCCGCATTAGCTTTGCCGCAGCTGTTCACTTCAACCGAAGTGCGCTTCCGATAATCAGCAAATCGATCTGCGCGACATGCCGATCGAAAGCCAAATATGAGGTAGACACAGGATCGAACTACCTCTCGGGTCAATGCGACCGATTGACGCTGCAATCATTCAGCACCATCGAGATGATACAATGAACTAATGATCATTCTTATGTCACGATTCTGCATGCGAATCACGCATGGAACACATCGAAGTGATCCGTCTCTAATGGGTGCGCCAGAAGTTGATTGAACGGTCCTTAATTACCACGTAAGCAAAGTCTTTAGACACGCTGAAATTCTATTAACCTACTGATCTCAGGAATATTTCTCCGGGAGATGCAGATTCCTTGGAACGTCCGTCCGGAGAGCGGCCCGCGATACCCGGAACGGTTAATCGAAGCTTACCTCCGCCATGCGTTTTGAGCCTAGCTGCATCGCACCATTGGAGCTACCGCGCTGCACCATATCATCTATATTCACTTCAACGGTGAGGCGTTGAAAAGCTGAATCGGAACTACTAGGAGACTACCATGTTGCTCTCGCTCATCCGCATGATCCAGGCTTTCCGGGATTATCAGCGCAATGTCAGCGAACTGTCCCAGCTCAGCGATCGCGAACTGGCCGATATCGGCCTCGACCGCTCGGACATTCCGCGCGTTGCCGCCGGTACCTACAACGGCTAATCGGCCGCAAGCCATCTGATGAACGGATAACGCCCGCTCCTGCAGCGGGCGTTATCGTTTTTGGCGCGGTTTCAGATGCATATGGAATCAAAACGCGCTAACGCTGCGCGATGACACCGCATCAATCCTCTTCCCAACCCGTGCACATCGTGGGCGCGGGGCTCGCCGGCTCGGAAGCCGCCTGGCAGGTCGCCAATGCCGGCATCCGCGCCGTCCTGCATGAAATGCGCCCGCACCGGATGACCGAGGCGCACCGGACCGAAGGCTGCGCCGAACTGGTCTGTTCGAACTCCTTCCGCTCCGACGATGCCGCCAACAACGCAGTCGGGCTGCTGCACGCCGAGATGCGGCGGCTGGGCTCGCTGATCATGCGCTCGGCCGATACCAACCAGGTGCCCGCCGGCGGCGCGCTGGCGGTCGACCGCGACGGCTTTTCCGCCGCCGTCACCAAGGCGCTGAACGAACATCCGCTGATCGAGATCAGCCGCGAGGAAGTCGCCGGCCTGCCGCCGGCCGACTGGAGCAACGTCATCGTCGCCACCGGTCCCCTCACCTCGGCGCCGCTCGCCGACGCCATCAGGCAGCTGACCGACGAGAGCGCGCTCGCGTTCTTCGATGCGATCGCGCCGATCGTGCACAGGGATTCCATCGACATGTCGGTGGCCTGGTTTCAGTCGCGCTACGACAAGGTCGGCCCCGGCGGCACCGGCGCCGACTACATCAACTGCCCGATGACCAAGGAGCAGTATGACGCCTTCGTCGCGGCGCTGCTCGATGGCGAGAAGGTCGACTTCAAGGATTGGGAGACCAACACGCCCTATTTCGACGGCTGCCTGCCGGTCGAGGTGATGGCCGAACGCGGTCACGAAACGCTGCGCCACGGGCCGATGAAACCGGTTGGATTGACCAATCCGCACAATCCGACGGTCAAGCCCTATGCGATCGTCCAGCTGCGGCAGGACAACAAGCTCGGCACGCTCTACAACATCGTCGGCTTCCAGACCAAGCTGAAGCACGGCGCGCAGCAGCGTGTGTTCCGCACCATCCCGGGCCTCGAGCAGGCGGAATTCGCCCGCCTCGGCGGCCTGCATCGCAACACCTTCCTCAATTCGCCAAAGCTGCTCGACGGGCAATTGCGGCTGCGCGCGCAGCCGCGGCTGCGCTTCGCCGGGCAGATGACGGGCTGCGAGGGCTATGTCGAGTCGGCCAGCGTCGGCCTGATTGCCGGGCTCTGCGCCGCCGCCGACACGCGCGGCGCCGCGCTGACGCCGCCGCCGGCCACGACCGCACTCGGCGCGTTGCTCGGCCACATCACCGGCGGCCATATCGAAACCATCGAATCCGGCCCGCGCTCGTTCCAGCCGATGAACATCAATTTCGGTCTGTTCCCGCCGCTGGCCAGTCCTCCGACCAAGAAACCGGACGGCTCGCGACTGCGCGGCAACGAGAAGACGGTCGCCAAGAAGCAAGCGATCAGCGCGCGGGCGCTCGTCGACCTCGACCATTGGATCGCAGAGCACCTGCGTATTGCAGCGGCGGCCTGACCATCATGAGCTTGCCGAAAGACGACGACGCGACCCTGTCGGCGCGATGGCGCCAGGGTGTCCTGCTCAAGCGCGATGTGTTCTCGACCGTCGAGCGCGGCCGCTTCCGCGCCGACGACGGCGAGGTCGACGGCGTGCTGCGCCGGCTCGACCAGGTGCCGTTCTGGTCGTTCGCTGTCGCGCTGCATCTGTTTTCGCGCGAGCGCCGCGCGCTGACGCTGGCGCGCGACCTCGATGTCGGCCCCAAATTGCTGTGGGCCGGCAAGCGCGCGCTGGTGCGCGGCTTCATCGACGGCGCGGCGCTGCATCTGGCGAAGCCGCACGGCGACGTCGCCTATTTCCGCTCGGCCAAGGCGGCGTTGCGCAAGCTGCATCGCGCCGGCATCTGCCACAACGACCTCGCCAAGGAGCAGAACTGGCTGGTCGGCCGCGACGGCCGCGCCTACCTCACCGACTTCCAGCTCGCCGCCTGCTTCAAGAGCCGAAGCCGGCTGTTCCGCATCGCGGCCTATGAGGATCTGCGGCATCTCTTGAAGCACAAGCGCAGCTACGCGCCGGAGGCGTTGACGCCGAAGGAGCGCAAGGTGCTCGCCAAGAAGTCGGCGGTCGCCAGCATCTGGCTCAGGACCGGCAAGAAGGTCTATCAGGCTGTGACCCGCGGCATCTTCAATTTCACCGACCGCGAGGGCGGCGGCCGGCGGCTGGTCAACGACGCCCCGGTGCTGGTCGATCTGATCCGCAGGAATCCGGATGTGCGCGACACCGCGATCGTTGCCTTTGCCGACCGGCGCGTCGGCGTCGGACTCTATGCGTTCGTCGAGGCCGACCAGTCCGCGCTGGAGAGGACGCTGCGCAGCGAGCTTGCTGCAGCCAAGGGCGTCAAGCCGCCCGAGCACATCCAGATCGTGCATGCGCTGCCGCGCGATGCGGCCGGCAAGCCGCGCACCGAAATCCTGCAGCTCGTCGCCATGAACCAGATCGACCTGATCGAGCCGATGATGCGCAGCGACGCCGATCGCGAGTTCCTCAAGGACATCCTCGAGCAACGCAAGAATCTGCGCGATCGCTTCAATTTTGAAGTGGCCGAGATGGATCGGCCGGCGCGTTAAAGCATGATCCGGAAAAGTGCGAAGCGGTTTTCCGAAAAGATCATGCTCAAACAACAAGCTAAAGCGCGACGACGATCCAACCCGATCTCATCGCGCTTTAGCGCGCGCACTCTCGACAAACGCAGCGCGAAACGCCAATCTTGCGAAGGCTAGCGCGCTCAAGGGACAAGCTTAATGCCACTCACCCGTGGCCGTATCGGGGGATACAATTCCGAACGCCTGGCGTTCGGATTCACCATGATGCACGGCGATCAGGAAATTGAATGCCAGATCAGCGATGCCGCAATGGACGAGCTGGCGGGCACGCGCGGAACACCGAGCCTGGCCCGGCAGGCGCAATTCGTTGCGCTGCGCGACGCCATCGAGATGATCGCATCCGACATCTTTGACAGCGGTCCGGTGGTCAAGGGCGCGACGATCCGGATATTCACCAAGCACATCTCGAAAGAGCGGAGTTGAGCATCATCTCCACGCAAACGTTTCGCGCTTTTCGGGATGATGCCTTAGCGACCGAATTCCTCGGTGCGCGCAGCCCGCCACAACGTCCAGAGCGTGCGCAGGCGTGAGACCGGTTGCGGCAGGAACGGATCGTTGTCAGCCCTCCTCGCCCGGTTCAGTTCGCGCCTGACATAAGCGAGCGGCAGAAAGATCGGCCGCACGCCGGATGGCACATCCGCGAGCAGCCCGAATGCGGTCCTGAGATGGCCCTGTGCCTCGTCCGCGAGCTGATCGATCGCCGCACGGATGTTCGGCGTCGGCTTGCCGGCAAACACCTCCTCCTTGCTGCTGCCGTGCTGCTGAAGCAGCGGTAGCGGCAGAAACAGCTGTTGCCGCGCGGCGTCGCGGCCCAGACCCGCGATGACCTGCGCCATGCCCTGGGCAAGGCCGGCATGACGGGCCAGGTGATCGATCGCCTCCGATGGCCGCGCCACGATGCGCGTGGCCTCCGAGAACAGCCCAGACGCCGTGGCGTCAAGATAGCCCTCGAGCGCGGCCAGCGACGGCATCGGGTCGTTGTAGAGATCGAACTGGTGCTCCTCGACCAGCTGCGACAACGGCGAGACCGGCAGGCGGTGAGTGCGGATCGCCTGCAGCAGTTCGGCTGCGACAGGATTGCCTTCGACACCGCCATGCCCTGCCCCGGCCAGCATGTCGGTCCACCATTGCAGCCGCATCTCGCCGGGCAGCGGCTGGCTGACCTGCTCGTGCACGCGCGAGACCTCGATGTTGAAGGCGTAGAGCGCAAGCAACGCCCGGCGTTCCGGTCCCGGCATGAACAGGGTCGACGCGTAGCGCACGAAGTCATGGGTGCGCACCAGATCGGCGCAGAAGGCCGCGCCGTCCTTTGGCGCCTCCGCGGCGCTCATGGCACCGCGATCAGCGCCGCCGCGACGCGGCGCCGCTCGCCCAGCATGATGTTGTAGGTGCGGATCGCGGGGCCGGTCTGCATCGGGTCGAGCACCACCCGCACCGCGCGCAGGGCCTCGCGCAGGCCCTTTGGCGGCACCCAGACCTCGGTGCCGGTGCCGACGATCAGCGTGTCGATCGCATTGGCTGATGCGAACACCTTCTGCAGCGAATATTCGTCGATCTCCTGCGGCCTGGTCACCGGCCAGGCCCAGATCGCGTCAGGCAGGCACAGCAGCGAGCCGCGGTGCGACATATCGGCGAACGCGAAGCCGCCCTTGCCGTAAGCCTCGATCGGCGCCGACCTCGGAAGATGGGGAGCGTCCGAGGAGTTGCTCATGACCGGCTACTTCTTGGCTGCCGCCGCGTCCGGCTTCTTGGCCGGCGCATCCTGCGCCTCGCCCCGCGTGGTGTGAACGCCGAGATAGATCAGGATCGGCGCCGCGATGAAGATCGAGGTGTAGGTGCCGACCAGCACGACGCCGAACATCATCACGGCGGTGAAGCTGTGAATCGCCTGGCCGCCGAACAGCAGCAGCGCGAGCAGCGCCAGGGTCACGGTGACGTGGGTGATGATCGAGCGCGACAGCGTCGAGTTGATCGATTCGTTGAGAAGCTGCGGCATCGGCATCTTCTTGTAACGCCGCAGCATCTCGCGGATACGATCGTAGATGACGACGGTATCGTTGAGCGAATAACCGAGAATTGTCAGCAGCGCCGCGATACTGGTGAGATCGAAATCGACCTGAGTGATCGACATGAAACCGATCGTCAGCACGATATCGTGGACGTTGGCGATCATGGCGCCGAGCGCGAACTGCCACTCGAACCGGAACCAGAGATAGATCAGGATGCCGACGATCGCGAGCATCAGGCCGAGCATGCCGAACGCCAGCAATTCGCCCGAGACCCGCGGTCCTACCACTTCGACTCGCCGGTATTCGACGGATTCGCCGAGCGCGCCCCGCACCTTCGTCACCGCATCCTGTTGCGCCTTATCGCCGCCGGGCTGCTCGGCGACGCGGATCAGGACTTCGGCCGGACCTCCGAACTGCTGCAACTGCACCTCGCCGAGACCAAGACCGTTCAAGGTCGTGCGCATCCCGGCGATGTCGGCGGTGCCGGACTTGGCCCGCACTTCCAGCAGTGTGCCGCCCTTGAAGTCGATGCCGAAGTTCAGGCCGTGGGTGAAGAACAGCGTGATCGCGACGATCGAGAGCAGCGCCGAGATCGGGAAGCTGATGCGACGGAAGCGCGTGAAATCGAAATGCGTATCGTCGGGCACGATACGCAGCGACGGCAGCAGGCCGAGCACCGCGACCACGGTCAGCACGGCGATCAGGATGCCAAGGCCAATGAGAACGATATGAGTCACAACAGGCCTCTCAGATCGGCACGGTTTGCGGCCGCTTCCACCGCACCCACCCGGCGACGATCAGGCGCGTCAGGGTAAAGGCGGTGAACACCGTGGTGATGATGCCGATACCGAGCGTCACGGCAAAGCCGCGCACCGGTCCGGTGCCGATGTAGAACAGCACGGCGGCAGCGATGAAGGTGGTGATATTTGAGTCGAGGATGGTCGCCAGCGCCCGCTTGAAGCCGGCGTCGATTGCCGAAATCGCGTTGCGGCCGCCGCGCAATTCCTCGCGGATACGCTCATAGATCAGCACGTTGGAGTCGACCGCGATGCCGACGGTCAGCACGATGCCGGCGATGCCGGGCAAGGTCAGCGTGGCGTTGAGCAGCGACAGCAGCCCGAAGATCATGGCGACGTTGATGGCCACGGCAATGTTGGCGAACACCCCGAACAGCCGATAGGTCAGCAGCATGAACACGATGACCAGGATCGAGCCGACATAGGCCGCGAGCTCGCCCTTTTCGATCGAGTCCTGCCCGAGGCCGGGACCGACGGTGCGCTCCTCGACCACGGTCAGCGGCGCCGGCAGCGCGCCGGCGCGCATCAGGATCGCCAGATCGTTGGCCGACTGCACGGTGAAGCTACCGGAGATCTGGCCCTGTCCGCCGGTGATCGGCTCGCGAATCACGGGCGCCGAGATCACCTTGCCATCGAGCACGATCGCAAACGGCTGGCCGACGTTCTCGGCGGTCGCCTGAGCGAATTTGCGGGCGCCCGACGTATTGAATTTGAAGCTGACGATCGCCTCGCCCGTACGCTGGTCAAAGCCGGGTTGGGCATCGGACAGCTCGCTTCCGGAAACCAGCACCTGCTTTTTCACAATGTACGGAACGGGCGGCGGCGATGCGCTCATGAGCCGCTCTGAATCCGGCGGCACCACGCCCTGATCGGCCGACACCGTGGTGTCGACCATGCGGAATTCCATCTTCGCGGTCTTGCCGAGCAGCTCCTTCAGATGGGTCGGATCCTGCAGGCCCGGCACCTGCACCAGGATACGATCGGTGCCCTGACGCTGGATCAGGGGTTCGACGGTCCCGAGCTCGTTGACGCGACGTTCAACGATCTGAATCGACTGTTCGATGGTCTTGCGCATCCGCTCGATCATCGCTGGCTGCGACAGGGTCAGGCGGATCAGGCCGCCCCCCGCATCGGTCACGTCGACATCGCGCTGGCCACTGGAGCCGAGCAGGCCGCCGATCGGCTGCGCGACTTCCCGAAGTTTGGCCAACGCCGCCGGAACATCGGATTCCTTCGAGATCCGGACTTCGACAGCGTCGTTGCGGACCTGCACGCCCCCGCTGAAGAGGATCTTGGCGTCACGCAGCGCCTTCCGGACATCGTCACGAACCTGTTCGAGCTTCTCCTTCTTCACGTAGTTGGAGTCGACCTCGAGCAAGAGATACGAGCCGCCCTGCAGGTCGAGGCCAAGCACGAGGCGCCGCTGCGCCCAGGCCGGCCAGGTCTTGACCTGCGCCTCGGGAAAGAAATTGGGCACGGCGCACAGGCAGACCACCAGCGCTGTCAGGATGATCGCCAGCGCTCGCCACCGCGTGAAATACAACATCGAATTGACCTGTCAGATTCGGCAAAAGGCTCCGCGGCAATCAGCTCGCGGACGCCTCGTCCTTGGCGTCGCCCTTCGCCGGCTCACCCTTGGTCCGCACGCCCGAGATCATCTGGCGCATCTGCCGCACGCGAACGCCGTCCGAAATCTCGAACTCGATCTGGTCGTCGTCGACCACCTTGGTCACCTTGCCGACGAGGCCGCCCGTGGTCACCACGGTGTCGCCGCGGCGGATGTTCTTCACGAGGTCCGCATGATCGCGCACCTTCTTCTGCTGCGGGCGCAGAATCAGGAAGTACATGATGACGAAGATCAGCGCGAATGGCAGCAGCGACATCAACATGCTGTTGGTATCAGTGCCAGCTCCAGCCTGAGCAAACGCAGGAGTAATCAGCATTCGGACGATCCTCGGATAAGACGGGAAAGAACCGGCAGCGCCCTCGGTTTCGGGGCGGTATGGCGGTCCGGACAAATTCGCGCGGACTATAGCGGCCGCGGTCCCAATTGCAACGTTAACGGACCTTCATTTAGGGCGCTTGCGGGACCGCCGCCAGCCCGATAAGGCTGCGCCGTCAGGAACTGGACAAATGCCGAAAAAAGCCAAGAAAACCACCAGTAAAACAGCCCCCAAAACCGCCGGCAAACGCGCTGCGAAAGCCGCGACAAAACGCCCGGAAACGCCGCTCGACGGCGCGACCGCCGAGCGGATCGCGAACGCCCTGGAGAACATTGCGAGCCGACTTTCGGCTGCCTCCCCCGCCGCCGATCCGGCCGAGTCGTTCGGCGTCGCCGACGCCTTTGTCTGGCACCCGGATGGGCGCCTGGCCCCGGTGCCACGCGTCAGCCGCGTCGAGATCGGCCTGCTCAAGGGCGTCGACCGGATGCGCGATATCCTGATGGAGAACACCGAGCGCTTCGCCAACGGACTGCCCGCCAACAATGCGCTGCTGTGGGGCGCCCGCGGCATGGGCAAGTCGTCCCTGGTGAAGGCCACCCATGCCAGCATTAATGTCGACCGCAAGCCGGCCGATCGGCTCAAGCTGATCGAGATTCACCGCGAGGACATCGAAAGCCTGCCCGGCCTGATGGAGCTGTTGCGCAACTCCTCCTTCCGCTTCATCGTGTTCTGCGACGACCTCTCTTTCGACGGCAACGACGCCTCCTACAAATCGCTGAAGGCGGTGCTCGAAGGCGGTATCGAGGGGCGCCCCGACAACGTCATCCTCTATGCGACCTCGAACCGGCGGCATCTCTTGGCGCGCGAGATGATCGAGAACGAACGCTCGACCGCGATCAATCCGGGCGAAGCGGTCGAGGAGAAGGTGTCGCTGTCTGACCGTTTCGGCCTCTGGCTCGGCTTCCATCGCTGCAGCCAGGACGAGTACCTCGCGATGGTGAAGGGTTATTGCGACCATTACGGCATCAAGATCGCCGAGGACGAACTCGAGCGCGAGGCGCTTGAATGGTCGACCACTCGCGGATCGCGCTCCGGCCGCGTCGCCTGGCAATACACCCAGGAACTGGCGGGGCGGCTCGGCGTGCGGCTCGCAGGGGCGTAGCCCGAATCGCGATTTGGGCCGGCCACCGGCCTTCTGAATTCGGCGCGGCATGGGTACACTCGCTCCATGCCGGCCGATCCAAGCACGACCAAGAGACGATGTGGCGACTGTACGGCTTGCTGCGACGGCTGGCTGAAGATCCGGATTCGCGACCACGACGTCTATCCGGGTCATCCCTGTCCGTTCAGCCGTGCGGGCCAATGCGCGATCTACGAGGAGCGTCCGGTCGACCCGTGCCGGAATTTCGTCTGCGGTTGGCTTGCTCCGACGAGCCCGCTGCCCGAGTGGATGCGTCCGGATAAATCCGATCTGATCTTTCTTCC
Organism: Bradyrhizobium sp. 6(2017); assembly: GCF_011058295.2. NCBI lineage: Bacteria > Pseudomonadati > Pseudomonadota > Alphaproteobacteria > Hyphomicrobiales > Nitrobacteraceae > Bradyrhizobium > Bradyrhizobium sp. 6(2017). The sequence continues at coordinate 4,955,891 of NZ_CP049289.2, read as the reverse complement.
GGCGAGCTTCGTCTGGCGCACCATTCCGGTCGACGTCGCGGTTGCCGTCGGCGCTCGTCCGAAAGCAAAGGCGCGCGCGTGGCTCGAAGCCTTCAGCCGCGACACTCGCCGTCCCCTGTTGCTGCAGTCCGACGGGGACTGGCACGCGAATGGACCGCCGCAATTCCTGACCGACATGGTCGAGCGTCTCGCAGCCGGGCGCGGCCCTTGGCCGTCGGTCTAGGCCTCTCGCGAGGCTTGAATTCGTCCCAGACAGCGCAGTTTCTGGAATCCATTATCCCAGAACGGGTCGACAATTTTGCATCGCAACCATAATTTGTCAGTACACCTGTCTCAATCGGAGGATCATATTTTATCGTTCTAAATCTGACACTTGATAGTCTCATGAATTCTATTCCAAAATCCCCCTGCGACAAATTGATGCAGTGCATTAGTATTATTGTACCTCCTATATCACAGCAGGTGATTATCTCCCCGGCATTGCTGGCATCCGTGTATCTGGTGTTTGGTATACATTAACATTCCCTCACTTTGTGTCGCCCAGCACCCCGCTGAGGCGATTGGCAAAGGGGGGATCAAATGAAGAAGGTATTTCTCGCCGGAACCGCATTCACGGCGATCTGCCTCGTGCTCGCGCAACAGCCGGTACAGGCAGCGACACTGGACGACGTGATGGCGCGCCTGGATGCACTCGAACGAAACAATGCGAAGCTCGCCAAGGAGAATGCGCAGCTAAGGGACCGCGTAAATCACATCGCGAGCCGTCCCGCCGAGCCCGCTTCGACAGGCTCGCCGCCAAAGGGCAACCCGGTGCAGCACGCCTGGGTCGCGCCCTCCCCGAAGCAGCCGCCCGAGCGGCCCATCGTCAGCATCGGTGGCGCGCCACTCTACAGCAAGGCACCGGGCAGCAACGCCTTCGTCGACAACACGACCGTCACGCTCTACGGCCACGTGGATCTGTCGGGTGACGTCTTCAATCCCGGTGTGTTCGACCAGGGCACCAAGACCGGCGTGGCGAGCAACCTCACCTTTTTCGGCATCAACGCGCGTCACGATCTCGAACCCTATGGCTACGCCGGGTGGGCCGCCGTCGCCCAGTTTGAATCCCTCGTCGAGGTCGCCGCGGTTCCGACCGAGCGTGCCGCGTTCGGGACGCGCGACAGCTTCATCGGGATGGCAACGCCGTGGGGCACGATCAAGGCGGGCAAATCGGATACGCCCTACAAGAAATCGACATCAAAGTTCGATCCGTTCTCGGCGACGCTCGGCGACTACAACTCGATCATGGGCAATACCGGCGGCGACCTGCGTGCGAAGTTCGACTGGCGCGCGGCCCACGCGATCTGGTACGAATCGCCGTTCTGGAACGGCTTCCAGGCCACGCTGATGATCTCGCCAGGGCAGAACACCGCAAAGGACAACAGCGATTTCGCGCTCGGCGATTTCAACTGCCCCGGCACCTCCGCACGCGGCAGCGGCAGCGGCTTCCCGCTGACCTCGGCGCCGGAAGGCTGCACCGACGGCTCCTATGGCAACCTCTACAGCGCGTCGCTGACCTACAATCAGGGACCGTTCACGGCGATCGCCGCCTACGAGATGCATGAGGGCACCAACCGCACCGGCGACGAGGCCGTCACGCCGTTGAGCAATGGCGGCGTGCTGATCGTGCCGCCGGGAGCGGTCGGCATCGCCAACGAATGGGCCGCGAAGATCGGCGCCGGATATCGCCTCGACGACGGCATCGGCAAGCTGCAGCTCTACGGCATCTACGAAGTGATGCGGCGCGAGAACACCGTGGCCGACTTCAACGAGCGGTCGCGCGACGGCTACTTCCTCAGCGCCACCCAGACCGTCGGCGCCTGGGATGTCAGCGCGTCATGGGCCCACGCCAACGCCTCACCCGGTTCGCCCGGGACCGGCGTGCTCAACAACTACACCGTCACTCCGGCTGCGGGATCGGCTGACTTTGCGCTCAACACGCTCGACAGCAGCGCCGATCAATATGCAGCTGGTGTCAAGTACCACTTCAGCCCGGTCGTGGCCTGGTATCTTGTCGGCAGTTATCTGCGCAACGGCCCCGGCGCACACTACTGCCTCGGCGTGAGCGGTCACGGCTATGGCGTGTGCGGGCGTGACGCCAACAACAATGTTGTCGCGGGCAACAAGGCGTCGGCCGTGACCACCGGCATGACGTTCGACTTCTAGAGCGTTTTCGAGCGAAGTGGATACCGGTTCGCGTGAAGAAAACGCGTCAAAAGAAGAATCTATTGCCCCGTTCCGATTCCATCGGAACGGGGCTATAGCGCATGATCCGGAACGATCTGTAGCGATATTCCGAAAGCGGGATCGCACCTGCGCTCGACCAAAACAAAACGGGGGAGGCTTGCGCTTCCCCCGTTGTCTTTGTTGTGAGACTTGGAAGTCCCTTGGAAGTCCCGGCGCGTGACTTACGCGCCGTTGAGGAACTGGAGCGGATCGACCGGCGACGATCCCTTGCGAATTTCGAAATGGAGCTGCGGTGAGCCCGCCTCACCCGACTGGCCCGACTTGGCGATCACCTGGCCGCGCTTGATGGTATCGCCGCGCTTGACCAGGATCTCGCTGGCATGGGCGTAGGCGGTGACGTAGCCGTTGGAATGGCGGACCAGCACCAGATTGCCGTAGCCCTTCAGCTCGTTGCCCGAATAGGCGACGACGCCGTCTTCGGCGGCCTTCACCGGCGTGCCTTCGGGCACCGCGACGTTGATGCCGTCATTGACCTTGCCGTTGGTCTTCGAGCCATAGGCGGTGATGACCTTGCCGCGCACCGGCCAGCGGAAGGTCGGCAATGCGCCGGTGGCTTCGCTCGACTTGGTGGCTGCGGGCGCTTCTACGGCAGCCGCGGGCTGTTCCACAGTCGCGGTCGGCTGAACCAGCCGCGCGCTCTGCTGCGGCAGCGCGGTGGCGACGACCTTCGGGGCTGCCAGGGTCGGTGCCGGGGCGACTGCGACCGGTGCCGCAGCAACAGCTTGCGCAACGGGCGCGGGAGCCGCCATCGCAGTCTTGGCGCCGGGCACGACGAGCTTCATGCCGAGGCTGAGCCGGGCCGACTGATCGAGATTGTTGGCGCGCGCGAGATCGGCGACCGGGATGTGGTGCTGGCGCGCGATGCTGTGCAGGGTGTCGCCGCGGTTGACGTAGTGGATGCCGGCAGGCGCGGCTGCCACGGCAACAGGACGCGCGGCCGGCGCCGCCATCGCAGGCGCCGCAGCTGACGCCGTCGGGCGTGGAATGATCAGCTGCTGGCCGGGCGACAGTGCGCGCGGTCCCTTGTAGCCGTTAGCGCGCAGGATCTCGGCCGACGAGACGTTGTAGCGGCGCGCCAGCAGCTCCAGCGTATCGCTGGTGCCGACGATGATGGTGGTGCCGTTATGCCCGGCATGCGCCGCGGCGACCGAACGCGGAACGGTGCCGGTTGCTTCGATCTGCGGGCGCGCGGCCGGCGGTGTGTAGGACGAAAGCCCGCGCCCTCCGCCGGAGACGCCAGCGCCGGCGACCGGATAGGATTGCGGCGCCGCAACCGGCGGCGGCAATGGCTGTGACTGATACTGGGAATACTGCGGTTGGCTGTGCGGCCGCGCGTATTGCGGCAGCTCGCGCGGCGGCTGTGCCTGCTGCACGGTGCCGGTCGGCTGCGGATCAAACGCAAACGGATTTTGCGAGTAGGAGTTTTGCGAGAAGCGCGACGACATGTCGGCGCTGCAACCGGCAAAAGCCATGGACATCAGCGTCAGCACCGCAACCTGCGGCACGCGACGCGAGCGAAGCAACTCAACAACCCCGGACATGGTTACTCACTCGTACGCAACAAAAGACTGTTTTGAGTAAACACGTACCGAGTAAATAACCGCTTAACCCTGCGAATAAGGCGTTGGCGCCAAGCGGCAAATCGCCAAATTTACAATTCGCGCGCGATTCCCGGCAGCGCCGGCACAAAGCGGACGTCGACCAGGTCCTTGCGGTCGAAGCCGTTCTCCGTCCGCACCACGCGGACCAGGGTCTGGGTGCCCTGATGCGGTCCGACCGGGGCGATCAGGATGCCGCCCGGATCGAGCCGCTCCAGGAGTTTCTCCGGGATCTGCTCCATCGCCGCAGTGACCATGATGCGGTCGAAATCACCTGCCCCGGCCGGGATATCGAAGCCGTCCCCGAGCAGCACCTCAATGTTGTAATAGCCGAGCGTTTCGAGGCGCTTGCGGGCGCCGTCGGCCAGCGTCCGGTAACGTTCGATGGTCAGGACCTGCTTGCACAGCCGGGACAGCACGGCCGCCTGGTAGCCCGAGCCGGTGCCGATCTCGAGCACGCGGTGGTCCTTCTGCAGCTGCAGCTGCTCGGTCATGTAGGCCACGACGAAGGGCTGGCTGATGGTCTGCCCGCAGGCGATCGCCAGCGCGCTGTCGCGATAGGCCTCGCCGCGATCGCGCGGATCGACGAACAGCTCGCGCGGCACCTCCTCCATGGTGCGGAGCACCGCCTGATCGCTCACCCCTCGCCGCCGCAGGGTGAGCTGAAACATCATCTTCTCGGTCGGATCTGACTTCACGGCCATGTTCGTCAGCGTCTCTGGGCAGCAGCACGGAATCTTGCTCTGCTTGATGCCATTGAAATCCGAAATACCGCGTTAAGGAAAAATTTCCCGTTGCGTTTTGTTCCTCGTCAGGAACCAGCACTCTGATTTGGCGTTGGCACCTTCCCATATAATCGGCAACGCCGCGCGGCTAACGTGCTGGTGGCGCCGACCGGGGTATCTGGCTGTATCGCCACACCTCGCTGACTGCGGGTAATGCTTCAGCGGGGCGATGCGACGAACGGCGGTCGGCGCTGGAAAACGACCAAATCCCAAACGTTTGCGTTGCGCGCTGTAATGTTATTTGCGAGCCTATTTCAGGGACGGGCAAGGATTCCATCATGACAGCGATACGGCCGGCGGGCTGTTCAGTTTTCCTCGTGGAGGACGAGGTCATGATCCGGATGATGGTCGCCGACATGCTGGAGGAGCTCGGCCACACCGTCGCGGCCGAGGCCGGCGAAATCGGCGAGGCGGTCAGGCTTGCGCAATCCACCGAATTCGACCTCGCGATCCTCGACGTCAACGTCAATGGCAAGGTGATCACCCCGGTCGCCGAGTTGATCAACGCCCGCAACCGCCCCTTCATCTTCGCGACCGGCTACGGCTCGTCCGGCCTGCCTCCGGAGTATCGCGACCGTCCGGCGCTGCAAAAGCCCTTCCAGCTGGAAACGCTGGCCCAAGTGATCTCAAGCGCGATGAAGAGCGCGCCGGTCTAGATCTCACCGCATACGGAGCGCGTAGCCCGGATGAGCCAACGGGTCGCGCGAACGCGCGCCCGATGGCTCATCCGCGCTACTGGATTACTTCAGCGTCGCGGCCAGCGTTTCCGAAAACGCTTCATCGGTGCGGTCGAGCCGCAGCGGCGTCACCGAGACGTAGCGCGCCGCAAGCGCGGCGAGATCGGTGCCTTCGGCCGGCGTATCCATCATCGCCGCGCGCTCGAAGCCGATCCAGAAATATGGATTGCCGCGGCCATCGTGACGGCGATCGATCTTCAGAAACCCCTGATTGCGCTTGCCCTGCCGTGTGATCCTGATGCCCTTGACGTCATCGGGCATGCAGGACGGGAAGTTGACATTGACGACGGTGTTTCTCGGGACGCCTGCGGCAATGACCTTGCGGATGATGTCGGGTCCGAATTTCAGCGCGGTCTCCCACAGCGGCGCGTTGCGGGTTTCGATGGAAAATTCCTGCGACAACGCGAATGACGGAAAGCCCAGGATGGTGCCTTCCAGCGCGCCGGCGATGGTGCCGGAATAGACCACGTCCTCGGCGACGTTGCGGCCCTTGTTGACACCGCTCAGCACGAGATCGGGCAGCTTGTCACCGAGAATGTGGCGCGCGCCCATGATGACGCAATCGGTCGGCGTGCCGCGCACTGCGAAGTGACGCGGGCTGACTTCGCGCAGCCGCAGCGGATCGTTGAGCGACAGCGAATGCGAGACGCCGGACTGATCGAGCTCGGGGGCAACGATCCAGACGTCATCGGACAAGGAGCGCGCGATCTGCTCGACGATCTGCAGGCCGGGAGCGTGGATGCCGTCATCATTGGTGCAGAGAATTCGCATCCGTCAAAGTGCCCTTTGTTCCGATTCGACGCGGGTTTCTTGAGTTGCAGTTTCTTGAGTTGATTGCCGTCTTAACCGGCTAGGGCCGCGGAGGCAAACCCGCCGAAGGCCCGTGCCATTGCGCCGACGTCACGCGCCAGGGACGCACAAATCTGCCGGTCGCGGCAATCTTGCCGTCGAACGCCGGCCAGGCAGGCCCGGCTCGCGGCCGCACAAGCACGACAGCGGGCCGGCGAACGTCGGGCTTGGGAGTTTCGGAGTTGAGAGGCTCAGATTTGAGAGGAGACTCTGGCTTGGAGCCCTCGCGTTCGGCAGACGCAGGCTCGGCAAGCTCGGGCTTGGCGACTTCGGCTTTGGCAGGTTCAACCCTCGGTGCTTCGGAGCTGGGCAGCTCGGGGGCGACCGGCGCTGTCTGGCGAGGCTCCGGCTGGGGAGAGCTCGGAGACTCCGATTTCAGAAGCTCGGACCTGCCAGCTTCGGACTTGCCAGCTTCGAACTTGGCGGGCGCAGGTCTGGGAGGCTCGGGCTTGAGAAACACGGGCTTGGCAGGCAGAGCCTTCGGAGGTTCAAGCGTCCGGGCAGGCCCCGGTGGCTCGGGGGGCGCAGTTCGGCGAAGCACGAGCTTGGGAAGCTCCGGCTTGGGAGGTTCTGGCTTGGGAAGCTCTGATTTGGGAGGCTCTGATTTGGCAGGCTCTGACTTGCTCGCTTCAACCTGGCGAAGCTCAATCCGAGGCGGTTCGGGTTTGGCCGGTTCGGGTTCGGGCGGATCCGGTGTGGGTGCCTCGGCCGGTTTTGCGACCAGCGCTGCTGCAGCCGATTTTGATTTCAGCCTGGCCAGCAGCTCCTCGATCGAGGGCACCGATGACGGTTCAAGCGGAGCACGCGGCACGGCCAGCGGCGGCGTCCGGACCGGTGGCGGCAGCGGCGCAACCGCCGCTGATGGCGAAAAATCGGCCGGCGCCAGCTGGGCGAACCTGGCGCGTGCGAGCTCCAGTGCGTTGTCGAAGTCCGGCCTGTCGATCCAGGCCTTCGATTGCACCTCGGTCACGCGCGCCTCCCACAAGCGCGCGGCCTCGATGTCGTAGTAGCCCATCTGCTTCTGATTGATCAGCTGCAGACCATGGCCCGTGACGGCCCATTGTCGACCAAGCCAGTGGATGTCACGGTGGAGCGGCATCACACTGGCCCTCGCCTCACATGCCGCGCTCGATGACCTTGAGCCCGCCCATATAGGGCTGCAGCACATCGGGCACCGCGATCGAACCGTCCTGCTGTTGATAGGTCTCCATCACCGCGATCAGGGCGCGCCCGACCGCCGTGCCGGAGCCGTTCAGCGTATGCACGAAGCGCGGCTTGCCGTCGGGGCCGCGATAGCGCGCGTCCATGCGGCGGGCCTGGAAATCGCCGCACACCGAGCAGCTCGAGATCTCGCGATAGGCGCCGCCGTCGCCCTGCCCGGGCATCCAGACCTCGATGTCGTAGGTCTTCTGCGCGGAGAAGCCCATGTCGCCGGCGCACAGCGTCATCACGCGATAATGCAGGTCGAGCTTCTGCAGAACCTGCTCCGCACAGGACAGCATGCGCTCGAGCTCGTCCTTGCTGGCTTCGGGTGTCGTGATCGACACCAGCTCGACCTTTGTGAATTGGTGCTGGCGGATCATGCCGCGCGTGTCGCGTCCCGCCGCGCCGGCTTCGGCGCGGAAACACGGCGTCAGCGCGGTGAGCCGCATCGGCAACTCTTTTTCATCGAGGATGGATTCGCGCGCGAGGTTGGTCAGCGAGACTTCAGCGGTCGGAATCAGTCCGAGGCGCTCGCCGCGCAAATCGGCATTCGGCGTCGAGAGCAATTCACCCTTGATCGCCCAGAACTGGTCGTCCTCGAATTTCGGCAATTGCCCGGTGCCGAACATCACGGCGTCGCGCACCAGAAGCGGCGGATTGATCTCTGTGTAGCCATGCTCGCCGGTGTGCAGATCGAGCATGAACTGCCCGATCGCACGCTCGAGCCGCGCGAGCCCCCGCTTCAGCACGACGAAGCGCGCGCCGGACAGTTTCGCGGCCGCCTCGAAATCCATGTCGCCGAGCGCGGTGCCGAGATCGTCATGCAGCTTCGGCGCGAAGCCGTAGTCGCGCTTCTTGCCGAACACGTGGTGCTGAACGTTGCCGTGCTCGTCGGTGCCGTCGGGCACCTCGTCGAGCGGCAGATTGGGAATCGACGACAGCTCCTTCGTCAGCTCGTCGTCGAACGATTTCGCCGCCAGCTCGAGCTGCGGCATCGTGGTCTTGAGCTCCGCGACCTCGGCCATCAGCTTGGCCGCACGGTCTTCGTCCTTGGCCTTCTTGGCGTCGCCGATCTCTTTCGAGGCCGCATTGCGCCGCGCCTGAGCCTGCTCGGACGCCAGGATTGCGGCACGGCGCTTCTCGTCGATCGCCAGCAGCGACGGCGACAGCGCCTCTAATCCGCGGCGCTTCAGGCCGGCGTCGAAGGCTGTCGGGTTGTCGCGGATCGCTTTGATGTCGTGCATGGTAGTCCTGATGGCGGGCTTGCAGATAACGTCGTACGTCAACGCTTGCGTTGCATGTTTCCACTACCACGACCGTCATTATCAGCGAAAGCGGGTGATCCAGTATTCCAGAGATCCGTGCGTGACGGAGGGGCCGCAGCGTACTGGATACCCCGCTTTCGCGGGGTATGACACCTGTTTCGGGGGAGACGGGCCCTACTCGGCCGGATTGGCCGCCGGCGGTACGCTGGACGAGGCTGCCTTGGTCGCGGCCTTCTTCTCCACGATCCGGACCGCGATGATGGCGCCCTCGTAGAGCGCGAGCAGCGGGATCGCGAGCGAGGCCTGGCTCAGCACGTCCGGCGGCGTCAGCACCGCGGCGATGATGAAGGCGATCACGATGAAGTAGCGCCGCTTCTCTCTCAGCATCTTCGAGGTGACGATGCCGATGCGGCCCAAGAGCGTCAGGATCACCGGCAGCTGGAAAGCGATGCCGAAGGCGAAGATCAGCGACATCATCAGCGACAGATACTCGCCGACCTTGGGCAGCAGCTGGATCTGCGCGGTCTCCGCGCTGCCGGCCTGCTGCATGCCGAGCGAGAACCGCACCAGCATTGGCAGCACGACGAAGTAGACCAACATCGCGCCCATCACGAAGAACACCGGGGTCGCGATCAGATACGGCAGGAAGGCGTTGCGCTCGTGCCTGTAGAGGCCGGGCGCCACGAACATGTAGATCTGTCCGGCGACGATCGGGAACGAGATGAAGGCGGCGCCGAACATCGCGAGCTTCAACTGCGTGATGAAATATTCCAGCAGCTGCGTGTAGATGAATTTCGAATTCTCAGGCCCCGCCACCAGCACGAACGGCCAGACCAGCACGTTGTAGATCTGCTTGGCAAAGAAGAAGCAGATGATAAAGGCCACGCCGAAGCCGAGCAGCGCCTTGATCAGCCGCGAGCGCAGCTCGATCAAATGATCCATCAAGGGGGCCTTGCTGGCCTCGATATCTTCTGCGCTCATGACGCCCTCGCGTCCTTGAGCACCTCAGGCTCCGCCGGCGTCACATCCTGCGACGGTGCCGGCGCGGGCTTCACCTCGCTGGTGATCGCAAGTGGCTCAGTTGTGGCAGCGTGCGTCTCAGCCTCGACGAAAGTCTCCGGCGTCGGCGCTGCGGGTGTTGTTGGCGTGACCAGTGCGTCACTTGACGTCACCTGTGCGTCGCTCGACGTCACCGGCGCGTCGATCGCGGAGGCGACCTGCGCATCGACGGGCTTGTCGATCTGCAGGGCGTCACTGACGTCCTTCTGCAGCGAGGTCATGATGTTGCCGCTGGTGATGCCGGTTGCGGCTTCCTTGACCTCGTCAAAGCTCTTCTTGATGTCGGCCATCTCGGCCTCGCGCATGGCTTCCTGGAACTGACCCTGGAATTCGGAGGCCATCTTGCGGGCCTTGCCCATCCATTGCCCGACCATGCGCAGCACGCCCGGCAGTTCTTTCGGGCCGATGGCGATCAGCGCGACGACCGCGATGACGACCAGTTCACTCCACCCGATATCGAACATGAATTCTTCCGCCTAGCGCGCCGCGATCGGCCCCATCGGTCCTAACAGGATTTGGGGCCGCCGGCGCCTCTTCTCAATCGGCGTCAATAGCGCTTCCGAGCGACGGCGTCACCGTTTCGCGCAAAGATAAACGTCGAAATATGTGTCAGTACAGGCGCGTCAGACGGCCTTGCTGCCGACATCCTGGCGCGCGGCTGACGGCGCCGCATTGTGATCGATCGACTTGGTGGGCTCGGTCTTCTCGGCGACCTTGTCGTCGTCCTGCATGCCCTTCTTGAAGGCCTTGATGCCCTGGGCGACGTCACCCATCAGGTCCGAGATCTTGCCGCGCCCGAACAGCAGCAGGACCACTGCGATCACGACGATCCAGTGCCAAATGCTGAGTGAACCCATCCTGCAACCCTCCAGAAATGGCCGGCGGGCCGGCCTGAACTTTGCCGGAAGGTAGGCCCGCGGGGTGTCAAAAACAAGGACCTCGGCCGCGGCAAATCGCTGTCGCGGCTACGTAATATTGCTAGCCTTAACCGGGAATATTTGGCGGCTATTCGCCTCTGTCCTCGGGGTCGGCCTCGCCGCGCTCGTCGCCGTGGGAATCCGGTTCGTCGACGTCGGCTTCGGCCGCTTCCGATTCGTCGGCAACGTCCGCTTCGATCTCGATTTCGGCCTCGGCTGTCATTTCAGCCTCAGCCGACGCTTCGGCTGCAGTCTTCGGTTCCTCGGCCTCCGGCTCGACGGCCGGCGCCAGCAGCAGCTCCAGCGTATCGCCCGGCTCGAGCGGCTCCTCGTCTTCCCGCAGCGTCGCGTCGTCCGAGGGCGACGGAACGGAGAAGCCGGTCGGCAGGCGCGAGTCGAGCAGACCGGTGCCCTTCAGCTCCTCTAGTCCCGGCAGATCGCCGAGCGCTTCCAGGCTGAACTGCGACAGGAATCCGTCCGTGGTTCCAAAGGTCAGCGGACGGCCCGGCGTCTTGCGGCGGCCGCGCGGGCGGATCCAACCGGTCTCCAGCAGCACGTCGATGGTTCCCTTCGACGTCACCACGCCGCGAATCTCTTCGATCTCGGCGCGGGTCACCGGCTGGTGATAGGCGACGATTGCCAGCACCTCGATCGCTGCACGCGACAGCTTCCGGGTCTCGGTGCTCTCGCGCGTCATCAGCCACGACAGATCGCCGGCGGTCCGGAACGTCCACTTGTTGGCGACACGCACCAGATTGACACCGCGCGGCGCGTATTCCGCCTGCAACTGCGCGAGCGCCACCTTGATATCGACGCCGTCGGGCATCCGCTTTGCGAGCGTCGCCTGATCGATCGGCTCGGCCGATGCGAACAACAGGGCTTCCAGGAGCCGCAATTCCTCAGGACGCGCCACCGGATCCATAGGAGAAACCTCCTCCTCCTCGGGCTCTTCTCTGCGCACTTCCGCCAAGCTTGCCATGGGCCTGCTCTCCTTCTTCCACTTACTCAACCGACAGGTTCGGCGCGGCCATTACGGCTTGCGCTGGACGCTTTCGGAAATAGATCGGCGCGAACGCCTGTTTCTGGTTGATCTCCATCTCGCCTTCGCGAACCAGCTCGAGGGCGGCAGCGAAGCTCGATGCGAACACCGTCGCTCTCTGCTTCGGATCGGCGACGTAGTTCATCAGATACTCGTCGAGGCAGCTCCAGTCCTCGGCGAGGCCGACCAGCCGCTCCAGCGAGGCGCGTGCTTCGGCGAGCGACCATACCGTCCGCTTGGCCAGATGCACCGAGGTCAGCACGCGCGAGGCGCGCTGCGTCGCATAGGCCGACAGCAGGTCGTACAAGGTCGCGGTGAACTTCGGATGCTTGATCTCGGCGATCGATTCCGGATTGCCGCGCGGAAAGATATCGCGCTGGAACTGCGGCCGGTTCATCAGCCGGTTTGCCGCCTCGCGGATCGCCTCCAGCCGGCGCAGCCGGTTGGCGAGCGCGGTCGCCATTTCCTCGGCGCTCGGCCCCTCAGCGCTCGGCGGTTCGGGCAGCAACAGCCGCGACTTCAGGAACGCAAGCCAGGCCGCCATCACCAAATAGTCGGCCGCGAGCTCGAGGCGGATCTTGCGTGCCGCCTCGATGAACGAAAGGTACTGGTCGGCAAGCGCAAGGATCGAAATCTTCGACAGATCGACCTTCTGCTGCCGCGCCAGCGTCAGCAGCAGGTCGAGCGGGCCCTCATAGCCCTCGACATCGACCACCAACGCCGGTTCGCCCTCGGCGAGGTCAGCCGGCCGCCCGGTCTCAAACGATAGAATTTCAGCGGTCATGCCGTCCCTACCCGATCCAACAACGCATCCAGTTCAGCCCGTGCCGCCTGCCGGTCGAGCGGCTGAGGCTGCTTCCGCGCCGCGAGCGTCGCCTTGGCTCGCTCAAGCGCCTTGCCGGTCAGTTCCGGCGTCTCCCGCGCCACGTCGCGCATCTCGTCGATGTTGCCGTTGCAGTGCAGAACCACGTCGCAACCGGCGCTGACGATGGCGCGGGTCCGCTCGGCAATTGATCCGGCCAGCGCATTCATCGACACGTCATCACTCATCAACAAACCTTGGAACCCGATCAGGCCGCGAATCACCTGTTCGATGATTGTCGCAGAAGTCGTCGCCGGATGGACGGGGTCGAGCGCGCTAAACACAACATGTGCAGTCATGGCCATCGGCAGGTCCGCAAGTGGCTGGAACGCGGCGAAATCGGTCCGTTCCAGCTCGTCTCGGGCGGTATCGACCGTCGGAAGCCGGAAATGACTGTCCGCCGTGGCCCGGCCATGGCCAGGAATATGTTTGAGAACCGGCAGCACACCGCCTTGTTCCAGCCCCTCCGTGACGGCGCGGGCGATCACCGCAACCTTGTCCGGTTCGGTTCCATAGGCCCGGTTGCCGATCACCGCGTCCGCCCCGGCGACGGGAACGTCGGCCAAGGGCAGGCAATCGACGGTGATTCCGAGGTCGATCAGGTCGGCTGCGATCAGCCGCGAGCTGAGCTTGGCCGCCGCAAGGCCGAGCTTCGGGTCGATGTCGTAGAGGGCCGAGAAGCTCGCGCCGGGCGGATAGACCGGCCAATGCGGCGCGCCGAGCCGCTGTACCCGGCCGCCTTCCTGGTCGATCAGGACCGGAGCATCGGCCTCGCCGCCTGCAGACCTGAGTTCCGCAACAAGAGCGGCCACTTGGGCAGGACTCTCGATGTTGCGCTTGAACAGGATGAAGCCCCATGGCCGCTCGGCGCGAACGAATTCGCGTTCAGCGTCATTGAGGGTCAGCCCGGATACGCCCGTAATGAATGCGCGGTTCGTCGTCATTCGGCCGATTAGGCCGTATGCAGCCCACGGGTCAAGGAAACGGCCCTTAATTTCTTTGGATGAGGCACTGCGGCCCACCGGCCGACATCAAGCTCTTGCACACTTGGCTCGCCTCCTCCGAGGACGCAAACGGGCCAGCGAAGGCGCGGTAATAGACGCCCTTCTCGCCGAGATCGACGCGTTTCACCACCAAAGGCTGCGAACCGAGCACGTTGCGATATTTGCCCTGCAGCGTCCGGTACGACGACTGCGCGTCGGCCTCGTTCTTCTGCGACGACACCTGAACCAGATATCCACCACCACCGCCGACCGAGGCCGTCGAGGTCGATGCCACCCGGGTCGGAGGCGCGGTAGGCGCAGCTTCAGCCTGACCGGGTGCCAGCGACATCGGCGCGTTCACGCTGGCATTGGCCGCAGCCGGGTTGCCGCGTGACACCGGTGGCTTCGCAGCCGCCGCAGGCTTGGCCGGCACGGCCGCTGTGGCTTGCGTGCCATCAGGTCCATCGCCCTTGACCGCGAGCGTGCGGATCTTGCGCGGCTCGTTGTTCGGCAAGGTCCCGTTCGCATTGACCGGGGCCGGCGCGGGCGGCGTCGTCTGCACGCTCGCCGCCGGCGGCGGATTCGCATTGGCGTTCAGCGGCGGAAACACCACGCGCGGTCCGGCGGTCTTCGAGTTGACGTCAACCGGGGTTTCTTCGCGCGAGACGATCTTCTCGGTGCCGTCCCCCGTTGCCATGCGGTCCGGCGTCTTGGCCGGCGCGTCGGCTTGGGCCGGGATCACCTTGGTCGGCGTGTTGTCGGCCTTGATGATCGGCGGCTCACCGCTGCGGGGCGAGCCGACATAGTTGCGATAGCCGAGCGCAGCGCCAGTGCCGACCACCGCAAGCGCCACCACCGCTACGACCGTGATCAGGCCGCTGCGCCGCTTGCGCGGCTCCGGTTCTTCCTCGTAGCCCTCATAGGCATAGGGATCGTCCGGATAGGCCGGATCGCGCTGGAGATCCTGTTGGCCGGCTTCCAGCTGGCCATAGAGCGCGTCGTCATAGCGCGACGGATCGACATTCTGACCGCCGCCCTGATAGTGCGGCTCCTCGTCAAACGCCTCGGGCTGCCGGGGGGGCTCGACCGGCCGATACTGCGCCACCGGCGCAGTCGCTGGCTGCGTCTGCGGGGCTGCATAGCGGTGCAACGGATGGACCGGCTTCGGCTGGTCGTCCTGCTCAGGCTCGTCGTACTCGGTGTGCTGCACGGGTGCCAGCTGCACAGGGGGCGGAACAACAGCCTCCTGTCGCGCGCGCTGCATCCAGGGTGGCGGACCTGCGGGCGGCGCATCCTCGTCGTCCGCCTGCGGCTGATACTGCTGCGGCCGTACGTTGGCGCGCGACTGCAGTGGATGCGGTGGCGGCGGCTTGTTGGCGCTGCCGAACGGATCCGTCTGGCCGATCAGCCGGGCCAGTTCGGCGAGCGGATCGACTTCGGCCCTCTGGGCCGTGTCGGCGGAAAAATTTCGGTCCTGATATCGATCAGCCATTGTGATGATGCATCCCCTCCGGGACAGCGCCAGGATCGCCGGCGCTGCTGGTCCGAACGAATTGGCCCCTGCCAGATGCCCTCACAAATCCCCACTCGTGAGGGCCAAATGCCCCTACCTACCGCATCTCGGTTGGAGCCTGGACGCCTAGAACAGCTAAGCCCGATGCCAGAACCGAGACGACGCCCTGAACCATTGCCAGTCGCGCCCTCGTGATCTCTGCATCATTATTGATAATGAAGCGTAAATAGGGCAAATCCCGCCCCTTGGTCCAGAGTGCATGAAATTCACTGGCCAAATCATAGAGATAAAAAGCGATTCGGTGCGGCTCATGTGCAATGGCCGCCGCCTCAATGATCCGGGGATAAAGCGCAAGACGCTTGAGCAGATCGAGCTCAGCCGGATCGGCCAGCCGCTCGACGGCGGCATTTCGCAGATAGGCCAGCCGCGCCTCGTCGGTCTCCGGCAGGTCTGGAACCGCCTCCTCCCGCGCATTGCGGAAGATCGAATGCCCGCGGGCGTGGCCGTACTGGACGTAGAAGACGGCGTTGTCCTTTGACTGCTCGATCACCTTGGCAAGGTCGAAATCGAGCACCGCGTCGTTCTTGCGGAACAGCATCATGAACCGCACAGCGTCGGAGCCGACCTCGTCGACCACCTCGCGCAGCGTCACGAACTCGCCGGAACGCTTCGACATCTTCACCGGCTCGCCGTCGCGCAGCAGCTTCACGAGCTGTACGATCTTGACGTCGAGCACAGCCTTGCCCGCGGACACCGCCTTCACCGCCGCCTGCATCCGCTTGATGTAGCCGCCGTGATCGGCACCGAACACGTCGATCAGATTGGTGAAGCCGCGCTCGAACTTGTAGCGGTGGTTGGCGATGTCGGATGCGAAATAAGTGTACGAACCATCCGACTTGATCAGCGGACGATCGACGTCATCGCCATAGGCGGTGGCGCGGAACAGCGACTGCTCGCGGTCCTCGTAATCCTCGACCGGCTTGCCCTTCGGCGGCGGCAAGCGGCCCTCGTAGATGTCGCCCTTGGCGCGCAGGAAATCGATGGTCTCGGCAACCTTGTTGTTGCCTGACGTGATCAGCGATCGCTCGGAGAAGAACACGTCGTGATGGATGTTGAGCGCGGCGAGATCGCCCTTGATCATCTCCATCATCATGGCGATCGCCGTGTCGCGCACGATCGGCAGCCACGCGGCTTCCGGCATGGTCAGGAGCTTGTCACCATGCTCCTTCGCGAGCGCCTCGCCGACCGGCACGAGGTAATCGCCGGGATAGAGCCCTTCCGGGATCGCGCCTATGTCCTCGCCGAGCGCCTCGCGATAGCGCAGGAACGCGGAGCGCGCGAGCACGTCGACCTGGGCGCCGGCGTCGTTGATGTAGTATTCACGGCAGACGTCGAAGCCTGCGAATTGCAGCAGGCTGCACAGCGCGTCGCCGAACACGGCGCCGCGGCAATGGCCGACATGCATCGGCCCGGTCGGGTTGGCCGAGACGTATTCGACATTGACCTTTTCGTCCTTGCCGATGCTGCTGCGCCCATAGGCTGCACCTTCGGCCAGCACGGCGCGCAGCGCGTCGGCCCAGACCTGCGGCTTCAAGGTCAGGTTGATGAAGCCGGGACCGGCGACATCGACGGAGGCCACCAGCGCGTCGGCCCGCAGCCGTTCGGCGATCTTGTCGGCGAGCTCGCGCGGCTTGGCCTTGGCATCCTTGGCGAGCACCATCGCGGCATTGGTCGCCATGTCGCCATGGCTGGCATCGCGCGGCGGCTCCACCACGACGCGGGAGAGATCGATGCCGGCGGGCCAGTTATCCTCGGCTGCAACAGCGGCACAGATCGCGTGCACGCGCGTCAGCATGTCGGCAAAAAGGTGTGGTGAAGCAGTGGTGTCGGCCATGGCAGGGCGCTAACGCAAATCCGGGGTCGAGTCAAAAAGCCTTTGGTGCTCGATCAAGGCGAAACGGTCGGTCATCCCGGCAATGAAATTGCCGATCCGCCTGTTCCGCGCGCTGCCGGTCTCCTCTGCGCTGCCCTCGATCCATTCCGCCGGCAGGTCTTCAGGCGACTGCCGGTAGCGCTCGAACAGATTGCGGACCACCTGCTCCGCCTCCCGCATCACGATCATCACCCGCTGGTGGCGATACATCCGCCGGTACAGGAACGCCTTGATCGCCGCCTCCTGCTCGGCCACCTCTGTGGGAAACGCGATCAGCGGGGCATTGTGGTGGCGCACATCGTGGGCCGATTGCGGCCGGGCCGCCGTAAGGCGCCGGTTCGCCTCCGTGAAGACGGCGTTGATGAAATGTGAGATCAGCTCGCGCACCAGTTCGGCGCCGCGCCGGACCTCGTCGAGCCCGGGATAATGCCGCTCGATCTCGGCGATGATCTCGGCGGTCAGCGGCATCTCCTTGAGGTCGTCGACCGCGAACAGACCGGCGCGCAGACCATCGTCGATGTCGTGGGCGTCATAGGCGATGTCGTCGGCGAAGGCCGCGATCTGCGCCTCCAGCGAAGCGTAGCTCCAGAGCTCGAGATCGTAGCTCCTGTTGTAGTCGGCGATCCCGACCGGAATCCCGCTTTCCAGGTAGCGGCCGGCCGGCGCGCCGTTGCGCTCGGTCAGCGGCCCGTTGTGCTTGACGATTCCCTCGAGCGATTCCCAGGTCAGGTTCAGCCCGCCAAATTCAGGATAGCGATGCTCCAGCGAGGTGACCACCCGCAGCGCCTGCGCATTGTGGTCGAAACCGCCGTCATCCTTCAGGCATGCGTCGAGCGCCCGCTCCCCGGCATGCCCGAACGGCGGATGGCCGAGGTCATGCGCCAGCGCCAGCGTCTCGGTCAGATCCTCGTCGACCCCGAGCTGGCGGGCCAGCGCGCGGGCGATCTGTGCCACTTCCAGCGAATGGGTCAGCCTGGTGCGGTAATGATCGCCCTCGTGGAAGACGAAAACCTGGGTCTTGTGCTTGAGGCGGCGGAACGCGGTCGAATGGATCACCCGGTCGCAGTCGCGCCGGAACGGGCTCCTGGTCTGGCTCGGCGGCTCCGTGACCAGCCGGCCCCGGCTACGATCGGGGTCGCAGGCATAGGGCGCGCGGGGGGCAGCCATTCCGACCGACACGGTATTTTAGTCCTTATCCATTTGATTCCATGGTCCGACGCACTTAACTATGCTTGAGGCGGCCGACCAAATGAATTGGGTATGACGCCGGGCATGATCCGATCAGACCATGCTCAAATAGGGTTTCGGAGACCGACATGACTGTTGCCATCACCGTCAGCGAACGGGCCGCCCGCAAGATCGGGCAGATCCTCAGCAAGGAAGGCGAAGGCGCCAAGCTGCGCATTTCGGTCGAGGGCGGCGGCTGCTCCGGTTTCCAGTACAAATTCGACGTCGAGCGCACCCAGGCCGATGACGACCTCGTGATCGAGCGCGATAGCGCCGTGGTGCTGATCGATCCCGCCTCGGTCCCGTTCCTCGCCGGCTCGGAAGTCGACTTCGTCGACGACCTGATCGGCGCCTCGTTCCGCGTCGTCAATCCGAACGCCACCGCCTCCTGCGGCTGCGGCACCAGCTTCTCGATCTAATCACCCGACGCTCTGACGCGTTTCCACGACGCTAGCCGGCTCGCCGGGATGCGCGGCTATTCCGCCGCGACCACCTGCGGGCGCTCGACGTCGCCGCCCGCCTCCGCCTGCGGATCGAGCTTGCGCCGCAGCCTGCGGTCGATGCGGTCGAGATAGATGTAGATGACAGGCGTGATGAACAGCGTCAGCAGCTGCGACACGCAGAGGCCGCCGACCACGGCGACGCCGAGCGGCTGACGCAGCTCTGCGCCGGCGCCCGCGCCGAGCGCGATCGGCAGCGTGCCGAAGATTGCCGCGAACGTCGTCATCATGATCGGGCGGAAGCGCAGCAGCGCCGCCTCGCGGATCGCGTGCTCGGCGCTGAGGCCGACGCGGCGGCGCTCCAGCGCGAAGTCGACCATCATGATCGCGTTCTTCTTGACGATGCCGACCAGCATCACGATGCCGATCATCGCGATCACCGACAGCTCCATGCCGAACATCATCAGCGTCAGGATCGCGCCGATGCCGGCCGAGGGCAGGCCCGAGATAATCGTGATCGGATGAATGAAGCTCTCGTAGAGAATGCCCAGGATCACGAAGGCCGCGAACACCGCGGCGAGGATCAGGACGCCCTGCCCGCGCAGCGAATCCTGGAACACCTGCGCGGTGCCCGAGAAGCCGGTCGCGATCGTCGGCGGCAGGTTCGCGGTCTGCTCGAGCTCGGTGATCTTGTCGACCGCGTAGCCGAGCGAAGTGCCCGGCGCGAGGTTGAACGAGATCGTCACGGCCGGCTGCTGGCCCTGGTGGTTGATCTGCAGCGGCCCGACCGTCGGCACCAGCCTCGCCACCGCATCCAGCGGGATGGTCTGGCCGTTGCCAGTCTTCATGTAGAGTTTCGAGAGATCGGACGGATCGACACGGAACTGCGGCTGCACCTCCAGGATGATCTGGTAGTCGTTCGAAGGCATGTAGATGGTGCCGACCTGCCGCGCGCCGTAGGCGTTGTAGAGCTGGTTGCGGACCTGATCGACGGTGACGCCGTAGACCGCGGCCTTCTCGCGGTCGATATCGACCGTCATCTGCGGGTTCTTGATGTAGAGGTCGGTGGTGACGTCGAGCAGGCCCGGAATCTTCTCGATCTTGTCCCGCATCTCGGGCGCCAGCCGGTAGAGCGACTCGGTATCGCCACTCTGCATCACATACTGATACTGGCTCTTGGAGATGCGGCCGCCGATGCTGAGGTTCTGGACGCTCTGGAAGAACGCCTGCATGCCCGGGATCTCGCGCGCCTTCTGCCTGAGACGGCCGATCACGACAACGGCGTTGTCGCGGGTCTTCTGCGGCTTCAGCGCGATGAACAGCCGGCCGTAATTCGTGGTCGGGTTGGGACCGCCGGAGCCGACCGTGGAATTGATGTAGTCGATCGCCGGATCGGTCCGGAGCACCTCGACCAGCGCCTGCTGCCGCACCCTCATCGCCTCGAACGAGGTGTCGGTCGCCGCTTCCGTCACGCCGATCAGGAAGCCGGTGTCCTCCTGCGGGAAGAAGCCCTTCGGCACGATCATGTAGAGGTAGATGGTGCCGCCGAGCGTCGCGAGCGTCACCACCAGCATCAGGGCCTTCTTGGCCAGCACCCAGTCCAGCGCCCATTCATAGGCGCGCAGCCAGGCCTCGAACATCGCCTCGAACGCCCGCAGCACGACGTTCGGCCGCTTGGTCGCGTCATGCGCGCGCAGCACGCGGGCGCACAGCATCGGCGTCATGGTCAGCGACACGAAGCCGGAGACGATGATCGCGACCGAGATCGTGACCGCGAATTCGCGAAACACGCGGCCGACGATGCCGCCCATCAGCAGCACCGGGATGAACACGGCGATCAGCGAGAAGGTGATCGAGATGATCGTGAAGCCGATCTCGCGGGCGCCCTTCAGCGCCGCCTCGAACGGCTTCATGCCGTGCTCGATATGGCGGACGATGTTCTCCAGCATGACGATGGCGTCGTCGACCACGAAGCCGACCGAGAGCGTCAGTGCCAACAGCGTCATGTTGTTGATGGAGTAGTCCAGCGCGTACATCACCGCGCACGTGCCGAACAGCGAGATCGGCACCGCCAGCGCCGGAATGAAGGTCGCCGACGCCGAGCGCAGGAACAGGAAGATCACGAGGATCACCAGTGCGACCGCGATCAGCAGGGTCTCCTCGACGTCGCTGACCGCTTGGCGGATCGAGACCGAGCGGTCCATCATGACTTGCATGGTCACCGAGGGCGGGATCGCGGCGCGCAGCGCCGGCAGCTTGGCCAGCACGGCATCGACGACCGCCACGGTGTTGGCGTCGGGCTGCTTCTGGATCGCGAGCACGATTGCCCGCTCGTCGTTCATCCAGGTCGCGATCTTGTCGTTCTCGACGCTGTCATAGACCTTGGCGATCTCGTCGAGCCGAACCGGCGAGCCGTTGCGCCAGGCCACGTAGATCTTGCGGTAGTCGGCCGCCTTGTCCATCTGGCCGGAGGCCTGCAGCGCAACATCCTGCTTGGGACCGTTCAGTGTGCCGACCGGCGTCGAGGAATTGGCGCGCGACACCGCGGCGCGGATATCCTCCATCGAGACGCCGCGGGCGGCCGCGGCCTCCGGATCGGCCTGGACGCGGATCGCAAATTTCTGCGTGCCGTAGATCAGGACCTGGGCGACGCCCGGCAGCTGCGACAGCGCCTGCCCGATCGTGATGTCGCCGTATTCATTGACGCTCGACAGCGGCAGCGTTGCCGATCCCAGCGAGACGAACAGCACCGGGAAATCCGCCGGGTTCACCTTCCGGAAGCTCGGCGGGATCGTCATCTCGATCGGCAGCCGGCGCTGGGCGATGGTCAATGCCGTCTGCACGTCGAGCGCGGCGGCGTCGATGTTGCGGTTGAGGTCGAACTGGATGGTGATGACGCTCGTGCCCTGCGAGGAGTTCGAGTTCATCGAGGAGATGCCGGAAACGGTCGAGAGCTGGCGCTCGATGATGCCGGCAACGGAAGCGGCCATGGTATCGGCGCTGGCGCCCGGCAGGGTCGCGGTGACCGCGATGGTCGGGAAGTCCACCTTGGGCAGCGCCGAGACCGGCAGCAGGCGGAAGCCGAACACGCCGAATGCGATGATCGACGCCGTGATCAGCGTCGTCATGACCGGGCGGCGGATGCAGAGCTCGGAGAGCGTCATCGGTCAGGCTCCGGCCTTGCGCGCCCGCTGCTCGACCCGCGATCCTTCCGAGAGCAAGAGCTGACCGTCGACGACGATGCTTTCATCGCCCGCCAATCCCTCAGAGATCACCGAGCTGCCCTGGAAGGTGCGATCGACCTTGACCGGCTGGACCTTGGCGACGCCATCCCTGACGACGAAGACGAAATTACCGTTCTGGCTGCGCTGGACCGCGACCGTCGGCACCACGACCGCGTCCTCGCTGCGGATGATCAGCTTGGTCTGCACGATGGTGCCAGGCCACAGCGTTTCGTTCTCGTTGCTCATGATGCCACGCACGGTGACCATGCCGGTGGTCGCGTCGACGGCGTTCTCGACCATCGCGACCTTGCCGCTCTCGGAACGCTGGTGGCCGGGAATGGTCGCGATCACCTTCGAACCGCCCTTCCCCATCGCGTCGCGCAGATCGACCAGCGCACGCTGCGGGATCGCGAAGGTGACATAGACCGGCGCCATCTGGTTGATGACGGCGAGCGGCTGGGTGTCGGCGGGACGAACGAAGTTACCGACCTTGACGTTGGCGGCGCTGATCCGCCCCGCGAATGGTGCGCGGATGACGGTGTAGCTTTTCTGGACGCGGAGATTTTCCAGCGCGAACTGGTCGGCCTTGATGGTGCCGATCAGCACGTCGGACTGGGTCTTGGCGTTGTCGAGATTGACTTGGGTGGTCGCGCCCTTGCCGACCAATTCGGTGTAGCGGCGGAGGTCGCGCTGCGCGCCCTCGAGTTGGGCCTGGTCGCGGGCCAGCACACCCACGGCCTGCTCGATTTGGGCGTCGATCTGCCGCGCATCGAGCATGAACAGCAGGTCACCCTCATTGACCTTGGCGCCGTCCTCGAAATGCACCGAGACGATGGTGGTCTCCAGCCGCGACTTCAACGCCACGCTGGAGATCGGCGTGACGGTCCCGATGGCGTCGACGTCGACCGGCACCGATTTGCGTTCCGCCTTGGCGAGATCCACCGACACCACACGCGGCCGCGGGGTCCCTTGCGCGGTGGCGGCACCGCCAGCCATCCATGAAGCGCGGGTCATGTAAGCCGCCCCGGCCGCAATGCCGAGAATGGCGACAGTCAGAACCAAATTGCGTTTTTTCATTTGTTTTGCACGTGCGCCACAGGCCACCCTTGAAGGCCGGAACGCTTCGTCACTCCCCCGTCGGCAATTGTTACGCCTTGTTTCCGGAGAGAGTTAGCACAGGCGGACCGCCCATGGTATGCCACCTAAGTAAAATCGTGCGGCTTCAATCCCGGTCATTTGCATGCGCATCGCCACTTGGAACGTCAACTCGGTCCGGCAACGGATCGAGCTTCTGGTCAGCTGGCTGAAGGAGTGCTCCCCCGACATCGTCTGCCTGCAGGAGATCAAATGCGTCGACGACGCGTTTCCCCGGCTCGAGGTCGAGGCACTCGGATACAATGTCGTCACCCACGGCCAGAAGACCTTCAACGGCGTCGCGCTGCTCTCCAAGCTGCCGTTCGACGAGACCAAATCGGGGCTGGCCGGCGACGACGAGGACGCCCATGCCCGCTTCCTCGAAGGCGTCGTCACGCTGAAGCAGGGCGTGGTGCGGGTCGCGTGTCTTTATCTGCCCAATGGCAATCCGGCGAATACCGACAAATATCCCTACAAGCTCAAATGGATGTCGCGGCTTCTTGAGTACACGCGGGAGCGGCTTAAGACCGAGGAGCCGCTGATCCTGGCCGGCGACTTCAACGTCATTCCGGCCGCCCGCGATGTCTACAACCCGACCGCCTGGACCGATGACGCCCTGTTCCGCCCGGCCACCCGCAAGGCCTTCCAGTCGCTGCTTGGCCTCGGCCTCACCGATGCGCTGCGGGCGGTCAATGACGAGCCCGGCCAGTACACCTTCTGGGACTACCAGGCCGGCGCCTGGCAGAAGAACTGGGGCCTGCGCATCGACCACCTGTTGATGTCGCCGCAGGCCAGCGACCGGCTGATCGATGTCGGCATCGACAGCTATGTCCGCGCCTGGGAGAAGCCGTCCGACCACGTTCCGGTCTGGGCCGATCTGGATTTCGAGACCGCCTGAGCGACGGCCTGCCGGGACATCAATCCCGGCGACCCTGCACCCAATGCTCGAGCATCTGGAGCGCCATCGCGCGATCGTCCTCGGAGGCCTTGGCGATCGCCCGGTTGTAGCTTTCCTTGATCCAGGCCTCGTCCGGCGTGGCGCTGTCACGCGCCAAGGTCAGCCACATCAGGCCGCGCGCCCGCTGCGGCGGCAGCCGGTCGCCGTTGAACAGCATCGCGCCAAGCAGCGCCTGCGCCTGATGCTGGCCCTTCTGGGCAGCGAGCCCGAGCCAGCGCGCGCCATAGCGGAAGTCATCCCGCGAGGCGTCCGGCGTCTTCAAATACAGCCGGGCAAGGTCATACTGGGCGTCGGCATTGCCGAAATAGGACGCGGCATAGGAGAACATCTCCCGCGCCCGCTCGGTGTCCGCCTTCACCTTGGAATTGGGGATGCCGCTCAGATAGTAGCGGCCGAGCGCGACGAAGGCGTTGGCCACGATCGAGGCCTGCGGCGCCGACGGCGAATCCTCGGCATGCGCGTTGGCAATCCGGCTGAAATATTCGAAGGCGCGCATGTCGTCCTGGATGACGCCGTCGCCCTCGGCGTACATCTTGCCGAGCTTCCACTGCGCCACGGGGTGGCCGCCCTCGGCCTGATACTGCAGCGTGCTGAAGGACGAGGTCGGTGAGGTCGCCGCCGGGGTCACTGGGGTCGTGGCCCGCTTCAGCGCTCCGGCCGTCCCCGGCTGTGGGGACGCCACCGGAAGGACCGTATCCTGGGGATTGACCGGGGCGCCGTCGAATCCAAATACGGGGGCCGCCACCGGAATGGCCCCTAACGCCAACGCAACTATCGTACGCCTAAACGTCCGCATAACACTGTTTCTCGTACGCGCCACCCGGATGGGTGACTGCGCCATCCACCGCCGGCCCCACTTGCTCGGCGTACTTCCACAGCGCACCAGATGTATGGTTCGTCGCGCGAGGGGCCCATTTGGTCTTACGATTTGCGAGTTCGGCGTCGCTCAATTTTACGTTAAGGGTGCCGACGACCGCATCGATCTCGATGATGTCACCGTCTTGCAACAACCCGATCGGCCCGCCGACGGCCGCTTCGGGTCCAATATGTCCGATGCAAAAGCCACGGGTGGCGCCGGAGAACCGGCCATCGGTGATCAGGGCAATCTTGCCGCCCATCCCCTGCCCGG
Source organism: Bradyrhizobium sp. 6(2017) (assembly GCF_011058295.2). NCBI lineage: Bacteria > Pseudomonadati > Pseudomonadota > Alphaproteobacteria > Hyphomicrobiales > Nitrobacteraceae > Bradyrhizobium > Bradyrhizobium sp. 6(2017). Next base: position 4,930,750 of record NZ_CP049289.2, on the reverse strand, counting down.
TCAGCGCCGCCGTGGTCGCCAGCATCTCCCGCATGCCGGGACCGCCCTTCGGCCCCTCGTAGCGGATCACGATAACCTCGCCTTCCTTGTACGTGCGCTTCTGCACCGCTTCGAAGGCGTCTTCCTCGCGGTCGAAGCACCGGGCCGGACCGGTGAACCTCAGGTTGGACATTCCCGCGACCTTCACGATCGCACCCTCCGGAGCGAGATTACCCTTCAGCCCGACAACGCCACCTGTCACGGTGATCGGATTGTCGGCGGGCCGCACCACGTCCTGGTGCGGATTCCATTTCACGCTTTTGAGGTTTTCGGCGATCGTTCGGCCAGTGACGGTCAGGCAATTCCCGTGCAGGTGGCCATTGTCGAGCAGCGTCTTCATCAGCAGCGGAATGCCACCTACTTCAAACATGTCTTTGGCAACATAACGGCCGCCCGGCTTCAAATCCGCGACGTAAGGAGTCTTTTTGAAGATTTCGGCAACGTCGAACAAATTGAATTTAATGCCGCACTCATGCGCGATCGCCGGCAGGTGCAGTGCAGCATTGGTCGAACCACCTGAGGCTGCAACCACAGCTGCAGCATTTTCAAGGGCTTCCCGGGTGACGATGTCGCGGGGCCGGATGTTTTTCTCGATCAGCTCCATCACCTTCTCGCCGGCGGCGGAGCAGAAGGCGTCGCGGATCTCGTAGGGCGCCGGAGCCCCGGCCGAATACGGCAACGCGAGGCCAATCGCCTCGGAGACGGTCGCCATGGTGTTGGCGGTGAACTGGGCGCCGCAGGCGCCGGCCGACGGGCACGCCACCCGCTCGATTTCGTCGAGGTCCTCGTCCGACATGGCGCCGACCGAGTGCTTGCCGACCGCCTCGAACATGTCCTGCACGGTCACCGGCTGCCCGCGGAAGTTGCCGGGCAGGATCGAGCCGCCGTAGATGAAGATCGACGGCACGTTGAGCCGGACCATCGCCATCATCATGCCCGGCAGCGACTTGTCACAGCCGGCGAGCCCGACCAGGGCGTCATAGGAATGGCCGCGGACGGTCAGTTCGACCGAATCGGCGATGCATTCGCGCGACGGCAGCGACGAGCGCATGCCGTCATGGCCCATCGCGATGCCGTCGGTGACGGTGATGGTGCAGAACTCGCGCGGCGTGCCGCCGGCGGAGGCCACGCCCTTCTTCACCGCCTGCGCCTGGCGCATCAGCGAGATGTTGCAGGGGGCAGCTTCATTCCAACATGAAGCAACGCCGACAAAGGGTTGATGAATCTGGGCTGTCGTCAGCCCCATCGCGTAGAGATAGGAACGATGCGGCGCGCGCTGGGGCCCCTCCGTCACGTGACGGCTCGGCAGCCTGCCCTTGATGTTCGTCTTGGCGTCCATCCTGGCGTCCAATCGCGACCCTGTTTCCGGCGCTCTTTGCTTCATCAACGCCGGAACCCATCAAAAGTCCCGCCGTCGGAGCGCTGGCAATTCAGCTACGTGAATATCCTTTCATGTCGGGGTGTGGCTAAAAAGCGGCGCGACTACGGACCGGCTGTGTTTAGGGTTAAATGCCCCACTACTGTTGCGATGGCGCAACAATCGTGGCTCCCGGGCAACCATGTATTATCGGTCCTTATGGGAACCTGATCCGTGCCTGACGGAATAACCAAGAGATTGCGGCCTCGCGACGGAACTCGCCCGAGTTGTGGGTTGGCTCACCGCCCTCGCTCGAACAGAGGGCGCAGGGAAAGCCGGGTGCCGATCGCACCCATGGGCCCCGTGCAAAGGTAGAAAGCACGGGGGTAGGACCACAGGTGTAACCGGAGCAATCCGGCTTTCCCTGCGCGATGGCTTACGGCTTATTTCGTGCTCTCCCCGGCGAGACTGGGCTTGCTTGTCACCGCCTTCGCAAAACGCCTTCGCGTGTTGCGACGAGACACCTGCCGCTAGGGCGTCAGGACCACACGACTTCACCGTCCGCTTCACGTGTGCTCGTCAGTCACAACGTTCGGGCGTCCACCGCATCTCACACCTCGTTCGTGACGACCGCGAAGCGCCCCTCGATCGGGTGAGACGGGCAAATCTATACACTGAGTTGCATTTCTGATAAAGCGAAATATTTTCGCGCGCGAGGATTGACAGGTTTTGCTGGGTTGCCCGTCGGGTTGTTTTGTCGCACCTCGATGGGCCATTAGCGGACATTGACTGGCCTTCCGCGTTCTCCGGAAAACGGAGTAGGCTACGCCTACTGCCGTCCGTGCCCAATTGTTGTGGAGGGACTGGCCAACTTCGCAGCCGAAATTTTCTGCATCTCGCCGCGGGGGCCGGCCGGATTGTGTTCCCGCCGCCGCAGAAGGAGGCTCTCATTTCCGCGCGCAAAATTTCGCGTTGACGGACCGAACCAGGAGAGGAGAACCAGACGTGGCCGCTTTTCAAGAGGTTTTCCGCCGCTCCGGCATCGATGAGCGCCGCAGCCCGCCGGGCATGGTGGTGCCGTTCGGCGGCTCCAACATCGTGGCGCTGATCGATCCCGGAAGAAAGCTCAAAGTCGATCCTAACGCCCATGCCCTCGGGATCAAGGAGATCGATGGCGCCGATACCCTTAGACGCCTAATGCAGGCCAGAGACACCTTCTCCAAACCCGATATCGATCCGCAGCTCAGGGCGGCGTCACTTCCCGCCACCTTCAATGGCGATGCACGGTTTTTCGAAATCAATGGCCGGATTAAGCCGATTGGCTTTCCCGGCCTGGAGGTGGTGGCCCGGTCGGCCGGCCGGAAGATCGAAGCCAAGCTCAATGTCGCCGTGCTGCCGGAAATCAAGATCAAGGTGGCGTTCCGCAATGTCATGGTTCCGGGGAGTGGCGGCGCTCCGGCATTTCACGCCAAGAAGCCCTGCAACGAGCAAGATGAATTGCTGACGATGAACAATATATGGAGGCCGCAGGCCAACATCCGCTTCGAGCGGGTGCCAAGCGACTGGCTGGTCATCGACGACTCGCAGGCTGCCGTCAAACAGGAGCTCGCCAACGCCACTGGCATGAAGGATGCGAGCCTGGCGACCTTTCCCGATGTGATCGAGGTCGAAAAGCTGAAGAGCTTGTTCGTCAAACACAAAGTTCAGGGCGCCCATCTAACCATTTTCTGCGTCGATAAGCTCTGGTCCAATGGCGGCTCCGCCAATGGCTCGTTTGCTCGATCGCTGGACATTGCCTTCATCAGCTCGCAACGCGGGCCTAACACGTCTGCCCATGAAGCCGGGCATTTTCTCGGCTACTACTCGAAAAGCGCGAGCAAACCTTGGGACAGCCAAGGCCACACGCTGGAGACCGATCCGAAAACCGGAAAAGAAAACAGGGCGGAAGACATCAAGATGCTGATGCGCGGTGGAGGCGCCGGGTGGAAAATTCCGTTTAATCTCGTCAAGGAGTTCCGCGACTTCCCCGGCTAGCATCCGAAGGTCAGCCAGAAGCTGGAAATCACTCCAGACGTTGAATGTCGCCTTTGGGTCATTCGCGACCAAGTCGAGCCAACAGCAACCCGGCCAAGTCCGCCATGCCGCCGAAAGCGGAAGCAAAGGCGGCCCGCGTGCTGGACTTTGAGCCAATCATGTTGAAGCTTGGCCTTTTAGAACAACCGGATCGATACACCCTGCGATCAGGCCATAAGCCGCCGTAAAAATCCTACCGGGATCGGCTGGGATCATATGCGCCGACTGGAATATCGCCGGATGGCGGGCATTGGGGTTGGCTGTGCGCCGCATCCGCGCGGCCACGAACGTCGCGATTCCGCCGCTAGTCAAACGGGAATATCCTTTTCCAGTCCTTCTTCATGTCCACAACGGTCCACCTGTTCAGCGCTGCGGCATCGAGAGCGACATCGAGCTTGCCGAAATGCGACTGGCGGTCGTAGGCATATTCGCGTTCCACGTCGGTATGGTGGACAATCAGGCCGAACCGCGCGCCGCTGGTACCGAGCGTCGCCCATTGCAGCATTTCGAGGTCGCCATCGGAGTTGCCGAAGGCGGCAATCGGACGCCGGCCAATGTGGCTATTGATCCCGATTGGCTTGCCGGACTTGTCGTCGATGAAATCGACCTCCGGCAATCGAAATAGAACCGGCGTGCTGTCGCGCATTTCATAGCGGGTCTTGATTGACGATCCGACGACCTGCTCAGGAGGCACTCCATAAATCGTCTCGGTCCATGGCCGCATGAACTCGACGCCGCCACCTGACACGATGAAGGTCTTGAAGCCGTTGGCGCGGAGGTAAGCGAGCAATTCGAGCATGGGCTGATAAACGAGTTCGGTGTAGGGGCGTTTGAAGCGATCATCACGCGCGGTCGCAAGCCAGTCTGTGACGATCTTCTCAAACTCCGCTGTCGTCATACCGGCGTGAGTCACCGCCACCAGCTCGGCTACGCCCTTTTCGCCGGAAGCTGCGAACGCCTTCAAGTCGCCGTTCAGGACTGCCGCGAAGGGCTGCTTGTCCTTCCATTCCGGATGCATGGGCGCAAGAACCTTCACGCGATCCAACGCAAATGCGAGTTGCACATACATCGGCTGCTCGATCCAAAGGGTCCCGTCATTGTCGAAGGTCGCGATGCGTTGATCGGAAGGTACGAAATAGGGTCCACCATTCTCTGTGACCCGTTCGACGAAATCGACGATCGATGCTTTCGTCGGCCCCTCATTCCAAGATGGCAGAGGACCGGTTTGCGTTTGGGCCATGGCAGACGTGGAACGCAGAGCGGCAGATAGAAACGGAAGCATCGCCAGAGACGAGAGCAGCGCGCGACGGTCAAGGCGTGCAAATCGCATGATCTGTTTCCATGATCTGTTTCATTGTCGGTCCGATTCGATGGCCCGCACTGGTCAACATTGAGGGCAAGTGCGAGGCTGGTGTATCGCTGCTGTTCGTCGCACGCTTGCCGATATGCAGCTTCGTGAGCAGTTGGGTTCTGAGCGCAGTAGATTGGCGAGCGCCGAAAGTGACGCCCGCCAATTTAGTATCGAGCGACTAGTCGCTGCGACCAGCCACTTTGGCCTGCTTGACCTGTTGCAGCACCTGCTCGAGGTTGTAGCTCGCCGGGTCCTGTAGCGGCGGGTACGGAATATAGCTCTCAAGCTCCTTCAGCCAAAGCGCCTGGCCGATGGGCAGCATGTTCCAGTCATAGACGTAGGCGGTCGAAGGGGAGCCGATTGTGCCGCCCTGGCCCATGAGCGTCTTGTATTGTGAACCGATCGAGGTCTCGAACGGATCACGCTTGATATTGACGACTTGGGCCCAGTGATAAGGAAGCGCTCCGGCAATAAAGCCCGCCGGGTTGTCGGACACCATCGTGAAGTAGATCTTCCAGTTCTTGTAGCGGACCGCTGACGGGTCCTTGCCCGAATAGTAGAAGAAGGTATCGCGCGCCGACTTTTCCGAACGCCCCGAAAGATATTCAACCTGATCGACGCCATCGAGCGTCGTCTTGACGATGCCGGGATAACTTCCGGCCTCGATCTGTTTCTTCAGCGCGTCTCCTTTTGCGCCGCCCGCGATATTGACAAACGTGGGCAGCCAGTCGAGCGAAGCGAAGATGTCGTTCTTGATGGTGCCGGGCTTGATGACCCCCGGCCAGCGAATGAGCGCCGGAGCGCGCATGCCACCTTCCCAGGTGCTCAGCTTGCCGCCCTTGAACGGAGTGGTGCCGCCGTCCGGAAAGGTGATGGTCTCGGCGCCGTTATCGGTCGTGAACACGATGATCGTGTTGTCGAGCTGGCCCATGTCCTGGAGCTTCTTCATGACAACGCCGATGTTGTCATCCAACTGCTTCATGCCGGCCTCGTTGAGGCCCCAGTCCTTGCCGCCTGCCTCGCCGATCATGCCTGCGTATTTGTCATTTAGCACGGTCGTGATGTGCATGCGGGCCGGATTATACCAGGCGAAGAACGGCTTGTTGGTCTTCTTGGGGTCGTTGCGATCAAGAAAGTCAACGACCTTGGCCGAGATTTCCTCATCGACGCCCTTCGATCGCTCCAGTGTCAACGGACCCTGGTCCTCGCATGTCATGTTTTTGGCGGTACCGTCAGAGGACTTGCACGCCAGCACGGGCCGCGGCGGCGTCAGGCAAACCGCCGACGTTTTCGGATCAACTGCGCCCGGTACTTCCGCAAGACCCGGGATCGGCGTGTTCTTGCATGGCGGGGCAACCGTCTGCTGGGTTGGCGTCTTGTTGATGTCCGGGAAGCTCACGCCCTGCATCGCGTCGAGGTGATACAGGTAGCCCCAGAATTCCTGGAAGCCGTGCGCGGTCGGCAGCGCGTCGGTATGATCGCCGAGATGGTTCTTGCCGAACTCGCCGGTGTTGTAGCCGAGATCGAGCAGGAATTTCGCGAGCGACGGAGTGCCGGGCCGCAGATAGGACGGACTGCCGGGAAGCTGCGGAGGAATCATACCCGTGCGCAATGGATGCATGCCGGTGAAGAAGGCGTTGCGGCCGGCGGTGCAGCTCTGCTCTGCGTAGTAATGCGTGAAGATCGCGCCTTCATTGCCGATGCGATCGATGTTGGGCGTCTCGCCGACCATCAAGCCGCGATGGTAGATGCTTGGCTGGTAGAGGCCGATGTCGTCACCCATGATGAATAGGATATTGGGTTTCTGTGGCGGTTGCTGCGCTACCGCCGGCGCGCTGACCAGTCCGGACAGTGGCATCAACATCGATGCGCCTAACAGGGCGGCGCAGGATCGCTTGAGACAACCGGACGCCTTGCTTGGCGGCGTTGCGGCAGAAGGCGGCTTGTCATTGAATATAGAATCCAACATGGCGTCGCTTTCCTTCTTATGATGGGTCAGTGGCTCCTCGCCTGATGCATCGAAAGCCAAGGTGACTGGTGGAAGTATCGACCGGCTCCGCATGGCGCGCTGCCGGCCGGTAGCGTCGGCAGTAGTTCGGCGCGCACAAATGCGAGCCGCCTTTGATGACCTTTCGTGGAATCTTCACATTGGTGGTTCTGGGGTCGTAGCTGTCGGCCTCGCTCCCGCCGCGCGGGTTCTCCGGAATGCAGCAAGCCTTCGGAGCATCTGCCTGATGCTTTGGGGAATACCAGTCGGCCGTCCATTCCCAGACGTTGCCGATCATGTCGTAAAGGCCGTAGCCGTTCGACGGGAATGCGGTGACCGGCGAGGTACGTTCGAAACCGTCGGCATTGGTGTTTTGGTGCGGAAAATCACCCTGCCAGGTGTTGGCCATTTGATGGCCGTGCGGCATGAATTCGTCGCCCCACGCATACTCGGCGTCGTCGAGCCCGCCGCGTGCCGCAAACTCCCATTCCGCTTCGGTCGGCAATTCCTTGCCAGCCCATTGCGCGTAGGCAAGTGCGTCGTTGAAGGCCACGTGCACGACGGGATGATGGTCGAGCGCATGGATGTTGCTATTCGGTCCGTAGGGATGGCGCCAGTCAGCACCCTTGGCGAAGGTCCACCACTGGCTGAAGTCGCGCAGGCTGACCGGATGTCCCGGCGGCAAGAACATCAGTGAGCCCGCATAGACCATATGCGGTAGGATCCCGGGATAGTCTCTCGGGTCGGGCGCAATCTCGGCCACAGTAACGTGACCTGTCGCCTTGACGAACTTTCTGAACTGTTTGTTTGTGACGGGATGGCGATCCATCCAGAAGCCGTCGACAGTCACCCGATGTGCCGGCGCCTCCTCTGGATAATGCTTGTCCGATCCCATGCGGAATGTCCCGCCGGGTATGCAGATCATCTTGTCGATATCTGACGGATCATCGCAAATAGCGATATCGCGCGTTCGCTTGGGCTTCGCTGTCAAGGCGTCACCTCCGGGCCGACGTGTTACACGCTACGTGGCAAAACCCTCGTGCGTGGACCGTGGTCGAGTATCCGTATCTCCATGGTTGGCCGCCTTGAACCCAAATCAGGTGACACTCACTCGATTAAGGCGACCTTGATCTAGATCAATGCGACTGCCCTCTGCCGATTGCGGTCTCGACCTAGTTTCCCTCTCGTTCCGATCACTGCAAAGATGTGGCAGCCAAATGGGCTGCGGCGTCCGCTCAGATGATTTTCGACGGTATCAGCAGGGATTGTCGTTTGGTTGATGTCCGCTTCTGCCCTAAGCGCCGAACGAAGACTGCCCAGGAGCGTTGCGTTCGGCCAGACCCCCGTGATTCAAACTCCCAAACTGGGGCTCGAATCATGCGCTACGAACTCGCCGATTATGAATGGGTTGCCATCAAGCCGATCATGCCCAGACACGAGTCACCCGGCCACATCCGTACGGCCGAAAGCGCGCGCGTCGTCAATTCGACACGCCCCCGCCGGACGGAAATGGTTCGTAGGATGGGCGGAGCGCATCATGTCAATCAATATGTGCGGAGACACGATGGGTATCGCTTCGCTCCACCCATCCTACGATCCGCTAAGCCGTTTCCGCTTCGCGTTGAGCGCGGACGCGACGCGGCTCACGGGCGGACGGCCCAGCAAACCGGCCACCTCGTTCGTCGTGGCGAGCAACTTGTCCATATCTACGCCGGTTTTCATGCCCATGCCCTCGAGCATGTAGACGACATCCTCGGTCGCGACGTTGCCGGTCGCGCCGGGTGCGTAGGGGCAGCCGCCGAGGCCGCCGGCGGCGGCATCGATGACGCGGACGCCCTCCTCCATGCCGGCATAGAGATTGGCCAGCGCCTGGCCGTAGGTGTCGTGGAAGTGCATCGCGAGGTTACCAACCGGAAGCTCGGCGCCGACCGCGCGCAGCATCTCCCTGGCCTTGAGCGGCGTGCCGACGCCGATGGTGTCGCCGAGCGATATCTCGTAGCAGCCGAGATCCCACAGGGTCACGGCGAGGTCGGCGACCGACTTCGGCTTGATCTCGCCGTCGAACGGACAGCCGAGCACGCAGGAGATATAGCCGCGCACCTTGACGCCGTCGTCTTTGGCGCGCGCCAGCACCGGCTTGAAGCGCTCGATCGACTCCGCGATCGAGCAATTGATGTTGGCGCGCGAAAAACCTTCGGAGGCCGCCGCGAACACCGAGACCACCTTCGCGCCCGCCGCGCGTGCGGCGTCATAGCCCTTCTCGTTCGGCACCAGCACGTGGAATTCGGCGCCCTTGATATGGCTGACGCCGCGCAGCACCTGGTCGGAGCCTGCCATCTGCGGGATCGCCTTCGGCGACACGAAGGCGCCGACCTCGACGGTGTTAAGCCCTGCCGCCACCAGCGCCTTGACGAAGGCGATGCGGGCCTCGACGCTGACCGGCGTCTTCTCGTTCTGCAGGCCGTCGCGCGGCCCCATCTCGACGATATGGATCTGATCGCTCATGACGCGGCCACAGCCTCGACTTCGGCCAGTTCGACGCCCTCGCCGACGATGTCGCCGACCTTGCATTTGAGCTTCTTCAGCACGCCGGCATAGGGCGCACGCAGGGTCTGCTCCATCTTCATCACTTCGAGGGTGAGGATCGGCGCGCCCTTCTCCAAGGTCGCGCCCTCCTCGGCCAGCAGCGCGACCACGGTGCCCGGCAAGGGAGCCACGATCTTGTCCTCACCGGCCTGCTCCTCGCTCTCGCCGCCGAACGGGTCGACCCAATGCAGGTCGAAGCGGCCGTTGCGGGTGCGCAAGTAAAGCTCGTGACCCTCGACGACTGCCGTGACGCGCGACCTGAGGCCATCAAGCGTCAGGTCGAAGCCATCCTCGCCTGATGACGAGATCGCGAAGGCGAGCTCATGCCCGCTGACTGACAGCGTCATCGGTCCGTGGCCATAGTGCAGCGTGATCGTATGCGGCGGCTCATGGCCCTGCCGGAACGAAAATACCCGCTGGCGGCGGCCGACCGGCATCCAGCCGAACGCCCGCCAGGGCGAGTTCGCCTCACGCTGCGCTGCCTTCTGCTCGTCGTTGACGATCGCAGCCACCGCCGCGCAGAGCTCGAACTCGCTGGCTGCGCCGGTGCCGGCCGTCAGGTTCTTCAGCTCGCGCTCGATGAAGCCGGTATCGATCGCATTGGCCCTCGTGTCCGGATGCGTCACCAGCGCCGACAGGAACGGGATGTTGGTGACGATGCCGCGGACGTCGGTCTGTTGCAGCCCGCGGTTGAGCTTCTCGATCGCGCCCTCGCGGGTCGGCGCCCAGGCGATCACCTTGGCGAGCATCGCATCGTAATAGGGCGAGACGTTGTCGCCGCTGCGATAGCCGGCGTCGATGCGCAGGCCGTCACCTTCGGGCGGCGTCCGCCAGGTCTTGATGCGGCCGACCGAGGGCATGAAATTCTTCTGCGGGTTTTCCGCGTAGACGCGGGCCTCGATGGCGTGCCCGTTCAGCGTGATCTGGTCCTGCTTCAACGGCAGCGCCTCGCCGAAGGCGACGCGCAGCTGCCATTCGACGAGGTCAACGCCGGTGATCAGCTCGGTGACGGGATGCTCGACCTGCAGGCGGGTGTTCATCTCGATGAAGAACACGTCCTTGCCGTCGGAGACGAACTCGATGGTGCCGGCGCCGACATAATTGACCGCGCCGGCCGCTTTTCGCGCGGCCTCGCAAACTGCGTCGCGCTGCGCGGCGTTCAGGGTCGGCGACGGCGCCTCCTCGATCACCTTCTGGTGGCGGCGCTGCAGCGTGCATTCGCGCTCCCACAGCGAGAGCAGATTGCCATGGCTGTCGCCGATGATCTGCACCTCGATGTGGCGCGGGTTCTGCACGTATTTCTCGATCAGCATGCGGTCGTCGCCGAACGCCGCCTTGGCCTCGCGCTTGGCGCTTGTGATCGCGGCCGACAGTTCCGCCGCCGCATTCACCACGCGCATGCCACGGCCGCCGCCGCCTGCCGAGGCCTTGACCAGTAGCGGGAAGCCGATCCGGTTGGCGGCCTCGGCCAGGGTCGCCTCGTCCTGGGCCTCGCCGTGATAGCCCGGCACCAGCGGCACGCCGGCCTTCTCCATCAGCGCCTTCGAGCCGGATTTCGAGCCCATCGCCGTCATCATCTGGGCGGTCGGGCCGACGAACACCAAACCTGCCTCGAGGCAGGCCTGCGCGAACTCGGCATTCTCGGACAGGAAGCCGTAGCCGGGATGCACTGCCTCGGCGCCGGTCTGTTTTGCCGCCGCGATGACGCGTTCGATGTTGATATAGCTGTCGCGCGCCCGTGCGGGCCCGAGCACCACGGCCTCGTCGGCGAGCGCGACGTGCATCGCGTCGCGGTCGGCCTCCGAATAGACCGCGACGGTGCGCAGCCCCATCGCGCGCGCCGAGCGGATGACGCGGCAGGCGATCTCGCCGCGGTTGGCGATCAGAAGCGTACGGAAACGCCGGTAGAGTTTTGAGCGGTCCATGGTCAGTTCCTGGGTCACATCCTGAACAGGCCGAACTTCGTCGGCTCGATCGGCGCATTGGCGGCGGCCGACAGACCGAGCCCGAGCACGAGGCGCGTATCGGCGGGATCGATCACGCCGTCGTCCCACAGCCGTGCAGTGGCGTAATAGGGATTGCCCTGGCTCTCATACTGGGCGCGGATCGGCGCGCGGAATTTGTCCTCCTCCTCCGCCGACCAGCTCTCGCCCTTGGCCTCGATATTGTCGCGGCGGACCTGACTGAGCACCATCGAGGCCTGCTCGCCGCCCATCACCGAGATGCGGGCGTTCGGCCACAGCCAGAGGAAGCGCGGGCTGTAGGCGCGGCCGCACATGCCGTAATTGCCGGCGCCGTAGGAGCCGCCGATCACGACGGTGAATTTCGGCACACCGGCGGTCGCGACCGCGGTCACCAGCTTGGCGCCGTCGCGCGCGATGCCGCCGGCTTCGTATTTCTTGCCGACCATGAAGCCGGTGATGTTCTGCAAAAACACCAGGGGAATGCCGCGCTGGCAGCACAGCTCGATGAAATGCGCGCCCTTCAGCGAGCTCTCGCTGAACAGGATGCCGTTGTTGGCGATGATGCCGACCGGATAGCCCCAGATATGGGCGAAGCCGCAGATCAGCGTGGTGCCGTACAGCTTCTTGAACTCGTCGAACTCGGAGCCGTCGACGATCCGCGCGATGATGTCGTGCACGTCGAACGGCTTGCGGCCGTCGGCGGAGACGACGCCGTAGATTTCTTCCGCCGGAAACAGCGGCTCCCGCGGGGGACGCATGTTAAGCGGCGCCTTCGCCGGCTGCTTCAGCGTGCCGACGATGCGGCGCGCGATGCCGATCGCATGGGCGTCGTTCTGGGCATAATGGTCAGTCACGCCGGACTGGCGCGAGTGCACGTCGGCGCCGCCGAGCTCTTCGGCGGTGACGACCTCGCCGGTCGCGGCCTTCACCAGCGGCGGACCGCCGAGGAAGATGGTGCCCTGGTTGCGCACGATGATGCTCTCGTCCGACATCGCCGGCACATAGGCGCCGCCGGCGGTGCAGGAGCCCATCACGATCGCGATCTGCGGGATGCCCTGCGACGACATCTGCGCCTGGTTGTAGAAGATGCGGCCGAAATGCCGCTCATCGGGAAATATCTCGTCCTGCAGCGGCAGGAAGGCGCCGCCGGAATCCACCATGTAGACGCAGGGCAGATTGTTCTGCCGCGCGATGTCCTGGGCGCGCAGATGCTTCTTCACCGTCATCGGGTAATAGGTGCCGCCCTTGATGGTGGCGTCGTTGGCGACGATGATGCATTCGCGCCCGGAGATGCGCCCGACGCCGGTGATGACGCTCGCCGAGTGCACGTCACCGCCGTACAGCCCGTTGGCGGCCAGCGGCGACAGCTCGAGGAACGCGGTGCCGGGATCGACCAGCAGATCGACGCGATCGCGCGCCAGCATCTTGCCGCGCGAGGTGTGGCGCTTGCGCGAGGTCTCGCCGCCGCCGTGGGCCACCTTGCCGAGCTTGTCGCGGAGTTCCGCGACCAGGCTGCGCATCACATCGGCGTTGCGGGCGAATTCAGAAGATGCGGGATCGATCGTCGAATGAAGCGGCATCTGTGTTGCACGTTCGTTGGAGGGGCCGTCAGGATTTTTTGAAGGCAGGCCGCCGCGCCGGGAGCGCGGCAGCAGGTGCGAAGCTCAGGCCGTCTTGGCGTACAGTTCGCGGCCGATCAGCATGCGGCGGATCTCGCTGGTGCCGGCGCCGATCTCGTAGAGCTTGGCGTCACGCAACAGCCGGCCGGTGGGATATTCATTGATGTAGCCGTTGCCGCCGAGCAGCTGGATCGCATCCAGCGCGCATTGGGTGGCCTTCTCCGCGGCGTAAAGAATGGCGCCGGCGGCATCCTCGCGCGTGGTCTCGCCGCGGTCGCAGGCCTTGGCCACCGCGTACACATAGGCGCGCGAGGCGTTCATCGTGGTGTACATGTCGGCGATCTTGCCCTGCACCAGCTGGAACGAGCCGATCGGCTCGCCGAACTGCTGGCGCTCGTGAACGTAGGGCAGCACCACGTCCATGCAGGCCTGCATGATGCCGATCGGACCGGCCGCCAGCACCGCGCGCTCATAGTCGAGGCCTGACATCAGGACGTTGACGCCGCGGCCGACCTCGCTCAGCACGTTCTCCTCGGGTACCTCGCAATCCTCGAACACCAGCTCGCAGGTGTCGGAGCCGCGCATGCCGAGCTTGTCGAGCTTCTGGGCAGTGGAAAATCCCTTCATGCCCTTTTCGATGATGAAGGCGGTGATGCCGCGCGGGCCGGCGCTCGCATCGGTCTTGGCATAGACCACCAGCGTCTCGGCGTGGGGACCGTTGGTGATCCACATCTTGTTGCCGTTGAGCACGAAGCGGTCTCCCTTCTTCTCGGCGCGGGTCTTCATCGAGACCACGTCGGAGCCGGCGCCGGGCTCCGACATCGCCAGCGACCCGACGTGCTCGCCCGAGATCAGCTTCGGCAGATATTTGCGCTTCTGCGCCTCGTTGCCGTTGCGGCGGATCTGGTTGACGCAGAGATTGGAATGCGCGCCATAGGCCAATCCGATCGAGGCGGATGCCCGCGAGATCTCCTCCACCGCGATGCAGTGCTCGAGATAACCGAGCCCGCTGCCGCCATACTCCTCCTCGACCGTGATGCCGTGCAGGCCGAGCGCGCCGATCTTGGGCCAGAGGTCCCGCGGAAAGCTGTTGGAGCGATCGATCTCGGCGGCGCGCGGCGCGATCTCGTTGCTCGAGAAATCATACACCGTCTCGCGGATCGCATCCGCGGTCTCGCCAAGGTCGAAATTGAACACTGCCGCCCGGTTTGAGGCCATGATCCCTCCCGTGAGATTCATCTTGCAATTAAACGATCATACGTTTTTTTCTTGGCTTCGCAAGCATCCGTGCTATGGTTTGCGCATGAAATTGGCAGCGCATTGAATCTGCTGGGATTTCATGCAATAAACATACGGTCGTTCGCTTGTTTCCTCCGCTTCCGGCAAGCCAACACCCATCCGAGGCCTGCGATGGCACGCACGATCGGCTCACATGGCCCCACGACGCTGGAGGCGATCCGCAAGGCCGGCGTGCGCCTGATCTTCGAGCGCGGCTACGAGGCAATGAGCCTGCGCCAGCTCGCCGCCGAGGTCGGCATCCAGGCAGGCTCACTCTACAATCATATCTCAACCAAGCAGGAGCTGCTGTTCGATCTGGTGCAGGATCATATCAACGATTTGCTGCGCGAGCTCGATCTGGCGCTCGCGGGCAAGGCCGATCCGGTCGAGAAGCTGCGCGCCTTCGTGGCCTTCCATGTCAGCTACCACATGACCCGCAAGCGCGAGGTGTTCATCGCCAATTCCGAGCTGCGCAGCCTCGAGCCGAAGAACTATGACGCGGTGGTGGCGCTGCGCGGCGCCTATGAGCAGCGGCTGGCGCAGATCCTCGCCGACGGCGTCGCCGAGGGCGTGTTCGAGGTCGTCGACATCCAGGTCGGGACCTTCGCGATCATCGCGATGCTGACCGGGCTCTGCACCTGGTACCGCCCCGGCGGCCGCCTGACCCGGGACGCCATCATCGCAGCGCATGAGAAGCTGGTGCTGTCGGGCGTGGCGCCGCAGGCCGCGATCGCCCAGCTCCGCGCCGGCAGCAAGAGCCCGCGGACCGCGGTGGCGGGTTCGTGACTGTGACAGAACGCCCACAGCTCGATGACATCGATTTGCGGATCCTGTCCGAGTTGCAGCGGGACGGCCGGATCAGGATCAACGAGCTCGCCGAGCGGGTCGGAATCACCGCCCCGCCCTGCCTGCGCCGGGTCCGCGCCCTGCGCAGCCGCGGCGTGGTCCAGGCGATCCGCGCCACGCTCGACGAACGGCTGCTCGGCTATGAGGTGACGACCTTCGTCCTGATCCAGCTCGACAGCCAGACCCTGACGGCGATCGAGGCGTTCGAGGCGGCGGTGGCGGCCGTGCCGCGCTTCCTGCAATGCTGGCGGATCTCGGGCGACGCCGATTTTGTGCTGCGATGCGTCGCGCCCAGCGTCGACGACATGCGCCAGCAGCTGCTGCAATTCGCTGGTCTGCCAAACGTGCGTAAAATTAGAAGCTTTCCGGTGCTCGGCGTCTCCAAGGACGCGCCGCTGCCGATCCCGGGCGTCCTCGCCGCCCCCGCGGCGACCTGATCGGCGGCCTTAGTGGGTCCACGGCTCCCAGCGGCGGAACGCAAAATTGTCGGCATAGGCGATCTGGCGGTGTGCCGAATCCTTCGGCTCGATCACCTGGTAGGCAATGCCCTTGCGCTCGCAATAGGCTGTCGCCTCCTCCTTTGTCTCGAAATGCAGCGTGAGCTGCTGCTTCATGTCGGTGGACGAGGTCCAGCCCATCAACGGCTCCACGGTGCGCGGCTGCTCCGGCTCGAAATCCAGTTGCCACTCTTTGGTCTTGGCACGTCCCGATTGCATCGCGTTTTTGGCGGGCTTAAAAATGCGTGCGGTCATGGATGGTCGGCCCCGTGGGATGTGCGACATGGAAGCGATTTGAAGGAAGCCGCCGGGATAGTATAGAGACACCGTTCAACGATCTGATCGGTGATTCCTCGATCTCGGAGGTAGCCTTCGCCGGACCGGTATAGTCATTCTGCCGCGCTGTGACAATCTGGCCCCGGGAGGCTTCCCTTAGGAGTCCCTTGGGCCGGCGGCGCGGTGCTCTTGACAACATCACCTCGAGGAAGCGGCGCTCCCATGGAAATCCACGCCACCCTGCCTGAAAAAGGACGTGACCTCCGGCTCGACCTGTTCCGCGGGGTCGCGAACTGGTACATCTATCTGGATCACATCCCCGACAACGTCGTGAACTGGATCACGACGCGGAATTACGGCTTCAGCGACGCCGCGGATTTGTTCGTCTTCATCTCCGGCTATACCGCATCCTTCGTCTATGCCCGCATGATGCTGGAGCGCGGCTTCATCGTCGGCGCGACCCGGCTGACCAAGCGGGTCTGGCAGCTCTATGTCGCCCACATCATCCTGTTCGTGATCTACATCGCCTCGATCAGCTATCTGGCGCTGCGCTTCGGCGATTCCGAGATCATCAACGAGTTCAACGTCGCCGGTCTCGTCGACAACGCCACCGAGACGCTGCGCCAAGGCCTGTTCCTGAAATTCAAGCCGGTCAATCTCGACGTGCTGCCGCTCTATATCGTGCTGATGGGGCTGTTCCCGCCGGTGCTGTGGTTCATGCTGCGACAGCCGAACTGGACCATGGCGGCCTCGATCGCGCTGTGGCTGGTGTCGCGCCAGATGGGCTGGAACCTGCCGGCCTACCCGGCAGGGACCTGGTACTTCAACCCGTTCGCCTGGCAGGTGCTGTTCGTGTTCGGCTCGTGGTGCGCGATGGGTGGCGCACGGCAGAACATGCACATCATC
This sequence comes from Bradyrhizobium sp. 6(2017), assembly GCF_011058295.2. Lineage (NCBI taxonomy): Bacteria > Pseudomonadati > Pseudomonadota > Alphaproteobacteria > Hyphomicrobiales > Nitrobacteraceae > Bradyrhizobium > Bradyrhizobium sp. 6(2017). Next base: position 4,913,971 of record NZ_CP049289.2, on the reverse strand, counting down.
AACTCGCCCTATACGCTGTGGTTCTGCATCGCCTACATGATCTTCGCCCTGGTCATGACGATGGCCGGCCGCTTCCCGGACTTCGGCGCGATGTTCCCGCATTGGCTCTATGCGACCTTCAACCCGAACGACAAGACCAACCTCGCGCCCTATCGCTTCCTGCATTTCGTGGTGATCACGGTGCTGGTGATCCGATTCATCCCGAAGGACTGGGCGGCGCTGGAGTGGAAGGTGTTCGATCCCCTGATCGTCTGCGGCCAGCAGTCGCTCGCGGTGTTCTGCGTCGGCGTGTTCCTGTCCTTTGTCGGACATTTCGAGCTCTCGATGAGCTCGGGCTCGCTGTTCGCGCAGATCTTCGTCAGCATCTCCGGCATCGCGATCATGACGATCGTGGCCTACTACATTTCGTGGTCGAAGCGGCAGGACAAGCCGGTTAAGCCGCCGGCGCCGAAACCCGCCGCGCCGGCCGCCAAGGCAGGCTAAGTCGACGGACTGACGATCCGTCTCATTTGCCGGGCGGCCGCCCTTTGCCGCCCGGTTGGCCGCTGCGCCACCTGCCCTTCGAGCTGAACTCATCCCAGGTGGTGGTCCAGCGATATTCGGCAGCCGGCGCCTTCGCGATGCCATCGGGGCTGCGCGCTCCCTCCAGGGCAAAGGTGGCGCCCTGCGGATCGAGGCAGCGGACGATCCAGCTCCCGTTCGGCAGCTCCAGCGGCCCTTCATAGACGCGTCCGCCACCGGCCTTCACCCGCACGATGGCGGCGTCGACGTCGTCAACGTTGAAATAGTAAAGCCAGAACGCAATCGGCTCGAGCGGACGCTTGTTGAAGATTCCGCCGACGGTCTGCCCACCGGCCGAGAACAACTGATAGGTCTCGGACGGGGCGTTGCCGCCATCAGCCTGCCGCCAGCCGAACACCTCGCTGTAGAAACCAAAGGCCTTGCGCCAGTCGGCCGCCAGCAGCTCATGCCAGCCGACGCGGCCAAGGGCATCGAGGCCTTCGGCCGCAGGACGCGCGATGCTTGATCCGCTCAGCAATCCGAACGTCGCCCGCTGCGGATCTGCGACAATCGAGACGCGGCCGATATTGGTGCTGGTCGGCGGCACGTAAACGGCGCCGCCGCGTTCCTGCATGTGGCGGACGACGAGGTCGACGTCGTCGACACCGACATAGCCGATCCAGCGCGGGGTCGCGCCCTGGCGTCTGCCCTCCTCCGGTAATTCCATCAGGCCGCTGCGGGGAAATTCGCCCGACATGAACAATTTGTAAGAAAGCGCGGGAGTGGACACATCCTTCGTCACCCAGCCGAGGACGCTGCCGTAAAAGGCAATCGCACCATCGACGTCCGTGGTTAGCAGCTCGTACCAGGCGAAGCTCGCGCCATCATCCGGCATGCCTATTCCTCGCTTCGGCAGCGGCGTGATCGCAATGCAGCATGACGATTCTCGAAGTGTTAACGATTGCGGCTGGGCGAGAGCGCTGGCCAATAATCGTGTTCATCAAGATGAACCTAGGAACGAAGATGAACGACAACACTTGATACACGCTAGCACCTCGCGAGTGTGTGTGCGCAGCGCGTCTTGCATGCAGCTGCGACGGATTGTACAACTGCGCGAGAGTTGAATTCCACGTCAGGAATGGAGGATGCGAGTATGCCACGAGTGAAGCAAGCCCCCAAGAGCAAGCGCGTGACCAGCAAGCGTGTGACCAAGGCCGCTGTGCCCGCTCTGGGTGCAGCCGGATTGACCTTCTCACTGGTGGGCAGTGCGTCGGCGGCCGCCGTGCCGACAGCAGACGCGCCGCAGATCCAGAAGTACACCCCGACGCAAGCCATCACACTCGGCGAAGAAGAAATCGCCGACGTCAGCCTGGCGACATTCCATCTGTTCGACAAGGAGACCGCCGGTGCCGGCGTCCAGGTGGCATGGCGCGGATGCGGCGGCTGTCGAGGTTGCCGTGGCTGTCGCGCTTGCCGTGCCTGCCGCTGCGGTGGCTGTGGTGGTTGCGGCGGTGGCTGCTGTCTGTCGTGGGGCGCCTGCCGCATCTGCTGATCCAGACAGCGTCGCGTTGACATCTATCAATCGTTATGGCCGGGTCCGACACACGTCGACCCGGCCAAATCATGTTGTCCCCGTATCGTTGCGCGGCTCGCTTCGCCCAACGGAGCGGAGCTGTCGAGGCCGGCGCCTCGCCCGATTCCACAATCGCCCCACAAGCTGCACAGGAACGATTCTTTGCCAGGAAAATCCAGCCAGCGCGCCAACAAGGACGTTCTGCAGTTCGCACCGAATTTCACGGCCTATGTGCTGCCTCCAGATGTCGTCTGCCTCTATTCCGAAGACCGAAAGTTCTTTCTCCATGGCGAGCTCTATTGTGCACTTGCATCCGCTATCGGCACCAAGGGATGCAGCGCCGCCAAGCTCACCGACGAGCTCGGGCGAACGTTTCCGCCTGAGGCGATCAATGAAGCCATCAAGCGACTGCTCGACCGCCGCTATGTGATCTCGAAGCCATCAGGTCACGTACCAGCTCACGCCAACACGGTTGCCGGGCTTTGGGCGAGCCTGGGCCTTCCCGACACGGTCGCCGAACAAAACCTTCACAACTGCCGCGTTCGACTTGAGACGATCGAAGTCAAGGGCGCCGCCGAATTGAGCAAGGCGCTGCAGGAGCTGGGCGTCCGCGTCGTCAAGACATCGGCCGACCTCACGGTCACACTGGTGAACGACTATCTCGACCGGCGGCTTGCCGAGCGCAACCTGCAGCGCGTATCCGACGGATCACCCTGGCTGCTGGTGCAGCCTTCAGGCGTATTTCCCCTGGTCGGCCCTGTGTTCAATCCGGGCGAGACCGCGTGCTGGACCTGCCTGTTCGATCGGATGATCCGCAACCGCGAGGTCAAGGGCTTCCTTGATCGCGGCGCGGCTCGGCCGGTCGCGGTTTCTCCGCTCGCGCAGCACCCGGTTGGGCAGAGCGCCATTCAGCTGGCTGCCGTTGAAATCGCCAAGGCGATCGCCAGCGGCTTCCGCACCGATCTGCGCAATCACATCGTCAGTCTCGACCTCTTGGGCTCGACCATCGCCAGGCACTACGTGGCGGCCCGCCCGCAATGTCCCACCTGCGGAAGCAAGAAATTGCAGAACCCGCGACGCGCGCCAGAGCCGATTGAATTGGGGCCCGGCGCCAAGCTCGTGATGACCAGCGGCGGCTATCGTACGGTGACGTCAGGCGCCACGGTGGCGCGCTTCAGGAAGCATGTCAGCCCCCTCGCCGGCGTGGTGACACGGCTGGAGCGGATCGAGGTCGACCTGCCGATGAACACCAATTTCTACGCGCAGCATAATTTCTCCGCACCGGCGCAGAATGTGGACCAGCTCCGCGCCGGGTTGAGCGGCGGCAGTTTCGGCAAGGGCAGCACGGCCGAGCAAGGCGAAGCCAGCGCGCTGATGGAGGCGATCGAGCGGTACTCAGGGATTTTCCAGGGCGACGAGATCCGGGCGCGCAAGCGCTTCACCGACTTTCCGTCGGGCGATGCCATCCGCCCCAACGACATCCTGCTGTTCAGCGACGAGCAGTACCGCGGCAGGGCTGAGCCGAACCACCACGACTCGCACCACACCCAACCGGCCCCGGAGCCGTTTGATCCCACAGCCCGGATCGAATGGACGCCGGTCTGGTCGCTGCGCGACAAGCGGTTCAGGCAGATTCCGACCAGCCTGCTGTATTTCTTCTACGAGGGCCCCGCCCCCTTCGCTGCCGATTCCAACGGCTGCGCGGCCGGCAATACTCGCGAGGAAGCCATCGTGCAGGGCTTCCTCGAACTGATGGAGCGCGATGCCTACGCGATCTGGTGGTACAACCGGTCGCAACGCGCCGCGGTCGATCTGGACCAGTTCGACGATTCCTACGTCCGCGATCTGAAGACCCAACTCGAGGAATCGGGCCGGCGGCTCTGGGTGCTGGACATCACCAGCGATCTCGGCGTCCCGACCTATGTCGCGATCGTGCACTGGATGCAGAACGGTCAGGAGAACATCGAGTTCGGTTCGGGCGCCCATTTTGATCCGCGCATTGCCTTGTTGCGGTCGTTGACCGAGCTGAATCAGTTCCTCTCGATCGGCCTGATGGGCGGCGGCAGCGGCGAGAAGCCGAGCCTCGATGGCGTCAATCCACTGCGGCTCGACGAACATCCATTCCTGATTCCAAGCCCCAATCCCGTGATCCCGCCGGCTGCCGCGGCAGACGTGCCGCTCGACAACACCCGTGCACAGGTCGATGCCTGCGTCGACATCGCGGCGCGCGCGGGTCTCGACTTCCTCGTGCTCGACCAGACGCGGCCCGACGTCGAGGTTCCGGTGGTCCGGGTCATCGTTCCCGGGATGCGCCATTTCTATCGCCGCTTCGGGCCGGGACGGCTCTATGATGTGCCGGTCAAGCTCGGATTGCGCGATCGGCCATCGCTGGAAAGCGAGCTGACGCCATTCCTCCCGCACACCTGAGGTGATGCCGGCGTGCGCGCGTCCAGGAAAACCAACGAGAAAAAGAAATCGCCACGCGCCGCGCCGCCGGCTCTCTTCGTTCGGCTCAACCCGGCAGTCGCGCTTGAAGCGCAACCTGACGGGGCCATAGCGGCTCATGTCGAAGGCTATGCGGAGCCTTTGGGAACGTTCAGCACAGCCGCCGTGCAACGCGCCCGGAAGCTGGGCGCAGGCCTGCCGCTGCCTTCCTCCGAGGGCGGCGATGCGGTCGCGCAAGAGGTCGAGCGGCTGATGCGGCAACTGGCACGCCGCGGCCTGCTGGAATACCGCCTGGCGCGCGCGGCCGACGCCAGTGATCTCGTCGTGATCGAGCCGCAGATCCCTGATTACTGGCCGCGCACGCCAAAGCTCGACGATGCAGAAACGGTCGTGCTGTCACGCTTCGCCTATCTGCGGCGGCGCGGCACCGAGATGGTTCTGGAATCGCCACGGGCCGGCGCGCTGTTGCGTATCTGCGATGAGCGGATTGCGGCCCTGCTGACCATCCTTGCCACTCCGCAGAAGATCAGCCGCATCCGGCGTCTGGATGGCTATCCGGGCCCCGCGCTGCTCGCTCTGCTGCTGGACTGCCAAATCCTGATCAAGGTCGACGCGACAAAACCCGATACGCTGCGGCAGGCGGAGGGCGACGACGGCCTCGTGCTCTGGGATTTTCACGACCTGCTGTTCCATGCCCGCAGCACGGAAGGACGACAGGCCAGTCCGCTGGGCGGCCTTTATCCGCACACCGGCCTGATTGCGCCGCTCCCCGCGATCCGGCCTGCCTGGCCCGGCAACACCATCAAGCTGCCGGAATCCGACCGGATCGCATCGCCACTCGACCAACTGCTGCATGACAGGCATTCGACGCGCGAGTTCGACGATCAGAACCCGATCAGGCTGGCTGAACTTTCGATGTTCCTGAACCGCGTCGCGCGCGTCCGGGCGACATGGAGCAGCCCGCTTGAGTTTGCCGACGACGGTCCCGACATCGAATACACCAGCAGGCCGTACCCCGCAGCAGGCAGCGCCTACGAGCTCGAGCTTTATCTGGCCGTCGCGAATTGCGATGGCCTCACGCCAGGTTTCTATCACTACGACGCCGATGCGCACGCGCTGGCAGCCATCGACGTCCGCGCACAACACTTCGAGGCCATGATGCAAAGCGCGGGCTTTGCCATGGACGCCCCCTCGCCACCGCAGATCCTGATCACGATCGCCGCGCGCTTTGGCCGGATCTCCTGGAAGTACAGCGCCATCGCTTATGCGCTGATCCTGAAGGATGTCGGCGTCCTGACCCAGACGCTGTATCTGGTGGCGACCGATCTGGGCCTCGGCGGCTGCGCGATCGGCACCGCCAATATCGATCTGTTCGCGAAGATGACTGGACTCGACTTTCACGTCGAGGGACCGGTCGGCCAGTTCGCGCTGGGGCGCGGCATCGAACCGCCGCCGACCGGATAGTCCTCGATCCGCGCTGCATCAAGCTGGCTACGGCGTGAATCCATAAATCTGTAGTAGTCAGGAGAGTCCGCTTTGGTACGCACAACGGACTCAAGTCGGACATCGCTCCATGTCCGAAAAGTGCCAGAAGCGGTCATCAGCTGGCAGACGAGCGCCTGCCAGCCTGCCTCCATGCAGGCCCACTCAGGACAAGAGCCACTCTCCGGCATAAAACAGACCGCCCTTTGGGGCCGTCCGATTTGGCCTCAGAGCGGATGAACCTATTGGCAGGGATGCTGGAGACCGTCAGCACCCTTGAAATAGGTGCCGGGCCGGCAGACGATGCCGTTGCTCGCAGCATACGCATTCCAGGTCCCGTGCCAGCCCGTCTCGCCGGACATGGCGTAGGAATTGCCCCAGCCGCCGACGGTAGCGCCCGCCGCCGCCGGCTGGCGATACGCCGTTCGCGGAGTTGATTGCCGATATCGATAGCCGCCGGTGGGCGTACTCCCGGTTCCAAGACCCGTGCAGCTGGCGAATTCAGCTTGGCACGCGTCCGGATTGGAGAGGGCCGCCTGCGCCAGTGCAGCAGAACTGGACAGGGCGGATGCCGCAATAACGACCGCGCCAAGAACTTTCAGATTTATCATGGCTTCCTCCTTGCGCTTGGAGCTCAGCGGCGAGCCGCTCCTTGAAGCCACTCGCCGCCCGTCACTCGATGATTCCTGCCAGCGTCCAATTTTCATTGTCCGTTTCTCCCTCTGGCCTTGAGAAATCATCTGTCCTAGGGCGATCACCTTCAGGGTCGGTACTGCCGTCTACTTTGACATAGATCAAGTCTGAGCACGGCTCATGCCTGTGTCCGCTAATGGGTCAATCGCATCGTTTTCTCCAGTCGGCCAGCTACTTCCGATGTAGCCTCAACTTCGGACATTCGCTGCACTGCGCTAACTGACGCGATGGGCCACTTCCGGACTCATGCGCAAAAAAGGACCTGGCCTTGGTGACTATCGAACGGTCCTAGTCAGCAATAGCAGCCATTGTGATTAAGCGGTTCAAAGCATCCGGAGAATCTGCTTTCCACCCTAAGCTCCCCTGCCTTCCTGTTTGCCGAGCGGCGCAACTTGAACGTACCACGTTTCATCGACCCAATTGCTCCCAGTCTCCTTCGAGCCTCTGCTCAAACACTTGCGCCGGCACCCCTTGGTGAACTTTGGCAAACTCCGTAAGAGGAAGCGAGGTGGTCACACCCACGACATTGGAATTAACGGCCTCCAAAGCCAGCATCTGGCCTGTCTCCAAGTCATGAATGAAGCTGGCATTCGCCACGCTTCCGGCTACGCAACCATTAGTGAGACAAATGACATAGGGTATTTGCATGGGCGATCTCTGGTCGACAGTCAATTTGATGCCGGGCTGCAGGAATGATCCGGGGGGCACGAAAATCTGCAGACGTCCAACAGGATCGCCCTCTCGTTCGATCAGATCGACTCTGAGCGCGATCTGACCCGTGTCCCATCTACCGTTGATGGTCGTGCGACAAACCATTTTCGACCCGGCCTCTTGGGTGGCCTTGAAACACACCTTGCGCCACGGCGCGTACGTTAGCGGGCGATCTGGCTGTCGTCCCCGAGTAGCGATCTCTGCCTCAGAAAAATTTTCGGTCGCCGGGACGTCGCCAAATGGCACCAGTTGTTGCGCGTCGACCTTCATCGCTGTGGTCGTCATGAACACCACAAATGATCCAGTCGCCAGGAATCTATACCGGGCTGATCGTGCCGATGAGTGCAGAAGCCGAATGTCCATAAAGCAATTCCTTTCATGGATGTTTGGCCAGGAATTCGCTGACAATGGGCGCCCAGAGTTGAACGGCATCGGCCGAGTCTATCAAAAAATGGCCGTCCCCTCCGAAATCGGATAACAGACGATATTCGACATTACCGCCTGCGACCCGAAACGCTTCCGCCATCCGCTTTGACAGATCAGGTCCAAAATAACTGTCGTTACGGGTGTAGATCCATAACATTGGAACGCGCGCCGTGCGGCCGAATTCGGCAACGGCATCGACCAGCTGGTCGGGGGCACAGTTGTTGTTCGGTTTGCCATTGAGACGACCACCGCGGCCGGCTGCGAACCCGATGATCGCCCGCACCGATTCCGGATTTTGACTGCCTAGCGCAATAGACCCCCAGCCGCCTCCCGATTGGCCAACAATGATGATCCCATCGCGCTTGATAAATGACTGCGTTGACATGTAGTCGATGACCCACTTGTCAATCGACGCGACGGCAAGCCCCGCGTCACGAAACTCAGCATTCGAACATTTTCCTACGCCCGAGAAAAAAACCCCGAACAGACCGCGCTCGGGGATTTCGATCGCCGTAGCGCCATATCCAGGGCGTACGGGTGCGACCACCACGTAGCCCTGTCGCGCAAACCAAAGTGCGGCGTCACGGAATTCGATCATGGGAAAGTAGCTTCGCCCCGTCGCGTCAAGCGAAACTCCATGGTTCATCACGACAAGTGGAAATGGACCGCCCCCAATGGGTCGGATCAAATAGGCGAGCATCGGGACAGGCGAGGAGGGAATCGCCCACATCTCCTCGTGAACCTGCGGCGCGATCGAGGGAGCAGCCTGCTGCGCGAGCGCCGCGAGCGGCAAAACCGCAATGCCAGCAATTAGTGCAACGAGGTACCGCCGCCGCATTGGTACGTGCCCCTGCTGTGTATCACTACAGCGTAGAACCTTTAAGGGAGACATCCAAGCATCGAATGTCCGCGTTGGGTCAAACTCGGAAGTCGGAACGCGCAACCGTAACGTCCGCTTCACCCCCGACACCGGACTTTCGATTGCCAGCGCGGCACTTCCGAAAAGGGCCATTTACAGATAGGAGCCGCCCTTCTTCGATCACGTCGTTAGCGCGACCAATGGCCCCGCTGAATTCCGATGAAAGCGTATTTTGCGCTGTAACTAAGCGGCGCGTCGAGATAGGTTGTGCGCGAGAATACATGCGAAGGTCATTCCCTCTCCTCAATTTAGGGATTAGCGACCATGCGATCATCCAACAGCCCAAGCCGCCGCCTCGTACTCCAAACGCTCGCTGCGCTGCCCATGATTTCTATGCCGCTAGTCGCCAGTGTGCGGACGGCCGTCGCGCAGACAACAATCGCCACTGGGGCCGGGTTTTCGTTCGCGGCGGTCGGCGATACCCGACCGATGATGTACCTTCCATTGAAAGAGGGGCAGCCGGACCTGAACAAATTCTTCGTCGAAATGTTCGGGTTGGTCATGCCGGAAAAGGTCGCTGAAGCGGTGGTGGCGAGGGATGTGAAGATGATCTTCGATCCGGTCACCAAAGAGCTGATTAAGGTAATCATGCCGTTCGCGTCGAAGACGGAAGTCATGACACTGACAGTGGATAGCGGTTGGGTCACCGAGGCGTCCGTTGAGGACACTAAACTGCTTCCCGGGGTGCATCGGACGATGTTCCGGCTTCAGGGCGGTGAATGGGTGACACGTGAAATCGTGAAGGACGTTCAGTCCGGGCGCGCCAAATTCGTGGTCAATAGTGGCGACGCCGTCTGGTGGGGCAATCAGGGCCTAACCGTCAACGACAGCCCATACTGGAAGCGGGTGAACGACACGATGTTGAAGAAGCTGCCCGTGCCAGACGACGAGATGCGCGCAGCCGGGTTGGACGGGCGCTTTTTCATGAGTGTGGGCAATCACGAGGTTTGGGCGGACCCCAAGATTGAGGGCACTCTCTCGGCCGTGCCGTATTTGAAGAAATTCGGCGTAACGCCCGAAAACCTCATTTACAAATTCGACTTCAAAGGTGCCCGCTTTATCTATCTTTGGAGCGGCAAGTACGACTACCGTTCGCCTTCGCTTTGGGACGCCGATCGGCCAAAGTATGCCGAACAGATGACGCAGCTTCAGAAGTGGATGGACGAAGCCAAGGCCAATGGCATTCGTAAGGCCTTTATTGTCTTCCACTATCCTGTGTTTGCGCGGTCTGGCTTAGGTCCAATCCCGGCCCCCGACAATCCGCACAAGGTGATCGCGTCGTACGCCAAGGACATGGAGGTGGTCGTGTTGAACGGGCACGTTCACACCACCGAAATCTACGAGGTAGATGGCGTAAAGTATCTGATGCTGGGCGGTGGCGGCGCGGAACAGGACCCAATCCTTCCCGGCCGCACGAGCATCAAGGTACCCGCTGACTATCCACCGGACCTCTACTGGAAGGGACAGGCACCGAAAGAGGAGTACAATTACGTGCTTGTCGATGTCCAACCCGGCCAGAAGACGAAATTCACCCTCAATCGGTTCAGACCGTGGTCGGCAGAGCCATTCGGGGCTGAGGAACTCTTCAAGTGAGCCGGAAGCAGGCGTTTACGGGAGTGAGGTTCTGGCAACAGCTCTTCTGATCATTCACGGATTGATCGCAGTCGCACTACTTGGCGCGATAACTCACCAGACTTTGGCAGCATGGGCATCGGCGGATAAGCGACCGCCTTCATTCTTTGGCCGCTTTCGTTCCGTGCCGTCCGCCTTGTTTGCAAACGCTGTGGTCGCTCTGTATGTGGCCACAACGCTGCTGGGTGGGATCATCTACCTTTATTTCCGTGTGGATGTCAGACCCGAGTTAGAGCGCGCGGGTCACTGGCACGTACTCGGCTTCTTCGACCTCAAGGAGCACTTCGCAGCTATCGGATTGGCGTTGCTGCCCGCCTACTGGGTATGCTGGCGACGGCCGCTTGACGATGAACCAGCCCAAACACGCACCGCGCTCACTTCGATCCTTGCCTTTATTGTCTGGTGGGGCTTTCTGTCCGGCCACGTCGCCAACAATATCATGGGTTTCGGCTCATGACGTCATCGGCCTCGTTTCGCCGCTTTGCATTTGCGTTCGGGACGACATTCGCCATCCTTTACGTGGTCGCACTCGCAAGGGATGTTGCGCTATTCACCGTTTTTCCCTCGCTAGGCGTTGTCCTTGCGGGCACGCATCATACACGAGACGTCGCCGACCCCGCGATGGGCTTCCTCGCACCGGCGATCTACTGGTATGGCTGGGCAGCAACGGCTGCACTCGGGGCATTGATGCTCGGCTTTGTTGCCGCGCTGTTACCCGGGCGGTGGACGCGAACCATCTGGCGGGGATGGGTATGGTTGGTTCCCGCGCTCTCGATGATCGCGTGCGTCTATCTCACACTTCCCTGGTTTCGGTTCTGACTGGGCGCGATTTCCGAATTGGGTCAAACTCGGAAGTTGGAACGCGCAACCGTAACGTCCGCTTCACCCCCGACACCGGACTTTCGATAGCCAGCGCGGCACTTCCGAAAAGGGCCACAACCGGACTCATGCATCGCAGCAAATTGCGCCTCATTCGATTACCTTGTCGGCGCGGCCGGGCTGCGACGGCGGCACGGTGAGGCCGTTGGCGATTTTAAGACTGATGATCAACTCAGCGTTCGCAGCTTGTGCTGTTTGATGATGGGACACCCGAGGCTTGCCGTTCCTTCGCTTCGTAGTATTCAGCTGAGAACTTGATTGACCATCGCGTGAAGAACGAACGCAATTCCCGAGTGGGGTTCTCGACCCCGAGATGTTCGGCGACATGCGCCTCGCGCAGCCACCTCATCGCCGATGTGAGGCCGGCGGTGCGCTCGAGCCTCTCAACCGCCGCGATTCCGGCGATCTCTGCCTGCCGATAGCGAAAGCCGACTTTTCTGATCACATACACGCACTTGATGGTTTCGTAGCCCTTGAACACGTGCTGAACGATTGGGTGTTTTTTTGCCTGCGGCCAGGCTGCCGGGTAGACCGGTAGCACCAAAAGCTTGCTCTTCGCTATGACCGTTGCGAGCGGATGCAAGAGTTGCATCCAAGCTGGCCAAGAGGTGACCTTGGCAAACAATACCGCGTGCATCGCCGTTGCAGCCCCGAAAGAGATCGGCAGCCAAAGTACCGCGCCCAAGATCACGAGCAATGCGGTGTTTGGCGTGAGATGCCGGCATTCTCTGAACACCCATGCCATGCCGCTTTCAAAGGCATCATGTACAGCTTGTTCGAACGCCCGATAGCTAATCTTCCGCCGCAACCACAACCAGCTCCGGCGAATCGATCTACTCCATTGTCGACGTTTCGCATGGGATACGGGAAGGAAGCGCAACGTGCCGTTTATGACGGTAACGATGACATCGCCAAGCACTTTAGCCACGAAGAGCGGAAGCCAGAGAATCTGCATTGCAAAAGGGAAGGCGTAGTCGAGCATCCGCATCAAGATCGAAAGCACGAAACGCAGGATCTTGTTTGTGGCGAGCGTGATAACAACAAGTGGGATGACAACCACATCGTCGAGGGCACCGCGGAAGCGGCTTTCCTCGGTCCATGCCGGGTGACGACCATCGGTCACGGTGCAACGTCCGGGCTGAAAAACGGGGGATCGTGCCGGCTCAAACTAGCATATTACAAGCTCAAGAGGGCCTTGAGTAGTCAGAGGGCGTTGCTTTAGAGTTGGATGAGTTGCGGACCGCATGTCCGCCCGGTCTTCGCTTTTGCTCACCCGTGGCGGCGATGGCTAACCATGACGATTCGTAAGAAAATCTTTCTGCTTGCAGGCATTCTGCTGGCAATTTTCGGCGCCGTCGTTGGCGTTCTCGGCTTCGCGCAAAAGCTCGACAGCGATCAGCTCGGGAACATCACCGAATATGAGCTGCCACTATCGCGCAAGGTTTCTGAATTCGACGTCCTTACCGATAGATACGAGCTCCAAGTCTTGCGTGTCCTGATATCCGATCGAGCCGATGCTGGGACGGAGCGGACGGCGATGGCCGCAGTGCGGGCAACGGCCGATGAGCTGCGTGATACCGTCAAGACAGGTGGCGCCTTGCTCCACAAAGCAACCGGCGATCCCGGCTACGACACTGAGGATCGCGTTGACTTAGCTCGCATGGCCGGCGTCCTCAAGTACATGAGCCGTAGTCTGGAAGACTTCCTCGCCGTGGGGGACGCCACGCTTGCGTCTATCTCGGAGGGACGTCGCGACGAGGCCCGGACCATTTCACTCGGCTTTGCCAAATTCGCCCAGGCGTTCGGCCCTGATCTCACGCAGATTCGACGTGAGCTTGCCGATCTGACCGACCGGTCGACCCGCAGGGTTCTCGCGAGGCAGCGGTTGAACACCTATTTGAGCCTTGCCCTTTTCGTTGCGGCATGCGGCATCGGTCTGGGCGTTAGCGCCATCGGATCGACACGTGTGGTCTCCGGTCTGCGCCAGCTTGTCGTAAGCACGAAGGCGCTTGAACTGGGCACGGACGCCGAGCCGGTTTTGATAGCCACCCGCGACGAGGTCGGCGAGCTGGCACTCTCGTTCAACCGGATGGTCGACGAGTTGCGCGCGCGAGACCGCGTCAAGGACACCTTCGGAAAATTTGTCGATCCCAGGCTCGTCAGCCGGCTGATTGCCAGTGGCGCGGATCAGGCCGAACGGCGCAGCCTCACCATCTTCTTTTCCGACATCAAGCAGTTTACGGGCATCAGCGAGCAGCTAACCGCCAGCGCCGTCGTTCACCTCCTGAACAATTATTTCGGCGCGGTGGCCAATGTCATTCACGGCCATCGTGGGATCATCGACAAATACATCGGGGACGCCGTCATGGCGTTCTGGGTGCCGCCGTTTTCAAACGGAGACGAACATGCAAGCGATGCTTGCCGAGCGGCGCTGGAGCAGCAGGACGCGATTGCCGTTCTGCGAGAGCAAGTACCGGAGATCACTGGAATGCGGCGCAACGCACCGGAGCTGGTGATCCGGATGGGTATTGCCACCGACGAAGCCGTGATTGGCACCATTGGCTCGGATTCCGCTCGTTCCTACACCGTTATCGGCGACAGCGTAAACCTTGCCTCGCGCCTTGAGGGCATGAACAAGATTTATGGAACCCTCATCATCATCAGCGAGGAGACTTTCCGGCTCGCACAAGGCGCGATTGAAGCGCGCGAAATCGACACCATCACGGTCGCCGGCAAAACCGAGCCGGTGCGAATCTATGAGTTGATGGGTCGCGCCGGCGAGCTCGAATCCGCGCGGGACGAATTACGGGGGTTGTTCGCGCAAGGACTTGCCGCATATCGCAGCCGGGACTGGTCTGGTGCGCGGACGGCGTTCGAAAACTGCCTGTGCAAGATACCCGACGACGGTCCGACGCGCGTCTTTCTGGAACGAATTGCGCATTTGCACCGCGCGCCTCCGGCCGCGGACTGGGACGGTGTCTGGCGTCACGTTGAGAAATAAGAGAGCAGACCGTAACCAGCCATTTGTCCGCTCCGAGTCCTTCCTCGCGCACGCCCTGCACCCTGACTCGTTGCCTTGCAGCAGTCGCTTTGTTGTTCGTCTATGTCGCAAGCACCTCTGCCATCCTGGTCGGCGCCACCACGTCGTCGGCGCGGGCGCAATGGCGCGGACATAGCGGCTGGGGCTATCGCGGCGGCTGGGGCCGCGGACGCGGTTACGGCTATCGCGGCTATGGATATGGTGGTCCCCGTTGCTGGTGGACCCCGCGTGGTGTTCGCGTTTGCCGGTGGTAACAACCGCCCGGCCGACATCAGCGATATTAAGAGACTGAGATCGGGTGTGTCGGTTCCGGCGCACCTGATTTGCTTTTGGGGGGATGATTTTCGTTGAGGCGATGGCGGACCTGACGCGCGCAAGAAAGAGCCCCGGAAGACGCCGGGGCTCTAGTCACGGGAGAGAACGCTTCGGAGGTCAGGACGCGAGGACGAGCCGCCGGCCCGATCACCCAATGCATCTACGACGTGCATGTAAGCAGATTCGGCTGCCTCAGGCTGTAGCCGTGCCGCAACAACCTGGTGGAATTATCGGCTTGTCCACCGGTTCCCGAAATGGCCAAAACTGGAACGTGAGCTCACACGGCAGACGCCGCCGCGAATTCTGCGGCGATGATCCTGAAAGCCGGCGCCATCGGCATCACAGGCCGCCGCCGCGGTCGTCACCAGCAAGCAATACGGCACGTTCCTGCAACCGAATGCCTGAGCCCGGACATCACCCGCGATGTTGGCACCGCTTCTCATCCGCCTGACGAGTAGCTGCGCGCTAGGGACGCCGTATTTCGAAGTAGGTTTTGCCCCCACGATGAAAGCCGGCCTCCTCGTAGAAACGGAGGGTGGTCTCCCGCTTCGAACCCGTTGCCAACAGAACCTTGTAGCAGTCGGCCCGCCAGGCAACATCGAGCGCATGAGCAAGAACCCGCCGGCCGAGCCCCTGCCGACGGTGGTCGGCGTGAGTGACGACGTTTTCGATCACCGCATATGATCGGCCGCCTCGAGACAGGTTGGGCACGATCGCCAGCGTGCACGAAGAGACCAGCAGGTCGGCGGCTTGCCCGACGATCACGGTCATGAAGCTGGACGTCAGCAATTTCGACCAGACGCGCTCCGCGGCAGCCGTCTCCAGCTCGGGATCGTGCGGATGAAGGTGCCGGTAAAGCTTCAGCACCTCGGGCAGATCGTGTTCTGTCGCAGAGCGGACGATGGCTTGGGTCATAATGCTGGACCGCCGCGCTAACCGTCGAGGATCGCGACCGCCCTCGTCCACCCCGCCGAGGCACGCTCGATCTTCACCGGGAAGCACGACACCATGAACCCGGTCGACGGCAACAGCTCCAGATTGTGCAGCTTCTCGATGTGGCAATAGCCGATGTGGCGTCCGGCCTTGTGGCCTTCCCAGATCAGGCTGGCGTCCCTGGTCTCGGCATATTTCTTTGCGGTGAAGACGAACGGCGCGTCCCAGCTCCAGCCGTCGATGCCGGTCAGCCGTACGCCGCGCTCGAGCAGATACATCGTCGCCTCGTAGCCCATGCCGCAGCCCGAATTGACGTAATCGGGCTGGCCGTATTTCGCGCCGGCGCTGGTGTTGACGACGACGATCTCGAGCGGCGACAGGGTGTGACCGATGCGCTTCAGCTCCGCGTCGACATCGCCGGCGGTCGCGACGTAGCCATCAGGCAGATGCCGGAAGTCGAGCTTCACGCCCGGCTGGAAGCACCAGTCCAGCGGCACCTCATCGATGGTCCAGGACCGCTCGCCGCGGTTCATGGTCGGATGAAAATGCCAGGGCGCGTCGAGATGCGTGCCGTTATGGGTAGAGAGCGATACCTGCTCGACGGCCCAGCCCTGCCCATCAGGCAGGTCCTCCGCCTTCAACCCATCGAAGAACTGCAGCATGCGCGGCAGCCCCTGCTGGTGGTCGATGTATTGAATGGTCGGGTGATTGCCCGGCGGATCGGCCGGAACGTCATTCTGCAGGGGAACGGAGATATCGATCAGTCTGCGCGCCATGGCCGTTCCTCTCTGGTTGTTGTTGTCGAGCTGGGCTAGCTGCCGATCGATACCGCTAAGAACGTCTGCATTCATTTGGCGGTGCTCACACGCCGGACCGCGATCCAGCAAGCCCTCTCGCCGCCGGGACACTAGCAGGCAACCGGAACGGGACAAGTTGCCGCATCCCGTTCGACCACCGGGCCCCATCTGCTCGTGATGCTGCTCACACCCTGCGGCCTGCCGCAGCGGCGAGGCGCCGCAACGTTGAACCTATTTGCCGCCGGGGCGACCCATGGGCACTGGGGATTTCAGGGCCCAGTAATTCGACGGCGCCGTCTGGACGAGCATATTCCGTCCAGGCGGCGTTGTTGCATCAGGCGATACAATTTCGACCCGGGGTTTCCCGCCGCGCGCGCAGGGCCAGCGCGGCACGTTCTTGGCGACAAGTTCTTGGCAACTTGCCTTGGGATGATGCCTTGGGATGGGATGGTCGGGGCAGCTGGATTCGAACCAACGACCTGCAGTACCCAAAACTGATTTTCGCTGTTTTTCAGAGTTTCCTGTGGTTGCCCCGTGATGATAATATCCTTTAATTGTCGATACTTCTTGCTCCAGAGGTTTCCTGAGCTATGCTGGTGTTTCCGGTAATGGTGGCGACCCGGTGGCGACTAAGGCAAAAAAATGAAGATCAAGATTGGACGGCGATCCTTGTCCGCTCTCCCCGCGGTTACCCGTCCCACCATTTTCTATGACACCGATCTCACAGGCTTCGGATTAAAAGCCTCACCAACTGGGGCCCTCTCATACATTGTTGAGTATCGCCCTGGAGCAGGCGGCCGCAGCGTCTCCAAGCGGAGGATGGTGATCGGCACACCCAAAAACCTGACGCCTGAGGAGGCCCGCAATCAGGCCTCAGGGATTCTCGCCCGCGTAAGACTAGGTGACGATCCAGCCGCTGAGCGTTCGAATGCGCGCAAGGCAGAAACAGTCAGTGACCTCCTCACTTCGTTTATGGACGGTCACATTCGTGCAAAGCGGAAGGCCCGAACTGCGAAGCTATTTCAGGGTTATGTAGATAACCACATTGAGCCGGCTCTAGGGACACGCAAAGCCCCCTCACTGACCCGTGCGGACATCCAGCGTCTTCACAAGGCCATCGGCAAGACCCACCCCGTAACGGCCAACCGGGTGCTGGCTTTGATCGGCGCGGCCTACACCTATGGCTCGCGATCCGGCCATCTGCCTGAAGGCTTGGCCAATCCAGCCAGCGGAATTGAACGGTTTCGCGAACAGGTTCGAGAGCGGTTCCTTTCGGAATCGGAACTCCTCCGTCTTGGTGAGGCGATCCGGGAAGCGGAAACGGTTGGCGTCCCTTGGATCAAGCAAAGCAAGTCAAAGCATGCGCCCAAACCTGAAAATCGTGTCACCAATATTGGCCCGCACGCCGCGGCGGCGTTGCGCCTGCTGATCTTCACCGGAGCGCGCCTGCGCGAGATACTTGATTTGCAATGGGACCATGTCGATCTGCCGCGCGGGCTACTGTTCTTGCCGGATTCGAAAACCGGAAAGAAAACCATCGTGCTCGGGATGGCCGCGCTTGCCGTGCTGGAAAACCTGCCGCGCGTCGGGAAGTTCGTCATCGCCGGTACGGACAATGACAAGCCCCGCGCGGACCTGCAAAGGCCCTGGGCCCTGGTTTCCACGCGGGCCGATTTGGCGGGCCTCAGACTTCATGATCTCAGACACTCTTTCGCGAGCGTCGGCGCGGGCTCCGGATTTGGCCTGCCCGTCATTGGCAAGCTGCTCGGGCATTCGAATTCCAAGACCACCGAACGTTATGCTCACCTCGCATCGGACCCACTGCGGCGTGCGTCCGATGCGATAAGCGGGGCAATATCAAAGGCTATGGGCGAACCTGCGCTACGTGAAACTGGTTAGGTCGCCCCATGAAAACCTTGAAAGCCCCTCAGGGTGAAACAGATTTGATTGTTGAAATCAATCGGACTCGAGTGCGCATTCGTGAGGCCTGCTTAGCCCTCAAGAACGGACTTCGTCTGCTAGGCCGACTACGTCCGAAAAGGGCCAACAAGCGACTTGAGCAAAACGGAAGTAGCCACCAACTGAGGCGACCTTCGACTTCAGTCAGATTGTGCATATTGTCCGGAGAGACCAAGATGCTCGCATGCGTCGGGCGATCATCATAACCGTAGGCGTCTTGGCGTTGGCTCTCGCGATGTCGCGTGAGCGGCGGACGAACATCCTGCCTACGCAGCCGCTGCCTCCGGTGATCGCGCCTGACAAATAGTGGCCCCCCAAACTGAGGCGGCCGGAAACGCTTCAAATGCAGCCGAAGATCAAAGAGCGAATCTGCCCGGCCTGCAATGGAACGTCCCGGCCGTAATGCAGTCGGTAAAGCCGGGCCACAAAATCTATCCGGTCAAATGCAAAGCCTGTGACGGCAAGGGCAAGATCACGGAAGACAACTGAGGCGGCCTCAATGCACGATGAAGGCACCCGTAAGCATCACCGCGATAAGCAGTGTGCCGCCGAAAATAGCAATGCCAAGACTGACGCGTGCTGGGATTGAATATGAATCGAAATGGGGTTGTTCGATCATGCCACGCTCCCTTGTCTCTGGGCGGGGAGCGCGAACGCTCTCAGTCACCGGCAGACGCCGTTACAGGGCGGTGATGGCCGGAGGTTGGAACAGCCGACGTTCCAAGGCTGGTCAATTTTGATCACTCTCGAAAAGAAATTAACGATTTGGGCGCGACTGCCGCGATCCGGAAGGCAGGGCGTGCGGCTCCAGAGCAGATTCACGCAAGGAACTCCGTTCACCCACGGAGAACCCGAGGCGCTTGGCGATGTCGTGAAGAGGACGATGAGGATCAGCACGGTAAGTGCGATTGAGGCGCAACCGGCTATCGTTCCCAGTCAAGGCCGCCGGTTCAATTCGGCGGGTCTTCTGTGGGGTTTGAAGGGAGCGGCGAGGGGCTGATCCGGCTTTTTAAATTGATGCCTTTCCGGCCGGCGCGCTTCCATTGGCCGCGCGAATCTGGCGGCCCACCGCCGTTCGAACTTTCTTTGAATATCCCGAGGAACGTCGCTCATAACCCACCTTCAGGTTCAGCCCCTCGATGGGACCTCAACGCGCAAGGTGCTTTAAAGGATCCTCATTCGCGTGACGCGGTCCTTTTTCTTTTCAGGCGAACAGGTCGTTTCCGGCCGGGAGAATCTTCACGTACGTCCCGCTCTCGTGGATCTCCAGCCAGCCTTGCGCGATGGTGTGCTTGAGGGCGGCGCCATATTCAGCAGGTGTGCCCTTGTCCAGGTACAGGAAGGGCCGGTGCGATGCCGGCGCGTCCATGCAATTGGCTCTGAAGAGTTTAGTCGCCCCTAACGACGCGGCGGTTGGCGTTGGCCCGCGACGCTTGAGGCGCAGTTTTATCGTTTTACAATTCGCGCTTGATCTCGGGCTTGTCGTACAAGACCGCGTTCAGCAATGAACTGTTGACCTCGATTTTTCCGTTGTAGCTGATGAAGCCGAGCTTGCGGAATCTGTTCATGAAGAAGCTGACGCGGGATCGCGTCGTTCCAATCATTTCGGCCAATGTCTCCTGGCTGATATTTGGACTGATCGGTTGAGGGCTGCCCTCCTTGCCGAAATTCGCCAGCAGGAGCAGCAGGCGCGCCAACCGCTTTTCACTGGAGTTGAAGAGCTGGTCGATCAGGTCCTCTTCAATCCGGCTGTTGCGGGTCAGCAGATAGGCCATGAACAGCTCGGAAAATTTGGGTTCATCGTGCAATGCCGCGACCATGGCGGTCTTCGTTATCGCGGTTACCAGGCATTCCTCCATCGCTGTCGTCGTCGCGATACGCAGCGAATGGCCGTTCATGCAGCCTTCGCCAAAGAACTGGCCGGGCTCCAAAATGCCGACCACGGCTTCCTTGCCTTGCTCGGATATGACAACAACCTTGACCCGGCCTTTCTGGATATAGAAAACCGTATCTGCCACGTCGCCCTGCGCAAAGACGATCTCATCCTTGCGAAACGCGAGGATGGTCTTCCCTTCGCCTACCTTGGCGAGAAACTCCTTAGGATCAAATATTGCGTAGTTGGTATTTTCTGGCATGTCCCGTTTCGTCCCGCGCGGTGGGACGCCTAGCTTACCATTCAGCCGCCGACGTTCGAAGTAAAAGTGCCGCACAATGGAAGCTTTTCGCAGCCAGGATGGGAGCGCCCGGCTGCCGATAAGCTGATGGAACGGTCAGCAGGCGAAGCCCGAGCCGGACCCAACGGGTCGCAAACACCGACTAGAGTGGCGGCTAGATCGCAACTGCAAAACTTCCAGTCGTCTCGCATTCCGGACACTGGAAGGTGCGGACTTCATGACCGGGTTGAGCAGGTTCGATGCAAGCCAACCGAATAGGCTTGCCACACCTGGAGCACAGGAGAATTCCGATCTCCGCGCGGCCGTATAGCGGATTTGGCTGGACAGATGACATCATGCTTTCCCCCTGTATTGGGCGGGAGCACTACCGATCTCTCTGTCGCCGATAACTGCCTATTCGGACGGCGATGGACCCAGTCTAGCCCAATACGCCAATGCGGGGCTGGTCAATATTGCTCACATCGGAAAAGCTAACCGAAGCCGCACGAAATCAACTCCAACTCGCATATGAAATAAATCCATTGTCGCAGGAACCTCTTATCGCCCGGCTCTATTTGCTCCCTGTCTCTAACCAGGAGGTAGACACCATGACGAAAGTTCTTTTGGCGACGGTTGCTGTTATCGCATTCACTGCACCTTCATTCGCGCAGCAGGACAAAACTACTGGTCAAGCGCCACCATCAGGCGCTTCTTCGTTCTACGTGGCTCAAGATACCGCGACGATGAAGTGTCAAGTTGTCAATGCCCAGCCTGCCGCTGGCGGCAACATGAAGGCCATCGGTACGGCACATCCGACACAGGCATCAGCACAAACCGCCTTGATGGCTGATAAGACTTGCAAGGAATGAAGTGACGGCGCGAGTACAGGGGTGGGTCTATGGTTCAACAAAACTACTGACCCGCCCCGCTAACTACGTTGCCCGACGGATGCATTTTCGGACTTGTGCGCGCAGTTGCGAGGTCCGGTTT
Source organism: Bradyrhizobium sp. 6(2017) (assembly GCF_011058295.2). NCBI lineage: Bacteria > Pseudomonadati > Pseudomonadota > Alphaproteobacteria > Hyphomicrobiales > Nitrobacteraceae > Bradyrhizobium > Bradyrhizobium sp. 6(2017). Next base: position 4,892,523 of record NZ_CP049289.2, on the reverse strand, counting down.
TACACCGATGAGCCGACATCATCAGACCGCTCCCGCAGGTCCGAAGAGTGCCAAGAGGCGAAATGGCATCGCAAGAATAAGTGAAAAAGGCCACCAACTGGGGTGGCCTTATTGCTTTGTTTTGTGGGAATGCGCCGGTTGATCGCATGCCCCACAGAAGAAGGTGTACCAATGTTGAAATCCACACTACTCCGACCAAGCGCGAACCGGAAGACGGGCCAAAAAGCTCCTTCCATCTAAGGCCCCCTGTCGGAAGCGCCATGTCGGCTTGGGGTCAAAAACGGTCCTCGTTGTCCCGACAGCCGACTTCCGATCTTTCCTTAACAACAGACATCACACGTCAGCGCGGCCACTTCCGAAAAGTGCCAGTTACGGACTCATGCACAGCAGCAAACAACTCGAATTGTTCGATCACTTCGTTGGCGCCGGCGAACAGAGAATGAGGGATTGCGATCTCGCTGAATTGCCCGCCTGAAGAGAGTAGATTTCCCGAAAGCATTTGCGATCGAGATCACCCCAAAGCTCTGCGCCCTCGCTCTAGGTGTTACTTCACCTGCTAGCAGTCGCCCCTCCTCCAGAAACTCAAGTCGCAGTCAAACATCGTGGGCCGAAGCCCTTGCGCCCCGGTATCATAGGCTTATGTGAAGACCGGCTAGCACTCGCGCATTGCGACTGCCAATCCAGAAAATCACAAAAGCCAAGGAGGACCGCATGAAATTCCGTCCGCTGCATGACCGTGTCGTGGTCAAACGCATCGATGCCGAAGATAAAACCGCAGGCGGCATCATCATTCCGGACAGTGCCAAGGAAAAGCCCTCGCAGGGCGAAATCGTCGCCGTGGGCCCGGGTGGCCGCGACGAAGCTGGCAAACTGATCCCGATCGACCTCAAGGTTGGCGACCGCGTGCTGTTCGGCAAATGGTCCGGCACCGAAGTCAAGATCGACGGCCAGGAGCTGTTGATCATGAAGGAAAGCGACATCATGGGCGTCCTAACCGACGTTCCGGCTGCCAAGAAGAAGGCCGCCTAACGGCACCCGCTCCCTCATCCTGAGGAGCCGGCGCAGCCGGCATCTCGAAGGATGAGCTCCAAGCTCAACTCATCTCATCCTTCGAGACGCCCTCCGGGCTCCTCAGGATGATGATCAGTTTCAAACGGAGACCATTATGTCAGCCAAAGAAGTCAAATTCGGCGTCGATGCCCGCGACCGCATGCTGCGCGGCGTCGAAATTCTCAACAACGCGGTAAAGGTGACGCTCGGTCCCAAGGGCCGCAACGTCGTGCTCGACAAGTCGTTCGGCGCTCCCCGCATCACTAAGGACGGCGTCACCGTCGCCAAGGAGATCGAGCTCGAGGACAAGTTCGAGAACATGGGCGCGCAGATGGTACGCGAAGTCGCCTCGAAGTCGGCCGACGCAGCCGGCGACGGCACCACGACCGCAACCGTGCTCGCGGCTGCGATCGTCCGTGAAGGCGCCAAGTCGGTTGCCGCCGGCATGAACCCGATGGACCTGAAGCGCGGTATCGACCTGGCGGTGGAAGCTGTGGTCGCCGACCTCGTCAAGAATTCCAAGAAGATCACCTCGAACGAGGAAATCGCCCAGGTCGGCACCATCTCCGCCAACGGCGACGCCGAAATCGGCAAGTTCCTTTCCGACGCCATGAAGAAGGTCGGCAACGAGGGTGTCATCACGGTTGAGGAAGCCAAGTCGCTGGAGACCGAACTCGAGGTGGTTGAGGGCATGCAGTTCGATCGCGGCTACATCTCGCCCTACTTCGTCACCAACGCCGACAAGATGCGCGTTGAAATGGATGATGTCTACATTCTCGTCTACGAGAAGAAGCTGTCCTCGCTGAACGAGTTGCTGCCGCTGCTCGAAGCCGTGGTGCAGACCGGCAAGCCGCTGGTCATCGTCGCGGAAGACGTCGAAGGCGAGGCGCTCGCCACTCTGGTCGTCAACCGCCTGCGTGGCGGGTTGAAGGTCGCGGCCGTCAAGGCACCGGGGTTCGGTGATCGCCGCAAGGCCATGCTGCAGGACATTGCGGTCCTGACCGGCGGCCAGGCCATCTCGGAAGATCTCGGCATCAAGCTCGAGAACGTCACGCTGCAGATGCTTGGCCGCGCCAAGAAGGTGATGATCGACAAGGAAAACACCACGATCGTCAACGGCGCCGGCAAGAAGGCCGACATTGAGGCGCGCGTGCAGCAGATCAAGTCGCAGATCGAGGAAACCACCTCGGACTACGACCGCGAAAAGCTGCAGGAGCGTCTGGCCAAGCTCGCGGGTGGCGTCGCAGTGATCCGCGTCGGCGGCGCGACGGAGGTCGAGGTGAAGGAGCGCAAGGATCGCGTTGATGACGCGATGCATGCGACCCGCGCGGCTGTCGAGGAAGGCATCGTGCCGGGCGGCGGCGTCGCCCTGCTCCGTGCGTCCCAGCACCTCAAGGGGCTGCGCACCAAGAACGATGACCAGAAGACCGGCGTCGAGATCGTGCGCAAGGCGCTTTCCTATCCGGCCCGCCAGATCGCAATGAATGCGGGTGAAGACGGCTCCGTCATTGTCGGCAAGATCCTCGAGAAGGACCAGTACGCCTACGGCTTCGACTCGCAGACCGGCGAGTACGGCAACCTGGTCGCCAAGGGCATCATCGATCCGACCAAGGTGGTTCGCGTAGCGATCCAGAACGCGGCCTCCGTTGCGGCGCTGCTGATCACCACCGAAGCCATGGTGGCCGAGGTGCCGAAGAAGAACGCAGGCGGCGGCATGCCTGCGGGTGCCGGCATGGGTGGCATGGGTGGTATGGATTTCTAAGTCCACCCGTACAGCGCTCAAAAGAAAAAGAAAGGCCCAGCAGCGATGCCCGGGCCTTTCTGCATTTTCGTGCGTTTGATCGCGGTTGCCCCGCTCAATTGCCACAGGCCCTATACTGACGTCAGCACATGGTTCGGATCGGCTTTCAGCGCGCGCTCGTACCAGACCTGCGAGAATTTGTGCCGGGCTTGCGATAGGAATAGCCGATCAGATTGCCCACGTTCGGCTGATCGTCGTGGCCAGGTGCGCTCGCCTGCGTCTGGGACTGAGTTGAATTGCAGTAACGCTGCTTCCTTCGTCATGCCGGCCGGCGCCAGGCGCCATCGTCCCGCCGTTTCGGGGCGGCCCACGATGGCCACAACGATCCGAATTCGGCAGGATGCAAGCGTCACGACGGCCGAACCAGCGATAGCGGTTGCGCGCGAACAATTCATAGATCGCGTCGCGGATCATCCGTGGGATGAATTGGAAGGTCCACGTCGACTGTAGAGTCAGGAACGAAAGTATCGGCTACATAGTTTTTATCGACCGAGCCAAACCGGATAATAGTGTGCGTATAAATCCAGCCGCCCGGCACTCTGAAACGAAATATGGTTTCGTCATACTGACCGGAGACATGATCTTTAAAGACTTCTTCGTGCGCATGAAGCTTTTGCTTAGGCATGAACATCTTTCGAGTGCCGCGGCCCATAGCTACCAAAATCAACTGACTCGCCACGCTTCAAAGACAAAGCTGCGAGGCGGTTGACTTGCTCACCGTTCGACAGACGGCCGTTGTCCCTCTCCAAGACCGCTCTTGAGTGTACCGCAAAAGGCACGCACCGGCCGATGTGGTGATGGGTGCCTTCCCGTTGATCCATGCAGGTCGTCCATGGCAGGAGCTGAATCGCGCATCCCACTTCCAAACCACCAAGCGGCATGTCACAAGACCTTCTTCTTACGAAACATCTGCCATCTGTTCGCGGTGCAGATCTCAAGCCAGCCTATGAAAAGCCGGCGGCAAAGGCTCGCGCACGAGTTCACTTAGATTTAGGACCTCGCCGCTTTCCGTGATGTCCGAGACCAGAACCTCGACAAAGGGATGCTGGCGGTTGGCCCCGGCGCCGCGGTGGTATTTCGCGCTCACGATCCGCTCAAGCGCCGCAAGGTTAAGCTTGCCAAGCGCGTTGTACTGACTGCGGAACAGACTTTGTCTTCCTCCAAGGTGCTCAATCGACTCGGCCCAGACGTCCATCACCTTGCGGCCGATGAACGCTTCGACCGGTTCAGTTCCGTCCCGCGCGAGAAGCCGCAGCCCGTCCATGTTGTGCGGTCCGTCATCGACGCCGAATTTCGTAAGTGTCATATTTTTTGTAAGTGACATGGGGAATCCTCCTTGTTGCCGACGTTGGTTCACCTCGGCAGTCCGTCGGGGACTGCGCCTCCCTCATCGTCCCATCGCGACAGAGCCGCGGCGCGCGATTTTGCGTCGCGATGCGCACCCTCCGTCGAAGCCTTTTTTGCGACCGGCACCATTCTTATGCTTGTGCAGAAAGCGGGCAATCTGCCCGCGAAGCGCCGCCGTATCCAATAACTCTCCGACCGATGCGGCGGTGTCGAAGATCTCACGTTGCATGGACTTCGGCAGCGCGTTCCATTGCATGATGTCGGCTGCGCCGAGACATCGCAAGACGTGCTCCTCTTCGGCCGCAAGGGCCAGGCCGCGAGCGCGATCGTGTTCCGCTGCGTTCACCGCACTGTCGTAATTGTCAGCCAGTCCCTGTTCGCTGTCGGCGAGCGCTGAGTGGCGATCCCTTAGTTTCTGAAATTGTCCGCTTCCGCCCTGATCGCTCGAACGCTTGATCAGTTCGCCGTGTGCGGCTGCCTTTTCGCGGTGCTGCTGAGATCTGAACATGCCGGGTCCTTTCGTTGGAGTCTCCGCGCATTCTGACCAATCTCGATGGTTGACGAGGATACGCTTTTATGTGGGGATCAGAGGTCGAATAACGAGGACCCGGTGACAAATCACCACGTTATATTTCACCAGCACGAACCCGATGGCGCGCGTGGGTGTTGGCGCCACGTGACGAGCTTCATCGCTGGCAACCGTTCCTGACGAATACGGGTTGGAACTGTTGTCGCCGGGATCGCTTGATTAAAGGCGACCGGATGCTATGCCCCTTGGCATCCGATGAATGACGGCCTCAGTACGCCCCCGTGCTGGGGCCGTTCTTTCCCTGAAATCAGCTTCTAGCACGGGGCCCGCAAGCTGGGCGATGCCAGCCATTCATCGATATGCGAGGCGGTCTCCACCAGGCGCGCCCTGCGAAGCATCGCCTCACGCTCGGGGCCGGGTCGCAGGGCTGGCGTGTTATCCGTTGCTGGCGGATCCCTAGCTAGGGGGCAAAGTGTCCAACGCAGGAGATCGCGGAACAGCGGGTCAGATTGGTTATGTTGGACAAGCGGCATTAGCGGGAGCTTGCAGCACTCTTGGTCACCGATATCTGCCAGAGGCAGAGCGGTGATATCAGAACTAGATATCCTTTCAGCCCGGTCGTCGATTTCAATTCGGTACGGTCCGAGCGAATGCAAATACGATTCGGCTTCCGCAATACCCGAATACGGGCTTATGCCGCCGCCGAAGTCAGAGAAGCCATCGGCACGTCGAGTGCGTAGACGAAACCGGTGAGCGCATAGGTCAGCCGCACGTCGCCCCGGAGCTGCCTGCCGAGCGTCTCGATCAGCCGTGTCCCGAAGCTGCGCTTTTCGGGCGGGCGAACCGCCGCACCGTTCTTCTCAGCCCATGTGAGGTGCAGGCGCTGCGATTGCTGATCCAGCGTCCAGTTGATGTCGACGCGCCCTTGCGGGACCGACAGGGCTCCAAACTTCGTGGTGTTCGTGCAAAGCTCGTTGAGTGTCATCGCGATGGCGATGACGGCGCCCGACATCATCCGGATGTCAGGTCCCGAAATCGAGAATTTCGGCTCGTCGGGATTATCGAAGGCTTCGGTAGCGCTACGGACAATCGTGCCAAGGTCTGCGCTGCTCCATCTTGCCTGCAAAAGGAGGTCGTGCGCGCGTCCGAGTGCGAGTAGCCGGCCCTCGATCGCTTGCTGCGCTTGCTCAGCAGCTGGCAGATGGCGCAGACTCTGCGAGACGATGGCGCCAACGGTCGCAAGCGTATTCTTGATACGGTGGTGCAGTTCCTCAAGGATCAGCTTCTGCAGTTTGTCGGACGCCTCGCGCTCCCTGGCGTCGATGCCGGCCGTGGCAAGCAAACCCCGTGCATCAATCTCGGCCTGCGCGAGCAGAAGCCGCAGGCTGACGTTCTCTTCCGCGAGATCGTCGTAGTGCTGTGCTGCGCCGCTTGCGGGACGCGGGTCGGTTCGGAGATCGGCTTCAGACATCACCGATTGTATCATCATAGGCTGGGTACCGCACTGATCTTCGGGGGGGTGGGATTTTGCCGAAATCACGCGCCTTAGGCGGTATTAGGCGTGAAAAGCACGGGCGTCTCAGGTGCAGCCGATCATGTCGCGCATTTCTGCTATCACTTCGCCGGCATTGAGCGGCTTGCCGAGAAACCTGCTGCGGGGAGGAAGATCGAGCTGTGGCAGGTTCAATTGCCCCGATACCACGATGATCCTGATCGCCGGCCAACGCTCATGCACGGCATGCGCAAGTCCGACGCCGTCCATTTGGCCAGGCATCTGGATATCGGTGCATATTAGTGCGACGTCGGATCGGGATTCCAGGATGGCGACGGCTTCGGCGGCATCCAGCGCCTCGAGTGGCGTGTATCCGGCGTCTTCCACCATATCGACCACGCGCATGCGGAGCACCATCTCGTCCTCGACAATGAGAACGACGGCGGGAATGCATGCACGATCAAGTGCCATCATAAGGGGAATGGCGATCGACTTGGATAGATGTTCATATGGGACAAGTATCTCGCGGCCCATATGATCCCCGCTGACTTAACAATGACACCAAAAGCCCGTGCCAACGGACTAAGTCTCCGTCATACGTCCGGTACGCCGCGCCTGCCGCAGAGCCATTCGTGCATTTCAGTGGCATTTCGAAGGATGATTGCTTTGTGAGTAGCCTCGTTGCGCTCATCTCCCGGCGGCATCTCGCGAGCCTCGCCCAGGGCGATCAACGCCCTGGCGTCCAGATCGTGCACCAGCGACGATTGGTATTGTTTAATCGGAGATAGCCCGTCCTGCAGTGAAGCCGCGCTACGCTCGATCACCATTGAATAACCATCGCAGCGGCGACCAGCAGCACAAGAAAGATCGGCATCAATACCGGAGGTACCAGCCACTCACGAAGATTGAATGCGGGGAATTTTGGCATATGACCGCCCTTTTGGTTGAGGCGGGAGCGCAATGCTCTCAGTCACCGATAACACCCCGGGGCGCGCGGTGATATCTCAGATATAGCGACTATCTGCCGAATAGCGAGGAGAATCACAATTTGTTTTCTGCGGTTGCCTGGCAGGCATTGTAATGCGGAATTGAGTAGCCATCCGAATCGCAGTGCCATCGTATTGCTTCAGCATCGCCCTTACGGCAGCGCGAAGCTTAGCCACGCCCAAATCCTGTCAATGACATTGACCAACCGCACGTCTTCGATGTGTGAAGCCGACCAGGTTGCGAGCAGCCAAACTCGGAAGTCGGAGCGCGCAACCGTGACGTCCGCTTCGCCCCCGACATCGGACTTTCGATAGCCAGCGCGGTAGTTCCGAAAGGGGCCAAGAGGCGAAATGGCATCGCATCAATAAATGAACGAGGTCGCCAACTGAGGCGGCCTTATTTGCTGATGTGTTCAAAATTGAACATCCGGAACTGCCGAGATATGGCCATACTCGAATCATGGTCTCAAAAACGAAACCGCTTAGCCCGGAAGAGTTTGCTTCCTTGCTTATAGTCGGCAAGCCGTCTGGCGTAACCAGCCCTCCAGCAGTGATCCCGGCCGAACACAGCGCCCGGCTGATCGCAATGGGTTACACGGTCGAACTATCGGGCAGGCTGCGAATGACCACGCAGGGCCGAATGCAACTTTATGCGGGACAACTCACCACCTAGGCAGGCTCACAACGCCCCCAAGCCGAATAATGCTTGGTGGCGTTGCGCTAGCCCCGGATAGAGCAATCCTCCGGTGCTTGCTAAATCAGCACACGGCTTAGCTCTCGTCTGAGCAAAATTGCTCACTCTTCAATTTAGATGTGGTGTTAGTCCGGGAGCGTCGAGCCGCGGGGTCTGGTGGTCGATGCTTTCGGGCAGTTGGGTCCGAGCAATAGCAGGCATTGAACGCGGTTTATTAGTTCGTCCGAAGATGGCGACCTTGATTGTAAACAAGCTCCCAAAGTTCGCTGGCGTTCCAAAGCTCACTCTTCCCTTCAGTAAGCTTTTTGCCCACTGCACTCGCGAAACCGTCGCCGGCTGGAGGCTCTCTCGAAATGATGCGATAGCGATCCAATGAGGGGCTCGTCGGCATCGCCATCGTAAGCCGCCGACAAATATTTGCAGCCACGGCGGCTGCATCGGCTGGAGGTATGCCCATTTCGTCGCGCAAGGTGCGCGATTATTCGTTCTGCTTTGCCCGCGTCAATTCGAAGTTCTGTCATTTTTAGCCCCATTCTGAGGAAGCCACTCTGCTGTGGGAGCGCCGAAAACCTCCAACTGAGTATATGTTTTCCGAACTTGCACTAATAGCGGACATGCGCCATGGAGAAAATGATCCCCGAGCTCAGAGCAGAGTATGCAACTCAAACGTTGAGTTAAAGCGTCCGCGACCGATCCGTGGGTGGTAAAGTGTGATCAGGCTACTCTGCGAAGAGTATTACCTTCGAAGCCCTTGCCGATGATTTCCAAGCCGGCAAAAGAGGCTGACGACGCCACGGAAAAATGAAAGATACCTGTGTATGAAGGGCTTGTCGTCGGTGCCCGGCTCTGGAATAGAGCCACTAAGGAAACCACGACCACATTAGGCGCCCTGTCCCTCGCAGCGCGCCCCCGAGCCGTACGGGCAATCCGGCACTGATCAGTACTTCGGAAAAACTTCCCCCGTTATCGGCCCTCCTGCCGGTCGCGCGGCTGGATGCAATCCCTGGCCAGCGTTTTCCTGCGCTGTACTGCGATTTCCGGCTGGCACCTCGTGCATTGACGGGCCTTTCCTATTGGAGGCCTACACTATGAGCACCGAAACCTACCTCACCCCCCGCGAAGCCGCAGAGTATTTGCGATCGTCGACCTCGACCCTGGCAAAGGCCCGCCTTACCAAACGAGGGCCGACCTTTGTTCGCATCGGCCGCGCGGTCCGCTATCGGAAGAGCGACATCGACGCCTGGATGTCCGCGTCGGTCGCGCGCCACATTGAGCAATCCAGCCGCGCACCGGCACAAGCGTCGGGTGGGCACGCATCATGAGCATCCCAGGACAAGCCAGTGGGCATGCAGCGAACCACGGTGATCGCAAGCAATGTCCTCAATTCTTCACTGTGAGAGCCGTCGCAGAGCATCTCGATATCTCCTCGCGCACGGTTCACCGCTGGATCAAGAACAACGAGCTGGCCGTCCATCGCGTTGGTCGGTGCGTTCGCATCTCAGAGGCCGATCTGAAGCAGTATCTCGCGGCCCGTCGCTACGGCGCCTAACGCGCCTCTCCTTTCGTAAATTGTCCCGTTATGTCAGCAAGGTAGCCGGCGTCGGGAAGACACTGACCCAATAATCGTTCCATCTATTCCGTGCTAGTCATCCCGAATGTCAGCCCCCGGCAACCAGAGTCGGCGCCTGTCTGCGACAGTCATCAAAGGCCCCTCCACATGAAGCATGTTCCGGCCATCACCCACGCCGACCCGCTGACGCTCCAGAGCGTCCTCGACCAAATCACCGGCAACGCCGCCATCAACGAAAGCCGCAAGCGTGACCTGCGTTCGGCAATCATCAGTTACGGAAAGCTGGTCGACAGGCTCCCCTCCTCCATCGGGCTCGATCTGGCAGAAATCCGGAACGTGCTCGACAATGCCGGTGGCGTCTCGAAAATGTCACCCAAGCGCCAGGCCAATTTGCGCAGCGGTCTCACGGCGGCGGTGGACCTCTCCGGGCTGCTGCCGATGCTCCGGACCGGCGGCATCAAGCTCGATCCGGCCTGGGCGACGCTGTTGGAGTCCACCGCCAGCTTGCGGATCCGCAACGGGCTCTCACGTCTGGCTCGCTGGGCTAGCGCCAATGACGTTCTTCCCGGGATGATGAGTGAAGCGGTCACCCAGCGATTTCTCGCCGATTTGGAGGCCAAAACCTTGGTCCGGAAGATCGGCGATCAGCGCTGCAGCATCGTGGCGGCCTGGAATGCACTGGCCTTGCTGAAGCCTGAGCTGCCCACGATCATGTCTGAGTCCAGGCCGTCGGCGGCCAAGCGCATCCCGTGGGCGAGCCTGCCAGCGCCCTTTTACGCGGACGTCCAGAAATATCTGATCTGGTGTGAGGTACTCGACCCGCTCGACGACGACACGCGGGCCAATAAGCTGAAGCCCGGCACGATACGCCTGCGCCGTGATCAGATCCATTCTGCCGTAACCGCTGCAGTCGCAGCCGGCATTGCTTGCGAGAGCCTCTCCTCGCTGGCGGACCTGGTTACGCCGATCCACTTCAAGACCTTGCTGCGCAGGCTCTACGAGGCCGACGGCAGTGTGCTGACTGCCTACACCCATGGCGTCGCCGGAACGCTCATCACCGTCGCGTCGGAGTGGACCAAAGCTAGCGCCGAAGACGTCGCAACACTGAAGAAGCTGCGGCGCAAGTTGGGCGCCCTGCCCTCCGGCTTGACCGAAAAGAACAAATCCACGCTGCGCCAACTCGCCGATCCGCGCCTGCTCGATGCGCTGATCCAGCTCCCGGACAAACTCTGGCGAAAGGCCCGCCGGGCGCCCTCAGGATCGAAGCGCGCCTTCATCGACCTCCAGACCGCGCTGGCCATCGATATCTTGCTGCACGTTCCGCTGCGAATGAAAAACCTAGCGTCGTTGAATTTCAAGGACCATCTGCATTGGCCGCAGGGGCACAATAATGCCGCAATGGTCACCTTCGACGGTGCCGAAACCAAGAACAGCAGTCCTTTGGAGTTCGAACTTCCCGCCCAATTGGCCGAGCGCATCTGGACCTACCGCAACGAAATCGCACCCGCCATCGTCGGTAAGCGGCCGGACGCGCTGTTCGTCACGACCGCCGGGAAACCACGAATGCAAGAGACCATCACCAATTTGATTGAAAAAGCCATCCTCAAGAATCTTGGACTGAAGTTTACGCCGCACCAATTCCGGCACTTCGCGGCCAAGATCATACTGGACGCGAACCCGGGCGCGTTTGAGGCTGTCAGACAGCTGCTTGGTCACAAGAACATGAAAACAACCACCAACTTCTACGCTGGTATTGATACGCTCCGAGCCGGTCGTGCCCACACTGAGCTGCTCATGAGCCTCAGGGACAAACGAGCCCGCCCGACACAACGCCGTCAGGTGCGCTCGGGCTACGGAAGCTAGTGAAGTGCCCCCACATCATACGGCAAGACTTCACCTCCCGTTCGATCGATGGCCGGAGGCCGATCGAGATCTTTGGCAAGCTGCAACCAACGGAAACGATCCGTTCAGCGACGCAACCGGCACAAGGCTAGCTGTCACTTCCAAAAAACAATACATGTTCGCGTGGCGGCGCTTTCTTGGGTTTCTTTCGATTGCGGATCAATCAGCGTTGGGGTTGCCCGCCGGCGAGCGGCTAACCAAGGCCCGGGTCCGGTCATTCTCCGATCATCTCGCCAAGACCAATATACCCCGCTCGGTTGCGATCCAGGTGGACGCGCTCTACAAAGCCGCTCGCGTCATGATGCCTGAGTTGGACCTGTCGTGGTTTAGATCAATGAAGGCGCGGCTACATTCGGCGGCTCCGCTCAAACGCGCGAGCGGCCCAGTTGTCACCAGCCTGCAAATCCTCCAGGTCGGACAGCGGCTAATGGAGGACCACGATCCCAAAACGGAATATTCGCTCACTCTCGCACAGGCAATCCGCTACCGCGACGGCCTACTGATTTCATTGCTCGCGTTTTTGCCGCTCCGCCGAAAGAACCTCGCGGCGCTCGAAATCGATCGTCACCTCATAAAGGAAGGCAACAGTCGATTTGTTTACATCCCGGCCGCGGAAACCAAGACATGCACGCCAATCGAGTTCGCAGTCCCCGAGCTCTTGCTGCCGTATCTCGACGTTTATCTCGCGACAGTTCGCCCACGACTCTTGAACGACCCTGAATGCCAAGCTCTCTGGGTCAGCCCGCGTGGCGGAGCATTGCGCGACGGCGCAATCGGAGAAATTGTGTCCCGACACACGACTGCAATATTGGGAATCCGCCTCACACCGCACGATACGCGCGACGCGGCGGCGACTACGTGGGCGCTGGCCGCGCCTACTCAGATTGGAATTTCTCGAGATTTGCTTTCGCACAGTGACCTTCGCACGACGGAGAAGCACTACAATCGTGCCAACGGCGTGCAGGCAAGCAGGAGCTTGGCGAAAATATTGCAAATTGCGAAACGCCGGGGTGGTCGGCATTGCGTCGGATAATGCGGCTCCGCGCCCGAGCGCGTTAGCGCACGATGGCCGCTCTATAAACAAATGAGAAGACAGAGGAGAGTAAGCCTTTCGCCGTTGCATAGGACCTGGTGTGGTTCACGACCGCCGTGGTCCAGACGCGAGCCCACCGAGTGCTGACCGCGACCGGCTAGACACTCTTCCATGGACATCGGGACAGGGATAAACCCCTGTCCCGTTCAGCGAAGCTATTTCATCCGAGGAGCACTTTGAAACGGCAGTAGCCGTTCTCACCGATATATATTTCAAGATGAAAGACAAGGCGAAGCCTCACGTCCAATCACTCGCAACGCAGATGATCCGCCGAATGTGCATCGGCGCGATGAGCGCTAACGAACTGTTCCGGGGTCACGAGGCGAAGCGCCTTCCGATATTAGACTCGACTTCAATAGCAATCTTGAGCCGGGCACTCATCGAGGCCGGTATCATGTACTGGTATTTGATGGAAGACGTGAGCGAAGAGGAATGGACGTTCCGTCTCCAAGTGATAAAGATTCACGACTCCGCAGCACGTGTAAGATTTTTGAAGGGACTATTGCTGGAAGACGAGCAGACAAGGAACGCGCAACGCTTGCGGACCTTCGGGCTAATCTCAGAGTGATGCCTGGGCTTCATAAACATGGACGAAAACGTCCGCGTTCGACTAAACGCCGGAGAGCTCGTTTACGTGAATGGAAGCCGGACTTTGCAGATCACTTCGTGAGCACATTAGGAGAGCGAATTCTCTTGGCTCTTTAGTTCGATCATCGCGAGGTAATCGCCGTCCCGCCAGCCGCGCGGGACGGTTTCCATTTTGCTGATCAATCGCTATTTTGACCTTTGGTCGCCACCGTTGATTCTGTTTAGACTAGGTGGACCAATGCACCCGGGACTTGTTGCAGAAATGGCCGACGACTTAGCAAAACGCAAGACACTCACGTTCGAGCAGGCCGAAGGACTCGCGCCTCTGCCTCAGCAGCTTCAATTACGCGAAGTATCCCAAGAGTTATGGAACAAGGTGTATAATGATCTGAAGGAAAGTACAGACAGCACTGACTACGGTACTCCGTATTTGGACACTCCGTGGTCCACAATCCTGAGAGACGAGCACGTCTACCGCAAGCATCGAATGGTCGACGGGTTTGTTAACAATGCAAAAGTGCTAGTCCAGCAAACACGGCAGACATTCGAAGCAGGCAACTACGCCGACGTGTTTGGCTGGCTGGAATTCGTGATCAGGCACCCATCCTGCCCCCATAAATTCGCGGAGAGTATCGAGAATATCCTGCGTAATTGCAGGGCTGCTTATCGCGTCGTAGATCGAACGGTGATTTGCCCCATAGGTTCAGACACCGAACATGCAACCATTGAAAAGTCGTTTGCCGATCTGGCGGCGACGCAGTTCAACGGCGCTCGCAAACACTTGCGTGACGCCGCTTCGCAACTGACAGCGGGGAATTACGCTGATAGCGTGAGGGAAAGCATCCATGCGGTCGAGGCTGTAGCCAGAACGCTGGAGCCATCCGCGAACGTGCTGTCCAAGGCACTGGCAAGGCTTGAACAAAAGATTTCTATACATCCTGCCATGAAGAAGGGTTTTGAATCTTTGTACGCTTATACCAGCGACGAAGGTGGAATACGCCACGCACTGCTAGACGACGCAGCAAACGTCGATGAGACCGACGCGCTGTTTATGTTCGGCTCATGCGCAGCATTCGTTTCCTATCTTCTCAACAAGGCGCGATCAAATGGGCTGATCAACTAACCCCGTCAGTTATCGTCGTCGTCCAGCTTGGTTTGAATGGGAATACCGCTGTCGCGCGCTTTGCGCAGGAATTCTTTGGTCCATTGGGGTAGAGGCCGCAGCTCACCCTTTCGGCGGCGCCTCACCCTATCGACCTCGTCCTTACGCATGATCGCAGCTGGCAGGCTCATTCCGAAGCGCGCTGCAATTTCCTCAGCCGTAGCGGCATCAGGGATGAGATGCTCAGGCGCCATCAGAATAACGGCGAGCCGCGATGCCTCCGCCTCCTCATGCTTGACGTGAGCCGCAGAGTATTGCCGCACCTTAGAATCAACGATGCGGTTACGAAATCCTTGGTGACCCAGCACGTAGTGCGATAGCTCGTGAAACACCACGAACCGAGAATGAGTGTCCCCCCGGTTCATGCCGACGAAGATGCTCTCGCGCATCCGCAACTCGGATTTGTCCGAATTCCAGTCGCCTTCCGAGTCGGGCATCTCTTTGTCCGGCACACGGCGGTAATTGAACTTGTGATTGCCGTGCTTCACCTTCGCGAAGATCGTCATCACGTCTGGGTTAGGTTGCCCGTCCAGCCCCAAGCGAGCCAAAAACTCGCGGCCGATCGCTTCAAGGGTTTCGTCCGTCTTATAGACAAATGTCGCCAAGGCCGTCCTCCGTGGGAACCCCATATCTCGTGGCTCACCCTCGAAGCAGCACAATATCATGAATTGCCTAAAATGCAGAGTCACCACCGTTTTCGTGGCGACCCGGTGGCGAACCAACGAACTGGGGCTGAGTGGAAGCTAGGAGCGATCCAATAATTATCAGAAAACTCAACTAGATAGATGGTCGGGGCAGCTGGATTCGAACCAACGACCTGCAGTACCCAAAACTGCCGCGCTACCAGGCTGCGCTATACCCCGACATTTCCGAGAAGCCCCGTGGATACACGCTTCAGACAGCGCCAGCAAGGCGCCGATGCGGGGCTTGTTGCAGCGAAATCGGCACCGGTTTCGGGCCGGAAATCACGTAGTAACAGAGAGCTAGCGACCGCCGAACAGCGGATGGGCGACCCGGTCGCCGGGCTGGATGCCGTATTTCTGCGCGGTGCCCCCGATCACTTCGAGGACGCCCTTGGCGAGCCCCCGCGACGGGATGATCTTGGTCGACAGCGGCTCGGTATTTTCGGCGATCCGCAGGATGCGCCCGTCGGCGCGGATGAAGATCATGTCGAGCGAGATGTAGGTGTTCTTCATCCACATCGACACCTCCTGCTCCGGCGAGAAGTCGAACAGCATGCCTTTGCCGTCCGCGAGCTCCTTGCGGTACATCAGGCCGGTCTCCTTCTCCTGCTCGGTGGTCGCCATTTCGACCGCGAAGACGTGCACCCCTGACTTGGTGACGATCTCAAGCGGCTGGACGCTTGCAGCCTGCGCGGCCGGAGCCAAGAGCGCTCCGAACATGACGACGAGGCCGGCCAGCAGCAACGGGCGAAGCCGCCCTACAACACAATCGAAATTCATCGACAAATACCCGCACCGAGAAGATTTTCCGGCGGACCCTAACCCGATGATTGCGGCAAATGCCAGAGCCCAAGAGGCTCGGCGGCGGCTCACGTTTCCGTCAGGGCGTCCGGCAGGGGGAGGCTTCTTGTCTTAAGCATGATCTTTTCGGAAAACCGCTTCGCACTTTTCCGGATCATGCTTAGTGCGACGACAGCGCCGACGGGCCGGTCTCCGGGTGGATCTCGGCGGCCATCATGCCCTTGGAGCCCGGCCCGAACCGCACCAGCACATACTGGCCGGGTCGCAGCTCGGTCATGCCGAAGCGGCGCAGCGTCTCCATGTGCACGAAGATGTCGGGCGTGCCCTCGCCGCAGGTCACGAAGCCGAAGCCGCGCAGCCGGTTAAACCACTTGACCTGCGCGCGCTCGAGCCCGCTGGTCGCGGTCACCGTGACATGGGTTCGCGGCGGCAGCATCTGCGCCGGATGGATCGCGGTCGACTCGTCCATCGAGACGATGCGGAAGGCTTGGTAGCCCTTGGCGCGCTGTACGCATTCAACGATCAGGCGTGCCCCCTCATAGGCGGTCTGATAGCCGTCGCGGCGCAACACCGTCACATGCAGCAGGATGTCGGGCCAGCCATTGTCGGGAACGATGAAGCCGTATCCCTTCGAGGCGTCGAACCATTTGATGACGCCGGAGACTTCGACGAGGTTGGCCGCGGCGTCGCCGAGACCGGAGAAGGCGTCCATCGCCGGATCGCGCGGCGCGTTGCCGCCATACTCGCCTTGTCCAATTCTACTTTGCCCAACTCCGCCTATCGGCGGCCCGCCGAGCTTCTTGGACTCAAATCCGTCCGACCCCATGACCCCGGACCCCACACATCAAATGCAAATCGCCGTCGTTGCGGCGCACCCTGTACACGCTGCTCTCCAAGACCAACTCACTTGGACACTCATCTGGACGCTGCGCGAATCTCTCAATCAAAAGATAACACTCCCGGTTGCCGGGCATAGCTAAAAATTGATTCTTGCGGGAACTATGAACAGCCTTGCACAGCCGCGAATCAATCGGGCATCAATTGCCTACGAAAGGACCAAGCGTGTCGCCGATGTCGTGGCGGATCACCAGGTCGGCGATGTCGTCCTGATCGGTCGGCTCGTTGTTGATGATCACGAGCCGCGCGCCGCTCTCCTTCGCCATCATCGGAAAGCCTGCGGCGGGCCACACCACCAGCGACGATCCGATCGCCAGGAACAGATCGCATTGCCGAGAGAGTTCCGCCGCGCGGCGCATCGCATCCTCGGGCATCGATTGCCCGAACGAGATCGTCGCGGTCTTCACCGGATCGCCGCAGTCCGCGCAGTCGGGCGCACACCCGGTCTTGTCGAAGTGCAGCTTCACCCACGAGAGGTCGTAGTCCTTGCCGCAACCGATGCAGCGGGCGTAGGTCGTATTGCCGTGCAGCTCGATGACGTCGTCGGCCTTGAAGCCTGATGTCTGATGCAGATTGTCGATGTTCTGCGTGATGATGCCGGGAACCTTGCCGGCCCGGTAGAGCGACGCAAGCGCGCGATGCCCGCGACCGGGCTTTGCTGCGGCAAATGTCGGTTCCATCGCGAAGCGGCGGCGCCATGACTCGTCGCGCGCTTCCTGGCTGGCGACGAACTCGTCGAACGGGATCGGCCGGTTGCGGGTCCACAACCCGCCCGGCGAACGGAAGTCCGGAATGCCGCACTCGGTGGAGATGCCCGCCCCGGTGAAGGGCACGATCGATGATGCCTCGGCAATCATGTTGCCGAGTTGCTCGACGCCGCTGCGCAGGTCTTTTGCAATCACTTCTTCTGCAATCATTATTTTTTGCAATCACTGGGAACGATCAGGTTGGCCGGCCGCGACTATAGCATGGTCGAAGCGATTGCGAGCTCAACCAGGACGTGAGCGATCGGCGTCAGGCCGCAGCGATGCCGGCTGCGTTGGCGACCTGCTCCGCCGGCGCATCAGTTTCGTCGTTCTCCAGCTGCCTTGGCTTCATCACAATCCTGCAAAGCCTGCTCCGCATTGACGCCCAATTCACTGATGCCAATGCGCGGCGGGGATAGGACCACGACGAAGAGGATGGGTAATGACCGATCAGGAAGACACCGTCGCGCGCGAGCGCGAGGAGATCGTCGCACGCGTTGCCAGCTTCCGGGCGACCCAGCAGAAGTTCGAGCGCGATCGCGAGGAATATTACGACAACACGCTCGGCAATGTCTGGAGCGGATTTCAGCGCAAGAGCGCTTGATCGCAGGAGCGCGCTTGATGTCGCGCGTAAGCGAGCGCGCTCAATTCCGATGTTGGGAAGCTGCACAAGATGCGCGCGCTGGCGCGATCACATCTTGAGGCGCAAAGGAGAAAGCCCGGAGCGGTGTGCTCCGGGCTGATCGCCGTTACCAATAATGGCGGTAGTAATGGTGCCGGTAGTACGGACCGCGATAATAGGCGTAGCCGGGATCGCCGTAGTAGCCGTAACGCGGGCCATAATAATCGCCGGGCCCATAATAGTGTGGGCCGTACGCATACGCGCCGGCCGCGCCCGCGGCGAGCGCACCGGCGGCTAAACCAAAGGCCAGGCCCGGACCGATACCGCGCGCCTGCGCCGGCGCACTGACCATCGTCGCGCCAACGGCCGCAACCGTCGCCAAAACTGCCAATGCCTTTTTCATCGCAACCTCCTCACGTAGGTTCGGAGGCTAACGTCGGCCCGATGGGATGGTTGCAAAAGGGTTGAGTTCCGCGGCGCGTTCCGGTTCCGCAGCCATGCGATTGCGCAAAGCTACCATCGGTTAGCGCGGGAACAAAAACACAACCTCAAAGATTATCTTTGGTGGTGAAAGAGGTTGGCATCGATGCCAGTGTGGATGGAACTGCTGCTGAATGTGCTGGGCTTCGCCGGCTTCATCGGCATCGCGATGTATCACAAGCATCCGAACGGGAAATCGCCGGATTGAACGCCGGCGGCATTGGAGTTCGCCAGTCCTAGTTTGACTTGCGTGGCTCTCCCGCGGTCCGGACCAGCCGGTCCGCCTTCACCAGCACCTTGCCATTGTCCGGCTGCGGCCGGAGCCAGAAGCTGATCACGACAAACGCCGAACAGAACAGCAAGCCCACCACCATCACTCGCCGGTGGGTCGCTCGGTCAGCGCTGTGGAACGATGGCATCATGGCTGTCACCTGCAGCCATCCTTGATGCAATCCTAGATCGTGACAACTCGATGCTGCCCTTAACCTAACCAGGTAGGGTTAGCGGTGGCCCGGTATGGTCTCCGACGACGCCCCCTCGCCGGCCGTCTGCGCTGATCCACAGCGATATCCCGCCCTTGTCCGCAGCAAATCCACAGCCTCGGCAGGCGCATTTGCCCAACAAGATGCGTATCTTGCTGCGCACTCGTCCACAGGCTCGCGGCGATCATGCATCCGCCAGCCATTTCAGCGTTGCCTGGAAGCTCATGCTGCGGGTTCCAACCAGCGCGGTCCCGAACACCTCGGCCTCGTCACCGCTGAACGTGCCGGAGAAGCCGCTCGTCACCTCCTGCCCGGCGAACAGTGGCCGGACGAACGGATCGGAAAAGGGGGTATGCTGGTTGGTGCTGAGATAGCCCTTCCACGTTCCCTCGCCGACCGTATAGGCCCCGATCGACCAGTAGTGCGGCCCGCCGCCGATCAGCAGACCGTCGCGCAGGATAAGGACGCTGCTGTCGCGGCCCTGCACGCCGTCAGTCATGTGGAGATGGACCGAATAGAGCCCGTTCTTCATCGATCATGCCATGTTCCGAAAGGCCCACATTATGGCCCCAACCGGCGCCGCAGGCGAGCGGGCCGGCCGGTTCCGCCACCGATTCGCGCCCAAAAGGGCCCGGTCCGGGCGCTCACAAATCGTTAAGAAAGCCCTGACAAGGTTCGTCAGCCGGAGGGAGAGAGCCATGCTGGTTTACCCCGTGCCTGCCGAAGTGACGCAAGCCAGAGTGCAGCTCGTCGTCGACCAGACAGCGAAGGCGCAGCCGCGCGTCATCAGCGAGGATGTGCTTGACGTCTTCGCCGCCAAGAACCAGGCCGTTCGCGACGCCGTCGAGACCATCCTCGACATCAAGGTGTGAGACCGGCGATCGGCGCCGGGGTTGCACGTGAGATGTAGGCGACGCGCACCCGCGCAGATTGCACCCCTGCGTTTGGAAGCCCGCGCGAAATCCTCCTAACGGGTTTTTCTTTTGAACCTTCGGCGCAATTCGAAGACAAACCGGCACTGGGGATTTCAGGGCCCAGTGTCTGGCACAGCGCTGTGGGACGAAAATACTCCGTCTACGCGGCGCTGTTGCATTTTACAAATTCAACCTTAAGTTTGCTCCCCAACAGTTGACGGCTCACGCCCTGAGAGATCCCCAATCCGTCAGCTGGGAAAGCCCCGCATCCAGCCTGCGGGGCTTTCCATTTTTTGGGATGGGGGAACCTTCCGCCGCGCGCACCGTAATGTGTCCGGTTGCCGGCACGATCTCCGCAAGGCCGGTCGGCATCAGACCTCGCAAGCCCGCTCGCGGGGTTTTTCTTTTTAGAGGACGTCCAACCTCGCGCGTCCTTGATTGGCCGTGATGAGCGTTTGGTGAGATAGAGGCCGCGCCTCCAAGGCTCGACCACGAAAGCCCCGTTCCGGCCTCGCTGCCGGGCGGGGCTTTCTCGTATCTCGTCCTGTGCAAGCGTGTCGCTGTGCCAGTCGTTCGTGTCGACCGCATTCTGAGCAACCGCATCCGCGCGCTCTATCACCAGGCTGAGTGACCGCATGGTCTCTCGACGGAGAGTGCGATCACCGCCACGCGTTGAGAGCTCGCGAACGCGTGAGAATGCGAGGGACCTGAGGGGTCGGCAAAAGTCGTGCAAGCCCCTGCCCCGCGCCGCATTTTGCTGCTATTTCTTGCCCCCGTCTCACCCGAGACCAAACAAAATCGCTGAATCCTCAGGAGGATAAAAAATGCGTTATCTGCACACCATGCTGCGCGTTCGCAATCTCGACGTCGCGATGAAGTTCTATCAGGACGCGCTGGGGTTGAAGGAAGTGCGCCGCATCGACAACGACAAGGGCCGCTTCACGCTGGTGTTTCTCTGCGCGGAGGAGGATCTCCATCTGCTCAAGTCGCTGCCGCAAAGCCGCGGCGCGCCGCTGGTCGAGCTCACCTACAATTGGGACGAGGAGAAGTACGGCGAGGACCGGCATTTCGGCCATCTCGCCTACGAGGTCGACGACATCTACGCGACCTGCGAGAAGCTGATGAAGATGGGCGTCACCGTCAACCGGCCGCCGCGCGACGGCAACATGGCGTTCGTCCGTTCGCCCGACCTGCACTCGATCGAGATCCTGCAGAAGGGCGAGCCGAAGGCGCCGGCCGAGCCGTGGGCCTCGATGCCGAACACCGGGCACTGGTAAACGCCCCGCTTGCGTGCCCGTTCCCGATCCGCGTTTGACCCGTGGCCAACGCGGAGCAAACGATAGGAACATGGCGCGAGCCCTGACGTTGCCTCCCCATATGGCGAATGCGAGGAGGCGACGAGATGGGAAAAGGTGTTTTGCTTTGGCTGTTGGGTGTGCCGATCCCGGTGATCATAGTGCTGTGGTTGCTGTTCGGTCACTGACTGCGTCTTGATGCGCAACGCGTATGAACGAGGCTCTGCCGCGATGCGGCGGAGCCTCTTTTTTTGTGTTCTTTTTTGCTCTCGGTACAAATCATCCCGCGCATTTCCGGATCGATTCCGCTAAGAACGCGCGCAAAGCACAACAGCGGGAAGAAACGCGTGATGGACAGCAAGCCGCAACTGACGATCTGGGGCCGGGCCAATTCGGTCAATGTGCAGAAGGTGCTGTGGTGCCTCGCCGAGCTCGACCTTCCATATCAGCGCATCGATGCCGGCATGCAGTTCGGCAAGAACGATCAGCCTGATTATCTCGCGATGAATCCGAATGGCCGCGTCCCGACCATGGTCGACGGCGACTATGTGCTGTGGGAATCCAATTCGGTGATGCGCTATCTCTGCATGGCCTATGGCCAGAGTTCGCCGCTCTATCCGCAATCGCCGAAGGCGCGCGCCCCCGTCGACCGCTGGCTCGACTGGACGCTGTCGACGCTGCAGCCGGTCGACCGCCCGGTGTTCTGGGGACTGGTGCGCACGCCGCCGGAGAAGCGCGACATGGTTCAGATCCAGAAGGACGCCGATGCCGAAGGCGTGGTATGGCGCGTGGTCGAGGCGCAGCTTGCAGCCCGCCGCTTCGTCGAGGGCGATCAGTTCACGATCGCCGACATCGCGCTCGGCGCCTTTGCGCGGCGCTGGTTCGGTGTCGAGGGCGTCACCAAGCCGAAGCTGCCCAATCTCGAACGCTGGTTCGGCGAGATCGCACAGCGGCCGGCCTTTGTGCGCGTCGTCGCGCCGCCGATGTCGTGAGCTGCAAGCCGCTTAGCGTCCGCTGGACATCCCGGCCCCGACACTGACGGCGCCACCGAGCTTCACACAGGTGTCGGAGCCCTCGACCTTGACGAAGCCCGGTCCGTACGAGGCGCAAGGATTGCTCCTCGTCGCGGATTTCGACGGCAAGGTCTTGCCGGCGTCGGGGGGCGTCTGAAAATTCCGGCGGTCGCCGGCTTGCGCAAACGCAGCGGCGGGAAGCAGGACGGCGACGATGGCGAAGCAGATCTTGCGCATCCGGCCTTTTATCGCGCGGCGCCCAATGAGGCTAGCGCACGAATTTGACGCCGAACGTCTTGCCCTTGCGCCAGACCACCTCGCAGGCACGCCCGGTGCGGGCATCCCGCGCAAACGCCAGCCGCAGCTTGGCCGGCAGCGTGTTGTTGTCCTGGACAGTGATCTTTGCACCCGTCGAGGAGATGTCCTCGACCATGCAGGGACGCGCGGCGAATCCGCCGTCGAGCGTGATCCAGCCGGATTGCCGCAGCGATTTGCGCGTTTCGCGCTTCTTGGACCCTAATGCCATTCCATCATCCCAGGCTCACGCCTAGCGCCGCTGGCTTTACAAAGGGTTGCGAAATCGCGGCGGATTGCAGCGATCGGGGCGTTGTGCACATCTGCCCGAGCCGGCGCGGCAAAGCTGTCCGCCCGAAGACAATCCGTTGAATTTGCGGGATTTCCGATTTGGCGCCGATGGCGCTCCCTAGCGGAATCGAACCGCTCTCTCCACCGTGAAAGGGTGGCGTCCTAACCGATAGACGAAGGGAGCAAAACTCCCGGCAAATCAATACGTTAGACGTGAGACATGCCAGATTGGCCGCTACCGGCGAACGGCTGCGACGGGCGAACGTATAGTGGCGATTGGGCGAACGGGCAAGCGTTGAGAATGCTTTTCCCGGATCCCCGCCCACGGGGTCACTGGCACGACAATCCGGCCTCGATTGAGGTCCAGAAGCCGCAATGCGACGGCACATGCGCGTGGGCCCGCGAACCGCCCACATGAATCAGGATCGCGGCGGCGAGCGCGACGACAGCGGCGGGAACAACGAATCTTCGGAACGACATGGCCCTGCGCTTCGAACCTCATCGTGGCCTAACTAAGGCCCGCGGGCATGCTCGACCGTTGGGAACTGCGGGCGCCGATTGCTAGTGGTTGGTTGCGCTTGCGACGTCCTGGCGATCGTTCGCTTGCGCCACCGGCGTCGGCTTGATGCAGGTGCTGCAGATCACGAGCTTGCGCGCCAGCCGTGCGTCCGCATCCGCTTCCGAGGTCTGCGCATCCGGCGTCTCCGCGACGGCCGGTGACGCACTGCGGGCATGGCGCCGCGATTGCGGGAGATTGGGGTCCTGTCCGGCACCGTCCCAGGCCAGCGGCCCGGTCCCCGCCGACGGTGTGGTCATGCTGTATTGCTGCGAATATTGCGCGCAGGCGCCGAGCGCGATCGGAAGAAACAGCACAGCGGCCTTGCGAGCCCAGTTCCGGAATGCAGACATCATCACACTCACACGCTATTCGTACTGTCGTACTGCGACCTAAGAGCAGAACCGCTAAGAAATCGTTTGCCCTGATTGTTCCGTCGCATCCAACCGCGACGGCATCAAGACGGGATTGAGGCGCCAACGCGTAAGATCAAGACGCAAATCCGGAGTCCAACTCATGCCAGGCATCAACGGTCGCTTCGACGGCAAGCGCGTGCTCGCCGATCTCAATGCGTTGCGCGCGATCGGCGCCTACAAGACCGGCGTGCACAAGCCGACATTCTCGGAACCGCATCTGCGCTCACTGGACTGGCTCGCCGGACATTTGCCCGACGCTGGTCTCACCGCAACGATCGACGGCATCGGCAATGTGCTCGGCAGCAGCGCGAAGGCGGGACCGAAACTGCTCGCCGGCTCGCATCTCGAGAGCCAGAACCACGCCGGCTGGCTCGATGGGCCGCTGGGTGTGATCTATGCGCTGGAAGCCGCGCGCGTCATCAACACCGATCCCGGCACGAACGGCGCAGTCGAAGTCGCGGCGTGGTGCGACGAGGAAGGCCATTTCGGCAGTTTCCTCGGTAGCCGGTCCTTCGCCGGCGCCGTGACCGAAGCCGACATCGATGCGGCGCGCGACCGCTCCAGCGATCGCACGATGCGACAGGCGCTGCGCGATGCGGGCTTTGCCGGCCGCCCGCGCCTCAACGCCGAACCGCGCCGCCACATCGGCTATCTCGAGGCCCATATCGAGCAAGGCGACACGCTGGAAAGCAGCGGGCTCAAGATCGGCGTCGTCACCTCGATTGTCGGCATCTGGCAGTATCGCATCAGCTTCACCGGCGCGCAGAACCATGCCGGCACCACGCGGATGGCGGTGCGCAAGGATGCCGGCCTGGCGCTGGCGCGGTTCTGCGTCGCGATCGACGACAGATTCCCTGCTTTGTGCGGACCGCGCACGGTGTGGACCACCGGCCGCATCACGCTGGACCCGGGCGCACCGAGCATCATCCCCGGCGGCGCCGAGATGCTGTTCCAGATCCGCGACGACAATCCCGAGGTGATCGCGCGTCTCGAGGCGCACCTGCATCGCCTGGCGGCCGAGGCCACTGCGCAGGGCCGCTGCGCCGTGAAGGTCGAGCGCATCCGCACCGGCGTGCCTGCGATGATGACGCCTGCCTTCCAGGATACGATCGAGGCCGCGAGCGCAGCCTGCGCCGGCGGCAAATCGATCCGGATGCCGAGCGGCGCCGGCCATGACGCCCAGGTCATCGCTACCATCATGCCAGCGGCGATGCTGTTCGTGCCGTCGATCGGCGGCATCAGCCATCACTGGAGCGAGAACACCGACGATGCCGACATCGTCACCGGCGCCGAGGTGTTCGTCGAAACCTGCCGGCGCCTGCTGGCAGGTTAGCCGACGCCGTCCCACGGCATTGTCGCCATCAGGTCGGACCGCCCTGGTTGCCCGATCTCAGCGAAGCCAACGCGTGCGAGCCCTGCGCGGTCCCTTTCCGCGCGGTGAAGAAGACGTACAACAAGCAGACGTCGATCAGGATCGTGCCGGCCATGACGCTGTAGGCCCACGGGCTTTCCATCAGCTTCACTTCGATCAACACACGCGACAGGCCGAATCCCACGACCCACGCATCAAAGCTCATGCAGATCCGGCGAAACGTCTCGGCATCCAGCCGCCGGATGAGATAGGCACCGAGCGGTATGCCGACGACAACGCAGGGAACTAGCACGAACAGGATGCTCCGGCTCTCCTCGATGAACAGACCGAGCTTGTAGTATGCGATCGCAGTCAAGCTCGACTCCGTCACCCGAACCAGCGCGAGACCGGCCCGAAACTCATCTTTGACGAGGCCCTGATTGTTGAAAAGGATCGCCAGCGGCGGTCCCGAGATGGTCGTGACCGAGTACAGGACTCCGAGCGCCGCGCCAAAGGGCAAACCGACGAGCCATTTCGACTGCATCGGCTTCCGCCAACCGGCCGCCTGCAGCAAGATAAGCGGCAGAATGATCGAGTAGGTGGCGAATTTGATCCAGCCGGGCTGCAGCGACGTCAGGGCGAAGGCTCCGACTGCGATGCCGGGCAGCATGCCGATGAGAATAGGCAGCACGCGCCGCCACACGGCCGGAACGCCGCTCAGATTGATGCACAGAACATACAGGTTGACGAAGACTTCGACGATGACAACCGCAGGATTGAGAACGCGGTTGGTGTAGAAGACCAGCGCGACCGGCACGGTGAGAGAGGAAAACCCGTAACCAAGCGCACCGTTCACAAAGGCCGCAAACAGAGCAATCACGGCAAGAACGATCACCGCAGAATCAATCGAAGGCATCTTTGGCTTCTACCGGATCAGTCGCTTTGCCCGCGGCATTATAGCGCAACGAAAGGCATGCGGTGCCAAAACTTGCGGCGGTTGTGCTTTGCGAAGGACCGGTGCTCGCCGTGACGGCGGATCGCGCACCATTCGCCAAGCGAAAAGGCCGACGCATCGTCTGCCTGACCGAGATGCGACTTGCGCCCGCGAGAGACCATCGGCGCCGCCACGTGGCGCTCCGCCGCGCGCCGTGAAATTCGCCGCGATCTGCGGATCGGTGATGTCGCCATGTCGTGGGCCACCTTGTCGGTGCGCCCCCCAACCTCACAGCGATACGCCGTGCGGCTCGCGACATTCAGGCGAAACCGGTTGGCCCCGCAAGTCGCCATCCCCATCATGGTTCGGGGCGCCGAAGCTCTGCGTCTGGACCGCCGCATGGGGCGCCGTCGGGAACCCGCCCGGCGGCCGGTAGCCGCCCTCTGCTTTGAGCTGACCGAGATCCCACTACGCGACGCTTCCGCCGCGCTTTCACAGGCACCGTGGCATTTTGGACACGAGAACGGCGTCTGTCGAACCGATTCTCCCCATCGCTCGATTTGCAATCCGCTGAACTTGCTGCCATTTCTTCCGGACGCATCGCTTTGGTGCCATCAAAGGGGCCCGTCCGGCTCATGTTGTTGCTTGAGTCGCTTCCAACGGTAATCGGCGCCGCCGCCATTGCCCCCGCATTGCTTGTGTTGTGGCTTGTCATCGCCGCCGACGAGCGCCCCGGACCGCCGGTGAAGGTGTGGCTCGCCTTCGTGCTCGGCGCGGCCAGCATCTCGCTGCTCGGCCTGGCGCGAATTCCCTTCAATGCGCTGCTCGCCATTCCCGACAATCCCTGGGCGACCCAGGCGGTGCGCGCGGCATTCGGCGTCGCGGCGCCGGAGGAGATCGTCAAGGTTCTCGTCATCGTCGCGATCTCGACGCGGCGCCGCGCATTCGCCGATCCGATGGATACGGTGGTTTACGGCGCGGCCGCCGGTCTCGGCTTCGCCGCCTATGAGAACCTCGCCTATCTGGTCCAGCACAAGGACATGTGGCGCGCGCTTGCGGCGTTGCGCAGCGTGCTCACCGTGCCGTTCCACGGCGCGCTTGGCATCATCGCCGGCGCCTATCTCGCGATCGCTCGCTCGGGCGGCGCGCTCGGCGCCTACCGCGGCCACCGCGACTGGGCGCGCATCACGAACTGGGCGCTGGTGCTGGTCGCGCCGGTCGCGCTGCACGCGGCGTTCGATTTTCCGCTGCTCGCGCTGCAGCGCATCCCCGATCTCGGCTCGACCACGCGGCTGCTGCTCGGTTCGGCCAGCGTGCTGATCGGCTTCTCCTCGATCGGTTTTGCGATCCGTCTGGTGCGCCGCCTCGGCAAGCATCATGCGCCGCGTACCGACGTTGCGCGCGAGCGGCTCAGCCAGCTGCGGCGGATGTGGGCGCTGCTATTGATCGGCGGCGGCACCGGCTTTGCCGGCGTCTGCTTCCTGCTCACCTCGCTGCATCACTGGTACGTCAATCCCGAGCGCAACGCGTCGTTCATCCTGGTCCCGATCGGCTTCACCTCGATCCTGATCGGGCTGGCGCTGTTGATTGCGACCACTGCCGTCTACCTGTTCGGCCGCAACCGGATGCGGACCGCCGCGGAGGGCTTTCCGTCAGCGCCAAGCCAGGGCTAGGATACGCCGCACGCGCGCAAACGTCTCGTTCGCAGATTTGGAGAGCCGCGATGACCCTGTCCAACGACCTCGACAAGCTGCGATCGCAGATGCAGGCCGCGGTCAAGCAACACTGGAAGGCGTTCCTGTTCGAAGGCATCCTGCTCGCGATCCTCGGCATCGCGGCGATGATCGTGCCGGCCTTCGCGAGCCTCGCCGTCACCATCTTCCTGGGCTGGATGTTCCTGATCTCAGGCATCGGCGGGCTGATCGTGACGTTCTGGGCGCGCAACATGCCGGGCTTCTGGTGGTCGCTGATTTCAGCCGCGCTCGCCGTGCTGGCCGGGATGGTGCTGCTCGCCCGTCCGATGCAGGGCGTGCTGACGCTGACCATTGTCATCGGCGCCTATTTCGTCGCCGAGGGCGTCGCCACGATCATGTACGCGCTGGAGCACCGCCGCGAATTGTCAGGACGCTGGTCCTGGCTCTTGATCGCGGGGCTGATGGACATCGTGATCGCCTTCTTCATCATCGCGGGCCTGCCAGGCTCGGCGGAATGGGCGATCGGCCTCCTGGTCGGCCTCAATCTGATGTTCGGCGGGGCGACCCTGATAGGTATGGCGTTGGCGGCGCGCAACACCTGACGCCGAACCGGCTGCCCCCGCGGATTTGGGGGGTGACAGGCAGAAATCCCTGCGCTATAGACCCGCCCCATGATCACCGTCGCCACCAGCTATTTTTGGTACTTTAGCTACGACAGCTCGCTGGCGGCAGGAGGATCGCGCTCAATCTGAAGAATTGCAGCAAACGTCCGAAACAAGCCGCCAGACCTGGCGGCTTTTTTTATGCGCCGGCAGGTCCCAAAAATCCAAAGGAGCCAGCCGTGTTGAGTACGACAGACGATCTTCGCATCAAGGAATTGAAAGAGCTCAATACGCCCGCAGAGGTGATGCGGGAAGTTCCGCGCACCCTGACCGCGACACGCGTCGTGATGGGCGCCCGCAACGCCATCCACGCGATCCTCAACGGCACCGATGACCGCCTGCTGGTCGTCGTCGGCCCCTGCTCCATTCACGATCCCGCGGCGGCCGTCGATTACGCCGAGCGTCTCGCCAGCCTGCGCGAACAGCTCGCCGACCGCCTCGAGATCGTGATGCGGGTCTATTTCGAGAAGCCGCGCACCACCGTCGGCTGGAAGGGCCTGATCAACGACCCCGATCTCGACAACAGCTTCGACATCAACAAGGGCCTGCGCCTTGCCCGCAGCGTGCTGTCGGCCGTGAACAATCTCGGCCTGCCGGCCGGCACCGAATTCCTCGACATGACGACGCCGCAATACATCGCCGATTTGGTCTCCTGGGCGGCGATCGGCGCGCGCACCACCGAGAGCCAGATCCATCGCGAGCTGGCTTCCGGCCTGTCCTGCCCGGTAGGCTTCAAGAACAGCACCGACGGTGGTGTGCGGATCGCGGCGGACGCGGTGAAGTCGGCCTCGCACCCGCATCACTTCATGGCGGTCACCAAGGGCGGCCGCTCGGCCATCGCCGCTACCAGCGGCAATGAGGACTGCCACGTCATCCTGCGCGGCGGCCGGGTGCCGAACTATGATGCCGCAAGCGTCGATGCCGCCGCGGCCGAGCTCGGCCACGCCGGTGTCGCAGCACGCCTGATGATCGACACCAGCCACGCCAACAGCAGCAAGAAGCCGGAGAACCAGCCGTTGGTCGCCGCCGGCATCGCACAGCAGGTCGCAAGCGGCGAGCAGCGCATCGTCGGCGTGATGATCGAGAGCAATCTCGTCGCCGGACGCCAGGACGTCGTGCCGGGCAAGGCGCTGACCTACGGTCAGAGCATCACGGACGGCTGCGTCGATCTGGCAACGACCGCCGATGTGCTGAAGCAACTGGCCGACGCCGTCGACGCGAGGCGCAACGTG
The DNA here is from genome assembly GCF_011058295.2 of Bradyrhizobium sp. 6(2017). Lineage (NCBI taxonomy): Bacteria > Pseudomonadati > Pseudomonadota > Alphaproteobacteria > Hyphomicrobiales > Nitrobacteraceae > Bradyrhizobium > Bradyrhizobium sp. 6(2017). The sequence goes on along the minus strand of NZ_CP049289.2, from coordinate 4,862,946 downwards.
CGGCGTGACGGCCTTAAGGAGCGTTCGGCCTGACGCCGCCGAACCGATTGAGGGCTGCCGGCGGGACGCAATGTTGCGTTCCGCCGGTCTCCCGCGGACCCGTCAGGGCCAAGCGGACATCAACCAGCCGACAACCCCGTTGAAGCGGTCAAATATACTCTCGAAGCGGTCTCTTGCGATTTAAAGACCAATCGGTCTATATATTGGCGATGAGCCGCCAACCCCCAATGCAGTTGCCCCGTGGCCGCCCCCGAAGTTTCGACGTGGACGCCGCGGTCGAACGCGCGATGGGTGTGTTCTGGTCGCGCGGCTATCACGCCACCGCGCTGCCGGACCTGCTTCGTGCGACGAAGCTCTCGCGTGGCAGCCTTTACGCCGCTTTCGGCGACAAGCACTCGCTGTTCCTGCGGGCGCTTGATCGCTACATCGCCGATGCCGTGAAACGGATGGATATCGAACTCGCCCCCAGCAGAGAGCCGGTCGACGGCCTGCGGGCCTACCTTGCCGGCTACGTCGACCGCACCAGCGGTGCCAATGGCCGGCGCGGATGCCTGCTGGTGGCCACAGCCATGGAACTGGCCGGCCAGGATGCTGAAATTGGCCGTCGCGTTGCGGGCTTCTTCAAAGTCATGGAGGCCAGGGTGGCGGATGCACTTTCCCGCGCAAAGGCAGCGGGCAAGCTGGCCGATGGAGTGGAGCCTTCAAGTGCCGCCCGAATTCTCGTCTGTTTCGTCGAGGGGCTACGGGTGGTCGGCAAAACGGCGCCGGCACGGATCGCATCGCAAGCCACCGCTGACGCCCTTCTCGACCGTTTCATCAGGTAAGCACCCCATGGACACTCCGGCTGTGAGCACGCCAAAATCTGGACCGAACGGTCTTGAAAGAAAAGATGCCATGTCGTCCATTCAGATGGTCTGCGCAGTGGCCGTTCCCTTGCTCTGGGGTTATCAGTTCGTGGCCATCAAGGTGGGAGTTGCGGAGTTTCCGCCGCTGTTCTTCCTCGCGCTGCGCTTCCTGGCAATCGCGCTGCTGCTTGTTCCGTTCGTCAAAAGACCCACGCGCCAACAGTTCGGCCCTGTCGCCGCGATCTCTCTTTTCCTTGGCGGACTGAACTTCGGGCTGTTCTATGTTGGCCTTGGGCTCGGCTCGGGAAGCCTGTCGGCCGTCGCCTATCAACTCGCGACGCCCTTCACGGTCCTGCTGGCCTGGCCGCTGCTCGCTGAGAGGCCGTCGCTCATCACATCAGCCGGAGTGGTACTCGCATTCGCCGGCGTCGTCGTGCTGGCAGCGGAGCCTGGCCTGTCGGCAAACCCGCTTCCGCTGTTGCTTGTGGTTGGCGCAGCCTTCGCATTCGCCGTATCCAACGTCTTGACGAAACGCTATGGCCCTTTCGATCCCCTGATGTTGATGGGGTGGTCGTCGCTGCTCACGGTGCCGCAGGTCATGGCGATGTCGCTGCTGCTCGAATACGGACAGCTGGCGAGCCTTGTCACGGCGGACGGGCGCGGTTGGCTGGCACTCGCCTACACAATTTTCATCGGCGGAATTATCGGGTTTGGCCTCTGGTTCTGGCTGATCGCCCGTTGCTCCATGGGCCGCGTCGCACCATTCGGCCTGCTGCTTCCGGTGTTCGCCTTGATTTCGAGCGTGCTGTTCCTTGGCGACCGCATGACGCCAAAGTTGATTGTCGGTGGACTGCTCGCGATCTCCGGCGTCGCCATGACCCAAGCAAGACCACGCGCTCGACCAGTTTGAACCCGGAAGTCACGCCGCGGCGACTTCCAGCCTGGTGCATCGCGTCATTTGCTACGTCAGCGCAAACGTGACCGCTATCGAAGCGCAGCGGGCACGGTCGATGAGCACGCGCTCTAGCAACCGCGGCAGATGTTCTTGATCTTCTTGTCGAGCGCCGCGTCTTCCTTGTTCGCCGCGCTGTTCGGATCGCTCAGATTCTTCTCATTGGGAGTGTCACTGCGGCGTGGCTGACGATGTCCGATCGGCGCCTCCGGCAGCGGCGCGCTCTTCTGCATGGAGGACGATCCGCCCTGCTGCTGCGCCCAAGCCTGGGGTGCGCCGATCTGGGGCGCCCCAAGGGCAACCATCATCAGAGCCATCACCAAAACTGTCTTCCGCATCTCGCGTCTCCGCTGCTTCTCAACCCTATCGCGCCCGTTCCGGCGCCTCGACGGTAGCACAATTGCGTCGTCCCTGCGCTGCGCAATCCTGCACCTTCCGTATATCGGCCATTGTGCCAAGGAGCCAGATTCCTGCGGCGACGAGCACTGCAAAGAAGCCGAACATCACAGCATTTTCGATGCTGCGGTTGCCCTCCTCCTCGGGCGGCTCCTGCCGTCCGTCCCCGGCCCCGCTCATGACAGGCTCACGATTGCGGCGGATAAAGATGAACGTCACCGCAATAATCGACGATACGGTAGCGCCGTTCCGCGGAATCTTCACGTTCGCGCGAAGCCGACTGCGACAAATAGGCCGGGCCGATCGGCGCCTTGCCATGGCCGCCGGGGATGTCGAGCACGTAGTCCGGCTGACACAGTCCGGAGACACGGCCGCGCAAGGCACGCATCAGCTCCTGCCCCGCTTCGATCGTGGTGCGCAGATGCGCAGTGCCGGGCGCAAGGTCGCCATGATGCAGATAATACGGCTTGATGCGGCATTCGACGAAGGCGCGCATCAGCGCCTCGAGGGTCGCGGCATCGTCGTTGACCCCGCGCAGCAGGACCGACTGGCTGACCAGCGGGATGCCGGCATCGGCAAGGCGGGCGCACGCCGCGCGGGCATTGACACCCAGTTCACGCGGATGGTTGGCGTGAACAGCAATCCAGGTCGTCGCCCCCTCGACCCGCAGCGCCGCGATCATGTCGGAATTGATGCGGCCGGGATCGGCGATCGGGACGCGGGTGTGGATGCGGATGATCTTCACATGATCGATGGCAGCGAGATCGGCCATGATATCGGTCACCCGGCGCGGCGCCAGCATCAGCGGATCGCCGCCGGTCAGGATGACTTCCCATATCTCCCGATGGCCCCGAATGTAATCCAGCGCCGCGCGATAGGCGTCGTCGGACAAGGCCGAGGCCTTTCCCGGCCCGACCATTTCGCGCCGGAAACAGAACCGGCAATAGACCGCGCAGACATGCACGAGCTTGAACAGAACCCGATCAGGATAACGATGCACGATCCCGGCAACCGGCGAATGCGCATCGTCGCCGATCGGATCGGCGTTCTCGCCCGGCTGCTCCATGAGCTCGTCGGCGCTCGGGATGAACTGCCGCGCGATCGGATCATTGGCGTCGGCCGGATCGATCAGCGCGACGAGCTCCGGCGTCACCGCGACCGCGTAGCGCGCGGCCACCTGCTCGAGCCCGGCAAGCGCATCGGCCGGCGCGAGGCCCGCATCGACCAGTTCGCGCGGCTGGCGCAGGGTCGCCGCCATCTTCGGATCGATCCTGTTCATGTCTCTCCTGCAGGCGGTGTCCAGACCACCTGATCAATTCGTGGCGCGCCGCTCGCCAACATCACCAGCCGGTCGAACCCGAGCGCAACCCCGCTGGCCTCCGGCATCTGGCCGACCGCGGCAAGGAAATCCTCGTCGAGCGGATAGCGCTCGCTGTAACGGCGGGCCTTCTCGTCCATATCAGCGGTGAAACGATGGCGCTGCTCGACCGCATCGGTCAGCTCGCCAAAGCCGTTGGCGAGCTCGACGCCGCAGGCATAGACCTCGAAGCGCTCGACGACGCGTGGTTCGCCAGCCTTGGTGCGCGCCAGCGCGGTCTCGGGCGACGGGTATTCAAACAGCACGGTCAGACGGCCCTGACCGAGATTGGGCTCGACGTGCTCGACCAGCAACTTGCTGAAGATATCCGACCAGGTGTCGTCGTCGGCGATCCGCACCCGCCCCTTCGCCGCCGACGCCAGCGCCTCGCGATCGCCCTTGCGGCCCGCAATCGTCGCAAGCAGATCGATGCCCGCGAAGCGCTCGAAGCCGGCCGCGACCGTCAGCAGCTCCGGCTCGGCAAACGGATCAGCCATCCTGCCGCGAAAGGAAAACCGCCCGATCCCGGTCGCCTGCGCCGCGTGGGCGATCACGACGATCGTGTCGGCCATGATGGCATCGTAGGGGGCATTGGCGCGGTACCATTCCAGCATGGTGAATTCCGGCAAATGCAGATCGCCGCGCTCGCGGTCGCGGAACACCCTCGCGAACTCGTAGATCTTGGGCTCGCCGGCCGCGAGCAGCTTCTTGCAGGCGAACTCCGGAGAGGTGCGCAGATAGCGCGTCGCATGCGAACCGTCGGCCTGCGTCAACTCGGTGCGCGGCGCGTGCAGATGCGTCTCGTTGCCCGGCGATATCTGCAGGATGGCGGTCTCGACCTCGGCGAATCCCTGCTCTTCGAACCAGGCGCGGAGCGCCCGCGTGATCGCGGTCCGCGCCTGCAGGAATGGCCGGCGGTCGGCATAGCGCTGCGGCGTCCACCACGGCGAGGTCTGGTCATGACCGGTCATTGCCGGTGCCCTCCGGATCTCATGGATTCCACATCAACAAGCCGCCGCCTCCACTTAAGAATCGGGAACAAGTGACTGATTTCAAATGACTTCATGCTCCAAACGGCCTTGATCTCCGCGCCACCCGGCAAAGCTGATCCCTTCATGTCGAAAGACGCCCGCCTTGTCCATGTTCGCGATCCACTGAACCTGAACACCGGTTCGCGCGTCCCACCGCCAGTTGCGCGGAAACAGGATGCACCCATGATCGGCTGGTTGCGAAGTGCTGGACTGCTGCTGTTGCTCGGCTTTGCCTCGGCGACGCCGGCGATGGCCGACAGCCCGAGCAGCGAGTTCAAGCGGGTTGCGGACGCAAGCTTCACCTCGCCGGATCGAACGGTCCGCGTCGAGCAGTATTCAAAGGACATGGGCGATGAAGGTCTCCTGTTCCAGTTCTGGACCTTCGACCGTGCCCGCAAGCACGGCGCGCTGCTGAACCAGGGCGAAGGCACCGATGCGGCCGGCTATCAGGCCGGCTTCCGCTTCAGCCCGGACAGCCGCTGGCTGGTGCGGATGCAGAAGCTCGGCGCCGGCTACCACACCCTCTACCTCTACAAGCGGACCGGCGAACGGTTCGTGCCGGCGACCGAAAAGCCGCTTGGCGAGGCCGCCTGGGACTTCTTCTACACCCAGCCGGCCGCCGAAGGCGTGCGCCGCGACCCGGATGACCCCTATACGCTCGACCATATGCAGATCGGCCTGATCAAGGGTTTTGACGAGAACTACGCTTGGCTGGGCATGAAATGGCCCGACAGCCGCTACCTCGTGCTCGGCATGTCCTTCGACATCCAGGGCGAGCACCCCCCCTTCCCATGGGTCGAGGACTGGCGCTGCGTCTACGACCTGAAGACCGGGACATTTTCGGTTCCTGCAAGCTTTGCCGAGCACAACGCGAAGGCCCGCAAGATCCCCGGCAAGGACCAGCCATAACGGCCTGTTCCGGGCCGGTTTCAGCGGTTGGCAAACTGCCAAAATCGGCCGCAAAAGGCTGGCATCTCAGGGACAAATCAGTATGTTGCAGCCCGAAATCGCCGCCATGGCCGAGGGGCTGCCATCCGGTTTGCGCCCCCGCCTCCCAAATTCAGGAAAACACCTTTGAAAGTCATCGCCAGTTCCATCCGCAAGGGCAACATCATCGAGCAGGACGGCCGGCTCTATGTGGTGCTGTCCGCCGAGAACATTCACCCCGGCAAGGGCACCCCGGTCAGCCAGATCGAAATGCGCCGCATCGGCGACGGCGTGAAGGTCTCGGAGCGCTACAAGACCACCGACCAGGTCGAGAAGGCCACCGTCGAAGACCACAACTACAACTACCTTTATGAAGACGCCGACGGCTTCCACTTCATGAACAACGACAACTACGATCAGGTCCAGGTCTCCAAGGAGATCGTCGGCTCTTCCTCACCGTATCTGCAGGAGAACATGACCGTGAAGCTCTCGATGCACGAGGGCAATCCGGTCGCGATCCAGCTGCCCCAGCGCGTGACGCTGGAAGTGGTCGAGACCGAGCCCGTCACCAAGGGGCAGACCGCCTCCTCGTCCTACAAGCCCGCGATCCTGTCCAATGGCGTGCGCACCGGCGTGCCGCCGCACGTTGCCGCCGGAACGCGCATCGTGGTCATGACCGAGGACGGTTCGTACGTTGAACGCGCCAAGGACTGAGCGCTGAGGCGCGGTGGGATTTAGAATGAATCATCACCGCGCATCAGCTTGTTGTTTAAGCATAAAGTTTCCGGAAAACCGCTACACAGTTTTCCGGATATTGCTTTAGAATCCCCGGCGGTCAGACATGAGCCGGGGGGTGCAGTGAACAGCAAGGTTGTCAGCTTCATCAGTTGCTGGCTGGCAGTCCTGCTCTCGCCTCCTCCCAGCGCTCATGCCGACGAATTCCGAACGCCGTCGATCTCGGCCATGCGGGTCGAATGGCGCGCGGTGCTGGACCAGCTCCGGCAGGAGATCAGCACCCGGCCGGCCATTGCCTCCAATTTCGCCTTCGCCGGCCAACGCCGCGTCCCGGCCACCGATCCGCGCGCGACCCCCGCACTGGTGCAACTGAACGCGCTGACGTCGCCGCTCTTCCCCGGCATCGCGCGCAGCCCGATTCCGGTGCTGCTGCCGTTCGACCCCGCAAGCTATCTCGACGCGCGGAAAAGCGGTGCGCCGGACAGCCTGTCGGTCGCGCGCTATCAGGCTGATTTCCGCCCTGCCGATGTCTTTCATGCCGGCGCGTCCGGCTACGACGTGGTGTTCTCGCTCGACCCGGGCGCCGGCGACGGCATGCCGCCGCGGACGTTTGCCAAACCGGTCGAGGTGCAGATCTCGGGGTCGATCCTGGTCTACGACCTCGCCGACCGGCTCGGCGGCAAGGGCGAGCCGGTCAAGACGCTGGCCGCGCAGTTTCCGGACATCCGCCGCTTCATCCGCGAAGGCTATGTCCGCTACGCCTTCACCCGTTTCGGGATTCCCTATGTCGTCTCGATCCAGTGCCTCGACAGCGCGCCGCGGCCGAAGCGGCTGGCCTGTCGTGAGGCCTATCCGGTCGCCGAGCGCTTCCTGAAGGCGTTGCACATCGCAGGCGGCCAGCCGTCGCGGTCGCGCAGCGACGTCGCCTCCGACATCGCCGAGCGGCCGGCGGCCGCATCGGCTGACTTCACCTACCGCCCGAGCGGCGACATCGTCGCGGGCAGCGGCGGACACAGGCAGCAAGGGGGCCACGCCGACTTCACCGTCTATTCGCAGATCCGCTTTCCACTGGAGAAGGCGCCGGCCTTCGCACACTCGCAATCCTTCGCCAGGCGCAAGGCGGGCGCGACGGTCGACGTGTATCCCTGGCAGGATAATTTCTGCGAGGCCCGCAGTTTTGAGGTCGGCCAATGCACCAGCGGCTTTGGCCATCAGGGCCAGGATATCAGGCCAGGCGCCTGTCCCGCAGACAGCAAGGACGGTTGCGACCCCAAGCAGCAGGGCGTGGTCGCGGTGCGCGACAGCATCGTGATCCGCTCGCCGCAGCAGCAGGCCGCGACATTACAGGTCAACACCCGCACCGAGCATATCCGCTTCCGCTACATGCACATGAACCCGTCGGCGATGGATGCCGATGGTTTGCTCAACGGACGCCGCGTCAGCGAGGGCGAGAAGATCGGCGTGGTCTCGAACTATCTCGATCACCCCAACGGCACGTCGCGGCATCTGCATTTCGACGTCCAGGTGTTCACCCGCGACGGCTGGCTGTGGGTTAATCCCTACACCACCCTGGTGTCGGCCTATGAGCGGCTGATCCGCGGCCGCGGCCACGAGATCGGACCCGAGCCCGGACCTGCGTCCGCCGTGGCGCACGCCCTGCCCGACGATGTCGTGCATCGCATCGACACCCAGGAGGGTGGCGGCAACTAGAGCGGCCGCGCTTCAGGCATGCGATCAGTCGATCTCCATCGCAGCCAACGTCTCCTTGACCCTCCTCTGCGCGTCCGCGGGCAGCGGCAAGATCGGACGCGGCGGCTCGGCCACACAGACACCTCTGAGATTGGCGATCGCGTAGACAACGCGCAGACCCGAGAATGTCTTGAACAGATCCCACATCGGCTGCAAAGTCGCATTGAGCTGCCGCGCCCGGGCCGCATCGCCGCTCGTCACGGCACGAACGATATCCACGCAAACCCTGGGGAAGATGCCTGCGAGAACGCTGTACCAGGTATCGCCACCTGCCAACAGCGCCTCGGTGCAATTCCAGTCCGCGCTGTAACCGAGCGCGAGCCCGCTCGGAACGACAGCCCGCAATTCCCTGAGATGGCCGGACACCGCCGCCGCATCCAGCGCAGGACTTTTGACCGCGACGATCCCCTCGACGCGGCTCAAACGGCCGATGAGTGCCGGCGTGAACCGGAAATGGGTCGTTCCGGGATTGTCGTAGATGCAAATCGGCAGCCTGCTCTCGCGGGCCACGGTTTGAAAATGCTCAAAGACCTCGTCGTCAGTCAAAGGCGTATAGGAAACCGCGGCCAAAAGGCCCGCCGTCGCGCCGGCCTCACGCGCATCCTGGGCCAGCCGCACCGCGTCGTCGGTGCGCAGCGAGCCGACGCCGACCAAAATCGGCATTTGACCTTCAGCCAAGGCGGCGGCCGCCTGCACGGCTCGCCGCCGCTCATCGCGACTGAAATACGGATATGAACCGGTGCTTCCGAGCAGCCCGATCGAATCCACCTTCGCCGTAATCACGGGGTCGAGCACTGCGCGAAGAGCTCCCAGATCGACCCGCCCATCCCGGTTCGAGGGCGTAATCGGGAAGGCAGAGAGCCCCTTCAGACTGATCATCGGTTTGTCCCTCGTCGGTAGTCGCCCCCAGAGCACCGGCGATCGGAACGCTCTTGGAACGCAATTGGTACGCTCTGGGTCGCGACCGGCACAGCAACCTGCCGCGCAATCAATCCACGCATCGGATTGCGCGCAAGGTCCACTTTCATGCGAGTTCGGCACCAAACTGGTCCAGTGCGCCCGTCTTGCAAGACCAGCGCCCCGCCGATCGCTATTCGAGCATCGTGGTCAGCTGCGCGCCTTCATCCGCCACGAACACGGCGATCAGCTCGGCGGGCTCCGTGGTGCTCGCATTGGCCGAGACCATGTGGGTCGAGCCCGGCGGCTCGAAGAAGGACTGGCCGACCTTGAACGTCTCGACCGGTCCGCCGCCGAGCTGGGAACGGATTTCACCCTTGGTGATGTAGGCGGTCACCGAACCCGAATGACGGTGCGGCGGCGTGAACCCGCCGGGACCGTAGAACACTCGCACCACCGTGACCCGCTTGCCCGCCACGTTCGGCAACGCATGCGAGGTGATGACCTCGACCTTGTCGAGCGGTGACGCCGCATTCGCGCTCGCGCACAGCGGCGCGATCACCGAGGCGATCGCATCCATCGGGGTCGGCAAGGCCTTGCCGATCACGAAGGCGCAGGCCAGTCCCGCGATCACGGCCAGCGAGACCGGCCGCGGCGGCCGCGCGAATGGAAGAGATGGTGTCATCGCGATCGAGGTCATTGGTGCTTCTCCCCTGTCAGTTGCTTCATTAGTCGCGCGCGGTCCGGCTCACGAAGCCGCCGCGTTCTGCCTGCGTGGCGGCGGCGTCCAGCGATAGGCTGCGCCGAACCGGTTCCAGACATTGATCGATGCGATCGCCGAGGTGAGATAAGTCAGCTCCTGCTCGGAGAATTCGGCGGTGACTTGCGCATAGACCTCGTCGCTGACGCCGTTCGGCAAGGTCGTCAGCGCTTCGGTCCAGACCAGCGCCGCGCGCTCGCGGGCCGAGAACTGCGGCGCCTCGCGCCACACCACGACGAGGTTGAGCTTGTCTGCGGGCACGCCGAGGCTTTCGCCTTGCAGGATGTGGTACTGCACGCAGAACGCGCAGCCGTTGATCTGCGAGGCGCGCAGCTTGACGAGCTCGAGCAGCTGCTTGTCGAGGCCGGCCTTGGCCGCGAACTGGCCGAGCGCACGCACGGCGGCGAAGACATCGGGCGCGAGCTTCTCGAAGTCGGTGTATTCCTTGCGGGCATGTGACATCGGCCTGGCCTCATGTTATCAGTGTACTGAGATATTATCAGAGCTCTGATACTGAGCAAGATGCGGACATCGGCGAAGGCGGCATCGGACGACATGGCGGGAATGCAGAAACGCGGGAAATCGGGCGCCGCCCAGCGGCGGCCGGCGGGGAAAACGGCGGCCGGCAGGGTTGCTGTCGGGGCAGGATCGGCCGCAGACGCCCTGCTCGCCACGCCCATCCCGCCGCCCGGCGAAGGTAAACGCGGCGAACAGGGCTATCTCGCCTATCTGCTGCGCCAGGCGCACGCGGCCTCGCGGCTGTCGATGGAGCGCGCGCTCGCGCAGCTTGGCGTCACCTCGCCGCAATTCGTCGTGCTGACGATGCTGAAGGCCTATCCGGGGCTCTCGGGCGCCGATCTGGCGCGGGTGGCGTTTCTGACGCCGCAGACCGTCAGCGTGATCATCCGCAACCTCGAACGCGACGGCGCGATCCGCAAGACGCCGCACCCCGTCCACGGCCGGGTGCTGCAGTGGACGCTGACCAGCCATGGAACCGCGCTGCTGGAGAAATGCCGCCATATCGCCCAGGCGCAGGAGCGACGGCTCGCCGCGAGCCTCGACGCCGGGTCGGAACAGGTGGTCCGGCAGTGGCTGTCAAAAATCGCCACGGATTTGCAGGATAGCTAGTCCCTGCGGCGGCGTGGCTTTTGGCTCACCCGATCGGCGCCGCTACACTGGCCAGATGAAACAGCCTGATTCTTTGAAATCCCCTGCCCGCCGCGCCGTCCTGAAGGCGGGGCTCGCGGCAGGCGTGACGCTCGCCAACCCGTTCGGTGCACTGGCGGCCGCGCCTGCGGGCTTCGACCAGTGGCGCGACAATTTCCGCGCCCGCGCACTGGCAAAGGGCATTTCGGAGGCGACCTGGAACCGCTGCATGGGGCGGGTCGAGCCCGACATGAGCGTGTTCAGGCAGATGCGCAACCAGCCTGAATTCCACGAGCAGATCTGGCAGTACATCAACCGCCGCGTCTCCGACTGGCGGATCATCCACGGCCGCGAGGCGCTCAAGAAGAACGACGCGCTGTTCGGCCGGATCGAGCGCGACTTCGGCGTCGAGCGCGGCACGCTGCTCGCGCTGTGGGGCGTGGAATCAGCCTATGGCGATCCGCTGGTGCAGCAGAACCATATGACGCCGGTGTTTCCCTCGCTGGCGGCGCTCGCCTGGAACGAGCCGCGCCGCAAGGCCTATTGGGAGACCGAGCTGATCAACGCGATGAAGATCGTGCAGCGCGGCTGGAGCACGCCGGAGGAGATGAACGGCTCCTGGGCCGGCGCGATGGGCCATTCGCAATGGATGCCGGAAGTCTGGCTCAATGTCGGCTTCGACTATGACGGCGACGGCAAGGTCTCGCCGTTCGGCCGTCCCGACGACGCGCTGGGCTCGACCGCGAAATACCTGGTCAATCGCGGCAAGTGGCACCGCGGCGAGCATTGGGGCTACGAAGTCCGCGCGCCGGGCGGCAGTGCCAGCGGCAACCGCTCCTATGCGGCCTGGGCCAGCGCCGGCGTCGTCAGAGCCGACGGCCAGCCATTTCCGCAGCCGAACGCGTCAGCGCAGCTCTGGATCCCGGTTGCCGGCGGCCCCGCCTTCCTGCTCGGGCCGAACTTCAATTCGGTGAAGAGCTACAATCCCTCGATGAACTACGCGCTGGCGATCTGCCATCTCGGCGACCGCTGCCTCGGCGGACCGCCCTTCATCCAGCCCTTCCCCGGCTCCGAGCGCGCGCTGACGCTCGCCGAGGTGCAGGAGATGCAGACGCGCCTGACCAAGGCGGGCTTCGACACCGGCGGCACCGACGGCCGCGTCGGCAACGACACCATGAAGGCGATCAAGGACTACCAGGTCAAAATGGGCCTGTTGCCCGCCGATGGTTACGGCGGGCTGAAGGTGCTGGCGCGGCTGCGGCAAGGCGGCTAGGTAACCCTCGCCGTCATTGCGAGCGCAGCGAAGCAATCCATCTCTCCGCGCTTGCGGGACAATGGATTGCTTCGTCGCTTCGCTTCTCGCAATGACGGAGATTATTTCGGCTGCCGCACCACGCCGCCGGCGTTCATGCCGCCGTCGATTACGAGCTCGGTGCCGGTGACGTAACGCGACGCATCGGAGGCGAGATAGAGCACGCCCTGCGCGATCTCGATGGCCTGGCCGGCGCGGCCGAGCGGCGTGGCGAATTTGGCGCGTTCCTCCGGATCGATCGGCGCGTTCTGCCCGGCGCCGGTCGCTCCGGTCGGAATCTTGCCCCAGATCGGCGTGTCGATGATGCCGGGATGCACGGAATTGACGCGGATGCCGTCGTTCACCTGCGCGCACTCCATCGCGATCGACTTGGCGAACAGCCGGACCGCGCCCTTGGTCGCGCTGTAGCCGGCGAGGTTCGCGGCTCCGCGCAGACCCGCGAGCGACGACATCATGATGATGGAGCCGCTGCCATGCTTGCGCATCAGCGGCAGCGAGTGCTTCACCGACAGGAACACGCCGTCGATATTGATGGCGGTCTGCCGGCGCCAGTCAGCGAGCGACATATCGACAATCGAGGGCGCGCCGATGCCGATGCCGGCGTTCGACACCATGATGTCCAGGCGGCCATAGCGCTTGCCGATGTCGGCGACGACCTCGATCCAGCGCTCCTCGCTGGTGACATCCTGCGGCAGAAAGATCACCTCGCGACCAGCCTTCTTGAGCCGCGCGGCGAGCTCCGGTCCCCGCAACTCATCGATATCGGTCGCAACAACGGTCGCGCCTTCCTGCGCGAACAATTCAACGATCGCCTCGCCGATGCCTGATGCGCCGCCGGTCACCAGCGCGACCTTGCCTTCAACCTGTCCTGACATGTCCTCTCCCAACGTTTCTTATCGGATCACCGTCGGGCCCTGATCCGGCACCGCGACGTCGAGCACACGGAATTGCACACGTTCGGTGCCTTGCCAACGGTCGACTGCGAGAGAGCCTGCCACGTGCAATTGCTGGCCGCGATTTTGCGTCAAGGCGCTGCCGAGCTTCTGTCCGACGGAGCGGAATGCGATAGCGTTGACGATCGAACCGTCGCCGGACTTGAAGCGCAGCCGCAAATGCGCCTGCCCGACCTCGTCGGCATAGACCAGCTGATGCGACGGCAGCGCGATCACCGGCTCGGGATTGGCGCTGCCGAACGGGCCGGCGCGATTGAGCGTCGCGGCAAATTCCGGCGTCACCGCGCGCGCCGTCACCGCACCATCGATGAACAGCTCGTTCTCGTGACGCGAGTTGGCGACGTCGGCCGCCAGCGCGCTTTCCATGTAGGCGCGGAATTCGGCGAGCTTCTCCTTGCGCAGCGTGACGCCGGCCGCCATCGCGTGGCCGCCGCCCTTCATCAAGAGGCCGTCATGCACCGCCTGCCGCACCGCCTTGCCGAGATCGACGCCGCCGATCGAGCGGCCCGATCCGGTGCCGATGCCGCCCGGCTCAAGCGCGATCGCAAACGCGGGACGCGCGAACTTCTCCTTCAGCCGCGCCGCGACCAGCCCAACCACGCCGGGATGCCAGCCCTCGGCGGCGGTGACGATCACCGCGCCCTTGTCCTCGAGCCCGAGCGAGGCCAGAGCCTCGGCTTCGGCCTGCGCCTCGGCGGCCTGCTCGATCACGCGCCGCTCGGCGTTGAGGCGGTCGAGTTCGGCCGCGATGCGCGCGGCCTCCGAGACATCGCCCTCGAGCAACAGCCGCACGCCGAGATCGGCGCGCCCGATGCGGCCGCCGGCATTGATGCGCGGCCCCAGCATGAAGCCGAGATGCCAGGCCTCCGGCGGGCCGTTGAGCCGCGCCACGTCCATCAGCGCGGTGTGGCCGACATGGTCGCGGCGGCGCATCGCGATCAGGCCCTTGGCGACGAAGGCGCGGTTGAGCCCGATCAGCGGCGCGACGTCGGCGACGGTGCCGAGCGCGACATGATGCAGCATGCTGAGCAGGTCCGGCTCCGGCATTTCGCCGCTCCAGAAGCCGCGCTGGCGCAGTTCGCGATTGACCGCGACCAATGTCACCAGCACGAGCCCGACGGCCGCGAGGTGACCGAGGCCCGAGAGATCGTCGGGCCGGTTCGGATTCACCAGCGCGTCCACCTCAGGCAACTCATCGCCGGTCTGGTGATGATCGATCACCACCACCGACATGCCGAGCTTCTTCGCCTCCGCCAGCGGCTCGATGCTGGTGGTGCCGCAATCGACCGTGACCAGCAGCGTCGCGCCCTTGGCGGCCAGCGCGCGGACAGCGTCGACGTTCGGACCGTAGCCTTCGAAGATGCGGTCGGGAATATGGATCAGGGGATCCAGCCCGCAATGGCGCAGATGCCAGGTCAGCAGCGCCGCCGAGGTCGCGCCGTCGACGTCATAGTCGCCGAAGATCGCGACCTTCTCGCCGCGTACCGCGGCATCCGCGATGCGCTTGGCGGCAAGCTCCATCTCGGTGACCGTGTGGGGATCCGGCATCAGCTTGCGGATGGTCGGGTCGAGGAAGTCGGCGACATCGTCGATCCCGACGTCGCGCCCGGCCAGCACGCGCGCCAGCATCTCCGGCAGATTGTGGCGCTGGACCATCGCAAGCACCCGCGCCGCCCCGCGCGCATCCAGCCGGTCGCGCCAGAGCTTTCCGGTCAACGACCGCGTCACGCCGAGGAACGCCGGCGGCGCCTCGACGGGCAATGCGGATGCGTGCAGCGTCATGATCCCTTCTGGAGCCAGAGCGATTTCGAGCGAAGCGGGCAGCGGTTCGCGTGAAGAAAACGCGTCAAAACAAATCTAGGGCTCCGGTTCCGACCCAAATCAGAACCGACGCTCCAGCCAGGAATCGTAGCGCTTCGATGATTCGCAGACCAGTTCTAGCAGCCCATCCGGGTGGCGATTTCCCCGAAATCCTTGGCCACGATGTCCCATTCGCCGGTGGCCTCGAAATCGTATTTCTGCAGGGGTCCGTATTCGGCCGGCCGCGCCACGAAGGCAGTCTTGAGGCCGTGCTTCTGCGCATGCTTCAGATCGTAATTGTGCGCGGCGACCATCATCACCTGCTCCGGCGGCAGGCAGAGCAGTTTTGCGGCGCCCAGATAGGTTTCCGGATCTGGCTTGTAATGCTCGAACAGCTCGGCGGACATGACCAGATCCCACGGCAGACCTGCGAACTTCGCCATGTTGGTGAGCAGCGCGACGTTGCCATTCGAGAGCGGCGAGATGATGTATTTGGTCTTCAGCCGGGTCAGGCCGGCGACGCTGTCGGGCCAACCGTGCAGGCGATGCCAGCCCAGCGTCAGATGCTGCAGGTCGGCCTCGGTCAGCCCCTTGACGTCGAATTGCGCGACCAGCTTCTCCAGCGAGCGGCGGTGCAGCACGTCGAGGATGACGTAGCCGTTCTGCGGGTTCTTGCGCACCTCGTCCATCGAGGCCGCATAGACAGCGCGCCAGCCATCGACCAGCGCGGTCCAGTCAGCCTTGATCCCCCGCGTCTCGCCCCATTTGGTGAAATCGTTGATCAGGCTGGTGCGCCAGTCGACGACGGTTCCGAACACGTCGAACACCAGTGCCTTGACGCCGGACAGATCAGACATGCTCGTCTCCCTTTTTCTTGTTGTTTATCCCGTCGTTCCGGGATGGTGCGTAAGCACCAGACCCGGAACCTCGAGATTCCCCGATGCGCAATTGCGCATCTGTGGTCTGGTCCTTCGGACCATCCCGGAATGACGGTGTCTGCTCAATCCAGGTGGAATTTCTCCAGCTGCCGATGCTCGGCCTTGATGTAGCGCACGGTGCCGGTGACCGAGCGCATCACGACCGTCTCGGTCTCGATCACGTCCTTCTTGAACTTCACGCCCGTCAGCAGCGAGCCGGTGGTGACGCCGGTGGCGGCGAACAGGCAGTCGCCCTTGGCCATATCCTCGATGCCGTAGATCATCTTCGGATCGATGACGCCCATCTTGTGCGCGCGCTCGCGCTTCTCCTCGGTGTCGAGGATCAGGCGGCACTGCATCTGACCGCCGATGCAGCGCAGCGCGACCGCCGCGAGCACGCCCTCGGGCGCGCCGCCGGTGCCGATATACATGTCGACGCCGGTCTCATCGGGCTTGGCACAGTGAATGACGCCGGCGACGTCGCCGTCGGTGATCAGCTGCACCGCAGCGCCCGTCGAGCGCACGCTGTTGATGATGTCGGCATGGCGCGGACGGTCGAGCACCAGCACGTTGATGGCGGTGGGATCGACGCCCTTGGCCTTGGCGAGGCGGCGGACATTGTCGGCCGGCGGCGCGTCGAGCTCGATCACGTTCTTGGCGTAGCCGGGACCGATCGCGATCTTCTGCATATAGACGTCGGGCGCGTGCAGTAGCGTGCCGCCGTCGGCCATCGCCATGGTGGCGATCGAGCCCGGCATGTTCTTGGCGCACAGCGTGGTGCCTTCGAGCGGATCGACCGCGATGTCGACCTTGGGACCGGCATTGAGGCCGACCTTCTCGCCGATGAACAGCATCGGCGCCTCGTCGCGCTCGCCCTCGCCGATCACGACCGTGCCCTCGATCGGCAGCTTGTTGAGCTCGCGCCGCATGGCGTCGACCGCGGCCTTGTCGGCGGCCTTCTCCTGGCCATGGCCGCGCAGCCGCGCGGCAGACACCGCCGCGCGCTCCGTCACCCGCACGATTTCGAGCGTCAGGATGCGCTCAAGCAACATTTGCGGCGGAACGGAAATATGGGTCGACATCAGCGTACTCCTTAAGCCTCGGGGACAGGCCAGCCTGCCCGCATCAATCGTCTCACGCCCGACCCGTTCAGGCCATGCGCTAGTTTTTCTCGATCCGGATCACCTGCGGCCGGCCGCTGATGACCTTATCGCGTTGCACTGCGGCCAGCGCGCGATGCACCGCATCCTCGCTGGTCGCATAGGTAATCAGAATGACCGGGACCGGTGAAGGTTTTTTGGCCGCACCGTTCACATCGACGCCATCCGGATGCCGCTGCACGATGGATTCCAGGGATATCTTCTGTTCCGCAAGCCGGGTGGCGATTGTTGCGGCAGTGCCTGCAAGATCGCGCGCCATCAGGCGGATATAATAGCCACCCTCATGGCGCTCCATCGGCGCCTTGACGGTGTCGCGCAACCGCTCGACGGGACGGCCGAACGGCTTGGCGCGGATGCCGCGCGCCACGTCGGCGATGTCGGCGACCACGGCCGAGGCGGTCGCGCCGCCACCGGCGCCCGGACCGACCAGCGTGATCGGCGGAATGCCCTCGCCGTCGATCGCAACCGCATTGGTGACGCCCATCACCTGCGCGATCGGGGATGATTTCGGCACCATGGTCGGATGTACGCGCTGCTCAATGCCCTTTGCCGTGCGCACGGCGACGCCGAGCAGCTTGACCCGGTAGCCGAGTTCCGCGGCCGCCTTGAGGTCTTCCGGCGTGATCGAGGAGATGCCTTCGACATAGACCGCGCTTTCCGCGACCTTGGTTCCGAAGGCGAGGCTCGCCAGGATCGCCAGCTTCTGCGCGGTGTCGTGACCATCGACGTCGAACGACGGGTTGGCTTCGGCATAGCCTAGACGCTGGGCGTCCTTCAGGCATTCCTCGAACGACAATCCCTCCTGCTCCATCCGCGTCAGGATGTAATTGCAGGTGCCGTTGAGGATGCCATAGACGCGGTTGACGCTGGTTCCGGCGAGGCCCTCGCGCAGCGTTTTGATGACCGGGATCGCCGCACCGACCGCCGCCTCGAAATTCAGCGCGCCGCCGTGCTTCTCGGCGGCTGTGGCGAGACGCAGGCCGTGCTTGGCGATCAGCGCCTTGTTGGCGGTGACCACCGACTTGCCGGCCTTCAGCGCCGTCTCGATCGCCGAGAGCGCGGGATCGCCGGCGCCGCCCATCAATTCGACGAAGCAGTCGATATTGGGATCCTCGGCCAGCGCCTCGGGGCTCTTCGCCCACGCGATGCCGCGCAGGTCGAGGCCGCGCTTCTTGGCCTTCGAGCGCGCCGTGACGGCGACGACGCGAATGCCGCGGCCGCTGCGCTCGGCCAGCGCCCGTCCTTGCGTTTCGATGAGGCGGACGACATCGGCACCGACGGTGCCGAGCCCCGCTATGCCCACGTTCAGGGGTGCGACCATGAGATTAAGCAACCTGGAAGGATTAACGCCGGTTGGCGAGAGGAACGACGTTGTGCAACGTTTCGATGCCGCTTTCAAGGAAGCGGCGCACGCCACGCGCGGCCTGCCGGATACGCTGCTCGTTCTCCACCATCGCGATGCGGACATAGCCTTCGCCGTGCTCGCCGAACGCCACGCCGGGCGACACCACGACGCCGGATTTCTCCACCATCAGGGTTGCGAACTGCATGCTGCCGACCGCCTCGAACGCCTTGGGCAGCGGCGCCCAGGCGAACATCGAGGCCTGCGGCGGCGGAATCTCCCAGCCGGCGCGGCCAAACGACTCGACCAGCGCATCGCGGCGCTTGCGGTAGGTGTCGCGCATCTCGCGGATGCAGTCGTCAGGGCCGTTGAGCGCGGCGGTCGCCGCCACCTGGACCGGCGTGAAGGCGCCGTAATCGAGATAGGATTTGACCCGCGCCAGTGCTGCGATGATGCGCTCATTGCCGACCGCAAAGCCCATGCGCCAGCCGGCCATCGAGAACGTCTTCGACATCGAGGTGAACTCGACGGTGACATCGATCGCGCCGGGCACCTGCAGCACCGATGGCGGCGGATTGTTCTCGTCGAAATAGACTTCGGCGTAGGCGAGATCGGACAGGATGAAGATGTCGTGCTTCTTCGCGAAGGCGACGAGATCCCTGTAGAAGTCGAGGTCCGCGACATAGGCGGTCGGGTTCGACGGATAGCAGACGATCAGCGCGATCGGCTTCGGGATCGAATGAATGATGGCCCGCTCGACCGCCTCGAAGAACTGCGGCGTCGGCTCCGACGGCACCGAGCGGATCACGCCGCCCGCCATCAGGAAGCCGAAGGCATGGATCGGATAGCTCGGATTGGGGCACAGCACGACGTCGCCGGGCGCGGTGATCGCCTGCGCGACGTTGGCAAACCCCTCCTTGGAGCCGAGGGTGGCCACGACCTGGCTATCGGGGTTGAGCTTGACGCCGAAACGGCGGGCATAATAGGCGGCCTGGGCCTTGCGCAGGCCGTTGATTCCGCGCGAGGCCGAGTAGCGGTCGGTCCGCGGCTTGCCCAGCGTCTCCTTCAGCTTCTCGATCACATGCGGCGGGGTCGGCAGGTCCGGGTTCCCCATGCCCATGTCGATGATGTCGGCCCCGGCGTTGCGCGCGGCCGCCTTGGCCTGGTTGACCTTCTCGAAGACATAAGGCGGCAGACGGCGAATGCGGTAAAAATCTTCCATGGGACCCTTGCTCCGACAACCCCAATGCCAGAATCGACGCCCTTTGGATCGATGCCGAAGCCTGCTCGGGCTCTTACGGAAGTCGCGCCAAATCAATAACTTAGAGCGAATTCAGGCGCACGATCTGAAGGCTACGGCCGGATATGCGGTTGAATTGAGGTTCTTTTAGCACGGACACCGGGCGGCGCCAGCGCTGATCGGCCACCTGGAACGCCTACTTCCCGCTCTGGGCTGTTGTCGCGCTTGGGGCTGCCGTCCCGCTCTGGGCTGCCGCCGACGCCTGGCGCTCGCGCGCGGCGATCAGCTCCTGCTCGATCTTGGCCTGATCCGCCGGCTTGATGGTCGGATCGGCGCGGTCGGGCGGCAGATCGTGGACCGGGAGGTAGCCGGTGGCATCCTTCGGCCGCGCCGGTGCGTCGGCCGGCATGGTCATATCGGCAATCGTGCTCGAGCAGCCGCTCAGCGCCGTCAACGACGCGAGCAGCGCTGCTGCAGCGAGCGCCCTTTTCATCCAATCGATCGGCATGTGCCGATATGTCCCCAACAAGCTAGCGCGCATGTCGCACGTTGCCGACACGGGTCGCACTGGTATGAGCTTTGCAACGTCCCCGCTGCGTTAATCCCGGCTTTAGCGTTTCAAACCATTGTCGCCCGAAACGCTTAAAGCGGGAACAGGAAATGCGACCCCTGAGGCTTCAATATGTCAGAACAAAGAATTTTTTATCGCACTGCAGCAGAGCGAAACATTGGATTTTGACCGATTCCCGTTGCCGCACCGCGCGATGACGCCCTCCAAACCACGCGATATTGTCCCTCAGATGAGCAACGTCAGTACCGACACCCAAGGCGCCCCGAAATTCAACGCCGAAGCCTTCGCCATGAACATCGCCCGGGCGATGGAGAGCAGCGGCCAGGCGCTTGCAGCCTATCTCAAGCCGCGCCAGACCGGGGAAGTCCGCGACAAGCCGCCGAATGAGCTCGGTGAGGTCATCAAGACCTTCAGCGTGATCGCCGAATACTGGCTGTCCGACAAGGAGCGCGCCTCTTCGCTGCAGATGCAGCTCGGCAAGGACTACCTCGATCTCTGGGGCGCGGCAGTGCGCCGCATGGCCGGCGAAGCCGATGCCAAGCCCGCGATCACGCCGGCACCGCGCGACAAGCGGTTCCAGGATCCGGAGTGGAAGTCGAACCAGTTCTTCGACTTCATCCTGCAGCTCTATCTGCTGACCGCGAAATGGGCGCAGCAACTGGTTCACGACGCCGACGGGATCGATCCGCATACCCGCAAGAAGGCGGAGTTCTATGTCCAGCAGATCAGCAACGCGCTGGCGCCGTCGAATTTCGTGCTGACCAATCCGGAGGTGCTGCGCGCCACCGTCGAGAGCAACGGCGACAATCTGGTGCGCGGCATGAAGATGCTGGCCGAGGATATCGAGGCCGGCCACGGCACGCTGCGGATCCGCCAGTCCGATTCGGCCAATCTCGAGGTCGGCGTCAATATGGCGACGACGCCGGGCAAGGTGATCTACCAGAACGAGCTGATGCAGCTGATCCAGTATTCGCCGGCGACCGAGAACGTGCTGCGTACGCCGCTCCTGATCGTGCCGCCGTGGATCAACAAGTTCTACATCCTCGATCTGCGCCCTGAGAAATCCTACATCAAATGGTGCGTCGACCAGGGCATCACGGTGTTCGTGATCTCCTGGGTTAATCCGGACAAGGAACTCGGCAAGAAGACCTGGGCCGACTACATGACCGGAGGCCCGCTCACCGCGATGGACGTGATCGAGAAGGCCACCGGCGAGCTGAAGGTGCACACCGCCGGCTATTGCGTCGGCGGCACCCTGCTCGCCTCAACGCTCGCCTACCTCGCCGAGAAGCGCCGCCAGCGCGTGACGTCGGCGACGTTCTTTGCCGCGCAGGTGGACTTCAGCCACGCCGGCGACCTCCTGGTATTCGTCGACGAGGACCAGATCTCGGCGCTGGAACGCGACATGCAGGAATCCGGCGTGCTCGAGGGCAGCAAGATGGCGATGGCCTTCAACATGCTGCGCTCGAACGACCTGATCTGGTCGTATGTCGTGAACAACTATTTGAAGGGCCAGTCGCCCTCCTCGTTCGACCTGCTGCACTGGAATTCGGATGCGACCCGGATGCCGTCGTCGAACCACTCCTACTATCTGCGCAACTGCTATCTGGAGAACCGGCTGTCGACCGGCACCATGGTGCTCGACAACACGCTGCTCGATCTGTCGAAGGTGAAGGTGCCGGTCTACAACCTCGCCGCACGCGAAGATCACATCGCGCCGGCGGAATCGGTGCTGTACGGCTCGCAGTTCTTCGGCGGCCCGGTGAAATATGTGCTGTCCGGCTCCGGCCATATCGCCGGCGTGGTCAATCCGCCCGCGTCGAAGAAGTACCAGTACTGGACCAACGACAACATCAAGGACATCAAGCTCGCCGACTGGCTAAAGGGCGCCGAGGAGCACAAGGGCTCGTGGTGGCCCGATTGGCGCGGCTGGCTGGAGAGCCATGATCCTGAGACGGTGCCGGCGCGCACGGTCGGGATGCCGGCGCTCGAGGACGCCCCGGGCAGCTATGTCCGTGTCCGCGCGTAGCGCGCGGTCTCCCGCTCAGCTATAAACAGGCGATCCCGACGGTCGGGAATCGAATTGACGTGAGGGGGAGACGATGACGCGCGAACTGTTCTGGCTGTCGCTGACGGTGATCCTGACCGGGCTGCTGTGGGTTCCCTACATCATCAACCGCTGCCAGGTGCGCGGCCTCTCCGGCGCGATGGGCAATCCCTCGCGCAACGACAAGCCGCACGCCGAATGGGCGAACCGGCTGATGTTCGCGCACGACAACGCGGTCGAGAACCTCGTGATCTTCGCGCCGCTGGTCCTGATCCTCAACGCCGCCGACTATTCCACCAAATGGACCGTGCTCGCCTGCGCCGTCTATTTCTGGGCCCGCGTCGCGCATCTGGTCGTCTACACGCTCGGCCTGCGGGTGTTCCGCACCCTGGCCTTCACGGTCGGCTTCATCGCGCAAGCGGTGCTCGCGCTCGCGATCTTCAAGATCGTCTGAGCTATCAATTCGCGCCGGCCGCGGTGCTGAAGCACGATGAAGTCATCGCGCTTCAACTCTTTTCTTGAGCATGATCGCTTCGGAAAACCGCTTCACACTTTTCCGGATCATGCTCTAGTCGCGCCGGCGCTATTCCTTAAGCCCTTGCGCACGACGATATGCAGCATCGTCGCGGGCGCCTCGTCAAAACTCTTGACCTCGCTGGTGTCGGACGAGACTTGGGTCCACGCCCCTGACGATGCGTAGGTCGCCGCCAGCCAGTCGGCCGCGGGGTAATTGTAGTAGCGGCCGATGCTGTCGCGGCCATCGCCATGGCCGATCTTGTAGCTCGCGTAGAAGATACCGCCGGACTTCAGCGCCCGGTGGATGCGGCTGATGATGCCGGCCAGTTCGTCGCGCGGCACGTGCAGCAGGCACGCGCTGGCCCAGACGCCGTCATAGACGTCCAGATCGTCGAGCTGGTCGAACAGCATCGCCTCGACCGGATGATTGATGCGGCGCGCCGCGACCTCGGCCATCTCGGGTGAACCATCGGTCGCACGCAGCACAAAGCCTTCGGCGAGCATGACCGCGGCATGATTGCCGGCGCCGCAGCCGAGTTCGAGGATCGCGCCGCCTCTCGGCAACAGGCCGAGAAAGCCCTTGAGCCGGGCGGACGGTGCTTTCGCCCACCCGGCATAGGCCTCGGCATTGCGCCGGTAGAATTGCAGCGTGGCGTCGTCCACCATGCGCCTCGCAGTTAGCTGTCGGCCAGTCCGAGCATCAGCCGCATGTTCTGCACGGCAGCGCCCGACGCACCCTTGCCCAGATTGTCGAGGCGGGCGACCAGCACCGCCTGATGGTGCTTGTCGCTGGCGAAGACATAGAGCTCGAGCTGGTTGGTCTCGTTGAGCGCCTCCGGCTCGATCTTTCCGCCCTTGCTGGCCTCGTTCTGCAGCGGCATCACCGAGACGTATTTGCTGCCGGCGTACCACTTCGCCAAAACAGCCTGCAGATCAGAACCGGTCGGCTTGCCCGGCAGCGCGTCGAGCTGCAGCGGCACCGAGACCAGCATGCCCTGCCGGTAGTTGCCGACCGACGGGATGAAGATCGGCCGCCGCGTCAGATGCGAATACAGTTGCATCTCCGGCACGTGCTTGTGCTCGAAGCCGAGGCCATAGAGCTCGAAGGCCGGCGCCAAGCCGTCCTCGAAGCTTGCGATCATCGACTTGCCGCCGCCCGAATAGCCGCTCACCGCGTTGACGGTGACGGGGTAATCCGCCGGCAGCAGGCCGGCATCGACGATCGGCCGCAGCAGCGCGATCGCGCCGGTCGGATAGCAGCCCGGATTGGAGACCTTTTTCGCGTTGCGAATCTTGTCGGCCTGGTCAGGCGCGAGCTCGGCGAAGCCATAGGCCCAGTCGGGCGCGACCCGATAGGCCGTCGACGCGTCGAGCACTTTCGGCGCTGAATTGCCCATGGTGTCGATCAGTGCGACGGTCTCCTTGGCGGCCTCGTCGGGCAGGCAGAGGATCACGAGATCCACCTCCTCCATCAGCGCGCGCTTGGCACCGGCATCCTTCCGCTTGTCCTCGGCGATGTGCTTCACCGCGACGTCGCCGATCGCGTGCAGCCGCTCCTGGATGCCGAGACCAGTGGTGCCGGATGCGCCATCGACGAACACGGTGGCCTTGGTCGCACCGCTCTTGATTTTCGGTTGGTTGGTGTCGGTGAGGGTCATGGCACGCTCCTTTCGAGCTCGTTGGTTTTGATAGCAAAGACATCCGGCCTAGCCTGCCGCATCAGATGCGCGATCTGCTGCGCGCCGGCGTTCGCCTGCGCGGCAAGGTTGCCCGCGACCGCCGCATAGTCGGTCTCGGACTTGTGCTGGTTCAGCTTGAAGCTGCCCTCCACCTCTTCCACCGTCATCTCAAGGCCCACGATCGCCTTCTTCATGGCATCGAGCCGCGCGGCGGTCACCTTAGCCGACGTCCACGGCTTCTTCGGCAACAGCCGGTCCTCGAACTTGGCGCTCAGCGCGTCGATCTGAACCGCAAGTTCCTCACCCGACAACATCCGCACCGGCCCGGTCAGATGCACGGCCTGATAGAGCCAGGTCGGCACCTGGTCGGGCGAAACGTACCAGTCCGGCGACACATAGGCATCCGCGCCGGTGACGGCCAGCAGCCAAGGCACCTCGCAAGCCGCCCCGCCCGCCAGCTTTACCAGCGGATTGTGACGGGCAACATGAAACAGCGCCCGCGGTGTGCCGTCGGCGGCGTAGCTCAGGTAGAACGGCAGCGCGGAGGCGATCGGCTTGGTGCCGTCCGACGCGCAGGCCAAGCCAAAACCGCGCGCTTCCGCAAAGGCGAGGCTTGCGGCACGGTCGGGCTTGAAAGGCGGTGGCGTATACATGGTCGAAGCTCCTGCATGACGAAGGAGCCGCCAGATCGAACCGCGTGTCTTTTTGAGGAGAGCGCCGCGGGACAGGATCCGGCGGCAGAGGCGATGGTCTTAAACGCGAGCGACCGCCCATACCGCGAGAATGCGGCGGCGGCGGGCAATGATAATGGTCGCGGCGTTGATCATGGGCGCGGCTATAAGGCCGCGCCCTCTTGTCGTCAAGAAAAACCGTTCAGATCACCGGATTCCACGGCGCCGGCACGAGCCGGTAGCCTATGCCGTCCTTCACCACGTTGCCGAGGCCCGGGAACGGATAGTGGAAGCCTTGCACCTGCAGCCGCTCCGCAACGATCATGTCGTAGACGCGGCGGCGGGTCTTCTCCGCCACGTCGGCGTCCTGGTCGAAGAAGGCATGCCAGCCAGGATTGGTCGCGAACAAAAGCGGATTGTTGGTGACGTCGGACTGGATGAAGACCTTGTCCGGGCCCGAGGCCAGCACGTAGGAGGTGTGGCCCGGCGTATGGCCGACGGTTTCGACCGAGGTCAGGCCCGGCGCGATCTCCTTGCCCCATTCGTAGGGCGTGACCTTCTTCTTCAGGCCGGCCTCGAAGATGTTGCGGTTGTTCTTGAACAGGCCCTGCATGCGGCCGGCCGGCGCCCGGCTCATCTCGCCGTCGTCCATCCAGAACTTCCATTCGGTCGCCGGCACCAGCACTTCGGCATTCGGGAATGCCGGCGTGCCTTCGGCGGTCAAGAGGCCGTTCACATGGTCGCCATGGAAATGCGAGATCACGACCATGTCGACAGCCTTGGGGTCGAAGCCGGCCGCGACGAAATTGTCGGCGAACAGGCCGTTGGCGCCCTTCGAGCTGGCCTTCGCCAGCGCGCCGTTGCCGGTGTCGATCACGACGAGCTTGCCGCCGGTGTTGAGCACCAGCGGCGCGAACCAGATCGTCACCATGTCGCGCGGCATGAACGCCTTCTCCAGCGCCGCGTTGATTTCGTCCCGCTTCGCATTGGGAATGAAGGCGTCTTCCAGCTTGAAGACGTTCTTGCCGTCGGACACCGCGGTGACCGTGATGTCGCCGACCTTGTAGCGATAGAAGCTCGGCGCCTGCTTGTCGGCGGCGGGTGCCGTGGCGGCCGCGGGACCGGCTGATAATAACGGTGCGGCGGCGATGCCGGCAGCGCCGGCGAGAGCGTGACGTCGTGTCAATTCCATATCATGACTCCCAGTGAAACGGTGATGCGATCGGTGGATGTCGCGCTTGCGGCGGTGAAGTTGTATCAGCGTCTCGATGCTCGTGCGATGACAGAACCGCGAGCGCGGCTCTCCCGCCTAACCCCTGCATCGGGGCGTTATTCCGAGGTGCACTACACCGCCCGCCACATCCACTCGATAGCTTGGCCAATGACGTCGCCGAACAGCAGCAGCGCGGCCGACCAGACCAGCGCGGAGACGAAATTGGCGACCTGGAATTGCCAGTACGACATCTCGAAAATGCCGGCCGCCAGCGGCACCGAGGCGCGCAGCGGGCCGAAGAAGCGGCCGATGAAGATGCTGGGCACGCCCCAGCTCTTCACGAAGGCCTCGCCGCGCGGCAGGATTTCCGGATAGCGCGACAACGGCCACATCTGCGCGACCTGCTCCTTGTAGCGGTAGCCGAACCAATAGGAGACCCAGTCACCGAGCGCGGCGCCAATGCCGCCGGCGATCCAGATCGGCCAGAAGCTGATGCCGCTGACGCCGATCAACGCGCCGATCGCAACCAGCGCGCCCCAGGCGGGCACCAGCAATGAAATGAAGGCGAGCGATTCAGCGAACGCCAGCAGCATGACGATCGGAGCGGCCCAGACCTGGTGATGGCGGACGAATTCGGCCAGGGCCCGCGTAATATCTTCCATCTCGTCGAGTGCCTTCCGCTCCGTTGAACCTCGAATGAACCTTTGTAGCGGCACGCAGCCTAAGAACAGGTAAGCCGGCCGATTGCGTGACATCAAGTCACAAAGGCGGGGATCGAACGTGATTTCCCGTAAGGCCCCTGCGGTCCAGGCTGGCTGGCATCCCCCTCACAAGAAAAAGGAAATCCTGGATGATCGGATCGCTGATGATGTGCGTGAGCGTTCTCGTCCTGTTGTTCGGAATGCTCGCGGGCATTGCCATGGGTATCGAGCACGACTTCACGTTAGGACCGGCGCACGCGCATCTCAACCTCGTGGGCGGCGTGCTGTTGTTCCTGTTCGGCCTGTACTACCGGCTGGTGCCGGCCGCGGGCACCATGCTGCTGGCGAAGATCCAGGGCTGGCTGCACATCGTCGGCGGCATCCTGTTCCCGGCAGCGTGGCAGCGGTGCTGCTCAAGGGGACCTCGTTCGAGGCGGCGCCGATCGTCGGATCCCTGACGGTGGTTGTCGCCATGGCCCTGTTCACGGTCGTTGTGTTCCGCACCTCGAAAGCGTAATCGCGGGCTCCTATCTACAGAGGCGGCCGGGCCCCCGGGGTGCGGCCGTCCCCATAGGCAGCCCATCCGTGGCATAGTCAGAGCAACCGATTCGCTGCGCCAAAACTGGCGCGCCACTTGAAGAACCATGGCCAAAGCATTGAAGTCGAACGCCAAAAGCAAATCCGCTGAAGATCTGTTCGGAGCCCCGGAACCGAAGGGCCGCGCCCCGGCGAAGGCTGCTTCCCGGCCGACCTCAGGCGCCGAAGCCAGCTATACCGCTGATGATATCGAGGTGCTGGAAGGGCTCGAGCCGGTCCGCCGGCGCCCCGGCATGTATATCGGCGGCACCGATGAAAAGGCGTTGCATCACCTGTTCGCCGAAGTGATCGACAATTCGATGGACGAGGCGCTTGCCGGGCACGCCACCTTCATCGAGGTCGAGCTGACCGCCGACGGCTTCCTGACCGTGACCGACAATGGCCGCGGCATTCCGGTCGACGCGCACAAGAAATTCCCGAAGAAGTCGGCGCTCGAAGTCATCATGTGTACGCTGCATTCGGGCGGCAAGTTCGACTCCAAGGTCTACGAGACCTCTGGCGGTCTGCACGGTGTCGGCGTCTCCGTGGTCAACGCGCTCTCCTCGCGGCTCGAGGTCGAGGTTGCGCGCAGCGGGCAGTTGCACCGCATGACCTTCGAGCGCGGCCATCCCAAGGGCAAGCTCGAAGACCTCGGCAAGATCAACAACCGCCGCGGCACCCGTATCCGCTTCAAGCCGGACACCGACATCTTCGGCGCCAAGGCGGCCTTCAAGCCGCAACGTCTGTTCAAGATGACGCGTTCGAAGGCGTATCTGTTCGGCGGTGTCGAGATTCGCTGGCGCTGCGACCAGGAGCTGTTGAAGGGCGTCGAAGACGTCCCGGCGGAAGCCAAATTCCACTTCCCCGGCGGCCTGAAGGATTATCTGGCTGCGGCGATCCACGCCGACACGCTGGTGCATCAGGATATCTTCTCCGGCAAGTCCGGCCGCAGCGGCGCGCATGGCGCCTGCGAATGGGCGGTGGCCTGGACCGCCGATGCCGACGGCTTCCTGTCGTCCTACACCAACACGGTGCCGACACCCGACGGCGGCACGCATGAATCGGGCCTGCGCAGCGCGCTGCTGCGCGGCTTGAAGGATCATGCCGAACGTGCAGGCCAGGGCAAACGCGCAGCCTCCATCACCTCGGAAGACGTGATGGTCGGCGCGGCCGTCATGCTCTCGGTGTTCGTGCGCGAGCCTGAATTCCAGGGTCAGACCAAGGATCGCCTCGCTACCGCCGAAGCGCAGCGCATCGTCGAACAGGCGATCAAGGACCCGTTCGACCACTGGCTGTCAGGCAATCCGAACCAGGCCAACCGGCTGCTCGATTTCGTGATCGATCGCGCCGAGGAACGGCTGCGCCGCCGCCAGGAGAAAGAAACCGCGCGCAAGACCGCCGGCAAGAAGCTGCGTCTGCCCGGCAAGCTCGCCGATTGCTCCGACGCCGGCACCGAAGGCTCCGAACTGTTCATCGTCGAAGGTGACTCGGCCGGCGGCAGCGCCAAGCAGGCGCGCGATCGCAAGACGCAGGCCGTGCTGCCGCTGCGCGGCAAGATCCTCAACGTCGCGTCTGCGGGCAAGGACAAGCTGACCGCCAACGCGCAGCTCTCCGATCTCGTGCAGGCGATCGGCTGCGGCACGCTCGCGCATTACCGCGAAGAGGATCTCCGCTATCAGCGCATCATCATCATGACCGACGCCGACGTCGACGGCGCGCACATCGCATCGCTGCTGATCACCTTCTTCTACCGGCAGATACCGCGGCTGATCGACGAGGGGCATCTCTATCTGGCGGTGCCGCCGCTCTACAAGCTGACCCACGGCACCAGATCCGTCTATGCCCGCGACGACGCAGACAAAGATCGATTGCTGAAGAGCGAGTTCAACGCCAACGCCAAGGTCGAGGTGAATCGCTTCAAAGGCCTTGGCGAGATGAATCCGGCGCAGCTGAAGGAAACCACGATGGATCCGGCCAAGCGCATGATGCTGCGCGTGGTGCTGCTCGCCGACGATCGCGAGGGCACCGCCGACTCGGTCGAGCGGCTGATGGGCACCAAGGCGGAAGCCCGCTTTGCCTTCATCTCGGACAAGGCCGAATTCGCGAGCGACGATCTGCTCGACGTCTAGGTCACAACCAACTGATTTGAAATGATTTTCCGGCCGCCTCCTGATCGGGGCGGCCGTTTTCATTCGCCTTTTCCGAGAGCGCCGACGATTTCGTTTTCGGGCGGTTGTGTCTCACCCGCAACAGCATTTCCGGCGGAACCACGTATAGTCCCCAACATGAGTTTCGGGAATCGGTGCCAAGGCGCTCCCGTCAGCGACCCGATCGAACGCTAAAGTCGAGGATTTGGAAATGAAGAAGATTTTGCTCGCTCTGACCGCGGTTGCTGCGATGACGGCTTCGGCGTCGGCTGCCGACCTGGCCGCCCGCCCCTACACCAAGGCCCCCGCTCCGCTCCCGGTCGCTCCGAGCTGGACCGGCTTCTACATCTTCGGCGGTGGCGGCGGCGGCATCTGGGACGCTGACACCGGTGTCCAGTCGACCACCACGGGCGCGCCGATCCTCGGCTTCAACCAGCGCCAGGGCGGCGATGGCTGGTATGGCACCGTCGGCGCCGGTTACGACTGGCAGACCGCCAACAGCTGGGTTATCGGCGTGTTCGCCGACGGTCAGTTCGGCAGCCTGAAGGGCACGATCCAGGATCAGGGTCCGTTCCTCGCCGGCAATATTAAGAACGACTACAGCTGGGCCGCCGGTGCGCGCCTGGGTTATCTGGTCGCTCCGAACGTTCTGTCCTACGTCAACGCCGGTTACTCCAGCTCGCACTGGAAGGGCACCACGCTGTTCAACACCGCGACCGCTCTTCCCTCGGGTCTGCACACCGACGGCTTCGATCGCAGCGGCTGGTTCGTCGGCGGCGGCGTCGAGAACAACCTGAACATCTTCGGCATCACCGCGCCGGGCTGGTTCATGAAGACCGAGTACCGCGCCGCTTACTACGACAACAGGAACATCTCCGAGCTGGCTGACGGCACCAATATCTCGAACGGTCGCGACATCACCTTCAGGCCGCTCGTCCAGACCATCAGCACCGCGCTGGTCTACCGCTTCAACTGGACCGGCCCGGTTGTCGCCAAGTACTGATCTCTGCTGATAGCAGACCAAAAGCCCCGGCACTGTCCGGGGCTTTTTTGTTGCGCTAACGTCTTCGCGAGGCAGTCCCCTGCGCATGCCGGCTGGCGCAGAGCCGCCCGGCTGCGCCTGATCTGGTCAGCGTTGTGGCGATCGGGCACTCTTGATCCCCGGTTCAAACCAAAGCGGACAACAACAATGAAAAACGGACAGTTTGATCTCTCGGGCCGGGTCGCCATCGTCACCGGCGGCAATGGCGGCATCGGGCTCGGCATGGCGCGCGGCCTGGCGGACGCCGGCGCCGCGATTGCCGTGGTCGGCCGCAACGAGGCGAAATCGAAAGCGGCGGTCGAAGATCTCGGCAAGCGCGGCGTCAAGGCGATCGCGGTGGCAACCGACGTGACCGACAAGGCGGCGGTCGCGGCGATGATCGAGCGGGTTATTGGCGAGCTCGGCGGGATCGACATCCTCGTCAACAACGCCGGCATGAGCATCCGCAAGCCGCCGCACGAGCTCGAGCTCGACGAATGGAGCAAGGTGATCGACACCAACCTCACCAGCGCGTTCCTTTGCTCGAAGGCGGCCTACCCGGCGCTCAAGGCGTCGGGCCACGGCAAGATCATCAATATCGGCTCGATGATGTCGATCTTCGGCGCGAGCTTCGCTGCGGCCTATGCCGCGAGCAAAGGCGGCATCGTGCAGTACACGCGCGCCTGCGCCAACGCCTGGGCTCCCGACAACATCCAGGTCAATGCCATCCTTCCCGGCTGGATCGACACCGATCTGACCAAGGGCGCGCGTCAACAGGTGGCCGGTCTGCACGAGCGCGTGCTCGCACGCACGCCGGCGGCACGCTGGGGGGCGATCGACGACTTCGCGGGCATCGCCGTGTTCCTGGCGTCGCCGGCCTCCGACTTCGTCACCGGCACCGCGATCCCGGTCGATGGCGGCTATTCAGTGATGGCCTGAAACACAAGAGCCCCGGCGGATCGCCGGGGCTCCTGCATCCTGTTGAGTAGCGCGCTGACCGGCGCGACCAAGCAACTTTTAATGACCAATTTAAGTAACTGTTGTCCTTGATAATTTCCGACCGCGCGGATCAGCGCGCCGCCGGCGAATGGACGTGCTCCGGCCGCACGCCGACAGCGACAAGACGCGCCGTGAGGCCCTGCAGCCAGGGCATCGCCGTGATCAGCCGCAATGCCAATGGCGCCGGCTGATCGCCCGGCTTCAGCGCCGCGGTGATGAGGTTGTTCTGCGCGATCACCTGCATGCGCTGCGTGACCCGCACCGGAAATTCGCGGCGACGCCTGACAGCATCGAGCTCGTCCTCCGACGGCAAGCCGTGCACGAGCTTGGCCGCCAGGATATTGGCGGTGGCGACCGCGTCCTGCACCGCGAGGTTGACGCCGACGCCGCCGATCGGCGACATCGCATGCGCGGCGTCACCGATGCAGAGCAGGCCGGGACGGGTCCAGCGCGTCAGGCGATTGATCGCCACCGTGAGAAGCTTGACGTCGTCAAAGCTTTTGACGTCGGCAATGCCGTCCCTGAGGATCGGCGCGAGACGCACCACGTCGTCGAGCAGCGCCGCTAGCCCCCTCGCCTTCACGGCCTCGTATTGCCCCTTGGCGATCACATAGGCGCATTGCCAATAGTTGCCGCGGTCGAACGTCACCATCATCTTGCCGTGCTCGACACGGGCGAACAGATTCTCGGTCTCGTCCGGACGGCGGCCGACGCGAAACCACAGCACGTCCATCGGCGCGCCGATCTCCTCGACCTCGAGGCCGGCGCGCTCGCGCACGATGGAATGGCGGCCGTCGCAGCCGATCGTGAGGTCGGCCTCGATATCGACAGGACCGTCAACCGTGTTGGCCCGGACGCCCGTAACGGCGGCGCCGCGCCGGATCAGGTCGGTCGCCTCGGCGCTCATCAGCACCTGCAGCGAAGGAAAGCGCCGGCCGCTCTCGCGCAGGAAATTGAGGAAGTCCCACTGCGGCATCATCGCGATGAAGGGATATTTGACGCTGAGGCGGCTGAGGTCGGCGATTCGCACCGGGGCGCCGCCAAACATGCCGTCGAGCTTCTGGATGTCCTGGTGCGGCAGCTTGAGGAAGCCCTCGATCAGACCGAGCTCGTCCATCACCTGCAGGGTCGACGGATGCACGGTGTCGCCGCGGAAGTCGCGGAAGAAGTCGGCGTACTTCTCCAGCACCACGACGTCGACCCCGGCGCGTCCGAGCAGATAGCCGAGCATCATGCCGGCCGGGCCGCCGCCGACCACGCAGCAGCGGACCTTCATCCGACGCCTGTTCGCCTGCTCCGGATTGCCTGCCTCCATGATGCCGTCCTCACGCTGCCTCAGGTCTTGATTGTAGCGCGGATCGGACGACTGGGCTGCAAGCCTATCGCCTGAACGTCTTGATTTCCGACACGCTGCCGTCGCGATAGGTCAACTCCACCGAGACCGATTTGGTCTGCGGCGCGAGCTTCAGATAGGGCTGCGCGTCGGACGGGATCGCGCTCGGATCGCGCTGATTGCAGGCCGGCATCTTCAAGACCTTGTCCGGCACCGCGCTATCGATGCCGATCCGCACCTCGCGGATCGCGCAGCGATACGACATCAAATGGGTGTAGTAGACCAGCAGTCCGTTGAACTCGCGGAACGACAGCCAGCTCGTCGCGGTCATGTCGAGGATCTTGCGCTGGTCGCGGATCAGCGCGGCGTCGGGATCGAACTTGATCGGGAACGGCCCCTGCATCTCGCCCTGGGTATCGACATAGCGCAGCTGGATCGTGGCGGCCGGCGCGTCGGCCGGCAGCTCGATCGACGGATTGGGCATCCGCTTGCGGGTGCGCGGATCGAGCGTGTCCATGAAGCCGGTCTCGCGGAAATCGCCGCTGTCGCCGATCCGCCAGGAAATTCCGAGCGTCGGATCAGCGATCGAGAACACGACGGACCAGCCGCCATTGTGCCGCGAGAAGCTCGCGATCGGCGCGTTGACGGTATCCTCCTTCGGCAGCTTCGGCACCGAGACCGGCGGCAGCGCGGCCACCTGCTGCGGTGGAGCGGACGGCTTGGCCGCCTCGGCCTGCCCCTTCGCGATTCCGTTCAGGAAGACATCGTCGACCATCTGGTCGAAATAGACCGGGATCTGCTTGTGCTTCACGGTGTCGGCCATCTCGCTGACCAGGCGCCGCGTGCGCTGGGCGACCTGCACCATGTTCTCGCCTGGCTGCAGCAGTTCCTTGGCAAAAGTCCGCGTGAACACCGAATTGGGATTGGCATCGTCGTTCGAGAGACGGTCGAGCGCGGTCTGGCGCGGCCCGGCCGAAAACACCGAGAACACGCCTTCGGGCAGCTGCGTCATCGGCGCCAGTCCGCCGCCGCCGGCAACGGCGCGCGTGCCGGCGCGTTCGAACGGATTGTTGCGGCAGGCGTCGAACACCAGGATCGAGGTACGCGCCTTCTTGTTCTGCAACCGCTCGATGATGCGGTCGGCGAGCACCGAGGCGTCGCGCACCAGTTCCTCCTGCCCTTCGGTCGCAGCCGGTACGTCGGTCGGCAGCAGGAAGTTCTGGCCGGCGATCTCGAAGCCGTGGCCGGCATAGAAGAAGAACGCGGTGTCGCCTGGTTCCACGGCGCGGTCGAAAGCGAGCAATGTCTCGGAGAACGCCTGCCGGTTCAAATTCTCGGCCACCATGACGTTGAAGCCGAGCTGCTTCAGCGTGTCGCCCATGGTGCGGGCGTCGTTCACCGCCTTCTGCAGCTTGGGTACGTTCCTGTAGTCATTGTTGCCGATCACCAGCGCGACGCGCTTCTCGGCCTGGGCGGGCGCCGCCAATGCGACCAATCCAATCGCCAAAACGGTCGCCGAAAGTCTCGAAAGCCAGCTCTTCATCCGATTCCCCGCCTGCACGACAAGTGCGCCGCCCGCGCGACCGCCGCCTAATAGTCGGATCAGCCGTTTGGCCGGTTCAAGGCCGGCTGCGGATGGCCGTTCCGACCGGCCACCCCGTGAATGAGGCGCTATGCCCCTCTCAGGTCAAGTTTCTTTTTCCGGTCCGCGTGATAAGATTCGCCCTCTCCATCCGGCTCGAGCTCTCCGCAGGTCCCACAGGTTTTCCACGAGCTTTTCCGTGTACACATGGTCCACTGAGCAAGTCGATCCCCGGGATCGCTTTGACTATTGGCGCGAGGTGCGCGCCAAGGGGTTGTTCGGCGTCACCGCGGAGCTCGAGCCCGAGCAGCGGGCGGACTTCTTCGGCGAGTTCTCGCTGCGCAAGCTCGGCGATGCAGGACTGGTCGAGCTGCGCGCCTCGCCCTACCGCGTCGAACGGCGCGCAGCTGACATCGCCGATGCGCAGAGCGACAGCCTGTGCATCTATCAGCAGCTCGGCGGTGGCGGCTGGTTCGGCGGCGCACGGCTCGATGAGTTCGCGGTTCGCGACGGCATGTTCGCGACCAGCTATTCGGACCTGCCCTATCGCACCGTCCCGCTGCACGACGACGGCTTCCATCTGCGCATCATCAAGATCCCGGTGGCAGGGATTATCCCGCCGGGCGCCGAGCTCGGCGAACTCGTTCCCAGGCCCGTGCCGGATCAGACCGCGCTGCGGAAGCTGCTGGAATCATGCTTCCGCGACCTGGTCGAAGGCAGCAACGCCGCGGCGGCGGACGCGCCTCCGACGGTGCAGGCGCTCGCCCATATCGCGCTGATCGACCGCGGCATCATGCGGCCGAAGAGCCGGCTCGCGCAGCAGGCGTTGCGAACCGGCCATTTGTCGCTGGCCCGCCGCCTGATCCGGCGGCATCTGTCGAATGCGGCGCTGTCGCCAAGGCTGATTGCCGGCCTGCTCGGCATCTCGGTCCGTCACCTGCACATCCTGTTCGAGGAGACGGAGATGAGCTTCTCGGAGACCGTCACCGTGCTCCGGCTCGCGCGGAGCCGCCGCCTGCTCCGCGAGACGCCGGGGCAGACGATCGCCGAGGTCGCCTTTGCCTGCGGCTTCGAAAGCCTTGCGACGTTCTACCGCCTCTTCAATGCGTCGGAATCGATGACGCCGGGCGATTACCGGGCGCGATTGGCCTAAGCGGCGGTTCGGACGCGCACGCGCCCTGGGGCTGTTGCGGGTTGCTAAAGCATGGCTATTTCCGTGCCGGCGACCGAGCACGCCGCCGCGCAATCCGACGCTCTCCGAACCGACCTGAACAGCCTGCGCGCATTGAGAAGATATTTTCCGGCGATTTCGCCAGAACCGCGCAGGCGCTTCGCCCGGACAAGACACCGCAAATCTCGTTACCGGCGACGCGCGCTCTTATGCAGAGCGAGGGGTCATGCACGATGCGCGGTAAGCACGAGGATCAGAGCCTGGAAGCGTCATCCAGCAGCCCGGCGCGCATTGTTGTCCCCGGTGTCGTGGAGTTGCATCCGGATCAGGCGCCAGCCCTCGGGGCCGCTCGTCACAGCGCTCCGACGGCAAGCAATCGCGGCTGGGCACCGTTGCTCGAGGCCTGCCTTGCCGACTTCAAGGACGCGACGGAGGCCGGTGAGACCGCCATCATTCCTGCGCTGGTTAAGATCGTAGCCGACCTCGCGCTGATCGAGCGCGGCGCGATCAGGCCGGGTAGCCGCCGTGCCCAGCAGGCGCTCCGCGTCGGCCGGCTCAGCCTGGCGCGACGCCTGATCACGCGTCATCTCGCGAAGCCGGCTCTCTCGCCCGGCATGGTCGCCGACCTGCTCGGCGTCTCGGTCCGTTACCTGCACGTCCTGTTCGAGGCGACTCGAGGCGAGCTTTTCGCAGACCGTCACCGCGCAGCGTCTACCGGATCTTCAGCGCATCCGAGGGCCTGACACCGGGCGAGTACCGGGCCGCGGGGCTCTAGGACGGGAGCACCGCGCGTCGGCGCTGCCCTCGCGCCGATTCGAAGCGGCCCGTGCAGCATGGTGCCGAGCGGCCACACTTGCGCTCATTTCGGCGGCAAGTGCGCTTTGGATCGACGGTATGCGCGCACTGAGAAGACACCGCACGACCGTTACGCCAGAAACAAACAGCTACAATGGCGTGTGGGGGCAAGGTCATGGCGGGCGGCGGCGGCAGGCCGGGGATGTGGCGCGGCGCGCTGCTTGGATCGGCGTCATTGATTGCGATGACGTCCACGGCCGAGGCGGCGGTCTACTGCTCGGGCGTCGGCACCGGCAACGTGCTCTGCGACGCCGCCCATCCGTCGGACGGCGGGCTCAACACGAGTTTCAACGGTGATGTCACCGTGAACGTCAACGCCGGCGCCGAGATCACGACCCGCGGCGTGGTCGTGAGCGCCTCCGGCAGTATCACGTTCAATCACAACGACCCCGCGGGCATCACATCGGCTCTGTACGACGGCATCCTGCTCCTCGGCGGCAGCCAAGCCCCGATCACCTACACGGGATCGGCCGACGTCACCGCCAACTGGTACGCAATCAACGTCTCGGCCAGTGGTCCGGTCTCGATTACGCAGACCGCCGGCACGATCACGGCCGGCACCGGCATCAATGTCTTGAGTGCAGGACCGGGGGGTAGCGTCAACATCAACACGGTTGGCAGCCAGATCGTGACCCGAGGCGGCCTCGGAATCTACGTCCTGAGCAACGGTAACCAGTCCGACGTCACGATCGCGACAGGCGCAGTCACCGGCGACACCACCCAAACAGGCGGCGGGATTTACGTCCGCATGGGACAGGGCAGCTATTATTCGCGCAATCTTTCCGTCACGACCAACGGCGCGGTCGTCGGCGGCATCTATCTCCAGGACGGCGGCACCGGTACCGTCGACCTCACCACCAATGCGAGCGTCGCGGGCGGCATCATCCTCCAGGCCAACAATTCGGCCAACACCAGCGCGTTCACGGCGAAGCTCAATCAGGATGTCAGCGGCTCCGTGAGTTTGACGAACTACGGCTCCGGCACCATGACGGTCCGGACGCGCGGCATCACGGGCGGGACGCTTACCGTGTCCGGCGGCGGCGGCGCCAACAACAGCCTCGTCGTGGACGGCAATACTGCCAAGGGAAATGGCCCCGACCAGGCCTACTACGGCGCCCTGGCGTCCGTCGGTTTTTCCGGCGCCGGCGCCAACACCGCGACCTTCAATGGCGATATCTCCGGAACCTTCGACACCAGGACTTCCACCTCTCCTTCGGCCGGTGGCACCGTCATCGGCCTCTCCGCCGGATTGGGAAGTACATCCAGCAACGGCTCCGCGGCACTGAACGCCAACGGATCGATCACGATTGCCGGCATGACGCCATCCGGCCAAGTCGCAAATGTGACCGGAGCGTCCCTGGCAGCCTACGGCGTGGTCCCGGTCGACTTCAATCTGCACGGCGCCGTGACGGCAACGTCGATCAGCGACACCGCGTCGACAGTGGTTGGCATCAGCGTGGCACAAAACAATCTGAGCGCGACCCGGTTGACCGCCGATGGCGCCGTGACGGCCACCGCGATCGGCGCCGGCAGCAGGGCCACCGGAATTACTGCCTCAACTGTCAGCCTGCCGCCGACCATCGTCAACACCGGCACACTTACCGTTCGCGCCAATGGCGACGTGACCGCGACTTCTGACGGCGCCGCGACCGGCATCACGCTGAGCCGTGGCATTTCCAGATTCTCGTCCATCACCGCGGGGCTCGGCGGCATCGACCTCGTCACCAAGGGCACCGTAAGCGCAACATCGACCAGTGCGGCGGCGAGCGGCATCAGTGGCGTCATTACCCATGGCGCCGACAACGCCGCAACGCTGGCGCTGCGCGCGGAAGGCAATGTCGTTGCGAGCGGCCTCGCAGCTGGCAGCTACGGCATCTTCGCCCAGCGCGACGGTCTCGGCGACATCAGGATCGACGCGCTGGGCAGTGTGCTGAGCAGTGGCATCGGCATCGCCGCATCGCGCTCGACGCCGGGCAACATCTTCATCACCACCGGGACCTCCGTCACCGGTGCCACCGGCATCACGACGTCGGGCGGCACCACGACGCTGATCGCCAACGGCACCATCACCGGCACCGGCGGCACCGCGGTGCAGTTCGGCGGCACCAACGACGTGCTGCAAATGCAGTCCGGCGCCGCATTCAACGGCAATGTCATCGGCACCGGGACCAGCATCCTGCAGTTCGGCGGGACGACCGCGACGAGCTTCGATCTGTCGAAGCTCGGTAGCGGCGCGCAGTTCTCGGGCTTCTCCAGCCTTGCACTGCTCGCTGGCTCGAGTTGGAGCTTCTCGGGCAACTCAAATTTTGTGGGCACCGTCAACGTCGACAGCCTGTTCACCCTCAACGGCGCGATGCCGAACGCCAACGTCACCGTCGGCCCGACCGGCACGCTCGCCGGCAACGGCACCATCGGAAACACCGTCATCAGCGGCACGCTGTCGCCCGGCAATTCGCCCGGCACCATCACGATGGCAAGCCTGACCATGACGGCGGCCGCGACCTATCTGGTGCAGGTCACCAACACGATCAGCGACAAGGCGATCGTAACCGGCACCGCCAACATCGCCGGCAATGTCATCGTCGATCCGCTCGAACGGATCACCAGGAAGGTCACCTACACGATCGTCAATGCGGGAACGCTGAGCGGCACAT
The DNA here is from genome assembly GCF_011058295.2 of Bradyrhizobium sp. 6(2017). Taxonomy (NCBI): domain Bacteria; kingdom Pseudomonadati; phylum Pseudomonadota; class Alphaproteobacteria; order Hyphomicrobiales; family Nitrobacteraceae; genus Bradyrhizobium; species Bradyrhizobium sp. 6(2017). The sequence goes on along the minus strand of NZ_CP049289.2, from coordinate 4,823,691 downwards.
TCGGCTCGGCGAATTTGTTGCTCGCCAACAACCTCGCCCGCAATCCGGTGCTGAGCTATGTCGGCAACGACGTGTTGCTGTCGCTCGATCCCGGCCTGCTCTCGCCGATCCTGCCGACCAATGCCGGTATCAACCACAGGAGCGTCGCGGGCGCGATCGACAACGGCCTGCTCGGCGGTGCCAACCTTTCCACCGCGTTCAGCGCGATCTTCAATCTGTCGGGCGACAATCTCCTGAAGGGCCTGACCCAGCTCTCCGGCGAGAGCGCGGCCGGTTCGCAGCAGACCACGTTCAATGCCATGAACCAGTTCATGGGAACGATGCTCGATCCCTTCATCGACGGTCGCGGTGCGACGACCGTGCCGGCCGGCGCCACGTCCTACGCCGACGACAATTCCCTGGCCTACGCAGCCAGGCGTTCGACCAGCGAGGCCTATGCCGCAGTCTATCGCAAGGCGCCGATCGCCGTGAGCTACGATCCGCGCTGGAGCGTGTGGGCGGCGGCGTACGGCGGCTCACAGACCACCGACGGCAACAACGCGCTCGGCTCGAACAACACCACCAGTCAGGTGTTCGGCACCGCCATCGGCGCCGACTATCGGTTCTCGCCGAACACGATCGCGGGCTTTGCGCTCGCCGGCGGCGGCACCAACTTCAGCGTCGCCAACAGTGGCGGCGGCCGCTCCGACCTGTTCCAGGCCGGCGCCTTCGTTCGGCACAATGTCGGCGCAGCCTACCTCGCCGGTGCGCTGGCCTATGGCTGGCAGGACGTCACCACCGACCGCACGGTGACGGTCGGGAGCGTCGATCGCCTGCGCGCCGAATTCAACGCCAACGCCTGGTCGGGTCGCGTCGAGAGTGGCTACCGCCTCGTCGCGCCATGGATCGGCGGCATCGGCCTGACGCCCTATGCCGCCGGCCAGTTCACGACGTTCCAGCTGCCGGGCCACACCGAACAAGCGATCGTCGGCGCCAACACCTTTGCGCTGGCCTACAACGCAAAGAGCGTCACCGACGCGCGCAGCGAGCTCGGCCTGCGCGCCGACAAATCCTTTGCGCTCTCCAGTGCGGTGCTGACGCTACGCGGCCGCGCGGCCTGGGCGCATGACTTCAACCCCGACCGCAGCATCGCCGCGACATTCCAGACCCTGCCTGGCGCGAGCTTCGTCGTGAACGGCGCGGCGCAGGCGTCCGACTCCGCCCTGACCACCGCCTCCGCCGAGCTGAAATGGGCAAATGGCTGGTCGGCGCTCGCAAGCTTCGAGGGCGAATTCTCCAACGTGACCCGCTCCTACGCCGGCAAGGGCGCGGTCCGCTATGCATGGTAGGGCGTACCGGGCCGTGGCGGGGCCGGCGCATCCGGGGGCCTGACATCAGACGAATCCAGGCCGAAAAATAGCGCGGACACCCCTGCCGAGGCCCGGCCGCCGGATCCGGGGGTGGTGATTCATTTGACCGCAAAATGACGGAAACGACGCTTATTTCTGCGAAAATATTAAGCTTTTTCGGCCATCGGCCGGTTCATAGATTGACTTTACCGGTTTCGCCCCTATGTTGCGGGGCAACGCGGCCCTCGGATCGAAACGCGATTCGTCAGGTTTGCCGTCCGTCAGCGTTAGTCAGAGCCCCCGAGCTTTATAGAAAAGCGAGCCGTTTCGGGGCCGAACGCGACAGCCTTTTACCTGCGATGCCGAACGGCGGTTTCGACCAGAGGCTCAATGTCTTTTTCCAATCTAGGCCTGTCCGATAAGGTCCTCGCCGCAGTTGCGGCCACCGGTTACACCACCCCCACTCCCATCCAGGAACAGGCAATCCCGCACGTCCTCGCCCGGCGCGACGTGCTCGGCATTGCCCAGACCGGCACCGGCAAGACCGCTGCCTTCGTTCTCCCGATGCTCACCCTCCTCGAGAAGGGCCGCGCCCGGGCACGGATGCCGCGCACCCTGATCCTCGAGCCGACCCGCGAGTTGGCCGCGCAGGTGAAGGAGCAGTTCGACAAATACGGCGCCGGTCAGAAACTGAACGTGGCGCTGCTGATCGGCGGCGTCTCGTTCGGCGACCAGGACTCCAAGCTGACGCGCGGCGTCGACGTCCTGATCGCAACGCCCGGCCGCCTGCTCGACCACACCGAACGCGGCGGGTTGCTGCTCACCGGCGTCGAGCTCTTGGTGATCGACGAAGCCGACCGCATGCTCGACATGGGCTTCATTCCCGACATCGAACGCATCTGCAAGCTCGTCCCGTTCACGCGGCAGACACTGTTCTTCACCGCGACGATGCCTCCGGAGATCAGCCGCATCACCGAGGCCTTCCTGCATAATCCGGCACGGATTGAAGTCTCCAAGCCCGCGACCGCCGCCGTCACGGTGACGCAGTTGCAGGTCCCGGCCGGCCGCGAAGCGCACGAGAAGCGCGATATCCTCCGCCGCCTGCTGCGCGACGCCAAGGATCTCAACAACGCGATTATCTTCTGCAATCGCAAACGCGAAGTCGCAGTCCTGCACAAATCGCTGCAGAAGCACGGCTTCAGTGTCGGCGCCCTGCACGGTGACATGGATCAGAGCGCGCGCACCGCGGCCCTCGATCAATTCCGCAAGGGCGAGATTCCATTGCTCGTCGCCTCCGACGTCGCCGCCCGCGGCCTCGACATTCCGGCCGTCAGCCACGTCTTCAATTTCGACGTGCCGCACCACCCCGATGACTACGTCCACCGCATTGGCCGTACCGGCCGCGCCGGACGCACCGGTACCGCGATCTCGATCGTCACCTCGCTCGACAGCAAGTCGATGACCGCGATCGAGAAGCTGATCGGCCAGCCGATCCCGCGCGCCGAGGGCGACTACACCGTTCGCAGCGATGCCTCCGACGAGGACGCCGCGCCGCGCCGCTCCCGCAGCCGCGAAGGTTCGCGCGATGGTGCCCGTGGCAGCCGCAAGCCGCGCCGTGAGCGCGAGCCGCGTCACGGTGAGCGCGAAGCGCGCCAAAGCGAACGCGAAGCGCCTCACGGTGAACGCGAGCCGCGTCAGGACCGGGAGCCCCGGCAGGAGCGTGCAGCGAAGCCGGAGCGCGAACCGCGCCACGGCCGCAACGCTGGCCCGCCGGCTCCGTCGCATGTGCCGTCGATCGGGCGTGCCGAGCCACGCCGGCCGCAGCGAGAGGCGGACCACGAGCCCGGCGATCATTCGCACCTACCCGCCTTCCTGCTGCGACCTGTGCGCGCACGCGCCTAAGGTTGGCTCCGATCCCGCCGCGCCAGCGGCGGCATTCCGGGCAATCTCCGTCGTCGCCGACGGTTGAGGCGCGCGTGATTCCTTCGGGTTTGAAGCAAATACGCGCAGCTTTCGCACAGGAATCGTGAGCAAGCGAAAAGCTTCCGAAAGCTGTGCGCGATCCTCGGCGCAATCGAGCTCGTCCGACGATCGTCGCGGCCATATCTCCGCGGTTCCACTATTTACCTTGCCTTCACTCTCGTCCCGTACCTTCCCGCCAATAGTTTAGTCATTGCCGCCGGGCATAACCGGCATTGCGCGCATTGGGGACGTAACAGTGGTTAAGCTGCTGGACGAACAAGAACGTACATTGGCCTTTGCCGAAGTCGCGCTTGGCCAGATCCGCTCGCTTCGCCAGACCGCCGTGCCCCGCAACTACGAAATCTGGTACGTCTACGCGACCGGCTACAACGCTCCGCTCAACAAGGTCATCAACGAGACGCTGGCGCGCAGCGGCAAGCTCAGCGAATCCGATCTCGAGCAGATCTACGAAACCTACCTCTCGCACATCAAGACGTCGGACCGCATCGACCAGGTCGGCGCGCGCGTGATCGGCGAGATCGACGCCGTCATGAAGCTGATCACCGACGCGCTCGGCGTGTCGGCGACCTACGATGCGAGCCTGGTCGGCGCCACCAGCAAGCTTGCGACCGCGACCACCCGCGATCACATCAAGGCCATCGTCGACAGTCTGGCGAAATCGACCCGCGAGATGCGCGAGACCAACCAGGCGCTGGAGAACCGGCTCGCGCTGTCGAAATCCGAGATCAGCGACCTGCAGCACAGCCTCGAGGCGATCCGCGCCGAGAGCCTCACCGATCCGCTGACCGGTCTCGGCAACCGCAAATATTTCGATCGCTCGATCGACATGGCGGTGCAGGCTGCGCTCGCCAGCAGCGAACCACTGTCGCTGCTGATGTTCGACATCGATCACTTCAAGTCGTTCAACGACTCCTACGGCCACCTCACCGGCGACCAGGTGCTGCGGCTGGTGGCGCAGTCGTTGAAGCAGACCATCAAGGGCCAGGACATCACCGCGCGCTATGGCGGCGAGGAATTCGCTGTCGTGCTGCCCAACACCGCGCTGCGCCAGGCGCTGACGGTCGCCGACCACATCCGCCGCGCCGTGATGGCCAAGGAACTGAAGAAGAAGTCGACCGGCGAGATCCTCGGCCGCGTCACGATCTCGGTCGGCGTCTCCATGCTGAAACAGGGCGACGACACGGATTCGCTGATCGAGCGTGCCGACGCCTGCCTCTATGCCGCCAAGCGCGCCGGCCGCAACCGGGTGATCTGCGAGACCGATCCGGAATACAGCGCCGAAACCCAGACCCGGGTGGCGTGATCTGCCCGCCCCCCTTCGCGACGCGCGCGATGCGCGCTCAGGATGACGGAATTGGCTTACTCAGCTTGCTCAGTGTCATCACCCGCGCATGCGCGTGATCCAGTATTCCAGAGACGGTCGTGCTTGAGCCGATAGGCCGCGGCGTACTGGGTCGCCCGGTCGAGCCGGGCGACGACAACAGTGGATGTGGACAAAGCTTCACATCCTCTCAGGACGACGACCTCTTCGATCGCTTCTTTGAAGGTCGCTTCGCCGCTGACTTCTTCACCGCTGCCTTCTTGCCAGCGGTCTTCTTCGCGGAAGCTTTCTTCGCAGGTGCCTTCGCCGTCCGCGCGACCGATCGTTTCCTCGGCCGCTTGCGCAGCGCTGCGCGTTGGGCGGCGGCAAGCGCCGAGCGTGCCCAGACCGCGAGTTCCTCGGAATCATCGAACAACCGCGCCGGCAGCTGCCAGTACGAATTCACCGTGACCGTCTTCGACCGCGTCTGGTACTGGAACGGCCCGCAGCCTTCGGCCTCGAATTGCGGGATGGTCTCCTCGTCGGCACGGAAGTAGAGCCCGGCACGCAGCGCGAGCGCGAAATTGGTGCCGTCAGCGGAGATGCCGTAGCCGGAGAACATCCGGCGCAGCGTGACCGGGCCGAAGTCGGCGAACAGGTCACTCAGGAATTCGCGGTCCATATGCCCACCCGTGACCGGCGCGCATCCGTTTGCCGCGGCGTGCCAGCAGTATGGTCGACGACAGCGTCGACGCGCAACAATGGTGGTTATCGGCTGGCGGCTCCACGGCGCGCGCGATTGCGCGCCGGCCGGCGCAGCAGCAATCAGACAGTGGCCGGCTTGAGCTGCACCGATTCGCCGCAGCCGCAGGCGGAGACCTGGTTCGGGTTGTTGAACACGAACTGGGCCTGCATCTTGTCGGCCTTGTAATCCATCTCGGTGCCGAGCAGGAACAACACAGCCTTCGGATCGACCAGGATCTTCACGCCCTTGTCCTCGACCACTTCGTCGGTCGGGCGGATCTCGTGGGCGTATTCGACGGTATAGGACTGTCCGGCGCAGCCGCCGTTCTTGATGCCGACGCGCAGGCCGACGATCTCGGAATCGGCGCGTTTGGTCAGCTCGGTGATCCGCTCCGCGGCGGCATCGGTCAGTTTCATGACCTGCGGGCGCGGCCGCTTCGGCTTGGCTGGGGTTGGTGAAGCTTGCGTCATGTCACTCATGTGGTCAGTCCCAGCGGCAAATCAATTGCCGATCTTCTTGAGCCTAAGTTTAGTTCCCTAACGCATCACCACATATTGAGGACGAGGCGTGCCTCGTCCGACATCCGGTCCGGCGTCCAGGCCGGATCCCAGACCAGATTGACGTTGACGACGCCGACACCGGGAACACTGGCCACCGCGTTCTCCACCATCTGCGGCAGCTCGCCCGCGGCCGGGCAGTTCGGCGTGGTCAGCGTCATCAGGATGTCGACGGAGCGGTCATCCTTGAGGTCGACCTTGTAGATCAGGCCGAGCTCGTAGATGTCGGCCGGGATTTCCGGATCGAACACCGTCTTCAGCGCGGCGACGATCTCGCCGCTCATGCGCTCGGTCTCCTCCGCGGGAAGTGCCGAGGTGGTTTCCATGGTGGCCGTCTTGACTTCGGCTGTATCGGTCATGCGAACAATTCCCGCGCCTTGATCAGCGCTTGCGCCAGATGGTCGACTTCTTCCCTTGTATTATACATCCCGAAGGATGCGCGGCAGGTGGCCGTCACGTTGAACCGCTCTAAAAGCGGCATCACGCAATGCGTGCCGGCGCGCACCGCGATGCCCTGACGGTCGATCACGGTCGCGACATCGTGGGCATGCGCGCCCTTCATCTCGAAGGAGATCACCGGGCCCTTGTTGCGGGCGGTGCCGATCAGGCGCAGCGAGTTGATCTCGCGCAGGCGGTCCTGGGCATAGGTGAGCAGCTCATGCTCGTGGGCGGCGATGCGCTCCTTGCCGATCGAATTGACGTAGTCGATCGCGGCACCGAGCCCGATCGCCTCGACGATCGGCGGCGTCCCGGCCTCGAACTTGTGCGGCGGATCGCCATAGGTGACCGAGTCCTTGGCGACCTCGCGGATCATCTCGCCACCGCCGTTGAACGGCCGCATCGCCACCAGGTGCTCGTGCTTGGCGTAGAGCGCACCGATACCGGTCGGCCCGTAGACCTTGTGGCCGGTGAAGGCATAGAAATCGCAATCGAGGTCCTGGACGTCAACGGGCAGATGCACTGCGCCCTGCGCGCCGTCGACCAGCACCGGAATGCCGCGGGCGTGGGCGAGCCGGACCACCTCCTTGACCGGAACCAGCGTGCCGAGCGCGTTCGACATCTGGGTGATCGCGACGATCTTGGTGCGCGGGGTCAGGAGTTTCTCGAACTCCTCGATCAGGAAATTGCCCTCGTCGTCGACCGGCGCCCACTTGATCACGGCACCATGGCGCTCCCTGAGGAAGTGCCACGGCACGATGTTGGAGTGGTGCTCCATGATCGAGAGGACGATCTCGTCGCCCTCCTTGATGTTGACCCCGCCCCAGGACGACGCCACCAGGTTGATCGCCTCGGTGACGTTGCGGGTGAAGACGATCTCTTCATTGCGGCGGGCGTTGATGAACTTCGCGACCTTTTCGCGGGCGCCCTCATAGGCCTCCGTCGCGGCATTGGCGAGGTAATGCAGGCCGCGATGCACGTTGGCGTATTCGCTCTTGTAGGCCTCGGTCATGCGGTCGAGCACCGCATTCGGCTTCTGCGCGGAGGCGGCGTTGTCGAGATAGACCAGCGGCTTGCCGTAGATCTGCATGGCGAGCGCCGGGAAATCCTGCCGCACCAGCGCGACGTCGTAAGAGCCGTTGGCGACCGCCTTGTGCATGCTCACGCCCTCGCCTGAAGCCAGCGCTGCGCGGTGGCAATTGCGACCTCGCGCAGCGCGTCGCTGGCGATGGTCTCGATCGCCTCGCCGACGAAGGCCTGGATCAGGAGCGCCTGTGCTTCCTTCTCGGGCAGTCCGCGGGCGCGCATGTAGAACAGCAGGCTCTCGTCCAGCGCGCCGGTGGTCGCACCATGGCCGCAGGTGACGTCGTCGGCGAAGATCTCGAGCTCCGGCTTGTTGTCGGCTTCCGCGTCGTCGGACAGCAACAGCGCACGGGTCATCATCTTGGCGTCGGTCTTCTGGGCGTCCGGGCGGACGATGATGCGGCCCTGGAACACGGAATGGGCACGGTCGTCGACGACGGCGCGGAAGATCTCGCGGCTCGCGCAGTGCGGCACCGCGTGATCCATGAACAGCGTGGTGTCGGCGTGCTGCTTGCCGTTGATCAGATTGACGCCATTGGTCTCGACCGTCGAGCCCTCACCGGCGCAGGTGATCGTCAGCTGGTAGCGGCTGACATGACCGCCCGAAGTCAGGCCGAACGTGTTGAAATGGGCGTGCGCGCCGAGCATAACCGTCGCGGAGGAAATGTTGAACGCGTCGATGGAGTCCTCGACCAGCCTGATGTGATCGAGCCGCGAATTGTCGCCGATCGCGACGATCAGCCCGTCATGGGTCTGGTAGGCCTTGGCGCCTTCGCCCGCGAGATAGCTCTCCACCAGCGTCACGCCGGTGTCGCGGCCGAGCCGGAGCAGCGAACGCGTGAACGTCGAGGCCGGTGTGGCGCTGGATGCGACGTGGACGATGTGCAGCGGTTGCGACAGCACCGTACCATTGGCGACCTCGACGACGACGCCATCGGTCGCCATCGCGCCATTCAGCGCGATCATCGGATTGGAAATGTCGGAGGCAAAGGCCTGGGCGGAGAGCCCGCCATCGCTGGCCTCGAGCACCTCGCGCATCGCGCGGATGCTGAGCCCCTTCTCGATACCGCCGAGATCGGACAGATCAGGCGCGAAGGCGCCATCGACCAGCACGAGGCGGCGCACGCCGTCGATCGCCCGCAGCTTGACGGCAGCAGCCGCGCGGTCCAGCCCGGCCGCATCGGGCGCCGGCGCGAGCGGCAGCACCTCGCGCATCAAGGCGCGCAGGTCGGTGTATTTCCAGTCCTCGATCCGGCGATGCGGCAGGCCTGATCGTTCATAGGCCTCGAACGCCTGGCGGCGCTGATCGGCGATCATGCCCTTGCCCGGCAGACGATCGCGCACCACGGCGAATGCATCGCCCAGCGCGCGTCCGGTCTCGGTCTTTGCTACAACGTTCATATGAAAACCCGTAACCTAATCAGGCAGCGTCTTCGAACTGCGCGTACCCGGACTCTTCCAGCTCCAGCGCCAGTTCCTTGCCGCCGCTCTTCACCACCCGGCCCTTCGACATCACGTGCACGACATCGGGAACGATGTAGTTGAGCAGCCGCTGATAGTGGGTGATCACGACCATCGCGCGCTCCGGCGAGCGCAGCGCGTTGACGCCATCGGCGGCAATCCGCAACGCGTCGATGTCGAGGCCGGAATCCATTTCGTCGAGGATGCAAACGGCCGGCTCGAACAGTGCCATCTGCAAAATCTCGTTGCGCTTCTTTTCACCGCCGGAGAAGCCGACATTGACGCCGCGCTTCAGCATGTCCTGCGGGATGTTGAGCTGCTTCGCCACCTCGCGGACCTTCCTCAGGAACGCCGGCGACGAGATCTCGTCCTCGCCGCGCGCCTTGCGCTGGGCGTTGAGCGCCGCGTGCAGGAAGTTCCAGGTGGTGACGCCGGGAATCTCGACCGGATACTGGAACGCCAGGAACACGCCCTTGGCGGCGCGCTCGTTGGGCGCCATCTCCAGCAGGTCCTCGCCCCTGAACAGGATTTGCCCGCCGGTGACTTCATAGCCGGGCTTGCCGGCGATAACGTGGGACAGCGTCGACTTGCCGGAGCCGTTCGGCCCCATGATCGCGTGCACCTCGCCCGGGTTCACCGTGAGCGACAGCCCGTGGAGGATCTCGCGCTCCTCGACACGAACCTGCAGATCTTTCACTTCCAGCAGAGACATCTGATTTTTCCTGAGCATCACCCGCAGGGCGCGTCGGCCGCGCCCTCAAGCGGGATGGATTAGCCAACCGAACCTTCAAGGCTGATCGAGATCAGCTTCTGCGCTTCCACCGCAAATTCCATCGGCAGTTGCTGCAGCACGTCTTTCACAAAGCCGTTGACGACGAGGCCGACGGCTTCTTCCTGCGAGAGCCCGCGCTGGACGCAGTAGAACAGCACATCCTCGGAGATCTTCGACGTGGTCGCTTCGTGCTCGAACGTTGCCGAGGAGTTCTTGGCCTCGACATAGGGCACGGTGTGCGCGCCGCATTTGTCGCCGATCAGGAGCGAATCGCAGGCGGTGTAGTTGCGCGCGCCGGTGGCTTTACGGTGCGCACTGACGAGGCCGCGATAGGTGTTCTGCGATTTGCCGGCGGCGATGCCCTTGGAGATGATCCGGCTCGACGTGTTCTTGCCGAGGTGGATCATCTTGGTGCCGCTATCGACCTGCTGGAAGCCGTTCGAGATCGCGATCGAGTAGAACTCGCCGCTCGAATTGTCGCCGCGCAGGATGCAGCTCGGATATTTCCAGGTGATCGCCGAACCGGTCTCGACCTGGGTCCAGGAGATCTTGGAATTCCTGCCGCGGCAGTCGCCGCGCTTGGTGACGAAATTGTAGATGCCGCCCTTGCCCTCGGAATTGCCGGGGTACCAGTTCTGCACCGTCGAATACTTGATCTCGGCATCGTCGAGTGTGACCAACTCCACCACGGCGGCGTGCAACTGGTTCTCGTCGCGCTGCGGCGCGGTGCAGCCTTCGAGATAGGAGACGTAGGAGCCCTTGTCGGCGATGATCAGCGTGCGCTCGAACTGGCCGGTGTTGCGCTCGTTGATGCGGAAATAGGTCGACAGCTCCATCGGGCAACGCACGCCCGGCGGCACGTAAACGAACGAGCCGTCGGAGAACACCGCCGAGTTCAGCGTCGCGAAGTAATTGTCCGTGGTCGGCACCACGGTGCCGAGATATTTCTGCACCAGCTCGGGATGCTCGCGGATCGCCTCCGAGATCGGCATGAAGATCACGCCGGCCGCCTTCAGCTCCTTCTGGAAGGTGGTCGCCACCGACACCGAATCGAACACGGCGTCGACCGCGATCTTGCGGCTGGGCGACGGCGCGCCACCAGGCGGCGGCTCGACGCCTTCGAGGATCGCAACCTCGCGCAAGGGAATGCCGAGCTTCTCGTAGGTCTTGAGGATTTCCGGATCGATCTCGTCGATAGAGGACAGCGTCTTCTTCGGCTTCGGCGCCGCGTAGTAGTAGATGTCCTGATAGTCGATCTTCGGATAGTTCACGCGCGCCCAGGTCGGCTCGGTCATGGTCAGCCAGCGGCGATACGCCTCCAGGCGCCATTCCAGCATCCAAGCCGGCTCATTCTTCTTTGCAGAGATGAAGCGGACGGTGTCTTCCGACAGCCCCTTCGGGGCCTTGTCGGACTCGATCTGCGTCTCAAACCCATATCGATACTGGTCGACGTCGATGCGCCGGACGCGCTCGACCGTCTCTTGTACAGCAGGCATTCAATCCTCCGCTCGCGGTTTCAAGGACCGCGGTGGATCTCAAGTTCCGAAAATCTCTTACGAAGCTTTGACGACGAAATCGGCTTAGAACAGTTCAAGCTGTGTTTCGTCGTTCTCCTCTAACTAAGGTATCGGCGAGCTTTCGCCAAGCCTTGAGGGTCAAATCCACGTCTGTCTCCGTGGTAGACCAGCCAAGACTGAGCCGCACCGCTCCCTGGGACACGTCAGAACGGTATCCCATTGCCTCCAGGACATGGGACGGCTGCACCTTGCCCGACGAGCAGGCGGAACCGGAGGAGACCGCTACGCCCGCGAGGTCGAACCCGATGACCGCCGTCTCGGCCTTCATCCCGGGCGCTGTGAAAAGAACGGTATTTGGCAACCTTTTGACGTCGTCTGAGAAGACCAGCGAGCCCGGCGTCTGCCGCAGACCGTGCTCGAGCCGGTCGCGCAGCCCTCTGACGCGGGCGGCATCAGCCTTCAGCGACGCCATCGCGGCCTTCGTTGCCGCACCAAACCCGGCGATCCCGGCGACGTTCTCGGTCCCTGCCCGCCGCCCATGCTCCTGTCCGCCGCCGCGCAGAAACGCCTCCAGCCCTTCGACATCAGGGGCGAGCACCAGCGCGCCGGTGCCCTTCGGTCCGCCGATCTTGTGCGCCGACAGCGTCATGAGGTCGGCCTGCGTCGAGGCCAGATCGAACGGGATCTTGCCGAACGCCTGGATCGCGTCGACATGCAGCAGCCCGCCAGCCGCATGGACGAGCCCGGCGGCGTCAGCGACCGGCTGGATAGCACCGGTCTCGTTGTTCGCCAGCATCACCGAGACCAAAGCCGGCGGACCGTCCGCCAGCAGCGCGCGCAAATGATCGAGATCGATCACCCCGGCGCGCGTGACATTGATTGCCGAGATCGCATCCGCCGAAAACCGTCCGCCCGCGAGCACGGACGCATGCTCGATCGCCGACACCAGGAGACGCCGCACCGGCGCGCTCGCAGCGCGGCGCAATCCCGGCGTCAACGCCAGCGCATTGGCCTCGGTCCCGCCGGAGAGAAACACCACGTCCTGCGCGCGGCCGCCGACCGCCTTCGCCACCGCATCGCGGGCGTCCTCGACCAGCCGTCGCGCCCGCCGTCCCTCGCTGTGCACGGAGGACGGGTTGCCGCTCAAGTCCCACGCAGCAACCATCGCCACTTTCGCCTCAGCGCGAAGCGGCGTGGTGGCATTCCAGTCGAGATAGACGCGATCGGCCATGCAGTCTGTCCGCCGCAACCACCATGGTTGCGGCCTTCCACTGCGACATAACGACGGTCGGGCATTGAGACCAGATCGGAGTCACCGGCAGGCGAGATTTTTCACGCTCGCTCGGAGCCTCGTCTTGTTGCCAAGCAAGACAGTCACAGCTCCCTGCGCGCGCATCACACAGCGCATATTCGCCCCCGCCAAGCTGCACAATTTCCTTGATTTTTGCCCCTTGCGTCATGCTAGAAGGCCTTCCAGCGTGCCGCCCGGCGGTGCCTGCGCCGCTTTCATCATGAGCCGCTTTGTTCGCGCACCGTCGCTGAAGATGGCTCCAACCGATTGATTGATCGACGTCAATCGAGGGAACGCAATGCCTGAAGTCATTTTCACCGGCCCTGCCGGCCGTCTCGAGGGCCGTTATCATCCGGCCAAGCAGAAGAACGCGCCGATTGCGATGATCCTGCATCCGCATCCGCAGTTCCACGGCACGATGAACCACCAGATCGTCTATCAGTGCTACTACGCGTTCGCACATCGCGGCTTCTCGGTGCTGCGCTTCAATTTCCGTGGCGTCGGCCGCAGCCAGGGCTCGTTCGATCACGGCACCGGCGAATTGTCTGACGCCGCGAGCGCGCTCGACTGGGCGCAGGCGATCAATCCGGAAGCGCGCGCCTGCTGGGTTGCCGGCTTCTCGTTCGGCGCATGGATCGGCATGCAGCTTCTGATGCGCCGGCCTGAGGTCGAGGGATTTATCTCGATCGCACCGCCCGCCAATCTCTACGACTTCTCGTTCCTCGCGCCCTGCCCGTCATCGGGTCTGATCGTGCACGGCGACAAGGATGCCGTGGTTCCGCCGAAGGACGTCAACACGCTGGTCGAGAAGCTGAAGACGCAGAAGGGCATCGTGATCGACCAGCAGGTCATCCCCGGCGCCAACCACTTCTTCGACGGCAAGCTCGAGCCGCTGATGGAGACGGTGACTGGCTATCTCGACATGCGCCTCGCCAACGTGCGGTGAAGCCAAGACCTTGTAGCCCGCATGAGCGAAGCGACATGCGGGTCGCAACGGCGCAAACCCCTGATATCGCTTCGCTCATCCGGGCTACGGTCCCCGCCTATTCCGGCGCGAACTTCAACACGGCGATGCCGACCAAGACCAGCGCGATCGCCGCAACCTTCATCGGGTTCAAGGCTTCGTTGAACAACAGCACGCCCATGGTCAGCGTGCCGACCGCGCCGATGCCGGTCCACACCGTGTAGGCGACGCCGACGCCGAGCACCTGCAGCGCGCGCCCGAGCAGGAACACGAAGGCGGCGAGCGGCACCAGCGAGACCAGCGTCCAGCCGAGCCGCGTATAGCCTTCGGCATATTTCATCGAGATCGCCCAGCCGACATCAAGCATTCCGGCGACGACGAGCGCGATCCAGGCAACCGAGTGCGACATGGCTTACGCGGCAAGCTTCAGCATGTGCGCGCGGTGGCCGACCAGGAACGCGTGCAGCAGCGCCGGATAGTCAGGTGAAACGGCGCTGCGCACGCTAGGCCGCTGCGCCAGCGCGCGGCGCCAGGCGCGCAGTTTTGCCGTATGCGTGAACACCGCGAGATCGGTCAGCTGGTCGAACAGATCGAAGTAGCGGAACACCGGCGCGAACACCGCATCCACCAGGCTGAAATTTGGGCCTGCGAAGAACGGCCCCGCACCCAGCGCCGCCTCGACCCGCGCGAATTTTGCGGCGACCGCCTGCCGCTTGCCCTCGAAGGCTGCGGCATCGGTTGCCGTCTCGAGCCCCCAGAGATCGCCGAGAATGGCCGAGCCGAACTCCATCCAGGCGCGATGCTCGGCGCGCACCAGCGCCTCCTTGGGATGCAGCCTGGCGCCGGCCTGCGTCTCCTCGATGTACTCGCAGATCACGTTGCTCTCGAACAGCGCGACCTCGGCGCCGTCGTCGCGGGTCACCACCAGCACCGGCACCTTGCCGAGCGGCGAGATCTTCAGGAACCAGTCCGGCTTGTTGCCGAGATCGATGTCGATCCGCTCGAACGGCACGCCCTTCTCATGCAGCGCGATCACCGCGCGTTGCACATAGGGGCAGAGCTTGTGGCTGATCAGCTTCGGGGCGGCCATAGCGAACCTCGCGTTCAATGCAACTGCATCGAATTAAATGCAGCGGCATGGAACTGTCAAGGTAGATGCATTTGCATCTAAATCACGGTCGCGCGATGATGCCCCCGGTCATCGGGATCGGCACCCCCGTCGTGGCGGGATAGCTGAGCGGCAGGCCCTTCAGGCCGCGCGCGGCGAGGAAGCCGAAGGCCTGCGCCTCGATGGCGTCCGCCGCCCAGCCCAGCGCCTCGGCGGGTTCCACGATCGCCGGCGCCAGCCGTTCGCGCAGCATCCGCATCATGGTGAGGTTGGAGGCGCCGCCGCCGGAGACGATCCAGCTCTTCGGCACCTTCGGCAGCAGCGGCACGACGCGGGCGATCGCGGCCGCAGTGAAGGCGGTCAGGGTTGCAGCGCCATCAGCCGGCGCCACGGCGCCGAGCTTCAGGCTGGCAAAGTCGTTGCGGTCGAGCGATTTCGGCGGCGGCAGCGTAAAGAACGGCAACCTCAAGGCCTGGGCGATCCAGGCCTCGTCAGCTTTGCCCAGCGCGGCGAACTTCCCAGCGGTGTCGAACGGCTGATGCATCTGGCGGAACATGAAGTCGTCGAGCAGCGCGTTGCCCGGCCCGGTGTCGCAGGCGATCAGCGTGTCGGTGCCGTCGATATAGGTGATATTGGAGACGCCGCCGATATTGACCACGACGATCGGCCCCTCGCGGTTCAGCGATTGCGCCAGCGCGCGATGGTAGACCGGCACGAATGGCGCGCCCTGCCCGCCGGCCTCGACGTCGGCGGCGCGGAAATCGTGCATCACCGGGATGTGGATCGCCTTGGCGAGCGCCAGGGCATCGCCGATCTGCACCGTCAGCTTCCGCTCCGGGCGATGCAGCACGGTCTGGCCATGGAACCCGACGATGTCGATGTCCTGGGCGGAGATCCGGGTCTGCGCCGTGAAGCTGGCGACCGCCTCGGCATGGGCTGTGGTGACCGCCTGCTCGGCCTGCCGCAGGATCCCCGGCCGGGCGTCGCGCCGCGACAGATGAACCGCCTCTGTCAGCGCCTGGCGCAGCAGGCTGCGCTCGCCGTCGGTATAGGGGCGATAGCCTGTGGGTCCGAAGGCCTTGATCTGGCGGCCGTCGGTCTCGATCAACGCGACGTCGACCCCGTCGAGCGAGGTGCCGCTCATCAGACCGAGTGCCGTTAACATCATCGTGGAAGCGCCCCAACCGGGAACCCCCGGCTTGTCTCAAACAAGTACATCCTATAATGCCACTGCGCGGCCGCCTGCGAGGCCTCAGCGTCAAGGTTCCGCAAATAGATGCAAAAACCGTAAAACAAGAATGATCTGGCTCGCCGACAAATGACTGCATTTAAATCGGATTTCCTGAATACTCTACAGGAACGCGGCTTCGTTCACCAGTGCTCCGATTTCGAGGGCCTCGACGCGCTTGCCGCGAAGGGCGAGGCGACCGCCTATGTCGGCTACGACTGCACCGCGCCGTCGCTGCACATCGGCAACTTCCTCACCATGATGATGCTGTACTGGCTGCAGCAGAGCGGCAACAGGCCGATCACGCTGATGGGCGGCGGCACCACGATGGTCGGCGACCCCTCCGGCAAGGACGAGACGCGCGCGATGCGCACGGTCGCGGAGATCGAAGCGAACAAGGCCTCGATCCGCGGCGTGTTCGCCAAGGTGCTGCGCTACGGCGACGGACATCCCGACGCCATCATGCTCGACAATGCCGAGTGGCTGACGAAATTGAACTGGATCGAGATGCTGCGCGACATCGGCCGGCACTTCTCGGTCAACCGCATGCTGACGATGGATTCGGTGCGGCTCCGGCTCGAGCGCGAGCAGGAGATGAGCTTCATCGAATTCAACTACATGGTCTGCCAGGCCTACGACTTCGTCGAGCTGTCGCGCCGCGCCGGCTGCCGGCTGCAGATGGGCGGCTCCGACCAGTGGGGCAACATCGTCAACGGCGTCGATCTCGGCCGCCGCATGGGCTCGCCGCAGCTGTTCGCGCTGACCACGCCGCTGCTCACCACCGCCTCCGGCGACAAGATGGGCAAGACCGCCAAGGGCGCGGTGTGGCTCAACGCCGACCAGTTCTCGCCGTACGACTTCTGGCAGTACTGGCGCAATGTCGAGGACGCCGACGTCGTCAAGTTTCTCAAGCTGTTCACGATCCTGCCGATGAGCGAGATCAACAAGCTTGCAGCGCTCGGCGGCAGCGAGATCAACGAGGCCAAGAAGGTGCTGGCGACCGAAGCCACCGCCCTGCTCCACGGCCGCGCCGCGGCCGCTGAGGCTGCCGAGACCGCACGCCGCACCTTCGAGGAAGGGGCGCTGGCCGAGACCTTGCCGACGGTGGAAGTTCCACGTGGCGAATTCGAAGCGGGATTCGGCGTGCTGGCCGCCTTCGTCAAGGCCGAACTCGTCGCCTCGAACGGCGAAGCGCGCCGGCAGATCAAGGGCGGCGGACTGCGCATCAACGATGCCGCCGTCACCGACGAGAAGATGCTGCTGACGTCGGCCAACCTGACGCCGGAAGGCGTCGTCAAGCTGTCGCTCGGCAAGAAGCGGCACGTGCTGCTGAAGCCTGCATAGGCATATTCGCATTTTGTCGGTTGCGGGGCATGCCGAAAGCGCGCTCCGTCCTTTGCGATGGACCAGAACACGCCCCTCGACGACAGGCTCGCGAAGCCGAAATCCACGCGCGTCGCGCTGAACGTGCTGGCGCTGTGCTTCGTGCTGTCGGTGCTCGGGCGCGGCCTCAGCGACAGTTTTACGGTGTTCCTGAAACCGATCTCGGAAAATTTCGGCTGGGATCGCGCCTCGGTGGTGTCGGTCTATTCGCTGGCCTGGCTCGCCAGCGGCCTCGCCGCGCCGCTGGTCGGACGCCTGTTCGACCGCTCGGGCCCGCGCGTGGTCTATGCGCTCGGCCTGTCGCTGCTCGGCTGCGCTTTCCTGGTCGCGTCGCGTGCCCAGCAGCTCTGGCAATTCCAGCTCAGCGTCGGCCTCTGCGTCGGTTTCGGCACTGCGCTGATCGGCAATGTGTCGAACTCGATCCTGCTCGGCCGCTGGTTCGGACCGCGGCTCCCGACCGCGATGGCGGTGATGTATTCGGCAATGGGTGCCGGCTTGCTGGTACTGCTGCCGCTGTCGCAGATTCTGATCGACCGGATCGGCTGGCGCGACGCCTATCAAATGTTCGGCGTCGGTGCGCTCTGCCTCCTTGTTCCACTCGTCCTTCTGCCCTGGCGTCTGCTCGCAGGCGGGTCGCCGCACATCGTCAGGAAGGCAGAGACCAGTCTGGCCGACGAAGGCTGGACGCTGCTCGGCGCGATGCGCCACCACGCCTTCTGGGCACTGTTCTCCACCTTCTTCTTCACGGCGGTCGCGATGTATGCGCTGACCGCGCAGATCGTCGCCTATTTGATCGATGTCGGCTTCCCGCCGCTGCAGGCTGCCACGGCCTGGGGATTCTCCGGCGTCGCGCTGTTCGTCGGCATGCTCGGCGTCTCCACGCTCGACGGCATCATCGGCCGCCGCCCGTCGGTGCTGTTCAGCTACGGCGTCTCGATCCTCGGCATCATCCTGCTCTGGCTGCTGCAGTGGTATCCGAACTACTGGTTGCTGACCGGCTTCATCATCTGCTTCGGCAGCATGATCGGCTCGCGCGGCCCGCTGATCACTGCGACCGCGCTGAAAATCTTCCGCGGCGAGCGCGTCGGCACCATCTACGGCACCATCATGATCGGCAGCGGTCTGGGCTCCGGCCTCGGCTCATGGGGTGGCGGCCTGATCCACGACTGGACCCACAGCTACAATCCGCTGATCGCCTTCGCGCTGGTCAATGTCGTGCTCGGCCTGATCCCGTTCCTGGTGGTGCCGGCGCTGCGGCGCTAGCGCTGCTTCCGTTCCGATTGAATCGGATCGGGGCTCTCGATTTTTTGTCTTGACGCATTTTCTCCTGGTGAACTGGTCCGCATCGCTCGAGTGCGGGACAGTCATGACATCATCATTCCGGTTTCACATCGCCGTCTTGTTCGCAGCGGTATTCAAGGACGCCAATTTCTCCAGGGAGGGCGTCAATCATGAATAGATTCGGAAAGTTCGCGATTGCAGTATTGCTCGGTTCGACCGCGCTCAGCGCGGCCGCACGCGCCGACGATGACGACCATCGCGCCATCGAACATGTGCTTCTGATCAGCGTCGACGGCATGCACGAGGTCGACCTGCAGCGTTATGTCAAGGGTCACCCGACATCGGCCTTCGCCAAGCTGCTGAGGCACGGTGTCCATTACACCAACGCGCACACGTCCCGCCCGTCGGATTCCTTTCCGGGGCTGCTGGCGTTCATGACCGGCGCCTCGCCGAAGACGCACGGCGTGTTTTATGACGACACCTACGACCAGACCCTGTATCCGCCCGGAAGCAACTGCCAGGGCAAGCCGGGTACTGAAGCCACATACTTCGAAGCGCTCGATTACGATCTGAACAAGCTCGACGGCGGTGGTCCGGCGAATTCCGACCACATCAATCCGGCGAACCTGCCGCTGCGCAAGATCGGCAGCGCCTGCCAGCCGGTCTATCCGCACGCGTACCTGAAGAACGACACCACGACGATCATGGAAGTCATCCACGAGGCCGGCCTGCGCACGGCCTGGTCGGACAAGCACCCGGCCTATGAGATCATCAGCGGCCCCTCCGGCAAGGGCCTCGATGAGCTCTATGCGCCCGAGATCAATTCGACGACCGTGCTTGCCACCGCACCTCAGTTGATCCCGACGCCTCAGGCCAGTGACGATTGGACCGTGAACCCGGTCTACACCCGCTACTACGACAATCTGAAGGTCACCGCCGTCCTGAATTGGATCAAGGGCCTCGACCACACCGGGACCAAGACGGTCGGCGTGCCGGCGATCCTTGGTATGAACTTCCAGGCCGTCAGCGTCGGACAGAAGGTCACGGCCGACGGCTACACCGACGCGAAGGGCACACCGAGCGCGCAGCTCGAACTGTCGCTCGACTTCGTCGACAGCTCGCTTGGCCAGATGCTCGATCAGCTCGACAAGCAGCATCTCACGAAGAATACTTTGGTTGTCGTCGGAGCGAAGCATGGCCAGTCGCCGATCGACGTGGGCCAGCTTCACATGCTGAAGGGCTCTACCAATCCGAGGCTGCCGATCGGTCATGCCGACGTCGTCGACCCGGTCGACCTCCTGACCGCCGGCGGCGTCAAGGTGGCGCAGGAGACTGCCGACGACGTCTCGCTGATCTGGCTGGCCGATCAGACCCAGGCCGCGAAGGCCGTCGGCATCCTCGAGAACGACAAGGTCCTGCTGAACCAAGCCCGGATCGAGAAGATTTATGCCGGCGACGAGCTGGAGGACAAATTCGGTAACCCGGCGCAGGGCCGCACGCCCGACATCATCATCCAGCCGCTCCACGGCACGATCTACAGCGGCAGCTCGAAGAAGGTCTCCGAGCATGGCGGCTTCACCGACGACGATACCCACGTCCTGCTGGTCGTCGCCAACCCCGGCTTCGAAGGCGCTGTGGTTGATGACAAGGTCGAGAACAAGCAGGTCGCACCGACGATCCTGCGCGCACTCCACCTCAATCCCAACAAGCTGACCGGCGCCCGCGCGGAGCACACCGCCGCCCTGCCCGGTTTCGACCGCTGAGTCAGACGTCTGCTGAAGACTTAAAGTCAACGGCGCCCGATCCATTCGGGCGCCGTTTTCTTATGCCGTTCTGTGAACTCGCCTTTGCGCAAGCCAGACCGTACGGCCGCCTGCGCTTGTCCAATCCTCGACGACATGGGCAATCACGTCGAAGCCGATGCCATCCAGCAGCGCCGTGTATTCGTCCGGCCCCAGGCTCGCGTGATAGAGCGGATCGCCGCGATACTGGCCGACGCTTTCGCCATGGTGCGGCCCGCTGTTGAACATCAGCACAGCGGATGGGCCGGCGTGTCGGGCGAACACGTCGAACATCCCGCGCTGGTCCTCCGGCCTGAGATGAAAAAAGCTGTCCCAGGCGAGCACGCCATCGAATTGACGCCCAAGCCGCAGCGACCGCATATCCCGGACGACGAATTCATGTTCGGGGAGTCGCTCACGGCACAGGGAAATGAAGGTCGGCGACGCGTCGACGCCGGTGACGCGAAGCCCGCGCTCGGCCATGTGCCGGGCAACCGGGACACCCGATCCGCAACCGAGATCGAGCACATCAGCCGCGGCAGGCAGCGCCTTGATGAAGCGATCATGCCACGGCTTGTCGTTCCAGTCGGCCGCGCGCCGGTCGGCATCCCACGCGGTCGCGTGGCGCTCGTAGTGATCGATGATCTGGCTGGCCCTGTCCTGCAAGTCTGATCCAGCTTGGCCGGCTGCAACGGATCATGCCCTAATTGTTCGTCGGCGGCAGATCGGTCGGATTGTATTGATTGAAGTCGAAGATCTTCCGCGTCAGCCCGGGCGCCAGCGCCGAGATCGGGTTGACGCGCAGCACTGGCTGGTTCGGCGTGCCGACCACCTCATAGGTGACGCCGATCAGCCCCTCATTGCTGCCTGCGCCGAGGAATATCCCGAAAAACGGGATCTGTCCGAACATGTTGTTCAAGCCGTACATCGGAATGAAGGTGCCGTTCATCCGCACCTGGTTGCCGACATAGTCGATGCTGCCCTTGATGGTGGCGCCGATGCTCGGTCCCTTGACCACGCCGTCGCGGATCGAAAGCTGGCCGCTCTGGCGCGTGAACTCGGCGCGCAGCGCGTCGAACCCGATGCCGTTCTGGGTGCTGATCGGCCCGCCGGCGACCGCGCGGTCGAGCTGGGCTTCGCCCTTCACCGAGAAGTCGCGAATGGTGATCAGGCCGTCCTTGGGACCCTGATCCGGTGTCGGCGGCTCCAACGCCAGCATGAGCTGACCGCCGATCACCTTGGAATAGGTATCGATGAAGCGCAGCAGCGCGCCGGCGTCGCCGGTTTGCAGATAGATCACTTCCCGTGCCTGCTGGCGCCGCAAGTCGACGCTGACGGGGGTGGCTTGGCCGCCGACCTTGCCGGCCAGCGTGAACGCCTTGAAGTACCCGTTGCGGCGCGAGATCTTGGCGTCGACGCCGCGCATCGCCTCGCCGTTGAAGCCGGCCACAGCGCCGAGTTTCAGATCGGCATCGAAATCGGTGGTCTTGGCCTTGCTCTTGGGATCGCTGTCGCGGCCGGAGATCGCCGATTTCAGGAAGCCGCGGCCGTCGAACACGTCGCCGCGGATCGTCACCTTGATCACGCCGTCGGGACCGCGATCGGCCCGCAACGATGTCTTGTCGCCTTCCGACGGCGCGTAGGTCGGGAAGTTCGCATTCATCAGGTCGCCGTTCTGGTCGACCTCGAGCGCGCCCTTGATCGACACGCCGCTGCCTTCGATCGAGATGTCCTCGAACCGGGTCGATTGCCCCTTCGGCACCACGTTGAAGGTCGCCTTGCCGGCCCTGCCCTGCGCCTTGACCCAGCCCGGCAGGATGTTGTCGAGCTTGAGCTGGGTGAGATCGGCCTCGACGCCCATCTTGGTGGCCGGATTGTCGCCGCTGCCGATCTTGCCGCTCAGCTTGATCGGGATCGCGCCCGAGACCGCCGGCCCGAGATCGAGCCCGAGGCGTGCGCGGCTCGCGTCGTCCAGCGTCGCTTGCAGCTTGACGTCGGCGTCGCCGTCGGCCGGCTTGCGGTAGTCGAGCGACGCCGCCTGTCCGTTGATCTTGACGTCGCCCTTGACCTGGAAGCCGGCGTTGCTGGCGATCACCTTCAGCGTATTGGCCTCGAGCTTCTGGTTCATCACCAGCTTGTCGACGGCAACACCGGCGATATCGGCGGTGACGGAATATTGCGTATCGGCCTTGGTCAGCTCGCCCTTCACGGGCATGCCGAGATTGATCGTGGCCGTGACGTTGCCCTTGCTGGCGTTGGGATCGATCGGCGGACCGGAGAGATCGCTGAGCCGGTCGGATGCCAGGATTTCGGCGGCGGCCGGCACCGGGCAGTCGACTCGGAACTTGACCTTCGACGGCGACGGTTTGGGCGCCATGTCCGGCACTTCGAAGGTGAAGTCCGACAGCGTGATCTTGCGGCCCGCCGGCGTGTCGGCGATGCCCTGGTTGATGGTCACGGTCGCGGTGCGGCCGGTGACCCTCGCCTTCAGGTCCGCATCATGCACCGCAGGCATCTTGTCCACCGGACGCACCGTGACTCCAGAGGCGACAATGTTGACCGAGAGGCCGTCATCCGGAATCGGCGGTCCCTTGCGGGACAGATTGTGCACCGGCGAGTTGACCCCGACATCGATGCGCTGGAGCGTGCCGCGGTCGATCCGTTCGAGCACCCATTCGCGCACCTCGGGCACGATGATGACCGGCCACATCCGCTTCAGGGCGGAGGCCGACATCGGCGTGCCGGCAAAACCGAGTTGCAACCGCGGCTCGCCGGAATAATCGATGCTGCCGGTACCGGCGACGCCGATCTCGCCATTGGAGATGTCGGCCTGGGTCAGCAGCACGCGCTTCTTGTCGGTATCGAACCGGAAACCGATGTTGATGCGATTGAAGATCAGCGGCGGCTCATTCTTGTCGGCGTCGGCCAGCACGATGGTGCCGCCCGACAGACCGGCCTGCCAGTCCGTGACATTGTCGTTCGGTGGTTCGAGATGGCCGAGCAGCGTGATGCGATTGGCGCCCGAGACGATCTTGATCGGCGCCAGCAGCACGCGCCGCCCTGAATCCCATTCGACGCTCATCTCGGCCGAATCTACCGGCATCGGATAGTCGGGCGTGTCGGTGTCGATGATGTTGCCGGCGCCGACATTGACCTTGCCGCGGAAGTAGGTCGGCAGGCCGTCGCGGCCGAGCTCGCCTTTCAATTCGCCCGATAACGGCAGGTCGGCGCTGTAGGTCAGGTCCTTGGTCCGGAGCGCGAGCAGGATGTTGCTGGTGGAAACCTTGTCGGCCTTGATGTCGACCGAGCGCACGCCGTTGGTCTGCGGCCCGATCACCATGCGCACCGACCAGGGCTTTGCGCCCTCCTCGCCGAAGCTGAGTGCAACGCCGCCGCCGCTCGGGCGCCGCAGGCTCAGGCTGATATTCTCAAAACTCCATTTGTTGCCGCGCTGCTGGTCGTCGACGACGAGATTGCCGTTCTTCAGGCCGATCTCGTTGAGGTTCTGGCCGTCGAGGCCGGTCAGGCTGAGACTGTCGAGCCAGTCGAGACCGGCGAGCAGTCCGCTCTGGGCCGATTCGGGCGTGGCCGCCGAGGGCCCGGAGGCAACCGGCGGCGACGGCACCGCGGGCGACGGTGCGGCGGGCACCGGACGCGGGAATGTCGGCGGCATGCCCGCCTCCCTCTTGGAGGCAACGCCGGTAGCAAGCGGCTTGGCGGTATCGCCGGTGGATACGGTCACATAGCCATCGGGCGTGATGCGGACCGACAGCTCCGCATCGACCAGGTTGAGGCTCTCCGCCCGCAACTGCCCCATCAGCAGCGCCGTGCCCGACAACCGCACCTCGGCCTTCGGCGCACTCGCCACGATCGCATGGTCGCGGTCGCGCACGATGATGTCCCGGATGCGCACCGCGATCCTGACGCGGCCGGCGCGCTCGATCTGGGTTCCACCGACCTCGACGGTGTTGCCGTGGCCGATATTTTCCTCGATCGCCGCGGCAAGCCACGGCGTCGCCATGTCGAAATTGATTGGACCGGCACCGAGCCGCCACCACAACGCGGCGAAGCAGGTCGCGAAGATCACGACGAGCACCGCGAGGACCAGACCGATGCGACGAATCCAGCGCCCGCCATTCAGCCAGCGCTGCATGCCGGAGCAGAAGTCGGTGAAGCGATGCAGGTTGCCGTTCGAACGCGACAGCAATTGCCGCGCACGGTGGCCCGCCGCCTCATCCTGCTCGTCCCACGCGGCGTCGTCTTCCCCTTGCGAGAAGTCAGCCCCGGCGCGCGGATTTGGACCCTGCGGCGACGTGTTCCTTGCCATTGCCTCTCGGTGCTGACGGCGAAGCTGATCGCCGCCATCAGGACGCCCGTCGATTCGTATCGAGCGCTCCTGTGCCGGCATCGCCGCCTATCCTCGCCTAATCATGTTACTCGCCGATGGCCCCAAGAACGGACCAAAAGAACGGACCAAACAACCCAAACAAAAGCCAATTCAGCAAGCGGACGGGTAACGCGTCGAATTCCTTGTCACCATACTCCGTGGCCATCAAACTTGCCCAGCGGCCGATGCGAATCCGGCCGCCGCGAATGAGACCCGCAATACCTCAATGGTTGAGCCTCGGAAAGCGACGAAAGGAAGGCGTATGTCCAAGAAAACGCGCAAGAAATCCTCCAACACAACCGGAAAGCGGGTCGCAACAAAGGTTGCGCGCGCCGCAAGCGCAAGCACTGGGAAGTCCGCGACCAAAACCCGCACAACCGCTGCGAAAGAGGCAGCCGCCAAAACAACCAAGACCAGGACCAGGACCGCGGCGGGTGTTCGAAGCAAAGCCTCGCACAAGGCTGCGTCGAAACCGTTAAAGCGTGAGCCGGCCGCGTCAGTGACCAAGCCGTCCGCCGTCACACTCGCGGAAGGCGCCGCGGCACCTGGCTTCAGCCTGCCGCGCGACGGCGGCGGCACTGTTTCGCTTAAGGATTTCGCCGGCAAGAAGCTGGTGCTGTTCTTCTATCCCCGCGCCGACACCCCTGGCTGCACCCGGGAGGCGATTGACTTCACCCGGCTCAAAAGCGAGTTCGCCGCGACGGGTGCCGAGGTGGTCGGCATATCCGCCGATACGGTTAAGGCGCAGGAGTCATTTCGAAACAAACACCAGCTGTCTGTGCCGCTGGTCTCCGACCCGGCCCATCAGATGCTGGAGGCGTATGGCGCCTGGGGCGAAAAATCCATGTATGGCAGGACCTTCATGGGAATTATTCGCACCACGGTTTTGGTCGATTCCGGCGGAAAAGTCGCCCGGATTTGGCGCCACGTGAAGGTCGACGGCCATGCCGAAGCGGTACTGGAGGCCGCCCGAGCGATCTGATCGGAGGGGTTCCGTTTCCTGAAAATTAACCATGGCGAGCTCAAATCGCCCCCGCAGATTAGCCGTACGGAGCTTGGTCCGACCGGCCGCGGGAGTACCGATGTCGAGCCGGTCCGGTCATCACCAGGAATACCAGAAACACCATCATCCGCAGGACCATGGCCGGACGCCCGCACGCCGTCCGGCAGCGCAGCACGCCGCTCCGGCCGCAGCGGTGGCGGCCTCCGGCGAGGGCTACACCATTGTCCATGCCGGCAAGCAGGTCCGGTTCGGGCCGGTCGTGTTCTGGATCGCGGTCGGCACCGTGGTCCTGCTCGGCATGTGGTCGGCGGCGACCGCGACCTATTTCGCATTCCGCGACGACGTCCTGACCCGGCTGATCGCCCGCCAGGCCGAGATGCAATACGCCTATGAGGACCGCATCTCCGAGCTGCGCGCCAAGGTCGATCGCACCACCAGCCGCCAGCTGCTCGACCAGGAGCAGTTCGACCAGAAGCTCGACCAGATCATGAAGCGGCAGTCGACGCTTGAATCGCGCGCCACCGCGCTCGGCGCAATGCCCGATGCCACCTCCACCGGATCGATCAAGCCGCAGGGCCGCGCCGAAACGTCGCCCTCCTCCGGCTCGCCAAAACCCTCGCCGATCAGCGACACCGTGATCTTCGTGGCGCCGCCGGATCGCGAGGCGCGGCTGGAATCGCGCGCACCGCTGATCGCCAAGGCGCAGCCGAACCAGTTCGCCAAGGCCCAGGGCGTCGACAACGTCCTGGTCCGTCTGCAGACCTCGCTTGACCAGGTCGAGCGGCGCCAGGTTGCCGCGCTGTCCTCGGTCGAGGACGGCATCGAATCGCGGGTGCGCCGGATGCGCGGCGTGATCTCCGATCTCGGCCTCAACATGGCGCAACTCGAAGCGGCGACGCCGCGCTCCGGCATGGGCGGGCCCTTTGTCCCTGTGAAACTCTCTGCCGACGCCGGCGCGTTCGAGCGCCAGCTCTATCGCATCAACATCAACCGCGCCCAGATGCAGCGGCTGAACCAGACGCTGGCGCTGGTGCCCTATCGCAAGCCCGTCGTCGGCGAAGTCGAGTTCACCAGCGGCTTCGGCGTGCGCTCGGATCCCTTCCTCGGCCGGCCGGCGATGCACACCGGCCTCGACTTCCGCGCCGCCCAGGGCGATCCGGTACGCGTCACCGCCAACGGCAAGGTGGTGTCGGCTGGCTGGGCCGGCGGTTATGGCCGCATGGTCGAGGTCGATCACGGCAACGGCCTTTCGACCCGCTACGGCCATCTCTCCGAGATCGGCGTCAAGGTCGGCGACACCGTCAAGATAGGCCAGGTGATCGGCGCCGTCGGCTCGACCGGCCGCTCCACCGGTCCGCATCTGCACTACGAAACCCGGATCGACGGCGAAGCCGTCGATCCGCAGAAATTCCTCCGCGCCGGCGTCCGGCTCAGCGCGGGCTAGCTCCGTCGCTCGACAGCGATCTGAACATCGGCGCAAGCGGCCCCGCTTGCGCCGATCTCGTTTGTGGCGTCAGCGCCGGCCGCCGCCCATGCCACCCGGGGGTCCGCCGCCACCGAATCCGCCGCCCGGCCCGCCACCGCCGAAAGGTCCACCACCTCCGCCGAATCCACCGCCGGGTGGCCCAAAGCCGCCGCCGGGCTCCGGACCGGTCGATCCACCCGTGGCCGGATTGGGCGCAGGACCGCCGCCTGGCGGCAGTCCGCCCGACGAACCCGGAGGCGCACCGCCGGGACCGCCACCAGGACCACCGCCGGGTCCACCGCGCCCGCCGGGACCATGTCCTGATCCGGGTCCGCCGCCACCGGATCCACGTCCGGGCGTGCCGGGGCTCCGTACCGAGGAGCCCGGGAACTTGCCAACCGACTGCACCGATTCGACGCGCAGCTCGCGCGTGCCAGACAGCTGCGCATTGACCACCACGCGCGTATCGGCCGCCGGCGAGAAGCGCGAATGATCGCGCGCGACGAAGCCGGAGCCGAGTTGCAGATCATTGCCGACCCGCCGCACATAGGCCTCGATCAGGAGCCGGTTGGCGCCGGCGAGATCGGAGAAATCGTCGGCCCGGCTGCGCGCGACCTGCATCACGCCCTGCGCGACCTGGCCCTCGGCATAGACGCGCTGGCCGGCGAGCGCGGCGTTGACGCCGGTCAGCTTGAGATCGCCGATGCGCAACGCCCCGGAGCTATCGCGCTCGAGTGGCCCGGTGACATGCGTCGCGGCGGCGCTGTGCTGCTGCACCAGGCTCGCGACGACGACGCCGTCGGTGCGGCGCAGCCCGAACACGGCGACATGGGCGCCCGGCTTCAGCCAGCTCTCGCTGCCGCTCCAGGCGACCTTCTGGCCGAGCACCGTCAGCTCGCCTGGCTTCATGTGCTCGACCGGCCCGGTCACCTCGCTCGCTACATCGATGCGTTTGGTCGACAGCGTGCCGCCGGCATCGCGCTGCGCCACCACGCGCGCGAGCTGTCCGATCCGCAGCGCTTTCGCGCTCGCCGCCTCGCCGTCGATCCGCACCGGCACGTCAGCCGCGTAGGCGACGCGCTCACCGTTGACATATATCGAGCCGAAACGCTGGATCACGCCGACGATGCCGGTGCCGCCGATGCCCTGATCCGAGCCGGTGATCCCGGTGCCGCCGATGCCCTGGTCGCTACCGCGCTTCTTGCCCTGCGCGCCCGCGAGCGACGTTCCGGCGAGCCAGAACGCTGCAAGCAGCGCGCGGCGCGAGATGACGGGCGGGCGCTTCATGACGCGCCGCCTTCGTCCGCATCGTCATCGACCGGGCCGTCCGGGCCTTCGCGATAGATGTAGATGCCGAAATTCCAGCGATAGTCGCCGCCCTTGTCCTTGGCCAAAGCGCGGTTGGCTTCGCGGTTGGCGACCTTCAGCGCCTCCATCGCGAGCTCACGCGAGCGGCCCTCGAGCCGTTTCGCCAGCTTGGCCGACAGCCCGTCATAATGCACCGCGCGTTCGAGGAAGCGCGGCGTCGCCGACGACACGTTCATCTCGGCGGCCGCGACGTGGTCGTGCAGGTTGCGGCCGAGATAGTGCCATTTGCGGTCGTCGTCGCCATGCGGGACGAAGGCCTCCTCGACCAGCATGATCTCGTCATCGTCGTTGATGGTGACGAGCTTGCGGTCGAGCCATTCGTCCAGCACCGCGCGCGGCCGCACGTCCTTGGTGATCGATTCGACCAGCGACTCGAACGACGGCGCGCCGCCATCCGCGGTGCGCGGCAGCGGCAGCGGGTCGCCCTTCGCGTCGGTGAATTCGGGCGCGGCCAGCCAGCGCGCGATGATCGCGCTGGTGCGCGACAGCGTCGCCGGCACCGCGTTGACCGGCGCGCCGGCGCCGCGCAGCCGCGCCACCTCCTTGCGGTGGATGCCGGTCAGCAGGCTGACGCGGCTGTCGGTCTGCTCCTTGCCTTCGAGCGCGAAATCGTGCTCGGCGACGTTGACATAGAGCTCGCGCAACAGCTGGGTCAGCGCCGGAAACGTCATGCCGCCGCGGATGCAAAGTCGGACCAGCGGACGCAGCATCCGCGCCAGCGGCGAATGCAGCTTCGCTGCGGCAATCGGCGCTGACGATGCCGGTTTCGGCTTCGGGACTTTGGCATTCATGCCCAAGTTTTAGCCGTCCGTCGCGTGGGACACAATCCCACCCCACTTGACGTGTGACATTTTCCCACTTATGGGAAATAAAGTCACCTCCGGAGACAATGCGCGCTTGCGGGCGCTGACGTCACGGTGCGTGGCGCTGCGCCAGCGATACGGACCGCTCCATGACGCCTGCCCGATTCGACCTTGCGATCGCGGAAGCCTGCCGGGTCGCCCAGGTTCCATACGAGGAGTTCGTGGCGACGGTGATGGCGGGCAGCTATCCCTGCCTGCCGGGTGTTGTGCCCGGCTCGCCGCGCCGCTTCGACGAAACCGACCTGGTGGCGCTGTACATCTATGGCCGCCTGCTCGCCTTCGGTTTCGGCGCCTTGCGTGCCGGCGAATATGCCTGCCGCGCGCATGCCGGGCTCTCCGCCGAGCCGCGGGCGCTGTCGATCTCGATCGCGCTGACATCGGATGGCGGCAAGCGCGTCGTGATCGAACAGGACCTGCAGCGACCCGCGGCCGCGATGCTGCCCGAGCGGATCCATTTCGACATCGCCGCCATCCGCGGCCAGTTGCAGCCATCCGCCGCACGCAGCACGGCCGAGCCGGCCTGACGCCTGCTCCCAGCTCGTCGTGCCCGGGCATGACGATCAGTTGTCGCCTGCCGCACGCGATAGCTCTGCTCATTTCCTCGTCATTTCGCTCAGCTCGCGCCGTCGTGGCGCGACCGTGACGTCACGCGGTCGCGTCTCCCCTTCTTCAAAAAAAGTTATCCATCGCCACACGTGGGACATAATCCCACATTTTAGTTCGACGTCATTGACGTGTGAAGTTTTCCCACGTATCCAGAATCCATCCAGCAGGGAATCCGACGCAATGTCTCTTCGTTCGGTCCGCTACCCCGGTTCGCCTTGCGAACCCGGTCGGTTCGCCGCCACCACACTCCGCTTCACGCCGCAGGCGCCCTGCGGCCCGATCGAGCCGGTGTTTCCGGCGCTGCTGCGCTCGCTGGTGTTCTTCACCGCGCTAGCGCTGCCGTTCGTCGTCGCCCTGTTCGCAGCATGATCCGGATCGAGCCGCCCATGATTGTTGTCAACGCGCCGGTCCGGCGCCCCTCGGTGCTGCACATCTTCAAGGTCTACTACCCCGACCTGTTCGGCGGCACGTTGACGGTCATCCGCGACATCTGCGCCGGCCTGAAGGACACCTTCAACGCCGCGGCATTGGTCTGCTCGCGCTCCGGCGGCGAGCGGCAGATCGTGGTCAACGACGTCGCCGTCGAGCGCGTGCACTCGTTCGGCGACGTGCTGTCGCTGCCGGCCGCGCCGACCTATCCGTGGCGGCTGTGGCGCCGCATCGGCGAGCACGATCTGCTGGCGCTGCATGCCCCCTTCCCGCTCGCCGACCTCGTGTTCGCGCTCGGGCTCGGCCGTGCGCGTCCGCTGGTGGTGCACTGGCACGCCGATATCGTCTCGCACGCGGCCTTGCGGTTCCTCGTCGAACCGTTGATGCGGCGGACGCTGCGTCGCGCCGCTGCGATCATCGTCTCTGATCCGGTGCTGCTCGAGACCACGCCGCTGCTGCAGGAATTTTCCGACAAATGCCACGCCGTTCCATTTGGTGTGGACGTTGCGAAATATGACCGGCCGGCGGCCCAGCCGGATGACGTCAACGCGCGCGGCCGCCTGGTGCTCGCCTGCGGTCGGCTGGTGCCCTACAAGGGCTTTGACGTGCTGGTGCGCGCGGCGCACGCCCGCAATTTCGAGGTCTGGATCGTCGGCGAGGGCCGCGAACGCGAGAATCTGGAGCAGTTGATCCGCGACTACGGCCTGCAGGACCGCGTCCGCCTGCTCGGCTCGGTGTCCGAGAGCGAGCGCGTCAAGCTGATGCGCATCGCCGACGTCTTCGTGATGCCGTCGGTGACCAATGCAGAGACGTTCGGGCTGGTGCAGCTCGAGGCGATGGCCGCGAGCCGCCCCATCGTCAACACCGCGCTCGACACCGGCGTTCCGCATGTCGCCCGCCACGGCCTCGAGGCCATCACGGTGCCGCCGGGCGATCCCGCAGCGCTTGCCGACGCCGTCGAGACCCTGATCAACGATCCCGAGCGGCGCCGCCGCATGGGTCAGGCCGCGCGCCATCGCGCCATCACGAAATACTCAACCACAGCCTTCAAGGAGGGAGTCGAGACAGTGTACCGCAAGGTCGTTACCGACGAGGCCACCGCAAAGGACGCAGGTTCACCAGCCCCAGCCTCGCGTCCCCAAACGGCCGGTCTCGTCGGGGCGGTCCAGATCGCGGCAGCACTGGCCTGGTCCGACGTGCGCCATCGCTACGTCCGCTCCCTCCTTGGACCCTTCTGGATGTCGATCCAGATGGCCATCATGGTCGCCGTGCTCGGCTCGGTCATCGGCCATCTCTCCAACGCGAGCGCGCTGGCGCGGCTGCCGATGCTTGCGGCGAGCCTCACCGCCTGGACCTTTCTCAACAGCGTCGTGCTCGACGCCACCACCGCGTTGCAGAACTCGGCCAGCCTGATCAAGGATCGCGCGCTGCTACCGGTGGTGTTCCTGCTGCAATGTACCTTACGACAGGCGCTGTTCGCGGCCCACAATGCGGTCGTGCCGCTGATCCTCTGGCTCGCGCTGACGCCCCGCGATGTCGGCGGCGCCATCGCCGCCCTGCCCGGCCTTGCCCTCTACGTCGTCTGCACGCTGGCCCTGAGCCTCGTGCTCGGCGCGCTGGCAACACGTTATCGCGACATCAAGCCGATCATCGAATCCTCGCTGACCCTGGCATTCCTGGCCTCGCCGATCATCTGGACAGAGGAGATGATCGATCGCGGCTCCACGGTGATGCGGCTCAATCCGCTGACGCATCTGTTCGCGATCTGGCGCGATCCCTTAGCGACCGGTCACGTCGCGACGACCAGCGTGATCTACGTGCTCGCCTGCCTCGCTGTGCTCGCGGTCGCCGCGACCGTCACCGTCGCCCATCTGCGCAAAGCGGCGTTCTGGATCTAGGCATGGCAAGCATCCAGCTCCGCGACGTCTGCCTCGACTATCCGCTGTACGGCGCCTACGACTTCTCGCTGAAGCGCCGCGTGCTCGGGCGGCTGTTCCGCCAGGGCAGCGAGATGCGCACCATCCGCGCGATCGACAACATCTCGATCGATGCGAAAGCCGGCGCACGCATCGGCCTCGCCGGGCCGAATGGCTCCGGCAAGTCGACGCTGCTGCGGCTGATCGCCGGGGTCTTTCCGGCGACCAGCGGCCGGGTCGAGATTTCCGGCAACATCGTGCCGCTGCTTGGCTTAGGGGCCGGCGTCAACCTCGATTTCGTCGCCGCCGACAATATCAACCTGCTGCTGCGGATCTCGGGACGCAAGCCGACGCCGGCTATCCTCGACGGCATATGGGCCTTCACCGAACTGGAGGAACGCATGCAGCGGCTGCCGCTGCGCATGTTCTCCTCGGGCATGCTGATGCGCGTGCTGTTCGCGACCGCCACCGCCTTTCCCGCCGACATCCTGCTGCTCGACGAATGGCTCAGCGTGGTCGACGAGAATTTCTCGGCCAAGGCGGAGCAGCGGCTGCGCAAGATGGTCGAGACCGCGGCGATCGTGATCATCGCCTCGCACGACCATGCGCTGCTGCGCCGCACCTGCACCAGCATCATCAATCTCGATCACGGCCGCATCGCCAGCACCGTTGCGCTGGATGCTCCCGTCCCGCATCACCTCGAGCTCAGAGAAATCAGCGCATGACAAAGATCCTGGTCGTCAGCGAGGCGCTCGGCGAACCCAACCACAAGCGCGGCATCTTCCACTTCACGCGCGAATTGATCCGCTCGCTCGCCGGCGACGGACATCAATTGACGCTCGTCGTGGAGACCACGCGCCGCTATCGGAAACTGCGCCGCAGGCAGCAGCGGACGCGCTTGCTGCCCCAGGACTCACGGCTGATCGAGCTGCTCGCGCTCTATCGTTTCCTCGATGAAACTGACATGAACTCGCCGATCATGCGCGGCGGCCTGCGCCGCACCGTCGACTGGTTCAAGCACAAGCTCAAGGCGGCGACCTCGCTTGAATTCATCATCGCCTTCCTGCGCTCGGTTCGTCTGCTGCCTACCAGCGTCAAGCTGATCGAGAACCGGACCGAGGGCCTCGAATACATTCCGACCGATTTGCGCCATCTCGAATTGTTCGGCGATTTCCTGCTCGAGCCCGGCTTCTACAGCTATCAGGACACGTCGGCCTTGACCCGGCTGCCCCCGCCGCGGGTCGACGCGCGCGACTATGACGTCATTCTCATCGACACCCCGACCCGGGTTGCGATCAAGCGTCATCCGAGCGCCAAGGTGATCTGCGTGGTCCACGACCTGTTGCCGATCACCGATCTCAAGCTGGATGACATCGCGACCCGCCTGTTCCTGTCGCGGCTTCTAACCAGCGTGCATCAGGCCGACGAGCTCGCCTTCGTCTCGAACTACAGCATGAACCGCTTCCGCGCCCTGCTCCCGCAATATGCGCACATTCCGACGCGGGTGGTCTATCCGCGGACCTGTTTCGACGTGGCGGAAGCGCCGCTTGCGCCGGTGACCACCGCCGTTCCGGCACGGCCGAGCTTCGTCGTCATCGTCTCGAATGAGCCGCGCAAGAACCTCGCGGCCGTCATCCGCGCTTTCCGCAAGCTGCCGGAGGCTGATCTCATCGTGATCGGCTATGCCGGCGGCGCCAATCAGGCGCGCAACCAGCCGAAAAACGTCCGCTTCTCCGGCTATGTCGATGAGCACGAGAAGGTGGCGCTGATCGCGGGCGCGCATGGCCTGATCATGCCGAGCCTCGCTGAAGGCTTCGGCGTCCCGATCATCGAGGCATTTGCGGCGAATACCCCCGTACTGTGCTCCGATATTGCCGTGTTCCGCGAGGTCGCGGGCGAGCTTGCAGACTATTTCGATCCGTTCTCGACCGAATCGATCTGCGCCTCGGTGCGGCGCGTTCTGGCGCAGCAGGAGCAATGGCGCGAGCGGATCCGCGAGCGCCGGACCGAGCTCGCCGAGCGCTTCGGCCATCATACCCAGGCGCGCGACCTGCTGTCCCATCGGGCTGCCCCCGAAATCGCGGCCGCCGCCGCGGCGCTGTCCGCCGCGATGGTTACATTCCACAGCGCGACCGCACACGGCGTGTGACCGGTCATGACCACCGATTCCGACGCCATTGGTCTTGCCATCGAACCGCCGATGCGATGGCGCGACCGTGTCCGCGCCTGGCCCGGCTCGGTCGCCTACCTCCGCGCCACCGATACAATGATCGCGCTGGCCGCGGCGTCGCTGCCCTGGTCGACGACCGCGCTCGCCGTCTTCATGCTGCTGTGGCTTGTCGCGGTGCTCCCGACCATCGACTGGGAGCAATTCGTTCTCGATCTCGCACGGCCGTCCTTTGCGTTGCCGATCGCATTGGTCGCGCTCGCGCTGGTCGGCCTGGCCTGGTCGGAGGCCGACTGGACCGAACGGCTGCACGGCATCAAGCCGCTCAGCAAGCTGCTGCTGCTGCCGTTCCTGCTCGGCTACTTCCAGCGCTCGCAGCGCGGGCTCTGGGTCTTCATCGCCTTTCTGGCCTCGTGCACGCTGATGATGATCCTGTCCTGGATCGTGCTGGCGTTGCCGCAGCTCAAGCTCGCGCACACCGCGTCCGCAGGCGTGCCGGTCAAGAACTATGTCGACCAGAGCCAGGAATTCGCGCTGTGCGCCTTCGCGCTGGCGCTGCCGGCATTGACGGCGCTGCAGGCCCGGCAATGGCGCATCGCGGCAGGCTGCCTCGCGCTGATCCTGCTGTTCCTCGCCAACATGTTCTATGTCGTCTCGGCGCGGACCGCGCTGGTCTACATACCGGTGCTCCTGATCCTGTTCGCTTCGCTGCATTTGTCACGACGCGCCACGCGGCTCTTGTTCGCCGCTGTCGCCGCAGCGAGCCTTTTGGTCTGGACCACATCCCCCTATCTGCGCCAGCGTATCGCCGATGTCGGCATCGAGTATCGCGCGCACGACACCTCCGGCATCGCCTCCACCGCGCAGCGGCTGACCTATTGGCGGAAGTCGGTGAAATTCATCGCCGGGGCGCCATGGCTCGGGCACGGCACCGGCGCGATCAAGCACATGTTCACGCAGGATGCCGCCGGACAGACCGGCCTGCAGGCCGAGGTGATCAACAATCCGCACAACCAGACCTTCAATGTCGGAATCCAGTGGGGGCTTGCCGGCATCTTGTTGCTCTACGCCATGTGGTATAGCCACATCCGCCTGTTCACCGGCCGCGATCTCGTTAGCCGCGATCTCGTCACCTGGATCGGGCTTGCCGTCGTCGTGCAGAACATCACGAGCTCGCTGCTCAACTCGCATCTGTCCGATTTTCACGAAGGTTGGATGTACGTGATCGGCGTCGGCGTCGCCGGCGGCATGGCGGAGCGGGCGCGGCAGCCGGAGAAGATTTTGGCGAAAGGTGCCGCGGCAGAGGTCGTCGCATTGAAACGGTAGCCGCCGGAACGAATTGAATCCGACGAGAACGGATGCCGGACCGGCTAGCACGCGGGCTGCGGCAAAATCCAACCGGCAGCGGCAAATATTCCAGAAGTCACAATGAGTTCTCCAATGAAGAGACCGCCTCCGCCAACGACGGCTCGGGTTGCTCGGCTGGGGGGGTGGTGGTAGTGACTACCCAGAATTAGCTGAGGGGTTCCGGATGGGACTTGTTGACGAGTTGAAAGCAGCCATCAAAACGCTCCAGGCGGAAAAGAAGACCCTTAGATAATCGTCGCATGTCTATCGGCGATCTCCCCGAGCGACGCGGCAACGCGGTAGCAAAACGCACATAGATTGACCCAAATGTCATTCTCGACAGATCCGGCAGCATCAAGATTGGCGACTCCCGAGGCAATGAAAAACCTGGCGGCGAGAGTTACATTGCCAAGCGAGATGCCCCAGCCGAATCCATAGCAATGACGTCGTCAGGAGCAAGGAAAGCACATAATGGCCCCTACGCTTTCGGATATAGAAAACTACTGGCGGACTGCGGCCGAAAAGCCGGTGGATGCCGACGGCCTACGTCCGACCGCGCGCGACCCGTATCTGCAGACGGTGGTTGAAGCTTCCATCGAAAGATGGCTGGCCACCGGATCGACGGTTTTTGATATCGGCGCAGGCGATGGCCACTCGAGCGCCCGGTTCGCCAGGAAGGCACGCGAGGTATTGGGCTTCGACTATATTCCTGCCTTTGTCGAAGCCGCAAATGACATGGCACAGCGCCAGGGGCTCGAAAATCTCAGCTTTGCTCAAGCGGATGTCCTGAACCTTGAACCTGTCACGCGCCAGTTCGGTCAAGCGGACATAGCTGTTACCATTCGCTGCCTGATCAACCTGCCGACCTGGGACCTGCAGAAGCAGGCGATCAATCAAATCGCCAGCGTCGTGAAGCCCGGTGGACTTTACCTGCTGAGCGAAGGTTGGACAGAAGGTTGGGAAGCTCTAAATCGATATCGCCAAAAGGCCGGGCTGCAGGCAGTTACCGTCGTCGAGTACAATCGTCTAATCAGCAAGAAAAGCTTCGAGGACTTCGTCTCCAAGGATTTCGAGATCGTCGCATTCGAATCCGTCGGGTTTTATCTCTACATGTCTCGCGTCTATCAGGCAGCATACGTCATGCCTAACCCACCTCAGCACCGGCACGATATCAATCGCGTATCTGCCGAGCTATTTGAACAGGCGGCCACGCCGCCCGGATTTGAAGAGTGCGATTATGCCGGAGTGTACGTTCTGCGCCGGCGCTGAGGCGCCAGCGATCGTGTGCAGTGCGCCGTCGCCGATGATCCTGGCTCTGAGTAAAGCTGAGGACTGATTTCTGTCGCAGACTTGATGCGATGATTTGTGCCACCCAACCTGGGACGTTGGAGCTGAGCACGAGTGGCTGCGCTCGTCGGCCCGTTTCGAGAGATGCGACAGAACGACCCAGCGGCCCCCCCGCGAGATGCGAAGCATCTTCGCGGAGGCGGTGACAAAAAAGCCAAGTCTCGGCGGGGAGAGCACGAAGTAAGCCGTGAAACTATCGCGCAGGGAACGGGCGGAACGAAGAGCAAAGCTCGGACGACCATGTCGCGAGAATGCGAAGCTGCGTCCCCACCCACACTGTCATCGCCCGGCTCGACCGGGCGATCCAGTACGCCGCGGCCTCTCGGCTCAAACACTGCGGCCTCTGGAATACTGGATCACCCGCATTCGCGGGTGATGACACCGAACAAGCGATCTGACAGTTGAATCAGAACTCATTCCGTCATTGCGAGGAGCGAAGCGACGAAGCAATCCATCGTTCCGCAAATGCTGAGGGCTGGATTGCTTCGCTTCGCTCGCAATGACGGGAGTATCGAAAAATGCCGATCCTACCGCGTCGCGTCGTGCCCGACCTCGCCCGTGATCACGTCGCCGAACAGCTCCCAGGCCTCGCCGTTGAACCGCATCAGTTGCATCTGCTCGATCGGGTAGTAGTCGTCCGGCGAG
Source organism: Bradyrhizobium sp. 6(2017) (assembly GCF_011058295.2). Lineage (NCBI taxonomy): Bacteria > Pseudomonadati > Pseudomonadota > Alphaproteobacteria > Hyphomicrobiales > Nitrobacteraceae > Bradyrhizobium > Bradyrhizobium sp. 6(2017). Next base: position 4,785,928 of record NZ_CP049289.2, on the reverse strand, counting down.
GTGTTGACCATGATGCCCGGCAGCATCAGGTCGGAGTGGAAGTTCTTCAGGCTGGCCGCCTGCTTCATGACGTTCTCGCGCGTGAGATTGTCGCCGCACTGCTTCAACACCTGCACCATGGCCTCCGACTGCACATAGCCATAGACGCTGTTGAAATTGGCCTTGTCCCCCTCAGGATAGTATTTGTCCATAAAGCCGCGCCACTTCACGACCGCGGGATCCTTGTCCCAGGTCGGGTCGGTCGGATCCTTCAGATATTGGGTCGAGATGATGCCCTTGGAATATTCGAGCCCGGCAGGCTTCAGCACCGAGGCGACCGTGGTCGCGGTGTTGGCGAGGAAGAACTTTGGCTTCCAGCCGAGCTCGCCGACCTTGCGGATCGCCTGTGCCGATCCCTTCGGCGCCGCCCAGGAGAAGAAGATGTCGGCGCCGGAATCGTGCAGCGCGACGATCTGCGAATCGATCGAGGGATCGGAGACCTCGTAGGACTTGTCGGCGATGATCATGCCGACCTTGTCGCCGAGCCCGTCCTTCAGGCCCTTGAACTGATCCTTGCCGGCATCGTCGTTCTGCCAGAACACCGCGATCTTGCTGTTCGGGAAATTGTCGCGAATGTATTTAGCGTAGATGCGTCCCTCGCTCTGGTAGTTGGGCTGAAAGCCCATCGTCCAGGGAAGTTCCTGGGATCGCCGAATTTGGCGCCGCCCGAGGCGACGAACAATTGCGGCACCTTCTTGGCATTCATGTACTTCATGATCGCCGAATTGGACGGCGTGCCGAGCGGCTGGAAGATCAAGAGCACCTCGTCGCTCTCGACCAGCTTGCGCGCCTGCTCGATCGCCTTCGGCGGCGAATAGGCGTCGTCGTAGCTGATGAAGTTGATCTTGCGGCCGTTGATGCCGCCCTGGTCGTTGATCATCTTGAAGAACGCGGCCTCGGTCTTGCCGATCACACCATAGGACGACGCCGGGCCGCTATATGGCATGATATTGCCGATCTTGATTTCGCCATCACTCGCGCCGGGATCGTATTTCTTCTGCGCCGTGGCCGAGGTCGCGATCAGTGCGGCACTTGCGAACGCCGCGATTGCGCCAATATATCCGAGACGAGCCGGCATCGTTTTCTCCCCGATTTTTGTCGTTGGTTTTGGCGGCAAGTCTCGCAAGAGACGCATGTGCTGGCAAGCGCCGGGTATTTCCGTTGGGCGAAACGGCATTGTTGCCTGGCGCTATTTGTGATTGAAGGTCGATCTGGGGCTCACGAGTCGAGGCGTTCTGATTGCGTAAACCGGACATTCGTACCGGTCCGCGGCATCCGCGTATTGCGGTCGCGGGCTATGAGCTCACGCGCCGCCTCGGTGAATCTGTGCTGGCGAAGCGTGGCCTGCACAAGGCCAACGGCGAGTTCGCGCAGCGCACGATCGCCTCGATCCGCGAGCGGCTGCAGCGCGGCGAGACCATCTACATCGCGGGTCTCGCCTGCCCCGGCACGCACAACACCGGCGTTGCGCTGGTCGAGGTCACCCAGAAGGACGGACCGCGGCTGATCCTCAACAACGAGGAAGAGCGCTTTTCCGGCAACAAGCACACCAACGAGTTTCCGCAGCATGCGCTCGACGACATGCGCAAGGTGCTGCAGCGGATGGGCCGCGATATCGGTGACATCGCCGCCTTCGTCACGACATGGGACTATCCCGCGCTGCTGGCGATGCTGATCCGCACCTCGCTGGAGGAAGCGCCGGCAAGCCTCAAATTGCTTCGCGCCCCGATCGCGCCCGCGATCAATCTGCGGCAGCTCGATCAGGTGCGGCGGCTGTCACGCCGGCTCGGCCAGATGTACGGGCTCGGCGAGCAGTTGCCGCTGATCTGCATGCCGCATCACGACAATCACGCCTGGTACTCGTTCACGGCCTCGCCGTTCGCAGATCAGCGCGAGCGGGTTGCGATCGCGGTGCTTGACGGCACCGGCGATGTCGGCTCGATCTCGCTCTATGCCGCCGAGAACGGCGAGATGAAGCAGTTCTATTGCAACGAGAGCCTGTTCGACTCGCTCGGCGCCTTCTACACCGTGATCTCGTCGAGCCAGGGCGGCTGGACCTGGCTGTCCAGCGAGGGCCGCTATATGGGCGCCGCCGCCTGGGGCGACATGAACCGCGCCACCAATCCGTATTACCAGCGGCTGAAGGCGGTGCTGCAGCTCGGGCCGGGCGGCACCGTGCGGCTCAATCGCGCGATGGCCAACTGGTATGCCGATCCCGCCGACAATCCCTACCATCAACCGCTGATCGATATCCTGGGCCCGCCGCTGCGCTCCGACCAGCTCTGGAATCCCGACGCCGTGCTGCGTGTCGAGGACATCAATCATCGTCCCGACACCAAGGACCGGCTCGACAAGGCCGCCGCGACGCAGTTGGTGTTCGAGGACGCGATGATCCATGTCATCGATCATCTCTTGCGCGTCACCGGCACCGACCGCCTGGTGCTGACCGGCGGCGTGGCGCTGAACGCGCTCGGCAACATGCGTCTGCTCGAGCATTTCGACGAAGCCTGGTTTGAGCGCGCGCAGGGTCGCAAGACGCGGCTGCATATGTGGGTGCCGCCGGTGCCCGGCGATCCCGGCGTGCCGATCGGCGCCGCCTGGCTGTTCGCCCATATGGCGGGCGCCCCGCGCGGTGCGCCGCTGTCGCACGCATTCTATTGCGGGCTGCCGCCCTCGAACGCCGATATCACGACGGCGCTCAGGAACGGCGACGTCGCCTCGATGGAGATCGGCAACGTCTCGACGCCGCAAGGCCGCGACGCGATCGCGGATCTGATGGCGAGCATGGTGGCGCAAGGCGGCGTGATCGCGATCTATCAGGGCGCGGCCGAAACCGGCCCGCGCGCGCTCGGCCATCGCTCGATCCTCGCCAACCCCTGCGACCCGCGTGTGCGCGAGCGGCTCAACGAGCGCGTCAAATATCGCGAGGCGATCCGGCCGTTGGCGCCGATGGCGACGCTGCAGGCCGCGCGCGACTATTTCGAGCTCAAAGACGGCGCGTCCGACGGCGACTACAACGCCTATAACTACATGGTGCTGACCGCGCATTCGAAGCCGGAGGCGCGTGAGAAAATTCCGGCGGTGGTGCATGCCGACGGCACCGGCCGCATCCAGATCGTGCGCGAGACCGACGATCCCCTCACCTATGCCTATCTGAAGGCGCTCGGCCGCCATATCGGCGTCGAGATGTCGGTCAACACCTCGTTCAACGTCGCGGGTCCAATCGCGCAGACGCCGGCGCAGGCGATCGACACGCTGCGCCGCTCCAGGGGGCTCGATGCGGTGGTGCTGGTCGCCGACGACGGCACCACCTATGCGGCCTGGCACGGCGGCGAACGCGACAGTGGCCGCTTCACCGGCTGGTATGCGGCGTGGAAGCAGGCGCGCGGCTGAACCAGCCCAGCACGCGGCCGTCGATCAGGAGCAGCGCGCTGGCGATCACGAGCGCGCCGATCACCTCGCGCGGCGCGACCGGCTCGCCGAGCACGAGCGTGCCGAGCAGCATCGCGGTCACCGGGATGAGCAGCGTCACCAGCATCACATTGGTCGCGCCGGAGCGCTGCAGGATCCGAAAGAACACGATGTAGGCCAGCGCCGTCGACAGCGCCGCGAGCCCGAGCACCGCGAGCCATATCGTCGGATGCGGCATCGGCAGCAGCCACGGCCGCTCCACCACACCGGCAACGGGCGCCATCATCGCGGCCGATGCGATCATCTGGAACGTCGCCGTGCCCAGTGGCGGCACCCGCTGTGGCAGCCGCCGCCCGACCAGCGCCGCAATGCCGTAGCTGAAGGCGCCGGCGAGGCACAGCAGGATGCCGATGCCCTGCCGGCTCTCGAAACCGAGCGCATCGCCATGCAGGATCGCGACCCCGATCAGGCCGACCACCACGCCCGCCACGCGGCGCGCCTGCAACCGCTCCTCGCCGGCGGCCGCCATCACGACCACCGTAAACAGCGGCGTCGTCGCATTGAGGATCGAGGCGAGGCCACTCGGGATATAGGTCTGCCCGAACACGATCAGCGAGAACGGCAGCACATTGTTGAACAGCCCCATCGCGACAAACGGCGCCCATCCGGACGCGCCGCGCGGCCATTCGATCTTCGCGGCCCGCAGCAGCGGCAGCAAGAGCACGGTGCCGAGCACCACGCGGAGCAGCACCAGGGTCAGCGGCGGCAATTCGCGCAGGATCACGCCGTTGAAGAAGAACGACCCACCCCAGAGCACCGACAGCAGACCCAGCAGCCCCCAGTCGCGGCTATCAATGCGGTTGTCGGTGGAAGGCATGTCGGGCACTCACCTGCACTCGAACAGGTGACTAGCGCAGGCTTGCGAATATTCCCACCCGATTTCCGTGAATGGCGGCCCCGCCTATTTCGGCCGCGACACGATCTCGATCATCTGGCCTTCATCGCCATCGGGCGCATGGGCCTTCGCCTTGTCATAGGCGGCCAGCGCGGCGCGGCTCACCGGCACGCCGGGCAGCAGCGCCTCGGCCAGCCGCACGGCGTAATCCGCATCCTTGTGACGCAGCGCCGCAGTGAACGACGCGCCGGAGAAGTTGCGGTCGATCATCCGCCTGGAGTGGCGGATCACCTGCGGGCTCGCGATCGCGCCGGTCGAAAGCGCCTCGGCCACCAGCTGCATGTCGAGGCCGGCCTGCTCGGCGATCGCAACGCCCTCGGCGAGGCTTGCGATCTGCACTGCGCCGATCAGATTGTTGATCAGCTTGAACACGGTGCCGGTGCCGACCGCGCCGAAATGACGGATCGTGCTGCCGATCGGAGTGAGGAACGGATGCGCCCGCTCTAGATCAGCGGGATCAGCTCCCACCAGCAGCGTCAGCTTGCCGGCCGCCGCCGCTTCCGGCAGGCCGGTGACGGGACAATCGATGTAGATCAGGCCGCGGCTGCGCAACTCGTGCGCCATGTCGAGCGTGTGCTGGTAGGAGACCGTGGAGCATTCGATCGCGAGCGTGCCGGCCTTCATGGTCGCGGCGGCGCCGTCCTTGGTCAGCCAGACCGCTCGCGATGCCTCATCGTCGGCGACCATGGTCACGACGGCATCGGCATCGATCGCGGCATCCTCCGGCGAGGTCGCCCATTGCGCCCCGCGCGCGATCAAATCCTCGGCCTTGGCCTTGCTGCGGTTCCACACCGCGACCGTGAAGCCGGCATCGAGGTAACGGCCGGCCATCCCGTGGCCCATGCGTCCCAATCCGATGAAAGCGACGCGTGGCATGGGCTAATCCACATCCTCGACGGAGCCGGGCTCGGTGCCGAAGGCACGCTGCGCCAGCGTCGCCGCCATGAATTCATCGAGATCGCCGTCGAGCACGCCCGACGTGTCGGAGGTCTGCACGCCGGTGCGCAAATCCTTCACCATCTGATAGGGCTGCAGCACGTAGGAGCGGATCTGGTGACCCCAGCCGATGTCGGTCTTGGCGGCCTGATCGGCAGCGGCCTGCTCCTCGCGCTTCTTCAGCTCCATCTCATACAGCCGTGCGCGCAGCATGTCCCAGGCCTGCGCCCGGTTCTTGTGCTGGGAGCGGCCGGCCTGGCAGACCACCGCGATGCCGGTCGGGATGTGCGTCAAGCGCACCGCCGACTCGGTCTTGTTGACGTGCTGACCGCCGGCGCCGCCCGACCGCATGGTGTCGGTGCGGACGTCGGCCTCCTTGATCTCGATCTTGATGCTGTCGTCGATCACGGGGAAAATCTGCACCGACGAGAACGAGGTGTGCCGCCGCGCATTCGAGTCGAACGGCGAGATCCGCACCAGGCGATGCACGCCGGCCTCGGTCTTCAGCCAGCCATAGGCATTGTGGCCGGAGATCTGGATGGTGGCGGACTTAATGCCGGCCTCTTCGCCCTGCGACTCCTCGAGAAACTCGATCTTGAAACCGTGCTTCTCCGCCCATCGCGTGTACATGCGCAGCAGCATCTGCGCCCAGTCCTGGCTCTCGGTGCCGCCTGCGCCGGCATGAACTTCGAGATAGGAATCGAACTTGTCAGCCTCGCCCGAGAGCAGCGCCTCGAGCTCGCGCCGGGCGACCTCCTTCTTTAGGTCCTTGAGCGCCTTCTCGGCCTCGGCGACCACGGCCGCATCGTTCTCGGCCTCGCCGAGCTCGATCATGCCGACCTGATCCTCGAGCTCGCGCTCGACCTTGCCGATTCCAGAGAGCGCGTCCTCCAGCGAGGTACGCTCCTGCATCAGCCGCTGGGCCTTCTGGGGATCGTTCCAGAGATTGGGGTCTTCAGCGAGCTTATTCAGCTCAGCGAGGCGTGCCGTCGATTGATCGACGTCAAAGATGCCTCCTCAGCAGCCCGACTGACTGCTTGATCTCTTCAACAAGGCGTTCGATTTCCGCGCGCATGGTCTTTCAGGTGTTGGCAAAAAAGCTTGCCGGGGATGTAGCGGCCGGCGCGGCAAAGCGCAATCGGCTTATCCCGGCGATTTGGGCACGAAGCCGATTAATACAGCCCGCCGGTTCCCGGACGCATGAAGAAGCCGCCATCAGGCTGTCCACCACTCTGCGACGGCTGGGGGCCGGGACCGGGTCCACGGCCGTCGGCATCGGCGACGCCGATCACCGAATAGTTGTCCGGCGGCGCGGTGCCCGGCTTGAAGGCCTCGAGGATGGTGTTGCCGCTATCGCCGGGGCCGGCTCGCATGCCGGACTTGGCGTCGACGCGGATCAGCTTGATGCCGGCCGGAACCTTGAACGGCGTCGGCGGCTTGTCGGCGAGCGCAAGCTTGAGGAAGTCGCGGGCGATTGGCGCTGCGACGTGGCCGCCGGTAGCGGCGCGGCCAAGATTGCGCGGCTTGTCGTAGCCCATGTAGACGCCGACCGCGAGATCCGGCGAGAAGCCGACGAACCAGACGTCCTTCTCGTCGTTGGTGGTGCCGGTCTTGCCGGCGATCGGCTTGCCGACCTCCTTGACGACGGTGGCGGTGCCGCGCTGGACCACGCCTTCCATCATCTCGGTGATCTGGTAGGCGGTCATCGGATCGAGCACCTGCTCGCGGCGGTCGACGAGTTGCGGCTCGGGCTGGCTCTTCCAGCCTCCGGGCGCGTCGCAGCCGCGGCATTCGCGGGTGTCGTGCTTGAAGATGGTGTGGCCGTAGCGGTCCTGGATGCGATCGATCAGCGTCGGCTTCACGCGACGGCCGCCATTGGCGAACATCGAATACGCGGTAACCATGCGCATGACGGTGGTTTCACCGGCACCCAGCGCATACGACAGATAGTTCGGCAGTTCGTCATAGACGCCGAAGCGTTTTGCATACTCGCCGACCAGCGGCATGCCGATGTCCTGCGCGAGGCGCACCGTGACGGTGTTGAGCGAGCGTTGCAGCGCGTTCCGCAGCGTGGTCGGGCCGTAATACTTGCCGGTCGAATAGTTCTCCGGACGCCACACGCCGCCGCCCTGCCCCTGATCGATCTCGATCGGCGCATCGATCACGGTGGTCGACGGCGTGTAGCCGTTGTCCAGCGCCGACGAGTACACGATGGGCTTGAACGACGATCCGGGCTGCCGGTAGGCCTGCGTCGCGCGGTTGAACTGGCTCTGGTCGAACGAGAAGCCGCCGACCATCGCGAGCACGCGGCCGGTCCACGGATCCATCGCCACCATCGCGCCGGAGACTTCGGGCAATTGCCGCAGGCGGTACTGGCCTTCGACCGCCGTGCCCTCCTTGGTCACCAGCGGATCGGCATAGATCACGTCGCCCGGCTGCAGCACCTGCGAAACCGCCGTCGGCGCCTTGCCCTTGGCCTTGGCCCAGCGCACCCCATCCATCGTGATGATGCCGGTCTGCCGCTCCTTGCTGACCGCGCCACCGAGCTCGCGGCCCGGCTGGAAGCCGATCCGCGCCGACTGGTCGCTGGTCTCCAGCACCACGGCCATCCGCCATGGCGAGATGTCGGAGAGCGATTTGACGTCGGCAAGCTTGACGCCCCAGTCGCCCGACACATCGAGCTTGTGGAGCGCGCCGCGCCAGCCCTGCGCCTCATCGTAATTGACGAGCCCCGCCACCATGGTCTTGCGCGCCATCACCTGGATCTTGGGATCCAGCGTGGTGCGGACCGACAGCCCGCCCTCGTAGAGTTTCTTTTCGCCGTAGCGCTCGAAGATGTCGCGGCGAACCTCCTCGGCGAAATATTCGCCGGCGAAGATGTGCGCGCCATTGGAACGGCTGGTGACGACGAGCGGGTCCTTGCGCGCCTTGTCGGCGTCGGCCTGCTTGATCCAGCCGTTCTCGAGCAGGCGATCGATCACATAGTTGCGGCGCTCGATCGCGCGATCGCGGTTGCGCACGGGATGCAATGCAGCCGGTGCCTTCGGCAGCGCGGCGAGATAGGACGCCTCCGCGATCGTCAGCTCGTTGACCGACTTGTCGAAATAGACCAGCGACGCCGCCGCGATGCCGTAGGCGCCGAGCCCGAGATAGATTTCGTTGAGATAAAGTTCGAGGATGCGGTCCTTGGAATAGGCGCGCTCGATGCGCATCGCCAGCAAGGCTTCCTTGATCTTGCGGGCGAACGACACTTCGTTGGTGAGCAGGAAGTTCTTCGCGACCTGCTGGGTGATAGTCGAGGCACCCTGCGGGCGGCGGTTCGAGCCGTAGTTCTGCGCATAGAGAACGGCGGCGCGCGCCATGCCCTGATAGTCGATGCCGCCGTGCTCGTAGAAGTTCTTGTCCTCGGCGGCGAGGAACGCGTTGATCACGAGCTTCGGCACCGCCTGGATCGGCAGATAGAGCCGGCGCTCCTTGGAGTATTCGCCGAGCAGCGCGCCATCGGAGGCATGCACGCGGGTCATCACCGGCGGCTCGTAATCCTGGAGCTGCGAGTAGTCGGGCAGATCCTTGGAGAAATGCCAGATCGCGCCTGCGACGGCGGCGACACCAACCAGGAACACAACGGTTCCGGCGGCGAACAAGAAACCCATGAACCGCACGAGCAGGCGCATTATCGACGTTCCGTTCCTACCCTCCGGCGCTCAGTCGTCGGGAGCGCCTGTCCAAAAGTGCGAAAGCCTCACACAACAAAGCCTCGCACAACGAAGGCTCAAACAACGAGGCCTTACACAACGAAGCCTTGGCCCAGCGAGCTGCCCTGCGCACGCGAAAATACAAGAGCCGCCGGACAATATGGTCGATTCTGCGGGCCTGCGGTCCATTGTCTATACCGTCGCCGCTGTGGCCAAACTAGGGCTTCCCGGCAACGGAGCGGGCTTTTCAGGCGGCCAGTTTCACTTTGCCGGTCCGGCGGTTGCCAGCCGTTTGGCGAAGAACGCGTCGATCGCCTGGGCCATCGCGCCGACGGCCTTGTTCCGCCAGCTCTCGGAGACCAGGTGCTCGAGGTCGCCCTTGTTGGAGACGTAGCCGATCTCGACCAGCACGGACGGCACGTCGGGGGCCTTCAGCACCCGGAAACCGGCCGATTTGAGCGGATGCTTGTGCATCCGCACCGAGGTCTTCATCTCATCCATCAGAAGACGGGCGAAGCGGTTGGAAAAGGTCTTGGTTTCGCGCTGCGCGAGGTCGATCAGGATGTCGGCGACCTCGGTCGGCTCGTCCGTCAGGTTCACGCCAGCTATGGCGTCGGCCTTGTTTTCCGTCTCGGCCAGCCGCTCAGCCTCGGCGTCGGAAGCCTTGTCCGACACCGTGTAGATCGTGGCGCCCTGGGCATCGCCCTCGCGGCGCGGCAGCGCGTCGGCATGAATCGAGACGAACAGCGCCGCCGACTGGGTGCGGGCGATCTTCACCCGGTCATTCAGCGGAATGAACGTGTCGTCGGACCGGGTCATGACCACCCGATACTTGCCGGACTTCTCGATCCGGTCGCGCAGGGCAAGGCCAAAGCCCAGCACCAGATTCTTCTCCGTCTCGCCGCCGGACTGGGTCCCGTTATCGATGCCGCCGTGACCGGGATCGATCACGATCAACGGACGGGGATCGGTGACCGCGACCGGGGGCAGCGCCGCTGTCGTGACCGGCGGAACCGTGACGGTGTTGCTGCTGGTGTTTGCATCGGAAATCGCGGGCTTCAGTTCGGGCCGGCTCTCGGGCGCAAGCGACTGCACGAACGCGGTGCGATCGACCGCTTCGAAGTCCAGCACCAGCCGCGGCGGCTGGCCATTGGCGGCATCGAGCACGTAGGAATTGGCGATCTTCACCGGCCCGGCCAGGTCGAACACGATTCGGGAGCCGCCCGGCATCACCAGCCCATAGCGGAATGCCTTCACCAGTCCCCGGCCCGCCGAGCCGGTACCGGCCGCGAGCTGGAAATTGACCTGCGGGATGTCGACGACGACCCGGTAAGGGTCGGCCAGCGGAAAGGCGCGAAACTCGATCTTGCGGTCGAGGTCGAGGATGAATCGGGTCTGCTTGTCGTCGCCGGCGAGCCTGGCACCGGATGCGACCGGGAAATTCGGGGCGGCGGGGGCACCGGCGGCCGGGGCAGCCTGGCCGCCCTGCGGTCCCTCGGCGGCGCTCGGAGCGCTGGCTATGGCAAACATCAATGCTGCGGCGCACAACAGCCCGCATCCCAGAAAAACAAGGTGATTTGCACGGCTCGCCACCCGATTCGGAGCCTCCCGACTGCTTCTTACCGCATTAGAACCGGACGGTTAATCACGCCCTAATGACACTCAGGCGAAAAGAACCGAGTGTTGCGGCGGCGTGACGCTTCCCTTGCACGCGGCTGTCAATCCACGTATGTACGGGGTGCTGACGGCTAGTACTCCCGGTTGTGTCGCGTTCAGCCTCCCGGTGCAGCGGTGGAACCTTCCAGATCGAAGATCCCGCCGTGTTTTTCCGGTCCCTCCCCAGCCAGCGCCGCGCGCGGCTGACATGGAGTGGCGGATTCGAGCCCGAGCGGCGTCCGGTCCCAGGCACACTCCCTCGCCAGAGGGACGGTTTGAGACACGGCATAACTGATTATCCGGTCCCTTGGGGCCTCGATATGCGATGGCCGGCAGGCGCTTCGGCGCCAGGCGGGGTCTTCAGCAAAAGATACGGCGGTATTTCTCGCCGCCAACATGTTTAGACGGGCCGACGCTTAATGCGCCAGACTGTATTGCCGACCAGGATCCCCCGAATGATCGCGCTGACGCGAGGTGAAAGCTTCGCCCGTCGCATCATCCCGGTGGGTTCCCGTCCGGCGCTGCGCCGCGAGACGCGTTTTGGCCTTCCCCTCACCCCCGAATCAGGTGGACCGTCGCGTCACCGGGCGGCGCTATTTGCGCGCGCCATGATCCGCGCCCGCCGCCGCCAAGAGCTCCAAAATGCCCAACAAGATGTTGATCGATGCCACCCACCCGGAAGAGACCCGGGTCGTCGTGGTCCGTGGCAATCGCGTCGAAGAGTTTGATTTCGAGACCGCCCAGCGCAAGCAGCTGCGCGGCAACATTTACCTCGCCAAGGTTACGCGCGTAGAGCCGTCGCTGCAGGCCGCCTTCATCGAGTATGGCGGCAACCGGCACGGCTTCCTTGCCTTCAGCGAAATCCATCCCGACTACTACCAGATCCCGGTCGCCGACCGTCAGGCGCTGATCGAAGCCGACGAACGCGCCCATCGCGAGGCCGAGGAAGAGCACGAGAATCGCGGCCATCGCCGCCGGTCGCGCCATCGCAACGCCCGTCGCCGCGGCCATGGCGAGCGCGTCCAGAGTGAGGTGATCGAGGGTGCTGGCGACGCGCAGGCGCAGCCGGCCAATGAGGCTCACGAACACCCCGTCGATGCCGGGCAGCATGAACATGATGCCGGGCATCACGATCATGGCGTGGTCGCCTACGAAGGTCACGACCACGAGCATGAGCCGCATGATCATGCCCATCACGAGGACCATGAGCATCACGACCATGATCACGAGCATCACCATGGTCATGGTCACGACGATCACGACCATGACCATCATGACCACGACCATCACGACCACGATCATGCGCACGATCACGACCACGCCCCGGCCGTGAGCGAGGCGCCGGCCGCCGACACCCAGTCCGACCCCGTGGTCGCGGCGGTCGAAGCCTCGGTTGCGTCTGCCGCGCCTGAGGCCGTCGAGACGGTCGAGGTCAATCATGAGCCTGACCGGGCCCATCAGGAACAGGTCGAAGAGAACGCCGCGCATGCCGACGACGCGCCGCATATCGCTGCGGACGAAGTTCACGCCAGCCCGGATGAGCACGCGGGCGCCGAATACGCCCCGTTGGCTGATGCGACCGCGTCCGAGGCCCGGCATGGCGACGAGGCCGGCGAAGATGACGACGAGGACGACGGCGAGGAAGAGGATGTCGTCGAGTCCGTCGGCGGCGACGATGTGCTCGAGGAGGTTCCGGAGCGCGCGTTCCGCCCGCGCCGCCAGTACAAGATCCAGGAAGTGATCAAGCGCCGGCAAGTCATGCTGGTGCAGGTCGTCAAGGAAGAGCGCGGCAACAAGGGCGCCGCGCTGACCACCTATCTGTCGCTCGCCGGCCGCTATGCCGTGTTGATGCCCAACACCGCGCGCGGCGGCGGCATCAGCCGCAAGATCACCTCCGCGCAGGACCGCTCGCGGCTCAAGGAAGTGGTGCAGGATCTCGACGTGCCCGAGGGCATGGGGATCATCCTGCGCACCGCCGGCGCCTCCCGCAGCAAGCCGGAGATCAAGCGCGACTTCGAGTACCTGATCCGGATGTGGGAGACGGTGCGCGACCTGACGCTGAAGTCGCAGGCGCCGACGCTGGTCTACGAGGAAGGCTCGCTGATCAAGCGCTCGCTGCGCGACCTCTACAACAAGGAGATCGACGAGATTCAGGTGGCGGGCGAAGCCGGCTACCGTGAAGCGCGCGATTTCATGAAGATGCTGATGCCGGCCAATGTGCGCGCGGTGAAGCAGTATCGCGACGGCCAGCCGCTGTTCTCGCGCATGGGCGTCGAAAGCCAACTCGACGCGATGTTCTCGCCTACCGTGCAACTGCGCTCCGGCGGCTACATCGTCATCAACCAGACCGAGGCGCTGGTCTCGATCGACGTCAACTCCGGCCGCGCCACGCGCGAGCACCATATCGAGGACACCGCGCTCAAGACCAATCTGGAAGCGGCGGAAGAAGTCGCGCGTCAATTGCGTCTGCGCGATCTCGCCGGCCTGATCGTCATCGACTTCATCGACATGGACGAGAAGCGCAACAACCGCGCGGTCGAGCGCAAGCTGTCCGACTGCCTGCGCCAGGATCGCGCGCGGATCCAGGTCGGCCGCATCTCGCATTTCGGCCTGCTGGAAATGTCGCGCCAGCGCATCCGCGCCAGCGTGCTCGAAAGCTCGACCGAGCCCTGCCCGCAATGCGGCGGAAGCGGTCATGTCCGCTCGGTCTCGTCGGTGGCGCTGCAGCTGCTGCGCGGCATCGAGGAAATCCTGATGAAGGGCGCGACCCACAATCTGGTGGTCCGCACCCGCACCGACGTGGCGCTCTACGTGCTCAATCACAAACGGGGCCATCTGCGCGACCTCGAAGACTCCTTCCGGGTCTCGCTGTCGATCGTGGCCGACGCCACGGTGCACGGCCAGCAATCCTACATCATCGATCGCGGCGAGCAGGTGCATACGCTCGAGGCCGCCAAGGCGCTGCTGGCCGCGCAGGCCGCCGCCGCGCCGGCCCAGGCCGATGAGGCCGACGACGAGGAAGAGCTGTTCGAATACGAGGTCGAGACCGACGAGACCGAAGGCCTTGCCGATGAGCAGGCCGCCGGCGAGGAAGCCTCTGCCGCCGAGGGCGAAGGCGACGGCCAGCGCCGCAAGCGCCGCCGCCGGCGCCGCGGCCGCGGTGGTGCCAACGAAGCGCGCGAGGGCACGCAGCCGCCGCGCGACGACGGCGATCTGATGCATGTCCTGCCCGAGGGCACCGAGGCGGTTGCCGCGCAAGATGCCGAGGGTGACGAGGACGAAGGCGACGAAGCGCAGGGCGCGGCCCGCGATGACCAGTCCGCAAGTGAGGCCGGCAACGGCGATCGCCGCCCGCGCCGCCGCGGACGTCGTGGCGGCCGCCGCCGGCGCGGCAGCGGACCGGATGACGGTCTCGCGGGATCGATCGCCGACGAGCTGAGCCCTGCCGCAGCACCGGAAGCCGCCGACGCGGTCGCCGATTTCGATAGCCATGACGCGGAGCCGGCTCCCTTGCTCGCGCAGCCCGAGCTGTTCGCCCAGCCGCAGGAATGGCAGCCGATCGAGGCTGCACCTGTCGAGGCCGTTGCGGCGCCCGCGCCGGAGGCTGCTGCCGCAGCCGCCGAGGACACGGCCGCCGAAAGCGACCGCGCGCAGCGGCGCCGTTCGACGGTGCGCGAGAAGGTCAGCTTCGCGTCGAGCCCGCAGCCTGAAACACCAGCGCACGCGCTGGCTCAGAGCCCGGCTGAGGAAGCTGCCCCTGAGCCCGCAGCCGTTGCCCAGGAGGCGGCGCCGGCCGCTACGGCCGAGGCTCCGACCCGCAAGGGCTGGTGGTCGCGCCGCTTCGGCGGCGGCGGCAACTAGCGCTCCCTGGAAGTCAAAACGCCCGGTTCACGCCGGGCGTTTTTATTGGACAGGCGAACCGTTCGTCAGGCGCCGGCGTGACGGAGCCTGACGGAGACGGATCCCAATGCAAAGCGCGATCGTTCTTGGCGGCGGCATGGTGGGCGTCAGCACGGCGGTGCATCTGCAGCGGCGCGGCTGGGCGGTCACGCTCGTCGACCGCAAGGAACCGGGCCGGGAAACCAGCTACGGCAACGCCGGGATCATTCAAAGCGAAGCGGTGCGGCCCTATCCGATGCCGCGCGATCCCGCCACACTCGCCCGAATCGCGATGGGACGCACCAACGACGTACGCTATCGGCTGGCGTCGCTGCCGCAGCACGCGGGTCCGCTGCTGCGCTACTGGTGGAACTCGACGCCCGAGCGGCACCGCGAGGCCACCATCGCCTGGGCGCGCCTGATCGCTTACGCCACTGCCGAGCACGACACGCTGATCCGCGAGGCCCATGCCGACAATCTGATCCGCCGCGCCGGCTATCGCCTGCTGCATCGCGACCCGGCAGCGCTCGAGCAAGCGATCGCGGTGGCAGAAGAGAACCAGCGTGACTTCGGCGTGAAATTCCGTGTGCTTGATGGCGGCGAGCTCGCCCGGGCGGAGCCCCTGCTGCGCGACGACCTGCCCGGCGCCATTCACTGGCTCGAGCCGTGGACCGTGTCGGACCCCGGCGGTCTGGTCTCGGCCTACGCCGGGTTGTTCGAGCGCCTCGGCGGCACGCTGCTGCGCGGTGACGCGCAGACGCTGACCGAGACCGCGTCCGGCTGGTCGGTCGCCACCGATGGCGGCCGGATCGATGCCGCCCACGTCGTGGTCACGCTCGGGCCGTGGTCACCGCAATTGCTGCGCAAGTTCGGCTACCGGATCCCGCTGGTGCGCAAGCGCGGCTACCACATGCACTACCAGGGCGGCCGATCGCTCGACCTGCCGCTGGTCGACACCGCGAATGGCTACGCGATGGCGCCGATGGCCAAGGGCATCCGCATCACCACCGGCGCAGAGCTGACCAGTCCCGACGCGCCGGCCACGCCGATCCAGCTCGGCCATGCCGAAGCTGCGGCGCGGCAATTGCTCGAGATCGGCAGCCGCGTCGAGCCCGAGCCCTGGTTCGGCACCCGCCCCTGCACCACCGACATGCTGCCTGTGCTCGGGCCAACGCCCCGCCATCGCGGGCTGTGGGTGAATTTCGGCCACGGCCATCAGGGCTTCACGCTCGGCCCCGCGACGGCGCGGGTGCTGGCCGAAACGATGAACGGCGAGGCATCCGCCGTGGATACCTCGCCGTATCGGCTGGACCGGTTCTGATTCCGGACGCGAATTAATCCGTCGTCAGCGCGGTCTCCAGGTCGGTCGGGTCGATCTGCCGGGCGAGATTGGCATTGAGCTTGTCGCGATCGAGCTCGCCCTCCCACCAGGCGACGATCACGCAGGCGACGCCGTTGCCGCACAGATTGGTCAGCGCGCGGCACTCGCTCATGAACTTGTCGATGCCGAGCACGATCGCCATGCCCGGCACCAGCCGCGGATCGACCACCGCAAGCGTCGCCGCCAGCGTGATGAAGCCCGCGCCGGTGATGCCGGAGGCGCCCTTCGAGGTCAGCATCGCCACGATCAAGATCGTGAGCTGCTGGCCGAACGAGAGGTCGAAGCCCAGCGCCTGCGCGATGAACAACGTCGCCAGCGTCATGTAGATGTTGGTGCCGTCGAGGTTGAACGAGTAGCCCGTGGGCACCACGAGGCCGACCACCGACTTCGAGCAGCCGAGCCGTTCGAGCTTCTCCATCAATGACGGCAGTGCGCTTTCGGACGACGAGGTGCCGAGCACGATCAACAGCTCGTCCTTGATATAGGCCAGGAACTTGAAGATGGAGAACCCGGCGGTCCGCGCGATGAAGCCGAGCACCACGAACACGAACAGCGCCGCGGTCAGATAGAACGTCGCGATCAGCCCCATCAGGTTGAGGATGGCGCCGGTGCCGAACTTGCCGATGGTGAAGGCCATCGCGCCGAACGCGCCGATCGGCGCCGCCCGCATCACGATCGAGATCACGCCGAACACCGCATGCGCGGCGTCGTCGATGAACGAGCGGATGGTGTGGCCGCGCTCGCCCAGCCCCATGAGCGCGAAGCCGAAAAGCACCGAGAACAGCAGCACCTGCAGGATCTCGCCCTGCGCGAATGCGCCCACCACGGTGTCCGGAATGATATGCAGCACGAAGTCGACGCTCTTCTGCGCCTCCGCCTGCTTGGCATAGCCGGCAACCGCCTGCGCGTTCGCCGCCGCATTGCCAAAGCCTGCGCCCGGCCTGACCAGATTGCCAACCAGCAAGCCGAGCACCAGCGCGAAGGTCGAGACCACCTCGAAATAGACCAGCGCCTTGACGCCGATGCGGCCGACCTTCTTGGCATCCTGGATATGGGCAATGCCCGACACCACGGTGCAGAAGATGATCGGCGCGATCACCATCTTGATCAGCTTGATGAAGCCGTCGCCGAGCGCCTTGATCCACTCGTTGGTGGCAAGGCTGGGCCAGAACGCGCCGACCAGCGCGCCGAGCACGATCGCGATCAGGACCTGGACATAGAGAATCTTGTACCACGGCTTGCCGGCGCTCGCCGGCGCAGCCGTGGCAACGGTTGTCGTTGCCATGTGTCACTCCCCCTCAGAAATGGCGGAAATAGCCAAGATCAACTTGGCGGTTGAAGTCAAACTGGAAACTGTGTGTGCGCTGCCGCTTATCCGCGACGATCTGCCGCGCACCGCGCAGCCGAAATCATGGCGCCGGGCGCCAGCTGCTCGCGCGCAGACCCAGATGATCATCGCGATGCTGCTCGGCGTCGGCGCGCTGGCCGCAGGTGCAGCGGGCGGCGGCGGTGGAAGCGGCCTCTCCAGCGCCGGTGCCGCCGCGATCTCGGCGCCGCAGTCGGTCATTCAGCGCACGCTGCTGTCCTATCAGCGCCAGCAGGAAGAAAACGCCGACCGCGCCGGCGTCAGATTCCTGACCGCGACCGGCCAGTCGGCCCGGGGCATGTACGAGACGTTCAAGCGCTTCACCGATGAGAGCCTGTTCGCCTCGCGCGGTGCCGACCCCTATCTGCAATCGCACCCGATGCCGGTCGATCGCGTCTCGGCGCTGGAGGAACTGGCGCGCTCGAGCCCCTATTGGGACAAGAAGGACGATCCGGCGCTGCAGCTGCGTCACGACATGATGCGCGCCAAGATCTCGGGCTTCATGGAGCGGCAGGATACAGTTTATCGCCGCTACCCGCTGTCCAACACCAGCCTGCCGGCGCGCTATGCGCGCGCGATCACGACCTATCTGCACGGCGATCTGCGTTCGGCGATCGCGCAGATCGACGGCTTGATCCAGGTGCAGCCGAACAATCCCTATTTCTACGAATTGCGCGGTCAGGCGCTGCTCGAAGGCGGCCGGCCCAGTGAGGCGATCGCGCCGCTGCGCCGCGCGGTGCAACTCTCCGGCAGCTCACCGCTGATCGAGATGCTGCTCGGCCAAGCGCTGGTTGCTTCGGACAACAAGGCCTACACCGACGATGCGATCAACATACTGCGTGCCGCCGTGGCGCGCGAGCCCGAGGCGCCGCTCGGCTATACCCAGCTCGCGATGGCCTATGGCCGCAAGGGCGACTATGCCCAGGCCGACCTTGCCTCGGCACAGGCCGCCTATCTCCGTGGTGACAACAAGACCGCCCGCGAGCTGGCGTCGCGCGCCAAGACGCGGTTCGCGATTGGCACGCCCGGCTGGGTCAAAGCTGACGACATTGTGAGCGCCAAGCCCATGCCGGGTCAGAAAAACAACTAGAAATAAACCGCAGTTCCATACAACGATCCCCCGAAACCGGCTCACGGCCCCGCCGCATTTTGGGCCACCTCGAACAAGGATTTTGTCATGCCAGCGCTTCGTTTTCTTGCCCCTGCCCTGCTCGCGCTCGGCATCTGTGCCGCGCCGCTGTCGGCGTCCGCGCAGAGCTTCAATGACACCCAGCGCGGCGACATCGAGACCATCGTGCGCAACTATCTGATCGCGCATCCCGAGGTGCTCGAGGAGGCGATGAACGAGCTGAGCAAGCGGCAGGCCGCCGCCGAAGCCGAGAAGCATGAGCAGAGCGTCGCCAAGAACGCCGACACCATCTTCAACTCGCCGCGCGGCGTCTTCCTCGGCAACAAGGACGGCGACGTCACCTTCGTCGAGTTCTTCGATTACAATTGCGGCTACTGCAAGCGCGCGATGTCCGACATGATGGATCTGATGAAGGCGGATCCGAAGCTGAAAGTCGTGCTGAAGGAATTCCCGGTGCTGAGCCAAGGCTCGGTCGAGGCCGCGCAGGTTGCGGTCGCGGTGCGCATGCAGGATCCGACCGGCAAGAAGTATCTCGACTTCCACCAGAAGCTGCTGGGTGGCCGCGGCGCCGCCGACAAGGCACGCGCGCTGGCGGTCGCCAAGGAGATCGGTCTCGACATGACCAAGCTCGAGAAGGACATGGCAAGCCCCGAAGTGAAGGCGACCATCGAGGAGAACTTCCGCCTCGCCGAATCCATGGGCATGAACGGCACGCCGAGCTACGTGATCGGCAAGCAGGTCGTGATCGGCGCCGTCGGCGTCGACAATCTCAAGGAAAAGATCGGCATCGCCCGCTGCGGCAAGGCGACCTGCTGATCGCGCTTTCGCCGGCGCTCATTCGCTCAACGAAATCCGGCTGCCAGGCAGCCGGATTTTTTTTATGGCCGGCACCGAACCACCTCGGCGCTCGCCGCAACCAAGGGCCGTCACCAACAACGAAGGCCGCGCGATGCCCCTGGCCCCGCCAACCCTTGCTCCACCAACCCTTACTACACCAACCCTTGGCTACGACCTCACGCTGCTGAAGACGGAACCGCCGCGCGGCACCGAACACGATCACGGCTGGTGCTACGGCCTGCCGCCCGGCATTCGCACCGAGCAATGGCCGCTCAGTCCGCATGACGGCTTTCCGATGCAGCACTGCTTCACGCTGCGCATTCCCGTGCAATATCGCACCAGGGGCGACGCCTATGTTGCGCTCGCGATGTTCGCCGACCAGCAATATGACGAGCCCGACGAGATCGATGCGGTCGCGCAATATCTCGCCGCGGAGACGATCGAGCGTCCGGCCGATCGCCATCTGCTGCCGTACTTCGCCTATCGGCAGAACCGTCATCCGATGGAGTTTCGGATGAAGGACATCATCGACCACAATTTCGCGGCGATCTGGCTCACGGATGCCGAGTTCATGGGGCCGCTGTGCCGGCCGCTGGAGCTGACTGGCAATCCATTGCTGGAAGCCAATGCGCCGCCACGCTGGCTCGAGAAGGGCGCGGCGCGCACCGCGTTCGATGCGCAGGTCGGCCGCACCACCAGCGTTGACGAACTGGAGAAGAGATACTGGTACCGCCTGTTCGGCCGTGTCCCCGAGACCGGGCACCACGCCTACGGCATCGCGCTTGCGCCGCGCGACGGCGATCCCAATGTCGGCAAGCCGCCGCGCGACCATCTGCTGCACAAGGGCGCGCTCGGCGACTATATCGCGCCGTACGGCGAAGATGGCAAGGCGCGCGGCCTCGAGCGATTGCACGGCCGCAACCATCTCGGCGGCACGATGTTTCCGAATCAATGGACGCCGAAATACAGCGCGACCTATCTCGAGATCGAGGAGCATTTCGGCGGCTTCAATTTCGGCGGCGGCAACGGCCAGCTCGATCTTGCGAGCATGGAGTTCGACTGGGCCTGCGGTTGAAGCGCGCGTTCATCGCGCATTCACACAACAAACAAACCGCGGGGAACCGCAAATCAACAGGAACATCGCACATCCTCTCTCGTTGTCGGCGCGGGCAATGCTGACACACGAGGAGGAATACGATGTCTAAACGCTTTCTGATTTCGGTCGCCGCGGCGGCTCTGATCGCCGGCACCGGCTTTGCGAATGCACAGGGCGCCGGCGGCGCCAATAAGGAATCCGGGGCCGGCGGTGGCGCGACCATGCAGCACAGCGCACCGTCCGGAGGCGCGTCATCGGGCACGATGCAGCGTGATACGGGCGGCATGAAGGGTTCGGAGCATTCCACGACCGGTGAATCCCCGAGCACGAAGGGTGCGGAGTCCGACAACTCAGGCGCGGCCACCAAGGGTGCGCAGGACAACACGCAGAAGTCGAAGAGCATGAGCTCCGAGAACGACGCGACCAAGGGCTCCAGGGAGGACTCGAGGGACATGAAGGCCGAGGGCCGCGACAAGAGCGGCAAGATGAACGCGGAAAGCCGTGACGGCCGCGATCGCAACAACGCCGCCGAGAGCCGCGACAAGAGCGGCGCCACGACCAACCAGAACGCTCAGACCAAGAGCCCGGCCGACACCAACCGCGCGCAGACCAACGACACCAGCCGCACGCAGACCACGACCGGCAATGCGGCGACGTCGGCCACCGCGGCTCCGCCGGCCGAGAAGCGCAGCCAGATCACGACCGCGATCAAGTCGGAGCACGTCACCGAGGTCACCAATGTGAACTTCAACGTCGCAGTCGGCACCCGCGTCCCGGCCGACGTTCGCTTCTACCCGGTGCCGGAACGGGTGGTGACGATCTATCCGCAGTGGCGCGGTTACGAGTTCATCCTGGTCCACGGCCGCTACATCATCGTGCAGCCGGAGACCCACGAGATCGTCTACATCATCGAGGGCTAAGCCGGCCTCGGCGCGAGGGCGCCATTAAGCGCCCTCGCGCATTCTCGACCCCGCCCCTTCGGGGCGGGGTTTTGCGTCCGGGCGCAGCCCCTCGCGGCAGTGGATGGCTGGGAGGAGCGGCCGCGGAGGCCGCCTTCCACCAGATTTGGTTAATCAGCAATTTCCGTGGGTTACGGCAGCTACCTGACAGGGCGGAGGAAGCTGTTGAAGACGTTCCGATTTCACCTAAAGACTTCCCCTGCGGCCGGTTGTTACCTATAACCCGGCCCACTCCACCCCTTGTCGGAACCCTTGCCCGGAACCCCTGGAATGGCTGCTGCCGGAACGATCTATGTGCTGAACGGCCCGAACCTCAATCTGTTGGGGACGCGCGAGCCGGAGACCTACGGCCACGCCACCCTCGCCGACGTCGAGAAGCTGTGCGCGGACACCGCACGCCAGTTCGGACTTGCCGCCGACTGCCGGCAGTCCAACCGCGAGGGTGAACTGATCGACTTCATCCATGAGGCCCACGCCAAGAAGGCGGTCGGCATCATCATCAATGCCGGCGGTTACTCCCATACCTCGATCGCGCTGCATGACGCGCTGGTTGCGGTCAAGATTCCCGCCGTCGAGGTCCATGTCAGCAATATCCACGCCCGCGAGAGCTTCCGGCACCACTCGTTCACTGCTAAAGCCGCGTTCGCGTCGCTCTGCGGCTTCGGCATCGATGGCTACCGGCTTGCGATCATCGGCCTCGCCACCAAGATTGGTGCCAAGATCGGTACCAAGACCGATGCCAAGGCAAAGGCTTAATCGTCACTCCTGACGTCCCCCGTCATCAGACAGAGATTTTGGATCAAACAACATGGCGCGCCAGCCAGACGACAAATCAACGGCAAAATCCAAGAGCGACGACAGCGCGCTCATTCGCGAGCTCGCCCTGCTGCTCGCGGAGACCAATCTGACCGAGATCGAGATCGAGCGTGCCGGCCTGCGCGTCCGCGTCGCACGCAATATAAGCATCGCAGCCTCGGTGCCCGCCGTGCATGCGATGGCCGCCGTGGCCGTCCCGGCAGCTGCTGGGGCTGCGACCGACCTCGCAAAACACCCGGGCGCGGTGCCCTCTCCGATGGTCGGCACCGCCTATTGGGCGCCTGAGCCGGGCGCCAAGCCGTTCATTGAAGTCGGCACCAAGGTCTCGGCCGGCCAGACGCTTCTGATCATCGAGGCGATGAAGACGATGAACCAGATCCCGTCGCCGCGCGCGGGCACCGTGACGCAGATTCTCATCGAGGACGGCCAGCCGGTCGAATTCGGCGAGCCGCTCGTCATCATTGAATAGCTTCCGTCAACACCAGGCGCTGCGATGTTTGACAAGATCCTCATAGCCAATCGCGGCGAGATCGCGCTTCGCGTGCTTCGCGCCTGCAAGGAGCTCGGCATCTCCACCGTCGCGGTGCATTCCACCGCCGACGCCGACGCCATGCATGTGCGGCTCGCCGACGAGAGCGTGTGCATCGGTCCGCCGCCGTCGAAGGATTCCTATCTCAACGTGCCGGCGCTGCTCGCAGCCTGCGAGATCACCGGCGCCGACGCCGTGCATCCCGGCTACGGCTTCCTGTCCGAGAACGCGCGTTTCGCCGAGATCCTCGCCGACCACAATCTGGGCTTCATCGGACCGAAGGCCGAGCACATCCGCCTGATGGGCGACAAGATCGAAGCCAAGAAGACCGCCAAGCGCCTCGGCATTCCCGTGGTGCCCGGCTCCGACGGCGCGGTGACGGCGGACGACGACGCCATGGCGATCGCCAAGGAGATCGGCTTCCCGGTGCTGGTGAAGGCGGCTGCCGGCGGCGGCGGCCGCGGCATGAAGGTCGCCCACACCGAGGCCGACCTCGCGCTCGCGCTCTCGACCGCGGCCAACGAGGCCAAGTCGGCGTTCGGCGACGCCTCGGTCTATCTGGAGAAATACCTGCAGAAGCCGCGCCACATCGAGATCCAGATTCTCGGCGACGGCCGCGGCGGCGCCATCCATCTCGGCGAGCGCGACTGCTCGCTGCAGCGGCGTCACCAGAAGGTCTGGGAGGAAGGCCCCTCGCCGGTGCTCGCGGCGGCCGCGCGCGCCAGGATCGGCGAGACCTGCGCCAAGGCGATGCGGGACATGAAGTATCTCGGCGTCGGCACCATCGAATTCCTCTACGAGGACGGCGAGTTCTATTTCATCGAAATGAACACGCGTATCCAAGTCGAGCATCCCGTCACCGAAAGCATCACCGATATCGATCTGGTGCTGGAGCAGATCCGGATTGCGGCCGGCGGCGACCTTCCGGCCAAGCAGAGCGACATCGCGATCATCGGCCACGCCATCGAGTGCCGCATCAATGCGGAGAACCCGGAGACCTTCCGTCCCTCGCCGGGACGGATCACCCAATACCATCCGCCGGGCGGCCTCGGCGTGCGGATCGATTCCGCCGTCTACCAAGGTTACGTGATCCCGCCCTACTACGACTCGCTGGTCGGCAAGCTGATCGTGCACGGCAAGACCCGCGGCGAGTGCCTGATGCGGCTGCGCCGTGCACTGGACGAGATGGTGGTCGAGGGCATCGAGACGACGCTGCCGCTGTTCCGCGCACTGGTGCGCGAGCCCGACATCATCGAAGGCGACTACCACATTCACTGGCTGGAGCAGTACCTCGCCGGCCAGCCATCGGACGCCCCGAAATAGTTCGGAACTCCGTGGAACCCAGCGCCCTGTTCAAGCGTACTAAGGGTTATTGGCTTTCCACGGGGACGCATTGAATCCCACTCCCAAGAATCCCCCTCCCAAGAATCCCACTCCCGGGACGAGAGCGCCGTGACACCGGTTTCACGACGCAGGTCTACGCTGCAGATCCTGCTGCTTTCGGCGGGATTTTTCGTGCTGGTCGCGATCAGCGTGGCTTCGGTTTTCCTCGTCAACAAGGCGCGCGAGGACAATTCCTGGGTGGTGCATACCGTCGAGGTCGAAAGCCAAGTCGCCAACCTGCTGGTTGACATCAGGCGCGCTGAAAGCGCGACCAGGGCGTATCTGCTGACGTCGGCACCACCATACCTGTCCGAGTACCAGTCGGCTGCGGCGGGAATCCCGGCCGCGCTCAATCATCTCCAGATGATGACCGTCGATAATCCCGCGCAGGTCGCCAACGCCGCGAAGCTCAAGGCCGCGGTCGAGCAACGGCTGGCCGAGTTCGCGCTCGGCATCGAGCGCGTCAAGAATAACGACGTCGCGACCAGCATCGACATCCTGCGCAAGGGCACATCGACCGAGGCGGTGGAGGCGATCGCCCGGATCGGCCGCGACTTGCGCACCGAGGAGGATCGCCTGCTGGCGATGCGCACCGCGACCGCGGACAGGACCCAGGTACTGGCCTCCTCCGTCACGATCGCAGGCTCCTGCATGGTGCTGGCGCTCGCCGCCCTCTCGCTCGTGCTGCTGCGGCAATCCTCGCGGGCCCGTGACGAGGCCGAGGCCAGGCTGCGCGACAGCAACGTCAATCTCGAGACCATCGTCGACGAGCGCACCGCCGACCTGCGCGAGGCCAACGAGGAAATCCAGCGCTTCGCCTATATCGTCAGCCACGATTTGCGTTCGCCGCTGGTCAACATCATGGGTTTCACCAGCGAGCTGGAGGAATTGCGCGGCGACATCTTCAAGCGCATCGCCACGCTCAATCGCTTCGTGTCGCTGGCGCCGGCGATGGAAGACGCCACCGACGTGGCCGAGCCCGAGCTCGAAGGCTCCGACAAGCAGCTATCCGACGATTTCAACGAGTCGCTCGGCTTCATCAAGTCGTCGATCGCCAAGATGGACCGCCTGATCAGTGCGATCCTCAACCTCACCCGCGAGGGCCGCCGCGAGTTCAAGGCCGAACGGATCGACCTTCGCGAGCTGATCGACGGCATCGTCAAGACGGTCGCCCATCAGGCGGTCGAGGCCAATGCGACCATCGAGGTCGGCGCGCTGCCCAACCTCGTCAGCGACCGCCTCGCGCTGGAGCAGATCTTCTCCAATCTGATCGACAACGCACTCAAATATCTCAAGGACGGCGTCCCCGGCGAGATCGCGATCGAGGGCCGCACCAAGCTCGGCTTCGCGATCTTCGAGGTCACGGACAACGGCCGCGGCATCGATCCGAAGGACCACCAGCGCATCTTCGATCTGTTCCGCCGCGCCGGAACCCAGGACAAGCCCGGTCAGGGCATCGGGCTTGCCCATGTCCGCGCACTTGTGCGCAGACTGGGCGGCACCATGTCGGTAGCATCGGAACTTCACAGCGGCAGCACATTCACCGTGACGCTGCCGGTCAATTGGTCAGGAAAGCAACGGGATAAGGAATCATGAGCGATCCAGTCACCATCATCATGATCGAGGACGACGAGGGCCATGCCCGCCTGATTGAGCGCAATATCCGGCGCTCAGGTGTCAACAATGAGATCATCCCGTTCACCAACGGTACAGAGGCCGTGAACTACCTGTTCGGCAAGGATGGCAGCGCGGTCGAGCGCAAGGGCCAGGCCCTGCTCATCCTGCTTGATCTCAATCTGCCTGACACGAGCGGCATCGATATTCTGCGTCGGGTCAAGGAGAACAAGTATCTCAAGGCGACGCCGGTGGTCGTGCTGACCACGACGGACGACTCCCAGGAGATCAAGCGTTGCTACGAACTCGGTTGCAACGTCTACATCACCAAGCCGGTGAACTACGAAAGCTTTGCCAACGCCATTCGCCAGCTAGGCCTGTTCTTTTCCGTGATTCAGGTGCCGCCAGCTTCCATATGACCAGCGAAACGCCGACACTGCTCTATATCGACGACGACGCGGCGCTGGCGCGCCTGGTCGAACGCGGCCTGACGCGCGCGGGCTTCAAGGTCGTGCACGCCGCAGGCGGCCAGCAAGGTCTCGACCGGCTCGCCACGGGCGGCATCGACGTCGTCGCGCTCGACCAGGTTATGCCCGGCCTCGATGGGCTGGAGACGCTGGAGCAGATTCTCAAGATCGCGGACGCGCCGCCGGTGGTGTTCGTCACCGCCTCGCAGGATTCGGCGATCGCGGTCACTGCGCTGAAGGCCGGCGCGGCCGACTATCTGGTCAAGGACGCGAGGGGCGATTTCATTCCCCTGCTCCAGGTCGCGGTGAACGGCGCGATCCGGCAGGCCGCGATCCAGAAGGCGCGCGACGAGGCCGAGGCCGAGGTCCACGCCTCGCGCGACCGCTACGCCGCGCTCGCCGCCGAGCGCGAGGTTCTGCTGCGCGAGGTCAATCATCGCGTCGGCAATTCGCTGCAGATCATCGCATCGCTGCTGCATCTGCAGGCCAATTCCGCGAGCCAGCAGGACGTCAAGGCGGCGCTCACCAACGCCATGGGCCGCGTCGCCGCGGTCGCGCAGGTGCACCGCCGCCTCTATACCTCGCACGACTTCAAGACGGTGATGCTCAACCAGTATCTCGAGGCGCTGCTCGAGGATCTCAGGCGCTCGGCCGAAGGCAACAAGATGTCGCGGCTGACGCTGAAGGCCGCCCCGATCGAGATCGACCCCGACCGCGCGGTCGCGATCGGCATCATCGTCAACGAACTGGTGATGAACGCCGTGAAATACGCCTATCCCGATGGCGCCGGTCCGATCCATGTCGAGCTGAAGCCGCAGGCCGACGATTTGCAACTCGCGATCAGCGATGACGGCGTCGGTTTTTCCGACATGGCCGACCCGCGCGGCACCGGCATGGGCCAGCGCATCGTCACCGCAATGGCCGCCAAGCTCGACGCCAGCGTCGAGCGCGACCCGAACCACAAGGGCACCCGCTTCGTGCTGCGGTTCGCCCGCGTCAGCCCGGCGCTGGCGAAATCGACGAGTGTCGCCGCAAATTAGGCCGCCGGAGGCGGCGGATTCGATCGATTTGTCGCGTTTGATTTAACGGCTGCGTCATCCTGTTGTTCGATCGGGACATCGTCCTTCCGGCCAATTAAGAAACAAATCGACGTTGATTGCCAAAATCCCGCCACCAGCTTGGCAGGAGGCGCTACCCATGTTCGGGCGCAGGATCACCTTCGGGAAGAAGCAGCACACCCTGGGCGAACTCCAGGAATTGATGCGTCCGACACCGGACGCGGATGGCGTGACGCGGGTCTTTCCCAAGGAGATCTGGGACGATCCGAAGGTCGGTGCGATGCTGCGCGATCTCGGCTTCAACCCCGACGATCCGCGCAATATCAGAAAGACGGCGGAAGACTACGTCGCGATGTTCGCCGCGGCGAAAAAGCGGCTCGATGAACGCTCTGAAGCCTTCAACCGCGACATGACCGCCCGCTACGGCTACTGCCGCGCCGTCCCCTTCCTGGTGATCGACCACACGATCTGGGACGGCGAGGATGGCGCCTTCCTCTATGCGAGCATGAACCTGATCGGCTTCGACGACTGGAACGTGCTGATGTTGGCGGCAGACGAGCGCACCAGGCAAATGTGCGGCATCGCCGGCCATCCCGGCACCGTGCCTGCCGTCACCGACGTCGTGGCCAAGCACGTGACCGCATGGAAGGCGCGCCACGAGGCTGCGCTGGAATTATACGGCGTCACGGCCACCGGCGGC
Source organism: Bradyrhizobium sp. 6(2017) (assembly GCF_011058295.2). Classification (NCBI taxonomy): domain Bacteria; kingdom Pseudomonadati; phylum Pseudomonadota; class Alphaproteobacteria; order Hyphomicrobiales; family Nitrobacteraceae; genus Bradyrhizobium; species Bradyrhizobium sp. 6(2017). The sequence continues at coordinate 4,758,022 of NZ_CP049289.2, read as the reverse complement.
GAAGGCGGCATCACGCGCGAACAATATGAGACGGAGAAGGACACGCTGCGCCAGGAGATCGTCGACAAGGTCGGCTGGATGAAGCCGCGCATCATCGACGAGCTTGTGCGTATTCAGGGCTAAAACACCCGCCTCTCAATCCTGCCTGTCGCGGTGCCGCCGCGTCCGGTACTGGCGGCAATCCTGACACGGCGTGCCAAAGATCACCTGCGACGGATACGGCCGCGCAGAGTGCCACGGCGTCGAGCCGAACAGGCCCGCCGCCCCGAACCCTGCGCTGAAGGGATCGGCGGCAAAGCTGCCCGGGAAATAGCCGTTGCTGCGAAAATCGCGGTCGTCGTCCCGGCCGTCGAAATACGCGCCGCCGGTGTTGCCGTAGCGCAGCGGCCGCTCCTGTGCCGACGCCGCGGCCGCGCCGAGCGCGATGACGGCGCAGGCGATCAGTCCTCTGATGGCAGTCATGGCCAAAACCCTCATTGCGGATTGGTCCCCCAGTCGCCCTTCCAGGCGATCAGGCGACCCTTGCCGAATTGCAGATAGAGCCCGTCGCTGCGCCTCGACAGCACGCTGCCCCTGACATTGGGCAGCGCGACGAACAATTCATTGCCCGGCGTGCCGCGAACGTAATTCAGGGGAACGCCCAGCGATTGGCTGGCCTGGTCGGCGCTCATGCCGAAGGCAAGCGGAACGCCGTTCGCTGCGCGTTGCTGTGCCCGGGCTGTGCCGAGCGGCGCGCCCAGCGCGATGACGAGGGTAACGACGACGAGTGTGACGAACCGCTGCATGACCGACCTCATTGCACCGCCGCCGCAAGCGTGCCGGCGGGCGTCCAGCCGCCGCCGAGCGCCTGGAACAGGCTGCTCGCGGCGAGCAGCTTGTTGAGCCTCACCGTGACCAGGTTCAGTTCAGCCGTAAACAGCGTCTGCTGCGTCTGCAGCACGGTGATGAGATTGACCGTGCCACCGCGCAGCTGCGTCTCGGAGACCTCGAACGCCTTGCGTGAGCTCGCCACCACGTCGGACTGCAGCCGCTCCTGCAGCGTGAACTGTTGCAGCGCGATCAGCGCCTTCTCGACATCGGCGAAGGCCGACAGCACCGCCTTGCGATAGGCCTGGAGGAATTGCAATTGCTGGCCCTTGGCGAGCTTGAGCTGGCTTTCGAGCAGGAAGCCGTCGAACAGCGGCTGCGTCAGCCCGGCGGCAAGCGTGTAGTACCAGCCGCCCGGTGCAAACAGCGAGGCCAGCGCCACGCTCTGGAAGCCGGTGGTGCCGGTCAGCTGGATCTGCGGGAAGAACGCCGCGCGCGCCGCGTCGACGCTGAAATTGGAGGATGCGAGCTGCGCCTCGGCCTGGCGCACGTCAGGCCGCTGATAGAGCAGTTCCGACGGCATTCCCGGGGTCACGCGCGGCACCGCGATTTGCGTGGTGCTGCCGCCGCGCACCGTGAAATTGGCCGGCGCGCGCGCGACCAGCACGGCGAGCGAAGCGATGTTCTGCCCGACCGTCACCTCGAGCGGCGGGATCGCCGCGCGCTGCGTGGCAACCAGCGCCTCCTGCTGCGACAGATCGAGCTGCGAGGCGGTGCCGCCGGCGAACTGCGACTTGATCAAAGCGAGGATGCGCTCTGCCGCCGCCAGATTGCGCCGGGTGGCCTTGATCTGGTCCTGTGCCGCCAGCACCTGGAAATAGGTATTGGCAACCGTTGCCATCGTGGTCAGCGCGACCACCTCGCGATTGTAGCGGGCACTGGTGGCGCTCTCCTCCGACGCCGATAGCGTGGCGCGGTTCTTGCCCCAGAAATCGACGATATAGCTCGCGCTCAGCCCCAGGCTGTATTGCGAGAACGTCCCGCTCCCGCCGAGCGACGAACTCGATCCCGTGGCCACACGCTGACGCTCGGCATTGGCCGATCCGGAGATCGACGGCAGCAGCGCCGCGCCGGAGACGCCGACCTGGGCATCGGCCTGCACGATCTGGGCGATCGCCACCGCGATGTCGAGATTATAGAGCTGCGCGGACTCCATCAGCCCGATCAATTCGGGCGAGCGGAAACCGCGCCACCAGGCAAGCGCCGGAACTGCCGCGTCGACATCGCCCTTGGCGGCGGCGCGATAGCTCGCTGGCACTTCGAGACTGAGCTCGGGCTTCTCCGCCCCGGGAATGCACCCGGAGAGGCCAAGGCTCAGACCAAGGCTGAGGCCGCCGAACGCCCCTACGCGCAGCAACCGGACCGGTTTCCGCAACACCTGAAGATTTCGCAACGCTGCAACTGTCGGCATTTACTCGCCCGGTTGAAGTGAGGAGCCCGGCGTCCGCATGGCGCCGCCGCGGCGGACGCGCTGGGCCCACAAGCGGAACCGGTCGAGATAGAGGTAGATGACCGGCGTCGTATAGAGGGTCAGGACCTGGCTCAGGATCAGGCCGCCGACGATGGCGATGCCGAGCGGCTGCCGCAGCTCGCCGCCATCGCCCATGCCGATGGCGAGCGGCACCGCGCCGAGCAGCGCAGCCATCGTCGTCATCATGATCGGTCGGAAGCGCAGCAGGCATGCCTCTCTGATGGCCTCGAGCGGCTCCAGCCCGCGCTTGCGTTCTGCCTCCAGCGCAAAGTCGATCATCATGATGGCGTTCTTCTTCACAATGCCGATCAGCAGGATGACGCCGATCAGCGCCATGATACTGAACTCGGTCTTGAATGCCATCAGCGCCAGCAAGGCGCCCACACCCGCCGACGGCAATGTCGACAGGATTGTCAGCGGATGAACGAAGCTTTCGTAGAGCACGCCCAGCACGATGTAGATCGTCACCAGCGCTGCCAGGATCAGGAATGGCTGGTTGGCGAGCGAATCCTGGAACGCCTTCGCAGAGCCCTGGAAGGTGCCGCGGATCGTGGCCGGGACGCCGATCCGGTTCATGGTCGCCTCGATGCTTCCGACCGCGGTGCTCAGCGACACGTTTGGCGGCAGGTTGAACGAGATCGTGTTGGCGACCAGGAGGCCCTGGTGATTGACCGCAAGCGGCGTCGCGCCCTCTTTGAAGGCGGCGACGTCCGACAGCGGGATCATGGTCTCGCTGCTGGTAGAGACGGCCGAACCGGTCGAGGCCACGCCCTTCCCGGTCGACCCGATCGAATTGGTGGCCTGATTGCGTGCGGCCTGGGCATTGGCCGAATTGGCGGCGCTTGAGGTCCCCGGCGCCGCCACCGTGCCCGCCACCGCGTTGGTGGCCTGCGAGCCGCCGACCGATCCGCCCGACGTGCTGATATAAACGTCCTTTAGCGTCTGCGGGTTCTGCCAATAGCGCGGCGCGACCTCCATGATGACGTGGTACTGGTTGCGCGCGACATAGATGGTCGACACCTGCCGCTGGCCGAAGGCGTCGTAGAGGGTGTTGTCGATCTGGCTGACCGTGATGCCGAGCCGCGCCGCGGCGTCGCGGTCGATCACGAGATCGGACTCCAGGCCCTTGTTCTGCTGGTCGCTGTTGACGTCGGCCAGGTTCGGATCGCGCTGCAGGGCCGCCGCGATCTTCGGCGTCCATTCATTGAGCTCCTCCAGCGTCGATCCCTGCAGCGTGTACTGATACTGCGCGTTGGACTGCCGTCCGCCGACCCTGATGTCCTGCACCGCCTGCAGGAACAGGCTCGCGCCGGGCACCACCGACATCTCACGCCGCAGCCGCGAGATCACGCCGTCGGCGCCGATCTTGCGCTGGTCGAGCGGACGCAGCGAGACGAACACGAAGCCGGAATTGGTTTGCCCGCCGCCGGTAAAGCCGACCACCGTCTCCACCGCCGGATCGCGCTTGATGATGCCGACGAACTGCGCGAGCTTCTGCTGCATCAGCTGGAACGAGACGCTCTGGTCGGCCTGGATCGAGCCGACCAGCCGCCCGGTATCCTGCTGCGGGAAGAAGCCCTTCGGAATCACGTCGTAGAGATAGAAGTTGAGGCCGAACACCGCCGCCAAGATCAGCATCACCGACTGCGGATGCGCCAGCGCTGCGGTCAGCGTCCTGCGGTAGAAATTCAGCATCGCCTCGAAGAAGCGCTCGCTGGCCCAATAGAGCCGCCCGTGGCCGCCTTTGTCCGGCTTGAGCAGTACCGCGCACATCATCGGCGTGGTCGAGAGCGAGACCGCGAGCGAGATCAGGATCGAGATCGAGATCGTCATCGCAAATTCGCGGAACAGCCGGCCGACGATGCCCTGCATCAGCAGGATCGGGATGAACACCGCGATCAGCGAGATGCTCATCGACAGCACCGTGAAGCCGACCTCGTTGGCGCCCTTCAACGCCGCCTCGAGCGGGCTCAAGCCGTCCTCGATGTAGCGGGTCACGTTCTCCAGCACCACGATGGCATCGTCGACCACGAAGCCGGTCGCGACCGTCAGCGCCATCAGGGACAGATTATCCAGGCTGTAGCCGAACAGGTACATCGCCCCGAAGGTTGCAACCAGCGACACCGAGACCGCCACGACGGGAATGAATGTGGCGCGCGCACTGCGCAGGAACGCGAACACCACGATGATGACCAGCAGCACGGCCAGGACGAGGGTCCGCTCCACGTCCCTGAGCGAGGTGCGGATGGTGGTCGAGCGGTCCACGGCAAGGCCGATGTCGATCGCCGGCGAAATCGAGGCTTGCAGCTGCGGCATCAGCCCCTTCACCAGGTCAACGGTACTGATGATGTTGGCGTTCGGCTGGCGGTAGAGGATGAGCAGCACCGCGGGCTTGCCGTTGGCGAGCCCGGCGTTGCGCAAATTCTCGACGCCGTCGGTCACCTCGCCGACATCGGAGACGCGGACCGGCGCGCCATTGCGATAGGCCACGATCAGCGGCTTGTAGTCGTCGGCCTTGTTGGCCTGGTCGTTGGCATAGACCTGGTAGCGCTGGTCGCCGACATCGATGCCGCCCTTCGGGCTGTGGGCGTTGGCACTCGACAGCGCCGCCCGGACATCCTCCAGCCCGATGCCGTATTTGTAGAGCGCCTGCGGGATCAGGTCGACGCGGACGGCGGGCAGCGAGCTGCCGCCGACCACGACCTCGCCGATGCCCTCGACCTGCGACAGCTTCTGCGCCAGCACCGTGGACGCGGCATCGTAGAGAGCGCCGCGCGTCAGCGTGTCCGACGTCAGGGTCAGGATCAGGATCGGCGCGTCGGCCGGATTGACCTTGCGGTAGGTCGGATTGCTGCGCAGGCTGGTCGGCAGATCGGCCCGCGCCGCGTTGATCGCGGCCTGCACGTCGCGCGCCGCGCCGTCGATGTCACGATTGAGGTTGAACTGCAGCGTGATCCGGGTTTGGCCGACCGAGCTCGACGACGTCATCTCGCTGACGTCGGCGATCTGGCCGAGATGCCGCTCCAGCGGGCTGGCGACCGTGGTCGCGACGTCCTGCGGGCTGGCGCCGGGCAGCGTCGCCTGCACCGAGATGGTCGGAAAATCCACCTGCGGCAGCGGCGACACCGGCAGCTTGAAGAACGCGACAATGCCGGCGGCCGCAAGTCCGAAGGTCAACAACGTGGTTGCGACGGGCCGGCGGATGAAGGGCGTTGACGGATCCATGGTTCAACGCGACTCGCTCGCCTCGCCGACCTCGTCCGACCGCCCGGCAAACCGCAGCGCGAGGCGATCGAACCAGAGATAGATCACCGGCGTCGTGAACAGCGTCAGCAGCTGACTGAGCAAAAGGCCGCCGACGATGGAGATGCCGAGCGGATGCCGCAGCTCGGAGCCGGCGCCGCTGCCGAGCATCAGCGGCAGCGCGCCGAGCACTGCGGCCATCGTCGTCATGATGATCGGCCGGAACCGCAACAGGCAGGCCTGGTAGATCGCCTCGCGCGGCGGCTTGCCCTCGTTGCGCTCGGCATCGAGCGCGAAGTCGATCATCATGATCGCGTTCTTCTTCACGATACCGATCAAGAGGATGATGCCGATGATCGCAATGATCGTGAGATCCTGCCCGGCCATCATCAGCGCCAGCAACGCGCCGATGCCGGCCGAGGGCAGCGTGGAGAGGATGGTCAGCGGATGGATGAAGCTCTCATAGAGCACGCCGAGCACGATATAGACCGTGATGATCGCGGCCAGAATCAGAAACAGCTGATTTGAGAGCGACGACTGGAACGCCAGCGCCGCGCCCTGGAAGCTCGTGATCATGCCGAGCGGCTGGTTGATGTCGGCCTGCGCCTGCTTGATCGCGGTCACCGCGCCGCCGAGCGAGGCGCCCGGCGCCAGATTGAACGAGACGGTTGCCGAAGGGAATTGGCCGAGATGCGATACCTGCAGCGGCGCGGTCTCGACCCGCATCTTGGCCATCACCGACAGCGGCACCGGCGTCGAGCCCACCGATGACGGCAGATAGATCGACGACAGCGAGTCCAGCGAATTCTGCAGCGACGGGTCGGCCTCCAGGATCACGCGGTACTGGTTCGAATTGGTGAACACGGTGGAGACGATGCGCTGGCCGTAGGAATCGTACAGAGCGTTGTCGATGGTGGCCGGCGTAATGCCGAACCGCGCGGCCTGGTCGCGGTCGATGTCCACAAACACCGAGAGCCCCTGCGCCGAGATGTCGCTTGTGACGTCGCTTAGTTCAGGCAATTCCCTGAGCTTGTCGACCAGCTTCGGCGTCCATTCCGCGAGCTCGTTCGGATCGGCGTCCTGCAGGATGAATTGGTACTGCGTCCGGCTCACCGTGCCCTCGATGGTGAGGTCCTGGACCGGCTGCATATAGAGCGTGATGCCGGTCAGCGCGGCCGTGCTCGCCTTGATCCGGTCCATGATCGTCGCGACGCCGGCCTTGCGCTGCTCATGCGGCTTCAGATTGATCAGGATACGGCCGCTGTTGAGCGTGGTGTTGGTGCCGTCGACGCCGATGAAGGACGACAGACTTTCCACGTCCGGATCCTTCAGGATCGCGCTGGCGAGCCGCTGCTGCCGCTCAGCCATCGCAGCATAGGACACCGATTGCGGCGCCTCCGAGATCGCCTGGATCACGCCGGTGTCCTGCAGTGGAAAGAAGCCCTTGGGGATGACGATGTAGAGCAGCGCGGTCAGCCCAAAGGTGGCGAGCGCGACCAACAGCACCAGCGTCTGGCGATCCAGCACCCAGTTGAGCATCCGGGCATAGATCGCGATGACGTAATCGAACCCTTCCCGGCTGAGCCGCTGGAAGGTGTTCTCGCGTGTCATGCTTTCCGGCTTCAGGAGCTTGGCGCAGGCCATCGGCACCAGTGTCAGCGACACCACGGCGGAGATCAGGATCGTGACCGACAGCGTGATCGCGAATTCGCGGAACAGGCGGCCGACGACATCGCCCATGAACAGCAGCGGGATCAGCACCGCGATCAGCGACACCGTCAGCGAGATGATGGTGAAGCCGATCTGCTCGGAGCCGCGCAGCGCCGCCTCAAGTGGCGTTTCGCCCTCCTCGATGTAGCGCGAGATGTTCTCGATCACGACGATGGCGTCGTCGACCACGAAGCCGGTCGCGATCGTCAGCGCCATCAGCGACAGATTGTTCAGGCTGAAGCCGAACAGATACATCGCCCCGAGCGTGCCGACCAGCGACAGCGGCACCGACAGGCTCGGGATCAGCGTGGCGCGGGTCGAGCGCAGGAACACGAAGATCACCAGCACGACCAGGACGACCGCGAGCGACAGCTCATACTCGACGTCGCGGACCGAGGCGCGGATCGTGACGGTCCGGTCGGTCAGGATGTTGAGGTCGATCGCGGCCGGCAGCGTGGCCTGGAGCTGCGGCAGCAGCGCCTTGATGCCCTGGACCACCGAGATGACGTTGGCGCCGGGCTGGCGCTGGATGTTGAGGATGATCGCCGGCGTCTCGTTCATCCAGGCGCCGAGCTTGTCGTTCTGCGCGCCGTCGATGACGTTGCCGACGTCGCTGAGCCGGACCGGCGAGCCGTTCTTGTAGGCGATGATCAGCGACCGGTAGTCGCTGGCATTGCGGATCTGGTCGTTGGCGTTGATGGTGTAGGCGCGCATCGCGCCGTCGAAATTGCCCTTCGGCGTGTTGACATTGGCGTTGCCGAGCGTGGTGCGGAGATCGTCGATGTTGAGGCCATAGGCCGCGAGCTTGCGGATGTCGGCCTGGATGCGCACCGCGGGCCGCTGGCCGCCGCTGATGCTGACGAGGCCGACACCAGGCAGCTGCGAGATCTTCTGCGCCAGCCGCGTGTCGACGAAATCGTTGACCTGCGTCAGCGGCATGGTCTTCGAGGTCAGGCCGAGCGTGAGGATCGGCGCGTCGGCCGGGTTGACCTTGGCGTAGATCGGCGGCGCCGGCAGGTCCGACGGCAACAGATTGCCCGCGGCATTGATCGCGGCCTGCACCTCCTGCTCGGCGACGTCGAGCGAGATCGACAGGCCGAACTGCAGCGTGATCACCGACGAGCCGGCCGAGCTCACCGAGCTCATCTGGTTCAAGTTCGGCATCTGGCCGAACTGCACCTCGAGCGGCGCCGTCACCGACGAGGTCATCACGTCGGGGCTCGCGCCCGGATAGAAGGTCTGCACCTGGATGGTCGGATAGTCGACTTCCGGCAGCGCCGCGACGGGCAGGAATCTGAACGCCAGCATGCCCGACAGCATGATGGCAATCATCATCAGGGTCGTCGCCACCGGCCGCAGGATGAATGGCCGAGACGGGTTCATTTCGTCTGCCCGTCCTCGGAACGCTTGCGGTGGCCGCCTCCCGCCTTGTCGGGTTCGGCGCCGCCCTTGCTATCTCCCATCGCCGCGCCGTTCGCGCCACCCGTCGCCGCGCCCTTGGCCGCAGCGGCCGGGTTCGCGGCATCGGCGGCGGAGCGCACGATCACCTTGGCGCCCTCGCGCAACTTGTCGGCGCCATCGATCACGATGCGGTCGCCGGGCACCAGCCCCGTGAGCACCTCGACCCGGTCGCCGTCGGTGACGCCGAGCTTGACCGGGCGCACCGAGACCGTGCTGTCGGCGTTGACGAGATAGACAAAGGTGCCGGGGACGCCGCGCTGGATGCCGGCGGTCGGCATCGTGGTGGCGTCCTTGTGGGTATCGAGCAGCAGGCGGATGTTGACGAACTGGTTCGGATACAGCGTGCGCTTGTCGTTCTCGAACTGGGCGCGCAGCTTGATCGTGCCGGTGGTCGCGTCGATCTGGCTGTCGAAGGTCTGCAGCGATCCGTCGGCGAGCTTGTTGGCGCTGCTGCGGTCATAGGCCGCAGTCGGCAGCACGGCGCCTTCCTTCAGCCGCTTGGCGACCGCCTGCAGATTGTCCTCCGGCAGCGTGAACAGCACGCTGATCGGCTCGAGCTGCGTGATCACGACAAGGCCGTTGGTGTCGCCCGGCGTCACATAGTTGCCGAGGTCGACCTGGCGCAGGCCCACGCGTCCGTTGATCGGCGACACGATGTGGCAATATTGCAAATTCACCTCGGCGGACTTCACCGAGGCGCGGTCGGCTTCGACAGTGCCCTGATACTGCGCGACCAGCGCGACCTGGGTGTCGAGCGTCTGGTGCGGCACCGCGTTCTGCGTGGCGAGGTTCTGGTAGCGGGTGAGATCGACCTGGGCACCCTTCAGCTGCGCCTCGTCGCGCGCCAGAGTGCCCTTGGCCTGCGCCAGCGTCGCCTCATAGGGCCGCGAATCGATCTCGGCGATCAGGTCGCCCTTCTTGACCTCGTCGCCCTCCTTGAAATCGATCTTCATCAGGTAGCCGCTGATCTGGCTCCTGATCGTCACGGTGGCGAGCGACGTCACGGTGCCCAGCGCATTGAGGCTGACGCCGATATCGCCCTTGCCGACGGTCTCCGGCACGATCGACATCGGCCCGGCATTGCGGCCGCCGCCGGCCTGTTGCGGCGGGCTTTGCTGGCGCGTCCACCAGACGATGCCGGCAAGCACCGCCAGCACGAGAAATCCGGTCAAAATCCCTCGGCCGCGCGACGTTCGCCTGACCGGCTCGGGCGCGACGATCGACGGGTCTTTTATATGCTGGTCCATAACTTGCCCACGAAGAAACACGAAAGAGCTCGCGCGACTCTATGTGTCCCCTGAGATCCGCGCGCGCCACATTCGGGAAGCATTTTGATCGCTTCCGCCAGACAAAGCGCGTTAAGAATCGGAAAGGAAAGTCCCTCCTTCCCGGCCGGCCGCTGTTTCCCGCTGGATTGTGGCTATTTTACCCGATCGTTTGTAACCAGGGCAACACGATCAGCAACAATCCGGCAAAGTAGATCGCGCCGAAGATCAGCCCGAACTTCCAGAAGTCGCCTTTGCCGATATAGCCGCTGCCGTAATACATCGGCGCCGGTCCCGTGGCGTAGGGCGAGATCACGCCCATCAGCCCGAGCGAATAGACACACAGCAGCATCAGGGTCTGCACCGAGAGCCCGGGAATACTGGAGCCAACGGCGAGCACCACCGGCAGCACGGCAGCGGCGTGCGAGGTGATGCTCGAGAAGAAGTAATGGATCCAGAAGAAGAACGAGACGAGCAGGATCATTCCGACGAACGGCGACATCCCGGCAAGCGGCTTCGCGTAGCCTTCGGCCACCCATTTGATGAAGCCGATTTCGTTGAGGCCTGACGACAGCGTGAGCAGCGAGGTGAAATAGAAGAATACCTCCCACGCGCTCTTCTCGGCGACGATGTCCTCGAACGCGATCACGCCCGTGAGCAGCATCAGCGAGATCACGACGAACACCACCGTGGTCGCGTTGATGAAGTTCGAGCCGAGCAGCGGCACGCTGATATTGGGATTGGAGCCGCAGATCCACAGGAACATCGCGAGCAGCACCAGCACCGCCATGATCCATTCGTGCCGCGACGGCGGGCCCATCTTGGTGAGCTCGCCCTCGCTCCAGGTCACGATCTCCGGGCTCTCCTTGATCTCGGGCCGGCAGATCACGTAGCTCAATAGCGGCACCAGCAGCAGCAGAAGGATACCGAGCGGCGCGAAGCCGATGAACCATTGCGACCAGCCGACCTCGATATTGACCAGCTTCTTGGCGATCGAGAGCGCGGCGGCGTTCGGCGCCAGCGCGGTGAGAAACAGCGAGCTGGTCACGGCCGTGGTCGCAAACGCCGTCCACATCACGAAGGTGCCGATCTTGCCCGCGGTCGGACCGGGCTCGGAGCCATAGATGCGCGGGATGTTGCTGACGATCGGATAGATCGTGCCGCCGGAGCGTGCGGTATTGGACGGCGTTGCCGGTGCCAGCACGAGATCGGAGAACGCCACCGCATAGCCGAGCCCGATGGTGCGGCGGCCGAGGCCGCGCACCAGGAGCAGCGCCAGCCGGCGGCCGAGCCCGCTCTTGCGGTAGCCGATCGAGAACACGAAGGCGCCGACGATCAGCCACACCGTGCTCTCGGAAAAGCCGCCGAGCATCCAGCGCAGCGACTTGTTCGGATCGGGCTCGACATAGCCGCCGACGCCGGCGACCGTCAGGCCGATCAGGCCAACCGCGCCGACCGGCATCGATTCCAGGATCAGCCCGGTGATCACGGCGGCGAACACCGCGAAATAGTGCCACTGGTTGGCGTTCAGCCCCGCCGGCACCGGGACCAGATAAATCACCAGCCAGACCAGCAACGGCGCAAATGTCCGCCATGACCACTTCATGCAGCGTCCCCCTCAGCTGTGTCGATTGTCGGGCGTGCAAACCGCCATGTCCCGGACGGCGCCGCCATCTTTTTGTTGCAATGTAGCACGGTCGCGCAGTCCGTCTCGGGAAACTGCAGCCGAACGGCGCGGCCTGTGGAGGAACCGGCGCGTCTCGTCAACACCGTGCGACACCCGAGGGCCCCCCCATCGCAAGACCACGCACGCTTTGCTATTCTCGTGACCATGACGTCACGAGACTCCGCCTCCTCCGAAATCACGCCCGAGGTGCTGCTGCGCGCCTATGCCTGCGGCATCTTCCCGATGGCGGAGAGCGCCGACGACCCGACCCTGTTCTGGGTCGAGCCCGAATTGCGCGGCGTGATTCCGTTCGATGGCTTCCGTATCGCCTCCCGCCTGGCGCGCACCGTGCGCTCGGATGCGTTCACGATCACCGTCGATACCGCGTTCAAGGCCGTGATCGCCGGCTGCGCGGCACCGCAGCCCGGCCGCGACGACACCTGGATCAACAAGCGCATCCGCGACCTCTATCTCGGGCTGCACGCGTCAGGCCATTGCCACAGCGTCGAGGTCTGGCAGGACGACAATTTGGTCGGCGGGCTCTATGGCGTCAGCCTTGGCCGCGCCTTCTTCGGCGAAAGCATGTTCCACACCACACGCGATGCGTCGAAGGTCGCACTGGTGCATCTGGTGGCACGACTGATCGCGGGCGGGTTCGAGCTGCTCGACACGCAATATGTGACCGAGCATTTGAAGACGTTCGGCGCGATCGAAATCTCGCGGCGCCGCTATCGCACGCTGCTCGACAAGGCGATCACTGGCACGCCGGCGGATTTCGGCAAGCTCGACGCGACGCAACCGGTGAAGGGCGAGCAGGCGCTGGCGATCATCGCGGCGCGCAATTAAGGGCTCGTGTCCCGGACGCGGGACCCATCTCACTCATTCCCATCGGAAGCATAGGCCCCGGCCCAGCAGCGCATCACTTCGCGCTGTGCTGCGTCCGGGGCACGAGACCGCGTCTAGTTTCCGAACAATCCGCCGAACAAACCGCCCGGCCGCTGCTGCTGGGGCGGTGGAGGTGGCGGCTGCTGCTGGTATTGCGGCTGCGGCGGCGGACGCGGCGCGGCCTGCTTCGGCGGCGCGCGCTTCTGGGCCGGCGGCGGTGGCGGCGTCGGTGCCTTCGGCGGGTCGGGCGCGGCGGTCACGATGGTCTGGTCCGGCCCTTTGCAGTCGGTCAGCCAGATGTCGTAGATCGGATGCTCGACGCCATGCAGGCCGGGGCTAGCCGCGAACATCCAGCCCGAGAATATCCGCTTCACCTCGCCCTGCAGCGTGATCTCGTCGACCTCGACAAATGCGTCGGTGTTGGCGGCTTCGGTCGACGGCCGCGTGTAGCAGGCATCGGTCTTCACCCGCAGCGCGCCGAACTGCACGGTCTCGCCGATTTCCTCGTCGAAATTGATGATGCGGCCAGTGATCTTGTCGAGGCCGGAGAAGCTCGCCTTCTTGTTGGTGATCTTGGTCGAGGGCGGCTCCTGGACCACCTCGTCGCCCGGCTGCAGCGCCGCCGGCGTCTGCGGCGGAGTGCCCTGTGGAGCCCCCTGTGGCGTGCCCTTGGGTTGACGTTGCCCCGGCGGCAGGCCCGGCAAGGGATTTGCGCCGGGCGGCGTATTGGCAACGGCAGGACCGCCGGGCTGCGGCGGCTGCACGGCAACGCCGGGCTGGGTGCCCGGCGGAGCGACCGTGGTGCCGGGCGGCGGCGCCAAAGGCTGCGACTGCACACTGCCGGGCGGCGGAACCGCCTGCCCTGGTGGCAACGCCCGCGGCTGCGTCGGCAGCAGGCGGCCGCGCGGCAATTCCGGCACTTCCTCGTCGTCGTCGCTGGGTGGCTGCACCTGACCGCGCGGGATCGAGCCCGGCGGACGCGGCGCGGGATCGGAGAAAATCGTTCCGATCTGCGCGCGCGCGGGCGGCGCAAGCGAGATGGTTGAGGCGGCAACCAAGGCCGCAAAGCCAGTCAGGGCAATGGTTCGAAGCATCTCGCGCGGCTTTAAAAGGCGAATCGGGCTCGCGACATTGTACCTTGATATCGGCCGCTCGCAGGGCACCGGTTAACACGCCAAATAGGGCGGGGAAAGGGCGGGTCCGGCGCCCTCCCCGGCGCTCTGGTCAGCCACCGGTCTGACACTGGTAAGCCCCGGGGACACGTGGGATAGTCAGCACGCAAAAGCCGCGCGGCGACGCGCGAAAATCAGGAAAATCCGGATCGAACCGGACCAGCCAGAGGAAACCCAGACATGCCCGATCGCATCAGGCTCGACGGCCGGGTTGCCGTCGTCACCGGGGCTGCTGGCGTCATCGGAACCGCCACGCTTCATCTGCTCGCCGAACGGGGTGCGCGGATTGTCGCAGTCGACCGCAAGGAGGCCGATCTGTCGGCGGCCCTCAAGGAGCTGCCGGCCTCGGCCGAGGCGCTGGCGATCGCAGCCGACGTCACCGACGAAAGCGAGGTCAAGGATTATGTCCGCGCCGCCGTCGACCGCTTCGGCACCATCGACGCCTTCTACAACAACGCCGGCATCGAGGGCGACATCAAGCCGATCCCGGAATATTCGCTGGAGAGCTTTCGCCGGGTGCTCGACGTCAATGTCGTCGGCGTCTTCCTCGGTATGAAATACGTACTGCCGGTGATGCTGAAGCAGAACAGGGGCAGCATCATCAACACCGCCTCGATCGCGGGCCTGATGGGATCGCCGATGATCGCGGTCTATAGCGCGAGCAAGCACGCGGTGATCGGACTGACCAAGAGTGCGGCCTGGGAATGCTCCGGCACCGGCGTGCGCGTCAATTGCGTCTGTCCCGGCATGATCGACAGCCGCATGCTGAGCACGATCCTGCAGGGCCGCAGTGGCGGCAACGCCCCGCCGCCTGTCGAGAAGATCGTCGACCGCATCCCGGCGCGCCGGCTCGGGCTCGCAAGCGAGGTCGCCTCCATCGTCGCGTTCCTTGCCTCCGATGAGGCGAGCTACGTCTCCGGCTCCGCCTACACCGTCGATGGCGGCCGCACCGCCGCGTAACACTTCAGTCCAGCATCGCAAGAAGGTTTGTCGTCCATGCCCGTCGTTCTCGATCCCGATGCCGCCGCTGTCTACAAGGCCTTCCAGGAGGCCGGCCGCCCCGCCTATGAGACGCTGACCGCACCGGAAGCGCGCGAATATTATCGAGCCGCCCGCGTCGTCTCCAACCCCGAGCCGCCGGCGCTGGAATCCAGCAAGCCGCTTTCGATCCCGGCGCCGCACGGCACCATCCCGGCGCGCATCTACACGCCGAGGACGCTGCGCAAGACCGACGGGCTGGTGCCGTGCCTGGTGTTCTTCCATGGTGGCGGCTGGGTGATCGGCGATCTCGATACCCATGAGGTGGTCTGCCAGAAGCTTGCCCATGAGGGCGAGCTGATCGTGATCTCGGTGGACTATCGGCTGGCACCCGAGCACCGCTTCCCCGCCGCGGTGGATGACGCCGTTACCGCGACCCGATGGGTCGCCGCCAATGCAAAGAGCCTCGGTGTCGACGCCGCGCGGCTGATCGTCGGCGGCGACAGCGCCGGCGGTAATCTTGCGGCTGTGGTTGCGCTCACCGCCCGTGACGGCGGACCGAAGCTTGCCGCCCAGCTGCTGATCTATCCCGCGACGGAGTTTTCGCGAAAGCATCCCTCGCATCGCGAGCCCGAGACCAGCATCCTCCTGACGCATTCGGTGATCGGCTGGTTCGCCAACCACTATCTCGGCGGCGCCGACGGCAGCGACTGGCGCGTCTCACCGGCGCGCGCGACAAGCTTTGCCGGACTGCCGCCGGCCTATGTGCTGACCGCCGGCGCCGATCCGCTGCGCGACGAAGGCGACGAGTACGCGAAATTCCTCAAGGACGCCGGCGTGCCCGTCACCTACCGGCATTTCCCCGGCCAATTCCATGGCTTCTTCACCATGGGCAAGCTGCTCAATCAGGCCAATGTCGCGGTGTCAGAGATCAGCGCCTGGCTGAAGACGCTGGGCTGACGGCCGGCCGGCGAGTGGACAACCGGATCGGGCGACGTGGTCTGGCGTCCCCCGATCATGGCTCGAAGCGGCGAGCGCAGCTTGCGGCGCTAGCGCGCCTTGAAGTTCCCCGCGTCGCGCGATAGTGCGGCCGGGCGCGCGTCACGCCGCCGGGCACTCCAGCCATCGAGATCGTCTTGCTCACGCCTGTCCTCCTCTACGGTATCCCGCTCGACTTCCTCCTGTTCGCGCTGACGCTGCTCGGCGTCGCGATCTTCCATCACCACACGCTTGCCGTTGCGTTGACCGGCCTGACGGCGATCGTTGCCTACAAGCTGTTGTTCGCGGGCTTCGCGAAGTTCGGCGCCGGCTTGCCTGGTCTTGTGCACCACATGGAGCATGAGTGGGTCACGCTCGCGAACCTGTTTCTGCTGCTGATCGGCTTTGCGCTGCTGTCGCGCCATTTCGAGGAGAGCCGCCTCCCCGACAAGATGCCGGCGCTGCTGCCCGATGACTGGAAGGGCGGCCTGATCCTGCTCGTGCTCGTGTTCGTGCTGTCGGCCTTTCTCGACAACATCGCAGCCGCGCTGATCGGCGGCACCGTCGCGCGCCACGTGTTCCGCGGCCGGGTGCATATCGGCTACCTCGCCGCCATCGTTGCCGCATCGAACGCGGGCGGCTCCGGCAGCGTCGTCGGCGACACCACGACGACGATGATGTGGATCGACGGCGTCAGCCCGCTCATCGTCGTCGACGCCTATGTCGCCGCCATCGTCGCGATGCTGGTGTTTGCGGTGCCGGCCTCGCTGCAGCAGCATCGCTTCTCCCCGATCGTGAAGGACGCGCCGTCCGGCCTGAAGATCGACTGGGCGCGGGTTGCGATCGTGGCGGTCATCCTGCTCGCTGCGCTCGCGGCCAATGTCACCGCCAATCTGAAATTCCCCGCGCTGCTCGATGCACTGCCGGTGTTCGGCCTCGCCGTCTGGGCCGCGATCCTGCTGACCTCGCTGCTGCGCCGCCCGGACTGGTCGGTGATGCCCGAAACGTTGAAAGGCACCGTGTTCCTGCTGGCGCTGGTGACGGCGGCCTCGATGATGCCGGTCGAGGAGCTGCCCGCGGCATCATGGCAGACCGCGCTCGGGCTCGGCTTCGTCTCGGCCGTGTTCGACAACATTCCGCTGACCGCGCTGGCGTTGAAGCAAGGCGGCTACGACTGGGGCTTTCTCGCCTACGCGGTCGGATTTGGCGGCTCGATGGTCTGGTTCGGCTCTTCCGCGGGCGTCGCGGTCTCCAACATGTATCCGGAAGCCAAGTCGGTGGTCCGATGGATCACCCAGGGCTGGCCGATCATGGTGGCCTACGTCGTCGGTTTCTTCGTGATGCTCGCGCTGCTCGGCTGGCACCCCGACGCGCCGCATTGAGCACGCCGGCTCCGCCCTACCCCGCCCGCGCCGCCCGGCACGGCGATTGCGGCAGCTGGCCGCAGGCGCGCGGCTGTTCACCAACCTGCTCTCGCTAATGTGGAATTTGCTATGCTGCATTGCACAATGAACTTACGTCAAACTTGTGGAAAAGCGAGACAAATCCGTTGACATTGCTAAACTCCGTTTGTCGTAACAACTTATGGAGCGTCGCATGAGTGTTAGTGCAGAAGTCCTCGCCCGCGCCCCGCTGGAACAGTTGCAGGGCGAAGTCGACACGATGAATTCGCATCGACCACGCAGCAACATTCGGCCTCTCTCACCGATGCCGGACTACGTCGAGCACCGCAACGGCGTCAACGAGGTGGGCAAGCTGTCGGCCGAGGCGGTGGTGCGCGAATACGAAGCGGCGGTGAAAGAGATCGAGGCCCTTGGAACGGAACTGCAATTGGCCGCCAAGAACTGCGAGGCAATGGTGGCAGGCGTCCATGACATGATCGCGGAAATCAAGGAATTCGCCGCAGGTTACCGCGATCAGGGCAAGCGTTTCTTCCTGCAGATCGAGGCCGTGGCGTTGATGACCACGGAGGTCAGGGATACCTGCGAAGCACTCAAGAAGAAGATCGCGACCGACACATTGAGCTAGCGATATTTCGGCTGGGGCACGTTTCGTGCTCAGCGCTTTCGTGGATTTCTGCGATCGTGGGCTGATCCTGCGTGCGGTGGCTGCGCTATTCCGGCGCGGCGGAACTGCTAGTTCTGTTCAAAATTAGGTCGTTCAACATCTTGCCCCGCTTCGGCGGGGCTTTTGTGCTGTGAGGGCAATCTCTGCGCGCGGCGAGTCCTCAAATTGGCCGGACCGCCGCCAATGACCGATTTAACGCGCGTCAGGTGCACGCTCGGCCATGTCCGTTGCCGGAGGCAAAGCGGATATCGCGGACCAGCGGTCGTTAAAATCCGTAGCCGGGAGCGTGTCCGCGCCGGAGGCGACAACGCCGTCGGTCCGGGAAGCGTGCGACCTCATCGTAGCGGCGGTTGCCGTGACAGCTAGCAGGGCGACAGCCACGAACCCGGTAATCGTTCGATGCTTTGTCATTAGAACCTCCTCGGGTCCCCAATGCCCACTCAAGGTAAGTCACGGGAACCTTCGCGCTGGTTCATCAGTACAAAAATATCATCGATCGTGTGAGATCGGACAACGAGCTTGTCCCAAACTCAATTGCCTCTGCCGACAGCGCCGATGAATTTGGCGCCTACCCCACCCTGGCGGCCCGGCGCAGCGATTGCGGCGGCTGGCCGAAGGCGCGGATGAAGGCGCGGCGCATCCGCTCGGGATCGCGGAAGCCGGTGATCTCGGCGACGCGCTCGATCGCCTCGCCCGACGACTGCACTCGCTGCCGCGCCACCTCGATCCTGAGCCGCTCGACCGCTTTCGACGGCGTGGTGCCGGTCTCGGCGATGAAGGCGCGGGTGAAATGCCGCGAGCTCATCCCGGCCTTGTCGGCGAGGTCCTCGACCGTCAGCGGCGCGTCGAGATGCTCGCGCGCCCAGGCGAGCAGCGGCCCGAACCGTCCGTTCGGCGTCTTCAACTCCAGCAGCGAGGAAAACTGCGACTGCCCGCCGCTGCGCCGATGATACAGCACGAGCTGCCGCGCGGTGTTCTGCGCGATCTCGTCGCCGTAATCCTCGGTGATCATCGCGAGCGCGAGATCGATGCCGGCGGTGATGCCGGCCGAGCTCCAGATATTGCCGTCGCGGACGAAGATCTGGTCCGGCTCGAGCTTGACCTTCGGATAGGTCTTCACGAAATGCGGCGTGCGGTGCCAATGCGTGGTGGCGCGGCGGCCGTCGAGCAGGCCCGCTTCGGCCAACACATAGGCACCCGAGCAGACGCTGGCGACCCGAATGCCGCGGTCCGCCATCCGCCGCACGAATAACAGCGTGGTCGGACAGGTCGCCGCTCCGCCCACGCCCATGCCGCCCGAAATGATCAGCGTGGTGATCGCCGCCGACGGCTTGAGTCCGCGCGCGAGCATCTCGACGCCGGACGAAGAGCGCACAGGCCCCGGCTTCATCGCGATCGTCCTGATCGCCGGCGCGTTGTTGGAAAGGCGCGCGGCGATCTCGAAGGCCGATATCGGGCCGGCCGCGTCGAGCAGCTGGAAGTCCGGAAAGATCAGGATGCCGATCATCGCCAAATCCTCGCAAACGGCGTTACGTTCCGAATGGCCTTACGTCTTAAAATGAGGGAAATACGCCATTTTGGACGGAAGGCCATCATGGCATCGTGGTTCCGTCAAGCGCTATTTGGAGACTTCCGATGTCCGAACCCCTGCAGATTGGATTGCTGATCTTCCCGAAAGTCACCCAGCTCGATTTCACCGGTCCGCTGCAGGTGTTTTCGGCCGTCCCCGGCGCCAAGGTTCATCTGATCTGGAAACGGATCGAACCCGTTCCGACCGATTCCGTCATGGTGCTCACGCCGACCATGACGTTTGCCGATTGCCCGCAGCTCGACGTGATCTGCGTGCCCGGCGGGGCCGGCACCAACGACATGGTGGGCGACGAGGAGATGCTCGCCTTCCTGCGCAAGCAGGCCGCCGGCGCGAAGTACATCACCTCGGTCTGCACGGGATCGCTGGTGCTTGGCGCGGCCGGCCTGCTCAAAGGCTATCGCGCCACCACGCATTGGAGCGCGATCGATTTCCTGGCCGGCTTCGGCGCGATCCCGACGAAGACGCGCGTCTG
Organism: Bradyrhizobium sp. 6(2017); assembly: GCF_011058295.2. NCBI lineage: Bacteria > Pseudomonadati > Pseudomonadota > Alphaproteobacteria > Hyphomicrobiales > Nitrobacteraceae > Bradyrhizobium > Bradyrhizobium sp. 6(2017). The sequence continues at coordinate 4,738,196 of NZ_CP049289.2, read as the reverse complement.
CGTCGACCGCAACCGCTTCACCGGCGGCGGCGTCACGGCTGGAATCGATTTCGCGCTGACGCTAGTGTCGGAGCTGGTCGACCGCAAGGCCGCGGAAGCGATCCAGCTTGGGATCGAATACAATCCCGCACCGCCCTTCAATGCGGGCTCGCCCGACACCGCGCCGGCCGAGATCCTCGCTCTGGTGAAGGAGCGGATCGCGCCGTCGCAGACCCGCCGCACCGAACAGATGAACCGTGCCGCGGCGCGGCTGTCCTGACGCAGAGCCCTTTCCGTTCCGATGGAATCGGAACGGGCTCTGGATTCTTGTATTGACGCGTTTTCTTCACGCGAACCGGGATCCACTACGCTCGAAAACGCTTCAGGATCGCCGCAAAGAAAAAGGCCGCCCAGTTTCCCGGGCGGCCCTTCCTGTCTCACGGTAGCCTCACATTTGCGGGCGATTTCAGGACATCTGTACCGGGGGCCTATCTCCCGGCCGCATCCAACTCGGAGGCCGCTGCTTATCGGGACAGTCGCGATCTGGAGCCCGATCCGACGCGATGGTCTCCCATCTCCGTAAGATGGCTTCATTGAGCCGCGAACCCGTGCGCGACGCAAGCGGACATGTTCGGCTGCTGCCCGACTGTCCCCGCTGTTACCGTTGTCCACAGGCGCGCCATGGGTCGCCACGACGCGCGTGCGGTGCACGCGCGGCGTGACGCAGATGCACGTCAGAAACGGCAATGCGTGAAGGTTAGCTTCCCGGCGTCCAGGCGTGGTAGTCGCCGGTCGCCTTGGGGCGGCGGCCGCTCGCCAGCGTCGAGCCGGACGGACGGTAGGCCTGCGCGGTGCCGGTCATGTTCGGCAGGTGCGGCTTCTCCCATTCCCGCGCCGTGTAGGTCTCTTCGGTCGGGGGCACGTCGACGGTGTGATGCAACCAGCCGTGCCAGCCCGCCGGGATACGGGACGCTTCCGCGTAGCCGTTATAGACCACCCAGCGCCGCTCGAAATGCAGCGTCGGGTCGATCTCGCCGCCCTTGGTGCGATAGTAGCGATTGCCCTGCTCGTCCTCGCCGACCAGCTCACCGAATCGCGAGGTCCACAATTGCGTGCCAAAGGTCTGGCCGTTCCACCAGGTGAAGAATTTCAGCAGGAATTGTTTCATGCGTGGCCGGTCGTCGGTTCGAGGCAGTCAGGCTCTGATGCCACCTCAAACCCCAAATGTCCAGCCGTCGCCAAGGTAACCGCGCACTCCCCGAACGGACCCGATCACGAACCCGTTTGGCGACCAAATGACGCGGTCACGGGCGGTTTTGTTCAGCCACCATACATGCGCCGCCTGCCAAGCAAAGATGACGCACAATCAATGTGGAACGCAGGAACGTCCGACCGCAGAAATGGTTAGACATCACCCGTTTTGATGGAGTCGAAAATGATCAACCTGAAGGTTCTGAGCACTGCCGCGGCGCTGGCGCTTGCGCTGCCGATGGTGATGCCGAACGTCTCGTTCGCGCAGTCTGGTGCACAGATGGGCGCGATGGGCGGCGGTGGCGCGCGTGGCGGTGGCGGTGGCGGTGGCCACATCGGCGGTAGTGGCGGTGGCGGCGGCCATATTGGCGGCGGCGGCGGATTTGGCGGCGGTCGTGGCGCGGCCATGGGAGCCGGCCCGCGCGTTGGCGGCGGCGGCCAGTGGGCTGGTGGCGGTGGCGGTGGTCGCCAGTGGGCCGGCGGTGGCGGCGGGCGCTGGCAAGGCGGTGGTGGCGGTTGGCACGGCGGCTATCGCCGTGGCGGCGGCTACTGGCCGGGCGCGGTTGCCGGTGCAGTGGTCGGCGGCGCCATTGCCTCGGGCGCGTATTACGGCTCGGGCTACGGCTATGGCCCCGGCTATTACGATGACAGCTACGGTTATTACGATGAACCGTCTGTCGCTGTGGAAGCCGTGCCGAGTGGCGGCGATGCCAGCTACTGCGCGCAGCGCTACAAGTCCTACGACCCGGGCTCGGGCACCTATCTCGGCTACGACGGCCAGCGGCACCCCTGCCCGTAACCGCAGTCTGAACTTCCAGTTAGCAAAGGGCGGCGGCAACGCCGTCCTTTTTCATGTGCGTAAGATTCACGTGCGCAAGGCCACCGCGACGGCTGCGAACGTCACCACCAGCGCCGCGATATCGCTGGTGCTGAGCGGCTCGCGCAGCATCGCCGCTGCCGCCAAGACGCCGATGATGGGCACCAGCAGCGTGCCGATCGATGCGGTTGCCGCCGGTAGCCGTTCCAGCGCCGCAAACCAGCAGACATAGCAAAGGCAGAACTGGATCAGCGTCATGTAGATCATCGACGCCCAGCCGAACCGCGACAGCGCGACCAATTGCGGTTGCTCGATCAGGACGCCGATGATCGCAATCGGCACGCAGCCGATCGCAAGCTGCCAGGCCGCGAGAGACAATGGCGGCATCGCGAGCTTGAAGGACTTGGTCAGCACCGTGCCAAGCCCGACACACACCGCGCCCGCGAGCGCAAACAGAATGCCCGGCAACTTGCCGAGGCTTGCGTCGAGACCGCCGCCGCCGATCAGCGCGGCGATGCCGGCGAGCGCCACCGCAAGCGCGAGCGCGCGCGGCAGCGACACACGCTCGCCGAGCACCGGCCAGGCCACCAGTGCGACCCACACCGGGATCGTGATCCCGAGCACGGCCGCCTCGCTGGCCCGCAGCCAGATCAGCGCCAGCCCCATCGAGGCGACCCAGCCACCGATCGCCAGTGTCGAGACCAGCGCAAGCCGCCACCACATGCCCGGCGGAACACGCAGCGTATGCCCCCGCACGACCGCCACCAGACCGAGCGCGAGCGCGCCGACCACGCCGCACAGACCGCGCGAGGACAGCGGCGGCCACTCGCTCAGGAGAAATTTCATGATCGGGAAGTTGAGTCCCCAGCCGGTCGAGGCTACCACCAGGAATGCGAGGCCAAGCGGTGACAGCGGAGCGCGGCCGGCGGCTGGAACTGCGGTCATGGACCTGTCGTAAAGGGAATGGACAAATACAAGTGATGTGTCAGGGCTAGCTGGAAATCAGCTTGTCAGCAAACAGCATATGCATTCTATGATACAGACTTTCCGTCGCGGTTCCGCCTTAATCGGCAAACGGGCCAAGCGAGTCGCCGGCACGCGAGGCCATAGCAAGAGGATGCATCGTGCCGAGCGTTCTCGTGGTCGATGACGACCCGATGGTGTGCGTTGCCATCGAGGTCTGTTTGCAGCGCCAGGGCTTCGAGGTCACCGTCGCCGACGGTGGTGAGGCGGGCATGCGTGCGCTCGAGAACGGCACGTTCGACGTGATGGTGGTCGACGTCTTCATGCCGCATATGCGGGGCTTCGAGGCGATCCGGATCTTCCACGAGCGCGCCCCCGATATTCCTGTGATCGCGATGTCGGGCTACGCTTTCGCCAATGCCGACCGCGCGCCGGACTTCCTGCGGATGACGATCGAGCTCGGTGCGTCCGCCTGCCTGCGCAAGCCGTTTACCCCGCAGGCGCTGATTGCCGCCGTGAACGAATGTCTCGCGAAGTACACTCCTTCCGCTCGTCTTTCGAAGTAATTGCTCGTACTAATCGTCGATGGCTTCCCAACGTCTCATCCTCGGCAGCGGCCTTGCGATCCTTCTCGTCATCAGCGCGGCGTCGATCGGGCTGGACGTCAGGTCGCGCAGCGAGATTGATTCGGTCGAGCGCACGCTCAGCATCCTCAAGCGCATTTCGGATGCGCGGGCGCTGCCGCGCAGCGTCGAGAGCGCGGCACGCGGCTTCGCGCTGACCGGCGACGCGTCCTTCGCCGACGAATTCCGCGAGCAGAGCACAGCCCTCACCGCTGCCTTCGACGGCCTGATGGCCGCGGTGACGTCGGCCCCCGAAGAGGCGCAGCTGATCACGGGCACCAGGAGAGACGTTCAGCGCGCCATCGCGCTCGGTGCCGAACTGATCCGCTTGCGCAACGCGGGCGACACCGCCGGCGCCGCCGCGCTGATCTCCGCGGGTGAGAGCCGCGCGGTGATGGACAAGGTTGGAGCGGCGCTCGACCGCCTGGTCACCGAAGAGCGCCGCCTGCTCGGGATTCGCACCGGACAGTCGAAGACCAACGGACGGCTGCTGCTGGCGATCGACCTCGCCGGCGTGGTGCTGATCCTGCTGCTTGCGGTCGCGCTGACGCTCGCGGCCCGCCGTGCCAGCCGCGAATTGCAGGGCGCGCTCAGCGCGACCAAGGCCACCAATTTGTCGCTCGAGGGCAAGGTCGCCGAACGCACCAAGGATCTTGGCGCCGCGCTCGAAGGGCTGCACCGCTCCACCTCGGTGATGGAAACCACCTTCCGCAGCATGGCGGAGGCGGTGCTGGTGATCGACAGCGCCGGCGTCGTGCTGCTCTCCAACCCGGCCGCCGAGAAGATGCTGCGCTACAAACCAGGCATGACGCTCCGGCAGCTGCGCGCGATGAGCAACGTATTCCAGTCCGACGGCGAGACGCCGATGCAGGCCGACGACATGCCCTCGGCCAAGGCGTTGCGCGGCGAGGAATTCGACGGGCTGGAATTCGTCGCCAAGCCGGTCCGCGGCGCCCCCCCGATTCACCTCGTGGTGTCGGGTTGCCCGCTGCGCGACGGCGACGACGCCATCACCGGCGCCGCGCTGATCTATCACGACATCACCGCCTCGCGCGAAACCGAGCACAAGCTGCAGCAGGCGCAGAAGCTCGACGCCATCGGCAAGCTCACCGGCGGCGTCGCGCACGACTTCAACAACATGCTGACGGTCATCACCGGCACCACCGAGACGCTGGTCGACAGCCTGCGCAACCAGCCGAAGCTGGCGCAAACCGCCGAACTGATCGACCGCGCCGCCGAGCGCTGCCGCGAGCTGATCCAGCATCTGCTCGCCTTCGCCCGCCGCCAGCCGCTCGAGCCGCGCACCGTCGACATCAACGGCACCGTGGTCGATATCGCAAAACTGCTGCGGCCGACGCTCGGCGAGCAGATCGAGATCGATTCGGTGCTCGCCCCCGATGTCGCCAGCGTCCATATCGATCCGTCGCAGCTTGCCAACTCGCTGCTCAACATGGCGATCAACTCGCGCGACGCGATGCCGAACGGCGGCAAGCTGCTGTTCGAGACCAGCAACATCGTGCTCGACGACGCCTATGCTGCGACCAACCCCGACATCACGCCGGGCCGCTATGTGCTGCTCGCGGTCAGCGACACCGGCACCGGCATGTCGCACGCGGTACAGGACAAGGTGTTCGAGCCGTTCTTCACCACCAAGGAGGTCGGCAAGGGCTCCGGCCTCGGCATGAGCATGGTCTACGGCTTCGTCAAGCAGTCCGGCGGCCATATCAAGATCTACAGCGAGGAAGGCCACGGCACCACGATCAAGCTCTATCTGCCGCCTGCCCGCGGCCAGGTCGAGGCGACGGCGCCGGAGCCGGAGCCGGTGCGGCGCGGCAGCGAAGTCATCCTTGTGGTGGAGGACGACCAGCTGGTGCGCAACTACGTGGTCACGCAGCTTGGCGCCCTCGGCTACAAGACCATTGCCGTGCCCGACGCCCGCGCCGCGCTGGCGCTGGTCGACAAGGGCGAGAAGTTCGACCTGTTGTTCACCGACGTGATCATGCCCGGCGGCATGAACGGCCGCCAGCTCGCCGACGAAGTGAGAAAACGGCGGCCCGGCCTCAAGGTGCTCTACACCTCGGGCTACACCGAGAACGCGATCGTGCATCACGGCCGCCTCGACGAAGGCGTGCTGCTGCTCGCAAAGCCCTACCGCAAGGCGCAGCTCTCCAGCATGCTGCAGCAGGCGCTCGGCGAGTGATGCGACGCCTCGACCTCTCCTCGGTTGCGGCAGGGCGATCGCAGGGGTGCACTGCCAAAATATCGAAAACAACCCCATGCAAAGGAGCCGACGGCCGCCGACGTTCGCCACGGTGCCTCGACACGAGGGGCTAAATCAGCGACATTTTTCCGTTATTCAGAAATCATGCAGACACCCTTCACCTTGGGGCTGTCGCATATTGCATTTGCGGACTTCTGCAACTGACGTTGCCACGTCGTCATGGCCGGGCTTGTCCGGGCCATCCACGTCTTCTTTTGCTCAGAGGCCAAGACGTGGATGCCCGGCACAAGGCCGGGCATGACGAGTTTGTGGCGCAGAGCGAGACGCAGCTACCGCGTCGCCAGCGCGACGCCGGCGAGCGTGAACAGCAGCGCGGTGATCTGGATCGGCCCGAGCGGCTCGCCGAGCGCGACTGCGGACGCCACCACGCCGATGACCGGCACTGCCATGGTGCCGATCGCCGCGACGGAGGCCGGCAGGCGGGCGAGCGCGGCAAACCAGGCGACATAGGCGACGCAGAACTGGATCAGCGTCGAATAGACCAGGAGCCACCAGCCGACCGTCGTCACCCTCTCGATATGCGTGGTCTCGATCAGGAGGCCAACGATTGCGATCGGCACGCAGCCGAGGCCGATCTGCCAGGCCGCGGCCGGGATCGGCGGCATCACCAGCGGGTATTTCTTCGCCAGCACCGTGCCGAGCGCAAAGCCGAACGCGCCGCAGAGCGCCATGATGATTCCCGGCAGCTTCTCCTTGCTCGCGGAAATGCCGTTGCCGCCCATGATCGCGGCAAGTCCCGCGAACGCCATCACCAGTGCGATGGTCCGCAGCAGTGTCGGCCGCTCGCCGAGCACCGGCCAGGCCAGCAGCGAGGCCCACACCGGCATGGTGTAGGCGATCAGCGCGGCCTCGCTCGCCGGCAGCCAGAGCAGCGCCAGCCCCATCAGCACCATCCAGCCGGTGACGTTGAGCGCCGCATACAGCACGAGCCGCGGCCACAGCCGGGGCTCGACATGCAGGCTCTGCGCGCGGATCACGGCCAGCAGCGCCAGCAGCACCGCGCCGATCACGCCGGTGGTGCCGCGCAGCGTCAGCGGCGGGAGCTCGCTGAGCAGGAATTTTGTAGACGGCCAGTTGAACCCCCAGCCCACCGAAGTGATGGCGAGGAACATCAGGCCGGCGGGCGCAAGGCGCGGCCGCGCGTGAGGCTTCTGGTCTGTCATGGAACCCGGCGGGGGATGTGAGTCGGCCGCAGCTTGCCCGCGATCTTGTCGCCCGACCATCACGCCCCTGACATGCCTGATCCTTAGTTTGCCCGTAGCCCTACGTGAGTCCCTAAAATTCAATCCGGGACGGCGAATAAAAACTTCGCCTGTGAACAGCGGGGCGAAACTCCAATCCACAGGCGGAGCGAATTTTTTTGGCTTGGGAATCCCTGAGGACTCACCGATAGTTGGCTCGATCACAGGCGCGGCACCGACCCCTGTTATCCCCCTCCATCCACCATATTTAGTGTTTGATTCAGAAACTCGTACTAGTCCTTGACGGGTGAGACGGACATGGCCTAGTTTTCAACCTGTTCGGCGCGAGTGTGTTTGGGTTCCCGCCGGTCGCTCCCACAAGGGTACCAAAATGACCACTCCGCCAGGCCTTCGGGCCGCGGGTGAAGGACTTGTCTGCCCTGATTTTGGGCCGAGTCTTTTGGGCCAGGTTGGGGACGACAAACGGGCCGAGAAGGACCCGGAAACAGAGGCCGGAACCGGCCCGCAAGAAGCGTACGCGTGACGTGTCGCGTGAAGCGTTTTGGGGCGTTGAATGCATGACCCGGAGGGCCCGTAACGTCGGGATCCGCGCCGGGATCGTGCCGCCGCAGGGCCGGATCAAGCCGGACCCCTCGCGGATGAGAGAACAGGCCGGGTCCACCGGCTGAGCTGCGGATGACGGGAGGCGTGCTGACGCGTTTTCCCTGAGTCCGCGAACAGATAACATTCCGGCAACCTGCGAAAAACGTGGGACCGGGCAGAAGAAGAGACGGGGCTCGACCATGCAAATCGATCGGCGCAATACCACCAGCGGACAATCACCCTATGCCGGGATCAATTTCCGCCTGACCACATCAGAGATCCGCAATCCGGACGGCTCGGTCGTGTTCCGCGCCGAGAACGTCGAGGTGCCGGATTTCTGGTCGCAGGTCGCCTCCGACGTGCTGGCGCAGAAGTATTTCCGCAAAGCCGGCGTTGCCGCGCGCCTGAAGAAGGTCGAGGAAGAGACCGTGCCGTCCTGGCTGTGGCGTTCGGTGCCCGACACCGAGGCACTCGCCCTGCTGCCCGAGAACGAGCGCATCGTCGGCGAGACCTCGGCAAAGCAGGTGTTCGATCGCCTCGCCGGCTGCTGGACCTATTGGGGCTGGAAGGGCGGCTATTTCTCCACCGAGGAAGACGCCCTCGCCTTCTTCGACGAGCTGCGCTTCCAACTGGCAAAACAGATGGTCGCGCCGAACTCGCCGCAGTGGTTCAACACCGGTCTCCATTGGGCCTATGGCGTCGATGGCCCGGGCCAGGGTCACTACTACGTCGACTGGAAGACCGGCAAGCTGACGAAATCGAAGTCGGCCTATGAGCACCCGCAGCCGCATGCCTGCTTCATCCAGGGCGTCGGCGACGACCTCGTCAACGAGGGCGGCATCATGGACCTCTGGGTGCGCGAGGCGCGCCTGTTCAAGTATGGCTCCGGCACCGGCTCCAACTTCTCCAGCCTGCGCGGCGAAGGCGAAAAGCTTTCCGGCGGCGGCCGCTCGTCCGGCCTGATGAGCTTCCTCAAGATCGGCGACCGCGCCGCGGGCGCAATCAAGTCGGGCGGCACCACCCGCCGCGCCGCCAAGATGGTCGTGGTCGATGCCGATCACCCCGATATCGAGACCTATATCGACTGGAAGGTGAAGGAGGAGCAGAAGGTCGCAGCTCTCGTCACCGGCTCCAAGATCAACCAGAAGCACCTCAAGGCCGTGATGAAGGCCTGCGTCAACTGCGAAGGCAGTGGCGACGACTGCTTCGATCCCGAGAAGAACCCTGCCCTGCGCCGCGAGATCAAGCTCGCGCGCCGCAGCCTCGTGCCCGACAACTACATCAAGCGCGTCATCCAGTTTGCCAAGCAGGGCTACAAGGACATCTCGTTCGACATCTACGACACCGACTGGGATTCCGAGGCCTACCTGACCGTCTCCGGCCAGAACTCCAACAACTCGGTCTCGCTGAAGGACGACTTCCTGCGCGCTGTGGAAACCGACGGCGACTGGAATCTGGTGGGACGCACCACCAAGAAGGTGACCAAGACGCTGAAGGCCCGCGACCTCTGGGAGAAGATCGGTTACGCCGCCTGGGCCTCCGCCGATCCCGGCCTGCACTTCAACACCACGATGAACGACTGGCACACCTGCAAGGCGTCCGGCGACATCCGCGCGTCCAATCCGTGCTCGGAATACATGTTCCTGGACGACACGGCGTGCAATCTGGCGTCGGCCAACCTGCTGACGTTCTACAACACCTCGACCAAGCGGTTCGATATCGAGTCCTACGAGCACCTCTGCCGGCTCTGGACCATCGTGCTGGAAATCTCCGTCATGATGGCCCAGTTCCCGTCGAAGGCGATCGCGGAGCTGTCCTACGAATTCCGCACCCTCGGCCTCGGCTTTGCAAACATCGGCGGCCTCTTGATGACCATGGGCCTGCCCTATGACAGCAAGGAAGGCCGTTCGCTCTGCGGCGCGCTGACCGCGGTCATGACCGGCATCTCCTACAAGACTTCGGCGGAGATGGCGGCCGAGCTCGGCACCTTCCCGGGCTACAAGAAGAACGCCGCGCACATGCTGCGCGTGATCCGCAACCATCGCCGCGCTGCGCATGGTGAAAGCCGCGGCTATGAGGCGCTCGCCGTCAATCCGGTGGCGCTCGATCACGCCTCCTGCCCGCAAGCCGACATCGTCACCCGCGCCAAGCTCGCCTGGGACGACGCGCTGGCGCTCGGCGAGGTCAACGGCTACCGCAATGCCCAGACCACGGTGGTGGCGCCGACCGGCACCATCGGCCTGGTGATGGATTGCGACACCACCGGCATCGAGCCCGACTTCGCGCTGGTGAAGTTCAAGAAGCTCGCCGGCGGCGGCTACTTCAAGATCATCAACCAGGCGGTGCCGGCCGCACTGCGCGCGCTCGGCTATCGCGAGAGCGAGATCGCGGAGATCGAGGCCTACGCCGTCGGCCACGGCTCGCTGTCGAATGCGCCCGGGATCAACGCCTCGACCTTGAAGACCAAGGGCTTCACCGATGAGGCCATCGCAAAGGTCGAAAAGGCACTGCCGACCGCGTTCGACATCAAATTCGCCTTCAACAAGTGGACCTTTGGCGAGGATTTCATTCGCGACACGCTCGGCATCGGCGCCGAGGCGATTGCCACCCCCGGCTTCGACCTGCTCGCCGCGGTCGGCTTCACCAAGCGCGAGATCGAAGCCGCCAACGTGCACATCTGCGGCGCGATGACGGTGGAGGGAGCTCCTCACCTCAAAGCCGAGCACTATCCGGTGTTCGACTGCGCCAACCCGTGCGGCAAGATCGGCAAGCGTTATCTCTCGGTCGAGAGCCACATCAGGATGATGGCGGCTTCCCAGCCGTTCATCTCGGGCGCGATCTCCAAGACCATCAACATGCCGAACGACGCCACGGTAGAGGACTGCAAGTCCGCCTATCTGCTGTCGTGGAAGCTGGCGCTGAAGGCCAACGCGCTCTACCGCGACGGCTCGAAGCTGTCGCAGCCGCTCAACTCGCAGCTCATCTCCGACGATGAGGACGAGGACGATGCGGTCGAGGCACTCTACGAGAAGCCGATGGCGGCGCGTGCCGCCCAGGTCTCGGAGAAGATCGTCGAGAAGCTGGTCGAGCGCATCATCGTGATGCGCGAGCGCGAGAAGATGCCCGATCGCCGCAAGGGCTACACCCAGAAGGCTGTTGTCGGCGGCCACAAGGTCTATCTGCGCACCGGCGAATATGACGACGGACGGCTCGGCGAGATCTTCATCGATATGCACAAGGAAGGCGCAGCACTCCGCTCCTTCATCAACAACTTTGCGATCGCGGTTTCGCTCGGTCTGCAATACGGCGTGCCGCTGGAAGAATATGTCGACGCTTTCACGTTCACGCGCTTCGAGCCCGCGGGTCCGGTGCAGGGCAACGACTCCATCAAGTATGCCACCTCGATCCTCGACTATGTCTTCCGCGAGCTCGCGGTGAGCTATATGAGCCGCTTCGACCTCGCCCATGTCGATCCGAACGAAAGCGGTTTCGACGCGCTCGGCAAGGGCGTCGAGGAAGGCAAGGAGCCGGATGAGGCCCCCACGCACCAGGCGACGAAGTACGTGTCGAAGGGCTTGACCCGTTCGCGCACCGACAACCTCGTCGTCATGCGCGGCGGCTCGGCCGCAGTCAGCGGCAACGCCGACAACGCCCCCGCCGGCGGCAGCCGCGTCACCGCGCTGGCCCCGCACGGCGCAACCGCCCGCGGCGTCTCCGACACCATCGAAGGCGCCGTCGCCCTGAAGCAGGAGGTCAGCCACGACCTCTCGCCAACCGAGAAGCTCGAGGCGCTGAACTGGAGCAAGGCCGGCACCGCCGCGGCAGCAGCTCCGTCCAAGGCCGAGCGCCGCGCCGAAGCGAAGGCCAAGGGCTACGAAGGCGAGATGTGCTCGGAGTGCGGCAACTTCACGCTGGTGCGGAACGGGACCTGCATGAAGTGCGATACGTGCGGAAGCACGACGGGGTGTTCGTGAGGAATATAACGCAGCACATCGGACTGCAGATCAACCCCGCCGTCAAAACCGGCGGGGTTTTCGTCCTTGCAGCGCATGAATCCCCAGATCGCCTCATCCCAAGGGAAAAGCAATCCTCGACCGAGACCTACAGCTTTGCCTCGGTCCCCGCTCGACAGGCACCGTCACCCGAACATCGGGAAACGACGAAACGGAAGGCTACGTTACGGCCCATTTCCGATACGCATCGACATCGTAACGCGCCGACTCTAGCAGAGCACACATCGCGTTGGTCATCTCGGTCAAAACCTCGGGGTCTGACAAGAGAACATCGTCTACATCGACAATGGAGCTTACACGGCTAGCCACTTTTTCCGCCAGTGAGCACTCGTCAGGAGCGGTCGCTTTTGCTGCCGCAAGCTTGATCGGGTCATTTGTTGGGATGTGCGTCGGCTCGAACCGAATAGCTATTGAAACCATAACCGACAGCGGGCACCTCGTCTCCGGCAGCGTTGAGCGGATTAGCCGAAGGCGCACTCCGCCGCACGGCGGCTTACGCTCCGTCAATTCGCCCTATTTACCTCACGCCGCCTTCGCTTCCTTGTCTGCCGGCGCCGTTTCCATCGCTCGCATGTAGAGATCGAGCAGGGATTCGCGTTCGTCGCGCTCGTCCTGGTCCTGTTTGCGCAGCTTGATGATCTCCTTGAGGATCTTCACGTCGAAACCATCGCCTTTCGCCTCCGAAAAAACTTCCTTCTTCTGCTCGCTCAATTCCCCGATTTCAGTGTCGAGGTTCTCGATCCGCTCGACGAAGGAACGAATTTTTCCGCCGGGAATGGTGATGTCGGACATGGTGCCTCCTTGCTGAATGAGGCCGTGAAAATGAAAGCAAAGAGATGACCAATGTCTTAACCCACGCGACCGCTGCGGCGTGTTCATAGCTGAGGTATTCTTGTGACGACGATGCGATCGCATCATCGCATGCGAAACAAATCGCTCAGGCGTCATCAGACACGCGCAACGTGATCCGGGTCAATTCGGACGGGCGGCCGAGCCGCAAGGCAAAACCCGGCCATAGCGCGGTGCCGTTGTTGACGTAGAGCGTCATCCCGTCGACGTCGTAGCGGCCCGAGACGAAGCCGGCGTTGGCGCGCGCGGCCAGGCGGTCGATCCCCAGGATCAATCCGCCATGCGTATGTCCGGAGAGTTGCAGGGCGACGCCGAGCCGAGCGGCGTTGCGTGCGTCGCTCGGCTGGTGGTCGAGCAGGATGACGGGCGCGCCTTTGGGGGCGCCGTCGATGACAGCGGCAAGGTCGCGGACGGGATGCCCCCTGCGGCGCGACGCGCGGTCGGTGATGCCTGCGATCACCAGCCTGCCGCCGCCGCGTTCGAGAACGACGTGCCTGTTCTCGAGCGAGCGCAGGCCCAACGCGGCATAGTGCGCCATCCATACGTCGTAGCCGAAGATATATTCGTGGTTGCCAGAGATCACGTAGACGCCGTCGGTGGCCTTCAGGTCCCGCAAAGGCTCGACGTCTTTGCGCCGCGCATCGACGGTGCCGTCGATCAGGTCGCCCGTGATCGCGATCAGATCCACGCCGAGCTTGTTCGATCGCGCGACGACGGCGCGCGCCCACGGCGCAGGAAACAGCCGGCTGATGTGAAGATCGGTCAGTTGCAGGATGGTGTAGCCGTCGAGCTGTGGCGGAAGTCCGCGGATGCCGACTTCGACGTCTTTCAGCGGCGGAATCCGCATGGCCTGATGGACGCCGATCGCGGCGGCTGTGGCCGCAAGCGCAGCAAGCGCGTAGCGGACGCCGTCAGGCGCGCCCACGATGCCGCCATGGATCAGCGCGGCGACCAGTAATCCGGCATCGAGCGCCAGTTGCAGCAACGCCAGCAGGACGATCGCACCGAACGCCCAGTTGAAGAGGACGACCACCGGACGTGGAAACTCCGGCGAGAATTCCGATCCCGACGACAGTCTGTTCCAGCGGTGAAACTGCAAGGCGACCAGCACGAGCACCGCGGCGACGATCTTTGCCGGGAGCGGCCAGTCGAGCGGCCAGATGAAGCGGGCCAGAATCAGCAGACTGGTCAGGCCGAAGATGAGCTGGGGAATCGGTTCGCTCCGGATTGGATCGGTGGGGCTGTGTGGTGGGCGCTCAGCGAACGTAGGGTGGATCGGCTGCAGGCGTAAGCCGCCATCGTCAGCACGTTTCGGCGAGTTGCGCTTCGCTGAAACACCCCGCGCGCTTTGCGGTGGAGCAAGGCTGACGCCGCCGCAGCCGTCCGCCCCGGCAAAGCCGACGGCCGCGTTGAAGCTTTGGTGGAGGTCTCCAGGCACCCTCCCCGCCGGCGTCATCAAGCGATCCTCCCGAAATAGAACTTGAACACCGCTCATTTTCTTGATCTATTATTGAACAATGTTCATTTTTGACGGAACCGGCGATGCAAACCACCTCCTGGACGGACGGATCGATTGGGGCCAACCGGCCCGTGAAATCGTGGATCAAATACGCCCCGACGATCGTCACGACAGGTGCGATCGTGATCCTCGCGCTGCACGGACGCATTGCGCAGCCGGCCGGCTACAACGATTTCGCCGACCGGTCAGTCATCTCAGGCATTCACCACGCAGCCGATGTGTTTTCCAACACAGGCTTCGCGCTGGTCGCCCTCTGGGGCTGGCTGGCGCTGCGCCCCCGGCGCAACAGCGATCAGCTTCGCGCCGGATGGCCCGGCTACCGCTTGTTCCTGATCGGGCTGTTCCTGACCGCCTTCGGGTCCGCGTGCTATCACCTCGACCCCGGCAATGCCCGCCTGATCTGGGACCGCCTGCCGATCGCGCTTGCTTGCGCCGGCCTGCTGGTCGGCGTCCGCGGAGACACAAGGCCCGGATTGAAGACCGAACTCGAAGCGATCGTGCTCGGGCTTTTTGCTGTCGCCAGCGTCGCATGGTGGGTCTTCACCGACCAACATGGCGCGGACGACCTGCGGCCGTATCTGTTGTTGCAGGTGCTGCCGCTCATCCTGATCCCGCTATGGCAGTCGATCTATCGTGCTCCGCGCGCCGATCGCATCGCTTTCGCCGCCGCGATGGTGCTGTACGTTCTGGCCAAGATCACGGAGGTGCTCGACCATCAGATCGCCGGCACGCTCGGCTTCGTCAGCGGACACACCTTGAAGCATCTGATCGCGACGGCAGCCACGGCCGCCGTCGTCTGGGGGCTGACGCGGCGTTTCTCCGCCGGCGGCCGTCGGTTGAACGACGCGGCGAGCTGAGCCTACGCGTCGGCCAGCGCGACAGCCGCTGAAACGCCAGCCGGCTCCACGCGCCGGTTGTTCTCGTCGACGATCACCACGCGCGGCCGAAACCGGCGCGCCTCCTCGGCATCGAAGCCGGCATAGGCGACGATGATCACCTTGTCGCCCGCCATCGCCAGGCGCGCGGCGGCGCCGTTGAGGCCGATGGTGCCGGAGCCGGCCGGCGCCTCGATCACATAGGTCGAGAACCGCGCACCGGTGTCGATGTTGTAGATGTCGACGCGTTCGTTGATCAGGAAGCCGGCGGCCTCGATCAGATTGCGGTCGATCGAGATCGATCCCTCGTAGTGCAAGTCCGCTTCGGTGACACGCGCGCGATGAATCTTGCCCTTCATCAAAGTCACTTGCATCGAGGCCATCCCGTATCGTTGCGTCGGAATTTTCGTGCTCGCCAATACGGGCCTCACGACGCCGGGTCAATCGTCGCGGTGCGACGGCGCGCCGCGCGTGCGGCGTTGCATCGATACGATTATCCTGAGATTGCGGATCGCTGTGGTGGGAATGGGCTACGGATCGCAACGATCCGAGAACGATCGCGCTGCAGATCCGCGATCAGGGAGCAGATTCTTATCTCGCAATTCCTTGGCAGGCAGCGAGCGAAAGGCGGATTGGCCCGGGGAACGCGCGTTGTGCGGCCCCGTTGGCCAACCCGCCCTGTTCGTTGTCCTCAGCGCGTGGAGCGTCCGACCGTTTCGGTCTGGCCCGGCGCGGTCGCGGTCGTGACCTTGCGCGGCGTCAGCACGCTGCGTTGATGCGGCGTGGCCGAATTCGCCACCGCCGACTGCTGCTGGACACCGGCCGCACCAAGCAGCTGGACCTGCACGGGCGAGATCGGCAAGCCCGCCTTTTCATAGGCCGGCAGCTCCGCCGCGCCGGCGGTCACAGCGGTCATCGCGACAATAGCGGCCGCGATGGACAGAGAGATCTTCTTCACGTCACTTCTCCTCGATAGCATTGGAATATCGAGCTAATGCTCGATTTGCTGCACCGCAATACCATACATGACGCATTGCACAATTTTGTGATGATGGATGCAAGTGCATCGAATCGCATGACAGGCGCGGGTCGCCGCCCTGTCGGCACAGCGCGTGACGCGAACAGGGATCGGCGCGCTGTGCTGCGCGACGTCGACGCGCAGCGCGCTTTTGCGATCGACACGATGATCACGCCACGCGACGGACGACGATTTGACATCGATGTCGTCGCGCAACGCTGCCAGTCGATCACCGATCGGGCTCGGCAGATTGACCCGCTCAGCGACACTATCCATATGGGACGGACGAACCGGCTGATATCGGCCGCTTCGCCCTCACCCGGACACAGCCTGATACCACCGGCCTCGTCCCCCACGCACCGCCTGTTCCGGAGCTCCCGTGACCGCACTGTCCATCCTTGATCTCGTCCGCGTCACTGAGGAGACCGATGCGCGCGGCGCGCTGTACAACGCGCGCGATGTCGCCGTGCATGCAGAGGCGCTGGGCTATCGCCGCATCTGGGTGGCCGAGCACCACAACATGGCGGGTATCGCGAGCGCCGCGACGTCGGTCGTGATCGGGCATATCGCGGCGGGCACGAAAACCATCCGGGTCGGCGCCGGCGGCATCATGCTGCCGAACCACGCGCCCTACGTCATCGCCGAGCAGTTCGGCACGCTGGCGCGGCTGTTTCCCGATCGTATCGACCTCGGGCTCGGCCGCGCGCCGGGGACGGATCAGCTGACGCTGCGCGCGCTCCGCCGCACGCCGGAATCCGCCGAGAATTTTCCGCAGGACGTGCTTGAGTTGCAGGCCTTCCTGGCGGCCGCCGGTCCCAACCAGCGCATCCAGGCGGTGCCGGCCGCGGGCACCGACGTGCCGCTGTGGATTCTCGGTTCGAGCAATTTTGGCGCAATGCTGGCCGGCGAGCTCGGCCTGCCCTACGCCTTCGCCTCGCATTTTGCTCCCGAGCTCCTCATCCAGGCGCTGCAGATCTACCGTGCCCGCTTCAAGCCGTCGGAGCAGCTCGAGCGCCCCTACACCATGGTCGGCGTCAACATCATCGCCGCCGACACCGACGCAGAAGCGCGGCGGCTTGCGACCACGCAGCAGATGTCGTTCACCAATATCTTCCGCGGCGCGCGCGGCCTCAGCCAGCCGCCGATCGACGACATCGAGACCTACTGGTCGCCATCGGAAAAGGTCCAGGCGATGCGGATGCTGGAGCGCTCCATCATCGGCTCGCCCGACACAGTGCGTGCCGGGATCGACGCGCTGGTGGCAGAGACCGGCGCCGACGAGCTGATGATCGTGTCCGATGTCTACGATCACCAGAAGCGGCTGCGGTCGTTCGAGCTGATCGCCGAGGCTGGCGGAATCAAGGCCGGCGGGATCAAGGCCGCCTGACCTCCTCACGCGCCCGACCGCTGCCGCTTTGGCGCAGCAGCGGTTCAGGTTCGCGTCCTGCTCAGTGAGCAGCGGCAGTTTGCGGCACCGCGTGCTTCGCGCGGTTGTCCAGGCTAAAAGCGCCGGCGCCGAACGCCGTGATCTGCAGCAGTCCGCCCGCCATCATCACGTTCTTCAGGAAATGAATCATCTGGTTCTGGTCGGCGAAATTGCTGTGGAACGCGACCGCGGCCGCGACCGAGAACACGGCGAGCGCCAGCGCCACGGCGCGGGTCTGATAGCCGGCAATCAGCAGCAGGCCGCCGCCGAGCTCGACGGCAACCGCCACCGCAAAGGCCAGCGGCGGGAACGGCAGGCCAACCGCGCTGATCATGCCGGTGGTGGCTGCATACGCGCCGAGCTTGCCGAGGCCGCTCATGGCGAACGGCAGGCCGATGAGAAGACGGCCGGCGAAGGGAAGATAAGTGGTAGCGCTCATGGTCGTGTGTCCTTGTTCGGGTGAATGAGTGCGGCGAGCGCCTTCCGTGGCCCCGCCGGTCGCGAACCGCTTTGCTGTCCGCTTCCCCCTCGTTATCGCCCTGCATCGGCCGATCGATTAGTCGGCCAGTTTCAGACGGATCGTTCCACCAGGAGAACGATCGCGCCGGACCGGCGAACCGATGCCGCCCCGGGCGACGGGCCGGATCGCGCAAAATCGTTCAGGCAGTGGAACGCTGCGTCTGACAAACGCCGGCTAATGCGGCCGATCGATCGTCCCTATAACGCTGTGCATCGAAGGAGACGGACCATGTGCGACATCCTGAAGAACAACCTGATCAACGCCCTGCGCAGTTTCCAGCACGCTTGTCTGACGCCGGTGATCCGGGACGATGACGACGACGATGGCGACATCGCAACGCCCAAGACCAGCCTGGACGATGGCTGGTGAAGCCGCGACTAGGCTCTCGCACCGGCCACAGGCCCGCCGGCACGGCCATAGCGGCGCGGAGATCGGCGGAGCATTAGCGTCCGCTCCGATGCCTGTCGCGCGGCGTTGCGGCCGACGGCAGCGATTCGGCGTTGAAAATCGAAGGGAACTATGATGCGGATGGATGTTCTGGTCCCGCCCGATACGGGCGGAATGGAGCCGGTAGCGCCTCCCATGCGGGACTTCAACGATCTCTATTTCTTCGCGGCGGTGGTCAAGCACGAGGGGTTTTCGGCGGCGGCGCGCGCGCTCCGCCTGCCGAAGTCCAGGATCAGCCGCCATGTCGCGTTGCTGGAGGAGCAGCTCGGCGTTCGCCTGATAGAACGCTCGACCCGTCGCCTGAGCATCACGGCCGTCGGCCGCGACGTCTATCGCTACGCGCAAACCGTGGTCGATGCCGCGGAGGCCGTCGATGAAGTCGCCTTGCGGATGAAATCCGAACCGCAGGGCCTGGTCCGCATCGGTTGTCCGGTCGGCGTGCAACGGGCGCTGGCGCCGAAATTGCCCGAGCTGTTCGCCAAATATCCACGCCTGCGGGCGCAATTCCTCATCACCAACCGGCCGATCAACCTGATCGAGGAGCAGGTCGACGTCGCCATTCGCATCCGCGACAGCCTCGATACCGACAGTGAGATGCAGATGCGCAGGATCGGGACCACCCGGAGGATTCTGGTCGCGAGCCCGGCCTTGCTGAGGGAGCACGGGGCGCCCAAGACGGCAGGCGATCTTGCAGGGCTGCCAATCCTCGATGCCACGGAAACGCCGGGCCCGCGCACATGGGAGCTTTCGGGCCCGCGCGGGCAAAAGGCCTCGGTCGCGATCGAACCGAAGGTTTCAGCGGGAGACTTCACCATTCTCATCCAGGCGGCCCAGGCCGGGATCGGCATCGCGCTGCTGCCCGAACTTGAATGTCAGGGCGCACTCGGCGAAGGCAGGCTGGTCCGCGTTCTGCCGGACTGGAGCATCAAGGACGGCATCATCCATCTCGTGTTTCCGTCCCGGCGCGGCATGTTGCCCGGCGTTCGCGCCACCATCGATTTTCTGGCCACCGCGCTCAAGGCCCAGATCTAGTCCGGTGTGGCGGGCGTAGGGTACGCCTACGGCACGCCCTCGAAGCCCGGCCGCCTGAACCCCATCGCCATCCACGCACCGAGCAGCTTCAGCATGAACTTTCCGGAGTGGCCTGGATAGTTGGCGATATCGTCCGGCAAGATCACACCCTCGGGCCGGTCGGCCGTCATCATCCGCATGGTTGCCGGCGGGATATCGCCGGGCAAGCGGCCACGATAGACCGAGAGCCAATGCCCCTTGGTGAAGTCGAGGAACATCGCCGTGTTGCAACAGCGCGCGACCATTCGTCTCGTCGGCGACTCCGGCTTCAACCGCCGCTCCTCCAGGAGCTCTCCGCCACTGCTACAGCGCACGCGATCCTTGCAATACAGCACGTAGTCCGTGCCACCATCCTCGGCCAAAACAGCATCGGCGCCGGAGGCCGCCTGATGCCGCCGCCCCGCCTGCTGGCAACTCGCGCAATAGCAGATGCCCCGCAGGATTGGGGATCCTGCGATCTCGAGCGCGACCCTGCCGCAGCGGCACGATGCCGAGGCGCGCTCATCGGTCATTTCGCATCGCCTTTGCTCGCAATCTCGTTCGCCGACACGATGATCACATCGCCGTCGAGGATCAACTTCGCAATATCGAAGAACTGCGCCACGGCCGGCGAATTGTTGTGTCCGTCCATGGCCGCCTGATCCAGATATCGCTCATAGGTCGCGAACACGCAGGGATCCGACGCATCCTGCGACACGTAATAGCCGATGGTGGAAGGCTCATTGGCCCGCACATGGTCGACGACATCGAGCAGGGCCTGACGCATCGTTGCCTCGTGGCCCTTTTTGGCCCTGATGACCGCCGTGATCGTCAACATGCTGCTTCTCCTGCCCTGCGCACTTGCTACACTCGGCTCAACGCCTGCGCGATGTCGGCCACCAGGTCCGACGGATGCTCGATCCCGATCGAGAGCCGGATCGTCGTATCCAGGACGCCGATCTTTTTCCTGATATCGGCCGGCACGCCGGAATGCGTCATCGTGGCCGGCAGGCTCGCGAGCGACTCGGTGCCGCCGAGGCTCACCGCGAGCTTGAAAATCTGCAAGCTGTTGAGGAATTTCTCCGCGGCCTCCTGCCCGCCAACGATGTCGAAGGCGAAGGTCGAGCCGGCGCCGGAGCACTGGCTGGCGAATACGCGGCCGGCAAGCGAGGCCGCATCGTGGTGCGCCAGATAATGCACCTGCGCCACCTTGGGATGGTCGCGCAGATAGTCGGCGACGATCCTTGCGTTGCGGTCGGCCTTTTCCATGCGCAGGCTCAGCGTCTCCAGCGAGCGGCTGATCATCCAGCAGGAATGCGGATCGAGCTGGGTGCCGATCGCGCCACGCAGCGCCTTGACGTCCTTCATCAGCTTCTTCGAGCCGAGCGCTGCGCCCGCGATCAGGTCGGAATGGCCGCCGACATATTTGGTCAGCGAGTACAGCGAGAGGTCGGCGCCGTGCTCAATCGGCCGTTGAAACACCGGCCCGAGCAGCGTGTTGTCGCAGGCGATGATCGGGATAAAGCCCTGCGCCTTGCCGATCATGTCGGCGATGCGACGCGTGAGCGCGATATCGACCAGGCCGTTGGTCGGATTGGCTGGGGTCTCGATGAAGATCATCGCAACCCGGCCCTTCTTCATCGCTTCGTCAGCGGCAGCGCGGACGACGCTCTCGTCGAGGCCGTCGGCAAAGCCCACCGCGCTGATCGAGAAGCCCGCGAGCGTCCTGGTGAACAGCGTTTCGGTGCCGCCATAGAGCGGCTGCGAATGCAGGATCACGTCGCCGGGCCGCGCAAAGGCGAAGATCGTCGTCGAGATCGCCGACATGCCCGAGGAAAACAGCGCGCAGCTCTCGGTGCGCTCATAGATCGCAAGCCGATCCTCGACGATCTCGCTGTTCGGATGATTGAAGCGGGAATACACCAGCCCTGCCCCCATGCCCTCCGGAGGCTCGCGCCGGCCTGCGACGAAATCGAAGAAGTCCTTGCCGTCCTCGGCGGTCCGGAACACGAAGGTCGAGGTCAGGAACACCGGCGGCTTGACCGCGCCCTCCGACAATTGCGGGTCGTAGCCGTAATTCAGCATCTGGGTTTCCGGATGCAGCAAGTGGTTGCCGATGTGGGTTCTGGACGGAAACGGTTTGACCACGGCCTGTCTCCTTGTCTTGAGGGGGAGCCGCATCGGCGGCCGGACCTTAAGAATCTGCCGCAAGCATACTCCACCTTTGTGCCATTCCGCCAAAGCACGGCATCGTGCAGTTCTGGATAACAAACGGCCGGCGTGCGCCCTGCGCCGCCGGCCGTCCGAAAACCGTAGTCAGTATCGCGGGTCGCGCGTGTCACCTGCCGGCTGACACAAGAAAAGCCGCCGATGCGGGCTACGTGTGACTTGCTCACACCGAGAGAGGACGCGGCTACCAGCCGCGGTCCACATTGCGCACCTCGCCGGTCCGCGCGTCGACATCGACCTGCATCCAGCGGCCGAGACGGTCGCGGCCCTCGACCTCCCACTCGTCGCCGAGGAACTGGGTGTTGGACACCGTCACGATGCCGAGATTGGTCGCGACGTCGAGCGCCGCCTCCATCGAGATCTGGCTGCCGGAATCAAAGGCCATCGCCGGCGTCGCCGCGCCGATCGCAAGCGCCGCGACGAGTGGAATAATCAAGCTTCGCATTGTCACTCCTCATGGATGTTATGCCGCATAAAACGAGCGGCGCACCCGATCAGTTCCGGGAACAGGGATGACGGAGCAGCGTGAAACTTCGGCAGTTGCGGCAATTTGGTGGCGCTTCCAGCGTCAACGCGGCGCGCTGCTCGCCTTGCCCGTGCCCTTCTTCCACATCCGGAAGCCGCCCTCGAATGCGTTGGCATTGTCGCCGAACCTCACCTTGGGCGGCGGGTTGTCGACCTTGTCGGCATTGCCGCCGCCGAGCACGATGTAGTCGGGCTCCAGCGCCGCCGACAGGCGCGCGATGACGTCGTCGACGCTCTTGCGCCATTTCTTCCGGCCACGACGCTCGAGGCCTGCGGCGCCGACATAGTCCTCGAACGTCTCGCCCTTGCGGTACGGCAGATGACCCAGCTCCATCGGCTCGAACACGCCTTCGACGATCATCGCGGAGCCGAGCCCGGTGCCCAGACCGAGAAACAGCATCCGCCCGCCCTGGTAGCTGCCGATCGCCTGCATCAGCGCGTCGTTCACGACCCTGGTCGGACGTCCGAACGCTGCGTGAAAATCGAAGCCGGCCCAGCCACGGCCGAGATTGTGCGGCTCGGCGAGCGGACGGTTGTGAACCACCGGCCCGGGATAGCCGACCGAGATCACATCATAGGACCAGTCCTTGGTCAGCGCTTTGACCTGTCGCACCATCTCGGTCGCGGACAGATTTGGACCCGACTCGAACTCGCGCCTGATGCGCTCCCTGTCGGTCATCACCTTGACATGCGTGCCGCCAATGTCGATCGCCAGCACCGTGCGCCGCGACGCGGGCTTTCTCGCTTTCCTGGTTGCCTTCTTGGCTGTCTTCCTGGCCATCAATCCGCACTCTCCTGCGCGCCAAGTGGAGCAGAGAAACGCATCGCGCGCCACAGCCGCGTTCTGCATCTGACTCCAATTTGTTCGCGGGGAACGAATCGGAATCGAAAAAATCAGCGCAGTTCAAGCGTTAAAAAGATGTATTCACGGGTCGCGCCCGGGCAAGTGATGTTGTGTCATGGTGGGATTATTGCGCTCGGCGCGGAATATCATGCGGTACTCCACGCGCATTGCGTTCAGTTGCCTCACGGGCAGAGCGACGAATAGCACCACAAGCGCGTTCTCCATCCGACTCCAATTTGTTCGCGAGGAACGAATCGGAATCGAAAAATCAGCGCGAAACGAATCTTAATAAGAAGTATGCACCCGTCTTCACAATGCGAAAGGCTGGATCGGACTGCGTGGTCCGGATGAGCGAAGCAACATCCGGGACCCCTCCGTGGCGGCTCCCCGTATATCGCGAAGCTCATGCGGGCTACATGGGATCGCGCGCCGCGTTCCGTACCTCATCCGACTCCGTTTTGTTCGCAAAGAACGAATCGGAATCGCGCAAATCAGCTCGACGCGATTCTTAACAATACGTTTGCGTGACTTCGGTGCTGATCGATTTGTAGGGTGGTTTAGCGCAAGCGTAATCCGCCATCTCTGCACGACATCAATGCGGCGGGTACGCTTCACTAACCCGCCCTACGCGCTGTAGCTCACTTGGACGCGCGCTCCTGCTCGACAATTTTCAACAGCACGAGGGTCATGCGGGTCGCCTCAGAATGCGAGACAGTTGGATCGATGCTCTTCGAGAAGGTCCATATGTCGTCTATTACTGTCAAGCTGCGCTCTTGGTCGTTCGAGCCGACCACCTTGCGAAATCGCTCCATGAGTTCGTCATTTAAAGCAACCTGTCGCGCCAACGGTTCAAGCTGCTCTTGAGTCCGGATAGGCTTCGCAGGTGGCAAACCAGCATCGTCTCTGTTTCGAACCGGATAATCACCGGATCGAAGGTTGAGCTTTGGCCTCTCGTCGTTTGATATTCTCGTCCCGTGCTCGGCGGGCGCCTCACTTGACCCATCAGCCTTGCCCGCGACCCACCGGACAAGTTCCTTCCCATATTCAAGCTCCGGCCGCAGCGCGCGCATCTTCGCGGCCAGCCGGCGGCTTGCCGTCTCCTCCGCATCCGCGAGGCGATTGACCAGCGCGACATAGTCCGCATCGCTCTTGTGCTGATTGAGCTTCGACTGGCCCTCGATCTCGTCGACGACGAGATCGATCACCCGGATCGCCGACAGCATCTGTTCGCGCTTGGTGGGCTCCATCTGCGCGAGGTCCCAGGGCTGCTTCGGCAGCCGCGCCTCGGAGGCCGCGAGCAGCGCATCGCCATGGCCGCGGTTCTCGTCGAGCCCGCGCAGTTGCGCGACGCCGGACAAATGCACCACTTGATAGAGCCAGGTCGAGACGTTGTCGCGCGAGACATACCAGTCGTTCGAAATATAGGCGTCGTCACCGGAGACGATCAGCAGGAGCGCCTGACACCGTCGGCAAGCTCGACCAGCGGGTTCTTCGCGGTGAGATGGATCTGCACGATCACGCGATCGTCGCGCCGCTCGATCACGAACGGTACGTGGGAGGCCCGCGGGCCGCGCGCATCGGCGGCGACGATGGCGCCGAAGCCGCGCGCCGCCGCAAAGGCCAGCGCGCGGTCGTCCTCGATGCGAAACTGGGGTCGGAGGATGTGCATGGCGGCGGCGCTCGCGGCTGGAGAGAGACGACCCAGCAAGGCTAGCGCAAGTTTCGTCTGATATCACCGCCATGCACCATCAGGCTCAGCAGATCATCGCGTTGTCGCCGACATCGCAGACGCCGCCGGGCAGGTCGCGGGGCTGCGCGTCGGACTCGCCGAAGCGCGGAGCCGCCATGTGCGGAGGTCCGCCGCTCCAGTGGCTGGCGGCAGCGGCGCCGGCATGACCCTTCGCGAACGCGTATGGCCCGGCCGTCGGGGCTTCGTGCGCGATTGCCGATGTCGTCAGCATGGCGAGAGCGGCCAATCCCGCCGCGATGTGTTTGATCCTGATCATGAGTTACTCCTTTTGTATCAGGCACGCCGGGGCATTGCTTGCCCGCCTGCCGATCGGTTCGCGCTCACACCATGATCGACCGCCGGCTGGTTCCGACGCCATGGGGCAAGCGTTTGGATACAGGACGGTCGAACCGTGCATCCTCTTCCACTGCAATCCGACACAATCGGTTGATCGGACCGTGACCGGCGAGATCCCCCGCACAGGGCCGAAAATCAAATCCGGTTGCGCCGCCTGCGACAAATCAACCCGACGGGCAACTCGGCAAAACCTGTAAATATCGGCATAAGAAAATATTCCGCTTGGCGTTTCACCCAACTCAGATGTTCAATTGCCCCGTCTCACCCGATCGAGGGGCGCTTCGCGATCGTCACGGGTGTTGCGGTGAGATGCGGTGGACGCCGAGCGCGCAGTCGACGAATGCGTGTGACGCGGACGGTGAAGTCGTGTGGTCCTGACGCCCTAGCGGCCGGTGTCCCCCGCGAGATGCGAAGCATCCTCGCGAAGGCGGTGACAAACAAGCCCAGTCTCGCCGGGGAGAGCACGAAGTAAGCCGTACAACCATCGCGCAGGGAAAGCCGGGATGTTCCCGGTTACACCTGTGGTCCTACCTCCCGTGCTTTTTTGTTGGACCCATGGGTGCGATCGGCACCCGGCTTTCCCTGCGCCCTCTGCGAGAGAGAGGGCGGAACAAAATGCAAGGCTCGGACAAATCATGTCGCGAGAATGCAGATGTGTGGCTCACAAGTGGCGCAACAAATTCAGTGTCGTCCCGGCGAAGGCCGGGACCCATAACCACAAATGCCGATTGTTGCGTGACGCTGGGGCAACAGCCTGTTTCCAACAACACAACCCTGTGGTTATCGGTCCCGGCCTTCGCCGGGACGACGGTGGAGTGTGCGGAGAAAGTCGCGCGACGAACACGAAGCTGCTTTCTCATCCACATCTGTCATCGCCCGGCTCGTCCGGGCGATCCAGTACGCCGCGGCCTCTCGGCTCAAGCACCAGAGCCTCTGGAATACTGGATCACCCGCATCCGCGGGTGATGACACCGAACGAGCTGTTTGACATTCGAATCCGAACCTACCCCGTCATCCCCGCGCAAAGGCGCGATCCGCCGTTGAACTCGCTGATATCGGCGGGTTACGCTGTCACCAGTCTCACGCCCTCCCGCTGGAAGGACCACTATGAACGGCAATCGATATTATGGCGTCCGCGTCGAGGGTGCGAAATATGGCGTGGGATTCGGCTCGGCGCTGGCGATTGCGATCTCCTACACCAAGAACCATTCGATCCTGTGGGCGATCATCCACGGCATCCTGGGCTGGCTCTACGTGATCTATGCCGCGCTGTTCGGGTGATGCGGACGACATGACCGTCATCTCGATCCAGTCGCAGGTCGCGTGGGGCCACGTCGGCAACAGCGCTGCCACCTTTCCGATCCAGCTGCATGGCATCGATGTCGTCGCCGTGCCGACCACGCTGCTCAGCAACCGGCCGGGCTATCCGACCATCCGCGGCCGGGTGCTCGACGTGCAGCTGGTCGCCGACCTCTTGCGCGGCATCGAGGAGCGCGGCGCGGTCGAGCGCGCGCGGATGATCCTGTCGGGCTATCTCGGCTCGGCCGACATCGCCGTCGACGTCGCCGATTTCGTCACCCGCGCCAAGGCCGCGAACCCGGGTCTGCTCTATTGCTGCGATCCCGTGCTCGGCGATCGCGACCGCGGCATGTTCGTCCGACCGGATATTCCGCCGCTGGTGCGCGACCAGCTCTGCCCGCTCGCCGACATCATCACGCCCAACCATTTCGAGTTCGAATTCCTCTGCGGCGCGCGCGTCACCACGACCGATGAAATTGTCGCGCAGGCCCGCGAGCTGATGGCGCGGGGACCCGCGACCATCGTCATCACCAGCGCCGAGCTTGCCGGCACGCCCGACGGCGAGATCGAGACGCTGGCGATCGAGCGTACCGGCGCGTGGCGCGTGCGCACCCCACGGGTGCCGATCAGCCCGTCCGGCACTGGCGACCTGTTCGCCGCGCTGTTCGTCGCCGCCCGCGTGCGCGGCCTCGCGACGCCGGACGCGCTCAGCCATGCCGCGTCAGGCATCCACGGCGTGCTGCAGCGTACGGCGCAGAGGGGAACCGAGGAAATGCGCATTGTCGAAAGCGCCGACGTGATGCTTGATCCGAAGCCACGCTTCGCAACGATCGCCATTTCCGCTGCCTGACATCCGGGACACGTCCGATGATCGATATCACCACCCTCCTCACTTTCGCCGCCGTCGTGCTCGGCCTGTTCCTGATCCCCGGGCCGGCCGTGCTGCTGGTGCTCGCGCGCTCGGTGACCGGCGGGCGACGCGTCGGCGTCGCGACCGGGTTCGGCATCGCGCTCGGCGACCTCGTCCACACCGCGATGGCAACGTTCGGCCTGTCGGCCGTGCTGATGACCTCGGCGCTGGCGTTCTCGATCGTCAAATATGCCGGCGTGATCTACCTGATCGTGCTCGGCGTCCGCGCTCTGTTCGAGAAGAATGACGAGCTGCATCTGCCGGCGCCGCAGCCGGTCGATCCGCGGCGCGCGTTCCGGCAGGCGATCTGGGCGGAAATGCTCAATCCGAAGACCGCGCTGTTCTTCCTCGCCTTCCTGCCGCAGTTCGTCCACCCCGGCCACGGCTCGGCGGTGGCGCAGTTCGCGACGCTTGGCCTGATCTTCGTCGCGATGAGCGCGGCCTACACCTCGCTGCTCGCGCTCGCCGCCGGCCAGATCAGCCCGTGGATCAGGCGGCATCGCCGCATCGGGCAATGGCAGGGCCGCGTGGTCGGCACGATCTATATCGCGCTCGGCGTCCGCCTCGCCTTCCAGGAGCGCTGATGGTCCCGCTCAAGCCGCAAGCCAGCTACGACGACTTCGCCCGCCTCGATATCCGGATCGGCAAGGTCGTCGAGGTGCAGCCGTTTCCGCGCGCCCGCAATCCCTCTTACAAGGTCGGCGTCGACGTCGGCACTGATCGGATCATGTGGTCGAGCGCGCAGATCACCAACTACGAGCCGGCGGCGCTGCTCGGCTCGCTGGTGGTGTGCGTCTGCAATCTCGGTGCGAAGAACATCGCGGGTTTCACCTCGGAACTGCTGATTCTCGGGGCGAAGGACGCAGATGGCAGGGTGATCGTGCTCGGCCCGCGCAGCGAGGTGGCGGTCGGCGAGCCGATCTTTTAACCTTAACCGCCGATCACGGCCGCGTGATTCAAATCGTCAGGAATCCCCGTAGTTTACCGATGGGGGATGACCCGGATTCTCCGTGCCCGCGCGCACTGCTATTTTTGTGCGTGAGAATCGCTTCGGCATGGGAATTGGAAGATGTCTGCAGTTTTCTTTCACTGCTCCGACGACAAGCACGTGATCCTGGATCGCATCGGCACCGCGATGGATCTGACGGACGTGCGCGTGTATGCCGAGCAGCTGGCCCGCAGCTACATGATGACACCGAGCGCGGAAGACTGGCGCAACTGGGCGGTCCACGTCACCGACGACATCGGCACCGAGATCTTCGACCTGCCCTTCACCGCCGTGCTCGGCGGGCTGCACTGAGGGCGTGTCATGAAATCGATGGAACTCACCTTGCAGCCCCTGCGCCGCCGCCTCGCCCGCCTTGTTACGGATTGCCTGGCGCTGATCGAGAGCATCTGCCACCCCTATCGCCCCGAGCTGTATTACATGCGCGGGCCCGGTCCGAAATGCCGCGCCAGGCAAGCCACGCTGCGCGACTAGTTCCGAGTCGTTCGCGACGAAAACCGCATCGCGACGAGAAAAGGCCGGCGGGCGTAACGCCACCGGCCTTCTCCTGCAGCTGCCGGTTCCCGGAGCCCGGTTCCGCCGCAATTCCACTTGGCATTCCACTTGGGCCCAAGCTTGCGACGACAGTTTTAATCAAATCTTAACGGCATGGCGGTGAGCTGGATCGCAGGACTCCTTCGCCGTGCGGCGCGTGCTTGATCGTTCATCGTGCTGGATGTGCTGCACACCGTTTTTGCGGGATCGCCCGACGATTGTGCGCCACGCATCTTAGGGAATGCACGACTCAGTGTTACCCTGTGATGCAAACCGAAACGGAGACTTCGGAATGCCGTACTACACCTTCGATCTCGTGGTGGGGGACGAGTTCCGCAATCAAGGAACCATCATCCTCGAAGACATCAGCCTCGCCTCCGATCGCGCCGACCAGCTCGCCTGCGAGCTGTCGCAGGTCAAGCCGGAGCTGAAGGCACGCGGCTGTGCCGTGCGCGTAACCGACATCGACCGGCGCGAGCTGTACCGCACGCCGCTCGATCCTGTGCCGCGGTGGCGCCGGATCGGCTAACGCCGGCAGCTTGGGGCGTTGCGTGATCGCGCCGGTCAGCGCGCGGTCTTGATCATGCTGCGCCCGGCGACCGGGTCGACCAGGCTCGGCAGGAAGCTGAAATTGGCCGACGTCTTGTTGTCGACCAGCGTCGCGAAGTTGTGACAGCTGACGCAGGAGCCAGGACCCGGCAGGCTCGGATCGCTGCCATTGTAGTTCTGGATGTAGGTCTCGAGCGTGGTGTTGGAGAGCATGCCCGGCACCGCATTGGCCGGCACGGGATTCGGCGGCGTCGGCGGTTCGAGCTGCCCGCCCCATTGTGTGCCGATCAGCATGTAATTCTGGAACACGCTCTTCAGCGAGCCCAGCGCCATCCGCCATTGCTCGTTCAACACCGTCGTCGTCGGATAGATCTGCCAGCAGCGCACCGCCTGCGGTATCGCCGTTGCCTGGCTGGTCGCGCCGTGCGCATAGGGCCGCGTCGGATTCCACGGGAATTGCGTCTTGGTGCCGAGCAGACCCTGTGGCGCGATATTGGTGCCGAGCCCCGACTGCGCCGGATTGTAGAAGGAATAATGCGCACCGGGCGCTGTCGCCGCCGGTCCGCAGCTCGGCTTGTTGATCCAGTAGGTCGGCGACGTGGCGCTGCCGCAGCCGTTCGACACGTTGCACGGCGCCTGCGCCAGCGGCGCGTTGTCGATATGCTCGAAGGTCGCCCAGATCCATTGCGGCAGCAGCGCCTTGTTCTGCTCGACGAACGGATTGCGCTGCAGGATATGCATGCCGACCAACCCCACCTTCTCGCTGCGGCAGAACGGCTTGCCGTTGCGGACGAGATCGCCGGAGACGGCGAGCAGGATGTTCTGGGTGTAGTATTTCGACGCGTCATCCTTCGCCGGATCGAGGATGCGCCAGGCCGCCTTGATCTCGATCGAGCCGTTCTTGCCGTCGGGCACCGACGCCGACGCGGTGAAATCGGCGCCCTTCGGATTGGCCTTGATGAAATTGCGCTGCCCGTCGCGCGTCGTCAGCGTCTGCGCCGACAGTCCCTGCGGCGCGCGCAGATACGACGCCTCGATCGCATTGACGCGCCGCTCGAACAGCGTCCAGTTGCCGTTGACATCGATCAGCGGCAGATTGGTCGAGGCCTGCAGGAACTCCTCGTTGTTCGGCGCCGGCTTACCGTTGCCATAGGAGCCGATATAGAAGATCGGCAGGGCAAGCGCCTGGGGGCAGCCGGCCCTCACCTTCGAATTGCCGAACAGCGCGCTGACCTTGGGATAGGCCTGCCAGACCCGCGGTCCCGGCGCCGTCAGCCCCTGTGCGGCCGACTCCACGCCGCTTGCCGCCCAGTTAAGCGCGACGAACATCTGCCAGGCCATGTTGTCGAACGGCGTCTGCACGTCCCCGGATGCACTCCGGGGCGGATCGCCATAGAGGCCGTTGTAACCGACGGTCAGTCCGAGCCGCGAATCCGGGCCGATATAGGCCGGCAGCTTCGAGCACAGCGCGCCGGTGTTGCCGGTGACGCAGAACTGCGCCTGCGGCTGATATGAGGACTGGGTCTGCGCAACCGGCCGCAACGGCGACGCCACGATTGCCATTGCGACCAGCAGCGGCAGCACGATTCCGACAAGCAATGTCTTCATGAGAGGCCCCGAACATGTCCGGCCAACGGCGTTCAAGCACGCACGACGAAGCGCCGCCGAACCGCCTTCACCGGCAGTCAGCAATTGAGTTGAAACCATCAATCGCACTACCTGAGATTTATAGCATCGTTCGGACCGCGCCACAAACCGTGACGTTGATTCACTATCTAAGATTGTATATACCAGCGAACGGCAGCGCGCGGCGAACATCTCCCCGTTCAAGACCGGCCGGTGCGAGGCCCCGTCACTTCTTCAGATTCAATCGGCCGATGAAGTCGCGCTTGCCGAGCGGCGCGCCCTTGTGGCGCAGGATGTCGTAGGCGGTGGTTGAATGGAAGAAGAAGTTCGGCAGCGAGAACGACATCAGGAAGCCTTCAACCGTGAACAGCATCGACCGCTCTCCGACCTTGAAGGTGATGTCGCGCCCGAGCAGCGCGTTGACCGCATCCGGCGTCAGGTCAGACAATTCGCTGTGCGCGTCCTTCACCAACGCCTGCAGGCCGGCGTAATCCAGATCGGGCTTGCCGGACGGCGGGGCGAACACGCCGTTCTTCGCGGCCTGCATCGCGCCGCGGGAATGATGCGCGAGCGAGACCACCTGAAAGCGGAACGGCAACATATCCGGAAACAACCGGGTCTCGACGATCTCGGCCGGATCGATGCCTGCCTCCTTGAAATGCGCCAGGCTCTTGTCGAGAAAGCCCGTGGCGGCGCCGAGGACCTGCAAATAGTTGGCAACAGTCGCGTCGTAGAGTGAGAAGGTCATGGCGAATCCCCCAAATCAAATTTGTCTGCGGCTTTGCCTGAACAGAGTTCCCGGAATTTCCGGCGAAGGCAAGCGGCGCTGCGGAGTTCGCAAAACGAATGGTGCGGCGCGCAGCGCCGGATCATTCGATCAGCCATCGCCGTTTCCGGCAGTCAGCTCTGATGCGGTCCGCGCATCATCTTCATGGCGTCCTCGACGTGGCGCCAGTCCCGGGCTTGTTCGGTCTCGCCCTTGCTCTCGCAGTCGACGGCATTTTGCGCCGCCTGGGCGATCGCTTGCGGGCCGTACGTCTGCAACATCTGCCACGCGATAGTGTGGATTTGCGTCTCGGCTATCATGACGCGCTCCTCCGCTGCCGAATGCCGCGGGGACAGGCGTGACCGCGTGCCCCGCGCGCTCACATTAAAACCGCCGAACGCGCTGTCTGGTTCCAGGATCACCGCCGAACTCGACGGATTCGGCGGTTCCCACGCGCCGCGCCGGCGGTTACAGAGAGATCACTCCGACCGACACGAGTGCCGCGACCATGGCGCAGAACATCTATGACGATCCCGGCTTCTTTGCCGGCTACAGCCAGTTGCCACGGCAGGTCCGCGGACTGCTCGGCGCGCCCGAATGGCCGGCGATCCGCGCCATGCTGCCCGATATCGTCGGCAAGCGCGTGGTCGATCTCGGCTGCGGCTTCGGCTGGGCATCGCGCTGGATGCGTGAGCAAGGCGCATCCGCCGTGCTGGGTTGTCGACCTCTCGCAGAACATGATCGCCCGCGCCACGGCGATGGCGCAGGATCCGGCCATCGCTTACGAGATCGCCGACCTCGAAACGCTCGAGCTGCCAAAGGCCACCTTCGATCTCGCCTACAGCGCCCTCACCTTCCACTATATCAGGGATTTCGATCGTCTGGCGCGCATGCTGTATCGCACGCTCGTTCCGGAGGGGCACCTGGTCTTCACCATCGAGCACCCGGTCTACATGGCACCCGCCCATCCGGGCTGGGGGCAGGACCAAGACGGCCGCAAGACCTGGCCGGTCAACCGGTACTTCATCGAAGGCGAACGCCGCACCGACTGGTATGCGCTGGGCGTGCTGAAATATCACCGCACGATCGGCACCACGCTCAACGCGCTGATCGGCGCCGGCTTCACGCTGCGGCATATCGAGGAATTTTCCCCGACGCGGGAGCAGATCAAGGCCATGCCCGAACTGGCCGACGAACTCGAACGCCCGATGATGATGCTGGTGTCAGCGCAGCGCTAAAGCATGATCCGGAAAAGTGCGAAGCGGTTTTCCCTCGCGACAAACGCAGCGCGTTTGCGCGGAGATCATGCTCAAAACAAAGAGCCAAAGCGCGATTCAACCCAAGCTCATCGCGCTTGAACCTTACGCTGCGAGCAGCTTGTCGAATTCCTCGGGCGGGTATGATTTTCCGTCCTTGTCGGTGATCACGACCTGCCATCCTTCGCTCGCCCAGACCTTGGCCTTGGCAACGATGATGAAGGTGCTCTCCCGCTCGATCCTGACCGTTTCGTTCTCGCGTTCTGCGATCATCTTGTAGGCCAACGCTTGTCCCTCGCCGACGCATTCTGCTCGGTGGTGTGTTGGCAGCGGCGTTGGGCCGCAATTCGCCGGGAGCGTGACAATTTGGTGAAAGCGATGGCGCAGGATTTGGCGGAACGCAACGTGCGGTCGCGCCTACGCCAACTTCCCATCAAGGTCGGCATATCCGGCATGTGCCAGGTCTTATGCCAAGGACTTTCCGGAGATGGCTCGGATCCGCCCATCAACTCATGCAGCGAGCAGAGCTCAAAGAAAAATCCCGCCTTGGAGGGACAACGCCAAGGCGGGGAAGGTTCACTGGGTAGAAATCCACGCGCCTGGAAATGGAGAGCGCGGGGAAGTAGCGGCAACAATTCTATTTGCTGCGCTCGTTCGGACAACAGGATTAAAGCGCGCGAAATGCCGGGACTTTTTCCCGATCGAGCTGGCAAAAATCCCGAACCTGGCTTCTGCCGCGCCGTTCACTGCACGACGTCGAGCCTGACATTGGCGACGCCCTTGCCGACCATGCCGAGCGACTGGGCGGCGGAATAGGAGACGTCGACGATGCGCCCGGGAACGTAGGGTCCGCGATCGTTGACGCGCACCGTGACGGAACGGCCGCTCTTGACGTCGGTGACGCGCAGCCTGGTGCCGAACGGCAGCGTGGGATGCGCGGCAGTCAGTTCGCGCCCATCGAACTTTTCACCGCTCGCGGTTGGCTGCGCCTCGCTGTAGAAGCTCGCGACGCCGTGCGACGCGATCCTGGTGTCGCCGGTCTTGCGCGAGGCGTAAGGCGTGTGCCTGCGCGCCGCTGCGACACGTGTGCGCGGCGCAGAGGATGCAGCCCGCGTCGGCTCGATCGAGGCTGGCCGGCTCGCGAGCGCCTGTGAGCGCTGGCTGACGACGGAGGACTGCGCGCAGGCCGCGAGCGAGGCGGCGCCGATCACCACGGCGAACAGCCTGAGCGGCTTTCGGGCATGCGCAAACAGCATCGAGGGCGCAGCACAGTGCGAGCTGCGTTTGACGCCGACGTACGAGATGACTGCATCGTCGCGTGACATGTTGCACCCCCAACTTGCGCCCCAGCCCAAGCCGAAAATCCAACAGCTGCCTATCAGCCGAATCCAAACGGGGCGGAACGGTGGCGGACACGGTCAGACGTGCCGCACGTAACCCGATTTCCCCTCGGCTGTGGTGGATACGCCACACAACCGAGGGAGATTCAGTCCGGAAATGCAGTACGGCGCCCCTCGCGAGCGTACGTGGACGCTCGTGCCCCCTTTGCCTCCAGCTTCGGTTCCCGAAACTCCCCAACCTCTCCACCCTCTCGCCTTGCTTTGGTCAAACCGGACTGGAGTCGTGGGGACAGGGTCAGGGGTCGATACAGAGCGCTAATTTGCCGGCCGCCTATTTGCGGTTGACCTTGGACTGAAACGGGGACCGCCATGCAATCCACACTGAAAGACGCAGATCCGCACGATATTTTCGCGATTGAGCCGAGCTTCACACCGGCACGTAAGGACGATGCCGCCACACCGGCACAAGCCGGCAAGGCAGCGCCGGAGCAGCGCGAGCCGTGGTTCGGCCCGAGCCTCGCGCCCTCGGCGCCGCCGATCGCGCCCGTCGCCTCGATGCCACCAGTCACGCCGGTGTCAATGACGCCGGCACCGGCCGCGCCGGAGTACAGCGCCGCAAGCCATGACGGCAGACTGGACGACATCAGACTGGAGCGCGCGCCGCGCCCCACCAACAAATGGGCGGTCCGCGCCTTCTGGTTCGTGTTCGCGATCGCCGGCGCCATGGGCACCGCGGCGTGGCAACACTACGGACATCGCGTCAAGCAGGTGGTGGCGGAGTACGCGCCCCAGGTCGAGGCCCTGACGTCGCTGCTGCCAGGCAGAGCCACTCCTGCTCCCGACCAGGCGAGCCCACCCGCGCAGGCGGCTGCCGCCGATCAGTCGGCTGAGGCCGCTCCGGCCGCTGCGCCACAGGACATCGCCACGGCCGCGCCCACACCTGCCGCAGCACCGGCGGCCGCAGCGGTGCCGGTTGTGCCCGCCGCCCCGGCAGCGCCAGCCGGAGCCGCCCCCGACCAGTCGCAGTTGCTGCAGTCGATGGCGCGCGATCTGGCGTCGATGGGACAGCAGATCGAGCAGCTCAAGACCAGCATCGATCAGCTCAAGGCCGGCCAGGATCAGTTGACACAGCGTGTCGCGAGGA
The DNA here is from genome assembly GCF_011058295.2 of Bradyrhizobium sp. 6(2017). Classification (NCBI taxonomy): domain Bacteria; kingdom Pseudomonadati; phylum Pseudomonadota; class Alphaproteobacteria; order Hyphomicrobiales; family Nitrobacteraceae; genus Bradyrhizobium; species Bradyrhizobium sp. 6(2017). The sequence goes on along the minus strand of NZ_CP049289.2, from coordinate 4,702,667 downwards.
CGACCGAAACCAGGGCCATCGAGCCACGGCCGGTCGTGCCGCGTCCGCGCGCCGCGATCACGCCGCCGCCGGCGGCACCCCATGTGGCCGTTGCTCCGCCGCCGGTGCGCCGGCCGGCCCAAGCCTACATCCCGCCGCCGCCTCCGCCGGCATCTGCAGCGCCGCTGCCGGCGCCGGTTGCGGCCGCACCGCAGGCCGCGGCACCGCGGCCGGTGCAACCGCAGCAGCAGTCCAGCGTGGTTGATGCCGATGATGGCGGCCCCGTCGTTCGGCCGCCGATGCCGCTGCGCTGAAGGCCAGCCGGCGATTGAAAAGAAATGCGGCCGATCGCGATACGCGATCGGCCGCCGCACATCGCATGATGCGAATTACGCGCTCTGTCCCGGCGGCAGCACGACCACGGTCGCGCCCGGCTTGACCCGCTGGTAGAGATCGATGACGTCGGGATTGTTCATGCGGATGCAGCCCGACGAGATCGCCTGCCCGATATATTCGGGCTGGTTGGTGCCGTGGATGCGGTAGAGCGTGTCCTTGTTGCCCTGGTAGAGGTAGATGCCCCGGGCGCCGAGCGGGTTGGCCGGTCCGCCGGCGACACGCGCCGGATACGGCCCGAGCCGCTCCTGGATATCCTTGGTCGGAACCCAATCCGGCCATTCGGCGAGGCGGCCGACGGTGGCGACACCTGAGAACGCCATCGCCTCCTCGCCCACGGCGACGCCGTAGCGGATCGCCTTGCCGCCGGGCAGCACGTAATAGAGGTAGCGCTTGTCGGTATCGACCAGGATCGACCCCGGCTGCTCGCGGCGCGTGTAATCGACAATGTGGCGCTGGAACTGATCCGGGATCTTGGCGTCCGCATAGGGCGGATGCGCCAGCAACTGCCGATCGCGCGGCGTCATCGCGGCATCCGTCACGGGCGACAGCGTCGCCTGCATGCAGCCGCCAAGTGCAAGCGAACCCACCAGCACAGCAGCAAGCCCCAACTTCGACACGATCATTCTCCCCTGCGTTAACTTTTGCCAGATGCTGCCGAAATCGTGCTGAAATCGTGGCAGCGCCATCTGGAACACGGCTGTTTGATCGGTTCCTATAGCGACTGTGTCCTGTGGGTTGCAGTCGGTTCCCTTGGGCGCTAGCGTAGTAAAAAACGTCCAAAACCTTCGGAGGAATTCCATGCGTTACGCTTTGCTGATCGGCGGCCTGATTGTCGCAGCAACCCCTGCCCACGCCGATCCGCGCGCCGCCTATGTCACGATGGTGCTGCAGGCCTTTGCCGCCAAGGTCGAGTGCCCCGGCACCGATCTGGTCTATCAGGACCTCGTGCAGCGGGCGCAGGACATGCACCTCCCCGACGGCACCACCGAGCAGGTGCGCAAGGCGATCGCCTATATGCACACCGGTGGCAAGATGGGCGAGAAGCAGCCCGACGACCTGATGACCGAAGTTGCGATCGCAACCCAGACCACCGACCTCGATCAGCGCCGCGCCGGCAGCATGACGACTTGGTGCCAAGACCAAAAGACGCGGCTTGCGGGCTACATCAGGACCAAGGAGTAACTTCGACTCTCAATCGAGCTCCGGCGGCGCGAACCAGTTGGTCAGCGACAGACCGCCGTCGACCACGATCGATGCGCCGGTAACGTAGCCGGAGAGCTTGTGCGACAGCACGGCCAGCGCCATCGGCGCGAGATCGTCGGCCTGGCCAAGCCGCCCGAGCGGGATGTGCTTGGCGAGCGCCGGATCGGCAACGAAGCCGCCGGCTGCGATCGCGCCGGGCACCAGGGCGTTGACGCGGATGCCATAGCGGCCCCAGCTCTTGGCAAGCTCCTTCACCAGCATCGCCATGCCGGCCTTCGCCGTCGAGTAATGCGGCAGATTGCGGGGCGTGCCGGCATGCAGCGAGGTGAGCAGCAGGAACGAGCCCGGCGTCTTCGCTGCGATCAGCCTGCGCGCCAGTTCGCGCGACAGGTGAAAGCCGGCATCGAGATTGACTGCGTGCATCTGACGCCAGGCATCATCGTCGACCGCCATGGCATGATCGGCCTCGCGCCGCGGCGGCGAAGCGCTGTGGACGAAATGCGTCACCTGCCCGACCGTGCCGTGCGCATGCGCATGCAGGGCGTCGCACGCCACACGCTGCGCGAGATCGCCGACCCACGGCACCGCCAGTTCCGGACGCGGGGAAGCCTTGATCGCGGCCAAAACCCTGTCCTCATGCAGGTCGGCGAACACCGTGCGCACGCCTTCGCCGACCAGAGCCTGCGCGATGGCGCGGCCGATGCCGTTGCCTGCGCCGGTGACCAGGGCGGCCTCGCGCGCGGGATCGAAGGGCGATGTGAAAAGGCTCATGATCCCTGAACTCCGAGGACTGGTTCAATACGGCGGCGCCTTGCGCGCCCGCTGTGCCTTGGCGGCTTCCATCCACCAGGCAAGATCGTCGGCAAAGCGTGGGAAGGCGCGCTCGAGCGATTTGCCGCCCTCGCCGATTGGCTGGCCCTCGGCCGACAGGGTCTGCGCGATCGGCCCCGCACTGATCGTGCTCGACACCACCACCATGCCCATCTCCGACAGCGTGCCGTGCCAGGCGGTCGCGGCGCGCGCCCCGGCGAATCGTCCGGCGGAATAGCTCGCGATCGCCGCGGGCCGCCAGAACCATTCCTCGAGGAAATGATCGGTGAGGTTCTTCAGCCCGGGCTGCATGCCCCAATTGTACTCGCCGGTGACGAACAGGAAGCCGTCGGCGTCGCGGATCTTTCCGGCGAGCGTTTCGAGCGCGGCCGGCGCCTGGCCCTTGGGATGTTCCTTGTACATCCGGTCGAGCATCGGCAGGCCGACCTCCTTGGCATCGATCAACTCGACATCGTCGCCGCGGGCGCGAAAGCCCTCGACGACGAAATGCGCCAGCCGGATGCCCATGCGATCCGAACGATAGGAGCCGTAGAAGACGAGAATGCGGTGGGTCATGATGGGGCGATCCTAGCACGGTGCGGCAACAGCGTCCTGCGATGCCGCGCGCAGATGTTAACCACTGTCCCAGTTCGTTTTCCGGGCATTAAGCAATTCGTCGCAGGCCCTTTGCCGCGGCCCAAAATCGCCAGATTTCTTTTCTGGATATGAATTCGCTTCGAGAAGGAGAACCCGACATGCGGATTGCAGGGCTGGTTTTCGCAGGCTCGCTCGCCGCCATCGCTGCCATTGCAACACCAGCGCTGGCGAAGAGTGGCGAGCGGCAGAAAGCCGACGACAAATCCACCACCACGACTTCAGCCGGTTGCCAGGCCTATCAGCAGGCCGCCGACGGCACCTGGACCCAGCTGCCCTGCGGCGAAGCGGGCTCGGGCGGCGCGACCCAGCATCGCTCCGCGACCAAGGGCGGCGCTGACGACGACGAGCACTGAACGCCACGCACGACGGGGCGGCGCCTGAACTTTTGGACGATTGGACTTTCGGGCAGGATGGAAGCCCGGAGCGCCGTGGCTCGCGCATCGTAAACCCAAGCTTAATGCGCACAAGGTACGGTTGAGGCCTCCCCTCTCTCGTCCAGAATGGCGCGCATCCCATGAAAATCGGTACTCTCCTGACGGCCGCGATCGTCTCCTTGTCCGCGGTCGGCGGCGGACTGGCGGCTTATGTCGCGGTGACCAAGTACCAGACCATGGACAAGATCTCGACCGCGCAGAGCCGGCTCGAGATCGTCCGCGCCGTCGGCGATATCCCGCGCTACATGAACCCCGAGCGGGGCTACGCCACCAATTTGCTGCTCGGCACCGCCACGATCGATCCGAAGCAGATCGCCGAACTCGACCGTCAGCGCCAGCTGACCGACGGCGCGCTCGCCAAGGTCAACCAGGTGCGCGCCGCCCTGCCGGGATCGCTCGACGACGGCGAGGCGGTCGCGAGCGCGATCGATGCGCTGAAGCTGAAGTTTGCCGGGCTGCGCGACGCCATTACGGCTGCAATCTCAGGCCCGGCCGATGCCCGCCGCGCGGCCGCCGGCAAGATCGTCGCCGACAATTCCGTGTTCAACGCCGGTGTTACCACGCTGCTCGACGAGCAGGTGCGCCGGCTCGCCGGCCTCGACGGCAATGCCTATCGCCAGGCCAGCTATGCCAACGTCGCCTGGACGCTGCGCGACACCGGCGGCCTCAATGCCAGCCTGCACAAGGCGCTGGTCGGCGCCAAGCGTGTCGCGACCGATCAGGAGAAGCTGGAACTCTACCGCTCGACCGGCCGCACCGAGCAGATCCTCTCGACGCTGCAGGAATTGCGCAACAATCCGGCAACGCCAGCGAACGTCATGACGGCGCTCGGCAAGATGCAGGCCGACTATGTCGAGCGATTCGGCAAGGCGCTGAAGTTCGCCAAGGAAGGCGCAGTGACCGGCAAATACGAGCAGGACCTCGACACCTACTACCCCGAATCGCAGATCGGCCTCGCCGCCATCATCACCGTGCGCGACGCGTTCTACGAGAATGCCGAGCAGGGCCTTGCGAGCGCCTACTCGTCGGCGCGGTTCAGCTTCGTGATTGCGCTGGTCGGTCTGCTCGCGGTCATTGCGGTCAGCGCCGGCCTCATCGTCATGGTCGGCCGCCGCATCCTCAACCCGATCGCCGCCCTCACCGGCCGGATGTCGCGTCTGGCCGCGGGCGAGGTCGCCGAGGCTATCCCCGGCGCCGCGCGCAACGACGAGATCGGCGCCATGGCCGCCGCCGTGCAGGTGTTCAAGGACAACAAGATCGAAGCCGATCGCCTCGCTGCCGAGAAGGAAGCTGAGAACTACGTCAAGATGCGCCGCGCGCGTGTGCTCGACGATCTGACCCGCGCCTTCGAGGCCAAGCTCAGAGAACTGGTCGGCGGACTGTCGGCGGCATCGTCTGTGATGGAGGATACGGCGCAATCGATGTCGGCGACCGCCGCCGCCACCAACCGCCAGGCCGCGGTCGTGGCGGCCGCATCGGATCAGACCTCGACCAACGTGCAGACGGTGGCGAGCGCGACCGAGGAACTGACCTCATCGATCTCGGAGATCGCCCGCCAGGTCGCGACCTCGACCGAGATCGCGGCGCGCGCGGTCGACCATGCCCGCCGCACCGGCGACACTGCGCGTTCGCTGGCTGACGGCGCACAGAAGATCGGCGACGTGGTGACGCTGATCCAGAGCATCGCGGCACAGACCAACCTGCTTGCGCTCAACGCCACCATCGAGGCGGCGCGCGCCGGCGAGGCCGGCCGCGGCTTTGCGGTGGTCGCCTCGGAGGTGAAATCGCTCGCCGGCCAGACCGCGAAGGCGACCACGGAGATTGCCGAGCAGATCACCGCGATCCAGACCGCGAGCGACGAGACCGTCACCGCAATCAGGAGCGTCGTCGACGTCATCACCGAGATCGACCAGATCGGCACCGCGATTGCCGCCGCGATCGAGGAGCAGGGCTCGGCAACCCAGGAGATCTCGCGCAGCGTTCAGGAAGCCGCGCGCGGCACCCAGGAGGTCAATTCCAACATCTCCGGCGTGCAGCGCGCCGCCGACGACACCGGCGCCGCGGCAACCCAGGTGCTGGGCGCGGCCGAACAGCTCTCGACGCAGTCCAAGGACCTCGCCGGCCAGGTCAACCGCTTCCTCTCCGACGTGCGGGCGGCGTAGCTAATTCGCAAGCCGGTCGATCAGGAGGGCGAGCAGCGCACGCAGGCGCGCGAGCCGCTTGAGATCGCGATGATAACCCACAAAGGTATCGCGTCCGTGCGGCGGCGCACCGAGATCGACCAGCCGCAAGCCGTCAATTGAATCGGCGAGCGGACGCGGCAACACCGCAACACCGGCACCCTCGGCGCACATCCGGGCCTGAACGTCGCGATTGTTGCTGCGCGAGATCACATGCGCATGCGGCAGCATCTTCTTCAGCCAGACCGCATCGGGCATGCCATCGAACGCGGTGTCCATCGTGATCAGCGGCGTGCCGCGCCCGTCACCTGGCTTTGGTGCGTAAGGGCTGTCGGCGCGGGCATAGACGCCATAGTCGATGCGCATCAGCCGCCGTGAGATCACCTCCGCCTCGTCGAACGGCCGGATGCGGAAAGCGATATCGGCCTCACGCCGCGGCAGGCTGTAGAGGCGCGCGTCGGTCAGCAGTTCCACCACCACGCGCGGCTGAAGCTTTGCAAACTCGGCGAGTACCGAAGTCAAGACACAGGCGCCGAACCAGTCCGAGGATGAGACGCGCAACAGACCATCGAGATGGCGGTCCCGCCCGGCAAGTTGGCGCTCGAGTGCATCGGCCTCCTCCTCCATTCGCTCGGCATGGGCGAGCACGCTGGCGCCCTCGTCGGTCAACACAAACCCGTCGGCGGTGCGCTGAAAGAGCGTCTGGCCGAGCGACGTTTCCAGTTCGCGCAGCCGCCGTCCCATAGTCGGCTGACTCTGCCCGAGCATGCGCGCCGCCGCGCCAAGTGTCCCTTCCCGTGCGACGGCGAGGAAGATCCTAAGATCGCTCCATTCCATTGAGGCGCCCATTCAAAAATGAATGGACAACGTACAACATCGTCTATTCCCAAACAATCACAGTGTCCGCAGATTGGCAACCAAGGAGCTCGACATGACCGACCAGCCTTCAATGCACGCCGCGATACTGGAAACCCCCAACACGCCCTTTCGCTTGACCGACATCCTGCGGCCGCAGCCAGGACCAGGCCAGGTGCTGGTCCGCGTCCATGCCAGCGGCGTCAACCCGCTCGACCTCAAGATTGCGGCAGGTCAGGCAGCGCATGCGCGGCAGCCGCTGCCTGCCATCCTCGGTATCGATCTCAGCGGCGTCGTCGAGGCCATAGGCCCCGGCGTGACGGGATTGCGCAGAGGTGACGAGGTCTACGGCATGACCGGCGGCGTCGGCGGACTACAGGGTTCGCTCGCCGATTACGCGGCAGTGGATGCCGATCTGCTGGCCCCGAAGCCTGCAAATCTCACCATGCGCGAGGCGGCAGTGCTGCCGTTGATCTTCATTACTGCGTGGGAAGGTCTGGTCGATCGGGCACATGTTGCCGCCGGCCAGAAGGTCCTGGTTCATGGCGGAGCCGGCGGCGTCGGCCATATCGCGATCCAGATCGCGCGCGCGTTTGGCGCCGACGTCTACGGCACCGGCTCGTCCAACAGCCTGGCGCTCATCGAACGTCTCGGAGCAACGCCGATCGACTACGCCGGCGAGACCGTCGAAGATTACGTCACCCGCCACACGCAGGGCCGCGGCTTCGACATCGTGTTCGACACGGTCGGCGGCGCGACGCTCGACGCCTCCTTCAATGCGGTGCGCCGCTTCGGCCATGTCGTCAGCGCGCTCGGCTGGGGCACGCACGCGCTGGCGCCGCTGTCGTTTCGTGCCGCAAGCTATTCCGGCGTGTTCACGTTGCTGCCGTTGCTGACCGGCGAAGGCCGCGCCCACCATGGCGAGATCCTGCGCGAGGCGACGCGTCTGGTCGAGAGCGGCATGGTCGGGCCGCGCCTCGATCCGCGTCACTTCACGCTGGCGACGCTCGCCGATGCGTACGCCGCGATCCGGGACCGGACCGCGACCGGCAAGGTGGTGGTGGATGTCGCGGTTTAGGCCACGACGGGCGAAACCTAACCTCCCCGCAGACCAAGCACGCGACGCGCGATCGACTGGCGGTGCACCTCGCTCGGGCCTTCATAGACCCGCATCAGCCGAGCCTTCTGCCAGAGCGCGTTGAGCGGCAATTCCAGCGTCACGCCAAGCGCGCCGAGCGTCTGCATGGCGTGGTCGCAGGCTTCATAGGCCATCTCGGTCGCGAACACCTTGATCATCGAGGCCTCGTGGCGGATGTCCTCGCCGCGATCGGTCTTGTCGGCGGCCTCGCGCACCATCAGCCGGCAGGCATGCATCCGCGTGGAGATGTCGGCGATCCACCACTGGATCGCCTGGCGCTCGGCGAGCTTGACGCCGAACGTCTCGCGTTGCTTGGCGTGCTCGCACATCATATCGAGCGCGCGCTTGGTGATGCCGACGCAGGTCGATCCCATCTCGAGCCGCCGCGTGCGCAGGCGCAGCTGCATCGGCGCGTAACCCTTGCCGACCTCGCCCAGCACCGAGTCCTTCGGGATGCGGCAGTCCTCGAAAACGATCTCGTAGGTCGAGCCGCCGCCGACCATCGGGATCTCGCGCTCGATGATGAATCCCGGCGTGCCCTTCTCGACGATGAAGGAGGTGATGCCGCCGTGGCGCTGGTCGCTGCCGACACGCGTCATCACGATGATGAAGTCGGCGGCGCGCGCGTTGCTGATCCAGATCTTGCGGCCGTTCAGCACCCACTCTTCGCCCTCGAGCACCGCGCGGGTCTTCATGCCGGCCGGATCGCCGCCGGCGCCGGGCTCCGAGATCGCGATCGCCGATGCCATCCGGCCCTCGATATAGGGCTGCAGATATTTTTTCTTCTGCGCATCGGTGCCGACCGCTTGCAGCATGCGCAGGTTCGGCGAGTCCGGCGGCAGCACGAAGGGCACGCAGCTGCGGCCAAGCTCCTCGTGCACCGCAGCCATCGTGCGGGTCGGCAGGTCGTGGCCGCCGAGATCCTCGGGCGCATCGAGGCCCCAGAGTCCGAGCTCCTTCGAGACGTCGCGCAGCCGCTTGCGCTGTTCCGGCGTGAGCTCGGGATGATCGCTGCCGGGCAGTTTCGATTTCAGATATTGCGGCTCGAGCGGGATCAGCTCGCGATCGACGAATCTCGCGACGGTCTCGCGGATCATGGCTGTCTGTTCATCATCGCTCATCTGAGATTCCTCGCCTGCGCTGTTGTGCTTCAAAAAACCAGTAGCGCATTTTTTGCCGGCACAAATAGCGGAAACGCGCGCGCGCACTCACGCTCGCGCGAGGGTTTCACGGCGCGGAATTCAATATCCCGCGGCGTGGTCAGCGCGTGCGTATTTGCGCGGGACGCGCGGGCGCGTCGAGCAGCCGATCGCGCAGCACGAGATTGTTGGCAGCAAGGAAGCGATCGACGATCGGCGCCCAGATCGCCGTTCCATTCTCGTTGAACAGCGTGTGCCCGTCGCTACCGAAGGCAGGCGTTCGAACCAGCGCGAGCTTGCCGCCGGCTTTCGCAAACGCGTCCGACAATCGCGTCACGAGTTTCGGCCCGAAGAAATGATCGTTGTCGGCGGACACCCACAGCAGCGGGATGCGCGAGGATTTGCCGAACTGCGCGAACGCGTCGACGAGTTCGTCCTCCTCGCAGACCGTATCGGGGCCGGTCGATCCGCGGCCCGGCGCGAACGCGATTGCAGCGGCCAGACCCGACGGCGCCATCGACGTCAACGCGACCGTGGCAAAGCCTCCCGCCGAGCGGCCGACGCTGATCCCCTTGCTGACGTAATCCTGACCGGTCATGAATTTGGCGGCGGCTGCGACGTCGCTGGCGCCGGCGCGGCCGGCCTTCGCATAGTCCGGGTCAGAGCACCCTCCGTAATTCTCGGCCCATCCACCCTGCGAGGCGCCGTAGCCGCGGCGCAGGAAAGCCACGGCGACCCAGCCGCGCCGGGCGAACTCCACAGCCTGTGCCCACATCCCGTAGGGGCTCATCGCCGGACGGTCGCTCGCCGACCGCGGTGAGCCGTGATTGAGCAGGATCAGCGGATGCGGTTGCCCGTCATCCGGCCGCAGCACGATCGCGTCGAGCAGCGCGACGGACGGCCCTGCCCCTCCCGCATTCGGCACCGGGATCTTGAGCGCGTCGAGGCGTATGCCCTCCGCTCGCCCGGAACCGAGGGCCGAGATGAAGACGACCAACGCCAGGACAACCGCGCCGGTGATGCTGCGGGTCCGCACTGGTCATATCCCTCTATTCGGCAAAGCCGACGTAGCGGACAAAATCGCTGTTGGCCTCGCGGTCCGACCGCACCGCATTGGCGGCAAAGCCGTCGTCGGGATAGCCCATCGCGACGCAGGTCATGATCACCTGGTCTTCCGGGATGTTGGCGACCTCGCGCACGATGTCGGAGCGCATGATGCCCTGGCCGTTGATCACGCTGCCAAGGCCGCGATCCCAAGCCGCCAGCACGATGCCGTAGCAGAGCGCGCCGAGATCGAAATGGCAGACCGCGCCGGGATCGAGGATCCGGTCATAGGCGAGCACCAACGAGACCGGGGCGTCGAACTGGCGGAAGCCGCGCAGCACCCAATCCTGCCGCATCGGCTTGTCGTCGCGCGCAATCCCCATCGCCCCGAACAGCTTCTTGGCGATGTCGACCTGGCGACCGCGGTGCACGCCCTGGTACTCGCCATGGCTGACGATGTCGCGCTTGGCTTTGGCGCCGGCGATCATCTCCTCCATGTTGCGGCGGCGCACTTCCTCCAGCGGCGCCCCGGTCAGGACATGGACGTGCCAGGGCTGGGTGTTCATCGAGGACGGCGCGCGCTTGGCCACCTCGATGATCTCCTCCACGGTCGCCCGTGACACCGGCTGCTTCTTGAACCCGCGCACGCTTTTGCGTGTCTGTACCAGCGTCTCGAATTCCATTCCGGGCGTCCCCCATGTTGTTCCGCGCTGCACGCGGAATTTCCTTGCTCTGATCGGGGCATTTTACCGACAAAATCGGCTGTGGGAACTTGATCGGGCCAAGAATCCGATATCCAATCCGGCCACTGGTTTGGTTTAGGGAGAACCCAGATGAAGCGGATTTTCTTGGCGGCCGTGATCGCGACCTTTGCCGCCGGTTCGGCATTTGCACAGGACGCCTCCTGCGAGACGAAGGCGGTCGGCAAGGACGGCAAGCCGCTGGCCGGCGCGGCCAAGACCTCGTTCATGAAGAAGTGCACGACCGATACCTGCGAGACCAAGGCGGTCGGCTCCGACGGCAAGAAGCTCGCCGGCGCGGCCAAAAACTCGTTCATGAAGAAGTGCCAGAGCGGCGCCTGAGCCCCTCGCCGGCGCTTCCCTCAGCTTCGATCGGGACAAGACCATCGGGTCGCGCCGGGCGCGGCCCGAACGGCTATTGACGGATGCTTGCGCCAGATCAGCCGATGCTTTTTGTTTTGACGCGCTTTCTTCACGCGAACCGGTGTCCGCTTCGCTCGAAAACGCTCTTCTGCGCTCAGAACGAGACGCCGACCCGCACACCCCTGCTCCAGACCCGCCGGCACCGCTTCTTGGTGTTGCCGTGAAACATTTCGAAACGTTCGGGCAGCTGGATCGGCTTCTGAAACTCCAGGCAGGCCCCTCCGGCGGAATAGTCCACCAGCCGGCATTCGATCAGCGGCGCCTTCGGCTCGAGCTGCAGCTTGACCACACTGGATACGCATCCTGTCGGACGAACACGCGCAAATCTCCGGGGATGCATCACCGCCGCCTCTGGTGGAATCGTACCAATAGCCTCTTCGGCGGCCGTTAAGATTCCGTTCAGATCGACGATTACGATTCGTATCTGCCAGCGGCCGTCTCGGCGCGCACGGCGCCCGGACGGCGCGAGGCGGCCAGCGTCTCCGATGGCGCTTCCCCGAACTGCGACCGATAGCTGCGCGAAAAATCGCTCAGGTGCCAAAATCCGTAGGCCAGCGCGCAGGCCTTGACGCTCTGCGCACCGGCGAGCAGTTGCTGGCGTACCAGCCAGAGCCGGCGCAACCGCAGATAGCGATGCAGGCTGACGCCCCGGTAGCGCTGGATGGCGTCGTGCAGCGTGCGCACCGACACGCCGATCTGCCTGGCGAGTTCGCCGCTGTAAATCGGGTGAGCCACGTCGCCGGCCAGAATGGCACGCGCGTCGTTGAAGACCTTGAACTGCCGCGTCGTGTTGGCCCGCGTCGTCCACTTGGCCGGCACGATCTCGGCGAAGGCGTTGTCGATCGCCGCAAGCAGCGTTTCCTTGATCGACGCGCCGGTAGCGAACTGGGCATCATCAGTCTGCTGTGAGGTCACGAGCAGAATTTGCCTGACCACTTCGCGCAGCCGATCCTGCGCGCGTTGAGATATTTCGTGAATGCTGAAATGGAGACCCGGGTTCGGCCAGCCGCGGTCGACAACCTCCGGCGTGAACATCGCCGAGACATATTGCCGGGGCGCCTCCTCCACCGAGGTATAGAACGCGCCGCCGCCGCCAAGCACGATCACCGCACGATCGCGCTCGACGCCGTTGAACCGCATCGGGACACCGTCATCCATCGTGAAGCCGACCGCCGTCGTGTGCCGCGCAAGCTGCGCGTCGACGATGCGCGGAAAGGACTGGGTGTAGTTGAGCTCGCATCCCGGCAAACTCAGGATGATCTGCTCGGCCGAAATCTTCCGCGCGAGTGGCGTGAAATCAACATCCAGGTCTCGGATCGAACTCCGGAATGCATCGACGTCGTCAAAACGAAAGACTCTCGGCACCAGCAATGGCGCCGTCAAATGACTGCTCCTGTGAAATGGTCTTGAAAATGTCCGCGCGGCGCCACGCAAAGCGCGCCGGCCTCATTGATAATTTCCATGCACAAAATGCGAATCGTCCAATGAACTCAGTCAAGAAAACTGCGGTCCGTTCGTCGAAGCGGACAATCTGGCAAAATATCGCTGCTGCCGATTTTCGATAGTGTTTACCGCAATATCCACCGTCAGCACAGGCACCCCCATCAATTTCTATACCCCTATTAAAGATTCGGGGAGCAAAATGCTTTCGGGGACACAGAAGTTCCCCGTCGCGGAACATTTTAGGTACCGCAATGACCACCATTGCCTCGCCAGATCTTATTGCTGAACTCGACCATGTCCTGAAGGCCGGCTCACCAGACCGCCGCACGCGCATGCTGCGGGAGGTGGCAGGGCTTTTTCTCGAAGACGCTCACCGGCTCAACGAACACCATGTCGGGCTGTTCGACGACATCCTGGTCCGCCTGACCGAGAGCGTCGAGCTGCGGACATTGACCACGCTCAGCCGCTCCCTTGCCGACCTGCGTCTGGTGCCGCGGGAGCTGGCACGGCGGCTCGCCAATCATGACGACGCCGATGTCGCCGCGCCGATCCTGCGCAAATGCGACTGCATTCTGGATGCCGACCTGATCGACATCGCCTGGATGCGGGCCGAAGGACATCTCTGCGCGATCGCGGGACGCAAGGCGGTCAACCAGGAGCTCACGGACATTCTGCTGATGCGTGGCGACGGCAACGTCTTGCGCGCTTTGGCCGAAAATCCCGGCGCGGAACTGACCAGCGCTGGCTTTGCCATGATGGTTGATGCCGCCGAGCGCGACGACGGCATCGCAGACGCATTGATATCGCGCACCGACCTGCCGGACCGCGTGCTCGCCGATCTCGTCATGCGATCCACACCGCGTCAGCAGGCCCGGCTGCTCAAGCGCGCACGTCCCGACATTCAGGACGCGATCCGCGCCGCCATCGATACCAGCTCAGCCCGCGCCTCCGCAAAACCACCAGCCACGATCGACTATGCGGAGGCGCGGGCCACGGTGATGGCCCTGAACAAGTCCGGACAGCTGAACGACTCCAGCGTCAACCGTTTCGCGATCAGGCAAGAGGTCCGCAACGTCGTCGCGGCGCTGGCGCAGCTCGCGAGCGTTCCGATCGAAACGATCACGCCGCTGATGGACGCCGCCGACAGCAACGGGCTCGTCATCGCCTGCCGCGCATCGCGACTGAACTGGAACACCACGGCCGCGATCGTCAGCTACCGAAAGGCCGGCCTGACGGTCGCGCCGGACGAGCTGGAGCGCGCCCGGCAGATGTTTGAAGGGCTGCCGCTGTCGAACGCGCAGCGCACGATCCGGTTCGGTTCGCTGAGCGAGCTGACTGCGAAGCCTTCCAAGGCAGGGTGAGTGGCGTCATGACGTATGGTGACCGCAGGGCGGAGCGCGTCAGGCTCGATACCCGCTATCCCGTCAATCTCATGGGTGTCGACGGCACATGGCGGCGGAGCTGCATCCTGCTCGACGTCTCGCAGAGCGGCGCCCGGCTCGAGGTCGACGGAACGCTTGATGTGCTGAAGGCCCAGGAGTTCTTCCTGGTGCTGTCCTCGCGGGGGCTGGCCTTCCGCCGCTGCGAGCTGGTCCGTGTCGACGGCACCGAGATCGGCGTGAGATTCATCGAAGAGAAAAAGCGAAAGGGACGCCCGGTCATTCCGAAATGAGGATGGCGGCACCCGGCCTGAAAGGAAGTTGACGACATGCCGAGAGCGACAAACATCGTGGTATCGACCGTGTCAGCCGCACCGTTACGCGGGACCATCGAATTCGACTGCGCCGGCACCGTCGCGACGTTCGAGATCAATGAGGAGCTCGCGCATCGCCTCTGCACCGAGCTTGAACGGTTTCTGACCCAGGCTCCGCGCCGGACTCAGGTGACGCGGCTCGGGTAACGCCGCCCTTTCGCCAAAAGATCGCCTGCCTCGATGCCGATTCATATTGTTGCCGATACGCCGTCCAGACTGTCCGATGTCCGCGGACTTCTGGGACAAACATTTGAGATCACCTCAGAACTGCTTACCGCTGCGCGGCTCCGGGGCGGCGATGTCGAGGCATTGGTCGTGAGCGCCGACCTGCGGCTCGTCGACAACATCGCTGCATTGAAAGCGATCTCCAGCAGACTAAAGCGGATCCCGAGGCGCATCTTCATCGTCGATCAGCGTACGCGCCTTGCAATGGTCCAGGCCTATGCGCTCGGCGCGACGGATGCTCTCTTCCGTCCGGTCAAGCCATCGCAGCTTCTGGCAAGGCTTGTCGATATCGAAGCGCCATCGATCGTTCCGGACGATCTGTCACCGACCAGTATTGAAGCGGCATCCGCTGGCGCCGCCAGCATTGCCGCAATGTTTTCGGCCGTGATGAACGGTGCGGCGATCGATGTCGCCGATGTCAGGCACGCCGGAGCGGGAATCGCCGACAGCATCGCTGAAAATGGGCTTTCCGACTGGTTGGCGACCGTCCGCCGCCACCACGAAGGCACCTACCAGCACTGCCTGCTGGTCACCGGCCTCGCGGTCGATTTCGGCATGAGCCTCGGCATGAGCAAGCCTGACATCGAGCGTCTCTATTCTGCGGCGATGTTCCACGACATCGGCAAGGCGACGATCCCCCTCACCGTTCTCGACAAGCCGGGTCGGCTCGACGACGCCGAGCGCTCGCTGATCCAGACCCATCCCGCCTTGGGCCATGACGCGCTGAAGGACACGCCGGGTATCTCCGCGGAAGTTCTCGACGCGGTGCGGCACCATCACGAATATCTCGACGGCAGCGGCTATCCCGACGGGCTGTGCTCCGAAAGTATTCCGGACATCGTCCGCATCCTGACTATCTCCGACATCTTCGCGGCCGCTGATCGAACAACGGACCTACAAGCCGACGATGCCGCGGGACAAAGCCTATGAGCTCTTGCTCGACATGAAGGGCAAGCTCGAACGACCGCTGGTTGTGGCCTTCAGGGACGTCGCGCTCAACCGCTGACCGGCCCGTGCCGCCTGGAGCATTTTCGGTTCTGATTAGAATCAGAACCGAAGCTCCAGATTATTGCTTTGACGCGTTTTCTTCACGCGAACCTTCGCTCGAAACGCTCTACTCCCGCTTGAAGCGATAGTCGAAGCGGTCGCCGTCCGCGGTGATCAGGCCGACCGTCGGGGCCGGGAAATGGATCGGCAGGATCAGCGTGTCGGTCCCGGCCACAGAGCCAAAGAATTTTCGCCGCGAGATCGCCGATTGCTTCGGATCCCAATCGGGCTTTGCCGACCATTCCGGCTCGCGGCACTGGATCGCATGATGCATCAGATCGCCGGCGACCACGGCGCGCTGCCCCTTCGAGAAGATGTTGATACAGCAATGGCAGGGCGAATGACCCGGCGTCGGCGTCAGCGTCACGGTGTCGTCGAGCGCATAGTCGTCGTCGACCAATAGCGCCTGCCCGGCCTCGACGATCGGCAGGCAATTGTCGCGAAACACCGTGCCCGGCGGATTGGCGCCCTTGGCGTTCTCGGCCTCCCAGGCCGCATACTCACCCTTGTGGAAGACGTATTTCGCGTTCGGGAAGGTCGGCACCCAGCGCCCGTCGCGCAGCGTGGTGTTCCAGCCGGTGTGGTCGATATGCAGATGGGTGCAGAACACGTAGTCGATCTGCTCGTAGGAGATTCCGAGCGCGAACAGCTCGTTGCGCCAGCGTTCCTTGCCCGGGAAGTCGAACGGCGGCGGGTGCCCCTTGTTCTCACCGGTGCAAGTGTCGACCAGGATGGTATGGCGCGGCGTCCGCACCACGAAGGTCTGGTAGGTGATCACCATCATGCCGCGCGCGGCATCGAACACCTCCGGCTCCATCGTCTTCAGGTGATGCTTGAACACAGCATCGTCATAGGTCGGGAAGAAATCCTGCGGCCGCCGCCACGGCCCTTCGCGCTCGATCACCGCGTCGATCGTGATGTCGCCGATCCTGATCTGTTTCATGCTGTTTCGCTCCCGCTTTTTTTGCGAAGGGTAGCGGGCGGCCCCTTACCTCACAAGCCGAGCACGGTGCAGCGTGCCATGCGGCTTTGCATTGCTGGAAGCAGTCATGCCGTAATTCATCCGAAAATGTTGCTCATGCTGTGGGGATGACCCATCGCGCGATTCAGATTGCCCTCCTGATGCTCACGACATTGCCGACAGCGGCGGCGGCCGCCCCCGACACCGTTTTCTTTCCGAGCGCCGACGGCAAGACCGAGATCGTCGGCTATCTGTTTCGGCCGCAAACGCCGGGCCCGCACCCCGCCATCGTGCTGCTGCACGGCCGCGGCGGCCCCTATTCGATCAACGTCAACAAGGACTGCACCCTGGTGTCGCGCACAGCTCCGTCCGCGGCCTGCAATGCCGGCAGCCTCTCCAAGCGCCACGCGATTTGGGGGCAGTATTGGGCCGACCACGGCTACGTCGCGCTGCTGCCGGACAGCTTTGGGCCGCGCGGCAAGGCCCATGGCTTCGGCCGCTTCACGCATGACGATCCCGATCGCGACGACGTCAACGAAAAGACCGTGCGGCCGCTGGACGCCGAGGGCGCGCTAAGCTGGCTGCGCAGCCGGAAAGATGTCCGGGAGAACCGCATCTTCCTGCAGGGATGGTCGAACGGCGGCAGCACCGCGCTGAACGTCATGCAGCGCCAGGGTACGGCGACGTCGGGCTATCGCGCAGCGCTGGCGTTCTATCCCGGCTGCGGGCCGGCGGCCCTGCTGGCGCAGACGCTCAAGTCGGCCGCACCGATCACGATGCTGCTCGGATCCGACGACGAGGAGGTGTCGCCCGAGCGGTGCCAGGAGGTCGCGCAGCGTTCCGTCGCCGCGGGCAGCAAGATCGAGGTCGTGCTCTATCCCGGCGCGACCCACGATTTCGACGATCCCGGCCAACGCCGGCAATCGAATCCCGCCAACGACGCGGCGCTGAAGGATGCAATGATCAGGGCCATTGCCGCAGTCAACGGCTTGAAGGATTAGGCCGCCCAGCCACGCGCCGTTGCATTTCTTGCGCGCTTGGCTCGCCGCAAACCGTAGTCTTCAGACGGCGTCCTTAGCGACCTTGAGAGGTGACGCCTTGACTGACTTGCTGGCTGGCTTCGCCGCAAATTCCATCGGCTCTTTCGTAAAAGGATTTACGCCGCTGCGAGCTTCTGTGGCAGGCTTATGCACGACAGACATTTTCACAAAGCCAGGTATGACGAACTCACCGGATTCGTTCAGCTCTCTATAGCCAACAGTCGCCATGTGCTCGATGACGGTCCTTACGTCGTTCTTCGAGATCTGCGTGCCTTCGGCAATCGCGTCGATCAATTGATTCTTCGTCATCTTGGCCATGCTGAAATCCTCTGAATTTGGGGGCGCGCGAGCTACGACGCAACTCTGTCTAGAATGTGGTAAAACCACGCAGCGCGCTTCTCGTTCATGCCAACGGCATGAAGTCACCGGGCTTAAAACCTATCGAGGCCTAAAACGCAAGCAAGCGAATCGCAAATCCTTTGATAGCCCAACAATCTGCAGTGTACATTTCCCGATCCGGTCAGCGGCTTGATTCCCACGCGCGAACTTGCTGAACAAGGCGATCGCCGTGGTCGACGGAATTTAAGAGCTAGGCCCCCGCAGCAGACAGCAACCACTCTCGCCCTGCCCGCCAGCTGTGATAGATACCACTCCGTGCGAGTTGCCGGATCAAGGACAGTCATATGGATCAATCGACCCCGCCCCGCCCCAAGCTTGCCGAAACCGTCATCGAGCCGACGGTCAGGCTGCGCGAGGTCAAGGTTGGGCGTTGCTGCGAAGTTCTCGGCGACACCGCGATCGAATATACCGAACTCGGGGACTATTCCTACCTCGCCAGCGGCTGCATCGTCGCCGACGCGCAGATCGGCCGCTTCTGCGCGATCGCGGCGCAGGTCCGGATCGGCGCGCCTAATCATCCGCTCGAGCGCCCTTCCCAGCACCGCTTCACCTATTGCCCTGAATATTACACGGCCTCCGCCGAACGGGATCGTGACTTCTTCAGGAACCGACGCGCGGATCGCGTCGTGATCGGCAACGATGTCTGGATCGGCCATGGCGTGATCGTGCTGCCCGGCGTCACCGTCGGAGACGGCGCGGTGCTCGCGGCCGGCGCGGTCGTCTCGCGCGATGTCGCGCCCTACACCATCGTCGGCGGCGTGCCGGCCCGGCCGATCAAGGAGCGGTTCAACCGCAAGATCGCGGCCGAGCTATCGCAGATCGCCTGGTGGAACTGGCCGGCTGAGACCATCTGGGAGCGCCTACCGGAATTCCAGTCAGGCGACGTCGAGGCGTTTTGCGCGCGGTGGAGAACTTGAACTAACTCCGCAGCCCCGGCGCCTCATGCCCGGTGCGCGCGACATATTCGGTGTAGCCGCCGCCAAACTGATGGATGCCCTCCGGCGTCAGCTCCAGCACGCGGTTGGAGAGCGCGGCGAGGAAATGCCGGTCGTGGGAGACGAACAGCATGGTGCCCTCGAATTCGGAGAGCGCTGATATCAGCATCTCCTTGGTGGCGAGATCGAGATGGTTGGTCGGTTCGTCGAGCACCAGGAAGTTCGGTGGATCGAACAGCATTTGTGCCATCACCAGCCGCGCCTTCTCGCCGCCCGACAGCACCCGGCATTTCTTCTCGACGTCGTCGCCGGAAAACCCGAAGCAGCCGGCTAGCGCCCGCAAGGAGCCCTGGCCCGCCTGCGGAAAGCAATCCTCAAGCCACTGAAACACGGTGCGTTCGCCGTCGAGCAGATCCATCGCGTGCTGCGCGAAATAGCCCATCTTGACGCTGCCGCCGATCGCGACCGTGCCGTCATCAGGCTCCGTCGAGCCTGCCACGAGCTTCAGCAGTGTCGACTTGCCGGCACCGTTGATGCCCATCACGCACCAGCGCTCGCGGCGGCGGATCATGAAGTCGAGGCCTTGGTAGATGGTGCGGCTGCCATATCCCTTGTGGACATTCTTCAGGTTGACGACGTCTTCGCCGGAGCGCGGCGCCGGCAGGAAGTCGAACGCCACGGTCTGCCGACGTTTCGGCGGCTCGACCCGCTCGATCTTGTCGAGCTTCTTGACCCGGCTCTGCACCTGGGCGGCGTGGGACGCGCGCGCCTTGAAGCGCTCGATGAACTTGATCTCCTTGGCGAGCATCGCCTGCTGCCGCTCGAACTGCGCCTGCTGCTGCTTGTCGGAGAGCGCGCGCTGCTGCTCGTAGAATTCGTAATTGCCGGAATAGCTGGTGAGCTGGCCGCCGTCGATCTCGACCACCTTGTTGATGATGCGGTTGATGAACTCGCGGTCATGCGAGGTCATCAGCAGCGCGCCCTCATAGCCCTTCAGGAACTGCTCGAGCCAGATCAGGCTTTCGAGATCGAGATGGTTGCTTGGCTCGTCGAGCAACATGACGTCGGGACGCATCAAGAGAATACGTGCCAGCGCCACCCGCATCTTCCAGCCGCCGGAGAGTTTTCCGACATCGCCGTCCATCATCTCCTGGCTGAAGCCCAGGCCCGAAAGCGCCTCGCGCGCGCGGCCGTCAAGCGCGTAGCCGTCGAGCTCCTCGAACTGATGCTGCACCTCGCCATAGCGGGCGATGATGTCATCCATCTCACTGGCCTTGTCGGGGTCGGCCATCGCAGCCTCGAGTTCCCTGAGCTCGGCCGCGACCACGCTGACGGGCCCCGCCCCGTCCATCACCTCGGCGACCGCGCTGCGGCCGGACATCTCGCCGACATCCTGGCTGAAATAGCCGATCGAAATGCCACGATCGAGCGAGACCTGGCCCTCATCGGGGACCTCCTGACCCGAGATCATTCGGAACAGCGAGGTCTTGCCGGAGCCGTTCGGCCCGACAAGGCCGATCTTCTCGCCCTTCTGGAGCGCCGCGGAGGCTTCGATGAAGAGGATCTGGTGGCCGACTTGCTTGGAGACGTTATCGAGGCGGATCATGCTCAACGCTGGGAACTGAGGGTTTGCGGCCTCTTATTCGATCTGGGGCGTGGGTGGAAGCCCATTCCGGGCGTTTCGCGCGTCGCTCCACGCATGCCACGATCATGGCCAATCGATTATGACAGAAAGTCCTTCGGCGACCGGTTTTGGGGCATCACATGCAAGTCTGGTTTCTCTCTCTGCTCGCGCTCGGCGCCGGCATCTGCGTGGCCGTTCAGCAGGTCCTCAACGGCAATCTCCGCTCAGCCCTCAACTCGCCGGCCTGGGCCGGGCTCGTCAGCTATCTCGGCGGCCTCGTGACGATGGCGGTCGTGGTGGTCGCGACGCGCGACCCGGTGCCGTCATGGAAGCTGGTGTCGGCCGTGCCCTGGTGGGCCTGGAGCGGCGGCATCCTCGGCGGCGTCTTCATCCTCTTGATAATCCTGCTGCTGCCCTCGCTCGGCGCCGCAACCCTGCTGGTGCTGGTGGTCGCGGGTCAGATGGTCGCCGGCATCGCGATGGACCATTTTGGCGTGTTCGGGCTGGCGCAGCACCCTGTGTCAGTCTCGCGACTGGCCGGCATCGCACTGATCATCGGCGGCGTGCTTCTGATCAAGGATTGAGGAGACGGCCGGTCGCTCTATTTGAGCATGATCTCTTCGGAAAACCGCTTCGCACTTTTCCGGATCATGCTTTAGGCGCGTCGCATCAGCCGCAGTTCGGCTGCCAGCCGAAGGCTGCGCTTGCCGGCCAGCGCGATGCCTTCGAGCTCGGCGCC
Organism: Bradyrhizobium sp. 6(2017); assembly: GCF_011058295.2. Taxonomy (NCBI): domain Bacteria; kingdom Pseudomonadati; phylum Pseudomonadota; class Alphaproteobacteria; order Hyphomicrobiales; family Nitrobacteraceae; genus Bradyrhizobium; species Bradyrhizobium sp. 6(2017). Next base: position 4,681,503 of record NZ_CP049289.2, on the reverse strand, counting down.
CTCCTCGCGACACGACCCGGCAAAGCCGATGCCGACCTCATAACCGCCGAACACCGGGTATTCGCCCTTCGCCGGCGTGTGCTCCTGATTGACGATCTCGCCCCGCCAGCGGCCGTCCGCCGACGTATACGAGCCGAGATAGTAGAAGAATGCATCGCCACCGAGGATGCGGCCATCCATCAGCAGCATGACCCCGGAGAGGCCGGCGTCGACACCGTCGAGTGCGCGGAGTTGGATGGAGTAGAGCCCGTTGACGATGCCGCCCGGTCCGACAGCCCCGCGCGGCGGCAACGCCTCATCGTCGAGCGGCGCCAAATTCGCCCAGAACACGCCGTCCGGCATGGCGTCCGCCTTGCCCTCGAGCAGGATAGTCGAGCCCTCGGTGCGGCCGCGCACCTTGATGACGGTGACATCGGCGCCCATCAGCGGCTTGAAGTGCGGATCGTCATTGTGACGCTCGGTGATCACCTCGGCTGATATCTCGCTTCCCGTCACCTGATAGCTACCGAGATGGGCGAAGGCTGAATTGCCACCCATCATCTTGCCGTTGTGCAAGCACATGATGCTGCGGCCGAACGCGCCGTTGATGCCGTACTCGACCTTGTAGAGTCCGTTGAGCACGAGAAATCCAATAAATAAAATTGATTCTATTCGCCACATAGCACCGGGCCGAAGGCCGCACCATTGGGTCTTTTGGCGCAGGCAAGCCCGCAATGTCCGGGTGTGGACAGCAGCCGATTCGTCGCTTAGCTGTAGGCATCCGCCCGCGTCGTGCCGCGTCACGCGGGATCTACCTCCAGTTCATTGTGTCCAAGCATTTGCGCATTCCGCCAATGGTCGCGCGGCCGCACCCGGCCCTCGGCATTGGCTGGAGGCATCGAGGAGCATCACATGACCCGTCGCCTTCGCCTGGCTGCCGCCCTGGCACTGCTGCTCGGCAGCGGCGGTACCGCCCTCGCCCAGTCGTTGCCGGACTACATGGGGCCGATCTCGGGCAAGACCTCGTCGACGCCGGCCGATGTCGCCACCAAGGATGTGCTGGCGCTCAACACCGGCATGTTCGAGCTCTATGGCGATGCGGCGCGGATCTTCCAGAAGAACATCCTCGACAAACACCCGGTGATCCTCGGCCTATTCTCCGGTGCCGGCGGGCGCCTGATCCTCTACCGGCCGGGCAAGCCGCCGACCGAGGCGCCGCAGGTGCCGATCGTCTACCAGTTGCTCAAATCGGTCGGCCACAGCACGATGGCGCTGGCCGAGGTGGTCGGCCCCTATGTCGACAATCCCGACGACAAGGCGTGGCGCGGGTCGATGCAGGCCTATCGCAGCCGGATGCAGTCGGCGCTCGACGGGCTCGACGCGACGCCGATGCAGGCCGACTGGCGCGACAACAACCGCACCATCCTGCAGAACAACATCGCCTTCATGGATGATTGCCTCACAGCCGGCGTCATCCCCTTCGCCAAGCTCGAGGCGTTCGGCAAGAAGCAGGCCCCCTTCCTCGCCAAGAACGTCGCCTGGGCCGCGCAGACCCAGGTCGCGCACTGGATGACCGTGATGGCCGACTGGAAGACCCAGCTCGGCGCCGATTGGGACAAGACCTACGGTGCGAGCAACACGATCTATGTGGCGCGGCAGAACAACGTGATCTTCAGCGTGCTGGCGCAGTTCTTCGGGCCTGACGCCATCAACAGCCGCCTGATGCTGATCGAGACGATCTCCTTCACCACGACGCCGTCGGACATGCTGGAGTCGCTGACCCGGATCATCGCCGACCGCTCGGTCGGCGCGTTGTTCTTCGGCAGCTACCATTTGATGGACTACGAATTGATGGGCGGCGACGCGCGCGAGGCGATCATCGCCGAGACCAAGAAGCGCGGCATGACGACGTTCCTGCCGCCATTGGTGCCATTCGGTTCCAAGCAATGGCCGACCCTGATCACGCCGGGTCCGGGACCGGCAACGATCGCCGACCTCAAGTGAGGCCGCGACTACGACCTATTGCGGCGTTGCGAATGCGCACGCTTTGCCGCAATACTTTTGCGTGTGCTACGCCAAACGATAAACCCCGGCGCGACGCGCCCACGAAGCGTTGATGAGAGATCAGACCATGCGGCCTTCGCGACGCGAATTCGTGAAGTGGTTGTCGGCCGGCGGTATCTCGGTCAGCCTGTCGCATCTGGCGCTTGCCAAGGAACCGGCCTTCGCGACCCGCGAGACGCTTCCCGGGCGCGGACATTTCAACCCGGCGGCGAAGGCCGCCGGCCGCGTCGACGGCGTGGCCAAGGTCACCGGCGCCAAGCTCTATGCCTCGGACTTTCGCGCCATCGACATGCCGGGTTGGCCCACGACCACCTCGCACGCCATTCTGGTCCGCGCCGATGACGCGACGCATGTCTATGCCGGCATGGATCTCGCTCGCCTCGATGGTCCGCTGAAGCCGTCGGTTATCGTGACCGCAGCCGATCTCGACCGCATCGGCACGCGGGTGCCGGAGTTCTACACCGGCGACCTGTTCTGCCCCGTCGGCAAGACGCCGCTCTATCTCGGACAGCCGGTCGCGCTGTTGATCTTCGAGCGGTTCGACACCTTCGACCGGGCGCGCCTCGCGCTGCGTGACGGCGGCTTCGTCCGGTTCGGCGACGAGACCGGACCGGTCGTCATCCCGAATTACGGCGCGTATCGCTTCACGCGGGTGGCCGGCGCCACGCCTGACGCGCCCGACGTCTATTCGCCGATCCTGGCCGGCTGGGTCTCGCCGAGCCGGATCCAGAACGCGGCGCTGCCGGTCTGGCTGCCGCTCGCCAAGGAGACCAAAGCCGACTACGCCAAGGCCGCAACCCATGGCGAAGCGATCCGCGCCCAGCTCGCCAAGGACGATCCGGCGCAGCTCGTGCTCGACCGCGAGTTCGAGACCCAGTCGGTCGATCCGATGTTCCTGGAACCGGAGAGCGGGCTCGCCTGGTACAGCGACAAGGGCGGCAATCTCGAACTGGTGCTCGGCGTGCAGTCGCCCTATGAGGCGACCGAGTCGATCGCCTTCATGCTCGGCAAGGCCCGTCCGCCCTTCAGGCCCTCGCACATCAACGCACAGTTCGCCCATGTCGGCGGCGGCTTCGGCGGCCGCGACCACACCCCGTTCGTGCTTTACGTGGCGCTGGCGGCAATGTTCTTCCCGGGACGGCCGGTGCGGCTGGCGCATGACCGCTACCAGCAATTCCAGGGCGGGATCAAACGCCATCCGATCAAGATGCGCTCGCGGATCGGCATCGATCGCGCCAGTGGCAAGATCACGGCGTTCGCCGCCGACCATGTGCTCGACGGCGGCGGGCTCGCCAACTTCTCCGCCAACGTCGCGACCGTCGCCGCCACCGCGGCAATCGGCGTCTACGACGTCCCGAAGGTGGACGTCACCACCGTGGCGCTGCATTCGCGCGGCGTGACCGCAGGCTCGATGCGCGGCTACGGCACGCTGCAGACCATGACCGCGCTCGAAGTCCTGATCGACGAGGCCGCGAGCGAACTCAAGGTCGATCCGATCGCATTCCGCCGCAACAATGCGCTGAAGCAGAACGGCCGGACCATGACCGGCAACCCCTACATCGTGTCGGTGCGCACGCCCGACATCCTCGACAAGCTCGAGAAGCATCCGATCTGGCAGCAGCGCGCGCAATTCAAGCAGACCGCATCCGAGGGACGGCTGATCGGCACCGGCGTCGCCTGCGTCACCAAGGACTACGGCGCGGGCGCGGATTGCTCGCTGGGCCGGGTCGAGATCGATCCCGAGGGACGGATCGCGATCTTCTGCGATCACGTCGAGATGGGCAACGGCATCGGCACCGCGCTTGCCAACCGGGTCGCGGGCCATCTCGGCGCCGTCGCCGACGAGGTCGCCGTCTCCCGGGTCGACAGCTACGACGCGCTCGGGCTCGTCACCTCGGGCGATCCCTACACGATGGATCAGAAGACCCAGGATCTCGCCGAGAAGAACCCGCGCTGGGTGCCGGCGATCAGTTCGGCGACCAGCGCCTCGATCGGCGCCCATGTCGGCACGCATTCGTCGGCCGAGGCGGGCCGCATCATCTTCCGCTTCGGCCTATGGCCGGCGGCGCTCGAGCTCTGGCAGATCGGCAAGGCCGATCCGCGCACCCGGCAATGGGACAAAGCGCGCTGGCGGGACGGGCAACTCGTGCTCGACGAGCTCGCGCCGCTGCCATTGCCAAAGCTTGCGGCGACCGCGCACACGCGCGGCTTCGTCACCGGCGCGGTGGCGCACAGCTTCTCGCGCTGGGCCTGGTCGCGCGCGCGCTTCCCGCTGTTCGGCGAGCAGTACCGCGCCGAGATCGACGCGCTGGCGATCCGCCGTGGCCGTAGCGGCTTCGAGCGGATCGACCGCGTCAGCGTGAAGTTCCCGCCGACCGACAACAACCGGATCGGCACCGCCTACACCTCGATGTGCGGCACGCTGGTGCGCGTCGAGATCGAGCGCGCGACCGGGAGCTTGCGCATCGCCAAGGCCTATAGCGTGTTCGAATGCGGCCAGGCGCTGGTGCCCGAAGTCGTGCTCGGCCAGTCGCATGGCGGCTTCGCGATGGGCGTCGGCTACGCGCTGCTCGAAACCCTGCCGCCGTTCGAAGGCGGCCCCGGCAACGGGCAGTGGAATCTCGGCCAGTATTTGATCGCGCGCGGCTCCGACCTGCCGCTGCACGATCTCGAGATCGAGATGCTGCCGCCGCTGACGCCGGACGAACCGCCCAAGGGCATGGCCGAGGTGGTGATGATCCCGATCGTGCCGGCGCTGCTCAACGCCATCAACGACGCCACCGGCCACCGCTTCCGCTCATTGCCGGTGACATCGAGCCTGCTCAAGGGAGCGCTTGCGTGACGACGCTCAACCTCACCATCAACGGCCACAAGCATGGACCGATCGAGGTCCGCGACGACCTCTCGATGAACGATTTCCTTCGGGAAATGCTCGGCATGACCGGCACCAAATTCGGCTGCGGCGCCGCGCAATGCCTGAGCTGCGCAGTCATCATCGATAATCCTGACGGCACCAGCTACACCAGCCCGACCTGCGTGGTGCCGGCGGCGAATTTCGACGGCAAGGCGATCCGCACGGTCGAGGGCCACGCCAGGGACGGCGAGCTCTCGGCGTTGCAGCGGGCCTTCATCGATCACTTCGCGTTCCAGTGCGGCTACTGCACGGCCGGCTTCCTCAACGAGGGCCAGGTTCTGCTCGAACGGCTGGCGAAGACGCCGGTGGCGCGGGACCAGCTCGAGACTGTGATTGCCGATGCGCTCGACGGCCATCTGTGCCGCTGCACCGGCTACATCAAATATCACCAGGCGGTGCGCGACGTGATCCTCGCCGATTCCAAACGCTATCTGACCGCCAACAAGTGAGCCGCGCGCGATGACATCGGACACGCGGTTTCGGATCATGGCCTTGCTGACCGCGCTCGCGACCAGCCTGTGCGCCGGCTACGCGGCATCGGAGAGCGCAAGCCACGCCCTCGCCTCACCGGAAAGCTTTGCCGCAATCGAGAATGCCGAGCAGCGCTCCGCGGCGATCTTCACCGAGCTCGGCAAGGTTCTGACCCATCCGCGCTGCACCAACTGCCACCCCGCCGGCGACAGTCCGCGGCAAGGCGACATCAGCCGCATGCACCAGCCGCCGGTCACGCGTGGCGCCGATGGCCACGGCGTCGAGACGATGCGCTGCTCGATCTGCCACCAGCACGCCAATTTCGAACCCGGGCGCGTGCCGGGTCACCCGGAATGGCATCTTGCGCCGCGCGAGATGGCATGGGCCGGCAAGACGGTCGGCGAGATCTGCGCTCAGATCAGGGATCCCGCGCGCAATGGCGGCCGCAAGGTCGAGGAGCTGATCGATCATATCGGCAAGGACACGCTGGTGGGCTGGGCCTGGCATCCCGGCTTCGGCCGCTCACCCGCACCGGGCACGCAGGCGCAGGCCGGCGCGCTGGTCGAAGCCTGGGTGAAGAGCGGCGCGGCCTGCCCCGCGCCGTGATCTACGGTCTCTCCACCGGCGGATAATACTGCGGCGCCTCAGCGCGCTCGTACATTCCGTAGTCGCGCATGACCTCGAAAATACGGAAGTATTCGGTCGTTGGATCGGCGAAGAGCTGTGCGCCGAAGTCCAGGCCGGATTGCTCATCCGGCAGATCGACGAGGTGCGCGAACCGGCCGTCGCGATACATGCTCCGGAAGGAATCCCGACGCCACTCGGTCGTTATCGGCAGCTCGGGATTGGTCGACTCCGACGCAATGACGTAGGTCGGGGGACGTCTTGCGGGGTCATTGTATGGCGTGCGTCGCTCGGGCTGCCAAATCGGGCGGTCCGGCCTTGCTTCATGGATCACCTGGGCGATGCGGATGCGGTAGTCGGAGAAGACATCCTCGCGGCCGATCTTCTGGACCGCATGATGGCCTGCATCCACGCGCCATGCGGTCATGGCGCCCTCGTCCTGCCAGATCTGATAGGACAGCAAAAGGTTCTTGCGGGTCAGGCTCTGGAAGCGATCGATGAAGAGACAGCCGCCCATGGCGTCAAGCGCAGGCCGCAGCGACGCCGCGAGGTCCATATAGCGGTTGATGTGTCCGTCCTTGATCTGGACTTCGAAGAACTGAGAAATCATCAATTGGTACCTCGGCGTCTCCGACGCAAACCTGCATTGCGGCCGACGTGAGAAGGGATGGCGTGAGAAGGCATCGCCTTCGAAGCGCATACTGATACCGGCCAAGTGTAGAATCAGAATGCGCCCGCAAGAAAGGGCCAGTTTCTTCTATTCCACGGGGCCACCTAGAAGCAGAGATTGGTCACGGCGTTGCCGCGCTTGTCCTTGATCACATAGGGACAGCGGGCACGCTCCAGCGCCTTCTTGGCATCCTCGTCGCCGAGCGCAGCCGCCCGCTCGTAATAGGCTTTTGCGGCATCACTGTCCTTCGGACCGCCGCGCCCGGCCTGCGCGAACGCCCCCATCCGCTCCAGCGCGCCTGGATGGTTCTGCGCCGCCGCCTTCTCGAACAGCGCGCGTGCGGCAGCGTCGTCCTGCACACCGCCCTTGCCCTCGGCCAGCATCATGCCGAGCTGGTACTGCGCCTCCGCATTGGTTTCGGCGGATCTGGCGAGCAATTCGCGGGCGCGTGCCGGGTCGGACGCGGTGCCGCCGCCGAGTGCAGCGAGATTGCTGACGCCGCGCGCGTTGCCGGCCTGCGCCGCACGCTCGAACAATTTGCGCGCCTGCGCCTCGTCCCTGGCGACGCCGGTGCCGTTGCCGTAGAGCACGCCGAGCTCGACCATTGCCGATGTCGAGCCCTTGTCGGCGGCCTTGCGCCAGGCGGCCATCGCTTCCGCCGTCTGCCGGTTGGCGGCATAGGCCCGGCCGAGCGCATACATCGCGCGGCGCGACGATTTTGCCGCCACCGCGCAATACTTGATCGCGGTCGCGATATCCGCCGACGCGATCTCGGCTACGCCCTTCACGTCGGCCGGCTTGTCGGGATCTGTGGGATCGGCGGCGAGCCGGTCGCACAGCACGAGGTCGGCCGATTGCGCGTGGGCCAGCGCAGGCGCGGCGAGTGCCGCGGCAAGAACGAATGCATGGAACAGTTTGAACATGGGCGGCAGGTTGCGTCGCGGTGCGGGCAAATTCAAGGCTCGAGCCCGGTCTCGCGCAACACCGACGCGACCGCAGGCGATGCGAGATACCGCAGCAGATGATCGGCGGCATCTGCGCGCGGCGACGCGGTCATGCGGCCGGCGGAAAACACCGCCGGTGTCTGCAAGTCCAGCGGAATCGGCCCGACGACCTCGATGCCGTCGATCTGCTTCAACTCGCTGATCTGCTGGATCGCAAGATCGGCTTCACCGCTGACGAGCTTTTCCGCGGTGAAGCCTGCGGGAATGATCACCGCACGCCCGTTGATTGCGGTGGCGATGCCGAGGCGCTCGATCAGCCGCGCGAACAGGATGCCGCTGGCGCCGAGCCGCGAATAGGCGACCGCCCGTGCACCGAGCAGCGTCGCACGCAGCGCGGCTTCGGTTGTGATGTCGGGATGCGCGGCGCTCGCCTTCACCGCAACGCCGACATAGGAGCGCGTGAGATCGACGGCGCTATCCCGCGCAACGCGGCCTTCGTCGATCATCTCGTCGAGGCCTTCCTTGGTCAAAATCACCAGATCAGCCGCCTCGCCGCCACGCAGGCGCTCGAGCAGCGCCAGCGTCGGCGCGAAATCGGCATCGATCGCAACACCGCTTGCCGCCTGATAGGCCGCGGCAAGCCGCGCGACCGCCCCCTTCAGCGCCAATGTCGAAAGCACGCGAACCGAATTGCCCATTCCGTTCATGCCCGCCGCATCAGCTTGAGCGTCGCCGTGAGGCGGAGGCTGCGCTTGCCGGCAAGCGCGGTCGCTTCGAGCACCGCGCCTTCCGCGTCGCAGGTGCCGGCGAAGCCGATCCCGACCTCGCGGCCGCCGAAGGTCGGATTCTCGCCCATCGCCGAGGTGTGTTCCTGATTGAGGATCTGGCCCTTCCAGCGGCCCTTCTCGGAGGTGTAGGTGCCGAGATAGTAGAAGAACGCGTCGCCGCCGAGGATGCGGCCGTTGTTCAGCAGCATCACGCCGGTCAGGCCGCCATCGACCCCATCGAGCAACTGGATGTGGATCGAATACAGCCCGTTGATGATGCCGCCCTCGCCGACCCCGCCGGCAATCGGGACTTCGTCGTCGGTGATCGGCGTCATCACCGACCGGAACGGCACGCCGGGCAATTCCCTCAGCTCGCCCTTGAAACGGTAGAGCTCACCGTCCGGCCAGCCTTTGGCGATCAGCGTCGCGTCGTCGGTGCCAGCCATCGCGCGGTAGTTCAGGTCGGGGTTGTGGCGGACAGTCTGGATCTCGACCGCGACCTCGTCGCCATCTTTCTCATAGGTGCCGATATGGGCAAACGCCGAATTGCCGCCGAGCATCCTGCCGTCGCCGACATACATCACGCTGCGGCCGACGGCGCCGCCCAGCTCGAACCGGACCTTGTAAAACCCTTCAAACAAGCGCCGTGTCCCCGGCCGCCAAAATACAATCGCTATCTAGCGCGGTTCATAACGCGGCGAAACCGCTTTCGGCGGCAAGCCGCCTGCAAATACTGTCGTTAAAAAAGCAAAGGTCCGCCAAGGCGCTGCCCTGGCGGACCCGATTGCGGTACCGGATGGCTCCATCCGGGTCCGATCGCTGCTTAGGCCGCGGCCACTTAAGCCGCAGCCTTGGCGCCGGTCGGAACCTCGGAGATCGTCTTCAGGATCTGCGAAGCGATCTGGTAGGGGTCGCCTTGCGAGTTCGGGCGGCGGTCTTCCAGATAGCCCTTGTAGCCATTGTTGACGAAGGAGTGCGGCACGCGGATCGAAGCACCACGGTCAGCCACGCCGTAGCTGAACTTGTTCCACGGCGCGGTCTCGTGCTTGCCGGTCAGACGCTTGTCGTTGTCCGGGCCGTAGACGGCGATGTGGTCCATCAGGTTCTTGTCGAAGGCCTTCATCAGGCTCTCGAAATATTCCTTGCCGCCGACTTCGCGCATGTACTTGGTTGAGAAGTTGGCGTGCATGCCCGAGCCGTTCCAGTCGGTGTCGCCGAGCGGCTTGCAGTGGAATTCGATATCGATGCCGTAGCTCTCGGTGAGACGCAGCATCAGATAGCGGGCCATCCACATCTGGTCAGCGGCGGTCTTGGAGCCCTTGCCGAAGATCTGGAATTCCCACTGCCCCTTGGCCACTTCGGCGTTGATGCCTTCGTGGTTGATGCCGGCGGCGAGGCAGAGGTTGAGGTGCTCTTCCACGATCTTGCGGGCGACGCTGCCGACGTTCGAATAGCCGACGCCGGTGTAGTACGGGCCCTGCGGCGCGGGATAGCCATCGGTCGGGAAGCCGAGCGGACGGCCGTCCTTGTAGAAGAAGTATTCCTGCTCGAAGCCGAACCAGGCACCTTCGTCGTCCAGGATGGTGGCGCGCTTGTTCGAGACGTGCGGGGTCTTGCCGTCGGGCATCATGACTTCGCACATCACCAGCACGCCGTTCTCGCGCGCGGCGTCGGGATAGCAGGCGACCGGCTTCAGCACGCAGTCAGAGCTGTGGCCTTCAGCCTGCTGGGTGGACGAACCGTCAAAGCCCCACAGCGGAAGCTGTTCGAGGGTCGGGAACGACGCGAATTCCTTGATCTGCGTCTTGCCGCGCAGGCTCGGCGTCGGCGTATATCCGTCGAGCCAGATATACTCGAGCTTGTACTTGGTCATTGAACCTCTCTGTTGATGATGCAAAACCGTGAGGAAACCGAAAGCCAGTCGGTCGCCGCACGCGTACCCGGCCACCATCGGCCGGCTCTTACTAAGCAATTAAAATGCCAGTCGCTGCACTGCGGGACCCACCCTGTTCGCGGATGTCCACAACGGACATCGCATTTTTAGCTGCGACATAGCAGCGCGGCAGGCATGCGCCACGGTCAGCCAAAATCTTCTTTTCGCGCGCCTCGCCGCCCGTTTCTGCAGCAAATTCGGCTACGGCACCGCCTGCCGATTAATGCAGCGGCAGCGCTGTATGACAGTTCGTGTCCGACCACCGGGCGCCCCGCAACCATCGCAATGGCCCAAGCGTTGATCAGCTGCCTCCTGCCTCGCAGGAGGCAAACCGGGATTTGCTCACAAATTAGACAGAGAATGACTATTTCTTAGTCAATTTGCGCCCCGCCAGGCCCGGGCCGATATCGAAAGCACGGTAACGACACGCGAATGAGTCGGGCGCACCATGGAGGCTCGCTGCGGCCAAAGGAGAGTTTGACATGATCACGACGGGCCAAAACCAAGGACAAATCCACGGATCGGCAACGATCTATCAATTCCCGGCGGGGGGCCGCGCGGCTCTCGGCGGACGCCGCCATGGCGAAGCGCTGACGGCGCGCGGACTTGCCAGCGAGGTAGAGACCTCGGCTTGCAGCGAGAGCTGGTACCATCAGGCGGCGATCGACGACGCCAAACCGAGCCGCGACCACTGATGTCGATCAGGCAGCGAGGCGTGACGCAGAAACGTCAGACAGCGTCAGAACAATAAGGAAGGGTCGGAACCAGGCGTTTCGGCCCTTTTTTCATGCCAGCTCACAGGCTGTCGCTGGCCGCTTGGCATGCCGGAGCCTGGCAAGCCCAGATCGGCTGATCTCGAGCGTGACGCCGCCGCCCTTGTAGCGTGTGCCCGTCAACGACAGGCGCTTGGTCAGCGTCACCGCCTTGCCGTCGAGCTGCAGATGCGCGCGCGTGTCCCCGGTGAAGAACCCCGCAACGAACTGTGTGCCGTCGGCACAGCGATAATTCCGGAAGGCGGACTGTGCCGATGCCGCCGAGGAACCGCAAACCTGCAAAAGAATTGCGCCGATGACAAAGGCGCCCACGCGATAAGTCATATTCTCCCCCTGACGGGCCGGTTATAGACCTGTCTGCGTCATTACTCCTGCGCCAAGACTCTTGCGCCAGGATTTTTTGCGCCAAGACCTCATCAGCTGCAACAGGCCCGCCAATGTCCGAAGCCCCCGCCCGTCATCTCAATCTCGCCGGCGCCAGCAATTTTCGCGACCTCGGCGGCTACCAGACGCGTGACGGGCGGACGGTGCGCTGGCGGCAGCTCTTCCGCTCCAACCATCTGGCGCATCTCACCGCGCAAGACGTCGCCGTGGTGCGCGCGCTTGGGGTCAAGAGCGCATTCGATTTTCGCGGCGTCGCCGAGCGAGCCGAGGCGCTGTGCGGCATGAGCGACGTCACCGTGCATTCGCTGCCGGTCGAGCCGACGGTGGTGGCCGCGCTGCGCGCGATCGCGAGCCACCGCCAGCTCTCGGAAGCCGATGCGATCGACGTGATGCGGGATTCCTACCGCGGCTATGTGCAGGACAACACGCCGCGCTATCGCACGCTGTTTGCCCATCTGCTGGAAGACCGCGCGCCGCTGGTGATCCACTGCACCGCTGGCAAGGATCGCACCGGCTTCGCCTGCGCGCTGATCCTGCACGCGCTCGGCGTGTCCGATCATGTGATCGCCGACGACTATCTCCTGACCAATCGGTTCTACAAGCGCGATCCGGCGCACAGCACCGAGCTGCCCGATGACGTCAAGCAGGTGCTCGGTACCGTGCGCGCTGCATTTCTGGAAGCTGCGTTCGAGGCGGTCGATGCCGATTACGGCAGCCTCGACGGCTATTTCCGCGAAGGCCTCGGGCTCGGCCAGGCCGAGCGCAAGGCGCTTGAAGGCCGCTATCTGCAGGCCTGATCAATTCGCCAGAGCGTTTTCGAGCGAAGTGGACACCGGTTCGCGTGAAGAAGAACGCGTCAAACAAGAATCTGGAGCTTCGGTTCTGATCCAATCAGAACCGAAAAAGGCTTTAGGCCGCCGCGGCCTCGAGCTCGAGCTCTGCATCGAGATCGGCGATCACATCCTCGAACGCCGAGATCGCCTGCTGGATCGCCGCGATCTGCATCAATTCCCAGCTGCTCACCGGCCCGTTACGGTTTTGCAGCGCCACCACGAGATCGCGCCGCTGCTCCTTAAGCTGAACAAGCGGTAAACCGTGATCCGGAAGATATCCCATAGAAAAACCCCTACCTTGGCTGGAGTTTCGCTTCTACGGGATAGGATTCTGCGAACGACTTACGGAACTGCCGCAAATTTTATCCAACCGGCCCTACTCCGTAGTCTTACGTAGTCAGCGTTACGCGATCGCTTCCGGCTTCAAGGCGTCGTCGATGGCGCCAAACAGCGACTGGGTTACGCAATTCGTCGCCCATTCGCTGGTGTGAAGCAGAAGCTGGCCGCCATCGTCGAGCTCGGTCAGGGGAATACCGGCGTCGACCCAACGCTTCATCAGCGCGAAACGGCTGAACAGGTTGACGCCCTTGTTCGACGTGACCTCGGTGATCATCGGCATGATGATGTTGGCGAGATTGAGCGCGGCTGGTGTTCCGACAACCGCCTGCGTGTACTGGGAATCCATCACGATGACGTCAAGCGGCAGCGCGGCGAGCACGTCGAGCCCGGCCTCCAGCGTAGCACGCACCTCGGCCGGATTGTAGCTCTTGTAGACGGCGTTGGTGCCGACCTGCCAGATCACCAGCACCGGCGCCTCGGTCGTGACGTCGGACTCGATGCGCGAATATTCCTCAGGCGCCTCCTGGCCGCCTACGCCACGGTTGATCACATCGATCATCCGGCCGAAGAAGCGTTGCCGCAGCAGCATTTCGAGCCGCGGCGGGAATGGCAGGATGTTGTCCGCGCCCGCCGTCGACGACGATCCGAGCGCCACCACCTTGATCTTGCGTTGATGCCGCAGCGCTTCCGCGAAATGCGGCAACGGATGTCCGAACTTGACGAGTTCGAGGTGGGTTTCGCATGGCCTGGGTGTCGGCATCGCAAACATCCTTGAGGTGAATGAACTGATGAATGCGCGCAGTAGGAGGCGGAATTGGCGGCATTGCAAATGAATTCCGCCTGATCATAGTGGGCAGCAGCCTGCTCGCGCATACGGAGACCGCCATGAACGGAAAAGCCATCGTCATCACCGGCGCACTTGGCGCACTTGGCAAAGTGGTCACCGAGGAGGCCCTGGCGCGCGGCGCGCGCGTCGCCGGGATCGATCATGCAGCCTCAACGCTTGCGGCGACCGCCGACCGCATCGAGCTTGGCGGTGTCGACCTCACCGATCCCGCGCAGGCGAAGGCTGCCATCGACAAGGCGGCCGCGCATTTCGGCCGGCTCGACGGGCTGATCAACATCGCCGGCGGCTTCACCTTCGAGGCGGTGAGCGACGGTGATCCCGCGACCTGGCAGCGCATGTACGCCATGAATGTGATGACCGCGCTCAACACATCGCGCGCCGCCATCCCACATCTCAGCAAGTCGGGCGCCGGACGCATCATCAATATCGGCGCGCTGGGCGCGTTGCAGGCGGCTGCCGGCATGGGCCCCTATGCCGCATCGAAGGCCGGCGTGCATCGCCTGACGGAGTCGCTCGCCGCCGAACTCAAGGGCAAGGTCACGGTCAACGCCGTGCTGCCCTCGATCATCGATACCGCGGCCAATCGCGCCGCGATGCCGAAGGCCGATATCTCCAAATGGGTGACACCGAAGGAACTCGCTGACGTCATCCTGTTCCTCGCCAGCGACGCCGCAAGCGCCGTCACCGGCGCGCTGCTGCCGGTGAACGGGCGGGTTTAGGCCAGTCGTTACCGTATCGGATCGGCTACCAGAGATCGCGATAGTTCGCGAATCTTCGCAGCGTCTTGTCATAGCGGGCCGGGACGATCCAGGGCAGCAGCAGCCTGAAAATAGCGTTCAGGAGCGGGGAGCGGAGCCGCACATAGAGGTCGAGCGGATCGAGGTCATGCCGCATCCGGAATTTCGGTTCGTAGCTGAGACCGGTGCTTCGAAGCCACTTATAACCCTTGGCCATCGCCCAATTCATCATGTCGCGAATGGTGTAGTAGTAAAGATGGAGGTCGAGGGCGACGGCATAGTCCAGGCCGACATACTCCCAGAACAGGCTGTCGCCTTCGACCATGCAGAGGCTGAAGGCGACCACGTTCGCGCCCCGGCGCCAGATGAAGAACCGGGTCTTGTCCTTCATATCGCTGCCGAGCCGGCGGAGATAATCGGCCGTCAGTTTCTCGAAACGGAATTTCGAACGGTCGAAGACCTGCAGATAAAGCGGATGGATCTCATCGATAGCATCCCTTGCGTCATCGGTGACAGTGAGGACAATGGTGTCGCCGTCGGTTGCCTTGAATTTCTTGCGGAGCTGCCACCGCGCCGATCGCGGCAGCGCGTTTTGCATGTAGGCATCGAAATCGTCGTGCTCGATATTGAGCGCCGTCATCGGCATGCTCGGCGCACGGGCGAAACCGCACCGCACGAAACAATTGAGCACCGGCCGATAGCGCGCTGGGAATTCCTTCAAGACGATGAGCTGCGCTTGGCACGATTTTGCTAGATTGACGATCTCGCCGCAAAGGATCTCCGCCATCTCGCCTGACGGCACCGTGTCGGATGCAGCGAGGTGTCCCTCTCCGGCGAAGCATCCCACCATCAAAGTGCGCATCTTGAGAAACCGCGGCGCGAAGCGTCGGATGCGCGCCAGCCACGTCTGCCATTCCGCGCCAAGTCCTTCGAGAAAGTCCTGGTCGAGAAGAAAAAACGGCTGGACGGCTTGGATGTACCCTGCCCGGTCGATGATCGCGAAGTAGCGGTACTCGACGCGGTCGCGAAGCGTATCCTCCAGGATTTCGTAATACCGGTGATCCTTGCGCAGGTCTGCGAAGGTGGCAGCCCAGGCGGGGCAATCGGCGATTTCGCCGCGCGTCATGATCTTCACGCTAAACCGCGCTGTCGCAGCCGCCGCGTCGCCTTCACTTGGTGTAGCAGTCAGGCTGACTGAGTCTGACATCACGCCTTGCCCCTGTGATGCTTAACTTCCAAGTCCGGTTTGGAACTTAATTCATTTGGCTTGGGGGCCCTGTGCCATTGGAGCAACAAACAGCAACATTTCAACGGCGGCGAGCAGCGGACAAGCCGCATTCGAGCGTGGCGAGAGAGCGGCCCGTCGATCGCGCGCGACCTCGACTTTATAGAGCCAGGTCGGCATTACGCGTCAGTCGGCAACCAATAGCCGCAGCTTCGACCTGAAACGGATGCTCTGCTTGCCGGCGAGCGCCATGCCGTTACCCTCGGCGGTCTCGTCGGTGTAGGTGCCGGTGAATCCAATGGTGACCACCTTGCGTTCCCACACCGGGCGCTCGCCATAGGTCGGCGAATGCTCCTCGTTGGTGACCTCGCCCTTCCACTTGCCATCGGCCGCGGTGTAGTTGCCATAGGCATAGAAGAACGAGTCGCCGCCGCGCATCTGGCCGTCGCGCAGCACCATGACGCCCTGGTTGCCGCCAGAGACGCCGTCGAGAAATTCGACGGTGATGTGATAGAGCCCGTTCCGGATCATGAAAATTGCCGCGCCTTGTCCCGGCCTCACAATAGCCGCTGGGGCGGGCTTTGAGCAAATTACGTCCGCGGCGGCAGCGGTCTTTCCGGGCTATGCTGCTGCGAATTGAGTCGCGGCCGAACCGCCGCCGGAGCCGTGCCCGTTGGAAACTGCGCTTTATCAGCCCGTCAAACGCTTCCTCGAAAAGCTCGGCTTCACGGTGAAGGGCGAGATCGGCGGCTGCGATCTCGTGGCGCTGAGCGGCGACGATCCGCCTGTCGTCGTGATCGGTGAACTCAAGCTCGCCTTCAATCTCGAACTGATCCTGCAGGCGGTCGACCGTGCCGCCGCCGCCGACGAGGTCTGGATCGCGGCAAAGGTCTCGGCCCGCGGCAAGGGCCGCGAGAGCGATGCGCGTTATCGCAATCTGTGCCGGCGGCTCGGCTTCGGCATGCTCGGCATCACCGACCGCGGCGACGTCGAGGTGCTGGTGCCGCCGCCGACCGCGGCCATCAGGCGCAATCCGAAGAAGCGCTCGCGCCTGATCACCGAGCACCGGAAGCGCAAAGGCGATCCCGCCATGGGCGGTTCGACGCGCGCGCCGATCATGACCGCCTACCGGCAGCAGGCGCTGGCCTGCGCCTGTGCGCTGTCGGATGGGCCACGGCGGGTGCGCGATTTGCGCGCCGATATTCCCGACGCCGGCAAGATCCTGCAGCATAATGTCTATGGCTGGTTCGATCGCGCCGAGCGCGGCATCTATCTGCTGACCGATGCCGGCCGTGCCGCGCTGAAGCGCTGGCCGCAACAACCGATCACTGCGTCAGGGGCGGAAGCCGCCCCGTAAAGCATTGGGGGACATCATGATTGTCGTCACCGGCAGCGTCACCGCCCGCCCCGACACGTTCGATGAGGTGCGGCGCCTCAGCCTCGAGCATGTCCATCGCTCGCGCACCGAGCCCGGCTGCATCTCGCACGCGGTGCATGTCGACTGCGAAGATCCGCTCAAGCTGGTGTTTTTCGAGCAATGGGCCGATCGCGCCGCGCTGGCGACGCATTTTGCGGTCCCGGCCTCCCGTGACTTCGTCCGGTCGCTGCAATCTCTTGCGGCGGCTGCGACCACGATCGAACTTTATGACGCTCACAAAATTGAGAGACTCTAGCTGCATGGCTGGATTGCCATCTCACATTAATATTGCAATGCAACATTAGGGCCCTTACGTATCTCCCGCGATTCAAGGGACGAGGCGGCGATGAGCGGAGACTGGAACACCAAATACGGCACAAGGCGCGTGCGGCATGATCCGCCGACCCTGGAGGAGGCAATCTTCGCGGCCATCGGCATCACCGATGACGTGGAGGCCCAGGCCGAGATCGCGTCGTCCCTGATGGGACTGCCCTATGACGAGGTGCTGGCCGAGGTGAAGAAGACCGCGCGCGTCAGCGCCCGTACCGGTACGGCAACCCGCGTGATCGCCGGCGAACAGGGCGCGCAGCGCTCCATCGTGGTCGAGCGCCGCGTGGTCCGCCGCTTTGCGACCGACAAGCGCACCGGCACCTGAAAAACAACATTCGTTTGCTCAAAGAAAAAGGGCAATCCGCTGAGCGGATTGCCCTTTTCGCGTTTGATCCGGGATATCGGCTCAGGCCGCCCGGCCCCAGCCGGAGATCTGCATCACCATCCGCCAATAGGCCCGGTTCATGTCGACGATCGCCTGCGCAGCCTCGACCGGCGTCATCACCGCAGCAGCCGGTGCCTGCTCGCCCTGGTGTTGCTCGGTCAGGTCGATGCTGCCGGTCGACTCGCCGTGGCGGAAGGTGAGCTGCGCACCGAACTTGGTGGCGAGCGCACGCATCGCGTCGTTCTGCGCACCGGTGGTGATGCGCAGGTTGGTGTAGCCCTTGGCATGCGCCTCGGCGATCAGCTTGCGGAATAGCGTGCTGCCGACACCCTTGCGCCGCACCGACCGCTCCACGCTGAAGGCGATCTCGGGCTGCGCGTCCGGTGACTGCTCCGGCGGATGCAACTCGGCCGCGCCGCGGACCACGCCATCCTCGAAATAGGCGATGATGATCGTGCCGTCGTTGGCGCAGCGCTCGGCATAGCGACGGATGAAGCTGTCGTCGATGAAGCCATGAAAGCGATCATGACGGCTGGTGCGATCCAGTCGCAGCAGGTGATCGCGCAGCAGAGGAAGCTCCTCCTGCTGGCTCAGCGTCCGCACGGTGCCCTTGGCAGACGTCGGACGGATGGAATCGTAGTTCATTTCATAACTCCTCTCGGTAGCCCTCGAGGAGGCGTCGACTCCCTAGCACCCCCATATTGTGCATCGCACCATATAATTCAAGTACTGAGATTCATTTAAGTAAACAATGATGTGATTGATAAATCACATTATCGCCCCATCATAATACCAGCTGCGTTTGGGTCACGACCGCGACCAGCTTGCCGTCCTCGGTCTCCAGCCTGGTCTGCCAGACCTGGGTCCGCCGGCCCCGGTGAACCGGTGTTGCCGTGGCGACCACGGTCATCCCCGCCTTGGCGCCGCCGATGAAGTTGGTCTTGCTCTCCAGCGTCGTGGTGCCCTTGGCGTCTTCAGGCAGGTTGATCACGGTGGCGGCGGCGCCGACCGAGTCCGCCAAGGCCATCACCGCCCCGCCGTGGATGGTGTGATGGAGGGTGCAGAGGTCCGGCCGCACCAGCATCTTCGCGACGACCCGATCCTGGCTGGCCTCGGTGAAGGTGACGCCCTTCAGTTCCGCGAACGGCATCTTCATCGACTGGATCTTTTCGAGCGGCGTCATGGGCACTCCCTGGCTTGTTCTTGCGGCGTCGGTCCGCGGGCAGAACCGCGCCTTCGGCCTTCTTCGAGGTTGGTGCCGGCATGATGGATTGCCTGACCGGGCCCGGCAATGACCTCCGAGGTAATGATGCGGATGACGTCATGGCATCAGTGACAATCGCGCGTCAGTCTGCATACCGTCCGCGATGCGCGACTTCCCTCCCCGCCGGATCGTCTGCCTGACCGAGGAGACGGTCGAAACGCTCTATTTGCTCGGCGAGCAGGACCTCATCGTCGGCGTCTCCGGCTATGCGGTGCGGCCGCCGCAGGTCCGCCGCGAGAAGCCGCGCGTGTCGGCCTTCATCTCCGCTGACATTCCAAAGATCCTGGCGCTCGACCCCGACCTCGTGCTCGCCTTCTCCGATTTGCAGGCCGACATCGTCGCCGATCTCGTGCGTGCCGGCGTCGCCGTGCATGTCTTCAACCAGCGCGACGTCGCCGGCATCCTCGCAATGATCCGCACCCTGGGCGCGATGGTCGGCGCCGCCGAGCGCGCCGGGCAGCTCGCGCAAAGCCTCGCAGGACGGCTGGACGCGATCGCGGCGACGCCGCGTCCGGCGCCGCGGCCAAAAGTCTATTTCGAGGAATGGGACGATCCCCTGATCAGCGGCATCGGCTGGGTGTCCGAGCTGATCGACATCGCCGGCGGCGCGGACGCGCTGCCGCATCTGCGCGCGCACAAGGCCGCCAAGGATCGCATCATCTCGCCTGATACCGTGCGCGAGGCGATGCCCGACGTGATCCTGGCGTCCTGGTGCGGCAAGAAGGTGGTGCCCGACCGCATCCGCAAACGCGACGGCTGGAGCGAGATTCCGGCCGTGCGCAACAACCGCATCGTCGAGATCAAGTCGCCGATCATCCTGCAGCCCGGCCCCGCCGCGCTGACCGACGGGCTCGATGCGATCGTGAAGGCGTTATGGCCGGAGCGTTGAATCTTCCAACGTCGTCCCGGCCGAGTGCGCGATTGCGCACGGAGCCGGGACCCATAACCACCAATCTTGATTGATGTACGGCGCTGCAATGACGAGTCCCGATCACAACATTCGCCGCGGAGTATGGGTCCCGGCTTTCGCCGGGACGACACTGAATTTGTTGAGGGGCGGAAACCGCGGCTAGGCCTTCTCCACGCCGCACCATTCCGCGATGAACAGCGCGGTGGCCTTGGTCGACTTCCGCAGCGAGTCCAGTTCGACATATTCGTTGAAGCCATGCATCGCCGCGCCATTGGCGCCGAAGCAGAGGCTCGGGATGTCATAGTTCAGGCCGTAGAAGCGCGTGTCGGTCAACGCGGTGAAGGCGCGATCTTCAACCGCGCCGCCATAGACCGTCTGATGCGCCCTCGCGAAGGCCGCTTCCGGCGCTTCGGAGTTCACGAGTTCATAGCCTTCCGACAGGAAGCCCGACCACTCCACCTGCGGCGGATTGTTGGAGAGGAACCGGTGGTCGCGCGCCGCGGCCGACACGCAGGCCAGAATCTCCTTCTGGCATTCGGCGATCGACCAGCCCGGCAGCACCGCGATGCGGCAGTCGACGTCGCACCAGGCCGGCACGCTGGAGGCCCAGTCGCCCCCCTTGATGATGCCGGGATTGAAGTTGATCGGATGATTGACGTCCTTGAAGTGGCGGTCGGCCTTGGCGCGCTCGTTCCAGGCGATCTCGAGCTTCTCCAGCGCATGCACCAGATGATACGCCGCCATGATCGCGTTCGAGCCGGCACCGGCCTCGAACACATGCACCGGGAAGCCGCGCACCTTCAACCGGAACCAGATCACGCCGACCTGCGAGCGGATCATCTTGCCGTTGGTCGGCTCGGGGATGAAGCAGGCATCGGCGCGATAGCCGCGCTGCAAGGTCGAGAGCGCGCCGACGCCGGTACTCTCCTCCTCGATCACCGACTGGAAGTGAATTCGCGCCGTCGGCTTCAGGCCGGCCTTCCTGATCGCATCCAGCGCATACAGCGCGCCGATGGTACCGGACTTCATGTCGCAGGCGCCGCGGCCGTACATCTTGCCGTCCTTGATCACGGGCGAGAACGGCGGCGTCTCCCACATCTCGAGCGGGCCGGTCGGCACCACGTCGCAGTGGCCCTGCACGATCAGCGATTTGCCGGCATTGGTCGCCGGGCGGTAGGTGCCGACCACCGTACGCGCCTTCGAGAAATCATGCTCGATCGGGCCGAAGCCGCGCAAATCCCGGAGCTCGTCGAGATTGATGTGCCAGTCGTCGACCTCGTAGCCGCGCTCGCGCAAGAGATCGCCGATCATGTCCTGGCACGGCCCCTCGGCGCCGCGGGTCGAGGGGATCGCGACAAAGGCCTGCGTCGTCGCAAGCTGCGCATCGAATCCCTCGTCAACGGCAGCAAGGATTCGTTGTTGCGTCTCGGCAGTCATGCGGCAACTCCATCGGGGAAATCAGACAGGTGAGCGCCGCACCGTAACCCGATTTCACTCCGCCTTGTATTGCGCAAAATAAGCATCCCGCAATGCATCTTCGAGCAGACGGCCTTCCGAATAGCCATCGAGTGTCGCAGGCCGCGACACGCCGTCGAGCAGCCGCGAACACGGCTCCGGCGCGCCGAGCACGGTGCGCACCGGAATGCGCTCGGCATAGATCGGCAACTCGTAATCCTCGTCGTCATCGGCAACGCCCTTGGCGCGAACCTTTGCCGAGGCCTCCTCGATCTCCATCGCGATGAACGAGGTCGCCTTGATCTCCTGCTTGCTGCTGGCGCGCAGGCTTGCGGTGCGTTCGGGAAAGAAGCGGTCGACCATCGCAACGATGGCGCGCTCCTTCTCTTGCGGGTCGGTGACGAGATAGGCTGAGCCGAACGCCATCACCGCGCGATAGTCGGCCGAATGATTGAAGCCGCAGCGCGCCAGCACCAGGCTGTCGAGATGGGCGACCGTCAGGCACACCCTCTGCCCTTTCGTCTGGTTCTCCAGCATCCGGCTCGCGCTCGAGCCGTGCCAGTAGAGTTTTGTGCCCTCGCGCCAGAAAAACGTCGGCGTGCAATAGGGCTGGCCGTCGATCACGTAGGAGACGTGGCACAGCATCGAGGCGTCCAGGATCTTGTGCACGGTTGCGTGGTCGTAGAAGCCGCGATCATGGCGGCGCTTCACCCGGTTGCGGGACGACATGGGGTAGGACGGAGTGGATGCGCCTTCGGTCACGGCGGTGCCTTTCGAAATTGGAAGTGTCGAGAGTTGTAGCGACCCATTTGGTCTGCGATAGTGCCAATTCCATGCGAAAAATTCCGACCAATTTGCGCAAGCCCAATTTATCAGAGCCTTGGCCGGCCAAGGCCGAGCTGCCGCTCGACCTCGCCGGCCCCCACGTCACGCAGGGCGCGGCCTCACAGCAGCGGCTCTATCAGGCGCTGTGCCACACGATCGTCGGCGGCCTGGTCAAGCCGGGCGAGCCGCTGCCGCCCTCGCGCACGCTGGCAAAACAGACCGGCTTCCGACGCAACGCCGTCACCACGGCCTATGAGCGGCTGATCGCCGACGGATTTGCGGTGGCAACCACGGGCTCCGGCACCTTCGTCGCCGCGCGCATCCCGGCGCAGGCCACCGCGCCGCGACGCGCGAAGATCGAGATCGAGCCGCCGCAGCACAACGCGCTGTCGCTCGGCTGCACCCATATCGACGAACGCGCGCTGCAGCGTTTCCGCGCCTTTGCCGGCCGCAGACTGCGCGCCTTCGGCTCCGAGCATCTGCACTATGGCGATCCCCGCGGTAGCAGCGAATTGCGCGCCGCCATATCAGATCATTTGCTGTCGGCGCGCGGACTGCGCTGCGATCCCGACCAGATCATGCTGGCGTCGGGCACGCTGCATGCGCTGCGCATCGTGCTCGGCGCGATCCTCAAGCCCGGCGATCAGGTCTGGTGCGAGGATCCCGGCTATCCGGCGGCGCGGCGCGCGATCGAGCATTGCGGCTATCGTCCGGTGTCGGTGCCCGTGGATGCCTCAGGCATGCGCGTCGACAAGGGCCGCGCATCGGCGCCGCAGGCACGCGCCGCCTATGTCACGCCGTCGCACCAGTTTCCGCTCGGCGTGCAGATGTCGATGCCGCGCCGGCTCGAGCTGCTCGACTGGGCCCGCGACGCCGGCGCCTTCGTGTTCGAGGACGATTACGACAGCGAGTTCCGCTATGACGGCGCGCCACTGTTGTCGCTCGCCGGCATCGATCATCTGCGCCGCGTGATCTACATGGGCACGTTTGCCAAGACGCTCTTTCCGGGCTTGCGGATCGGTTACTGCGCCCTGCCCGAAGCCCTGATCGGCCCGGTGACGGCGGCGCGCGCCGCGCTCGACCGCTTTCCCGCCACGTTGATGGAAGGCGCGGTTGCCGACATGCTGAACTCCGGCGCCTTCGCCGCCAATTTGCGCAAGTCGCGCAAACTCTATCGCGAGGCGCGCGACGTGCTGGCATCGACGCTCGAGAGCGCATCGGAGGGCGCGCTCACGGTTCCCGTGCCCTCGCAGGGCCTGCATCTCGTGGCCAGGCTCGATCCCGCGACCGATCCACTCATTGCCGCGGAGGCAAAAGCCGCCGCCGGCGTCGGCGGCTGGCTGCTCGCCGAGACCTATCATCGCGCGCGTCCATTGCCCGGCTTCGTGCTGGGATTTTCCGGTCATCCGGTTCCGCAACTCATCGCGTCGGCGGAACAGTTGGCGAAGGCAACGCTGATTGCGCTGCGCGCGACGCGCAAAGGACCAGTCAAGGGATCGATCAAGTCATCCGCCAAACCGCGGCGCGCTATGAGAATCGCAGCGACCTGACTAAGGTCGCGCGCGTTCAGTCAGTGCCAGCGTACGGAGATACCGGATGCCTGCCAATCGCAACGTCCTGTATCTCGTGATCGGCGGGTTGGTCCTGATCGTGGGCATGCTCGGCTACAATCTCTATCAGGCGAAGAAGCAGCCCGAAGGCCTGCAGATCAATGTCGGCCCCAATGGGGTCAAGATCCAGAACAAGTGAGGGAGGCCGCGATGCCGCGCATCGGATTCGTCGCGCTGATCGGCGCCGTCGTATGTGTCGCCCTGAGCGCCCCCGCCTCCGCGCAGCAGGCCTTGATGCGCGAGGGCGACATCGTCGACCTCCGGGTCGGTCAGCGCGTCCTGGTCGATGACGGCTCGTGCCCGGCCGGGCAGATCAAGCAGGTGATCGGCGCCAAGCTGAGCCAGAACGGCGTGGTTCGGACCCGCAGCTGCGTGCCGCGCCTCGCCAAAAAATAAAGCGCCCCGCTTCCGCGAGGCGCCTGCTTCTTCATTATTTGGCAACGCGCCGCTCAGTTCGAGATCGGCTCGAACATGCATTGCAGCGTCGGCTTGGCGATCTTGGTGAAGGTCGGGCCGATCTCGGCCTGCTTCGACGGCGGCACCCAATCGGTCTCGATCGTCGGCACGCCGGTCTCGCTGATCCCGCGCAGCAATGCCTGACGGAGGTCGGGATCATCCACCGTTGCTGCGGCGTGGTCGTGCAGGCAGCCGCAGACGGCTTCGGGGTGCGCCCAGCGGCCAAGCATGTGCGGCGCGCATTGGCGAACGAATTCGTCGCGCGGCTCAGTTACCCGGTACAGCGACCGGATCTGCATCGATTCGAGTGGAAGCTGGGATTGGGCCTGCGCGGAACCCGCTAGGACGAGCAATGCGAACATGGCGGCGGAACAGATACGGAGCAACATGAGTGGCCTTTATCGGCTGTTCTGTTTTTCGCGTCGCATTCAGTTGGCCTGCGCCATCATCATCGGGGCCACAGTGACCACCGGCGAGCCGTTATAGGAGAAGGTGCCGATGCCGGGCAAACCGCTGTCCGGGGAACCAGCCATCGACGAACCGGCCATCACGAAGACGAAGGCGAGAATCAGGCTGATGGTCCGCATGTGACAGTCTCCGTTATTCCGGCCGGCGTCCGCGCCGTTGTGTTGACGGTTTGATAACGAACTGCCGTTTCCGGAGTTCTGCGGAACAAGTCGAAAATGGTTTCATCAACGGGAGAATTGTTTCGTCGGCCGGCGATCGACGAAACATTGGCCGGAAAACATCAATATTTTCAGTGATGGAGCGGCGGCGGAGCGCGTGTTCAAGATTTCGCGCGCCGATGCCTGCCGTGGTACCCGCCTTGGCGCCTGTCCTTGGCACCTGTTTTGGCCGCAGCCGGGGCGATGGCCGATTCTGCGTGCAAATTGAGCGGGCTACCGCGCTTTCTTAACTTTCCTCTGCTGAGACAGGAAGCAGCACAGCAGGTCGGCGGTGAACCGGGCGACGGTCCAGCCGACTCATCTCGGCACCGTGCAACCATCTCCGTGGTGGCACGTTGTGGTGATCCCCTATCCAACGAAGGATGTCAGTCGTGGGCAATGGCAACATGGGCGTTGGCAATGAATCCGCGGCCACCAAATCCGGCCCGCAGAAGCAGATGACGGCCGCAATGTCGCAACAGGGTACCCACGTGATGGGCGACAATGAGTGCGCGCAGCAAAAGCTGGTTCGCCTCGTCGGCTGCCGCGACTCGAAGGTCAAGCCGGGCCTCAGCCTCGGCGCGAAGCAGTTCGGGCAAACCAACCGCTAGTTTACCCACCGCTTCAGCCGCACAGGCCAAGCCCATGCCAGGGCTATTGAATGAAGGCTACCGAACGAAGCCTATTGAATGAACTCGCCGCACTTCTGGATGGCGGCGTCGGTCGGGCCCCACGGCATGATCGGCACCGACGAGGTCGAGTTCTTCGGCGAGCCCTCGATCAGCCTGTCCGAATAGACCATGTAGACCAGCACGTTGCGCTTGGCGTCGCAGCCGCGCACGATCTGCATCTTCTTGAAGAACAGCGACCGGCGCTTGCTGAACATGTCGTCGCCCTGGCCGAGCTTGTTCTTGAAGCGGATCGGCCCGATCTGCCGGCAAGCCAGCGAGATATCGGAGACTTCCTCGGCAAGCCCAAGCCAGCCCTTGAAGCCGCCCTTCTCCGGCACCGTGAAGTGACAAGCGACACCTTCGACCTCGGGGTCGTCGACGCCGTAGGTCGCGAGCTTGTCGTTGGGGCTCATCAATTTGAACACCGTGGAGCGGCGAAAGATCAGGTCCGGCTCATCTGTCGCGGCCGCCGGACGGGCCAGCCCCAAACCCAGCACCATCAGCAGCATTGCGCACCCCCATCGAGACAACAGTCTCACGTCACACAAGCTCACACTTCTCGATGTCATTGAGGTCTCCGCGGGGTGGGTCCCGCCTATGTAGTGCGCAAACGCCGCACAGGAAGGCGCTGACGGCTCGGTGATCAGGCTGGGCGTTTAACCTCTTGTGAGGCTTTTTTGCTACGCTTTTGGCGAAAAATACGCGCCTCACGGAAGGGTTAATCGCATACGCTGGTGAACGCGTTCCACGTCTGCGACAACCAAGGAATAGTTTGGACTGGGATTCGGAATATGCACGGAACGGGACGGCGGATTTCGATTTTTGATTCTGCCAATAGGCGGTTCTGGCAGTTTGCAGTTTTGACTGCAGCCGGCACCGTCGCCGCCTCCTCACAGGCCGATGCTGCGCTGTTCTACTGGAACAGTGATTCCGGCTACTACGGTGATTACCAGCCGATGCCGCGGCCGGCCCGGCCGAAGCCGAAGCGCAATCTGACCAAGAAAAATCCGGCGCTCGAGAAGGAGGCTGGCGCCAAGCCGCAGGGCCCCCTGATCATCTCGGTCTCGGTCGACCAGCAGCGCGTCAGCGTCTACGACGCCAACGGCCTCTATGCCGAGAGCCCGGTGTCGACGGGCATGAAGGGGCACTCGACCCCGATGGGTGTCTTCAGCGTCATCCAGAAGCAGAAGTACCACCAGTCCAACATCTATAGCGGCGCACCGATGCCGTACATGCAGCGCATCACCTGGTCGGGCATCGCCATGCACGCCGGTGTGCTGCCCGGCTATCCGGCCTCGCATGGCTGCATCCGCATGCCGATGTCGTTTGCGGTCAAGATGTACGGCTGGACGCGAATGGGCGCCCGCGTGTTCGTCACGCCGGGCACGATCACGCCGGAGAACTTCTCGCATCCGCTGCTGGTGACGCAGAAGATCACGCCGCAGCAGCCGGTTGCCGACGAGATCCTGAAGATGGATGCGCCGCTCGGCGTCAAGACCGACAAGGGCGCCGACAAGCAGTCCGGTCTCGATTTGCGCACCAGCGTCGGCCACGCCGCCTTGCCCGCTTCGCTGCGCGACAACACCCACACCGCCGACGCCACCGATGCGATGCCGGCGGCGAGCGCGTCGGTGACGATGTCCGACGCGTCCTCCTCGGCGACACGGGACGCGATCGCCGACAAGCTTGCAGCCGACAAGCCCGAGACGGTCCAAGCTGAGACCGCGACCGACCAGCCGGCCGAGACCAATTCCGCTCCCGACGACAAGACGGTCGGCGAAACCACCGGCAGCACCGACAAGCCGAAGACCGAGGTCTCCGCGAACGACCCGGTGAAGGCCGAAGGCAAAGCTGACGAGCCGAAAGCGGACGCCGCCAAGCCCGGCATTGCCGAGGCACCCAAGACCGATACGAAGACCGATGCGCCTAAGGCTGATGCCGCCAGGGACGCGAGCAAGGACGCTGCCAAGGCGGTGGATGCAGTCAAGCCGGCTGACAAGCCCGCCGAGCCGGCAACCGCGGCCGACGCGCCCGATGCCAAGAAGGACGCTGCCAAGGATACGGCACGGCTGCCGGGCGTCGCCAGGATCGACGTGTCGAAGCGCGCCGGCCAGATCGCGGTGTTCATCAGCCGCAAGGATTCCAAGCTCTATGTGCGGCAGAACTTTGCGCCGCTGTTCGACGTGCCGGTGACGATCGCCGCGAGCGACCGGCCGCTTGGCACGCATGTCTTCACCGCGGAAGCCGACAAGACGGATACCAACCTGCTGCGCTGGTCGGTGGTCACGCTGCCGACCCGCAATGCCGCCCGTATCGATGCCGAGGAGCATGTCTCGCATCGCCGCAAGGTGGCCGTGCCGGTCGAGGCCAAGCCGCAGCCGGCGACGAATACCCCCGCCGAGGCACTCGACCGCATCTCGATTCCATCAGACGTGATGGCCCGGATCAGCGAAGCGCTCGGCACCGGCGGCTCGATCATCGTCTCCGACCTCGGCGTCAACCAGGGTGAGACCGGCGAAGGCACCGACTTCATCCTGCCGCTGCGCTAAGCTTTCGGGCTGTACCTCTCCAACCCTCTTCCGGAGAGCGAAAATCACCTTCCGTCATGGCCGGGCTTGTCCCGGCCATGACGGCTAAGATGTTCTCTTCCGTAACACCTTGTTGAATGCCTGAGCCTGCGCTCTGGATTATGATGTCAGGCACATCCGATCCGGGGACATCATCATGATCGACCGCCGAACACTGATCGTGACGGCCTTGGCCGCGGCCGCAGGATCGCGTGCGCTGCATGCGGAGCAGCCCGCAATGAGCCGGATCACGGCCTACGCCTTTTCATTCCCCGCACTCTCGGGCGGCGATATCAGCCTTGCCGACTATGCCGGCCATCCCCTGATGATCGTGAACACGGCCTCGCTCTGTGGCTTCACGCCGCAATATGCCGGCCTGCAGCAATTGTGGAGCGAATTCCGCGAGCGCGGCTTCGTGATCATCGGCGTGCCCTCGAATGATTTCGGCGGCCAGGAGCCCGGCGGCCCGACCGAGATCGCCGAGGCCGCGCAGCATCAATACGGCGTCACCTTCCCGATCGCAGCGAAAGCGGTGGTCCGCGGCGCGAGCGCGCATCCTTTCTACCGCTGGGCGGCCGAGGCGCGGCCGAAGGACGTGCCGCGCTGGAATTTCCACAAATACCTGATTGGCCGCGAC
Organism: Bradyrhizobium sp. 6(2017); assembly: GCF_011058295.2. NCBI lineage: Bacteria > Pseudomonadati > Pseudomonadota > Alphaproteobacteria > Hyphomicrobiales > Nitrobacteraceae > Bradyrhizobium > Bradyrhizobium sp. 6(2017). The sequence continues at coordinate 4,652,807 of NZ_CP049289.2, read as the reverse complement.
GGCTATATCGCCGACGTCTTCCCTGAGTCGGTCACACCCGACGACACCCGCATCAAGACCGCAATCGCACGAGCGCTGGCGGCAGCCTGAAAGGCCCCGATAATCCCCGGAATTAACTGGGATATTGAGCACGCGCCCGCCCACCTTCATTGCCTTGGCGTCGCGACTGCGACTAGGGTACGATCGGTTGGGAGTGAAGCGGTCCGGGTGCGGCAACGGCGGCACGGGAGCGCGATCAGCAGGGAACACGCCATGCGCATTGCGGCAGGTCTGATTTTCGCAGGGACCGTATCGTTGCTCGCGTCGAGCGCAGCTTGGTCGCAGACGCCGCCCGCCAAGGGCGCTGCGGCAGCGCCGGCCAAGGGCGCCGCCACAGCGCCGGCGGCAGCACCAGCGGCCGCAGCGCCAGCGCCCGCCGCCGCGGCACCTGCGCCCGCCACCGCAAACGCCGCACCAGTGCCGCCGAAGCAACCGCCGCAGCCGGCGCGCGCTGCCTGCAACAATCCGAACGCGCTCGGCGTCGGCCGCACCGTCGAGATCGACACCACCGGCGGGCCCGGCTTCGGCTTCGAGCATTTCAAGCAGCTCGACTTCCTGCGCGACCATGAAGTGGTGCTGACCTTCGACGACGGTCCGTGGCCGGCCAACACGCCCGCGGTGTTGAAGGCGCTCGCGGATGAATGCACCACGGGCATCTTCTTCCCGATCGGCAAGCACGCCACCTATCACCCTGAAATCCTGCGTCAGGTCTATGCCGCCGGCCACACGGTCGGCGCGCACACCTGGTCGCACGCCAATCTGAACAACAAGAAGCTGACCGAGGATCAGAAGAAGGACGAGATCGAGCGCGGCTACGCCGCGGTCAAATGGGCGCTCGAGGTTTCACCCTCGCCGTTCTTCCGCTTCCCGGCGCTGCAGCATCCGCCGGAGATGGTGACCTATCTCGGCAACCGCAACATCGCGATCTTCTCCTGCGACCTCGACTCCTTCGACTTCAAGTCGAGCAAGCCGCAGCAGGTGATCGACACGGTGATGAAGAAGCTGAACAAGCTCGGCAAGGGCATCATCCTGATGCACGACTTCCAGAAGCACACCGCGGAGGCGCTGCCCGCGCTGCTGCAGCAGCTCAAGGCCGGCGGTTACAAGGTGGTGGCGATGCGCGCCAAATTCCCGGTGACGGTGCTGCCGCAATACGAGCAGGAGCTCGCCAAGGACGTCAAGCTGCCGACCGTGAGCTCGCGGCCGGTGAACAGCGTCGTCACCACGGTCGACCAGCAATAGCGCGCGCGACAGTTCTAGAGCGTTTTCGAGCGAAGTGGGTACCGGTTCGCGTGAAGAAAACGCGTCAAAACAACAATCCAGAGCCCCGTTCCGATTCGATCGGAGCGGAAATGGCTCTGGTTTCCGGGTTGCGTATCGAAGGGTTCGTCATCGTCTCCGCCGATGGCCGGCTGGCGAATGCGCACAATGTGATGCCCGACGATCTCAAGATCGAGGGCGACAAGCGGTTCTTCACCGCGGCTCTCGACCGCGCCGACCTCGTCGTGCATGGCCGTCACTCCCAGGAAGAGCAGCCGAACGCGCCGAAGCGGCGCCGCCTGATCCTGACCGGCAAGGTCGCGGCCACCGCGCCCGATCCGGACAATCCGAAGGCCCTGTTGTGGAATCCGGCCGGCTGCCCGTTCGAGGCGGCGAGCCGCGAAGCCGGCGTGACATCGGGCATGGTTGCCATCATCGGCGGCCCCGGCGTGTTCGGCATGTTCATGGACCGCTACGACACGTTCTGGCTGTCGGTCGCGCCAAGGGTGCGCATCCCCGAGGGCGAGCCGTGCTTTCCGGGCGTCCCTGCCCGCACCCCGCAGCAGGTGCTTGCTGCGCACGGGCTTCGCGCCGACGCGCCGCAACTGATCGATGCCGCGCAGGATGTCAGCGTGACGCCGTGGCGGCGTGAGCTGCCCCCGTAGGATGGGTGGAGCGCAGCGATACCCATCGATCTCTCAGCACAAAGGTGATGGGTTTCGCTGCGCTCTACCCATCCTACTGTGATCGCGCCCTACACGTCCCCATACGCCGGCTCATCGCGGCGCGGGCCGCGACCGTAGCCGGCGATGATGAACAATGCGCCGATCAGCGACAGGTTCTTCAGCGCCTCCATCAGGGTCTTGCCGTTGTCGGGCGCCGCCTGATTCCAGAAATCGTGGAAGTAGAAGGTCGCAAAGCAGACGAAGATGATCAAAAGGATCGCGAAGAACCGCGTCAGCACGTTCACCGCGATCATCAACCCGGCGATGATCTCGAAGGCGCCGATCGTGATCGCCAGGAGCTGCATGAACGGCATGCTAGCGAAGGTTTCGATCTGCTGCGTATAGGGCGCGATCACGGCGGGAACGGTCACCTTGGCCGTGAGCACGTCCGCAGTCACCTGGATGCCGAAGAGCTTGGTCGCCCCCGAATACAGGAACAGCACGGCGAACAGAACGCGCCCGAAGGTGATCAACGCTGGCATGGGTCGGCCTCACTGGATGGCAGAATCGGACGAAGCAGGCGGAGCGATTATGGTCGCTCCACCTGCTTCGATCAAATCGAATCGGTCTCAGCCAAAGAGCGTCGGCTGCGCGCGGCCAGCGCGCTCCTGGGCTTCGACGGCGGCAACCGCCGTCATGTTGAGAATGCCGCGCGCCGTCACACCGGGGGTGAGGATGTGCGCCGGGCGCGCCGGACCGATCAGGATCGGCCCCACCGGCAGCGCGTTGGCCAGCGATTTGATCATCTGGTAGGCGATGTTGGCGGCGTCGAGGTTCGGCATGATCAGGATGTTGGCCTCGCCTTCCAGCCGCGATTGCGGCAGCACGAGCTTGCGCGCCACCGCCGACAGCGCTGTGTCGCCCTGCATTTCGCCGTCGGCCTCGATCTCCGGATGCTTGTCCTTCAGGAGCTGGGTGGCCCGCCGCATCTTGCGCGAAGAGTCCGTATCATAGCTGCCGAAGTCGGAATGTGACACGAAGGCGACCCTCGGCTTGAAGGCGAAGCGCTGAACGTGAATCGCCGCGAGCGACGCCACTTCGGCGAGCTCCTCCGCACTCGGGTTCGGCCGCACCTGGGTATCGGCGAGGAAATGCGCGCCGGTGGAGGTGATCATCAGCGCCAGCGCGGCATAGTCGCTGACCCCCGGCAGGAAGCCGATGATCTCGCGAACATGGCGCAGATGGCTCATGTAGCGGCCCTCGACGCCGCACAGCATCGCATCGGCCTCGCCGCGCGACACCGCGAGCGCCGCGATGACCGTGTTGTTGGTGCGAACCACGGTCCGCGCGCCCTCAGGCGTCACCCCGCGCCGGCCGGCGACGTCGATATAGGACTGCACGTAGGAACGGTAGCGCGGATCGTCCTCGGGATTGACCAGGTCGAAATCGCGGCCGGCCTTGATCGACAGGCCGAAGCGCTTGATCCTGGTCTCGACCACCGATGGACGGCCGACCAGGATCGGCCGCGCCAGCTTCTCCTCAAGCACCACCTGAGTCGCGCGCAGCACGCGCTCATCCTCGCCTTCAGCGTAGATCACGCGCACCGGCTGGGTCTTGGCCTTGGCAAACACCGGCTTCATGGTGAGGCCGGAGCGGAACGAGAAGCGCTCGAGATTGGCGGCGTATTCGTCGAAATTGGTGATCGGTCGTGTCGCGACGCCGGACTCGATCGCGGCCTTGGCCACGGCCGGCGCGATGCGCAGGATTAGGCGCGGATCGAACGGGCTCGGGATCAGCGAGCCCGGGCCGAACCCTTGCGTCTCGCCGGTCTCGAAGCCATGGGCCACCGCATCCGACGGCGGATCGCGCGCGAGCTGCGCGATCGCATCCACCGCGGCGTGCTTCATCGCCTCGTTGATCGCGGTGGCGCCGACGTCGAGCGCGCCGCGGAAGATGAAGGGGAAGCAGAGCACGTTGTTGACCTGGTTCGGATAGTCCGACCGTCCGGTGCAGATCATCGCATCCGGTCGCGCCGCCCGCGCCTCTTCCGGCATGATCTCGGGCACCGGATTGGCGAGCGCCATCACCAGCGGCCCATCCCCCATCTGCTTGACCATCTCCGGCTTCAGCACGCCCGGCGCCGAAAGCCCGATGAAGATGTCCGCGCCCGGAATCACGTCCGCCAGCACGCGCGCGTCGGTCTTCTGGACATAGACCGCCTTCCAGCGATCCATCGTGGTGTTGCGGCCTTCATAGACCACGCCGTCGATGTCGCAGACCCAGATGTTCTTGCGCTGCGCCCCCATCGAGACCAGCAGGTTGAGCGTCGCGATCGCCGCCGCGCCGGCACCTGAGCAAACGATCTTGACGTCGGGCAGCTTCTTGCCGTTCAGCAGCAGCGCGTTGACGATCGCGGCTGCGACGATGATGGCGGTGCCATGCTGGTCGTCGTGGAACACCGGGATCTTCATGCGCTCCTTGAGCTGCGTCTCGATCTCGAAACACTCCGGCCCGCGGATGTCCTCCAGATTGATGCCGCCGAAGGTCGGCTCCAGCGCCGCCACGGTCTCGACCACGCGCTCGATCGTGTCGGCCTTGATCTCGATATCGAACACGTCGATGCCGGCGAATTTCTTGAACAGCACCGCCTTGCCTTCCATGACGGGCTTGGAGGCCAGCGGACCGATATTGCCGAGACCGAGCACGGCCGTGCCGTTCGAGACCACAGCCACCAGATTGGCGCGGGCGGTCAGCGTCGCCGCCTCGGCGGGGTTCTTGGCGATCTCGGTGCAGGCGGCGGCCACGCCCGGCGAATAGGCCAGCGCCAGGTCGCGCTGGTTGGCAAGCGGCTTGATCGCCTGGATCTCGAGCTTGCCCGGCCGCGGCAGCCGGTGATAGGCGAGCGCCGCGTTATGGAGTTCTTCAGACGATGACGACATGCGTGCTCCCCGCGTTTCCGGCCCAAATTTCTTGTTTCTGTGCTAATCCAGGCGAAAGTCAGTTGTCCGGCAAACCGAGCCGGATGTGAAGCATGTCCAGCCGCTTGGATGCAACATCCGATCATATCCCCGTCAACAGGCCCGGGCGGGCCCGTTCAGTGATGCTGCACCTTCTGGCCGCGGATTGGCAATTTTTTTCCTTGATGATCCGGAGTTGACCGAATGAAGAAAATTCTGCTCGGCCTGATCGCTGTCATTGTCATTGCGGTCGGCGGCTTCTTCGGCTTCGACCTCTATGCCCAGCGCCGGGTCACGCGCGAGGTCGAGGCCGCCTTCGAGCAGGTCCGCGTCACCGGCGCCAAGGCGAGCCACGGCAAGATCGCCTTCGACGTCAAGAGCCGCACCTTGACGATTGCAGACATCGCCACCGAGACGGGAGCGCAATCTCCGGTCAGCGTCAAGATTGCCAGCCTCACGATGACAGGCCTCGGTCAAACGGACGCGGCACGGGTCTCCGCCGACAAGCTTGAGTTCAGCGATGTCGAGATTGGCGTGGCGGCGCCGAGCCCGACGATCGACTCCCTGACCTACAAGGCGCCGCGGATCACGGTGAAGGACTATTCCGCTCCCGCCGGCCTGCCCCAGCTTCCGGCCTCGTCGTCCATCGTCGAGTTGTACCGGTTCGCGTTCGCCCAGCTCGCGAGCATCAATGCGTCGTCGGTGACCGCGCCCAACTTGACCGGAACGCTGACCTTCAGCGCCGCAGCACATGCCGGCGACGGCGCCGGCGGCACATTCGACTATTCGGGCCTTGCCATCGAAAACATGAAGGACGGAAAGATCGCGTCGAGCAAGACCGACAAGGTTGCGTTCAGGATCAATTCGCTGGCGGCAGGCAAGCCGGTCAAGATGACCGGCGACCTCGCCAATATCGCCGCGACCGATATCGACGTCGGTGCGATGGCGGCGATGTTCGATCCGGCCAAGGCCAATGACGACCGGGACTATCGGGTTCAGGGCCACGTTTCGGTCGGTCCCTATGTGATCACCGTGACGCCTGATGCCGTCGCCGCCACGCCCGGCCTGAACATGCGGATCGAGGGCGTCACCGTCGACGACGTCAGGATCAATCCGTCGCGGATGCAGCTGCCGGCGCTGCTGGCGATGATCCCGCCGCCGGGCAGCGCGCCGCCGTCTCCGGCCCAGGCGCGCGAACTGCTTGAGAAGGTCGCGGGCCTCTATTCGGGTGCCGGCATCGGAAATGCCGAGATGCGTGGGCTGTCGTTTGAGACGCCGCAGGGGCCGCTCAAGCTGTCTTCGGTGCGATTCAATTTCGAACACGGCAAGATCGGCGAGCTTGCCGTCGAGGGGCTTGATGGGCGCGCACCGCAGGGCCCCTTCAAGGTCGGACGCTTCGCGCTGAAGTCGCTCGATGTCGCCAACTTCATGCGGCTGTCGGCGCAGTTCTCCGTCGAGAAGCCGTCGGCGGAACAGGCGCTGGCGCTATTTCCGCTGCTCGAGGGCGTCGAGCTCAAGGGCGTCGCGACGCCGTACAAATCCACCGGCAAGCCGGTCAACATCGATGTGTTCAGCCTCGACTGGGGTCAGTTCGTCGGATCGATCCCGAGCAGACTGCGCCTGGTCGCGAAGTTAGCCGCACCGGTCGATGCCACCGACCCGCGGCAGCAGCCGCTGATCGCGGCCGGGATCGACCGGATGGCCGTCGACGCCGATCTCGGCGCTGTCTGGACCGAGGCGTCGCGCTCGTTCGCGCTCGAGCCGGTCAAGTTCGACATGGCGGGGCTCGTGAAGGCGTCGGCGAAGGTCTCGCTCGGCAACGTGCCGCGCGAGGCATTTTCGGCGAACGCAGCCGAGGCGATGGGCGCGGCAGCGCAGATCGAGGCCAGCGCGATCGAGCTCACCGTCCATGACCTCGGCGTCATCGATCTCGCGGTCGCGCAGTACGCGCGCAGCCAGAATGTCGGCCGCGACGCCGCGCGCAGCGCCATCCTCGAGAGCATCAAGGCGCAAGGCGATGCGATCGGCGGCAGCAATCCCGACGCCACTGCCCTCATCACCGCCATCAGCCGGTTCATCGAGACGCCGGGGCAGACGCTGGTCGTCAAGCTGACGCCGCGCGCCAAAGCGCCGGCGCTTCAGCTGATGCAACTGCTCAAGATCGATCCGCCATCGGCGCTGGCGCAATTCCGGATCGAGGCCTCGACCGGGCTGTGACGCTTCTCTCTCTCCCCGTTCTTACGGGGAGAGGGCTGGGGTGAGGGGCTGCCTCCACAAATTCGGAAGATGAGTTGCGCGGAGGGATGCCCCCTCCCCGGCGCTGCGCGCCGACCTCTCCCCGCAAGCGCGGGGCGAGGTGACTTCAAAGGCTAGCCCTTGGCCGGCAGGTTGGTGCGGATGTGCAGCTCCTTGAGCTGCTTGGGCGTTGCTTCCGACGGCGCGCCCATCAGCAAATCCATGGCCTGCTGATTCATCGGGAACAGCGAGATCTCGCGCAGATTGTTGGTGCCGCAGAGCAGCATCACAATGCGGTCGAGACCGGCCGCCATGCCGCCATGCGGCGGCGCGCCGTACTGGAACGCACGGTACATGCCGCCGAAGCGGTCGATGACCTCCTGCTCGCCATAGCCCGCGATCTCGAACGCCTTCACCATCGCTTCCGGCTTGTGGTTGCGGATGCCGCCGGAGGCGATCTCGTAGCCGTTGCAGGCGATGTCGTACTGGAACGCCTTGATGGTCAGCGGGTCCTGCGACGTCAGCGCGTCGAGGCCGCCCTGCGGCATCGAGAACGGGTTGTGCGAGAAGTCGACCTTCTTGTTCTCCTCGTCATACTCGTACATCGGGAAGTCGACGATCCAGGCGAGCTCGAAGCGGTCCTTGTCGATCTGATTCAGCTCCTCGCCGAGTTTTGTGCGCGCGAGACCGGCGAACTTCCAGAACTTCTCGGGATCGCCGGCGACGAAGAACGCCGCGTCGCCCTCCTTGAGGCCGAGCTGGTCGCGGATCGCAGCGGTGCGTTCCGGGCCGATGTTGTTCGCCAAGGGACCTGCGCCCTCGCCGCCCTCGCGCCACATGATGTAGCCGAGGCCAGGCTGGCCCTCGCCCTGCGCCCACGAGTTCATGCGGTCGCAGAAGGCGCGTGAGCCGCCGCCGGTGCCCGGGATCGCCCAGACCTGGTTCTTCGGGTCTTCCAGCATCCGCGCGAACACCTTGAAGCCGGAGCCGCGGAAGTGCTCGGAGACTTCCTGCATCACGATCTTGTTGCGCAGGTCGGGCTTGTCGGAGCCGTATTTGCGCACGGCTTCCGCAAACGGAATCCGCGGCCAGTTCTTGGTGACCGGCTTGCCCTTGGCAAAATCTTCGAACACGCCGGTGATCACAGGCTCCATCGCCGCGAACACGTCGTCCTGTTCGACAAAACTCATCTCGACGTCGAGCTGGTAGAACTCGCCCGGCAGGCGGTCGGCGCGCGGGTCCTCGTCGCGGAAGCACGGCGCGATCTGGAAGTAACGGTCGAAGCCCGACATCATCAACAGCTGCTTGTACTGCTGCGGCGCCTGCGGCAGCGCGTAGAACTTGCCGGGATGGATCCGCGACGGCACCAGGAAGTCGCGCGCGCCTTCCGGCGAGGACGCCGTCAGGATCGGGGTCTGGAATTCGAAGAAGCCCTGCTCCTTCATCCGCTTGCGCATGGAATCGACCACCGCGCCGCGAGTCATGATGTTCTGGTGCAGCTTCTCGCGACGCAGGTCGAGGAAGCGGTACTTCAGCCTGATGTCCTCAGGATATTCCTGCTCTCCGAACACCGGCAGCGGCAGCTCGGCCGCCGGGCCCAGCACCTCGATCTCCTTGATGTAGACCTCGATCATGCCGGTCGGCAGTTCCGGATTGTCGGTGCCGGCGGGACGGTGGCGCACCTTGCCGTCGATCCGAACCACCCACTCCGAGCGGAACTTCTCGACCTCGGCGAATGCCGGCGAGTCCGGATCGGCCACGCACTGGGTGATGCCGTAATGGTCGCGCAAATCGACGAACAGCACGCCGCCATGGTCTCGGACACGATGGACCCAGCCTGACAGCCTGGCCGTCTGGTCGATATCGCTCTCTCGGAGCGCGCCGCATGTGTGTGACCGGTAGCGATGCATATTCGTTCCAAAACTGATGTCGGAGGGTCGAATCGCGACAGGGCCAAAATGCCCTATCCGAAGTTGCGGAGGGTTTACCCGACGGGGCCGGGTGCGGCAACCAATGGAACGGCCGGTTTTCGGGGCAAACGGAAGATTTTCCTGACCGGAGCCGCCAATCGTTTGCCTATTCGGCCCGCAGGCCTATCTTCCCGACATGACCATCCATTTCCCGTTCCAGAACACCTATTCGGCGCTGCCGGCGAACTTTTTCGCCCGCGTCGCGCCGACCCCGGTGGCCGCCCCCCGGCTGATCAGGCTGAACCGGCCGCTCGCGCTCCAGCTCGGGCTGGATCCGGACCTGCTCTCGACCCCGGAGGGCACCGAAATCCTCGCCGGCAAGCGCCTGCCTGACGGCGCCGACCCGATCGCGATGGCCTATGCGGGCCACCAGTTCGGGCACTTTGTTCCCCAGCTCGGCGACGGTCGCGCCATCCTGCTCGGCGAGGTCATCGACCGGGACGGCGTCCGCCGCGACATCCAGCTCAAGGGAAGTGGCCCGACCCCGTTTTCCCGCCGCGGCGACGGCCGCGCCGCGCTCGGCCCCGTGCTGCGCGAATACATCGTCAGCGAGGCGATGTTCGCATTGGGCATTCCGACCACCCGTTCGCTTGCCGCCGTCGTCACCGGCGAACCCGTGATGCGCGAGACCGCGCTGCCGGGCGCCGTGCTGACCCGCGTCGCCTCGAGCCACATCCGCGTCGGCACCTTCCAGTTCTTCGCCGCCCGCGGCGACACCGACGGCGTGCGGGCGCTGGCCGACCATGTCATCGCCAGGCACTATCCCGAGCTGAAGGGTACCGATCAGCCCTACCACGCGCTGCTCGCCGGCGTCGTCGCGCGACAGGCCGCGCTGGTCGCGCGATGGCTCTTGGTCGGCTTCATCCACGGCGTGATGAACACCGACAACACGTCGATCTCGGGCGAGACCATCGACTACGGCCCCTGCGCCTTCCTCGACGCCTACAACCCGGCGCAGGTGTTCTCCTCGATCGACGAGATGGGCCGCTACGCCTACGCCAACCAGCCGCGCATCGCTTTGTGGAATCTGACTCGGCTCGCCGAATGCCTGCTGCCGCTGTTCGCCGACGACCAGGAGAAGGCGATCGAACAGGCGCAAGTGATCCTCGGCGACTTCCCGGAAAAATTCACCGCGGCCTATCAGGCCGGGCTGCGTGCCAAGGTCGGCCTCTTCACCGCGCGCGACGGCGACGAGGCGCTGATCCAGGACCTGCTCGACGCGATGGCAAAGAACGGTGCTGACTTCACGCTGACCTTCCGCCATCTCGGCGAGGCGGCAAACGATGACGCCGCCGACGTCCGCGCGCAGTTCCTCGAGCCCACAGCGTTCGACGAATGGGCCCCCCGCTGGCGCGCCCGCCTCGCGCTGGAACAGCAGACGCCGGCGGAGCGCAAGGCCGCGATGCGCGCCGTCAACCCGGCCTTCATCCCGCGCAACCACCGCATCGAAGCGGTGATCCAGGCCGCCGTCACCAACGACGACTACGCGCCGTTCGAGGAGCTGCTGACGGTGCTGGCGAAGCCGTTCGAGGACCAACCACAGTTCGCGGCCTACGCCGATCCGCCGCTCCCCGAGCAGCGCGTGACGCAGACGTTCTGCGGGACGTGAGGCGCCCTCACACCGTCACGACGATCTTGCCGAACTGCACGTTTGACTCCAGGTACCGATGCGCCTCGACGATCTCCTCGAACGGAAACGTCCTGGCGATGATCGGCTTCAACGCACCGTCGGCAAGCCCATCGAGGGTGAACGCCTTCGCCGCCGCCAGCCGCGCCGGATCGCGGACGATCTCGTGCACGCGGTAGCCGCGCAGGATCAGGCTCTTGCTCAGCACGGTGAACAGCGGAAATGGCGTCGGTTCCGGACTGAGCCCGCCATACTCGATGAGGATGCCGCCGTGTGCCATCGCTGATGTCAGCGGCATGAAGGCGGGGCCACCGACCGCATCGAGCACCACACGAACACGGTTCGGCCCCGCGATGTCCTCGAGCCGCAACTGCAAATCCTCCTCCGCCGCGGCAATGACGTGGGCAGCGCCCGCCTCAAGCAGCGCCTGCTTCTTGATGGAGGTCCGCGTCACCGCGATCGGGATCGCGCCAATACGATTGGCGATCTGGATCGCCGCGAGCCCGACGCTGCTCGAGGCCGCGGTGATCACGACGAACTCCGCACGGGCGAGCCTCGCAACATCGATCAAGGCGCCATATGCCGTGAAGTACTGCATCCACACTGCGGCCGCCGTCTCGAACGCCAGCGCCGGCGGATGCTTGACGACCAGTTCGGCCGGGAACGTCGCGAGTTCGCCATAGGCCGGCCACCGCGCCATCGAGATCGGCGGCACAATGCTGACGGCATCCCCGGGCGCGAACCCACCGGCGCCCTCGCCGATCGCCTCGACGATGCCGGCGGCTTCGAGGCCGAGGCCGGATGGCAGCGTCGGCGTCTCGATATAGGTGCCCGTGCGCATTAAGGCCTCGGCGCGGTTCAGTCCGAGCGCCTTGATCCGGATCTGGATCTCGCCGCGCGCAGGTGGCGCGATCGCCACATCCTCGATCCGCAGCACCTCGGGACCACCATGTTGATGGAAACGAACGACGCGAGCCATTGGCAACACTCCAAAACAGTTGAATCGAATGAGCTATGCCAAGGCAAATTCAGTAGATAAATCATCCCGCAGACTAAGCAGTCAAAACTGGGGGTTTCGAATGATGACCGCTTGACCAGCATGGCCGTCTTTCTCAAGGCGGTCGATCTCGGCTCCTTCGCCGCCGCCGCCGAGGCGCTTGAGATGTCTGGTCCGATGGTCGGCAAGCATGTCCGCTTCCTCGAACAGCGGCTCGGCGTCCGCCTGATCCACCGCACCACGCGACGTCAGAGCCTGACCGAGTTCGGGCACGTCTATTACGAGCGTTGCCGCGCGGTGCTTGCCGAAGCGGACGCGGCCGACGCGCTCGCTTCCGATCAACTGTCCGAACCACGCGGACGGCTGCGGGTGACGATGCCGGCGCTGCTCGGCCGCATTTGCGTCGTCCCCACGTTGCTCAAGCTGGCGCAGAAATATCCTGCGCTGGAGCTCGATCTCGCGTTCGGCGATCCGGTCGCGGATCTGATGGAGGGCGGCTACGACCTTGCGATCAGGACCGGCGAGCTCAACGAGCAATCCGGCGTAATCGCGCGCCAGCGCATGGTGGTGTGCGGCTCGCGCGCGTATTTGAAGGCCCACGGCAAACCCCGCGCGCTCGACGAACTCGACCAGCACCAGGCGATCGTCTATCGCCGCTCCGGGGGCGTTCGCCCGTGGCTGTTCCCGCGCGACGGTCAGCCGCCGCGCGAAGTCTGGCCGGCCGGCCGGCTCAGGCTCGACGATCTCGAAGCGATCGCCGACGCTGCGGCCCGCGGCATGGGGCTGGCGTGGCTGCCCTCCTGGCTCGTGCGCGAACGCCTCGACAGCGGCGCGCTGGTCCGCGTTCTCGGCATCGAAGGAGAATTTCCCTACGACTGCCACGCGCTCTGGCTGCCGACGCCGCGACTGCCGCTCAAAGTCCGGCTTGCCGTGGACGCACTCGCAGCCGCGCTGCCGAAGCTCGTGGCGTAGCGCGATCGCCTTGTTCCCGCGGCACCTCGTGAGCGTTAACTCACCCTCCACCATGCAAGGAGGCCGGCCGCGGTAACCATAAGGCTTAACAGCGCGTCAACGCTCCCCCAACAAGTCTAACTGTTTCTAATGGGGGAGAACGGCCCGTGGACGCATTTGCATTTGAATTTATGGGATTGGCGATGATCGCGCTCTGCCTTGTCGTGCTGGCGATGCCGGCGGCACGCCGGCCGTCGAAGAACATGCGTTACGAGTGAGCCGCCCGACGCGGCGCGCGGCGGGCCAAGCGGATCGACGTGTGGTAAACGGGCGCCCCGCCCGGCCGTCGTCGTCAATGGAGGAGATCGTTCATGTTGGACCACGTCTCCATCACCGTATCCAACATCCGCGTTGCCGAGCCCTTTTACGACGCCGTGATGGCGGCGCTCGCCGTCACCAAGATGAGCAGTGGTGAGGCGTGGATCAGCTACGGCGAGCGCTGTGACGCAGATCATCCAGACCTGACCTATTTGCTGATCCGCCCAGGACCTGTGCCCGAAGCAGCATACGGGCGGCATTGGTGCTTCAAGGCGCAACTCAGGGAGCAGGTTGACACCTTTTGGCGTGCCGGGCTTGCGGCAGGCGGATCGGACGACGGCGCGCCGGGTCTTCGGCCCGAATATCATCCACACTATTACGGAGCGTTTCTACGCGACCCGGACGGCAACCGTATCGAAGCCGTCTGCCATCGGCGTTCCGCGTAAAGCCGCATCGGCCTCCACATTGACTCCACGCCGCGCGCCGCTCGTCCCACCGTCCCGACACCTCAGCCTTGCCTGACCGCGGCCGCACAGCCGCCTTCCGCGGTGCTATGGTCGCACCGTCCCGCCGTCGCGCCATTTGATTCCCTGCCATGACCGAGACCGCCTCCTCGCTGATCCATCCCGGCTGGTTTGCCGCGATCGCCATCCTGTTGTGGGCCACCAGCCTGCTGCCGGAATTCCTCACCGCGCTGCTGTTCTTCGCCGCGGTCGCGGTGTTTCGCGCTGCGCCGCCGGACGTGCTGTTCTCCGGCTTCCAGTCGGAAGCGTTCTGGCTGGTGCTCGGCGGCTTCGTGATCGGCAGCGCGATCCGCAAGGTCGGGCTCGCTGACCGGATCGCGCGCGCCCTTGCCGGACATCTCACCGGGTCCTGGCTCCGGATGGTCGCCGGCGTCATTGTGCTGACCTATGCGCTGGCCTTCGTGATGCCCTCGAACATGGGCCGCATCGCGCTGTTGATGCCGATCATCCTGGCGCTGGCCGATCGCGCCGGCCTCGCGGAGGGATCGCCGGGCCGCTACGCGCTCGCGCTCGCGGTGGGTTTTGGTACCTATCAGCTCTCGGCGTCGATCCTGCCGGCGAATGTGCCGAACCTGATCATGACCGGCGCCGCCGAGCGGGCCTATGGCGTGCGTTTCGACTACATGTCGTATCTCGTGCTGCACGCGCCCGTGATCGGCATCCTCAAGGGCATCGTGCTGATCGGCTGTCTGGTGTGGCTGTTTCCGGCATCGCCCAAGCCGATCGAGAGCAGCACCGAGACGACACCCATGAGCGCGGCGGAATGGCGGCTCTCGATCATCCTGCTTGCCACGCTCGCGTTCTGGATGACGGATAGCCTGCACGGCATCCGCCCGGCATGGGTCGGGCTCGTCTCCGCATGCCTCTGCCTGCTGCCGCGCGTGGGTTTCCTCAACGGCGAGGAATTCGCCGCCGGCGTCAACGTCCGCACCTGCATCTATCTCGGCGGCATCCTCGGGCTTGCTGCAGTCGTCGCCTGGTCCGGGCTCGGCACTGCGATCGGCGATCTCATCATTCCGCATCTGCCACTCGATCCGGCGCGGCCGGCGGCGGATTTCGCATCGATGATCGGGCTTGCCAGCCTGCTGAACTTCGTCGTCACCGCCAACGGCGTCCCCGCGGTGTTCACGCCGCTGGCCTCCTCGCTCGCCGCGCACACCGGCTTGAGCCTTCCGACCGTGCTGATGTCGCAGGTCTTCGCCTATGCGACGCCGCTGTTGCCGTATCAGGCGGCCCCGATCGTCGTCGCCGCCGGCATGGCGCGCGTGCCGACCAGCGCAGCGGTCAAGATGTGCCTCCTCGTCGGCCTGATCTCGTTCGTCGTGCTCGCGCCGCTCTATCTCGTCTGGTTCAGGTTGCTCGGCTGGATCGGCTGAGCGGCGTCGCAAGAAATATCGCGCTCGGGCGTCACCAAAGGGCGATATCCTTCGCTGATGAGTCCACTTTCATGTGACGCAAGTCCGGGAATTGACGACACTTGAACGACACCGATATGCAGCAATCCAGCACACCGCCCTCAACTGCGCGCACCGGCCATTCGCCGCTCGAGGTGCTGCTCATTTTCCTCAAGCTCGGCGTCAGCTGCTTCGGCGGCCCGATCGCCCATATCGGCTATTTCCGCGACGAGTTCGTCACCCGCAGGCGCTGGCTTGACGAGCAGGCCTATGCGGATCTGGTCGCGCTCTGCCAGTTCCTGCCGGGCCCTGCGAGCAGCCAGGTCGGCTTTTCGCTCGGCCTGATGCGATCAGGCTACCTCGGCGCGCTGGCGGCCTGGACCGGCTTCACGCTGCCGTCAGCGATTGAGCTGGTGCTGTTTGCCTTCGGCGCCAGTGGATTGAGCGGCCCGGCCGGCGCAGGCCTGGTGCATGGCCTGAAGCTCGTCGCGGTTGCGATCGTGGCGCAAGCCGTCTGGGGCATGGCGCGGTCGCTCTGTCCCGACCGCGAGCGCGCCTCGATTGCGACAGCGGCGGCACTGATGATCCTCGCGAGCGCTTCATCGATCGCGCAGATCGGCGCCATCATTCTCGGCGCCGTCGCCGGGTTCTGGCTCTGCCGGGCACAACCGGCCGACGGCGTCACGCATATCACGATGCCGGTGTCACGCGGGGTTGGCGTGGGCGCATTGATCCTGTTCCTGGCGCTGCTCGCCGGCTTGCCACTGCTGGCCCGGGCATGGCCGGGCCTCGGCCTGTTCGAGGCCTTCTACCGCTCCGGCGCGCTGGTGTTCGGCGGCGGCCACGTCGTGCTGCCGCTTCTGCGCGAAGCCGTGGTGACGCCGGGCTGGATCGGCGACGATGCGTTCCTGACCGGTTACGGCGCCGCGCAGGCCGTGCCGGGCCCGCTGTTCACCTTCGCGGCCTATCTCGGCACCGTGATCGGCGGCGTGCCGGGCGCGATCGTCGGCCTCGTCGGCATCTTCCTGCCGGGAATTCTCGTCCTGCTCGCGGCGCTGCCGTTCTGGGACGGCTTCCGCAAGCGCCCGGCTGCGCAGGCGATGATGCGCGGCGTCAACGCCGCCGTGGTCGGCATCCTCGGTGCGGCACTCTACGATCCGGTCTGGACCAGCAGCGTGCACCGTCCGCTCGATTTCGGCATCGCACTGGCGGGCTTCGTGCTGCTCACGGCATGGCGCGCCCCGCCGCTGCTCGTGGTCGTCCTCTGTGCGGCAGCCGGCATCGCGGCCGGGCTCCTGCAATCGTGAACAGCCGGGCTGGCCTCAGCCCCGGCCGGATTAAGGACGCCTTCATGCCTCGCCGCCAGAATGCCGGGCCTGTTCCCCGGAGCGGCTGATGCCGGACGTTCAAGAGCAACCGGGCCCGACCAGGGTTCCGATACTCGACCTGCTGCGGCTCGCCGCGGTCGGGGCCGTGATCCTGTATCATTACGGCTTCTGGGGTCCCGCATCGCACGGCGTTCAGCAGGTCGCGATGCCGTATCTCGCGACGGTCGCGCAGTATGGATTCCTCGGCGTCCCCGTGTTCTTCGCGATCAGCGGCTTCGTCATTGCCTATTCGGCCGAAGGCCGCACGCCGGTCGGCTTCGCGATCGCCCGCTTCAGCCGCATCTATCCGACCTTCGTCATCTGCATGACGCTGACCTTCCTCGCGACGCTGCTGGTGGGCCATGCCTGGTTCCACGTAACGTGGGGGCAATGGCTGGCAAACCTGTTCATTGCGGCACCGATGTTCGGCCAGCCTTATATGGACGACGCCTACTGGTCGCTGGTGATCGAGGTCGTGTTCTACGTCTGGGTCGCGCTGTTCCTGGCCTGGGGCATCTTCCCGCGGCGGATCGACACGATCATCGTGGCATGGATCGCCATCACCTTCGTCAACGAACTGACCCTCGACATTCCCCTGTTCGAGAAACTCTTCATGGCCGACGACAGCGGCTTCTTCGCCGTCGGGCTCCTGATCTATGAACATTACCGGGGACGGCGCGACACCAGGCTCTACAGCCTGCTGACGCTGGCGATGGGAACGGCGACGTTCCAGGCCGTGCACAAGCTGGAACGGCTCGGCGTCCACACCCATGGCAGCTTCGATCCCATGGTCGTCACGGCCATCTGCATCGTCTCGCTCGGCATCGTGTTCGCCGCCACCCGCATCAAGTCGGTGCCGCTGCCGGCTGGCCTCGTCAGCGCCGTGGGCGGCATCACCTATCCGCTCTATCTGCTGCATCTGCAGCTCGGTTACGTGACCCTGCTTGCGATCACGCCCACGCCGGATGCGCTTTCGACCGCGCTCGTTCTCACGGCCGTCGTCGTGCTGGCGTGGTTTGTCTGGCGCTTCCTCGAAGCTCCCGCGCATGGTCTCGTCAGGGACAAACTCACGCTGCTGGCCTCGCGGCACGGATGGCCCTCGCGCATTCGCGCGCGGGAGGCCCGGATCGATCGGGACCGCATCACCGCGCAGGTCGAGGCCGGCGGGATCGCCAATCACTGAGTTGCCCGACGGCGCAAGCCCCTTATGCAAAAATATTTCCGTTTATCGGAACACCCAACTCGGTGTATGGTTCGCCCGTCTCACCCGATCGAGGGGCGCTTCGCGGTCGTCACGAACGTGGGTCGAGATGCGGTGGACGCGGAGTGCGCAGTCGACGAATGCGCATGAGGCGGACGGTGAAGTCGTGTGGTCCTGACGCCCTAGCGGCAGGTGTCTTTTCGAATTGCGCGATGCGCGTTGCGAAGACGGTGACAAGCAAGCCCAGTCTCGCCGGGGAGAGCACGAAGTAAGCCGTAGCCCATCGCGCAGGGAAAGCCGGGTTGTTTCCGGTTACACCTGTGGTCCAACCCGTGCTTTCTACCTTTTGCACGGGGCCCATGGGTGCGATCGGCACCCGGCTTTCCCTGCGCCCTCTGATCAAGGAGAGGGCGGAACGAAGAGCAAGGCTCGGACAATTCACGTCGCGAGAATGCGCAACTGCGTCCCCACCACAACCGTCATCGCCCGGCTTGACCGGGCGATCCAGTACGCCGCGGCCTTCCGGCTCAAGCACCGGCGTCTCTGGAATACTGGTTCACCCGCATGCGCGGGTGATGACAGCGCGTGGTGTGACGCCTTGAATCGAGAACCATCCTCATCGTCCTCCTGGCGAAAGCCAGGACCCATTACCCCAAAAGCCGGCTGCCGCACGAGGCCGGGGCCGCGATCCCCGACCAACGAATTTCGGTGGTTATGGGTCCTGGCTTTCGCCAGGACGACAGACGAATTCGCGGCACGACCAGGCCGAAAACCCCCTCGAATCACGCCCAATCAATTCAAAAATGCCCTGTCCCTCACCCTGTGCAGGGCCAAAATCCCAGCAAGACCCTTGACATAGCTGCCCTTTCGGCAGAACGCGTGGGGTCAAGCCGTCATGGACTGTTCATGGATCTGATTAGCACGACCCCCGACCTCGCCGCCGCCTGCGACCGGCTCGCTCAACACAAGGTCATCACCGTCGACACCGAGTTCCTGCGGGAGACGACCTACTATCCGCTGCTCTGCGTCGTGCAGATGGCGAGCGCGGACGAAGCCGTCGTGGTCGACGCGCTGGCGCCCGACATCGACCTCAAGCCGTTCTTCGATCTGATGTCGAACGAGGCCGTGCTGAAGGTGTTTCATGCCGCGCGGCAGGACATCGAGATCGTCTGGCATCTCTCCGGCACCATCCCGCATCCGATCTTCGACACTCAGGTCGCCGCCATGGTGCTCGGCTATGGCGACAGCATCGCCTATGACCAGCTGGTCGATCGCGTCACCGGCCACCGTCCCGACAAGACCCATCGCTTCACCGACTGGTCGCGCCGCCCGCTGAGCGACGAGCAGCTGCACTACGCGGTCTCCGACGTCACCCATCTGCGCGAGGTGTTCGCCGCGCTCGACGCCGATCTCAGGAAGCGCGACCGCAGCGAGTGGGTCAGCGAGGAGATGGAGGTCCTGACCTCGCCGAAGACCTACGATTTCCATCCCGAGCGTGCCTGGGAGCGGCTCAAGACCCGCGTCCGCAAGCCGCGCGAACTCGCGGTGCTGATCGAGGTCGCGGCCTGGCGCGAGCAGGAGGCGCAGAGCCGCGACGTACCGCGCTCGCGCGTGCTCAAGGACGATGCCGTCGGCGATATCGCCACCCATGCGCCGACCTCGCTCGACAAGCTCGGCAATCTGCGTTCGCTGCCGAAGGGTTTTGAGCGCTCGAAATGGGGCGCCGACATCATTGCTGCCGTGCAGCGCGGGCTGGCGCGCGACCAGGCGTCGCTCCCCAAGCTGGAAAAGCCGCGCAACAACTCCAATGGTGCCGCGACCGTCGAGCTGCTGAAGGTGCTGCTGCGCATGACCTCGGAGCGCCACGGCGTCGCCAGCAAGGTGATCGCCACCGTCGACGATCTCGAGCAGATCGCGGCCGACGATCAGGCCGAGGTCGGCGCCCTGCACGGCTGGCGGCGCGAATTGTTCGGCGAGGCTGCGCTCAAGCTCAAGCACGGCGAGCTCGCGCTCGCGATCGACAAGGGCCGCGTGGTGCGGGTGGATCGGAGCTAGCGCACGTCGGGTCGAAGCCCTCTGCTGCGCGCGAAGCGGCAGCGCCCCGCACGGTCGGCCAGTGGCCGAATGCGCAATGGCGGCCTCCGCCGGCCACAGGCTCCGGTTGCGTCACGCGAAACTACCGCGGCGAGCTGGCTTGCTAAGGCGCAATTTTCGTGTTGCAATCGCTTCACAATCGGATTGCGGCCGTTCGACTGTGCGTTTCGCGACGTTGATATCCAAGGCTTCGAGAGGCGAAACTTCGGACTTGAAGACTTTGGATCTGAAGACCCCCGAATTGAACAGACAGCGGAAAGCCCGCTTGTGGCGTGGCACGTGGAAAACGTGGCCGCGTCTTTTTTATGTCTAAACTGGGAGAGAGACGATGCCGAAGGGTACCGTCAAATGGTTCAACCCGACCAAAGGATACGGGTTCATCAAGCCGGCCGTCGGCGACAAGGATGTGTTCGTCCACATCTCGGCGGTCGAGCGCGCCGGACTGAGCACACTCAACGAGAACCAGACCGTCGAGTACGAGCTGGTGGAGAACCGCGGCAAGGCGTCGGCAGAGAACCTCAAGGTTCACTGAACGTCGCTGTCGGCGGATTTCATCCTGATGCCTCCCCGGGCCGCATCACCCCGGGGGATTACCCTCGGCGCGAGCGTGCCCTAGCTCTGCGGCGCGATCAGCGTGCTGTCGGTCGCAGCGCTGCCCTGCGTCTTGCAGAGCTCGCCTTCGAGCTTCAGCCGGCCGGACGCCAGGAGCCGCAGCGCCTCCGGATAGATGCGATGCTCGATTCCGATCACGCGTGCGGCGAGCGTCTCCGGCGTGTCGTCGTCAGCCACCGTGACTGCGCCCTGCATCACGATCGGACCGGCATCGGTCTCCGGGATCACGAAATGCACCGTCGCTCCCGACAGCTTGACGCCTGCGCGCAACGCCTGGCCGTGCGGATCGAGGCCGGGGAAACAGGGCAGCAGCGACGGATGGATGTTGAGCATCCGGCCGTGCCAGTGCCGGGCGAAATCGGCGGTAAACAGCCGCATGAAGCCGCCGAGGCAGATCAGCTCAACCTGCCTGTCGTCGAGCGCTTTCTGCAGCACCGCCTCGAAGCCGGCGCGATCCTTGCCGAACGGCTTGCTCTCGATGACGATGGTCGGAATGCCGCTCGCGGCCGCCTTCTCGAGCCCGCCTGCGTCGGCGCGGTTGGAGATCACGGCCACGATCTCGGCCGGAAAATCTGCGGCCTTGGCAGCCTCGATCAGCGCGGCCATGTTGGAGCCGCGGCCGGAAATGAGAATGGCAACGCGGCGCTTCATCGCGAGAGATCGAGATGACCGTTATAGACCACGCGATGCTCACCCTTGGCTTCGATCACCTCACCGAGCAGCGTCACGGTCTCGCCGCCGGCGGTGAAGGCCTCGGTCACCGCATCGACCGAGTCCGGCTTGACGATCGCGATCATGCCGATGCCGCAGTTGAAGGTGCGCAGCAGCTCGAGCTCCGCGATGCCGCCCTGCTCGGCCAGCCATTTGAACACCGGGAGGACCGGCAGCCGCGCGAGATCGATGCCGACGCCGAGATGCTTCGGCAGCACGCGCGGAATGTTGTCGGTGAAGCCGCCGCCGGTGATGTGGGCGAGCCCCTTCACCGCGCCGGTCTCGCGGATCGCGCGCAGGCAGGACTTCACATAGAGCTTGGTCGGCGTCAGCAGCGCTGCGCCGAGCGTCATGACCGGCGCGAACGGCGCCGGCGCGTCATAGGCAGCGCCGGATTGCTCGACGATCTTGCGCACCAGCGAATAGCCGTTGGAGTGCACGCCCGAGGAGGCAAGGCCGATCACGGCGTCGCCCGCGGCCATATCGGCCGTCGGCAACAGGGTGCCGCGCTCGGCCGCGCCGACCGCAAAGCCGCCGAGGTCGTAATCGCCGTCCTTGTAGAGGCCGGGCATCTCGGCGGTCTCGCCGCCGATCAGCGCGCAGCCGGATTCGCGGCAGCCCTCGGCGATCCCCGCGACGATCTGTGCGGTGGCCTCCGGATGGAGCTTGCCACAGGCGAAATAGTCGAGGAAGAACAGCGGTTCCGCGCCCTGCACGACGAGGTCGTTGACCGACATCGCGACCAGGTCGATGCCGATGCCGCCATGGATGCCGGTCTCGATCGCGATCTTCAGCTTGGTGCCAACGCCGTCGGTCGCAGCCACCAGGACCGGGTCCTTGAAGCCGGCGGCCTTGAGGTCAAACAGCCCGCCGAATCCGCCGATCTCGGCGTCGGCGCCCGGCCGCGCGGTGGCCCGCACCATCGGCTTGATCAGATCGACCAGACGATTGCCGGCGTCGATATCGACACCCGAATCCGCGTAAGTGAGCCCGTTTTTTGCGCTCGGTCATGCCCAATTCCAGATGATCAGGGGCTGGTTACGAGGAATTCCGCCCCCGCGCAATGGCTCGCGGCAATGCTGCTGCGATACTATGTAGATAACATCCGGCCACTGCGCAAAAGAGCCGGATATCGAGTAAAATCAGGCTTCTAGCCGGGAAGCGATTCAAGTTGAGCATTCCGAATATCATCACCCTCGGCCGCATCATCCTGGTGCCGGTGATCGTCTGGGCCATCGTGTCCAGCCAGATGGAGATCGCGTTCGCGATCTTCGTGATCGCCGGCGTCTCGGACGCGGTCGACGGTTTCCTCGCCAAGCGCTTCAACATGACGAGCGAGCTCGGCGCCCTGCTCGACCCGCTCGCCGACAAGGCGCTGCTGGTGTCGATCTATGTCGCGCTCGGAATCTGGGGCGCGGTGCCGCGCTGGATCGTGATTCTGGTGGTGTCGCGCGACATCATGATCGTCTCCGCCGTGATTGTGTCATGGTTGTTCGACAAGCCGGTCGAGATGAAGCCGCTGATGGTGTCGAAGCTCAACACGGTGGCGCAGGTCGCGTTCGCGGCTTTGGTGCTGGCCTCGCTCGGCTTCGGCTTCCAGCCGCACCCTTACGACCTGATCCTGATGGGCCTCGTCACGATCTTTACTTTGGGTTCGGTGTCCCTCTATCTCGTGGAGTGGGTGCGGCACATGAGCACGATCGAAGCTCGGTAGGCATGATCCGGAAAAGTGGAAGCCGGTTTTCCCGCGACAAACGCGAAGCGCTTACGCAGAGATCATGCTAAAATGAAGTGGTTTGGAGACTTGCGTGGCCGGTAGCGTTCAACCTCGTCAATTGGCCTTGGCCCTGCCGCACGAGGAGAAACTGACCCGCGACGATTTCCTCGAGGGGCCCGTCAATGAGGCGGCGCTGGCGCTGATCGACGGCTGGCCCGACTGGCCGAACCGAATCATGCTGCTGGTGGGACCGGACGGCTCCGGCAAGAGCCACCTCGCCGCGATCTGGGCCGAGAACGCCGGCGCGCGCTCGACCGCCGCGCATGCGCTGACCGCTGAGGCGGTGCCGACCGCGCTTGCGACCGGCGCGCTGGTGGTCGAGGACCTTAGGCCGTCGGATTTCGACGAGCGCGCGATGTTCCATCTGATGAATCTCGCGCGCCAGGACGACGCCTTTGTACTGATCACGGCGCGCATTCCGCCGTCGGCGTTCGAGATCGAATTGCGCGATCTGCGCTCCCGGCTCCGCGCGGTGCCGACGGTGACACTGCTGCCGCCCGACGACCAGCTGTTCCGCGGCCTGATCGTAAAATTCTGCGCCGACCGCCAGATGAACGTGGACGAGCCGCTGGTCAGCTACCTCTGCAACCGGATCGAGCGCTCCTACGTTGCCGTCCGGCAGGCGGTCGAGCTCCTGGATACCGAGGCGCTGCGGCTCGGCCGTCCGGTAACGCGGGCGCTGGCGGCGGAGCTGTTGCGCGATGCCTGACGGGTCCCGCGGCTTGACGGCGCAGGCCGGCGGAACATCAATGTCATCGAAACGTCATCGCAATATCACATGGTCTGTGCGGCCGTCGGCTACACCGCTCCGGCTCCCTGCCCCGAATTGGACCAGCACTTGATGGACTCGGCACAAGCTACTGAAATCAAAGAAAAAGAGGCGGAGCTGCCCGCCGTCCCCGCGATCGCATCCAGCCCCGAGCGATTCATCAACCGGGAGCTCTCCTGGCTGCACTTCAACCGGCGGGTGCTCGAGGAATCGGTCAATACCGGCCATCCCGTGCTGGAGCGGGTCCGCTTCCTGTCGATTTCGGCGAATAACCTTGACGAGTTCTTCATGGTCCGCGTTGCCGGCATCAAGGCGCAGGTCCGCGAGGGCATTGCCGAGCGCAGCCCGGACGGCCTGCTGCCGGCCGAGCAGCTCGTGATGATCAACAAGACCGTGTCGCAGCTCGCCTCCGACCAGCAGGCGATCTGGAGTGATCTGCGGGATATCCTGTCCAAGGTCGGCATCCAGCTGGTCGATGGCCGCGACGTCACCAAGTCCGAACGCACCTGGATCGAGGATCACTTCCTCCACAATATCTTCCCGCTGCTGACGCCGCTGGCGATCGACCCGGCGCATCCCTTCCCCTTCATCCCGAACCTCGGCTTCACCGTGGCGCTGCAATTGTCGCGGATCTCCGACGGCAAGGCGATGAACGCGCTGATCCGCATGCCCGGCAAGATCGACCGCTTCATCCGCCTTCCCTCCACGAAGGAAAGCGGTCCGGCGCGGCTGATCACACTCGAGCAGGCCACTGGTCTGTTCATCGGCCGCCTGTTCCCCGGCTACACCGTCAAGGGCCAGGGTGCGTTCCGCATCATCAGGGACTCCGAACTCGAAATCGAGGAAGAAGCCGAAGACCTCGTTCGCCTGTTTGAGACGGCGCTGAAGCGCCGCCGGCGCGGATCGGTGATCCGGCTCGAGATCGAAGCCAAGATGCCCGAAGAGCTGCGCAGCTTCGTGCAGCACGCCTTGTCGGCAGCGAACGATGAAGTGATCCTGGTCGATGGCGTGCTCGCGATGAACGAGCTGTCGCAGCTCACCCGCCTCGATCGCCCCGACCTCGAATTCCCGCCCTATGTGCCGCGCCATCCCGAACGGGTGCGCGATCATGGCGGCGATATCTTCGCCGCTATCCGGCAGAAGGACCTCGTGGTCCATCACCCCTACGAATCCTTCGACGTCGTCGTGCAGTTCCTGCAGCAAGCGGCGCGTGATCCTGACGTGGTCGCGATCAAGCAGACGCTCTACCGTACCTCGAACAATTCGCCGATCGTGCGCGCGCTGGCGGATGCCGCCGAGGCCGGCAAGTCGGTGACCGCGCTGATCGAATTGAAGGCGCGCTTCGACGAGGAGGCCAATATCCGCTGGGCCCGCGATCTCGAGCGCGCCGGCGTGCAGGTGGTCTACGGCTTCATCGAACTGAAGACGCACGCCAAGCTGTCGATGGTGGTGCGCCGCGAGGGCGGCAATCTCACGACCTATGTACACACCGGCACCGGCAACTATCATCCGGTCACCGCGCGCATCTACACCGACGTCTCCTACTTCACGTCGGACCCGATCATCGGCCGCGACGCCGCGCGGGTGTTCAACTACATCACCGGCTATGCCGAGCCGAGCGACATCGAGAAGATGGCGGTGTCGCCGCTGACATTGCGCAAGCGGATCATCGAGCACATCCACGGCGAGATCGCCCACGTCAAACATGGCCGGCCCGGCGCGATCTGGATGAAGATGAACGCGCTGGTCGATCCCGACATCATCGACGCCCTGTACGAGGCCTCGCAGGCCGGCGTCTCGATCGAGCTCGTGGTGCGCGGCATCTGCTGCCTGCGGCCGGGGCTGCCGGGATTGTCGGAGAATATTCGCGTCAAATCGGTGATCGGCCGGTTCCTGGAACACGGCCGGATCTATTGCTTCGGCATGGGTCAGGGCCTGCCGAGCACAAAAGCTGCTGTGTATATCTCGTCCGCCGACATGATGCCGCGGAACCTCGACCGCCGCGTCGAGGTTCTCTGTCCGCTGCAAAATCCCACGGTGCATCAGCAGGTTCTCGAACAGATCATGGTCGCGAACCTGAAGGACACCGAGCAGAGCTGGCAATTGTTGCCGGACGGGTCGTCAACGCGTATGAAGGCCGCGAAAGGCGAAGAGCCGTTCAACCTGCATGACTACTTCATGACAAATCCGAGTCTGTCCGGCCGTGGTAAGTCTCTCAAGGAATCTTCACCGCGCCGGCTCACGCGTCGCAACGAGCGTCAGCAGCCATCGTCTTAAGGGGGCTTTCCTGTGAAGCGGCCGCGGAAGCGCGCTTCCAGCGTCGCTGTGATCGATATCGGCTCGAACTCGGTTCGTCTCGTGGTCTACGAGGCGATGGCGCGCAGCCTCGTCATGATCTTCAACGAGAAGGCGCTGTGCGGGCTCGGCCGCGAGGTGCAGAGCACCGGCCTGCTCGCGACCGATGCGGTCAACAAGGCGCTCACCGCGCTGCGCCGCTTTCGCGCACTGTGCAGGATCCAGCAGGTCGGCCGCGTCTACGCGATCGCGACCGCGGCCTGCCGCGACGCCAAGAACGGTCCGGACTTCATCGCCAAGGCCGAGCGCATCTGCGGCGCCAAGATCGAGATTCTGTCCGGACCGCGTGAAGCGAAACTGTCCGCGCTCGGCGTCGTGTCGGGCGTGCACAATCCGAACGGCATCGTCGGCGATCTCGGCGGCGGCTCGCTCGAACTGATCGACGTCAAGGGCAACCGCGTGCGCAGCGGCGTGACGCTGCCGCTCGGCAGCCTCGCGCTGCAGGACCTCTCGGACAAATCGATCAAGCGCGCGGAGCGCATCGTCAAGAACGAGTTGCTCGGCGTCGCCCAGCTCAAGACCGGCCGCGGCCGCACCTTCTACGCGGTCGGCGGCACCTGGCGTGCGCTGGCGCGCATTCACATCATCCAGAGCGGTTATCCGCTCAAAGTGATGCACGGCTACTCGATCCCGGCGGCCGACGCACTCGACTTCGCGCAGCGGCTGCGGCGGCTGGCGGCCACCAACATGCTGGCCAACATCGAGTCGGTCGCCGATGCGCGGCGGCCGCTACTTGCCTATGCCGCGCTTGTGCTCGAATACATCATCCGCGTCGCGCAGCCGAAGACCATCGTGTTCTCGACCTTCGGCGTGCGCGAAGGCCTGCTCTACGAGATGCTGCCGCAGGCCGAGCGCGCCAAGGACGGGCTGGTCTGCGCCGCGCAGAACCTCAACGAACTGCTGTCGCGCTCGGCCCGCCACGCCCAGGAGCTGACGGCGTGGACCGACCGGCTGGTGCGCGTCGTCAGGCTGCGCGAGACCGAGGAAGACCGCAGGCTGCGTCACGTCGCCTGCCTGCTCTCCGACATCGGCTGGCGCGTGCATCCCGATCATCGCGGCGAGGAAACCCTCAGCCTGATCATGAACGGCAATTTCGGCTCGATCACCCATCAGGGGCGCGCCTTCGTCGCGCTCTCGGTGTTCTATCGCTACGCCGGCCTCAGCGAGGAGAACGAACCGCCGTCGCAGATCCGCGCGCTGGTGACGCCGGCGATGGACGAGCGCGCGCGCGTGCTCGGCGCCGCGTTCCGCGTCGCGCATCTGATCACGGCGGCGCGCACCGGCGTGCTGCCGGCAACCCATTTCCGCACGCAAGGCCGCAAGTTGATGCTGGTGTTCGAGCACCGGATGGTGGATCTGGTCGCCGACCGTGTCGGCAGCCGCTTCAAGCAATTGGCGCGGCTGGTCGGGCGTTCCGGCTCGATTGTGCGGCGCTAACCTTGGGCCTTGCATCAAGCGACTTGGGTGCCCGTCAGTCCCGCGATTTTCTTGAAATGAGCGACCGCAGCGCGTGCGCCCGCCGTCTTGGTGAGAAGGTCGAGCGTCTCATCGCCGTCGTCGCTGACCGGCGTGAGCGCGCGGTCAAGATAGTTGCCGGCCCCCGGGGTGTAGGCGATGACCGTTTTCCAGATCAACAACCGTCCGATCGCCACGGTGAGGACGCTGTGCTTCACGAGCGTCTCGCAACCAAAGCGCAGCCAGAACAGCCAGGGGTTCTCGCGCGGCAAGCCTGGTCGCCGCTCGGACGGATGCTTGAGGCGGAAAATCCCACCCTGAAGGGGATGTACCTTTTCGAGGCGATCCGTCGTCGAAAAAGTGAGTAGGTACTTTGCGAGATTGCCGATCGGAACGCCGGTGGCCGCGGCGCGTCGCAGCAGAACCTTCATGTGCTTGGGCGTATAATAGAGCTGCCAGGCCTCGTGATAGATGTCCTGCCACTCTTGCTTGCTCATCTTGGGATGGGCCGTACAGACGTGTTCGACATCGTAGCTGTTGAGGTCCGCTTCCATGGCTGTGCCGTTTTTCCAGAGCGTCTGGTGATCTTCAGAGCCGGGCAGCGGCGTCAGACAAAAGAACTCGAGAAGGTCGATCGGCAGTTCTTCCTGGATGATGGCGATGTCGCGTTTGATTGTCTCCGGCGTGTCGGCTGGAAAGCCCAGGATATAGCCCGCGATGGTCAAGATGCCCTGCTCCTTCCAGGCCAGCAGCATCTTTCGATACTCGGTGATCTTGTTCTGCCGCTTCTTCGCTAGCGCAAGATTGTCGGGGTTGATGTTTTCAAGTCCAATGAAGACCTTTGTTACTCCGGCGCGTTTTGCCTTTTCCATGAAGTTGGGGATCTTGTGGCATAGCGTGTCGACCTGGATCATCAGGCCGAGCGGGATGCCGTCCATTTCGCGGAGCTGGATGAGGCGATCGAAGGTCGATTCCCACTCTTTGTTGCGCGCAAAGTTATCGTCGGTGATGAAGAATTTTCGAATGCCTTGGGCCCAGTTGAGGCGCACGATGTGCTCTACATCGTCGGCCGATCGGTAGCGCGATTTGCGGCCTTGCACGTTGATAATGGTACAAAACGAGCACTGGTAGGGGCAGCCGCGGCCGGCATCGAAACTGGCGCTGGAGCCAAGCGTCCGTTCGATATATCGCTTCGGGAGGAACGGCACCGGCACGCCGTCCATGCCCGGCAACTCTTTCATGTGGTTGTAGAGCGGCGCGAGGCGTCCCGCGGCTACGTCGGCAATGACGGATTCAAGACGCCCTTCGGCTTCACCCGCGAATATGGCGACGCCCATCTCCCGGCAAGCGTCGAGTTCCACGGCGCGGCCATCCAGCATCGACAGGCAGCCTGAGACATGAAAACCACCGATGGCAACCGCAATCCCGGCTGCCCGGAACGAACGGGCGATGTCGAGGGCGCGCGGATATTGGTTCGATTGAACACCGATCAGGGCCACACATCCGAACCCGCCGTGACTCCTGAAGCGGCGTAGCAGCGCCGGGATGTCGATGCGCGTATTGGTCTCGTCGATGGCTTCAATATCAAAATCGACATCGGGCCCGAGCACCCGGCGTTCGGCGCAATCCGCCGCAATGCCATACACGGCCGCCAGCGAATTCGACGGCGTCATGGCGCGCCACCATCGGATCACGTATCCGTCGTCATCGTAGTGAGACGGCTTGACCAGGATGAGCTGAAAGCGTCGCCTCGCCGCTATATCGGAATGCAGCACTCACTGTCTCCTGATTGGCGCGGTGCGAAACTTGAACACCGCGGCGGCTCATCTGCTGAAATCCACATCAGCAGCGGCGCCCGGCATCGGTGCCTACTGATCAGTGCTTTCAGCTTTCATTTCGCCCTGCAGCCCGACCGATGAGTGTGAATTCGGATGGATCGAGATGTCCGTCGCGGTTGCGATCGGTCAGGGCAAACAGCCGTGCAAGGTAACTCTTCCACTCATCGCAGGTGTGGATGACGTTATGATTGGCGGCCCAGATGTCGGGTCATCTTTTGATGCCGCGGGCGTCGCCGCGAGCCGCAGGAACGGACTGTCCAGAAGCATCGCATGCAGTTCGGGCGGAATTAAGGGCAGATCCGATATCAGAGATGCGCCGTTACAAATCAGGGATCACCCAGCGGCCCTGTACCGGGCGACGTCGAGGACCGGACCAAGCGATCGCTCGAGGGCCTCTGCCCCGTCACACCGCCTTGGCGGCGTGCTTGGCCTTCCGGACCGCATGGCGGCGCCAGAGCGATCCCGCAACCAACACAACGACGATGCCAAGCACCGCGAGCGTGATCTCGCCGCCGTTGCCGCCATGGCCGAATTGCGGCGACATCCCGACTGCGGCCAGCCAGGAATCGAGCTTGGCGCCGAGCGATCCGGCGAACAGCGCATCCAGCTTCGGATGCACCGCCGGATCGGTCGCGATGACGTCGCCCGCGATCCAGCCGAGCAGCGCGGCACCGGCCCAGACCAGGACCGGCAGCTTGTTGAGCAGCGCCATGATCAACGCCGCACCGGCCACGATCAGGGGAACGCTGATCGCAAGTCCGAGCACCAGCAGCGGCACGCTGCCGTTGGCGGCGGCGGCTACCGCGATCACATTGTCGAGGCTCATCACGATGTCGGCGACGACAACGATCTGAACCGCGGCCCACAGATGCGAGGCCGCATGCACGCTGTCCTCGTCCTCCTGCTCCGGCACCAAGAGCTTGGCGGCGATCACGATCAGCGCCAGTCCGCCGACCAGCTTCAGGTAGGGAAGCTCCATCAGGCTGGCGACGATGCCGGTGAAGATGACGCGCAGCAGCACCGCCGCGGCGGCGCCGAGAATCATACCCCACAGCCGTTGGCGCGGCGCGAGCCCGCGGCAGGCGAGCGCGATCACGAGCGCGTTGTCGCCCGACAGCAGAACGTTGATCCAGATGATCTTGCCGACGGCGACCCAGAAGGTCGGCGTCGCCATCTCGTTCTTGAACTGGGTGAAGAACGCGCCGATGTTCGCGGGATCAAAGATCTGCCACAGCCAGTCCACAGCGAGTCCTATTCGGCCTTGCGGCCGCCCCTGGCGGAGGTCGTCCGCCGCTCCCCGGTTTAGTTCGACACGGTCCCGTCAGAGGACCGTGCCACCTTCAGTTAAACGGCGTTAGCCGACGATCTCGTTGCCGGCGAAGAATTGCGCGATCTCGATCACCGCGGTTTCCGGCGCATCCGAACCGTGCACCGAATTCTCGCCGATCGACTTCGCATAGAGCTTGCGGATGGTGCCTTCGGCGGCCTTCGACGGATCGGTCGCGCCCATCACGTCGCGATATTTGGGGATCGCGCCCTCGCCTTCCAGCACCTGAACCACCACCGGGCCCGAGGTCATGAAGTCGACCAGCTCGCCGAAGAACGGGCGCGCCTTGTGAACGGCGTAGAAGGTCTCGGCCTGGCCGCGGGTCATGCGGATGCGCTTCTGCGCCACGACCCGCAGGCCCGCCTTCTCGATCACCGCATTGACCGCGCCGGTCAGGTTGCGCTCGGTGGCGTCGGGCTTGATGATCGAAAAGGTGCGTTCAATCGCCATGATTTCGTCCTTGTAAACGGTGGCTGGGAGTTGCCGGGGCTTATATCGGCGCGATGGGGTAACGGCAAGCGACCCTGTGACGCGTTAGCCTTTAGTTTTGATGCATTTTCACGACAAAAACCGTCGTCCGGGCGGTCCCCGGACAAATGCTGGGTCAGCCGACTTACCGCGATTTCACCTAAGTGAACCCATCCTGTCAGCGCCGTGCCGCTGTCGTTCAGCTCACCCCGCCTAGGCTCTCCATCGATCGGACGCCTTGCCGGCCCACCCGCAAGCCTCACAGGACGTCTCGGGAAACGATGTCACCGCGGGCGCAACGCGCCCATACCTCGAGGAGACGATCATGTTACGCAAAATTTCGCTTGCCGCAGTCGCCGCGATTTCGCTCGGTGCCGCGGCGCTCGCCCCGACCTCCGCCTCGGCCTGGGGTGGTTGGCATGGCGGCTGGCACGGTGGATGGCATCACGGCTGGTGGGGCGGCCCGCGCGTCATCGTCGGAGGTCCCGCCTACTACGGCGGATATGGCTACGGTGGCGGCTGCTATGTCCGCCGCGTGGTGCCGACCCCGTGGGGTCCGCGCAGGCGCCTGGTCAACCGCTGCTACTGATCTGACTTCCCCCTATGCTCCCCTGACTTGTCTCAGCCCCGGCCCTGCGCCGGGGCTTTTTCACGTCTACGGGAACCCGCACCACTGTGACGCTCCGCACTACTTCCAGGCGAGAGCAAGGCTGGACGGAAACCAAATTCGGGGTCGCGACTTGTTATGGCGAGAATTGACTCCAACACGCGAGGTGGAACTCGCCGAAAGACGTGCCAATGACCCAGATCGACAACGATCCAGATCAAATCGATCACAAGACCTGCCGTTACATCTGCGATGCCGTGGGTGAACGGCTTCGACAGAATATCCGGCCGGAGCCGGCGCTTTCGTCCCGCCTGCAGCGATTGCTCGACGAGATGCGTCGACGGGAAAACGATCAGCATTAGATGTTGTGGGCTGTCCAGCAGCCCAGTTGCGCTTTTCCAACAGCTCCAAAGAGACTTTACGAAGAGATTTTACGAACAGATGGGTTGCGTTTGGCAGCGGGTCCGGTGACAACGCTGCATGCTCTCCATCACTGACATCTCGGTCCGGATCGCCGGACGGCTGTTGATCGATCACAGTTCTGTGCAGATTGTGCCCGGCGCACGGGTCGGATTTGTCGGCCGCAACGGCGTCGGCAAGTCGACGCTGTTTCATGCCATCCGCGGTGACCTTCCGGTCGAGAGCGGCAGCATTGCGCTGCCGCCGCGCTGGCGGATCGGCAGCCTCGCGCAGGAAGCGCCCGACGGCCCCGAAAGCCTGATCAATGTCGTGCTGAAGGCCGATCTCGAACGCGACGCGCTGCTGCGCGAGGCGGAGACTGCGCACGATCCGCATCGGATTGCCGATATCCAGACCCGGCTGGTCGACATCGACGCCCATTCGGCTCCTGCCCGTGCCGCGGCGATCCTCTCCGGCCTAGGCTTCTCGACAGCCGACCAGGCACGGCCATGCGCGGAATTTTCCGGCGGCTGGCGCATGCGCGTGGCGCTGGCGGCGACGCTGTTCTCCGCGCCCGATCTGCTGCTGCTGGACGAACCGACCAACTATCTCGATCTCGAAGGCACGTTGTGGCTGGAGAACCACCTCGCCACCTATCCGCGCACCGTAATCGTAATCAGCCACGACCGCGATCTGCTGGACACCTCGGTCGATCAGATCCTGCACCTCGATCGCGGCAAGCTGACGCTCTACAAGGGCACCTATTCCTCGTTCGAGGAGCAGCGCGCCTCGCGCGAATTGCTCGACGCCAAGCACGCCAAGCGCCAGGCCGACGAGCGCAAGCGCCTGCAGGATTTCGTCGACCGCTTCAAGGCCAAGGCCTCGAAGGCGCGGCAGGCGCAGTCGCGCGTCAAGATGCTGGAGCGGATGAAGCCGATCACCGCGCTGGTGACCCAGGATGTTCGCGAGATCTCGTTTCCGGCGCCGGAGAAGCTGCTGTCGCCGCCGATCATCGCCGTCGATGACGTCTCGGTCGGCTACGAGCCCGGCAAGCCGGTGCTCAATCGCGTGACGCTGCGCGTCGACACCGATGACCGCATCGCGCTGCTCGGCTCCAACGGCAACGGCAAGTCGACGCTGGTCAAGCTGCTGGCGGGCAAGCTCGCGCCGTTCTCGGGGAGAATCACCAAGGCGGACAAGCTGTCGGTCGGCTATTTCGCCCAGCATCAGGTCGACGAACTCAATCTCGACGGCTCGCCCTATGATCACATCCGCAAGCTGATGCCCGAAGCGCCGGAGAGCAAGGTGCGCGGCCGCGTCGGCGCGATCGGCTTCTCCGGCAAGGCCGGCGACACGCTGGTGAGGAGCCTGTCGGGCGGCGAGAAGGCGCGGCTGCTGCTTGGGCTCGCGACGTTCTACGGCCCGAACATGATCATCCTGGACGAGCCGACCAACCATCTCGATATCGACAGCCGCGCCGCGCTGGCGGAAGCGATCAACGACTTCCCCGGCGCCGTGATGATGGTCTCGCACGATCGCTATCTGATCGAGGCCTGCGCGGACCGGTTGTGGGTCGTGGCCAACCAGACCGTGACCACCTACGACGGCGATCTCGACGACTATCGACGCATGATCCTGTCGGCCAATGACGGCCGCCCGGCATCACGCGAGCGCGTCAAGGAGCCGGCACGGCCCGAACGCAACCGCAATGACAAGCGCTCTTCACCGAGGCAACGGATCACGCAGGCCGAGGCCGAAATCGAGCGCATCAACGGCATCATTGGCAAGATCGATACCGCGCTGGCGCTGCCCGATATTTTCACGCGCGATCCCAAACAGGCCGCACAGCTGACCAAGGCGCGTGCCGGCGCGGAAACCGCATTGCAGCGCGCCGAGGAAGAGTGGCTGGAAGCCAGCGCCGAACTTGACGAGGCCGCGAACTAGATTTGATCCGCCGGGCGGAGCCACATATCCGGTGTCGTCCCTGCGAAAGCAGGGACCCATAACCACAGATGGTCATTGTTGCGCGATCGTCGAACGACGAGTCCCCTTAACCACATCCGCCGCGGAGTATGGGTCCCTGCTTTCGCAGGGACGACGTGCGGAGGGAGCCTGGGCTCTCATTCTTACCGGTGTTATGCCCGCGCATGCAGGCGTCGACCTGCCGCTGCGGCAAAAATGCTCTAGCTGTGCGCGGTCTTTTTCTTCTTCGGCTTGACTGCCTTCGGCTCCGGCGCGGGATCCGGGCCACGCTCGACCGACGTCAGACGCCCTGAGCTGAACGTATAGATACCGGCGCGCGCACCGCGCGACCAGGTCACGACTGCGACGCGCCCGCCGCCCGGCCCGCTCGACAAGTTCACACTGTCGGGGGCACCGATGCCGCGCACGACGTCGCATTCGGTGTGACCAAGCGCGACGCTGCCGCCCGTCGGCTGCGGCGGCGGTGCCGCGGCAGCCCCGTCGGCCAACGCGTTCGCACCGGCGGCACCGGCCGGCGGCGCCATGCCCGGACAGCCTCCGTCAGCACTGACGAGATCGTCGTTGGTCACGGGCTTGTCCGGCGTAAGCGGCGGCGATTCGATCGAGATGTTGCGAATGAACACCCGTCCGGGACGCGAGAACCAATCCGCGTCGCGCGAAAAAATGTCGGATCCGCTCGAGCAGCCGGCAAGACCCGGCGCAAGCACCAGCAAGGCCAGCAGCGACTTCCGACTGAATGTTCCGTCTCGCACGATCGACAAGGCTCCTGACCCCTTTACCTAAGGGCTTGTCCGAACATCACTTTGCGGCATGACCGTGGCCCGCCCCGGGAAACTCGAAGGAAACCTCGAATTATCATTAATTCGTCGATATCGCTATTGGCGCTGCCAGCGTCCCCGCTCGTCGGTCTGCCAATAGGTGACCTCGAAGCCGCGGGCTTTGCAAGCGGTCCAGCTTTCCCT
Source organism: Bradyrhizobium sp. 6(2017) (assembly GCF_011058295.2). NCBI lineage: Bacteria > Pseudomonadati > Pseudomonadota > Alphaproteobacteria > Hyphomicrobiales > Nitrobacteraceae > Bradyrhizobium > Bradyrhizobium sp. 6(2017). The sequence continues at coordinate 4,617,945 of NZ_CP049289.2, read as the reverse complement.
GGCCGAAGCCAGCGCGTCGGGGTCGTCACCGTTGAACACGAGCACCACCCGCTCGTAGCTGTCGCAGTCGGCCGGGAGCGCCGCGTTGTCGACCAGGAAGCGGACATTGGCCCGGTTCGGATTGCCCTCCTCGATCGACAGGATGATCGGCTGGTCCTGCGCGTCGGCCACGCGCGAGGTCGCGTGCGGCAGGAACGAATCGTCGCTGTAGGTCCACAGATGCGCGTCGAGCGTCTCGGCGCGTTCCTGCGACGTCGATTGCACGACCACGCGCCAGCCGCGCTCGAGTGACTTCTCGAGCAGCGGCGGCAGCACGCTTTCCAGCGTCATGTTCTGCAGATGGTAGAACAGAACCTCGGTCATGCGGCGGCCGACACTCTATTTCTTGGCCTCATAATACTCGGAGACCAGCCGCTCGAGCAGCCGGACGCCATAACCAGAACCCCAGCTCTGATTGATCTCCGTTTTCTGCGCGCCCATCGCGGTGCCGGCGATGTCGAGATGGGCCCAGGGCGTGCCGTCGACGAAACGCTGCAGGAATTGCGCGGCCGTGATCGAGCCGCCATTGCGCCCGCCGGTGTTCTTCATGTCGGCGAATTGCGAGTCGATCTGCTTGTCGTATTCGGGACCGAGCGGCATGCGCCACACTTTCTCGCCGGTCTCCAGCCCGACCTTGGCCAGCCGTTCGGCGAGTTCGTCATTGTTGGAGAACATGCCGGCGTGGTCGGTGCCGAGCGCGACCATGATGGCGCCGGTCAGCGTTGCAAGATCGACCATGAATTTCGGCTTGAACTTTTTGGCGACGTACCAGAGCACGTCGGCGAGCACGAGGCGCCCCTCGGCGTCGGTGTTGATGATTTCGATGGTCTGGCCCGACATCGAGGTGACGATGTCGCCGGGACGCTGGGCATTGCCGTCGGGCATGTTCTCGACGAGGCCGATGGCGCCGACCGCGTTGACGCGGGCCTTGCGCACGGCGAGCGCGTGCATCAGCCCGACCACGCAGGCTGCGCCGCCCATGTCACCCTTCATATCCTCCATGCCGCCGGCCGACTTGATGGAGATGCCGCCGGTGTCGAAGCAGACGCCCTTGCCGACGAACGCGACCGGCGCCTCGCTCTTCTTGCCGCCGTTCCAGCGCATGATCACGGTGCGACCGGGCCGCGCCGATCCCTGCGCGACGCCGAGCAGCGCGCCCATGCCGAGCTTGGTCATCGCCTTGACGTCGAGCACCTCGACACTGACCCCGAGCTTGCGAAGCTGGCTTGCGCGACGCGCGAACTCTTCGGGGTACAGTACGTTCGGCGGCTCGTTGACGAGCTCACGCGCCAGGTTCACGCCGTCGACAATGGAGGCCTCGGGCGCGAAGGCTTTCTTGGCGGCAGCAACATCGTCGACCGCAATCGAGACGTCGGCCCGCACGGCGCCGTCCTCGTCCTTCTTCCTGGTCTTGTAGCGGTCGAACTTGTAAGCGCGCAGGCGGATGCCGGTGGCGATCGCCGCCGCCTGGCCAGCCGCCATCGCGGCATCGGGCAGTTCGGCGAAGACGGTCATCGCAGCGCTGCCGGCGTTCAGCTTGCCGGCCGCCACACCGCCGAATTTGAGAAAATCCTTCTCCTTGAGGTCGGCCGGCGTGCCGGTGCCGATCACGATCAGCCGCTCGACCTTGATTCCCTCCGGCGCCAGGATGTCGAGGGTTGCCCCGCTCTTGCCCTTGAACTGGTTGGCGGCCGCGGCCCGCTTCACCGTCTCGGCGGCAGCTCCCAGCGCCTTCCGGGTGGCGGCTCCCAGCTTCAACTGCTCGTCGCAAAAGACCACCAGAATGCCGCGAGCAGACGCGGAGAATGGGACAAAGCCGACCTTGACGGCGTCGGACATAGGAAAATCCTCCAGAACTCAGGGTGTTGCTCGGACCTGAGGCGGTCCTTCCGGCACGCGGGGTGAGCATTGCGATAGCGGTCCGGAATGCCCCGGACCGAGCTTGTGACACACTATGACCTGTCGGCCGCGCTGCTGCCAAGCGCCGGAGTGGCCGGAAGGTCACAAAAGCGAATAATTAACCATAAATTAAGCGCGCCTTGGCTCGGCCATTTTGTTGATGGATCAAAGGGATGGTAGTGAGAGTGTGAGCCGGACGGGTCCGCGGCTCGACCAAAGGGGAACCCGGGTTGACGGGATTGGTCGAAAGCCGTGCGTTTTGGTGTGCGAAGGGGGTCGTTGGGGGTCGTGCGGTAGCGATGGGGTCGATCGACAAGTACATCTTCAAGACGACGCTGGCGTCGTTTGCGCTTGTCCTGGTCAGCCTCACCGGCGTGATCTGGATTACGCAGGCGTTGCGCGGCATCGACCTGATGACGAGCCAGGGTCAGACCATCCTGACCTTCCTCGGCATCACCGGTCTCGTGATCCCGGCCCTGGTCCTGATCATCGCCCCGATCGCGCTGATGATCGCGATCTCCCACACGCTGAACAAGCTCGCGACCGATTCCGAAATCATCGTGATGAACGCGGCGGGCTTCTCGCCGTTCCGGCTGTTCCGGCCGTTCTTCTTTGCCACCTGCGTGGTCGCGGCGCTGGTCGCCTTCATCGGCGCCTATCTCGCCCCCGACGGCATGCGCCGAATCAAGCAGTGGGATGCCGAGATCACCGCCGACGTGCTGACCAACATCCTGCAGCCCGGCCGCTTTGCCCAGCTCGACCAGAATCTGACGATTCGCATCCGCGAGCGCCTGCCCGGCGGCGTGCTCGGCGGCGTCTTCGTCGACGACCGCCGCGATCCGCAGCAGCGCGTCACCATCGTCGCCGACCACGGCACCGTGCTGAAGAACGAGAGCGGCTCGTATCTCGTGCTGGAGGACGGCAATCTCGAGCGATTCGAAGTCGGCAAGCGCGATCCGACGCTGGTGGTGTTTCAGCGCTACGCCTTCGACATGTCGAAATTCTCGCAGGGCCGCGACGTCACGCTCGGGATTCGCGAACGTTACCTCTGGGAACTGATGTGGCCGGACGAGAACGATCAGACCTATCAACAGCTGTCGGGCCAGTTCTTCGCCGAGCTGCATGATCGCTTCATGGCGCCGATCTATCCGTTCGCATTCGCTGCCCTCACCTTTGCCTTCCTCGGTGCGCCGCGCACCACGCGCCAAAGCCGCAATTTCTCGATCGGCGGCTCGGTGTTCGCGGTGTTCGGGCTGCGCATGGTCGGATTCGCCTGCTCCGTCGTGGCGGTGAAGTCGCCGCTGGCGGCGCTGGTGCAGTATCTGATGCTGTTCGGCGGCATCGCCATCGGCATCTGGATGATCGTCGGCGGTGTGGTCGTCGAGCCGCCGGCGGCGCTGATGGAAGCGATCAACAGGAACAACGAGCGCATTGCGCGCCTCTTCGGGAGGCCGGCAACCGCATGAGCATAGTGACAAACACGCTCGGACGTTACTTCGCCGGCCGCTTCGTCGTCGCGGCGGTGGGCGTGTTCGCGGGCATCTTCGTGCTGCTCGTGCTGGTCGACTACATCGAGATGGTGCGCAAGACGTCGGGCCTCGTCGGGGCCTCCGCGATCACGGTCGCGGAGACCTCGCTGTTTCGCGTGCCGCAACTGCTCGAGAAGCTGATGCCGTTCTGCGTGCTGATCGGCGCGATGACCTGCTATCTCGCTTTGTCGCGGCGGCTGGAGCTCGTCGTGGCGCGCGCCGCCGGCGTGTCGGCCTGGCAATTCATCTCGCCGGCGCTGGTCAGTGCGATCGTGCTCGGCGTCTTCGCGACCACGGCCTACAATCCGGTGTCGGCCAATCTGCGCGAGCTGTCCAAACGCATGGAGGCCGAGCTGTTCGGCTCGGCGCCGGGCGGCGGCATCCAGGATGCGGCCGGCTTCTGGCTGAACCAGATCAACGATGAGGGTCAGGCGATCATCAATGCGGCCCGCAGCGAGCAGCAGGGCGTCCGGCTGACCGGCCTCACCGTGTTTCGATTCGATACGGCGCTGCAGTTCAAGGAGCGAATCGAAGCCCGCGAAGCGGCGCTCGAAGAAGGGCGCTGGGTGTTCAAGGGCGTACGCAGATACACCCTCGACAAGCCTCCGCAGGACCAGGACACCTTCTACCTGACCACCACCCTTACTCCGGCACAGGTGCGCAACAGTTTCTCCACCCCCGAAACTGTGTCCTTTTGGCAACTGCCGACCTACATCCGTTCGTCGGAGAGTTCGGGGTTCGCGACGGCGGGCTATCGCTTGCAGTATCAAAAGCTCATCGCGCAGCCATTTTTGCTGGCTGCGATGGTGATGTTGGCGGCTTCTGTGAGCCTTCGTTTCTTCCGGATGGGCGGCGTGCAGAAGATGGTTTTGAGTGGCGTGGGCGCAGGCTTTCTGCTCTACGTTCTGTCGAAAGTAACTGAAGATTTGAGCAAGGCTGAGTTGATGCATCCCATCGCTGCGGCGTGGTTGCCTGTCGTTGTGGGTAGCCTCACCGGCTTCTTAGCCTTGCTGTACCAGGAGGACGGGTAGTGGCTACAGTCGCCGCCCGCCAGTTGATGTCGCCTGCATTCGGGCGGCGCAGTGCCCTGCGCCGTCAACGGAGCCGCGTGGCCGCTTTTGGCGCCTCGATCTCCGCCCTCCTCACCGCGCTCGTCGTGGTCAGCGCGCTCGACATCGTCGTGGCGACGCCGGCGCACGCGCAGTCCTTCACCTACAATCCGCGTCCGCCGAAGCCGACCCGCCCGCCGGCCAAGAACGACGGGCAGATGCTCGTTCAGGCGACCGAGGTCGATTACGACTACAACAACAGCCGCATCTCGGCCGTCGGCAACGTGCAGATGTTCTACAACGGCACCAGCGTGGAGGCCGACAAGGTCATCTACGACCAGAAGACCAAGCGTCTTCACGCCGAAGGCAACATCCGCATGACCGATGCGGAAGGCAAGATCACCTACGCCAACATCATGGATCTCAGCGACGACTACCGCGACGGTTTCGTCGATTCGCTGCGCGTCGATACCGAAGACCAGACCCGGATGGCGGCGACCCGCGCCGATCGCTCCAGCGGCAATTACACGGTGTTCGACAACGGCGTTTATACCGCCTGCGCGCCCTGTAAGGATGATCCGAAGAAGCCGCCGCTCTGGCAGGTCAAGGGCGCGCGGATCATCCATGACCAGACCGAGAAGATGCTCTATTTCGAGAACGCCCAGATCGAGTTCTTCGGCGTCCCGATGGCGTATCTGCCCTATTTCTCGACGCCCGATCCGACCGTGAAGCGCAAGAGCGGCTTCCTGATGCCGGGCTTCACGTCGTACACGGCGTTCGGCTACGGCGTCGAAATCCCCTATTACTGGGCGATCGCGCCTGACATGGACGCCACCTTCAATCCGCGCATCACGTCGAAGCAGGGCGTGCTGTTCCAGAGCGAATTCCGCCAGCGCTTGGCGGACGGCTCCTATCAGATCCGGCTCTACGGCATCGACCAGCTCGATCAAGGCCAGTTTGCCGGCCAGCCCGGCGATCGCCAGTTCCGCTGGGGCGTCGACACCAAGGGTCAGTTCGCGCTGAACGACAAATGGGTCTGGGGCTGGGACGGCGTGGTGCTGTCCGACTACTTCTTCATGTCCGACTACCGGCTCGCCCAGTACAAGGACCCGTTCGGATCGTTCCTGTCGCTGCCCACCGAGGCGATCTCGCAGCTCTATCTGACCGGTGTCGGCAACCGCAGCTACTTTGACGCGCGCGCGATCTACTACCTGAGCTACTCGGGCAACCAGAACCAGGTGCCCGTGGTCGCCCCCGTCATCGACTACAACAACGTGATCAACAGCCCGATCCTGGGTGGCGAGCTCTCCTACAGGATGAACTTCGTCAACCTGACCCGCGAAACCGCGGTGTTCGATCCGATCACGACGCTTGCTAACACCGCCGGCCTGTGCAGTTTGACGTCCGCAGATCCGCTGGCGCGGACGCCGTCGCAGTGCCTGCTGCGCGGCATGCCGGGGACCTACACAAGGCTGACCGCCGAGGCGCAGTGGCGCAAGTCCTACACCGACCCGTTCGGCCAGATCTGGACGCCGTTCGCCAGCATCCGCGCCGACGCCATCAATGCCGACGTCTCGAATCAGCCGGGCGTTTCCAACTTCCTGCCGGTCGGCGACACCCAGACGGTCCGCGCGATGCCGACCGTCGGCTTCGAATACCGCTACCCGTTCATCAATGTGCAGCCGTGGGGCACGACCACCGTCGAGCCAATCGCGCAGGTCATCATCCGGCCCAACGAGCCTGATGCCGGCAAGCTGCCAAACGAGGATGCACAGAGCCTGGTGTTCGACACCAGCAACCTGTTCGCGGTCGACAAGTTCTCCGGCTATGACCGTGTCGAGGGCGGCGGCCGCGCCAATGTCGGCGTGCAGGCCACCACGCAGTTCGATCGCGGCGGCAGCGTCAAGACGATGTTCGGACAGTCCTACCAGATGTTCGGGCTGAATTCGTTCGCGGTCACCGACATGACCAACACCGGTGTCGACTCCGGCCTGCAGAACCCGCGCTCGGATTATGTCGCGAGCGTCGCCTATTCGCCGAACCGCACCTATACGTTCAGCGTGCGCTCGCGGATGGATGAGGCAACCTGGAACATCAACCGGTTCGAGGCCACGGCGAGCGCGAATTTCGACCGCTGGTCGGTCGCCGTCACGTACGGCGATTATGCAGCGCAGCCGGAACTCGGCTACCTGACGCGCCGCGAAGGCGTTCTCACCAGCGGATCGGTCAAGGTGGCGTCGAACTGGGTGGTTCAGGGCGCTGCGCGCTGGGACCTTGAAGCGAACAAAATCAACCAGTACGCGTTCGGCGCGGGCTATGTGGACGACTGCTTCGTGCTGGCGGCCAACTATGTCACTTCCTATACCTATCAGGCGGGCTCGACACCGCCCGTCCTCAGCCACGCGTTCATGTTCCAGATCGGCCTGCGGACGATCGCGCAAACCTCCACGACCAGCAGTTCGGCTGGCGTGCAGTAGCGAGCGAGGGTGCTGGCAAGGGGCTTGAATTGCCCGGGGGCCTGTGGCTCCGGCTTGAATTGGTTTAAACGGCTGACATGACAATAATGACGACTGCTAGCCCGCCGACGCGCCGCCATTCCCTGTTGTTGAGTACCGTGCTGGCGCTTGCCCTCCTGCTGGCAGGCGGTGCGCGATTGCACGCCCAGACCATCGCTGTGATGGTCAATGGCGAGCCCATCACCAACTACGACATCGAGATGCGCGCCAAGCTGAACGCCCTCACCGGCGGCAAGGCCCCCGATCGAAAGGCCGTCCTCGACGACCTGATCGATGAGAAGCTGAAGATCAAGGAAGCCAAGAAATTTGGCGTTGATCCCTCCGCCAACGATATCGAACAGTCCTACGGCGGAATGGCGCAGCGGATGCGGCTTTCGAACGATCAGCTCACCAAGGTGCTGGAGAGCAAGGGCATCCGCCCGGATACGCTGAAACAGCGCATCAGGGCCGACATGGTCTGGACCAGCCTGGTCCGCGGCCGCTTCAAGGAAAGCCTGCAGGTCGGCGAAAAGGACGTCAACAACGCGGTCAAGGAAACCGGAGAAGCCGCGGACGCCGAAGCGTTCGAATACAGGATGCAGCCGGTCGTCCTGATCATCCCCCGCGGCGCGCCGCAGTCGGAGTTCGAGAGCCGCCGCAAGGAAGCGGAGAGCCTGCGCGAGCGCGTGACCTCTTGCGAGGAGGCCAACACCTCCTTCAAGTCGATGCGCAACGCCGCGATCCGCGAAATCGTCGTCAAGACCTCGGCCGACCTGCCGCAGGCGCTGCGCGACATCCTGGACAAGACCCCGGTCGGCCACCTCACCCCTCCTGAAGTCACCAAGCAGGGCATCGAAATGGTCGCGCTCTGCGGCAGGAAGGCAACCACCGTGGACACGCCGAAGAAGCGTGAGGTGCGGGACAAGATGTACGTGCAGAAGTACGAGGCGAAGTCGAAAGCCTACCTGCAGGAAGTCCGAAAAGCCGCGATGATCGAATACCCAGGCGGGCGATGATCGACTATCGTTGACGCATGGCTCAACCTCTCGCACTGACATCCGGCGAGCCCGCAGGCATCGGCCCCGACATCACGCTCGCAGCATGGCTGCGCCGCCGCGAACTCGATCTGCCGCCGTTCTACCTGCTTGGCGACCGCGTATCCCTTGCCGAACGCGCCAGGACGCTCGGGCTTGCCGTCGAGTTTGCCGAGGTCAGCGCCGAGGAGGCGGCCGCGGCGTTTGCACGCGCCCTGCCCGTCGTTGCGACCGGCAAGGCGGTGACGGCGCGACCGGGCGAGCCGGACGACAGCAGTGCCGCCGCCGCGCTGGCCTCGATCCGTCAAGCCGTCGCCGATGTCGCGTCCGGCAAGGCCGGCGCCGTCGTCACCAATCCGATCGCCAAGAACGTGCTGTACCGCGCCGGCTTCCGTCATCCCGGCCATACCGAATTCCTCGCCGAGCTTGCCGCCCGCAGCGGGCGCGCACCGCAGCCGGTGATGATGCTGTGGTCGCCGGCACTCGCCGTCGTCCCGGTGACGATCCACGTTTCGGTTCGCGAGGCACTGGCGCAATTGTCGACCGATCTGATCGTGTCGACGGCGCGGATCGTGGTCGCGGACATGAAGGCGCGGTTCGGCCTCGCGGCACCGCGCCTTGCCGTTGCCGGCCTCAATCCGCATGCCGGCGAAGACGGCACGCTCGGCATGGAGGACGTCGAGATCGTCGCGCCCGCCGTCGAGATCCTGCGCCGCGACGGCATTGCCGTCCGCGGCCCGCTGCCGGCCGACACCATGTTCCACGCAGCCGCGCGAAAAAACTATGATTGCGCGATCTGCATGTATCACGACCAGGCGCTGATCCCGATCAAGACCGTCGCGTTCGAGGACGCCGTCAACGTCACGCTGGGACTGCCCTTCATCCGGACGTCGCCCGACCACGGCACCGCGTTCGATATCGCGGGCACCGGCAAGGCCAATCCCTCGAGCCTGATCGCCGCGCTCCGGCTCGCCGCGCGTATGGCGGCCGCGCGCACGACGTGAGCGCGATCGACGATCTGCCACCGCTGCGCGACGTCATTCGCGAGCATTCGCTGTCGGCGCGCAAATCTCTCGGCCAGAATTTCCTGCTCGATCTCAATCTCACCGCGCGGATTGCCCGCGCGGCGGGCCCGCTGGAAGACTGCACCGTGATCGAGGTCGGGCCCGGGCCCGGCGGATTGACACGCGCGCTGCTTGCACTCGGCGCCAAACGCGTGATCGCCATCGAGCGCGACGAGCGGGCGCTTGCCGCGCTCGACTACATCGTGAAGCGCTATCCCGGCCGTATCGAGATCGTGCATGGCGATGCGCAAGATTTCGATCCGCGTCCCCTGCTTGATGGCGGCAAGGCCAAGATCGTCGCCAACCTGCCCTACAACATCGCAACCCAGCTCTTGGTCGACTGGCTGTCGATCGAACCGTGGCCGCCCTGGTACGACACCATGGTGCTGATGTTCCAGCGCGAGGTCGCTGAGCGCATCGTCGCCCATGAGGATGAGGAGGCGTATGGCCGGCTTGCGGTGCTCGCCAACTGGCGCGCCGAGACCAAGATCCTGTTCGACATTTCGCCCGCAGCATTCGTGCCGCAACCGAAGGTCACCTCCTCGGTGGTACGATTGATACCGCGCGCCGCACCCGAACCATGCGACCGCCGCATGCTCGAGCAGGTGGCGGCCGCCGCCTTCGGCCAGCGCCGCAAGATGCTGCGCCAGAGCCTGAAATCGCTGTCGGCCGATCCGGCGCGGCTTGCCGCCGCAGCCCAGGTCGATGCGACGCGGCGCGCCGAAACCATTCCGGTCGCGGGCTTTGTTGCCATGGCGCGGGAATTGGCCGATACACGGTCCACAAAATAAAACATCAGGAGAAAACGTAATGGCGCGTATGGTTCGCCAATCCCTTGTCAAATTCGATGCACCGCTGTGCGAAACCATCATCGACACGCCGAAGCCGCAAGGACGCGAGGTGCTGGTGCGCATCGAACGTTGCGGCTTGTGCCATTCCGATCTCCACATCCAGGACGGTTACGCCGATCTCGGCGGCGGCAAGAAGCTCGACACCACCCGCGGCATGACCCTGCCCTTCACGCTCGGCCATGAGATCGCCGGCGTCGTCGACGAGGTCGGCCCCGATGCGCCGAAGGATCTGGTCGGATCGAAGAAGGCCGTCTTCCCCTGGATCGGCTGCGGCCAGTGCCGCGACTGCCTCGCCGGCGACGAGAACCTCTGCGTCAAGCAGCGCTTCCTCGGCGTCTCGATCGATGGCGGCTTCGCCACCCACGTGCTGGTGCCCGACGCAAAATATTTGCTCGACTACGATCCGCTGCCGGTCAACCAGGCCGCCACGCTGATGTGCTCCGGCGTCACCGCCTATGGCGCGCTGAAGCGTCTGGTCGATCGCCCGCGCCAGCGCAATCTGCTGCTGATCGGCCTTGGCGGCGTCGGCATGATGGGCCTGTCGTTCGCGCAAGCGATGTTCAAGCAAAAGATCACGGTCGCCGATCTCAGCCCCGCGGCCCGCGAGACCGCGCTGAAGAATGGTGCCGCAGCCGCCTACGACCCCGCCGAGCCCGATGTCGTCAAGCGTATGTTGAAGGAGAGCGACGGCGGCTTCGACGGTGTCGTCGACTTTGCCGGCAACGAGAAGTCGATGGCGTTTGCGGTCTCCGCGGTGGCGCGCGGCGGCAAGATCGTGGTCTCAGGCCTGATGGGCGGCCAGTTCGCGCTGCCGATGGTGCAGTGGGTCTACAAGCGCATGACCATCGAGGGCTTCATGGTGGGCACGCTGGCCGAAGGCCAGGAATTGATGGCGCTTGCGCGTGCCGGCAAGATCAAGCCGACGCCGATGAAGGAAGAGCCGATGGCCGACGTCCAGAAATGGATCGACGAACTACGCGCCGGCAAGGTCGTGGGACGCATCGTCCTGAAGAATTAACGCATGATCCGGAAAAGTGTGAAGCGGTTTTCCCTCGCGACAAACGCGGAACGCGTTTGCGCGGAGATCATGCGCGCTTAACGAACCATCCCGCCGCCGCGCAAGCTCCCGGCGGGGTACTCCCTGTGCGATGTCACTGAGCGCAATTGGTCGCGCCCGGCCGGCCCAACTGCGCTTTTGTCCTCCCGCGCACGCTGGTAGTCTGCCAGCGAGGCTGAGAGGATCACGGGGATGCACGGGGCTGTGCAAGACAGGAGCCTGGCGGCCGCGGCGCTGCTGGCGCTGCTGTGGCAGGCATTCGTCGGCGTGGCGCACGCGGCCACCGAGAAGCGCGTTGCCCTGGTGATCGGCAATTCCGCCTACCAGAACGTCACCCGGCTCGATAATCCCCGCAGCGATGCCACGCTGATGTCCGAGACGCTGGCAAGCCTCGGCTTCACCCTGATCGGCGGCCGCGCCCAGCTCGATCTCGACAAGTCGGGCATGGACATCGCCGTCCAGAGCTTCGGCCGGCAGGTGCAGGGCGCCGACGTCGCGCTGTTCTATTACGCCGGTCATGGCGTTCAGGTGTCCGGCGCGAACTACCTGGTGCCGGTCAACGCCAACGCCACGCGCGAGGCTGACGTCGATTTCCAGATGCTCGACGTCAACCTGGTGCTGAGGCAGATGCAGGGCTCCGGCACGCGGCTCAACATGGTGATCCTCGATGCCTGCCGGAACAATCCGTTCGGCGGACACGGCCTGCGCGCCGCCGACGGCGGCCTGGCGCAAATGCGCGCGCCCGAGGGCACGCTGATTTCCTACGCCACGCAGCCCGGCAACGTTGCGCAGGACGGCACCGACGGCCACAGCCCCTACACCAGGGCGCTGGCCTCCACGATCAAGCTCGCCGGGCTCGACATCTTCCAGACCTTCAACCAGGTCGGCCTTGCCGTGAAGCGCGCGACCGGCGGATCGCAGCAGCCCTGGGTCTCGTCGTCGCCGATCGACGGGACCTTCTATTTCGTGCCGCCGGCGGCCGCGGCCGAGCAGAAGGTTGCGGTCGCGCCGCAGCCCGAGCCGCAATCGCCGGGCACGTTGCGGCCCGATCCCGACCGCATTCAGATCAGGGATCCGGCACTGCTGCGTGAATTGAGCGACCGGCTCTATGAGCACAATTTCGATCCCGAGCCGATCGACAGCAAGAACGGCATGCGCGCGGCGATCAGCAAATTCCAGGAGAAGGTCGCGATGACGCCGACCGGCGAAGCGACCGAGGGCTTGCTGACGCGGCTGCGCAAGATGGAGGACCTGCAGCCCTGGGGATCGATCGTCTATGGCCCCGACATCGACAAATGGGGCATCTCCTGGAAGCACGCGTCGCGGCGCGCCGCGGTCGACGACGCGCGCGCCAAATGCGGCGGCGCCAAATGCACCCTCGAGCTTTCGTTCTACGGCTCACGCTGCGGCGCGTTCGCAATCTCGAGCAAGTCCTGGTCGCTGATCCAGCGCGACACGCTCGATCGCGCCAGGACCGCCGCACTTGACGAGTGTGGCAAGGCCGGGAAATCCTGTCGCATTATCGATGCCGTCTGCGCCGACGGCGCCGGACACTGAATTTGCTGACGATCATTTTGAATAAGGCCGAGAATGACAAGCATGTTTCACTCGATGCCTCGATCCTTCCTTTTTTCCGCTTTGCTGCTTTCCGCCCTCGGCTCAACGGCCGCGCTTGCGCAGTCCGGCAGCTCGGGCGGCAGCATCGGCAATGACGAGAAGTCGCTGTCCGGCTCGCGCGCCGCGCCCCGCTCGGTCGAGACCGATCGACCGGCCCGGCGCACCAAGCCGGAAGCGGACGAGCCGCGCCCCGCCGCGCGCAAGAGCGGCGGTGGCGGTAGCGGTAGCGTCGACGGCGCCTGGGTCGTCACGTCAGTCGGTTGCGGCGGCACCGGCTCCGGCGCGGTCGTGATCACGAGCGGCAGGATCATCGGCGAAGGGCTCACCGGATCCGTCAGCCCCAGCGGCGCGGCGCGCTCCGTTTTCCAGGCCAACGGCTTGACCTCGATCGGGTCGGGTCGGCTGTCCGGCCGCAGTGGTTCGGGAACGTTCCGCCGCTCCGACGGCTGCGGCGGGACCTGGTCCGCCACCAAACAATAGCGCTGCCCCGGACCCTGAATTTGTAGATCAAGAATTTGGACATGCCCGACCATGCACACGATGCTTCAGCCGAACATCCGAATGACCCTGCTCTCTGCCCTGCTCTGCCTTACCGGTTCGGCGGCCGCGCTCGCGCAGTCCGGCAGCAGCGGCGGCAGCATCGGCAATGACGAGAAGTCGCTGTCCGGGACCCGCCAGGCGCCGCGCGCCGTCGCACCGTCAAAGCCTGCACGAAGCTCGGAGGCGCCGCGCCGCGCGACGCGGAAAACCAGCGGTGAAGGCGGCGGTGGCGGCAATTTCGATGGTTCGTGGGTGGTTGTCGCCGAGGGGTCGCCTTGCGGCTCCAGCACCGAACGGCTGGTGATCTCAGGCGGCAGCATTTCGGGAGAGCTGAGTTCCGGACGTGTCAGCCCCAATGGGTCCACGACGGGAAGCGGATCGGCCCGAGGCTTGAGCTGGACCAGCTCGGGCCGTTTCTCGGCCCGCAGTGGCTCCGGCTCGTTCGTGCGATCTGACGGATGCAAGGGCCGCTGGACCGCGTCAAAACGGTAGGCCGTTCCCTGACCGAACCAGCGCGATTTCTGGCCACCGGCGCGCCGCAATTGCGGGGCGTCGCAAGCCCCAATTAAGCCCTACCCGCTCCGGATTTGCGGCGCATTGCGACCCAACTCTTTACCGAGATTGGCGTCACCAGCGTTTGCGTAAAAAAGAATACCGGGGACGCGTATGTCAAATCGTTCAGCGAAATTCGCTGCGGCGCTTGCCGCCAGCATCCTGGCCGGCGCCAGCTTCAGCGCCATGGCCCAGACGGCCGCCAATACGGCGAGCACCAATACGGCGAATACGGCGGACACCTGTCTGTCCGCTCCCAAGGCAACCGCGCCTGCGGGAAGCCACTGGTTCTACCATCTCGACCGCACGAAGAAGAAGTGCTGGTATCTCGGTGAGGCCAAGGACAAGGCTGCCAAGACCACGGCCGCGCAGCAGCAGCCGGCCGCCGCGCCCGACACGGCCACGGCCGACGCGGCGCCGCCACCTACCAAGCCGACGCCGCAGCCGGCGATGCGCAAATCGGTCTCCGATGCCCATGCCGAATGGCCCTCGCCGCAGGCCGCGGCCGCGCCGGTCGCAGGCCCCGATGCCGGTCAGGCCCGCAGCACGGCGGCAACCGATCCGGCGGCGTCTGCTGCGCCGCCCGACGCGACCGCCCAGCCGTCGGCCGTGAACACGAGATGGCTGGATGCGTCGAGCATGGCCGGAACCAACGGAACCCGGCACACCGCAGACCAGCCGACGGTGGTCGCGCAGGCGGATACAACGCCGCAACAGGCGGCCGCGACCGCTCCTGCCGCCTCTGCCGCGGCCGAAGCGCCCGCGGAGAAATCGTCGTCCTCGACGCAGATGCTGCTGATCGTGATGGTCGGTGCCCTGGCGCTGGCCGGCCTCGTCAGCGCGCTGGTGTTCGGCCTGACGCGCACGCGGACGCCGCCTTATGAAATCAAGGAGGAGTGGCGCGCGCCCTGGGATTCACTCCACACCGAGCCGGCACCACCGATGTCCGTGGTCGGCCGCGACCGTCCGCTGCGCCTGTCCGAGGCAGCGCCGCGCCGCTCCGAGACACCGGTGCCGCGCCGCTCCGAGACACCGGCTGCGCGCCGTACCGAGACGCCGGTTGCGCGTCGCGAGACCGCGCGCGATCTGGATCAAAGGGAGCAAGACAACCAGCAGATCGCAGCCATGCTGCAGCGGTTGGCGCGCAGCGCGGCGAACTAGACTGCGCTCGAGCGAGGACATGAGACGTGATGCGATCCCCGCGATCGCATCACGATCGCGGTCAGCTACTTCTCGAGCTGACGCTGCAGGCCGCGCACGAATTCAGTGAGGCCGGTGCGGCGCTCACGCTTGAGACGCTCCGCCTTCAGGATCGATTGCACCTCGGCGAAGGCGTCGTCGACGTTCTGGTTGACGACGATGTAATCGTACTCCGCCCAGTGGCTCAGCTCATGGGTGGCGCGGTTCATCCGCCCCCGGATGACCTCCTCCGAGTCCTGCGCACGGGTATGCAGCCGCTTCTCGAGATCGGCGGCTGACGGCGGCAGGATGAAGACACTGACCACGTCGGCACGCGCCTTCTCGCGCAACTGCTGGGTGCCCTGCCAATCGATGTCGAACAGCGCGTCCTGGCCGGCCGCGAGCGCCGCCTCGACCGGCGCGCGCGGTGTGCCGTAGCGATTGTCGAACACGGTGGCCCATTCCAAGAGCTCGCCCTGCTTAGCCATCGCCTCGAACTTCGCCTTATCGACGAAGAAATAGTCGCGGCCCTCGACCTCGCCCGGCCGTTTCGCGCGCGTGGTCGCCGACACCGACATCTTCAAATCCGGCATGCGCTCGATCAGCATGCGCGACAGCGTCGTCTTGCCGGCGCCCGAGGGCGACGACAGGACGAACATCAGTCCGCGCCGCTCAACGCCGTCAAAACCCTGCGCCGTCATCATTCACTCCAGATTCTGGACCTGTTCGCGGAACTGCTCGACCACGTTCTTCATCTCAAGTCCGGTATTGGTCAATTCGACGTCGTTCGATTTCGAGCAGACGGTGTTGACCTCGCGATTGAACTCCTGGGCGAGGAAGTCGAGCCGCCGTCCCACCGGGCCGCCCTTGCCGATCATCTCGCGCGCCTGGGCGATATGCGAGGCGATGCGGTCGAGCTCCTCGCGGATATCGGCCTTGGTGGCGATCAGGATCGCCTCCTGGCTCAGCCGGTCGGCATCGAAGCGATCGGAGGTCTCCAGCAGCGCCGCGATCTGCTCGGCAAGCCGCGCCTTGATCGCATCGGGCTTGCGGCCCGGCGCCGCCTCGGCGCGCCTGGCGAGCCGCTCGATCTCGTCCATCCGCTGCATCAGGATCGCGCCCAGCGCATCGCCTTCGCGGCGGCGCATCTCGACGAGGCTGCCGAGCGCCTGCTCGAACGCCTTCGCCGCCGCCTCGCGTGCCGCCTTGTCCTCGTCCTCGTTGCTGTCAGGCTCGACCACCTCGATGACGCCCTTGATGCCGAGCAGCCCATCGATGCTCGGCGCCACCGCGTCGATCCGCTGCGCGAGCTCACCTGCGACCTTCACGACGGCAGCCAGCACGTCCTCGTTGATCCGGATGGTCTGCGCCGCATCGGTGCGCTTGACGGTTAGATTGGCGTAGACCGTGCCGCGCGACAGCAGCTCGCCGGCGCGCTTCTTGGCGAGGGCTTCCAGTTCGTCCCAGCCCGGCGGCAGCCGCAACCGCAGGTCAAAGCCCTTGGCGTTGACCGATTTCAGCTCCCATTCGAACGTGTAGGGACCGCTTCCGCCATGGCTTCGGGCAAAGCCAGTCATGCTCGACAGCGCCATCGCGTGAAACTCTCCAACAGAAGGATATGGCACTCACCCGGAGCCTAACGAGACTCGGGGGAGCCGGTGCGACCTTAAAACGGATTCCGTGAAAGTGGAATTACGTCCACCCCCGGAAAATGCAGAGCTGGGGCTTGATCCGGAAAAGTGTGCAGCGGCTTTCCGGAAAGATCATGCTCAAACAAGAAGCTAAAGCGCGACGACGATACAGCCCAATTGCATCGCGCTCTAGCGCTGCACAACGGGCGGCGAATTGGTCTGCTGGGCTGCGCCCTGGCGACCGCTGCGCGGCGGCTTCTTCTGATTGGCGGGCTTCGGCGGCGTGGCCGCCGTGGGATTGTTGTCGGCTGCGCCCGGCGCCGCGGCGGCCGGCGCCGGATCATCCGCGGGCTCGACGGTGTCGTTCTGGATCTGCTTCTCCGAGGCGCGCAGCTTGGCGACGTTCTTCGCGTGCTGGTCGTAGGTCTCGGTAAAGGCGTGGCCGCCGGTTCCGTCGGCGACGAAGAACAGGTCGCGGGTGCGCGCCGGATTGGCGGTTGCCTCCAGCGAGGCACGGCCGGGATTGGCGATCGGTCCGGGCGGCAGGCCGTCGATCACATAGGTGTTGTAGGGCGACGGCTGCGTGATCTCGCTGCGCTTGATCGGGCGCCCCAGCGTACCCTTGCCGCCCACCAATCCGTAGATGATGGTCGGATCGGACTGCAGCTTCATCTTCTGGCGCATGCGATTGACGAACACGGCGGCGACGCGGCTGCGCTCGTCGGAGCGGCCGGTTTCCTTCTCGACGATCGAGGCCAGCGTCACCAGCTGGTCCGGCGATTTCAGCGGCGTGTCCGTGTTGCGGCGTTCCCATATTTCGGCAAGCACGCGCTTCTGCGCCTGCTGCAGGCGCTGGATCACCTGATCGCGCGTGGTGCCGCGCGGGAATTTGTAGGTCTCCGGCAGCAACGTGCCCTCGCGCGGAATCTCGCGCACCGAGCCGGTGAAGATGTCGTTGTCGGTGAGCCGCGTCACGATCTGCTCCGAAGTGAGGCCTTCGGGAATCGTGATGGCGTGCTGCACCACCTTGCCGTCGACGATGGTGGCAATGACGTCGCGCAGGCTGGCGTTCTTCTGGAACGAGTATTCGCCGGGCTTGAGATCGGAGCTCGCCTTCAGTGCGAACACGCTGCCGATGAAGATCCACGGATTGACGTTGATCACGCCCTCGCGCGAGAGCACGTCGGCGATGTCACGCTTGCCGGCGCGCGCGGGGATGTTGACGATCTTGTCTTCCTGCAGCGGGCCCGGCGATTCCAGCGTCTGCCTGCCGTAGTAATACGTCGCTCCCGCGCCGATCATCAGGATGATCAGGATGGTGAAGATGGCATTGCCGACGATCACGAAGGGATTGCGGGCACGATCCGAGCGCTTGGGCGGCGGCGGAACCTGTTCGGGCTCCAGCGCGGCACGTGGACTCCTCGGTGAAATGGGCGGCCTCTCACTCATCGATGCAAACCAATATCCTGCCGGTTGAATCGTGGCCGGACAAACCCCTGCCCTGCCAATAGCATACGCCCGCTATTAGGAGTCACCGCGGAATACGGCAAAACGGTGGACTAGTTCTAAAGACCTACTAATTGGTCACGCGCTGCACGATCACGGAGGCGTTGGTGCCGCCGAAACCGAAGGAATTGGAGAGCGCCACATTCACGTCACGCTTGCGCGACGTATGTGGCACAAGATCGATCGCCGTTTGCACCGACGGGTTGTCGAGATTGATGGTCGGCGGCACCACATTATCGCGAATCGCAAGCACCGCGAAGATCGCCTCGATCGCGCCGGCCGCTCCCAGCAGATGTCCGGTCGCGGACTTGGTCGACGACATCGAAACCTTCGAGGCCGCATTGCCGAGCAGACGCTCGACCGCGCCGAGCTCGATCTCGTCGCCGACCTGCGTCGAGGTGCCGTGCGCATTGATGTAGTCGAGATCGGATGCCGCGAGGCCGGCGCGCTTCAGCGCCATGCTCATGCTGCGGAAGCCGCCATTGCCGTCCGGCGGCGGCGAGGTGATGTGAAAGGCATCGCCCGACAGGCCGTAGCCGGTGACCTCGGCGTAGATCTTCGTGCCGCGCTGCTTGGCGTGCTCGTATTCCTCGAGGACGAGGACGCCGGCGCCCTCGCCCATCACGAAGCCGTCGCGATCCTTGTCGTACGGCCGCGATGCCTTTTGCGGGGTGTCGTTGAAGCCGGTGGACAGCGCGCGCGCCGCGCAGAAGCCGGCGATGCCGATGCGGGAGATCGGCGATTCGGCGCCGCCCGCGAGCATCACGTCGGCATCGCCGAGCGCGATCAGCCGCGCCGCATCGCCGACCGCATGCGCACCGGTCGAGCACGCCGTGACGACCGCATGATTGGGACCCTTCAGGCCGTGCTCGATCGAGACGTAGCCGGACGCCAGATTGATCAGGCGACCCGGAATGAAGAACGGAGAGACCCTGCGCGGTCCACGCTCCTTCAGCAGCACCGCGGTCTCGGCGATGCCCGTGAGGCCGCCGATGCCGGAGCCTATCATCGTGCCGGTGGCGAATTGGTCCTCATCGGACTTCGGATGCCAATTGGCATCGTCAAGCGCCTGCCTGGCGGCGCACATCGCGTAGAGGATGAAGTCGTCGACCTTGCGCTGGTCCTTCGGCTCCATCCACTGATCGGGATTGAAGGTGCCGTTGGAGCCGTCGCCGCGCGGAATGTAGCAGGCGACCTGGCTCGGCAGGTCGGACACTTCGAACGTGTCGATCTTCTTGCCGCCGCTCTCGCCGGCGAGGATGCGCGTCCAGGTTGCGTCAACGCCGCAGCCGAGCGGTGTAAGCATGCCCAGCCCCGTGACGACAACCCGTCTCATTTCCACGCCTCCGGCCAGCAATGGGCGGCTAATAGTAAGAAACCGGGGGACCGCTCAACCGCGGTCCGTCCGGCTCCATCAACTCCGCGATCGGCGTCAGCTCTTCGCGTTCTTCTCGAGAAACTTGGTCGCGTCGCCGACGGTGAGAATCGTCTCCGCCGCGTCGTCGGGAATCTCGCAACCGAATTCTTCTTCGAAGGCCATCACGAGCTCGACCGTGTCGAGGCTGTCGGCGCCGAGGTCATCGATGAAGCTCGCGCCATCGACCACCTTCTCGGGTTCGACACCAAGGTGCTCGACCACAATCTTCTTAACCCGCTCGCCAATCTCACTCATCGTTCAACCTCGTTGTTCCATTGGACCCGACCCCAAGACGATACGAGCCATCGTGGTCGTCTCGATTACTCAGTCGCGCATAGTCTTGATTCGGCCCGGTCGTAGCCGACTAAAGCCCCGGCGAACGGCAGGCGTCGCCACGCCAATATACAGGGTTTCAAAATCCTGCAATGGCGTTCTTTGCCCATCCATGGGGGGTTCAGCTATCATACTTCCCAAGCCTTGACTACACGCCTGAACCGGCTCCCGAAAACGGCTTTTCGCCGCATTGCGAGAGCCAGTAAGCAGCTCAAATCATAGCCATCCCGCCGTTGACGTGAATGGTCTGTCCGGTGACGTAGGCAGCCTCGTTCGAGGCCAGATAGACCGCCGCCGCAGCGATGTCCTCGGGCGTTCCAAGCCGCGCCGCAGGAACCTTCGCCAGGATGGTTTCGCGCTGCTTGTCGTTGAGCGCATCCGTCATCGGCGTCTTGATGAAACCCGGCGCGATGCAGTTGGCGGTCACGCCGCGCTTGGCGTATTCGGCACCGAGCGTCTTGATCAGGCCGATGATGCCGGCCTTCGAGGCGGTGTAGTTGCCCTGCCCCGGATTGCCGGTGACGCCGACGATCGAGGTGATCGCGATGATGCGGCCGAAGCGCTTGCGCATCATCAATTTGGTCGCCGCGCGCGCGAGGCGGAATGTCGCGGTCAGGTTGACCGCAATCACGTCGTCCCAATCCTCGTCGCGCAACTGCACGAACAAATTGTCGCGGGTGATGCCGGCGTTCGCGATCAGGATGTCGACCTGCCCCATCGCAGCTTCCGCTGCCGGCACCAGCGCCTCGACATCATCCTTGCTGGAGAGATTGCACGGCAGCACGTGAACGCGCTCGCCGAGCTTGGCCGCAAAGCCGTCCAGCGCCTCGCGCCGCGTCCCCGAAATCGCAACCGTCGCGCCCTGCGCGTGCAGCGCCTGGGCGATCGCGCCGCCGATGCCGCCGGTTGCGCCCGTGACGAGCGCCGTCTTGCCAGTCAGATCAAACATCGAATTCTCCTCCCGGCTGCTTCAAGCCGAAGCTGCGAGCGCGTCCTTGGCCGCAGCAATATCGTTCGGGCCGCCGACGGACACGCCGACCGCGCCATCGGCGATGCGCTTGACGAGGCCGCTCAGCACCTTGCCGGCGCCGATCTCGAAGAACCGCGTCACGCCCTGCCCTGCCATATAGGCGACCGACTCGCGCCAGCGCACCGTGCCCGTGACCTGTTCGACCAGGCGGCGGCGGATCTCGTCGGGATCGGTGATCGCCGAGGCCAGCACGTTGGAGACGAGCGGCGCCGCGGGCGCCTTGATCGTGACGCCGGACAGCGCCTCGGCCATCGCATCGGCCGCCGGCTGCATCAGCTTGCAGTGGAACGGTGCCGACACCGGCAGCAGCATCGCGCGCTTTGCCCCTTTGGTCTTGGCGATCTCGACGGCGCGGTCGACGGCTGCCTTGTCGCCGGAGACCACCACCTGGCCGCCGCCATTGTCGTTGGCGGCCTGGCAGACCTGGCCCTGCGCCGCCTCATTGGCGACCGTTACCGCCGCCTCGTAATCGAGGCCGAGCAGCGCGGCCATCGCGCCGGCGCCGACCGGCACCGCCTTCTGCATCGCAAGCCCGCGGGTGCGCAGCAGCCGCGCGGTGTCGCTGACGGTCAGGCTGCCGGCGGCGGCCAGCGCCGAATACTCGCCGAGCGAGTGCCCGGCGACAAAGGCCGCGTTGCGGCCGACCGAGAAGCCGGCTTCGCTCTCGAGCACGCGCAGGGTGGCGATCGAGACCGCCATCAGGGCCGGCTGGGCATTTTCCGTCAGTTGCAATGTCTCGCCCGGACCATCCCAGATGATCGCGGTCAGCTTCTCGCCCAGCGCGGAATCGACCTCGTCGAACACCGCCCTGGCGACCGGAAAGGCGTCGGCCAGGGCCTTGCCCATGCCGACCGCCTGCGAGCCCTGCCCGGGAAACGTAAATGCTGCCGTCATCGGCGATCCCTACCTTGTTGAGCGTGATCCCCGCGCAGGCGCTTGGCGCCCGCCGCAGGGGAAACGGTATCCGCGTCGCGCGAAACGCGCCACAGCGGGTCCGGGCCCTGCCGTGCACCTCGGCCCTGGACCGGGCCGTAAGACACTGATGGGGGGCGCGATGTCAAGCCGCGCGGGAGGAACCCTGGGGATGCCGGACGGGCTTCCGCCCTAGAACCCGCCGGCATTCTGGTCGGCGTTAACCTCGGCGCCGGCCCTCGCCCGGCGCGCGCTGTTGACCAGTTGCCCCGGACGATCCTCGTGGGCGGGCCTGGCCGTCGCAAGCCGCAGCACGGCGGCGTAGCCCGGCTGCACCTCCATCCGCTCGGCATAACGGCTTCCGCTCAGGATGCGGTGGACGCGCGGCAGGTTGTAACAGGGCACGTAGAACAGCAAATGATGCTCGAGGTGATAGTTCACGTAGTACGGCGCGATGAAGAGACGCTCGAGGACATTGGCGCGCGTGGTGCGGGTGTTGCGCAGGGGATCGGAGCTGTCGGGCACGACGGCATGTTCGGCAATGTTGCGGATCCGCGTGATCACCATCATCCAGGTGAAGAGCGGCACCAGCCACAATAGCGGATAGGCCCACCACACGCCCGCGGCGGCAAGCCCTGCGAACAGCAGCGCATTGGCGACGCATTGCGGCCCGAGCTTGTCCCAGAAATTCGCGGCACGCTGCGACAACGGCCAGTCCTTCGGCCCGAGTGCGTTGAGCAGTTGCGCCTTGCGCTGCTGGTAGCCGGTCTGCCCGGTGATATCGCGGAAGAATTTCCGGCGGTAGCTCACCTTCGTGATCGGAAACGGCGCCGACAGCACGAGATCCGGATCGTCCTCCTGCTGCGTCCGCGCATGATGCTGCAAATGGTAGCGGCGATAGCCGCGAGTTTCGGCGAAGATCGGATAGGCACAGAACCATTGGCTCAGCGTGAGATTGGTCTTCTCGTCCGCCGAGAGACAGCCATGCGCGCCGTCATGCATCAGGATCGCGAGCCCTAGCTGCCGCGAGCCGATGATCGCGACCGCAAGCAGATAGGTCAGCGGATTGGGCCACCAGGCGACCAGCGCGATCGCCACCAGGATCAAGGCCCAGGCATGCGCGATCAGCGCGACGCCCTTCCACGTGGTGCGCTCACGGACCGCCACCAGTTCGTCTTCGGTGAGAAAATCGCGGGCACGCATGCGAAGCGCGGTCATGAGCTGGTCTCCCCGTCCGTGCAGGGTAAATTGTCGCGATCGCCGACCAGGCGCAGGCGCGATCCATCATTGGCCGACGTCGATGTTGCGGTCGCCTGCTCGCCGAGCGCGCGCAGCAATTCGCGGCACATCTCCTCGGAGCCGCGGCCCATGGCAAAGCCTTCGACGATCACGCCGATCGCAATCGCCCAGAAGCGCCGCGAGCTCTCTTCCGGCGCGCGCAGCGAGCGCCAACCGTGCCGCTCGACCTGGCCCGCATAAGCGCGTGCGCCTTCGCTGTGGAGACGTTCGATGGTGCGCTCGACCAGCGGCGCGAGATCCTGGCGACGCCGCGTGAGCGTCAAAGCCTCGGCGAAGAAGGCGACCGTGTCGGTTGCCGTCACGGTCTCGGCCAAAGCGCGCGTGTACTCCCGCGGCGTCTGTGCCTGCAGCGCAGCCTGCTCGGTCGCGCGCGCCAGATAAAGCATGTCGCGGCTGGCGGCTTCGACGAACAGCGCCTCCTTGGTGCGGAAGTAATAGGTGATCTGGCTCGGAAAGGCGTCGGCGGCTGCGGCGATATCCGAGATCGACGTGCCCGAGAGCCCCCGCTCCTTGAACAGGCGGCTGGCGGCATCGAGCAGCAACGAGCGCATCTTGCGCCCCGCCGACCGTGTCGCGCGGACGGCGTGCTTCGGATCGGACGCGGACATGCCGCTGGTGGTCTCCGAACCCATTGATCGTTCTCCCGGAGATATTTGTATGATATACAAACAAAGAAATCAACATGGAACTCCGGAATTGGGCTATGGAGCGCCGGAGCGGCCCGCCTCCTCGCGAAATCCCGGGGCTGACAACCCTTGCCTTCGCGGCCAAAATCCGTATAAAGCGCCCCATTCGTGGGCTCCGGCCGAGAGCTGAACGGACGGTCTCAGCAAATTCACCCGTTGATTTTGATGTGGCAGGGCCAGTCGGCCCGTCGTCCCGTGCTCCCGCCTTCTGAGCAGCTCGAGTCCTTTCCGAAGGTCTCGAAGGGCTTGTCGCCGGAAACCCGCGCCAACACAGGAAAGGACAACCATGCCTCTTTATGAGCATGTTTTTCTCGCGCGTCAGGATGCGAGCACCCAGCAGGTGGATGAACTGACGGCTCAGATGACGGGGATCGTCGAGCAGGGCGGCGGCAAGGTCACCAAGACCGAGAGCTGGGGCGTGCGCTCCCTCACCTACCGCATGAACAAGAACCGCAAGGCGCATTTCGTGCTGATGAACATCGACGCACCGTCGGCTGTCGTCACCGAGATCGAGCGTCAGGAGCGGATCAACGAAGACGTCATCCGCTATCTCACCGTGCGCGTCGAAGAGCACGAGGAAGGCCCGTCCGCGATGATGCGCAAGGCCGACCGTGACCGCGAGCGCGATGACCGCGGCGGTGGCTTCCGCGGCGACCGCGAAGGCGGCTTCCGTGGCGACCGCGAGGGTGGTTTCCGTGGCGACCGTGGCCCGCGCCGTCCGCGCGAAGAAGAAGCTGCGACCGAGGAGTAATGAATCATGGCTGATGCTGGTGCCCGCCGTCCGTTTTTCCGTCGCCGCAAGTCCTGCCCGTTCACGGGCGCGAACGCGCCGAAGATCGACTACAAGGATTCCAAGCTGTTGATGCGTTACGTCTCCGAGCGCGGCAAGATCGTGCCGAGCCGCATCACGGCGGTGTCCGCCAAGAAGCAGCGTGAGCTCGCCCGCGCCATCAAGCGCGCGCGTTTCCTCGGCTTGCTGCCCTACGTTATCAGGTAAACGTTTCCGGCCGGCGGCACGCGCCGCCGGCCGCTTATTCTCATAAGGCTTCCGGGTCGTCCGGTCGCCGATGGTTGGGGTTCTCGACAGAGTGCCTCTAACCGCTCGAAAGGAGCGGGACAGCTGATGATCGCGATACTCATCGTTGCACTTGCAGCCGGCGCCGCGTCGGCGCTGATGTTCGCCTCGATCGTTTCGGGCGCGGCGGTCTCGTTGCTGCTCGCCTATTTTGCTCCGCTGCCGCTCATGGTGGTGGCGCTCGGCTGGGGTCCGCTCGCCGCTGTGTTCAGCGGCATCATCGCGACCGCCGCGCTGACAACCCTCCTCGGCCTGTCCCACGGCGTCGGCTTCGCAATCGGGGTCGCATTGCCGGCCTGGTGGCTCGGCCACCTCGCCATGCTCGGACGGCCGGGCGCGACCACAGCGGCCGCGGGCAGCGCCGCCAATCTCGAATGGTATCCGGTCGGTCGCATCCTGATCTGGATCGTGGCCATAGCGGTCCTCACGACGGCGGGCATCCTGCTGTCGTTCGGTGCAGACGTCGACGCCATCGCCGAGACCATCCGGCAGGGCCTGCGCGAGATGATGCGCCAGACCGACGGCAATATGACGGCCGAGCAAATCGATCAGCTCGCGAGGCTGTTCGTGTTCCTTGCCCCGCTGGCGCTGCCGGTGAGCGTGACGATGATGTTCACGCTGAACCTGTGGCTGGCGGCGAAGGTCGCACTGACATCCAGACGCCTGCATCGGCCATGGCCGGACCTGCGAAGCACCGCGCTGCCGCCGGTCACGCTCGCGATCCTGGCCGCAGCCGTCGCGTTCTGCTTTGTCGGCGGCACGTTCGCAATGCTGGCAAAGGCGGTCGCGACCGCGTTGCTGTTCGCCTACGCGCTCGTCGGCTTTGCCGTCCTGCATGTCCTGACCCTGTCGGCCAGCAACCGCACCCTGTGGCTCGTCTGCGTCTATGCCGTCATGTTCGTTTTCAGCGGACTGATCCTCGTGATGGCTGCGCTTGGCATCGCCGACGCCGTGTTCGGACTGCGCCAGCGCTATCTGCAAACAAGACCGCCGCCTTTGCCGGTGGCGTGACATTCGATCCAACCACTTCAACCCGATACTTTGCATCTAAAGGAGAACGAAAATGGAAGTCATTCTGCTCGAACGCGTCGCCAAGCTTGGCCAGATGGGCGAAGTCGTGCGCGTCAAGGACGGGTTCGCCCGCAACTTCTTGCTGAAGCGCGGCAAGGCGCTGCGCGCCACCGACGCGAACCGCGCCAAGTATGACGGCATGAAGGCCGAGCTCGAGGCGAACAACATCAAGGCCAAGGGCGAAGCCGCCGTGGTCGCCGAGAAGATCGACGGCCGCGACGTCGTCATTATCCGCCAGGCCTCCGAATCCGGCCAGCTGTTCGGCTCGGTCACGGTGCGCGACATCGTCGTTGCGCTGGCCGCCGACGGCGTCACGGTTGCCCGTCCGCAGGTCTGGCTCGACTCGCCGATCAAGACGATCGGCCAGCAGAAGGTGACGATCGCGGTTCACCCCGAGGTCGAGACCAGCGTCACCGTGACGGTCGCCCGCTCCGCCGAAGAGGCCGATCGGATCAAGCGCGGCGAGGACATCTCGACCCGCCAGGAAGACCAGGACGCTGCCGCCGAGGCGATCGCCGCCGCTGGCGAGTTCTTCGATCCGGAAGCCCAGCACGACGAAGCCGAGCCGGCCCCGGCTGCCGAAGAGAAGTAAGCTTCTCTTCATCACTCCACCGACTGAAGCCCGGCCCCATCAGGCCGGGCTTTGGATTCGTGCCGCCGCCTGATTGTCGAGCATCGCGATCGACGCCAGTGCTGTCGCGGTGTGCTTCTCCTTGCCGTCGATGATGCAGAACACGTCGGCTGCAACGACGGCGACCTGACGTCCCGGCTTGATCACCCGCGCCCGGCAGATCAGCCGATCGCCCGACGCCGGCGACAGCAGGTTGAGCTTGTACTCCGCCGTCAGCGCCGGCTGGCCGCGCGACGTCGCCGCCGCGATCGTGGTGGCGTTGTCGACCAGGAACGCCGTCACCCCGCCATGAAACAGGCCGTGCTGCTGCAGCAGCTCCGGCCGCCGGTCGACCGCGAGCGTGCACGCGCCGCGCGACAGTTCGGCCACCTCGGCGCCAACGAGCCCCATGAATCCCTGACGGCCGACATTGTCGCGGATCCGCGTTGCGATCGGCGCAAAGTCCGGATCGGTCTCGCTCATGACGTTCCTCCTCCTCGCTCCGACGCCCCCGGCGCCACCACCGCGCGGATCGCGCAGGCGATCAGCGTCTCGACCTGTTCGCGCGGATCACTCTGATGGCGGCCCGACAGATAGGCGCGGCAGAAGATCTGCGCCGGCCCGATGATCTGGCTGAAGAACAGCGTCGCGCTCATCGGCAGCAATTCGCCGCGCGCGAGCAGCGGTGCACGCCAGCGCTCGATGCCGTCAGTGAGCCGCGAATTCTCGGTGCGCTGTGCGCCGCGCACCTCCTCGCCCCACTCGCTGCGCGAAATCTCGAACAGGAAGCGCGCCTCGCGCCTGAAGGTCACGACCCAATCGAGATGGGCGTGGATCAGCCGCGCAACGCCCTCGGCGGCGGCGCAGCTGGCGTCGACCGAGGTGATGATCGCTGCGTGATAGGCCTGCAGGATCTCCAGGAACAGGGTTCCGGCGAGCTCCTTCTTCGAGGCGAAGAAATGAAAGAAGCTGCCGTTGGAGGCGCGCGCCCGGGAGCGGATCTCAGCGACCGTTGCGCCCTCGAAACCGTCGCGGTCGAACACCGCCAGTCCCGCCGCCAGCAGATCTTCGCGCGCCGTGGTCAACCTGCCTCACTCCTGACTAGATTATTACTCTAGAGTATTGCTCTAATGGCTGTCAAACGATAACGCCGGACCTCGCGGCCCGGCGTTGGCAATTACCTCGAGGTCGGAGCTTCCGGTGGACCGGAGCCCGGCGTCGTCGGGGGCGGTGGTGGCGGCGGCGCCGTTGCGGTCACCGGCGGCGCGGCGGGTGCCGGAGCGGGAGACGCGGCTGCGGCGGGCTCGGGTGATGACGAAGCGGCGGGCGCCACCGGCGTTACCTGCGGAACCGGATCAGGCCGCGCCGCGGCCGGCTCGCCGCTGCTCTTGGGCGCATCGACCTTGGCCGTGTCAGGTTCGCTGGCGGGCTTCGCCGGCTTCTCGGTCTCACCCTTGTCCTCGTGCTTGACGGCGGTCTGGGCCTTGGGCTCGTCGCCCGTCGCCGCGCCTTTCGCCTCTCCCTTGGGCGCCTCGTCGGACTTCGGCTCGTCGACCGGCTTGCCGCGACGGCCGTGCTTCTGGCGCGACGGCTTGCCCTCGCCGGCGGCCTGCGGGGTCTGGCCGTCCTCCGGCTTGGCGCCGTCGGGCGCCTCGCTCGGACGCGCCATCCGCCTGCCGCGATGGCGTCCTTCACCTGGAGCCGGCGTCAGACCGTCCGCGTCGGGCTTCGACGCTTCATTGGCGCCTTCCTGCGGCGCAGCACCCTGACGCTGGCGGCGCGGCGGACGCTCGGACGGCTGCTGCTCCGGCGACTGGTTCGCCTCCTGCCGGCCTTCGCGCGCGCCCTGCTTTGAGCCCTTGGGCTGATCCTTGGCCTGGTAGCGCGGATCGTTGGCACCGTTCGAAATCAGAAAGGACGAGAGCACTCCGGCCATGTCGCTGGACGTCGTGTAGTGCTGGCGCAGGAAGCCCGGCAGCGAACCGGCCGGCACGGTCTTCAGCAGGCCGCGCGGGCTCTTGTGGCAGGCTGTGCAGGTGTTTGCGAAGATCTGGGAGGGGCTTTTGCCGGCCTCGAGGTTTTGCGCTTGCGCCGATACGGCTGACAGGCAGCCAATCAGAAGCGTCACCGTCGCCAGACTGAGGGCTCGGCTCAACATTCCTTAAGTCTCCAGATTCCGGAAAAATCGCCGCCTGCGCCTCATGGATCGGCCGCGGCGGTGACCTTTTAGCCGATTATCACGCGAATGGAAGCGCGCGCATGACGCATCCACGCAATTGTCACATTTTGGAATATCGGCTTTGACCACAACGCAATAGCGGCTTTTAATTCCCTGCCTATGTTGAGGATGGGGACACATTGGAGTGATCAGCTCCGGTGGTGTCGGTGTGCAGCTTGCCGTTCCGTTGGTGTTTCGATGGACCGATTGTTGCGATTCTTCTTGGGGCGCTTCATCCGCCGCGGCTCGATCACGTTCACGACCGCGAGCGGCGCCCAATTCGCCTGCGGTGACGGCACCGGCGAACCCGTTGCCGCGCGCTTCATGACCCGAGGGGCTGAAGTCCGCGTTCTGGTCGATCCCGAGCTCTATCTCGGCGAAGCCTTCATGGACGGCACGTTCGTGGTGGAACAAGGCACCATCGCCGAGGTGCTGTCTGTCCTGATGGGCCAGGCGGCAATGTTGCCGAACTTTGCCAGGCTGCAGGCCTGGGTGCGTTTCCTTGGACGGCGCGCCCAGCAGATCAATGTGCGCGGCCGCTCCAGGAGCAATGTTGCCAGCCATTACGATCTCGACGGCCGCCTCTATTCCCTGTTCCTTGACGCGGACAAGCAGTACAGCTGCGCCTATTTCGAGACGCCGGACGCGGCACTGGACGATGCCCAGCTCGCCAAGAAGCGCCACCTCGCCGCAAAACTCCTGATCAAGCCCGGCCACCGCATCCTCGACATCGGTTCCGGCTGGGGTGGGCTTGGGCTCTATCTCGCCGAGATGAGCGGCGCCGACGTCACCGGCGTCACGCTGTCGACCGAGCAGCTGCAGATGTCCAAAGCCCGGGCGGCGGAGCGGAACCTGTCGCATTCGGCGCGTTTCCTGCTCGAGGACTACCGCGACATCCCCGGCCCGTTCGACCGCATCGTCTCGGTCGGCATGTTCGAGCATGTCGGGGTCGCCTACTATGAAACCTTCTTCAAGCGCTGCGCCGAGCTCTTGAGCGACGACGGCGTCATGATGCTGCATTCGATCGGCCGCTCGACCGGGCCCGATGTCACGAGCCCCTGGATCCGCAAATACATCTTCCCCGGCGGCTACATTCCCGCGCTCTCCGAGGTGATGCCGGCGATCGAAAAGGCCGGCTTGCTGATCTGCGACATGGAGATCCTGCGCCTGCACTACGCCGAGACGCTGAAGGCGTGGCGCGAGCGCTTCATGGCGCGGCGCGAGGAGGCTGTGCGGCTCTACGACGAGCGCTTTGCCCGGATGTGGGAATTCTATCTGGCGGCCTCGGAGATGTCGTTCCGGGTGCAGAACATGATGAATTTCCAGCTGCAGCTCACCAAGCGCCAAGGCGTGGTCCCGATGACCCGCGACTATATCGGCCGCGAGGAAGCCCGGCTGCGGCTCAAGGAGGCCGGCGCCGCCAAGCCCCGGCTGCAACTCGCCGGCGAATAAGTCTGAAGGAATGCTATCTGCTAGTTGCGCAGGCTGAAGGCGGACCTGCAATGGGCGAAGGTCGGGGCCGGACGCGCCAGATGGGCCGCGGCCGCCGAGATCAGCCGGGCATCGCAGGGAACACTCCGGACCTCCGGACGCGCCGCCTGCTCCATGGCCTCGACAAGCGCCGCCAGCCAGCGGCGGTCCATGCCACCTGCCCGGCCGGGCTGAATTCGCGCTGTCTGAAACTCGTGAGCCATGGTCCCCGTATCTTCCCTGAGCGAATACAACCCGGAATCCGCCGGGTCGTTCCCGCGAACCTGACGCAAAGAAAGTGCGCCAGGTGTGATCTGCTTCACAGAGGTCCGCCCCGATCTGTCGTAGAGGTCCGGAATGACCCGAGAAACGCACCAGACGATGTTGGACCCGCAACGCGACCTCGTGACCGACTACGCCCTGATCGCAACCGGCGTGGCGGCCGCCTTGATCGCACTGGCTTTCCTCATTCTGGTCTGAGGAACCGGGGCCAGCAGCGACTTCGCTTCGGATTGGGCGCGGCAGCCCGACAAAAGGTTCAGGCCGCCTCCAATTTTTACCAACGACATCCCTGATCGGCCGCGCTCCCCTCGGTTTCGGGCAAAACCCCGTCAAGCGGAATGCATTCGGCCGTGGCGGATTCACACATCGCGTTGTGTGAATCGTGCATAAGGCACATCCGTCCTTTCGCTTCGTGCCGGGCTGGCGCTTGATCGCCGCCCCACATCCGAAAATCGCAGTAACGACGAAATCAGAAGAATAAGCTCGTCCATGGCCTTGATTGATTCGAACGTCCACAAGCTCGCGCCCGACGCCGCGTCCCCGACCTATCGGAGTGCGCCGCACAACATCGAAGCGGAACAGAGTCTTCTGGGCGCGATCCTGGTCAACAATGACGCGTTCTACCGCGTCTCCGACTTCCTGGAGCCGAAGCATTTCTTCGAGCCGCTGCATCAGACGATCTACGAGACTGCCAGTTCCCTGATCCGGATGGGCAAGGTCGCGACCCCCGTGACCCTGAAGACGTTCCTGCCGGCCGATACCGACATCGGCGGCATGACCATCAGCCAATACCTGGCGCGGCTCGCAGCCGAAGCGACCACCATCATTAACGCGCAGGATTACGGACGTACCGTCTATGATCTCAGCCTGCGTCGCGACCTGATCCGGATCGGCGAGGACATCGTCAACGTCGCGTTCGACGCGCCGGTCGACTTTGCCCCGCGCGCGCAGATCGAGGATGCCGAGCGGCAGCTCTACAGCCTCGCCGAAACCGGCCGCTACGATGGCGGCTTCCAGCGCTTCGCGCAGGCACTCACCGTCGCCGTCGACATGGCGGCGAAGGCGTTTCAGCGCGACGGCAAATTGTCCGGCATCTCGACCGGCCTGCGCGACCTCGACGCCAAGATGGGCGGCTTGCAATCCTCCGACCTCATCATCCTTGCCGGCCGTCCCGGCATGGGCAAAACCTCGCTTGCCACCAACATCGCCTACAATGTCGCCAGAGCCTATGAGGGCGAGGTGCAGGCGGACGGTACCACCAAGGCGATCAACGGCGGCGCGGTCGGCTTCTTCTCCTGCGAAATGAGCGGCGAGCAGCTCGCCACCCGTATTCTCGCCGAACGCTCCGGCATCCCCTCGAGCTCGATCCGCCGCGGCGGCATCTCCGAGCTCGATTTCGAGAAGATCCGCGACTGCTCGATCGAGTTGCAATCGCTGCCGTTCTACGTCGACGAAACCGGCGGCCTCTCGATCTCGCAGCTCACCGCGCGAGCGCGGCGGCTCAAGCGTCAGAAGGGTCTCGACCTGATCGTGATCGACTACATCCAGCTGTTGCAGGGCTCGGGCAAGAAGGGCAACGACAACCGCGTGCAGGAAATCACCGAGATCACCACCAATTTGAAGGCGCTGGCCAAAGAGTTGAACGTCCCGATCATCGCGCTGTCGCAGCTGTCGCGTCAGGTCGAAAACCGCGAAGACAAGCGGCCGCAGCTCTCGGACTTGCGTGAATCCGGCTCGATCGAGCAGGACGCCGACGTCGTGATCTTCGTGTATCGCGAGGAATATTACCTCGCCAACAAGGAGCCGCGCGCGGGTACTCCGGAATACGAGAAGTGGCAGATGGACATGGACCTTGCCCACGGCAAGGCCGAAGTCATCATCGGCAAGCAACGCCACGGCCCGACCGGCACGGTCGATCTGCACTTCGAGGCCAGCGTGACGCGCTTCGGCGACCTCGCCCCCGACGGCCAGGTTCCGGATCGCCACTATTGATGCTCTGACGCGGTTGAACGCCGCAAGCGCGACGCGTAGAAGTGCGGCATGAACATCGTGACCGACGCGAAATCGCAGCTGACGCCCGAAGCCAGTTTGCTGCCGGCCCATCCGACCGCCAGCGGTATCCTTACCGTCGACCTCGACGCCATCATCGCCAACTGGCGCAAGCTCGAGAAGACCGCAGTCCCGGCCGAATGCGCCGCCGTGGTCAAGGCCAACGCCTATGGCTGCGGCGCCGAGCAGGTCTCGCGGGCGCTGGCCAAGGCCGGCTGCAAGACCTTCTTCGTCGCCACCGTCGAGGAGGCCGCCGTGGTGCGCGCGGCCGTTCCCGAGGCCACAGTGTATTCGCTGGGCGGCTTCTTCCAGAACACCGGCGACGCCTACGCCAGGATCGATTGCAAGCCGGTGATCGGCGATCTCAACGAGCTCGCCGAATGGGACGTGTTCTGCCGCCGCTCCGGCTGGTCCGGCGGCGCCGCCATCCATATCGACACCGGCATGAACCGGCTGGGGCTCACGGTCAGCGAGGCCCAGGGCATCATCCCGCGGATCAATGCCGGCGACCACGGCATCACGCTTGTCATGAGCCACCTCGCCTCCGCCGAACTGCTCAACAGTCCTGCCAACGCCAGGCAGCTTGCAAGCTTCCGCGAGATCGCGAGCCTGTTCACCGGCGTGCAGGCGTCGCTCGCCAACTCCTCCGGCGTGTTCCTCGGCGCCCCGTTCCAGTTCGAGATGGTGCGGCCGGGCTGCGCGCTCTATGGCGTCAATCCGACGCCCGAAGCCGACAACCCGATGCAGCAGGTCGTGGACCTCAAGGCGCGCATCGTGCAGATCCGCAACATCGATCGCGGCGAGACCGTCGGCTATGGCGGCACCTGGACCGCGCGGCGGCCGACCCGGCTTGCGATCGTCTCCGCCGGCTATGCCGACGGCTATTTCCGCGCCGCCAGCGCCAATGACGGCACCCGCGGCGCCGAGGTCGTGGTTGCCGGCAAGCGCTGCCCGATCGCCGGCCGCGTCTCGATGGACCTGATCGCGGTCGACGTCACCGATCTCGACAAGAATGCCGTGCGGCGCGGCCACATGGTGACGCTGATCGGCGAAGGCATCACGGTCGACGAGGTCGCGCATCATTTCGGCACCATCGGCTATGAGGTGCTGACCAGCCTCGGCCGCCGCTTCGTGCGCATCTACAAGGGCGGCGATGCCACAGCCGCACGAAGCGATGCCGTCGAGAAGAGCGAGGCGATCGCCGAGAAGAGCGAGACAGCTGCCGCCGCACCTGCAGCGCCGCCTGCGCTGCCGACAGCACTCGCTGCGCCACCGCCATTGCCCGCCGAACCGACCGCGCCATCCACTTGACGCGATCGATCGGCGCGATCGGCTGCACGCATGAAGATCGCGACCTTCAACATCAACAATATCAATCGCCGGCTGCCGAACCTGTTGCGCTGGCTGAAGTCGGCGAAGCCCGATGTCGTCAGCCTGCAGGAGCTCAAGGCGTCCGACGCAGAGTTTCCTGCTGCCGCGATCGAGAAGGCCGGCTACGGCGCGGTGTGGCAAGGACAGAAGACCTGGAACGGCGTCGCCATCCTGGCGCGCAAGGCCGAGCCGGTCCTGATCCGCACCGCGCTGCCCGGCGACCGCGACGACCACGAGGCGCGCTACATCGAGGCCGCGGTGCGCGGCATCGTCGTCACCAGCCTCTATCTGCCGAACGGCAATCCGCAGCCCGGACCGAAATTCGATTACAAGCTTGCCTGGTTCAAGCGGCTGCGCGCCCACGCCGCCAAGCTGCTGAAGCAGGACGTCCCCGTGGTGCTCGCCGGCGACTACAACGTCGCGCCGACGCCTCTCGACATCTATCCGACCCGCTCCTGGGACAAGGACGCGCTGATCCAGCCGAAGAGCCGCGACGCGTTCAAGGCGCTGGTCGATCAGGGCTGGTGCGACGCGATCCGCACGCTGCATCCGGATGATCAGATGTTCACCTTCTGGGACTACAAGCGCAACCGCTGGCCGCGCGATGCCGGCCTCCGGCTCGATCATCTGCTGCTCAGCCCCCAAGTGGCGCCGCGGCTTGCGAAAGCCGGCGTCGACCGGGATGTTCGTGGCGAGGAAGGCGCGAGCGATCATGCGCCGGCGTGGGTGGTGTTGAAGTGATGGATGCTCATTGTTGACGTCGTCCTGGCGAAGGCCAGGACCATAACCACCGAGCTTTGTTATGAAAGGGGATCGCGGCCCCAGCGTCGCACGACAATTCGTATTTGGGGTAATGGGTCCTGGCCTTCGCCAGGACGACGATCAGGATGGTTCTCGATTCAATCTGTCAAACAGCTCGTTCGGTGTCATCGCCCGGCTTGGCCGGGCGATCCAGTATTCCAGAGACAGTCGTAGTTGAGCGGATGGGCCGCGGCGTACTGGATCGCCCGGTCAAGCCGGGCGATGACAGTTGTGGATGGGGACGCAGCTTCGTAGTTGCCCGACGGGCAGTTTTTGCATGGCTCGCCGAGGCCAGCCGATGCAGGCGAATGCGCTTCGCATGTGGCGGGCCGGGTACAGCCTGGGGTGGTGCAAATCGACTACAATCGCGCCGATTTGATTCATGCATTGGGTCTGCCCATGAAGTCCTATTTCGCCGCCGCGTCGATGCTCATGTTCGGCATTGCCAGCGCGTCCGCTGCCGACCTCGCCGCCCGCCCCTACACCAAGGCGGTCCCGATCGTCGCCACCGCCTATGACTGGAGCGGCTTCTATGTCGGCGCCAACGGCGGCGGCGGCTGGAGCCGGAAATGCTGGGACGTGGTGCCGTTCACGATCACCAATCCGACGCTCGGCGTGCTGAATTTTGCCGGCCCCGAGGGTTGCCACACGGCCTCTGGCGCGACCGCCGGCGGCCAGATCGGTTATCGCTGGCAGCAGGCGACCTGGGTGTTCGGCGTGGAAGCGCAGGGTAATTGGGCCGACCTCTCCGGCTCGAATCCGTCCGTCGCCCCGCTGTTCGCGGGCTTCGCCAACCGCTCGAAGATCGATGCCATCGGCCTGTTCACCGGACAGGTCGGCTATTCCTGGGGCTCGTTCCTGCTGCACGCGAAAGGCGGCGCGGCCGTCGTGCGCGATCGCTACGAGAGCTTCATCACACCGGCGTTTGGTCCCGGCGTGCCGGTCGGATTCATCGCCGATCGCGGCGCCGAGACGCGCTGGGGCGGCGCGATCGGCGCCGGCGCCGAATATGCGATCGCGCGCAACTGGTCGTTGGCGGTCGAATACGACCATCTGTTCATGGGGACCAACAATGTTCGCATGACCTACGATCCGGCTTTCATCGCCCAGCTCAACCATGACGAACGCATCCGCCAGGACGTCGACATGGTGACCGTGCGCGTCAACTACCGGTTCGGCGGCCCGGTCATCGCGAAGTACTGACGCGCCTCACGATCGCATGTCCGTGGTTCAGGGGCGCCCTTGCGCCGTCTCGAACCATCAGGTCACAGTGAGCTTCCGATCCCGAGACTCGCATCCAGCGCGGCTCGGAATCACGTCCCGGAGCGCGCAGGTGGGCTTCCTCTTCGTCCTCATCGTCGGCCTGGTCGCCGGCACCATTTCCGGCATCGTCGGCACCGGCTCGTCGATCATGCTGATGCCGGTGCTGGTCTATCAGTACGGGCCGAAGCAGGCGGTGCCGATCATGGCGGTCGCCGCCGTGATGGCCAATCTGTCGCGGATTCTCGCCTGGTGGCGCGAGGTCGACTGGCGCGCCTGCGCGGCCTATTCGATCACGGGCATTCCAGCCGCAGCGCTAGGCGCACGGACGCTGCTCGCTTTGCCCTCGCATGCGGTCGATATCGCGATCGGCGTGTTCCTGATCGCGATGGTGCCGGCGCGGCACTGGCTGGCGCGGCACGAGCTGAAGGCCAATCTCTGGCATCTGGCCATCGGCGGCGCCGTGATCGGCTATCTCACCGGCGTCGTGGTCTCGACCGGCCCGCTCAGCGTGCCGCTGTTTTTGTTTTACGGCCTGTCCAAGGGCGCGTTCCTCGCCACCGAAGCGGCAAGCTCGCTCGGGCTCTATGTCAGCAAGTCGGTGACGTTCGAGCGCTTCGGCGCGCTGACGCCTGACATCGCATTCAAGGGCCTGGTTGCCGGGGCATCGCTGATGTCCGGTGCCTTCATCGCAAAACGCTTCGTGCTGCATCTGAAGCCCGAAGCGTTCCGCCTGATCATGGACGGCATCATGCTGGCGGCCGGCGTGTCGCTGCTGTGGTCGGCGGCGACGTCGTAGGCTTAGCGTCGTGCGCATCAAACGCCACGCATTCCTCATTCCGTGCTAATGGGTGTCGCGGATTCGAAATCACCGCTGAACCAATCCCGTCATGGCCAAATCGACCCTCTCCTTCGTCTGCCAGAACTGCGGCGCGGCGTATAATCGCTGGCAGGGCAAATGCGATTCCTGCGGCGAGTGGAACACGCTGGCCGAGGAAGACACCACGGGCTCGGTGCCGGTCTCGATCCGCTCCAAGCGCAAGGGCCGGACGTTTGTGCTGGAATCGCTGTCCGGCAAGACCCAGGACGCGCCGCGGCTGTCGTCGGGCATGGCCGAGCTCGACCGCGTCACCGGCGGCGGCTTCGTCCGCGGCTCGGTGCTCCTGGTCGGCGGCGACCCCGGCATCGGAAAATCCACGCTGCTGACCCAGGCCACCAGCATGATGGCGCGCGCCGGCCATCGCGCGGTCTATATCTCCGGCGAAGAAGCCGTCGCCCAGGTGCGGCTGCGGGCCGAGCGGCTCGGGCTCGCCGACGCGCCGGTGCAGCTGGCGTCCGAAACGTCGGTCGAGGACATCGTCTCGACGCTGTCGGAAGGCGCGGTGCCGCGGCTGATCGTGATCGATTCGATCCAGACCATGTGGACCGACACCGTCGAGTCCGCGCCCGGCACCGTGACCCAGGTCCGCGCCTCGGCGCAGGCCCTGATCAGGTTCGCCAAGAAGACCGGGGCAACGATCATCCTGGTCGGGCATGTGACCAAGGACGGCCAGATCGCCGGCCCCCGCGTGGTCGAGCACATGGTCGATGCGGTGCTGTCGTTCGAGGGCGAAGGCTCGCAGCAGTTCCGCATCCTGCGTTCGGCGAAGAACCGCTTTGGTGCGACCGACGAGATCGGCGTGTTCGAGATGACCGGGCTTGGTCTGCGCGAGGTCACCAATCCCTCGGAATTGTTCCTCTCCGAACGCGAGCTCGGCAGCCCCGGCACGGCGGTGTTCGCCGGCATCGAGGGCACCCGCCCGGTACTGGTCGAGTTGCAGGCGCTGGTGGCGCCGACCTCGCTCGGCACCCCGCGCCGCGCCGTGGTCGGCTGGGACCCGAGCCGGCTGTCGATGGTGCTCGCGGTGCTGGAAGCGCATTGCGGGGTCAAATTGTCCGGACATGATGTCTATCTCAATGTCGCCGGCGGCCTGCGCATCCAGGAGCCGGCCGCGGACCTCGCGGCGGCGGCCGCGCTGGTGTCCTCGCTGGTCAACGCGCCGCTGCCGACGGATGCGGTCTATTTCGGCGAGATTTCGCTGTCGGGGGCGATCCGCCCGGTGGCGCAGACCCCGGCCCGGTTGAAGGAGGCGCTCAAGCTCGGCTTCGGCCGCGCCATCCTGCCCGAATCGGTCCGCGGTGAGAGCGGCGGCGATGCCGGCCTAGCGCTGAACAGCGTCGGCAATCTGACCACGCTGGTCGCCGAAATTGCCGCACGCGGAACGCCCAGAGGCGGCCGGAATCCGTCTTCGGGCGACCAAGACGGTTCTGGGCGCGCTGAATCGGCTGGGAAAAATGCCACACCGGCCCGATTCCGTCGCGACAACGGCTAAAGCGGGCGTGACGTCTCAGCCCCTCGCCGCTATACATCCGCCGCGCGGGACAGGTGGTGTTGCGGACTTGCCGGACGCCCCCGATGCGCCTCATTTAGGACGGCACCGACTTTGCCGATTCGCGAGAGCCATTAACAGCGTAAGCCCTTAACAGCGTACCGAAACGTACCAGCGGACCTGACCAGCCGATGCCCGTAACGATACTCGATCTTGTCCTGCTCGGCGTGATGCTGATCTCGGGCCTGCTGGCGATGGTGCGCGGCTTCATGCGCGAGATCCTGTCGATCGCGGCCTGGGGCGCCGCCGCCCTGGTCACGCTGTATGCTTTCTCGAAGCTGCTGCCGACCGCCAAAACTTACTTCAATAACGACACGGTCGCGGCCGTGGTGGTAGTGGCCGGCACCTTCATCGGCACGCTGATCGTGGTCTCGGTGATCACGGTGCGGATCTCGGACATGATCCTGGATTCCCGGATCGGCGCGCTCGACCGCACCCTCGGCTTCCTGTTCGGGCTCGCCCGCGGTCTCCTGATCGTGGTCGTGGCGTTCATGTTCTTCACCTGGCTGGTTCCGGACAAGCAGCGGCCCGACTGGGTCACCGGGGCGAAGTCCCGCGTGGTGCTACAGGGAACCGGGGATTGGCTGATGACGCTCTTGCCTGACGACCCCGAGAACACCATCTTAAAGAAGTTCAAGAAGAATAAGCCAGACGACGATTCTGCGGCCGATACCAACGATCAGGCGACGCCGGCGTCGGGTGATGGCTATAGCAAACCGGCGCGTGACAGCTTGAAAAAGCTGATCGAGAAACCCGCGGGCCGATAAACTATTTGGGCCCTGACGAGAGGCGATGAACGAGATGCAGACCCCTTCGGATCAAGCCGACCAGATGGATCTCGACCTCGGCCCGATCGAACTGCAGGACCCTCTCAGATACCACCCGGATCTCGATGGCGACACGCTCCGCGAGGAATGCGGCGTGTTCGGCATCTTCGGCCATCCCGAAGCCGCCGCGATCACCGCGCTCGGCCTGCACGCCCTGCAGCACCGCGGCCAGGAGGCCGCCGGTATCGTCACCTTCGACGGCGGCCGCTTCCACAGTGAACGCCGCCTCGGCCTGGTCGGCGATGCCTTCTCCCGCCGCGAGGTGATCGAGCGCCTGCCCGGCAATGCCGCGGTCGGCCATGTCCGCTACTCCACCACCGGCGGCACCATCCTGCGCAACGTTCAGCCGCTGTTTGCCGAGCTCAGCGCCGGCGGCTTTGCGGTCGGCCACAACGGCAACCTCACCAACGGCCTGACCCTGCGCCGCGAGCTGGTCAAGGGCGGCGCGATGATGCAGTCGACCACCGACACCGAGGTGATCCTGCATCTGGTCGCGCAGTCGAAGCGCACCCGCTTCATCGACCGTTTCATCGAGGCGCTGCGCACCATCGAGGGCGCCTATGCGCTGGTCGCGCTGACCAACAAGAAGCTGGTCGGCGCACGCGATCCGCTTGGCATCCGTCCGCTGGTGCTCGGCGATCTCGACGGTCATCCGATCCTGACCTCGGAGACCTGCGCGCTCGACATGATCGGCGCGAAATATGTCCGCGACATCGAGCCCGGCGAGATCATCGTGTTCGACGAGACCGGCGCGCACAGCCACAAGCCGTTCCCGCCGAAGCCGGCCCGGCCCTGCATCTTCGAATACATCTATTTCGCGCGGCCCGACTCGATCGTCGGCGGCCGCTCGGTCTACGACGTGCGCAAGGCGTTCGGCGCGCAGCTCGCGCGCGAGAGCCATCCCGAGGTCGACGTCGTGGTGCCGGTGCCGGATTCCGGCGTGCCCGCCGCGGTCGGCTACAGCCAGTATTCCGGCGTGCCGTTCGAGCTCGGCATCATCCGCAATCACTATGTCGGACGCACCTTCATCCAGCCGACCCAGAGCGTGCGCGAGCTCGGCGTGCGCATGAAGCATTCGGCCAACCGCGCCGCGATCGAGGGCAAGCGCATCATCCTGATCGACGACAGTCTGGTGCGCGGCACCACCTCGAAGAAGATCGTGCGCATGATGCGCGACGCCGGCGCCCGTGAGGTGCATTTCCGCCTCGCCTCGCCGCCGATCCTCTACCCCGACTATTACGGCATCGACCTGCCGGACCGCGGCGGCCTGCTCGCCGCCACCCATTCGCTCGAGGAGATGCGCGACATCATCGGCGCCGACTCGCTCGCGTTCCTGTCGATCGACGGCATGTACCGCGCGATGGGCTATGAGGGACGCGATCCGACCAATCCGAGATTCGCCGACCACTGCTTCACCGGCGCCTATCCGACCCATCTCACCGACCAGAGCGAAACCGAGGCGCCACCGCGCCAGCTCTCGCTGCTGGCGGAGGCGAGCTGACGCCACCACCACCGTCGTCCCTGCGAAAGCAGGACCCATAACCACCGGCCCTCGTTTTTTCGGGCGGCATCGGTTACGAACACCTTTGCACAACACGACCGCCGCGGCGTATGGGTCCCTGCTTTCGCAGGGACGACGACGATAGAGTTACGCTCATGACAAAACCCCTCGCCTCCCGTATTGCCCTCGTGACCGGCGCCTCGCGCGGGATCGGCTATGCGACCGCGGTCGCGCTGGCAAAGGCCGGCGCCCATGTCGTGGCGGTGGCGCGTACCCAGGGCGGGCTGGAAGAGCTCGACGACGCGATCCAGAAGGATGGCGGCAGCGCCACCCTGGTGCCGCTCTCGCTCACCGATTACGACGGCATCGCGCGGCTCGGGCTCGCGCTGCACGAGCGGCACGGCAGGCTCGACATCCTGGTCGGCAATGCCGGCACCGCGGGTCCCTCCTCGCCGCTCGGCCATATCGAGCTGAAGCCGTGGAACGACGTGTTCGCGATCAA
Organism: Bradyrhizobium sp. 6(2017); assembly: GCF_011058295.2. Lineage (NCBI taxonomy): Bacteria > Pseudomonadati > Pseudomonadota > Alphaproteobacteria > Hyphomicrobiales > Nitrobacteraceae > Bradyrhizobium > Bradyrhizobium sp. 6(2017). Next base: position 4,576,760 of record NZ_CP049289.2, on the reverse strand, counting down.
CGTCACCGCCAACTTCCAGCTGATCCGCTGCATGGACCCGCTGCTGCGCCAGTCCGACGCCGGCCGCGCGGTGTTCGTAACCTCGGGCGTAGCCCACAAGGCCAATGCCTATCTCGGCCCCTACGCGGCCTCGAAGGCCGCCCTGGACGCACTGGTGCGCTCCTGGGCCAATGAGACCGCGAATACGGCTTTGCGCGTCAACCTGTTCAGCCCCGGTCCGATCCGCACGCGGATGCGCGCGCAGGTATTTCCCGGCGAAGACCCGATGACCTTGGATACGCCCGACATGGCTGCCGAATACATCGTGCCGATGTGTTCGCCCGTGTGGACCGAGACCGGCAAGCTCTACGACTACAAGGCGCGCACGCTGCGGAGCTTTCAGCCACCGGCGTAAGGAGTAACAGGTGAGCCGCGCCTTCGATTGTCATCCCCGCGAATGCGGGGATCCAGTGTTCCAGAGGCGATTGCGTTTGAATCGAGAAGCCGCAGCGTACTGGATCGCCCGGTCAAGCCGGGCGATGACGCCTTTCTGACGCTTGGGCCTGCCTTTCCGATGCAATTGACTCCGCCCCCTCCTCACGATTGACTGCCCTCCCCAGCGGGACGCCCCGCCAAGAAAAATCTCGGGAGGCTTCATGACGCCGACGCTCAATCGCGCGCGCTCCATTCTGTCCGGATTGTTTCTCTCTGCCGGCATCGCATCGTCAGTCCTTCTCGCTCCGCCCTCGCCCGCCAAGGCAGCCGACATCCCGACCTTCGCGGTCGACGCCTCCTGGCCAAAACAGCTTCCCAACAACTGGATCATCGGCCAGATCGGCGGCATCACCGTCGACTGGCAGGGGCACATCTGGGTCATCCATCGTCCGCGTTCGCTGACTGATGGCGAGAAGGCTTTGAGCCTCACCCCGCCGCGCGCGAAATGCTGCGTGGCGGCGCCGCCGGTGCTCGAATTCGACGTCGACGGCAATCTGCTGCGATCCTGGGGCGGCCCCGGCGACGGCTATCAATGGGTCGGCCGCGAGCACGGCATCGAGGTCGACGAGCGCGGCTTCGTCTGGATCGGCGGCAATGCCGACGACGACAGCGCGATCCTGAAGTTCACGCTCGACGGCAAATATCTCGGCCAGATCGGCAAGATCGGAGCCCGCACCAACAGCAACGACACCACCCAGCTCGGCCGGCCCGCCGAGATGGCGATCGACAAGGATGCGAACGAGCTCTACATCGCCGACGGCTATGGCAACCGCCGCGTCATCGTGTTCGACGCCACCACGCTGGCGTACAAGCGGCACTGGGGCGGCTATGGCAAGCTGCCCACCGACGACAAGCAGCCGCCTTACGATCCGAGCGCCGCGGTGCAGGAGCAGTTCGGCAATCCCGTGCATTGCATCAAGATCGCCAATGACGGGCTGGTCTATGTCTGCGATCGCAGCCAGGACCGCATCCAGGTCTTCCAGAAGAACGGCACCTTCGTCAGGGAATGGTTCTACGAGAAGAACACGCGCGGCGACGGCGCGGTGTTCGACCTCGCGCTGTGGCCCGATCCGAAGCAGACCTATCTGCTCAACGCCGACGGCGCAAACAACGAGATCCGCGTGCTCAAGCGCGACGACGGCACTGTGGTCGGCACGTTCGGCCATAGCGGCCACAATGCCGGCCAGTTCGCGCTGCTGCACGCGATGGCAGTCGACCAGAAGGGCAACGTCTACACCGGCGAGGTCGAGGGCAAGCGGATCCAGAAGTTCAGGCTGACCTCGGACGCGCTGAAGTGAGGATTACAGCTGGATGACGCTTCGACGCAGTTCATCAGGCTTTATGCGGATTGCCGCCTCTGCCGAGAAAGGGTAAGCGGGAACTCGAACGACCGGTACAAGGCTCCACAAGAGGGCCGTCCGGAAAATGACAATGGAGGGAATACTCATGACGACGACGCTCGTGCGGCGCCACGCCGTGCTTCTCGCTTGCGCTGCACTCGGCCTTGCAACACCTGCCTTTGCCCAAGACAAGAACGTCAAGATCGGCGTGCTGAACGACATGTCGGGCCTCTATGCCGACATCGGCGGCCCGAACTCGGTGGCCGCGGCCAACATGGCGGTGGAAGATTCCGGCCTGCGTGCCAAGGGCTGGAAGATCGACGTGGTGAGCGGCGACCATCAGAACAAGCCCGACGTCGGCGTCAACATCGCGCGCCAATGGATCGACAACGAGAAGGTCGACATCATCACCGACACGCCGAACTCCGGCGTCGCGCTGGCGGTGAGTAACCTCGCCAAGGAGAAGAACTCGATCGTGCTCAACTCGGGCGCGGCGACCGCCGATCTCACCGGCAAGGCATGCAACGCCAACACGATCTCCTACACCTTCGACACCTACATGCTCGCCCACGGCACGGGCAAGGCGCTGACCAAGGCGGGCGGCGACACCTGGTTCTTCCTCACCGCCGATTATGCGTTCGGCCATGCGCTGGAGCGCGACACCACGGCGGTCGTCACCGCCAGCGGCGGCAAGGTGCTCGGCGGCGTCAAGCATCCGCTCAACACCGCAGACTTCTCCTCCTTCCTGCTGCAGGCGCAGGCCTCCAAGGCCAAGGTCATCGGCCTCGCCAATGCCGGTGGCGACACCACCAACTCGATCAAGCAGGCCTCCGAATTCGGCATCACCGCGGGCGGGCAGAAGCTCGCGGCGTTGTTGCTGTTCGTCAACGACGTGCACGCGCTGGGCTTGAAGATCGCCCAGGGCCTCACCTTCACCGAGTCGTTCTACTGGGACATGAACGACCAGACCCGCGCCTGGTCGAAGCGCTTCCAGAAGGTCTCGCCGAAGAATGCGATGCCGTCGATGACGGTGGCCGGCGTCTATGCCGGCGTGCTGCATTACCTGAAGGCGCTGGAGGCGATGGGCGGCAATCCGCATGACGGCGCCAAGGTCGTCGCCAAGATGAAGGAGATCCCGACCGACGATCCGCTGTTCGGCAAGGGCCCGCTGCGCATCGACGGCCGCCGCATCATTCCGGCCTACCTGTTCGAGGTGAAGAAGCCGGAAGAGTCGAAATATCCCTGGGACTATTACAAGCTGATCGCCACCATCTCGCCGGATGACGCCGCCAAGCCGCTCGAGGCCAGCGAGTGTCCGCTGGTGAAGAAGTGACTGCGTAGCAGTCATTCCGGGGCGCGCAACGCGCGAACCTCAGGTGCGCAATTGCGCACCGGGGAATCTCGAGATTCCGGGTCTGGTGCTTACGCACCATCCCGGAATGACTCGCTCCTTCTCAGTGAGCGAGTAGCCGTAGCTGTGTAGCTAACCCACCCTACTCCACCCCATCACTTTGCGGCCGCCTTCCTCGCCGGCGGCGGCAACGATGCCCATTCCTTGTCGGCGCGCGGGCCGCCGGGATCGCCGGTCAGGCCGACGAGTTGTCCAGCCTGAACGTCGAGCGTCTGGGTCCAGGTCTGGGTCTGGCACAGCAGCTTGAGCAGGCAGCCCTTCAACTTCAGCCGGTCGGACGCGTCGCGCCACAGCGAGACCGAATAGGACTTGCCGTCCTCGGCATTGTAGATGTCGCCGTCGAACCGGCCCTCTGGCGTCAGCTTCAATCCCAGGATCAGCTGATGGCCGAGCAGCGCGCGCGTTCGCTTGTCGGCATCGGGATTGAAGCTGTCGCGGAACGGCTGGCCGCGTGGATCCAGCGGATCCTTCATCCACACGATGAAGCCGCAGATGCGGTCACGTGCAGCACCGCAGCGCTCGAGACGGATGCGGGCTCGCCCGTCCTCGGTCAACCAGGTGCCGCCGGGATCGACCGGAGCAATCGTCTCGGCGCGGCCAGTCGAACTCATTAGCAAGGCGGCGACGAGGCTGCGCAGAAACATGCGAACCAGAAAGTTCATGGCAGGGGACCTTTCATTGCCGGGATGGTTTTAGGGACGCGCAACGCGCGCCTCACTTGAGTCGCGCCATGAAGGCATCGGCGCCCTTGTCGATGCCGGCGGTGGCGGCGGCGAGATCGCCGACGCTGGCCTTGATGTCGTAGGCGTTGGGATATTGCTTGCTGACGTAAGCGCCGAGCAGCCGCGAGGTCGAGCTGTCGAACATCTCGACGGCATAAATCACCGAGCCCGTCATGGTACCCTCGCCGTCGCGCGCCGCCTGGACGCCGTTGTAGACCGCGCCTGCCAGATCGAACCGTGACAGCGTGCCGAGCACCGGCGTGTTGGCGACAGCGCCGGTCAGCGTCAGCCGCAGCCGAAACGTGTTCGGCCCACGCGTGTTCACCAGCGTGAAGCGGCCGCGCAATTTGTCGGCGAAGCGGGTCTGCATGTAGGCGGCGAGCGTTTCCTTGTCCTTCTCGGACATGTCGCCGAACTGATGATCCGCGCCGCGATAGATCACGACCGGATCGAGCATGACCTTGTTGTAGCTCCGCCAGTCGACCGGCGGCGCATAGCGATACGGCACACGGCCCGAGGAATCGGACGTGTCAGGCGTCATGTAGGCCGACGAGGCCACCTCCGAATAAGCCACCGGCGTGACGGCGGCACATCCTGCTGCGATGACGCAAAGCGCCATCGCTCCCAGACCGCGCGCGGCGATCGAGCTCTCCATTCCAGTCTCCTCATCCGACCTGCGGAAAAAAGCAGCTCGGCCGCAGCCGCGTCCGGGGCTGAAAGTGCGGCTGCGGCCGCCACTGCCGATCTGGCTCGCCGTCCCGGCGCCGCCAGATCTTGCCTCAGTGCGACGAATTATAAAACCGACCAGTTGGTTTGTAAAGTTGCAATCGCAAGAAACGCGTTAGAAAAAATGCGGCGCCAGAAGCGCCGCCGGTGTCAGGGAGATTCAGTTGCGCTTGCGGGCCGTGGCCGGCTTTACGGCCGGAGCCTGCGATGCCGCGCGCGCCGCGACCGTCCCGGCCGGCTTTGCAGCCGCCGTCGCGCCCTGCTCGATCGGAGCCCATTTGCTGTCACAGAGCAATCGCTCGAACAGGCGATCGCGCTCGGCATCGCTCAACGATGACAGGCCGAACAACGAACTCAGCAGCAGCCCCCTCGCAGCCGCCCAGCGCAACAGCGCGAGATCGGGGTCACGCGCCTCGGCCTTCATCAGCGCGATCTTCTGGACGTCGACATCGCGCGGCATCGCCATCAATTCGGGGTTCTCGTTCATCGCCGCCAGCAGTGCGAAGGCGCCTGCCCGCGGCGTTGAGATCGCCTCCCGCAGCGTGGCGATCTGCGCCGCGAGTTCGGGCTGGTCCGTGGTCTCACGCGCCTTTTCGATGTAGCGCTTCGAGAACTCCTCGAAATGCGCCATCTGCTGCTCGAGCAACGCGCGCAGCACCGCTTCCTTGGTGCGGAACTGATGCATCACGCCGCCCTTGCTGAGCCCGCTCTCGCGCGCGATCGCGTCCAGCGTCAGGCGGCCCGGACCATCGCGCGTCACGATGGTGATCGCGGCCTCGAGTGCGGCGTTGCGGGAGCGTTCCGAGCGAGAAGGATTATCCATGGGGTTGCTTACTCAGGAAGGAGTCGCTTGAGCGCACAGTATCTCAGCGGCCTCGGTCAATCTCAAGCGCTGCATCCGATTCTGCCAGGCAGCGCGAACGACGTACCCGAAATGCCGGCGTCGGCCTCGGGTGGCGCATCATGCGAACGAATCGATCATCGAGCGATCTGATCGCTCACGCGCACGCGCGTACGGTGCCGCGAACCGTCTGCAGCAAGCGGCGACGCAGGCCGTGAAGGAAACCGTGCGCCATTCGGCCGATGACCTTTTCCCCTCGACCACGCGTGCGGGCAACAGACTCTGCATCGGCATAACTGGCGGCGACGATCGTGCCGTGCCTGTTCCCCTCGAGCTTCAGGTCGGTGAGATAGACGAGGCCGCGCGACATCAGCAGCGCCGCCTGTACGTCGCTGAAGCGGCTCAATTCATCGCAGATATCAACGGCCTCGTCGTTCACCACGCTCCTCCTGCCGAAGTGGCCTCCGGGCGAGGCACGCATCTAGATCCGATACCATCCTGCATACAAACCAACCGGATGGTTTGTAAATAGGCAAAATAGCGCAATCCGCCGGATTCGGCCGATCGGGCCCATCGGCCTGTCGGATAGCCGCCCTCGCATTCGTCCTCGAAGCATCGATCAGCCAGCACTTGGAGCATGCGAGCGATGTCACAGAGCCAGACAACCCAAATCAGGGCACTCATCGAATCCTGGGCGGACGCCGTCCGCAGGCACGACTATCCCGGCGTGCTCGCCCATCACGATCAGGACATCGTGATGTTCGACGTGCCGCCGCCGTTGCAGTCGCGCGGATTGGATGAGTACCGCAAGACCTGGGATCTGTTCTTCAGGTACAACCGCCCGTCCTACGCGTTCGATATCGAGGAGATCGCGATCACGGCCGGCGAGGATGTCGCCTTCGCGGCTGCGGTGATGCGCTGCGGCCCGCCCGATGCCACCTTCCAGTTCAGGCTGACGATCGGACTGCGCAAGGTCGGCGACGGCTGGCGCATCACGCACGAGCACCATTCGGTGCCCGCGACGGATTGATGTGTGCCCTCACTCGTGCCTGGCCGGAAATTGCCTCAGATCCTCTCAGTGTGACGGATCACATTGCATCCAACGGCTCCAGCATGGAGCGCGCGACGCACACATCGTTCCGCAAGCTTTCGGCATTTTGTGTCGTGATGTGGCCGACAGCTATTTTGCCTAACGGCGTGAACCCGCTCCTCCCGGGGGGCGACCGAAGAGAAGGGGCGGCCAAGCCCGAGCTCGACACGGGAGCTCGACACGGGAGCTGGACAGATGGCCAACCGACCCAAATTCGCAATCACGAGGCCGATCGAGGAAACGCCGTATGCGGCGGCGCCTGACATCGTCATCGGCTATCCGCATCGGCTGGACTGGCTGGCGCTGTACCAGCCGGGCCCGCTGCGCATGCCCAACGAGCAGGGCATCTATCGCGACGTCATGGCGCTGGAATCCCGTTACCAGGACATGAAGGGCCATCATGAGCGCACCGTGAAGGCGCAGCTGGATCTCATCCCCAAGCGCGCCACTGGCCGCGCCGTGCTTGCGGAAATCGGCCGCAAGCCGTCGCACAAGGTGACGATCTTTCCGTTCGATTTCCTGCCCTCGGGGCAGTGGAAATCCGAGACGGCGGCCGCGACCGAGGCGACTGTGATCATGCCGACGCCGGAGATGATCGCCGCCTGGCGGGCCAATCCCACGGTTCCACCCGCGGCACTGCAGCCGCAGCTCGACGGCATGCTGAAGGGCACGCAGTGGAGTCGTCTCGACTTCACCTATCCGGCCACCGGTGCGGGGACAGGCGTCTATATGTTCTATACGGCGCAGCGCTTCGACGATCAGCCGATGGGCGCCGACGATGCACTGCTGCATGAGCTGGTGCATGCCGCGCGGCTGGCGAAGGGACTTTCCTTTCAGGCGCCGGTCAGCGGCAGCTATCGCAATATGGAGGAGTTCTTCGCCAGTGTCGTACAGATGGTCTATCGCTCGGAACGGCGGCAGTCGATCTTCGACTATGCCGGCGCGCCGATCGATGCGGCGTCGTTCCTCGACAAGAACCTGACGCCGTCGCCGCGACTGCTGATGGGCTGGCTTCGCTCGCAGCAGGGGACTTTCTATGCGGCGCTCACCAAGGCCGACGCAAGCTTCAATCCGATGCGCCAGGCCGACGCCGAAGCGGCCGCGCTGACCCGGAAGATCGAGCACGCGACCTGACCACGCCGAGACTGCGCGCGCGTCGGCCGGGTGAGGCCTTCGGCCGAACTAACTCACCCACCCTGCGCAGGCGCCTTCGCCGTCGAACGCCATGCAATCGCGAGCGCGAGCAGCAGCAGCGCGCCCGCCAGATAGAATGGCGCGCCGGGCATCTTCACTGGCGCGTTGGCGCCGATGAAATGCGCAAATGTCAGCGTGAACAGGAACGGGCCGATCAGCTGCGAGACGCTCTGCACGCTTGATGTCGCGCCCTGCAGCTGGCCCTGCTGATCTGCCGCAACGAGTTGCGTGGTCAGTGCCTGGGTCGCGGCGCCCGCGACACCCCACAGCGCCATCACGGGAATGCCCACCCAGAACCAATGGCCGGTCGGCGCCGCACCGAAGATCAAGAAACCGGCCGCGCCGAAGCCGAGCCCGAGGAACAGCGTCTTGCGCTCGCCGAAACGCTTGACGATCGGGCCGATCGCCGCACCCTGCACGATCATGGCGCAGACGCCGACCAGCGCCAGCGTCGCGCCGACGGTGCCGGTGCTCCAGCCGTAACGATAGGTCGCGTAGAGCACGAACACCGACGGCAGCACGACATGGGCAAGCTGGGCGAAGAAATTCACCAGCGACAGCCCGGCGAGCACCCGGTTCGAGCGCAACAGATGCAATGCGCCGATTGGATTGGCGCTCCGCCAGCGGAACGGCGAGCGGCGCCCGGCGGGCAGCGACTCCGGCAGGATCAACAGGCCGTAGAGGCCGTTGGCAAGGCTCAGGCCGGCTGCAACCCAGAACGGCAGCCGCGGATCGAATTGGCCGAGCAAACCGCCCAGCGCCGGCCCGAGGATAAATCCCGCGCCGAAGGCGACGCCGATCTTGCCGAACACGGCGGCGCGCTGCTCAGGCGCGGTAACGTCGGTGATGTAGGCGAATGCGGTCGAGATGCTCGCCGAGGTGATGCCCGAGATCATCCGGCCGATGAACAGCCAGCTCAGCGTCGGCGCGAGCGCCATCACCACATAGTCGGCGGCAAGCCCGAAGTTCGACAACAACACCACGGGCCGGCGACCGAAGCGATCGGACAGCGCACCCAGGATCGGCGAGCAGAAAAACTGCATCAACGCCCAGATCGTGCCGAACAGCCCGAAGATGCGCGCGGCGTTCGCGGTGTCGTTGTTGACGAAACTCTCGATCAGTTTCGGCAGAATCGGAATGACCACGCCGAGCGCGAGCGTGTCGAGCAGGATGGTGACGAAGATGAAGATGACGGCGCACCGCGCGCCTGCGGCGCGTCCGCTGCGTCTTTCTCGTCTTGACGGGTTTTCGTCACGCGAACCGGGACCCACTTCGCTCGAAAACGCTAAGCGCCACCTCTCCGCTCATGACGGGCGTTTGCGCTTGTGGGCGAACGGATTGGCCTTTTCACGCAGCGTGATCCTGATCGGCGTGCCCGGCAGATCGAAGGTCTCGCGCAGCGAGTTGGTGAGGTAGCGCAGATAGGATCTCGGGATCGCGTCGGCGCGCGAGCAGAACAGCACGAAGCTCGGCGGGCGCGCCTTCACCTGCGTGATGTAGTTCAGCTTCAGCCGGCGGCCAGAGACCGCCGGCGGAGGCGCGGCCTGGATCGCCTGCTCGAACCAGCGGTTGAGCGCGGCCGTCGGCAAGCGCCGGTTCCAGACCGCATAGGCCTCCTGGATCGCAATCATCAGGCGGTCGATGCCCTCGCCCATCAGGCCGGAGACGGCGACGATTGGCACGCCCTTGACCTGGGGCAGCCAGTGGTCGGCATCGGTGCGCAGCTGCGAGATCTGGTTAGGCTTGCGCTCGACAAGGTCCCATTTGTTGACCGCGAGCACGATGGCGCGGCCTTCGCGCTCGATCAGGTCGGCGATCCGCAGATCCTGCTCCTCGAACCTGTTCTGCGCGTCCATCATCATCACGACGACTTCGGCGAAGCGCACCGCGCGCAACGCGTCGGCGACCGAGAGCTTTTCCAGCTTCTCCTCGATCCGCGAGCGGCGGCGCAGGCCGGCGGTGTCGAACACCCGGAACTGGCGGCCCTGCCAGGTGATCTCGACCGCGATGGAATCGCGCGTGGTGCCGGCCTCGGGGCTGGTCAGCAGCCGCTCCTCGCCGAGCAGATGGTTGATCAGCGTCGACTTGCCGGCGTTGGGCCGGCCGACGATCGCAACCCGGATCGGTCGCTGCGCGATCTCCTCGTCCGACCAATCCTCGACACCCTCGATCCCATCTTCCGCCTCCTCGGCAGACTCCGGCATCAACGCACTGAGCGCATCGCGGAGATCCCCCATGCCCTCGCCGTGCTCGGCCGAGATCTGCACGGGATCGCCGAGGCCGAGCGCGTAGGATTCCAGCGCGCCGATCTCGCCATGCTTGCCCTCGGCCTTGTTGGCGACCAGCACCACCGGCTTGTTGGCTTTCCGGGCGAAATCGGCGAAGGCGCGGTCGGTCGGCGTCAGGCCGACGCGGGCGTCGACCACGAACATCAGGGCGTCGGCAAGCTCGATTGCGGTCTCGGTCTGCTCCTGCATCCGCGCCGTCAGCGAGCCCTTGGCGCCTTCGTCGAGGCCCGCGGTATCGATGATGGTGAAGTCGAGATCGTAGAGCCGGGCCTGGCCCTCGCGGCGGTCACGCGTCACGCCGGGCTCGTCGTCGACCAGCGCGAGCTTTTGGCCGACCAGCCGGTTGAACAGCGTCGACTTTCCGACATTGGGCCGGCCGATAATGGCGATGGTGAAGGACATGGATCATCCAGGCGCGGTCTGCGACGCGCGGGTCAAGGTGCTGGCAAGAACTACAGCAGGAATGTTGGTCGGTCGAAGCAAATGATCGGGCACCTTCCCCCTTCGCCGTAAGCGGGGCGAGGTGGAACTCAACTAACGGTTAGCGTGTAAAGCCGCCGCTCGGCACCGGCGCAGGGAAGCCGCCGCCGGATTGTTGCGAGGTCTGGGTCTGGGCCGGCGCCGCAGGCTGCGCCTGCTGGTCGTCGGCCGGCGGCGCGGTGGTGCGGCGGCGGACGATCTTCTTCGGCTTCGGCTCCGGCGGCAGCGCGGCGGGCGCACCCTCCTCCGGCGCGGCGTCGGGAGCCGCCGCCTGATCCGCCGCGGGGGCTGCGGCCGGCGCCGCCCTGCCCTTGGCGTTCTTCTTGGCGCCCTTCGGCGGCTCGGGCGGCGGAGCCTGCTGGGCGGCGGCAGCCGCGGCGTTCTGCTGGTCGAGCTGTTCCTGCTGCGAGCCCTTGTACAATTCCTTCGGCACGCCCTGCTCAAGGCCAGGCACGCCTTCCGGGAACACCGGCTTGCGGTCGCCGGCCAGCTTCTTCTTGGTGTCGAGGAAGTCGAGCAGGTCGCTCGGGTCGAAATTGGACATGCCGCCACCGCCGCAGCCCGCCAACACGCTGCAAAGCGCGATGAGAACTGCGGCTGCGATCAGGCGTTGCGAGCGGCGCATGGTCGATCTCTCACTCAAACTCGGGTTCGTCTGGGCATGATCTCCGCGCAAACGCTTCGCGTTTGTCGCGAGGGAAAACCGGTTCCCACTTTTGCGGATCATGCCTCCTCAGCTCTTGGCGACCGGCGGCAACAGTGCCTGCAGCGCTTCGGCGCGCGAACGCAGGCTCGGCGGCGTCTCACCGTCATTGGCTATCTGCTCGAGCCATTGGCGCGCGGCGGTGGCATCGTTGGCGCGCAAGGCCGACAGCGCCAGCAGCTCGCGCGCGGAGTGGCGGAAGGTCGAATCCTTCGCCGTGGCCGTCGCCTCGAGCCGCTGCAGCATGTTCGGATAGGTCGTGGTTTCCATCAGGATCTGCGCGGCACGAATCCGCGCCAGATCCTGCTCGGGACCGCCGACGCTGCGATCGGCCGCGATCTCGTCATAGATCTTCGCTGCGGCCGGCTGGTCGCGGGTCGCGACCTCGGCGGCCATGCGCAGCCGCGCCAGATTGCGGTAGCCGGACGGCGCCTTGATGATGAGGTCGGCGAACGCAGCCTCTGCCTCGGCGTGCTTGTTCTGCTCGGACAGCTCGGCCGCGCGGTCGAACGCCGCACCGGCCTCGGCCGCCTTCTTGGCCTCGAGATATTGGTAGCCACGCCAGCCACCGACGCCGGCGACCACCAGGATCGCCAGCGCGATGATAAAGATCGAGTACTTGTCCCACAGCTTCTTGAGCTGATCGCGACGGACTTCCTCGTCGACTTCGTCAAATAATTCAGACACTTAAGGCTATCCCATCCCCTCGGGACCGCGAATCTCGGTGGGGCCATGCCCGCACCCGATCCCCACATCGCGGCGGCGTTACCCTAACGGTGTGGCGGAGGCAAGGCAAAGCGAGGCGGATCAACGCGTTAACAGGGGAAGTTTGTCCTGCCCCGGGGCTCACGCCCCCGCCAGGCCCTCGCGCAGCTGGCGCTTGATCACCTTGCCATTGGCGTTGCGCGGCAGCGGCTCTACGGTCAGCGCCATCGTCTCCGGCACCTTGTAGTCCGACAGGCGCTCCGCGCACCAGGCGCGCAGGCTCTCCGCGTTGACGTCGGTACGGGTCACGATCACGGCGTGGACGCGCTCGCCGAGCACCGGACACGGCTTGGCGATGATCGCGCTCTCGACCACGGCCGGATGGCCTGACAGCACCGACTCGACCTCGGCGGAATAGATCTTCAGGCCGCCGCGGTTGATCATGTCCTTCTGGCGATCGAACACGCGGACGAAGTTTGCCGCGTCGACCGAGCCGAGATCGCCGGAATGCCAGAAGCCGGCGGTAAAGCTCTCCGCGGTCGCCCTCGGATTGTTCCAGTAGCCCTTGATGACGGAGGCGCTGCGGATCCAGAGCTCGCCGATCTCGCCGCGCGGCACCTCGCGGCCGTCGCGCCCCATCACGATGATCTCGGCGCCGGGACACGGCAGGCCGACGCTGTCGATATGGGCCGCGGTCAGTTCGCCCGGCATCAAGGTCGAGGGCGACGTGGTCTCGGTCGCACCGTAGCAATTGGCGAGCTTCAGCCCGGGAATTTTTGCGTCGAGCTTTTCGATGGTGGCAACCGGCATCGGCGCGCCGCCGAAGCCGCCGATCCGCCAGCTCGACAGGTCGTAGCTGTCGAAATCCGGCTGCATCAGGCAGAGATTGTACATCGCCGGCACCATCACCGTGTAGGTGACGCGCTCGCGGGCGGCGACCTTGAGATACTCCGCCGCCTTGAACTCCGGCATGATGATCAGCGCACCGGCGCAGCGCGCCATGGTCGTGACGTTGGCGACCGCGCCGGTGACATGCGCGAGCGGCACCGCAGCGATCGAGCGATCGGCCCTGGTCAGCTTCAGGCAGGACGCGAGCACCTGTGAGGAGTGGATGATGTTGCAATGGGCGAGCATCGCGCCCTTCGGCCGGCCCGTGGTGCCCGAAGTGTAGAGGATCATCGCGATGTCCTCTTCCCTCACCTCCGCCGGCGCCTGCGCCGGGGCATGGTCGCGCAAGGCTGTGAATTGCGACGCACCGTCGTCGCTGACGGAGATGCGATGCTTCAGGCCGGGGATATCGGCCGCATCGGGGATGCGATCGGCAAGCGCGGCCTCGTGCACCAGAAGCGTCGCGCCGCAATCATTCAGCACATAGGCGATCTCGGGCTTCTGCTGGCGGGTTGAGAGCAGCACCGTGACCAGCCCGGCATGGGCAGCGGCGAACATCGTCAGCACGAATTCGATGCGGTTGCCGAGCAGGATCGCGACGCGGTCACCGGGCGCAAGGCCAAGCGCGGCAAAGCCCGCCGCCACCTTGGACGACTGCTCGGCCACCTCGCGCCAGTTCAGGCGCTGATCGCCGCAGACCAGCGCCTCGCCGTCGCCGTTGTGCGCGACGGCCTCAGTGACCATCGCCCACAGGCTGCCCGGCCGCTCCGGGAAAGCCGGCACGACGCGGTCACCGAAGCGCGGCTCGAGCCGCATCGGCGGCAGTGCGTGTTGCGACCAGTCCATGCCCGCTCCGTCAGCTCTTCTTCATGCCGTAGACGTGCTCCGGCCCGGGGAAGGCGCGGCTCTTGACGTCGCGCGCATAGCCCGCGATCGCTTCCTCGATCATCGGTCCGAGATTGCCGTAGCGGCGCACGAATTTCGGCGCGCGCGGCGACAGGCCGAGCATGTCCTCCAGCACCAGCACTTGGCCGTCGCAGGCCGCACTGGCGCCGATGCCAATGGTGGGCACGGCGATCGATTGCGTGATCTTGCGCGCTAAGGGCTCGGCGACCGCCTCGACCACGATCGAGAACGCGCCGGCTTGCGCGATCGCGTGAGCGTCGTTCTCGATCGGCGCCCAGTTCTCCTCCTCGCGGCCCTGGGCGCGGAACGCGCCGAGCGTGTTGATCGACTGCGGCGTCAGACCGATATGGCCCATCACGGGAATGCCGCGCTCGGACAGGAACGCCACCGTCTCCGCCATCCGCGCGCCGCCCTCGAGCTTGACCGCGCCGCACAGCGTTTCCTTCATGATCCGCACCGCCGATTGAAACGCCTGCTCCTTGGAGCCTTCGTACGAGCCGAACGGCATGTCGACGACGACGAGCGCCGCCTGCGAGCCACGCATCACCGCGCGGCCCTGCAGGATCATCATGTCGAGCGTGACCGGCACCGTGGTCTCGAAGCCGTGCATGACGTTGCCGAGGGAATCGCCGACCAGGATCGCATCGCAATGACGGTCGACCAGCGCCGCGGTATGCGCGTGGTAGGACGTCAGCATCACGATCGGCTCGCCGTTCTTGCGGGCGCGCAGATCGGGCGCGGTCTTGCGCTTGATGGCAGATTGAACAGACATTGTCAGGCTCCCATGACAGGCACGCCGATCACGACCGGGTGGAACGCAAACGCCAGCGCCAGATAAGCGATGACACCAACCGCGATCGCGATCAGGTCGTTAGTTGGGCCGCCCACCGGGATCGGCGGCGCGCCGGCATCCGCGCGGCGCTTTAGCGAGATGCGGTCATAGACCGCCCAGCCGAGAATCGAGCCGAACAGGATGATCGAGCCGAGGTCGCCATTGGCGAGCAGATGCGCGAACGCCCACAGCTTCACGCCCGCCAGCATCGGGTGCTTCAGCGTGGTATAGATGCGGCCGCGGATATAGGAGGCGACGACCAGGATGACGGCGGGCAGCATCAGCGCCACCGTGATGTGCTTCAACGCGGTCGGCGGCGTCCAGACATCGATCCATCCGGTCGCGCGGTAGTGGCCGAAGCCCCAGACAATCAGGAACAGCCCTGCGGCGGCGGCGAGCGAATAGACGATCTTGTAGACGCCCTCGCCCATCGTTTTGATCAGGCCGGCACGCAGGTCGCGTAGGCTGGTCAGCACATGGATGCCGAGGAACAGCACGAGACCCAGGATCATGACGAGCAGTCCCACGATGTTCCTCCCCTGATCGATTGATGTCCTCGCGTAACATCTTCGCCGGGCGGTAGGCAATGCATCACGCCGGGCGGCGGATCAGGGATTGCCGGCCGGCTTGGCGAACTCGCGGTTGTCGACATAGCGGATCATGATCGGGCGCCCGGCCAGCGCGCCGCCGAGCCCGCCGGTGAATTTCAGCGGCAGGCAAGCGCCGAGCGAGGCGTTGATCGCATTGAGATAGGTCGTGCGGGTGTCCGCCGGGACGCCCCGCGTCGCGAATGTCAGGCGCGGCGCGCCGATCATCTCGCCCGTCCGCTTGAAGCTGAAACGCACCGACATCTGCATGCCCTCGCGCGCATCGTCGGGCGGCGGCGGCGCCCAGCAGGAACGCAGCGCCGCGAAGAGATCGCCGATGGTATCGAGATCATGGTCCGGCTTGTGGTATTTCTGGGCTTGCGCCGCGGGCGGCACGGTCAGGATCGTGAGCTGAAGATTTTCGCCGTACGGATAATCCATCTCTGGAAGGCACGGCCCATGGTTGAACACGCTGCAATAGGACGGCGTGCAGGGCCCGCCGTCGAGCACGCTGCAGGGCGTGTGCGCGAACGGCACCGGGTTGGTCTGTTGCCGTTCCTGCGCACCGGCCGCGCCCACAAGGCTGATGGCCAGCACGGCTAGAGCGAGGCAGATGATGACGCGTCGAAGCATGCAGCTGGATCCGGAATGCGCTTTTCGGAAACATGGTACCGCGGCCGGAGCGGAGCAAGCCGGGCCGAGTTCACGTCCTCGCGCTTTTCGCGTCACACCCCCACTGTCATCGCCCGGCTCGACCGGGCGATCCAGTATTCCAGAGGCAGTTGTGATCAATCGAGAGGCCGCGGCGTACTGGTCCCTCGGTCAAGCCGGGGGACGACACCGAGGAATGGGCATTACGCCTTCTTCTTCACGTCCTTGACGTTGGAGAAGGTGATGCCCTCGGCGCGCTCGCGGGTGTAGCCGAGATAGAACTCGTTCTTGGCCATGAACACGGGATCGCCGTCGACGTCGTCGGCAATGCCGGAATTGTTGGCGGCGACGAAGGCGTCGAGCTTCTTGCGGTCGTCGGAGGAAATCCAGCGTGCCAGCGAGAATTCAGAGATCTCGAACTCGACCGGCAGTGAATATTCCGCGTCCAGCCGCGCCTTCAGCACGTCGAGCTGCAGCGGGCCGACCACGCCGACCAGCGCCGGCGCGCCGTCGCGCGGGCGGAACACCTGCACGACGCCCTCCTCCGACATTTGCTGCAGGGCTTCCTTCAGCTTCTTCGCCTTCATCGCATCGGTGAGGCGAACACGGCGGACGATTTCCGGAGCAAAGCTCGGCACGCCGACGAAGGTCAGATCCTCGCCCTCGGTCAGGGTATCGCCGATCCGCAAGGTGCCGTGGTTCGGAATGCCGACGACGTCGCCGGCAAACGCCTCGTCCGCCACCGAGCGGTCCTGGGCGAAGAAGAATTGCGGGCTCGACAGGCTCATGTTCTTGCCGGTGCGCACCAGCTTGGCTTTCATGCCGCGGCTCAGCTTGCCCGAGCACAGCCGGGCGAAGGCGATGCGGTCGCGGTGGTTCGGATCCATGTTGGCCTGGATCTTGAACACGAACGCGCTCATGCGCGGCTCGGCCGCCTCGACCCTGCGCAGATCGGAATCCTGCGCGCGCGGCGCCGGTGCGAACTTGCCGAGGCCTTCGAGCAAGTCGCCGACGCCGAAATTGCGCAGTGCGCTGCCGAAATAGACCGGCGTCAGATGGCCCTCGCGGAACGCCGCGAGCTCGAACGGCTTGCAGGCTTCCGAGGCCAGCGCGAGTTCGTCCCTGACCTCGGAGACGTCGAGATTGGGGTTGCGCTTGCCGAGATCGGCGATGTCGATCTGCTCGGTGGCGCCGGTCTTGGCGCCGCCGCCCTCGAGCAGCCGCACGCCGCCATTGACCACGTCATAGGTGCCGAGGAAGTCGCGGCCGCGGCCGACCGGCCAGGTCATCGGCGTGGTATCGAGCGCCAGCGTCTTCTCGATCTCGTCCAGCAGATCGAACGTGTCGCGGCTCTCGCGGTCCATCTTGTTTATGAAGGTGATGATCGGGATGTCGCGCAGGCGGCACACCTCGAACAGCTTTCGCGTCCGCGCCTCGATGCCCTTGGCGGCGTCGATCACCATGACCGCGGAGTCGACCGCGGTCAGCGTCCGGTAAGTGTCTTCCGAAAAGTCCTCGTGGCCCGGCGTGTCCAAGAGGTTGAACACGAGGTCGTTGAACTCGAAGGTCATCACCGAGGTGACGACCGAGATGCCGCGCTCGCGCTCGATCTTCATCCAGTCCGAGCGGGTGTTGCGGCGCTCGCCCTTGGCCTTGACCTGACCCGCGAGGTTGATGGCGCCGCCGAACAGCAGCAGCTTTTCCGTCAGCGTGGTCTTGCCGGCGTCCGGGTGGGAAATGATCGCAAAGGTGCGCCGTCGCGCCACTTCCTCTGACAGTGGCGAGCGGGTCGGCGATTCGGTTGTTGCAGCGGTATCGGACATGGCGGGGCAGCGTTTGGCAGGGAAAACGGGCGCAATCAAGGGCGTTTTGTCGCAATGCGGCCGGGCCGCACCTTCCCCATATAGGTACGCGAAGGACGACCTTCTCCTCACCACACCATCAGCGGGGACGACCCTGCCTTTTCCGGAGGGTTCGTGATGGCTTGGGCCATTCTGTTCACCGCTGGCCTGCTCGAGATCGGCTGGGCGATCGGGCTGAAATATACCGAGGGTTTCTCGCGGCTGGTGCCGTCGGTGCTGACGCTCGCGGCGATGGCCGGCAGCGTGATCCTGCTTGGCATCGCGCTGAAGACGCTGCCGATTGGAACCGCCTATGCGGTCTGGACCGGGATCGGCGCGGTCGGCACCGCGGCGCTCGGTATCATCCTGCTCGGCGAACCCGCGACCGCGATGCGGCTTGCCAGCATCGCCCTGATCGTGTCCGGCATCGTCGGACTGAAGCTCGTCGGATAATTTCGTCGCTCGACATCGCGACGGTCACTTCAGGATCTGCACGGCCCAATAGGTCGCGGCCGCGACCGCGGCCGACGCCGGGATCGTGATCACCCAGGCATAGACGATCGAGCTCGCCACATTCCAGCGCACGGCGGAGAGCCGCCGTGCCGCACCGACGCCGACAATGGCGCCGGTGATGGTGTGGGTGGTCGATACCGGAACCCCGAGATAGGTCGCCATGAACAGGGTCGCGGCGCCGCCGGTCTCGGCGCAAAAGCCCTGCATCGGCGTCAGCTTGGTGATCCGCAGCCCCATGGTGCGCACGATCCGCCAGCCGCCCATCAGGGTGCCCAGCGCCATCGCGCTCTGGCAGGACAGCACGACCCAGAACGGAATTTCGAAGGTGTCGCCGAGATGGCCCTGCGAGTAGAGCAGCACGGCGATGATGCCCATGGTCTTCTGCGCGTCGTTGCCGCCGTGGCCGAGCGAATAGAGCGACGCCGAGGCGAATTGCAGGATGCGGAAGGCGCGATCGACCGCGAACGGCGTCGAGCGCACCGAGAGCCAGGACACGACGGCCACGAGCACCAGCGCCAGCAGGAAGCCGACCAGCGGCGACAGCACGATCGCGAGCAAGGTCTTGGTGAGCCCGCTCCACACCGCCGCCGAAATGCCCGCCTTCGCCATGCCGGCGCCAACCAGCCCGCCGATTAGCGCGTGCGAACTCGACGAGGGAATACCCAGCGCCCAGGTGATGACGTTCCAGACGATCGCGCCGACCAGCGCGGCGAAGATCACCGTCGCGTCGACCACCGACGGGTCGATGATCCCGGTGCCGATGGTGTTAGCGACGTGCAGGCCGAATACTGCGAAGGCAACAAAGTTGAAGAAGGCCGCCCAGAACACCGCATATTGAGGCCGCAGCACGCGGGTCGAGACGATGGTCGCGATCGAGTTCGCGGCATCGTGCAGGCCGTTCAGGAAGTCGAACAGCAGCGCGACCGCGATCAGGATGGTGAGAACCGGAAGACCCAGCGTGGCGTCCACGTGATGGCCCCCGCCTTACACTTGCTCGATCACGATCGAATTGATCTCGTTGGCAACGTCGTCGAAGCGGTCGGCCACTTTCTCGAGGTGATCGTAGATCTCCGCGCCGACGATGAAGTCCATCGTGTTGGCGTTGCGGTGCTTCAGGAACAACTCCTTCAGCCCGATATCATGGAGATCGTCGACCCGGCCCTCGAGCTTGGTCAGTTCCTCGGTGATCTGGGTCAGCATCGAGACGTTCTGGCCGATCGCCTGCAACAAGGGCAGCGCGCGGATGACCAGATTGGCGCATTCGACGATCAGGGTGCCGATCTCGCGCATCGGCGGCTCGAACTCGCGCACCTCGAACAGCATGACCGCCTTTGCTGTCGCCTGCATCTGGTCGACCGCGTCGTCCATCGCGGTGATCAGGTTCTTGATGTCGCCGCGGTCGAACGGGGTGATGAAAGTGCGGCGAACCGCGGTCAGCACCTCACGGGTGACGCTATCGGCGTCGTTCTCGAACTGATTGACGCGCTGACAGAAGACCGGGGTCTCCTCCCCGCCCTTCAGCATGTCCTGCAGCGCCAATGAGCACTGCACGGAGGTCTGGGCGTGGCGGGCGAACAGGTCGAAAAACCGCTCTTCCTTGGGCAGGAAGGCGCGAAACCAGCGCAGCATGTCTCAGTTCCATCGTTCCGGGACAGCCCTTTTAGCGACTGTCACAGAACTGTCATATAGCATCTGGCGGGGAAAGGACCGATCGACCGCCCGAACGGGCGGTCGTCCACCGCTATGTCAGCGGAAAATCGCAGGCCGCGCCCTGCCCTACAGCGACCGCCTGAGCATATGGGCCAGCTCGCCGACCAGGCCGCGCCGGAACAGCAGCACACAGGCGACGAAGATCACGCCCTGGATCACCGTCACCCACTGGCCGAAGCCGGCGAGATATTGCTGCATGGCGATGATCACGAAGGCACCGACCACCGGCCCGAAGATGGTGCCGAGACCGCCGACCAGCGTCATCAGCACGATTTCACCGGACATCGACCAGTGCACGTCGGTGAGCGAGGCGTTCTGCGCCACGAACACCTTCAGCGAGCCGGCGAAGCCCGCCAGCGTGCCCGACAGGATGTAGGCGAGCATCTTGTACTGGTCGGTCTTGTAGCCGAGCGAGATCGCGCGCGGCTCGTTCTCGCGGATCGCCTTCAAGACCTCGCCGAACGGCGAGTTGATGGTCCGGTAGATCAGCAGGAAGCCGGCGAGGAAGCCGGCCAGCACGACGTAATAGAGCACCAGCGGCTTCGAGAGATCGAAGATCCCGAACAGGCGCCCCTGCGGGATACCCTGGATGCCGTCTTCGCCATGGGTGAACGGCGCCTGCAGATAGATGAAGTAGAGCAGTTGCGACAGCGCCAGCGTGATCATCGAGAAATAGATGCCCTGGCGGCGGATCGAGATGAAGCCGGTGACGAGGCCGAGCAAGGCCGCGGCAGCGGTGCCGACCACGATGCCGAGCTCGGGCGGCAGCCCCCACACCTTCAGCGCGTGCGCCGTGACGTAGCCGGAGGTGCCGAGAAACATCGCGTGGCCGAACGACAAGAGACCGCCATAGCCGATCAGCAGGTTGAAAGCGCATGCCAGCAGCGCAAAGCACAGCGCCTGCATCACGAAGAACGGATAGATCCCCGTGAACGGCACCACCGCCAGCAGTACCGCCATCACGGCGAATACGATCATCTCGTCGCGCATCGCGCGCGGCGTCACCGGAAGTGTATCGTCGGTCAATGCTGACATATCAGGCCGCCCGTCCCGTCAGTCCCGTTGGCTTCACCAGCAACACCACCACCATCAGGACAAACACCACGGTGTTGGAGGCTTCGGGATAAAAATACTTGGTCAGTCCCTCGATCACGCCGAGCGCGAAGCCGGTAATGATCGAGCCCATGATCGAGCCCATGCCGCCGATCACGACCACCGCGAACACCACGATGATGAGATCGGCGCCCATCAGCGGGCGGACCTGGTTGATCGGCGCCGACAGCACGCCGGCGAGCGCGGCAAGGCCGACGCCGAGCCCGTAGGTCAGCGTGATCATGCGCGGCACGTTGATGCCGAAGGCGCGCACCAGCGTCGGGTTCTCGGTGGCGGCGCGCAGATAGGCGCCGAGCTGCGTCTTCTCGATCAGGAACCAGGTGGCAAGGCACACCACGAGCGAGAAGATGACGACCCAGCCGCGATAGATCGGCAGGAACATGAAGCCGAGATTGACGCCGCCCTTGAGCTGATCCGGGATCGAATACGGCAGACCGGAGGAGCCGAAATAGTTCTGGAACACGCCCTGCACGATCAGCGCGATGCCGAAGGTCAGGAGCAGTCCGTAGAGATGGTCGAGGCCGGCCAGCCATTGCAGCATGGTGCGCTCGAGGATCATGCCGAAGATGCCGACAATGACCGGCGCGATGATCAGCGCCCACCAGTAGTTGATGCCGCCCAGGTTGAGCAGGAAATACGCCACGAAGGCGCCCATCATGTAGAGCGCGCCGTGCGCGAAATTGATGATGTTGAGCATGCCGAAGATGACGGCGAGCCCCAGACTGAGCAGCGCGTAGAACGAGCCGTTGATCAGTCCCACCAGAAGCTGTGCGTAGAGAGCCTGCATCGAATGAGCTTTCGCTGGATAGATGAAGCCCGCCGGCCACGCTCATGGCCGGCGGGCATGACCGTCACTTCTTCAGAAGCGCGCAGGTGCTCTTGTCGAGCGGCGTGAAGGCCTGGTTGCCCGGCACGGTGCCGACCAGCTTGTAGAAGTCCCACGGCCCCTTGGACTCCGAGGGCTTCTTCACTTCGAACAGATAGGCGTCGTGGGTGACACGGCCGTTGGCCTCGACCTCGCCCTTGCCGAACAGCGGATCGTCGGTCGGGATGGTCTTCATCTTCGCGACCACCTTGGCGCCGTCATGCGGATTGCCGCCGAGCGCTTCCAACGCCTTGAAGTAATGCATGAGGCCCGCATAGACGCCGGCCTGCACCATGGTCGGGGGCGCGCTGCTCTTCATCCGCGCCGAGAAGCGCTTGGAGAAAGCGCGGGTGTTGTCGTTGAGGTCCCAGTAGAACGTCTCGGTGAAGTTGAGGCCCTGCGCGGTCTCGAGCCCGATCGCCTTGACGTCGGTGAGGAACAAGAGCAGCGCGGCGAGCTTCTGGCCGCCCTTGACGATGCCGAACTCGGCGGCCTGCTTGATCGAGTTGGTGGTGTCGCCGCCGGCATTGGCAAGACCGATGATCTTGGCCTTGGAGGCCTGCGCCTGCAGCAGGAAGGAGGAGAAATCAGCGGTGTTGAGCGGATGCTTGACGCCGCCGACCACCTTGCCGCCATTGGCGGTCACGACGGCCGTGGTGTCGCGCTCGAGCGCGGCGCCGAATGCATAGTCTGCGGTCAGGAAGAACCAGGTGTCCCCGCCCGCCTTCACCAGCGCCTGGCCGGTGGCGTGTGCGAGCATGTAGGTGTCGTAGGTCCAGTGCACGGTGTTCGGCGAGCACTGCGCGTTGGTGAGATCGGAGGTCGCGGCGCCCGAATTGATGTAGACGCCGTTCTTCTCCTTCACGACGTTATTGACCGCGAGCGCGACGCCGGAATTCGGTACGTCGACGACCGTGTCGACCTTGTCGACGTCGAACCACTGGCGGGCGATGGTGGTGCCGATGTCGGGCTTGTTCTGGTGATCGCCGGAGATCAGGTCGATGGTCCAGCCCTTGGCCTTCAGACCGGAGTCCTCGATCGCCATCTGCGCCGCCAGCGTCGAGCCGGGGCCGGCAAGGTCGGCATAGAGGCCGGACTGATCCGACAGCACGCCGATCTTGACCGTCTTGTCGTCAGCGGAGGCGACGCTTGCAGCTGACAGCACCATCGCGGTGCCGAGCAGGAGCGCAGAAATCGTGTTCTTCATGTCGTATTTCCTCAGTCTTTGAATTTTCTGGCTCTGGAGATTTCAAACGCCGAGATAGGTATGCAGCTTGTCCATGTTGGCCGACAGCTCCGAATTGGCGAAGCCGTCGATCACCTTGCCATGCTCGACGATGTAGTAGCGGTCGGCAACGGTCGAGGCGAAACGGAAATTCTGTTCGACCAGCAGGATGGTGAAGCCCTGCGACTTCAAGCGCGCAATGGTGTGCCCGATCTGCTGAATGATGACCGGCGCCAACCCTTCGGTCGGCTCGTCCAGCATCAGGAAGCGTGCGCCGGTGCGCAGGATACGCGCGATCGCCAGCATCTGCTGCTCGCCGCCCGAGAGCTTGGTGCCCTGGCTGGTGAGACGCTCCTTCAGGTTCGGAAACAGCGTGAAGATCTGGTCGAGCGGCAGACCGCCCGGGCGCACCACCGGCGGCAGAAGCAGGTTCTCCTTCACATCGAGGCTGGCGAAGATACCGCGCTCCTCGGGGCAGAATGCGATGCCGAGCCGCGCGATGCGGTCGGAGGTGGTGCGGATGATCTCCTTGTTGTCGAAGCGGATCGATCCCGAACGCTTGCCGATCACGCCCATCACCGACTTCAGCGTGGTGGTCTTGCCGGCGCCGTTGCGGCCGAGCAGCGTCACCACTTCGCCGGCCCTCACATTGAAATTGACACCGTGCAGGATGTGGGATTCGCCGTACCAGGCCTGCAGATCCTTGACCGTCAGCACCTCGGCACCGGCCGCAGCCACGGGCTTCTCCGCCAGAATTGCCTCAGCCATGACCCGCTCCCAGATAGGCTTCCTTCACGCGCTCGTCCTTGGAGAGATCGGCGTAGTTGCCCTCCGCCAGCACCTGCCCGCGCGTCAGCACGGTGATGATGTCGGAGAGGTTGGCCACCACCGAGAGGTTATGTTCGACCATCAGGATGGTGTACTTGGCGGAGATCCGCTTGATCAGCGCCGCGATCTTGTCGATGTCCTCGTGGCCCATGCCGGCCATCGGCTCGTCGAGCAGCATCATCTCGGGGTCGAGCGCGAGCGTCGTTGCAATCTCAAGGGCGCGTTTGCGGCCGTACGGCATCTCGACCGCCGGCGTGTTGGCGAATTCGCTCAAGCCGACGTCGTTCAGCAGCTCGTGGGCGCGCGGATTGAAGCGGTCGAGCACGGTTTTCGAGCGCCAGAAATCGAACGACGACCCATGCTGGCGCTGCAGCGCCACGCGAACGTTCTCGAGCGCGGTCAGATGCGGAAACACCGCCGAAATCTGGAACGAGCGGACGAGGCCAAGCCGCGCCACATCGGCCGGCGGCATCGCGGTGATGTCCTGGCCCTTGTAGCGAATCTGCCCTCCCGTCGGCTTCAGGAATTTAGTCAGCAGATTGAAACAGGTCGTCTTGCCGGCGCCGTTCGGCCCGATCAACGCATGAATACTGCCGCGACGCACCTTCAATGCAACGTCGCGAACGGCGAAGAAACCCGCGAATTCCTTGGTCAATCCGCTGGTTTCGAGAATGAACTCATCGGCCAAATAGAATCCCCCATACGCCATCGCCGCGAAGCCCGTCGCCCGCGTGGCCAGATTTTTTCGTGTTCGACAGGTTGTCCGACCGTCTTGGAAACCGTCCGGGGCCCGTCGCCTCCGGGCCGGAATATGCCGTCATCTGCGGCGGTTACGCAAGGTCGAAAGCTGTGCGGTGCGGTATCGGCGCGACCAGTTCCGGTTGATCCTTAGTCGAATGGTATTTGAACGGGCTTTGCGCCTCGGGAAAGCGGCCGTTAACGGTGTTTTCCTCCGGACCGTCACTTTCATAGAATATTTCCGCCTCTCGCCGAAGCTCCGGCCATTGCATTGAGAATGGCTAGAGCCTTGCATTTCGAGAGCGCCAATTCTTCGGTCGTCAAGTCGATCCGGCAACGTGATTTCCTGAACACGTGGCTGCGACTTTATGCCCGTAGCCAGACGATCCCGCGCATGGATGAATTTCAGCCGGAGCGGATCGAGGAAGATCTGCCGGACACCGTGTTCCTCAGCGTCGACGCCGCGGCGCAACCGCCGCAGCTGACGATCGAGAGCGACGGCACGCGGATGGCCACCGCCTACGGACACAGCGGCAAGGGCCGCCTGCTCGACGACTATCTCGGCCCGCGGCTCGCGCCGGTCGTGATGCCGGTCTACCACGCATGCATCGCCCGCCGGCTTCCCGCCTACACCATCACCGACATCGACGACATCTATGGTCACGTCGTGGCCTATGAACGGCTGCTGCTGCCGTTCTCGGATGGCGGCCCCGTCACGCATCTGGTCGCGTCGCTGAAGACGATCAGCGACAACGGCCATTTCGAAATCCGCAATCTGATGCGCGGCAATGTCGTGCTGCCGAGTTTCAAGCTGTGCGCGATCATCGACCGCGACCTGTACCACCGGTCCCCCGGCCGCATCCCGCTCGGGGATGTGCTTGAATTCGGCTAGCCGATGCCATTCAGGAGTGCCTATCCATCGGTGGTCAAATCGATCACGCAGCGGGTGCTGCTGAATGCCTGGCTGCGCGCGGCGCGCAAGCCGGACGCGCTTCCTAAGCTGAGCGACTTCCACACCGAAGGCAGCGCCGACGAGCGCGCCGACATGATGGGTTTTGACGTGGTCGGCAGCGGCGAGGACGCCCGCTTCCTGATCACGCAGGAAGGCGTGAGGCTGACCACGGCTTACGGCAACGAGCATGTCGATCCGCGGCAGCGCACCAACCGCTATCTCGATGAGGCGATCGGCCCGGAGCGCTATGCCGGCGTGATCCTGTCCTATCGTGCCTGCCTGACGCGCAAACATCCGACCTATACGGTTGCGGAGGTCACGGACGCCGACGGCAAGGACGTGTCCTATGAACGGCTGCTGCTGCCGTTCGGACGCGGCGATACCGTCGAACACATCATCGGCTCGTACAAGGCGATCAGCATCGAGGGCGGCTTTCGGCTGCACAATCTGATGGGCGTGACGCCGAAGTCGGTCCCGGTCGTCACCGTGCGCGCGGTAATCGACCGCAGGTTCGTGCCGGCGGATCATCCGGCGAGCCAGGATTCAGTCGAGTTGATCTAGACTAGGACGCATACTCATAAACCTTCGCCGATGTCCGGTTCGCCCCGACACCGACCGCCTTTGTGCAACCGCAGCAAATGTCGGGATGGGCCAAAAGCGGCTGCGCCGCCATGCCGTTCGTCTAGATTCGGATGTCCTTATCAAGTTGGAAGCTGCGGCGTTCGTTGAAGTGAGATTGGAGGGAGCGTTTTCTCGTATTCAGCCAAATAGTGTTCAAGCGGCTTTGCCGTTCCCGTTAGGCGCAATTCACACGTGTTTCTGTTCACGATGATCGGAGCGTTCCCGGCGAGCTGGGCTGAGGGGTTGCCATCATCGAGGAATTCTTTGGATTGGTAGAAGAATATCCAGCCATATGGTTTCGCGATTGTGGCCTCACGCACAATGCGCGCCTGTCCGTCGCAAAGGATATCCACCCAAGCGGTTGCAAGTGCTGCCGCCTTATCGAAGTCCATGGTCGGTGTCTCATCAGTTTTGCGACGGGTTGGCCGTTTCACCAAGGTGTTCTAAGCCGGGTTCAGCGCGCACGAAGGAAAGCCACCACAAGCTCCGCACGACAGGCAGCAAGAAGACTACGCAGGCCATGATGATTATCGCGTAAGTCAGAATGCCGCTTGCGTTGACCAGCATCTTCGCACCTTAAGGCTAATGGTAACGCCCAATAGGCCACGAATATGATGGCATAAGTCTTCCAAAAAAGTCTCGGAAGAAGATGCTTGTTAAAAGCAAGCAAAAACAAACTTACGAGCGCAGGGAGCAGTAACGCTGTCGTTATCAGACGAAATGCCGTCCCGTCATGCGCGGCATCAAAGACAGCCCACAAGTAACCAAACGCGTAAACAAACGTGATAACCTTCCACCACATTGCAAAACCCCGTTGCGAGCAATGCAACTGTAAATCAAGCTCAGGTTGTAAGGCAATCCCACGTTCAACTCGACACGGCGAGAGATGATGGATTGGCTATGGGTGACGCTTCGGTCAAAACAAATCGATGGTCGCTCCGCCGATTGAAATGAGGAGGCGCTTGGATGCTGTTGTGAGTGCTCCCGCGCCCCCGTTCCACAACGAGGGGCTTAGGTGCCTTTGGACACCGTACTGAGTAGCCTCCAATGCGCTTCCAAGTCTGACAAAGCAGCAGATAGACGACTAGGAAGTGCATTACGCGCCCTTAGAAAGGCTGCTTTCTCTTCGCCCAGAAAGACGTTCTCCAGATACGAAACGTGGACAGCATTCTCGACGTCCGGTGCCGCATTCGAGAGCACGCTGTCGATGAATTCAAAGTGGCGGCGGATTGAATTCTCATCGCCATTCTCGATGGCGCGACAGGTCGCCCGCGCTACGACTGACATTTCCATGTGGAGCAGCGCTCGCTCCTCGTCGTCGATCTTTGCGGCTACGTCCGGCAACCAGGACATGAGCAGCCGCTGGAACGCAGCATGGTCTGTGAGGCCGGTCTTAACGACGATATCAGTCATGAACCATTGCCTGTAGTATCCGGTAGGTTTCAGCATAGCAGGACGCGCGATCCGAAGCATCGTCAAAGGTCCGCAACGGGTCGAGGGATTAGCCAGGGATTGTCAGCAGGTTGATGTCCGATTCTGTCCGTAAGCGCCGAACAGGGGCCGAACCAGAAGTGTCCTGTTCGGCCGGACTCCCGTGATTCAAATTCCCAAACTGGGGTTCGCGCAAAAAGCGTCAGCCCTTCTTGCGCGCCTTGGCCAGCACGTCCTTGGCGTAGATGTCCGGCTTGAAGCCGACGACGCGCCTTGCGCCCAGGTCGAGCACCGGACGCTTGATCATCGACGGCTGCTCCGCCATCAGCGCCAGCGCCTTGCGCTCATTCAACCCTTCCTTGTCGGCATCGGGCAGCTTCTTGAAGGTCGTGCCGGCGCGATTGAGCAGCGTCTCCCAGCCGACCTCGTCGCTCCACTGCTTGAGCTTGTCCTTGCCGATCCCGGCGGTCTTGTAGTCGTGGAAATCATAGTCGACGCCATGATCGTCGAGCCAGGCGCGCGCCTTCTTCATCGTGTCGCAGTTCTTGATGCCGTAGATGGTGATGGTCAAAGCCGTTCCCCGCATGCGATTGCAGCGGCGAAACTAGCCCCGCGGCAACCACAGCGCCAGATCGGACCGCGCCGGTCTCCACACCGATCTTGGTGGCGCTCAGTGTGCGTCATGCGTGAAGACGAAATCGTGATCGCTGGCGTGCGCCTCGTGGCAGGCGAAGCAGGTCTCATGCTGGGCGGCGTCGACCGGCTTGCCGTCGATGAAGCGGCCAAAGCCCCAGCCGCCGGTCGCGGCATATTTGGCGGAGTCCTTGACCATCACTTGCACGGTGGTCGCCGGCCCCGTGATGAAGGCGCCGTTGAGACCGGCGACGGGCTTGCGCTTCCAGGCAAGCTTGACCAGCACGGTGCCGTCAGGGAATCGCGCGGCGCCGTCCTGATAGGCCTTCACGGCGGTGGCGTTGCCGAGCACGCTGCGCAGCTCGTCGAGCCCGGTCTCCTCGCCGACCGCGATCAGCTTCCAGTCGCGATAGCCCTCGGGAATTCTCACGCCGAAGATCGGCGATGCCGGCACCGCGTCATCGGCATGTCCGACGGCAAAGGGCAATGCGGCACTGATGCAGGCTGCCGCGATCGCGGCAGCTGCCCATTTCACAACCTGTGTCATGATCTTTGGTCCGCTCTCAGCTCAGACCTTGCTGACGTCGATAATGGCCTGGACGAAGGCCTGCGGTGCCTCCTGCGGCAGATTGTGGCCGATGCCGCCGGTCAGGGTCCGATGCTCGTAATGCCCGGAAAACTTCTGGGCATAGGCCGCGGGCTCCGGATGCGGCGCGCCGTTGGCATCGCCCTCCATCGTGATGGTCGGGATCGCGATCACAGGCGCCTGGGCGAGCGTCTTCTCGAAGGCGTCGTACTTCGCCTCGCCCTCGGCGAGCCCAAGCCGCCAGCGGTAATTGTGGATCACGATATCGACATGGTCGGGGTTCTCGAAAGCAACAGCGCTGCGGTCATAGGTGGCGTCGTCGAACTTCCACTGCGGCGAGGCGAGCTGCCAGATCAGCTTGGCAAAATCGTGCCGGTTCTTGGCATAGCCCTCGCGGCCGCGCTCGGTCGCGAAATAGAACTGGTACCACCATTGCAGTTCGGCCTTCGGCGGCAGCGGCATCTTGCCGGCCGCTTGGCTGCCGATCAGGTAGCCGCTGACCGAGACCATCGCCTTGCAGCGCTCGGGCCAGAGCACCGCCATGATGTTGGCGGTGCGGGCGCCCCAATCATAGCCGCCGAGCACAGCCTTCTCGATCTTCAACGCGTCCATCAGCGCAATGATGTCGGCGGCGACCGCGACCGGCTGGCCGCTGCGCATCGTGTCGGTGGAGAGGAAGCGAGTCGTGCCGTAGCCGCGCAAATGCGGCACGATCACCCGGTAGCCGGCCTCGGCCAGCGCCGGCGCGACGTCGGCATAGCTGTGGATGTCGTAGGGCCAGCCGTGCAGCAGGATCACCGCGGGGCCGGTGCAGGCCCCATCTCGACATAGCCGGTGTCGAGCACGCCGGCATTGATCTGCTTGACCGGACCGATCGAGGTATGGGCGCCGACCTTGACCGCAGGCAGCGCCGGCTTGGACTGGGCCTGGGCCGATCCGATCAAGCCGAACCTGGAAGCGGCGAGGATCCCGCCGGCGATGCCGAGGAAGCGGCGGCGTTGCTGATTGATGGATTGGGACATGGCAATCTCCTGCGTCTGGTGTCGGACTTGAATATTGCAGAGACCGAACCCGTCCGCTTTCAGAGGACGTGGATTTATCCTTCAGGGCGTCGTGATTTTGGCTCTGGGCCGCCTGTGCTAGGTTCCGCCACCGATTCAGCTGCCGGCCGCCGGACTATCGAATTTGGCTTACCATTTCAACGACTTGATCCTCGACCCTGAGCGCCGGGAGCTGCGCCGTGGCAATGCCCTGGTGGCGGTCGAGCCGCAGGTCTTCGACCTCATCGAGTTCCTGATCCGCGCCCGCGACCGCGTGGTCAGCCGTGACGAAGTGCTGGCAGCCGTCTGGCACGGCCGGATCGTCTCGGAAGCAACGCTGAGCAGCCGGGTCAACGCGGCGCGGTCGGCGATCGGCGACAGTGGCGAGGAGCAGCGGCTGATCCGCACCCTGCCCCGCAAGGGCCTTCGCTTTGTCGGCGATGTCAGGGACGACACCGCATCAGATCGTCCGATCTCGGACAGCGCCACCCCGCCGCGGCCGATCGAGGGTCCCTCGATCGCGGTGCTGCCGTTCACCAATATGAGCGGCGATCCCGAGCAGGACTATTTCGCCGACGGCATCGCCGAGGACATCACCACCGCGCTCGCGCGCTGCAGCCGCCTCACCGTGATCGCGCGCAACTCCGCCTTCACCTACAAGGGCAAGGCGGTCGATATCCGCCAGGTCGGCCGCGATCTCGGCGTCAGCTATGTGCTCGAGGGCAGCGTTCGCCGCGGCGGCGATCGGCTGCGCATCACCGGGCAGTTGATCGACGCCGTCTCCGGCGCGCATCTGTGGGCCGACCGGTTCGATGGCGCGGCGACCGACGTGTTCGACCTGCAGGACCGCATCACCGAGAACGTGGTCGGCGCGATCGAGCCGACCTTGCTTATCGCTGAGGCCGAGCGGCTGCGCGCCGCGCCGCCGCACAAGCTCGACGCCTACGACCTGCTGCTGCGCGCCTACAGCCTGCGGTACGAGTTCACGCCGGAGAGCATGACCGCCGCGCTCGCTTGCCTCGACCAGGCATTGGCGCTCGACCCTTCCTATGCGCCGGCGCTGGCGGCCTCCGCCTATTGTCACGCGCTGTGCCATTTCCAGGGCTGGCTGAAGCCGAACGACGCCTACCGGGAACGCGCCGTCGCGCAGGCCTGGCGCGCGGTCGAGCTTGCGCCCGGCGATCCGCAAGTGTTGTGGATGGCGGCGTTCGCGATCTGGAACATGGCCGACGAGATCGAGCCCGCGCGCGAATTGTTCGAGCGTTCGCTTGCGATCAACCCGAACTCGGCGATGGCGCTCGTGCTCGGCGGCTGGATCGAGGCGATGCGCGGCAACCAGAAGGCCGGCCGTGCCATGATCGAGCGCGCGCAGCGGCTCAACCCGCGCGACCCGCGCGGCTGGTTCGCCTCCGCGGCGCTGGCGATCTGCGCGGTGCTCGACCGGGATTTCACTGAGGCGGTTATCTGGGCCGACAAGGCGCTGGCGCAGAACCGCCGCTTCGCGGTGGCGCTGCGCGTCTTGATTGTGGCGCTGGTGAAGACCGGCGACAACGAGCGCGCGACCCAGACCGCGCGCGAACTGCTCAAGGTCGACCCGGAGTTCACGGTCTCCGGCTTCCTGGCGCGGATCCCCTTCCCGGTGGAAGCGATGTCCGCCACTTATCGTGAAACCCTCAAGGCGGCCGGCGTCCCGGATTGATGCTGCTCGGACGACGCGACGATCATTCACCAGTGGTGCGCCGGGCGGCTTGTTTGGCAGCATCGGCCTGATGGCGGTGCATCCCTCGTCGTAGAGTTCGTAGCGCATGATCCGGATCTATTCGGTCAAAGATTTGAATCATGGCTCGGCAGTTAGGCTCAATGAGCCCGTGCCGACGGGAGCGGTCGCGATGTGCCCGAAAGTGGACGCATTATGCTCACTTTGAGTTTTGTCGAGTTTGACCCGAAGTGGACTTCCCTAAGCCTTGCTCTCGCGCGTTTCGTCGCTCAGGGCAGTCTGCTCATTACTTGATGCACTGGTTAGTGGTGGAGGAGGACGAAGATGATGCGTCTCGGTGTCCTTGTCGCTGTATGCTTCTGTCTTCAATCTGGATTTTCCCTTGCGGAGGATATCGCGGGACGACTTGCCGGTAGTTGGAAACTAACTTCATGGACGATTCAGATTATCGGCGGAGACGCTACAGAGCCTTTCGGTCCCAAACCCAAAGGTAGGGCGGTCTTTACGCCGGACGGGTTCTCGGCGTTCATGATCGCTAGGCCAGATCGCAAGCCGGCAACGAATGATGCGGACTCGGCCGCGCTCCTCAAATCGCTGATGGTCTACACCGGAAGATTTACCATAGACGGGGACAAGCTTACGACCGACGTCGATCTATCGTGGAACGAGCTTTTGACCGGTACGTCCCAAGTCCGGTTCTTCAAGCTGGAAGGAGACAAGCTCTCCATTCGAACAGCCGAACAGGCCAGCGCAGTTCTTCCCGGTAAGCGAGTCGTTGGCACCCTCAATTGGGAGCGTGAGCGTTAAGGGTCTTTCGACAACTGACGGATCGCGCCGAAGGCAACTGTCTGCTGTTGGCCCTTTTCGTGAAAAAGTCTCGTTTGGGGATGGAAAAATCATACCCCCCGCATCTTCGGCCCGAGCCCCTCGAACAGCGTCTTCTGCTCGTCACTCAGGTTCGCATAGAAATCGTCGACCGCGTCGTTCACGCTTCTGATCGCCTCTCGCATCGCTTCCAACCGCGCCTTTACGGCCTTAAGGCGGTTCGGCGGGGTGAGCGCGTCCTTTGGCGGGCATGCGCTTAAGGCTTCCATAGTACCCATTGTGGTGTCCTGCACCACTTCGAGAGCGGCGAGTTGGAGATCGTCCAGTTTCAGGCTGGCGGCGATGTCGTCGAGGGGCCATTGCTGGGCGACGAGCTCGCGGTATTGCTTTTCGGCCTGTTGCTCGTCCTGCAGTTCGCGGCTCGCCTGGCAGGCGGCGTCCTGCATCTCCTTCAGCTTCGCGGCCGCGGCGTTGGCGCGGCGGTCGCGTTGGGGCGCGTTGAGCCGCGCCTTCTGCTCATCGCTCAGGAGATCGTAGAATTTTTGGAACGGTGGCTGAACCGCCGCAACCGCGCTCAGCATCGCGTTGACGCGGCCCTGCATGGCCGCGAACCGCTCCAGCGCGGTGGTTGCGGCCTGTGTTGGACAGGAGGCGCGGATGGTGTCGCCGGCGGAAGTCCAGGCGCTCGCGAGCTCGTCGAAGGCTGTGCGCTGTGCCTCGTTCGCCGCGACCACCCGGCCGATCCGCTCGAAGGGAAGGCCGGTCATCTTGGCGGTGTCAGCGCCGCAGAACTCCTGCACGGAGGGCGCTTTGCGATGCCGCCTCCCGGCAGGGCGCTCGGCCGCGAACGCTGAGAGATCGCTGGCAGCGTAAGGCGAGAAGATCGCGGCGTAGAGATCGCCGTAGCCATAGGCCCAGAAGCCGCTACCGTCACTGAGAAGCGCGTAGTCATAAAGATCGCTATAGGCGAACGGCCAGAACAGCGGACCGACCCAGCCGTATGAACCGTCGGCGTGCTGCCACCAGCCTTGCGCAGCTCGGCCGCCCTGCCAGCCGGCCAGCGCCGCCACGGCAGTGAGCTGCGCACGCGCACTCGGGTGGATCGACTCGGCGGTGGAGCGGAGATCTTGCGGTCTTAAGGCGGCGGTTCGGACGCGGCTGTGGCGTGCTGCCATGCGTGCGTGGCGGAGACCTGCGACCGACAGCATGCTGGCCATCGCGAAGCGCGCGACACCGACTGGGCCACCAACGCGCAGGCGGAAGCCCGCCTCGGCCGCGCTCGGCAACGCGCCCAGAGCGACCATGGCAACGCCGGCCGCAGCCATTCCAATGCGGGACGTCGACATGATCCCTCCTCCGCGCCAAGCCGCATCGTGTTACAAATATGACTCGGAGCGAAACCGAAAGTTCCCTCCCGCGTCGACGCGGGGACCATATCGTTTCCATCCAAAATCGATCACGGACGTCCGTAGTGGCGATGAAAAGCTACGCAGAAGCAGAGAAGCTTTGCCGATGCCTCAGCCTAGCCCCCGAAGTTAAGGCCCGAGTCTCCGCCCGGGCTGACGCCGGGGCATGATCGGCTCCGGCTGTATTGTCTGGATTGCTTCCGCTTCTGGCCCTTCGGCGATCTCGGGAGATGTCCGCTTTTCCGCCGCTGTTGCGGTTAAGCGGACGTCAGGCGCCGGTCGCTCAATGAGTACACGGCTTACGCAGTACTACTCCCGTCGCTTGGCCGCTCCGATGAAGCGAGCACTACAATCCCGGTGATCTCGCCGCCCAAGCCTTGGTGGCCTGGCAGCTTTCCATCGCCCGGACGTAGGCAGGGCGTGCCGTCGTGCGGGCGAGATAGTCCCGCTCGGTAGAACCGGGGACGTAGTTGCCAGTTCGCAGGCCGAGCAGGAGGGCGTAGCTCACCGAGATATCGGCAGCAGTGAAGCGGTCGCCGGCGAGATAGGGGCAATCCGCGAGGCGGCGGATAACCAACCCCAGCCGGCTCTCGAAGGTCTCGAGTGCCCAACAAGTAACCCGGGCATCTCGCTCGGCTTCGGGCGCCAGTTGGCGACCTACAATGACGGCGTTCATCGGCCCGGCGAGCCCGGCCTCGCCCAAGTGGAGAAATTGCAGATAGGAAGCGAAGGCGGGATCGTCCGGGGCGACGGCAAGCGAGCCTGAGCCGTGGCGGGCGAGCAGGTACTCAAGAATCGCGATCGATTCGACCATGATCGTCTCGCCGTCCTGCAGTGCGGGAATGAAGCCGGCGGGGTTGATCGCGAGAAAATCGCGATCCTTCTCGGCTGCCAGCAGATCGACCGGGCGCAGCCGATAAGCCAATCCCAATTCCTCAAGCAGCCAAACAACACGGAAGCCACGACCTTCGCCATAGACGGTGAGCATAGTTAAGCCTTCCTGGATTGGGCCAGACTCACTCGCAGAGGTGAGCCAGTCGCGCAATGGACTATCGATGGCGCATAATGCACTCAAGGCTTGGCACATATTCGTCATCCTACCGTGCGGGCCCTTCCCACTTTATCGGTTCACGACCTAGGCTGCGGCCGCGAATACGGCGCGTTCCCTCTCCGACCTGCGATGTGGAAGCCTCAGTTGCAGAGGCCCGCAAATGCCATATGCGACGCCTTGGCGCGAGGGGAACATTGGGCAATTTCTGAATATTAGAAATATACGCCTGAGTTGCCCGACGGGTCAAGTTGCTTGGTCGAACGCCGGCCGCCGCCGGCTACTTTGCATGGGGTTGTTTTCGATATTTTGGCAGCGCCCCCCTGCGACGGCCCCATAACTTCATATTGCTCTAGCCGGAGCCGCCCGGCTCGAGCGCCTCACCGAGCTCGAGCGGATGCGCCATCGTGGCGCGGCTACCCGTCCGCACTACATCTTGTCGACGACAGCGGAACTGCCCTCGGAAGACGTGCCAGCGGACGAAGCAGCAGCCAAGATCGCAGGGATTATGCCGTCGACGCGATCAACCACAATCGGACGGATCAGGTGGTGACTGTGAAGGAAACCAACGCGTTGCAGGTGGTCGAGCATAGCCAGCATAGGATCCCAAAAACCCTTAATGTTGGCAAAGACCATGGGCTTCCGGTGTTGCCCGAGCTGGGCCCAGGTCATGACCTCAATGATCTCTTCCACTGTGCCGATGCCGCCGGGCAGCGCCACGAACGCGTCCGAACGTTCAAACATCCTGTGCTTACGTTCGTGCATTGTTTCAGTAACCGTCAAGTCATCGAAGATTGCCAGCGCATCCGTAGTGGACTCGCGGTTGGTGAGAAAACGCGGAATGATGGCACCGACCTTCCCGCCGGATTGAAGGACCCCGCGTGCGACCGCACCCATTACACCATGAGTTCCGCCACCGAAGATCAGCTCCAATCTTGCCGCCGCAAGATCCCTGCCGAAGCGTTCGCCCGCTTCGACAAAGGCAACATCGTTGCCTGGCGAGGAACCACAATAGACACAGACGGAACGTATCGTATTCATACCGAACCCTGCACGCTAGCCCGCCCCGCCCGGCTCCAGCGCCTCGCCGAGTTCGAGCGGATGCGCCATCGTCTCGTGCAGCGCGTCCTTGTCGAGCTCACCTTCGGAGAGGCTGATCACGATGCAGGCGACGCCGTTGCCGATCAAATTGGTCAGCGCGCGGCATTCGCTCATGAACTTGTCGATGCCGACCAGGATCGCGATCGACTGGATCGGGATGTCGGGCACAATCGACAGCGTCGCGGCCAGCGTGATGAAGCCCGCGCCGGTGACGCCGGAGGCACCCTTCGAGGTGATCATGGCGATGCCCAAAATGCCGAGCTCCTGCCAGATCGTCAGATGGGTGTTGGTGGCCTGCGCCAGGAACAGCGTCGCCAGCGTCATGTAGATGTTGGTGCCGTCGAGATTGAAGCTGTAGCCGGTCGGCACCACGAGGCCGACCACCGAGCGCGAAGCGCCGAGATGCTCCATCTTCTGGATCATCTGCGGCAGCACGGTCTCCGACGACGACGTGCCGAGCACGATCAACAGCTCGTCCTTGATATAGGCGATGAAGCGGATGATCGAGAATCCGGCCAGGCGGGCGATCGCGCCGAGCACGATCAGCACGAACAGCACGCTGGTGAGGTAGAAGGTGCCGATCAGCGCCGCCAGATTCACCAGCGAGCCGAGACCATAGGCGCCGACCGTGAAGGCCATGGCGCCGAAGGCGCCGAGCGGCGCAAGCCGGACGATCATGCGGATGATGCCGAAGAACATCTTGGATGCCTTGTCGATCGCCTCGGCGATCGGCTCGCCGGGCTTACCCATCAAGGCAATGGCAAATCCCGACAGGATCGAGATCAGCAGCACCTGCAACAGGTCGCCGCGCGCGAGCGCGCCGAAGAAGCTGTCGGGGATGATCGCCATCAGGTGGGAAACGATGCCCTGCTCCTTCGCTTGCGTCACGTAAGTGGAGACCGATTTCGGATCGATCGTGGAGGGATCAATGTTGAAGCCGCGACCGGGCTGCAGCACTTCGCCGATCAGAAGGCCGACGGCGAGCGCGACCGTCGACACCGCCTCGAAATAGATCAGCGCCTTCAGCCCGACCCGGCCGACGCGCTTGAGGTCGCCCATCGAGGAAATGCCGTGCACCACGGTGCAGAAGATCACCGGCGCGATCATCATTTTGATCAGCGCAATGAAGCCGTCGCCGAGCGGCTTCAGCTCCTTGCCGAGATTTGGATAGAAGTACCCGATCAGGACGCCTGCCGCGATCGCGATCAGCACCTGGACGTAGAGGATCTTGTACCAGGGCTGATGATGGCGTTGGGCGGCGGGCCTGATCGCGTCTGTGGTCATGAGGTGCCCCGGGTTAGGATGAATTCAATGGTGATGCCATCTTGGCCGAGCACTGCGCAAGCGACAATGCCCATTCAGGCCCGCCGCGAGCGCACACGAATCTGTCATAGACTACGGCCGGCTCGCATCCGGAGGCTGAGGATGGAATTCACCGTGCTGTTTCTCGCCATCACCATCGCCATGCTGGTGGCCTGGCGTGGTCCGCGTCCCCTGGCGATTGGATTGTTCGCGGTGATCCTGGTCGCCTGCGTTGCAACCTTGCTGCACCACGCCACCGACCGTCTGCCCCTGTCGTTCTGAGGCCAGCCATGAATGATACGCAGGCCGTCACCCTGAACGCGCTCGCACTTTACGGCCTTGCGCTGCTGCTGGCCGCCGCCTTTGCCGCGCAGCTCGTGCTGCACGAGCTCCCCTGCCCGCTGTGTTTGCTGCAGCGCATCCTTTTCGCCCTGCTGGCGATCGGGCCGATCCTCAACATCCGCTTCGGACCACGGCCGAGCCATTATGCCCTGTCCCTACTGACGGCCGTGCTCGGCGCCACGGTCTCGACCCGGCAGGTGCTGCTGCACATCCTGCCCGGCGACGCCGGCTATGGTTCGGCGCTGCTCGGCTATCATTATTATCCGTGGGCGTTGATCGCCTTCATTGCGGCGATCGTCCTGCTCGCCGCGATGCTGCTGTTCGACCGCCAGTTCGACCACCGCGCGGCGCCGGGCGCCTCACCCGGCAAGTTCGCGCAAGGTGCCGTGTGGCTCGTGGTCGGGCTGACGGCGCTGAACGTGCTCTCCACCCTGCTCGAATGCGGCTTTGGCGCCTGTGCCGACAATCCGGTCGTCTATGAGCTGCTGAAGCGAGCGAGTTAAGGCATGATCCGGAAAAGTGCGAAGCGGTTTTCCGAAAAGATCATGCCCAAATTTTAAGGCCGCTTCGGAATATTCAATCCGCGTTCCACGGCCGGCCGCGCGAGACCGCGCTCCAGCCAGCCGGCGACGTGCTTGAACTGGTCGAATGCGACGAGCTCGCGCGCGCCGTAGAAGCCGATCAGATTGCGCACCCAGCCGATCATCGAGATGTCGGCGATCGTGTATTCATCGTCCATGAACCATTGCCGTCCGGCGAGATGCATCTCCATCACGCCGAGCAGGCGCTTGGATTCGTCGACATAGCGCTGCAGCGGCCGCTTGTCCTCATAATCCTTGCCGGCGAATTTGTGGAAGAAGCCGACCTGGCCGAACATCGGTCCGATGCCGCCCATCTGGAAATGCACCCACTGGATCGCCTGGTAGCGGAGCGCCGGATCTGAGGGCAACAGCTTGCCGGTCTTCTCGGCGAGATATTGCAGAATGGCGCCGGATTCGAACAGTGGCAGCGGCTTGCCGCCGGGACCGTTGGGATCGAGGATCGCCGGAATCTTGCCGTTCGGGTTGAGCGACAGGAACTCCGGCGTCTTCTGGTCGTCCTTGCCGAAGTCGACGAGATGGACCTCGTAGGGCAGCCCGATCTCCTCGAGCATGATCGAGACCTTCACGCCGTTCGGCGTCGGCAGCGAGTAGAGCTGGAGGCGGTCCGGATGCTGGGCGGGCCAGCGTTTTGTGATGGGAAAGGCTGACAGGTCGGTCATGTCGACATTCTTTGCAGGGTTGTTGTTGGGTGGCTAATGTACGGAGCTCAGTGGAAGCCGCAAGGTCTGCAACCGGCCATGAACGATCAACAGACACACGCAAGAACAGGCACAAGTCTCGGCCTCTCCGATGACGAACTCGCGACACACCGGACCGTGTTCGCGGCAGACGCGCTGGCCGGTCAGGTGGTCGTCGTGTCCGGCGGTGCCGGCGGCATCGGCCGCGCCATCGCCTGGCTGTTCGCCCGGCTCGGCGCGCACGTCGTGGTGGTCGGCCGCAATGCGGACAAGCTCGATGCGCTGGTCGATCATCTCGGCCATCGCGGCCTGAAGGCGTCCGCGCATGTCGCCGACATCAGGGATCCCGATGGGGTTGGCGCGATGTTCGACACGCTGTGGACCGCGCATGGCCGCATCGATCATCTCGTCAACAGCGCCGGCGGCCAGTTCCCGCAAGCCGCGATCGATTTCTCGATCAAGGGCTGGAACGCGGTCATCAACACCAACCTCAACGGCACCTGGTACATGATGCAGGCCGCGGCGCAGCGCTGGCGCGACTGCAAGCATCCCGGCAGCATCGTCAATATCGTCGTGGTCACGACGCACGGCCTCTATGGCATCGCGCACACCATCGCGGCGCGCGCCGGCGTGATCGGGCTGTCGCGCGCGCTCGCGGTCGAATGGGCGCCGCTGGACATCCGCATCAACTGCATCGCGCCCGGCGCGATCGAGACCGAGGGCTGGAACGTCTACAGCGAGGCCGCGCGCGCCGCCTATCCGCGCTCCAACCCGATGATGCGCCCGGGCACGCCGTGGGACATCGCAGAAGCGGCTGCCTATCTGTCCGCGCCTTCCGGCAAGTTCATCACCGGCGAGACGCTGACCGTCGATGGCGGCGGTCAGCATTGGGGCGAGACCTGGACGACCGGCAAGCCGGACTATTTTCGGGGCGGCGATTGACGCCTCCAATTGCGTCGTCCTGGCGCAAGCCAGGACGACGCCGTGAGGGACGGCTCTCGATCCCATCGACCCACCGCGGTTGATCAGCTGGTCTTCCCGTCGTCGAAGCTGACGATGACGGCGGCGTTGGCGATCAGGATCGGGTCGTTGCCGAGATCAGACGGGATCTCAAGCCCGCCCGCGATTGCCTTCACCGTCTTGGTGCCATAGGGCAGTTCCTTGGCGACCGCTGCGATATCGACATCTTCGGGATTCGGCACGGCGATCGTGACGTCGACGAACATGTCATTCGCGGTCTTGCCGAGCATGCGGAAGAAGCCGAGGCTGGAATGGCGGATCGCGTCCGAGACCGCGCGCTTGGCGGCCTTGGTGGCGTCGCGGCCATGAACGTCGACGCCCATGCCCATTTCGGTGATACAGCGCACGCGTGTCATGAAACTTTCCTGTTGTCGTTGGCGTGAGAGACCTTCACTCCTTCGACCTCTGCGCCCGCGGCGTCAAGCCGGGTCACTCGCCTCGCCCACGCGCTTGTGATCGCCGCGCGCCAGCACCCATGCCGCAAGACCGGCGAGGATCGCCGCGGCAACCACCATGATACAGGCCGCGCCCCAGCCCCAAGCCGAGACCACGGCGCCGACCGCGATCGGTGCGGTCACCTGGCCGAAATTGCTGCCGGTCATCAACAGTCCCATCATGACGGGGACCATCGCCGCCGAACCCGCCGCCGCGGGTGCGGTTGCAAGCAACGTCGCCGGGATCAGGCCGCCGGTCGCGGAGAACAGCAGGCACAGCCAAAATGCCCCCCACCCGCCGAGCAACGGCAGGAAGATTCCGAGCGCCGAGGCGCCCATCACAAAGGCCGCCACCGCGATGAGCACGATGCGGCTGACGCCGCGCGCGAGCAGATTGCCGGCGGCGAGATTGCCAAGGACGTTGCCGGCCGCCGCCAGCGCACTGAGCCCGCCGGCGCTCTGGCTGGACACACCGAGCCGCTCGGTCAGCAGGATCGGCAGGAAGCTGAACAACGCAAAGAACATCAGGCTGTAGAGTGCGAACAGCACCATCAGAAGCGCCGGTGTGCGTCGCCGCGCCAGCGCAGCCGCTTCCTGCATCAGGCCAGTTCGCGCTGGGCCGGTCTGCGATGCCACTTCCGGCACGATGACGCCGGCGAGCACGAACAGCAGGGCGACAAAGGCGGCGCTGGCCCACCAGATCGCGCGCCAGCCATCGAAGATCGGCCCCGCGACCAGCGCCAGCGCGATCCCGAACGGCATCACGCAGCTCCACACCGCCATGGTGACGTCGCGCGCGCTGACATCGACGACGCGATCGAGCAGTGCTGGGGCTGCGACCATCACCAGCAGGAAGCCGAGCCCTTCCAGCAGACGGGACACAAGCAGCACCGCAAGCGACGGCGCGAGCGCGCCTGAGGCCGCGCCGAGCGCAATGGCTGCGAGGCCGCACAATAACACCCGGCGCGCGCCAACCGCGGCAATCACGACGCCGGCCGGGACACTGCCAATGAGCCCCAGCACCGCAAAGATGCCGGCGACGGTGCCGACCGCGGCGAGGTCGATACCGAGGCTTTGTTGCAGCATCGACGCCGCAATCGGCACCTTGCCGACCTGCAGGGCGGCGCCGATGCCGCAGCCCATCACGACGGCGACCGTCGCCCATCGCTTCGCCTCGCTTTGCTGCACCACGGCCGTCTCGATCGTCATGCGTTCACCCTGCCCCAGCCCAATTCACCAGAGATAGCGTTTCCCGATCATCGACAGGAGTGATATGTTTTGCATCCAGTTGATCGATTTCATAGATCATGCTCGATAACCTCACGCTCGACCAGATCCGCACCTTCGTCGCCATCGCCGAGAACGGCAGCTTTCGCGCCGCGGCGACCAAGCTGACGCGGGTGCAATCCGCGGTCAGCCACGCCATCGCCAACCTCGAGGCGGAACTCGGCCTCATGCTGTTCGATCGCTCCAGCCACCGCCCGGCACTGACGGCCGAGGGCAAGGCGCTGCTCGGCAATGCGCGCGACCTCCTGCTCCGCGTCGACGCGATGCGCGCGCGGGCGCGCGGCCTTGGCGACGGGGTGGAATCGGAACTTTCGCTCGTCGTCGATACGCTGTTTCCGATCGCCGCCATCGGCGCGGCGCTGACGGAAATGCGGGCGGCCTATCCATCGGTCGGCGTCCGGCTTGCGGTCGAACCGATGGGCGGGCCGATCGCCGCCCTGACCGAACGACGCAGCGCGCTCGCCGTCACGGTCGGGGAAGATTTCCGCGATCCCCGCCTCGCACTCGATGCGATCTGCGCCGTGCAGATGGTCGCCGTCGTCGCCGCAAGCCATCCGCTCGCGCGCCGCGGCCGCAAGAGCGTCGCCGACCTCGCCGATCATCTGCAGATCGTGCTGTCGGATCCGACACCGCTGTCGGAGGGCCGCAGCTTCGGCGTGCTCTCGCCGCAGATCTGTAGGGTCAGCAATCAGGACACCAAGCACGCCATGATGCTGGCCGGGCTCGGCTGGGGCCGGCTGCCGCTCTGGCAGGTGGCGCGCGACCTCAGCGAACGCCGCCTGGTGCGGGTCGAAACCGGCGCGCTCGGCCGCAACGCCGCGCTTGCGATGGAAGCCTATCTCGCGCACCGGCTCGACGAGCCGCTCGGCCCCGCCGCGGGCGCGTTTGCAGAGGCGTTGACGCGGATTGCTGCGCGCAGCAGCCAGCCAAAAATCAAAACGAGGGCGGCGAAGAAGCGCTAAGAAGCGGCAGCCAGTTCGTGCTCGCGTCAATCCTCGATCTCGCCGCTGCGGATCGCGAGCCGGATGGCCTGCGCGGTGGTCGCGACGCCGAGCCGAAGCCGGGCCCGCCGCAAATGGTTTTCGACCGTCCGCTCCGACAGACCAAGCGACGCCGCGATGTGGGCCTGCCGCCGTCCGGCGGAGATCCAGCGCAACACCTCGCGCTCGCGCGGCGACAGGCTCGACGCACCGTCCGGCTCGCGTGCTTCCATCAGCCGGCGAGCGGCGCGGAAGGCCGCGGCGCCGATCATCGCTAGCGCCACCCGCGTCCGTGCCGACGCGTCGATACGTATGCCGGCGAAGCTCATCGCGCCTTCGAGGCCGGTGCGCCCGAACACCGGGACCTGCAGCCCATGGAAACCCGGTCCGCGTGGCGCGCGCACCACGCGGTATTTCTCGCCACGAGCGGACAGCACCTTGGTCCAGAAAAACGGCTCGTCCACATTGAGGAAATTGCGCGTCA
Organism: Bradyrhizobium sp. 6(2017); assembly: GCF_011058295.2. Lineage (NCBI taxonomy): Bacteria > Pseudomonadati > Pseudomonadota > Alphaproteobacteria > Hyphomicrobiales > Nitrobacteraceae > Bradyrhizobium > Bradyrhizobium sp. 6(2017). Next base: position 4,533,601 of record NZ_CP049289.2, on the reverse strand, counting down.
CCGGACAGTGCCGGACATAGGTCTCGGCATCGACCGTCACGCCCTTGCCGAACCAGTCGCCCTCGACCCAATAAATCCTGTCGACCAGGTCCTCCCGCGCCGGGGATGCCGAGAACATCACGAACCGGTCGTAACCGAGCGGCACGCACGCCGACCGCACAACCGCCCGGATCGCGGACAAGCTCTCGCTGCCCTCGATCGCAACCACGGCTTCGATGTAGCGATCCATGTCGTGTCCCGGAAAGTCTCGCCGGGCGCGGCCCGGCCGATTGAGGACTTTCCCTCAGCGGAAGCCGACCCGCAAGCCGCGTCACCCAAACCGCGTCACTCAAGCCGCGTCACCATCGTCTGCCGGTCGCGGGCGACGCGGCGAGGTTTGCCCTCGCCGTGCGCTGGCTTGGCCGATGGCCAAGCCCCCCTCAGCCGCCGAGCGTATCGAGCAAGGCCTTTGCCGCCGCCTTGCCGACATTGTTGGCAGCGAACGGGCTGTCACCGGTGATCAGCTTGCGATCCTGATACGTCTTGCCGGTGATGTCCTTGTTCAGGATCTCGACGCCGAGCACCTGCAGCTGTTCGCCGAAGGCCCAGGTCAGCGCGCCCGGCATGTAGCCGATGTCTGGCGTGGTGCGGTCGATGGCGTCGGGAAATGCGCAGATCTTGTAGCCCTTGAAGGGATAATCGCCCTTGGCTTCGCCGACCGCGGACGCCAGCAGCGCCGCCGGGCCATGGCAAAGCGAGATGATATGCTTGTCGTTGTCGAGCGCCCACTTCAGGGCGGCCTTCACATCGAGGCTTTCGGGCAACCCGATCAGCGCGCCATGGCCGCCGGGAATGAAGACCGCGATGTAATCGGACTCCTTGCCGAGCTTGTTTTCGATCACGTCGGAGAGTTTGAGCGGCTGCTTCAGCCGGCCGAGATATTTCTGGTAGATGCTCTTGATCGCGTCGTCCTCCTTCGGAAACGCCCAGAGCTCCATCTTGACCGGGTTGCCCGACACGGTCGCGATGTCGAATTCGAAACCGGCCTTGTCGAGGTGATACATCGGCAACAAGGTCTCGACCGGATGGTTGCCGGTCGAGAACATCGTGCCATTCTGCAACAGCAGATAGCGCTCATCCGCGGCGATCATCAGAATCTTCCAGCGGCCCCCCTTGTAGGCATTGGGATAGTCCGCGCCGGAGAGATCCGACTTGGCCGAGGTGAATTGCCCAAGCGAGTAAGGCGACGGAAAAAAGGCGTTGTTCTCCGCCGGATCGGGTACGGGACGCTTGTCCTGGGATTGCTCGGACATCGCGATATCCTCTCATCGTGTTGCGATCCTGCAAAGGTAAGCACGAGCCCCGAAATCACGAACGAGGGATTTCCCTCAATGGCTCGCGGGGGGGAACCCGGCGCCAGACCGGTGCAGCCTGAGGGAACGCAGCGGCGATATTCATCACAACGTCGAGAGCCCCTGCGCCACCTCCGCGTCGTTTGGCTCCAATTCATCTCCGCGGCCGGATGGTGCGCGCGACCGATCGCGGTCGCGCAAGGAGTCGTGCATGATGCCGATCAGCCGCCGGCGAGCGCTGACGCTTGCCTCGTTCGTCATAGCGAGCCCGCTGCTCGGCGCCGAAAGCGGCGCCGAACCGGCGCCGCTCCCTGGGTCTGCAACCTTCGACATGGCCAGCTTCACGGCCACCTCCAGCGGCGACGCCGACGTGGCCTTCGCCAAGGCGCTGGCTGCCGTTGCCAAGGCAGCGGCTGACGCCAGCAAGGCTGGACCGGTTCACATCGTTCTCAACCTAGAGAAGAACGCCAGCTACCGGATCGAGCGGCCGATCGCGTTCCGGCAGTTGCACGGCTTCGAGCTTAACGGCAATGGCGCGCAGCTGATCAACACGACGCGCAGCGGGACCTTCGTGATCTCGGGTTGCAGCCACCTCACGATCCGTGACCTCAGCATTGACTACGATCCGCTGCCGTTCACGCAGGGTACGATCGCGGCCTTCGACAAGGCCGCACTCGAGATCACGGTGAGGATCGATCCGGGCTATCCCGATGATGCCGCCCAGCTCGCCGCCATGGCCGGCGGCTTCTTCAAGGTGATGGACCGCCACAACCGGGCGCTGAAGACTGGCGCCCGCGACTTCCTCTCGCCGAGCCACGTCGCGCGCATCAGTGACGGCTTGATCAATGTGCGGCTGCAGTGGAGCGCGAATGACCGCTTCCCGAGCCAGCTGCCGATCGCGATCGGCGACGTGGTCGCGATCTCCAACGGCGGCGCGCACGCCGTTACGGTGGACTCCAGCGTCGCCACGAGCCTGATCGACCTGAAGCTCCTGGCCTCGCCGGGCATGGGCATCATCGAGAATGGCGGCGAAGGCTCGATGATGCTGCAAAAAGTCTCAGTCGTTCCGGGACCCCGGCCGAAGGGCGCGACGACCGACCGGCTGATCTCGACCAACTCCGACGGTTCGCACTTCACCGCGGTCGCGCGGGGTCCGACCATCGAGGATTGCAGTTTCGCCAACACCTCCGACGATGCGGTCAATGTTCACGGCTTCTACTACTACGTCGTGGCAAAGACCGCGCCGCGGCGGTTTCTGCTCAGCCCGAAATGGGACATCGGGCTTGTGGCCGGTGACGACATCGAGAGCTGCGATCACGCGACGTTTCGTTCACTGGGGCGCGGCAAGGTCGCGCAATTGACCAAGCGCCATGCGCCGGAGCTGAAGGCGAAGATCGCCCAGCTCTGGAACAACAGGAGCTCGACAACCGAGCCGGACCTGGTCTATGACGTCACCCTGCAGCAGGACCTGCCGCTCAAGGTCGGCGACGCCATCACCTCGCTGACGCATGCCGGGTCGGGCGCCACGGTGCTGAGGTGCAGCTTCCACGCCTGCGGCCGGGTGCTGATGAAGGCGCCGAACGCCATCGTCGAAAACTGCCAGTTCACCTTCTCGACCGGGGTGGCGCTGCAGGCGGGCAGCGACATCGGCTTCTGGTCGGAGTCGGGATTTGCCGACAACCTCGTGTTCAGAGGCAACCGCTTCAGCCATTGCGTCAACGGCGCCAACGAGCTGACCAGCGGCAGCGGCACCCTCGGCACCATCTATGTCGGCATGGTGCCGCCGGAGAGCGCGAAGGGATTTCAGGACAATTTCGAGAACCGGCGCGTCATCATCGAAGGCAATCATATCGACGATTCCTGCATCTACGCGATCTTCGTCAGCAATGCCGACGGCCTCAAGATCGCCGACAATGTGATCGGCCAGACATTTGTGCGCGGCAATGCGTTCGGGGCCGGCGAGTTCTTCAGGATCAGGCCCGACAGCGCGATCTATGTCGGCCACTCCAGGAACGTCGAGATCAGCAACAATGTCGCCGCACGCGGCCGGATCGCGGCGAATGCCGTCGCGATCGATCCCAGCTGCGACAAGCGCACGGTGCATCTCGCCAACAACCGGCTGGCATGAGCGAGCGCCGAATTGAGCAGAGACAACACTTCAGCCCTGTCCCTGCTTCTGCAACACCGTGATGTGCAGACGGCGGCGGATTTCCATGCCCTGGCGCCGGTACAGCGCGATCGCCGAAACATTGCTGGTGAAAACGTGCAGGAACGGAATTTCGCCGCGCGCCACGATCTGGCGGGCGACCGCCGCCAGCAGCGCCTGCGCGTAGCCGCGGCCGCGATAGTCCGGATGCACGCAGACCGCGGTCATCTCGGTAAAGTTCCCCGGCTTCATGCGTTCCCCGGTCATCGCGACCAGCTCGCCGTTCACGCGAATGCCGAGAAAGGTGCCGAGCTCATGCGTCCGCGCACTGAACGGGCCGGGCTTTGTCAGCTCCGTCAACGCCATCATCGCAGGAACGTCGGCGGCGCCGAGCGTGACGATCTCGACGCCGGACAGCGCAAAGTCTGCGGGTGTGCCGATCATCTGCTCGCCGGTCTCGGCCAGCAGCACCTTGAACGCCGCCGGCACGGTGACCGGATCGGGCGTGAACAGCACCGCGATCTCAGGTCCCGACAACAGCGCGCCGAGCGCCGCAAAGCTCTCGGGCGACATGTCGACCATGTCGGCGAAGGGTGCGATCGCGAGCGGAAAGCGCCGGGCTCGGTGCCGCCCTCCGCCAGGCCGCGTTGTCTTGTGGTCAGCGCGCTCCAGATCGGGCGATCGAGCGGATGAAGTGGCGGTACGGCGGACATGCGGCGCTTCGCTCCTGATTTGCCTCGAACAGAGCAAGAAGCGCCGGCAAAATCCAGCATGGCGTGATGCGGATGCGGCTCACAATCACGCCAGCCGCCGGTCAAGCGATGCCGTCGGCCGGGCTACGCCACCTTGAGGCAGAGCTCGGTGCCGCCCTTGAGCGGCAGCGTGATCGACACGAAGCCATTTTTCGGATCGCGCACGAACTCCAGAAAATCCGCCTCGGCATTGTCGTTCATGACATAGCCGCCGACCCGAAGCTGCGGGGCGACGATCTCGATCACCTGGCGCGCCAGCGTCGGTCCCTTGTCGCCCGGCCAGCCATCGATCAGGATGAAGTCGACGGGACCGCCGAGATCGCGCAGCGTCTGGCGCGCATCGCCCTCGCGGATCTCGACGTAGTCGGCAAGGCCGGCATCAGTGAGATTGCGCTGCGCGGTTTGGACCTTGGCCGGCACGATCTCCGAGCCGATCACCGTGCCGCCGCCATTGTCGCGCATCGCGGCGGCGAAATACAGCGTCGACATTCCGACCGAGGTCGCGAACTCGGCGACGCGTTTGGCGCGCAGGCCGCGGCACAAGAGATAGATCAGTTCGCCCTGCTCGGGATGGATCGAGAATCCCTGCCCGGCATAGTCGTGCGGATCGCGGCTGCCGCTCTGCATCGGATTGCCCCGCACGGGCGCCCGGCGCGTCGCCTGCAGGCGCTCGATGACGGCAGCAACGCGGGCGTCAATCATCGCGCTGTGCGGTTCAGCGTTGTACATGAAAGGTCTCCTTCGCTGCGACTGTGTCATTGCTGCAGGATTTCGGCGGCAGCGCGCTCCAGGATTTTCGCGATGCGCCGCGCCTCGGCGGCATCGCTGCCGCGCTTCTGGCGCAGCGCGCTTTTCAGCGCGTGACGAGCGCGGTGCATTTCGTCGGACGCTTCGCCATCGAGATCGCTGACGCCGGCGAAGGCTTCGCGCACCTCCTCCATGCGGCGGCCGATCCGCGACAGCGCTTCGAGAATGGTGTCCGCGGTGGCGCGGTTGTCGGCGAGATGCGCCTTGCCCTGCTCGGTGATGCTGTAGAGCTTGCGCGCTGCATCCTGGGTGACGCTGGTATGGCCGATCTCTTCGAGGAATGTCAGCGCCGGATAGATCACGCCCGGGCTCGGGCTGTAGAAACCGTCTGACTTCTCCTCGATGGTCTTGATCAGCTCATAGCCGTGCGCGGGCTGCTCGCCGAGCAGCGCCAGGACGACGAGCTGCAGATCCTGCGACGAGAGCCGCCGCGATCCCGGAAAGTCGCCGCCTCCGCCTCGTCCGAAGAAGCCAGGACCGCCGCGGCCAAAGCGGTGGCCACCTCGGCCGTGCCGGCCCATGGCGAAGAACCCAAACCGGAATCCATCATCGTCCCGGTCACGAAACATCTGTTTTATCATCGCTTGTTCCTTACTGAAAACGTATCTTACGATATATCTTCAGATGAAAAGACGACAACCCACGTTTTCGTGAGGAGCCGGCGGCCCGACGCCGCGGCGGCCACGCTCGCTGGGAACGACTGGGCTTGTCGACGTTCGCGCAGCTGGCCTATGGCTTCAGAAGGTTTCCCAACTTCTGCGACTCATGCGCCCCAAAACCTTCGAAGCCCATTGCCTGCGCCTGCCCGCCGCCACCAAGGTGGTGCAATGGGAGGGCACGTCGGTGTTCAAGGTCGGCGGCAAGATGTTCGCGCTGGCCGGCGGCTTCATCGAGAGCACCGGCGGCTTCATGTTCAAGACCTCGAACATGGCCTATCAGCTGCTGATCGAGCAGGGCCTGGCGCGGCCGGCGCCGTATCTGGCGCGTGCCACATGGGTGCAGCTGGCGGCCAACGACGCCCTGCCCGACGCCGAGCTCAAGGCCTATCTCGCGCAGGCGCATGCCCTGATCGCCGCGAAGCTGACGCGGAAATCACGCAAGGCGCTCGGGCTCGCGTGACCGGCAAAAGCGTTTTCGAGCGAAGTGGATACCGGTTCGCGTGAAGAAAACGCGCCAAAACAAGAATCTAGAGCCCCGTTCCGATTCAATCGGAACGGCAAAGGCTCCGGCCGCAGCGCCGCTCAACCACCCAACGGCTTGTCGGAATCGCCCGACAGCAATTTCGGAAACAGCTCCTTGAAGGCGAACTTGTCGTCGCCCTTTGCGCGGTCGAAGCGCAGCACGACGTCGAAGCGGCTACCCTCCCATTTGGTCGGCGGCGTGCCCTTGCTGACCGGGATCAGCGGAAGGATGTCCGAGATGATCGCCTTGTGCTCCCAGCACAACAGCACGACGCCCTTCAGCGCCAGCACGGCCTGCATCAGCGCCGGCTCATCACCCTTGCCAAAGCCTTCGTTCGGCGCCAGCGAGCGGCGCGCGGCGAGTGCCGAGATCGTCTCGGCTGGACGGCTGCTTGGCGGCTGGTTGGGCGTGGTGCCGGGCGTCGCGGCGTAGATCGCGTCAGGCTTGGCATAGTCACCGCCGGTGAGATCGGTGCCGAACAACGCAGCCCAAGCACCCGCGCGCTGCCAACCGCGGAGCACAAGCGACTCGGTATCGGACACTCCGTCCGCGGTGAAGCCGGGTCCCGGCCAGCCATCGCCAGGTTTTTCGGCATGACGGATGATGAAGAGCGTGAGCGCGTCCATGGCGGCCTCGTGGGGAAGGATATGCGGGGGGAAACGGCGTCGGCGACATCGATCCTACCCCCGATCAGGCGTCGGCTTCATGAACGGCGTCACAATTTGCGAAAACTCGCGCGGTACTGCGCGGGGGACACGCCGAGCCGTTCGGAGAACACGATCCGCATCCGGTCGGCCGAGCCGAAGCCGCAGTCGAACGCAACCGCCTTCAGCGGCCGGTCCGAGCCCTCGAGCAACCGGCGCGCGGCGTCGACCCGCGCCCGTTCGACGAATTCGTGCGGCGTGATGCCGGTCTCCTGCGCGAAGCTGCGGCCGAAATTGCGCACGCTCATGCTGACGGCCTCGGCCAGCGACTGCAGCGTGTGGCGCTCGCCGACGCGCTGCATGACATGCGCCTGCGCCCGCGCGATCGGCGAATCCTCGTCGACCGGCGCGGTGAGATAGGGACTGAACTGCGACTGCCCGCCCTGGCGCTGTGCCACCACGACCAGCCGCTTTGCCACCGCGACCGCGACCTGTGGCCCATGACGCTCGGCGACGAGCGCCAATCCAAGATCGATCCCAGCGGTCACGCCGGCTGAGGTCATCAGCTTGCCGTCGCGGATGTAGATCCGGTCGAAGATCACCTCGGCGGCCGGAAAGCGCGCCGCCAGCCGCTGCGCGTTCTGCCAATGCGTCGTCACCTTGTGGCCGTCGAGCAGCCCGGCATGGCCGAGCGCGAACGCGCCGGTGCAGATCGAACCATACAATTCGGCGCGCTCGGGCGCCCCGCGCAGCCACCGCGTCAGTTCGGGATCGGGATCGGCGTCGGGCAATCCAGGCCCGCCGGCGACCAGCAGAATATCGAACTTCTCGTTTGCCTCGTCGAAGCTGAGGTCGGCGGATATCTTCATGCCGTTCGATGCGCGCAGCGGTTCGCGGTTGGCGCCGATCAGCACGGTCTCGTAGCCATGGCCTGATGGCACGAAGCCATTGGTTTCCGCGAACACATCGACGGGACCGGCGACATCGAGCGCCTGAACCCCCTCGTGAATTGCGATCGCGATCTTCTGAACCGCCATACGTTCTCCTTGCTCAGCTGGCGCGAAACGACGTCTCGTTGGCCCGATCCGGCGGCGCGCGATCGTTGCGAGATCAGGCCAAACGGGCGACATACACCCCACGGATCACGCCACCGGGCGATCCGAACCCACCGCAGAGACGAACGCTGGTGCCCGCGTGTTCGCACGCCACGGCATCGTCTTGCCACATCGAGGAGCGTCTTGAAATGACCGAGATCATCGCCGGCATCCGTGTACCCGACAGCGCCATGGCTCGCGCCGCCACCCAGCTGGTGCGCGATACCGAGGACGATCTACTCTACAATCACAGCCGCCGGGTGTTCTTCTGGGGCGCACTGACTGGCAACCGCCGCAAGCTGAAATTCGATTCCGAGCTGCTCTATATCGGCGCCATGTTCCACGACATGGGTCTCACGGCGGCGCACGCGAGCCCGGACCTGCGCTTCGAGGTGGACGGCGCCAACGCCGCGCGCGACTTCCTCAAGGGCTATGGCGTCGCCGAACGCGACATCGAGGACGTCTGGACATCGATCGCGCTGCACACCACGCCCGGCGTTCCCGAGCACATGCGCCCGACCATTGCACTGGTCACCGCCGGCGTCGAGATGGACGTGCTCGGCATCGCATATGACGATTTCGCGCACGAACACCGCGACCACGTCTGCGCGCACCATCCGCGCGAGGCCAACTTCAAGGAAAACATCATCGACCATTTCGCCGCCGGCACCATCAAGAAGCCGCACACCACCTTCGGCAACGTCAAGGCCGACGTGCTCGCGTTGAAGGACGTGAATTACACAAGGACGAACTTCTGCTCGATCATCCTCGGCTCGAAATGGCCGACATGACGCCGCGCCGAATTTCAATCCGAACCGCGAAGGAGACGACCATGACCATCGCCGTCAACACCGGCTTCGGCGAAGCGGAACGGACCAGCATCGCCGAGGCGCTCTCGAAGGTGCTTGCCGACACCTATGCGCTGTATCTGAAGACGCATGGCTACCACTGGAACGTCACCGGTCCGACGTTCCAGGCCCTGCACACGCTGTTCGAGGGACAATATCGCGAGGAGTGGCAGGCGCTGGACGACATCGCCGAGCGCATTCGCGCCCTCGGCGAGCTGGTGCCGCAGACCTACTCCGCCTTCGCCAACCTCACCGCGATCAAGGACGGCCACGCCAGCCTCGACTCCGACGCCATGGTGGCCGAGCTGCTGCTCGACAACGAGACCGTCGTGAAGGCCATCCGCGGCGCCTTCGCAGTCGCCGAGTCTGCCAGCGATGAAGCGACGATGGACATGCTCAACGCCCGCACCGCCGCTCACGAAAAGCACGCCTGGATGCTGCGCGCGACGCTCGACGTGAAATAGGACCGCCCAACAGCAGGCATATCAGGGAGAACGACAATGACCGCTTTCGAGATCAATCGCGACGCCTCCGTGGCATCGCATGCCGAGCCAGCGTTTCGCGGCAACGACCAGCCGATCCATAAAGACTACTGGCTCGACGTCGCGCTCGAGGACAGCTTTCCCTGCAGCGATCCGATCTCCTCGATGCGAGCAGACTGAACGGCGCCCGCGGCGCGGTTCAGGCGTGCGGACCGCGGTCAGGGCCAGGAGCTCGCCCACCGGCCGCGAGCGCGAGCCTGGCAAGGTAGTGCGTCCAACCCTTGTCATGGCTCGCGCACTGCGCCGCATTTGGCGTGCCGCTATGGGTCATGCGCAACAGCGTGCCGTTGTCCTGTTCCATCAGGTCGATCTCGATCAGGCTCGATCCCGGCGGCACTTCGGCGCCGCCCTCCCAGCCGAAACTGTAGGCTAGGCGATGCACCGGCACGACCTCGCGAAACGCGCCGCGCGCCGTCCGCGACAGATCGCCGGAGACGCCCTTGAGCAGATAGAGCCCGCCGGGATGCAGCTCGGTTTCGGCCTCGAGCCCCATCCAGCTGACGATCTTCTGCGGATCGGTCAGGAAGGCGAACACGGTTGCGGGCGGAGCTGCGATCTGCATCTCGCGTTGGACGATGAAGGCTTCGGTCATCGGTTGATCCTCCATGGGCGGTCAGGTTTCGGGATAATTCGTGACAAGGGCGGCGCATCAACTCCATGATGGGCGATGCGATTGTCCTCGACACTGAGCTGGCTGGTCGACGCCGCCGCCGAGACCGCGGGCGCCAACCGGTTGCTGGCGGCGACCGGATGGCCCGACCCTCGGCTGGATCGGGACACGTCCCTTCACGCCCGCGGAGGCGGATCAATTGCGCGAGGCGGCGCGCTTCACGGCCGCACCGCTTGTCGCGCTCGCCGCACGCGCGACACTCACCGCGGCGCTGGAAGCCTATCTCGGCCGGCGCAGCGCGGCGCGCGTGCTGGCGTCGCCCTTGCGGCGCAACACCGGCGAAACCATCCGGGCGGCCCTGCTGTTTGCCGATCTGCGCGGCTTCACCGCGCTCTCCGAAAACCATCCGCCTGCCGAGGTGATCGCGGCGCTCGATGCCTGGTTCGACCGCATCGCCGGCGCGATCCATGCCTTCGGCGGCGAGGTGCTGAAATTCATCGGCGACGGTCTGCTCGCGATCTTTCCGGTCACGACCAGCGCGCGCAGCGCATGCGAGGCGGCGCTGCGCGCAGTATCGGCGGCACGCGTCGGCATGGCGCATCTCGATGCCGAGCGGCGCGGCCGCGACCTGCCGCCGCTGCCATTCGGTGCGGCGCTGCATCTCGGCGAGGTGCACTGGGGCAATATCGGCGCGGCCGACCGCCTCGACTTCACCGCGATCGGCGCCGCGGTCAATCTGGTCAGCCGGCTGGAAGGACTGTGCAAGCCGCTCGAGCAGACCGTGCTGGTCTCGGGCGCACTCGCCACCGAGACCGAGATGCCGCTGATCGCACTCGGCACCCACGAGCTGCGCGGCATCGCACGGCCATGTGCGGTCGTGCCGGAGGGATGAGCCGGTCATCGGAACAACCGCAGCCACGGCGCCAGATGGAAGGCGCTCATCAGCGCATACATCGGCACCATCCCCTGCAGTGAAAGCGGCCCCTGCATGCCGCCGCAGATCATGTCGGCCGGCGCCATCGCGGCGATCAGCGCCATCAGCGCGAAGGTCGGCGCTGCCGCCAGCGCGAGCCAGCGCGCCACCATCGGACCGCGTCCGCCTAGCCGGCCCTTCAACCAATCCTCGTGTGTTTCGATCCCGGTCATCATTCGATCTCTCTGGAGCTGATCCATCTCGTCATGTGCTAGGTTAGGACCGGGCCTCGGAGGGCGAGAGTGACAAGTGTGTCGGGATTCGAATGGACTCGCTGATAACAGCTGCGGCGCGCGCGCTGGCGGCGGGTGATCCCCTCGGCGCACTGAAACGGGTGGCCCTGCGTGACGATGCCCCGGCGCTGGCGCTCCGCGGCATTGCGATGGCCCGGCTCGGCGATTTCGCCCGCGCCAAGGAGCTGTTGCGGCGGGCGGGCCGCGCCTTCGGCCCGCGGGAAGCCATCGCACGGGCGCGCTGCGTGGTGGCCGAGGCCGAGATCGCGCTGGTGTCGCGCGATCTGTCCTTTCCCAAGAAGGCGCTCGCCGCGGCGCGCGCGACGCTGGCCGCGCATGGCGACGCGCTCAACGCTGCGCATGCCGGCTATCTCGAAATCCGTCGCCTGCTGCTGATCGGAAGCCTCGATGCAGCCGAGCGTATGCTCGACGACCTCGACCCGGCGCCCTTCCCGCCGGCGCTGCGGGTCGGCCATGAACTGGTCGTGGCCGGGATCGCGATGCGGCGGCTGCGCACCAAGCCCGCACGCGAAGCGCTGGCGCGGGCCAGGGATGCGGCGCGCCGCGCCGGCATCGCCGAACTCGCGGCCGAGGTCGAAGGCACCGCGCATCTGCTCGCGACCCCCGCGGCGCGTCTGATCGCACGCGGCAGCGAGCGGCCGCTGCTGCTCGCGGAGGTCGAGGCCCTGCTGGCGTCGAAGGCGCTCGTCGTCGATGCCTGCCGCTATGTCGTGCGCGATCTCAGCACCACTGTGTCGCTGACGCGGCGGCCGGTGCTGTTCGCGCTCGCCCGCGCGCTTGGCGAAGCCTGGCCGCAGGACGTGTCGCGCGGCACGCTGATCGCGCGGGCGTTTCGCGGCAAGCACGCCGACGAATCGCACCGCGCGCGGCTCCGGGTCGAGATCGGACGTCTGCGCCGGGCATTGCGGCCGCTCGCCGATCTCACCGCGACGCCTGACGGCTTCGTGCTAGAGCCGCGCGGCCGGCGCAACGTCGCCGTGCTGGCGCTGCCGGTCGACGAGGAGCACGCGGAAGTGCTCGCCTTCCTCGCCGACGGCGAGGCCTGGTCGAGTTCGGCGCTGTCGGTGGCGCTCGGGGCAAGCCAGCGCACCGTGCAGCGCGCGCTCGACGCGCTGGCCGCCACAGGCAAGGTGCAGTCGGTCGGCCGCGCTCGTGCCCGGCGCTGGATGACGCCGCCGGTGCCGGGATTCACGACGACGTTGTTACTCCCTGCCCCGCTGCCGAACGGCTAGCATCAGGGCGCAATCAGCGCGTTTTCGAGCGAAGTGGATACCGGTTCGCGTCAAGAAAACGCGTCAAAGCAAGAACCAGGAGCGCCGCATGAAGAAGTCCGAAGCCGAGATCATCCGGGAATATGCCTTCGAAGGCGTCGAGAGCGTGGGCGGCGTCAGCTTCGACGGCGAGCAGGTCTGGTTCGCGGCCGGCGGCCGGCTGGTCGCGTTCGATCCCGACAGCGGCAAGACCACCCGCATCCTCGACATCGCGGCCCATGCCGGCACCGCCTTCGACGGCAAGCACCTCTATCAGATCGCCGAGGACCGCATTCTGAAGATCGAGCCGGACAGCGGACGCGTGGTGTCCACCATCCCCGCGCCCGGCGGCGGCCGCGACTCCGGCATGGCCTGGGCGGAAGGCTCGCTGTGGGTCGGCCAGTATCGCGACCGCACCATCCACCAGATCGATCCGGAGACCGGCAAGATCCTCCGCACCATCGAAAGCAACCGGTTCGTCACCGGTGTCTCCTGGGTCGACGGCGAGCTCTGGCACGGCACATGGGAGGAGGACCAGAGCGACGTGCGGCGGATCGATCCGCAGACCGGCGAAGTGATCGAACGGCTGGAGATGCCGCAGGGCGTGTTCGTCTCCGGGCTCGAATCCGACGGGAAGGACCGGTTCTTCTGCGGCAGCGGTTCCACCAACAACAAGGTGCGCGCCATCCGGCGGCCGAAGCGCGACCGCAAGTGACGTGCGTGACGCGATCGAACAGACCGCGTCACCCACCGTACTCTCACGCCGGCGCCGGCACCGCATTGGGCCGTGCCGCCAGCATCGGCCGGAACGTCATCATGATCAGGAACGCGCCGATGCCCATGGCCCAGGAGCCGACATAGAGCCACGTGTAGCTCGCAAAGGCATCGTAGATCAGGCCGCCGACCAAGGGGCCGGTTGCCATGCCGAGGCTGCCGGCCATCGACGTACCGCCAATCACAGTGCCCATCATCCGCAGCGGAAAATTCTCGCGGACCAGCACGGCATACAGCGGCATGGTTCCAGCATAGATGAATCCGAACAGCGCAGCGACTGCGTAGAACGCGGCAAGTTCGCGGACGAAGGCGTAACCGAGAGCGCCGAACGCCTGGGCGAGCAGGCCGAACACCAGCAAGCGCTTGGCGCCGAAGCGATCGCCGAGCAGGCCGAAGCCGATACGGCCGCCCATGCCGGCCAGTCCTTCGACGCTGTAGATCGTGACCGCTGCGATCATCGGGACGCCGCAAGTGATAGCGTAGCTGACGGTGTGGATGATCGGGCCCGAATGGGTGGCGCAGCAGAAGAAACTGGTCGCGGTCAGGATGATGAATTGCGGCGAGCGTAGCGCCTGAGCCAGCGACATCGGCGGCTCGCCGTTCTCGGTGACCGCCTCAGCGTGGTCGCTCTGCAGCGCCGGCGGACGGCGCACCAGGAACGCGACCGGGATCATGATCGCACCGACCACGCCCGACACGATCAGCATCGCGGACCGCCAGTCGTGGTGGGAGATCAGCCAGGCCGCAAGCGGCGACATCGTCATCGGCGCCATGCCCATGCCCGCCGACACCAGCGAGACGGCGAGACTGCGATGGGTGTCGAACCAGCCGGTGACGCAGGCCATCATCGGGGCGAAGATCGCGGCGGTGGCCCCACCGACCAGCACGCCGAACACGAACTGAAACGCCAGCAGCGACGTGGCCTGGCTGGCCAGCGCCAGGCTCGCCGCCAGCACGACCGATCCGGTCAGCACCACCGGGAGCGGCCCGAACCGGTCGGACAGCGTGCCCCAGATCATGCTGGTGAAGGCCATCGCGAGGAAGCCGATCGTCATCGCGCTGGAGATGCCGGTCACCGACCAGCCGGTCTCGCGCGCCATGGGCTGGAGGAACACCGGCAGCGAAAACATGCCGCCGATCGCGACGCAGCCGAGCAGGCCGCCGGCCGCGACGATCACCCAGCGATAGGTCGAATTGCTCATTCCAAAACTCCCATTCAGCTCGTTCTGAATGGAAGACGAGCGGGACGGTGAGGAACCGACAGCCGGCGACCCGCTCCGGCTCACTTTTTTGCGAGCGTGGCAGCCTCCAATGGCCGCAACCGCGCCCCGTCCCCTTGGCGCCTAGCGACCAGCCAAACTGCACCCGGGCTGCGGCGCGATCTCGCCGAGCGCACGGACCTGTACGAGTTCGCTCCCCTGTGTCCTGGCGATGAACATGTTCATCGCGGCGTGGTGATCCTGACCGAGCGTCACGGGACCGGTCGGCGACGCAATGGTGAGGCCCGCCATTGCGTCGATGATGGCCTCCTTCTCGAGCTTGCCGGCTTTCTCGGCCGCCGCCTTGAGCGCGACCAGGGTGTTGTAGTGCGTCATCACGTAATTCGACACGGCAACGCCGGCACCAGCCGCCGCGCGTGCCTTGGCGACGAATGCCTTGACGGCGGGATCGTCGCTCGCTGCGACCGCCGGCACCACGGTCACCATGTTCTGGCCCTTGCCGCGGAAGATGCCGAGGTCGACCTCCGACAAGCCAAGGAAAGCGACCGTGATGTCCTTCAGCAACCCGGCCTCGTCGGCCTGCCGGATGAAATCCATGCCGTCGCCCTTCAGCGCGAACAGCAGCACCTTGGCCTTGCTCGCCGCGACCTCCTTGATCAGCGGCGAAAAGTCGGTCTCGGTCCCCAGCGTGTATTTGGTCCCGACCACCTTGCCGCCGAGCTTCTCAATCAGGGGCTGTGCGATGTCGAACATCTGGTGCGGCCAGACCCGGTCGGCGCCGAGCAGGAAGTACGTGTTGCCGAAGGTCTGGGTCATGTAGGGCAACAGCTGGCCGAGCTCCTGGTTCGGCACCGCGCCGAACGAAAACAGATAGCGGCTGCATTTGCCGCCCTCGTAATTGGTGGCGTAGAGCAGCGGCGTCTTCGAACTCTCGGCCAGCGGCACCAGCGCATTCAAATTGCGCGAGGTGATCGGACCGACCACGGCCAGCGCGCCGTCCTTCTCGACCAGCGAGCGCATCGCGTCAGCGGCGGCCTCCGGCCGCGTCTTGTCGTCGGCATAGATGATCTCGACGGGACGGCCGAGAATCCCGCCCGCCGCGTTGATGTCGCGCGCGGCGAGATCGAGCCCGAGCTTCGCCTGCTGGCCATAAAGCTCGACGCCACCCGAAAACGGCAGCACCGCGCCGACGCGGATCGGTCCGCCGGCGTCCGCTGCGCATGAAGGTCGCAGCGCCGTGGAGCCGAGCAGCAGCGCGAGCGCGATGCACGTGATCCTGCGTGATGCCATGTGTCCTCGATTCGTACCGCCGACAAGCGCATGTCGGCCGAGTCTAGCTGCGCGGCTCGAAAGGATTGGTTAAGAGCGCAACCGCCGGGGCAATCGCTCCCGGCTATTGCTTGGTTGCGGGATTGCCTCGCGAACTCCGAGAGGTGTCGGCCAATTCGCGATGATAAAGGACAGCCAACCCTACGAACGTCGCCGGCGTGAGCCGCGAAGAAATCGGCGCGTAATTCGATTGTGGACGATGCAACCCGAACTTGCCCTCGATCCAAGATTTGAACTCAGACGACTTGATCACCTGATCGAGACGCCGCAAGCTGACTGTGTCCACGCCGAAAGCTCTCATCGCATCTCGAATCCTGGCATCCTCACGAGACTCCCAGTTTTGTGCGCGAGACCATCTGAAGAACACCTCAGGAATGCTGGTGTTTGGCATCTGGTCGTGGCACTCGCGGCAAAGCAAGAACAGATTTGACACATTGTCGCTTCCGTTGAGCGACCTTGGGATTATGTGACAGCGTTGAAGAGGAATGCGGTTCCAACATCGCAGTATTTCGTCCCAACCCGCGTCAGGCCGCTTGATGTCGTACCTTGTGCCATAGTGAAATCCACAAGCCCAACAGCGAGGCTTCCTCGGTTCTACATGCAAGTACAACCGTGAAAGCCGATGCTTCCAATACTCATATATATGCGCTTTCGACGGAAGAATCTCTGCAGACTGCCACATAGTCATAGCATGCCTCCAGAAGCAAAGCGCCGGCACGAGTTCGAGGCGACGACGGCCGAGCATCAGCGCCTGATAGAGACGCTTCCGACGCCCGACTACGACGTCGTCAACCTGCCGAAGACATCGCCGGCCGCGCGCGCCGACTTCGTCCTGGCTACGCTCGGCGGCTGCATCACATCTGTTACCTGATCAAGCCGTCACTCTGCGGCCTCGCGCAGCGGAACGCCCTGCTCGACATCGAGTTGCAAAATATCGTTGAAGCGATTGAAGGCCCCGCACAGCGCGATCCGCCAGGTCAACTCGACGATCTGCGCTTCCGAGAAATGCGCGCGGAGCCGCGCGAAGATCTCGTCGCGGGTCTTGTTCCAGTTGTTAGTGACGGCGATCGCATATTCGACCACGAGCTTGTCGAGCGCGTCGAGCTCGGGATGATCCTGATAGTCGCGCAGCCGTTCGGCGCCCTCCTCCGAGACGTCCTGGATCGCGAGCTTCGGCGCATGATGCGATACGCAATAATCGCACTTGTTCAACAGCGACACCGTCACCAGTGCGAGTTCGAGATGCCGTTTCGACAGCACCGCCTCGTCGGCAAGATCGACCAGCAGCGACCACGTGTGCTTGAAGATCGGCGGGCGCTGCGCCATAACGCCGGCCTGGTTCTCGAACGCGCCATAGGTGGTCATCTTGTCCCACAGCGGCTTGAGCTCGGCCGGCAGGTCGCTCTTGGTCTTGATGGACACGCGTGACATGGATTTTGCCTTGGATCTCGCCTCGGGTCGGAACTGAACCGGTGCAGCCTGCCCCGCTTCGGCAGGCGCCGCAAGCCGCAGCGCCGCATGGCAGGCGTCGCATCTGGTCGGCGCAACCGCCTCAGAACGACGTCCCGCCGCCGAACCTGAACTCCTGCACGATGTCGTATTTGCCCTTGGTGATTGGCACCGCGTAATCGAAGCGCAGCGGCCCGAACGGCGACGCCCAGATCAGGCCGACGCCGACCGAGGTCCTCACCACGTTCTCGTCGTCGTATTGCAGGCCGCATTTGCAAGCAGCCGTGTTCACCTCGCCGGTCGCGGCCCACGACGTCGGTCCCTGGTAACCCCAGAGCGAGCCGGCATCCGCATAGACCGCTCCCTTCAACCCGACCTCCGACGGCAAGAACCAGAATGGCATTTGCAGTTCCATCGAAGCGCCCCAATATTTGGTTCCGCCGAGCGCATCCCCGACCGCCCCGAAACTCGCGTAGGTGATGTCACGCGGACCGATGCCGTTGGTAGCAAAGCCACGCACGAGGTTCGGCCCCATCTGGAAATGATCCAGCATACGCAGATCATTGTCCCCGATCTTGGTGAGTAGGCCGCCCTGCAGGTGGATCAGCCCGATCAGGTCGGACACCAGCGGCGTATAGTACTTGGCGTCCACCGCGCTCTTCAGATAGGTCACGTCGCCGACGACGCCGGCAAAATCCTGCTTGAAGTCGATCATCAGGCCGTCGGTCGGGTTCTTGTTGTTGTCGAGGGTGTTGTAGCTCAGGGTGTAGCCGAGCTGCGAGGTCCAGGTCGCACCGGCAGCCAGCTCCTTGCGCACGGGCAAGGTGGATTCGCCGTCGCCGTAGCAACCATATCCATAGAGCCCCGATGAGACCGAGTTGGTCGGATCGACGCCGCCGAGCAGACTCTGGATGTAGGCGGGCGTCGGATTGAACGCGAGCGACGTGTTGGACGCGTTGTTGTTGCAGTTCGCGTAGGCGCTATCGAGCGAGATTTCCTGTTGGTAAAGCGAATACCGAAGCTGGAGCGTCAGATCCTCGCGCAACGCCAGACCAAGCCTTGGCGAGAACCCGATCGTCTTCACGCCATAGGTCGTGTAATCGGTTGGCAACTGCTCCTTGTAATAGGCATCGAGCCCGAGCGCGACGCGATAATCGAGCAGATACGGCTCGACAAAGGACAGCGACAGGCCGCGCGAGTACTGGCCGTAGCTGACCGTTGCCTTCGCAAACAGGCCACGGCCCAGCAGATTGCGCTCGGAGACGCTGACCTCGGCGAGCGCGCCGTCGGTGGTGGAATAGCCCCCCGAAACGGAGAAGTCACCGGTCGACTTCTCCTCCAGATTGACGACCAAGATCACTCGATCGCTCGATGAGCCGGGCTCCGTGGTGATCATGACCGTCTTGAAGTAGTCGAGATTCTTCAGCCGCCGCTCGGCACGATCGACCAGCGCGCGGTTATACGCGTCGCCCTCGGAGAGATCGAACTCGCGCCGGATCACGTAGTCGCGCGTGCGGCCGTTGCCGCGAATGTCGATGCGCTCGATATAGGTCCGCGGCCCCTCCTCCACGCGGAACATGATCCCCACCGTGTGGGCCTCGAAATTCCGGCTGCCGTCCGGACGGACCACGGCGAAGGCATAGCCGCGGCGCGAGGCTTCGATCTGCATGTCTTCGACCGATTTCTCGATGGCTTCGACATTGTAGAGCGAGCCTTCACTGACCCGCGAAAGCGAGCGCAGGCTGTTTGGATCGAACCCCGCGATGGTCGAGCGGAAGCTCACCGTCGCAACGCGGTACTGCTGCCCTTCGTCGATCTTGAAAGTGACCTGAAAACCCTTGCGTCCCGGGTCGTATTCGGCGAGCGCGGCCACGACCTGCACGTCCGCATAGCCATGCTTGAGGTAGAAGCGACGGATCAGGTCGCGATCGGCCTCGACGCGATCGGGGTCGTAGATGTCGCCGTTGCCGAGAAAGCTCAGGAGGTTCGACTCATGGGTCTTGATGATGTCCTTCAGGCGCGCCGCCGAGAAGCTGTTGTTGCCCATGAACTCGATGGTCTTGACGCCGGTCTTTTGCCCCTCCTCGACGGTGAAGACGAGATCGACGCGGTTGCTCGGCCGCTCGACGATCTCAGGCGTGACGTGCACGTCGTAGCGGCCGGAGCGCCGGTAGATTTCAGCGATCCGCAGCGCATCGGACTGCACCATCGGCCGCGACAGCGTGCCTCGCGACTTCGACTGCACCTCGGCCGAGAGCTGCTCGTCCTTGATCTTCTTGTTGCCCTCGAACGCGACGCGGTCGATCACAGGATTCTCGATCACCGAGACGACAATCCGCCCACCGGCGCGATTGATCTTGACGTCCTGGAACAGCCCGGTCGCGAGCAGCTCCTTGAACCCGTCGTCGATCGCGGCCTGATCGAGCTGTCCGCCGGGCCCCGGCCTGAAATAGGAGCGGACGGTTTCCGCCTCGATTCTCCGGTTGCCTTCGACCGTGATCGCATCGACCGATTGCGCCGCCACTGGTGCCACCAACAGCCATGTCCCCGGCGTTCCCGGGATCGACAAACCCGAGAGCACGACCGCCACGACAAGGCTCCGCCACGTCTTCATTCCACACCTCGCGAACAAGTCACCCGTTGTGACGGGACGGTGATGGCTGCGGTGTGGCTGCTAGGTTGCGGGATTATTTCCAGTGGTTTGGGACTGTAAGCGCCAAGCGACGCAGCCCTTGCCCGGCTTGTTTCCGGCAGGCGGGCGCCGGTTACACTCCAGAAACACTATACTGACGAAAAGGCACAATGCCGCCCACAAGCGACGCGTATGCTGGTCGATTGGTGGCTGAACGCGCACGAGAACGCGCGCCAGATGACATCATGACCAGGGCCCAGACACGGACCATGCTTGCACATACGCCAAAGATCCTGGTCGTCGAGGACGATCAGCAAACCAGAGACTTGATTGCCCGCTACCTGCGCGACCAATCCTGCCTGGTGGCCACCGCCTCGAACGGCCGCGAGATGGATCGCTACCTTGCCGGGCATTCGCTCGATCTCGTAGTGCTCGACCTGATGCTGCCGGGAGAGGATGGGCTGACGCTGTGCCGCCGCCTGCGCGGCGATTCGACGATCCCGATCATCATGCTCACGGCGAAAGGTGAGGACCTCGACCGGATCCTCGGGCTCGAGATGGGAGCCGACGATTATCTCGCCAAGCCATTCAATCCGCGCGAGCTGCTGGCGCGGATCAACGCCGTGCTGCGCCGTCAGGCCCAGGCCGATCTTGCCGGGCGCTCCGGCCAGAGCGCCACCCGGCTGCGCTTCCAGGACTGGACCATCGACCTGCGCGTGCGCGAGCTGCGCGATCCCGAGGGCGCCCAGGTGCCGCTGACGAGCGCGGAGTTCGATCTGCTGCAAGCGTTTTGCGAGCGGCCCGGCCGCATTCTGACGCGGGACGGCCTGTTGACCATGACGCGCAGCCGGCCGGCCAGTCCGTTCGGGCGCAGCGTCGATGTGCTGGTGAGCCGGCTGCGTCGCAAGCTCGATACGAACGAAGGATCATCCGTGATCCGGACAGTGCGGACCGGCGGATACATCTTCACACCGCATGTGGAAGACGCATGAGCTGGACCCGCAGGATTGCCGCGCTTTTCAGCTTCCGGCGGATCAGCGGCCAGATCGCCGCGCTGATCCTGCTTTCGCTGGTGTTGATCCACGCGCTGATCGGGCTGTATTTCACCAGCCAGAAACCGCGATCGTTTGCGGACCGGCCGATCCATCAGTTCCAGCTGATTGCCAAGCTTCTGGCTGTGACCCCTGCGGCCAATCGCGTAACGCTGTTGCAGGCGGCCGATCGGACCTTTCCCCGGCTGCACTTCACATTGCGCGACGCTGGCCCGGGCTTGTCTGACGATGCAAATGCGCCAGCCGTCGACGATGTCGATGAGTTTTCCGCGAAGACCGCACCGGCGGCGGTTCGGTTGCCGGACGGCGCCCTGTTCGAGGCAACGATCGGCCCGACCAAAATGCCGCCCTTCTTCGGCGCATTCTGGCTGAGTACGTTCCTGTTCCTGTTCGTCAGCGTCACGCTGCTCGGCGTGTGGGCCGGGCGCGCGCTCAGCGCTCCGCTGTCCGCGTTCGCCCGCGCCGCCGAGAATTTCAGCATCAGCCAGGCGGCAGCACCGCTTCCCGAGACGGGCCCGGAGGAAATCCGCGCGGCGGCGGTCGCGCTCAATCAGATGCGCGAACGCATCACCAGCCTGATGAACGACCGCACGCGCATGCTCGCCGCGATCAGCCACGATTTGCGCACCCCGATCACCCGGCTGCGGCTCAGATCGGAATACATCGAGAACGACGCCCACCGCGCGGAGACCCTTCACGACCTCGACCAGATGCAGGCGATGCTGGAATCCGTGCTGTCATTCCTCAGCGGCGGCAGCGCGGCGAAGCCGACCCTCGTCAACGTGGCCGCCCTGTTGCAGACGATCTGCGAGCAATTCTCCGATTGCGGCCATGTCGTGCGCTACCAGGGCCCGAACAGAGCTTCGCTGATGATCCGCTCCGGCGAGATCAGCCGCGCCGTGACCAACCTGGTCGAGAATGCCCTGCGCTTCGGAAGCGAGGTGGAGATCCGGCTGACCGCATCGGCCAACCGGGCCACCATCGACGTCGCGGACGACGGTCCGGGGATTCCCGAACACCGCCGCGCCGAAATGCTGAAACCCTTCGTCCGCGGCGACGAGGCGCGCACCATGGATGAGAAAAGCGGCTTCGGACTTGGCCTTTCGATCGCCGACGCCGTGGTGCGCGGGCATGGCGGCGGGCTCTCGCTGCACAACAATGCGCCGCACGGCCTGCTCGTCCGCATTGAGCTGCCGGGAACGCAGCGCCAGGAGCCGAATCGCAGCGGGTCGCATTCGTCGCGTCGGCCGCTTCACGAGGACGCCATTGGATAGACCGGGCGTCAGGATTTCTTGCCTCTGCCGGGAGGTCGCTTCTGGTCCGTTCCGGTATTCTTGAGCTCGTCCTGGGTGACGCGGCAGTCGCCGTTCTTGTCGTTCTGCAGGATGAATTCATTCGGCTTGCCGACGAACTCGCTGCGCGTGATCTTGCCGTCCTGGTTCTCGTCGAAATAGCCGAAATCCGCGTCGGCGAGCGCGCTGCCGGCGCGGCGAACGCCGTCGAACTCCGCAGGCGCGAGATTGCCGTCGTGGTTGCGGTCAGCACGATCGAACAGCCGCCCCAGATAGGCCTTCCACTCGTCGCAGGTGTAGACGCCATCACGATTGGCGTCCCAGATCTCGGCTGCGCTCGCCGGCGAGCGATCTCCGCCCGGCTGCGGACGATGCTCTTGATCTGATGGAGCCGGTTGCGCCGATACAGCCGAGATGGCCGCGCAGAGCAGGCTCATCGTGGCAATCACCCCGCAGATCGATGACGATCTTCCGCGCAAACTGATCCCTCCTCCGCATCATCGCAACGCGGGCCGGAGTTGCCGGTTGCGCCGTGGCGAAAATGCGGAAGGACGCGGTGCGGATACAGCGCGTTACAATTTGCCGCCGCGGGATCAGCCCTTCTTCGGATCGCCGCGCGTGTTGTGCAGCAGATTGTCGCGCAGCCTGACGACGGTCTTCTGCACGACTGGAAACTCGTCACCGAGTCCGGTCGCCTCGATCAGGGACGCGTTGAGGTCCTTGTCGAGCAGGCGCCTTCCCGCCGGCGTCAGGCTCACCCGCACCTGCCGCTCGTCGGCAGGATCGCGGACGCGGCTGATGTACCCGCTCTGCTCAAGCTTCTTGAGGATCGGCGTCAGCGTGTTGGATTCCAGAAACAGCTTTTCGCCGAGCGCGCTGACGGTCTGCTCGTCGGCCTCCGACAGCGCCACCAGGGCAATGTATTGGGTGTAGGTCAGGCCGACCGCGTCCAGGATCGGCTTGTAGGCGCGGCCGAAGGCCAGATTGGCCGAATAGACCGCAAAGCACAGAAAATTCGAGAGTTTTCGGCCTTTGGTGTCGGCCTTGGCGGGGCGGGTCACGGGCGTCTCCGGAGTTCGTGAAGTCCGAATCAATATAAATCGTATCCGATTAACTCGGAAGTGCTTGACACCGCCGGACGCGAGGTCTATTTCAACACGCATCCGATTAGATCGTATACGATCTATCTACATCCAAAAGGAGCTCGCCATGACCGCCAATGCCAAGGTTCTCGTCACCGGGAAGACCCACGTTACCGCCGGAGCGAACGGTGCCGCCCGCTCGCGCGACGGCTTCCTCGACGTCAAGCTGCCGCAGCCGCACCCCGCCGCCGAAAACCTGTTCGCGGCCGCCTGGTCGGCCTGCTACCTCGGCGCGATCCAGCTCGCCGCCGGACAGCGCAAGATCAAGCTCGCGAGCGAGCCCGAGGTCGACGCCGAGATCGATCTGAACCAGGCCGGTAGCGCCTTCTTCCTGAGCGCGCGCCTCAACGTCCACGTTCCCGGCGTCGAGCGCGAGGTTGCGCAGCAGCTGATCGAAGCCGCCCACGGCATCTGCCCCTACTCCAAGGCGGTCCACGGCAACATCGACGTCACCACCACGCTCGTCTGAAACACGCGCATGACGGCCTCCGACGCGGGCCGGCCGGCTGCCGGCTCGCGGTCGGGCGACAAAGCACAGGAGTTCAAAATGACCAGCAGACTGATGAAGGCGACGCGCCTGTTCGCAAGAGCGGCCCTAATCGCTGGAAGCCTCCTGACGATCCCAACCGCGCAGGCCCAGCAACCGGCCGGCATCACGCGAACCGACCTTCAGCGCCACGATCTCAGCGCGCCCGGACGTGAAGCGGTCCAGGTGCGTGTCGACATCGCTCCCGGCAAGGCGTTCGGCCGGCACACCCATCCGGGCGAAGAGATCATCTATGTGCTCGCCGGCACGCTCGAATACGACGTCGACGGCAAGCCGCCGGCGACGCTGAAGGCCGGCGACGTGCTATTCATCCCCGCAGGTACGATCCATGCGGCGAGGAACGTCGGCAATGTCACCGCGAGCGAGCTTGCGACGTATATCGTCGAGAAGGACAAGCCGCTGCTCACTCTCGCGAAGTGAAGTCAGCCGCCTGCCCGCCACCTCACGGGCGGGCACGGCGACATCAGATTCACTTCGTGCATTGAACCTCGGCCTGCCGCACCGGCCGCGCGTTGAAGATCAGCAGACTGGTCGCGGCCATGATCCACACGCCGACGCCGCCATAGAGCATCACCCAGCCAAAGCCGCTGGCGAGCGCCTGATGCACGATCGGGCCCGTTAGCTCGGGCGACGCTGCAACGTCACCAGCCGCGATCCGCTCGGCGATGACGCGCAGTTGCACGCTGTCCAGCGCCGGCAGCACCGCCTTCAGATGCGCCAGCACCCCGCTTGCGAGGATGAAACCCATCAGCGCGATGTTGACCGCAAGCGAGACCATCCGCGCGCTCATGTCGATCCCGGAGGCCATGCCGGCACGGTCGCTCGACACCGAGCCGGTCGTTGTGTTGGTGACCGGCGTGTTGGTGATGCCGAGGCCAATTCCGGCGATCAGGCAGCCCGGCAGCATCGTCAGCCAGCCGGGCTGCGCAGCGGCGCTGCCGAACTTCATCAGCATGAATCCGGTGCCGATGATGAACAGCCCCACTGGGATGATCAGGCCCGGCTGATAGCGCAGCGACAGGCGTTCGGCGAAGGGCGGCATCACCAGTGTCGGCAGCGTATAGGCGAGCAGCGCAAGACCGGCCGACACGCTGTCATAGCCGAGGCCGGCGTGAAACCAGATCGGCAGATAGATCATGAACGGCCAGTAGCTGAGGTTCATCGCGGCCGAGCCGATGATCGAGCCGGAGAAGGCTGGAATACGGAACACAGAAAAGTCGAACATCGGCCGCCGGCTGACTTTCTCCGCAACGAGGAACGCGATGAAGCTCGCAACGGAGACACCGAGAATCGCAAGCCCCTTCGTGCCTAGGAAGCCGAGATCGGGGCCCTGCGTGATGTAGAAGGCGAGGCAGAACACGGAGAGCGACATCGTCACGATGCCGGCGATGTCGAGGCTGCTCGCCTTCGGATCCCTGGATTCATGGACGCCGCCGATCGTGAGCACGAACGCCACAGCAGCGAGCAGCACGTGGACAAGGAACACCCACTCCCAGCTCAGTACCGCGGCAACGGCGCCACCGATGATCGGCCCGAAGCCGAGACCGATGCCGAAGATGACGCCCCACCAGCCCCAGGCGACCGCACGCACCCGGCCGCCCTGGAATTCATGCGACAGCACGGCGATCTGACAGATCAAGAGTGCACCGCCGCTCAGCCCTTGCAGAAATCGCGCGACGATCAGCATCTCGACGCTCGAGGCGACGCCGCAGATCAGTGAGGTGATGCCGAACGCCGCGATCGCGACCAAGAAGATGCGCTTGCGCCCATAGCGATCCGCCACCGTCCCGATCGCCATCAGCACCGTGGTGACCGCGATCGTGTAGGCGTTCATGATCCATTGCAGCGCCTTGAAGTCGGCATGCAGCACCTGTTCAAGCGTCGGCAGGATCGCGGGGATGCTGGAGATCTCCAATCCAAACATCAGGCAGGCAAGGCATACGGCTGACAGCACGACAGCGCCGCGGCGGCTCAGTTCAGAGGACATGATCAGGCCTTTTGTTGTGGCGAGCCAACGGCATACCGCACGCTGTTGCCAGGGTGCTGGCAGCAGCGTCGGTCGATTGACTCACGATGTATTGAGGCAGCAGCGGCAGGAATCGGGTGGCCGCGGCGCTTCAGAGCGCAAAGCTAGTCACGGCTTGAGCATTGGTGAATTGGATGACTAGATATTTCAGAGACAACAATTCCGGATGACTGACATGACCACGCTTGACGTCGATGCTGTGAAGACCTTCGTGACCATCGCCGAGCTCAGGAGCTTTACGCGCGCCGCCGAAGCACTCGGCACCACGCAGGGTGCGATCAGCGTGAAGCTGAAGCGGCTGGAGCGCCAGGTCGGCCACAGGCTGATCGAGCGGACACCGCGGCTGGTCCGCCTGTCGGCACAGGGCGCGGAATTTCTCGCGCCCGCGCGCGAACTGCTCGCTGCGCATGACCGCGCCGTCGCGGGACTGTCGCCGGCGCGCCACCGCCGCTTCTCGCTCGGCATCGCCACCCATGTCGGAGGCGCTGAAGTCCCGACCTTGCTGGCGCGGCTGCATGCGCACGATCCTACGCTCACCATCGAGGTCCGGCTCGACGATTCCCGCGACCTGCTCGACGCCTTCGACCGCGGCCAGATCGACGCCGCGATCATCCGCCGCGAGGACGACCGCCGTGACGGCGAGATACTGGCGACGGATCACTACGGCTGGTTCGCCACGCCGGACTTTGTCCATCGCACCGGCGAGCCGCTGCGGCTGGCCGCCTCCTCGCCAAGCTGCGGCGTGCTCAACATCGCGACGCGGGCGCTGGCGGCGGCAGGCATCCCGTGGACGGAGACCTTCCTCGGCTGCGGATCCTTTGCGGTCGCCGACGCGGTGGCCGCCGGCCTCGCCACATCGGTGTTCTCGTGCCGCCTTGCACCGGCAGGCACAATCGAGGTCAGTCGCCGGTTCGGCCTGCCTGCCCTTCCGCCGTCCGAGATCGTGCTGCTAGCGGCGTTATCGGATGCAAAATCCCGCGTCGTGCTGAAGACGCTCGTCGGTGCCTTTCGCGAGCATCATCGGCTGCCTGCAGATCGCGCAGCCGAGGAAATCCGTGCCGTCACGGAAGCCGCTGGGTCCTGAACCATATGCCAACTAGCGTCGCGCGCTGTCGGCGCGCTTGCCCTCGAACAGCGCGCGCTCCGACGCGAGCGCCTTGGCCAGAAAATCGAGGGTGGCGCGGATCCGCGCGGTGCGCTTGAGATCGTCATGCGTCAACAGCCACAGCGCCGATCGCGGCTCGGCAAGCGTCTTCGGGGTTACGCGGCGCAGCGCGGGCGCGAGATCGCCGACATAGCAGGGCAGCAAGGCGAGCCCCATTCCGGCGATGGCCGCGTCGCGCAGCGCCGGAAGCGCATCGACGCGGCAGGCGATCCGCGCTGAACGAAAGTTGTCGCGCATCCAGCCGGCGATCACGGTTCCCGCAAGCACGTCGTCGAGCCCGATCCAGTCGTGTGCAGACAGATCCTTGTCGTGGCGCCGGGCGAGATAGGCCCGCGATCCGTAGACCGCATGTGCAATATCGGCCACGCGCCGCCCGACCAGCAGCTCGGATGGCGCAGGCGTGGGCCGGATCGCAATCTCGGCCTCGCGGCGCGTCAGGTTCGCCATCGTATTCGAGATGGCGATCTCGGGCTGAATCTCCGGATGCGCGGCCCGCATCGCCGGCAGATGCCGCATCAGGACCGCGCCGAGCGTATCGGTGGTTGTGATCCGGACCGGACCCGACGGCCTGAGGTCCTGTCCCGCCAGCTTGCGCTCGAGCGCGAGCACCTCGTCCTCGAGACGGGCCGCCGATGCCGCAGCGGTCTCTCCCGCAGGCGTCGGCGCATAGCCGTCGCGGAAGCGTTCGAACAGACGTGTTCCGATCGTTCGCTCGATCGTGCCGAGACGGCGAAACACCGTCGAATGCGCGACGCCCAGCCGGCGCGCCGCTCCCGAAAGACTGCCCTCCCGCGCAATGGCGAGGACGAGCCGGAGATCGTTCCAGTCCAGCGCGCTGTGCATTCCTGCACTGTGCATTTTTGCAAACTCATTTGCCATATCTGGATAATACCTGATCGCAAACGAACAGGCCATCTTCTCCATTATTAAATCGGCCTCGCGCACCCCACGCGAGCCGTTGCCGATTGCCGAGGAGGAATGGCAGGTGACAAGCGAGACCACCGAGACGTTGCAACTGCACGACCCACGGCCGGCGACAGCCGACCCAAGGCGGTGGCTGGCCCTGCCCGTGCTGCTGACCGGCGCCTTCCTGCCGATCCTCGATTTCAATGTCGTCAATCTCGCGCTGCCGGCCATTCGCGACAATCTCGGTGCCAGCGCAAGCGAGGTCCAGTTCGTCATCTCGGCCTATGCTGCGACTTATGCGGTGTTCCTAATCACCGGCGGCCGGCTCGGCGATCTCTTCGGACGTCGCCGCATGTTCCTGACCGGCGTCGCCGGCTTCACGATCGCGTCGGTGCTGTGCGGCATTGCATGGTCGCCCACGGTGCTGGTCGCGGGGCGGATCCTGCAGGGCCTCACCGCGACGGTGATGGCCCCGCAGGTGCTTGCCTCGATCCGCGTGCTGTTTCCGGCAGCCGAACAGGGCCGCGCGCTCGGCTTCTACGGCGCGACTTTCGGCCTTGCCAACATCTGCGGCCAGGTGCTGGGCGGCGTTCTGGTATCGGCCCGTCCGTTCGGATTGGCCTGGCAGGCGATCTTCCTCATCAACCTGCCGATCGGCCTCGTCGCGTTCGTCGGCGGCGTGCTGTACCTCGCCGACTCCCGCTCTGAGCACGCCCAGCGGCTCGACATTGGTGGCGTCATCCTGCTGTCGCTCACGCTCGGCCTTCTGGTCTATCCGTTGATCGAGGGCCGTGAACTCGGCTGGCCGGCGTGGATCATCGCGATGCTGCTGGCCTCACCAGTGATGCTCGCCGCCTTCGTCCGCTTCGAGGCGCGACTCGAAGCCCGCGGCGGCGACCCGCTGGTCGCGCTGCATCTGCTGCGCAACAGCGATTTCGTCATCGGCCTGGTGATGGCGCCCGCGTTCTACATGCTCTCGTCGTTCTACCTGACCTTTGCGGTCTACCTGCAAAGCGGCCTGCATCAGTCTCCGCTGGCGGCCGGTCTCGCCACCCTGCCCTTTGCCACAGGCTTCTTCGTGAGCTCGCTCGTCTCGCCGCTGGTGATGCAATGGCTCGGCGCGCGCACGCTGACGTTGGGCTTTGCGTTGCAGGTGATCGGCTTTGGTATCGTCATGCTGTCGGTCGGCGGCGCGCTGCCGCAAAGCCTCGCCTTCGGCCTGATCTGCGGCGGGCTCGGTTTTGGCACCGTGATGCCCTCGGTCATCAAGGCCGTAATCGGCAGCATCGATCCGCGCCATGCCGGGCTGGCATCGGGCATGATGATCTCGACCTTCCAGATCGGCGCGGCACTCGGCGTCGCTGTGATCGGCGGCGTCTTCTACGGCCTGCTCGGGACGCATCCGCAGACCGACGATTACGCGCACGCTTTCACGATCGCGCTCGGCTGCAACGTGGCGCTGCTGGCCGTCGGCGGTTGGCTCTCGCTGTGGCTGCCTCGCGAGCCGACGGCGGGTTGAGCTATTGCTTCGCGTCCTCACGACGCGGCGGAAACAGCAGCTTCAGCATGGCGGCCGCAAGCAATGTCATCGTGGCAAGGCCGGTGGAGAGATAGAGCGCACTCGCATCGCCGAGCCGGTCGATCACGATCGCATAGGCCAGCGGCGCCGCCGCCGGCAGGATGAAGCTCGGAACAATCAGCCGGCCGACCAACGTGCCATAGCTGCGATGATCGAACAGGATCAGCGGCAGCGTTCCCCTGGTAATGGTCAGAATGCCGTTGCAGGCGCCGTACAGCAGCGCGAAGGCGATCCCCATCTCCTTCGACGACCCGCTGAACAGGCCGGCGATGAAGGAGAGCGGCATGATCAGGCAGGCGGCCAGGTTGAGCGCGAGCGGATCGATCCGTCCGCCGAACAGCACTTCGCAGAGACGCGCGGCGGATTGCCCGATGCCCCGGAACGTTGCGATCCACACCGCCACGGTGACGGTGAGCCCGAGGCCGGAGAGCACCGCGATCATGTGCGCGGACATGCCGGCATTCAGGAAATTGGCGCCGGTCATGATCACGGCATAGAGCCCGCCTGCCGCTGCAAGCTGCCTCCGGCCGACCGCGCGCGGCTGCTTGGGCACTACCGAACTGGAGCTCGGCACGCCGGCAAACCGCTGGTTCGGAATCAGCAGATGCAGCGGGATCGTCAGCAGCGCAAGGCCGGCATAGGCCAGCACCGCAGCGCGCCAGCCGAAATGTTCCGAGAGCGTATGGCCGAGCGGCCAGAACACCGTCGCCGCCAGGCCACCGAGCAGCGTGATGCCGGACATCGCGCGGCGCGCCTCCGGTCCGCCGATCCGGGCCAGCGCCGCGAACGCCGCATCGTATAGCGTCAGCCGCATGCCGAGACCAAGGATGATCCACGATGCGAAGTAGGTTGCGACCTGATACGAGGCAGCGAGGCCGGCGCAGCCGAGCGCGTTGATCACGGCGCCCGTGACCATGACCTCGCGGCCGCCGCGGCCGTCCACCCATCTCCCCGCCAGTGGTGACGTCACGCCCATCACCAGAAGTGCAGCGGCAAATCCGCCGTAGACGATGTCGCGGCTCCAGCCGAGATCGGCGGCGATCTGCTCGCCGAAGCCGCCGATCAGGTAGTAGGTCGCGCCCCACGATATCAGTTGCGCAAGCCCGAGGGCGGCCACGACCCGGCGTTCGATCACCGGGCCGTCTCCTGCTCCGATGGAAGCACTGATGCGCCCGGCCCCAGCGGCCGCTGCATCAGCACGGTGTCGACCCATTGGCCGAGCTTGAAGCCGACCGATGTCAGGGTGCCCACCGGCTGAAAGCCCATGCGACGGTGCAGCGCGATCGATCCGGCGTTACCGCTGTTGCCGATCACGGCGAGCATCTGCCGCCAGGGTCCTGCTTCGGCCCGCGCGATCAAGCCCTGCAGCAGCGCCACGCCGATGCCGCGTCCACCCAGTCCGTCGGACACGTAGACCGAGTCCTCGATGGTGAGGCGATAGGCCGGCCGCGGCCGATACGATGTCGCATAGGAATAGCCGGCCACGCGGCCGTCAACGACAGCCACGAGATACGGCAGCCCTGCCGCCAGCACGGCGTTCCGGCGGCTGCGCATCTCGTCCACCGTCGGCGGCACTTCCTCGAAGGTCGCCAGTCCGTTGAGCACGTGATGGGCATAGATGCCCTGCACGTCAGCCATGTCACCACCTGCAGCGTCGCGGACCACGACGCCGTTGCTGCCTACCGCCATTCCGTCTCTCACCCAAGCCGTCAATGTTGCTCGAGCATGCGCCCTGGCGCTATATAAGTGAAGCTTTGACAGCTTATGCAAAGCATAAGAGATACTTTGATGAAGAGCCTCAACCTCGACTATCTCGAAAGTTTCGCCGTGGTGATCGATTGCGGCAGCTTCTCCGCGGCGGCCGAGCGGCTGCAGCTGACGCAGCCCGCGGTGAGTTTGCAGGTGCGCCAGCTCGAGCGCAGCCTGAATGCAACCCTGATCGAGCGGGTCGGACGGCGGGCCAGGCCGACCGCCGCCGGCGTCGCCTTGCTGTCGCATGCGCAGCAGATCAACGCGGCCGTGGCATCGGCGGTCGACGCCGTCGCGCAGCAGACGACGGGAACGGCAGGCCGGGTGCGGCTCGGCACCGGCGCGACCGCCTGCATCTTCCTGCTGCCGCCGATCCTGAAGGAGCTGCGCGCTGCACTGCCCTCGCTGGAGATCACGGTCACCACGGGCAACACGGCGGAGATCGCCAGAGCCGTCGAGGACAACACGATCGACATCGCGCTGGTCACGCTGCCGGTGTCGGGACGAAGTTTTGAGATCACGCCGGTCATGAATGACGAGTTCGTGCTGATCGCGCCCCGCGACATGCAGCTGCCGGCGCGGATCACGCCCGAGGTGCTGGCGACCAGGCCCGTTCTCTTGTTCGAGCCCGGCGGCAACACCCGGCGCACCGCGGACGAATGGCTGGCGCGCGGCGGCGTGTCGCTGAAGCCGCTGATGTCGCTCGGCAGCGTCGAGGCGATCAAGGAGATGGTGCGTGCCGGTCTTGGCTGCGCGATCCTGCCCGGCATGGCCGTGCCCGCCAGGACCAGGCAGCGCGATCTCGTCGTGCGGTCGCTGTCGCCAAAGCTGTACCGCCGGCTCGCCGTCGTGATCCGCCGCGACAAACGCCTCGATCGCGGGCTCCGGCAGGCCTTGTCGGCGCTGAAGACGCTCTCGGCCGGAAGGCACAACGGCCGCTAGGGAGGACGCCGCGCGCCCTCCCTGCTCCCACCCCATCAAGTGGCCTTGCGCTCCTGCTCCGCGATCTCACGGAATGCGGCCTCACCGGCATCGGTCACCGCAGCCCACTTCGCGTTCGGGGTGGCTTCGGCATCGTAATTGTCGTGCCAGTTCCACCATTTGTAGGTCGGGCCCTGCGGATAGCCCTTCGGCGAATCTTCCCAGAGCTCCTGGCGGCCGAACGGCGTGATGTCGAGATAGCTCCAGACCGTCCCCATCGATTCGTCACCGCGGCTGTTGACGAGATAGGTGCGGAAGATCCGCGCGCCGTCGCGAATGAAGACGTTGTGGCCGTGCCACTCGGCGACGCCGAAGTCGGAATCGAAACTGTCGGTGATCGTGTACCAGGGCATCTCCCACTCCATCCGCTCCTTCAGCCGCGCGATATCGGCCTGCGGCGCGCGCGAGGCGTAGGCGAGCGTGGTGTCGCGCTGGTTCAGATGGGAGAGATGGCTGACCTGATCGGCGCCGAGCGAGCAGCCGCGGCAGCCGTGGTCGGGCCAGCCAAACACGCCGGGCTCGAAGAAGGCGCGGTAGACGATCAGCTGCCGGCGGCCCTCGAACAAATCGAGCAGGCTGACCTTGCCGTTCGGTCCTTCGAACACATACGGCTTATCGACCGCCATCCAGGGCATCCGCCGCCGCTCTGCAGCGAGCGCATCACGCGCCCGCACCTGCGCCTTCTCCTTCACCAGCATCTGCAGGCGCGCCGCCTCCCACGCCTCCTGCGACACCACCGGCGGGGTCTGCATCGCCGCCAGTCCGCCGCGATCGTTTTCCGCTGATTTGCTCATGATGATCTCCATCTCCGATTTGGACGAACTCGGGGGCCTCGGCGCAGTTCCACGTCCGCGGCCGTTCGTCATTGGCCATGCCGCAATCTGGCGCAGCGGCAGCGACGGGTGGGAGTGACAAGTGTGTCGGGATTTTCCCGCATGCGCCTCGATGCCCGACTTCATCCTTGCGATATGCTTGCACTTTGCAATTACTTGTGCGAGCCTCCTGCCCCATGAAACAGACCGCCCCTGCGTCCGATGATGGCCTCAAGCTCAGCGCCTGGCTGCCCTACCGCCTGTTCCTGGTCGCGGCGCAGGTCGCCCGCCCGCTCGAGAGTTTCTACAGCGAGACATTTGGACTGAGCCAGGCAGGCTGGCGCATCCTCGCCGTCATCGCCGAACGAAATGCCGCCAATGCCTCCGAGATCGGCCGCGCCTGCGCGCTCGACCCGTTCGCGGTCAGCCGCGGCATCGGCCAGCTGGTCGAGCTCGGCTTCGCGGTGCGACGCTCCGGGAAGACTGATCGGCGCTTCGCCGCGGTCAGCATCACCCGCAGCGGCCGAACCGCCTTCAACCGGATCGCCGCGCTGGGCAGCGCGATCGAGGCGCGACTGCTTGCGCGCCTCTCGGAGAGCGAGCGAACGATGCTCGATTCTGCCCTCACCAGGCTTGAGGGAGAGAGCGCACGGATCGACGCCGGCGGCTGGCACGCGCTGCTCGATGACACCGCTGCGCCATGACCGCCGCACTGTTCGCGCTGACCGCACTGCTGTGGGGCGGCGGCGCGCTGGCAACCGCGATGCAGGCCGGCGTGACGCCCGCGCCGTGGTCGGTCGCACTGCGCATGGTGCTCGCAGGCCTCGTCCTGCTCGGCTACGGCCGGCTGCGCGGCGTGCCGCTGGCGATCCCACGAAAAGATCGCCTGGCCGTCGCGTTGCAGGGCCTGCTGTTCTTCGCCATCGCCTTCATCGCCTTCTATGAAGCGACCGCGCGGATGCCGAGCGGACTTGCGGCGCTGGTGCTGTCGACATCCTCGCTGTTCGCGGCCGTGATCGCGCGCGCCGCGCTCGGCGTCCCGATCTCCTCCGGCTTCGTGTGGGGCGCGCTGTGCGGCATCCTTGGCCTCGCCATCATCTTCCTGCCCGGCGCCGCCGCGAATGGCACCGCGCCGCTGGCAGGTTTCGCCTGGGCGCTCACTGCGGCGGTCGCGACCGGCGCCGGAACGACGGTCGGTGCGCGCAACCAGCGCGCCGGACTGCCCGTCGTCTCCGTGCTGGCCTGGGGCGCATTCGTCGGCGCGGCCGCGAGCGCGCTTTGGGCCGCAGCGACCGGCACGCCGTTTGCGGCCGACATTTCCCTTTCTTATCTCACAAGCTTCCTCTATCTCGCGATCGCCGCGTCCTGCATCACCTTCATGCTGTATTTCGAGCTGGTGCGCCGCCTCGGCCCTGGCCGCGCCGCCTACACGCTCGCGCTGGTGCCGCTGGTCGCGCTGGTGCTGTCCGCGCTGTTCGAGCACCTTGCACTCGGCTGGCCGGTGCTCGCCGGCGCCGGCGCGATCCTGGCCGGCAATGTGCTGGTGCTGGCGCGGAACTAGATCCCAGAAAAATCTCGCCATCATGTCACTTTGGCCGTTCCTCGTTCGTCTTGATGTCGGACAACACCGAGGAACCCAGCATGACTGTCAGACTTGATCCCCTCGCCGCCGCCCCCAGGATCATGAAGATCTGGTTCGACGCCTCCGTCGCGATCGCGGCCAGCCTCGGGCCGCGGCTCGCCGAGCTCATCAAGATCCGCGCCTCCCAGATCAATGGCTGCGCCAACTGCATCAATTTGCACACGACGTTCGCCCGC
Organism: Bradyrhizobium sp. 6(2017); assembly: GCF_011058295.2. Classification (NCBI taxonomy): domain Bacteria; kingdom Pseudomonadati; phylum Pseudomonadota; class Alphaproteobacteria; order Hyphomicrobiales; family Nitrobacteraceae; genus Bradyrhizobium; species Bradyrhizobium sp. 6(2017). The sequence continues at coordinate 4,498,695 of NZ_CP049289.2, read as the reverse complement.
GACGAGGGCGAGACCGAGCAGCGCATCTATCTGCTGTCGGCCTGGCGCGACGCGCCCTGCTACACCGACCGCGAGCGCGCCGCGCTCGGCTGGACCGAGGCGCTGACGCGGCTCTGCGAGCAACGCACCCATGTCGCCGCCTACGAGACGCTGAAGGCGCATTTCACGGCGGAGGAGCAGGTCAAGGTGACCTTGCTGATCAACATCATCAACGGCTGGAACCGGATCGCGGTCGGCTTCGGCGGCTTCGTCGATCCGCAGACCGTCAAGGTCAGGATGGCCGTCGCGTGACCGCGGACATGGCATGAAGGGACGCAGCGGATCGGCGGGCGATTGACGCGGAAATAATATCTGACTAAAGTCAGATATATGCTCGACCCTGTTTCCCGCGTCCGCCGCTTCAACCGTGCCGTGACCTCCGCCGTCGGCGCGCTCGACACCTCGTTCCTCGGGCGCGGCCGGCCGCTCGGGGCAGCGCGCGTGCTCAACGCGATCGGGCATGGACGCACCGACGTGGGCGAGATCAGGGATTATCTCGGCCTCGATTCCGGCCTGATGAGCCGTCTGTTGCGCAGCCTCGAGGACGAGGGGCTGATCGAGACCACGGCCCATGGCGACGACGCGCGCCGCCGCATCGCCAGGCTGACGCCGGCGGGCAAGCGCGAGTTCAACGCCTATGAGGCGATCTCCAACCGCCAGGCAAAGGACTTCCTCGCCCACCACACGCAACGCGATGCGCTGCTGGCGGCGATGGACATGATCGCCTCGGCGCTCGGGCGCGACGGCACCGCTCTGCGAGAGATGGATCCGCGCGGCGAGGAAGCACGCTACTGCCTCGGCGAATATTACGCCGAGCTGGCGCGACGCTTCAAACAGGGCTTTGACGTCAAGCTGTCGCGCGATCCCGATGCCAAGGACATGGTGCGTCCGCGCGGCAGCTTCATCGTGGCGATGTCGGACGGCCTGCCGCTCGGCTGCGTCGGGCTGAAGGGCAGCAGCGGCGAATTCGCGGAGATCAAGCGGCTCTGGGTCGCGCCGGCCGCGCGCGGGCTCGGCCTCGGCCGCCGCCTGATGGACGCGTCTGAGCGCGCCGCGCGGGAGCTCGGCATTGCGGTGCTGCGGCTCGACACCAACAGCGCGCTGGCGGAAGCCGGCCAGCTCTATCGCCGGAGCGGCTGGACCGAGATCCCGCGCTTCAACGACGACCCCTACCCCGATCTGTTCTTCGAAAAACGTCTCTGAGCGGCGCGGCGAGTTGAGCCCTTGCACGCGCGTATTGTCCGGCGCCGCGCGCTGGCCTAAGACGCTGGCATGACCATCCGCCCCATCGTCCGCTATCCCGATCCGCGGCTTGCGCTCCCGGCCGAGCCGGTGAGCCTGTTCGACGACGCGCTGCGCGAGCTGGCGGCCGACCTGCTCGAGACCATGCATGCGGCGCCGGGTATCGGCATCACCGCGCCGCATATTGGCGTGGCGCTGCGGGTCGTGGTGCTCGAGCTCGACACAGCCGAGGGGCCGCGGACCTATGTCAATCCGGAGATCATCTGGGCGTCGGGCGAGATGATCCTGCACAAGGAAGGCAGCGTCTCGATGCCCGGCGTCAATGACGAGGTCGAGCGGCACGCGCGCCTCCGGATCCGCTATCAGGACACCGATGGCAACATGCACACCGAGGAATCGGACGGCCTGCGTGCGGTGTGCCATCAGCACGAGATCGATCAGCTCGACGGCGTGTTCTGGATCAGGCGGCTGTCCCGCCTGAAGCGGGAGCGCCTGATCAAGCGATACGAGAAGCTGTCGCGCGGTTAGGCCGGAATCGTAGCGCGGGTTAGCCAACGGGTCCGCGCGAAGTGCGGCCCGATGACAGGCTCCGCGTAACCCGCCATATGGACCAAAACCCAACAGCATGGTGTATTACGCCTTCGCCTAATCCACCCTACGCATTCACCGCCGCACGCTCGATCGCGGCGATGTCGATCTTCGTCATCGTCATCATCGCCTCCATCGCGCACTTCCCGGCGGCGCGGTCAGCCCCGTTGACGAGCGCGAGCAGCCGCTTCGGCGTGATCTGCCAGGCAAAGCCCCAGCGATCCCGGCACCAGCCGCACGGCAATTCCTTGCCGCCACCTGTGGTGATCGCATTCCAGTAGCGATCGGTCTCGTCCTGGCTGTCGGTCAGCACCATGAAGCTCACCGCCTCGTTCGGCGTGTAGTTGGAGCCGCCGTTCAGCCCGACGAAGCGGCGGCCAAGCACCGTAAACTCCACGGTCAGCTCGTCGCCCTGCCCGATACCCGGTATCGGCGATGGGTGGCCCGCATCGACATGGCTGTCGGGGAATGTCGCGGCGTAAAACTCCGCCGCTTCGCGCGCCCGGCCCTGATCGAACCAAAGGCATGTGACGAGATCGGTCATTTGCAGTCTCCTTGTATGGGCGAAGGACGATTGGCGAAGACGCCAGCCGACACCGCAGCGCCAAGCTGATGAAAATAATTTGCAGGATGGCGTTTGTCGCAGCGCCGCCTCTGCTTGCACCACTGTCATCCTGGCCTGGTGCGCAATTGCGCACGGGAGCCAGAACCCATAACCACCGAATTTGATGATGAACGAGATCATGGCCCCAGCGTCGCATAACAATTGGCATTTGGGGTAATGGGTCCTGGCTTCCGCCAGGACGACGATGAGGATGGTTCTCGATTCAAGTTGTCGCACCACGCGGTGTCATCACCTGCGCATTCGGGTGATCCAGTATTCCAGAGACGCCTGTGCTTGAGCCGAGAGGCCGCGGCGTACTGGATCGCCCGGTCGAGCCGGGCGATGACAGATGTGGATGGGGGCGTACTTTCGCATCCTCGCGACATGAATTGCCCGAGCTTTGCTCTTCGTTCCGCCCTCTCTTGCAGAGGGCGCAGGGAAGACCGGGTGCCGATCGCACCCATGGGCCCCGTGCAAAGGTGGAAAGCACGGGGGTAGGACCACAGGTGTAACCGGGACATCCCGGCCTTCCCTGCGCGATGGTTGTGCGGCTTACTTCGTGCTCTCCCCGGCGAGACTGGGCTTGCTTGTCACCGCCCTCGCAAGACGCGTTCGCATTCCGCGAGAAGACACCTGCCGCTAGGGCGTCAGGACCACACGACTTCGCCGTCCGCTTCGCGTGCTCTCGTCAGTCACACGCTCCGCGTCCACCGCATCCCACACCGCGCTCGTGACGATCGCGAAACGCCCCTCGATCGGGTGGGACACGCCAATTGAACATCTGAGTTGGGTGAAACGCCAAGCGGAATATTTTCTTATCGCGGGATTGACAGGTTTTGCTGAGTTGCCCGTCGGGGTGATTTGTCGGAGGCGGAGGAGCGAGATTTGATTTGCGTCACCCGACGCAAATCAATCGCGTAACGGAGCGCGTTGCGCGGACGAGCCTCAGATCTCGCGACGCTCATCCGGGTAACGTTTGTTGCCCCGCAACTTGTCGAGCTGCCCTTGCTTCGCCTTCGACGGCGGGGATGAGGTTCGCGGCGAGAAAGTCGACAAACACGCGGAGCTTGGGAGCGAGGTGCCGGTTCGACGGCCATAGGACCCGCAGCGGCCCCGAGCGGTCAGTGTAGTCGTCGAGCACCGTGACGAGGAGGCCCTCACGAAGTTGCCTGCTGATGGCGAAGTCCGGCAGGTAGGCGATGCCCAAGCCTTGTTCGGCCATGAAGATGATTGGCTCGAGCGTACTTGCCACGGCCGTTCTGGGCAGGTCCCTCTCGACGCCGGCATGCTCGGGCCGCAGCGGCCAGCGCTCGAACTTTCCGCTGGTCGGAAACTTGTGGTGCAGACAGGCATGAGCCTTGAGGTCGTCCGGGGTCAGGGGAACACCCCTCGCCACCAGGTAGGCCGGGGCCGCCACGAGTCGTCGGCGATATAGGCCCAACGCCCGGGACATCAGACGCGAGTCGCCGGAATCGGCGAAGCGCACCACGGCGTCGAAGCCCTCCTCGATCACATCGACCACTCGATCGCTGAAATCGAGATCCAGCAGGATCTCTGGATAGGCCCGCATGAACGCGACGAGAGTGGGCATCAGCAGAATGCCGGCCAACGGCAGGCCGACACGCAGTGTGCCGCGCGGCGCGTCCTTCGTCTGCGACAGTTCGAACTCGGCCGCTTCGATCTCAGAAAAGATGCGCCGGCAGCGTTCGAGAAACAGGGCCCCCTCCACGGTCAGCGTGATGCTGCGCGTGCTGCGATGAAAGAGACGCACACCGAGTCGTTCCTCCATCCGCGCCACCGCCTTGCCGATCGCCGACGACGACACGCCGAGTTGCCGTCCCGCAACCGTGAAGCTTCGGGCTTCCGCGGCCTGAACGAAGGCATGTAGCGATCCCAGACTGTCCATCCCCGCAGCTCCATTGCGGACAACCAAGTCCGATATGTTTGGAACTACAGCCCATTTTTCAAGCCTGCGGGGGAGCTCATCTTCGGTCCAACTCAACGCAATGAAGGATTGGATCCATGAGCAACCCCGTCGTCTTGATCACAGGTGGACTTACCGGCATCGGGCGCGCCGCAGCCATAGCTTTCGCCAGGAAGGGCGCGAAAGTCGTCGTTGCCGGCCGGCGCGACGAGGCCGGCAAGGCGTTGGCGAGCGAGCTGCGTGACCTCGGTGCGGAGGCCGAGTTCATCAACGCCGATGTCCGCAAGGAAGATGACATCCGCTCCCTCGTCGACAAGACCGTCGCGCGGTTTGGCCGGCTGGATGTTGCGGTCAACAACGCCGGCACCGAAGGCCGACCCGGCCCGATCACGGACCAGACCGCCGAGAGCTATGCCGCGACGTTCGACACCAATGTTCTCGGCGTGATCCTAAGCATGAAGCACGAAGCGCGCGTCATGCAGAGACAGCGCAGCGGCACTATCATCAACATCTCCTCGACTTATGGGCACGAGGGCGCGGCGGGGGCCTCGATCTATGTCGGCAGCAAGCACGCCGTCGAAGGCATCACAAAGTCGGTGGCGCTCGAGCTCGCGAAATCCGGAATCCGCGTGAACGCGGTTGCGCCCGGCCCGACGGACACCGGCATGCTGACCCGCTTCACCGGCACGCCGGACAACAAGGCGGCTCTGGTGACGACCGTTCCGATGGCTCGCCTTGGCCTCTCGGAGGAGCTTGCCAACGCGATCGTCTTCATCGCGTCGGACGAAGCGTCATACATCACCGGTCATGTCCTCAATGTCGATGGTGGCAAGAGCCACTAACTCCGGTCTGGGCGCGAAGGTTCGCGTCGCGCTGAACCATCCAAAGGATAAATCATGCAACAGATCAAAGATGCACCCACCAAGTCGATCAAGGTTCCGGGGCCGGATCATCCAATCGCGATCGAGCGCAATCCCCATCAGGTTGTGATCTCGGTGGCGGGCCGCGTCATTGCCCACACGCGGGACGCGTTGACGCTCCGTGAGGCCGCCTATCTGGTCGTCCACTATATTCCGCGCAAGGACGTCGACATGGCGCTCCTTCAGCGAACAGATCACTCCACCTACTGTCCCTATAAAGGCGACTGCGCCTATTTCAGCATTCCGCCCGGCGGCGAGCGTTCGACCAACGCCGTCTGGACGTATGAGGCGCCCTACCCGGCGGTGGTGTCCATCAAGGACCACCTGGCCTTTTACCCCGATCGCGTCGACGCGATCGAAGAACGCCCCTGAGATCGGGCAGTTCGCAGGGCGGGTTAGCGAAATTGGTGGGAGGAGTCCGATGGCCGACGTGGTGAGGAAGTACAGCATTTCTTCTGAGCTGGCACAGAAGATGATCGATCAAGCGGTGACGAAAGCCAGACAAATGGGCGTCTCCGAGAACATCGCGATTCTCGATGACGGCGGCAATCTCAAGGCCTTTAGCCGAATGGATGGGGCCCCGATCCTCTCCATCGAGATTGCGCACAACAAGGCGTACACGGCTCTGTTCGGCGTCTCCACGCAGGATTTTTTCAACTTCATCCAGCGCGACCCGTCGCTTCTGGCTGGAATCCCCACGCTTGCACGCGTGGCGGCGTACGGAGGAGGGTTTCCCATCAAGGTGGGCGAAGAAATCGTTGGGGCAATTGGGGTGAGCGGGGCTCCAACTGTGCAGCATGACGTCGATTGCGCGAAAGCCGCCCTTGCGCTCGTGCCCGATGCGATACTGACTGAATAATCGAGGCTCGGATCATGGTGATCCACACCCGTCCAGAAATGATTCATCCGCGCCAAGACATGACTCACACCCACCAGACCGCGCCAACACAATTCGTCGAGGCCAACGGCATCCGTTTCGCCTATCGCCGTTTTGGCAAGACAGGCAGCGTGCCGCTGGTCTTCAACCAGCATTTCCGCGGGACCATGGATTACTGGGATCCAGCCGTCACCGACGGCCTGGCCAAGAACCGCGAGGTCATTCTTTTCAATAACGCGGGTGTTTCCAGCAGTTCCGGGCAGGTCCCGACGAGCTTTCAGGAGATGGGGGCAAACGCCATCGCCTTCATCAAGGCTCTCGGACTTGCCAAGGTCGACGTGCTCGGTTTTTCCATCGGCGGCATGGTCGCTCAGGAAATCGCCGTGCAGGCTCCCGATCTCGTACGCCGGCTCATTCTTGTCGGCACCGGGCCGCGCGGCGCCGATATGTCAACGAGTAAATCCGCTGAGATCTTTGGCGGCACCTACGATCCGCCCGAGCACCTCTGGCTTGCGGTTCACTTCTCGCCGTCCGCTTCGAGCCGGGCCGCTGGCCTTGCCTTTCTGAAACGCAAGCTCCTCCGTCGGGATCGCGACCCCGAGGTGAGCGAAGAAGCCGCGGCGGCGCAGCGCGAAGCGATCGGCAAATATATCGCGCCGGCCGAGAGCGTCTTCGACCATCTGAGAGATATCCGTCAGCCAACGCTGATCGTGCAAGGTAGCAACGATGTCATCGTGCCCACGGTGAACTCTTATGTCCTGCAGCAGAATCTAGCGAACGCGCAACTGATCCTCTACCCGGATGCAAATCACGGATCGCTCTACCAGTACCCGGAACTCTTCGTATCACACGCCGACCAGTTCCTCAGATCGGGATTGCAGGGCGACGATACGAATCTGCGGCCATCCGAACGGCTGCCGTTCCCCTCCATCGTCTCGACCAAAGGAATTTAGCTGGCTCACAGCGAAACGCTGCACTCGGCAACGCCCGGCCGCCGCGCCTGTCACGTCGTACACCACGCGGTTGATGCCTTTCCCCCGAAGAAACCCACGAGCCGCCCGCCATACATGACGCCGAGCACCGCCACCCGAGCGTCATTCACCACGTCCTTTGGATATCCAATGTTGCCACTGGACTTAATCGCGACAATTTGACACACTGAATTATATTGCTGAAGAATCTCGGCTTTTTCGAACTTTGACATACTGCGGGGGCATATTATGGCGACCTGGACAGCCTTTTCCGGGACTGCGAACGCGTCCTGGGCATTCGACGGCCTCGGCAGCATCGACTCGGTGCACTCCACCTCGACCCGGCTGATTTTCAACAACGGCGACGGCACGCTTACCTATCTGAACGGCACCGGCCTGACCGTTTCGAACGACCCGACATGGACGACGCTGACGTCAGTCGATCATGTTGCGGCGGACGGCACCACGGTGCTCGAAAGCATCACCAACATCACGCTCGGATACCAGGCCGGGCATTTCTTCACCGGCATCCTCGCAGGTAACGACAGCATCGTCGGCTCGTCCGGGGCCGATCATATCTGGGGCCACACCGGCGACGACACCATCACCGGCGGCGGCGGCGCCGATGCGCTGAACGGCGGCGGCGGCAACGACGTTTTCATCCTCGACGCGGGTGACTTCGCGGCGGGCGAGTCGATCACCGATAACGGGGCCGGCATCATCGATCTCGAGAATGCCGGCAGCGTCGACTTCAGCACCGGAACGTTTTCCGGAATCAGCACCGTCAAGTTCGGCAGCGGCGTCTCGAGCGCCACCTTCGACTCCGGGCAACCGGTGCACGCCGGCACCCTTGAGATCAATACCTTCATCGGCAGTGCGCAGGCCGATACCGTCACTTTTAAGAATGCCTACAGCGATTTCTCCCACCTGACCTTCACGTCGTGGACCGCGGGCGTCGATACGATCAACTTCATCACCAACAACGGCAATTTTGGTTCGCTGGTCGGAACCAATCAGAACGATACCATGACTCTGAACGGTGGCGGCAACGTTCAGGGCGGCACCGGCGACGACACCTTCATCTATAACGCCACCAGCGCCGGCGGAGACCTCGACGGCGGGGCCGGCAACGACACGATCGAACTCGAATCCGCCAACATCACCTATGGCGATGGCCGCCTCACCAATGTCGAACGCCTGGTGTTCCTGAGCGGCAACTCCACCATCACCTTTCTTGGCAACACGCTGGTCACGGCCGTTCCGACCATCATCGGTAGCGCCGGCACCGACAAGATCGTCATCAACAGCAGCCAGACCAACCTTTCCGGCGTGTCCTTCAGCTCATGGACCGCGGGTGTCGACAGCATCACGATCAACGTCAGTTATTACGGCGTCACCTCAACGGCGATCGGATCGAGCCAGGCCGATCTGATCAACGGCAGCGTTGGTGCGGACCAGATCAGCGCCGGCGGCGGCAACGACACCATCGCGGGCAACACCGGCAACGACACCATCGACGGCGGCGCCGGCGATGATACCGCCGTGTTCTCCGGCAACCGGAGCAGCTACACGATCAGCAACTCGGGCGGCCAGATCCTGGTATCGGGCACCTATGTCGTGACGCTGACCAACGTCGAGCATCTGCAATTCGCCGACATGACGCTGAACGCCAGCGACGTGCCGATCAACAGCACCGGGACCGCCGGCAATGATTTGATCTATGGCGGCGGCGGCAACGATACGCTCAGCGGCCTTGCCGGCAACGACGTCCTCGTCGGCCTCGGCGGCGACGATGTCGGCTATGGCGGCGACGGCAACGATTATTTCTATGCGGGCGCCGGCAATGACGTGCTGTTCGGCGGCAATGGCCTCGACGTGCTGCTCGGCGAAGCCGGCAACGACAGCATCTATGGCGGCTCCGGCTTCAACTATCTGTTTGGCGGCGACGGCAATGACATCCTGGTCGGATCGGGCGGGACGGCAAGCTCGGACGTCAACGTGATGTTCGGCGGCAACGGCGGCGATGACCTCTACGGCGGCCTGGGGACGAACTACTTCTACGGCGGTGCCGGCGTCGACACCATGTTCGGCGGTTCGGGCGAGAACATCTTCATCTCGTCAGGCGAGACCGACGGCAACTATATCTACGGCGGCTCGGGTCAGAACTACGTCTATGGCTCCAATGGCGGTGACACCGTCTCCGGCGGCAGCGGCGTCGACGTGTTCCTGATGGGGAGCGGCGCAGACGTCATCAGCGGCGGCGGCGGGGTCGACTATGCCTGGGGTGGCGGCGGCTCGGACACATTTATGATCAACGACACGACGTCGGAAGTCATGGTGATCCAGGACTTCAACGCGGGCGGCGTCAACGACGTCGTGAACTTCGCCGGCACATCGCTGCATTCGTTTGCCGATTTGCAGGCGGCGGAGTTCTACTCGCCCGGCATCAACACCACCATCATCACAGATGCCGCCGGCAATGCCGCCTGGCTGATCGGCGTGGCGCCGGGGCAGCTGGACGCGAGCATGTTCAGGCTCACGTAGCTCGCGGCGGCGGGTGACCGGGTCCATGCAAGCTCGTAGGGCGGGTTAGCGAAAGCGTAACCCGCCATCGCGAGCACGACTGCAGGAAGTGGTGGATTACGCGGAGCCTGTCATCGGGCCGCCCTGTGGGCGGACCCGTTGGCTAATCCACCCTCTGCGAGCTGCGAGCTGGCTATTGGTGCCTCCTACCCTACTCCCACTCAATCATTTAGGACGACATTTCGTCGTTGATCTACAAGCACAAATCTTCAAGTCTGACGGACAAATCCCGACGGTATACCCGCCGTATTTTTTCGGTCTTGAATTCACAGAATAATTTGTGCCGCTCGGAATACTGGCGATTCCGCTATCTATTGGAGTCAATCGTCTGAATAGCTCCGCACTCTTAGCGGACATCGCCACCGCTCGTACTGACACAGCGTAGCTTCATATACCGTCAGCGATGAGGAAAACGCTGGTTTCGTCGCCCGATCGTTCCCTACACCGCCCAAGGGGCCCAACGACCTTCAGCCTTGCCCATGAGGCGCCGGCTATCGAGGTGTGTGGGGCCGTGCTCCTTGAGTCAGTTTGCGACCGAGGCCTTATCGATCAGCCGGTTCAACGCATTCGTGACGATGTCGCGGCTGGGACAGCAAGATCGGAGATCTGGGCCTCGCATGCGGATCGGTTTGAAACGCCCCGCGTTGTAGACTGACACTTTCTCACCGCGACACGTCAGTCGGTCCAGTCCATCATGGGCAAGTTTGCGCTAGCTCCAGCAATTGATGTCCGATTGGAGCCAAATCATCGCAAGGTTCGTACCAAGACATAAAGAAGACCGTCTTGCACCCTGCCCAATGAGCCCAACATTCAAATCGTGAAGCCTGCTCAAGATGCTTGGGCTTTGCGTGCTATGCGCAGTCCGTCCTACGACTTGCGTGGTGAACTAATCTAGTAGACAAGCAGTGAGGCGGAGAGAGTGTCCGCCCGAAACTCAAAAAACGCCGCTTTTTATAGGCGTTTCCAGCACAGCGCTACGACTACATACACCCCTACATACACCTCTTCCGGGGGCGTACCTTTTCCCCTTGTGGGAATATGCGGCTCTATGTAACCGATTGAGATAGCGGCACAAACCGAAATCGGTGTCCGTATAGTGTCCCTTGTTCGAGGTTCCTCCCGAATGGCCCGGCAGATTGCGCCGCGTGGCCGCCTGTCGCGCTGGCGCTGGCGGCCCGCTGTCTGGTAGCCCGGCGCTGGCGAAGTGCCGTGGACCTTCCTACGGTCCCGCGCTGAGGCGGCGCGGTTGCCGTAGTTGGACCGATTACTTTTTTTGCTCGGTGGTGGTGGTGCCGTCGCGGGTGTCTCGTCGCTCGTCGCGTCCTGTGCGCCGCTCCTGACGCCGTTCTGCGCGTCCCGTGCGTCGTTCCTGTCGTCGTTCCGCTCGCCCGCTTCGCCGTTCCTGACGCCGCTCCGTACCAGACCTCGCGGTATCCGTGGGCGGTGTCGTTGGTGCGGCGGGCGTCGTGGTGGTTTGGGCTTCAGCCTGCGAGACCGTCAGCACCGCAGAAGAAGCGACAAGTCCAAATGCAGCCGCGTGTCCAAGGAAAACGAGTGCGCTGCGACGACAGACTTCTTTCGGCTCCGAACGTTCGCTCATTTTCAGGCTCCCGGTTTGCTGCCCTGTCGGAGCATGTCACTTAACGTCGAGAGCTTAGTTATTGATCTGGATCAACTTGGCCGCGCGGTTCAAGCCACGCTGGAATTTCTACCGATGGGATTGACACTCTCGGCAGGTGCGGAATGATGGTTCCGGCAGTGACGATCAAACCGTCGTTGAATTTGGTTCGCGCAAAATCCTTAGCTTCTGCCTCTGTTGCGAACGTCTTGGTTAAGCGCGGATGTCGCCGCCTTGACAGCGTGCCATCTGTCGGCACTTCAAAAGTGACATACCACGTGTGGTTCATGCCGCGATGTCGCCACCCAATGTCGGTCGCCTGTCCTCCGCACCGGGACGATAAAAAGCCATCACCGGGACGAAGCGGTGACGGCTTCTCTTTCGCTCGTGACCGCGAACAAGCTCTTACCGCCGCGCCCCAACGCGATTGACGCCACCATTCATGTTGCCACCGGCGTTATGACGAACCGCAGCGCGTGCCACCGGACGAGGCCTAAGCACGACGCCTGCGCGGGCAACGCAACCAGCCGGATATGCAGTGTACTGGCAGTACACGACCGCGCTGGCTGGGACTGGATTGAGAGTGAGACCTGCAAGGCCCAACAGGGCGCTAGCAGCAATCCCGGCAACAGTCGCTGACTTGATCGAAAGACGCTTCCTCGAATGCATCGCGGACCTCCCTTTTTCGTGCCTGAGGAACAGATGCACGGGAGCCGCCTCAGGTGCGGCTGAACATAGCGTGAGCGCCAAAGGATCGCTGACGTTGACCTAGATCAAAGTCTGTGCGCTGGCGCGGCTTGCCCGTGCCTGTGGCCCTACGATGGGACGCTGTGTGGCCTTCTAATGGCCTCGACGCTGGTAGCGAAGAGGGCGGCGCGTGACAATCGCTCGTTGCTGGGGGCATCTACCAGCCCGCTTGCGTGCAAATTCCCGGCAAAGTGCGATTGAGATGCAACCGGCGCTGGCCAGCAGCACCGGCCGGTCAGTGTTTCGCGTTGATACAGATCAATTGTCAGCCGCTCATTGGGCGCAAAGTGCGCAGGCGCAACGTGCGCCTTTTTGAGGTAATGAGCCGCCAAACAAGACGGTGATGAGGATATTATGACCCATGTTCTAATCGTCATGAGCTGGCTCGGGGCTGTCAATGGCGCCGCGATATCGACACAGGAATTTACGAGCGCAGAGCGTTGCGAAGCAGCCCGGCAGGCAGTGATCGACTACGCCAAGGCCCGTGGCCTTGACGAGACGCTTAGGCCCATCTGCATGCAAAAGTGACACTGGATAGATAGGTTGGCCGATGTCTGCCATGGGTCAAAAGGCGAAATTCCGGGCCGACCAGCGCACGTCTGCTTTGGCCCCAAAAACGGACACTCCCTTCGTTGATGGTTTGCACCGTGTTGCGTGGTGACGTGATGCGCGACGGCTGTGTCTTGGATCGTGACGCCGTCCTGCTATCGTCTCCGGGCTCGCACGAGCATGGTCACGACCACTGCTGCCACAACAAAAAGAACGACGATGGCGAGTGCTTCAAATGCCCCCATAGCGGCGATCCTCCGTCAGGCCAGCCATCTTCCCTAACGTTAACTCATCAGAAGGACGGTCCCGTGCGGCAAATCGCATCGGAGGCCACTACTGCGCGCTTCCGTCTCCATGGACCCGCCACTAAATTTTGGGTCCCTCTGTGAGCGTAGGTAACCGCCGGGACCGCGCCACCGGGCTTATCGAGGATATTAGGTACGAGAAAATCCGTGGTTACAGTTACAGGGGCGAATGTCTATCGACCACCAAGCCAATACCGGATCACACGACCGCCTAGCCAAATGATGACGCCCCACGCACTGATCAATAATCCTAAGGGATCGTAGTTCGGCCGAGCGAAGAAGAGCCAGACGACGATCCCACCAGCGATCACGATCACGGCGATCCATGAGGCAATCCAGTACAACAGGTCTCCAAGACGCGATGCCATCAGCGGATACCTTGGGTCGCTTCTGGCTCACTTTGCCCGCGCCATTATCCTTGCCCATCGAGCACCGTTAATAGACACCACGCCGCACGGCGCGCCGTGTTTGGCGGAAATCGCGACGGTCGACACGACGCGCAGTCACGCGGGCGCGCCGGTACGTGATGGCCTGCGCTTGATCAACGCTTAACTCCACGCCGCGCGGTGTCACCTGCGGCGAGACCGGAACGGTCGCCAACACCACCGCCGCAAACAGCAGTCCGATAAGTGAGAAAGCTCTCATTGCACCTACTCCCTGTTGTCACATTGGGTAGACGGCAAAGGCTGTCTGGTCTGTGTGTGCCTATTGTCGACAACTGTTATAGGCAATCTGATAGACCGGCGGAGTGTTGATCTAGGTCAATCAATTAATACTCCTGCGTCTGAGCAGCTCGCAAAAAGGCGGCCGAGAAAGCCGCCTCTTTCGCGATGCGTAGGTGGAGCCCCTACTGGCAGAAATACATCTGACCGTCGTCAAGTTTAATAGCGCCACCCGGTGTGCATTTAATGCCGTTACGCGCCGAGTAATCATCCCATCCGGAATAACCGTAGTAGGGGCTGTGTCCGGGATAAGCCCTGTGGACGTAGTGAGCTTGCCCAAAGTAAGGATCAGTTTGGGCCGCGTAAGCGCCGCGCCAATTGTTGTTTCCCCAATTGTTGTTTCCCCAAGCGTTAGGCGCAGCCGTGGCGGCGATAGCGGCACCCGTGCCGACCGCTGCAACGCCTGCGCCGACAACACCTGCCCCGTAGTAGGCCGCCCGTCGGTTGTGACGACGCGCAACCCCCGCAACGCTCACGGGGGTTAGCGGGCGACCAACCCGCGCCTGGGCGCTCTCGACTGACAGCGAGATGCCGCCTTGCCAGCCCAACTAAGGGAGAACAGTGCTGCACAGCCGAAGGCAGAAGCTGCAAGCGCTGCCTTTCTTACATACTTCATGAGCTCTTCTCCGTTTTGAGGAACACCCACCCCATCCTTCACCAATGAACGTTTGCCTTCACGCATATTGACGCAGATCAACGCGGCCAGAAGTTCAGCCGGAGCATCGGTCACGTTCCCGTTACCGCGCGATAGCGCGGACCCAGTCCTGACCGACCGCAAGACGCCCGAGCGGCTGATGTCTCTGATGGGTCATTCGCGACCGGGTCGAGACAACAGCCAGCCCGGCCATGTCTGCTATGACGCCGAAAGCGGAAGTGCGCTATTCTACTCGACGCGCAGGAACGACGTTGATGGCTGAGACCGTCCCCATTGATCGCCCGCCCGCCGCCGGGGCGACGGTCTCTCAACCGCGATCCAGAAAGGCAGCGACCGTCAGCGCGTCGGCACTGGCGCAGCACCTCGATTGCAGCCGGACCTACATCGGCAAGCTCGAAGCCGAAGGCGTGTTCCAGCGGCAAGGTGGCGGCTTTCCGCTCGACCAGAGCCGAGTTGCCTACCTGCGATACCTGCGGCGCGAGCGGCGGCAATCGCCGCGATCGGCGGTTGATGCAGAGTTCGCCTTGGCAAAGGCAGAACTGGTAAGGCTCCGGGTGGCCGAAAAGCAGCGGGAGCTGATCCCGCAGGAGGAAGCCTTCAGCCAGATGGAGCAACTGGTCGGGTTGTTTCTGACTGGCTTGAGCGGTCTGTCGGCCCGGTGCGGCGGTCGTGATCTGGCCGCGCGCCGCGCGATCGACAAGGCCGTGTTTGATCTGCGCGTCGAGATTGCTGAAGCCTGCACCAAGCAAGCGGATCAGCGCGGTGAGCCGCTTTATTAGGGACAATCTTCCTTCCTAGTCGGACCGATACTGTAAGGCCGGTTCAAAAAGAACTCGCGGTTGCCGAGCGCGGCCTCCGCGTATTGATCGATGGCAACCTGGATGGCCTGAACGTGGTAATAGCACCAACCTTCACGGGCTGAGAGCTGTCGGACTTCGTTTAGCGCTCTGACAAACGGCGGCGGATTTTCCCAATCATCAAACCACTGCGGGCGCTCTCTCACCATTTCCGACCTCCGAGAACCTTGCCCTTCGGCTTCGGCAGTGCGGCCTTCATTCGATCTCGGTCAGCACAGAGGGTGTCGATCTTGTTGAGCATCCGTTGCAGCAGCGCCTCGGCCGAGTTGGTCGGAATACCTGCTCTCTGAAGCTGAAGCATTTCCTTGCGCTGGCGGCTAACTTGCACGCGCATGCGCTCGATCTCCGAACGGACGAATTCGAGTGTGGGCATAGTTCGCTCTGGACGACGACGAGCTGCCATAAGAACGAAACGCGAACGATGAGTCAAGGCTGCAAATGTAAAACCTGCCGACCTAAGGCGCGTTCGAAAGGAACCCTGGGATGTCCGCTTTTGAAAGCGAAACCGACACGCGGTCCCGCACCAAGGTTGTCGCCTTGTGACCCGTGACATCGGAAACGCAAACTGGAAACCGCCGGTTCTCTGACAAGGAACAACTGTTTCACCGCTTATGTCAGGAACCGGACATATCGCCATCGGTTATCCGAATGATCTACCGAACCGGACCTCAACAGCATCCTGGTCGCTTCAAGATCAATCAGCCAAAATAATGTCGGGAGGTTCTCATGCCTTCACGCAGCGAAAGGATACGCGCGTTCGAACGGCTTCGATTGGCAACGCCAATTTGTGATGATGCGAGCTTGGTGAAATTGGGGGAAGACGTTGCCGAATATTTGCGTGAAGCAAAGCGCCGTGATGCGTCAGGACCGGATGAACTAATCTCGGCAGTGTTAGATAGGGTCGCACGGAAATATTTTCGACACATCCTACTAAAGCAAGCACGTGTGACGCGCCTTCGGCGTCGAATGCGCGACTAGGGTTGCCATGGAAGCCCGCTATATTCCGCCTCTCCGCAGCCGCGATAGGCGTTATCCTTGGCCCGCACGTACTGCCGCTGTTGTGATTGTTGTTGCGCTGATCCTACTTGTTCTGATTTGTCGGTTTGCGTAACTAACGATACGACGGCCGTCCCAAGTGACGATCCTCCATGCGACAGTTCGAGGACCCTTGGGACGTGTCAAGTCAGCCCCGCATCACACCTAGGCTCGGTGAGCTATCCCTCGCATTGAGCGCCGTCCAGCACTACCAAGCGGTGACTATCACTGCTGCGGTGCACTGGCCGTTGTTGGCCCTTATCGGAAGGCGCCGCGCTGGCTATCGAAAGTCTGGTGACGGGGTTGAGCGGACTTGTCACGGTTGCGCCCTCCAACTTCCGTATTTGACCCATTAGCGGGCATTGCACCTTAGGCCGCCTAGGATGTCCGCGCCGCTCGCATCTCGCGCCGTCTGCGTTCGGAACTGAAACATTTTCTAGCCTGAATGAATTTACTCACTCGGGCTTCGCAAGATGCGAGGCATTCATGAACCCTCTTTCGGCGAGCGACGTGTTCCTTACGGTCGCGCTTATGAGCACGACGTTCCTGATTGAGATCGGGTTTTTCATCCTGATCGGAATGTTCTGAAATAGCGCGCTATTGGGGTGGTGCGCAGCGGGTGCGAAGGTCTAGTTCTCCTCGAACTTGATGGTTGAGACCGGCCATCTTCCATCATGACCTTTGATCGAAATCCGAAGCCCGTGCAATTCATCCAGCCAAACGTTCTCGACAGCGCCTGCCTTTCCGTCGGTAAGGATGACGGTTTTCCCGATTAATTCGGCCTGCGCCTCGCCAAACTCGTTCAGAATTTGCGACGCACGGCGCTTCACCGACGGCATCACTCGTCCATGTTCGTGCGAGCCGTCTTTGGCTCAACGGCGAGTTTATTCAATGCTCGGCACTGGGAACGATCGACGGTGAACGCTCCTCCAATTCGCGAAGCTGGTCGATTTGCTTCCCGAATCTCGTTGGGAGTGCCGGCTCTGGTTTCAGCGACAAGTACAGTCTTTCGCCGATCTCTCGAACGATGGCTCGGCTGTGTACGTGCTCAATGTTGATGCGGTTGTGCATACGAAGCCTCGTTTGGGTAAGAAAGCGCCAGCAGCGAAGCGCCAGCAGCGAAGCCCCAGCATCTTGCGCGTTCCGCTCGCGAGCGCGGCTGGCAATTCTGAATGGAACCGGAGACCGCCGCTTTTGGCTATCCGCGCGAGCGTTGCATTAAGAGCAGCGGGTCGCCGGCAGCGACCTTTGGCTATCCGCGACATGCGCCGTATTAAACACCGGCGAGCGACGGTCTCATATTTCTAATGCCTGGCGGCGGCTTTCGTTCCCTTGATCAGGCTCTGTCCGGACGAGGAACCCGGCGAGTGGCGTCAACGCATTCACTAGACTGCCGGGGTTATCACAACCATGCCTTCGGAATGAAATGCGACTACCGAAGAGCACTCTTGAGGCATGCACCGTCGTCTAGCCTTGGAACCACTTTTCACACCGTCGTGTCCGAGATCGGACCTGTAGCGAAATGACAAGATCGACGGGGCCCATTGCAGAAGTGGTCGGCTTTAAGGGCGAGCGCCATAAACCATCGTATCGTTCCGGCGACCCCTCTGGATACCCCGACGATTACCTACGTCCAATTGAGCCGCTGATCGCGATCGTCTTAGCTGAGTGTGCGGTAGCGCTCCCGCTATCGCTGCCCTCCTTGGGCGTTTCCTCCCTGGACTTGGGCCGCTTGTGGCAACGCAGGCGGCCTTTCCTTTCGTGTGCACCCATCATTTTCCGGGTCCTTTGGGGCAAGTGCCGGGAAGTGGCCAAAAAGCCATGGGCGCGGCAAGTGTGTCCGAGATTGCACTTTTTCGTCAGCTTCCAGGCGTATTGCGGGTGTGGAATATCATCATCACCGCCCTGCCTTCGGCTGCTATCGGTGACTGAGAGTGTTGCGCTCCCGCCTGACCCATGGGGAGTGCATCACATGCCGGAATGTCATTCCCCTCGCATGATCGAGCGATCTCGCTGCCCCAAGTGCGATATTCGCATGATGCTGGTCGGTGTCGAGTGCAGCGTGGCCGGTCCCGATTTGTGCACGCTTGTATGTCCCAAGTGCGAACTGGCCTACAAAACGCTGGCGGAGGACCAATGAATCCAAGTGGGGCTCAAAAGCGAACTAAGCCGGGGCGAGTAACGCCGTCTCAGTTGGCGGCCTCTTCATGACAGCCTTTGCCCGCGCGGCGCATGGCCTTCCCCACCCGTCAAATGATCTTCGATGTTATCGGCGATCTCCTGGCAGACCGACGCCAACGCTAGCAGTTCGGTTTTAACGAGAGGATCGTCGGCCTGCTGAACAAGTTTCCGGCACATGGCCGCTTGATTCCAAAGATAGTCAAGCCAATCGTGTATGCCGAACACAGTACCGTTGGGCTTGGAGCGGTCACAATCCATGGTGGAGCTTTCACTGGAACGCCGAATGCGTGAAGCTGATGCGGGTTCGCAATCTGACGACACCGCCAAATTTGATTTTAGTTCGTGCTCCAATCTTTGGAGTCATTGCGAACGAGGAGAGCAAGTTAAGCTCACTCAGTTGGACGGAACTGAGGCGGGCTCTCTAAACAGAATTTGATGGGTTCGGCGGCTTGCGAACCCACACCAGCACCGTGCCAAACGCGGCTCGGTCTGGTATCGTCGTCGCTTACCGGGTTCCTCTCGCCGCCGGCGAGCCTGTCTGAATTCTTCGTGCTGATGAGAGCACGCGCGTAACGGCGCTTGCGGTTTTCACTGCATCCCTTCCCGCGCGGCTGGGCCTTTCTTTGAGTCAACGATGGCAGTCCAATCTGAATACGCTTGTTGAAGGTTTCAGCCTCTGGGGCGTCCACGTTCAGTATTGGATGCTGATAGCCGCTCTGATTACTGCAATCGCCGTGGTCTCCGGTTTGCGGAAATGACTGCATTGCATTAGCGAGGCAGCCCAGCGCTCCAAGCACGTTGGCGAGCAGCGGCGCTCGGGCTTGAGCCAGCCGCGCCAGTGCGGCGAGGATGTATTGCGGATGTTGGTGACGGGCGGGCCGCCTGTGCGCGGTGGGGGTGGGCATGCCCCAACGCATCATCGTGAATTCGCGGCCGGTGCCAGTATTGCGGACGACCGGCGCGGGATAATCAGGAAACAAGGAAACACACCCGGCAATGGCGCGAGGTTGCCGACGTAGCGATTAACGACGCGGAAGAGTGCGGCGATAGCCGCTTGGTTGGTCGTGATGCTGTAGAGGTTGCACATGCGAGCCGCGCTTCGAAAACCGGACTTGAGCCTAGCTTGCCTTCAACTCACTTCGCTTCCGCATGTAGTAGCCCTGCCTCTGAACGGTAGACTTAATCTCATCGCTGACGCTGACGACCCTCCTCTTTCTCTTTTGCCATCTCCCCGACGTGCCACCGAGAGGTATTGACGATCCCTGCCTCACAACGAGCAGATCACGTTTATGGTTTAGGTACACGTCGAACATGTGCCACCTCCGATCCGAACCCAAAACACTATCGTTTCGGAGCAGAGAGAAGGTTGCATGACTGCAACAGACCGAGCGGTATTTTGGTGATCTTCGCCGTTCACCCGGCCACCACGTCGAGCGCGGATGGTCGGCCGAAATCTTGGTCGGCCGCAACGCGATGAGATGGCCGCGCTTGTACGGATAGCCCCGAACATCCGAGCAATCCTTGCAGCGCATGTACCGCTCTAGCTCGTGGGTCGGCGTCGCTTTCGGTCTGATTGTCAGTCCGACGCTGATGCTCGATCACCAACGCCTTGTGAGTTTGTTTGCTCAGCCTACTGCTCAAGGCGGAGCCTTAACCCCGCTCCCTGATGATGTCGGCTATGATCTGATCGTCGGCCAGCAATTTCGCCTCTTCAAGCAAATCGTCACTGACATTCGGAAACAGTTTGCGTGCAGCGGCGTCGATGTCCTCTTGCCAGTCCTTTGGCTGGTCGAAAATATTTTTTGAAGTCCGCCTCTTTACTTCACTTCCGCGCGAAACCGGCTCACCTCGGCGCGATGATCGAGACCCTGCTTGTTCATCACCCAGCCATAGTAATACGCCTGGCTAAGCGTGAAGCTCTCGTTGGCAGCAATCTTCTCCGCGCCGAGCTTGGCTTTCAGGAAGCCATCTAGCCGCGCCACCAGCTTGGCGCGCATCTCGGGCGGCAGCGGCTGCGAGGTCAGAGCCAGAATGCGCCAGCGCGGCGCATCGGGTGCATGCGACGGCGAGGTGTAGATCAAGGCGGAGATGCACATCGCCTTGACGGCGTTCACCGCGTGGTCGAACGCGATCTTCTCGTCGTCGTAGTCCAGCTCGATGCCCGTGATCTGCGTTACGTTGGCATCATGGCGCAGGCTGTTCTGGTCGGTGCGCTTTTTGCCAAAGATCGCCAACTTCAGCCAGGGCAGCTTGCCCTTCTCGCGAGCGGCGGCGTTCAGCACACGTTCACGCAATTCCATTAAGGTCAGATTGTCGGTCGTGTTGGTCTTGGCCGCGAAGGTCTTGAAGAAGGTGACGTTGACCTTCGCGCTGGCCGCGTCGTGCTCGTTAAACGCGGGCTCGCTGATCTGCGCTTGCGAGCGCTCGGTATCAGTATTATAAGGGCCGTGCATTGACTGATTTCCAAAGTACTGAAGCCCGGCGACGCGCGAACGTCCCGGGCTTTGCTTCGTGAATTACGACTTGATGAAACCGAGGCGGATCGCCTCGGAGCGGGGCACCATCGGCGTCGGGCCGACGTAAACGAGCTTCAGGTCACCACGCTTGACTTGCCGCCAGAGCGTCGGGCGCGAGGTGCCGGTTGCCTTCATCCATTCCGGAATGCGCCAGCCGAGACGATGCGACGCCAACGGCGAATGCTGTTTCTTGTGGGGGGTACGAGACATTCAGAGCCATCCGTAGTTCAGGAAGGCTCATCTAGCGCCTGATCGGGCTTGCGCTTACCGCGTTCGCTTCTGAAAAATCAGCTTCGAATGCGGCAACCGTTCCGCTCTGCTTCCCAGCGCGCCCTCCGGCGGCTTGGGAAAATCGAGATCGGCCCATGCAGCCAGCATGAAATCGACGAACCTTCCGGTCTTTGACTTAGAAGGGCGTTGGCCGGTGTGGCGCACGTGAAAGACGTACATCTCCGTCACGAATTGGTCCGCCAGTATCTCGATGCGGCCACCGGGGAGCGGCGCTGTCAGCGTAAGATCGCGAAGGAGAACCTGATAGCAATCGCGAACGAGCGCCAACTTCTCTTTCCATAGAAGGCTCGGAGGTCGATCGCCCTGCGCGTTGAAACCCGTCGCCAGGATCCGCCGGTCCAGGCCGATCAGCCGCCGCGTTTCCTGATCCAACTTGGCGACGGATTGGAGCGCACTCTCAGCTGTTTCTCTTGCCGCAGGTAGCGTCTTGAGAGAAAGAACCGCTTTGGCCGCCACGTTTCGCCCAATCCGCTCGACCTTGGAACGCAGACCTTTACCGTAGTCCCTCTCGAACTCGTCAATCAGCAGTTCGTCCTTGCTCTTGATGTCGAGCAGCCCTCCCGCTGTAATCCTGTCTTGCAGTCGCTCGATCTGTTTGAGCTGTTGTTTCCTTCCGCGCTTGCGCGCCTTCGTCGGATTTGCAGCCATACCTAAGCCCGCAACGGCACTATGTTATCCCCAGCAGCAGGACGGGCGCAGTAGTCAGCCCAGTCGGCCATCATCTGCTTGCGCAACTCGAAAAAGCGCGTGCGTTTGTACGCTGCAACCACCTTATCGCTGATCTTGTGCGCGAGCGCAGCTTCGGCGACCGGATCGTCGTAGCCGCGCTCGGCGGCCCAGTCGCGGAACGAAGAGCGGAAGCCATGAGGCACGACTTCGCGGTCTGACGCGGGATCGATCCAACGCCGCACTTCTTCATTCATACGGTTGATAACAGCGCCCATCGCGGCGTCGCTCAACGGCACACCGTCCGCGTTCGCGAAGATGTACTCGCCATCGCCGGCCAAGTCCTGCATGCGATACTGATTGATGGCAAGGACGGTTTGATCTCTTATCCCGACGCGTCATGGAACGCGTGGCAGCCCGGCGCCGACGTGACCAACACCTTCGTCAACGTGAATGCGATCCATCGCGACAACCACGGTGGCCTGTGGATCATCGACACGGGCTCACCCAGCTTTGGCGGCGATCCATTGCCCGGTGCTGCCAAGGCGGTGCGTATCGATCTCGCCACTAATCTCGTCGAGCGGATTTATCCCTTCGGACCTCCAGCCGCTCTTCCCGGCAGCTATATCGACGACATCCGCTTCCATGGCGACCATGCCTATTTCACGGATGCCGGGCGCGCCGGGCTGATCGTGCTCGACTTACGCAACGGAGAAACACGTCGGGTGCTCGACGGCGCCCCCTCGGTCACGGCGCCTACCGACCGACCGATCGTGATCGACGGCGAGATCGTCCGCGCGCCGGACGGCTTCCCACTGCGGGTCAACAGCGACCCGCTCGAGGTCAGCCCCGATGGACGCTATCTCTATTTTGGCAGTCTGCATGGGCCCTGGTCTCGGGTCGAGACACGGCTGCTCGACGATCCCGGTGTTCCCGCAACCGAACTCGCGCGTAAGGTGGAAGCTTGGGCGGATCTTCCGCCAGTCGGCGGAACGGCGATGGCATCGGACGGAACGCTCTATTTCACCGAATTGGCAAGCGATGCGCTGAAGAAGCGCTCGCCAGACGGCACGATCACAACCATCATCCGGGATTCACGCCTGCACTGGTGCGACGCACCTGCTCTCGCGGACGGCTTCATCTGGCTGCCCGTACCGCAGATCGACCGTGTGTCGCTCTTCAACAGCGGCACCTCCCGGATCGCGTGGCCTATCCGTCTGTACCGGTACGGGCTGGATGCTCAGGCAAAGTGAAGCTAAGCCACAAGCGCTAGCGCACCCATTCCGGCGAGAGTCTCGGTAAGGAAGGAGACCAGCGGACGCACCAGGTCGGCTTCCGCCGTCTCCTCCCCAAGCAGCACGATTTCAGTCATCGGCAATGCCGGCCAGGAGTCCGGCGTCGGCACAACTTGCAGGCCATCCCGAACGAATGACCGCCCAAGTATTGTGATGCCCAGGCCGCCGGCGGCGGCCGCCTGCACCCCCATCAAGCTACGCGCTGTGCAGGATGCTATCCATGGCTGTCGAACCGAATCCAGGGTGCGCGCCATTAACTCTCGATAGGTGCAGGGCGGCTTCAGCAGGACCAACTCCGTCGGCTTACTAAAGTCCGGCTGATAATCAGCCGCAGCGAGCCAAACGAGCGGCTCTCGCCAGATCACGCGTCCTCGCTGGGCTGTACCATCCTTCTTCGCGATCACCACATCGAGGCCACCAGCATCGTACACATCGAGGAGATCGCAGCTCAGCCCCGTCATGAGTTCAAGCTGCACTTCAGGATAGAGACGCCGAAACCGTGCAAGCAACGCCGCCAACTGGCGCGGAATGAAATCCTCGGAGATACCGAGGCGAAGTGAGCCGACAGTTGCCGGTTCGCGCATGCTGCGGACGGTGAGATCGTTCAGTTCGAGCATCTGCCGCGCGGTGACCAGCAGCCGCTCTCCGTCCCGTGTCAGGCTCAGGGAGCGGCTCGTCCGTTCGAAGAGCTTGCACCCAACAAGGTCCTCAAGCCTGCCGACCTTCTGACTTACCGAGGATTGCGATCGGCCGACGACACCAGAGGCTGCCGTGAAACCGCCGGATTCGGCCACAGCCACGAAGGCACGGAGAAGTTCAATTTCCAGGTCGGGATAGCGCATTGGCCGCCCATTTGATTATCCAATAGATGCAATCATAACTATGCGCTTGCCTTATTCCTGCAAGTCCCCACATTTGTGGCGCTGCTGCTGACAAAGATTTTCATGACCATGGCCCAACACCCACTTGATCATTTGCGCATCGATTCGATGCTGACTGACCCGCTGGCAGACACCCTCAGCGCGTTCACGGTCGTCGGCACCGAGCTTGTGCGCTTTGAAAGCAGCGTTCCCTTTGAAACGCGCTTCGATGCGGACGAACGCTTCACGTTCGGCGTCGTGATCACGGGCAGCCACAACATATGGCTGGACGGAGAAACGGCGCCAGTTCGCCCGACAGCCGGCGACTGCTTTTTGCTGACCGGCGCACGCGCTGGCCGCGCCTTCAACGTCGAAGGCGGTCGAGAGATTTACTGCTCGGACTATAGCGGCGGTTCGGGCGGCGTTATGCGCGTCGGAACCGGATCGATGAATGACGTTGTCGTCGCCGGACGTCTCACTCTCGACAAGGAAGGCGCCGCCTGGCTCAGGGAAGCGCTGCCGCCGGTTATTCGTCTCGCCGCCGAGGCTGCCGCAGCGAAGCCGACCGGTTCAATCATCGAACTGCTGAGGTCTGAAAGCGAAGCCGATGCTCCGGGTAGGCGCCTGATCACGAGCCGTCTGGCGGATGTGCTCCTCGTTCAGACGATCCGCACTCATCTCGCGGACAATCCCGAAGCAACCAACTGGCTTGCGGCACTCACCGACCGGCAGCTCGGTCGCGCCATACAGAAATTTCACGCCGATCCCGCGGCTGATTGGACAGTGGCATCGCTGGCAAAGGCGGCGGGAATGTCGCGTTCATCCTTCGCCGAGCGATTTCGCCGCCGAGTGGGACTCTCACCTCTCGACTACGTCACGCGCTGGCGGATGCACAAGGTGCGGCGAGAATTGCTGGCCACGAGCTTGCCCTTTGCCACCGTCGCCTATCGGAATGGCTACGCCTCCCGCACCTCCTGCAGCCATGCTTTCAAGCAGGTCTTCGGCTACTCGCCCAGCGAACTTCGTGCTGAACAGAAACTCACGCTTTCGCAAGCGGACGGTGCACGGCCGCCGCTGTCAGAGCCAAGCGACGATTCATTTTCGCTGTAGGCGTCAACCTTCAGTAACCAATTGAAGGTTGAGCCGCTAGGTACCCGACAGATTGCGCAAGATGATCAACTGGGCGATCTTGTCGCGGTGCATTGAGAAGTAGAATACCAGAACAAGAGGTTCTGGAAGGCCGCGCCTGTCACAATTTCCGTCGACATGCGCCGTCAGAATGCAATGTCCGTAGTGGTCAACGTTACTGACCACGTGGATGGCAAGCTGTTCGCCGACAACGTCACGAATCACCCATTCGCGAATTGCTTCCTTTCCCCAGTGATCGCAAAGCTGGTCATTCACCAGCGCGTCATCGACGAATGTGTCCAGCAGCAGCTCCAGGTTTCCGGAATTCGTCGCACGCACGAATGTATCCACTGGGAGCGGAAGCGCCGAAAGTTGATGGAGTTCGATCAACGCCCGTCGGATCCGTTCATCCTCCAAGTGAAAGATCCAATCGAAGGCGATGCTTTCTCCGAGTTCGCCGCGTCTAACCAGCACAGTCAAGACGACACCCCCCTTCTCCCGCCGGCAACTGACGGGGCGAATCTGGACAGCTCCACGCCCTAGAAAGTCACGCAGCCAAGCAGCTCTCTCGTCGCCTCGAAGTTCGCGTCCCGCGTCCACGAGAATGCAATCGCTCTCCATCGCCGAGACCATTCGATCAACGTCGGTGACCTGAGCCGCGCGCAGAAACCTGTCGACGCGCGAGGGAAGGCTCCAACCAGACATTGTCCGCCCCATCGGTAGATTCCGCGCCACCAAGCTTCCTCCCTCTCCTTATCGCAGGTGGAAGTCCCACGGTCGCGCTGATCGGTGCAAATCATTGCAAAGCCGCGCATCGACACCGGCCATTCGGCTAAGCACCGCGCGGCTCCGGCATCGGAAAGAACGCACCAAGCCGCTCCCCCTACCAACACGAAGATCGCGCCAGACTGACAGCGCTTAGCGTCCCTTTGCGTAGCTTAGCGAGCAATCGACGCTGCACTCTGCGACATTGCAGGCGAAGAGCTTGGACGCTCGTTTCGGGCGGAACAGGCTCTCCGATAGACATCTGTCAGGAGCTTGCGTGATGACATCTGCACTGTTGATCAAGGATATCCGGACGCGGGCTGTACTCGTGCCATTGCGGCGTCCGGTGATTGCCGGCATCGGGCGGTTCGAGTTGTGGCCACTGGTGCTCGTCGATCTCGAAACCACCGGCGGCATCATTGGGCACAGTTATGTGGCGCCGTACCGCGCGGCGGCCATACCGGTCGTTGTTGCCGCCCTGAGAGATCTGCACGACATGCTGAAGGGCACGCCGGTGGCGCCGTTCGATGCATTCGAGTCCGCAGCCAAGGCCCTGAACGTCGTCGGTTTGGCCGGCATGTCGATGATCGCGGCCTCTGCGGTGGACATGGCGATCTGGGACACGCTGGCGAAAGCGGCCAACCAGCCGTTGGTCAGGTTTCTCGGCGGCACTCCCGGTCCCGTTCGCAGCTACGACAGCAACGGCCTATGGCGGCATGAAGTGAGTACGCTGGCTGCCGAGGCGCGCGAGCTTCAACGAGAGGGTGGCTTCTCCGCCATGAAGCTGCGGCTCGGCAACGAGCACCTGAAAGACGACGTCGCCGCGATCAACGCAGTCCGCGAGGGTGTCGGCAGAGACATCGATCTGATGGTCGACTTCAATCAGGCCCTCGGCCTCGGCGACGCCATTCGACGTTGTCACGAGCTTGATGAGACCGGCCTCTACTGGTTCGAGGAACCGATCGCGTACGACAACACCCGCGGATATGCCCAGCTTGCCGCCAAAGTGCGCACGCCATTGCAGATGGGCGAGAACTTCTACGGTCCTCGCGACTTCTTCGCTAATCTGAATGCCGGCGCGGTCCATTATGCCATGGCCGACCTGATGCGCATCGGCGGCGTCACCGGCTGGCTGCGCGCAGCGAGCATCGCAGCAGCGACGGGCGTCCAGCTCTCCAATCATCTGTATCCCGAGATTTCTGCCCACCTGCTGCGCGTGACGCCGACGGCGCATTGGCTCGAGTGGGTCGATTGGGCGAACCCGATTCTCGAGGAACCGCTCCAGCCACGTGAAGGCCGCGTTCATGCCCCGGACCGGCCCGGCATCGGCATCAGCTGGAACGAAAAGGCCGTCGCGAAATACGCCGTCAAGGTTTGATGGCGTCTCCCGCAGATCGAGCGAGATCTTCCGATCCACCACCCTTCCGGCGCACGGAGAACGATAAATGGCCTACCAGACAATCAATCCATCCACCGGCGAAGTCATCAAGCGCTTCACGGAAATCTCGGATGCGGACCTTGATGCGACCGTGGCCGAAGCTCAGGCTGCCTTCGAGACCTGGCGCCAGCAACCTGTCAAGCACAGAGCAAAAGTTCTCAACGCCGTCGCGGCCAAGCTGCGCGAGAACGCCGAAGAATATGCGCGATACCTCACCCTCGAAATGGGAAAGTTGATTGCTGAGGCCCGTGGCGAGGTCGCTCTCTCCGCAGCCATCATCGATTACTATGCGGCGCGCGCGGAGGCATACCTGAAGCCGCAGCCGCTGCCAGAGGCACCCGGCTCCATCGTCGAAGCGCGGCCACTTGGCATCATCTTCGGCGTCGAGCCCTGGAACTTTCCCTACTATCAGCTCGCTCGGGTCGCCGGTCCACAGCTGATGGTCGGCAACGTCGTGATGATCAAACATGCGAGCAATGTCCCGCAATCGGCGCTGGCATTCGCGCAGCTGTTTGAAGACGCCGGAGCGCCCAAGGGGCTCTACACCAACCTCTTCGCCAATTTCGAGCAGGTCGCACGGCTCATCGACGATCCGCGCATCCGCGGCGTCACCCTCACCGGCAGCGAACGTGCCGGCGCGATCGTCGCGGAGCGCGCCGGCCGTAACCTCAAGAAATCCGTCATGGAACTCGGCGGTAGCGATCCGCTCATCGTGCTCGAGGACGCTCCTTTCGAGCCGACGCTCGATAATGCGCTCTGGGGCCGCATGAACAACACCGGGCAGAGCTGCGTCGCCGCCAAGCGGATCATCGTGGTCGGGAAGAATCGGGGCGCCGCATTCCTCGAGGGACTCAAGGCGCGCATGGGCGCACTCAAGACCGGCGATCCGTTCGATCCTGACACGACGCTCGGCCCCGTCTGCTCGGAGCAGGCCATGCACCGGCTGCTCGAGCAAATCGAAGCCGCCAGCAACGGCGGCGCCGAGGTCGTTCTCGGAGGCGGCCGGGTAAAGCGGCCCGGCTTCTATGTCGAGGCGACGATCCTGACCAGCATCAGCAGGGACAATCCGATCTTCCGGCAGGAATTGTTCGGGCCGGTGATGAGCTTCTACGTTGTCGACAGCGAGGAAGAGGCGATCGCGCTGGCCAATGCGACGCCGTATGGCCTCGGCGGCTCCGTCTTCACGGCGGACCTGACGCGCGGCCGACGGCTAGCGGCCCGGATCGAAAGCGGCATGGTTTTTGTCAATCATCCGACGTGGACCGCACCGGAACTTCCCTTCGGCGGCGTCAAGAGATCCGGATACGGCCGTGAACTGTCGGAGCTGGGTTTCGGAGAATTCGTCAACCGGCGGCTCATCAACGTCTCTCCCGTCGGGGCGCCACCACCCGGCGTCAACCAGGGCGGCTAATCACAGCGCATCAACCAGGAGATCCCACGATGAAGACGGTCCAAGAAGCATTCTTCGATGTCGCCCGCAAGCTGAAGCTCACCACGATCTTCGGCAACCCCGGATCCACCGAAGAAACTCTGCTGAAGAACTTTCCTTCCGATTTTCGCTACGTGCTCGCGCTGCAGGAAGCGCCCGCCGTTGCGATGGCGGATGCCTATGCCCAGGCGACGGGTGAGGCCGTGCTGGTCAACCTGCACACCGCGGCGGGCATGGGGAATGCGTTGGGCAATATCGAGAGCGCCTGGTACAACCGCGCGCCACTGATCATCACTGCCGGTCAACAGACCCGCGAGATGTTGCTGATCGAGCCATATCTCACCAACGTGCAGCCGCTCGAAATCCCGAAGCCGTTCGTCAAGTGGGCTTATGAGCCTGCCCGTGCGGAAGACGTGCCAGCAGCTCTGATGCGTGCCTACGCCATGGCGGTGCAGCCACCAGCCGGGCCGGTCTTCCTGTCGATCCCGATGGACGATGTCGACAAGCCCTGTCCGCACCCACCGCAAATCCGGACGCTCAGCCGTCGCCTGGGGGCGGATCCACAAAACCTCGCCTCGGTCATCGAAGCGCTTTCCTCCGCCAGGTCGCCCGCGCTCGTGATCGGCGGCGCCGTCGACCAGAGCGGCGGTTGGGATGACGCAGTGCGGCTTGCCGAGAAGCTGCGTTGCGAGGTGTGGGCGGCGCCGGCCGAAGGCCGGCCCGGCTTTCCCGAGACCCATCGACTTTATCAGGGCATGCTGATACCAGCGCGATCGGCCCACTCGGGAAACAACTGACAGGCCATGATGTGATCGTCGTGATCGGCGCGCCGGTCTTTCGCTACTATCCCCACGTTCCCGGCGACTACATCCCCGCGGGATCTCGCCTCTTTCACATTACCGATGACCCGGCCGAGGCTGGCCGTGCACCGGTGGGAGAGAGCGTCCTTGCCGATCCTGGACGGGCCTGCGCGGTGTTGGCGGATTATGTCGCACCGCCGGATCGGGCGCCACCACCGGCACGGAGCAAGCTGCCGCAACCGGAGAGCGCGACGAAGATCACGGCCGACTTCCTCTATCATTCGATCAACGAGGCTCGACCGCAGGACAGTGTTCTTGTCCAGGAATCGCTTTCGACCCTGAAGATGCGGCGTCAGCGCCTGCCGACGAGCCGGTCGCGCTCGTTCTTCTCGATGTCGAGCGGAGTTCTTGGTTACGGTCTGCCCGCCGCTGTCGGGGTCGCGCTTGCCGAGCGCGACAAGGGCGGCGACCGCAAGATCGTCTGTATCGTCGGCGACGGAGCCGCCAACTATGTCATCCAGGCCCTCTGGACGGCTGCACAGCACAGGTTGCCGATCCTGTTCGTTATCCCTCGCAACGGCGCCTACAATATTCTGAAGTCGTTCGCGCATCTGCTCGAGACTCCCGGTGTTCCCGGTCTCGATCTGCCAGGTCTTAATTTCGTCTCGCTCGCTGCCGGCTATGGCGTCATCGCCGAGCGGGTATCCGATCCGGCGTTGCTGGCAAGCGCCCTGCGCTGTGGCATGGCGAGCGAAACTCCGCACCTGATCGAAGTGGAGATCGACCCGGCCGTCCCGCCGCTCATCTGACTTCTCACCCCGCGAAGTCCATCCCAGGAGGTCAGCATGAAAGCAATCGGCTATCTTGTTCCGCAGCCAATCACGGCAACGAACGCTCTCATCGAGCTCGAGCTGCCTATCCCAGCACCGAAGCCACGCGACCTGCGCGTGGCAGTAAAGGCGATCTCGGTCAACCCGGCCGACGTCAAGCGTCGTGCCAGCAGCCCGCCCCCCAAGGGCGAGGCCTGCATCCTGGGTTACGACGCGGCGGGCGTCGTCGAGGCTATTGGCTCCGACGTGACGATGTTCCGGCCAGGCGACGAAGTGTTCTATGCAGGCGCCATCGATCGGTTCGGCACGAATGCCGAATTGCATCTGGTCGACGAGCGCCTCGTCGGCAATAAACCCAAGACACTGAGCTTCGCCGAGGCAGCCGCGTTGCCGCTCACCTCGATCACCGCATGGGAGTTGCTGTTCGACCGCCTGGGCGTTCCCTATGGCGTCAAGACGCAATCCGGCACGCTGCTGATCATCAACGGTGCCGGCGGCGTCGGATCGATCCTGACCCAGATTGCGCGGCGCCTCACCGGACTTACCGTTATCGCAACGGCATCTCGACCGGAGACGATCGCGTGGTGCAGGAAAATGGGTGCACATCACGTGATCGACCACCACCAGCCTTTCCCCGAACAGTTGCTGGGCTTTGGGGTTGCGCAGGTCGAGTATGTCGCCGGTCTGACTGCAACCGGAAAGCATCTCCAGGCTATCGAGGCAGTGATGGCACCGCAGGGTCACCTGGCGCTGATCGACGATCCCGACGCGCTGGACATCGTCGGTCTCAAGCGCAAGTGCATATCAGTGCATTGGGAATTGATGTTCACCAGATCGCTCTACCAGACCCCGGACATGATTGCGCAGCACCGCCTTCTGAATGAAGTCGCCGCTCTCGTCGACGATGGTGTGCTCCGCTCCACGATGACGGACGATGAGGGCGCCATCAACGTAGCGAATCTGAAGCGCGTGCACGCGCTGGTCGAGAGCGGTCGCGCGATCGGAAAGACGGTGCTTTCCGGCTTCTGAGGCAACCAGCCACGATCACCCGAAATGCAAATCTCATATCAAAGAAGCCTCATCGAAATGAAAAACTCCAAAACGGCTGTCTTCGTTACCGCCATCCTGGCCCTAGCCGCACGCGCGGCCGCATCTGCCCAGGACATGCCTGCCCCTGCCTTGTCGGGACCTCCGGTCGTCACG
Organism: Bradyrhizobium sp. 6(2017); assembly: GCF_011058295.2. NCBI lineage: Bacteria > Pseudomonadati > Pseudomonadota > Alphaproteobacteria > Hyphomicrobiales > Nitrobacteraceae > Bradyrhizobium > Bradyrhizobium sp. 6(2017). Next base: position 4,467,057 of record NZ_CP049289.2, on the reverse strand, counting down.
GACGCCCGTGGTCGTGGCACCTTGCCGACCGTGAGCGGCCATACCGCCATCGTGCCGACGCTCTACCAACTGGACGCACAACCAATCGAACAGATTTCGCCGCTCGTCCAGCGCCAGTATTTGAACGGCACGCAGTCGACCTTCGTCAAATGGACGGTGAAGAAAGGTGGAGTATTTCCGCTGCATCATCATGCCAGCGAGCAGATCACGTGGATCACCGAAGGGCGCTGCGAGGTTTACTCCCAGGGCAGAAAGTTCGTGATGACGGCTGGCACTGTTCCGGTCATACCGCCGAATACGCCGCACGAGTTCGTTTGTACCGAGGACACAATCGATATCGATTTCTTCGCGCCGCAACGCCAGGACTGGCTCGATGGCGCACCTTCCGTCGCAGCGGGAAGATGACCCGTCCCCTCTCCATCGCCACGCACGGGCAACAAGAGCAGCAAGGACGTGAAATGACGGACAGTACAGGCAGCGTAGTCCGAGTCGGTCACATCGACCTATCTTTCCACGACGCCAGTGCGCGGGAAGTCGAGGCGATCTTGACGTCTCACGGCCATCACGTCGAGCGCTCGGCAGCACCGCATGGGGAGATGTTCCAGCGGATGCGCCGCGGCAAGATCGATATGCTTGTTTCGGCGTGGCTTCCGACAAGTCACGGCGGCTACCTCAGACCATTCGAGCAGGCGGTGCGAAAGGTCACCGTCCTGTATGAACCCTACTGCATCTGGGGCGTGCCGGAATACGTCCCGGCCGACGTCGCCGGGGTTGCGGACCTCCTAAGGCCAGAGGTTTCGGCCCGAATGGAAAAGTTGATCCAGGGTATCAATCCGGGGGCCGGCATAAGCCGCTTCTCGAAGGCCATCATTGAGCAATATGGCTTGGCGGCCGCGGGCTATCACTTCGAGGCTGGGACGGAGCAAGACTGCTTCGGCCGGTTCGAGGATGCGGTGGCTGAACGCCGCTGGGTCGTCATTCCGCTTTGGCATCCGCAGGCGTTGCATCATCGTCACAAGATTCGCGCGCTCGAGGAGCCAAAGGGGCTGCTCGGCGGAACCGACAAGGCTACCCTGATCGTGCGTCACGATGCCGAGGTTCGGATCGGCGCGCCTGCGCTCGCTGAATTGTCGCGCCTAACTATCGGCAACACGCGCATGAGCGCGCTCGACGATGCGCTGCGCCGCAACGCCGGCTTGGATTCCCAGCCACGTAAACGTGGAGGATGACACGTCTCTCTCGACGAAAGTAGTTTCTCGCCCGCCCCACGCAGGAACCGACACATGACCCATTCCAAGCTTCTCCAGGATACACGACAACTGACTTATGCCGGCGCGGCAATCGCCATCGAGGCCGCAGTCGCAAGGTCGAAGAAAATCGCAGCGCCGGAATGCATCGCTGTTGTCGATGCTGGCGGCAACCTCCTGGCCTTCGCAAGGGTCGAGGGTGCCGCAGTGCTTGCCCGCGAGCCCGCTGTCGCCAAGGCTGCCACGGCAGCTTCTCTGGCGATGCCGACAGGTGGCATACCGTTCGAGTTTGGTGCTAATCTCGGCTTCGCGAGCCAAGGCGGTATCGTCAATCTCGGCGGCGGCTTCCCTATCATCTTCAATGGCCACGTCCTCGGCGCCATCGGCGTCGGCTCCGGCACCACCGAGCAGGACGTAGCGGTGGCTGAAGCCGGCCGCGATGCCGTGCTCGCTGCTCTCTCAGCCCAAACCGATTGACAGGCGGCCCACCCATTCCGGAGCCGATGATGAGCCGTCTTCCCCGCCCAACCGCAGCATGCTTCGCTCTCCTTCTTGCGTTGCCTGTCGCCGTATGCGCCCAAACCCATGGAGAGATCATGAATACGTCAACTCGCGTGCCAACAGATCGTCCGATCGGCGACATCGAGCCGGTTTTCGAATTTCGTGACGACATGCCCACCGGAGTGACCGTCGCCGACAACGGTCGGATCTTCATCAACTTCCCACGATGGGGCGGTGAGGTCCCCTTTACAGTCGCGGAAATCCGCGACCGAAAGATCGTTCCATATCCCGACGCGACGATAAATAAGTTCGATCCAAAGCGTCCGAGCGAGACGCTTGGCAGCGTGCAGAGCGTCGTCGTCGACCCGGTGAACCGGCTCTGGATCCTCGACACCGCGGCGCCCTCCTTCAGCACGCCCGTGCCTGACGGCGCGAAGCTCGTCGCCGTCGATCTCGCGACGGACAAAGTGGTCAAGACCATTGTGCTGGCGCCGACCTCCGTGCTGAACACCACCTACATCAACGATGTGCGCTTCGATCTGCGGAAGGGCAAAGCTGGCCTGGCGTACATCACCGACTCCTCGGTTTCGGGCCCGGGCGCAATCATCGTCGTCGACCTCGACAGCGGTGAAAGCTGGCGTAAGCTGAACGGCCACGCTTCAACGTCGGCCGACCCCGCGTTCGTTCCCGTGGTCGAGGGCGAGACCCTTGCAATTCGCGAAACGGGAAAGCCGCCTGTCCCCTTCGCCGTGGCATCCGATGGCATTGCCCTCTCCGCGGATGGCGCGACGCTCTACTATTGCTCGCTGTCGAGCCGGCATCTGTTCTCAGTCCCGACCGCCCTGTTGCTCGACCGATCGGTCTCCGAGGCCGACGTGGCGAAGGCCGTCATCGACCTCGGCGAGAAAGGCGCGTCAGACGGCCTCGAAGCGGACGACAAGGGCCGCATCTATGCCGGAGACTACGAACGTAACAGCATCCGACAGCGTCAGACCGACGGCGAATGGAAAACCATCGCCCATGATCCGCGCATTCTATGGCCAGACACACTTTCTGTCGCCGGCGACGGGTATCTCTATTTCACGGCCAATCAATTGCATCGGCAACCCCAATTCCACGAAGGCAGGGACCTGCGCGAGAAGCCCTACTCCCTGTTTCGCGTAAAAATCGACGCGGGACCGGTGCTCCTCAAGTAGCAGACGAGCAGCGAACACACGGAACGATCGGGACGGCCGAATGCCGCCGTCCCGAATGGATTTCTGTCAACCGATATCGACAGCGAACTTGCCGCGCGACCGGCGCTCCGCGATCGCCTGGTAGGCATCGAATGCGGTTTCGAGCGTGAAGCGCTCCCCGCTGATGTGCGGCTTCAGTTTCCCGGCCTCGACCATTCGTGCCACCTCACGCAAGATCCGGCCATGATGGCGGCGCCCCTCCCCCGTGAGCAACGGCATCAACGTGAACACGCCCGAATAGCTCGCCGCCTTGAACGAAAGCGGCGCGAGCAGGTGATTGCCCCAGCCCAGAGCGCTCGCGACGTGACCGAATTTCTTTACCGCCTCGAATGACGCGTCCAGTCCCGTTCCGCCTACCGTGTCATAGACCATGTCGAAGCCGCGCCCACCCGTCAGTCGGCCAAGGTAGTCGACGACTGCTTCGCTGGATTCGATAAATGTCGCGCGAGCGTGCTCGATGACCTCACGGCTCGATGTCGAACCCGTAGCGAACACGTCAGCCCCGAAATGGCGGGCGAGCTGGATCGCCGCGGTTCCGACGCCGCCGGCGCCGCCTTGGACAAGAAGCTTGTCGCCAGGCTTGACCTGCATCCGGTCAACCAACCCCTCCCAAGCCGTGATCACGACCAAAGGCAGCACCGCCGCCTCGCGGAACGAAAGATTGGTCGGTTTGAGCGCGAGGAGATCGGGATCGACTGCCGCAGACTCCGCGAGCGTTCCCTGGATTCCGCCGACGCCGCCAACCATTCCGTAGACTTCGTCGCCTACCTTGAACTTGGTGACGTCTGGCCCGAGTGCCTCAACGATGCCGGCCATATCGAGCCCGAGAACCGCGGGCGGGAGGTGACGTGCATGGGCGGCTGCGCCGTCGAGAATCTTGAGATCTAGCGGATTAATGCCACTGGCTCGAATTCGCACCAGCACGTCACCTTGCCCTGGCGCGGGACGCGGTATCGTCGTCACGCGGAACGGGCGGCCATATTTCTCGAAGATCGCGGCTTGCGTTGTGCCTGTCATGCTTACTTGCGACCGATTGGGCGTTGAACCTCTCGCCGTAGCTTGGCCACTTCCACGAGGCTCGCGCCTCGCAATCCCTCGCTGAACTGTTGCAGCGTGGTGGCGAGCAGTTCGTCTGCTTCGTGGTTGCGTCCCTGGGCGAGCCAAAGCCGTGCCAACGGAACGGCTGTCCTCACCTCCCAGCCTCTAGCGCATTGTTCGCGCGCCATCGCCAACGAGCGCAACAGCGACTCCTCGGCAAGGGTCGCATCAGGGCGCGGCAGAGCCAAGAGTATCTCTCCTTGCGCGCGCAAGAGATCCGGAAGCTCATAGGTCTCGCCCCGCTCCGTCGCCCTGACGAGAGCACCATCGATCATATTTGCCGCTTCTTCCGCCTGGCCGCTGAGCGCCAAGCCCTCAGCTAACGCACGTTGAAACGCCGTCATGAACATATGGTGCTGTTCCTGATGGAGAGCGGCAAGAGCATCACGTAGCATGGCGACCCCGGATGCTGCGCCTCCCCGGCACACCGCCAATTCCCCCCTGAACCCAAGCCCGATAGCATGGTAGGAAGCAAGCGAATGTCTCGCCGCATGAGCGACAAGGCGCTCCACACGCCCATTGGCAAGCTCGTAGTCCGCATCCCATAATGCAACCGATACCGTATAGAACAAGGTAGCGCATAGGCTTACGGGATGCCCGCAGCGCTCTGCCTCTTCGATTCCCTGGCGCGCTGTCCGTTCGGCCTGTTCCGGAAACCCACGCAGCCACAGGACACGGGCAAAGACCGCGAGGCTGCGAACACGATAATCGTAACCGAAAACATTGACCTCAAGCTGTCCGAGCGAGGCTGCCCGTCTGAATCCGATCTCGCAGTGGTGTTGTGCTCTCCGCTGGTCGCCGATCAGGTGGTAGGCAGCGCCGCGCATCCATTCCGCCGCCACCATGGCGTCCGCTCGGTCAAGGTCCGCCGCCAGGACGGCGCTTCGTTCGGCCGCCTCCGCGGCGCCGGAAAACTCGGCAACGCGGATCAGAAAGAGATGCAGCCCGGCGTGGAAATACAGTTGATCCTCGGGCGTCCCTACCGTTTCGGCAAGATCAAGCCCTCGTTGGAGGGCATGACGAATATCCTGCTGTTCTCCCCTGGTGAACATGATCGAGACTGTCAGGTATCGCCGGAGCACGAGTTCAGGCACGCCTCCTCGATCGGAGGTCTCCAGCGCGGCCAACGCATGTTCACACCAATGCCGACACTCGCTCAGCAGCGACATGCACAGAAATAGCGGTGCAGCACCGACCGTGAGTTCGCCTCCGATCCTGCTGTCTCCGCCAGAGGAAAAGCACCACTCAAGCGCCGCCCGAATGTTGCCCATATGGAGTCCGTACGAACCTGGTTCCTGTCGGTCGAAGTCGCGGATCGACCTCGATCGGAGCATGTCGCAATAGTATAGGGCGTGCCGACCGGCGACGATATCGCGCTCCTCCGTCTCCTCAATCTTGAGCATCGCGTAGGACCGCGTCGTATTCAGCAGACGATAGTAGATCTTTCCGCCGACCGTCGAGATCCCGATCAGGGACTTGTCGATCAGGCCTGCCAGCGCCTCGGCGGCATCTTGTTCCGATACCACCTCGTCGGCCACAACTCTCTGTGCGGCATCGGGCGAAAAGAACCCGGCAAAGACGGATAATCTCCGAAGAACGCGCTGCTCCTTTTCGGACAGGAGATGGTAGCTCCAGTCCAACAAGGCGCGCATGGTCTGGTGCCGCGGCAAAGCACTACGCCTACCTTCCCAGAGCAGCTTGAATCGGTTTTCCAGGAGGTCGGCAGTCCCCTGAATCCCGTATGCACCGACCCGGCTGGCGACCAACTCGATCGCAAGCGCCAACCCGTCGAGCTGTCGGCAAATGCTCGCCACGGCCGGCGCTTCATTATCGTTGAGCTGAAAGCGATATCCTCCAGCCGCCGCCCGCTCCATGAAAAGCTGGGCGGCAGGCCAACCAACTACGCAATCCGCCGTCAGGTCGGCGCCGGCGGGAGGTGCATCAAGGGGATGCAGCAGATAGACATGCTCGTCTTCTACACGAAGCGTTTCGCGACTGGCCGCAAGGATGAACACGTCCGACACGCTGGCGAAAATTCTCTCGGCCAGCGGCGCGACCCTGTCGATCACGTGTTCGCAATTGTCCAAGACGAGCATCGTCCGCTTGCCGGTGAGAACGGAGACAAGGCTTTCGAAACAGTCTTGTGAGCCTGTGGACAGACCAAGCACTGACTCCACCGCGTTCCCGACGAGCGAGCCATCCGAAATCGCACTGAGGTCGACGAAGTAGACCGCTCCGTCGAATTTCTGGCGGAGCGTGTGGCAAACGGCCGTTGCGACCGTTGTCTTACCTAAGCCTCCCGCCCCCACCACGCTGACGAAGCGGTGCCGAAGAAGGAGCCCTGAGAGCTCAGAGACAGTCTCGTCGCGCCCGACCATGCGCTCCAAACGCGGTGGCAAATTGCAAGGCGGAGCCGAGGAATGGCGCAGAGCGCGGGCGGCATGCGGTTGCGGCGCCGTGGTTCGCCTAACAGGTGCTACGAAGCAATAGCCTCTGCCAGGAATGTTCGTCACGTAACGAGCGCCATCGCGGCCATCAAGCAGCGCCCGGCGAAGATTCGTGACGTGAACGCGAAGGTTCGCATCCTCCACCAACAAGTCCGGCCACACCTGATTCATCAAGTCTCGCCGAGAAACGGTCTCCCCAGCGCGCTCGACCAGTGCAATCAGGATATCGAGCGCGCGACTGCCAAGTGCCACGGGCTTATCGTCTCGGTACAGGATGCGTCCAACGGACGAGAGTCGAAACGGCCCAAAGGACAAGAATTCCTCTGCCCCCATAACCGAATTATCCGCCATGAACGTTCACCTGCGCGGGTCGTACCATGCTCATATGACCGAGACCTCGGCCGAGAAGTTGCACCTGGTTCGGCTATGTTGCGCTTTGTCATCCGGCACGAAGTGGTCCTAGCGTGCTAAGTATTATTCCAGGTCATAGAGCCAAAGGCGCCCGGGTCTCTCAGGGTCCAAGGATCGTCTCCCAACGTCCAAAGCTCTGTTATCGCTCCGTCTCAAGAACAACGCGGCAGAAGATCGCGCTGATCGCGGAAAAGATAGAGGGGTAGCGAGTTGAGCCCAGTTGCCGGCGTTCAGCGCAACGCGTCGAGCGTCCTCAGCATTCTCTACTCTCATAGTTGAAGTTTAGATTTCCCTAGGCGGCCCCGTGTTCGGCCAGCGTTTGCTTGTGCGCGCCGCTCCGCCTCGCCGATATCCGGTTAGCCGCAGAACGACAGTTGACGTTGGTTGCCAAAGTATTTTTTTGATCTCCCGGTGCACACGTCGCCCACACGTCGCCTTCTAACCAATTGAAACATTTGAACTCTCGCTCCAATCCATCACGGGCAAGTTTGAGCTAGTTTCAGGAAGTGTCATCGGACGTCGTACTATATCACGTAGGTCCACCGACGAGACGGCCGCGACAGGTTCGAATCCTGGACCTGCAACCATCTCAAATTACTCTTCGAGTCAGCGGCTTGAGACCCCTACGACTTGCGGTATTCAGCTTGGAAGTCTTCGAATTTCCAGAGTGCTTTCAGCACTCATTCGGACGTTTTGCCTGCTTTTCGGGCGATTGAGATCACTACAGAATTTCTCTTTGTCGGAATGCCTTTATCGATCGTCCATCAAACGCTGAAGATACCGCCGCTTTTTCGGAACGGACGGTCATCTATGGACGGGATCGATCCCACGCTTGATGGCCGGAACGGCGAAGCGATCCCTATTGCACGGACGGGGAAGTATGCCTGGCACGGCTCGTGCATCGAGCAAGCCGACAAGGCGGCCGGAGTATAGTCGCCGCCCGCGCTGATCCAGATCAAGGATGCGGCGCTTGCCCAGCAGCGTGAGTGTTCGTGCACGCGCTAGTTGCTCGCCGGGCGAGCCAATGTGTGGCCGAGCCGGGTCCGGCAATGGCTCATCAGATATTGGAGCCGTTGAGAGGCAAGACCTAGCGCGGCCATCTCGGCGCCGTCGGCGCCCTCACCGCCAGCATTTCTGGCGAGTTCAGCCCTGAGGATGCTGTCAATTCTCCGTTCGATTTGGTCCAGTTCGGCCTCGCTCTTCGCCATCCTGATTTCGTTGCCAAGCTCGTAAAGCGGCTCCAGCATACTTTCCGGTCCGCGGCCTGAGCGGGCGAAACGCCAGGCTGCCACGAGGATGGAGATCAGAGAGCCGAGCAGCAGCGACCCGTAGTAAAGCTTGTCATCGTATTTGTCGAAGAAGCTCTGCTGGTTGCCATTGTAATAGGTCGCAGCCCCCGGATGGATCGGGATCAACGCGTCCGCATCCGTGCTCGGCGCCGCGGCCTGGGCCAATATCGGAAACTGTGACAGCAGATCCCGTTTTGCATCGACCAGCGACTGCGCCAGATCGGTAATGGCGTCGGCATTGACTGACTTGTTGGCGACGAAAAAATACGACAAGCGCAGCGACGTCAGGTCATCGGACGGAACCGGCGGAGCGCCCCGCAAGGTGCCCTTCGGGATGTCATAGCTCTCGTAATACTGCGCGACGTTGGCGACCGCGCCAGCCGACTCGATTTCGATCAGTTTTAGCCCCGCCCCTTTGGCGCGTTCCTGGTGAAAGAATTGCCTAACTTTGGCGAGGTATTTCTCCGTTAGCGGAACAACGGCCAGCAACGCGTGAACTTTTCCTGATGCGAGCGACGCCGCAGCGTCGTTGATGGCAACATTCTTAAAGGTGACCTTGGCGCGGTCGAATTGATACACCTGCTTGAGGGCCTCAACTGTCGGAGCGTTGATGGCGCCGCCGACGACGCCAATGGTTGTATCGTGTAGGTCACCGAGGCTGTCGGCGCTGACAGCCGCGGGCGTCACGATCAGGACCACCCCATGGGTCAGGAGCAGAACGCTCCGCGCGTCCGCCAGGCCTCTGGTGTCGCCGCGAACGACTGCAAGATCGGCCTTGCCCGCCGCCAACAATTCGGCGGCCTTCGCTGAACTTCCGGCATCGCTGACCTTCAACAGGACATGAGAGTTCGACGCCGACAGGCGCGCTGATATCGCCGAGATCAGCGCCAGCGACTCGCCATCGGCCGACCCGGCAGCCACGGTGAGCACAACAGGCTTTGCGAAGTAGCGATATGCGAACCATCCGCTGCCAATCGCCGTGGCCGTGGCTGCTCCGACAATCAATATCCTGAGCCATCGTGGCCACAGATTGATTGCGGGGGTGCTCATGGCATCACGATACGAACGCCAGGATCAGGCCGCATACCCCGAGGGAAACATTGATGCCCGCCTGCCCCTCCACCGAGAGTGGCTGCAGTGCGATGGTGCGGTTTGAACCACCAAACAGCACGTTGGCAACTGTACGCTTCGCAATGGGCAACATCAGCAGGTCTCCTATCATCGAACACCAGACCTAACGAATGGCGCTCTTCTCTCAATCGGCCTTCATCCGAATTCCCAGTTTCGCCCGCTCATCCTTGAATACGACAGCGATGGCTTCGATGATGAGTTTGTCAGGATTTGCCTTGCAGTACTGGATCACCTCATGCTCCACGACCTTTCCCTTCCTGAGATCCAGGTAGTGCTTCTTGGCCAGACCGTTGTACCAACCGCTGTACCAGGACGTCAGAGCGTCCGCGTCTTCCTGGTAGGTACCCGCGAGTTGGGCGCATGTCAGTTTCTGCACATCGATGAAGCCGTTGCTGTCGACGTAGGTCGACAGCGGCGTCTGGGCGAGAGCGCCGGAGCAAGCGGTTGTCATGGCAACTGCAAGAAGGTAACAATACCGCATTATAAATCCTCTATCTCTTGTTCGACTTGGGTGTTCCGCGGCAGGCGCGCTTTGCTCAAGGAACCGATCGCAGTTGAAGCGCTGACAGACCAAGTGTGACATCCAGCGCGACCGAGCCCTCGACCGACACCGGTTGCAGTGCGAAGCTTCTGTTGGATCCGCCGACCAGAACGTTTGCCCCAACACCAACGCCCAACGCCACATCACCGCTTGCACCAACATAGGTGCCAGCCAGAGCGCCGGCAGGAACGCCGGCGCTGGGCGCCAGAACGCCCCACGCCAAAGCGCCGCCACCGATTATCCCAATATCAATTCCCACAGTGTTGAGGGCACCCTCGTAAAGTTGTGGGGGACCGGGCATGGATGGCACGAAGCGGCACTCCATCGACTGGTGTCCGACGATAATGAAGCCAATGCTCGGGTTAAGCTTACAGCTAAGCATACCCGTCTGGGTCCATGTTGGCGTCTGGGCCGAAGCAGGACCGGCAAGTGCAACCAACGTTGCGCAAAGAGCCAATGCCTTAGGACTCATAATAACGCCCTCCCCGCATCTTCCATTTCAAAATCGATAATTGATGCCGCCGCGGAAGGTGTTGAGCTTGTCCGTGCTTGCGCCCGTGCCGACCACCTGCGTGAAAAGATATTCACCCTTCAAGGACCAGTTAGGTGTGAAGCCATATTCGATGCCCAGGCCTGCAACGATGCCAGGGCGCCAGGCGGAGGCCGCGCAATTCGGGAGCACACCAAGCGTACCGCAAGGCAAGCCCGCAATTGAGGTGCCATTGGCGCTCGATTTCACAAATGCCGCACCGCCGGTTACGTAGAGCAGCGAGTTATTCAAAGCGACGCCAACGCGTGCTCTTGCCGTTCCAATGGCGCTGACCTTGGACGCGATATCGAGCGCAATACCCTGCCCAATGCCAGCAATAGCCGGATTTGAGATGCCGTTGCCCTTGATGTTCGCCCAATCAAGATCACCCTCGAGGCCGATCACCACATACCCCTGCTGGATCTGGGCGCCCATGGTGCCGCCGAGCATCCCGCCACTGATATTGAAGCTTGTACGGTCGAACCTGTTAGAGACGAGCGTCAGCGGATCTTGCGAGCCCCAGCCGTAACCTCCGTTCACGCCGACATAGAGGCCGGTCCAGTTATAGACCTGGGCCACCACGGGCGCGCTCTTATAGGCCTGCACAGGAAGGTCTGCCGCAAAGGCGCTGGTAGAACTGACTGCAGCAAATGCTGCTCCAATAATAAACTTCTTCATGTCGTTCATCACGAAAACTCCGCTCCAAAAGGGCCAAGAGGCCGACGAGGGCCGGCTGCCAAGCCGGCCTTTGCGTTAGCCAGCAAAGATCAGTATGCCGCAACGACGGGTCCACCGAATTTGTAGTTCACGCGCACTGTGATCACATCCACATCTTGGCTGATCTGATTGACCACAGCAGCAGCGCCTGCCGGTACCGAGAAGGAATTGTTGGCATTCCCCATGATCAAGCGATCGTATTCAATGGCTGCCGACCAGTTCGGCGTGAAGCCGTATTCGAACCCAACGCCGATGGCGCCGCCCCAACGGGTTGAGGTCGCATAGTTCAGGCCAACGCCTCCAAACGTGGTCGCTTGAAGAAGGTTGTTGTTCGTCACCGCCGCGCCGCCTTTCAAGTACAGCAACGCTGCGTTCCAGGCGTAGCCAACCTGGCCGGTGAAAAGGCCCAAGCTAGTAACCTTGGAAGAATCGGTAAGAAGCGGATTAACAACACTCACGTGTGAACTGCGCATGCTTGCCCAGTCGCCCTGGCCTTCCAGACCGAACACAAACTGACCAGCCTGCCAACGGTAACCGACCTGTCCACCGATGACGCCTCCCGACTGACTGTGGCAACCGTCGGGAATGACCGCGCCACCTGCCGGTACGACGCCCCAGCAATTACGGCTCGTTCCATATCCGCCGTTACCGCCGATGTAGAAGCCGGTCCAGTCGTAGACTGCAGCCATCAAGGGGGCCTTGACCGGGGCGTAAGTTCGCTGCGGCAGGTCGGCAGCGAACGCAGGGGCTGCGAATGCAGCGAACGCAGCAGCCGCGAGTACGATCTTTTTCATTTTTGAATCCTTTGGAAACACATCAGCCGCAAGTTCGAGGGCCTGTACCGAAAATATTTGGGTCAACTACCGGTCGCTATGTAAAATCGGACAACCGAAGAAAGAAGTTGGCCCGTTGCAAATTCGGTACACTGCAGTGCGACGCTTCCGTTTCGGCAGCATCAACCGACCTCAAGGCCAGTCTTGAAGCCAAATGCTTCGTCGGAAACCGGTCACTGAACAAGGCGGCCTATCACGTGCCGAATGCCATTTCGCAGGCGGCTGCGTCCGCGCTTCTTTTAGGCGCGCTCGGAGGCGCGAATTGCACTTAGTGAATTTGCGCGCTGCGGCCGATGACGCCGGCTCAAGCGCATCGCGTCATCCCGCTCTTTGTACCCGCGACCTCGCCACCGTCTCTGATGGGCGCTCGCCAAAAAGGGCCTTGTATTCCGAGGCAAAACGACCGAATTCAGTAACGCCGTGTTCGCTCATGATGTTTGTGACTTTACTTGACGGCAAACATTTTCCGCGGAGTGCACGGCGGACCATGTTGAGTTGACGTAGCTTAAGATAGCTTGCCGGCCCGACGCCCAGCTGCTGCCGGAACGTCCTCAACAGTGTCCGGCTTGTTACGTCAGCAGCGAGGGCCAAGTCAGCAACCTGAAGCCCTCCCCATTTCAGACCACGGGCATACTTCAAAGCTTTTGCCACGGTGTCGCTGGGCAATCGGGACTTTTCTGTTGGGGGACGCATTTCGCTATCCAAATCCGCAATTGCGGTGATCAATGCATTTAAACTGGCGACACCAAATCCATGGAGCGTCGACGTTTGCTTCTCGCGCATAAGCACGGCGGTGCTCGCGGCTGCCGCAGTCAAACATTCGAACAATTGTTCCGGGGGCGAAATGACGCGCTTTTCCTTCTCGAGCCATGCGAGACGTTTTCTGCCGGTCTTAATAGACAATGTTTCAAAAAACCCAACACGCATCGAAATCGACATCCAACGATGGATGCCGCACGACGCGAACGTAAAATCGCTCCCAGGCGGAAGCACCACAAAGTCCCGAGGCTGAAGGACTTGACCGTCAAAAATCAGACGATCGGCAATTTGCTCGCCCTGGAAAATAAAGCTCAAAGTATCCGGACGCGAAACGCCGTGCAAAATCTTGGAGCCTCCCTCCACGCCAAATTGCAAGACGATCGAACCCAATTTGCAATGACCAACCGACCAAGGGGCTTGACTGGGACCAGTCAGCAGGAAATCCACCGTCGCCCCAATAACCATGTCAGAATATTGGTCAAAGCTAAGGCTGAGCAATGGTACGTCGCTAACAGCCGCCAACGGAAAACTCCTCCCACTCGGCTTTCTATCGGCTCGCGGTGTCATCTTGATACCAAGCATCGCGCGCATATCCTTGAACACGACAGCAATCGCTTCGACGACCGGCTTGCTGGGTTTGGCCTTGCAGTACGATATGACCTCGTGCTCCGCTTCTTTCGCTCTCCTGACGTTGAGACGATGCATACGGGCGAGACCGTCGTACCAACCACTTGGGAACATATCCGCGTCTTCCTGCCAGGTGCCCGCAAGTTGAGCGCAGGTCAGCGCCTGAATGTCGACATGTCCTTCGCTATCTACGCAGGCGCTCAGGTTGGTCTGAGCGCGCGCCGATTGTATTGCCGCCAGGCGGAGTATTGCAGCGAGAGGATCAGTGCTCTGTGTGCAATTGCTCAACATTTTCCGATTGCTGCTTTGGAACCTGTGAGTCACGCTCGAACTCGCGCCCGCCAAAAAAGGCCGGCACGAGTTCGCGCGCTCAAGTCATTTTCCGCGCAGCATGATTGGTCCAAGTGCCGTCAAGTCCGCTTGATGCCAGGCGGCTGCCACGTCCCTTTGCCGACCGGAAGAATCGAAGGCGCTTCAGTTTTCGGCCAGTAGAGCCGCATCGCCGTATAAATCGGGCCGTTCGGCGCCGGCAGCCAGTTCGATTCCTTGTCCGCACCCGGCGACTTGTGCTGGATGTAAAGCGTCAGCGACCCGTCGGCGTTCTTCTTCAAGGTCGGCAGCATCGGCGAATTGATCAGGTAGCGGTCGATCGGATTTTCGATCAGCAACTGGGTCTTGCCATCGTACATTGTCACCGACCAGAAGGCGTTGACCGGCGGCAATTGACCGGCCGGGAAAGTCAGCGTGTAGTTATGCTGGCTGCCGTCGAGCGGCCTGTCTTCCGAATCGAATTTTCCGAGCGGATAGGTCGCTTCCACCGCATCGTTTCCATAGATGCCCGCCTTGGCGCCTGCGGCGCGTTTCAGCCAGTCGCGATTGAAGAATGCGGCGTCGCCAAAGAGGGAGCTGAGCCGCCATCCGTCGACCGACACGCCGGCCTTGTCGATGGCCTCGTCGATTTTTCGTTCTCCTTGCTTCATTCCAATGAGAATCTCGGCTTTGTGCTCAAGCGGGAGATCCCTGAAGCTGAAGGTCTTTCCGCTCCCGACACCGATGCGCGCGAGCTTCGCCCGGATATCTTTCTCGTTCTCGAGCGCCGGCGCGAACTGCAAGCAGAAATCGAGATACTCGAAGAAGTTCGTCTTCACGAGTTCCTTGTCGATCTTCGGAAAACTCACGGCCGGCGAAGCGGGCGGCGCCGGCTGCTTCAGATAGGCGGAAAGCGGCTGCGCCTTGTAACCGGCTTGCACCTTCGTCACGTTGTCGATGTCGCCCGGATCAAGAAGCTGGGTGCGGTACAGGGCGAGCGAGAACAGCGTGCCCGACTGGAACACCTTCTTGATTCCGGCGGGAGTTGTCCCCTTCCACTCCGGTCCGACGACCATGTAGTCGCCAGCATCGCTTCCAGTGGCGCGGCTGCCGATATAACCGTAATTGAAGGTATTGCCGTCGATAAGCTGGACAGAGTAGTAGCGCTTTGGATCCACCGCCGGGACCGAAAGCACCATCGGCTCCGCCCTCAGGTCCATCCACACAACCGAATAGGGCGTGTCGCTGTTCGGTGAAATGACGGCGGTATCTTTATAAGTAAAGACGTGGGATTCGTTCTTGATCTGATTGAACGGCGCCTTGAACTGTCCCGAGTTGCGGTCAATGGCGTATTCGTACATGATGCCGTAGTTCATCACGATCGGCAGGCCGTAGATGAATCCGGCTTCGGCGATGTCCTTGGCCTCGATAATGCCAGGGTAGCTCTGTGCCATCATGCGGCTTGGCCTCGCAATCGCGGCGCCGGCGGCGATCGCCGCGGTGGAGCGAAGTAAGTCTCGCTTCGTCAACATTTGCCGTACTCCATTATTGTTCGATTGAGTTATCGAATCGATCTGCATTCGGATCTCGGAGCACCCATTGCAGTTTATTGGTTGATACACCGACCGACACATTGACCGCGGCCTCCGCGCTTGCCAGCGACGCGACAGCGACCAGCCTGCAAGATTGTCACATACTCATGATCGCGACGCCCGGCCTGCTCCTGCCATAAGGTCGTTCGAACTGCCGCGCGGCTCGCTAGTAGCAAGGCGGATAGGGGTAATAGCCACAGCGCGGCGGCCCATAGTAATAAGGATAGGCAGCCACAGCAGCCGCTCCAACAGCCGCGGCCCCGGCAACAGCAGCGCCGCGATAGTAAGCGCCGCGCCAAGCCGTTCTGCGGGCGACACCAGCAAACGACAGCGGCGTCAGCGGCCGGCCAATGATGTCGATGAAGATCGATGCCGGTCCATCGGCTCCTGCCAGATCACCTTCGAGCACATCGACATCGAAAGTCAGCTTGTCGCCTTCGAGCTTCGGCGACTTCAGCACAACCACCGCGTCGAAGACAGCCGATCCGTCCTTCTTGAATCCGGACACCGTAGCGTTCGGCGGATCCTTTGCGAAATTGTCGCTGCCGCTGCCCCAATCCTCGACGATCCGCGTCGTCAGATCATGCCCGGCAGACCGCACAGGGCGATCCGCAAATACGATGGCATTCGGAGAAACTCCGGCGAGAACGAGCTTTCCGTCCTTGAGGCTGGCGCCCTTGGAGTTGAGAACAAACAACGACGGAACGACCTCGGGCTTCGACTGTCCGATGGATTTCTCCAACGGCATGTGCGGCTTCGGCTCGGCTGCCGATTGAGCGGAAAGGATCGTCGGCACACACGCCATGCCAGCAGCGGCAATGGCGAGAAGAGCGGCACGCAGTATTGTCATTGGTTCACCTTTCTATATCCTGTCCGCACGGCGGCAGGCCGAAGTCGTGCCCTCAAACGGGGCACCTCGGCTGCCAGATCCCTGTGTCCCGTGTCATGCTCTCCGCCCCAACTCAGACCATCGTCGCTGGCATCCGGTGAGCACCGGGAAGTGGTTTTCACGCCGCCATTTCGCGGCAACCGGGGAAGATATCTTGCCATTTCACGCCAATGGCTGCGGCCTTCGCTAATTCTTGCTGCCGGATCGCTATCGAATTCTTACAGATAAGCCGCATAGGACTGGACCCAGAGCACGATACGGGCGATGAGCCCGATGGGACCCGCATTTTCGGCGAACACTGTCGCCGTGCCCGACGTACCGAGGCGCAAGATGGAGCGGTTGGCGTCCGCTGGAAGCGAAATCACCGCGGGATACGCGCTCGTACCGCCGACTGATCCGACACGAGCGAGCATCCCTGATACCGCAATCTGCCCCTGACCGACGCCCTCCGGAATCTCCGTGATGCTGGCCTCGTAGATGCGTCCAGGGTCGTTGTCGAAAACGAGTCTCACCCGCGCGCCGGGCTTGATGGTGCCAAAGCCATTCTGCGAAAACACACCGACAATGGAAATGTCGGACTCTACGATAAAGGACATCGCCGCACGCGCCTGCAGGGCGCGCGCACCGACCGCGAGCGCCACGACGCTGGCGTAACCGTCCGAGGGCGCCTTGACCGTCGTCTGCTCAAGCTCCCATTTTGCGTCATCGAGTTGCGCATGAGTCTGCACCACGGTGGTGTTGACACCGCCGATCGACGATTCGAACGAGGCCCTCGCGCTCCGCTGTTGCGCCTTTGCGGACTGCAACTGGGCAACCGTAATATCGAGTTGCTCGCGCGTGTCCTGTTCACGAAACGAGGTGGCGGCTCCGCTGTTCGTCAGGGAGGCGATATCGTTCAGCCTCTTTTCATGAAAGGCGACCTGCTTTTCAAGACCCGTCACGTCGGCATTGGCTTGATCGTAATTCGCCTTCAGCACCTCGGCCTGCTGAGCGGCGATTAGTGCAGCTTCAAGCTGACGGACCTTGTATCGAAACGGCGTCGGGTCAATTTCGAACAAGACCTCGTCGGCCTTTATCGGCACGTTTGGTTTGACGGGGAGCGCAATCACCTCGCCACTGACGTTCGGCGTCACCTCCACGACACGTGATACGACCACGACGCGCCCGTTGGGGGTGAGATAATTCAGCATCGCCATGAAGACGGCGAGAATCGCAATGCCTGCAAGGGCCGCGACGGCTCCGGACGACCAAGTCAAGCGTATCAGCTTGAACTTTGAAAATGCCAGCCAAATCAAGACAAGGTAGCTGACGAGAATGATGAACATCGTTTGTCCTGTCGCAGCGGTGGCAGGCTGAGGCAAACGTTCTTCGGTCAGTGCCGTTAGAACGGTTTTTTCCCTTGTCTAGGGCGCACGACGTTACTCCCGCTTGGCTGGGAAGATGTCTTGCCATTTCGCGCCAATCGCGACGGCTTCTGCGGATTGCCCGTATGCGGCTCCTTCACGAGACGGGACTTGTCATTTCCTTGAACAGTTCGCTGCCGCCGATAGATGACAGGTTGCATCCTTGTCAAACGCATGAAGACACGGCTGAAGCTGCTCGTTCCCGCATAGCCGAGGCGCAAGGCGATGTCCGATATACGCTCGTTGGATTCTAGAAGCAGGTAGCAGGCTGTATCGAGGCGCACTTCCGCAACCATGTCACTGTAGCTGGTGCCCATTCCGGCGAGATGACGCTGCAACGAGCGCGGGCTCAACCCCAGCTGGAGTGCTGTGTGTAGAAGGGCTGCGTCACCGTGACACAGTGAGGCAGCAATCGCTGCCCGCACCGAGTATCGGGAAGGTATTTGAACTGGCTTCATAGGACCGAAGACATCTGGTGAAGAGCAGCGCCGTGACGCCTCGTCTAGCCTTCTTCTTGCTGGAGCATGAGTGGGAAATCGTGAGCGGTCTTGCCATAAGCCGCCAAGCCGAAAACGAACAGCGCGCCTGCTCCCAGCGGGTCAACCCAGACCCTCCCCCCTTCGGCCTCCAAATGCATCGGGCAACATTTTGCAATACGCGCCAACCGAGAACTGTTAGGCTTTCGACAGTTCAGCCAAGCCGCATCCCGAAACGGGAGAGGCCGCCGAAACTCAAATTCTGCACGAGACAGAAAAATGACCATTCCTTTGACCCGTTGCCAATTCATTATTCCTTTTGCTGCCATTTGTGATGCGATCGGTGCTCCAACGGAGGCGTTGCTGACCAAGTTTCGCCTTCCGGCTTCTTTAGAGGAAAAGCCTGAGCACTATATCCCGATCCTGCTAGCCATACGTTTCGCGGAAGCCGCACAGCGGTCGCAAGGCATCACAGACATTGGATTTCAAGCTGCTCGCCAACTGCATTTCGGCCACCTGAGCGAGAAGATGCGCGCCATCATCCGCTTCTCCCCGACACTGTTCATTGCCTTGCAGCAATTGTGCAAATGGGCGTCGATTGAAGACACGACCGTGAGTGTGTGGCTGGAGCGCGACGACAATCACGTGAGAATTTGCAGCAAGCTCGCGGACACGGCCGGGGTGCCGCATCTTGAGCATTCGCAGTGGCTTCAGAACGTTTACGTGATGCATATCGTAAGGCAATTTTCCGGCCCCCACTGGGTTCCGGCGACGATGGCCTTCGAAGCCCGCTATGAACCGAGCCTTGAGACTCGATCGTTCTGGCAAAATACCCGCTTTATATCGGATCAGAATTCCTCGTGGATCGATATTCCCGTTTCATTCCTGGATCTCCCCAATCTCGCCGTCGAGACGCCGGCGCCTTCACATAGCGACGACGTTGGGCCGTCCGGCCACGAAATCGTCTCAGCAGTCAAATTGATGCTGCCATCCTACCTGGACGATAGAATTCCAACTATCGCAGAAATCGCAGAGATGGCTGGCATCAGCATCAGAAGCTTTCAGCGCAAACTGTCAGGCGCGGGCGTTTCATATTCTGACCTCCTTGACGGGGCCCGCTTTGAAAATGCCGCTAAACTTCTTCGCGACACGAATGCCAAAATTATCGATGTCGCATTTTCATCGGGCTACTCTGACCCCGCGCACTTCACACGCGCTTTCCGACGATTTTCCGGAATTACACCGAGAGAGTTTCGCGGCAAATGGAAGCCGCAATAAGTGTCGGTCTCGTGATATGAGCTTCCAACGCGAAGCTCGGCTTTCGATTGGCGTATATTGGTAATTTTCGGCAGCATATGTCCGCTGCTTAGCGTGGGCCTCGGTTTGTCGCCGCATGCAAAACCGAAGATTTTACAGTTGCGAACCGACGGCTTGGTGGACGGCCACCGGCAATATCAAGTGGGGCTCAACGTTCCCGTAAGACCTCGACTGGTGGGACCATTTGGTCGCGTCGATGGAGGTCAACCTCGCAAGCACAATCTCTCAAAGCTGACGGACAAATCCCGGCGGTACATCCGTCCCAACTTTTCGATCTTGAATTCACAGTAAAATTTGCGCGGCTCGGAGGCATGGCGACTTCGGCAAGTATCGGAATCAATCGACGCAGTAGACGTATACTAAGTCGGAACGGCCTCCTCTTGGCCTCTCGCCAATTTCCGCCCGATACCGTCTATAGTCAGTCGAACTGGGTATGGATGGTCCGGTTTGCGCGATGAGCTGCCCTCCCGCAAAGTCTGCACCGCATGACTTCGCCAGCACATGTTTCGGCGTAATTGTCGACTACTGAAGGACTGCAGTTAGAAGTCTTTCAGTCCAGGGGGTCGAAACTGAATGCGATCACGCGTTTGCAGCGCTGGCGCCCTTAGTCCGTCGACTCTTCTCATGTAAGAGCCATTGATAATGATCTTACTATTGGCGCGGCGAGCAGGACAACAGGCGACATCACGGCCCACGAAACCAGCCATGAGCCGAGCCAATTCCACGGGAAATGGCCGGTTGCGGACGCGGAAAGGCTCGCGATGCCTGCAGCAGCAAAGGAAGTCAATCCCGATTGGATAACGCCAAAGATGAAGTGACTGTAGCGACGCGGGATTGCCAACATAGCATCTCCAAACTCAAAGCGCGCTCAGTCCGCCATCGACGACGAGATCAGCTCCGGCCACGTAGCTGCTTTCGTCAGAAGCCAGGAACAGCGCTGCCGCAGCAATCTCCTCCGGGCGACCAAGGCGGTTGAGCGGGGTGGCAGCCTTGAAGCTCTCCCTGATCGCGTCGGCGCCTTCTTCCGTTGCCGCCTGCGCGTCGATGATGGGCGTGTCGATCGCGCCCGGACTGATCGCGTTGACACGGATGCCGCGGTCCTTGAGTTCAGCGGTCCACGTTCGCACAAACGAACGAACGCTTGCCTTGGTGGCGCTGTAGGCAGTGTAGCCCCGAATGCCCTTGAAGGCGGCGATAGACGAAATCAGGACGATGGCGCCTCCGTCACAGAAGAGAGGCAGCGCCTTCTGAACCGTGAACAGAAGCCCGCGCACATTGATGCCGAAGGTCTGGTCGAAATTTTTCTCCGTCACTTCGACGAACGGCTCCGGATCGATGAAGCCCGCATTTGCGACCAGGATGTCGATCCTTCCCTTCTCGCTCCGGATCCTCTCGTAGAGCCGATCGAGATCCTGGAGGTTCTGGACGTCCCCTCGAACGGCCGCTGCGCGCTCTCCAATCAGGGCAACCGCCATTTTGAGCTCGTCCTGGCGGCGGCCTGTGATGTAGACAAATGCCCCCTCCCTCGCAAACCGCTGGGCCGTCGCGAGTCCGAGACCACTGCTACCGCCTGTTATGAGCGCCACTTTACCTTGCAGTCTTGGCATCATTCCCTTCCTTCCAATCAGGATGCGACTGAGAGCCGGGCAGCCGCTTGCTTCGAGGCCGGCGCCAAGAGCTTATTGTCGATCAGAGACTGCAGGGCCTTGCGGAACGACACCTCCGTGTCGACCACCGTTACGAAGCCGGCCTGGCGCAGCTTGACGGTGCTCACGAAGGCCCTCGGTCCCGCCGGGGCGCCATAGGCGAAAGCGAAGTCGGCATGTTGGTCCCCTTGACCGACGAGATCCCGCAGACTCCGCGAGCGAAGACCATACTTCGCGACAATCTTGCCCCAAACGTCGGCGTGTTCCGCGAGGTACGCCGTCACACTCATCGGCGTGTCCGGTCCGGCCTCGACGCCGAGGGTTTCGGCGATCCCCGGCCACACATTGCGCCACTCGAACACGTCGCCGTTGGTTATGTTGAAAGCCTCGTTCGCTGCCTGAGGCGACTGCGCAGCCCAGACCGCCACGTCCCCGACGAGATCTGCATCGGCCGCTTCCCAGACAAACGACGGGCCGCCCGGGAAGCCGAACGGCTCACCCTTCTCGCGACGGATTGCCGCGTAGGCTCCGATGGCGGGGAGCACGTTCAGCGCCCCTGGGGTGGGACCGGTGACGAGCTGCGGACGCAGAGCCGTATAGCTGAAACCGTGCTTGGCCCCCATCTCACCCACATAGGCTTCCTGATCGAAGAAGAAGTTCGGGTGATCCTTGCGGGCATCACGCTCGCGGGCGGGGATCGGGATCGGATGCAAGTGCACGCCGTAGACCTTGGTCCCCTGCAGGACGCTGATGTGCTGGAAATTCGTCGCGCTGCGGACGATGGGCTCCACCACGTTGCGCAGCATCGCGTTGTTGGTATCGATCTGGTCCTTGCTCGACCATCCGGCGACCAGCTCGGGCTTTTCGTGCAGGGCCGTGTAGGCGACGTGCGTGACGTCGGTCAGCGGCTCGAATGCGGCGCGGGCCTTTTCCCGATCCCGCAGATCGACGGACAGGAAATCGACGTCGCGGCCGCTCGGCAGTTCGGGCTTGCGGCGTGAGACGCCTACCACGTCCCATCCCGCATCAAGAAACCTCTCGATGGCCGCGACGCCCAGCAGGCCGCTTGCGCCTGTGATCAGGACCTTCTGCGGAGCGATCTTGCTTTGATTGGTCGTATTCATGATTTCAATCCTCGTTGTTGTGGATGATTGTCGCGCGTGAAGAAGCTCACGCGGCCGATGCGTTGGCCTCGAGCCATTTCGCGATGTTGTCCGCGGCATCGCCGTAGAAGGTCCGATAGAGATCTTCGGTCACGTAGCCGATGTGAGGGGTCGCCAGGAGGTTCTGCAACTTCCGGAACGGATGATCCGGAGGCAGTGGCTCCACGTCGAACACGTCGATTGCAGCGCCGGCGATTCGGCGCGCCTGCAGCGCTTCGATCAGAGCCGCTTCGTCCACGATCGGAGCGCGCGACGTGTTGACGAGCCTCGCCGTCGGCTTCATCGAGGCAAGCTCGGACCCGCCGACCAGGCCTCTGGTGCGCCCGCTCAGGACGAGATGGATCGTGACGACGTCCGCCTCGCGGAACAGCGTCTGCTTGTCGACGAGGACGGCACCGGCGGCACTGGCCTTCTCCGCGGTCAGGTTCTGGCTCCAGGCGATCACCTTCATGCCGAAAGCAAGTCCGATGCGCGCGACCTCATTTCCGATGTTGCCCAAGCCCACGACCCCGAGGGTCTTACCTCGCAGATTCGAGCCGAGGCCGGTCTGCCACCCGCCCGCCTTGAGCGAGGCGGCCTCGTGATCGATGCCCCGCATACTCGCCAGGATGAGCGACCAGGTGAACTCGATGGTGGGCGTCGCGTCGTATCCTGTCGCGGTGACTGCGATCCCGAGATCGGTCGCGGCCGGACTGTCAATGGACGCGTTTCGCGGCCCGGTCGAAGCAATCAGCTTCAGGTTCGGTAGCTGCTGCAGAATCTCCCTGGGAAGCGGAGTGCGCTCCCGCATGACGCAAACCACATCGAACGGCCGCAACCGTTCGATGACGGCCGAGGGGTCGGCCAAGTGGTCATTGAACACGACGATCTCGGCGTGCCGACGGACGTCAGACCAGTCAGCGAGCCGCAGCGCCACGTTCTGGTAGTCGTCGAGGATCGCAACCTTCATTGCAGCCCTCCCTCAGCGTTCGGCGGCGAAGAACTTGGCCAGAGCTCCAGCTACCGCCTTGGTGTCGTTCTCCATCGGAATGTGGCCGGCCGACTTGATCCGGACGAGCCGCGTTTGCGGAATCTCGCGTGCGTAGCGTTCGGCGTAGTCGACCGTCTGGAAGCCGTCGTCCTCGCCCCAGACGAGGAGCTTCGGGGTCTTGGAGTGCAGCAATGCCGGCAGCATCTCCATAGTGTAGCGATGGTCGGCAGCGCCTGCGAGCGCCAGCCAGGATCGGGCGACCCGCGGGTCCGTCCACGGGTCGAGATATTCCGCAATCTCGGCCTCGCTTGCCGGGCGTCCAAGCGCCTTCACGACGGATACGCGACGCGCGGCCAGAATGTCGTCGCGCGTGGTGGCCGCAGCGACCGCCGGATCCCGGAAGCGGGCGACGCCGGGTACCGGCCAAGAGTCGTACATGGTTCCGTTCACGACCGCGACGCGCGGTACCTCCACCGCCTTCGCGAGCATCAAGTGCTGCGCGACGCCTCCGCCGATGTCATGACCGGCCACCATGACCGGGTCCTTGTGTCCGAGCGCCTGGAGGAAACGGACGAGCCAGGCCGAGAGACGCGGCACCGAAGCATCGGCAACCGTGAGTTCCCCTCCGGAGCGACCGAAGCCGGGAAAATCCACCGCCACCGGGCGGAGACCCGCAGCAGCGATGTCGTCGAGCACCGGCAGCCAGACACGGCTCCAATAGGTACCATGAAGCAGGAGAACCAAAGGCCCGTCTTTGCCGGCCGTCAGATAGCTGATCGGAACACCGCCTACATCGACGGTTTCGCGTCTCGTCATCGCACTATCCTCTCCACGTGTTTCTCCCTGAACCGTCACGCCACCGACGCCCTGGTCGCGGTTTGTCCGAACAGGATCTTCTTCCCCTCCTCCGTGACGGCCGGGCGGCTCGAGTACGGCTCGCCTTTGGCGTAGGCCCGCTGCGTGCCGGGGCGGCTGCGCACCGAGTCGAACCAGCGCCGGAGGTTAGGGAAGTCCTCCAGATTCTGTTGCTGACGCTTCCAGGGAACGACCCAGGGATACGAAGCCATGTCGGCGATGCTGTAGCTGTCGCCGCCAATGAAGGCGCGGTTTTCCAGGTGCCGGTCGAGCACGCCGTAGAGCCGGTTCGTCTCGTTGACGTAGCGGTCGATCGCGTACGGGATCTTGGTCGGGGCGTAGACGCCGAAATGGTGGTTCTGACCGGCCATCGGTCCGAGCCCACCGACCTGCCAGAACAACCACTCCGCCGCGGTCTTGCGGCCACGCACATCCTTGGGAATGAAGCGACCGGACTTCTCGGCCAGGTACAGCAGAATGGCGCCCGACTCGAATACGCTGATCGCCTCGCCGCCGTCGGCCGGCGCGGTGTCGATGATCGCCGGCATGCGGTTATTCGGCGAGATCGCCAGAAACTCGGGCTTGAATTGATCGCCGCCACTGATGTCGACCGGATGGATCGCATAATCCAGCCCGGCCTCTGCCAGGAACATCGTAACCTTGTGGCCGTTCGGAGTAGGCCAGTAGTAGAGCTCGATCATCTGCGATCTCTCTGTGCGCTAAGCGCGAGGCCGCCACGCAGAGGCGAACGGCGGCCTTCGCGCGTCAAGCGGCGGGTCTCAGCTTGCCCGGCGCGTTCCACTCGGCTCCCTTCATGAAAGGGTCGAGCGGTGTCTGCGCCAGGTGGTTTGTGTAGTTCGAGATGAGCTTGGTCGCGGCGAGGACGAGCACGTCCAGCATCGCGCGGGTGTCGTAGCCCGCCGCCTTGAATGCAGACACGTCCGCTTCGCTGAGGACTCCGCGGCTTCGCGTCACCTTGGCCGCGAACTGACGCAAGGCCTCGAGCTTGGGATCGGCGATCGGCCGTCCTTCCCGTACAGCCGCGATGGCCTCCGGCTCAACCTTCGCCATGCGCGACAGGTTCGTGTGGCCGGCCATGCAGTACGTGCACTCGTTTTCGTAGATGATCGCGATATAGGCGACGTTGCGCTCCTGCGGCGTGAAGCCCGTCTTCTCCGCGATGCTCCACAGGGTCGCGTAAGCTTCCAGGGCGGCGGGACTCTCCGCCAGTACGCGGTGGAGGTTCGGAACGAGGCCCCAGGACTTCTGAACGCTGTCGAGGATCTCCGTCGAGTCCGCCGGCGCCGAGGACGCGTCGTGAAGTGTGAAACCGTTGATCATCCCTCGTCTCCTTTACGATGTGACGGCGACAAAAATGCGGGTCCGCGAGCCCAAAGGGCAGCCAGGTCAGAGCAATATCTTTCATTCCCGCGCGGAATGGACGAATTCCATGCCTTTCACGCGACGCCGCGCTGGCTCATGCCGGGCGACACGCACCACGTCCTGTCGCAGCAGGTAGAAGGAAACCGCCAGCAGAACCACATCCTTCATCAGGAACGGCACGTTGCCAGTCATCGCCGGAAATCCAGCCGCGGGATCCCACCCCTCGGGCATGAAGGGGATGATCGTGACGGTGGCGATGAAGGTGCCGGTCGACCCCAGGGCGCCAAGAACACCGAGGCGTTTGTCCCAGAAGCCCGCGAACAGCAGCGTACCGAATGTCCATTCGCTGACGCCGAGAAACCAGCTCGCGCCCTGATGGCCGAAAACCGGATAGAGCCAAAAGATCAATGGGCCGTTGCTGATGAACGGCACAAGCCGCTCGGCCTCATACGGCCACCACTTCTGGTAACCGAAGAAGAGAAACATGATCACCATCGACGCGCGCACCAGATGGTAGTCGAGGTCCTCAGTAAGCAGGCCGGACCGCCGCATGATCATGGTAAGCGGACTCATTGCCGCGTTTAGAATTGCATTCATTTTCGCCACTCCTTGTGTCGAGTTGTGTCGAGCGCCGTTGCGCAGCCGCATCACACGACCGCGGAAATCGGGAAGTCGATTTCGGTGTCGAAGAAGAGGCCGCTCCCGCCTTCACGCGAGGGCGGCTCATCGCAGCGTGGTCAGGCCGCGGGCTTCAGTTTGCCGGGAGGATTCCACTCGGCCCCCTTCATGAACGAGTCGTTCGGGGTCTCGGCGAGATGATTGGTGTAGTTGGAGATCAGCTTGGTGGCGGCGAGCACCAGCACGTCTAGCACCGCCTGATTGTCGTAGCCCGCGGCCTTGAAGGCGGCGACCTCGGCCTGGCTCACGACGCCGCGCTGACGCGTGACCTTGGCCGCGAACTGGCGCAGTGCCTCGAGCTTCGCGTCGGCGATCGGACGTCCTTCGCGGACGGCGGAAATCGCTTCCGGCTCCACCTTCGCCATGCGCGACAGATTGGTGTGGCCGGCCATGCAATAAGTGCACTCGTTCTCATAGATGATGGCGAGATAGACGATGTTGCGTTCCTGCGGGGTGAAACTCGTCTTTTCGGCGATCCCCCAGAGGGTGCTGTAAGCCTCGAGCGCCGCCGGGCTCTGCGCGAGAATGCGATGCAAGTTGGGCACGAAGCCCCAGCTTTTCTGGATCCCGTTTAGCATTTCGCCGGACGCTGCCGGCGCCGTGTTCGTGTCGTGAAGCGTGAAGCCGTTTATCATTTTCTCTCTCCTTCTTCATGTGAACTCTAGGACCGCACCCTCACCCATTCCCCTGCGCTGCGGCAGATGCGGGCTGGCGATATGGTTCATTCCGGTCTGGAATATGGTGCCATCGCATCGAAACGCGCGACGAAAACGGAAAAACGAGAACCGGGGCAGGGCGTGGAAACGATGTCGATGCGGTGACCCCAGCATCCCGAGCGCCTGCCGGCGATGAACAGGCCAATTCCGAGACCGTCCCGTGCGCGGCCAGGCCGGGTCATACTCCAGGCCGGACACGGCTCACCGCTGCCGAATGTTCGACTGGCTACCGCGGCACCGACCCGGCTTCTTGTCTCGCACATGTGCGCTCTCCCGCAGGTAGACCCGATAACGCTGTTGCGGGTCCTAGCGTCACGCAGCTCCTCCTCGGAGGCCAGTTAAACGTTCTAATATTTTGTGAATCGGACGGGCTGAAGACGCGCCCGGGGTAGTGGATCAAGGGCGCGGAAGATGCGCCTGACGATACGTCAAATATCCTGACGATTGCGCAAGATGATCAACTGGGCGATGAGGTCACGATCGATCGTGAAATAAAAGGCCAGAATCAGCGGATCCGGCAAACCACGCATATCGAAATTTCCATCGACGTTGGCGGTCACGACAAAGTTGTCGTGGTGCTTCAAGACCTTCGTGACTGCGATCGTCAGCTCTTCGCCGATGAGATCACGCTCTGCCCAACGCCTGATGGCCGCCTTGCCCCAATAGTCACGCAGCTGATCGTTGACGAGCGCGTCGTCAGCAAAGGTAGCCATCATCCGATCCAGGTCGAAGCCGTTCGTGGCTTCTACGAAAGCCGCTATGAGGGGTGGAAGGCTAATCGGACCGCTGGTCGAAGAACCTGGATTTGGCATGCGGAAGGACCGCCATCACGAATTTGCGCCACCTCAACAGGGTGCATCATCTTCCGACCGACGGATCATTGTATGATGTAAAAATTTATTAAATCGGCAGAATCGATGGTTGTCGCGCTCAGCGCTTCGTCGGCGTCACCGCTTCGGACGCGTCCGGATGGTGGCATCTCCGAACGGGTGATCTGACCTACGATGACGTCAGCAAATCGTCCAGGAGGGCGCGCGCCAGCTTGAGATCTCTGGTTTGGAATCCTTCCGTGAAACGATTCAGAACGAGACCGAGTTCATGACCGGCCTGATCGCGCTGTCCTTCTTGGGCCAACAAGCGCGCCAGGCTCATCGTCGATCTCAGCTCAAGGGCGAGCGCAGACTGCTTGCGTCCGACTTGGATGGCCTCGGACAGGCAATTTATAGCAGGCCCAGAGCCATAACGCGGGATCGCCGCTAGAATCTGGGCTTTGACCCGCAAGAGTTCCGGCAAATCGAAGGTCGATCCGCAATCGTGGGCGCGAGAGATCGCCCCGTCGACCGTGATCAGGGCCTCCTCCACTTGCCCGATCATGTGGAGGCCCTCGGCCAGTGCTCCCGCAAAGGGCGTTAGCTGGTGGTTTGGCCTTCCCGCCGACAAAGTGCCTATCGCACTTCGTAGCAAGTCAACGCCGGCAACCAAGTCCTCGCGCGCGATAGCAATCGTACCCTTAAGCCCATCTCCGGCGGCGCGATATGGTTCCATCGAATATCGGTCCGAATATTTGACGAGCCGCTCGGCGTACTCGGCTGCCATGTCGAAATCTCCGCTCCAGACAAAGACCGCCGAACCGTAGGCAAGCGCGACGCACATCGAAAGCGGGTTGTCATGTCCGGCTCCATCGATGGCGGTCTTTGCGAGCTGGCGCGCCTGGTCGGCAAAACCGCGCAACCATAGGGTCCGCGCGAGACTGATCGGGGCGTAGATCCGATAGTCGAACCCGAAGAAGTTAGGGATGACCGTGCCGGTGTTGGCCGCGCGGGTCATGCCGCGCTCGTCGTGGAATTGAGCTGCCGATTGGTCGCCCATGAAGTGGTAACAGGCACCAAGCATGAAATCGGCCACCACCAGACCCGCCTGATCCTGCGCATCCTCCGCAAAAGCTGCGGCCTTCCGCACGGTATCGAGCGCGCCACGGAAATCCCCCAGCCTCATGAGAAGCCGATACAGACCGTAAAGAAGCTGCAACTTGTGGCGCCGGTCACCGAATGTCTCCTCGATCGCGAGACCACGCTCGATCGCGGCATGAACCTGTTCCGAGTTTCCGCTGGTGTACATTGCGGACAACGCCAGAGCTTCCTGCAGAATCATCTCCTGTCTTGTGCCTCGCGCACCGTCCTCAAGACACGCAAGCGCCCGCTCGCACCACCGAGCGCACTCTTCAAGCAAGGACAGTCCAACAAACAGGGGAGCCGCCCAGGCAGCGAGCTCCACACCGATCGAAACGTCACCGTCGTCTGAGAACGCCCATTCGAGCGCCGCCCGCACGTTGCCAATATGCGAGGCATAGCCGGAAAGATCCCACTCCCCGAACCTCGACTGAACGAGCTCGTCATCCCGGAGAAAGTCGGAAAAGAAATTCGCATGCCGGCGGGCGATATGATCCAGCTCGCCTCGCCCGGCTAGTTTTGCCTTGGCATAGGCGCGCGTCGTGTCGAGCAGCCGGTAATACGTCGGCCCGTGTACCGGCGTCGTGGAGATAAGCGATTTCGCAAGCAGGTTCTCGAAGGCCCCCGTAGAGCCCTCCTCGTCCGGCTCCGCAGCGTAGGCAATGGCGCTGGCTGCCTCAAACGTGAAATCCCCCACGAACACCGATAGTCGGCGCAGAATAGCCCTTTCGTGTTCGGGAAGGAGGTTGTAGCTCCAGTCGAGCATCGCGTGCAGAGTTTGGTGCCGGGGCAGCGCGGTTCGGCGTCCGTGCCAGAGGAGGCTGAAGCGATTGTCGAGAAGTTCCGCAATTCCGCGAATCCCAAGAGAGCCGGCGTGGCTTGCGGCGAGCTCAATAGCCAACGCGATCCCGTCGAGCCGTCTGCAGATGTTGGCGACGATCGGCGCCTCTTCATCGCCCAACGCTACGCTGTAACCGCCGGCGGCCGCCCGCTCCATAAAAAGCTGCGCAGCAGGGAATTTCAGCACTTCTGCGGCGGTCAGACCGACCTGATCAGGCGGGCAGTCGAGCGAATAGAGCAGATGGACACGCTCACCTTCGACGCGTAGCGCTTCGCGGCTGGTCGCAAGGATATGTACTTGTGGCGCCTCGCTGACGACCCGCTCGGCCAGCACCGCCGTCGATTCGATCACATGTTCGCAGTTGTCGAGAACAAGAAGGATCTTCTTGTCACCGAGAAAAGACACAAGGCTGCCGAACGGATCGGCGGACTGAAGAATGAAACCAAGTGCCGACGCGACTGCCGTTGGAACGAGTTGCGGATTCGTCAGCGCGCTCAGATCGACAAAGGAAACGGCACCACTGAAGCCGCCCAACAATGCGTGCGCCACCGAAACGGCTACCGTCGTCTTGCCTATGCCGCCGGGGCCGACGATGCTGACGAACCGCGCTGTCAGGAGCTGCTCCGATACGGCGCGCACGACGTCATCTCGACCGACCATCCGTCCCAATGGGGGCGGCAGCTTTCTGGGCCGCTCGCCTTCCGCAATAGGCAGCCGCTCCGTCGAACGCGATACGGGCGCCACGAAACAATAGCCACGACCGGCAACGTTCGATATGTAACGAGCCCCATCCTCTCCGCCGAGTGCCTTCCGCAGGGATGCAATCTGAACGCGGAGATTGGATTCATCCACCGTCACGCTAGGCCACGCAGTCGATATCAGCTCATCGTAGCCGACGGTCTCGCCAGCTCGCTCCGCCAGCGCGATCAGAACGTCGAGAGCGCGTCCGCCAAGCGGTATCGTCTCATCAGCCCTCATCAGCAGCCTGGCCGCCACGAACAGACTGAACGGCCCAAAGCAAAGCACGTCACCGGGCCGGCCATCGTGACGACGGTTCATACACGCATTCCGCGGTCGTGGCTCGGCATCGCGGCTCTCTCTTTCGGGGACAGCAAGTACCCGTGCCAGATCCGCCCTAGTCTACCGCGCGATGCCTCAGGGGGCGAGTCGACCACCAGCGCCTGTCACGGCTAGAAAATGCAGCGTAAACAATGAGACCATACGTTGATAGCCCAAATTCGACGGTCGACGGGCGGCTTGGGTTAGCAGACCAAATAGCCGTCGGTCCATATATGCCACGCAGGAATAAGCATTATTGCGACAAGCGCACTGCCGAGATCGTAGCCGGCTCCGCAATTTTGTCGGCACGTGTTCCCTGCGCGTCAACTCGGCGGAGGATTTTTTCATGACATCGAAGCACTCGGTAGTGATCGCTGAGCCTGTTCGTACGGCCATCGGGACGTTCGGCGGCACCTTGAGGGATATTCCTGCCGTCGAATTGGGCGCAGCGGCCATCAATGCCGCTCTCCAGCGATCGATGCTGCGACCCGACGAGATCGGCACTGTGGTCATGGGAAACACGGTGCAGGCCGGCAACAAGATGAATCCCGCCCGCCAGGCCGCGATTCACGGGGGGCTTCCCGTCCAGGTACCTGCGATGACGGTCGATCGCGTCTGCGGTTCGGGCGCGCAGGCCATCGTCTCCGCGGCGCATGAAATCCTGATGGGTTCTGTCGATGCGGCCATCGCCGGCGGCATGGAGAACATGGACGCCGCTCCCTGCCTCGTCACGCGCGGCCGATGGGGTCACCGCATGGGCGACGGAACCCTCTACGACAGCGTGCTGCGCGACGGGCTCAACGATGCCTTCTCGGACGCGCACTCGGGCTGGCACACGGAAGACCTGGTCGCGAAGTTTCAGATCAGCCGGGCAGCGCAGGACGAATGGGCCCTGGGTTCGCACAGCCGCTTTTCCGCCGCGCAGAGCGCCGGCAAATTCGAGGGCGAGATCGTGCCGGTCGAAGTTCGCGCGCGAAAGGGAGCGAACACGTTCCGGACCGACGAGCATAACCGTCCGGACGCGACGATCGAGACGCTCGCCAAGCTGAAGCCGGCTTTCCGCGAGGGCGGCACGATCACCGCCGGCAATGCCCCCGGCCTGAACACGGCCGCTGCGGCGATGGTGCTGGCGAGCGAGGATTGGGCCGACAAACGCGGTCTGGCGCCGGTTGCCCGGCTGGTGTCGTACGGCATCGCGGCCGTCGAGCCGGGTATGTTCGGGCTCGGCCCGATCCCTGCCGTCAGACAGGCGCTGGCACGCGCCGGCTGGACCAATCAGGATGTCGAGCGCATCGAGATCAACGAAGCATTCGCCGCAATAGCGCTCGCGGTCATGCAGGAGCTCAAGCTGCCGCCCGAGATCGTGAACGTGGAGGGTGGCGCCATCGCGCACGGACATCCGATCGGTGCTACCGGCGCCGTGCTGACGACCCGGCTGCTCCATTCGATGCGTCGAGACGACCTCAAGAAGGGCGTCGTCACGATGTGCATCGGCGGCGGGCAAGGAATCGCTCTCGCCCTCGAGATGATCGCTTGAGAACAACCACAGGAGCCTTCGATGGTCCTTCTTGTAACGAGCGCATCGGGCGCGAATGGCTCGGGGTACGGCAAGCTCCTGGCGTTCGATGCGGACGGCGAGGCGCTCGGCCCCTTCAGTGACGACGTCCGGATCGTCGACCCGCGCGGACTCGGCAGCGACGGATCACTCCTCTTCGTGAACAGCGGCTCGGACCGCATTCTGGCGCTCGACGACAATGGGCGTGTGGTGCGCGAGACCGGCGTGATACCTTGGCTGAACCCAGGCGGCGGTAATTTCGGCCCCGACGGCCGGTACCATGTAGGAATGCGAGCCGCGCGGACGATTATGGCCTTTGCGCCCACCCTCGATGGAGCTGCAGAAGCCGTGCTTCCATCCTCCGTGGTACCGTTCCCACGCGGATTTGCCTTCGGCCCGGATGGCACCCTCTTTCTCGCGTCCGGCATCGGCCCGGGCGGCGAAGGCGACAACACCATTCTGGCCTTCGATCCGGAGGGAGCGGTCAAGCCTTCCTGGAATGTCCAGGATCCGGACCTCAGTCCGCTGGATCTCACGATCGCGCCGAACGGAAACGTGCTCGTCAGCAGCGAACATCCCTTCGGTGCTCCGGACGCGGTGACGACCATCCGCGAATACGACCGATCCGACGGCCGTCTCGTTCGCGTCCTGACTCCGGATCGCCGGGTCGGATTCAGGAAGCCGCGCGGGCTACGCTTCGGACCGGACGGGAAGCTGTACTGCGTCGCCCAGGACGAGGTCGTCGCGTTCGATTTTACGACCGGCGAATCCTTGGGACCGGTGGTTACATTGCCAGGTCTCAACGGCCAGGCCGTGATCTTCTTTGGCTAGGGAGGAAAATAATGGAAGCATCGGGAGCAACGCATAGGTTCGAGCACGGCCAATGGCCGTACGATCCGAGATTCAAGCAAGTCAACGGCTGGCGCATGCACTACGTCGACGAGGGCACCGGCGATCCGGTCGTTCTCCTGCATGGCAACCCGGCCTGGGGCTTTCTGTACCGGAAATTCATCCAGCCGCTAACCGAGGCAGGAAGGCGCGTGATCGTTCCGGACATGGTCGGCTTCGGGCTGTCCGAGAAGCCCGTCCGCGAACAGGCCCACACGCTCGACGGCCACATCGCCAATCTAACCGGCCTCCTGCGACAGCTCGACGTGCGCAACGCGACCATCGTCTGTCACGATTGGGGCGGCCCCACTGGCCTCGGGTTCGCTCTATCCAATCCGGACCGGGTCCGCGCTCTGGTCATCATGAGCACCTGGGCATGGCCGCTGCCTCCGGCCGACTTCCACAAGCGGATTTTTCCTTGGCGCATGATGCACGCGCCCCTCGTCGGCCCCTATCTTCTCGGACGTCACAATGCGCTTACAGGTCGCGGAATGTATCTTTCCGTGGTCGACCGCAAGAAGTTCAGGGCGGAGGCCCAGAGCGTCTATGAGAGCATCCTGCCAGATCCCGCATCGCGCCTACTCACATGGACCTGGCCGCGCTGGATCCCGCTCGACGAAAGCGCACGCGGCCTGGCCCGCTTCGAATGGCTCGAGCGCGAACTGAGGAAGTCGAAACTCCCGACGCTGCTGGTCTGGGGTCGGGAAGACGAGGTCTTCGACCACAAGACGTTCGCAACGCGCTTCAAAGAGCTCTTGCCGCATGCCGAAGGACCCGAGCTGGTGACGGGCCGGCACTTTCTGCAGGAGGACTCCGGCGAGGAAATCGCCGGCAAGATCAACGGTTTCCTGGACCGCATCGAGGGAAGGCAGTCATGACAACGATCCACGTCATCGAAAATCCGACACTCGAAGGCAAGAGGAGAGCGTTTGTGCTCGCCGAAGACCGCGTCGGACATTACCCGGAATTCCGCGAATTCTTCGTCAAGCAGTTTTCTCTGGACGCGAACGCCTTATCGCGTCCCGGCTACGTGCTGGCGCCCTCGGGAATGGTCTACGCGCTCGTCTTCATCGGCCGCAGCGGAGAACCGTTTCCCGACGGGATCGAGGTCTGCGCCCTGCCCGACGCGTTGGAGCCGTTGAACGATCCGGAGATCGACGCCGATCTTTGGGCGCTGGTCAGGTGGATGATCGCCGGCGTCGGCGGCCCATGGCGGGTGGAGGATCTAGATGCCACGGGTCGGCTATACCAGTTGAGCGTGGCCGCGGACGCGTGACTCGCGGCCGCTCATACGGCGGCGAGCGCCGTCAAATCCCTGGCTACGTGAAGGATGACACCTGACAACGGGTCGAACTGGCCCTCCCAAGGCTTGCGCGCGAGCACCGCGTTGGTGTGCGCGTACCCTGCTTCCCAACGCCGCCGGATGCCGGCCTGGCTGAAATCGATGTCCTTGGTGTGATCGTCGTGGTCCAACTGCGGCGCGAGCAATTGGACCACATGCATGCGGGTCTGGCAGCCATAGCCCAGCAATTCCCTGACCTCCGGATTGCTGTGCTCACTTTCGGACAGCTTCGATGCGAGCTCGTTGATCACATGACGTAACCGGTGCGTCTGCTGGTGGCGCGCGATCTGGCTCGCGATCCGGCTCGAATACTGGACGTCCTTGTGACGGTTGAGAACATCGGCCATCGTCGTCGGCTCGGGCCCAATCGGATTCCACAGATGGACCGAGAAGATCACCGAGTCCCTTCGCGGATTGTCGTCGAACACCGCCTCGGTGGGCGTATTGGAAAGGATGCCGCCATCCCAGTAGAGTTCGCCGTCGATGCGCACCGGCGGAAACGCGGGCGGAAGAGCTGCCGAAGCCATGATATGCCTGACGTCGATTCTGCCATCGCGGCTATCGAAATAGCGCATCTGGCTGGTTCGCACATGCGCTGCGCCAACCGACAGGCGCGGCCTTCCCTGATTGACCAGGTCGAAGTTCACCATCTCGGCAAGGGTGTGTTCGAGCGGCGCCGTCGAGTAGTAGCCGGCCCGATCGGCGCCCAGCGGAAAAGCGTCCCCGACGTGGGCAAGCAGGTTCGGCGTGAAAAAGCCGGGAATGCCCTGGGTCAACGTGCTCCAGTGCGACCAGCGTCCGTCCAATGCAGGGAAAGCGCCCTCAAAGCCCCACGCCGGGGCGCGCTGCACGCGACTCCAGAACTCGCGTAACCGCTCTAACCGGCGCTGCGGCTCGTTTCCAGCGATCAGACTTGCGTTGATGGCGCCGATCGAGGTGCCGATGATCCACTCCGGTTCGATCCCGGCCTCCTGCAGCGCCTGATAGACGCCAGCCTGGTACGACCCAAGAGCGCCGCCGCCCTGCAGTACCAGGACGATCTGACCCGGGAGGTCGCTGCGGTCCGACCGGCGGCGCTGCGAACCATCTTTGGCCTCAAGACGTTCGATCGGTCGGTTCATGCGGACCTCCTGCTTTCAAGGAACTCTTCGCCGATTCAAGACGGTTCCGGCTTGCTGTCAATCGCTGTGCAGGCCGCTACCGGATTGTACGTTTGCTTTGACCTTGGCTTCCGACAGTATCGTTTCGCCGGAATACAGCGACGCCACGGCCAGGGTGGACGTCAGCGCAATCGTCAATACTGAAATCAACAACTGCAACATCGTACTCTCCTCTTCCTCGGTAGGTGTTGGTTAGCAGCATGGTCTTAACCGCGGCCGTGGGCGGCGCAGCGCAGCAGGATGTCGAGATGCGGGGCAACGACAATGGCTACGCTGGCCAGCGCGCTGCCCGTCGTCGCATAGGCGAACAGCGCATCCCTCGCCGTCGCGCTGATGATCTGAACCGTCTCGCTTGCGACCGCCTTCGCGCGGATGGAGCGGATCCAGACCGCACCTGCGGTCGGCAAGCTGGCGCTCTGGAATTCATTCGTACTCATTGCGTCTCTCCTTTACGTGGAGAGTGGCCAATTCTTCCAAGGCATGGCAGATAGGGCCAAGCGATATCGCTCATTCCTGCGGAGAATAAGTAAGATGGATCGTCTGGCTTCGATGGAAACGTTCGTGCGGGTGGTCGAGACGGGCTCCTTTTCCGGAGCGGCCCGACAGCTCCGCGTTGGGCAGCCGGCCGTCTCCAAGTCGGTCGCTCAGCTCGAGGACTATCTCGGCGTCAAGCTGCTGACCCGGTCGACCCGCGGACTCACGCCGACCGAAGCAGGGCTCGGTTATCTTGAGCGCGCCAGACGGGCTCTCGAGGAAGCGGCGGAGGCCGAGCTCGCCGCGCGCGGAGCTCGGGCAGGCCTCAAAGGACGCCTGCGTGTTTGCGCCGCCGTCACGTTCGCCCGGATCCATCTCATTCCGATGTTGCCGCAGTTCATGGCTCAGCATCCGGAGCTGGATCTCGAGGTGATCCTGGACGACCGTCAAATCGACTTGGTCCAGGAGGGGATCGATGTGGCGCTCCGGATGGGGAAGATGATGGATTCGACCCTGACCGCTCGCCGCGTCGCAAGGTGCAAGCGGCTCGTGCTCGCGACGCCCGCCTACTTCGATCGGGCGGGCACGCCGTCGACGCCGAGCGAGCTGAGCAAGCACCAGGCCGTCGTCTATCTGCAGGGAGAAGGCAGCGTCTGGTCGTTCAGGCGCGAGAGTACGGAATTGGCCGTTAGCGTTCAAAGCAGGTTGCGGGTGAGCGCCGCGGAGGGCGTGAGAGCCGCCGTGCTCGCCGATGCGGGCCTGACCATCGCGTCGGAATGGATGTTCAGCCCCGAACTGCGATCGGGCGCCGTCCGTACGGCCCTGTCTGAATGGAGTCTCCCGCCACTCGATCTGTGGGCAGTCCTACCGAGCGGCCGTGCCGCAACGGCGAAGGCGCGAGCGTTTGTCGGGTTCTTCGAGCGTTCGTTCAACCCTTAATTTCGGGACTGTCGAAGTCGGCTGGATGCGTGGCGCGCTGCGTTCGACGTCGTGGGTCGCATGATGGCTCTCGTCGGCGCAGACGAGGCCCCGAGGGTGGAATTTGCTCAATCGGGCAACTTCAGTCTCGCAAGCTCCGGAAGTCATTCGATCGCTTTCTCCGACGAGGTCGGATGTGACCCTCGCGCGCCCCACATCCGACGATCGCATCCCAACGACCGCGCAGCGAATGCAAAATGCTTGAGACGAATGAGCATTTTTTCTGGCAAATGCGGCATTCAACGTCTCAGGCGAATGAGTACGGTGACATCCATGGAGTTGCTCACCCCGAGCCCTCCCCAAAAGGAGTGTCACCATGTCCCGCACCTCGATCCTGAATCGCTCAGTACGCGCAACGGCCGTCGCTGTTGTCCTTTCCGCCTTGCTCTCACCGGCAAACGCAGCCGACCGGGAAGATGCCCTCGCCGTCTTCCCCGATGTGTCGACGAGCGCGGCAGCAGCTCGCACCCCGATCCTGTTGACCTCGCGCATGCCCTGGCTCGCTCCGGTCGGTCATCGGCAACCTAACCAGGCCGACGTTCCCCAGCACGAAGCGGTCTCGGCATGGGAGCAGCAGCAACAGCAGTTCGACCAGGAATTGGACCGTAAGCTGATCATCTGCAAGGGATGTTGACCCGCTGCGCGGCGGTCATTCCCAAGCGGAATAAGCTCTAGTCGGACGTGCCCGCTACCTCGAACGGCGGCCTCCTTTAGCTTTCTGCACGTGACTTCCACGAAACGGACGGCACCGCCGTCCTCCACGCAGACACCAAAGGAGACCGACGTGTCGCTTCAAGCCAAGCTCGATGCTTTCAAAGCCGATTTCGAGGCCGGAAAGCCGCCCTACAGCGTTCCTCGTCCCGTCATCGAGACGATGCACCGCGCCACCGCAGAACTGATTGAATCCGGCGCGGCCAAGCGCGCCAAGAAGGCGGGCGACCTCGCTCCGACCTTCTCGCTCAAGGATCCGGAGGGCAACGTCGTGAGCTCGGCCGACCTGCTGAAGCGCGGCCCGCTGGTGCTCAGCTTCTACCGCGGCGTCTGGTGTCCCTACTGCAACATGGAGCTGCAGGCGCTCGAAGCCGCCAAGCCGGAGTTCGACAAGTACGGCGCTTCGCTCGTTGCGATCTCGCCGCAGACCGCTCCGAACAGCCGGAAGTCGGTGCACCAGAACAAGCTGTCCTTTCCGATCCTGTCGGACGTGAAGGGCAAGGTCGGCGCCGCGTTCGGCCTGCGCTTCGACCTGCCCGACTATCTGGTCGAGCTCTACAAGCAGCTCAAGAACGATCTGCCGACGTTCAACGACGACCCGAGTTGGACGCTGCCGATGCCGGCCCGCTACGTCGTCGGACAGGACGGCGTCATCCTCTATTCCGAAGTGAACCCCGACTACAACCGCCGGCCGGAGCCTGAAGACATGATCCCGGTCCTCCAGCGGGCGGCGGCCGTCAAAGTGTGACGGCACATGAGACGGCCGGTGGGGCGCAATGACCACCGGCCGCTGTCTCTCAACTCAAAGGAACATACCTATGTCCAAGCTGTTCACGCCGACCCTGATCGGCCCCTACCGTCTATCCCATCGCGTCGCCATGGCGCCACTGACGCGGATGCGCTCCAATCCCGGCGACATCCCGAGCGAGCTGATGGTCGAATACTACAAGCAGCGCGCCACGAGGGGCGGCCTGATCATCTCCGAAGCGTCGCCGGTCTCGATCCGCGGCAACGGTTATGCCGGCGCTCCCGGCATCTACTCGGACACCCAGATCGCAGGATGGCAGCGCGTCACCGACACGGTCCACGCGAGGGGCGGCCGCATCTTCCAGCAGTTGTGGCACGTTGGCCGGCAATCGCATGTCGACCTGCAGCCGAATGGAGACGCGCCGGTCGCGCCCTCCGCCATCGCGGCCGAGGGCTACGCATACTCCAAGCGCGGCGAGGTCCCGTTCTCGATGCCGCGCGCGCTCGCATTGCATGAGATCTCTGGCATCATCGAAGAGTTTCGGCTGGGCGCCGAGCGGTCGCTGCGGGCGGGCTTCGACGGCGTCGAAATCCATGGCGCGAACGGCTACCTGCCCGACCAGTTCCTGCAAGACGGAACGAACAAGAGGACGGACGAGTACGGCGGCCCGATCGAAAACCGCGCCCGGTTCATGCTGGAGGTGACCAAGGCCGCCATCTCGGTCTGGGGAGCCGATCGCGTCGGCGTCCGCATCGCGCCGAGCGGCACCTACGGATCCATGTCAGACAGCGATCCGGCGGCGACCTTCGGCTACGTGACGAAGGAGCTTGACCGCCTGGGCATCGCCTATCTTCACGTGGTCGAGCCGCGCATCAAGGGCACCGAGGAGATCTCGCACGGCCGAGCGCCGATCGCGTCTCAGCATCTGCGGCCGAAGTTCTCGCGGACTTTGATCGCGGCCGGCGGCTTCACTCCGGCTTCGGCGGAAGCCATCGTCACCTTCGGCGACGCCGATCTGGTCGCGTTCGGGCGCCACTTCATCTCGAACCCGGATCTGCCGGAGCGGATCCGGCAGAGCTTGCCTCTCGCCCACTACGATCGCTCGACGTTCTACGGCGGTGACGCGCGCGGCTACACGGACTACCCGACCGCGAAAGCGGCGGCCTGAACGCAACTCGCTTCATCAGCCGCGTAACAGGGCCAGCGAGGGCACGTCGCCGCCCCTCGCTGGCCCTCGTTCGTGGGCGCATCAGTCCGCGGCGACCTTCGCGGAATCAGCGTCCGTATGCGCCGCGGGCTTTGCGAATATGTCCCGACCCGACGGTTCCAGCATCTTGCGCCACTGCGCCGGCGTAGCGCCCATGTGACTCTTGAAGGCGCGTTGGAAGGCGGCTTCTGATTGGTACCCCACAGCCTCCGCTACGGCACCCGTCGAAAGAGACGAGCTCCTCAGCTCGTTCGCCGCGAGCGTCATCCGGATGTCAGCCAGAAGATCGGAGGCCGATCGCCCCAGCTTCTCCTGGAATTGGCGGGCGAGCGTGGCACGCGACATGTTGCACAGGTGCGCCAGGTCGGGCAGCGACCATGCGCGCGCTGGCTCGTTGAACATTGCGGCCACCGCCGGCGCCAGGCGCGGATGCCCGGCCAGCGCCAGAAGACCGCGCGGCGCATCTTCGGTCTCGCTGGCGAGCCGCAGCACCAGCGCGAACATCGCGGTCGACAGCGCATTCAGCATCGCGCGACCGCCGAGGCGATCGTCCGCCGACTCGCCGCGCAACAGGGCAACCAGGCCCGCGAGCTGCGTGGCGTTCTCTCCTTCGTCCTGACCGCGGGCATGCACGACCAACCGGGGTGGCAGATAACTGCGCAGCAGGCGATCGTGCGGGGGCGCGATCGCGAAGTGCCCGCAGAGCAGATCCAATCGGTCTCCCCTGCCGGCGTTCTCGCTGATGACGAGATTGAGCTCCGCGCGATTGCGCGCCGGCTTCGGCCGGCTCCCGCTCCCGTCGTGCATGACGTGTCGCGGATTGCCCGGCAGCAGGAGGATGTCTCCAGTCTCCAGCCGCAGCGGCTTGCCGCCGGCCGGATCTTCCAAAACGGCCGAGCCACCGACGACCGCATGATAGGGGATCTCGTTCGCCTTGCCCGGCCCCTGATCGATCCGCCAAGGCGCGCCATAGGAGCAGCGAAGATCCAGCCTCCCGCGCACCGGCATCATCTCGAACACCCTGCTCAGCCAGTCCATGGCCACCTCCTGAACGGACTAAATGTGAGACGTTGAAGCATATACTCGAGCCTGAGCGACATTCAAAGTCTCATCCACTGATCATACTGTCACTCCGCAATCGTTCACCACCCAACAAAGGAGTGCCACCATGTCCCGTCTTTCTGTTCCGAACCTCGAAACCGACGCCGGTCCGTCCGGCCAGGTCTATGCCCAGATCAAGAAGGCCATCGGCAGCGTGCCGAAGACTTTTGCGGCCATCGCTGCCCATGGCCCCGCTGCGCTCAAGTCCGTCCTCGCCGCAGATACGGTGCTCGCGTCCGGCTCGCTCAGCAAGCGCGACCAGGAAACCATCAAACTGATCATTAGCGGTGTTGCCGGCTGCGATTACTGTGTGGCCGCGCACAGCCTGCTCGGCAAGCTCGCGGGATTGAAGCCCGACGAACTGAAGAACATCCGCGACGGCAAGCCCACAGGCGACGCCAAGCGCGATGCGCTCGCCCGCTTCGTCCGCAAGCTCGCGCAGTCCAGCGGCACCGTCAGCGACGAGGAGTTCGCGGCGATCAAGGCCGCTGGCTACAGCGACGCCCAGCTCGTCGAGATCAGCCTGGCCTTCGCGACCACCGTCTTCACCAACGTTTTCAACCGCATCAACGACACCGAGATCGACTTCCCCGCCGTCGCGTGAAGCGATCGAGCGATCCGTCAGATCTCAAACATGAAAGGATCACGACCATGACTACGCTTTCCATTACTGCTCAAAACCCGATCGTCCGTGCGCTGCATAGATCCGGCCTGTTGGCGGAGGACCTCGACTACCACGTCGTCCGGGCCTCGATGGTGATCATGTTCGCCTTCTTCGGTTACCAGAAGTGGTTTCCGTACGAATTCGAACGACTGGTCCCGTTCATCAGCAACGGGCCGCTGATCTGGTGGCTCTATCCGGTCTTCGGCCATGCCGGCGCCAGCTACTTCCTGGGCGCATCGGAGTGGACGTTCGGGACCCTGCTGCTCGCAGGCTTCTGGGACAAGCGGCTCGGCGTTCTTGGCGCACTGGGCTCGACAGGCACTTTCATCGCAACCGTTACCATCATTCCTTTCATGCCGGAGGGCTGGGACGTCGCTGCGGGAGGCTTCCCTGCGATGACCGGTAACGTGCCCTTCCTGATGAAGGACGTCGTCCT
The DNA here is from genome assembly GCF_011058295.2 of Bradyrhizobium sp. 6(2017). Lineage (NCBI taxonomy): Bacteria > Pseudomonadati > Pseudomonadota > Alphaproteobacteria > Hyphomicrobiales > Nitrobacteraceae > Bradyrhizobium > Bradyrhizobium sp. 6(2017). The sequence goes on along the minus strand of NZ_CP049289.2, from coordinate 4,425,182 downwards.
GCTCGCCGTCTCGTTCTACCTGCTGAGGCAGGACGTGGTTCGCCTGACGCGGCAATAAGGGTGGCACCCTGCTGATGGCGAGGCATCGCCGGCGAGAGCCCCACCTCGCCGGCGATTGTGCGTTCCAAAAATGCCGAAGAAGTGCTGCGGAAAATTCTGCGGCAATTAAACTGTTTGTGCCCGACGGTCTGATGCACCTGGCGAGCCAAGGCGCAAACAGAAAACGACGAGGATACGAGCGATCGGCCATGTGAGGCATGTCCGCTTTGCGCCGCCACAAGCGGCCCTCGCGCCAAGTCATATTCTGGACCCTTCTGAGACGAGCGGCTCCAGCCGAATGTCCGCCTTTGCCGCCAAAACCTGGCGGTGCTCGAAGCTGAGCTTTGGACGCCCCGCCCCTCTGCACGATCAAGTACGCTGCAATGCTCCGTTAGCGAAAACGCGTTGGATTACCGGCCTCAGCCGGGATAAGCCGGCTCACTACTTCGGTCGGCGTCCTCAATGCGAAAGGAAGCGAGAACAACTCCACCAGACTACGCAAAACTGCGCGATAGCAGCCGGCCACACTACTCCCACTCAATCGTCCCCGGCGGCTTCGACGTCACGTCGTACACCACGCGGTTGACGCCCTTCACCTCGTTGATGATGCGCGTCGCGGTCTCGGCCAGGAATTTCATGTCGAACTGGTAGAAGTCGGCGGTCATGCCGTCGGTCGAGGTGACGGCGCGCAGGCCCACGACGTATTCGTAGGTGCGGCCGTCGCCCATCACGCCGACGGTCTTGACCGGCAAGAGCACCGCGAAGGCCTGCCAGATCGCGTCGTATAGGCCGTGCTTGCGGATCTGGTCGATATAGACGGCATCCGCGTTGCGCAGGATGTCGAGCTTTTCTTTTGTGATGTCGCCGGGGCAGCGGATCGCGAGGCCGGGGCCCGGGAACGGGTGACGGCCGACGAACACTTCGGGCAGGCCGAGCTCGCGGCCGAGCACGCGCACCTCGTCCTTGAACAGCTCGCGCAAGGGTTCGACCAGCTTCATGTTCATGCGATCAGGCAGGCCGCCGACATTGTGGTGCGACTTGATGGTGACGGACGGCCCGCCGGTAAAGGAGACGCTCTCGATCACGTCGGGGTAGAGCGTGCCCTGCGCCAGGAACTCGGCGCCGCCGATCTTTTTCGCCTCCGCCTCGAACACGTCGATGAACAGACGCCCGATGGTCTTGCGCTTCACTTCGGGATCGGTGACGCCACCGAGCTCGCCCAAGAACTCTTTCGACGCGTCCACATGGACCAGCGGGATGTTGTAGTGGTTGCGGAACAGATCGACGACCGTCTTCGCCTCGTCGAGCCGCAGCAGGCCGTGATCGACGAACACGCAGGTCAGCTGGTCGCCGATCGCCTCGTGGATCAAGACCGCGGCAACGGCGGAATCGACGCCGCCGGACAGGCCGCAGATCACCTTGCCCGAGCCTACCTGGGCGCGGATCTTCTCGATCGCCTCCTCGCGGAAGGCGCGCATGGTCCAGTCGCCGGTGAGACCCGCGACCTTGCGGACGAAGTTGCGCAACAGCTTGGCGCCGTCGGGCGTGTGCACCACCTCGGGATGGAACATCAGCCCGTAATACTTCCGCGTCTCGTCCTGGATGATCGCGAACGGCGCGTTCGGCGAGACGCCGGCCACGGAGAAGCCGGGCGGCATCCTGGTGATGCGATCGCCATGGCTCATCCACACCTGATGCTTTTCGCCGTGGGCCCAGACGCCGTCGAACAGGCAGCTGTCGGTCTTGACCTCGACATCGGCGCGGCCGAATTCGCGGTGGTGCCCGCCCTCGACCTCGCCGCCGAGCTGGGCGGCCAGGGTCATCTGGCCGTAGCAGATGCCGAGCACGGGAACGCCTGATTCGAAGATCAGCTGCGGGGCGCGCGGCGAGCCGGTCTCGTGCACGGACTCAGGGCCGCCGGAGAGGATCACCGCCTTCGGCTTCATCACCTTGAAGGCTGCCTCCGCCTTCTGGAACGGCACGATCTCGGAATAGACCCCCATCTCGCGGACGCGGCGGGCGATCAGTTGCGTCACCTGACTGCCGAAATCGACAATCAGAATCTTGTCATGCGCCGAGGCCACGGTGGGCGTCGACGAGGGCTGAGTTTTCGGTGCGGCTGTCATGGCAAGCAGATACGCGACACCGCCCGCCCCCGCAACCGCGCTGCGCGGGGCGCCCACATTCTTCTTTGGGCATGGACAAATTGATATATGTCAGTATCGTTGACCTAATTTGGCCAGAACGAATGTCGGAGGAAACCCATGCCAGATTTCCATGACCCGTCCCGCCTCACAGCGCTCGGCCACGACTGGATCGCCGCCTGGAACGCGCGCGATCTCGAGCGCGTACTTTCGATGTATGCCGAGGATACCGAGATGACCTCGGACCGGATCCCGGCGCTCGGCTTCGGCGCGTCAGGCACAGTGCGCGGCAAGACGCAACTGCGCGCCTATTGGAGCGCGGCGCTGGCAAAACTGCCCGAGCTGCATTTCGAGCTGATCGACCTCTATGTCTCGCCGGACAGCGTCGTGGTGTTCTACCAGAACGAACGCGGCAGCAAGATTTGCGAGTATCTGCGGTGTGACGCCGACGGCAAGATCACGCAAGGCTCCGCGAACCATTTGGTGCATTGAGGCGAAAATCATAGGGTGGGTTAGCCGACCGCGTCCGCCATAGCTCAACGAGCGAAGGCGGAAGGCGTAACCCACCATTCTCTCCGCGGTGAGCAAAGTCGGTGGGTTACGCTACGCTAACCCACCCTACGCAGCGGCGATCAGGACGCGCACCATGAAAATCCCGACCCTGCCCTTCACCGTCACCGACTGGAGCCAGCTTGAGCCGTCGGTGCATCCCGGCGAGACCGGGCAAGCGCTGTGGCGCACGCTCAACATCGGCGATCTGCGGGTGCGGATGGTGGAATATTCGCCGGGCTATCTCGCCGATCACTGGTGCGACCGCGGCCATGTGCTCTACGTCGTCATGGGCGAGCTCGACACCGAGCTGCGCGACGGCCGCAAGTTCACGCTGAAGCCGGGCATGAGCTACCAGGTCTCCGATTTCGGCGACGCCGCGCACCGCTCGTCGACGGCGACCGGCGCGACGCTGTTCATCGTGGATTGAACCGATGTCATCCGTCACCCCCGCGCAAAGGCTTCGCCTTTGTCGCTGGAGGAGCGCGTAGCGCGTCTCGAAGGGTCGACGGCCTCGCTCTTTCCCCATCCTTCGAGGCTCGCTCCGCTCGCACCTCCAGCGACAACGGCTTCGCCGTTGCGCGGGGATGACGCCAGCGTTTGGGGAGACGACGGTAAACTAGCCACAGCAAAGCGCTCACCGCCTCCGCGCCGCAACCTTCCTCACCCTGGTGTCCGCCCAGCTCAGCGGCTTGCCCGCCTTCGACGGCAGCACGAGTTGCCCGACCGCCTGCCCGGCCTGATCCAGCAGCACCGAATGCGGCTCGCCGCGCGCGTAGAGATGCGCCTCCCCCCATTGTCGTAAGGAGACCACGATCGGAAACAGATCGTGCCCCCGCTTGGTCAGCATATATTCCTGATAGGCGCTGCCGTCGGAGGCCGCGACCTGTTCGAGCACGCCGGTTTCAACCAGCTTGCGCAGCCGCGCCGTCAGCATGCCCTTGGCGATGCCGAGATTCTTCTGGAAGTCGCCGAACCGGCGCAACCCGTCGAACGCATCGCGGACGATCAACAGCGACCACCAGTCGCCGATCGCGTCCAGCGCGCGCGCCACCGGGCATTCCGCTTTTGCGAGTTCGGTCCGCTTCATCGCGCTCAGCCTCTCCTCGCTCACGATTTCGAACTGGTCTTAAAATAGGACTAGACAGCGTCCAGCGCAACTGGTCTTATTATAAGACCAGATTGCGAACTGCAGCGGAGGCATGATGACGAACAGGACCATGGCGGAGGCCCGACCGGCCCAGGAAGCCGCGAACGAGGCCGGCAACGCGACAACAGGCCCGCTGTCGCCTGCGATCGTCCTGCTGTTTGCCGTCGCCTGCGGGCTGAGCGTCGCCAACATCTACTCCGCGCAACCGCTGCTCGACACCATAGCGCAGGATCTCGGCATTACCCCCGCCGCGATCGGCATCGTCGTGACGCTGACCCAGATCGGCCTCGCCCTCGGTCTGATGCTGATCGTGCCGCTCGGCGACCTCTGGGACCGCCGGCGGCTGATCGTCGGACAGGTGATGCTGTCCGCGGTCGCCCTCATTGTCGTCGGCATGGCGCCGAACGCCATCGTGCTGTTCGTCGGCATGGCACTGGTCGGGCTGCTCGCCGTCGTCATCCAGGTGATCGTCGCCTACGCCGCGACGCTCGCAACGCCGGCCGAACGCGGCCAGACCATCGGGACCATCCAGAGCGGCGTCGTCTCCGGCATTCTGCTCGCCCGCTTCGCGTCCGGCGCGCTGGCCGACATCGGCGGATGGCGTCTGGTCTACCTGACTTCGGCGGTGCTGATGCTGGTGATGGCGGCGCTGCTCGCGCGCGCGCTGCCGCAACGGCAGCCGCAGCCGCTCGCCGGATCGTCCTATGCAAAACTGCTGCACTCGACCGCAGCCCTGGTGGTCCAGGAGCCGGTGCTGCGTGAACGCGCGGTGTTCGCGCTGTTGATCTTCGCAAGCTTCAGCGCGTTCTGGAGTTCGGTCGTGCTGCCGCTCGCTTCTCCCCCGCTGTCGCTGTCGCACACCACGATCGGCATGCTCGGCATTGCCGGGCTCGCCGGCGCGCTCGCGGCGCGCAATTCGGGCCGCCTCGCCGATCGCGGCTGGGCGCAGCGCACCACCGGATTGTCGCTGATGCTGATGCTCGCCGGCTGGATCCCGATCGCCTGCCTTCACAGCTCGCTATGGCTGGTGCTCGCCGGCGTGGTCATGATCGATTTCGCGGTGCAGGCGGTGCATGTCACCAACCAGAGCCTGATCGTGGCGACGCGCCCCGACGCCTCGAGCCGCCTGATCGGCGCCTACATGGTGTTCTATTCGATCGGCTCAGGCCTCGGCGCGATCGGCTCGACGATGGCCTACGCGATGGCTGGCTGGCTCGGGGTCTGCGTGCTGGGCGCTGCGATCAGCGCCTGCGCGCTGCTGTACTGGGTCGTCGTGGTGAGCAGAACGCCGGTGCCGGCGGGCGTGTGTTCCGAGGCATAGGCTGTTCAACCCGTCATTGCGAGCGCAGCGAAGCAATCCATCCCGCCGCATATGCGGAACGATGGATTGCTTCGTCGCTTACGCTCCTCGCAATGACGGCGGAGGAAGCGTCACGCCTTCGTCAGCACCGAGACGAAAAATCCGTCCGTGCCGGTGCGGCGTGGCGTCATCAGCCAGCCCTCGGCCGATTGCAGCGCGGCTTCTGCGAAAGCCTCGGCCTTGTCCCACAGCACCGAGGCGGTCTGCTCCGGCGGCTGCACCGAGAACTCCGGATGCCGCGCCATGAAGGCCCTGACCTGCTCGCCGTTCTCCTCTGATAACACCGAGCAGGTGATGTAGGCGATGCGGCCGCCCGGCTTCACCAGCGGCGCGGCGCGCTCCAGCACCTCGGCCTGGTCCTTCAGCCGCACCTCGAGCGCGCCCGGGCGCATGCGCCATTTGGCGTCGGGATTGCGGCGCCAGGTGCCGGTGCCGGTGCAGGGCGCGTCGATCAGCACGAGGTCGGCGGACGCCTTGATATCGGACAGCACCTCTTCCTCGCCGCGCGGCGTGCGGACGTCGCAATTGTGCACGCCGGCGCGCGACAGCCGCTCATGGATCGGCACGAGCTGGCGCTTGTCACTGTCGGTCGCGATCAGCCGGCCCTTGCCTTGCATCATCGCGGCGAGTGCCAGCGTCTTGCCACCGGCGCCGGCGCAGAGATCGATCACCTGCTCGCCGGGCTTGGCGGCCGAGAGTAGCGCCGCGAGCTGCGAGCCCTCGTCCTGCACCTCGATCGCGCCCTTGATGAAATCCTCCTCGGCATGGATGCCGGGATTGCGCGCATCGGCGCCGAGCTCGATGCGCAGGCCGAGCGGCGACCACGGCGTTTCCTTCGCGCCCAAATGATGCAATCGCGGCAGGATCTTCTCGCGCTTGCCCTTCAGCGTGTTGACCCGCAGATCGAGCGGCGCGCGGCTCGCCATCGCGGTCGCTTCCGCGGCGCGGTCGTCGCCGAACACCTTCGCCAGATAGGGATCGAGCCATTCCGGATAATCGCCCGCGACCGGCGCCGGCGCATCCTTCAGCGAGCGCGAGGTCAGCGCGGCCTCCTCGGACCCCGTCAGCGTATCAGGCGCAAAGCGGCCGCCGTCGCACAGCGCAGCGATCGTGGCGACATCCATGCCGCGTTCGAGCTTGAGCATGCCGATCACCCGCGCGCGGGCGCTGTCATCCTCCATCAGCCAGGCCGCGGAGGATTGCCGGCGCAGCACGTCCCAGATCAGGCCGGAGATCGCGGCGCGATCGCCGGAGCCGGCATAGCGGTGCGCGGTGCCCCATTCCTTCAGCGCTTTCGCCGCGGGAATGCGCTGTGCGTCGATGGTGGCGATCAGCTCGATCGCGGCGGAAAGCCGGGCAGCGGGGGTCATTGGTCTCTTTCGGTTGGGCGCGTCAGATCAGCAGCAGCAGTTTGAGCGCGAAATACAGCCACATCGCCGCCAGCACCAGCACGCCGGCGAACCAGGCGAGCGAGCGCGGCCGCACGTCGTTGGAGGTGACGAACACCCCGGCATGGGCAAAGCGCGTGACCACGAACACCCAGGACATCAGCACGATGAACAGATCGGCACGCCGTAGCGGCAGCGCAATGGCGATCAGGACATAGAACAGCACCGGGAGCTCGAACTGGTTGGCAAAGCAATTGCCGAACTTGGTGGCGCCGGCCGGCCAGTTCGGCTCGCGCAGCGCGATGTCCTTGATCCGGGTCTCGCCGCTCGTCAGCGCCCTGGTGCGCGTCGTCGCCATCGCGAACAGGAGTGCGAAGGTGAGCCCAATCTGGATGAAGACTGGTAGCAGAACCATTTGAACCGACATCAGAATCTCCCTCAGCGCCCGGCCGTCCTCTTAGCTGCCAACCCCGCCCGGCGCAATCAAGCAGCTGTGGAGCCCGTTGAACCATCATCCGAGCCTGGATGACCAACTCTCAGGAGTTACGACGGTTTCAGCCCCTCATGGATGACGCGATGAGCATCATCGCCCGGATTTTCGACGGCGCGGCCCAGGCGGCCCAAGCGACCGAAACTCTCGGCGATATCACCACGCCCCTGCTGCAGGCGATCGATTCCCCCACCGGCTGGTTCGACGACGCAGCCGATGGCGGGCTCGGCATGGTGATGTCGGGGCTTGCCGGCGTCGCCGCGGCGCTGCTAGTCGCAATCCTGCTCTCGATCTATTTCCGCAGCGGCTATCGCTCGACGCGCGACATGGTCAGGCATGGGCTCGCCGCGGCGCTGGTGCTGACCCTGATCGGCGTTGCGGTCTACGATGTCAGGCGCGATGCGCTCGCTTATTTCGGCCTCACCGCGGCACCACCAGTCACCGGGACCAATCTGCCCGACACCGGATTGCTCGGACGCGGCGTCAGTCCACCTGCCCCGCCACCGCCCTCGATCAAGCAGCTGGCGATCTAGGGTGCAGCCTACGACGCTGGCTCCCTTCGCAGCGCGCTTACCGCGGCTCTGATCATCGCGATGTTTTCGACCGCGGCGTCGCTGTCGCGAGGCTGACGCCACGCGCTCTGAAGTGCAATGACCACCTGCTCGGTCGGATTGACGTAGATGAACTGGCCGAAGGCGCCATTCGCCGCAAAGGCACCGTTGTTGACGCCGCCCTGCAAGGGCGGCACCGCCCACCAGTGATAGCCGTATCCCGCCGGTGAACCGGGCATGAGCCGGCCGAAGCCAGTGGGCGCGCTGTCGGTCTGTCCGGCGAGATCGCGCCAGCCGGGCGGCAGCACCCGTCGGCCACTGAACGCTTCGCCATCCTCCAGCACCAGCTGGCCGAAGCGGCCGAAGTCGCGCAGGCGCGCACTGACGCCAAACCCGGCGAGTTCCATGCCTCCTTCAGACTCAAGTTGCCAATACCCGTCGGCCTCCATGCCGGCAGGTCCCCAGATCTTCTCAGCGCAGTAGTCGGCCAGGGGCCAGCCCGTAGCGGCCACAACCAGCGCGCCGATCAGGCAGCTCTCGCCGGTCGAATAGTTGAAGACGACGCCCTGCGGATGAGCACGCGGCAGTTTGCATAGCAGGCCCAGGACGGACCCTGGCCGCCGGCTCACCATGGCCTTGCCGAGGCGATAGTCCTCTGAGCGTCCGTCTGCATCGTTTTCCTCGCGCCAGGCCACACCGGAGCACATCCGCAGGAGATTACGAATCGTGACGCCCTCGTAGGCCGAGCCGCGCATCCGCGGCAGGTATTGCTCGCAGCGTCAAGGCTCCCGATCGCGCCATCGTGGAGCGCAGCCCCGACGAGCGTCGCGGTGATCGACTTCGCGGTCGACATGCTGGCCCACCGGCTCTCCGGGCCGTTGCCCATGCCGTAGCGCTCCAGCGCAATCTCGCCGCGCTTCAGGATCAGCAGCCCGGCCGTGCGGCGGCGGGCCATGTAGTCGCTGAGGCCGACGCGCACCCCGCCCACCTCGAACGTCAGGTCCGCGAGCGAACGGGCGTGCGGTGGCAGTGGCCGCACCGCGTCGCCGCGCCGGATGACGCGATGCGGCCAGACCTGGTCCTGGTTGCGGAAGGTCGGCGCCTGGTTTTCCGGTGTTGTGTTCGTGATATCCGGAGCCACCCGCGCCGGATCGATGTCATCAGCGGCATTCGTCGGTGTAGGATCGGCCATGAATACCCCCTCGTTCGTTGAGACGACGCCAAATCGCCCGGGAACGGCGCGTTTGCAAAGCAAATCAACTTGGTTTGACGTGGTCTGGTCCCGCTGGCATGCTGACGGCCGACCGTAGCCGAGACATAGCCCCGTCAGGGGATGTGCGAATGTCCGCTCAGGGTCACGAACGACAAAACTCAAAGTGAGCATAACGCGTCCGCTTTCGGGCGCATCGCGACCAAAGCGTGTTGCGACGCGCTATGACAAGCCGCCGCCAACTACCTTGCCTTCGTTCAACTCGCATCGATCAGGCCATGGCTGCGCGCCAATGAGTCCGCGTCCTAGCTCCCGCGGCCGGCCCGCGCCAAATTATCGAACAAGTCTTCAGACAAGACATCAAACAGAGCATCGAATAAGTCATTGAAATCGTCATCGTTCCGACTTCCGCGCCGGCTTATGATTGGTGCGAAAGGATCGATGCATGCCCCAATTTCGCCTGACACAGATCTCCGACACCCATCTCGCGCGCCGCCACAAACTGCTCATCGACAACTTTCATCGGGTCAGTGAGCACATCGACGCGACGCGTCCCGACCTCGTGCTCAACTCCGGCGACGTCTCGTTCGACGGGCCTAACGGCCGCGACGATCTGGTGTTCGCCAAACAACTGCACACCGCGCTGCCGGTCGACTGCCTCTATCTGCCCGGCAATCACGACATCGGCGACAACCCGACCGCGGTCGCCGCGGTGCCGGCGCAACTGCCGACCGAAGCGACCTGCGACGCCTTCGCCTCGGTGGTCGGCGAGGACCGCTGGCATTTCGACGCCGCCGGCTGGTGCTTCATCGGCCTCAACTCGCTGATCATGAACACCGGCCTCGACCGCGAGTCCGAGCAGTTCGACTGGCTCGCCACAGCACTCGACAAGGCCGTCGGCAAGCCGGTCGCGCTGTTCATACACAAGCCGCTCTATCTCGACGTGCCCTACGATGCCGAGCGCGAGGCGACCTCGTTCCGCTACGTGCCGCAACCGGCGCGGCGGCGCCTGATCGAGATGTTCGGCAAGGTCGATTGGCGCCTGGTCGGCAGCGGCCATGTGCACCAACGCCGCGACTACACTTTCGAGCACGTCAGACATGTCTGGGCGCCCTCGGTCGGCTTCACCGTCCCCGACGCCAAGCAGGAGTGGATCGGCACCAAGGAAGTTGGTTTCGTCGAGTACCGTTTCCAGCCCGACAGTTTCGAGGTCCGCCACGTCAGGGCGAAAGGCCAGGTCGATGTCGATCTCGACATGCTGCTCGGCAAGCAGCCGGCGGCGTAAGCGGCCTCAGCTCCGTGCCGCGTCGTGCAGGTCCTGCTTGATGACGGTGAGCAGGGCCTGCAGCGAGTCCTTGCTCGGCTGCGGTGCGGCCTGCACCACGCGCCGGGCGCGCGTCAGCGGCGGCATCTGGCGCCGCTGCGGCTCGGCGTCCTCCTCCTGCTCCACGAACTTTCCATGCAAGACGTCGTCGCGCCGACCCATGACGAACATCGTCGCCCAATAGCCGACGGCGAGGAGAATGACCCCCGAAACAATAAGCTCAAAAACCATGGCTACACTCTGAAATATAGCCAAATTGATTCAACTGCTCCGGTTCCCCCGTCAAGCAAATGGGGGCCAAAAAGCCCCCAAAAGCCCGCCATTGTGGCGTTTTTGATACTTTGTTGCGCGGAATGGGAGGTGGAAGGCCCTATCCAGCCCGACCCGGACAAGCAACCGCCGTCACCTCTCCCTTGGGAGAGGCGTAGGCCGCCTTCGGCGGCCGCTCTTGAAGGGAACGCCGAAGCAAAGCTTCGGCTATAGCGAAGCGCCGGGTGAGGATTGACGGTCTCTCGTTGAGCTGCGGCCCCTCACCCCGATTTGCTGCGCAAATCGACCTCTCCCCGTCGGGGAGAGGTGAATCGAATCCTGGGAAGCTTCACGCCTTGTCCGGCCCGACCCGGACCAGCTGCTTGCCGAAATTGGCGCCCTTGAGCAGGCCCATGAAGGCCTCCGGCGCGCTGTCCAGGCCCTCGGTCACGAACTCCTTGTACTTGACCTTGCCCTCGCGGACCCATTGCGACATGTCGCGGAGGAAATCGCCGTGCATGGCGGCGAAGTCGCTGACGATGAAGCCGCGGAAGGTCAGCCGCTTGGTCAGGATGTTGCGCATCATCGCGCCGGCCCATTTCGGTGCGTGAGCCTCGGTGTCGTTGTAGTGCGCGATCAGGCCGCACACCGGGATGCGCGCGAACGCGTTGAGGAGCGGAAACACCGCGTCGAACACCGCGCCGCCGACATTCTCGAAATAGACGTCGATGCCCTTCGGGCAGGCCTCTTTCAGCTTGGCCGCAAGGTTGGGATCGCGGTGATCGAGGCACTCGTCGAAGCCGAGTTCGTTCTTGACGTAGGCGCATTTGTCCTTGCCGCCCGCGATGCCGATCGCACGCGCGCCCTTGATCCTGGCGATCTGCCCGACCGCGGAGCCGACGGCGCCGGACGCGGCCGCAACCACCACGGTCTCGCCCGCCTGCGGCTTGCCGATCTCGAGCAGGCCGGTATAGGCGGTCATGCCGGGCATGCCGAGCACACCGACCGCGGTCGAGATCGGCGCGATCTTCGGATCGATCTTGGCGAGGCCCTTGCCGTCGGACAGCACATGCGTCTGCCAGCCCGCGCGCGAAAGCACGATGTCGCCCGTGGCAAAGCCGGGATTGTTCGAGGCGACGACTTCGCTGACGGTGCCGCCTTCCATCACGCCGCCGACCGGCACCGGTGCGGCATAGGACGGACCGTCGGCCATGCGGCCGCGCATATAGGGATCGAGCGACAGCCAGATGGTGCGCAGCAGCACCTCACCTGCGCCCGGCACCGGCGGCGTATAGTCCTCGAGCCTGAAATTGGCCGGCGTGGGCTCGCCATGCGGGCGCGAGGCAAGAACGATGCGCTTTCCTTGGGACATGCTGATTTCCTCTTGAGGTGATTGGTTCGTGGCGGACACGTAGTCACGCAATCCAGCTCCCCGCAAGGGAGACGGATCTGCTCTTTCGCGCGCACTTGTTTGAAATTCTGTTTGAAATGACAGTCGTCATTTCGAGACGATGCGCCCGCCCGGCATCGTCATTCGTGGTGGAGGAGATTTGGGGGCATTGGAACCTTACGGCTGCCTGACACTTAGACTCTCCGTTCCGGGCAGGAACCGAAAAGGGGAAATGCATGGGACAACTCCGACACCGCGTAAAGCACGACCTTTCACTCGAAGAGAGACTGACGATCGAAGCCGAAGAGTTGCGAGCGCGGGCCGGCAACATGCCGCACGGTGTCGAGCGCGAAGCCCTGATCCGAAGGGCGCGGCAGCGCGAAGCCGCAGCACACATGACAGACTGGTTGACCTAACCTGGATTGCAGTCACCGACCTGATGCCGGATGCCAAACTCGAAAGCGGAAGAATATCGACTCCAAGCCGAAGAAGCCGAGGCAAAGGCAGCGAGCGTGCGCGACTCTGCCGCCCGAGAGATTTACCTCGAGCTGGCTCGCCATCTGCGGGAGATGGCAAAGCAAGCCGAACAAGGTGGATGGTGAGGCCGCCTCAGTTGACGGCATCCCCTTTTTGGCGTTTGCGCAATCATGCTGCGCAATTGCGTATCTGCGGTGTGGTCCTTCGGACCATCCCGGAATGACGAACGAGCTACTTACACCCCGCCCGGATAGTTCGGGGCTTCGCGCGTGATCGTCACGTCGTGGACGTGGCTCTCGCGCAGGCCCGCACCGGTGATGCGGACGAACTCGGCCTTGTCGTGGAAGTCGGCGATGTTGCGGGCACCGACATAGCCCATCGCGGCGCGCAGGCCGCCGGCGAGCTGATGCATGACATTGCCGACCGGGCCCTTGTAAGGCACCTGGCCCTCGATGCCCTCGGGCACGAGCTTCAGCGTGTCCTTGATATCCTGCTGGAAGTAGCGGTCGGCCGAGCCGCGCGCCATCGCGCCGACCGAGCCCATGCCACGATAGGCCTTGTAGGAGCGGCCCTGCCACAGGAAGACTTCGCCGGGCGTCTCGTCGGTGCCGGCGAGCAGCGAGCCGACCATCGCGATGTCGGCGCCGGCGGCGAGCGCCTTGGCGAGGTCGCCGGAATATTTGATGCCGCCATCGGCGATGACGGGAATGTCGGCCTTCTTCGCCGCCGCGACCGCATCCATGATCGCGGTGAGCTGCGGCACGCCGACGCCGGCGACGATGCGCGTGGTGCAAATCGAGCCCGGGCCGATGCCGACCTTGATGCAGTCGGCGCCGGCATCGATCAGGGCCTGCGCGCCGCCTTCGGTGGCGACGTTGCCGGCCACGACCTGCACCGCATTGGAGAGCCGCTTGATGCGGTTGACGGCGTTGAGCACATGCCGGGAGTGGCCATGCGCGGTATCGACCACGACGACGTCGACGCCGGCATCGATCAGCCGCTCGGTGCGCTCATATCCGGTCTCGCCGACCGTGGTCGCGGCGGCGACACGGAGCCGGCCCTGCGCGTCCTTGCAGGCGAGCGGATGGGCGACCGCCTTTTCCATGTCCTTGACGGTGATCAGGCCGACGCAGCGATATTGATCGTCGACGACGACGAGCTTCTCGATGCGGTGCTGATGAAGCATCCGCTTCGCCTCGTCCTGGCTGACGCCCTCGCGCACCGTGACGAGATTTTCGTGCGTCATCAGCTCCGAAACCTTCTGCCGCGGATCGGTTGCGAAGCGCACGTCGCGGTTGGTCAGGATGCCGACCAGCTTGCCCGGCACGTTCTTAGCCGCACCGGTTACGACCGGGATGCCGGAGATGCCGTGATCCTTCATCAGCGAGAGCGCATCCGACAGCGTGGCGTCGGGACCGATGGTGAGCGGATTGACCACCATGCCGGATTCGAATTTCTTCACCTGCCGCACCTGGGCGGCCTGGCCTTCGGGATCGAAATTGCGATGGATGACGCCGAGGCCGCCGGCCTGCGCCATCGCGATCGCCATGCGCGCCTCGGTGACGGTGTCCATTGCGGACGCCATGATCGGGATGTTGAGCTGGATCGCGCGGGTGACGCGCGAACGAATGTCGGCCTCCGAGGGAAGGATGTCCGACAGGCCGGGCTTCAGAAGCACATCGTCGAACGTGTAGGCTTCGCGGATAGCCTGAAATCCCGTGGCCATTGCCAACTCCTTATCTGCGGCGTCCGCCGCGATGGTCTTACGGATGAACGCCGTCTGCGGCGACGCTTGCTGCGTCACCGTCGAATCGGAGCCCATCGATGGGGTTGACGCGGGTCGATAGCATGGCGGGATGACGAATCAAAGCGTTTGCCAGCCATGCACAGGCCTTTTTAAGGGCCCGGTAGCCCTACGGGGCCCGAAAGCCCGGCGGCGGCCCGTGCCGGCGGATCGCCTCGACCATCTCGCGGTGGCGGCGGTCCTCCCGCTTCATATGCACCGCGATCACGGCATGGGCCGACGGCACCAGCAGCAAGACGTGGAAAAACAGCCCGAAAACCGCACAAAATACGATCAGGACCAGGTTGAAGACGGCCGAAAACGGCTGTCCGTTCAGGAGCAGCCCGATCGGCGGCAGCAGAGCGGCAAGGACGTAGATCACGGCACACACCTCAGAAGCGTTTTCGAGCGAAGTGGCTTCCGGTTCGCGTGAAGAAAACGCGTCAAAACAAGAAACCAGAGCCCCTTTCCGATCCTATCCGAGCGGAAAGGGACTCGAGCGCTGGCGGATGCATACCAGCGTCACGCAGGATCTAGGACGTTTGGCCGGTTCCGCAATAGCGTGGCCGGGGGCAGGACGATACGGCCCCCTCGCCCGCCTTTTCGAGAATTCCGTCAAATGCGGCATCTAAACTTGGGCGAGTCTCGACTTGGCCCGTTAGCTGACGACAGCGCGTCATGTAAGCTTGAACATGCTGGCATCGAGTTGTCCGGGAGCAACGCCGATCAACCACGCGGCGTTGCCTGCGCCATCGGTGATGATCGTCGTGTTGATGCCAGGCGAATAGAACTCCGCCGCCTGCACGTCCGCAAACGAATGCAGGGACGTACCGGCAAAGTTCACGAAATCATTCGTTCCACCGCTGTTGAAATCCTGAATCACCATCACTTCCGGCTTAGTGTCGGAAATGGCGAACGTGTCGACTCCGCCGCCGCCCCAGGCATAGTCAACCCCGCCCCCGCCGCTGATGACGTCGTTGCCGGAGCCCATCAAGAATACGTCGACGCCGCTGCCGCCAGTGACAGTGTCGCCGCCATTGGAGCCGTAGATGTAATTCTGGCCGGAGCCGCCATAGATCAGGTTGCCGTCGGTCTCTCCGGAGGAAATGAAAATGTTGAGGCCGGCGCCGCCATACATGGTGTCGACGCCGGCGCCGCCGTAGAAGTAGTTGGTGCCGAGACCGCCGTAGAGATAATCGGCGCCGTCGTCGCCGAACATGACGTTGACGTCGCCGGCAACGCCACCCGAACCAAGCAGCGTATCGGAGCCCGCGCCGCCGAACAGATAGTTGAAGCCGGTGCCGCCATAGAGGGCGTCGTTGCCGTCCTCGCCCAACAGCACGTCGAGGCCGGCATCGCCGATCAGCGTGTCGTTTCCTGAGCCGGCATAGAAGTAGTCGTTACCGTCACCACCGTAGCCGAGGTCGTTGCCGGCAAGACCGACGAGCACGTCGTTGCCCGCGCCGCCGTAGAACGTGTCGTTGCCAGCGGTGCCGTAGAGCTGATCATTGCCTGCCGTTCCGCTGATCGGAACAGGTGCGCCGATAGAAACGGTCTGATCGGAGAATTTCAGATATTCAATATTGGCAAGCGTATCGTCATGACCGTTGCCAACGATATGGTAATGCCCGTTCCCGAGATCGGTGACAGTGAAGCTTGCGCGCGTAAAGGCGGTATAGTTGGCTGTGTCGGTGCCGCTGCCGCCGTCTAACGTATTGGTGCCGACCCCCGCGTCGAGCGTATCGTTGCCACCACCGCCATAGAGACTGTCATTGCCGATGCCGCCACTGAGGTAGTCGTTGCCGCCACCGCCGTTCAGGGTGTCATTGCCACCGTTGCCATTGAGCGTATCGCCGCCGTTGCCTGCGTTGAGCACGTCCCCGCCGGCCCCGCCACTAAGGACATTTCCACCGAGATTGTCGCCCGCGGATAAAGTCCATCTGGATCCGACTGAGGACTGCGACACATCGATGGTGTCTGCCCCCGATGAGCCAATTATCGTCGAAACAAAATCGTCGAGATAGTCAAAATTCGATCCGATCGAACCTGGCGTCGCCAGCGTCAGCGTCCAAGCATTATAGTCCCCACCGCCAACCGTGGTGAATGAGTTGATCTGTGCAGCCGTCGCAGTGAAAGAAATAAGGTAGAGCTGGAGAGTTTCTACGCCGGTAATGGTGCTATGACTAAGGTCTGTATTCGGGCTGGTGAGGTAAAAGGAATCGTTGCCCGAACCGCCGTCGATCGTATCAAAGCCGAGGCTGCCCGGATCTATGATGTCATCGCCCGCACCGCCGTAATAGACCTCATGACTGCCGTCGCCTGCTATATTGTCGTTTCCCTCGCCACCATCGAGCGTGTCGTTGCCCAATTGACCCCTCAGCGAGTCATTCCCGGCGCCACCGTAGAGCCCATCGCTGCCACTGCCGCCGGTTAGCCAGTCGTCGCCGCCATTCCCCACGAGCGTGTCGCCGCCACTACCGCCCCAAAGGTAGTCATTGCCCGATCCGCCGACGAGCAGGTTTCCGCCGAGGTTGTCGCCAGCATACAAGTACCATGTTAATCCCCCATTCGCCTGCGCCATGTCGATAGTGTCTGCTCCAGACGATCCCGTGATCGAACCGGAGGCATATGGATTGAGGGAGGTATCGAGCGCGTTGAAGTTCGAGCCAATGCTGCCCGGGGAGGTCAACGTCAGGTGGAAACCGGTGTAGCTGCCTACCGAGCTAAAGGAGTTGAGCTGCGCCGCCGTAGCGCTGAGATAAGGATCGAGATTATTTAGGTATAGGTGTTCTACACTGGTGAACGTGCTGTTGCTGAGATCGGCATTCACGACGGTCAGCGTATCATTGCCAGCGCCCCCATCAAACGTATCGAAGCCGGCGCCGTCGAATGACATATTATCGTCGCCGTTGCCGCCGTAAAACGCGTCGTTGCCGCCGCCGCCGGCAAGCTGGTCGTTGCCATCGCCGCCATAAAGCGTGTCCGAGCCTGCTTCGCCACTGAGAGTGTCGTTACGATTCCCGCCGTACAGCACATCGTTTCCGTCGTTGCCATCCAGGCTCGAACCAAAATCGAGCACCTGGCCATTGACCGTGATCGGCATCGAAAGGGCCGTCAGGACGTCGTTGCCTCCGGCGCCGTAAATAACGCTTACAACATCGTAGGTGTCGGCGACCGGATCGTAACTAACGTTCGCAGTCAGGGTTTCGGAAGCGGAAGTGCCTGTCAAAGCGACGTACGAAATGGTGGACACAATCTTCTCCAGTATGAATTGAGAAATGAGTAAAATGAAAAAGGAGCGTCTCGTGCGAGAAATTCAGCTCCCGATATCCGGCTGTACCCGCCGCTGAGCAGGACAACACCAGCGGAGCCGTCACCAGGACGACCGCAAGCTTCTTGAGAAACCGAGACATGATTGGGAGGCTTCAGTCCACTGCACGCGATCGCAGGGGGATATTCCGCTGCTCCACCGCCGGGACATGACCCAAATGGGTCTAAGCGCTCATTTTTTGCGATACAATCTGTGCGATTCATTGGACCGGCGACGCAAAAGGATGCGCCGCGATGATCCGAGATCAGCGCAAGACCAGCCGGCCGAGCAACGCCGTGAGTTCGCTTTGCCGCGAGACGTTCAGCTTCTCAAATACCCGCTTCAGCACGTTGCGCGCCGTATCCTCGGCAATGCCGAGGCGTTCCGCAGCCATTCGCGGCGGAAGACCCGAACCGACCAGCGAGGCGACCCTTGCTTCGCCAAGCGTCAATCCCAGGATGTCACGCACGACCGCGGGGTCGGGCGGCTCGGCGGATTTTTGTTCAATAGCGAGGACGATCGCCCGAGTATGGGTCAGGAAGTGACCGGCTGAAAGTGCGCCGGCCGTGATCGGGAGCACGTAGATAACGAAACGCCGGTCTGTCGAGGTCGGCCCGAGGAGAATGGGTCTTGGCTCGGCAAGGAGGTCCCTCGCCTCGGCGCGAAGGGTTTGCGTCATCGCGGCCTCGAACGGAGCCCGGCTCGCCGCCATGCGAACGCGTAGATGATCGTTCACGAGGTCGAACACCTCGCCAATAAGACTCTTCCCGATCGGGTTGGCGAACAGCACGCGCGCCGACCAGTCCAGCGCAAACACGCCGATACCGATCCGGGCGAGCGCGTCGCCGAGGCCGAGATTGGCAAGTTCGGTATCAAGCAGCCTGATCGACAGACGTAAGGATTTCTCCGTGTGGCGCCCGAGCGTCCCTATGACCTCCAGTTCAGCGTCGGAGAATTGCGGCTTGGCGAAATCCCGCTGCACGCTGATCGCCACAGCGATCCGTGGATCCGGCGACACTCCCACTGCGCCGAACCAGCCTAGGCCGTGTTTGACGAGGAACTCCTTTTGGAAGGGATGATTGAGGTAAGCATCGTCGATCGGGCCAACGTGCCGATCCGTGACGGGCTCGCCGCTGAAATAGAGGCCGGCCTGTATCGCTCGTTCGCCCTTGAAATTGTGCTGCGCCCACCGCGCCTCGAACTCGCGGGCCGCCGCTGTGAGGCCCTCGGAAACGATCACTCCGAACGTCGCATCCTCCCTTCGCCATTCGAGGATCGCGCCGGCGTCATCGAAGCAGTCGGCGATCTTGCCAAGAGCGGATGGCCAGAGTGATGGATTGGGCGCGGTGTCATAGATCGCTTCGACGGCGGCGAGGAGACGGTCGGTGGCAGCGGGCATGGGGTCCGATCGATTGGGGGACTCATTCAGATTACGTGAGATTTGTCTCCCAACAACGTCTGTTTGTGCCTGCCTCGATGTTTGGAAATATTTGGAAACAAATCGAACAGGCGTTTCAGCGCGAGCCGGCACTCATCGGTTGCAGCACTCTTGAAGCGGGTGCAGCCGGTTCGCTCGTTTGATCCGACCAAAACGGCAACGCGCGGAAGCTGCTGCAAGGCACGGCGGCCGGATCGAGCCAGAGCGATTACGCGACGGGATCATTGGCGTACTGCGATCTAAAACGCTCCTCGGATATTCCCCGGATCAGGGTGCAAATCGCTGCCATTCTGTGCCAAGTCTAACGGCCCCACAAGTTCCACGAATCGACCAAGCCCTTGAACAATCAGCGTATCATTCCACTGATCGTCGCCAGCGCCCTGTTCATGGAGAACATGGATTCGACTGTGATCGCGACCTCGCTGCCGGCGATCGCCGCCGATATCGGCACCAGCCCGTTGACGCTGAAGCTCGCGATCACGTCCTATCTGCTGTCGCTTGCGGTGTTCATCCCGGCGAGCGGCTGGACCGCGGACCGTTTTGGCGCCCGCATTGTGTTTGCCGGCGCGGTCGCCGTCTTCATGCTGGGCTCGATCGGCTGCGCGCTGTCCTCCTCGGTGACCGATTTCGTGTTCGCCCGCATCCTGCAGGGCCTCGGCGGGGCGATGATGACCCCGGTCGGACGGCTGGTGCTGCTGCGCTCGGTCGACAAGAGCGCGCTGGTCAACGCGATGGCCTGGGTGACGGTCCCGGCGCTGATCGGCCCGGTGATCGGGCCACCGCTCGGCGGCTTCATCACCACCTATTTCTCCTGGCACTGGATCTTCCTGATCAACATTCCGATCGGACTGCTCGGCATCTTCCTGGCGCTGAAATATATCGACCCGATCAAGAGCGAAGACCCCGAGCGCTTTGATCTCGTGGGGCTGGTGCTGGCCGGCATCGGGCTTGCCGGCATCGCCTTCGGGCTTTCGGTCGCCGGCCTCAATCTGCTGCCGTGGCCGATCGTCGCCGCACTGGTCGGGGTCGGCACGGTGTCGATGACGCTCTATGTCATCCACGCCCGGCGCACCGGTTCGCCGGTGCTCGATTTCGGGCTGCTGCGGCTGCCGACGATGCGCGCGTCGATCATCGGCGGCTTCATGTTCCGGCTCGGCATCGGCGCGCTGCCGTTCCTGCTGCCGCTGTTGATGCAGGTCGGCTTCGGCCTGTCGCCGTTCCAGTCCGGCCTCGTGACCTTTGCCTCCGCCGTCGGCGCCATGGGCATGAAGACGCTGGCCGCGCGCATCATCCGCGCCTTCGGCTTCCGCAACATGATGACCGTCAACGCCGTGGTCAGCTCGGCCTTCCTGGCCGCCTGCGCCCTGTTCACGATCTCGACGCCGCTGATGCTGATCTTCACCATCCTGGTGGTCGGCGGCTTCTTCCGCTCGCTGCAATTCACCGCGATCAACACCGTGGCCTATGCCGAGGTCGAGGCGCCGCAGATGAGCCGCGCCACCACCCTCGTCAGCGTCAACCAGCAGCTCGCGGTGTCCGCGGGCGTCGCAGTCGGCGCGTTCTCGGTTGAAACCACGCTGGCGCTGCACCATGCGACCGAGCTCTCCGCCGACGTGTTCGCGCCGGCTTTCATCGTGGTCTCGCTGATCTCGGCGGCCTCGGCCTGGTTCTTCTGGCAGATGCCGGTTGACGCCGGCAACGAAATCGCCGGCCGCAAGGCGATCGACATTTCGAGCCGCAAGGGCGCCGAGAAGCGCGCCGCCACTGAGGCCGTCAAGGTCGCGACCGAGGATACGCAAAACGCGCGGGATCAGCGGCTCGGCTAGTCGAGCGAACGAGCCGTTCCCGAGGCACGGACGCTGCAGGCCGCCGTCCGGTCACGGCCAAGCCCTTAGGGTTGGCCGGTCGTTCCGGCTGGCTGTCTTCGATCCGGACGTTCAACAAGTTCGTATGTGGGAACGTGGGTCGTTTCCAGCCACGATTCCAGCGCAGCTCCGCAGACCGTGCAGATTGCGTCACCCGTATGCGGCACCAAGAACTTCTCTTCAGTGCGTCTGTACTCGGCGCCGCAATTGCATTGAACAATGGTCGCCATATGAGAGATATGCGCCTGCGTTACCCAATTTTCCAGTCCTGCAAGAAGCGGCCTCAGTGCCTCACAATGACGGCTGCTGCTGCCCGCGAAACCCCGTCGCCAGCACGTAGCGCTCCGAGGAATCCTGCCGGCTGGCGGACGGCTTGACGTGGCGCACGCTGGCGAAATCGCGCTTCAGCTGCGCCACCAGCTCGGCGTCGGCGCCGCTCTGAAACACTTTTGCCAGGAAGGTGCCGCCGGGATTGAGCACTTCGCCGGCAAAATGCGCGGCGGTCTCGACCAGGCCGATGATGCGCAGCTGATCGGTCTTGCGGTGGCCCGTGGTGTTGGCGGCCATGTCGGACATCACGAAATCGGCGCGGCCGCCCATCATCGCGATCAGCTTCGCCGGCGCGTCATGGTCGAGGAAATCGAGCTGCGCGAAGGTGACGCCGGGGATCTCGCCCATCTCCAAGAGATCGATCGCAATCACCTTGCCCTTGCCGTCGGCCGCGCCGGTGCGCTTGGCCGCGATCTGGCTCCAGCCGCCCGGCGCAGCCCCGAGGTCGACCACCGTCATGCCCGGCTTGAGCAGGCGATATTTGTCGTCGATCTCGTGCAGCTTGAAGGCCGCGCGCGAGCGGTAGCCCATCGCCTTGGCCTTGGCGACATAGGGATCGTTGAGCTGGCGCTCAAGCCAGAGTTTTGACGACAGTTTTCGCTTGCCGCCGCTCTTGACCGTGACGTGCAGCCGCCCGGTGGTGTCTTTCGCCATTTCATTTTCTCTTCTCCCTCGCCCCGCTCTTGCGGGGAGAGGGTTGGGGTGAGGGGCTGCTTCCGCAAATGAAGGCGAGAGATGTGCTCGTGGAGAGTCCCCCTCACCCGGATCGCATCTTGCGACGCGACATAGCCGAAGCTTCGCTTCGGCGTCCATCTTAAGAACGGCCGCCAAAGGCGGCCTAGGCCTCTCCCCGCAAGCGGGGCGAGGCAAGCAAGGCATCTAGCACGCCCGCAGCGCGCCGTCCTCGCGCATCATCTCGACCAGCATGCCCTCGCGCAGGCCGCGATCGGCGACGCGGAGCCGCGGCATCGGGAATGCGTTGCGGATCGCGTCGAGGATCGCGCAGCCGGCGAGCACCAGATCGGCCCGCTCGACGCTGATGCAGCTGTTGCTGACGCGCGCCTCATAGCTCATGCCGAGCAGCTTCTGGATCGTCGCCGTGACGTCGCCATCGTTCATCCAGATGCCGTCGATGCGCCGGCGATCGTAACGCGACAAATTAAGGAAGACGCCGGCGAGCGTGGTCACGGTGCCCGAGGTGCCGAGCATGTGCATGTCGCGCAGATCCTTGCCGTGCTCGGCCGCGAACGGCGCGACGTGTCGCGCGACTTCGTCGATCATCTGGGCATACAGATCCCGCGTGACGTTCTTGCCGCCGAAATGCTCGGCGAGCGTGACGACGCCGAGCGGGATCGACATCCACGCCTTGATGCGTGGCGGAGCATTGGGCGGGTCGGGATCGCGCTCGATCCGCACCAGCTCGGTCGAGCCGCCGCCGATGTCGAACAGGATGGCGCCGCGCCCCCTGGGATCGAGCAGCGGCGAGCAGCCGATCACGGCGAGCGTCGCCTCGGTCTCACGGTCGATCACCTCGAGCTTGATGCCGGTCTCGGCCGCGACGCGCGCGCGAAAACTCTCGGCGTTGCCGGCAGCACGGCAGGCCTCGGTGGCGATCAGCCGCAGCCGGCGGGCCTTACGATAGCGGATCTTGTCGCTGCAAATGGCGAGCGCAGCAATCGCACGCTCGATCGCCGCCTCGCTGATCGAGCCGGTCGCAGCGATGCCCTCGCCGAGCCGGATGATCCGCGAAAACGAATCGACCACGCGGAACCCGTCGCCGGTCGGACAGGCGATCAGGAGCCGGCAATTGTTGGTGCCAAGATCGAGCGCGGCGTAGACGCCGGTCTCCGGTCCTGCCGCAACCAAGCCTGACGGGGCTTCGCCGGCCGGAGGACCGTCACAAAGCCGCACATGGTCATTCATCAAAATACTGTCTTTCCGCAGGGCCCACGGGGAATCCATAGGGCCCGCCGAAGAATTGTCGTTGACGGAAACTTTAGCAGCGCCAAGGGCCTGCGCAAACTCCGTTCACATTGGGTCCATGCCTAATCGGGCGTTGTCGTTAAGGGGGGTGTGCGTTATCTCCTCAGCGCCCCCAAACTCCAGCAAATCCGGGCATTTCAGGTCATTTTCCGATGCAAGATCATACGCCGCCCGCCTCCCTCGAGAACGCTATCGCACTGCAAAAATACGGTGTCGGACAGCCGGTTCGACGAAAAGAGGACGACACCCTGGTGCGCGGCAAGGGCAAATACACCGACGATTTCTCCCTGCCCGGCCAAGTCACTTGCTGGATGGTTCGTTCCTCCCATGCCCACGGAATCATCAAGGGCATCGATACGGCGGCCGCCAGGGCGATGCCGGGTGTGCTCGGAGCCTGGACCGGCGCCGATCTCGCGGCCGCCGGCTACAACCCCTTCACCTGCGGCCTGCCGCTGAAAAACCGCGACGGCTCGCCGCTCAAGCAGACCAACCGCCCTGCGCTGGTCACCGACAAGGTGCGCTTCGTCGGCGATCCCGTGGCCTTCGTGGTCGCGGAGACCGCGGCGCAGGCGCGCGATGCGGCCGAGGCCGTCGAGGTCGATATCGAGCCGCTGCCCGCCGTGACCGACGCGGCCGAAGCCGCCAAGCCCGGCGCCCCGCAGCTCTATGACAACATCCCTGATAACGTCGCGCTCGATTATCACTATGGCGACACCGCGAAGATCGAGGCCGCGTTCGCCGGTGCCGCGCATGTGACAAAACTCGACATCGTCAACACCCGCGTCGCCGTGGTCTCGATGGAGCCGCGCGTCGCGCTCGCACATTATGACAAGAAGACCGAACGCTTCACGCTGCAAGTGCCGACCCAGGGGGTCTCCGGCAACAAGGCCGGGTTTGCAAAGATCCTCAACGTGCCAGCCGACAAGGTTCGTATTCTCACCGCCAATGTCGGCGGCTCGTTCGGGATGAAGAACATGAACTATCCCGAATACACCTGCATCGCGCATGCGGCGCGCGAACTCGGCCGTCCGGTGAAGTGGCTGGACGAGCGCTCGACCAGCTTCCTCTCCGACAGCCAGGGCCGTGCGCAGCTGATCCATGCCGAGCTCGCGCTCGATGCCGACGGCAAGTTCCTCGCGGTGCGGTTGTCCGGCTACGGCAATCTCGGCGCCTACATCACCGGCGTCGCGCCGGGCCCGCTGTCGCTCAACACCGGCAAGAACCTCGCCAGCGTCTATCGCACGCCGCTGCTCGGCGTCGACATCAAGACGGTTTTGACCAACACCACGCTGATGGGCGCCTATCGCGGCGCCGGCCGGCCCGAGGCCAATTACTACATGGAGCGGCTGATCGACGCCGCCGCCGACGAGATGGGCATCAACCGCTTCACGTTGCGCAAGCGCAATTTCATCAAGCCGTCGCAGCTGCCGTTCCCGGCGGCCTCCGGCGTCACCTATGACAGCGGCGATTTCGCCGGCGTGTTCCAGAAGGCGCTGGAGATCTCCGACTACGAGAATTTTACCAGGCGCAAGAAGGAGAGCAAAAAGAGCGGCAGGCTGCGCGGCATCGCCGTCGGCTCCTATCTCGAGGTGACCGCGCCGCCGAGCGGCGAGCTCGGCAAGATCACCTTCGAGCCTGATGGTTCAGTGAAGCTCACCACCGGCACGCTCGACTACGGCCAGGGCCACGCCACGCCGTTCGCGCAGGTGATGTCCGAGCAGCTCGGCGTTCCCTTCGAGAAGATCACGCTCGAACAGGGCGACAGCGATCTGGTCCGCTTCGGCAACGGCACCGGCGGCTCGCGCTCGATCACCGCGACGGGACAGGCGATCGTCGAGGCTTCGGCGCTCGTCGTCGAGAAGGGCAAGAAGGCCGCCGCGCACATGCTGGAGGCTTCCGAAGCCGACATCGAGTTCGGCCAGGGCCGCTTCACCATCGCCGGCACCGACCGCTCGATCGGCATCATGGAGCTCGCCGAGCGGATGCGCGGAGCCAAGATGCCGGAGGGCACGCCTGAGTCGCTCGACGTCGACCACGCCACCAAGGAGACGGCGTCGACCTTCCCGAACGGCTGCCACGTCGCCGAGGTCGAGATCGACCCCGATACCGGTGTGGTCCGGATCGTGCGCTACTCCGCGGTCAACGATTTCGGCACCGTGGTCAATCCGATGATCGTCGCGGGACAGCTGCATGGCGGCGTCGCGCAGGGCATCGGCCAGGCGCTGATGGAGGAAGTCAGCTACGACGGCTCGGGCCAGCCGATCACCGGCTCGTTCATGGACTACGCGCTGCCGCGCGCCGGCGACGTGCCGTCGATGCAGGTCGGCGATCACCCCTCGCCGGCCAAATCCAACCCGCTGGGGACAAAAGGCTGCGGCGAAGCCGGCTGCGCCGGCAGCCTCGTCTGCATCGTCAATGCCGTGGTCGACGCGCTGTCGGAGTACGGCATCAAGCACATCAACATGCCGCTGACGCCCGAGCGCGTCTGGCGCGCGATCCAGGATGCCAAGGCGAAGGCGGCGTAAGGCCGCGCGGCCGCCGCTAGCGCCGCTGCCACCAGCAACACCGCTGTCATCACCCGCGAAAGCGGGTGATCCAGTATTCCAGAGACAGTTGTGCTTGAGCCGAAAGGCCGCGGCGTACTGGATCCCCCGCATGCGCGGGGGATGACACCTGTTGGTGCGGATGAGCTCGAGCCTAGCCCGATTCACTCTCGTCATGCGCGGGCTTGACCCGCGCATCCATCAACCTGAAGCGACTCTTGCGAAGGCGATGGATTGCCGGGTCAAGCCCGGCAATGACGGACCGCGCTACGCCGCCGCCTGCTCGCGCGGCTGGGTGATCGCGATGTGCCAGCAATGCGCGAGCGGCGTGCCGTTGCCGAGCACCAGCGCGTCGAGCTCGACGAAACGATGCCCCTTCTTGTCGTAATTGCCGGTGACCTTGGCGCGCGCGGTCAGTTCGTCACCGATCTTTCCCGCCGACAACAGCTGCATGCGGGTGCCGACATGGATCCAGGGCCCGAGGATCGCATTGTCGACCAGGACCTTGTTCATCACCCGCGGCAAGAGGCCGGGATGGCCGAGACCTTCGCGCAAATAGATCGGATCGGTCTCCCTGATATCGGCGAGATACTCCTTCGCGGCGTCGCCGGACCAGTCGCGCGGGATGGTGCCGAGCCACTGGCCCTCTTGATAGGACGACGCGCTCACCGGCTTGCGCTCGGCAACCGCTGCGACCTGCTTGTAATCGTCGAGCACAAATTTCGGCGCCGATGCCGGCAGCGATGCGGTGCCGGTGGCGCAGAGCTCGCCGCGGCTGGTGAGCTCGATCGTGAGCCCATTGCCGGTCTCTCGCCCGGTCAATTCAGCGATCTCGCCGTCATAGACCGGCTTGACGAAACGCGCCTCGATCAGACCGCGCGCGAGGAAATCGCGGCCCCACTTCTCGACGGGCAGGTGCATCATGTAGGCCAGCACATCGACGCCGGGCACCAGACCGCCGGAAAAGCCGAACTTCCGCGCCACCGTGTCGTCGTGGATCTTGTTCTCTGACAGCTTTGAGGTGTTGTAGGCCGAGACGCGGTAGGTCTGCGAGTCCATGGGGTTTTCCCTTATTTCCGTTGTTTTTCTGGTGACAATGGTAGTCGAACAAAGAGGCGTGGCAAGCCTCTCGTTTTGCTCGCAATTTTCCGCACCATGGAGTACACGCAGGCCGCGCCTGCCAACCATTGAATCGATGACTGAAACCCCCGCTCCCACCCGTATCTATGTCGATGCCGACGCCTGCCCGGTGAAGGACGAGATCTATCGCGTCGCGATCCGGCTCGGCGTGCCCGTCAGCGTGGTCGCGGGCAATTTCATCCGCGTGCCGCAGGATCCCCTGATCGAACGCGTCGCCGCCGGTTCCGGCATGGACGCCGCCGACGACTGGATCGCGGAACGCGCGCGCGAGGGCGACGTCGTGATCACCGCGGACATTCCGCTGGCGAGCCGCTGCGTCAAGGCCGGCGCCGACGTGATCGCGCCGAACGGCAAGCCGTTCACGGAGGAGTCGATCGGCATGACGCTCGCGGTGCGCAATTTGATGACCGATTTGCGCTCGTCGGGCGAGATCACCGGCGGGCCGAAATCCTACTCGCCGCGCGACCGCTCGACGTTCCTCGCGACACTCGACCAGACCATCCGCCGCATTCAGCGCCGCCGCGCCGAGCAGGCAACGGCGAACGGGGGTTAGCGCGATGGCCCCGCCCCTGATCCAGCTCAAGGACATCAGCCTGACCTTTGGCGGCACGCCGCTGCTTAGCGGCGTCGAGCTGTCGGTCTCCGCAGGCGAGCGCGTCGGCCTGATCGGGCGCAACGGCTCCGGCAAGTCGACGCTGCTGCGGATCGCGGCCGGCCTGGTCGAGCCTGACTCCGGCAGCCGATTCGTGCAGCCCGGCGCCACCATCCGCTATCTGCCGCAGGAGCCGGATTTCGGCGACCACAAGACAACGCTGTCCTATGTCGAGGCTGGCCTTGGCCCCGGCGATGACCACTACCAGGCGCGCTATCTGCTCGAACAGCTCGGCCTCACCGGCGACGAAGACCCGGCGCATGTCTCCGGCGGCGAGGCGCGCCGCGCGGCGCTGGCGCGGGTGCTGGCGCCCTCGCCCGACATCCTGCTGCTGGACGAGCCGACCAACCATCTCGACCTGCCGACCATCGAATGGCTGGAGGGCGAGCTGGAGAGCCGGCGCTGCGCGCTGGTCCTGATCAGCCACGACCGCCGCTTCCTCACCAACCTGTCGCGCTCAACGGCCTGGCTCGATCGCGGCCAGATCCGGCAGATCGACCGCGGCTTTGGCGCGTTCGAGGCGTGGCGCGACGAGGTGCTGGAGGAAGAAGAGCGCGATCAGCACAAGCTCGACCGCAAGATCGTCAACGAGGAGCACTGGCTGCGCCACGGCGTCTCCGGCCGCCGCAAGCGCAACGTCAAGCGGCTCGGCAATCTCTTCGCGCTGCGCGACCAGCGCCGCAACTATCGCGGCGCCACCGGCAATGCCACGCTCGCCGCCGCCGAGGCCGACAAATCCGGCCGCCTGGTGATCGAGGCGAAGAACATCGTGAAGGCCTACGGCGAACGCAAGATCGTCGACGGCTTCTCGACCCGGATCCAGCGCGGCGACCGACTCGGCATCGTCGGCCCGAACGGCGCCGGCAAGACCACGCTGGTGCACCTTCTGATCGGCAACGATCCGCCGGATTCCGGCTCGGTGCGGCTGGGGGCCAATATCGAGATGGCGACGCTCGACCAGCATCGCGAAAGCCTCGATCCGAAGCTGACGCTGGCCGAAGCCCTGACCGGCGGCCGCGGCGACCACGTGATGGTCGGCGACAAGTCGAAGCACGTCATCGGCTACATGAAGGACTTTCTGTTCGCGCAGGAGCAGCGCGGAACGCCGCTCGAAGCCCTCTCCGGCGGCGAGCGCGGCCGGCTGATGCTGGCGCGCGCGCTGGCCAAGCCGTCGAACCTGCTCATTCTGGACGAGCCGACCAACGACCTCGATCTCGAAACCCTCGACGTCCTCGAGGAGATGCTCGGCGACTACGACGGCACGGTGATCCTGATCAGCCATGACCGCGACTTCCTCGATCGCGTGGTGACCTCGGTGATCGTGCCCGAAGGCCAGGGCCGCTGGATCGAATATGCCGGCGGCTATTCTGATATGCTGGCGCAGCGCGGCGCCGACGTGAAGCGCGAGACCGTGAAGGCTGACGCCGCGGTCGAGGATAAGAAGGAAGCCAAGGTTGCGGTGACCGCCACCGCACCCGAAGCGGCACCCAGGCGCCGGCTGAGCTTCAACGAGAAACACGCGCTGGAAACCTTGCCGAAGACGATCGACAAGCTGCACGCCGAAATCGCCAAACAGCAGAAGCTGCTCGACGATCCCGATCTCTACAGCAAGGATCGCAAGAAGTTCGACGCCGCCTCGGCCGCGATCGCCAAGGCGCAGGACGAGCTCGCCACAGCCGAGGACCGCTGGCTCGAACTCGAAGTGCTGCGCGAAGAGATCGAACAGGCGTGAACATGATTCTTCGTCATTGCGAGGAGCGAAGCGACGAAGCAATCCATGAATCGGCAGACGCGGAGAGATGGATTGCTTCGCTCCGCTCGCAATGACGGAAATAACTGGAGTTGACCCGATGACCACGCCCCTCGCCGCCAAGATTGCCAAGGACTACGGCACGCCCTGCGCCGTGATCGACATGGACCGGGTCGAGCGCAACATCGCGCGCATCCAGGCGGCCTGCGATCAGGCCGGCGTCGCCAACCGGCCGCACATCAAGACCCACAAGAACCCGACGCTGGCGCAGCTGCAGATCAAGGCCGGCGCCAAGGGCATCACCTGCCAGAAGCTCGGCGAGGCCGAGATCATGGCGGATGCCGGCATCGACGACATCCTGATCAGCTACAATCTGCTCGGCGACGAGAAGATGGCGCGGCTCGGCGCGCTGCGGGGCAAGGCCAACGTCACCGTCGCGGCGGATAATTCGGTCGTGGTCGGCGACTTGCCGAAGGCGGCAGCCGCCTCCGGCCGCCCGCTCTCCGTCGTGGTCGAGTGCGACACCGGGCGCAAGCGCGCCGGCGTCGAGACCCCGTCCGAGGCGATCGCGCTGGCGCGCGAGATCGCGGCCTCCAAGGGCCTGAGCTTCGCGGGCTTCATGCTGTACCCGACCGAGACCGGTTGGGCCGAGGCGCAGAAATTCTACGACGAGGCGCTGGCCGGCGTCCGCGCCCACGGCCTCGACGCGACAATCGTCTCCACCGGCGGCACGCCGAACCTGGTCAATCTCGGCAAGCTGAAAGGCGGCACCGAGCACCGCTTCGGCACCTATATCTACAACGACCGCATGCAGGTCGCGGCCGGCGTCGCCGGCTGGGACGACTGCGCCCTGCATATCTATTCGACCGTCGTCAGCCGCGCCGGCCCCGAGCGCGGCATCCTCGACGCCGGCTCGAAGACACTGACCTCGGACACCGGCGGGCTGGAAGGCCACGGCCTGATCCTCGAACATCCCGAGGCCAGGATCGCACGCTTTGCCGAGGAGCACGGCTTCCTCGACCTCTCCCGCAGCAACACCCGCCCGAATGTCGGCGACGTCGTGCGGATCGTGCCGAACCATGTCTGCGTCGTCGTCAACATGATGGATGAGGTCGTGATGGTGCGCGGCGACGAAATCATCGGCACGCTGCCTGTCGCGGCTCGCGGCAAGCTGCGCTAGGCTATCCTGTAGGATGGGTAGAGCGCAGCGAAACCCATCATGTCTCCGCGCGGAAGAAAAGTTGATGGGTTTCGCTTCGCTCTACCCATCCTACAAATCTACCCGCGGATCAGCGCCTGCAACTCCTGATCCAGCGCCGCGCGAAACACCTCGATCGGCTGCGCCAGCCGGCCGGCGGGCGGGCGATGCACGATCCAGGCGCGGACCGCGGGATTGAAGTCCGCGATCTTCACGGTCTTGAGCCGGCTCTTGAACGCGCTGCGCTTCAGCGCCACCGGCGTAACCAGGCCGATGCCGAGCCCGCGCGCCACCAGCGACAGGCGCAGCTCGCTGTCGAGCGCCTCGACAGCGATGGTGAACGGCAGATGCGCCGCATCGAAATGGCGCTTCAGCGTCTGGCGGAAGCCGCAGCCGTCCTGGTTGATCACCCATCCGACCCGCGACAGCCATTCGAGGTCGGCGAATTTCGGCGTCTTCATGTCGCGCGCGACGACGAACACCACCGGCTGCGCGCCGAGATCGGAGGCCACGAGATCGTCAGGCGGCGCGGTGCCGTCAGGCAGGCAGATCGCAGCCGCGTCGAGCTCGTTGCGGCTGACCCGCTCCAGGTGATTGGGCGACCAGCCCGAGACGACGCGCACCGCAAGCGCGGGAAATTCGCCGCGCACCGCATCGAGCGGACCGGTCAGCCCCGCCTCCGACAAGAACGGCGTCAGCCCGAGCCTGAACTCGCCGCGCACCACGCCGTCATTGGCGACGCCTGACTTGAGATCCTCGAGCATGCGCAGCACGCGGCGGCCCTGCTCATAGGCTTCGACCCCCGCCGCGGTCGGCTTCAGCGGCTTCGACAGCCGGTCCAGCAACT
Source organism: Bradyrhizobium sp. 6(2017) (assembly GCF_011058295.2). NCBI lineage: Bacteria > Pseudomonadati > Pseudomonadota > Alphaproteobacteria > Hyphomicrobiales > Nitrobacteraceae > Bradyrhizobium > Bradyrhizobium sp. 6(2017). The sequence continues at coordinate 4,394,022 of NZ_CP049289.2, read as the reverse complement.
GCGCGCCGAGCATCTCCTCGAGATTCTGGATCCGCCGCGTCACGCCGGGCTGGGTCAGGTTGAGCCGCGCCGACGCCGCGACGATTGATCCGGTCTCCACCACGGCGACGAACGCCACTAGGTCATGCGTGTTCATAACAATCTCGCATATTCATCATCATCTTATTTGAATTGTAGCATATTAAGCCGATCCCCTAAAGGGGGCCTCGCCACTCCATCGCGAGGTCCCATGACTATTTCCGAAGCCACCAAACTCCCGGCGCGCGCCGTCTCCGTGCGCCCCCTGATCTGGATCGGCGCCATCACCACCGGCACCGTCGTCACCAACTTGTTTGCGCCACAGATCCTGGTCGGCCTGATCGGCCGCTCGCTTGGCATGACGGCGCTGCAGGCCGGCCTGATCTCGACGCTGACCCTGCTCGGCTATGCGCTTGGGCTATTGCTGCTGGTGCCGCTGGTGGATCTCGTCGAGAACAAGCGGCTGATCCTGCGCACGCTCGCCTGCGCCATCGTGGCCGCGGTCGGCACTGCGCTGGCGCCAACGCCGCTGATCCTGCTCGCCGCTACCTTCATCCTCGGCGCGTCCTGCGCCGCGATCCAGATGGTGGTGCCGCTGGTCGCCTCGATGGTCCCGCCGGAGCGCCGGGGACAGGCGATCGGCGACGTCATGAGCGGCCTGATGATTGGCATCCTGCTGTCGCGGCCGATGGCGAGCTTGATCGCGGACAACTGGAGCTGGCGCGGCTACTATTTCACCTCGGCCATCCTGATGATCGTGCTCGCCGGTGCGCTGGCGCGCTATCTGCCGACGCTGCAACCTTCAGCGAAGGTCAGTTACGGCGCGCTGCTGGCGTCGTTCCCACGACTGCTGCGCGAGGAGCCGGTGCTGCGCGTCCACGCCTGGACCGCGGCGCTGGTGATGGCCTCATTCACCGCGTTCTGGGCTGCGGTCGCGCTGCGGCTGCCGGACGCGCCGTTCAACCTTGATGCCAAAGGCATCGCGCTGTTCGCGCTGATCGGCGTCGCCGGGGCCGCGGCAACCCCGATCGCCGGGCGCTGGGGCGACATGGGTTTTGCGCGCCCGTTGCTGATCGTCTCGCACCTTCTCATCATCGCATCGCTCGCGCTGTGCGCCTGGGCCGGCATGCTCGAATCCCGGATCGCAGCGCTTGTCGTGCTCAGTCTTGGCACCATCCTGCTCGATCTCGGCATCACCACCGACCAGACGCTCGGCCGCCGCGCCGTCAACCTGCTGCGGCCCGAGGCGCGCGGCCGAATCAACGGCCTGTTCGTGGCGCTGTTCTTCATCGGCGGCGCGATCGGCGCGGCCGCGGCGTCGGCGGCGTGGAGTTATGGCAGTTGGAATATGGTTTGCGCAGTTGCCGCGGGGTTCGGCGTGCTCGGCTTCATCACCGACATGGCGACGAAGACCGGCTCGGAATGACGACGATCTCGTAGGATGGGTAGAGCGCAGCGAAACCCATCATGTCTCCGCGTGGATCGAAGTCGACGGGTTTCGCTTCGCTCTACCCGTCCTACGATTTCTGCGCGAGCCACACCAACACGCCTTTTCCGGCGGCGGCTCCGGTCGCGAATGACGCCTGCAGCAGATAACCACCAGTCGGCGCTTCCCAATCGAGCATCTCGCCGGCGGCGAAAACACCGGGCAGCCGCCGCAGCATGAAATGCTCGTCAAGCTCGTCGAACCTGATTCCGCCGGCGCTCGAAATCGCCCGCGCGATCGGCGCCACGCCGGTGATCCTGATCGGCACCGCACCGATCAGATCGGCCAGTTCGGCCGGCGGCAACGCGGCCAGCGATCGGCCGGAGGCGATGGCCGCCTCCTGCAGCAGCCCGATGCCGACCGGCGAGAGCTGCGCGGCCTTGCGCAGGAAGTTGGAGAAGGTTTGCTTGCCCTTCGGCGCCGACAGCCGCGCGATCAGTTCGTCGCGCGCACCGTCGGGCCGCAGCGCCACGCTCAGCGTCGCCGTTCCCTTGGCGAGCACGGCCTCGCGCAGCTCCGCCGACAATGCGTAGATAGAGCCGCCTTCGATCCCGGCGCGAGTGACGATGGCCTCGCCGCGCACGGTGTGCGGGCCGATCGTCAGCGCGACGCCCTTGAGCGGCTGGCCCTCGAACCGATCGCGGAAGACATCGGACCACGCGACCGTGAAGCCGGAATTGGCCGGCTTCATCGGCGCGACGGCAACGCCCTTTGCGGCGAGGATGTCCACCCAGGCGCCGTCCGAGCCGAGCCGCGGCCAGCTTGCACCGCCGAGCGCGAGCACGGCTGCATCGGCACTGATCGCGCGCCGGCCATCCGGCGTCTCAAACAGCAGTCCGCCGCCCGCGTCCCATCCGGTCCACCGATGCCGGAATGCGAACTGCACACCCGCAGCGTCGAGCCGCCGCAGCCAGGCACGCAGCAGAGGCGATGCCTTGAACGCCCTGGGGAATACGCGGCCGCTGGTGCCGACGAAGGTCGGCTGCCCCAACGCCTCACTCCAGGCGCGCAGGGCGTCGGGGGGAAATGCCTCGACCGCGGCCTTCAGGCGCGGCATCGCCTCACGATAGCGCGCAAGGAAATCCGGCAGCGGTTCGGAATGGGTGAGATTGAGCCCGCCGCGGCCCGCCATCAGGAACTTGCGGCCGGCCGACGGCATCGCGTCGTAGACGGCGACTTCAGCGCCACCTTGCGCGAGCGCCTCCGCCGCCATCAGGCCGGCAGGTCCGGCTCCGATGACGGCGACGACCATGCTCAGAGCTTGATCCCCGCCCGCGCGGCGGCCTGGGCGACATATTTCTGCGTCTGCTCGAAGGCGCCCTGCAGCGCCTTCGCGGTCGACATGTCAGCGATGTCCTTGAAGTGCGCGGCGACGCCGTCCGGCGTCCATTCGGACTGCGGCAGGTTGACGCCTTCGGTCTCCAGCACCTGGATCACCGCGAACGATCCAGCGCCAGCGCCCATGATGGTGCGGGTCGGCGCATCCTCCGAGAGCAGGAATTCGACCGCCGGCGTGATCGCTTCCGGCCGCATCAACTGCAGCGCCTGCGGCGGCAGCAGTTCCTCGGTCATACGGGTCGCCGCCGTCGGCGAGATGGTGTTGACCTTGATGTTGTTCTTGCGGCCCTCCTCGGCGAGCACGTTCATCAGGCCGACCATGCCGGCCTTCGCCGCGCCGTAATTGGCCTGGCCGAAATTGCCGAACAGGCCGGACGACGAGGTCGTCAGCACGATGCGGCCGTAGTTGCGCTCGCGCATGCCGGCCCACACCGCCTTGCAGCAGTAGAAGGTGCCGGTGAGATGCACGCCGAGCACCTTGTCCCAGTCGGCGACTTCCATCTTGGCGAACGATTTGTCGCGCAGGATGCCGGCATTGGCGCAGAGCAGATCGACGCTGCCCCACTCCCTGGTGGCGCGCTCGACCATCGCGGTGACCTGTTCGAAATTCGAGACGTCGGCACCGTCGGCCATCGCGATGCCGCCCGCCTTGCGGATCTCCTCGACCACGGTTTCGGCCGGCGACAGCGAGCCGCCGGTGCCGTCGCGCGCGCCGCCGAAATCATTGACCACGACCTTGGCGCCGCGGCTGGCGAGCCCCAGCGCATGCGCCCGTCCGAGACCATTGCCCGCGCCGGTGACGATAGCGACGCGTCCGTCAAACCTGATTGCCATGCAAGTATTTCCCTGTCGTTTCTTCCGTTCTCCCCCTTGTGGGAGAGGGTGGCGCGCGCCGGCGCGCCGGATGAGGGGTCTGTCTCCGCGAACTCAAGCGAGAGTCTTTGCGTGGAGGCAGACCCCTCACCCGGCTTCGCGTTCCGCGAAGCCACCCTCTCCCACAGGGGGAGAGGGTACTGCCGCGCGCGATTGGCAGCTTTTGAGCAGCGATGGCTGGCCGGGTCAAGCCCGGCCAGGACCGTCCAAGACGGCCATCGGGCGCGCTATACGGAAGGAGTCATCGATCCGCAGGGTTTCAGGCTTTTGAGCAGGTGCCCGCTCCAGCACTCGTGATGCTCCTGGGCGTAGCTGATCGCCCCAATCACAATCAAAGCGACTACGACAAGTCCGGCGACGATGTTCTGCACCATGGCTGCCACTCCGGGACCGCACCGCCTAAAGGGCGATGATGGACACCAGGAACCGTCGCCGTCAATGCGCCAAGTGGACTTGGCGAGCAACTCACCGCCTATGAAACTCGTCATGCCGGGGCTTGGCCCGGGCATCCACGCCTTTGGTTTCGGCATAAAGGAAGACGTGGGTGGCCGGGACAAGCCCGGCCATGACGATGTGGAAACGTCAGTTTCAAAGCCTCAGACGTCATTTGCGCTCGCCCCGCCCGCGAGCGGGAGTGGGAGCGCAACCTCGTCGTGGCTACTATTCAGACGATCTTACGTCGCTTTAGCTGAAATAGATCAGGCCAAGCCAGTCGGCGACCAGCGCGGGCTTCTCCTCGCCCTCGATCTCGACCGTGACGTTGGTGCGCGACAGTAGTTCCTTCGGCTTGCGCAGCGTGGCTTCCGCCAGCACGAAGCGGCCGCGGACACGTTTGCCCGAGCGGACCGGCGAGATAAAGCGCAGCTTGTCAAAACCGTAATTGACGCCCATCGCGGTGCCCTCGAGCACCGGCATCACCTCGTAGGACATGATCGACATCAGCGACATCGTGAGGAAACCATGCGCGATCGTGGTGCCGAAGGCGGTCTCCTTCTTCGCACGCTCGGGATCGACATGGATGAACTGGTGATCCTCGATCACGTCGGCATAGGTATCGATGCGGCCCTGATCGAGCAGATGCCACGAGGACACGCCGATCTCCTTGCCGACCATGCCCTGGTAGGTTTCCAGCGACACCGGCGGCTTCTTCCAGACTTCGTTCATTTCGCTAGCTCTCCGATCCGGACGACCGCACCTTCTGCAGCTCCGGAAATTCTTCCTCGCGGAACTCGGCTCCGCGCAACGCATCGCTGCGATTATCGTCATGTTCGAGCCGGCGCAACTGCACCCGGCGGATTTTTCCGGAGATCGTCTTCGGCAGCTCGGTCACCAGCTCGATCTTGCGGATGCGCTTGAACGGCGCCAGCCTTGCATGCAGGTGCTGGAAGATCGACAGCGCGGTCTCCGGCGTGCGCTCGACACCCGAGACCAGCAGCACATAGGCCTTCGGGATCGCCAGCCGGATCGGATCCGGGCTCGGCACCACGGCGGCTTCCGCCACCGCATCGTGCTCCAGCAGCACGCTTTCCAGCTCGAACGGCGAGATCCGGTAGTCGGAGGATTTGAAGACGTCGTCGGTGCGGCCGACGAAGGTCAGATAGCCCTCGTCATCGGTGAACACGACGTCGCCGCTGCGATAGATCTCGCCGTCGGCGCCGGCGAGCTTGCCGTCGTCGCCCTGATAGCCCTGCATCAGGCCGGCCGGCCTGTCGGCGCCGAGCAACAGCGTCACCTCGCCTTCCTTGGACGCATGGCCGTCATTGTCGGTGACCTGGACGCGATAGCCCGGCAACGGCCGGCCCATCGAGCCGACCTTCACCTTCTGCCCCGGCGAATTGCCGGCGAGCGCGGTGGTCTCGGTCTGGCCGTAGCCGTCGCGGATGGTCAGCCCCCAGGCCGATTTGACCTGGTCGATGATCTCGGGATTGAGCGGCTCGCCGGCTCCGCAGACTTCCCGCAGGCTCACCTTGAAGTCTGACAGTTGCTCCTGGATGAACATCCGCCACACCGTCGGCGGCGCGCACAGCGTCGTGACGCCACAGCGGGCGATGGTCGCGAGCAGTCCTTTCGCCTCGAAGCGTGGCTGGTTGGCGATGAAGATCGTCGCGCCGGCATTCCACGGCGCGAAGAAGCAGCTCCAGGCGTGTTTGGCCCAGCCGGGCGACGAGATATTGAGATGGACGTCGCCTGGCTGCAGGCCGATCCAGTACATGGTCGAGAGATGGCCGACCGGATAGCTGCGCTGGCTGTGCCGCACTAGCTTTGGCTTTGCCGTGGTGCCCGAGGTGAAATACAGCAGCATCGGGTCGTCGGCCTTGGTCGGGCCATCGGGCGAAAATGCCTCGGGCGCCTTCGCGGCGTCCTCGAACGGCAGCCAGCCGTCCTGGGTCTGCGTCGCACCGACCACGATGCGCACCAGCTTGTCGCTGCCGAGTCCGGCGAACTTCGCCACCTGATCTTGCGTCGCGACCACCGCCTTGGCCCGGCCGCGATCCAGCCGGTCGCGCAATTCATCCGCAGTCAACAGCGTGGTCGCCGGGATCACGACGACGCCGAGTTTCATCGCCGCCAGCATGGTCTCCCACAGCGGCACGACATTGCCGAGCAGCAGCAACAGATGATCGCCGCGCTTCAGCCCCTGCGCGCGCAGGAAATTCGCCACCTGGTTCGAGCGGCGCGACAGCGCCGCAAAGGAAAGCTTGGTCTCATTGCCGCTGGCGGCATCGACGATCCACAGCGCCGGGCGATCGCGGCTGTCGGCGTTGTGCGCCAGCTCGGCGTCGAACCAGTCCAGCGCCCAGTTGAACGGCACCGGATCTGGCCAGCGAAAATCCCTCACCGCCGTGTCGTAGTCGGTGCGGTGCTTGAGCAGAAAGGCGCGTGCGTCCTGAAATGTGGTCATCCGGCTTCACCACGTTTTCTGGCGTCATCCTAAGGAGCCGCGCCCTTGCGCGGCGTCTCGAAGGATGGGCCACGGGCGCCGCATCCTTCGAGGCTCGCTGGCGCTCGCACCTCAGGATGACGCGATCAACATTACTTCCCAGCGAGGCTGCGAACGTGCTGGATAATTCCGGAAAAGTCGACCCCACCATGGCCCGACGCGTCGAAGGTCTTGTAGAGCTCCTGCGCATGCTTGCCGAGCGGCGTGACGGCGCCGGCGGCAGTGGCGGCGTCCTGCGCCAGCGTCAGGTCCTTGACCATCAGGTTTGAGGCGAAACCCGGCTTGTAGTCGTTGTTAGCGGGCGAGGTCGGCACGGGGCCGGGAACCGGGCAATAGGTCGTCAGCGACCAGCACTGCCCCGACGAGGTCGAGGCGACGTCGAACAGCGCCTGGTGCGACAGGCCGAGCTTTTCGGCCAGCACGAAGGCCTCGCCGACCGCGATCATGGAAATGCCCAGGATCATGTTGTTGCAGATCTTGGCCGCCTGCCCCGCGCCGCCGGCGCCGCAATGCACGATCTTCTTGCCCATGTTGGCCAGCATCGGCTGGGCCGCCGCGAACGCCTTCGCCTCGCCGCCGCACATGAAGGTCAGCGTCCCCCCCTTGGCGCCGCCGGTGCCGCCGGAGACCGGCGCATCGACCGAGGCCATGCCATGCTTGGCGGCCAGCGCATGCGCCTGCTTGGCGCTCTCGACATCGATGGTCGAGCAGTCGATGATCAGCGCGCCCTTGCCCATCGCCGGCAGCACCTCGTTCCAGACGCCGAGCACGTGCTTGCCGGCCGGCAGCATTGTGATCACGACATCGGCGCCCTTCACCGCGCCGGCGCCGCTGTCGGCGATCGCAGCGCCATCGCTCTTGGCCTGATCGCGGGACGCCGCGATCAGATCGAACGCGGTCACCTTGTGGCCGGCCTTGACCAGATTGGCCGCCATCGGCCCGCCCATATTGCCGAGCCCGATGAATGCGACGTTTGCCATGGGAAGTCCTCCGCTTGCGGCGTTTCTATTTGCTGTCAGGGAATTTCAGTTCGTCGGCACCGATCTCGGTGAAATACGGTGCCACCATCTCCGGCGTCACGTCCTCGATATTCGCCGGCGACCATTTCGGATTGCGGTCCTTGTCGATCACGGCGGCGCGCACGCCCTCGCGGAAATCGTCGCTGGCGAACACTTCCAGCGCCGCGCGATATTCGCGCACCAGGCACTCCTCCAGCGTCGCGGTCGCGCGCGCCAGCCGCAGCAGCTTCAGCGTCACCACCATGCCGCGCGGCGACTTCTCAGCCAGCGTCTTCAAGGTTGCCTGCGCCAGATCGGAGCCATCGGCTTTCAGCGCGACAATGATGTCTTCCATCCGTCCGCGCGCGAACCAGCTGTCGATCGTGGCCTGCATCGCGGCAACAGGGCCGGATGTCTCGCCGGTGGCGAAGCCTGCGATCAGGCGATCGATCTCGACCGAGCTGGTGCCTGGCGCAATTTTGGTCAGCGCCTCGCGCAGCGCCGGCAGCTTGGCGCTCGACACCACCGCGTCGGCGAACTTCGCGTAGATCGCGTCCGGACCATTCATGGTGGTGCCGGTGAGACCAAAATAGGTGCCGACCTCGCCCGGCGAGCGCGACAGCAGATAGGTGCCGCCGACATCGGGGAAGAAGCCGAGCCCGACCTCAGGCATCGCGAGCTTGGTTCGCTCCGTCACCACGCGGTGGCGGCTGTGCGCCGACAGCCCGACGCCGCCGCCCATCACGATGCCGTCCATGAAGGCGATGTATGGCTTCGGGAATTTCTTGATCCGCGCGTTGAGGATGTACTCGTCGCGCCACAGGATCTTGCCGAGGTCACCCTTGACCTTGGAGCTTTCCCAGAGCGCGCGGATGTCGCCGCCGGCGCACAGGCCGCGCTCGCCGGCGCCTTCCAGCACGATGACCGCGACATCAGGATCGGCTTCGAACAGGTCGAGCGCCTTGTCGATGTCGTGGAACATCTCAAGCGTCACGGCATTGATTGCCTTCGGCCGGTTGAGGCGGATGATGCCGGCCGATCCCTCCTTGCGCGCGATCAGATCGCCCTCGGCAGCTGCCGCATCATTCATCGCGCGCCCTCGATCAGTTTGCGCGACACGATCAGCCGCATAACTTCATTGGTGCCTTCGAGGATCTGGTGCACGCGCAGATCGCGCACGATCTTCTCGACGCCGTATTCGCTGAGATAGCCGTAGCCGCCATGCAGCTGCAGTGCCTGGTTGGCGACCTCGAAGCCGACATCGGTGCCGAACCGTTTTGCCATTGCACAGAGCATCGAGGCATCCGGGTCCTTGCGGTCGAGCGCGGCCGCGGCGCGCCACAGGAAGGTGCGTGCGGCCTCGAGCTCAGTCGCCATGTCGGCGATCTTGAATTGCAGCGCCTGGAATTCGTCGAGGCGTTTGCCGAACGCCTTGCGGTCCCTCATGTAGGCCAGCGCCTTGTCGAGTGCTGACTGCGCGCCGCCGAGCGAGCACGCCGCGATGTTGAGACGGCCGCCATCGAGGCCGGCCATCGCGATCTTGAAGCCGATGCCCTCCTCGCCGAGCCGGTTTGCGACCGGCACGCGCGCGTTCTCGAAGATCACGGCGCGGGTCGGCTGCGCGTTCCAGCCCATCTTGCGCTCGTTGGCGCCGAACGACACGCCCGGCGTCTTGCCGTCGACGACAACAGTCGAGACGCCGCCGGGACCATCGCCGCCGGTCCGTACCATCGCCACCAGCAGGTCGGTGCTGCCGGCGCCGGAGATGAACTGCTTCTGGCCGTTGAGCACGTAATGATCGCCGTCGCGCACCGCGCGGGTGCGCAAGGCGGCGGCGTCGGAGCCGGCGCCCGGCTCGGTCAGGCAGTAGCTCGCGATCAGCTCCATGGTGCAGAGTTTTGGCAGCCATGTGTGACGCTGGGTGTCGTTGCCATAGGCATCGATCATCCAGGAGGCCATGTTGTGGATCGAGATGAAGGCCGACGTGGTCGGACATCCCGTCGCCAGCGCTTCGAAGATCAGCGCCGCGTCGAAGCGCGTCATCGCCGAGCCGCCGACATCGTCCTTGATATAGATGCCGCCGATGCCGAGGCCTGCGGCCTCGCGCATCACGTCGACAGGAAAATGCTTCTTCTCGTCCCATTCGAGCGCGTGCGGCGCGATCTTCTCCGCCGCAAACGCCCGCGCCATGTCGCGAACCGCGATCTGGTCCTCGTTGAGAGCGAACTGCATCTCGCCGCCTACCCTTGTTACCCCATCGTCATTGCGAGCGAAGCGAAGCAATCCACGTCTCCGCACCGGGAAAGAATGGATTGCTTCGTCGCTGCGCTCCTCGCAATGACGCTTGAGGAAATCACTTCATCGTCGGGATCGAGAACTCCGCACCGTCCTTGACGCCGGACGGCCAACGCGAGGTCACGGTCTTGGTCTTGGTGTAGAAGCGCACCGAATCCGGACCGTGCTGGTTGAGATCGCCGAAGCCGGACTTCTTCCAGCCGCCGAAGGTGTAATAGGCGATCGGCACGGGGATCGGCACGTTGACGCCGACCATGCCGACATTGACCTTGGCCGCGAAGTCGCGCGCGGTGTCGCCGTCGCGGGTGAAGATCGCAACGCCGTTGCCGTAGTCGTGCTCCGACGGCAGCGCCAGCGCCTCCTGGTAGTCGTGCGCGCGCACCACCGAGAGCACAGGGCCAAAGATCTCTTCCTTGTAGATCCGCATGTCCTTGGTGACGTTGTCGAACAGCGAACCGCCGAGATAGAAGCCCTTCTCGTAGCCCTGCATCTTGAAGCCGCGGCCGTCGACCGCAAGCGTGGCGCCTTCCTTGATGCCGATGTCGATGTAGTTCTTGACCTTCTCGACCGCCTCGCGGGTCACCAGCGGACCGTAATCGGCCGACGGGTCGACCGAGGTGCCGATCTTGAGCGACTCGACGCGCGGGATCAGCTTTTCCATCAGACGGTCGGCGGTGGTCTTGCCGACCGGGACGGCAACCGACACCGCCATGCAGCGCTCGCCGGCCGAGCCGTAGCCGGCGCCGATCAGCGCATCGACGGTCTGGTCCATGTCGGCGTCAGGCATGATGATGGCGTGGTTCTTGGCACCACCGAAGCACTGGCAGCGCTTGCCGGTCTGCGCGGCGCGCTCGTAGATGTACTGCGCGATCGGGGTCGAGCCGACGAAGCCAACCGCCTTGATGTCGGGATCGTCGAGGATGCCGTCGACCGCTTCCTTGTCGCCGTTGACGACGTTGAGGATGCCGGCCGGCAGGCCCGCCTCCATCATCAGTTCAGCCAGTTTCATCGGCACGCCGGGATCGCGCTCCGACGGCTTCAGGATGAAGGCATTGCCGCAGGCGATCGCCGGCGCAAACTTCCACATCGGGATCATCGCCGGGAAGTTGAACGGCGTGATGCCGGCGACGACGCCGAGCGGCTGCCGCATCGAGTAGATGTCGATGCCGGGGCCGGCGCCTTCGGTGTACTCGCCCTTCATCAGATGCGGGATGCCGCAGGCGAACTCGGCCACTTCGAGACCGCGCTGGATGTCACCCTTGGCATCGGGAACGGTCTTGCCATGCTCGCGCGCCAGCAGTTCGGCGAGCTTGTCGTAGTCGCGCTGCACCAGCTCGACGAACTTCATCATCACGCGGGCGCGGCGCTGCGGATTGGTCGCGGCCCATTCCGGCTGGGCGGCGCGGGCGTTCTCGACCGCGGCACGAACTTCGGCCTTGGAGGCCAGCGCCACCTTGGCCTGGACTTCGCCGGTCATCGGCTCGAAGACGTCGGCCGTGCGGCCCGATGTGCCCTTGACCTCCTTGCCACCGATGAAATGTCCGATCGCGCGCATGAATATCCTCCCTTGGAGACCTGAATCGCCGCTGCCGGCGGCGAGATCGCTTTACAAACCCTAATGACCCTGCATTTTATAGGATTCAAGTCCGATAAATTGCACCATAGATGTGCGGAAATGCAGGATCAAGGCGGCGACGCGATCGACTGGGACGACTTCCGTTTCGTGCTGGCCATCGTGCGCGGCGGGTCGGTTTCGGCTGCCGCTAAGCAGCTCGGTGTCGATCATGCCACAGTGATCCGCCGTGTCGACCGGCTGGAGCGCCACCTCTCCGCAAAACTGTTTGATCGCCGCAAGACCGGCTACCTGCTGACCGAGGCCGGCCAGCGGGTCGCCGACAGCGCCGAGGCGATGGAATCGACCATCGTCGCCAACCAGGAGGCGGTCGGCGGCTCGCGCGCGCACCTCACCGGCACGGTGCGGATCGGCGCGCCCGACGGTTTCGGCAGCCACTTCCTGGCCTCGCGGCTGGTCAAGTTCACCGAGCGGTATCCCGATCTCGATCTGCAGCTCGTCGCCACCGCGCGGCTGTTCTCGCTCTCCAAGCGCGAGGCCGACATCGCGATCAGCCTGACCATGCCGAAGGAAGGCCGCATCGTCGGCCGCAAACTCCTAGACTACACGCTCGGGCTTTATGCCGCACCCGGCTATCTCGCGCAGGCGCCAAGGATCGCCGCGCGCGCCGACCTGCCGCAGCATCGCTTCGTCGGCTACATCGAGGAGCTCTTGTTCACGCCGGAGCTGGACTATCTGCCGCAGGTCTCGCCAAAAATCTCGGCAAAATTCCGCAGCGCCAATTTGATCGCACAGCTCAATGCCACCATCGCCGGCTTCGGCATCGCCGTGCTGCCGCATTTCATGGCGACCGCACACCCCGAGTTGGTGCCGGTGCTGCCGGACGAAGTGCGGATCTCCCGCACCTTCTGGCTCCTGATGCACGCCGACAGCAAGGACCTCGCCCGCATCCGCGCGGTGGCGGATTACATCTACGAGACGGTGGAAACCGAGCGCATGCTGTTCAGCGGGCCTTCCCGACGCGCCGACGCCTGATGGTCAGACGCGCGTGGTGCCGGGTTCGAGCCCCAGCGCAAGCCGCCCGACGATGGTGTAGTTGTTCGGACTTACCGCCACATGCTTGGCCGCCGCCTGGGCGTCGCGAACCGCACGCTCCAGCTTTCCGGACTCGAAGATGGCCGCGGTGCCGGCGTTGGCCGCGATGCTATCGACAATCTGCAGCGCGCATTCGGTTGCATTGCTGCAGGCCGCTCGAAACGCGGCGCGCGCCTGCAAGAGACGATCCCCGCCGATATCGGTCGCCGTCATGAGCTCCGCCATGGCATCGACCAGCAAGGCACGCGCGGCGTGCAGCGCCGTTTCCGCGCGCCCCACCATCGCCTGAACGAGCTCGCTCTCGCGCAGCAGCATGGTGCTGCCCAAGCGCGTCTTGCGGCCGGCAAGCGCAATAAATGCGACGATCGCCCCCCGCGCGATCCCGAGTGGAACGGCCGAGATGGTCGATGCAAACGCCGACAGGCCGGGCAAGCGGTAGATCAATCCCGGTTGCGTCGGCTTGAAGTCGACCAACGGATGCGAGTGGTCGGCGGAGACAAAGACGTCGCGGACTTCAAAATCGCAGCTGCCGGTGGCGCGCAGACCAGAAACGAACCAGTTGTCGTGAACGGTGACATCGCGCTTCGCGAAATAGCAGCACAACGGCGGCTCGCTCTCACCGTCGGCGGACTTGACGCTGGCCAGCCCCATGAACCTGGTGGCGTGATGGGCGCCGCTGCCGAACGGCCACCGCCCGCTGACGCGATAGCCTCCAGCCACGCGTTCCGCCACGCCGACGGCTCCGGTCGCGCTGGCAATGAACGTGTGAGGGTCGGCGAACCAGTCGCGAACCACCGCTTCCGGCAGATAGCCACCGGTCCGGCTCATTCCAGCGCCGTTGCCAACTAGCCAGCCGACCGAACCGTCAAGCGCGCAAGCGGCTTCGACGACGTTCATGAAATCGAACGGCGACAATTCGGGACCGCCCAGTACCTTCGGCAGATAGAGGCGGAATAGCCCGGCCTCGGCGAGCGCGATGAACACTGCATCGGGGATCCTGCGCTCCGTATCGAAGCTTCCTCGATGCTCGTCGATGAGAGGCACGAGCCGTTGCACGGCCGCCAGATAATCCGACACACCGGTGTGAGCCGTCATCAGCATGGACACCTCCATCACGCGCGACAGGCAGTCTAGAAAGCAGGAACTGCCACGGCAAATCCGAAGAATTCAGGTGCAGGTGAACTGAATTCATCTACAATGCCGCATGCGCAAATTGCCGCCGCTGACCGAACTGCGCGCGTTCGAGGCCGCCGCCCGCCACCTCAGTTTCAAGCTGGCTGCGGCCGAGTTGGGCGTCACGCCAACCGCAATCAGCCACCAGCTGAAATTGCTGGAGCGTCACTGCGGCCAGTCGCTGTTCCGCCGCCGGCCGCGGCCGCTGGCGCTCACGCGCGCCGGACAACAGCTGTTCCCCGTAGTTCGCGACGGCTTCGAAACCTTCGCTGAGGCGCTGAGCGCGATACGAAGCGGCGGCACAAGCGGACGGCTCCGCCTGACCGCGACCAACGCATTCACCGCACGGTGGCTAGTGCCGCGATTGCCCGACTGGCGGGACGCCTATCCACGCCTGAAGCTCGACATCATCGGCACTGACACGGTGCTCGATCTCGATAGCGGAGAGGCCGACATTGCCGTTCGCTACGCACGCAAGGCGCCGCCGGGCGGCCCCTCCGTCGAGCTGCTTCGCGACGAATTCTATGTCGTCGCCAGTCCCCGGCTGGTCGGCGACCTCAAGCGACCGTTGAGCCCAGCGGAGCTGGCGCGCTTCCCCCTGATCGAAGCCGAATGGCCACCGGCCGACCTTGACGCGCCGCGCTGGCAGCACTGGCAACGCATCGCCAGTCGGCGCCATCGCTCCACGCCCGATTTCGCGGCGCTGCCAAGCCTGAGCTTTCGCGAGGAGCTGCATGCGATCGAGGCCACGATCGCCGGCCAGGGCGTGGCGATCTGCAGCACCGTCCTGATCGGTCCCGAGCTGGCAAACGGCACACTGGTGCCGGTCTCCCGGATCAAGCTGCCGGGTTACGGATTCTACATCGTGCACCGCGCAGGACACCCGAAGACGGACTTGATCACGGCGTTCATCAACTGGGCACGGGCCGCCGGAAAGCCCGCCAGCGGCAGAGCATAGGCGGGAAGCGTAACCGACCGTTCAGGGCGGGCATCTGCGCCAGGAGACGCATGGTCGTGTCCAATTCCGACCGCTGCCGGATATCGACGTCGTCAGGCGGATCGGATGCCTCGCGGGTCGGTGTCCCGGTTCGCGGCGACGTGGTCGATCTCGCCACGGGAAATCCCGATATCGATGAGCTCCCGATCGCTCAAACTGCCGAGATCGGCGCGCAGCCGCTCCCATTTGCGCCATTCCTGAACTGCATCCCAAAAATTCCTGAAGGCGCCGGGGCCGCGCGGCGTCGACGCGGGCGTCCGGGCTGAACGCGTTGGACTGTAGGTCGTGCTCATTGCAGCACCTCCGGGATACGTTCTCTCCACCCGCACAAGGTGCCGCGGCATGAACGCGCGCGCTTCACAGGCGGCTTACATTTTCCTCACCGGCGGCTTATTCTTGGCGCTCCAGGCGGTGCCAAGGCGCCTCATGACGATCATCGGAGGCACACCCAAGGGATTCGCGGCTTGCGCTATCTCTTCGAGGAGTACGCACTCGACACTGACCGGCGCGAGCTGCATCGCGGGGCGGACATGGTCTCCGTCACGCCACAGGTATTCGACCTGCTCGACTTTCTGATCCGCAACAGGGAGCGCGTCGTCAGCAAGGACGACGTCATCGACGCCATCTGGAACGGGCGCAGCGTGTCCGATGCGGCGCTGACCACCCGCCTCAACGTCGCGCGCAGCGCCATCGGTGATTCCGGCGAACAGCAGCGCCTGATCAAGACACTGCCACGCAAAGGTTTTCGGTTCGTCGGTGCGGTCCGGGAAGATCGGGGGCCTGCAAGCGCGGAAACAGCCGGCGCTGAGCTGGAACTGGCGAAGCCAACCGTCGCGCTCCCCGACAAACCTTCGATTGCCGTGCTGCCCTTCCAGAACCTGAGCGCCGACCCGGAGCAGGAGTATTTCGCCGATGGCGTCGTGGAAGATATCACGATGGCACTGTCGCGGTTTCGTTGGCTGCTCGTGATCGCGCGCAATTCCAGCTTCACCTACAAGGGCCGGCCCGTGGACATCAAGCAGGTCGGCCGCGAACTCGCGGTGCGCTATGTCCTCGAAGGTAGCGTGCGCAAGGCCGGAAATCGCATTCGTATCGCCGGTCAGCTGATCGATGCTGAAACCGGCGCGCATCTCTGGGCTGACCGTTTTGATGGTGCGCTCGAAGATTTCTTCGATTTGCAGGACCAGGTGACCTCTACCGTCGTGGGTGCCATCGCGCCCATGCTGCAGCGCGAGGAAATCAGGCGAGCCAGGCGCAAGCCGACCGAGAACCTGGATGCATACGACTACTACCTGCGTGGGTTGGCGAGCGTTCGTCGCTGGACCAGGGAAGCGAACAGCGAAGCACTCCAGCTCTTTTGCAAGGCGATCGAGCTCGACCCCGGTCTGGCGTGCGCCTATGGCATGGCCGGGTGGTGCTACATCCAGCGCAAAGCGCGTCGCTGGATGATCGATCGTGAGCAGGAAAGTGCCGAAGCGACGCGGCTAGGCTGGAAAGCAGTGCATCTGGGAGTAGATGACCCGGCAGCGATGTGCATGGGTGCATATGTCCTCGCCTTCATCGCCCATGAGTTCGATGATGCGATTGCTTTCGTGGATCGCGGACTGGCGATCAATCCGAACCTGGCGCAAGCCTGGAATCTTGGTGCGTGGGTGAGGATTTTTCGAGGTGAGCCCGACCTCGTACTTGACTACACCGCGCGCGCCATGCGCCTGAGCCCGCTCGATCCGTCGATGTACAGCATCAACGCAGCCGTGGCGTATGCTCATTTTCTCTCCGGCCGTCATGAAATGGCGTTGTCATGGGCCGAGAAAGCATTGCGCGACAATCCGGATTTCCTGCTGACAATCTGCATGAGCGCGGCCTGCAATGCGCTCACCGGACGCCTTGAGTCGGCACAGAAGGGCATCGCGCGTGCACGCGAGCGCAATCCCGATCTGCGCATCTCCAATCTGGAAGATCTGGCACCATTTCGCCGGGCGGAGGATGCGGCCCTTTTTGCCAAGGGTCTTCGCGAAGCAGGGCTTCCGGACTGATCGTGAGTCCGCGGCCTCGCCCGCATCCACGCTGTGGCCGACTGCATCTACGAGACACTAGAAGCTGAGCGCGCACTGTTTGGCGGAATGTATCTCTCCGTCGTCCCGGCGAACGCCGGGACCCATAACCACCGGATCGTGTTGTTGACGGGAGCGTGGCCCCAGCGGAACTCTACAGCTGACATCAGTGGTTATGGGTCCCGGGTCAAGCCCGGGACGACGGCGGGGAGAGACCCCGCCTAATTCACCCTCTTCTTCGCCGGCGCCTTAACCGCGGCCGCCCGTCCCATCACCGCCTCGCGGCCGGCGGCCAATATCTCGTCGGACATTTCGCCGCTGCCCGAGATCCGCGACATGACGATGGTGCCCATCATGGTCGCGAGAACGGCCATGGCCTGCTTGCGCGCGGCCTTGCGCGGTATGTCGGGGATCTGGTCGGCGATCATGTCGATCATCTGGTCGAGCTTGAGGGCAAAGGCCTTGCGGGTCTTCGGGCTCTCGCGGGCGATCTCGGCGCCGAGCGCCGGGATCGCGCAGCCCTGGCCGGGATCGTCGCGGTGCGCCGCCGACAGATAGCCGTCGATGATGGTCGACAGCCGCTTCTCCGGCGGTATATCCGCCGCGACCTTGCGCCAGCGCTCGATGGCCCGGTCCATCGCATAGCTGAAGGCCTCGATCACCAGCGCCTCGCGCGAATCGAAATGCGCATAGAAGCCGCCATGGGTCAGCCCGGCGTCCTTCATCAGGTCGGCGACGCCGATGCCGTGGGCGCCCCGCTCGCGCAGCCGCGTTGCGGCCTTCTTCACGATCCGCGCGTGGGTCTCCTGCTTGTGCTCTTTCGAATAGCGCATGCCGCTCTCATGGAATGTTTCTAATCATATAATAGCAGATTTGCGCCCGCGTTGCTGCATTTATTTCGTCTCATTCGGTGTCTGGTCCCGACTGTTGCCCAGAGTCTTGGGTTCCCCGCCGAGCATGGAGAATGTCGCGGTCGCGTGCACCGCTAGACTACCCTTGCCGTCGCGGACGAAACCTTCGGTGTAGCTGGTCTGGCGGCCGAGCTTGATCACCCTGCCCTCGGCCGAGATGGTCCCGGAACGCACCGAGAGCGGGCGCAGATAAGTCAGCTTGAGGTCTAATGTCACCGAGGTCTGCCCGGCCGGCAGCACCGTCGAGATCGCACAGCCCATCGCGGTGTCGAGCAGCGCCGCGGCGGTCGCGCCGTGCAGCAGGCCGATGGTGTTCTCCAGGCTCTCATGCGGCTCGAGTTCCATCACGATCCGCTCGGGCTCGACCACGGCCATGCGGAAGCCGATCAGTTTCGCCATCGGCGGCGGCGGCAACCGGCCGTCACGGATCGCGCGCATCGCCTCGATGCCGGACATCGGCATTGCCGCCTTTGCGACCGGCCCGGGCGCCTGCCACTCCACCACGCGGTTGCGCAGCAGATCGGACGAATGAAGGTCGGTGGTCTCGGCGGCGGTCATGACGGCTCCACTTGTATGATGAATATAATTCTATAGACGCGCGCCCTGCGGCGCAACCGCCAGTCCGGTCCCTTGACAGGGACGCGCTTTGTCCGGGACATGGCGCGATCAATTCCTGCGCCGGGACTTTTTCCATGGACATGCTCAATCCCCACTGCGGCATCGACCGCGACTCCAGAGGCGTCGTCCGCCTCACGATCTGCAACGCCGGCAAGCTGAACATCGTCAGCTCGGCCGTGACCAACGGCGTGCGCGAAGGTTTTGAGCACCTCGCCGCCGACCGCGATATCCGCGCGGTGATCCTGACGGGCGAAAGCGAGCGGAGCATGATCGGCGGCGCCGACATCAAGGAGATGGCGACGCTCGACCAGACGTCTGCGGAGGCGTTCATCAGCCGCCTGCGTGACCTCTGCGAGGCCGTGCGCAAATTCCCGGCGCCTGTCATCGCCCGCCTGCCCGGCTGGTGCCTCGGCGGCGGGCTCGAGGTCGCGGCCGCCTGCGACGTCCGCATTGCGGCGCATGACGCGATGTTCGGCATGCCCGAGGTGCGCGTCGGCATCCCCTCGGTGATCCACGCCGCGCTATTGCCGCGCCTGATCGGCTGGGGCCGCGCCCGCTGGCTGATGATGACCGCGGAGAACATCGATGCCCAAACCGCACTGGCCTGGGGCCTGGTCGACACCGTGGCAAAACCCGGCGGCCTCGACGACGCCGTCGAGCACACCGTCAAGGCGCTGCTGGAATGCGGTCCCGAAGCCCTGCGCATCCAGAAGGATTTGCTGCGTCAGTGGGAAGAGCTGCCGCTGACCGAGTCGGTGAACCTCAGCGTCGGCGTGTTCGGCAAATCCTTCCAGACCGGCGAGCCGCAGCGCCTGCTGCAGGGATTTTTGGATCGGAAGCGGTAAGCGTAGATACCTTGTAGCCCGGATGAAGCGGAGCGAAATCCGGGGCACGTTGTCCGCCGACCGAAATGCCCCGGATTACGCTTCGCTCCATCCGGGCTAGAAGACCAACCTGACAGACTGTTGACCGCAGACGCCAGCCTATTAGGCTAAGCTCCATCGCGAGCCAGCCGCATCGGATCGAGCATGTCGATAGAAACGCGCTGGTCGCGCGGATCGCCGCGCTTGCGGCCAACAAGACAATCACTTTCGGGACAAACGCACGGGGTCACCACTCTAGAGCTGCAGGAGGACATATGGTCCGAAAGCGCGACGTTCCCGGTATCCGCCCCTATGATGCTCCGGCCGGTGGCTGGGGCGCCCTCAAGGCCACCGCAACAGCGGTTCGCGATCAGATGGATCTGGTCGAGGCGCCGATCACGCTGCTGCGGACGAACAAGCCTGATGGCTTCGATTGCCCGGGCTGCGCTTGGCCGGACAAGGAGCACACCTCCACCTTCCAGTTCTGCGAGAACGGCGCCAAGGCCGTGACCTGGGAGGCGACCAGCAAGCGCGTCACGCCGGAATTCTTTGCCGGTCACACCGTCACCGAGCTGCTGACCTGGAGCGACTTCCATCTGGAGAACGAGGGCCGCCTGACCGAGCCCCTCGCCTATGACGCCGCGAGTGACACCTACCAGCCGATCGCATGGGACGATGCCTTCGCGCGGATCGGCGCGAGCCTGCGCAGCCTGCCCGATCCCGACATGGCCGAGTTCTACACCTCCGGCCGCGCCTCGAACGAAGCCGCCTTCCTGTTCCAGATCTTCGCGCGCGAATACGGCAGCAACAATTTCCCCGACTGCTCCAACATGTGCCACGAGGCGACCAGCGTCGGCCTGCCGCAATCGATCGGCATCGGCAAAGGCACGGTGTCGCTGGACGATTTCGACCATTGCGAGCTGATCATCGCGATGGGCCACAACCCCGGCACCAACCATCCGCGCATGATGGGCACGCTGTGGGAGGTCTCGCGCCGCGGCGTGCCGATCATCGTGTTCAATCCCTTACGCGAACGTGCGCTGGAGCGCTTTGCCGATCCGCAGGACCCGATCGAGATGGCGACCTTCAGCTCGACGCGGATCGCGTCGACCTATTATCAGCCGAAGGTCGGCGCCGACGCCGCGGTGCTGAAAGGCGTCATGAAGGCGCTGATCGAGAAGGACGACGTTGCCAAGGACGTGCTCGATCATGCCTTCATCGCCGAGCACACCAACGGTTTTGCGGCGTTTGCGGCCGATCTGCGCGGCACGGCGTGGGACGCGATCGAGGCTGTCTCCGGTTTCACGCGCGCACAGCTCGGCGAGGTCGCCGCCGCGTACGCAAAATCCAACGCCACCATCGTCACCTACGGCATGGGCATCACCCAGCACAGCCACGGCACCGACAATGTCCAGCAGATCGCAAACCTGCTGCTGCTGAAGGGCAATTACGGCAAGCCGGGCGCCGGCATCTGCCCGCTCCGCGGCCACTCCAATGTGCAGGGCAACCGCACCGTCGGCATCACCGAGAAGCCCAACATCCCGATGTTCGAGGGCATCGAGCGCACCTTCGGCTTCAAGCCGCCGCGCCATCAGGGCCACGACGCGGTCGCGGCGATGGAGGCGATCGACGACGGGCGATCGAAAGTCCTGATCTGTCTCGGCGGCAATTTTGCCATTGCGCTGCCCGACCCCGAGCGTTGCACGGTCGCGATGCGCAAGCTCGAGCTTGCCGTGCATCTCGGCACCAAGCTCAACCGCTCGCATCTGCTGGTCGGCAAGCAGTCGATCATCCTGCCGGTGCTGGGGCGCACCGAGCGCGACATCCAGGCTTCGGGCCCGCAGGTCGTGACCGTCGAGGATTCGATGTCGATGGTGCACGCCTCGCGCGGCAAGCTGACCCCGGCCTCCGCGCATCTGCGCTCGGAATCGGCCATCGTCGCCGGCATCGCGATGGCGACCTTGCCGGCAAGCAAGGTGCCGTGGGCCGAGTTGATCGCCGATTACGACCGCATCCGCGACGCCATCGAGGGCGTCTTCCCCGACTTCAAGGATTACAACGCGCGCATCCGGATTCCCGGCGGCTTCCGCCTGCCGCTGCCGCCGACCGAGCGCAAATGGACGACGCCATCAGGCAAGGCCGAATTCCTGATCTTCGACGGCCTCGAGGAGGATCCGGTGCTGTCGGACAACGCGGTCCTCAAGCTCACGACGATTCGCAGCCACGATCAGTACAACACCACGATCTATGGGCTGAACGACCGCTATCGCGGCGTGTTCGGGCGGCGCGACGTGCTGTTCACCAACGCGGCTGATCTCGCCGAACTCGGGCTTGCGCATGGCGACCTCGTCGAGATCGAGACCGCGCTGCCCTCGGGCGCGCCACGCCGCCTCACCCTCACCGCGATCGCCTACGACATCGCCCGCGGCTCGGTCGCCGCCTATTACCCGGAAGCCAACGGCCTGGTGCCGCTCGACTACCAGGACAAGGAAAGCGGCACGCCTTCGTACAAGTCGGTGCCCGTGCATATCCGCCGCGCTGACAAGGCGGCGTAGCGCCGCTTCGCTGAATGTAGCCCGCATGAGCGAAGCGACATACGGGACCATTCGCCCCGGATATCGCTTCGCTCATCCGGGCTACGGAAGCTCGCCTTCACCTTGCATTCGCCGGCGCATGGGTCGGCCAGAGATCGGCGCGCCAGTGCAGCGCGATCGCCAGCATCGCGATGAAGCCGGCGGCAGCGAGCAGCGTGCCGGTCGCGGTGTAGCCGATCAGGTCGATCAGGCTGCCGGCGGCGAGCAGGCCAAGCGGCAGGCCGTAGATCACCATCATCCGCACGCCCATCACGCGGCCGCGCAAATGGGCGCTGGCATTGCGCATCAGCATCACCGCGGCGGAGATCATCGACATGCTCTGCGCGATGCCGGCCAGCACCAGGCAGGCCATCGCCACGGGCATGGTCCTGAGCTCGACGAACACCAAGAGCATTGCGTACCAGGCCAAGGTCGCGCCGATCAGGAGCCGCGCGATGCGCACGCCGCCGGCCATGCTGAGCGTAATCGAGCCGATCAGCGAGCCGACCGCAAAACTCGCCGAGAGATAGCCGAGCCCGGTCTGGTCGGTATGGAAGATGTCGCGCGCGACAAAGGGCAATAGGCCGTTGGTGAGCGGAAACGCGGTCAGGTTGGCGAGGAATGCAACGCACAGCGCGGCGCGCATGCCCGGGCCGCTCCAGGCATAGACGATGCCCTCCTTGAGGTCCCGCAGCAGTTTTGAACCCGGCAGATCGTCGGCCGCAAGATCAGCTACGCCGTGTGATTTCGGACGGCTCATGCACAGCATCAGGATCGCCGCGATGAAATAGAAGCCGGCGATCCCGACATAGACATAGCCGATGCCGAGCGCCGCGAACAATCCGGCCCCGGTCAGCGCGCCGGCGATCCGCGCCGAATCCTGCGTGGTGCGCGCCAGGCTGATGGCGCCGACCAGTTGCTCCGGCGGCATGATGTCGGCGAGCAGCGCACCGCGCACGCCGAGATCCGACGGGCGGATCACGCCCATGATCGCAACGATGATCATGACGTTCAAGGGCGCCAGGTGCCCCGTCAGGGCCAGCGTCATGATGGTGCCGGCGAGTACGGTATAGGCAAAGCGCATCACGGCGAGCAGATCGCGATGCCCCATGCGGTCGCCGATCATGCCGACGACAGGCGCGACCAGGGTGCCGACATATTGCAGCGAGGCGAGCACGGTCAGCAGCAGGACCGAGCCGGTCTCGACCATGATGTACCAGCCGAGCACCAGCGTCTCGACCTCGAACGCCCACGAGGTGAGCAGATCGGACGGCCATTGAAAGCGATAGCTGCGGATGCGAAATGGCGCGAGCGCGGAGGTCCGCGTGGCTCCGCTCAAGACGCGATGACGCGTTTCACGGCGTTCCTGCCCTTGTTCTTGGTTCTTGGTTGGCTCTTGAGTCTGGTCGTGATGAGCGTGGTCTTGATTGCAGTCGTTTGGGAAAACTTCCGGAAGCGTAGCGCCAACGCCGCCCCTGTCAATCGCGGCCGCCGCATGCGGCCATGCCGGGCGCGGCCCTCTTCGCACCGCTCGCGTCAAGGCCTCGCGTCAAACCCGGTCCGAATCAGCCGCAGCCGATCCTGCGTTGCGGAAGCGCCGGCAACGGCGAAGCGAGTATTGCTGGTTTTTCCCGATCATAGGAACGAACCGATCGCTGCCAAGTTCTCCGCTCGAAGCAAACGCGGAGGAGCGAAATGGGCGCTGGCGATCAGGTCGCATGCATGTCGGTGGTGGCGTTGTTCTCGATCGCGCTGATCGTCACATCCAGCCTGTTCGTCGAGTCCCGGGCGGCAAGGAGCCCTGTAATGCCGGCCGTGCCGCAGGTCAGGGTTCCGCTCTAGCGCGCGGTCAAGTGCTCACGCTCTGTCAGAGCCTGTGGTCTCTGAGGCGTCTGAGGCAAAGCCGTCAATTGAGGTATCATCCCGCGCGGCGCGACCGCCGCGCCTGATCTCGTTCCTGCTCCACCACTGCACACAAAAATCAGCTCCGGCGCAGCCGGGGAGCCGCGCCGGAGTCTTATTGGGAAGTTGATTGTGTCTTAACGCACGGCATCAACCGGGACAGAGACAAACAGTTCCAGCCGGCTGCATATTTTTCCCGAAAAGCAGGATTGGGCGTCTTCCGCAAAGCTCAGTCCAGCTCCAGCTCGACCGCGATCCGCACCAGGTCGGAGTGGTTCTTGGCGCCGAGCTTCTGCTTGAGCAGCGAGGTGGTGTTGGCGACGGTCTTGTAGGAGATGCCGAGCGCGGAGGCGACATCGACGATCTTGTCGCCGCGGCCCAGCAGCCGCAGGATCTCCAGTTCCCGCGCCGACATCTGCGAGGCGGGGTTGGCCTTGATCGCGGCGCCGGCAAAGGCGATCGCCTCCGCGAGATGCGGCGAGATGAACCGCTCGCCGGCTGCGACCTTGCGCACCGCCTTCACGAACAGGCGCGGATCGTCGCTCTTCGAGAGATAGCCCTGCGCGCCCATCTCGACGGCCCGCACCACGAATGCGGGGTCGTCGTTCATGCTGAACATGATGATGCGGGCGTCCGGATCGTCCTTGCGGATCCTGCGCAGCAGCTCGAACCCGGAGACATCGGGCAGCTTGATGTCGATGACGGTGACGTCGGGCCGCTTCTGCATGAAGGCACGATGGCCGGCCTTGGCATCGGCGGCTTCGTCGATCTTGACCGTTTTGTCGGAGGCGAACAGGGAGCGGCAGCCCGAGACCACGACCGGATGGTCGTCGACGATCAATACCCTCGTGGCTGATTTGGCCGTTTCGTGCATGACTACCCCTCCGCCTTGATAGAAACTTCGCGCGGGAATGGAAAGAGAAGAATCGCCGAACGGAGCCCGATGTGCCAAAACTCTGGAACCGCCTCTCCCTTCGCGCCCGGCTGTTGCTGCCGATGGCGGCGATGGTGGTCGGGGCGCTGCTGCTCGGCGGCCTGGCCCTGCAGATCGCCTCGCCCGAGCAATTCGAGAACGAGAACGCGCAAGGGGCGCGCTCCGCCCGGTTCGTCGCCGACGCGCTAAATGCCGCGCTGGCGGCTGCGCGCAATCCGCAGCAGACCCTCGATGCGTTCGCGGCCGGGCTCGGGAGCCATGAGGCCATCGCATTCGTACCGCCCGGGTCCAGCCCGCAGCCCAATGCGGCCGCCCCCTATCGCGGCAACATTCCCGCCTGGTTCACCGCCCTGCTCCAGGTCCCCCAGCTCGGCTCGACCCATCCGGTCAGAATCGGGGCGGCTCACGTCGGGGACATCGTCTTCAGTCCGGATCTTTCGCCCGACATCGAGGAGAAATGGTTCGGCTTCCTGGCCATCGCCGCGTCCAGCTCGGCGCTGATGCTGCTCGCCGCGCTCAGCGTCTATTTCACGACAGGCACGGCGCTGCGCCCGCTGGCCGAGCTCGGCGCCGGCCTGACCCGGATGCGAAACGGCGAATACGACGCCGCCATTCCATTGGCCGGCCCGCCCGAGATCCGCAACAGCTGCGCGGAAGCCAACCAGCTCGCCGCGACGCTGAGGCGGTTCAGCCAGGACAATCGCGAGCTGCTGCGCAAGCTCGTTGCGGTGCAGGACGACGAGCGCCGCGAGCTCGCCCGCGAGCTGCATGACGAGATGGGCCCGCTGCTGTTCGCCATCCGCGCCAACGCCACGGCGCTGGCCGAGGCTGAGGGCCCTCCCGAGCCGGGCTCGCCGGCGCATGGCATCCTCAGCGCGGCCGAGGCCTTGCAGCTGGCCAACCGGCGCGTGCTTGAGGGGCTGAGCCCGCTCTACGTTACGGAGCTGGGACTAATGGCCAGCGTGCAGGCGTTGCTGCGCAATGCCAAATCCCAGGCTCCCGACCTCAGCCTGCAATCGCAGATCGATCAGCGTCTGAACGACCTCGACGGCCTGCTCTCGCAAACCGCTTACCGCGTCATCCAGGAGGGGGTGACCAACGTCCTCCGCCATGCGGAGGCGTGGACGATGAGCGTCGCGGCGGCGATCGAGGACGGCCAGATCCGGATCGAGATTTCGGACGACGGCATTGGCCTGCCGCGGAACCTGGTTTTCGGCCGCGGCCTGACCGGCATGCAGGAACGCGTGCGCGCGCTCGACGGCACGCTGGAGCTGGTCCGCGAGCAAGGTCTCACCGTCGTGCGATGCCTGTTGCCGCTCGACCATGCTGTCGTGCAATGAGGAAGGCATCACCGCGACGACGGGGCACAGCGCATGTGCGATATCCGCCCCTCGGCATCGAACCCGAACACGATCTGAACCCGCCTGCCCTCGAAGCTCAGATAGTCAAGCACGATCCCGTTCCCTCGCGGCGAAATCTCCTCGAGCCCGAACGCGCTCGACGCCACCGCGGACAGTTTCGGTCGCCAGTAATCCGCCAGCGCCGAACGGCCGCTGATCGAGCTCCCCTCGCAGGCGCATTCCAGCCGGGCATCATCGGCATAATGGTCGAGCAACGCCTCGAGATCGCGGCTCCGGCAGCAGTCGAGCCAGTCCACCACGACGGCCATCTCGTCAAACTGATTGGTCAAATGAACTCCACAAAAATCGATTGCGGAATAATGCCGGTCAGGTCGCGCCCGCCGAATGCAGCGTAAACGCCGCTCCGGCTCGTTCTGCAACGACGGCGCCGCTGGATGTTAACGCATCCGCGGATGCCGATACAGCGGATCGTGCTCCGGCGCCGCCGCACCGCCATGCCGCCATGGCATCAGCGGCGGGGTCTTCGATCTGCGGAAGCCGACGTCCTTCACGTCCGCGGCACGGCGCGCCGCAGCATGAAGTGCGTGGGAATGAAGGCGAGCAGCGGAAGGCCGATCATCAGGCCGGCGAGCCACACCAGCGGCGGCACGAAGCCTTGCGGCGCCCTGTCGCTGGTGCCGAAGACGTAGTTGATGTTGACCGGGGCCATGCCCGGGTCCGGCCGCGGTGGCGGCATCACGAAGTAGCAGAGCAGCAGCAGCGCCCATGCCAGCACGCTCCAGGCGATCAGCGCGCGCTGATCGTAACCGAGACGCCAGACCAGGAACAGCAGCAGGAACGGCAGCCAGCCGTGGAAGCCCGACAGGAAGCGCAGGAACAGCGAGACGTTCGAGTCGAACATGTAATCGGTCATTCCGGTCAGCGAAAAGCCGGCGACATGCGCGAGGAAGTCGATCACCCAGACGGTCTGCGGCACCAGCAGCCCGACGGCGCACATCGAAATCAGGAGCGCGCTTTCGGTCCAGACCCCGATCAAAGTGAGGATCAGGCAGACGTCGCAAAAATACAGGAAATTCGTCGGCCCGTAGGAATATGTGTACACCGGCACCAGGACGGCCATGAAGGCGCTGAAGCCGATCTTGACGGAGAGCGGAATGCGCGCGGGCGACTGTTCGACAGCGATGACGGACATTGCGATATGACTTTCCATTGCACAATCGGCGATGCCTAGCATCCGGTCGGTAAATGGACCCTCCATGCCGCAACCTTGAATTGATCGGCGTTCGGGAATTCGGTTAACGGGGACCCAGCGTCACAGGTACAGTTTTAGGTGCCGCCGTGCCGGCTTTGGGGTAGCATGCCCGCTTCAAAGCTGCGGAGGACCACATGAAAGCCTTCGAAGTTTTCGCGATCTATCTGACGCCCTTTGTGATCCTTGGGGTCGCAATCCGGCTCCTGATGAAGCGTTACGCCGTCGATCTGCCCGATCTGCACAATCAGGCAGGCGCCACACCGAAGCGGCGATTCCTGCTCGGCGCGTGGCGTTCGGACTGAGGCACGCCAGCCTTGTGGCATCGAATGCGGACGCGCTCCCGGGCCGCGACAGGTGCACCGCCCCATAGGATGAGAAATGCCTTAGAAATCCCTTGGCGGCATAGCGCTTCGTCCCTAAACCGTATTGTGGACGGACCCTGAGGAGGGAGTATGACTGTGCCCGACCCGGAAAGTCTTCCAATCGACCAGATTTACGTTCCCATCAAGAAGAGGAAAACGCTGAGGCCTGAGCTCGTTCAGGAAATCGCGGCGAGTATTCTGGAATTAGGACAACAGATTCCCATTCTCGTTCGGCCTGACGAAGGCCGGCTCGTTTTGCTCGAGGGATTGCATCGGCTCGAGGCCTGCAAGGCGCTTGGCGAGACGACGATTATCGGAGTCTTGGGTTCAGCAGAGACCGCTCACCACAAGGCGCTGCTGTCGGACACAGCTGAAACTGAGGCCGAGCGGGACAAGATGGCGCGATTGAAGAAGCTGCGCCTCGAAAAGGAAGCTGCGGTGAGATCGACCGCTTCCGCGGAGGCGATCACGGAAACTCAATCAACCGGGCTTCGGTCAGCGCGCTCCGGCGGAAGTATCAGACGAGGGGCGTCGGCCGATCCAGGATCAAAAACCAAGACCCTGTCGGAATGGCTCACACAACAGAAGCGCGATGGTGGTCGCTATTGATTGTCGGCTCGCACCCCTTCTGCCTTCCGCGTATGCCCAAAGGTGCACACAAGACCGCGTCTTCGAACGCTGTGTGCGTTCCGCTGCACCGCAAAATGGAACTTTAGGGCGAATCGGGAGTAGACTTCTTACCTCCGGCAAGCGACGCCCCTGAGAGCCCAAGTCGGGAGCAATGCCGCGGTAAGGAGGAAGAAATGCCTTACACCCATGAGTCGAGGAGACCCACCCAGGCTCAGCGCGAGGCCCAAAAGGCGTTCCGGGCAGCTGACGCCAAGACCGCGACATCGGAACACCAACGCGTCCAGAACGCATTTCATGCGAACCGTGAGCGACTGAAGGCGGAGCGTTTGGCGCGCGAGGCAGCGGCGAGCAGCGAAGCCGCGCCCAAGAAAAAGCGGTGAAAGCGTCTGGCAGCGCCGCCGATCGGCAGGTCCGCAGTGAGCCAGCGGGCGAAGCCCCCCTCATCCTGGCGCCTGCTCGCCTGGGACCTGCATCCGCGGGCTACAACGCTTCAGCCATCACGGCACCCGGCCGTGCCCTCGCCTGCAGGCGGGACACCGCCTCGGCCAGCGGCATGTCGGCCTGCGCGCCGTCGCGCTCGCGCAAGGTCACCCGGCCCTCCCTCATCTCGCGCCCGCCGACGATCGCCATCACAGGCACCGCCATGTCATGCGCCGCCACGATGCGTCGCGACAGCGTGTCGGCGCCGTCATAGCCAACAGCCCGGATCCCGGCATCCTCGAACGCTGCCTTGACGTCCGCGCCATACGCCGCCTGCTCTTGCGAGATCGGCGCCACCGCAACCTGGTCCGGCGACAGCCAGAACGGCAGCGCACCGCCGTGATGCTCGAGCAGGATCGCGATCATGCGGCCGAGCGATCCGAAGATGGCGTGATGGATCATCAGCGGCGTCGCACGGCTGCCGTCGGAGGCGATGTAGGACGCTTCGAGGCGCTCCGGCAGCACACTGTCGAGTTGCACCGTGCCGCACTGCCAGGATCGTCCGAGACGGTCGCGCAACGCGAATTCCAGCTTCGGTCCGTAGAACGCGCCTTCGCCCGGATTGATCTGCGGCGCGAGGCCGCAGCGCCGCGCGGCATCGCCGAGCTTCGCCTCCGACCAGTCCCAGCTCGCATCGTTGCCGGCGCGCAGCGCGGGCCGCGTCGCCAGCGCCACCTCGTAGTCGGGAAAGCCGAGCTCACGGTAGACCTCATCAAGCAGGGCGATGAAGCACGCGACTTCGCTCTCGACGTCCTGCTCGCGGCAGAACACATGCGCGTCGTCCTGCTCGAACGCGCACGTTCGCATGATGCCGTGCAGCGAACCGGACGGCTCGTTGCGATGGCAGGCGCCGAATTCGGCATAGCGGATCGGAAGCTCGCGCCACGAGCGCAGCCCCTTGTTGAAGATCTGCACATGGCACGGACACGACATCGGCTTCAGCGCCATCGCCGCCTCGCCGTCGTCGACGCGGAACATGTGCGCGCCGAACTTGTCCCAGTGACCGCTGCGGTCCCAGAGCTGCTTTGGCAGCAGCTGCGGCGTCCGGACCTCGGCATAACCGGCGCGGCGCATCTTGCGCCTGACATAGTCCTCCAGCACCCGGTAGAGCGCGGTGCCGCGCGGATGCCAGAACACCATGCCCGGCGCATCCTCCTGGAGGTGCCAGAGCTTGAGCTGTACGCCGAGATGTCTGTGGTCGAGATCGTCCATGGCTATGTTCCTTGTGATGGGAAACAGCGCGGACGGTGACCACCCAAACAGAAAAGGCCCCGTCCGTCGCCGGCGGGGCCTTTCTGGGTGAAGGACGCTTGTCTCTAGCGCGCGCAACCAGCAGGCGATCCGCCGTCAGCGGTCGCGGTGGTGGTCGAAGCGGCTGAGAAAAGCTTGTTCATGAGTTGTATATGGCGGCAAAACGCCCGGGCGTCAACGCCCGCTCGAGCCGCTCGGCGTCGCGCCGAGTAACGGCCCTTAATCGGAAGCGTCTCAGTCGTCCCGCTGCACCAACTCGATGGTGATGCCCTCGGGACCCTCGAAGAGCCGCAGCTTACGGCTGATGTAATCCATCTCGTCGCTCAGCATGGTCACGCCATTGGCCACGAGGTGTGCGGTGGCCGCCTCGATGTCGTCGACGCGGAACGCGAGGTGGTTGAAGCCTCGTCGTCGCAGATTCGTCGGGTGCGCACCCGGATCGGTCGCAGGCGGCGGGTCGAACGCGAGCAGCTGAATCTCGAAATGAGGATCCGCTCCCTCGAGTGCGAGGGTGATGTGCTGCGCCTTCATGCCCGGCATGCCCATGTACTGAGCGGGCACGCCACCGTCGATCGTCGCGACATGCGCCTTTCTGAAGCCAAGCAGCGCGAAGAACGCGATCGCCGGGCCGGCGTCGGCCACTGCGATGGTGACATGGTCAGGATTGAGTATCATCTCGTTACTCCCGTCATCAACGCCATGCACTCGGACGCGCGGGCTCCACCTCGGCAGGGTGACTTTCCGGCAAATTGGCCCCGCTCTTGCAACCCTACCAGCTCGCTCTGTCGCACCGTAGGCGGGTTGGCCGCGCCGAAGTCTGCTTTTGGGGCCAGGAGCGGAAGTACAGCAGTCGCCTGACGAACTTAACCCTCGGGTAGCCCTGCCAGACGCAGACCTTCGTCGAACAGGTCGCTGACCCATCTGTCTCGGAAAGGTCTGCGTAAACGTGTCGCCGCTATGGAATTGTGAGGTATCAATTCGAGTAGCCGATCCTTGGCAACAGCCGCTTCCTGCTGATTGCCAAGGTGACCTGCCGAAATGGCGACCGCATTCCAACTCCCGACCCATCGCGGCATCTCATATGTGGTGCGGCGGGCATACTCCAAGGCAATCGCGTATTCGCCTTTGAGAATATGGGCGAAGGCGAGGCCGCCGTAAGCCCATCCAAGTAAAGAATCGACCGGGCTCAATCGGATCGAACGCGAGAAATTATCGATGGCACGTTCAGTATCGGCTACCCAGGCCCGCAGCCAACCGCTCCGAATCAGAACGTTGAACGAATTGGGATTTAGATAGAGGGCGCGGTCCATGGCAGCGAGAGGCATGTCGAACTCATGTGCCAGCCAAGCGAAGCCATGAGCCGCGAGTGCTATCGTGTTGGGTTCATCGCGGCTCGCGAGCAATGCCTCCTGAGCCAACTCACGTCCCCGCGCCACGTCCTCTGGCGATGCCCAGCCCTGGCTCAAGCGTAAGGTATGAATGTAGACCGCGAATGCCTTTGCCCAGGAATAGGTCGGGTCCAGAGCGATAGCCCGTTCAAGCAGCCGGAGCGCTTCGTCGAGGTCGGCGCGCAGTTGAGAATAGTGGATCGAGAGGGCCTTTAGATAGAAATCATAGGCATCGAGGCTGGACGTCGGCTTCATCTGCGCACGACTGATCTCGGCCTCGGTGATCGACGGCTCGATAGCGCCGACCACGCGCGTCGTCACATCGTCTTGTAGTTCGAACACGTTTTCCAGCGCAGCATCGATCTTGTCCGCCCAGAGATGAGCGCCGGTCGCAGCTTCAATGAGCTGGCCGGTAATGCGCACCCGCCCGCCCATCTTGCGAACGCTGCCTTCCAGTACATAGCGCACCCCGAGCTCGCGACCGACTTGCTTGATATCGACGGCCTTGCTCTTGTAGGTGAAACTGGAATTTCGCGCGATCACGAACAGTGACTTGAAGCGGGACAGCGCCGTGATGATGTCCTCCACAACGCCATCAGCGAAATACTCCTGCTCGGGGTCGCCGCTCATGTTGGCGAACGGCAGTACTGCGATGGAGGGTCTGTCAGGCAGCGGGAGAAGCTTGCCGGTCTCGGCAGGCGACTTGGTGTCTACTGCAGACGAAATGGCTGAACGCACGGCATAAAGCCGCACCCGCCGGTCAATGTTTTTTAGCGATCTTTCGCCGAGATCATCGAACGAATAAGCCGTCTTTCCCCGTACCTGCCGATAGGCATCCTCTGATAGGTATACGCCACCCGGCTCGCATTCGTTCTCGACCCGCGCGGCGACATTGACGCCATCGCCGAAGATGTCGTTGCTGTCGATGATAATGTCGCCAACGTTTATTCCGACCCGGAACTGGACACGCGCCACGGTCTCTTCGGCCGTTCGCTCCGCCATTTTTTCCTGAACCGCAACCGCGCAAGTTACGGCGTCGACCGCGCTGGCGAACTCGACGAGCATGCCGTCGCCGGTGGTCTTGACAATCCGGCCGTGATACTGGGCGATGGCTGGATCGACGACCTCGCGGCGGTGCGCCTTCAAAGCGGCCAGCGTGCCGACCTCATCAGCGCCCATCAGGCGCGAGTAGCCTGCGACATCAGCTGCAAGGATGGCAGCAAGTCTGCGTTCGACCCGCGTCTCGGCCACGTGGTGCGCTCCGACCCAGCGTAGTAGTGGGACAAGTCTATGCGTCGGAACCGGGGCGTGTCTATCGAGTTCGCGAAGTCGGCTGCGGGTCAACGGCCGACGTCGGCGTGCGCCGACGGCTTTGTCTGCTCCGAGCCCGCGCGGAAGTCTGCTTTGGGTCATTCGCGACCTCAGCCTGGGACACGCGCAGGTCCGCCAAGGGCCAAATCCAGGCTCAGGTGGTGCACCAAAAAGAGACGCTATTCGATCATGCGGCCGGTGCTTCCAAGACGGTTTGCTTGATCAATGTTCCTGCCAAGACGAGATCGGGCTTCGCGAAGTCCTCAGTGAACCGTCATCAACCGAGCGGGGACTAACCTTTCAGCGCGGCTGGTCTGACCGCAAGTGGGAAACGGCCGCGAAGCCGCCGCAGCCGAATGCCCTATATGGAACCTCCCGATGGCCGACACCCATACCCGCGACTCCTCGTGGACAACCGATTTGATCTGGCACTATCTCCACAACGTCACGACGGCGGCCAAGACGCCCGCCTATCGCAAGTTCTACAGCAACCAAGACCCCAGCGACGAATTGGACGACCGCCATCGCGTCTATGAAATGCTGGTGGACGAACCGCTGAACACCCTTCCCACCCTGGCGGCGACCGCCGACGAGTCGATGGAAAACTACAAGAAGAGCAAGCTGCCATGGAACCAGAACAATGGCGGCTTCCTCAAGGCAGTGAACAATCAATATTGGTGCGGTTCGATCATCAAGATCGTGTTCGTCCGCTATATGGGCTGGAAAATGGCCGAACCGACGTCGCGCGACCAAGTGAGCGCGGCCCGCGATCCCGGCAAAGCGGTGGATTGGACGATCAAGAATCTTGAAAACAAGGTGCCGGTGCGGGCCTCGCTCGGCGGCGCCCATTATGTCGGCATCGTCGGCCACCGCACTTCGGGAGCCGACGGCAAGATCACCGAGTTTCTATGCCTCGACCCATGGGCCTATGGCATCGACGGCGGCAATCGGAACATGAAATATGCCGGTTCGCCGACCGCCTTTCTCGGGATCAGCAAACGCGACGGCGCGATATGGACCTATAGCAACAAGGCCGTCGCCTTCGTCGAACGGCCATCCTAGAGCGCCAGCGGCGCCGGAACGTCAGCCTGGAGGCGGAAGCGGACGTTCCGACGATGTCCGAGCCGACCGCTCTATGCGCTCCGCCTGACCTCAGCGAGCATCAGGCTTTCAAGCTCCCTGACGGCTTCTGCTTCGGTTATGCCGCTGACGAGCGCGACTTCTCCGGACAGGCGATCGGCTGCCGCCGCGTAAAGCTGCCGTTCGCTGTAGCTCTGTTCGGGATTGACCGCGGGCCGATAGAGATCCCGCATGACTTCCGCGATGGCGACAATATTGCCCGAATTGATCTTGCCTTCGTATTCTTGAGCAAGCCGGGACCAATTCCCCCGCGCTTTGTGCGGCGCTTGACCCAGGATTCGTCGCATGTGCTGGATGGCAGCGGGATCGGAGGGCTTACGCATTCCAGCGCTTGCCGCTTTCCTCGTCGGAACGCGCAGCGTCATCTTGCTCTTCGCGAAATAGACGACAAAGAACTCGAGGCAAGCCCCTGCCACTGTCTGCTCCTCAATCGCTACAATTTGGCCGACGCCGTGCGCAGGGTACACGATCAAGTCCGTCGCCTTGAAACCAAAGCGCATCTCAGCGCTCTGGTTTTCAGTCGTTTCGTCGACGGGGTTCGCTGATGCTGAATGTGTGTGGTTCGAACAGTTGGATGTGGATCGATTATCAAAATTCATTTCGCGACAAGCTCCATGGCTTCTTGAATTGGCTCATGCCAATTCCAGCTCTGATCAATCACGCATTTGAAACAAACTGCCGGGCCGGAAATCATTCACGCTGCCCGATTTGATCCCTAACCAATAAGCCGCGAGCGCGCGCGCCGCCACGGGAATGACGCTACCAATTTCCATTCCTTTCGATCGCTGTGGCTTCTTGGCAACGTGTTCCCACTCGGCGAAATCAACGGTTCCGTGCCGAAATCTCGATCACTGAGTTGCCCGACGACGCAAGCCCCCGCAGCAAAAATATTTCTATTTATCAGAATACCCAACTCAGTGTATGAACTGTTCGTCTCACCCGATCGAGGGGCGCTTCGCGGTCGTCACGAACGCGGTGTGGGATGCGGTGGACGCCGATCGCGCAGTCGACGAATGCGCATGACGCGGACGGCGAAGTCGTGTGGTCCTGACGCCCTAGCGGCCGGTGTCCCCTTGTAAGACGTAATTGCGTCTTGCGAAGGCGGTGACAAACAAGCCAAGTCTCGCCGGGGAGAGCACGAAGTAAGCCGTAAAACCATCGCGCAGGGAAAGCCGGACTGCTCCGGTTACACCTGTGGTCCTACCTCCGAGCTTTCTACCCATTGCTCGGGGCCCATGGGTGCGATCGGCACCCGGCTTTCCCTGCGCCCTCTGCAAGAGGGCGAGACGAAGAACAAAGCTCGGGCAAATCATGTCGCGAGAATATAGAACTGCATCCACATCTACCCCTGTCATCGCCCGGCTCGACCGGGCGATCCAGTACGCCGCGGCCTTTCGGCTCAAGCACCGCAGTCTCTGGAATACTGGATCACCCGCATACGCGGGTGATGACATCCCGGGTTGGGGGTTCGCCGGGACGACAGCGGAATCGAGGCGACAACGCGGCCTCACGCTCCCTCTCCAACTCATGCGAACACGACATTTTGTCATGGGACGCGGAGTTGCATTTTTTGCATCGCATCATATGATGAAGATAATTCAATCAAATCCCCGGCATTGAAGGAAATCCTGCCATGGCATCCAGCGCCGATCCCGTCGTCATCCTCTCCGCCGCCCGCACCCCGCTAGGCCGCTTCATGGGCGAACTGACGCCGCTCGCGGCCCACAAGCTCGGCTCGCATGTGATCGGCGCGGCGCTCGAGCGCGCGAGGCTCGCGCCGGAACGCATCGACGAGGTGTTCATGGGCAACGTGCTGCCCGCCGGCCAGGGCCAAGCCCCTGCCCGCCAGGCGGCGCGCGGCGCAAAACTGCCCGATGCCACCGGCGCCACCACCGTCAACAAGGTCTGCGGCTCCGGCATGAAGGCGACCATGCTCGCCCACGACATCATCAAGGCCGGCTCGGCCGAGATCGTATTGTCCGGCGGCATGGAGAGCATGAGCAACGCGCCTTATCTTTTGCAGAAGGCGCGCGGCGGCTATCGCGCCGGCCATGACCGCATCATCGACCACATGATGATGGACGGGCTCGAGGACGCCTACGAGACCGGCCGCTCGATGGGCGATTTCGGCGAGGCGACCGCGGAGGCCTATCAGTTCACCCGCGCCGACCAGGACGCTTTCGCAATGGAGACGCTGAGCCGCGCCCGCAAGGCGGTCGAGGGCGGCGCCTTCAAGGCCGAAATCGCGCCGATCACGCTGCAGGAAAAGGCCGGCCCGCGCATCATCGCCAATGACGAGCATCCGCTGAAGGTCGATCCCGCGAAGATCCCCGGCCTCAAACCCGCATTCCGTGCCAACGGCACCATCACGCCGGCGGCCTCCTCCGCCAACGCCGACGGCGCCGCGGCGCTGATCCTGGCCAAGCGCTCGCTTGCCTACCGCGACGGGCTACCGGTGCTGGCCGAGATCAAGGGCCACGCCACCCACAGCCAGGAGCCGCAGTGGTTCACCACCGCGCCGATCCCGGCGATCAGAAAGCTGCTCGACAAGGTCGGCTGGAGCGTCGGCGATGTCGACCTGTTCGAGATCAACGAAGCCTTCGCCGTGGTCGCGATGGCGGCGCAGCGCGATCTCGGAATTCCCAGGGACAGGCTGAACATCAATGGCGGCGCCTGCGCGCTCGGCCACCCGATCGGCGCCACCGGCGCGCGGCTGATCGTGACGCTGCTGCACGCGCTGGAAGCGCAGAATTTGAAGCGCGGAGTCGCCGCTTTGTGTATCGGCGGCGGCGAAGCCACCGCGATCGCGATCGAGCGCGTCACGCACTGAGGCGCAATGATCCTAGTTCCGATCGCTTTGTCCGCAGCCTCACCTCGCCTCTCCCGCCTGCGGGGGAGGCCGACGCGCTCGGCAGCGCACTCGCGTGCCAGAGCGCGGCGGGTTTGGGGGGTGTCTCCACAATATGACTCGCGGCGGGACCCCACCCCGGCCCTCCCCCGCAAACGGGAGAGGGAGCACAGCATCTACGCAGCCGGCAATTCGAGCGCAGCCTGCGAGTCCGAAAACGAGGGAACTAAGTCGTTTTAGACATAGCTCCGTCGTGCCATATTGCGCATCACGAACAGAACCCTCATCGCATTTCAATTGGGGCCCAATGATCTCGAACTGGCTTGCTTCCGCCCTCGCCCGCCGCAACATCCACTACGGTTGGGTGATGGTCGCCGTCACTTTCCTCGCCGCGCTGATCTCGGCCGGCACCGTCGGCGCGCCCGGCGTCTTCATCGTGCCGCTGCAGAAGGAGTTCGGCTGGTCCACCGCCGAGATTTCCTCGGCGCTGTCGATCCGCTTCATCCTGTTCGGGCTGATGGCGCCGTTCGCCGCAGCGCTGCTGAACCGCTACGGCCTGCGCAACGTGACGCTGGCGGCACAGCTGATCGTGGTCTCGGGGTTGCTCGCCTCGCTCGCCATGACGCAGGTCTGGCAGCTGGTGCTGTTGTGGGGCGTCGTGATCGGGATCGGCACCGGCATGACCGCGCTGGTGCTCGGCGCGACCATCGCCACGCGCTGGTTCGTGGCGCGGCGCGGGCTCGTGATCGGGATCCTCACCGCGAGCGTTGCGACCGGGCAGCTCGCCTTCCTGCCGCTGCTCGCGACGCTGACCGAGCGTTACGGCTGGCGCATCGCGCTGTCGCTGGTCTGCGTCGTGCTCGGCGTCGCCGCCTTCGCCGTGCTGATGTTGATGCGCGACCGTCCCAGCGATGTCGGCCTGCGTCCGTTCGGCGATCAGGGCACCGCGCCCCTCCCGGCGCCACCGCCGGCCAATGCGCCGATCGTGGCGGCCGCGCTCGGCACGCTGCGCGATTCCTCGAAATCGTCGGTGTTCTGGATCCTGTTCGCGACCTTCTTCGTCTGCGGCGCATCGACCAACGGCCTGGTCCAGGTCCACCTGATCCCGATGTGCCTCGACTACGGCATCCCGCAGGTGCAGGCCGCCAGCCTGCTCGCCGCGATGGGCATCTTCGACTTCTTCGGCACCATCGTCTCGGGCTGGCTGTCGGACCGCTACGACAACCGCTACCTGCTGTTCTGGTATTACGGCCTGCGCGGCCTCTCGCTGCTGTTCCTGCCGTTCTCCGACTTCACGTTCTACGGATTGTCGCTGTTTGCGATGTTCTACGGGCTCGACTGGATCGCGACCGTGCCGCCGACGGTGCGCCTCACCGCGCAGCGCTTCGGCGCAGAGCGCGCCAATCTGGTGTTCGGCTGGATCTTCGCCGGCCACCAGCTCGGCGCCGGCACCGCCGCGTTCGGCGCCGGTCTGTCGCGCACGCTCTATCAGAGCTATCTGCCGGCGTTCTTCATTGCCGGCGCGCTCTGCGTGTTCGCCGCGCTGATCGCCCTCGCAATCGCACGGCCGCAGCCGAAGCCCGCGGCCGAGCCGAAACCGGCGGCGGCTTGAGGCCCTCGCCTGCGCGACTTGCGCCGGTCAGTACGAGAGGATGGTGCGCATCCCGAACACGATGCTGTCCTTGATCCGATGCGTCTGCGTCGGATCGTTTGGGTCGACGGCGCCGCCCCCGGGATGGGCGATGTATTGAAACATCGGCTGCATCGTGAAGTTGGCGTTCACGACGTGCTGGTAGGTGATCTCGAGGATCGCCTCATAGTCGCGGATCGGATACGCCGTGCCGGTGAAGATCTGCGTATCGCGATCGAGCGCGCGCGCGGCGTCGGAAATCTTGCCGTAAATCCCGGCGATGCCGAACCGGTCGTCCGGATATTTGTCGCTGAAGCCGGTGAACAGGAAGCCGCCGTCGACATAGGTGCTGATGAGGTTGCGGTCCGACGGGCTGACCGAAGCTCGCATGAAGAACGCGACGCCCTTGTCCGCGTCCGGCTTGGCGCGCGCGAGCAACTGCTCATAGACCATGAAGATGCCGTTGTCCCGCCGCAGCCACCGCGTGTCGCCGGAGCTGTTGGGATCGGCGAGCGACAGCCCGTCGGCCCCGAAGCGCTGATCGGCGAACGACATCATGTGATACCAGCCGCCGCCGGTGATCGTGGCCGGCAGCTTGCTCTCGCCGATCTCGAACTTGTATTTGAGCTGGCCGATCCACCAGGGCGGATCGTTGACGCGGAACAGGATCCCGTGTGGATTGAGGAGTTGCGGGTCCTCGGTTCCCTGCGGCGGAGCGGCCGAACCGTCGAACAGCCCCAGATAGGCCGTGAGGCGGTCGGTCAGGCTCGCCTTGATGCGGATCCCGGGCACGGCAAGCGCCGGCGATGGCCCGCCGGTCGGAAGATTGACGCCGGTGATGCCGGGCCAGCCCAACGCCGAATTGATGAAGATGTCGTCGTACTGGCTGTCGATGAACTCGACGTCGGAGCCCTGCTGGCCGACGCGCACCGCGAGCCTGCCGTCCAGAAGCTTCTGCTCGATCCAGAACTCGTAGAGCCGCGTCGCCGGCAGCGACTCGACGCCGGACACCAGAAACAAATTGCCGACATAGCCCCGCGACAGCCCGTCGCCATGGATCTGGAACATGTTGGCGTGGAAGGTCGCGCCGGTCCAGCCCATCACCTTGTCGAGGTCGATCGTGGTGCCGAGATCGAGACGGCCGGTATAGGCCGCACCGTTGCTCACACCGCCCGAGGTGTTGCTAAACGCCTCGCCGATATAGGTCATGCTGAACTGGTAGCCGGCTTCCTCCAGCGCGGCGCGCGTATCCGCGATCCGATCGGCGACCGGCTTGTCGTCCGCATGCGCCGGGGCGCAGAGCGCGAGGGCCGCGGCCACCAGTGTTGCGCGGGAAAGAGCTCTGCTCATGGAAGATGCCGCAGTGCGATCGCGCTATTTGACGATGCGCAGCCGCCGCATCAGCAGATAGGCCAAGAGCGACGATCCGACCAACAAGCCTGCAGCCCACAGAAACCCGCTGTCGACGTCGGTCAGCGGCAATCCCTTGGTGTTCATGCCGAAGATGCCGGTGACGAGCGTCGGCGGCAGCAGCATCATGGTGACGACGGAGAGCGCATGCAGATGCTTGTTGCTCTCCTCCTCGAGCTTGAAGCGCAGCTCCTCCTCCAGCAGGCGGCTGCGCGCGCGCAGTTCGACGATGTCATGGTCGAGGCCGTCGAGCCGCTGTGCCAGCTTGCCGGCCTGCAGCCGCAGCGCCGGGCTGAGATTGTCCATGTTCTTCAGCTCGAGACGGTGAAACAGCACACGCAAACCGGAGAGCTGGCGATGCAGCCGCACGCAGGTCCGGCGCATCCGCCCGAGCGCGCTGCGCATCTCGGAATTGGTTTCGCCGGCGACCACCCGGTCCTCGATCGCATCGATCTCGGTGCCGATCTTGTCGGCCATGCGGTCCATGGTGTCGGCGACCTCGTGGATGATCTTTTCCAGCAGCGCCGCGACGCTCTCGACGCGATAGCCGCTTTCGAGCACGCGGCGCGTCGCGTCGACCGCGCAGAGCGCCTGGTGGCGTCCGCTGATCAGGAGACGCTCGGTCATCGCAAACCGAAGGAAGTCGGTCTCCTCGGTCGGAGCATCGATGCTGCGCACCAGATCGGAGAACACGCCATAGACGCAATTGTCGATGGTGTGGATCTGCTGGAATTCGTCGCTCGACAGCAGCAGGTCCCGCGCGAGCTGCGGGATATGCATGTTGGCGAGCCACGCCCGGGTGCGGACATCGCTCAGGTTGAAGTGCAGCCACAACCTTCCGTCATGGCTCGGCTCGATCGGCTTGTCGATCGGAAGCGCCTCGGCACGGCCGTCGTGGTGCAGGCGAAACGCCCAGACCAGGCCGGGGACGGCCTCACGTGTCAGCAGCGAGCCGACAGGAGCAGGAGGTGGATCTGCCAGCATGGCCGCTCTCCAAGGGAATCTTCAAGGCAACCGCGCGAAATGTTCAAAACCCCGCCCACGTGCAAAACCGGGCGGGCGCGTCCTTCATATTGGAGGACGCGCCCGTTACAGTTTTGTGTCAGCGACAGCCCTACTCGGCCGC
The DNA here is from genome assembly GCF_011058295.2 of Bradyrhizobium sp. 6(2017). Classification (NCBI taxonomy): domain Bacteria; kingdom Pseudomonadati; phylum Pseudomonadota; class Alphaproteobacteria; order Hyphomicrobiales; family Nitrobacteraceae; genus Bradyrhizobium; species Bradyrhizobium sp. 6(2017). The sequence continues at coordinate 4,353,191 of NZ_CP049289.2, read as the reverse complement.
AAGGCCGGTCGGCGTCGCCGCCTCGGCGGCTTCCTTGTTGTAGTCGTGCACAACGCGCCCGAACGGCAGCGTCAGATCGGCGAGGAAATGATGCGCGCCGACGACGCGCTTGACCGGAAAATCCGCGACCGGCGCGTTGACATGCGGCACCAGATGCAGCCGGCCCGGCCCGATCCACGATCCCTTGACGACGATGTCGGTCAGGTTGATCGCGACCAGCTGGCAGATTTCGAGATGGCCGTCGACGCCGGGGATCATCTTCAGATTGATCTGCGTCTTCGACAGCGTGGCGCGCGTGATGTCGCCATTGCCCGCCATGCTCTCGTGTTTGTAGCCCATCGTGCCCATCGCAACGAGCTGGCCGGCATATTCCAGCGTACCGGTCAGCGTGTCCTTGACGATCTCGAGCTTCGGGTGGGCGTACTTCTTCGGAAAGCCCCAGATCTCGCGGCCGGCCGCGATCGGCGGATCATCGTCGAGATACATTTGGCAGACGAAATTGACCTCTTCGCCATGCAAGCGTGCGGGGATCACAAGACCGGACTCGGTGTAGCTGCCGAAGCCGGAGCTGTCGGGCATCTTGATCCATTCGTAATGCACGATCGCCTGCTCGATCGGCTCCAGCGGCTCAGGCAGGCCGGCACGGATCAGCTCCGGATCGGTCTCATAGGTGATGACAAGGAATTCGCGATCGATGAAGCGGTAGGGACCGGCGGGATAGCTCGGACCGGCGGCCGGCATGGACGGAAGCTTGAGCAGATCTTCCCTGCGCATCGCAATAACCCCCTGTTTGAAAAGCTTGCGCGGAAGCTAACGGCCGAGATTGACAGCGAGATGAGGGATTTCCGTCAGCCGCATGACCCGCGTCTCACGGTGGTGGCCAATGCTAACCATGCAGGCAGGCATGGCGGATGCGCCATGGGCCGACGCGGTGTTTGTCATCACGGCGTCATCGGCGCCCTGAATTCTCGCCGCGAATTTTTGGAGTGCCATGAGATGGACGCGCGAACCCCTCATTTTGACGATATCGAGCACGCGACGCCCGGCTGGCGCCCCGAAGGCTGCGATCGCGTGGCTCTTGTCCTGCAAGGCGGCGGCGCGCTCGGCGCCTATCAGGCCGGCGTCTATCAGGCGCTGCACGAATCCAATATCGAACCCGACTGGGTCTGCGGCGTCTCGATCGGCGCGATCAACTCGGCGATCATCGCCGGCAATCCGCCTTCGAAGCGGCTGGAGCGGCTGCACACATTCTGGGATCGCATCACCAGCCGCAAGATCTGGCACTACACGCCAGACGGCGACATCTTCCGCAAGGCCCGCAATTTCACCAGTTCATGGCTGACGACGACGCTCGGGCAACCCGGCTTCTTCACCCCGCATCAAGCCAATCCGTGGTTCAGCCCGGCCGGCGCGCGCACCGCCACCAGCTATTACGACACCACGCCGTTGCGTGAATCGCTGCTCGAGCTGGTCGATTTCGACCGCATCAACTCCAAGAAGATGCGCTTCGCGGTCGGCGCGGTGAACGTGCTCTCCGGCAACTTCATCTATTTCGACAATGCCCATGACGAGATCATCCCCGAGCACATCATGGCGAGCGGCGCGTTGCCGCCGGCACTGCCGATGGTGAAGGTCGGCACCGATCATTTCTGGGACGGTGGCATCGTCTCCAACACGCCCCTGCAGCATCTGCTCGACCAGGAAGACAACGCCAACTCGCTGGTGTTCCAGGTCGACCTGTTCTCGGCGCGCGGCATGCTGCCACGCGACATCCAGGACGTGATGGCCCGCCACAAGGACATCATGTATTCGTCGCGCACCCGCTACAACACCGACGTCTATCGCAAGACCTACAATCTGCGCACCGCCCTGCACAACGCGTTGGGAAAAATCCCCGACGATCAGCTCTCGGACGAAGAGCGCCAGCTCAAGGAGGCGAACAGCCGGCTGCCCGGGATCACGCTGCTGCAGCTGATCTATCAGCAGAAGGCCTATGAGGGCGACGCCAAGGACCACGAATTCTCCGGCACCTCGATGCGCGAGCACTGGGTGAGTGGACACGAGGACACCAAGCGTTCGCTAAAGCATCGCGAATGGATCAAGATGCCCGAGAACGGCATGGGCATCGTGATCCACGACGTGCATCGGGAGAGCGAGTAGCACGCATCGTCATTCCGGGATGGTCCGAAGGACCAGACCCGGAATCTCGGGATTCCGGGTTCGATGCTTCGCATCGCCCCGGAATGACGGCGTGAAAAGCTTACGGCCGCGTCGACATGTTGCCCGGCGGGCCCGGGGTTCGGATCGGTTCGGCGAGACGCGCGAATTCGCAGAGCAGCGAGCGCGTCTTGCGCGGATCGATCACCTCCTCGACCCAAAACTTCTCGGCCGAGCGGAACGGCGAGCGCAGCTTGTTGAGGCGATCCTCGATCTCGCGCAGCTTGGCGGCGGGATCGCTGGCCGCGTCGATCTCGGCCCGATAGGCGGCCTCGATGCCGCCCTCGAGCGGCAGCGAGCCCCAATAAGCCGACGGCCAGGCATAGCGCATCGAGAAGCGGTTGGCCGGCTGATGCACCACGCCGGCAACGCCGAAAGCGTTGCGGATGATGATGGTGCACCACGGCACCGTGCTCTGGTTGACCGCCGCCATCGCCCGCACGCCGTGCCGGATGGTCGCCGACTTCTCCGCCTCAAGCCCGATCATGAAGCCCGGGCAGTCCATCAGATAGACCACCGGCAGATGGAAGGTTTCGGCGAAGTCGACCCAGCGCACCACCTTCTGGCAGGCGTCCGCGGTCCACGAGCCGCCATAGTGGAACGGATCGCTGGCGAGCAGCAGCACCGCCCGGCCCTCGATGCGCGCCAGCCCGGTGATCACAGGCCGGCCGAAATTGGCGGCGACCTCGAAGAACGAGCCCTTGTCGACGACGGCCTCGATGATCGGCCGCATCTTGTAGACCTGCCTGCGGTTGCGCGGCACCGCCTTCAACAGCTGCTCCTCGGCGCGTTCCGGATCGTCGGTGCAGGGAATGGTCGGCGGCAAATCGTAGACCGACGACGGCAAATAGGACAGGAAGCGCCGCGCGTAGTCGAACGCCTCCTCCTCGGTCTCGACCGCCTGATCGATCGCGCCGGCGCGGGTCTGGATGTCGGCGCCGCCGAGTTCCTGCTTGGTCAGATCCTGGCCCAAGCGTTTCACCACCGGCGGGCCGGCGACGAACATCGCGGAGCTCTTGGTCATGACCGAATAATGCGTGGCCGCCAGCCGCGCCGCACCTAAGCCGGCGACCGAACCGAGGCCGAGGCCGACCACCGGCACGCGCGCCAGATTGGCGGTCGTGTACCAGTACCAGCGCGTGCCACCGACGCCGCCTGGCAGATTGGCGGCGCCCTTGGTCTCGATCGTCTTCACCGAGCCGCCGCCGCCGGAGCCTTCGATCACGCGAACGATCGGCAGGCGGAAATCATGCGCCATCTCCTCCGCCATCAACGGCTTGGCGGAGATCGATGCATCGGCCGAGCCGCCGCGCACGGTGAAATCGTCGCCGACCACCACCACGGTGCGGCCGTCGACCCTGGCGCGGCCGAACACGCAGTTCGCCGGCGTCAGATGCTTGAGTTCGTTGCTCTCGTCATATTCGGCGATGCCGGAGATGGCACCGACCTCGTGGAAGCTGTTCTGGTCGACGAGCTTGTCGATGCGCTCGCGGACGGTGAGCCGGCCCTGGTCGCGCTGCCGCTTGACCTTGTCAACGCCTCCCATCTCCCGCGCGAACGCTTCGCGCCGGGCGAGGTCGTCGAGTTCCGGCTTCCAGTTCATTCATTGCCTCCGTCTTGATCATTTTGTTGTTATGGGCGGCCACCGATAGCGACTTGCGTTCGATCCGATTGCTGAAGATATCGCCGTCGGCGCCTTCGAGCAGGCTGCCGAGCGCGGCGGCGAGTTCGACCATCTGCGGCGCGACCTCGCGGTGCAGCCGCTCTTCGTCGTACATCGCCGAGAGCAGGCCGATCGTGGTGACCACATAGGTCTGATATTGCGGCGACCACAGCGGCACCGCGACGCCGTTGATATGCGGGCTCCAAAGGCCGCAGGCGACGACGTAGCCGTGCTCCTGCAGGTGACGGCGGTTGGCCTCGATCCGCGGCGTCAGCATCTTGGCGCTCTCAGGCAACTCGCCTTCCATCTCTGATATCAGCGCGTCGCCGATCGCGGGATCGAGCGCGGCCGTGTAGGCGTGGCCGGCGGCGGTGGTCGCCATCGAGATGCGGCTGCCGGTCGCCTCATGCAGGCCGAGCGCGTTCGCCGCGCGGGCAAACTCCAGATAGACCATTTGAAAGCGGTCGGGGATCACGAAGCCCACCGTGCCCGGCAATTGATCGGCGACATCCTGCAGGCGCAGCCGGATCAGATTGCGCAGCTGCAGCCCCTTCATCATCGTGGTGCTCATCGCGACCGCACTCGGACCGATCCGATACTTCTGATCGCGCGGCAGATAGACGAGCTGTCCCATCCGCGTCAGCGTGTGCGTCAACCGCGACACCGTCGAACGCGGCAGGCCGCAGCGGTTCGAGATTTCGAGATTGCCGAGCCGGGCTTCGTGCCCTTCGAAGCACCGCAACACATCAAAGGCGCGCGACACCACCTGGATGACATCGCCATCGCCTGTCTCGCTGGCGAGCATTCCCTGCCTGCTAAGTCGTTCCGAGCGCCGTCCCATTTGTTTTGGCTCCATTCCGTCCTGCGGAATAAAATTCCACTTGCAGATGAAGCTACCTCAGGCAATCTGCCGCCACAACAAAAAGCCGTTCGCCGGATGAAATTTCCGCAAGACGGTATCGGAGAGTGGAATGCCTGAGATCAAGATCGTGACCGAAGTTGCCGGGCGCGTTTGCGCGCTTCCTGTCGAGGCCGGCACCAGCATCGGCGATGGCGACGAGATTGCGTTCGTCGAGGCGATGAAGATGGAAATACCGGTCACATCGACGGCAGCAGGCAAAATCAAGTCGATTCTGGTCAAGATCGACGACGTCATCGCCGAAGGCCAGGCGGTCGCGATCGTCGAGACCTGAGATCTCGCAACCTCCGGCCAGCCGCGACAATCTGTCCGGTGATGCAGCGGCCGAAATCGGCGGCCTGCGGCCAGGGCGGCGTTGCCATCGCCGGATCGCGATGCAATCATCCCGCCCGGAAAAGTTTCGCACAGCGAAACAAAGGGAGGGATTATGATCCATCGGCTGATGGCGCTCGCGCCTGCCGCGCTTGCCGGCCTGTCACTCGTCGCTGCCCTGCCCGCCTCGGCCGAGGACATCAAGCTGCCGCCGACCATGGCGGTGACCGCCTATGACACCGGCACCGCCGGCTTCAACATCGCGGTCGGCGTCGGCAAGATGATGAAGGACAAATACGGCACCGACGTCCGCGTGCTGCCGGCCGGCAACGACGTCGCGCGTCTCGCACCCTTGCGCGCCAAGCGCGCGGTCTCGTCGGCGATGGGATCGGGGACCTATTTCGCGCAGGAAGGCGTGTTCGAGTTCGGCGCCAAGGAATGGGGCCCGCAGCCGTTGCAGCTCATGCTGTCGTCGGTCGACTGCAATTGCGGAGCGCTTGGCGTGGCGGCCGATGCCGGCGTCAAGGAAATGAAGGATCTGCGCGGCAAGCGGGTCGGCTTCGTGGTCGGCTCGCCGGCGCTGAACCAGAACTCGCTGGCGATGCTCGCCTTCGGCGGCCTCACCCAAAGCGACGTCAAGGTCGTCGAGTTCGCAAGCTATGGCGCGATGTGGAAGGGCCTCATCAACAACGACACCGACGCCGCCTTCGGCACCACGATCACCGGCCCTTCCAAGGAGGCCGAGACCTCGCCGCGCGGATTGATGTGGCCGCCGCTGCCCGCCAGCGACAAGGAAGGTTGGGCGCGGGTGAAGAAGGTCGGCTCGTTCTTCTTCCCGCAAACCGCAACCTGCGGCGCCGGCATCTCGCCGGACAAGCCGATCCAGCTCGGCAACTACCCCTACCCGATCTTCGTCGCCTACGCCGCGCAACCGGCCGACCAGATCTATGCGATCACCAAGGCGATGATCGTCAACTACGACGCCTACAAGGATTCGGCGCCCGGCGCCGGCGGCCTCAGCGCCGACCGTCAGACCAAGAACTGGGTCGTCCCGGTGCATCCCGGCGCGGTGAAGGCGCTCAAGGAAGCAGGCTACTGGAGCGACGAGCAGGACGCGCACAACAACGCACTTTACAAGCGCCAGGAGGTGCTGGGCGCGGCCTGGACGGATTACGGCAAGTCCAATCCACCCTCCGATGAAAAAGCCTTCCTCGACGGCTGGATGAAGGCGCGCGCCACGGCGCTTACGAAAGCCAATATGCCTAATGGCTTCGACTAAAGGCGGTTAGGCTGCCGCGATAACAAGATCACCGAGAGGGAGCGCGATGTCCGACGGCGCGGCCGCGATGGCGAAGAAGGTCGAGTTCGACGATCCGCATCTCTCCGCGGCGGCCGACCTGCAGGAATCCGAGGTCACGCGCGTCCGCACCTTGCGCGGCGCCTGGCGCTGGGCCCTGCTGGTGGCCACTGCTGCGACCATCCTGCTGTGCGTCAATCAGCAATTCTCGCTGCGCTTCTTCATCGATTACACCCAGCTCAACACCGAATATTTCTATGTCCTGATCGCGCTGATGCTGCCGTTCACCTTCCTGATCTTCCCGGGAAGCGAGCAAGCGCCGCTTGACCGGATTCCCTGGTACGACCTGCTGCTGTTCGCGCTGACATTCGGCTCGGCGATCTGGCTGATGGCCAACATCCGCAAGGCGGCGCAGGCCGGATGGGAGTTCGATGGCGCGCCGACCAATGTCATCGTAGCCGGACTGATCATGTGGTTCGTGCTGATGGAGGCGTTGCGCCGCACCGGTGGCTGGAGCCTGCTGCTGAGCGTGTTGCCGTTCACGCTCTATCCGTTGTTTGCCGACGCCAGCTGGCTCGGCCCATTCCGCGGCACGCAGTCGACGCTGCAGCAAACCACTGCCTATCACATGCTCTCCGGCGAGAGCCTGCTCGGCATCCCGATCCAGGCCTTTGCCGACACGGTGATCGGCTTCCTGGTGTTCGGCACCGCGCTGATGATGACGGGTGCCGGAAAGTTCTTCATCAATATCGCGTTCGCGATGTGCGGCACCTTCCGCGGCGGCGCCGCCAAGGTCTGCGTGTTCGCCTCGGGACTGCTCGGCACCGTCGGTGGCAGCATCGTCTCCAACGTGCTCACCGCGGGCACCATGACGATCCCTGCGATGAAGAAGACCGGTTTCACGCCGTCCTATGCCGGCGCCATCGAGGCCTGCGCCTCGACCGGCGCGGTGCTGGCACCCCCGGTGCTCGGCGCCACGGCGTTCGTAATGGCGCAGTTCATGAACACGAGCTACGCCGACGTCGCACTCGCCGCGACCATCCCCTCAATGCTCTATTATGTCGGCCTGTTCGCGCAAGTCGATGCCTACGCCGCCCGCCACAAACTGGAAGGCATTCCGCGCGCCGAGCTGCCGCGGTTCCGCGATGCCTTTATGGAGGGCTGGTATTATCTGTTCGTCATCGTCGTGCTGGTGGTGATGTTGCTCTACTTCAAGCGCGAAAGCCACGCGCCGTTCTATGCCTCCGCCCTGCTCGTGATCCTGCACCAATGGTCGGGCCCGGCGCCGTGGAAGGCTGGCAACACGGCGGTTCTCGCCCTGTCGGTCGCGGTGACGGCGCTGATGCTCTGGTTCGACGTGCTCAACGCCGTGCTGTGGGGAATGTGCCTGCTTGTAGCACTCAACGAGTTCTTCCCTGGCAAGAACTGGGGCGGCGCCCGCTGGCTGCAATTCCTCGAGCTGAACGGCAAGACCTTCGTCGAGTTGATCGCGATCCTCGCCGGCTGCGGCCTCCTGATCGGCGCGTTTTCGCTGACCGGCGTGATCTCGAGCCTCGCCAACGATCTGCTCAGCATCGCCGCCGGGGATGCCTTCCTGCTGCTGATCATGTGCGCGATCACCAGCCTGATCCTTGGGCTCGGGCTGACGACGACGTCCTGCTACATCTTCCTCGCTATTCTTGTCGCCCCCGCGCTGGAGAAGCTCGGGCTGAACAAGATGGCCGTGCACATGTTCATCTTCTACTGGGGCATGCTGTCCTCGATCACGCCCCCGGTCGCGATCGCCTCCTTCGCGGCTGCCGGCATCGCCGGCGCGCCGGCGATGAAGACCGGATGGGAATCGATGTGGGTCGGCAGCATCATCTATTTCATCCCGTTCTTCTTCGTGCTGAACCCGGCCCTGCTGCTCCAGGGCAGCAATCCCTATCTCGAGGCGCTCGGGCTGACCGGCCTTGCCTGTTTGGGCATCGTCTTCATCTGCGGCGGCATTCAGGGCTACCAGGCCTATGTCGGCGACCTGCGCAGGGCCGGCATCGTGGAATGGCCGCTGCGGGTGCTGCTGGTGATCGGCGGCTTTGTGATCGCGACGCCGGGCGGCGGCATCAACCCGCTGTCGCAGCTGCAGGTGACGCTGCTGGGGCTTGCGATCCTCGCCCCGACCATCCTGATCGCGCTGGTGCTGGTGCGCCGCCAGCCGCTGGTTGCGAACCAGTTGCGCGCGCCCTGATTGCGTTGCACAACAGGAGGCGATGAAACAATCGCCTCCGCCTGTCACCGCCAGCACCGTCAACTGGTCCAGCTCGAAGCCGCCGCTGCTGCGGTTTCTGCACACGTGTTACGCAGACTTCCTTCCGGAGGCCGCCGGCGCGGTCGCCGATTACATCCCCGAGCTCGGCAAGGCCGACCCTGCCCATTTTGGCATCAGCCTCGCGACGCTCGACGGCCATGTCTACGAGGTCGGCGATACCAGGGTGCCCTTCACCATCCAGTCGATGTCAAAACCGTTCGTGTTCGCACTGGCGCTGGACACGCTGGGCGCCGAGCGGGTGGAGAGCGTGATCGGCGTCGAGCCGTCGGGCGACCCCTTCAATTCGATCCGGCTCAACGCCGACAACCATCCGTTCAATGCGATGGTCAATGCCGGCGCGATCGCCTGCTCCGGCCTGCTCCACGCCGACAAGGGCGACGGTGCGTTCGACTTCATCCGCCAGGCGCTCGGCCGCTTCGCCGGCCGCGAGCTCGGCGTCGACGAAGCGGTCTACGCCTCCGAGAGCGCCACCGGCGACCGCAACCGGGCGATCGGCTATCTCTTGCGCACCAACAGCGTGATCACCGAGAACGTCCCGGCGGTGCTCGACGTCTATTTCCGGCAATGTGCCATCCTGGTCACCGCGCGCGACACCGCGGTGATGGCCGCAACGCTCGCCAACCGCGGCATCAATCCCGTGACCGGCGAGCAGGTGGTCACGCCCTATGCGATCGCGCGTACGCTCTCGGTGATGACGTCGTCCGGCATGTACGACTTCGCCGGCGAATGGATCTACCGGGTCGGCATCCCCGCCAAGAGCGGCGTCGGCGGCGGCATTTTGGCGGCGCTGCCGGCGCGGCTTGGGCTCGGCAGCTATTCACCAAAGCTCGACAAGCACGGCAACAGCGTGCGCGGCATCAAGGTATGCGAGGCACTGTCGTCGCATTACGACCTGCACATGCTGAACCGCAGCGACGACGCCCGCCACAGCATCATCGCCGACTACAATATCGGCAAGAACCCGTCACGGCGGGTGCGCCGACCGCAGGAGCAGGAGATCCTGGCGAAGCACTTCCAGGAGGTGCGCGTGATCGAGCTGGTCGGCACGCTGTCGCTCTCCAATGTCGACTATGTCTCGCGCCGCCTCGCCGGCAGCCCGCGGCCGGAGTTCGTGATCTTCGATCTGCGCCGCGTCACCGCGACGACCCGCGCCGGCGCCCGGCTGGTCGCGGAAGCCTTCCAGGAACTGGCCGAGCTCGGCGTCACCGTGATCCTCTCAGGCATCAAGCGGACCTCGCGCGAATGGACCACGATCAGCGAATGGACCAACCGGCTCGGCAATATCAGGGATTTCTATCTGCTCGACACCGCGATCGAGTGGGCGGAGGACCAGATCGTCTACCGCTATGGCGGCTCGATCGACTTCCTCGAGACGACGGAGCTTGCCGAGCAGCCGCTGCTGGCCGGACTAAGTGAGCAGGAGATTGCCGATCTTATCCCGCTCTGCACGGTCAGGACCTACCAGCCGAATGAGCAGATCATCGCCGCGGGCAGCGAGGCGACCTCACTGTTCTTCCTGCGCAGCGGCGTGGTCCACGTCACCCTGCCCGACGGCATCCGCCTTGCGACGCTGACCGCAGGCATGGCGTTCGGCGAGATGGGACTGCTGGAGCCGAAGCGGATCGCGGACGTGGTCGCCGACATGTCGGCGACGACCTACGAAGTGACGATCAAGGATTTCGAGCGCTTCCGCGGGCAACATCCGCGCGCCGGCGAGCGGATCATGCGCAACCTCGCGCAGATTCTCGCCGAGCGGCTGATCCTGGCGAATGCGAAGGTCGATCTGCTGACGTCGGGGTAGATTCCAATCACGCAGCGAGAGGACTCGTACAACTCCGTCATGCCCGGGCTTGACCCGGGCATCCACGTCTTGCTGCTGACCGTGAAGAAAGACGTGGATGGCCGGGTCAAGCCCGGCCATGACGTCGGAGGGTGCATGCGCTCCGGTCTTCGCGCGCGGCGCCTCAGCTCACCACTTCCGTCACCGGCTGCATGTCGATCTCGAACGTTTCGAGAAACTTCGACGTCATGATGTAGAAGCCGACCGAGAGCTGCAGCTCGATCAGCGCGGCCGGCGTCAGCATCGCCGCGATCGCCTTGAAGGTCGCGTCGGTCGGTTTCTTCAGCTTGACGACCTCGTCGGTGAAGGTAAGCGCCGCGCGCTGCACCTCGGTGAAGCAGGTCGCGGACTGCCAGTTGTCCAGCGCCGCGTTCTGCTCGTCGGTGACGCCGACATTCTTGCCGATGCGCTTGTGCGCGACGATCTCGTAAGGCGCCTCGCAGAGAATGCCGGTGCGCGTGATCGCAAGCTCGCGCACGATCGGATCGAGCTCGCCCTTGTGGCGGATCGCACCGCCGAGCCGGCAGTATTGTTCGAAGTAGCTCGGCGAATGCGCCATCATGCGGAAGATGTTGGCGTTGCGGTTCTTGTCGAGGATCTCGCGGGTGCGCGGGTTTGCCTTCGCGGGATCGGAGTAATCGATACGGGCCATTTCCTAACCTTGATCTTGCCGTCGTTTCTGTCGGGTTCCGAAACACTAGAGCCTTTTCCGTTCCGATGAAATCGGAACGGGGCTCTAGATCCTTGTTTTGACGCGTTTTCTTCACGCGAACCGGTATCCACTTCGCTCGAAAACGCTCTGTACGGGCGGCCGTCGCAGGAGCAACACGCGCGAGTCAAATTGCCGCCGCATTCCGAGACAACCTTGTCACAGTCGATATTCGCTGAGTGGGGACTCATCAAAAGCGGATGCTCGACGCGGGGTGTTCCGAGTACAAAAATCTGGCCGTCTAGCGCGCTTTCAGCGCAACGATGAGTCACGCCCAAGTCTAGGGGAAACGCATGAAGGAAGCCACCAAGAGGGCGGCCTCGGAAGCGCTTGCGCAAATGCTGGCGGTGACGGCAATGCTCGTCATCGCCAGCTTTGTCTTTTACTGGCACTAATATCCGCAACTATGAGGGGCGCGAGCGAACCAATTCAGCCTGGTCTTGCGTTCTGATCGGATCGTTCAGCCCCTCATTTCGTCTTCGCGAAATATGGAACCAGCCGTCCCGCAAATTGCGTGAAACGCGCGGAAACCTTGTCGCCGATGGCGAGGTCGTGGTCGCCATGGGCCATCATGCGAAAGCCCTCGTCGGCATCAACAAGCAGGATGTTGTAAGGCACATGCGCCCGCGTCGCCGGTGTCGCGGCACGGCAGACCAGCGAGGCCGCATACACCGTCCCTGCCCCGCTCGCGCGATGCTCGGCGAGATCGGACGCGCCGCACGCCGCGCAGAAGCTGCGGCGGAAATATTGCCGCGCGCCGCAGGCGTTGCAGCTCTGATAGACGATGGCTTCCGCGCCTTTGGTCCAGTCCGCGATCGGTCCGCTCATCGCACGCGCTCCAGGAACATGCTGACATGCGACGACAGCACGCCGCCGTCGCCGTGCAGCAGCGCGACCGAGGCGTCGCGCACCTGACGGTTTTCTGCGCGGCCGGTCATCTGCAGATGGGTTTCGACCAGATGCGCCATTGCGCCGCCGACGCCGCAATGGCCGTAGCTGAGCAGCCCGCCATGGGTGTTGAGCGGCATCTCGCCATCTTGATTGAAACAGCCGGCGCGCACCCGCGCCGCCGCCTCGCCACGCCCGGCGAAGCCGAGGTCCTCGAGCAGCATCGCGAGCGTGATCGTGAAGCTGTCGTAGACCGCCGCATAGCGGACGTCCGAGATCGCGACGCCCGACGCCGCTTTCGCCTTCGCGATCGAAATCTCCGCGCCAAGCTCGCTCAGCGCCGGCGCGGCCGTGACGTGCTGATGGGTGTGTGCCTGGGCGCAGCCGCGGACACGGACCCGCCGCTCACCGGTCGGCTCGCGGCTGATCACGCAGGCCGCACCGCCGTCGGACACCGGACAGCAGTCGAGCAGTTTCAGCGGCATCGCCACCGGCTTCGAGGCCATCACGTCGGCAACCGTGATCGGCTCGTGGAATTGCGCGCCGGGATGCATCAGCGCGTGCTTGCGCATCAGCACGGCGAACTCGGCGAGGTCTTCTTGCGTGAGGCCGTATTCATGCATGTAACGCGTTGCGACCAGGCCGTAATAGGCTGGGATCGTCGGCCCCAGTGTCACCTCGTAATCGGGGTGCCCGACCTGGGCCAGCGCCTGGATCGAGGCGTCACGGCTCTGCCCGGTCAGCCGGTTCTCGCCGCCGACCACCAGCACGTGTTTTGCAACGCCGGCGTCGACCAGGTGATGCGCCAGCATGGTCATCGCAAGCCCGGTGGCGCCACCGACCTGCACGGCGTGGGCGTAGGACGGGCGGATGCCGAAATGCTCGGCAAACACGGTCGCCAGCATGATGTGCGGCGAGACCGTGGAATAGCCGCAGAGGATGCCGTCGATCTCGGAGCGCTTCAGCCCGGCATCCGATATCGCAAGCTCGGCCGCCTTGCTCATCAAGTCGAGCGAGGATGAGCCCTCATGCTTGCCGTAGGGTGTGAGGCCGACGCCGGTGACGAAGCTCATCTGTTCACCTCGATCCGCTGTCATTCCGGGATGGTCCGAAGGACCAGACCGCAGATGCGCGATTGCGCATCGGGGAATCTCGAGATTCCGGGTTCGATGCTTCGCATCGCCCCGGAATGACGGGTTAACATCAATACGACTTCGGAAGGCCGAGCACCTTCTCGCCGATGAAGCTGAGGATCAACTGCGGGCTGATCGGCGCGATGCGCGGGATCAGGGATTCCCGCAAGTAACGCTCGACGTGATATTCCTTGGCGTAGCCGAAGCCGCCATGGGTCATCACCGCTTGCTCGCAGGCGTGGAAGCCGGCTTCCGCCGCGAGATATTTTGCCGCGTTCGCGGCGGGGCCGCAGGGCAGGTTCTGGTCGTACTGCCAGCCGGCGCGCAGCACCATCAGCCAGGCGGCCTCCAGCTCCATCCAGCACTTCGCCAGCGGATGCTGGATCCCCTGGTTCATGCCGATCGGGCGGTTGAACACGATGCGGCCCTTGGCATATTCCGACGCCCGCTTCAGCGCGATCTGGCCGAGCCCGACGGCTTCGGCCGCGATCAGGATGCGCTCCGGGTTCATGCCGTGCAGGATGTATTCGAAGCCGCGCCCCTCCTCGCCGATGCGGTCCTCGAGGGGGATCTCGAAATTCTCGAAGAACAGCTCGTTGGAGTCGACCGGCTTGCGGCCCATCTTCTCGATCTCGTGCACGGTGACACGCTTGCGGTCGAAATCAGTGTAGAACAGGCTCAAGCCGTGGGTCGGGCTGCGCACCTCCTCCAGCGGCGTGGTGCGCGCGAGCAGCAGGATCTTGTTGGCGACCTGCGCGGTCGAGATCCACACCTTCTGGCCGTTCACGATATATTTGTCGCCCTGGCGCACCGCGCGGGTCTTGAGCTGCGTGGTGTTGAGGCCGGTATTCGGCTCGGTGACCGCAAAGCAGGACTTGTCGCGGCCGTCGACGATCGGCGGCAGCATGCGCTGGCACTGCTCCCTGGTGCCGAACACTACCACCGGGTTGAGCCCGAACACGTTCATGTGCACGGCTGACGCGCCGGACATGCCGGCACCGGATTCGGAGATCGTCCGCATCATGATGGCAGCGTCGGTGATGCCGAGGCCGGAGCCGCCATATTCCTCGGGGATGCAGATGCCGAGCCAGCCGGCATCGGCCAGCGCGCGGTGAAAGTCAGAGGGATAGCCGCCTTCCTTGTCCTTCTTCAGCCAGTAGGCCTCGTCGAAGCTAGTGCAGATCTTTGCGACGGCATCGCGGATCGATTCCTGGTTGGCGGAGAGTGCGAAATCCATCTGTCGTGCTCCTATGCCTTCACCGCTTTGGCAACGCCGTCGCGCACCATCGCCGCGATCTCATCGGTGGAGTAACCCGCCTCCCGCAAAATCTCCGCACTGTGCTCGCCCAGCCGCGGTGCCAGCCGGCTCGGCTCGACCTTGGTCTCCGACCAGCGTGCCGACGGCGTCATGCTCCGAATGCGGCCTTCGGTTGGATGATCAATCACGGGGAAGACGCCGGTGGCAACCATATGCGGGTCCTGCAGCAGGCTCTCGAGATCGTGCATCGGCATCACAGGCACGTCGGCCTTTTCGAGGATCTCGTTCCACTCGGCAGTCGCTTTGGTCAGCAGGATGCGCGCGAGCTCGGCGTACACGACATCGATATTGCTGGCGCGGCCGGCGAAGGTCGCGAACTTCGGATCGCTGCGCAGATCGTCACGCCCGGTCGCCTTGAAGAAGTTCTCCCACTGCTTGTCGTTGTAGACGATCACGCAGATATAGCCGTCGAGCGTCTTGTACGGCCGCCGGTCCGGCGACAGATGGCGGGCATAGCCGCCCTTGTCGAGCGGCGGATCGTAGGTCAGGCCGCCCATGTGGTCGCCCATCACGAAGCCGGCCATGGTCTCGAACATTGGAATGTCGACGCGCTGGCCCTGCCCGGTCCGGTCGCGATGCACGAGGCTCGCGCAGATCGCACCGACCGCGGTGAGGCCGACGATGCGATCGACCAGCGCGTTCGGCACGTAGCGCGGCACGCCGTCCGAGGTCTGCGCCATCAGCGCCGGCAGCGCGGTCGCGCCCTGGATCAGATCGTCATAGGCGGGCTTGGCGGCATACGGTCCCTCCTGGCCGAAGCCGAACACGCCGGCATAGATCAGGCGCGGATTGACCTTGGCGACGACGTCGTAGCCGAGCTGCAGCCGCGCCATCGCCTGCGGGCGCACATTGTACACCAGCACGTCAGCCTTCGCGATCAGCCGCAGCACGGCCTCGCGCCCCGCCGGCTTCTTCAGGTCAAGGCAGACCGAGCGCTTGCTGCGGTTGGTATTGAGGAACACCGGCCCCATGCCGGGGTGCCGCGTCGGACCGATCTGCCGCGTCACGTCGCCGTCAGGCGATTCCACCTTGATAACGTCGGCGCCGTAGTCGCCAAGCATCTGCGTGGCATAGGGTCCCATCAGCACGGTCGTCATGTCGACGACCTTGATACCCTGCAGTGGTCCCATCGTCCTGTTCGCTCCCGGATGTTCTGGTTACGGAGCTAGTAACGGGAGGTCTTTGCCGAGATCAACCGGCGCCAGGCGTATGGGCGTATGCGCGGCGGCGGCCGAACGGTTTCCGCGCGGCGGAACGGCGGGAAAACCGTAGCGTGTCCACCGCCCCTAATGTTACTGCCCCGTCATCGCCTCGCGCGCTTTCAGGAGCTTTTCCAGTTCCGCATTCTGCTGCTCGAGGCGGTCGGCGATGCGCTCCTCGACTTCGGCGCCCGCAGCGCCTGCGGCCTGCTCGATCAGCTGCCTGATGTTGTCCCGGAGGATTGCGATGCGATTGTTCACTTCCGACAGTGACAGAGACGTCTCGATTCCCATGGTCCGTTCTCCCGGTGACAGGCACAGGCAGCTTAGCGCGGCGGGAGGCAGCGGCCTATCCCTTAGCCTATCCCTTGGCCTATCCCTTTGGCCATCATCTCCCGCAGCGAGGTCTTCAGCACCTTGCCATAATTATTCTTCGGCAGGGCATCGAGATAGACGTAGCGCTTCGGCCGCTTGAAGCGGGCGATCGAAGCCAGGCAATGCGCGTCGAGCTTGCCGTCGTCGGCCGCGACGCCGTCCTCCAGCACGACGCAGGCGACGACGATCTCGCCCCATTCGGCATCCGGCACGCCGATCGCCGAGACCTCGCGGACATCGGGATGGGTCAGCAGGGCTTCCTCGACCTCGCGCGGATAGATGTTGGTGCCGCCGGAGATGATCACGTCCTTGGAGCGGTCTGACAGCGTCAGGAAGCCGTCCGCATCGAGCCGGCCGACGTCGCCGGTGCGCAGCCAGCCGTCCTTCAGGGTCTCGGCATTGGCCTTCGGGTTGTTCCAGTAGCCGAGCATCACGGTTGCGCCCTTGACCTCGATCTCGCCGGTCTCGCCCGCCGGCAGCGGCTGGCCGCCCTTGTCCGTGATGCGCACGGTGACGACGCTCTGCGCCGTGCCGACCGAGGCCAGCCGTTCGAGATAGCGCGGGTGATCGCTCTGCCGGTGCCAGTCGCGCGACAGCGCCGTGATGGTCATCGGCGACTCGCCTTGGCCATAGATCTGCACGAAGCGCTGGCCCATCGTCGCCATCGCGTCCAGGATGTCGGCGGTATACATCGGCCCGCCGCCATAGATGATGGTGCGCAGCCGCTCGCCATTCTCGCCGCGCTTCCTGGCGGCATCGACGAGGCGGCGCACCATGGTGGGTGCGGCGAACATCACGACGTTATCGAGCTGGCGGCCGAGGTTGAGCACCTCATCCGGATCGAAGCCCCCGGATTGCGGAACGACGTGACGGCCGCCCATGCGGACATGCGGAAAATTGTAGAGGCCGGCGCCGTGCGAGATCGGCGCGGCGTAGAGCGAGGCGTCGTTCGGCGTCGCCGCATCGACGTCGGCGAGGTAGCACAGCGACATCGCGACCAGATTGCCGTGGCTCAGCATCACGCCCTTGGGACGGCCTGTCGTGCCGGAGGTGTAGAACAGCCAGGCGAGGTCGTTGACTTCGCGCGGTAGCGGCGCGGGCGCGCCCTCGCCGCTTCGCATCGCCTTGTAGGCAGCGTTGTCGACCGACAGCATGGTCATGCCGGCGGGGCAATCGGACTTCGCCTCGCTCAACGCATCGATCGTGTCGTCGGAGACGAAGGCGAGCTTCGCGCCGCCATTGCCACAGATCCACGCCGCCTCGCGGCCATGCAGTTTTGCGTTGATCGGGATCGCGGCGGCGCCGATCCACCAGATGCCGTAGAGGCATTCGAGATATTGCGTGCAATTCGTCGCAAACAGTGCGACGCGGTCGCCGGCGGCAATCCCGTGATCGTGCGCCAGCGCCGCCCCGATCGAGGCGGCGCGGCGGGCAAAGGTTGCATAGTCGGCGTCGAGGTCGAATCCGGTCAGCAGCGCCGGCGCGGCGGGACGCGCCCGCGCCGTCGCCGCCAGCCATTCGGCAACGTTCAAGCTACTTCGCCGGCTCGAGGATCGAGACGTAATTGGCGACCGCGGCGCCGCCCATGTTGAAGATGCCGCCGATCTGCGGGTTCTTGAGCTGCATGCCCTCGGGCGCTTGTCCCGTGAGCTGCATTGCGCTCATCACGTGCATCGAGACGCCGGTGGCGCCGATCGGATGACCCTTGGCCTTGAGGCCGCCGGACGGATTGACCGGCAGCTTGCCGTCCTTCTGGGTCCAGCCCTCCATGATCGCGCGCGCGCCCTGGCCCTTCGGCGTCAGGCCCATCGCTTCATATTCGATCAGCTCGGCAACCGTGAAGCAGTCATGGGTTTCGACGAAGGAGAGATCGGACAGCTGCAGCCCGGCCTTCTGCAGCGCGCGCTGCCAGGCGGTGGTGCAGCCTTCGAACTGCAGGATGTCGCGTTTGGACATCGGCAGGAAATCCTGCGCATGCGCAGTGGCGCGGATGTTCACCGCCTTACCCATGGTCTTGGCGGTCTCGGCATCGGTCAGCACCAGCGCGGCGGCGCCATCCGACACCAGCGAGCAATCGGTGCGCTTCAGGGGACCCGCGACGAACGGGTTCTTGTCGCTCTCGGCGCGGCAAAACTCGAAGCCGAAATCCTTGCGCATCTGCGCATAGGGATTGGCGACGCCATTCTTGTGGTTCTTGGCGGCGATCATCGCCAGCGCGTCCGACTGGTCGCCATACTTCTGGAAATAGGCCTGCGCGATCTTGCCGAACACGCCGGCGAAGCCGCCGACGGTGTCGCCGTCCTCCGGCAGATACGACGCCTTCAGGAGGTTCTTGCCGATCTCCGGGCCCGGCGTCCGCGTCATCTGCTCAACGCCGACCACCAGCACGATCTTCGCAGCGCCCGCTTCGATGGCGCGAATGCCCTGATGGACGGCGGCCGATCCGGTGGCGCAGGCGTTCTCGACGCGGGTGGTCGGCTTGAAGCGCAGCGCCGGATTGGCCTG
This sequence comes from Bradyrhizobium sp. 6(2017), assembly GCF_011058295.2. NCBI lineage: Bacteria > Pseudomonadati > Pseudomonadota > Alphaproteobacteria > Hyphomicrobiales > Nitrobacteraceae > Bradyrhizobium > Bradyrhizobium sp. 6(2017). The sequence goes on along the minus strand of NZ_CP049289.2, from coordinate 4,334,508 downwards.
CAGCACCAGCGAAGCCGTGAAATCCTGCGGCGAGAAGCCGGCGTTGAAATGGCCGAGCATGATCTCGTCGACGTCGGACGCAGCAATGCCGGCATCGGCGAGCGCCTCGTTGGCGACCTTGACGACGAGGCTCTCGACGGTCTCGGCGTCGAACTTTCCGAATGGCGTATGCGCCCAACCCACGATGCTGGCTGCTGTCATGGCCGTATCTCCCTGTTCCTGTTCAGGGAGTTATGTAGCGTATCTTCAGGCGGCTTTCAGCGTTTTCATCGCCTGCGCGCACATGGCGGTTATGCCTACCCAATTGCCGGCGCGGATATCGGAGGCCGGGCACAGCCAGGAGCCGCCGACGGCCAGCACATTGGGCTCGGCGAGCCAGGTCGCCGCATTGGCCTCGCCAATACCGCCGGTCGGACAGACCCTCACATGCGGGAACGGACCAGCCAGAGCCCGCAGTGCCTTGATACCGCCGGCCTGCTCGGCGGGGAAGAATTTGACGACGTCGAAGCCTTGCGTCAGCGCCTGCATCAGCTCGGACGCGGTCGCGATCCCCGGTGCGAAGGGCAGCCGGCTGGCGGCAGCCGCCTTCAGCAGCTCGGGCGTCGCGCCGGGGCTGATGCCGAATTTGGCGCCGAGCGCCTCGGCGCGCGCCAGATCGTCGCCATTGAGGATCGTGCCGATCCCGACGATCGCGTCAGGCACCTCGGCGATGATGGCCCTGGCCGCGTCAACCGCGACCGGCGTGCGCAGCGTCACCTCGAGTGTCCGCACGCCGCCGGCGACCAGCGCCTTGGCGAGCGGCACCGCATCCGCGAGCCGCTCGATGGTCAGCACCGGGATCACGGTGGCCTGGCGGATCAGTTCGGCGATCCGGTCCTGCTTTGAAGTCGTTGTCATTGCGAGGCCTTGCGGGATGGTGGGGGACGAGGCGCCTTCTTCGGCGGCATGGCGTAGCGGGGAATGATCGCACCGGGATAGCACACCACGACGCCGGCCAGCCGATGGCCGGCGCGCGCTGCCTCCTCGGGCTCGGCGCCGCCGAGCCGCGCGGCGAGGTAGGCCGCGGCAAAACTGTCGCCGGCCGCAGTGGTATCGACCACCGGCTTTGGCAGCGGCTCCGCCCTCACCTCGCGCGTGCCGCCGGCAGAGCGCACGATGCAGGCAGGTTCGGCGAGCTTCAGCACGACCTCCGGGCTGGAGATGCCCGCCAGTAGCGCCGTGTTGCTCTCGCCGGGATAAAGCGGCGCCAGATCTTCCGTCGAGGCGAGCACGATATCGGCGGTCTCGAACGCGCTGCTGAAGACTTTTCGCGCGACGTTCAGATCCGGCCAGCCACGGGCGCGGAAGTTGGTGTCGAACGCAAAGCGCGTCCCCAGCAGCCGCGCACGCTTGAGCGCCGCCATCAACCGCTCCCGGCCGTCGTCGCGCAGGATCGAGAGCGTGATCGCCGAGAGATAGACGACGTCATAGGTCGCGAGCGAGTTCAGCAGGTCGTCCGTTTCGGGAAGGTCCATCAGCTCGCGTGCGGCGGCGCTGTCGCGCCAGTGGAAGAAGCGCCGCTCGCCCTTGTCGTCGGTCTGGATCAGATAGAGCCCCGGCAGCTTGCCCGCCAATCGCGCGACATGCTTGGTGCCGATGCCTTCGCTCGCCCAGCCGGCGATCATCTCATCGCTCAGCGCGTCATCGCCGAGCGCCGTAATGTAATCGATGTGGACGCCGAGCCGCGACAGATAGACGGCGGTGTTGAGCGTGTCACCGCCGTAGAAGCGCGAATACAGACCGCCGATCTGGCCGCCCGGGGCCTGACGCAGCTCGATCATGCATTCGCCGATGCTGGCAACCCTGGTCATCTCGAGAGCCGCGCTCGCCCGGACGTCGCTCAGGCGGCAAACTTGCCGCCGAGCTCGTCCTCGATGTGGATACGGATGATGTCGTCGAACGTCTCCTCGGCGGTGGTGAAGCCGAGCTTCAGCGCGCGGTCGGTGACGAAATCGCGCGGCCAGCCGGAGACGATGCCGATGATGGTCGGATCGGGCACCCGCTTGATGCGCGCGGTGACGTTCTTGCCGGCGACACGCTCGAGCGACGCGATCTGCTCGCCGACCGTCACGGACATCCCGGGCATGCTGAGATTGCGCCGCGGCCCGATCGCATTGAGGTCCATGGTGCCGGCATGGACCAGGAAGCCGACCGCAGACTTCGGCGAGGCGTGCCAGTGCCGGACGTCCTCGGAGACCGGCAGGACCGCCTCCTCGCCCGCAAGCGGCTCGCGGATGATGTTGGAGAAGAAGCCGGACGCCGCCTTGTTCGGCTTGCCTGGACGCACGCAAATTGTCGGCAGACGGATCGAGATCCCGTCGAGCAAGCCCTTGCGGGTGTAGTCGTTGATCAAGAGTTCGCAGATCGACTTCTGCGTGCCGTAGCTCGTCAGCGGCGTGTGGAAGAACTCGTCGCCGATCTTCTCGGGGAACGGTGCGCCGAACACCGCGATCGAGGACGTGAACACCAGCCGCGGCTTGTAGCCACCACCGACCGCGCGGATCGCGTCGATCAGATAGCGGGTGCCGTCGAGATTGATCCGGTAGCCCTTGTCGAACTCGGCCTCCGCCTCGCCGGAGACGATCGCGGCGAGGTGGAAAATCACGTCGGGCCGCTCGGCGATCAGCGGCGCCGCAGCGCCGGCGTCGGCGAAATCGGAGGCGACGACATTGACCGGGATCGCGGCATTCGCGGGCTTGGCCGGCGCGACCACGTCCTGCAGGGTCATCCTGGTGATGTCCTGCTTGCCGAGGCGTCCCTCGCGCAGCAGACGCTCGGTCAGCTTGCGGCCGACCATGCCGGCGGCGCCCAGAATCAGAATGTGCACGACCCTGCTCTCCTTTTCTTGTCTTGTCTTCTTGGCTTGTTCTTCGAATTCAGATGCGGGCCTTGCGCGCTCATTCCTTCACGGCGCCCGTCATCGCCGAGACATAATGCTCAACGAAGAAGGCGTAAAGAATAACCAGCGGCAGCGAGCCGCATAGCGCCCCTGCCATCAGGGAACCCCAGCGATAGATGTCGCCGTCAACGAATTCGTTGACGATGGCGACCGGTACCGTCTTGTTCGGGGTCGATTGCAGGAACGTCAGCGCGTAGATGAACTCGTTCCAGCACAGCGTAAAGCAGAAGATGAAGGCCGAGATCAGGCCGGGGATCGCGAGCGGCAGCACGATCTTGATCAGGATCTGCCAGCGGCTGGCGCCGTCGATCAGCGCGCATTCCTCGAGCTCGAACGGGATGGTCTTGAAATAGCCCATCAACAGCCAGGTCGAGAACGGGATCAGGATCGTCGGATAGGTGAGGATCAGCGCCATCGGCGAGTCGAACAGGCCGTACTGGAACACGACGGTCGCGAGTGGAATGAACAGGATCGACGGCGGCACCAGATAGGCCAGGAAGATCAGGCCGCCGACGAGGTTGGCGCCCTTGTAGCGCAGCCGCACGATCGCATAGGCCGCGAGCACGCTCGCGACGATCGACAGCACGGTGGCGCCGATCGCCACATACATCGTGTTCCAGAGCCAGTGCGGATAGTAGCTCTCGAACAGCAGCTTGTGGACGTGCTTGAAGGTCGGATTCCAGGTCCAGAACGGATTGTACTTGTCCAGGTCAAGCAGCTGGTCGTCCGGCTTGATGGCGGTCAGCCCCATCCAGTAGAACGGGAACAGCAGGATGATGACGATGATCGAGAGCGGGATGTAGAGCGTCACGATCCGCCGCGGCACCGACTGCAGGTAGCTCATGCCCTCGCTGTTGTCGACGCGGGCCGACGTCGACAGGATGGACTTGAGATCGACCTTTTGGGCGGGAAGATCAGTCATGACGCCCTCTCTTGTCCCGCGCGCGGTGCATCGCGCAGCGGTGCACCGCAGATGCGGGACCCATTGTCTTGGTGGAGTGGACCCGTGGGTCCCGGTTCAGCAGCGCGTCATTGCATGCCGCGCTGCGCCCGGGACGCGAGAGCGCGCGCGGGGCCTGCCCCGTCAGCGCAAAACAAAACCAGCGAGCGGAGAGATCAATCATTGCTTTCTCCCTGCTGCCACTTCCTGCGCTGCAAGCCGAACCATGACACCATGATCGCGGCAAGCAGGAACGGGATCATCGCGCTGGAGATCGCAGCGCCCTCGCCCAATTGCCCCGCGATGATCGCGCGCTGGTAGGACAGCGTCGCCATCAGATGGGTGGCGTTGACCGGGCCACCGCGGGTCATCGCCCAGATCAGCTGGAAATCGGTGAAGGTGAACAGCACCGAGAACGTCATCACGACCGCGATGATCGGCGTCAGCAAGGGATAGGTGATGAAGCGGAACATCTGCCAGCGCGACGCGCCGTCGAGCGTCGCGGCCTCGTAGAGCGAGGGCTGCACGGTCTGCAGGCCGGCCAGCAGCGTGATCGCGACGAACGGCACGCCGCGCCAGATATTGGCGAAGATCACGCAGATGCGGGCCCAGGTGGTGTCGCCGAGGAAATTGATGTTCTGGGTGATCACGCCGAGATGCTTCAGCGACCAGGAGATGATCGAGAACTGGGAATCGAATATCCACCAGAACGCCAGCGCCGACAGCACCGTCGGCACGATGAAGGGAATCAAGACGGCAGCGCGCAGCAGCGCCTTGAACGGCATCCGCTCATTGAGCAGCAGCGCCAGATAGAGCCCGACCGCGAACTTAATGGCGCTCGCGACGAAGGTGTAGAGCAGCGTGTTGAACACCGACAGCCAGAAGATGGAATCGTCCCACAGCCACTCATAGTTCTCGGTGCCGATGAAATGACCGACTCGGCCGATCCGCGTGTCGGTAAACGACAGCCAGATTCCGAGCCCCAGCGGATAGGCCAGGAAGAAGATCAGAAAGGCCAGCGCCGGCAACATGAACCAGAAGCCGAGCCAGTTCTTGTTGTGGCGGAGCTGATCCCACGTGGTCGCTTCGCGGATTTCCGTCTTCGCACGTCGCGGCGCGAGGGCAATGTCAGCCATAGGCGATGTCCCGATTGCTCAAAGCATTGAGCATGGCTACGCAAACTTCCAATGATGGCATTCCAGCGATGGCGCGAGCGGCGGCTGTCCGCCGCCCGCGGGCATCACATCAGCGATAGATGCGCTTCAACTGCCGCTCGGCTTCCGCCATCGCGGTCTTGCCGTCCTTGGCGCCGGTGCAGTAGTTCGCGAACATGTCGACCACGATGAAGTCGGCGATCGCGGTCGCCGCCTTCTCGCCGGGCGTGCCGATGCCGGAGGCCGGCAGAGCGCGCTTGGAGGCCTGGCCGAACACGGCATTCTTCGGATCGGCGGTCCACACCGGAGCTGTGTCGTAGGCATTGAGCGTCTGGGTGAGATAGCCCCGCGCGCCCGACAGCCACTTCTCGAAATTCTCCTTCTCCAGCATGAAGGCGACAAAGGCCTTCGCCGCGTTCGGATATTTGCAGAAGTTGAAGGCGAGGATCGGAACCGCAAGCTGCAGCTCGGTCGGCTTGCCGAGCGGGCCGACCGGCCACAGCGCGTGGTCGATGTCCTCGGCGAGCTCCTTCTTGCTCGGATCGTCCTTGGCCGCGACGTAGATCGAGATGCCGTTCGAGGTTAGGTACAGCTCGCCGGACAGGAACGCCTTGTTGTTGGAGGAGTCGTTCCAGGATGCGACACCCGGAATGAAGGTGTCCGACAACGCCTTGGCATATTCCAGCGCCTTCATCGTCTCCGGCGAGTTGATGATGACCTTGTCGTCCTTGTCGACGGTCCAGCCGTTGTGGCCCCAGAGGATGTTGTGTACCCACGCGTTGGCGTCGCCGGTGGCGTGGCCAAGCGCAAAGCCGGCCGGCGTGTTGTTTGCCTTCAGCGCCTTGCACAGTTCGAGATAGGCCGGGAAGTCCGACGGCACCTGCTTAAAGCCCGCCTTCTCCACCGCCGATTTGCGATAGGTCAGGTAACCGCCGATGGTTGCGACGGGAATGCCGAGCCAGTCATCGCCTTGCTTGCAGGTTTTCGCGGCAGCGTCGGTCCAGCCGCCGTATTTCTTGCCGAGATAGTCGGCAACGTCGTTCATCTTCAGCACTTTGGTCGGGAACAGCTGCGGCAGGGTGTGCAGGCCCCAGGCGAGGTCGAGACCGGAGCCGGTGTTGGCGGCAACCGACGCCTTCGGCTGCACGTCCTCGAAGGACTCGCTGAACACGTTCATCTCGGTGCCGGTCGCCGTCTTGAACGCCGCGACCATGGCGTTGAACGCATCATCTTCCGCGGGCACGAAGCGCTTCCAGCGCATCACGGTGAGCTTGGCGCCGGGCTCCGCCTTCCAGGGCGCGCTCTGCGCCCAGGCCTTGGCGAAGTCAAACAGCGCCGGCCCGGTGAGCATGCCGGTTGCAGCCAGCGCGGTGCCGCCCTGAAGTAGCGAGCGGCGAGTCAAATCGTGCATCGTTCTTCCTCCCAAATGATTTGTGTTTTTCTTGTTTTTGATCTGGCCTGTTGGTCGGCCATTCAGATCAATCGGTCCGTCAGCTATTCAGTCGTTTCCCCGTCGAATCGTCGAACAGATGAACCAGCGCCGGATCCGGCTTGAGCCGAACCTTGTCGCCGGGATTGAACTGATGGCGCTCGCGGAACACGGCGACGACCTGCTCGCCGCCGAGCTTGGCGAACACCTGGGTCTCCGAGCCGGTCGGCTCGACCACCACGATCTCGGCCTCGGCGCCGTCATCGGCGATGGTGAAATGCTCGGGCCGCACGCCGTAGACCGCGGGCTGGCCGTCGGAATTGGCCGGCGCCGATTTCAGCGGCAGCTTGACGCCGTTCGGCCCCTCGAAATAGGCCGCGCCGTTCACCTTGACCTTGCCCTTGAGGAAATTCATCGCGGGCGAGCCGATGAAGCCGGCCACGAACTGGTTCTCCGGCTTGTCGTAGAGCTCGAGCGGCGAGCCCATCTGCTCGACGATGCCGTCATGCATCACCACGATCTTGTCGGCCATGGTCATGGCCTCGATCTGGTCGTGGGTGACGTAGACGGTCGTGGTCTTCAGCCGCTGATGCAGCTCCTTGATCTCGGTGCGCATCGCGACGCGCAGCTTGGCGTCGAGGTTCGACAGCGGTTCGTCGAACAGGAACACCTGGGGATCGCGCACGATGGCGCGGCCCATTGCGACGCGCTGGCGCTGGCCGCCGGAGAGTTGGCGGGGATAGCGCTCGAGCAGCGGCGTCAGGGCGAGGATCTCGGCTGCGCGCCTGACGCCGCTCGAGATTTCCTCGGGCTTGGCGCCGCGCAGCTTCAGCGAGAAGCCCATGTTGTCGGCGACCGTCATGTGCGGATAGAGCGCGTAGTTCTGGAACACCATCGCAATGTCGCGCTCTTTGGGCTGGACATTGTTGACGACGCGGTCGCCGATCGAGATCGTGCCCGAGGTGATGTTCTCAAGCCCCGCCAGCATGCGCAGCAGGGTCGACTTGCCGCAGCCGGAAGGGCCGACCAGAACGACGAACTCGCCGTCCTCGATCGGGATCGACACGCCGTGCAGGACTTCGAAATTGCCGAACGATTTCCGCACGTCGCGAATCTGGACCGACGACATCCACTTCCCTCCCTCAAGTTCCCGACGACGTACGGCGAGTGCCGCCACCGCTCTGTTTTGTTCCGGCCGCGCTGGGTGCGCGGCTCTGTTGGACTGAACTTATTGTCCGCAGTTTATCCGGTTTTGGCAATCGTTCGATTAGCAATCGCTTGGTAGCGCTGTCAATATCAGTTTGTCTGCGACGAACGTCGTGATATGAGCGGCAAATGGCCCGAAAGCGCATCATGCCAGGCAAGATCCGGCTCGCGGAAGTCGCGAAACTCGCCGGTGTCAGCCCGATTACGGCCTCACGCTTCTTCAGGAATCCGGAAGCCCTCTCGCTCGGCAAGCGCGCCCGGGTTGAGAGTGCGGCAAAAGAACTCGGTTATGTGCCCAATCTCGCGGCACGCGCGCTCGCATCGCAGCGCACCGAGGTGATCGGTGTCCTGATCCCGTCGCTGACCAACAATGTGTTCTCCGACGTGCTGCGCGGCATCTATGAGGCACTCGACGGCAGCCGCTACAGCATCCAGCTCGCCAACACCCGCTATAGCATTCTGCAGGAAGAGCGCCTGTTGCGTCTTTTTCTGGCACAGAAGCCGGCCGGTCTCATCATCACCGGCATCAACCAGACCCCCGATTCCCGCAGCATCATGGAAACGGTCGACTGCCCGATCGTGCAAATCATGGAGGTCGGCCCCTCTCCGATCGATATGATGATCGGATTCTCGCATTTTGACGCGGCAAAAGCTGCGATCGCCCATCTTCTCGCGCAGGGCTACCGGCGGATCGGCTTCCTCGGCGCGCGGATGGATCCACGGGTGCAGCGCCGGCTCGACGGCTATCGCGCCGCGATGACCGAGGCTGGGCTGTTCGATCCACAGCTGATCGTCACCACGGCGATTCCAACCTCGGTGACGTTGGGCGGCACGTTATTTGCCGACCTGCTCGCCAAGGCGCCCGATATCGACGCGGTGTTCTGCGTCAATGACGACCTTGCGCTGGGGGCGCTGTTCGAATGCAAGCGCCGTCACGTGGCGGTGCCGGAGCAGATGGCCATCGTCGGCTTCAACGACCTCGAATTCATGGCGTCGAGCGAGCCGACGCTGAGCAGCGTGCGCACCAATCGCTACGAAATGGGCAGAAGCGCTGCCATGATGGTGATCGAGACGCTGGAAGGACGCCGCCCCGCCGAGCCGGTCGTCGATCTCGGCTTCAGTGTCATGGAACGACAAAGCTCGGCGCGACGCACCTGACATCCACCCGCCAACAGACCGTCACAAGGGAAGCAAAAATGACAAAATGGTAGCGCAACCAAGAGCCTTCAACTAAGGTCCAATCCATCCAGTGAAACACCTGTGCGTGATCGTCGAGGTTTGTAATGCGCCACGATTTGCGCAAGGTAGAACAACGTTGAACCAGAGCCCTTGAATGGGCCCATCAAGTGTTTGCATTGCGGGAGAAACCAATGACAAAACCCCCCACCAACGGGCATAGCGCCGCAGGCGAGACCAAGCAGGGTAAGGGCCGCCGGCTCCGCTCCCAGGAATGGTTCGACAATCCGCACAATCCGGGCATGACCGCGCTCTATCTCGAGCGCTACCTCAATTACGGCCTGACCCGCGAGGAATTGCAGTCAGGCAAGCCGATCATCGGCATCGCCCAGACCGGCAACGACCTGTCGCCCTGCAACCGGCATCATCTCGAGCTTGCGCACCGCGTCCGCGAGGGCATCCGCGCCGCCGGCGGCATCGCGATGGAGTTTCCGACCCATCCGATCCAGGAGACCGGCAAGCGCCCGACCGCGGCGCTCGACCGCAACCTCGCCTATCTCGGCCTGGTCGAGATCCTGTTCGGCTATCCGCTCGATGGCGTGGTGCTGACCACCGGCTGCGACAAAACCACGCCGGCCTGCATGATGGCGGCGGCGACCGTCAACCTGCCGGCGATCGTGCTGTCGGGTGGACCGATGCTGAACGGCTGGCACGAGGGCCAGCGCACCGGCTCCGGCACCGTGGTTTGGAAGGCCCGCGAGCGGCTCGCCGCGGGCGAGATCGACTATGAGCAGTTCATCGAGATCGTCGCCTCCTCGGCGCCCTCGGTCGGCCACTGCAACACCATGGGCACCGCCTCCACGATGAACTCCCTGGCCGAAGCGCTCGGCTTCTCGCTGCCGGGCTGCGCGGCGATCCCGGCGCCCTATCGCGAGCGCGGCCAGATCGCCTACGAGACCGGAAAACGCATCGTCGACATGGTCTGGGAGGATCTGAAGCCGTCGGACTTCCTGACCCGCGAGGCGTTCGAGAACTGCATCGTGGTCAACTCCGCGATCGGCGGCTCGACCAATGCGCCGATCCACATCAATGCGCTGGCGCGCCATGTCGGCGTCGAGCTGTCGATCGACGACTGGCAGAAATACGGCCATGACGTGCCGCTCCTGGTGAACATGCAGCCGGCCGGATTCTATCTCGGCGAGGAATATCACCGCGCCGGCGGCGTGCCCTCGGTGGTGCGCGAGCTGATCAAGCACAAGCGCATCCATGAAGGGGCGCTGACCGTCAACGGCCGCACCATGGGCGAGAATTGCAAGGAAGCACCGAAGCCGGATGGCGACGTGATCTGGGGCTACGACAAGCCGCTGGTGAAGGACGCCGGCTTCCTCGTGCTGCGCGGCAATCTGTTCGATTCCGCGATCATGAAGACCAGCGTGATCTCGAAGGAGTTCCGAGACCGCTATCTGTCCAACCCGAAGGACCTCAACGCCTTCGAGGGCCGCGCCATCGTGTTCGAGGGGCCGGAGGACTATCACGCCCGGATCGAGGACCCCGCGCTCGAGATCGACGAGCACTGCGTGCTGTTCGTCCGCGGCACCGGCCCGATCGGCTATCCCGGCGGCGCCGAGGTGGTGAACATGCAGCCGCCGGCGGCGCTGATCAAACGCGGCATCCTGTCCCTGCCCTGCATCGGCGACGGAAGGCAGTCCGGCACCTCGGGCTCGCCGTCGATCCTCAACGCCTCGCCGGAGGCCGCCGCCGATGGCGGGCTCGCGATCCTGAGGACCGGCGACAAGGTGCGCATCGACCTCAACAAGGGCAGCGCCAACATCCTGATCTCGGAGGATGAGTTGCGCACCCGCCGCGCCGAGCTGAAGGCCAAGGGCGGCTTCCCGCACCCGGCCAACCAGACGCCGTGGCAGGAGCTCTACCGCCAGACCGTCGGCCAGCACGCGACCGGCGCCTGCCTCGAGCTCGCGACCCGCTACCACGACATCGCCGGCAAGGTCGGCGTGGCGCGGGATAATCACTGACCCCAAAACCGTCATTGCCGGGCTTGACCCGGCAATCCATCGCTCTTCGCAAGATGGATGCGCGGGTCAAGCCCGCGCATGACAGCAAAAAGATACGAGAGCTGAAGGAAGAAACGCATGTCAGATCGACTGAAGGGAAAGCGCGCAATTGTCACCGCCGCCGCGGCAGGCATCGGACGTGCATGCGCCATCGCATTCGCGCGTGAAGGCGCCACCGTGATCGCGACCGACATCAATGAGAGCGGCATCGCCACGCTGGGCAAGGAAGGCGTCGCCGAGACCGCGCGGCTCGACGTCCGCAGCAGCGCTGAGGTCAACAGCTTCGCCAAGCGCGTCGGCAAGATCGACATCCTGCTCAATGCGGCAGGCTTCGTGCATCACGGCACCATTCTGGAGTGCTCGGACGAGGATTTCGACTTCTCGTTCGACCTCAACGTCAAATCCATGCACCGGACCATCAAGGCGTTTCTGCCTGGGATGCTGGCGGGCGGAGGCGGCAGCATCGTCAATATCTCGTCTTGCGCGGCGCTGCGGCCGCCGGCCAATCGCTATGTCTACAGCGCGTCGAAGGCGGCAGTTTCGCTGCTGACGCGCGCGGTTGCGCTCGACTTCATCACCCAGGGCATTCGCTGCAACGCGATCTGCCCGGGCACGGTGGAGACGCCCTCGATGCTCGATCGCGCGGCCGCCGCCGGCCCGGATGGACGCGAGAAATTCGTCGCCCGCCAGAAGATGGGCCGGCTCGGCACCGCAGAGGAAATCGCGGCCATGGCGGTCTATCTTGCGAGCGACGAAGCGGCATTCACCACCGGCGTCGACATGGTCGTCGACGGCGGCTTCATGCTCTGACTCCACGCGATCAAAGGCATTTTGCATGAACAGGATCGATCTCAACGGCCGCTGCGCCGTCGTCACCGGCGGCGCGCAAGGCTTTGGCCGCGCCATCACCGAGCGCTTTGTCGGATCGGGCGCCAAGGTCGCGATCTGGGATTTCGACCAGCCGCTGGCCGAGAAGACCGCGCGGGCGATCGGCGAGAACGTCATCGCGATCAAGACCGACGTCACCGACCCCGCCGCGGTCGACGCCGCGCGCGATCAGACGCTGCGGGCGTTCGGCAAGATCGACATCCTCGTCAACAACGCCGGTATCACCGGGGCCAACAAGCCGGTGTGGGAAACCGATCTCGACGACTGGCGCAGGGTGATGCGCATCAATCTCGAGGGTCCCTTCATCTGCTGCAAGGCGATCGTGCCGACCATGATCGGCCAGAAATACGGCCGCATCGTCAACATCGCCTCGATCGCCGGCAAGGAAGGCAATCCGAACGCCGCGCATTATTCGTCGTCGAAGGCCGGGCTGATCGCGCTGACGAAATCGCTCGGCAAGGAGCTCGCCCAGCATGACATCCTGGTCAATGCGGTGACGCCGGCCGCGGCGAAGACCGCGATCTTCGACCAGATGACGCAAGCGCACATCGACTTCATGCTGTCGAAGATTCCGAAAGCCCGCTTCGTGCTGGTCGAGGAGCTCGCCTCGATGGTGGCGTGGCTGGCGTCGGAAGATTGCGCCTTCTCGACCGGCGCAGTGTTCGACATCTCCGGCGGACGCGCGACGTACTAGGCGGCTCCACGCCTGGCCGGCTGCCGAAGCGCCGTGACGAGATGATCGGCGAGCAGTGACGCTGCGCGCGAAAGATTTGGCGCACGATGCAGGCGGATCTCGGCGCGCGGCAGTCGCGGCATGCCGTCGCGCGCGGTCAGGCGGCGCAAGCTCGGCGGAAAGGTGCCCGACTTGACGACGGTCACGGCAAGGCCTTGCGCCGCGATCGCCTCGACCGCTGACAGGCTGTGGCTGACAAAGGCGAGCCGCCACGGGCGGTTGGCTTCGTCCAGCGCCTGCATCGCCCAGCTCCGGAACAGGCAGCCCTGCGGGTAGAGCGCGACCGGCAGCGGATCGAGCTGTTCGACGCGATGCGCGGCGCTCGTTGCCCACACCGCCTGCTCACTGCGCAGCAGCTCGCCCTCGCCGCGCCCCTCGGGGTGCATCGCGATCACGAGGTCATAGGCTTCGCCGAGCCGGTCGGTCATCGACGAGGTCAGCCCGGTCTCCATCTCGACATGGATCAGCGGATAGTTGGCGATGAAGTCCTTGAGCAACGGCGGGACGATCAACGTGCCGTAGTCGTCCATCACGCCCAAGCGCACCCGCCCGTCCGTGCCGCGCTCGCGCACCCGGCCGACCGCCTCCGCGTTGAGGTTCAGAATGCGGCGGGCGTAACCCAGCAGCCCTTCGCCGGCCGCGCTTAGGTCGACATTGGTCGTGCTGCGGTGGAACAGCTCGGCCTGCAACCGCTCCTCCAGCCGCTTCACCTGCATGCTGACGGCCGATTGAGTCCGGTTCAGCGCCGAAGCGGCGCGGGTGAAGGAGCGATGGTCCGCCACCGCGACAAAGGCCTGCAGCAGGTCCGGATCCAGGACAGGAATACTCATAACGATCCGTGATTTGATTGATCAAATCTATTCGATTTCCTGATTATCGCCCCTTCCCTAGATTGCGCAAGCGAAACCGGGGGCGAACGGCATGGGCGAGATCTCTGGGGTGTTGGCGGCGGTGCTGTCGAGTGCGCTCGGCGGCACCTCGATCGGGGCGACGCGGTATCTGGTCGGCGCCATCGATCCGTTGGCCATCGGCTCATTCCGCTTCGGCATCGGCGTCTTGCTGTTGCTGCCGCTGGCGCTGTTGCAGCGTCGGAGCTGGCCGCCGCGGCGTGACTGGCCCGGCGTGGCCGGCCTTGGCCTGTTGTTCTTTGCGGCGTTTCCGATCCTGTTCAACGCTTCGCTGATATCAACCACCGCCGCGCGCGGCGCGCTCGCGCTCTCGACGCTGCCGCTGCTGACGATGCTGGTCGGCGCGGCACTCGGTGCCGAGCCGCTGACCGCACGCAAGACCACAGGCGTGCTGGTCACGATCCTGGGCGTCTCGCTGGCGCTGCTCTCCGGCCTCGCCACGGCGCCCATGGGCGCCTGGCGCGGCGACCTGTTGATGGTCGCCGCCGCGCTGTGCATGGCGCTCTACAGCATCTGGTCGAAACCCTTCATCCGCCGTTCCGGCCCGATCCCCTTCACCACATTCGCCATGGCGGCCGGAGCCGCGGTCCTCATAACGGCCTCGCTCGTGCGCGGCAGCTTTGCGCCGGTTGCCGATTTCGGCGCACCGCAATGGTTCGGCGCGATCTATCTCGGCGCCTTCGGCGCAGCGCTCACCTTCTATCTCTGGGCCTTCGCGCTGGAGCGGACGACGCCGACCCGGGTCGCAATATCCGTCACCGTCAATCCGATCGCGGCCTCGCTGGTCGGCGCCGTCCTGCTCGGCGAACCGCTGAGCTGGAATCTGATGGCCGGCATCGTCACCGTCTTCGCCGGCATCTGGATCGCCACCACCCAGCCGCAACAGGCGCACGTGGCTGAGCCGGCCGTCGCTCCGGACCCGCGCTGACCTGCGGCAACGCCTGCCAGCCAGGTTCCTGGCGAATCCGTGCTAGCCTGACGGTCCGGTCCAAGCGAACCCGAGGCGGCACGCATTTGAATATTTCCCTCTACGACGTCTCCGTCTGGGTGCTGCCGGTCCTCATCGCCATCACCTTCCACGAAGCCGCACACGGCTTCGTCGCGCACCGGCTCGGCGACGACACCGCCTGGCAGCTTGGCCGCGTCAGCTTCAACCCGCTGAAGCACATCGACCCGTTCGGCACGCTGATCCTGCCGGCCATGCTGCTGTTCGCGCATTCGCCGTTCCTGTTCGGCTACGCCAAGCCGGTTCCGGTGAACTTCCGCAAGCTCAACCATCCCAAGCTCGACATGGTGTGGGTGGCGCTGGCCGGCCCGGTGACCAACATCATCCTGGCGACCGCGGCGGCGCTGGCATTCCACGCACTGCCCTTGGTGCCGGCCGATGCCGCAAAATGGACCGCGGACAACCTGAAAAACGCCTTCCTGATCAATATCGTGCTCGCGATCTTCAACATGATGCCGATTCCGCCGCTGGACGGCGGCCGGGTCGCGGTCGGACTGTTGCCGCGGCCGCTGGCGATCCCGCTCTCCAGGCTCGAGCCCTACGGCATGCTGATCCTGATCGGGCTGTTGATCCTGCTGCCGGTGGTCGGCCGGCAGATCGGCCTAAATCTTGATGTTATTTCAACGATACTGCGAACTCTGACCGGCTATGTGATCAATGCCCTTCTCCTCATTACCGGAAACACATAGCCTTGCTTTAGGCATGACCTGATCGGAAAACCGGCGTCCATTTGTCCGGGTCATGCGCGGGAACGGGAACGCTTCGAGGCCATGGTGATCAAAGCTGCCGATATGCTGATTGCACGACGCGCCGACACCCGCGCGCGGGCTGACCTTGCAACCTGGAAGATGATGGCCAAGCTGAACGGCGCCTCCGCATTGCCGCCTGAGGCGCAGAATTTCCTCGCCATCTACAAGAAGCTTGTGGACCAGATGAGCGAAGCCGATGCCGGCGAGGCAACCATCCAACAGATGTATCGCACCTACTATGCGGAGATGGGCGGCGCCGGCAAAGCGCCGGAAGTTCCGGCGCGCTCGCGCGAACCGGTTGCCGACACCGGCAACGTCACCACGTTCCGCCGCCTGCCTGCGAAGAAGGCGAACGCCTCCGACGCGAACGCCAAGCGCCCGATGCCGGTGGCGCTGATCTTCGCCTGTCTTGTCGTGGTCTACGTCGCGATCCGCTACTACTTCAAATAGCGCAGTCCGCGCTTCAACCCTCCCCCGTTTTGATGATCGACGCGCGGACGCCGCGGCATCCCGTCGCGCGTCACCGGCCCCTCATATCGCCGCAGCGTGGAATAACGCGTGCGGCCGATCGCGCCAGTGCCCTAGGCGATGCGCCCGATGCCGGGCATAATGCGGAACTCAAAAAACAAAATCATACTGGAGGGAAGATGAAGCGTTCCATTGCAGCCCTGGTCATGACCACGAGCCTGGTATTCGCAGGCAGCGCGTCGGCGCAGACCATGGACAAGGTTGTCCGGGTCGGCAGCCTCGGCGATCAGTCCGGTCTCTATCAGGATATCGGCGGACCCGGCTCGACGGTGGCGGCGCAGATGGCGATCGAGGATTCCGGGTTGCTCGCCAAGGGCTGGAAGATCGATGTGATCGCTGCCGATCACCAGAACAAGCCCGACGTCGGCGTCAACATCGGCAAGCAGTGGATCGACGTCGAGAAGGTCGACGTGTTCGTCGACCTCGCAAGCTCGGGCGTCGGGCTTGCGATTGCTAACCTCGCCAAGGAGAAGAACGTCGTCAACCTGAACTCCGGCTCGGCATCATCGGACCTGACCGGCGCGCAGTGCTCGCCGAACACGGTGCACTGGGTCTACGACACCTACATGCTGGCCAACGGCACCGGCAAGGCGTTGGTGAAGTCCGGCGGCGACACCTGGTTCTTCCTCACCGCGGACTACGCGTTCGGCCAGGCGCTCGAGCGAGACACCGCGGCGGTCGTCACCGCGAATGGCGGCAAGGTGCTCGGCAGCGTCAAGCATCCGCTCAACAACGCCGACTTCTCGTCCTTCCTGCTGCAGGCGCAGAGCTCGAAGGCCAAGATCGTCGGACTGGCCAATGCCGGCGGCGACACCACCAATGCGATCAAGCAGGCGGCCGAGTTCGGCATCGTCGCCGGCGGCCAGAAGCTGGCCGGCATGCTGATGTTCCTGACCGACGTCAACGCGCTCGGCCTCAACGTCGCGCAAGGCCTGAACTTCACCGAAACGTTCTACTGGGACCTGAACGACCAGACCCGCGCCTTCACCAAGCGCTTCATGGAGCGCTTCAAGAAGAACCCACCGACCATGGTGCAGGCCGGGGTCTATTCGTCGCTGATCCATTATTTCAAGGCGCTGGAGGCGCTCGGCGGCAATCCGCACGACGGCCGCGCCGTGGTCGCCAAGATGAAGGAATTGCCGACCGACGATCCGCTGTTCGGCAAGGGTTCGATCCGCATCGACGGCCGCAAGATCCACCCCGCCTATCTGTTCGAGGTGAAGAAGCCGTCGGAGTCAAAGTATCCGTGGGACTATTACAAGCTGGTCGCCACCATCCCCGCCGATGAAGCCTTTTTGCCGCTCGAGAAGAGCGTCTGCCCATTGGTGAAGAAAAGCTAACCCGCCCTACGCGACTGGGCAGCGTATTCAACGGTGAAATGGATTCCGGGCTCGCGACTTCGTCGCGCCCCGGAATGACGAAGACTTGCGATTATGTCGCGAGTCTTTCCGCTTACTTCTTCGGCTTGTTGAACTTGACGTCGAGGCTGAAGGAGAACTGATCGTCGGTCAGGTCGGCCGGGGGCGCCGGCACCGGATCGGAACGGTGCACCATCGAGACCGCCGCGTCGTCATAGGCGGCGTCACCCGACGATTCCATCACAGCGACCGACAGCACCTTGCCGACGCGGTTGAGCACAAGGGCCACCTTGACCTTGGCATCCTTGATCTTGTTCTCCGGGAATTTCTTGTGCAGGTCGAGATAGGCGCTGATCTTCTTGCCCCACTTGGCGGTCAGCGCGAGCTTGTCCTTGCCGATCCCGGGATTGGGGGCCTTCGTGGTCTCCGACTGGCGCGAAGCGTCTTCCAGCTTGGTCGGCGCCGCCGCCTCCGAAGCCTGCTGAGCCTCCTGCGCGTTGGTCTCGACCTTGGCGACCTTGGCCTCCTCCTCCTTCTGCTTCTTGCTGTTGTCCTCGGTGACGATGCGATCGGGGTCGTCGGCCTCCATCGGCTGGGCCTGCGGCAGGTCGGTATCCTTGACCTCCGCCTTCTGCTGGGTCATCTCCTGCACGGCCTGCTGCTCGTCGGCCGGCGCTCCGGGCGGTGCGGCTTCCTCAGGCACATCCGGGGAGGCAAGCTCGACGGCATATTCCGCGCCGGCAGCGCCAAGGCCTTCGTCGTCGTCGTCGCCGCGCAAATTGGTCAGCGCCAGCGCCGCGCCGCCCAGATGCAGCCCGACCGCCGTCACCGCGGCGATCACCCAGAGCCGCTTGGACGCCCGCAGATCGAGATCGGGGTTGGTGGACATCGTTGTTCGCCGTCAGGGTTTGGCCGGCTCGGCCTGCGGTGCCGCGGGCGCTCCCGGAACGCCCTCGAGCGTGACGAGCTTGACCCGCGTGTAGCCGCCGGCGCGCAGCAACTCCATCACGCCCATCAATTCGCCGTAGGGCACGACACGGTCGGCACGCACGAACACATACTTGTCCCTGCTCATCTCGGGCACCGCATCCAGCGCATTGACCAGGTCGACGCGCTTCACCGAATTCTCCCCGATCGCAAGCGTCAGGTCCGGCTTGATGCTGACATAGGTCGGCTTGTCCGGCTTCTTCTGCGGCGTCGCGCTGGAAGTCGGCAGATCGATCGGCAGGTCGACGGTCGAGAGCGGCGCCGCCACCATGAAGATGATCAGCAGCACCAGCATCACGTCGATGAACGGCGTGACGTTGATCTCGTGGGATTCCGCGAAATCGTCGTCGCCATCGTTCTCGGAGATCGAGACTGCCATCGCCTACTCCGCCGCCGCGGCGCGCGCATGCGTGCCGAGCGGAACGCTGCCATGGGTGCGATCGAGATCGCGCGACAACAGACGTCCGGCCGCGCCCGAGGCGCGGTTGACGAGCTCGAGGTAGACCTTCGTGACGCGCGAGAAATGGTTGTAGATGATGACGGCGGGGATCGCCGCGACGAGGCCGATCGCGGTTGCCAGCAGCGCTTCCGCGATGCCCGGCGCCACCACGGCAAGATTCGTGGTCTGCGACTTCGAGATGCCGATGAAGCTGTTCATGATGCCCCAGACGGTGCCGAACAGACCGACGAAGGGCGACGTCGCGCCGATGGTCGCGAGCAGGCCCATGCCGATGCGGATCTTGCGGGCTTCGGCGCGCACGATCTCGGCAAAGCTCGACGCGGCGCGCTCCTTGATGCCGCTGTCGCTGGAGATCCCCGCCGACAGACGTCCCTCGCGCATCGCAGCCGCAATGAACGACGATAGCACGCTGCCCTTGGCGCCGAGCGCGAACTGCGCTTCCGCCAGCGAGCGCGATTCAGCAATCTTGGCCAGCGCACCGCGCAGCTTGCTCTGCGCCACGGTCAGCTCGACCATCTTGGCGATGAACACCGTCCAGGTGACGAGCGACGCGAAGGCAAGGCCAAGCATCACCGCCTTCACGATGATGTCGGCGTTCAGGAACATATTCCACGGCGACAATTCGCGCAGCCCGGTGCCGGTCGACTTCAGCGACTTGCCATCGCCACCTGCGGGCGCGACCGACGACGCATCGATCGCGGTCGGTACTGAGGCCTGCGCGGCAGGTACCGGGGCGGCCTGGGCCTGCGGTGCCGCTGGGGCCACCGGCGCAGCCTGGGCAGCCACTGGGGATGGGGCCGCCGGCGCCTGCTGGGCCGCAGGCGCTTGTTGGGCCGCGGGCGCCAGTTGGGCCGCGGGCGCTTGGGCCACGGGCAACTGAGACTGGGTCACGGGCGCTGGTTTCGCGGCAGGCGCCGTTTGCTGCTGCGCCGAAGACGGCGCGGCCAGCATCAGCATCGCCAGCGAGGCGATCACGACGGATGCAGCGGGGAACTTGAATGTCATCATCAGTTACACTTCAGCCCAGTGACGGATCAGGTTGTGATAGATGCCGGTCAATTTGACCGTTTCAGGGTCATCGCGCCCCAGCCGCTCCACCAGAGCCTGGATCGCCGTATCGAGATCAAAGATCAGGCTGCGCGTGTGTGCATCCCGTACCATGCTCTGCAGCCAGAAAAAAGACGCAACCCGGGTGCCCCGGGTCACCGGCGTGACCAGATGCAAGCTGGAAGCAGGATAAACTACCAGATCGCCCGCCGGCAGCTTGATTTCATGGGATCCGTAGAGGTCCTCGATCACAAGCTCGCCGCCATCGTAGTCCTCCGGCTCCGATAAAAACAGCGTGACCGAGAGGTCGGTGCGGATCCGCAGGCCCGTCAGCTTGTCGCCGCGCACCGCATTGTCGACATGCAGGCCGAAATGGTGCCCGTCGCTTGCGGCATAGCGGTTGAACAAGGGTGGAAAGATTCTAAGCGGGATCGCCGCCGAGATGAAGCGCGGGCTTGCCGACAGCGCGCTCAGGATCCGGTTGCCAAGCTGCCGCGCGACCTCGCTGTCGGGCGGCAACTGC
This sequence comes from Bradyrhizobium sp. 6(2017), assembly GCF_011058295.2. Classification (NCBI taxonomy): domain Bacteria; kingdom Pseudomonadati; phylum Pseudomonadota; class Alphaproteobacteria; order Hyphomicrobiales; family Nitrobacteraceae; genus Bradyrhizobium; species Bradyrhizobium sp. 6(2017). The sequence continues at coordinate 4,314,406 of NZ_CP049289.2, read as the reverse complement.
TCGTTGCGCTTGACCAGCGCGGAAGCGGCACCGGCGGTCGAGCGGCCGTCCTCCCATCCGCTGGCATCCATGATGCGGCGGAAGTCCGCCACATCAGCCTTGCTCAATACGTTGGGAACACAGACCAGCATCTTCCGCCGCGAAGCCTCCGTCAGTAACGCGCAGAAACAACCAGATACGCGGCGCGTCCGGGTGCTTCGAGCACGAACGGTGCAGCGCTCTGGTACAGCGCGTCGTAGTAGCGCTTGTCGAAGATGTTGTTGACGAACAGTTTCATGGTCCAGTTCTTGTCGATCTTCGCCTCGGCGAAGGCGTCGAAGCGCCAGTAGCTCGGGATCGAGGTGCCCTGGTTCGCCGCGAGCAGCGTGCCGCCATACACCTTCGAACGGTACACCGCCTGCCCGCCGAGCTCCCACATGTCGGTGAGTTGGTACTTCGTCAGCATGCTGAACGACTGAGGCGCGACGTTGGCGAGCGGCAATCCGACGTTGCTGGAGTACAGGATCGTGTTGGCCGGCGGCGCCAGCGACTTCGTCACGACCGACTGCATCAGCACCAGTCCGCCGAACACGCTCCATTTGTCGGTGATCTTGCCGCCGACGCCGAGATCGATACCGCGGATACGGTAGGCGGCGCCCGCCGTGATACAGGAGATGTTGCCGGTCGTTCCGGCTGGATAGGTGCATCCAAGCGCTGAAGCCGCGGTTGCGTTGTTGACATTCTGCGCTTCGCGCGCGTTTTCCTTCTCGGTCTGGAACAGCGCCGCCGTCACCAGCAAGTGGCGATCAAACAGCTCCCACTTGGTGCCGACCTCGATGGCCTTGTTCTTTTCCGGCCCGAAGATCTGGGTGTTGCCGCCGGGAAGGTTGGGATTGATGCCGCCATAGGCGGTGCTGGTGCCGTCGAACTCGGCGCCGACAGGGTTGGACGAGGTCGCGTAGGCTGCATAGACGCTGCCGTTCGGGAGCGGCTTCAGGGTGAGGCCGAGGTTGAAGTTCGGCATCCCGAACTCGGCCGACTGCTGGCCGAGGGTACCATTGGTCGCGAATGCGGACGTGTTGATCTTGTAGTCGTCGTAACGGACGCCGCCATTGAGGATGACGAAGTCGTTGTAGTTGGCGGAATCCATCACGTATCCGCTGACGGTGTCGATACCGATCTTGGTCGGTCTTCCCAGGAGCGACGGTATCCCGAACGGCTGATTTGTGAATTGCGGGTTGAAGACGCTGACGCCGGAGAGCGAACCGCTGCCCGTGAACGACGATGTGCCGGTGGTGATTTCGGAGCTCAGGCCGGTGTAGCCGTCGATCGAAGACCGCTCGTTGTCGTATTCGATGCCGGCCGTCGTCGTGTGCTTGAAGCCGAGCCCGTCGACCGACTTGTAGGTCGCCTCGGTCTGGTTGGCGAACACGTCGGTGACCTGGTATCGGCTCTGCGGATTCGCAGTCAGCGTGTACGCGCTGAACGGCGCACCAGCGGCCAGCGTCGGCGATTCAGGCAGCGTGCCGATGTAGTTCTGGGTCGAACGCGATTCCCGGATCTTGTTGCTGATCGTCAGGTCCGGCGTAATCTGGACCTCGGCGTTGATCGTGCCGATGTCCTGCCCGGTCCTGAAGAAGTCGCGATTGACGAAGCCGTAGAAATTGTTGCGGTTGACGCCGAAGTCCGGGAACGGGCCGCCGGCCGTGCTCGCGGTGCTCGGCCGATAATACGGCACGCCAAAATCCGGAATGCCGGTGAGTTCGGTGTGGATGTAGTTGCCGGTGATCTTGACCGCATCGACCGGCTTCCAGTTCACCGCGACGAAGCCGCCATCGCGATTGTCGGTGACGTAGCTGCGGCCGGCGACGCCGGCATCCTGGAACAGACCGCCGGCGCGGATCGCCAGCGTCGGGCTGATCACCTGGTTGACATCGAGCACCACTCGCTTGGTGCGATCGGTGCCGAACGTGGTGTCCATGTTGTAGAAGCTCTTCTCCGTCGTCGCCTGCTTGGTGACGATGTTGATCGCGCCGCCGGTGGTGCCGCGGCCCGCGAAGGACGAGCCCGGGCCGCGCAGGATCTCGACCTGCTCGGTGAAGAAGTTCTCGCGGACGCTGACGCCGGCGTCGCGGACACCGTCGATGAAGATATCGTTGCGTGCGTCGAAGCCGCGGATGAAGAAGCGGTCGCCGAAAGCGTTGCCGCCCTCGCCCGTACCGAGTGTGACACCCGCCGTCGACAGGATAGCCGATTTCAGCGAGGTCGCATTCTTGTCTTCGAGCACGTCCTTGGTCAGCACGGTGACCGACCTCGGCGTGTTCAGGATCGGCTCGGGAAACTTGCCGGATGCCTGCAAGCGGTCGCCCTTGTACGGCGCGGCCGGATCCGCATAGGGGTCACGGTCGGCGGCAAGACCGCCGGCGTTGGGAAACGGCACCGGTGCCTGCTGCGCCTGCTGATTGTTGCGGCGCGCGGCACGGCGCAGCGCATTGCGGGCGCGGACCTGATCCGAGGTCGGCTTTGACGTGACGGGCTTGGGTCGGGCGACCGGCGCATCGACATTCACCGGCGGGAGGTTGGATTGCTGCGCTTCCGCCCCCGAAAACGACGCCACCGCGATCAGACCAGCGACCGCGGAGACCTTCGTCGCGGAATACCCCGTATCATCAGCCGAACCGTTCGCTGCATCGAAGCGCAGCGATCTCGGCGCCTTCACATTGCTCATTTTTTGCGTGCCCCAGATAAATCCAGTTCGTTCGCGAAATGAAGCTGCGACGAACTGTCTTCATCGGTTATCGAGCGTGAGTTTTTTTATCAATGCGATCAGCGCAACAGTTGGCTTGAATCGCCCCAATTCAAAGCGATTCTAATCTGCGCTTTCAAATCGTTCTAAACTCTAGTTTTTAAGCGTTCTAATAACTGTTCTAAAGTGACACCAAGCGTCGCCGGCCACCGCCTTGCAAGGCGCTGATCTATACGTCGTCCCGATCACTCGGCGCTCGGTGGCTTCATCAGCGAAAACAGTTCGTCGATGGTCCGCTGCGCGACCTGCCGCACGCTGTCGCTGTTCTCCAGGCCCGTGATATTGACGCCGTTGACGACAGCTTTGATCTCGTCGCGGAAATCCGTGAGGAAGCGCAGCGGGTCGCGCTGCTCGTTGGCGACGCGCGCGATCAGTCCGATGACCAGGATCTGGCATGCCATCATGCGCCCGTTCAACTCATCCATCGCTGCCCTCATCCTCTCGCATCGTCGCTGCGCGATATGAACGACATCGCGCGGCGTTTCAACCACGTCGCGCAAGCTGCAGCAGGTGAACGGACAAGAAAGCAGATCTGCGCGCGACGAGATGCGCGCTATTTCGCGGCGATGTGCTCCGCCTCCTCGCCGAGCGCCTTGATGCGATCCTTGACCTCGCGAAGCGTGTTGAGGCCGCTTTCGACATGCTTGTCGGATACGTCGCGCAGCACGTCGCCGGCGATGGCATCGCGCAGACTGTCGAGATCATCGACGAGGCGGCGCCCGGTCCTGGTCAGGAACAGGCGATTGGCGCGGCGATCCCTCGGGTCAGGCCGGCGTTCGAGCAGGCCATGCTCGACCAGGCGATCAAGCAGCCGCACCAGCGAGATCGGCTGCAGTTCGAGCACGTCGGCGAGATCGACCTGGGACAGTCCCTCCTGCTCGCGCAGGCGGAACAGCACAATCCATTGTGCACGCGTGGTGCCTCGCGCCTTGGCGCGATGATCGATATAATTGCGCAGCAGCCTGGAACTCTCCACGAGTTGCGCAATGAACTGGCGTTTGAGATCGAGCGACATAGGGGTCCTCGGTGCATTTCCCAGACGGAATGTTTCTGATCGTTTCTGACCTAAACCTTTCCAAATGTTTAGGATTCTCAAGCCTTGGTGTGTTTACACATTAAGTGCACGCATATTATATCCGCAAGCTCTGTGAACCGTTTCGATCACCCTTTATTGTTACGTCGAGCCCAAGAGTCCGCATGTCAAAGTCACGCACCATCGGTTGGGTTTTAGTGATCGCAGCGGTCGGCGCGGCCGGTTATTTCGGCTGGCAGAAATACATCGACAACCAGCAGGCGATCGCGGCTGCGCAGAAGCGGGCTGCCCAGCGCCCGGCCGTTCCGGTCAAGATCTCGCCGGTCGAGAAGGCTGACTTCCCGGTCTATCTCACCGGGCTCGGCACCGTGCAGGCCTTCAACACCGTCCAGGTCCGCACCCGGGTCGACGGCCAGATCACCAGGATCGCCTTCAAGGAAGGCCAATTCGTCAAGGCCGGCGACACAGTGGTCGAGATCGATCCGCGGCCCTATCAGGCGACGCTCGACCAGGCCAAGGCCAAGAAGGCCCAGGACGAGGCCAATATCGCCAACGCCAATCTCGACCTGCAGCGCTACACCAAGCTCGGCGAGTTCGCGACGCGCCAGCAGCTCGACACCCAGCGCTCCACCGTGGCCCAGCTCACGGCCCAGATCGCCGCCGACGAGGCCGCCATCTTCAACGCCCAGACCCAGGTCGACTACACCACCGTGAAGTCGCCGATCGACGGCATCGTCGGCCTGCGACTGGTCGATATCGGCAACATCGTCAACGCCTCGGCCCAGACCGGCATCGTGACGATCACGCAGATCGAGCCGATCACGGTGATCTTCACTGCACCGGAAGACCAGCTGCCCGACATCAAGGCGGCGCTGGCCGTGGCACCGCCCAAGACCATTGCTCTGACCACCGACGGCAAGCGGGTGCTGTCCACCGGAACCCTGGCGCTGATCAACAACCAGGTCGACACGTCAAGCGGGACTGTCCGGCTGAAGGCGGTGTTTGATAACAAGGACCATGCGCTGTGGCCGGGCCAGTCGGTCTCGACCCGGCTCTTGGTCAGGACCTTGAAGGATGCCACCGTCGTCCCGGATGACGCGGTGCAGCATGGCACCGAAGGCCTCTACGCGTATTCAGTCAATCAGGAGAACAAGGCCGAGCTTCGCAAGATAAAGGTCAGCCAGTCGATCGACGGCAAGTCGGTGATCGAGGAAGGCCTGTCGCCGGGACAGCAGGTGATCACCGCGGGCCAGTACAAGGTCTCGCCGGGGACCCTGGTGACGACGGCGGTGGCGAGCTCGGATCAATCCCAGTCGAAGGTCACGCAGGAATGAGCGCCGGAATTTCCGCACCATTCATTCGCTTCCCCATCGGCACCTCGCTGCTGATGGCGGGCATCCTGTTCATAGGTCTCGTCGCCTATCCGCTGTTGCCGGTGGCGCCGCTGCCGCAGGTCGACTTCCCGACCATCCAGATCACCGCGACGCTGCCGGGCGGAAGCCCGGAGACGATGGCGACTTCGGTCGCCCAGCCGCTTGAACGCCAGTTCGCGCAGATCCCGGGCATCGCCCAGATGACCTCGACGAGCTATCTGGGCACCGCGGCGGTCACCATCCAGTTCGATCTCAACCGCTCCATCGACGGCGCCGCCAACGACGTGCAGGCCGCCATCAACGCCGCCAGTGGCCAGCTGCCGAAGACCCTCCCCTCGCCGCCGACCTACCGCAAGGTCAACCCGGCCGACTCGCCGATCATGCTGCTGTCGGCGACGTCGGACACGCTGCCGCTGACCACGGTCAGCGACAGCGTCGATGCGCAACTTGCCCAGCAGATCAGCCAGATTTCCGGCGTCGCGCAGGTCATCATCGGCGGTCAGCAGAAGCCGTCGGTTCGCGTCCAGATCGACCCGGCCAAGCTGGTCGCCAAAGGCCTGTCGCTGGAAGACGTCCGCGCCGCGATCAACATCGCCACCGTCGACAGCCCGAAGGGCAATATCGACGGCGCCACCCGCGCCTACACCATCTATGCCAACGACCAGTTGCTCACGGCCGATCCGTGGAACGACGTCATCATCGCCTACCGCAATGGCGGGCCGCTGCGCATCCGCGACATCGGCCAGGCCGTCACCGGGCCGGAAGACGCCAAGCAGGCCGCCTGGGCCAACGGCAAGCGCGGCGTGTTCCTCGTCGTTTTCAAGCAGCCCGGCGCCAACGTCATCGACACCGTCGACAAGATCAAGGCAGCGCTGCCCCGGCTGGTCGCGGCGATCCCGCCGGCGATCAAGATCGATGTCATCTCGGACCGCACCACCACGATCCGCGCCGCGGTGGAGGACGTCCAGTTCACCCTGCTCCTGACCATCTTCCTGGTCGTGATGGTGATCTTCGTCTTCCTGCGCAGTTTCTGGGCCACCGTGATCCCGACCGTCACGGTGCCGCTGGCGCTGCTCGGCGCCTGCGCGCTGATGTGGGTGTTCGGCTACACGCTCGACAATCTGTCGCTGATGGCGCTGACGATCGCGGTCGGCTTCGTGGTCGACGACGCCATCGTGATGCTGGAGAACATCAGCCGCTACATCGAAGAGGGCGAGAAGCCGATGGCGGCCGCCTTCAAGGGCTCGCAGGAAATCGGCTTCACCATCGTTTCGATCAGCATCTCGCTGGTCGCGGTGCTGATCCCTCTCTTGCTGATGGGCGGCATCATCGGCCGCCTGTTCCGCGAATTCGCTGTCGTGCTGGCGATGACGATCTTCGTCTCGATGTTCGTGTCGCTGACGCTGACCCCGATGATGGCCTCGCGGTTCCTGCGCGCCCATAATGAGGAGCGGCACGGCCGCTTCTACCAGCTCAGCGAGCGCGGCTTCGATGCGATGCTGCGCGGCTATCAGAGCGGGCTCGACCTCGCGCTGCGCTGGAAGTTCACGACGCTGATGATCTTCTTCGGGACGCTGGCGCTGTCGGTCTACCTGTTCGTCGTCATTCCGAAGGGCTTCTTCCCGCAGCAGGACGTCGGCCTGATCACGGCGACGTCGGAAGCCAACCAGGACATCTCCTTCGCCGAGATGAAGCGGAGACAGGAAGAGCTCGGCAAGATCGTGATGACTGATCCGGCCGTCGCGACGGTGGCGATGGCGATCGGCGGCAGCGGCCGTGCCGGCAACAACGGCGCAATGTACATCACGCTCAAGCCGCTCAGGGATCGCGACGCCAACGCGCAGCAGGTGATCGCCCGGCTGCGGCCGAAGCTGGAGAAGATCGAGGGAGCCCGGCTGTTCATGCAGGCGGCGCAGGACGTCCGCCTCGGCGGCCGCCCGACCCGCACCCAGTTCGAGTTCACGCTGCAGGATGCCGATCTCAGCGAACTGAACCAGTGGGCGCCGAAAATCCTCAGCAAGATGCAGACGCTGCCGCAGCTGCGCGACGTCGCCACCGACCAGCAGACCAACGGCACCACGGTCGAGCTGAAGATCAACCGCGACACCGCCTCGCGCTACGGCATCCAGCCGCAGCTGATCGACGACACGCTCTATGACGCGTTCGGCCAGCGCCAGGTGACGCAGTACTTCACCCAGCTCAACAGCTACCACGTGATCCTCGAGGTGCTGCCCGAACTGCAGGGCGCGATCGACACGCTGAACAACATCTACATCAAGTCGCCGCTGACCGGCGAGCAGGTGCCGATCTCGACCATTGCGAAGTGGACCAGCGTGCCGGTGCGGCCGCTGTCGATCAGCCACCAGGGCCAGTTCCCGGCGATCACCATCTCCTTCAACCTGGCGCAGGGTGTCGCACTCGGCCAAGCGACGGAAGCGGTGCAGAAGGCGATGGTCGACCTCGGCGCGCCGGCGACCCTGAGCTCGAGCTTCCAGGGCACGGCGCAGGCGTTCCAGCAATCACTGTCGACCGTGCCGCTGTTGATCCTGGCCGCGCTCGTCGTCGTCTACCTGATCCTCGGCATTCTCTACGAAAGCTACATCCACCCGATCACCATTCTGTCGACGCTGCCTTCGGCCGGCGTCGGCGCGCTGGCGATCCTGATGGCGGCCGGTTTCGACTTCTCGCTGATCGCGCTGATCGGCATCATCCTGCTGATCGGCATCGTGAAGAAGAACGGCATCATGATGGTCGACTTCGCGATCGCCGCCGAACGCGACCAGCATATGGAGCCGGAGGCTGCGATCCGTCAGGCCGCCCTGCTCCGCTTCCGCCCGATCATGATGACGACGATGGCGGCATTGCTCGGCGGCGTGCCGCTGATGCTCGGCACCGGCACCGGCTCGGAAATCCGCCAGCCGCTCGGCTATGCCATGGTCGGCGGCCTGATCGTCAGCCAGGCGCTGACGCTGTTCACGACGCCCGTCGTCTATCTCTATCTCGACAAGCTCTCCAACGCGTTCGCGAATTGGGGCCGCTCGCCGCGCGCCGATCACGACGCCGACGACGGCGAGGACGGATCGGTCAAGCAGGCCGCCGAGTGACTTGACTTTGCCTTCATACCGGCACATCCGAAAGATGTTCGTTTCGGAGCAGGTACCGTGCAGATTGTCGCAAAGTCGCTTGTCGTCCTGTTGACCGCGTTCGGCATGGCCGGCCTTGGCCACGCCCAGACGCCCAAGGCCAAGAATGCCGCCGCGCCGGCTCCGGCCGCCGCTCCCGCAGCTCCGCAAGGCGACGCCGCAGCCCCCAACAACACCGGCTGGGTCGCGCGCTGTACCAGCGCAAGCCGCGACGCCCCGCTCGAATGCGCGATGGAGCAGACCGCGGTGCTCACCAAGACCGGCCAGCTCATCGTGCTGGTCAACATCCGCGTTCCCGGCGACACCCGCACGCCGGTCGCGCTGATCCAGCTTCCGCTCGGGCTGAACCTGCCCATCGGCGCCAAGCTGCAGGTCGACGACGGCAAGGCCGTCGACGTGCCGATCCAGACCTGCGAGGCGCGTGGCTGCTACATCAATGCGCCGATCGCGGCCGACGTCCTGAGCCAGCTGAAATCGGGCAAGCAGCTCAAGGTGTCGTTCCAGAATCTCGCCAAGGAAACCATCTCTATCCCGATGCCGCTCGCCGACTTCGCGACGGTGTACGACAAGATCAAGTAGGTCAGCGCAGGCAGCCGCCCGCGCTATCGCTCCCGCTTGTAGAGGAACGCGTTGTCCGGCTGCGGCATGCCGATCGACTTGTAGAACCCGATCGAGTCGGGCGCCGACAGCAACAGGCACATCGATTCAGGTCCGGCGTGGCGCCGCGTTTCCGCGATCAGCCGCTTGCCGATGCCGTGCCCCTGGTGCCGACGATCGACCGCAAGATCGGCCAGGTAGCAGCAATAGGCGAAATCCGTCAGCGCGCGCGAGACGCCGATCAGCGTGTGCTCCTGCCGCGCCGTCACGATCAGATTTGCATTGGCGATCATGCGCTCCATCCGGTCGGTATCCGCGAGCGGACGCCGCTCGCCGAGGCTCGACTGGCGCAGCACCTCGATGAACTCGTCGATGCCGATCGACGCTTCGCGGGCATAGAGAATTTCGTCCATCACCTTAACCTCTGTCGCAACATCCGAGCGGCCGGAGCCGCGCGCGCGACCATGGTGGATTACGCCGGGCTAATCCACCCTCGATGCCGTGAGGGCACGCTGGGTGACGACCGGTCCTCCATCAGGAGCAGGCTGTGCCGCGCAGTCGCGTCGGGATTTTGAGGGTTGCTCGCGCCATTAAGGCAGATTGGCTGGGGAACCTGGATTCGAACCAAGACAAACAGAGTCAGAGTCTGTTGTGCTACCGTTACACCATTCCCCAAGAATTGTCCGTGGTATCAACAGCTTAGCTGGATGACTGGACATCTCGGTGCAGCGCCTTCGCTTGCCAAATCAGCGCCCGCGCGAGTGCGACCTTCTACCTGCTTGGTCCCACGCTTGGCAAGCATTGTTGGCGGGGAATGGGCGTGAAAATCGCCCTCAATACAGCCCGCTCGGGCTGGACTGCATCACCGCGCGGCCCGCGTCGGGTGAGATCGGCTGCTGGGTCCCGTCGATCACATCGGTACCGGCGACCATCGTCGGATCATAGAACGGCGGCGCCTGGCCCGGCTTGAAGGCTTCGAGCACCACGCCCCGGTTCTGACCGGACGAGGCGCGCAGGCCGGTCTTGGAATCGACCAGCACCAGCCTGATGCCGACCGGCTGCTTGAACGGGGTGGCGGGCTTGTCGGCCAGCGCGAGCTTCATGAAGTCGCGCGCGATCGGCGCTGCCGTGTGGCCGGCCTGCGCGTTGCGGCCGAGCGAGCGCGGCTTGTCGTAGCCGACATAGAGTCCGACCACGAGGTCCGGCGAGAAGCCAACGAACCAGAGGTCCTTGGCCTCGTTGGAGGTGCCGGTCTTGCCGGCGATCGGCTTGCCGACCTCCTTCAGCGCGGTGCCAGTGCCGGCCTGAATCACGCCCTCCATCAGCGAGGTGATCTGGTAGGCGGACATCGCGTCGAGCACCCGCTCGCGGCGGTCGACGAGCTGCGGCTCCGCCTGGCTCTTCCAGCCCTCCGGCGCGTCGCAGCCGCGGCATTCGCGCTGGTCGTGCCTGAAGATGGTGTGGCCGTAGCGGTCCTGGATACGGTCGATCAGGGTCGGCTTCACGCGGACGCCGCCATTGGCGATCATCGAATAGGCCGTGGCCATCCGCATCACCGTGGTCTCGCCGGCGCCGAGCGCATAGGCGAGATAGTTCGGCAGCTCGTCATAGACGCCGAAGCGCTTGGCGTATTCGCCGATGACAGGCATGCCGATTTCCTGCGCCAGCCGCACCGTCACGGTGTTGAGCGACAGCCGGAGCGCGTTGCGTAGCGTCACCTGGCCCTGATACTTGCCGGTGGAGAAGTTCTCCGGCCGCCAGACATTACCCTGCCCCTGGTCGATCTCGATCGGCGCGTCGATCATCACGGTCGATCCGGTGTAGCCATTGTCGAGCGCCGTCGAATAAACGATCGGCTTGAAGGTCGAGCCGGGCTGCCGATAGGCTTGGGTCGCGCGGTTGAACTGGCTCTGGTCGAACGAGAAGCCGCCGACCATCGCGAGCACGCGCCCGGTGTGCGGGTCCATCGCCACCATCGCGCCCGACAGTTCGGGGATCTGGCGCAGCCGGTACTGGCCTTCGACGGCGCGACCGTCCTTGAACAGCGGGTCGGCGTAGATCACGTCGCCGGGCTGCAGCACCTGCGCCACCGAGGTCGGCGTCTTGCCCTTGCTCTTGGCCCAGCGCACGCCGTCCATCGTGACGATGCCGGTCTCGCGCTGCTTGCTGACGGCGCCGCCGAGCTCACGGCCCGGCTGGAAGCCGATCCGCGCCGACTGGTCGTTGCTCTCCAGCACCACGGCCATCCGCCACGGCGAGATGTCCGAGAGCGACTTGATCTCGGCGAGCGGCACGCCCCAGTCGCTGGTCAGATCGAGCTTCTGGATCGCGCCGCGATAGCCCTGCTGCTCGTCATAGTTCACGAGCCCCGCCACCATGGCCTTGCGCGCCATCACCTGGACCTTGGGATCGAGCGTGGTGCGCACCGACAGGCCGCCCTCATAGAGCTTCTTCTCGCCGTAGCGCTCGAAGATGTCGCGGCGGACCTCTTCCGAGAAATATTCGCCGGCGAAGGTGTGCGCGCCATTGGAACGGCTGGTGACGACGAGCGGGTCCTTGCGCGCCTTGTCGGCGTCGGCGGTGGTGATCCAGCCGTTCTCCTGCAGGCGGTCGATCACGTAGTTGCGCCGCTCGATGGCGCGCGCGCGGTTGCGCACCGGATGCAGGCTGGCCGGCATTTTCGGCAGCGCCGCCAGATAGGCCGCTTCGGCGACCGTGAGCTCGTTCACCGACTTGTCGAAATAGACCAGCGAGGCCGCCGCGATGCCATAGGCGCCGAGCCCGAGATAGATCTCGTTGAGATACAGCTCGAGGATCTTGTCCTTGGAATAGGCCCGCTCGATTCGCATCGCCAGCAGGGCTTCCTTGATCTTGCGGCTGAACGAGACCTCGTTGGTCAGAAGGAAGTTCTTGGCGACCTGCTGGGTGATCGTGGAGGCGCCCTGCGGACGGCGGTTGGAACCGAAGTTCTGGACATAGGAGACGCCGGCACGTGCCATGCCGGTATAGTCGATGCCGCCGTGCTCATAGAAATTCTTGTCCTCGGCGGCGAGGAACGCGTTGATCACGAGCTTCGGCACCGCCTGGATCGGCAGATAAAGCCGGCGCTCCTTGGCAAACTCACCGAGCAGCGAGCCATCGGCCGCGTGCACGCGGGTCATCACCGGCGGCTCGTAGTTCTGCAGCTGCGAATAGTCGGGCAGGTCCTTGGAAAAATGCCAGAACAGCCCTGCGACCGCGGCCAGACCAGCCAGGAACAGGATGGTTCCTGCAGTGAACAGGAACCCGAAGAACCGCAACAGAAATTTCATCGACCAGATTTTCCGTGGCGAGTGCGTCGCTCGTTCTGAGCGCGCTGCGTGCCACATAGGTTGCCCGGTATATCGGTCGCCCCAACGACCTGCAATTCGACGCTGGAGAATTAAAGCGAGCCAGGCGTCAAACTTATGCCATAGAGCCCCGACTCGCGCTCTCGGCCAAATCAGCAGCTCCCCCGCCTTGCGGTGCTCTGCGGGCGCTGCATCGATCTCCGGCGCACCGCGCCTCGATTCGCGCGCGCTCCGCCGTCTCCTGCTCCGGGCCTCAATCGAGGCGCTTGCGCGAGGGACAAGTTACGAAAGAAAAGCGCGGGCCGAACGCACGCCTGCACTACCCGGCTGCCGTTTCGGGTGCTGCGTCATCAGAAACCGGTGGACAGGATCCGTGACTGCGTCACATTAACGATCCGCTAACTATAACTACTGCAAGTTGTTGGCATACGCTGACTCGCGACGGGCTGAATTACATGGCACTGCGCGGATTTAGGGGGCCTTTTGTGGCCGACCCGAATGTCCTTGGATTTCCAAGACCCCCCACATCGGCTGTGGGCACGGAAGCCCTGGACCTCGTCTATCAGGCGGCGGATTTGTTCCGCAGCATCGAGGACCGGGCCCGCGCCGGCGAAGCGCGCGCCGAGGCCGCCGAACAGGCGCAGCTCGAAATCATCGCCGCCACCGAGCGCAAGCTAAGGGACGCCTCCCGGGCGCTCGAGGAGGCCCGACGGCGCATCGAGTCCCAGCAGGAGCAGCTCGATGCCGCCGAATTTCGCGCCCGGGCCGCCGAAGCCGAAGCGCGCGAAGCCCGGCAATCGCTGGCGCTGGTCGAGGACGCGATCCGCCGGCGCTTGCTGCTTATCGGCGGCCAGGACGGCGACGGCAGGTCGACGGCGGTCGCCTGACGCGCGATCGATATCGCGCGCGGCGGCCCTGCCCAGCCGCCACCACACAATCGCACAGCGACAATCAATAGCCGGCAGCGAGCCCCGAATTGCGGCGCGGATCGTTCGCGCCATAGAAGCGGTTGCTGCCGACCGGCTTGCCGCCGAGCGACGGCGCGCCGACGATGATGACCGCGAGATGGTTGGCCGGCTGCGGCGGGCCGAATTTGTGGCCGAAGCCTTCCAGGATCTTCCGCGTGTCCGGCGACAGCGCAAAATCCTCAACATTGGTGGCTTCGGGAAGCCACTGCTGGTGGAAGCGCGGCATGTCCACGGCTTCCTGCGCGTTCATGCCATAGTCGATGGCGTTGATCATCGTCAGCAGCACGGCCGTAATGATGCGGCTGCCACCCGGCGTGCCCACCACCATGACCGGCTTGCCGTCCTTGGAAACGATGGTCGGGCTCATCGAGGACAGCGGACGCTTGCCCGGGGCGATCGCATTGGCCTCCCCCTGCACCAGGCCATAGAGGTTCGGCACGCCGACCTTGGCGGTGAAGTCGTCCATCTCGTCGTTCAGCAGCACGCCGGTCTTGGCCGCGGTCACCTTGGCGCCGAACCAGTCGTTCAGCGTATAGGTGACCGACACCGCGTTGCCGTCCTTGTCGGCGATCGAATAATGCGTGGTGTTGCTGCCCTCATGCGGCGGAACGCCGGGCTTGATCTCCTTGGAGACGCCGGCCCTGGCCGGGTCGATCACGGCGCGGATCTTCGCCGCGTAGTCCTTGTCGAGCAGACGCGCGAGCGGATTCTTCACGAAGTCGGGGTCGCCGAGATAGCTGTTGCGATCGACATAGGCGTGGCGCATCGCCTCGATCTGGTAGTGCACCGCCTGCGCGGAATGGTAGCCGAGTTCCTTGAGCTGGTAGCCCTCCAGGATGTTCAGGATCTCGCAGATCACCACGCCGCCCGAGCTTGGCGGCGGCGCGGAGACCACGTGATAGCCGCGATAGTCGCATTCGACCGGCGCGAGCTCGCGGACTTTGTAGTTGTCGAGATCCTCCTGCGTCAGCAGGCCCTTGCCGGCCTGGCTCGCGGCCACGATCGCAGCCCCGACCCAGCCCTTGTAGAAGCCGTCTGTGCCGCGCTTGCTGATCTCGCGCAGCGTTTCGGCGAGTTCGTGCTGCGTCAGCCGCTCGCCGACCTGGAACGGCTTTCCATTGTTGAGAAAGATCGCGGCCGAAGGCGGGTCGTCCTGAAAATCCTTGGTCGTGGTCTCCAGCATGCTGACGTCGCCCTGGTCCAGCACAAAACCGTCCTCGGCGAGTTGCAGCGCCGGCGCGATCACGTCCGCGCGCTTCATGGTGCCGTATTTCTCGCGCGCATATTCCATGCCGGACACCGAGCCCGGCACGCCGACGGCGAGATGCCCCTTGGTCGACAGGCCGTTGACGACGTTGCCGTCCTTGTCGAGATACATGTTAGCGGTGGCGCCCTTCGGCGCGGTCTCGCGGAAATCCAGGAAGGTCTTGCGGCCGTCGGCGAGCTGGATGGTCATGAAGCCGCCGCCGCCGAGATTGCCGGCGGCCGGATAAACCACCGCAAGCGCGTAACCGACCGCGACCGCGGCGTCGACCGCATTGCCGCCCCGCTTCAGTACCTCGATGCCGACCTGCGTCGCGAGATGCTGCGCCGATACGACCATTCCGTTCTCGGCGGCGACCGGCGCAACCGACGCGGCGCGGCCAGGGACTGAAGCTGTGAGGCCGATCGCGACAATGGCCGCGATCACGCATCGCCCTCGCGTCGTTAGATTTTGCATGGAAGCCTCCCGGGAACTGTGCCGACTGTCACGGCTTGCGGTGCTATCTCAACGCGTAAATCTAGCAGGCCGCACGCGCGCGCACTATAGGCCTGCGCTGCCCCCACCCCTCGCCCGCAGCCGGCTGTGGCGCCTGCCGTAGGCGGCATAGATCACCAGCCCGATCACGAGCCACACTGCGAGCCTGATCCAGGTGTCGAGCGGCAGGCCGAACATCAGGAACAGCGACGTCCCAGCGGCAGCCGGGGCCACCAGCCAGATCGCCGGCGCCCTGAATGGGCGTGGCAATTCCGGATCGCGCAGCCGCAGCACCAGCGTGCCGATCGAGACCACGGTGAATGCGAACAGCGTGCCGATCGAGACGAGTTCGCCGACCAGCCCGATCGGCAGCAGCCCGCCGAGAACAGCGGCGACGGTGCCGGAGAAGATGGTCGAGACATACGGGGTCCGGAAGCGCGGATGGATCTTGGCCGCAAAGCCCGGCAGCAGCCCGTCATGCGCCATGGCGCGAAAGATCCGCGGCTGCGCCAGCAGCATGATGAGGATCACCGATGTCAACCCGAACAGGATGCCGAGCTTGATGAACGGACCGAGCCAGCCGATGCCGATCACATCGATGCCGACCGCGATCGGATCGGGCACGCTGAGCTTGTCGTATGGCACGATGCCGGTCAGCACGAAGCCGACCGCGACATAGAGCGTGGCGCAGATCACGAGCGAGCCGAGAATGCCGATCGGCATGTCGCGCTCCGGCGTCTTCGCTTCCTGCGCCGCAGTCGATACCGCGTCGAAGCCGATATAGGCGAAGAACACCACCGCCGCGCCGCGGATCACGCCGGACCAGCCGAATGCGCCCGGGCCGGCATTCGGCGGGATCAGCGCGCCGTCCGGATTGCCCGCCGTCACCCAGTTCGCCAGCGAGACCGACGAAGCCGCGGTTGCGAGAAACAATGCGATGACGACGAGCTTCACCACCACGACGAAGCCGGTGAAGCGCGCGGACTCGCGAATGCCGACCACCAGCAGCGCGGTGACGAAGGCGATGATCGCCATCGCCGGGATGTTGATGACGGCGCCGGTCGCCGACCACGCACCGCTGTTGACGTCATAGGCGAGCGGCGCCGAGGTGAATTGCTGCGGCAGGTTGATGCCGAAATCGCGCATGAAGCTGACGAAATAGCCGGACCATCCGACCGAGACCGCGATCGCACCGACCGCGTATTCGAGGATCAGGTCCCAGCCGATGATCCAGGCGATCAGTTCGCCGAGCGTCGCGTAAGCATAGGTGTACGCGCTGCCGCAGATCGGCACGGTCGACGACATCTCGGCATAGCACAGGCCGGCGAACGCGCAGGCGACGGCGCCAAGCATGAAGGAGAGCGTGACCGCGGGACCGGCATTGGCGGCGGCCGCGTGGCCCGTCAGCACGAAGATGCCGGCGCCGATGATGCCGCCGATGCCGAGCGTGACCAGTTGCAACGCCGACAGCGAACGCTTGAAGATCGGCGTCTCGGCATCGCCGTCCGCGCGCGCCGCCTCGCGCAACAGGTCCGAGGTCGACTTTCGGTCCCAGAAACCGGCCAAGGTGTCGGTCACGTCAGGTGCCCTCCGCCGCTCGGGTCCGGGGGACCCGACACGATCGTCGGACTATAACGCGCCTAGCGCGCAGTCGTTCGGGCGCCGGGCGACAGCCGGCGCGCTTATCCACCACCAAGAACTACGGCCAAGAACTACGGCCAAGCGGTGCGGGGCCTTATTGGCAGGGATGGCGGCGGCCGTCGCGGCCAAGGAAGGTGCCGGACGCAGGATCGAACGAATGGTAGCGAGCGCAGGAGGAGGACGGTGCCGCCAGTATCGCCCCATAGGCGTTGGCCGGGTTGCCGCCCTGTTGCGCGGCCAGCTGGGCCTCGCCCCACGGCGTCAGGGCGCCGCCATTGATCGCGCTACGCCCCGGATTCTGCGCGTCGAAAAGTGCCGGCTCCGACATCTGAGCCAAGACCGGCGTGAACGTCATTCCCACCAGCAGCACAGCGGCTGCAACGGCCTTGAGTCCGGCCATAGGATCTCTCCGATGCATCGATTGAAAATAGTCCAATAGACTGTTCAGGGGCAGCAGCGCCGTCCCTGTGCCCGCAATCGATGTGGTGACGACCACCGTCCGGACACAGGGACCAGCAAGTCACAATGCCGCGAGGCAGCCGTCTGCGTGGCACGCCAACCGCGGTTCGCGAGGGACGTCCGCCCGCCCTTCAGCGATTATGCACGTCAGGCCGCGGGTCGGAGACGAACCCGTCGCGGTTCGGCATCTTGACGGCGGCGAGCGATTTCGCGTCGAGCACGGCGTTGGTGGGGACGACGCCGTTGAGGCTGAGGATGTAGGCGGACACCGCGTAGACGTCCTCATTGCTCAGCGACTGCGGCGCGCTCTGCGGCATCGCGCGGCGGATGTAGTCGAACAAGGTCGAGGCATAGGGCCAATAGCTACCGACGGTGCGGATCGGCTTGGGGCTCGCCAGCGTGCCCTGCCCCCCGACCAGGCGATCGCCAACGCCGCCCTGCCCGCTGTCGCCATGGCAGGCCGCGCATTGCTCGCTGAACACGATGCGGCCGCGCTCGACGCTGCCGCTGCCCGGCGGCAACGCCGCGCCGTCGCGGCCGATATCGATGTTCCAGCCGGCGATCTCCGCCGGCGTCGCCGCCCGGCCTATGCCGTAGCGCTCCTCGGCATGCGCGGCGATGCCGAACATCGCGATCGCGCTCACCCAAGCGGCGACCTTTACATTACGCCTGGCCATTGCTCACCTCGCCATTTGCAGCGATGCGCCAGGGCCAGATCGCGTTGTTGTGGTAGAAGGAGTTGAGACCGCGCACCGCTACCAATTCGGCCAGCGTCGGCTGCACGTAGCCGGTCTCGTCGATGGCGCGGCTCTGGATCACGGCGGGGCTGCCGTCCCAGTGCCAGGGCAGCCGGAAGCGCGTGAGCGCGCGCGTCAGCACCGGCTCCTGGAGTTCCGCCTGCTGCCAACTCTTGCCCTCGTCGAGTGAGACCTCCACGCTTTTGATCTTGCCGTGCCCGCTCCAGGCAAGCCCGGTGATCTCGTGAAAGCCTTGCGTGGTCAGCTTCTGGCCGCCGGACGGCCGCGTGATGATCGATTTGGCTTCCATATAGAAGGTGAATTCGCGCGACGTGCCGTCCGGCATCGGGTCGGTGTATTTCGAGGTCTCCTCGCGCGAATAGGCCGGCTCGGCGACCACCTTGAGCCGGCGCAGCCACTTCACATTCATGTTGCCCTCGAAGCCAGGCAGCAACAGCCGCAACGGATAGCCCTGCTGCGGACGCAGCCGCTCGCCGTTCTGGCTGTAGACCAGCATGGCATCGTCGAGGCATTTCTCGATCGGGATCGAGCGCGTCAATGCGGCGGCGTCGGCGCCTTCCGCCACGATCCATTTGGCGCCGGCCTGCAGGCCGGCTTCGTCGAGCACCGTCTTAAGCGGCACGCCGGTCCATTCCGCGCAGCTCACGAGGCCAACGAGGTCGGAGGCCGTCTTGCCGTAGGGCTTGGTGTAGACCGGATTGCCGGAGCATTCGATGAAGTGGATGCGCGACTGCGACGGAAAGCGGCGGATGTCCTCCATCGTGAACAGCAGCGGGCGATCGACCATGCCGTGCAGCATCAGCCGGTGCTCGGCCGGATCGATCGTCGGCACGCCGCCATGGTGGCGTTCGTAGAACAGACCGTTCGGCGTGATGATGCCGTCGAGCTCCTGCAACGGCGTGCGGCCCGAGGCGGAGATATATTGCGGCAATGTCTTCGAGATGTTCTTGACGACGCCCTTCTCGTGAACCGACGGCGTGCCATAGGGCTGGCTTCCCATTGGATCGCCGGGCGCTTTCATCCATTCCGGCACATTGGGCGGAAGATTATTCCCCTGATCGGCGAGCGCGGTAGAACCGGCAACTGCCGCCATCGCGGAGCCACCGGCCAGTGCTGCACCCGCCTGAAGGAATTGCCTGCGAGACGCCTCTCGCACGCGCTTGTCCGTCGTGTGTTCGCTCATCGACGTTTTCCTCTGACGTTACGAGGTGCAGCCTAGCACCAAACGGCCGAGGCGAGGCAAGGCTGCAATGCGCAGTGCTGCATCAACTACCAGCGACGACCGGCAATTTGTCGATCGAGCGGATGCCGGGACGTCCACGCCAGCGGACCTGCTCCGGTCGGACCGCAAGCTGCAGGCGCGGCCAGCGCGTGAACAGCGCCTGCAGTGCACAAGTCGTCTCGATTCGCGCAAGCTGATGGCCGAGGCAGAAATGGATTCCGGTCCCGAACGAAACATGCCGGTTCGGCTTGCGCTCAAGGTCCATTCGATCAGGATGGACGTGCGCGCAGGAATCGACATTGGCGGCTGCGATCATAGCCATCACACGCTCGCCCTTCTTGAGATGGACACCACCCAGCTCGACGTCGCGCCTGACATAGCGTGGCTTGGTGAACTGCACCGCCGATACGAAGCGAAGCAATTCCTCGACCGCGAGGCCGACGCGACTCCAGTCCGCCGCGAGCCAGTCCCGTCGCGCGGGATCCTTGAGCAATTCGAAGACCGATCCGCCGATCAGATGGGTCGTGGTCTCCGAGCCCGCGCCGAGCAGCAGGAACACCATCGAAACCATTTCGTCCGGTGTGATGCGACCGCCTTCCTTCTCAACCTGCACCAGTTCCGCCATCAACCCGTCGCCGCCCCGCTCCCGGACGAGCTGCAATTGCTGCGCGAGGTATTTCCGCATCTTCGACAGCGAACCCATCATGCGCAGGAAGCTGATCGGTCCCCTGAGCTGCGTCATCGCATTGGCCCAGGCGATGAATTTTGGCCGGTCGGCGGGCGGCAGGCCGAGCAGTTCGCAGATCACCGATACCGGCAGGACACGCGCATAGCGCTGGATCAGGTCGGCCGGGCTTCCGGCTGCGAACAATTCATCTGCCAGACGATCGGCGATGCTGCGGATGTGGGGCTCCATCTCGAGCACGGCACGGCGTCGGAAGGCTTCGTCCACAATACTGCGCAGCCGCGTATGATCGGGCTCGTCCATCGTCAGCATGTTGTTGGCGACGATCGCGATCGACTTCGGCATCCACCAGCGCAAGCCGGCGACCTCGCCGTTTTCCTTGCGGAGCGTGAAGGTCGTGCTGTCCTTCAGCACTGCGGAAGCCGTGTCGTAGGTGGTCGTCAGCCAGACCCGACCGACGATCGGAAACTTGACCTCGACGACCTGCCCACGGGCACGCAGCGCGGCGATGCCGGCGGCAGGATCTCGATTGAATGTTTCGCTGGAAAAATCTGGTTGCGATGCCATTGCATCACCTCATGCGGTGTCGCCCCCGGGGCCGCCGGAACATGGTGTGGCACGCTCTGCGTGCAACGCCGTCCGAGGCAGCCTTGGCTTCAAATTGCCGAGACCGCACCCCGATACCGAGATCGTCGGCTCAGCTCGCGACCGGCGGCGTGCCGTGGGTGTGGAACGACTCGATCGTCTTCAACCCCCACGCCTGCCCCTTCTTGCGCTCCTCCTCGGTCCACACGATCGGCTTCCAGTCCGGCGCGAGGATCAGGCGCGCTCCGGCGTTGGCAACCTCGACGCGGTTGCCGCCGGGTTCATAGACATAGAGGAAGAAGGTCTGCTGGATCGCGTGCTTGTGCGGCCCGGTCTCGATATGCACGCCGTGCTCGAGGAAGATGTCGGCGGCGCGCAGGATCTCCTCGCGGCTGTCGAGCGCGTAGGTGACATGGTGGAAGCGTCTCATCTTGCCGTAATGGTCGCGCGTGTAGGCGAAGTCGTAGCTCTTGTTCGACATCGCCATCCACATCGCCGCTTCGGTGCCGTCGTTGAGCACGATCTGCTCGGTGGTGCGGCAGCCCAGGTAGTTCTCGAAGAACAGGCGATTGGCCTTGATGTCGACCGCAAGACAATTGAGATGGTCGAGCCGGCGGACATTGACGCCACGCGCCGGAAAGCGCTGCGCCTGGTTCTTCAACGCGGGCTTCAGCTCGGCCGGCGCCTCGTACCACTCGGTCTCGTAATAGAGCTCGATGACGTGGCCGTCGGGATCGCGGCAGCGGAATGCCGGTCCCTGCCCCATGTCGCCATCGATCCAGCCGATATCGAAGCCCGAGCCTTTCAGCGCGGCGACGCGGCGCTCCAGCGCCTGCGGACTGCGGGTCCGCAGCGCCATGTGCTCCATCCCCGAATTGTTCGACGCGGTGAGCTTCAGCGAATAGCGCTCATAATCGTCCCACCCGCGCAGATAGACCGACTCGCCGTTGCGGCCGCTGACCGTCATGCCCATCACGTCGACGAAGAATTTCAGGCTCTCGTCCGGCTTCGGCGTCAGCAGCTCCATGTGCCCGAGATGAGCGAGATCGAAGATCGGTTCCGGCTGCATGGGGCGGTCTCCTTCCGCGACGGCCGGATCGACGTCTTTTCGCTCGGGCGGGCGGCGGCGCGTCGATTTGTACTAGTGTACAAAGGATTAGGTCTCGTCAACAAATTATTCAGCGTGCGTATCGACGAGATGGCCGGCGCCCGCGCTGCAGTCTGCGGCCGGAATCACAGAGTGAAAGCGATCGAGGCCGGCGGTCAGGCGACCGAAACGGCCTTCTCGCGATGCGACGACAGCAGCTTGCGGACGTCAGCGGCCGGCACCGGCCGGCTGAACAGATAGCCCTGCATCTCGGTGCAGCCGAGGATGCGCAGCATGTTGCGCTGCTGCTCGGTCTCGACGCCCTCCGCGGTCGTGGTCATGTCGCTGGCGGTGGCAATGTTCACGACGGCCTGGACGATCGTGGACGACGCGCCGGCCCCGGCGAGATCCTTGATGAACGCCCGATCGATCTTGATCTTGTCGAAGGGGAAGCGCTGCAGGTAGCTCAGCGACGAATAACCGGTGCCGAAATCGTCGAGCGCGATGCGGACGCCGAGCTCGCGCAGCTGATGCAGGATATCGAGCGCGGCCTCGTCGTCGCGGATCAGCACGGCCTCGGTGATTTCGAGTTCGAGCCGCGAGGGCGCGAGCCCGGACGCCGCCAGCGCGGCGGCGACGTTCAGCGCCAGCGTCTGGCTCTTGAACTGGATCGGAGACACGTTGACCGCGACGTGGATATGTTCCGGCCAGTTCACCGCTTCCCGGCACGCGGTGTTGAGCACCCAGTGGCCAATGTCGTTGATCAGACCGGTATCCTCGGCGACCGGGATGAAATCCGCCGGCGAGATCATGCCGCGTTCGGGATGACGCCAGCGCAGCAGCGCCTCGCAGCAGCTGACCCGGCTGTCCTCGAGATGAAGCAGCGGCTGATAATGCAGTTCGAAGCTGCCGTCGGCGATCGCCTGGCGTAGCTCGAGCTCAAGACTGCGCCGCGCCTTGGCGCGCGCATCCATGCCGGTCTCGAAGAACCGGTAGGTGCGGCGGCCGTCGCTCTTCGCGCCATAGAGCGCGAGGTCGGCGTTGCGCAGCAATTGATCGAGGTCGAGGCCATCGGCGGGCGCGACCGCGATGCCGATGCTTGCGTCGGTGGTGATCAGATGCCCGCTGCAGTCGACCGGCTGGCGGATCGCCTGATAGATCGCGGCCAGCAGCTGCATCGTCTGGGTCTGGTCGCGGATGGCGGTCTGGATCACGGCAAACTCGTCGCCGCCGAGCCGCGCTGCGACATCGCCCTCCGCGAGACAGGAGCGCAGGCGATCGGCGATCGCCCTGAGCAGTTCGTCGCCGATCTGATGGCCGAGCGCGTCGTTGACGCTCTTGAATTCGTCGACGTCGATGTACATGACCGCGAGCTGCTCGTCGGGCCGGAGCGCTTTCAGCGCCCGCTCCAGGCGCTCGCGGAACAGCACACGGTTCGGCAGATCGGTCAGCGCATCATAATGCGCCATGTAGGCGATCCTGTTCTCGGTGCGCGTGCGCTCCGTGACATCCTCGATGGTCGCGACCCAGCCGCCTCCGGGCAGCGGCTTGTTGACGATCTCGATCGCGCGCCCGCCCGGCGCGCGCGTGAGCTGACGCGTGGCCCGGCCAAGCTTCACGTTGCCGATGATGGCATCGCAGAAATCCTCGACGTCGCCATCGAACGAGCCGGTCTCCTGACGGTGCGCGATCAGCCGCTGCATGGTGCAGCCCGGCTTCGCGATATCGGGCGAGAGCCCGAACATCTCGATATAGGGGCGGTTGCAGATGATGATGCGCGCCGACGCATCGTACAGCACGAGCCCCTGCGGAATGTTGTTCACGGCGGTCGTGAGATTGCGCCGTTCGGCGGCGAGCCGGTCGTCCGAGATCTGGTGCCGCTTCAGCAACAGGAAGACGATCACGGCCATGATCGCAAATGCCGCCATCAAGAGGCCTTCGCGCTCGCTCCACTGCGCGGTCGCGCTTCCGAGCAGGCTGCCCACGAGCATGCCGGCACAGAACGCCAGCCCCTTGGTCGAGCCGTCGTCGGCATTTCCTGATTTTGCATTGCGGTGTTCGATGCGCACGCTGATCTCTCCCCGAGCGCGGCATCGTTACGCGGCACAAATGGAAAGGACGTTACAAGTCGCAGTTAGCAATCGGTTACACGATACCATGACACGGCGCGCGGCAAATCGCGCCGCAGTCTCCGTAAACCTACCGAGCCGCCGCTCACTCCTCGGAGATGGTGAATGCGGCGTTAACGGCAAAACCGCGAAACAATCGCGGCTGTGCCGGAAAGCGACGATTTCGCCGCCGGGGCGCGCGACAGGGCGCGATCTCACGACACGACAGAAACAAATCGTCACCGCGAACGTGTAGATTTAGCCGATACGCAACCCCGGCGACTTAACGGTTTTTCCAGCCCCGGGCTGGCATATTGATCCGGACATTTAGATTTCGAGAACGAGCCAGGCGAGAACTGTGACATCCTTCGGACGTGTGATCTCTGTGCGCGGCTCGCAGGCCCGGGTTGGGCTCTTGGCCGGCGGACAGATGCAACTTTCAGAAATGCGCGCAACTGTCGGCCGGTTCGTCAGCATCCGCTGCGCGAGCTCGATCATCGTCGCCATGATCACCGAAGTGTCGTGCGAGCACCTGCCGCCGTCCGACCAGTACATGGCGACCGCTTCCGTCGACCTGCTCGGCGAAATCCTTGGCGGCGACCGCCCGAAATTCCAGCGCGGCGTCACCCATTATCCGACCATCGGCGACAGCACCGACCTGATCACGAACCAGGAGCTGCGCACGGTCTATGCGCCGAGCGGCTCGGACCAGATCAATGTCGGCACGCTGCAGCAGGATCGTTCGGTCATCGCCTATGTCGACGTCGAGGAAATGCTCTCCAAGCACTTCGCGGTGCTCGGCTCGACCGGCGTCGGCAAGTCCACCGGCGTCTCGCTGCTGCTCAACGAGATCCTGAAATCGCGGCCGAACCTGCGCATCTTCCTGCTCGACGTGCACAATGAATACGGCCGCTGCTTCGGCGAGCGCGCCCAGGTGCTCAACCCGCGAAACCTCAAGCTGCCGTTCTGGCTGTTCAACTTCGAGGAGATCGTCGACGTGCTGTTCGGCGGCCGCCCCGGCGTGCCCGAAGAGCTCGACATCCTCGCCGAAGTGATTCCGATGGCGAAGGGCCTTTACACCCAGTACCAGAACTCCGACCGGGTCGGTCTCGGGCTGAAGCGCGTCGACCCCAAGCAGGTCGGCTACACCGTCGATACGCCGGTGCCGTATCGCCTCGTCGACCTGATCTCGCTGATCGACGAGCGCATGGGCAAGCTGGAGAACCGCTCCTCGCGCATCATCTATCACAAGCTGATCTCGCGCATCGACGCAGTGCGCAACGATCCGCGCTACGCCTTCATGTTCGACAATGCCAACGTCGGCGGCGACACCATGGCCGAAGTGATCAGCCATCTGTTCCGCCTGCCCGCCAACGGCAAGCCGATGACCATCATGCAGCTCGCGGGCTTCCCCGCCGAGGTCGTCGATTCCGTGGTGTCGGTGTTGTGCCGCATGGCGTTCGATTTCGGGCTGTGGAGCGACGGCGTCTCGCCGATGCTGTTCGTCTGCGAGGAAGCGCACCGCTACGCCTCCGCCGACCGCAATATCGGCTTCGGGCCGACCCGCAAGGCGGTGTCGCGCATCGCCAAGGAAGGCCGCAAATATGGCGTCTATCTCGGCCTGATCACCCAGCGTCCGGCCGAGCTAGACGCGACCATCATCTCCCAGTGCAACACGCTGTTCACGATGCGCCTTGCAAACGACCGCGACCAGGCGCTGCTGCGCTCCGCGGTCTCGGACGCGGCCGCCAATTTGCTGTCGTTCGTGCCCTCGCTCGGCACCCGCGAAGTGCTGGCGTTCGGCGAAGGCGTGGCGTTGCCGACCCGGCTGCGCTTCAAGGAGGTGCCACCGCACCAGCTGCCGCGCGGCGAGGCCACCATAGCAACCGTGCCATCGGTCACCGCCGGGCATGATTTGCATTTCGTCAGCGCCGTGCTGGAACGCTGGCGCGGCGCCACCTCGCATCGCGATACCGCGCCGAACGACCCCGGCCTCAACTCCAGCCTCACCTCCAACCTCAACTCGCCCGCGCCGCCGCGCACGATGGCGCCGGCCGAGGCGCCAATGCTGCAGCCATCGCTGGGCCTCGATCCGGATCGCTTCTCACTGCTGAAGAAGCCGCTGCGCTAGCGGGATCGCGCAAGGCGCCGATGCGCCTTGCGCCGGACCCGTCATCCACTATGGTTTCGCCTGACGCCGCAGCCTGCGGCATGCCGGAACCATCTCATGACGCCGCCGACCGCAAAGCGCTTCCCGACACCCGCTCTCGACAAGCTCCCCGAGGATATCCGCACCCGCATCCTGGCGGTGCAGGAGAAGTCCGGCTTCGTGCCGAACGTGTTCCTCACTTTGGCCTATCGCCCCGACGAGTTTCGTGCGTTCTTTGCCTATCACGACGCGCTGATGGAAAAGGACTCCGGCCTCTCCAAGGCCGAGCGCGAGATGATCGTGGTGGCGACCAGCGCCACCAACCAGTGCCAGTATTGCGTGATCGCCCACGGCGCGATCCTGCGCATCCGCGCCAAGAATCCCGAGATCGCCGACCAGATCGCGGTCAACTACCGCAAGGCCGACATCACGCCGCGGCAGCGCGCGATGCTCGACTTCGCCATGAAGGTGAGCCGCACGGCCGAGGAGGTCGCGGAGACCGACTTCGCGGCGCTCGCCGCCCACGGCTTCAGCGACGACGACGTCTGGGACATCGCCGCGGTTGCGGCCTTCTTCGCGCTGTCGAACCGGCTCGCAAACGTCACCGGCATGCGGCCGAACGCCGAATTCTACATGCTCGGCCGGCAGCCGAAATAGAGGGCGCGGTGACGGACTGGAGCGAGATCATCCTGCGCCTCGGCGTTGCGACCCTTGCCGGCAGCGCGATCGGGCTCGACCGCGACCTGCGCGGCAAGCCGATCGGCCTGAAGACGCTGGGTCTCGTCAGCCTCTCGACCGCCACGGTCGTGCTGCTGGCCTTGCAAGCCGCCGCGCCCGGCCAGTTCACCGATGCGGTGAGCCGCGTGATCCAGGGCGTGCTCACGGGAATCGGATTTCTCGGCGCCGGCGTCATCGTGCGGCAGGGCGACCGCTTTCAGGTCCGCGGCCTGACCAGCGCCGCATGCGCGTTCTTCGCCGCATGCATCGGGATCGTCTGCGGCGCCGGACATTGGCCGATCGTCGCAACCGCGCTCGTGCTGGCATTCCTGCTGCTTACCTTCGGCAAGCGGACCGAGCGCTGGCTGCACCACGCGCTCGGCGGCAAGGAGGACCAGCACAAGCCGGAGGCCGCGCCCGGTCAGTCGTCGGACGCCGGGCCGCACCAGCCGGGCAGATAGACCGCTCCCCCGCTGCGGCCGAGCGCCAGCCCCTTCTCCAGCGCCTTGGCGAAATTGTTCTCCACCGTCTTGCGCGGGATGTGGCGGCGCAGAAAATCGGCCCAGAGGAATTCGCTGAACGGCGTCGTGTCCTTGGCGAAACCGCCGGCCCGGCGCATCTCGCCGGCAAGGCTGCGGAACGGATCGTCCTTGAGATCCTTGATCGATCTCGGAATGTCCCTGAAGTGCCGGCGCTCGCCCTTGGAGTCGTAAGGATAGACCCAGCGCTTGTTGTCCATCACGCCCCAGAACACGTCACGCTCGACCATCGTGAGATCGCCGATCACGGTGACCAGGATGTCCTTGACGCCCTCCTCGTGCAGCGCCCGCGCCATGTGATGGTGATCGACCACGTAATAGCGATCGTCGGGACCATGGACGACCGGGATCATGTGCTTGCCCAGAAGCTCGGCACGCTTCTTGTCGGACTTGTGCTCGCGCCAGCGCTTCCGTTTCTCCTCTACCTCATGCATGCCGACCGTCATCTGGGTCGGTCGCAGCGACATGATCGGGACCGGTTTGACGTAGGGCTCGCGCGTATGGGCCATGATGCATGCTCCCGTTTGGCCGGCACTCCGGAATAGGTTCCATTATGTCATGATGTCGCAGACAGGTGAAACAGCCGGTTCGGCGGGATGGCTTTGAGAGCAAACGATCGCGTGAAGGCCCGCACGGTCCGCCTCGGCAACCGCGAGGTCGTGACCGAGGGGTTGGAGCTCAGTTTCTGGGCAGACATAAGCCATCGCTGCATGACGGCATCCTGGCCCGCCTTTATCGGCGGTGCAGCATTGGTGTTCGTCGTATTCAACGCCGTGTTCGCCTTGTTCTATTGGCTCGGCGATCATCCGATCGCCAACGTGCCCAACGGCCAATACATCGACTACCTCTATTTCAGCATCGAAACACTTTCGACCGCCGGTTACGGCGACATGCACCCGCAGACGCATTACGGGCACTTCATCGCCACCATCGAACTCTTCACCGGCATCTTCTCGATGTCGCTGATGACCGGGCTGATCTTCGCCCGCTTCTCGCGGCCGAGCGCGCGGCTGCTGTTCGCCGACAGTCCCGTGATCTCAAACCATGAGGGACAGCTGACGCTGATGATCCGTCTCGCCAACGAGCGGCACAACATCATCGCCAATGCCACCGCGCGGCTGTGGCTGTTCAAGAGCGGCGTCAGCAAGGAAGGCATGGCCTATCGCCGGTTCTACGAGCTGCTACTGGTGCGCAGCGAAAGCCCGGCGCTGGCGCTGAGCTGGACCGTGTTTCATGTGATCGACCAGGACAGCCCGCTCCACGGCCTCGGCGCCGCGGACCTGGAAGCCGTCAATGCCGGGCTCGGCCTCATCGTATCCGGCTATGACGTCGTTGCAGCGCAAACTGTGCATGCGCGAAAATCGTACGAACATTCCGACATCCGCTTCGGCCATCGCTATGCGGAAATTTTGCGCGCGACCGACGACGGCCGTCTCAGGATCGATTACAGTCGGTTCCACGAGACGATCGAAGGATGAATACCACCTCTGCGCGCACCAAGATTTTAGATGTGAAGCGCGGCGAACATGCTAGAGATAAGCGGCGACGCGACCGGACTGACAACAGTGAAGACGCAGCGGCCAATTTCCTCGGATGACGAGCACGTGGTGCTCAAATTCCGGCCGCGCACCTCGGCGCAGCCGCCCGGCAAGCGCGAGCAGGCGATCCGATCGCCCCGTCCCGCTTCCGTTGCCAACGATCTCTCTCGCTATGAGAAGCCGCGCGAGGAGCCGGACGATTTCCGCCAGCGCATGCTCGCCAACATCGCCGCCTTCGCCTTCACCGTGGCGCTGACCGCAATCGGTATCTGGCTGGCCATGAGCATCGCCGATTTGCGCAAGACCCAGGACTGCGTGCTGATGGGCCGCCGCGATTGCGCGAAGATTACGGTGATGCCGCGCAACTAGGCTGGCCGGAACCCTGCCCAAAAACCGCCCTTGCCGGGCCGGCCAAGCTCCATTGAACTAACGGCCCTGCTCCGATATACGGGCACACGACTCCGGCAGCAGCAATAAGGGCATTCCGGGGCAACGCGCCCGCCTCCTCCGAGAGTCCCGAAATTACCTTCAATATATCAAAGGCTTAATGATGTCCTCCACATTCGAGCAGATCGCCAACATTATCGCGGAGACCTGCGACATCCCGCGCGACACGATCAAGCCGGAGAGCCATGCGATCGACGATCTGGGAATCGACAGCCTCGACTTCCTCGACATCGCCTTTGCCATCGACAAGGCCTTTGGCATCAAGATGCCGCTCGAGAAGTGGACCCAGGAGGTCAACGACGGCAAGGCAACGACGGAGCAGTACTTCGTGCTGAAGAATCTCGCCGACCGCATCGACGAGTTGGTTGCGGCCAAGAACGCGGGCACGGGCACGGGCTCGTAATCGCCCATCATGCAGCTCGAAATTTTTCAGCTGATCGACCGGATCGTCGACCTCGACCTCGACGCAAGAACCATTGTCGTCGAGGCGGATGTCCCGCCCGAGAGCCACTCCGTATTCGCGGGGCACTTCCCGGGCTACCCGATCATGCCCGGCGTGTTGCTGACCGAAGCAATGGCCCAGAGCTCGGGCTGGCTGATCCTCGGTCTGACCAAGTTCGAGCGCATGCCTTTCCTCGCCATGGTCAAGGAAGCCAAGATGCGCGGCTTCGTCAGCCCCGGCTCGGTCCTGAGGATCGAAGCCAAGATCGAACACGAAGGTTCAGGCTTCGCCGTGACCTCAGCGAGGGTTCGCGTCGGCAAAGAGCTCAAGTGCAATGCCGAGCTGACCTTCCGCCACATCCCCTTCCCTCACCCGGACTTGCGTGTGCACATGGATGCGATGGCCAACAAGATCGGCTTTCCGATGCAGGCAATGACCAATGGCTGAGAAGGAAGTCTGGATCACCGGCGTCGGCCTGCTCTCCTCGCTCGGCGAAGGGCTGGACGCGCATTGGCAGGCGCTTGGCGAACGGCGCGTCAATGCCGACGAGAAGCGTCTCGCGCCCTACGTGATCCATCCGATCGCCCCGGTCAGCTTCGACGCCCAGATCCCGAAGAAGGGCGACCAGCGCCAGATGGAGCTGTGGCAGCGCATCGGCACCTATGCCGCCGGGCTGGCGCTCGATTCCGCCGGCGTCAAAGGCAATCAGGAAATCCTGTCGCGGATGGACATGATCATCGCAGCCGGTGGCGGCGAGCGTGACCTCAATGTCGACCTGGCGATCATGAACGCCGATGCGCAGGGCAAGCTGCCGCCCGCCCTGCTCAACGAAAAGCTGATGAACGAACTGCGCCCGACGCTGTTCCTGGCACAGCTTTCCAACTTGCTCGCCGGCAACATCGCAATCGTTCACGGCGTGTGCGGGACGTCGCGCACCTTCATGGGCGAGGAAGCCTCGAGCATTGACGCTGCGCGGATCGCAGTCGCGCGCATCGGCGCCGGACAGAGCGACATCGCGCTGGTCGGCGCGGCGCATAATGGCGATCGCGGCGACCTCTTGATGCTCTACACGTTCGGCGACTTCGCCCTCAAGGATCGGCATAGCGCGGTATGGGGGCGCAGGAACAACCCGGGCTTCGCCATCGGCTCGGCCGGCGCTTTCCTGGTGATGGAGTCGCGCGAGCACGCCGAGGTCCGCGGCGCCAAGCCCTACGCCAGGCTGACCAGGGTGGTCGCCGATCTTGCCAAGCGCAAGGAGCCCGGCGCCGTGACGAAATCGCTGCAGGCGATGTGGCCGAAGCTCGGCGTCAACGACGACAAGGCCATGCTGATCACGGGCGCGACCGGCGCCGAGCCCGCGACCACTGAGGAGCGCGCATTCCTCGGTCAGCACCCCGGTCTCGCCGTGCGCGCCACCGGAACGACCTTTGGGCACACCATGGAGGCGCAGTTCCCGCTCGGGCTGGCGCTGGCCGCGTTGTCGATCTCGCGCGGCGCGCTTTATCCGGCCAACGATCCGACCGGGCTGGAGGTTGAAAAGACCGAAGCGCCAACCCAGATTGTCGTGTTGGGGGTCGGCCACTGGCAGGGCGAGGGCATGGCACTGGTCGAGGCCGTCAGTTAGAGCATGATCCGGGAAAGTGTGTGAAGCGGTTTTCCGAAAAGATCATGCTCAAACAAATAGCTAAAGCGCGATGAGTGTCATCGCGCTTTAAGTCCGGCGCAAGCACCGACGGGGAAACCATGACAGCACCACGCGATAAATTCGGCCGACCGATCGTTGTCGTGACCGGCATGGGAATCGTGACGTCGCTCGGCGGCGGCAAGACCGACAATTGGAAACGTCTCACCGCGGGCGAGTCCGGCATCAGGACCGTGACGCGCTTCCCGATCGACAGCCTGAAGACGACGATGGCCGGCGCCGTCGATTTCGTCACCGTCGACCCGTTCTCCTCGACCAGCCTGTCGCAGCGTCTGGCCGAGGTTGCGACCGAGGAAGCGCTGGAGCAATCCGGCATCGGCAGCAAGGGCGACTTCCCCGGCCCGCTGTTTCTGGCAGTCGCGCCGATCGAGACCGAGTGGCCGCAGCGGCTCGAGGTCGCGCGCTCCGTCCCGACCAAAGACTTTGGAATCATCGACTATCTGGCGACCTGCAGCGGCGGCAAGTTTGCGCATTTCCACCGCCGCTTCACCTTCGGCTCCGTCGCGCTCAACCTCGCCGAGACCTTCGGCACCAAGGGCTCGCCGATCTCGCTCTCGACGGCTTGCGCGTCCGGCGCCACCGCGATTCAACTCGGCGTCGAGGCGATCCGCCGCGGCGAAGCCGATGCGACGCTGTGCATTGCGACCGACGGCTCGGTGAACCCGGAAGCCATGGTGCGTTTCTCGCTGCTCTCGGCCCTCTCGACCCAGAACGATCCGCCCCAGGGCGCCTCAAAGCCGTTCTCGAAGAACCGCGACGGCTTCGTGATGGCCGAAGGCGCCGGCGCGCTGGTGCTGGAGAGCTATGAGGCCGCGATGGCGCGCGGCGCACGCATCCTGGGCGTCGTTGCCGGCTGCGGCGAGCTGACCGACTCCTTCCACCGCACCCGCTCGGCGCCCGACGGCAAGCCGGCGATCGGCTGCGTGCGCAAGACGCTTGCTGATGCCGGCATGGAGCCGCAGCAGATCGACCACATCAACGCGCACGGCACCTCGACGCCTGAAAACGACAAGATGGAATATCTGGCGACCGCAGCCGTGTTCGGCGAGCACACGCCGAACATTCCGGTGTCGTCGAACAAATCGATGGTTGGCCACACCATCTCGGCCGCCGGCGCGGTCGAGGCGATCTTCTCGCTGCTGACGCTTGAGCATCAGCGAATTCCGCCGACGATCAATTACGAGGTGCCCGACCCCGCGATCCCGTTCGACGTGGTCGGCAACAAGGCGCGCGACGCCAAGGTGACCGCCGTGATGTCGAACTCGTTCGGGTTCGGCGGGCAGAACGCCTCGCTGATCCTGACGCGGGAGCCGGCCTAGGCCGGCGCCCTCGCCTCATCCGATGAAACGCCTGCTCCTTCGTACCCGTGCGCGCCTGCGCGACGCCGCCAAGCCTGTGGCGGGCGTTGCAATCGGCGCGCTGACGACCGGCCTGTTGCGAACCACCCGCTATTTCGATCCGGACAAGACTGCAAACTTCTTCGGCAACGCCGCGCATTTCATCGGCCGCCGGCTGCGCGAGGATCGCATTGGCCGCGAGAATCTCACGGCGGCCTTCCCGGAAAAGTCACCGGAGGAGATCGAGACGATTCTCACCGGGGTCTGGCACAATCTCGGCCGCATCGGCGCCGAGTTCGCACATCTCGATCGCATCTGGGACCACGACCCCGCACATCCCGACAAGCCCGGCCGTGTCGAATTCTCCGGACGCAGCAAGCAATTGTTCGATCAGCTGCGCGACGACGGCAAACCGGCGCTGTTCTTTGCCGCACATCTCGGCAACTGGGAGCTTTCTCCGCTCGCCGCCGCCGCGCATGGGCTCGAAGCCGTCGTTTTGTTCCGGCGACCGAACATCGAAGCCGCCGACCGCGCCATCGAACGGATCCGAGCCGTCAATTTGGGCACGCTGGTCCCGGCCGGCCGCGACGCGCCGCTCAAGCTGGCAAAGGCCCTGCAGGACGGCCAGCACGTTGCGATGCTGGTCGACCAGTATCTGACCAACGGCGTTCCCGTCACCTTCTTCGGCCGCAAGACCACGGCGAACCCGCTGCTGGCGCGCCTGCGCCGGCAGATCGATTGCCCGATCCACGGCACGCGGATCATCCGCCTGCCCGACGGCCGTTTCCGCGGCGAAGTCTCCGAGGAAGTGAAGCCGGTGTTCGACGCATCCGGCGAGATCGATATCCAGGGCACGATGCAGGCGATCACCGATGTCGTCGAGGGCTGGGTCCGCGAGTATCCGGATCAATGGCTCTGGCTGCACCGGCGCTGGCGGTAAGCTGGGGCAACTCCACCTCGTCATTGCGAGGAGCGAAGCGACGAAGCAATCCATGCTTCAGCATATGCGGCTTGATGGATTGCTTCGCTCCGCTCGCAATGACGGCGGTTCCAACGAGACATCACTTCCCGGTCTTCACCCGGGTCCATAGCCTGTTGATGATCCGCTGCGTCGCCGGATCGTGCGCCGTGATCACGAACAGCTTCTTCTGCATCGCCTCGTCGGGATAGATGTTCTTGTCGTTGAATATCTTCGGATCGATCAGCTTCTGGCTCGCCAGATTGCCGTTGGCGTAGGACAGGAAGTTCGAGTTCTTCGCCGCGACCTCGGGTCGGTAGAGGTAGTTGATCAGCTCGTAGGCCTCGGCGACGTTCTTGGCGTCCGCGGGGATCGCGAGATTGTCGAAGAACATCTGCGCGCCCTCCTTCGGGATCGTGTAGCCGATCTCGACGCCGGTGTTGGCTTCCGCCGCCCGGCTGCGTGCCTGCATGATGTCGCCCGACCATCCGACCACGAAGCAGATCTCGCCCGAGGCCAGCGCGCTGAGATATTCGGACGAATGGAATTTGCGCACATAGGGCCGGATCTTGATGACGAGATCGGCGGCCTTGTCGAGGTCGGCCTGCTTGGTCGAGCTCGGATCGAGGCCGAGATAGCTCAGCGCCGCCGGCAGGATGTCGTCGGCGGAATCCAGCATATGGATGCCGCAATCCTTGAACTTGGCGAGGTTCTCCGGCTTGAACACGATGTCCCAGCTGTCGATCTTCGCGTCAGGCCCGAGAATCTTCTCCGCCATCTTGACGTTGTAGCCGATGCCGGTGGTGCCCCACATGTAGTTGGCACCGTAATTGTTGCCGGGATCGTAGGTCGCGAGCTGACCGGTCACCACGGGCCATGCATTGGCGAGGTTCGGCAACTTCGACTTGTCGAGCTTGAGAAACACCTTCGCGGTGATCTGGCGCTGCAGGAAATAGCCGGTCGGCACCACGACGTCGTAGCCCGACTTGCCAGCGAGCAGCCGCGTCTCCAGCGTCTCATTGGCGTCGAACGTATCGTAGACGACCTTGATGCCGGTTTCCTTGGTGAAGTCCTCGAGGACTCCCGGCGCCATGTAGTTTGACCAGTTGTAGAAGTTGACCGTGCGCTCCTCCGCACTTGCGGAGGCAGCGAACAACAGAACCGTGGCGACCGTACCGACGAAGCTGACGAGACGACGGTTCTGCTTCTGCATTCTGGCTTACCTCTTGCGACGATGCACTGCGTCGGACAACCGCTCCAGCGCGGTGTCGAGCGTCGAGTCCTTCTTGGCGAAACAAAAACGCACGACCGACGTCACGGCATCCTGCTCGTAAAACGCCGACACTGGAATAGCCGCGACCTTGTAGTCCTGCACAATTCGCCAGCAGAACTCAGCATCGGTCTCGTTGAGCCCGAGCGGCGACAGATCGACGGTGAGGAAATAGGTCCCCTGCGACTTCAGCACCGGAAAGCCGATGCTCTCCAACCCCTTGGTCAAGCGGTCGCGGCTCCGCGCCATGTCCTTGCGCATGTCGAGGAAATAATCGTCCGGCTTGCCAAGGCCATACGCCACCGCCGCCTGCAGGTTGGGCGCTGTCGTGAAGGTGAGGAACTGGTGCACCTTGGCGGCGACCCGCAGCAGCGGCGGTGCGGCGCAGACGAAGCCGATCTTCCATCCCGTCAGCGAGAAGATCTTGCCGGCGCTGCCGACCTTGATGGTGCGGTCGCGCATGCCCGGGATCGTGATCAGCGGGATGTGCTCGCGGCCGTCGAACACCACGTGCTCCCAGACCTCGTCGCAGATCGCGACCACGTCAAACTCCTGGCAGAATCGCGCCAGCAGTTCGAGGTCCTCGCGCGGATAGACCACGGCGGCCGGGTTGAGCGGATTGTTGAACAGCACCGCCTTGGTCTTGTGGTTGAAGACGCTGCGCAGCATCTCCTCGTTGAGCCGCCATTCCGGCGGCTCGAGCCGCAACAGCCGCGGAATGCCGCCGGCCTGGCGGATGATCGGCAGATAGGAATCATAGACCGGCTGGAAGCACACCACTTCGTCGCCCGGCTCGACCACCGCCAGGATCGAGGAGGTCAGCGCCTCGGTGCCGCCGGAGGTGACCATCACCTCGGTCATCGGATCGAGCTTGAGCCCGTGCCAGTGGCCGTAATGCGATGCGATCGCCTGACGGAGCTCGGGAATCCCCATCATCGACGGATACTGGTTGTAGCCGTTGACGGACGCGTCCGCGGCAGCGCGGCGGATGTCCTCCGGTCCGGGATCGTCGGGAAAGCCCTGGCCGAGATTGATGGCGTTGTTGTCGCGCGCAGCCTGCGACATCGCCTCGAAGATCGTGACGGGAAGGTCTGCGAAGACCTTGTTCATGGAGGTCATGTCAGGGATCAGCCGCCCGTCTTGGTCGGCAGTCCCCCCGCCTTCCAGCCGATGATGCCGCCCGCCAGATGCTTGTCGTAAGGCAGGCCAGCGGCCTGGGCGGCCAGCGAGGCCGTCACCGAGCGCTTGCCGGAGCGGCAGGCGAACACCACCTGCTTGCCCTGCGGATCGGGAATCGCTGCCGGATCGAACGTCGACAGCGCCACCACGACGCCATCGGGATAGGCCTCGACAGCAACCTCATTGGGCTCGCGGACGTCGACCAGGAGATAGCGGCCTTCCGCTATGCCCTTTGACACCTCGTCCGGAAACAAATCTTGCACCTTGTGGTCCGCCACGGAAAAATCCTCCCGACAATCAGTTGGCGAGCGTCGCGCGGCTCGCCGTTCCGGGCCGCAAAGTCGCCTCTTGCGCGGAGAAAATCAAGCGTCCGAAACGGGTTAGATGCTGCGCAGAAACGCCAGATCGTGGACCCTAGATCGTGACTTGTGTGCCGACCTCGACCACCCGCCCGGTCGGGATCTGGAAATAGTCGGTGGCGTCGTTCGACGAACGGCTCAGCGCAATGAACAGATGATCCTGCCAGCTCGGCATGCCCGAATGCGCCGCCGGCTTCAGCGCACGGCGGGACAGGAAGAACGAGGTCGACATGATGTCGAACTGCCAGCCGAGCTTGCGGGCGATCGCCAGTGTCTTCGGCACGTTCGGCTGTTCCATGAAGCCGAACTTCAGCGTCACCTTGGAGAAGGTCTCGCTCAGCTGCTCCATCCGCACCCGCTCGGACGGATCGATCCGCGGCGTCGGCGCGGTCTCGATGGTCAGGATGACGTTCTTCTCGTGCAGCACCTTGTAGTGCTTGAGGCTGTGCATCAGCGCGGTCGGCGCGCTGACGGGGTCGCTGGTCAGGAACACCGCGGTGCCGGAGACCCGCTGCGGCGGCCGCTTCTCCAGCATTTTCACGAGATCGTCGAGCGGGAATTCCAGCTTGCGCGACTTCTCGAACAGCAGCCGGCTGCCGCGCCGCCAAGTGTACATCACCAGGATCATGGCCCCGCCAAGCGCGAGCGGCACCCAGCCGCCCTCGAACACCTTGAGCAGGTTGGCGGCAAGGAAGGTGATGTCGAGGAACAGGAACGGCGCAACCAGCGCGGCGGCGGCGATCGGCGACCATTTCCAGACCCGCCAGATCACCACAAAGCCCATCATCGCGGTCACCACCATGGTGCCGGTCACGGAGATGCCGTAGGCCGACGCCAGCGCGCTCGATGAGCGGAACATCAGCACCAGCACGATCACCGCGATGAACAGGAAGCGGTTGATGCGCGGCATGTAGATCTGCCCGGAATGCGCCTCCGAGGTGTGGCGGATCTCGAACCGCGGCATCAGGCCGAGCTGGATCGCCTGCCGGGTCAGCGAATAGGCACCGGTGATGACGGCCTGGCTCGCAATCACGGTCGCCATGGTCGCAAGCGCGACCATCGGGATCAGCGCCCAGTCCGGGAACATCAGGAAGAACGGGTTCTCGATCCCCTTGGGATCGCCGATCAGGAGCGCGCCCTGCCCCAGATAGTTCAGCGCCAGCGATGGCAGCACGATGAACAGCCACGCGGTCTGGATCGGGCGTTTGCCGAAGTGGCCGAGGTCGGCATAGAGCGCTTCCGCGCCGGTCACGGCGAGGAAGACCGCACCGAGCGTGATGAAGCCGATCACGCCATGATGCAGCATGAACGACACCGCAAGGATCGGGTTGAGCGCGTACAGCACCTCTGGATGCCGCGCGATCTGCGGCAGCGCCGCGATCGCAATCACGGCGAACCACACGCACATCACCGGGCCGAAGAACGCCGCCACGCGCGCGGTGCCGCGCGACTGCACCGCGAACAGGACAACCAGGATCACCACTGTGAGCGGGACGACATAGGGATCGAAGGTCGAGGTGACCAGCTTGATGCCTTCGATCGCCGACAACACCGAGAGCGCCGGGGTGATGACGGCGTCGCCATAGAACAGCGCGCCGCTGATAATGCCGAGCAGCACGATTGCGGCGCCGCCTTTGGTGACCGCGCGCTGCGCCAGCGCCATCAGCGCCAGCGTACCGCCCTCGCCGTTGTTGTCGGCGCGGAGCAGGATCACGACGTATTTCAGCGTGACGACGACGATCAGCGCCCACAGGATCAGCGAGAGCACGCCGAGCACCGCGTGCGCCGTCACGCCGCCCTCGCCGCCGGCAGCCGCGACAATGGCTTCGCGCAGCGCGTAGAGCGGGCTGGT
The DNA here is from genome assembly GCF_011058295.2 of Bradyrhizobium sp. 6(2017). Classification (NCBI taxonomy): domain Bacteria; kingdom Pseudomonadati; phylum Pseudomonadota; class Alphaproteobacteria; order Hyphomicrobiales; family Nitrobacteraceae; genus Bradyrhizobium; species Bradyrhizobium sp. 6(2017). The sequence goes on along the minus strand of NZ_CP049289.2, from coordinate 4,276,406 downwards.
GCCGATGTCGCCGTAGACGACACCGATGCTGCCGAGCATCAGCGCCTTGAAGGTGGCGGTGGAATGCGCCTCGCCATGGCCATTTGCCGCCGGCGCTTCCGCCGCGGTGATCGCACTCTCGGATGACATGGGAAGCTGCGCCTCTGTCTTCTGCCGCACCGCACAATGCCGGGTCGCAGGGCTATACTCCCGGCAGGAATGCATAGGTTAGCCCGGATTCAGGCCTCCGCCATGCATATCACGCATAGTTCACGGCTTTTCAACTGTAGAATTCGTTGCCGCATCAAATAGTTACCTGGGTACCCACTTCAACCACCCGGCCGGTCGGGATCTGGAAATAGTCGGTGGCATCGTTGGCCGAGCGGCTCATCGCGATGAACAGATGGTCCTGCCATTGCGGCATGCCGGACTGGGCCGAGGGCTTCAGCGAGCGGCGCGACACGAAGAACGAGGTCGCCATGATGTCGAACTGCCAGCCGAGCTTGCGTGCGACCGCCAGCGCCTTCGGCACGTTCGGCGATTCCATGTAGCCGAAGCGCAGCCGCACCGCGGTGAACTTGTCGCTGACCTTCTCCATGTTGACGCGCTCCGACAGGTCGACGCGCGGCGTCGGTGCGGTCTCGATGGTCAGGATCACGTTGTGCTCGTGCAGCACCTTGTTGTGTTTGAGATTGTGCAATAGCGCGGTCGGCACGAAACTGGGATCGCTGGTCAGGAACACCGCGGTGCCCTTGACGATGTGCGGCGGCCGCTTCTCCAGGCTGTGGATCAGATCGCGCAGCGGCACCTCGATACGGCGGGTCTTGGCGATCAGGATCGCAGCGCCGCGGCGCCAGGTCCAGATCATCGTCGCCATCACGGCGCCGAACAACAGCGGCACCCAGGCGCCCTCGAACAGCTTCAGCAGATTGGCGCTGAAGAAGGTCATGTCGACGATCACGAACGGCAGGATCAACGCCGCGGCCGACGCCACGCGCCAGTTCCACAACTTCCAGATCACGATGAAGCCCATGATGCCGTCGGCGACCATGGTGGTGGAGACCGCGATGCCATAGGCCGAGGCGAGCCCGCTCGAGGTGCGGAACAGCAGCACCAGCAGCAGCACGCCGATCAACAACAGCCGGTTGACGCGCGGCAAATAGATCTGGCCCGCATGGGTCTCCGAGGTGTAGCGGACCTCGAAGCGCGGCAGCAGCCCGAGTTGCACCGCCTGGCTGATCAGCGAATAGGCGCCTGTGATGACAGCCTGGCTCGCGATCACAGTCGCAGCGGTGGCCAGCCCGACCAGCGGCAGCAGCAACACGTCGGGCACCATGCGGTAGAACGAGTTCTCGATCGAGGAGGGATCGGACAGCACCAGCGCGCCTTGGCCGAAATAGTTGAGGAGCAGCGAGGGCAGCACGAAGAACAGCCAGCCGGACTGGATCGGCTTGCGGCCGAAATGCCCGAGATCGGCATACAGCGCCTCGCCGCCGGTCACCGCGAGGAACACCGCGCCCAAGGTCACCAGGCCGATGGTGCCGTGGGTCAGCATGAACTGGAGCGCGTAATACGGATTGATCGCCGCCAGCACCGACGGATCGTCCGTGATGTGGACCAGCCCCATCACCGCCAGCACGGCGAACCACAGCACCATCACCGGCCCGAAGGCGGAGGCGACGCGGGCGGTGCCGGAGCGCTGCACCGAGAACAGCAGGACGAGGATCAGGATCGTCAGCGGCACCACATAGTGCTCGAGATGCGGCGTGGCGAGCTTGAGACCTTCGACCGCCGACAGCACCGAGATCGCCGGCGTGATCATGGAATCACCGATGAACATCGAGGCGCCGACCACGCCGAGCGCGAGCAGCGGCCAGCTGCGCCGTCCGATCGCGCGCTGGCCGAGCGCCATCAGCGACAGCGTGCCGCCCTCGCCATTGTTGTCGGCGCGCAGCAGCAGCAGCACGTATTTGGCGGTGACGACGGTGAACAGCGCCCACAGGATCAGGCTGAGCACGCCGAGCACCATGATGCGGGTGACCGGCTGGCCATGCGCGGCGCCGCCGACCGCCTCGCGGAATGCGTAGAGTGGCGACGTTCCGATATCGCCGAACACAACCCCGATGCTGCCTAGCGTCAGGGCCCAGAAGCCGGAGGTGCCTTGGCCCGTTCCTTGGCCCGAGCCTTGACCCTCCTGGGCTTCGGTGGATGAGACGCTGGCAGCCATGGCGAGATTGGAACGCCCGATCGGTTGATTTTGATCCGCGCGGCTATCGACGCTTCCGCTCCGCGTGTCAACCGCGCAACATTACGAGCTTGACGGTAGCATGGTAACCTAGGCTACGGCTTCAGATCCGGCGGCAGCGGCGGATTTTCCCGCATCAACGTGATGGTCACGCGACGGTTGGCCGGCAAGGTCGGATCGTCGGGAAACAGCGGCTGGCCGTCAGCTTTGCCGGAAACCGCGAAGATATGGGACGGCGGCAGCCCTTCCCGCTCCAGGATCTGCCGCACCGCATTGGCGCGGTCCGCAGACAGGTCGAAGGCGTCGTAGTCGCTGCGTGCCGGCACGAAGCCTGCGGCTGTATGCCCCACGATCGCGACCCGCAGCGGCGTCGCCTTCAAGGGAGCTGCGAGCCTCTGGATCAGCCGGCGGGTGCGCTCATAGGGCTCCCTGGAACCGTCGGCGAACATCGAGCGGCCGTCCTGGTCGACGATCTCGAGGTTCAACCCCTCCTTGGTCTCCTCGAACATGATGTTCTTGGAGATCTCGGTCAGCTCCGGCATGTCCTGCAGCGCCTGGCGCAGCGAGGCGGAGGCGAGCGCGAATTCGCGGTCGATCTTAAGCCGCGCGCCGTTGATCTGGCTACGCTCCTTCTCGTCCGGCGTCGGATTGGCGGAGGACTCCTCCGGCGAGATGTGCTCGACATTCTTCAGCTTCGGCCGGGTCGGCAGGCCGTCGGACTCGACGATGCCGGAATAGCGCACATCGGTCTGCACGCCGAAGGCGTCGCGCATCGAGCCTGCGACGATCTTCAGCTTGTTGTTGTCCATGGTGGAGAACGCGACGAGCATCACGAAGAAGCTCATCATCAGGCCCATCAGGTCGGCGAAGGTCACGAACCATCCGTGACCTCCACCGTGAGCGTCGCCGCGCTTTTTCTTGGCCATCGCTGCGTTTCCCGAAAGCGCCGGCCGATCAGGCCGGAACCGGCTCGCCTTCCTCGTTGCGATGCTTCTCTGGCAAATAGGCCAAGAGCATTTCTCGCACCAGCGCCGGGCTCTTGGAGTCGCGGATCATGAGGATGCCGTCAATGATCAGCGTGCGGTTGGTCTCCTCGTCGAGCAGCTTGCCGTGCAGCTTGTCGGCGATTGGCAGGCAGAACAGGTTGGCGACCAGCGCACCGTACAGCGTCGCGAGCAGCGCGGTCGCCATGAACGGGCCGAGCTTGGAGGGGTCGGTCATGTTGGCGAACATCTGCACCATGCCGATCAGCGTGCCGATCATGCCGAACGCCGGCGCGCAGTCGCCGATCGCGCGATAGATCTTGCTGCCCTCGTCGAGGTGCATCAGGAAATTGTCGCGGTCGCGTTCCATGTTGTCGCGGATGAATTCGAGGTCGTAGCCGTCGGCGACGTAGCGGATGCCCTTGGCGAGGAATGGCTCGTCGGTCTCGACCTTTTCGAGGCCGACCGGGCCCTGCTTGCGGGCGATCTCGGCGATGCGGGCGAGCTCGTCGACGAGGTCGCGGGCCGACAGCCGGCTCATGGTGAAGGCAAATTTGGCGCCGAGCGGCAGGCCGTGCAGCATCACGCCGAGCGGAAAGCGGATCATCGTCGCCGCGATCGAACCGCCGAAGATGATAATCATGGCGTGTTCGGAGATGAACATGTGCAGGTCGCCGCCCATGAACATCATCACCGCGATGACGATGATGCCGGCCAACAGCCCGGCGCCTGTCATGATATCCATGAAAAACTCCAACGCGAACGCAACCCGCCTGTCCTGGACGGCGCGCAGCCCAAGGCGGGCCGCGTGGAAAAACCCTAACGTTAATGCCATTAAGGACGCGTTACCGAATTTGGTAGGGATAACAACGGGTAAACGCCGGTCTTTTCGTGATGTCGTTGAAGATGCTGGCTTTCCGCATGCGACGCTGCCGCTGCATGCGGAAAAGGCCTCCCCGTAGAACAACGGACATGAGATAGGTTGGCTCAGAGGAAACGAACCAATGAGCAGGACAGGATGAAGGCGGTCGTCGTCGAGCAATATGCGCCCATCGATCAGATCGGGTTGAAAGAGATCGCCACTCCCGAACCTGGTCCCGGTGAGATCCGCGTCCGGGTTCACGCCGCGAGCATCGGCTTCGTCGACGGGCTGAAGGTCGAAGGCCGCTACCAGACCAAGGATGCCCTGCCCTTTACGCCCGGCGCGGAATTCGCCGGCGTGGTCGATGCTGTTGCGAGCGACGTCGCCGGCATCGCGCCGGGCATGCGGGTGATGGGCGCGGCGCGCTCGGGCGCGCTGGCCGAGCAGATCGTGGTGCCGCCTGCCGCCGTCGAGGTCATGCCCGACGGCCTGACGATGGAGGCCGCCGCCGCCTTCCGCACCAACTACCTCACCGCGCTCTATGCGCTCGGCGAGCGCGGCCGGCTGCGATCCGGCGAGCAGTTGCTGGTGCTCGGTGCCGCCGGCGGCACCGGGATTGCCGCGATCCAGATCGGCAAGCTGCTCGGCGCGCGGGTCGTCGCCGCGGCCTCGACCGAGGAGAAGCGCAACTTCGCCGCAAGCTTCGGCGCCGATGCTGCCGTCGACTACACGCGGCCGGATTGGCGCGACGCGCTAAAGGACGCGACCGGCGGCCATGGCCCCGACGTGATCTTCGATCCGGTCGGCGGCGAGGTCTCGCTGCAGGCGTTCCGCTCGATCGCCTGGAACGGCCGCCATGTCGTGGTCGGCTTTGCGGCAGGCAGCATCCCCGCGCTGCCGTTCAATCTGCCGCTCCTGAAAGGCGGTCTCTTGATCGGCGTCGACGCCGCCCAGATCGCGCGCCGCGAGCCCGAGGCGCAGGCGCGCGTGATGACGCAATTGTCGGCGTGGCTGAACAACGGCCGACTGACGCCGGTGGTCGGCAAGGTGTTCGCGTTTGAGGATTTTCGGGACGCATTCACCACGATGCAGACCCGCGCCGCGCTCGGTAAGATGGTGGTGCGGATTGGACGGTGAGAGAGGCACGTCGGTCACCTCATCCTCACCGTCGTCCTGGCGAAAGCCAGGACCCATAACCACAGACGTTTGTTGGTAGATGGATCGTGGCCCCAGCGTCGCGCAGCAATTCGCATCCGGGGTAATGGGTCCTGGCTTTCGCCAGGACGACAATGAATCTGTTGTGCGCTTCAACTGCCAACAACTCGCAGATTCTAGTTTCCGCGATCAGCCGAACAGAGCGAGAGACGCGTCGTGCCCGGTCAAGGCCAGGCCCTCGAGGCGTTCGGCAAGTCCGCCGCGGATTTGCCGCTTCACTGCGCGAAACCCTGGCTGGGCGGCGAGGCTTTTAGCGGCCGCGATCGATTTGGATTGCAGATCTGCACCCGCGCAAAGCGCATCGAATATTCGCTGGTCGAGACATTCGCGCGGGCTGAGCACCGCGCTCGTCAGCGTCAAGCGGCGCAGCAGTTCCGGCGAAAGCTCATGGCGCATCACTTCGAGGGGCCCCGACGGGAACGGAATGCCGGCCTGCGCCTCGGTCATGCCGAGCTTTACGGCCGTGCTGTCGACCGCGAGGCGATAGTCACATCCGAGCATGAGCACGAAGCCGCCGCCCAGCGCGTGGCCATTGATTGCCGCCACGACGGGAACAGGGATCGCCAGCAAGCGCGCCAGCATCCGCGTGATCGCACGCACCATGGCATGGCGCTGCTCGCGGGCGTAGCTCGCGAACGCGCGCGTATCGACCCCCGCCGAAAATGCCTGGCCGCCGCCGGTGAGCACGACGCCGTTCGGCGGAGCGTCAGCGGCAGCCGCGGCAAACGACTGTTCGAGCGACGTAATCGCATCGAGGTCGAGCGCGTTGACGGGCGGCCGATCGATGGTCACGAGAAGCGTGTCGTCGATCATTGACGCGATAACAGTCATTTCCTCTCCCGGGTCGGGTCGTGTGATAGACTAGCATGGAAAACATCGCGCGACGTCCTCGCGCAGCCGAATGACGAATCGAAAAAGGGAGAGACATGCAGACGCTTCGAACAGCGGACGAGCGCTTCGCCGGATTGCCCGGGTTTGCCTTCGCGGCGCGTTACATGCAGATCGGTCCGTTGCAAATGCACTATCTCGACGAGGGATCGAGGACCGCGCCGGTGGCGCTTTGCCTGCACGGCCAGCCGACCTGGACCTACCTCTATCGAAAAATGATCCCGGCGCTTGTCGCCGCGGGGTTCCGCGTCGTGGCGCCGGACTTCTTCGGCTTCGGCCGTTCCGACAAGCCCGTCGACGAGGACATCTACACTTTCGATTTCCATCGATCCTCGGTCATGTCCCTGGTCGAAGCGCTCGACCTGCACCGCATCATGCTAGTGTGCCAGGACTGGGGCGGATTGATCGGACTGACGATCCCCATGGACATGAGCGATCGCTTCGATCGACTGCTTGTGATGAATACGATGCTCGGCACCGGAGATGTGCCGCTCGGCGAAGGCTTTCTCGCGTGGCGGGCCTTCTCCAATCGGAGCCCGGACATGGATATCGCGGCGCTGATGCAGCGAGCGGTCCCTGGTCTCGCAGACAAGGAAGCCGCCGCCTACGCCGCACCCTATCCGGACGAGCGATATAAGGCCGGCGTCCGGCGCTTTCCCAATCTGGTGCCCGATCGGCCGGACGCTGGAGGCGCAGCGCTTTCGCGGCGCGCGCGGGGCTTCTGGTCGCAGCGCTGGACCGGACAAAGCTTCATGGCGGTTGGCATGAAGGACCCTGTGCTCGGTCCGCCGGTGATGAGCGTGCTGCGGCAGGTGATCCGAAACTGTCCGCCGCCGCTCGAACTGCCAGACGCCGGGCATTTCGTGCAGGAGGCGGGCGAGATCATCGTCGTCGAGGCGATGAAGCTGTTTGATCCGGCGCGCTGACGCACGCATCACTTCGAACCACATGACATCCGGGTCATACATCCGCATTCTCGCGACATGATTTGTCCGAGGCTTGCTCTTCGTATCGCCCTCCTCTCGCAGAGGGCGCAGGGAAAGCCGGGTGCCGATCGCACCCATGGGCCCCGAGCAAAGGTAGAAAGCTCGGGGGTAGGACCACAGGTGAAACCGGAAACAACCCGGCTTTCCCTGCGCGATGGGTTACGGCTTACTTCGTGCTCTCCCCGGCGAGACTGGGCTTGCTTGTCACCGCCCCCGCATCACGCCTTCGCGTGTTGCGACGAGACACCTGCCGCTAGGGCGTCAGGACCACACGACTTCACCGTCCGCTTCACGTGCTCTCGTCAGTCACACGCTCGGCGTCCACCGCATCCCACACCGCGTTCGTGACGATCGCGAAGCGCCCCTCGATCGGGTGAGACGGCGGCATTAGACTGCTGAGTTGGGGGCCGCGTCAAGAAAAATTTCCGAAAACGCGAAATCCCTCATTCGCTGGAGATTGGCAGGTTATGCCGGGTTGCCCGTCGTCGAGGCCGCTCGCGGAGGCACCAGCCGGCGCGCGGCCCCATGCCCGGCACTATCACACGTTATTGTCGCCGGGTTCGGTGCCGCCTACCGTTCGCCGAAAACGGCAGCGGGACAGAAAAAATGCAGGATATGCTGACGCATCTCGAGAAACTTCGCACCGACGCCGCGGAGTGCGCCCTGATCCGCGACCTGACCACGGACATCCAGAAGCGTGAACTGTTTGCCAAGCTTGCCGAGGATCTTGCGGCCCTCGCCGCGGAAGTCGAGAAGGCCATTGCCGCGGCCCGCAAGGTGGCCGACTAACGGCGGGCCGCTAGCGCAGCCCGCCGCCTTCCGCATTGTTACTTCTGCTCGACGCCTTCGATCCCGACCGCGCGGAAGCTGGCGTATTTGTCGCCAACGTCTGCCTCAAGCTGCCTCTGTTTGACATTGAATGCCTTGACCGCGTCCATATCGGCAAACTGCAAGAGCACCACGCGATTTGGTGGGGGCGATCCATCCAAGCTGACCGCTTTGTTAAGGCCGCCGGCGAGGTATTTGCCGCCGTGTTCTTTGATGTTGGCTTGCGCCTTGGGCAAAAAGTCCTTGGCGTAACCATCCTGATCTTTGACATCGATCTCAGCTACCACATAAGCCGGTAGCCTGACCTGCGCGTGCAATACGCTGACCGCGCCAACCCCCAGAAAAAAGCTGGCGATTACAGCCACCGCAATTTTGTAGTTTGATGTCATCGACATTTCCTCCCTCGTTACGCACGCGGATACCGGGGCGCACGTTGCCCGGTGGAAATCAGCAGCGTTATTCGCGCAACAGGCTCCTGTTCGGTTTCGACGATGTACCGCCGTACGACCTCGGTTGCCTTGTCCCGCTGGGGTACAAGGTCCGCCCAGGCCTTCGACTTGTAGAATGCTACTGCGTCATCCATGCTGTCTCATTCGACGATGGCCGCACTCTTGGGAGGCGGCTACCCTCAATTTGAACAACCTGCGGACTGCGATGGCTCCGATGGTGACACCTGCGAGCAATGCCATTGCGTAAGCCTTGATGACTGACTCCCGGTTGCCTTGCCGATAATCCGGCGGTTAATCGAACCGCTATTCGAGTCCGTGCAATGAGCAATCCAGGATTAGGCTTGGCACCCGGCGTCCATAGGAACGCAACATGATAGCGGCGTCGAAGTCACACAGACGGAATGGCCGCTAACCGCCGCGCATTGACAGGTTCGCATATAAGTTTTGAAATGACGGTATTTCACCCAAAATGCTTTAGGAGGGCGCGATGAGCGAACATGAGAACCGACAGCTTGTCGAGCAGGCTTACACCAACTTCAAAGCAGGTGACATCCCCACTCTGTTACAATCCATGTCAGAGGACATCACGTGGACGTTGCCAGAGATTGAGAACGTGCCTTTTGCCGGCAAGCGACAGGGGCGCGGCGCGGTCGGCGAGTTTTTTTCGACCCTCGCCAGCCTACAGGATGCGCGTTCATTCGAGCCACGTGAATTCATTGCACAGGGCGACAAGGTTGTCGTGCTCGGTCATTACGTTTGGCAGGTCAAGGCCAACGGGCGCACCTACGAGAGCGACTTCGCGCACGTCTTCACCGTTCGCGGCGGTCAGATCGGAGCCTTCCACGAGTACACGGACACAGCCGCGGGCGCCAATGCGTTTCGCTAAGGTTGAGCACCAAGTGGAGCCGTAGACCGCGCCAGAGCCGACGTGGACTTGATGTGGCAATGAATCGGGAGGAGTCAGTATGCGAATGACCTTGAACGGGCAGACGACGGATATTGACGTCGACGCCGGCAAGCCGCTGCTCTGGGTTTTGCGAGATGATCTCGGTTTGGTTGGCACCAAATACGGTTGCGGCCAGGCTCTTTGCGGGGCCTGCACCGTTCTCATCGACGGACAACCCGCGCGCGCCTGCCAGACGACGATCGCTGATGCTGAAGGCCGAAGCATCGTCACCATCGAGGGCGTCTCCGGAAAGGTGGCCGAGGTCGTTCAGACGACCTGGACCAAATTCGACGTCCCGCAGTGCGGTTACTGTCAGTCGGGTCAGGTGGTTGCTACGATCGCCCTGCTGACAGCAAACCGGAAGCCGACCGACACCGACATCGATGACGCGCTCAGTGGTAATCTCTGCCGCTGCAGCACTTATCATCGCATTAGAGCTGCCGTCCACGAAGCCGCCAAGCTGCTGGAGGCCTGACATGCACGACTCATCTCTTGCTTCGCTCCCGCCCGGCTCGGAGCCATCTCGTCGTTCGTTCCTCATCGGGGCGACAGCGCTCGGTTCGAGCCTCGTCGTCGGCTTCTCGGCGAAGTCTGATGCAGTACCGGATGCCGCCAAGCCGGGCGCGAACCCATTTGTCGGATATGTGCAGATCGCGCCAGACGACACTGTGACGATCCACTCGTCGCAAATGGACATGGGCCAAGGTATCTATCACGGCATTGCCACTCTGGTTCAGGAAGAGCTCGATGCGGACTGGTCGAAAGTGACCGTTGTCGGCGAGGCCGGGAATACAGCGCTGTACGGCAACATTCCCTTTGGCGGGAAGATTCAGATGACCGGCGGATCCAGCGGGACCGCCTCGTCCTGGGAGCGTTATCGCCGTGCTGGCGCGACCGCGCGCACGATGCTGATCGCGGCTGCCGCGGAACACTGGAATGTGCCGGTCGCCGAGATCAAGGCGGAGAACGGCGTTGTGAGCCACGCGTCCGGCAAGTCGGCGACCTATGGTGCGCTGGCCGCGAGTGCCGCGAGTGGTCCGGTTCCGACGAGCGTCGCCTTGAAGCAGCCCAGCGAATGGAAATACATCGGCAACGTAGCGCTGCCTCGATACGACTCCCGGCCCAAATCCAACGGCACGCAGCGGTACACGATCGACCTGCGCGAGCCTGGCATCCTCACGGCGGTGGTGATCCATCCGCCGCTCTTCGGCGCGACGTTGAAATCCTTCGAGGGATCGAAAGCCAAGGCGATGAAGGGCGTTGTCGACGTTGTCGAAATCCCGCGGGGCGTCGCGGTCGTTGCGACGGGAATGTGGGAGGCCATGAAAGCCCGCGAGGTCGTCACCGTTGAGTGGGAGGATACCAACGCCGAGAAGCGAGGTTCTAGCGAGATCACCGCAGAATATCGCGCTGCCGCCCAGAAGGGGGGCGAAGTCGTTGCAGCCAATGTCGGCGACGTCGATACGGCGTTTGTGAAAGCAACGAAGGTGATCGAATCGCAGTATGAATTCCCGTACTTGGCGCATGCTCCGTTGGAGCCGATCAACGCTGCCGCAAGAATGAATCCTGATGGGACTCTCGAAGTATGGGGCGGCCATCAGATGCCCGACCTTTATCAGGCGGTTGCAGCCAAGGTTGCCGGCATTGCACCGGATAAGGTGATCTTGCGCGTGATGAAGACCGGGGGCGGTTTCGGTCGACGCGCTTCCGTCGATTCCGACATCATTGTCGAGGTGGTCGCGACGGCGAAAGCGATCGGATGGAAGGCGCCCGTCAAGGTTCAGTGGACCCGCGAAGATGACATGCGCGCCGGTCACTATCGTCCAGCTTTCATCCACAAAATGAGGGCGGGGCTCGACGAGAACGGCAATCTGATCGCTCTTCGCGACACACTCGTTGGCCAGTCCATCTCCAAAGGCACGGTGATGGAGGCGGGTCTCGTCAAGAACGGAGTGGACGTGCTATCGGTGGAGGGGATGGCCAACCAGCCTTATGCCATTCCAAATCTGCGCGTCGACCTGACAACAACAACTTCCCCGGTGTCCGTGCTGTGGTGGCGCGCGGTGGGATCCACGCACACAGCGTACGCGCTCGAGGCCTTCATCGACGAGATCGCGCATGCAGTCGGCAAGGATCCGGTGGAGTTTCGGCTGGCCATATTGAAGGACAAGCCGCGGCACGCGGCGGTCCTGCAGCTTGCCGCCGAAAAAGCCGGTTGGAACACCCCGCCCCCTGCGGGACGCTTTCGCGGCGTCGCCGTCGCCGAGTCGTTCCACTCCTATGTCGCGCAAGTGGCAGAGATTTCGGTCGACAACAAGGGACTGCCCAAGGTCCACCGCGTCGTCTGCGCCGTCGATTGCGGCATAGCCGTGAACCCCGATCAGGTTCGCGCACAGATGGAGGGAGGTATCGGATTCGGGCTTGGTGCAATCCTGAAATCACAGATCACGCTCGACAAGGGCCGGGTCGTCCAGGGCAATTTCGACGGCTACGACGTATTGAGAATCAACGAAATGCCATCGGTCGAAGTTCACATCGTCAAATCGTCGGCTCCGCCAACCGGCGTCGGCGAACCCGGCGTTCCGCCGATCGGACCAGCGGTGGCCAATGCGATGTTCAAGGCGACCGGCAGGCGCATTCGCATCTTGCCGTTTGCAAATTCGGAAAACAGCTGAGCGCAACACTCGCCGATCAACTCCTCGAACTCGTGATCGACGGCGTCAAGACCGCGACTTGCAACACGGAAGACGAGGCGAGCACCTCGGCGCCCGGGGAGCGCTGGATCGTGCTCGATGGGCGCGGCGAGCCCCGCTGCGTGATCGAAACCACCGAGGTGACACGTCGGCGCTTCAGCGAGGTCGATGCCGGCTTCGCGCGTGACGCAACTACTCGGGATAGACCTGAACGTCCTTTGGCCCCGGCTTGTTGAAAAGGATAAATACCAAGGGGTTGCCGGGCTCGGACATTGCATCGCTGCGCTGGCCCGTTATCTCTCCGGCCACGCCGCTTGTATACTCCGCAATCACCTCGCCGAAGCTATTGCGCTGGATCGCAACTTTCTGTCCGGCTTCGACCTTGCCGTTGAGTTTGACCAGATGCTCAACGAGACCGCCCGCGGTGGCCAGGATCGGGTACGCGCTGTTACCGACAAAGACAGTCACGTCCTTGCCTGTACGTCCCATTGGCCCGGCAACGATGCCGTGATGCTTGAGGACGTTCATTGTGCCTTCCACGAAGAGCGAGATCATCTCAGGGTCCAGGACGCGCGCAGCGCCGATTTCCGGTGTGAAGGACGGGATGCCGACGTCCATAAACGCGTTGTGCAGGACACCGGGATACACATGATTGTCGAAGATCTGGCCGACGGGATAGAGCTCAACCATCGCCTTGACCGCGGGCACATCCATGCCGCCAATATTGAATGCGGTAACTTCGAATCCGGTTGTCCCTGTGTGGAAGTCGATCGCGAAGTCGGCGTTCGGCCGCAGCAGCCGCTTGAACAGAAGCCCGGCGTGTCGGCTGGGTGCGGTGGCGCCGTTCTCGTTCCCGGGCCACTCCCGATTCATATCTACCAGATCGATGCCTCTGCCCTGGTTGGGCCATCTGCGCTGCATGCTTTCCAGGGCCGGGCGGGACACGTCCGTGACCGCCATCACCGTGCCCGACATCTGCGCCGGGTCGAGTTGGTTCATCACGGTCTGGACCGTATGCACGGAACTCATCTCGTCGCCATGCACGCCACTGGTCAGGATGCCGCGCTTGCCCGGCTTTGCTCCCTTGGCGACCGTCACAGACACATACCAGTGCTGTCCGGTTGGCATCTCAACGCCCTGAAAATACAAACGGTGTTTCTTCCCGGGCTCAAGGTCGTTGACGTCGAGCGCACTGACGACCTTTTTGCCTTCGATAACATCACCGGTGTAGACCGTTCCTGATGCCGGATTGCCAGGGGGTGCCGCTGCGCCCTGGGCATTCGCGGCACCGGCGTTGACGGCGACGGCGGAGCCGACCGTGACAATGGATGCCATTATCAGATCGCGGCGATCGATGCCTTTTGCAGACTTCTCCGGCATGACGGTGTCCTCAGTGATTGTGAAAGGTAACGTTCATACGACGGCACAGCATACAATTTGAACCCTGGTGCGCCTGGCCAGACACATTTAAACGCAATCTCAGGTGAGGTTGCCGCATCAAAATGACACGCCCCGCACGCCGCCAAGCCTGCCCAAAAGCGGTATCGGAGAGGCGCAGTTTGATGATCCTCCTCCTGAGAGGAAGGGTTTTCTTTTACCAGAGATTGGCCGGACCATCATTGCTCAATCTGGCAAGGGAAGCAGGTCATGCCACTGACCGAAGGCGACGTCCTGGATACACTGAGCGACCCGGTAGCGCTTGGCATCGAGTTCTACGTGGATAAGATTCACATTAAAGGCGAATACTTGACGACAGTTCGCGACCACATTCGCGCCGGCAATATCCTGGTCAAGGGCGGCACCGAGGATCTCGCTTTCTACGATCAAACGGCGGAGGTTCTGTTGACACAGAAGAAGTCGCCGCCCGCAAATGACGGCGATCGGGCGCTGCTGCTGCATGAATGCGTCCACGCCATGATCGACGTCTATGATCCTGATGGCACCGTTACGCGTCACATGGGCGAATTGGCGGCCTATCTCACTCAAACGACCTATAGCGTGCGCAAGAATCCATCGGCTAACCGCACCGGCACAGCCGCCTGGGACAAGTTCTGGGGCGACTTGTACGCCACGCTGCGCGCCAACAGGCTCGACACCAGCGCGGGCAACGGCGTGAAGATTCCGGCGGCGACGCTCGAAAATTTGCGCCGGCAACTCGCCGCCTTGCCCTCTGTGAACTACGGAAGTTTCAACAAGGAAGCGACCGGCGTATCAGATGGGCTGATCCGCATGAACATATTCCTGTCGACGACCGATGAACCCGTGTCCATGCGATCATCGAGCGTTGCCTACGAATCCAATCCAGATCCGAGCGATGACTATTTGATCCGCACCTTGATGGAAGCCTATGCGAGCACCGATGTGAGAGGCTATGGCGAGCGCCTTCGCCAGCTCCGCCGGGACTTTCTCTTTTGCTCGCTGCCTCGCGCCCACGAGTTGCGGAGGCGGCTCTCGCTGCGGAAGCGAGGAGACCGGCTCTCCGAATTGTTTCACGATCGCCTGTCGCGTGGCGGCCGCGCCATTCTTCTGCGTGTTCTTGCGTTGCGAAGCTGACAGTGCCCGGGCCAGAGACGTTCGTCCCGCGCAACGCTTGCGCGCCGGTCCGGGCCGGCTACGCTGTCCCCATGGCAAAGCCGATCCCCGAACGGTACCAGCACCTCCGCGCGTTCGCTTTCGGCGACAATCCCGCCCTCGCCGATCAACTCCTCGAACTCGTGACCGACGGCGTCAAGACCGCGACCTGCAGCACGGAAGACGAGCCGAACACCTCGGCGCCCGGGGAGCGCTGGATCGTGCTCGATGGTCGCGGCGAGCCCCGCTGCGTGATCGAAACCACCGAGGTGACGTATCGGCGCTTCAGCGAGGTCGATGCCGGCTTCGCACGTGACGAGGGCGAAGGCGACGGAAGCCTGGCTTATTGGCGTGATGCGCATCGCGCCTATTTCGGCCGCCTCGGACGATTCAGCGAAGACATGATGCTGATGTGCGAACGCTTTCGCCTGGTCGAGGTGTTCGGCGATCTCCCGGACGCGTAGCCGGGCGGCCGATGGTGGCTCCGTCTTCCACTGGAAACCGCGGCGTCGGATCGCAGGAACCAACGTCGGTGCGGCGCATTGTCACTTCATCCACCGGTTGAAAGGTAACACCCGTCAGTGTTCGGTATGTGTGCCGATCCCGTCGTGTTGCCTGTCCGCCGAGAGATTCATTTAGTCGTCATCTGTTGAATTTCAGGATCCTTCACTTTGGCACTTTTTGCATATCAGGCACCGGGCACGACGTCCCGATCGCGCAGGCGGATCACCGCCGTCAGAGACGCGCGATGAAGACGGACAAGGCCATCTGGTACGTCTCGTTCGCGGTGAGAAATTCCGACGCCGGACACCACCGCTTCCCACGCCAGACCCGCACCTTCGCGAGCGAGCTGGACGCCAAGGCATTCGCGCGCACCCTGCTCGATCAGGCGCAGGACGTCAGCGCCGGAACGATCAACCCGCACACCCCAAGGCGTGTGATCGCACCGGCGGCGATCACCACCTGGGCCGGCAAGAGCTGAGGCGGCGGCAGGAGCGCTGGCGAATCCCCCGGCAAGCAGACAGAATGCCGGTCCCTCCGGTCAATGAGCAGGACTTTGGCAGAGCCATCGCAAACTGCGCCCTTCGCACCGTTCGAATGGATGCTGTCCGCGCGCTACCTGCGGGCGCGGCGCAGGGAAGGCTTTATCTCTGTGATCGCCGGGTTCTCGTTTCTGGGCATCATGCTTGGCGTCGCCACCTTGATCATCGTCATGGCCGTCATGAACGGTTTTCGCAAGGAGCTGCTGGGCAAGATCCTCGGCCTCAACGGCGATATTCTGATTCAGCCGGTGGAAAGGCCCCTGACCGACTGGCAGGACGTTGCCGAGCGGATCAGCCAGTTGCAGGGCATCCGCCTCGCTGTCCCCGTGGTCGACGGCATGGCACTGGCATCGTCGTCCAACGCCTCCGGTGTTCTCGTGCGCGGTATTCGCGCCGCCGACCTCTCCCGCCTGCCCTCGGTCAGCAACACCATCAAGGGATCGATCGAGCATTTTGACGAGGGCCAGGGGATCGTCATCGGCCGCCGGCTCGCCGATCAACTCTCGGCGCATGTCGGCGACGGCATCACGCTGGTCGCGCAGCGCGGCGCGACCACGCCGATGGGCATCATGCCGCGGATCAAAAAGTACCCGATATCGGCCGTGTTCGAGATCGGCATGTCCGAGTATGACTCTGGCCTGATCTTCATGCCGATCATCGAAGCGCAGGCCTATTTCAACCGCGGCAAGAACGTCACCGGGATCGAGGTTTTCACCACCGATCCCGATCGGGTCGACCAGTTTCGCAAGACGGTGACGGAAGCGGCCGAGCGGCCGGTCTTCCTGGTGGATTGGCGTCAGCGCAACACGACCTTCTTTGGCCTGCTTCAGGTCCAGCGCAACGTGATGTTCGTGATCCTGACCATGATCGTGCTGGTGGCGGCGCTCAACATCGTGTCCGGGCTGATCATGCTGGTGAAGGACAAGGGCAGCGACATCGCGATCCTGCGGACGATGGGCGCCTCTCAGGGCGCGATCATGCGGATCTTCCTGATCACCGGAGCCTCGATCGGCGTGGTGGGGACGCTGGTCGGCTTCGCGGTCGGCCTTTTCGTATGCCGCCATGTCGAAGCGATCCGCCAATTCCTGTCATGGCTGACCGGCATCCAACTGTTCCCGCCCGAGCTCTATTTCCTGTCCGAGCTGCCGGCGGAGGTCGACATCGCGCAGACCGCAGCAGTCGTGATCATGGCGCTGACGCTGTCGTTGCTTGCCACGCTCTATCCGTCATGGCGCGCGGCGCGGCTCGATCCGGTCGAAGCCTTCCGGTGATGTTGCGTCCTACAGAAAACGTGACGGCGCAAACGGCGCGAGCGGGATTTCCGGCGCCTTGCCGCTGAGCAATTGCGCGACCAGCCGGCCGGTACGGGCCGAGCCGACCAGGCCGACATGGCCGTGGCCGAAAGCGTAGACCACGTCACGCGTGGCGCTGCTATGGCCGATGCACGGTCGCCCGTCCGGCATGCTTGGGCGATGGCCGAACCACGTCTTGATCCGCGACGCCGGAATATCCTTCGGCAGTTTCGGAAACATGCTGAAGAGATGCTCGCGCAGGATCTCGGCGCGCTTCCAGTTCGGCGCGGCGTCGAGCCCCGCGATCTCCACCGTACCTGCGGCGCGCAGGCCCTTGTCGGTCCAGTTGACGACCATCTTGGCGTCCGAGGCCATCATCGAATTGCGCGGTCCGGATTCGGGATTCTCGATCATGACGTGATAGCCGCGCTCGGTCTCCAGCGGAAGCGAATCGCCGATCGACGCGGTCAGTTGCCTGGAGCGCGCGCCGGCGGCGACCACCGCGGCGTCGCAGGCAATCTCGCCGGTCGTGGTAACCACGGCGGCGAGCCGGTCGCCCGCAAGTCTGAGACCGACCGCCTTGGCGGCGACGCGCTCGGCGCCGTTCGCAATGGCATGCGCGGCGAGCGCTGCGACATAAGCGCCGGGATCGCGGCAACGGCCGGCCTCCTCGACCACGACGCCGAACTTGTAGCGCGGATGCAGGTCAGGCTCGCGCTGGCGCATCTCGTCTTCATCGAGCTCGAGCCATTCGATGCCGACACGCTTGCGGATGCGCCAGCCGAGGTCGCGGTCGAACGGTTCGCGCGAGGGAAACACATGCATCACCCCGCGCCGCTCGATCAGTTCGGGCACGCCGGCTTCCTCGGCGAGCTGCCGGTGCAGCAGCGGCGCGTCTTTCAAGAGATCGCGCATCGCCCGCGCAGTGGCCTCGACCTGCGCCTCGGTCCGGCTCGACAACAAGTACTTGATCAGCCACGGCAACGCCTTCGGCAGATACGACCAGCGGATCGACAACGGCCCGAGCGGATCCATCAGATAGCCCGGCACCTTCTTCCAGGTGCCGGGTTCGGCCGGCGGGATCACCGAATGCGACGACAGCCAGCCGGCATTGCCATAGCTCGCCGCCTGCTCACCGCCGGGCTCGCCCGGATCGATCAGCGTGACGCGGTGACCACAGCGCAGCGCCTCGATGGCGCTGATCACGCCGACGGCGCCGGCGCCGATGATCGCGACGTGACGGCCCGTTGGCTGCGCCATCAACGCGCGGCCTGCTCGGGCACAAAGTCCTTGCCGACCGACAGCGCGCGCTGATCGACCAGACAGTGCAGGATCGCCGGCTTGCCGGAGGCCAGCGCGCGCTCGAACGCCGGCGCAAAATCCTCGGTGCGCTCGACCCGTTCGCCGTGGCCGCCGAACGCCTTGGCGTAGAGCGCGAAGTCCGGGTTCTTGAGCTGGGTGCCGACGACGCGGCCGGGATAGTCCCGCTCCTGATGCATGCGGATGGTGCCGTATTGCGCGTTGTCGATGACGACGACGATCAGCGGCGCGTCATACTGCACGGCGGTGGCGAATTCCTGCCCGTTCATCAGGAAGCAGCCGTCGCCGGCGAACGCGACGACGACGCGATCCGGATGCTGCCGCTTGGCCATCACAGCCGCCGGCACGCCGTAACCCATCGAGCCCGAGGTCGGCGCGAGCTGCGCTGCGAAAGTGTGGAAGCGATGGTGGCGGTGAATCCAGCCGGCGTAATTGCCGGCGCCGTTGCAGACGATCGCATCCTTCGGCAGCCGATCGCGCAGCCAGGTCACGACCTCGCCGTACTGGAAATGGCCCGGCAGCTCGCGCGGCTTGTCGGTCCAGGCGAGATAATCCGCGTGCGCCTTCGCCGCCTCGCCCTTCCAGGCGGGCGCAACTGCGGGCTTCATGGTCTCGACCGCCGCGGCGAAGGCGGCAGGCGTCGCCTGGATCGCCAGCGCCGGCTGGTAGACGCGGCCGAGCTCCTCGGAGCCGGGATGGACATGGATCAGCTTCTGGCTCGGTGTGGGAATGTCGAGCAGCGTGTAGGACGAGGACGGCATTTCCGACATGCGGCCGCCGATCAGGAGGATCACATCGGCGCCGGTGAAGCGATCTTTCAGCTTCGGGCTCGGGCCGATGCCGAGGTCACCAGCATAATGCGAATGGTCGGCGTCGATCAGCGAGGCGCGGCGGAACGAGGTCGCGACAGGCAGGTCGAACCGCTCGGCAAAGCGCGCAATGCCCTTGGCCGCCTCTGCGGTCCAGGCCGAGCCGCCGAGCACCACGATCGGGGCCTTGGCGCCGGCGAGCATCGTGCCGAGACGTTCGAGATCCGAGGGCGCCGGCCAGGTCACCGCAGGCTCGACCTTCGGCGCGTCGGCGACCGCCGCGGTCTCCGTGAGCATGTTCTCCGGCAGCGAGATCACCACCGGCCCGGGGCGGCCCTGCAGCGCGACGCGGAAGGCGCGCGCGACCAGCTCCGGAATGCGGTCCGGACGGTCGATCTCGACCGCCCATTTCGCCATGGTGCCGAACACCGCCTTGTAATCGAGTTCCTGGAACGCCTCGCGCTCGCGCATGCCGGTGTCGACCTGGCCGACGAACAGGATCATCGGCGTCGAATCCTGCATCGCGATGTGCACGCCGTGGGCGGCATTGGTCGAGCCGGGACCGCGGGTGACGAAGCAGATGCCGGGCCGCCCGGTCAGCTTGCCATAGGCCTCCGCCATCATCGCGGCCCCGCCCTCGGCGCGGCAGATCACGACGTCGATCGGGCTGTCATGCAGGGCGTCGAGCGCCGCCAGATAGCTCTCGCCCGGCACGCAGGTGACGCGCTCCACCCCTTGCGCGACCAGCTGGTCGATCAGGATCTGGCCTCCGGTGCGGGCATTGCTTTTGGTCATGAGGGCTCCCTGCAGGCATTGGCGCGCGCGCGAGGCTTGCGCGGAAAATGGTCCGACGGGGGTATGATAGACGGCAATATGGCGCAAGGCCGAAACCGCCGCGGGACGCGGTGGCGGCATCGAGCCATGCGGCAGGGAAAGGGCAGCGGCGCGTGGCCGCCGATTTGTGCAGAGCGGGCGGATTCCGTTGCACTGACGGGCTCCGTCATTCCGGGGCGATGCGCCAGCATCGAACCCGGAATCTCGAGATTCTCGGGCGCGCAATTGCGCGCCATTAGTTCACGCTCCGCGTGCCCCGGAATGACCCGGTCACTTACAGCGAGCGCGCGATCAGGAGCTTCATGATCTCGTTGGTGCCGCCATAGATCTTCTGGATGCGGGCATCGATGAACATCCGCGAGATCGGATATTCCTGCATGTAGCCGTAACCGCCGTGCAGCTGCAGGCATTCGTCCGCGGTCTCGACCTGCTTCTGCGAGCACCACCATTTCGCCATCGAGGCGGTCACGGTGTCGAGGTCGCCGGCAACCAGGCGCTCGATGCACCAGTCGACGAACACGCGGGCGATCATCGCCTCGGTTTTGCGCTCGGCGAGCTTGAAGGCGGTGTTCTGGAATTCGAGCAGCGGCTTGCCGAACGCGGTGCGTTCCTTGGTGTAGTCGGCGGTGATCCGGACCGCGCGCTCCATCGAGGCGACGGCGCCGACGGCGAGCGCCAGCCGCTCCTGCGGCAATTGCTGCATCAGCTGCGCGAAGCCGTTGCTCTCCTCCGCCCCGAGCAGGTTTTCCGGCGGCACCGTGACATTGTCGAAGAACAGTTCCGAGGTGTCTGAGGCGTGCAGGCCGATCTTGTCGAGATTGCGCCCGCGCCGGTAGCCCTCCGCGCCGGCAGTTTCAACGACGATCAACGAAATGCCTTTCGAGCCCGCAGCCCCGGTGCGCGCCACCACGATGACGAGATCGGCGGCCTGGCCGTTGGTGATGAACGTCTTCTGGCCGTTGATGACGTAGGAATTGCCCTGTTTCCTGGCCGTGGTCTTGACAGCCTGCAGGTCGGAGCCGGTGCCGGGCTCGGTCATTGCGATGGCGCCGACCATCTCGCCCGACGCCATCTTCGGCAGCCAGCGCAGCTTCTGCTCCTCAGAGCCGTAATTGACGATGTAATGCGCGACGATCGCGCTATGCACGGAGACGCCGGTGGTCAGCTCCGGCACCGTGCTCTCGAGATCATCGAGCACCGCGGCATCATAGGCGAAGCTGGCGCCCAGGCCGCCGTAGGCCTCGGGCACGCTCGGCAGCAACGCGCCCATCTCGCCGAGCGCGCGCCAGGCGGAGCGGTCGACCAGCTTCTGCTCGCGCCACTTTTCGGCGTGCGGCAAAAGGTCCTTGGCGAGGAATTTGCGGAACTGGTCACGGAAGGTGTCCAGTTCCTCGGTCATCCAGGACGATCGGTAGAGCATTGTTTCCTCGTTATCAGATTAGCAGACCGCCGCCGGCGACGATCACTTGACCACTGATGTAGTTCGATTCCGGAGCGCAGAACAGATAGACCGCGTCCGCCGCCTCTTCCGGCGTGCCGCCGCGGCCGAGCGGGATCATCCGGCCCATCGCCTCCAGCATCTGCGGCTGGACGCCGACCTTGATGTCGCGGCCGGCGACGTCGATGGTCTTCTGCTGGGTCTCGATCGGCTGGGTCAGGCGGGTGTTGATCAGGCCGAACGCCACGCAATTGACGTTGACCTTGTAGCGGCCCCACTCCTTGCACATCGTGCGCGTTAGCCCGATCAGCGAGGCCTTCGCGGAGGAATAGCTCGCCTGCCCGGCATTGCCGTAGAGGCCGGCGATCGAGGAGATGTTGACGACCTTGCGGAACACCTCACGGCCGGCTTCGGCCTCCTTCTTGGCCATCACCCGGATCGGCTCGGACGCCGCACGCATGATCCGGAACGGGGCAACCAGATGGACATCGAGCATCGCCTGGAACTGCTCGTCCGACATCTTCTGAATCGTCGAGTCCCAGGTGTAGCCGGCATTGTTGACGATGATGTCGAGGCCGCCGAACTGCTCGATCGCGTGGCCTACGAAACGATCGGCAAAGCCGGCGTCGGTCACGCTGCCATTGACCGCGATCGCCTCGCCGCCCATTGCCTTGATCTCGGCGACGACGGCATTGCCCGGCTCGGCATCGAGGTCGTTGACCACGACGCGCGCCCCCTCGCTCGCAAGCTTCAGCGCAATAGCCCGCCCGATGCCGCGGCCCGAGCCTGAGATGAGCGCGACTTTGCCTTGCAGTTTCGACATGGTTCCTCCCTCAAACGAGATGATCTTCTTTCTTCACCTCTCCCGCTTGCGCGGGAGGTCGCATCGCATCGAAGATGCGATGCGGGTGGGGGCTCTCTCCGCGACATGACTCGTGGAGAGAGCCCCCACCCCAGCCCTCCCCCGCAAGCGCAGGGCTGTCCGGGGAATGATTCACTATGTCGCGGTGCATGCTCGGCAAGACCGAGGCAAATCGGCCTTTTCTGGTTGTCGAGACACAGAAGGCCGAGCATGCGATTCCGCGATAGCATTTTTGGAAGGCTGCTTGAACCGATCAATCGACGGCAGTTTCAGACGGCTGTGGATCGTCTGGACGGGGATGCCTACGACAAATCGTTCAGGAGTTGGGATCACCTGGTGGCGCTGATCTATGCGCAGCTGAGCAGTCACGACAGCCTGCGCGCCGTGGTGGCCGGCTTCAACGCCAATCCTCAGCACCACTATCATCTGGGCACCGGCAGGTTGTCCCGCTCGACGCTATCGGATGCCAATGCCCGCCGCCCGTCCGGCGTTTTTGCGCAAACCTTTGCCAGACTATCAGCGATGGCAAGCCGGCAGTTGCGGAGCGAAGGCCAGGAGATGGTGCGCCTGATCGACGCCAGTCCGATCCCGCTGGGCAAGCTCTGCACCTGGGCGGCGTGGAACGGCCGCATCCGTGGCATGAAGCTGCATATGGTCTACGATCCCAAGGGCGATGTCCCGGACTGCGTCGAGGTGACGGATGCGAACGTCAATGACATCGAGATCGGTCGCCATGTCCCTATCCAGGTGGGCACAACCTACGTGTTCGATAAGGGATATTGCCGCTTCGACTGGTGGCAGAAGATCAATGACAGCAAGGCTTTTTTCGTCACCCGGGCGAAGACAAGCATGCGTCTCCGCAAGATCAAGCGACGCACTAATCGCAAGCGCAAGGGCGATGGCTTCAAGGTCATCGCCGATGACGAGGTGAAGCTCACCAGCAAAGGCGACTCGCGACTGCCGATACCACTGCGGCGCATCAAGGTCAGGCGGGAGAACGGCGGCGTGATCACGCTTCTCACCAACGATATGACGCGAACGGCCGTCGAGATCGCCGCCCTCTACAAGAGCCGGTGGCAGATCGAACTGCTATTCCGCTGGATCAAGCAGCATCTCGATATCCGCAAGTTTCTCGGCACCAACGACAATGCGATCCGCCTGCAAGTGCTTGCAGCGATGATTGCCTACCTGCTGCTACGCATCGCTGCGCGGGCCAACTGCATCAAAATGCTTCCCCTCAGGCTGGCCGAACTTGTCGGCCAGTTCCTGTTCACCCGCCGATCCCTTGCCACTATCGACAAGCCTCCGCCCAGCAACCCCAGCCCCAGCAAACCCACAGCCTCCGCCAACCAGATGGAGTTCTGCTATGGCTGAGCTTTCCCGGACAGCCCTGCCGCAAGCGGGAGAGGGAGTACGAGTCCTTGCTTGGCGTGACTATCTCGCTACAGCGCAATAACGGCTTCCCCCGCGAGCTTGATCTCGCCGTTCTGATCTTTCGTCGTCAGCGCGACCTTCGCCCGCTTCTGGCCGCCCTGCTCGATCAGCTCGGTCACCGTGCCCTCGCAGGTCAGCTGGGCGCCGAGCTGGGTGATGGCGGCAAAGCGGGTCGAGAACGAGCGGATGCGCGACGGCGCGACCGCATCCGTCAGCGCCTGGCCGAGATAGCCCATGACAAGCATGCCGTGCGCGAACACGTCGGGAAAACCGGCCTGCTTCGCGAAGTCGATGTCGACATGGATCGGGTTGTGATCGCCAGAGGCGCCGCAATACAGCGCGAGGCGATGCCGGGTGATCGGCGGGAACGCCTTGTGGACGATGATGTCGCCGACCGCCGGATGTGCAGCGCTCATGACGGCCTCGCATTGCGCACCACGATGGTGCGCGAGATATCGGCGACATGGACGCCGCTCTGGTTGGTGACCGGGGTGTCGACCACGATCAGCGTCATCGCCCCGCCCTTCTTGTCGGTGACGCCAGTGACGCGCGGGCGGAACGTCAGGGTGTCGCCGACCATGACGGGGGCGTGATAGTCGAAGCGCTGCTCGCCATGCAGCACGCGGGCGAGATCGATGCCGAGCGCGGTCAGGAACTCGAACGGCACGGTTGCGTCCATCATTTCCAGGCAGAACAGATAGGTCGGCGGCACCGGCGCCGCCGCAAAACCCGCGGCCTGCGCGGCCGCCTCGTCGCGATAGACCGGATTGCTCTCGCCGAGCGTATCGAGGAAGAAGCGCAGGCGCCCCGGCTCGACGCGCGCGGTCACCGGCGTGAACGCACGCCCGACGGCAGATTGATCGACCATGACGACCTCAGACGCGTTCGTAGAGCGTCACGACGCAGGCGCCGCCGAGGCCGAGATTGTGCTGCAGCCCGAGCCGCGCGCCTTCGACCTGGGTCGCCGCCGCGGTGCCGCGCAGCTGCCGCGTCAGCTCGTAGCACTGAGCGAGGCCGGTGGCGCCGAGCGGATGGCCCTTCGACAACAGGCCGCCTGAGGGATTGGTGACGAACTTGCCACCATAAGTATTGTCGCCGTCGTCGATGAACTTCGCGGCCTCGCCTTGGGCGCAAAGGCCGAGCCCTTCATAGGTGATCAGCTCGTTATGGGCGAAGCAGTCGTGCAGCTCGACAACGTTGAGATCTTTCGGCCCAATGCCGGCGGCTTCATAGACCTTCGTCGCGGCGTCGCGCGTCATGTCATAGCCGACCACCTGCATCATGTCGTCGGCACCGAAGGTCGACGGGGTGTCGGTGGTCATCGCCTGCGCCGCGATGCGGACCTGCTTGTTGAGCCCGTGCTGGTCGGCGAACTTCTCCGAGACCAGGATTGCGGCGGCGCCGCCGCAGGTCGGCGGGCACGCCATCAGCCGCGTCATCACGCCGGGCCAGATCACCTGGTCGTTCATCACGTCGTCTGCGGTGACCTCTTTGCGGAACAGCGCCAGCGGATTGTTCTTGGCATGGCGGCTCGCCTTGGCGCGCACTTTTGCAAACGCGGAGAGCGGCGTGCCGTATTTCTTCATGTGGCTCAAGCCGGCGCCGCCGAAATAGCGCAGCGCCAGCGGCACGCCGGGTGCATCGACCAGCTTGTCGGCCGCAGCGTCGAAATCGTCGAACGCGCTGGGCCGATCGGTGAACACGGCCCCTAACGCGCCGGGCTTCATCTGCTCGAAGCCGAGCGCCATCACGCAATCCGCCGCGCCTGACTCGATCGCCTGCCGCGCCAGGAACAGCGCGGTCGAACCGGTCGAGCAGTTGTTGTTGACGTTGACGATCGGGATCCCGGTCATGCCGACCGGATACAGCGCGCGCTGGCCGCAGGTGGAGTCGCCATAGACATAGCCGACATAGGCCTGCTGCACGCGGCCGTAGTCGAGGCCGGCGTCGGCGAGCGCGAGCCTGGCGGCCTCGGCGCCCATCACGTGATACGGCGCATTGGCGCCGGGCTTGACGAACGGGATCATGCCGACCCCGGCAACATAGGTGCGTGACGTCATCGCGTGTCCTCCCGAAACTTACCCGCTGGACTATTTATTACCCATGGGTAATATACGGCACCTCACGCAGAGTCAATGCGGCATCGGCTTCACGGTATCGGCCTCACATGGACGACGGACACATCCCCTCCTCCAGCCAGTCCCCCTGGCTGCCCTTCGAGAGCCGGCGCCGCGCCCGCGACGAGAAGCGCGAGGCGGTGCTGCGCGCCGCCGTGCAGCTGTTCCTCGAACAGGGCTATCACCGCGCCACGCTGAACGACGTCGCCAAGCGGCTCAACATCACCAAGCCCGCGCTCTACAATTACTTCCGCGGCAAGGACGAGATCCTGTTCGAGTGCTGGTCGATCGGCAACGAGCTGGTCGACGAATGCATTGCCGAGACCTCGGCCGGCAGCGGCAGCGGCCTTGCGAAGCTGCGCAAGCTGGTGGTCCGCTATGCCGAGCTGATGACCGAGGACTACGGCAAGAGCCTGGTCCGCTTCGACATCCGCGACCTCAGCGAGGACAATCGCAAGATCGTGCAGACGGCGAAGCGGCGGATCGACCGCGCCTTCCGCGACTACATCGTACAGGGTGTCGAGGACGGTTCGGTCAAACCGTGCGACCCGAAGCTCGCGGCGTTTGCGATCGCGGGCTCGCTGAACTGGATCGGCCACTGGTTCCAGCCCGGCGGTGAGTTGACCGGACGCGCCGTCGCCGAGGAATTCGCGATCCGCCTCACCGAGGGGATTGCCACGACATCAACGCGCAAAACAACGGCGCACAAAGCAGCCGTTCCAGCTGGAGAGAAGGCGGACAGACCGCCTCACAACGGAAACGCACCAAGGGAGGACGGAAGTGAACATCACACACGGGCTGCGGCGGGCGCTGCAGGTCAATCCAAACGGGCTCGCGGTCGTCTGCGGTGAGCGACGACGCAACTGGCGCGAGGTCGGCACCCGCGTCGCCCGCCTCGCCGCGGCGATCCGCGGCCTTGGCGCTGACAACGGCGACCGCGTCGCGATCCTGTCGCTGAACTCCGATCGTTATCTCGAGCTGTACCTTGCGGTCGGCTGGGCCGGCGCCGTGATCGTGCCGCTCAACATCCGCTGGAGCCCCCTCGAAAACGAGGACGCGCTGCGCGACTGCCGCGCCAAAATCCTGTTCGTCGACAAGGCCTTTGCACCGGTCGGCGCGACGCTCGCAACCACCATCCCCGGCCTCAAGCTGGTCTATGCCGATGAGGGCGAGACCCCCGCAGACATGGACAACTACGAGACGCTGATCGCGCGCAGCGAACCGATGGCGGACGCGATGCGCTCGCGCGACGATCTCGCCGGCATCTTCTACACCGGCGGCACCACCGGCCGCTCCAAGGGCGTAATGCTGAGCCACGGCAATCTGATGGCCAATGCGCTCAACGCGCTCGGCGAAGGCCTGTGGCCGGGCAGCACGATCTATCTGCACGCCGCACCGATGTTCCACCTCGCCAATGGCGCTGCGATGTATTCGGTGCTGCTGTCGGGCGGATCCAACGTCGTGATCCAGGGCTTTACGCCCGATGGCGTCGCCACTGCGATTCAGAAGGAGCGCGTCACCGACGTGCTGCTGGTGCCGACCATGATCCAGATGTTCGTCGATCACCCCACGCTCGGCACTTATGACCTGTCGTCGCTGAAGGGCATCTCCTACGGCGCTTCTGTGATCAGCGACGCCGTGCTGATGCGCGCCATGAAGGCGCTGCCGCATGTCGAATTCACGCAAGCTTATGGCATGACCGAACTGTCGCCGATCGCTACGATCCTGCACTGGAAGGAGCATATCGGCGACGGCCGCGCCAAGGGCCGACACCGCGGCGCCGGCCGCGCCACGCTTGGCGCTGAAGTGAAGATCGTCGATGCCGAAGACAAGGTCGTGCCGCTGGGCACCGTCGGCGAGATCGCGGTGCGCGGCGATATGGTGATGATGGGCTATTGGGAGCGGCCCGAGGAAACCGCGCGCGCCGTGATCGACGGCTGGATGCACACCGGCGACGGCGGCTACATGGACGAGGACGGCTTCGTCTACGTCGTCGACCGCGTCAAGGACATGATCATCTCCGGCGGCGAGAACGTCTATTCGGCTGAGGTCGAGAACGCCCTCGCTCAGCACCCCGCGGTGGCGCAATGCGCCGTGATCGGCATCCCGAGCGAGCGCTGGGGCGAGCAGGTGCACGCCGTCGTAGTGCTGAAGAGCGGCGCCGGCGCCACGCCGGAAGAGCTGATGGAGCACTGCAAGGCGCTGATCGCGGGCTACAAATGCCCGCGCAGCGTCGACATCACCGCAACCCCGCTGCCGCTCTCCGGCGCGGGAAAGATATTGAAGCGCGAGCTGCGCAAGCCGTATTGGGAGAACCGCGAGCGGCGGGTGAGCTGAGGCCGGCACGCGGGAATCGTAGGGTGGGTTAGCCAACGGGTCCGCGCGAAGCGCGGCCCGATGACAGGCTCCGCGTAACCCACCGACTTCGTGCCGCGAAAGACGGCGGGTTACGCCTTCCGCCACCGCTTGTTGAACGACCGCGTTCGCGGGCGGCTAACCCACCCTACGCAATGCATGGCGCCGCGCGGGCCTCAGGCGTTGACATCGGAGCATGCGGCCGATTGGATCAATTCCAGATTCAATCCAGCGAGTTCCGATGTCCGCACCTGATACCAATGCCGACGGCAAGCCCCGCCGCCTGATGCACCGCCGCTCCGTCGAATGTCTGGGCTATCTCCGCGACGACGGGCTGTGGGAGGTCGAGGCACGGCTGGTCGACACCAAGCCCTATGCGCGGCACGACAAGTATCGCGGCCAGCAGCAGCCGGAGGATCCCGTGCACGACATAAGGCTGCGGCTCGCGGTCGACGACAGCTTTACCATCCGCGAGACCGGCACCACGATGGCCTCGACGCCCTACCCGTCCTGCCTCGATGTCGAGGGTATCTTGCAGCGCCTGGTAGGCGAGCGCATCGGCAAGGGCTGGCGCGAGATTGTCAGGCGCAAGATCGGCAAGCTCGAAACCTGCACCCATCTCGCCGAGCTCTTGGGGCCGGCGGTAACGACGCTGTTCCAGACCGCGACCGCCGGCAAGGATCCGCAGGGCCGCGGCTCGCTCGATCACCAGCGCGACGCGACCGAGCCGCCGTTCTTCGTCGGCGGCTGCTATTCGTGGCGGCTGGACGGACCTGTCGTGGCCGAGACCTTTCCGCAATTCGCGACGAAGCCGGTCGAGGCGAAACAGGAATCGTAGGGTGGGTTAGCCAACGGGTCGGCGCGAAGCGCGGCCCGATGATAAACTCCGCGTAACCCACCACCTTACGCGCAACAAGGATGGTGGGTTACGCCTTGCACCATCGCTTGCCGAACGACCGCACTCGTGGGCGGCTAACCCACCCTACGAGATTTGCGCATTCACGCCGCCGCCGAATGCTCGACCACCGCCTGCGGCGGATTGCGGAAACCGATCGCGATCCGGTTGTAGGTGTTCATCAGTCCGATTGCGATGGTCAGGTCGACCAGCTGCTTCTCGTTGAACACCGCGCGCGCTGCCTGATAATCCGCGTCCGGGATCGCGGTCTCCGACACGCGCGTGACCGTCTCGGCCCAGGCCAGCGCTGCGCGCTCCTCGGCGTCGAACAGCGTCTCCGCCTCGCGCCAGACCTGCAGCAGCGCCAGCTTCTCGATCTTGACGCCCATTTTCTGCAGGCTGCGCGTGTGCATGTCGAGGCAGTAGGCGCAACCGTTGATCTGCGAGATGCGCAGATAGACCAGTTCGATCAGCGTCGCGGAGAGCCCGCTTTGCGTGATGTAGCCATAGACGCCGCCGAGCGCCTTGATGCCGGCGGGCGCGGCCTTGTTGTAATCGATCCGCATGCTCACTGCTTGTGTCCTTCCTTGTCGAAGACGGTCAGCGCCTTGTCGTTGCTGTCGACGACGAACACGGCAAGCCGCTTCGCCGGCTCGGTCGCGCTGGCGTTTCGGCCGAGCACATGATGCGCGCCGGGCGGCTCGAAGAAGCTGTCGCCAGCCCGATAGACGTGCGCCGCCTCGCCCTCCAGCTGGCTCTCGATCGCGCCCTGCAGAATGTAGACATAAAGGAAAGCCGACTTGGCATGATGATGCGGCGCCGACGGCTCGCCCGGCGGGAAATTCACCTCGACCGCGATCAGCGACTTGCCGGGAATGTTGGTAATTGCGTGCTCGAATTTCGGCGTCACCGATTGCGCCATCGCAGGGGTCGCAAGCGCGGCGCAGGCCAGCAGCGTCGTCCATAAGGTATTCATCATGTGCCTCCATTGCTGACAAATAAATGCGGGCGCACACGGCCAAAATGAAGCACCAAGAATGAACCGAATTGGTGTACCACGGGCCATGCCAAACCCGCTTCCCATCGCGCTCGACCGCTCGGCCAGGACGCCGCTGTCCGAGCAGATCCGCAAGGCGATTGCGGCGGCGATCGACAATGGCGTGCTGGTGCCGGGCGCCCGGCTGCCGTCATGGCTCGACCTCGCCGCCCAGCTCGGCGTCGCGCGCGGCACCGTGCGGGCGGCCTACGACAGACTGGCGGACGCGCAGCACATCGTGTCGTCGAAGGCGAACGGCACCACCGTCGCGATGCGGCCGAGGAAAGCGGCGAAGCCCGACGCGCCGGTCGTTCCCGGCTCGGTCGTGGAGATGTTTCAGGATTTGAGCGGTCAGGGCATCTTCCGGATGGGTGTCCCCGCGCAAGAGACCCTCCCCGCCAAGCTGCTGGCGCGAATCCGCGCACGCGCCGTGCGGGCGGAATTGAGCGCGGTGACGCGCACCATCGATCCGCGCGGCGAGATCGAACTCCGACGCGAGATCGCAGCGCATCTTGCGATCGCGCGCGGGATCGAATGCTCGCCGGCACAGATCGTCATCACGTCGGGCTTCAGCGGCGGCCTCGGCCTCGCGCTGGGGGTGCTCGGCCTCGAAGGCCGCCGCGCATGGCTGGAAGACCCGGGATTTCCTTTGACCCGGAAGGGCCTCGAGCTCGCTCGGCTCGAGCCGGTCCCGATCCCCGTCGATGCCAATGGCATCGATGTCGAGCACGGCCTGCGGCACGCACCCGACGCGGCGCTCGCGGTCGTGACGCCGGGACAGCAGGCGCCGCTCGGCCCGCCGCTGTCACTGGGGCGCCGCGCGCAGCTGCTGGACTGGGCCGCGCAGGCCGGCGCCTGGATCATCGAGGACGACTATCTCGGCGAGTTGCAGCTCGACGGCCGCGCCGCGCCCGCACTCGCCTCGCTCGATCCTGCCGGCCGCGTGATCCATCTCGGCTCGTTCAGCAAGACGATCTCGCCGACGCTTCGGCTCGGCTTCCTGGTTGCCCCTGAAGCGCTGGCGGCGCAGTTCGCCGACGTGGCGACGTGCCTCGCCCCTGCCCCCGGACCGGCGGTACAGCTTTCGACCGCGGAGTTCATGCGAGAGGGCCATTACATCCGCCATCTCCGACGAACCAAACGGGCCTATTGCGACAGCCGCGATGCGCTGACGGCTGCGCTGCGGACGTGGAGCAACGATGTGCGGGTTGCCGGCCTCGCGGTGATGCTGACGCTGCCGGACAAGGCCGACGATGTCGCAATCGCACGCGAGGCGCTCGCGCATGGGCTGGCGCCCGCCCCGCTCTCGCCCTGGTATGTCTCATCGAAGCGCGCGCAGCCCGGCCTGCTGCTCGGCATTGCAACGGTGCCCGATCGCGGCGTTCAGGCCGCCTGCAAGCGTCTGTTCGCGGCGATCCGCGCGCAAGACCGCACCCATGGCGCGCCGGCGTCACGCCGCGTCAGGAAGCCCGCAAGCCGGTAAGCGCGAGACTCAGCGCCCGCAGCCGCTTGCGCGCCTCGGCATCATAGGCCTGGGCATGGGCGCGCACCTCGCGCCTGCCGTCGAAGAACAGCCCGCTTTGGCCTGCGACATCGTCGTCATGGACCAGACGCAGGATGGCATCGCCGCCCTTTTCGACGGTCGAGATCGGCGTCGCGCCGCTGGCGCGCACCATCGTGGTGTTCATATAGGTCGCCGGGTGCAGCGCATTGACGGTCACGCCGGAGCCTTCGAGCTCCGCGGCAAGCTCGATGGTGAACATGATCTGCGACAGCTTGCTCTGCGCATAGGCGCGCGCGCCGCTATAGTTCTTCGTGATCATCACGTCGTCGAAATCGATCGGATGCTGGCCGAGCGAGGCGACATTGACGATGCGCGCCGGCGCACTCGCCTTGAGCCGCGGCAGCAGCAGATGCGCGAGCAAGAAGCCGGCGAGATAGTTCACCGCGAAGCGCAGCTCGTGGCCGTCCTTGCTGGTCTGCCGCGCCGGCCCCTCATTCTGCGAGCCGATACCGGCGTTGCTGATGAACACGTCGAGCCGCTCCTGATCGTCGAGCACCAGCTGGGCGAACTCGCGGACCTCGGCCAGTGAGGACAGATCGGCCTGATAGAACATCGGCTCGCGGCCACTGACCCGCTTGATCTCGTCGGCCAGGGTCTGCGCCCGCTTGGTATCGCGGCCGTGGATCAGCACCCGGGCGCCGGCGGAAGCCAGCTTCATCGCGACGTAGCGGCCGACGCCATCGGTGGAACCGGTGATCAGCACCGTCTTGCCTGCCATATTCATCGAAATTGCCTTTCGATCGTACGCCCAGCGCTGCCACCGAAGATAAAGGCCCCTTGCGGACATTGCCATGGCATGCCACGCCGCCGGCGGCGCCAAAACGGCGTCCATCATGGTTGGCCCAGGGCCTCCCGCTCCATGGTCACCCAGAGCGGCCGCATGGCCCATTGGGCAGTCGCGCATCTGCTCGGCCTCCTGGTTCCTGACGCGCCGCAGGCGGCGCTCATCGACGTGATGGTTCGGGATTTTATCACCAAACACGACCTCATCCCCGCAGAAAGATGGCCCCAAGGGCGTTGCTGACCAGTGCAAATACGATGCCTGCATGGTCAGCTTGTCGCGCGACCTGCAGTCGCGCGGCGCCGCGCCGCGCGTCAAGGTGAATGCGTTCTGATATCGTCGAGATGAACGACAAGGCCAGGATCGGCAAGGGTCGGAAAGGATCGGCAGGGATCGAAATGTCCTCGACCATTCCAGACCGGATTTTGCGGAAGGCTCCCTCGCTGGAGCCGTACGGCATGCTCCTGCTGTTCGGCGTGCTCACCGCGCTGCCGATCATCCTGACGGTTCGTCTGGTTGAGCCCGCACTCGTGCTGCCCGCGCTCAGCCTGTTGTTGTTCGCTGAGGCAGCCATTACCGCGATGGCCGCGTGCGTGATCCACGTGCGCAGCAGCGCGGCGAACCTCACGCTGTGGGATTTTGCCGGGGCGTTCACCTTCATGGGGTGCGCGGCGGCGATCCTCGGCGAGCCGGATCAGGCGGCGCTGTTCTTCGAGGAACAGGCCGCGCTGCGTCGGTAACGCGACCGTAATCCCAGGCCGGGCCCCTCTGGCAGCCACAAGCTGCGATGTCGGACTGGAACTCAGTTGGAGTGGCCCTGCTTCGACCCGCGACGTGACCAGCGTCGTGGCGGATTTTCCGTCCGCATGACGGCAACAGCCGGCGTCGTCGAACCGGTCCACTCCCCGACCTCAAGGGGAGCATGATCCATGTCCGACCTGTTTTCACTCGACGCCCTCAGCGCATTGCTGCAAGTCGTGGTCATCGACCTCGTGCTGGCCGGCGACAACGCCGTCGTGATCGGCCTTGCCGCGGCCGGCCTGCCGCAGAAGCAACGCGGCAAGGCGATCCTGATCGGCATCGGCGCCGCCACGCTGCTGCGCATCCTGTTCGCCCTTGTCACCACACAACTGATGCAGATCGTCGGCCTGCTATTGGCTGGCGGCATCCTGCTGATGTGGGTGTGCTGGAAGATGTGGCGCGAGCTGCGCGCCACCGAACACGAGACCACGACCGCGCATGGCGGGACCGAGGCGCCGCGCAAGACGCTGCTGCAGGCGACGACCCAGATCATCGTCGCCGACGTCTCGATGTCGCTCGACAACGTGCTGGCCGTGGCAGGTGCGGCGCGCGAGCAGCCGATCGTGCTGGTGTTCGGGCTCGCGCTCTCGATCGCGATGATGGGCGCGGCCGCCAGCTTCATCGCAAAACTGCTGCAGAACCATCGCTGGATCGCCTATGTCGGCCTGGCCGTGATCTTGTACGTCGCCATCGACATGACGGTGCGCGGCGCGTCCGAGATCGCGAAGGTCGCGCCGGCGTGAGGCTGAAGGCAAAACGGCGGGCCTCATGGCCCGCCGTTCCTAGTTCGACAGCGCATGCTGCCTCAGTGAATTTCCGCCGAGCGCTTCAGCGCTTCCTTCAACTTCTCGAGCGTGAAATCCTTGCTGCGCGCGATGTCCAGGATCGGGGTCTCGCGGCGGCCGCAGAGCTCGGCGGCTTCCGGCAGCTTGGCCGCGATCTCGTGGGGGATCACGATCGCGCCGTGGCTGTCGGCGTGGATCAGATCGTCGGAGCGCACCGTCATGCCGGCGACACGGACCTCACCGCCGAAGCTCTCGGCATGTACCCAGGCGTGTGAAGGGCCGATCGAGCCGGCCAGCGCCTGGAAGCCCGGGGCCCATTGCGGGATGTCGCGGATCGAGCCGTCGGTGATGACGCCGAGGCAGCCGAGCGCCTTGTGTACGGCGCTCTGCACCTCGCCCCAGAACGCGCCGTAGCCGACATCGGGCCCGTCGATATCCTGGATCACGGAGATGCGCGGACCGAAGCCGGTGCCGACATATTCGTAATATTCGATGCGGCGCTTCGACTGCTCCTCGGCCGAGAGGCCGGACTTCAGCACCGAGCGGATCGCGACCGTGCGCGCATAGCCGACGATCGGCGGCAGCGTCGGGAACGGGCAGACCAGCGGCTTCACGGTGTAGCCGATCAGACGGCGCTCCGGCGCGACGATCTCCATCGCGTTGCAGATCGTCGGCGTGTCGTAGCGCGCCAACGCTTCAAGGACGGAGGCAGGAAGCGGGGCGGAAGCGGATGTCGTCACGGCGTTTCTCTCCTGATTTTTGGCGTTCGCTGGCCGGTCTTAGGCCTATAGCCGAGATCGGCGGCGAACCCAACCGAGCCACGCTCATGGCTGATATTTGGGAGAGAGCGAACGAACTTCATACCCGTCACCCTGAGGAGGCCGCACAGCGGCCGTCTCGAAGGGTCGACGGCCCCGCTGGTGGCCGTGCATACTTCGAGACGCGCTACGCGCTCCTCCGGCGACAAAGGCGAAGCCTTTGCGCGAGGATGACGGGGCAGGCAGATGTGTCAGTGCAAATGCGTCGGACGATCGTCCCGGTCACTCTCCGCGGCCGGTGCCGCGTAGGGCGCGGCAGCAGATGCCGGCGCGGCTGCACCCGCCGCCTGCGTCTGCGCGGCGAGGCTGCGCTCCTGGTCTCGATAGGACTTCCAGCCCCAGGGCAGGCTGATCAGATACAGCACCGAGCCGGCCGACAGGATGTGCCAGGGATAGCCGATCAACAGCGCCACGAAGAACACCACGGCGACGAACACCGGCAGCACCATCTCCGGCGGCACGCGCATCTTCACGGTCTTGCCGGAGAACACCGGCAGCCGCGATACCATCAGGAACGCGATCAAGAGCGTGTAGAACGCGGTCAGCGTCGCCGGCGGCATCGGCACGCCGAGGAAGGCGAGATAGATCGGCAGCAGCACGGTAATCGCGCCGGCCGGCGCCGGCACGCCGGTGAAATAATTGGCGGCGAAGGCCGGCTTGTTCGGATCGTCGATCGAGGCGTTGAAGCGCGCCAGCCGCAGGCCGCCGGAGATCGCGAACACCATCGCGGCGATCCAGCCGCCATTGTTCAGTTCATGCAGCGTCCAGAAATACAGGATCAGGCCCGGCGCGACGCCGAAATTGACGAAGTCGGCCAGGCTGTCGAGCTCGGCGCCGAATTTCGACTGGCCCTTGATCAGGCGCGCGACGCGGCCGTCGATGCCGTCGAGGATCGCGGCGAACACGATGGCGGCGACCGCAAGCTCCATCCGCCCTTCCGTCGACAGCCGGATCGCCGTGAGGCCGGCGCAGATCGCCAGCAGCGTGATCATGTTCGGCACGAGCATTCGCACCGGAATCGGGCGGAACCGCCGGCGGCGAAACTCGGTGGAATTGGGATCGGATGGCATCATGCTTGGTAATATAGCAAGCATGGCCCGGCTCCGCCATTGCACCGGGAACCAGCCGATAAAGCTGGGGAAACAGAGTTAATCGGCGCGGTAGGTGCGGCCCGGATCGGCGCCGCGGAAATCCGCCAAGATCGTCTCGCCGGCAACCGCGGTCTGGCCCTCGGAGACCAAAGCCTTGGTGCCCTCGGGCAGATAGACGTCGAGCCGCGAGCCGAAGCGGATCAGGCCGAAGCGCTCGCCGGCGCCGATCGACTGGCCTTCCTTGACGAAGCAGACGATGCGGCGCGCCACCAGGCCCGCGATCTGGACCACGCCGATGCGCCCGTTGGCGGTCGAGATGACAAGCGAATTGCGCTCATTGTCCTCGCTCGCCTTGTCGAGCTCGGCATTGATGAACGCGCCGGGCCGATAGGCGATGCGGTCGATGCGGCCGACCACTGGGCTACGGTTCACATGGCAGTTGAACACGCTCATGAAGACCGAGACGCGCGGCAAAGGCTTATCGCCGAGGCCGAGTTCGGCCGGCGGCAGCGCCTGCACCACCATCGAGACGCGGCCATCGGCTGGCGACACCACGATGCCGTCGCGCAGCGGCGTCACGCGGACGGGATCGCGGAAGAACAGCGCGCACCAGACCGTGAGCAGCGTGCCGATCCAGCCCAGCGGGGTCCAGATCCAGAACAGGATCAAGCTCGCCAGCGCGAATCCGCCGATGAAGGGATACCCCTCGGGGTGGATCGGCGGGATCTGCGCGCGGATGGAATTGGCGATCGACATCAAAGCTCGCTTGCGTTTCCCCGCCCGGTTTGGCGGGAGAGGCCCTAAAGCGCGATGGGATCATCGCTCTTTAGTTGGTTGTTTAAGCATGATCTTTTCGGAAAACCGCTTCGCACTTTTCCGGATCATGCCCTAAATCGACTATTCCGCGGCGGTCGGCAAGGGCTTCTCACCCGCAACCGGGGTGGAATCGTCAGAGGATTCGGTGACCGGCGGCGGCGGGCGATTCGGCGCCGGGCCATCGTCATCGACCTGGGCGAGCCGTTCGCGGGCCTCCTCGGCCTCGCGCTGCCGGTTCCACATGCTGGCGTAGAGGCCGCCGCCGGCCAAAAGCCGGGCATGGGTGCCGCGCTCGGCGATCCGGCCCTGGTCCAGCACGATGATCTCGTCGGCGCCGACGATGGTCGAGAGCCGATGCGCGATCACCAGCGAGGTGCGGTTGCGCGACACCCGCTCCAGCGCGCCCTGGATCTCGTGCTCGGTGTGGCTGTCGAGCGCAGACGTCGCCTCGTCCAGCACCAGGATCGGCGGCGCCTTCAGCACCGTGCGCGCGATCGCGACGCGCTGCTTCTCGCCGCCGGAGAGCTTTAAGCCGCGCTCGCCGACCTGGGTCTCATAGCCCTGCGGCGACATCCGGATGAAGCCGTCGATCTGCGCCAGCCGTGCCGCCTCCTCGACCTCCTCATTGCTGGCGTCCCAGCGGCCATAGCGGATGTTGTAGCGGATGGTGTCGTTGAACAGCACGGTGTCCTGCGGCACCATGCCGATCGCCGATCGCAGCGAGGCCTGCGTCACTGTCTTGATGTCCTGCCCGTCGATCAGGATGCGGCCGCTCGAAACGTCGTAGAGCCGGAACAGCAGCCGCGAGATCGTCGACTTGCCGGCGCCGGAGGGACCGACGATCGCGACCGTCTTGCCGGCCGGTACCTCGAAGCTCAGACCTTTAAGGATCGCCCGGTCGGGCTCGTAGGCGAAGCGGACATCCTCGAAGCGCACACTGCCTGTGGACACCGCAAGCGGCTTGGCGCCCGGCAAATCCTTGACCTCGGGATTGCGCTCCAGCACGTCGAACATCTTCTCGATGTCGATGATCGCCTGCTTGATCTCGCGATAGACCATGCCCATGAAATTCAAGGGCTGGTAGAGCTGGATCATCATCGAATTGATCAGCACGAAATCGCCGACGGTGTGGGTGCCGTTGCGGATGCCAAACGCGCACATCAGCATGGTCGCGGTCAGGCCCGCGGTGAAGATGATCGCCTGCCCGGTGTTGAGCACCGCAAGCGAGGTATAGGTCTTCACGCTGGCCTGCTCGTAGCGCTCCATCGAGCGGTCGTAGCGGCTGGCCTCGCGTTCCTCGGCGCCGAAATACTTCACCGTCTCGTAGTTGAGCAGCGAGTCGATCGCCTTGGTGTTCGCCTCGGTATCGGAATCGTTCATCTTGCGGCGGATCTCGATCCGCCACTCGGTCGCAATGTAGGTGAAGTACATGAACACGACGACGGTCAGCAGCACGGCGAGCACATAGCGCCAGTCGAACTGCCAGAGCAGCACCGCAGCCAGCAGCGCGACCTCGACGATGGTCGGGATCAGCTGCAGGATCACCATCCGCACGATGGTCTCGATGCCGGAGCGGCCGCGCTCCAGCACGCGGGTCAGGCCGCCGGTCTTGCGCTCGAGATGGAAGCGCAGCGACAATTCGTGCATGTGCACGAAGGTGATGTAGGCGAGCCGCCGCACCGCATGCATCGCGACGCGGGCGAAAATGCCGTCGCGCCACTGCGTCAGCACCGCCATGATGATGCGCACCGCGCCGTAGCTGATCGTCATCAGCACCGGAGAGGCGATCAGCCACACCACCCAGTTCGAGGCCGCGACCGGCGCCGAGCCCGTGCCGTTCAGCGCGTCGATCGCCCATTTGAAGGTGAACGGCACCGACAGCGTCGCGAGCTTGGCGAACAGCAGCAGCACCACCGACCAGATCACGCGCGTCTTCAGATCGGCGCGATCGCCCGGCCAGATATAGGGCCAGAGATGAACGAGGGTGCCGACCAGCGTCCCCTTCTCGACGGCCGGCGCCGCGGCCGCGGGCGCTGCAGCAGCGGTCACATGAGGTTGCGGCGGCACCATCAGGAGCCCGCCCGCGCCAGGAGGGTAACGAAGAGCACTGCCATGCCGGCGCGGCGGTCCGCTGCCACAGCTTTTCCACGATTTGCCATTGTGCTCGTCATATAGATCGTTTGAATGTCGCGTACAGGCTTATGGCGAAATTTGTTCGCGATTCGCGGGAATTTACGGGATTTTTTGACCCTCAATCCCCATATGCGAGTCTTGACCCTGTTTACGCTGCAGTGCCACAAGGAACGTATGAACCAAATCAAGACTGTCTGTGTTTATTGCGGCTCCGGCCCCGGTAACAATCCCCGCTTCATCGAAGCTGCCATCGCGCTCGGCAAGAGCTTTGCCGAAAACAATGTGCGCCTGGTCTATGGCGGCGGCTCGATCGGCCTGATGGGCGCGGTGGCAAAATCCACCCTCGACCATGGCGGCTCGGTCACCGGCATCATTCCCGAATTCCTGCGCGCGCGCGAGAACGCGCTGACCTCAGTTCAGGAGATGATCGTCACACCCGACATGCATGAACGCAAGCGGCTGATGTTCGAGCGCTCGGATGCGTTCGTGGCGCTACCCGGCGGCATCGGCACGCTGGAGGAGCTGGTCGAGCAATTGACCTGGCAGCAGCTCGGCCGTCACCACAAGCCGATCCTGCTCGCCAACATCGACAACTTCTGGGAACCCCTGCTCTCGCTGCTGAGCCACATGCGCACGACCGAATTCATCCGCGCGACGCTTCCGATCAACGTGCTGATGGCCGACCGCGTCGACGATATCCTGCCGCGGCTCCGTTCCGCGGTGGCTGGAAAGCCGGCGGCCGCGAAGGAACTCGCGCCGGAAGTGGCGCGGCGGCTGTAACGTCTCGGGCTCGCAGCTCCTACACCGTCATGCTGAGGAGGCCGCGCGGCGGCCGTCTCGAAGCACGACGGCCCAACTGTGGCCGTGCATCCTTCGAGACGCGTTACGCGCTCCTCAGGATGACGGGTCGGGATAATCGAACGCCTGATTTAAACTCACTCGCTCGGAAACGTCACGGCCTCGATGCGGTTGCCGTCGGGGTCGAGGACGAAGGCGGCGTAGTAGCGCACCCGGTCGTGCGGGCGCAGGCCGGGGGCGCCATCGGATAAGCCGCCGGAGGCCAGCGCGGCGGCATGGAAGGCATCGACCTCGGCGGTGGTCTTGGCGCGCAGGCAGATATGGCTGCCGCTCTCATGCGCGACCTGCGCCATCGTGGCGCGCAGATTGATCCAGAATTCGGGATAGGCCTTGCCGAAGCCGATCGTCGCCGGCCGCGTGACCACACGGGTCAGGCCGAGCGCGGCCAGCGTCGGTTCGTAGAACCGCGCGGCGCGCTCGAGATCGCGGACGCCGACGGAGACGTGGTCGATCATGCAAGCGCCCTCCTCGTTATGCTGTCATTCCGGGGCGATGCGAAGCATCGAACTATGATGTGCAATTGCACATCTGAGAATCTCGAGATTCTCAGGTGCGCAATTGCGAACCATAGTTCGCGTCTTCAACGCGCCCCGGAATGACGGCCTAGCCACTCACACCGGCGCGCCCGACTTCACCAGCTTGTAGACCAATGAATCCATCAGCGCCTGGAACGAGGCGTCGATGATGTTGGGCGACACGCCGACCGTAGTCCAGCTGTCACCGGTCTCGTCCTCGCTCTCGATCAGCACGCGCGTGACCGCCTCGGAGCCGCCATTGAGGATACGCACGCGGTAATCGATCAGCTTCAGCCCGTCGATATATTTCTGGTACTTGCCGAGATCCTTGCGCAGCGCCACGTCGAGCGCATTGACCGGACCGTTGCCTTCGGCGGCCGAGATCAGCCGCTCGCCGTCGACGTCGACCTTCACCACCGCGAGCGCCACCGTGACGCGCTGGCCGTTGGCGTTGTAGCGCTGCTCGACATTAACGTCGAACTGCTCGACCTTGAAATATTCCGGCACCTTGCCGAGCGTGCGCCGCGCCAGGAGCTCGAACGAGGCGTTGGCGGATTCATAGGCGAAGCCGGCGGCCTCGCGCTCCTTCAGCTCCTCGACCAGACGGGTCAGCCGCGGATCGCCCTTGTCATAGACGATGCCGGCGCGGTCGAGTTCGGCCATCACGTTGGAGCGGCCCGCCTGGTCGGAGACCAGCACCTTGCGGTGGTTGCCGACCAACTCCGGCAGCACGTGCTCGTAGGTCTGCGGATCCTTCATGACCGCGGAGGCATGGATGCCGGTCTTGGTGACGAAGGCGCTCTCGCCGACATAGGCCGCATGGCGATTGGGCGCGCGGTTCAGCATGTCGTCGAGCGTGCGCGACACCTTCATCAGTGTCGCCATCTTCTCCGCGGTGACGCCGATCTCGAACTTCTCGGCAAACTCCTGCTTCAGCTTCAAGGTCGGGATCAGCGAGCAGAGATTGGCGTTGCCGCAGCGCTCGCCGAGGCCGTTGAGCGTGCCCTGGATCTGCCGCGCGCCGGCGCGCACCGCGGCGAGCGAATTGGCCACCGCCTGCTCGGTGTCATTATGGGCGTGGATGCCGACATGGGCGCCCGGCACATGCTTGATCACGTCGCCGACGATGGTCTCGACCTCATGCGGCATGGTGCCGCCATTGGTATCGCACAGCACCACCCAGCGCGCGCCGGCCTCATAGGCCGCTTTCGCGCAGGCGAGCGCATAGTCGCGGTTCTCCTTGTAGCCGTCGAAGAAATGCTCGCAGTCGACCATCACCTCGCGGCCGAGCGCCTTCGCAGCCGCGACGCTGTCGCGGATCGAGGCGAGGTTCTCCTCGTTGGTGGTCTCGAGTGCGACGCGGACCTGGTAGGCGGAGGATTTTGCGACGAAGCAGATCGCGTCCGCCCTGGCCTCGAGGATGGCGGCAAGCCCCGGATCGTTCGACGCCGAGCGGCCCGGCCGCCGCGTCATGCCGAAGGCGGTGAAGCGCGCATGGTCGAAGACCGGCTTCCTGCTGAAGAACTCGCTGTCGGTCGGATTGGCGCCGGGATAGCCGCCCTCGACATAGTCGATGCCGAGCTGGTCGAGCATCGCCGCGATCACCTGCTTGTCCTGCAGCGTGAAATCGACGCCGTTGGTCTGCGCACCGTCGCGCAGCGTGGTGTCGAACAGATAGAGGCGTTCGCGGCTCATGCGTGGCCTCCCGGCGTCGCGACACCGTCGAGCGTCTTCTGCATCGTGGTGTTGGCGAGCCATTCGTCGTTGACGGTGACTGTATTGCGCTGCTGCGCGACGTAGCCGCGCTTGCGGAAGAATTCCAGCGCGGTGTCGCTGGCGTCGACCTTCAGGGCCTTGGTGCCGCGGGCGCTCGCGATCTTCTCCAGCGCGTCGCACAGCGCGCTGCCCGCACCCTGCCCCACCGCGCTCGGATGCACATAGAGCATGTCGATGTGATCGGCCCCCTTCAGCGAGGCGAAGCCGACCGGCGCGCCCTGCAATGTCGCGATCAGCGTCAGCTGCCCGGCGAGCTTCTTGCCGAAGGCCTCCTCGTCGTCGGCGGCCCCCGCCCAGGCTTCCTGCTGCGCCTCGCTGTAATCGTCGCCGGTCAGGTCCATGATCGAGGCCGTGAAGATCGCCGCCAGCAGCGGCGCGTCGTCGGGCAGATACGGGCGCAATGCGGGTGCGGAGCGGCTCATCGCGCAACCTCCCAGGTGGTCATCGGCTTGCCGTCGGCGTCCTTGCCATCCTTGATCACCACGCCCATCGCGGCGAGTTGATCGCGTATCCGGTCGGACTCCTTGAAGTCCTTGCGCGCGCGCGCCGCGGTGCGCTCGGCGAGCAGCGCCTCGACGGCGGCAGCATCGACGCCGCTCGCCTGCTGCTTGCGCCCCTCCCACGCGGCCGCGCTCTCCGACAGGAAGCCGAGCAGCCGGAGCGAACCGGCAAACTCCTTGCGGCTCTGCTCGCTCGCCGACGCGGCGTTGCGGAGGCCATGCAGCACCGCGATCGCCTGCGCCGTGTTGAGGTCGTCGTAAAGCGCCTCGACCATCGCCGGCGATGGCGCGCCGGGCTCGGCATCGGCCGCAACCGCATACCAGTCGTCGAGCGTTCGCGCGGCCTCCTCCGCGCTTTTGAGCGTCCAGTCGAGCGGCGAGCGGTAATGCGTCCGCAACATGCTGAGCCGCAGCACTTCGCCCGGCCAATCGGCCAGGAGATCGCGGATCGTGAAGAAGTTGCCGAGCGACTTCGACATCTTCTCGCTTTCGATCTGCAGGAAGCCGTTGTGCATCCAGACATTGGCCATGCGGTCGGAGTTGAACGCGCAGCAGGTCTGTGCGAGCTCGTTCTCATGGTGCGGGAACACCAGGTCGATGCCGCCGCCATGGATGTCGAACTTCTCGCCGAGATGCTTCCAGGCCATCGCCGAGCACTCGATGTGCCAGCCGGGCCGGCCCTCGACCGCGATGCCTGATGGCGACGGCCATGACGGCTCGCCCGGCTTGGACGGCTTCCACAGCACGAAGTCGGTGTTGTCGCGCTTGTAAGGCGCGACATCGACGCGGGCGCCGGCGATCATCTCGTCGAGCGAACGCTTCGACAGCGCACCGTAGCGCGGCAGCTCCGAATTGGCCGCGTTCATAGCCTGCGGCGAGAACAGCACGTGATCCTCGGCGACATAGGCAAAGCCGCCGGCGACCAGTCTCTCGATGATCGCGCGCATCTCCGGGATGTGCTCGGTGGCGCGCGGCTGCACCGTGGGCGGCAAGCAGCCCAGCGCCGTGACGTCGTCCTGGTATTGCTGATAGGTCTGCTCGGTGACCTTGCGGATCGCCTCGTTCAGCGGCACGCCGGGATAATCCCGCGCGGCACGGACGTTGATCTTGTCGTCGACGTCGGTGACGTTCCGGACATAGGTCACGTGGCCGGCGCCATAGCGATGGCGCAGCATGCGGAACAGCACGTCGAAAACAACAGCGGCGCGGCCGTTGCCGATATGGGCGAAGTCATAGACCGTCGGTCCGCAGGCATACATGCGGACGTTATTGGCATCGAGCGGCACGAACGGCCGCTTCTCCCGGGTCAACGTGTCGTAAAGGCGCAATTCCATGGATCACCTGTCCTCGCGGCCGGGCGTCCAGTGATCTCAGGGTGATTGAGAAAAGACGGCCTCAGCCAGCGAATCGCTAGCTAATAATCTCGCGGCAAATGCTGCAGATGGCGAGGTGGCCGTTCATGGTTCCATCCTGTCTCATGCCCCCTGCATGGCGTCAAGGGGCTGTTTTCGGGCGATTTGCAGCGCCCGGGGCGGGCCAAAATCACGCCAACGCCCTCATGGTTAATCATTATTGAGCATTTGGGCGTATCGGGAGGGCCAGCGGATTCCCCGCCATTTTCACTGGTGCACCATGCGGCCCATTTCAGCATTGATTGCCTGCACGTTCTTCCTTGTCTCCTCGGCCGCGCTAGCCGACAGCCGCGTCTTCATCATCGCCAACCAGGCCGACGGCTACGGCATCGACCAATGTCTGGCGCGCGGCGACCGCTGCGGCGCCTCCGCCGCCCGCGCCTATTGCCAGTCACGCGATTTTGCGCAGGCCACCAATTACCGCCGCGTCGATCCGGACGAGATCACCGGCGCGGTTCCGCACGCCGCGAACGAGAAATGCAGCGGCAATGTCTGTGGCGAATACGTCGCCATCACCTGCCAGCGCTGAGGCCGCGGCAAGCCGCTGGTCAAGCGGGGTTATTGCCACACCGGCGCCCCGGAAACGACGTGACGCTGCCCCGAGAAACGGCTATTGCAAGCGGCTTGGCCGCGCGCTTTGGCGTTGATCGCCGCGCGGCGTCGTTTTAATGGCCGGATATGCCCAATAGCCCCTGTTCTCGCTTCTCTCGCTGGCTTCTGACCGGCGCCGTGCTGGCCGGCATCGCCCTGCCAGCCACGGGCGCCTTCGCGCAGGTGCCCCCGGGCCCGCCTGGCCCGGCCCCCCAGGGCGCGCAGGCAAATCC
Source organism: Bradyrhizobium sp. 6(2017) (assembly GCF_011058295.2). NCBI lineage: Bacteria > Pseudomonadati > Pseudomonadota > Alphaproteobacteria > Hyphomicrobiales > Nitrobacteraceae > Bradyrhizobium > Bradyrhizobium sp. 6(2017). The sequence continues at coordinate 4,231,652 of NZ_CP049289.2, read as the reverse complement.
GCAAGCCAATCCGATGTGCGGACGGCTCGAAGGCCAGCTGGCGGCGATTGATCGTGGCGGCGGCACCGGCGATCCGGCCAAGGACGAGCAAATCCGCCGCTATCAGGATGCGGCCACAAGGCAGCAGGGCGAGCTCGATCGCGTGACGGCGCAGGCCCGGCGCATGGGCTGCGACAGTTCCGGCTTCTTTTCGCTCTTCAATAACAACTCGGCGCAGTGCGGTCCGGTCAACACCCAGATCCAGCAGATGCGCGCCAATCTCGACCAGATCACCTCGAATCTGGAGCGGCTGCGCTCCGGCGGACTCGGCGGCGCCGACCGCGAGAACCAGCGCCGCTCAGTGCTGACCGCGCTCGCGCAGAACAATTGCGGCCCGCAATATGCCGCGGCGGCGCGCGGCCCCGGCAATTTTATCGAGAACCTGTTCGGCGGCGGCCAAAACAATCCCAATCCGCTGCCCCCGCCCGACGCGCAATATGGCGCGCAGTCCGGCACCTTCCGCACGGTCTGCGTCCGCACCTGCGACGGCGCCTATTTCCCGATCTCGTTCGCGACCTCGCAGGCACGCTTCGGCGCCGACGAGCAAATTTGCAAGGCGCAGTGCCCTGCCGCGGAAGCCAGCCTGTTCACCTACCGGAATCCCGGCGAGGACATCAACCAGGCGGTCTCGATCAACGGCCAGTCCTACTCGTCGCTGCCGAACGCCTTCAAGTACCGCACCGAGTTCAACCCGTCCTGCTCCTGCAAGCCGGCCGGCCAGAGCTGGGCGGAGGCGCTGAAGGCCGTCGACGACAAGGCGTCCGCCGAGCAGCAGGGCGACATCATCGTCACTGAGGAGAGCGCGCGGAAGATGCAGCAGCGGGCTCAGACCAAGGCTGCCGCCGGCAAGAAGGGTGCGCCGGCCGCGGCAGCGCCGCAGCAGCCTGCCGCCGCTGACGCCACGGCGCCGGCCGCGCCCGCGAGCGACGGCCAGATCCGCACCGTCGGACCGACCTTTATTCCGCAGAAGAAGCAGTAAGGTTTACCCCTCGAACGCTTCGGCCGACGCGCGCGAGGTGCGGGTCACCAGCTTGTCGTCGGGCTCCGGCAAGGCCTGGCCGAAATCGCGGAAGCGGTTGGTGATGGGATAGCGGCGGTCGCGGCCGAAATTCTTGCGCGTTACCTTCACGCCCGGCGCGGCCTGCCGCCGCTTGTATTCGGCGATGTTGAGCAGGCGATCGATGCGGGTCACCACGTCGCGGTCGAAGCCGGCGGCGATGATGGTCGCAAGCGGCTCCTCGCGCTCCACCAGCCGCTCGAGGATCGCATCCAGCACGTCATAGGGCGGCAGCGAATCCTGGTCGGTCTGGTTCTCGCGCAACTCCGCGGTCGGCGGCCGGATGATGATGTTGACCGGAATCACCTCGCCCGACGGTCCCAGTGCGCCGTCCGGCTTCCAGGCATTGCGCAGGCTCGACAGGCGGAACACCTCGGTCTTGTAGATGTCCTTGATCGGGTTGAAGCCGCCGTTCATGTCGCCGTAAAGCGTGGCGTAGCCGACCGACATTTCCGACTTGTTGCCTGTCGTCACCACCATGGCGCCGGTCTTGTTGGAGATCGCCATCAACAGCGTGCCGCGGGCGCGCGCCTGCAGATTCTCCTCGGTGATGTCGCGCTCCAGCCCCTTGAACACCGGCGCGAGAATCGCCTCGAACCCGTTGACGGCGTCGGCGATCGGCAGCACCTCGTAGCGGATGCCGAGCGCGGTCGCGAGCATGGCGGCATCGTCGAGCGAAACCTGCGCGGTGTAGCGGAACGGCAGCATCACGCCGCGCACCTTGTCGGCGCCGAGCGCATCGACCGCGATCGCCGCGCACAGCGCCGAGTCGATGCCGCCGGAGACGCCGAGCAGCACGCCGGGAAAGCCATTCTTGCGGACATAGTCGCGCAGCCCGAGCACACAGGCCGCGTAGTCGGCCTTGTCGCCCTCGAGCTGCGGCGTGATCGGCCCGTTGCAGCGCCAGCCGTCCGCCGTCTTGCGCCAGATCAGCGTCGTGATGTTCTCCTCGAACGCCGGCAGCTGCGCTGCCACCGAAAGATCGGCATTCAGCGCAAACGAGGCGCCGTCGAAGATCAATTCGTCCTGGCCGCCCATCTCGTTGAGATAGATCAGCGGCAGCCCGCTCTCGGTGACGCGCGCGACCACGATCGAGAGACGCAGATCAGCCTTGTCGCGGGCATAGGGCGAGCCGTTCGGCACGATCAGGATCTCGGCGCCGGTCTCGGCGAGGCACTCGACGACGTTCTCGTATTCCTCCGACTCCTCGAGCCAGATGTCCTCGCAGATCGGCACGCCGATGCGAACGCCGCGCACCGTCACCGGGCCCGATGCCGGGCCGCGCGCGAACAGCCGCTTCTCGTCGAACACGCCATAGTTCGGCAGATTGGCCTTGTAGCGCAGCGCGGCGATGCGGCCCTCGTCGAGCAACGCGCAGGCATTGTAGAGCTTGCCGTCCTCGACCCAGGGCGTGCCGATCAGCATGGCCGGGCCGCCATCGGCGGTTTCGCGCGCCAGTTCCTCGATCGCGGCGCGGCAGGCCGACTGGAACGCCGGCTTGAGCACCAGATCCTCCGGCGGATAGCCGGCGACGAACAGCTCCGACAGCACCACAAGGTCGGCGCCGTCTGCCTTGGCCTTCTCGCGCGCGGCACGCGCCTTCGCGGCGTTGCCGGTGACGTCACCGACCGTCGGATTGAGTTGCGCCAGGGTGATCTTGATCTGTTGTTCGCTCATATCGTCATGTTGTCCCGCACAAGGGCAAACTTCAATGGTCGTCCGGTCATGGTGCGATTGCAGAAATCGCACCATGTCGGGGGCTGGTCAGGGCGCAAGCTCGGCTCTGACCTCGCCGAGCAGCGCCATACCACCCAACCGGCCCAATTCGTCCGAACATTTCGCGCTCTTGCCGTAGCAGCAGAATGCGACCGTCACCCGCTCGGAAAGTGGTCCGATGCAGGGCAAGCCCGTGTCGCCAAAGGTGGTCATGCACGGCACCACGCGGCGTTCCTCGAACCTGAGGTCGCTGATACGGGCAAGGATCTGCTCTTGCAGGTGATCAGCAACGTCAACCGATCCGCCCGATCGGAACCAGTCCTTGATGTCAGCCTCGCTGTCGAGCGCAATGTCGACCGGATCACCGCCGAGCTTCAACCAGGTCTGGCCGTCCGGATAGAGGATCGGCGGCAGGATATAGGGATTGTCGCCCTTGGGCCCCAGACAACGCATCGATGGCATTCCGGCGAGGCGCTGGACCTCCGCCGCACCGAGCCGAAACAGCGCCGCGGTGCGCGCATAGACCGTGAATCCCAGCGAGCGACCAAGCAACGACTGGGTGTGCCCGCCTGCCGCGACGAGAACGCGCTCGGCCTCGACGCTCCTCGATCGCGTCCGGATCGTCACGCCGGAGCCGTTCTCCGAAATCCCCAGCGCAACTTCGTCGATAATCCGCGCGCCTGCCCGCTCCGCCGCGATCGTCTGCGCCCGGACCAGGCGGCGCGGTGAGATGTATCCGGCATTGCGCGGCTCGAAAAAGCCCTGCATTCCCGCGGTTGATTTGAGATACGGAAATCGCTCGGCGAGCCCCGCATCACGAAATTCTTCGCAAGCGATCCCGTCTTCGGCGCAGATCGTGCCGACCGATGCGACATCGGTGGTTTGGCTGTTGCCGACGTGAAGCGCACCGGCTTCGCGGTAGAATTCGACACCGCTCTCAGCGGAAATCTCGCCGTAGCGCGAAATCGCAGCGCGGTTCGCCTGCCGCCAGAACGCTCCCGGATCGTAGGTCCGCGTGATGCGGCCTTCATCGTAATGGCTGCCAAAGACGCCGCTGTGCTGCGAAAAATCGGCCGGCTCATCGGGCCCGATCAGTGCAACGTCGTGGCCCATTTTGGCCAGATGTCGCGCAGCCGCCGATCCGATCAGACCGCGTCCGATCACCGCAAGCTTGATCGCCTTGTTGGCGCTCACGATGACCTCCTACGCCTTGCCGTTCCGGATCATGGTCAGACTCAGAACGCCCCCATGCGCTCGGCGAGAGCGAACAGCCAGAACACCCCGGCCATCACCAGCGCGACGCCGACCGCGGCCGAGCCCATGTCCTTGACCCGGCCGATCTGCGGATCGTGATCCATGGTCAGGCGGTCGGAGAGCTTCTCGATCGCGGTGTTGAGCAGCTCGATCACCAGCACCAGCACCACAGTCGCGACCAGTTCGACCCGGCGCATCACGGTGGCGCCGACCAGCCAGGCCAGCGGCAGCGACAGCACGAGCGCCACCACCTCCTCGCGAATCGCCTGCTCCGAGCGAATGGCGAACGCCAGCCCGTTGCGCGAGTTGATGGTGGCCCGCCAGAACCTCAGCAAGTCACTGTCCCCAAGTCACCTGCCCCAAATCACAACCCCGCAGCGGCCGGCATCGGTTTGACCTTGCCGGCGCGCTCCTGCTTCAGCAGTTCGGCGATCAGGAAGGCCATGTCGATCGACTGTTCGGCGTTGAGACGGGGATCGCAGACCGTGTGGTAGCGGTCGTTGAGATCCTCATCGGTGATGGCGCGGGCGCCGCCGATGCATTCGGTGACGTCCTGCCCGGTCATCTCCAGATGCACGCCGCCGGCATGGGTGCCCTCGGCGGCATGGGCCTGGAAGAACGACTTCACCTCCGACAGCACGCGGTCGAACGGCCGGGTCTTGTAGCCCGAGGTCGAGGTGATGGTGTTGCCGTGCATCGGATCGCACGACCACACCACGACGCGCCCTTCCCGCTGCACGGCGCGGATCAGGCCCGGCAGATGGTCGCCGACCTTGTCGGCGCCGAAGCGGTTGATCAGCGTCAGCCGTCCCGGCTCGTTGTCGGGGTTGAGGATGTCGATCAGCTTCAACAGCTCGTCCGGCTTCAGCGACGGGCCGCATTTCAGGCCGATCGGGTTCTTGATGCCGCGGAAATATTCGACATGGCCGTGATCGAGCTGCCGGGTGCGGTCGCCGATCCAGATCATGTGGCCGGAGGTCGCGTACCAGTCGCCGGTGGTGGAATCGACCCGCGTCATCGCCTGCTCGTAGCCGAGCAGCAGCGCCTCGTGGCTGGTGTAGAAATCGGTGGCGCGCAGCTCGGGATGGCTCTCGAGGTCGAGGCCGCAGGCGCGCATGAAGTTCAGCGCATCCGAGATGCGGTCGGCCAGCTCCTTGTAGCGGCGGGACTGCGGCGAATCCTTCAGGAAGCCGAGCATCCATTGATGCACGCTGCCGAGATTGGCGAAGCCGCCGGTGGCGAAGGCGCGCAGCAGGTTCAGCGTCGCGGCCGACTGCCGGTAGGCCATCAGCTGGCGCTGCGGATCGGGGATGCGCGCTTCCGGCGTGAAGGCGATGTCGTTGACGATGTCGCCGCGATAGCTCGGCAGCTCGATGTCGCCCTGCTTCTCGGTCGGCGACGAGCGCGGCTTTGCAAATTGACCGGCGATGCGGCCGACCTTCACCACCGGCAGCGCGCCGGCATAGGTCAGCACGACCGCCATCTGCAGCAGCACGCGGAAGAAGTCGCGGATGTTGTTGGCACCATGCTCGGCGAAGCTCTCGGCGCAGTCGCCGCCCTGCAACAGGAAGGCCTCGCCGGCGGCGACCCGCCCCAGTGCCTTCTTCAGGCTGCGCGCCTCGCCGGCGAACACCAGCGGCGGAAAGGTCGCAAGCTGGGCCTCGACATCGGCCAATGCCTTGGCATCGGGATAATCGGGCACCTGCAGCACCTTCTTGGCGCGCCAGCTATCGGGTGTCCACCGCTCGGACATGAGGTCAACTCCTGAGCAAAAACCGCGACTTAATCGACGGGAAAGCCCGGCTTATACACAGCCGCCCGCTCCCCCGCTAGAAGGATTCCTGCAATCCCGTCAAACTCTTGCAGGAAAATGCGGATTCGCCTTTGCTGGACCATACCATGAATGCCAGGGAAATCGCCGTGGCCTCCGCCACGCTTGACGACGTTTTTAGCGACGACATCGTCGTGCCGGCCGCGGACGGCTATCCGCTCGCCGCGACGCTGTTCCTGCCGCGCGGTGCCAAGCGCCACGCCGTGCTGATCAATTCGGCGACCGCCGTGTCCCGAAAAGTCTATCGCGGCTTTGCCGGCTACCTCGCCCGCCGCGGCGCGGCGGTCCTGACCTACGACTACCGCGGCACCGGCGATAGCCGGCCGATGGCGGCGACCGGCCTCAACAAGCCGAAGTCGCTCGCCGGCTTCAAGGCCACGATGGCGGACTGGGCCGCGCTCGATGCCACCGCCGCCGTGAGCTGGATGCGCGAGCGCTACCGCGGCCTGCCGTTTGCCTATGTCGGCCACTCCTTCGGCGGCCAAGCGCTCGGCCTGTTGCCGAACAATGCCGAGATCCCGCGCGTGCTGCTGATCGCCTCGCAAGCCGCATATTGGAAACTGATGGCCTCGCCCGAGCGCTATCGCGTCATAGCCTTCATGAACGGCATCGGCCTGCCGCTGACGCGCACGCTCGGCTATTTGCCCGGCTGGGCCGGGCTCGGCATGGACCTGCCGAGGGGCGTGTTCGAGCAATGGACCCGCTGGGTGATGCGCGAGCGCTATCTGCTCGACGACACGACGTTGGCCGCGCGCGAGAATTTTCCAAAGTTCAAGGGCAAGCTCCGCGCCATCAGCATGACCGACGACACCTGGGCGACGCGTCCGGCGGTCGAGCTGTTGTGCTCCGCGTTCACCTCGACCACGCCGGAGATCATCTCGATCCACCCCACTGACGCCGGCGTCAAGACGATCGGCCATTTCGGCTTCTTCAGCAGCGAACACCGCGACGCACTGTGGCGCGGCGCCGCGGAGTGGCTCGAGGCGGAGGGGTAGCCGCAAATTTTCACCACCGTCGTCCTGGCGAAAGCCAGGACCCATAACCACCGCATTTGTTTGTGAACGGGATCGCGGCCCCAGCGTCGTGCAGCAACGAACATTTGGGGTAATGGGTCCTGGCTTTCGCCAGGACGACGATGCGGATGGTTCTCGCGCGGTCGTTTGTAGCGTCGCTCGCAGCTTCATTGGCGTACCCCACCTCCGGTGTCATCGCCCAGCTCGACCGGGCGATCCAGTATTCCAGAGGCAGTGGTTATTGAACCGATGGGCCGCGGCGTCATTGCTTCGCTCGCATGACGGCTATCGACCCCGTCATCCTGAGGTGCGAGCCTTGCGGCGTACTTGCGCCACTGGGCGAGCCTCGAAGGATGCACGGCCCGGCTGGTGGCCGTCGACCCTTCGAGACGCGCTACGCGCTCCTCAGGGTGACGGGGTCCGCCTCACATGCACTTCGTCTCTCGCATGCGCGGCGTCCACCGCAACACTCGTGACGACCGCGACGCGCCCCTCAATCGGGTGAGACGGCCAGATTGAACATCTGAGTTGGGTCGAACGCCAAGCGGAATATTTTCCGCGAGGGCACTGGACAGGGGTGATCGCTTTGATTGGACTTATGAATTTCGCGCTTTGGCGCAGAGCAACGCCCGTTGATCAACTTCTCTCAACACTGAAACCCGCACCCACCTCGCTACGTAGCTGTCGTCACCCGGCGGATCGAACATGGGCGCTTACTTGACGGCTCCAGCGCTGTCCGTCCCGGTCAAGTGCTGGAGCCCTTTTTTTGTCGCGGTGAACTGAAGGCCTCAGACCAGCTTGCGCGGCGCGGCCGTCTCGCCATCGCCGGTGTTCGGCGTCCCCGTAGGCTCGATCAGCAGCAGATGCACCTCCTCCCGTGCGACGGGCCTGTGTTCCACGCCCTTCGGCACGATGAACATCTGGCCCTCTCTCAGCGTCACCGTGCGGTCGCGCAGCTCGATGTCGAGCACGCCTTTCAGGACGAGGAAGAAGTCGTCGGTGTCGTCGTGCTTGTGCCAGACGAACTCGCCCTGCACCTTCACCACCATGACGTCGCAGGCGTTGAATTGCGCGACGGTGCGCGGCGACCAGTGGTCGGAAAAGGTCGACAGCTTTTGTGCGAGATCGATCGCGTCGTTCATGGATGCCTCCGGGCTCGCCAGATTGAAGGCGATCGATGGCAGCCTGAAGACCACACATGAAAGAGGCCGCTTACTCCTGCGGCCTCCTTGATTACTTGTCTGTTGCGCTCGGCGGTTTCTGTGGCTGCCCTTGTCCCGTCGTCGAGGCTGAGCCCTGGGCGCTGCCCGAACCGCTCGAACTCTTGCTCGAACTCGCGCTGCCACTGGAGCTTGCGCTGCCGCTGGAGCTCGAGCTTGCCTGCGCGAAGGCAAGGGACGTCGAGGCGATGAGAACTGAAAGAGCAACGGCAATCGGTCGGATCATTTCTTTCCTCCCGTCGTTTGGGACACCGATGTCAATGTCCGCGGCAGAGAGACGTTCCTAGCGCCGGTGGGTTGCCTCGCCGGCTTCGAGGTGATCTCGAATCGTATCGCCGGGAAGCGGGAAGCGAGATGCGATCGCCGCGCCCGATGGACGCGGCGATCGCATGCCGTCGATTGCGTCGAGCGCGATCCGGCTCTCTACTGGACTGACGTTGGCTTGTGATGGCCGTTCATCCCGCAGGGCGTCTCGCCATTGGCGGCCTTGCGCGCCAAAAGTTCTCTCTCGGCCTGATACCAGAGCTGATCCATGTTGCCGTGCGGTTCGCCGGCGTCCTTCCACAACTCGTAGGCTCGGGTCCTGATCTCCTGCTCGGTGGGACCTTTCATGAGCGGCTCCCTTAATCGCGAATATCAAATCGTTTGAAAGGGGAACTTCCAGTCCGGCACAACGTTCCAAAACGCGCGCGATATGGTGCGCCGCCGCAGTCTGCGACGCGGCGCGGCCGGGAGCAATCAGATTGTGTGGTGGCGGGCGCCGGGTCGCGCGATTACCCACCACGCACCGGCGGCGTGCGGGTAGCCCCCTACTCCGCCGCCTGGCGCAGTCCGCTCAGCGCAGGTTCGCCGTGAAGAAATCGCGCGCAAGGCTGATGGTCTCGGCATGAACTGCGTCGCGGTCGGTGCCGTCGGGATCGCGGCATACGGTCCCCCCGATGACCAGGCGCCCTATCGCGGTACAGGTCCCGAAGAAGACAAAGTGGCCCGCATGCGGAAACAGCTTCAGCGTCGCATGGGGAACAGCTTTGCCGAGCGCCTCGGCGCCTGAGGCTATGGGCGTGATCTCGTCGGCGCTTCCCGCGACGATCGCGATCGGGATCGATATGCCGGCAAGGCTCTCCGGCGTGAAGGCCGGCACCGGCCCCGGCGCCATCGCGAACACGGCGCGAACGCGCTCGTCGCGATAGGACTGGCCGGCCAGACTGTAGCGCTGCCGGAAATCAGGATCGGTCGTCAAACGCAACACGCTCTTCTGGCGCAGCTCTGTCGCGCCCGACTGCGACGTGCACAGCGCATCGGCGGCGGGCGAGCGGCAGAATGCCGGAGTCCGTTCCGGATCTGTGATGCCGCCGGCGATAGCGATCACGGTGTAGCCGCCATACGAATGGCCGGCGGCGCCGATCCGCGCCGGGTCGATCCGGTCGCCGAACGTGCTGTCGGCGCGCATGGCGTCGATCAGCGCGCTGAGATCGACCGCGCGCAACCACGTCAGCGCATAACCGTCGACGGTCGTGCGCTCGGATCCGTTGTTGCCGGGGTGGTTGACCGCAACGGCGATGAATCCGTGCGCCGCAAGCCCCGCGCCGAGCCAGGCCAGATTGGACGCCGAGCCACCAAAACCGTGGGACAGCAGGATCAGCGGGTGGCGGAGCCCCGCCGCCGGCGTCGCATCAGGCGCGGCGCTGCCGGTGCTGATGAACGGGACGATGCGCGGCCCGATCCATTGCGGTTGCTCGCGCGCATCGGCCGCGGCCGGGTACCAGATGGTGGCGCGGAGCGCATGCACGCTGGCACCGCGCCAATCGTAAGGTTCGGCCAGAGTGAAATCGCGCGTGGTGACGCCGACCTTGAATATTGCGTCCTCGGCACGCGCGAGGCCCGGTGCTGCGACGAGGATCAGCCACAGCACCAGAAACCTCATCGAGACGCTTCCCTCTGATCCGGGAGAAATCTCGCGACGGCAGCCCCCTACTCCGCCGCCTGCCGCACGTGCCGCGCGGTTGGCGTCCGCATCGTCACCAGCTCTTCGGAGGCGGTCGGATGCAGCGCGACGGTGGCGTCGAAATCGGCCTTGGTCGCCTTCATCTTCACGGCGATCGCGACCGCCTGGGTGATCTCGGCGGCGCAGTCGCCGACGATGTGGCAGCCGAGCACGCGGTCGCTCACACCGTCGACCACGAGCTTCATCAGCACCCGGGTGTCGCGGCCGGACATCGTCGCCTTGATCGGGCGGAAATCGGTCTTGTAGATGTCGACGTGGGAAAACTGCGCCCGCGCCTCTTCTTCCGTCAGGCCAACCGTGCCGACCTCGGGCTGCGAGAACACCGCGGTCGGGATCGTCGCGTGGTCGACCGCGACCGGGCGCTTGCCGAACACGGTGTCGGCGAAGGCATGGCCCTCGCGGATCGCGACGGGAGTCAGATTGGTGCGGTGGGTGACGTCGCCGACCGCATAGATGTTGTCGACCGAGGTCTTCGACCAGGCATCGACCTGGATGCCGCCATTGGCGGGATTGATGGCGACGCCGGCAGCCTCGAGCCCGAGATGGCCGACGTTCGGATGCCGGCCGATCGCGAACATCACCTGGTCGGAGGCGATGCTCGATCCGCTCGACAGATGGGTGGTGAAATCATGGCCGTGCTTGTCGACCTTCGCCACCGTGCAGCCGGTGATGATGGTGATGCCCTTTTTCTCCATCTCGGCGCGGACATGCTTGCGCACGTCCTCGTCGAAGCCGCGCAGGATGTTGTCTCCGCGGTAGATCACGGTCACGTCGGAGCCGTAGCCATTGAAGATGCCGGCGAACTCCAGCGCGATATAGCCGCCGCCCTGGATCACGATCCGCTTCGGCAGCTCCTTGAGGTGAAACGCCTCGTTCGAGGAGATCACGTGCTCGATGCCAGGTACGGCCGGCCCGTGGTTGGGCGCGCCGCCGGTCGCGATCAGGATGTATTTCGCGGTCACCTTTTCGCCGGTGGCGAGGCGGAGCGTGTGGGCATCCTCCAGCACCGCGCGGGTCTTCACGATCCGCGCGCCTGATTTCTCGACATTGGTGGTGTAGGCAGCCTCGAGCCGGGCGATCTCCTTGTCCTTGTTGGCGACGAGAGTGGCCCAGTCGAACGAGACCTGGCCGATGCGCCAGCCGAAGCCGGCCGCGTCCTCGATCTCGTCGTGGACGTGGCTGCCGATCACGAACAGTTTCTTCGGCACGCAGCCGCGGATCACGCAGGTGCCGCCCATCCGGTACTCTTCGGCGACCATGACCCTGGCGCCATAATTGGCGGCGATGCGCGCGGCGCGAACCCCGCCCGAACCGCCACCGATGACAAACAGGTCGACGTCATACTCGGCCATGGCAACCCTCTCTCACTACGCCTCGCCCCGCGCTGTCCTCATCACTCGTCATGCCCGGGCTTGTCCCGGGCATCCACGTCTTGGTTTCCGCAGCAAGAAAGACGTGGATGGCCGGGACAAGCCCGGCCATGACGGATGCGGAAACGTCAGGGCCAAAGCGCCTGACACGCCATATGCGATAGCCGCCGCAAGCGGGGCGAGGTCACATGGCGCGCTTAGATATCCTTGCCGCGCTTCTTCATCTCGGCCTTGAACTGGGCGTTGACCTGCACGCCAAACTGCTGCGCCCACTGCTGCATATATTGCAGGGAGTCGTTGATTGCCTTTGGCTCCGAGATCAAAAGTTTCTGACCGAGCGCCGTCTTGTAGAACGTCACGAGGTCCTTCAGCTCCTGCTCGGTGAACTCGGCGGCGTAGATCTGCGCCATGCCGTCGCCGATCTCCTTCTCGCGGCCGGCGTAGGCCTTGGCGACGATCACCGCGACCTCGTCGAGATCCTTCTGGTAGTTGAGGTATTGCTGGAGCAGACCGGTCTTGGTCTTCTCGATGATGCCCGGCACGGCGCCGGCATACATCACCTGCACGTTCTTCATCGTCAGGATTTCCTTGGCGTACCCAATCGCCGCAGGGGTCGATTGCTTGACGCTGGGCGCAGCGGGCGGCTGCTGCGCCATCGCCGGCGCGGCCGCGAACGCGAGGCCGGCCGACAGGGCCACAGCCGACAAAAGTCCCGAGAAACGCTTCATTCCAAGTCTCCTTGCTTGCGGCGTCATCGCCGTTCAACAACCCGAATTCCCTGTGCGCCGGCCAGAACGGCGACGCTGCCAAGCCCGATGAACAGACCATGTTCGACCACGCCCGGAATCACGCTGAGCAGACCGGCCAGACGCGGCGGGTCGCCGATCCGGCCGAGATGGGCATCGATGATCCAGTGGCCGCCATCGGTGACAAAAGCGTGACCGTCCTTGCCCTTACGGATGACCATTTGGCCGGACACGCCGGCATCAGTGAACGCCCGCGCCATCGCGGCCTGCGTCGCGGCGAGGCCAAACGGGATCACCTCGACCGGCAGCGGAAAACGGCCGAGCACGTCGACCCATTTGCTGTCGTCCGCGATCACGATCATGCGATCACTGGCGGCCGCCACGATCTTCTCGCGCAACAGCGCGCCGCCGCCGCCCTTGATCAGGTTGAGCGCGGGGTCGATCTCGTCTGCGCCGTCGATGGTGAGGTCGAGATGGTCGATCTCGTCCAGCGTGGTCAGCGGCACGCCGCAGCGGATCGCATCCGCGCGGGTCGCCTCCGAGGTCGGCACACCGATCACCTTCATGCCGGCGCGGACCTTGTCGCCGAGCAGCTCGACGAAATGCTTGGCGGTCGACCCGGTGCCGAGCCCGAGCTTCATGCCGTCTCGCACCTCTTCGAGCGCGCGCGCCGCCGCCTGGCGTTTCAGTGCGTCCATGTCCACGTGCCGCTAGCCCCCGGTTTCCGCAGTTGCGGGCGCGCCAATCGGCGGCCCGGCGGGCGCATATCTAGCCTCGATTCACGGGCAGGAATAGCGGCATCCGGGCTCGTCTTCAGGCCGAAACGGCATCCATCGCGGCCAAAATCGCCGAAAAACGCTCTTCGACCTCGGCCCGCATCCCGGGATGGGTGAAAACATAGAACTGATCGTCGTGAATCGCGCTCACGACGCGGGCCGCAACCGATGCCGGATCGAGACCGGCTTCCAGGCGGCGCGCGATCTCGGCGATGATCGCAGCCGCGGGGCTGTCCGGAGCGAACTGGCGGGACGGGCCGTACTGCTCGGGGCGGTTGCGCCCGCTTTCGGCGATCCGGGTGCGCACATAGCTCGGACAGAGCACGCTGACGCCGATGCCGAGCGGCCTGAGTTGCGCCGCGAGCCCCTCCGACATGCTGACGATGGCGAACTTGGTGGCGGAATAGGGGCTGAGACCGAGCCCGGCATTCATCCCGGCCATCGATGCCGTGTTGACAATATGGCCGCCTTCGCCATGCCTGCGGATATGCGGCAGGAAGCTCCTCAAGCCGTGCACGACGCCCATCAGATTGACGTCGATCACCCAGCGCCAGTCGTCGAGCGAGATCGGGTCGATGCCGCCGCCGCCCGCGACGCCGGCATTGTTGCAGAGGACGTGAACGTTGCCGAAGGCGAGGAATGAAGCCTGCGCTGCACCCTGGACGCTGTCGGGATCGGCGACGTCGCAGACAACGCCTTGAACGTCGGCGCCGGTGGCACGCAGCGCATCGACCGCCTTGTCCAGCGCGCCGGTCTCGACATCGGCCAGCATCACCATCATGCCCTCTGCCGCGAAGGCGGTTGCCATCGCCAGTCCTATGCCGCTGGCCGCACCGGTGACAAAAGCGGCTTTTCCGGCGAGTTCCCGCATCCTAGGCCTCCCCAATTTCATGACGCGCGCACATCTACTCTTGCATCGCGGCGCACAGCCCGATAGCGAAAAGCGTGATGTCCGCCTCCTCTCCCCCCATCATCGTGTTCGATCTCGACGGCACGCTGGTCGACACCGCGCCTGATCTGATCAGCGCGCTGAACCATGTGCTCGCCCGCGAGGATCTGCCGCCGGTGCCGCTGGCCGCGGCCCGCAACATGATCGGCGCCGGCGCGCGCAAGCTTTTGGAACGCGGCCTCGAGGTGGACGGACGCGCGGTCAGCGTTGGCGACCTCGACCGTTTGACCAAGGATTTCGTCGACTATTACGCCGAGCACATCGCCGACGGCTCGCGCCCGTTCGACGGGCTCGAGGCCGCGCTCGACAGGCTGGCGGCCAAGGGCCATCGCTTCGCGGTCTGCACCAACAAGCTGGAATGGCTGTCGAAGCTTTTGCTCGACCGGCTCGGCCTGACCTCGCGCTTTGCCGCGATCTGCGGCCAGGACACGTTCGGCGTCGCCAAGCCCGATCCGGCGTTCCTGCGCGAGACGGTGGCCCGCGCCGGCGGCCGGCTGCCGGGCGCCATCATGGTCGGCGATGCCGGCCCCGATGTCGGGGTTGCGCGGCGGGCCCAGGTCCCGGTGATCGGCGTCGATTTCGGCTATACCGACGTACCGATGACCGAGCTGAAGCCCGACCGGCTGATCAGCCATATGCGCGATCTGCCCGACGCCGTCGCCAGCCTCATCGCGGCATAAATATCCTGCAAAACATTGATATCGCTTGGCAATAATTTGCCATGCGATTCTGCTGTTAACCATCCTTTAACGAACAGGCCTCCCCCGGTTGCGCCCCTGTTCCGACGCCCCTATGGTCCGGCCGGGGATTGTGGCTGATTGCCGCAGTAGAGTGTGGATCATGCGTCGTATCATCGTCATTGCGGCCGCCGGGCTGAGCCTGGCCGGCTGCTCCTCCTTCTCATTGGATTCGTTCAAGTCGGCGCCACCGCCGGTACCGGTGCAGCTGGATTCGAACCCGCAGGGCGCGGACGCCGTGACCTCGCTCGGTCCGGGCTGCAAGACGCCCTGCACCGTGTCGATCCCGGCGCCGGAGGCGAACTTCACGGTCACCTTCAACATGCCGAAGTTCCAGCCGGCGACGGTGCCGGTGACGGTGACCCGCACGCCGGGCGACTTCACGAGCCCGGCCACTACCGCACTCGATCCGAGCCCGGTGTTCGCCGAGCTGCAACCCGCCGGCCCGCCGCCGCGTGCGGCACGCAAGCCGATGCGCCCGAAAAAGAAGAAGCCGAAGCCGGCCGCCGCGGCCCCTGCCGCCGCTCCGGACACGGCGTTCCCAGCTCCCGCCGCGGCGCCGCCGCCAGCTGCGGCTCCGAAAAGCTAGCGCGCAAGCGCGTCGAACATCGCAAACGATTGCAGTGCACAAGAGCCCGGCCCAAAGCCGGGTTTTTGGTTTTTGTGGAGACACATCGGCGATTGCGATGATGCATCACGCGATATGGCTCACCTATCGCGCGCGCAATCAGCGTTACATGTTGCGGATCATCCTTACGGACGCATTGTGACAACGAGCCAACATGCATAGATTGTCGGTGCAGAGCCGATCACGGCGCGGCACGCAGGGAAACAGGTCGCAAGACCTAGTTGAAGGCTTGGGTTGAATGAACGGATCCACGCAGGCGCATTCTGACTCGTTGTTTCGTCCGATGACGGATCCGTTCGGCCGCACGATCCGCTATCTGCGCGTCTCCGTCACCGACCGCTGCGACCTGCGGTGCTTCTACTGCATGTCGGAGGACATGACCTTCCTGCCGAAGGCCGATCTGTTGACGCTGGAAGAGCTCGACCGTCTGTGCTCGGCGTTCGTCGCCAAGGGCGTGCGCAAGATCCGCCTCACCGGCGGCGAGCCGCTGGTCCGCCGCAACGTGATGGGCCTGGTGCGCTCGCTGTCGCGCCATCTGACAACGGGCGCGCTCGACGAGTTGACGCTGACCACCAACGGCTCGCAGCTCGCCCGCTTCGCCCAGGAGCTGGCCGATTGCGGCGTGCGCCGCGTCAACGTGTCGCTCGACACGCTCGACCCCGTAAAATTCCGGGCCATCACCCGCTGGGGCGACATCGACAAGGTGCTGTCGGGCATCGAGGCGGCGCGATCGGCGGGGCTCGCGGTCAAGATCAACGCGGTCGCGCTGAAGAACATGAACGAGGACGAGATCCCCGCGCTGATGCAATGGGCACACGGCAAGGCAATGGGCCTGACCTTGATCGAGGTGATGCCGATGGGCGACATCGGCGAAGGCCGCATCGATCAGTACGTGCCGCTGTCGCTGCTGCGCGCGCGGCTCGAGAAGCACTACACGCTGACCGATCTCGCCGACGACACCGGCGGCCCTGCCCGCTATGTCCGGGTCGCCGAGACCGGCGGCAAGCTCGGCTTCATCACGCCGATGACCCATAATTTCTGCGAATCCTGCAACCGGGTGCGGATCACCTGCACCGGCACGCTGCACACCTGCCTCGGCCACGAGGACGCCTCCGACCTGCGCCGGCCGCTGCGCGCCTCCGACGACAACGAGCTGCTGTCGGCGGCGATCGACCGCGCCATCGGGCTGAAGCCGAAGGGGCACGATTTCATCATCGACCGCCGCCACAATCGTCCGAGCGTCAGCCGCCATATGAGCGTGACCGGCGGCTAGACTCCGGCCCCTCCCCAACGCCCTGAGTGCCGCCTGATTGCCAAGGCGGGACAATGATTTGCCCGCGTGTCAATTTGCCCATTTTCCGATTGACGGCGTTCCACGGCGCTGATTTGGTGCCTTAGCTTCCACGCTAGTCTGGCCAGGATAGGCCGCTGCCCCCGTGCAGCCAAGAACGGCTGAAGCGGATTTCGGGGGAGGACGAACGTTTGCAACTGCTCCTGAAAGTGAGCCGTGGCTCCGTGCGCATACGCACGGCGGCCAGATGATGGTTGAGAACGTATTCGGCGCGCAGAGGGCGCGACCGTGGAGATCGTGATGCGCCCATTGCTGGCACTCAGTACGGTTATCGATCTGCTTAATGAGAAATTGGGCGGCATCTGTAATTGGCTCGTGCTCGCCGCCTGCGTGGTGAGCGCCGCCAACGCGATGATCCGCTACGCGTTCGGCTACAGCTCCAACAGCTGGCTCGAATTGCAGTGGTACATGTTCGCCGTCTTCGTGATGTTCGGCGCCTCCTATACCTTCAAAAAGAACGAGCATGTTCGCGTCGAAATTCTCTATCTCATGCTGTCCGAGCGCGGCCAACTCTGGCTCGACATGATCGGAACGCTGTTCTTCCTGATCCCGTCGTGCCTGTTGCTCAGCTATCTGTCCTGGCCGTTCTTCTATCAAGCCTACGAAGTGGGTGAGATTTCGAGCAATGCCGGCGGGCTGGTTCGCTGGCCGATCAAGCTCGTTGTTCCCGTGGGCTTCGTTTTCCTGGCGCTGCAAGGCGTCTCCGAAGTGATCAAGCGCATCGCTGCACTGAAGGGTTACGTCGTGATCGATGCGAAGTATGAGAGGCCGACCCAATGATCACGCTGGAAATGATGCCGCCACTGATGTTCGGCGGCTTGATTCTGGCCATGTTGATCGGATTCCCGGTAGCCTTCACGCTGGCCGCGCTCGGGCTGTCGTTCGGCTTCCTGTCGATCTATCTCGGCTTCTTCGACATGAACTTCCTGCAGGCCATTCCGGGCCGCATTTTCGGCAGCGTGCTCTCCAACGAATTGCTGTTGGCGATTCCGTTCTTCACTTTCATGGGCGCGATATTGGAGCGATGCGGGCTGGCCGAGGACATGCTGGATTCGATGGGCCAGCTGTTCGGCCCGATCCGCGGCGGCCTCGGCTACTCCGTGATCATCGTCGGATTCATCCTCGGCGCAATCACCGGCACGGTGGCGGCGCAAGTCATCGCCATGGCGTTGATCTCGATGCCGGTGATGCTTCGTTACGGCTACAATGTGCGCTACATCACCGGCGTGCTGGCCGCCTCCGGCACCATCACCCAATTGGTGCCGCCCTCGCTGGTGCTGATCGTGATGGCCGACCAGCTCGGCAAGTCGGTCGGCGACATGTATCTCGGCGCCTGGGGACCGTCGGTGCTCCAGATCGCCCTGTTCGCCGGCTACACGTTCCTGCTCGGCATCTTCAAGCCAAGTCACGTCCCTGCGGTTCCTAAGGAAGCGCGGACGCTGACGGGCTGGCCGCTCTGGCGCAAATGCCTGATGGGCATCATTCCGTCGGCCGTGCTGATCTTCGTGGTGCTGGGCACCATGATGCTCGGCCTGGCGACGCCGACGGAAGCCGGCGCGATGGGTGCGATCGGCGCCATCGTTCTCGCCGCGATCCACCACAAGGATCTGAGCAACACGGGCCACAAGATGCTGCTGATCGGCATCGCCGCCACGGGCATCGGCACGATCATCGGAATGCTCGTCGGCGATGGAAAGCTGTTCAAGCTGACTTTCGCGGTGGTCTATCTCGCCGTCGTCTGGCTCTGTCTCGAAGCCGTCCGCATCCCCGACCTGCGCGGCCTGATCAAGCAGGGCTACGAGTCGACCATGCGCCTCTCCACCATGGTGGTGTTCATCCTGATCGGCTCGACCTGCTTCTCGGTGGTGTTCCTCGGCGTCTCCGGCGGCGTCTGGCTGGAGCACCATCTGACCTCGCTGCCCGGCGGCGTCTGGGGCTTCCTGATCTTCATCAACCTCTTCATCTTCTTCCTGGCGTTCTTCCTCGACTTCTTCGAGATCGCCTTCATCATCCTGCCGATGATCGCGCCGATCGCGCAGAAGGTATTGGGGCCGGTCGTGGGACCCGATGCCGCGCTGATCTGGTTCGGCGTCATGCTTTGCGTCAACATGCAGACCTCGTTCCTGCATCCGCCGTTCGGCTTCGCGCTGTTCTATTTGCGCGGCGTGGCGCCGAAAGAGGTCAAGAGCTCCGACATCTATTGGGGCGCCCTGCCCTGGATCGGCCTGCAGGCGATCATGGTGGCGATCGTGATCGCTTTCCCGATCGTGGTGACCGCCCTGCTCGACAAGCCGCTCGACGTCGATCTCAGCAAGATCAAGATCGAGGTGCCGCAGATCGAGCTGCCGCCGCTCGATTTCGGCCAACCGAAGCAGTAGCGCGCCTCGCTTCTTCAGAAGGAATAACCCCGGGGCTTTCGCGCCGGGGTTTTCGCTTGTTTTGGCGGTCGCGAGACAGGTCGACCTTGACGCGCTCGGAGCAACCACCGATCGGCTAGGGCACTTTCGGTTCTGATTGAATCAGAACCGACGCTCTAGCTTTTTGTTTTGACGCGTTTTCTTCACGCGAACCGGCGTCCACTTCGCTCGAAAACGCTTAGGTGGCAGACAACAGGGCCCGGACCATCGGATGACGGTGATCGGCAAGACCGTCAATGACGTCGAAATGATGCCGGCCGGGTTCCTCGATGATGCAGGTCCGCGCCCCGAGGCCGGTCCAGATGTTGGCCAGCAGGGCATTCTGACGGATGAACTCCGGACGCTCCGCGCCGCCGACCCAGCAGGTCACCCGTGCCTCGGGCAATGGCTGCAGCAATGCCGGGCTTTCGGCCCATGCTTCCGCCTCATCAATCCTGAGATCGGCGGTCATGGCGGTCTTCATGAGCGGCCGCAAGTCATGGAGGCCGGAAATCGAGAGCGTGTGTTGTATACGCGCCCGCACCTGATCCGGCAGCGGCGACGTCGCCGAGATCATGCGCGTGACCAGGTGGCCGCCCGCGGAGTGGCCTGTCAGAAATAGCGGCCCCTCGACCATCGAGGCGGCCCGCTCGACCGCGGCGCCGACCTCACGCGTGATGTCCGCGATGCGAACGGCAGGGCACAGCGTGTAGGACGGCATCGCCACCGCATAGCCGCTGTCGACGGAGCCGCGCGCCAGGTTCGACCAGTAGCTCTTGTCGAGCGCGCGCCAGAAGCCACCATGGACAAACACGACCAGGCCCTTGGGCGAACCTTGCGGGAGGAACAGGTCAAACCGGTTCCGTGCGCTCTCGCCGTAGCTGATGTCGAGCCTGGCGCGGGCGGTACCCTGGAGTTCATCACGATAGGCCTCGGCCGGCTGCACCCACGCCCCCGGCCAGCGTTCGCCGCCGGGGATGTTGGCGGCGTTGGCATAGGCATCATTCCAGTCGGAAACCTGATGGAAAATCATGGGCCGATGTCCGTTCGGGGACCTGCGGGTCAGCGCCGATAAATGCGACGCAGCTTGACGGAATCTAATAGCATGGACGCCCGAGGCACAGCGGGAATGTATTTCATGCCTATAAATTTTAGGCTTGAAGTAAATCGCTCGCATGGCAGAATTTGCCGTTGCGCGTGAGGAAAACGGATGACCGATTTCAAACGAACGCAATCGCTGTTCAGCCTGCCGGATGGCGTGATCTACCTGGACGGCAATTCGCTCGGCCCGTTGCCCGTTGCGGTCTCGGAACGCGTCCACCGCGTGATATCGGAGGAATGGGGAAAGCAACTGATCGGAGGCTGGAACAGCGCCGGCTGGATGGTCCAGCCGCGCCGGATCGGCGACCGCATCGGCCGCCTGATTGGTGCGCCGGTGGGCACGGTGGTCGTCGGCGACACGCTCTCGATCAAGATCTACCAGGCGCTGGCCTCGGCGCTCGAGCTCAACCCGTCGCGGCGCATGGTATTGACCGACAACGGAAACTTTCCGTCCGATCTCTACATGGCCGAAGGTCTGCTCAGGACGCTCGACCGGGGATATACGCTCAAGGTCGTCGCGCCTGAGGACGTCGAAGCCGCCATCGACGACACGATCGCTGCGACGATGCTGACCGAGGTCGACTACCGCACCGGCCGGCTTCACGATATGGCCGCGCTGACGCAGAAGGCGCACAGCGCCGGCGCCATCACGATCTGGGATCTGGCACATTCCGCGGGCGCGATCCCAGTTGATGTGCTGGGCGCGAAAGCGGATTTCGCGGTTGGCTGCACCTACAAATATCTCAATGCCGGCCCCGGCGCGCCGGCCTTCATCTACGTGGCGCCTCAGCATGCCGAGAACGCACGGCCTGCGCTGTCGGGATGGATGGGACATCAGTCGCCGTTTGCATTCGATCTCGACTACCGGCCCGGCTCGGGGATCGAGCGGATGCGGGTCGGAACGCCGCCGGTGATTGCGATGGCCGCGCTGGACGCCGCGCTCGATGTCTGGGACGGCGTCAGCATGAACGACGTGCGTCAGGCGTCGATCGCGCTCGCCGATCTGTTCATCCGCGAAGTGGAGGCGCGCTGCCAGGAGCTGAAGCTGGCCTCACCGCGCGACGGAAGCAAACGCGGCAGCCAGGTCTCGTTCCGTCACGACAATGGGTACGCGATCATGCAGGCACTGATCGCGCGCGGCGTGATCGGCGATTTCCGGGCGCCGGACGCGATACGCTTCGGCTTCACGCCGCTTTACATCGGGGAAACGGAGGTTCGCGCCGCGGTCTACGTGATCGCTGACGTCATCGCCAACCGACGGTGGGACACCGCCGAATATCGCAAAAGGGCCCTGGTGACATGACCGAAAAACCCTACGACCCCTCCCAGGAAGGCGCCCAGATGTCGTTTGCGGGACGCATGTCTTACAGCGACTATCTGAATCTGGAACTTGTGCTGGGAGCCCAGAAGCCGCTCTCGGGCGCGCATGACGAACTGCTGTTCATCATCCAGCACCAAACGTCCGAGCTCTGGATGAAGCTTGCGATTCACGAAATCCGCTCGGCGATCACAGCCATTCGCCAGGATCAGCTTCAGTCCGCCTTCAAGATGCTCTCGCGCATGGCGCGGATCTTCGAACAACTCAACAATGCCTGGGACGTGTTGCGGACGATGACGCCGAGCGAATACACCAAGTTTCGCGACCGGCTCGGACAGTCCTCCGGCTTCCAGTCTTACCAGTACCGGGCGATCGAATTCCTGGCCGGCAACCGCAACCTGGCGATGCTGCACCCGCACGATCATCGCGGCGACATCGTCGCAAGGCTGGAGGAGATTCTTGCCGCACCCAGCCTCTACGACGAGGCCTTGCTTCTGCTCGGACGCAATGGCTTCGATATCGGCGAGGATGCGCATCGCACCGATTGGCGCGCGACGCGGAACGAAAATGACAAGGTTCTGGCCGCCTGGAAGACGATCTACGCATCTCCCGGAACCTACTGGATGTTCTACGAACTGGCGGAGAAACTGGTCGATTTCGAGGATTATTTCCGCCGCTGGCGCTTCAACCACGTCACCACGGTCGAGCGCATCATCGGCCTGAAGCAAGGTACCGGCGGCACCTCCGGCGTCTCCTATCTGCGCAGGATGCTCGAGATCGTGCTGTTCCCGGAGCTCTGGAAGGTGAGAACAGAGCTGTAGGATTCCGGGCCAGCCGAAGCAGTCGCGGACTTCAGCGCCTTCGGCGTGCCTCGCGAGAGCGGGGCATGCCGCGCCTGTTGACGGCGGCCGTGCGGCCTGTGAAGACACGGGACACCGATCGTCCTCGAACTCACAGACCCCACCCATGCCCCAATTGCGTCCCGCCCGCTCGTTCGTTCGCCCGCTGATCATATCGCTCGGCCTGGCCGTTGCCGCGCCCGTGGCGCATGCGGCGCCGGAGGCCGACCTTCGCGCGCTGGCGCAGCAGGAGCAGCAGCCGCTGCTCGACACCCTGCGCGACCTCGTGCAGATCGAATCGGGCAGCAAGGACATCGAGGGCCTCAACCAGATCGCCGAGCGCATCGCCGGACAGCTCAAGCAGATCGGTGGCGCAGTGGAGATCCTGCAAACCACCGACGTCTATCGGCTGGACGACACGCCCGAGAAGATCGGCCCGGCCGTGCAGGCTGTATTCACCGGCACCGGCAAGGCGAAGATCATGCTGATCGCGCACATGGACACGGTGTATCTCAAGGGCATGCTGAAGGACCAACCGTTCCGCGTCGATGGCGACAAGGCCTACGGGCTCGGCATTGCCGACGACAAGCAGGGCATCGCCACCATCCTCCATGCCGTGGCGCTGCTGCAGAAGCTCAACTTCAAGGACTACGGCACCCTCACCGTGCTCATCAACGGCGACGAGGAAATCAGTTCGCCCGGCTGGCGCAGCACCATCACCCGCGTTGCCGCGGAGCAGGATGCCGTGTTCTCGTTCGAAGGCAGCGACGCCAGCGGCACGCTCCGCCTCGCCACCAGCGGCATCGGCTCGGCCTACCTGACGGTGCAAGGTAAATCGTCACATGCGGGCGCCAGGCCCGAAGGCGGCGTTAATGCGCTCTATGAGCTGTCACACCAGGTGCTGCAGATGAAGGACCTGTCCAAGCCCGAGCAGGGGCTGAAGCTGAACTGGACGGTTTCCAAGTCCGGCACCAACCGCAACGTGATCCCCGCCGAGGCCACCGCCCAGGCCGATGCGCGCGCGCTCAAGGTTGCGGATTTCGACGAGCTCGAGAAGGCGCTGCAGGACAAGATCAAGAACCGCCTACTGCCCGACTCCAAGGTGGACGTGAAATTCGAGGTGCGTCGCCCGCCGCTCGAAGCCAATGATGCCTCGCGCCGCGTGGCAAGCCACGGCAAGACGATCTATCAGGACTTGGGCATGTCGCTGAACGTGGCCGAAAGGGCTACGGGCGGCGGCACCGACGCTGCGTTTGCCGCCCTCAAGACCAAAGGGGCCGTGGTGGAAGGCATGGGCCTGTCCGGCTTCGGCGCCCACTCCAACGATGCGGAGTACGTGCAGATCAACAGCATCGTGCCGCGTCTGTACCTGGCCACCCGCATGATCATGGACCTGTCCGACGGCAAGGTGAAATAGACCGGCAGGCTTACTGCAGGGCGTTTGCGCAGGGCCCGAAATGGCAGCCGCTGTGATTGCGGTGACTGCGCACTGTCCCTAAGCTGACGCACCGCAAACCGCTCCTGGGGAGGTCGGTGTGATGTACAAGCACCTGATCGGACTGCTTTGCTCGATCCTGCTCTCGGTCGTCCTGGCGACCCCGGGATCGGCGCTCGATCTGGGACGTCGCGGACTGCTCGGCATTACGGCCACGCCGTTGCCGGCAGGAGCCGGCTCGATTGGACCTGGCGTGCTGGCCGCGCGCGTCATCGCCGGCTCGCCGGCCGCTCAAGCCGGCGTCGTCTCCGGTGATGTCGTGGTGTCGGTGGACGGCACGCCGCTCGCCGCAGTTGACGACTTCTTGCGTGAGGTGCGGGTGCACCGCGCCGGCGACACCATCCGCGTCGAGCTGCGCCGCGCCGGCCAACCACTCACACTGGCCATCACGCTCGGCGCTGTACCGTTCGAGACTGCCTTCGGCGTCGACTTCACCTATGACGCCGTCACAACGCCGACCGGACTTCGGCGCACGATCATGACCACGCCGCAGGCGCCTGCTGCCGGTCGGCGACCGGCGGTGCTGCTGATCGGCGGCATCGGCAGCTACAGCGTCGACTATTCCTTCGATCCCGATCACGACGTCGCCGAGCCGTACCGGCGCCTGCTCACCGCCCTCACCCGCCGCGGCTTCGTCACCCTCAGGGTTGAGAAGAGCGGCGTCGGCGACAGCGAAGGGCCGCCGGCCAAGGAAGTGGATCTCGAAGGCGAGCTCGCCGGTTACGTCGCCGGCCTGCGGATGCTCAAGCAGCGGCCGGAGGTCGATCCCGAGCGGGTCTTCATTC
This sequence comes from Bradyrhizobium sp. 6(2017), assembly GCF_011058295.2. Lineage (NCBI taxonomy): Bacteria > Pseudomonadati > Pseudomonadota > Alphaproteobacteria > Hyphomicrobiales > Nitrobacteraceae > Bradyrhizobium > Bradyrhizobium sp. 6(2017). The sequence goes on along the minus strand of NZ_CP049289.2, from coordinate 4,207,026 downwards.
TGGGCCACAGCATCGGCAGCGTGGAAGCGCCGATGGCCGCGGCACGCGACCCGGTGCGTGGCATCGTCGTCATGCAAGGCGTGGGCACGACGTGGTTCGAGTACGAACTCGTCAATGTGCGCCGGCAATTGGAACTGGAAGGGCTGGCGCCCGCCGCGGTGGCCGACCGCATGGCGCTCAAGGAATGGGCGATGCATCGCCTCCTGATCGAGGGCCAGCCACGCGCGGCGCTGCTGGCTGAACGGCCGGCCGCGGCGGCGATGATCAAGTATCCGGCTTCGGACGCTTACCTGCGCCAGGTCGCCGCTCTCAACCTGCCGGCGTTGTGGGCGCCGCTCGACCTACCCGTGCTGGTGGTTTACGGGACCGCGGATTTTATCACCAGTGAAGCCGACAGCCGGGCGATTCTGCAGAACGTCAACAGCGTCCACCCCGGCCGCGGCGAGCTCAGGATCATCGACCACATGGACCACTACCTGACTGATGCCGCCGACCAGGCAACGAGCTTCAAGGCTCCGCGGGCGTGGGATCTGACGCCGGCGCGGCATCCGGCCTACCAAACAGCGATCGAGTCAGTCGTCGGCGATTGGTTGGTGGCCCAAGCTGGCCACAGCGGTTGAAGGCTACAGCTTGAAGCGTGAGACGTCCGCTTTCGGGTGCATCACCACTTCGCTCAAAACGCTCTGTTCGGCCGCAGGCCGTCTCACGACGCCGGCTCCGCCTCCGCAAGGCGGAAGCGCAGCGTGAACTGGGCACCGCCGGCCGGCAGGTTCTCCACCCTCACCGTCGCATCGTGATCGTCGACGACGCCGCGCACGATCGAGAGCCCGAGCCCTGCGCCGTCGGTGCGCTGCCGATCGCCGCGCCAGAAGCGCTGGAAGATCAGGCCCTGCTCGGCGGGCGCAATCCCCGGCCCGCAGTCGCGCACCTGCACCGAGCCATCTTCGTGCACCTCGACATCGACTGAGGTCGCATCGGCGGTGTACTTGATGGCGTTCTCCGCCAGATTGAAGATCGCCCGCTGCAGCATCTCGGCATTGCCCCTGACCCGGACCGCACTGTCCGTGCCGCGCAGCGCGATGTCCTTCTGCTGCGCCAGCGCGTAGGGCGCGATCGAGCCGACCACCTCGGCGCACACCGCGCGCAGGTCCGCGGTCTCGCCGGGATCCAGCACCAGCGTATCGAGCTCGGCGATCTCGAGCAGCTGGTTGACGATCCGGCTCATGCTCTCGATGTCGGCATGCAGCTCGCTGGTCCCCTTGGCTGCGTCCAGCGTCTCGATCCGGGTCCTGAGGATCGCGAGCGGGGTGCGAAGCTGATGCGCGGCGTCGGCGGTGAACTGGCGCTGCACGTGAAAGCCGTCCTCCAGACGGTCGAAGGCCTGGTTGACGGCGGTCACCAGCGGCAGGATCTCGCTCGGAATCCCCTCGGTCGGCAGACGGATATCGGTCCTGGCCGGTCCGATACTTCTGGCTTCCTCCGAGGCGCGCAACAGCGGGACAATCGCGCGGCGGAAGATCAGGATATCGGCGGCAAGCAGGATCAGCAGGATCGGGATGGTGATCCAGCCCACCCGCCGGAAGAAGTTGGTGACGATGTCATCGATGATGACGTCGCGATGCGACAGGTCCTCGGCGACCTGGATACGCAGCGTCTGACCGCCGAGCAGCCTGGTGACGCTGGCACCGGAGATCCGGTCGACCGAGGCCGGCAGTGGCGGCGCCTCGCGATGCGACGAAAACAGCACGTGGCCGTCCGCATCGTAGATGTCGTAGCGGTAGCGGCCATAGGCGTCGGAATAGAGCCCCCTCAGGCTATCAGGCAGATTGAGCGATACCTTGCCGCTGGAATCGACCGAGAGGTTCTGGCCGAGATCGGCGGCCTGATCGCGCATTGCCTCGCGATGCAGATGGTTGATCTCCGTATTCAACAGCCACAGCAGCAAGAGCGGCAGGAAGATCGCGGCGACCGCAACCGCCACGATGTGCAGGAACACGATCCGCGAGGTCAGCGACTTGAAGCGGAACACCGCTACTTCTCCTCCGCCATCAGATAGCCGACGCCGCGAATGGTGTGGATGATGATCTTGGCGTGGTGCTCGGCGAGGAGCTTGCGCAGGCGCGACACATAGACCTCGACCGCATTCGAGGCGACCTCGCCCGACAGCCCGAAGATGTGATCCTCGACGTTCTTCTTCGGCACCACCCGCCCCTGCCGCCGCAGCAGGATCTCCAGCACCGACGTCTCGCGCGCCGAGAACACGTGCGGCGCTCCGTCGACGAACACCTGCTTGCTCTCGGTGTCGTAGACCAGATTGGCGAGCTTCAGCGACGAGCCGAGCAGCTGGCCGGGCCGGCGCAGGATGGCTTCGAGCCGTGCCACCAGCTCTTCCAGCGCGAACGGTTTCGCCAGATAGTCGTCCGCGCCGCTGCGCAGGCCGTTGACCCGGTCCTGCAGGCCGTTGCGCGCAGTCAGCACCAGCACCGGCAGCGGGTCGGTCTTGCGGCGAAGCTCCGACAGCACCGACAGGCCGTCACCGTCGGGCAGACCGAGATCGAGGATCATGGCGGCATAGGTGACGCTGCGCAGCGCATCACGCGCCTCGGCAACATTGTTGACGACATCGGATTCATATCCCGCCGCCATCAATCCGCTGGCGAGAAGTCTCGAGAGCTCGACATTGTCCTCGACGATCAAAAGGCGCATCGCAGCAGTCCTGTCTTCATTCGATGTCTTCCGTTTGCACATCTTGTCGCGATGCGCCAGCCACGGGATGAACCGCGCGACGGATCGCGGCTTGGTCAATCACCTTGGGCAATCACGATATGCAAACGACACGCATTTGGGCACAACGCCTCGATTGCGCGACCCGCGCTATGTTTTCGCTATGACCGGCCGCACCGGCCATGACGTGAAAATAGATAAACGCCTACCGGCTGCAATCAAAATCCGCGCCCACCCCGCATGAATGGGCCGGCCAGCGTAAGGCTGGCGTCAGCTAGCCCTGATAACAGATTGCTCGTTCTCGCCGAGAGCTCGACGAATGCCCAATATGCGGCAAGACCTCGATCCTCGCGCGAGGCTTTCATGCAGAATTGGCCGGGCGGGCGATGTCATTTCGAATGAAGCATATGGGCTTTGCGGCGATGCCGGTGCTGGCCGTGCTCCTCGCCGGCGCGTGGCTGATGACGCGCGCCGACGGCGTCGTGAGCGCCAAGGCTGCACAGAAGATGGCTGCGCAGAGGGTCGCAGCACAGGAGACCGCGCCGCAGGATGTCACGTCGAGCAGCAATATGTCGCGCTGAGCGACAAGCAGGCCGCCTCGCTCAAGGTCATGGTGGCGGAACAACGTTCGTTCCGGACACTGAAGAACGCGGTCGGCTCGATCGACTTCAACCAGAACATGCTGGTGCAGGCGTTCACGCCGAACCCCGGCAGGATCGTCGACACGCCGCTCAATGTCGGTGACGAGGTTGCCAAGGGCGACACGCTGTTCACGATCGACAGCCCCGACCTGCTGCAGGCGGAATCATCGCTGCTCGCCTCGTCCGGCGTGCTCGAACTGCAGATCAGGACGCTGGCACGGGTCAGGCAGCTGCTGAAGACCGGCGGTGGCGCGCAGAAGGACGTCGACCAGGCGACGTCGGATCAGCAGACCGCAGAAGGCAACTACAAGGCCGCGCGCGACGCGGTGCGCATCTTCGGCAAGACCGACGCCGAGATCGACCGCATCGTCGCCGACCGCAAGGTCGATTCCATCCTGGTGGTCCCGAGCCCGATCTCGGGCCGGATCATCGCGCGCAACGCCGCGCCGGGGCTCTACGTGCAGCCCGGCAATGCACCGGCGCCCTACTCACTTGCCGACATCTCGACGATGTGGATGGTCGCCAATGTGATCGAGACCGATGCCCCCTCCTACCGGATCGGTCAATCGGTCGAGGTCCGCCTGCCCGCCTATCCGAACGAGGTGTTTCGCGGCCGCGTGACGACGCTCGGCCTCAACATCGATCCCACCTCGCACCGTCAGCTGGTGCGCTCGGTGATTGACGATCCCCAGCACAAGCTGCGCGCCGGCATGCTGGCGAGCTTCACCATCGAAACCGAGCCGCCGAAACTGTCGGTCAGCGTGCCGTCGGATGCGATCGTGCGCGAGGGCGACGGAACGATGACGGTGTGGGTCACGACCGACGGCCGCAAATTCGACCGTCGCACGGTGACGATCAGCATGGAGCAGGACGGCTGGCGGCAGATCCTCTCAGGCCTCGGCGCGGGCGAAAAGGTCGCGTCGTCAGGCGCAATCTTCCTCAGCAACAAGTTCGCCAATGCGGCCTCCGGATAGCACGCCGGATACGACGCTGACCGCGCGCTCGTCACCCCAAGAGGAAGTGCAGCACCTTGATCAAGAGCCTCCTCCAGTTCGGCCTGACCCGAAGCGCCGTCATCGTGCTTGGCCTCATCGTGTTCTGCGCCGCCGGGTTCGCGGCGTTCGCCAAGCTGAACATCGAGGCCTATCCGAACCCGGCGCCTGTGATCATCGAGATCACGGCGCAGGCCGCCGGGCTTTCCGCCGAGGAAATGGAGAAGTACTACACGATCCCGATGGAGGTCGGGCTGTACTCGACGCCCGGTGTCGTCAACATCCGCTCGACCTCGTTCTACGGCCTGTCCTTCGTGCGGGTCACCTTTAAATATGGCGTCGACTATTATTTCGCGCTGACCCAGGCCACCAACAGCCTCACGCAGAACGTCCAGCTGCCCGGCAATCAGGTCCCGCAGATCCAGCAATCGAGCCTGGTCGGCGAGATCTACCGCTACCAGCTCGTCGGGCCGCCGAATTTCGGCCTGACCAATTTGCGGACCTTGCAGGACTATGTCGTTGCCCGCCGGCTGATGACGCTTCCGGGTGTGGTGCAGATCAACTCCTGGGGCGGCACCACCAAGCAGTTCAATGTCGACGCCGATCTCGCCAAGCTCGAGGCCTACAACATCACCGTGCCGCAGCTGATCAGCGCGCTCGGCAATTCCAACGTCAATGTCGGCGGCCGCGAGATCGCGATCGGCCAGCAATCCGTCAACATCCGCGGCATCGGCCTGATCAATTCCGGCGGCGATGACGACATCACCAAGGGCTACAGGGTCCAGGACATCGAGAACATCGTCCTGACCCAGTCGAACGGGCTGCCGATCCAGATCAAGGACGTCGCCAAGGTGTCGATCGGCTATGTGCCGCGGCTCGGCATCGCCGGCAAGGACGGCCGTGACGACGTCGCTGCCGCGATCGTGGTGATGGGACGCACCCAGCACACCAACGACATCATCCCCAAGGTCGAGGAAGAGGTCGCCAGCATCAACAGCGACGGCACCCTGCCCCCGGGCGTCAGGATCGTGCCCTATTACGACCGCAGCTCGCTGGTCAGCGTGACGACCCACACGGTGCTGCACAATTTGCTGTTCGGCTGCCTTTTGGTGTTCGTCATCCAGTGGGTCTTTCTCGGCGACCTCAGGAGCGCGCTGATCGTCAGCGCCAACATCCCGTTCGCGCTATTCTTCGCCATCATCATCCTGGTGCTACAGGGTGAGGACGCCAATCTGCTGTCGCTCGGTGCGGTCGATTTCGGCATCATCGTCGATTCCGCCGTCATCATGATGGAGAACATCTTCCGCAACTTCCAGTCCAGCCCCGAGAACCGGCTGCGCGTGCTGCAGAACCTCGCCGAAGGCTATTGGGGGAGCGACCCGACGACGCAGCACGGCGGGCCCGCGCCGGGCTGGACCGAGCGGCTGCGCATGATCTTCGTCAGCGCGCTGCAGGTCGACAAAGCAGTGTTCTTCACCGCGGCCATCACGGTGACTGCCTTCGTGCCGCTGCTCACCATGCAGGGCGTCGAGGGCCAGATCTTCGGCCCGATGGCGCGCACCTATGGCTATGCACTGGCCGGAGCGCTGCTGGCGACCTTCACGGTGACGCCGGTGCTGGCGTCGCTGCTGCTGCCGCGGCATATCGAGGAAACCGAGACCATCATCGCGCGCTGGTTGCGCAAGAGCTACACGCCGGTGCTGCGCTGGTCGCAGGCCAATCTCAAGGTCGCTGTCGCATCCGGCATTGTGTTCCTCGGCCTCAGCGCGCTGGCGGCAAGTAGGCTCGGCAGCGAATTCCTGCCCGCGCTCGAGGAGGGCAATTTCTGGATCCGCGCCTCGATGCCGCCGACGATCTCGCTCGAGGCCGGCACCGACCCGACCCGCAAGATGCGCGAGATCCTGCTGCGCCACCCCGAGATCATCACTGTGGTGTCGCAGCATGGCCGCCCCGACAATGGCAGCGACGCCTCGCCCTTCTCCAATGTCGAATTGTTCGCGCCGATCAAGCCGTTCGACCAGTGGCCGCCGGGTCTCACCAAGGAGAAGCTCACCGAGGAGCTGCAGAAGGAATTCGACGAGGAGATGCCCGGCGTCACCTTCAACTTCTCGCAGTACATCCAGGACAACATCGAGGAGGCGCTTTCCGGGGTAAAGGGCGCCAACTCGATCAAGATCATCGGCCCCAATCTCGACGTGCTCGAAGGGCTCGCGACCAAGGTCGCGCAGGAGATGGCGAAAATCCGCGGCGTCGCCGATCTCGGCATCTTCCATCTGGTCGGTCAGCCCAATCTCAACATCCGGGTCAACCGGGAAAAGACCGCGCGCTTCGGCCTCAATACCGGCGACGTCACCACCGTGGTGCAGGCCGCGCTCGGCGGCGCCAATGCCACGACCGTGCTGGAGGGCGACCGGCAGTTCGGCGTCGTGGTGCGGCTCGATCCGAAATTCCGCAGGAGCATCGACGCGGTGCGCGACATCAAGGTTGCCTATGCGACCCCGTCGGGCACCAATGCCTATATCCCCTTGAGCGAGCTTGCCGATATCTCGCTCGATACCGGCGCGCTGTTCATCTATCGCGAGCGCAGCCAGCGCTACATCCCGATCAAGTTCAGCGTCCGCGGCCGCGATCTCGGCAGCACGGTGGCGGAGGCGCAGGCCAGGATCGCGCAAGCCGTGCCGTTGCCCACCGGCTACCGGATGATCTGGTCGGGTGAATTCGACAATCTCGAAGCCGCCAAGGCACGGCTGATGATCGTGGTGCCGGTCACGCTGCTGTTGATCTTCGTGCTGCTCTACAGCCTGTTCAATTCGCTGCGCGACAGCCTGCTGGCGCTGGCCGGCATTCCCTTCGCGGTCGGCGGCGGCCTGATCGCGCTGTACCTCGCCGGGCTCGACTTCTCGATCTCGGCCGCGATCGGCTTCATCTCGCTGTTCGGCGTCGCGGTCATGGACGGCATTCTCAACATCACCTATTTCCGCGAGCTGCGCGCGTCGGGCCAGAGCATTGCGGAGGCGGTGTTCAACGGCGCCGAGCAGCGCATGCGCCCGATGCTGATGACCGCGCTGTCCGCGGGCGTCGGCCTGTTCCCGGCCGCGCTGTCGCATGGCATCGGCAGCCAGGTGCAGCGGCCGCTGGCGACCGTGGTGGTCGGCGGCATGTTCATCGGCCCACTGCGGCTCCTGATCGTAGCGCCCGCGCTGCGCAAGATCTTCCTGTCGCGCGAACGTGCAGCCTCGCCCAGCGAGACGCCCGCCGCGGCGCCGCCTGAAGCCGCGCATTAGGGGGCGTGCCATGGACGATTTCAGCACCAGGACGCCACGTCATGCCGCTCCCGCGATGCGCGGGCTGGCCGCGGCCGCCGGCGCCCTCATGCTTGCAAGCTGCGCGGTCGGCCCCAATTTCTCGTCGCCGCCCGCCCCCACCGTCGCCGGCTACACGCCGGAGAAGCTGCAATCGCCGCCATCCGATCCGGCCGGACCGCGCGTGGCCGGGCAACACTTCGTCAACGGCGCCGACATCACGACGCGCTGGTGGGCCGCGTTCCGCTCCGCGCCGCTCAACCAGCTGATCCGCCTGTCGGTCGAGCGCAATCCGTCCCTGCAGGCCGCAGAGGCCGCGATCAGGATGGCGAACTTCAACGCGCTGGCGCAGCGCGGCCTGTACTTTCCGCAAGTCGGTGCAAACTTCACCCCGTCCGACCAGCTCGTCTCCAACGCCGTGTCGGGGCCCGGCAACACGGCGCAGGCGCGCTACACGCTGTACACCGCGCAGCTCAATATCAGTTTCGTGCCCGACGTGTGGGGCGAGAACATGCGTAACGTCGAGAGCCTCGACGCGCTCACCGAGCAGGCCCAGTTCCAGCTCGAGGCAGCCTATCTGACGCTCACCTCCAATGTGGTGACGGCGGCGATCCAGGAGGCCTCGCTGCGCGGCCAGATCGCCGCCACCGAGCACATCATCAAGGTCGAGCGCGACATCCTCGGCATTCTGCAGAACCAGTTCAATGCCGGCCAGGCGGCGCAGGTCGACGTGCTGGCGCAACAGGCGGCGCTCGCGCAGTCCGAGGAGACCTTGCCGCCGCTGCAGAAGCAGCTCGCGATCCAGCGCGATTTGCTCACGGCGCTAGCCGGGCAATTCTCCGCCGATGAGATCCTGCAGAAATTCGATCTGCAACGGCTCGCGCTGCCGGCCAATCTGCCGGTGAGCCTGCCGAGTACGCTGGTGGCGCAGCGCCCCGACGTGCGGGCGGCCGAGGCCAATCTGCATTCGGCAAGCGCGCTAGTTGGTGCCGCGATCGCAGCAAGGCTGCCGAGCTTCACCATCTCTGCCAACCCCGGCTCGACTGCCTTCAACGCCGCCCAGTTGTTCACGCCGGGGACGCTGTTCTACACGGTTGCCGGCAGCGCGACCCAGACCGTGTTCGACGGATTGACGCTGTACCACAAGCAAAAGGCGGCGGAGGCCGCGCTCGAGCAGGCCAATGCGCAGTACCGCCAGGCCGTCATCACGGCGTTCCAGAACGTCGCCGACGCGCTGCGCAGCCTGCAGGCCGACGCCCGTGCCGTACAGGCCGCGATCAAGGCGGAGGACGCCGCCAAGGCCAGCCTCGACATCGTGCAGAAGCAGCTCGGGCTCGGCCAGGTCAATCAGGTCAATGTGCTGAACGCGCAGCAGGTCTATTTGAATGCCGCGATCACCCGCGTGCAGGCGGTGGCGACGCGGCTGTCCGACACCGCGGCGCTGTTCATGGCGCTCGGTGGCGGCTGGCCGACCGATTGCGCAACAGCGACTGGCGTTCCTGCGTGTTCGAAAGCCGCGTCGCGTCGAGGAACTGATCGTTCAATGAGCTAAGCCCCGAAGCGATGGCTTCGGGGCTTGCTGTCGTCATGCCGAGCCGCGATCACACCTGCGAGTGGCGCGCCATGAAATTGTCGTAGCCGACTTCGGCGACCTGGAACCATTGATAGCCGTTGTTGGAGAACGACGTCAGCGAGTCATAGACCTTCTTGAAGTTGGCGTTGGTCGCCGAGACCTCGGAATGCAGCTCCTTTGCGGCCTTGAAGGAGGCTTCCATCACCGTAGGCGGGAACGGGCGCAGCTTGGTGCCGACCGCGAGCAGCTTCTTCAGCGCGATCGGGTTGGCCTGGTCGTAACGCGCCATCATCCAGTTGTTGGCGAGATGGCCGGCCTGCTCGAGCACGAACTGATAGTGCTTCGGCAGCGCATTCCATTTGTCGAGGTTGATCATCGCCACCAGCATCGGGCCGCCTTCCCACCAGCCGGGGAAGTAATAGTTCGGCGCAACCTTGTGGAAGCCGAGCTTCTCGTCGTCATAGGGACCGACCCACTCGGCTGCATCGATGGTGCCTTTTTCCAGCGCCGGATAGATGTCGCCGCCGGCAAGCTGCTGCGGCACCGCGCCGAGCTTCTGCATCACCTTTCCGGCAAAGCCGCCGATGCGGAATTTGAGGCCCTTGAGATCGTCGACGCTGGTGATCTCCTTGCGGAACCAGCCGCCCATCTGGCAGCCGGTGTTGCCGGCCAGCAGCGAGGTGACGTTGTAGCTCTTGTAGAACTCGTTGAGCAGCTCCTTGCCGCCGCCGATCATGTACCAGGCCTGGTTGAGGCGCATGTTGGGTCCGAACGGCACCGAGGAGCCGAAGGTGAAGGTGGCGTCCTTGCCGTAATAATAATAGGGCGCGGTGTGCCCCATCTCGACGGTGCCGTTCTGCACGGCGTCGAGCACCTGCAGGCCCGGCACGATCTCACCGGCGGCAAAGGTCTGGATCTGGAATTTGTTGTCGGTGGCTTCACCCACCGCCTTCGCCATCAGCTCGGCGCCGCCGTGCAGCGTGTCGAGCGACTTCGGCCAGCTCGTCGTCAGCCGCCACTTGAGCTCCGGCATCGACTGCGCGATGGCCGGCGCCGCGACGGTTGCGGCACCGGCGACGCCCAGACCCGTGACCTTGATGAAATCCCTGCGCTTCATTTGAATGAATCCTGCCCTGTATGATTGTGTTGTCCGAGCGTCGACTGCTTGCGATCGTCGCGCCGCTTTTCTTTTTTGCCGTCACGACCGGAGACCGATCATGCGCCGCCTTCGTGCCGAGGCTTCGGGCGCGAGCATGGAGCATCCCCTTGCCGAACGCCAGACGCAAAAAACCCGGCCTCCTCGCGGAGGCCGGGCTACTTAAGTCGAACCTTGGCACGGGCTTCAGTCCTGGAAGCGAAGCCCTTTCCTATCTGTTGCAGCGTTCTCCTCGCGCGAACGCTGCGCCGATCAGCCGCGGGTGCGCGAGCGGATCATGAAGCTGTCGAAGGTGTACTCGGCGACCTGCCACCACAGATACTGGTCGGAGCGGTACGCCTGCATGGCGTCGATCGACTTCTTGAAGTCGGCGTTCTTGGCGGAGATCTCGCCCCACAGCTCGTTGGTCGCCTTGAGGCAGGCCTCGAGCACTTCGTTGGTGAACGGACGCAGCTGGGTGCCGCCGGCCACCAGCCGCTTCAGCGCCGAGGGGTTCTGCATGTCGTAGCGCGCATTCATCCAGCTGTTAGCGTTGGCGCACGCATTGGTCAGGATCGCCTGGTAGTTCTTCGGCAACGCGTTCCACTTCTCCAGGTTGATGAAGGAGTGCACGGTCGGACCGCCTTCCCAGAAGCCCGGATAGTAGTAGTACTTCGCGACCTTCTGGAAGCCGAGCTTCTCGTCGTCATAGGGACCGACCCACTCGGCGGCGTCGATGGTGCCCTTTTCGAGCGCCGGATAGATGTCGCCGCCGGCGAGCTGCTGCGGCACCACGCCGACCTTCTGCAGCACCTGACCTGCGATGCCGCCGATGCGGAATTTGAGGCCGGAGAGATCGGCGACCGTCTTGATCTCCTTGCGGAACCAGCCGCCCATCTGGGTGCCGGTGTTGCCGGTCGGGAAACCGATCACGCCGAACTTCTTGAAGAACTCGTTGCCGAGCGCCTCGCCGCCGCCCTGGTACCACCAGGAGTTCTGCATGCGCGCGTTGAGGCCGAACGGCACCGACGCATAGATCGCAAAGGTCGGGTCCTTGCCGACATAGTAGTACGACACGGTGTGGCACATCTCGACCGTGCCGTTGGAGGTCGCGTCCAGCGCCTGCAGGCCGGGGACGATTTCGCCCGCCGCGAACACCTGGATCTGGAACTTGTTGTCGGTCATTTCGGCGACGTATTTCGAGACCTCGACGGCGCCGCCGTAGATGGTGTCCAGCGACTTCGGGAAGCTCGAGGTCAAGCGCCACTTGATTTCAGGCGAGGACTGCGCGATCGCCGGCGCCGCAACCGCCGTCGCGGCAGCACCGGCCGCAGAAACTTTCAAAAAATCACGACGCTTCATCGTAAGGCTTCTCCTTGAGGGGCGTTTCCCAGTGACCGCAAGCAGTTCTCCGGCGGGACGCTTGCACAGGCCTGCCGAGGCGCTCTGGGTCGGCCCTTTAACACGGAAGGCGGCCTCACGGAAACGCGACAATGGCATGACCACGCCAATTAAACGAAAGTCTGATGACGCGGGAATCGGCCGGGAATTGCGGCTCAGGCCGCGGCGATGACGCCTTGCAGCTGTTCGCGGACCGGGCCCCTTCGATCGCGCGGTAAATCGCCGCGTGCGGGCCGTCCGGCCCGCGCTCAACCACCAGGCTACCGGGGCAATCAGCGCCGCGTCGTCTCCCGCGCTTTCTTGGCCTGGTTGGCCAAATGCCGCCCGCGCCGGATCCAGCTTTGCGCGGTCGTGTGGCTCACGCCATACGTCTTCGAGATCGCCGCCGCGGCCTCCTTGATCGAGTCGGATTTCTTCGCAATGTTGAACGCCATCCGGGAAGCCTCTTCGCGCTTCTCCCGCGTCAGATGTTTGCGGCGTGCTTTCTTTGCTGGTGCTGCCATGTTGATCGTGGCCTCACGGCCTTTCCCGCGGTTACGGCCTGGCGATGGACTCGTTCAAGCTGACGGACAGACTGGTACGATTCGGCTATCTCTTCACAACCATACAGGCCGAAAGCGGCCCAGCAACCGTTCAGCGCGACAGTTCTGTGAAGAACCGCCGCCGAGGCCGACGCCTTTAGAGCCCGGCCCGCGACGACGGTAAGGCAACCTCAGGCTGCGGCGATGACGTCCTGCAGCTGCTCACGGACCTTGCCGCCGATCGCGCGGTAAATCGCCGCGTGCGGGCCGTCCGGCTCGCTCTCGACCACCGGGGTGCCGGAATCGGACGCGGTCCGGATGGCGATGTGCAGGGGAATTTCGCCGAGGAACGGCACCCCGAGCTTCTCGGCCTCGTGGCGGGCACCGCCATGGCCAAAGATGTCCGAGCGCGTGCCGCAATGCGGGCACTGGAAATAGCTCATGTTCTCGACGATGCCGAGCACCGGCACGTTGACCTTCTTGAACATCGCCAATCCCCGCCGGGCGTCGATCAGCGAGAGGTCCTGCGGGGTCGAGATGATGACGGCGCCCTTGAGCGGGACGTTCTGCGCCAGCGTCAGCTGGGCGTCGCCGGTGCCGGGCGGCATGTCGACCACCAGCACGTCGAGCGTGCCCCAGGCGACGTCGCGCAGCATCTGGGTGATCGCGGACATCACCATGGGCCCGCGCCAGATCATCGCGGTGTCCTCCTCGACCAGGAAGCCGATCGACATGATCGACAGGCCGAAGCGCTGCAGCGGAATCATCTTCTTGTCGTCGTTGAGCTGCGGCTTCTCGCGGATACCGGTCAGCCGCGGCACCGACGGGCCGTAGATGTCGGCGTCGAGCAGCCCGACGCGCAGGCCGAGGTCGCGCAGGCCGAGCGCGAGGTTGAGCGCCGTGGTCGACTTGCCGACCCCGCCCTTGCCGGAGGCAACGGCGATCACGGCGGAGATGCCGGGAATCTCGGCCTGGCGCGCCATCGGCGATTGCGCGCCGGGCGGATGCGGATGCCGGTGCGCGGACGCCGGCGGGACGCCGCCGGCCGGGCGCGGTGCAGGCGCCGCGGCGCCCGCCTTGCGCTCCGCGGTCAGCGCGATCATCGCCACGCTGACGCCGGGAATGGCGCGCACGGCGTTCTCGGCCTGCGCACGCACGCTTTCCCAGGCGCGGGCCTCCGCGGCGTCAACGTTGATCGAGAAGAACACCTTGCCGTCGGTGACCGTGATCGCCGACAGCACATTGGCGTTGGTCAAGGCTGTGCCGCGCGGCGACATCACCTTGGCAAGGCAATCGAGAACCTGTTGCTGCGTCACGCTCACCGCGCATCTCCTGGCTTTTCAGTGGGCATGATCTCCGCGCAAACGCGTCGCGTTTGTCGCGCCGGAAAACCTCAGTTCCGGATCATGCCCAGGGAGACGACCCATAGAGCGTTGCAGCGCAAAAGGCTACCTCGCTCCGACATCGTCCCGCCGCTCGGCCGGCGCTGCCGAGCCGCCTTCCTTGGCGGCCTCGTAGTTCAGCTCGATCATGACCCCGTTCGGGTCGTTGACGAAGATCTGCCAGAGGTCGCCACCGGGAACCTGGCGCGAGTCGAATTCCATGCCCTTGGACTGAAGCCGCTGCCTCATCCCGTCAAAGCCCTGGCTGGCAAAGGCGACGTGGTGGACGACGCCGGAATCCGGCTTTTGTGCCTCGCTGGTCTGCGAAATATCGACCAGATGCACGACCGCCTTGCCCTCGCTGTACATCCATGCGCCGGGGAACGCGAAGTTCGGCCGCGCGCCTTTTTCCAGGCCCAGAATGTCCTCATAGAACCGCACCGTGGCGGCGAGATTCCGGGTCCGGATATTGAAATGATCGAGCACACCCACGCTCATGCGAGACACTCCCTTTTTTGTGAAGTTCTTTGGTGGGCCATCCTAGCACAAAACCGCCATCTGCCATCCAACGAAGCCGTTGCCCTCCGCTGCGCAGGGGGTATGGTGCGGCTCCTTCCATGGACGGAATGCCCTGCCCGCCGCGACGTTTTCCGGCGGTCTCAAGGGGCGATCACCACGGCAAATCACAGAACCCAAGGTAACAGATATGGCTAAAGTCGCTTTTCTCGGTCTCGGCGTGATGGGTTTCCCGATGGCGGGACACCTCGTGAAAAAGGGCGGCCATGAGGTCACCGTTTACAACCGGACTGCGGCGAAGGCGAAGGAATGGGCCGACAAGTTTGGCGGCAAGACGGCGCCGACGCCGAAGGCCGCCGCCGAAGGCCAGGATTTCGTGATGTGCTGCGTCGGCAATGACAACGACCTGCGCGCGGTCACGATCGGCGCCGACGGCGCCTTCGCCGGAATGAAGAAGGGTGCGACCTTCGTCGACCACACCACCGCCTCCGCCGAAGTCGCCCGCGAGCTCGACGCGGCTGCCACCAAGGCCGGCTTCAAGTTCGTCGACGCGCCGGTGTCCGGCGGCCAGGCCGGCGCCGAGAACGGCGTGCTGACGGTGATGTGCGGCGGCAGCGCGGACGCCTATGCCGGCGCCGAGCCGATCATCACCGGCGCCTATGCGCGGATGTGCAAATTGCTGGGACCGGCAGGCGCCGGCCAGCTGACCAAGATGGTCAACCAGATCTGCATCGCCGGCCTCGTGCAGGGCCTCTCCGAAGGCATCCACTTCGCCAAGAAGAGCGGCCTCGACGTCGCGGCCGTGATCGAGACCATCTCCAAGGGGGCGGCGCAGTCCTGGCAGATGGAGAACCGCTACAAGACCATGAACGAGGGCAAGTACGATTTCGGTTTCGCGGTCGAGTGGATGCGCAAGGACCTGTCGATCGCGCTGGCCGAAGCCCGCCGCAACGGCGCCACGCTGCCGGCCACCGCGCTGGTCGACCAGTTCTATGCCGAGGTCGAGAAGATGGGCGGCAAGCGCTGGGATACGTCGAGCCTGCTCGCCCGCCTGCAGCGCTAGCTGCCCGCGCAGCCAAGGTGTCCCGCGCCCGCGGGTCACCTGCCATGCGGTGTTGCCTCCCAAATTCCGCTCCCTCGCGCGCTGTCGACGGCTAAATATAGCGGTAGCTTGAAACCCGCCGTCGATGCCGCATGCCCGAGAGGAAAGCGAGACGACCTTGCAATATCTGGTGTGGTCGCTCCCGTTCGTCGTCGTCGCGGCGCTGATCGCCACCGGACGTGCCTCCTCCACCGTGGTGGGATTGTTCGGTCTCGTCAGCTCGCTGATTGTCGCCATGGCGGCGCCACCGCACCCTTTTGGCAGTTACGATGCGCTCGGCGCGATTGCGCGCGGCGGATGGCTGGCGCTGCTCGTCGGCGCCGTCATTCTTGGAGGATTATTCTTCCGCGAGGTGGTCTCGGAGCATCGCGTGGCAAGCAATCCGGTGCCGGTCGCGCCGGAGCGGCGCCGCAAGCAGCTCTACACAACGTGCTTTCTGATCGGCCCGTTCGCGGAGGGAGCGACCGGCTTCGGCGTCGGTCAGGTCACGGTTGCGCCGATCCTCAACGGCATCGGGCTTGCGCCGCTCCACGCCATCCTGTTCGGGCTGTTCAGCCAGATGATGGTGTCATGGGGCGCGATGGCCAACGGCACGATCGTCGGCTCGCAACTGTCAGGGATTACGCCGACCGACCTCGGCGTGCACAGCGCCCTCCTCACAGTGCCGCTGCTGCTGGCCTGGCTCGGTCTGTTCTGGCGCATCGCCGCCATCGCCAAGGTTCCCGGGACGGCGCTTGATTTTATCGGCGAAGCGCTGTGCACGATTGCGGCCGGTGGGCTGCTGGTCGCCGCCAACGCTCTGTTCGGTCCGGAGGTCGCCGCCCTGGCGGCCCTTGGACCGCTGATCGTCGCAAGATTCCTGTTGAGCGGCCGGCCCGATCGCGAACAGTGGCGCGCGGCGCTGCGCGTCGGGCTACCTTACGTCGCCCTGATCGCCATCCTGATGGCGACGCGCGCGATCACGCTGCTGAACGAATGGCAGCGCCTTGCGCTCGCGGTGCGGCCGTTTGCCGACGGCCCGACCTGGTTTCCCCTGCTGCATCCAGGCTCCTGGCTGCTCGTGGTCGGCCTTGCCACGACGATCGCGATGCGACGGCCGGCGGCGTCTGTGCTCGGACGCGCATGGAGCCGGGGCCACAAACCCATCCTCACCATCGGCTGCTTCCTTGCGATGGCGCAGGTGATGGCCGCATCGGGCCTCGCCGACGGCCTCGCGAGGGGCCTGAGGTCGGCGCTTGGCCCGCTCGCCGTTCTGGCGACGCCCCTGTTCGCCGGGCTGTTCGGATTCCTGACCGGCAGCAGCAACGCCGCCAACGGCCTGTTGATGCCAGCCCAGATCGCGCTCGCCAGGGACGCCGCGCTCAGCCTGCCGTGGCTCGGCGCAATCCAGAACACTGCAGCCGCAGCCCTGACCATGCTGTCGCCGGTGCGGGTCGCGGTCGGCTGCGCGCTGGCCGGAAAGCCCGATCTCGAGCGGACCGTGTATCTGCGCGGCTGGCCGCTCGGTGCGGTTCCGCTCGCGATCCTGGTGGGTGCCGCGGCGCTGCTGCTGGTGAGATGGTGAGATTCATCGCGCGCCACGGCGCCCGCGCAAAAGTTAATTTAACCCCCCGTTAACGCTTTTCTTTAGCTCTTTAAGTCATCGCTTAATGATTTAGCGTCACAGATAGACAATGCAAAAAGCCCGCGCGGTTCGCGGGCAGGATTTGTGTTGTTTATGAGTAATCCCGCAGAAAAGCCTGAAGTTGTACAGCTTCCGGCAAGCCCCCAGGTGGCGTCGCCGGTGAATAGCCGGCGTGCCGCCGCGCAGCGGGTGCGTGAGGCGCGGGATCGGTTAACGTCAACCAGTGGAACCCGCCCGGCGTTCGACGCCGAACTGCTCCGGCAATACGCCCAGACCCGGATGTCGGCGTCCTACGTCGTGATGCTGCTCGTGGTCGCGACCGGTGTGCTGTTTGGCCTCTGGATGCAGCCGATCGTGGCCGGCGCCTGGACCGTCGGCATCCTCGCCGTCCATCTCGCGATCATCCGCAGCTGCGCCCGCTTCCTCGCCGAGCCCCCCTCGGTCGCGGTGACCCGCAAATGGCGGACGCGCTTCGTGCTGCTCGACCTGCTCTACGGCCTGTGCTGGACCGCGATCCTGATCCACCCCGCCGGGCGCGATCTCGCCTCCAACACGCTGATGATGTTCCTGATGCTGCTGGTGATCGCAGTCTCCAGCATGCTGGCGGCGAGCCTGCCGATCGCAGCCCTCGCGGCGACCGTTCCAGTGACGGTCGGCATCGCGCTCGACCTCGTGCTCAACGGCGCGTTCGACAATTATGTGCTGGCGCTGCTCGCGCTTGCCGCCGAGGGTTATTTCGCGCTGCTGGCGCACCGCCTGCATTCGACCACGCTGGCGACGCTGGAGGCCCGCGCCGAAAAGGACGCGCTGATCGGCGAACTGGAACAGGCCAAGGCGATCTCCGACGAGGCGCGGCACCGCGCCGAATCCGCCAACGTCGCCAAGTCGCGCTTCCTCGCCCAGATGAGCCACGAACTGCGCACGCCGCTTAACGCCATCCTCGGCTTCTCCGAGGTGATGAAGAGCGAGATCTTCGGCGCGCATGCCGTTGCGGTGTACAAGGAATATTCCGCCGACATCCATAATTCCGGCGTGCACCTGCTCAATCTCATCAACGAGATCCTCGACCTGTCGCGCATCGAGGCCGGCCGATACGAGCTGAACGAAGAAGCCGTGGCACTGGTGCATGTCGTCGCCGATTGCCACCATCTCTTGAAGCTGCGTGCCTCCAGCCGCGGCATCACAATCCACGAAGTGTTCGAGCATGGCATGCCCAGGATCTGGGGCGACGAACGCGCCATCCGCCAGGTCGTGCTCAACCTGCTCTCCAATTCAATCAAGTTCACGCCGCAGGGCGGCGAGATCTGGCTGAAGGTCGGCTGGACCGCATCGGGCGGGCAATATCTGAGCGTCAAGGATACCGGAAGCGGCATCGCCGAGGACGAGATCCCGGTCGTGCTGGCCTCGTTCGGTCAGGGCTCCAACTCGATCAAGTCGGCGGAACAGGGCGCAGGCCTTGGCCTGCCGATCGCGAAAAGCCTGATCGACATGCATGGCGGCACCTTCACGCTGAAATCGAAACTGCGCATCGGCACCGAGGTGATCGTGACCTTGCCGCCGGAACGGGTGATGAGCGCGCTGGCGCCAATGGCGGAAGAATCACCGCCGATGCAGCCGGAGCCCGCGGAGCCCACGATGGGCGCCGACCGTACACGTGTGCGCCGCAGGGCGATCATGAGTGCCGGCACCGGATTGTAGCAGCATGGCGCGGGAGACCATGCTCACGACAAAAAGCTGAGGCGTGATGACAGCATCGCGCTTCGGCCGGCTTGCACCAGCGGCTGAAACCGTTCAACACTGGAAGAATGAGCTCAGAAACGCCGTGTATCGCAGTCTGCATGATGGACCCCAAAACGAAGCTCTGCTTCGGCTGTGGCCGCACGCTTCCGGAGATCGCGCGCTGGCACAAGATGGACCGCACGGAGCGGCTGACGGTGATGGCGACGTTGCCGTCGCGCATGGCGGACGCCGGGCTCGAGCGCATGGAGCCGCATCCGAAGCGCGCCTGATCGGCGCAGCCGCCGGAGACGCACCGTGACCCGCATCCTCCTCGTCATCCTGCTGCTGATGACGACCGCCGGCGCCGTCGTGACCTATGGCGATCCCGACCAGATCGCGCGCGCAAGGGAAAATCTCAACCAGATCCTCGGCCGCAGCACTGCCACCACTGCGTCGGCCCCCGCCTCTGCCCCCGCCGTGCAGATCGCACGCGGCCAGGGCGGTGAGTTCGCATTCCGCGCCAAGATCAACGGCGTCAGCGCGCCGATGGTGATCGACACCGGCGCGACCTCGGTGGTGCTGACCTGGGAAACCGCCAAGGCGATCGGGCTGCCGACCGACATGCTCGAATACAATGTCGACCTCGAGACCGCCGGCGGTCACACCAAGGCGGCGCGGCTGACGCTCGATCGGCTCGCGGTCGGCAAGCTGGTCGAGAAATCGGTGCCGGCGCTGGTGGTGCAGCGCGGGCAGATGAAGACCAATTTGCTCGGCATGAGCTTCCTCGACCGTCTCGAGAGCTGGGGCGTCCGCTCCGACACGCTGTCGCTGACCGGATACCCCGACGTCACCGGTAGTGTCTCCCCCTCAAGCCGGCACCGGCGCCCGCGCATGGCCGTCGACTAGAGTGTGATGAGCTTTAGTTGAATCGATTCGCCGAGCATTCGGTTCACCTCTCCCTTGGGAGAGGTCGGCGCGCAGCGCCGGGTGAGGGATTACGGTCTCTCCTTGGAGCCGCGGCCCCTCACCCGATTTGCTTCGCAAATCGACCTCTCCCCGTCGGGGAGAGGTGAACCGAGCCCGTGGCTGACCGATCTGAATTTATCGCGTTCTCGCGCGATCGCGAACGGCACACGCCCGCCGCTAGCGGTCGTCATCGTGGATCGACGACGGATGCCGGCACAGTGGCATGACGCGGATCTCCATGAATGGAAACAGCGGCAGGCTGGACAGGATGTCGTGCAATTCCTGCGGGCCTGAGACGTCGAAGACGCTGACATTGGCGTAGCGTCCGGCCACCCGCCACAGATGTCGCCAGGCGCCCGTCCGCTGCAGCTCCATGGCGCGGATTCGTTCCGCCTGCTTCAGCGCATCGGTTCGCTCAGTCGGCAGATCGTGCGGAATCCGCACCTCCATTTCGACGTGAAACAGCATGACGGTGAACTCTCTCTGCAAGGATGAAGTGGCGCGAAAACGGAACGGAGCCGCCGTGCGATCGCGGCGGCTCCGATATTCTGTCTACCAGATCGTCAGCCCTGTCGTCAGCCTTGCACCAGACCGCGGCTGACGAGGTTGATGTCATCGGGGTTGATGAGGTCCTTCGCCGTCCAACCGGAGACGTCATAGTCGCTCATGCAGTTGCGCACGAAGTCCTGCATGGCGCCGAGGTCGCCGGTGGCGCTCGCGGCCATCAGCGTCTCGACGCGCAGGTTCTCGTAATTGCCCGCATAATTGCGCTCGTAGAGCTCATGCCGGCCGCCGAACTCGGAGCCGATCGCATCCCAGAGCAGCTTGAGCAGCTTGATCCGGTCGATCGCCGCATAGCCGTTGGAGCCGCGCACAAAGCGGTCGAGATAGGGCCGGATGGCTTCGCTTTCCAGATCGGCCGAGCTCGACGGCAGATAGATCAGGCCGCTCGCGACATGGCGCTCGATCAATTCCTTGATCCGCGGATAGGCCATCGGCGCAAACACACGATAGGCCAGCCCGTAGTTCAGATTGGGCAGATTATATCCCTCGGTCCCCTGCCATGCGATCGGCGATTTCACCATCGCATCGGAAATGCCGTGGAACAGATTGCGCCAGGCGATCACCTCGCCGACTGCCGTCTGCACGCCGCGGAAATCCTTCGACCCGGTCGCCTCGACCGCCATCGAGAACAGGCCGGCGATGAAGTCGAGCTTGACTGCAAGCCGCGTCACGCCGTGCAGCGTGAACCGCGGCACGAAGCCCGACGCCGGGAAGAACTGGTTAATCTTGCCGACGTCGCCATAGATGAAGACGTTCTCCCAGGGCACCAGCACCTTGTCGAAGACCAGAATGGAGTCGTTCTCGTCGAAGCGGCTCGACAGCGGATAGTCGAACGGCGAGCCGGTCGCGGCCGCCGTGAATTCGTAGGACGAGCGGGCGATCAGCTTGACGCCCTTGGCGTCCATCGGGGCCGTGAAGATCAGCGCGAACGACTTGTCCTTGATCGGGATGCCGTAATGCGCGATAAAGTTGTAGTGCGTGAGCGCCGAACCGGTCGCGACCACCTTTGCGCCTGACACGATCAGGCCTGCGTCGGTCTCCTTCTCGACATGCATGAAGACGTCGCGCACATCCTCGATCGCGCGGTCACGATCGATCGGCGGATTGACGATGGCGTGATTCCAGAAGTCGAGCCGCTCCTGGGTCCGGGCATACCACTTCCGGGCGTTGCCGGCATACTCGCCGTAGAAGCCCGAATTTGCGCCCAGCGTTCCGAGGAATGCCGCCTTGTAGTCCGGCGAACGGCCCATCCAGCCGAAGGCAACCTTCTGCAATTCGGCGATCGCATCGCGCCCCCTGATCAGATCGTCGGCCGTTCGCGACCCCAGGAAGAACGGATGGGTCAACTGTCCCGAGCCGGTGTCGGTCAGGACGCCGATCTGATCCTTCTTCTCATGAAAGCGGTCGTACCAGCGCGCCACCATCCGCGCCGAATTGCGGAAGGCGGGATGCGCCGTGACGTTCTTGACGCGCTCGCCGTAGATGTAGATTTCGCGGCCGTCCTGGATGCTGTCCAGGAATTCCGCGCCGGTATAGACGCTGGTTGACGCAGGCGTGTCGGCCCGCAGGGCAGCTGCAGTAGTCATGAACGTTTCTCCTCCGCTTGTGTGGTGGGACCGGGGAGTTGCCACACCGGCCTGGGACCATCTCGTCACGCTCTTGGTCGGCGTGACATCGGAGGAAACGCTACGCGCTGAGCGGGAGCGGGCGAAAGGTATCACACCATACCGCGCGGACTGGCCCGGGCCGGGCTATGACTCGGGTGGCACGGACCTGACGGCAATGACCGTCCGGCCGATGCAACGCCGCAGCTGACGCAGCAATTGCACAGCACGGCAAGGGAGCGAAACCGGAGCGAACCATGGGCCAAGGTTTGGGCAAGGATTTTGACAGCACCACTGTCACTTTCCATCGCGATGCAGAATTGGCCCTCGACTCGAGCGTCGTGACGATCGGCGCATTTGACGGCGTCCACCGCGGCCATCAGGAATTGCTCCGGCAGACGATTGCGGCAGCCCGACGCCGCGGCGTTCCGGCCGTGGTCTACACCTTCGATCCTCCGCCAAAGGTCTATTTCGGCCAGGCCGAGCCGCTGATATCGCTCAGCGAAAAGCTCGAGCGCATCGCGACATTCGCGCCTGACCACATCGTCGTCGCCGGTTTCAACCAGATCTATGTCCGCCGTACCGCGGCCGATTTCCTCGCCGAGTTGCAACGTTTGCAGCCTCGCGAGGTGATCGTCGGCGAGGATTTTCGCTTCGGGTCCTGCAAGGGTGGCACCGCGCTGTTGCTGCGGCAGCACTTCAACACCCGCATTCTGCCGCCGGTGCGCTGCGGCAATGGCGAGATCGTCTCGAGCAGCCGTATCCGAAGCTTGCGGCGATCCGGCCTTGCCGCCGCCGCCGCGGCGCTGGAAAACTGGCTAGATATCGTGACCGCGCCACCGGCCAATCGATCCTCTCTGGTCCAACTCAAGGTCGCAAGCCAATGACCGCCATCGATCCGCGAGAGCTGCGCAATGCCTGTGGCCAATTCGGCACTGGCGTCACCATCATCACGACGCATTGCGAGGGACGCGACCACGGCATGACGGCGAACGCCTTCATGTCGGTGTCGCTCGAGCCGCCGCTGGTCGCAATCTCGATCGCGAAGAGCGCGAAGATGCTTGGCAACATCCAGAAGACCGGCCGCTTTGCGGTCAGCGTCCTTGCCGAAGGGATGGAGGATCTCGCCTGGCATTTCGCCGGCAAACCCAGGCTCGACCTCTGCGACGTGTTCGAACGCCGCAACGAGCTGCCTGTCATCGCCAACGCAGCGGCGTATTTCGTAACCGATCTTGCGGATGAGATCATCGCAGGAGATCACACCATCTTCCTCGGCCATGTCCGCGAGATGGCGCTCGAGCAAAGCAAGAAGCCGCTGCTGTTCTTCCGCGGCCGTTTCGGCGGCCTTTGCCGATCCGCACCCCGCGCCCGCGATGCTGGAGAATGCCGGCTACGAATTCGTCTGGTGAGACCACCAACCGAGATTCCCGAAACGGGGATGCAAGTTCGATCAAACTGCAAGAAAAGGAGGAAACGACCATGCTGAACGTCAACAAGGACACCATCACCGACCACGTGATCGCCGCGCTCGCGAAGGACATTCCGGATCGCAACCGTCAGATCATGACCAGCCTGATCCGCCACATGCACGATTTCTGCAAGGAGGTCGACCTGACCTTCGCCGAGTGGTTCGCCGCCTGCGAATTCCTGCGCCGCGCCGGCGACATCTCGGACGAGAAGCGCAACGAGTTCATCCTGATCGCGGATATTCTCGGCGTCGAGGTGCTGGTCGACATGCTCGATAACCGCGTCACCGACGGCGAGAGCGAGTCCACCGTGCTCGGGCCGTTCTACCGGGAAAATCCGCCGGTGCTGGCCAAGGGCGCCTCCATCATCAAGAAGACGTTCGACAACGCGCAGACAGTCAAGGTGTCCGGTCGCATCAGCGACACCGCGGGACGCCCGATCGAGGGCGTCACCATCGACGTCTGGGAAGACGCGCCGAACGGGCTCTATGATCTGCAGGATCCGGAGCAGCCGGCCTATAATCTGCGCGGACGGTTCACCACCGACGCCAACGGCGAATATGCCTTCGTCGCGCTGCGCCCCGAGCCCTACCCAATCCCCTATGACGGCGCCGGCGGCGAGCTCCTGAAGTACATGGGCCACCATCCCTGGCGTCCGGGCCACATCCACTTCATGCTCTCGAAGGACGGCTATCAATCGCTGATCTCGCAGATCTACGATTCCGAGACCAAGTACCTCGACAACGACTCGGTGTTTGCCGTGAAGCAGAGCCTGATCGGCAAATTCAGCAAGGCCCCGGCCGGCGCCGACACCGACCTCGTTCTCGACTTCGACTTCAAGCTCAAGAAGGCGGCGGTCGAGCGGCTCGTCGCGGCCGAGTGATGCGCGTTACGCCCTGCCAGGCCTCGCAGAGCCCGGCAGGGCCCATTTTGAACTGACATGTGAGGACATATGAGTCGTGCCTTGATCGACATCGCCGAGCCCATGCAACACATGCAGCCTCTCGCGAAAGACACTACGATCCGCAGCATCCGCGCGACCATCGTGGAGGCGCCGACCCGCCGGCGGCACAAGCTTTCCAACACCGAAGTCACGCATCAGGGCTACGTGCTGGTCCGTGTCCTGCTCGACAATGGCGTGGCGGGTATCGGCGAAGCCTCGACGCTCGGCGGGCCGCGCTGGGCCGAGGAGAGCGTGGAATCGATCAAGGCCGCGGTCACGAATTATCTGGCGCCGGTGCTGCTGGGACAGCCTGCCCTCGCCTTCGAAGCCAATGCGCTCCGCATGAGCAAGGCCGCCACCCGCAATTTCGCGGCCAAGGGCGCCATCGAGTCCGCCCTGCTCGACGCCGCCGGCAAGACGCTTGGCCTGTCCGCCAGCGCCCTGCTCGGCGGCGCGGTGCGCGCGCGCATGGAGGTGATCTGGGCGCTCGCCTCGGGCGACAGCGGCCAGGAGCTGGAGGAAGCCAAGGAGAAGCTGCGCCGCCGCGAGCACCGCCAGTTCAAGATCAAGTTCGGCTTCAACCGGCCGCAGGCCGATCTGAAGCGGCTGCAGGCGCTGCGCGCCGGCCTCGGCGACGAGGTGCGTCTGATTGTCGATATCAACCAGGGCTGGACCGAGGCCGAATGCATCCGCTTCTTGCCCGCGCTGGAGGAGCTGGATGTCGCTCTGGTCGAGCAGCCGGTGTCAGCGCAGCAGCTGGAAGCCATGGCGCGTGTCGCGGCACGCACCTCGATCCCGCTGCTGATCGACGAAGCCGCTTTCACCAAGGAAGAAATCGCCCGAACCGCCACGATGGGCTGCGGCAGCGTCTACTCGCTGAAACTCGTCAAAAGCGGCGGCCTGTTCGAGATGAAGCGCGCCGCCGCGGTCGCGGCCGCGCACGGCCTCGAGCTCTATGGCGGTTGTCTGCTGGAGAGCAGCATCGGCGCGGCTGCGCATCTCGCCGCACTCGCCACCCTGCCCAGGCTCGAATGGGGCAGCGAGCATTTCGGTCCGCGGATTCTCGTGGAGGATCTTGTCGTCAACCCGATCAGGTTCGACGAGTTCGAGATCTGCGTCCCTGATGGCGCCGGTCTCGGCGTCGAGGTCGACGAGGACAAGATCCGCGCCTTCGCCCGGAAGGATTAGGCGGATGGCGTCGTCCCCGCGGACAATTGACAATCCAGGGATGCCCGCTCAGTCTTCCCGCTGGAACCATCGTCTCGATCAAGCGCTGATGACCACGCGGCATCAAACCCGGCAGGCCTTCCCCGCAGCTTCCGCGGAAGCGCGCGAACCAACGTTCGCCTAACCGTGACCGACCGCGACGATGTCATGGATCTGAGGCGACTGGTCTACTTCGTGGCCGTCGCCGAGGAATTGCATTTCGGCCGCGCCGCATCGCGGCTCGCGATCGCCCAGCCGCCGCTCAGCCGGCAGATCGCGCAGCTGGAGAGCGATCTCGGCGTCATGCTGATCGACCGGAGCCGGAGCCAGATCCGCTTGACCCAGGCCGGCAGCGTCCTGCTGGAACGCGCGCGCGACGTGCTGGAGCGGCTCGATCGAACGCACCGCGAGATCAAGCGGATCGGAGAAGGCTTTTCGGGTCACCTGCGCGTCGCCTTTGTCGGATCGGCGACCTATGGCGTGCTACCCAACGTGATCAAGGCGTTTCGTTCGGCCTATCCCGATGTCGAGCTCGCGCTGTCGGCGATGAACAATGCGGAGCAGAAGCGTGCCGTGATCCAGCGCGAGATCGACATCGCTGTCGCCCGCCCCTCGCTCGACGACGAGGAGTTGAAGTCGGAGCCGCTGCTGCAGGAACCGTTGATCCTCGCATTGCCCGACACCTCGCCGCTGCTCGAACAGCAGGTCACGCTTCTGTCGGCGCTGAAGGCCGAGACATTCATCCTCTACCCGCGCAAGCCGCGCCCGAGCTTCGCCGACCACATCCTCAATATCTGCCTCGAAGAAGGCTTCATTCCGAAATCGCAGGTGCTGGCCCAGGACTATCAGACCGCGATCAGCCTGGTGTCGGTTGGCGTCGGCATCGCGCTGGTGCCGAAATCAGTCTCGCAATCGGAACGCCCCGGTGTCACCTACCGCGCCTATGAGGGCCGTAACCCGGGCACCGCACTGTCGCTGAACTACCGGCGCGACAACCGGATGCCGCACCTCTTCAATTTCCTGAAGGTCGCGCAGGAGGTCACGCGGCGTCAGCGCAAGTCGTAATCCGCGCCCTCAGGCCGCGACCGCCGCAGGCGCGCGATCGTCGACGCGTGCGATCGCATCGCGCAGCACGTCGACGTCAGCGCCCGGCCGAACGCCGTTCTCGGCCAGATGCCTGCGGAAGGCGCGCGCGCCGGGCACGCCATGGAAGGCGCCGACGAAATGCCGCGTGATCGAATGCAGCCGCGTGCCTTCAGCCAGTTGCCGCTCGATATAGGGCAGCATGGCCGCAAACACATCCTTCATCGTCGCGTGCGGCGAAGCTTCGCCGAACAGCTCGGAATCGACTGACAGCAACCGCCACGGCTCCTGATAGGCCGCCCGCCCCAGCATCACGCCATCGACATGCGCCAGATGCTGTTTGGCCTCGGCAAGGCTCGTGATGCCGCCGTTGATGATGACGGGCACATCCGGCAGCGCCGCCTTGAGGCGATAGACGCGATCATAGTCGAGCGGCGGGATGTCGCGGTTCTCCTTCGGCGACAAGCCGTTCAGCCAGGCCTTGCGTGCGTGCACGACGAGCGCGTCCGCGCCGGCGGCGATCACACCGCGGGCGAGCGTATCGAGCGCGACCTCCGGATCCTGGTCGTCGATGCCGATCCGGCACTTCACCGTGACGGGGACCTTCACCGCGCGCTTCATCGCCGCAACGCCTTCGGCGACCAGCGCGGGCTCCGCCATCAGACAGGCGCCGAAGCGGCCGTCCTTCACCCGATCCGAGGGACAGCCGACATTGAGATTGATCTCGTCGTAGCCAAACTCCTCGCCGATTGTTGCTGCGGTCGCGAGATCACGCGGATCGGAACCGCCGAGCTGCAGCGCCACCGGATGCTCGCTGGCATCGAAGCCTAGCAGCCGCGCCCGGTCGCCATGGATCACGGCTCCCGTCGTCAGCATCTCCGTATAAAGCCGCGCCCGCCGCGACATCAGGCGATGGAAGACGCGACAATGCCTATCAGTCCAATCCATCATCGGCGCAATGGAGAATTTGTATTTCATCTCAATTGCTTAATCACAACACCGGCTCATTGCAATATGATGTTTTCGAAAACCCTGCCCGTCCGATCTGCGCCATAAAGCTGCGGAGCAATGTCCGGCCAAACCGAAATATCGAAAACAACCCCATGCAAAGTAGGATCGCAGCCGCAGGGACGCTTCGGGCGACGCGAAGACGTTTGACGTTGCTCGACAGCAAAACAAAATGATCGATGGCCCGCAGGACCATCGATCATCGTAAGATCTCGGCAATGTCTAGACCCGATTCCGCCGTCGCCCCAAGTCAGATGGTCGGGGTGACCTGAGCAGAGCCCATCGTTGCGTAGGGCCACCCGCCGCCCGCCACTTTATCCAGGGAGCTGTCGCTGAGCGCATCAGACGTCGGCGAGGTTTGCGGTGCCGTGTTCTGAGCGCCGTCCTTGCTGCTCTCGAGAGATTCCGCTTGCGCTGTTGAATTCGTGTCCTGTCCACTGGTCATGTTCAATCTCCACCTTCATCGATGCTGATCGGGCCAACCCGACGTTGAAAATGCTGCGCTGGTCTTGTTTCGTAAGGATTTCAAGGGCCGGGGAAAGCTGCTTCCCCGGCGGTCGCGCTTTGTTTCGCGGCATCGCGCTTGGGCGATGGGCCATTCCCCACCGATGCGCGGCGGAGCGCTTTCGGCTAGCCCGTCGGGCCGTTGACGCTGTAGCTGGCGCGCGCGGCACTACTGAACGGCCAAGAGCCGCCTGACACATCGTCCAGCGAGCTGTCGCTGAGCGCATCAGCCGCCGGCGAGACTTGGGACGCCGCGTTCGGAGCGCCGTCCTTGCTGCTCTCGAGAGATTCGGCTTGCGACGTTGAATTCGTGTCTTGCCCACTGCTCACATTCAGTCTCCACTTTCATCGATGCTGATCGGGCCAACCCGACGTTGAAAATGCTGCGCTGGTCTCGCTTCGTAAGGATTTCAAGGACCGGGAAAGCTGCTTCCCCGGCGTCGCGCTTTGTTTCGTGGCATCGCGCGAAGCGCTTGGGCGATGGGCCGTTCCCCACCGGTGCGCGGCGGAGCGCTTTTTCGGCTAGCCCCCCGGGCCGCCGGCACTGTAGCTGGCAGCCGCAGTGCTATTGTAAGGCCAAGCGCCGCCCGCCACTTTGTCCAGGGAGCTGTCGCTGAGCGCATCAGCCGCCGGCGAGACTTGGGACGCCGTGTTCGGAGCGCCGTCCTTGCTGCTCTCGAGAGATTCGGCTTGCGCCGTTGAATTCGTGTCCTGCCCACTACTCATATTCAGTCTCCACTTTCATCAATGCTGGCCGGTGAGGCCCAAGGTCAGATGGTTTTGTTGTATGTGCTGCTGCTCATTACGGCCGGCCAAAGCCCGCCCGACACATCGTCCAGCGCGCCATCGCCGAGTGCATCCTTCCCCGGCGTCGACGAAATCTTGGTCTCCGCACCTTCCTTGAGGTTCTGAGGAGGTACAACGTCGCCTTTCGAATTCGTGTCCTGCTCATCGGTCATGTTCAATCTCCACCTTCATCAATGCTGATTGGTTAGCTGCCGTTAGCTCGAACCGTCGTTGGCTCTGGTGCTTTCCCGGTCAGCCCCCCCCGCCCGATCTGATGTAGCTGGCAGATGCAGTGGTACCGTAAGGCCAAGCGCCGCCCGACACATCGTCCAGCGCGCCATCGCGGAGCGCATCCTTCTCCGGCGCCGAGGAAATCTTGTGCTGCGTGCCGTCCTTGAGGCTCTCGCGAGGTTCGGTCCCCGCCTCTGAATTCGCATCCTGCCTGTTGGTCATGTTCAATCTCTACCTTCACCAAGGCTGATTGTTAGCCGCCATTGCTTCAAGTCGTCGGCTCAGACGCTTTCTCGGTCAACCTCCGCCGCCTGTGGCGCCGATGCTGGCACGCACAGCGTTATTATACGGCCAACTGCCGCCTGACACATCGTCCAGCGAGCTGTCGCTGAGCGCATCGGCCGCCGGCGAGACTTGGGAGGCTGTGTTCTGAGCGCCGTCCTTGCTGCTCTCGCAAGGTCCGGCGTCCGCCTTGGAATTCGCATCCTGCTTGTTGGTCATGTCCAATCTCTACCTTCATCGATGCTGATTGGTTAGCCACCGTTCGTGGGGCGGTAGACGCTGCTCGAGAAAGTATTGAGGGGCCAACCGCCGCCTGAGACATCGTCCAGCGAGCCGTCGCTGAGTGCATCAGCCACCGGCGAGACTTGGGAGGCTTGATTTTCCGCGCCGTCCTCGAGGCTCTCGCCAGGGCCGGCGTGCCCTTTGGAATTCGTGTCCTGCTGATCGGCCATGTTCAATCTCCAACTCTGATCAATGCCAAGCGCTATGGCCGGACGTCAGAACCCGTGGGTCGGAGGCACGCGACCGCCGGACACATCGTCCAGGGAGCTGTCGCTGAGTGCATCCTTTTCAGACGTCGAGATTTTCGGTGCCTTGTTCTGGGCGGCGTCCTTGAGGCTATCGAGAGCTTCGGCTTCCGGCTTGGAATTCGCGTCCTGCTTGTTGGCCATTCTCAATCTCCGATTTTGGTGCATGCCAATTGAATCAATAGTTGCGTCGTAACGATGAAGTCATTTCCCAAATATTTCAAAGCCGGAGGCGGGAAACCGGTTTCCCCGGCGTCGCCCCTTGTTTCCTGCGCTTGAGGGTGAAAGCTACCGCTGGATCCATCTGCGAACGATACGGCAGATGCCGTATTTCGTCGTCGGTCACGGGGAAGTGTCAAAGGCCCCCGTCGAAAGGCCGCCCCTTCGAAAGGCCCTGCCTTCGATCTCAGGATCTGGCACCCTTCATCGCGACCTCCTCGACCAGCTTGAGCAGGCGGTCGAATCTCTCGCCCGCGATCGACACCTGGTCGAGCACGGCAGGATCAAGCTCGTCCTTCAACCGCGTCGTCTCGTCGCCGAGGCCGCTGTCCTGCTCACCGTAGGCCATCCTGCGCTCGGTGGCGCGCAGGCGGTCCGACAGCAGGATGGCCAGGGCGCGGTAAAAGCGGCTGGCAAAGGCGTGATCTCCCGCGAGCTTTCGTTTCAGGAGCTGCTTGTCCAGGAACAGGGCAACCGAATCGACCTTCGCAGCCACCGTGGCCGAGGGCGGCGCTGAATCGACCAGCGACATCTCGCCGACGAAGTCGCCCGCCTCGAGCTGGGCGATCTCGCCGATGCCGGACACACTCACGCCCATTCGTCCTTGCAACAGCAGGACGATCGACGAGATCGGCACGCCTTCATCGATCAGGACGTCCTGTCGCCCGATGCCGCGGCGGGCGCCGGCACGGGCCATCCAGTCGATGTCGGAGTCATTCAGCACGCCGAATATGAAGAGGACCTTGCGCATATCGGTGACCCCTAGATCAGTTGACGTTCCGCGAAATCCGCAAACAGGCCCGGCTGCGCCATCAGCTCGGCAAAAGTGCCGGTCTGCACGATCCTGCCGCCGTCCAGCACGACAATCCGGTCCGCCGACTGAACGGTGCTGAGCCGGTGCGCGATGACGATGCGCGTCAGGTTGAACCGTGAGATCGAATCGCTGACGATGGCCTGCGACCGGTTGTCGAGCGCACTAGTGGCCTCATCCATCAGCAAGAGCCGCGGCCGATGCGCCAGCGCCCGCGCGATCAGCAATCGCTGGCGCTGGCCACCCGAGAGGGTGTTGACGCCCTCTGCAACGAGTGTCTGCATGCCCATCGGCATGGCCTCGAGGTCGCGGTCGAATCCCGCCAGCCGTGCGATCTCCCAGGCCTGGTCAATCGATAGCTGGGCTGCGCCGCAGATGTTTTCATAGACGCTGCCGGAGGCGAGCCTGGAGTTCTGCAGCACGACACCGACGTCGCGGCGCAACAAGCCGACGTCGATGGTCTCGAGCGACTTGCCGTCGACAAAGATCACGCCGGACTCCGGCTTCTCGAACCCGAGAAGTAATCGGAACAGTGTCGACTTCCCGCTTCCCGACGGGCCGACAATGGCGAGGTACTCTCCTGTCCCGACGCTGAGGCTGACATCGTCGAGGATCAGCGGCCCGCTGTCGCCGTAGCGGAACGACACGTTGGCAAACTCGATCGAGCCGCCGATCTCGCCAACCGACTTGCGCTCGTCGCTGATTTCTGTCGCCGTCGAGATGATCGGCTTGATCCGCTCGATCCTCGGGATTGCGACCAGCAGCTCTCCGAGCGCCAGCGCCCACTCGCCGACCGCGGCAAGCGACAGCCCGAACGCCGCATAGAATGCCAGGAACGTACCAAGCTCGTGTACCGGCCGCGCGCCTGACGTCGTCTGGGCCAGCGCAAAGATGAGCAGCGTCGCCAACGCCGGAAACCCCGCCTCGAGGCTCTTCTGGAGGTTTCCCGCACGCTGCGACGCGATAAAATGGCGCTTCTGCCTGGAAAAGCGCTCGACCCAGATCGAGAGCGCCTGCATGGTCGCATTGGCAATCCGCAGTTTTCCGACGCCGGTGAGGAGTTGTAGCACCAGCCCCTCCAGCCATCCCTGCTGATAAAGGCTCTCGCGCTCCTCCGACAGCCGGACCAGACTGATCGCGACCACCATTGCGACGCGCAGCACGGCGAGCGCCGCGGCCAGCATGCCGAGCCTGATATCGAGGATGAGCATCACGGCAAAACTGAAGGCGCTGGACACCAACGCCAGACATCCGCGAATGGCGCGGCCGGTGACGATGGTGCGGACGGCTTCGACACCAAGGGTGCGGTCCGCGAGGTCACCAACGGAGAAGTTGCGGAAAAACCCGGCCGGCATCCGCAGCAGGCGGTCGACAACCGCCGCCTGCAATACCCAGTCCAGCCGGCTCTCAAGCCGAAGCATGGCGATGCCCTGCATCACCTGAAATCCGCCGGTCACCAGCGTCACGACAATGAGCGCGATGGCGCAGATCAGGAGCTGGTCGACCTCCGCGCGCGGGAGCACGGAATCGATCAGCAGCTTGATCACCAGCGGCGTGGCCAGCGCGAGAAGACCGAGGCACAGGGCCGCCAGAACGATCCGCAGAAGATCCGCCCGGACCGTCGCGGCGCCGAACTTCAGGAGATCGCGGACCGTCAGAGCCCCCGAAGGCAGCGGGCGATAGAACATCACCGCCTCGGGCGCCAGTTCGGCGGCGGTTGCGCGCGTCAATTCACGGCGCGTGCCGGCGCCGGGGTCAACGATGATGTGGCGGCCGCCTGCCCCCGGAAGGATCGCGACGGCCCGCCGGTCTTCGCCGAGAAACGCGACGAATGGACCGGCACTGTTGGCCCCCCAGTCCGCGCGCAGCAACAATCGCCGCGTTCGCACCCGCGACGCCTCCGCGATCCTCACGGCGCTCGCAAGATCATCATGGTCGAACGCCATATTGGCCGGAGCGTGGAGCGCTATGCCCAGCGCTGCTCCGACCTCCCGACAGGCGGCGACCAGACGGCTAGCACCAACCGCGCCGGGTTGCGTTGATCCGGGCTCGGCAGCGATGATACCGGCAAGCCGACCGACAATGCTGCTGGTCCGCAGCCGGTTGAGGTTCGAGCGCAGGCGCAGGCGGTCGGCCTCCGCGAGGGTTTCCTCGTCGATCCTGCGACACAGGCTTTCCATGACACGTGCATGGAATCGATCAAGCGCGGCCCATATCTCGGCAAGCGGGAATGCCGTGCTCTCCCGCACCACCAGCGTCGCGTCCTCGCGGGCGACGATCCACGTTCCCGGCGGCATCGGCGCGGGACACTCCCTGGAGCCATGGATCGCCGGCATCTCCATCACGCCGATGGTCCCATGCTCAATCCCGATCCAGCCGACCCGCCGACCGGACAGCCGGAGTATGTCGCCGGCTGCCAATGCGTATCGCGAGCCGATCGCGGCCTGCTGCACGCCCGCTCCTTGAGGAGACGCTGCGATGACTCCCGACACAAGCGCGGTCCATGCGTCGATTGCGTCCCGATCGGCAAAACGGCCACGATGATCGATCACGATTTCGGTCTCGAGACCGCCGACCGCAATCACGGCCACCGAATTTCCGTTTCCATCGCCGATGCCGGGCAAGCCAAAAACCACCGCGCCTTGCTCGACCCGAAACAGATGATGCCGCCGGCTCGGCTCGCCGCCGGCGCTCTCCCTGACGGCAAACAGGTCGACATAGCCGCGCACGACGTGCAGAACGAGATCGAGGTCATTGATCGGCAGCGGTCGGCGGCTCTCGAGCCCGACTGGGCGAGACGCCGCGCCTCCGCGCCAGGGCGGAGTTTCGAGGGCGGGAGGCTGGTAGACGCGGTTCATTCGCTCGACACCAGCTGGACATATTCGCCGCCCTCGGCGAGCAGCTCCTGATGCGTTCCCCGCTGCACGACCCGCCCGTTGCTCATGACAAGAATCTCGTCACAGTCGCGGATCGTGCTGAGCCGGTGCGCGACGATGATGCAGGTGCATCCCCTGCGCCGGAGGTTGTCGTCGATCGCCTTCTCGACGATCGGATCCAGGGCGGAAGTGGCCTCGTCGAGCACGACCACGGAAGGATTGCCTGCCAGCGCCCGTGCGATCTCGAGCCGTTGCCGCTGGCCGCCGCTGAAATTCCTGCCGTCCTCGGCCACGTGGCAATCGTAGTTGCCGGCCCGGACGACAACCTCCTCGTGGATCAGCGCATCCTTGAGCGCCCGGGACACGCTGGCCTCAGCCACGGTATGGTCCCAGAGCGTGAGGTTGTCGCGGGCCGTCCCTTCGAACAGCAGGATTTCCTGATCGACATAGGCAACCGAGTTGGTGAATATCTCCTGGGGAATCTCGGCCATCGACCAGCCGTCGATGCGGATGTCGCCGGACCACGGCCGGTACAGTCCGCTGACCAGCCGTCCAACGGTGGATTTGCCGCTGCCCGACGCGCCGACCAGCGCGACGCGGCGACCGGGCTCGACGACCAGCGAAAAATCCTCGATCAGCGGCGGCTCGAGCGCCGAATAGCCGAACGAGATGTCCTTCAACTCGACCCGGCCCGACAGTTTTGCGGGCATCGTTGCGGGCGCGCACTCGATCGGCACCAGGGGACGGGCGGGATAGTT
The DNA here is from genome assembly GCF_011058295.2 of Bradyrhizobium sp. 6(2017). Taxonomy (NCBI): domain Bacteria; kingdom Pseudomonadati; phylum Pseudomonadota; class Alphaproteobacteria; order Hyphomicrobiales; family Nitrobacteraceae; genus Bradyrhizobium; species Bradyrhizobium sp. 6(2017). The sequence goes on along the minus strand of NZ_CP049289.2, from coordinate 4,172,560 downwards.
GAAGACGTCCTCGATCCGGAACAGGTTGCCCTTGATGGCGAGGAAGACAGCGGCCTGCTGCACAAGTGCGTTGACCGGCTCGACCAGGCTGGTGAGCAGCGCCTGCAGGGCGACGAGGCCACCGATGGTCAATGCGCCGTCGACGATCCGAAGGCCCCCCACCCCCAGCACGATCGCGGTGGTCAATCCGGTCAGGAAGATCGGACAGCTGTCGAGGAAGGTGGAGTAGACGCCGAGATCACGCTCGGCGTTCAGGACCTTGGCCTGAAACCCCGCCCAGCGCGCGAAGGCGTCATCTTCCAGGCCGCCGGCCTTGATCGTTTCGATCGTGCGGATGATTTCGATGGTGCTTCCATTCAGCTTGGCACGTTCGATCGACAGCTTGCGGTTGAGGTCCTCGCGCTGGCGCGCGACCAGCCTGAGGACGAGGACATTGAGGAGAGCCATGGCGATGCTGATCGCGGCCAGCAAACCGTCGTAGAATGCCATCGTCACGGCGACGAAGGCGACCGCGATCAGGTTCAGCGCATTGGCAGCCACCCCGTTCGAAAGCAGCTGGGCGATTTGTTCGCTGGCGGCTATGCGGTTGGCGAGATCGCCGGAGTGCCGCTGGGTGAAGAATTCCATCGGAAGGGTCAGGACGTGCCAGAGCAACTGGCTGACCATCGTCACCGTGAGCTTGGTCTGGATGCGCAGGAGCAGCGACTGTTGAAATGCCGTCATCAGCGCCCGCGCCACGGCTGTCATCGCCATGCCGATCAGCAAAGGTGTGAACCAGCCCTCGGCATGCTTGATCAGGACGTCATCGACAAAGATTTTCGCGAATGCCGGAACCAGGATGGTGGGCACCACCAGCGCCATGCTGAGTGCAACCAGCAGCAGCACCGCCCTCAACGAATTCGACAGTCGCCGCAGCAGCAGCGGAACAAGGTCGGGCTCGCGACCACCCGGCTTGAAGTCGGGGCCCGGCTCCATCGCCAGGACAACGCCCGTGAAGGCCGCGTCAAACTCATCGTGACCGACCTTGCGGCGGCCGGTCGAGGGATCGTTGAGATAGGCGTAATCCGAATCCAGCCTTTCGAGCACCACGAAATGGTTGAAGTTCCAGTGGATGATCGATGGCATCGGCAGCTCATGCAGCGTTGCCGGCTCCTTCCTGAACCCCTTTGCCGTCAGTCCGAATTGCCGTGCGGCCTTCAGCACGTTGCTGGCCTTGCTGCCGTCCCGGGACACGCCGCAGGCTTCGCGCAGCTTTTCCAGCGGCACCCAGAGACCGTGATACGCCAGGATCATCGCGAGCGAAGCCGCGCCGCATTCCAGCGCTTCCATCTGGAATACCGTGCGCGTCACCCAGCGCCGTCGCACCGGCAGCGGGATGCGCCTGAGCCAGTTGCCGAGGCGATCGAGGAGCGCCGGCCGGGCATCGGTTTGGCGCGATGACATGGTCATACGCTGCCGATCCTAGCCGCCAATGCCGCTGAGCCGCTTCATCAGCGGAATCACCAGATCGATCGGCTGCTGCTCGCGCGTCGTAACTTCGGCCCGGGTCAGCGTACCGGTCGAGAGCTGGATCGGCGGCCCCTTGCCGGAGGTCCAGCGATACCCGCTGACGGTGGAGGGATCGCGCTCCAGGGTCACCTTGGCCGTATAGGGCGCGCCGTCCTGCGAAAAGCGCTTGACCAATGCATCGTTGTGCAGGTCCGCCAGCATGCCCTGGGGCGTGACAGGGAATTCCGAAACCGCCACCACATTGCCGACAATCGCGCCGTATTCTTCCCGTTTGATGGTGCTCGGCTCGACACGAACCTCCATGCCGGGCCTGATGTTCTTGCCACGGTCCGGCGGCATGTAGACCGTCGCTTCGAGGACCTGTCCTGCGGTCTCGATTTCGATAACCGGCGTACCCAGGGCAAGCACGGCGCCGCTGGACACTTTGAGTTCGACGACACGCCCGTCGGCGGGACTGAGGATCCGTGATCCTCGTTCCAGCTCGGCCGCAAGCTGCTCAACCGTCCGCTTCGCATCATTGACCTTGAATTCCGAAAGCAGCCGATCGCGCTCACGCTGGCTCTGCAGATCCAGCTGCTGCGCATTGAGCTTGAGAATGTCGTTCCTTGCGTCGGTGATGCGTTCCCGCGCATTGTTGAGTTCGACGCGGCGGTCCTCGAGATACCTGCGCGTGACAGTTCCGTTCGCTGCCGCCGGCTCGAGCTTGGCCACCTCGTCCGTGAGATAGGCGGTGCGCTTCTCGGCAGCCGCGATCACGTTGCCCAGACCTGCCTCCTGCGCCGCATAATTGGCAAGCTTGGCATCGATCTCCCGCGAGATCGCCCCGGCGAGCTCGGCATGCTCGCGTTCGCGCTCGCGCAGGACATCCCTCGCCTGCTGAAGCCGCTGCTCGGTCTCGGTCTGGACGATCCGGGCGATCACCTGATCGCGGCGGACGGCATCGCCGATGCCGACCTCGAGCGAGGCCAGCTTGCCACTGACCGCGGACACGGCGTCGACCAGACGACCGCCGCTGCTCAACAAAATGCCATCACCGGATACACGGGTTGGAATGCGGCCGAGCACGCTCCAGGCAACCAGCACGGCAAGACCAAGTGCCAGCGCCGCTGCAGCCATCCAGTCGAACGGGCGCGTGACGCCGACAACATGGTCGAGCTGTTCGGGATTGGAAAGCCGCTCGATGGCCGCTGCCCGAAAGATTTGCTCCGTTTCCCTTTTCACGCAGCCCCCGCAAACACCGGCGAACAGCTTCCGACATCGTCCGCTCGCCGCGTCATGCGAAGCGCAATGCCTGATTGGCGGGCATGGTTATCTCGCGGCGGTCAAATGCCGCCGCGACAAGAGAGCGACGCTCACCGCGCGGAACCATCGGTCATCCCAAATGCTCGGTCATATCCAGACCGGTCCCGCCCTCACCCCGAGATCAGATGGTTGGAGAGACCTGAGCGGAGTGCAAGGTTGCGTACGGCCAACCGCCGCCTGACACTTTGTCCAGGGAGCTGTCGCTGAGCGCATCAGACGTCGCCGAGATCTGGGAGACTTTGCTCTGAGCGTCGTCCTTGAGGCTCTCGCCAGCATCGGCCTGCGCTTTCGAATTGGTGTCCTGCTCATTGGTCATCTTCAATCTCCATCCTTGATCAATGCTGATCGGGGCCAGCCCGAGGTTGCAACCCTGCGCTCAACTCATGTCCGCTCCTCCAGAATGGAGCAAAGCGGGCATGCCGATATCAACGAGATCGACCATTTCCGGTTCGATGCGCGGCGGCGGAGATGACCTCTTCAAGCCGTCGTCGGCTCAGGTGCTTTCTAGCCCGCCGGGCCTGTGCTGGCGTAGCTGGCAGCCGCCAGATTATTGAACGGCCAAACGCCGCCCGACACTTTGTCCAGGGAGCTATCGCCGAGCGCATCCTTTTCGGACGTCAACGAGATCTGGGAACTTTTGTCCTGAGCGGCGTCCGCGAGGCCCTCAGCTTCCCCTTGCTTATTCGCATCTTGCGCAATGGTCATATTCCATCTCCCGTTTCATCAATGCCAGGCGTCTCACGCGAATGCTCGAGACGAACTTCGTCCCCATGACCGGGCTTCATATCCTTATCCCGGTCGCTGGGCGATACGGCAGATGTCGTATTTCGTCGTCGGTCAGGAGGTTAATGTCGAAAGGCCCTGCGCCGCCGCAGGTGACGGCGCGGTGTCAGATGTTCAGCCCGAAGCCGCCCGCACCTTTCCACCGAGACCCCTCTAGATCACGAGGCAAAGTCCCGAAAACAGCAATAGACCCAGGATAATTCGTTTGAAGGCTGCTTCGTTGACGCGTCCGAACAGGACGATACCCACGGCCGTTCCAGCGGCCAAGGCGGGCAGCGCAATGCCAAAGTCGATCAAGACCTTTAGCGAGAGGCTGTGGTGCGAAAGCATGAGCGCGAGGGCGAAAAACTGCATCACCCCGATGTAGGGCTGGACCAGGCCACGCTGCTGATTTTTCGGGAGACCATGGATATCGCACCAGATCGCAGGAAGTGCGCCGGGCATCGCAGTCAGCCCCCCGACCAGCCCGCCACCAAACCCCACCAGCGCATTCCTGCTCCGGCTGTCCATTTGACGCAAATAGGCAGCCGTTGGCCGCAACAAGGCATATGCGGCGTAAAGCGATACGAGAATTCCAAAGCCCAGTCTGAACATCCCGGTATCCACATTCTGCAGGAAATAGATCGCGATCGGAATGCCCAATAGTCCACCAGCGATGAAAACGAGGCTGGTTTTCCATTGCATGCTCTTGCGGAGCGCAAACAGATTGGCGGCTTGTACAGTAATGCTGCAAGCCATCATCAAAGGCACTGCTTCGATAGGCGGAAAAACGTGTAGCAGGATCGCGCCGGCGACCGCCGAGAACGCAAATCCGGAAAGACCGGAAACGAACGCGCCCGCAAAAACCGCCCCACTCAGCACCAAATAAACCGCTACGTCTGACATGGTATCGCTTCCTCGAGAAAGGTGATCGTCGTCAATGGCGGGACAGCGTGGGGGCGTCCGAACTCACACGCGTGGCGTCAGCCAATCCATTTAGTCGCCCTCGATCGCCGTTGTTGCCGTTTCGATGGGTAGGATATTCAGCGCGCGATGCAGCATGTATCCCCCGACGACGTGAAAAATGCCGAAGCCGGCCAGGACGGCAATTGTCCACGCCTTGAGAGCCGGCGATGGCCGCCGGGCGTGGGAGCTATCGGTCGTTGCCATATCCAACTTGCCTTCTTGTACGCGCTCGGAGCGAAGCTGCTCGTCTTGACAGCTCCCGTTGATGGCACACTCCTGCTCCCAACAGCCGGGTTCGAGATCGGCTGCCGTTCAAGCGCGTCCAGTTGGGGTGAAGGATATCGTTGGGTTGATTCGCGAGCGATACGGCAGACGTCGTATTTCGTCGTCTAATGTTTTAGCAATCACTCATGATTGCTTCCTTGCCGTCGACGCAGGCCGCGACGATCGCATCGTGCAATTCCTCGCCGCTGATCGGCTTGTGCAGAACACGATAACCGCTGGCGGTGGCTTCCTTGATGCGCGACGGCGAGGTATCGCCGGTTACGATAAAGGCAGGGACCGAGCGGCCGATATGGGCGCAAAGAGCCTCGATTGCCTCCAGGCCCGTAGCACCATCTCCGAGGCGGTAGTCGGCGATGATCAGATCGACCGGTGCATCGCCTGTTATCATCGCCTCTGCATGAATCTGTTGCACCTCAGCGGCAGATCGACCGGCATAGACCCGATGCCCCTGCAGCGTGAGCAACTGCACCATGATATCGAGAACATCCTCCTCGTCTTCCACGACCATGATGCTGACGGCGATGGCTGCGGGTGGTGCCGCGCTATCGGGCAAGGGAGCCGCCACCGCACCGGCTTGCGGAACCGTAACGGAAAACATCGAGCCGCGCCCGGTGACGGAGACCAGTTTCAGCGGATGTTGCAGCAGCGCGGCGGTGCGGCGAACGATGGCGAGGCCAAGGCCAAGCCCTTGCGTGCGATCCCTCGCCGGGTTCTGCAATTGCACGAATTCCTCGAAGACCATTGCTTGCTGATCTGCGGGGATGCCGGGGCCGGTATCCCATATCTGGATTTCCACCGACGCGCCGCGCCTGCGGCAGCCGAGCAGAACGCCGCCGGATCCCGTGTAGCGAAAGGCGTTCGACAGCAGATTGCCCAACACCCGTTTCAGCATCATGGGATCGCTGTCCACCTGGAGACGGCTTTCAACGACACGCCAATCAAGGCCGCGATCCTTCGCAACGGAAGCGAACTCGTTGTTGAGCTGGTAGAACAGCTGGGAGAGATTCACCGTCTCCTTCGCAACAGTGACGACGCCGGCATCGAGCCGGGAGATGTCGAGCAGTCCGTTCAGGAGGGCGCTGAGGTTGCCGACAATGGATTTTGCCTTGCCGGCCAGATCGCGTGCATCGCCGGATTGGACAGCGCCGCGGTGACCCAGCGCCGCGAGCGTGGCGATCAGCAGACTCAAGGCATGGATCGGCTGGCGCAGGTCATGACTTGCCGCCGCAAGGAAACGCGTTTTCGCACGATCGGCCGCCTGCGCGCGGTCGCGTTCTTCCTGCAAGTGGCTGACGAGCTCGACATTTTCCAGACGCAACCTGATGGTCTCACGCAGCATGCGGTGCGTCGTGCGGCAGTAGTAGAAATTGATGGCCACAAGCCCCGTAAGCAGGGCGAGATATGCGCCGGAGGCATCACCTCCATTGATAAAGGAGCGCGCCATGACCGGCAGCACCGTTGCGATGATCGAGCCGATCAGAGCCGGCGGAAAGGCCGAGAGCGACGGAACCGTGCCGCAGACCAGACCGGTCAAGGCAACAGCGGTGAATAAAAAAGGAACGGGCTGTTCAGGAACGAACCCGACCCAGCCGAGCATTCCCCACAGCAGGCCCGACACGCAGGAAAAAGAAGCCGCGAGCCACGCCCATCGCAACACAGACGCTGGTTCTCGATTCCGGCTGAAGAACCGGCGCGCCGCCAGGACGCGTATGGCGGTGAGCAGATACAGCGCACCGAGCCATCCGACCAACCAGCTCGCCGGTACGGTGTTCCTCAGGACGTACGCCGCCGCCAGGGAGATCAGGACGTTGGAGGCCACCACGCCATAGGAATTACGATACAAGAGCTCGACGAGCGCCTCGCGTATCTTGTCTTCTTGCATCGAAACCTCTCCACGCGCCGACAGGTGCGGCGGCTTCGTTCGCCAGTTGCCGCTGCGCTAGCTAGCCCGCTGGAAGGCCGAGACGGATCGCGTAGGCTGTCAATTCGGCACCACTATGCAGATCGAGCTTCCGCATCAGGTTTTCGCGATGCTTCCGGGCGGTCAGCAGACTGATGCCGAGACGGTTGGCGATGTCGCGGCTGGTGGCGCCGTGAGGGATCATCCCCAGGATTTGCCGCTCACGCCTTGTCAGCGTGACCGGAGATATGATCGCAGCCGTGGGCTCCGGGGTTTCATTCAGGCCATCATGCTGGTCCACCGCAAAGCGAACCTCCTCCGCCACATAGGCGTTGCCTTTTCTGATGGCATCGATTGCAGCGATGAGCTCCGACGGATCGCCGCTCTTGGTCAAATAGCCGTTCGCACCCGCGGAAAATGCTGCCCGAACGGAACGTGGCTCAACATTGGCGGTGAGGACAAGCACTCGCAGCTCAGGCCATTCGGCTTTCAGCTTCGCTATGAACTGAAACCCGCCCACACCCGGCATGCCGAGATCGAGTATCAGAAGATCGGCGGAGCTCTCGTTCAGCAGCCGGTGAACGGCCTCGCCGTCGGCGGCTTCTCCACCGATTGTAAGCTGGTCCACGGTCGACAGAAGCTGTTTCAGCCCTTCCCGAACCACGGCGTGATCGTCAGCAATGATCGCTTTAACCAGCCCGCACATGCACCACCCCTGCCGATGACGGTATTAGGGTATCAACCAACTCCAATCAAGGAGTTCGATTCACAAATCCATTTGCCGGTTTGGTCAGCTTGGTCATTTTGCGGTGATCGTCTGAATGCCCCATTGCCGTGTTGCGCGGCTGGCGCCGGGCGGACGCGAACCCTGGTCGATCCACCGGCGGATTTGATTCTTTATGGTGGCCGCCGCCCGCGTCCTGATTTTCCATCAACGGGCTCGTCATCACATCGACATCTGTTATCGGTGCCGTGCGAGGCGTGGTTGCCGGACTACGCTACCGAAGTGGCGGAGCCGCATTTTGCAGCACAGGCGCCTGATAACGCGCCACGACGGCAATGGCTGTGATGCCGGGCACTGCGATGCGTCAGAAGCAAGCGTCGACGCAAGGGCGCGGGAAAGCAGCGCTGTCCGTGACAATCGATTTTGTGTAATCTCTCGCTGCACTCGACCTTTTTGGGAGGATAGCCATGAGAGCCTTCCTGCTCGCCTGCGCGGCCGCCGTCGTTGTGGCGGGAGTCAGCGCCGCGGTCCTTGACCGCGTGCAACAACCGGTCGCAGAGGCCTTTGCAACGACGGCCGTGCGGCTTTAGCGATCTCGCCCCCGGGGGGCGGCGTTGCTTTTACTCCGCCGCCGTGGCGGCCGGCTTCGAGCGCGCGTCATTGGCCGCGGTGCGCGTCTCCTCCTCCAGCCACAGGCTGTGGTGCTCTTTCGCCCAATTGACGTCCACGACGCCACTGCCCATCGCCTCGAAGGCGCCCTGCATGCCGATGGTGCCGATGTAGATGTGGGCCAGCATCACCGCGACGAACAGGACCGCCACGATCGCGTGGATCACCGCGGCCATTTGCATTCCTTCGATGCCGGACAGGTAGAACGGGAACATCAGCTCATATCCGGTGATCGCAACGGCAGCGCCGCCGATCACAACGATCCAGTAGACCGCCTTCTGTCCGGCGTTGAAACGATAGGCCGGAGGATGATCATGACCCACGATACCGCCGCCGCGCTTGATCCACTCGACATCGACCTTGTTCGGGATATTGCCGCCGAGCCACATCAGGAAGATCAGCATCACTCCGATGGTGAACGGGAAGCTCAAATAGTTATGCGCGTATTTCGCCCATTGCGACCATTCGGAGAATGCTTCGTGGCCGATCAGCGGCAACAGCAGCGGACGGCCGAAGGTGATGTTCAGTCCGGAGATTGCCAGAATGATGAAGCAGGTCGCCGTCATCCAGTGCACGAAGCGCTCAAAGGCGCCGAAGCGCACGATCGTGCGCCCCGACCTCCCGCTCTGGAGGCGGACCATGCCGCGGATGAGATAGAAGGCGACGAGCGCCACGAGCATGCCGAGGATGGCAACTCCGCCGACCCAGCGCAGGGTGACGTTGCGGAATTCCCGCCACTCGCGCCCCGCCGGCTGCTCCAGCACGCTTGACCGCTGATCGGGAATGCTGACGCGTCCCTGGATACGGTTGAGCTCCTGCAGAAGCTGTTGCTCCTTCACTGCGCTTGCGTTCGGGTTGACCTGCTGGCCGATGGACGGCACCGACGCAGTGATCATCAACGCAAGCACCCATGCGCCGAGGGCGAGACGGATGTATTTTGCAAGAGACGCCATGAGCTCCTCCCGGTATATGCGCAAACCCGCCTTCAGGATTCGATCGTCTCGCGATAGGCGGTTTTCCAGCCCCAGGCGCCCGAGCCGTAGCCGCGCTTCATCACACGTTCCTTGTAGATCTGGGCGATGATCTCGCCATCGCCCGCGAGCAATGATTTTGTGGAGCACATCTCGGCGCAGAGCGGCAATTTCCCCTCGGCGAGGCGATTGGCCCCATACTTCTCGTACTCCTCCTTGCTGCCGTCGACCTCGGGGCCGCCGGCGCAGAACGTGCACTTGTCCATTTTGCCGCGGGAGCCGAAATTGCCGATCTTCGGGTATTGCGGCGCGCCGAACGGACACGCGTAGAAGCAATAGCCGCAGCCGATGCACAGATCCTTGGAATGAAGTACGACGCCATCGGCGGTGGTGTAGAAGCAGTTCACCGGGCAGACCGCCGCGCAGGGTGCATCGGTGCAGTGCATGCAAGCCATGGAGATCGATCGCTCTCCCGGCTTGCCGTCGTTGATCGTGACGACGCGGCGCCGGTTGATGCCCCAGGGCACCTCATGCTCGTTCTTGCAGGCGGTGACGCAGGCATTGCACTCGATACAGCGGTCGGCGTCGCAGAGGAATTTCATTCGAGCCATGTGCGTTGCTCCTCTAGGCTGCGACGATCTGGCAGAGAGTGACCTTGGTCTCCTGCATGTTGGTTGCAGGATCATAGCCATAGGTCGTGATCGTATTGGCGCTTTCGCCAAGCACGATCGGATCGGTCCCCTTCGGGTAATTGCCGCGAAGGTCCTTGCCCGCGAGCCAGCCGCCGAAGTGGAAAGGCATCCAGGCAACGCCCTTCCCGACCCGTTCGGTCACCAGCGCCTTCATTCTGGCACGCGCGTTGTTTTCAGCACCGCTCACCCAGACCCAGCCGCCATCCTTGATGCCGCGATCGGCGGCATCGGCGGGACTGATCTCGATGAACATGTCCTGCTGGAGTTCGGCGAGCCACGGATTGGTTCGCGTCTCTTCGCCACCGCCCTCGTATTCGACCAGGCGGCCCGAGGAGAGGATGAGCGGGAATTGCTTGGCAATGCCCTTCTCCACCGCGGCCTTCTGCACGGAGAACCCGATGTTGGGCATGCGGAACTGCTTGGCATCGGGAAGCGTCGGATACTTGGCGACCAGATCGACGCGCGGCGTGTAGATCGGCTCGCGGTGAACCGGAATGGGATCCGGCAGGCCGAACGCATTCATGCGCGCCTTGCCGTTGCCGTAAGGCACGCAGCCATGCATCAGCGCAACGCGCTGAATGCCGCCCGAAAGGTCGAGCGACCACGACACCGCGTCGGGAGTGGCCGGGTTGATCCTGTTGATCGTGGCCATCTCCGCTTCCGTCAGATCCTTGTCCCAGCCGAGCTTCTTCAGGCTCGCCAGCGTGAATTCCGGATAGCCGTCCTTGATTTCCGAATCCTTCGAATAGGACCCGTCGGCGAGCAGGCTGACCTTCCGCGTCGAGCCGTCGGCCAGCTTCTCCTCACGTTCGATGCCGAAGCGCGGCCGGAACGTGCCGCCGCCATCCATCACGCCGAGGTTTGTATTGTAGAGCAGCGGCGTGCCCGGATGCCTGACCTCCGGCGAGCCCCAGCACGGCCAGGGCAGGCCGTAATAGTCGCCGCCGACTTCCGGATCGTCCTTCGGAGCCCGCATCGTCAGCATGTCGAACTTCGCCTGGTTCTTCATATGGGCCTTGAGACGCTCGGGCGATTGCCCGCAATAGCCGGTCGACCAGCTGCCGCGATTCATTTCGCGCAGGATGTCCTCGGCCTCGGGCAGATCGTTCTCGACCTTGATGTTCTTGAACATCTTGTCGGCGAAGCCGAACTTCTTCGCCAGGCGATAGGTGATCTCGAGGTCGTCCTTGGATTCAAAGATCGGCTTCACGATCTGCTCGCCCCACTGCAGCGAGCGGTTCGAGGCGACACGAGACCCCTTGCACTCGAATTGGGTGGCGACCGGGAGAATGTAGAGACCGTCCTTGCGCCCGGCCTCCACGGCGAGCGAGGTCCAGGTGGTCGGATGCGGGTCGGCGATGACGAGCAGGTCGAGCGCCTTCAGACCATTCAGGGATTCCGGAATGCGGGTGATGCTGTTAGAGGCGTGTCCCTGCACGAACACCGCCCGCACATTGTCTTTCTGGGCGACCTGGTCTTTCGGCAACGTCACCGCTTCGAACCAGCGCGTGAGCGGGATGCCGGGCGCTTCCATGATCTGCTTGGAGTCGAAGCGCGACTTCAGGAAGTCATAGTCGACCTCCCAAACCCGCGACCAGTGCTTCCAGGCGCCTTCGGCGAGCCCGTAGTAGAACGGCAGCGTGACGATATCGAGCCCGACATCGGTCGCGCCCTGCACGTTGTCATGGCCGCGGAAGATGTTGGCGCCCATGCCCGGTCCGCCGACATTTCCAGTCATCAGGAGCAGGATGCAACTCGCCCGCACATTGGCGGTGCCGACCGTCTTCTGAGTCTGCCCCATGGCCCAGATCAGCGTCGACGGCTTTTCCGTTGCGAACAACTTCGCGACACGCTTGAGCTGTTCACCGGGAATGCCGGTAACGCGCTCGACCTCCTCCGGATTCCATTTTTCGACCTCCTTGCGAAGATCGTCGAAACCATAGACGCGCTGCCGGATGAATTCCTTGTCCTCCCAGCCGTTCTGCAGGATGTGCCACATCATGCCGTAGAGCACCGGAATGTCGGTGCCAGGCCGCATGCGGACATACTCGGTCGCGTGCGCCGCGGTGCGCGTCAGGCGCGGGTCGATGACGATAAAGTTGGCCTTTTGCAGCTCCTTGCCCTCGAGCAGGTGCTGCAACGACACCGGATGCGCCTCGGCCGGATTGCCGCCCATGATCATCTGGGTCTTGGCGTTGCGGATGTCGTTGAAGCTGTTGGTCATCGCGCCGTAACCCCAGGTGTTGGCCACGCCGGTGACGGTCGTCGAATGGCAGATACGCGCCTGATGGTCGGTGTTGTTGGTGCCCCAGAACGCGCCGAGCTTGCGGAACAGATAGGCACCCTCGTTGGTCATCTTGGCCGACCCGAGCCAATAGACGGAATCGGGTCCCGACTTCTCGCGCACCTCCAGCAGCTTGTCGCCGATCTCGTTGATCGCGGCGTCCCAGGAGACCCGGGTCCACTGCCCGCCAACCAGCTTCATCGGATAGCGAAGCCGCCGCTCGCTGTGCACGAGTTCGCGCACGGAGGCGCCCTTCGCACAATGCGATCCGCGATTGATCGGGGAATCCCAGGTCGGCTCCTGGCCGATCCATACGCCGTTCAGCACTTCCGCAGTCACGGTGCATCCAACCGAGCAATGCGTGCAGATGCTCTTGCGCGCCGTCGCTCCCGCGGTTAGCGGCCCGGCGGCGGCAGCCTCCGCCTCGCGAACGCCACCGAGGGGCAGCGTGCTGAGCGCAGCGAGCGCGCCGCCGGCAAGACCGGACCGACGCAGGAACGTGCGGCGGTCGAGGCCGCCAGTCTGCCCGGACAGAAGGGCTGCGACGGATCCACGTCGGTCGGAATCGGAACGCTGTGTTCTCCTGATCAGCATGGCCGCCTCCCTCACCGCGGATAGCGATTGACGCGATAGTACGCTTTCACGTCTTCGGTTTCCCTGTAGCGCGCCTTGCGCTTGTCAGCTTCGCTCTCGCTGTCGGCCTTCGCCGGCGCGATCAAGGGGGTTGCCAGCGCGGCGCCTGCACCAACCGTGCCGATTCCGACCTTGCGAAGGAAGTCGCGGCGGCCTGCCGTCATTTTCTTCTCATCGCTCATTGCACCTCTCCTTGGACCGGGGCAGCCGGTCAATTGGCGAACTTGAAGGCCTCTGTTTCAATCTCAAAAAACACGCATCCCAGCGCCCCGACCGCTCGATAGAACCTGGCGCATTCGGCCTTCGCCATGTCGGCGAACAGACGTCCGATCCAGCGGGACACATGCTTCTCGAAGAAGACGCGCTGTGCTGCGAGCGACGCCGGGAAACGACCAGCCACAAGGCCCGCCATGATCTCGCATAGCGTCGCCGCATGGTCCTCGGGTTCTGGATTGCTCTCCACCCGCTCGATGCCAAGCGCGGCCAGATCGTCACGAAGTCGCGACAGCGGGCGCTCGTTGAGGAAGCCGGTCAGATAGTAGGACGCGTAGGGCAGCAGCTCGCCGCGCCCAACGCCGACGAACAGGTCGAAATATTCGCGCTCGACCTCGGTTGCGACCGCGATCGAAGCGGCCTCCGCAAGAGCGGAGTGGGCACGCCCAAGCGGCGTCACATCGCCGTTCAGTTGCGCGATCTTCTCAAGGAGGTCTCGCGACGGCGCCGACGAGAGCAGGGTCGCAAGCAGTGCGTATTCCTGCGCGCGTCCGGCTTCGATCGGATCAAGCAGGTCCGATATCGCAAGCTCGCTATAGAGATCGGGACGAAGAATTTTTCGCGGGACGCCCGTCGCGATTTCGACCGCAATCACGCGTTGCGCCGGCACCCGGTTCCAGTTCGACACCGAGGGCTGCGCAATACCGATTTTCCGGGCTAGCTGGGCTACGCCGCCCACGGCATCGATGGCACGTTCAAGGCCCGCATCGCGCACACCGCCCTCCCATCCTCGGGGCCAAGCGCTTGATTGCGTTTGCTTAACAAAGACTAATCGGGTGCCGGGAAGCGGTCAATCGATGCGCATAGCCTGCGGCTATAGCATTTGGTCGCAGCCTATCGAGGCAGCGCGCCGCCATGTGTGCGCCGCCGAACGGCAGTCTCTTCATCCGGACCTGGCAGTTGCGGTGCAGCAGAGTTTGCGGGCAATTCCGCGGTCGCGGACTCATCGGACAGTGGGAGATTCGGGCGCGCCTTCACCGGATTTGATGCTTGCGCCAAATCGTCGACCGCAGCAACGGGCGGTCGCATGGCGTCGACAGTCCCTTCGATCGCGTCGGTCGCGTTCTCGGCGGCCTGCACGAGGTCCCCGACAACGCGGCGGACGAGTGCGTCAACCTGCTCGGCCGAATAGTCCAGCGGACCGAAGCCAGGCATGGCGGTCGGGTCGTTGAAGTCCCAGGCATTTTCCGCCAGCCCAATGAAGTCGCGAATGGCAGGATCGGCGCTCCAGGCCCGACGAAGCGCCGCACGGCTCAATTCCTGAGGAATGCCCTTGCGAAGGAAGGCCGAGACGTCGGTCGCGGCACCAATCGATTCGATGGGCGGCAGGCTCGACAAGTCCAACTCGGTGGGACAGGGCTCCGCCACGTCGGGGGCGGCCGCCGCAGGCGCATTTGCCTCGGCGGGCTGTTCGGGTCTTGGTTCGGCCTGGCCGTCCCTCGCCGCCTGCTTGCGTCGCGACCAGCGCGCCAGAAAGTCGTCTCCGCTCATTCGTGCCCACCGTCATGGCGCCGTTGCGCCAGCGCCTCCGGATCGGCGCGGCTCCGCTCGCGCTTGAAGAACTCCTTCTCGACGTGGTGCTCGGCGATGAAATCTTCAATCGTCCGGCGCAGCACCTCGGGCATCGGCACCGCTTCGACGAGATTGGCGCCGGCCCCCGTGAACGCCTCCCCTTCGGCGGGATCGGCCGTGACCGCGGAAAGGAGGTAGGGCGAGGCTCCCTCGGCAGGGCTCAACACGATCCAGATGCTGGGCGCACCGGAGGTGAGATTGTCGCGGTAGCGATCGGTTTCCGAGCGGTAGAGATCGACTGTCGCACTGCCGGCGTAAAACAGCGTCACTCCATCCTGCTCGCGGATCACCGTCCACGGCGTCATCTCGGGCTCATCCGGAAGCACCCCGACGCTGCGCCAGACGACGTCGATCCACGGAGAACCCGCTCTGCGGCGTTCGACCACGACGCCGACGGGGATACGGACCAGCGGCTCGGCGACGGGGCTCATGTCACGGCCTCCAGATGCTTGACTGGCAGTCCCGTCAGCAAGTTCTGGGGTTTCATCCGGACGACCTGATCGGACGTCATCGCAAGGATCAGATAGGCCGGCGTGCGCCCGGCGGTGTCGACGACCAGGCCGGGATCCGCAAAGCTCAGCCGAAACAACGCCAGCACGCGCCCCGCGGTGCGATCGTCGAGGGATTCGCCCTGCCAAAGCCGGTCGCCGATGCGGGTCGCTTCGGAATCCAGGCCCACATACCAGGTGAGTTCTGCGTTGCGCAGTTCGGTCAGCGGCTCGATCGTCACATCGATCCCGAGCAGATGCGAGATCCAGCGCCGCATCGCGTCGGCCAGCGCGGCCTGCCCCCGCCCTCCGCCGGTCAGATCAAGCGCCATATCGAACTGGTCACTGCGTTGCCAATAGCCGTCGGCGTTCTCCTCGCTGAGAACGTCGAGTTGGATATCGCTCGTCGCGTCCAGCATCGACATCAGCGACAGCACCGGCGTCGGGCTGCGCCCGCCAAGGATTTCATCGTCGCCCAGGAGCAGCAGATGCTCGTGCGGCAGGATTCGTTGCGGCCGAAAGAACAGCTCGGCTGCACGCAGCTGAAACGGATCCTCGCAGCGATCAAGCGCATTGCGCAGGATCACATGCACCAGCTGGTTCATGAACAGCGGCGGCAGATTGACCGAACCTGAACGAACCGTCGCGAGATAGGCCGCCTCCAGCGTCGAATGGCGCAGCAAGAGGTCACGAAATGCCAGCACGAATTGCCAGTTTTCCCGCGCGTCGGCATCACCGATCGCGGCCACCTCCTTGTCCCCGACCGGGAGGCGCGGATCGGCCAGCAATTGCCGGTGCAAGCGACGCTCGACTGCGCACGCGTCATCCGGCGGCATCAGCTCGGGGCGCGCGAAATAGGCCTTCAGGTATTCATCCGTGACAACGAGCCCGCCGCTCGCGTTGCGATCGAGCAGATGGTGGCCGCAGGCGATCCAGAAATCCTTCATCGCCAAATCTTTCATCGCCTCGGCTCCTTGCTCATGTCGGCAAGATCGAGATCGCCGGGTTCGGCGTCATCCTCCACTTCCATGAACGAGAACGCCTTGCCGTGCCCTTGCCCCTCCCGCAGCCGCAAGCTCCGGAAGGACTCGCGGACCTCGCCATCGCACACCGAGCGATGGACGGCAATCAGCGTGCTGATCGGATGGGCACAGAGCGATTGCGCAAAGGCAACCTCCTCTTCCGCCGCTACGTGCGCGATTGCAAGATCCGGCGCACCGAACCGTTCGACGAGCCGCTTCGCCAGCAGCTCCACCAGCGTGCGGCGATCGTCCGCGGTCGCGGGAACGATCTGCGCCAGCGTCGACCAGCCCCAGGATTGCACTCCGAGAAAACCGCCGCGGAAGGCGGACCGGTCCTTACCGTCCAGTTGCGCCAAATCCCGATCGAGGAAGCGGAACGCGCCCGGCACCGCCCATTCGCCGGGCTCCGCGGGCACGTCGAATACGAACGTGTCGGACGGATCGAGCGCAATGGTGCGCAAGAGCTTCACAGGCGCAGCCCTCCGAGCTTCGGATCGAGCCACAAGGACGATAGCAGGTACTTCCTCAAATCGCGCCGCTCGGTCCCATCTGCTCCAACCCGGCGCACCAGAAGATCGCCGTTGTCAGCGATCGCGCGAGAGGTCTGCGGTTCGTCCGTCAGCCGGCTGAGGAATTCGCGTGCGACGGCGTCAAAACCGTCGACTTGCCAGGTTTCGGTCGCGAGCATCAGGTGCCGCGCAAAGCTTTCCGTGATTTGAACCGCGCCGGCTTCGCCAAAGCCCTCCTGATCGAGCGCCGAAACGAGTGGATGCACGCCCGCTTCCGCCTCCGTCATCGCAACCATCCGGATCATGGCACCGAACACCAACCAGCGCGGCGGCTCATTCTCTTTCGCAGATGATGGCCAGCCAAGCCGGCCGCCACCAACGAGCCCGCCGTCGACACGGACCGTATCCGGCCAATCGATGGCGACCTCCTTGTTCGGGGGTGCATAGGCGCGCAAGGCGTCAGTCAATGCCACCATGGCGGCATAGAAGGCGCGGCGCGCGGTGCATAAGGGCTCGGCGGGTTCGAGCACGACGGCGAACTCGGCAAGATCGAAGCGCCCCACATAGGTCAGCGTACCTGCCCCGCTTTCCTCCGCGATATCGATGGCATGGGCGAAGGCATCGCGCGTCTCGCGCAGCCTCACCAGCGTGAACGGCGGAGGCAGGTCAACGGGCTCCAGGATCGATGAGCGCGTGCGGACGGTCGGCGACAGACGGACCTCCAGCTTCCATTTCTTCCCATGTGATAATAGCTTATCCGAGCAACGGGGACGGCGCGAGTCCGCCACCTCGTTCCCCGACCGCGTTGGGAGGTGAATAGCTGCGTATGCCGGATTCGCCGAAGACGATCCTGATCTGCTCGTGCGAAGACACGATGCGTCTCGACACCGCTGCGATCAAGCGAGGATGTCGCAACAGCGAGATCGCCGAATTCCGACACCTGTGCCGAGCCGAGCTGGATCGGTTTCGCGATGCAGCGAAGGTCGCGGGCCCGATGATCGTCGGCTGCACCCAGGAGGCGCCGCTGTTTGCCGATGCGATGGAGGGCCGCTCGGAAAGAACAGAGTTCGTCAACATCCGGGAGACCGCCGGGTGGTCCCTGGAAGGGCGACAGGCGGGGCCGAAAATGGCAGGGCTGCTCGCTGCAGCGTCCGAGCCCGTGCCGGCCTACCCGTTTGTCACCTTGTCGAGCGAGGGCGTGATCCTGATCTATGGCCGCGACGACGTCGCGGTTGAAGCGGGCCAACTGCTGGCAGATCACCTCGACGTGACAGTCATGATCACGAGGCCAGCGCGGATTGCACCACCTGCGACGACATCGTTCCCGATCGTCAAGGGAACGATTCGCAATGCCAAGGGACATCTGGGCGCCTTCGAGCTTGTGATCGACGACTATGCCGCGCCTCGCCCCTCCTCGCGCGAGACGCTGCTGTTCGAGGCTCCGCGCAACGGCCTGACGTCGCGCTGCGACCTCATCCTTGATCTTTCCGGCGGGATGCCGCTCTTTCCCGCGCATGATTTGCGCGAAGGTTATCTCCGCGTCGACCCGGGAGACCCGCCCGCAATGCTGCGCGCGGTCCTCAAGGCACGCGATCTCGTCGGCAGCTTCGACAAGCCGAAATACGTCAACTTCACCGCAGAGCTCTGCGTGCATTCGCGGTCGAAGCTAACGGGGTGCCATCGCTGCCTCGATCTTTGCCCGACCGGGGCGATCACACCGGATGGCGATCACGTCAGGATCAATGCGGAGGTCTGCGCCGGATGCGGCCAATGCGCCGCGGCCTGTCCGACCGGCGCGGCAACCTATGCCCTGCCGCCAGCCGACGCGCTGTTGCACAAATTGCGCGCGATGCTTTTGTCCTATCACGCAGCCGGCGGCACCAATGCCGTCGTCCTGTTCCACGATAGCCAGCACGGCACTGCGCTGATCGATGCGCTCGCCCGCCATGGCGACGGGCTGCCGGCCAGCGTGCTGCCGCTCGCGGTGAACGAGGTGACGCAGGTTGGGCTCGAGGCCGTCGTCGCTTCCTTCGCCTATGGTGCGGCGGGGATACGCTTTCTCCTTCGCGCAAAGCCGCGGCATGACGTCGCTGGCCTCTTCAAGACGATCGCGATGGCTGATGCCATTATCTCCGGACTTGGGTTCGCAGGACCCAGGGTCGAAGCAATCGAAACCGACGATCCGGACGCACTCGGCAGGACGCTCTGGTCAATCAAGCCTGCGCCGACCGTCGAGCATCCCGCGACATTCCGGACCGTCGGCAAACGGCGCGAACTGCTTCGTCTCGCGCTCCACGAGTTGCACCGCCTGGCGCCGTCGCCTGTCGACGTCATCGCGCTGCCTGAAGGGGCACCACTTGGCGCGATCAGCGTCAATGTGGAGGGATGCACCTTATGTCTGTCGTGCGTGTCCGCCTGCCCGACCGGTGCGCTGCGCGACGATCCCGAGCGTCCTGTGCTCAAATTCGTCGAAGATGCCTGCGTGCAATGCGGATTGTGCCAGAGCACCTGCCCGGAAAAGGTGATTACTCTGAAACCGCAGATCGACTTCCGTGCCGCCAGAGCCCCGGCGACGATCATCAAGCAGGAAGAGCCGGCGCTTTGCATCCGCTGCAACAAGCCGTTTGGCGTGAAGAGCACGATTGAGAAGATCGCAGCGAAGCTTGAGGGCCGGCACTGGATGTATCCCGCCGGCGACAAGCGGGTCGATACGGTCAGAATGTGCGCGGATTGCCGCGTGATCACCATGAGCGAGCAGCAGTTCGACCCGTTTGCCGGCGTACCGCAACGCGCGGCGCCTCGAACGACCGACGATTATCTACGCGAACGGGAAACCAAGACTTAGGACCAATTCAACTGTGGGAAGCGGCACATTTAGGAGGGGCACCATGTCTCATCTCACCAAAGCTCATTTTGCATTCGTTGCCGTCGTAGTTGCCCTTGGCGCAGCGATGATCGCGACGCCCGTCGAAGCCGCGCGCCTGTCGAAAGCCGACAAGGTCGCCTTGAAACAGGCGATCGTTGCCTGCAAGGCGGAGGCGAAGGGCAGGAAGGTCAAATGGCTCGCGCGCCGGAAATACGTGAACAATTGCGTCTCCGAGGCCCTGAAGGAACATCCAAACGTCGACGTCATCAGATTGATCAAGGAGTATCCGAACATAACGAGCCTCCCGGTAGAGAAATGGCCCGGCTTCTAGCTGTCAAAGCTGCATAACGGGCCGCTACCGTCGCCCCAACGTCGCACGCCCCAGGAAATCCGTGAGCGCCTTGCGGTCCTCGACCGAGCCGATCCGCTGCTCCGGCATTTTTGTGCCCGGCGTATAGGTATTCGGGCCGAGTTCGAAGAGTCTTGCCACCGTTTCGGGAGTCCAGACGATGTCCATTTTCGTCAGCGCGTTGGAGAAGCGATATCCCGGCAACGACGCGATCCTGCGACCATACAGGCCATCGAGCGTGGGGCCGGCGCGCTGCGGCTCCTCCGCGGACAGCGTGTGACACGCAACACACGCCCTGAATACCAGGGCGCCGCGATCTCCCGCATAGGGCGCCAGGGGATCGCTTTGCGCAGCCCGCAGCGACGAGCCGATCGGATCGCCTGTCCGCGCGTTCCAGCGCCGGATCACGCCGTCCGCGCCCCCCGTCAGCAACGTTGCATTGTCGGGCAGGAATGCCACCGACCAAACCGGCGCCCCCTGAGTGGCCAGCGCTTGCACGATGCTCCGCGCCTTTCGGTCGATGACGGAAACGGTTCCGCCAATTCCGGTTGCCGCGATCAACGTCCCGTCCGCGGAGAGCGCCAACGAGACGACCGGGGTCGACCCGGCCGGAACCTCGCCGGTCTCATGCCCGTTCGATGTTAGAAATCGTATCTTCCCGTCGCCTCCGCCCGCGATGATTTCGCCGTCAGGTGCGACTGCCACGGCGTTGATGGGTGACGGGAGCAGGACTACATCCGGCGTTCCTGCCGCCATCGGCCAGATCCTCAACTCGCAGTCGTAACCGACGCTGACCAGCGATTGTCCATCGGCAGAAAAGGCAACTCCGTTCACGTTCTGCGTGTGCCCTTTCAGCACCTGCGACGCGCCGTCGGCGAGTGACCAGAGGCCAACCGTATGGTCCCATGATGCCGTGGCGAGCCTTGTACCGTCCGGCGAGACGACGAGCGAAACGATTGGCGCCTGATGGCCCTCGAAGACCTGATCCGGCTGCTCGCGGCCGGAGGTCCAGATCGCGATCCGCGCATCAGCTCCGGCGGTCGCCATTCGTCCATCCCTGAGGAAGACGACCGCATTCACCGCATCGGAGTGAAAGCGGAGGACTTGCTCGGCGGATTCGGTCTTGAGTGACCATCGAATTGCCGACGTGTCGAAGCTGCCTGACAGAGCACTGTTACCATCACTCGAGATCGCAATCGCCCGAACGGGTCCGCCATGACCCGCGAGTTGACCTTGCGCCGGCGTTGCATCAAATGCCCACAGGGCGGCAACGACGCACAGATTTGAGAGCCAGTTCATCGGCGGCTCGCGGGTCGGCTCCGGCACGTTGCCGTTGCCCTGGAGGGATAGTTTGCGCGCGCTTGACCAGGGTCAACAACGAGAGCCGTCGTTCGGTTTCCATGCTGCGCCGCGGGATTTGATTCGGCCCCGCTACTCAATGCCGCAATCTTGTCGGCTTGAACCGAGGGGCACCGGCTCCTAAGCTGAACCTGAAGCGTCAAGGATGACGGCATGCAAATACGACCCAAGACGTATCTGCATTTCATTTCGCTGTGGCGGTCACTTCGCAATTCGATTTCGCCACACGATGGCGACGTGCCCCGTGAAACGTCACCATCGCTCATTTTCGTCGCGGTCGTGCTGACGTCTCTCTTGGCTATCCTGGAGGTCGACCTTCATCGAGGTGAACTGGAATCGCTTGGCTTACTCCGAAGCCACGACTCACCTCCAGCCGCCTTCTTGGGCCCGTAGCGTTCGTCGCCCGACTGCGGGTCGTCTCGCCGGACAGGTGGTTGTCTAGCGCGTCGTCTCTCTCGGAAAGACCAAGGACCGGTCGTCAAAGTCATCGGCCGGCAACTTGGCAGCGCCGCCTTGTAGCTCTTGCAATGTCGAACTGCTTGCCATATCGGCCCGCCCGAGCGACGAGACCGAGTGTGATCGCTGGATGCCGAGCACCACGGTAAGAAACGCGAAAACGGTGACGGCCGCTACCATCAGACCTTTCATGCGAAATCTCCGTTCGGTTGGAGCTGCCCCCGAAGAAGTTTTGCAATGATCTGATTAGTGCCGACCGCAGCGTCGCGATGTGAACCGCCTCACATGCCCTGGAAATTTTCCACTTGAGCGCCTTTCAGGTTCCGCCCGAAGTCGACGGCAATGGCGCCCTGCGCGATGCCGACGAGATCGAACTGGCCGAGGAACTTGCTGTCGGCAGCCGCTCGCCCTGGACGACCCGGATCGTCACGGCATTCTGGTTGCCCTCGCGATCTGCACAAGTCACTGGGGAGAGCTGCGCCTGCAGCCCAGCGCAGCGCAAATCTTAGCGGCGGGGTTTGTATCCTGCGGCGTCGCGGTCCCAGGTGTCGGCTATCATTCCGGCCTCTCGCAGCACAACCTTTCTGATCTTGCCGTTCTCGGTGAGCGGCATCTCGGCGACAATCCGGACAAAACGCGGAATGGCGAAGTAGGCTATCTGTCCCTCGCAATGCTTGACCACGTCGATGGCCTCGAGCGCATGGCCGGGCCGGAGCTGGATGGCCGCCGCAACTTCATCCTCGCCAAGGTCGGATGGCAGCGGATAGATGGCGCAAGCCGCAATCGCCGGATGTCTCAGCAGGACCTGCTCGACCTCCCACGACGAAACATTCTCGCCGCGCCGGCGGATCGAATCTTTCATCCGGTCGACCAAATGATATTGACCGTCCGTGTCGCGCATGACGAGGTCACCGGTGTGAAACCAGAGATTTCGCCAGGCCTCGACCGTCTTCTCGGGCATTCCGAAATAGCCCGTCGCGAATGCAAACGGCTCGCGCGCACGCAGCAGCAATTCACCGGCGATGCCGTCCGGCAGCACCGTATCGTCGGGATCGACGATACGGGCTTCCACGCCGTCGGCGAGATAACCCATGGTGCCCGGGCGATCGGAGGGGATCGGGCTTGCGAACACGAAATTGGTCTCGGTCGAGCCGTAGCCATCGAGCAGCGGCACACCGAAACGCGCCAGAAACGGACCATGAAACCGGCCGGGGACGCCGCCGCCGAGCGCGACACGAAGGTAGTGCGCGGTGTCATTTTCGGACTGCGGCTGCGCCAGCAGCATCACGGCCATCGCGCCAAGCAGATAGCCAACCGTCGCCCGATGCCGCCGCGCCGCGGCCCAGAAACCGGAGGCGGAGAATTTCGGCTCGAGCACGTAGGTGCAGCCGTTCAGGAGCGCCTGATAGAATGCGTTCAGCGCATTGGTGTGAAACAGCGGAAGCGTGGTGAAGAGGACATCGCCCTCGACGATGCCGAGCGCGCGCGCCGAATAGACCCCCCACCAGAACATCTGCGCCTGCGGGCAGCAAACGCCCTTGGAGGGTCCTGTCGTGCCTGACGTATAGAGGATCGCGACCGTGTCGCCGGGCCGGGCCTGCGCGGGCGACACTCCCTCCCCGAGCGGAGGCAGTGGCGCGATCGGCCCCGGCATGGCGAAGGGCTCGCCACCCTCTCCGATCGTCCAGATCACACCGGGCGGCGCGACATCGCTCTCCAGCGTTGCGACGGCCGGCAAGAAGGGCGCCTCGACGACCAGCAGCTTCGGTCCACAGTTGCGCAAGATATGGCTGAGCTGGATCCCGCGCAGCGCCGTGTTGATCGGCACGCAGACGGCCCCCATCCATGCGCAGCCGAGATAGACCTCAAGAAATTCCGGCCGGTTCGAGCAGATCAGGGCGACGCGGTCACCGGCGCGAATTCCGGCTCGCATCAACCGCGCGGCCGACGCAGCCGCAATCCTGACGGTCTCGGCATAGCTCCATCGCGTCTCGCCAAAGACAAGGAGCATGCCATCTCCGTACCGTGCGGCCTGCCGTATCAGAACAGTCGAAAGGATTCGGTCCGCCGGGGGGAAACGCTCGGCCGCCTCCGACCAGATCGGCCGGCCTGATAGCTGTCCGGAGACGTTGCTGTCAGCTGCCGGCACACGCATCTCCACCGCCTTGCCACGCCGATGGGCCGATATCGCCACTGGCCAGCGAGATAGTTTAGGCTTAAAGTATTCACGAAAACTGCCGCCACAGCAAGGGCTGCGTGCGGGTTCCGGTCGTGATCTGGTGCAGGGCCGGAGACATCAACAGGAGCACTCCCCCGCGATGAGCCCTGAGTTTCCCTATCGATCGCCCTCCGATGCCTTCATGGCATCGGCCGCAAGACGTTCGGACGCGCCGTTCCTGCTTGCGCCTGCAAGCGCGCAATTGCCCTACGCGCCCGACGGATTTGACATCGCGTACGGGGCGTTCAAGGCGGAGGTCGATCGCCTGCGCGTGGAATATGCGGCTGCGGGCTATGGACGAGGCGCGCGGGTTGCCCTGCTGCTGGAAAATCGCCCTGTGTTCTTCCTGCATTGGCTCGCGCTCAATGCGCTTGGGGTCTCGATCGTCCCGATCAACCCGGACATCCGCCCCGATGAGCTGTCCTTCCAGCTCGAACTGTCGGAAGCGGAGCTGCTGGTGGCAACACCGGATCGTATCCACGTGACCAGGGATGCGGTGCTCGGGCGCGCCCGCCTGATCGACACCGACGGCCGCATTCCGTCATGTCAGAGCGAGGTCGCAGCCCAGCACCCCGACTTCAACGACGAATGCGCGCTGCTGTTCACCTCCGGCAGCACCGGCAAGCCGAAGGGCTGCATGCTGTCGAACCGCTATTTCCTTCAGGTTGCCGATTGGTATCTCGCGCAAGGCGGCGTCGCCACGCTGCAGCCGGATCGCGAGATCAATCTGACGCCGTTGCCGATGTTCCACATGAACGCGCTGGGCTGCAGCGCGGTCGGGATGATGGTGCTCGGCGGCGCCGTGGTGCCGCTCGACCGCTTTCACGCCAACCGCTGGTGGCAGTGCGTGGTTGACAGCGGCGCGACCGTCGTGCATTGCCTCGGCGTCATCCCGGCCATCCTGCTGCAGCTGCCGGCGACCGAGGTCGAACGGCAGCATCGCGTGCGCTTTGCCTTCGCCCCCGGCGTCGATGTCCGCCACCGCGCCACGTTCGAGGAGCGTTTCCGCATCCCGATCGTCGAGGCGTGGGCGATGACCGAGACCGGGGGCGCCGCGGCCACTACCACCGCGCGCGAGCCGGCGGGCTTTGGCGCACGCTGCGTCGGCCGGCCGTCGGATAGCATGGAGTATCGCCTCGTCGACGACCAGGGCGCCGACGTCGCACTCGGCAAACCCGGCGAGTTGCTGGTCCGCGCCAAGGGCGACGCGCCGCGCGCCGGTTTCTTCAGCGGCTACCTGAAGGATGAGGGGGCCACCGAAGCGGCCTGGCAAGACGGCTGGTTCCACACCGGAGACCTGGTGTTCGCCGACCACGACGGGCTGATGTATTTCTTCGATCGCAAGAAAACCATCGTGCGGCGCAGCGGCGAAAACATCGGCGTGCTCGAGGTCGAAAGCGCGCTTTACATGGACGCTCGCATCGGCGGCTGCGCAGTCACGCCCGTTCCCGATGACATCCGCGGTGAGGAGGTCTTCGCCTTCATCGTGCCGAACTCGAAGGTCGACGACGCCGACATGCTCGCGACTTCAATCGTCAAGGCCTGCGCCGAACGCCTCGCCTATCACAAGGTGCCGGGCTATGTGGCGATCGTCGACGAGCTGCCGTTGTCATCGACGCGCAAGCTCGCCCGCGGCGAGATCAAGACACTCGCGGCTGCCGCGGTTGCCGCCAACCGCGCGATCGACATGCGTCAGCTCAAGGCGACGCTGCGCCACGCCTGAACCCAGGCTGCTGCCGTCACGGCAGCAGCTTGTATCTCCCGCCTTCGATCTGGACCATGATCCGCGCGCGGTCGTCGACGCCGTGGCGATCGGCTGGCGTGTAGCTGTAGATGCCATGCGCGCCGACCACATCCTTGGTCGTGAACAGCGCCTCACGCAGCGCATTGCGGAAGGCCGGCGTGCCCGGCGCCGCACCTGTTGCCTTGGCGCGCCTGGCGGCATCGATGAACACCAGCCAGCCATCAAAGGCATAAGGTGAGAACGCATCGGCCGGCGGCTCGCCATTGGCCTTTTCATAGGCCGCGCGGAACGCAAGCGCGACCTTGCGGATCGGATTGCTCTCGGGAAGCTGCTCGGCTGCCGTCACCGGTCCGGTTGGGCAGATGATGCCCTCCGCCGACTTGCCGGCGAGCCGCAGGAAGTCGGCGCTGATCATGCCGTGATTGCCGTAGAGTGGCCCCTTGTAACCGCGCTCGGACAGCGCGATCACCGGAAGTGCACCGGGGGTGCCGGTACCGCCCAGCATGATCGCATCGGGGCGGACCGACAGCGCTCGCAACACTTGCGCCGTGACCGAGTTGTCGGAGCGCGCATAGCGCTCGTTCGCGGTCACCTTGATTCCGGCCTTCTCGGCGCTTTGCACGAGCGAATTGTACATCAGGTCGCCGAACGCGTCGGAGAAGCCGATGAACGCCACAGTCTTCACGCTGCGGCCCTTCATGTGATCGACGATACCCTGGACCAGAAGCGGTGTCGGCTGCGGCGTCTGCACCACCCATGGTCCGCCCTCGCCTGCCGGCACCGGCGCAATCGGCGAGATCGCCACCATCGGCACCTTCATCTCGACCGCAACCGTGGCCATGGCCAGCGTCTGCGGCGCGCCCGACGTTCCGATCAGGAAGTCGACCTTTTCCTGCTCCACCAGCTTGCGCGCGTTGCGCGTCGACGCCGCCGGGTCGGAGCCGTCGTCGAGCTGGATGACGCGAACTTTCTCGCCATCGAGCTCGCCGATATACGCCTGGCCCGCAGCCAGCCCCTTGGCGTTCGGCACGCCGATCGAGGACACCGGGCCGCTCAGCCCGGTCACGAATCCAACCAGGATTTCAGCACGGGCCGGCAGCGCGGCGCCGAGCAGCAGCGCGGCGCCGACCAACAAAGTTGTCTTGTTCATGAACTCACTCGATGTGGACGAAAAGGCTCCAGCGCTACGCGGCAGGCACCAGCGCAAGCACGCGCAGCGGACTACCCGAACCATTCTGGATCTTCAACGGCGCGGCGACGATCACCGCGCCGGTCGGAGGAAGCTGATCGAGATTGCACAGGCACTGCAGGCCGTAGCGCCCGCCGCCGTGCAGGAAATGGTGCGCCGGATAGGGCGGATCGAGATGGCCGGCCTGTCCTGCATCGGTCCCGATCGTCTCGGTGCCAAGGCCGATGATGCCGCGGTCCTCGACCAGCCATCGCATCACGGCGGCATCGGGCCCCGGCGTATGTGCACCGTCATCCTTCAGATTGGCATAGTCGCGCCAACCCTTCTTCGACCAGTCGGTGCGCAGCAGAACCCAGTGGCGCTCCGGAATCCGTCCATGACGGTTTTCCCAGGCCTCGACCACCGGAATCGTCAGCAGGAAGTCCGGATTCTGCGCCGCCTCGGCCGAGCAGTCGATCACGCATGCCGGCGCAATCATGTCGCGCACCGGCAGTGTGTCGACCGAATTGTTCGGCAGGTCCTTGCCGGTGAACCAGTGGATCGGCGCGTCGAAATGCGTACCGGTGTGCTCGCCGAAGGTCAGGTTGTTCCAGTACCAGGCGGGGCCCGCAGCATCGTACTGCGAAATCCGCTGGATCCGCACCGGCGCGGCCTGTCCGAACTCGGGCGGTAGCACGATCACTGGAAAATCGGGGCTAAGCGTGAAAGTCAGATCGACGACACGCACCGCGCCGGACGCGATCGCGCCAGCAAACTGCGTCAGATTGTTGCTATCCATTGCGCCTCTCCCGTTTTTCTTTTGATCCGCTCGCTCATGCCCCTAGCTCACGCTCGACCGCCTTGGGATTGGCCGCAAGGCGTTGGCGGATCTCCTCGGCGATATCGCCAACGAACACATCTTCCAACCCGCGCTTGAGCGCCGACACGATGGCGCTGGCGACCGCGCGGGGCGCGACCTTCGGCGGCGGCACGGTCTGGAACCACTCGATATCGAGCGGGCCGGTGAAGACGTTCACGACCTTGATGCCGCCGGGCCTGAACTCGGCGCGCAGGCAATGCGACAACGAAAGCGCGGCGGCCTGTGAGGCCGAGTAGGCACCGAACACCGGCCAGTTCGCCAGCGCATAGACCGACAGGATATTGACCCAGGCGGCGGCGCTGTTGACGCCGTCGGCGCCACGCATCCGCATTGCCGGTCCGAACGCCTGCGCCAGATGGACGAAGCCGAGATAGGTCTGGTCGATCTCGTCGCGCACGATGCTGGTACCCGGGCGATCGAGCAGCCCGCCGGCGCGCACATGCTCGGCAGTGTTGACGAGGATGTCGACCTTGCCGCCGATATCGGCCGCGAGATCCGCGACCGACTTCTCATCGCCGACGTCGAGCGGCACGATTTCGACGCCCTCAAGCGCGCGCAACGCCGCTTCGCCGTGGAACGGCTTCCACGGTTCGGCGACACCGACGAACACGATCGACGCGCCCGCCGCCTTCAGTGCAGCCACCACCTCTTGGCCGACGATACTCCGTCCATTGGTGACCAGAACGCGCCGGAATTTCGGATCGGCGGTCATCTCACGCCACTGCCTGTCGTCCGTCATGTTGGGGGTCTCACGTTCGGGGTGCGCGAAAGCCACGGCCTGCCCGCTCTTGTCCAGTTGGAACGACATCACGACCGGCTGACCCTCCGCGCAATCGGCATGCAAATGGGTCACCAGCCGCGGCCCGCAATCCATCGCGACCAGGCCGACCCGCCATGGCGCGCGCTCGCGGAAATACACGTCGGCCGCGATGTGCAGCGTGGTCTCGCACAGCAGCGTGCCGCGCCGCGGCGCATCCGTGAAAGCGAGATCGGCGGAAAGGCAAGCGGGGCACGCATCGCGCGCCGGATAGCAGAAGGTCGCGCAGGCGCCGCAACGCTGCAGCATGAACCGTCCTTCGGCGGCGGCGCGCGTCAACCCGTGCGAGGTGCGGCTGCGCGGCTGCGGCGGCGACGTCGGCAGCCGTGTCCGAGCCAACGGATTCTTCCGGCGCGGCTTTGCAAGCGGCTCGATCATGCGCCTGGTCCTGCGAGAATCGCCGCGCCCGAGGCGAGGCCGCGATCATAATTGATCATTCCGAAGCCCGACGCCAAGCCGATGCGCGCATCCTTGACCTGGGTCGGACCGGCGAGCCCCAGCACCTGGCGCAGTGCCTCGACCACCCCGAGATAGGCGCCGCCGGCACCCGCCTGCCCAACTGACAATTGGCCGCCCGAGGTGTTGTGCGGGAAGGAGCCGTCGATCGTCAGGTCATGCTGGCGCACGAAATCCGGCCCCTCGCCCTTGCGGCAGAAGCCGAGGTCCTCGAACTGCATCATCGAGATCACAGGGTAATCGTCGTAGGTCTCGACGAAGTCGAGATTGTCCGGCTTGACGCCGGCCATCGCGTAGAGCTCATCGATGTCCATCGCCCAGCCGCCACGCACCTGGACAGGATCATCGCCGAATGCGTTGTGGCGCTCGATCGTGGCGAGGATTTTGGCGCCCCGCAGATTCAGCGACGCTGCGACGTCCTCGGTCATCACCAGGAAGGCCTCCGCGCCGGCGCATGGCATCACGCAATCGAACAAATGGATCGGATCGGCGATCGGCCGCGCCGCCATGTATTGCTCGACGGTCAGCGGCGTCTTCATCAGGGCGTTGGGATTGCGCAGCGCATTTGTGCGCTGGGCAACCGCGATCTTGCCGAAATCCTCGCGCCGCGCGCCGAACGTGCGCATATAGTTGCGCGCGATCAGCGCAAAGCTCGCATTGGCGCCGCCGGCGCCATAGGGATAGACCGCGTCCTGGTTGAAGCGCGAAAAACTTTCCAGCGTGGTGCGGAACGAATCGACGTGGTTGGTGTCGCCGGCCACGCAAGCCACGATGCGGGCATCACCCGCCTGCACCGCCCGCGCGGCGCGTCGCAGCGCGGCAATCGCGCTCGCGCCGCCCAGCGGTATGGTGTCGAGCCAGCGCACGCACAGGCCAAAATGCTGGGTGAGACCGATTCCACTGTCGAGCCCGGCCGTGAAGCTCGAAACGCAGAACCCGTCGATATCGCGCGGCGTGATCCCGGCGCCATCGACCAGCGATTTCAGCGCCCGCCCGATCCACCATTGCGCGCTCTCGATCGAGTAGCGCACGTAAGGGATCGTTACGGGAACCGCCATCACGACCCGGTCATAAGGTGTGCGGATCGAACTCTGCATCTGATTGCCTAGTTCCTGTGGTGAGGCCGCTCAGAGCACGGTCAGTTTGACGCATGTCGCATTCGAACAAGGACAGCGTTCGTGCCCGCCGGTTGCGGTGACTTCGGCTTCATACAAGATCTTGTCGGGCTGCCGCATGCGTGTCCTCAACGTAGCTTGGGTTCGGTGCTCTGCATGCGCGCAACGAGCGCGCGAAAATCCTGGCGGGCGCGCTCATTGGCCAGCGCGAAGCTCGGCCCGCGGCTCGGCTCGGTGCCGTTAAGGCGCTGCAGCTGCACCCACATTTCGGCGCTCTTCAGCGCGACCGCGGCGCAATTGACCACCGGCGCATGGCCGACCTTGAAGCCGCGCTCGCTTGCAATCAGAAGACCGGGCAACACGCCGGCCGGGATCACGACATCGGCGCCGCGATCCACCAGAGGCTGCGCGCAGGCCGCAAAATCGCGCAGCATAAGCGCTTTCGCTTGGGCATCGCCAGCGAACGCTGCGCTGAAATCCTCGGGCCGGCATCCCATGTTCGTGACATGCACCACGCGACCGCCGAGCCCGTAGCGATCGGCCTGCTCGTAGTGCCAAACCTCAAAGGCAGCATCGAGCGTGACGAGGCCGAGCCGACGTCCAAGCTGCGAGGCCGCAAGCAGCGTCGCCTCGCCGACACCGACCACCGGAATCGTCAGTGCCGAGCGCAACTCGTACAATCCCGGATCCTGGAAATGACCCATGACATAGGCATCGAAGCCGCGCTCTTGCGCCGCAAGCCCGTTGTCGACGGCCTGGATCGCACAGCGGAATTCGCTCAGGCGCCCGAAGTCGCGATCGGCGGGCGTGATGCCCTCGACATGGACGCTGGTGCCGGGCGCAGCGATCTCGTTCAGGTAGTCGGCAAGCCGCGCCATGTATGGCGCGCTTGTGGTCTGGTCGACGAAGCTCTGCCAGAAGACGCGCACAGCGGATATCCTGTTCACGGGCGGACCGCACCGGGCGTTGAACCTCCGCCGTCCGGAAGGACTGACGACCCGCGCAAGCCTGTCGTTATGAGAGCGCGTCGCGGCGAGACGCCGTCCCATCGACCGAAATATTTCAAGCACATAATAATTTTGCCGTCAATTCAACGGCGCGTCCGCACGCGCGGCGCGCGACTGCGAGCTGTTTGCCGAAACGACAGGCAGTGGGCGCCCGTCCTATTTGCATAAGCGAATTCCGCTTTTTTGGCCGTACACACCACTGCAAACTTTTCTACGAACCCGGGAGTTGATGTATTGACGTTCCGTCAGAAAATACTTTAGGCTTTAAATAATTGACGGACAGCTTCCGCCGATCGTTGCGTTGCCAAGGGTTCCTCAATCGTGGCTGAGATCATCAGGCTCGGAACAGCAGGTACGACGGGCGGGTTCGCATTCGCGGCGAACCAGCGCGGCGTCTCAGAGCCTGGCGAGCTCGGCAGCGACGAAATCGCGCACCAGGTCCGCAAAGGCCTCCGGCATCTGATCGGGAAGCGGCACCATGCCTCCTGAGAGCTCGCGCAGGACGCTGCCGCCGATAGCTCCAGCGACCCTCGGAGCCGCCGGATGAGCGTGCGGATCGTCGGTCGGTGCGATCACCAGCGTGGGGCACCGGATGTGTCCCAGACGATCCTCCATCCGATAGCGATTTACCACCCGGTGGCCTTCGGCCGCCATATCGCCGGCCCGCAGCGCATCGACCATGAAGCGCCGCAACAGATCGGTATCATCGGCCGGATAGAACGGCTGCCGGCGTGCCCACAGCTCAGCAAGATGGGCGCCGTCACTCCGCGTCTCGACATCGTCGATGACCTGCATGCCATGGTGCTTGGCACGCCGCGCCGCATCGACAAAGGGACAGGCCGAGAGCACCAGCGCGCTCACGCGCGCAGGCGACGAAGCGGCGATCTCGACCGCAATCGCCGCACCGGTGTGATGACCGACGATCGCGCTGCGCGGCTGTTCCAGCGCGTCGAGCAGCGCAAGCGCGCCCTCGGCCCACAACTCGATCGAAGGTTCGCCCGATGGCCGGTCGGAATCGCCGAAGCCAAGTGTGTCCATGGCAATCGCGCGGAAATCGCGACCGAGAAGCGGCAGCACGTCACGATACTCATCCCACGAGCGCGGCGTCTGGTGCAGCAACAGAACGGGGAACCCGGCTCCCGCCATGGCAACGTGGATGCGGCCAAGGCGCGTCGCGATGAAGCGGCGCTCGATGCCCGGGCCGGTCGTGCTTGCGGTCATGTCACGGCTCCTGTCGATCCTCTCTCGATCCATACTGACATCTCGCTCAGCTAGCGACTGTTTTCAGCCAAGGGGGAATGCAATGCGCAAGATTTTGAGTCTGACTGCAGTCCTGGCAGGCCTTGTCACGGCTTCGACCGCGCAGGCCGACATCACGGTCGGGTTCGTGACATCGCTCAGTGGGCCCGGTTCCTCGATCGGCATCCCCTATGGGCGCGGCATCCAGGCAGCGCTGGAGTACAAGGGTGAGGTCAACGGCGAGAAGATCAGGCTGATCCAGCTCGATGATGGCTCCGATCCCTCCGCCGCGACGCGCGCCGCGCGCAAGCTGATCGAGGAAGAGAAGGTCGATCTGCTGATCGGGACCGCCACCGCGCCCTCGACCATCGCGATGATGGCCGTCGCGACCGAATTGAAGGTGCCGATGATCGCCGTCTCTCCGGTCTCCGGACAGCCCAATCCGGCCGATCAATGGGGTATTTCCGTTCCGCAGCCCGCCTCGCTGCTGGTCAAGGTCGTCGCCGATCGCATGAAGCGCGATGCGGTCAAGAACATCGGCTATATCGGCTTCTCCGACGCCTGGGGTGATCTCGTCTACAACGGCGCCAAGGCGGCCGAAACCGAAGACGGCATCAAGATCCTGACCAACGAGCGCTATGCGCGCGTCGACACCTCGGTCACCGGTCAGATCCTCAAGGTTCTGGCGGCGCGCCCCGATGCCGTGCTGATCGGCGGATCCGGCACGCAAGGCTCGCTCCCGCTGCTGGCGCTTGGCGAACGCGGCTTCAAGGGCAAGACCTACGGCACTGTCGCGCTGATCAATCCCGACTTCGTACGCGTCGGCGGCAAATCTGCCGAAGGGATCCAGGTGTCCACCGGTCCGGTCATCGTCGCCGATCAGCTTCCGGACAGCCATTTCGCCAAGAAGCTGGCGCTTGAATTCCGCGCGGCCTACCAGAAGGCCAACAACGCCCCGACCACGGACGTGTTCTCGGCCTATTCCTTCGACGGCTGGATGATCTTCACATCGGCCGCGGCGCGCGCGCTGAAAACGGCGAAGCCCGGCACCGTCGAATTCCGCAAGGCGCTGCGCGACGAGATCCTCGACACCAAGGAACTCGCCGGCGTGCACGCGGTCTACAACTTCAAGCCCGGGGCCTATCACGGCGTCGACGAGCGCTCGCTGGTGATCGTCCGCCTGATCAATGGCGTCTGGACCTACGCGCCGTGAGGGCGGAATAGCAGAGAAGAACGGCCAACAGCATGACGGCAGATATCGCAGCGATCCTCGCGATCGATGGCATAGCGACCGGGGCGGTCTACGCCCTGGTGGCGATCGGGACCGTGCTGATCTTCACCGTCACGCGAGTGATCTTCATTCCATTCGGCGACATCGCGGCCTTCACCGCGCTGACGCTGGCGGCGCTCGATGCCCACCAGCTTCCCGGGACGGTCGGGCTGGTTGTCGTGCTGGCATGCATGGCCAGTCTCATGGAGGTGGCGGCGCTTTCGCGCGCCGGCGAATTGCGCTCGGTGCCGAAAGCCGTCCTTGGCTATCTCGTGCTTCCCCTGATCGTGGTCGGGATCGTCTGGTTGACGATGCGGTTCAATCCGCCGGCGCCGGTCAGGATCGTGCTGGCGCTGCTCCTGATCATGCCGGTCGCGCCGCTGCTCGACCGGATCGTGTTCCGCCCGATCGCGGACGCTTCGGTGCTGCTGCTGCTCACGGTCTCGGTTGCGCTTCACTTCGCGCTGGTTGGCCTCGGCTTGTTGTTCTTCGGCCCCGAAGGCGTCAGGACCGAGCCGCTGACCTCGCTCGGGATGGAGATCGCCGGCGTCCAGGTGTCGGGACAGACGGTGCTGATCCTGGTGGCCGCGCTGCTGTTCAGCGGCCTTCTGCTGCTGTTCTTCGATTTCACCCTGCTCGGCAAGGCGCTGCGCGCGACGGCCTTCAACCGGACCGGGGCACGGCTGATGGGAATCAGACCGGCACGCGCCGGGACCATCGCCTATCTCTTGGGATCGCTGATGGCGGGCGTATCCGGCATCCTGATCGCGCCGGTCAACACGATCTTCTACGATTCCGGCTTCCTGCTCGGCCTCAAGGCCTTCGTCGGCGCCATCATCGGCGGCATGACCAGTTACCCGGGCGCCGCGCTCGGCGCCTTCGGCGTCGGCATTCTCGAGAGCTTCGCCTCGTTCCAGAGCAGCACCCTGAAGGACGTCATCGTGTTCTCGCTGCTGATCCCGGTCCTGCTCTGGCGTTCGCTCGCTTCGCAGCATTCCGAAGAGGAAGTCGAGGAATGACCGCGACGCAGATCCGCCTGATCATTGCCGCGGTGATTGCCTGCCTCGTCGCGGCGCCGTTCGTGCTCAATCCGTTCAGCATCACATTGCTGAATTATATCGGCGTCTACGCGCTTGCGGCGATCGGGCTGGCGTTGCTGACCGGGGTCGGCGGCATCGTGTCGTTCGGCCAGGCCGCCTTCGTCGGCATCGCGGCCTATTCGACCGCGTGGGTCACCGCGGTGAACGGCCACTCGCCCTGGCTCGGGCTGGTGCTGGCCGTGGTCCTGACCTGCAGCATCGCGGCGATTCTCGGTCTCGTGACGCTGCGCCTGCAAGGACATTTCCTGTCGCTGAGCACGGTCGCCTGGGGACTGGCGATCGCGTTCCTGTTCAGCAACATCGACGGGCTCGGCGAGCATAACGGCATCTCGGGCCTGCCGCCGATCTCGATCGGCCCGTTCGCTCTGGTCGAGAGCCGGCAGATCTATTTCCTGATCTGGGCCATCGTCGGGGCGGTGCTGCTCGTCTGCTACAACCTGCTGGACTCGCGTATCGGCCGCGCCATGCGAGCGTTGCGCGGCGGCAATACGCTGGTCGAAAGCCTCGGCATCAGCGCATTCCAGATCAAGCTTGTGACCTTCGTCATCGCCGCGTTGTTCGGCGCGCTGTCCGGATGGCTCTACGCCCATCTTGGCCGTTTCGTCAGTCCCGGGCCGTTCGATGCCAGCATGGGCATCGAATATCTGATGATGGCGATGGTCGGCGGCGCCGGCAGCGTGCTGGGGGGCGTGGTCGGTGCTGCGATCGTGACGCTGCTGAAGAATTCCGTGCAGGACTACCTTCCTCTGATCGCCAAGGGCGCCTCGGGCCAGCTCGAGATCGTCGCGTTCTCGGCGCTGTTCATCGTGTTTCTGCAGCGGGCGCGGCAAGGCATCGTGCCGCTCCTCGCCGGCTTTTTGCCGGATCTGAAATTGTCCCGTCCAGAGCCGGCCGCTCCGCTGCCGCGTCGCGAGCAGCCGGCGCCGGGCACGCTCCTGCTCAAGGTCAGCGGCGCGCAGCGGCGCTTTGGCGGCCTGGTTGCCGTCAACAATGTCAGCTTCGAGGTGCGGTCCGGCGAGATCCTCGGCCTGATCGGGCCGAACGGCGCCGGCAAGACCACGATGTTCAACCTGCTCACCGGCGCGCTTCGCACCAACAGCGGCGAGATCAAATTCGTCGACCGATCGATCACCCATGACCAGCAATTCCGGATCGCCCGTTCCGGGATCTCCCGCACCTTCCAGCACGTCAAATTGCGTCCGCGCATGACGCTGCTCGATAATGTGCTGCTCGGCACCTATGCGCGCACCACGACCGGTCTCTTGGCCGGCGCCCTGCGCCTGAACCAGGCGGAGGAAGCCAGCGCGCGCTACGAGGCCCTGCGCCAGCTCGAGCGGGTCGGGCTCGGCGACAAGCCATTCGAACTCGCCGGCAACCTGCCGCTCGGCAATCAGCGCGTGCTCGAAATCGCCCGCGCGCTCGCCGCCGATCCGACGCTGCTCGTGCTGGACGAGCCTGCGGCGGGCCTTCGCCGCCAGGAGAAGCTGAAGCTCGCCGAGCTGTTGCGGTCACTGCGCGCGGACCATTTGACGATCCTGCTGGTCGAGCACGACATGGAATTCGTGATGTCGCTGGTCGACCGCATCGTCGTGCTCGATTTCGGCTCAAAGCTCTGCGAGGGTGGCCCGGCGGCGATCCGCAGCGACGCCCGGGTCCAGGAGGCTTATCTCGGAGGCGTCGCGTGACACAGCTGCTCTCGATCGAGAATGTGTCGGTCGCCTACGGCAAGGTCGAGGCGGTGCGGAACGTCTCGCTGTCCGTCGAACAGGGACAGATCGTGACCGTGATCGGTCCGAACGGCGCCGGCAAGACGACCCTGCTGATGGCTGCGATCGGCCTGTTGCGATGCACGGGCCGGATGATCTTCCAGGGGACTGATCTCGCAAAAATCGACGTCGAGGGCCGGGTCGAACGCGGCCTTTGCCTGGTGCCCGAGAAGCGCGAGCTGTTCGCCGACATGTCGGTCGCCGACAATCTGTTGCTCGGCACCTACAGCCTGCGCGATCGCTCGGCGACACGGACGTGCCTCGACGACGTGTTCGACCGCTTTCCACGGCTGAAGGAGCGACGCAAGCAGGCCGCCGGCACCTTATCCGGCGGCGAGCGGCAGATGCTGGCGCTGGGCCGTGCGCTGATGGCGAAGCCGAAGCTGCTCGTGCTCGATGAACCGAGCCTTGGGCTCGCGCCGCTCATCGTCCGCGAAATCTTCCGCACCATCGCCTCGCTGCGCAGCCTCGGCGTCTCGGTGCTGCTGGTCGAGCAGAACGCACGGGCTGCGCTCGAGACCGCGGATTACGGCTATGTACTGGAAACCGGCGAGATCATCCAATCGGGGCCGGCGGATACCCTGATCCACGACCCGAAGCTGATCGCGGCCTATCTCGGCGGGCATTAGAGACCAGGAGCGGGACTAAAAGCGCGAAAACAACCCCATGCAAACTAGAAGTGGGGCCTCGCAACATCCCAGCACACTAGGACGCGGCATGATGCGTACCCTTGTTATCGAGGAGCACCGCCTGCTCCTTCACCGTCGGTTGTGCGAAAATTTGTTTCAACGAAAAGCGGACGCCGAAGCGTTGATCAATCCTGGCCGCAGCCAGCTCGGCTCGGAGCGGATCTGCGCCGAACTCGAAAACGTTGTCTGTGATGCCGATGTCATCGCGTTGGATGATCTCCAGCCAAATCGCCAGTAGTATCTGCTCGGTGGGTTGGGTCGCCGCTATCCGAGCGGGCGCCAGCTGTTTCGCCAATAGGGACGGAACATCGCGCCGCATCACCTTCCCGATGGCATTGCGGGGTATTGCTTCCACTACGAGAATTCGCGTCGGAACTTTATAGCCGCTCAAGACCTCGGCAGCACTTTCACGGATGCTTGACGGAAGTACAACGGAACCTGCTTTCGGCACTATGGCGGCGAGAACGTCCTCGCCGAGGGTCGGGTGAGGGATCGAAAACGTCACCGCCTCGGCGACGGCCGGATGATCCAGCAATGCGTTGTCTATCTCCAGCGGAAAGACTGAGTGCCCGCCCCTCTTGATGACCTCTTTCAATCGACCAACGATGTACAAATAACCGTCTC
This sequence comes from Bradyrhizobium sp. 6(2017), assembly GCF_011058295.2. Classification (NCBI taxonomy): domain Bacteria; kingdom Pseudomonadati; phylum Pseudomonadota; class Alphaproteobacteria; order Hyphomicrobiales; family Nitrobacteraceae; genus Bradyrhizobium; species Bradyrhizobium sp. 6(2017). The sequence continues at coordinate 4,134,876 of NZ_CP049289.2, read as the reverse complement.
CGTCGACGCGTCCGATGTCGCCGGTGCGCAAGTAGCCGTCGATAAACGCGTCCGCTGGCTGAGTTCCGACGTACTCGCTGATCACACCGGGACCTTTCAAGATCACCTCGCCGTCCTGGCCTGCCGATAACTCACGCCCCTCCGGATCGACGATTTTCAAGTCCGCGCTAATTGCTTGTCCAACAGAGCCGGGCTTGCGCTTCCGTGGAGGCAGTCGATTCGAACACAAGGTTGAGGCGGTCTCGGTGAGCCCATACGTTTCCAGCAGCGGCGCGGCGTACAGCTCTTCCAAACGCGCTATCGATGCAGGCGGAAGCGGCGCGGACGATGAGCGAAAGCATCGCAGCGTATGAATACTCGGCGTAAAATTTTGTCCCGCATAGTAGTCGCTCATAGCGATGTGCAGCGCGGGCGCTGCCGTAAGCCAGGTCGGCGCGTAGTCCCGTAATGCCTGATCGAACGATCGAGGCGAGAACGTTTCGCAGCAATGAATCGATGAGCCGGCAGAGAGCGCTGAAAGGGCTGCCGCTATCAACCCATGCACGTGATGCAATGGCATCGGCGTAATGCAAACCTCGCTTTCGGTGAGTTCGAACGCCACCCGCATCGTGTCTGTCGCAGCCAGAACATTGGCATGCGTAAGCCCGACGAGCTTGGGCTGCGCTGTCGTCCCGGATGTGCGCATCAGAACAGCCGGCGCTTCTCCCGACGTCAAGGTCATGAGACGATCAGCACGCCGCACGTTTTTGGCGGGCCTCACGTCGATGATGCGGCAGTTCCGGTGATCCGAGGAAACCTCGTAGATGACGATGGCTATGCCTGCAGCAGCGGCTACTTTCACGCCTATCGATTGAGGTTCGCTGCTCAGCACGACATCCGGCAACAGGACCGAGTAAGCCTCGTCAAACTCGTTTTGCCTGAGCTTTCCGTCCAGTGGACAGCAGGTACCGCACTCGATTGCGCCTAGAAACCCATAGAGCGCAGACGAGCCGCGAGGCATTGGAAAGCACACCCGAGGACTTGATGCGCCTGACGCAGATTTCAACGCTAGGGAAATGACAGTAGCGTTCTCGTTCATCTGGCTATAGCTGCAGAATTGATCGGGGGCGAACCAGACTGCGGGAGTACCGCCACGACGCTCGACATGGCGCCGTATTCGCTGCTGGATCGTCTCGTTATCCGATCGACCGAGGTTGGCAGCGCCACCCCAAAGTGATTTGGACCAATTCATCTCGGTAGCCCGCCTCGAACTTGCGTGCACGCGATTGGAGCAACTCATCGTCCCCGAAAAGGCCGCGGCTTACGTTTCTCGAGGTGCGCTGCGAGCGCTTCGCGAAAGTCTTCTGTCAGATAAAGCTTCATCGGATCGGTAATCGCCATCGCCGCTCGCTCGGCTTGATCCATGAACCAGCGGCGTGCTCGTACGGTTGCTTGCACGCTTAGAGGCGGATTGGCTGCGATCTGGCGGGCGAGAGCGGTAGCTGTCTCGACGACCGAACCGGGCGGAGCAAAAGAACCGACGATCCCCGCCGCGGCCGCTTCCGCAGCCGAAAAAAACCGCCCGGTGAGCGCCACTTCCGTCGCGAAGCTGCCTCCGCCGCAGAAATGGAGCAAAGCCCAGAAGCGAGCACCGCCGAGCCCGCGCGGTGTTTCGGTGATCTGAAAACGTGTCTCGCTATCGGCAACGACCAAGTCGCACTCGAAAGCGACACCTATGCCCAGCCCCATCACGACCCCGTGCACGGCTGCAACGATCGGCTTCGACTTCGGCAGTCGCGCGAGAAGATCGGCGGTGTGAGCATCCGGCTCCTGTGGACCGCCAAGTCGATCGAACTCCGCAACGGATCGGACCTGTCGTTCGCCGACGTCGGCCCCGCTCGAAAAACAGGGCCCTGAGCCGGTCAGAACGGCGACGAATGCATCATCATCGGCCTCAAACCGAAGCAGTGCAGCCCTTAGTTCTTTGACAAGCTCCGCGTTGAATGCGTTGCGCTTCTCGGGCCGATTGAGCGTGATCGTGACTACGTGCTCGTCCCGGCTGTAGAGCACCAGTTCGTGCTGCGCGGCGGGCATAGGGACACGTCCTCTACAGCCAATAGCTCTTATGAACGATGATCCAACGCCTACCTTGATGTCAATCGGCGACATTTGCTGCAGTTGCACAAAGGCGGTCGGTATCGGAGCGAAGCGGACATCGCCGACGATTATGAGTACGCGATGAAATCCAGCATCGAGGATGGCAGTCGAACCCCGGCATGCTGGCCGGCCTCCGCAACGTCAACGACCAGATCGTCGATAACAGCGCCAAGACGCGCTGCGGCCTCGACCGTGCTGCGGTAAGTCACGAGACGCACGTTCGCTCTCCTAGGAAACGAGGGGCTGGTGACCGCCATTGTCGCCGAAGGCTTCCTCGCGATAGAGCCCAAGCGCGTGCATGACCGGCAGGTCGTTGAAGGTGAACAGGCAGGCGTCCTCGCTGGCGGAGGCGTTGACGTGCTCATGCCAGGCCCAGGACGGCACGCAGAAGATGTCCCGCTCCTTCCAGTCGAAGCGCTTGCCGTCGATGATCGAGTAACCGCTTCCCTTGGCGACCTGATAAATGAAGCTGCCGGTGTGGCGATGCGCGCGCGTGTTCTCGCCGGGCCGCAGCATCTGCATCGAGGCGCCGATCGTCTGCATCACCGGACCGCCGGTGACCGGATTCACGTAGTTCATGAGAACGCCGTCGTAGGGCGAGCCTCCGGTGGCCCCCGCATAGCGTTGCAGCGCCTCGTAGGTCGCGCCCCACTCATATTTCAGGAGCGGCGAATAACCTTTCGACCATTCGGCGCCCGCCGGACGCAAGCCGGGATTGCCCCAGGTGTGCGTCATGTCGTCGACGGGATAGCCGACGCTCTGCTGCAAGTCGGGGTGAACCACGTAGAAATTCGCCTCGAGTGCGTTGACCAGGGGAATGTCGAGGCCGTCCTGCCAGATGCAGGGCGAGCCGTCGCTCGCGACGCCGTGCTCGTGCCAGGTGCCATTCGGTGTCAGCACGAAATCATTGGCGCCGAGCGTCATCTTGTGGCCGTCGACGATGGTGTAGGCGCCCTCGCCCTCCATGATGAAGCGAAGCGCCGACGCCGAATGGGCGTGGGCGGAAGCGACCTCGCCCGGGTGCATGACCTGCAGACCCGAATAGAGCCAGCCGACCGCGGCAGCATGCTCGCGGCGGCCAGGATTGTTCAGATAGATGACGCGGCGACCGGCCTTCGCGGGCGACACCAATTCGACCGAGCGCAACACATGGGCACGCAGATCCTCGTAGCGCCACAACACTGGAACCGACGACGATTTGGGCTGCCAGGGCTCGATCTTGTTGGCGACCGTCCACAGCGCGCCGGCTTCCAGCCTTTCCAGTTCGTCGTAATAGGCGAGCAACTCGGGCGTATCCTCGACATTGGCCCGTCCGGCCACGTCTTCCCGATGGTTCTCACGCGGTTTCGTTGCCATCTCGCCCTCCTGCACCGGCGCCTTGTCCGGCCCCGCGTTGTCAATTGCCCGTCGGCGCGATCCCCGGTCAGCCCCCCTTCAGGACGTCGCGTCCGATGATCAGTTTCTGGACCTCGGTTGCGCCCTCATAGATTCGCAGCGCGCGGATTTCACGATAGAGCTGCTCGACGATCTCGCCGGAACGCACGCCGCGGCCGCCGAACATCTGCACGGCACGGTCGATCACCGTTTGCGCGGTTTCGGTCGCGACCATCTTCGCCATCGCCGCCTCGCGCGTCGTCGACGCCTTCTGCACGTCGCGGCGCCATGCCGCGCGATAGGTCAGGAGCGCGCTGGCATCGACGCCGGCCGCCATGTCGCCAAGCGCGGCCTGGGTCAATTGCTGGTCTCCCAGCACGCCGCCGAACATCCGGCGGCTCCTGGCATGCGCCGTCGCTTCGTCGAGCGCGCGGCGGGCAAAGCCCAACGCAGCGGCCGCGACCGACGCACGAAAAATATCCAGCGTGCGCATTGCGATCTTGAAGCCTTCGCCTGGGGAGCCGAGCAGCCGCGCCGCCGGAATCCGGCATCCTTCGAAGCGCAGCGTCGCCAGCGGGTGCGGCGCCATCACATCGATGCGATCGGCGATCGAAAAGCCGGGATCGTCGGGAAGCACCACGAAGGCGGAAATGCCCCGCGCGCCCGGCGCCTCTCCGGTCCGCGCGAACAGCGTATAGACATCCGCGATGCCGCCGTTGGAGATCCAGGTCTTCTCGCCATCCAGGATGTAGTGGTCGCCCTCGCGCCGGGCGCTGCAGGTCATGGCGGCGACATCGGAACCGGCTTCCTTCTCCGACAGGGCGAAGGCGGCGACCCATTCGCCACGCCGCGCCTTCGGCAGCACCAGCGCGCGCAATTCGGGTGCACCCGCGATCGCAACAGCGCCGGTTCCAAGTCCCTGCATCGCAAAGGCAAAATCGGCGAGCCCGCTGTGCCAGGCGAGGGTCTCGCGGGCGATGCAGATCAGCCGGGAATCGATCACCGCATCGATCCGGTCACCGGCGACCGATGCCTCAAGCAGGCCCGCAGCGCCGAGCCTGCGAACCAGCGAGCGGCAGGTTTCATCGACATTGCCGCCATGGGTATCGCCGAGGTCGGCGGCAAACGCGTCGAGCGCGGCGGCGTATTCGCTGTGGCCAGCATCGAAGAACGGCCACGTGAGATGTTCGCGCGACGGCCCGCGCAAGATCGAACCCGGGGTCATGTGAATCTCCCGCAAAGGCCGCGCGCCGCCAGACCGCAACGCGCCCCAATAATGTTTCACTACTAAAATATCCTGTCAAGCAAGCCGACTGAACTGTGGAGCCGCAGATCCGGGCACTGAGCCGCCGGAACAGGCTTACAAATGCGTATAAACTAGACGCGACACGAGCTCGCGCAACGAAATCCCCCAGTCCGATTGACATGATTTTTGTTTGATGCCTAAACTATATTCGGTCGTGCGGGATACCGCGGAAGGCCCGAGGAGACGAGCATGGCAGAACGCTCTTTCGCGCGCGAGGTCGAGGACCTCAAGCTCGGCGCCGGCCAGGAGTTCCGCGGCGAAGGCATCCTCGCCATCACCAAGGCCCTGCTCGAATGCGGCGTCAGCTATGTCGCGGGCTACCAGGGTGCGCCGATCTCGCATCTGATGGACGTGCTGTCGGACGCACAGGATATCCTGTCCGACCTCGGCGTGCATTTCGAATCCAGCGCCAGCGAAGCTACCGCGGCGGCGACGCTTGCCGCCTCGGTGATGTACCCCTTGCGCGGTGCGGTCACCTTCAAGGCGCCGGTCGGTATCAATGTCGCGTCCGACGCTCTCGCCAATCTCAGCTCGGGCGGCGTGACCGGCGGCGCGCTCATCATCATCGGCGAGGATTACGGCGAAGGCTCCTCCATCATGCAGGAGCGTTCACACGCCTTTGCGATGAAATCGCAGCTCTGGCTGGTCGATCCGCGGCCCGACGTGGCCTCGATCGTCAAGGCCGTGCGGGATTCCTTCGATCTGTCCGAGGCGTCGAACACGCCCGTGATGCTGGAGGTGCGGATTCGCGCCTGCCACGTCCATGGCCGCTTCGCCACCCGCGACAATGTCCGCCCAACCTTTCCGCTGTCCCGCGCGCTCGAGCAGCCGTCGCGCGATACCAACCGCATCGCGCTGCCGCCGGCCTCCTACCTGCACGAGAAGGAGAAGATCGAGAAGCGCTGGCCTGCAGCGGTCGAATTCATCCAGGCCCGCGGCATGAACGAGACGTTCAACGGCGATATCGATGACATCGGCATCATCATGCAAGGCGGTATGTATAACGGCGTGATCACGGCGCTGCGCGAGGCCGGGCTGGCGGATGTCTGGGGCGAAACGCGGGTGCCGCTCTATGTGATGAACGTGACCTACCCGATCGTCGACCGCGAGGTGATCGACTTCTGTCGCGGCAAGAAGGCCGTGCTGATGGTCGAGGAAGGCCAGCCCGAATTCATCGAGCAGGCGCTGCACAAGATCCTCCGCAATGCGGATATTCCAGCCAAACTGCATGGCAAGGACTTGCTGCCGATGGCCGGCGAATACACCGCGCAGGTGATGGGCCAGGCGATCGGCGCCTTCATCCGCCGCTGGCGCCCGGACGTGCTGCCGGATGCCGCACGCGCACCGAACATCGATCGGGTCGAGGTCGACGACAAGATCCGCGCGCTGGCAGATGTGGTCCCGCCGCGGCCGCCGGGCTTCTGCACCGGCTGCCCGGAGCGGCCGATTTTTTCCGCGATGAAGCTGGTGGAAAAGGAGCTCGGCCCGCATCATGTCGCCGCCGATATCGGCTGCCACCTGTTTTCGATTTTGCCGCCGTTCAACATCGGGGCCACCACGATGGGCTACGGGCTCGGACCGGCGTCGGCCTCGGCCTTCAATGTTCCCGCGGGGAAGCGCTCGATCTCGATGATGGGCGACGGCGGCTTCTGGCATAACGGGCTGAGCAGCGGGATCGGCAACGCCGTCTTCAACCAGCATGATGGCGTGATCGTCGTGGTCGACAACTACTACTCCGCCGCAACCGGCGGCCAGGACATCCCGTCCTCGCGCGCCGACAACCGTTCGCGCTCGACCAAGCATCCGATCGTCGAGGCGGTGAAGGGTGTCGGCGCCAAATGGGTACGCCAGATCGACCGCACCTACGACGTGACGCGGATGCGCGATACGCTGCGCGAGGCTCTGACCACGGAGGAGAAAGGGCCGAAGATCATCGTCGCCTCGTCCGAATGCATGCTGAACAAGCAGCGGCGCGTGAAGCCGCTGGCGGCCGCAGCCGCCAAACGCGGCGAGCGCATCGTGCGCGAGCGCTTCGGCGTCGACGAAGACGTCTGTTCCGGTGACCACGCCTGTATCCGTCTGTCCGGCTGTCCGTCGCTGTCGGTGAAGCCGACCGACGACCCGCTGAAGGATAATCCGGTCGCCGCCGTCGACAACTCCTGCGTCGGCTGCGGCCATTGCGGCGAAGTCGCGGACGCTGCCGTGTTGTGTCCCTCGTTCTATCGCGCCGACATCGTCTCCAATCCGACCGCGTCCGAAGTGCGGTTCGATCGGCTCTGGCGGCGGCTGATCGGCACCTTGCAGCGCTGGCGGGCGGCACGGCGGGTGACGTTCGAGCAGGAGGCGGCATGAACGTCTCGGTCGCCCCCCTCGCAGCCGGCCTCAGCCAGGCACGCCCGATCAGCGTCGCGGTGCTCGCGATGGGCGGCCAGGGCGGCGGCGTCCTGGTCGACTGGATCGTTGCGCTCGCCGAGCGGCGCGGCTGGTATGCGCAATCGACCTCGGTGCCCGGCGTCGCTCAGCGCACCGGTGCCACGATCTACTATATCGAGATGATCGCGCCCGACGCGAGCAAGCCAGACCGCCATCCCGTGCTGTCGCTGATGCCGGCGCCCGGCAAGGTCGACATCGTGATCGGCGCCGAATTGATGGAAGCCGGCCGCGCGATCCTGCGCGGACTGGTCTCGCCCGACCGCACGCTTCTGATCGGCTCCTCGCACCGCTCGCTCGCGGTTATCGAGAAAACCGCGCCCGGCGATGGCACGGCCGACGCGTCGCAGGTCTACGACGCAGCCAATGTCGCCGCCAATCGCTTCATTGCGTTCGACATGGCCGAGATTGCAGATACCACCGGTAGCGCGGTCTCCGCGGTGCTGTTCGGCGCCCTGGCGGGCTCCTCCGCCCTGCCCTTCACGACCGAGGATTTTGAAGCCACGATCCGGGCCGCAGGCGTCGGCGTCGATTCCAGCCTGCGCGCGTTTGCCGCCGGCCGTGAACGCGCAGCCGCCGAGCTCAAACAGGATCCAAAGACGAAGCCCGCGGCAAAGCCGCCGCTCGCCAAACGATTTCCGAAGCTCGAGCCGATCGGCCATGCCGGCTACGACGCGCTGGTCGCACGTGCCCGGCAGTTGCCGCCCGAATCGCACGGCATTGTCGCGGCCGGCCTGCAACGCGTGGTCGACTATCAGGATGTGGCCTATGGCGGCGAGTATCTCGATCGGCTGGAAGCCCTGCCGCGCGGTGCCAGCGGCCTGCTGCAGGCTTTCGCAAAGTATCTCGCGGTTGCGATGGCCTATGACGACGTCATCCGCGTCGCCGATCTGAAGACCCGCGCAGGAAGGTTCAAGCGGTTGCGCCGCGAGGTGCGCGCCGCTGACGACCAGGTTCTCGCGATCACCGAGTTCTTCCATCCGCGGACCGAGGAGATGGCAGGGCTGTTGCCGCCGCGGCTCGGCGCGAAGGTTGAGCGGAGCGAACGACTTGCCGGATTGATCGACCGTGGACGCAAGCTGCGCACAACCGCGCCGGCGTCCTTTCTGCTGCTGTACTGCCTTGCCGGCCTGCGTCGCTTCCGCCGCGGCAATCTGCGGCATTCCCGCGAGACGCGCCATCTCGACGGCTGGGCGCAGCGCGTCCAGAAATTCGCAGCACACGATGTCGCGCTCGCGACCGCCGTGTGCGAGGCGCGCCGTCTCGTCGGCGGCTATTCGGACACACATTCGCGCGGTGAGTCGAAATTCGACAAGGTCATGCTTGCGTCCGAGCGGCTGGCTGGCCGGCCCGACGCCGCCGAATGGGTACAGCGGCTGATCAAGGTCGCGCTGAAGGATGCCGATGGCACCGAGCTCGACGGCGCGTTGCGTACCGTCGAGACGCTGTTCGAGGACGCCTGAGGATGGATCAATTCGAAGTGGTGGTGTCGAAGACCGAAGCGCTCACGCCGCGCATCCGCGAGTTCGTGCTTGCGCGCACCAACGGCGCGCCGATGCCGGGCTGGGCCGCCGGCGCCCATATCGACGTTCATCTGCCCGATGTCGGCCGGCGCTCCTATTCACTGATCGAGACCAATTCGCCGCGCGCGGCCGAGCATCCGACCAGTTACCGCATTGCCGTCCTGCAGGAAAGCAAGAGTCACGGCGGCTCGCTGCAGATGCATGGTCTCAAGGCCGGTGATCGACTGACGATCTCGCCTCCGGCAAACAATTTTGCTCTCGCCTCCGGCGCCGGCGAAGTGGTCCTTGTCGCGGGCGGCATCGGCGTCACGCCGCTGCTCACCATGGCCTGCGAGCTGAGCGCGACGCAAAGGCCATTCTCGTTCTATTACGCCGGGCGCAGCCGCAGCGAACTTGCGTTCTCGGACGACATTCAGCGCCTCGCCTCCGCCAACGCAATCATCCACGCCGACGACGAAGCCGGCCGGTTCTTCGATCTCGAAGGCCTGATGACCCGGCTTGCACCCGATGTACCGCTCTATCTCTGCGGACCTCTGCCGATGATCGAATCGGCGATCGCGCTGGCGAAACAGCTGGATTGGCCGCCGGGCCGGCTGCATTTCGAAATATTTGCCGCGCCCGAGGAGAAGTCCGGCGACAGCAGTTTTGAGGTCGAGCTGAAAAGCAACGGTCGCATCTACGAAATTCCCGTCGGCAAGACCATCCTGGATGTGCTGCTCGAGGCCGGCGAAGACCCGTTGCATGACTGCAAGCGCGGCGATTGCGGAATCTGCCAGACCGCGGTGATCGAGGGCGTCCCGGACCATCGCGATTACATCCTGAGCGATGCCGAGAAGGCGTCGAACAAGGTGATGCAGATCTGTATTTCGCGCGCCAAGACCAAGCGACTCGTGCTCGATCTGTGATGGAGAGACCCATGTCCCGATACGCCGGCAACTCCGCGGCGATCCGTGCCCTGGTCCGTGACCAGGAGGTTCACCGCGATGTCTATGTCAGCGAGGAGGTGTTCCAGCTCGAGATGGAGCACATGTTCCCGAACAGCTGGGTCTATGTTGGCCACGACAGCCAGGTGCCCAATCCGGGCGACTATTACGGCACCACGATCGGCACCCAGCCGGTCCTGCTGGTCCGTCACACCGACGGCACGGTCCGGGTGCTGCACAATCGTTGTCCCCACAAGGGCACGCGCATCACGTCCGAGACCTGCGGCAATACTGGAAAGTTCTTCCGCTGCCCCTACCACGCCTGGAGTTTCAAGACCGACGGCTCGCTGCTCGCGATCCCCCTGAAGAAGGGTTACGAGAACACCGGCTTCGAACAGAGCGAGGCCGCGCGCGGCATGACGCCGGTGCGCCATGTCCGCAACTACCGAGGCTTCGTGTTCGCCAAGATCAATGACGGCGGGCTCGATTTCGAGGCGTTCTTCGGCGATAGCCTGTCGAGCTTCGACAACATGACCGATCGCTCGCCGGCCGGTCAGCTCAAGGTCGCCGGCGGTGTGCTGCGCTACATGCACAATTGCAATTGGAAGATGCTGGTCGAGAACCAGACCGACACCTGCCATCCCATGGTGGCGCACGAATCCTCCGCCGGAACCGTGGTCGAAGTCTGGAAAAAAGCCCCTCCCGGCACGAAGAAGCCGATGGCGGTCGAGATCATCGCTCCCTTCATGAGCCCATACGAGTTCTTCGAGAACATGGGCATCCGGATCTGGGACAATGGCCACGGTCACACCGGCGTGCACCATTCGATCCATTCGGACTATTCGGCAGTACCCGGATATTTCGAGAAGATGACGGCGACCTATGGCGAGGACCGCGCCAAGGCGATCCTGAACGAGAACCGGCACAACACGGTCTATTTCCCCAACATCATGATCAAGGGACCGATCCAGCTGTTGCGACAGTTCAAGCCGATCGCGGCCAACAAGACGCTGGTCGAGTCCTGGACGTTCCAGCTGGTCGACGCACCCGACATGCTGCTCGAGCGCACGCTGATGTACAACCGTCTCATCAATGCACCGACCTCCATCGTCGGCCACGACGACCTCGAAATGTATGAACGCGCGCAGGAAGGCCTGCATTCGAACGGCAATGAGTGGGTCAATCTGCAGCGTCTCTACAGTCCCGACGAAGCCGGGCAGACCAATGTGGCGATCAACGGGACCAGCGAATGGCCGATGCGCCACCAGTTCCGGGCGTGGACCAAGTTCATGACGATGGGGATGTGACATGAGCATGGTAGCCGAGGTCCCTCTCATGAGCGCCGCTCCCACCGATCAGGAGTTGATCGACTTCGTGGTCCGCGAGGCTCGGTTGATCGATCAGCAGCGCTTTGACGAGTGGCTCGATCTGTACGCCGATGACGCCTTCTACTGGATGCCGCTGGAATGGAATCAGACCGATCCGCGGCTGACCTGCTCGCTGATGTACGAGGACAAGCTGCTGCTGTCGATCCGGGTCGAGCGGCTCAAGGGCGCGCGGACCTTCAGCCAGAAGCCGAAAAGCCGCTGCCATCACGTGCTGCAGACCCCACAGGTCGATTCACGCGATGTCGCTGCCAACAGCTACGTCACCTGGACCCCGATGCACTATGTCGAGACCCGCTACGACGAGCAGACGCTCTATGCGGCCTGGGCCACGCATCGTCTGAGCGTCGAGAACGGCCGGCTGAAGATCAAGCTCAAGCGGGTCGACCTGATCAATTGCGATGCTGCCTTCGGCAACATCCAGCTCTTCATGTAGGGAACGATGAGCGTGGCCAACTACACGGCAATCGTAAGCGGTGGCAATACCGGCATCGGCGCCGCAATCGCGCGCGGCCTCCTCGCCGACGGCTACGACGTGATCTCGCTGTCGCGGCGAAAGCCCGACTGGAGCCATCCGAGGCTCGCCTCACACGAGGTCGATCTGCTCGATGGGACGGCGACACGCCAGGTGGCCGCGGACATCGCCGCGAAGGTTGCGATCACCCATGTCGTCCACAATGCGGGCGCGATCCGCGCCAAGCTGCTGGAAGAGGTCGAGGACGAGGACGTCGGCGCTTTGGCGCAGCTCCATTTCGGCGCCGGAATTGCGCTGGCGCAGGCAGCGCTGCCGAGCATGAAGCACGCGCGCTTTGGCCGCATCGTGCTGTTGTCGTCCCGCGCGGCGCTTGGGGCTGCCACCCGCACGGTCTATTCGGCCACCAAGGCCGGCATCATCGGCATGGCGCGGACATGGGCGCTGGAGCTCGCTCCGTTCGGCATCACGGTCAATGTCGTGGCACCGGGCCCAATCGCGGACACTGAAATGTTCGAGAGCGTGATGTCGCCGGAATCCGAACGCGCAAAAGCGCTGGCGCGGTCGATTCCTCTCGGCCGCCTTGGCAAGTCCACCGATGTTGCGCGCGCGGTCAGTTTCTTTAGTTCGCCGGATGCAGACTTCATCACCGGGCAGACGCTTTATGTCTGTGGCGGAGCCAGCATCGGGTCCCTTTCCATCTAGGTTCGGCGAGACGCAGCAATGGATGCCACGACCAAACGGAAGGTCAGATCCCCGAAGAGCGCGCGCCCGCCACCGCTGCAGCCGGTCGGGCCGGCACATGAGTCCGATGGCGCGCATCTCGAGCTGCGCATCTGGCTGCGGCTGCTCTCCTGCACCACCCGGATCGAAAAAACCCTGAATGCCCGGCTGCGCAAGGAGTTCAACACGACGCTGGCCCGCTTCGACCTTTTGGCGCAGCTCGAGCGCAAACCTGGAGGTGCGACCATGTCTGAGGTTTCGCAGCTCTTGATGGTTTCGAACGGCGCCATCACCGCGCTGGTGCAGAAGCTGGAAGCCGACGGCTTGATCCATCGCGAGGTCGATTCCGAAGATCGCCGTACCTTCCGCTTGCGTCTGTCGCAGGAAGGCGCAAGGGAATTCGGCCGGATGGCGCGACGGCATGAGGAATGGGTGATCGCCTTGATCGGGGAGCTCTCGCCCGTCGCGCAATCGGACCTGCTGCAGCACCTGACCCTGCTCAAGCGCCGCTTGGACAAGCACACCTGACGCGGACGCCACAAGCTATCGCCAATCTAACCGGGCCTGACGGCAACTTCGTCACACGGTTGTCGGTTACACGCTGACGTGCCGACTGCCTGTTTCCAAGGGACTTGCTGCGAGAGGCCGGCGCTCAAGGATGAAGTCAGCCCCCTTCTCCGCAATCATGATGGTTGGCGCGTTTGTGTTTCCCGAGACCAGTCGCGGCATGACGGACGCATCGATGACCCGCAGTCCTTCGACGCCGCGAACACGAAGACGATCGTCGACAACGGCCAGCGGATCCGACCCCATTTTGCATGTGCCGACCGGGTGATAGATGGTTTCGGAGGTTTGCCGGACGTAGAGGTCGATGTCCGCGTCCGACGCCGCGCCAGAACCCGGCGCATATTCTTGTCCGCGATAGGGGGCGAACGCATTCTGGGCGATGATCTCCCGGCCGATCCTGACGCCGTCGCGCATGTTGCGTACATCCTCCGGCGCTTCCAGATAATTCGGCTGGATCGAGGGATGCTGCAACGGATCGGCTGATTTGATCATGATGCTGCCGCGGCTCTCTGGGCGCGCGATGTTGAAGTAAGCCATGAAGCCGTGCTCATTTGTGATCTTGCGGCCATGGTCGCTGTACATCAGCAGAACGAAGAAATATTGCAGGTCGGGCGCGATGAGATCCGCTTTCGATTTGAGGAACGCCATCGCTTCCAGGCCGTGCGACGTCGCTGGGCCCGTTTTGGTCAGCACGTACTGGATGAAGGCTTTTGTGGCGCCCAATGGCTTGGTGTGCTTGAGAAACGAGATCGGCTGGGTGCACCGCTGCTTGACGCCGCAGGCGAGATGGTCCTGCAGATTTTGCCCGACCCCCTTGAGCTCGTGGACGACCTTTATCCCGAGCGACCGCAGATGGTCGCCATCGCCGATTCCCGACAATTGGAGCAGTTGCGGCGAGTTGATCGCGCCACCGGCCAGGATCACCTCACGTTCGGCCCTTAAGGTGTGAACCTGACCATTCCTGATGTACTCGACGCCAACCGCGCGACCACCCTCCACGAGCACGCGTGAGGCGAGCGCTTTCGTGATCACCTTGAGATTGGGGCGGTTAAGAACCGGATGCAGGTAGCAGCGCGCCGCACTGGCGCGTTGATTGTCGGCGATCGTGCTGTCGACCGGGCCGAAGCCTTCGAGTTCGGCACCGTTGAAATCATCCGTCGCGCGAAATCCCGCCTGCTTGCCCGCTTCAAACCACGCCTTGGTCAGCGGATGGGTTATTTCCGACAGCCGGCTCGTCCGCAACGGGCCGTCGCCGCCGTGATAATCGTCGGCGCCGGCCTGCCGCCCTTCCGACCGAATGAAATATGGCAGGCAATCGCTGTAGGACCAGCCGCGATTGCCGAGCTGAGCCCACAAATCGTAGTCGGAGGCGTGGCCGCGGATATAGACCATCCCGTTGATGGAGCTCGATCCTCCCAGCACCTTCCCGCGCGGCCAAAAAAGCACGCGGTTGTCCAGGTGCGGCTGCGGATCCGTATGGTAATGCCAGTCGACACTCCCGGACTTCATCAGGGCGAGATAGCCCGCCGGCATGTGGATGAAGGGATTGGTGTCCTTGCCGCCGGCCTCGAGCAGCACGACGTCATTGTTCGGATCTGCCGACAAACGGTTTGCCAACACGCATCCGGCCGATCCGGCGCCGACGATGACGTAGTCCACCATGTTTCCTCCGTCTTCTTGTCTGGACAGATTGGAGTCCGATCGGGCGAACTAGGCCCGCATCAGCGGGCGAGGCCTGACCTCGGCCGGGCCGTTGATGACCTTGCCCGTCTCGGGTTCGAAAAGGCGAACCCTGTCGAGGGCGGGCAGCAGACTGATCTCGTCGCCAGGCGACAATTCAATGCGCTCCTGCGTGATCGAACAGACTTCCTGCGCGCCTACCTCGGCATAGATGTGAATTTCAGGGCCCGTCGGCTCGACGACGGAGACCTTGGCGGGAAAGCCTGCACTGCCAGCGCCCGGCCGCAGATGCTCGGGCCGGATGCCGTATTTGACGATCTGACCGGCACTGACATTTGCATCCGAGGGCAACGGCAGCGTCACGCCGTTGGCGCGCAGCACCGGGCGTCCCGCCTCGGCGGCGACTTCGCCGGTCAGGATATTCATCGCCGGCGAACCGATGAACTCGGCGACGAACAGATTTGCGGGATGGTCATAGATCTCCAACGGCTTGCCGATCTGCTCGATATCGCCGTCGCGCAACACCACGATCGTATCGGCCATCGTCATGGCCTCGATCTGGTCATGGGTCACATAGATGGTGGTGGTCGCAAGCTTGTGGTGCAGTTCCTTAATCTCGGTTCGCATCTGCACGCGCAGCTTCGCGTCGAGATTCGACAGCGGCTCGTCGAACAGGAATACGGCTGGATCGCGCACGATGGCGCGACCCATCGCAACGCGCTGACGTTGGCCGCCGGACAGCTGTTTCGGCTGGCGGTCGAGATAGGGCGTCAGGTTGAGGATCGAAGCGGCCCACTCCACCTTGCGCCTGATTTCGGCCTTCGGAACCTTCTTGAGCTGCATCGAAAACGCCATGTTGTCGAACACGCTCAGGTGGGCATAGAGCGCGTAGTTCTGGAACACCATCGCGATGTCGCGATCCTTGGGATGCAGATCGTTGACCAGGACGTTGCCGATGCTGACCTGGCCCGACGTAATCGGCTCGAGCCCGGCGACCATCCGCAGCAATGTCGACTTTCCGCAACCGGAAGGTCCCAGAAGCACGACGAATTCGCCGTTGGCTATCGAGAGATCGATGCCGTGCAGCACCTCGAACTTGCCGTAGGATTTCCGCACATTGCTGATGGTGACCGATGCCATGGCTGCTTCTTCTCCTTACGCGCCCGTCCTGGCCGACAAGATTTGTTCCACGATTTCGACAAACCCTTCGCCGCCGCGCTTGCTGGCGATGAAGGCCGGCGTTGCGGCCATCGTCCCCTCGAAATCCCGCACATTGGCGACGCCGCAGGCGTAGGGGAAGAAGCCAAACATCGGCGCATCGTTCGGACTGTCGCCGCAGAACACGATGCGGTCCCTCGCCGCGTCGAGATCGAGCCCCAGCCTTTCGCGCAGAAAGATCCGGGTCATGGCCAGCTTGTCGTAGCTGCCGAACCATCCGTTGACGTGGATCGAGGAGACCTTGGCGATCCCGCCCGCGCTTTCGAACAGCCCGACGATCCTGTCGACCGCGGCGCGCGGCAGTGGCGGCACGTCCTCGCAGACATCGATCGCAAGATCCGCCTCGCGGTAGAGCTGGTCGGCCGAAATCGCAGCACCGGGCACTTCGGACAGAATTCGCTCGCCGAGCGCGAGCAACCTGCGCCGATTGGCGGCGCGCTCGGGCTCGCTTGCGATAAATTTGCGAACCATCTTCCGCGCCACCGGATCGTGCCGGAAATAGAACGCGCCGTTTTCGCCGATCACGCCGTCAACCGGCCAGAACCGCGCAATCATGTCGCACCAGCCGGCCGGCCGGCCGGTGACGGGAACGACGGCGAGGCCGGCGCCCTGGAGCTTTTCCAGCGCCGCATAGGAAGCCGCAGGGAGCTGGCCGTCGGTGGTCAGCGTATCGTCAATGTCGGTCAGGATGCAGACGATGCGGCGAGCGGTCTCCGCGGGAAAGCTTGCGATGGGCTTCACGACGGTGTGCCCTCCGCAAACGACGCAAGCCGGGCGTTCCAGTCAAGCAGCCGCGGCCAGAGGTCGGCATGGATGGCGCGCAATTCGGCGTAGCGTGCCACATTCTTCGGTTCAGGTCGGAATGCTCGTGCCGGCGGCCTCGTCATCGCCGAGGCGGCCTCGGCGATGGTGCCGTACCAGCCGGCGCCCTTGGCCGCCGCGATCGCCGCGCCGAGCGATGAGGCTTCCCGCGCGGTCGAGCGCGCAACCGGCCGGCCCGCGGCATCGGCCAAAATCTGCAGCCAGAGATCGCTGTCCGAACCGCCGCCAATCGCCGAGAACTGTCCGATCTCGCCGCCGGTCGCCGCTGCGATCTTCTCAGCCTGAGCGGCAACCTCCAGCGCGATGCCTTCGAGCAAGGCACGATAGATCGCACCGCGCCGGGTCGAGCCCGACAATCCGGCGATCACGCCGCGCGCATAGGGATCCCAATAGGGGGTCATGCAACCGAGCCAGTAAGGCAGCACCACGACGCCATCAGCCCCGATCGGACAGCTCGCTGCTTCGGCTTCGAGCGCCTTGAAGACATTCAGTTGCGCCGTCGCATCGATCCCGAACATCTCGCGCGCCATCCAGTCGACCAGGAACGTTCCGGTGCGGATACACTGCTCGTAGATGTAACCGTCGTCGCACACCGCCTTCTCGGTGCGGAAGGCGCGGTCATAGGCATAGTTGCGACCGTAGCTTCCCGAGACCACTGCGGTCCCGAGATTGATGTAGGCGCTGCCCGGAGACGTGACGCCGGCACCGGTGCTGGCGCACTGGCCATCGCCACCGCCGGCAACGACCGGCGTTCCAGCCGAAAGGCCGGTGAATGCCGCGGCCGCATGCGTGACCTCCCCCATCCGCGCGCCCGGCGGCATCAGCGCCGGCAACTTCTCGATCGCAATGCCGGCGGCGTCGAGAATCTCGGCTGACCAAACGTTGCGCGTCATATCGAGCAGCCCGGTCGGATCGGCCGAGGCCGTCGACGTCCGCCATCGACCGGTCAGGCAATGCGTCAGATAGCCGTGGACTTCGGCAAAGCGCGCGGCGCGCGCGAAG
Organism: Bradyrhizobium sp. 6(2017); assembly: GCF_011058295.2. Taxonomy (NCBI): domain Bacteria; kingdom Pseudomonadati; phylum Pseudomonadota; class Alphaproteobacteria; order Hyphomicrobiales; family Nitrobacteraceae; genus Bradyrhizobium; species Bradyrhizobium sp. 6(2017). The sequence continues at coordinate 4,117,315 of NZ_CP049289.2, read as the reverse complement.
ATCTCCGGCTCGTGCTCCGCCATCCAGATGATGCGGTAGAGGCAGGGCAGCACGTCAAGGGGCTTGCCCGAAATGGCATGAACGCGCTCGGCTCCGAACGATTTGCCGAAGCGCACAACCTGAGGCCGAGCCCGTTCGTCGAGCCAAGTCATGCCGGGCCTGATTGCGGTCCCCTCCTCCGTGAATGCACTGAAAGTTTCGCGTTGATTGGAAATCGCAACCGCAGCGATCCGCTCGGCACCGACCTGGTCGGTGATGCTGCGCAAGGCAGCCGCGGTCGAATCCCACCACTCGTCCGGGTTCTGTTCGAAGTATCCCGGCTGCGGATTGGCAAGGCCGATCGCCTTGCGCCCTTCGGCCAATGCACGTCCGCTGCGATCCCAGGCGATCGCCTTGGTCGCCGAGGTCGAACTGTCGATGCCGATCACCAGATCTCTGGACATGCCATCTCAATTCAATTGGCGCGGAGGCGACCAAGGCCGCCTCCGCAAAGTCTAGCTCCGCGGGACCCAGAGCATTCCGGTTCTGGTTGGATCAGAATCGAAGCTCTGGATCGTTGTTTTGACGCGTCTTCTTCACACCAACCGGGTGTCCGCTTCGCTCGAAAGCGCTCTAGAGCAGACCAGCATCCTTGACCTGGGCGTCGATCTGCTTCGCGAGCGCGTCCATGCACTTCTTGGGATCGCCACCATAGGCCTGGCCCGTCAGCAGCTTGCCGAGTTCGGTTGGAATCTCGTTGGTCGACAGACCCGCCCACAACGCCATGTGCGGCTCGGTCGCCATCGCGTTGTCGATCACCCACTTCACGGTCTCCAGATGCCGCGTGGTGCCCGCGCCGACCTTGGCCTTGGCCTTGACGCGCGGATCGGCGAACGATGAGTTGCGCATCGGAGCGAAGCCGCCGAGCAGCGTGCAGCGTGTCATGATCTCCTTGCAGCAACCCCACTGCATGAAGATCCACGCGGCCTCCTTGTTCTTGGAGTATTTCGACAGCGAGATGCACGAGCCGCCCTGATGGCCGAGGTTCGGCTGCTCGTTGAAGCCGGCTTCGGAGGCCGGGCGCAGCTTCTTGGCGGTCAGCGGCTTGGCAGGCTCCCACAGGCCCTTGACCTTGGAGTCGTCGGCATCGAGGCCGGGGAAGAACTCATCCCAGCTCTGCGCCAGCGCGATCTGGCCCGAATGCATCATCTCGAACTGGCCGTCCCAGGTCGATGCCGTCGAATTCGGCGGCGAGACCTTCAACAGGTCCTGGTACCATTTCAGGCCGGCAATGCCCTGCTCGTCGTTACCGGAGAATTTCTTGCTCTTGTTGAAAATCGAGCCGCCATGGCCCCACACCGCCTGGCTCCAGTCGCACTCCAGCGAATAGTGCCCGGATTTGGCCTGCAGGCCGGTTCCGAAGATGCCGTTGCCCTTCTCGGCCTCGGTGATTTGCCTGGCGGCGGCGAGGTAGTCCTCGTAGGTGGTCGGCACCGCGATCTTGTGCTTCTCCAGGATGTCCTTGCGGTACATCAGCGTGAAGATCGGAATGTCGAAGGGAATGCCCATCCATTGTCCGTCGACCTGGGCGACATTCTTGACGAGCGGCTTGGAGAAATCGTCCCAATCGAAATCGGGCATCGCCAGTTCCGGCTTGTCCTTGTAGTAGGCGACCGGATCGATGCAATCGGGCTGGAACATCGATATCCAGGATTGATCGAGGTAGTAGAGGTCGTACGAACCGAGCTGGCCCTGCACGTCCTGCGTCGCCTTGGCGAGCACCTGCTCCAGCGGCACGATCTCGACCTCGACCTCGATACCGGTCGGATCGGTGAACTCCTTCTTGATCTGGTTGAGGATCACCGAGGGCGGCGTCGATTCCGTCGAATAACGGATCTTGGCGCCCTTGAACTTGCTGCCGACCTCCTTCAGCCATTTGGCCTGGTTGTCCGGCAAGCCGTCGGCATAGGCCGGGGTTCCGAGCAGACTGCCCTTGCGCAGGCCGCGCGGGCTACCGAGCATGCCGAGGCTGAAGGCCGAGAATCCGACACCGGCCAGTCCCAGCTTGCGCAGAAATTCGCGTTTCGAGATTTGCCCGTTGGTATAGGCGTTCGCGGTGTCGACAATGAACGTCTGCTGGTCGAATTTCTTGAAACTCATTGCACTCCTCCCGATGTTTTGTTGACTTTCTGGTCTCGCTCCGCGCGCCTACTCCTTGAGAGACCCGAGGGTCAGGCCGCGGACAAGCTGCTTCTGGACGAGCAGGATGAAGATGAAGCTCGGGATCACGGCTGTCGTGCCGAGAGCCGCGATGAATCCCCATTCCGAGCCTGTCGAGGTGACGAAGGTCGTGATCCTGACCGGCAATGTTCGTATCGAATTGGTCAGGAACAGCGACATCAGGAATTCCGTCCACGAGAAGATGAAACAGAGGACGGCGGTGGCTGCGACGCCGCCCTTGACCATCGGCAGGACAACGCGCCAGAAGATCTGCAATCGCGTGGCGCCATCGATCATGGCGGCTTCATCGACGTCGACGGGAACGTCATCGTAGAATGACTTCATCAGCAGCACGGCGATCGGCAGGTTGATCAGCGTATCCACGATGATCAGGCCAAGCCGGGTGTCGAGCAGCGACAGATAGTGGAACATGAAGACGACCGGCACGATGATCGCGATCGGCGGCATGAAGCGCTGCGACAGGATCCAGTTCAGATAGGCCTGCCGCCCGCGAAAGCGCATCCGCGACAGTGCGTAGGCCGCAATGACCGCCAGCAGCAGCGTCAGCGCGGTCGCTCCCACCGCGATGATCAGCGAGTCGATGATGGTTTGGCGGCTGTCATACGAACTCGCACCCCCGACCCCGAACGTGTTGCCGGAATCGATGGCCAGTTCAGCGCGCGATTTGCCGAGCATCGTGACGGCATAATTGACGAGCGTCGGCTTGAAATTGAACCAGACGATCTCGTCCTTGTTGAAGATCGCCGACGTGGGCTTGAACGACGTCAGCGCCCACCAGAACAGCGGGAACATGAACATGCCGACCACGAGCACGGCGGCCACATCGCGCAAACGCTTCTGGAGGAATGTTTCCTGCATCAGAACCGCACCTTGAACAGCTTGATGAAGATGCTCGAGGTGACGATCACCAGCAGCAGCGTAAACAGCGAGATCGTCGAGGCGTAGGGAAAGTCGGCGTTCTTGAAATAGATGGTGCCGGCGTAGGACGTCAGCGTCTCGGTCGAGGTGCCGGGCCCGCTGTCCGTCATCACCTTCACGTAGTCGTAGATCCGGAACAGGTCGACGCCGCGGATCAGGACGGCCAACGCGATGATCCTGGAGAGCATCGGCAGGGTCAGGCGGAAGAAGGCTTGACTCGCCGTCGCTCCGTCGATGGCGGCAGCCTCGAAGGGTTCCTTCGGCAAGGCGCGCAGCCCGGCGAGCATGATCAACACCATGAACGGCGTCCACTGCCAGATATCGGCCAGCAGGACGCCGGCCAGTGCAGAACCGCTGGAGGCGAGGATCGGATGTTGCGGCGACCACAGCCCCAGCGAAACGAGGCCCGTGCTCAATACGCCGAACGATCCGTCCAGCATCAGGAGGAACATCATGCCGGTGACGGCAGGCGGCACCACCAGCGGCAGCGTCATCAGCGCGCGCAGCAGCCCATACCCCCTGCGGTCGCTGTCGAGCAGCAATGCGATGGCAAGGCCAAGACCCAGTTCGATCAGCAGGGCGCTGATCGTGTACAGATAGGTGTGACCGATGGCGCCCCATACCCGTTCATCGGCGAACAGCTTTCCCCAGTTCCAGGTCGGGTTGAAGACATTCAGACGGGTGACCGGGTTGCGCTTGAAGAACGTCAGCCAGAGCGCATAGAGCAGCGGATAGACCCCGAACGCCAGGATCAATGCGGTGATCGGCGCCAGCCAGGGAAACGGGTGTTCCGAGGTCAGAAATCGCGGCCAAACCCGGCGACGCTCCGTGCCGGACACCGGCACGTCAACGGCCAGACTTGGCACCTGCTGCGAAACCATTGACGTTTCCTCGTGCATCGCTTTTTTCTCGGCGCCGGGCTCTGCGGCCCAGTTCGCTGTGTTGGATCAGGGCCGGCGTGATACTCCGGCTCGGTGAGACCGGGCCGCACGCGGCACCAGCGTTCTCGCCGTTGCCACGTCCGTCACCAATATCGTCGCGTAGTTGTTATTGAGCGCCGCGTAGACCGCGTCGATCTTGTCGGTGCCGCCGGCAATGCAGATTCGTTCCGGCACCTTGGCAATCTCGTCCAGCGTGAGGCCGATCATTTGATTGTCGAGCGCGCCCAACAGCGGCTTGCCGTCCCGGTCGATGAAACGTCCGCTCACCACGCCGACCGCGCCGCGCGCGAGATACGGCTCGATCTTCTCCGGCGTCATGTATCCGCTGCGCATCGCGGTGCCCGCGTCATCCACACTGCCGACGCCGAACAGCACCTTGTTGCTCGAGTGGATGATCTTGAAGGTCTCGACCAGCGCCGGCTCCTGCATGAACAGGCGCTTGATCTGCGCGGTGGAGACGATGCCAGGGGCGTGCAGATTGACGCATCGCGCGCCGAGCTTGTTGGCGATGTTGGAGGTGCACAGTTCCGGCGAGAATTCCGTCGTCCCGATCGAGCAGCCAGTGATCTGGGTAACAGTCACTCCAGGCAGCTTCATCTCGGGCAACGCTGCCGACAAGGCCTGCACCGTGCGCCCCCAGGAAACGCCGAGCACATCGTCGGGCTGCAAACGCTCGATCAGCAACCGCGCGGCGGCCATGCCGATCCGCTCGTGCACCGGCAGCCGGCCTCCATCATCAGGCACGACGAGGCAGTTGGACAAGCCGTAAGCGTCGGCCACTTCGCGTGCGAGACCGATGGTCTGCAAGTGCCGTGACGAGACCGCGATGGTGACGATGTTGCGGTCGCGGGCCTCCTGCAGGAAGTTCACCACCGACGCGCGCGAGACGCCGAGCTGATCGGCGACCTCCTCCTGCGTCATGCCCTCCTCGTAGTAGAGCCAGGCCGCCCACACGACCGGATCACTGTCGAACTCTGCAGGAATCGACAACGCGCGACGCTTGATGCGCGGCGGTGTCACTTTGCGTTGCAGCGTCCTGGTCATCGGCGATCGCGGCCTCAGTGTCGGATACACAAAATGCACATCGAGTTGACAATTGTCAATTGGCTCGATTAATTGCCAATTAGTTTTGTCGAATGTCACGGCCGGTGCTGCGGTGCCGAAGCGTTGTGCGGGATTTTCTCGATGTCGAAGCAGAACTGGACCGCGCTGATCGACGATTTGGTGGCTGGCCGCTGGACCAATCCGCTGACCGGCGCCCGCGTGAAGGTGCCCTACGACTCCATCGTGATTGAAGACAGTCTCGAGGGCCGCGAGGCCGAGCTGGTTGCGTCCCTGAAGCTGGGGCACAGCCTTGCTCTGGTCGCCGATCAGGCGACCTACGACGCGTTGGGCGCGCGGATTGCAAGGGCACTGCGCGAGATCGGCCCCGTCGAGGCCATTGTTCTCGATCGTCCGCACGCCGACATGGCCGAGGTTCGTAATCTGACCGAGAAGCTGCGCGGATTCGATTCCGTCGTCGCCGTCGGCTCAGGTACCGTCAACGACCTCTGCAAGTATGTCACCGGCCTCGACGGGCGGCGCTATTGCGTGTTCGCAACCGCCGCTTCGATGAACGGGTATACCTCTTCCACCGCCTCGCTCACCCTCGACAGCGGCCTGAAGGTGTCGCTGCCTTCGCACACACCTGCCGGCTTCTTCGTCGATCTCAAGGTGTCCGCCGCGGCGCCGCCCTATCTCGCCGCCTCCGGTTTCGCCGACTGCCTCGCCCGCTCGGTAGCCCAAAGCGACTGGTGGATGTCGCACCGGCTGTTGGGCACGGCGTATTTTCAAGAGCCTTACACGATCCAGGCCGTCGACGAGGTCGAGCTCAACAAGCGCGCCGCGAATCTGCCCAAGGGCGATATCGAGGCGATGGGGTATCTCTATCGGGTGCTAACCCTGTGCGGACTGGGCATCTCGTTCACCGGCATCTCGCACCATGGTTCGATGGGTGAACACCAGATCTCGCATTACATCGACTGCTTCGCGGGAGCGCGGCATCCGGGCAGCCTGCACGGCCAGCAAGTCGGCATCGCGTCGCTGAGCATGGCGCGCCTGCAGCAGTACATGCTTGCCAGCGATCAGCCGCCTTCCGTTCACGCCACCCCTATCGACGCCGCCGGCATGGCCCGCCGCTTTGGCGATGAAGTCGCATCGCAATGCCTGGCGGAGCTGAAGAAAAAGGCTTTCGACCGCGACGGCGCCATCGCATTCAATCGCAAGCTCGACGACACATGGCCTGACTTGCGGCGCGAGCTGGCCGGGTTCGCGATTCCGGTCGGCGAGATGAAGCGCCTGCTGTCGGCTGCGGGCGGCGCCACGACGGCGACCGAACTGGCTGTGCCCGTCGATCTCTACCGCGAGGCCATCGTGCATTGCCGCGAGATGCGCAACCGCTTTTCGTTCCTCGACATTGCCGCAGACGCCGGCACGCTGGAGGCGTTTGCGCAAGGCGAACTTTGAGAGGGAGGCCTGTGACATGACCGCAAAGCCGCTTGTCGCCGTAACCGGGGCGAGCTCCGGCATCGGAGAAGCCACCGCCCGCGCCTTCTCCGCGGCCGGCCACCCTGTGCTGCTGATGGCCCGCCGGATCGAACGGCTGGAGGCCATGCGTCTGCCCAATTCGGTCTGTCGCAAGGTGGACGTTCGCGATCGTGCGATGCTCGCCGCGGCGGTACGAGACGCCGAAGCAAGGTTCGGCCCCGTGGATATGATGTTCGCCAACGCCGGCATTGCGAGGCTCGGTGACATCGGCAGGCAGGACCCCGCCGATTGGGACGAAATGATCGCCATCAACGTCAATGGTGTCATGAACAGCGTACATGCCGTCATGGCGGGCATGATGGACCGTCGTCACGGTACGCTCGTCATGATGAGTTCGATCGCTGGACGCAAGGTCTATCCCGATCATACGGTCTATTGCGGGACCAAATATTTCGTCCACGGCGTCTCCGAGAGCCTTCGCGAATATCTGTCCGCCTACGATGTTCGCGTGATCGTCATTTCGCCGGGAATCATTGAGACCGAGGTCCTGGATGGCGTGAAGGATCCGGTGACACGTGCCAGCTATGACGCAAACAAGGCCGCAATCGGCGGCGGCATCGGGGCCGAACACGTCGCCGACCTGATCCTCGACGCCTACAACCTTCCGCAAAAGGCGCTGGTGCAGGAGATTTGCATCACGCCGACTCGACAAAAATACTGAGCGCTCTCACGCGCCGACCTCAGGAGCCGACCATGACCGACAGCGAACTTCAGTTGCGCGAGGCGATCATCGCGAAATGCCGCTGGATGAATGCGACAGGGCTGAACCAGGGCACGTCCGGAAATATCTCCGCCCGCCACGGCAACACCATGCTGATTTCACCGTCGGCAACGCCTTACGACCTGCTCACGCCCGACATGATCGCGGCAATGCCGATCGAAGGCGAATACGGATCATGGCGGGGACCGCTCAAGCCCTCCACTGAATGGCGCTTCCATCTCGACATCATGAAGGCACGACCCGACGTCGGGGGCATCGTCCATACCCACGCGACCTATTCCACCGTGCTGGCGATCGCGCGCAAGGAAATCCCGGCATGCCACTACATGATGGCGGCCTTTGGCGGCATGAACGTGCGTGTTGCCGACTATGCCAGGTTCGGCACCAAGGAACTGTCGGAGCATGCGCTGACCGCGCTGGAGAACCGCACCGCCTGCCTGTTGGCCAATCACGGAATGATCGCCACGGGGGCATCACTGGACAAGGCGATGTGGCTGGCGGTCGAACTCGAGACCATCGCCCGGCAGTACTATCTCTCCCTGGCGATCGGTGGACCGGTATTGCTGAGCGAGGCCAACATCAGCGAAACCGCCGCTGCATTTGGCAGCTATGGCTTGCAGGATCCGCCGGTCAAGGCGAACGCAACAACGTGATCGGCATGGTGGAAAGCCACTCCAATCTGGATGATGCGCACCCACGAATGATCGCGGGCCGCGCCAGGGCGACGGCAGTTACCATCTCAACGCAGCCGTGCGCACGGGGGCGTCCCAAAGCGCGGTCGTCTCAGGATCAAGCAGGCTCACAGTGAGCGAGCAACCCGCCATGTCCAGCGAGGTGACGTAACTGCCAACCAGCGAACGGGCGATGCGCAGGCCGCGACTTTCGAGCATCCGGCGCGCCGCGTTGTACATCAAATAGAGCTCGATCGTCGGCGTGCCGCCGAAACCGTTGACGAGCAGCAGCGCCTCCGTCCCGGCACGCGCGCCGAGATCCTCCGCAATGGCCGTCGTCATCTCGGCGGCGATCGCATCAGCCGCTGCCAGCTTGACGCGGCGGCGTCCCGGCTCACCGTGAATACCGACCCCCATCTCCATCTCGTCTTCGCCCAATGCAAAGGTCGGCGTGCCCGCAGCCGGGACGGTGCAGCTCGTCAGCGCAACGCCCATCGAGCGCGTCTGCGTGTTGACGCGCTCGCCGAGCGCGACACAGGCTGCGAGATCGGCGCCCTTCTCGGCGGCGGCGCCGACGATCTTCTCGACGATCAACGTGCCTGCGACGCCGCGGCGCCCGATACTGTAAGTGGACTTCTCGACCGCGACGTCGTCGTCGGTCACGATGGCCGCGGTGCGGCCCTCGGCGATCTCGGCCGCCATCTCGAAGTTCATACGGTCGCCGGCATAGTTCTTGACGATGAAGAGGACGCCGGCGTCGCCCGCAACCGCCTGGGCCGCCTCGACGATCTGGTCCGGCGTCGGCGAGGTGAACACCTGCCCGGGACAGGCGGCATCGAGCATGCCGTAGCCGACAAAGCCCGCATGCAGCGGCTCATGTCCACTGCCGCCCCCCGACACCAGCGCAACTTTCTTCGGGTTCAGCTCGCGGCGCCGCACGAATTTCCGCTCGGCGCCGAGCGTAACCAGATCGGCGTGCGCGGCCGCAAAGCCGTCGAGGCTCTCGGCGAGAACGTTGTCGACCGAATTGATGAACTTCTTCATTGTTTCCTCCCCGCTTCGTTCGTTTGGCGTTTCTCGCCTATTTTTCCCGCATGATGGCAATCAGCCGCCGCGTGAACTCCTGCAGCAGCGCGTCGAGCTCGGCGTTGCGCTTGGCGCTGCCGAGATCCGGCAGATGCAACGTCAGCGTCCGCTCGTGCGAACCTTCGCTCAACCGGCCGACGCGGCGCGGATGTGCGCGCGCATAGGCGCGAAGGAAGGCGGTCTTCGCCTGTGGCGGAAAATGGCAGACATCGAAGATCGTGTTGAGATGCTGTACCGGTATCGGCACCGGATAGGCGGGATTGCTGATCTGGCTGACGAAGCTGCGGTTCTTCCCCATGGCATGGGCCAGCCGGAGCCGCATGCCGGACGGACGGCTCTCCAGCACCTCCTTGAAGATGCGCTTGTAGACCGCAACCGCACCGGCTTCGGGCGCGTCATCGGCCGCCATATCAGCCAAGGCCGCCTCCGCCGCTCAGCCGGTCGATGGTCTGCTTGATCTGCGCCAGCGCCGATGCATTGACGGAGAGTTCGCGCAGCCCGCAATTCAGCAGCGCGGGCAGGCAGCGCGGATCACCCGCCATGTCGCCGCACAGGCTGACGCCGATCGCGGCGCGCCGCCCATGCTCCGCGGTCCGCGCGATCAGTTCGAGCACTGCCGGATGAAGCGGATCCATCAGGGGGGCGAGAGCTCCGTTGGAACGATCGCAGGCCAGGACATATTGCGCGAGATCGTTCGAGCCGATCGAGAAGAAGGACGCCTTGAAGCTTGTGATGGCCAGGGCCGCCGCCGGAACCTCGACCATGATTCCGAGCTCGGGCAGCATCGCGGCAATGCCGTCCGCCTGCAAGCGCTGCACGACATCGGCGAATAACCTCCGCCCTGCCTCGAGCTCGTCCGCCGACGTCACCATCGGGAACATCACCTTGAGATTGCCGCGCACCGCGGCCCGCGCCAGCGCGCGAAGCTGAACCGCAAAGATCTCGGGCCGGGCAAGGCACAGCCGCAGGCCGCGCACCCCGAGGAACGGATTGGCTTCGCCGTCCAGCGTGAAGCCCGGCACCGGCTTGTCGCCGCCGGCATCGAAGGTGCGGATGGTGACGGGCCGCTGGCCGGCCCAACGCACCACCTCGTCATAGGCCTGAAACTGGGTCTCCTCGTCCGGCAGATCGCTCCGCCCGGCGAGCAGGAACTCGGTGCGCATCAGGCCGATGCCGTCGGCATATTGCGCGTCGGCGTGCTCGAGATCCTCGACGCGCTGGATGTTGATGAGGAGCTTGATGTGCTCGCCGCGCCACGAGGCCGTCGGCCGCCGCAGGATCGCGCGCGCGGATGCCCTGCTCTTGCGATGGCTGTCGCGTCGCTTCTCGAAAGTGCGGACCTGCTCGACGCTGGGATCGAGCTCCAGCGTCGCGCCTTCGCCGTCGAGCAGCGCCGTGGTGCCGGTGTCCGGAATCGCACCGAGCTGCACCACCATCGGGATGCCGCGCGCCCGCGCCAGCATCGCGACATGGCTGGTCGGGCTGCCCCGCAACAGCGCCAGGCCGCCGCCGCCGGACCAGTCAATCTCGAGGAATCGCGATGGCGGCAGATCGTCGGCACAAACCACGCCCCCGCTCGGGATCTTCAGCGGCTGGCCCTGGTCGCCACGTAGAACGTGGATCACCCGGTCGCGCAAATCCGCGAGATCGGAGGAACGCGCCTTCAGATAGTCGTCCGGCGCGGAATTGTAGTCGGCGATGTGGGCGTCGAGCGTCGAGCGCCATGCGATATCGGCGGGACGTCCCTCGCCGATCGACCCGAAGATCGCCTCGATCAAATCCTCATCCTCCAGCAGCGCGACCTGGAATTCGAGGATCTGCGCGGCTTCGCCGCCGGCGCTGGCGGCAAGATCGGCGATCTGCCCGCTCGCGACGTCGATCGCATTGCGCAGCGCCAACGCTTCCTCGACCAGCGTGCCGGCCACCCGCTCGCCGGCCGCGCCCGCGTCGACCCGGACCAACGGGCCGTGGGCAAAGCCGATCGAGGCGGTCCTGCCGCGGTAGGCCAGCCCTGCAGCGCCGCCCTGCATGCTACGGTGCTCCATCCGGGAAATCGCTTGCGATCAGATCGACCAGCGCCGCGACCGCGGCCTCGGCATCGCTGCCGGAGGCCTTGATCTCGATCGTGCTGCCGTGTGCCGCACGCATCGCCATGATCTTGGCCACGCTCTTGGCGTTGATCCATTCCGGCGCGTCCGCGACCCGCACCGAGACCTGCGCCTGGAACTTCTTGGCGAGCTTGGTCAGCTTGACCGCGGGGCGCGCGTGCATGCCGACCGCATGCACCAGCCGCACGTTGCCGGTGAATATCTGTCCGTCCGCTTTATCAAGCATGCTCATCATCCATCATCGCTTCGCCGACGCCTCAGTCGGCAGAGAGTTCCTCGGCCACGGCCTTGACCTGGGCCAGCGAGCTGCCGCCCGCAGCTTCCGTCGCCGCCATCACGGCGCCCTCGACGATCGGCGCGTTGCAGACGACAACGAGATCGCGCCGCGCCGGCTCCAGCATCTCGACCGCCATTTCGCTGTTGGTCTCGGCGCCGCCGAGGTCGACCAGCACGGCGACGCCTTTCGACGACCAGGCGTCGTTGATGGCGTCGATGATCAGCGGCACGCTGGTGCCGAGACCACCGTCGGGATTGCCGCCGCAGAAAGCGACCTTGACCTCGCTGCCGACCATCTGCCGCACCATGTCGGCGGTTCCCTTGGCGATATCTAGGGAATGCGAGACGATCACGATGCCCACGGTGTCGGTCATTGCCGCGCCTCCAGGCCGGCGCACACAGCGTGCACAAGAACACAGCTCGACCGCGCCCCGGGATCGACATGGCCGACGCTGCGCGCACCGAGGAACGACGCCCGCCCTTTGGTAGCTTGCATCGGCGCCGTGCGCTCGACCGCTTCAGCCGCGGTGCTGCGCACCCGCGCGATCAGATCGGGCTGGCCGACGCCTGCTTTCAGCGTCTCCAGCACCGGAACGAGCACATCAAGCATCGTCTTCTCGCCGGCCTGCGAACGGCCGCGCGCGCTCACCGCGTTCACGCCGCTGCCGAACACGTCGGCGAGATCATCAGGCAGGTGCTTGTCGTGCGACAACGCCTCGCCCGCGGCAAGAAAGAAGCTGCCATAGAGCGGGCCGGAGGCGCCACCGACTGTCATGACCAGGGTCTTGCCGATCATCTTGAACGCCTCGTCGAGCGGCTGCGCCGAGATGGCATCGAGCTTGCCGAGCACGGCTTCGAAGCCGCGCTTCATGTTGGTCCCGTGGTCGCCGTCACCGATCGCCTGGTCCAGGCTCGTGAGCTCCGGCGCGCTGGCGATGACCTGCTCGGCGGCCGCCTTGAGCAGCGACTTGAATGTCTCGGGTTGCACCGACATTGATCTGAACCTCTTACGCCTCTATTGAACCATCGCGCCGACGCGCTGCCCGGCACGGTCGAAACACAGCGGACGCACCAGTTGCAATTCGACCTCCTGACCGGCCCGCAGCGGCCGATGCGGATCCGCCAGCGTCACCAGCGTTTCGCCCTTATAGTCCAGGTGAACGTGATTCTGCTCGCCGAGGTGCTCGACCCGATGCACGCGCCCGACCATCTGCCCGCCACTGCGCGTGGCGATCTGGAGGTGCTCGGTGCGGATGCCCACCGTCTCGGTTTCCGGTGGCATCGCCACATCGGACAGCAGCCGTGCGGGCAGAAAATTGATCTGCGGCGTCCCGAGCCGCGAGGCGACGTAGCTCGAGGAGGGATTTTCGTAGATCTCCCTCGGCGTGCCGAGCTGAAGCAATTGGCCGTCCCTGATCACGCCGATCCTCGATGCCATCGTCATGGCTTCGACCTGGTCATGGGTCACGTACAGGATGGTCGCGCCGAGCTCGAGCTGGATCCGCTTCAGCTCGAGCCGAAGCTCGGCGCGAAGCTTTGCATCCAGCGACGACAGCGGCTCGTCCATTAGATAGATCGAGGGATCGCGCACCAGCGCGCGGCCGATCGCGACCCGCTGCATCTCGCCGCCGGACAGGCGGGTGGCGCGATTGTTCAGCTTGCCGGTGATATGCAGCAGCTCCGCGGTCTGCTCGACGCGCTTGCGGATCAAGGGCTCCGGCACGCGCCGCGCCGGAGAGCGCAACGGGAACGCCAAATTGTCGTAGACCGACAAATGCGGATACAGCGAATATTGCTGGAACACGAACGCGATGTCCCGCGCACCCGGCGGATCATGCGTCACATCGCGCCCGTCGATCATGACCGAGCCGGCGTCGGGACTCTCGAGCCCGGTGATCAGCCGCAGCGTCGTGGTCTTGCCGGCGCCGCTCGGCCCGAGCAGGACGAGGAATTCGCCGTCGCCCACCGTCAGCGAGAGGTCACGCACCGCCTCCACCGCGCCGAAGCGCTTGCTGATATTGCGCAAGCTGACGTCAGCCATGGCGCACGCCCTCCTCGCTGGCGGTCCTGATCGCAAGGCCGCTGCCGATATCGAACAGCGCCAACCGCTCGGAGTTGAATTCGAGGCCGATGGTCTCTCCGATCCGCACCGAGGCGCTGGACGGCAGCCGCGCCGCGACCCGCCCATACGCCGTGTCGACGGTGACGATCTGCGTGGTGCCGAGATATTCCGCGCCGAACACCTCGCCGCGAACGGGTCCGGCGTCGGCGAAGCGGATATGCTCCGGACGTACCCCGAGCGCCAGCGGCGCGCTCGCGCGGTCCTCGCGGATCTCGGGCACCGCGAGCGTGGTGTCGTGGAAATCGATCGCCCGGTCACCGGATCGCAGGCCGCCCTCGAAGCGCAGGAAATTCATCGGCGGCGAGCCGATGAAGTCCGCGACAAACATGCTGGCGGGCCGGTCATAGACCTCCTGCGGCGTGCCGATCTGCTCGACGCGACCCTTGTTCATGATCGCAATTTGGTCGGCCATCGACATCGCTTCGAGTTGGTCATGGGTGACATAGACCGTGGTCGCCTTGATGCGATCGTGCAGGTCCCGCAGCTCGCCGCACATCAGATGGCGAAACTCGGCGTCGAGCGCGCCCAGCGGCTCGTCCATCAGGAAGGCCTTCGGGCGCCGCACCATGGCGCGCCCGAGCGCAACGCGCTGGCGGTCGCCACCCGAGAGCTTTGATGTCTTGCTCGACAGCAGATGCTCGATCCGCAGCATCCGCGCGGTTTCCTGCACCCGTTCGCGGATATCGCGCCTCGCCATGCCCTGGCACTTCAGCGGGAAGCCGATGTTCTGCCCGACATTCATGTGCGGATAGAGCGCAAACAGCTGGAACACGAAGGCGATGTCGCGGGCGGCGGCGCGGTGGAAGGTGACGTCCTCGCCGTCGAGCAGGATCTTGCCCTCGGTCGGCAGCTCGAGGCCGGCGATCATGCGCAACGTGGTGGTCTTGCCGCAGCCGGAGGGGCCGAGCAGCGCGAAGAAGCTGCCGTCGTCGATGGTGAAGGTCGAGCCTTCCACCGCGGTGAACTGATCGAACGACTTGCGCAGGTTCTCGATGCGGATCTGTGCCATGGCCCTATTCCGGAAAATGGCTGACGACGACGTAGCCGACCGTGCCGGCAAGAATCGTCACGAAGGAGTAGCTGTACAGATCGATCGACCAGGGCTGCACCAGCATGAAGATGCCGCCCCCGATCAGGGTCATCGCAACGGTCTCCCAGCGGCTCCGCTGGAAAAAGCGATGGAGTGCCCCTTTGCCTCCCCGGGCAACCGCAGAACCGCTCATTTGCGCACCGCTCCGAAGGTGATGCCGCGCAGCAGATGCTTGCGCAACAACACGGTGAACATGACGATCGGGACGACGAACAGCGTGGTCGCGGCGGCAACCGCCGGCCAGTCCTGCCCGCCCTCTCCGATGATGAACGGGATGAAGGGCGGCATGGTCTGCGCCTCGCCGCTGGTCAGCAGAACCGCGAACGCGTACTCGTTCCAGGAGAAGATCAGGCAAAAGATCGCGGTCGCCGCAATTCCGGTGACGGCCTGCGGCAGCACCACCTTGCGCAGCGCCTGCAACCGTGTATAGCCGTCGACCAGCGCAGCCTCCTCGTACTCGCGCGGGATCTCATCGATGAAGCCCTTGAGCAGCCAGACCGCGAGCGAGACATTCACGGCGGTGTAGAGCAGGATCATGCCGAGCCTGGTGTCGGTCAGATTGAGCTGCCGGTACATCAAATAGATCGGGATCGCGACCGCGACCGGCGGCATCATCCGCGTCGACAGGATGAAGAACAGCAGATCGTCGGCCAACGGAATGCGGAAGCGCGAGAACGCGTAGGCCGCGAGTGTGCCGAGGAAGACGGCGAGGAAGGTCGAACCGAAGCCGATGATCAGCGAATTGACGAAGCGCGGCACGACCTTGGACGGTCCGGCAATCACCATGTCATGCTTGCGCACGAGCTTGTCATACCAGGTCTCCGGCGCCGGCAACTTGGTGATGAAATCAGGTGTCTGGCGGGTGCGCACGGTGAACAGGTTGACATAGCCTTCGAGGGTGGGCTCGAAGATCACCTTGGGCGGATAGGCGATGGCATCGCTTTGCGACTTGAAGGCGGTGGCGACGATCCAGAGCAGCGGCAGGATCGTGATCAACGCATAGAGGATGACGAGCGTGCCGGCGAACGCCTTGGTGCGCGGCGAGGCCTCGACGATCGAATGCGCGGTGGATTTGGCAACAGCAGCGGTCATCGTTGCTTCACCTTGTTGAGCGCTTTGACGTAGATGTTGGCCGCACCGAACACGGTCACGAACAGGATGATGGCGAGCGCGGAGGAATAGCCGGTGCGCCACTTCTCGAACGCCGCGCGCTTCAGCGTGATCGACACCAGTTCGGTGGTCGATCCTGGTCCTCCCGAGGTCAGGAGATTGACCATGTCGAACATCTTGAAGTTCTCGATCGCGCGGAACAGCACCGCAAGCATCAGGAACGGCACCGTCATCGGCAGCGTGATCGACCAGAACTGCCGCCAGGGCGAGGCACGATCGACTTCGGCGGCCTCATAAATGTAATCGGGAATCGAGCGCAGCCCGGCGAGGCAAATCAGCATCACGTACGGCGCCCACATCCAGGTGTCGACCAGCACGATGGTCCACGGCGCGAGCGAGACCTGCCCGGTCATGCTGAACGAGCTCGGCGGCACGCCGGTGAACAGACTGATGAGATAGTTGAACGGGCCGATCTGCGGCTGCAGCAGCAGCGTCCAGAAGTTGCCGACCACCGCCGGCGACAGCATCATCGGCAGCAGGATGATCGTGGTCCAGAAGCTGTGGCCGCGGAATTGGCGGTTGATCAGGAGCGCAAGGCCAAATCCGACCACCACCTGCAGCGCCACCGACGAGATCACGAACTGCGCCGTGGTCTGCAGCCGGGTCCAGACGTCCTCGTCGGTGAGGATATCCCTGAAATTGTCGAGGCCGACGAACCGCAGCGGCAGATAGGACATGCTGAGGTTGAGGCTGGTGAAGGATAGCCGGATCATCCAGATCAGCGGGAAAATGTTGATCGCGAGCAGCAGCGCGATCGTCGGCGCAACGAACAGCCACGCAATGGTGCGGTCCGACAGGCCGCGGACACGCCGCGCGGCGCGGGATTTGGCGGGCTCGTTCACGCCCGGGATCATAGCATGATCGGGTTGCAGGATCGTGGTCATCTGTCCCATCGGCTGGCTGGATCGGCGTCCCCGAGGCGGCGCCCCGGGGAAGCCAGTTCGGTGAAGTCGCGTGGTCGCGGACCTATTGCGAGGCGACTTCCTTGCCCTGCTCCTTGAACACCTTGGTCCAGTCCTTGACCAGGAGGTCGAGCGCCTGCTGCGACGTACCCTTGTCGGCGACGACGTAGTCATGCACCCGCTTCTGCATGTCGAGCAGCAGTTGCGCGTAGGACGGCTCGGCCCAGAAGTCCTTGACGATGCCCATCGACTCCAGGAATTGCGGCGCAAACGCCGCGCTCTTCGGGAAGTCGGGTGCGTCGACCACCGCCTTCAGCGCCGAGTAGCCGCCGATCTGCCACCATTTCTGCTGCACGGCCGGCTGCGCGAACCACTTGATGTAGGCGAGCGCGTCGTCCTTGCGGTCGGAGGTCGCTACCACCGAGATGCCCTGCCCGCCGAGCTGGGTGAAGTGTCCCTTCGGACCGGCCGGATTGACGAAGAAGCCGATCTTGTCGCCGCCGACATTCGGATCCTTGTAGAGGCCGGGAAAGAAGGCGAACCAGTTCATCTGCATCGCCACCTGGCCGGACTTGAAGGCATCAAGCCCTTCCTGCATGTAGGCGTTGGTCATGCCCGGCGCGGTGCAGCACTTGTAGAGCTCCTTGTAGAATTCGAGCCCCTTGGCGGCGTCAGCTGAGTTGACGATGCCCTGCATCTGGTACGGCTTCTTCGGATTGTCGTAGCCGAAGCCGAAATTGTAGAGCACGTTGGTCACACCCATCGTGATGCCTTCCGAGCCGCGCTCGGTGAAGATGTAGGCGCCATAGACCTTCTTGCCGTCGATCTCGCGGCCCTGGAAGAACTCGGCGATCTGCTTCAGCTCGTCATAGGTCTTCGGCGGCGCCAGATCGCGGCCGTACTTGGCCTTGAACGCCGATTGAATCTCGGGACGCGAGAACCAGTCCTTGCGATAGGTCCAGCCCACGGCGTCGGCCATCGCCGGCAGCGCCCAGTAGTTCGGCGAGTTCTTCGGCCACTGCGAGTAGCCGACAACGGTCGCCGGGACGAAGTCGTCCATCGAGATCTTCTCTTTGTCGAAGAAATCGTTGAGCTTGACGTACCACTTGTTCTCGGCGGCGCCGCCGATCCACTGGCTGTCGCCGATGATCAGGTCGCAGAGCTTGCCATGGGAGTTCAGCTCGTTGAGGAAGCGATCCGCATAGCTCGTCCAGGGGACGAACTCGTATTTCATCTCGATGCCGGATTGCTTGGTGAAGTCCTTGCCCAGTTCGACCAGCGCGTTGGCGGGATCCCATGCCGCCCAGCACAGCGTAAGCTGCTTGCCTTGCGCTGCAGCCTCGCCTCCACCGAATACCCCGAGCAGCGCAGCCCCGAGGACCGCCGTCGCCGCAGAGCTACCTAGCCATTTGAAGCTTCGCATGTCCGTTTCCTCTCTCGTTGATGCATCTAACCCACGCTGCGCGCCCCCTGCCGGAGCGACGCAAAGAACCTGAAGCCGAGTTGAGGAGCGATGGGTGAAGAACGAGACAGATCCATCCCAAACCTTTGTTCGGACGGGCGGGCTCCTCCCACACATCAGCTCGATGCGCGATGTTTAGTTTTTCTTAGTAACTAAACGTATTACTAAATTTCGACGGCCGTCAAGCGGGTTTCGCGCGAGCCCCATGGGAATTGCGCGCCCGTCGATGCAGTACCGCGATGCAGCAAAAATAGTTTGTTTGCTAGCCGTCCGTGATCATCGGTCTGGCACGCTTGGACGTTTTCGCACCGGCTAGATCGAGGGAGGTGCCGGAAGCCGCACTATTCCCGATGTTTAGCAAATCGCTTTACTGAACGTTCAATGGAACGATGGCTCCGGCAAAGACCGATGCACGACGCCGGCGCGTGATGGAACTCTCTCGCCTGGCCGGTTCGTCAGGACACTGGAAATCTTTCGGCTCTAATGTGGTCCGCGTTTCAGATCCGCCTCGCGGCAGAGGAGCCGCACCGAGGCGAATTCGAGACAGGCTTCATCGCACGCAACCGCTACGGCTCCCGCCGCATCAGATTCCTCACAGGCTGACGATCTCCGTGTCCACGTTGCCCGCCACCCGGCCCGCCGCTCGCAAAAGGCGCGTTGGGCAACACTGGACCAAGGCCATTCGGCTCGCTCGCGGCTGGCACGGCGCGCGCAGGATTTGGGCGAAGCTGGGTGCGATGCCGACCGCGATACGGGTTGCGATCGTCGGCGCAACGATCGTCGCACTCCTTCCGCTGGCTAACCTTGTTTTTCAGGTCGTCCGCAAACCGACCGAGCTGTTCTTCCTTGTTGGCACCGCGCTCGACAAGGAACCGACAGAGACCTGGCGGCAGTATGGAGCACATTTCCGCACCTACTCCACGGACACTGTCACGCCTGAGCTACTCGCTGCGCTGGCGCAGACCGAGAGCTCCGGGAATCCGGTGGCACGCACTTATTGGCGTTGGCGGCTGAGCTGGAATCCTCTCGCGATCTACAAGCCCGCCTCCAGTGCCGTCGGCCTTTATCAGATGATTGACGCGACGTTCGCGGAGGCGAACAGCTATTGTATCCGCCAGCACGCGGTCGTTGCGACGGACTGCTGGTTCAACAGCCTGTATGTTCGCACGCTACCGAGCCATGCCACGGAACTCACTGCGGTATCCCTGGATCGCGGCGTCGCCAGAGTTCTCGCGGCAGCGCCGAAGAGCACGGCGAATCCGCAACAGAAGCAGGACCTCGCCGCTCTCATCCATCTGTGCGGCACCGGTCCCGGACCGGCCTTCGTGCGCCGCGGCTTCCAACCGGCCGCCGGCGAACACTGCGGCGATCACCTCGTCGCGGCGTACCTTGCCAAGGTCAACCGGATGAGGCGTCAATTCGCGAAGCTTGCTGCGAACGACAGGGGCTGAGCTCGGAGTGGGATAACCGGCCGGCACGAGCTGGACCAGCTAGCGAACGGCCTCGAATCCGGCGAGAACCGACGTCAGGTTCTTCCCAAGAATGTCGGACAGATATCCGCCCTCCTGCACCAACACGGTCGGAAGTCCAAGCCGTGCAATGGCGCTGCCGATGCGTCCAAATCCGCCGGTGGTGACGGCAAGACCCGCGAGAGGGTCGTGCTCGGACGCATCAAGGCCGAGCGCGACAACCAGCGCACCCGGCTCGAAGGCGCGGATCATCTTTTCCGCAGTGGCAAGCGCCTGGATGTAACCGTCATCCCCGGTGCCGATCGCCAGGGGAACGTTGAGATTGGCGCCAAGCCCAGATCCCGCGCCGCGCTCATGCGCGTAGCCCCAGACGAACGGGTTGAAGAAGGTCGGATCGGCATGGATCGAAACCGTCAGCACGTCGGACCGTTCGTAGAAGATGCCCTGCGTGCCATTGCCGTGATGCACGTCGACATCGAGGATCGCGACGCGCTCGTGCTTGAGGCGAAGATGCGCGGCTGCGATCGCGCTGTTGTTGAGAAAGCAGAAGCCGCTGGCGAGATCGCGATAGGCATGATGGCCGGGCGGACGGCACAGCGCGTAAACCGCATCCTCGCCGTCCATCACCATCTGCGCGGCGGTCGTCGCAACGTCGGTTGCCGAGCATGCGGCGGCCCAGGTGCCCGGCCCGATCGGGCATGAGGTGTCGATGGTGTGCCAACCGAGCTTGCCGACGATGTGCGTCGGATAGGTACCAGCGTTACGAACCGGATGCATGTTGGCGATCATCTCCGGCCCGGAATCACCGAGCGTCGACCAGGCGTCCCAGGCTTCGGCAAGGAAGCTCAGATATTCGGGGCTGTGCACACGGGCGCGCGGCCCCTGTCCGAATGCGGTCGGCGCGACCAGCGTGTGCTCGCCTGCCCTCAATCCTGCCAGCAAACGATCGGCGCGCTCAGGCTGCTCCGTGGTCCGCGTGACCACACCGCGCACGAGGAAGAATTGCGGATCGTGGCTGCGGTGCAGTTCGGTATAGACGGCCTTCACAAGCTACTCCTGTTCGCTGAATCCGATTGCGCGAGGTGCGTGGTCACTTCGCCGCGGCCGGCCACGGCGGAATCTCGCGCACCAGCCGGCCGACTTCGCGCCAGGCGTGACCGAGGTGGTGGTCGATGTGGGCGACAATGCGCTCGGGATGACCGGCCTCGATCGCGGCAAGCACCGGCTCGTGGGTGCGCGCGATCTCGTGCGGATCATCGTAGAGCCGACCGATCAGGCCGATCACCATGCGCAGCTCGGAGGCGAGATCATCGAACAGCCGCAGCATGCGCTTGTTGCCGGCGATCTCGCAGATCAGGCGGTGAAACCGGTAGTCTTCCTCGACCTGCCGCGCCGGATCATCGAGATCGGCCATCTCATGCAGCACATCGATCTGCCGGCGGAGCATGTCGCGGGTCTCCGGCGTCAGATTGCGCGCAGCAAGCACCGCCGCGTGACGTTCGACGCAGAGACGCAGATCGTAGATCTCGTCGATATCGTCGGCGGCAAACTGACGAACGAAGAAGCCACGGCGCGGATGGGCGACGAGCAGCCCCTGCTGCTCCAGCAATCGCGCGGCCTCGCGCACCGGCGCCCGGCTCACACCCAGCTCGCGTGCCACTCCGGCTTCGACGACCTTTGACCCCGGCGGCAGCCGCCCCTGGACAATGGCTTCAGTCAGGCGACGTGCGACCTGGCCGACCAGATCGGTCTCGTTGAGGGCCGGCAAGCCGACCGGAGGGGACATCGTGCGCATCAAAAGGGTCCGTTTTGACCCTTGTACATTATTTAATCGCCGATTGTCGACAGTTTAGCCTTGATCAATTCTTAGATTGTCGACAGTTTAATGGCGCGGGTATTGCAACGCAACAGAAACGGCCCGCGGACAGGGACTAGCCACAACGATGACGACGCATGTGCGGCCCGAGGCCGTGAAGGACCAAAACCAGCAATTCCGCATCGACCTCGCCGCGGCCTACCGGCTGATCCATCGGCTTGGGCTCGACGACAGCATCTACACGCACATCTCCGTGCGGCTGCCCGGCCGGCATGACCGCTTTTTGATCAATCCGTACGGCCTGCGCTTCGAGGAGGTCACGGCTTCCAATCTCGTCACCGTCGATCTTGACGGCGTCGTCATCGACGATCCGCTCGGGCTCGGCATCAATCCCGCCGGCTTCACCATCCATAGCGCCGTGCATGCGGCGCGGCCGGACGTCGCCTGCGTGCTGCACACCCACACAGTGGCCGGTGTCGCGGTGTCCTGCCAGAAGCAGGGTCTGTTGCCGCTCAATCAATGGTCGATGCAGTTCACCGGCTGCCTCGCCTATCACGACTATGAGGGCATCGCGCTCGATCTCGACGAGCGTCAGCGCCTGATCGCCGATCTCGGCGACAAGTTCGTGATGGTGCTGCGCAATCACGGCATGCTGACCTGCGGCCGCTCGGTCGCCGAGGCATTCAAGCTGATGCACAACCTCGAGCGCTCGTGCCGCGCCCAACTCGCGATCCAGGCCGCCGGCGCCGCCATCGCGCCGCTGTCGGATGCGGTCGGGCACAAGACCGCCGGCCAATACGCAACATTCTACGACAGCATCGAGACGAAGGGCGTGCCCGACACCGAGTGGGCAGCCTTCAAGCGCATGCTGGAGCGCACCGATCCGGATTTCATCAGCTAGTCGTCGGCCCGTTACGCGTCGCCAGGCGAAACGAACAACAAGAGAGATTGCACATGTTGAAGCGAGTATTGCTGAGCCTTCTGGTCGCGAGTGCCCTGAGCACCGCGGCGTTTGCCCAGGAGCCGAAATCCGGCGGCGTGGTCAACGCGGTGATCCAGCCGGAACCGCCCGGCCTGATGGTCGGCCTGGTGCAGAACGGCCCGACGCAAATGGTCGCCGGCAACATCTATGAAGGTCTGTTGCGCTATTCACCGAAGCTCGAGCCGCTGCCCGGTCTCGCCGAAAGCTGGGGCGTCAGCGAGGACGGCAAGATCTATACGTTCAAGCTGCGCAAGGGCGTCACCTGGCACGACGGCAAGCCGTTCACCTCCGCCGACGTTGCGTTCTCGATCGATTTCCTCAAGCAGACCCATCCGCGCGCCCGCGGCAATCTTGCCCAGCTCGACAAGGTCGAGACGCCCGACGACTCCACCGTTGTGTTTACACTGAAGCAACCGTTTGGGCCGTTCCTCGGCATCTTCGAGGTCGGCTCGCTGCCGATGATCCCCAAGCACATCTACGAAGGCACCGACTACAAGACCAATCCGGCCAACAACACGCCAATCGGCACCGGTCCCTTCATGTTCAAGGAATGGCAGAAGGGCTCGTTCATTCGCCTGGTCAAGAACCCGAGCTACTACATCAAGGGCAAGCCCTATCTCGACGAGATCTACTGGCACGTGATTCCCGACGCCGCCGCGCGCGCGGTGGCGTTCGAGACCGGCAAGATCGACATCCTGCCCGGCGGCTCGGTCGAGAATTTCGATGTGCCGCGCCTGTCCAAGCTGAAGAATGTCTGCGTCACCGGCGCCGGCTGGGAATTCTTCAGCCCGCATTCCTGGCTGTGGCTCAACAACCGGCAAGGTCCGACCGCGAACAAGAAATTCCGCCAGGCGCTGATGTATGCGATCGACCGCAACTTCGCCAAGGAAGTGATCTGGAACGGCCTCGCCAAGGTCGCGACCGGCCCGTCGGCGTCGACCATCAAGTACTACACCGACAAGGTGACCACCTATGACTACGATCCGGCCAAGGCGAAAGCACTGCTGAAGGAGGCCGGCTACAACGGCGAGATGGTCCGCCTGCTGCCGCTGCCGTATGGCGAAACCTGGCAGCGCTGGGCCGAGGCCGTGAAGCAAAACCTGCAGGACGTCGGCGTCAATGTCGAGATGATCGCAACCGATGTGCCCGGCTGGAACCAGAAGGTCTCCGACTGGGATTACGACATCGCTTTCACCTATCTCTATCAGTACGGCGATCCCGCGCTCGGCGTCGGCCGCAACTACGTCTCGAGCCAGATTGCCAAGGGCTCGCCGTTCAACAACGTCGAGGGTTACTCGAACCCCGAGATCGACCAGCTGTTCGCCGACGGCGCCACCGCCTTCCCGGATTCCAAGCGCGAGGAGATCTATCTCAAGGCGCAGAAGATCCTGACCGACGACGTGCCGGTGGCCTGGCAGCTCGAGCTTCAGTTCCCGACCATCACCCGCTGCAATGTCAAGAACCTGGTCACGACCGCGATCGGCGTCAACGACGGCTTCCGCGACGCCTGGCTCGACAAATAGGGCTCATCATCGGGCCGCGGCGTGCACAAGACGCCGCGGCTCCTTTCTGCTTCCTTCCCGAACGCAACCGAAGTCACCGATGCTCGCATTCATAGCCCAGAGACTTGCCAAGGCCGTTGTCGTCCTGCTCGCGATCGTCGTGCTCAACTTCATGCTGATCCGCATGGCGCCGGGCGATCCGGCGATGGTGATGGCAGGCGAAGCCGGCGCCAGCGACAAGATCTTCGTCACGCAATTGCGCGAGAAATTCGGGCTCGACCAACCGCTGCCGGTCCAGCTCTATCGCTACGTCAAGGGCATCGTGACGCTCGACCTCGGCTTCTCGTTCCGCCAGCAGATGCCGGTCGCCAAGCTGATCGCCGAACGGCTGCCGGCGACACTGCTGCTGACCGTCACAGCCTTCGTGATTTCGTTGCTGCTCGGCGTTCTGTTCGGCACGCTGGCCGCGCGCTTTGCCGGCACCTGGGCCGATACCGCGATCACGATACTGGCGCTGATCTTCTACGCCACGCCGCTCTTCTGGGTTGCACTGATGGCGATCCTCCTGTTCTCGGTCGCGATGGATTGGCTGCCAAGCTTCGGTTACGAGACCGTCGGCGCCAATTACGCCGGTCTCGCCCATGTGCTCGACGTCGGCGCGCATCTGATTTTGCCGGCGACAACGATGGGCCTGTTTTTCATGGCGACCTACGCCCGGATGACCCGCGCCTCGATGCTGGAGGTGAAGCGGCATGATTTCGTCAAGACCGCGCGCGCCAAGGGCCTGCGTGATGCCGTGATCCAGCGCCGCCACGTGCTGCGCAACGCGCTGCTGCCGGTGGTGACGCTGGCCGGCCTGCAGGCGGGCACGCTGGTCGGCGGCGCCGTGCTGACCGAGACCGTGTTCGCCTGGCCCGGCATCGGCCGACTGATGTATGAAGCGCTGCTGCAACGCGACTACAATCTGCTGCTCGGCGTATTCGTGGTCTGCTCGGCGATGGTACTGGCCTTCAACCTGATCACCGACCTGATCTACCGCGCGGTCGACCCGCGCATCGAGTTCGCCTCATGAGCAAGTCCTGGCGAATGATGCTGCGCAACCCCGGCGGCGTGATCGGCCTCGTGATCCTGCTGCTTGCGATCGCGATTGCGGTGTTCGGCCCGCTGCTGTTCCCGACATCGCCCTGGCGCATGGTGCAGCGGCCGTTCCTGCCGCCGTTCACGGTATCCGGCCTGCCGCTCGGCACCGACGCGCTCGGCCGCGACGTGCTCGCCGGCATCATCTACGGCGCCCGCGTCTCGCTGCTGGTCGGCCTGGTCTCGACCATGGCCGCGCTCGCGGTCGGCATACCCGTCGGCGCGCTCGCCGGCTATTTCGGCGGCAGGATCGGCGACGCCCTGATGCGCTTCACCGAGTTCTTCCAGACCGTGCCGAGCTTTGCGCTCGCGATCGTGCTGGTCGCGATCCTGCAGCCCTCGATCGCCTCGATCGTGCTGGCGATCGCGATCGTGAGCTGGCCGCCGGTGGCGCGCCTCGTCCGCGGCGAGGTGCTCTCGCTGCGCACCCGCGAATATGTCCAGGCCGCCGTCGTCACCGGGCAGTCGCACAGCTGGATCATCTGGCGCGAAATCCTGCCGAACGCGCTGTCGCCCGTGATCGTGCTGGCCTCGCTGATGGTCGCGACCGCGATCCTGCTGGAATCCTCGCTCTCCTTCCTCGGCCTCGGCGATCCCAATCTGATGTCCTGGGGCTACATGGTCGGCGCCGGCCGCACCGTGATCCGCCAGGCCTGGTGGATCACGCTGTTTCCCGGCATCGCGATCCTGCTCTCGGTCCTGGCGCTGAACCTGATCGGCGAAGGCCTCAACGACGCGCTCAATCCGCGCCTCAGCAAGGAAGGGCGCTAACCCATGCCTGCCGCACCCGTCGTCTCGATCAAGAACCTCAAGCTTGCGCTGCCGCCCGGCTCCGACCGCCCCTACGCCGTCGACGGCGTCTCGTTCGAGCTGACGCCCGGCAAGATCGTCTGCGTGGTGGGCGAGTCCGGCTCCGGCAAATCGATGTGTGCGCACGCGCTGCTGGGCCTGCTGCCCGACACCATCGCCCGCGAGGCCGGCGAGATCGCCTATGACGGCCGGAACCTGCTTACCCTCGACGATACCGGCTGGCTCGCGCTGCGCGGACGCCACATTGCCATGGTGTTTCAGGAACCGATGACGGCGCTCAATCCGTTGATTCGGATCGGCGAGCAGATCGCCGAAATGTTCGAGGCCCACAATTTGCTGACGCCGAAGGCGCGGAAGCAGAAGGCGCTGCAGCTGCTGCGCGAGGTCGGCCTGCCCGACCCCGAGCGCTCGATGCGGGCCTATCCGCATCAACTCTCCGGCGGCCAGCGCCAGCGTGCCATGATCGCGATGGCGCTCGCGCTGGAGCCGGCGGTGCTGGTCGCCGACGAGCCGACCACCGCGCTCGACGTCACCACGCAGGCACAAATCCTCGAGCTGATCCGCGACCTGCAGCGTCGCCGCAACATGGCCGTCATGTTCATCACCCACGATTTCGGCGTCGTCGCCGACATCGCCGATCGCGTGGTCGTGCTTCAGCACGGCAAGGTGGTCGAACAGGGCGCGGCCGACGACGTGCTGCAGCGTCCGCAGCATTCCTACACCCGCGCGCTGCTGGCGGCTGTTCCCTCGATGCAGCCGCCACAGCGCGCGCCGCTCACGGGCCGCGCCCGAGCCGTCGAAATTGTCGGCCTCGACAAGACCTATGTCAGCGGCGGCGGCTGGTTCCAGCCCGAACGCCGCGTCGCGGCTGCGAGGCAGGTCAATTTCGACATTTTGCAGGGCGAGACCGTCGGCCTGGTCGGCGAATCCGGCTCCGGCAAATCTTCCGTCGCCCGGCTCGTGATGCGCCTGATCGAACCCGACCAGGGCACGGTCCGCCTCGGTGAAACCGATTTCACCCGCATCGCCGGCCGTGCGCTGCGCAAGGAGCGCAGCCGCATCCAGATGATCTTCCAGGATCCGTTCGCTTCGCTCAATCCGCGCCGCAAGGTCGGCCACATCATTGCCGACGGGCCGATCGCCCACGGCACAGATCCCGCGGTCGCGCGCCAGCGCGCCGCCGAACTGCTCGGCCTCGTCGGCCTCAACGCCAATGCGATGGACCGCTACCCGCACGAATTCTCCGGCGGCCAGCGCCAGCGCATCGGCATTGCCCGCGCGCTTGCGCTCGAGCCGGAAATCATCGTCGCCGACGAAGCCGTCTCGGCGCTCGACGTCTCGGTGCAGGCCCAGGTGCTGAACCTGCTCGAGGACCTCAAGGCGCGGCTGGGCCTGTCGATGCTGTTCATCACCCATGATCTGCGGGTGGCGGCGCAAATCTGCGACCGGATCGCGGTGATGCAGCGCGGCGCCATCGTCGAGCTGAAGCCGACGGCAACGCTGTTTTCGGCGCCGGAGCACGCCTACACCCGTGAACTTCTCGCCGCGGTGCCCGGCCAGATCCCGTCATCGCGGGCGGCCTGATCGATGCGTTGCGTTCTCGTCAGCAAGACCCTCGATCTGCGCAGCTACATTGGCGCGGCGTTGGCGCGCACGGCGCCTCGCATCGAAGTCGTGGACCATATGGCGGATGCACCGGCCGAAGACGTGCGGCTCGCGCTGGCCTGGCATCCACCCCACGATGCGTTCGAGCGTTACCCGAACCTGGAAGCCGTGTGCTCGATCGCGGCCGGCGTCGACAACATCATCGCCTGCCCCAGCCTGCGCTCCGGCGTCGAGGTGGTGCGCGTGGTCGATCCCGGGCAGGCGCAGTTGATGTCGGGCTTCATCGCCTGGCACGTGATCGGACATCAGCGCGGCTTTGCCGCCTTTCGCGCCCAGCAGCGCGACCGGATCTGGCAACGCCGCGACCAGCGCCGGGCGCAGGACGTCCCGGTGGGTATCCTCGGCAATGGCGAGATCGGCCAGCGCGTCGCCGCCGACCTCGTGCATCTCGGCTTCCCCGTGATGTCGTGGAGCCGCACGGCCAAGGCGATCTCGTCATCGAGCCGCAGCTTTCACGGGCCGGCGGGCCTCGTCGCCATGCTCGCCGAGACCGAGGTGCTGGTGAACCTGCTGCCCCTGACGTCGGAGACGCGCGGCATTCTCAACGGCGAGCTTTTCGCTCAAATGCGCCGCGGTGGCTATTTGATCCAGGTCGGTCGCGGCGAGCATCTCGTGGAAGACGATCTGCTCGCGGCGATCGAGCGCGGCCATTTGTCCGGTGCAGCGCTCGATGTGTTCACCGCCGAACCGCTGGCCCTGGCACACCCGTTCTGGCACCATCCACAGGTCGCCATCACCCCGCATGATGCCAGCGACGTCAGCGTCCATGCCGTCGCGTCCACGCTGGCGGCAACGGCCGATGCTGTCAGCGCCGGGCGGCGCCCGCCGCACGCCATCGACCGTGCGCGCGGTTATTGATTGCGGGACAGGAAACGCCAGGTGCCAAATTCCCCGCCGACCATCGCTGCCGCGCACCCGCTCGACGGGCTTCGCGCCGCCTCGCCGATCCCAGAGACGCGCGCGCAGGCCCTGGCCGAGGAATATTATGGCCTGCCCGCGGCGGTGCGCCGGCTCGACAGCGAACGCGACCAGAATTTCAGGCTGCACACCCCCGACGGGCGCGACTATGTGCTCAAGATCGCCAATCCCGCGGAAGACCGCGCCGTCACCAATCTGCAGACGGAAGCGTTGCGTCATGCTGCCGCCAACGATTCGGCGCTGCCGATTCCACGGGTTTTCCCTGCGCTGAATGGCGCGGTTGAGCTCGAGGTCACGTTCGACGACGGTTCAACCCGCATCGTGCGCCTATTGTCCTTCCTTGCCGGCACGCCGATGCACCAGGTGACGCCGTCGACCGCCTTGCGCCGCGAGACCGGCCATTGGGCGGCGCGCCTCGCCCGGGCCTTGCGCGACTTCCGCCACCCCGGGGCCGGCCACAAGCTGTTGTGGGACATCCAGCACGCGGCCGAATTGCGCCCGCTGCTCGACGCCGTTCCCGCGGCCCAGCGCGACGTCGTGGAACGCTTCCTCGACGGCTTCGAGACCCACGCCCGGCCGGTCCTGTCGCAGCTTCCGGCGCAGCCCGTGCACAACGACCTCAACCCGCACAACATCGTCATCGTCCCAACCGATCACGAACGCATCGCGGGCATCATCGATTTCGGCGACCTCACCGCCACGGCCCGGATCAACGACCTTGCAATCTCATGCGCCTACCAGGTCGCCGACAGCGACGAAGCGCTGGCTCCGGCCTGCGAGCTGATCGCGGGCTACCACGCCGTGATGCCACTCGCGCTGGAAGAGCGCGCGGTGCTGTTCGACCTGATCGCGACCCGCATGGTAATGACGGTCGTGATCAGCAACCTGAGAGCGGCTCGCTATCCGGAAAACCGGGAGTATATTCTGCGCAACAACAAGGCGGCTTCGGCACGGCTTGGGCGGATCGCTCGTCTGTCGCGCGACCAGGCCAGACAACAGATCGAACGCGCTTGCCAGGGAGAGTGAAGCGATGCCGGTGGAGAATGCCTCGACGCAAGACCTGATCGCGCGGCGCAATCGCCTGCTCGGCCCGGCTTACCGGCTGTTCTACGAACAGCCCGTGCAAATCGTCCGTGGCGAAGGCGTCTGGCTGTACGATCAGGCCGGCAATCGCTATCTCGACGCCTACAACAACGTCGCCTGCGTCGGGCACTGCCATCCGCGCGTGGTCGAGGCGATCGCGCGGCAGGCGGCAGAGCTCAACACCCACACCCGGTATCTGCACGAGAGCATCCTCGACTATGCGGAACGGCTACTCGCGACCTTCCCGGCCGAGATCGGCAATGTGATGTTCACCTGCACCGGCAGCGAGGCCAACGACCTCGCGCTGCGCGTGGCGCGGACTTGCACCGGCGGCACCGGCGTCATCGTGACCGGGACCGCCTATCATGGCGTCACCGGCGCACTGGCCGAATTGTCGCCGTCGCTCGGCCTACCGGAGCCGACCGCGGCCCATGTCCGCCTCGTGCCGGCGCCGCAGTCTGCCGGAGATGCGACCGGCGAGATTTTTGCCGGCCATGTACGCGCCGCGTTCGACGACATGAAACGCAGCGGGATTCGCCCGGCCGCGCTGCTGGTCGACACCATCTTCTCGAGCGACGGCGTGTTCGCCGATCCGCCCGGCTTTCTGGCGCCGGCCGTGGAAGCCGCGCATGCCGCAGGCGCGCTGTTCATCGCCGACGAGGTGCAGCCCGGTTTCGGCCGCTGCGGCGAGGGCCTGTGGGGCTTTGCCCGTCATGGCGTCATTCCCGACATGGTCACGATGGGCAAGCCGATGGGCAACGGCCACCCGGTCGCCGCGATGGCCGCGCGTCCGGCGCTGCTCAAGGAATTCGGTGCACGTTCGCGCTACTTCAACACCTTCGGCGGCAATCCTGTCTCCGCAGCCGCGGCGACCGCCGTGCTCGACATCATCGAACAGGAAGGCCTGGTCGAGAACGCGAAGCGCACCGGCGCCTATCTGCGCGAGAAGCTGGATGCGTTGCGCTCCCGGCATGATTTGGTCGCGGAGGTCCGCGGCGCCGGGTTGTTCCTCGGTGTTGAGCTTCGCCGCAATGGTGCACCCACGGGCAAAGAAGCGGCGGAACTCGTCAACGCGCTGCGCGCCCGGCACGTGCTGATCAGCGCCGCCGGTCCCGGCGGCAACGTGTTGAAGATCCGGCCGCCGCTGGTGTTCGGGACCGAGCATGCCGACCTGCTGGTCGAGACGCTAAATCAAGCGCTCCTGCAGATCTCGCCGGCCTGACACTACAAACGTGCTGACCTACGATTTCGCTTTCGCCTTCTTCGCCACGATCTGCTGAAGGGCCCAGCGCGCGTTCTTTCTGACGTCGGGATCGGGATCGTCGGCAACGATTGCCAGGAACGCCTCGCCGTCGGGATGAGCGATCTCGCCCAACGCCGCGGCTGCTTCCTTGCGCAGGTTTGCCTGCTCGTGGCTGACGCAATTGCCTATGGGGCGCACCGCGCCCTCGATCTTCATCTTGCCGAGGCTGCGGACCGCCTTGAGCCGCACTTGCCAAAACCCGTCCGCAAGCGACGCGATCAGCTGATCCGCCGCCAGCGCACCGTTGGCGTTGAGCCCGAGCGTTTCGGCCGCCATCTCACGCACCATCCAGTCCTCGTCCTTGAGCGCACGGGTGATCGTCTCCGCCGCCGGCTTCATCTGCGAGAAAGCGAGCGCGCTCACAGCCGCGCGCCGCACATGCGCGTCAGGGTCGTGGATCAGCGCAGTCAGCGCCGGAATTGACTCCTCGAGCTTCAGGAAGCCGATGACGCCGATCGCCTGCACGCGCACGGCGGCGTCTTGGTCTTGCAACGCCTCCAGCGCCGGCTTCAGCGTGTCCTTGCGGCGTAGTTCCTTCAGCGCGCGCAATGCGCCCATACGGACGAAGGCGTGGGCATGTTTGACCAACGGCAGGATGACGTCCGCGCAGGCGGGATCCTTGAACTCCGCCATGCTGTCGGCTGCCGCCGACGCCACGACGCTCTCGGGGTCGACGAGCAATTTCGCCAGGGCATCAGCCGCGTCCGGCCCATCGAACTCTCCAAGCGCCATCGCGACCTGCTGGCGCACACCGGCATCAGGATCGGACACCATCCTGGCAAGATGGCCGACCGCGGCGGAATCACCGGAATGACCGAGCGCGATGATGGCGACACGGCGTTCGGCGGGGTCTGCGGCCTGCAGCCGCTCGTCGGCGTCCTCGAGATCGTCGTAGGATTCGAACGGGCTCGACATGTTCACCTCAGCAGATAGGGAATATTGACCGTGACGGCACCGGTCGGGCAATCCGCCTCGCACGGCATGCAGTACCAGCACTCGTCATAGGCCATGTAGGCCTTGCCGGTCATGTCGCTGATGCGCAAAACATCGAGCGGGCAGACGTCGACGCACACCGTGCAGCCCTTGTCCGCGATGCATTTGGCTTCGTCGACCACCACCGGGACCGACGTCTGATAGGAAGCGAGAGGCATCGTCCAATCTCCTGTTATTGTGCCGCGAAGCGTTTTCGAGCGAAGTGGATACCGGTTCGCGCGAAGAAACGCGTCAAACAAGAATCACGCGCTGGCGCGGATGCGCTGCTTGTCGTAGAGATCCTTCTCGTCGTCGGCGATCGGCACGACATA
Organism: Bradyrhizobium sp. 6(2017); assembly: GCF_011058295.2. NCBI lineage: Bacteria > Pseudomonadati > Pseudomonadota > Alphaproteobacteria > Hyphomicrobiales > Nitrobacteraceae > Bradyrhizobium > Bradyrhizobium sp. 6(2017). Next base: position 4,085,053 of record NZ_CP049289.2, on the reverse strand, counting down.
AGGTTCCACGGCGCGCTTCGTGCTCGTCATCCTGCCGTCCTGCTTGGACAGCAGCGTGTGGCAGAACCAGTTCTCGTTGTCCTTCTCCGGAAAATCCGTGCGCCAATGGTAGAGACCCCAGCGGCTCTCTTCGCGGAACAGCGAGGCGTGGGCCGCCATGTCGGCGCAATCCATGATCGACTGCACCTCGAGCGCACGGAGCAGTTCGTGCGCGTTCCGCGCGATCATGTGCGTCTCCATGTCTTCACGGACCTCGGCGAGACGGCGCATGCCGAGCTCGTACTTGCGGGTGACCTTCGGCGGCTGTAGATAGTCGTTCACTAGGCGGCGGGTCTTGTACTCGATCTGGTTCGGCGGAATGCCGTCCTCGCGCCTGGTCGGCGCCAAGATGCGCTCCCGCTCAAGGGCGACAGCTGCCGGATCAAACTCGGCAAGATCGTGGTTCTCGGCGAACTCCATCGCGTCAGTGCCGGCAACGGAACCGTTGGTGAAGGCGCCGAGCATGTAATTGTGCGGCACGCTCGCCATGTCGCCCGCAGCGTAAAGGCCCGGTACGGTGGTGCGCGCGTTGTCGTCGACGAATACGCCGGAAGCGCTGTGTCCGGAGCAAAAGCCGATCTCGGAGATGTGCATCTCGATCGAGTCCGTGCGATAGTCGACCCCCCGCCCCTGCTGGAACAGGCCGCGCGTCGGCCGCTCGACCTTGTGCAGCGTCGACTCGATCTCCTCGATCGTCTTCTCGTGCAGGTGCTTGAGCTGCAGGAAGACCGGACCCTTGCCCGAGAGCAGTTCATTGTAGAATTCGAGCATCATCTGGCCCGACCAGTAGTCGCATTCGATGAAGCGTGAGCCCTCGTTGTTCGCGGTATAAGCCCCGAAAGGCCCGGCCACATAGGCGCACGCCGGACCGTTATAGTCCTTGATCAACGGATTAATCTGGTAGCACTCGAGGTTCGCAAGCGCAGCGCCGGCATGATAGGCCATGGCATAGCCGTCGCCGGAATTGGCGGCGTTCTCGTAGGTCCCGAACATGTAGCCCGAGGTCGGAAGTCCGAGACGGCCGGCGGCACCCATGCACAGGATCACGGCCTTCGCCTTGATCACCAGCAATTCGGCGGTACGCGTGTTGACGCTGATGACGCCAGCGACGCGACCATCGGCGGCCTTCAGCAACCGCGTCGCCATATAGCGGTTTGAGATCAGGATGCGGGCGCGGCGCAGCTGGCGGTACAGCGCCTTCTTCACGGTCTCGCCATTCGGCATCGGGAGCACGTAGGTCCCGATATGGTGCACCTTCTTGACGGCGAAGTCGCCGTTCTCGTTCTTCAGGAAGCGGATTCCGAAACTGTCGAGCTCCTCGATGATCTTGTAGCAGTTCTGGGCGTATTTATAGACCGCCTTCTGATCGACGATACCGTCGTTGGCGATCGTGATCTCCTTGGTGTACTGCTCCGGCGTTGCATATCCCGGAATGACGGCGTTGTTGAGCCCGTCCATGCCCATCGAGATCGCGCCGGAACGCTTGACGTTGGCCTTTTCAAGCAGCACGACGTCGGCCTTCGGATTTTTGAGCTTGGCCTTGAGCGCCGCCATCGGTCCGGCCGTGCCGCCACCGATCACCAGCACATCGCAGGAAACCTCCGAAAGTCCGTCGACGATCTGATCTAGTGCCATTGTCTGTCCCTGTTTCGCCGGCGCGACCGGCGCCTTTACATGAGATTTGCCCGGGTGGTCCCACGGCGATAGCAATTAGTTGTCGCCGGAGTGCGATTTGCCCTTCACCGCTCCACGAAGGCCTTTTCGATCACGAAATGACCCGGCTCACTGTGGTTGCCCTCGACAAAGCCACGCGCCGTGAACAGCTCGCGGAGCTCTTCGAGCATCGCAGGGCTGCCGCAGAGCATGATGCGGTCGGACTCGCGGTCGAGAGCGGGCTGCCCGATGTCGTCGAAGAGCTGGTCGGAAGTGATCAGGTCGGTGATGCGGCCGCGGTTCCTGAAGGGCTCACGGGTGACGGTCGGGTAATAGATCAGCTTGTCCTTGATCACCGGACCAAGGAATTCGTGGTTGCACAGGCCCTCGACGAGGTGCTCTCCATAAGCCAGCTCCGAAACCTGGCGGCAGCCATGGGCGAGCACGATGGTCTCGTAGCTCTCATAGACATCCGGGTCCTTGATCAGGCTCGCGAACGGTGCGAGCCCCGTGCCGGTCGACAGCAGCAGGAGCCGCTTGCCCGGGATGAGATTGCCGGCGATCAGCGTTCCCGTCGCCTTGCGGCCGACCAGGATGATGTCGCCCTCCCTGATCCTCTGCAGCCGCGACGTCAGAGGACCATCCGGCACCTTGATGCTGAAGAACTCGAGCGCCTCCTCGTGATTGGCGCTCGCCAAACTGTAGGCGCGCATCAAGGGGCGGCCATCGACCTCGAGCCCGATCATGGCGAACTGGCCGTTCTGGAAGCGAAAGCCGGGATCGCGTGTCGCCGTGAAGCTGAACAGGGATTCGGTCCAGTGCCTGACCGAGAGGACCGTTTCCTTCTGAAAAGCGCTCACGTTCGTCTCTCCATGCTTGCTCGATGCGGGGCCAAGGTTTCGGAGAGAGGCAGATCCGGCAACGGCGAACTGCCGTTCCCGGTCGATTAGTTTCACATTTCGCGTGCGATGACCGCCAGGCAGGCAGCCGCATCCGCGAGACCCGCGACGTCACGCCGTATCCGGCAATTAGTTGCTATTGCGTCCGTAGCTTCGGTGTCAGGAAAGACGGTGGAGGATCGTCATGACCATGACCGCATTGGTGGCTCCGACCGTGACCGGCTACGAGGCCAGCGCCGATCTCGCGACACTCCTCGTGCGCACTGCGCGCGATGATGAGGTGACGCTCAGCGCGGAGCAGCTTCGCCTCGCCTGCAAATGCGCCCACTGCACCCGCGCCCGCTTCGACGGCCGCTTCCCCGAACGATTTCCCGGCATCGCGATCACCGGGATCGGCGATTTGGGCTACGGGCTCAACATCTCGTTCTCCGACGGGCACAATCGCGGAATCTACCCAAAAATTTATCTGTTGAGCCTGGCAGGACACTAGCCGATCTTCCCTTCTATCCGGGGCCCCGACGGGCAAATCCCTATTCCATATATCCCCCGTTTTCAGTGATGAACTTTCCGGGCCTGCACACCTGGTGCAGTCTCGACATGACGCCGGCGTCAACGGCCAGCCGTCCCCCCACTTGCCAACCCGCTCTGGCACGGACATTGCTCCTCTTTAGAACGGTTTGAACGGTTCGGAGGCGGCTCAATGTTGCTACAGGCGGCCAGTGCGGCTCGCGGGACCATTCCCGTCACGGTTCGGCCTGCGGGCGGGTCCTCGCTGCTGTTGACCGAGAACCAGCAATGGATCGGCGGGCCGCCGCCGCTGATGGACAAGCTCACGCCGCGCGAACGGGAACTGGTCTTGAAGCAGGGGCGTCGCAAGGTGCTCAATCGCGGCCAGACGCTGTTCAGCCAAGGTGGCCGACACGACGGCATCTGGTTGATCGAGAGCGGCCGTATCCGTGTCTTCTACATCTCGCCCCTGGGGCGCGAGATCACGCTGGCCTACTGGCACGTCGGCAATTTTGTCGGCGGACCCGAGGTGTTCGAAGGCACCGTTCATCAATGGTCGGGCGTCGCCTCCAGCAATTGCAGCGTCGTGCACCTGCCTGGAAAAGAGCTGCGCGCGCTGGCGGCGGAGATCCCGAACCTCGCGATCGGCCTGATCGAAGGCCTCACCTTCAAGGGCAAATGCTACTCCGCGCTCGCCCAGATGCTGGGAACGCGGTCGATTACACAGCGCCTGGCGCATCTGTTGCTGCACCTCGTCGAGCTCTATGGCGTGCAGGACGCCGACGGCACCGTGATTGCGGCGGCATTCACCCATGCAGACATCGCCCACATGGTCGGCGCCACAAGGCAATGGGTGACGATCAGCCTGAAGCGCATGCAGGAGAAGGGAATCGTCGTCACTAAACGTTCGCAGATCGTGGTCTGCCGCTCCGAGGTCCTGGAGGAGATGCGGGGCCAGGCGTCCGATTGACACCGATGCACATGCAATTGGCTTTCACCGGCAAAACTGCACAAGGAGTAAGCAACCAGCATTTCCCGGCAACTAATCGACAGCGGCGATGAATCCGGATTTGCCGTGCCCGCCTCCCCATCCAATCATGGCAGCCACAGCACATCCAACCGAAAGAGGATGAGAATGGTCCGCCATCTTCCCACGTTCTCACTAGTGGTGTCGGTGACGTCGCTGGCGCTATTTATGGCGCAGCCAGCCTCGGCGGAAACCGTCACGCTCGGCATCGGAACGCAGGACACGACGACCAACACCGTCACGGCCGGCGTCGTCATCCGGCAGCTGCATCTCCTCGAAAAGTACCTGCCGAAGGACGGCAAATACGCCAACATCAAGTTCGAGCTGGAGTGGCAGAATTTCACGTCCGGTCCGCCCGTCACCAATGCCATGATGGCGAACAAGCTTCAGATCGGCATGATGGGCGACTATCCGCTGATCGTGAACGGCTTCACCTTCGAGAGCAACCCCGAGAGCAAGAGCCGCCTGATCGGCGTTGCCGCCTACAGCCTCTCCGGCTCCGGCAATGGCATCGTCGTTCACAAGGACTCGCCCTACTACGATCTCGCCGATCTCAAGGGCAAGCTCGTCAGCGTTCCTTTTGGCTCCGCCGCGCATGGCATGGTGCTGAAGGCCATGCAGGACCGCGGCTATGCACCGGATTTCTTCCAGCTCGTCAGCCAGAGCCCCGAGGTTGGTTCGACCAATCTTCAGGAGAAGAAGATCGACGCCCATGCCGACTTCGTCCCCTTCGCGGAGCTGCTTCCCTTCCGCGGCTTCGCGCGAAAGATTTTCGACGGCGTCGAGACCAACCTGCCGACCTTCCACGGTATCGTGGTTCGCACCGATTTCGCGGAAAAATATCCGGAAGTCGTCGTCGCCTACATGAAGGCCGTGATCGCCGCCAATCAGTGGCTACGCGACGATCCCAAGCTCGCCGCCGAGAAGATCCAGGATTGGACCGGGATCAGCAAGGAGGTCGTCTATATCTTCCTGGGCCCGAGTGGCAACATGACCACCGATCCCACGATCAAACCGGCGCTGATCGATGCGGCCACGGCCGACGTCAAGGTGCTGCAAAATCTCGGCCGCATGAAGGAGTTCGACCCGAAGAAATGGGTCGACGACAGCTACATCCGCAAGGCCTATGCCGAGATGAAGCTCGACTATGACGCCCAGCTTTCGAGCACAAAGAACTACGAGATTTCAGGCGAGGATACGTTCTGCAAGAAGCCGATCTCTGATCCGCGTAAGGCCGGCGAGGTCTGGGTCGACGGGGTCGGCATCCTGCCGTTTGCATCCGCGGCGTGCACGCTCGGCGCCTATGCCGATTACAAGGCGAAGGGCAAGAAAATCAACGTCGCCTATGTCTTCGACACCACGCGCGGGATCAAGCTGTTTGCCGACCAGGCCTTCTTCGCAGTGGGTAACGGGGACGTGGCGCCCTTCCTGCTCAAGAAGGACGCCGAGGCCTATGCCGCAACGATCGGCGGCAAGGTGCTTGGCTTCGATGATGCACTGAAGGCGGCGATCGGCGGAGGCAAGACGTGAGTACCCCCGCCCTCCTCAGACATCCCGAGGACAACGTGCCAGCGGTGCCAGCGACCACGGAGACGACCTCCCCGCCCACCGCGGCCCCGCCCGCCTCCTCCGCCGCGCTGGCCGCGCGCTGGTACCGGCTCAACCAGGACCGCTTGCGCGCAACCGCAATCGGTCTCGTCTCGCTGGCCGCATTCCTCCTGGTCTGGCACCTGCTCACGACCTACCGTGTGGTGTTCTTCGTGCGATTCACCAACGTGCCCTCGCCGCTTGCGGTCTATGCGAGCTTCACCAAGGCGATCCACGACCCCAAGTTCCTCGTGCACATCCTGCTGAGCTGCCGGCGCATCTTCATCGGCTTCTCGCTGGCCGCCATCGTCGGTGTGCCGCTTGGCCTCGTCATGGGCCGCTTCAAGCTGATCCATGAGGTGATCTTTCCCGTGGCGGAGGTGCTACGGCCAATTCCGGCGATCGCGTGGGTCCCGATGGCGATCATGCTGTGGCCGACCAACGAACAGAGCATCGTCTTCATCACCTTCCTCGGCTCGTTCTTCCCGATCCTGGTCAACACGCTGCACGGCATGTCGCTCGTCGACCCCGTACTCGTGCGCGCCGCGCAATGTCTCGGGGCGCGCGAGCGCTCGATCTTCCGCGAGGTGTATTTCCCGGCATCTCTGCCCCACATCTTTACCGGCCTTACGATCGGTATGGGCGTGGCCTGGGTATCGTTGATCGCAGCCGAGATGATCTCGGGTCAGTACGGCATCGGCTACTTCACCTGGGAAGCCTATTCGCTGGTCCAGTATGCCGACATCGCGCTCGGCATGATCGCGATCGGCGTCCTCGGCCTCGGATCGAGCCTGTTGATCCGCGGCATGGGATACCTTGTGATGCCATGGAGATCAAAATGAGCGAGAACAGAATCAGCTCGCCGAAGGGCCATATCGAGGTCAAGAACTTCTCGCTGAGCTATGAGACCATCGATGGGGCTGTCCAGGCCGTCACCGACACCTACATCCATGTGAAGCCGGGCGAGTTCGTATCGATCGTCGGACCTTCGGGCTGCGGCAAGTCCACGTTCCTGAATGCGGTGGCGGGCTTTCTCAAGCCCACCACGGGCACTATCACGGTCGACGGCGAGCGCGTGAGCGGCCCCAGCGCCGAGCGCGGCATGGTGTTCCAGCAATACTCGCTGTTCCCCTGGAAGACGGTGCGGGAGAACGTCGAGTTCGGCCTGAAGATGCGTGGCATGCCGCGCTCGCAGCGCGAGCGCGCCGCGCGCACCCTGCTCGGCCTCTCCGGGCTCGAAGCCTTCGAAAAGCACTATCCGGAAAGGCTCTCCGGCGGCATGAAGCAGCGCGTCGGCATTGTGCGCGCGCTCGCCACGGGCCCGAAGGTACTGCTGCTGGATGAACCCTTCGGCGCGCTCGACGCGCAGACCCGCGTCATCATGCAGCAGATCCTCACCAACATGTGGCAGCGGCTGAAGATCTCGGTGCTGTTCGTGACGCACGATATTGATGAGGCAATCTTCCTTTCCGACCGCGTCTACTGCATGACCGCCCGCCCCGGCTCTATCAAGGCCGAAATCCCAATTCCGCTGGAGCGGCCACGCCAGCAGTCGATGATGATGTCCTCGGAATTCCTGGCCCTGCGCCGTGGACTGATGTCACTGATCCGCGAGGAGAGCCTGAAGGCCATGGGCGGCGAGATCAATGATCTCGGCATGCAAGGCCTGAACATCGAGCTGCACGGTCATTCGCTGGCCGAGATACTCTAGGCGCGAACATCCCTGCCGACCTTCGAAGCTCAAGCCGGCTGCGCATCCCCTCCTAGATCGAACTCTCAAACGCCATCCGCTGCGCCGGCGTCAAATGCAGGCCATGCTTGGTTCGCCGATCCAGGTAGTCGGCGGACCGTCTGGCCCACTCCTTCTCGCGAAGATACACCGCTTCGCGTTCATAGAAGTCACCGCCGAAATGGCGGCCCAAATCGCTGGAGATGCGAGCCGAACCCAGGAGTTCACGCGCGCGCGTCCCATAGAGGCGCGCATAGTGCTGAATGAGCTTCCGCGGCAGATCGGGATAGTCGCGCGCCAGCCCATTCGAGAAATCATCAAAGCTGCCGCCGATGTCGCCGCCCGGCAGGGGCCGATCCGCGGTCCAGGCCGACGACATCCTGGGAAACCACGGCGCGAGCCGCTGCAGCGCCTGCTCCGCCAGCCGGCGGTAGGTCGTGATCTTGCCGCCAAAGATCGAGAGCAGCGGCGGCGCGCCCTCGGCGCCGTGAACCTCGAACACATAGTCGCGCGTCACGGCTGACGGATTGTCGGCATTGTCGTCATAGAGCGGCCGGACTCCGGAGAAGGCGTGCACGATCTCGCCCGGTTGCGGCGGCGTCCGGAAGTAGCGGCGCAGCACCTGCAACAGATAGTCGGTCTCGTCCTGGTCGATCGCGACGTCCTCGGCGCGGCCTTGATAGGGAATGTCGGTGGTGCCGATCAGCGCCAGATCGCCCTCATAGGGGTTGACGAAGATCACCCGGCGGTCGCTGTTTTGCAGCAGATAGGCCTGCGGCCCATTCCAGAATTTCGGCACCACGATGTGGCTGCCCTTGACCAGCCGCACGCTCTGGGCGGAGTTCAGTCCCGCCACGCCCTGGATGACGTCCTGAACCCATGGTCCGGCGGCGTTGACCAGCGCGCGGGATCGTACGACCTGCGTCGTGCCGCCATCGCTCTGCACCTCGAGCAGCCAGACATCGCCTTCCCGGCGCGCGCGCACCGCCCGCGTGCGCGGCAGAATGCAGGCGCCGTTCTGCGCCGCATCGATCAGATTGAGGATCACCAGCCGGGCGTCATCGACCCAGCAGTCGGAATATTCAAAGCCTTGGCGGAATTCCTCTTGCAGCGGCGCACCTTCCGGGGCCCGCGACAGATCCAGGCTGCGGCTCGCCGGCAGCTGCTTGCGGCCGCCGAGATGGTCGTAGAGCAACAGCCCGGTGCGGACCAGCCAGGCCGGCCGCTGCTCCGGCGAATGCGGCAGCACGAAGCGCATCGGCCAGATGATGTGAGGCGCGGAGGCAAGCAGCACCTCGCGCTCGATCAATGCCTCGCGGACCAGGCGGAACTCGTAATATTCGAGATAGCGCAGCCCGCCATGGATCAGCTTGCCTGAGCGCGACGAGGTGCCCTCGGCAAAATCATCCTTCTCGCAGAGCAGGACCTTCAGCCCGCGGCCGGCGGCGTCGCGGGCGATGCCGGCGCCGTTGATGCCGCCACCAATCACCGCGATATCGACCAGTCCGTAATCCCCGCCGGCGACCGGCGCAGTCCCGGTCATCGCCTGCTGCTACGCCGCTTCTCGGCGGGGCGCGGCGCGGCCTTTGCCGTCGCGCGGGCCTTCGGCTTTGGCGCCTGCAAGCCATAGGTGGAGAACCCCCTCGCGGTGTCGGCAATCTCCTCGTCGGTCAGGATCACGCGCGACTCGAGCGCGAGCGAGAGGTAATACTGCCGCGCGATGGTTTCGAGCTCGACCGCGAGCCACATCGCCTTGTCGAGATTGGCGCCGAGCGCGATCATGCCGTGGTTGGCGAGCAGGCAACCATTGCGTCCTTCAAGCGCGGCGATCGCATGATCGGACAGTTCCTTGGTGCCGTAGCGCGCATAGCCGGCACAGCGGATATCGGTGCCGCCGAACGCCGCCATCATGTAGTGGCAGGCCGGGATCGGCTTACGCGCGATCGCGAGCACGGTCGCGTAGGTCGAGTGGGTATGCACGATGGCGCCGACATCGGGCCGGGCGCGCGTGATGTCGAGATGGAAGCGCCATTCGGTGGACGGCTGCAGCGGCCCTTCCCACCCGCCATAGTCGCCTTCAAGCGGCATCGATGCGATCATCTCCGGCTTCATCGAATCATAGGGGTCGCCGACGGCGTGATCAGCATCCGGGCCTTGTAGCGGGCGGAGATGTTGCCAGATGTCCCCTGGTTGAGACCCGACGCATTCATCCATCGACACTTGGCAATGATCGCCTCGCGCAATTGTCGTTCCTCACGGGTCATACGGACTGCCTTTCCTCTTCAGCACGGATGGAGTGGCGGTTCGCCGGCCAGGAAGCGGCGAACCTCTTCGGCCGCCTGCTCGGCGGCCACGGTGACGGTACGCACGGAGGCTCCGGCGATGTGCGGCGTCAGCGTGACGTTGGGAAGCTGCAGCAGCGGCCAGTCTGCCGGGACCGGCTCGACCGCAAAGGTGTCGAGCGTGGCGCCGCCGAGATGCCCCGATGCCAGCGCATCGTGCAGCGCCTCGTAATCGACCAGCGGACCGCGCGCGGTGTTGATCAGGAACGCGCCGGGCTTGAGCCGCGCCAGCGCGTCGCGCCCGATAAAGCGGGTGGTCTCCGGCGTAACCCGCGCGTGCAGCGTGATGATATCGGCGCGGCCGAGCAATTCGCCGAGCCCGACATGCTCGACGCCGTCATTGCGGTCCTGGGCGCTGAGCTGGACATAGGGATCGGCGACCAGGATCTTGCAGCCGAAGGCTTTCAGCAGCTTCACCACGCGGCTGCCGATCGCGCCATAACCGACAATGCCGACCGTCATCTCGCCGAGCTCGCGCCCGGTGCGGTCGGCGCGATAGAGATCGCCGCGCCATTCCCCGCCCCGCAGCGCCTCGTGGCCACTGCGGATCAGGCGCGTCTCGGCAAGAATCGCGCCGATGGTGAACTCCGCCACTGCGCTCGCATTGCGGCCGGGTGTGTTGACCACCAGCACATTGTGGTCGCGCGCCGCCTGCATATCGATGTTGACCGGACCGCCCCGCGACACCGCGATGAACTTCAGCTTCGGCAGCCGTTCCAGCATCGAGCGTGAGATCGGCGCCAGGTGCGTGACGAGCAGCTCGGCATCGCCGACAAAGGCCATGATCTCGTCCGGCTGTCCCATGAACTCCTTCAGGCCATCGAGCTTCGAGCCGGCGTAGCCGTGCTCCATCGGCTCGTCCGGCCAGGGCTGCTCCAGGGTGCGGATATCGACGCCATTGCCGCAGGCCGTCCGGATGTGCTCGGCAAACACCGAGGGCAGCATGAAGCGGTCGCCGACAATGGCGATGGGCTTAGACATGATCGCCTCCGGTGCGCAGCGCGGCGAGTTGCTTCCAGACCGGTCGCGACGCCAGCCTCGCATCGAGATAGGTCGGGAAGATGCTGGCGTAGCGCTTCGCCAGCGCAGCGTCGGGCGATTGCGGGGGACTGAGATGCGGCGCAACCCACTGCTGGGCGCAGGCGCGCATGTCGGGATAGGCATCGATCGCAACGGCGGCGATCATCGCCGCACCCGCGGCGCCGGCCTCGCCGCGGCTGCAGATGCGGACGTCGCAATCCAGTGCGGCGCCGAGGATCACGCCAAGCGCGCGGCTCTTCGCCGCGCCACCGGTGATCCTGACATCGCGCGGCAACGAACCCATCGCGGCATAGCAATCCCGCGCAGCGAAGGCCAAACCTTCCATCACGCCACGCATCAAATCTCCATAGCGGTGGCGCGAGCGCAGGCCGAAGAATTGCGCGCTGGCCTCATGCGAGACGAACGGACCACGCTCGCCGGCATCGGAGATGAACGGATGGAACAGCACCTCGCCGGGCTTGGCCTGCAGCACCTGATCGTCGAGCCGTCCGATCAGCTCGGCGCGCGTGCGCGTCACGCCTTCCGCCGCCAGCATGTCGCATGCGAGATCGAGCATCCAGTCGATGTTCAGCGTCGCCGCCATGTTCGACTGCATCTGGGCATAGTGACCGGGCACCGGGAACGGCATGGTGTAGCCGGTTGCCTCCCGGTTCAGCGTCACCGCGTCCGCGCTCCGGACCAGCCGCATATGCATGCCGGTCGAACCGATGATGGTGCAGCCGACATCCGGCGACGGATCGTAGAGCCCCGCACCGAGCGCGTTGCAGATCACGTCGACATAGCCAAGGCAGACCGGCACGCCTTCCGGCAGGCCGGTCTCGATCGCGGCCGCCGCGGTGAGCGGATGCGTTGCGACCGCACCGTCAACGACTTGCGGGAACAGGCGGGTCAGGTCGGCGATACCGATCAACCGCGCCGTCTCCGCATCAAAGCCGCGCTTGCGGTAATCGCCGCAGGAGAAGGTGGCTTCCGATGGATCGGTTGCACGCTCGCCGGTGAGCAGGAAATAGAGCCAGTCCTTGCAATGGAAGGCAGTGGTCGCCCTCGCAATCGTGTCGGGCGCGTGCGCCTGAAGCCACGCCAGTTGCGGCCCCTGCTGGCAGGCAATGAGCCCAGAGCCCGTACGCCGGTACAACGGCGCGTTGCGATCGCTGCCGCGGATCTCCTCGACCAGCCGCCCGGCGCGAGAGTCCAGCCACAGCAGCGCCGGCGCAACCGGCCGGCCATCGTCGTCGATCAGCCAGGTGCCGTCGCCCTGCCCGGTCACCGCGATTGCCGCTATCCGTGCCGACAGGTTCGGCAAGGCGCTCGCGAGAGCGCGAATGACCGCAACCGTATCGCTCCAGGTCCGCGCCATGTCCTGCACGACATGACCGCCGGCCGGACTGCTGTACACATTCGGCCGCGAAACATCGGCAAGCTGCTCGCCGGCCAGTGTGAACGCCACCGCCTTGATCAGCGAGGTGCCGGCATCAATGCCAATGATGACATCGCGGCTTGCGGAAGCGGTCATCGTCAGGACCCCTCCGCATGGCGAATGCAGGTTCCGTCGCTTCCAAAGATGTGCAGGTGACGCGGCTCCAGCGCGAAGGAGACAATGTCGCCCGGCCGCGCGGCGACGCGGCCCGGAGTGACCGCGATCAGCATGCGACCACCGCAATCGCCTGCGACATGCGACTGATCGCCGAGCCATTGGTTGGAGACGACCTTGACCCTGACGTCGCCGGTCCCGACCACGATCTTCTGCGGACGAATGCCGATCCGGACCTCTCGCGTGCTCGTGAGCGCCTTCGCCGCCTCACTGTCGAGCCCGGCACCGCTGATATCGAAACTCATGTCTGTTCCGACCGAGAGGCGGAAGCCGCCATCCGACCGCGCCACCTCGGCGTCGAGCAGATTCATCGGCGGCTCGCCAATGAAGCTCGCGACGAACAAATTGGCGGGCCTGCCCTTCAATTTCTTCTCACTGGCGAACTGCTGCAGCACGCCGCCTTCCATCACCGCGATGCGGTCGGCCAGCGCACTCGCTTCGGTCTGGTCGTGGGTGACGAAGATCGCGGTCATGCCTCGCTCGGCAAGCAGGCTCTTGATCCGGCCGCGCAGCACCGCACGCAGCTGCGGTTCGAGCTGCCCCATCGGCTCGTCGAGCAGATAGAGATCGGCGTCGCGCACCAACGCACGCGCCAGCGACACGCGCTGTTGCTGGCCGCCGGAGATCGCGCGCGGATAGCTGTCGAGGATGTCCTCGATTTCGACCAGGCGGGCAATCTCGTCGACGCGACGCTTCATCTCGCCGCGCGGCAGCTGAGCGGATTTCAGCGCGAACGCGATGTTCTCGCGGACCGTGAGCGGCGGATAAAGCGAATAACCCTCGAAGGCCATCGCCACCTTGCGCCGCGCCGGCGGCAGCTCGTGGATCCGCCGCCCGCCGAGCGCGATCGATCCGGCGGAGACGTCCTCGAACCCCGCGATCATGCGCAGTGTCGAGGTCTTGCCGCAGCCCGACGATCCCAGCAGCGCGACGATCTCGCCCTTCTCGACGGCCATGTCGAGCGCCCGCACCGCGTGCACCGGTGGCTTGCCGCGGCTACGGTAGACCTTGTCGATGCCTTGAAGCTCGAGCATGTCCATGGCCATCCGCTCCTATGCCGCCTTGAGCCGCGGCGACGGCCCGATCCGGAGCCCGGTCGCGCGATCGAACAGCATCGCGGCATCGGGCGCGAAGCGGACGAAGACGGTATCGTCGGCCGCACCTTTCGACGCATCCGGCGGCAGCGCCGCCAGCCATTCGGTTCCATCAGCGAGACGCAGCAGCAGCACCGCCTTCTCGTGCATCGGCGTGATCGCGAGAATGCGCGCCGGAATGGCGTCGTCCGTGGACACGGGTGAGACCGCGAGATCCTCCGGCCGGACGCCAAGCCAGCACGGACCGGTGGGTGCCACGCCATCGGCAGCACCGAGCCGCATCCTGGCGCCAGCGACCGCGGCCGATAGCAAGCCGTGCTCCGCGATCGGTGAAACCTCGGCGAGGTTGATGGTCGGGTCGCCGAACAGCCGGGCGACCACAACCGACGCGGGCTGGGCATAGATATCGGCGGGCGTCGCGACCTGCGCCAGCCGGCCGTCGACCAGCACCGCGATGCGGTCGGCGATCGCCATCGCCTCGCGGTAGTCCTGGGTCACGTAGAGCACCGCGGCGGTTCCGCGCCGCAGCAGGTTCGGCAGCTCGAGCCGCATCTCGTAGCGCAGCTTGGCGTCGACGTTGCGCAGGGGATCATCCAGCAGCAGCACATCGGGATTGCCGATCAGCGCCCGCGCCAACGCCGTCCTCTGCTTTTGTCCGTTCGACAATTCGCGCGGCGTGTGGCCGAGCACGTGCTCGATCTTGAGCAGCTTGCTGATCGCGGCAACGCGGCCCGCGACATCGCTGCCGCCGGCCCTGGCGCGCAGCCCGCTTGCGATATTGTCGCGGGCGGTCATGTGCGGGAACAGGGCAAAATTCTGGAACGCCATGCCGATACCGCGCCGCTCGGGTGGGGCACCGACGATCGAGCGACCGCCGACCAGAATGTCGCCGTCGTCAGGCTCGAACATGCCCGCGATCATGCGCAGCAGCACGGTCTTGCCGCTGCCGGATGGTCCGAACACCGCCACGATCTCGCCGGGCTCGACCGCCAGCGACAGTCCGTCGGCGGGCCGTGCCGCACCGAAGGCCTTGCTCACCGAATTGATCTCGAGACGCGCCATCGGGTCAGCCTTTCACCGCGCCGAGCGAGAGACCTTCGACCAGATAGCGCTGCGCATAGAGCGCCAGCAACAGGGTCGGCGTCACCGACAGCACGATCGCCGCCGCGATCTGGCCGTACTGGATTCCGGATGCGGTGACGAAGGCGAGCGCGCCGACCGTTACCGGCTGCTTGTCGGCGGAGGCCAGGATCAGGGCGAAGACGAAATTGTTCCAGCAGAAGATGAACGACAGCAGCCCCGCCGCGGCGATCCCCGGGCCTGCCAGCGGCACCGCGATCTTGATGAAGGCCTCGCTCCAGGAATGCCCGGCCAGCCGGTAGGCATGCTCGATATCAGGACTGATATCCTCGAAGTAGCCGCGCACGATCCACAGGATCAAAGGCAGCGCGATTAACTGATAGACCCAGACGATACCGATATAGGTGTCGTTGAGGCCGAGCTCCTGGTAGTACAGCGACAGCGGCAACAGCACGAGCAGCGGCGGCGCGAAGCGGAACGACAGCAGCGTGAAGGCGATGGTCTCGCCGAGGCGAAACTTGTAGCGCGCAAAGGCATAGGCTGCCGGCACCCCGAGCAATAGCGCAAGCAGCACCGCCGCGCTCGACAGCACGACACTGTTGAAAAGATTGCGCATGAACGAGATTTGCAGATTGCCGGCCACGGTGCGCAGCTGGCCGGAGATCAGCGCCTCGTAATTCGCAAGCGTCGGCTCGAACAGGATCCGCGGCGGAATCCGCAGGATCTGGTCGTTGCTCTGGAACGACATCAGGAAGATCCAGACGATCGGAAACATGAAGAAGATCAGGATCAGCGTGAGCGCCACGCCGCGGAAGACGCGACCGGCAAGGCTGGAATGCTCCATCGTGCCCCTCCCCGTCACGCGTGGCCGTGCGCACGCGCGCGCAACCGCAGCCAGTTCTTGATGAAGATATTCGAAAGGATGTTGGTGATGAGCCACAGGATCATCAACAACGCCGCTGATCTGCCGACATTGGTGTACTGGAAGAATTCCAGATAGGCCTGCACCTGGAACACCATCAGCCGGTCGCCGGGGCCGCCCTGCGTCATCGCATAGATGATGTCGAACTGCTGGATCGAGTCGAGCAGGCGGAATAGCGACGCCGTGATGATGTAGGGCGCAAGCATCGGCAGCGTGATGCGGAAGAAGACAAAACTCGCCGGCACGCCGTCGAGCGCGGCGGCCTCGAACGGCTGCCGCGGCAGCGAGCGCAGCCCCGCCAGCAGCAGGATCATGATGAAGGGCGTGTAGACCCAGACGTCGACCAGCACGACCGTGAACAGCGCCGTCGACGGATCGGAGGCCCATTTGAAATCGGTGACGCCGAACAGGCTGACCAGATAGGACAGGATGCCGAAGCTCGGATTGGTCATCAGCTTCCACATCAGCGCGGCGATCGCCGGCGCCGTCATCAGCGGCAGCAACAGCATGATCGAAACCGCATTGTGGAAGCGGGTCGGCCGGCGCAGCAGCAGCGCAATGCCAAGGCCCAGCAGCAGCTCGAGCACGACCGTCAACGCGGTGTAGGTGATCGAGACGCGAAACGTATTCCAGAACGCGGGGTCGGAGAGAAAGTCGATATAGTTGTCCAGGCCGATGAAACCGCGCAGATAAGGCAGGTTCAGCCGGTAGCGCTGCAGCGAATAGATCGCCGCGGTCACGAACGGAACCAGGATCGCCACGCAGATCAGCAGCGCCGGCAGGCTCAGCAGGTATGGCAGCAGGCGGCCGCGCGGCCGTGGCTTGGCCGGCGCCGTCGGCGCGTTCGTTTGAAGAAGTTGGACCATGCTCATGATGATACGAGATCGCCTTCGGCTGGCAACGCCGCCGGCTCGGAATGGGGCTAGTCTCCGAGCCGGCGGAAGGGCGTGGTGCAGAGGAGGATCAGGCACCACGCAGTTGATCCGTCAGCCGAGACCGGCCTGCTTGAGCTGCCGGTTGATGCTGTCGGCGAGCTTGTCCAGCCCCTCGTCGACGCTGACCTCCTTCGCCACCATCTTCTGCAGCGAGGCGGCCCACTCGGTCGTCAGGTCGAAGAACAGCGGCTGCGCCGTGAAGTAGATCTTGGCGCCGGGCGCGGAGACGTCGTGCTGCTCGAGGTAGCCGGGATAGGATTTCGCGATGCGATCGCGGAACTCGCTGTCCTTCCACACCGAGGCGCGGACCGGATTGACGAAGTCCATCTTGCGCGCACCGAACAGGTCGTGCTCGACGGAGGCGGCCCACTGCATGAACAGCCACGCCGCGTCCTTCTGCTTGGAAAAGGTCGACATCGCGAGCGACCAGATCCAGACGTTCGGGTTGGCGCCTTGGCGGCCGGATTGGCGGCAAACGGCGCGTAGCCGAGATGCCCCTTCTCCTTGTTGTCGCCGCCATTCATGAAGTAGCCGAGGATATCGGCATCGAAGATCATGCCGGAGGCGCCGGCGCCGACGTCGGTGCCAACCTGGTACCAGGTGTAGGTCGACCAGTTCTTCGGACCCGAGGTCTGGATCATCTTGACCCATTTGTCGTGGAAGTCCTTCGAGGCCTTGGTGTTCATCGCGGCCTTCAGCTTGCCGCCCTCCATCACAAAATCCTTCTGGCCGAAGTTCGAATAGGCCGACAGGAATCCAGGATGGATGCTCGCCCAGGAGCGTGAGCCGCGCACACCGACGCCGTAGGGCCCGCCGGCGTCCTTGGTGATCTTGGCCGCGACCTCCAGCATCTCGTCGAGGTTCTTCGGCGGCTTGACGCCGACCTTGTCGAAGATGTTGCGGTTGTAGGTGATGTTGTTGAGCTCATAGCCCCAGGGGATGCACCACTGCTTGGCCTTGCCCGAGCCGAGTTCGGAGCCGGCAACGCCATCCCACGCCGTGGAGGCGCGCAGGCCCGGCAGCACGTCGTCCCAGGCGAAGGCCGGGTTGGTCTTGGCGGGATCCTTGATGTAGGTATTGAGGTCCTCGATCCAGCCCGCCGGACCGTAGGTCCAGGTCATGTAGGCGCCGGTCATGAAGGCATCGTACTGGTCCGACTTCGACGACAGTGCCGCCGTCACCTTGTCGAAATAGACGTCCTCCGGGAAGATGTCGTAGGTGACATTCATGCCGGTCAGCGACTTGAACGCCTCGATGTCGCCGATCATCGCGTCGACGTAAGGGTGCTTGTTCAGCAGCAGCTTGACGCTCTTGCCGCTCTGAGCCTTCCAGTTGAAGTCCGCGGCCATCGCCTTCGACACCGAGGAGGCGAAGGCGGCGTTTGCAGCGATGCCCGCGATGCCGAGCTTGGCGGCGCCGTCGAGGAGATCGCGGCGGCTGATGCGTTTGGCAGCGTAGGAGTCGAACAGATTCTTCTCGCGATCGAACATGTATTTCCTCTCCTTGTTGACGCTTGTTATGTGTCCTTCCGGGTCTTGCTTCTTGCCTTGCCGGATGTGGTCTCCGGCTTGTCGGTGGCGAGCGCTTTTGCAGTCGCTTCGTCGATGATGAGGCCGTGCAGAACGCCGCTGCGCAGCACCCCGCGCAGCGCGGTCACCTTGGCCGGCCCGCCGCCGATGGCGACGATCCGGTGCTTCGTGAGATCGGGCATGCTCATGGAGGTGGCGCGGGCCGAGAGATCGGTGTCCAGCACGGTTCCGTCGGCGCTGAAGAAGTGTCCGAGCAGATCGGCGCAGGCGCCGACACGCTTCAGCTCGACGAGTTCGTCGGGCTTGATCATGCCGCTCGAGACCAGAAAGCCGTCGCGGCTGATCTGGCCGATGCCGACGAACAGCAGCGAGGCCTTGCGCGCCAGCGCGAACACGTCGGCAATGCCGAATTGCTGCATCAGCACGGCGCGGTCGGCGACCGAATTGGCGAACACCGGCACCGGCAACAGATAGGCTTCCGCGCCGGTGCGCTCGGCGAGCTTGTGAATCACGTCGAACGGATTGGCGGCAAATTTTCGCGTCAGCCCGCCGAGCAGCGACACGAATTGCGCGTCGCGCGCCGGCGTTTGCGGCATCTGCTCGACCACGGCGGCGAGCGTGCGGCCATGGCCGACGCCGATCACCTTGTCGTCGCCGCGCTCGAGGATCTGGCGTAGAAAGCTCGCGCCCTCCAGCGCCAGCGCCTTCAGCGGCAGATCGCCCTCACCGAGATCGGGGGCGACGCGGCAGAACGAGAGGCCAAAGCGCTGCGTGAGATCGTTCTCCAGCGCGACGCATTCGGCGACCGGTCCCTCGACGAAAACGCGAATCATGCCCTCGCGGCTGGCGCGCGCGATCAGGCGGTGCGCCTTGGTGCTCTGGATGTTGAGGCGGTCTGCGACCTCCGACTGCGTGAGCCCGGCCGCGAAATACAGCCACGCTGCCCGCGTCGCGAGCGACGCCTCGCCGTCGATCACCGGCAGCCTGTCGGGCGGTGTAGCCATGTCCGGAAAAGTCCGCTTGCAAATTTCTTCACGTCCTGCAAAAAATTGCAGAGGCCGGACGGGGCGTCAATCCCCCAAACGTGCTGCAGCGCAACCAATGTTGGAAGCGCGCGCACCAAACAGCGGTGAAGTCGCATGGGAGGTTTGTATCTCGGCATTGATGTCGGAACCGGAGGCGTCCGCGCCTGTGCAATCGATACTGAGGCCGGCATCCGCGGCTTCGCTTCAGTCGCGCTGCCCGTACCGCGCGTCGACGGCAACGCGATCGACCAGACACCGGAGCTCTGGTGGCAGGCCGCGGTGGCGGCAATCCGCAAGCTTGGCGAGACCGTCGGTCTCGGCGACATCACGCGCATCGTCGTCGACGGCACATCGGGCACGCTATTGCTGGTCGATGCGATCGGCCGCCCCTGCTCGCCGGGTCTGATGTACAATGACGCGCGCGCCACACGTGAGGCGATGCGCGTGGCGGCAATCGCACCGCTCGAAAGCGGCGCGCATGGCGCGAGCAGCGCGCTCGCCAAGCTGCTCTATCTCCTGACCCACGGCTATATCGGCGATGCGCGCCACGCCGTACACCAGGCGGACTGGATCGCAGGCCGGCTCGCCAGCTGTCATGGCATCAGCGACGAGAACAACGCGCTGAAGCTCGGTTACGACCCGGTCGCGCGCGCCTGGCCACCCTGGCTTGACCAGCTCGGCGCGCGCGACGATCTGCTTCCCGAGGTGCTGGTGCCGGGCACGCCATTCGCCGAGATGGATCCGCAGATCGCGCGGTCGCTGGGGCTGCCCCCCACAGCGCAGGTCGCGGCGGGCACCACCGATGGCGTTGCGGCCTTCATCGCGACGCGGGCCGACCAGCCGGGCGATGCCGTCACCTCGCTCGGCACCACGCTGGTGGTGAAGCAGCTTGCGACCCAGCCGATCTTCGCGGCCGACCAGGGCGTCTATTCGCACCGGCTCGGCGAGCGCTGGCTCGCCGGCGGTGCCTCGAACTCCGGCGGCGCCGCGCTTCTGGCGCATTTCACCGCCGACGAGATGGAACGGCTGACACCGCAGGTGACGCCCAACGAGCCGACCGGGCTCGACTACTATCCGCTCCCCAAGCCCGGCGAACGCTTTCCGATCGCCGATCCTGCGCTGGCCGCACGGATCACGCCGCGCCCGGCGGAAGATCATCGCTTCTTTCAGGGCCTGCTCGAGGGCATTGCCTCGGTGGAAGCCCTCGCCTATCGGCAGCTGGCGCGGCTCGGCGCACCGCGCCTGCGCCGCGTCATCGGGATCGGCGGCGGCGCGAAGAACGACGCATGGACCAGGATCAGGCACCGCATTCTTGGCGTTCCTGTCTCGGTCGCCGAGCAGACGGAAGCAAGCTACGGCGCCGCCCTGCTGGCGCTGAATGGCGGTCCGCCATGACGGCCGATGCGACCGCGATCGCCGGCCTTCACGCGGTCGTCGACCGCTTCGATCACGTGCTGCTCGACCAATGGGGCACGCTGCACGAGGGGCTGGCGGTGTTCCCTGCGGCGCTGGATTGCGTGGCAAGGCTGCGTGAGGCCGGCAAGCGCATCCTGATCCTCTCCAATTCCGGCAAACGCGCCAGCAGCAATCAGCGACGGCTCGCGGCGCTCGGCCTGCCGCCAGAGGCCTATGACGGCGTGTTGTCCTCGGGCGAGGTCACCTGGCGCGGTCTGCATGCG
Organism: Bradyrhizobium sp. 6(2017); assembly: GCF_011058295.2. NCBI lineage: Bacteria > Pseudomonadati > Pseudomonadota > Alphaproteobacteria > Hyphomicrobiales > Nitrobacteraceae > Bradyrhizobium > Bradyrhizobium sp. 6(2017). The sequence continues at coordinate 4,064,374 of NZ_CP049289.2, read as the reverse complement.
CGCGAGCAGCCTCCCTTTGCAGGACTTGGACGCGCCTGCTTCCTGATCTCGCGCGACGGAGACCACTCGATCGTCGAAGGCATCGATCTCGCGATGGCTTCGACTGTGTACGAGGCTGATTTCATCCTGCTCGGCGGGCTCGATGATGATACGGCCGAGCCCGAACGCTGGCGTGCGCTGCTGATGGCGGCTGCCGCGCGGCGACTGCCAATGCTGTGCGCCAATCCCGACCTCGTGATGTTCGGCGCCGCCGGGCTGATCCCGGCACCTGGCGCGCTTGCCGCATTCTACCAATCACTCGAGGGTACCGTGCTGTTCGTGGGCAAGCCGTATCCACCGATGTTTGCCGCCGCGCGCGACCAATTGGGACATCCACCGCCGGACCGGATCCTGGTTATCGGCGATTCGCTCGATCACGACATCGCCGGTGGACGTGCCGCCGGCATGCTGACCCTGTTGATCGGCTCCGGCGCCCACCGGGCGACGCTGGCGCAGGCAAGCAATCTGCCGCAAGCGATCAGGATCGCAGCCGGCACGGCGGCACGGATGCCGCACTGGACGATGGACCATCTGATCTGGTGAGAACAGCCCCGATGCGACAGCCTCAAATACTGAACGAATTGCGCCAGATGTCGGCTCGCGTCGGCAGCAATATCCTGCTGGTTCAGGGTGCCGGCGGCAATTCGTCGGTCAAGGATGGCGACGTGCTGTGGGTGAAGGCGTCGGGCACCTGGCTCGCCGATGCCGAGGACAGGGACATTTTCGTACCGGTCGCATTGTCGGCCGCGCGCACGGCGCTGGCGCAAGGCGACGAACGCGTCCCGCTCGCTCCGAACGCCGGGACGACGCTGCGCGCCTCGATCGAGACCTCGCTGCATGCGCTGATGCCGCACCAGGTCGTGCTGCATGTGCATTCGATCAACACCATCGCATGGGCGGTGCGAACCGACGCCCGCGACGAATTTGCCCGGCGACTGGACGGATTGGCCTGGCGTTACCTCGACTATCACCACCCGGGACTGCCGCTCGCACGCGCGGTCAGTGAGGCGATTGCACAGGATGCGGTCGACGTCCTGGTCCTCGGCAATCACGGCCTGGTGGTTGGCGCAGCCACCGGCAATGCGGCGGAGGCCATGGTGGCCGACGTCGAGAAGCGCCTCATGCTGGAGCCGCGCGGCGCGCCAACCGCGGATCACGATGCGCTCCGAACGATCTGCGCAGGCACAAACTATCGCCTGCCGCGGGATCCGCGCTGCCACAACATTGCCACCGACCGCTACAGCCGCGCGATCGCAACCAGCGGCTCGCTTTATCCTGATCACGTCGTCTTCCTTGGCCCGGGACTGCCGGTCCTGGAGCATCGCGAGAAGCTGAACGTCATGATCGCGCGGACCATTGCGGACGGGCTGCCGCCGCCGGTTGCCCTTCTCGTCCCCGACGTCGGCAGCCTGATCCGCGAGGACGCCAGCGACGGCGCGGAAGCCATGCTGAGCTGTCTTGCACTGGTCACCTGCCGCGTCCCCCTGACTGCACGCGTCAACTATCTAGCGGCAGAGAGTGAGCATGCGTTGCTGAATTGGGATGCCGAGCGATATCGCCAACAGCTGACTGCCGATCGCTGATCCGACCAGGACCGAACGATCAAGGCCCTCAATCTTCGAAGCGCCGATGTCCGCCTTACGTCGGAATGATCTTTCCCGACGATTTGTCGAACAGATGCACGCGCTCGAGATCTACTCCTACGTCGAAGGGCCGATCCGGCTCTGCGGTGGTACCGACCGGCACTTGCGCGGTGAATGGAAAGTCGCTGACCGCGCCAATCACCAGCGTGTGCGGCCCCAACGGCTCGACATCCTTCACGATCATGCGGATCGTGCTGCCGGCTGGAGCGCCCTGCGGGAGGACGTGGTCCGGCCGCACGCCAAGCACGACCGGCTTCCCGATGCTCCCCGCATAGGCAGCCTCGCGTGATTTCGGCAATCTCAGCGCTGCTCCCGACGGCGCGGTGAAGAGCAGCGCACCGTCGCGCGCGACGATCTCGCCATGGATGAAATTCATGCTGGGTGCGCCGATAAAGCCCGCCACAAAGAGATTGCTCGGCTGCTCGTACAGCGTGATCGGGTCGGCCGCCTGCTCGATCCGGCCGCGGTTCATCACGACGACACGATCGGCCATCGTCATGGCTTCGACCTGGTCATGCGTCACATAGACGATGGTCTTGGCGAGCCGGCGATGCAGCGCCTTGATCTCGGTCCGCATCTCGATACGGAGTTTGGCATCGAGATTCGACAGCGGCTCGTCGAACAGAAAGACATCGGGGCTGCGCACGATGGCGCGGCCGATCGCCACGCGCTGGCGTTGGCCGCCCGAGAGCTGCTTGGGACGCCGGTCAAGATACTGCTCGAGGTCGAGTACCCGCGCCACATCCTTGACCGCCTTCTCGATGCCGGCGCGTGGTTCGCCCCGCACCTTCATGCCATAGGTGATATTCTCGCCGACGGTCATATGCGGATAGAGCGCGTAGTTCTGAAACACCATGGCGCAATTGCGCAACCCGGGCGCAACTGGGTGACGTCGCGGTTTCCGATGCGGATGGTGCCGCTGGTGACGGTCTCAAGTCCCGCGATCATCCGCAAGGTTGTCGTCTTGCCGCAGCCGGACGGACCGACAAGCACGACAAACTCCTTGTCGGCGACGTTGAGATCAAGCCCTTCGATGATCTTGTAGGGCCCGTATGCCTTGCTGACGTTCTCGATCTCGACGTGAGCCATAAAGTCCTGTTTCCGTCTCTTGCCGGAGATCATTGAGCCCCGGATGACGATCGCGCGTCATCCGGGACCATCTCAATGGCATGCTAGTTCTTGCTAGTTCCTGGGCGGCAGGCCCATCGCCGCGCGATAGGCGGCGAGCTGCTTGGCACGGCCGAACTCGTCGGTCAGCCGGTTCCATTCCTTCGCGATCGCGTCGAGCGCGGCCTTCGGCGTGGTCTGGCCTGCCAGCGCCTTGCCGAGTTCGATCTCCACGACCTCGGTGTAGGAGAAGTAGCCCGGCAGACGCATGTCGAGCGCGACATTCTTGGCGTTGATGGAGTCGGACTGCGCGCCGAGGTATTCCTTGGCCTCCTCAGGCGAGAAGATCTTGCTCCAGAGCTGGAGATTGGCGGTGTGCGACTTGCGATAGGGATTGACGCCGCTGCCGCCGGTGATCGCCGCCTGGCCGGACACGTCGGGGCTGGTCAGCGTCTTGACGAAGTCCCAGGCCGCCTGCTGGTTCTTGCCGGCCTTCGGCACCGCGATCTGCCAGCCGCCGAACGCCATGAACGGGCCCGGCACAACACTCGGGAACTTGTCCCAGGTCTTGGTCTTGGCGTTCCAGATCTCGTCCGAACCGGGCAGCATCGCCGAGCCGACCTTGCCCGAGATCTTCGATTGCTTGGGATCGGCGGCGATGACGCCGGTGTCGCCCCAGCCGATCGACTCGGCCACCTGACCGCCGGCCACCGCCGCGTTCACCTCGCCGAACGAGAAGTTCAGCGCGTTGGGCGGGCCGAGCTTGGAGGCGCGGATGTATTCCTCCAGTCCCTTCACCCAGCCCGGATTGTTGATCTGCGCATCCATCGTCTCGGGATCGAAGAACATCGCGCCCGGATAGTTCGGATTGTTGGTGTAAGCCGCAGCATGGCTGAAGAAGAACCAGAACTGCTGGCCACCGCGGCGGAATGCCTCCGCCGTTCCCCACAATCCCTTGTCCGGGCGCTGGAAGAACTCGGCGATGTCGAGATACTGTTTCCAGGTCTTTGGCGGCGCGAGGTCATAGCCGTATTTGGCCTTGAACGCCTCCTTCTCCTTGGGATCGCCGAACAGATCGGTGCGGTAGGTGTAGGTGTGGACGTCGCCGTCCATCGACTGCGAATATATCTTGCCTTCCCACACCATCAGGCGCTCGCGGTAGGCCGGCTCGATGTCATCCCAGTCCTTGCCGGACTGCATCTCCTTCGGCATCTCGCTGAGATAGGGCACGAAGTCCGGCAGCCAGGCCGGCGCGAAGCTGACGAGATCGAATGTCGCGTCCGATGCCGTGAGCGAGGTCGCGATCTTCGGATAGAGCTCCGACCACGGAAACTCGACGACGTTGACCTTGCCGCAGGTCTTCTTCGCCCATTCGTCGGCGCCGAGCTTGAGCGCGGACGCGATATAGGGGCCGGTCTGCGACGCCACCGTCAGGGTGACGCCGGTATAGTCCGGGCTGCAGGCAGCGCTCGCCTCGCCCACGCCGCAAACTGTCGCCAGCGAAGTGGCAAGCATCAGGAACGTTCGTCGCAACATTATTTTTGTCCTCCCTAGGTTTTCTTACTTGATAGCTCCGAGCAGCAGGCCCGACCGCATCATCCGGCTGAGCAAACCTGCCATGATCATCATCGGAACGATGGCGACGAGCGCCGCCGCCGAGATCGCCCACCATTCGTCGCCGCGCTGGCTATTCTGCCCCGCCACGAGGATCGGAAGCGTCTGCCATCGCGAATTGGTCAGGAACAGCGCGAACAGGAACTCGTTCCAGACAAAGGCCAGCGTGATCATGAACGTCGCGAGCAACCCGTTCATCGACATCGGCACCACGATGCCGATGAAGATGCGCCAGCTCGGCACGTTGTCGACCATCGCTGCTTCCTCAACCTCGATCGGAACAGCCTCGAAGAAGTCGCGCATCAGCCAGACCACGATCGGAAGCGAGAAGGCGACGTAACACAGCGTCAGGCCGATATAGCTGTCGATCAGCTGGAAGCCGAGCCGGCCGATCTCGCTGTAGAGCAGATAGAGCGCAAATGCGGTGACGATCGGCGGGAACATGCGCTGGCTGACGAACCAGAACAGAATGTCCTCGTTACCGAGAATCGGCCCAGGCAGCGGCAGGCGGTTGGCAATGATCGCAACGGCCAGCGCGATCGGGAATGCGAGCAGCAGCGCCTGCGGTCGGGTGAATCCAAAATTGTTGTTGAAGACGAGGTAACCGCCAAGTGCGAGCAGGAAGAAGGCAAGGCCTGCACCGAGCCGGACCCTGAATTCGAACCGCACCAGCGCATAGGCGGCCATCGCGCCGATCGCGGTGGCGATCGCGGCTGCCGAGAGGCCCACGATGGTCGAGTTCAGGAAGGTCCGGAAGAACTCGCCGCGGATGCCCTGATAGAGGTCGATGAAGGGCTGCAAGGTCGGCGTGAAGTCGATGAATGGCAGATAGGTCGGGCCGCCGACCACGCCGGGCGGTGTCTTGAACGCGGTCACGACCACCCAGTAGAGCGGAAACACGGTGATCAGGCACCAGGCGAGAACACCCGCGGCGACCAGCCGGCGGCTCCAAGGCGACAGTCCGGTCAGGCCCTGCCCGCTCATCGGCGCTTCTCCAGATGCGGCCGGAGCAGCGCCAGATAAGTGACGCCGATGATCGTGATGGCGATCAAGAACAGGAAGCTGAGTGCCGACGTGTAGCCGAGATTGAACTTCTTGAAGCCCTCCTGATAGGCGAACAGGGTCAGGGTCTCGGTATCGACGCCAGGTCCGCCGCCCGTCATCACGAACACGGTGTCCATGATCTTGTAGCTCTCGATCAGGCGAATGAAGACCACCGCCGCCGAGATCGGCAGCAGCATCGGAAAGGTGATGCCCCAAAACTGCTGCCAGGCGCTGGCGTTCTCGAGCTCGGCGGCCTCGTAGACGTCCTCCGGCAGCGTCTGCAGGCCGGCCAGCATCATCAGGATGATAAAGGGCGTCCACTGCCAGACCTCGACCGCGATGATGCAGGCCAGCGCCCAGTGTCCATTGGTGAGGAACGGCAAATTGACCAGGCCGAACTTGCCCAAGAGCTGATTGAGCGGTCCCATGGTCGGGTTGAAGATCATGCGCGCGACCAGTGCGACCGCGACCGGCGCGAGCAGCATCGGCAGCAGCAACGCGACGCGAAACAGCCGTTCGCCTGGCACGCGCGCATTGAGCGCGAGCGCCACGCCAAATCCGATTACATATTGCAGCCCGACGGCGATGAAGGCGATCAGCGTCGTGGTGAAGATCGCATTCCAGAACCGCGGCTCCTGCAGCAGCGTCGCATAATTACCGAGCCAAACCACCCGCGGCGGGATCGGCGGAATCAGGCGGTAGCTGAGGAAGCTGGTGGTCAGCGAATAGATCAGCGGAAAGATCGAGATCGCCAGCACGACGAGCACCGCCGGCCAGATGAAGACGTGCTTGATCGGATCATTCCGCATCATCGGAGGATCAGCCCTTCAGCAGCGCTTCGATCTCCGTACGCCGCGGCATCGCCGGCGCCGTCCCCGGTCGCGTCACCGAGATTCCCGCCGTGGCCGATCCGAAGCGCGCAGCCTTCAGCGGATCGACGCCATCCGCGAGCGCCGCCGCGAAGCCGCCGACGAAGGCGTCGCCCGCGCCGGTGGTCTCGACCACCTTGCCGGCTGCGAAGGGCGGCACGTGCAACGAGCGGTCCCGCGCATGGAACAGCGCGCCACGCTCGCCGAGCGTGATCAGCGCGGTCCCCGCCCCCTTGGCCAGCAGCGCGTCGCCAGCGCGGCGAGCGCCGTCGAGATCGCCCACCGCGATCCCGGTCAACGCTTCAGCCTCGGTCTCGTTGGGGACGACATAGTCGCACAGCGCAAACAGGCTGCTGTCGAACTTGATCGCCGGCGCCGGATTGAACACCGTGATGCTGCCGGCCGCGCGCGCAATCTCAAGCCCCCTGAACGCCGCGTCGACCGGCTGCTCGAGTTGCGTCACGAACACGCGGCTGTCGCGAATGGCACCCGCCACCGCGTCGATATCAGCCGGGCTGATACCGCCCGCAGCACCCGGCACCACGATGATCGCGTTATCGCCGCGCGTCTCGTGGACATAGATGAACGCCGCGCCGGTCGGCGCTTCCGCAGTCCTGGCCACACGCGGCCGGATTCCCTCGGCCTCCCAGGTCTTGATCGCAAGTTCGCCGAAAGCGTCGCTGCCGATCCTGGAGATGAAGGTCACGGCAGCGCCCGCACGCGCGGCCGCGACCGCCTGATTGGAGCCCTTGCCGCCGGGTCCCATCGCAAATCCTGACCCGGCGATCGTCTCGCCGATCGCCGGCATATTGCCCGCGCGGAACGCGAGATCGACGACGAACACGCCAAGGACGGCGACGCCATTCCTGCTCATGGTGATCATTCTCCGTCCGGCGCGATCACGCCCTTGCTGAACAGGAAGCAGCCATAGAAGCGGCGCTCGCCGGTCGCGATCACGCAATAGGCGGACTTGGCTTTCTCGTAGAAGGCATGGCGCTCGACGCCGACCAGCGGCCAGGACCGCCCTTCTGCGCGATCGATCGCGGTCTGCACCTCGCGCTGCACCGGCGGCACCTCCTGCGGCTGGCCGACGATCTCCATCCGGGTGGCTGCATCGTCGACAAAGGTATCAAGCGGCATGACGGAGAGAATAGCCTCGATCGCCCTCGCGGTGCTGACATTGTCGATACGCAGCAGCCGGCCGAATACCGTCTGGCGCGCGATGGAATCGGCCGGAAAGTTGGTATCGCAAACGACCAGACGGTCGCCATGCCCCATCGCGCGCAATGCATGGAGCACATCGGCATTGAGCAGTGGATCGATGCCCTTCAGCATGTTGCCTTCCCTCCTTGATCCTCGAAATCGTCCGAACGCTGACGGTCCGGATCGCTGTTGTCGTTACAGTGATCTGGTGACTCTAGTCACCATAGGGGATCCAGATGTTCTTCACCTGCACGGCGTGGCGCAGCAGGATCGGGCCTTCACACGCAGCCTTGTCGTACCAATTGAGCAACAGACCGTGATCGACCAGCGTGCGCTTGAGATTGCCGACCGACAGCCGTTCCACCGCCGCCGAAGCCTCCTGCGATCCGAACGCCCAGAGCGCGTCGACATCGTCGTGCTCGGCGAGGACCTTCACGAGACCGTCGCGATCACCCGTGACGATATTGACGACGCCCGCCGGTACGTCCGACGTCTCCAGGACCTGGTAGAAATCGGTCGCGGCGAGCGGATGCCGCTCGCTCGGCACGACGACGACGCGATTGCCCAATGCGATCAACGGCGCCACCAAACTGATGAAACCGAGCAGCGGTGCCTCGTCCGGACAGGCCACGCCAACAACTCCGATCGGCTCATGCATCGCGAGCGCCACGCCGCGCAATGGCGGCGCGTGGACAGTTCCTTCGAATTTGTCGGCCCAGGCGCCATAGCTGAACAGCCGCTCGATGCTCGTGTTGACCTCGGTACGCGCCTTGGCGGCCGATATGCCCGTCATGTCGGCGATGCGCCTGGCGAATTCGTCGCTGCGCGCGGAGAGATTCTCGGCAAGGTAATAGAGGATCTGGGCGCGATTATGCGCGGTCGCCCTCGCCCAGGCTTCGGCGGCGCGCGCCGCAGCCACGGCATTGCGGATGTCCTTGCGGTTGCCCTCGCCGGCCTCGCCGAGATGCCTGCCCTTCGGCGAAAGCACCGCACGCGAATAATTGCCGTCGGGACGCACCTGCTTGCCGCCGACGAACAGTTTTGCCGTGCGGTCGATCGCCGGCACGCCAAACCCGCCACCATCGGCGGCAGGCGCCGGCGGCGGCAACGCCTTCGCGCGCGCCTTGCGCCCGCTCCATGCCTTCGGCTTCAGATATTCGTACATGCCTTCACGGCCGCCCTCGCGGCCAAAGCCTGACTCGCGGTAACCGCCAAAGCCGACGCTGGCATCGAACAAATTGGTCGCGTTGATCCAGACCACGCCGGCCAAAAGCTTCGGCGCGATATCCAGCGCCAGCCCGATCGTCTCGCTCCATACGCTTGCGGCAAGCCCGTAGCGCGTGTTGTTGGCGAGCATCACCGCCTCGTCGGGCGTGCGGAATGTCATCGCCACCAGCACCGGCCCAAAAATCTCCTCGATCGCCACCGTCGAAGCGGGATGCACATTCCAGAGCAGGGTCGGCGGATAGAAGCAGCCCTCCGCCGGCAGCGCGCCCGGCGCTTGATATTTCTCGGCGCCCTCCTTCACCCCGGTCTCGACCAGCGACCTGATCCGTTCGAGCTGCACGGGCGCGACCACCGCCCCCATGTCGATCGACTTGTCGAGCGGCGGGCCGACGCGAAGCGTCTCCATGCGCCGGATCAGCCGTCGGCGAAACGTCTCTGCGATACCTTCCTGCAGCAAGAGCCGCGAACCGGCGCAGCAGACCTGCCCCTGGTTGAACCAGATCGCATCGACCACCCCCTCGACCGCGCCGTCGATGTCGGCGTCATCGAAGACGATGAAGGGCGATTTGCCACCGAGCTCGAGCGTCAGCGACTTCCCGGTGCCTGCGGTGGATTGGCGGATCAGCCGGCCGACCTCGGTCGATCCTGTGAATGCGATCTTGTCAACACCCGGATTTTCGACAAGCAACGCACCCGTCGCGCCATCACCGGTCACGACGTTCAGCACGCCCGGTGACAGACCGGCCGCAGCCGCAAGCTCGGCGAACAGTAGGGCCGTGAGCGACGTAAATTCCGCGGGCTTGAGCACCACCGTATTGCCTGCGGCCAGCGCAGGCGCGATCTTCCACGCCAGCATCAGCAGCGGGAAATTCCAGGGAATGATCTGCCCGATCACACCGATCGGCACCTGATCGGCGAACTCGCGCTCCTGCAGCTGGGCCCAGCCGGCGTGATACAGGAAATGGCGCGCGGCAAGCGGCACGTCGAGATCGCGGGTTTCCCGGATCGGCTTGCCGTTGTCGATCGCCTCCAGCACCGCGAACAACCGCGCGTGACGCTGCAGCATGCGCGCCAGTGCATAGAGATGGCGGGCGCGGCCGTGGCCGCCGAGCTTGGCCCAAAGTGGTTGCGCTGACCGCGCGGCGCCGACCGCAGCCTCGACATCGGCAGAAGCACCCTGCGCGATCTTCGCCAATGTCTTGCCGGTGGCCGGCTCGATCGTCGTCAGATGCTTGCCGGATTGAGGCGCGACAAATTTGCCGCCGATGTAATGTCCGAAAGTCGCGTCGTGGCGCTTCAGCCAGGCGCGCGCCTCGCCGTCGGCCTCGGGCGCGGGACCATAGTCCATGGTCTCGTAGTATTGTGCGACGCTCATGCTCAGCCCACGGGATGACGGTTGAAGGCCGAGTAGCGGCCGGTGACGTGATGCTCGAGCTGGCGCTCGATGTCGGCGAGCAGGCTGGAGGCTCCGATGCGGAACAGATCCGGCTCGAGCCAGTCGCGGCCCAATTCCTCCTTCATCAGGAATTGATAGTTGAGCACGTCCTTGGCGGTCGAGATTCCCCCGGCCGGCTTGAAGCCGATCCTGTAGCCGGTGCGCTCCTGGTAAAGGCGGATCATCCGCAGCATTGCGAGCGTCACGGGCAGCGTCGCATTGACGCCTTCCTTGCCGGTGGAGGTCTTGATGAAGTCCGCGCCGGCCATCATGCAAACCATCGAAGCCTTGGCGACGTTGCGCAATGTCTTGAGGTCGCCGGTGGCCAGGATCGTCTTCAGATGCGCCTCGCCGCACGCCGCGCGAAAATCCCTGACCTCCGTATAAAGCGCACGCCAATCGCCGGTCAGCACATGCTCGCGGGTGATGACGATGTCGATCTCCTGCGCGCCGTCGCGGACCGACGCCTCGATTTCCTTGAGCTTAATGTCGTGCGGCACAAGGCCAGCCGGAAATCCGGTCGACACCGCGGCGACAGGGATGCCGGATCCGTCGAGCGCCTCGACCGCCGTGGCGACGAAACGGTGATAGACGCAGATCGCGCCGGCGTGCAGATCGCGCCCGGCAAAGCCGAGCGCCTCGAGCAGGTCGCTGCGGACCGGCGCCTTCGCCTTGGCACAGAGTCGCTTCACCCGCTCCGCCGTGTCGTCGCCATTGAGCGTCGTCAGATCGATGCAGGTGATCGCCTTGAGCAGCCAAGCGGCCTGCGCGTCCTTCTTGACAGTACGCCGACCCGGCAAGCTCGCCACGCGCCGCTCGGCGGCAGACAGATTGATCCTGGTCTCGTCGACCCAATCCATCTCGAGCGGACGGCCGCTGTTGCGCGCGACCGGATGGAGATCGCCGTCGCCCTGCGCACCGGGCTGTACCGGCACGGCGGAAGGATTTGGAATGCGCACGCTCTGCACCATCGCAACGCCGGCGGTTCTAGCGAATCGAGCAGATCGGCAGATAGACTGAATGTGTCCATTGCAACATGGGATCCTCCCAGACCTTGCCCGCCGGAGCCGCAGCCCGCCGATGCATGACATCGTCAGACCGCGGATTGGCCGCCAGCCCTTGATGTTATTATTGTAACATATTGTCGTTGCTAAACTCACATCATTGTAAGATCATTGTCAACCGGATAAGCAAGCTCGGTGAGCAAAATGGCTGAAACACCGAACGCACGACCCAGCGAGACACGCGTTCAGCGCCTGCAGCGGCTGCGCCGCGCTGTCGAAAGCAGCGGCGCGCTGCACTTGAAGGATGCCGCGGAGCTGCTCAAGGTGTCCGAGATGACGGTGCGGCGCGACCTCGCCGGACCGGAGGCTGCGCTCGCCCTGCTCGGCGGCTACGTCGTGAACGCGGCATCTCCGACCGGCATCAAGTACACGTTCGAGCAGGAGATCGATCAGCACACCCAGGACAAGCTGCTCGCCTGCCGGTCGGCGGCGGCATCGATCAAGGAAGGCGACACGATCTTCATCGACTGCGGCACCACGATGCAGTCGCTGGCAGACTGCCTGCCCGAGGATATGCCGCTCTCGGTGATCTGCTATTCGATGAACGTGGCGACGATCGTCACGCGGCGACCGGCCACGCAGGTGATGCTGATGGGCGGCCTCTATCACCCGTCATCGCAGTCGTTCTCGTCCGACGACGGGCTGTCCTATCTGCGGCGGCTCGGGATCAACAAGGCCTTCATCTCCGCCGGAGGCTTGCACTGGACCCGCGGCTCGAGCTGCTCCAATTTTCACGAGGTCGCGATCAAGCAGGCTGCGATCGCCACTGCGATGGAAAGCATTCTGGTCGTCGATGCCAGCAAGCTCGGCAGTCTCAAGCCCGCCTTCTTCTCGGACGTCAGCGCGTTTTCGCGGATCATCGTCGGCGGCTCGGTGCCGTCAGACATGCGCAAGCACTTCCGCAGCCTTCCTGTCGAGTATGTGACGAGCGCAACCTGATCCGAACGGGGGCTGGCTCGCCCGGATCAGGCTGGTCGGCGATGCGTGGCCTCGCAAAACCGCGCATCGCGGGTCAAGGCTCAGTTGCAGGCAGGCTTGGCCTTGTTGCAGGCATCCATCAGTTCGGGCGGCGGCTCCTTCTTGAACACCGTCTTGTAGGATTCCAGCACGTTCGACTGCGTCACCGGCAGCGACTGCACGCCGATCCAGCCGGGCGTTTCCTTGCCGAGCAGCGCATTCATCATCGCCAGTGCCTCTGCGACGCCCTGATCATAGGGACGCTGCGAGCCGGTCGCCTTCAACGGACCGCCCTTGGCGATCTCGATCGCCGATTGCAGGCCGAGGTCAACGGTCGTGACCGGGATGTTGATGCTCTGAGCGCGCATCGAACTCAGCGTATCCAGCGCCGGCTGATCCCAGACCGCGAACAGGCCCTTGATATCAGGGTTGCCGGTAAGGAAGTCGCCGGCGATCTGCGAGACCTTCGGCGGGTCGGTGAAATCGACCTGCTTCATCTTGATGTCCGGCCGGTTCGCCTTCATCCACTCGCGCACGCCCTTGGTGCGCTCGTTGGTGCTGAAATAGTCGACGCCGAAATTGACGAGGCCGATGGTGCCGCCCTGCGCAACGCAGGACGCAAGGATTTGCGCTGCGATCAACCCGTTCCCCTGGCTGTCTGCCGAGACCATCGCGGCGTATTCCTCGGGGTGCTTGAGGCCGGTCGGGATGCTGTCCATCAACACCAGCTTGATGCCGGCCTTGGCGATCTTTTTGTAGGTCGGCGCGGTGGCGGTGAAATCGACCGGGATCGAGATGATGCCGTCCGGATGCTGCTGGATCGTATTCTCGATATCGGCGATCTGCTTGTCGACCTGATATTCGGCGGAGGCAACGCCCGTCACCGTCACGCCGTATTTCTTCAGCGTGTCGGTGATGCCCTGAATCTGGAGCTGCGACCAGTCCAGGTCGACGGTCTGCATGGAGATGCCGACCTTGAAATGCTTCTCCTTGATCTTGGCAGCATCCGCGTCCGACAGTGCGAGCACTTCGGGCGAAGCGGCCTTCTCGCCATGCGGTCCCTGGCCGACGATCGATTTCGGTCCGAGCGTTGCGAGGTCGACCCCCTTGACGCAGGTTGCGGGGACTTCGGCGCGGGCCGAGGGAGCGATCGAGATGGCCGTCGCAGCAATCAGCATGGTCAGCGGCACACTTTGTCGCAAGATTGGCTTCATTGTTTCCTCCCATTTTGGTCGCCGATTGACCGAGGGCCGGCGACCTTGCCCCTACCGTGCAGCGCGAAGATTCCGTGCCTCATGCGCCGCGTTTCGACTTCGACTAGCGTTTGGTGAAGGCCACCGCGGCCACGATGATTGCGCCCTTGATCACGAGCTGCATCGGCGAACTGACGCCAAGCAGCACGAGACCATTGTTGAGCGTGCCGATGATCAGGCTGCCGAACAGCGTCCCCAGGATGTAGCCGCGCCCGCCGAACAGGCTGCAGCCACCGAGGATGACGGCTGCGATGACGTCGAGCTCCATGCCTTGCACGACATCGGGCCGCGCGGCATGCGAACGAGCAGACAGCACCAGCGCTGCGAGGCCGGCCAGCGTGCCGGTGAGAACAAAGGCCGCCGTCGTCACCCATTTGGTGTTGATGCCGGAATACAATGCCGCGGTCGGGTTGCCGCCGACCGCGTAGATCCTCCGCCCGAACACGTTGTAGTGCAGCAGCAGGATGCCGACGATCATCGCCGCCAGCGTCCAGGCAATCGGCACGGGGATGCCGAGAAAAGACCCTTCGCCGAAGATCGCAAAATAGGTCTCGTTGGTGATGATGACCGGCTTGGTGTTGGTGACCATCATCGCCAGTCCGCGCGCCATGCTCAGGGTGCCAAGTGTCACCAGGAAGGACGGGATCTGAAGCTGCGTGGTCAGGATGCCGTTGAGCAACCCGACCAGCGCACCGGTGCCGAGCCCGGCGGCGGCGCCGACGATCCAGCTGTTGTTGATCTGGCTCATCGCCAGCGCAGCCGCCATCCCCGACAGGGCCAGCGTCGATGCCACCGATAGATCGATCTGGCGCGCGATGATGATGAAGGTCATGCCGACCGCGATGATCGACACCAGCGTCGTCTGCCGTCCGATATTCAGGAAATTCTCGACCGACAGGAACCAGGGCGATGACAGGCTGAACACGACCAGCAGGATCACGAAGGCGATGTAGAGCATGTAGGGCCGTTCGCCGCGCAACAAATTCTGCAGCAGCTTGCGGCGGCGGTCGGATCTGGTCGGCGATGCGACGACGTTGGGGGCAGTCAGTTCGGTCATGCGGGCAACTCGTGCAATGCGGCTTTGTCAAGAACGCCTTGGCCGGACGCCTGGTACAGTTGAAGCAAATGGTGGAGCTCTTCGGCGTCGTCGATCTCGCCGCGCACAAGCGTGCGGGCCACGCTGCCGTCAACGATCACCGAGATGCGGTCGCAGAGCTCGATCAATTCGACCAGGTCGGACGACACGACCAGCACACCGGTGCCGTCGCGAGCGGCGTGCCGGATCACGCCATAAATCTCCTCGCGCGCGCCGACGTCGACGCCGACTGTGGGTTCGTCCAGCAGCAAAACGCGCGGCCTCGGATCATTCCACTTGCCGAACACCACCTTCTGCTGATTGCCGCCGGAGAGCGTCCTGACCAGGCTCGACGCGCCCGGCGCCTTCACAGCTAGCCTGCCGATCGCGGTCTCCGCGCGCCTGGCGGCCGCGGCCTGCTGCATCCAGCCCCAGCGCGAAAAGTAAGGAAGCCGCGACAGCGTGACGTTGCGCTCGATCGAATGGTCGAGCACCAGGCCCTGGACGTGACGATCCTCCGGCACCAGGGCTATTCCCCGGTCGATCGCATCCGCCGGGTTCTTTGGCAGCCAGTCGCGGCCGTCGATCTGCAACGAGCCATGCTCGACGGGACGTAGCCCAAAGATCGTCTCGAGAATCTCGGTACGCCCGCTGCCGATCAACCCGGCCAGCCCGTGGATCTCGCCTTTCAGGGCCGACAGGTCGACAGCGCGCATCCGGTCGTTGGAGACATTCGACAGCGACAGAACCGGAGCCGCTTCGAAGGCGCGGGCAGCTTGCGGCTCGGCCCTCGTCGTCACCGGCAACGCCCGATCGATGCCGACGATCGCATTGACCAGCCGCTTCATGTCGGTATCGGCGGTGACGAAAGTGCCGGCATTGGCTCCGTCGCGCAACACGGTCACGCGCTGCGAAATCTCGAAGACTTCATTCAGCCGGTGCGTCACATAGATCACGCCGACGCCGCGGCGCGTCACCTTGCCGATTGCCTCGAACAGGATGCGGACCTCGTCCGATGTCAGCGAGGACGTCGGCTCATCGAGAATCAGCAACCGCACCTCGCCCATCAGCGCCTTCGCGATCTCCGTCATCTGGCGATAGGCAAACGGCAGCGAGCCGACGGTGGCCTTGATATCGAGGGGGATGCCGAGCTGCGTCAGAAACGCCTCGGCCTGTGCCATCAATTCGCGCTTCCTGACGAAGCCGAAACGGGTGCGTGGTTCACGACCGAGCAGCAGATTGTCGGCTACGCTCAAGGACTCAACAAGGCTGAGGTCCTGATAGACGACGGCGATCCCCGCCTCGCGCGACTTTGCCGGACTGTCGAATGCCACCCGCCGGCCCGCAATCTCGATTGAGCCATTGTCGAAGGCATGAACACCGCTGAGAATCTTGATCAGCGTGGATTTTCCGGCGCCGTTCTCGCCCAGCAGCGCATGCACCTCGCCGGCCCGCACCTCGAGGCTGACGTCGCGCAGCGCGCGCACGCCGCCAAAGCGCTTGTTGATGCCGTTGACCAGCACAAGCGGCGGCGTCGGTTGTGCTGCAACCGAACCAGACGGCTCCACCTTCTCCTCCCACTCCGCCCATCGCTGCTACGATGGTGACATCGTGTTATTTTCCGAACTATTTATGTTATAATTCTACCATCCGGGTCGATTGTCAACGGATGGCTTCGCGGTTGGACGGGGGTTTTCAGCTCCGCAACGCGTGCCCCAGCTCCTCGGAGACCCGACGGGTGCCACCTCTTCTTGCGTCAAACCTAAGCAGGCCGGACCGAACCGCGTGCGGTTTCCGGAGCGTGCGGCCGCACACTGACATGACAAATACATCACTTCCGTGATCGACCGGTCGCGACCACAAGGGGTTAGCGGGCGCTCGCGATGCTCATCGGGACATCAAGGCTCGTCCGTTCGTAACGCCGAGGAGCACGATCAACCTTCCGGCAGATCAAACGGTCGAGCCGGTCCCTCCCAGATTCCAAATGTTGACGACCGATTTCTTGTCACCGGTTGCGGCGGAACGGCCATCGGGAGATATCGCTGCAGACTCGACCGCTGCAGCGTGGCCATTGAAGCTCTTGATCAACCGATGGCTGGAAACATCCCAAAGCCGCACAGTTGCATCCTCTCCCCCGAAATCACGGTGCGGCCGTTCGGTGAAACTGCAAGCGCGGAGATTTTTCGGCTGCCTTCGAACTTCGCGACTTCGCGCCCCGACGCTAGCTCCCACAATCTAATGATGCCATCGTCGCCGCCCGAAACCACATGCTTGCCGTCGGGCAGTACGCCGATGGCGATGATATCGCCATCAAACCCGTTGAGAGTCTTGATTTTGCTTCCGTCGTCGACATTCCACGATTGGATGGCGCCATTTGCTCCGGACACGGCGATCTTGCCGTCAGGCGACGTCGCAACGCAAAGGAGCCTCGAACCATAGTTGAACGTTCTGATCGGGATGTCCTTCGACAGATCCCAGAGCTTCATGGTCCCATCGAGGCTAGCCGAAAGAGCCCTGTCCTGGCCGGGCACCAGCGACACCGACCACACCTCGCCGCTGTGTCCCTTGAACTCCCGTATGGGATGGACATTGGCCAGATCCCACAGCTTCACGATCCCGTCGTCGCCGCTCGAAATGGCCCGATGGCCGTCCGGGAGGACAGCCAGGCTCCACACCACATGGGCATGACCATCGAAACGGCGAACCTCGCTGCCGCTCTTAAAATCGCGCAGGCTGATGGCACCATCCCAGCCGCCCAGGAGAAGGTTGTGGCCATCGATCGTGTAGGCAATTGTCGAGATGGTATCCGATCCGATCTCGAATGTGCGGGCCGGCTTGTCGGTGTCGGAAGCTTTACTCCGCAAGAAGGGAATCGCTGCTAGCGCGCAGACGGCAGCCGATCCGCCGGCCAAGGCAAGCACATTTCGACGTGAAGGCGGACTGGGTGGCGGCTTGACCGGCAGCTCGCCGGGCTTGATGCCAAGCTTTTCGAGTGCACCGAAAATCGCTTCGCGGTTTGTCACCGGTTCGGTGTGCAGAACGTCGAATGGCGGCGGGATCGAGTCGATCGCCAGATCAGACGTGTAAACCGGGATCAAGACCTTGCGCTTGAGGGCGCGGCCGGCCTCCGAGATCACCCAGTCCGACGTCACGGATTTCGGCGTCCAGATCACGATGACAGCGCGCGCCCGCGCCAACTCGGTGGAGATGACGGTGGTGAATTGATCGCCGGGGGACATGTCCGTATCCCACCAAACCGTATATCCCCGAGCCTCGATATCCGCGGCAAGCTCCTCCGTCTCCGCCCGGCGGGACTTTGAGTAGCTGATGAATACGTCGGCCATGCCGCTCTCCGATCCGGGCCTAGTTGGATGAGCGCAACGACCTGATCACGCCGACGAGCCAGGGATCGGTGTCAGGAAAGAGGTGTCGATAGGCCTCGATCAAGCTGCCGGCTTCCTTCAGGCTGGCAGCCCTGCTCTCTCCAGATTGGGCCGCCTGGGCCAACGAGATGTTCGCCATGACGAGCGCCTGAACCCCGAAACGCGAATACGGGTTTTGCTCATGAGCACTCCGCAAGCCATCAATTCCGTCGCCCAGGCGAAATCGAGAGACTGCTGCAAGCAGCAACGCGTCGTTATGCACGAGGCTGTCCGTCTGAGAATCGCGCACCCTGGAAAACAATCGTTCGGCCTGTTCGAAGTCGCCCCGCAGATACGATATGAGCGCTGCGGTGAAATCGATCACCTCTCCCTGCGCCTTCGACAAATCCGGAAGAAATACCCAGCCGGTAGCTCCGCTCGGTTGCCTTACGAGCGCGTAATCTCCATCGATCCTGATTGACCGAAACGGGCTACCGAGACGCCTTCCGGCACAATCCGGACTTTTCTGCTCGCACACAGTAATCTGGTTCGGGCGCGAATATTTGGCGGTCACGTCCTTTGCGAGCACCAGCGGGGAGAACTGATAGTTGGTGTTTGGTAGCCTGAGCTCAATCTGCTGGTCACGATAATTCACCACCCATTTCTGAAGGTCGTCGGTGGCCGGTCGATTGCGTACAACGAGCAGGTTTGCGAGGACAACGATGCCGGGTCCGTACTCCTCGACCCCGCCCCACAGCGCGAGATCGCTGCCGGTTTCAAGCGCCATCTGATTGGCGGCCTCTGGTGAATTCTCGGTGACGCGCTCCGACCATTCGATTTGTCCCGACCCGAAATAGAGATCCTTTGGATTTGGGTTGGGACGCGGACGAAGCGTCGTCCAGAGCCTCAATGCTAGAACGGTCGATGCGTTGGCTCCCAGGCTGGTGTTGCTGGAGAAAGTCGGCACCAGCGTACGAACCGATACCCTGTCGGCACAGCGAGCCGGCAGCCCGGCCGCCAGCAGGCAAAAGAAGGCAATGGCGCAGCAAACTATTTTTTGCCGCCGCATGCGCGAGCCTCCAGCTCGTACGAAATCGCCTTGAACAGCTCGTCGAAGTACATCTTCATGTCGGCGCCGAGATCCCGATCCCTGTACATGTTCGCGCGATCGAGAACCTTGCAGATGACGTAGCGGCTGCTATCTGCCGGCAGTGCCTTCGCAAGCGCCATTCCGTACGCATAGAGTGTGACGACCGCCAGGGCCTCGCGGTTGATCGAGTAGAGCCCCGGCGCGATCTCCCGAGAGAAGTGCACGTAAGGGGCCTTGAGCCGGCCTCGAAGATCGCCGAGATAGATGTCGTTATCGACAAAGGTCGATTGCCCGGCGTATCTGCCGACGGTGCTCAGGACCTGCAAGCTTGGCTGGGTCTGAAACGAGCTCTCGAGCAGATCGGTATCGGCCGTCTCCACGTTCTTTGAAACCAGCTGGACCTTGAACACCGGGTCGGCACCCGGATTTTCACTGTCAAAGTCGGCAAGCAGGAACCGGAGATTGTTCTTGAACGCCTTGATCCATTCGGTGACGCCGTTCATTGCGTTTTGATCGGGCGTGTTGATGACGAACAGCAAGATCACCCTCGTCGGTCCGGTCTCGGCGAGGGTCGGACTGGTCACCAGGAGGGCAAAAGCAAGAACGGCTGCAAGCAGGCGACGCATCGTGTGTTCAACCGCATCTTCAGGGCCTTGCACCGTTCCGACTATAGGAGCCGCAACGCATGATTGACAAGTGCATATGGTTCGCGGGCCTTGCCCGCGATCGGTTCGTTCGCTAACCTTTGCTCGCGTGGCAACGGTTGAATGCTGGTTCTGATGATCGGACACACATTCGATGCGCGAACGAATTGATGCGGCTCGAATACTCGCCGGCGCGTGTTTCACCGCACTGCTGACGGTCTCGCCGCTATTCCCTGAACCTGCATTTGCCGACGGCGCTTGGAAGAACAGGACCGAGGTCGTCTGGAGCAGCGAAACGCGTGGCCTGATCCGCAAGGAATTCCGGGTTTGGGATCCTCATCCTGAACTGGATCTGGAGTTTCTTTGGGAGCCTCGCGCTCCGGTCCGCTCCGATGAAAATCCCCTGGCTAATGGCGCCGGCACCTTGAGCTGGCGCGCGAAGGGCGCTCCCGATTACGACCGCCAGTTCATCTACAGCGTCTTCAAAGGGACCTTGAAGGACGGGCGTCCGGAAGGAGACGGAGCGCTTCTCGTGTTCCGGACCGGGTATTCGTATTCAGGACACTGGCTCAACGGACTGATGGACGGCCATGGCGTATTGAAGCTGGAGAATGGCGACAGGTATGACGGTGATTTCGTCGCGGGCAAGATGGAAGGCGAAGGCCGATACGTCTCAAGCGATGGCTCGATCTATCAAGGCAAGTTTCAAAGCGGCTTGAGGCACGGTCGAGGCAAGCTCCTGCTGGCCGAAGGGTCTTACTGGACCGTTTGGGACCAGGGCACCGAAACCAACCGCGTGCGGATTCCCGATGTCACGCCGATTCCACGTGCGCTGAAGCCGCGGCTCGCGGCGGTTTCCAACGCAGTGAAGCTGAAGCTGGCGATGGATGAGGAGAAAAACGGCACCTTCGCCGATGCCGATCCCGACACCCAAGCGCACGTGTACGACGCCGAGTTCTCACCTGGAATGATGACCATCCAACCGGGCTCCAAGGCTTTTCGCGACGCCTGGAAGGGCGGCGGGAAGATCTCGTCGGGGTACGAGGACGGCCTGCCCTCGATCTACAGCGACAATCAATTCGCTTCGGTATTCCTGAAGGTACAGGTGCAAAACGAAGGCGTTCAACCGGCGGTCATCGCCGACGCAATTCTGGATGTTGCATCAAGTACCCTCGACCCGGAGCCATATCTGGAAGCGTCTCAGACAGGTCCCGGATATTGCGGGATCGACACTGCCTACAGACCGGACATCATCTTTCGGAATCTGGGGTGGGGACAGGTCGTCGGCGCAAAACTGACCTACAGTTTGGGAACCGCCGATCGGCGCACTCAGGAAACCACTGCGCAACTCGGGTCCTTTGACGGCACCAAGCAGGCCTCGATCGTTGACGGCCTCCGCGGCTTCGGCGTCGATACCGACCGTTTGAAGAAGGCAGCGCTCGATTTGTATCGGCAGAAAATGTCCGACAAGCCCAAGACAGGCGGTCTCGCGTTCCGCTGCGACATGCCCAGCGGCGATACGACGGAGGATCAGATCAACACGGCTCTCGCAGCCTGCGTGCTCAAGGTCAAGAAAACCGGCCTGTTCGGCCGACTTGGCGACTTTGTCTATCCGCAGCAGAACGTCATTTTCACGACCATGTCCGGCAACATCGAATATCAATGGAAATCGAATCAAGGCGAACTGAAATCGAAATCTTCGCCATTTTCACTGAACATACCCCTGGTCTCCTTCGACATCGAGATGGGTGAAGCTGGCTGCGATGACGCAGTGGATCGAGGTTCTCGGGTGCAGACCTCGCCTAGCCTGCTGTCCGTCGGACGGAGCTCTTATCAAGTTCATCTTCCGAAGAATTGGCAGGCAAGCATCGCTCAGGGCACGGCCCGAAGCTTTAATCTCGATATCTCGGCCCCCAAGACGTCGCGACATCAATTCCAACTGGTGCTGAAGCTCACCGATGGATCGGTCGTCACCTCGCCAGTGGTCGACCTGACGTATTTCAGGCCGCGAATGCCGAAACCGTAAGGCGGATCAGGCTTATCGCTGCTGCAGCGCAGCTTCGAAGAAGTTCAGGTGGGGAACCAGACGCGCGAAGTACGTCCCGTGTTCGAAGACGCGGACCTCGAGGAAGCTGCCGGAAGCAACCCGTGAGGTCTGATCAAAGATGAAGTTGCCGAGCGAGTGGACGCTGATCCCTCCGCCCCCATCGAGCAGGTCTAGAGCGGAAGCCGCCGAGTGGGGGTGGACACCAATCACCAACGAGACGGCTGACTGCCGGAGTTCCGATCGCAGCTCAATCTGGCGTGGACCCGGCCTGTTGACGTAATCCGTGCCCCAATTGACCATCGCAAAAAGAGGCGGCTTGGCGTGCGATGCGGCGAGCCGCGCGATGTCGTCCGGACCGATTACGCCCTCGGTCCGAAGGCTCTGATTGTCGAGATCAGTCAACGCCGTCAACCTGAAGCCGCCGAAGTCAACTATCTCGCCATGCGTCATGGTGGCGATGTTGACGTCGGATAGAATTCTTCTCATCAGATCGAAGGACGCGGGTCCGAGATCCATGGTGTGGTTGTTGGCGAGACTGACACCCACGACGTTGATGGCTTTCAGCGCCTCCAGCGTCAGGATCGACGGCATCGCCAACATCATGGGCTCCAACTTGAGCGGAAGCTCCGGTACGACTACGCCGGTCAGATTCACGATCAGCCGGCAGCCGTTCAACACGCGACGTGCGTCCCGAAAGAACCGCTCCTGCTCATCTCGAGTCGAGAGAATTCGCAGCAGGCCTCGTCCAAACAACGTATCCCCGGCAAAGCAGTATACCTTGGATCCAGGAAGGTCCTGCCCTATTTGCGCTGGCGGATCGGTCTCATAGAGCTGGACGATGTAGGTGGTCGTCAGTCCGTCCCGGCCGTCGGCATAGGCGTGTGAGTCTGAATTGTAGACGGCCAGCGGCCGGCTCCTGAAGAAGTCCCGTTGTATTCGCATTTGCAGGTATTGCGACCCGCGCGAGTCCATATGCTGCGGTTGCCTTAGCCGAGCAACCGAGGCGATATCCCCCGAAGCGAGAATATTCAGGACCTCCTGATCCCGTTGCGTCGCCTGCTCGAGCGGCAGATAGTGCGAGAAGTCGGTGGATTGAACCACCAGCGTCTCCTCAGTGACGATCGAATGCAGAACCGCAACGAGTTGGTCCCAATCCGCTTGCTGCGAACGAAGTGCAACGGCGATCGGGATAATCCGGGCATCCGGCAGGTAGTGCCTGATGAATGGGACGATGGCGCCGATCCCGTGGTCGCGCTCGAACAAGTCGGATCGGCCGACCAACCGTCGCGCCCCAAGCAGTGTCCGGACATCAGGCAGGCTGCTCTCGACCCGTCCGAAGACCGTGTCAAACGGGCGGTCCGTCGTTGCAAACGGCAAGCTCGATCGCTTGAAGTGGTCGGGGAATAGAACAATGACCTTCTTGATGCGCCCGCTCTCCACCGCTTGAAACGCCTGCGCGATCAACCCGGCCGCCAGCAGGTGATGGGGAACGGTGATTCCGGAGAGCCTCCTCGGAGCGATGCCGGCTCTTCGAGCTTCGCCGATCGGTATCGAGAACATTTCGGCTGCGGTGAATTGAGCCCGAATTGACGGCCTGGAGGAGCTTTCCGCTGCCGTCGTGGCAATCACGACGATGCCGAAAGCAAACAGAAGCAGTTGCAGATGCTTGTATGATCTGTGCGCTGGAGAATGCATTCTTTTGGTTCTGCGGCGACGGTCGCCGCCGGATTATTGCAGCTTTACCGGGACGTTCCAATTCGAGTGATGACGCTTGGCGTTCGGTCCGCTATATTTTCGCTTGCTGGTAGAACATCGGGCAGAATAGGATCGCAGGATGAGCCAGGCATCAGATCCGTGCGGGCTGACAAGGCGTGCCGTTCTGGCCGGCGCGATCGCAAGCGCGGCCTTTCCCAGGATCGCTGCCGCGGCACTTGAACGACACCAGGCACCTGAATTTTCACCGCCACTCGACAATCGGGAAGATTTCATCCGGTGGATGGAAATCAACCGCGGTGAACAGGCGCCATTGCTGGCCAACAGGTGGGAGCGATATCTGGCGCTCCGGTCGAACCGGGACATCTGGGGGCCGCAGGATGCCGCGGCATTTCTGATGACGCCGCGGGACCAGTTCGTTCTGGCCCAGGACATGATCCGTGCCTATGACAACGCCTATCTGAACATCGGTCATGGCGCCACGATCTCGGGTCCAGGCATTGTCGCCCGGATGACAAGCGCGCTCGAGGTGTCACCCGGCGATCATGTTCTCGAGATCGGCACGGGATCTGGCTATCAATCCGCCTACCTCGCTTATCTTACGGACAAGGTATGGACCGTGGAGATCGTTGGCGAACTGGCGGACAACGCTCGAGCCAGGCACGAGAATCTGGTCGAGCGCGGCTATCGGGAATACGCGTCCATCTCCACCAAGCAGGGCAACGGATATTTCGGCTGGGCCGAAGCGGCTCCGTTCGACAAGATCGTTGTGACCTGCGCCGTGGATCACATTCCTCAACCATTGTTCGATCAACTGAAGCCTGGTGGCATGATGATCCTGCCCTTGGGTCACCGCGCAATGCAGCACATCATCAAAGTCGTTAAAGCTTCATCCTCATCCCCTCGCGAGACGGTCGATCTTTACCATGGGAAGCTGATCCACTTCCTGCCGATGCGGATATAGCCACGTTCGCTCGCACTCATTGCCGCAACGCCAATGGACGAACAAGTCAGGCGGTGGCTGCTGCTGCGGCCGGACGCGACGTTGGCGGATTCGCCACCGCGGCACCTGCTTGCGGCGAGCAAGGTCGGGTTCTCAGCCGTGCATCCCCTGCTCATTCGAGCTGGTCCTCCGGACGGCTCGGCCGCCCTCATCTCCTAGGTCAGCATCGAGATGATCGATTGCAGCTGATTGGACGCTGAGGTGACGAGTCCGTCGAACGACGTCTGGCCGTGAGCGGCGGCTCTCAGGATGCATTCAGCAACGGCCGCCTTGAGACCGAAAACGGATTGATCCGCAGGAACGCTGGCCATGACCGTGTCCAACGCATCGCGCATGGTCTGGATCAGTTCGGCGCTGTGCTTCATGGCTGTCCTCCGCATCCCCAGAATAGGCCGAGTGCGCGAGGTCACCACTCACAAGGGCGCGATTCCAAATTGCCTTTTGTTAATGGACTGACGAGAAAGTGAATCACGAATTCTAGAGGTCTTTCTCGGCAAGCTTGCGAAACTCATCGGGGACCGAACGAACAGCCTCCAGCGCCGCCGAACCGTATCCGATCGCGCCCAGCCAAAGCGATCGCGGATCCTGTCGATGGCACAGTCTGCCGCCCAGCGGGCCATCCCCGGCGGACTTCCAGGGCGAAGTGCTTCATCGGCCAGTCCGAGCGGGAGGTCGAGAGCCAGATCCCAGTGTTCCTCGAGGTGCGACACCGAGATAGCCAGAAGCGAGATGATCTTCTCGCCCGGGTGGTCAGCAAGCGCAGCGCGTACCAGACTTCCGGCGAGGCGGGCGAGGATCATTGTCGTGCACACCGGCGCATCGAGCGTCATCGCACGTTCGCAACGCAATTCATCCCAACGCGACCAATTTGACAATTTTACAACTTTTTCAGCGACTTAAGACATTCATTTCGTTAAAATGCTCTCATTTGTTGTAGTCAATCAAAATACACGTTCTATTTTAGATTGTAGATTGACTCACACGCCTCCTTGATTTGGGAGTGGACAGATTCAAGCATTCACCGTTAACGACCTTCGTCTTCGCCGCGCTCACGCTATTTCGGATATTCATATAAGCGCGTGTGTGCTGCCGTACGCTCATTGACGGAAAAGCCTTTTGGGGTTGATATCCTCGAATGAACGATCACGCTCATCAGGTGGACTTTCAGGCCACGGCCTCGCTTTACAAGTGGCCATCGCTCAACAATGCCAGGCGAGAGGATCGGATGCCCTATACGGTCGTCAGCGGGACGCTCGACCAATGCATTCGGGACTTTATGGATAAGCCTGAGAAGACGCGCCATCTCTATGAGATCCGGACTACGGCGCAGCCTCCCCTCGTCCCCGATGTGCTGTCGCCGGAGCATGTGCTCGAACTCTCCAGGCTTCGCGAATTTCTCTGAGACACGCGTCGGCCGACGCGATCTTGGCGCGTGCCGTTCGCATGCGGACTTATCCATTCGGCGCACGTCTTTCGCCGGATTGTTTGCCTATGCGGGAGCCGTTACACTCGCCCGACTCTCTGGCTGACGGACGTCGATGCCGGCATTGACTAACCGCTTCGACGTCCGCTGACGCTCGCAAATCGCCCGTACGGGAGAGCAATGGCTGCGCGACCTATTGATGAGGCATCGAGAGGCGCCGCATGAAGTTCAATCTGGCGATCCTGAGTGTGCTGGCCGCAAGGCCCGAGCAACGGATTCCGCTTGAGGAGGTCAGCCGCGAAGTCAAGCGCATGATCGCAGGCGGCGATGGAGCTGCGCAGTTGAGGCGCTCGTCCGAGCTAGGCGACGCCGACGTCTTCGAAGCCGGATTAGCTTCGATCAATGACGCCGGTCTGCAAATCACAGATTCCGGTCTCTCGCTATGGCATTCGCTTGAAGCCACAGCGCGTTCGGACGCCATTGTTGGCGACACACGCGATGCGCTCGTCGATCGAACCGGCGACATTGATCGAGAGCCCCCTCGCGCGATAGATGAAGACGGCACCGATCGCGTGAGCTCGAGCTCGAGCCGTTCGACCGCCGCATCGGATCTACCCGGAGGATCCCCGATCGTCCTCGAGCCGTCATTTGGCTCCATTCACGAGACGAATCGGAGCGATTC
Organism: Bradyrhizobium sp. 6(2017); assembly: GCF_011058295.2. Classification (NCBI taxonomy): domain Bacteria; kingdom Pseudomonadati; phylum Pseudomonadota; class Alphaproteobacteria; order Hyphomicrobiales; family Nitrobacteraceae; genus Bradyrhizobium; species Bradyrhizobium sp. 6(2017). The sequence continues at coordinate 4,037,880 of NZ_CP049289.2, read as the reverse complement.
CCAGCTATCGCGACTTGTCGGATTGCTTGGCATGCGCATTCCGAAATTCACTCACCGGCGGCGTCGGCGTTTCACAAGCGGCGCGGCGGACCGGAAGGCCAGCGATGGGGTCGGCATCGCGGGGCTGGCGGTCGCATGTCTTAGCCTGATCGCGGTCGTTGCCTGCGTTGCCGCAGCAATTGCGCTCGGCCAGAACTCCACCCTAAAGTCGGACATTGCCACGCTGCGCCGGGAATTGGCTCCGCTGCGGGAACGGCTCGCAAGACTCGAACAGATCGAAACCGCGAAGCGCGACGCCGCCCAACAGCAAGAAGCGCAAGACAAGGCCGAGGCGGAAAGAAAGGCGGCCGGCGGCGAACAGACCGCGCTCAGCCTTTCGCGTGAAGAGATTCAATTGATAAGGGAATACATCAAAGCAGCGCCATCGACCGGCGTTGTGGGGCCGCCGATAAACGTAGGCGATACCGTCACCGGTGGAATGATTCCGCTGCCGTCACCGCTGACGGAGAAGGCTCCGCGCCTCGTCGGCGCGAGGTTTGCGATCCGCAATGGCGTCATCGTCATCAGCGCACGAAACAGCCGTCGCGTCGACGCGGTGCTGATGCCGAACTAGATCTGCGCCGCGGGCGGCACGAGCAAAGCGAAGCAGACCCTTCCGTATGCGGCGCGATGGATTGCTTCGTGGCTTCGCTCCTCGCAGTGACAGGTACGACTAGTACGCCTTCGCGAAGTGGCACGCGGCAGGCTTGCCTCCGCGGCTAGCTTCTGCGCGTCATCCTTCTCGCCTTGCGAGCGAAGGATGGTGGCGGACCCGGTCTGCCGTAACCAGTCTCGAAGGCCCAATTCCCTGCATAAGCCCCGTGCGCGATCGCGTAGAGCGGTCCCCAAGCCCTGCGAGTTTGGCTTCGTGGGGCTGGCGTCCAAAGCGCTCAGGTTGCCCCTACCGCGGCGGCCGGAGCCATTGGATTAAGGTCAAAGGAAGCCCCCGGCGATGAGCCGTGTGATGGAGACGAAGGCACGAACAGATCGGCCCAACCGACCGGCCTAAAAGATCGTTCCAGATTTAACCTGCAACGCGGACATCAAGCTTAACGCCCAAATTGAGGTGCGACACGCGCGCGCCGGGTTAAGCTTATGGAGCCGATCTGGCCCGACAGAAACGGCAGGCATTCCACCATGATAGAATCACCCTATTCTGTCTTCCTCGTTGAGGACGAGACAATGATCAGGATGATGCTGGTGGAAATGCTGGAGGAGCTAGGTCAAGCGGTCGCGGCCGAGGCTGGTCTCCACAAGCTGTTCACCTAGCAAACCGTGGTGAGTTCGATTTCGCCATTCTAGATATAAATCTCGCCGGCAGATCAAGCGCACCGGTGGCTGAGATTATCAGAGCGCGTGAGCGCCCCTTCATTTTTTCTACCGGCTATGGCGCGAGCGGAATCTTTCGTTTTATACTACCGAATGGTCGGAAGGAGGCATACTGACCGAAGCAGACCAACACGACGCCGGATGGCATATCGCAAACATGCCTAAGGAAGCGGCTTTGGCTGCACTCGCACTTTGAGGAAATCCGTGTCAGCGGGACATCGCGATAGCCAGCCATCGAAGGGAAACATGTCCGCTTAAAACTGCTTAGGCGTAGATCCACATCGGCGTCGGCTCGACGCATGCCATCTTCAACTGCACGTTCCAGCAGAGATCGATTTGAAGTTTGGAGATAAGAAACTGTTTCACCGCGCCTAGATGCTACATCAACGGTCCGGTCGCTGCGACCGGCGGCTCTCGGTGCCGACCGCTTCTTGTCTTCGCTGCCCCGGGCCAGCTTCTGTCACCGGCGGGGCGGGAGCACACCGGACCATCCCGTTAGCGGGCATCAGCGACGATCTGCTCGCGACTGCCGAGAAGCGTATTTCCCGAGCGGACTATGTCTGGCCACCGCCCGGCCAAGCAGCCATTGCCGCTGCAGCCACGGCTCGCAACTCCACCTGGGTGGCTCCGTCCCGCGCCTGAATTGCCATTCCCTGGTAGACGCTCAAATAGAACCGGCTCAGGCCATCAATTTCCGTCGAGGCGGGCAGTTCGCCTTTGTTCGCTGCAGCTTCCAGCCGCGAGCGTAGCATACCCAGCATTTCGAGCCGGACCTTCTTGACCACGCGGGCGATCGCGGTCGGCCATTCGTCGCCGACGGCCGCCAGCACTGCCATACAGCCTGCCGGTGTCGCGCGGGATCTCGGCAGGCGGTTGGTCGCCGCGATCAGTAGATTCTCGATGCCAGCACGAGCGGTCGCTCCTTCCGCAAGCTTGTCCCAGACTAGGAGCCCCTTGGTCCGGACGTAATGCTGGATCGCTTCGAGATAGAGCGCCTCCTTGCCGCCGAAGGCCGCATAGAGGCTTGGCGACCCAACGCCCATGGTGCCGCACAGGTCATTCATCGAAGTTGTCGCATACCCCTTGCGCCAAAACAGGAACATGGCGGCCTCGAGCGCCGCGTCGCGATCAAACTCCCTTGGCCTCCCCATAGCTGCCATCGCCCCTCTATTCTGTAATGATCAACACATAAGTTACTTGACACTGTCGATCAAGGATCTAAATCGTCGAAATGATTATGTGCCGATCACTACAGAAATGGAGATTGCAATGGCTCCGACCGAAAAGCGGGCTCTCACCGGTGCGATGTTGATCGTTGACGGCGACCCGAACGCCCGGATGCCGCTGGCTTTCAAGATTTCGGGTCGCAACCCAAAGGAGATCGCGATGTCTATCCGTAGCATGCTTGTTGCCGCAGCATTCGCCTTGGCCTCTGTGGAGGCGGCCCGCGCCGATGGCCTGCGTCCGATTGATGCCAAGAGCATCGACCTCGGCGAAGTGTCCGGTGTCGCCTACACCGTCGAGCGAGATGGATTCCATGTTGTCACGACCCTTGCGCAGGGCATCGCGGGAACGCCGATCCGTGTTGTGTCTGTTTTTGCACCGGGTCAGAGCGTGGCTTTCTCAACGCCCCGGGCAGGCGCGCTCGAAATCAGCCGGAACGGCGACAGCGTGCTCGTCCGCAATGCGAAATCGGGGCGAGAGACTCAGTGAGGAACAAAATGCAGAATTCGCTGCTGAAGCAACACAATGAAGAGGCAAGAAATAATGACGAGTAACTTCGTGAACGTGGGCAGCGCGCGCGTGGCCTACCGAGTGCTGGGTAAGGGACCTGCGGTTCTTCTGGTGAACGGCACCGGCGGCGGAGACGGGCATTGGGGCGATCTCATCGAGCGGCTGGCCCGAAGCCGCACAGTGGTGACGCTGGACTATTCCGGTGCCGGCGAGACGACGGACGATGGCGCCCCACTCGACTTGCCGACGCTGGCCCGGCAAGTGGCGGCGGTAGTTGACGCGGTCGGCCCACCGCATGTCGACCTCGTAGGCCATTCGCTCGGCGCCGCCATCGCGACCGTTCTGGCGACGGAGCGGCCTGAAATGGTCCGCACGCTCACCTTGGTGGCCGGTTTCCTGACCGCCGACGAGCCACGTCTGAAGCTGACCTTCGAGCTGTGGCGCCGTCTCATCGCGGCGGATCGGGAGGGTTTTATCCAACTTCTTGCACTGACGACCCTGTCGGACAAATTCTTCGCCAGCCCGCTTGCGGCACATCTCGACGCCCTGGCCCAAGGCATTCTTGCGGGTACGAACTGGGAGGGTCTGGCGCGACAGGTGGAGCTTGATCTGCGCGTCGACATCCAGGCAGAAGCCAGCCGGGTCCGGTGCCCGACGCTCGTTCTCGGATGCGCCCACGATCAGATCGTCACCCGCACTCGCGATCTCTATGAGCGGATTCCAGACGCAACGTTCGGCGAGATCAACGCCGGGCATCAGGCATATTTCGAAGCCTCCGAGGAGTTTGCCGCCAAGTTCCTGGCCTTCGCGGACGGGCTGCACCCGCCAAGGCGTCTTTCGTCCTCGGCTTACTGATCAGTCACGAGTTCGAATGGCGACCGACGGTGATGGCAAGCATGGGGAGATCGCGGTGGCCGCTGCTGTTTGCTACCGGCTGCGCTTTGGAGACAGGACGTGCGTCGCAGCGAATGACAGCATAGCCAGAGCACTGCATACGCAAGCACGACGGCGAACGCGGCAGGATGGCCCGCCGCTAAGCCAATGGTTGTGGTCCAATGCCCACGGCGTTTGCATCCCGGATTCAGAACGAAACGAAAGAGCCCGGCGATCAACCGAGCCCTCGTTGCTTATCACTTCGGCTGCTGACTTTTCGAATGCGCCTGGTCGCTGTGTTGGGCGTTTGCGAGTGCTGCTTTGCGCTTGCGGCGCGTTCCTTAACCTTTGGCGTAGTCGCCTTTGCCGCGATGTTCCGCGGCGGGATTGGCAGCATTTTCGTGATGTCCCGCTGCTTTATTGTGTTCATCTCTGGCCCTGTGACCTCTCAATTGGTGCCTTGGGAACTGCGCTTTAATTTGCGCCCCCTCAAATATGAGCGGCAGCTCTGGGTAGGAGTTGGAGCCGCTTCCGCTCCTCGGGCAGGCAACCGGCAGCTTGTCCTGATGACTCCAGAATATTGCCACTTGTCCTGATGTAAGCGGCCTGCTTTGATTTGCCGATTGTCCTATTTCGGCCAGCAGCATTTTTCCCGGGCCATCCGGACGCGATAGGAACGACAAGCACATGTCTTCCGTTGGCAAGTGGGCAAAGACTCATTGAAGAAGAAGCTAGATGAAGGTTTCGGCAAAGCTGCCTGGCAATCTCCGACCCAGGCCGGCCTCGCGCCTTGAAGTGACACTTTTTGACCACGCGTCTACCGTGCTGCCGCAGGGTCTAATGCCGAGCGCCGAGCAATTGCTGGTCAACAAGCGTGCGCTGCAACAAAGCCAGAGCCGCCGACGGCGAAAATTACGCTGTCATGGCCGACGGCCGGAAGTAAGATTGTCCTGTAAGCGACGTCTTCGCGGGAGGTGCAAATGGGTAGCAGATCCTCGCAGGGAGGTCCCTCCGCCTATCTAGAAAGCCTGATGCAAGCCGGCCAGAAGGCAACCGAGCAATTCGACGACGCACTCGTTGCTGCCATGGGTCTCGAGGGCAAACCTGCGAAAGGTGGGGGAATGACGCCTTTCGCCGTCGCGGCGAACTTGCAGCAACAATACTGGTCGCCGATCGTGGATTTTTGGCGCGGTTTTTTGGGCGATAGATCCGCGCCGGGGGCGGATTCATCTACACGAGCTTCCCGAGGCGACCGGCGATTCAAGGACGAGGCCTGGGGGTATTCGTCTTACTATGACCTGCTTAAGCGAGTTTATTTAGCGAATTCGAAGCAATTGTCGGATCTTGTCGACCAGGCGCAAGTCGACGACACGTCCAAGCTTCAGCTGCGCTTCTATGCACGACAATTCATCGATGCGATGAGCCCGTCGAACTTTCCCGCGACCAATCCCGAGGTCATCCGGACTGCCATCCGTACGCGATCCGCGAGCCTGACGTCCGGCATGCAGAATCTGATCGCGGATATCCAGAAAGGACGCATCACCCGCGTGGATGAAACGGCTTTCGAAATTGGTCGCAATCTTGCGGTGACGCCCGGCGCGGTGGTTTTCGAGAACGAACTGATTCAACTCATTCAATACACGGCGCAGACGACTGATGTGGAAAAAGCTCCGCTGTTGATCGTTCCGCCCTGCATCAACAAGTACTATTTGCTCGACCTCGGCGCGGGAAACTCGTTCGTCGAATATGCCGTTGCCCAGGGGCATCAGGTTTTCCTGATTTCCTGGCGTAGCGCCGTTACCGAGACTCAAAATCTCACGTGGGACGACTACCTGACACTCGGGCCGTTGAAAGCCATCGACGTTGTGCGCGACATCGCAAATGTCGAAAAGGTTCATACTCTGGGCTTTTGCGTTGGTGGCACCATCTTGAGCTGTGCTGCCGGCGTGCTTGCGGCACGCGGAGAAGATAAACTAGCGACCATGACGCTGTTGACTACAATGATTGATTTCGCCGATACCGGCGAAATCGGTCTACTTATCGACCAGCATTCGGTGGCGATGCGCGAGGCAACGATCGGAATGGGCGGCATACTGCCGGGAAAGGAGCTGGCATTCACCTTTGGAACGCTACGCGCGAACGACCTAATTTGGCGCTACGTAGTCGATAGCTATATGAAGGGTGTGCCGCCGGAGGCGTTCGACCTTCTGTATTGGGATTCCGACAGCGTCAGCCTGCCAGGTCCCATGTATTGCTGGTACACGCGCAACACCTACCTTGAAAACAAGATCAAGCAACCCGGCGCGACTGAGCAATGCGGCGTGCCTATCGATCTCTCCAAGGTCAAGATACCGCTCTATCTGCTGGCCTCGCGTGAGGACCACATCGTGCCTTGGCAGAGCGCTTACCGATCGAAGGAGCTTATTGGAACGGATCCTCGCTTTGTGCTTGCAGCGAGTGGTCACGTGGCGGGTGTGATCAACCCGCCAGCGCGCAAGAAGCGCAACTATTGGATCCACGAAAGCTTGGATGGCGATGCCGCAGGGTGGCTGGAAAGGGCCGAGGAGAAGCCGGGAAGCTGGTGGCCCGATTGGGACGCTTGGATGAAGCGCTACTCCACCGGAACCACCGGAGCCCCATCACAACCCGGAAATGCTCGGTATCAAATCGTCGAAAGTGCGCCCGGGCGATACGTCAAGCAACGGTCGAACTGACCGGCGTTTTGTACGGGTTAACCTGAGGGTGCAAGATACCGGGGGCCATCTCTTGCCAATTTGCCGTCTATAAAAAAGGCCAACCCATCCGAGGTCATTCTTCAGGAGAACTTGCGGAGGCCTTTCCCGGAAAACCCGATTCTCAACCCTGTCGAGAGCGACTGCCATGTCCAGCTTCCGCTTTGCGCGGACGCGCTGCTTACGCCATAGGCAAAGAATGATGGTTTCCACGCAATCAATTTCGATCGACCCCTCTGGGCGCCATTCCTCCCAAGTAGCGCGGCGAAGCTCCCGGAACGCGTGGGCGGCTACGTCGTCTGCTGAACGGCCGGACGGTGTCCCGGTGAAGTACAAGGCACGCCGCTCACCAGCATATTCGGTGACCGGCATTGTGCTCCTTTGGGTGTGAATGAGTTCACAACGGCGCCGCCAAGCGAATGCTATGTTTCCAGCCGTTCAACTGCCGACTGATTTTTTGAAGAGTTTGTTTTTCGAACTGCCTCCGAGGAGAGGGTCATGTTCAAACAATTCCTCTTGGTCGCGGCGATAGCCTCCCTGTTAGCCACATCCTCTAGAGCCCATTGCGAATATGCTTTGGAGCGCAGCGCGCCCACCGAATCGCGTTCGGCTTCGTTGCATTCTGATGCAACTCAACCTACGGAAGACTTGTTGGATGACATTGTGAGTTGGCTCTCATCGAATTTCGATCTGCCTGCCATCAAAGAACGTCCCGTTGTTGAATTTGCGTCGAAGATGGAACTTGCGAGGTTGCGTGCAACGGACCGTGCTTCTTCGCAACGCTTCATGAACGATGGGCAACTAACTCAGCGCGAGGTTGTCGCACTTTACGACAACCAAACGAGAACGATCCTGCTTCCTGATGATTGGGGCGGCACTTCGCCGGCGGACCAATCGGTCCTGGTACACGAAATGGTCCATCACCTTCAGAATCTTGGAAACCTCAAATTTGATTGCCCACAGGCCCGCGAGAAGTTGGCCTACCTGGCCCAGGATAAATGGCTAAGGCGGTTCGGAAAGAGTTTGGAGAACGAGTTCGACGTCGACATGTTCACAGTGCTGATTTCTTCAGCCTGTATGCATTGATTGTGACCGGTCGATCCTAGTCGCCATCGAACGATGGCCGCTCCAAAGGAGCGCAAAGCTACGATCATCTCGCACGTACCAACACGATTTTCAGCGGATTTGATTGATGGCCAGACTCTTGGCGGTCCTCGCAATTGCATTGGCGATCCTGGCGGTGGCTCGGGCGCAGCAGAATCAGTTTGTACCGCAGCCAACAGGACCACTGCCAGCGGTGCTTGTTCCCTGAGTTCTCGCAAGGTGACGGATTCATCCACTCAGCCGATGGCGCCCAGGTCCGCTCGTGGCCCAGAGAGGACAAACGCGGCGCACGCCGATGTCCTCTTTTGACCACCCTTAGCCGACGCCAGAGCGGGCGTGAACGCCCGCTCACCGAGGCTATTTCGCCGCCACCACGCTCGGCCTTAAACGCGCCTCTGACGAGACGCGGCAATTGGGCCGCGGTCAAGGCCGAGATCGCCGCGGACGCTGCCGTCCAGGAGGATGGGATCTCACGACCGAGATCCGGCGAGCTGATCCGCTGGTCGAGCACATGATCGCGGTCGTCGATCTCTTCGACGAGCAGGTCAACCAACTGCTGATATGCGCAAACGCCCTGGTCTAACCACGCGGCTTGCGGCCTCACGGGGGAACACTCAATGGTGGGCGCTTACCTAAGAGGCGGACCCACGACTTTCATGTGGTGCATTGCCATCAGCTTTTGGTTCGTTTCGGCATCGACACCTTGCCGCTCCGCGAACATCTTCTCGAATCCACCGGGCGTCACACCAAACAGCAATACACCGGGCTCCGTCCCGACGTTCTGGAACGTGTGTGGAGTGTGATGAGGAATGAACACAAAGGCGCCGGCGGGCGCGCTCACAATGCGTTCGCCCAGTTTAAAGTTGAACTGACCGCTCACAACGTAACAAAACTCAGCTTCCATTTCGTGCAGGTGTGTAGGGGGACCGCTCTTGGGTGCGATGGTTTGACGAAAATAGCCGAGCTGCCCCCAGTTTTATCAGCCGTGGCCAATAGTTCGGTGAAATCCCCCTCTCGACCTTGCTGTCCGCTATAGCGAGTCGGCTCGCCGGGCAGGACGATGAATGCCTCATCGCCCGCGGATACCGGAGCTGAGGGCAGAACAACGGTGGCAATAAGGGAATAAAGAAGGCCGAAACGCGCTTTCAAGAGTTTGGCGTGCATGGCAACCTCACCTGGATATGTGACGGTGTAAGAACGCAATCAGAACGCTCCCAAATCACGCAGCGATCCTCTAGTCTAGTTCATTAAGCACAACCTCATTTGTACTGGGCCACTGTTTACACCCGATGCGCGGTCCGTGCGACATTTTGTGCACTAAGTGGCAACGGTGTTGTCCTAACTGCTGATCTCGCTAAGCGGATTGGCGCACTTCGAAGGCCCTCCGACGATATGATCGGCTCACTGCTAATTCGCGCAAACGGGCTGGTCTGACCGGACCGATTTGCGATCCCAAGGCGCGCCTGGCAATCACCTGGGCAGATTCAGAACGGAATGTCGCGTTGTCCATCATTCGCGTCACGACGTGCAGCCGATGTAATTGACACACCGGGCTCCGAAGGCAGATCATCGGCCGATTGCCAGGGTTGACCTGACCCGATTGCTGCCGGTCCGACGTTATGAAGATGCTCACTGAATATTTGGAGCGCGCCGTTGAGTTTGAGAAACTCGCGGCCTCGGAGCACAACGAAGCGTTCAAAGCAGAGCTGCTAAAACAGGCCGCGGCATACAGGAAATTGGCAGAGGCACGCGCCGAGCAATATGGCCTGCCAAAGCCAAGCCCTCCAGAGACGAAGTAAGCCGAGGCCGACAACCGACTTTCACACATGGCCAGTCCGGTTTGCGTCTGCAATACGCCGGATAGCGGACATGGGTTGAACGTGAGAACAGGCCGAACACTAAAAGCAGGCGTCGACGGACCTCAAATTACGCACCCGCGCCAGCCTCGCGGGCTTGGGCGCTGATTCCACGCCGCCGCGCGAGCGGGACGATATTGCGCATTGCTCTGATCACAATATCATTGTGTAGTCGGCGCCAGGTGCTGAAGTTGTGATAGCCCGAAGGATAATGCTCCATGGTTTCGACAGCCGATCATGGTGCAGGCCTCCGCGCCGCTCCAATCGAACTTGCGGGTGACTGGGGTCGCATGATCCCGAATGCGGCTCTGCAAGTCGTTGAGCGGATGCGTTGTGCTTGCCTTGACGGTTTCCGCCTTGTTTCAAACGACCAGCCCAGCCGCCTTCGCGTTGAGGAGCGCACGAGCGGCCCTCCCGCGGTCTGGCTTCACAAGGACGGAACCGATCTTGCCTGGGTCGTCGTCGACGTTGGGGAACGGGACTGGTCGAGGCTCGCCTATCAGTTTGGTCACGAGTTGGGACACGTTACATCAAACTCATGGCGGCCGGATGCCAAGCCTGCAGCACCCAGCCAATGGCTGGAGGAGTCGCTTGTAGAAGCCTTTACGCTCCGAGGACTCGCCCTGTTGGCGGATAACTGGTCGCGCGATCCTCCGTTCAGGGATGACAGCGGTTTTGGCGCCGCCGTCGCGGTCTATCGACAAAATGCTGTCGAGCGGTACGGAAAACTGGCGACTGAACAAGGTAATTCAAAGAACCCCAGCGCTTGGTTCAGGCAGCATCGTGCCGCGTTGGAGGCAGATCCCTGCCTCAACGCGTTTGCACAGGCGGCATCTCTCTTCATCCTCGAAGAATACGAGCGCAACCCGGCCTCCATGGAAGCGCTTGGCGCGCTAAACCGATGGAATGGCCGCAGCGCTATCCCGCTCGAGCAATATCTGGAGGCTTGGAAGGATAGCTGCAAAAAACTGCAGGCTTCGCCGGCTTTGCCCCGTCGGCTTCAAGAGCTTCTAAGGTGACCTGGGCCAACGCGTGGAGCGAAGTTGTCTTTTTCGCCCATGCTTGTTTGCGGGATCTGCACAACGTTCTCGCTTGATGCTCCGTAGACATACCGGTGCGAGCAAGCGACTGCGCGCCCACGACAAGCAGTAGCCTGATGCAGATCCGATCGCCCGCGATGATAGTCGCAATGCGCCCAACGAGCGCGGAATCAATCGTGCGTGCTCCGGCGCTGCAAATCTGCTCACTTCCTCCGCTACTGGCTGCGTTCCGCCGAAATGCCGGTGGAGGCCAAGGAAGCTCTAGACGCGGCAACCGCTTATTGCGAGTATCAAACTTTCATTTTGAGTTGGATGCTGAAAATGGAACCCATTACATATCGCGGACTGCAAAACGCTGCAGACCAAAACACGCCGCATCTTGGCGGAAGTATCAAGGCTGGCGATCCCTTCACCTACTGTCCCTTGGTATGGGACTACGTAATTTCCAGATTTTGTATTCAATCGGTATTGGACCTTGGCAGTGGATGTGGAAACGCTGCTCATTACTTTCACAAAGCCGGTCTCATGGTGTTGGCGACCGATGGATTTCCAGAGAGCGTTGAAAAATCAACTTACCCGGCGTTTCAGCAGGATATTACCCAAGCCCCGATCGTCACTCGAACAGACTTGGTTCATTGCCAAGAGGTCGTCGAGCACATTGACGAAAGATACCTGGAGAATGTCCTCCTCAGTCTCACGTGTGGCAAATACATCCTGATGACCCATGCCGTTCCTGGGCAAATCGGATATCACCACGTCAACTTGCAGACGTCAGAATACTGGATTGACCATCTGCACCGGAAAGGGTGCGAGTATCTTGAAGCTGACACACGTCGCATCAGGAATCTCGCTGAAAAGGACGGAGCTGCTTACATGCAGCAAAGCGGGTTGATGTTCGTCAATTCTGGCCGGCTTTGATAGCATCACGGCGCCCGCCTCGAATATGGAATTGTGCGGAAGCACTGAAGATGCGTGAGCTTTCGTTTGAAGTGCGCGGCGTTCACTCGAAGTCCCAAGATCTCATCTATTTTCGGTGCCCACCGTTAGTCGGCATGGCTCGAAATCTCGGAGCCAGGACGGCCCGCCCGTTCGTAAGATTTATCGTGGTGAAGCTCTTGCCAGTTCCGCCAGTTCTGAGTCTGCTTCGACAATGCCTTGGGCGGCAGCCATCTCCAACCAGTGACTCGCTTGCTTGAGGTCGCTGTGCCCCGCCGCACCGCTTCGCAGATAACGCCCAAGCATGAGTTGAGCTTGACCATGACCGCGTTCTGCGGCTGCTCGAAACCAATGCTCGGCTTTGGCTCGATCAACGGGAATGGCATGGCCGCCGCTATATATAGCGCCGAGTGCAAACATTGCTCCAGCGTGGCCGTGGGCGGCGGCCTGCTCGCACAATTTAAGCGCGGCGGGAGCATCCTGCGGGCCCCCGCGACCGTTCACGAGCATCTCGGCCAGGGCAACCTGCGCATCGGTGATCCCTCCCTGCGCCGCACGCGCGAACCAATCGCGCGCTGCTCTCGGATCGGCCGGCACACCACGCCCATCGGCAACAAGACGACCGATCATAAATTGCGCCTCCGGGACCCCTTCAGCCGCACGCCTCAGCCAGACCGCTGCTTGTTGTTCGTTGCGCTCAACGCCTATGCCCTGGAGAAGGCAAACGCCAAGATTGAACGCGGCGACAAGATTGCCGCGTTGCGCCGTCTGCATGAACCAATCCGCGACCGGCGGACATTCCTCTCCACTGGCCGCTCGTTCCAGCAAGTCATTTCCGACGTCGACCTGAGCATCCAAATTTCCGGCCTCGGCAGCGATGCGCAACCAGCGGGCCGCTTCATGGCTATCTCGAGGTACTCCGGCTCCGGTCATGTAGAACGAACTCAACGACCGAGCAGCCGCCGCGTTTCCACCCTCTGCCGCACGACGATACCAGTTTGCCGCTTCCACATAATTCGGCGGCAATGCTCCGCCCTTGGCATAAAGGTTGCCGACCAGTTCCGCGGCACGAGCGTCACCCGCCAAGGCAGCACGACGAAGCCAAGTCTCGCCCAACACCAGATCCCTGGCAACGACGGTACCTTCAATCAGCAGCGTCCCCCATTTAATCTGCGCACCGCGGTGTCCCAGCTCAGCAGCTTTGCGGTAGAGTTCAGCGGTTGCAGTTGGATCGTGTTTGCCGCTGATCCCTCCTTCCGTGAGCACACCCAGCATAAAGACGGCCGTCGGAATTTCAGCGGCCGCCGCTGCTTGCATGTGTTCGACGACCTCGTCCCTGTGATCGGCCCGGTTCGGGTCTCCAGCGAGCGACAGCGCATATCCCAAGTGTCCTTGGGCGCAGCCTGCGGCGGCGGAGCGGCGATACCATTCTCTCGCCTGTATCTGGTCTCTGAGCGGTGACGGACCATAGGTTAGAACGTAAGCGAGCAGAGCCTGTCCGTCGGGAGACCCGGCGTCAGCCGCCATACGAGCCCATCTCAGGGCAGCGTCGAAATCTGGCTTTGCCGTGCTGTCCTGCGAAAATAGTCGCGCTGCGGCGCCGCTGCGGTCCTCTCGCGCCTGCGAGCCGAGCCCCTGGAGCAAGAGCGATGCCAGCATAGACTGCGCCTCGGCGTTGCCGTTCAACGCCGCGCGTTCCAACCAGCGCGCGCCCTCCGTCCGACTAAACGGTACGCCGGCGCCCTGAAGGTAAAGCCTTCCGATGTGATACGCAGCTTCCGCGCTGCCGGCTTCGGCCATTCGGGCCAGCTGCGGCAGCGCTTCAGCAAACCGCTCTTTCTCGATAAGAGCGATCGCCCGGCGCAGCCCCGTTTCGGGCGACGCCTTTCCGATCAAGCGATCAAAGAGCATTTCCCGAATCCATCCGACAGCAGAGCCAAATCGCTCACGGCTCGCGCAACGCCTCCTGCGTCACCGGAAGCATCAGGCCGAGTAGGTACGTTAGCACGGTCCGCTGACCAACCTTAATATCGGCGGTTACGGGCATACCTGGCGTGAGCTGGAAACCGGCCGGCACGCCGTGCAGGGCCACACGATTAATACTGATCCGAGTGCGGTAAAATGGCTCCAAGTTCGTCGTCGGAACGGCACTGGTAGGATTGCGCGCCTCAACCTGAGCATTGAAGCTATCCGGACTTACGATGCGTACGACTCCCTCGGCCATCCCGTACTGCGAGAACGGAAACGTGTCGAACTTGACGGACACGGGATCCTTCACATGCACGAAGCCGTTATCTTTGCCCGCAATGTTGGCCTCGACCTCAAGTGGCGCGTCTGCCGGCACGAGCGTAATGAATTGCTGCCCCGACTGCATAACGGAACCCACCGAAACCTTTGCGACGGACTGCACGATCGCATCAAGCCCGGCACGGATCTCGACCAATTTGCGCCGCAAGTTAGCCTTGGTCAGCAGTTCCCGCGTGTCCGCTGCCTTGACACTGATCTCCTGCAACTTTTGCGAGGCTTCCGCCTTCCAGCCGCGGACATAGGCGTCGCGGTCCGAGGCAAGCGCCGATTGATCGCGCTTCGCGCCCTCGCCGGTCGCGACCGCGTTGGAAAGCGACCGCTGCATTTCAACGCGTGTATCCTTGGCGATCAGCGAGTTCAGCCGGCTTCCGGTTTGGGTCGCCTCCAGCTGCCTGCGCATATCCTCGATGCTCTGTGCCACACCGAGGCGCTCGCGATAGCCCACAGCATCGGATTCCGATCTCGCTATCACGGAATTCAGTTCCTGCAGTCGGTGCTCATAGTTTTCGATCTTGGAGTCGAACTGCGCTTTGCGATGACTAAAAATGGAAGCCTGCAAGACCCAGTTTGGATCACTGCCGGAGTATGTGAAGGGCTGGCCATCCGCCTCGGCATGCAGACGCGCGAGTTCGGGCTCAAGGCTGTTCAATTGCCCATCGAGGGCCACTCGATCTGCTTCGGCGAAGGTCGGATCGAGACGCGCCAGCACATCGCCGGCCCGCACATGCTGGCCCTCGCTCACGTCGATCGAACGCACGATTGCGGTTTCCAGCGGCTGTACGAGGATGGTGGAAGATTGCGAGACCACCAGGCCGCGCGCAGTGATGACCTGATCGACGGGCAATACCCCGCAACCAGAACCAAGGCGGCGACCATGCTGGAGACGATCCAAATCGTGCCACGGGCCGCGCGCGGTACAGGAGCATTGATGATGGCCGTTGACGGTTGCTGGAACTCAAGGATGACCGGCAACGTCGGATCGCTCTTCCTCGACTTGAACGGTAGTGGCAGCAAATTGGCCTGGACTTCGCTCATGGTTCGTTCGCTCCGCCCGAGACCAGCTTCGGAGTAACGGACTGGCGCGTCGGTTCGCTATGGCGGTTTTGCTGGTTCCAAAGCTGTCGATAGATCGCGCAACGCTCGACCAAAACATTGTGCGCACCGCAATCGACGATCTTGCCCTGATCGAGTACCAGAATCTGATCGCAGCCAACCAACGACGACAGCCGGTGCGAAACGATGATCATCGTCCGTCCGCTCGCGATCCGTTCGAGGTTTCCTGTCACGACAGCTTCGCTTTCGGGATCGAGCGCACTGGTCGCTTCGTCCAGTACCAGGATGCGCGGATCCGTGATGAGCGCTCGTGCGATCGCCAGCCGTTGCCGTTGTCCGCCAGACAGGTTGGGAGATCCTTCTTCGATGTAAGTCTCGAAGCCATTGGGCATCCGCTCGATGAATTCCTCAGCGCCAGCTAGCCTTGCCGCATAGACAGCATCCGACAACGTCAGGCCCGGTCGACCGGAGATGATGTTATCTCTAATGGAGCCACGAAACAGGAAGTTCTCCTGCAAGACGACGCCGAGGCTTTGCCGAAGGTGACGCAGATCAACATCGCGTAGGTCGGCGCCATCGATCTTCACAAATCCCTTATAGTCACGATTGATTCCCTGCAGTAGGCGCGTAACCGTCGACTTGCCCGACCCGCTGCGACCGACGATCCCCAACGTCGAACCGGCCGGAACCGAGAAGCTGATCCGGTCGAGCGCTGGGACAGTCGTATTGAGGTACGTGAAGCTGACGTCCTGGAAAGCTATTTCGCCTGCGAACTTCGGTCTCAAGCCCGCCGCTCGCGCGCTGCTCTCAGCTGGCCGATTAAGTACGGAACTTGCCTCACCGATCGCCGCCGCGACCTCCTCATAGTCCTCGATCAATCGCGCCAGCCCAACGAGTGGCTGGGCGACCCGGGCGCTCAGCATCAGGAACGCGAACAATCCGCCCACCATGTAGCCTGACGAGTCGTTCATCGCGAGATACGCACCGAGCATGGTCGTGCCGAGCACCATAAAGCGCTCGATCGGAGTAACCAGAGTCTGCGGCCAGTTGGACAGACGGCCGAATTCCAGCCGCCATTTCCCGGCCTCTGCAATCCGCTCGTCCCAAAGAGCGCGACGTTGTGGCTCGAGAGCCAACGCCTTGACCGTCTTGATGCCCACGATCGTCTCGCCGAGCGTTGCCGACTTCCACGTCTCGGCCGTAGTGACCCGTCCGTACATTTCTCGCATCGGCTTCAGGAATGCGATGATGATCAACAGGATTGCGCCGGCGCAGCCGAGCACAATGCTCGCCAGGATCGGGCTGAGATAGAACAGGAACGGGAGCAGGACGCAAAGCGTCATCAGGTCGAGAAATGTCGTCAGGAGGCGGCCGGTCAGAAATTCGCGAACACGATAGACCTGCGCGATACGGTACATCGTTTCACCCGCAGGATGACGCTCGAAGTAATCGAGCGGCAGGCGAAGCAGGCGATTGAAGACGTGCAGATTGAGTTTTGCGTCGAGTCTGGCGCCAACGACCGCGATGATAAGACGTCGCGCATGGCCCAACAGGGCTTCGTAGACGACTACGACCGCCATGACGGCGGCAAGCATGACCAAGGTGGACGTACTGTGGAATTGCAGCACCTTGTTCACCATCGTCATCACCAGGAGCGGTGGGAAGATGGTCAGGAAGCTGATGGTGAGCGAGGCGATTCCGATGTCCCGTAACAAGCGCCTTTCGTGCAGAACGAGATCAAAGAGCCAGCGCAGGTCAAACGGCGCGTCGGCTGCAACGCGGCTTCGGCTCGCGCGCACCAGGATGGCCTCACCGTTCCACACCTGAGAAAGCCGCAGCTCGTCGACGGGCACGGCTCCGTCTGCGGAGGCGCCTGGATCCCTGAGCACGACGATATTCTGATCGGCGTTCGCACCAACCATGAGCGCGGCGCTACCGTCGGCAAACAGCAAGATGACGGGCCCGGCTTCGCTCATCCCGAGCAAGTGGCGCCAACTCGTTCGGACCGCGCGAGACCATAGGCCCGCATTCTGCGTCCAGGCCGAGAGCGCTGCAGCCGATGGATAGATTTCGGATTCACCGGTTCTCAACTCGGCGACGTCGAGCTCGACGCCGTGATGACGCGCGACCTGGACAACCGCTTGCAATCGCGCCTGGTATTGCGGGCTGCGTTGCGCCTCCAGGCGGTCGATCGAATGCCCCTGCTGCGAAGCTAGATCGCTTGACTTCCGCTCGGGTGAGATGACGTGCCGTTTTGATTGAGCCTTTGCGGCAAACTCAGTGCGGATTTGTTGCACGGAGAGACGTGCGCGGACACCGAGATCAGTCAATAACTCGGAGCCTCCACGGACGACGTCCATGGACGCGCGCAGCGCTTTCGCCGCCGGCCAGGAAGCACCTCGCGATTTGGTCGACCTTTTAGCAACACGCGGATGCACAACATCGGGCGATGTGACCAGCTGCGGTGTGTCGCTTTCCTGCGCAGGGATAATGTGCAGGTCGCCGTGCACACCATGCGACTGAGTCCTGGCCTGTTCCGTTGCGCAGAGGCGGACCTGCCCTTCGACGCGCCACATCGCCTCGTCGAAATCAAACTTCTCATTGTCGATTTCGGCCTGCGACAGATCTTTTCTGGCGGCTAGTCGGCTGTCCAATAAGGTGCGTGCCCGGCTGTAAAGCGCATTGCGCGACGCCTCATCGCTCGCATGAAGGTCGTCAATGGCCTTCTGCAGCAAGCGGACATACTTGTCGGGCCCAGGCTCCCCAAAGGCTCCCCTATGCGGGTCCACGGTCACCCTCCAAAATCGATTACGGAATAAAATTCTTCACTATGTCGCGGCAATCTAGACGAATTCGGCAGGGCGCGACACCGAAATCCCTGCACTTGGTTGATGCGATTACGGCCCTGGTCCCACATCTCACGCGATCGCGAACAGTTGCCGTAGACGGGACGGCAATTCACCGGTGGAACCAATCGCAACACAGCTTTCCGCCCACAAATCGAGATAGCGCTCGATCGGAACGGACGTCCGCTCCGGCCAGCGATTCAAGGCTCCCAAATCATCGAGACAGGTCGGTTTCCCTGCTTTGACGTCCTCGTAGATCTGGAGGATGCCGACCACCGCTGGTCCCCACGGAACGTCCTTTCCAGATCTGACTTCCAGCTTCGCCCGATTTGTACGGAACCACTCGGACGGTGAAAGATCGTCCGCTTTGAACTTGTCCAGCAGCGCTGAGCCATATTGACGAATGACGCGGGCAAAACCTGCGTCTCCCGCAAATGGCGGCGATCTCTCCCAACTGCCGGCAAGCAACCGCAGACCGCGAACCGAAAATGTCTCCACCAGCACCTCCTCGAGCCATTGTGTCGGAGGTTGCGGCTTGGCGGAAAACTGCCAGCTGTTGCTCAGGACATGCCCAAGCTCGTGACCGAATTGATAGGCAAGCCTGCACCAATCGGCATAGCCGACGTTCACGATGATCGCCGCCATGTCAGGTTGGTCGCTGTGCAACCAGATTGCCGGCGTGACTTCGTCGCGATTTTCGATACGGATCTTCTTGGGTTGCCGATCCGACAGCAATCGCAAACCTGACAGTTCGACCTCCCGGATCCGGGTGAGCACACGCATCACGGCATCGGTCGGTGCCGCATGCCAATCTCCCGATAATTCGATCGGAGCGCTCAGGAGGCCTTCTGTCGGCGCGATCTCGCGTCCGAGAGACCTTCCGCTCTCGACGAAAAGAGCCGCCGCGCTGCCCGCGAGAACGAGGAAGCGTCGGCGGTCGATCACGGGAGTGCCAGCCATCAGCTATTCCAGGCCTGGTCAGAGAGGAAGCCAGGGATGCGCGATCCCTGGCTTCCTTGTTCGTCACTTCTTCAGCCGCCGACCTTAATGGTCGTTTTTCGGCAGATTGAGGTTGGGCCGGTTTGATTGATCGAATTGACCCATCGATCCAGCACCTCCTGGACGTGTCTGATCGAAAGCTGAGCCGCCATCTGTGTTGCCGATACGGGACAACAGCATCTGGGCCAAGCCCTTGATCGTCGTGAGATCAGCTTGCAACTGCTGGCCGTTCATCGACCCTCCGGCCATTGCAAGCGCCAGGTCCGCAACTGCAGCCTCCAAACGCAGCAGCACCGGATTCAACGATCCAACGGTCGTGTCGGTGTCGATCTTCGTGGTCAGCGACGACTGATCTTGATGACCACCAGTCGTTCCGGTTGCACCTGCCGAGCCGGTCGAGCCCGTCGCACCGCCAGCACTCGTCGCGCCAGTGGCTCCGGTCGAACCGCTCGCAGCTGCTGCTCCAGTCGCACCAGTTGCTCCAGCCGTGCCGCCCGTTGCCCCCGTCGGGCCGGTGTGACCATGGTGACGGTGACTACCAGTCGGACCCGTCGGACCACGCGGACCAGTCGAGCCCGTTGCTCCGGTCGACCCGCTCGTGCCGGTTGCACCGGTCGAGCCTGTTGCTCCGGTCGAACCGGTGGCTCCAGTCGAGCCGGTACCGCCAGCACCAGTTGCTCCGGTCGCACCCGTTGCTCCCGTCGATCCGGTAGCACCGGTGGCGCCGGTACGACCGGTGTGGCCTCGTGGGCCTGTCGGCCCGGTCGGTCCCCTTGGCCCAGTCGCGCCGGTGGCGCCTGTACGTCCGGTCGCTCCCGTCGATCCGGTTGAGCCGGTCGCACCTGTCGAACCGGTGGCACCCGTGGCTCCGGTTGCGCCAGTAGCTCCCGTTGCACCCGTCGAACCGGTCGCACCAGTTGCTCCGGTCGAGCCCGTTGCGCCGGTTGCACCAGGATCACCGGTCGCGCCAGTAGCTCCCGTTGCTCCCGTCGAGCCAGTAGCTCCGGTTGCTCCCGTCGAGCCGGTCGCACCTGTGGCTCCGGTCGAGCCCGTTGCTCCGGTCGCACCGGTCGAGCCGGTGGCACCCGTGGCTCCGGTCGAGCCCGTTGCTCCGGTCGCACCGGTCGAGCCGGTGGCACCCGTGGCTCCGGTCGCGCCAGTAGCTCCGGTTGCACCCGTCGAGCCGGTCGCACCCGTGGCTCCGGTCGAGCCCGTTGCTCCGGTCGCACCCGTCGAGCCGGTGGCACCCGTGGCTCCGGTTGCACCAGTAGCTCCGGTCGCACCCGTCGAGCCGGTTGCTCCGGTCGCGCCAGTAGCTCCCGTCGAGCCGGTCGCACCTGTGGCTCCGGTCGAGCCTGTTGCTCCGGTCGCACCCGTCGAACCGGTCGCACCCGTGGCTCCGGTCGCGCCAGTAGCTCCGGTTGCACCCGTCGAGCCGGTCGCACCCGTGGCTCCGGTCGCGCCAGTGGCTCCCGTCGAGCCGGTGGCACCCGTGGCTCCGGTCGAGCCAGTAGCTCCGGTTGCTCCCGTCGAGCCAGTGGCACCCGTCGCTCCGGTTGCGCCAGTAGCTCCCGTTGCACCCGTCGAGCCGGTCGCACCCGTGGCTCCGGTTGCTCCCGTCGAACCGGTGGCACCCGTGGCTCCCGTTGAGCCGGTCGCACCCGTGGCTCCGGTTGCTCCCGTCGAACCGGTGGCACCTGTGGCTCCGGTCGCGCCAGTGGCTCCCGTTGCTCCCGTCGAGCCCGTGGCTCCCGTTGCACCCGTCGAGCCGGTCGCACCCGTGGCTCCGGTCGAGCCCGTAGCTCCGGTTGCACCCGTCGAGCCGGTTGCACCTGTCGCTCCGGTCGCACCCGTCGAGCCCGTGGCTCCGGTTGCTCCCGTCGAACCGGTGGCACCCGTGGCTCCGGTCGCACCCGTCGAGCCGGTCGCACCCGTGGCTCCGGTCGCGCCAGTAGCTCCGGTTGCACCCGTCGAGCCGGTCGCACCAGTAGCTCCCGTTGCACCCGTCGAGCCGGTGGCACCCGTGGCTCCGGTTGCACCAGTAGCTCCGGTTGCTCCCGTCGAGCCGGTGGCACCCGTCGCTCCGGTTGCGCCAGTAGCTCCCGTTGCTCCCGTCGAGCCGGTTGCACCCGTCGCTCCGGTTGCGCCAGTAGCACCCGTTGCACCCGTCGAGCCGGTCGCACCCGTGGCTCCGGTTGAGCCAGTAGCTCCCGTTGCACCCGTCGAGCCGGTGGCACCCGTGGCTCCGGTTGCACCAGTAGCTCCGGTCGCACCCGTCGAGCCGGTTGCTCCGGTCGCGCCAGTAGCTCCCGTCGAGCCGGTCGCACCTGTGGCTCCGGTCGAGCCTGTTGCTCCGGTCGCACCCGTCGAACCGGTCGCACCCGTGGCTCCGGTCGCGCCCGTTGCTCCGGTCGCACCCGTCGAACCCGTGGCTCCGGTTGCGCCAGTAGCTCCGGTTGCTCCCGTCGAGCCGGTTGCTCCGGTTGCGCCAGTAGCTCCCGTCGAGCCGGTCGCACCCGTGGCTCCGGTCGCGCCGGTGGCTCCCGTTGCCCCCGTCGAGCCGGTCGCCCCCGTGGCTCCGGTCGAGCCCGTTGCTCCCGTTGCACCCGTCGAACCGGTTGCACCCGTGGCTCCGGTCGAACCTGTGGCGCCTGTTGCGCCCGTCGAGCCGGTCGCACCTGTGGCTCCGGTCGAGCCGGTAGCTCCCGTTGCACCCGTCGAGCCGGTGGCACCCGTGGCTCCGGTTGCGCCAGTAGCTCCGGTTGCTCCCGTCGAGCCGGTTGCTCCGGTTGCGCCAGTAGCTCCCGTCGAGCCGGTCGCACCCGTGGCTCCGGTCGCGCCGGTGGCTCCCGTTGCCCCCGTCGAGCCGGTCGCCCCCGTGGCTCCGGTCGAGCCCGTTGCTCCCGTTGCACCCGTCGAACCGGTTGCACCCGTGGCTCCGGTCGAACCTGTGGCGCCTGTTGCGCCCGTCGAGCCGGTCGCACCTGTGGCTCCGGTCGAGCCGGTAGCTCCCGTCGAGCCGGTGGCACCCGTGGCTCCGGTCGCGCCGGTGGCTCCCGTTGAGCCGGTGGCACCCGTGGCGCCTGTTGCACCCGTCGAACCGGTTGCTCCGGTCGCGCCTGTAGCTCCCGTTGCACCCGTCGAACCGGTTGCACCCGTGGCTCCGGTAGCTCCCGTCGAGCCGGTCGCACCTGTGGCTCCGGTCGAGCCGGTAGCTCCCGTTGCACCCGTCGAGCCGGTGGCACCCGTGGCTCCGGTTGCTCCCGTTGCTCCCGTCGAACCGGTTGCTCCCGTCGAGCCGGTAGCTCCCGTTGCACCCGTCGAGCCGGTGGCACCCGTGGCTCCGGTCGAGCCCGTTGCTCCCGTTGCACCCGTCGAACCGGTGGCACCCGTAGCTCCCGTCGCGCCAGTGGCTCCCGTCGAGCCGGTGGCTCCGGTTGCTCCCGTCGAACCGGTGGCACCCGTGGCTCCCGTTGCACCCGTCGAGCCGGTCGCACCCGTGGCTCCGGTCGCGCCCGTAGCTCCCGTCGAGCCAGTCGAACCCGTGGCACCGGTTGCGCCGGTCGCTCCGGTGTCGCCCGTCGCTCCCGTGGCGCCAGTCGAACCTGTCGCTCCGGTGTCGCCCGTCGCACCAGTTGCACCTGTGGCTCCGGTATCGCCCGTCGCACCGGTGGCGCCAGTCGCACCTGTGGCTCCGGTTGCGCCGGTGTCGCCCGTCGCACCCGTGGCGCCGGTCGCACCTGTGGCTCCGGTTGCGCCGGAGTCGCCCGTCGCACCCGTGGCGCCGGTCGCACCTGTGGCTCCGGTTGCGCCGGTGTCGCCCGTCGCTCCCGTGGCGCCAGTCGAACCTGTGGCTCCGGTTGCGCCGGTGTCGCCCGTCGCTCCCGTGGCGCCAGTCGCACCTGTGGCTCCAGTATCGCCCGTCGCACCCGTGGCGCCGGTATCACCAGTCGCACCTGTGGCTCCGGTCGCACCAGTGTCACCCGTTGCGCCAGTCGAACCCGTGGCTCCGGTTGCGCCGGTGTCGCCCGTCGCACCCGTGGCACCGGTCGCACCTGTGGCTCCGGTGTCGCCCGTCGCGCCCGTAGCGCCAGTCGAACCCGTGGCTCCGGTTGCGCCGGTGTCGCCCGTCGCACCCGTAGCGCCAGTCGAACCTGTTGCGCCTGTGTCACCCGTCGTACCCGTGGCGCCGGTCGCGCCTGTGGCGCCAGTCGCGCCCGGATCGCCGGTCGCACCCGTGGCTCCCGTCGAACCTGTGTCGCCAGTCGCACCTGTGGCGCCAGTTGATCCTGTGGCGCCGGTGTCACCCGTCGCACCCGTGGCTCCGGTAACACCCGTAGCCCCAGTCGAACCTGTTGCACCGGTGTCACCCGTCGTACCCGTGGCGCCGGTCGCACCTGTGGCGCCAGTCGCGCCTGGATCGCCGGTCGCACCCGTGGCTCCCGTCGAACCTGTGTCGCCAGTCGCACCTGTGGCTCCGGTGGCCCCCGTCGAACCCGTGTCGCCGATCGCACCTGTGGCACCCGTACCGCCCGTCGTGCCGGTTGCGCCCGTGCCGCCCGTCGTGCCGGTTGCACCCGTGGCACCCGTACCGCCCGTCGTGCCGGTTGCACCGGTACCACCCGTTGCGCCGGTCGCGCCCGTCGGACCAGTCGCGCCCGTTGCACCTAGTGAGGTCGAAACGCTACCCGATGTGAACGTATCACCGTTCGCCGTACCACCTCCCGAGAACACCCCGTTTGTGATGGTTGCAACTGAAATGTAGGCGTTCCCGGTGGTGTTGTAGTAAACTCCGTAGGTGCCCGCCGCACTTGGGAGAACGGCCTCAATGCTGAACGCTTGGACGTTGCCAGTGCCCGCGCCGAAGCCTTTCGATGGCAATTGGAACGAGGACACAATTGTAAAGGTGCTGAGATCAACCACGTAAAAGGTGTTGATGTCAGTCGGTCCCGCAGATCCGAGCGTGCCGTTGAGCGTCAAAACTGCGGCCAGTAACCCTCGATAGCTTTCTGCGCCAACCGCGGTCATCGGGGCTTCCGCTGTGAGATCGCTGCTCCTGGAGTCGAGCGTCCAGCGACCACCTAGCGTCTCGGCTCCGATAGAGCTGCTTGCGCCATGAACAACAGCGCCGGTTGCATCTTCGAGCGCATCTATAAAACGGTCGCCCTCGTCAGAAAGCGCTGTACGACAGCTCCACAGGCGCAAGTCACCGCCTCGCTTGAGCGCTCGGCCGATCGTAGCAAGCTCATTCTCCTCGCCCGCCAGCGTCGCCGCCGACCATTCTCCTGAACTGAAGACCACTCGGCCCGGTGCGCCATGTGCAACAACATGGATCGCGTCCAGTTGCTCAGCGCCACTCAGCGCTTCTGCCATCTGCGATGCGGCGGTCCGTTCGCAATCGAGCACGATCGCCCGAACCTCGGGGCGCAGATTTTTCAGCAGTGTATCTAGATCGGGGACGAATGGATCGACGAACAGAAGCTCTGAGTGGGCCATGAAATTGGTCCTTTTTTAGCTTGCAACAATTCGCGCCGAGCGCGGAGTGCCGCCTCGACCCAAAAATCAAACTGCAGACGCTGCCGTAGCGCGGTCAGATCATCCGCTGCTCGGTTCGCCAGGTGGTGATAGATTCAGAGAACTGCGTACGGACAGGAACGGGCAAACCGCAAACTCTCCGTTCGCATCAAAGGTGCCGATGTCGTAGGCGCTCGCATAGCGCCCGACCTTCACTCGCATCTCAACCGCGTTAAAGCGATCGGACGCGTCCGGCAGAATGACCTGGGAAACGATCGTCTTCGTAGCTTGGTCGACGACGAAGTAGGTGACGTTTTGGGTGGTCTCGCCTCGCGGCAACGATCCGGTCACCAGGATCTCGTTAGGGATGCCCGCAGAGAGAAGCCCTGCATACTTGGCAACGCCTAGCGCCGTTATCGGCGGTGCAATGGACGGAATGCTCTGGGAAATCGCCGACTTGTCGGCTCGACCTGACTTAACCATACGATACCACCCAACGTACGGACGAGGTCGACGCCCGGAGCACGTACGTCCGGAGATCGCCCTCGAACCAACTACAAAACAGTGATTCAACCTTGGGTAGTTGCTCGCTACACTCACTTAAGCCATCAGCAACGAGCCGACGACCACATTCCAAGATTGAACGTCATTCCAAATACTCCCGCCTGAAGCGCAGACGGATCGCGAAAAATTAATTATTCTTTAAGCATAAGCAGATTGGGAAAAACAGCGCAAGAAAATTCAGAATCGAACACGACTTAAGTCAAATTATTTCCGTAACGAGTTCCATTAAGCAGCGAGTTGATGTCGCATCAAGGCGACAACCTGCTGAATTTGCTGCCCGAACAATTTCAGCTAAGTTGTTAGCCCTTTCAGTGAGGTCCGCTGATGGAACCAAAGATCCGCGCCACATCTCGCGTCCAGCAGATCAATTTCATCTAATTTGAGCTTCTCGCAATTGCTTGCAGCAACCAAAAAAGTTTGGCGGTGGTAGAAAACAAACGCATTTGCCTGAACATGATCGTCAAGAACGAGATGGCAAATCTCGAGCGCTGCTTGGCGGCAGTCGCTGACCACATCACTTGTTGGGTCATCTGCGACACTGGCTCGTCCGACGGCACCCAAGACTTCATCAAGACATTCTTTGCCCGGCGCAATCTTCCGGGCGAGCTCCATACAATTCCCTTCCACGATTTCGGGCAGGCCCGAAACGACGCGCTTGATCGTGCCTGCGCCTCAAAGCTTGATTTCGACTATCTTCTGTTCAACGACGCAGATATGGAGTTCATTGTCGACGACGCCGACTTTCGCAAAGCCCTTACCGGTCCCGGTTACCGCCTCTTGCAGCGCGCGTCGGGCGGATTGAGCTACTGGAATACGCGATTGGTGCGGCGTGACAGCGGTTCCAGGTATTTTGGAGTCACTCACGAATACGTCGACGTCCCCGGAGACGTCACGGAATTGCATGGCGCCTGGTATCTCGATCACGCGAGCGGCGCGAACCGCGGCGACAAATCGGAGCGGGATATTCGACTGCTCGAAGCTGCGCTCGAAAGCGGGCCCGACAACGCCCGGTACCGGTTTTATCTTGCGTGGTCCTATCGAGATGCCGGCCGGCATGCCGAAGCCGCTGCTACCTTTGCCAAGCGCGCGGATATGGAAGGCTGGGACGAAGAGGCGTGGATGGCACGGCTGCAGCACGCGCGCTCCCTGCGAGACCTAGGCGATGAAGACGGGTTCGTCGGCAAGGCGCTTGAAGCGTTCAAGCAACGGCCGGCACGCGCTGAGCCGCTCTACGATCTCGCACGATACTATCGGGAACGCGGAATGCATGCGACGAGCCTGCTTTTTTCCGAGCGTGGACTTTCGATATCAGCGCCTGAGAACGACATCCTTTTCATCGAAACCGATGTCTATCAGACCGGTCTACGTGAGGAATTTTCGATTGCTGCAAACTACAGCCAGGACACGGCTCGCTGGGACCGCGGGTTCTCGATCTGCAACGGGCTAGCCGTCAACCGGGCAATTCCGGACGGCCCGCGTGAGCTGGCTCGGACAAACCTGTTTTATTACCTGCAGCCAGCCCAAAAGCTCTTTGCATCGTTTTCCGCCCGGCCGGTGGATTACAATGTGCCTCAAGGCTATTGGCCGACCAATCCCTCCGTTTCGCGTCATGGGGATGACCTCTATCTCGTGCAGCGCGCGGTGAATTTTCTTCTGCGCGAGGACGGCACATATGAGACGGACAGCGATGCGCCAATTCGGACGCGCAACTTCCTGCTACGGCTCAATACCGATCTTGGAGTGCAAACGGCGGCCGAGATCTTGCCGCCTGCCGACTTCCCAAAAACCCAATTCGCAGAAGTGCAAGGGCTTGAGGATATCCGTCTGTTCAGTTGGAATGGCTCGCTGTGGGGCAGCGCATGCGTGCGCGAGCTGAATGCTGAAGGCTGGTGCGAGCAGTTAATCGCCCGGATTGAACAGCAAAACAGCTCCGAAATCCGGTTCAGTGAGTGGCGCGTGCTTCGCCCTGAGGGTCCTCGACGCCACGAAAAGAACTGGATGCCACAAGCCAACGACGCAAATCTGCGTTTCGTCTACTCGTGCGACCCGACCAGGATCGTAAACGACCGAGGCGACGTAATCTCAGACAGTGTTGCCAACTTCGCCGTCGAGCATTTCCGAGGCGGAACGCAACTCATTGAATTTGACGATGGCTGGCTCGCGCTCGTTCATGAAGTTCAGTGGCAGACCGGACGAAGGTTCTATCAGCATCGCTTTGTCTGGTTCGATCGCGATAATGGTCTGCGGCGGCTTAGTCGCCCGTTCTATTTTAAGGACAAAGGGGTCGAGTTCGCGGCTGGTCTGGCTTGGCATCCGGACAGCCGTCGCTTGCTCGTATCCTACGGGGTCGCCGACAGCGAGTCCTGGATCGCCTCGATAGATGCGGCCGAGATCCGCGCCGCGCTTGAGAGTGATCCGGTGTCGCCGGCCGAGGTTTCTGCTGCGCCACCTCCCCTACCATTCGAGAACGCGCGCAAAAGCAAAGAGCAGGTAACTAAGGAGTTTGGATTGTCGCAACGAAACGGAAAGTCGATCGGCTTATGCATGATCGTCAAGAATGAGGCGGCGGTCATCCTCCGTTGCCTCGACAGCGTTCGACCGATGATCGACTATGTGCTGATCGAAGACACTGGATCAACCGACGGCACGCAGGCCGTCATACGACAGTGGCTCGACAGAAATGGACTGGCAGGCGAAGTCATCGACGAACCCTGGCGGGATTTCGCGTACAACCGATCGCATGCGCTCGCTTGCCTGCGCCGCAACCCGGACGTCGACTACGCCCTCATCATCGACGCCGACGACGTGCTCACCATCGAGCCGGGATTTGACGTCGCCGCCTTCAAGTCCGGCATGACCGCAGACCTCTATGACGTGACCATCAACCACAACGGCATCCGTCACTATCGACCACATATATGCAGCAACAGAAAGGATTTCTATTTTCGGGGCGTCCTGCACGAGTTTTTGGAGGCACCGCCCGACGCCCACGGTCGGGAGACCGCCTCCGGCTTTGCGATCCAGATCGGTGGCGGCGGCGCGCGCAGCCAAGACCCCAAGAAGTACCGCAAAGATGCTGCGCTGTTGGAGGGCGCGCTACAGACCGAGACGGACGCGTTCCTCCGCTCTCGTTATACGTTCTACCTTGCTCAGAGCTATCGTGACAGCAATGAGCCCGAGAAAGCACTCAACTACTACCTGGCCCGCGCTGAAATGGGCTTTTGGCAAGAAGAGGTCTTCATTTCCCTTTATGGTGCGGCGCGGCTTAAGGAAGCTCTTGCCCATCCTGAAGAGGACGTCATTGCGGCTTATCAGCGAGCCAGCGACTCCCAGCCCGCGAGAGCTGAAGCGTTACACGGAGCTAGCCGTTATTGCCGTCTAAAGGGCCGCAACAAGCAGGGAGCTGACTTCGCTCGCCGTGGCATCGATTTGCCGATGCCTGTTGGAGCGCTATTCGCCGAAGAATGGATTTATGAGTTCGGGCTCCTCGACGAATTCGCGGTCAATGCCTATTGGTCTGGCGATTATCAAGGCTGCATCGACGCCTGCGGTCGCATCCTTCAAATTCCATCAATCGATGAAGGTCTGAGGAAACGCGTAGAGGACAATCTGCGTTTTGCGAAGGACCGGATTTCCGAAAAGGTCCAGCCTGCGGATGTGCCCAGGCAGCCCGGCGCAGCGCGTCTTCTTCCCAAGGTGCTGATTGCAATTCTCGCTAAAAACAAGGCTGGCCATCTGCCATTGTTCCTGGAATGCATTGAGGCGCTGGACTATCCGCCGGATCGAATTGCGATTCACACCCGGACCAACAACAATCAAGATGACACCGGCCAAATTCTCCGAGACTGGCTCAAACGTGTCGGACCGCGATACTCGCACGTAGAGTTCGACGACAGCGACGTATCGGAACGCGTCCAGGACTTTGCCGACCACGAGTGGAATGCCACTCGCTTCTCCGTGCTGGGTCGAATTCGCCAGCACAGCATGAACCGGACTCTGGCTCTCGGATGCGACTACTATTTCGTGGTCGACGTCGACAACTACCTGCGCCCCCTCACCTTACGAAACCTCGTAGGTCTAAATCGTCCGATTGTAGCGCCGCTGCTCAAATGCGCCGACGCCGACCGACCGCTGTATTCGAACTACCACCAGAAGATCGACGCGAACGGGTATTTTCTGCCCAGCGAGGAATACAACAATATCCTCAGCCGCTCGTCGCCAGGGCTCCACGAGGTGCCGGTGGTCCATTGCACATACCTGGTTCGCGCAGACGCCATACCGCAACTGACCTACGATGATGGTTCGGGCCGCTATGAATATGTCGTATTTTCGCATAGCGCGCGTCGCGCTGGCATTTCGCAAACGTTGGACACTCGCGAAATTTATGGCTGGCTGACGTTCGCACCTGACGGAGAGGCAATTCGACCGCTCATTGCTGGAGAACTTGCCGGAAAATCGGTACAGGAAGCATCGAGGAAGGACACCGCTTCGGCTGTTAGTGGAAAAAGAACGATACGGCTGAAGGAGTATCCTGCGAACGTATCCTTGTCTCATACACCTTCAGATGAATACGTCGAGAGTCGCAAGGGTGCCCTTGTCCAGAAGCCATATATGCTGGAGACTGATGCCCTCGGCTTCATTCGCGGGTCACAGTCTCCGGCTACGGCGGCTCGAACTGTAATCGTTCTCGGCGACAGCGTGGTCGAGGGCATGTATCTCGACCCCGAAGACCGGTTTTGCGCCAAGCTCGAGACGATTCTGCGTAGTGAGAGTGCTCTAGATGTCATCGTAAGAAACGGTGGCTACAGCGGAGCGACAACCCTCCACATGCTGAATCTGTTTCTCAACAAGATCATACCGCTCAAGCCCGACCTCGTCATTCTGATGACGGGAATTGTCGACGTTGACGTGGCGAACCTGGAGGCCAGCTTCTGGAGCCGTGACTGTTGGCTCGAGCCGATCGTTGACCTCAACACGAGCAACTCGTGGCGGGACCGTAACCTGCTTCCTACTCCGAAGTTCGATGATCGTCGTCGGCTGCTAGATCTCTTCTCGCTTGCCGCTCGATCGTTTGGCATCGAGCTATGGTTCGCGACCATTCCCCATTTGCAAGGCGAAGGGGTCGATCCAACCGTGACCCGCACTCGCATATCCATCAACGAGACGACGCGCGTGGCCGCTCGGGCGGGAGGGCACACCTTGTGCGATTTGGAAGCGAAGCTGGCTAACCGCGCCGATATTTATCAGGATGCCTTTCACCTAAATTCGGTCGGCGCCGAGGTCGTGGCTCGCTCGATCGTGGCAGATGGCTTGGGTTCGTTCTTGCTCGCGAAGGAAGCAAGCGTTCCTGGCCGCCCCACGGAGAAGGACAGGCAGTCAAAGGATGAGATTTGTGTACTCAACTTGGACCAAAGCACCGGTCGCTGGGACAAGTTCAGAACCCGCAATGCCCACCTAGGCAGATTTGAACGAATCTCCGCGATTGACGGCAGCAAGCTGGATCGCTCGCAGCTCGAAAGACAGGGGCTAATAGCCCCCGGACTTGATTACAGTGCCGGAGCCTTGGGTTGCGCACTCTCTCACATCCAACTTTGGCAAAAGGCTGCGTCCCAGGATCAACCTATGACGGTTTTCGAGGACGATGCGGTTAGCCATCCCGCGTTCGATGAGCATCGATCAGCTGTGTTGGCACAACTTCCCGCCGACTGGGACGTGATCTTATGGGGCTATGTTTACGATCCGCTTTTTCTTTGGATCGATCTCGGATTTTCAGCTGCGGAACTCCGATTTTACGATCGAACCGAACCTTTTGCCTGGAGCGATACCTCGGGCGGCCGACCCATTTATCGTCCCCACCGGCTCAGACACGCCTTCGGAACGCAGGCATACTCGATTAGCCCACGCGGAGCGAGCCGCCTGCTTAGTGCCGTGTTGCCTCTCAAGAAGCAGTTCATACCGTTTCCTGGAACACCGATCGTAATCGAGGATCAGGGGATTGATGGTGCGATGAACACCGCTTACCAAGCTATGCGCAGTTTTGTTTGTGTGCCGCCCCTCGTCGTCCAGCGCGACGAAGGTGTCAGCGACCGCTTGAGCAGATAGGCGCAGATCCTGTCGATGCCGCTCGGCCATTGAGCATAGCTGAAAACAGTTGCGAGTGGTGTCTCTAGAAACAAGGGGAGCGACTTGAGGCTGCAAAATGTGCCGCTGTTGGAAGTTCAAGCCCGATGGGGTTACAGCGAGTTGACCGATTCTCCGGCCGCCCGGCACTATTCGGATCTAGGGCATCTCGTCGCGAAGCGATCAAGCGGGACTTCATTCGAGCTGCTCTCTGAGGCCGAGCAGTATGAACTCGCCTTTGGTACCGCGTGCGCTCGACCCGTCCTACTCGCGTTCCTGACCGGAGTGATTTCGTTTGACATCGTTAGGGTCGGGCGAGCGAGATTGGGCTCGATGCTCGTGCCACCAAATGTCTGGTATCCCGAAAGCGAGGGGCGTTTCGTTTCGTTTGAGGAATACATGACAACGACAGGCGTCAAACTCGACGATCCTCGAAGCGTCCTTCCCAAAGGACCGAGCTATGAATTTCCCACAGATCCGATCACGTTCGGTCGCTCGTTCAGCTTTCCGATATTGATCGACGGCTTTCACCGCGCTGCCCGCTTCTGGAAGTACGGTCCACCGGACGGAAAGTTGCTCGCTTACTTTCCGTCAGGTCTGGTGGTAGAGGACTGAATTTCGCTCGTCGGTGATATCTGCGTGTCGCGGTTGCCAAGCACTATTTCTTCACCCAGTGCAATGTCGACCCAGATCGAGGGTGTGGTGGAGCTCCGGAGGGCCAAGGGACCAACAGGCGTACGGCCGAATTACTCGGCTAAATTCTCATTCTCGTGGCTCTCAACAGACCGCCGGTGACGCCTCTTGGCGATCAAACCAAGAAGCACCAGCATGACGCCAGCAGCGATCATGACAACCGGGCCGACCTTTTCCCAATCCGCGATCAGTGCCTTCACCGGTTTGCTCGCCAAGGTTTGAGCGACCAACAGGGTTCTGAAGGGCCGCGGCTCATCGGTGCGAAATTTCGCCCCGCAACGGCGTGATCATTATCAGCACACGAAACAGCCGCCGCGTCGACGCGCGGTGCTGCGCCGAACTAAGAAGAGACGGCAACCCCGATCTCCGGACCAATTCCCTGCAAACAGGGAATTTTTCAGGGAATCCTCGCATTTGGGAGCCTCCAAAGTGCCCTTCCTTCGGGAAATCCCAGTGTTGCCGGCCGCTTGTTGTCGAATTCCCTAGTCAACTCAACAGGGAATGATTTTCCGAGAACAGGGAATTCCTCTACAAATAACAGGGAGCTTGTAAGCGTCCATTTCTCGCACACTTTTCCTGCGGCACGGAAGCACGATCTGTTCTCGTTCTCGATTTGCAAATGAGAACGAGATGGCGGACGAGGACGGAAGGTGGAGACGCCAGGACGAGTCGTTCTGGCGTGCGCACCATGAGGCGTGGAAGCGTAGTGACCTGAACCAACGGCAGTATTGCGAAGCGGAGTGCATTCCGCTGAAGGCGTTCGGCAACTGGCGAGCGGTGTTTAAAGCCGAGCCGCAACCGCCGGAACGCAAACTGCTCTATCGCCGTCGAGGCTTAAGTCCTCCCTTTAGTCCGCAGCTAAGTCCGCCCTTTAGTCCTCCCCTTAATCCGGGGACTTATCCCTCCTCCCGCTCGGCAAGCCCCATCGTTGCGCGACCGCGTGAGGGGCATCGGCGCCGGTTCAGTGAGGCGGACAAGCGTCAGATTCTCGATCAGGTCGCGCAAGATGGAACGAGTGCCGCTGAGGTCGCTCGCCGCTACGGTATCGACGGCCGCGTTCTGCGCCGATGGAAGCAAGAGCTGGCGCCTCCAGCATTTGTCACCGTCGAGATCACCGATGCGGAGACCGTGGCATGACGACGCTACTTCCTCCGAACGTAAAGGTGCATCTGGCCTTGGGCTTCATCGACATGCGCAAAGGCATCGACGGCCTCGCCATGCTGGTGCAGGGCGTGCTGCAGCAGGATCCGTTCACCGGCCACCTGTTCGTGTTCCGGGGGCGCACCCGGGCCAACCTGATCAAGATCATCTATTGGGACGGCACCGGGTTCTGCCTGTTCACCAAACGGCTCGAGCACGGTGTCTTCGTGTGGCCGCCGAGCGTCAAACCGGACGAGACGCTGTCCCTGACGTCAGCACAGTTGTCGCTGCTGATCGAAGGCGTGGACTGGCGTGCTCCGGAACAGCGGTGGCGTCCGACTCTAGCGGGCTGACACTGCGACGGATTGACTCTCTAACGCAAGCAGAGCGGCGAGAACGGTACGAGTCAGCTACCCGCTCGCCTGTCGCGGCAGAAGCGCTGCGGCGCATCGCCGAGTTCTACGCGATCGAGAATGCCATCCGCGGCCATGCCGCCGATGCACGACGGAGCGTGCGTCAATCCAGATCGCTGCCTCTGGTCACAGCGATGAAGGCTGGGCTTGAGCGGCAGCTTGCTCAAATGCCGCCCCGCGGCAGCCTCGCCGACGCTATCCGCTACTCCTTAAGCCGCTGGGAGGTTCTCTGCTGCTTCCTCGTTGATGGCCGCGTCGAACTCGACACCAACACCGTCGAGCGCGCAATCCGTCCCATCACGCTCGGCCGCAAAAACCACCTGTTTGCCGGATCCGACGGCGGCGCCGACCGCTGGGCAACCATCTGTTCCCTCATTACCACCGCCAAGCTCAACGACGTCGAGCCCTTCGCCTATCTCCAGGACGTGCTCGAGCGCATGTCCAACGGACATCCCATGAGCCAGCTCAACGAGCTTCTGCCCTGGAACTGGCGGCCAGCAACCGTTGTCAATTAATTCGACGTGTCAGAAATGGACGCTTACCTCCGATCCAGCCATCCCCCCGGCCCCGAGGCGATCCGGAATCTAGACGAAACCGGGCATGGCTCCGGTCCGGGTCGTTGACGTCGATATCCGGATCATTGATGAGCCGCTGAAGCCTAGCGCGTCGCCATGCCTGCGCCCTGCGGAGTCTGGTAAGCACCGGCTTCTCACTGGCGCCGCAGCGCCCTCTCATCTTGTCTGGACATGGCTACTCCCTCTGCGGTTGTGAGCCGAGTCGATCTCGCGCGGGTCGTCTTCTAGAGTTAAGCAGCAGACAACAATAGCGTGATCTTGCCGGCCGTCGATGTGGATATCCGTGGAACGCCGGTGACGTCGTGCCACATACCGATCGCCTCCTGTTTGCGGCTGGACTGGCCTGCGTCGGCTATGTCGTGATCACCCTTGTCATGGTGCTGACCGTCACGTTCAGGCGAACTGGCTCGATGGGCACGGCATCGCAATCCGGGCCCCCGTAGGCTGGATCACGGCAATCGGCATAATGATGACCGGCCTCTCGCTCGCCTCGTAAATTCGCGTCGCGAACATTGTCGGGCGGAGCTCCGGTCGCGCGCCAGGCTCGGCGGCTGTGCCTACAGTAAATTGCATTCCGCGCATCTACTTTGGCGACGACAATCCTCAGACCTCTCCAGCAATCCCTGCTAAATAGGTGCCTGGCATCGAACTGGTGGCGCGTGAGTTGATTGGACTAGTCTTAGCTTTTGGGAGCTTGCGAATGCCCTCTCCTCGTACGTTCGTCCTCGATGCTCGCAGTCAGACTCTCTTCGAATGCGGGGCGGCATTGTTAGTACTCCTCGCTTTTCCTTTAGCGACGGATGCAGAGCGCGCGGACTTAGCGACGTCGGTTTGTGCGGCTCACTTAAGAGCAATGTTCAAGGAGTTCGGCAGCGCAGACGGACTCGTGAAAGAGAAATATGCTTTTCGTGACGAACAAAGAATCAAAGCTGACCTAAAGAAACTAAACCGTCTCATTCGGGATCGCATGGTCGCTGCCAAAATTGTTATCCCATTCTTACGACGGGCCTCAGGACATACTGTTAAGCTTCTTCGCGGAGTTAAGCGACTTTCCCTCAATCAGCTCGCCGAATACGCAATGAAGGAAGCAAACCAGTCCAGCCCCGAAAACTTTAAGACAAGGGTCTGGCGGCCGAGCCTGCCGGTGATCCATCTTGCGGCCGCGGTTGCTGTGACGATCAACGATCGCGAGCGCGTGGGCGAAAAGAAGACCGGCTACGGCAACCTGATCGCCGACGCGGAATTCCTGTTTATGGTCCTAACATACACAAAGGAATTCGAATTCATTATCAAAAACAATAAGTTACCGATCGATCCCAAGAAGCTCGTATCCATCCAGTTGGCCCGATAACTGGGTTCATTTTTTTCTTCAATCTGTGAACTCGATCCCTGCAGCCGAATAGCCCATGTCTCGCCTGCTCTCTCGACTTTTGAGGACCAGGCAACGTGAACATCCCTCCGACCATCAACCCGAAGTACATCCGCGCTGCGGAGGTCCGTCACCAGATCACATATCCGGCGATCGACCAGATCAAGCCCAACCCGGGTAACCCGACGACCCACTCTCCCGCGCAGCTCCGCAAGCCGGCCCGATCGATGCGGGCGCATCGCTTCGCCCGGCTAATCGTGGTCGATCCCAACAACGTGCTCGGCGCCGGCCACGGGCGGCGCGAAGCCGTGCGGCAGCTGGAGCTGACGGAGATTCCCGCAATCTGCACCAGCCATTTGCCCACCGAACTGTCACCCAGATAATCCGCGGAAGGAATTCACATGACGGGTTCATCCCAAAGAAGCGCGAAAGCGGCGGCCCGACGCAGCGGGGCGACCAATGCGGGCTTAATCGAGATTCAGATTCAATATCGAGCCGTCGGAGATCTCGTGCTGGATCCCCGCAATCCACGACAGCACTCTCAGAGCCAGGTCAATCAGATCGCGGACAGCATTCGCGAATTCGGATTTGTCATGCCGATCGTGGTCGACGACAACGGGCAGGTGGTGATCGGACACGGCCGGGTGCTCGCCGCCCGAAAGCTCGGAATGCCGCGCGTTCCGGTTGTCGAGATCAGACATCTGTCGCAGGCGCAGCTGAAAGTGCTTCGGATCGCGGATAATCGGCTGGCGCAGCACGCCCACTGGGACGAGGGTCTGCTCGGCGAGAGCTTTCTGGAATTGAAGGAACTCGATCTTGACTTCGATCTTACGATCACCGGTTTCAGCTTGCCCGAGACCGATCTGCTGATCCAGAAGAAGCTCGACCAGGGAGTTACCGCCGAGCCCAGCGATGACGCCGACGCGGTTAGCGGGGTGCCGGTTTGCCGGCCGGGCGACACCTGGCAACTTGGAGACCATCGCCTGCATTGTGGCGACGCGACCTCCGAGGCTGCCTTTGAGAGCGTGATGCCTGAAGGGCGCGCCCAAGTGGTGTTTATCGATCCGCCGTACAATGTTCCCATTGACGGTCACGTCTCGGGGAACGGAAAGATCCGCCATCGCGAGTTCGCCCAAGGCTCCGGCGAGCTCAGCAAAGAGGCGTTTACCCGCTTTTTGACGCTTGGTTGCACGCTGCTTGCAAAATACAGCGAAAGTGGCGCGATCCACTTTGTATGCATGGACTGGCGGCACGCTGACGCGCTGCTCGCAGCCGGCCGCGGCGTCTATTCCGAGCTGAAGAACATCGTGGTCTGGGTGAAGAATAACGCGGGCATGGGATCGCTCTACCGTTCCCAGCACGAGTTGGTCTTTGTCTTCAAGTCCGGCGCCGGGCGGCACACCAACAATATCGAGCTCGGCAAATATGGACGCAACCGCACCAACGTGTGGCACTACGACGGCGCCAGCACACAGGCGCGCAAGGGCAACAACCTGTTCCAACTGCACCCGACCAGCAAGCCGGTGCAGCTCGTGATGGATGCGTTGCTCGATTGCTCCAACCGGGGTGAGATCGTGCTCGACTCGTTTTTGGGGAGCGGCACGACGCTACTTGCGGCTGAGCGAGCGGGCCGCCAATGCCGCGGGATCGAACTCGATCCGCTCTACCTCGATACCGCGATCCGACGCTGGCAGAATCTGACCGGCCGAGATGCCATCCGTATTTCGGACGGCAAGGCCTTTCGCGAAATCGAGACAGGGCCGAGCGATGGGCAGATATCCGAAAAAGCCCTATGAGGTCGGATACGGCAAGCCGCCGCTCGCTACCCGATTTCAGAAGGGCCAATCCGGGAATCCGAGCGGGAAGCCGAAGAAGGTCCGCCAGCCTTTCGATCCCGGCAGGGTCCTGGAGGCCATCGACAACGAGGAGATCACCGTGACCGACAACGGCAAGCGCAAGCGGATGACAAAAGCTGAAATCCAGTTTCGCCAGTTGTTCGTGAAGGCGATCCGAGGAGACATGAAGGCGGCCCGACTAATCGTCAAAATGGCTGCCGACTACTTCGCGCCTGAGGCTCCAGGCGCTCCCGAGTACGAGACTATCGGTACAACCGAGGCAGCACGGCGCTTCGGACCCAACTGGCAGGAGCGCATCGACGAGCTGAATACGGGATCTCCGAGATGAGAACTGGGTATCGAAATCCGCCGGCGGGAGGCCGGTTCAAGAAGGGCCAATCCGGCAATCCAAGGGGCCGGCCACGGCAAGCATCGCGGAAGACGTCGCCTGCCCATCTGTTCCGCAAGGTCGCAAATGAAGATGTCGCAATCGAACTCGAGGGTGCTCAAGTGATGATGACGCGCTGGGAAGCAGTTCTGCGCCAGATCCACACGCTGGCTCTTAATAAGGATGCCGGCGCTGCGCGATTGCTCCATCAGATACGAACGCAATATCCGGGAAGTGCCGCGCCCGGCGACAAGTTCATCATGGTTTTCAGCGACGAGGATATGAAGCTTTGAGTATGGGCGGTTATTCGTCCACGCGGCGGCCACCAAATCGATCGCAGGCGTTCATTCTGGAGAAGACGAACATCGATCGGTCGGTCCGCAGGGGTAGGCGTTGTAGCCATCGACCTGCAGGACGCCCTTGAAGCCGGCAAGATGGCTGAACAGCCGCTCGGCCTGCGGTCGGGTGCATGAACATAGGCGATGCCGGGCGGATCTAGGCCGCCCCAGGGCCGGTGGCCCCGCGTTGGCCGGTCTTGGTATGCCCTCGACCGGGATCGAGCACCGGCACCGTCGTCGCGTCGGCGAACAGCTTGGATCTCGCGCGAAGCACCGTGAGAAGACGCCCATGCAGCGTAAGCGCTGTTCAGCGGCCACCTACCGGTTGACGGGGCGATCTGCGAGTCTGCGGTTTGTTTGAACCGTTAGGCTTAGAATGGACACAGTGCATAGTGCTATCACGGAGCCGGTGAGGCGGCTTGAGGTCTTCACTGGAGCCGGCCGTCGGCGGAAGTGGAGCGACGAGGACAAGGCGCGGATTGTTGCGGAGATCGTTGCGAGCGGCGACTCGGTCTGTTCGGTAGCGCGACGGCATGGATTGTCGCCGCAGCAGTTGTTTGGCTGGCGCCGTCAGTTGCGAGAAGCTGCGGGCGGTCATTCCGAAGTGGAAGAAGTACAGTTTGTGCCGGCGGTGGTGGATGCCGTAGTGCCGGCGCCCGCTCTTGGCCGTGAGCGCAAAGCGGTGCGCTGCAAGGCCAAGACGGATTCCGGGATCATCGAGATCGAAGTTGACGGCATCACGATCCGGGCCGGTCGTGGTGCCGACCCAACAATGATTGCGTCGATCGTCCAGGCGCTGAAGGCGAGCCAGTGATCGGTCCGTCGGGTGCGGTCCGGGTGATGGTGGCGACTAAACCGGTAGACTTCCGCAAGGGAATGGAGGGGCTTGCTACCCTGGTGCGCGAGAGCATGGGGGCTGACCCATTCTCGGGAGCTGTCTATGTGTTCAGGGCCAAGCGGGCGGATCGGATCAAGCTGGTGTTCTGGGACGGAACGGGTTTGTGTCTGTTCGCCAAGAGGCTGGAGGATGGAATCTTCCGCTGGCCGAAGATCGAGGACGGTGTGATGCGTCTGTCGGCGGCGCAATTGTCGGCGCTGCTGGAGGGGCTCGACTGGCGGCTTGTGCATGAAGCACGGGCGACGCCGGCGCCAACACAAGCGGGATAGTTGTTGGCGTGCTGCGGCGAAGTGAATCAGGAGCGTCGGACGCGTCGCCAGTTGGCGGCGAATATGCTCTGAATTGGGTGTGAGCGACGCCCTGCCTGACGATCCCGAGACGCTGAAAGCGATGCTGCTTGCGGAGCGGTGCGAGAGCGAACGGCTGCGTCAGATCATCAAGGAATTGCAGCGGCATCGGTTTGGCCGGCGGGCAGAGACGCTGCCTGAAGATCAGATGCTGCTGGGCCTAGAAGACGTCGAGCAGGTGGCAGCGTACGGCGAGACGGCGCAGGACGTCAGCGCACCTGAAGGCCGTGAGGTGCAAGCCGGTAGGCGCCGCGTCAACCGTGGCGCACCTTGCCGGCGCACCTGCCGCGGATCGAAGTCGTCGTCGACATCGAGGACAAGACCTGTCCCTGCTGCCAGGGCGAGTTACATCGGATCGGCGAGGATAGAAGCGAGCGGCTGGACCTGGTCCCGGCGCAGTTCCGGATCCTCGTTACCCGGCGTCCCAAATACGCCTGCCGCGCTTGCGAGGACGGTGTCATGCAGGCGCCGGCCCCGGCCCGGTTGATCGAGGGCGGACTGCCGACCGAAGCAACCGTCGCCCAGGTTCTGGTGTCCAAATATGCCGATCACCTGCCGCTCTATCGGCAGGCTCAGATTTACGCCCGCCAGGGCATTGAGCTCGATCGTTCGACGCTGGCGGACTGGGTGGGACAAGCAGCCTTCCACCTGCGTCCGTTGCATGAGCGCCTCCTCGGCAAGCTCAGGCGACGGCCAAAGCTGTTCGCCGACGAGACGACGATGCCGGTGCTCGATCCCGGCCGAGGGCGCACCAAGACCGGTCAGCTCTGGGCCTATGCAGCGGACGACCAGCCATGGGGCGGCGCCGATCCGCCGGGCGTCGCCTATGTCTATGCTCCCGATCGCAAAGCCGACCGACCAATCGCCCATCTGGCAGGCTTCAAGGGGATCCTGCAGGTCGATGGCTATGCTGGCTATGGCAAGCTGGCCGAGCGTGGCGACGTTCAGCTTGCATTCTGCTGGTCCCACATGCGGCGTAACTTCTACGAACTCGCCGCCCCCGGTCCCGCGCCCATTGCGGGCGAGGCGCTCAAGCATATCGCCGAGTTCTATGCCATCGAGAAGGACATCCGTGGCCGTAGCGCCGAGGAGCGCTGTCTCGTTCGGCAACAGAAAAGCCGACCGCTGGCGGAAGCCGTCGAGCAGTGGCTCCGCGCAAAGCTCGCGTTGATCAGCCAAAAGGGCAAGCTGGCCGACGCCATCCGCTATGCGCTCTCACGCTGGGAGGGCCTGACGCGCTTTATCGATGATGGCCGTATCGAGCTCGACAACAACGCCGTAGAGC
Source organism: Bradyrhizobium sp. 6(2017) (assembly GCF_011058295.2). Taxonomy (NCBI): domain Bacteria; kingdom Pseudomonadati; phylum Pseudomonadota; class Alphaproteobacteria; order Hyphomicrobiales; family Nitrobacteraceae; genus Bradyrhizobium; species Bradyrhizobium sp. 6(2017). Next base: position 3,997,553 of record NZ_CP049289.2, on the reverse strand, counting down.
GCTCGATCCGTCCGATCACGCTCAACCGGAAAAATGCGCTGTTCGCAGGCTCCGACGGTGGTGCCGAGCACTGGGCTATCATCGCCTCCCTGGTCGAAACCTGTAAGCTGAACGATGTCGATCCGCTTGCCTACTTGACCGACGCGCTCACCAGGATCGTCAACGGTCATCCGAATAACGAGATCGATCACCTGCTGCCGTGGGCCTATTGCCGTCACGACCTCAAAGCTGTGGCCTGAAAACAGCGCTTACCATGCAGCGGGCGCGGATGGACGACAGCATGCCCAACCCAGTCCGCCGGCGTCGATCAATCGAGAGCGATGCCTTGGCGGGCATCGATCTGGGCCTGCCGGTCGAGCGGCAGGTGATCGCCATATTTGGACACCAGAACCTGGGCGACGGTTGCTTCGGTCGGCAGTCCGCCCTCGATCAACCGGGTCGGGGCCGGCGCCGACACCGTCCTCGCAAGCACGGCAGGCGCATTTTGGGACGCCGGGTAACGAGGAGATCCGGAACTGCGCCGGGACCAGGTCCAGCCGCTCGCTTCGCTCCTCGCCGATCCGATGTAACTCGCCCTGGCAGCCAGGATAAAACGAACCAAGTAATACCCATCGATGTCCGCCGGTCATACCGGCGGGCCTCGCTCGAATAGGCATCGAACCGGCTAGCTAAAACTGAACATGCTGGCGTTGAGATCGCCCGGACCCTTCCCGATCAACCAAACGGCACTGCCGGCTGCGTCGGTGATGATCGTGGTGTTGATGCCTGCAGAATAGAACGAAGCGGCCTGCACGTCGGCAAAGGAGTGCAGCGATGTTCCGGCGAAGTTCACGATGTCGTTCACACCACCACTGTTAAAATCCTGGATCACCATGACTTCGGGGACAGTGTCGCTAATGGAGAAAATATCCGATCCACCGCCGCCCCAGGCATAGTCCACTCCACCTCCGCCGCTGATCACATCGCTGCCGGAGCCCATTAGGAAGACATCGGTGCTGACACCGCCGGTTACGGTGTCGCCGCCATTGGAGCCATAGACATAATTCTGGCCGGAGCCACCGCTGATGACGTTGCCGTCAGTTTCGCCCGATGAGATGAAGATGTTAATGCCTGAACCGCCGTACATGCTGTCGACGCCGGCGCCCCCGTAGAAATAATTGGTTCCGGCGCCGCCAATCAACACATCGCTGCCGGCTTCGCCAAACATGACATTGACGTCCGTTGGGGACGTGCCACCGTTGCCGTACAGGATGTCGTTGCCGTCCCCGCCGAAAAGATAGTTGAACCCGCTATCGCCAACCAGAACGTCGTCGCCGTCGCCTCCGATCAGCACGTCAGTGCCCGCGCCGCCATACGCGGTATCGTTGCCGCCGTAGAGATAGGCGTAGTCGTTGCCATTCCCACCGAAAACCTGGTCGTTCCCGCTGCCCATGACGGACACGTCGTTACCATCACCGTCATAGGCGAGATCGCTACCGCCATATCCCCAGATGCCGTCGTTACCCGCGCCAGCGTCAAATAATTCGTTGTTCGTGCTTCCTACCAATATATCGCTCGCGCTTGTTCCCAACACTTGTTGGAACGTGCCAGCGGCGCTGGATGTAGAAGACGCCAAGCCTAAAATGAAAAGGCCGGAATCGTAAATGCCGTCACCAGTATCGGCCACGCCGAGGCTGACGACGTTGTCACCGAAATGCACTGGAACGAATACGGTCTGCGCATTGACAAGGCCGTCATATTCGATCGCCAGCGCACCCGACTGGTTGTTGATAAAATTGTTCAGGTTGATGTTTGTCTGGGTGACGCTGAGCGGTTGATTGGCCTGGCCATTGATCAACGCATAGTTGACGCCGTTTTCCCAAACGGCACCGATATCGACAAATGATGTGTTGGAGAATTCCGGATATTCATCCGAGCCAAACGCGACATTGAACCTGATCGATTGAACGTTCGGGTCGGTGACGTTGATATGCAGCGTTATAACGCTGGCATCGTGTGTTGAACCGGCACCTGGGAAGGCATTCTGTGCGAATGTAGTCAGGCTTGTGTTGCCTGGAAGGCCAAGATCAACGCCGTAGCTGGACGAAGTGTTGGTCCGCGGCGGCGTGCCGTTGCCGGACGTCAGCAGGATGCCCTTGCCGAAATTTACGGTCCCGCTGAGGTTCAGCGAGTCGAACGTCGATGTTGATGCGGTACCGCCGACATAATCGATGCTTGAAATACTGATCCCGCTCAACCCACCGGCCGTCAGCGTGTTAAGATAGTTGAGGAGGGTGGTCTTGCCAGTCAGCGATGTGCCATCGACTGCAGTAAGTGTATTCAGCGCCATTGTAAAAATCCTTCAAAAAAAGGGTTTCTTGAAACAATAAAACATAAAATGAAATATAAACTGCGTACGGAGTCAAGGCGGTTCTACCTCAGCGAGCGTCCCAGTTGGGACGGCCCCCGATTTTGGCTATACCGGATTTCCTCGCGACGGCCCCGCGCCGGTACAATCGCACTCGCTTCGCTCTGCTCGAGCGGGGCCGCGCAATTGCGCAACGGCCCATCCGGCCCGCCGAGCGCCACCGGACGATCGGGCTCAAGGTGACGGCGGGCGGGGATTTCGAGTGTGAAGCCGAAGCTATCGGTATCGCGATGGCGAACCGGAAACAGCTGATCGCGAATTCCCTGGCGGCGCCAACCTGCCCCTCCGTCAAGGGAATGAGCTCCCAGGGGTAGCGGCGCGCTCCCCTCGCCCCAGAAGCCTGCCAGCATCCGCACAACGACATCGAGCGTCTCCGGGCCGCCGTGGATCGTCATGACGCCGGCCCCCTGTCGCAACCGGGGTGGACAGGAGTCCGGGAATGCCAAGCACATGGTCCGGAGGACCGTGAGTCAAGAGAATGCGATCAAGCCGGCGAAAATCTGTGCCGCTGCGAAGCAATTATCGCTGGGTGCCCTCGCCACGGTCGACCAGAACGCGCTGGCTGCTCGCCTCCACCAAGAGGCCTGGGTGGTTGCATCTGCGGACGGAACGCTTGCCGATGTCCCAAGAAATGTGAGAGCTAACTTCTGATTCACTTGTCCAGAAGGTCGAGGAACTCCTCAACCCGGTCAAATGGGTTCTCATGAGTCGGGCAGAGGCAGGCGACGCGGTCTCCATCGCGCTGCAGCGTCCGCGTCCCGGCTTTCCCCGGCGCCCGGGCAGGAAGCTTGCAGCGATGGCCTCCGGCCCGACGTCGAGCCTGATGATGCCCCTTCGCTCGCACTCCATCCTCAGCCTTGCTGCGGCGAAGCAAGCGTGGGCCGGCGGCGGCTGCCGAAACGACGGCACCAGATCGTCGAGATCCTCTTCGCTCCGGCACCTGGCGAGGCGACCATAGATTTCGAGGGCACACCGCCGCCGATTGCATGTAGCTCTCGGGCAACGCGTCCCTCAGTGGCAGGTTCCGATCGGGCACCCAAAGATCGCTGGCGTCGTCGTCAGCTTTCTTCGAGGCCACTTTCGGAGGTGACTTATAGACACCGGCCCAAACACCTGGACATGGCCCGACTGCCGCCCCGAAAACAGGTCGCCTGGCCCGTCGGAGGTCGAGATCGTGTTCGCTGATGGCAATGCCGGCGCCCAGCCTGCTGAATTCCACGAGACCGGCCAGACGCTTCTCGGAGTGTTGTGAGCGGGACTCGGTCAACAGGTAGGCGAACGCCCGCGTTCCGCCTCGCCCCACCGGCCGCAGAGCTGGTGAAGCTGTGCAAATCCGAACCGTTCGGGCCAGCAGACCACGATGGTATTGGAATATCGAGACCGCTCTCCACGATGCTGGTTGCCAGGAGAACATCCGCGTCATCTTCGACAAAACTCATCATGCGGTCATCGATCGGTCGGCTGCCAGCTTGCCATGGCGGCAGACGAACGCGGATCCGGAGCCACTGCCTGCACGCGTGCCAACATCGGGGCGAGATCCTGAATGCGCGGACAAATCAGGAAGCTTTGGCCGTGACGACTGCGCTCACGCAACAATGCAGCGACAATGGCCGCATCCGAAAGCGACGCTATCCTGGCCGCAACTGGCAGTCGGTGCACCGGCGGGGTCGCAGTGACGCTGAGATCCCTGAAGCCGGCGATCGATGCCTTCCTGTCTCTACGCTTCGCGAGCGCTTGCCCGCGGCGGGTCACTTTTCTGGAATGCCGGGGTTGCGATAGCAACCGCAAGCTTCGCAGCCATTCTGCAAAAGTATGGCTGGCACCTCCCCTTCTAACACGCCACAAATAGCCAGCAGTGCAGATGGACACGTTTACGAAATAGGTTGGCATAAGCAGATGAGCCATGCAGTAAAGCCAGCCTAAAGTATCCCGCGACCCGGCTCATGCAAACCGTACCCCTCCTCGCCATTGCTTCAGTTGCGCTACTTTGTCTGTGCGCACGCCTGGTTCTACCAGCACGGCATCCAGGACGGCCGCGAACCGGGCTTGGCGGATTCCTGTCGACTTTACGGAATCAGGCCGCCTGGTTCAGATGGGAAGCCTCGCAAAAAAGGGCCCGAAGTTGGCGCACAAGATAACAGCGAGCATTCGCGTCACGATCGGTTCAGTGCTGTTTGCGCTAGCGTCGAGCGCGTTCCTCCACCTCATTCCTCCGAGCCCGATCGACCGACACCTGCTGCGTGGCAGTTTTCATCCCTACTACCAGGGACATGCCTACTTGATCCCCGTCAAGTACTATGACGGGCCGCTAGATGCTGCCCAGCTGTATGAAGATGACCGGCCGCTCGGCCCGGCAAATAGCTCCAAGGAAGAGATCATCGACAAAGGTGCAGGCCGCTTCTTATTTTATCGAGAAACAGAGCGCGCAACGAACTATTTCGGCCCCGTCCTGGTGTTCTCGACAAGCGACAACACCGACCCAAACACAAATGGCAGAAAGTATCATCTCAAATGACGCCCCTCGCGGATGCCCGAACCTTGACCTCAACCTGCGCCTCCCGAACTGGGGCCGTTCATTTGACTAATCAGATTCACAATGCCGATACGCTTCTCTAACTAAAGGAGGATCGCTAGCCGAACGATCGGTTCGGGCTTAGCCTGGCTAATCGGCTATCGATATTATGCCTCTATGGTATCGAGACTTTCAAGCATCGCAAATTTCATGGGCGGCACTATAGTACTGCGCGGTAGCGTCACGATCACGCTCGCCGTGTTAGACGCGCTCGATCACATCAGGATTTCGAAGGAGGTACGCCGCGGTGCGGAGCTTCACCTTTACGAAGAAGCCTGCGCTACGCACATCGTCGGAACATTGAAATGTGGAGTCAGCTATTCTCGGCACCTTATTGCCCGTCATTCAGTTTTAGCGTCCGGAGCTTCCTTCTTTAGCAAAAGGTGAATTCTCTCTTCAGCTGCTACACGCTTGGCCTCAAGCTCCTCAGCAAGTCTTAAGAGTTCCTGAATCCGATGCTCTGACTCAGCTCGACCAACCTCAAGTCCCGAGCAAAGATGAAGAAGTTCTTCGACTCTACCCTCGCTGGCCGACCGCTTTGCTTCGAGCTCTTCCGCGAACTTCAACAACTCCTGTATCCGCTTCTCTGCCTGAACGCGGCTCGCTTCGAGCTCCGAGCAAAGGCGAAGGATCGCCTCGATCCGCTCTTCGCCGGCCGCACGTTTGCCTTCGAGCTCTTCATTGAGTCTTGATAACTCAATGACTCGAAGCTCAGGAGCAGCATCACGAGAGCGAATAGAAGCTTCAGAAAGGAAGGGATCCACCTCGCCCTCGAACAAAATAGAAGCCATCGGCGCAAGCGACTCAGTGACACGCAGAAGATAGCCAGAGCGGGAAGCGGCAACAGCGGGGACGCTGTGCCATCCTTCGGTGGACGGCTGGAGCGACACCTCTTGCTGAGTAACGGGATCGTACAAGGCCAACGGTAAATTGGGCGTCGTGCGAACGCGTGCGGGCAACCGCGGCAGAAAGATTGTAGCCGTTTTCGCCAGACCCGGGACCAGGTAAGGCGCCCGCTTATAGTTATCGGGATCGGCAAGCAACGAGAGATCTTCGCGCGCGATTTGTAGCGGCAGGGTTCCTGGAGGACTGTGATCATCTTCAGTCAACACGTCAGGCTTCGATGCGACAATTGTCTTGTCGAAAAGCATGACCATTTCCGAGCGCTGCGGCCAAGCGACTCGCCCCGTCAGAGCGAGCGCATAATGCAGTGCCTCTACCCGGCGCTCAAGGGCAACCGATAGTTCGGTCGGCTTTGGTTGATAGGTGGTACCACAGTTCGGGCATTGAGCATGCTCGAAGTCGTAGTGGCGACCGTTGATGAGATGCAGCAGCTGAACAACAAGTGGTGAACTCCACCTCCAGCGCGCGCCGCAAAAGGCATGGCTGACCACGCCGGCCTTTCCTTCCCAAAGCCGCGATAATCTCTCTGCTGAATAGGACCGCTGGTGCCAATGCACATGAAAACAACAGGCGCAGGAGGCGCAGTCGACCGTCGCGGCGTCGAGAATCTCGTTGTATGGAACTGCAACCAACAGCCATCGTGCCGATACGCGATAGAGCTCATCGAGAGCCTTGCGATACTCGCCCTCAGGGATGTGCTCCAATACATCCGTTGCTAGCACAAGGTCGAATGCACCATCCGCAAATGGCAAGGCGGTGATCTCGGCAACCCTCGAAGGATAACGGACATGGGCTAACGCTGCTTGTGAGATATCGCAGCCCTCGACGCGGCGATCCTCAGGTAGATGATTGGTAATAGCTCCGTTTCCGCAACCGACGTCCAAAATGCTTCGAGCATCTTCAGGGATCATAGCTAGGACGGCATCGCGAACCTCTCTCGCGGAAGTGCCAATATCTTCGCTCCAAAGCGCTTCCTGCTGATAGTAACTTGACGAATCGGGCTTTATCATCGCCGCACTACTCTAGCTGTAGGATTGCCACGTTGCATCATGGAGAAAGTCGCCGGTTTCAAGGCCCATATTTGGAGGACTCATGACCTTGAGACGAAAGCGTCGATCAAGCACATGTAGAGGATCCGCACCATGACGATGCTCATCGTGAAGATCTCTGAAAACGCCAACGGACACGATATATTCCATTGGTCCAAGTCGAATTGGAACGAGCGATACGCGATCGCGGTGCCGTCCTGCCGTCCGGGTGGAAGCCGGACTGACAACCTGCGCTGCGCAGCGTCCATCCAATCGGTAGATTGCGAGGACTAGTCGACTATGCTCGATAGTGTTCGAGGCCTCCCAGTCTATCTCCACCGCCGCCACCTCGCCGCATATGAACGTTCGACGCTCCTCGCTCTCATCGTCGGGAGAAAAGAAATGGACTGCCGTGATTTGAGCTTCACCCGCTCCATAAGAGTCGCCATCCACGATGTGGTCTATGCTCTCGGTTGGCTGGGACTCCGTCGTTGAACCAGGGGACGACGACAGCCCGGCTGGCAACCGCAGACGCTCGGCCCTCCACGCACCATCTGGTGAAGGAGAGAGCGTGCCAGCCAGATAATAGGTTTCGCCGGTCGTAAACTCCACCCGCACGTCTTCACCGGCAACGGCCGCATGCTCGATCTCCAAAATTGCGGACGCAACCAGTTCAGAGGGAACCCGGATTGCAAAAGGAGCATGCAAGTAGCGTCCTTTCTCGTCACTGAATTCCCGCCAAACCACGTTGTCCTGGCCGAACTTTGGGGCAGACCAGTTCGTATAGCCGGGCGCGTCCGTCAGATAAACCGCCTCCGCCGGATCATTGTCTCGCGCGTCGCCTACGCGCAAATTTGCTTGCTCCCTATCGTCCAATAACAGGCGAATCGAACGGATAGGATGGCGTTCTTTCGGAGCTGCTGGCGCGCCGGTGACAAAGCGGCCCGTCACGATATGACCTTCCGCACTTGAACTGCCATTAAGGCCAGTACCCGCTTCGGCCGCCTTGAGCCGCGCATCCTCTCGCAGCCGGATCGCGGACATATACGATTTGCAGAGCGTGAGCGTGTCTCCCTCAGCCGCTAATCGTCCCCGATCAATCCAGGCGGCTCGATCGCACATCATCTGTACGGAGGCGAGGTCATGTGAGACCAGCAGCAGCGTAGCTCCATTCGCCGTGAGGTCCTTCATTCGGGCCGCGGCCTTGATGGAGAAGTAAGCGTCACCCGCGCCCAGAATTTCGTCCACTATAAGGATATCGGGCTCGACGCTTGTGGCGACCGCAAAGGTGAGACGGGCCTGCATGCCCGCCGAGTAGATGCGGAAGGGATGGTGAATGAAATCACCGAGCTCAGCGAATTCGATAATCTCGTCGGTCTTCTTGTCGGCTGCCTTACCCGTGACGCCCAGATAGGCGAGCGACGCGCGCACGTTCTGGCTGCCAGTAAGGTCCGGATGAAAGCCGGTCCCCATCTCCATAAGCGCGGTCACGCGCCCAGAGACCTGCAGCGATCCGCCGCTCGGCCGAATCAGTCCAGCGATCAATTTGAGGAGAGTGCTCTTCCCGGCGCCGTTGCGGCCGATGAGCCCGACGCGCTCGCCGCGTCTCAAAGAAAGGCTCACGTCTCTAAGTGCCCAGAAATCCCACGCCGTATCCTTGGGCGTCGGCAGGCCCAGCGCGTCCACCATCCGCCAGCCCTTGGAGCGAAATAAGCGGTACCGCTTGCTCACGGAGTGAAGTTGGATAGCGAGGTCAGACATGATCGGCGGCCAAGGTTTTCAGGCGCTGAAAGAGATGGAAGCCAAGGACGAAGAGCGCCAGCGAGACCGCACCGAAGGCCGCGAGCTTCCCTACCGGAATGTGGTCAAAGTGAATCAGATCACGATATATCGAGATCATGTAATAGAGCGGATTGACGACCATGATCGGCATCATGTGCGGTGGGATCATCTCGTCCGTATAGCCGATCGGCGAAACCAGCATGAGAAACAACAGGAGTGGGGACACCAGATTGGCAATATCACGGAAGAAGATGTTGAAAATGGACAGAACCCAAATGAGGCCGACCGTGAAGACAAACTGCGTAAAAAGAACCAGCGGTAAGGCCAGTTGAGTAACTTGCATCTCTCCCCGCGCCGCTAGGATAGCAAGCAGCAGGACAAGGCCGACCAACATCGTTACCGAAGAAACCAGCACCGACTTCACGGCAACAAGTTCGACTGGGAAGATCGTTCCCTTGAGCAATGAGCGATTATCGGCGAGGCTACTCACGCCGGAAGACAGAGCCTCGCTAAATCCGAGAAATGGGATGAGTCCTGAAAAGATGATGAGAGTGTACTCAAAAGAGCTCTTGCCTGGTATCCGCACCTGCAAGATGAGATTATACACGAGGCTATAGAGTCCCAAAAAGATCACGGGAAACAGGACCGTCCACGCTAAACCAAAGAAGCTTGCTCCATGGCGTTGGCGAAGGTCGTGCAGAAACGTTGCTAGCACCATCCATCGATTGCACCAAATGAGTCGAAGCGGCGCAACAAACATCACTTTCGCGCCTCCGCACATGGCGTAATTTCGATTTGCTTTAGCACACTCCAGACTCCGGCTTCCCGCATTGCGCCGCCCGCCCCTAACCCAGGGGCACAGATACTATTGAAGAATGCATCACCGACCTTCTTGCTGTTTTCGAAGGCCATACCGTAAGACATCGGCCGGCCCTTCGCAGTGCCGCCGACACGCATCGGATTGTCCCCCGTAGAGCCGAAAGCGGGAGCCCAGACGATCACTCCGGCGCAGATAAGAAGCTTGAGGCGGGAAGCTCCAGTCATGCTGCGCCGCTTGGTCTCGCCGCCGCCGGCAGCTGAGCATAGATATCGAGAAGCTTCCCTCCTTCGATTTCCCAGTTGAGGCGTGAGCCGGCTTCGACGGCTGCGCGCTTGAGTTCGGCATAACGGTGGGAATCGGCAAGAGCCGATGTGACCGCAGCGGCAATGGACTCCGGCCTATCGAGATCGGTGATGACACCGAAACCGTGTTCCTCTGCGATGTCGCGCAAGAAGGGTAGATCGTTTGCCAGAAATGGCACGCCAGCCACGGCAAACTCGAACAGCTTATTGGGGCTGCAGTACAAGTGATTAAGATCCACCGGGCGGTACGGAATGACCCCCAGATCAGCTTCCCAGGTCAAGGTCGCCAAGAGCTCTGGCTCGATTCGTCCCATAAAGATCACCCGGCCATCATCTGTTCCTTGCTCGTGGCTGATCGTTTTGAGCTGCGGCTCACAGTCTCCATAACCGATAAGCACGAGATGAATGTTCGCTGGGAAATAGGCTGCCGCTCGAACCAGGGAGTCTATGCCGCGTTCCGCCGACATCCAGCCTTGATAAAGTACAAGACGCGCCTCTTCGGCAAGTCCCAGCCTTGCACGCAGCGTTGATTGGGGTCGCTCCAGCGATACCTGCGGTGCCGCATTGAGCAACACTTGCGGGAGTTGACACCGATAGTCGCGCGCCATCATCGCCGCAATATACCAGTTGACGGTGATCGCGACGTTGGCAGCATGGATCAGTCGCTTTTCCCTGCGGCGATAACGCTTCCTGACTTCGGCAGGAAGTTGGGCTTGTCCGTGATAAAGCTCATGGGCATCGTAGACAAGGGTACAACCGCGTCGTCTTTTTACCTCGACACCGGTTCGGAGCAACGGATAATCATGAACGTGAAGCACGTCGAACTTACGCTCCTCGACCTGGCGCAATACGTAGTGCTCGAAGCTGCTAAGCCCCGTCGTCAGCGCCAGCAATTTACAGGTCGCCCGCCAAAGATATGGCCAAAGCCCGTTATTGCGACGCTTCACGAAGCGCAAGAGCCGTTGTGCGCGCGTGTCGTTCCAATCAAATACGAAGCGAGAGATATGAACATCTCGCCAACGATAATCTTCGGCCTTGGGGCACTCGAATCCAGCAAGAATTTCCACCTCGTAGCCGGCCTTGCGCAGAGTGTCTGCTTCCTGGAGGATGCGCCGGTCGATCATCAGATGATCGGTTGTGATCATGAGGACCCGCGTGCGAGGGACACTCGAGATTACGGGCGCAAGCGGCCGCGCGGATAGCAGCTTCTTGTAGATCTGCGCCAGATTATTGGCCACCTTATCCCAACTGTACGTCTCTCGAAATCGAGCCGCGACCTGCGTCATGTCAAAGCGAGAATAGATTCTCGCCATTTCCGCGATGCCGCTGGCCAACGCCTCCTCACTGTTCGGAACGATGAGCCCATTTTCACCATGCAGGACAAAGTCCTCGGGCCCCCCGCAAGCGGTCGTCAGTACCGGGCGTCCGCATGCGAGCGCTTCGAGCGCCACAAGGCTGAAAGTTTCTTTGAAGCTTGAGACCACCAGGAAGTCGTGAGCCCGCATCGCCGCTGCGACCTCCGCCCGCGTACCGGCGGGGAGAACGCTCAAGCGATCCTCTATACCCAACGCCGAGGCTTGTTCGCGCACCGCATCCATGCCCTCACTGCCGCCCAAGAGCGTCAGTTCCAGTCCCGGAGCCTCCGTGCTAGCTCGCTTCATGGCCCTGATCAGGCGATCGACTCCCTTGATCGGACTGACGTGTCCGACCCAAAGCATCCGCGGCCCTGCTCCCGAGGGTTCCGCCGGCGGAGTTGGACTGTGAACAGCGGGATCGAAGCCATTCCCCAAGACCTGCACGCGCTCGGCCGACTTTCCCAACTCGGCCAGCATATCCTTTTTCAACGATCGGCTGACGGCGAGCACCCGGTCGGCGCCATTTACGCCGGCTCTCGTGAAGTGCCGGAACGCAGCGTTGCGCGTCAGCACCGAAAACGGCCCCATGTGCTCTGTCAGGACCACTGGACAACCGAAGCGCTTTCCGACTCGAACGGCAGTATATCCGTCAAGAAATGAGGTGTGAGCGTGTACGAGATCGAATGGGACACGGGCGCGCACTTGTTGCATTACCCGAAGCGCGCCTTGCAAATATGTCCACGCGTGACACCAATCGCGAAAAATCCCACCCACGCAATAGGGGAAATACATAACGGGCACACCGTCCCACCGGCTCCAGCGAACGGGTTGATTCCGCCAAGCGTGCAGTGCCCGTAGGATGTGGAGCGGATTATAAGTCGAAATCCAGAACGGCTCTCCGGAAAGAACCACGACCTCGAAGCCCAGCCTCTGGAGTGCCTTGACCTGCTCGTGCACAAAGATGCCGCCCGTAGGATAGCGATCGCGCGGGTACATGTGAGAAAGCACGAGAATGCGGGGCCGGCTCGTCTGTTGACCACTCTCTGGCGAAGCCGAGTACGGTACTCGGCGCCGTAGCCATGAGGGCACAAGCCTGCCAACCAAGGTCGGCTCTAGCCAAGGCATAAGCTTTCTTGCTTGCCGCAGGATCGGAAGATCAATCATCAGGTGCCGAGCGCAGGTTATTGAAGCCCCAATTCAGGAGCTAAGAACTGAACGATCTTGCTTCATTGTGAGAAGCTACTTTGGACGAGACCGCTGTCAGTGCTGCGAAAAGGCTTGCTATCTTTTCTTCCTCACGCTCCCAACACAGAATTTTGCGAGCAATCTCTAAGTTTAAGCGCCAACTTTCAAGCCGGTCTGGACATGACAGAGCGCCGTCAATCAACGTCGCGATTGCACGCGGGCTGCTCATGTCACCAAGCATGCCGACGTCATGCGTCTGCACGATGCGGCGAATTTCAGGAAGATCGCTGGACACAATGGGGAGGCTTGCCGCGACATACTCGAACAACTTGTTCGGGGTGCAAAACAGATTGTTCAGGCACGTCGGCTGATACGGGATCACTCCAATATCTGCCGCGGCGGTATACGATAGAAGCACATCTTGAGGGACTGCCGGGTGAAAATGCACTCGATCACGCAGGCGACAACGATCAACCCTCGCCTTGAGGCGGCGGAGCATTTCACCGTCCCCCAACAACACAAGATGCAAGTTGGGCGTATCGATAAGCTCGAACGCCTTAATCAACGCCTCCAAGTTTCTTCCAGGCGATAACCCTCCCTGATAAAGAGCAATCTTCGCATCAGGAGAGAGCCCGAAAACGTCGTGGAACACCCTTGATCGCGTACTATCACGCCTCAACCGAACTGCATTGTAGACGACGTGAACAGGGCCCACGGAGTAGCGACTTTCAAGCTCACGGGCTATCGACTCGTTGACGGTAATGATCTGATCACACGCACCAATGTGCTTTTTCTCAATTTGCCGCCACTTTCGTTTTTCCCAGCCTGACAGTTCTTGTTCAGAGAATAGCTCGTGGCTGTCGTAGATCAGCGCCGCTCCCGATCGCTCAGCAGCCCAACGAGTTACGGGCAGAACTGGAAGATCAATGGCCACAAAGACGCTCGCTTCTATCGAGGACAACGCGTCACTGTATAGGCTGAAGAAGAGCTTCTCTGGATCTTCCACGAAACGAACCGCCAGATACCTGAACCAGCTCGCAGCGCCCTCGAAAAGATACCGGCGCAACCACCTGTACATACCAACCCCGCCGATACGCAAGGCACTCTTTTTGCGATTGCTTAAACGGACGACTCGATTGTCTTCGTGGCCTACCGCGTTCGGGTTCGGCATCGCCACGATTGACACATCCCAACCGTCAGCCGCGATAGCGTCGGCCTCAAGTAAAATACGTCTGTCAATTGTTCGGTCGGAAGTAACGAAGACAACAGCCTTAGCGCACAAACTAACAATCCCCCAAAGGCATTCCCAAGTCCAACGGACTTTGAGCCCACCAAATCATACCGTGACAAGCGCCAGCGGCTCCCCATCCGCGAACGGTGACTCGCCCTGTATCGTCGCGGGTTAGGATCGGAATACACGTCTCAGCGAGCCGCAGTGCGTCACTGAGCTACGGCAGGTATTCTTGTCCTGATGCGGAAGTCCCAATTAACAGTTCCGGCCCACTCGTCTTAATCGGGATCGCTGATGGATGCTGGGTAGTCAATGCGGACGTCAGTTCAACATCACACTTCAGCGCAACAAAGGCCATTCCGCGCAAATTTTTTAAAGTCGCCGTTCTCGGCAGAGCAATTTTTGATATTTATCGCAAAATTTGCCGTGTACTGCTTGCTCCAACAGTTGTGATATTGCCCAGACTCAATCTCGGTCAAACACGACTCTATATGCGTCCTATGCGATGAATTTTGGGAAACTTACTTTGGGACCTACTACTAAGATCGAGTGGCATCAGCGAAATCCAAACGCTGTTTATCCATTCCAAGTTAAACGCCTGTCTTGGTCCTGGTTCTCCGCCGAACTCGTCCGCCTTCGTCCAACGGAATTGGGATATCAAGTAAGCGGAGATTCATCGTATTTAGCCCTGCATGATTTCGTTCGCTCCGATGGGGAGACGACGATAAGCGGCCGCAGCCGCTCGACTCTCAAGGACGTCCGTAACAAGTTGACGTTCGTACCCGCCGGCGCCTCAGCCGAAGGTTGGAATCGGTTCAAGACCCGCATATCTTCCGTCTTGGCGGTTCACTTCGTTGCCCCCTTAACGGATCACCGCGCCAGTGACGTCTCGAGCGTTCCTCCATCTCTGTATTTCGAAGACAACAATCTCAAAGCGACGCTTCTAAAACTTCAAGGCGCGCTGGATGGTTCGGGAATAAACGACAGCGCGTATGTGGAAACGCTCGGGCTGATGCTTTTGTGGGAACTAAGAGAAGCTACGAGCTCAAAGCAGCTGCAACTAAATGCTCGCGGTGGTTTAACTGCCCTTCAGTTGAAACGCATCAAGGATTTCGTAGACGCGCAAATTTCCCATGAAATGACTGTATCTGATCTTGCGGCCGTGACCGGATTGAGCCAGTTTCACTTCATTCGTGCGTTCAGCGAGGCCGTGGGGCTTTCACCTTATCAGTATATTCTCTCAGAAAGGGTTAGCCGCGCAAAAGAGCTATTATCGACCAACAGTCTCTCGATTTCAGAAGTGGCACACGCGGTAGGATTTAATGACGTGACTCAACTGAATCGAGTGTTTCAAAAATTCGTTGGAGTTACGCCAACCTCTTTTCGTCGCGAAATCGATATCGAGACAAAAGCGATCTCCTCCAAACGCCAGCACTAGAGGTTTGCGATGTCAGACGACCTTCAAGGTACTATCCCGCTCGTCGATGCCTCGGTGGTCGATAGGTGGGATAAAGAGTGGATGCATTATCTCTCTACTGAGAGTAAGTGGCCCCACTTAATCCAATCATCGAAGCTTCGCGTTCAAACAGACGTGCGGCACTTGGAGCGTGCGGAGATATTTGCGACCAGCCTAACGATGACCGCTGATGCCATTCCAATGGCGCCTTTGAGGATTTGGGCCACGGGGAGCGAGCTTGTTCAACGGAGCGTGGCTGAAATTGGATGCGGTGCGGGATTCTTGGGTAAGCAAATCGGTCTCATAGCAACAAGGTACTTGGGGATCGATGTCAGTCAGCTAGCCCTCGCCATTGCCAGAGGAAACTCGGGACCGAATTGTTCGTACCTGCACATTGGAGAGCGCACCTTAATCGCTCAGGAATTTGGCAAGTATGACACTGTTCTCGGAAGAGAATTCTTCATCCATCAAAATTTCCCGAATGCGATGCAAGTGTTGAGGCTTGCAAAGGAGCTTCTAGTAGGGGTGGCAGGATATGTGCCGACTTCTATCTGCCGAATCCAAACATCGAACAAGGCGTGGTTCATCCAGCCCGCGCCGAGCTCGACTCTAACTATGCGTCTTGTGCGTTTGCTTTTTCAACTGGGGAGGTTCAAGAGCTCGCGCAGAACGTCGGACTGAACCTTCTCTCTCTCGCGGACGACCTCGGAGAGCAGAGAAGATTTGTTGTGTTTGTAAAATAGAAATGTGAGCAGTGCTTCGACCTACCGAACGGAGTTTGCACTAGACATGGATCGCGCAGCTGCCGCTGCGCGTATTCTGCCGGTCGACACCACGCGCAATGGCAACGGTCCAAGGCTGGTTGGAAGGAGCAGCCAGCGAGTGAATGCGCCCCGGCGGGCACGAAAAACGAGCGCGAAACCTCAACGCAATCTATGCATTCCCTGACAGTCCGGAAACCTGTTCGCCGTGCGATGAATGATCATTTGCCTTTCCGAGATATCTGGGCAAAGGCTGGATTCGATTCGCATTCATTGACCGCTGCACCACCTTAGATAAATCGTAGGAGCCGCGTCCCGGCCTCAATCATTGGATGCTTGACAAGAATGGGACGCATCAGCGGCTCTGTCTCTTTTTGAGCGCTACCTCGATGAGCCGCGTCGTGTACGGTTTGGTAGCCGGCTCTTTTCCTTCGATGTAGGAACGGATTTCAGCCCATTCGGGAGCAACCTGCCGAGCTACGGGCAAACTGTTTATATAGTCCACCACGTCACCATACGTTCTGAGTTCGATCTGCACTGGCACCGTATGCGAAAGCTTAGTATCGCGGGACACCTTAGCGAGCCGTTTTGATATTGCTTTACCCATCGTCCTTTTCTTCGGTATTGGCTTTTCCCGGCAGCGGGGCTTTATATAGTTCACCTGATTTGGGGTAGTCCCCCGGAAATCACAAACCGCCACCTATTTTTGATTCGACGTTGTCGAGGCGAGCACGCGGCCAGTTCGTCAAATCTCACTTTATGTCTCGCCATGACGCCGGCGCGTCTCGGTTAGTCGTTTCACTCGAATCAATGCTGGATGCTTTCGGTAATCGGCATCATTGCGACGTCAGGGTTCTTGGCGTATGAGGTCATTCTCGGTTTTTCGCACATACTAAAGGTCGTGACTTCGACGCGGGTTAGGGATGGTGCGCCTCGCAAGCGGCACGGCCGTCCCGTTTTTGATCGGGCGGCAATCTGTCTTTCGGGTCGCTTCGCAGATCACGGCCCAGATACCGCCGGGGGCCTAACCCGACAAGGCTGCCTGGGTTGGGTTTGCGGTAACTGGCGTCACAAAGACTGGCTAGGCTGAACGACAACCGTCAACCACTACGATAGTGGGGCTTCACTGATTCACCTTGTGCTTGTAGGCACAAACGGCCTTTGAACACATCTCATGGAACAGATCGTAAAAAAGTTCGGCATTTGGGCCTTTTTGCTGCTCGCCTTTGCGACAGGTTGTGCGGCTGGCTGGGCCGGCCGAGAAACCGCGCTCGATCACAGGGTGATTGATCGTCTGGACGCCCAGGCAAAGCGGCTTGAGGCACTCGCTATAACTCAGAGCGAGCAGTACCACGCCATTGAGGGTCTGCTTAATCGGAACGCCCAGCTGGCCGCCGACGGTCTAACCCAAACGGTTCGCGCGCTTGACGCCAGTGTTGACCGGAACAACCAGGCGCTCGCCAGCGCCACCAAGCTCGTCACCGCGCTGCCCGCACAACTCGCGCGCATTGAAGAGAACGCTGACCAGTTGCTGAAGGTCAACCAAGCTCCCGACATGCCGAACCTGACCACGGCAATGTGGCAGGGCCGCAGAATCAAGACAGCGCCATTCACCTTCGAGCTCGACGTCGACCTCCAGCACTTTGGGATCACCGGGCTGCCAACGAAATGGCAGCCCGAGCCCGAGGGCGATCCGGAGAGCACGCTGCCCTACCCTTGGCCACGCGCGTGGGCCATCGATCGCGGGCAGGCCTTCTCGCCGGAGACGGTCTTCTACAACCTCGTCGGTATCACCAACCACCTCCGGACGGGTGAGCGCCCGGAAATCTACCAACGCTATGTCGACTTCCTGCTTGCGCGCACCAAGCAGTATCTGGTTCCTACTCGAGACGGCGATCTCGTGACCTATCGCTTTAGCTTCGGGTTCTACGATCACGAGCTCCACGATGGCTGGGTCAGCGCCCATGGCGCAGCGTCGGTGATCGCGGCGTCGGTCTATTATTATCGGCAGACCCACGACCAACGCTTCCTTGATCTCGCGACCGGCCTAGTCCGCGGCCTGAGGGCTCTCGACGGCGTCGAGTCGAAATGGACGTCCTACATCGACAGCAGCCAGTTCCTGTGGTTCGAGGAATATCCGCTCGAAGGCACGAAGAAAGCTCACGTGCTCAACGGCCACATCACGATGACGTTCGCGCTCGTCGACTATTGCCAGGTGACCAAGGATGAGGAGGCCTGCCTGCTCGCCCGGGCCGGGATCACCACGATCAAGCGCTATGTGAAATCGTACCGGCGCCCAGGTCAAGCCAACCACTATGATCTTTACGGCGATTCGCTGGATTACGGTCCGAGCCGCACGATCAACCAGCAGAACGACCTCTACTCACTGACGGGAGATCCGTTCTTCAAGACAATGGCCGCGTCGTTCCTGTCTGACATGCCGTACGAGCCGCCGCGCTGATCACGGCTTTGTGGAGGCGCTGCGGTCTCGAGCTCCTTGATACGCCTTCACATTCTTTCCGCCTGCAGCAGACTAGCTCTCGCTTCCTAGGCGGCCGGGCTTGTCGCGCTGACGGCGACCTCCGGGGGAAAACCTCCACTGCCCACGGGTCCGACGGTAATAGACCCTGGACAATGAGTGCCAGAGCGAAGCATGACCTCGGCTTCGAATCTTTCCGTGTCGCCGATTGTTCTCACTGTGCCGGCGGGCTCCTGTCGATCGAGGAACGACATCGCGAAGCTAACCGCTTTGAGCAGCTGTTGGAAGGACTTCAAGATCGTTCCTGAAGGGCATCGAATCCGGCATTTTAACGGATGGCTCCTGGACTATCCGACGAGATGCTGGACGGCTCGAATTCGCGGTAGCCAGCCGCTCCAAGCTCGATCGGAAGGCGCAGACCGAACGCTTACCGCGGGCTGTTGCCGACCCGCACACGACCATCATCGACCCGATGACCCTGCGCCAGCTCAAACGTCGTCCCCACGATGAAATCGACGTTGAGAAGGTGCTGTTGGCCTGCGGCGAGAACGATGTCGTCAGATCAACGCCCACTCCTTAGCGTTTTGGACTAGACTGGAGCTGGCATCGGGCAGAGCTCGATTTCGGCTGCGTCTTTACCGTTATTCGGGCGCCCATTCGACGGGGGGCAACCACATGCATTTGCAGTATTAAGATGGTGCTCGAGGACGACTCGCACGCCGATCGCACCTGGATACGATGTGGCTCGATCAGATTACGCGCAACTTCATGCAAAAGCAGCCGTGGACGGCGCAGGCGGTATGACGAAGCGACACATTCCGCTCACAGGCAAAGTCGTCGCCGTCTCGATCGATGACATCGCCAAATATGCCGCGTACCGATGCGAAATGCTGGATGGCCCCCTAGCGATTTTCAAGTTATTTGTCGTGCCAACTCAACTTAATGCCCGTTCGAAACATGAGCAGATCATGAAGCTTGGACTGCGCTTCTTTTTCTTCATCTTCTTTCTCGTGCAGTTGGCGCCAGCTACTCAAGCGGAGCCGGCGCCAGCGGGCGCGCTGATGGAGTTCCTACGACTAAGTCCGCTTCAATTGGAAGTATACCGACGCAAAGTCGCAGGCGTTGCGTCAGAGACAGATGGGCCGGCAGGTCAATTTTTGAATTCGCCGACTATTCTTGCTATGGAGGGGCTAAGTGCTATAGCGGCTAATCGAGTGGCCGATGCGGAAGTCAATGCAGCTCGCCTAGACGCCAGGGCCCAACAGCACGACAACCTGCGCCTTTATCCTTTCGAGTTCGATTACACCGGCCCCTGGCCATACTCGCTCAAGAGCCCGTGGATTTCCGCACTCTCTCAAGGTTTGGCGCTAGCTTTAAATACGCAACTGTTCGTCGCAACCAAGAAAGCCGATTACGCTGACCGAGCGCGGGCGATCGCCGCAACGTTCAGTCTGCCTATAGAACAAGGAGGTTTTGCTCGCTTCGACAGCGACGGCGTGCAATTTGAAGAATACCCGGTCAGCACGCCCACTCGCGTCCTCAACGGCGGCGCAATCGCGACGCTCGCGCTTGCCGATTTTAGCCGGGTGTTCGGAGATCCGCAGGCGGCGCATTTACTCCAGCTTGCCAGATCATGGTGGGAAGCCAACATAGCACGCTACGATGTGACGAGCCCGGACTATCCCTTTCCCGTTTCAGCGTACTCATTGGCTTCGAAGCGAAACGAACTACTCTTCCATCTGCGCGGAGACTCTCCAGCCCTGGTCGACTCCATTACCTGGACATTTGCGACCGGTCGATCCGTCTCCCTGGACGTCGGCGCAAACGGTGATGACGACCGCAATCACGAGAGCTACATCTGGCTCAATCAAACATATCAAAACTGGGGCACCTCGCGCATCGTGGCAGGTGCCACTGTCCGGGAAATCGTGCCACACCTAGGTCGGTATGACCACGCTCCCTTTTCCGTGACCGCAGGCAGGGACGACACCGTCGGCCCCGCAACAATCGCCGTCACATTCCGAGGCATACCCGAAGCCCCCCTAAAGCTTCAGCTTCTAGTGCATGGGGTCTACATTGATGTGGCCTCGATTCCGGCTGAGCGCTCCGATCAAGACGCCAAGTCTGTGAGCACAATTTCCTCCGAGTTGCTCCGAGCTGCATTAGAGTCGGCTCCCACTCACCCTCCGATTGAGCCCGGATATTTTGCGGACAATGCCACCTTAGTACGATTGCTCGCGAGCGAATTTGGTTCAAGCAAACTGACTTACTTTGCTGAACGCTGGGAAATGTCCGCGTCGCAGACGCCAGCGGCATTTGATGCTCGCGGCACCTTCGACTTCCTGACTGGAGCGAGCGAGCAGCCGATTCTCGCGACTATGCCGGGCGAGGATGGAGTCCACGTCGAATATCCTGCGGTTATCGAGAGCCATGGACTGCTCTTCATGTTCTATTCCGCGTTCGGCACGGATTCACGTTGGCGCATCAAGCTTGCGACGTCAGGCAACGACGGTCGTACATGGGATCGACATGGTTGGCTTTTTCGAGAAGATGAACTTCCTTTCGAAGGCAACTACGCCTTCCCTTCGGTGATATTCGACGCGGTCCGGCATCGCTACGTTATGGTATTCTCGGCAGCAGCCAAACGCGGAAAGGCTTACGATAGCATTTTCGCAGCGCATTCTCTCGACCTTTGGAATTGGACCCTCGACAAGCCAATTGTCAGGGAGCATGGCCTGCGGCCCGTCTTGTGGCCGTCAGAACGCGGACTAAATCTCATTTATTCTGTTCAAGACGGCGACACGTCGTTCTCCTTGTTGGAGGCGATCTCGAATGACGGCATCTCTTGGACGGCTGGCCGGTCTGTCTATAGTGTTCATGGAAAAGTCGGCGAGCGCGGCTTTTATACGTCCGCACGCATTATGATCGGAGGCAAAGAATTCTTTGTACTCGACGCAAAGTCAGCTCCTCAGCGGCTAGAGTGGCAGCTACTGTGCAGAGCCAAGGATGGCCGGTTGGTCCCCGCGACAGCAAAACCGCTTTGGCTTTCCGGCGTAACCCGAGGATCATGGGATGAGTACAGGTATGGACCGACGTTTCTAGAAGCGAACGGAACGCACTTGGCATTCTACAATGGCATTCCTTTAGAACCGAACGGAAGTGGCCAAATAGGTATGGCCCAAGTGAACGATCACGCACTTGCTTCAGTCAAGTTCGATCCATGGTGCAACTAAAAATATCGCGGATAGCGGATAGCTCACGAAGTTCAGTCGAGAGAGAGTTCAACGTCGAGGCGGTGTTGGCCCTCTATGCCTCGCTGCAAGAACGCTCCGTTTTTGTCGGAAGCCCAGTTGTTTCTGCGGGCGCCCTCCTGCTCCTGCTGGCCCGGATGACACGCTTCCGCTTTGCAAAGGCTGTGCTTTCGTAACGCGCAAGGCCGCGAATTCGCTTTGCTAGCGCCGTGTTCGGAGCCAACAGGAATGCGGCGAGCAATTCGTAACGAGCCGTGCGGACGCGGGCGAGCTCCTGCTGGGCGCTCACGATGGCGGCCGGCTCGAACGGCCGCCCTTCTTGCTCCAATCGATTGAGAATTGCGTGCGTTAGCGCGTTAACCCCCGTGCTCTCATACGCCTTCGACCGCGACAGCCCGTGACGGAGCGCATTCCGGCCTGACCGGGCCTTTCCCTGGTTTGTCTTCGGGCCCGTGCTCTGCTTGGCATTTCTCCGATTGGCTTTGATTTGTCGAACTGACGCCATGCCCTCTTGTCCTCCTTTAGCGGTCACGCTTCCACCTTGCTCCGTTCGCTATCTGCATCAAGCTTTGGCGGGCAAAAGAGCAAGATTGTTGCTGCAGAAAGGACTGGCCTTCCGCGGCAAACGGAGCGTTACTGAGTCGGCCGGGCACAGAAATGGCCCCGTTATCTCACCTCGCATCCCGCGAGGTTTGCGCAGTGCGGCAACCATCGCCGCGCTGTTCATAACGGGAGATACCGGTGAGTGCTATTCAGAGCAGTGGCGTAACAGAGCCACGATTCCAGCTCGTCAAGTTCAACCTTGCTGATCGCCGTCATTTTATCGGCGGCTCGGATGCTCGTATCATCATGGGCAATGATGAGGCGGACCTGATCCGCCTGTGGCGCGAAAAGCGCGGCGAGAGCGAGCCGGAGGACTTGTCCAACAACCTTATCGTCCAGCTCGGCACCGCCACCGAAGAACTCAATCGTAGCTGGTATCAACGCAATAGTGGCCAGACCCTGAAAGACATCCAGAAGCGCGTGCGTCATCCCGTCCATGCATGGATGGCGGCAACGCTCGACGGCATCGTCGAACAAACCGGCGCGGTGTTCGAAGCCAAGTTCATGCTGCCATGGGCCTTTAGTGAGGAAGCAGCAGCGGAAAAGCACATGGCGCAGCTGCGGCACAATATGTGGGTGATCGCGGCTAGGTCGGCGGTGCTCTCGGTGATCACCGGTGGCGGCAAATGGATCGAGATCACCGTGCATGCCGACCCGCTCTACCAGCATCTTCTGCTGACCGCGGAGAAGAAATTCTGGCGCTGCGTACGAACCGGGGAGCCGCCGGCCCTGTTCGGGAGCGAGGCGCCGCGCCCGCGCCTGGCGGCCGTCAAGGTCGTCGACATGACCGCCTCCAACCTGTGGGCCGAATGTGCGGCAAGTTACCTCCGCACCCGCGTCGCCCATGGCGACCACGAGCGGGCGAAGGCCGAGTTGAAAAAGCTTGTGCCGGAGGATGCCAAGGAAGCGTTCGGCTGCGGCATTCGTGCCAAGCGCGCGAAATCCGGCGCCATCAGCTTTGACCCGCTTGAGATGGAGCGCGTCGATGCATCAGGCCAGTGAACATATCGGCGCGATCGCAGCCGCGCTCGCCAAAGCGCAGGCCGAACTGACCAACCCGGAAAAGACCTTGACCGCTGTGATCCGCTCGCCGTTCCTGCGCGATGACGATCGGACCTTCCGCTATGCCTCGCTCGCCTCGGGCCTCGACATCGTGCGTAAGACCCTAAGCCGGCATGAGATCGCCACCATTCAGACCACCCGGATCGAGACCACCACGGGCCACATCCACCTCACCACCCTGCTCGCTCATGCCTCCGGGGAATGGATTTCCTCGGACTTGCCGGTCTGCGCCGTCAAAGACGTCGAGGCGCCGCACCGCATGGGAGCGGCGCTCACCTATGCCCGCCGCTATGCCCTCTTTGCCCTGGTCGGAATTGCCGGCGAGGACGATCTCGACGCCCCCGACGCGGTGGCGGGCACGCCGGCCGCGGCGCCGCAAGCACCCGCTGGTGCGAAGGCCACCCCCGCCAAGGGCGTTCTCAATCGCGCGCCGGTGCTGGATCCGACGCAGTCGGCCGAGCTTCGGGAGCGGCTGTTGAGCCAGCTCTCGGTCCTGTTTGCCGGCGACGACCTGGTCACCTGGGCCAAGGCCAGCCTTCCGCTCAAGAACAGCCTTTTGGAGTCTGACGCCAAGCTCGTCGAGGCCGTGTATCTGACCAAGCTTCAGGAAGCCGACCGATCCGGGATGGTCGAACAGGCGCCCGCCTTAGACCAAGTGCCAGAGCAGCTCCCACAGCCTTCTGCCGCCACGGAGGCCGCGGTGCCGGCTTCCCTGACAGATGCGCCGGCGGGCGGATTGGCGTATCCCAAGGAGCTGCCCCGCAGGCGCAGCAAAGCGCACCTCATGTTTGTCCGAGAACAACCCTGCCTTGTTTGTCGGCAATCCCCCACCGACGCTCACCATTTGAAATTCGCCCAACCCAAGGCTCTCGGTCGCAAGGTCAGCGACGAGTACACCGTTCCGTTATGCCGCGCCCATCACCAAGAACTGCATCGACAGGGCAACGAAAGGGCCTGGTGGGCGAACCTGCAGATCATTCCATTGCAGGTGGCGCATGACCTGTGGGCGGCAAGTCCGATCCATAGCCCACTTGACGCCGCCGTCGTCAGCGCGGCCGGTCCCGCACGCCAGGGATCGGAGGCCTCCCCACAATGAATGGGCCATTCCAAGCCGCGCATGAGCTAACCGCAACAAAGTTGCCGGTCGAGTTTGAGGTGTTGGCACCGCCTCCCCTGCTGCTCCCCGGTGAACGCCTTGACCATTACCACGCGCTACGCGCGGCGATCTTCGCTGATTTGGCGCCGCGCTCTGCCGTCGAGTGGCTGCTCGCGATCGACGTCGTCGAACTCTCCTGGGAGATCCAGCGCTACCGCGTCCTGCGCCACCGTCTGCTCACGACCTATCGGCAAAAGGCTATTGAGGCCGCCTTACGCCATATCGACATGGCCGGGATCGCGCCTGAGTTCGAGGACGAGGCCGAGTACTACACACGTCAAAATGCGCTGAGTTGGCGGCTCGATCCTGTTGCCACGACCGAAATCGAAGCGCGTCTAGCGTCGTACGGTTTCGATCAGCACTCCATCAACACCGACGTCTACGTCCAGGCGCGCGAGGTCTTCGTCTTGTTCGAGGGCCTGCTCAATGCCGCACAGGCGAGACGATTGCTGCTCATCAGGGAGATCAGGAGGCATCGATCCCCAGACTAGCGCTTCGGCGCCATCTTTCGGAGAAACAACCCATGCTTAGGGAGGCCGAGCGCGCGAAGAGCTTTCCCACCGCTCTCGGGGCTCGTCCAGTTGGCCGAGCTGTTCGCCCGCCTTCCGAGTCAGCTCGAAGCTCACCTTGCCGACCTCATCAATGGCCATAACTACGCTCGGCTGCTGAAGCCCCTGCAGGCCACACCTTACGAATACATCTGCAAATGCTGGACTTCGCAGCCGTGGTTTCTGTGGTCAATCGGTGGTTGACCAAGTCTGGTCCTTGAGCAGCGGATTTCTGCTCCGCGGGTCGCAGGTTCGAATCCTGCCGGGATCGCTACTACTTGTGCCGGTAAAATAAGGGCTTCTGTATCGGATCGGCTTCGTTCCAGTGCCCATTTCCCTGTTGCAAGCCGCCGCCAGCTGATAACAGCAAAATCAACGCATTACCGACGCCTACAAATCACTCCGGCAAGACGGGCCCAACGCGGCCGTTCTCGTTTCGATCGCCATGCTCTCATTGCATTGATCCGCCTCAATGCGGCGGAGACGGCGCTCCTCCTATCGTCGGGCGCTGGCATTGCTGACCAGCTGAAATTCCGGCGCCGGGACAAAACGTTTCGAGCCCGGCGGCGTAGTTTTCGAGGTTTGCCCGATGGCGTCTCCAACAATACCTGCTGACAAAAGTTTCTGTGCCCGAAATGCGGGTGAGGTCGTTCTGACCCTTCCCCCGAGGCCGCCGCGTTTGCGTCATGTGCGATATCTGATCTCACTTGCCGAAACGGACACAGTTTCAGAATCACGCCGGAGGGCAAGGTCGTGCCCAATAATCTCCGCGTGGACCAGCACGGCGAGCGCCGCGCCTTCGATGGCCCCTTCGGTGGACTCGACATCGCCATCCCATTCGAAATGGCAAACCGCCGAGGCTATCGCTCGCATTCCCTCGATAGTCGTGGGGCGCATTGTGATCATCCGAGCAAAGGTTGCTCGCATTTGATCCATGGCATCCTCAAAAACATCTTCCGCCGCTGCGTTGTCAGCGCCGATCAGACCAGGCGGAAGGTTTCATCGCTTGCCGCATGTTTCCACGGCCGCAGCCGCTAAAGCAATCCCTGCCGGGATCTGCAGGCCGAGCCTTTGGGTCACGGTTTTCATCAGCCCATGCTCCCCTGTTGCCAGTCTTGCGTGCTGCCTGCTCATGCAGGCAAGATCGCCAATGCCGGACGACCTCGCCTCAAGGTCGCGAGGGTCGCTGGCCGCCCAATGCGTCTGGTCGCCCGTCGGGTTAGAACCGGCACGAGCCGACGGGTACGCTTAGAATTTACGTCCGGACGATTCCATTTTTCTGCATTCCCCGCTGGCTGTAAGAGATTTCCCATCCGACGACAGGGTTTTGGTAGCTTTGCCTGACTGTCGGGAAATAGTGATCGAAAGCGAAGCTGCGTGATCCGTTCCACCGACGTTAATGATTGCCGGGCCATCGAAGGAGAAGGAATCTTCGTTCACTCTCCAACCTTTTGCTGTATCGATGTAGTACTGCAGGGTCGATGCGGCCATGCTCCAATCATCATTGGAGGCGAGCGGAAAATCGCACTCCAATGCTGCGACCAGAGTTTTTTGCGCGTGACTTCCCAGGGTCAACGCTCCTAAGGCCAGAAGCGATAGAAATCCATTTCGTATGACTTGCACGTAAAAACTCCTCGAAGCGCTTATCGCATATCGACTGACGATCTCTCCAATCCTAGCATTTTAGTTTCGTGACAAGATTGATACCATCCGCAATGTGCGGCCAAGCGCCCCTATCTCCTTACCCGAAATTCCCGTGTTTTTACGGTGGCGGATATTCGCAATTGGTGCGGCGCGCTACCACCTTTGCGCCGCGAGTTGACCTTCCCGCTAGATCCCGCTGGCTAGCTAGATGGCAATTGCCGCGGGCATTTGTCGATTTACGATGTGCCAGTCGTGGGATTGGCCGACCCGCCCCCTCATCCCGACCATGCATATCGCGCGATGAGGGACCGCCGCTCTCAGCCCACACGGAGCGACGGTCCCGCCCGATCGTGGAGGCGGCCGCCAGCCCGCCTTGGATGTCCAACAAGCTGTCAAATCCAATCCCACTCCGAAGTTCTGACATGCCCGCACCTATGGCGACCTGGCAACTGTTTAGCCTTGCCGATTCGCCAAACCAGTGCGGCATGCCTATCCTCCGGACATGCCCATTACCCGAAAGCCGCTCGAAATCCCGCCCGCAGTCGCCCGCCAATTTTGCCGGAGATATGCGGGCATTCCACGCCGAGTACGATCAGGTGAACGTGACGCGATTGCGGCCAATACCCGGCACATGCTCTTGGAGCATATGACGAAGGGCACGAAGCTACGGCTTGCCGATGTACTCGAACTGTTTGAGCTGATGAAATGAAAGTTTGGATCTATACCGACACGAGCAAAATCGTTGGCGACCCGGAGCACCTGAAGGTCTTTGCGACCAACGAGACTGCACAGGTTTGGTTCAAGCAGAACGACCCCGAGGGCGTCGCTTTCGCTTACGAGATCATTCTAGGCCCACGTTATTTGGCCAAGACGCTCCTGGTGCTTTCCGTCTTGCTTCTCGGACTCGCCGATCTCTTCACCACGAACACAATCCTTAATCTCGGGTTCGGCGAATTGAACCCGTTCATGCACGTCGCTCAGACCTTGCTCGGTCCCTGGTGGCTCATTCCGAAGCTCGGCTTGACATATATCATGATGTGGCTGCTTTGGCGCAGCAACAACCCCTACAACATCGCTCTCGTGGTAGCGCTGTGCTGCACGCCGGTACTTAACAACTTGCTCATCATCACCGGCGCGAACTAACTAGCTCGCTTCCGTTTACCTGTAGGCTCGCTTCTGCTTCGGCGGCGGATCGAGCAGTCGGCGCAGTTTGCTGGTAACGCTCGTTTGCAGGTAGCCGGCCAAGTCCCTCTCTTCGAACGCCTCACGGCCCGACGCGGGAAAGCCGAGGCCGCCGTTAGCAAATCAGCAACCTGATCGTCGCACGCTTCCTCTGGGACGGGACCGTTGGGGATACAGATCGGGAATTTCAGGGCCCAGATGCTGGAAGAACGGGGAGCCGCCGGGACGCTATATTTTCGAGCCCGAGGCGTACTTTTCCCTATCCGATGATGGTGGGCGCCGCAGTTGTGGATGCAGCAAAGTGACCGCCCGTTGAGTTGGAGGAAGTATGAAAAATCAATAACCTGGCTCGCGTGTCGATTGTGAATGGAGCGATGGCATTGACTACGGGGAAGGCTAATAGCGTCTCACCTGTAGATGAAATGCCGGCCCACACGTTGCGGACAGTATGCCGACCAATCTGCACCTCCGTGATGAGAAGGGTTGGCAGGGTGCGGATCGTGCCATCCGCCATTTTGAAGCGAACAGCTTCCTTCCGGACCCCATAACCATCGCGTACAATTCTGGCAGCGATAGCCTCTGACACCAGGCACGTTGTTGCGCCGGTATCCAACAGCATCCTAAGCGGCTGGACACCCAATACCACGTCTATCATTGCCGACGTGCCATTGTTAGCTGGATAGATCGGCACGCTGTCCGCAACCGAAGCCGATTCAACAGGTGCGGCTATAGTAGGTGCGGCGATAGGGGGTAAGGCGGCTTCGAGCCGCGAAGACAGCTGAACTTTGTCGACGACATAAAACACCGCTCCTAAAACGGCTGCGATAATAGAGAGGCGATAGAAGAAGACGTCGGTCACAGGCGGCCGTTCGCTCCCAGTGCGGAGTCTGAGGACACTGCGCAATAGGAAGAAAAAGACTGCCATCGCGAAGAAGACGATGGTGTAAGGATCGACCTTGACCATTGTCCACGTAGTCTACGCCGTATCCCTAGCCTCCGTCGATTGCCTTTTTTGCGCGCCGCCCCGGCCCCCCCGGCGTGAACCGGCGGGCTCTGTTCGTCAGACCCGATCCGGGGGCTCCATGCGCGAACGACCGCCATTATCGGCCGCTGCCCCTGGGCAGCTTCTTTGGATTCGAACAGAAAGTCGGTGACTAGTTGCTCAGTTACCCGGCGCGATACCCTGGTCGTCATCCCTGGAGGCGTCCTGCACGCCATGGGCAGAGCCAGCACAGCCACTGCGATCTCCGGGGCCGTTATCGGCTCCGTAGCCGTCCTGAGCACGTCCAGCGCTCGCCTGTAGGTGCCGCGCTTGAACCACAGGTTAGGCTTCCGCCGCTTTGCCGCGATCCGCCCCTGGTTGTAGGTGGGGTCCAGCATCTTGATGACTGCCTCGATCCGCCCGATTGGGATTGCTGGGTCGACACGCGTCTCGATTGGGACGAAGTGATCAGCTTCAGCAAGGGCGTTTCCGGCTGATTTATCGATACCGCTTTGGCGTTCGAATATGGATCATAGCGAGAGCAGACAACCTCGTAACTTATTCGGCCGCTTACCGTTGCAAATCTCGCGCTTAAACAAATAATTAGTAAATCAGCTTTAATTTCAGGATCTTTAACTGCCGGGCCGTCGAGACTGAGGGCTGAAAATGAATTGGGTTAAAGTTCTTCTGGTGCTCTCCGTTCTATTTTTTGGGTGCGCCGACATCGCAACAACCAATAAGATTCTGGAGCTTGGATTTCGCGAGGCGAATCCGTTCATGCAAGCGGTTCAGACATGGTTCGGCGTCTGGTGGTTGATCCCAAAACTAGGAGCCACGCTCGTCGTCATGGCGCTGCTTTGGCACAGCAAGAACGTCTACAATATCGCGCTTGTGGCGGCATTCCTCTCCACGCCTGTGATCAATAACCTGCTCCTCATTGCAGGCGCGAACTGAACCGCGGCGGCGCCCTATCACGCCGAGCAGCATAACATCCGACGCGACCGGATCGCGGTCAGCACCCAGGCATATCTCCGAGGGCACATGCCGGCCAGCGGAATTCGCCCCGCGCTCGGTTACCCTCGCTGAGTGATCTCTACGAAGCCCAGAGCCTCTAGTTCGCGGATT
Organism: Bradyrhizobium sp. 6(2017); assembly: GCF_011058295.2. NCBI lineage: Bacteria > Pseudomonadati > Pseudomonadota > Alphaproteobacteria > Hyphomicrobiales > Nitrobacteraceae > Bradyrhizobium > Bradyrhizobium sp. 6(2017). The sequence goes on along the minus strand of NZ_CP049289.2, from coordinate 3,967,719 downwards.
GCCGGCGCGATCGCTTGCCGATCGATTCTGTATTCCATGAACTAGTCGTAAGTGACCGGCAGCCGGCCAATATCGTTGCCGCCGTGGTACGCGCTCGATGCACATCCGGTCGAACACGCGATGTGCTGTCGGATAACGAGATGGCCTTCCCTATTGCGGTACCCCGCCGTAGCCCGTTGCATCCTGAGAATGATAGAGTCGTCATACTGTGGCTTAGGTTCTCAGCGGCCAGCGTTAAGCCTTCCGGGATTCAGGTCCTTCGAGATAGAGTAGGTTGATATGCCTTTTCCCGAAGTCAATAACTATAACTATGGCGATAGCTCTGCGCCGCTTACTTGATTAATTTCACCGGAACGGCATGCATTTGGATAACGACATTAATCTTCGACTGACGCGAGCGCGGGCAGGGCGTTTCGCGCCGGTGTTATACCCTGGGGCGCTGTTCCTGTCGGCGCTGTTGCTATTTGCGATCCAACCGATGTTTACCAAGATGGTGCTGCCTCGGATCGGTGGTGCCGCGGCGGTCTGGTCGATCGCGATGATTTTCTTCCAGACGGCGTTGTTGCTCGGCTACGCCTACGCGCATCTTCTCAGCCGCACGCTGTCGCTGGCGCTCTCGGCGCTGGTTCACATTGGTCTCCTGGCAGTTGCTGCAACCACCTTGCCGATCGGCATCGCTCATGGCTTCGAGACTGCGCCGCAGGCCGGGCTCGAGTTCTGGCTGTTGGCGTTGTTTGCCACATCGATCGGTCTTCCATTCGTTGCGCTCGCCGCGAGCGCACCTCTGCTGCAACACTGGTTCGCAGCAAGCGGTCATCCGCATGCGGCAAACCCCTACCTTCTTTATGCGGCGTCTAATCTGGGATCGTTCGTGGCCCTGATGACCTACCCGTTCATTGTCGAGCCGCTGTCTACGCTACACACACAGATTCTAACGTGGTCGTTCGGTTATGTGCTGTTGATCATGCTCATTGCGGTGGCGGCGGTTATCGTCGCCCGCACAGACAAACCTTCGATCGGCACGCCAGACCCGGCCAAAGTCGCGGCTCCTACGATGGCGGAACGCGGAATGTGGACGGTGTTCGCCGCCATTCCGGCCGGCCTCGTGGTCGCCGTCACGGCTGCGATCTCGGCGGACCTGGCGGCAGCGCCATTTCTCTGGGTTCTGCCATTGTCGCTCTATCTTCTGACCTTTGTGGCGATCTTCCGCGACCGTGCATGGGTGACGCACGGGCGTGTATTGAGTTTGGTGCCGTTCGCTGCGGTGGCCCTGACTGCCACCGGGTCTGCGGTAATTCGGCCGTTTTTGAGCGTCCTGCTGGCGGTGCACCTCGTGAGCTTCGTGGTACTGGCACTCGCCTGTCATGGCGAACTCTATCGCCGTCGGCCGGAGCCAGCGCGGCTGACGGAATTCTATTTGTGGACCTCATTTGGCGGTGTGATTGGCGGCATCTTCGCCGGGCTGATCGCACCGCATGTGTTCAACGGCATCGCCGAGTATCCAATCCTGATCCTGGCTGCGCTGCTGGCAATGCCCGGAACGTTCGCAGGTGGGCCTGGTCGGTTTCTGCGGCAGAGTGGCAGCGGTCTGGTGTTGGCGACATTGGCCGCTACCCTCATTTGGCTTCGCGTTCGTGTTCCAGCAAACGCCGTGCTGCCGATCGAGATCGGGCTAATTCTCCTGCCTGGCGCTATGGTGCTGGTCCGGCGGCAACCTGCGTGGTTCTTCGGCCTCGCGGTGCTCGCCTTTGTCACCGCTTGCCTCGATCCCGCATTCCCGCGTATCGAGCAAGTCCGCAGCTTCTACGGCGTGCATCGCGTTGTCGAGGACAACACGGGCCAGTTCCGGCTACTGATGCATGGGACGACCCTGCATGGCGCCGAACGCGTACGCATTGCGGATGGAACGCCGCTAACCGGCCGCCCCGAGCCGACGACGTACTACTATTTCGGCGGCCCGATCGGCGACGCGATCGCAGCGTCGCGCGCCGCGCAGGGGCGGTTGGGCCGAGTCGCGGTGGTTGGGCTCGGCACCGGCAGTCTCGCTTGCCATCGACAAGATGGAGAAACATGGACGTTTTTCGAGCTCGATCCGCATGTGGACCGCATCGCACGCGATCCGACCCTGTTCCGGTTTTTTTCGACATGCGGATCGGATATGCGCGTCGTGTTGGGAGATGCACGGTTGACGCTGGCGGCGTCACCGGATCGCTACGATCTCATCGTGCTCGACGCGTTCTCCTCCGATGCGATTCCCGTGCACCTGCTGACGCGCGAGGCCTTCATTGGGTATCTATCGCGCCTGACCGCGCACGGTGTCATCGTGTTGCACATCTCGAACCGCTACATGGCGCTGTGGCGGCCAGCGGCTGCGATCGGCATTGCGGAGGGCCTCGTTGCCTACGGCAAAGGTCCGCTTCCGACGGACACGGTCGACGACGAGTTGCGAGTCCCCGCGGAAGTGGTTGTGTTTGCTCGGGATGTGCGTGATCTCGGCGATCTGCCGGCGCGGCCGGGATGGAGGCTCCTCGATCCCGATTCGCGCGTAGCGCCCTGGACCGATGATTATGCCGACATTCGCGGCGCCATTCTCGATAGAATGCTCCGCCGCTGACCAAGCCAGAACCATCCAGTGGGACCGCGGTAATGCGGTCGCTACGCCGGTGGGCCATACGTTCAATACGTTGAGCTTACGTTCTCCGGCACTAGGCGAGCGCGTTCTCTGACATTAAACATCAATAAAAATCAAACTATTGCGGTCGGTTCCTCTGATTATGGTTGATTGTTCGGCGGCCTCTCGATGAACTTCCGGCTGCCGTTGAGGAGCTCGAGGTTGTTGGCAATCACCGGGTTGCCCGGATCGAGCGAATACGCCTTCTCGAACTTCTTCCGCGCGCCACTCAAATTGCCGCGCAGCATGAGGGAATATCCCTGATCGTTGAGGATCTGCACGGTCTCGCCGCCGAGCCGGATCGCTGACGCATAGGCTTGGTCGGCAAGATCGAAGCGGCGGATCCGATCATAGCTCGCCGCGAGCCCGACCCAGGCCGTCACGTCCTTCGGCGATTTCTCGACGGCGTCCTTGAAATAGCGCTGGGCGATGCCGTAGTTGCCGCGGTTGTATTGCTCCAGCCCCATCCGCACCGGTTCGTCGGAGGGATAGTATTTGACGTCGGTTGGCTCCTGCACAGGGTCGCCGCCCGGCGGATCCACCGGCGCGACGATCGCCGCCTCCCGCGTCGTGTAGTCGCAGCCAGCAAGACCCGCCGCCAGCCAGCAGCAGGCGACCGCCGGAATGAGACGCCGTAATCCTCGTCCCATGTCCCAGCTCCGGCGACTTCCCTGCATCATTCGAAAAACCATCGTGAAAACTACCTAAGAGAAACAACGGCGCGACCGAACACTGTCAGCGCCAGAACCCAACGACACAACCTCACTTCCAAACTGCCTGTACCAGCGCCACCAAGTTCGCCAGAACTGCCTCAAGAATAGAGGCGAACCACTCGAGAGGCTGAACCTTCAGCTGGTTACCTGCCCCCTCCCCCTACCCCGACGGCCACCGACCCTCCGGTTCCCGGTCCCAATCCGGTTGTGTTGACGTTCTGAATTGTGGTGACGGGCGGCGCCTGGCCCATCGCTCTGGTCGGATCGCCCATGTCGGGAAGCTGATCCAGCGGGCGTTGCTGAGTGCTGTAGCGCGTCACGGCACCACCGACACGCCGGGCATCGTAGGCGAGCCGGCGATCGCCGACGTATCGCGGCCATGGGTGGATCGTGTGGGTGACGGCGTTAACTTCCTTCGCATTGCCGGCGCTCATCGTGATGGTGTCGGAACGCTGGACGTAGCGGTCCATCTCGTCATGCCCGTAAACACCGTAGCAGCCGCCGAGCAGGAAGGGGGCGAGCAAAGCCAGATATCTGATCGTCATCTCTCGCCTCCTCTAGTTCAGGGTCTTCACGACCGGCTGGTTCGCAGCCGCGGCCGGTGGCGGAGCGCGTACGACCGCATCAGGCGCAATGATGTGGCCATAGGGTCCCTTCACCTCGCCGCCGGAATTGACGTAGTCGTCATAACGCTTGCGGACTTCCATCTGGCCGTTGAGGAAGAAGTCGACGTCGTTGGCCGGCAGGCGGGAGTCAAGCGGCGACGCCAATTGCTGGCCGGGTGCCGCCGGCGCGACCAAGCGCGGCGTCACGATAATGACCAGATCGGTTTCCTCCTGCTGGTACGACTTGCTGCCGAACAGGCTGCCGAGCACGGGCACCGAGCCGATCCAGGGCAATTGGGAAACGTCCTGGCGGTTGCGGGTCTGCAGTAGGCCGGCGATCGCAAAGCTCTGGCCGTCGCGCAATTCGACCGTGGTGCGCGCGTCGCGGCGAGTCAAAGACGGTACCGTTGTCCCCTGGATCGTCACCGCATTGGTGAAATCAAGCTCGCTGACCGAGGGTTCGACCCGAAGGTTGATCACGCCGCGCGAGAGCACGGTGGGGACGAAGGCCAATTCGACGCCGAACTTCTTGTAGTCGATCGTCACGGTCGGAAAACCGTTCGTCGTCGTATTCGGGATCGGCACCGGGAATTCGCCGCCGGCCAGGAAGCGCGCGGCATCGCCGGACAGCGTAGTCAAATTCGGCTCCGCCAGCCGGCGCGCCAGTCCCTTCGTCTCCAATGCAGTTATCAGAAGGTCCACCGAACTGCCGTTGCTGGTCCTCAAGATGCTCGTCAGCAGACTTCCGAACGGAACAGGAGCTATACCGCCGGCAGTGCCCATGAGCGTGCCTGCCGTAGCAAGCAGGGGGAGACTACCCGTAGGGGCAGCGCCCACGTTAGCGCTAGTAGCGGGAGTTCCCCCGGTACCAATGACACCAGGAGTGGTATTGATACCACCGATAGGCGCTCGACCAGCGACGTTTATACCGCCCAGCCCCGTATTCGCGACATTGGTCCCATTGGCGTTCGCCGCAAAAAGGTTCACGCCCAGATCACGCCCCGCTTGCCGGCTGACCTCGAGGAAGCGCACCTCGAGCATCACTTGCTGCGGCGCCGCAACGCTCATCGCGTTGACGACGTTGCCGCCCTCGGGAACGCTGCCTTTGGCGATCGACATAGCCTTCTCCGCGGCCACCGCGTCGGCAGCCATTCCGCTCAGCACCACCTGGCCTTCGGACGCGGAGACCCGAATCCCGCGCGCACCCGTGCCGGCCGAGATGTTCTGCTGCAGATTGCCGATATCCAGCGACACCTCGACATCCAGAATGCCGATCTGCTTCATCGAACTGTCGAACAGGATGACGTTGGTGCTGCCGGTCCTCTTGCCCTGGACGTAGATCAGGTGATCGCTCAGCGACTTCACGTCGACGATGTCGGGCGAGCCGGCCACGATTGTCGAAAAGGCCGTGTCGACCCTGAAGGTGCGTGACTTGTTGAGGGTCACCTTGACCCGCTGGACGTCGTTCATTTCGCTGACAAAGACGCCGCCGGAGGAGCCTCGTCGGTCTGCAGCCGACGTGAGGTCAGCCGAACCGAGCAAGGCAAGCGTAGCGCCCAGAGCCACCAGGCTCACGGCGAAGAGACCACGTTCCGCGCTACCCCACACGCGACCGCCACTCATTTCGCATCCCCTCCGCCGCTGACATCGCGGCCATCCCGTAAATCTAGGGCTCCCAGCGTTCTGGCGACTCTCCTTCGCCCACCACGCCGCAGAGCTTACAATGCGTCCGACTACAAATGGTTACTTGCAAATTCCAATCTGGCGCGCTGAGCAAGGAGCTCACCCAGCCCGGGATCCGTCCCGGGCACCGGCCAGCCGCAAAACGCGGTCTGGAGATCATCCCCCGCCGCACGCGTCGATTGCAAGGAGAGACCTTCGGGAAGATGTGGCAACGCCAGCGAAAATTTCCGGATGTTGCCAGCGGGCACCACTTTCCGGGCCTGCGTGGCGATGACCTGCTAGGGCGACCAGCTCGGCGACAATCGCACTCGAAAACCGACGGCCCGACCTATTGTTCTGGCTCTATCTTATCGCCCAGGTACCCGCCCCGCCCTGCAGGAGCCCCCGGCCTGGGAACGTGTTAGAATGGTATTGTGGTGGACGCGCTCGGCGCGTTCAATGTCGTCCCCCATATCGGCATAATCATGGTGAAACCTGGTTGAGATGCCGTGACAGTAATTGGGGAGGCTGCAGCCGCCGGTACGCTCAGTGTCGGCGTGAGACCGCCATTATACAGGAAGGGCGCAACTGCTTGTTTGGCCGCATCGGACGGCAAGGGATCACCGCTGCAAGTGGGAGTTGTCTTCTGGATTGCCGCATTTGTGTAGCAGTTGATCATGATCGCGCGAGCACCAGCATTCGCGAGCGTCCGCAACGACTGCATGGTGATTGCGTAACGCCCCAGATCGAAGATGGCGAACATCAATGTGAAAAGCGGCACGGCGACAAGGCAGAATTCGAACGCCGCCATGCCGCGCTGATCGAGCTTTTTCATCACTGCACCAACTGGACATACTGGCTTTTGGGGATCTTCGTTTGCGATGGGCACCCTGTGGTGTCAAAGGTGGCATTACCGTTGAACGCGATCGAGGCGGCAATCAACTGGCCACAACCGCCTGCACCGCCTACCGCGATTGTCGGATTGCCCTGAAACGTCACTGCTGCGGTCGGCGCGTAGATGTTTCCTGTGAGGTTGATGTTACTATTGCCACCGAAGATCATAGGCGGCGCTGACGTCGCTGGCGTCACTGGGGCAACGTACATGGACATGTACTGGAATAGGCTCGCATAGGACTGAAGGGACGCGGGAAGCGACGAGGTACTCGGGGCAGTTGCCGGCCCCGAGATATTGAGAAAAGCGCCCCCCTTCATGTCGAATTGCGCCCCTGGCAGCAGAATGAAGGTCACTCCTGGGCCATCGATCTCTGACTGCGCGGTCATGGTCAGAGTACCCGATATGAAGTACACCCCTGGAGACAACGTTTGAGGGGGAGTATTGCCCTTCGTCTTGTAACCGTCATTGGTGCATTTTAAGGCGGTCACGGTCGCGTTGTAAGCAACGAGCCCCGATTTTGTGTCGCAAGGCGGTAGACCGCATTTGGTCGGGAGCGTGGGGTTCGCTCCGCACAACGTGGTGAGGGCGCCATCAAGATCAGAGAAGGGATTCTTGGTCGGGGCCGGCAAATACTTCAACGCCGTGTTACAGAACGTTGCGGCACCCGTGCAGCCGCCGACAGTCGATAACGAACCGAGATTCATGCTCATCCCGCCGCCGGTGAAGTTGATTGCATCGGCGGCCTTATCGTTAGAGGCCATGCCGCAATTTGGCGCATTGATGTTCGGGCTGCCCTGGAAACTGATAGAGCCTGTCAATGACAAGACGCAGGGCGGGTACGTCACACTTTTTACTTGGGCCACGGCCGTCGCGCCTATATTGACAGTAGTCAAACCAACCACTTGCGCCAGGTATGCCGGCTGCTGCTGGCTGACCGTGGCCTGAACGAAATTTCCGGGCGTCCCGTTCCATGAACCGAGCGGAGTGATCGTGACGGTCTGAGCGACTCCCGTCGGAAGGCTGGCGCTGCACACCGAGCCGGGATAGGAGGTGGCGCCCGCGTTGCAGAACGCGTTCTGTGCCGCGGATTGCTTACCGCGATAGTCCACGGTTTGTGTAACCGCACAGGGCGCGTTCGATATGCATAATTGCTGCATGGCACCCGAAACGGCTGCCGCATCGGCGGCATTCTGCGCGTGTTGCCTAGTAACGTACCACGATCCTGCCTCGCCCCCGAGTGCGACCACTCCGATCAGCGGTATCAAAGCGACAACGGTGGCGAAGGCGACGGAACCACGACGAGAGCGAAGCAAGCTACGCATGGACCACTCCTATTGAAACCGTTCTGAGTAAGACAGCGTGTACGAACAAGAATTGGCGCACAACACGGCTGTTAAGATGATGGGCGAGACGGTGACGGTCGTCGTGTATGTATAGTATTTGGGCGAAGCAAAATTGGCCGCTGAGCAGGCCGCCATGGCATCACCGCAAAGGACCTGGAGATTGTTGATGGGATAACCTGCAACCGACGTCGGGAGTCCCGACTTCCAGCTTGCCCAGTTGGTAATGTCAGGTGGCGGGTCGTACTGGATCCTTTGCCCGAAGGAGCGTAGTGCCCCCCACGCGGATACAAACCGAAAGCCGGCGGCAGCAACGTCGGCAAGCGGCAGAAGCAGGCTTACCCCCAGGAAAGCGAAAACGATCAGCATCTCAAACGCGGCGGCGCCGCGCTGATCCGCGATGAAAAATACTTTACGGCTCACAAGCCTATCTCGACAGGGCAATAAATGCTGCACGTTGGCCCCTTCTGGTCAGTGTTCGATGCAGATCAACACATTTCCATAACAAGCCGGCCATTCATGACCACTCACCAAACATAAGGCATCAATCTCCAGCGCGATGCTTCGTAACTGGAGTACTCAGGAAAGTTGCGCCGAAGCAGGTCTTCTTCGTAAAGAATTCGGCATACTTGAACGCCGATATGCAGAATCAGCAGGATCACCGTGACCGGCGTCAGGTGTAGCAGTACTACACCCACTATCGCGATTTCTTCCGAGAGATAGAGTGGGTGTTTGATCCATCGATAAGGACCGGTTTGCACCACCGAACGTGCCTGCGGTACCAAACTGAATGCCCGGCCCAGATGTCGGATCGTGACAAGCATCATGATCATGCCGATCAGCACGCAAGCGGTGGATAGCAAGTTTGGTAACGCCTGGTCGGTTTTGCCGAAGAAGGTGATTGTCCATGGCATATAGCTGCCGACGAATGCCGCTACTCTAGGCAGCAGGCCGGGCGCTTGCGCCTTTGCCGGCGGCCTGGTCATGATCAACACCGTCAGAAGCGTGTAGAAGATGGCAAGACAAAAACTCGACAGAAGCGATGGCCAGGGATCGGTAAGCGATACCCCAATTTTGATGGCGAGCAGAAGTGCCAGCAGCATGAACCACATGCCGCCAAACAGCTGCATCGTCCGCTCGTAAGACCAGTTTATCGACAAGGCAACCGTGCTCATGGCTTACTTCATCCCGAAGCTGGTGAATGTACGTATGAGGTGCAGAAACGGACTTCCACCCAGAATGATGAACATGGCTGGAAGCATGAACAACACCATCGGAATAGTCAGCTTGGCGCCTAGCTTGTGTGCTCTTTCTTCCAGCTTGGTAATACGTTCTCGCCGCAGGTCGCCAGCGATGCTGCGCAGCGCCTGGCTCAACGGCGTTCCATACTGCAGGCTTTGGCCAACCATGACGCCGAACCGGCGAAGCCCTTCTGACGTAGATCCTAATTTGTCGAATGCCTCGCTGCGATTTGGCAATATCCGGAGATCATCAAGAAGGCCGTACAGGACCTGGGCCATCGCAGGATTAGTCTGGCTCATTTCTGCGGCCACTCGTTCCAGCGCGCTCTCCAGACCCATTCCCACTTCGCTGCAGACAACCAGCAAATCGATCATATCCGGCGTTCCTTGCCGGATGCCGGCGTTAAAACGCCGTTTCAGCACCGACAGGATCAACCGCGGCCCCATAATTCCGATCACCACGCCAATGAGAATGAAGATAAGCCCATCGGTCAGCGACTTCCCTGAAAGCTGCGCAACAAACAAGCCAATGATCGGAAACAAGAACATGCTGACAGTTTTGACACCGATCCAGATCGGCAAGGTTCGATGTGAATTGAAACCTGACGATTGAACGATTGTTCGTAGTTGGTCCAGATTTTCTGCAGAGTAGAAACGCCGATACCGCGTCCCGAGCGATGAAAGCCAACCAGTCATGTCTCCGAACGGCGCTGACCGGCCAGGAACGCCCATCACGGCGTTTGACACCCGCATGTTCAACGCACGAAAGTGTAGCTCGTAAATGATCAACACCAACGCCGCAGTCGCAAGTGTTATGGTGATGGCGACCAAACTGAAACTAAAAGTCATAGTTCAGTTTCCCTTCTAACCATCCAACGTATCACAAGGGTCCCGATAAGCACCGAGGCTCCCGCGTAAGCCAGGAGCATGTTTCCGGTCGGATCGTAGATCAGTAGATCGACTGTTTGCGGATTGATCGCGTATAGCAACCCACCGACAATGAAGGGCGATAATGAAAGTGCCCGAGAGGAAAAGATCACCTCTCCTGCCAGAGCCTTCGCACGAGCAGCGAGCGCAACACGCTGCCTGACGGTATCACCCAGAGTCTGTAACGTTTCGGTCAAACTGCCACCTGACTTCAGCTGGACCGCAAGTGTCACCGCAAAGATCCCATACTCTGTCACTTGGGTTCGCCGATAGACAGCTTCCACAGCTTCCTCCGGAGAGCTTCCCATAGTCACTTCGTTGCATACGATCGCAAACTGCCCGGCTGTCGGTTGCGGCATCTCGCGCGCAATGATGCGAAATGCTTCGCTCACGGGCAGCCCGGATCGAACGGTACTTGTCACCAGTTGGATCGTGTCAGGTAGCTGTCGAAAAAGTTGATTGGCGAGGCGATTTTGCTGCCATCCAAATAGACCTCGCACCACCATGATGGCGACAATCGCAGCCGCGAAAGACACGTAGAGGATAGAAAAATTCAACAGGCTATTAACATAAAAGATTGCCGCTGCGGCGATGACACCGGCAAGCAGCACGTACGCGGGGCGCCAAGCGTAAGCTGTCCCAGCCCTGTAATTGGCTAGGCGGTGGAGAAACATCGACCGGGACCCGGCCTCTAACCGACGAATCGAGGGTAGGCCCGCCGACTCTGAGGTTGGTAGGACTATCGCCAGGTTACGATCAATGCGGCTTTGTCGAGCGCCGAGCCACAACGTCATGGCTGCTGCGCACACCAGGAGCACCAGGTCAATGATGATCAAAGACTGCGCCATTATAACTGCCTCATAGCCTCAGCCCAGGCTCGATCGAGCCCATAATAGGAAAGACGGGTGTTGAATTTCGGGATTGCGTGTGTGGACCGATAGGTGCCCGATATCCGTCCGTGAACATCCTCCTCTTTGTACTCGAACGCCGCTATATCATTGGTGGTGATCACATCGCCTTCCAGGCCGATCACCTCGCTAATTTGGATAACGCGGCGCTGTCCATCCCGCATGCGTTCTACTTGCACGATAATATCCAGCGCTGCGACGATTTGAGATCGAATAGCCCGCAGCGGCAGATTTGGCTGTCCCATCTGCACCATGTTTTCAATGCGGGTCAGTGCGTCGCGGGCGGAGTTAGCATGCACGGTGGAGATCGACCCATCATGGCCGGTATTCATCGCTTGCAGCATGTCAAACGCTTCAGCGCCGCGCACCTCGCCTACCACGATCCGATCAGGACGCATCCTCAGGGCATTCCAGACTAGATCGCGTTGTGTTACCTGCCCCGTGCCTTCGAGGCTGGGAGGCCGCGTCTCCAGGCTGATCACATGAGGCTGTTGAAGCTGCAACTCTGCCGCATCCTCGATGGTGACAACGCGTTCACTGTGATCAATAAATTGGCTCATGGCGTTCAACAGCGTCGTCTTGCCGGAACCGGTACCTCCAGAGACCAAAATATTGAGCCGACACCGGCCGGCAATCTCCAGCAATTCCCCCATCGCCGAGGTCATTGACCCGTTTTTGATCATTCCGGCCATATCCAGACGGCGACTTGGAAATTTTCGGATGGAAATGCAGGGGCTATGGATCGCTAGCGGCGGGAAGATGATGTTGACCCGGCTGCCGTCCGGCAAGCGGCAATCCACCATCGGACTGGATTCATCAACCCGCCGTCCAACCTGCGACGCAATCTTCTGCGCCACCGATGCGATGTGATCATTGTCGCGGAACCGTATCGCGATCCGTTCCAGCTTGCCGTTTCGCTCGACATAAATGTTACTTGGTCCGTTGACCATGATATCATTGATCGATTCATCCAGCAGGAGCGGACGGAGCGGTCCGTAGCCGGTCATGTCGTCCGCGATCTCGTCCGCCAACAGAAGCTGCTCGCGACCTGACAGTTCGAGCCGCTCCTGGTTGGCTATTCCATGGATGATTTCCTCGATCTGCTGCCGAAGAACATCGCGCGAAACAGTTGCGGCCACCGATGGCTCAATCTGCGCAATGACTCGTTCGCGCAGCGAAGCTGGCATCATCACTCGTTCGCGCAGCGAAGCCGCCATCACGTCTCGTTCCCGCAGCGAAGCTGGCATCGCGGGCTGCTCGGTCGAGGGTTCGTCGCGGCTTGGAGGCAAACGAGTTGGCGCGCCGTCCCTTGGCGTCAATGAAGGTAAACGGGTTGGCGTGTCGTCGCGTTCGCGCGTACCAAATTTTTTCGTCACCTGAACAGCCTCCTGAACCATCCCTTCCGCTGGGCGCCGATACCGGCAATCTCCCGCACAATCGGGGCAAGGTGACGTCGCAGTGCTGATACGTGCTTTAGAGCCGGGATTCCGAGATTGACCGCCTGGGTCATCCCCTTGCCAAGATCGGGAATCACCATGTCCGGCTCCGCGCCCAGGGCCTTGACAATCGTGGCCCTGGGGAGGCCCCCGGGCCGATTGGCACGGTTGAGCAACGTAAAGACCCGATCCTTGCCCGCGATGTTGGTGACGGCGTTGCGGAGCGCGTGGGCGTTGCGAAGTCCGGTCACTTCGGCTTCCAGCAGCACCAGCACATGGCGAGAAAGCGTGATCACCGGATGGATCGATGGCGGAAACGGGACTGGTATGTCGACAACGATGTAGTTGAACCGCTGACGGAGCAGGCCCAGCACATGTCTCACTCCCGCTTCAGTGATGTTCAGTTGCGCATCCAGCTCCTCATCGGCGGAAATCAAGCAAAGCCGCTCGTCGATATCGATTGCCGCGCGTTCGAGGAACAAGGTGTCCGCCCGCATCGGGTTTTCAAGAGCGATGCGCAGCCCAGGCCCCGGCCGAACACCCAGCATCACTGCTGTTTCGCCGTTTTGTAGATGAAGGTCGAGTAGCGCGACCTTGGCTTTTGTGGTCTCGGCCAGTTGCAATGCGAGGTTGATAGCGATACTGGTTGCTCCGGCACCCCCCTGAGCGCCGCAGATCGAGATCACATGCCCGCCACGATCGGCCGCGCCGGGCCTCACGTCGCCAAGCAGCTTCGGGCGCAACTGATGCAGCACCATATCGCGCGTGAGCGGCCTCGGAAGGTACTCGGTCAAGCCGATTTCCATCAGCTCGCGGTAGAAGGTGATCTCTCTGCTGTCACCAATCAGAGCCACCAGGACATCGGGTGGGCAGACGCTTGCCAACCTTTCCAGTTCGGTAAACGGATCATCGATCCCACTGATGTCTGCCACCAGTGCGAATAGCTCGGTGTCCGTCTCAAGCATTCGTATGGCATTACGGATCGTGCCGCGCTTGATCGATAAGTTGCTATCTTCGAGGCCTTTGCGCAAAGCCGCTGCACTGAGCTCGTCATTTACGAAACAGACGATTCGGTTGCGTGTTGAGAGAGACGCAAGTTCTTCAGGCGGACTGACCATTGCCATGTTGACGCTCACCACTACCTCCCTGCACTCAGCGCGGTGCGCGAGCTTCCGCTATCGTCTTTCTTGACTGAGAATTTCGTAGAGCTATTGCCGGCATAAACCACCACCGTCGTATCCGCGTCCGCTGTATCCTGCCGGTCGACCGCTGACCGTACGGCCAAGGTGAGCTTGCCGCGCTGTCCTGCGACGGTAAGTTTCTTGACCTGCTCTGGCGCAAGCTGCAACGTTACCGTGCGCGCTACCTTACCGGCCGCGGCGTTGTTGGCTGGGCCGCCCTGCACAATCTCCTGGTCGATCGCGACGACTCGAACGTTATGAACAATGGTTTCACTCAGCATGCCATGCTGTTGAGCTGTTTTATCCTCGGTCGCTGTGGTCGGCTCCTGGGTCAACACGACATCCACATAGTCACCCGGCCAGATCAGGCCCGAGACACCAGACGCCGCATCAACATTGATGCTGATGGCACGGCTATCCGGTGCCAGGACGCTGGCGAGAAAACCCCGTTCTCGCGGGCGCAAGATGTTTTCTGATGTGACGAGACTGCCAGTGTCGAGGAAGTTGCGAACCAGAGATCCGCGAATTCCGATCTTGGCGTCGGGTGTATCGAGGATCGCCCCTGCTGGAACACTACCAGACGGCACCGAGCGTACTGTGAAATCTTCATCGCGGGCCAGCGTCCCTCTCGGCAACGGATGGGCCGCGACAAAGTACCCGACAGTGAGAGGCTCCGGCACCTTCACCGAGACCTCTACTGCTGGGACCTGAACTTTCGGCAGGTTCATGTTATAGCCAATAAGCCCGAGCGCAGCGGTTGCGAGCAATAGCACCATGATGATCGAGAGACGCAATGCGGATGACATATCAAAATCCTTTGCTCAAAACGGTCCAAATACCTCCGCACGCAATGGCGACCCCGTATGGTAGCGGTGCGTGTCGCAAGTGGCGCCAACGCTCAACCACATAGACGCGGCGCACGAGCGACGATCCGGCAGGCGCGAGCCTGGGGTAAGGCAGGACGCGCATGAGCAGATGCACCAGGGCAAGAACGCCGCCGGCCAGAGCGGTAACGGTCAACAACTGGATTACGCCCGTCAGCGGGAGACCAATTGCCAGAGCAACCAGCAACTTGACGTCGCCGCCGCCAATCTTTCCGCGCTGGTAGATGACGAACAGCAGCAGCAACAGGATCGCAGCAACGATCAGCGACTGGGCAACCTGTATTGGATTAGCCAGTTGACGAGCGATCCCGAGGACTGCCAGCGCTAGACAAATTTCGTTTCGGATCAATCGTGTCGCGATATCGATCGTTGCGACATATAGCAACAACACGATTTCCAGAAACCCGGCTGTGGGAGCAATCCAATCCATGAAAGGCGTGCCTCGAAAAAATGGGGGGGCACATTCAAATGCATATCTAAAAAGGTAAAAAGGCGGAGGGGCACATTCCGATGCCTCCTCCGGCGTCAGATAGCCGTATTACACGGCCGCATTGAAGGCGGTGACGATAGCGGCGATGCCGCCAGACAGCGCCGTCCCGATGGCACCAGTAGCTCCCGTACCGAACGCAGCAGCCACCGCGCCGATGATACAGGCCGCGACGATAATGTACTCGAACGACACCACGCCGTCTTGATCCGTGCGCAGGTTCTTCAACGCTTCGCTGATCTTGATATAATACTTCGACATAGGAAAAATCCTTCTGACAAAATGAACCAGAACTACTACCGCCTGGTAGACATTGCCGTGCTGCCAAATGGGTACAATTCAAGTGGGGGGCATATTCCGATGCCCCCCCGAGTCCGTATTACACGGCCGCATTGAACTTGGTGACGATAGCGGCGATCCCGCCAGACAGCGCGGTCCCGATGGCACCAGTAGCTCCGGTACCGAATGCAGCAGCCACTGCGCCGATGATACAAGCCGCGACGATAATGTACTCGAACGAGACCACGCCTTCCTGGTCGGCGCGCAGACGCTTCAGGGCTTCCGTGGTCTTGATGTAATATTTCAACATTGGAGAAAATTCCTTTTTTCAAGATGAATTTGCAATAACCGTTGGCGGATCAAACCCAAGGCCAACTGAGTACGTTTATAGTATCGGGCCAAAAACCTGTCACCTGGTAATCCATCCTTAACCTTACCGTGGAGACGGAAGTAATCCGGAATTTCCGGCAATGCCCCTACTACGTTGCGTCTTTGCCCTTGAAATGCCCGTGAAAATACGGGCAGTTCGTAGGCTTGCACTTCGGGAAATAGTGGCAATCTGCTTTAGCAAGCTGTAGTTGGACGCGCATAGCGCCTGCGACAAATCAGGTCGTGACAGTCTTGGCCAACCGGCGATTTTTGAAAAGTCTGCCCGCAGGCAAATTGATCGCGCAAGAAGCGCGTGGAGCAGCCAGTGAATCCGGTTATGCGCATATCTTCTTGAGCTGCGCTGCTGTCATCGGAGCTACTGCTGCTTTCAAGTGCTTTCCAGGGAAGTGGCAAGAGCATATGGCCGCCAAGGCCGACGTCCTGCCGGCCAAAGCCTCGGCAAACTTCCGGAACGAGCAGCTGGCCGAGATCTTCGGGCCGCATATGACGATCTGGAAACCTGGGCATTGCGTGCCTGAGGATGGCGACGAGGTCATACAGGCCTTTCAGGTTCTCCGGACACATCGAGGTCGCACCCGATGAGGACGCGTCGTGCGCCAACAGAATCTACGATTGCAGGTCACGCTGCTTTTCTGGGCGAACGCCGACCGGTTGCATGGCCTGCCGAAGCCTCCAGAGACTCGCGCTCTGCAGCGAGTCCGCCTCCAGCTCAGGCACCCAAATGACTATTATCTTGAGGCCTTTGATGCTGTGGAGTAGGGTCTGTGCATTCACGAAGTTTTCTTGGGAATTGAATAACCGCTTCAATAGGCGTCTTTTGCATGCGCCACCCGATCGACACCGCTCCAAGGGATGGGAAATTCGTCATTCTTGAGGATGACGTAAGCGGAAGCTTCGAGTTGGCTCAGTGGTCGGCTGAGACGCGTGGGTGGGTCAGCGAAAATGGCAAACCAAGCGAGATCGCACCGACGCATTGGCAAACAACACATCTTCCACCGGAAGGTGATGAATTTACTCTGCAAGATGAATTTATTCTGCCAAAGGAAACTGGATCGAGCGCCCCCGCGCCGTCGCAAGAGCCCCGCTCCTTTTGTTTCCCCTCGGGCCTGGCCGAACGCGCGAGGGTGACGGAATTAACTCGTCTGGTTACGAACGCGGACCCGGTCACTGGCGTCCTGGTTGAAGCGCGGGCCGCGCAAAGCAAACAGGAGCGCGGACGGACCGCGCGGCGCGCCATCTCCTCGATCGCCGCGGTGATGGTCGGGGCGTCGCTCGTCGGCTGGTATTTCCACGCCGAGTTCGCTGCCTATGTGACGCGACACATTGGTGAGGAGGATAACGTCTGGCCTAGCATAGCAGATGTGGAGGCCGTCAAGAAGGAGACCCAGGTCCCAAGCGAAGACCAGCAAAAGGCCGATTCATCGGCGCGGGATCCGGCGCTTCATCAGCAAGCCGACCGGGCGATCGCACATGCACCGCGGGATACTGCGCAGGGCAAACCAGCTGCGGAGGCAATGCAGCCGGAAGTGCAACTGTCTTCTGAAAAGGAGCGGCGCCGCGCAGAGGCCCTTGAACTGGCGAGCGCGCAGCAGATCATTGAGATGCGGGCAGCGCAGGCGAACAAGGCACGCGATCAGGCAACGGAGCTCAGTCAGGCCGCGAAGAGCGGGATGGCGGAGCTACGACGGTCTCTGCAGAAGGAGCACGACGGGGCTGAGGCGCTGACTGGCGAGCTTGCGACAGCGCGGCGCGACCTCGAGACCCAACTGGCGCTGTCAAGCAAGGCAGTTAACGAGACGGTGCAGGCGAAGAAGGCCGCCGAGAGCGCCATCGCGGAGCTGCGACAGTCTTTGAAGACGGAGCACGACAGGGCCGAGGCGCTGAATCGCGAGCTTGCGAGGGCCCGGCGGGACCTCGAGACCCAAATGGCGCTGTCGAGCAAGGCCGGTGACGAAGCGGTGCAGATGAAGAAGGCCGCCAAGAGCGCGGCGACAGAGCTGCGACCGTCTCCGAAGAAGGAGCGCGACCGGGCCGAGGCGCCGGCACCGGGTCGCGAACCCACGCTGACTCAAGCCACGATGGTGGCTGCGACAGAGCAGCCAGCGGTCGCTGAGGCGCAAGGCGGTCCAGAAGCGGCCAGGTTGTTGGCGCGCGCCAGCGCCCTGCTCGGCCAGGGAGATATCGGTGCAGCGCGGATCGTGCTCGAGCGCGCTGTCGAGACGGGCAGCGCACGGGCGAGCTTCATGCTCGCGGAGACATATGATCCCCTCGTTCTTTCCACATGGAAGACCTACGGAACGCGCGGCGATGTGACGAAGGCGCGCGAGCTATACGCTAAGGCCCTTGCCGGCGGCATCCAGGAGGCCAAGGGTCGATCTGTCGCGTTGCATTAGGGGGAGAATGGACCGCGTCATTGTTCGAACGCCAGTTCGCTGAACTCACCAGGAAAATTTGGTCTGCGGACTTGGTTGGTCGGGGTCTTTGTGATGCGCCTGCAAGAGCTCACTTTTGAGGAATGGCTTGAGCACGCGTTTGGACGCGCAGTTCGCCTTCAGCAGGCACCTTGGTACTTCGATCCCGGCCACGATTGGTGGGATCCGGCGCCCGCTCAGGCCATAGCCTATCTCACCCGCTTATTTGAAAACCCGGAGCCAGCATTGGAAGGGTTCGCCGATCGCCAAATCGCGCAAGGCCTGACTTATCTAGTCAACACGATGGCATCCGGCGACAGCGGATGGTTTTGCTCGACCGAGGTGCCGGTTAAGGAGCGCATCCGCAGCATCGAGGCGATCGGGCCCTTTTTTGAGCGACTGTTCAAGCCGCGCTGCACCCCACATTTGTCGCACCTGAGCGAGGTCGATGCCGGGCCCCTCAACGGCGTCTGCTATATGTGGTGGGATGTTTTTCCGTCTCTCGCCCTTGCTACCGATCCAAACTTGCCAACCCTCCACGACTGTGCGCTGCGTACCATGCAGCGTACCGTTCAACTGGACTCGATTGCTTGCCAGGAGAGCGCTCTGCACGGGTTGGGGCATTGGCAGCCAAAATACCAAGAGAAAGTCGCCGCGATCATCGACGACTTTTGCGAGGCCTACCCGGACACCGACCCTAGGCTCTTGGCCTATGCCGAATCTGCCCGGTGCGGATGCGTGCTGTGACGTCCCCGTGGGTCGTGGGGATCGAAGTGTCGGGCCTACCTCCCCGTCTCGTCTCTCTCACTCTTGGACCCTCGAGCAGGGACATTGTTCTCGCCTGCACCTGCACTGCCAATGCCTTGCGCAGGACGTTCTCTCGGGAAACGGAAGCAGCGGCCGTGCGAACTCCGTCGCCCGATGACGCAGGACGCCCTCGCCTCGGCCTGTGCGATCTGATCCGGAAACCGCTGGGGCATTGCGCGAGCGCCCGTTCAGGTGCGCCGCCGGCTCCGCCTCCTGCTCGATGGCCTGGGAGCGGCCCCGCAACAGGCCAGCCGGATACGGCACGAGAGTTAACCTTGATCCGGAAGACTACGGGGTCTGACCAGAGCTATTTGAAGCGCCTGAGAGCGGCCGCCTTTCCGAGGAAGATCTAGCAAAAAGGCCTGAATTCATCTCAGATTCTGGCTGCAATTGAATAGTCGTTCCATCACTTGTTCCGGGAAAAACAGGCAACTTCTTAATGGTTTTGCGTCACGGATGAAGCATTGATTTGTGCTTTCCGGTCCTCGTGAATGATCAATGAGGATAGTCGTGGCCATTTTTTCGAAGTTTTTTCATATCCGCCGTCTGCGCTCGGATCAGTGCGGCGCCGTCAGCGTAATCATGGGTGTCCTGCTCGTTCCTCTGATGGGAGCCCTCGGTATCGGCTTCGAGGTTTCGAACTGGTCCATGAGGACGCGCGGCATGCAAAACGCGGCCGATGCGGCCGCTCTCGCCGCTGCGACCAACAACGGCTTAAACTACGATGTCGAGGCCAAGGCGGTCGCGTCGCGATATGGGTTTGTAGATGGTGTCGGCAACATCAGCGTCACCGTTTCCAACGCGGCAGCATGTCCAGGCGGCGGCAACAACTGCTATAGCGCGACCATTTCGGGCTATGTGCCGCTGTATTTGTCGCAGGTTGTCGGATACAGAGGTGACGCAACATTAAATGGTGGCCCAGCAAAGCAGATCGGCGCCGCTTCGGTTGCAAAACGGCCGAGCGCTCCGACGGACTTTTGTTTGCTGGCGCTTGGACCTCAAGGGATCCGGTCCAACGGCGCACCAAAGGCCAACATGGCCTGCAACGCGATGTCGAACACCGGATCAACATGCAACGGCGGCAACCTTGGGGCACCGATCGGTGCGGCGCACAACACCAATAACGGCTGCGGCATATCGCAGTATTCGAATGTGCCCGCGGTCTCCGATGCCTATGCCGCGCTCGCCAGCAAAATTCCACCCGACCCCTGCAGTTCCTACCCGCAGGAACCTACCAAAAAGAAAGATCCGGCGTTACCGGCCAGTAACCAATGGACCGGATCGCAGTCGCTCGGCGGTACCTTCGTGGTCTGTGGTGACCTCCAACTCACCGGAAACGTCTCCATCGATGCGCCGGCCGGGGCGGTCCTGGTCATCGAGAACGGTCAATTGGACACCAACGGATACTCGTTTGCGACGACCAAGGGTACCGGACTTACGGTGATCTTCTCCGGCAATAATTCGGGTTCATACGCTCATGGTCCCACCGGGGGCGGCTCGCTCGACATCTCTGCACCGACGTCCGGGACCTGGTCGGGCGTCGCCATCTATCAGGATCCCAAGCTGACGAGCGGTGTGGACATTTCGGCAGCCGGCAACAGCCCGGCGTGGAATATCACTGGCCTGGTCTATCTGCCGAACGCGAGCGTCACATTGAGCGGCGCCGTCAACAAGGCCGGTTTCGGAAAGTCCTGCTTTGCCCTGGTCGTCAAGGACATCACCGTGAACGGAACGGGGATGATCCTGCCGAATGGCGAATGTATCCCCGCGGGATTGTCGATGCCCTCTACAACGATACCTGGCAGAGCGACGTTGGTCTTATGAAACCTGGGCTCCCGAGTTGGCTGGATTCGCCCCGCAAAGCTGCCTTGGGATTCGCTCATGGGACGAAGGCAATCGCCGCCGACACGCGCGGCGTCGCGGCGGTCGAGTTCGGTTTTTTCGTGATCATCCTCGCGGTCGCGCTCGCGAACGTTGCCGACGTATCGTTCTACATCTACCAGCGGATGCAGGTGGAGAACGCCACGCAGGCGGCCGGCCAAGCCGCCTGGAAGAGCTGCGATCTATCCCATCTGCCGGCAACGACGAATTGCCCCGGGCTATCCACGGCCATGCAGAATGCCCTTCAGAGCACGTCCCTGGGGACGCGGGTCTCGATGATATCGGGGTCGCCGTCGGAGGGGTATTACTGCATCAATTCGTTGAACGCGCTGCAATACGTGAGCGACGTCACGTCAAAGCCTGCCGATTGCTCTGCCGCCGGCATGCCAACCTTGCAGCCTGGTGATTACATCGTTGTGCAAACAACGTTTACCTACACGCCATTATTCCCGGGCCTCAGTCTCGCCAGCGGTCTCCCGACTCCCCTCACCGGAACGGCAATGATCAGATTAGGATAACCGTGCGAAAGCTCCTGAAATCCTTGCGGCTCGATCGAGCAGGAACGACAGCGGTCGAATTCGCTCTTATCGCGCCCATTCTGATCGCGCTCCTTGTCGGCACCATCACGCTGTGCGTTGGTCTCTTTCTGATTGGCAGCCTCCACTTTGCCGTAGAAGACGGCGCCAGGTGTGCATCAGTCAAAACGACCGTATGCTCGGATGCCGCAACAACGGTTGCCTACACCAAGAGCCGGTATTTCGGTCCAGACGTATCACCTACCTTCACCTATACCGCTGCTGCTTGCGGCAATTCGGTCAGCGCGTCGGTCAACTATTCAATGAATGTGGGCTCCAGGACATTGGTGATTCCGATCTCGGCGACGGCGTGCTTTCCCTGAGATTGAATCGTTCCGACGTCACCGGTTAGCGCCTAACGAACGCATGCTCCCGCCTAGACGCGTTGCGTCCGTGCGAGGCCGAGCCTACTCGCCTGAGCGGCGCCGGATGATTGTCCTCCCCGGCTGAATCTAGATTGCTGGGAATTCCCGCAACATTGGCGCGGACAGGTTGGAGCTGGTGCGTGTGTTGGCGCGCCGCGCGTTTCAAATGCGAAATGAGTGCCTGATCTGCCTCAGCATAGCCAGCGTCGCGTCGGTGTACCGACCATGCGTGACATTACTTGCGATGCTCCCAGCACCACCAATGCGGCCTACCGCGAAGCCCTTGATCATAATGGGCCTCCCCACGAGAAAGACCGCCAACCGGGCTGTCGGAGTTTCACGTTGCATCGAACCTTCGCTGTCGCTGATCGCGACCTACCTGCAATAGCGAATGCTGGCCGAAAACGGCAACCAGAGCCTTAAGGCGAGCGTAGAGCAGGACGTGCTCTTCAACGTACCTGTCTCATCGAACCCGACTGGCCAGCTTGCGCCAGTGGTAGCCACGCTTTTCGACGTCCTCCTGAATTCTTTCGCTCACCGATCGCACGGTGCGCTTCTTTTTGCGCCAGTTTCCGCCTAATTTCGAAGGGATGGGAAGTCCACGCCGGATAACCAGCAGATCGTTTTTCCCACCCAAGTATACGTCATACATGAGAGCGCCCTGTTGCAGGGAGCAGCATAGACCTGCACAGCAGCATTATTGGTGGCAGGGGGGCAACAGCGACTTCAAAACAATTAAGCGCCAGGGAACCAGACTGGCCTCAAGGGATCGGTCCAAGACTCACTTCTGCCGGAACGCGTGATTGAACGACATGACCAGCGGCCCGACGATGTAATCAAACGCGGTTCGCTGAATCGTCGGGATCATTACGGTTGCCGGCATTCCCGGATAAAGGTGGATGTTGGGCATGGTTGCCAACTCGTCCTGGTCGATCCGAACGTAGGCCGTGTAATAGGGATTGTTGGTCTTGGGATCCGTCAGACGGTCGGCGGAGACCTGAATGACGTCGCCGTGAATGATCGGAACGATCCGCTGCTTGTAGGCCGTCAGGTGAACTTCGGCGCGCGTGTTCGGGTGGACATCGCTGATGTCCTCGACGGCGACCTGGGCTTCGATTGTCAGCGAATCTTCGTCCGGCACGATGTCCAGAATCTTGTCGCCGCGCTGAATCACGCCTCCCATCGAAAACACGCTGAGGCCAACCACCCGCCCGGTATAGGGAGCGCGAATTTCCATCCGGCCCAGCACCGCTTTGGCATTCATCGCCTTCGGAATCACCTCCAGGAGTCTGGCTTGGGTGTCGCGCAAGTCCTTGGTGACGTCGGTCATCCGATCGTTGTCGAACTGGGCAATTTGCTGCTCCTGCTCCGCGATCGCCTGGCGGGCCTTGGCGATGTTGGCGTTTGCATCAGCGATCTGGCCCTCGAGACCGTACGCTGTGCGCTCCAGCTGCAGGATGCGGGGACGGGCGATCAGTCCTCGCTCGACGAGCGGAGCGACGTCCTTGGCCTCCTTGCGCACTGAATCGATCTGATTGGTGAACGACTTCACCTGCGCTTCCGCACCAACGATCTGCGATCCCAGTTGATTGATCTTCTCGCGTACGACGCTTCTTTGCCCTTCGAGCGAGGCCCTGCGGGTGTCAAACTGACTGAGCTGTCCGTTCCAGACGCTCTTGAAATACGGATCGTCAGAGCGCGCCTTCAGATCCGGCGGCATGACAAGCTGGGAGCCATGGTCGAGCTCGGTCAGCAGCCGGACTTCCGATGCGCGAAGCACGGCGTATTGCTGCGTTAGTACCTCGTGCTCCGCGCGAGCTTGGGTCTCGTCCAGCACGATCAACAGGTCGCCGGCGAGCACCCTGTCGCCTTCCCTGACGTGCAATTCCTTGACGATACCGCCGTCGAGGTGCTGGAGGCTCTTGCGGTTGCCATCGACCTTCACGACCGCATTGGCGACCACCGCCCCGTTGAGCGGCGCCGTCACCGCCCAGGTGCCGATGCCGCCGAAGAAGATGGCAATGATCAACCACCCCGCTCCGGCGACCTTGCGAATGGAGTCGTTTGGCGCGCCATCCTTGTTCGCGCGCTTTGTCCCGCGTGGGGCAGCAGCGGGACGCATCGACGGATCTGAGACATCAAGCAATGTCATGATTTCTCCTAACCGGTCGCTCCCCGAACTGCAGGAACCGGCACAGGCCGCGTGAGGCGCGCCAGGATTTCGCTCCGTGGTCCGAACATCTCGGCCACGCCTTCGCGCAACACCAGTATCTTGTCGACCACGCCGATTGTGGCCGGCCGATGGGAAATGATCACCACCGTGGTCCCGCGCTTCTTCAGCTGCGTGATGCAGTCGGCCAGCGCTGCGTCGCCCTCGGCATCAAGGTTCGAGCTGGGCTCATCGAGCACGACCAGGCTCGGATTGCCGTAGACGGCGCGTGCGAGGCCAATGCGCTGGCGGTAGCCTCCGGACAGGATCGCGCCACCCTCCCCGACCTGGGTATCGTAGCCATCGACGAGCCGCAGGATCATCTCGTGTACGTCAGCCATTCGCGCCGCCAGAATGATGTCCTTGTCGTCTCCGTCCTTGAACCGACAAATATTGGCGGCCACCGTATCGGCAAACAGCTCGATATCCTGGGGTAGATAGCCAAGATGCTCGCCGAGCGACGACCTGATCCAGCTCGAAACGTCAGACCCGTCGAGGCGAACGGCGCCTGCGGATGGCGCCTGAACGCCGACAATATGACGCGCCAGCGTGGATTTGCCGGCGCCAGAGGGGCCGATAATCCCCAATACTTCACCCGGTTCGATCTGGAAGGTGACGCCGCGCAGAATGGGCTTTGATGTTCCGGGCGCGGCAAAAGACAGCGCTTCGACGGAAAGACGGCCCTCGGGCCGCGGCAGCGTCAGTCCAGATTGGCGCGGCGGATTGGCTCCCAACAGGTCGCGCACCCGCAGGAATGCACCGCGGGCCGAGACGAGACTGCGCCAGGATCCAACGATCTGTTCAATCGGCTGCAACGCGCGGCCAAGTAGGATGCTGGCGGCAAACATGGCACCGGCGGTGGTCATGCGCTCGATCACCAGATAGGCTCCAAGACCGAGGATCAAGGATTGCATCGACAGCCGCAGGAAACGGATCATGCTCTGCATCGTCGCCGCGCGATCACTTGCGGCGACCTGGCGCTCAAGCATGCGGTCGCGGTCCCTACTCCAGCGATTCAGGAGGCCCGCGGTCATCCCCATGGCGCGCACCACCTCGGTGTTGCGCAGGCTCATCTCGGTGAAACTGTAATTTCGATTTGCCGCCTCGCTGGATTCGGAGAGCGGAGGCTTGACGATCCATTCATTGAGAAAGGCCATCAGGACCAGAATGATCGAGCATCCCAGTGCAAATGCGCCCAGGAACGGGTGCAGGCAAAAGATCACCGCGATGTAGATCGGCGACCACGGCAGATCGAAGACCGCGTGAATTCCAGACCCGGTGATGAACTGGCGGAACGTATCAAAATCGCGGAGCAGCTGACTGCGCGCGCCACCGATTTTTGCCGAATGGTCGATGATTGCGGTCATCACCCGCGGCGCGATCATCCGATCGAGGCGAATGCTGGTGCGTGTCAGCACACGTGCGCGGACCGCATCGAGTCCAGCTAGTGCCATGAACGCCAGCAACAGGGCAAGCGTCAGCATCAGCAGCGTGATCTCGCTGGCGCTTGAGATCACGCGGTCATAGACCTGCAGCATGTACAGCGGGCCAGCCAGGTAGAGAAGGTTAATGGCCAGGCTGAATATGGCCGCAGTGACAAAATAGCTCTGGCAGGCTTGCAGCGACTGCCGGAATTCGTCCGCTTTTTTACGGAGGATACTCACGCGGAAATTGGCCGGAGCCACCTTCTAAACATGATCGCTGGCCGCCCCTGGGCAGCAGTCGAAAGATTCAAATAAATCAATCATCCAATCCCCCCATTTAGCATGGGCGGCGGCCGCGTTGATAGCCGCCGCCGGCACAAAACAGGCAGGAGGGTAAACATACGGGGTTCGCCTCCTCCCCGCGTGGTCTCTCCCATAGTAAATGCGCTCACGCCCCTCAAGCGATGTGGTGCGGATCATAGGTGATCACCGTGCCGTTCGTGGTGTCAGCCTTCTCGGCAAAACCATTCGGATCGTATTGACCGAGCAGGACGATGTTCGCCGTGTGAGCGCCATCCGACACCGTCAGAGTACCGCCGGTCCCGGCCTGGTTCTCCGTGAAGTTCAAGGTGGTGCCAGCACCGAAGCTGATGCCCTTGATGTCGATGTCGTCGTTGCCATCGAGGCCACTCACCGTGCCTGAGAAGTGGAAGGCGTCATCCAGGATCAGATGGCCGGCGGCAGTCACATCGAAGGTGACGCCTGCCGCCGAGGCTGCCCCGAACTCGATGGTGCCGGCCCCGCTGATCAGCGCATTGCCGCTGCCGGTAACCTCGCCCTCTGCGGCGACGGCGCCGCCATTGGCCCAGATCAGACCGCTGTTGGCCACGGCACTGGCGAGCACCAGGCCACCCGCACCGGTTGCCTCCAGCGTGCCAGCGTTGGTGATCACGTTGGCGCCGGTGTCAATCACCAGGGCATGGGTTCCGGTGGCATCGATGATGCCCTCATTGCTCAGGGTCAGGCTCCCCTGCCCGATCTGCCCGGCTCCGGAGATCACGTTGTCGACGTTGTCGAGCGTGACATTCGAGACCGTTCCGGCGATGACGTTGTGATCATCGTCGGACAGGACCACATGACCGCCGCCGTTGAGCGTGATCCCGGTCTGGATCAGCTGCAGCAGCGTGTTGTCGCCGGAGGCCTGCAGGTCGATCTCGCCGGTGTTGTGGATGACGCCCGACAGCGGCAGCATCGCGCCGTCGCCGATCGTCATCGCGCCCGGATTTTCGACCGTCGGCGTCACGTCGAATTCGAAGTTTGCTGCGGTTAGGTCTGCCGTGTGGACGCCGTCGAGTGTGATTGTCTGGCCATCAGCAAGCGTGACCACGGCGTTTCCGTTGGCGTCGTCGGCGGTATGGGCCTGAACGTCGCTGAAGCTCTGCCAGCCGTAGCTGATCAGGTCGATGACGTCGGAGGACACTTCGAAACCGTGCACGACGTCGTTGCCGATCGGCTGCGAGAACACGAACGTGTCGTGGCCGCTCGAGCCGGTCAGGTGGTCGTTGCCGGACCAGGCGAAGATTGGAGAGCCAGGCGCGTAGGCCTCGACGTTGTCCACAAGTGTGTTGGAATCTGTAAAAGGATCTATCCAGGGCAACGTAACTTGAAGTGCTAGTGCACCCACGTATCCGGCAGGCGCTGTTATGCTCAGTGTGCTGACATCGTTGGTTTGCACGCTCCAGGTGCCGTCGGCATTCAGCGAGCCCTCGCTGAGTGTCCAACCGGCTGGAACACCCGAGATGGCTGCTGTAACAGCATCGACGTAGCCGGGAGGAGCGACAAGCCCGAGATTGATGGGCTCCCCAGCAATACCTGCTGGGGACACACTGCCGTTGTAGACAACGATATCCGTGTTGGTGATTGCAGTGACAGCCGCGGTAGTAGTGACATTGTTTAGCGTAGCCACCTGCACACGGTTTGCCGTGTCACCCCAATCGCTATCGAACCAGATTTCACCCTTGCCGGTAGTCGAGTCCAACACGATAACGTACAAGTTAGTCGCGCCGCTCACGGTAGTTGTTGTAATGGCCGAATTGTTCTGAGAGCCGGTAATCACGATCACCTGATTATCGTCATTGGCCCCGCTGATAGCGCTGATCGTTGCACGTTGGGTCAAGTCACTTGCACTGAGCGTCGTGCCACCGGATGAAGCAACAGTATTCCCGAACGTGAATCCGCCAGCTACCGCTCCGCCAAGGAATCCAATTTTATCGGTATTATCCGTATAGTCGGTTATCGTATCCGTGCCTTTGTCCGTTCGGAGCCGGAATTGATCGGCTCCGCCGTTGCCTGTGAGGGTGTCGTTACCTCCTCCGCCGACGAGAAGGTCAGCTTGGCTACCTCCAACCAAGGTATCATTGCCCGCGCCGCCAATTAATGTGTTGCTCGATTGATCGGTGCCCGTAACCGCAAACGATGATGACGCGGCTGTAACTGCACCTGCGTTAAACACGAACGAATTTATATTGGCGGATAGCCCGGTGGCATCGACGGTCAGTTGACCACCATTGCTGTAATTGGCATCGAACGTGAATGAAACGTCGATCGAATGCCCACCATTGCTACCGGTGCCCGATATCGACAACGTTTCAAAATTTGTGAGACCGACGTCCGAATGAGCTCCATCGCCGATGGTATAGCTAAACGAAGTAAGACTGTTAGTGCCGGTATTTGTGACCGAAAGTGTGTCACTACCTGAGCCACCCGTCAGGTTGTCGCCGTTGGTAAGTGTGATACTTCCCGCAGTGTTCGCGCTTGTGACGGAGTTTGTGCCAGATACAAAGTTCACGGTATCGGGGCCCGTCGTGAGAGCGGCCGCGTTCGTCCCTTCAACAATGTTGACAGTATCGCTGTCGCTCAGACCGCCAGTGTCTGTCGTAGTGATCGCCAAGGTATCGGTACCCGTAAACGTATCCGCTGGGTTATAAACGAGACCATTCAGCGCATTGTTTATGTTTGTCACGGTACCGGTGAATGTCACCGTTCCTGTACCGTTGCCAGATAGTCCGCTAAGGCCAGCTGTCGTGGCCAGGGTCAATACGCCGTGTCCAACCGTCAACGAGACAGATTCAGTTCCGGCGCCGACATCGACGTCCGAAATCGAAATCGCGTTGCCGTTGGCAGCGCTGAATGTGACATTCGTATTAATTGTGGCAGCATTCTGCGATCCGGGAACGGTGTTGACCGGCGCGTCGTTGGCGCCGTTGATGGTGACGGTCAGCACCGCCGTGTCTGTCAGACTGCCGTCGCTGACCGTGTAGTTGAACGAGTCGGTCGTCGACTGGCCGACGTTAAGCGCCTGAACGCTGGCGTCGGTCTCGTTCACCACATAGCTGTAGCTGCCGTTGCTGTTGAGCGTCAGCGTTCCGTGGGCGCCGATCAGGCCGAAGCCGAGAGTGCCCGCTGTGCCGGATCCTTCCAGATTTCCCGTTCGGAAGGAAGCAACAGACAATACCGCACTGGTGCTATTAATATCGGTATCGTTCGTCAATACGTTGCCAGTACCGTTGGCTCCGCCGGAACCGTTGTTGGTCCCTCCCTTTTCGGTCGCGGCCGTCGCTCCCGCACTGGCGCTGGTATCATTCACACCGATTGGGGCAACGTCGGTGACGTTGATCGTGAAGGTCTGCGAGCTCGAAAGCGTGCCGTCCGAAGCCTGCGCGGTGACGGTGTAGGCGTGGCCTGCGGCGGACTCGTAGTCGAGCTTGCTGGCATCGGCGACGGTGATGACGCCGGTGGCCGCGTTGATGGTGAAGCCACCGCCCGAGGTGTCCCCGGTCAGCGAATAGGTCACAGCCGGTCCGTTGACGTCGCTCGACGACACGGTAACGCCGACGGTTGAGCCGTTGGCCGCACCTTCGGCAACGGTGTTGGTTGCCGCGTTGCTGTCGACCGGGGTCGAGGGCGCCACGTCGGTGACCCCAATGGTGAAGGTCTGCGAGCTCGAAAGCGTGCCGTCCGAAGCCTGCGCGGTGACGGTGTAGGCGTGGCCTGCGGCGGACTCGTAGTCGAGCTTGCTGGCATCGGCGACGGTGATGACGCCGGTGGCCGCATTGATGGTGAAGCCACCGCCCGAGGTGTCCCCGGTCAGCGAATAGGTCACGGCCGGTCCGTTGACGTCGCTCGACGACACGGTAACGCCGACGGTTGAGCCGTTGGCCGCACCTTCGGCAACGGTGTTGGTTGCCGCGTTGCTGTCGACCGGGGTCGAGGGCGCCACGTCGGTGACCCCAATGGTGAAGGTCTGCGAGCTCGAAAGCGTGCCGTCCGAAGCCTGCGCGGTGACGGTGTAGGCGTGGCCTGCGGCGGACTCGTAGTCGAGCTTGCTGGCATCGGCGACGGTGATGACACCGGTGGCCGCGTTGATGGTGAAGCCACCGCCCGAGGTGTCCCCGGTCAGGCTATAGGTCACAGCCGGTCCGTTGACGTCACTCGACGACACGGTAACGCCGACGGTTGAGCCGTTGGCCGCACCTTCGGCAACGGTGTTGGTTGCCGCGTTGCTGTCGACCGGGGTCGAGGGCGCCACGTCGGTGACCCCAATGGTGAAGGTCTGCGAGCTCGAAAGCGTGCCGTCCGAAGCCTGCGCGGTGACGGTGTAGGCGTGGCCTGCGGCGGACTCGTAGTCGAGCTTGCTGGCATCGGCGACGGTGATGACGCCGGTGGCCGCATTGATGGTGAAGCCACCGCCCGAGGTGTCCCCGGTCAGCGAATAGGTCACGGCCGGTCCGTTGACGTCGCTCGACGACACGGTAACGCCGACGGTTGAGCCGTTGGCCGCACCTTCGGCAACGGTGTTGGTTGCCGCGTTGCTGTCGACCGGGGTCGAGGGCGCCACGTCGGTGACCCCAATGGTGAAGGTCTGCGAGCTCGAAAGCGTGCCGTCCGAAGCCTGCGCGGTGACGGTGTAGGCGTGGCCTGCGGCGGACTCGTAGTCGAGCTTGCTGGCATCGGCGACGGTGATGACACCGGTGGCCGCGTTGATGGTGAAGCCACCGCCCGAGGTGTCCCCGGTCAGCGAATAGGTCACAGCCGGTCCGTTGACGTCGCTTGACGACACGGTAACGCCGACGGTTGAGCCGTTGGCCGCACCTTCGGCAACGGTATTGCTTGCCGCGTTGCTGTCGACCGGGGTCGAGGGCGCCACGTCGGTGACGTTGATCGTGAAGGTCTGCGAGCTCGAAAGCGTGCCGTCCGAAGCCTGCGCGGTGACGGTGTAGGCGTGGCCTGCGGCGGACTCGAAGTCGAGCAGCGAGGCATTGGCCACGGTGACGACGCCGGTCGAGGCGTCGATGGCGAAGCGGCCGCCGGCGTCGTCGCTGAGCGAGAACGTGACGGTGCCGCCGTTGACGTCGCTCGAGGTCGCGGTGATGCCGACCAGGTCGCCGTTGGCGGCGCCTTCCGAAACCGTGTTGGCGGCATTGTTGCCGTCGACAGGCTGGGTCGGCGCCACGTCGGTGACGGCAATGGTGAAGGTCTGGGTGGTGAAGGCGCCGCTGGCGTCGGCCGCCTTGACGGTGATGTCGTGGCTGGTGGTGGTCTCGAAGTCGAGCAGCGAGGCATTGGCCACGGTGACGACGCCGGTCGAGGCGTCGATGGCGAAGCGGCCGCCGGCGTCGTCGCTGAGCGAGAACGTGACGGTGCCGCCGTTGACGTCGCTCGAGGTCGCGGTGATGCCGACCAGGTCGCCGTTGGCGGCGCCTTCCGAAACCGTGTTGGCGGCATTGTTGCCGTCGACAGGCTGGGTCGGCGCCACGTCGGTGACGGCAATGGTGAAGGTCTGGGTGGTGAAGGCGCCGCTGGCGTCGGCCGCCTTGACGGTGATGTCGTGGCTGGTGGTGGTCTCGAAGTCGAGCAGCGAGGCATTGGCCACGGTGACGACGCCGGTCGAGGCGTCGATGGCGAAGCGGCCGCCGGCGTCGTCGCTGAGCGAGAACGTGACGGTGCCGCCGTTGACGTCGCTCGAGGTCGCGGTGATGCCGACCAGGTCGCCGTTGGCGGCGCCTTCCGAAACCGTGTTGGCGGCATTGTTGCCGTCGACAGGCTGGGTCGGCGCCACGTCGGTGACGGCAATGGTGAAGGTCTGGGTGGTGAAGGCGCCGCTGGCGTCGGCCGCCTTGACGGTGATGTCGTGGCTGGTGGTGGTCTCGAAGTCGAGCAGCGAGGCATTGGCCACGGTGACGACGCCGGTCGAGGCGTCGATGGCGAAGCGGCCGCCGGCGTCGTCGCTGAGCGAGAACGTGACGGTGCCGCCGTTGACGTCGCTCGAGGTCGCGGTGATGCCGACCAGGTCGCCGTTGGCGGCGCCTTCCGAAACCGTGTTGGCGGCATTGTTGCCGTCGACAGGCTGGGTCGGCGCCACGTCGGTGACGGCAATGGTGAAGGTCTGGGTGGTGAAGGCGCCGCTGGCGTCGGCCGCCTTGACGGTGATGTCGTGGCTGGTGGTGGTCTCGAAGTCGAGCAGCGAGGCATTGGCCACGGTGACGACGCCGGTCGAGGCGTCGATGGCGAAGCGGCCGCCGGCGTCGTCGCTGAGCGAGAACGTGACGGTGCCGCCGTTGACGTCGCTCGAGGTCGCGGTGATGCCGACCAGGTCGCCGTTGGCGGCGCCTTCCGAAACCGTGTTGGCGGCATTGTTGCCGTCGACAGGCTGGGTCGGCGCCACGTCGGTGACGGCAATGGTGAAGGTCTGGGTGGTGAAGGCGCCGCTGGCGTCGGCCGCCTTGACGGTGATGTCGTGGCTGGTGGTGGTCTCGAAGTCGAGCAGCGAGGCATTGGCCACGGTGACGACGCCGGTCGAGGCGTCGATGGCGAAGCGGCCGCCGGCGTCGTCGCTGAGCGAGAACGTGACGGTGCCGCCGTTGACGTCGCTCGAGGTCGCGGTGATGCCGACCAGGTCGCCGTTGGCGGCGCCTTCCGAAACCGTGTTGGCGGCATTGTTGCCGTCGACAGGCTGGGTCGGCGCCACGTCGGTGACGGCAATGGTGAAGGTCTGGGTGGTGAAGGCGCCGCTGGCGTCGGCCGCCTTGACGGTGATGTCGTGGCTGGTGGTGGTCTCGAAGTCGAGCAGCGAGGCATTGGCCACGGTGACGACGCCGGTCGAGGCGTCGATGGCGAAGCGGCCGCCGGCGTCGTCGCTGAGCGAGAACGTGACGGTGCCGCCGTTGACGTCGCTCGAGGTCGCGGTGATGCCGACCAGGTCGCCGTTGGCGGCGCCTTCCGAAACCGTGTTGGCGGCATTGTTGCCGTCGACAGGCTGGGTCGGCGCCACGTCGGTGACGGCAATGGTGAAGGTCTGGGTGGTGAAGGCGCCGCTGGCGTCGGCCGCCTTGACGGTGATGTCGTGGCTGGTGGTGGTCTCGAAGTCGAGCAGCGAGGCATTGGCCACGGTGACGACGCCGGTCGAGGCGTCGATGGCGAAGCGGCCGCCGGCGTCGTCGCTGAGCGAGAACGTGACGGTGCCGCCGTTGACGTCGCTCGAGGTCGCGGTGATGCCGACCAGGTCGCCGTTGGCGGCGCCTTCCGAAACCGTGTTGGCGGCATTGTTGCCGTCGACAGGCTGGGTCGGCGCCACGTCGGTGACGGCAATGGTGAAGGTCTGGGTGGTGAAGGCGCCGCTGGCGTCGGCCGCCTTGACGGTGATGTCGTGGCTGGTGGTGGTCTCGAAGTCGAGCAGCGAGGCATTGGCCACGGTGACGACGCCGGTCGAGGCGTCGATGGCGAAGCGGCCGCCGGCGTCGTCGCTGAGCGAGAACGTGACGGTGCCGCCGTTGACGTCGCTCGAGGTCGCGGTGATGCCGACCAGGTCGCCGTTGGCGGCGCCTTCCGAAACCGTGTTGGCGGCATTGTTGCCGTCGACAGGCTGGGTCGGCGCCACGTCGGTGACGGCAATGGTGAAGGTCTGGGTGGTGAAGGCGCCGCTGGCGTCGGCCGCCTTGACGGTGATGTCGTGGCTGGTGGTGGTCTCGAAGTCGAGCAGCGAGGCATTGGCCACGGTGACGACGCCGGTCGAGGCGTCGATGGCGAAGCGGCCGCCGGCGTCGTCGCTGAGCGAGAACGTGACGGTGCCGCCGTTGACGTCGCTCGAGGTCGCGGTGATGCCGACCAGGTCGCCGTTGGCGGCGCCTTCCGAAACCGTGTTGGCGGCATTGTTGCCGTCGACAGGCTGGGTCGGCGCCACGTCGGTGACGGCAATGGTGAAGGTCTGGGTGGTGAAGGCGCCGCTGGCGTCGGCCGCCTTGACGGTGATGTCGTGGCTGGTGGTGGTCTCGAAGTCGAGCAGCGAGGCATTGGCCACGGTGACGACGCCGGTCGAGGCGTCGATGGCGAAGCGGCCGCCGGCGTCGTCGCTGAGCGAGAACGTGACGGTGCCGCCGTTGACGTCGCTCGAGGTCGCGGTGATGCCGACCAGGTCGCCGTTGGCGGCGCCTTCCGAAACCGTGTTGGCGGCATTGTTGCCGTCGACAGGCTGGGTCGGCGCCACGTCGGTGACGGCAATGGTGAAGGTCTGGGTGGTGAAGGCGCCGCTGGCGTCGGCCGCCTTGACGGTGATGTCGTGGCTGGTGGTGGTCTCGAAGTCGAGCAGCGAGGCATTGGCCACGGTGACGACGCCGGTCGAGGCGTCGATGGCGAAGCGGCCGCCGGCGTCGTCGCTGAGCGAGAACGTGACGGTGCCGCCGTTGACGTCGCTCGAGGTCGCGGTGATGCCGACCAGGTCGCCGTTGGCGGCGCCTTCCGAAACCGTGTTGGCGGCATTGTTGCCGTCGACAGGCTGGGTCGGCGCCACGTCGGTGACGGCAATGGTGAAGGTCTGGGTGGTGAAGGCGCCGCTGGCGTCGGCCGCCTTGACGGTGATGTCGTGGCTGGTGGTGGTCTCGAAGTCGAGCAGCGAGGCATTGGCCACGGTGACGACGCCGGTCGAGGCGTCGATGGCGAAGCGGCCGCCGGCGTCGTCGCTGAGCGAGAACGTGACGGTGCCGCCGTTGACGTCGCTCGAGGTCGCGGTGATGCCGACCAGGTCGCCGTTGGCGGCGCCTTCCGAAACCGTGTTGGCGGCATTGTTGCCGTCGACAGGCTGGGTCGGCGCCACGTCGGTGACGGCAATGGTGAAGGTCTGGGTGGTCGAAGCGTGCCGTCCGAGGCCTGCGCGGTGACGGTGTAGGCGTGGCCTGCGGCGGACTCGTAGTCGAGCTTGCTGGCATCGGCGACGGTGATGACACCGGTGGCCGCGTTGATGGTGAAGCCACCGCCCGAGGTGTCCCCGGTCAGCGAATAGGTCACAGCCGGTCCGTTGACGTCGCTCGACGACACGGTAACGCCGACGGCTGAGCCGTTGGCCGCACCTTCGGCAACGGTGTTGGTTGCCGCGTTGCTGTCGACCGGGGTCGAGGGCGCCACGTCGGTGACGTTGATCGTGAAGGTCTGCGAGCTCGAAAGCGTGCCGTCCGAGGCCTGCGCGGTGACGGTGTAGGCGTGGCCTGCGGCGGACTCGTAGTCGAGCTTGCTGGCATCGGCGACGGTGATGACGCCGGTGGCCGCATTGATGGTGAAGCCACCGCCCGAGGTGTCCCCGGTCAGCGAATAGGTCACAGCCGGTCCGTTGACGTCACTCGACGACACGGTAACGCCGACGGCTGAGCCGTTGGCCGCACCTTCGGCAACGGTGTTGGTTGCCGCGTTGCTGTCGACCGGGGTCGAGGGCGCCACGTCGGTGACGTTGATCGTGAAGGTCTGCGAGCTCGAAAGCGTGCCGTCCGAGGCCTGCGCGGTGACGGTGTAGGCGTGGCCTGCGGCGGACTCGTAGTCGAGCTTGCTGGCATCGGCGACGGTGATGACGCCGGTGGCCGCATTGATGGTGAAGCCACCGCCCGAGGTGTCCCCGGTCAGCGAATAGGTCACAGCCGGTCCGTTGACGTCACTCGACGACACGGTAACGCCGACGGCTGAGCCGTTGGCCGCACCTTCGGCAACGGTGTTGGTTGCCGCGTTGCTGTCGACCGGGGTCGAGGGCGCCACGTCGGTGACGTTGATCGTGAAGGTCTGCGAGCTCGAAAGCGTGCCGTCCGAGGCCTGCGCGGTGACGGTGTAGGCATGGCCTGCGGCGGACTCGTAGTCGAGCTTGCTGGCATCGGCGACGGTGATGACACCGGTGGCCGCGTTGATGGTGAAGCCACCGCCCGAGGTGTCCCCGGTCAGGCTATAGGTCACAGCCGGTCCGTTGACGTCACTCGACGACACGGTAACGCCGACGGTTGAGCCGTTGGCCGCACCTTCGGCAACGGTGTTGGTTGCCGCGTTGCTGTCGACCGGGGTCGAGGGCGCCACGTCGGTGACGTTGATCGTGAAGGTCTGCGAGCTCGAGAGCGTGCCGTCCGAAGCCTGCGCGGTGACGGTGTAGGCATGGCCTGCGGCGGACTCGTAGTCGAGCTTGCTGGCATCGGCGACGGTGATGACGCCGGTGGCCGCATTGATGGTGAAGCCACCGCCCGAGGTGTCCCCGGTCAGCGAATAGGTCACAGCCGGGCTATCTACGTCCGTTGAGTGAACCGTGACGCCGACGCTGGTGCCGGCCGCGGCACCCTCCGAAATCGTGTTGGCGGCATTGTTGCCGTCGACAGGCTGCGATGGCGCGTCGTTGGTGCCGGTGATGGTAAAGGTCAGATTCTGGGTCGCGGAATCGCCGACCTTGACCGCATAGGTGACAGTGAGCTGGTCGCCCGCCTTGAGGAAGTCGAGGTTGGCTGCGGTCGGATCCCAGGTCCAGGAGATGTTCTGGCTGCCGCCGCCGTTCGAGGTCACGCCACTGCCGAAACTCAGGTGATCGAGCGCCGCCTTGAGCGTGGTCGCATCAACCCCTGCCGGCAACGCTCCGCCATTGAGCGCGATCGTGGGCGAGCCCGCCGACGCCGTCAGGCTGTCGCCGACGTCCTTGTCGCTGAAGACCAAACTGCCGGCGATCGCGGCGATATCCTGCGCTGAGGAATTCCCGGCCGATTCTGCAACCGTCGTCGACACCGAGGCGCTGTTCACGGAGGTCAGCACCGTCTGGTCGTTGGTGCCGGTGATTGTGATAATAATGTGCTGCGTGCCGCTGTCGGCGAAGCCGTCATTGACCTTGACGGTGTAGTCCACCGTGAGGGTCTGGCCCGCTTTCAGGAAGTCGAGGTTGGCCGCCGCGGCGTCATAGGTCCAGGCGATGGTCTTGGTACCGCCGTCGGCGACCACCGATCCGAGCGACAGCGCGCCAGAGGTCAAGGCGGTCACGACCGCTGCGGGTGCCGTGCCACCGCCGCTTACCGTGACGGACGGCGAGCCAACCACGGATGCGGTCAACGTGTTGCCGGCATCCAGATCGGTCACCGTCAACGTGCCGTGAATGGGCGCAAGGTTCTGGGCGGATGCGTCGGTGAGTTCGGCAACCGTGGTCGGATCGGTTGCGGTAACGCCGGAAAGGACCGGCGCGTGGTTGGGCACCCCAAAGGTCAGCGTCGTCGTGGTAACGAAGCCGTTCTGGTCGAGCGTCGTCAGCGTGAACGTGTCAGTGAGAGAGACGTGGGACGTCACCGTGTAGCTGTAAGTGCCATTCGCATTAACGGTCAGCGTTCCGTCCGCGCCGGTCACGGTGTAGGATGTCGGCAGGGTCGCGGTGCCGTCGAGGTACTGCGCGACATTAAGCGACGGGTCCACCGTCGTCCCGCCCGAGCCGCTGTTACCGGCAGCGAGGCCGACGATTTTGAACGTGTCGGTGAAGTTGGTCGAGCTCGTGCCGACCGTGTTGCTGAAGAGATTGAGGCTGTTCAGCGACCCGCTGCTCGAAGTCGCATTCAGCGCCAGGTTGACCGTGCCGGTGTTGACGACCTGAACCTGGAGCGCCTCAAAGCCGTTGACGGATAGGCCGCCTGTGGCAGCGAAGTTGAACGAATAGCTCGCACTGCTCCCCTTATGCGTAGAGAGCCAGGTGGCATAGGCGGTAAGCTGGGACTGTATAACCGCGTATTCATCGGCAGTTACGACGATGCGAAGGGTATCGGTGCCGCCGCCGGCAACATAGGTGTCGACGTCGTTGGCGATGCTATGCAGCGTCGCGCTCGCGCCGCTGCCCGTGACCGTGTAATGGTCCGAAAGCGCATAAATAAACAGGTCGTTGCCGTTGCCAGAGGTGACGGTGTCGCTGCCGGCCCCCGCCATGATGACGTCGCTGCCGTTGCCGACATTGATCGTATCGTTGCCGGCGCCACCATAGATGATGTTGCTGCCGTTGCCCGCATTGATGGTATCGGTTCCGCTGCCACCAACAATGACGTTGCTGCCGTTGCCGTCGCTGATGCTGTTGGTGCCGGTGGTGTTGGCCGCATAGATCAGGTTGCCGCCATTGCCATCGCTGATCGTCGCGTTGCTGCCGCTGACGATGATGGTGTTGGAGCCGTTGCCGTCGCTGACGGTGTTGTTGTTGCCCGAGACCGTGATGGTATTGGTGCCGTTGCCATCGCTAACGGTATTATTGTTTCCGCTTACCGTAACGGTGTTAGTGCCGTTGCCGTCAGAGACGGTGTTGTTGTTTCCGGTGACCGTGACCGAGTTGGTCCCGTTGCCATCGCTGACCCTGTCGTTGCTTCCGGTCACAGTCAGCGTGTTGGTGCTGTTGTTGCCGGAGATCGTGGTGTTGTTGGTGTCCAGCACGCCCGCATAGGCCTCCTGCCCGGCGGCCGTGATCGGCGGCTTTGCAAGAGCTGGGTTGTCGAGCGACGAAAGATCCCAGCTGCCGCCGCGTGCGGCGGCACCGACGCGCTGGGCCGAAGCCACCACCTTGGCGCCGGTTGCGGCCGCGACAGCGTCGATGAACGCCGCGCCGTACTCACCCTGCGCGACTGCGCAACTCCACAACCGTAGTTCGCCGCCCTGCGTGATGGCGCTGCCCAGATGCGCCAGATCACGCGCGACACGATCCATGGTGTCAAGCGAGAGCAGCCCAGCCGAAAAAGCTATCGCTCCAGGCTGCCCGTGGGCGATGACGTGGATTGCTTCCAGTTCGCTCCTGCCTTCGACCGCCCGCGCCATCTGACGGACAGCCGGTTCATCATGAGAGAGCAGGATTACCTCAACATCCGGCCGGATGCCGGCAAGTAGCGTTTCGAGGTCATCAATGCCGCGGTCGATGAAGGCGATCTCGCGCTTGTGGCTTACACCCATGAACGCCTCACACCGGAAATAATTGAGCCGCAACCGTGCGTTGGCACCCGAATTGTTGGTACGGGTTGAAGCAACTTCGGAACGAGTGGTCATGCTTCTGCTCCTGCAATCGGCTGGTTCTGAAAATGACGGTCTGGATGGATTGCTGTAGGCAACGACAGCGGTTGAAACGGATCGCGTTCGGCGATTTTCGGCGCGTCGATCAGCGCGACCGGCTCAATCGACGCATCCTGATTTTTTGCGATGGTAAGTAAGGGCCCGATCGAACGATGGGCTGACGCCGAAGACGCTGTATCGGCCTTCCTACTGAAATAAGCGCGACGCAATACACACACTCCTAAAAACTCTGCCGACGCAGAGCAGGTGTGATTGCAGCCGAAAATCAATTCATCAAACTACCCAAACGCTCGCTTAAAAAAATCTGCGAGCGTTTCGACCGACAAGCAATTGCCAAGCTTTTTTATGTTATTTGCTCGTCCGTCGTGCTGTGAAAGACCTCGAACGCACTACCCTGCCCGCTTCGGTGCGGCTCTGAACTCCGCACGCATTAAAAATTCTTGTCTTTAAATTCGTTCGTCGTGGGAAGGCTTGCACTCTGTGTCCGCAAAAAATGCGAGCAAGCATCCCAAACCTAATCTAGATGCAATTTGCCGCAAATTTGCGCGGCCGTCTAGGGCCGCACGAGATCCCCTCCGTTAACATTAATGCCGATCCGACAAGGGGTTCCTCTGGGTCACACCTGGTATCCGTGGCTTTACGGGGAAGCCACGACGAACGGTGGTCGTACGCGCGCCCGTGAAACTACGGCCATTCTGCCGAACCATCCATCGATGAAGAACGGCCAGAAGGCAGCGCCGGACTTCCAGGCGGGATCGGCGCCGCTGGATTGAATGACGGGCCTCACCCAATGTCCGACCGGCACGGGCTCGCTGTACGACGATGGCGATACAGATCCGAACGCTCGGTCTAAGAAGCGCTTCAAAGACTTCGCCCGTCTCAAAAGCAGCCCGCGGAGTCCCCTCCGAGCCGCCCGCAACTCTCCGGGTTCGATTGTCGCCACTGCGCGACCGCCAGCGACGGCTTGCCGGCGTCGGCCGGCGCTGCCGATTGCCTGCTGCGCTCTTCATCGAGGAGCTGCGAATGAAGTTTTTGGATCTGCACGTTTCGCTCGAGCAGGGACATTGTCCTTGCCTGAACCTGCCCTGCCAACGCCTTGCGCAGGGCATTCTCCCGATCGAGCAATTCGGGGAATGGAAGCAACGGCCGTGCGAGCTCGGTCGCCTTGATCACGCAGGACGCCCTCGCCTCCGCCTGTGCGATCTGATCCGGGAAGGCGCTGCCGGCATTCCGCGAGTGCCGTTGAGGCTGACCGACGTTGGGTTGATCGCTGCCGGCTCTGCCTCCTCCTCCATGGCCTGTCTTGCTACCCCGCAACAGGTCAGCAGGATGCAGAGCGAAACTACGACGAGGCATCTCGCGCGCTTCGGCCATGCCTTCCCGTCCCAGGTCACGCCGCCCCGATCCTCGATCAGGCGCCCGGTTGGCGTGGTCACGGCGGGCCGCCGTTGCGAGCCTACTTCCTCTCCCCGCCTGTCGAGCCATGCCGCTCCGTCGGTGCTCGCTGCTGCTGTGAGGACGAAACGACTTATCGAGGCGGCGCAGACACGCCGCCGCCATACCGCCAGCAAAACAAACTGTTAGTGCAATTGGGCAACGTAAAACCGTCCTCTCCCCGAGAGCGAGAAAACTTGTGTCTGCAAAAAGGTGGTATCTCGAAATATCGCGCCGGCGCGAAACGACGCCGCTACACGTGGTCAATTTTAGATGTAATCTTGTATCTGACGCAATCGTCACCTTATGCACACTGGCTGGTCCGCGGTGCGCTGCACCATTGGTTGGCGTCGACGGCGGCGCTCGCCCGACGACGTAAGCACTCATTTGTATTGATGGTCCAAGGATATCAGGATCAAGATTGGAATTGGAATTGCGCGCGCGGTTATTGCGGCCGATGCCAACGAAGCGCCACAAACGAAGCGCCATAGCTGACAATTCTTCGTCGCTGCCCGAGCGCCTTCGTCCGAGCGCGGGTGCGACGTTGGCGTCCTTTCAACGACGACCGTTTCATTTGTCGCTGCGGCCGGCCGTGTCGCGTCGATTGCGATCTTATCAATAAGCGCACCATCAACATGACACCCGCCATGTTGAAAATTTCAGCTTTTTCCCGACCGAGTCATTGCTCTAGGATCGGTCATT
Source organism: Bradyrhizobium sp. 6(2017) (assembly GCF_011058295.2). Classification (NCBI taxonomy): domain Bacteria; kingdom Pseudomonadati; phylum Pseudomonadota; class Alphaproteobacteria; order Hyphomicrobiales; family Nitrobacteraceae; genus Bradyrhizobium; species Bradyrhizobium sp. 6(2017). The sequence goes on along the minus strand of NZ_CP049289.2, from coordinate 3,926,927 downwards.
TAAATCAGGGCGCCCGCACCCGAGGCATTTCCAGAACCAAAAGAAGCAGCAGCTGCTCCGGGCGTCATGGGGATTTGAGATGACCGATCGCATTGCACTTTTCATCGACGGCGCAAATCTTCACACCACCGTCAAGCACCTCGGTTTCGAGATTGATTTCAGGCGACTGCTTGCGGAATTCAGCAAGCATGGGCAGCTCGTCCGTGCATATTTCTACACCGTCGTGCGTGACGATGACGAATTCAGCAGCCTTCGGCCGCTGGTGGATTGGCTCGACTACAACGGCTATTCGGTCCGAAGAAAGGCGGCCAAGCAGCACGACGACGGCGATGGACGGCGACGCATGAAGCGCAGCATCGGCATCGACCTCGCTATCGATGCAATGGAAATTGCGCACCGCATCGACCACGCATTCCTGTTCTCCGGTGATGGTGATTTGCGGGCCGTTGTCGAAGCCGTCAGGCGGAAGGGCGTGCGTGTCACGGTCGTTTCCAGCATTCGAACGAAACCTCCCATGATCGCCGACGAGCTTCGCAGGCAAGCTGATATCTTCGTCGAACTCGAGGGCCTCCGGGCATCGATCGAACGTCCGCCGCATCCGATTGCGCCGGAGTGAAGTCGCGGCCCCCTCCCGACGTCGTCTACCGAGACCGGATCGAGGACCAATCCCGCTCGGTTGCGGGAGGAACGTCGAAAGGCAAGGGAGCCGAGCTAACAGCAGATGTCTTTGCGGCCCGGAGGGGACAGTTCCGTCGATCCTCGCGACCCGGGTAAACGAGCCGCTTGACGGCCTTTAATTCCAACGCGCCGCCCTTCGTTGCAACCCATCTGGCGGTCTGTCGCGAACAGCAGCTCGGGCCGGCGGCCGCTAAGACAAACTTAACTGACCTTTCTGTTCCGGATATCCGGTGTTGCTGCTGGGCAACTCCGCGACCACAGCCAAAAGGTTGAATTTTAACCAAAATCTCGGGATTGTGGTCCACCCGCGGCCGAAGAGCCGCCTTAGTTAGGGCCATTGTGTGGCTGAAATGTCATAGGTTACGGAACCGCCGTACGTTACGCTTCGCGGATTCTACGCAATATTTTTGTAAGTTGGGGGCGGAATTGATGCGGTCGGCATACACGGTCATCGCGTGCCTTTGCCTGGCGGCAACGCCAGCATGTGCCGAGGTTTTCTCCATTAACGATGCATTGCGCCAGGCGATGCTGACCAACCCGGGCGTTGGCGAGGCTTCGGCGAACCGGCGGGCGACGGAAAGCGAGCTGAGGCAAACCCAGAGCACGCTGCTGCCGCAGGTGCGGATCGACGCCAGCTACGGACCGGAAAAGTTCGACCAATCGCCGAACTTCATCAGCCCGAACATTCAGTCGGCACCGGTTGTGGGTGCAGGACCGTGGCGCAATGGCAGCCAGGAATCGGTGGTGGTGCGCCAGCTGCTTTGGGATGGCTTCTCGTCGATCTATGACGTCTGGCGCCAGACCGCGCGCGTGAATGCGGCGGCCTCTCGCGTCAAGGAACGAACCGAGCTGCTGGCCCTCGACGCTGCCGAAGGTTACATGGACGTCGTGCGCTACATCCGGCTGGTGAGCCTTGCCCAGCAAAACGTCGCCAACCACGAGAAGATCTTTGCAAACGTGAATTCCCGCTTCTCGGGCGGCCGCGCCGGCGAAGGCGACCTGGAGCAAGCGCGGGAGCGCGTCGAAGCCGCCCGTGCGGCACTCGCCGAATTCCAGCGCAGCCTGGAAGACGCCAGGGCGAAGTACCGCAAGACGGTCGGCCTCGAGCCAATCAATGTTCGCTTCCCCGCCCCTCTCGCGGGATTGCCGAACAGCCGCGACGAGGCGCTCGCGACCACCCTGCGGTTCAATTCGACGATTGCGGCGGCACAGTCCGACGCCGACGCCGCCAAGCATGCGTTCAAGGCCACGGACGGAACGTTCGGCCCGAAGTTTTATCTCGAGGGACGGGCAACCCACTACGACAACTCGTACCCCTACGTGGCGGCCACCGGGACTCCCGCCATTACGCATGAGGACTACAGTGGCAAGGTGGTGATGTCGTGGGACATCTTCCGCGGCGGCCAGGATGCCTGGAACAGGTCGGAGAAGGCCGAGCGCTTTACCGAAGCCACCATGCGCCACGCGCGCTTGCAGCGCGACGCGTATGAATCGATCGACAAGGCGTGGAATGCCCGTACGATTACGGCCACACGCATCGCGGCCTTGGCGCGCCAGCTGGAAGCGGACCGCAAGACCATCGCGGCCTTCCAGAAGGAATACGAACTCGGCCAGCGCTCGCTGATCGACCTGCTGAACGCGCAGAACCAGTTCTTCAACGCGTCGGTCTCGCTCACCTCCGCCCGCAGCGTCGTCGTGTTCGCCGACTATCAGCTGCTGGCGGCAATGGGGACCCTGATCGAGTATCTGAAGGCGCCCCCGCCGGTCGATGCTGCCCCCACGGACATGCTTTCGATTGGCCTGCCCCGCTACTCGTTTCCCACCCTGCGCGTGAACGTGCCGCAAACGGGCTCCGAACCGCTGCATGTCGGCGTCCCGGCCCCCGTAGCCCGTCCCGGCAAGACCTATGCAGCGGCCCAGCCCAAGGAGGTCGGCAAGGATGTTGGTTTTGCCGACCGCTGGACCGGCTCGACGGCAACCGCGGCGGTGCCCGGTTCCTCGGAATGGATGCAGCAGCAGAAGAGCGCAAGCGACGGCCCGAACGTCATTTACGCGGACCCGACCGTCTCGGCGAAGGCGAGTTCCTATGCCTCGACCAAGCCCCATTGGCTGCTGTCGGCCTTCCCGAGCTCCGCTCGATAGAAGCCGCCAACCGAAATCAGGACTGCCGGACGGGCCCCAAACGGGGCCCTTCCGATTCCGTATTAATACTTAAAGCAAGTTTCGCTGATTTCGTTCGCCGTTTGTTGTAGCCTGCACACAATCTTTGAATGCGATTTCTGCATTTCCATTTTGGTTGTCGAGGTTTCGAATTGTTATTGCGAACTCCCAGCCCGGCGGCTGACGCCGGCCGCCCCTCGCCGGATGAATCAACTTCAAAGCCTGCCGCGACAAGTCGGCCGAGTGCATTGGGCGACGATCCCCTCAGCGCGTCGTTGACCTATCTTGCGGCCTATCACGGCCGCGCGGTGAGCCGCGAAGCTCTGCTCGGCGGACTGCCGATCACGGACGGACGCCTGTCCGTCTCGCTCTACGACCGTGCGGCCAGACGCGCGGGCCTGGAGACCGAGGCCGTCAAGCGCGACATTTCGGAAATTCCTGCGCTTGTCTTGCCGGCTGTCCTCATCATGAAGAACGGAACGGCGCTCATCCTTCTGGGCGTGGACACGGCGAACAAGACCATCAAGATCGTCGATCCTGAGACGCCGAACAGCCCGCGCATCGTCGAACTCGCCTCGCTCGCCGCCGACTACACCGGCTACGCGTTCCTGGTGAGAAGTGCTGCGCACGCCGATGCGCGCACCGTCGCCGCCGGCGACATCCCGAGGAGCCACTGGTTCTGGTCGGTGGTCAAGACGCATTGGCCCAGTTACGGCCACATCGCGATCGCCGCGTTTCTGACCAACATCCTCGCGCTGGCGACGCCGCTGTTCACGATGAGCGTCTATGACCGCGTCATCCCCAACGGCGCGATCCCCTCCCTGATCGCCCTCTCGATCGGCATGGGGCTCGGTATCCTGTTCGATTTCATCTTCCGCATGGTCCGCAGTCGCATGATCGACGTGACCGGCAAGACCATCGACGTCGTGCTGGCCGCCAACATCTTCGAGCATGTGATGGCGGTGAAGATGGCGCAACGGCCGACCTCCGTCGGCATCCTAGCCAATCAGCTCCGGGACTTTGACTCGGTGCGCGAATTCTTTACGTCCGGAAGCGTGGTTTCCGCGACCGACCTGCTGTTTGCCGTGCTCTTTGTCGGGGTGCTGTTCCTCATTGCCGGGCCGTTGGCATGGATCCCACTGCTCATGCTCCCGCTCGTCATGCTGATCGGCTTCCTGCTGCAACGCCCGCTCGATCGCGCCATGAAGCGCCTGCAGGCCGAATCCGCCGCTCGTCACGGCGTGCTCGTCGAGTCGCTGTCGGGTCTGGAAACCGTCCGCGCGACCGGCGCCGAGGCCCGCATGCAGACCCTGTGGGAGCGTTCGGTCGCAGCAACCGCCAGATCCGGTGAGGACGTTCACTTCTGGTCGTCGCTGTCGCTGACGAGTGCGAGCACCGCCCAGCAGATCACCAGCCTGCTGCTCGTCATCGTCGGCATCTTCCTGATCCTCGACGGCAAGCTCAGCGTCGGCGCGCTGGTCGCCGCGAACATGCTCGCCGCCCGCGTGCTGGCGCCGATCGCCGGGATCGCCTCCGTGATCACCAAGGGAACGCAGACGATATCGGCCCTCAAGGCGATCGACCGCATCATGTCGATCGAGCGGGAACGTTCGCCGACCCGATCCTATGTCGCGAGACGGATCGAGGACGGCAAGGTCGCCTTCGAGAACGTGTCGTTCGCCTACCCCAATGCGCCGGGCAACGCGCTCGAAAAGATCAGCTTCAAGATCGAGGGCGGCGAAAGGGTCGGCATCATCGGCCGGGTGGGATCGGGCAAGACCACGGTCGGCAGGTTGCTGCTCGGATTTTACGAGCCGAAGGAAGGCCGTATCCTGGTCGACGGCGTCGACTCCCGGCAATACGATCCTTCGGACCTGCGCGCCGGCATCGGCTTTGCGATGCAGGATACCGACCTGTTCTTCGGCAAGCTGCGCGACAACATCGCCCTCGGCAAACCGGAAGCGACCGACGAGGAAGTCCTGCTTGCCGCGCGGCTCTCCGGCGTCGAGAGCTTCATCGCCGGCCATCCGATGGGCTATGACATGCCGATCTCGGAAGGTGGCCGCAGCCTGTCCGGCGGCCAGAAGCAGGCCATCGGGCTCGCGCGCGTCCTGATCCGCAAGCCTCGCGTGCTCTTCCTCGACGAGCCGACCGCGCATTTCGACATCCGCAGCGAACAGGAATTCCTTGAACGGCTCAAGGGACTCCAGGACGATCGCATGACCATCATCATCTCGACCCATCGTTTGTCATTGCTGAACATGGTCGATCGGCTGCTGCTGTTTGACAATGGCCATCTGGTTGCCGACGGCCCCCGCGACAAGGTGCTCGCCCTGCTGCAGGGAAGGCCCGCGTCGGCGGCTCCGTCGCCGGAAAATACGATCCAGCCGAAATCTGCATAACGAGCAAATATTATGGCGTCTTCCGATTTTGCGTTTGCAAATGATATCCGATCCGCGGCGTTGTTGCGCACGCCCCGCACCTCCCGCATGCTGCTGTGGACGTCCTGCGCGCTGCTTGCGACGTTCCTGACCTGGGCGCACTTTGCCGTGCTCGACGAGGTCAAGCGCGGCAGCGGGCGCGTCGTGCCGTCGCGGCAGATGCAGGTGGTTCAATCGCTCGAAGGTGGCATCGTCGGCGATATCTTGGTGCGGGAAGGCGACATCGTTCAGCAGGGCCAGTCCCTGATGCGCATCGACGACACGAAGTTTGCTTCCGAGTTCGGCGAAATCCGCGAGCGCCGCGCGGCGATGGCGGCGCGGGTGGCTCGGCTCGAAACCGAGGCGCGCGGGCGAAGCGAGATCACCTTTCCGGATCAAGTCGACTCGGTGGCTCCGGCCGCCGTTGCGACCGAGGCCAGCGTGTTCAAGATGCGGGCCCAGAAGGTCGCGCAGGACATCGACGTCCTCAATCAGCAGGTTACCCGCCTCTCCGGCTCCCTGAAGCTCCTGGAACGCGAGCAGAGCCTGACGCGCAAGCTCTATGAGCAGAAGGTCGTGCCCGAGATCGAGATGCTGCGGCTGGACCGGCAGGCCACCGAGATGAAGGGACAGCTCGCCGAGGCGCAATCGAAGATCGCGAACATCACCGCGTCCTTCCGCTCGCAGGCCGACGAGGATCTGGCCAAATCGCGCGGCGATCTCGCCGTGCTCGACGAGAACATCAAGTCCGCCCAGGACCGGGTGCGCCGCACCGACCTGAAGGCGCCGGTCCACGGCATCGTCAACAAGCTGAACGTCAGCACCGTCGGTGCCGTCGTGCAGCCGGGCGCCAATCTGATGGATATCGTGCCGCTGGACGACACGCTCCTGGTCGAGGGGCGGATTCGTCCTCAGGACATCGCATTTATCCGCCCCAACCAGGACGCGGTGGTGAAGATCAGCGCCTATGATTCCTCGGTCTACGGATCGCTGAAGGGCAAGGTTGAACGCATCAGCGCCGACACCATCGTCGACGACAAGGCGGAAAAGACCGAACGTCCGGAGACCTTCTATCGGGTCATGGTGCGCACCGACAAAAACCATCTCGGCACCGAGCAGAATCCGCATCCGATCATTCCGGGAATGGTGGCCACGGTCGAGGTGCTGACCGGCGAGAAGTCGGTGCTGGACTACATCGTGAAGCCCGCGCGCCTGCTGCGTGACGAGGCCCTGCGCGAACGCTGATCGGCCTGCGGCCCCGGTGGTTAACCGATCGTGACCTCCGTTCGTTCAATTTCGAATGAACGGGCAAACCCCGGATTGACCGCCTTTCCGACATTCCCGGCACCGGCCCCCTCCACTTAACCCCGCTTAAGCGGCGCGCGCGCCAGTCTACGTCCCGATAACAGCGGGGACGCAGATCGACGCATAGACGTTGACGGTCCCCGATAGTGGGGACGTCATATGAAGTCGCTGAAGTCTGCCGCGTCGGCGGTCATCGCCGTGGCTGCACTGTCGATAGGTCTTTGCGCGGCGCCATCAGCGTTTGCTGCGGACGAGCTCGCGACGCCCGGCAAGAATGCCGACGAACTCGCGCCGGCTTCCGAAGCATCAAACCGCCCGCCCGCCACCTTCTTCACCATCAGCGACGTTCTGGCCAAGCTCGACCGGCAGCGCGGCCGTGGTCCGAACGCGATCCGCACCGCTTCGCTCACCCCGCTGGATACCGCGACCGACGCCATTCCCGCGGCGAAGCCGCTTCCACCTGAAGGCACCGAGCCGTTCGGCCTGTTCACCTTCCGCGCACCGGAGAACAGCCTCTGGCGCAAATGGCGCGGCCTCGAATCCGATCTCGCCAGGGAGCGGACCATCCTCGAGCAGTGCCGCCAGAACACCGCCGGCTGCCCGTCGCATGCCGCGCAATTCTTGCGCCTGATCGGCGCGATCAAGTCCAAGTCCGGCCGCGACCGGCTGGATGAGGCCAACCGCGCCGTCAACCAGGTGATCCGCTATGTCAGCGACTTCGCCCAGCACGGCGAGGCCGACCGCTGGACCGCCCCGCTTGCCACCTTTGCAACCGGCAAGGGCGATTGCGAGGACTACGCGATCGCAAAGTTGATCGCGCTCGGCGAAGCCGGCTTCCCCAGCGAGGATCTGCGCTTGGTGCTGGGCCGCGATCGCGCCATCCGCCAGGACCATGCCGTGCTGGCGGCGCGGCTGGATGGCCATTGGCTGATCCTCGACAGCCGCCGCTCCGAACTGATCGACGACGGCGAGCTCGGCAACTTCACGCCGATGTTTGCGATCAACGACCGTGGCGTCCAGCTGTTCGCGGCGCCCTACGCCAAGCGGCTTCCGCTCGAAGGTGAGGTCGACGCGGCGCCGGCGGCCGCCAATGCGGCAGACGCCGAGTGGACGGGGGCGGAGCCGCTTGATGCGGCGAGCCCCCTCACCGGCTTCCTGCCCGTGCTGATGTGATTGCGTCCGAGTAAGGGCGCGTTCAGTCAAGAAAAAATCCCAGAGGAAATCCAAAGAAAAAATCCGCGGAGTGGTCTCCACGGATTTTCGCTTTTGCTGCAAGCCAGGCCTAGAAAATATGAACGTTCGCGGCCGCCGGAACGCCGGTGCTCACGTGAGCAAGATCCACCTTGTCGGTGCCCGTGCCATTTGCCGAGTACCAGAGCTCATGTGTCGTATTGTTGAAGAAGAACTTGTTCGTGCTTCCGCTTTCGTTCCAGGCGCTGGTGTTGTTCTCGGTCCCGCCGGTAGCTGCCGATGACGTGAACTGACTGGCCATGACGGCGTTTGAAGCGCCCGTCGGGAGGCTCAGGCCGGCCACGTCGAGAAGGACCAAATCATTGCTGCTAAAATCACTGATGATGTCATGGGCACTGAGATTGAGAACGAACTTGTCGCTCCCGCCAGCACCAGTGAGCGTTTCACTGGTTGATCCGGCGACAATGACATCATTACCAGCGGTCCCTAAAAGCGTCGTTCCGCCGTTCACGTTGACAGCGAACGACCCCGTAGCGGCGTCTCCGTCACCGTCCTTGACACCTACCGTAAAGGGTAGGTCGGTGGCGCCATCGTTGACGAGTTCGGATATTCCAGCCAGCAGGATCTTCGACTTGCCAGAAACGTCATACAACTCAACATAGTCGATATTCCCGTGCCCGGTGGCCGTAATGGTGGTCCCGTCGGTAGCCGAATTATAGACGTGGGAGGTCACCGTGCCATCGGCGCTGTGCACGATGTAGTCAATAATTGTCGAACCACCGATGGCGTTGACTGTGAATGAGATCTGATTTCCCGTCCCCACGGCCGATGCACCGGGCGCCTGGCCATACGTCCAGGTATCAGCATTGCTGTTGTCGCCGACACTCCCAAGATCAAAGCGCATGAAGTCGCCTTGATTGAAGTTGTTGCTGTGGACGCCCAGGCCTGACGAACTTGCGTTGATAGTGTCCTGCGTCAGCCCGGACAAATTCGTTAGCGTATCGTGCGATTCACCAAACCAGGCCGCTACGTTGAAGGCTCCGGTCGTGTGGTAGCCCGTCAATATAGTTACAGGATTGGCACCGGTGTCTGACAATACGGCATACGAAGCCGGACCAGCACCGTGCACGGCACCAGAGGTGTTGATGGACTGCTGTGTATATGAATCGAGGGTATGGAACAGGTTGAACACGTAAGTCGATGTCGTCGGATCGAGCGATACGGTGAAGGCGTCCGCCCCATTGGCAACACCGTGGAGGACGCCACTTGCATCCACATATTCCGAGACCGCAAATCCGCCCGCCTGGAGCGTCGTGGCTGTGGGATGCAGCGGATCGGTGGATACGCCCGCGAAATAGAGCGACCCCAAGCCGTCCGCGCCAAGCGTGTATTGCAGATCTCCAACGAGGCTAAAGCCTGCCTGATTGGCAATCACACCGTGTTCTGCCGACACCCAGGCCGGGCCATCGTCGAGGAAGCTGATGTGCGTGCTGATGTCGGCGGTTGCTACCGCATGATCACCATCCGAGTCGGTCACCGTGACAGTCGCACCCACCTTTCCAGCCGCCAGCGAGACGATGTCGTTGGGGTTGGTGGCGTCGTTCTGGTGGAGCGAGAGGTACTCCGCCACGTAGAGCCGACCGGTTGCCGGGTCGATGGCGATGGCAAACGCCACCATGCCGGTCAGGCTCGGGTTGGCGACGTCGGTGCCGACCGTGCCGATAATCCGGCCACTGCCATCGAGTGACAGCGTAATGGCGGTGCCGTCCGTCAAGGTCAGCCCAGACGCGGCATTGAGCACGGACAGCCCGTAGGTCGTCGTTCCGGCACCGTCCGCACCGTAGCTGCCTCCGGCCACCGTCAGGATGCTGCTGACACCCGTGGAGGCAAAGCTGAGTGCACCGTTGTCCAGCGAAGCCGCCGGCACATCGGTGTCATTGCCCTTGCTCGCGACGGTCGTAAACAGTCCGGCAACCGTGCTCGCCGCACCGTTGAACGTGATCGCGGCCGAGCCAAGGACGTCGCTTGCACCGCCGGTGGTCTGAACGCCGGGCGTTTCGTCGACACCGACTGTCGCTGCGCTCACCGCTACCGTCGGCGCCTTCGGGCCGTCGTCGCCGAACTCGATCTGGTGGCCGATGTCGATCTTGGCCGAGGCCGTGACCGTCTTGTCGCCTTCATGATCGGTCGTGAACGCACTCGCCGTCAGATCGATCAGGTTCGCCGCCAGCTGCTTCACATCGTTGATGTACGAGCCGCTGTAGGTGTCGATCTGCGAGTGATCAATTGTCTCAAACTGCGTCAGCGTCACGATGCCGGTGGTCAGACCGACGCTCAGCGTGAACACCGTATTGCCGGCGTTGATGCCGCCGACCGTTGCCGAAGTCGAGCCGGTCACCACGCCGGACACGCTGTCGAAATAGAGAAAGATGGTGCTGCCGGCATGGGTCAGCCCGCTGGCGCTGCCATTGGCCACGCCGGCGTGCAAACCAAGCGCGTAGTTGATCGTGGTCGCACCGGCGCCATCGGCACCGTACAGATTGGTATTGCTGATGGTGAACGCGCCGGAGAAGTTCTCCGTTGCGATCGTCTTTGACGGGTTGGTGTCGTGCGAGTCCTGGGTACCGGTGAAGTTGCCGCCGGCCAAACCGCCGTCGAACGTCAGCAGCACTGGCTCCGGACACCCCGAGAGCGTCACCGTCGGCGCCTTCGGGCCGTCATCACCAAACTGGATCTGGTGGCCGACGTCGATCGAGGCTGACGCCGTGACCGTCTTGTCGCCTTCATGATCCGTCGTGACCGCACTCGCCTTCAGGTCGATCAGGTTCGCCGCCAGTTGCTTCACATCATTGATGTAGGAGCCGCTGTAGGTGTTGGTCTGCGAATGATCAATCGATTCGAGTTGCGTCAGCGTCACGATGCCGGTGGTCAGACCGACGCTCAGCGTGAACACCGTGTTGCCCGCGTTGATGCCGCCTGCCGTCGCCGAGGTCGAGCCGGTGATCACACCGCCGACATCGTACAGGAAGATCGTGCTGCCGGCATGGGTAAGCCCGCTGGCGCTGCCATTGGCCACGCCGCTGTGCAGCCCCAGAGTGAAGCTGATCGTGGTCGCGCCGGCGCCGTCGGCACCGTACAGATTGGTATTGCCGATCGTGAACGCGCCGGAGAAGTCCTCCGTTGCGATCGTCTTTGACGGGTTGGTGTCGTGCGAGTCCTGGATGCCGGTGAAGTTGCCGCCGGCCAGGCCGCCGTCGAACGTCAGCAGCACTGGCTCCGGACACCCCGAGAGCGTCACCGTCGGCGCTTTCGGGCCGTCATCACCGAACTGGATCTGGTGGCCGACGTCGATCGAGGCCGAAGCCGTGACCGTCTTGTCGCCTTCATGATCCGTCGTGACCGCACTCGCCTTCAGGTCGATCAGGTTCGCCGCCAGCTGCTTCACATCGTTGATGTACGAGCCGCTGTAGGTGTCGGTCTGCGAATGATCGATCGACTCGAGTTGCGTCAGCGTCACGATGCCGGTGGTCAGACCGACGCTCAGCGTGAACACCGTGTTGCCGGCGTTGATGCCCCCCTGCGTCGCCGACGTCGAGCCGGTGATCACACCGCCGACATCGTACAGGAAGATCGTGCTGCCGGCATGGGTCAGACCGCTGGCGCTGCCGTTGGCAACGCCGGCGTGCAGGCCGAGCGCGTAGTTGATCGTGGTCGCACCGGCGCCATCGGCACCGTACAGGTTGGTATTGCTGATGGTGAACGCGCCAGAGAAGTTCTCCGTCGCGATCGTCTTTGACGGGTTGGTGTCGTGCGAGTCCTGGGTACCGGTGAAGTTGCCGCCGGCCAGGCCGCCGTCGAACGTCAGCAGCGCCGGTGCGGTGAACGCGGCAAGCGTGACCGTCGGGGTCTGCGGACCGTCATCGCCGAACTGGATCTGGTGGCCGACGTCGATCGTGGCGGAAGCCGTGACAGACTTGTCGCCCTCGCTGTCTGTGGTGAATCCGCTCGCCGTGAGGTCGACGAGGTTCGCCGCCAGCTGCTTCACATCGTTGATGTACGAGCCGTTGTAGGTATCGGTCTGCGAATGATCGATCGACTCGAGCTGCGTCAGGGTCACGACGCCGGTGGTCAGACCGACGCTCAGCGTGAACACCGTGTTGCCGGCGTTGATGCCGCCTGCCGTCGCCGACGTCGAGCCGGTGATCACGCCGCCGACATCGTACAGGAAGATCGCGCTGCCGGCATGGGTCAGCCCGCTGGCGACGCCGTCGGCAACGCCGGCGTGCAGGCCGAGCGTGTAATTGATGGTCGTGGACCCGGCACCGTCAGCACCGTACAGACTGCCGTTGCCGATCGTGAACGCGCCGGAGAAGTCCTCCGTCGCGACCGTCGCCGACGCATTGGTGTCGTGCGAGTCCTGGGTACCGGTGAAGTTGCCGCCGGCCAGGCCGCCGTCGAACGTCAGCAGCGCCGGCGCTGTGAACGCGGCCAGCGTCACCGTCGGGGTCTGTGGGCCATCGTCGCCGAACTGGATCTGGTGGCCGACGTCGACCAGGGCCGAGGCCGTCACGGTCTTGTCGCCTTCGCTGTCGGTCGTGAACGCGCTCGCCGTCAGGTCGACGAGGTTCGCAGCCAGCTGCTTCACATCATTGATGTATGAGCCGTTGTAGGTGTCGGTCTGCGAGTGATCGATCGACTCGAGCTGTGTCAGCGTCACGATGCCGGTCGTCAGACCGACGCTCAGCGTGAACACCGTATTGCCGGCGTTGATGCCGCCCGCCGTCGCCGACGTCGAGCCGGTGATCACACCGCCGACATCGTACAGGAAGATCGCGGTGCCGGCATGGGTCAGCCCGCTGTCGACGCCGTCGGCAACGCCGGAGTGGAAGCCCAGCGTGTAGTTGATCGTGGTCGCACCGGCACCGTCGGCGCCGTACAGATTGGTATTGCCGATCGTGAAGGCGCCGGAGAAGTCCTCCGTCGCGACCGTCGCCGACGGATTGGCGTCGTGCGAGTCCTGGGTGCCGGTGAAGTTGCCGCCGGCAAGGCCGCCGTCGAACGTCAGCAGCACCGGTGCGGTGAACGCGGCCAGCGTCACCGTCGGGGTCTGCGGGCCGTCGTCGCCGAACTGGATCTGGTGGCCGATGTCAATCGAAGCCGAGACCGGGACCGTCCTGTCGCCGTCGCTGTCGGTCGTAAACGCACTCGCCGTCAGGTCGATCAGGTTCGCAGCCAGCTGCTTGACGTCATAAATATACGAGCCGTTGTAGGTGTCGGTCTGCGAGTGGTCGATCGACTCGAGCTGCGTCAGCGTCACGATGCCGGTGGTCAGACCGACGCTCAGCGTGAACACCGTGTTGCCGGCGTTGATGCCGCCTGCCGTCGCCGAGGTCGAGCCCGTGATCACACCGCCGACATCGTACAGGAAGATCGTGCTGCCGGCATGCGTCAGCCCGCTGGCGCTGCCGTCGGCAAAGCCGGTGTGGAAGCCCAGCGTGTAGTTGACGATGGTCGCGCCGGCACCGTCGGCGCCGTACAGATTGGTATTGCTGACGGTGAACACACCGGAGAAGTCCTCCGTCGCGATCGTCGCCGACGGGTTAGTGTCGTGCCAGTCCTGGAAGCCGGTGAAGTTGCCGCCGGCCAGGCCGCCGTCGAACGTCAGCAGTTCTCCCGATGACATCGACTCCGAGTCCGTCGGCGTCACCGTCACCGTCGGGGCTCGCGGACCGTCGTCGCCGAATTGGATATTGCCACCCAGATCAAGCAGCGCCGTGACTGTGGGGGACGAATCGCCGTCGCCGTCGGTAGTGACTGCACTTGCCTTCAGATCGATCAGGTTCGCGGCCAGCTGCTTGATGTCGTTGATGTAGGAGCCGCTGTAGGTGTCCGTCTGCGTATGGTCGATCGCATGCGTCTGCGTCAGCGTCACATCGCCCGCAGCGTCCACGCTCAGCGTGAACACCGTGTTGGCCGCCGTGATTCCGCCTTCCGTGAGCGCCGTCGAGCCGGTGATGATGCCGCCGTTCTCGTACAGATGGATCGCCAGGCCGCCGGACGTCAGGCCGGAAGCGCCGCCTTCGCTGAACCCGGCATGGAACTGCAGCGCATAGGTGATCGTCGTTGCGCCGCTGTCGGCACCGGCCTCGTTCAGATGGCCGAACGTGAACGCGCCGGCAAAACTCACCGAAGCAACGGTCGGAGACGCGTTGGTGTCGTGCGAGTCCTGGGTGCCGGTGAAGTTGCCGCCGGCCAGGCCGCCATCGAACGTCAGCAGCACCGGCTCGACGCCAGACACAACCACCGTCGGATTGACCGGACCATCGTCCAGGATCGTCAGATGCGAACCGATATCGACGCTCGCGCTTGCCGTCTGGTTGTTGTTGTCAGTCACGGTGGCGGTCAGCGCGATCAGGCCCGACGCCAGCGTAATCCCTTCATTGAAGTCGCCCGGTGTTCCCTCGTGAACCGCGCGCAGATCGGTCAGCGTCACGTGGCCGGTTGCGTCGACCGAGACCGTGAGGACAAGATCGCCACCGACCGCGGTGCGCCCTTCCACGACGCCGGCCGCGTTCACCGTCAGCAGGACGTGCTGACCGGTCGCGGTATCGATCAGACCGGAATCTTCGTTCGACGACGTGACCGACAGCGCATAGGTCAGCGACTGCTGGCCGGCGGCCGCCGTGACGTCAAACGACACCTGCACAGTCGCGACCGTTGCCCCTGCGGGGCCCAATCCCGAACCGGCAACGCCATGATTGGTCGCCGCGGTCAGGAAGCTCTCGTCGACGGTCAGCGACGGTACGAGACCGCCGGAAATGGTGGGAGGCGAAATGGTGGGAGGCGCAGTGGGTTCGTTAGGCTGGAAGCTGGCCTGCTGCGTGCCGGTCGGCTGCCCGCCGGGCGCCGAAAGCGGCAGCTCTTCCTGCGGCGCCAATACATTGAGAGGCGGGGGAGCCAGCGGATCAACCGCGAACGGCCTGAAGTCCGCACCGCTCGCCTGCGCGTTGCCGTTCGAGTTGCCGCCATTGTCGGCAGCCGGCAACACGGAGGTGTCCGTGCTGATCGGAAACAGACTCGTAAATTCCTGGACCGAGATGTCGCGGCCGGGTGCCGTCTCGATCGTGATGTTGCCCTGTCCATCGGCACGGGAGTCGAAGAACGGCTCGACCGTGACCGTCGACTGGTTGTCGAACAGGATGATCAGCTTTTCGCCGACATGGATCAGCGTGATCTTTTCGTTGGCGATCGACGTGAAATCGACCTTCGCCTTCTGGTCGTATCCAAGATTGATGACGACCGCCTGATCGGTCAGTGGCTTCGTCAGCTTGTAAATGCGGATGGGAGCCGAATTGGTGGAATTGCCGGTGCCCGTAGCCTGAGCGACCTGAAACGAACCCTGCATTATCAACCCCGCAAAAATGCGATTAGTAGAAAAATTGTAGAAAAATTGAGTTTTAGGCTATTGTTAACCCTCCCCCCGGTCAAGAAATGTATTTGGTTAATCAATGCTTTCCGTTGGAGTGTGGTAAAGATCCGA
This sequence comes from Bradyrhizobium sp. 6(2017), assembly GCF_011058295.2. Lineage (NCBI taxonomy): Bacteria > Pseudomonadati > Pseudomonadota > Alphaproteobacteria > Hyphomicrobiales > Nitrobacteraceae > Bradyrhizobium > Bradyrhizobium sp. 6(2017). The sequence continues at coordinate 3,911,633 of NZ_CP049289.2, read as the reverse complement.
CATGCCGGAGCTGCAAGAACAACGGCTTAGCCGGTTTGACTTGGCCGAAAGGCAGTATTTGCCCGGCCCTGTTCGTCCTTGCAGGCGATTTGGAGCGGTCGATGCGGGTGATTCTTCTTCAGACTTGTGCCGCTGTCTTGATTTGGGGCTGTTTCGGCGCGGCGGCCGCGCAAGCCCCCGCACAACCGGTCCCGCAGGAGACCACGGTCGAACGCCAGGTTCGGGCCCTGGCCAACCGCGACACCCAGATTGGCCTCTATCTCAACGTGCTGCCTGATTGCACGTCGGGGCCGCTGCCGACCATCCGCCTGGTCACTCCGCCGGCTGCCGGAAAAGTCGTGGTGAAGTCGGCGAAGGCGAAAGCCACCAACTACAAGGCCTGCCTCGCGCTCGAGGTGCCCGCCTATGTCGCCTTCTACAAGGCGCCGCCGGAATTCCTCGGCGATGACGCCCTGACCATCGAGGTCAAGTATCAGGGCGGCCGAACCGAAATTCAGAAGATCACCGTCAAGGTCAGTGCGCCAGGCGGGCAACAGAAGATCTGATGGTGCAGCGGGCGATCTGATGCCCGGCTCGCGCTGACCGCCTTAGAGCGGCTCGCCCTCGGCTCCATCCTGCTGCAGCGGCAGCTCGCCCGGCTCGGCGGCCGGCCGGCCAAGCGACGCCCGGTCCTCGTGGCAATCGCTGATCCGGCGGGCAACCACCCGGTCGGTCCGCGGCGCCTGACCAACGTTGGTCTTGTTGACCTCGGTATAGGCCTCGTCGCTGAGAACCGTGATGACGGTGCTGACCGGCCCCAGATAGTCGCATCGGTTGGAGAAGACGTATTTGTTGTTGATCTTCTCCGGCCGCGACGAGTGGCAATTTCCAACCGACGGAGATGAGAAGGTCGCCTTCATCGCCTGGGTTGGATCGACACAGCGCGTCATCTCGCGCTCGAGCAGCTTTTGCCGGACGTTCGAGGACGTGGCGATCTCCAGCGTCCGCACGAAGCGCCACATCCCTTTTCGGAAGGTCGGCCCGCTGAATCCCTCCTCCGCCACGGCGCTCGGGGAGGCAAGCACGAACACGGAAAGCGCGGTCACGACGCCAAGCGTGCATGCGAAGACCTTCGACGGCCCGAAGCCCTCACGCGATGTCATTTGTTGAGTCCCTGTCGGCCGCACGATGCGGATCGCGTGACTTCACTTGAAGCACGCCCAACCTCACATCATCCAGGAGCATTTCGTGTTAAGACCCCGTAAATCCTTAGCCTTTGCTCAAAGCTCTCCCGCGCTCTTGCACCAAACACGGTGAATGCCGGGTTGCTTTCAGGCCGAGGCAACTTCGGCTCGAAAAGAATCGCCGCGTCTACGCGGTTGTGGACAAATGGACGTCTCGTCAGCCGCTACCCGCCGTCTGATTGCTAGCTAGTGCTGCAAAGCCGCCGCGGCAGACTTATCAGACTTGGCCTCAGATTTGGCCGCGCTAGCATCGTCGCAATCGCCAATCCTCGTCGCGACCACCATGTCGGTCCTGGGGTGCTCGCCGGTGCTGACCTCGTTCAGCTCGGTATAGGCCTCGTCGCTACGCACGGTAATGACGGTGCTGACCGTGCCCATGTAATCGCAGCGGTGCCCGAAGGTGTATTGATTGCCGACCTTCTCCGGCTTGTCCGAAACGCAGCTTCCGACCGGTCCTGACGCAAAGGTCGCCTTCATGGCGTGGGTCGGGTCGACACAGCGCGTGGTTTCCGCGTTGACCACCCGATACTTGAAGTTCTTGTTGGCGGTCTTGGCGACATCGAGCGTCCGCACGAAGCGCCACAGGCCCCTGCGGAAGCTCGGGCCGGAAAAGGATTGATCGCCCTCGCCGGGCTGCGCCGCCGCTGCCCTGCCGTTCGCCGGTGGAGGCGACGGCGTCTGTGCATGCGCCATCAGGGACGGCACCGAGACGATCATTGCGATGAGGAGCGAACGTGCAATGCCACCACGGAAGTTCATTCCCACCCCCGAAGTTCGTCCGAATGCATTCGTGATGCGGTCCGGTCAGCGCGTCGACGCAGTCCCCGGAACACGGCTCAATACGTCACATCACTTGCAGCCAATTGTGGCCAGTAAAAGCACGTTAACGCTGTCCGATGGCTCCCTCGCCGAATTCAGACTCACTGCAGCAAGCCTGCAACACCTGACGCCTCGCTCCCGCGGCGCCAAGCCTGCCCTCATCGTTCCGGGCGCAACACCAGGCCGCAAAGCGCACGGACGAGCGAAGAACGGGCTGGACGAGCGCGGGACCGGTTTGACCTCTGAGGGTTTTTTTGCTCATTTGGCGTCAGATATTCTTCTCAATTTACTTAGCCTATCGCTGGACGAGGGGGCACTGATGCGTATTCGGTTTTGCTACGCGGTCGCAGGCATCTTGGCTTTGAGTGCAGCGCTATCGGGCAATTCGGGGCCTGCGGCTGCCGCGGACCTCGGCCTGATCACGAAGGCACCGGTCGGCAGCTGCACGGAGATCGTCTTCACCTGCGAGAACGGCCATCAATATCCGCTGTGCCCGCGCGCCGTGTCGGTCGAGGGTGAAGTGGTCACGGCCTCCTTGCTCACCGGCCGTGGCGGCGTCCATGTGCGGCACGTGCCGATGGGGGTCGGTTATCGCTATGCCGGTCGCGGCATCTGGCTGGACGGCTTCCGGGAAAACGCGCTGCTCAACTTCGGCAAGCACCACCAGGTGGCCTGCACCATCGCGCACTCATAAGTGCACGCGCTCCGCGTGGCACCTGATGGCGTGACGCGGAGCTCACGGCGCAACGAGGCTGATCCTCACCCCTTGGTGCGAAGCACGGCGCGCGACGATCGCGAGAACATGTAAGCCTTGGGATAGATGTAGACCGGGCAGCGATCCTGCCACTGGTACAGCTGCCAATTCCATTTCCAGCAGCCCGATTCGATCTGAGGGTCCTGCACGTAATCCAGCCGGTACGGCGGATCGCCAAACGGATAGTCGCCGGATCGCGCCGCCGTCGACGACAGAACGACCATTGAAGCGGCTGCGGCAATGATCACGGAAAATGACTTTTGCATAACGCCCTCGATCGAATGACGTGACGGCGCGAGACTGCCAAATCCGCCGATTCATAGCAAGGTGCCGCCTGCCCGCGACAAGCCGCGCGATGTTCTAGACTGCGCGGTTCTGCGTCGGCGAGCGGCCGCCGCCATCGGCGACCAGCACCGCCCCGGTCACGAACGACGCCTCGTCGGAGGCGAGGAACAGGCAGCACGCGGCGATCTCGGCGGGCTCGGCCATCCGCCCCAGCGCGATGCGCCGTTCGACGCCGCGGAACTCGGCATCGGCGGTGGTGCCGTTCTGGTCCGCAAGCAGCTGCATCTCATAGGCGCTCATCGGCGTCCGCACCCAGCCCGGCGCCACGGCATTGGCGCGGATGCCGTCGGCGCCGTGCGCGTAGGCCAGCGAGCGCGTATAGGCGACGACAGCCGCCTTGCTGGCAGCGTAACTTGCGCTATCCGGGCTGGCATTGAACGCGGCAACGGAGGCGATGTTGACGATCGCTCCGCCGCGCTGCCGGAGCAGCGGCAGCGATGCGCGACAGACCCGCATGGTCCCCGTGAGGTTGACGTCGAGCGTCCTGGCCCAGACCTCGTCGGAGACGCTTGCGGGCTGATCCGGCACGATCAGGCCCGCGGCATTGACGACGATGTCGAGCCACGCGCCGCAGGCGGCGACGGCCCTGGCAATGTCGTCCGGCCGGGTGACGTCGCCATGGATCGCCTGCCCTCCGCACTCGGCCGCAGCGGCCTTAAGCTCGGCGTCGCCGAGGCCGAACAACACGACGCGCGCGCCGCTCAACGCCAGCAGCGCCGCCGTGGCCCGGCCGATCCCCGTGGCCGCGCCGGTCACCAGCGCCGTCTTTCCTTCCAGCCGCGGCATCAGAGCATGATCCGGGAAAGTGGAAGCCGGTTTTCCGAAAAGATCATGCTCATCTAGAGTCCCCACTGCCGCTCGACGGCAAATCCGGTCTCCGGCAGCGTCGAGCCGCCGTCGACGACGATGGTCTGCCCGGTGACATATTTGGCCTCAGCGGAAGCGAGATAGAGCATCGCGCACGCGATGTCGTCGGCACTGCCCATGTGTCCCATCGGAATGAAGCGTTCGAGCTTCGCCTTGTTCTCCGGCGCGCTCATGGTGCCGCGGCCCGGCTTTTCGATGAAGCCGGCCTCGACGCCATTGACCGTGATGCCGTCGCGCGCCAGCTCGAACGCAGCACCGCGGGTGAACGCGTTGACGCCGGCCTTCGCCGCCGAGTAATGCGCACCGCCGCCCATCGCGACGCGCGCCGACACCGACGATGTGACGAGGATGCGCCCGAATCCGATCGCGCGCATATGCGGAATCGCGGCCTGCGCGAGCCAGATGCTGGCGTTCAGATTCAGCGCCAGCGTCTCGTCGAGCTTCGCTTCATCGAGCTCCTCAAGCGAGGCCCACGGACAGCCGCCGGCATTGTGCACGACGATGTCGAGCCGGCCATACTGGGCCGCGACGCCGTCGACCATTGTGCGCAAGCTAACCCGGTCGAGCCTGTCGAACGGGACGCAATGCGCCGCCCGTCCAGCAGCCGCCAGCTCGCGCGCCAGCGCCTCGGCCACCTCAATCGTCCGGTTGGCGATCACCACGGTCGCACCGGCCTGCGCGAGCCGCGTCACGATGGCGGCGCCGATCCCGCGGCCGCCACCGGTGACGATGGCGACCCGGCCGTCGAGATTGAAGGGAAGCGCCTGCATCAGATTGCTCCCGTGCCTCGCAGCAGATCGATGAACCGCGCGAAGGCCGCCGTGTGCCTGTCGACATCCCGCGCCGACGTCGCCGGACACATCAGCAGCATGGTGTGGAACGGCGTGACCAGAATGCCTTCGTTCATGTAGAACGCATGCAGCAAGGTCTCGAGATCGGGCTGCCGACCTGCAATGACGTCGGCGCCGCTGCGCGGCGGCCGCGGCATGAACATGATCTCGGCGCGCGCGCCGATCTGGGTGACGTGCCAGAGCAGACCGGCGGCCTCGATCAGCCCGCGGGCTTCCTGCGCAAGCCAGATCGCAGTTCCGATCATCCGCTCGTAATTCGCAGGCGTCAGCACCTTCTCCAGCACCGCGCGCATGGTCGCAACCGTCAGCGCGTTGCCGGCGAGCGTGCCGCCGAATCCAAGATGCGCGGACTGCCGCTCGCGCGGATTGACGTGCGGGACAATCTTCCAGAGGCGTTCGGCGATGTCCTGGCTAAGACCGAACACGCCGGCGGGGATGCCCCCCGCGATCGCCTTGCCGGCGACGAAGATGTCGGGCTCGAGCCCGTGGCTCTCGGTATAGCCGCCCGGTCCGCAGGACAGCGTGTGCGTCTCGTCGATGATCAGGATGGTGCCGGCGCGGCGGGTCAGGTCGCGCAATGCGCTGTGAAAACCAGGATCGACCGGGATCATGCCGAAATTCGTCATCAGCGGCTCGGTCAGCACGCAGGCGATATCGCCTTGCGCAAGCGCCGCCTCCAGCGCAGCGACATCGTTGAACTCGACGACCCGGCTCACGGCGTCATGATCGATGCCGTTGGGGTGGATCATGTTGCGCAAGCCGACGCGGCCGTTGCGGATCTCGACATGCGCCTCTTCGACGCCACCATGGTAGCAGCCGGAGAACACCAGCACCTTGCGCCGGCCGGTGATCATGCGGGCGATGCGGATCGCGGCACGGTTGGCGTCGGTCGCCGACGTCGTCAATGTCCAGTATTTCGGACCGAAGCGGCGCGACAGCTCCTCTCCGACCCAGAGGCTGTCCTCGGTCGGCAGCATCATGGTTGCGCCACGCTTGAGCTGAGCCAGCGCGGCCTCGGTCACCGCCTCCGGCGCGTGCCCGCACATGCCGCCGGTGTCGCCGAGGCAGAAATCGACGTAGTCGCGGCCGTCGATGTCCCTGACATGCGCGCCCTGCGCCTCGTCGGCATAAACAGGAAAACCGCCGGCCCAGCGCCGCATCCAGTGCGACGGGCCACCATAGAGATAGTGTTGCCTGCCTTGCTGCCAGGCCGCCGCCGATCGCGGATGCAGCGCCCGGAAGCGCTCCTGCTCGGCATCGAGCAATCGGTTCAGAACGCCGCTGCGCTCAGTAGTTGCAGTTGTCATAGCGCGATCCAGGCGGTCTTGAGGTCGGCATAGGCGTCGAGCGCGTGCAGCGACTTGTCACGTCCGAAGCCGGATTGCTTGAAGCCGCCGAGCGGCACCGTGATGTCGGCGCCGCCATAGGTGTTGACATGCACGACGCCGGCCTTGATGGCGCGCACCATGCGATGCGCCGTTGATAGCGCGCCGGTCCACACCGCCGACGCCAGCCCATAGGGCGTCGCATTGGCGAGCGTGATGGCATCGTCCTCGCCGTCGAACCGCGTGACCGATAGCACCGGACCGAACACCTCCTCGCGCCAGACCTCCATCGACGGCGTCACCTCGGCAAGGATCGCAGGCGCCATGAAGTTGCCGCCGCTCTCGGCGCGGATCTGCTCGCCGCCAATCAGCCGCTTCGCGCCCTGCTGTTCCGCGCGGGCAACGGCATCCAGGTTCTTGCGCAACTGCACCTTGCTCGCGACAGCACCGATATCCGAGGTCAGTTCGAGGGGATTGCCGACCCTGAGCTTCGTGGTGGCGGCGAGCAGCTCGTCCATGAAACGATCGTAGATCGAGGACTGCACCAGCAGCCGCGAGCCGGCCACGCAGACCTGGCCCGAGTTGCGGAAGATGCCGTTCGCCGAGACCTTGGCCGCATGCTTGATGTCGGGCACATCGGCAAAGACAATGTTGGGCGACTTGCCACCAAGCTCGAGATGGACCCGCTTCAGGTTCGAGCGCGCCGAGCATTCCAGCAGGCGGCGGCCGACCGGCCCTGAGCCAGTGAAGGCGAGCACATCGACATCCATATGCAGCGCGAGCGCCTCGCCGGCCGATGCGCCGCGGCCGGTGACGATGTTCAGCACGCCGTCCGGCAACCCCGCCTCCGTCGCGAGCTCGGCAAGCCGCAACAGCGTGAGCGATGCAAGCTCCGGCGGCTTGACCACGACCGAGTTTCCGGCGGCGAGCGCCGGGCCGATCTTCCACGCCCCGATCATCAGCGGGAAATTCCACGGCACGATCACACCGACGACGCCGAGCGGCTCGCGATGCACCAGCCCGAGGACGTCAGCAGAGGTCGGCGCGATCTCGCCATAGACCTTGTCGATCGCCTCGGCGTAGTAGCGGATGGTGCCGGCCGCCGACAGCGGTTCGGCCTTGTAGGCCATGCCGATCTCGGTACCGTTGTCGCGCACGCCGAGCACCGCGATCTCGAGCGCGTGCTGCTCGATCAGATCGGCGAAGCGCAGCAGCACTTTCTTGCGTTGCGCCGGCGCCGCGCGCGACCATGCTCCCTGCTCGAACGCATCCCGGGCGCGTTTCACCGCGCGGTCGATATCGGCTGGATCGCCATCGGCGATCGTGGTCAGCATCTGGCCATCGATCGGCGACACGACATCGAGCCGTGCCTCGCTGAGCGCCGGCATCGGCCGGCCGCCGATAAAGAGGTGCTGGGCCGGAATGGCGGCCGACCGTAGTCGATCGATCTGGGCTTGCTGCATGCTACTCATTTGTGGTGACCGGAGCGGCCCCTCGGCGGACCTGCTCACATGACGCAATCCTCGCCAAATCAAGGCTTTGCCAGCAATCAACCGATAGGTGGATGTCACGGCAGGCGCCGTCCCCATAGCGTGATCGCACGATGGCCGAGCGCTCCGCCTGCGCTATGCAAACCGGTTGTCACCCTCCCTACCGCCTGCCGGCGAGCCGAAGGTCATGTCCGAGATTACGCAGCCCCGCATTCTCCTGATCGGTACTGGAGACACCAAGGCCGACGAACTGCTGTTCATGAGCGAGTGCATCGCGCGTGCCGGTGGCCGAACCATCATGATGGACATCAGCGTGCTCGGCGATCCGCCGTACCAGGTGGCGCATAACAAGCATGCGGTGGCCGCCGCCGCAGAGACCACGATCGCGGCGATCGCCTCCAGCGGCGACGAGAACTCCGCGATGTCCCTGATGGCGGTCGGCGCCGCCAATCTGGCCCGCGAGCTCGCAGACCGCGACGCCATCGACGGCGTGATCGCAATCGGCGGCACGATGGGAACCGACCTTGCGCTCGACGTCGCGCAGGCGCTGCCGCTCGGCCTGCCGAAACTGATCGTCTCGACCGTCGCCTTCTCGCATCTGATCCCGCCCGAGCGCGTCGCCGCCGATCTCATGATGATCCTGTGGGCCGGCGGCCTCTACGGCCTCAACGGCACCTGCACCGCCGTGCTGTCGCAAGCCTGCGGCGCGATCGTCGGCGCGGCGAAAAGCGCGATCAGACCGCGCCGGGACCGGCCGGTCGTTGCGATCACATCGCTTGGCAAGAGCTGCCTGCGCTACATGGTCGAGCTCAAGCCGCAGCTCGAACGGCGCGGCTATGAGGTGGTCGTGTTCCACACCACCGGCATGGGCGGCCGCGCCATGGAATCGATCGCCGCGCAGCGCGGCTTCGCCGCGGTGCTGGACCTCAGTCTGCAGGAGGTCGCCAACCAGCTGACCGGCTCGGTGGTCAATTCCGGGGCTGACAGGCTGGAGAACGCGGGCAGAGCCGGCATTCCGCAGATCGTCGCACCAGGGGCGATCGACATGGTGGATTTCCCGGCATGGCTTGGCGTCCCGGACGAACTGTCGGATCGTCCGTTCCACGCCCACAACCGGCTGCTCGCGTCGGCGACGTCGGGGTCCGCCGATCGCCGCCGCATCGCACAGGCGATTGCCGAAAAGCTGTCCCGCGCCAGCGCACCGGTTGCCTTCGTGTTGCCGGCCGGCGGCATCCAGCAATGGGACCGCGAAGGCGAAGCCTTGCACGATCCGGATGCCCTCGCCGCCTTTGTCGATGCGATGCGCTCGGCGGTCGCGGCACCGGTCGAGCTGCACGAGATCAAGGACCACATCAACAGCGCGGCGTTCAATGAAACCGTGCTCGGCATCTTCGACCGCTGGGTCGCGGCCGGCATTGTCCCACCCGGCCGCACCACGGTTGCCGCATGAGCCGGCCGCTCGCCCAGGCGCTGGTGCTCGACTTCGGCGGTGTGATCTCAAAAACCCTGTTCGAGACCCATGACCTGACCGAGCGTGCGCTCGGGCTCGCACCCTGCACGCTGAAATGGCTCGGATCATTCGCGCCCGACAGCGATCCGCTCTGGACGTCCATGCAGCATGGCGAGATTTCGGAACGCGACTACTGGCTGACCCGCAGCCGCGAGGTCGGCCGCATGCTCGGTGAAGACTGGCGCGACATGGAAACCTTCGTGAAACGTGCGCGCGGCGCCGATCCCGACACCGTGATCCGCACCGAGGCGGCGCGTGCGATCGACATCGCCGCCGGCGCCGGATTCCGGCTCGCCATCCTCTCGAACGAGCTCGACCTGTTCTACGGCGAGGATTTTCGCAGCCGTCTTTCCATCCTCGAGCGCTTCGACACCATCGTCGACGCCACCCATACCGGGATCCTGAAACCCGACCCGCGCGCCTACCAAAGCGTGCTGGACGAATTGGCGCTAGCGGCAGAAGATTGCGTTTTCGTCGACGACCAGCGCCGCAACATCACGGGCGCCGCCGCGTGCAACATGCGCACCGTGCTGTTCGACGTGCGCAGCCCCGCCGCGTCCTACAGCGAGGCGCTGCGGCATTTCGGGCTGCAATTCGAGTAAAGCGTCTTCGAGCGAAGTGGGGTACCGGTTCGCGTGAAGAAAACGCGTCAAGACTAGAATCTGGAGCCCCGTTCCGATTCCATCGGAACGAAAAAGGCTCTAGCCGGACAGAGAGCGATCATGCGCGACAGAAACTTCCTGGTTGAGAACAACGCCAAGCCGATCTGGCACCCGATGGCCCATCCCGCCGAGATGCGGACGCAGCCGCCGCGGATCGTGATGAAGGGCGAAGGCGTCGAGGTCACCGATATCGACGGCAAGACCGTGATCGATGCGGTCGGCGGCCTGTGGAACGTCAATCTCGGCTACAGCTGCGATCCGATCAAGCAGGCGATATCAGACCAACTCAGCGCCCTGCCGTATTATTCGGGCTTCCGCGGCACCTCGAGCGGTCCCGCGATCGAGCTCGCCTACGAGCTCACCGAATGGTTCAAACCGGAGGGCATGGTCCGCGCCTTCTTCACCTCGGGTGGATCGGACTCGGTCGAGACGGCGCTGCGGCTTGCGCGGCAGTACTGGAAGATCAAGGGCCAGGCCGACCGCACCAAGTTCCTGGCACTGAAGAAGGGCTATCACGGCACCCATTTCGGCGGCGCCTCCGTCAACGGCAATGCCAATTTCCGCCGCAACTATGAGCCGTTGCTGCCGGGCGTGTTCCACATTCCCGCGCCGTCGACCTACCGCAATCCCTTCAACGAGACCGATCCTGCCAAACTCGCGCAGCTCTGTGCGGCGGCGATGGAGGAGGAGATCGCATTCCAGGGCGCCGACACCATCGCCGCCTTCATCATGGAGCCGGTGCTCGGCGCCGGCGGCGTGATCGTGCCGCCGGACAGCTTCATGAAGCTGGCGCGCGAGATCTGCGACCGTCACGGCATCCTGATGATCGCGGACGAGGTCGTCACCGGCTTCGGGCGTACCGGCGCGTGGTCGGGCTCGCGACTGTGGGGCGTGAAGCCTGACATGATGACGATGGCCAAGGCGATCACTTCAGGCTATTTCCCGCTCGGCGCGACCTTGATCGGCGAGCAGATCGCGGAGACCTTCGAGGCCGACACCACTACATTCGGCTCGATCGGCCATGGCTACACCTATTCGGGCCATCCGGTCGGCTGCGCCGCGGGCCTTGCGGCACTGGCCGAGACCCGCCGTCTCAGACTCGACGAGAATGCCGCCGCGCGCGGCGAGGACCTTGCACGGGCGCTTGCAGCGCTCAAGGCCAAACATCCGCTGGTCGGCGACGTCAGAGGCAAGGGCCTGATGGCCGCGCTCGAGCTGGTGGCCGATAGCGACAGCAAGAAGCCCGCGGACAAGAAGACAATGGCGAAGGTCGCCGACAGCGCCTACGAGGCCGGCGTGATGCTGCGCGTCTCCGGCAACAACCTCATCCTGTCGCCGCCCCTGATCCTCACCACAGCGGACGTGAGGCGGATCGCCGAAGGGATCGACGCCGGCCTCTCGGCTGCCGGCTGAGACCGCGTGTGATACGATTGGGATGCATTGCTTCCGCAAGGACGGCTGCACCCATTACCCGCAGCTTCAATCCGTCGCATGCGAGCCCATCCTCCGAGATACGGCAGTGTCGCTGTCGCTTGCGAACCTGAACCAAAATCAATCGATGAAGACAAACCTTTATCGAGATTGCGTTGAGGTTTGCTCCCCAAAGGTCGCTCGATACATGCCTCTTGGTCATTTTACATTACTATGGAGGTAGTCCATGCCGATCGTGCAATTTACTCGTTTTAAAACCGACAAGCCTGACGAGATGACCCAGATTGTTAGGCGGGCGAAGAAAATCTTCGAAAAACACGGTGCTGAATTTCTTCGGCTGTCCCGTTTCCACACTGGCGCGTGGGCGGGAGAGTTACTGGTTACGACGCGCTACTCCAGTTGGGAAGTTTACGGCAAGGTGCAGGAGGCCGTGGCAAAGGACCCGGAGTTCGCGCAGGTGCAGGCCGAGGGGATGAAGATTGCCGAACTACAGGGCCGTAACATCGCTGTTGGCATCGATCTCTAGTCGGGGCGCTGCCTAACGAACGCGTTAAGCGCAGAGGCCGCCGGACATATTGCCTGCGGCCTTCTTTCCATTAGATGGATTGCACCGCGTTACTCCGCGCCTCGCCAACCAATGTCGACTCAGGGTCATTTGCGTCGGTCTGGGCGTATGCCAGCCACTTCCGGCCACCCTCGATGAGCGGACATATGCAGAGCGCCGGATTTCGTCGAAATGGGCCAGGAACGGTCATTCGCCACGAAGATGGGGGGCGGGATATGCCAATTCAGGTATCGAAGCAGCCGGACGCCTTTCGAGACTTTGAGCGAACCGGATGGAACACGGTGTCCGAGGGTTACGAAGCTGGCTTTGGTCCGCTGACCGCCCAGTCGGTTGATGTCACGCTCGATGCAGCTGGGGTCATTGGCGGATGTGACGTGCTCGATGTCTGCACGGGACACGGCGTCTTGGCCCTGGCTGCCACCGAGCGCGGCGCGAAGGTATCCGCTGTCGACTTCTCGGACGCCATGGTTGCCGCTGCCCGTCGGAACGTTCCGTCGATGGATTGCCGCCAAGGGGACGCGCAAGATCTGCCATATCCCGATAATGCATTCGATGCCGTCGTTTGCGGCTACGGCATCCTCCATGTGCCCGAACCGGACCGCGCTTTGGCGGAAATGCGTCGAGTTCTTCGTCCCGGCGGCCGCGTGGCGATCAGCGTTTGGGAACGACCCTCACCAGCCAATGGCTTCGGCCTTCTCTTGGGGACGGTGAAAGTTCACGGACGTGTTGACGTTCCCCTGCCGCACGGGCCCGATTTCTTCCAGTTCGGCGATCCGGAGGATATGAAGGCCGCGCTTGCGCAAGCGGACTTCTCCGATGTCGCTGCAACTACTGTGGTTCAGACGCTGCTGCTGAAAACTGCGACCGGATTGGTCAATCTGGTGTTGCAGGGAGGAGTAAGGATAAGGGCCCTTTTGCTTGCACAAGACAGCGCAGCTCTCTCGGCAATCAACGCCGCCGTCGCTGAAGGAATGGATCAGCTATTCCGAAAGGGGGACCGCTTCCAGGTCCCCATGCCTGCCATTCTTGGAAGTGGGACAAAGCCGCGGCAGTAATAGGTCCCATCCGATTTCCGATGGAGCAACGTTACGCCAATCGCTTGGCACGGTATTTCGTTGGGTCGATCCTGGAGAGACTTACGACCGACTACTAACCGGTCCGTGTCATTTGCGTCGATTGGGCCACGCCGTGAGGAAGTCCGGTCTGTCCCTAGCAGCAGACACCAAGCGTTGAGGTTGGACGCGATGGTCCATCTTCAACCGATTCATCCGGTTTCACCTGCCAGCTCTTGTCCACTTCACCTTGAAAGCGCACCTGATTAAATTGCGAATATCCGAATTGTCACGCAATGGCGGCTTGGTCAAAACTGGCCTAAATTTGCGCTATCACTATCCCCCTCCCTGTTGGGGAGAGGTGAAGAGCCCGAGCCCAGACCGATTTCGGGTAAGTATCATCGCGCACTGACACAGGCCATGGCGCGCTCGAACACCGCGCCATCCGCCGCGTTGCGATCAAGGCAGTCGGCCAGCGATGCCGCCGACATCCTCTGGTCGGTGCAGAAGATCCGCATGAAGTCGGCCGCGAGCGCGACCTTGCGCGGTGCGGATTGCTGTTCCCAGTCGCTGCTGCTCAGATAGAGTAAGGACGCATCGTCAGCGCTGCTTTCGGCCGCCGCACCGCGTGCGGCCGGTTGTGCCGCCAGCAACGCCAGCAGCGCGCCGGCAACCGCAGCGATGCGATGCACGCGCCCGCTCATTTCGTTCCCTTGGCCTCGACCGCCGGCGGCACGTCGAGCGCCGGATTGCGATCGAAGAAGTTGAATGGACGCAACCGGAAGCCGTGCCACAGGCCGGGCATCACGGGCCAATCCTCGGCGCGCGGCACGTGGCGGAAGCCGACCGTGTACCACAGCACGAGGTCGCGATCCTCGATCGGCCGCTTCGCCGCCGTCCATTTCGGCAGGCCATCGACCTCGGCGTTCCCGTTGGGATACATGCCCGCCGCGTAGCGCTCGTCCTTGGCATAGGCCGAGGTCCACAGCGTGTAGGCGCTGAAGCCTGCACGCAGCTGGATCGGATCGTCCTTGGCGAGCAGCGAGACGTCGGAATGCCCGGGCATCAGCTGATAGCTGGTGCGATATCCCTGTTTGTTGGTCTTGCCCGTGCTCTCGACCCTGAACTGCGCCGCATTCAACGGCATCGTGATCGGGCCTTCGGTCGCCACCGGTTTTGTTTCGACCTGCCAGAGGCTCTTGCGCTGGCCCTGCTCCAGCCGCCGGACGTTGAAGCGATCCTCCACCAGGCGGTTGCCGGTGCCGTCGACATCCATGTCGATCCGGAACGTCATGTAATGATCGTGATTGACCGCAAGCAAGCGCTCGTCAACCAGCGTTCCGTAGGCGGTATCCTGCGCGGCCGTCGGGTCGCTCAGCGTCCGGCTCGCCACGCCTTTGGTCGCATCGATGCCGTAGGCGCCGAGCCTCACGTCGATGTTGCCGGCGCGGTCGAACACATAATCCACGAGATAATCGTAGTTCCCGACCACCGGCGCCATCCGCACCACCAGCTCGTTGTTCGGCCGTACCTCGGCGGTGTTGTTGATCAACTCGCTGTGGCGCCAGATCGGATCGCCGGTCGGGCGCTCGAAGATGCAGACCGCGCCCTTGGAGACCACGGGCATGCCCTTGGTGTCCGAGATCGTCAGGTCGAGGAAATGCGCGCCTTCGGGGCAGTCGGCACCGGGCTGCAATTCGCTGGAGAGCACGCCGAAACCGTATTCGCCGATATCCATATAGGCGCGGAACGACCAGGTCTCGGCCGGATCCATGTAAGGCACGAACATCTCGCTGGCCGAGATCTGGTACGCGATGTCGCGCAAGGTGCCGTGGTCGTCGTAGCGGATCAGCGACAGCACCGCGCCCACGCGCGGCTCGAGCCGGACATGGAACGACCAGTTGTCCCAGCGCACCTGGCCGCTCTCGACTTTCACGTTGCTGCCCTGGGGCGCGGTGATTTCGATCGGCTTCGGCGGTTTGCGGTATTTTCCCGATTCGGCATAGGTGTGCGATGGCGTCTGCGGCGGTGGCGGCACCACGCCGAGATCGGTCACCGACAGCACGGTCTTGCTCTTGAGATCGACCTGGGCGAACAGGTTCTCGATCGGCTTGCCCCAGAGATTGTTGGCGGCGCCCGACGTATCGACGCAGGGAACGTTGAGCAGGCGGCGGCCTTTCATCGCGGGATCGGTCACCGGACCGACCGTCAGCGGCAGGCACAGCACGTTGCGGAAATCGGTGATGCCGCGCTTGGCCATCGCGGCGATCCAGCGCGGATCCTGCTTGGGCAGATCGCCGGCCGACATCAGCTCGTCGATCGTCAGCGCGGCCTCATGATCCCTGATCTCGTCCCAGCCGGCCAGGCTCCGCGCGGCGAGATCGATGTGCGCTTCATAGAGATGCCCCCCGCTCAGCAGCGTCGCGACGGCGCGGCGCGCGAACGGCTGTCCGGGCCGCCACGCCCGCACCTCGTCCTTGGGATCCTCGTCGATCGTCATCGAGACGACCCGCGCGGTCTCGTCGAACTTGCCGGCACCGCGGAGGATGTCGGAGATCGAGCGGATCTCGTCCGTTGTAAGACCGTCCATCGGGTGCATGGCCGCGACCTGCGGCCACATCCGGCGCTCGGCCCGCGACGGCGGCGGCGCCGCCAGCGTCACCGCAACCAGACCGGCCAATGCCCATCCGCCAACCCGCGATATCAGCGCCATTGCGCCCTCTCCTCAAAACTGGAGCCGTCAGAATACAAGCAACGGCGACGGCGTGAAGCCTTATCCGGCCACCTGCTCCGACGGCCCCTGCTCGATCGCGGCCCCGGCGGGGCGCGGCGAGGTGCGGTGCACGTCCAGCAACCGCATGCCGAAGCGGTCGCGCAGGACCGGCCAGATGCCGCGCGGGGCCACCATCATCACAACAACGGCGATGATGCCGAGCCCAACCAGATACCAGCCACCGGACAGGCCGAGCGGCCCGGTCATCAGTTCGCGCAGGCCGAAGAAGATGATGACGCCCAGGATCGGGCCTTCCAGGGTTCCGATACCGCCGATGATCACGATGAACATCATGTAGACCGACCAGTTGACGTCGAACGCCGCAAGCGGCGCGATGTACAGGTTGCCCATGAAGCTGAGCGCGCCGGCGAGCCCGCATCCCGCCGCCGACAGCACGAAGGCGACGAAGCGGTTGTGGCGTACGTCGACGCCGACGCTCATCGCGGCGAGATCATTGTCGCGCACGCTCATCAGCCCGAGCCCGAAGCTCGAGGTCATCAATTTGTACAGCGCCGCGATGGTCAGAAGCGTCAGGCCGCCCGCGAGCCAGAACATGGTCGGCTCGAACCAGTCGAAATCGATCAGCTTGCTGGTGGCGAGCGGCAGCCCCGAGGTGCCGCCGACCGCCTGCGATTTCATCGTAAAGGCGCCGATGATCTCCGCGAACACCCACATCGCGATCGAGAAATAGGCGTCGCGCAGCCGGAACAGCGGAAACGCGATGACCGCGGCGACGGCGGCGGCCACCAGCGGCGCCACCGGCAGGACCCAGACCGGCGTGACCCCGAGCCAGCCTGAGGTCAGGAACAGCGCATAGGCGCCGAAGGCGATGAACACCTGGTGGCCGAGCGACACCAGCCCGGCATAGCCCGCCAGCAGGTTCCACATCTGCGCCATGGTCAGCAGCAGCAGGCACTCGGTCGCGAGCCGCAGAAAACCCTCGTTCAGCACGAAGGGCGCACCCACGATCACCGCGATCAGAACGACGGCGCTGGCCAGCAGAATGGTCCGTGTCGGCATCGGCGTCACACCCTGCTCGACACCAGGCCCGACGGCCGGATCAGCAGCATGATAAAGAACAGCAAATGCGCGTATAGCAGCCCCGCATTCGGATCGATCTTCAACCCGATCAATTGCGCCATGCCGAGCGCGATGCCGCCAAGCAGCGCGCCCCAGAACGAGCCGAGCCCGCCGAGCACCACGACCTCGAACGCGATCAACAGCCGCTCGGCGCCCGAGAACGGCGTGAAACTCGAGCGCACCGCGAGCAGCACGCCGCCGATCGCGCCGAGCGCCAGCGACAGCCCCATCACATAATTATAGACCCGGTCGGGCCTCACGCCGGACAGCCGGACGATGTCGCGGCGGTCGGCGGTCGCGCGCACGATCCGCCCGAACTCGGTATGGCGCAGCACGAGCTGCAACGCCATGAACAGCAATGCGGCCAGCACCAGCGTCAGCAGCGGCATGATGCCGATATTGAGGCCCGCAATCTCGAGGCTGGCGCGGGAGAGTTCGCCGACCTGGAGGCTGCGCACGTCGGCGCCGAACATTTCGACCATCACATTGCGCAGGATCACCGACACGCCGAACGTCAGCAGCAACGGCGAGAGCGGATCGGGCGAGGTCACGACCCGGTTGACGATGACGGCCTGGTAGAGCCATCCGACGCCGAACGACAGCGCGATCACCGGGATCAGCATCAACAGCGGCGAGACCTGCGGAAACAGATTGGCCAGCAGCACGGCGCAGAACGCGCTCAGCACCATGAACTCGCCATGCGCGATGTTGACGACGCGCATGACGCCGAACACCAGCGCGAGGCCGATCCCGAGCAGCGCGTAGAGCCCGCCCAACAGGGCTCCATTGATCAATGTCTCAACCCAGATCATGTCGCATCAATCTTCTAGTTGCCGAAATAGGCATGCGTCAGCTGCTCAGGCTGCAACCCCTGCGCCGGGCCGGTCAGCGACACCCGCCCCTTCAACAGGCAATAGATCCGTTCCGACGCCGCCAGCGCGCGATTGACGTCCTGCTCGACCAGCACCACGGCGGTGCCCTCGCGGCGAATGTCGGCAAAGGAACGATAGATCTGCTCGACCATCACAGGCGCGAGCCCGAGCGAAATCTCGTCGCACAACAGCAGCCGCGGGTTCGACATCAGCGCGCGGCCGATCGCGGCCATCTGCTGCTGGCCGCCGGAGAGCTGGTCGGGAAACATCCGCCGCCGCTCCTCGAGGATCGGGAACAGGTCGAACACCCGCCGCAAGGTCCAGCTGCCCTTGCGCCGGTTCACCGTGCCCATCAGGAGGTTCTCCTCGATGGTCAGCGAGTCGAACAGCAGCCGGCCCTCGGGCACCATGATGAGCCCGAGCCGCGAGACGTCCTCGGCCGGCATCTGCGAGATATCGGCGCCGTCGAAATGCACCGTGCCCTTGCGCTCTTCGTTGAGCCCGACCAGCGCTTTCAGGAACGTCGATTTGCCCGCGCCGTTGGCGCCGACCAGCGCCACCGCCTCGCCGTCGGCGACGGTGAAATTCATGTCGAACACAGCCTGGAGATCGCCGTAGAAGATCTGCAGGCCGTTCACGTCAAGCAACGCCATCGGCCTTCAATCCCATGTAGATCTCGCGCACCACCGCGCTGTCCATGACGTCAGCCGGCGGTCCCTCCAGCACCTTGCGGCCGAAATCAAGCACCAGGATGCGATCTGAGACCGCGCGCAACGCGTGCGGAATGTGCTCGATCCAGATCATGGCATGATCTGTTTTGACCGACTGGATGATCGCGACAAGACGCTCGACCTCGGGCTCGGTCAGCCCGGCCGCGATCTCGTCGAGCAGGATCAGCTTCGGCTTCGAGGCCAGCGCCTTGGCAAATTCCAGCCGCTTGCGGTCGATCAGCGGCAGCGCGCCCGCAAGCTTGTCCGCCTTGGCGTCGAGCCCGGTCCGCTGCAACACCTGCATCGTCCAGTCGCAGGCTGCGTCGCCGGTGAGGCCGGCGCCATAGGACGCAGCCACCAGCGCGTTCTCATAGACCGACAGATGCGGAAACGGCTGCGGGATCTGGAACGCCCGCCCGAGCCCCATCCGCGCCCTCTGGTGCGGCGGCAGGCCGGTGATGTCAGCGCCGTCGAGCATGATTGAGCCGCCGTCGGCCGCAAGCAGGCCGACGATCAGGTTCAGCAGCGAGCTCTTGCCGGCGCCGTTCGGGCCGATCACGCCGAGGCATTCGCCGCGCGCCAACTCGAAGCTGACGCCGTCGGCGACCACGATCTCGCCAAAGCGCTTGCAGAGCCCGTTGACGCGCAGAAGCGGTGCCATCTCAGGCCAGCTTGGAGAGCAGCGCGAGATCGGCCTGCTTCGGGATGAACGGCGCCGTGCCGTTGTGCACGATCAGGAGCTCGTATTTCGACTTGCCGCCCTTGGTCTTGCGCCATTGCCCGCCCGACAGCGACGTCACCGCGACGCTCTTGATCGGGCTGTCCTTGAACTTCACCCGGCCGACCACGGTTTCCATGTCGAGGCCGGCGATCGCATCGCGCAGCGAGTTCTTGTCCTTGGGATCGCTGTTCTGCAGCGCCGCCAGCGCGACCTCCCAGAGCGCGTGGGCGTAACCGATCGGCTGGGTCCATTGCTTGCCGGTGGTCTTCTCCCACTCCGCGGCGAGATCGCCGGCGCTCTGCCCGGTCAGCGACGACTTGAACGGATAGGCCGGCGTCCACCACACTTCGGTCGACATGCCGTCGCCGCGATCGCCGAGCGCATTCACCGCGCTCGGGAACAAAAATGCCGCCGCCACCGTGCAGATCTGCGGCTTGAAGCCGGCCTGGGCCGCCTGATTCCACAGCGTCACCCAGTGATTGCCGTAGGTGAAGCCGGAGACGATATCGACGCCGTTGTTCTTGAACGCCGAGACCTGATTGGTGAAGTCGTCGGTCGCGATCTGGAATTTGCCGGCAGAGAATTCCTGATAGCCGGCCTGCGCGATGCCGCCGGGCAATCCGACCTTCGGATCGGAGAACGCCTGTCCGGCCGGATTGTCGATATAGAGCGTGCCGACCTTCTTGTTGGTGTCGACCGATTGCCACATGCCGAGGAAATTCTTGACGACGTCGTCAGCGCCCCAGAAGAAATGGAAGCTGTAGGGGAAGCCCTTGTCCGGCGTCGACTTGCGCGGGAACATCCAGCCCTGCCACGGCACCATGGTCGAGATCGACGGGATCGACCGGGCGTCCGACAGCTCCTGCACCGGCGCCTGGGCGTCGCCGTCCTCGACCAGGATGAGGTCGCATTTTTCGCGCAGCACCAGCTCGCTCGCGACCACCGACGAGCGGTTCGGATCGGACTGGTTGTCCTTGAACACGAATTCGATCTGGTAGGTCTTGCCGCCGATCTTCAGGCCGTCCTTGACGCGCGCCTTGATCCGCTCGTGGATCCAGGTGTCGGGCTCTGCAAATGGCGCGCGGACGCCGGACAGGCATCCGACCCACCCGATCTTGATCGTATTGCTCGCGGCGCGCGCGATGTTGACCAGCGGCACGTTCATGGCGGAGGCAAGTCCGGTGGCGCCGGCCGCCTTCAACAGTGTCCGCCGGTTGAGCCGGCCGGACGAGTTCGTCTTTGAATTCTCGGTCATGTCCCTCTCCCTGAAACAAACTCTGAAGCAAGCGGGCTTTCTTTGAGCATGATCTTTTCGGAAAACCGCTTCACACTTTTCCGGATCATGCTCTAGGCCGCCGATCGCTGGATCGCCGCGCGGCTCACGGATGCGAATTTGCACAATGTGTTTTCGATGATCTGGCGCGGGATGCCGTGCACGATGAAGACCAGCCGCGAGCGCCGGTCCGTTGATGGCCAGCCAGCAAGCGTGATCGGCGGATGGAAGACGTGCTGCACGCCATGCACCACAACAGGCGCATCGGGCTGTTCGGCGACATGCACGATCGCCTTGAAGCGCAGCAGGTCCTCGCCTTTGAGCGCCGCGACGTAATCGAGCCAGCGCGCGAACGCGTCGCGCTGGATCGGCTCGTCGATAACAAGGCTGTAGGACGACACGCCTGCATCGTGCGCGTGGTGGCTATGGTGGCCGCATTCATCGCCGTCGCAAAGGTGATCGGCATGGTCGCGCGGCGCGTTCGCCGCCTGCGAGGCCAGATCGAACCAGCGCACGACATCGGCCGACCGGGCCGACGGATCGAACAGCCCGGCATCGAGGACTCTTGCCGGATCGACCATCCCGTTCCGGACGCAATGGCGCGCCGCTACCGGGTTGATCGCCGCGATCAGCGCATCGAGCCGCGCCAGCGCATCATCGGCAGCGAGATCGGTCTTGGTGACCAGCAGCCGGTCGGCAACCGCGATCTGCCTGACGGCCTCGCTGTGCGACCCGAGCGTGTGCGCGCCATTGACCGCATCGATGGTCGCGACCACCCCGTCGATCCGGTAGTGGCCAATGACATCTGGCGCCGTCATCAGCGTGTGCAACACGGGCACGGGATCGGCGAGCCCGGTGGTCTCGACCAGCACGCGGTGGAACGACGGGATGGTGCCGGCGGCGCGGCGGGCAGCGAGATCGGCCAGCGTCTCGATCAGATCCTCGCGCACCGAACAGCAGATGCAGCCATTGTCGAGCAGCGCCAGGCGATCCTCGCTGCTCTCGACCAGCAGATGATCGAGCGCCACCTCGCCGAACTCGTTGATGATGGCGACGACGCCATTGAGCTCCGGCTGGCGCAGCAAATGGTTCAGCACCGTGGTCTTGCCGCTGCCGAGGAAGCCGGTCAGCACCGTGACCGGGATTTGATCCACAGCAATCATCACGCACCCCGCTCATAGACCTTGCGGCCCTCGAAGACGGTCATCTCGACCCGCGTATCGGCGAGCTGGTCCGGCGGGATGTCGAAGATCATCTGGTCGAGCACGATCAGGTCGGCGGATTTGCCCACCTCGATCGAGCCGATCGACTGGCCGAGCCCGGCCGCGCGCGCGGCGTCGATGGTGTAGATGTCGATCACGGTGGCGAGATCGAGCGCCTGCTCGGCCCACAGCGACTTGCCGGGAAAATCCCCAGTCGGATTCTGCCGGGTCACCATGCCTTCGATGCCCTGCCAGGGATCGGGGATCGGGATCACCGGCCAGTCCGAGCCGCCGGCCATCAGCGCCCCGGCCTGCTTCAAATCCTTGTTCGGCCAGAAGCGCTGCGCACGCTCCTCGCCCATCGCGGCCTTGTGCGCCTCGAGGAAGATAGTCGGATACCAGATGATCGGCGACAGATCGGCGGCGACGCCGAGCTCGGCGAAGCGCGGGATGTCGTCGGGCGCGATGTAGCTCGCATGCGCGATCTGGTGCACCAGATGGGTCGCCCCGTTGAAGCTGCGCACGACGTCGGTGGCATCGAGCGCCTGCGTCACCGCGGCATCGCCAGCGCAGTGGATCTTTGCGGCGAGCCCCAGCTTCTCGCAGCGCCCGAGCCAGCGGATCAGGTCCGGCACCGTCAGCATGGTCGATCCACGGAAGCAGCAGCCGCGTACAGGATCGGCCACATAAGGCTCGTGGAAGGCGGCAGTCTTGGCACCGGGCACGCCGTCGAGGAACACCTTCACGTAGTCCGGCTTCACATGCGCGCCGCGATATTGTTCGCGCAGCGCAAACAGCTCCTCGCCGGCCTTGCCGAACATGAAGCCCGGCTCGACCACCGGCATCGCGCAGACCGCCCAGGCGGTGAGCTCGCCGCGGTCGTCGAGCCCCTTCAGCGCCGCCATGATCGGCTGCATGCTGGCGGCGTCGATGAAGGCGGTGACGCCATAGGTGTTGAGAACCCCGATCGAGCGCGCCACCGCCGCGCGGTCCATCTCGGCGGTGTAGTGCCCGGAGGCGGCGAGCGCCCGCTCCACCAGGCCCGAGGCGGCCTCGATCATGATCCCGGTGAGCGTCCCGCTCTTGAGGTCACGGCCGATCTCGCCGTCGGTCGGGTTGGGGGAATCGGCCTGCACGCCGGCAAGCCGCAGCGCCGCGGAGCTCGCCCAGCGATTGTGATAGCTGTCGTCACGCAGCACGACGGGATGCCCGAGGCATGCCGCATCCAGCAGCGCGCAGGACTCCGCGGTGTTCATCTCGTTCAGCAGATTGTTGCCGAACTGGCCGCCGACGATCCAGGCGCCCGGCGCCGCCGCCGACGCCGCCTTGTGCAAGGTCTCGGCGATCCTTGGAATGCTGTCGGCGGAGGAGAAGCGCAGCTCGTAGAGATCGGCGTGCCCGCCCATCATGATGTGATTGTGGATGTCGATGATTCCCGGCATCGCCATCCGGCCGCGGAGATCGACCGTCGCGGTCCCCTCGCCGACCAGCGCCGCGACATCGCGTTCCTCGCCCACGGCAATGAACCGGCCAGCCCTGACCGCCGCGCACGTCGCCCAAGGCTGCTGGCGGTTCGACGTGTAAATCCGGCCGTTGCGGAAGACCGTGTCGGCGAATGTCCTGCTCATACGGATCAACTTCTCGGTTGGGAAAGCCTGGAGCGATCAGCCTTTCGCCGCGCGGTGCAGAGGGCTGAACCGCGCACGACGCCGGCATGATGGCCAAAGGTTCGGCATGTCGGCGTCTGGAACAATCCACCGTCCGGTGGATGCTCCGTCGCCTGCCGCAATGCGGGCACGCGGCCCGGCGCAGGATGACGGTCATGGGACGCATCGTTCCATCCACGTCATTGCGAGCGAAGCGAAGCAATCCATCGCTCCGCAAGCGGAGAAATGGATTGCTTCGTCGCTATCGCTCCTCGCAATGACGGCTGTGAAAAGCCTCACAGCCTCTCAATAGCCCAGCGCCAGCCCGTCCTTGCGGTGGTCGGAGGCACCGAACAGAACGCCCCTGGCATGGTCGATGCGGATCGCCTGGCAGCCGCCGATCGGCTCCTCGGAGAAACGCGCATCGTGGCCGCGGGCGCGCAGCTCGTCGCGGATCGCAGGCGATATCGTTGTCTCGAGCGACAGCACGCCGTCGAAGGCAAAGGAGCGCGGCGCCTCGGCCGCCGCCTGGATGTCCATCTTCATGTCAAAAATGTTCAACAGCAGATTGGCATGGCCCGCCGCCTGGTAATGCCCGCCCATCACGCCGAACGACATCACGGTCTTGCCGTCCTTGCGGAGCAGGCCGGGGATGATCGTGTGCATCGGCCGCTTGCGCGGCGCGAGCGAATTGAGGTGTCCGGGTTTGGCGCGAAAGCTCCAGCCGCGGTTGTGCAGCAGGACGCCCGACTTCGGCGCGTAGATGCCGCTGCCGAATGGATAGAACAGCGAGTTGATCAGCGAGATGGCGTTGAGATCGCGGTCGACCACCGTGACATAGACGGTGTCGCGGTGCTCGATGTCATCCCAGGTGGCCGGCGCCGAGGCATGGCGCATGTCGATCTTGCTGCGGATCGCCCCGATGTAATCTTCAGCAAGAAATGCAGCCGGATCGACGTTGCTGACGGCGGGGTCGCAGAAGAAGGCGTCGCGCGCCCGGTAGGCGGCCTTGGTGGCTTCAGCGAGCAGATGGATGCAATCGGCCTGCGCCAGTGCTGTGACGTCGAAGCCCGCGAGCGTCCGCAGGATCATCAGCGCCGCGAGCCCCTGCCCGTTCGGCGGACACTCGACCACGTCGTGATCGTGATAGCGCGCCGAGATCGGGCGCACATAGTCCGAGGTCTGTGCAACAAAATCCGCAGTGCTGTGCGCCCCGCCGAGCCTGCGCAAGATGCCGGCCATCTCGTCGGCGGCCTCGCACGCGTAGAAGGCGTCGCGTCCGTGTTGCGCGATCCGGCGCAGGGTAAGGCCGAGCGCCGGTTGCGTACGGATGTCGCCAACCTCCGGTGCCCTACCGCCGGGAAGAAACTGCGCCGCCGCATTGGCGTCGATCTCGATCCGGGCCCGGAAGCGGCGCCAGTCCTCGGCGACGCGCGGCGTCACGCAAAAGCCCTGCTCGGCGGCTGTGATCGCCGGCCGGAAGATTTCTTCCAGTGACCTGCTGCCGTGGTCGGCGACCAGCCGGCACCATGCATCGATCGCGCCAGGTATCGTCACCGCCTCCGGCGCGGTCGGCGGAATGTCGCGCGCACCGCCCGTGGCAAATTTCTCTGCATCGGTACCAGCAGGCGTGCGGCCCGAGCCGTTCAGCGCGATCGGCTCGCCATCCCCAGGCGAATACAGCGCAAAGCAATCGCCGCCGATGCCGGTCATCTGCGGCTCGACCACGCCCTGCACTGCCACCGCAGCGACCGCGGCATCGACGGCGTTGCCGCCGGCCTTCAGCATCTCGACCGCGGCAAGCGTCGCCTGCGGGTGCGAGGTTGCGGCCATGCCACGCTCGGCAACCGCCACCGAGCGACCGATGGCCATGAAATCACGCATGTCGAATCCTCTGACGCTACGAGCGGCAGCCGCTCGCCAACATTGTCGAAAACGACACCGGTCCTTCGGAAACTTTCGGCCTGCGCGGGCGGGTGCAGCAATCAACCGTACGGTGGATCGGGTGACGCGGACGAGGCCGACCCGCCGTTGCATGCTTGCCGCTTGCGACGGACAAGTCAGCTGATCGAATGGGCGGAGCGACTTGTCCATCCCTTTTATCGGCGCGGTGAGATGATGGGTTTCGCTGCGCTCTACCCATTCTACGACGCGCTTCATGATGGCAACCGGTGTTGCCAATTCGACACGACGGGCAACTCAGCAAAACCGGTCAATCACCGCATTCGAAAATATTTCGGTTTATCGGCAGACCCAACGCGGTGTATAGATTTGCCCGTCTCACCCGATCGAGGGGCGCTTCGCGATCGTCACGAACGCGGTGTGAGATGCGGTGGACGCCGAGCGTGGAGCTGACGAGAGCACGCGAAGCGGACGGTGAAGTCGTGTGGTCCTGACGCCCTAGTGGCCGGTGTCCCCTTGTAAGACGCAATTGCGTCTTGCGAAGGCGGTGACAAACAAGCCAAGTCTCGCCGGGGAGAGCACGAAATAAGCCGTAAGCCATCGCGCAGGGAAAGCCGGATTGCTCCGGTTACACCTGTGGTCCTACCCCCGAGCTTTCTACCTTTTGCTCGGGGCCCATGGGTGCGATCGGCACCCGGCTTTCCCTGCGCCCTCTTCAAGAGAGGGCGGAACGAAGAGCAAAGCTCGGACAAATCATGTCGCGAGAATGCGGAAGTTTGTCTCACAAGCGGCGCCACGAACTCAGCGTCGTCCCGGCGCAGGCCGGGACCCATAACCACAAATGCCGATCGTTATGCACCGCTCGAACGACGAGACCCGTTCACAACACCCGCTGCGGCGTATGGGTCCCGGCCTGCGCCGGGACGACGGCGGACGGGGCGCCACCAAATGTCAACGACAGGCAGCGTTGCTCTGGAACAGCTCGATGCGAATTTCATCCCGCCATACTGAACATGCCGGACTCCGCGCCCAATTCGAAACGCGACCGCGACCGTCACAGCCCGCCTCAGTGCGGCCGCGACATCAGCGCGACGACGGCCGAGCGCGTCTCGACGCCGAGCTTCTCGAAGATGTGGATCAGGTGCGTCTTCACCGTCGCAAGACCAATGCTCAGGCACTCGCCGATCTCGCGGTTGGTCCGGCCGCAACACAACAGCTCGACGACCTCCATCTCGCGCGAGGTCAGTCCGTAGCGCGGCGGCTCGTCGGCATTCGACGACAGCCGGCTGGTCAGGTTGAACTCGAGATAGTCGTGGATCTTCTCCGCGATGTGCATGCTGCCGTCCGGAATGGCGCAGCCCGGCGCCCAGAGCACGCTCATTCCGGCCACGATCCGGTCGTTGCGGCGGAAGAAGAATTCGATCATGTCGGCGACGCCGCATTGGCCGGCGAAGGCGCGGTAGGTCGCCGCCTCCTGGGTGGCGCATTGGTCGAGGGCTGTGCTCAGCCGCGCAATCGGCCGATTGCTCGCGGAACGCGGATGCAGCGGATCGAGCCGGTTCATGCCGGCAAGGTACCGGTCGTGAAAGCTCGGCGGTACGTTGCTGCTGAGCACGAAGCGGTTGAGGGTCAGGTTGCCGTCGACCTCGTAGAAGGCGGTCGCGGACCCCTCGAGAATGCCGCGCGCGAACTGAATGGCCTGCGTGGTCGCCGGATCCGGTCGGCCCAGAAGCGCGATCATGACCTACCTCCCGATGTTTCCCGATGGCGGACGTCTGCGCGTCGCGTGCTCGGCACGCTGGGACAGACGCAGGGCTTAGTCAAGCAATTTGCGGGCCAAGCCCGCGCCACGCACATCCTTGAAACGGTTACACCGGGGTAACCCGGCGGCCACCTCCACCATCCGGTTGATTGCGAGCGGCGCGGCGCATGCGGAACTTTCGTGAAACTTCCAATGGCATTGCTGGATCAAGAATGAATTCACGTCGCATCATGGCCGCCTTCCCCGCGGCGGCCGACGAACAAGTCACGCTGGCCAATTGGCGTCAGCATCCCTACAGCGAATGGGCGTTCCGCAACGTGCGCGAGCTCTTGCCGACCGCGAACATCGCGCGCGCCTCCGCACTGGCGCCGCTCTCCTTTGCGCCGCGCCATCTCGACGACGTCAGCTTCGCAAACCCGCGCGGCGAGACGGTCGGCGTCGGCCAGGCGCTGCGCGCGAGCCACACCGACGGCATCGTGGTGTCGCATCGCGGCGAGATCGCCTTCGAATGGTATGCCCACGGCCTGACGCCCGACACCCCGCATTTGATCTTTTCGGTCAGCAAGTCGGTCGCCGGCACACTTGGCGGCATCCTGGCCGACCGCGGCAAGCTCGACCCCGACTCGCCGGTGACGCGCTACATCCCGGAGATGGAGGGATCGGTCTATGGCGACGGCTGCACGGTGCGGCATCTGCTCGACATGAGCGTCGGCATCCGCTTCGACGAGGACTACATGGCGCGCGACGGCGACGTCATCAATTACCGCCGCTCGACCGGCTGGGAGCCGCCGGATCCGGCCATTCCGCCGAGCAACCTGCGCGACTATCTGCGCACGCTGCGGCCGAACGGCACGCCGCACGGCCAGACCTTCCACTACGTCTCGACCAACACCGACGTGCTCGGCTGGGTCTATGAGCGCGCCTGCGGCCTGTCCTATGCGAAAATCCTTTCGCACTATCTGTGGCAGCCGATGGGCGCCGAGCACGACGCCTACATCACGGTCGATTCCCGCGGCGCGGCGCGCGTCGCCGGCGGCGTCTGCGCGACTCTGCGCGATCTTGCGCGCTTCGGCGAGATGATGCGCAATCACGGCATCAGTAACGGCCGACAGGTCGTGCCTAGCTGGTGGATCGACGACATCAGGCACAACGGCAATGCCGAGGCGTGGTCGCGCGGCGACCTGACAAAGGTGTTTCCAAACGGCAACTACCGCAACAAGTGGTACACGCTCGACCGGCGCGAAGCCCCGTTTGCCGCAGTCGGCATCCACGGCCAGTGGATCTACATCGATCCGGTCAATGAAACCGTGATCGCGCGCGTCTCCTCGCAGCCGCTGCCGATGGATCTCGATCTCGATCACATGTGGATGCGCGGCTACCGCGCGATCGCAGCCAGGCTCAGCGGCCAGGCCTGACAGGTTTGCGACAGGGGGACATCATGGGACCATCGATCAACCGGCGCACCCTCTTGCAGATCGGCGCCGGCGCGAGCCTCGGCATTGCGATGCCGCGCATCGCGCGGGCCAGCTCGAAGACCATTACTGCGGTGATGCACGCGCCCTGCGCGCCACCGATCCGATCATGACGACCGCGTGGACGGCGCGCAACCACGGCTACATGATCTACGACACGCTGTTCTCGACCAACTCGAAATTCGAGATCCAGCCGCAGATGGTCGAGGCCTGGGAGGTCTCGGCAGACAATCTGACCTACACGTTCCGTCTGCGCCCCGGCCTCAAATTCCATGACGGCAGCGCCGTGACGTCGGCCGACGTGATCCCCTCACTGCAGCGCTGGGCGAGGCGCGACACGATGGGCCAAAAGCTGTTCGAATTCATCGCCGAACTGAAGGCCGCCGACGAGCGGACATTCCGCATGGTGCTGAAGGAGCCCTGCGGCTTCGTACTGGCGGCGCTCGGCAAGCCAACCGCCAACGTGCCCTTCATCGTGCCGGCGCGGATTGCCGCAACGCCCGCCGACCAGGCCATCACGGATCATCTCGGCTCCGGGCCATTCCGCTTCGTGACGGCGGAATTCCAGCCTGGCGTCAAGGCCGCCTACGAGAAGAATCCCGACTACATTTCGCGCGACGAGCCATCTGACGGGACCGGCGGCAAGGTCGTGAAGATCGGCCGCTACGAATGGATCAGCGTGCCGGACTTCCAGATCGCGACCAACGCGCTGATGAACGACGAGATCGATTACTTCGAAGTTCCGCCACACGACCATCATGCGATGCTGGCGCGCGCCGCGAATGTCGAGCTGACCGATTACAACACGCTTGGTTTTTCAGGCATGTGCCGAATGAACTGGCTGGTGCCGCCGTTCGACCGGCCGGAGATCCGCCAGGCGGTGCTGCACGCCGTGAACCAGAAGGACTGGCTCGACACCCAGATCGGCAATCCCGACTATTACAAGATCACGCCCGCAATCTTCATCGCCGGCACGCCGTTCGAAAGCGCGGTCGGCTGGTCGACCAAAGCCGATACGGCCAAGGCGAAGGAGCTGCTGAAGCAAGGCGGCTACAAGGGCGAGCCGATCACGATCCTGCACGCCACCGATGCGCCGATCATCACCGCGCTCGGCACGGTCACCGCCGAAGCGCTGCGCGCGATCGGTATGAACGTCAACCTGCTCGCGATGGACTGGGGTTCGGTGGTGGCGCGGCGCGCCAAGCAGTCGATGCCGGCTGAGGGCGGCTGGTCGCTCTACCACTCGACCTGGGCCAGCGCCGATCTGATCAATCCGATCGGCAATGCCTGCGTCAACGGCAAGGGCAAGAACGGCGGCTTCTTCGGCTGGGTCGAGGATGCCGAGCTCGAGCGGCTGCGCGACGGCTTTGCCCGCACCGCGGCGCCGCCGGACCAGAAGGCGCTGGCCGACAATATCCAGGCGCGCGCCTATGAGGTGGTCACCCACGTGCCGACCGGTCAGTACAATCAGCCGGCTGCGACGCGGAAGGCGCTGAAGGACATCGTCCGCGCGCCGGTGCCGTTGTTCTGGAACGTCGACAAGACCGGTTGACGAGGCTCTATTCGATAGGCGGCCGCCGGGTATGCCAATCCGTCACCGACTGGAACGCGCAACCGGCGCGGACCAGCAAATCTTCGGAGAGATGCGGGCCGACCAGCTGCATGCTGAGCGGCATCTTGTCCGACGCCATGCCCATCGGCAGCGTGATGGTCGGGCTGCCCGAAAAGTCGAACACGGCCGTGAAGCGCAGAATGCTCAGCAGCACGGTCGGGTCGGCGCCGTATTCGCTCATCTTGGTGAGCGTCGGGATCGGCACCGGCATCGTTGGGATCAGCAGCAGATCGATGTCCTCGAACATCGCAGCGAGGCTGCCGCTGAATTTGAGCCGCTCGTGATGGATCGCGGCAATATCGACCCCACTCACCGACCTGCCCTGCTCGATCACTTGCGCAAGATCCGGTCCGTATTCCGACTTGCGCGACGGGTAGGTGTCCAGATGCGCCTCAGCCGTCTCCACCGAGCACATCGGGATCCACTGGCTGACGAGCCTCTGATAAGGCGGGAAATGCACCTCACGGATGTCGGCACCGAGAGCGGCGAGCGTGCGCTCGGCTTCCAGCAACGCGACCACGACCTGCCGATCGATGCCTTCCTGGGTGTACCTGCGATCGACGCCGATCCTCAAGCCCCGGATGCCGTCGCCTGCGCCGGCCAGATAGTTCGGCACCGGCGCCCGCAAGGCGGTCGGATCGTTCGCATCTGCCCCCGCGATGACGCCGAGCATCGCCCCGGCATCCGCAGCGCTGCGGCACATCGGTCCGACGTGATCGAGCGAGTCAGCCAAGGGGAAGATGCCGTGCCGGCTGACGCGGCCCCAGGTCGGCTTGATCCCGGTCAGGCCGCAGGTTGCCGACGGAAACCTGATCGAGCCGCCGGTATCGCTGCCGATCGAGCCGTAGCAGAGGCCCGCCGACGTCGCGACACCGGATCCGGTCGACGAAGAGCCGACCCAATAGTTCACGTTCCACGGATTGAGCGGCGCCTGGTCGGCGGGATGGTGGCTGGTATAGGCGCCCTCCGTCATCTTGAGCTTGCCGAGCGTCACCGCGCCGGCAAGTTCGAGCCGGTCGACGATCGTGGCATTGAAGGACGGCACGAACCTGGCGTGGATCGTCGTGCCGGCCGCCGTCGGCGCAAACTTCGTGTAGCAGAGGTCCTTCAAACCGATCGGAACGCCATGCAGCGGGCCGCGCCAGATGCCCTTGGCGACCTCCGCATCGTATTGCTTGGCCTGGGCCATCGCCCGCTCCGCAAGCACGAGCGCGAAGCCATGAAACTGGCCATCCAGCTTCGCGATCCGGCCCAGGATCGCCTCCGTGACCTCCGAGGGCTTCGCCTCCTTGCGGCGGAACAGCTCGGAGATCTCGGTGATGGACTTGTAGTACAATGGATCCGCTGACATGTCGTTGTGGCCCCGGCTAGAACTGGACACCGCGCGTCAAGGCACCATCCACGACGAGGTTGGTCCCGGTGATGAAGCTCGCCGCCTTGCTCGCCAGGAACACGGCGGCGTTCGCCATCTCCTGCGGCGTGCCCATCCGGCCGGTCGGGTTGAGCGCCAGCGCGGTCTTGTACAGTTCGGGATTACCGTCCTTGATCATGTTCCAGACGCCGCCCTCGAAATAGGTGTTGCCAGGCGACACCGAATTGGCCCGGATGCCCTTCGCGGCAAGCTGGTAGGCGAGGCCCTGCGTGTAGTGGATGATCGCGGCCTTGAAGGTCCCGTAAGGACCGCTGGCAAAATCGACCTCGCGCCCCGACACGCTGGCGATCGTGACGATCGCGGCGGCGCCGCTCTTCTCAAGATACGGCATCGCGGCGTTGACGAGCCGCACCGTCCCCATCATGTCGGTGGAGAATTCCTTCTCCCAGCTCTCCTCGTCCTGCCCGATCGACAGCGCGCTGACATTGGCGACCACGACATCGATGCCGCCGAGCTTGGAGGCCATGTCGGCGACCCAGGCCTTCAGCGCCGGCCCGTTCGAGACGTCGACAGCGCTGCCGAACGCGGCAACGCCCTTGGCCTTGATCGCAGTGACCGCGGCGTCGACGTCACCCTGGTTGCGCGCGCAGATTCCAACATTGGCGCCTTCGGCCGCGAACGTGTCGGCGATCGCCCTGCCGATGCCCTTGGTGCTGCCGGTGACGAGAACCTTTGCTCCCTTGAGTCCCAGATCCATGTTCATTCCCTCCATTTATTATCGATTATCTAACGCATTTTCTTGCCGCGTAGCCGGCCGATCAAAGCAACAGCTGCGCGCGAACGTTGTCGGCATTGACCTCCTCGCCGGCCAGCGATCGGGTGATCTTGCCCTTTTCCATGATGTAGCAGCGCTGGGCGATGGCCAGGATGGTGTCGAGATTCTGCTCGACGAAGATGATCGTCGTCCCAAGCTCGTCCCTGAACGACTTCAAAGCCTCGCAAATGTGCTGCACGATCGACGGCTGGACGCCCTCGGAGGGCTCGTCGAGAATCATCAGCGACGGATTGCCGATCAGCGCGCGGCCAATCGCAAGCTGCTGCTGCTCGCCGCCCGACATGGTGCCTGCGATCTGCCGCCGGCGCTCCTTCAGGCGCGGAAAATACGTATAGACGAGCTCCGGCAGCTTCTTGCCGTCGGGTCCGCCGATCAGCTCACCGACCTGCAAATTCTCCTCGACGCTCATCTGCGGAAAGACGTCGCGGCCCTGCGGGATGTAGCCGAAGCCGGCGCGCGCCCGCGCGTCGGCCTCGAGCTGCGTCACGTCCTGATCCATGAAGGTGATAGTGCCACGCCAGGTCTGCAGCAGGCCGATCAGGCATCGCATCAGGGTCGACTTGCCGACGCCGTTGCGGCCGATCACGCCAACGATCTCGCCACGCGAGACCGACATGCTGACACCCTGCAGGATCGGCGTCGCGCCGTAGCCCGCCCAAAGTCCCGACACGTCCAGAATGCGATCAGTGGGCATGGGTCTTACCCAAATAGATTTCCGCGACCTTCTCGTCTTCGAGGATGGCTTCCAGACTGCCGCGCGCAAAGATCTTGCCAAGATGCAGAACAGTGACACGTTGCGCGACCTGACGCACGAACGCCATGTCGTGCTCGACGACCAGCACCGTCATGCCCTCGGCATTGAACGACTTGATCAGTTCGCCCGTCTTGTAGGTCTCCTCCGGCGACATGCCGGCGGTCGGCTCGTCGAGCAGCAGGAGTTGCGGCTGCAACGCCAGCGCCATGCCGATCTCGAGCCATTGCTGCTGGCCATGCGACAGCGCGCCGGCGAGCTTGCCGCTATCATCAGCCAGATTGAGCAGCGACAGCAGCCGTTCCTCCTCGGCGCTGCGTTCAGCGCCCGACAGCCGTTCCTGAAGCGCGATCTGGATGTTCTGTCGCACTGGCAGCTCCTTGAACACGCTCGGCGCCTGCATCTTGATGCTCATGCCACGTTGCACCCGCGCGTAGGGACGCTCATTGGTGATATCGATGGAGTCGAAGAAGATGCTGCCCGCGGTCGGCGGGTAGAGGCCGACGATCAGCTTGAACAGCGTGCTCTTCCCGGCCCCGTTGGGCCCGATCAGGCAATGGACCTCGCCGACATTGACCGTCAGGTCGACGTCGGAGACGGCGGTCAATCCACCGAACCGCTTGGATACGCCTTTCACATCGACCAGTGCCATGATTCAGGTCTCATCCGATTGCAGACGGCCGGCGTCCGCCAGCGCGGGGCCTTCGTCGCGCCGCCGGCGGCGCGACCACCAATCGACGACGAGCTTACCGATACCGAGCACAAATCCCTGCGGCGCCAACATCACGGTGGCGAGCAGGAGCACGCCCATCAGCACCAGCGCCGCTTGCTGACTGTAGACCGTGATGGTCTGGAAACCGAACAGCAGCAGGAACGAACCAACCAGGGTCGCGGTCAAATCGTTGCGCCCGGAGAACGCCACCCACACGATCGGCATCGCGGCCGCCGGCAGGCCGATGCTGGACGGCGTGATGAACTGCCCCCAGGACGTGTACAGCGCGCCGCTCAGGCCTGCGAGGCCGCTGCCGATCACGAATGTCAGCAGCTGATACTTGCGGACGTCGTAACCGAGCATCTCGGCGCGCTGCGGATTTTCCCGCGTCGCCACGATCACGTTGCCGATGCTCGAGTTCACCAGCATGCGCAGTGCGATATAGACGACCACGATCAGCGCGATCATGACGTAATAGAGCGCCGATCCTTCGATGGTGAAGTCACGGACGGTGAGCGGGTCCATTCCCTTCATGCCGTTGAAGCCGTTCAGCCGGGCCGGACCGATATGCCATTCCGGTCCGGCCGTCTGCCCAAGGAAGAACGCAAGCACCAGCGTCGCCGACAGCGTCACGATGCCGAAGAAGATCCCGCTGATGCCGCCCCAGATCATGAAATAGCCGAGGATCCCGGCCGCGATCATCGCGATCAGAACGGAGAGAACGAGCGCGGCGATCGTCGCCGTTCCTCCGCCCATGTTGATGGCAAGTACGCCGTAGCCGTAGCCGGCGATGCCGAAGAAGAAGGTCTGGCCGAACGACAGCATGCCGCCGTACCCCCACATCAGACAGAGGCCGAGCGCCATGAAAATCCAGATCAGGAAGTAGGCGAAGTTGCCGACATCATAGGAATCGGCAAACAGCGGATAGATCAGCGCGCCGGCCAGCACGGCCAGGAAACAGGACCAGAAGATCTTGCCTCGTCCGAGAGTCTGCGGACCGTCGAGCAGCTTGAACATCCAAAATTCCCGTCTAGCGGCCACGGCGAACCAGCACGCTGGATAGTCCCTCAGGTAGGACACGTATGATCAGGATGACGGCAAACAGCATGCCGATCTGCCCGATGATCTGGCCATAACTTGCATTCAACGCCATCCTGATTATCGCCAGGAACACCGCGGCCGGCGCGGTTCCGAGCAGGACATTGGCGCCGCCGATCACGACGGTGACAAAACTCTCGACCACGAAGGTCGCGCCCATGGTCGGGATCAGCGTCATGGTGGGCGCGTAAAGCGCGCCGCAGAGTCCGGCGAGCGCCGTGCCGATCCCGAAGCTGATGGAATAGATGCGCCCCGTGCGCGCGCCGAGCGCCTTCGCCATGGCCGCGTTCTGCATCGTCGCGCGCGCGATCACACCGAAGCGGGTCTTCATGAAGATGATGTAGAGGCCGGCCAGCACCGCCACTGCACAACCGAACAGCACAAGACGGTAGGTCGAGAACGTGTAGCCTCCGATCGCAAAGGCTCCTTCCGGCGTGCCGATGCCGCGCACCGCGGATCCAACGATCAGCAGCATCGACTGCGTCACGATCAGGCTGAGACCCCAGGTGGCAAGCAGGGAATCGAGCGGACGCTTGTAGAAGCGCCGGACGATCAGGAACTCGACGATCATGCCGATAATCCCAGCGGTCAGCGCAGCCAGGATCTGGGCGATCGGAAGCGGCACGCCAAGATTCACGAGCCCCACCGTCACATAGGCGCCGCACATGATGAATTCGCCATGCGCCATATTGATGACGCCCATCATGCCGAACACAATGGCAAGCCCCGCCGCCGACAGGATCAGGAACGCGAAGACGTCGGCGAACTGATAGAATAACGAGAAGAGTTCAGCCGACATTCCGGTCTCCGTGATCACGGCGCCGCATCATTGCGGCGCCGGCTCGGTTCGAAGTCGTGATGCACAACACGAGCAAGAATCATGCCCGTTCGCGTCACGATTTGTTGGGAAGATGACTCGGCGTGTACTGGTCCTTGTCGTTCTTCTTGGTGAGATCGCAGCCGATCTCGCCCAACCAGTACGGCTGGATCGTCCCGTAGTCCTTCTCGACGGTCACCTCATGCTTGGGCCCGACCGAGATCAGGCGCATGCGGTGCGACGTATGCTGGCTCTTCGGATCGATGCAGACCTTGCCCTCGGGAGCATCGATGCAGGCATCTCCGCTTGCGATCACCTTGCGCATATCCTCGAGCTTGGTCGACTTCGCCTTCTCGACCAGCGTCTTGTACATGTAGAGCGCATTGTAGGCGTTGTAGCCCATGTCGTTGATGTAGAGCTCATCGGGGAACTTGGCGTGCCAGCGTTTTTTGAAGTCGTTGGCTTCGGGGGTGTCGATCTCCTCGAACCAGTTGGCGGTCGCATGCATGTTGTTGAGCGCCGGCGGCTTGAACCGCTTGTGCTCGAAGCCGAGCATGACCTTGATCGAAGACCCCATCGGCAGATTGAGGTTGGCAGCAGCCGCCTGCTCGAAGAACGAATCCTGCGCGGCGCCGACATTGATCGTCAGCAACCAGTCCGGCTTCGCCTTCTGGATGTTCTGGATCGTCTGCGCGAACTGCGACACGCCGAGCGGGATGAATTCCTCGCCCACGACCTCGCCGCCGAGATCCTTCATGATCTTGCGGTTCCACTCCGCGGAGATCTGACCGAAATTGTAGTCCGCGGCGATGACGTAGACCTTCTTGCCGAACTTCTGGACCATCCAGGGGATCAGGGTCGAGAACTGCTGCTCCGGCACCGCGCCCATGCTGATCATGCTGGCATCGCAGACCCCGCCTTCATACTGGTTGGTATAGAAGTACGGCGTCGTGGTGCGATCGACGATCGGACGCAATGCCTCGCGCGAGGCGGAGGTGATGCCGCCGATCAAGACGTCGACCTTGTCGCGATTGAGCAGGCGGCGGCCGAATTCCTGGTAGCGGGCATTGTCGCCCTGCGGGTCGAGATGGATCAACTCGATCTGCCGCCCGAGAATGCCGCCGCTCTTGTTGATCTCCTCGACCGCCAGCTGCGATCCGTGCAGCTTGGGCATACCCATGAATGCGAGGTCGCCGGAGACGTCCTCCAGCAAGCCGATCTTCAACGGCGGCTCGGCCGCACGGGCGCTACCTATTGCTGCCGTCGCCATCACGGCACCAAGCAAAGCTATTCCGACTACACGCCCCGAAATCATCGCGATGTCCTCTCGTTGAAGGATGTTGGAAGTCACGCCTTGAGGTAATTCTTCAGGATCGACGCCCCCATCGTGTATTTGGGGTCGACCATGTTGCCGAGCCGCATGCGGCCGGCCTGGCTGAGCAGCATGTAGGCGTCGATCTCGTCGAAGCCGTAGTCCGCACTCATCCACCGCACCAGCTCGCGATAGGCGATACGCGCCGCATCTTCGAGCGGCCGTGCGCTGCCGATCGTCATGATGAAGTCGCGGGTCTCGAGCCGCGGCCAGGCAAAGCTCCAGTTCTTGATCAGATCGACCTGCAGCGTGACGGTCGCGCGCTGCTCGAGCGCGACACCCGAGAGCTCGCCATCGCCTTGCGTGGCGTGGCAGTCACCGACATAGAGCAGCCCGCCCTCGGTATGCACCGGCAAATAGATGATCGCACCCGGCGCGACGTCGGGCAGGTCCATGTTGCCGCCGTGATAGTCGGGCTGCAGCGAGGAGATTGCCTCGATTTCGGGCGACACGCCGATGGTACCGATGAAGGGCTCGTAGGGCAGCGTGATCTTGTCGCTCCAGCGCACCCCGTTGCGGTCGACATGCAGCTTCTTGACGCGCTCGGGCAATGGCGGATTGAGCAACGCCGTGGATGCGGTCCCGACCAGACCGCCGAACTCCGGAATGATGCAGGTGGTGCCTGCTGGCTGTGCGCCGCGGGTCTCGACGTCGCGGATATAGACGGCGAGGCAATCGCCCTTTTTGGCGCCCTTGACCGCGATCGGCCCGCATTGCGGGTTCAGGTAAGGAAAGTTCAGCTTCGCGGTGGGGCTGTCGGTCTCGCTGGTGAGCACGCCGCCGAAGGCGTCTTCGGTCTCGACGACGACCACCCCGCCCGGATCGATCGACAGCGTCGGCTTGGCATAGGGTCCATAGACGTAATGGAAGCCGCCCTGTTGCTCGATCGTCAAACTATGGGTCGTGCCGGTCGCGCCCTTGGCGACGGCCCGCTTTGCCATGATGGAACTCTTCAACCAGTCTTCGGTCATGCCAACGGCTCCTCAACTCAGATCGCGGGATGGCGCTTGTGCCAGTCGGTGACGCGCTGGAAGGCATCGCCTGCGCGGACGAGACTTGCCTCGTCGAAGTGACGGCCGACGAATTGGAAGGCGACGGGGCCGCCGCTCGGCGCGAAACCGCCGGGAAGCGTCACGGTCGGGCTTCCGGTCATGTCGAACGGACAGGTGAAGCGAAGCAGCCCGGCAATCAGCGACGCGTCCTCGCCGAGCGCGGCCATCTTGGCCAGCGTCGGCGCGGCAAACGCCTGCGCCGGGACGGCGATCAGATCGACCGTCTCGAACAGCAGCCGCACGGCGCCGCGGAACGCTTCGCGCCGCAGCACGATCTTCTGATAGTCCATGCCGGATTGCGCCCGGCCGAGATCGAGCAGGCCTGCCAGCCCCGGACCGTACTCGTCCTTGCGTGCCGGATAGGTCTCCTCGTGCGCAACGGCCACTTCGATGCCGCACAGCGGGAACCAGTCCTCGATCACGGCCTTGGGATCGGGGAACGTGATCTCCTTGATCTTGGCGCCGAGATCGGCCGCAACCCGCAGACCTTCGGTGAGCACCTTGCTCGCTGCTTCGTCGGTGCCCTCGCTGGTCCAGCGCCGATCGACGCCGATCGTCACGCCGCGCAGGTCTCCGGTGAGACCAGCGAGATAGTCCGGCACGGATAACGGCACCGACGTGGTGTCCTTGGGGTCCTGGCCGGCGATCACGGAGAGCATCGCGCCGCAATCGGCCGCGCTGCGTGCCATCGGTCCGATGTGATCCAGCGTGGCCGCAAGTTCAAAGGCGCCGTAGCGGCTGACACGTCCCCAGGTCGGCTTCAGCCCGGTGATGCCGTTGGCAGCCGAAGGAAAGCGGATCGACCCGCCGGTGTCGGTTCCAAGCGAACCGAAGCAAAGGCCCGCCGCGGTAGCGACGCCGGAACCGCTTGAGGACGCACCCGACCACAGATCGGCGCTCCACGGGTTCTTCGGCGGATCGATCTTCGGGTGATGGTCGGCATAGGCGCCCTCGGTCTGCTGCAGCTTGCCGAGGATGATGGCGCCGGCATCCTTCAGCCGCGCGACCACCGTGGCGTCCTCGCTCGGCCGGAAATCGCGATGGATGGTCATGCCATGCGCGGCCGGCGCGCCCTTGACCCAGCACAGGTCCTTGATCGCGATCGGCACGCCGTGCAGCGGCCCCTTGACCTTGCCGGACGCGATGTCCTTTTCGGCCCCCGCCGCTTCCGCAAGCGCCACATCGGCCATCACAAAGGCGTAGCTCTTGAGCTTGCCGTCGAGCTGCTCGATCCGCCCGAGCATCGCCTTGGTCACTTCGACCGGCGAGAGCTTCTTGGCCTGGATTTGCTGCCCGACCTCAATCAGCCCGAGATAGTGAAGTTCCGTCATCGTCTCGCATCCCCGCACTTGACATGACGCAAGCGCAGGCACTGCCCATCACCGCGCATGCGCCTCCGGCTTGGCGACACGGACGTGTCGCCAATTTGTTTAGCGGCAAAAGCAAAAAGCCACCCGCCCCTCCGAAACGAAGGTGACGAATGGCTCAAATGCCGCGGCTATGAACTATCGCATCGGGCCCGGGATCGAACGGAGCACTCTGCACGGCGACCGGGACGTCATCGGCCAAATCGACGCACGCAAGTTCGACAGGAAGCCCTGTAGGAGAAAATTCTAAGGAAGTGTGCAGCGCGTTGTCAACGAGGCTGGCTGCACAAATTTCGCGAGGTGCATGCGCAGCAAAACGGCATGACCTCTTGCCCCGACCTCTGCGAAGATGGTTTGCTTCGTGAATTCAGTGAAAGTCGTCGATGACAAAGCCGTCCATACCAGTTGGCATCATCTGCTCGCAGCACGGGCCCTATCAGGCCATGGGGCGCGAGATCCTCAAGAGCGCGATGATGGCGGTCGACGAGATCAACGAGCAGGATGGCTTCGATTTCTCGATGTCAGCGCATGTCCGCGATCCCCGCGGGGTGATTGCGGAATACCATACGGTCTGCGACGACCTCATTCGCAATGTCGGGGTCGAGCACATCATCGGCTGCTACACATCGGCCTCGCGCAAACAGGTGCTTCCGATCGTCGAGCGCACCGACCGACTGCTCTGGTATCCTGCCCGCTATGAGGGCTTCGAATGCTCCGACAACGTCATCTATGTCGGCGCCTCGCCCAATCACAACGTACTGCCGCTGGTGCGCTACGTGCTCGACAATCTGTCGCGCGAGATCTTCTGCGTCGGCTCCAACTATGTCTGGACCTGGGAAACCAATCGCGTCACCCGCGAGCTTGTGACGGCGGCGGGAGGTCGCATTCTCGCCGAACGCCTGCTCGAACTCGGTGAAAGCGCGGTCACGCACATCGTCGACGAGATCGTGCGGCGCCGGCCGCCGGTTGTCTTCAACACGCTGGTCGGCAGTTCGAGCTATGATTTCATCCGTGCCTTTCATGCCGCAACCACTGCGGCCAACCTCAGCATTCCCATGCTGAGCTGCAGCCTGTGCGAGCCGGAGCTCAAGATCGCAGGCCCTGCATCGGCCGGATGCATCACATCATCGGCCTATTTCGAAAGCATTCGCCTGCCTGAGAACAAGGCTTTCGTCGCACGCTGGAAGGCCCGTTACGGCGAACACAGCAGCCCCTCGGTGGACGGACAATCCGCCTATGTCGCGGTCTATCTCTTGGCCCGCGCGCTGCAGCGCGCCGGCACCTCTGATATCGGCGAGGTGCGGCGCGCCGCTGCCGGCCATCGCTACAATTCGCCACAGGGTCCGGTCTGGATCGATGATAGCAATAACCACTGCGTCCTGACGCCGCGGCTGGCCGTCTCCAACGCCGAGGGACAGTTTGACATCTTCTGGGAAGCTGAGGCTCCGGTTAAGCCTGATCCTTATCTGACGCAGCTCGACGTCGCCGCCAGCCCCGCAAGGGATGCAGCGTCGCCGAATGCGCCGCATTTGCGGGTTGTGAAATGAGCAAACCGTCTTCATTTTCGCTGCGCGGACGCAAGGCGCTGGTCGCCATCAAGGACGAGCGCGATGCCTCGATCGTCAGGCGCCAGTTCGAGCGTCTCGGGATCGAGATTGTCACATGGGAGCCCGGCGCCAAGATCGATTGCCGACCGGACGTGACGCTGGTCGACGACGAGTTCCTGCCGCTCACCTCACCGGCGCAGCGTGCGTCGCTTGGACAGAGCCCGGTCATCGCCCTGATCGGTACGGAGACGCCGAGCCGGCTGAAGCTGGTGCTCGACCTCGATCCGGCATCATTCCTGGTCAAGCCGCTGCGCTCGGCGGGCATCTATGCCGCCCTCGTGATGGCCTTCGAGCGGAACGAGCGCACCAACGAGCTGAAGCAGCAGGTGCTCAAGCTCGAGCAGCGGCTTCGATCC
Organism: Bradyrhizobium sp. 6(2017); assembly: GCF_011058295.2. NCBI lineage: Bacteria > Pseudomonadati > Pseudomonadota > Alphaproteobacteria > Hyphomicrobiales > Nitrobacteraceae > Bradyrhizobium > Bradyrhizobium sp. 6(2017). The sequence continues at coordinate 3,870,375 of NZ_CP049289.2, read as the reverse complement.
CGTCGCATCGTGCTCGCCGCCGTGCTTCAGGTCATGCACACCCATGCGCTGGCCGAGCCGGCCGCCTTTGCGCTGATCCGGCGGGCCGCCATGGAACAGCGCAAGACAATCGAGGACATTTCCGCGGAGATCACGGCAAAGGGCTCCCTGCCGCGGGCAATAGGCTAGCTGCCAGGACTACTTCTTCAGTTCCGCATAAAGCTGCATCACCCGTTGCGGCAACACCTCGATGCGCGGCACGCGAAGCGCATAGCGTTCGCCGAAAATGCGATCGAGCTGGGGAAATCTGCCTTCACCGATGCCGAAGGCAAAGATGTCGGTGCTGCGCCGCCGCAGCTGCTGCGCGGCACGGCGCGCGTCCTCAACGAGATATTGCGGGTCTGGCACGTCGATGTCGGAGGGCTCGCCATCGGTCAGGAGCAGCAGCACCTTGCGGAACGCACGTCGTCCCGCGAGGTAGCCGCCCGCATGGCGCAAGGCCGCACCAAGCCGGGTGGAATGGCTGCTGGCAACGCCCGCGAGGCGCGACCGTACCACAGCGTCCATCGGCTCCTCGAAGTCCTTGATGCGCAGATAACGCACGCGTTCGCGGCCGTCGGAGCTGAAGCCATGCACCGCGATCGAGTCATTGGCGGCCTCGACCGCCGTCGCCATGATCGCGGCTGCCTTACGCTCGACGTCGAGAACTGTCCGGCCGCGGCGATCGCGGTCGGCGGTCGATTGCGACAGATCCATCAGCAGCAGGATGGCGAGATCGCGCGGTCCCGGCGCATCGCGCTGATAGACCCTGGGCTCGCCAGTGTTGCCGGCACGTCGCTCGATCGTCACGGCGACTGCCGCATCGATGTCGAGCGCCTCGCCGTCGCGCTGGCCCTTGTGGCGGATGCGGCGGCCAATCGACGCATCGCGGGTCAAGCGCGTGACCCAGCGCATCGTGTCCGTGTCCGCCGGCAGATCGAACGGCTTCGCGGAAACGGCGGCATCAGCCTCCAGAATGGTGGTCCAGTCCGCCCGCTCGGCGCGCGCGGCATAGTCCCATTCCGGATAGGTTGCGGCCGGAAATCCGTCCAGCAGCGTGGCCGCGCCGGCCCTCGCACGCAGCGCCTCGTCCGGCTTGGCGTCGTCGTCGGCCGACTGTGCGGCTGGATCATCGCGCCGCTCGATCCGCACGGAATCGACCGCGAGCTCGATGGTCTCGGCCGGGCTGTCCGGCTGATCGCCAAAATCCCAAAGCGCCAGATTGTCGTCGCGGTAGGTGGGTTCGACGACATAGCTCTTGGCGTTGAACTGCAGCCGCATCTGCCCGATGTCATTGCCCAGAAGTCCGCCGATCTCGCGGCTGATGGCAGGATCGGTCCAGCGGTCGGCGGCGGCGGCAAACAGCTGCTGTCCCTTGGTGACCCATGCATCCGAATCCTGATAATCCGGGTCGATCAGCGCCCGCGCCAGCCGCGTCATCAGCCCGGCCGCCGTCGCCTGGCCGGATGGCGTCGCGGTGTGAAATGGCAGCCACAGCCGGCGCAGGCCGGGCAGTTCACGAAGCGCCAGCGTCTCGACCCGGGCATCCTCGATCAGCGAGACCAGCGCGATCTGCAGCGCCTTCAATCGCCCGACCGGAAAGCGGACGGTGGAATGCACCAGATGCGCCCCGGCGTGCGCGACCGCTGCGAGATAGAGCGCGTCCGCCCCCTCGCCTTCGAAGCCGGGAAACGTCTCCGGCAGGCCGATGAAGCCGGCGGCGAGCGAGGTCCGCCGCGGCACCGGCGTCGGTGCAACGGCCAATTTGCGGAAACGTGATTTTCTGTTCCACAACGCTAGTGTTGTCGCCGCGAGACGCTTCTCCAGCCGCGAAAAATCATCCCCTGTCCGCCCGGCTGCGAACAGCCGCGCCGACAGCGGATCCTCGAGCGCGAAATAGGCCCGCCGCCGCGCCGCGCGGCCGCCGCTCGCGCGCAAGCCGGCGGAGACCCAGGCGGAGAACGCCTCGCCGCCGGACTGCGCCAGAAACAGCTCCAGCCGAACGATCGCAAGGCCGGCCGACTCCGGCCCGGTATCTGCGAGTTGACCGAACGCAGCGAGAACCGCGGTGAGCTCTCCAGCACCCGCAAGCCGCGGCAGCACCTTGGACAGCTCAGTCAGCAGTGCGTGAGCGACGCGGCTTCCGGCGCTGCGGCCGATGTCGCTGACCGCACGGCCGATCGCGACCAGGTCGTCGGCCGGTCGCTGCACCGGCCACCGTTCCGATAGCCTGAGATAGCCGAGCACCACGGCTGCGCCGAGATTGACCGCGAACAGGCCGTGCACAGCCTCGTCCCAGGCCGCGAGATGATCGAACGAAACGACGGGCTGCAATGTGGCGCGCGCCGCCTGCACTGCCGCGGCGATCTCGTCGTGACCGCGCAACAGTGCCGCAAGCCGGCGTCCGGACCGGAAGCCATCGAGCGAACTGATTTGCGCGACCGCCACCTGCCGGCTTCCATTCACGCAGAGGCCGAGATCACGTCGCGCAACGTGTTCCTGGTGTCCGCATCATCTGTCAAGGGAACGACAATCGTGGTCTCGCACGCCTTTTCGAGGCTGATGCCGCATCCGATCAGCCGGCCGGCATTGACCAGCATCCGGGTCGAGGCGCCCTCGTCGAGACCTTGGCCCTTCAGGTTGCGACTGTGCTGGGCGATCTTGACCAGGAGATCGGCGAGGTTCGGCTCGATGCCGGCCTCGCGCGACACCACCTCGGTCTCCGCCGACCGGTCGGGATACCCGAAATCCAGCGCCGCAAAACGTTGTTTGGTGGATTCCTTGAGATCCTTGATCGCGCTCTGGTAACCCGGATTGTAGGAGATCACGAGCTGAAAGTCGGAATGGGCGTGGATCAGTTCGCCACGCTTTTCCAGCGGCAGGACACGACGATCATCGGTCAATGGATGGATCACGACGGTGGTGTCCTGGCGTGCCTCGACGATCTCGTCGAGGTAGCAGATCGCGCCAAGGCGCACGGCGGTGGTGAGCGGCCCGTCGCTCCACACCGTACCCTGTGCATCGAGCAGCCATCGCCCCACCAGATCCGCCGCCGTCATGTCCTCGTGACAGGCGACCGTGATGAGCGGGCGGCCGAGCCGCCACGCCATGTATTCGATGAACCGAGTCTTGCCGCAGCCGGTGGGGCCTTTCAGCATCACCGGCATGCGGTTCGCATAGGCTGCACCGAACAGTTCGACCTCATCCTTGAGCGGCCGGTAATACGGCTCCTCCCGGATGCGGTACTGGTCAAGCAGCAGAGCGGGATTGGACAAGCTCACCCCTCCCATGATCGCGCAGGCAACCGTTCGATTTCACGATGCGAGCAATTCCTTGAGCTTGGTGTCGATGAAGGCGACATCGACCGGGTTGGTTCCCGGCCCGCCCGCGAAATGCCCCCAGATCGACGGCACCGGCACGAACTTGGCGTTCGGCATGTTCGCCACTTCGATCTCGCTGTCCTCGGGCGGGAAGTAAAGATCGGTCTGCCCCGGCATGACATAGGCCTTGGCCTTGATCGCCCTGAGCGCGGCCTTGAAGTCGCCCTTGTAGATCTCGTTGGCGCTGATGTCACCGTTCTGCCAGGTCCACAGCATGGTGAGCAGGTTGTTGGGATCCTTCGGCAAGAAGAAGCCCTCCCAGAACGCCACCAGGAAATCCTCCAGCGACGAATAGCCCAGCGTCTTGATGTCGAGCTGCTCGCGATAAAAGGCCTGCGAAAAGCCCCAGCCGGCATAGACCCGCGCGGCTGCGCGCAGGCCGCGGGCCGGCTTGTCGGTGTACCAGCCCTCCTTCCACGCGGCATCCGCAGTGAGCGCCGCCTTCACGCCCTCGAGGAACACGTAGTTGTGGCGCGAGCATTTGGCCGAGCCGCAGAACGGCGCCAGCAGGTCCATCATATCGGGGTAGAGCGCGCCCCAATGGAAGGTCTGCAGTGCCCCCATCGACCAACCGACCACCAGACGGATGTGCTTGATACCGAATTGCTCGGTCACCAGCCGGTGCTGGGCGCGCACATTGTCATAGGCCGTCACCTGCGGAAAACGCGGCCCGTTGTACGGCTCCGGTGTGTTGCTCGGCGATGACGACAGGCCGTTGCCGAGCATGTTGGGTATGATGATGAAGTATTTTGCCGGATCGAGTGCCATGCCCGGCCCGATCAGCCATTCATTGTCGTAGTGCTGGCCGGAGTACCAGGTCGGATAGACGATCACGTTGTCCTTGGCCGCGTTGAGCTGGCCAAACGTCTTGTAGGCGAGCTTGCAGTCGCGGATGGTCGCGCCGCGCTGCAAGGTCAGATTGCCGAGATCGTAGATCTGATAGTCGACGCTCATTGATGCATCCTTTTTGCTTAATCGAGCCTGTCGCTTATGCGGGACGCGCCACCTTTTCGGCGGACGGCTCCACCCGTGCGATCGCCCCGTACACGATGCCGGCGACCAGCGCGGCCGAGATCGCAGTGGACAGCCCCGGCATCAGGTTTTCAACTGCAAAGGCGCACAGCGACCCGATGCCCCAGGCAATGAACGGCTTCGCACGCCAGTCCACGTCCGCCCGCGCACCGGCGCGCAACAGGTACTGGTCGACCAGGATGATCGCACCGATCGGCGGCACGAGGATGCCGAGCAGCGACAGCCATTGGATGAAGAACGCCCAGACATTGCCAGCCGCAACGACGATGCCGATGGCGCCAAGTATCACGGCCATCAAGCGCATGTTGGTGCCCAGAATGCGCGACCAGCCGGTGGCCGCATTATACAGGCAGTGCGAGCAGACCGAGCCAAGATTGGCGTAGAGGAAGATGAACGCGAGGATGCTGAGCCAGGTGAGCTGCTTGCCGTTCATGTAGCCGAACATGTTGTCGACGCCGAACGGATTGGCGTTTGGCACGGCGAGCGCCGCGGTCATCACGCCGCCAACCAGCATCGCCACCAGATTGGCAAACGGAAACGCGCTGAATGTGGCAAACAGTGATGATCGCGCACTCGGCGCCCAGCGGTTGAAGTCCGCAGTCACCGTGCCGGCGTCGATGAACAGCGCGAGCACCACCGTGAGACCGACGCCCATCGACATGCTGGCCACGCCATTATTGCCGGCATAGCCAAAGATCGCCGCTGATGTCGTGGTCGAGGCGGCGTCGGCCGCGACCCAAAGGCCGAGCACGACGAACAGCGGCACCGACGCCAGCCCGATATAGTGCAAGCCCTTCACGCCGACGAAGGTGATTCCGATATAGAGCACGCCGGCAACGATGGTCATGGCCACGTAATTGAGGCCGTAGGTCGAGGAGATCAAGGCGCCCGTGATGCCGGTCTGCACGGCGTACCAGCCGAGCAGCAGCGTCGACAGCAGACCCGACGCCAGCACATAGCCCTTCTTGCCGAACACAATGCTCGCGATCAGCGCGAAGTTCATGCCGCGCCGGGTGCCGATCAGGCCGAGCGCGCCCACATAGGCGAACATGATCAAATTGCCGACGATCATCGCTACCAGCGCATTCTTGAACCCCATGCCCAGCACGAGCAGCGATCCGGTCATCGCGCCGGTGATGATCATCGGAAAGCCCAGCCACACCATGGTCACCGAGAAGGCGCTGCGCCGGGCGCCCATCGGCACCGGCTCGTGCTCGAACTCGTGACCGAGAAGGTCGTCGATCTGGCCCTCGGTCTGATGAACCAGCCCGCTATTGGATTGACTGCTCATGATATCGCCCCCGCTTCCCCTGTGTGGAAATGCCCGCCGTTGCCTCGAACCACGCCGGCGCGAAACACAGCGCCGGCGCCGATCGTCGATGTCGCCTAGCGATGCGCGACTTTCTGGTTCGGAATGCCCTCGATCGGACACTCGTCGGTGCCGACAGTCGGGCGGGTCATGGCCTCGACCATTTCCCGCGTGCCCTCGGGGTCCGTGATCCAGTTCTTGTAGAAGGTGTAGGGGCAGACCGCGTGGCCGCGATCACCATCACCGGAGTTGATCAGGCCGGTATAGCCGCGGTGCATCAGCTTGAAGAGATGGTTCTGCGACTGCATGTTGCGGCGGGCGTCGCGGATCAGCGATACCGAGAGCTGGGCGTACTGGATGCCGTTGTCCTCGGTGCCGCACTCGCCGAGCGTGCGGCCGTCGAAACCGATGATCGCGGAATGGCCGAAATAGGAATAGACGCCGTCGAAGCCCGAGGCGTTGGCGACCGCGACGTAGCAATTGTTGGCCCAGGCCATCGACTTCGAGATCTGGATCTGCTGCTCCTTGGCCGGATACATGTAACCCTGGCAGCGGACGATCAACTCGGCGCCGCGCATGGCGCAGTCACGCCAGATCTCCGGATAGTTGCCGTCGTCGCAGATGATCAGACTGATCTTCAGCCCCTTCGGCCCTTCCGAGACGTAGGTGCAGTCGCCGGGATACCAGCCCTCGATCGGCACCCATGGCATGATCTTGCGATACTTCTGGACGATCTCGCCCTTGTCGTTCATCAGGATCAGAGTGTTGTACGGCGCCTTGTTGGGATGCTCCTCGTGGCGCTCGCCGGTCAGCGAGAACACGCCCCAGACCTTCGCCTTGCGGCAGGCGTCCGCGAAGATGCGGGTCTCCTCGCCGGGCACCGACGATGCCGTCTCGTACATCTCCTTGGAGTCGTACATGATGCCGTGGGTCGAGTATTCCGGGAAGATCACCAGGTCCATGCCCGGCAGGCCGAGCTTCATGCCCTCGACCATGTTGGCGATGTTGCGCGCGTTATCCAGCACCTGCGCCTTGGTGTGCAGGCGTGGCATCTTGTAATTGACCACGGCGACGCCGACCGTGTCCTTGCTGCTCGATATGTCTCCATGCAACATGTCTCGACTCCCTTTCTTGAACCATAGTTCCCGCTACACAGCCATGTGCAGCTGGATGAGATCATCGGTGAGCTCACCGATCGCGCCCTTGGCGACGACGCGTCCCTTTTCGAGCAGCGCGAAGCGGTGAGACGCACGCCGCGCGAACGCGACATTCTGTTCGACCAGCACGACTGTGATGCCGCGCTCGCGGTTGAGGCGGACGATCACGTCCTCGATCTGCTCGACGATGTTCGGCTGGATGCCCTCGGTCGGTTCGTCCAGCAGGATGACCTTGGGCTGGGCGAGCAGCGCGCGCGCGATCGCAAGCTGCTGCTGCTGGCCGCCGGAGAGATTGCCGCCGTAGCGATTGAGAAAGTCCTTGAGAACCGGAAACAGCTCGAGCACCCACTCCTCGATGCCGTTGGCCGATTTCGCAGCGAAGGTCCCGAGCGTCAGGTTCTCCCGCACAGTGAAGCGCGGCAGAATGCCGCGTCCCTGCGGCACATAGGCGATGCCGGCCTTGGCGCGCTGATAGGTCCGCAATGGCGAGATGTCGGCGCCGTCGAGCGACAGCCGTCCGGTGACGCGGTCCATCAGGCCGAGGATGCTGCGCATCAGCGTGGTCTTGCCGACGCCGTTGCGGCCGAGCACCGAGAGGAACTCGCCATTGCCGACCATCAGGTTGATGCCCTGCAGGGCGCGGCTGTTGCCGTAAAAGGCGTCGACGTCGGTCAGCTCAAGCATGGCTGATGCCTCCCGATCCGAGGTAAGCGCGGCGCACTTCGGGATGCGCCTCGACCTCCGCCGCGGTGCCCTCGGCCAGCATCTGGCCCATATGCATCACCGAGATGATGTCGCCGATCGCCTTGACGAAACCCATGTCATGCTCGACCACGATCAGCGTGTGCTTGCCCTTCAGCCGCGCGAACAGTTCGGCGGTCTTGCGAGTTTCCTGTGCCGTCATGCCCGCGGTGGGCTCGTCCATCAGGATCAGCTCGGCGTCCTGGGCGACCAGCATGCCGATCTCGAGCCATTGGGTCTGGCCGTGCGACAGATAGGCGGCGGGCCGGTCGAGCTGCTCGGTGAGCCCGACCAGTTCGGCAAGACGTTCAACGTCCGGGCGCCCGGAATTGCCGACATTCCAGCGAAGATTGCCGAACACGGAGGTGTGGTGGGCCCGGGCCACTTCAAGGTTCTCGGAGACCGAGAGCTCGCGGAACACGCTCGGCACCTGGAACTTGCGGCCAACGCCGGCGCGGGCGATCTCGTATTCCTCGAGATCCTGCAGCGCGGTGCCGTCAAAGCTGACGGTGCCGCCGCTCGGCTTGACCTTGCCGCAGATGATGTCCAGCGCCGTGGTCTTGCCCGCGCCGTTCGGCCCGATCAGGCAACGCAGTTCGCCCTTGCGGACGCTCATGTTGAGGCCATTGATCGCCCTGAAGCCATTGAAGCTGACCGAGATGTCGCGGAGTTCGAGATGGGAAGTCATGTGCTGCCCTCCGTCTGGCCGACGCCTTGCGCAACACCACGGCCGGTGGCCTGCCGGCGTTGCACGATCCAGCGCACGACGACCTGGGCGAGGCCGGCGAGCCCCTTCGGCAGGAACAGCACCACGAGCACGAACAGCGCGCCCATCACCAGCGTCCAGGTTTCCAGGAAAGCCGCAGATTCCGACAGCGCCCCCTGCATGCCCGCCACCAGCACCGCGCCGAGGAACGCACCGACCAGGCTCTGCCGGCCGCCGACCGCGCACCACACCACCACCGACAGCGAAATCTGCACGCCAAGGAAGGTCGGCGAGGCAAACTCCATCACCACCGTGTAGAGCATGCCGGCAAGCCCCGCGATCGCGGCCGACAGCGCGAACACGAAGATCTGGTAGAGCGCGACGTCGTAGCCGAAGTAACGCACCCGGCTCTCATGGTCGCGGATCGCCTGCACGATCAGGCCGGCCCTGGACTTCGTGAAGGCAAAGGCGACGAGCAGGCTGAGCAGCACGCAGCCGGCCACGAGATAGTAGGTCGCGCGGCCATAAGCATCGAACGCGACGCCGAAGATCTCGAGCTGGGCGAGATCGGTGATCCCGTTGAAGCCGCCGGTATAGCTCTGCTGGTCGATGATCACGAGATTGATCACCACCATGGTGGCGAGCGTGATGATCGAGACGTAGACGCCGGTCACACGTCCGCGGAACATGAACCAGCCGAGCGCCGCCGCAACCAGTGCCGGCACGAGCAGGCCCGCCGCGATGGCGAAGGTCAGCGAGCGGAACGGCTCCCAGAACCATGGCAGGTGCGCGACATTGTTCCAGACCATGAAGTCCGGCAGTCCGCTCGCCCCCGTATGCACGGGGACGGTCTTGAGCTTCAGCGCCATCGCCATGGCGTAGGAGCCGAGCCCGAAGCTCATCGCCTGGCCGAGGTTCAGGATGCCGCCGAAGCCCCAGGACAGCCCGAGCGACACCGTGAGGATGCCAAGCACCAGATAGCGCGCGACCTTGTTGAGCAGGAAGTCATTGTTGAGCAGCACCGGCAGCGCGATCACGAGCGCGCAGACAATGAGCAGCGGGGCAAGCTGCGCGATCAGGCGCTGCAATCCGCTGGAGGTAGTCACATTCGACGGCATGAATGAGCGATCTGTCTCAGGCCCGCACGCGTGCGGTGAAAAGCCCTTCGGGGCGGAAACGGATGAGCACGACGATGGCGAGCAGCACGATTGCCTTCGCCACCGTGTCGTTCTGCAGGAAGGCAATGCCGCCGGAGAGTTCGCCGAGAATGAAGGCGCTCGCCACGGTGCCGGCGAGGCTCTGCACGCCGCCGAGCACGACCACCATGAAGGCATCGACCACATAGCCGGTGCCCATATCGGGCGACACGCTCTTGAGCGGCGACACCAGTGCGCCGGCCAGGCCCGCAAGCCCGGCGCCATAGGCAAACGTCAGCGCATAGACCCGCTTGGCGTTGATGCCGAACGAGGCGGCGACCGAGCGGTCCTGGATGATCGCGCGCAGCTTCATCCCGACCGTGGTGCGGTTCATCAGCAACCAGGTCGCCATGAACAGCGCGATCGACACCACGAACAGGAACACCCGATACGACGATATCGGGATACCGAACACGTTCATGCTGTCGGACAGCGCCGGCGGCAGCTGCACGTAGCGCAACTCGCTGCCGACCATCAGCCGCACCGCCTGCTGCAGCATGATGCCGACGCCCCAGGTCGCAAGAATCGTATCCAGCGGCCGGTTGTTGAGCAGGCTCAGGACGTAGCGCTCAATGACCCAGCCGAACGCGGCAACCACGAGGAAGATCGGGACCAGGCTCGTCAGCAGGCTCCACCCGAAATAGGTGTGAAACACCCAGGCCGCGTACGCACCGAGCATCACGAACTCGCCATGGGCGAGATTGATGATGCCCATCGAGCCGTAGATGATCGACAGTCCCAGCGCGACCAGCAGCAGGATCGACCCGATGCTCAGGCCCGTGACGATTTGTTCGATGAATTGGTCCACGTCGGGATCCGCTCTTCAATGTTCGTTTGGTGCGCCTGCCCCTCGCACGCATGCATGCGAGAGGCGCATTTGCTGCGGGACGCCGGCCGCCGGCGCCGCACGCCGACGGCCTTGGTCAGCCCCGGTTGTCAGCTCTTCTCGACCAGGCCCTTCTCGGTGCAGGACTGCCCGGGATAGGCCGCGTAAGGCACCGGCTTCAGCCATTCCTTGGATTCGACGAGAATCTCGAACTGGCCGTTCGACTTCGCCTGGGCGATCTTCGGCCATAGCCAGGTGTGAAGGTTCTCCGGCTCGATCTGGACCTTGCCCTGCGGCGCAATCATTCCCTCGCCCTTGACCGCGTCGCGAATGTTCGGCGGCGTCAGGTCGCTGGTCGCAAGCTTCTCGACCGCCTGTTTGAACAAATAGGTCTGGAAGTAGCAGGCCTCCGACACGAAATGCGTGACCTTGTCGGCGCCCCAGCGCTTCTTGTAGGCCGCGACGAACTTCTCGTTCTCCGGCGACTTGTGCACCATGAAGTACGGCGCCGAGGTGAAGTGGCCGGCGGCAGCCTCACCGCCCATCGCCGCGACCTCATTCTCGGACGTGGTGAGGCTCGCCATCGGCATCTTCTCGGGATCGAGGCCGGCAGCGCGATACTGGCGATGCAGCGCGACCACGGAATCGCCAACCACAGTCGAGAAGATCACGTTCGGCTGGGTCGAGCGGATCTTGTTGATGACGGAAGAGAATTCGGAATGGCCGAGCGGCACATATTCTTCCGCGACGACCTCGCCACCAAGCTTCTCGAGCAGCTTCTTGCAGTAGTTATTCTCTTCCTTCGGATAGATGTAGTTGGAGCCGATCAGATAGAACTTCTTGCCGAACTTCTTGACCAGCCAGGGCACGAACTCGTCCTGCTGCTGGTTCGGCACCGCCCCGGTGTAGATCACGTTCTTCGAACACTCGCGGCCTTCATAGAGCGTCGGATACCAATAGAGATTGTTCTGCCGCTCGAACACCGGGAGTACCGCCTTGCGGCTCGCCGAAGTGTAGGAGCCGAACACGCTGACGCATTTGTCGCCGACGACGAGCTTGCGGGCCTTCTCCGAGAAGGTCGCGGGATCGGACGCAGGATCCTCGACGATCGGCACGATCTTGCTGCCCTTGATGCCGCCGGCGGCGTTGATTTCCTCGATCGCGAGCAGCGTAGCCTTGTTGAGCGATTCCTCGATGATCGCGGTCGTTCCCGTCAGCGAGAACAGCACGCCGACCTTGATTTCGCCGCCGGCGGCGTAAGCGAGGTCGGCGTTCTTGATCCAGATGTGCGGCAGTCCGGCGCCGGCAAACGCGCCAAGCGCCGCGGTATTCCTCAGCAAAGTCCGCCGTGAAATGCTCATCCCTAGCTCCCTTCAGGACTGAAAAAAACAAAAAGCCCTCCCGATGCGCGCTTACGCGAGCATTGGGAGGGCTTTGTTGCCGGTTGTGTCGAAGGCGGCGCTGTCGCCGCCGGCCCCGCTATTGGGGCTTACTGTTGATGATCGTAGCCAAGCAGTTCGAACGAGTCAACAATCGCCGCGGCGACTGCGCTTGCCGACACACGACGATCCATCGCCTGTCGTCTGATGAAGCCATAGGCTTCGGTTTCCGGCATCTGCCGCGTCGCCATCAGAATGGCCTTGGCGCGTTCCACCGTGCGCATCGAACGCAGATTGTCGTCAAGCTTCTCGATCTTGCTGCGGAGCCGCCGCTCATAACCAAATTGACTGCGCGCCAGCACGAGGCTCGACAACACCGCATTCTGCGTGAACGGCCGCGGCAAAATGGCGTTCGGCGTCGCATGACACAGCGCGTCGGCATGAACGGTCTCTGTCGCCGGCAGGATCACGACCAGCGCCGAGCGCGCATCGCCCGGAATCCATGGCAGTCGCCGCGCCAGATCCGGTGAATATTCGCAGTACACCACGTCGGCATCGGCGGGCACGCTTTCCGGCATCGGCCAGACCTGCCGCACCCGCATCCGGAACCGCTGCAGTTCGCGCAGCAACATGCCGACCTGATCGTCGACCGGCGCGACCACCACCGCCGACAGATCGGCAAGTTCCTGAACCATGGTCTTGCGCCCGCCGACGTCTCGGCTCAGCGTCGGCTTACGCGACATTTCGTTCATTGGACGCTTCCTGTTTGCGTTGCACGACCGTATCCGATCAGGAACGGATCGGCATGCACCGGCTCCTTCGACTGGCTGACGATATCGAACTGCCCGTTGCGATTGGCACGCCCGATCCGGGTCCACAGATCAGTATGCCCCGACATCGGGTTGACTGTCACCGCCCCTTGCGGCGCATCAAAGCTGGTGCCGAACACCATGGAGCGCAGCACTTCCGTGTCGAGCGAATTGACCTGTTCGAGCGCCTTCGCGAACAGATGGAGCTGAAAATAGGACGATTCGGCGCACATGTTGGTCGAGACGTCGGCGCCGAACCGCTTCTTGAAGCGCTGCACAAATGCGCTGTTGGCGCTGCCCTCGACGCCCTGGAAATAAGATGCCGCCGTGACGTGCCCCGCGCCGACGTCGAAGCCCATGGCCGCAATTTCGGCTTCCGTCGTGGTCAGGCTGGCGATCGGCACCTGCTTCGGATCGAGCCCGACATTGGCGTAGGCTTGATAGAGAAACACGGTGCCTTCGCCGACGACAGTCGAGAAGATCACGTCGGGCCTGACGCGCTTGATGTCCTGGATGATCGGCACAAAGTCCTGCCAGCGCGCATAGACATTGACATAACGCTCGCCGACCACCGATCCGCCATTGGCCTTGAGCAATTCGCGCATCACGCGGTTGGATTCGCGCGGATAGATATAGTCCGAGCCCACGAAGTAGAACCGCGTTCCGAACGTATCCATCAGATAGCGGCACAGCGCGAGGCTGTTCTGGTTCGGCGAGGCGCCGGTGTAGATGACGTTGGGCGACGCCTCGAACCCTTCGTAAAGCGTCGGATACCAGAGCAGGCCGTTGAGCCGTTCGACCACCGGCAGCACGGCCTTGCGGCTCGACGAGGTGTAGCAGCCGAAGATCGTGCTGACCTGGTCCTCGACCATCAGCCGCTTGGCGTAATGGCCATAGGCGGCGGAATCCGAGCCGGGATCGTAGGCAACGGGAACCAGCTCGCGGCCGCAGACCCCGCCGGCCTCATTAACCTCCTCGATCGCGAGTTGCGTGCCCTGATACTGGGTCTCCTCGATCACCGACATGAAACCGGTCCGCGAGAACAGCACTCCTATCCGCCACGGAGCGGACGTCGTTTGGGTAAGGTTCGACATGATCAGGCCCTCAACAGAGTTGGAGGGACGAGAGGGATTATTGTTCTTGTTGCTCTCGAACAGCTTTGCCGGCGGCGCAAGATTGCATGACATCTGCCGCGAGACAAGGACCCCGGCCGCTCATCCTGTCAGCGGAGCTGACGCGAAACCGGGCAAGTGGATGTCTTAAGACCTGATCATAGGTGCAACGGTTCGAGAACCATCTATCTCCGGTAGACCTGCGATCGATTTCCCGCATCGAGGGCAGACGCGACAGTCACGTCGAGGAAACCTGTTGCTGGCGCCATTGCAGCAAGGAATATGGGGGATTCGAGTCCAGGTGATGTTCGAAGACCCCATCGACATCAGCGCCGATCATGACCTTCTGCGCGGGATCGCCGAGCAGATTGCCGACCATGCGGATTCCCCCGGCGTGAGGCAGCTCGACAAGCACCGCAATGTAAGGTCCATGCCCTTTCAGCGCCGCGTGCGAGGGATGCCACACGCGCTCCCAGCTGAAGATCCGGCTGCGCGGCTCGACCTCCGTCCATGCCGGGTCGAAGGCTTGGCAGCGATGGCAGAGCCATTCGGGTCCGAATTGCCACGTATTGCAGTGGCTGCAGCGTTGAACCAGCAGCTTGCCCTGACGCAATCCTTGCCAATAGGGCGCAGACAGACCATCGGGCTCTGCGACCGGAATTGGCAGGCCCGCCGGAAGATAGCCTGCGCTCGGATTACTCATAAGGTGGCCTCCGAACCCAAAATGAGGTTGCTCGCTGGTGACACCATTGGACCTCCAATGACCATTGCGACGTCGCTGCGGCGGGCTTGGCTCGTCGACGTTCCGCGCACCTGCCGAACGGCCTCCAGCACGAGCTCAAAGCCGTGCATGTAGCACTCGGCGAGATTGCCGCCGCTGGTGTTGAGCGGCAGCCGTCCGGACGGCGCGATCAGACTCTCGAATGTCAGGAAGTCGTTGGCGTCCTCCGGGCGGAAGAAGCCATGCTCTGCCAGCGCCATCACGACGCCGCCGGTGAAATTCTCATACGCCTGGACGACGCCGACATCGGACGGCCCTACCCCGGCCATCCGGTAAAGATCAGGCGCCACTGTGTCGAAACTCGCGGTGGCATAGAGCGGCGCGTTGTGCGCCGTCGCGGCCGCACGATGTCCGGAGCCAAAGGCCGCACCGAGCAGATAGGCCGGCTTGCACCTGAAATCGCCGGCGCGCTCGGCCGATACCAGCACCAGGGCCGCCGCGCCGTCATTCTCCATGCAGCAGTCGTAGAGATGAAACGGCTCCACGATCCAGCGCGAGGCATCGTATTTCCCGGGATCGAGCGGCTTGCCATACATCACGGCACGCGGGTTGGCCTGGGCATGATGATAGGAGGCGAGCGCAATCGCTCGCATGGCGTCCTGCCGGACGCCGTGCTCGTGCATGTAGCGCTGGACGCGCATCGCAAAGCGCTGAGGCGGCGCCAGCACCCCGTAGGGCATCAAATAGGAGCGTTCGCCCGACACGGTGTGGATCCCGGCCGCCTGCCCGAAGCGGCCATATTGACCCTGCGCCAGCGATCGGAACACCACGACGCAATCGGCCAGGCCCGCGACAATCGCGGCCGCCGCATTGGCAACCGCCGCGCAGCAGCCGCCGCCTCCGCCGCCCCATTGCATCGTCGCCGTCCGCAAACGGTGCGTGCCGAGCGCCGCCGCTAGCCGTGACGCCTCGCTGCGATCGTCGCTGTAGGAGGAAAAGCCATCGATGTCGCGGGGATCGAGCCCGGCGTCCGTGCAAGCCGCCAGAATGGCTTTCAGCGCAAGCTTGAATTCGGGATCGGGAGAGGCGCCGTGGCGATAATATTCGGTTTCGCCGATCCCGATCACGGCCACACGCCCCCGCAGCGTCCGCTCGTCTCGCGCTCGCGCCGTCACGCTTTGACGTCCTCTTTGGCATCCTCTTGCGACGGCTGGCTGCCGAAAGCTCCGCTCGCGGCGAGACGCGCGATCTGTGCCTCGTCATAGCCGAGCAGCTCGCGTAGCACGCCTTCGGTATGCTGTCCGACCGCCGGCGCAGCAACCGGATCGACGATCGGCGTCCGCGAATAACGGATCGGCAGGTTCACATTCGGTACCCAGCCGACCGTCTCGTGCGGAATCCGGGTGACGATGGCCCGCTCCCTCGCTTCGGGTGAGCGGATCGCCTCGCCGACGGTGCGCAGCTGGCCGCAGGGGACACCGGCCGCCCGCATCCGCGATTGCCAGTGTGACCATGGCTGCTTGCCGAACGCGTCACCAAGGATCGCGAACAATTCCTCACGCCGGCGGATCCGGTCAGGGCCCGTCGCATAGATATCGGCCACGGCGAGGTCTTCGCGCCCGAGGACCTGCGACATCAAGCGCTGGAAGATCTTGTCATTGCCGCAATTGATGTAGAACGAGCAATCGCTGGCCAAAAACACGCCCGATGGGCAGGTGTCGGGACTGGTGTTTCCGCTTCGCTTCGGATCGGCATCGTTGAACAGCGACTGCATGGTCGCGTACCCGGTCATCAGGACCGCATTCTCGAACAACGATACCTCGATGGCCTGGCCCTGCCCACTGCGCTCGCGCGCGAACAGGGCGCCGAGGATCGCATTGCTCGCCATCATCGCGGTGCTGATATCCATCACCGGCGACAGCGCCCGCACGCCCTCGCGGTCGGCATAGCCGTTCATCGACACAAAGCCGCTCTCGACCTGCGCGATCGGATCAAAACCGAGCCGGTCCGAAAACGCCCCGTCACGTCCATAGGCTGATACGGCGCAATAGATGACCTCGGGTTTGATCTTGCGGCAGCTCTCGTAATCGAGCCCCAGCCGCGCCATGACCCCGGCCGAGAAATTCTCGACGACGACGTCGGCCGTAGCGATCAACTCACGCGCAACCTTCAGGCCTTCGGGGGATTTGAGATCGAGCGCGACGCTGCGCTTGTTGCGGTTGGTCCAGAGGAACGGCGCGCCGTGCTTGAGACCGGGATGCAGCGGAGGATAGCGACGCAAATCGTCGCCGCGGCCGGGCGCCTCGATCTTGATCACCTCGGCGCCCATGTCGGCCAGGATCATGGTGGCAAACGGTCCCGCGATGAAATGGGAGAAATCGGCGACTCGAATGCCCTGAAGCGCCCTTGGCGCATTGGACGCACGCGGCGTGTGCTCGGGGAATTCGGCTTCAAGCTGATCCAACATCAGGACATCCGACGGTTTGAGAGGTATTGATCTAGTTCGCCGCAAACGTTCAATTGCTCTTC
The DNA here is from genome assembly GCF_011058295.2 of Bradyrhizobium sp. 6(2017). Lineage (NCBI taxonomy): Bacteria > Pseudomonadati > Pseudomonadota > Alphaproteobacteria > Hyphomicrobiales > Nitrobacteraceae > Bradyrhizobium > Bradyrhizobium sp. 6(2017). The sequence continues at coordinate 3,853,460 of NZ_CP049289.2, read as the reverse complement.
GATGGTTCGACGAGCGAGCAGCCGCCCTGATCAAGCGGCCGAAACGCCTCGGGCCCCGACAGCACGCCGACCTGCTCCAGCAGATCCCACTTGCTCTTCGACGTAGTCGAGCTCTTCACCTTGAAGATGTACATGTTGTGAATGGCGCGGCCGTCCGCGCGAACGACAACCGGCCCGAACAAGGCGTCATCGATCGGCGTCTCCTTCAGCTTGCGGATCACGGCCTGGGCATCGTTGGCGCCTGCCGCGAGCGCCGCGTTCAGATAGGCCAGCACCGAAGAATAGACGCCGGCATGGAACGCGGTCGGCGACTGTCCATGTTGCCGCTCGCTGAACCTGGCCGACCAGGCCCGGCTGGCATCGTTGAGGTTCCAGTAGAACGGCTGGGTGATGATCAGCCCTTCCCCGACCGCAAGCCCGCTGGATTCGACATCGTTGGTGGTGGTCAGCAGCGCCGCGAAGGTCCGCCCGCTCTGCTTCAGCCCGAATTCTGCGGATTGCTTGATCAGGCTGACCGTGTCGCCGCCTGCCGTTGCGAACGCGATCACATCCGCGCCCGAACCTTCGGCCTGCAGAATGAACGAGGCATAGTCGGCATTGTTGATGGGCACATTGACCGACCCGAGCACGGTGCCGCCGCCAATGCCGATCACCGCCGTGCCGTCGCGCACCATCGACTTGCCGAGCGCATTGTCGGTCGCGATGAAGTACCACTTCTTGCCGCCGTGACGGACGAGGTAGGCGCCGATCGTATGCGAGGCCGCCCAGGTGTCGAACGTCCACTGGACCGTGTTGGGCGAGCAGAATTTCCCGGTCAGGTCCGAGGACGCCGCGCTCGATGCGATCAGCGCCGCCTTGGTGCCGCGAACGACCTCGTTGACGGCGAGCCCAACGGCCGAGTTCGGCACGTCGGCGACCGCATCGACCTTCTCCTGGTCGATCCAGCGGCGCGCAATCGCAGCTCCGACGTCCGCCTTGTTCTGGTGATCGGCCGAAACGATCTCGACCTTGATATCAGGATGAAGCCGCATGAAATCCTCGGCGGCCATTTTCGCTGATGTGACCGACCCTTCGCCGGCATTGTCCGAGTAAGGACCGGACGCGTCGTTGAGCACGCCGATCTTCAAGGTGCGCGCAGCGTCCACCGATGCGGAAGAACTGGCCCAAACGGCCAGCAGCGATATTCCGACTATACGCGAAAGATATTTCACTGTTTTCACCCCTACGTCGTTGCTTTCAGAGATCGAGCACCAAGGTGCGGGACCTGGCACCCGAGCAGCAGATCATGATGCTCTTGTTCGTCGCGTGCTCTTCCTCGCTCAGGAACTGGTCGCGATGATCGGGGATGCCCTCGAGCACGCCCGTCTCGCAGGTGCCACAGACCCCCTCAGCGCAGGCGTAGTTCACCGCAATTCCGGCATCGAGCAGCGCATCGAGGATCGTCTTGCCGGCATCGACCGCAATGGTGCGATTGCTCCGCGCGAGCCTGACGTCGAAGCTGCCTTCTGTGGCCGGAGCTTCGCGCGCCTGGAAATACTCGACATGCACGTGACCGGCCGGACGATCGGCGGTCGCCGCCTCGAATGCTTCGAGCATCGGCACCGGGCCGCAGCAGTAAAGATGCGCGTGAGCCGGTGCGTTCTTGACGATGGCCGGGATGTCGAAGACGCGTCCCGATCGCTCGTCATCGAAATCGACATGCATGTTCAAATGGACATCCGGTCGAAGCGCAGCGAGCTCGTCAAGAAACGCGGCGGCGGCGCGGGTCCTTGCGGCGTAGAACAGCTCCCAGCGGCGTCCCAGCGCCTCCAGCCGTCGCATCATGGACAATAGCGGCGTGATGCCGATGCCGCCCGCGATCAGGATCGAGTGCTCGGCCTCTTCGCGAAGCGAGAAGTTGTTTCGTGGTCGAGATACCCTGAGGATATCTCCCGCCTTGATGCAGTCGTGGACGAAGCTGGAGCCGCCCCGGCTCTCACCATCCCTGCTGACCGCGATGACATAGCGCTGCCGTTCGCGCTGGTCGTTGACCAGCGAGTAGCTGCGGATCATGCCGTTCGGCAAATGCAGATCGATGTGGCTGCCGGCCGTAAACGGCACGAGCTCGCCGCTCGCCCGGGCGATCAGCTCGTAGGAATTGATCCGCTCAGCCTCATAGCCGATGCGCTTGACGAGCACGTCCTGCGTCGCGTCAGCCATGGCGGGATGCGCTCACAGCTCGTAGCCGAAATCGGCGCCAAGCTTCGCCCGCATAAACGGCGCGGCGACATCGACCCAGGAATCCTCCGGCGGCAGCCGCAACGACACCGCCCGCACCATGAACACGTCGGGGTCCGAGACGCCCTTGGGCTTGATCGCGTGATCGCGATAGGCACCAAGCGCTTCGAGAATGAAGCGCCGCGTCATCGCGATGCCGGTGTCGCTCGAGCAGAGCGTCTCCTTGGAGCGATCGAAGATCGGCGAGACGCCGCTCTGGCAGGCGCCGTCCTGCACCCACAGACCCGGCAGGCCCGAGAACCAGGTGGTCCGCTGCGCCTCGTGGTCGAACTGAAAGCCGTTCTGCGGATTGTATTTGGTCCAGTAGCCCGCGTATGGGACCGTCACCGGGTGCTGCACCAGGGCGTGGCGGCTGGCGTGGCCGCTTTCGCGGCCCTTGTGTCCTTCGGCAAAGACCTGCCGCGTCTTCTCCAGCAGCGGCTCCGACGGATGATAGGAGAACATGATGCAGAGCGTGTTCTCGTCATCGATCGGCACCCAGGCGTGCCCGCTCAGATCCGGGAAGGGCGACAGCGGCGGCACCAGCGTATAGAACGGCAGCATGAACTGGTTGACGCGCCAATACAGCGTGTTGGCGTCGTAGTTGCGCCGCGCCGCGATGCTCATGCCAAAGTCCTGCTTGATGCATTCGAAGGTCGGGCGCAGGTCGCGTTTCTGGATCCAGGCGCTCGTCGTGCCCTGGGCATCGAGCCGTCCATGCAGCAGCGGCGCATGCGCCGAGTCGATCTCGCCTTCGACCGCTTGCAGCCAGTTGCACTCCTGAACGCGAACCGAAATGTGCACCTGCTCTGCCGGCACCAGATTCCATTCGAGGTTCGGCAGCGGCGGAAGTTCGGCCTGGTCGGGACCCATATAAGTCCAGATCATTCCGTTGCGTTCCTTGCAGGGATAGGCCTTGATCCGCACCCGTTCCTTGAGGCGGCTGCGCACCGGCTCAGCCGGCATGTCCATCACCGCGCCGGTGACGTCGAACTTCCAGCCGTGATAGACGCAGCGCAGCCCGCAATCCTCGTTTCGGCCAAAGATCAGCGGCGCGCCGCGATGCGGGCACGCCTGGTCGACCAACCCGACACGCCCCTCGGTGTCGCGGAAGGCGACCAGATCCTCGCCGAGCAACCGGATACGCTTCGGCTGCCCGTCCCTGGCGAGGTCCGCCGACGGCAGGAAGGGGATCCAGTACAGGCGGAAGAGATCGCCGAGCGACGTGCCCTTGCCGACCCTCACTAGGCGTTCATTGTCTTCGCGCGAGAGCATGGGTGTGCCTCCTTCAATTGCGTTTGGTCGGGCCCGCCGCACCGCCGAGAAGCGCGGCGACGCGGTCAGACAGTCCGAGATCCTGAGCGGACCAAAGCGGATCGGATGCAGTGAGCGGCCTTCTTGGAACGGGAGGCTGCTTGCCCTCCTCCACGAGGCCGACGATCAGTTCGATGCGTCGCCGCTCAAGCTCCCGTAGAGCGTACTCGACGACGTCCGCTTCGGCCGTACACCCCGGGAGCTCGGGATAGGCGAGACGAACCCGCCACTGCCCCGGCTCGGTTTCGACCGCCTCGGCCTCCAGCAGATAGGGAATAGAGAGCAGCTCACGCAGGTCCAAGACCGACCTCCCCAGACGATGTCTTCGCATCGCATTTGATACGTATACGTACTACATTGCCGAATGGCTGACAAGGGCCATTGCATCGCCCTGCGAACTGACTCGGGCGGCGGTTCACCGCAGGGTTGAGGACGTCAAGCCAAGCTGCTAACGGCTAACGCGAATTCGCAAATCGGAGTCCAACGACGGCATGGCAGCCGACAAGGCAATGAAGACGAGCTCGGCCGCAGATGTTGCGCGCAACTGGCAACTGGAAGGCGGCGTCGGATTTCTGCTGCGGCTGCTGGAGGCCCGCTACGACGGGCTTTACCAAAGCATGACGCGCCAGAGCGACATCACGCCGCGGCAGTTTGGCGTGCTGATGGCGCTGTACCAATTGGGCCCGCTTACCCCGTCCGTGCTGGCGGAGCGGATCAGCTGCGACCGCAACACGCTCAGCGAAATGCTGAAGCGGATGGTTGCGCGCCGGCTGGTCGCGAAGAAGGACAATCCGGACGACCGCCGCTCGCTTCAGGTGCAGATCACGGCCAAGGGCGAGGAAGCGCTTCTCGCCGTCATTCCGGCCGCAGCTGCGCTGCAAGAGATCATGCTGGCTCCCTTGCGCAAGGAAGACCGCTCGCACTTCCTGAAATGCCTGCTGGCGATCGCGAAGGCTCCGCCGCCGGACGCGCCGTCCGAGACCTGAAATCGCCGGTCCCTGCCGGCCTAGGCCGGCGCCTTGCCAAATGTGCCCGCAGCGGCGAGTGCTGCGATCTCGTCGGGCGACAATCCAAGAAGCTGGGACAACACGTCGTCCCGCTGCGCACCGATCCCGGGAACCTGACGCCCGATCGGCGTATCGGCCCCGGACATCTGCCATGGCGCATTGACGCCGACGAATTCGCCGGCACCGTCCGCAACCGTCCCGAATACGCCGCGCTGGCGCAAATGAGGATCGCTCAGCGCTGCACCGGGTGCGCGATATTCGGCGCAGGGAACGCCGGCGCGGTCCAGCGCCGCAACGCATTCGGCGATGGTGTGGCGCTCGGTCCATTGCTCGATCACCTGCATCATGGCGGTCCAGTTGGCGCCGCGCGCCGGAATGCTCGCAAAGCGCGGGTCGTTCACGAGCTCATCCTGCCCTGTCACCTCGCACAGCGCCGCAAAGTTGCGCGGCGTGACCGGGGCGATCAGGATATCGCCATCGCGCGTGCGCACGGGGCCATAGGTCGGACGCGGTGAGTGGATCGGGAATTGCGCCTCCTGAAGCTCGTAGACCAAGAGGTTCAGCATGCAATCCATCAATGCCACGTCGACGCGCTGCCCTTTGCCGGTGCGCGCACGCTGGACCATCGCAGTCTGGATCGCGGAATAGCCGAAAATGCCGCCGAGGATATCGGCGACAAAGATCGCCCCGGCCGCCGGTCGCTCCCGGTCGCCGGCATAGCGCATCAGCGAGGTATCGAATCCGCTCTCGGCATGCACGATCATGGCATAGGCCGCACGCTCGGCAGCGGGGCCTGTCTGTCCATAGCCCGAGATCGAGCAATAGATCAGCCGTGGATTGATCTCGCGAAGCGCTTCGTAGCCAAGGCCGAGGCGGTCCATGACCCCCGGACGGAAATTCTCGACGACGATGTCCGCCTCCGCGACCATGCGATGCACGAGCTTGATGGCATCGGCGTTCTTCAAGTCCAGCGCCAGGCTGCGCTTGCCGGCATTGAGCTGGCCGAAATAGGTGCTGTGGCCTTCGCGCAGCGGCGTCCGCAACCGCATGTCGTCGCCCTCAGGCGGCTCGATCTTGATGACCTCGGCGCCGACGTCGGCAAGCAGCCGCGCGCAATAGGGCCCCGCCACCATGATGGAAAAATCCAGCACGCGCACACCGGCAAGCGGCGCCCCGTCGCTATCCTTCTGCATCCGATTTCTCCTACCTCGGCAATCCGAGCGCGCGCTGCGCGATCAGGCTGCGCTGAATTTCGTTGGTCCCGATGCTGATCACCCACATCAGCGAATGCCGCAGGTTTTGCTCGAAGCGGCCATTGTCGATCGCGCCCGGCATCTGCTCGGACAGCGCGGCACGCATGCCGAAAATGTCGAGCGCAGCCTCGCCGAAGCGCTCCATCAGCTCAGCGGAGAACACCTTGCTGATAGCGCCATATTCCGGCGGCGTCACACCATCGGCGGCGAGCTCGGCGCAATGCATCATCAAGAGACGACCGATCTCGATTTCGGACGCCAAGGTCGCGATCCTGTTGCGGACGATCGGGTCATCCGCCAGGGACCGATCGCCGATGACATGCGCACGCAATCGTTCGAAAGCATGGGCGACCTTCAGAACGATTCCGCCACCAACCAACCCCCGCTCGAAGGCCAGCGCACCAGCCAGCACTTTCCAGCCGCCATTGACCTCGCCAACGAGGTTTTCGGCGGGAATGCGGACGTTGTCGTAGAAGATGTTGGCGAACGTGCCGTCATACATCGTAACCGACGGACGAATCGTGATGCCCGGCGCATCCATCGGCACGATGAACATGCTGATCCCGGCGTGCGGCGGCCTCGCATCCTTGTCGGTCCGCGCGGCGAGGAACATGTACTTGCCCCACCAGGTGGTGGTCCAGATCTTCTGGCCGTTGATCACCCAGTGGCCGCCGTCCCGGATAGCGCTGGTGCGCAGTGCGGCCAGATCGGAGCCCGCCTGCGGCTCGCTGTAACCCATGCCGTGCATGGCTTCGCCGCGCAGGATTTCCGGAAGGTATTGTTGCTGCTGCTCCGGCGTGCCGAACATCATCAGCGCGTTGGCCTGGATCGCCGCGCCGATCCGCGGTGCCTCGCCCCGCTCCATCGTCTCCATGAAGGCGATCTGCTCCAGCGGAGAGCGCGCCTGGCCGCCGAATTGTTGCGGCCATCCGAGGCCGATCCACCCGGTCTCACCGATGTCGCGGGCGAAGCTCGCATCGAACTCGCGCTTGGCGAATGGCCTCTGGTCGAACGCATTCTTCCGGCTTCCGGTCCAATTTTGCTCGAGCCAAAGCCGGACCTGCTCGCGCAACGCATTGCCGGCCGACCCGAGGTCGTATTGCGGCAGCCCAGCGCCGCGCGCGTCCAGCAGCCGTGCCGCCAGCCGGCGTTTCGCATCCGCCGCGCCGCCAAGCGCGATCGTATCGAGGTGCACCCGCTTGAAATGGGCCGGCGCCTCGTGCTCCTCGGCATAGCCGATCGCACCGAAAATATGCTGGGTCTCCAGCGAAACCCGCCGCAACGCATCGCCCGAGAATGCCGATGCGCAATCGGCAAAGTAGCGCCAGTCGTCGTCGCCAGCATCATGCAATCTGGCGGTATGCTCCAGGATCAACCTGACGCCCTCGAGCGCGATCAGGCCGTTTGCCAGCTTGTGCTGAATGGCCTGGAATTTTCCGATCGGTTGCCCGAACTGATGCCTTTCCTTGGCATAGTCCACCGCCAGATCGAACGCGCGCCGGGCGGCACCATAAGCGCGCGCGATCAACGCCACCTTGCCCTTGCGGCGGAGATCGCCGGCATCGACCGGACCGAGCGGAATCAGCGTGGCCGGCGCAGCGCTCAGCCTGATCTCGTAGAGCGCTGACGCGCCCATCGCCCGGGTCGCGACGCACGCGACGCCGGGAGCGCCGAGGTCGATCAGCGCGAAACGAGACTGATCGAGAGCGACCAGGAGATGCGTCGCGCTTGCCGCAGCCTCGACGAAGCGGAGCACTCCTGTTGCGTTGAGGCCCGCAACCTGGATCGAGCCCGCGCCGGGATCGGGATCCAGCGCGGCGAATGAGAAGGCAACAATCGCCTTGCCGGAATGCAGCCGCTCCAGCAAGTCGACGGCAGCAGCGATCTGCGACCCGGACACCGCAAGATTGGCGAGCGCCGCGGACCACATCGGCGCCGGACATCCGGCGCGGCCAAGCTCCGCCATGACGACGAGTATCTCGGCGAGCCCACCTTCGCCACCCTCGGCGCCGAGCGCTGCGACGCCCTGCCCGACGAGCCTGCGCCAGATCGCCGCGACGTCCTCCGGTGAGGCAGAGGCAGCCTGGCCACGTGTGCGCCAATGCTCATCCAGGAAGCCACGCAAGGAGTCACGCAGCATCCCTGTGACGTCGTCTCCCGACGGTTCGGTCGCGACCATCGCCCAGGCTATACCTGGCCGAACCTGGGCTTGCGCTTCTCCTTGAACGACATGGTCGCTTCCTTGTGGTCGGCGGTCTCGAATGTCACCTGCTCGAGCGCCATCGAGGCCTCCAGCAGCATATTGACGCGCTCCTTGACGATCTGGTTGATCGACAGCTTGGTCCAGCGAATGGCCCAGGTCGGACCGTTCGCGAGCTCGACCGCGATCTCGCGGGCCTTGGCCAGCACCTCCGCGCGCGGCGCGACGTGATTGACCAGCCCAATCCGCTCCGCCTCCCTGCCCTTCAGCAGCGTGCCGCGGATCAAGAATTCCTTGGCCTTGTTGATGCCGATCAACAGCGGCCAGATCACCGTGCCGCCGTCGCCCGCGACCAGACCGACACGCGAGACGTGGGTGTCACCGATCCGGGCGTCCTCGGCCATCACCGTGATGTCACAGAGCAATGCATGAGTCGCAGCAAGTCCGATGGCGTCGCCGTTGATCGCCGCGATGATCGGCTTGTCGAGCTCGAGCTGGCGGGTGACGCCGCGCCGGCTGATCATGGGATCGTGCACCTCGCCCTCTTCGAGTACGTCGCCGCCCGGCCGCTCCGACATCGCCTTCACGTCGCCGCCGACGCTGAAGAAGTCGCCGGCGCCGGTCAGCACCACGGCATTGACGGCATGGTCGTCAGCAAGATCGTCCCAAATCGTCCGCAGTTCGCGGATCAGCTTCTGATTGATGGCATTGCGGGCCTGCGGACGGTTCAAGGTCACGGTTGCGACCTTGTCCACAACCTCGACCGTCAGACATTCATACTTGGCGTAATTGGACACGTTTTCCTCCCTTGTTATTGCTGTTTGAGCGTTGATTTGTTCTGCCGGCCCGGCGCGCTACCGGCGCATCCCCGGCTGCACGTCCGCCAAGGCAACGTGAAGCGACATCGCGCCCGGATCCTGCTCCAGCATGCGCTGCACGGATTCGAGGTGCGACCGCAGCAGCCGGCTCGCCAGCGCCACGTCGCGCTCGCTCAGCGCCGCCAGGAATTGCCGCCGCTTCTCTGCGAGCCGCGCCATCGCGACCCCGCTCGAGGCGACCTTGGCATAGACGAAGCGCATATGGATCTCGGTGACGGAATCCACGATCATCGCGATCACCTTGTTGCCGGTCGACGCCGCGAGCAGCTTGTAGAACTCGCGCGAACACTCGACCCGATCGAGCAGCCGGCCCTCCTTCGTAGCGAGCTCCGTCCGCTCAATATTGGCTTCGAGCGCGTCGAGGTCGACGCGCCGCGCATTCGCACAGGCCAGCTGCACCACGAGGTCGAGCACATGAACCCTCGCCTCCGACAACTCCCGCACCGAAATCGTGCCGAGGCTCAGCATGTCGCGCATGACCTCGTTCATGCGGCGCGTATCGCCCTGTTGGATGAAGGCGCCGCCCTTGACGCCCTTCTGCAGCCGCAGCACGCCGGCCATCTCGAGGCTGCGCAGCGCCTCGCGCAGCACGTTCCTGCTGACGCCGAGCTGCTGCGCCAGCTCACGCTCGGCCGGCAGCTTGTCGCCGGGCTTCAGCACGCCGAGCGCCAGCTGCTCGCGAATGCGCTCACAGATCTCCTCGAACGTCCGCCTGGTGTGGATCGGCTTGAAGGTCGGCGCGGCCGCGGAGCCCGCGGCACGAAGATCGGTGGCCCGCTCCCGCCGGTTCGGCGAGGCGGTACGAGGGCGCTGCGGCGCGCGAGGGCTTGACTTGGTGCTCATGCGGTGAATTATTAAATGGATCACCCATTCAATGGAAGTCCCTTTTTGGCTTCCGGCAAAGAAAACAAAACGGGGAGTTCCGTATGAGTTTTTCCGAGGAGCAGGTCGCATTCCGTGACAACGTGCGCAGGATGGTCGCCAGGCACGTGGCGCCGATCGCCGCCGAGATCGACGAGACCGACCGCTTCCCGCTTGAGCTGGTCAAGCTGTTCGGCGAGATGGGACTGATGCAGCTCTGGGTGCCGGAGCGTTATGGCGGCCCGAACGGCAATCTGACCATGGCCTGCATCGCGCGGGAGGAGATCTCGAAGGTCTCGCCCGCTTGCGCGTCGATAGCGGCACTCAACACCATGTTCATCATGCCGCTGCTGCATTTCGGCTCGGAAGAGCAGCGCCGGAAATATCTGCCCATCATCGCCGAGGGCGGCATCGTCACCGCGATCGCGATTTCCGAGCCGCAGGCCGGCTCCGATGTCGCCGCGCTCAACACCCGCGCCCGGAAGGACGGCGACAGCTACGTCCTCAACGGCCGCAAGCAATGGTGCAGCTACGGCGTCGTCGCCGACTATATCGTGGTGATGGCGCGGACCAGTGACGGCGCCGGCGCTGATGGCATCAGCGCCTTCATCGTCGAGCCGAAAAAGATGCCGGGCGTCTCGTTCGGCCGCCATGAGCGCAAGATGGGGTTTCGCGGCGCCCCCAACACGCCGATCTTCTTCGACAATGTCCGGGTCCCGGCCGAGAATCTCGTCGGCGAGGAAGGCAAGGGTTTTCGCGCGTCGATGCGCGCGCTCGACCTCAACCGCCCTACCATCGGCGCCCAGTCGGTCGGCCTGGCGCAGGGCGCGCTCGATGCCTGCATCGCCTACGCCAAGGAGCGCAAGCAGTTCAAGAAGCCGATCGCCGAGTTCCAGGGCGTGCAGTTCATGCTCGCCGACATGGCCATGCAGATCGAGGCTGCCCGCGCACTGGTCTATGAATGCGCCCGCGCCGGCGATGCCGGGGACTGGAAGCGCCTCAATGTGCTCGCCAGCATGGCCAAATGCGTCGGCAGCGACATGGCGATGAAGGTGACGACCGACGCCGTCCAGATCTTCGGCGGCTACGGCTACACCATGGACTATCCGGTCGAGCGCATGATGCGCGACGCCAAGCTGACCCAGATTTTTGAAGGCACCAACCAGATCCAGCGCGTGGTGATCGCCCGCGAGCTGCTGCGCTAGCGCAGATCGATTGCAACAAGAAACGAATTGCAGGGAGGAACGACCTTGAACCCCATCATCACCCGGGCGCTGGCGGCCGTCGCGCTGTCCGGCCTGCTGGCGGCACCTGCCGACGCGCAGAAGGCCTATGGTCCCGGCGCCAGCGACACCGAGATCAAGCTCGGCCAGTCGACGCCGCTGAGCGGCCCCGCCTCCGCTTTCGGCGCGGGCGCCGGGCGCGCCGTGGTCGGCTATTTCGAGATGTTGAACGCACGAGGAGGCATTAACGGCCGCAAGATCAACTTCACGCAGCTCGACAATGCCTACAGCGCGCCGAAGGCGGTCGAGCAATCGCGCAAGCTGATCGAGGACGTCGGCGTATTGGCCGAGGTCGGCACGATCGGCACCGCGCCCAACGTCGCGATCCAGAAATACCTCAACGGCAAGCAGGTGCCACAGCTCTTCATCACCGCCGGCGGACGCCGCTTCAACGATCCCAAGGCGTTCCCGTGGACCATCCCGCTCTATCCGGACTTCGAAACCGAAGGCCGCGTCGTCGCCAAGTACATATTGGCCGCAAAACCCGACGCCAGGATCGGCGTGCTTTACCAGAATGACGACTACGGCAAGGATTACCTCAAGGGCCTCCGCGCCGGCCTCGGCCCCAAGGCCGAGTTAATCGTCGCCCAGGCCTCCTACGAACTCGCCGACCCGACGATCGACTCGCAGATCGTCCAGCTCAAGGCCGCCGGCGTCGACACCCTGATCGAGCAGTCGTCGTCGAAGGCCGCCGCGCAATCGATCCGCAAGGTCTATGAGCTCGGCTGGAAGCCGCTGCATGTGATCGGCGGCTCGACGGCGTCGGTCGACACCATCCTGAAGCCGGCGGGCCTCGAAGCGTCGAAAGGACTGGTGACCACGCAGTTTCTCAAGCAGCCGGGCGATCCGGCCTGGGCCAAGGACGACGAAGTCAACGCCTACAAGGATTTCCTGAAAAAATACGCACCTTCGGCCAATCCGGACGACTATTCCGTGCTGGTCGCCTACATGAACGTGCATGCAGTGGAGTTGGCATTGCGCAAATGCGGCAATCAATTGACCCGCGAGAACCTGATCAAGGAGGCGACCTCGTTGAACGGCGAGCGGCTGCCGATGATGCTGCCGGGCATCTCGATCAGCACCCGGCCCGGCGACTACACGCCGTTCCGGACGCTGCGGATTGCGACATTCGATGGCGAGAGCTGGTCGCTGACCGGCGAACCGCTCTCGGCGGATTGAAATGCTTGGCGAGAACCCCGCTTCGCGCCAACGTCGACTCAGGCGCGCAAGCTCGGCAGATCAAGCCCATTGGCCCGGGCGCATTCGACCGCGGTCTCATAGCCGGCGTCGGCGTGACGCATGACGCCGGTCGCCGGATCGTTCCACAGCACGCGCTCGAGGCGGCGCGCCGCCTCCGGCGTGCCGTCGGCAACGATCACCATGCCGGCGTGCTGCGAGTAGCCGATGCCGACGCCGCCGCCATGGTGCAGTGACACCCAGGTCGCGCCGCTCGCACAGTTGAGCAGAGCGTTGAGCAACGGCCAATCCGACACCGCGTCCGAGCCATCGCGCATCGCCTCGGTCTCGCGGTTCGGGCTCGCCACCGAGCCGCTGTCGAGATGGTCGCGGCCGATCACGATCGGCGCCTTGAGTTCGCCGCGCGCCACCATCTCGTTGAAGGCAAGGCCGAGACGATGGCGGTCGCCGAGGCCGACCCAGCAAATTCGCGCCGGCAGCCCCTGAAACTTGATGCGCGCCTTGGCCATGTCTAGCCAATTGTGCAGATGGCTGTCGTTGGGCATCAGTTCCTTGACCTTGGCATCGGTCTTGAAGATGTCCTCGGGATCCCCTGACAGCGCCGCCCAGCGAAACGGTCCCACACCGCGGCAAAACAGCGGACGGATATAGGCCGGAACGAAGCCCGGAAAATCGAACGCCTGCTTCAGGCCCATGTCCTTCGCCATCTGGCGAATATTGTTGCCGTAGTCGAGCGTCGGGATTCCCTGCGCGTGGAAATCCAGCATGGCCTGGACGTGATCGACCATCGAGGTCTTGGCTGCGCTTTCCACGGCCTTCGGATCGGCGGCGCGCCTGGCTTCCCACTCGGCAAGCGTCCACCCCTTCGGCAGATAGCCGTTGATCGGATCGTGCGCGCTGGTCTGGTCGGTCACGATGTCCGGCCGCACGCCGCGGCGCACCAGTTCGGGAAAGATCTCGGCCGCGTTGCCGAGCAGGCCGACCGAAACCGGCTTTTGGCTCTTGGCCGCGTCAGCGATGATCGCCAGCGCTTCATCGAGCGTCGTCGCCTGGCGGTCGAGGTAACCCGTGCGCAAGCGCATCTCAATGCGGCTCGGCTGGCATTCCACCGCCAGCATCGAGGCGCCCGCCATCGTCGCGGCGAGCGGCTGCGCGCCGCCCATGCCGCCGAGGCCCGCCGTGAGGATCCATTTGCCGGCGAGACTGCCGCCATAATGCCGGCGCCCGACCTCGACAAACGTCTCGTAGGTCCCCTGCACGATCCCCTGGCTGCCGATATAGATCCATGACCCCGCCGTCATCTGGCCGAACATCATCAGGCCCTGCCGGTCGAGCTCGTTGAAATGATCGAGCGTTGCCCAATGCGGCACCAGGTTCGAATTCGCGATCAGGACGCGCGGCGCATCCGCATGGGTGCGGAAGATGCCGACCGGCTTGCCGGATTGCACCAGCAGCGTCTGGTCGCCTTCGAGCTTGCGCAGGGAGGCGGCAATCCGGTCAAAGCTCTCCCAGTCGCGCGCCGCACGTCCGATGCCGCCATAGACCACAAGCTCGCTCGGACGCTCGGCGACATCTGGATCCAGATTGTTCATCAGCATGCGCAGCGGTGCTTCCGTCAGCCAGCTCTTCGCGCTGATCTCGGGGCCGCGGGGAGCACGGATGACACGTTCGTTATCCAGTCGGCGGTTCATGACGGATGTTCCTGTGGGCTAAGCAAGTCTTCTAGGCAAGTCTTCTAGGCAAGTCTTGGAAACGGATCAGCTGAAAGGGCGGCGATCGCCGTGGCCGGTAACGTATCGGCCTCGATCAGCGCCGCAGCCTTGGCGAGATCGTCGGCCATGTAGCGATCAGCAGCGAGCGCCGGAACGTGCTCGCGCAACGCGGCGATGACGGCCGCGAGCGGCGCACTTGTCGAATGTGGTGCGCGCAAGGTGATGCCTTGCGCGGCGACCAGGAGCTCGATGCCGAGGATGGCGGCAAGGTTGTCGGCCATGTCGGACAGCCGGCGCGCGGCGTGCGCGGCCATCGAGACGTGATCCTCCTGATTGGCGCTGGTCGGCGTGGAGTCGATTGAGCACGGCATTGCGCGCTGCTTGTTCTCGGCATAGAGCGCCGCCGCCGTCACCTCGGCGATCATAAAGCCGGAATTGATGCCGGGCTCGGGCGTCAGGAACGGCGGCAGACCGAAGTTCAGGGCTGGGTCGACGAGGGTCGCGATCCGCCGCTCGCTGGTCGCGCCGATCTCAGCCAGACCGAGCGCGATCTGGTCGGCTGCGAACGCCACCGGCTCAGCATGAAAATTGCCGCCCGAGACGATCTCGCCGGTCTCAACCAGGACCAGCGGGTTGTCGGTCACGGCGTTGGCCTCGATGGTCAGCCCGCGCGCGGCTTGCGCGAGCAGATCGAGCACCGCGCCCGCGACCTGCGGCTGGCAGCGCAGACAATAAGGGTCCTGCACCCGCTCATCGCCTTCGAGGTGCGATTGCCTGATGTCGCTGCCGTCGAGCAGCGCAGTCAAGGCAGCTGCCGCGGCGATCTGCCCGTCATGGCCGCGCAATGCCTGGATTTCCGGGCGGAACGGCACCGTGGACGCCATCGCCGCGTCAACTGACAGCGCACCGGTCACCAGCGCGGCACGCGCCAGACGATGCGCGCGCAGCAGGCCGGAAATCGCATACGCGGTCGAAAACTGTGTGCCGTTGATCAGCGCAAGCCCCTCTTTGGGACCAAGCGTCAGCGGCGCGAGACCGGCGGCCGCAAGTGCCTCGCGGCCCGGCACGACCTTGCCGTCCACGACTGCCTGCCCTTCCCCGATCATGACCGCGGTCATATGGGCGAGCGGCGCCAGATCGCCGGAGGCCCCGACGGAGCCCTGCTGCGGCACCAGCGGATCAACGCCGCGCGCCAGCATGCCCTGCAACTGCTCGATGACGTCGCGGCGCACGCCGGACGCGCCGCGGCCGAGCGAGATCACTTTCAGCGCCATCATCAGGCGGACGATCGGCTCGGGCGTCGCTGGCCCGACCCCGCAGCAATGCGACAGGATGAGGTTGCGCTGAAGCAGTGCTGTTTGATCAGGCGCGATGCGCGTCGACGCCAGCTTCCCGAAGCCGGTATTGATGCCGTAGACGGGAACATCGATACGCGCGGCCTTCGCCACGATCTCCGCAGCCGCCTCGACGCGCGGCCAACACGACGGATCGAGCACGATGGTCGCGCCCGCAAGCACTCGCGCCAGCACGTCCAGGCCGACGGTTCCGGGTGTCACGACGACAGGCGCATCGCGGTCACTCATTGTCCCCTCCACACCCGGCTGTGCAGCGGGTTGAAGCCAATGCGGTAAACCAGTTCGGCCGGGCGCTCGATGTCCCAGATCGCGAAATCGCACCATTTGCCGGCTTCGAGCGTGCCGGTCTCGGCGAGCATGCCGAGCGCGCGCGCTCCTTCCCGCGTCACGCCGGCGAGACATTCAGCGACCGTCATCCGGAACAGCGTTGCGCCCATGTTCATCGCGAGCAAGAGCGAGGTGAGCGGCGAGCTGCCGGGATTGCAGTCGGTCGCCAGCGCCATCTGCACGCCGTGGGCGCGGAATAGCTCGACCGGCGGCTTCTGCGTTTCACGAATGAAGTAGAACGCGCCGGGCAGCAGGACCGCGACGGTCCCCGCCTTTGCCATCGCGGCGACGCCGGCTTCATCGGTGTGCTCCAGATGATCGGCTGATAGCGCGGAGAATCTTGCGGCGAGCGCTGCACCGCCAAGATTTGACAGTTGATCCGCATGCAGCTTCACGGGTAGTCCGAGCGTACGCGCCGCCTCGAACACCCGCGCCGTCTGCTCTCCGGAAAATGCAATGCCCTCCATGAAGCCGTCAACGGCATCGGCAAGACCGGCCTTGGCCACGGCCGGCAGCATCTCGTTGCAGACCAGATCGATGTAGCGATCCTTGTCGCCATCGGCTTCGGGCGGCAGCGCATGCGCACCGAGAAAGGACGTGCGGATCGCAACCTGCCGCAGCTGGCCGAGACTGCGTGCGGCGGCCAGCTGCCGCATCTCGGTCTCGGCATTCAGGCCATAGCCGGACTTGATCTCGACGGTGGTTGCGCCCTCGCCGACCAGCGCGTCGAGCCGCGGCAGTGCGCCGGCGACAAGCTCCGCCTCGGTCGCCTTGCGCGTCGCCGCCACGGTCGAGACGATGCCGCCGCCCGCGCGCGCGATCTCCTCATAGCTCGCGCCCTTTAGGCGAAGCTCGAACTCATGCGCGCGGTTGCCGCCAAAGACGAGATGGGTGTGGCAATCGACCAGCCCGGGCGTGATCCAGCGGCCGCCGCAATCGATCCGTTGAATGGCGTCCGCATCCACAGGAAAATCCGATTGCGCGCCCGCATAGACGATGCGGCCGTCACGCGCCGCGATCAGGCCCCGCTCGATCTCGCCGAGATCGGCGCGATCGCCGCGCATCGGGGCGAGCCGGGCGTTGTGCCAGATGCGGTCGAAACGCTCTGCCATGCGATCGTCCCCTCGAGGTGGGATGCTTGACTTATATGTCTAGACATATAATCGTGTGCCGGTTCTGTCCAGCCGGCGTGGAAAAATGACACGACTGCATTTCGCATTCGCGCTGCTGCCTTCGGGCTGGGCCAGTGACGTGCAGGTCGCCGTCGCCAGCGGCACGATCGCTTCGGTGACGCCGGGCGTGGCGGCGACCGCCGGCGACGAACGTCACCAAGTGGCGGTTCCGGGATTGGCGAGCCTGCACAGCCACGCCTTTCAGCGCGGCATGGCCGGCCTCGCCGAGCTGCGCGGCGACACCACCGATACGTTCTGGACCTGGCGTGAGACGATGTATCGCTTTGCGTTGGAAATGACGCCGGACGACGTCGCGGCCGTAGCGACCCTGCTCTATGTCGAGATGCTCGAGCGGGGCTTTACCCGCGTCGGCGAGTTTCACTATCTGCATCATGATCGCGACGGCTCGCCTTATGCCAATCCTGCCGAGATGGCAGTGCGCATTGCTGAAGCCACTGAGGCCTCCGGCATCGGGCTGACGCTGCTGCCGAGCTTCTATGCCCACAGCACTTTTGGCGGCGCAGCGCCGCATGCGGGTCAGCGTCGCTTCATCTGCTCGGTCGATCAGTTCGCCGCGCTGATGGCAGCCTCGCGCGAGGTGATCCGAAAATTGCCCGGCGCCAATATCGGCATCGCGCCACATAGCCTTCGTGCGGTGTCACCCGATGAACTTGCGGCGATCATCCCGCTCGCCGGGCCAGACCCAATCCATATCCACGCTGCCGAGCAGGTGCGCGAGGTCGAGGATTGCCTCGCCTGGTCCGGGCAGCGGCCGGTGGAATGGCTGCTCGAACATGCGCCCGTCAATCAGCGCTGGTGCCTGATTCACGCGACCCACATGACGGATCAGGAAGTCGTTGCGCTCGCCCGCTGCGGCGCAGTGGCCGGCCTCTGCCCGGTCACCGAAGCGAGTCTCGGCGACGGCATCTTTTCGGCGCGCGAATTCCTCGCCGCAGGCGGCCGGTTCGGCATCGGAACCGATTCCAACGTGCTGGTCGGAGTCGCCGACGAGCTGCGTCAGCTCGAGTACGGCCAGCGACTGAAGCACCGGGAGCGCAATGTGCTCTCCGGGCGTCCCGGCGCATCCACCGGCCGCGCGCTGCTCGATCACGCGCTCGCAGGCGGTGCGCAGGCGCTGGCACAAACCAGGACTGGGCTGGTCCCCGGCGCGCGGGCCGACATCGTCACCCTCGACACCGCGCATCCGTCCCTGGCCGGACGGTCAGACGATGCCGTTCTCGACGGCTGGCTGTTTGCGGCCGGAGCCGACGCGATCGACTGCGTCTGGGCCGGCGGCGACAAGGTGGTCGCGGGCGGACGGCACCGGCTGCGTGCCAGGGCGCGCGAGCAATTCAATGCAAGCATCCGGAGGCTCGTGGCATGAGTCTCGCCTCCGATCGGGCCCGCCCTGATACGGCCGGCAAGCCGACGCTCTACAAGCGGATCCGGCTCGACATCGAGACGCGGATCCTGACCGGCGAATGGCCGCCGGGTCATCGCATCCCCTTCGAGCATCAATTGATGGCGCGCTATCACTGCTCGCGAATGACGGTGAGCAAGGCGCTGTCGGAGCTGGCGCAGGCCGACCTGATCGAGCGCCGCCGCCGCGCCGGTTCCTTCGTGCGCCGTCCGCAGCATCTGTCGGCGGTGCTCAAGATCGCCGACATCAGAGCCGAGATCACCGCGCTCGGGCGCAGCTATGGCTATCAGCTGATCGATTGCCGGCGGCGCACCGCCACATCGGCTGATCGCGCCCGGCTCGGTGCAAGCAAGGCCGGCAAGGTGGTCGCGATCGCCTGCCGGCACAGCGCCGACAATGTGCCGTTCGCCGTCGAGGACAGGCTGATCGATCTCGCCACCGTGCCGGAGGCCGCAACGGCCGACTTTGCACGCGAACCGCCGGGATCATGGCTGCTGCATCATGTGCCGTGGACCGAGGCTGAGCACACAATCAGCGCCGTCGTTGCCGACGATCGCACGGCCAAGGCACTCGACATCGCGGTCGGCGCGCCCTGCCTCGTGATCGATCGCTATACCTGGCGCAGCGCACGGACGCTGACCGCGGTGCGGCTGCACTATCCGGGCGAGACGCACCGGCTGGTAGCTCGCTTCACGGGAGGCTGAGAACATCTTGCGCGGCATAATTCATGCAATGCATCATGGGCAACTATTCACAGACGCGTCTCATGCGGCAATCCGCCGCGACTGACGTGAAGAGATCACTGACGTGAGGAGATCACTGACGTGAAGAGATCAACAGGCTTCAATCCGTCGTTCAAGGAGTCGACAATCATGCGTTCCTTCAAGCTATTGCCCGCAGTCGCAGCTTTGCTCGCGTCCACCGCCGCGCTCGCCGATGACGTCAAGGTCGGCGTCGGCATCTCCGGATGGACCGGCTTCGCACCGCTGACGCTCGCCAAGGAGGCCGGCATCTTCAAGAAGAACGGCCTCGACGTGACGCTGAAGAAGATCCCGCAGAAGGACCGGCATCTCGCGATTGCCTCGGGCGACATCCAGTGCGCCGCCACGACGGTCGAGACCTGGATCTCCTGGAATGCCAATGGCGTCGCGACCAAGCAGATCTTCCAGCTCGACAAGAGCTATGGCGCCGACGGCATGGCCGTGCGCAACGACGTCGTCGCGATCAAGGACCTGAAGGGCAAGACCGTCGCCGCCTCCGCGCCAGGCACCTCGCCCTATTTCGCGCTGGCCTGGATGCTGAAGAAGAATGGCCTCACGGTGAAGGATGTCACCGTGGTGAATCTGGAGCCGGCTGCCGCCGCGCAGGCCTTCGTCTCCGGTCAGAACGATGCCGCGATGACCTACGAGCCTTATCTGTCGACCGTGCGCGCGGCGCCCGACAAGGGCAAGATCATCGCGACCACGCTCGACTATCCGATGGTGATGGATACGTTCGGCTGCACGCCAAAATTCCTGACCGACAATCCGAAGGCGGCCCAGGCGCTCGCCGACAGCTATTTCGAGGCGCTGGACATGATCGCCAAGGATCAGGCCAAGGCCTACGAGATCATGGGCGCAGACGTGAAGCAGTCCGGCGAGCAGTTCGGCAACTCGGCAAAATACCTGCGCTGGCAGGACAAGGCCGCCAACCAGAAATTCTTCGCCGGCGACTTCCTCACCTTCAACAAGGATGCAGCCGAGCTGCTGCTCGAGGTCGGCATCATCAAGGCTGCGCCGAAGGTCGACGACATCTACGACGCAAGCTTCATCAAGTAACGCAACAATCATTTCGGCCGGCCCCGCCTCGCGGCACTGCAGGCGGGACTGGCGCATGAGATTCGCCTGGATACCGTGATGCGTCCTCTCGAGCCCACGACATCGAAGCAGCGCGTGGCCTACGGCCTCGCGTTCTTCGTGCTGTTCGTCGCCCTGTGGTCCTGGGCCACGTTCGGCGGCCACGTGTCGAAGACATTCCTCGCCAATCCCCTGACCATGGTGCAGGAGGGCTATGAGCTGATCGCCAAGCAAGGCTTCCTGTTCGATATCGGGATGACGATCTGGCGGGTCGTCGGCGGCTTTGCCCTTGCCGCCGCGATCGCGGTGCCGCTCGGCGTGCTGATGGGCGCCTACAAGCCGATCGAAGCCTTCCTCGAACCCTTCGTGTCCTTTGCGCGCTATCTGCCGGCCTCCGCCTTCATCCCGCTGTTGATCCTGTGGGCGGGCATCGGCGAGCTGCAAAAGCTGCTCGTGATCTTCATCGGCGCGGTGTTTCAGATCATCCTGATGGTGGCGGTGACCGTCGGCGCCACAAGACGCGACCTGGTCGAAGCCGCCTACACGCTCGGCGCCCGCGACCGCGGCATCATCCGCCGCGTGCTGCTGCCCTCCGCAGCCCCCGAGATTGCCGAGATCCTCCGGCTGGTGCTGGGCTGGGCCTGGACCTACGTCATCGTCGCCGAATTGATCGGCTCGTCGTCGGGCATCGGGCACATGATCACCGACAGCCAGGCACTGCTCAACACCGGCCAGATCATCTTCGGCATCATCGTCATCGGGCTGATCGGCCTGATCTCCGACTTCCTGTTCAAGGCCTTCAACGCCTGGCTGTTCCCGTGGAAGCTTGCATGACCGCGCTCAGGATCGATCAGGTCTCGCGAACCTTCCCCGCCCGCGCCGGCCATGCGCCGACCAAAGCGCTCGAGCCGACAAGCCTCGATGTTGGCGACAACGACTTCGTCACCATTCTCGGGCCGTCGGGTTGCGGAAAATCCACCCTGCTCAGGATCATCGCCGGGCTCGACCGGCCGACCAGCGGGCGGGTCACGCTCGATGGCCGCGAGGTCACGGACCCCGGCGCCGATCGCGGCATGGTGTTCCAATCCTACACGCTGTTTCCCTGGCTGACCGTGCGCGAGAACATCGCCTTCGGCCTGCGCGAGCGCGGTGTTCCGCAAGCCGAGCGCCACGAGATAGCCGACGCCTTCATTCGCCGGGTCGGGCTATCCGGCTTCGAAAATCACTGGCCCAAGCAGTTGTCGGGCGGCATGCAGCAACGCACGGCGATTGCCCGGGCGCTGGCCAATGATCCGAAGATCCTGCTGCTCGACGAGCCGTTCGGCGCGCTCGACAACCAGACGCGGGCATTGATGCAGGAGATGCTGCTCGGGATCTGGGAACGCGACCAGAAGACCGTGCTGTTCGTGACGCACGACATCGAGGAAGCGATCTTCCTCGGCAGCCGCGTGATCGTCATGAGCGCGCGCCCCGGCCGCATCAAGGCCGAGATTACGGTCGATCTGCCGCATCCCCGCTCCTACAAGATCAAGACCACGCCGGAATTCGTCGCCCTGAAGGAACGGCTGGTCGAGGAGATCCGCACCGAAGCGTTGAAGGTCGCCGAGCAGGCCTGACGACCAGCCACGCCGTCAGTGGCTGATCATCCAGGGACGCGCGGTCGGAAAGCCCTTTGCCCCGCTCTTGGTCTTGGTCATCAGCCGTGCCGGCTTGTTCTTGCCCGTGGTGGAACAGCAGCCGCAGCCCGGCCCGTGCGCGGCCTTGTACTGATCGAGCGTCTTCGGCGCGTGCCGGCTCTGCTCATTGGTGGCGTGCGCCTTGCGCTTGTCCGAGGGCATGCAGAAGAACGCCGGCGCGGTCAGTATCACGCGCGGCGACGTCGTCTCGCATTGCGGACAGTCCTGCGGCAGGTCGCATTCGGCCATCGGCCGCATGTCGGTGAAGGGACCGCAGTCGTTGCAGAGATATTCGTAGATCGGCATTTCCTTAATCCTTGCGCAGTCGTGCGTGACATCCGGCGATGGATGCGAGGCGGCCAATACGCAGCCGTCCCGCATCCTTCGCGCAGGGATCACTTGAAGGATCACTTGTCGGGCGAGATCGGCATCTGGATGTCACCCTTGATGTGCTTGATCGGTCCCGCCGACGACGGCATCACGTCGAAGTCGAAGATTTCCGTCGGCAGCCACAGCGTGGCGCAGGCATTGGGCACGTCGACCACGCCGGAGATGTGGCCCTGACACGGCGCGGTGCCGAGGATCGAATAGGCCTGGGCGCCGGAGTAGCCGAACTTCTTCAGGTACTCGATCGCGTTCAGGCAGGCCTGGCGATAGGCGATGTGGACGTCGAGATAGTGCTGCTTGCCGGCCTCGTCGACCGAGATGCCCTCGAAGATCAAATAGTCCTTGTAGTTCGGCGTGATCGGCGACGGCTTGAACACGGGGTTCTTGATGCCGTACTTCGCTACGCCGTCCTTGATGATATCGACCTTGATATGCAACCAGCCGGCCATTTCGATGGCGCCACAGAAGGTGATCTCGCCGTCGCCCTGGCTGAAATGCAGGTCGCCCATCGAGAGCCCGCCGCCCGGCACATAGACCGGGAAATAGATCTTCGAGCCGCGCGAAAGGTCCTTGATGTCGCAATTGCCGCCATGCTCGCGCGGCGGCACGGTGCGCGCGCCTTCGAGACCGATCTTGGCCTTGGCATCGCCCTTGGCCTGGCCGGCATGGGCGGTCGGCGCGAACGGCGGATTGGCGAGGCCCGGCACGCGGGTCGGGTTGGTCGCGATCAGCTCGGCCTCGCGCTTGTTCCAGGCCGCCAGCATCTTCGCATCGGGCAAGCACCCGATCAGGCCGGGATGGATCAGTCCGGCGAAGTTCACACCGGGGATGTGGCGCGACGACGTGTAGAGACCCTTGATGTCCCAGATCGACTTCTGCGCCAGCGGGAAATGGTCGGTCAGGAAGCCGCCGCCATTCTGCTTGGAGAAGAAACCGTTGAAGCCCCACAGGCTCTCCTTGAGCGGACCGACGTCGAGCAGGTCAACAACCAGGAGGTCGCCGGGCTCGGCACCCTTGACGCCGATCGGGCCCGACAGGAAGTGCACGATCGACAGGTCGATGTCGCGAACGTCGTCGGCCGAGTCGTTATTCTTGATGAAGCCGCCGGTCCAGTCGACGGTCTCGATGATGAAATCGTCGCCCGGGCTGACCCACTCGACGATCGGAACCTCCGGATGCCAGCGGTTGTGGATCTTGTCGTTTTCATAGGCGGACTTGCTGAGATCAACCTTGATCAGTGTATCTGGCATCGCTTGCTCCCCTTGGGTTACTGGTTAGACAGACAGATATTTCGAGATCTGTGCGGCATCGACGCTGTCGCGCGGATCGTCGCGGACGATCTCGCCGTTCTCGATGACGAGCACGCGGTCAGCGATGTCGAGCGCGAAGCTCAGCACCTGCTCGGAGACGACGATCGATAGCCCCCGCTCGTCGCGGATCCGCTTCAAGGTGCGCGCCATGTCCTTGATGATCGACGGCTGGATGCCCTCGGTCGGCTCGTCCAGCAGCAGCACCTTCGGCTTGGTCGCAAGTGCCCGGGCGATCGCGAGCTGCTGCTGTTGCCCACCCGAGAGATTGCCGCCGCGGCGGCCCTTCATCTCGAGCAGCACCGGGAACAGTTCGTAGATATCGCCGGGGACCTCGGAACCGCCTGACACCACGAGCCCGGTCTCGATGTTCTCCTTCACCGTCATGGTTGAGAAGATCATGCGGCCCTGCGGTACATAGGCGAGGCCCTTCGCGACCCGCTCGTAGCTCTTCATGGTGCCGAGCTCGGTGCCGTCCATCGTCACCTTGCCGCTCTTGGCCGGCAGGATGCCCATCAGGGACTTCATCAGCGTGGTCTTGCCCATGCCGTTGCGGCCCATGATCGCAACGATCTCGTTGGGCGCGACTGAGACGTTGAGGCCGTGCAGCACCTCGCTCTGGCCATAGGCGACGTGAAGATCATTGATTGCCAGCATCGACGCGCTCCTTAGTTCGTGCCCATGATCTTGTCCGGAAACCGGACGCCACTTTCCGGGATCATGGGCTAGTGGCCCAGGTAAACTTCAATGACCTTGGGATCGTTCTTGACGTGCTCCATGGTTCCCTCGGACAGGATCTGTCCCTGGTGCAGCACGGTGACCTTGTGGGCGATGTCCTCGACGAACTTCATGTCGTGCTCGATCACCAGCACCGAGCGGTCCTTGATGATGCGGTTGAGCAGCTCGGCGGTCTTGGCGCGCTCGGACACGCTCATGCCGGCGACCGGCTCGTCGAGCATCAGCAAGTCCGGGTCCTGGATCAGCAGCATGCCGATCTCGAGCCACTGCTTCTGGCCGTGGCTCAGCTGGTCGGCATAGGTGTTGAGGCGATCCTTCAGGAAGATCATCTCGGCGACCTCCTCGACCCGCTGCTTGACCGCATCATCGCGCTGGAAGGCCAGCGAGCCGAACACGGTGCGGCCGCGCGGATAGGAGATTTCGAGGTTCTCGAACACGATGAGATCCTCGAACACCGACGGCGTCTGGAACTTGCGGCCGACGCCGGCCTGCACGATTTCGTTCTCGCGCAGCCTGGTCAGCTCCTGGCCGCGGAACTGGATCGAGCCTGATGTGGCCCTGGTCTTGCCGCAGATCAGGTCGAGCACCGTGGTCTTGCCGGCGCCGTTCGGGCCGATGATGACGCGGATCTCGTTCTCCTCGACATAGAAGGAGAGATCGTTCACCGCCTTGAAGCCGTCAAAGGACACGGTGAGGCCGGAGACCGCGAGCAGGAAGTCCTTGGGCTGATGACCGACGAGCATGATGGTTCCTCCTCACTCAGCCGGTGCGCCGTCGGCGACAAGCGCCGCCGATTTTGATCTTCGCGATGCCAGCAGGCGCTCGATGCGCGGCTGGACGTGGTCCGCCCAGATGCCGGAGAGCCCGTTCGGGAACGCCAGCACGACCGCGATGAACAGCGCGCCGAGGCCGAACAGCCAGAGCTGCGGGAAGGACTCCGAGAGGCTGGTCTTGGCGAAATTGACCAGCAGCGCGCCCCAGACCGCACCGAAGATCGACATCCGGCCACCGACCGCGGTGTAGATCACCATCTCGATCGACGGCACAATGCCGACAAAGGACGGCGACATGAAGCCGACCTCGAGCGTGAACATGGCGCCGCCGATCGCGGCAAACACCGCCGCGGCGCAGAACGCGAAGATCTTGAAATTGGCGACGCTGTAACCGGAGAAGCGCACGCGGTCCTCCTGCTCCCTCATCGCCACCAGGATGCGCCCGAGTTTTGTCAGGCGGATGAACTGCGCGGCGACGATGCAACCGAACAGCAACACAACCTCGACAAAGTACAGAATGAATTTGGCGTGATCCGTGCGGATGTCCCAACCGTGCAGTGTGCGCAGATCGGTGATGCCGTTGATGCCGCCGGTGTAGCCCTGCTGTCCCACGATCAGAATGGTGAGGATC
Organism: Bradyrhizobium sp. 6(2017); assembly: GCF_011058295.2. Lineage (NCBI taxonomy): Bacteria > Pseudomonadati > Pseudomonadota > Alphaproteobacteria > Hyphomicrobiales > Nitrobacteraceae > Bradyrhizobium > Bradyrhizobium sp. 6(2017). Next base: position 3,827,878 of record NZ_CP049289.2, on the reverse strand, counting down.
GCGGCGATGGCCTGCGTGATGATCGCAAAATACACGCCGCCGACCCGGCGCTTGAACATCGCCGCGCCGATGATCAGCGCAAAGAAGGCGGGAACCAGCAAGATCGCCAGCACCGTGAGCGGAAAACTGTGGAACGGCTTCCAGAACAGCGGAAGCTGCGTGATCTGGTTCCAGTCCATGAAGTCGGGAATGCCCGGCGTCGACTGGATCTTGGTGTTGGCAACCGAGGACGCCTCGAGCTTGAGGTACATCGCCATGCAGTAGCCGCCGAGGCCGAAGAACACGCCCTGCCCCAGGCTCAAGATGCCGCCATAGCCCCAGCACAGCACGAGGCCGATGCCGACGAAGGCGTAGGTCAGGTATTTGGCGACCAGGTTGAGGCGGAAGATATCCAGCGACAGCGGCAGGATGACAAACAACAGCACCGCGAGCGCAAAAAAGCCGATCAGTTCAGAGCGATTGAAAAAGCGCGAGTTGATGATCATGACCTGCCTGTTGTTCTTATTTGCGGACCTTGAGCGCGAAGAGCCCCTGCGGACGCACCATCAGGATCGCGACGATCGTGAGCAGCGTGATCACCTTGGCCATCGATCCCGACAGGAAGAATTCCAGCGTCGACTGGGTCTGCGAGATCGAGAAGGCCGAGGCAATGGTGCCGAACAGCGACGCGGCGCCGCCGAACACGACCACCAGGAAGGTATCGACGATGTAGAGCTGGCCGGCGGTCGGCCCGGTCGACCCGATCATGGTGAAGGCCGAGCCTGCGACGCCGGCGATGCCGCAGCCGAGCGCAAAGGTGTAGCGGTCGACCTTCTCGGTGTTGATGCCGACGGCGCCGGCCATCACGCGGTTCTGCACCACTGCGCGCACCTGCTTGCCCCAGCTCGACCAGAACAGCACGTAGGCAACCGCGATCGTGATCAGGATGGTCAGCGCCATCACGAACATGCCGTTGATCGGGATCTGGATCGAGTCGGTCGCCTGCCAGGAACCCATCATCCACTCCGGCAGCTCGACGCCGACCTCGCGCGCGCCGAAGATCGAGCGATAGGCCTGTTGCAGGATCAGGCTGAGACCCCAGGTCGCCAGCAGCGTGTCGAGCGGACGCTTGTAGAGATGCCGTATCAGCGCCCACTCGACCAGCATGCCGAGCGCGCCGGACGCGATGAACGCCAGGATCATCGCGATGAAGAAGTAGCCGGGAAACAGCCAGGGCGCGATGTGCTGCACCGTGTTCGACGTCATCCAGGTGACGTAGGCGCCGAGGATCATGAACTCGCCATGGGCCATGTTGATAACGCCCATCTGGCCGAAGATGATGGCAAGCCCCAGCGCCATCAGCACGTAGACGGAGAACAGGATGAGCCCGGCGAATCCCTGCATCGCAAGGATGGCGCCGAGATCACCGATCGAATAGTCGCCGAACATCTGATCCTCCAGTCCAAGGGCAGTCCACCGGCGTGCGCCGCGACGCAGCGGCGTCCGATCCGCGGCGTGGGCGGGTAACGTCCACGCCGCGATGCGTTGAGGTTGAGGGTGGCGCGCTAGGCGCGCCGCCTCACTGGTAACCCTTGGGGAACGGATCCGGCTCGACGAGATCGGCGGTCTCGTAGATCAGCTCATACTGGCCATCGGCCTTGGCGCGTCCGACGCGGGTCTTTGACCACAAGTGATGGTTCTCGTGGATCCGGACGTAGCCTTCCGGCGCGCCCTTGAACTCGACGCCGGGCGACGCCGCCGCGATCTTGTCGATGTCGAAGGAGCCTGCCTTCTCCACCGTCAACTTCCACAGCCACGGGCCGAGATAGGCGGCTTGCGTCACGTCGCCGATCACGGTCTTCTCGCCCCACATCTTCTTGAAGGCGGGCACGAACGCCTTGTTGTTGGCGTTGTCGAGCGACTGGAAGTACTTCATACAGGCGTAGGCGCCGGCGATGTTTTCGCCGCCGATACCGTCGATCTCGTCCTCGGTGACCGAGATCGTCAGCAGCGTCTGCTTCGACAGGTCGATGCCGGCCGCCTTCAGCTGCTTGTAGAACGCGACGTTCGAGCCGCCGACGATGATCGCGTAGATCACGTCAGGCTTGGTCAGCTTGATCTTGTTGATGACCGAGTTGAACTGGGTCGAGCCGAGCGGGAAGTATTCCTCGCCGACCACCTTGCAGCCCTGCAGGTGGTTCTCGATATGCTTGCGCGCGATCTTGTTCGAGGTGCGCGGCCAGATGTAGTCCGAGCCGAGCAGATAGAAGCTCTTGGCGCCCTTGGTCTTGTTGACCCAGTCGAGGCCGGCGATGATCTGCTGCGTCGCCTCCTGGCCGGTGTAGATGACGTTCTTGGACTGCTCGAGGCCTTCATAGAAGGTCGGATAGTAGAGCATGCCGTTGTACTGCTCGAACACCGGCAGCACCGCCTTGCGCGAGGCCGAGGTCCAGCAGCCCATCACGGCGGCGCATTTGTCGTTGACCAGGAGCTTCTTCGCCTTTTCCGCGAAGGTCGGCCAGTCGCTCGCGCCGTCTTCCTGGATGAACTTGATCTTGCGGCCGAGCACGCCGCCGGCGGCGTTGATCTGCTCGATCGCGAGCTTCTCGGCCTCGACCGATCCGGTCTCGGAGATCGCCATGGTGCCGGTCACCGAGTGCAGGATACCGACCGTGACTTCGCTATCGGTGACTGCAAGACCCGTGGTGTTGACCGCGGAGGTTGCAGGAACATCGGCAAATGCCGGACGGCCCAGCATCGAAACGGCCGGCAAAGCGGCCATTCCCATCAAGAGCTTGCGCCGAAGCGGAGACTGCAGTCCTGGTTTTGTTTCGTCTGACATGAGCACCCCATCTGGTTCGAGAACGCTTATTGATGAGGCGAGGATTGCTTACTTTTGTGCACCGCACTGATACGTGAGATCGCGTATACTGCACCGCAAAATAGCGACGTAGGTTTTTGGTACGGGATTTGCCCGCGATCAGAGCATCGTGGACCAGGAGTAAGAACGAGTGGCAGGGCGGCAGCGGATAGACCGCGTCAGGCGCCAATACAATCAATGGGTCGCCAACCAGACGCTGGAAGACTACGCGCTGCGCTTCACCGCCAAGAGCGCCAGGCGCTGGTCCGCCGCCCGCGTCGCCAACACCGCGCTCGGCGCGATCTCCTTCCTTGCGCTGGAGGCGATCGGGGGCACCATCACGCTGAACTATGGCGCGATGAACGCCTCCGCCGCGATCCTGGTCGTCAGCGTCATCATCTTCCTTTGCGGGCTGCCGATCGCCTACCACGCCGCAAAATGCGGCATCGATATCGATCTGCTGACCCGCGGCGCCGGCTTCGGCTATATCGGTTCGACCATCACCTCGCTGATCTACGCCTCCTTCACCTTCATCTTCTTCGCGATCGAGGCCGTGATCCTGGCCAGCGCACTGGACATGTGCTTCGGCATTCCCCGGCCGATCGGCTATTTGATCAGCGCAGTCGTAATCATTCCGCTCGTGATCTACGGCATCACGCTGATCAGCCGCTTCCAGCTCTGGACCCAGCCGTTGTGGATCATCCTCCACATCATGCCGTTCGCGGCGATCGCCTGGGCCAATCCGCATTCGTTCACCGAGTGGCGCAAATTCGCCGGCGATCACGGCGATCCCGCAGGCAACCTCGATCTCCTGCTGTTCGGCACCGCGGCCTCCGTCGTGTTCGCGCTGGTGGCGCAGATCGGCGAGCAGGTCGACTTCCTGCGCTTCCTGCCGCGCGACCGCCGCACCTCGCGCAAGGCCTGGTGGATCGCCCTGCTGAGCGCCGGTCCCGGGTGGATCGTGCTCGGCGCGCTGAAACTGCTGGCGGGCTCGTTCCTGGCCTTCTTCGCGCTCAGCCACGGCGTCTCGGCCGAACACGCGGCCGAGCCCGCCAACATGTATCTCGAAGCCTTCCGCTACGTGCTGTCGCAGCCGGATCTCGCGATGGCGCTGACCGGCACGTTCGTGATCCTGTCGCAGGTCAAGATCAACGTCACCAACGCCTATGCCGGCTCGATCGCCTGGTCGAACTTCTTCTCCCGCCTCACCCACTCGCATCCCGGCCGCGTGGTGTGGCTGGTGTTCAACGTCGTCGTCGCGCTGCTGTTGATGGAGATCGGCGTCTACAAGGCGCTGGAGCAGACGCTCGCGCTCTACTCGAATGTCGCGATCGCCTGGGTCGGCGCGCTGGTGGCCGATCTTGTCATCAACAAGCCGCTCGGCTTGCGGCCGCAGCATATCGAGTTCAAGCGCGCCCATCTCTGCGACATCAATCCGGTCGGCGTCGGCGCGATGACGATTGCGACCGTCGTCTCGATCAGCGCGTTCTACGGCCTGTTCGGCCCGACGGCGAAGGCGCTGTCCGCATTCGTTGCGCTGGCCGTCGCGTTCATCGCGGCCCCCCTGATTGCCTGGGCGACCGACGGCAAATACTACATCGCACGCAAACCGAAACGAAGCTGGCAGAACCTTGAATCGATCCAGTGCTGTATCTGCGAGCATGCGTTCGAGCCCGAGGACATGGCCGCCTGCCCGGCCTATGCCGGCCCGATCTGCTCATTGTGCTGCTCGCTCGACGCCCGCTGCCACGATCTCTGCAAGCCGCATGCGCGGATCGGCGCGCAGGTGTCGGACGCATTGAGCAAGGTGATGCCGCAGCCGATCTATGCGCGCCTCAACTCGCAGCTCGGACATTACCTCGGCGTGTTCGCGGTCTCGGCCGGTCTGGTGGCGCTGGTGCTCGGCCTGATCTACCTGCAGACCACGGCGGCCGTGCATGCCAACGAATTGCTGGCCGACGTGCTGTGGAAGGTGTTCTTTGCGCTGACCCTCATCATCGGCGTTGTCGCCTGGCTGTTCGTGCTGGCGCAGCAGAGCCGACGCGCCGCGGAAGAAGAAACGCGGCGCCAGACCACGCTGCTGATCCAGGAAATCGATGCTCACAAGCGCACCGATGCCGAACTGCAACGCGCCAAGGAAGTTGCGGAATCCGCCAATCTCGCCAAGAGCCGGTACGTCGTCGGCCTGAGCCACGAGCTTCGCTCGCCGCTGAACGCGATCTCCGGTTATGCGCAGCTGCTGGAGCAGGACAACAGCCTGCAGACGCGGCCGCGCGACCAGGTGCGCGTGGTCCGCCGCAGCGCCGACCATCTGTCGGGCCTGATCGACGGCATTCTCGACATTTCCAAGATCGAGGCGGGTCGCCTTTACCTCTCGCGCGACGAGGTGCGCCTGACCGATTTCCTCGATCAGCTGGTCGGCATGTTCCGCCTCCAGGCCGCAGCAAAAGGCATTGACTTCGTGTTCAAGCGGCCGGCGGTGCTGCCGGTCGTGGTCTATGCCGACGAGAAGCGGCTGCGGCAGATCCTGATCAATTTGCTCTCCAACGCGATCAAGTTCACGCAGGCCGGGCGCGTACAATTCATCGTCCACTACCGCAGCCCGGTCGCCGAGTTCGAGGTCACCGACACCGGCCCGGGCATCCAGCCTGACGACCTCGAACGCATCTTCGCGCCCTTCGAGCGCGGCGCGCTCGGCGTTTCGCAGCCGCAGACCGGCACCGGGCTTGGCCTGACCATCAGCCGCCTGCTCGCCGGCGTGATGGGCGGCGACATCAAGGTGACATCCAGCGTCGGCGCCGGCAGCACGTTCCGGGTCAAGCTGCTGCTCTCCGAGGTCACCAATCCGCGCCGCGAAGCGCCAGTCGAGGCCCCCATCTATGGCTATCACGGCCCGCGCAAGACGATCCTGATCACCGACGACGATCCGACCCACCGCGACCTCTTGCGCGAGATCCTGGCGCCGCTCGGCTTCATCCTGCTCAGCGCACCGGACGGACCGGGCTGCCTCGCGCTGGCGCAGCATTGTCGGCCGGACATGTTCCTGCTCGATATCTCGATGGCGGGCATGGACGGCTGGACGGTCGCCGAAACCTTGCGCGCTGAAGGCCATCACCAGGCCCGTATCCTGATGATCTCGGCCAGTGCGCTGGAGGCCCATGGCGCGCCGCTGGCGCAACCTTTCCACGACGGCTACCTTATGAAGCCGATCGACATCCCGCGGCTGTTAGAGACCATCCGCCTGCTGCTCAAGATCGAGTGGCAGTATGAGGCCGAGCAGGCTCCGCTCCCGCAATGGAAACCCGACAGTGGCTCTCGTCCGCCCGTGAAATATGTCGAAGAGCTGATCAGCCTCGGCCAGCTCGGCTATATCAGGGCGATCCAGCTCAAGCTCGATGAAATCGGCAACGAACATCCCGAACACGCCGATTTCGTCGGCCAGATGCGCACGCTGATCGACCGGTTCGATCTCGATCAGTATATGGCGACATTGAAGATATTGCACAGCTATGACCATTGAACAAAGAAAGCGCGACGTCGCGCTCGTCGTCGATGACTCGCCGGAGACGTTGCGCCTCCTCACCGACGCGCTCGACGGCGCCGGCATGACCGTGATGGTGGCGCTCGACGGGGCCTCCGCGATGCGCATCGTCGAGCAGATCACGCCGGATATCGTGCTGCTCGATGCCGTGATGCCCGGCATGGACGGCTTCGAGACCTGCAGGCGGCTGAAGCGCGACGCCGGGCTCGACGGCGTCCCGATCATCTTCATGACGGGGCTGGCCGAAACCGAGCACATCGTGCGCGGGCTCGAGGCCGGCGGCGTCGACTATGTCACCAAGCCGATCGTGGTCGAGGAGATGCTAGCCCGCATCCGGGTCCATCTCGCCAATGCGCGAATGACGCAAAGCGCCCGCGCGGCGCTCGACGTCTCCGGCCGCTATCTGCTCGCGGTCAACAGGTCAGGCGCGCTGCTGTGGGCGACGCCGCAGGCACAGAAATTGCTGTCGGACACGCTCGCCGACGCTGCCGACAATTTCGTGCTGCCGGAGCCGATGCCGCAATGGCTCGATCAGGCGCAGAAAGGTGTTGCCGGAAAGAAGACCGCGACCGTGGCGTCATTCCCCGGCAACGAGCAGCTTCGGCTGCAATATATGGGCAAGCTCGGGCCCAACGAGTTCCTGCTGCGGCTGGCCAAGGACACCAGCGGCGACATGCCGGCCGAATTCTCCAGCGAGCTCGGCCTGACCACCCGAGAGGGCGAGGTGCTGTCCTGGCTCTCCAAGGGCAAGACCAACCGCGACATTGCGCAGATCCTTGGCTTGAGCCCGCGCACTGTCGACAAGCATCTCGAGCAGATTTACGCCAAGCTTGGGGTCGAAAACCGGACCGCCGCGGCCGCGATCGCGGTCAACGCGAGGCACCGCAAGTCCTGAGGCATCCCCCGCTTGAGCTGCGCGCCTCGTCCCGGCCGGCTAGACGTCGAAGAACACCGTTTCGTTGTCGCCCTGCAGATGGACGTCGAACGTGTAGGTATGGCCCGCACCGGCCTTGCGCTTGGCGATCAAGGTGGCGCGGCGATCGGCCGGCACGAGCGCGAGCACGGAATCACCGGCGTTGCCGGCCTCGTCGTCAAAATAGATCCGCGTGTAGAGATGCAACAGCATGCCGCGCGCGAACACCGCGAGCGCGATATGCGGCGCCTGCGGCTTGCCGTCGGCATCCGGCACTACGCCGGGCCTGATGGTGTCGAACGAATAGCCGCCGCTCTTGTCGGTGCCGCAGCGGCCAAAACCCTTGAACGAGGAGTTCGGCAGCGCGCGCGCATCCTGCGGATCGGAGAAGCGGCCCTGGCTATCTGCCTGCCAGATCTCCAGCATGCAATCCGGGATCACGGCGCCGTCGCCGTCATAGACCTTGCCCTCGACCCGGATGCGCTCGCCCGAGACATCAGGTGTCAAGAGATTGCTGGTGAAGGCGTCGTTCCATTCATATTCGCCGTTCGGCGTCAGGCCATACTTGAAGTAAGGACCGACGGTCTGCGAGGGCGTGATTCCATCAAGACGCTGGTTCGACACTTACTTGGTCTCCATCGGCGTGGCATTGCGGCCGCGCAGCACGATATCGAAGCGGTAGCACAGCGCCCATTCCGGCTTGGTGTTGTCGAGATCGAACGACGAGATCATCCGCGCCCGCGCCTTTACATCGGTCACCGAGTTGAAGATCGGATCGAACGGAAACAAGGGATCGCCGGGGAAATACATCTGCGTCACCAGACGCGAGACGAAGGAATGGCCGAACACCGAGAAGTGGATATGCGCCGGCCGCCAGGCATTGTGGTGATTGCCCCAGGGATAGGCGCCGGGCTTGATGGTGATGAACTTGTAGTAGCCGGCTGCATCGGACTGCGTCCGCCCGGCGCCGGTGAAGTGGGGATCGAGCGGCGCCGGATGCTGATCGACGACATGGATGTAGCGGCCGCAGGCATTGGCCTGCCACAACTCGACCAGTGTGTTCGGCACGCCGCGGCCGTCCTCGTCGAGCACGTGACCATGCACGATGATGCGCTCGCCGAGTGGCTCGCCCTTCGCCTGGATGGTGAGATCATTGTCGTGCGCGCGCACGGTCTCGTGACCGTAGACCGGCCCGGTCAGCTCCGAGAGCGTGTGCCGCATCGGGATCAGCGGCTTTCGCGGCGAACGTTTGATCGCGCTTCGGTACGCGGGAGACAGACGCAGGGGGTGAACGCCGTTCGAATCGACCGGATAGATCAACGTCATGAGCTTGCTCCAGACCTGATTGCTGCGTGGCCACGGACGCCGGACGTCAGGCCGGTGCCTTGAAATCGTAGGAGATGCGCCCGGCAGGCAGATAAAACAGCGCGATCACTGCGCCGCCCCTGACCTCGGGATAGTGTCGGCTGCCCGGATCCGGCGCGGTCCAGCCCGGCCCCTGCCAGCCCTGCAAGCCCTTCAACTGCGCGCCCCTGTCGAGGGGAACGACGAGGTTGAGCTCGCCATAGGGATGGCCGTGATACTGGCCGCGCAGCACGTCATGATCGTCGTCGTCCTTGAAGCGGCGCGGATCGGCGCTGTTCATGTAGACCGCGGTGATGCTGAACTGGAACGTCTCGGGGACCGGCTCAAGGATGCGGCTGCGCCGATAGTTCGGACCCTCCACCTCCTGGTTCGCCGCCCAGCCCTCCTCGACGCCCATTTTGATGAGGCGTGCGAGATCGTGGTAAAGCGCGCTCGTCTCGCCGTAGGTCTCGTTGAGCCATCGCTCCATCGCCGCGCTCGGCGTCATGTCCTTGACTTCGCGCAGAAACGGAATGCTGCGTTCGATAAGCTGTTCCCGGCTTCCCATGACTTACTCCTGTTCTAGTTCTCAAAACCCTTGAAGGAGGCGAACGCCTCCAAATCCGCGCGCGGCATCAGCCGCGCCCTCGCCTGCTCCCTCGGGTGACCCATCGAGATCCCGCATGCCACCATCTGCTCTGCAGGGATCGACAGCATCGGACGCAAGATCCGGTGGTACTTGGCGAGCGTTTCCTGCGGGCAGGATTGCAGTCCGCGTCCGACTGCCGCCAGCATCACGGTCTGGATGAACATGCCGAGATCGAGCCAGCTTCCCATGGCGAGCCGACGATCGATGGTCACGATCAGTCCGACCGGCGCGCCGAAGAACGCGAAATTTCTTGCGGTCTGCCTGCTCCGCGCCGCGGCGTCGCTCTGCTCTATTCCGAGCGAGCCATAGAACAATCGTCCGAACTCCTGGCGACGGCTGAGATACGGCTCGGGGAACTCGGTGGCGTAGTATTGATACTCGGAGACGTGCTCGCCCGGCTCCCGCTCATAGGCGTGCAGAAGGGCCGCCGACACCTCGGTCTTGGCAGCACCCGCGAGCACGTAGACGTGCCAGGGCTGAATGTTTGCGCCACTCGGCGCAAACCGCGCCACACGCAGGATTTGCTCAATGGTCGACCGCGCGACCGGACTGTCGGAGAACTGACGGCACGAAAGGCGGCTAGCGATCACGTCGTCGATTGGATTGCGCGCAACTCCGCACACCCCGTTCGCATCAATCACGACTTCTTCACGAACGGACATCCGCCGCCCTCCATCGGTCTGAAAGCTTCGTCCCCCGGGATCGTCGCCAATAGCTGGTAGTAATCGAACTGGTACTTCGACTCTTCCGGAGCCTTGACGCGGAACAGATACATGTCGCGGACCAGCCTTCCGTCCGGCCGGATCTTGCCGTTACGGGTCATGAAATCGTTCACCGGCAATTCGCGCATCTTGGCGGCGACAGCGGGTCCGTCGAGCCTGCCTGCGGCTTCGACCGCCTTGAGGTAGTGCATGACAGCGCCATAGGTGCCGGCATGGATCATGGTGGGCACTTTCTTCGTCTTCTCGATGAAGCGCTTCGACCACGCCCGCGTCTCATCGTTGAGGTCCCAGTAGAAGGCTGAGCTGAGCATCAGGCCTTGCGCGCTTTGCAGGCCGAGGCTGTGGATGTCGGCGATGAAGACGATCAGGCCGGCAAGCTTTTGCCCGCGCGTCACGCCGAACTCGCCCGCCTGCTTCACGGCGTTGATGAAATCGCCGCCGGCGTCGGCGAGTGCGATCACGTCGGCCCTGGAGGCCTGCGCCTGGAGCAGGAAGGACGAGAAATCGGGCGTGTTGATCGGGTGCTTCACCGCGCCGACCACCTTGCCGCCGGTGGCGTCGATCACCTTGCGGCTGTCGGCCTCGAGCTGCGCGCCGAGCGAATAGTCGGCCGACAGGAAGAACCAGGACCTGGCGCCGAGACGCGAGATCGCGCGCGTCGTCCCCTGCGACAGCGCATAGGTGTCGTAGGTCCAGTGGATACCGGTCGGCGAGCACTCGTCGCCGGTCAGCCGGGACGTGGCCGCGCCGGTGGCAAGGAAGAGCTTCTTCTTGTCGCGCGTGATGCCTTGCACCGCCAGCGCGACCGCGGAATTCGGAACATCGAGGATCGCCTCAACATTCTCGTTTTCCAGCCAGCGCCGGGTAATCACCGAGCCGATATCCGCCTTGTTCTGGTGATCCCCCGCGACGATCTCGATCGGCCGCCCGAGCACCTTGCCCTTGAAGTCGTCCACCGCCATCTGCGCCGCGACGACCGAGCCCTGGCCGCCATTATCTGCGTAGAGCGACGACATGTCGGTCAGCACGCCGAGCCTGACCGGCCCGTTCTGTGCAACCGCGGACGGCGCTACAGCCAGGAGCGTCAGCGCCAGTCCAACTGATTTGCGCACACCACTTCGGGCCGATCTCACCCAGGGCTTCATCGTTTTTCTCCTCCCAACCCGGTGACGCCAATGTTGGCCAGAACGTCGCGTTGCGGAAGTGAAAGTCTTGCAGATTGATCCTGAACCGGCTTCAGATCGCCAATGGCAGCGATACTGCGATGCGCTCCCGGACGATCCGGTCGGTTGCATCCACCGTACGCCTGGCCTTAACTGCAAATGATCGTAACGATTTGCCGGAGCGAGCGATCCGCTACAGACGGGACTGCCATCGTGTCCGTTTCCTTCAAGACACTGGACCTGAACCTGCTCAAGGTGTTCGACGCCGTCATGGAGGAGCGCAGCGTGCTGCGCGCCAGCCAGAAGGTCGCGCTGAGCCAGTCCGCCGTCAGCCACTCGCTGGCGCGGCTGCGCGAGATGCTCGATGACGACCTGTTCGTGCGCACGGCGACCGGCATGCAGCCGACAGCCCGCGCGTTGACGATGGCCCCGCAGGTGCGCCAGGCGCTGCGGTCGCTGGAGGCCGCGGTCGAGCTGCCGACCTTCGTTCCGGCGGTCTCGACCAAGCCGTTCACGCTCGCCGCCAACGACTTCACGACGATGGTGCTGGCGCCGCCGCTCTTGAAGATCTTGAGCCGGGAGGCTCCCGCGGTCGACCTCACGATCAAGCCGGTGACGCGGATCGATCTTGCCGAGCAGATCGACCTTGGCCGCATCGATGTCGCGATCGGCGTGTTCTCGTCGCCGCCGAGCCGCTTCCGCACCGCCCTGCTGTTCGAATATGACGACGTGCTGATCGTCGGCAAAAAACGCAAGCTTGGCCGACTCGACAAGGCGAAGCTCGCGACCCTGCCGCTGGTCGTCGTGTCCTTTGGCGGCGAACAGGAGGGCGCGATCGGCGGCTACATCTCCGAGCGCGGGCTTGCCAGGCGTTCCGAGATGTATGACCGCCCCGCGCTTGAACGGGCACTGTCTGACAGCGACCACCCGCCACGGATCGCGGTCTCGCTGCCACATTTCCTGGCCCTCCCCGCGCTGCTGGTCGAGTCCGAACTGGCGGCGATCGTTCCGCGGCCGCTGGCGCGTGCGCTCGAGCAGGCGCATGCGATCACGACCCATGAGCTGCCTTACACTACGACGCCCGTCGAGGTTCGGCTGCTCTGGCACGAACGGGTCGAGAACGAACCGTCACATGAATGGCTTCACGAGGTGCTCCGCCGCGCCACCGAGGAGTTGAGGCGCGGCCGTTAGCGGCGAATCACCGACGCACACCTCACTGCGCGGCCATGGCCCCGGACATCGGAACCCAGCGTTCGCCATCGAAACGCTGCGGCCGCAGCGACGTGATCAAACGATAATCGTCCGGGCTGGTGTTGACGGTGATTCCCGGGATCAAGCCCGGAAGCGCAACGTTCTTCAGCGCGGTGGCGTGCTTCATGAGGTTCTGCCGGGACAGATCGTCGCCGCAAGCCTCGATAACCTTGGTCATGAGGACAGCGACATTCCATCCGGTGAAGTTGAGCTGATCCTCGATGTCGCCCTCGGGATAGTACTTTTTCATGAAGGCCAGCCACTCGAGATAAGCGGGATCGTTGGCCCATTCCGGATCGCCGACCGACTTGGTCGGCGTCGCCGAGATCGCCCCCTTGGCGTTGTCGAGCCCGGCCGGCCTGAGGATCGTCGGCACGAAGTTGCTGCCGATCGGCAGGAACTGCTGCGCACGCCAGCCGAGCTCGCCTGCCTTGCGGATCGCCTGCGAGGTAAACTTGCCGGTCGACGCATTGAGAAACACGTTGGCGTTGGTGCTGGCCAGCGAGACGACCTGCGAATCGACCGTGGGCGACGTGACCTCGTAAGGCGACGCTGCGACAATCTCGGCCTTGGGATCGAGCCGGGCCAGTTCGGCCCTGAAGCTGCGGAGATATTCGCGGCCGTAGTCGTCGTTCTGGTACAACACGGCGACGCGCGAGGCGGGAGTGTGCTCGGCGACCAGCCGCGCATAGATCGCAGCCTCGGTGCTGAACAGCGTCATCCCCGAGATCGTGTAAGGGCTCGTCTTCGGATCGGCGAAGCGCTCGCTGGCCGCGAACACGAACAGCTGAGGGATCTTCTTGGCATTGAGATATTTCTGGACCGCCGCATTCTGCGCGGTTCCCATGCTGCCGAAGATCGCGACTGCCTCGTCATTCTCGATCAATCGGCGCGTCTGCTCGACGGCCTTCGGCGGGCTATAGCCATCGTCGAGCGAGATCAGGTTGACCTTGTGGCCGTTGATGCCGCCGCGGTCGTTGATCATCTGGAAATAGCGGGTCTGCACCTTGCCGACGGCACTCAGCGCCGACGCCGGCCCGCTATAGGGCATGGTCTGGCCGAGGATCAACTCGGTCTCGGCCGCCCCGGCCGGACCGCAAGCAGCCAGCAAGGCTGCGAACCAGAATCTCGCGCGAAGTCCGCGCATGCGCTCCTCCCTCTGTTTTCTTACCCGGAATATTCTTCCTAGGAAGATAGTTGTCAACCCAAACTTCAAGCGGCAAATGGCCGCTCCGCGGCGCGATCGCGGGACCTCGAGCGAGACCAAGGAACTTGCGGGGCGACACATCAATTCGACAGTGTTAGATTATTGTACGGATGATGCCGCGCCGCTGGCGCGGGACGAAGGGGACTGGAAGGGAATGAAGAAGAGCAGCGTGTCACGCCGCGCCGAACCTGCGATCAAGCAGCCGCCTGCACCCGACAGCACCCTTTACGACGACATCGAGGCCGCCTGGCTCGAACAGCGCCCCGACCTCGACCTCGCCGCCGCCTGCACCTTGTTGCGGCTGGAGCGCGTCAACCAACTGCATGAGATGCGCCTGCAGGACATCGCGAAGGCCGTCGGCCTGCAGACCGGTGAGCTCTATGTCCTGCTGGCGCTCAGGCGCTCGGGAAAGCCGTACGAGTTGCGTCCGACCGACCTGTTCCGCGCCCTCCTCGTCACATCGGGCGCCATGACCAAGCGCGTGGCCCGGCTGCAGGAAGGCGGCTTCGTTCTCCGCGTCTCGGCCAGCGACGACGGCCGCTCGGAGCTGGTCCGCCTCACCGCCAAGGGTCTCGCGACCGCCGACCGCGGCATTGCCGAGGTTGCGAGAGTCGTTGCGAGCGTGACCGAGGCGAGCGGGCTCACCAAGGCGGAGCTCGCCATGCTCGACCGCTGCCTGCGCAAGCTGCTCGCCGTCCGAACCGTGAAGGCGCCGAAGAAGTCCGGCCGGCTCGCCGCAGCCGATTGACTGCCTCCGCCGACACACTACGCAACAGCCTTGTTGCCCGTCTTCAGCAGCGATTTGAGATCGCATGAGTTGTCTTCGGCCTGGTCCGGTGTCGGCGAAATGCCGGCAGCGATCAGGCGCCGCGCCACCATCTGATCGCCCGGATTGTTGATGCTGTCGACCGCGACCAGCTTGCCCTGCCGGTAGCTGAACACGGAGAACCGGCCGGCTTCGATCGCGCCGCGGATAGCGATCCGGTCGCTGCGCGCGGCGAGGCCAACGGTCTGAAGCTTGAGATCGTGCTGATCCGACCAGAACCGCGGCACACTGTCGTACGGCTCGTGGCGATCCGCGATCGCAAGCCCTGCGGCCGCTCCCTGATCCTGCGCATGCTGAACCGACTCCAGCCTGATCCAGCCCTCCGCGAACCGGCTGTAGTGATTGGCGCAGTCGCCGGCGGCGTAGATGCCCGGGCATGCGGTCCGGCCATGCTCATCCACCACGATGCCATTGGCGCATTCGAGCCCCGCGGCAATGGCGAGCTCATCATTGGCGATGCCGCCAATGCCGACGACGACAAGGTCGGCGCCGAGACGGACGCCGCCGTTCAGTTCGACCGCCACGACCCGTCCGCCCTCTCCGATCATGGCCGAAACAGCCGTGCCGAACTTCACCGCAACGCCCGCGCGGACGTGACGATCAAGCAGGAAGCGCGACACCACCGGAGACACCGCCCGTTCGAGCAATCGGGACGCGGCCTCGATCATCGTCACCCGCTTGCCGAACCTGGCCGCCGAGGACGCCACCTCGAGCCCGATGAAGCCGCCACCCACGATCACGATCTCGCTGGCCCGGCCGAGCCGCGCCTTGAGATCAAGGGCATCAGCGACCGATCGCAGATAGCAGACGCCGTCGAGTTCGGCGCCGCTGATAGCGATCCTCCGCGCGCGCGAGCCGGTCGCGATGACGAGGCTGTCGAAGGCGAGCACCGCGCCGCCGGCCAGCGCGACCCGGCCGGCACTGCGATCGATCTCGACAACGCGATGGCCCAGGAGCAGCTCGATTCGCTTGCCAGCGAAAATGGCCTCGTCGTGCATGAGGAGCTCATGGGCGCCGATCTCGCCGAGCAGGAAGTCCTTGGAAAGCGGCGGCCGTTGATACGGCAGCGCGCGCTCATCGGCGATCACGGTCATCGGCTCGGCATAGCCGGCGTCACGCGCCGCAAGCGCCGCCTGAATGCCGGCATAGGATGCGCCGATGACGACAAGGCCGCTCACGGCTTGACGTCCACGCCGCCCTCACGAGCAGTTTCGAGCGCAGCACCGCCGTCGAGCTGTACATAGACCTCGCCGTCGCGGATCTCGACCTTGAACACCTCGATATCCTTGTAGGCGCTGGACCGGCATTTGCCGTTACGGACATCGAACATCGCGCCATGCAGCGGGCATTCGATCACGTGTCCTTCGAGAAACCCCGTCGACAACAGCGCAAACGCGTGCGAGCAGACATCGTCCGTTGCGAAGATGTCGTCGTCGACCTTGTAGAGCGCGACACGCCGGTCGCCCACCTTGAAGCCGAGCGGCTCGCCTTCCGACAGTTTCGCGGCGGCACATAGATGATGCCAGGTCGATTTTTGCAATGTCATGAGATGGCGTCTCCTGGGCCAAGACCGGGACATGGGCGCGGACACACCGTCCGCGCCCGGGGGGCTTCCGATCCGATCAACGGGGTATCTGCCGCCAATCCTCCGAGGCGGAGGCGAGCCGGCCACCGACCGCGCGAATGTCCTTGTAGGACGTGGTTTCGCTCTGGCCGCTCTTCGGCGCCTTGCCGTCCATGAAGCCGCGCACCTCGTCGAGCAGTTGGCGACGCACCCTGACAATCGCCTGGTCCGCCGAGCAGAGATATTCCTGCGAACGGTCGACGATCGGCCCCATACTGACCATCACCACGAAATCCTCGATGACGATCTCGTGGAAACCGGTGCTGTTGCCGGCATCCATGATCTGGCGGTTCTGTCCCCAATTGTTGGTTTGGTCACCCGGCAGGCCGCCGGCCATCGGCCACTGGTTGGCGCGCTGCACCTTGCGCCAGGAATCCACCGGCTTCTCGGGATTGTAGAAAATGTACCACTGGATCAGGTTCTCGTCGTCGATTGGCACCGCGATGATCGCAGTGCGATCCTGCTGCGGTCCGGAGAAGATCGGCGCGATCAGGCCATAGTAGGGCATCACGAACTCGGTGACGCGGGCAAGGCACGATCCGTCCGGCGCGGTACGCAGCGCCGCGGCGCGGAAGCCGTAGGACTTCTTCTCGAATTCGTAGCCGACTTCGGTGTTGACGCGGGTCGCACCGAAATCGCTCGACGATGTCGCGGTCCAGCTCTGATGCAGCAGCGCGACATGCGAGGAATCGATGGTGGCCTCGACGCCCTGCAGCCAGTTGGCATTGAGCTCGATGCCGGCCGCGTAAACCTGATCCGGCGGCAGATCCATCCATTCGAAGTCCGGCGCGGGCGGCGCCGTGCCCTCCCCGAGCCAAACCCAGATCAGCCCGGCGCCTTCCCGCACCGGATAGGATTTCGCCTTGACGGTCTTGGCGAATTCCCTGGGGTTGTTCGGCTCATTGGGAACGTCCAGCACCTCGCCGCTGGCGTTGATCTTCCAGCCGTGAAACAGGCAGGTCAGCGAGCAATCATCGACCCGCGCTAGCGCAAGCGAGGCGCCGCGATGCGGACAGGCCTCGTCGAGGAATCCGACGGTGCCGTCCTTGCCTCTGAACGCCACGAAGTTGCGGCCGAACAACTTGACCCGGACCGGTGCCTCTCCCTTGCGCACGCGCACCGAGAGAACGGCCGGCAGCCAGTAATGCTGCCGCAGCATCCGTCCCATCGGCGCGTCACCCGTGACGCGGCACAGCAATTCATTCTCTTCCCTCGTGACCATCGCGAAACCTCCCTGGTTGACGCCTTCGACATTCTGAGCCTAATATCTTCCTAGGAAGATTATTGTCAAGTTATCTTCCAAAGAAGCCATATCGGGAGATCGCATGACCAAGGGACGCCTCAAGGATCGTATCGCGCTGGTGACGGGAGGAAGCCGCGGCGTCGGAAAGGGCGTCGCGATCGGCCTCGCCGAAGCCGGCGCCACCGTCATCGTCACGGCGCGCACACGCAAGAGCGGAGGATCGGAGTGGCCGGGATCGCTGGATGAGACCATCGCTGCGATCGATGAGGCCGGCGGCCGGGGCATCGGCCTGCTGTGCGATCATTCGGACGACGGTTCGGTGCAGGAGATCTTCGACCTGATCCGGCGCGACCATGGCCGCCTCGACGTGCTCGTCAACAATGTGTTTGCGGCGCCGAACGTGATGCCGGTCAATGTCCCGTTCTGGCAGGTGCCGACCTCGCTGTGGGACACCCTGCATCGCGTCGGCCTGCGCTCGCATTTCGTCGCGAGCCAGCTCGCCGTCCCGCTGATGCTGCGGCAAGCGCGCGGCCTGATCGTCAACACCTCGTCGGGTGGCGGCGTCAGATACACCTTCAATGTCCCGTTCGGCGTTCAGAAATCAGGCGTCGATCGGATGGCGCGCGACATGGCGCATGAGCTGCAGCCTTTCGGCGTCGCCGCGGTCTCGATCTGGCCCGGCTACATCAAGAGCGAGAAGCTTGCGGCGCAGCCCGACCGCGTGCCGCCGGCGCTCGCCAGGCTGATTGCCGAACGCGGCGAGACGCCGGTGTTCGCCGGCCGCGCGGTCGCCGCACTTGCCGCCGATCCCGACGTGATGGCCAAGAGCGGCCAGATACTGCTCGCCTCGGAATTGGCGGCCGAATACGGCTTCACCGATATCGACGGGAAGGTCCCGCCGCCGCCGAGCCGCGATCCCGCGCCGCTCTCCGTGTTCAAGCCAACCCTGCTCGACCGGTAGCGACACCATCGAGCGGCCGCCGGCTCGCACCGGCGCGCGTGATGGTCAACCTTCGCAGGGCATGGCAGAAAGGGCGGACCGGCTCATTCCTGCGGAGAATATCATGGACCGCCTGGCGGCAATGGAGACCTTCGTTCGGGTGATCGAAACCGGATCCTTCTCCGGCGCCGCGCGGCAACTTCGGATCGGCCAGCCGGCGGTCTCGAAGTCCGTCGCGCAGCTCGAGGAATTTCTCGGGGTCAAACTGCTCACCCGTTCGACCCGTGGCCTCACCCCGACGGAAGCAGGATTGGGCTATCTCGAGCGTGCCAGGCGCGCGCTGGAAGAGGCCGCCGAGGCAGAGCTCGCCGCGCGTGGCGCCGGCGCGGGCCTCAAGGGCCGGTTGCGCGTCTGCGCCGCCGTCACCTTCGCCCGCATTCATCTCATTCCGATGCTGCCGAAGTTTCTGGCGCAGAACCCGGAGCTCGAACTCGAGGTCGTGCTCGACGATCGTCAGATCGACCTCGTGCAGGAGGGCATCGACGTGGCGCTGCGAATGGGCAAGATGACGGACTCGACGCTGACCGCACGCCGTGTTGCAAGATGCAGGCGCCTGGTGCTGGGCACGCCGGCTTATTTCAAGCGCGCCGGCACGCCGTCCACGCCGAGTGAGCTGAGCCGGCATCAGGCCGTCGTCTATCTCCGCGAGGGCAGCGTGTGGTCGTTCCGGCGCGACAGCACAGAGCTCGCCGTCACCGTGCAGAGCCGGCTGCGGGTGACCGCCGCCGAGGGCGTCAGGGCCGCAGTGCTTGCCGATGCGGGCATCGCCGTCGCATCGGAATGGATGTTCAGCCCCGAACTCCGGTCGGGCGCCGTGCGGGCGGTGTTGCCGGAATGGGGTCTGCCCGCGCTCGATCTCTGGGCCGTGCTTCCGGGCGGGCGCGCCGCGACCGCCAAGGCGCGGACGTTCGTGACCTTCTTTGAGCGCACCTTCAACGAATGACGACGTCCCCCGGCCCGCGTCGGCAGCCGGTGAGACGAACGAGCATGTCTTCGATCCCCGATGGCATTCAGCGCGGCGCACCGGTGCGTAGGGTGGCGGCAATGGAGTTGCTCATCCCGAGCCTCCCGCCAAGGAGTGTCGCCATGTCCCGCATCTCGATCGTGAAGCGCGCTGCCCATACCGCCGCCGCGGCCTTCGTCTTCGCCAGCCTGCTTTCACCTGCGAACGCCAGCCAGTCCGACACGATCCGCGTGTTTCCCGATTTGCAGATCAGCGCGACGGCGGATCATACCAACGTCAATGCGGCTGCGCTGACCTCGCGCCGGCCCTGGCTAGCACCGGTCGGCCACCGGCAGCCGCAGCGCGCCGACGCTCCCAAACCCGAGACCGTGTCGGCATGGGAGCGGCAGCAACAGCAGTTCGACCAGGACGTCGACCGCAAGCTGGTCATCTGCCGCGGCTGCTGACCGCTCGATTTATTCCCAACGGGAATAAGGACTAGTCGGACGGCAGCGCTACCCGGCACGGCGGTCTCCTTTAGCTTGCTGCGTGTGAGTTCAACAAACACGGACGGCGCCGCCGTCCACCACGCAGCAGCCAAGGAGAACCGTCATGTCGCTTCAAGCCAAACTCGATGCTTTCAAAGCCGATTTCGAAGCCGGAAAGCCGCCCTACAGCGTTCCCCGGCCGGTCATCGAGATCATGCACCGCGCCACCGCGGAGCTGATCGCGTCCGGCGCCGCGCAACGCGCCAAGCGGGCCGGCGACGTCGCCCCCACCTTCTCGCTCAGGGACCCCGACGGCAAGGTCGTCAATTCGGCCGATCTGTTCCAGCGCGGCCCGCTGGTGCTCAGCTTCTACCGCGGCGTCTGGTGCCCGTATTGCAACATGGAACTGCAGGCGCTCGAAGCCGCCAAAGCGGAGTTCGACAAATACGGCGCCTCGCTGGTTGCGATCTCGCCGCAGACCGCGCCGAACAGCCGCAAATCGGTGCGCCAGAACAAGCTCTCCTTCCCGATCCTGTCCGACGCGAAGGGCGAGGTCGCCGAGGCCTTCGGACTGCGCTTCCATCTGCCCGACTATCTGGTCGCCCTTTACAAGCAGCTGAAGAACGATCTGCCGACATTCAACGACGATCCGAGCTGGACGCTGCCGATGCCGGGGCGCTACGTGATCGGACAGAACGGCGTGATCCTCTACTCCGAGGTCAACCCGGATTACACAAGCCGCCCGGAGCCGGAAGACATGATCCCGGTTCTGCAGCAGGCCGCCGCCGTGCGGGCGTGATGGCCCGCGAAGCGGCCGGTGGCGATCGCCCACCGGCCGCCTCTCCCTCGCAAACTATCGATCAACAGCCGCGGACATCGCCTTCAAATCGGCCGATGCGACACGGTCCGCCAGCACGTCCTGTCCGGAATGCTGCACTTTTCGCCACTGCGCCGGCGTGACGCCCATGTGGCTCTTGAAGGCGCGCTGAAATGCGGCCTCCGACTGATAGCCGACCATCTCCGCAACGCCGCCGGTCGAGAGCGACGATCGCCTCAACTCGTTCGCCGCCAGCGTCATCCTGATATCGGTGAGCAGATCGCTGGCCGATCGCCCGAGCTTGTCCTGGAACTGCCGTGCCAGCGTGGCGCGCGACATGTTGCACAACCGCGCAAGCTCCGGCAGCGACCATGCGCGCTCAGGCTCGTTGAACATGGCGGCCACCGCCAGTGCAAGGCGAGGATCGCCGGCCAGCGCAAGCAGGCCGCGTGACTCTGCGTCGGTCTCGCTCGCAAGCCGCAGCACAAGCGCAAACATCGCCGTGGACAGCGCGTTCAGCATGGCGCGGCCGCCCAGACGATCGTCCGTCGTTTCGCTGCGCATCAGCGACACAAGTCCGGCGAGCTGTGCGGCCGTTCCCTCTCCCACACTTGGTCCGGCATGCACGACAAGACGCGGCGGGAGATGGGTGCGCAACAAGCGGTCGTGCGGAGGGGCGATCGCGAAGTGTCCGCACAGCAGGTCGAGCCGCTCGTCCGAACCCAGGTTCTCGCTGATCGTGAAATTCTGCGCCGCCCGGTTGCGCTCCGGCAGCGGTGGCGTCCCGCTGCCGTCATGCATTACGTGCCGCGGGTTGCCGGGAAGCAGAAGAATGTCGCCGGGCCTTCAGCTGCAACGGCCGCCCGCCCGCGGGATCGTCGAGGATCGCCGAGCCGGCAAGCACCGCATGATAGGGGATCTCGTTGCTCACGCCCGGTCCCTGGTCGATGCGCCAGGGCACGCCATAGCTGCAGCGCAGGTCGAGCCGGCCGCGCACCGGCATCATCTCGAACAGCCGGCTGAGCCAATCCATGGGCGATCTCCCGAAGCAGCCAGATTGAGACTATGGAGCATATATGTGAGCTATTGCGACATTCAATGTCTCATATCGCGATCCTATTGTCACTCCGCAATCGTTCAGCCACCCCAACAAGGAGTGCCACCATGTCCCGTCTCTCAGTCCCCAATCTCGAAACCGACACCGGCCCGTCGGGCCAGATCTACGCCCAGATCAAGAAGGCGATCGGCAGCGTCCCGAACACCTACGCGGCAATCGCCGCCCACGGTCCGGCCGCGCTCAAGTCGATCCTCGCCGCCGATGCCGTGCTGGCCGGCAGCAGCCTACCCAAGCGCGATCAGGAGGTCATCAAGCTCGTGATCAGCGCCGCCGGCGGCTGCGATTATTGTGTCGCCGCGCATTCGCACCTCGCGAGACTCGCCGGCGTGAAGGCCGACGCGCTGAAGCAGATCCGCGACGGCGAGCCGAGCGGCGACGCCAAGCGCGATGCGCTGGTGAATTTCGTTCGCAAGCTCGCGCAGTCGAGCGGCACCGTCAGCGCCGAGGACTTCGCGGCAATCCGGGCGGCCGGTTACAGCGACGCGCAACTGGTCGAGATCAGCCTGGCGTTCGCGACCACCGTCTTCACCAACGTCTTCAACCGCATCAACGACACCGACATCGACTTCCCCGCCGTCGCATGAAGCGACCGCGCGATGTCACGTCAAAGGATCACGACCATGACCACGCTTTCCAACACCACGCTTGCCAACACCACGCAAAATCCGCTTGTTCGCGCGCTGTATCGGTCCGGCCTGCTCGCGGAGGATCTCGACTACCATATCGTCCGGGCCTCGATGGTGATCATGTTCCTGTTCTTCGGTTACCAGAAGTGGTTTCCGTACGAATTCGAACGGCTGGTCCCGTTCATCAGCAACGGGCCGTTGATCTGGTGGCTGTATCCCGTCTTCGGTCATGCCGGCGCCAGCTATTTCCTCGGCGCCTCGGAATGGACCTTCGGATCCCTGCTGCTCGCGGGCTTCTGGGACAAGCGGCTCGGCGTTCTCGGCGCGCTCGGCTCGACCGGCACGTTCATCGCGACGGTCACGATCATCCCGTTCATGCCGGAAGGCTGGGACGTTGCGGCCGGAGGTTTCCCTGCGATGACCGGCAACGTGCCCTTCCTGATGAAGGATGTCGTCCTGCTCGCCGTCTCGCTCTACCTGCTGAGACAGGACGTGGTTCGCCTGACGCGGCAATAGGTGGCAGCCGCTGATGGCGATGGATCGCCGGCGAACCCAGCGTTCGCCGGCGATCGCGCGTTGACGAGGACAGGCAGTGGGGAACCGACGGGCATCGCGACGCGGCAGCGATTGTTGCGGTGCAGGTAAGGTTCAGAACGTGCTTCGATGTCACGCCATAACTCGTTGCTGAATTTGCGGAATACGTTGAAATTGCCGATCCGTTTCCCGTGCGAGATCGAACTGCCGGCTCGGTTGCTCGATCCAGGTCGTGTCGGCGTTGCCATGCACGAATGGTCCGCTGCTCTCCGGCCGTGACCATAGTTCCGCCGCGCGGTCTGGGTTACAAAATACCGCCGGTGTTGTTCTGGGGTAAGCCGATGAAGAAGGACGACGTCACGTGCCCGCGCTGCGGGGCTGGATTCCGACGCCTCGAGTTGACGTCCGGCTCAGGAAACAAGGGCGAGTATCGCTGCCCGGTCTGTGAGACGACACTTGAGCAGTTCGATGGCGACAGGCTCGTCGCCTACCGCCTGACGATCCAGCCGTCGATACGCGGGTTCAAGGATTAGCGGCTCTGGAATGCCGATACGTCGGCACAGCCCCTAATCATGATTGCCGCTTGAGGATGTAGCAGTCCATGATCCAGCCATGGCGCTCGCGCGCCTCACGCCGCGTGACGACGATGCGAGGACCCACCTCGGCCAACTCACCGGCCATGATGATCTGATCCGCCATGCCGAGATAGGCGCCCCACCAGATCCGCAGCCGCGCCGGATCCAGCGCCTGGAAGGCCGCGCCGCCATCGAGCATCACGACCACGGTGTCAGTGCCGGACGGCCATCCGCCCTCGCGCAGCCGCCGGCCGGTGGTGACCAGGAACGGCTCGCCGATCTCGTTGAGTGGCAACGAATGCGCCGCGCACAGCGCCTGGATCGACGTGATGCCGGGGATGACTTCGATTGATGGCAGCGGATCGAGCCGTCGCGCAATCCGCAGGCTTGAATCATAGAGCGACGGATCGCCCCAGATCAGCAGGGCGACACGTCCCTCGCCGCCGAGATGGCGCGCGATTTCCTGCGACCAGGCCGCGGCGACCGCATCATGCCAATCGTCCACGCCCCTGCGATAGTCCTCCTCGCCGGCATCGCGCACCGGCAGGTCGAACTCGGCAATGCGTGTCCGGTCGTTGCTCAACGCCTCTGCGCAAATCGTTCGCCGCAATTCGGCGAGATCCGACTTCGCGGTCCCCTTGCGCGGGATCAGGATTAGATCGGCGGCATTGATCGCGGCGATCGCAGCGAGTGTGAGTTGCCGGGGATCGCCGCAACCGATGCCGATGAGGGAAAGCGTCAGCATGTCCGCGTCACCCTTGGTTCGGCGCCAGGGCACCGAACAGAATAATCGCGGCCGCCGTTGCGGCACCCGCATGCGCGAGCTGTTCGGCAAGGTCCTCGATCGTGGTGCGAACAATCCGCTCATCGGCATGGCCGAGCGATTCCGCCAGCAACGCCGGCGTCTCGGGCGCAAGTCCCTGCGCGATCAGCCTTGCCGCCAGCGCGGGGAAAGTCCGCCGCCCCATGTAGACGACGGTGGTCGCTTCCGGATCGGCCAGCGCCGCCCAATTCAGGTCCGCCGGCAATTCACCGGTGACGTCGGCGCCGGTCACGAACTGCACCCGGCGCGATGTCAGCCGTCGGGTCAGCGGAATGCCGGCCTGTGCGGCGGCGACCGAGGCCGAGGTCACGCCGGGAACGATCTCGTAGCCGATGCCGGCCGCGCGCAGCGCCTCGATCTCCTCCTCGAGCCGTCCGAAGATGCCGGCGTCGCCCGATTTCAGGCGAACCACGCGCACGCCGGTCGCGGCATAATCGACCAGCAGCCGGCTGACATGATGCTGCCTGGCCGACAGCCGGCCGGCGCGCTTGCCGACGGCGACAAGATTGGCACCGGTGCGCGCGAGATCAAGGATCGCGCCCGAGGCAAGGTCATCGTAGAGCACCACGTCGGCCTCGCGCAGCCGCGCCGCCCCTTTCACTGTCAGGAGCTCGGGATCACCGGGGCCGGCCGAGACGAAGGAGACGAATCCGCTCACCGGTCCTCCGCAATCAGATGGAAGAAGGTCCCCGTTGCACGGCCGCGCCGCGATCCGGTTTCGGCCACGATCGCGCCGGTCGCATCGCGCACCACCGCGAGCGGCGTATCCGGCTGCGCGATGATCGTCGAGTAGTGAAACTCGTGGCCGCGCAGGCGTGCGCCCGGCTCGTGCCCGGGCATCGGTGCAACGAGCTCGGCAAGCCGGTAGCCCAGATGCATGCGGCGTTTGGCATAGCTCGTCTCGAGGCCGAGCAAGCCCGCCATCTCGTGGCGCACATCGTCGGCGTCGGTCAGCGCGCTGCCCAGCACCATGTAGCCCCCGCATTCGCCATGCACCGGCCTCGTCTCGGCGAAGCTACGCAACTGCCCGAGAAATCGCCGGTTGGCGGCGAGCCGGCCGGCATGCAGTTCAGGATAGCCACCGGGCAGCCAGCACACGTCGGCGTCGGCGTCGGGGCCTTCGTCGGCGAGCGGCGAGAACGTCGCGATTTCTGCGCCCGCCGCGCGCCACGCTTCGAGCATGTGCGGATAGACGAAGGAGAATGCGGCGTCGCGGGCGAGCGCGATGCGCTGGCCGGGCGGCGTGACGGCGAAGCGGCGCGTCGACGATTGCACCGGCGAGACGCGGGCCGATCGCAGCGCGGCGTCGAGGTCGACATGCTCGGCGACGAAGCGCGCGGCTTCCTCGATCAGGCCGTCGATCTCGGCCTGCTCTTCGGCCTGCACCAGGCCAAGATGCCGCTTCGGCAAGGCGATCTCGGCATGGCGAGGCAGCGCACCCAACACAGCAATGCCCGCGCCTGCCATGGCGCCGCGCACCAGATCCTCATGCCGCTTGCTTGCAACGCGGTTGAGAACGACGCCGGCCAACCGCACGCCGGCGCGGAAATCGCGCAATCCTGCCGCGATCGCCGCCGCGGTTTGTGCCTGGCCGGAAGGATCGATCACCAGCAACACCGGCCACCCCATCATCTCGGCGATATCAGCGGTGGCGCCGGTGCCGGACACGCCGCGTGCGGCGACGCCGTCAAACAGCCCCATCGAGCCCTCGGCCAGCACGAGGTCGGCGTCCGCGCCGCGGCCAGCCAGATGCGCAATCGCGTCGCGCTCCATCGCCCAGCTATCGAGATTGACCGACGCGCGTCCGGTAGCGACCGCATGAAAGGCGGGGTCGATGTAGTCAGGCCCGCTCTTCAGGCATTGCACCTTCAGCCCACGATTGCGATAGGCGCGGGCCAGCGCCAAGGTCAGCGTCGTCTTGCCGACGCCGGATGCCGGCGCAGAGATCACAAGCCCCGCGCTCATCGCGATGGTTCCGGAAAGCGTGGCTCGGCTCCCACCGGCCGGTAGCGGCGGTCGTAGTCGGCCGCATAGAGGCGGCTTTCGGCGAATTCATCCGCGCCCAGCGTCTTGCCGACCAGGATCAGCGCGGAGCGTTCGAGCTCGGGGCCAACGGCGGCGTCGAGGGTCGAAAGCGTGGCGCGCACGATGCGCTGGTCCGGCCAGCTCGCACGCCAGACGATCGCCACCGGGCAGTCGGCTCCGTAATGCGGCGTGAGCTCAGCAACGACCTTGTCGAGCAGATGGATCGAGAGATGGATCGCGAGCACCGCGCCGGTCGCGGCAAAGGCCACGAGCGTTTCACCATCTGGCATCACGCTCGCCCTGCCCGGCGTGCGCGTCAGCACCACCGATTGCGCAAGGCCCGGCAGCGTCAGCTCGGACTCCAGTGCCGCCGCGGCTGCCGAAAAAGCCGGCACGCCGGGTGTCACCGAATAGGGAATCTGCAACGCGCGCAGCCGGCGCAACTGTTCGCCCATCGCCGACCAGATCGAGAGATCGCCCGAATGCAGCCGCGCGACGTCCTTGCCCTCCGCATGCGCGCAGGCGATCTCGGCGACGATTTCGTCGAGCGACAGCGGCGCCGTGTTGACGATACGCGCATCTTTTGGGCAATGCGCCAGGACACCTTCCGGC
Organism: Bradyrhizobium sp. 6(2017); assembly: GCF_011058295.2. Taxonomy (NCBI): domain Bacteria; kingdom Pseudomonadati; phylum Pseudomonadota; class Alphaproteobacteria; order Hyphomicrobiales; family Nitrobacteraceae; genus Bradyrhizobium; species Bradyrhizobium sp. 6(2017). The sequence goes on along the minus strand of NZ_CP049289.2, from coordinate 3,800,996 downwards.
ACGAGCGATCCGGCATAAAGACAGACCGGGCAGGAGGCGATGAGATCGCGCCCGCGCAAGGTCAGGAGATCGGCAGCGCCTGGCCCTGCGCCGATGAAATGCACCGTCATTCGCCGTCTCCTTCCGCGATCGCCGCAGTGGCCATCCGATCCTGTGACGTCGCCCTGACCGAAATCAGCCGCGCACCGCGTCCTGCCGCAGCGATTGCCACGGCTTCGGCAACCGAGCCCGTTTCGAACCTCGCCTTGATGAACTCGGATTGCGTTACGGTCCTTGTCCCAGCCAATAACTCGGCGGGAATGCCCCGGATCGGCAAATCCAACTCCCGCGCCAGCACTTTCAACGCCACCGCATCGGCCTTGTTACTCACCGTTGCAACCGCCGCAAGGCCATCGGAACCGCCGGCCGCGTCAAGCGCGTCGCGCAAGGATGCGACACTGGCATCGCGCCTGAATCCGAGACCTGCGACCTTCATCGGATAGCGCTCCATTGCACGATCGGCCGCGTAGCCTTCCAGGAGCGATACCGCCCCAACGGCTCGGCATGGGCGATCTCGACGCGCATGAGGTCACCGCCATGGCGCTGATGCAGATCGGCAAGCAGCGCGTCGGTTTCCAGGGTCACAGCATGCGCAACCAGTCGCGTTCCCGGCGCGATGCGCGACCAGATCGCGTCGAACATATCAGCATCGAGGCCGCCACCGATGAACACGGCATCGGGCGCCTCGAGGTCCGACAGGATGCCCGGCGCCTCGCCCTCGATGACGGTGATCCGGTGCGTCAGGCCGAAGCTCGCCGCGTTGCTGCGGATGTTCGTGGCGCGCTCGCCGCGGGCCTCGACGGCGACCGCCGTCCCGCCGCACAGCGCCCATTCGATCGAGATCGAGCCTGAGCCGGCACCGATGTCCCACAACCTCTCGCCAGGCCGCGGCGAAAGCGCCGACAGCGCAAGCGCGCGGATCGGCTGTTTTGTCAATTGCCCATCATGCACAAAGAGTGCGTCGGGAAGACCCGAACTGCGTGCGATCCCTTGCGTTCCCCTCGCCTCCAGCGCAACCGCGACCAGGCTGTCGCCTGCATCGCCCGCATAACCATCCGCGCGATGCTGCGTGATGGATTCACGCGGTCCGCCAAGCGCGGAAAGCGTCCACATCGATGACGGCCCCCAGCCGCGGCCCGTGAGCCATTGCGCGAGATCGGAAGCCGCCTTGCCGTCGCGCACCAGGCAGATGATCCGTGCATCACGCGCGAGATACGGCAACAGGCGCTCGAACGGTGCCGCATGAAGGCCAAGACAGATGACGGTCTCTAAGCGCCAGCCCAAGCGTGCCGCCGCAAGCAAGAATGTCGATGGTCCGGAGTATGCGACCCACTCACCCGGCTGCAGCTTCTCTGCGAGGCCTCCGCCGACGCCATGCCAGAACGGATCGCCCGAGGCGAGCACCGCCGTCGGACGACCACGGCATTCAAGCACAATGTCCGCATCGAACGGCACCGGCCAGGCACGGCCGCGGTCGGTGATGCCGGCCAGCGCGAGGTGCCGTTCGCCGCCGAACACCGTCTCGACTTCGCGAAGCGCCTTTCGGCTTGCGTCGGAGAGGCCGGCAAGGCCATCTTCGCCGATGCCGATGATGGTCAACCAGGGATTATTCATGATGCGCGCCCTGATCCTGGGCGGAACCGCCGACGCCAATCTGCTCGCCGCTGCAATCGCGCGCGCGGGGATCGACGCGGTCTATTCCTATGGCGGCCGCACCCGTGCGCCGGCCGACCAGCCGCTGCCGACCCGGATCGGCGGCTTCGGCGGCGCCAGTGGTCTTGCCGACTATCTTCGTCGTGAAGGCATCACGCATGTCATCGACGCGACGCATCCCTTCGCAGCCGAGATGAGCCGCAACGCGATCGCCGCCTGCGCACAAACCGCAACGCCGTTGATCGCGCTTGAACGCGCGCCATGGGACAAGGAAGCCGGCGACCGCTGGATCGAGGTCGCGGACGTCGTCTCCGCAGTCGCGACACTGCCGGACAGGCGCGCGCGCGTATTCCTCGCGATCGGCCGCCAGCACATCGCGCCCTTCGGCAACCGACCGCAACACGCCTATACGTTGCGATTTGTCGACCCGCCCGAGGGAACGCTGCCATTGCCCGATGCCGACGTCATCGTCTCGCGCGGACCGTTTACGCTCGACGGCGAGCTTGAGATGATGCGCGGGCGTCGCATTAACTGGATCGTCGCCCGCAACTCGGGCGGCACCGGCGCGCGCGCCAAGATCGACGCCGCCCGTGCTCTTGGCCTTCCCGTCATCATGATCATCCGGCCACCGCTGCCCGACAGGCCGCTTGTGGAAAGCGCCGAAGATGTGATGCAATGGCTCGGTCATCGGACCTGCCTCGGCGCGTAGACCCAGCGCCCGACCCGCCGCGTCGCCGAATTGCCGACGATCACGAGCGTCCGCATGTCGGCCATTTCCGGCTTCGCGTCGCGCAGCTCGACCATCTCGATCCGCTGCTCGGGCGTGCTGACGGCCCGGGCAAAGATCACGATGCGGTCGCCGCAACCTGCTTCGCGCAAGACCTCAAGCGCGCGACCAAAACCTTCCGGCCGGCTGGCCGAGCGGGGATTGTACATCGCGATGGCAAAATCGGCTTCGGCCGCGAGCCGCAGGCGCTTCTCGATCAGCGGCCATGGCTTGAGATTGTGGGAGAGGTTGATCGCGCAAAAATCATGACCGAGCGGCGCGCCGGCACTCGCTGCCGCCGCCAGCATAGCGGTGACGCCAGGCAGCACGCGAATGGAGAGGTCGCGCCATTGCGGCGCATCCTCCAGCGCCTCGAACACGGCGGATGCCATCGCGAAGACGCCGGGATCGCCTGAGGACACCACAACGACATGGCGCCCCTCGGATGCAAGCCGCAACGCGTCGGCGGCGCGCTGCAACTCGACGCGATTGTCCGAGGGATGCAGCGTGAGCCCGGCGCGCGGCGGCACGCGCGTCACATAGGGCGCATAGCCGACGATGTCGGTCGCAGCCGCAAGTGCAGCTGTGACTTCTGGGGTTATCAGCGCTTCGTCGCCCGGTCCCAGTCCCGCGATGGTCAGCGTGCCCTTCATTCGGCCGCCTCCCTGCGCCGCCCCTGCCCGTGCACCAGCACGATCGCAAAATACGGACAGTCGGCCTCGCCGATCTCCGCAAGCCGGACGACACGCTGATCCGGCATGGTGCCGCGTTCGACCAGCCACGCATCGTCGAGACGCCCGGCCGAGGCGAGCGCGCGGCGGATCTTCTTCAGATTGCGACCGGTCTTCATGACGACGAGCGCGTCGGAACTCCGCATCCTCTGCTCGAGCTCCGCCTCCGGCAACGTGCCCATCAGCACGGTGGTCACATCATCACCCAGCGCGATCGGCTGGCCGACCGAATTCCAGCAGCCCGCCATGCCGGGAATGCCGGCGATCACCTCGATCTCGACGCGCCCCTGCAGGCGCGAATGCAGATGCATGAACGAGCCGTAGAAATAGGGATCGCCCTCGCAGAGCACGACGACGTCGATTGCGCGCGCAAGCCGCGCCAGGCGCTCGGCCCATTCGTCATAGAAGCTCCCGAGCAGCTGCGCATAGTCCGGACTGTCGAAGGCGATCTCCGTGGTGACGGGATATTCCATCGGATATTCGCTGACGTCGGCGGCGAGCAGCCCCTCGACGATGCGGCGGGCCTGGCCCAGCTGGCCCCTCTTGCGGAAATAGGCGACGTGCTTCGCGGCCCGTACGGTGCGATCAGCGCGTACGCTCATCAGGTCCGGATCGCCTGGGCCGAGCCCGCAGCAGATGATGCGTCCCATCTATTCGCTCCGGCTCGCCAGCGCATTGACCGCGGCGACGGTGATCGCCGAACCACCGAGCCGTCCCTCGACCGTCAGCGCCGGCGCGGGCGGCGCGGCCATCAATGCCGCCTTGGACTCCGCAGCGCCGACAAAGCCCACCGGACAGCCGATGATCGCCGCCGGCCGCGGGCAATCGGGGTCCTCCAGCATGTTGAGGAGATGGAACAGCGCGGTCGGCGCATTGCCGATCGCGACGATTGCGCCGGCCAGATGCGGCCGCCACAGTTCGAGCGCGGCGGCGGAGCGCGTGTTGTGCATCGACTGGGCGAGTTCGGGAACCTTGACATCACCGAGCGTGCAGATGACGGCGTTGCCGGCCGGCAGTCGCGCGCGCGTAATCCCCTCCGACACCATGCGCGCGTCGCACAGGATCGGCGCGCCGTTCTGCAGGGCGGCACGCGCGCTCGCGGCCATACCGGGCGTGAAGCGGACATGCGCTTCCAGCCCCACCATGCCCGCGGCATGGATCATGCGCACCACCACCGGCTCTTCATCCGACGTGAAGCGGCCAAGGTCGGCCTCGGAGCGGATGGTGGCAAAGGACTGGCGATAGATCGCCGCGCCGTCGGTCTCATAGATGTGCGGCATCAGCGGCCTCCCAGCAGCACGGAGGGATTTGCGATGATGCCGGCGCTGGTCAACCCACGCATGACCGGCGCATCCCGTGTCGTCCCACGACGGATGAGATCGAAGCCTTGGTTCGTAGCCACGAGGGTGACATCCGCAGAGCCGGAATGCGCACATCCCTTGGCGCAACCGGAGACGTGAAGGCGGGCATCCGCCGGGATATGCCGCACAAGCGCCGATGCCAACACGCGGGTATCGGCATGCGCCTCACCACAGCGCGGTGCACCGCTGCAGGCGATCGCGCGGAGCGCCGGATCGTCGGCCTCGGTGACGAGGTCGGCTCCACCAAGCATCTCGCGCATCCCCTCCACCAGCAGCATCCGCCACGGCGTCACGCGGAGAGCCTGTGCATTCCCGGCAAGATGCCGGAGCGTCTGGTGCGGCATGAGCCCGAACGCGACGCCGACCATCGCGCCGGACGGATAGAGTCCGGGAACGGGGTCTGCCGATCGAGCCACCGGCTCCACATCACCGCGAAGGGATCCAGGCAGGCGCGCGCCGCCGGCGAGATGAGCCGCCATCCGTCGCCTCCCTCCCTTGGCTCCGCCGGAGGCGATGAACCATTCGGCCAGCGCCAGCGCGACCGGTACGGCCTCGCTCCGCGTGACGGAAAGCCCGAGCTCGGCGCCATCGGCGCGCAGCAGCAGTCCGCCGTTGCGATCGCGCTCGATCCTGATATCCGCAGACGCGCCAGCCAGCACCCGCTCGCTACCGTCATCGATTGCGAAACCGAACTTGGTTGGAAGATCGAGCGACACGCCGGCAAGCGCCCGCTCCAACTCGGCCACGAGCACGCGCGTATCGTCGCCGGCGGTCCAGAATGGCGTCACCAGAATGTTGCGCTGCGCCTCGGTGTCCGCATCCGTGTCCAGCAGTTCGAGCTCGGCAAGCCCATCGATCAAAGACGGGAAACCTTCATCGCTGACACCGCGGATCTGAAGATTGGCGCGGCTGGTCAGATCGATCAGGCCATTGCCGTGCCGCGCAGCCAGATCAGCGATTCCTGCCGCCTGCGCCGCGTCGAGCCGTCCGCCGCGCGGACGAATGCGCACCACGAGGCCGTCGCCTGATAGCATCGGTCGCAGTGCGCCGGGACACCAGCCCTTGATCGCAACAGCGCTCATGAGGCCTCCTGCAATGCAGCCGCAATCGAATTGCGCCGCGTCTGCCACAGCGACGCCTCGTGCAACCGGGTGAAGCAGGTTTCGATCGCAGCCAAGGCAGCCGGATTCTCGCGCGCCATGAAGCCGCGAACGTCGTCATTGCCGAGCGTCGCGTCGTAATAGAGGTCGAACAAATGCGGCGGCACCGCGCCCGCAAGATGGGCAAACGCCGCCATATGCTCCAGCGTCGCTGATATCTCGGCGGCACCTCGGAAGCCATGGCGCATCATGCCGGCGATCCAGGCGGGATTGGCGGCGCGCGCACGCACCACCCGTGAGATCTCCTCGGTCAACGAGCGCGCATGCGGTTGATCCGGCCGCGTCGCGTCGAGATGATAGAGCGCCGGGACTTCTGCGCCAATGCGCCGGGCCGCCGCCGCGATGCCGGCCTCATGCGCGGCATAGTCCGCCGCCAGCAGCAGGTCGGTCTCGGGCAAGTCCTGGGTATGGACAAAACTGTCGGCGGCCGCGAGCCGAGCCTCGATGCCGGCGCGATCGGGCCGCATCTCGCCATCGGATGCAAACGCCCAGGACGACGCCGACAGCCAAGCTTCGCCAGCCGCATCGCGCGCCGCCTCGGTGAAGACATCCGGTATCGCGGCGATGCCCGCCCCATAGTGCCCTGGGCGGGGCCCGAACACGCGCGACGCGCGCTGCCGATAGGGATTTTCATCCCCCTCATCGCTGCGTTCAGACAACGCCTCCGTCGCCGCCTCGAACAACTGGGCAAGGGCCGAGAAGACGTCGCGGAACAGCCCCGACACGCGCAGCGTGACGTCGATGCGGGGACGACCGAGCTCCGCCGGCGCGATGATGTCGTAGCCGGCCACACGGCCCGATCCGTGATCCCAACGCGGCGCGATGCCGGCAAGATGCAGCGCCATCGCAAAATCCTCACCGGCGGTGCGCATCGTCGACGAGCCCCAGAGGTCGACGACGAGCCCCTTCGGCCAGTCACCGTGGTCCTGCAGGTGGCGGCGCAGCAGCTCTTCGGCGAGTTTCACGCCCTGCGCATGCGCCGACGGCGTCGGCACCGCGCGGGGATCGACGGCAAACAGATTGCGTCCGGTCGGCAGCACGTCGCGGCGCCCGCGATAGGGCGACCCCGACGGTCCCGGCGCGACGCGCCGGCCGGAGAGCGCATCGCGTAACGCCGCTCTCTCCTCCGCACCGCAGGCGCCCTGCCCGAACACGTGCAGGCCATCGCCGAACTGACTTTCCTTGAGATCGCAGACAAAGCGGTCGATCTGCGGAATCGCCTCGGCAGCGGAGACCGACGCAGCGAGACCGAGATCGTCCTCCAGCCCGGCCAGCCGCGCTTCCTCGCGGATATCGGCAATCAGGCGCTGCCGCCGTGCCGGATCGAGACCGTCAGCGGTCGAATATTCATCGAGCAGGCGCTCGAGCCTGCGCAAGCCTTCCGGCACCGCCGCCTGCGCCAGCGGCGGCGGCAGGTGGCCGATCGTCACGGCGCCGATCCGGCGCTTGGCCTGCGCCGCCTCGCCGGGATCGTTGACGATGAAGGGGTAGATGACGGGCAGATCGCCGATCAGCGCTTCCGGCCAGCACGCGGACGACAGCGCAACCGACTTGCCGGGCAGCCATTCCAGCGTGCCATGCGCGCCCATGTGCACGACGGCATCGATGCGTTGCTGCCTGAGCCACAGATGGAACGCGACATAGGCATGGCGCGGCGTGCGCGACAGATCGTGATAGTCGGCATCGCGATGACCGACATCGCCGCGCTCCGGCTGAACGGCGATGACGGACTTGCCGCACTGGATTGCCGCGAATTGAAATTCGCCATCACGACAATCGGGATCGTCCTCCGGCGCGCCCCATGCACGCGCGAGGTCGTCCTGAAGCTGTGGCGGAAGGCCGGAGATGGCCGCGCGATACTCGGCCACCTCCCATGTCAGTTTCCGGTGCAAGAGCGCATCGCCCAGCGACGCCACCGGCTCGAGATCAAAGCCCGCGGCCGCGAGATCGGCCCGCAATACCTCGACCGAGGCAAGCGCATCGAGGCCGACAGCATGCGCGATCTGGTGCGGACGGCCCGGATAGTTCGACAGCACGAGTGCAAGTTGCTTCTTCCGCGCGGGCTTTTCCGCAAGATGGCGCCAGGCTGCCACGCGCACGGCAATTGCTGCGACGCGTCCGGCATCCGGCCGATGCGCGAGATGTGCGAACTGCAGATCGGGATCGCGCTCGCTCGCCGACTTGAAGCTGACCACGCCAGCAAACAGGCGGCCGTCAACCTCCGGCAACACCACATGCATCGCGAGATCGCCGGGCGACAGACCGCGCAGCGACTCGGCCCAATCCTCGCGCCGCGCCGTGGACAGAGCGACCTGGAACACCGGACACGATGCGGCATCGAACGGCGTGGTGCCGTCATCGCCGGCCGCGGAAAAGGCGGTCGCATTGACGATGGCGGCGGGTGCGCATTGCGCGAATTGAGTACGCAGCCAATCGGCCACGCCCGCCGCCTTCAACGAGGCGACGAAGACGCCGCAGGCGTCAAAGCCCTTCTCGCGTAGCGCCTCAATCAACGCATCGACCGGTGCCGTGTCGCCCGCCGCGAGATAGGAGCGATAGAAAGTCACCAGTGCCCGCGGCCGGCGATCCGATGCCGGCAGCGCCGCGACAACACCGCGCCGCGGGTCGTAGAGACCGATCTCGGGAAGATCGATCTCGCCGACCACAGGCCCGGCATACAGCCCTGACGCCAGCGCCAATTGTGCGATCACGGCCTGCGCGGCGACAGGCCCGCCCTTGTCGCACAGCACCTTCAGACGACGCAGCGTCGAGACCGGCAAGGTCGAAAATTCATCCAGCCGCAGATCGTCGCGGCCATCGGCTGGCAACACCACCAAAGCGATGTCGCGCTCCTTCGCCAGACGATGCACCGCGGCCAGCCCGTATGACCAATAGGGTTCGCCGCCGATCAGCCGCACCAGGATGCCGCGCGCGCGCGACAGTGTGCGCTCGATATAGGTATCGACCGAGAGCGGATGGCGCAGCTCCGCGAGATTGGCGAGCCGCAGCGACGGCAGCGCGGCGCGGCCCCGCCGCCAGCCGGCCGCGAAGGCGGCGAGATCGCTGTCGGAAAACGACAACACCACGAGATCGGCCGGATCCTGGCCGAGGTCCCTTGGCGTCGCGGTCTCCTCAAGGCCGCGGCTCTCGCGGAAGACGACGTGCATCAGACACCTAGTCGCGCCCTGATCGCAGCTTCATCGATATCGCCGTGTTCGCCGATCACGACCAGCTTCGACTGCCGCGGCCGCGTGCCCCAAGGCATGTCGAACTGATGCCGTACCCGTTCGCCGACGGACTGCACTAGCAACCGCATCGGCTTGCCTTCGACCGCGATGTAGCCCTTGGCGCGCAGCACGTTCTGCTCGCGCGCCAGCCCCTTGATCGAAGCCACCAGTGCCTCGACATCCGAAACCTCGGGAAGATCGATCACTACGGAGTTGAAATCATTGTGCTCGTGTTCGGCTTCGCCATCATGGTGAGACGGCCGCGATGCGAGATCATCCTCTGCGGCGGCCTCGAGTCCCAGGATGACCCGCGCGTCGACGACGCCGTCGACGATCGGCAACATCGGCACCTCGCGCGGCATTTCGGCCGCAATCACCGCTTTGGCCGCCTTGATCCCCTCGGCTCCGGCGAGATCGGCCTTGGTCAGCAGCACGATATCGGCACAGGCGATCTGGTCCTCGAACACTTCGGACAGCGGCGTCTCGTGGTCGAGATTGTCGTCGGCCGCACGCTGTGCATCGACTGCGGCCGGATCCGGCGCAAAGCGGCCGGCAGCAACGGCCTCCGCATCGGCCAGCGCGATCACGCCGTCGACCGTGATCCGCGAGCGGATTTCCGGCCAGTCGAACGCCTTCAGCAGCGGCTTCGGCAAAGCGAGGCCGGACGTCTCGATCACGATGTGATCAGGTCTCACCCGGCGCGCGAGCAACTGCTCCATGGCCGGGATGAAATCGTCGGCGACGGTGCAGCAGATGCAGCCATTGGCGAGCTCGACGATGTTCTCGGCCGGACAATTGGCGTCGGCGCACGACTTCAGGATCTCGCCGTCGACGCCTTCGCTGCCGAATTCGTTGACCAGCACCGCGAGCTTCTTGCCGTTGGCGTTGCGGATCAGATGCTGGATCAGCGTTGTCTTGCCGGACCCGAGAAAACCGGTCACGACGGTGACCGGAACCTTGGCGAGCGTAGTCATTCTGCGGCCTCCGGCACGACGGCAAGGGGTGGGATTCGAGCGAGCGATTGCTTGCGAAAGATTTCCGGACGGCTGCGCCACGGCACGATGCCGTCAGGCGCCGCGGCATAGGCGGTGGCGCCCGCGATCACATCCCTGGCATTGTCAGCGGACAGGCGGCCGTAGACGTAGGACCACCGCCCCGGCGCACTGAGCGCGACCGAGCAACCCTGGCTGCACGCCGACAGGCATTCGACGGGAACAAGATTGACGTCATCGGGCACGCCGGCCTCAACAAGCGCGGCATACAGGCGCGCACCGGGCGCGAGCTCACCTTCCGCCAGCGTCTGGCCGGCGCGGCAGGTGATGCAGACATGAAGTGTAACGCTCATCGCCCATCCTGGATTAACAGCGGGAGGCGAAGAGGCACACGAACCGTTGTGAATGGGTTCGTTTCCCCGTCGCGGAACACCCCGTCCGCCGGTCTCACAACACGTTGCGTTGGCAGGTCTCCCGGCTTGCGGAGCAGGATTTCTCCCTCGATGCCCACCTTCCCGATTCTCGACAAGGAATCAGTGGCTTTGGGCATCTCTCCGGTCACGGTCGCGGGGGCGGCTGCTTTTCAGGCCCACCTTGAGCCCTATCGCATTCCCTCTTCGCCTGTCGTAGGACAGGAACCAACGCGGGCCCACCATTCGTCCGTGGCTCGAACTTGTCAAGCCGAAGGAACGTCATGATTTCTGAAGAAAACGGCGCCGAAGACGAGGTCGTCAGCAGCGAGGTTTCGCTGGATGCGCGCCACGCGACCAAGATGGCGAAAAAAAAGGTCGCCCGCGACAAGATCATGGCGACCAAGAGCGGCGAAAAGGGTCTGATCATCGTTCATACCGGCGCCGGCAAGGGAAAGTCCTCCTCCGCCTTCGGCATGATCGTGCGCTGCGTGGCGCATGGCTTCCCATGCGCCGTGGTGCAGTTCATCAAGGGCGCCTGGGATACCGGCGAGCGCCGCCTGCTCACCGGGCATTTCGGAGAGCTCTGTCAATTCCACGCGATGGGCGAAGGTTTTACCTGGGAGACCCAGGATCGCGCGCGCGACATCGCGGCGGCGCAGGCCGGCTGGGAGAAGGCCAAGCAGCTGATCGCAGACCCGAGCTTGCGCATGGTCGTGCTCGACGAGATCAACATCGCGCTGCGCTACGATTATCTCGCCATTGCCGATGTCGTCGACTTCCTGACCACGTCGAAGCCGCCGATGACGCATGTCGTGCTCACCGGACGCAATGCCAAGGATGAATTGATCGAGATCGCCGATCTCGTCACCGAGATGACGCTGGTGAAGCATCCGTTCCGCTCCGGCATCAAGGCCCAACCGGGCGTCGAGTTCTGACTGTTATCGCCATGGCGCGCGCATTGATGATCCAGGGAGCGGGTTCGGACGTGGGCAAGTCGCTCATCGTCGCGGGCCTGGCGCGCGCTGCCAGACGACGCGGCCTGCGCGTCTTGCCTTTCAAGCCGCAGAACATGTCCAACAACGCGGCCGTGACCATCGACGGCGGCGAGATCGGACGTGCGCAGGCCCTGCAGGCGCTCGCCGCCGGTGTCGAGCCGCACACCGACATGAACCCGGTGCTGCTGAAGCCGGAGAGCGATGTCGGTGCCCAGATCATCGTGCACGGCAAACGGATCGCGACCGCACGCGCGCGCGAATATTCCGCTATGAAACCGTCGCTGATGGGCGCGGTGCTGGAGAGCTTTGCGCGGCTGAAGGATCGCGCCGATTTGGTGCTGGTCGAAGGTGCCGGCAGCCCCGCCGAGGTCAATCTGCGTAAGTCCGATATCGCCAATATGGGCTTTGCGCGCCGGGCTGACGTGCCCGTGGTGCTGGTCGGCGACATCGACCGCGGCGGCGTGATCGCGCAGCTCGTCGGTATCCAGGCGGTGATCGATCCCGAGGATGCCGCGATGATCCAGGGTTTTCTCATCAACAAGTTCCGCGGCGATCCGACGCTGTTCGACGACGGCTACCGCTTGATCGAATCCCGCACGGCGTGGCGCGGCTTTGGCGTACTGCCCTGGTTTACCCGCGCCGGTGAGCTTCCGGCCGAAGACGCGCTCGGGCTCGCCGACGCGCGCAAGCCCGGCCAGTGCAAGATCGCCTTCCTTGCGCTGTCGCGCATCGCGAATTTCGACGATCTCGATCCGCTGAAGCTCGAGCCCGGCGTCGATCTCGTGATGGTGCGACCAGGCGAAGCCATCCCGGGTGATGCGCGGCTCGTCATCCTGCCCGGCTCGAAATCGACCCGCGGCGACCTCGCCTTCCTGCGCGCGCAAGGCTGGGACATCGATCTCCTGGCGCATCATCGCCGCGGCGGCCATGTCCTTGGCCTCTGCGGCGGGTATCAGATGCTCGGCGAGAGCGTCGCCGATCCCGACGGGATCGAAGGCCCGGCCGGCGAAACGCGCGGCCTCGGACTTCTTGATATCACAACTGTCATGACCGAGCAGAAGACGCTGACGCGCGTCAGCGCGGTGCATGCTGCCACATCTCAGCCGATCAGCGCCTATGAAATCCACATCGGGCGCACCGACGGTCCGGATCGCGCGCGGCCTTTTGCGACGCTTGACGGCGCAGCAGAAGGTGCCGTTTCCGCGGATGGTCGCGTTCACGGCAGCTATCTGCACGGCCTGTTCACGTCAGACCAATTTCGCAAGGCGTTCCTTGCGAGGCTCGATATTCCCGCGGCCGACCAGCCATACGGCGCCCGGGTCGAGAGCGCGCTCGATGCGCTCGCCGAACACATCGAGACCCATCTCGACGTCGAAGGCCTGCTCGCGCTGGCGCGCTAGGTCAGCGCGACAATGCCGTGGAGAGGCGAGCCCATTCGGCCTCGCTGCCGGGCAAACCGAGGCGCAGCCATCCCGGCCGCTGCCGGAAGACGCGCGACCAGATCAGCCCGCGCGCAAGCTTGTCCTGTGCGGCCAGCGCATCGCGGGTCTCGTAGAGACGGAACAGCGGCGTGCCACCGACCAGGGTCCACCCCTGCGATCGCACCGCTGCATCGAGCCTGACGCAGTCGGCCGCCAGCCGCGCGGCCGTCGCCTTTGCCCAGTCGTGATCGCGCAGCGCCCGCCGCCCGATCGCGATTGCGGCCCCCGACACCGGCCATGGGCCCGCCATCGCCGCAAGCGCGGCGATATCCGTCTCGCTGCCGATCGCGAAGCCGAGCCGCAGCCCGGCAAGCCCGTAGAATTTGCCGAACGAGCGCAGGATCACGAGCCCCGCTCGTCCGGCTTCCGGTGTGAGCGACAGGTCCGGCACGGCGTCCGCAAAACTCTCGTCAATCACGAGCCGGCCGACGCGCGGCAATAGCGCGAGCAACTCGCGCCGCTCATGGTGCCGCCCATCGGGATTGTTCGGGTTGACGACCACGGCAAGACCGGCGCCCGCAAGCGCTGCGAGATCGGACACCTCGTCGACGTCCCATCCGGCGGCCGACAACACTGCGGCATACTCATTGTAGGTCGGCGCCAGGACACGCGCCCGCCCCCGGGACGCCAGCTGGGGCAGCAGCTGAATAGCGGCCTGCGCACCGCCCATCGCCAAGATCGGCGCGTCGGTCGCATAAGCCTGCCGCGCGGCGGTGTGCAGGGATTCGATCTCGGATCGCGACGGCAACGCGCTCCATTGCCGCGGCTCCACATCGACGTCAGGATAAGGCACCCGATTGATCCCCGTCGACAGGTCGATCCAGTCCTCCGCAGCGCCGCCGAAGCGTTGCTGGGCGACATCGAGATTTCCGCCGTGCTCGCGCATGCCCCGCTCCTTCACGCCAGCGCCAGGGCTGTGAACGCCGCAGCCAGCAGCATCGTGGCGTAACGATAGAGTTTCAGCCCGGCGAAGATGTCGGCGGCAGCCGGATCGCGCGCGCCCTCGTTCAGCCAGGGCTCATCGGCGATGCTGCCGTGATAGATGCGGGGACCGCTGAGCCGCACGCCGAGCGCACCGGCCATCGCCGCTTCCGGCCAGCCGGCATTCGGCGAGCGATGGCGGCGCGCGTCACGCAACATGCATGACCACGCCTGCGATGGCCGCGGCGCGAGCACCACGAGCAAAAGTCCGGTCAGCCGCGCCGGAATGAGATTGGCGAGATCGTCGATCCGGGCGGCGGCCCAGCCAAAGGCGTCGTGCCGCTCGGTGCGATGGCCGATCATCGAGTCCAGTGTGTTGATCGCCTTGTAGCCGAGGATTCCCGGCAGGCCGAACAGCGCGCCCCAGAACACTGGCGCGACGATGCCGTCGGATGCATTCTCGGCGAGGCTCTCGATGGTCGCGCGCGCGATGCCGGCATCGTCGAGCGTCAAGGGATCGCGTCCGACAATCTGCGCAACCGCCGAACGCGCGGCCGCGATGTCGCCGGACGCCAGCGGATTGGCCACCGCCGCGACATGGTCATGCAGCGAGCGCAAGGCTACCAGCGGCCACGCCAGCACACCAACAAGGACGACGCGCACCCATCCGGATCCGAGCACGGACTGAACCGCCCAACCGAGAGCCGTCACCAGCGCGATCACCAGGATAGCAGCCGCGACACCCGCGACGCGACGCAACGCCGGCGGATCGGTGTCCCGGTTCCAGGCTCTGTCGACAAGATGGATCAGCCGGCCGAGCCAGGTCACGGGATGGCCGATGCGTGCAAACAGCGGCGATGGCCAGCCGATCAGGGCATCCACCGCCATCGCCACCGCCATCGCTCCCGCAAAACCCACTTAACCCTCTCCTCGCCGCGATCCCCCTGATGCGCAAGACATTGGCCGAGTGCAAGCCCTCCGTGGCGGATTTCGGCTTTGTGTTTCACCGCGATTGGTGGTTAGAGCGGACGTAGACAGGAGATCCCATGGCCGTCATTCTGATCACGGGTGGAGCTCGCTCCGGTAAAAGCCGGCGCGCTGAACTGCGCGCGCGCAGCTTTCCGGAGCGTCCGGTCTATATCGCGACCGCCGAGGCGCTCGATGCGGAAATGGACGAGCGGATCGCCAAGCATCGCGCGCGGCGCGGCAGCGACTGGATCGAACGCGAGGTGCCGCTCGACCTCGTCGCCGCGCTGTCCGAGACCGATGGCGGCGGCGCAAGGCTGGTCGATTGCCTGACGCTCTGGCTCTCGAACCTGCTGCATGCGGAGCGCGACTGGACCGAGGAAGTGACGCGCCTGGCGGATGCGCTGCCGCGTCAGCACAGCCCGGTCGTCCTGGTCACCAACGAGGTTGGCCTCGGCATCGTGCCCGACAATGCACTGGCGCGCAGCTTCCGCGATGCCGCCGGCATCATGAACCAGACCATCGCCGGCGTGGCTGACGAGGTCGAGTTCGTCGTTGCGGGCCTGCCGGTGAAGCTCAAGTGAAGTCCGCGATGGATTCAGCCAAAGGCCCCGCGATGGTCTCCTTCGATGATGCGTTTCGCCGCCAACTGCAGGAGCTGTTCGTGTGGCGGCGCGACGTGCGGCGCTTCCGAACCGATCCGCTGCCGGATGGCACGATCGAGCGGCTGATCGAGGTCGCCTGCCTATCGCCCTCGGTCGGCCTGAGCCAGCCCTGGCGGTTCGTCATTGTCGACGATGCGGTGCGCCGCCGCGCAGTGATCGAAGACTTCAAGACCTGCAACGCCGATGCGCTGCGGTCTTACTCGGGCGAGCGTGCCGCGAAATATGCCGCCTTGAAGCTATCGGGCCTGGAAGAGGCGCCCGGCCATCTCGCCGTATTCGCCGACAAGACCGAGCACATCGGCTCCGGCCTTGGCCGCGCGACGATGCCGGAAACGGTTGAGTATTCCGTGGTGGCTGCGATCTGCTCGATGTGGCTTGCCGCCCGCGCCGAAGGCATCGGGCTCGGCTGGGTCTCGATCCTCAACCCGACCCGCATTCAGGAGATTCTGGAAATACCGGACGCCTGGAAATTCATCGGCTACCTCTGCATCGGCACCCCCCAGGCAGAATGTGACCGTCCGGAGCTTGAGCAGGCCAAATGGGAATCGCGGCGAGGTCCGGGTGCATTCACCATCCGACGCTGATGGAGCTCCGGCCGGCAGCGGCGCTCCGAGCTGCGACGCTCACTGGCGCGCCGACATCGCCTCCCTGGTCTTTGGCCTCCCGGAGCACAGCGCGATCTGCGCGGTGCACCAGGGCGCATTTCGGACGTTGCTCGGCACGGACCCGACGCCGGACGCCTGTCTTGGCTATTTCGGACGGTTTGAAGACGCGTTCAGGGCCGCGGCGCGCGCCAAGATTGTGCGCAAGCGCATCCCTGTTGCAACAAATTTGCATCTTACCAGTCGCGACATCGCGCGAAAGCTGCTAGAAGCCGAGCAAATCGAACGTGGAGAACGACCATGAGCCAATCCCAGGTCACGCAAGCTCAAGTCACGCATCTGCCGGCCGCCGCCGGACAGGTCGGACGGCTTGCCCAGTCCCTGATGGCGATGACGCTCGGTCTGTTCATCGTCGGCGTGGTCGGCTTCTCGCACATCGACGTGATCCACAACGCGGCGCACGATGTGCGCCACTCCAACGCGTTCCCCTGCCACTGACCGCCTTGGCATGAGCACGTTTCGCTCGATCGTCTTCTCGTCGGTCATTGCCGGTTTCATCGTTGGCCTGATCGTCACGGCGGTCCAGCAGTTCGGCACCGTCCCCCTGATCCTCAAGGCCGAGGTCTACGAGAAGGCGGCCGAGCACAAGCACGAGGCCGCCGCGCCACCGCAGGTGACCCTCGTGCACGATCATGCGGATCATGATCATGGCGCGGAGGCGTGGGAGCCGCGGGACGGGCTGGAGCGCAACCTCTATACCGCGGGCGCCAATATCCTGACCGGGATCGGCTTTGCGCTTCTGCTCTGCGGCTTCTTCTCGGTTCGCAGCGGCGCGACCGGCGAGCCAATCTCCTGGCACGAAGGCCTGATGTGGGGCCTCGCAGGTTTTGCCGTCTTCACGATCGCGCCGGGCCTTGGGCTGCCGCCTGAACTGCCGGGTGTCCCCGCCGCACCACTGATGTCGCGTCAGATCTGGTGGGTGACGACGGTGCTGGCGACTTCGGCCGGCCTCGGGCTGATCGTTTTCCGGCGTTCGGCACCGGCCGCGATTGCCGGCGTGGTCCTGATCATGCTGCCGCATTTGATCGGCGCGCCCGAGCTGGAGCATGTCGAGACCAGCGTGCCGTCGTCATTATCGCATCAGTTCGTGGTCGCGGTCACGCTGACCAGCCTGGTGTTCTGGTCCCTGCTCGGCAGCCTGACCAGTGCGGCGTTCGCGTATTTCGATCGCCCCACTTCGGCCTGACGGCGTGATGATGACGCGACTCAGCTCGCCTGCCTGAGCCGCTTCCCGGCCCGCAACTCCCGGTCCTGCACCAGCACCTTCTCGGCATAGAGCTGGTCGATTTCCTGCTCGGACAGCCCGAGCTCGCCCAGGATCGCTTCATTGTGCTCGCCGAGCAGGTCGGCCCTCAGCTCGGTGCGCTGCGGCCATTCCGAGAAGCGCATCGGCGCGCCGGGAATCGCAAACTTGCCGATCCGGGGATCGCTGACATGGCGGACCGTGCCGCGCTCGATCAGATGCGGCTGCGCCATGGCATCATTCAGGGTTAGCACCGGCGCGCAGGGAATTCTCTCTTTTTCCAATGCCGCGATCGCTGCATCGCGCGACGGAAACGTCTTGAGCCAGGCTTCGACGATCTCCCCCACCAGCACCCTGTTGTCGGCGCGGGCGCGCGCGGACTCGAACCGCGGATCCTTCTCGAGCTCCGGCCTCCCCAGCGCACGAACCATTTGCGGCCATTGATGCGCCAGCGCGCAGATCACGAGAAACTCGTCCCGGCCGCAATCGAACACGCCGACCGGGCCGCCGTTCGGATGCAGCGAGCCTTCCCGCTGCGGCACAAAACTGTCGCCGCGCAGCGAGACCTTCGGCACATTGGCCTCGTGCATATGGAAATAGGTGTCGAGCAGCGTCGACTCGATGAACTGCCCTTCGCCGGTACGCTCGCGATGCAGCAGCGCAAAACCCACCGCCATCGCCGCGGCAACGCCGGTCGACGCGTCGCCGATCGCGACCGGCACCTGCGCCGGCTTCCCGTCGGGGTCGCCGATCACGCCGGTAATGCCGGCGAAGGCCTGCGCGATGTAGTCGAAGCCCGGCTTGTCGCTGAGCGGACCGCTCTGCCCCGCAAAAGAGATCGAGCACATGATCAGCCGCGGATTGATCTTTTTGAGCGTCTCGTAGCCAAGTCCGGCGCGCTCCATCACGCCGGGCGTGAAATTCTCCACGAGAACGTCGGCCTTGGCCGCGAGCCGGGTCAGGATCTCGCGGCTCTTCTCGTGCTTGAAGTCGAGCGCGAGGCTGCGCTTCGAATGGTTCTGCTGGAAGAAGTAGGTGCTCTGCGACGTGTTCTTGTAGGCGGGATCGCGCGGCTTGAGGCCCTGGAAGCGCGACCGGTCGCCAAACGGCGCGAGTTCGATCTTGATCACGTCGGCGCCGGCTTCGGCCAGCAGACGCGTGCAGGTCGGGCCCGCGACGAACTGGGTGATATCGAGCACGCGATAGCCGGTCAGCATTTTCGGAGGCAGGGTCATCTCAATTATCCACTTGTTGTGATTGAAGCGCTCCGGTAGGCGCGTCTCCGCCCGCAGGTCTCGCGCCAAACAGATTGCTGCGCGCCTGCGCGTCGAGCGTCTTGCGAATGCCACGCCGGCCGACCGCGAGCCCCTTCTGGAGCTTCGGCCGCGCGCGCAACGCGGCGAACCAGCGCCTGACATGCGGGAAATCGTCGAGGCTGACACCCTGCGCCTTGTGGGTCATGACCCAGGGAAAGCAGGCGATGTCGGCGACCGAATAGTCGTCGCCTGCGACATAGATGCTCTCGCCGAGCCGATCGTTGAGCACGCCGTAGAGGCGGCGCGCCTCATTGCTGTAGCGCTCGACCGCATATTGTATCTTGCTCGGCGCATAGAGCGAGAAGTGCCCGTTCTGGCCCAGCATCGGTCCGAGCGCGCTCATCTGCCACATCAGCCATTGCTGCACGCGGTAACGGCCACGGAGATCGCGCGGAACGAAGCGGCCGGTCTTCTCCGCGAGATAGAGCAGGATCGCACCCGACTCGAAGATGGTCAGCGGCTCGCCTCCGCTGGGCGGATCCCTGTCGACGATGACGGGAATCCGCTCATTCGGATTGAGGGCTCGGAACTCGCTCCGGAACTGATCGCCGCGCGTGATGTTGACGGGCACGACAGTGTACGGCAGCTCGCATTCCTCGAGCATGATCGATATCTTCCAGCCGTTCGGTGTCGGCGCGAAATGAAGGTCGATCATCGGAGCCTCCATCCTGCCGCTCAGGCCGGCTGCTTTTCGCGGGCCAGCGAAAGGCCAACCTCCTGCAGCCGGCGCTCCAGCATCGGCACGCGGTCATTGCCCCAGAACTGCTCGCCGCGAAAGACGCAGATCGGCACGCCGAAGATATGGTCGCCCTGGCTCTCCTGCTGCGCCTCCTCATATTCGCGGCGGCCGTCGCCCTCGAGATAGGCGCGATAGTCGGCACCGGACATGCCGAGCGAGACGATGAAGCGCTCCACCGCATCGACCTCGTCGACAGCGAGCTCGCGGCGGAAGAACAGCTCATAAACAAGCCGGCTGTATTCGATCAGGCGTCCCTGCTTCTCCGCGAACAGCCCGCCGATCAGCGCCGGCGCGGTGTCAAAAATCTTCAACGGGCCGCGGATGATCTTCTTGTCGCCACGCTCGTTGGCGGACCGCCGTGCATCCATGTAGGAATACTTGACCTTGTATTCCGAATAGACGCTGCGCTGGCCGGAGCCCTTGATCCGCAGCTGGAACGGCCGCCACTGCACCTTGATGTCGTATCTCTTCTCCAGCTCGAACACCGGATCAAACGCCAGCCAGGCATAGGGGCTCTTGTAGTCCGAATACATCTTGAGGATTTCGCGCGACATGGTCTCTCCTTTGTGTCGATGTCATTGCGATTGGGCGACGAGCGGGCACTGGCTCTCCGACAGCGGCTGCGCCGCCTCGGATGCCGGAATGACCTTCTCGATGTTGTAGTAATCCCAGGGCTTCTTGACCTCGCCGGGGGCCTTGATGCTCGCCATGTAGAACGGATGCATCAGCCAGCCATCGGCGCGCACAATCCCGTTCTCGACATACATGTCGTTGACCGGCAGCCTCCTGATTTCATCGGCAACCTTCGGGCCATCGAGCGTCCTGGCGGCGGCGACGGCCTGCAGATAGTGCAGCGTTCCCGAATAGACCGCGGCCTGATCCATCGTCGGCATCGCATGATGCTGTCTGAAGAAGCGCTCCGACCAGGCGCGGGTCTTGTCGGTGCGGTCCCAGTAGAATGGCGTCGCAAACGTCAGACCCTGGACGTTGGCAATTCCGAGCGCGTGCACATTGGTGATGTAGGTCAACGGCACCACGATGTGCTGACCGCCCTCGGCGATGCCGAACTCCTTGGCCTGCTTCAGGGCGTTGGTGGTGTCCTCGGCGGCGGAGATCAGCCAGATCACCTTGGCCTTTGACGACACCGCCTGCAGCAGGAACGAGCTGAAGTCGGGATTGTTTTGCGGGAAGCGCACCGAGCCCAGCACCTTGCCCCCCGCCGCCTTGATCGCATTGGTGGCAGCGTCCTCCATCGCCTTGCCGAAGGAATAGTCAGCGGAGAGGAAGAAGAAGCTGTCGAGCCCGCGCTCGATCAGCGGCTTCGGCAGCGGCGCCGAAATCGCATAGGCATTGAGCGACCACGAGAACGCGGTCGCCGCGCAGGCCTGCTGGGTGATTACCGGGCTTCCGGTCACGCCGTGGATGACGATCTTGTTGCGCGCCCGCGCCAATTCCTGCACGGCGAGCGCCACCGCCGACTGCGCCACGTCGACGATGACGTCGGCGCCGCCATTGTCGAACCAGTTGCGGGCGATCGCCGCGCCCACATCGGCCTTCGCCTGGTGATCGCCTGAGATCACTTCGATCGGACGACCCAGCACTCTGCCGCCGAACTCCTCGACCGCCATCTTGGCGGCGAGCACCGATCCCGGCCCCATGATGTCGCGATACATGCCCGACATGTCGGTGAGCACGCCGATCCTGACCGGCTGCACATCCTCCGCCCGAACCGGCGTCAGCACCGCGCTGCCGGCCAGCAACGCGATTGCCGCACCTGTGATCCATCGTGTCTTCGCCATCACTGTCCTCGACGCTCCCCGCTTGGGACGGCATGCATGTGCCGGCCTCTTTGCTTCAGATGACCCGCCTCGACTTCAGATCGTCGATCCTCTCGCCGGAAAGACCCAGCAGACCGCCATAGATCTCCTGATTGTTCTGCCCCAGCGTCGGAGCCGGCGCGGTGTATCCCTTATGGGTCCGGCCCATCTTGATCGGGAAACCGGCGCCGATGACGCGCTGCTCCAGCATCTCGGTCGGATGCGCGACGGCCTGCAGCATGTCGCGCGCGTCGAGATGTTCCCAGGCGAGGATATCGTCGATATCGCGGATCGGGCTTGCCGCGACATCGCCGCGATTGAGCGCCTCGATCGCCTCGGCCGTGGTGCGGCCCAGCGTCCATTCGCTGACGATCGCGTCGACGAGCGCATTGTTGGCAACGCGCCAGCCGGTGTTCATGAACTTGTCGTCTTGCGCGAGGTCGAGCCGGTCCATCACACCCAGCAGCGCCAGCCAATCCTCGTTGGTGGCGGCACCGAGCGCGATCGCACCATCGCGCGTGGCATAGGTGTTGAACGGCGAGAACCGCATGATGCGATTGCCCTGCCGCGGCGCCATGCCCATCCGGGGATAGCAATCCAAGGGCTCGTCGAGCACCAGCGACAGCAGGCAATCCGCCATCGCGACGTCGACGAACTGGCCTTGCCCCGAAATGCGCTGCTCGGTCAGCGCGGCGAGGATGCCGGAGACCGCGAAGGCGCCGGTGATGCCATCCGCGAGCGCAGTGCCTGCCTTGCTGGGGCCGCTGTCCGGCGCACCCGTGATCGACATCAGGCCGGACGCCGCCTGGATCATCAAATCATAGGCCTTGAGACGCCGGTCGGCGCCGGTCGATCCGTAGCCGGTCAGCGCGCAATGTACGATCGCGGGGTTGACCTGCCGGTTTGCCTCATAGTCGATCCCGAGCCGCTCGGCGGCGCCGGGGCGCAAATTCTCAACCAGGATGTCCGCCTTGCGCAGCAGCGCATGGAACAGCTCCATGCCCTCCGCCGAGCGCATGTTCAGCGTGATCGACTTCTTGTCGCGGCAGCGCTTTAGATAAGCAAGACCGAGATCGCTGTCGTGCTTCCGGTCGAGCGCGACGCCATCCTTGCCGAGGAACGGCGGCCCCGTCATGGCGGGATCGCCCTGCTCCGGGGTGTCGATGCGAATGACCTCCGCACCGAAGCCCGCCAGCATCAAGGTGGCGAACGGACCCGAATAGAAGCGCGTCAGATCGAGAACGCGGACACCCCTGAGCGCGCCTTGTGCCGTCATTTTCAGGCTCGCCGTCATCCGGAATTCCCTTCCCGCTCACCGCGCTGTCGTTGTGTTCATCGTTGACGTCGCGGCGATATAGGTCAAATATTTTCCGATCTGGATTATTGATGCGAAAATGGAATGAATGATGCGCGACCGTCGCCCACGCCAGTTCGAGGTCAGCCTCAAACATCTGCGCGCCGCCAACTCGGTTGCGGTGTATGGCAGCTTCACGGCCGCGGCCGCCGACCTCGGCATGACGCAATCGGCGGTCAGCCGGCTGGTGCTTCAACTCGAACGCCAACTCGGGGTCTCGCTGTTCCTGCGCTCGACGCGTAACGTCATCCTGACCGCACCAGGCCGCGAATTCACCGCATCGATGCAGCGCTTGCTCGCCGATCTCGGCGCCCAGGTCGACAACGCCCGCGCGCTCGGCGATCAGATCAAGGGGCGCCTGATCATCTCGTGCCTGTTGTCACTGACCCATCACGTGGTGCCGGAGGCCGTGCTGAAATACCGGAAGGCGCATCCAGGCGTCGAAATCCACCTGCGCGAAGGCCTCGGCAGCGAGGTCTATGAGGATGTGCGCAGCGGCCTCGCCGACTTTGGCGTCGGCAACGTCACCGCGCTGGGCCAGGAGGTGGTCAGCGATGACGCGGTGGAAGAGTCCTGCTTCGCGATCCTGCCTTCACGCCATCCGCTGCGACACAAGAGCACGCTGAGCCTGCGCGAGCTGCGCAACGAAGCTTTCGTCTCGCTGCCGACCGGCTCGGGCCTGCGCAAGCAGATCGACAGCGTCGCAACCACGAACGGTATCGTGCTCAATCACAGCACCATCGTCGAGCAGTTCGGCACGCTCTATGATTTTGTCGGCGCCAATGTCGGCATCTCGATCGTGCCGGCATCGGCGTTGCCGCCGCGCGCCCCGCGCGGTGTCGTGGTCAAACGGCTGGTCTCGCCACCGCTGGTCCGCAAGATCGGAATCCTGCGGCTGAAGAACCGCCCGCTGACACCGGCCGCGACCGGATTTCTCGATATCTTCCGGCCGCTGTTCCTGAGCGCATCGCGGCGATAGCCGGCGCGGGCATACGATGGCGGCAACCGCCCAAATCCTGGTGGGGCGGCGCGATCCTACCGTTGCCAGGCAAAGATGTCCGCCCGCCAGCCCGGAACCCGCCGACGTTGCGGGTTCCTTTACCATGCCCGGCGTGACAGGCCGCGGACAAGGGCAATGTCGCGCGACGGGTTCCGATCCTGCCGCGGCCAATTGCAGCGACCGGGTTTACGCAACCTTAGACGATTTGATCCAAACGTTGGGCGTGCATGACGCGATTGGGATGAAGCGGCCGATGTCGCAAAAGTCGGACCTCGAGGGACACAGGCTCGCCTTCGCTGACGATGCGACGCGTCACCTCGCGACGCCTTCGGATGCCGCAGGTCCGGGCGCTGTGACGCGGCGCGCAACTGACAGCCAGATGTCCGGCACGGGCGCGCTGGTCTCCGCGCTGCGCGAGGCCGAGTGGCTCACGGCCGATCGCGTCATGGCGTTCACCCGCGTCTTTCTCCTGCTGTTCATCGGCTGCGTCGCGATCATCCCGTGGGCTGCGCCGACGATGGATGTCGGCCCTGACTTCGCGGCATTCTGGACCGCGGCAAAGCTCGCGCTCGAGGGCCGCGCCGGCGACGCCTATGGCGACGCAGGCCGCGCCGCGGTCGCGGCCCTGTTCGGTCAGAAGACCTACGCACCGTTCTTCTATCCGCCGACGTCACTGCTCTTCTGGCTGCCCTTCGCGCTGGTTTCCTTTGCGACCGCCGCCGTCATCTGGATCGTCGCGACCGGCGCCGCCTATGCAGCCGCGGTGAGAGCCTTGCGCAAGGGCGGGTCGGTCGTTCCCGCGCTCGCCTTTCC
Source organism: Bradyrhizobium sp. 6(2017) (assembly GCF_011058295.2). Taxonomy (NCBI): domain Bacteria; kingdom Pseudomonadati; phylum Pseudomonadota; class Alphaproteobacteria; order Hyphomicrobiales; family Nitrobacteraceae; genus Bradyrhizobium; species Bradyrhizobium sp. 6(2017). The sequence goes on along the minus strand of NZ_CP049289.2, from coordinate 3,776,682 downwards.
CGGCGTGTGGGTATGCGCATTGTTCGGACAGAACTCGCTGTTCTCGGCAGCCCTGCTCGGCGGATCGGCGGTGACGTTGGACCGGAATCCGGTGATCGCGGGCATGCTGCTCGGCTGCTTCAGCTACAAGCCGCAGGTCGCCCTGCTCGCGCCGCTCGTGCTGATCCTGACGCGGCGCTGGCGCGCGCTCGCAGCGGCGGCCGCAACAACGCTCGTGCTTGTTGTGGCGGCCACCGCCTGCTTCGGGATCGAGCCGTGGATCAAATTCATTGCCGTGCTGCCGGAGGCAAGCGCCTGGAGCCTCGGCGGCGAGCCCGGTTTCGAGAAGTTCGCGAGCCCCTACGCCGCGATCAGGCTGGCCGGCGGATCGAGCAACACCGCCTGGCTCGTTCAGGTGGCCGCGGCCGCGGTCGCGATATCAGTTCTGATCCTGGTGCTGCGGAAGCGGCCCGGCGGCGCCGCCGAGATCGCGCTGATGGTCGCGGCGACCGCCCTGTGCGTGCCATCTCTGGGCAGCTACGAGGTCGTGATCCTGGCGATCCCGGGCGCGTGGCTGATTGCGCAGGCGCTCGCGCACGGCTGGCTGCCGTATGAACGCATCGCGCTCGCCGCGCTTTACATGACGCCTTTCGCCATGGTGCCTGCGGGCGCCAACGGCCTGCAACTGGCGCCGATCGCCGCCGCCGCGCTCATGGCGCTTGTCGCGCGACGCATCAGGCATCGGCCACTGCTTGACGTCCCGGCCGAAATCGCCAATCACTGAGTTGCCCGACGGCGCAAGCCCCCGCAGCAAAAGTATTTCGGTTTATCTGAAGACCCAACTCAGTGTAAGAATTCCCCGTCTCACCCGATCGAGGGGCGCTTGCGCATCGTCACGGGTGTTGCGGTGAGATGCGGTGGACGCCGAGCGTGGAGCTGACGAGAGCACGCGAAGCGGACGGTGAAGTCGTGTGGTCCTGACGCCCTAGATGTGGCCGGTGTCCCCTTGTAAGACGCAATTGCGTCTTGCGAAGGCGGTGACAAACAAGCCAAGTCTCGCCGGGGAGAGCGCGCATAAGTCGTAAAACCATCGCGCAGGGAAAGCCGGGATGGTTCCGGTTACACCTGTGGTCCTACCCCTGTGCTTTTTTGTTGCACAGGGCCCATGGGTGCGATCGGCACCCGGCTTTCCCTGCGCCCTCTGTTCTCAGAGCGGCAAAATGAGACGCGAAGCTCGGACAAATCATGTCGCGAGAATGCGGATGTATGACTCACTGGCCGTGCCACACGTTCCGCGTCGTCCCGGGCAAGCGAAGCGCGACCCGGGACCCATAACCACGAATGTCAATTGCCTTGCAGCGCTGGGGCTACAGCCTTCTTCAACAATGCAGTCCTGTGGTTATGGGTCCCTGCTTCCGCAGGGACGACAGTGAGTATGGGCACACCCGAACGCACGTCCCGCCTCTATCCCGCCGGCGTCAGGATCGCCTGCTGTGCCGCATGCCAGCTCTCCTCGTCGGGCGCGCAGAGCAGGCCGCCCGTCAGGTTGACCGGCTTGTACGGCGATCCGTCGAAATGCGCGCTGTAGCCGCCGGCCTCGCGATGCAACAGCCAGCCGGCGGCATGATCCCACGGCATCAGCTTGTTGTAGAACAGCAAATGACAATGGCCGGACGCCGCCATGCGATACTCGTGCGCGGCGCATCGGAGCCAGGCGCTGGCGCCAAGCCTGGACAGATTGCCGGCGACGGTCGTGCGCAGCGGCTCAGGCAGGAAGTTGACGCCGACCACCGCGTCCATCTGCTTGACCGGCACGGCCGGCGCCACTTTCAGATCATGCCGCTTGCCATCCGGCATCGCGAGCCACGCGCCCTCGCCGCGCAGCGCGAATGCCGTGTCGTTGCTGACGGGATCATGGATCGCACCGAACACGATCTCGCCCCGCATGGTCGCAGCCACCATGGTGCAGAACAGCGGCAGGCTCGAGGTGAAGTTCCGCGTGCCGTCGATCGGATCGATGAAGAAGGCGAGCTCCGCGGTTCCGACCTGATCGAGCGCGGCCGGGTCGCGCGACGTCGCTTCCTCGCCGATCACAACCGCGTTCGGGAAGGCCCGGAGCAGCGCCGCCGATATCGCCTGCTCGGCGAGTTCATCGGCCTCGGTGACCACGTCGAATGCCGATGTCTTGGTACGGACCTCGATCTCCCGCACGCGGCGGAACCGCGGCATGATCTCGCTGCGGCCGACCTCGGCGAGGATGTCTCCGATGTTCAGCGCATCGGCATGAGACAGTTTCACGCGGCTTCCTCCTGCACTGCGCCAGCATCCTATCGTGGAAATATGACTGCGTGGCAGTCACCGGCGCTGGTTGTAGACATCGATGCAGACGGCGCCGAGCAGGACGAGGCCCTTGATCACTTGCTGATAATCGATGCCTATACCGAGGATCGACATGCCGTTGTTCATCACCCCCATGATCATGGCACCGACCACCGCGCCGCCGACCCGGCCGACGCCGCCATAGGCCGAGGCGCCGCCGATGAAGCAAGCGGCGATCACGTCCAGCTCGAAGCCGAGCCCGGCCTTGGGCGTCGCGGTGTTGAGCCGGGCTGCGAACACCAGCCCTGCCAGCGCCGCCAGCACGCCCATATTGACGAAGGTGAAGAAGGTCAGCCGTTCGGTCTTGACGCCCGAGAGTTTCGCGGCCTTTGCGTTGCCGCCGACGGCATAGATCTGCCGGCCGATCACCGTCCGCCGCGCCACAAAACCGTAGAGCGCGATCAGGACCGTGATGATGACGAGCACGTTCGGCAGGCCGCGATACGAGGCGATCAGATAGGTGAAATAGAGCACCGCGCCAGCCAGCGCGATGCTCTTGGCCACGAAGAACGCGTAGGGCTCGACCTCGATGCCGTGCGACTGCTCGCGCGCCCGGCTCTTGGCGCTCGCCCATACCAGCGCGAATGCCAGCACGACACCGATCAGAAGCGAGGTCGGATAGAGCGTGCCGGCGCTCGGAAACAGCTCGGGGATGAAGCCCGACGACAGCTTCTGGAAGGTCGGCGGAAACGGCCCGACCGACCGGCCCTGCAGGACCGCGAGCGCAAGGCCCTTGAACACCAGCATGCCCGCCAGCGTCACGATGAAGGACGGAATCTTGAAATAGGCGACCCAGTAACCCTGCGCCGCGCCGATCGCGGCCCCGACCAGCAGACAGACGATGAAGGCGGTCGGGTAATCGACATGGTAGCTCACCATCAGCACCGCCGCGACCGCGCCGACGAATCCCGCGACCGAGCCGACCGACAGGTCGATATGCCCGGTGACGATCACGAGCAGCATGCCGAGCGCCATGATCACGATGTAGCTGTTCTGCAGCACGAGATTGGTGAGGTTGACCGGCTGCAACAGCGTGCCGTCGGTCACGATCTCGAAGAACAGCATGATCGCGAGCAGCGACAGCAGCATGCCGTAGTTGCGCAGATTGTTCTTGATGAAGCCGGAATGCTTGGGGGTCTCGGGAAGTGATACCGTCTTGTCGGTCATTGTGCTCCGTCTCCCGCCCGGACCTCGCCTCTATGGGCGCCGGTTCCGGACATCCTGACATTGCGCATGATGGCGCGCATGATCTTCTCCTGCGTCGCGTCGTCCTTCGCAAACTCGCCGACGAAGGCGCCGTCGTTCATCACGCAAATCCGGTCGCAGATGCCGAGCAATTCCGGCATCTCCGACGAGATCACCACGACCCCCTTGCCGGCCTCCGCGAGCTCGTTGATGATACAATAAATCTCGTATTTTGCCCCGACGTCGATGCCGCGGGTCGGCTCGTCCAGCAACAGCACCTGCGGATCGGTCATCAGCCATTTCGACAGCACCACCTTCTGCTGGTTGCCGCCGGAGAGCTGCCCGGCCTCCTGATAGACGTCGGAGCAGCGGATCCGCATCCGGTTGCGGTAGTCGCTGGCGGCCTTCAGCTCGACCACATCGTCGATCACGCCACGATCCGACACCTGGCGAAGGCTCGCCAACGTCACGTTCTTGCGGACGTCGTCGGCGAGAAGCAACCCGAGCTGCTTGCGGTCCTCGGTGACATAGGCGAGCCCGGCATCGATCGCCGCCGGCACGCTGGCAAGGTTGGCATCGCGTCCATTGAGGCCGATCCTGCCGGAGATATTGTAGCCCCAGGCCCGGCCGAACAGGCTCATGGCGAACTCGGTGCGGCCAGCGCCCATCAGGCCGGCGATGCCGACCACCTCGCCGCGGCGCACCTTGAAATCGACGTTCTTGATCACCTGCCTGGCGGTGTGCAGCGGGTGATACACCGACCAGTTCTCCACCGTCATCACGGGATCGCCGATCGCGACCTTCCGCTCGGGGAAGCGATGCGCGAGATCGCGGTTGACCATGCTGCGGATGATCCGGTCCTCGTCGACCTGCTCTATCCGGCAATCGAGGCTGTCGACGGTGCGGCCGTCGCGCAGCACCGTGATCCGGTCGGCGACGTGTGCGACCTCGTTCAGCTTGTGCGAAATCAGGATCGAGGCGATGCCCTGCTCGCGGAACGCCAGCAACCGGTCCAGCAGCGCGGCACTGTCGGCCTCGTTGAGGCTCGCGGTCGGCTCGTCCAGGATCAGGAGGCGCACCTGCTTCGACAGCGCCTTGGCGATCTCGACGAGCTGCTGCTTGCCGACGCCGAGATCGGTGACCAGGGTATCAGGCGATTCCCGCAGGCCGACCTGGGTCAGCAGCTCGGCGGTCCGCCGGTACACCGCATCGCGGTCGATCACCCCGAACCGCGACGGCGCGCGCGACAGGAAGATGTTCTCGGCGATCGACATCAGCGGGATCAGCGCTAGCTCCTGGTGGATGATGATGATCCCCAGCGCCTCGGAGTCGTTGATGTCGCGGAACCGGCGCTCCTCGCCGTCGAACAGGATCGACCCTTCATAGCCGCCGGCGGGATAGACCCCGCTCAGCACCTTCATCAGGGTCGACTTGCCGGCCCCATTCTCGCCGACCAGGGCATGGATCTGTCCGGCCTCCACGGTGAAATTGACGTCGCGCAATGCCTGCACGCCGGCAAAGCTCTTGCTGACGTCTCGCATCTCAAGCATCGCCGTCATCAAATCGTGTCCCGCAGCGTCGATCGGTCTCGGCGCTATCAGCCGCCGCTCACCCGCCTCTCAAGCTTAGTCGAATTGCGAGCGCTTGTAGTAGCCGCTGTCAATCAGGACTTTCTCCCAATTGGTCTTATCCACCACGACCGGCTTGAGCAGATAGGACGGAACCACCTTGACCCCGTTGTTGTAGGTCTTGGTGTCGTTGACGCTGACCTCCTTCTTGCTCAGCACGGCATCGACCATGTCGGCCGTGACCTTGGCGAGATCGCGGGTGTCCTTGAAGATGGTCGAGTATTGCTCGCCGCGCAGCATCGCCTTGATCGAGGGCACCTCGGCATCCTGGCCGCTGACGAACGGCATCGGCTGGTCCTTGCTGCCGTAGCCGACGCCCTTCAGCGAGGAGATGATGCCGATCGACAGGCCGTCATACGGCGACAGCACCGCATCGACGCGCCTCTTGCCGTAGAAGGCGCTGAGCAGATTGTCCATGCGGGCCTGCGCGGTCGCGCCGTCCCAGCGCAGGGTTGCGACCTTGCCCATGCCCGTCTGGCCGCTCGCAACCACAAGCTTGCCGCTGTCGATATAGGGCTTCAGCACCGACATCGCGCCGTCGTAGAAGAAGTAGGCGTTGTTGTCGTCGGGCGAGCCGCCGAACAGCTCGATGTTGAACGGCCCCTTGCCGTCCTTCAGCCCGAGCGCGGTCTCGATCGACTGCGCCTGCAGCACGCCGACCTGGAAATTGTCGAAGGTCGCGTAATAGTCCACATTTGGCGTGTCCCGGATCAGGCGGTCATAGGCGATCACCGTGATGCCCTGGGCCTTGGCCTGCTTCAGCACGTCGGACAGCGTGGTGCCGTCGATCGCCGCGATGACCAGCACCTTGGCGCCCTTGGTCACCATGTTCTCGACCTGGGAGAGCTGGTTCGGGATGTCGTCGTCGGCATATTGCAGGTCGGTCCCGTAGCCGCGTTCCTTCAGCACCTTGACCATGTTGTTGCCGTCGTCGATCCAGCGTGCCGAGGATTTGGTCGGCATTGCGATGCCGATGGTCGGCTTGCTCTGGGCGCGGGCGTCCGGCGCGGCCGCGGTGAGACCTGCCAGCGCCAGCGCGATCAACGAGACCTTCAATCTGAACATGCGTCACTCCCCTTCTTTGATTGGTGCCGCGCTGCAGCCAATGGCGTATCAACCATGACGAGCGTGTTATATGTCATACCACCTCTCGGCAGCAGCATCCGCGCCGCCGTCAGGGTGATTTATTGCGGAAAAAGTCGATGCAGCCCATGACTGGCACCACCATCCCTCGCGTCGCGCCGATCGCCCGTCCACGCGGCACCGGCCGGCTTCACTCGCCTGCGAGAGAAGGAATTGAAGGGGGCGCAACGGTGGATTCAGGCATCATGAGGCGCGGTCTCCCAAGCTCATTCGTGTGCGCCCTCCACCAGCGTTCAAGGTGGTGTGGCAGCGCAGGGCGACCCTCTTGCGGGGTACTTCGGTACTATTCCACGGAAGAAATGCGCCGACTAGTCACATTGTTTGTGACCTGTACCGGGCAGACCGACCCGAACGACACGGCGCCGACCCTACTTGTCGATCACCGAGAGGTCGTCGACGACGAGCAGCGCCTCCGCGAAATCGTCATCAGCGAAATACGCGCTTCGGGTGATGACCACGGGGATGCCCGCGTGCGACGCGGCAACGAGGCCGTTGCCGGAATCCTCGATGGCGATGCAGTCCGCCGGCGCCAGTCCAAGCCGGGTCAGGGCCTCGACATAAACGTCGGGCGCCGGCTTCTTGCGCGGAACGTCGTCGCCGGCAACGATCGTCTCGAACAGACCGGTCCAGCCGAGCCCCAGCGCGACCGAGAGCAGCGCATCGATGTTGCCATGCGAGGTCGTGGTCGCAATCGCCAGCCGCTGGCCGCGGCGGCGCGCACCGCCGAGGAATGCTCTCACGCCCGGCCGCAGCGGGCAGCCGCCCGCCGCTATCAGCGCGGCGTAGCGCGCGGTCTTGATCCGGTGCAGGTCGGCGATATCGGCAAATGTCAGCGCCGGCATCGCGTTGCGTTGGTCGAACGCGCGGATGCGCTCCTTGCCTCCGGCGACGCGGAGCAGCCGCGCGTAGGTGACCTGATCCCAGAACCAGTCGAGGCCTGCCTCGGCAAACGCCTCGTTGAAGGCGCGGCGGTGCACCTCCTCGGTTTCGGCCAGCGTGCCATCGACGTCGAAGATCAATGCACGGGCGCCCGCAATGATGTCGCGCATCCCGGTCCTTCGGATCACTGCGAGCGCCTGATTCATCGTCCCTCGCCCGCTGCACCGGCTTCTTTGCTGAACACGCGGCTGGCAAGCACGTCGCCGGCCTCGATCGACATCACGTCGTCGGCCGTCAGCGTGCGGTCGAGCTTTGCCACGATCCGGTTGGCCTGGCGCAGCCGGATGCGGTCGAGCGCGTTGCGGATCGAGCGCGCATTGGAGAACAGCGGCTGTTCCTTGCGCACGGCGATGTAGCGGATGAAGGCCTCGCGTGCTTCCGGAGACAAGCGATAATTCTGCTGCTGCAACATCAATTCGGCGATCCAGAGCAGCTCGCCGTCCGAATAATCCGGAAAGTCGATGTGATGGGCGATACGTGAGCGGAAGCCCGGATTGCTCTGGAAGAACTTCTCCATGCGGTCGCCATAGCCGGCCAGGATCACCACCAGATCCTCGCGCTGCTGTTCCATGATCTGCAGCAGGATCTCGATCGCCTCCTGGCCGTAGTCGCGCTCGTTTTCGGGGCGGTAGAGATAATAGGCCTCGTCGATGAACAGCACGCCGCCCATCGCCTTCTTCAGTATCTCCTTGGTCTTCGGCGCGGTGTGGCCGATATATTGCCCGACGAGGTCGTCGCGCGTGACGCTGATGACGTGGCCGCGGCGCACGAAGCCGAGCTTGTGCAGGATGCCGGCCATCCTGAGCGCGACCGTGGTCTTGCCGGTGCCGGGATTGCCGGTGAACGACATGTGCAGGGTCGGAAACGTCGTCGCCAACGCCATCTTCTGCCGGATACGTTCGACCAGCAGCAGCGAGGCGATCTCGCGGATGCGGGTCTTCACCGGCTTGAGGCCGATCAGTTCGGAATCAAGCTGGTCGAGCACGTCGCCGATGCCGAGGTCGGCGAATTCATGCCGGATGTCGATGGTTGCGAGCGGCGTCTCGCGGATTTGTTCGCCGAGTTGTTCTTGCGCTTGGGTCATCATCCTCTCGCTTCGAAAAAGGCTCCGTCGCCGCGGCGGCGGCGACGGAGAAGTGCATCCGGACCAGGACGGTCGAGGGAGCAATCCGCCTGGTTTACTGGCCGGACGCGGTCACTGGTCGGTGTAGCGTTCGCCCTCGGGGCGCGTCGCCGCATAGGAACGCGTCGCGTAGCGGAGGTTGCGTCCGGCAGCCTCCTGGCGGTCGAGCCGGAAGCCCGGCTCCTCGCGCGGCCGGTTGACGATGAAGGAGATGCGAACGGACTCCCAGCCGTGGCCGGAATCGAAACCGGAGATCCGGATGTAGCGGTCGCCATAGACCCGCCGGCAGTCGGCGAGCTCCTTCATGATCCCTGCCGCATCGCGCAGGTCGAACATCGGCAACCCCCACATCTCCCAATAGGTGTTGCGGGGATGCGGATCGTCGGTGAACTCGATGTTCACCGCCCAGCCCTTGTCGAGGCAGTATTGCACCTGTGCGGCGATCTGCTCGTCGGTGAGATCGGGCAGGAACGAAAAGCAGCCTTGGGTCACGCGCATCAGAATCTCCTGTCAAACCGCCAAGCTCGGCGTGGGAACGAAATCGGGGGCATCCGTCGACTCATAGTTGAAGGTGACGTCCTTCCAGACATCGAGCGCCTCGCGCAGCGGCGTGCAGGTCTGCGCCGCCTTGGCCAGGATCTCCGGTCCTTCATGGACGTAGTCGCGCCCCTCGTTGCGGGCGAGGACCATCGCTTCCAGCGCGACGCGGTTGGCGATCGCGCCGGCCTGGATGCCGCGGGGGTGGCCGATCGTGCCGCCGCCGAACTGCAGCACGACGTCCTCACCGAGCAGATCGAGCAGCTGGTGCATCTGGCCCGCATGAATGCCGCCGGAGGCCACCGGCATCAGCTTGTTGAGGCTCGCCCAGTTCTGATCGAAGAACACGCCGTGCTCGAGCTGCATCGGATTGAAGTCCTCGCGGCAGATGTCGTAGTAGCCGCGCGTGGTGTTCGGATCGCCTTCGAGCTTGCCGACCACCGTGCCGGCATGAATATGATCGACGCCGGCCAGCCGCATCCACTTCGCGATCACCCGGAACGAGACGCCGTGGCTGCGCTGCCGCGTATAGGTGGAGTGGCCGGCGCGGTGCAGATGCAGGATCATGTTGTTCCTGCGCGCCCACTTCGCCATCGACTGGATCGCGGTGTAGCCGATCACAAGATCGATCATGACGATGTTGGAGCCGAGCTCGTGGGCATATTCGGCGCGCTCGTACATATCCTCCATGGTCGCCGCGGTGACGTTGAGATAAGTGCCCTTGATCTCGCCGGTGGCGGCCTGGGCGCGATTGACCGCCTCCATGCAGTACAGGAAGCGCTCACGCCAGTGCATGAAGGGCTGCGAGTTGATGTTCTCGTCGTCCTTGGTGAAGTCGAGCCCGCCTCTCAAGGCTTCATAGACAACACGGCCGTAGTTGCGGCCGGACAGGCCGAGCTTCGGCTTCACGGTGGCGCCGAGCAACGGACGGCCGAACTTGTCGAGCCGCTCGCGCTCCACCACGATGCCAGTTGCCGGGCCCTGGAATGTCTTCACATAGGCGACGGGCAGCCGCATATCCTCGAGCCGCAGCGCCTTCAGCGGCTTGAAGCCGAACACGTTGCCGATGATCGACGCCGTCAGGTTCGAGATCGAGCCCGGCTCGAACAAATCGAGGTCGTAGGCGATATAGGCGAAGTAGCTGCCCGGCGAGTTCGGCACCGGATCGACGCGATAGCACTTCGCCCGGTATTTCTCCGCGGCGGTCAGCCGGTCGGTCCACACTACGGTCCAGGTCGCGGTCGAGGATTCGCCCGCCACCGCCGCGCAGGCCTCGGTCGGATCGACGCCGTCCTGCGGCGTGACGCGGAACAGCGCGATCACGTCGGTGTCCTTGGGCTCGTAGTTCGGCTCCCAATAGCCCATCCGCTTGTATTCCATCACGCCGGACTTGTAGCGATCCTTGCCACGCACCGTGATCGACTGCTGAATATTCATCAAAATCTCCTGTCGTTCGCCGCCATTTGCTCAGGCGGCCTGGGTCATCTTTCCAATCTGCGGATCGAGCGCGCCGGCGCGGTAGCGACGGGCCATCTCGGGCAGTGCCACCACCTTGATCCGGGCGGCATTGCCGGCCGTGCCGAATTGCTCGAAGCGGTCACGGCAGAGTTCGCGCAGCGCATCCATCGCGGGCTTCAGGAATTTGCGCGGATCGAACTCGCTCTTCGACTGCACCGCGACCTTGCGGAAGGCCGCGGCCATCGCCAGCCGGCAATCGGTGTCGATGTTGACCTTGCGCACGCCGTGCTTGATGCCGCGGACGATCTCCTCGACCGGCACGCCCCAGGTCTGCGGCATCTCGCCGCCGAACTGGTTGAACATATCCTGCAGCGGCTGCGGCACCGAGGACGAGCCATGCATCACGAGGTGCGTGTTCGGCAGCCGGGTGTGGATCTCCTCGACCACGCGCATCGCCAGGATCTCGCCGTCGGGGCGGCGCGTGAACTTGTAGGCGCCGTGCGAAGTGCCCATCGCGATCGCCAGCGCATCGACCTTGGTGACGCGGACAAAATCGACCGCCTGGTCGGGATCGGTGAGCAGCTGGTCATGGCTCAGCTTGCCTTCGACGCCGTGACCGTCCTCCTGCTCGCCGCCGCCATGTTCGAGCGAGCCGAGCACGCCGAGTTCGCCTTCGACCGACGCACCGACCCAGTGCGCCATCTCGACCACCCGGCGGGTGATATCGACATTGTAGTCGTAGTCGGCCGCGGTCTTGGCGTCGGCTTTCAGCGAGCCGTCCATCATGACCGAGGTGAAGCCGTAGCGGATCGCGGTGGCGCAGGTCGCCTCCTCGTTGCCGTGGTCGAGATGCAGGCAGAGCGGGATCTGCGGATACATCTCCTCCAGCGCGTCGATCATCTTCGCCAGCATGATGTCGTTGGCATAGGACCGCGCGCCGCGCGAGGCCTGGATGATAACCGGCGCATCGCAGGCGGCCGCCGCCTCCATGATGGCGAGGCCCTGCTCCATATTGTTGATGTTGAAGGCCGGCACGCCGTAGCCGCGTTCGGCGGCGTGGTCCAGCAATTGCCTCAGTGTGATCCGCGCCATAATGGCGTCCTCCTTTCAATTCGCTCGTTGCTTGAGTTGCTTTGCCGCCGCGGCAACTGCCGCAGGCGTGATGCCGAATTCGCGGTAGAGCACGTCGGCCGGCGCGGAGGCACCGAAGCCGGTCATGCCGACGAACGCCCCGTCGTCGCCGAGCCAGCGCGCCCAGTCGCCTTCGACTGCGGCCTCCACACCGACGCGCGGGGCGTCGCCCAGCACCTTGGCGCGATAGCCGCTCGGCTGCTGGCGGAACAGCTCGAAGCACGGGGCCGAGACGACCGCGGCCTGTACTCCGTCTTCCGCCAGCAGCTTTGCGGCTTCGAGCGCGATCGCCACCTCCGAACCCGTTGCAATCAGGGTGACGTCACGCCCGAAGGCCGGCTCGACGAGAACGTAGGCGCCGAGCGCGACCTGGTTGTCCTTGATATCGTCGCGGACCGTCGGCAGCGCCTGCCGCGACAGGCAGAGGATCGACGGCGAGGTCTCCGCCTTCAACGCGCAGTCCCAGGCTTCCGCCGTCTCCACTGCATCGGCCGGGCGGAACACCAGCAGGTTCGGGATCGCCCGCAGCGCCGCCAGATGCTCGACCGGCTGATGCGTCGGCCCGTCTTCGCCGAGCCCGATCGAATCGTGGGTCATCACATGGATGACGCGGATCCCCATCAGCGCCGCAAGACGGATTGCCGGCCGGCTGTAATCGGCGAAGCTGAGAAAGGTGCCGCCATAGGGAATGAACCCGCCATGCAGCGCGATGCCGTTCATCGCCGCGGCCATGCCGTGCTCGCGGATGCCATAATGGATATAGCTGCCGTCGAGCGTCTCCGGCCGCACCGAAACCTGCGACTTCGCCAGCGTGAGGTTGGAGTGCGTGAGGTCGGCGGAGCCGCCCAGCAGGTTCGGCAAGGCCTCGGCGATGACGTCGATGACCTGCTGCGAGGCCTGCCGCGTGGCGAGCTTCGGCCGCTCGGTCGCAAACCGTTCCACAAGCTTGGCCATCGCCTTGGTATAGGCGCAGGGCAATTTCCGGTTCAGCGCGTCGTGGAACGCAGACCGCACGCCCGTGTCGGCCTTGCAGGCGCTGCGCGAGCGCTCGATCCAGGCCCGCCGCGCGTCGCGGCCGCGGCCGCCGAGCTCGCGCCACTCGGCCAGCACCGCGTCGGGGATTTCGAATGCCGGATACGGCCAGCGCAGCGCGCTGCGGGTCTTCGCCACCTCATCGGTGCCGAGCGGCGCGCCATGCACTTTCTCACTGCCCTGCCGGTTCGGCGCACCGAACCCGATCACGGTGCGGCAGGCGATCAGCGACGGACGATCGCTCGACCGCGCCTGCCTGATCGCTGCAGAGATGGCCTGCGGATCGTGGCCGTCGATGCGGCAGACGTTCCAGCCGCTGGCCCCAAACCGCGCCGTCTGGTCGTCCGAGCAGGACAGCGAGGTGGCGCCGTCGATCGAGATGTGGTTGTCGTCGAACAGCACGATCAGCCGGTTCAGCCGCAAATGGCCGGCGAGCGAGATCGCCTCATGGCTGAGGCCCTCCATCAGGCAGCCATCGCCGGCGATCACATAGGTGTAATGGTCGACCAGCTCGTCGCCAAAGCGGGCGTTTATCAAGCGCTCGGCGAGCGCCATGCCGACCGCGGTCGCAATCCCCTGCCCGAGCGGCCCGGTCGTGGTCTCGACCCCCGGCGTGTGCCCGTATTCGGGATGGCCCGGGGTTTTCGATCCCCACTGCCTGAAGGCCTTGAGCTGATCGAGCGTCATGCTCTCGTAGCCCGTCAAATAGAGCAGCGCGTAGAGCAGCATCGAGCCGTGACCTGCCGACAGCACGAAGCGGTCGCGGTCGGGCCAGGCCGGATCGGCCGGGTCGAACTTCAGGAAGTCGGTGAACAGCACGGTCGCGACATCGGCCATACCCATCGGCATGCCGGGATGGCCGGATTTCGCCTGTTCCACCGCGTCGATGGTGAGGAAGCGGATGGCGTTGGCCATCTCGTCATGGCTGACGTCGGGCCGGTTGGCAACGGACGCAAGTGCGGTCATATCGTTCGCCTCTTTCGTTCGATCAGTTGCAGGATCAGCGGGGTGAGGATGAGCTGCATCGCCAGGTCCAGCTTGGCGCCATGAATCACGATCGAGTTGGCGCGCGACATGAAGCTGTTCGGGATCATCGAGAGCAGATAGGGAAAATCGATGCCGCGCGGGTTCTTCAGCCGGATCACGACCATCGATTCATCCGGCGTCGGGATCCAGCGCGCGATGAACGGATTCGATGTATCGACCGTCGGCACACGCTGGAAATTGATGTCGGTTTCGCTGAACTGCGGGCAGATGTAGTTCACATAGTCAGGCATGCGGCGCAGGATGGTGTCGGTCACGGCCTCAGTGGAGTAGCCGCGATGGCTGCGATCGCGATGCAGCTTCTGGATCCATTCGAGATTGATGACCGGCACGACGCCGATCTTGAGGTCAGCGTGCTGCGCGACGTTCACCTTGTCGGTGACCACGGCGCCATGCAGGCCCTCATAGAACAGCAGGTCGGAATTCTCCGGCAGCGGCTCCCACTTGGTGAAGGTGCCGGGCTTGGCGCCGTAGAGTCGGGATTCCTCTTCGTCGTGGACATAGTGCCGCGTCGTTCCGGTGCCGGTCTCGGCATAGTCGCTGAACAGCTTCTCCAGTTCCTCGAACAAATTGGTCTCGGGGCTGAAATGGCTGAAATGCTTGTCGCCGCGCTCGGCCTTCTCCAGCATCTGGCTGCGCATCTCGGCGCGGTCGTAGCGGTGGAATGCGTCGCCCTCGATGTAGGCCGCGACCACATTCTCGCGGCGGAAGATGTTCTCGAACGTCTTCTTCACCGAGGTGGTGCCGGCGCCCGAGGAGCCGGTGATCGAGATGATGGGATGTCGACGAGACATGCGCTCCCCCTCAGCGGAACAGGCCGCGCCGCGCGAACAGCGGGGCATCGCTGCTCTCGAACAACGGCTCGACGGTCAGGTGGATCGCATCGACGTCGCGCACGGCGCGCGCCGATCCCATGATCAGGGGCACGCGCTGATGCGGCGTACGTGCCGAGAGTTCGAGAATGCGCGACCGCCCGCTCGACGCGGCGCCGCCCGCCCATTCCATGATCAGCGCGATCGGATGCGCCTCATACAGCAGGCGCAGCCGGCCTTCGCGGTAGCCCTGGCGCGCATCCGCCGGATACAGGAACACGCCGCCGCGCATCAAGATGCGGTAGGCTTCCGCCACCAGCGAGCCGATCCAGCGCATGTTGTAGTCCCGCCCGCGCTCGCCGTTCACCCCGGCGAGGCACTCGTCGATGTAGCTGCGCACCGGGCCGCTCCAGTGCCGCCGGTTCGAGGCATTGATGGCGAACTCCGAGGCATCCTGCGGCACCCGCAGGTCACGCGCCGTCAGCACGAACTCGCCGGTTCGCGGGTCCAGCGTGAAGCAGTCGACGCACTGGTCGAGCGCCAGCACCAGCACGGTCTGCGGACCGTAGATGAAGCAGCCGGCGGCACACTGCGCCGTGCCGGGCTCGAAGAAGGTCGAGATGAGGTCGTTTCCCTTGGGCCGGATCGAGAAGATCGTGCCGATCGAGATATTGTTTTCGAGATTCGCGGATCCATCGAGCGGATCGATCGCGACACAGAGCGGCGCATCGGGATCGAGCGTCTCCGGCAGCTCGACCTCCTCCGACAGCACCGCGGCGACCGGCGCAGTGCGCAGCGCGTCGCGCATCAGGCGGTCGGCGACGATGTCGATGGTCTTCTGGCGATCGCCGTCGGGATTGACGCCGCCGCTCTCCCCGCCGATCCCGGCGAGCGATCCGGCGGCGATGATGCGCGAGAGCTCGATCGCGGCACCGGCAAGGGCTTCGATCACCGCAACGGTCGCGGCACGCAACGGGTTGTGCTGCGTCGGCCACTCCAGATGGGCATGCAATGCAGGACGAATCTCCACCGGCCTCTCCCTTTGATCGCCCTCTGTCCCGAGGTGTCGAGAGGCGACCACAGGGAGTCGCCTTCGCCGTATCAACGCGCGATTTGCCGAATTAGGGAAATTTTATTATCTTTGGTCCGGGCAAAGTATTTCTTATGGAGCTTGTCGTGGCCGGGAACTTCTCGCGGGACCTCACCATCCGCCAGCTGCGTGCGCTGTCCACCGTGCACGGCGCCGGCTCGATCACGTCGGCGGCCAACCAGCTCAACCTGACGCAGCCGGCGGTGACGCTGCAGCTCCGCAACCTGCAGGCGCTCGCGGGATTGCCGCTGATCCAGCGCACCGGCGACGGCATGGCGCTGACCGATGCCGGCGCGCATGTGTTGACGCTGGTCGAGCGGATCGAGGCGGCGCTCAAGGACTGCGAGCAGTCGCTCGACATGATCGCAGGCCGCAGCGGCGGCCGCGTCGCGATGGGCGCGGTCTCGACCGCGAAATACTTCGTGCCGTTCGCGATCGCGGCGTTCTCGCGCCGCTTTCCCAAGATCGAGGTCACGCTCAGGATCGGCAACCGCGAGGAGATCCGCGACGCGCTGCGCGGCTACGATCTCGACATCGCGGTGATGGGCCGGCCGCCGGCCGATGTCGAGGTCGAGATGAAGCCGCTCGGCCGGCATCCGCACTTCATCATCGCCGCGCCCGATCATCGGCTGGCGCGGCGACGGCACGTCGCCACATCGGAGCTCGCCAACGAGACCTTCATCACCCGCGAGCAGGGATCGGGCACGCGGATGCTGATGCAGCAATATTTCGAGCGGGTCGGACTGGAGCCGAAGCTCGGCATGGCGATGGACAGCAACGAGACCATCAAGCAGGCCGTCATGGCCGGGCTCGGCATCGCCTTCATCTCCCAGCACACGGTGTTCCACGAACTCGAGGACGGCCGGCTGGTGGTGCTCAAGGTGAAGGGCCTGCCGATCGTCAGGCAGTGGCACGCAATCAGGCGCGTCGACAAGATCCTGCTGCCGCCCGCGCAGGCCATGCTGGACTTCCTCGGCAAGGAGGGCTGGCGCTATCTGCCGAATTCGCGCTAGTGCCGCGCGTTGCCGCGATGCACGCGCGATCGAGAAAAACGAGGTGGCGCCGTATGTTAGGCATTGAAGTTCCGCGAGGCGCATGTCACATCTTGAGTGCGGCCACCTGACCGTATCCCCCAAGGGAGGATGAACTGCAGAACCAGTCCCCGCCGATGCCTGACTTCAAGGCGTTATTCGAGGCGGCGCCCGGCCTCTATCTGGTGCTGACCCAGCCCGACTTCCGCATCGTGGCAGTAAGCGACGCCTATCTGCGTGCCACCAAGACCGAGCGCGCCGCGATCCTTGGGCGCGGGCTGTTCGAGGTCTTTCCCGATAATCCGGACGATCCGGCCGCCGACGGCGTGCGGAACCTGCGCGCCTCGCTCGAGCGCGTGGTGCAGTTCCGCCGCCCCGACACCATGTCGGTGCAGAAATACGATATCCGCAAGCCCGACTCGGAGGGCGGCGGCTTCGAGGAACGTTACTGGAGCCCGCGCAATTCGCCGGTGCTCGGGCCGAGCGGGCAGTTCACCTACATCATCCATCGGGTCGAGGACGTCACCAGCTTCATCCAGTTGAAGCAGCGCGGCGTCGAGCAGGACAAGCTGACAGACCTGCTGCGCGAGCGCACCGAGCAGATGGAAGCGGAAATCTTCATGCGCGCCCGCGAGGTCGAGGCCGCCCGCGAACAGCTCGAAGCCGAGCAGAAGCTGCGCCAGGTGCAGAAGATGGAGGCTGTCGGGCACCTCACCGGCGGCATCGCGCACGACTTCAACAACATCCTGACCGTCATCACTGGCCTGATCGACATCCTCGCCGAGGCCGTGGAGCACGATGCCGCGCTGTCATCAGTGACGAAAATGATCAGCGACGCGGCATTTCGCGGCGCCGAGGTGACCAAGCATTTGCTGGCGTTCTCGCGGCAGCAACCGCTGCAACCGCGTGAAGCTGACCTCAACACGCTGGTGCAGGACACCGCGCGGCTGCTGCGCCCCTCGCTCGGCGAGCAGATCGAAATCGATACCGCGCTCGAGCCCGACGCCTGGCCGGCCTTCATCGACCCCAACCACATGTCGACCGCGCTGCTCAATCTCGCCCTCAATGCCCGCGATGCGATGCCCGATGGCGGCAAGCTGATGCTGGAGACCAGCAACGTCATCCTCGACGAGGTTTATGCCGCCGCCAATCTCGATGCGCGGGCGGGCGAATATGTGATGGTCGCGGTCAGCGACACCGGCGCCGGCATCCCGGAGGGGATCCGCGAAAAAGTGTTCGAACCGTTCTTCACCACCAAGGACACCGGCAAGGGCACCGGGCTTGGGCTCAGCATGGTCTACGGCTTCATCAAGCAGTCCGACGGCCACCTCAAGATCTATTCCGAAGAGGGCCACGGCACGTCGATCAAGCTCTATCTGCCGCGCAGCAGCGGCGACATGGTCGACGTCGAGCCGCCTCCTCTGGTCGACACGCGGGGCGGCCAGGAATCCATCCTGGTCGTCGAGGACGATCCGCTGGTCCGCAACTACGTCAGCGCCCAGCTAGAGCAGCTTGGCTACCACACGATGGTCACCGCCAACGGCCCGGAAGCGTTGGCTGCAGTCGAAAACGGGTTCGTCTGCGACGTGCTGTTCACCGATGTCATCATGTCCGGCGGCATGAACGGCCGGCAGGTGGCCGATGCCGTGATCGCGAAGCTGCCGTCAGTGCGCGTGCTCTTCACGTCCGGCTACACCGAGGACGCGATCATCCATCACGGCCGTCTCGACCCTGATGTGACGCTGTTGCCGAAGCCCTATCGCAAATCCGATCTGGCCCGGATGATCCGCCAGGTGCTGGCCCAGCCGCCTGCATCGGCGGCGGCCAAGTAACGCCAAAGTAGCGCGGCCTGCTCAAGGCCCGAAGCTCGAGCGGCTCTGGATCTTCCAGGCGCCGTCGAGCAGGCTCAGCACGTAAAGCGAATCGTAGACCCCGATGATCGATCCGTCATCGCGATAACGCGTGTAGCGAACGGCGTAATGGGCTTTCGCCGGCGAGGACTGCACGAGCGTCGTCTCGTTCCATGCGCTGTGGTGCCAGCCGTCCTGTTTGCGCAGCCGCTCGAACAGGTCCATCGGATTGCTGCCGCCCTGCTGATAGACCGTGACCACGCCGCCCGCGATCCGCACATGCGGGAAGTGCATCAGCGCATCCATGGCTGCGGCGTCGTAGCGATTGAGCGCCGCCATCCAGCGCGTCAGCACGTCCTGGCATTTGGCCTGGTCGTCGCGCGAAATCTGCGCCTCGACGGTGTAGGTCGGCACCGGCTCCGGCATCACGCGTCTCCACTCTGCTTGCTGGTCTGGCCGGCCGGCACCGCGCATCCTGACAGGAAGAGCGCCGCGCAGGCCCTGGCGCGCGCCTCGATCTCGCTGCGTGCCGGCGGCGGCTTGTGCCCGAACATGACGTCGCGCTGCGGCTTGAACACGAGCATGCCGAGCAGCATGCCGGCGGCAGTCTCGGCATCGTCCAATACGATCCGCCCCCGCCTCTGCTGCACGCCAAGCCAATTCGCCAGCGCGGCGACGGTGCGCTGCATGGCCTTTTCGTAGAAGGTCTCGGCAATGTCGGGGAATTTGTCGCTCTCGGCCAGGATGATCCGTTGCAGCGCGATCACCTCGCCATCGAGAATGAGCTCGGCGCAGCTCAGCAAGGCGGCCTCCAGCGCCGCCGCAATATTGCGGCCGTCGCAGGCGCCGAGATTCACGATGGACAGGAACCGGTCCACCCTGTCCGTCACCATGCCTTCGAACAGCGTGAGCTTGGTCGGGATCAGCCGATAGAGTGTCTTGGTGGAGACGCCGGCGCGGCAGGCCACGTCGGCGATGTTGGCCGCAGCGAAGCCACGTTCCGAGAACTCACGCCGCGCGGCCTCATAGATCAGCGCGCGCGTCTCGTCATCGGAACGAAGCTGCGGCCGCCCGCGGCCGCGCCGCTCCGGTGCCGCCGCGCTTTGTCCTGCCTGAGGTCCTGCCTGACCTTTGCCGTTTCCGTTCATCGGTCGATCCGAGCCATGCTTTTAGATGATGCCTGTCATTCTATTGACAGTCCCAATATGGGCGCTATTTTGGAAAATATCAAGTTTCCTAATTAACCCGCCGGCCGCCGCTGAAATCGGCAAGATTTTACAACGGGATAGAACGGATCAGGAGCGCCGCCATGAGCCAGCATGAGACATCATTCAAGGCCGAGAGCCAGGTTCCGGCCGAGACCGCCAAGCAGTTGATCACACCTCCGGTGGCCGGGAAGGCCCCTGCCGCCAAAGGCAAGCTTCGCCGTCTGCTGCTGACCGGCGCAGCTCTCGCCCTTGTCGCGGGCGGCGTCTGGTATGGCTGGGATTACTGGACGGTCGGCCGCTTTCAGATCTCGACCGACGACGCCTATGTGAAGGCCGACAACACGACCATCGCGCCCAAGGTCTCCGGCTATCTCAGCGCGGTGCTGGTCGGCGACAATGAGCGCGTGCACGCCGGCCAGATGCTGGCGCGGATCGATGAGCGCGATTTCAAGGTCGCGCTCGATCAGTCGAAGGCCGACGTCGCCGCCGCTGAAGCTGCGATCACCAGCAAGCGCGCGCAGCTCGACGTGCAGCATTCCGTGATCGAAGCGGCCCGTGCGACGCTCGATGTCGACACCGCAACGCAGACTTTCGCCGAGCAGGAGAACAAGCGCTACACCGACCTCGCCGGCACCGGCTACGGCAGCGTGCAGAACGCGCAGCAGGCGCAGTCGCGCTACGCCAGCGCGCAGGCGGCGATCGCTCGGGACACCGCGAACCTCGCCTCCGCCCAGCGCCAGGTGGAACTGCTCAAGGCCGACATCGCCCAGGCGGTCGCGGCGTTGGGACGGGCCACCGCCCTGCAACACCAGGCAGAGCTCAATCTCAGCTACACCACCATCACCGCGCCGATTGACGGCGTGGTCGGCAACCGCACGCTGCGCACCGGCCAGTACGTCCAGGCCGGCACGCAGCTGATGTCGCTGGTGCCGGCCACCGGCGCCTATGTGATCGCGAACTACAAGGAGACGCAGCTCACCAATGTCCGCAAGGGCCAGCCGGTCGAGATCGAGGTCGACATGTTCCCCGGTCAGGTCGTGCGCGGCCATGTCGACAGCCTCGCGCCCGCCAGCGGTCAGGAATTCGCGCTGCTGCCGCCTGACAACGCCACCGGCAACTTCACCAAGGTGGTGCAGCGCATCCCGGTGAAGATCGTGCTTGACGCAACTTCCGTCGACCTGCGGCCGGGCATGTCCGTGATCCCGTCCATCGCGACGCTTTCACATCCTGCCGAGGACGCTCCGCACGCCAAGGCCACCCCGAAACTCGCTGTCGCCTCGTTCAAATAGGTGATGTCATGTCCGACCTCGCGCTCTCCTCCCCCGCGCCCCGCGCCGCGGCCGTCGATCCGAACCGCGCCAGCGTGACCGTCTGGATTTCGATCCTGGCAGCCATGATCGGCGCCTTCATGGCGATCCTGAACATCCAGATCACCAACGCTTCGCTGCTCAACATCGAGGGCGGCATCGGCACCGGCGTCGACAATGGCTCCTGGATCTCGACCTCATACCTGATCGGCGAGATCGTGGTGATCCCGCTGACCGACTATCTCAGCCGCGTGTTCTCGTTCCGCAAGATCATGATCGTACACGCCACGCTGTTCGCGATCTTTTCGGTCGCCTGTGCCTTCACCCACGACCTGCCGTCGATGATCGCGATGCGCGGCCTGCAGGGCTACTTCGGCGGCGTGCTGATCCCGATGGCGTTCACGCTGGTGTTCACCAAGCTGCCGAAGCCGCAGCAGCCGATTGGGCTGGCGATGTTCGCGCTCGCCGTGACCTTTGCCCCGGCGATCGGCCCAACCATCGGCGGCTACCTCACCGAGAACTATGGCTGGCAGACCATCTTCTTCGTCAACGTGATCCCGACCGCGGTGATGGTCATCACGCTCTATTTCACGCTCGAACGCCAGCCGATGCAGCTGCATCTGCTCCGCGAGGGCGACTGGCTCGGCATCATCACGATGGCGATCGGCCTGTCGTCGCTGCAGGCCGTGCTCGAGGAAGGCAACAAGGACGACTGGTTCGGCTCGCCCTTCATCGTCAAGCTCGCGGTGATCGCAGCCGTCAGCCTGACCTTGTTCGTCTGGATCGAGCTTGTGGTCGAGAAGCCGCTGCTCCGGCTGCGGCTCCTGACCCAGCGCAGCTTCGGCTTTGGCACAATCTCGTCAGTGTTCGTCGGCTTCGCGCTGTTCGGATCGGTCTACCTGCTGCCCGCCTATCTCGGCCAGGTGCAGCGCTACAATGCCGAGCAGATCGGCCAGGTGCTGGCCTGGACCGGCCTGCCGCAGCTGATCCTGATCCCACTGGTGCCGATGCTGATGCAGCGCTTCGATGCCCGCCTGATCGCGTTCACCGGCATGGCGCTGTTCGCGGTCTCCTCTTTCATGAACATTCAGATGTCGCTCGACTATTCCGGCGACCAGTTCTTCTTCCCGAACATCGTCCGCGCCGTCGGCCAGGCGATTACGTTGGCGCCGTTGTCCGCGATCAGCCTCGGCAGCGTCGCGCCGCAGGATGCACCGGCAGCCTCCGGCATCTCCAACATGATGCGCAACCTCGGTGGTGCGATCGGCACGGCGCTGCTCGCGACCATCGTCACCAAGCGCGAGCAGTTCCACTCCAACATCATCGGCCAGTCCGTCCATCTCGGCCGTGAGGAGGTGCGCACCAGGATCGCCGAGATCACCAACTACTTCCTCAGCCACGGCATCTCGGACCCCGCCACCGCACACAGCCAGGCGATCGTGGCGATCGGCAATATCGTGAAACGCCAGGCGCTGGTGCTCGGCTTCAGTGATGCGTTTGCTGTGATCGGGGTCGTGCTGGTGCTGGCCGCGATCGCGATCGTTCTGACCGGCAAGCCGAAGAGCGCGGCAGGCGGCGCCGGCGCGCATTGAACTCTCGAGGGCGGCGGCCGCGGCCGTCGCCCTGCTCTCAACTAGCCTCTCGCAGCTTGAAGCGCTGGATCTTTCCGGTCTGGGTCTTAGGCAGCGCATCGACAAAGGCGATCGCGCGGGGATATTTGTACGGCGCGATCGTCGCCTTGACGTGATCCTGCAACAACTTGACCTCGATATCGTCGTTGCGGGCGCCCTGCTTCAGCACAATGAAGGCGGAGACGATCTGTCCCCGTTCCTCGTCGGGCGCGCCGACCACGGCACACTCTGCGACATCGGGATGCCCGAGCAGCGCGGCCTCGACCTCGGGACCTGCGATGTTGTAGCCGGCCGAGATGATCATGTCGTCAGCACGCGCCACAAACGACAGCCGGCCGTTCTCGTCGCTGACGAAGGCGTCACCGGTGATGTTCCAGCCGCCGCGGACATATTTGGTCTGCCTGGTATCAGCGAGATAGCGGCAGCCAGTCGGGCCGCGAACCGCCAGCTTGCCGACCTGGCCCGGCGGCAGCTCGTTCATGTCTTCGTCGACGATCCTGGCCTGGTAGCCGGTGACAGGCGTGCCAGTGGTGCCGCCGACCGCGCTGCCCGTGCGATTGGTGATGAAGATGTGCAGCAGCTCCGTGCTGCCGATGCCGTCGAGGATCGGCTTGCCGGTCTTCGTCGTCCAGCTCTCGAACACCGGCGCCGGCAGCGTTTCGCCGGCCGAGACCGCGAGCCGCAGCGACGACAGATCGGCGCCCTTGTCCATCGCGGCCATCATCGCACGATAGGCGGTCGGTGCGGTGAAGCAGATCGTCGCCTTGTAGGTTTCGATGATCCTGACCATCTCGCTCGGCGCCGCGTTCTCCAGCAGCGTCGCGGTGGCACCGAAGCGCAGCGGGAAGATCGCGAGCCCCCCTAGGCCGAAGGTAAAGGCAAGCGGCGGCGAGCCGACGAACACATCGTCGGGCGTCACCTTGAGCACTTCCCTGGCATAGCCGTCCGCCACGATCAGGAGGTCGCGGTGGAAGTGCATCGTCGCCTTGGGTTCGCCTGTCGTGCCCGACGTGAAGCCGAGCAGCGCGACATCGTCGCGACCCGTTTTGACCGCATCGAACTTCACCGGCTTGTTCAGCGCGATCCGGTCGAGCTCGGCATCGTGGTTTTGGGTGCCGTCGAAATTGACGACCTGCTTGAGGAATTTGCTGGTCTTGGCGCAGGCCACAAGTTCGTCCGCGATACGGCTGTCGGTCAGCGCCAGCGCAATCTCGGCCTTGTCGACGATCTTGGCCAGTTCGCCCGCGCGCAGCATCGGCATGGTATTGACGACGACGGCGCCCGCTTTGGTCGCCCCGAGCCAGGCCGCGACCAGCGCCGGGTTATTGCCCGAGCGGATCAGGACGCGATTGCCGGGCTTGACGCCGTAATTTTCCACCAGCGCATGCGCCAAGCGGTTCGACCAGTCGGTCAATTCCTTGTAGGTGCGCTGACGTCCGTTGCCGATCAGCGCGATGCGATCGCCCATGCCCTGCTCGACGATGCGGTCGGTCAGCTCGACTGCGGCGTTGAGATAGTCGGGATAGCTGAATTCAGGCCGATCGAGCAGCAGCTGCGGCCATTGCTCGACTGGCGGCAGGTTGCGCCGTGCGAAATCGTCAACATGCCCGGATGGGCCGAGCCCGGGAAATTCACCTGACATTCGATTGCCCCTCGCTTTCCATCCAGAAAGGCCAAGATCTTGTCCACCAAGACCAATATCGAGAAGATCGAGGACGCCCGGCAGCGTTCCAATCGCCAATCATTTTATACTTAAAATAATTTGGCGCAAGGGTGGAAATGGCGTGGAAATAGCCGCGCCCCTCCCGAGCCTCAGATCTGTGTGAGCTGCTTCAGCCGCGCGACCATCGTCGATCCCGGGTCGGCAAGCGGTGCGATCGCAGTGAAATGATTGGCATCGGGCACGACGCCGTAGCGCGTCGCCACGCCCGCCTTGCCCCAGGCATCGACAATGGTCCGGCTCTGCCGGTGATATTCGGCACTCTCGTTGCCGCCGACGACGGCGTCGAGCGTCAAGCCCGCAGGCGCTTTCCAGAACAGCGGGCTCGCCGCTCTTGCCGCAGCGCCATCGTGGCCGAGTGCCTTGTTGATGGAGGTGCCGACCAGCGGCTCGAGCTCGAACAGGCCGGAGATCGCGTAAGCAGCCCTGACCAGGTTGTTCGGCAGCGACGCATCGTAGGCCGGCCAATCGGTCGCCAGCATGCATGCGGCAAGATGTCCGCCCGCGGAATGTCCCGACACGACCAGCGGCCGGCCGAGCTTCGCCAGTTCGCGTGACGCCGCGCGCATCTCCTCGATGATATCGCCGACCGAGACGTCGGGGCAGAGATCGTAGCTAGGCACTGCCACACTGATGCCGTGGCCATTGAGGCCGCGCGCGCAGTGGCTCGATGACGAACCGTCGAGCGCCTGCCAGTAGCCGCCATGGATGAAGACGACGAGTGGCCCGTCACGATCGGCTTCGAACAGGTCGATGACGTTGCGGCTGCCCGGACCATAGCTCAGCCGCCGCGGCGGGTGCTGCTCGCGATAGGCCGCGGAGTCCCTCGCCCAGCCGGCCATCAGCGCCGGATTCTCCGGCACCCGCGCCCGGTTGTTGTACTCGACCTCGTAATCGAGCCCGGTCACAGCGCTACGCGGTCCTCGCCTTGGCGGAGCGCTGCGCCGAGCCCTTGGCCTTGGCGAGCAGCCGCATCAGTTCGCGGATGTCCTTCGGCGAGAGGTCGCCGAAGATGTCGGCGATCCATTTCTCGTGCTCGGCTGCCATCTTACGGAATTCCGCTCGGCCGAGCTTAGTCAGCCGGATGAACTGGACGCGGCGGTCCGTCTCCGAGGTGCGGCGATCGAGATGGCCTGATTCGACCAGGCGCTCGACCAGTCCGGTGACGTTGCCGTTCGACACCATCATCCGCTTCGACAGATCCGACAGCGTCATGCCGTCGGATACCTTGTCGAGCTGGGCCATCAGGTCGAAGCGCGGCAGCGTGACGTCGAACTTCTCGCGCAGCTGGCTGCGCACCTCGCCTTCGATCAGCGTGGTGCAGGTCAGCAGCCGCAGCCACAGCCTGAGCTCGGTGCCGTGATCGTCGGGCAGTTCGACGGCTTTGGTTTCGGAATCAAGGATCATGCGGCGATCGCGCCTCTACAGCGAGTTCCGGTCGGACCGATTGCTTTGAGCTTCAAGCAATTCGCGGCGCCCCGCAAGGACAAATGCGAATCTTGCCTGCTACATCAGGCCGATCCTGCAATTTCTTTAAACTTCAAGCAATTGGCGCGGCGCTTGCATGTGCGGCGTGTGCATGCTCCGCGACGATCGCCTTGACGCGATGCCACATCGCTTGCAGCGGTCGCGCGCGTCAGACTAAGCTAAGGCCAAACAAGTTGAAGCCGAGGCACCAAGCCAGTGGTTGGGGGAGTGAGATGAAGCAATTGACGAAGCTCGCGGGATTGGCGGCGCTGCTGGGTATTGCGGTCAGCCCGGCGGCCGCGCAGGAGAAGATCAAGATCGGCGTGCTGGTGACGACCTCGGGGCCGGCCGCCGCGCTCGGCCAGCAGGTCCGCGACGGCTTTGCGCTTGCGATCAAGGATCTCGGCGGCAAGATGGCCGGCCGCGATGTCGAGATCGTCAACGCCGACGACGAGCTCAAGCCCGACGGCGCCGTGGTCAAGGTGCGCGGCCTGCTCGAGCGCGACAAGGTCGATTTCGTGGTCGGCCCGATTTTCTCCAATATTCTGCAGGCGATCCACCGACCGGTCACCGACAGCAAGACCTTCCTGATCAGCCCGAATGCCGGCCCCTCCAGCTACGCCGGCAAGGAGTGCAACCCGTTCTTCTATGTGACGTCGTACCAGAACGATCAGGTGCACGAGATCCTCGGCAAGGTGGCGCAGGACCGCGGCTACAAGCGCGTCTATTTGCTGGTGCCGAACTATCAGGCCGGCCGCGACTCCGTCGCCGGCTTCAAGCTCGATTACAAGGGCGAGGTCGTCGAGGAATCCTACACGCCGCTTAACACGCTGGATTTCCAGCCCGAGCTCTCCAAGATCGCCTCGCTGAAGCCGGACGCGCTGTTCACCTTCATGCCGGGCGGCATGGGCGTGAACCTCGTGAAGCAGTACAAGCAGGCCGGCGCCACCGTGCCGGTGCTCTCCGCCTTCACCGTCGACGAATCCACTCTCCCTGCGCAGCAGGACGCCGCGGTCGGCATGTTCGGCGGCGCGAACTGGGCGCCCAACCTCGACAATGTCAGGAGCAAGAAGTTCGTCGCGGCCTATGAGGCGGCCTACAACGGCGTGCCCGGCACCTATGCGATGCAGGCCTATGACGCGGCGCTCCTGATCGACAGCGCGGTCAAGGCGGTGAAGGGCGACCTCTCCAACAAGGACGCGGTCGCGGCGGCACTGAAGAAGGCCGACTTCACCTCGCTGCGCGGTAACTTCAAGTTCAACACCAACGGCTATCCGATCCAGGATTTCTACCTCACCAAGGTCGCGAAGCGGCCGGACGGCAAATTCCAGACCGAGATCGTCGAAAAGGTGTTCTCGAACTACGGCGACCGCTACGCCAAGGACTGCGCCGCCAAGTAAGACACTCAAAGCGTTTTCAAGCGAAGTGGACACCGGTTCGCGTGAAGAAAACGCGCCAAACAAAGCGAGGGAAACATGACGATGAAAGACGAGATCGCCGGCATCACCCGCGCCAATGAAGGCATCCAGGGCATCTCCTGGAGCATCCTTGGCCAGACCTACGTGCCGAAGACGCGTAGCGAGCATTCCTTCTCCTGGCACGCCACCTTCCCGCCGGGCACCTTCGTCCCTCCGCATATCCATCCCGATCAGGACGAGTACCTCTACATCCTCGAGGGCAAGCTCGACTTCATGCTCGACGGCGCCGATGAATCCGCCACGCCTGGTGACCTAGTACGCCTGCCGATGGGCAAGCCGCACGGCATCTTCAACAAGTCGCAGCAGCCGGCCAAGACGCTGTTCTGGGTGTCACCGACCCGCAGGCTCTACGACCTGTTCTGGGCGATCCACAACATGAAGGAACAGAACCCGGATGACGTGGTGCGGCTCGCCGCCGAGCACAACATCCACTTCCTGCCGCCGCCTCCGGCGTAAGCCTCTCCTTTGGCGCTATTGCTGCGCCACCACGCGCGCGGCAAAGCCGGCCTCTCTCCGTCATCCTGAGGAGCCGCGAAGCGGCGTCTCGAAGGATGCACGGCCCGGCTGGTGGCCGTCGACCCTTCGAGACGGCCGCGTTGCGGCCTCCTCAGGGTGACGGATAGGGTGTTGCGTCTCCACCAGGAGGGTCAACGATCCGAACCGGGCTTGGGAGCGTCGTCCTCCTTCAGCAGTCCCCCGCTACTGCCGCGCCACCACGCGCGCGGCAAAGCCGGCCTTCGCGGCATAGCCGCGCACGATCGCCTCGCGCGCCTCGTAATTGAGGATGGTGTCGACGTCGGTAAACCCCTGCGGCGCGAGCTGCTCGACGGCGTCGATCACGCCCTCGGGCCCGCCGCGGCGGTTGGAGGCGACGATGTCGGCGGTCATCGGCAGCCGCTGCCGGTCATAGCCGGCCAGCGCCTGGCGCGGATGTTCGGCCCGCGCCAGCGCATCAGCAAGGCAGCGCGCATCGAGAATGGCCTGTGAGGCGCCGTTCGAGCCGACCGGATACATCGGATGCGCAGCGTCGCCGAGCAGCGTGACGCGGCCGCTCGACCAGTACGGCAGCGGATCGCGGTCGCAGCACGGGTACTCCCAGAACTCCGGCGTCGCGTTGATCAGGCCGGTGAAGTCGACCTGCGGGATCGTGAAACCAGTGACGTAAGGCATCATCTCGTCGCGCCGGCCGAGATTGGACCAGCCCTCGCGGCGCGGCGGCGGCGAAGAGCCGTCGCCGATCCGCACCAGCACCGCCCAGTTGGTGAGACGGCTCGCCGGGCTCGAGCCCGGCGCGACCGGATAGATCACGGCCTTGGCGTTCAGCCCGCCGGCGATGATCATCGACCGCCCGGTCAGGAAGGCCGGCCAATCGGTGGCGCCGCGCCACAGCATTAGCCCGTTCCAGCACGGCCCGCCCTCATCCGGAAACAGCATCTCGCGCACCTTGGAGTGGATACCGTCGGCGCCGATCAGGATATCGCCGCGCGCGGTGTGCACATGGCTGCCACTTCGATCGAAGAAATGGGCCGAGACGCCGCCCTCGTCCTGCGTGAACGAGCCGAGCCGGCAGCCGGTGCGGATCGCATCCGCGCCAAGACGGTCGATCACGGCCTGATGGATCACGCCCTGAAGGCGGCCGCGATGAACAGAGAATTGCGGCACATCGTGCCCGGCGTCGAGCCCGCGTTTCTCGTGCCAGACCTGCTGGCCGTGCCGCGTTAGGTAGAACAGCTCATAGGTGCGGATCGCGACGTCGTCGAGCTTGTCGAGCAGGCCAAGCCCCGCCAGTTCGCGGATCGCATGCGGCAATGTGTTGATGCCGACGCCGAGTTCGCGGATCGTTTCCGACTGCTCATACAGCTCGCAAGCGATGCCGCGCGAGCGCAGCATCAGCGCAGTGGTGAGGCCTCCGATTCCGCCTCCGACGATAATCACCTTCATCGTCCTTTACTCCACTCACAACAGGACGTTTTTGTAGCTGCGCCTAGGGTCGCACGCCCGCTTGTCTGGCCGCAAGCGGGTTTGCCGCCGCGAGCCTTGGCCAATCCACGCTGTTTCGCCTTAGGATTAACATTGGCTCAGCAGATCCCCTTCCTTCACCGTCACCCTGAGGAGCCGCGAAGCGGCGTCTCGAAGGGTCGACGGCCACCAGCCGGGCCGTGCATCCTTCGAGACGCGCGTTCCGCGCTCCTCAGGATGACGGACTACCCTAGGCCTTTCCGATCAATCCGGCACCACCGCGATGGCCTGGATCTCCACCTTGGCGCGGTCCTCGATCAGGCCGGCAACCTGCACCGCCGTCATCGCCGGAAAGCTCCGGCCGATGACGTCGCGATAGACGACGCCGATCTCCTTCAGCCGCGCGGAATATTCCTTGCGGTCGAGGAGGTACCAGGTCATCGACACGATGTGCTCGGGCCCGGCCCCGCCGGCGGCGGCGACCGCGACGATGTTGCGCAGGGTCTGGGCGATCTGCGCCACGAGATCGTCGGTCTCGAACACGCATTGCCCGTTCCAGCCGATCTGGCCCGCGATGAAGATCTGCTTGCCGCGCGCGGCCATGCCGTTGGCGTAGCCGATCGGCTTCGCCCATCCGTCCGGTTGCAGGATCTCGATCATCTCAATTGCCCTCGAAGGCGGGTTTCTGCTTGGCGGCGAAGGCCTCGAAGGCGCGGCGGAAATCACCCGTCACCATGCAGATCGCCTGCGCCTGCGCTTCCGACTCGATCATCTCGTCGACGCCCATCGCCCATTCCTGGTTGAACATCGTCTTCGTCACGCCATGCGCGAACCACGGTCCATCGGCGAGCGAGCGCGCCAGTTCGTGCGCGGCGCCGGCAAGCTCCGCCGGCGGCACCAGGCGATTGTGAAAGCCCCATGTGAAACCTTCCTCGGCGCTCATCGCCCGGCCGGTGTAGAGCAGATCGGCAGCATGGCCCTGCCCGATCACACGCGGAAGCAATCCGCACGCGCCCATGTCGGCGCCGGCCAGGCCGACCCGGGTGAACAGGAATGCGGTCTTGGCCTGCGGCGTCGCCAGCCGCAGGTCGGACGCCAGCGCCAGCATGGCGCCGGCGCCGGCGCAGATGCCGTCGATCGCGGCAACGATGATCTGGGGGCATTTGCGCATCGCCCGCACCACCTCGCCGGTCATCCGGGTGAAGGCGAGCAGGTCCG
The DNA here is from genome assembly GCF_011058295.2 of Bradyrhizobium sp. 6(2017). Classification (NCBI taxonomy): domain Bacteria; kingdom Pseudomonadati; phylum Pseudomonadota; class Alphaproteobacteria; order Hyphomicrobiales; family Nitrobacteraceae; genus Bradyrhizobium; species Bradyrhizobium sp. 6(2017). The sequence continues at coordinate 3,746,333 of NZ_CP049289.2, read as the reverse complement.
GCATCGCCATCCGCGTCAACGGCTCGATGATCTCGAACACGTCGCCGCCGGAGCAGAAATTGCCCTCGGCGCCAGTCAGCACGATGGCGCGGACATCGGAGGCATATTTGAGATTGGTGAAGAGGTCGCGCAGCTCCTCGTAGGACTCGAAGGTCAGCGGGTTCTTCTTGTCCGGCCGGTTCAGCGTGATGGTGGCGACACGGCCGCTCACATCGGTGGACCAGCGGAAGTGCTTCGCGGGATAATCCTTGAACGGCCGGAGCTTTGCTTTCATCTCGGACATGATCTGTTCCTTCACCCGGTAAGGACTTCGCCGCCGGCGACCGCCACGGCTTGTCCGTTGATTGACGATGCAGCCTCGGACGCCAGCCAGAGGATGCTGTCGGCGACCTCCTCCGGCGTGACCAGCCGCTGCATTGGATTGACTTTTGCCAGCGTCGCGCGCGCCTCCTGCTCGCTGCGGCCGGTCTTGGCGACGATGTTCGCGGCGGCATCCGCCACCAACGGCGTATCGGTGTAGCCAGGGCAGACCGCATTCACGGTCACGCCGCGCCGCGCATATTCCAGCGCCAACGAACGCGTGAAGCCGATGACACCGTGCTTGGCCGCGACATAGGCCGAGACATAGGCGTAACCGGTCAGGCCCGCGGTCGAGGCCACGTTGATCACGCGCCCGCGGCCGCGCTGCGCCATCCCTGGCAGCACCGCCTGCGTCACCAAGAACACGCTGGAGAGATTGCTTGCCAGCATATCGGCCCACAGCGCCGCATTCGTCTTGTCGAACGGCGCGCTGGCGGCCTTGCCGGCATTGTTGACGAGGATATCGATCGGGCCGGCCGCGGCTTCGATCTGCGCGACACCCTTGGTCACCGCCGCTTCATCGGTCACGTCGATCGCGACAACCGCGCCCGTGTTCTTGCCGAGCAAGGCCGCCGTCGCCTTCAGCGCGTCGATCCGGCGCCCGGCGATACTAACGCGGACGCCGGCCTTCGCCAGTGCAATCGCGGTCGCGGCGCCGATCCCGGAACCGGCACCGGTGACCAGCGCATGCGCATTGGGCCAGAACCGGGTCATGGCTTCACTCCTGCGGATGCGCGCTCGAGATTGGCTTCGTATTGCGACTTGCCCGACTGATACTGCTTCGGCCAGGCGATCTGCTTGACGCCGATCTTCGCGGCCTCGTGCAGCGTCCAGGCCGGATCGGCGAGATGCGGCCGCGCAATGGCGCAGAGATCGGCGCGGCCGGCGGCGATGATCGAATTGGCATGGTCCGCTTCCGAGATCGCACCGACCGCGATGGTGGCGATGCCGACCTCGTTGCGGATCTTGTCGGCGAACGGCGTCTGGTAGAGCCGGCCATAGACCGGATGGTCGTCGGCCCAGACCTGGCCTGAGGAGCAGTCGATCAGATCCGCACCCGCTTTCTTGAACAGCTTTGCGAATTCGAGCGCATCCTCGGGCGTGTTGCCACCCTCGGCCCAGTCGTGACACGACAGGCGGACCGACATCGGCTTGTCGTCCGGCCATACCGCGCGGATGGCGCGGAACACCTCCAGCGGATAACGCGCGCGGTTCGCGATTGATCCGCCATACGCGTCGGTGCGGCGGTTGGTCAGCGGCGAGAGGAAGCTCGACAGCAGATAGCCGTGGGCGCAGTGCAGCTCCAGAATATCGAAGCCCGCGCTTGCGGCGCGCCTGGCCGCCGCGACGAACTGCTCGCGCACCTCGTCCATCTCGGCGCGGCTCATCGGCTCCGGCACCTGGCCGTCGGGCAGGTAAGGCACCGACGAGGCCGACACCAGCGGCCAGTTGTGCTCAGGCAGCGGCTCGTCCATGCCCTCCCAGGCAACCCGGGTCGAGCCCTTGCGGCCGGCATGGCCGAGCTGGATGCCGATCTTGGCCCCCGAATTGCGATGCACGAAGTCGACGATGCGCTTGTACGCCGCGGCCTGTTCGTCGTTCCACAGCCCGCAGCATCCGGGCGTGATCCGCGCCTCCGGCGAGACGCAGGTCATCTCGGTGAACAACAGGCCGGCGCCGCCGAGCGCGCGGGAGCCGAAATGCACCAGATGAAAATCGTTCGGGACGCCCTCCTCGGCCGAATACATCGCCATCGGCGAGACGATGATCCGGTTGGTGAGCGACAGGCCGCGAATCTGGAAAGGCGTCAGCATCGGCGGCGTGACGCGCTCGTTGGTGGCAGGCACGCCGCTCCGCTCCGCGAACCAGCGCTCATAGCCTTCGAGCCACGCCTTGTCGCGCAGCCTCAAGTTCTCGTGGCTGATGCGCTGCGAGCGGGTCAGCAGCGAATACATGAACTGCTCCGGCTCCAGCGTATCAGCATAGCGCGAGCCGACCACCTCGAACCATTCCATCGCGTTGCGCGCGGCGTTCTGGATCCGCGCCACGTCGACCCGGCGCAGCTCTTCATACGCCTTCAGCACCGCCGGAATGCTGTCCCTGACAGCGCCGTGGATCTTGAACTGGTTGGTGAGCTCGATCGCGTCCTCCAGCGCGAGCTTGGTTCCCGAGCCGATCGCGAAATGCGCGGTGTGGGCGGCATCACCCATCAGCACGACCTGGCTGCTGCCGTTGAACGCGGTCCATTTGCCGCAGATCAGCCGCGGGAACGACAGCCAGGCCGAGCCACGCAGATGCCGCGCATTGGAGACCAGATGATGGCCCTCAAGAATCTCGGCGAACACGTTCTCGCAGAACGCGATGGAGTCGCCCTGCTCCATCTTGTCGAGGCCGTGGGCGAGATACGCCTCCTCGGTGGTCTCGACGATGAAGGTCGCCGCGCCCTCCTCGAATTTGTAGATGTGCGCCTGGAACCAGCCGTGCTCGGTCTTGCGGAAGTCGAACGTGAAGGCGTCGAACGGCCTGACGGTGCCGAGCCAGATATAGCGGTTCGGCCGCATCAGCATGTCGGGCTGGAAGGTCTCGGCGTACTTGGTGCGGACCTTTGAGTTCACGCCGTCGCACGCCACGATCAGATCGGCGTCGGGAAACTCGAGATCGGAATTGACCTCGCGCTCGAAGATCAGCTCGACGCCGAGTTCCTCGGCCCGCGCCTGCAGGATGTTGAGCAGCCGCTTGCGGCCGATACCGACGAAGCCGTGGCCGGTGGTGCGCATCCGCCGGCCCTTGATCAGGACCTCGATGTCATCCCAATGGTTGAAGGCCTGCTCGATCGTGTCAGCGGTGACCGGGTCCCATTTGCGCATGTTGTCCATGGTCGCATCCGAGAACACCACGCCGAACCCGAAGGTGTCGTAGGGCCGGTTGCGCTCGACCACGGAAATGACGTGCGCGGGATCAAGCATCTTCATCAGGATGCCGAAGTAGAGCCCGGCCGGCCCGCCTCCAATGCAAACGATGCGCATGGCGTTCTCCCGTTGGCTTCGGCGGGTTGGGGGCATTTCTCCAGCGAGCCGATGCCGGATATTATTTTATACTTAAAATAATTGTCAAGGGCGGATGCTGCCGTCCTACAGCCGTCGTCCCGGCGAAGGCCGGGACCCATAACCACAGGGTCGTGTTGTTGAAATGAGCTGTGGCCCCAGCGTCGCACGACGATAACCATTCGTGGTTATGGGTCCCGGGTCGCGCTGCGCTTGCCCGGGACGACATCGAATATGAGCGCCGCCGGCAAACATGTATCGACATTCTCCGCGGCGCAATGCGCCCGAGATTTGCGTCCTGGGATTGACAGCTTTCGCTGATTTGCCTGTCGGGTTAGTTTGTCGCAGCTTTCCCGACATCATTCCGGGTGCTGTAGGGCGGATTAGCCGAAGGCGTAATCCGCCGTTCGCGACGGCACGAGAAGATGGCGGATTACGCTGCGCTAGGTGGTGTGGACTCTAGGGATTCCTTTTTAGGAGCAAATCAGATTCAAAGCTGCTTTTGGGAGGCAGTCTTGGGTGTGATGGAGCGGTTGGTTTTGAGCGATGCGGCGTGGGAGCGGATGGCGCCGCTGATCATCGGTCGGCCTGACCAGAAGGGCTCAACGGGACGCGACAACCGGATGTTTGTGGAAGGCGTACTTTGGATCGTGCGCACAGGCTCTCCCTGGCGTGACCTTCCGGAGGCGTTCGGCGACTGGAACAGCGTGTTCCGGCGCTTTAGCCGGTGGAGCATCAAGGGAGTTTGGGCACGGATTTTCGAGGCGATGTCGACGATCCGGACTTCGAATATCTGATCGTCGACTCCACCATCGTCCGGGCGCATCAGCACGCCGCCGGAGCGAAAAAAGGGGGTCTGAAGATCAAGCGCTCGGCCGCTCGCGCGGCGGCCTGAGCACCAAGATACATCTGGCCGTCCGAGGCCTGGGATGCCCGGTGCGGTTCACGCTGACCGCAGGCCAGAAGGGCGACGCGCCGCAAGCTGCCGAACTGATCGAGGGATTGCCTGCCGAGGTCGTTATGGCTGATACGGCCTACGACGCCGATCATTTGCGCCAAGCCATCGCAGCCAAAGGGGCACTCGCCGTCATCCCCAACAACCCGTCGCGGGCACTCAAACATCCGCTCGACAAGCATCTCTATGCCCAGCGCCATCTCGTGGAATGCTGCTTCAGCAAACTCAAGCAGTTCCGTCGCGTCGCAACCCGCTTCGAAAAAACCGCCCGAAATTACCTTGCCGTCGTCACTCTCGCAGCCATCGTTCTATGGATGCGATAAGTGTCCACGCCACCTAGTCCGCCCTACGCATCTGTCGTCCCGGCGCAGGCCGGGACCCATACGCCGCAGCAGGTGTTGTCAGCGCGATTCGTCGTGCTAGCGATGCGTAACAACGACAATTTGTGGTTATGGGTCCCGGCCTTCGCCGGGACGACACTGAGTTTGTGGCGCGGTGGCGCGCCCTCAATGCACCGCAGCGTAAAGGATCTTGTCCTGCGTCGCGTCGGCGGCGTCGAATTCGGCGGCGATGCGGCCGGTGCGGGCGACCAGGATGCGGTCGGACACCGCGAGAATCTCCGGCAGATATGAGGATATCACCACCACCGCCTTGCCCTCGTCGGCGAGGCGGCGGATTTCGCCGTGGATGTGCGGGATGGTGCCGACGTCGACGCCGCGCGTCGGCTCGTCGAAGAAGATGATCGAGGGCTCCTGCACCAGCGTCTTCGCCAGCACCACCTTCTGCTGGTTGCCGCCGGACAGCTCGACGATCCGCGCCTTGCGCTGCAACGCGCTGATCTTGAGCCGCTCGACCCAGTAGTTGGCGAGCTTGCTGCGCCTGGCGCGCGACAGCAGAAAGCTCCAGCCCTTCCGTGTGGCGAGGCTGCCGATATAGACGTTGTCGTCGACCACCATGGTCTCGAAGAAGCCGTTGGCCTTGCGATCCTCGGTGATGTAGGCGATGCCGTCATTGATCGCCTGCCGCGGCACACGGTAGCGGATCGGTTTGCCGCGCAGCCGGATGGTGCCGCCATTGACCAGATTGCGCTTCAACGCGCCGTAGATGATCTTTGCAATCTCGGTGCGGCCGGAGCCGATCAGGCCGGCGATGCCGACCACCTCGCCGGCATAGACCGAGAACGACATGTTCTTGACCGCCATGCCCATGGTGACGTTCTCGACCGTCAGCACCTTCTCGCGGCGCTGATGGGTCTTCTCCTTGCGGCCGTAGACCGCCTGCGCCACCTCGCGCCCGACCATGTGCTGCACCAGGGCGTCGCGGGTTAGCTGCTTGGCGGGCGCCGTGATTACCAGCTTGCCGTCACGCAGCACGGTGATGCGGTCGGCGATCTGGAGCGATTCCTCCAGCGCATGCGAGATGTAGATGATCGAGACGCCGCGGGCGCGCAGGTCGCGCACCAGATGGAAGAAGTGGACGATTTCTTCCGGCGTCAGCGACGCGGTCGGCTCGTCGAAGATGATGATGCGCGCCTTGTTGTAGATCGCGCGCGCGATCTCCACCATCTGCTTCTTGGCGGTGCCGAGCAGCGCCACCGGCGTTGCCGGATCGACGTGGAAGTTGAGCGACTGCAGCAGCTGCTGGGCCTGGATGTTCAGGGTGCGGAAACGCGTCAGCAGCTTCTCGTTGCCGAGCTCGATGTTCTGCGCCGCCGTCATGGTCGGCACCAGGCTGGTCTCCTGATAGACCATGCAGATGCCGGCATCGAGCGCATCGCGCGGCTGCTCAAAATTGGCAGGCCTCCCGTCGAGCAGATAGTCGCCGGAGGTGAGATTGATCGCGCCCGCGATCGCCTTGCACAACGTCGACTTGCCGGCGCCGTTCTCGCCGACCAGCGCATGCACCTCGCCAGGATAGAGATCGAAATTGACGCCCTCGATGGCATGGACGCCGCCATAGATTTTCGAGCCGCCGGTGATCCGCAGCACCGGCTCGCGGGTTGCGGACGCATCTGCTGTCTTGGCGCTGGGTGTCGCCTGCATCAAACCGTCATTCATCGCAGGTCTCCCGTGTAGCGCAGCAGCCGTCCGGCGCCGCGCGCGGCGATGACGACGCCGGACGGCGTGGCGCAGGCGGCGGTGATGCCGTGGAAGCGGCCGCCGGCGCGGCTGTGCAGGCTGTCGCTGGCCTCGCCGTCGGCATCGAGATGCAGCAGCAGGCCGTAGGACCGCGGCGGCGCCCATGGCTTCTGGATGCCGAGTGCCTTGACGCTGCCTATCTGCATCGGCTCCAGGCAATCGCTGCCGCCGGTGAGCGCCGGCGCCACCCAGTAGTCCGGCGGCATGGTCGCCATCATCTCCTCGCGGAAATCGTCTTCCTTGAGCACGAACTCGATCAAATGCGTGCGGCGCGCGAAGACGCCGAGCAGCAGCCCGCCATGGCCGTCCGGATGCAGCCGCGCCGGATAGCCCGCCATGTTGGCGGCGACAATCTCCCGGGCGCCAAGGGCGTTGCCGCCAAGCGCGAAGCGGCTGAGCCGATGCGCCCAGCTCTCGGTGAGCCACAGGCTGTTGCCGTCGTCCGAAACGCTGACGCCAAAGGGATAGGCCAGATCGCGCAGCAGCACCTGCGGATTGTCGAGGCCGGCGCCGCAGCTGATCAGGCGGCCATTGGTGCGCTTCTCCATCAAATCATGCCGCCACTCGCCTGGGCGACGGCCGGCGCTGCCTTCGACGGCATAGATGCGGCCATCGGGCGCCGCCGTGACCGACAACAGCCCCGTGAGCGCGCTGCCGCTGGCCGCCTCCAGCCAGCGCGGATCGGGCTTTGCCGGATCGATCGCAGCAAGCCCCCTGCCCGCGACGCAGACCAGCAGGCGGCCGTCCGGATGCAAAGCGAGCCCGCCGGCATCGTCCTCGAATTCGGCGACGACCGTGCGGGTCGAGAGATCATTGCCGCTGAGCTTGACCACCTGCCGTCCGGCGGAGAGATAGACCGCACCGTCGCCGGCCGCGATGACGTCGTCGATGCCGGGCAGCGGCTCGCCAATCGGCACGGCGGTGTCGAGCCGATCGTTCGGGCTCATCGCGCCGTCGAGCGGCGGGATCGCGTTCTGGCCGCCGTCGCGGTCGATGACGCTTCTGATATCGCGCAGCAGATGATCGAAAAATCCCATTATTTCGCCACCCTGCTTTTTGCGCCCCAATAGGCGTCGTAGCCGGTCCAGCTGTCGTCGACGCCGTCGAGCTTGATGCGGCCGATCCGGTTGTTCTCGAGCCCGCCGAGATAGAGATAGCCCTCGTGCTCGCGCATCGAGGTCAAGGTCGAATGCGAGATGCCGGTCGGGTCCCACCAGGACTCCAGCGCCTCGCCCTGCTCGTTGAACTTCAGCACGCAGCCATGGTTGAGCGCCGGCGCCAGCCACTCGTCAGTCGGCACCTGCTTGACCATGCGCAACCGGAAGCCGGGTTTTCGCGCGGCAAGGTCGAAGGTCGGCGTGCGGATGCCGACCAAAGCCAGCCAGTACGTGCCGTCGGAAGCGCGGTTGATGTTGTCGGGGTTGCCCGGCAGCTCGTCCATCAGCACTTCGGTCTTGCCCTTGTTCGGCCCCTTGATCCAGTGGCGGAACACCTTGCACAGCGAGGTCGACGCAATCAGGATCGACTTGCCGTCATGCGAGACGCAGATCCCGTTCGGGAAATAGAAGTGGTTGATCACGGTGCGTGTGGTCTTGGTCGCCGGGTCGTAGCAGACCACGCGGCCGTTCGGCCGGCCCTCGAGAATGTCGAGGGTGTTGGTGGTCATCTCGTAGCGCGTGGTGCAGTCGCTGAAATAGATCTTGCCGTCGGGCGCGATGTCGAGGTCGTCGGCCATGCGCAGCCGGGAATCGTCGTTCAGCTTGTACCAGGTGCGGTTGGTCTCGTCGGTGACCTTGAAGATGCGGCCATCGGGCGCGACGCCGTAGACGCCCATGCCGGCGACCGCGACGATCAGGTTCTCGTCGCGATCGAACTGCATGCCGAGCGGCCGGCCGCCGATATGGGCGAACACCTCGCGGGTCTTGAAGTCGGGCCCGGAGAAGCGGATCACATTGCCGTCGCGGGTCGAGCCGTACAGCCGGCCCTGGCGGTCCAGGATGACGTCCTCCGGCCCCTCGACCTGATCGACGCCGATCGCCTGCGCGTTGATCAGCCGGTCGTTCTGCGCGTAGGGCGAGGTCGCGCCGGGCTGCACTGCCGGCGCCGAGGCGAGCGGCACGAAGGCCGGGTTGACGTAGATCTTCTGGATCGCCTTGCCGCGGTTCTTCGACCATTTGACGTCGATGCCGACGGCGGCGAGCAGGATCATGCCGGTCACCGCCGAGGTGACGTAGCCGGGGATGCCCATGCGCACGAGGCCGTTGATCAGAAGGAAGATGATCAGCGCGCCGATCATGGCCCGCCACACCGTGCCCTTGCCGCCGGCCAGCGAGACGCCGCCGAGCACCACGGCGGTGAGCGCCTGGAACTCCCAGCCGACGCCGGTGGTGGAATCTGTCGAGGCCTGACGTGCAGCGTAGAAGATGCCGCTCGCCGCGCACAGCGTGCCCGACAGCACATAGGTCATGAACAGCATCAGGCGGACACGGATGCCGGCGTGGCGCGCCGCCTTGCGGCTGGCGCCGATCGCGGTGAGATGCCAGCCATAGCGCGAGCGCGACAGGAAGATGTGGCAGATCAGGAGCACCACGAACAGCGTCGCCGCATTGATGGGAATGCCGAGCACGCTGCCGCCGCCGACGAAGTCCCACGCGTCGCTCTCGACCGAGTTGGTCGCGAACACCTGAGCATAGCTGGTGTTGAGCAGATTGACCGAGGCGCGCAGGATAATCAGCGTCACCAGCGTGGTCAGGAAGGGCCGCGTCTTCAGAAAGCCGATCAGGAAGCCGTTGATGCTGCCGAGCAGCGCGCCGACCGCCAGCGTCGCCGGAATAGCCAGACCGACCGGCCATTCGCGCACCAGCAGGAAATACAGTGCTGCAAAATTGCACAGCGCGAAGATCGCGCCGACCGAGAGATCGATGCCCCCGGTGACGAGGCAGAAGCCCATCGCCAGCGCGACAAAGCCGAATTCGGCGAACAGCCGCAGCAGCGATACCGAGTTCTGCACCGAGGCGTAGTCGGGAATGGTGAGCGCGAAATAGGTCCACAGCCCGATCATCACGGTGAAGGGAACCACCGGCTCGAACCACTGCTTGAGCAACAGCTCGGACAGCAAAAGCCGGGGCGAGAACCGCCGCACCGATGCGGCAAAGGAATCGACAGCCATCGACATCGTCAAAGCACTCCCTCGATCATGATGTGAGAACTCCCATCGTGATCTCGTTCTCTTATTGAGCATGATCTTTCGGAAAACCGGCTTCCACTTTTCCGGATCATGCTTGTGATACAGCCGGCGCGGGAATGCCCCCCGCGCCGGCTGTCTCGCGCCTTGTTAGTTTTTCTTGGGTAGCGCGAAGCAGTTGGCGCCCGAGGCGTTCGACTTATCGAGCCAGATCGGCCGCGTGTAGTAGACGAGATTGCGCCCGCCCGGTTTCTCGCCGGATACCAGCAGGGTTTCGGCGGCGAACATCAGGTCATGGCCCTGCTCGGTCGCCTTGTAGCTCAGGAACTTGTAGAAATTGCCCGAATTGACCTGATCGCAATCGAGCTGCGAGCCCTCGCCCGAGGCGAACACTTTCACATCGTCGATCTTGCCGGCGTTGCGGATCGCCTGCGCGGCGCCCGACTCCATGATGCCCCAGAAGCCGATCGAGGCGCAGAGATCAGGATGCTGCTGGATCACGGTTGCGGTGACATTGAGTGCGGTGTTGGCGTCCCAGTTGGCGGCCTGGTTCGAAACAACCTTGATGTTGGGATCCTTGTTCAAGACCTCCATGATGCCGCCGACCTGGTCGACGCTGGCGGCCGCGGTCAGTTCGCCCTGCACGATCTGGACCTTGCCCGACTTGCCGGAGCCGGTGCCGCAGGCCTTCACGGTTTCGCTCGCGAGCATCTTGCCGATCTCGCGCCAGTCGGCACCGACAAAGGCGCCGGACTTGTAGTTCGAGGACATGTTGATCTGGATCACATGCGTGCCCTGGCTTTCGGCGCGCTTGAGGTCCTTCATCAACAGCGTGACGCTCGGATTCTGCACGATCAGCACGTCGGGCTTCTGGTCGACCAGCGCGGTCAGCGCCTGCTGCATCGCCGAGGGGTTGTTGTTGGGATCGCGCACGACGTATTTCATGCCGCGCCACTCGGCCTCTTCCTGCACCACCCGGCCCCATTCGTCGGACAGCGGGACGCCGAGCGCGATCGGCAGATAGGCGATCGTCTTGCCCTGCAGCGCCTTGTCGTAGACGGCGCGCAGCTCGCGCGCGGTCTTGGTGCCTTCCTCCTGCGCGGATGCCGCAAACGGCATCGCGGCCAGCGTCGCGCCGGCGAGCAGGATCGTCCAGAACTTGGTCGTCTTCATCGTCTCCTCCACACAAAATTCTTTTGATTGATTGGGAATTGTTCCGATTGATTGGCGCGAGGGGCGCGCTCAGTCGTCTTGCTTAGTCGCCTTGTTTTAGTCGCCTTGCCGCGCGGTCTCCTCGTCGCGAGGATGCAGCCAGTTGTCGAGCACGATGGCGGCCAGCAGCACCACGCCCTTGACGATGTTCTGCACCTCGCTGTTGACGTCCATGATGGTGAAGGCGTTGAGCAGCGTGCCGATCAGGACGCAGCCGACCACGACGCTGAACACGCTGCCGCGGCCGCCGATCAGGCTGATGCCGCCGATCACGACGACCAGCACGACGTCGAAGATCATGGTGCCCTGGGTGATCGCCATCTGCATGCTGCCTGTGGTGCCGACCCAGACCAGACCTGCAATCCAGGCGAGCAGTGCAACCAGCACGTGCTCGAGCACGATCAGCGGCCGCAGCGGGACGCCGGTCAGCCGCGCGGCCTCCGGATTGTCGCCCTGCGCATAGATGAAGCGGCCGATCGAGGTGCGCGACAGGAACAGGTGCATCGCAATCGCGCAGACCGCGAACACCAGGATCGGAACCGGGATGCCGAACAGCCGTCCGGCGCCGAGATACATCAGGCCCGGCGCATCCTTCGGCGCGTAGACCACCCAGGCCGGCGCGATCCAGAATGCCAGGCCATAGATCACGAAGCCCGCGGCCAGCGTCACGAACAGCGCCGGCGCCTCGACGAAGGCGACCATCACGCCGTTGACGACGCCGATCAGCACCGCGATCGCCAGCGCCAGCAGCACTGCCGTGAAAACAGGCATGCCGTTCTGCATCTCGATCAGCGCGATCGCCCAGGAACCCGCCATGATCGCGACCTCGGAGAGGTCGATGCCGCGGCTGATCACGATCAGCCCCATGCCGAGGCCGAGCACGCCGAGGATGGAGATACTCCGCAACAGATTCAGGAGGTTGGAGACGGTGGCAAAGCCGTTCAGCGTCAGGCCGAACACGACCAGAAGCGCGATCGTGATCAGGAGCACGATCTGCTCCTGGCTCGGCTTTGCGAACATTGTGCCCGAGCGAGATGATGCCGCAGGGACAGCAACGCCGCGCGATGGCGATTGCACGCTCATCGTTTCCTCCAGGTATTATTTTGTTTGAGACTTTAAGAGTGCCGACTAGTATTCGTCAAATGCATTCGACGGATACGGGTAGATCATTTCCATGCATGTACGCGACGTCGACCTGAATCTGTTCGTCGTGTTCGACGCGATCTATTCCGAGGGCGGCGTCAGCCGGGCCTGCTTCCGCCTCAATCTGACGCAGCCCGCGGTGAGCCATGCGCTGGGCCGGCTGCGCGCGATGTTCAACGATCCGCTGTTCGTGCGCCGCAACCACGTGATGACGCCGACGCCGCTGGCGCGCCAGATCATCACCACGGTGCGCCAGGCGCTCAACGGCCTGGAGACTACGCTGACCCACACCCACCGGTTCGATCCGGCGAAGACGCCGAAGCGGTTCGTGATCGGCCTGCGCAACAATCTCGAGGCGCCAATGCTGAGCGCGCTGATCAACCGGATCAGCACGGTGGCGCCGCTGGTCGAGATCGCGACCGTGCGCAGCGAGCGCAACAATCTGGAGCGCGAGCTTGCCGCCGGCACGCTGGATGTCGCGATCGATACGCTGCTGCCGCTCTCGACGGAGGTGCGGCGCGAGCAGATCCTGACCGAGCATATCGCGGTATTCGCGCGGCGCGGCCATCCCGAACTCGGCACAAGGCTCGACAAGAAGGCGTATCTGCGCATGGAGCATGTCTGCGTGACGTCGCGGCGCAGCGGCCTGTCGTTCGAGGACTTCCAGTTCCAGCGCCTCGGCCTGACGCGTACCGTTCGCCTGACCTGCCAGAATTTCGCGACCGCCTGCCACGTCGTGAGCCGCAGCAACATGCTGCTGACGGCGTCGGAAAGCGCCGCCTCCGTGCTGGAGGATCCCGGGCTGTTGCAGTGCTTCCCCTGCCCGTTCCCGATCAGCCCGCACGTCAATTATCTCTACTGGCATGCCACCGCCGAGGGCGACACCACCAATCAATGGCTGCGCGAGCAGCTGCGCGCCGCCGCTTCGCTGCTGGCCGGCAGCCGTTTCAGCAAGAAGAACCGCCGCGCGGCGAAGACGCGCCCCAGGGTCGGCATCCCGGTGCCGACCAGCATCGCCGCGGAATAGCGGCGGAGCTCGATTCGGTCACATTCCGCTCAGTCCGCTGTCCACCGCCAGCGTTTGCGCGGTGACGTAGACGCTTTCATCCGACATGAAGAACAGCACCGCATAGGCGATCTCCCACGCCGTCGCCTGGCGGCCGAACGGGACATGCGCCTTGCCGCGCGACGGCCGGCCCGCGACGGCCTCGCGGCCGTTCGGGGTGTCGACCAGCCCGGGATAGACCAGATTGGCGCGGATGCCGCGCCGTGCGCCGGTATGAGCGATGTTGCGCATCAGACCGCCGAGCGCGGCCTTGGAGGAATCATAGACCGCCATCTGCGATCCCGCCTTCAGCGCCGCGATCGAGGAGATGAAGACGATCGCGCCGCCGTCCGCGAATTTAGGCAAGGCAGCGCGGCAGCACAGCATCGGGCCGCGGACGTTGACGTCGTAGATCCTGTTCCACTCCTCGGGGCTGACATTGTCGAGCCCGGTCTTGCCGAAGGTGCCGATGTTCAGCACCATGCCGTCGAGCCCGCCCATCGTGTGGTGCGCCTCGTCGATCATCCTGATGACATCGGCCTCCGTGGTGACGTCGGCAGCGATCGCGAACGCGCGGCCGCCGTCATCAGCAATGCGCGCGACCGTATCCTCGGCGGAGGCGCGATTGAGGTCGGCGACCGCGACATGCGCGCCCTCGCGCGCGAACAGCAGGCTCATGGCGCGGCCGTTGCCGATCGGATCGGTCGCGACATCGAACACGCGCTGGCCGCCGCCGACCACCAGAATGCGGCGGCCGTTGAGACGCCCCCTGCCCGGCGCGATGCCTGACGATTCCGCGCTCAGGGGACGAACATAGCGCTCCGGCTTGGAGTCTTGCGACGTCTCCGACATCTCATCAGCTCCGCTTCTTGCCGCCCTCGTAGACGGCCATGCCGGCGGCCGGATCGAGATCGGTTTCGGTCGCCTCCGTCAGCCGTGCCATCATCATGTAGAAGCCGAGCGCGACGATCGCCTCGACGATTTCCTGGTCGCTGAAGTGCTGGCGTACGCCGGCAAAGGCGGCATCGCTGACGCGCACCTTCTCGACCACCTCGCGGCCAAAGCCGAGCAGCGCGCGCTCGGCCGCATCAAGTGCAGCATCGTCGTAATTGCCGCGCTCCACCGCATCGATCTGCGCCTGCGTCACGCCGACGCCAAGCGCGATCGGCACGTGCTGCCGCCACTCATAGGCGCCGCCCTCGAGCTGCGCGGCCTGCAGGATCAAGAGCTCGCGGTTGACCGCCGACAGCTTCTGCTTGTGCAGGATGGAGTTGCCGAGCCGCATCACGGGAATCGCATTGGCCTCGGCATGGGCCATCATGCGGAAGATGTTGAGCTTGACCGGCATGCGGTCGAACGCGGCGCGGATGTCTCCGCCGGTCGTGTCCGGATCAATCAGGGGCAGCCTTGCCACGCGTCTCTCCCTTTTGGTTCTTTCTTGTTCATTGTCTTGCCCGGTCCGTCCACCTAATGCGCGGGGCCGGCTGAGATCAAGCTGGCCCATCGGAATGGTCCGAATAGCGGGGTTCTGCCATGCGGTTCCGCGCTTGAATCCGCAGGCATGGGCGGGCATAAGGGGCCCGTCTCCCCTAAAAAAGCGCCCATAGCCCAAGGATTTACGATGCCCGCCTATCGCTCCCGCACCACCACCCACGGCCGCAACATGGCGGGTGCTCGCGGCCTCTGGCGCGCCACCGGCATGAAGAACGAGGATTTCGGCAAGCCGATCATCGCGGTGGTCAATTCCTTCACCCAGTTCGTGCCGGGACACGTGCATCTGCAGAACCTCGGCCAGCTCGTCGCGCGCGAGATCGAGAAGGCCGGCGGTGTCGCCAAGGAGTTCAACACCATCGCGGTCGATGACGGCATCGCGATGGGCCATGACGGCATGCTCTACAGCCTGCCCTCGCGCGAGCTGATCGCCGACAGCGTCGAATACATGGTCAACGCGCATTGCGCCGACGCGATGGTCTGCATCTCGAACTGCGACAAGATCACGCCCGGCATGCTGATGGCGACGCTGCGGCTCAACATTCCGACTGTGTTCGTCTCGGGCGGCCCGATGGAATCGGGCAAGATCCTGCTCAAGGGCAAGAAGCGCGCGGTCGACCTGATCGACGCGATGGTGGCGGCCGCCGACTCCAACGTGTCGGACGAAGAGGTCGAGGTGATCGAGCGCTCGGCCTGCCCGACCTGCGGCTCCTGCTCCGGCATGTTCACCGCAAACTCGATGAACTGCCTGACCGAGGCGCTCGGCCTCGCACTGCCCGGCAACGGCTCGGTCCTGGCCACCCATGCCGACCGCAAGAGCCTGTTCGTCGAGGCCGGCCATCTGATCGTCGACCTCGCCCGCCGCTACTACGAGCAGGACGATGCCAAGGTGCTGCCGCGCAATATCGCGAACTTCAAGTCGTTCGAGAACGCGATGACGCTCGACATCGCGATGGGCGGCTCGACCAACACCGTGCTGCATCTGCTCGCCGCCGCGCGCGAGGGCGAGGTGCCGTTCACGATGACGGACATCGATCGCCTCTCGCGCAAGGTGCCGGTGCTCTGCAAGGTCGCGCCCTCGGTGCAGGACGTCCACATGGAGGACGTGCATCATGCCGGCGGCATCATGGCGATCCTCGGCGAGCTCGACCGCGCCAGGCTGCTCACCACCGACGGCCCGACCGTGCATGCCGCGACGCTCGACGATGCGCTGAATCGCTGGGACGTGGTGCGCACATCAAGCGACAAGGTCCGCAATTTCTACATGGCCGCGCCGGGCGGCGTGCCGACCCAGGAGGCCTTCAGCCAGGACCGCCGCTTCGACGAGGTCGATCTCGACCGCGCCAAGGGTGTCATCCGCAACGCCGAGCACGCCTATTCCAAGGATGGCGGCCTCGCCGTGCTGTTCGGCAATCTGGCGGAAGATGGCTGCATCGTGAAGACCGCCGGCGTCGACGAGAGCATCCTGAAATTCTCCGGCCCGGCCCGCATCTTCGAGAGCCAGGACGCGTCGGTCGAAGCCATCCTGGGCAACAAGGTCAAGGCCGGCGATGTCGTGCTGATCCGCTATGAAGGTCCGCGCGGCGGTCCGGGCATGCAGGAGATGCTGTACCCGACCAGCTATCTGAAGTCGAAGGGACTCGGAAAGGCCTGCGCGCTGATCACCGACGGCCGCTTCTCCGGCGGATCGTCCGGCCTGTCGATCGGCCACGTCTCGCCGGAAGCCGCCGAAGGCGGCCTGATCGGCCTGGTCGAGGAAGGCGACATCATCGAGTTCGACATCCCGAACCGCAAGGTCAACCTCAGGGTCGACGATGCCGAGCTGAAGCGCCGTCGCGCGGCGATGGAAGCCAAGGGCAAAGCGGCGTGGAAGCCGGCGGCGCCGCGCAAGCGCGCCGTCTCGACCGCGCTGAAGGCCTATGCGGCGTTCGCAAGCAGCGCGGCGAAGGGTGCGGTGCGCATCCTGCCGGAAGAATAAGCGACGAGCTTGGCCGCGTTTGGCTCCGGTCTCGCGGCAGACTAGCTGCACCTCTCCCGCTTGCGGGAGAGGTCGTCGCAGGGGTGCACTGCCAAAATATCGAAAACAACCCCATGCAAAGTAGCCGGCGGACACGGGCAACTTGACTCGACGGGCAACTCAGCGGTATTTTCCATTATCCAGAAATCGTGCAGACGCCCCTCGCCCCGGGACTATCGCATCGGCATTTCCGGACTTCTGCAACAGACGCATATGCGATTGCCCTACCCGCAAGCGGAGAGGGAGCGCAGAGCGAATGCGGCCGATCGCGAACTAGTGTCAGGTCACTTGCAAGTCGGCCGCTTCGATCCGGATGCGGTCGGCGTGCAGCGACCAGTCGCACAGCGCCTGCTCCTGACAGAATTTGAGCTTGGCCATCTCGGTGGCCTGGCCTTCGCTCGAGGCGTCGATCTCGAGCGCGCCCTGACAGACCTCGCGCTGGCGGCCATTGCCGCCGAGCACGTCCTTCATGAAATGAACGACGAAGCGTGACATGGAACCCTCCCTGCTGCGGGGGCAGAGCCCGGGGTTCACGTGCTAGCACTGACGCGAGGCGGTGTTGAGTTAATTCGGCGCGCGGTTGCGGCGCACGGTGGAAAACTTACGCGCCGGCCTGCGGCAGGCTGGCGGCAGCGATCGCGACGATCTGCGCAATGCGGCGGCCGATCCTGGCCGGAGCTGCACGGAGGTATGACTGGACCTGTCGCATGACGCATCTTCCTTCCGTGCCCGGAATGGACGGGCACAAAGGGAAAATGGCGATATCGGGCTAAGCCGTCGATATCTCAAGGAAAATAACAACGGACGCTTCGCCCGGCCGCAGTTTGACAGTGGGTTTATTGCTTCATGTTGGGTTACGGCGAAGGAGATATTCTCCGACCCTCTGAGACGCTGCATCGCGGATACCGGCGCTCACCAAGTGTACCGCACCACACCCTTGCCGGCGTAGGACGAGGTGACGTCGGAAAACTCGCCTTCGAAGGTCGCCGCGGCGGACCAGCCGTTCAGCCATTTCATCTCGACCGATGCCGTGGTCAGCGCGGAATCGCTGGCCTGCGCCGCGCCGTTGACGACAAAGCTGGCGCCGGGGAGCGCCTGGAAGGTCGCGGCGATCGAGCGGTCCGGATCATAATCATGCACCCAGGCAAACCGGGTGCGCAGCGTCAGCACGCCGTCGGCCATCGCAAACGACTTGTCGGTGCGGAAGCCGAGTTCGCTTCTGACATCGGTGACGCTCTTCGCAGCGTAGGCGAGCGCGAAGGCGGATGAGCCAACCAGCGCCTGCTCGGCATAGCCGGGCAAGTCGAAAGTCGTGAACTGACCTGCGGCGTAAGGCGTGATGCCGAGGCCGCCAGCCCACGGCGCGACAAACCGATAGCCGCCTTCGAGACGGCCGGAATAGGTATTGGCATTGAACTCGGCGCGGAGCTGGTCGAGGCCGGCCGCCGTGACGGTGCGGTTGGTGGTGATGTCCTGCCAGCCATAGGCGAGCGCGGCGGTGATGTAGGCCGCACCTTCGATGTGGCGGATATAGGCGCCAGCCTGGAACAGATCGGATCGGCCGCTGTCGCTGTTGACGACGGAGAAGTTGGTGCCGCCACCAGCCAGCGCGAAGCCCGCAATGGTGTTCGGCGAGAACAGATAGTCGGCGCCGACAGCGGTGCCGTACACGCTGCTGGTGGTATCGTTCGATCCGACCACGGCGTTGCCGCTGGTCGATTGCGAGCCACCATAGCCCGCCGCCCAGACGCTCCAGCGCGGCACAAACGGTATCGGCGGCGCCTTGGTGAACATCGCGTAGGCGTTCGTCTTTCTTGTGGCCGCGTAGGCGTTTGTATCGCCCTCCTCCGCATAGCTCGGCGCGCCCGACGCCGAAGCTACTCCACCGTTCCGGTTCATGAAGGGATCGGTCAGCAGCCCCAGGAACAGGTTCATGGCGTCGAACGTGGTCTGCTGCGAACCGGTTGCCAGTTCACCCGAGGCCTGCGTCAGGCCCGATGGCGTCAGCGTGCCGTAGACCATCGGGATGCCGCCTGTCGTGTTGAAGTAATTGACCAGCGTGTTGGCAACGTTCTGCTGCTTGATCGACAGGCCGCGGCCGTAGTTCGGAGCGGATGGCGGCGGCGTGAAATTCAGCGCCAGATTGAGATAGGCGTGAGTCGCGTCGTAGCTCAGCGTGTCGCTGAAATTTGCCGGCAGATTGACGTTGGTAAGCGTGCCGAAGGTGCCGCTGACGCTGCCGGCACTTAGAATGGTGTATTGCTTGGAGATGTAACTGCCGTTGGCGAACGTTGCGTTGACGCTGGCGCCGCCGAGCGTCGCAGCCCCGCTGACATTGGCAAACGATGCGGTCGAAGGATTGACCGCGACGAGATAGAGCGCGCCGGACTGGAACGCGAGATTGCCGTTCACCGTCATCGACGTGCCCGGCGTGCCGGAGCCCGGCGCGAATGTGCCGCCACTCTGGATCGTCGTGTCGCCGACCGAGCCGGTGCCGTTGAGCAGGCCGCCGGCGGCGATGGTCGGATCGCTGAGCGAGCCGTTCACCGTCAGCGTCGCATTGCTCACCGTCGTGCCGCCGGTAAAGGTGTTGGTGCCGAGCACGAGCGTCGTGCCGGCGGTCGCGTTGAGGCTCGCGGCACCGCCGAGGCCGTCGATCGTGCCGCCTGTCGAGGTGATAGCGCCGTTGAGCGAGCCGTTCTGCAAGGTGCCGCCGGCAAGCTTCAGCGCCGCCTGCGTCTGCGTGGTGCCGCCGAGATCGAGCGTTCCGCCGCCATTGACGGTCGTCGTTGCGCTCGCCGCGCCCAGCGTGCCGGCGCCGGACAGTTGCAGCATGCCCGCATTGATGATGGTGCCGCCGCTGTAGGTGTTGTTCCCTGACAGCACCAGCGTGCCGTTGCCGGTCTTGGTGACGGCACCCGTTGCGCCGCCCAAGTCCGCGATCACGCCGGATAGTGCGAGCGAGCCGGTGTCGGCCTGCACCGTCCCGCCATTGCTCCCGATCTGGACCGCACGGGACGAGGTGAAACCGGCGCCGCTGACCTCCAGCGTGCCGCCATCGAAAATCAATCGTCCCGAGAAATCCCCAAGATTGGCATCCCCCGAAACAGAGAGCGTGCCTGATGAAAAGGTCGTCCCGCCCGTATACGTGTTGATTCCGGTCAGCGTCAGCGTGCCGGTGCCAACCTTGATCAGCCCGCCGGTCCCGCTGAAAACGCCGGAAACCGGAGTGATAACGCCGGAAAATGTCGTCGAGAGGTCATTGCCGCCGACCGTCAGGGTATTGGCGCCGAGCAGGATGTTGCCGCCCCCTTCGATCGACCCGGCCGTGGTGCCGCCGGTCGTGAGGCCCGAAATGTCGAGCGCACCGGTCCCGTTCAGGATGAAGCGCGCGGTGCCGCCGCTGGCCGTGTCCTGAATAGAAGTCGTGCCACCGCTGTTGGTCGTGATGGTGGCGTTGCCGGCCGTGCTCGAATTCACGAAAGCCAAATCGAAATTGTTGATGATCGTCGCATTGCCGGCCGTGCTGCTATCCTGGAACCTCATTCCGCTGCCGCCATTATTGGTAATGGTGGCGTTGCCGGCCGTGCTGGTGTCGTGGAAGACCAGAAAACCGTTCTCGATAATTCTGGCGTTACCCGCCGTGCTCGCGTTGAAGAAATCCATGAAGAAGTTGTTGCGGATGCTGGCATTGCCGGCCGTGCTGTTGTCGCCGAACTGGAGAGTCCAATTATTGGTGATGGCGGCGTTGCCAGCCGTGCTCGTGTTGGAGAACCCTATTGCGCTGCCGGTAAAGCTGTCGTTGACGATGGTGGCGCTGCCGGCCGAGCTGCTGTCGGAGAACGAGAGCGTGCCGCTGTTGTTGATCGTGGCGCTGCCGGCCGTGCTCGCGTTGAGGAATTGGATTTCGGACGGCGCGTGGTCGGTGATGCTGTTGATGGTTGCGCTGCCACCGTTGATAACAATGCCGGCGCCATTGAACGTAAGTGTCCGACCGAAGAATACTTCGCCAAGGGTAAACGTATAGGCTGAAGCCCCGGCATTGAAAGTCCAGCCACCGACGCTGGTGCTCGACGCCGAAAACGACAGGCTTGAGCTGTTCGTCACTCCGAATGTGGCGGTGCCGATCGGTACTGTTGCCGGTGTCCAGTTGGCGACGTTGTTGTAGTCGGCCGTCCCCGGGTTGGGTCCACTTTCCGTAGGGTTGAGAACCCAGGTCGCGTCCTGAGCCGCGGCCGGCAGGCCAGTCACGAATAGCGCCACCGTCGCGAGCAACCCGGCACGCAACCAAGCCAGCGTTCGTCGCGCGCACACGCCGTGCTGGTCGGGCACCACAAAAGTTCCCACTGCATTCCCCTGGAGTCACCGCGAAGCGCCCCGCGCGCAGAGTGCAGGAGTCCTGGTCGTCCAGCAATGAAACTGCGCCCCTTCCTGCGGTTTGCTCTCGCGCGTTGCGAATAAACCACAGCTTGAGGTTTAGTGCACAGAGTGCCGAACACACTTCACCTGTTCCAGTTGCGCCGAGCTGTATGACCGGCACCGGGCTTAACGGGGCCATCACGATGCGACGCCGACGCCCCAGGCACACGATATTCCACACTCCCGTCTGCTACTGCGGCATGAACCCGAACGCCTTCTCGAACCGCTTCGCGTAAACCGGCCAGACTTCGGGGTTGATGATGCGCGGCGGGCGCTTGCCGTCGAGCGCATCGAGGATCTGCTCGGCGGCGATCCGGCCCATGTTGATGCGCGCCTCCCGGGTGACGCCGGCCGTGTGCGGGCTTGCCAGCACATTGTCGAACTGCAGCAGCGGATGATCCGGTGGCGGCGGTTCCTTGGACCAGACGTCGAGGCCGGCGCCGGCAATGCGTTTGTCGCGCAATGCACCCTCAAGCGCCTTCTCGTCATGGATGAAGCCGCGCGCGGTGGTGACGAAATACGCGTGCGGCTGCATCAGCGCGAATTCGCGCGCGTCGATCATGCTTCTGCTCTTGCTGTCCAGCGGGCAGGAGATCGAGACGAAATCGGCGCGGCGCAAGAGATCGTCGAGCTCGACCTTCTCGCCGCCCCGCTTCGCCATCTCTTCCGCCGTGAGATACGGATCGTAGGCGATCACTTTCATGTGCAGCAGGCCCTTGCACAGCTCGGCGATGCGGCGACCGACATTGCCGAGGCCGACGATGCCGACGGTCTTGTCCTTCAGCTCGTTGCCGATCAGGTCGTTGCGGTTGACATTGGCCTCGCGGCGCAGCCGGCGGTCGGACTGGATGATGCGCTTCGACAGCGTCAGCATCATGCCGAGCGCGTGCTCGGCGACCGAATTGGCATTGCCGCCGGACTGATTGACCACCAGCACGCCCGCCGCCGTGCAGGCATCGACGTCGACGGGATCGAACCCGGCGCCGTTCGAGGAGACGATCAAGAGGTTCGGCGCGCGGTTCAACAGCTCGGCATGGGCATGGAAATGCGGTGCCAGCTCATCGCGCGCCGCGCCGATCTGATAGGCATGCGCGTCGGCGAGAACCGGCGCGAACTGCGTCTCCGGTGTGTCGTTCTCGAGACGGTCGAGCCGGACGTCAGGCCGCTTCTTCAAGATATCGACGTAGATCTCATGGGCGAGGTATTTGACGTAGAACACGCGCTTGATGTTGACGGTCATGTCTTCGGACAGCTCTCAGTTTGGGAAGCCATAGAGTTTTGCGGGATTGTCGACGAGGATGCGATGCCGGGCCGCCGCATCCGGCGTCCATTCCTGGAACAGTGTGAGCAGATGGCCGGCGTCGGGCATCTCGCCCTCGACCCGCGGATGCGGCCAGTCGCCGCCCCACACCAGCCGCTCGGAGTTGGCCGCGACCAGCGCCTCGTGGAATGGCCGCGCATCCGGATAATCCGGCGCCCTGAGGCTCAAGCGATGCGCGCCGGACAGTTTCGCCCAGCACCAGCCTTCACCGACCGCGCGCAGCAGGCTCTGAAAGCCCTCGGTGTTGACGCCGGCGCGCGCATCGGTGCGGCCCATGTGATCGACCACGACCGGCAGCCCGAGCGTCTTCAGCGTCGGGATCGTGTCAGGCAAGTCCTTCACATCGATCCAGAGCTGCAGATGCCAGCCGAGCTCGGCCATCACAGCCGCGTGCGTCTCAGCGACGCCGAGCGGAATGCCGCCGCGATAGTGCAACTGGCCGGCGCGGAAGAAATGGTTGAAGCGGAAGCCGCGCACACCGAGCACGTGCCATTGCCGCAGCGTGCCCGCCGCGACATCGGCATCGGCCACCGCGACGCCGCGCAGCCGCGCCGGCTCGCGCTGCAACGCGTCTAGCATCGCCGAATTGTCGTGGCCGTGCGCGCTGCCCTGCACCAGCACGCCGCGGCTGAAGCCGAGCGCATCGAGCATGCCGAGATAGGTCGCAAGCGGCGCGTCCGGCGGCGTGTAGCTGCGATCTCCCGCATAGGGAAAGCGGTCCGCCGGCCCGAACACATGCGCATGGGTATCGCAGGCCTTCGCCGGCAACCTTTCCCTAGGCGGCGTCACCGGACGCGGCGGCAGGCAGGCGGGAATCTCTGACGCAGCCATCGGCTCACTCCGCCTTCATGCCGGCGGCCTTGATGATCGGCCCCCATTTGTCGTAGTCGGCCTTGATCTTGGCTGCGAATGTCTCCGGCGTCGAGCCGATCGGGATCGCGCCAAGCTTGCCGAGACGCTCCTTCACGGCCTCGGTGTTCACTGCCGCGACGAAATCGTGCGAGATTCTTGCGACGAGATCGGCGGGCATGCCGCCAGGGCCGATCAGGCCCCACCACACCTCGGTGTCGTAGCCCGGCACGGTCTCCGACATGCTCGGCACGTCTGGCAGGAACGGCGCGCGCGAGCCCGTCGTCACCGCCAGCGCGCGAACCGTGCCGGCTTGCAACTGCCCGACCGATTCCGGCCCGTTGTTGAACGACATCGGGATTTGTCCGCCAAGCAGATCGTTGATTGCGGGCGCGCCGCCCTTGTAGGGGATCGCGTTGAGATCGATCTTCGCAAGGCTCTTGAGCAGCTCGCCGGCCAGATGGGTCGAGGTGCCGTTGCCGGCATGGGCGAAGGACAGGCTACCCGGCTTTGCCTTCGCCGCAGCGATGACGTCGCCGACCGACTTGAACGGCGAGTCCGCGCGCACCAGCAGCACGTTCGGCGATGACGCGAGCAGCGAGATCGGCGAAAAGTCCTTGAACGTGTCGTAGGGCAGTTTTGGGTAGAGGAAAGGATTGGTGGCGTGGCCGCTCGCCACCATGATCAGATTGTAGCCATCGGGCGCGGAGGTCGCGATCGCCTGCGAGGCGATCACCCCACCGGCGCCCGGCCGATTCTCGACCACGATCGACTGCGTCCAGGATTTTGACACCGCTTCGGCCAGCGTCCGCGTCAGCACATCGACGCCGCCACCGGGCGGATATGGGACGAGAATGTGAACGGCCTTTGCCGGGAACGGCTGCGCGGACGCAAGGCCGGCCATCACCATGGCCGCTGCCGCAATGGCGGTCCGCCAGACCCATCCGGCCATCGACGCCTCCCGTCCCTTTATCGTTACCGTCTCTATCGCACGTTGGTTCGGCGCTGGGATGGCCGAATTCCGCAGATCGCGTTGCGGCCGCGGCATGTTGACAATCGCATGCACGGCGTCAAGTTGCGTGTCGCAAGCGGCCTTAAGCGTCGCGCGCGAACAGGGAGAATGGGATGGCGGCCGCGGAACAAGCCTCGCCTCAGGACAAGGCTACCTGGCACGGCATCGTGCTGCAGACGCTGAAGCGGAACGAGATCAAGCTGGTGCCCTATGTGCCCGACCGGGTGCTGACCACGCTGATCAAGAACCTGCACGCCGATCCCTATTTCACGACGTTTCCGACCGCGCGCGAGGAAGAGGCCGTCGGCATCGTCTCCGGCGCCTGGATGGCCGGAATGCGCGGCGCGGTGCTGATGCAGACCTCGGGCTTTGCGACGCTCGCCAATGTGCTCGCCTCGCTCGCGGTGCCCTACCAGATCCCGCTGATCATGTTTGTCTCCGAGCGCGGCACGCTCGGCGAGTTCAATTACGGCCAGGCGCTGGTATGCCGCACCATGCGCCCGGTGCTGGATTCGCTTGCGATGGAACATCACACCATCACCCGGCTCGACGAGCTCGAATTCATCGCCGACCGCTCGATCAAGCAGGCCGTCGCTACCCAGGCGCCGGTGGCGCTGATCCTCTCGCCGCTGTTGACCGGCGGCAAAACCTTCGACAAGTGAGCGCCGCCATGACCAACACACACGCGCGCAACACCAAGGTGATGAACCGCTTCGACCTCACCCAGCGTCTGGTTGCAAAACTGAAGGACGAGGCCGTGATCGGCGGCATCGGCAACACCAATTTCGACCTGTGGGCCGCCGGCCACCGCCCGCAGAATTTCTATATGCTGGGCAGCATGGGACTTGCGTTTCCGATCGCGCTCGGCGTCGCGCTGGCGCAGCCGAACCGGCGGGTGTTCGCGCTGGAAGGCGACGGTTCGCTGTTGATGCAGCTCGGCTGCCTCTCGACGATTGCGACGCTGGCGCCGAAGAACCTGACGATGGTCGTGATGGACAACGGCATCTACCAGATCACGGGCGCGCAGCCGACGCCTGCCGCCGGCCATGCCGACATCGTCGCGCTCGCGCTTGCCAGCGGCCTTGCCCACTCTTCCTGGGCCGCCGACGAGGATGATTTCGAACGCCTGATCGAGCAGTCGAAATCGGCCTCGGGGCCGTCGCTGATCGGCGTCCGCATCGACGACAAGCCCGGCACCGGCACTACCCGCCGCGACCCCGTGCAGATTCGCGAACGCTTCATGAACGGAATGGGGGTGCGGCAGCTGCTGTAGGGCCTTACGCATCCGACATTGCGAGGAGCGAAGCGACGAAGCAATCCATCTTTCCAGACGTGCGGAAGAATGGATTGCTTCGCTTCGCTCGCAATGACGGTGGGGGTCAGCGACTCCGCTCAATTCATCCGCAACTCCGTGATGTGCCGCGGATCCGGCGCGAGTTCGCCGCGTTCGACGCGCTTGACGATGTCGGTCAGCGCGGCGTTGGCGTTGCAGGCGATACCGAGCTTTTCGCCTTCGCGCACCACGAGGCCGTTCAAAAATTCGATCTCGGTGCGGCGGCCCTTCTGCATGTCCTGGCCCATCGAGGGGCGCTGCGCCGATGACGTGCGCTTGGCATCCTTGAAGCGTTGCGCGTCGCAGGCGCGCGTCGCGGCCTCATCGCCCTCGCCGGCCCGCGCGATGGTCTCTGGCGGCAGATGCAGGATTTCCTCCAGCTGATAGCCCTGCGCCTGCCCGACCCGGATCGCCTCGCTGCCGAGCCGCGTTGAAAAGCGGCGCAGCGGTTCGCTCTGCAGCACCCCGCCGCCCGGCAGGCCGGTGCAGGCCGACAGCCCGTTGCCCATCACATTGGCGACCAGTTTCGACCAGCGCTCGCCCCACAGATTGCCCGTGACTTTTGCGCTGTCGGAATAGCCGACGAGACGGCAAACCTCTTCCGCCCGCGCGGTGATGCGGCCATGCACCTCACCGGCGCGAAACACGGTGTGCTGAGCCCCGCCCTTGCCGGCGCCGCGGTGAATATGGCCGGGCTCGGGCAGATTGACGGTGATGCTGCTCGCGATGCAGCCGAGTGTCTTGCCCCAGCCGACAATGCCGGCGATCGTCTCCTCGTTCATGCAGTTCTGCAGCGACACGACGTAACCATCCGCCGCCAGATATTGCCGGATCAGCATCGTCGCCCAGGCCGTGTCGTACGACTTCAGGCAGACGAAGGCGATGTCGACCGGCTTTTCCTTCGCCAGTTGCTGCGCGTCGGTGACGTGCAGCGCGCGCACCGGCACCGAGAATTCGGCAACGTCCATCGCGTGCGTGACCCGCAGTCCGTGCTTGCGCATGTGCTCGACATGCTCGGGCCAGGGATCGATGAAGGTGACGTCCTCACCGGACTGCACCATATGCGCGCCGGCGTAGCCGCCGACCGCACCCGCGCCGACGATCGCGATCTTCCGACCCATGTTTCCATCCCCTGCTCTTGGCGGACGCTGGCCGCGTCCGCTCGTTGGAGCCAGTCTAGGGGATCAGGCCGTCAGGCCAACCGCTCCGTGCATGCCAAAAGCGGACCTGTGCCATGCCCGTATCATGGGACAAACGAATCCCCGCGGGCGATGTGCCCGCGAGGATGTCGACAGTCAGAAATCCGGGCGCGATCAGTCAATGACCCTCACCACCCTGCGGGTCCGGGAATCCACGATCACGCGGTGATCGTTGACGATCGCATAGTGATATTCGGCGTAGCGCGGCACGGGGTGCAGCACGACCGTATCCGGCAGCGGCTCGCCGACCACGACGCGTTCGCGCACCACCACCGACGGCTCGCCGCGCGGGATCGATCCGATCACCGCATTCGGGATCTCAAGGCCGGCGCCGACCGCAGCACCAACCGTGCCGCCGACGATCTCGCCGACGGGACCTGCGATTTCACCACCGGTCCGCGCACCGTTCGCGGCGCCCGCTGCAGTCGTGGACTGCGCGTAGGCCGAACCGGACGCAAGCAGCGACGCAGCAGCGACAAGGGAAACGGCAAAACGCTTGTTCATCATTCTCCTCCTCCGAGTTGTGAGCTGCCCCTCAACATCGCAAGCAATGAGAACGTTCCAGTTCCAACAGCGCAAACTTGCGCGCAGACTGCGGTTCCGCGCGCAATTCCCTTCAGTTCCTGCGCACATGAAAATGCCGCTTCGGATGATGTCCGAGCGGCATTCATGATCGGTTCAGATTGAGGCGGAGCACAGCAAGCGCGGGCCGCTCATTCCGCAGGTTTTCGCACGGCTCGCCGTCTTGGCGGCCTTGGCGGCGGTGCAGCCGCCGGCTTGACGCGGATTCGCATCGTCCCACCCTTGGACTCGATCTCGAAAGCGTTTGTCCTGCGCACCAGCTCGCCCAGGGTGCGGAAGCCGTACGTCCTCTGATCGAAATCGGACGCCAGATTGGCGAGCTGCCGTCCGACCTCGCCAAGCGTCACCCAGCCGTCCTCGCTCGCCATCTGGCCGATGACCTTCTTGAGGATGGACGTCGCGGCGTCAGGCGGCTGCAACGGCTGGGCACGCATGGCCGCATCCTGATTGCTCGTCACCCCGCCGCGCAAATTCTCGGTATAGACGAACCTGCGGCAGGCCTGCCGAAAACTCTCCGGTGTCTTCTGCTCGCCGAACCCGAACACGTCGATGCCATGCTCGCGGATGCGGGCGGCCAGACGGGTGAAATCGCTGTCGGAGGACACCAGGCAGAAGCCATCGAACCGGCCGCTGTGCAGCAGGTCCATGGCGTCGATGACCAAGGTGATGTCGGACGCATTCTTTCCGGTCGTATAGGCGAACTGCTGCTGGGGGATGATGGCGTGCTTGGACAGCACGTCGGCCCAACCCTTGGATCGCGGATTGGAGAAGTCGCCGTAGATTCGGCGAACGCTGGCCTCGCCGATCTTGGCGATCTCCTCGAACAGCGCATCGGCGATCCGTGCAGATGCATTGTCGGCGTCGATCAGGACGGCGAGTCGGGGCGAACGCAGTTCGGAAGGCATGGCTTTTCTCGGCTGGGAAGCGATGGATCGACGTCTCCGCAAACGGCAGCGGAACCGGTGCGGCCGCCGCATCGGAGCACATCGCGCGTCCCAAGCATAGGCTTGGCGGCCGTCGGGTGGATTTTCGCGGCGACGGCAGCCATCAGGCGGTGCGGATCAGATCACTTCGCCCATGTCGATCGCCCGCCTGGCGAATTCGATGGCCTTCTCGGCGGTGATCGCATCCGCCGTCGTCGTTGCGTCGTCGCGCACCGAGGGCGGAAAGGCGATCCGGATCTTCTTGCCGTTCGACCGGCGGATGGTGGCGCGCCAGCGATCGACATCGCGACGGTAGGCATCGATCACATAATCCTTGTAGGCGACGCCGCTCATGAGCGGCTGCCGCGATGCCATGTCGAGACCGGGCGGCCGGCTTGCGATATCGCGGACCAGTTCGACGATGGCCTCGACAGCATGGTCGCGCGCCACGCCGGTCGCGTCCCTGAGCAGATAGCTGACCGCCGCGTCGATCTGCGCCCTCGCGCGATCGTCGCTTTCAAAATCCGAATCGAGCTGAATTGACATGGTAGGGAAAACGCCTCCTCCGGACGCGCCATCGGATACCTGCCGGGTTCCAGCGCGTGCAATCACGAGACGTTTAGTCCGCCCCCCGTTAAAGCCCGATTATCCGTTAACCCCCGATTTCTCGGATGCCGTTAACCGGGTGGCGATGCCGCTCCGGAGGATGCCCGAAGCGGCATGGATCGTCGACCAGATCACAGCAGGCCCGCGCCGTGCGCCGATTTATCCGCGGCCGCATCCGGCGCCGCAGCCGGGTTCGTACCGCCGATTCCGCACTGATCACCAATTGACATATCACTGCCATCCGTGTGACATTTCATGGACGGGCCGACAAGAGCCCGGCAACGTCCACCTGGGGAGGACAGCCATGACAATTTCCGACGTCACCGCATCGGCCGGAAGCCGGGCTCCGGCCGCCGTCGCGCGCACCGCGCAAGCCCAGCAGGTCGCCGACATCGCGGCACGGCTCGAGCGCCTGCCGCTGACCTCCTATCAGCGCTGGATCTTCGGAATCATCGCAACCGCATGGTTCTTCGACAGCATGGACCTGGCCGCGCTGACCTTCGTGCTCGGCTCGATCCGCCAAACCTTCGGCCTCTCGACGGCGGAAGCCGGGCTGCTGTCCAGCATGAGCTTCCTCGGCATGTTCGTAGGCGCTGCCTCCGCCGGCCTGCTTGCCGACCGTTTCGGCCGCGCCCGCGTCTTCCAGGTCAGCATGATCTTCTGGGGATTGGGCAGCCTGTGCTGCGGTCTCTCGACGACGGCGACCGCGCTCGGCGCATCCCGCCTGCTGCTCGGCTTCGGAATGGGCATGGAGTTTCCGGTCGCGCAGTCGATGGTCTCGGAGATCATGCCGGCCAGGAACCGCGGCCGCTACATCGCTTTCCTCGAAGGGTTTTGGCCGCTCGGCTTCATCGCGTCGGGCCTGTTGACCTACTTCGTGCTGCAGGCCGCCGACTGGCGGTGGGTCTTCATCTTGCAGGCGATCCCGGCCGTCTTCGTGCTTGTGGTGCGACGCTACGTTCCGGAATCGCCGCGCTGGCTCGCGTCCCACGGCTATTCCGAGCGGGCCGAAGCGACCGTGCGCGACATCGAAAGCAGGGTCCGCGATCGTCTCGGCAGCAAGGAACTGCCGCCGGTCGTGCGCCAGGCCGCCGCTCCCGCGTCCGAAGTGACGGGCCTGAGGACGCTGTTTTCAGGCATCTACGCCAAGCGGACCACGATGTTGTGGACCTTGTGGTTCTTCGCGCTGCTCGGCTTCTACGGTCTGACCACGTGGCTCGGCGCGTTGCTGCAGGCCAAGGGATTCCCGATCACCAAATCGGTGTTCTACACGATCCTGATTTCGCTCACGGGCATCCCCGGCTTCCTGGTCTCGGCGTGGCTCGTCGAATCCTGGGGCCGAAAGGCGACGCTGGTGATGAACCTGCTCTGCGGCGCGATCGCCTGCCACTTCTACGGCTCGGCGGCGGACCAGACCCAGCTCATCATTGCCGGTCTCTGCATGCAGTTCTTCCTGTTCGGCATGTGGTCGGCGCTCTACGCCTATACGCCTGAACTGTACCCCACCCATGTCCGTGCCACCGGAACCGGTTTTGCCTCCGCGGTCGGCCGAATCGGCTCACTGATCGGCCCTTATGTGATCGGCGTGATCCTGCCTGCGGCGGGACAGAGCGGCGTGTTCGCACTGGGCGCCGGCGCGTTCGTGGTGGCGGCGCTGGCGGTGCTGTTGCTCGGCGAGGAAACCCGCGGCCGGACGCTGGAGAGCATTTCGCACTGATGATGCGCTGCTGTTCGCCGCATGCGGCCGGATTCGGCGTAGCGCTGATCGACTGGCCTTGTCAGTGCCATCGGGGCGTGTGAGATATCTGCTGTACAGCAGCACGCGTGACCCCGATGGCCGATTCGAACAAGCGATCCAGCACGGTGCGCGCGCGCGCAGCAGGAAGCCGCCGGCCGGCGCGGCGATCGTCCGCCGCCGCCGATAAGCCGCGCGCTGCCGCGCAGGCCCCACTCCCGCAAGGCGACGTCACCCTCACCGATCGCGCCTATGCCGAGTTGGAAGAGCTGATCGTGACCCTGCAACTGCCGCCCGGCACCGCGCTCTCCGAGCTCGTGCTCGCCAAGCGGCTCGACATCGGCCGTACGCCGATTCGCGAGGCGTTGCAGCGGCTGTCGCGCGACGGCCTCGTCAACATCCTGGCCCGTCGCGGCGTGCTGGTGTCCGAGATCGACCTGCGGGCCCAGCTCCGCCTGTTCGAGGTCCGGCGCGAGCTGGAACGGCTGATGGCGCGCGGCGCCGCCGAGCGCGCCACCAGCGAGCAGCGCGCCCAGTTTACCGAGATCGCCGCCGGCATGCGGCGCGCGGCGGAAAAATCCGACGATCTGCTGTTCATGCGGCTGGATCACCAGTTCAACACACTGATCTCAGCGGCATCGCGCAACGAGTTCGCCTCCCGCGCCATGGGCCTGATGCACGGCCTGTCGCGCCGATTCTGGTACCAGCATTACAAGGAAGCGGCCGATCTGCCGCTCGCGGCGCGGCTGCATGCCGACGTCGCCGAAGCCGTCGCCGAGCGCCGCGTCGACGCCGCTGGCGCGGCGTCCGACAGCCTGATCGACTACATCGAAAGTTTTGCACGTTCGACGCTGTGAGAGCTTTAGATCATGATGCGATTACATGAAATCGCATCATGATCTCATCTCTTTGTTTGAGCATGATCTCTTCGGAAAACCGGACCACTTTTCCGGATCATGCTCTAGAACTCGACGACCGTGCGGATCGAGCGGCCGCGCCGCAACGCCTCGAAGCCATCATTGATGCCGTCGAGGGTGCAGCGGCCGGTGATCAGTTCGTCGAGCTTGAGCCGGCCGTCGAGATAGGCCTGCGCCAGCAAAGGGAAGTCGCGCCGTGGCCGCGCCCCGCCGTAGCTCGAGCGGCGAAATCGCTTCTCGCCCATCAACGCCCCCCAGCGGAAACTCACGTCTTGCGTGACGTCGATCTTGCCGAGCCGGATCACCTCACCCCCCGGCCGCACCGCCTCCGCGGTGTGCCGAAACGCCAGCGGATGGCCCGCCGCCTCGAGGATGACGTCAGCGCCCCGCCCGCGCGTCGCCTCCTTTGCGAACTGGACCGGGTCCTGGCGCGCCGCGTTGACGACCTGTGTCGCGCCGAGCGTTCGCGCCAGCGCAAGCTTTGCATCATCGAGGTCGACCGCGATGATCGCGCCGGCGCCGGCGAGCCGGGCGCCCTGCATCGCTGCCAGCCCGACCGCGCCGCAGCCGGTGACCATCACGGTATCGCCATGGCCGATGTCGGCGACGTTCAGCGCGGCGCCAACGCCGGTCATGACGCCGCAGCCGATCAGGCACGCGCGATCGAACGGGATGTCCTTCGGCACGACGATCGCCTGCTGCGCCGGCAGCACGACATATTCCGAGAACGCGCCGAGGAACATCAGATGCGCCAGGCCGCTGCCGCCCGCGAGCTGCGCCTTCGACGCGCCGTCGAAATGCACGCCTTCCGCGCCCCTGGCGAGATAGGTCTCGCACAGGATCGGCTGCCCACGGTCGCAGTGAAAGCAGTGCCCGCAATGCGGATTCCAGGACAGGATCACGTGATCGCCGGCTCGCACGTCACGCACCGCGCTGCCGACCTCCTCGACCACGCCGGCCGCCTCGTGCCCGAGGATCATCGGCAAGGGATAGCGCAGCGATCCGTCGATCACCTCCAGATCGGTGTGGCAGAGCCCCGCGGCACGCACCTTCACCACCACGTCGGTCGGCGCGGGTGGCGCAAGCGAAACGCGCTCGACGGAAAGTGGCGTTCCGCTTTGATGCAGCACCGCCGCGCGACAGGTCAGGGTCATCTCGAAGGGCTCTCTGTCGGAAAAATCAGCGTGGGGTTAGGCCGTCTGCCCGGACCGCAGCGCCGCGACCGCCTCGTCGAGATCGGCGGAGGAAAGTTCCCATTCATTGTCGAAATTGGCGACGACGCGCCTCATGAACACTTCGTGCAACGCCTTCGCCGCAGTGGCGTCGTGCAGATGATCATAGAGCAGCGCGAAGGCCAGTTGTGCCGGCTCCGGCCCCTCATAGCTCCATTCAAAACCGTGTTCGGTGAGCCGAAGCTGGTCGTAATGCGCAGACAGCGGCGCACCGTCGACGAGAACGGAAATTCCGTCGATGGTGCGGTCGCCCGTGTAGCTCGCCATCTGATCCTCCCTGTGCTGCCGCATCATATCAAGATCCCGGCGGGCGCATCTTGAGGTCCTTCTTGACGACCTCGGGGAAGATCCACATCGCGACCGTGGCGAATACGCCAAGGAAGGCGACCGCGTAGCTCGGTCCCGGCTGTCCCAGATAGACCATGAAAAAGTACCCGCAGGCCGCCGTGGCGAGGCACGCCAGCGACAGCATGAGCTTGATGTGGCTTGGCATCGAGACCTCCCTTCAGGTCATCCAGTGTGAAAAGACGGTGCAGCCACGCCGACGAGTAGCGCAAGCGCCGCAATCATGGCGCAACATGACAGGCGCAATCCCGCCCGTCCGTCACGCCACCATTCCGGCAGCACCTGAAACAGTGCAGGCAGGAACAGGAACAGCACGCCGCCTACGACAACGACCGTTGTCCAGCGCAGCTCGAGCAGGGCGAATGCCAGCGTGCCGGCGAGCAACATCAACCACAAGATCGTCGTCACCGTCACCGGCAGAACGGCGCGTCCGCGCAGCGGATACATCCCGGCCAGCTGTAGGAAGCCGATACAGCACACGCTCCACAGCAGGCCGAACCAGGCGAGGCCTGCGAGATTGGGTTCAAGCTGCGGCATGCGGCACCGATTGCTCCTTCACCGCGACCCGCGGCGTCCTCGCCGTCCGTCGCATGTCGGTCTTCACGTAGCGCGTGCTGTAGCCGTTGAAGATGTGGCCGAGCAGGCCGCGATTGAGATCGGAGGTGCCCAACAAGCAGTCCATCACCGGGAAGGTCAGATTCATATTCCGCTCCATCATGATCGACTGGTTGTGATGGGCGGTATGATGCCGGCGGATGGTGTTGACGAAAGGCATGTTGCGCACGAAGGCATTATCCTCGACGTGGCAGCAGAAGTGCATGAATTCGTAGATCAGGTACATCGACGTGGTCGTGGTGATCAGCAGCCAACCGATATTCGCCGAGATCACGAGACCGGCGACGATCGCCGGCGGGATCGACATCAGGGTAAACACCACCAGCGCATAGGGCGGGAAGAAGGTGACGCGCCAGTCGTGATGATCGGCGAAGCGCATCTCCTCCTCGGTGAAGAACTGATGGTGCATCAGCGTGTGGCGGCTGTAGATCGCGCGCAGCAGCGGCACGTTCGACGGCCTGTGCATGACGAAGCGATGCACCGCCCATTCGAAGAAGTTTGCAATCAGGAAGACCGCCGGAATGGTGAGGTATTCCCACCACTTCACGTCATGCACATTGGCCAGGTAGACGTACAGCGCGGTGAAGCCGATCGTGTAGATCAGCACGACGTGCAGCCAGCCATTGTACCAGCCCACCACGCGCTCGCGGTAGGTCGCGCGATATTTGCGCTGGCGGTCGGTCATCCCTGTTGCAGCCAATTCCATCGTGGTCCTCCCATCGTGCCTCATCTGACATATCAGTAGCACATCAGATGCGAAAGGCAAGCGCGGAACCCGCGCAAGACGGAGCAGGAAAGCCTGGGCTGGTTTCGAACGATCAGGCTGATGCCGCCCTTTCCCGCTCACCTCAGCGGCTGGGCTCGGACGGGGCTAACCTAATAAAAAGGCCGCCCCGGACGATGTCCGAGGCGGCCTGTGGTCTTCGATGGATCAGACGATCAGAGCAGGCCCGCGCCGCGCGCCCACTTGTACTTGGCGCCCAGCACCTCGACCGGCAGCTCGGTCGAATAGGCGTAGGCCGGAATGCCGTTCTGGTAGAGATATTCGGCAGCTTCCTCGACCTCGACGTCGCCGGCGAGCGAGGCGACCATCGGCTTCACGAAGCCCTTGGCCTCCATCTCCTTCTTCACCTCGACCATGTTGCGCGCGAACACCATCGGCGGGGTGACGATGGTGTGCCAGTAGCCGAGGATCAGCGCGTGGATGCGCTCATCCGACAGGCCGAGCTTCACCGTGTTGACATAGGTGATCGGCGGCTCGCCGCCGGTGATATCCACAGGATTTCCGGCCGCGCCGAACGGCGGGATGAACTTGCGGAACGCCGCATCGAGATCCGGCGGCATCTGCATCAGCGACAGGCCGTTGTCGACCACGGAGTCGGAGAGTAGCACGCCGGAGCCACCGGCACCGGTGATGATCAGCACGTTCTCGCCCTTCGGCGTCGGCAGCACCGGCACGCCGCGGGCGAATTCCAGCAGCTGCCGCAGGCTGCGGGCCCGGATCACGCCGGACTGTTTGAACACGTCCTCGTAGATCTTGTCGTTACCGGCGAGCGCGCCGGTGTGTGACGAGGCAGCCTTGGCGCCAGCCGAGGTGCGGCCGGCCTTGAGCACGACCACCGGCTTCTTCTTGGAGACGCGCTTGGCGGCCTCCGCAAAGGCGCGGCCGTCCTTCAGGTCCTCGCAGTGCTGCGCGATCAGGTTGGTGTTGGGATCCTGCTCGAAGAAGGCGAGCAGATCGTCCTCGTCGATATCGGACTTGTTGCCGAGGCCGACGATCGCCGACACGCCCATCTTGGCCGAGCGCGAGAAGCCGATGATCGCCATGCCGATGCCGCCCGACTGCGACGACAGCGCGGCGTGGCCCTTGACGTCATAGGCGGTGCAGAACGTCGCGCACAGATTGGCCGGAGTATAATAGAAGCCGTAGATGTTCGGCCCCATCAGGCGGATATTGTACTTCTTGCCGACCTCGACGATCTCGGCCTGCAGCTCGGGCGCGCCGGCCTCGGCAAAGCCCGACGGAATCAGCACCGCACCGGGGATTTTCTTCTCGCCGCATTCCGCGAGCGCGCCGGCCACGAATTTCGCGGGGATCGCGAACACCGCCGTGTCGATCACGCCGGGGACGTCCTTGACGCTCTTGTAGGCCTTGTAGCCGAGGATTTCCTCGGCCTTGGGGTGGATCGGATAGATCTCGCCCTTGTAGCCGCCGTTGATGAGGTTCTTCATCACGGAGTTGCCGATCTTGCCGTCCTCGGCGGAGGCGCCGATCACGGCCACGCCCTTCGGCTGCATGATGCGGCTCATCGCCGCGACGATCTCCTCGGTCGGACGCGGCGCCGGGCGCGGCTTGTAGTCGAAGTCGACGACGATGCGGACGTCGGCCGCTATCGCGTTCTTGCTGGTGGCGAACACCGGATTGAGGTCGAGCTCGACGATTTCGGGGAAATCGCTGACCAGCTGCGACACCTTGACGATGACGTCGGCCAGCGCCTCGCGATTGACCGGCTCGCCGCCGCGTACGCCCTTCAGCATCTCATGGGCCTGGATGCCGTCGAGCATCGACAGCGCATCGTCCTTGGTTGCGGGCGCGAGGCGGAAGGTGATGTCCTTGAGGATTTCGACCAGCACGCCGCCGAGGCCGAAGGCGACCAGCTTGCCGAACGAGCCGTCGGTGATCGAGCCGACGATCACCTCGGTGCCGCCGCCGAGCATCTGCTGGACCTGGATGCCGTCGATCTTGGCATCGGCCTTATATTTCTTGGCGTTAGCGAGAATGGTCTCGTAGCTCTTCTCGGCGTCCGCGGCGCTCTTGACGCCGACCACCACGCCGCCCGCCTCGGTCTTGTGGAGGATGTCGGGCGAGACGATCTTCATCACGACCGGGAAACCCATGTCGGAAGCGATCCGGGCGGCCTCGGCCGCCGACTTGGCAACGCCTTCCTTCGGCACCGGAATGCCGTAGGCATCGCACACCACCTTGCCTTCGGGCGCGGTGAGACTCGTGCGCTTGTCGGCCTTGACCGCATCGAGAATTTTGCGGACCGCATCCTTAGAATTTGACATTGGCTTCCTCCTGGGACAGATTTCGTGGCATTTGGTATGCCAAAAACGTAATTGTCAAGGTCGCTTGATGTCGAAAAATATCGAAAAATATAGGCAGCTTGACATCCTGGTATTTGGCATGCCAAAAATCTAGGGTATTTCTTCTGCTAAGAAGACGTCTCCAAGAGGAGGAGACGAGTCGTGCCAGAACCGAAACAGACCAAGGCGTCACCCAACATGGCTGACACAGATATCGCCATCGTCCGGATCGCGCCGGAGACGAGCTTCAAGAACAAGGCCTATGAGGCCTTGAAGGAAGCGATCCTGAAGATGGACATCTACGCGACGCCGGAGCCGGTGATGCTCGACGAACGCGCATTGTCCGAGCGTCTCGGCGTCAGTCGCACGCCGATCCGCGAAGCGATCGCGATGCTCGAGCAGGACGGCTTCGTGAAGACCGTGCCGCGCCGCGGCATCGTGGTGGTCCGCCGCACCAAGGCGGAGATCGTCGACATGATCCGCGCCTGGGCGGCGCTGGAGAGCATGGCGGCGCGCCTGATCACGACCACCGCGCGCAAGAAGGACATCTCGTCGCTGCGCGACTTCTTCAAGGACTTCAGCGACGATCGCCTGCCGCAGGATCACGTCGAGGAATATTCCAAGGCCAACATCGCCTTCCACCAGGCGCTGATCTCGCTGTCGGAATCACCTGTGCTGGTCGACCTTACCAATGACCTGCTGCTGCATGTGCGCGGCTATCGCCAGCTCACGATCGGCCGCAAGGACCGCACCGCGACCTCGCTGCCCGAGCATCTCGGGATCATCGAGGCACTTGAGGCGCGCGACACCGAACTCGCGGAAAAGCGCGCCCGCGATCACACGCTTGGCTTGGCGGCTTACGTCGAGGCGCACGGCCAGGAACTGTTCACCTAAGACTTAGAGTTCACACACGCTTCAGACGACATTCAGATCGTCCGAACAAGAACGACCAGGGAGACGATGCCGATGCTGAATACCGCTACGAAGTCCGAGGCACCGGGCACCGAGCAAGAGCTGACCGATGGCTTCCATCTCGTCATCGACGCGCTCAAGCTCAACGGCATCGACACCGTCTATGGTGTGCCGGGTATCCCGATCACGGACCTGGGCCGCATGGCCCAGGCGGCGGGCATTCGCGTGCTCTCGTTCCGCCACGAGCAGAACGCCGGCTATGCGGCATCGATCGCCGGCTTCCTGACCAAGCGTCCCGGCGTCTGCCTCACGGTCTCGGCGCCCGGCTTCCTCAACGGCCTCACGGCGCTGGCCCACGCCACCACCAACTGCTTCCCGATGATCCTGGTCTCCGGCTCGTCCGAGCGCGAGATCGTCGACCTGCAGCAGGGCGACTATGAGGAGATGGACCAGCTCGCGATCGCCAAGCCGCTGTGCAAGGCGGCGTTCCGCGTGCTGCACGCCCAGGACATCGGCATTGGGCTCGCGCGCGCGATTCGCGCCGCGGTGTCGGGCCGCCCCGGCGGCGTCTATCTCGACCTGCCCGCAAAACTGTTCTCGCAGGTGATGAACGCCGACGCCGGCCAGAAGTCGCTGGTCAAGGTGATCGACGCGGCGCCGGAGCAGATCCCCTCCCCGTCATCCGTCAAGCGCGCGCTCGACGTGCTCAAGAGCGCAAAGCGTCCGCTGATCATCCTCGGCAAGGGCGCGGCCTATGCCCAGGCCGACGAGGCGATCAAGAACTTCGTCGAGAAGAGCGGCGTGCCGTTCCTGCCGATGAGCATGGCCAAGGGCCTGCTGCCCGACCTGCATCCGCAATGCGCAGGTGCGGCGCGCTCGACCGTGCTGAAGGACGCCGACGTCGTGATGCTGATCGGCGCCCGGCTCAACTGGCTGCTCTCGCACGGCAAGGGCAAGACCTGGGGCGAGGCCCCGAAGAAATTCATCCAGGTCGACATCGAGCCGAAGGAAATGGATTCCAACGTCGAGATCGTCGCCCCCGTGGTCGGCGATATCGGCTCCTGCGTATCCGCGTTCCTCGACGCGATGGGCGCGAACTGGTCGGCCGCGCCGAGCGACTGGCTCGCCACGGTCGCGAAGAAGCGTGACGACAACGTCGCCAAGATGGCGCCGAAGCTGATGAGCAACGCCTCCCCGATGGATTATCACGGTGCGCTCGGCGCGCTGCGCGCCATCATCGCGGAACGCCCGGACACCATCTTCGTCAACGAGGGCGCCAACACGCTCGACCTCGCCCGCGGCGTCGTCGACATGCACAAGCCGCGCAAGCGGCTCGACGTCGGCACCTGGGGCGTGATGGGCATCGGCATGGGCTATTCGATCGCGGCTGCGGTCGAGACCGGCCTGCCCGTGCTCGCGGTCGAAGGCGACAGCGCCTTTGGTTTTTCGGGCATGGAGGTCGAGACCATCTGCCGCTACAAGCTGCCGATCTGCGTCGTGATCTTCAACAATGACGGCATCTATCGCGGCACCGACGTCAACGTTGCCGGCGACGATCCGGCGACCACCGTGTTCGTCAAGGGCTCGCGCTACGACAAGATGATGGAAGCGTTCGGCGGCGTCGGCGTCAACGCCACCTCCCCCGACGAGCTGAAGCGCGCCGTCAATGCGGCGCTGGATTCCGGCAAGCCGACGCTGATCAACGCAGTGATTGATCCGGCGGCGGGCTCGGAGAGCGGCCGCATCGGCAACCTCAATCCTCAGAGCGTGCTGCAGAAGAAGAAGTAAGCCACCCCTTCAACCCATTTTCCCTGCGGGTGCAGGGGTAGACCAGAGTACACGGAGCAAACGATATGACCAAGGCGCTCAAGGGCGTTCGCATTCTCGATTTCACCCACGTCCAGTCGGGTCCGACCTGCACGCAGTTGCTGGCCTGGTTCGGCGCCGACGTGATCAAGGTCGAGCGTCCCGGCGTCGGCGACATCACGCGCGGCCAGCTGCAGGACATCCCGAACGTGGACAGCCTGTATTTCACCATGCTGAACCACAACAAGCGCTCGATCACGCTCGACACCAAGAACCCGAAGGGCAAGGAAGTGTTGACCGCGCTGATCAAGCAGTGCGACGTGCTGGTCGAGAATTTCGGCCCCGGCGTGCTCGATCGCATGGGCTTCCCCTGGGAGAAGATCCACGCCATCAACCCGAAGATGATCGTCGCCTCGATCAAGGGTTTCGGCCCCGGCCCGTATGAGGACTGCAAGGTCTACGAGAACGTCGCCCAGTGCACCGGCGGCGCCGCCTCGACCACCGGCTTCCGCGACGGCCTGCCGCTGGTCACCGGCGCGCAGATCGGCGACAGCGGTACCGGGCTGCATCTCGCGCTCGGCATCGTCACCGCGCTCTATCAGCGCACCCACTCCGGCCAGGGCCAGCGCGTCACCGCGGCGATGCAGGACGGCGTGCTCAACCTCGCCCGCGTCAAGCTGCGCGACCAGCAGCGCCTCGCCCACGGCCCGCTCAAGGAATACAGCCAGTTCGGCGAAGGCATTCCGTTCGGCGACGCGGTGCCGCGCGCCGGCAACGATTCCGGCGGTGGCCAGCCCGGCCGCATCCTGAAGTGCAAGGGCTGGGAGACCGACCCGAACGCCTACATCTACTTCATCACCCAGGCCCCGGTCTGGGAGAAGATCTGCGACGTGATCGGCGAGCCGACCTGGAAGACCGATCCGAACTACGCCAAGCCGCCGGCTCGCCTGCCGCGCCTCAACGAGATCTTCGGTCGCATCGAACAGTGGACGATGACGAAGACAAAATTCGAGGCGATGGAGATCCTCAACAAGGATGACATTCCCTGCGGCCCGATCCTCTCGATGAAGGAGATCGCAGAAGACCAGTCGCTGCGCGCGACCGGCACCGTGGTCGAGGTCGATCACCCGACCCGCGGCAAGTACATCTCGGTCGGCAACCCGATCAAGCTGTCGGATTCGCCGAGCGAGGTCGCGCGTTCGCCGCTGCTCGGCGAGCACACCGACGAGATCCTGCGCGAGGTGCTCGGCTTCTCCGACCACCAGGTCGCCGAGATCCACAATTCCGGCGCGCTCGATCCGCCGCGCAAGCAGGCGGCGGAGTAACGGCTGCACTTAATCAAATCGACAAATGGCCGCGGGCAACCGCGGCCATTTTTGTTTGGAGAACGGAAACGCGGTGGCGCGGTGCCGACGGATCGTCCGCTCTCCTTCGGTACCGGACACCAATGAGATTGAGCGCATTTTCCGCTGTTGGTCCGGAAGCGGACGAAAGCCCGGCTGCCGTCACGATCGGGCGTGTTGGCAGCGCAGTTCAATTATCCTACAAAGGGTCGGCGAAGGGACTTGCAGATCAATGGTGCAAGAGCAGCCAGGCCGGGTCGGACGCAGGTTATCGGCGATATTGGCGGCCGACGTGGTCGGCTACTCGCGGTTGATGGGCCTCGATGAAGTCGGCACGGCCCGTACCCTCCGTGAACACCGCACCGTAACGGACGCGATCGTGGCAAGACATGGCGGCCGCATTGTCAAGACCACGGGCGACGGACTGTTGCTTGAGTTTCCCTCCGTGGTCGATGCGGTTGAGTGCGCGATTACCGTACAGGCCGCGATGGCAGAGCGGAACGGCGGTATCCCACAGGACCGGCGTATGCTGCTCAGGATCGGGATCAATCTCGGCGACATCCTGATCGAAGGCGACGACATTCTCGGTGACGGCGTCAACGTCGCCGCAAGGCTTGAGAGCATTGCCGAACCAGGCGGCATCTGCATCTCATCCTCCGCCTACGAGCAGGTTCGAGGCAAGATCGACGTCGAATTCACCGATTTGGGTGAGCAGAACCTCAAGAATATTGCGCGTCCAGTAAGGGCCTACGCCGTGGCCCGGGATGGATTTCGCCCCGGTGCGCGCGACAGCGCGGCAACGCAGAACCGGCCATTCGCACCTCATTTGTCCATCGTGGTGCTGCCGTTTGCGAATATCGGCGGCAATCCCGAGCAGGACTATTTTGTCGATGGCGTAACCGAGAGCCTGACGACGGACCTGTCGCGTATCAACGGAGCGCTCGTCATTGCCCGCAACACCGCGTTCACCTTCAAGAACAAGGCGGTACCCGTGAAACAGATCGGGCAGGAGTTGAACGTTCGCTATGTACTTGAAGGCTCGATGCAACGAAGCGGCAACCGGCTTCGAGTCAACGTTCAGCTGATCGATGCTGAAACTGGCAATCACCTCTGGGCGGAACGGTTCGACAAACCCGAGGCTGATCTGTTCGATATGCAGGACGAAATCGTATCGAGACTCGCCAATACCCTGGACATCGAGCTCGTCGAAGCCGAGGCGCGACGGTCTGAACGCGCCCAGCATCCGGATGCGATGGACTTGTATTTTCAAGGCAGAGCCTGTTGGCACAGGGGGCTTACCAACGACAATCTGGCCCGGTCGCGCAGCTTTCTCGAGCGCGCCCTGGCACTCGACCCCGGCAACATCAACGCACTCGTCGGTATGGCTAACATTGACGCGACGGTCGGCCTCGCGTTTTTGAGCGACGACCGTGCAGCGCGCCTCGCGGCTGCCGAGGCGGAGTTGGTGAACGCGCTCAAGATCGTCCCGCAGCACGCCTTTGCGCACAAGGTTCTGGGCCTCCTGCAAGTCTCGACGAAGCGCGCCACCCAAGGCATCGCACATTTGCAGCAGGCGCTGGCAATCGATCGAAATTCAGCCGACGCGCACGCCTTCATTGGCAACGCCAAATATCTTCTGGGCCGCGGTTTGGAGACGGAAGCGCATGTCAATGAAGCGCTTCGCCTGTCTCCTCGCGATAGCTTCGCGGGCTATTGGAGGGCGTTTGTCGGCTTCTCCAGGATTCAGCTCAGTGCCTACGACGAAGCGATTGAATGGCTCAGGCATGGTCTGAAAGACAACTACAATTATCCGCTGGCGCATTTCCATCTGGCCGCCGCTCTGGCCCTGCTGGGCTCGCTGGGCGAAGCACGACAGGCGGCGCAGGACGGACTTGCACTCGATCCGACCTTTACCATCCAAAGGTTGCGCGCCAACGTGCCGAGCGACAATCCGGTTTATCTTGCCGGACGCGAACGCCTCTACGAAGGCATGCGCTTGTCCGGAGTGCCGGAGGCATAAAGTCTGCCCGGAGTCAGGCCGCTGCCGCTGCGCGCGACCGGCACCGTGGTCGAGGTCGATCATCCGACCCGCGGCAGGTACATCCCGGTCGGCAACCCCATCAAGCTGTCGGATTCGCCGAGCGAGGTCGCGCGTTCGCCGCTGCTGGGCGAGCACACCGACGAGATCCTGCGCGAGGTGCTCGGCTTCTCCGATCACCAGGTCGCCGAGGTCCACGATTCCGGCGCGCTCGATCCGCCGCGCAAGCAGGCGGCGGAGTAACGGCTGCACTCAGTCAAACGACAAATGGCCGCGGGCAACCGCGGCCATTTTTGTTTGGGCTGGTTGCCCGCTCTCCGCGTCGATAGCGGACCTCAATGAGATCGACGCCTCCGCCCGCGATGGTGCAACCAGTCAACTTCTGCGCACGGCGTCAGTCGTGCCTGACGCCAAGGGTATGCCGGACGATCGCGCTGATCTCGGCGGCGCAAGATCCTGGATAAAATCTCTCAGTGCCTCGGTATCGAACGGCTTGCGAAGTATTCTTAGACTTGCCGGAGCTGCTTTTGCGGCATCGCTGTAACCGGTTGTAAGGGCTATCGGCAAACCGGGATACCGCGACCGAACTTCTCTCGCGAGCCCGACGCCATCGATGGTCCCCGGCATGACGATATCGCTGAAGACGAGATCGATCTTTGTACCGGTATCGAGCAATTTCAATGCCGCTTCGGCTGAATCTCGATAGATGGTTTCATAGCCCAGATGCTCGAACAGCGAGGATGTCACATCCGCCACTTCGGGGCTGTCGTCGACAACGAGAACCGTCTGCCGCTGCGGCTGCCTTGGCTTTGCCCGGGCAGCGGCGAGCTCCTTGCTGGTGATTTGCTCGTCTGCACAGGACGGCAAATAGATTGTAATCGTTGTTCCCTGTCCAACCTTGCTGTCCGCCGTCACCGTTCCGCCCGCCTGGTGTGCAAAACCATAAACCTGGGACAAACCGAGCCCGGTCCCCTTGCCGACCTCTTTGGTCGTGAAAAATGGATCGAACATCTTGGACAGAAGATTCGGCGGAATACCGGTGCCCGTATCGCCAAGCGTTATCGCAAAGAAGGCCTTCCCACGGCGATCGCCGCCGGTGTCCTGATCTGCGGTCACCGCGTGGACGGATAACGTGAATGTGCCGCCGCTTGTCATTGCGTCTCGCGCATTGACGGCGATGTTGACGATCGCAAGTTCCAGTTCGGCGAGGTCCACCTTGACCGGCGAAACACCGTCGCCAACGTTCTCGTTGTACACGATGTTGCCGCGCAGCGAGCTCTCGATCATGGTCCGCATGTTCTTGATGGACGCATGGAGATCAACGACCGTCGGGCTGAGATGCTGGTGACGGGAGAATGTCAACAACTGGCGCGTGAGACTTTCGCCGCGTTTGGCTGCGGTTTGTATCGCTTCGATTGCTTTTGGCAGTTTTGGATCAAGCAGGCGTTGAAATATCTGGGCACTGCCTCCGATGATCATCAATAGATTGTTGAAGTCGTGTGCGATCCCGCCGGTCAGCTTGCCGATGGCCTCCATTTTCTGGGACATCGCGAGCTGTTCGCGCGCCTGGACCAGCTTCTCCTCGGCGTCGCGTCGCTCCGTCGCGTCGCGCAGGATACTGATGAAACCGATCAGATTTCCTGCGTCATCACGGCTCGAGGAGACCGAGCCGGTGATGAAAAACGGCGTGCCATTCTTTCTGATACGCCAACCCTCTACGTCGTACTTGCCTCCTTGGATTGCCGACTCCAGCGCGTGTGTCGGTGAACCCGCGCGGCGTTCATCCGGCCGATAAAATATCCCGAAGTGCTTGCCGATGATTTCTTCCGAAGTGTAACCGGTGATCTTTTGAGCGGTGCTATTCCAACTCGTAACGTGTCCTTC
The DNA here is from genome assembly GCF_011058295.2 of Bradyrhizobium sp. 6(2017). Taxonomy (NCBI): domain Bacteria; kingdom Pseudomonadati; phylum Pseudomonadota; class Alphaproteobacteria; order Hyphomicrobiales; family Nitrobacteraceae; genus Bradyrhizobium; species Bradyrhizobium sp. 6(2017). The sequence goes on along the minus strand of NZ_CP049289.2, from coordinate 3,701,586 downwards.
TCTATCAAGCGCAAAAATTGCATAGTCGACAACGCCCTCGATAAGGGTTTGGAAGTGCCGTCTGATGTTGTCGAGCGCCAAGGCCTTGCGTTCAAGCTGACTGCTCAGTTCGCCCTGGACGGAAAGCAAATGGGCTTCCCTGGTCTGGCGCGTCGCGATTGCCGCGGCCAGGGCAAGAGGAGGCGCCGATACGCTGATCGAAAGCACGAGCAGGGATAGCAGAGCTCCATTCGGATCCATTTTCGGAAATGGATCATTCCCCGCCGAGAATCCCCACACGGCCACTCCGATGAAAATCAACGCAGCCGTCGCCACGGTGCATCGACCGCCGCGCAGGCCGGCCCAGATCAAGGGCAGCAAGACCAGAAAGCCCAGAAGGCTCCGATGCGGCAGCAACACGTCGAGGTCGTTGCTGACGAGGTCGCTCCCGATGAGCGGGCTGTAAGCAACGAGCCCGATGATACCCGCGAGGGCAGCGACCGCGATCGATGCCAACAGGTTCCATTTGGAGAAAATGCGTAAGGGCATCGTCGCCCAGAGCACGATTACCGGAGCAATCACCAGGGCCGCAGCAGCGTCCGCGAGCCACCAGGTCAACCCGGCGACGACGGAATCGGACAAGCTCGATTCGTTGGCGAGCGTGACGCCGGCCAAGGCGATGGTTGAACTGATTATCGTGGTCGGCGCAAAGCAAATGATCGCAAACTTTGCGACACCCGACGGGGTGGCAAACGTCTGGCCACCGTTCGACCAGCGGCCGATCAGCCATGTCCCGGTAAATGCAGCAAGCAGGCTGCCGATCCCGGCGGCGCCGAACTCCAGGAGCGATCGGTCGGCCATGAGGCAAGGAGAGACGGCCCCCACCAGGATCGCGGGCCAGATCCGGTAGCCGCGCAGCAGCACCAGCGCGAGCGCAAGCCCGGTTGGTGGCCATAGCGGTGTCGCGGTTGGATTGATTGCAGGAAGCAATCGCGCGGATTCGGCAAGGCCGCCATAAATCGCGGCAATGATCAGGATTTCGGCCGCGTAGGTGGCAACGCTCCGCGCGTCGCCAAAAGCGAAAATCTTGGCCTTGGCGAACCCTGCCCTTTCCATCGCGAGCCTTTGCAGTGGGCATCTCAAGAATGCGGATGCAGTTTTGACCAAAACATGGCCGCACGATCGTGCGTAGAAAGGCGCCAGGCAACTTCCGGACGGGGGGCCATCGGACAGTACCATTGACCTAACAGCGGCGGTACACAAGGCGCAGCGGCATCCGGAATACGAATCGGCCCGATCCCGCTGCGTGTCGGTGGGATCATCAGCAATCATTTTCCCGGTTGGCGCAAGAACTCTCGCTGCCGCTTTAATGACCGCTTCGGATCAGAAGCGGACCTTAGCGCCACGATGAGACCTTGCTCGTCTGCTGTTCACACCGTGCGGCCGCGCAGATCGAGCAGTTGATTTGGCCATCGCGCGTCAGTTCTGCGTACATGCTTCCCCGATAAACCAGAGTGTTTGGTGTCCCGTCCGGCTCGATGAAGTGCGTGGCATTCTGCATCAGCCTGTAACCGCTCCCCTGGTAGATGCGAGGCTCATAGGCAAACAGGATCGAGAAAGCGATTTGCCGCTTCGCGAGATGCTCATGCGCACGCCGAACCAGAAGGCGGCTGTAACCATTTCGCCTGCGATCGGGGGCAACGGCAATTCCACCGAGCATCCCGATCTCGACATTCGCGCTTCCGATTTTCACCTCGCGCGCATAGAGACCCAAATGGCCGACGACCATTGGCCCGTCACGAAGGATCAACGCGATTTCCGGGGCGCCGACTGCCCGATAATAGTCTCCCTCATTGGGACCATCTTCGGGGAAGGCATCCCTGAGCAGCACGAGGACTCCGGGCGCGAGATCACCACCGCCAAGATCATCCGGTCGAACCTCCAACAGCTCAATCATTGGCCAAGCTCTCGGTCGAACAATTCCGGGAGTTTAACGCGTATCCCGGACTTCCGCTGAGGGTCACGTGATCGCGCTTCGGTTTGTTCCCCTCACCGCCATCAGCGTCACCCTCATCGCCCGGCACATACTCCAGGATATCCCCGGGCCGGCAGTCCAGTTCGCGGCAGATCGCCGACAGCGTCGAGAAGCGCATTGCCTTGGCCTTGCCGGTCTTCAGGATCGACAGGTTCTGGATCGAAATGCCCGTCGGTTCCGCGACGCCAACGACCCGGCCGGCGTCTGGCTGACTCAGTCCGGCGACGCCCCGATCAAGGTCCACCGCTGCGGCAGCGCGCTGTGCGGCCGGGTCGTCTGGCTGAAGGAGCCGACCGACAAGGCCACCGACAAGCCGCAGCTCGACGACAAGAATGCCGATCCCGCGCAGCGGACCCGACCGGTGATGGAGATGCCGCTCTTCATCAACATGCAGCCCGCACGCCTGAACAGATGGGCCGGCAGGATCTACAACGCCGGTGACGGCAAGACCTATGAGAGCTCGGAGACGCTGGTCTCGTCGGGCACGCTGAATGTTCGCGGCTGCATGGGAACGCTGTGCGCCGGCGAAGACTGGACGCGGTGAAGGGAATTGGCCCCGCCCCTTCATCGGCGGCCGCGCGTGTCAGCGACACATATCGTTGGACGCAACTCGCGATCGGCGTCGCCGCGATGGTGATGATCGCAAACTATCAATACGGGTGGACGTTCTTCGTCCCCGACATCCAGAAGAAGTTTGGATGGGATCGCGCATCGATCCAGTGGGCCTTTACGCTCTTTGTGCTGTTCGAGACCTGGTTGGTGCCGATCGAGGGCTGGTTCGTCGATAAATACGGTCCGCGCATCGTCGTCCTGGTCGGCGGCATCCTCTGCGCGATCGGATGGGCGATCAACGCGCAGGCGACCTCGTTGAACGGCTACTATCTCGGCATGATCGTCGCCGGCATCGGCGCCGGCGGTGTCTACGGCACCTGCGTCGGCAATGCGCTGAAATGGTTTCCCGACAAGCGCGGACTTGCCGCCGGCATCACCGCCGCCGGCTTCGGCGCAGGCTCGGCGCTCACGGTCGCGCCGATCCAGGCGATGATCAAGGACTCCGGCTTCCAGACCACCTTCCTCTATTTCGGTCTCGGCCAGGGCATCATCATCGTGCTGCTCTCCTTCTTCCTGCTGGCGCCGAAGGCCGGACAGGTGCCGGCGGTCGTGGCCAATGCCAACATCATCCAGACCCGGCGCAACTATCAGCCGACCGAAGTGCTGCGGCAGCCGATTTTCTGGCTAATGTACTTCATGTTCGTGATCGTCGGCGCCGGCGGGTTGATGGTGACGGCGAACCTGAAGCCGATCGCGGTCGACTGGAAGGTCGACAGCGTGCCGGTGACGCTGATGGCGGTGACCATGACGGCCGTGACCTTCGCGGCGACCATCGACCGCGTCCTCAACGGCCTGACGCGTCCGTTCTTCGGCTGGATCTCCGACATGATCGGCCGCGAGAACACGATGTTCATCGCCTTCGGCATGGAAGGCTTCGGCATCTGGATGCTCTACCTCTGGGGACACGATCCGGTGTGGTTCGTGCTGCTCTCGGGCTTCGTGTTCTTTGCCTGGGGCGAGATCTACTCGCTGTTCCCCTCGACCTGCACCGACACGTTCGGCAGCAAGTTCGCCACCACCAATGCGGGGCTGCTCTACACCGCGAAAGGCACGGCGGCGCTGCTGGTGCCGATCGCCAACTACATGCAGCAGTCGTCGGGCAGTTGGGACAGCGTGTTCATCATCGCGGCAGGCGCCAACATCCTCGCCTCGCTGCTCGCGATCGCGCTGCTCAAACCGTGGCGAAAGATCGTGGTCGCGAAATCGGCTATGGCCTGAACAACGACCTCACTCCTGCCAACGAAAGCGCCCGGCCAAAAGCCGGGCGTTTTCGTTTCTTCCAGGACGTTTTCGAGCGAAATGGACGCCGGTTCCGGCGCTCCGTATGCCAGATTTGCTGCGACGCAGCAGAAAGATGGGCTTGCTTTCTGGAATATAGTATACCAACTTCCGCGAGCGCTTGCGACGATACGCCACAATAATTGCGACACTCGGTCACAAGACCAGCGCGCTCGGGAGGACTTGATGGTTTCCAGCAATACTGCCGTCACACAAGATCAACCTTCGTCCAGTGGCTTCCGCTGGCTGCAGCTCGTGATGGGCATCGTCTGCATGGCGATGATCGCGAACCTGCAATACGGCTGGACGCTGTTCGTCGACCCGATCGACGGCACGCATCATTGGGGCCGCGCGGCGATCCAGTTCGCCTTCACGATCTTCGTGGTGACCGAGACCTGGCTGGTGCCGGTCGAGGCCTGGTTCGTCGACAAATACGGCCCGCGGATCGTCATCATGTTCGGCGGCGTCATGATCACGCTGTCCTGGGTACTGAACTCGTACGCTGATTCACTCACCATGCTCTACGCCGCGGCGGTGATCGGCGGCATCGGCGCCGGCTCGGTGTACGGCACCTGTGTCGGCAATGCGCTGAAATGGTTTCCCGATCGCCGCGGCCTTGCCGCGGGCGCAACGGCCGCAGGGTTCGGCGCCGGCGCGGCGCTGACCGTGGTGCCGATCGCCAACATGATCGCCTCGAGCGGCTATCAGGCCGCGTTCTTCGATTTCGGCATCGGGCAAGGCCTGATCGTGTTCCTGCTCGCCTTCTTCATCCAGAAGCCTGCGGTCACGATCCCGCCGAAGAAGAAGCAGCTCAATCTGCCGCAGACCAAGATCGACTTCACGCCGCCGCAAGTGCTGCGCAGCCCGATCTTCTGGGTGATGTATCTGGTGTTCGTGATGGTCGCCTCCGGCGGCCTGATGGCGGCGGCGCAGATCGCGCCGATCGCGCACGACTACAAGATCGCCAACACGCCGGTGACGCTCGCCGGCTTCCAGATGGCGGCGCTGACCTTTGCGATCTCGCTCGACCGCATCTTCGACGGTTTCGGACGGCCGTTCTTCGGTTGGGTCTCCGACAATATCGGCCGCGAGCACACCATGTTCATCGCGTTCGGTACCGGCGCGCTGATGCTGCTGACGCTCTCCACCTGGGGCCACAACCCGCTGGTGTTCGTGCTGGCAACCGCGGTCTATTTCGGCGTGTTCGGCGAGATCTACTCGCTATTCCCCGCGACCTGCGGCGACACCTTCGGCTCGAAGTTCGCGACCACCAACAACGGCATGCTGTACACGGCAAAGGGCACCGCCGCGCTCTTGGTGCCGGCCGCCAGCATCGTCGCCGCCAGCTATGGTTGGCAGGCGGTGTTCGTGATCGCGGTCGCGCTCAATGCCACCGCGGCGCTGATGGCGCTGTTCGTGGTCAAGCCGATGCGCCGCGCCTTCATCCACGGCAACGAGGCTGCCGCCGCGACCGAAACCGCGACGAGCGCCAAGACCGCTTGATGTGACGGCCTGATTTGACGGGCCTGATTTCGAGACTTCCTCCCGAACTGACAGAGGCGCACTTCGGTGCGCCTCTTTCTTTTGGCGCAGTCAGGCATGCCAGATACCAATGAGCCGAGGCAGCCGAAGGTCCGGTCACTCATCGCAGCTCATAATCGTCCGAAATGTCAGCGTCCCTGCCTATTTCAGCGATTTCTTGGTGGTAGATTTCTGCAATGGCTGCGTTGACAATTGGTATTTTGTATACCAGAATCCTGTCAACGATTACCAAGGAGGTTGCCATGCAAGTCGGAGATATCCTGCGCAAGAAAACCCCTCGCGTCGCCACGGTTCGCATGAACGAGACGGTTGCGATCGCCGCGCAACTGATGCGCGCCAGCAATATCAGCGCGCTGGTGGTCAAGGATGTCGTTCGCACCGAAGGCAACACCGCAGTCGGCATGTTCACCGAGCGAGACGTGGTGCGCGCGGTCGCCGAGCACGGCGCAGCCGGCGCCAGCATGAAGGTGTCGCAGTTCGTCTCGGTGCAGCAGCTGGTGTCGTGCACCTCGAGCGACACGCTCGAGCACATCCGTCATCTCATGACCAAGCACCACATCCGCCACGTGCCGGTGATCGACAATTACAGCCTGATCGGCGTCGTCAGCATGCGCGACATCGCAGCCGCGTTCGACGAGGAAACCGCCGCGTCGATGAAACAGGCTGTGCCGGCGTAACGCGCATCATCTTGCCTTGCTCGCAACAGAGCGTTTTCGAGCGAAGTGGGTACCGGTTCGCGTGAAGAAAACGCGTCAAGAAGAATCGAGAGCTCCGTTCCGATTCAATCGGAACGGAAATAGCTCGAGGCGCTGCGTGTCGAACATCAGCGCCTGAGCAATTGACCGAAAGCCTCGAGCCCGCCCTCACCTGACCGCTGCGCGCCCCTTCATTTCCGCATGGGCGCGGCGCCGGCGGCCGGTAGACATTTGCCTGTCAGGACTGCATCCTTCCGCTCGACATCAAAAACAAACCGTGCGCAGCCGTCCGCGTCGCGGAAAATTCCAGCGGAAACCGAGGGCAGAATGATCAAGACACGTTTCACCGAGATGTTCGGCGTCGACCACCCGATCGTGCAGGGCGGCATGCAATGGGTCGGGCGCGCGGAGCTCGTTGCCGCGGTCGCCAATGCCGGCGCGCTCGGCATGATCACCGCGCTGACCCAGCCGACGCCGGACGATCTGCGCAAGGAGATCGCGCGCTGCCGCGAGCTGACCGACAAGCCGTTCGGCGTCAACCTGACCATCCTGCCCGCGATCAAGCCGCCGCCCTATGCCGAGTACCGCCAGGCCATCATCGAGAGCGGCATCAAGATCGTCGAGACCGCCGGCAACAAGCCGCAAGAACATGTCGACGAGTTCAAGAAGCACGGCGTCAAGGTGCTGCACAAATGCACCAGCGTCCGCCACGCGCTGTCCGCCGAGCGGATGGGCGCCGACGCGATCTCGATCGACGGTTTTGAATGCGCCGGACATCCCGGCGAGGACGACACGCCCGGCCTGATCCTAATCCCGGCCGCCGCCGACAAGGTGAAGATCCCGATGATCGCCTCCGGCGGTTTTGGTGACGCACGCGGCCTGGTTGCCGCGCTGGCGCTCGGCGCCGAAGGCATCAACATGGGCACGCGCTTCATGTGCACCAAGGAGAGCCCGATCCATCAGCTCGTCAAGGAACGCATCGTCGCCAATGACGAGCGCGAGACCGAGCTGATCTTCCGCACCATGCGCAACACCTCGCGCGTCGCCAGGAATGCGATCTCGACCAAGGTCGTGCAGATGGAGAAGGAAGGCGCGAAGTTCGAGGACGTCCGCGAGCTGGTCGCCGGCGCCCGCGGCAAGATGGTCTATTCGACCGGCGATGCCGACGAGGGCATCTGGTCGGCCGGCCAGGTGCAGGGCCTGATCCACGACATCCCGACCTGCGGCGAACTGATCTCGCGCATCGTCCACGAGGCGGAAGCGATCATCCGCGAGCGGCTCGAAGTCATGATGTCCGGCGGCAAGCGCCAGGCGGCGGAATAGGCGTCCAGTAGTGATCCGTCACCCTGAGGAGCGCGAAGCGCGTCTCGAAGGGTCGACGGCCACCGGCCGGGCCGTGCATCCTTCGAGACGCCGCTTCGCGCTCCTCAGGATGACGGAATTAATCTCACGCAAGCCAGGAACAATCCCATGAAAGCCTATGTGTACGGCGCAAACGGCCCCGAGATATCAGACGTCGCAAAACCCGTGCCGAAGGGCACCCAGGTGCTGGTGAAAGTCCATGCCTGCGGGCTGAACCGCGCCGATCTCGGCATGACCAAGGGCCACGTCCATGGCGCCTCCGGCGGCGTCGGCACCGTGCTCGGCATGGAATGGGCCGGCGAGGTCGCCGAGCTCGGACCGGACGCCAAGGGCGTCAAGGTCGGCGACAAGATCATGGGCTCCGGCGGCGCGGCGTTCGCCGAGTACACGCTCGCCGATCACGGAAGGCTGTTCCGCAACCCCTCGAACATGAATTTCGACGAGGCCGCCACCCTGCCCGTCGCGCTCGCCACCATGCACAACGCCGTCGTTACCAACGGCGCGCTGCAGCCGGGCCAGACCGTGCTGATCCAGGGCGCGAGCTCCGGCGTCGGCCTGATGGCGATGCAGATCGCCAAACTCAAGGGCGCCAAGCTCGTGGTCGGATCCTCGACCGATCCGATGCGGCGCGGGCGCTTGAAGGAATTCGGCGCCGATCTCGCGGTCGATTCCAGGGATCCCGGCTGGGTCGATCAGGTGTTGCAGGCGACCTCCGGCGAAGGCGTCGATTTGATCGTCGATCAGGTCTCAGGACCGGTCGCCAACCAGAATCTCAAGGCCACCAAGGTCAAGGGCCGCATCGTCAATGTCGGCCGGCTCGGCGGCACCCATGGCGACTTCAACTTCGACCTGCACGCGGCGCGCCGCATCCAGTATATCGGCGTCACCTTCCGCACCCGCTCGATCGAGGAAATCCGCGAGATCTTCGACGAGGTGCGCAAGGACATCTGGCCCGCGGTCGAGTCGCGAAAACTGCAGCTGCCGATCGACCAGGTCTACAAATTCGCCGACATCGGCAAGGCGTTCGCGCACATGGAAGCCAACAACCACCTCGGCAAGATCGTGGTGACGCTGTAGGTGCGGAGGGCGGATTAGCGCAGCGCAATCCGCCATCCTTCTCTCGGATACGACGGCGGGTTACGCCGGAGCATGTCATCGGGCCGCGCTTCGCGCGGACCCGGTGGACTAACCCGCCTAGGCACGCTAAGCGCGGATGAGTTGGCGAAGCGCAATCCGGCGCGACGGCTGGAGCTGAGCATTCCCACTTCCAGAGAGCTGTGCCCTGGCTCTTTCGCGTTCGACCTTCAGCCGGCCGGTCCGGGAATCCAATAATCGCCCGCAAGCGGGCTAACTTTTACGTCGCTAATGACTCCGAGCTCCAGGCTCGGATCGAAATAGCGCATCGTTCGCTCATTGAGGTCAATGATACGACCAGGCCGTAGTGGCCCCACATCATTTATCTTGACGATGACCTTCTTGCCTACAGCCTCGACGAGGGCATATTTCGGCCTCGCGCCGAATTGGACCCCACCAAACTTCCGACGCAAACTTGTCCTGATGGCAGCCGCCCAGACCGAGCAATCATGGCGCTCGCCGGAGGCAGTGCTCGGTCCGCCCTCCTCCTTGCCGGGCTTGAACGGATTGTACATGGATGCCGCGCCAACGATCGCATCCCCACGAGCGGCATTGACGACATCGCTTGAATGAACCGCACCGATTTCACTTCCAGCAGCGGTGCCAACAATGGCGAGCGCAACTACGGCGCCGCAAACTGCGGCGCTCGAGCCGAACAGCATCATAACTCCTTGACTGATTTTTCGATCGTTCGGTTCCCGATTCCGCAAAACAGGGTCAAGCGAACGCGGAGGCGTTAACTCGTGCCAATTCTTTGCGGATTCGTGCCAATTCCGGCGACGGAACCAGTGTGGGAACCGGGCGCGGTCCCACGCAGTGTTTTTAATTCTCGCCCGTCTAAGACAGAGATTGCGTCAGCAACATGACTGAACAGAACCTCTTCGACGACGCGTGAATAGCATATCGGCGTCACCTTCCGCGCCCGCTCGATCGAGCAGATCCGCGAGATCTTCGACAAGGTACGCGTGGACATTTGGCCCACGGATGCGGCGCGCAAGCTGCGGCTGGTGATCGACCAGGTCTACAAACTCGCAGACATCGGCAAGGCGTTCGACCACATGGAAGCCGACAATCACCGCGGCAAGATCGTGGCAACGCTGCAGCTTGTCCGCCACCGCACAGAAACGTTTGAAAACAAAGCCCTGACGCGACGTTTCGTCAGGCATCTGCTAACTTGGAGCGTCGCCCGGATGGCATCGCCATCCGATTTGGGAGGTAAACAGCCATGAGAGCCTCGTTCCGCTTGAACCAGATCGTCTCGGACAAAGCCGTCTTCAACAAGGTCGCCGCGACCACATCGATTGCAATTCTTCTGTGCGGCCCCGGCGGCGTGGCACCTTCAAACGCCGCAACGCCTGCGGGCGATCGCTCCACATCGCTCCCCAACATCACGGTCGAAGCGCCGAGGCAAGTCACTTCTCCACATAGACCGAGCAAACGCGCAGCTGTCCACCGTGCCCCCTCCGCTCGGTCGTCGACGATCTCGACGAGTTGCATCGATGGTTGCGTATCCAGCTTCAGGTCGGGCGACCGGCCCTGGGTCGGCTGCTCCGTTTCCGGTCAATACGCCTACTCGACGACATGCAGAAACCCCGCCAACTTCAAGAACTACAACCAATGCCTCGAGGCCGGCCTGAACGCAGGCTGGCGCAGCGTCGAAGCTTCCTGGTATTGCCACAGCCTCGCTGCGTCAAACAGCTATAGCGAAAACAAGACTCGCCAGTGAACTCGAACTGCTCCACGCGCGGCCACCATCTCGACGGTGGTGGATCGTGAGTGGTGATCGCATTCGAGCGCAAAGCACCGGGGTCCAAACTCGACCCCAGCGCGTAAGATGGGTAGAGCGCAGCGAAACCCATCCTCTCACGGCGCGGTCACTTGCAGAGCGCGGGGGAAACGCGCCGCGAGAACGAGGATTGATGTCCGAATGACGCCAATGAACCTGCGCAACGCGCCTGCTGGATTCGGAATAGTTCGCAACAACTCCGCGATCCAGTTTGCTGTTGCAAGTGAGTGGCGATTGCGCGTGACTGACGACACTTGATGTTCACAGTCGGCCTGCTACACCGCCGCCCATGAGCTCTTCAAACACCAGCGCACCCTCCACCAAGACCTCCGTCGCCGCGATCTCGATCCTCGCCAGCGGCACCATGGCCGTTGCAAAATTCGTCGTCGGCATTGCCATCGGATCGCTGGCGCTGATCTCCGAGGCGCTGCATTCGACGATCGACCTGGTCGCCACCATCATCACCTGGGCGGTGGTGCGGGTATCGGACCAGCCGGCCGACGCCGAGCATCATTACGGCCACGGCAAGTTCGAGAGCGTCTCGGCGCTCTTCATCATCGCCCTGCTCTACGTGCTGGCCGGCGGCATCCTGGTCCAGGCCTATAGCCATCTGCGCGAGGGCGCGCCGCCGCCGTCGATCTCGGCTGTCCCCTTCATCGTCCTGGTCATCGATATCGGCGTCAATCTGTGGCGCGCCCGCGCGCTGCACCGCGCCGCGCGCGACACCAAGAGCCAGGCGCTGGCCGCCGACGCGCTGCATTTCGCCTCCGACGTGATGGGATCGACCGCCGTCATCGTCGGCCTCGTGCTGGCGGGCTTCGGCTTCTGGTGGGGCGACGCTGCGGCCGCGATCGCGGTCGCCGTGATGATTGCGCTGTTGGGCCTGCGCATGGCGCGGGAGACGGTCGAGACCCTGCTCGACCGCGCGCCCGAAGGCGCGCTGGAAAAGGCGACTACCGCCATCAAGGCGGTGCCTGGCGTCGTCGACGTCGATCGCCTGCGGGTCCGCATGGTCGGTGCCACCCATTTCATCGATGCCATCGCCAAGGTGCCGCGCACCTATCCGATCGACCGCGTCGAGGACATCAAGCGCAGGGCGCAGCAGGCGATGACCAAGACGTTCGGCGACGCCGACCTCACCTTCACCGCGGTGCCGGTGGCGCGCGACAATGAGAGCGTGCGCGAGCGCATCATGGTGATCGCGCGCAATTCCGGCCTCGCCATCCATCATGTCACCGTGCACAATATCGGCGGCAGGTTGATCGTCGGCATCGACCTCGAAGTCGACAGCGACATGGCGCTGGTCGCCGCGCACGACATCGCCCACGGGCTCGAGCGCGCGATCCGCGAGGATTTTGGCGAGGACGTCGAGGTCGACACCCATATCGAGCCGCTCGAGCCGGAACTGCCGTGGGGAACCGACGCCGCGCCCGACCGCGTCGAGGTCATCAGGACCGCGTTGACCGGCTATGCCGCTGGCGGCGCGATCCATGACATCCACAATGTGCGGGTCCGCAACACCGACGCCGGCGAGATCGTCAACTTCCATTGTCGCGCCGCACCCGCGATGAGTGTGATCAAGGTGCACGAAAGCGTCGACGAGATCGAACGCAAGCTGCGCCGCGCGTTCCCCACCGTGAAACGTGTGATCAGTCACGCAGAACCGACGCGCGCGTAATTCTACGGAGCCGTTCCTGTTTCGGACTCAGTTTGCGCGCACTGATTCTGATTTGGACAAGAATTATTTCGCATTAACGAATCGTTGACTCTCGACAGTCCGGGAAATCTGGATTCAAATCATCATGATTCGGATGCCTCGTGGGGAGCATCCGAACCGGGTAAAAAATCAGCTTAGAGCGGGGGTCTAGGGCATGGCGCGCGCGCATGCAGCGAACGCGTGCGTCCAATCCGATTCGATCAAGGGATTGGCGCAGTCGATCGCAAAACCGGCCTATCACAGGCTCCTGACGGCCGAGCCTGCACTGCGCCGCGCTGTGCCTACTCTCATCATCGCCTTCCTCATCACGATCTGCCTCGGCGCCTTCGTCCAGGTGATCGACCAGACCCGGCAGAAGCGCGGCGCGATGAAGCGCGACCTCGCCGCGCTGTCCGACATCCTCGCCGAACGTCTCGATCGCCTGACTTCGGTGCGTCGCGAGCGGCTCGTCAACATCGAGCGGATGCAGGAGCTCTTGCCGGACCTGATTCCGTCCTGGGGCATCGCCTACGGCCGCCACGTCATCATCACCGGCGCCGATCACCGCGTGCTGGCGCGCGTGCCGATCGATAGCGCCGGCGAGAACGACCGCATCCTCGACATCGTCTCCACCGCGCAGCTGATGATCGCGCCGGGCCAGCAGGGGACGGTCAATGACATGACGTTGCCGGGCGGCACCGGCGCGCTGGCGATCTCGCAGCTCGTCAAGTCGCTGCCCGGCCAGGTCGTCGTCATCCAGGAGATGAACGAGCCGATCTGGGGATCGGACGCAGCGCTCTCGATAACGTTGTCGGCGACCACGAGCTTCGTGGTGCTGATCCTCGGCTTCGCCTTCCACTGGCAATCGACCCGCGCCCGCGAGGGCGACCTGATCAACGACGCCGTGCGCGGCCGGATCGACACCGCGCTTAATCGCGGCCGCTGCGGATTGTGGGACTGGGACCTGTCGCGCGGCAGGATCTTCTGGTCGCAGTCGATGTTCACCCTGCTCGGCCTCGACACCCGCAACGACCTCCTCACCTTCGGCGAGGTCAACGCGCTCGTGAACTCCGACGACATCAACCTGTTCGACATCGCCGAGCAGCTGATCTCGGGCAAGATCGATCACATCGACCAGAGCTTCCGCATGCGGCATGTCGGCGGCCACTGGATCTGGCTCCGCGTGCGCTGCGAGCTCAGCCACGCCGCGGCGGACAGCGGCCTGCATCTGATCGGCATCGCGATCGACGTCACCGAGCAGAAGAGCCTCGCGGAAAAGTCGGTCGAAGCCGACCTCCGGCTGCGCGACGCGATCGAGACCATTCCGGAGGCCTTCGTGCTCTGGGACGCCGAGGACCGCCTCGTGCTCTGCAACTCGCACTTCCAGCGGCTGCACAAGCTGCCGGACTCGGCCGTCAGCCCCGGCACCTCCTACGAGACCGTGATCGAAGTCGGCAGCATGCCCGAGGTGCGCACCCGCCTGCACGAGAGCGGCGTGCCGGCGCCCGGCGCGCGCACCTTCGAGGCCCAGCTCGACGACGGCAGCTGGCTGCATATCAGCGAACGCCGCACCAAGGACGGCGGCTACGTCTCGGTCGGCACCGACATCACCCGCATCAAGGCGCACGAGCAGAAGCTGGTCGACAACGATCTGCGCCTGCGCGCCACCGTGATCGACCTGCAGCGCTCGCAATCCGAGCTGGAGCGGCAGGCGGTCGAGCTCGCCGACCTCGCCGAGAAATATTCGCAGGAAAAGACCCGCGCCGAGGACGCCAACGCCGCGAAGTCGAAGTTCCTCGCCAATATGAGCCATGAGCTGCGCACGCCGCTCAACGCCATCATCGGCTTCTCCGAGATCATGGGCAGCGGACTGTTCGGCACGCTCGGCTCGGACAAATACCAAGAGTACTGCCACGACATCCTGACATCGGGGAAATACCTGCTCGAGGTCATCAACGACATCCTCGACATGTCGAGGATCGAGGCCGGCCGCATGAAGTTCGACATGGAGCCGCTCGACCTCTCGGGCATCCTCGCCGAGTCGCTGCGGGTGGTCTCAGGCCGCGCCGAGCACAAGGGACTGTCGCTGGAATCAGAGATCGAAAGCACGATCTCGGTTGTCGCCGACCGCCGTGCCGTCAAGCAGATCATCGTCAACCTGCTCTCCAACGCCGTGAAGTTCACGCCGGACCACGGCCGCGTGCTGGTGCGCGGCCAGATGCTCGATGACTCGATCGTGCTCCTGATCGCCGACAGCGGCATCGGCATCGCGCCGGAATCGCTGCGCCGGCTCGGCAAGCCGTTCGAGCAGGTCGAGAGCCAGCTCACCAAGAGCTACCAGGGCTCGGGCCTCGGGCTTGCGATCGCGCGCTCGCTCACCAACCTGCACGGCGGCTCGATGCGGCTGCGCTCCAGGCTCGGCGTCGGCACCGTCGTCCGTATCACGCTGCCGCGCGATCCGCGCACCCTGCAGAGCAAGCTGCCGGAAGCGGCGTAAGCTCCGCTACGCGCTCTCCAGCGTCGGCGCGACCTCGCGCGCGACCTGCACCAGGGCCGCGATCAGCGGCGTCATCGGATCGCGCTGCGGGATCACCATGCCGATGCTGTAGTCCACGACCGGATCGACGATCGGAATGCTGCGCACGGCATCCGCAAGGCCGAGCGTCTCGGCGAGCTTGGCCGGCATCACGCTGGCCCAGCGGCCGGTCTTCACATGGGTGTACAGCACCAGCAGCGAGTTCGAGGTCAGCGTCGGCGTCGCCTCCGCGCCGACCGAGGTCAGCGCACGGTCGATGATGCGGCGGTTCTGCATGTCGGGCGTCAGCAGGCAGAGCGGCACGGTGCCGACTTCCTTCCACGTCACCTGCTTGCGGTCGCCGAACATCGCGTCGGGCGCGGTCAACAGCCGATAGCTCTCGTTGTAGAGCGGGATGGTGCGGACCTTGCCGATCGGCTCGTTCTCGATATAGGTCAGCCCAGCGTCGACCTCGAGATTTTCCAAGAGGCCGAGCACGTCGGCCGACGTGCAGGACTGGATGCGGAAACGCACATCGGGATGGCGCGCCCGGAACGGCGTGGTGAGCGCCGCCACCATGCCGAGCACGGTCGGGATCGCCGCGATCCGGATCTCGCCCGACAGCTTGTCCTTGAGGCTGTTGATCTCCTGCTTCATCGCCCGGGTATCGCCGACGATGCGCCGGGCCCAGTCGAGCGTCCGCTCTCCCTCCGGCGTGAAACCCTGGAAGCGCGAGCCGCGCTGCACCAGCATCACGCCGAGGATTTCCTCGAGCTGCTTGAGGCTGGTCGACATGGTCGGCTGGGTGACGCCGCAGGCCTCCGCGGCCCGGCCAAAATGCCGTTCCTTGGCCAGTGCCAACAGAAGTTCCAGCTTGTCGATCAAGGATCAAACCCCATCGGAAAAACGGTGTCCCAACACTGTCACACGTACCACGACCGCCACGCGATCCCCAATCCAATACGCGACCGAAGTGCGTGATTCCAGACCATTATTGCGATCCTAAATCATCCGATTGCGCAACGCTATTAATCGCGTTTCGCAATCGCCGCATGAGACAGCTTTATTGATGTTTCGAGGGATTCCAATGCAGATGTGCAAAGCAGAAAACTGATCGTGAGAAGCGCGAATGACGGTGGGATACGAACCCTGGGACGCGGCGCGCGGCGCTGAAATCATCGCCGAGCACGCCAAGCTCGAAGGCGCGACGCTGGTGATCCTGCATGCGCTGCAGGAGGCGTTCGGCTACGTGCCGGAGCCGGCGATCCCGATGGTCGCCGAAGCGCTCAATCTGTCCCGCGCCGAGGTGCACGGCGTGTTCACCTTCTACCACGGCTTCCGCAAGCAACCGGCCGGGCGCCATGTCCTGAAACTCTGCTGCGCCGAGGCCTGCCAGGCTGCCGGCGGCGATGCGCTGGCGGCGCGTGCGGAGGCCAAGCTCGGCGTTTCGCTGGGACATACCACGGCGGATGAGCGCGTGACGCTGGAGCCGATCTACTGCCTCGGGCTGTGCGCCACCGCGCCGTCGGCGATGCTGGATGGCCGCGTGGTCGGCCGGCTCGATGAGGCGCGGATCGATGCGCTGGTCGCGGAGGCACAGCGATGACGATGCGGATTTACATCCCCCGCGATGCCGCGGCGGTCGCCGTCGGCGCCGACGATGTCGCCCTCGCCTTCGAGCAGGCTGCCACCGCGCGTGGCGCAGCGGTCGAGATCGTCAGGAACGGCTCGCGCGGGCTGTGCTGGCTGGAGCCGATGGTCGAGCTTGCGACCGCCCAGGGCCGCATCGCGTTCGGCCCGGTGACCGCGTGTGACGTCCCTGCCCTGCTCGATGCGATGGCCGGCAACGGTCAGCATGCCCTGCGGCTCGGTGTCACAGAGGAGATTCCCTGGCTGAAGCGCCAGACCCGCCTGACCTTCGTGCGCTGCGGCGTGGTCGATCCGCGCTCGGTCGACGACTACCGCGCCCATGGCGGCTACAAGGGCTTGGAGCGGGCGCTGACGCTGACCTCCGACCAGATCCTGGCCGACGTCACCACCTCGGGCCTGCGCGGCCGCGGCGGCGCCGGCTTCCCCACCGGCATCAAATGGAAGACGGTGGCCCAGGCCAGCGCCGACCGCAAATACATCGTCTGCAACGCCGATGAAGGCGACAGCGGCACCTTTGCCGACCGCATGATCATGGAAGGCGACCCCTTCGTCGTGATCGAGGGCATGACGATCGCGGGCATCACCGTCGGCGCCACCAAGGGCTACATCTACATCCGCTCGGAATACCCGCATGCGGTCGCGGCGATGAGCGCGGCGATCGCAGCCGCCCGGCGCGCGGGCTTGCTCGGCAAGCGCATCGGCGGCTCGGCGCATGAATTCGATCTCGAAGTGCGGGTCGGCGCCGGCGCCTATGTCTGCGGCGAAGAGACTTCGCTGCTGGAAAGCCTCGAGGGCCGCCGCGGCATCGTGCGGGCCAAGCCGCCGCTGCCCGCGCACAAGGGCCTGTTCGGCCGCCCGAGCGTGATCAACAACGTGCTGTCATTCGCGGCGATCCCCTTCATCCTCGACAACGGCGCCAAGGCCTACGCTGATTTCGGCATGGGCCGCTCGCGCGGCACGATGCCGATCCAGCTCGCCGGCAACATCAGATATGGCGGGCTGTTCGAGACCGCGTTCGGCGTCACGCTCGGCGAGCTCGTCGACGAGATCGGCGGCGGCACATTCACCGGACGCGAGGTGCGCGCGGTGCAGGTCGGCGGTCCGCTCGGCGCCTACTTCCCCCGCGCGCTGTTCGACACGCCGTTCGACTACGAGGCGTTTGCTGCGCGCGACGGCCTGATCGGACATGGCGGCATCGTGGTGTTCGACGACAGCGTCGACATGGCCAAGCAGGCGCGCTTCGCGATGGAGTTCTGCGCGGTCGAATCCTGCGGCAAGTGCACGCCGTGCCGGATCGGCTCGACGCGCGGCGTCGAGACCATCAACAAGATCATCAACGGCGACCGCGTGGCGGAAAACCTCGCGGTGGTCGAAGACCTCTGCAACACCATGAAATTCGGCTCGCTCTGCGCGCTCGGCGGCTTCACGCCCTACCCCGTGCTGAGCGCATTGAAACACTTCCGGGAAGATTTTGGCGGAGATTTAGGTCCCGCACCGGCCCGGCTGCAGGCCGCGGAATAACAGGAGATCACGATGTCGCTGATCCAGGAAACCGATTTCGGTACGCCCAAGTCCAAATCCGAGACGATGGTCACGCTGACCATCGACGGCAATCAGGTCACGGTGCCCGAGGGCACCTCGATCATGCGCGCGGCGATGGAAGCCGGCACCCAGATTCCAAAACTCTGCGCGACCGACATGGTCGACGCGTTCGGCTCCTGCCGGCTCTGCCTGATCGAGATCGAAGGGCGCGCCGGCACTCCGGCCTCCTGCACCACGCCCGCGATGAACGGCCTCGTTGTGCACACCCAGACCGAGCGGCTGAAGAAGCTGCGCAAGGGCGTGATGGAGCTCTACATCTCCGACCATCCGCTGGACTGCCTGACTTGCGCGGCTAACGGCGACTGCGAATTGCAGGACATGGCGGGCGCCGTCGGCCTGCGCGACGTGCGCTACGGCTATGAAGGCGAGAACCACGTGTTCGCCAAATCGCACGGCTGCGAAAACGACAACTGGATGCCGAAGGACGAATCCAATCCGTACTTCACCTACGATCCCTCGAAGTGCATCGTCTGCTCGCGCTGCGTCCGCGCCTGCGAGGAGGTGCAAGGCACGTTCGCGCTGACGATCTCCGGCCGCGGCTTCGACAGCCGCGTCTCGCCCGGCATGAGCGAGAGCTTCCTCGGCTCCGAATGCGTGTCCTGCGGCGCCTGCGTGCAGGCTTGCCCGACCGCGACGCTGACCGAGAAGTCGGTGATCGAGATCGGCCAGCCCGAACACTCGGTGGTCACCACCTGCGCCTATTGCGGCGTCGGTTGCGCCTTCAAGGCCGAGATGCGCGGCGAGGAAGTGGTGCGCATGGTACCGTGGAAGGACGGCAAGGCCAACCGCGGCCATTCCTGCGTCAAGGGCCGCTTCGCCTGGGGCTACACAACCCACAAGGAGCGTATCCTGAAGCCGATGATCCGCGAACGGATTGAGGATCCGTGGCAGGAAGTGTCGTGGGACGAGGCGTTCAACTTCGCCGCCGCGAAGTTCAAGGGCATCCAGCAGAAATACGGCCGCGACTCGGTCGGCGGCATCACCTCGTCACGCTGCACCAATGAAGAGACCTACCTGGTGCAGAAGCTGATCCGCGGCGGCTTCGGCAACAACAATGTCGACACCTGCGCCCGCGTCTGCCATTCGCCGACCGGCTACGGCCTGTCGCAAACCTTCGGCACCTCGGCAGGCACGCAGGATTTCGACTCGGTGGAGGACACCGACGTCGTGATGATCATCGGCGCCAACCCGGCCTCCGCTCACCCGGTGTTCGCCTCGCGGCTGAAGAAGCGGTTGCGCCAGGGCGCCAAGCTGATCGTGCTCGACCCGCGCCGCACCGAGATGGTGGCATCGCCGCATGTGAAGGCGCTGCATCTGCCGCTGATGCCCGGCACCAACGTGGCGGTGGTCACGGCGCTCGCCCACGTCATCGTCACCGAAGGGCTCGTCAACGAGGCCTTCGTGCGCGAGCGCTGCGACTGGAGCGAGTTCGAGGAATGGGCGGCCTTCGTCGCCCAGGAGAAATACAGCCCCGAAGCGACCGCGATCATGACCGGCGTCGATCCCCAGGATCTGCGCGAGGCGGCGCGGATCTACGCCACCGGCGGCAACGGCGCGATCTATTACGGGCTCGGCGTCACCGAGCACAGCCAGGGCTCGACCACCGTGATCGCGATCGCCAACCTTGCGATGGTGACCGGCAATATCGGCCGGCCCGGCGTCGGCGTGAACCCGCTGCGCGGTCAGAACAACGTGCAGGGCTCCTGCGACATGGGCTCGTTCCCGCACGAGCTGCCGGGCTATCGCCATATCTCGGGCGACGCCGTGCGCGAGCAGTTCGAGGCGATGTGGAACGTCAAGCTCAACAAGGAGCCGGGCCTGCGCATCCCCAACATGTTCGACGCTGCGATCGAAGGCAGCTTCATGGGCCTCTATGTGCAGGGCGAGGACATCCTGCAATCCGATCCGAACACCAAGCATGTGGTGGCGGCGCTGTCGGCGATGGAATGTGTGATCGTCCATGATCTGTTCCTGAACGAGACCGCGAACTACGCCCACGTCTTCCTGCCCGGCTCGACCTTCCTGGAAAAGGACGGTACCTTCACCAATGCCGAACGCCGCATCCAGCGGGTCCGCAAGGTGATGTCGCCGCGCAACGGCTATGCCGACTGGGAAGTGACGATCTTGCTCGCCAAGGCGATGGGATTCGAGATGCACTACAACCATCCGTCGGAGATCATGGACGAGATCGCGGCGCTGACGCCGACCTTTACCGGCGTCTCCTACGCCAGGCTCGACGAGCTCGGCTCGGTGCAGTGGCCCTGCAACGAGAAGGCGCCTGAGGGCACGCCGATCATGCATATCGGCGGCTTCGTACGCGGCAAGGGCAAGTTCATCGTGACCGAATATGTCGCGACCGACGAACGCACCGGCCCGCGCTACCCGCTGCTGCTCACCACCGGCCGCATCCTCAGCCAGTACAATGTCGGCGCGCAGACCCGGCGCACCGAGAACGTGGTCTGGCACGCCGAGGATCGCCTCGAGATCCATCCGCACGATGCCGAGCTGCGCGGCGTGCGCGACGGCGACTGGGTGCGGCTGGCGAGCCGCGCCGGCGAAACGACGCTGCGCGCCGAGATCACCGACCGCGTGGCGCCGGGCGTGGTCTACACCACGTTCCACCACCCGGACACCCAGGCCAACGTCATCACGACCGACTTCTCCGACTGGGCGACCAACTGTCCGGAGTATAAGGTCACTGCCGTGCAGATCTCGCCGTCGAACGGTCCGTCCGACTGGCAGAAGGCCTATGACGAACAGGCACGCCACTCCCGCCGCATCGCGCCGGTGGTGGAAGCCGCGGAGTGACGATGCGCGAGCCCGTCTACCAGGCGAACCGGAAGGTCTGGCGCAACGGCGTCTTCAGCGACGGCGCGCGCCTGATCCCGGAGGAGACGCCGCTCGCGCTGACCTATAATGGCGGCACCTACGCCGTGATGATGGGCTCGCCCGAGGACCTCGGCGACTTTGCTGTCGGCTTCAGCCTCAGCGAAGGCATCGTGCAATCGGCCGACGAGATCGAGACGCTCGACATCGTCGAGCTCGATGACGGCATCGAGCTTCGGATGTGGCTCAAGCCTGACAAGGCCGCGCAGATCGCCCAGCGCCGCAGAAATATCGCGGGCCCGACCGGCTGCGGCCTCTGCGGCATCGATTCCATCGCCGAGGCCGTCCGGCCGGCGGCGGTCGTTCCCGCGGGCCGTGTCTTCTCGCCGCGCGAGATCATGACCGCGGTGGCGGCGGTCGCGCCGCTGCAGGAGATCAATCACCAGACCCGCGCCGTGCACGCCGCCGCGTTCTGGACGGCGTCGCGCGGCATCGTTGCGCTGCGCGAGGATGCCGGCCGCCACAATGCGCTCGACAAGCTCGCCGGTGCGCTGGCCCGCGACAAGGTCGTCGCCAGCGATGGCATGGTGCTGCTGACCAGCCGCGTCTCAGTCGAAATGGTGCAGAAAACCGCTGCAATCGGTGCGCCGCTGATCGCAGCGGTATCGGCCCCGACCGCGCTTGCGGTGCGGATGGCGGACGCCGCCGGCATCACGCTCGCCGCGATTGCGCGCGCGGATGGATTTGAAATTTTTACGCATCCGGAACGTGTCACAGGCGCGGTGGCCGGCAAGGAGTCCGCTTATGTCGTCGTCGCCTGAAAAACTGATCTACATGGCGAACCAGATCGGGAAGTTCTTCCACAGCCAGGGCCACGACCGCGCCGTACAGGGCATTTTCGAGCACATCTGGAAGTTCTGGGACCCGCGGATGCGCAAGCAGATCTTCGCCCATCTCGACGCCGGCGGCGCCGGCCTCGACCCTGACGTGCTCGACGCACTGCAGAAGCTGAAGCAGCAGGCGTAGCAGGCCGACGACGCTCGTACTCTTAGACCGTCACCCTGAGGAGCGCGCTCTTGCGCGCGTCTCGAAGGGTCGACGGCCCGAGTGTGGCCGTGCATCCTTCGAGACGCCGCTACGCGGCTCCTCCAGCGACAAAGGCAAAGCCTTTGCGCGGGGATGACGGGTCGAGAGTTAGCCGCCGCCCACGATCGCGTTGAAGACGCGGCGCACCTCGCTTTGGGTCTCGCGCAGGCGCGCTTCCAGCGCGGAGAAATCCGGCGCGTCGCCGGCCCGCGCCATCACGCGCCGCAGGTCCTCGCCCGCGGTCTCCGGATTGAACTTGCCGGTGACGCAGAGCCGCAGGATCTGCGTCAGATCGTGATAGAGCCGCGCCGCCGAGCGCAATATCTCGGCCTCGGACTGGCCGAGCAGGCCGAGCCTGGCCGCATGCTCGAGCACCTGCAGCGTCGAGACGCTGAGGATTTCCGGCTTCACCGAGGCATGCGCGAGTTGGAGATATTGCGCGATGAAATCGATGTCGACGAGCCCGCCGGCGGCGAGCTTGAGGTCCCAGACGTCGTCCTCGCCCTTCTCCAGCGCGATCGCGCGCCGCATGTCGGCGACGTCGGCCGCGGTCGATGCCGCATCGCGCGGCCGGGTCAGCACGCGGCGGATGATCGCCTCGATCTGCTCGCGGAATGCAGGCGACGACGAGATCACGCGGGCCCGCGTCAGCGCCATGTGCTCCCAGGTCCAGGCCTCGCGCTCCTGGTAGTCGGCGAAGGCATCGATCCGCGAGGCGACCGGGCCGGCGCGGCCGGACGGGCGCAGCCGCATGTCGACCTCATAGAGCACGCCGTAATTGGTGCGGGTGGTGAAAGCGCTGATCAGGCGCTGGGTGAAGCGGGCAAAATACTGCGCGCCGTGCAGCGAGCGCTCGCCGTCGGAATCCGGCGACTCGCTGTCGAAATCGTAGAGCAGGATCAAATCGAGGTCGGAAGACGCCGTCATCTCGCGGCTGCCGAGCCGGCCCATCGCGATGATCGCGGTCTCCTGCCCGTTGATCCGGCCATATTGCGCGGCGAACTGGTCGGTGACGAGGCCGTGCACGGTGTGCACGATGCCCTCGGCGACGTCGGCAAAGGCTGTGCTGGCGTGCTGCGCCGACACCGTGCCTGACAGGATCCGCGTGCCGATCAGGAACAGGCTCTCCTGGCCGAACAGGCGGAGGCGGTCGAGGAAATCCTCGTAGGACGACGCATCCTGCAGCGTGGCGGCAAGCCGCTCCGACAGCTCCTTCTTGTCCGGCATGGCGCCGAAGAAGCGCGGGTCGACCAGGCCGTCCATGATCTGCGGCTGCCGCGCCAGCATGTCGCCGAGCCGCGGCGCAGCACCAAGGATCAGCGCCACCAGCGCAACGAAGTCGCGGTTCTGGCTGAGCAGCGAGATCAGCCGCCCGCCCCGCTGCAGCGCGCCGAGGAAGCGGTCGAACGCCGCCACGGCATCGTCCGGCTCCTCGGCATCGGCGAGACCGTCGATCAGGCCCGGAATGAACTCGAGGAACGCGGCACGCGTCGCCTCCACGCGCAGCGCGCGATAATCGCCCGCGATCCACTGCTGCAGTGTTGCGGCGACGGCAATTGGCTTCTTGAACCCAAGATGGGCAAGATGTTCGATCAGGCGGGCGTCTTCGGGGCCAGCACCGTAGTCGATATCCGGCAGCTTCGCGGTGCCGGTCGGATCGTCACCCTCGAACAGTTTGCCGTAGTGGTTCTGCACGATCTTGAGCTGGCCGAGCAGGTCCTTGGCAAAAGCCTCGCGATTCTCGTAACCGAAGAAATTCGCGAAGCGCTCGACGGCTTCCGGCTCCTCGGGCAGCGAGTGGGTCTGCTCGTCGGCGATCATCTGCAGCCGGTGCTCGACCCGGCGCAGGAATTCGTAGGCCGCCGTCAGCTCGTCGCGCGCCTCGAAGGTGATCCAGTTGCTGTCGGCGAGCACGTTGAGCGCCTTTAGCGTCGGCCGCACCCGCAACTCCGGATGGCGGCCGCCAGCGATCAGCTGCTGGGTCTGGGCAAAGAACTCGATCTCGCGGATGCCGCCGCGGCCGACCTTGACATTGTGGCCCTCGACCGAGATCTCGCTCTGGCCGCGATAGGTCTGCATCTGCCGCTTCATGTCGTGGACGTCGGTCAGCGCGGCAAAGTCCAGATGCTTGCGCCAGACGAAGGGCGCGAGCTCGGCGATCAACGCATCGCCGGCCTTGGGGTCGCCGGCGCAGGGCCGCGCCTTGATCATCGCGGCGCGCTCCCAGGTGCGTCCCTCGCGCTCGTAATAATGCAGGGCCGCGTCGGTGGAGATCGCTACCTGGGTCGAGGCCGGGTCCGGGCGCAGGCGGAGATCGACGCGGAAGACGTAGCCCTCGCCCGAGCGCTGCTGCAGCATCCGCGCCATCGCCTGGGTGACGCGCACATAGAACGGCTGCGGCTCGATATCCTCGGCAAGCGCAGTGGCGGCCGCGCGATCGAAGAACACGATCAGGTCGATATCGCTGGAATAGTTCAGTTCACCCGCGCCCATCTTGCCCATCGCGAGCACGATCAGACCTGAACCCGCTTCAGGATGCTCAGGATCGACGGCGGTCATCCGGCCGCGGGCGATTTCCTGCCGGAACAAATATCGCAGCGCCGATTGCACCGAAGTTACCGCGATGTCGGTCAGCGCCGCGGTCACCCGCATCACCGGCCAGACGCCGCCGATGTCGCACAGCGCGATCATCAACGCGGCCTCCGCCTTCATGCGGCGAAGCAGATGCATCACGTCGGCCTCGCTGCCGGCGGCAAGCACCTCGCGCGACGTGGTCTCGATCAGGTCGGCAAGATGCGACTCCGGGTCGCATGACAGGATCCGGATCAGGCGCGCGGGGTCAGTGCGCGCGAGCTCGAACAGGTATGGCGAGAATTCGGCGATGCCGCGCAGGATGTCCCGTGCGAACGGATGCTCCAGCAGCACCGCGAGCGCGGCCGATTGCGCCGGCTCGAGCTCGGCGAACCAGTCGGTCAGGCGCTGATCGGCGGATACGGAAACGGCGACATGCGGTCCGTCCGCGAACCGCGCGGCCAGACGATGTCGATCCGCGTTTCCCGGCGCGGCGGCATTCATGCCGCCTTCTGTGGCACATCCTGCGTTTGAGCCGCAAGCCTGTCACTGCCGCCCGCCCGCGCCGGCAGCACCAGGGTCGCCACCAGCCCAGGATGGGCGTCGCCGAGCCGCAGCTCGCCGCCATGGAGCGTGGCAACCGCCGAAGCCAGGCTGAGGCCGAGGCCGGAACCGGGCAAGGTACGGCTCGCCTCGAGCCGGACGAAGCGCTCCACCGCATGCTTGCGGTCGCCCTCAGGGATGCCCGGACCGTGGTCGGCGACGCTGAGCAGGACCTGGTCGCCCTCGCGCCGCGCCTCGATCAGGATCTCGCGCGCATCCGCCTTCAGCGGCTCGACGCCCGCGTCCGGCTTGCCGTATTTGATGGCGTTCTCGACCAAATTGGCGACCGCCTGGCTGATCAATTCGCGGTTGCCGTGAATCGGCGCCGGCATGGTCTTGACCTGCAGCGTCATGCCGTCGTCCTCGGCCAGCGGCTCGTACAATTCGTGGATGCCCTTGGCGACGTCGGCGCCGTCGAAATCGTCCATGTTGCCGCGCGCCTGGCCGGACTCGGCACGCGCGATCATCAGCAGGGCGTTGAAGGTGCGGATCAGCCCATCGGACTCCTCGATGGTCCGTTCCAGCGCCGCGCGATAGTCGGCCTCGCTCCCCGACCGCGCCAGCGCCTCCTCGGCGCGGTTGCGCAGCCGCGTCAGCGGCGTCTTGAGGTCGTGGGCGATGTTGTCGGAGACCTCCTTCAGCCCCGTCATCAGCGCCTCGATGCGCTCCAGCATGGCGTTGAGGTTTTCCGCGAGACGGTCGAGCTCGTCGCCGCTGCGGCCGACCGGCAGCCGGCCGGACAGATCGCCCGCCATGATGCGCTTGGTGGTACCGGTCATGGCGTCGATCCGGCGCAGCACGCGGCGCGCGACGAAGATGCCGCCGCCGATACCGAGCACGACAACGACGAGGATCGACCATTGCGCGGCCTTGGCGACGATGCCGAACATCCGCCGCCGCTCCTCGAGGTCGCGCCCGACCAGGAGACGGAAGCCGTTGTCCATCTCGGTGACCCGCACCAGCGCGCGGTGATCGGTATTGTCCTGGTCGTCGAACCGGCGATAGGCGGTCTCGCTCCAGCCCTGGACGCTCATCACGCCCGGCGCCAGCGAGCCGACATTGCCGGCCAGCGCCTGCCCGTTCGGCGCCGTCAAGAGATAGAGATTGGCGCCCGGCCGCAGCGCACGATTGCCCATGGTGGTCAGCAGGCCGTGCAGGCCGCGACGGTTATAGATGGCGGTGATCTCGCCGATCTCGACGTTGACGGTCGTGGTGATCTGCTCGGTGATCAGCCGCCGCGTATTCCAGGCGAAGTACGCCAGCAGCGAGGCGGCGAACAGCGCAAACAGGAACAGATAGACCAGCGTCAGCCGAAACGCCGTGGTCCGGATCAGTTTGCCGAAGGCCGTCACGATCTACCTTATGCCATCTCTGATCATATACCCAGCGCCGCGGATGGTATGCAGCAGCGGCCGCTCAAAGCCCTTGTCGATCTTGGAGCGCAGCCGCGAAATGTGCACGTCGATGACGTTGGTCTGCGGATCGAAATGATAATCCCAGACGTTCTCGAGCAGCATCGTGCGCGTCACCACCTGCCCCGCGTGCTTCATGAGATATTCGAGCAGGCGGAATTCGCGCGGCTGCAAGGTCAGCTCATCCTTGCCGCGGGCGACGCGATGCGACAGCCGATCGAGCTCGAGGTCGCCGACCCGGTAGGTGGTCTCCTCGGCCGGCCCGACATTGCGCCGCGACAGCACCTCGACGCGCGCAAGCAGCTCGGCGAAGGAATAGGGTTTTGGCAGATAGTCGTCGCCGCCGGCGCGCAGGCCCTTGATGCGGTCGTCGACCTGGCCAAGCGCCGAGAGGATCAGGACCGGCGTCCGGTTGCCTTTGTCGCGCAGAATGCCGATCAGCGACAGGCCGTCCCGCTTCGGCAGCATGCGGTCCACAACCAGCACGTCGTAATCACCGGTGTCGGCCATCGACAGCCCTTCCTCGCCGTCGGCGGCGAGATCGGCGATATAGCCGACTTCGCGGAATGCCTTGACCAGATAGTCGGCTGACTCGCGGTCGTCTTCGATGATCAGGATGCGCATTTGCGGAGCGGTTGCAGTCACGGGAATTGGCCCTCTGTCAGCATGGCGCGGCCGGCCTGCACATGCAAGACGACCGCGCATAATCTCGAATTGTTAGAGAAAAGTGGGCGGTGAAGCTGGGGGACCTCACCGCCCTGAGACCTTCCGACGGAGGGGGGCATATTCCATCGAAAGGCAACATAGGGAGCGAGCAAGGGGCCCGCCCCCCGGAAAGCGCCGTCGGCGGGGGCGACTGATGCCGGCGACACTTTCCAACTCATAGATAGTTATCCCTTGGCCAAAGGCACTGCCACAAAGCGCGACGAACCGCCGCTCTTCACGCGCATGAGAACACTGTTCTTGTTGTCGCTGCGCGCCGCGGTGATCGCGTCACGCACCTCACCGGCAGTGCCGACCGACTTGCCGGCGACCTCGAGGATCACGTCGCCTTCCTTGAAGCCCCGCTCGGCGGCAGCACTCTTGGGATCGACTTCGGTCACGACCACGCCTTCCTTGCCGGCACCGGCCACGCTGTTGGCAGGCGCCACGGTGAGGCCCAGCTTCGGCACGTCGGTGCCGCGGGACGAGTTGCCCTTGTCGCTGTTGTCGGTGTCAGCCTTGGCTTCCAGGGTGTTCGGCAACTGGCCGAGCGTGAGGTTGATGGTCTTGTCCTGGCCCTTGTGCAGCACGTTCAGCTTCACGGCATTGCCGGGCGCGAGGCCGCCGATGGTGCGGGCGAGCTCGCGGGCATCCTTCACCGCCTCGCCATTGACGGCGGTGATGACGTCACCGGATTCGATGCCGGCCTTGGCCGCGGGGCCGTTGGCCTGCGGTTCGGCAACCAGCGCGCCTTCCGCCTTCTTCATGCCGAGGCTGTCGGCGATGTCGGAGGTCACTGGCTGGATCTGGACGCCGATCCAGCCGCGGCTGACCGAACCCTTGTCCTTCAGCTGGGCGACGACGCTCTTCACGGTCGCGGCGGGGATCGAGAACGCGATGCCGACGCTGCCGCCGGACGGCGAGTAGATCGCCGTGTTGACGCCCATCACCTCACCGGACACGTCGAACGCCGGGCCACCCGAATTGCCCTTGTTCACGGGCGCATCGATCTGGATGAAATCGTCGTACGGGCCATTGCCGATGTCGCGGCCGGAGGCGGACACGATGCCCGCGGTCACGGTGCCGCCGAGACCGAAGGGATTGCCGACCGCCAGCACCCAATCGCCGATGCGCGGCTTGCTATCGGAAAGCTTGGCAAACTGGAAGTTCGAGCCGCCCTCGACCTTGATCAGTGCGAGGTCGGTGCGCGGATCGGTGCCGATCACCTTGGCGGAATAGGTCTTGCCGTCGTCGGTCGTGACTTCGACCTTGTCGGCGCCGTCGACGACGTGATTGTTGGTCACCGCAAAGCCGTCAGCCGAGATGAAGAAGCCGGAGCCCTGGCCAGTCACGGCCCGGCCGCCGCCGCGCGGTCCACCGCGCAGGCCCGGGGGCAGGCCATCCGGACCGCCGAAGCGGCGGAAGAAGCGCTCCATCGGCGAACCCGGCTGGAACGGCGAATCGTCATTGTTGCTGCTGTCGTCCTTGGCAACCTTCTCGTTGATGTTGACCTTGACCGAGATCACCGACGGCTTGACGCGCTCGACGATGTCGGCAAACCCGACCGGCTGCTGGACCTTGCGGACCTCGTTGTTGACCTGGGCGTGCGCAGGCGTCGTGAACAGGTCGGCAGGATTATGCGAGGGGCTGAGGCCATAGGTGGCGGCACCGAGGCCGGCCACGACCGACGCCATCAGCGCGAGTTTGCGGGCAGAAAACAGCGAGCGCTTCGGCGCCTTGTAGGACGGAAGGGTCGAGAGGTCGGGACGTTCGGTCATAGGCTGAAATCTCCAGGGCCAGAATCATTGGTGCAGGGGCAAGCACCTGATGCGTCTGAACATGGGGTCATCAGCCTTACGGCGCGCTGGCTGCGGAATTAAACTTTTGTAATTGAGCGGGCCGCTGCTGCGGCAGAATAGCGCAGGCAAATAAAGGGCTTAAAAG
The DNA here is from genome assembly GCF_011058295.2 of Bradyrhizobium sp. 6(2017). Classification (NCBI taxonomy): domain Bacteria; kingdom Pseudomonadati; phylum Pseudomonadota; class Alphaproteobacteria; order Hyphomicrobiales; family Nitrobacteraceae; genus Bradyrhizobium; species Bradyrhizobium sp. 6(2017). Next base: position 3,672,556 of record NZ_CP049289.2, on the reverse strand, counting down.
GGGGAACTAAACCGGTCTGTCCGGCCCGGATTCAGCCGCCAAGAGCCGTTCCAGACGCGCCTGCTCGTCCGACGTCAATCCGGGGGTGGAATCGCCCTCGCCCTCGGCCGGATTGACCTTGCGCCGGCCGAGCCGCCAGAGCGCGAAACCGCCCAGCAGCAGCGCCAAAGGCGGGGTCAGCCAAAGCAGCAGCGTATGCTCGTTGAGGCGCGGCTTCAGCAGCACGAATTCACCGTAACGGGCGACCAGGAAATCGATCACCTGGCGGTCGCTGTCGCCGGCCGCGATGCGTTCGCGGACCAGGAGGCGGAGGTCGCGCGCCAGCGGCGCCTCCGAATCGTCGATCGACTGGTTCTGGCAAACCATGCAGCGCAGTTCCCTGGAGAGCTCGCGCGCCCGCGCCTCCTTGGCCGGATCCGCCATGATCTCGTCGGGCAGCACCGCCCGGGCGGGCATCGCACCGAACATCAGGATCGCCGCAAGCACGGCGACTGCTAGGCTGCGCGGCCGCATCACTCGGCCGCCTGCAATGCGCGCGCCGCCTTGGTGGCCGGTTTCGGCGCACCGACCCGCAAGCGGCGGTCGGACAGCGACAGCATGCCGCCGAACGCCATCAGCACCGGTCCCCACCAGATCATCAGCACCAGCGGTTTGTGATAGATGCGCACCGCAATCGCGCCGTCGGCCGAGGTGTCGCCGAGCGAGATGTAGAGCTGGCTGGCGCCGCGGGTCAGCAGCGCGGCCTCCGTGGTCGAGGCGCCGCGCGTCGTGAAGTTGCGCTTCGACGGGGTCATCACGCTGAGCTTGTCGCCGTCACGGGTCACGGTGAATTGCGCGACCATCTCGCGGTAGTTCGGCCCCTGCCGTGCATTCACGCCGTCGAGCCGCAACTCGTAGCCGGCGACCCGGGCGACATCGTCCGGCTTCATCGCGCCGATATATTCGCTGTTCCAGGTGGTCTCGCAGACGATCCCGATCAGCGCGACGCCGAGGCCGGCATGGGCGAAGGCGGTGCCCCAGGTCGCACGTGGCAGGCCGCGCGCGCGGCGCAGCGAGAGCGACAGCGGAATCCGGAACAGCGCGACGCGTTCGGCGAGATCACACAGCGCGCCTGATATCACGAACACCGCAAGCCCGATCGCAAGCGGCGCCAGCGTCGCACCGCCATAGGTCCACGCCCAGACCAGCGCAATCGCAACCAGCGCAGCGATGCCGGCGACCATCAGCCGCTGCGCCGCGCCGAGCAGGTCGCCGCGCTTCCAGGCCAGCAGCGGCCCGAACGGCACCGCGAGCAGCAGCGGCACGAACAGCGGCGCAAAGGTGAAATTGAAGAACGGCGCGCCGACCGAGATCTTCTCGCCGGTCAACACCTCGAGCGCCAGCGGATACAGCGTGCCGATGAACACGGTGGCGCAGGCGGTGGTGAGCAGCAGATTGTTGAGCACCAGCGCGCCCTCGCGCGAGATCGGCGCGAACAGCCCGCCCTGCTTCAACGCCGGCGCGCGCCAGGCGTAAAGCGAGAGGCTGCCGCCGATGAAGACGAACAGGATCAGCAGGATGAACACGCCGCGCGTCGGATCGGTGGCGAAGGCGTGAACCGAGGTCAGCACGCCGGAGCGCACCAGGAAGGTGCCGAGCAGCGACAGCGAGAAGGTCAGGATCGACAGCAGCACGGTCCAGACCTTCAGCGCGTTGCGCTTCTCCATCACCAGCGCCGAATGCAACAGCGCAGTGCCGGCAAGCCAAGGCATCAGCGAAGCGTTCTCGACCGGATCCCAGAACCACCAGCCACCCCAGCCGAGCTCGTAATAGGCCCAGTAGGAGCCCATCGCGATGCCGAGCGTCAGGAAGATCCACGCCATTAGCGTCCACGGCCGCACCCAGCGCGCCCAGGCGGCGTCGATCCGCCCCTCCAGCAGCGCCGCCACCGCGAACGAGAACGAGATCGAGAAACCGACATAGCCGAGATAGAGCATCGGCGGATGCACCGCGAGGCCGATGTCCTGCAGCACCGGATTGAGGTCGCGCCCCTCGAGCGGCGGATTGGCGATGCGCAGGAACGGGTTCGAGGTGATCAGGATGAACAGATAGAAGGCGCTGGCGACCCAGGCCTGCACCGCCAGCACATGCGCCCGCAGCGACAGCGGCAGATTGTTGCCGAAGGCTGCGACGAGGCCGCCGAACAGCGCCAGGATCGACACCCACAGCAGCATCGATCCTTCATGGTTTCCCCACACGCCGGTGATCTTGTAGAGCAGCGGCTTCAGCGAATGCGAATTCTCGTAGACATTGGCGACCGAGAAATCCGAGCTGACGTGCAGCGTCACCAGCGCCGCGAACGACGCCGCGACGAACAGCAATTGGGCGAGCGCGGTCGAGCGCGCCACGTTCATCAGCGCCGCATCGCGCCAGCGCGCGCCGACGATCGGCACGATCGACTGGATCAGCGCCAGCCCGAGCGCCAGCACCAGGGCATAGTGTCCGCTTTCGGCAATCACCGCATCGCTCCCTGGGTCGGCGCCGCGGAGGCGCTCGGCATGCTGTTCGGCTTGGCCCCGTAATCGTCCTTCCAGTGGCCCTGCTTCTTCAGGGCGTCGGCGACGTCCTTCGGCATGTAGGTCTCGTCATGCTTGGCGAGCACGGTGTCGGCGCGGAACACGCCGTTGTCATCGAGCGCGCCTTCCGCAATCACGCCCTGCCCTTCGCGGAACAAATCCGGCAGGATGCCCTTGTAGGCGACCGGCAGCGTCGCGCCGCCGTCGGCGACGGTGAAGGTCACGGCGAGATTGTCGCCGCGCTTGAGCGAGCCCTGCTCGACCAGGCCGCCAAGGCGGAAACGCTTGCCCGGGCCGAGGTGCTTCTCGGCGACCATCGACGGCGTCGAAAAGAACACGATGGAATCGCGCAGCGCATTCAGCACCAGGCCTGCGGCGATCGCAAGCACGACGAGCGCGCAGCCGATCAATGTCAAACGCCGTTGCTTCCTGGTCATGGTCCATCCTTGCGCATGACGTTCTCCGAAAACCACTGCCCGCTTTTCGGCGTCATGATTTATCCATCCAACCCGAGATTCTTCAGCCCCTCATTGAGCTGACGCAACCGATCGGCATCGTTGGCCACGGCCTGACGGGCATCCGCGAGCGCGCTCATCGCCTTGTCGCGCTCGCCCATCACGAGATAGGCGCGGACCAGCCGCAGCCAGCCCTCGACGTCGTCGCCATTCGTCTTCAGCCGCGTCGCCAGCCGATCGACCATGCCCTGGATCATGGTGCCGCGATCGGCCTCGCTCATGTCCTTGGCCGCGGCCATCGCGCTGTCGGGCAAGGCGGGTGCGCTGACGCCACCGGGCACGCTAACGCCGCCGACGCGGACCAGCGCGGCCTGCACCAGCGGCCGCCACGGCGCATCCTGTGGCGCCTTCGCCAGCATCTTCTGCCAGAGCGCGGCGGCGTCAGCCTTGCGGCCGTCCTGCTCGGCGGCGAGACCGAGGAAATAATTGGCCTTGGCATCGTCGGCATTCAGCGCGACGGCGCGCTCGAACTCCGCCTTGGCTTCCGCGGTGACGACGCCGCCGGCGGTCCCGATCATTGCCTCGCCGAGATCGGCGCGGCGATCGGCGCTGTCGCCGGCGTAGGTAATGGCATTGCGATAGGCGCGGACGGCGTCATCGTAGCGGCCGAGGCGTGACAGCACCGGCGCCAGCACGGTCCAGCCGCGGCCGTCGGTCGGATTCTTCTCCAGATGGGTCTCGACCTGCGCGACCAGATTGGCGAGCGGCTGGTTGGCGTCGGCGACCCGGCTGCGCTCGGAAAGCGGGAAGTCGCCAAGCCGCGGCGAGCCGAGCGCGAGATAGAAGCTGGAGGCAATGACCGGCAAACCGACCAGCGCCACGATCGCAGCCGCCCGCCGCAGCGTGAGGCTGCCTTGCACCGGGGTTTCACGTCCGCTCTGGTCGGCGGCGGCCAGCAGCCGGCGGCTGATCTCGGTCCGCGCGGCATCGGCCTCGGGGGCACCGATGATGCCGGCGGCCATGTCGCGGTCGATTTCGGCGAGCTGGTCGCGGTAGACCACGACCTCGCTGCCGCCGGTATCCGTCCGCCCGCGCCGGCCGAGCGGCCAAAGCACGGCAAAGATCGCCGCGACCGTCATCAGCGCGAACACAAACCACAGCGTCATCAAGCGGTTCCCGGATGGTGCGGCGGCTTCCGGCAAGCCGCCTTAGAATCGCTTTACACTACCGGCGGCGAGCCCGGCAATTGACAATTGCTGGATCGGCGGAAGGTGGGATCAGGTGGCTTCCGGTGGCCGGTCCGGCGGTACTGCAAGCGCGTTCCAGGGCGAAGCGAGGACCGGGTTCGGAGCCGATGCTCCAATACACCTCGCGAAGGCGCGCAATACAAAAATATCGAAAACAACCCCATGCAAAGTAGCAGGCTTCCGCCGGCGCTCGCTTGACGACTTGACATGTCGGGCAACTCAGTGCCACACTTCCATTATTCCGAAATTGCGCTTGTCGTCCCGGCTTGGCGGGCTCATCGGTTTGCCGTCGAAAATGCTTGCGAACTACGGTGCATTTGATTGTTTGACCCATAGGATGTCCGGCAGTGCTCCCCCTCAGGGCGCGACTTTGCAATTGCACTGTCACCGTAATTCCAGAACTCCAAATACAAACATCACCATGAGAACAAACATACTCGTCAGGACACCATACGAGATGGCCTGCCGCATTGGCGTTCCGCGAGGAAAAATCCTCATAGAGCCAAGAAAATAAGCCATCGCCGGTAACACCATTGCCAGCAAAGGCTCATATCGCCACAGCAGAAGCTCAATGCATGTCGTGATTACAGCAGACAGAACAAACACCAACGCTCGCGGCGCAGCCCCTTTTTCATGCTCGTCTTCGGTACTGCGATCGGGCCGTATCACAGTAGTTACCCCGCGCGGGACGACTTCCGCTCGCCGGTCACGGCGTTTTCGGCCGCCCGGTTCATCAGGGAGGCGTAGTCGTGGCCGAACAACACCTCGCAGAAGCGGATCGCGGCCTTGACCTGCTGCTGCCGGAAGGCACGGACGCGGGCGTCGCCGCCGCGCAGCGACTGCACCAGCCCCTCGGTCGATTGCTCGACATAATGTTGCAGGTCGGAGAAGGTCCGCAGCGTCACCTCGTTGATGGCGAGCTCGCTGGCATAGGTGCGGCAGACCGCGACGAAATCGATCAGGGCGGCGGCGTCCTCGACCTCGGACATGTCGATCTTGGCGCCGGCGGCAATATCCTTGTCGGCGCGCTGGCGCAGGATGCGGCGGACCCGGCCCGGCACGCTGTCGATCTCCGATTGCAGCGCGTTGGAAGTATCGGCGCGCACCGAGGTGAGCTGGCGGCCCCAGGTGGAATCGTTGCGCAGATCGAGCTCGGTGCGCAGGCCGCGGACACCGTCATGCAGGGTCTTGAGCTGCTCGCCGACATAATCGAAATGCCCACGCCTGATGTCGGTGCGCAGACAGGCCGCGACAAATGACAGGTCGTGCAGCGCGATGGTGACGGCGACGCCGTACGGCGTTGCCGCGACCCGCAGCTCGTCGTCGGAGGCCGCCATCTTGATGGCGAGGCGGATGATCTGCCATGGCGCGGCGAGCCGCTGCGCGATCAATGACAGCGCGAAGGGCAACAGCTGCGGCGTCTGCAGCGACGGCAGCTTGAGCGCCTCGGTGGCGGAGGCGATCTGGGAATCGGCGAACACGCGGATCTGGCTGGGCAGCCGGCTTCCCAGGGTTTCCAGCGCTTCGCGGGCCTGCAGCACCAGGCCGATCGGCAGCAAATCCTCGACAACGCTGGTCGGACCGACGCGCAACAACGCGCGCTGGCGATCGTCGCCCTGAGCAGGAGCTGCGATCTTGAGAATGGCTTCAGCGGCAGCCAGCTGGAACTTGCGCGCGGCGATCTCTATCGGACCGCTCTCCGATGCCGCCGCGAGCGCCGCCTCGAATTCGCGGGCCGCCTCCGGCGCGCCCTCACCGGCCAGCCACTGCCAGATCGGCAGCAGCGAGGCGCGCCGCAGCTGGCCCGCCCGCGTCGGGAAATTGGTCTCGGCAAGGAACGGTTCGAGCGGCCGGAACAGCAGCCGCGCCGGGTCGTCGCTGCGCGGCTCGATCTGCTCGTCCTCCTCGGCCCCGCGCACGATCTTGCGCAGCTGCTCCAGGACCAGATTGGCAACAGTGACGTCATCACCGCGTTCGACCGCGCGCTCCAGCTCGCGCATCAGCAGCGCCTGCGATTGCGGCGGAAGCTGCGCGAGATAATCCCTCAGCCGCTCGGTCGATTTCTGGCTCATGCGCCCGGTCGTGAAAGCTTGGTGCCCGGCGAAACCGCCGCAGCCCGTCCGCCCGCGATGATAGAGGTCGGCGCGTTAAGAAGCCGTTTAGGAATAATGACGGTTCCGTGCCGGGGGGCTCCGCCGGGTTGATCACGGACTCTGCTCACCTCTCCCCGACGGGGAGAGGTCGATTTGCGCAGCAAATCGGGTGAGGGGCCGCGGATCTAACGAGAGACCGTAATCCCTCACCCGGCGCTACGCGCCGACCTCTCCCAAGGGAGAGGTGAGACTTCGCTGCCTCTCCAGCTCAACCCAATCCCACCACGGCCTAGACCGCCGGCAGCACGAGCTCGGCCCGCAAGCCGCCGATCGGCGCGTTATTCAGGGTGAGATTGCCGCCATAGAGGCCGGCGAGATCGGTCACGATCGACAGGCCAAGCCCCGAGCCGGGCTTTGATTCATCGAGCCGCTGGCCGCGCCGCGCCACCTGGGCGCGCTCGTCCTCGGACAGGCCGCGTCCGTCGTCATCGACCACGATGCGCAGCTTCGGCCCGGCACCCTGCGCCTCCGGCGGCACGACTGTGACCTCGATGAACACCTGCGAGGCCGCCCATTTGCAGGCGTTGTCGACGAGATTGCCGACCATCTCCTCGAGGTCCTGCCGCTCGCCGCGAAACCGTGCCGACGGATCGGCCTTCGCCTCGATGGCGAGGTCGCGGTCGCGATGGATCTTCTCCATGGTCCGGCGCAGCGCCTCGATCGCCGGAGCGACGTCGGTGATCGTGCTGACGATGGTGGCCCGGGCAGCGATCCGCGCACGCTCGAGGTGGTGCGCGACCTGGTCCCGCATCACGTCGGCCTGCTCCAACACCTTGCTGGCGAAGGGATCGGCGGCATGCGCGGCCGCCTCGTTCACGATCACCGACAAAGGCGTCTTGATCGCGTGGGCGAGATTGCCGACATGGGTCCGCGAACGCTCGACGATCTCCCGGTTGGCATCGATCAGCGCATTGGTCTCGCGCGCCAGCGGCGCGATCTCGACCGGAAACCGGCCTTCCAGCCGCTCGGCGCGGCCGGAGCGGATATCGGCAATTGAATCGGAAATGCGCTTGAGCGGCGCAAGGCCGTAGCGCACCTGGAAGATCGTGGTCAGCAGCAGCACGATGCCGAGGGCGGCAAAGGTGCCGAACAGATAATAGTCGAAGCTGCGCGTCTCATCGAAGATCTCGGTGGCGTCGCCGGCGACGCTGACCAGGAACTTGCCGTCGGCGCCGAGATCGACCGGACGCTCCACCACGCGCAGGCTCTGGCCTTCGGGTCCGTCGACATAGCCGAGGCGGACGCCGGCGGCGGTCAGCTCGGCGCCGTGCTCCTCGAGCTTCGGCAGCTTCTTGTCCCACAGCGAGCGCGAGGCGCGGGTCTCGCCCTTCTCGGTATCGGTGCGGGTGATCTGCCAGTACCAACCCGACAGCGGCAGGTCGAACAGCGGCTCGCCGAGCGACTGGAACTGGCGGTCCGCCGGCTCGTCCGGCGTCGCCACCTCGGCGATCAGGGTGCGCAGATAGAGATTGAGCCGCCGGTCGAAGGCGCGCTCGGTCGCGTCGCGATAGACCGACGACAGGATGACGCCTGTGATCGCCAGGATCACCACCACCCAGGCGGTCGCCGAGACGAACAGGCGGGTCGCAAGCGAGCTGCCGCCCATCAGGGCACGGGCCCGAACATCGGGTCAGCGGCAACAGATTCAGCGGCAAAAGACATTGGCGAATCCAGTTTCTCCTGGCGCGGATCATGCCAATGCCCGCATGGCGATCAAGCGCCTTAAGAGCATCATCCGATTGAACAGGATATACTCTTATCCCTTTGTTTGGTCGCGCTTTCCTCACGCGAATCGGTATCCACTTCGCTCGAAGACGCGCTGAAGCGCGATGAGATCAGTTGGATCGTAATCGCGCCTTAGCTTCTTGTTTAAGCATGATAAACCGCTTCACACTTTTCCGGATCATGCCTTAGATCGGCGGCGACAGCATGTAGCCGAGGCCGCGCACGGTCTGGATGATATCGACTTCCAACTTCTTGCGGATGCGGCCGACGAACACCTCGATGGTGTTGGAGTCGCGGTCGAAGTCCTGGTCGTAGAGATGCTCGACCAGCTCGGTGCGCGAGACCACCCGCCCGGTGTGGTGCATCAGGTAATCAAGCAGATTGTATTCGTGCGAGGTCAGCTTGATCGGGTTGCCGTTGACGGTGACGCGCTTGGTGCGGGTATTGAGCGCCACCGGCCCGCAGACCAGCTCGACCTGGGCATGCCCGGTCGCCCGGCGCAGCAGGGCGCGGATCCGCGCCAGCACCTCCTCGAGATGGAAAGGTTTGGCGACGTAATCGTCGGCGCCGGCATCGAAGCCCTGAACCTTGTCGCTCCAGCGGTCGCGTGCGGTGAGAATCAGCACCGGCATCACCCGCTTGTTCCGCCGCCAGGCCTCAAGCACCGAGATACCGTCCATCTTCGGCAGGCCGATATCCAGCACGACCGCGTCATAAGGCTCGCTGTCGCCGAGGAAATGCCCCTCCTCGCCGTCGAAAGCGCGATCGACCACATAGCCGGCATCCGTCAGCGCGGTGGTGAGCTGGCGGTTCAGATCCGGGTCATCCTCTACGACGAGCAGACGCACATTGGCCTCCGAGAGTGAGCATTGCGATATCCAGCATCAAATGAGGCTTCCCGCCGTGAACGGCCTATGAATGGAACAGCCAGACGAACCTAAATATTTCGTCAGGTGCACCATCCCCAAGACGCGCGCAAGCCTCGCGGGTTCCATCAATCAGATGCGGATGGAGCGCGTTCGGGTTTCAAATAGGGGCACTATAATACCTGTCACTCGAACGTTTCGCCGGCCAACCCTTCGTTGCGGAACCGGTGCCGTCAGCGCTGTGACCATTTGCACAGACGGCGGGCAGTTAACCTTCGCCGGCCATTTCCGTGTCGCCGACCCAAGCGATGGGCTAATCCAGCGACGGTGCGGCGGGGGCACAGGGATCGGAAAAGATCGTTGCTTGTTTCAAAGATCAGGACGTTCGCGGTGGTTGTCGGCTGGCTCGCGCTGGCCTTCATCGCATTCGTCACACTGTCCTCAATCCAGGACCGGCCCTCGTTTGCCCATCCGCAGGCCGAGCGTTTCGCGGCGTATGCGGTGATGGCGCTGGCCTTCGTGCTGGGTTATCCACGGCGCACCGCGCTGATCGTGCTCTTTGTCGTCTTCAGCGCCTTCACGCTCGAGGCGATGCAATTGCTGACGCCGGACCGCCACGGCCGGCTGCTTGATGCGGTCGTCAAGGTGGCGGGAGGTCTCGCCGGCATCGGCGCCGGTCGTCTGGTGCTGCTTGTGCTGCGCAGCCAGTTCGGCAGGTTGAGATCGCGCGCGGAACATCCCGCGAGCTGAGCCGCCGGCGCGCTGCGCCCTAAGCCACACTTGCGGCTGCGCGGGGCTTCATTCCGGCTCAATCGGTTTTGGGGACTTCCGCCGACTTGCTGCCGCCCTGCGCTATGCATTGCTGAAAGAAGTGCAGCCGGTCGCCATTCATCGGCGCGGCACCCGGCCGCTTGTACGGGTAGACCATGTAGGCTGCGCGCAAGCACCGTTTCGCCGTCTCGGCATCGGGTGCTGCGACGGCGGCGTTCGACGCCACCAACAGCGCCAACACGGCACTGAACCGGAGCCAAGCGCCGCTCACGGTTTCTCACATTCCGAATAGAACACGCCATTTGCGGCCGCCAGCCGCTGCAGGCAATGCCGCTTGTCGGTCACCGCGCCCTCGACGGTGAAATCGTAGGCCTGCGCCTTCAGGATCAGCGCGTAGCGTCCCGGCGAGAGCGGCGCGTCGTCGCGCGGCTGGACCTCGAACATCTGCGGATCCTCGCTCAGCGGCGCGGCACGGAACGGGATCGAGATGTTGCGGATCACCCAGGTGTCGTCACCCGGCGAGACCACCGGCTTGCCGGTCGCGTCGAACGTGGTCTGCTGGGTCACGCGCGCGATCAGGCGCACATCGATCGGGTCGGAGGCGCCGCTACTGCCTTCGCGCCGGAACACGATGAAGCGGAGATGGCCGTCAGGCAATGCGGTCTCGCTCGGCCTCGTGATCGCAGCCGATATCGCTATCCGCGGATCCGGCGCCCGCCCCTGGATCAATTGCAGTTCGTACAGCCTGCCGCCGCTCTCGGCGTAGACGCCGTAAGCGGTCGGCAACGGCCGTTTCGGCGCTGGCGGCGCGGCGGCAACGGCCGGTGCAGGCACGGCGGCGACGGCAGGCTTTTGGGTTTCAACCGGCGCCGGCGTGGGTGCGCCCGCAATCATCGCGCGTGCGGCTCCGAAGGACGCACCGCGTTGCTGCAGCAGGACAACCGCCGCGATCAGTCCAAAGAAGCCCAGCATGGCAACATAACGCAGCGGCGCCGACGACGACCATCGCGGACGGCGCAACACCTCGACGGGCTCGCCACGCTCGAGCGTCGTGACAAATGCGTCCTCGGCATCGATCCGGGGCGGCCCCTCGATCCTCCGCGCAGCGCCCGCCGCCTCCAGAAATGCCGGCAGCGCCCGCGCCGGCGGCACCGGGAATTTCTCGACCGGATGGTTCCTGGTGTGCGCTTCGACGCCTTCGATCGCCGCTTCCAGCGCCTGCAGCAGCCGCTGCTTTTCGTTCGGATCCTCATGGGCGAGCTGCTGCAGCTTCTGCCGCGCGAGCTCGTAGACCGCGCTGCGCAGCTGCTGCGGATCTGAACTCACGAAGTCGATGGTTCGCGCCAGCACCAGCGCGAACTCCGCCTCGGGGTGCGCAGGGCTGATGTCCCTGACCGTCCTTTGGGCCGGCGTCGACGTCATAAATGTTAGTCTGGTTTGATCATAACGTTAATGTATTCTAGGTGGCTTTCACTGTTAACACAAATGACGCAGCTCGCGGATGACACCGTGCTCCAACCCTATCGTACCGAACCGCAGCGGGGTTCATTGATCCTTCCCGGGCAGATCCTGGACGACTGGTTGTTCGCGCCGAAGCGGGACCGCCGATCCTGGCGCGACATCCTGCTGCTTGCGGGATGGATCGCGCTGGTGGGTTTCCAGATCGCCCGTCACGTGATGTGGCGCGACGAAATCCGCGCGCTCACGATTGCGCTGAACGGCGACGATCTGATCGCGATGCTGAGAGGACTGCACGGCGAAGGCCACCCTGCCCTTTGGTACCTGCTGCTACGCGGTGCGCATGCCGCGTTCGGCCGCGTCGAGGTGCTGTCAGGTGTCGCCTTCGTGGCCGGGCTTGTCACGGTCGCACTGCTGATCTTCCGGTCGCCGTTCCCACGGCCGCTGGTCCTGCTTCTGATCACCAGCCATGCATTACTGTTCGAATATGTCGTGATGGCGCGGAATTACGGCATCTCGGCCCTGTTCCTGTTCGCGATCGCGGCCTGCTATCCGGCCCATCGCGACCGCGGTGTCCTGCTCGGCGCCTTATTATTCCTGCTCGCAAACACCAATGTCGTCGGCGCGATCATGGCCGGCGCGTTCCTGCTGTTCTGGCTGTTCGACCTGCTCGAGGTTCACGGTTGGCGCTGGTCGCCGCAACTGACCAATTTCGCGACCAATGCCATCATCGCAACGATCGGCGTCGTGATCTGCGCGGCGACGATGCTGCCGACCTATAATGATGCTGCGGCCCGCGACTGGTCGCACTCATCACCGCTGACCGCTGCAGTTCTGTCCCTGGTGAACCCCGGCGGGACGTCGCTGGGAGCGCTGTTTGCCAATTTGCTGCCGGGGATCGTGGGCTCGGTCCTGCTGTTCGCCGTGACGCTCGGGCTGCTGCCGCGGCGGCCGGCGTTTCTTGCTGCTTTCAGCTCGCTCCTGCTGACGTCGCTGTTCTTCGCCGTCGCCGCCAACGGCGCCTACCGCCACGCCGCGGTCTGGCTGTGCTTCCTGATCACGCTGTACTGGATCAGTTGGCGCCAGGTCACCGCAACATCCACCTCTCGCACGTCGCGCGACCGGCTCTTGGCGGCAATCGGACGCGTCTCACTGCTGCTGGTGCTCGCGATCCAGACCGCCGCAGGCGTCAACGACCTGCGCAACGCGGCGACCGGTGTCGTCGCAAGCCGCAGCGCCGATCTCGGCCGCCTGATCGCCTCACGCGCGGATCTCGCCGACGCGGTTATCCTCAGCGAGCCGGAATACCTGGTCGAGGCGCTCCCCTATTACGTCAAGAACCGGGTCTATCTCGCCCGCGATCACAAGTTCGGAAGCGTCGTGATCTTTTCGCGCAAGGGCAGGATGGACAGTGATCTCGGCGAGACCCTGCGCCTGGCGCGCTCGCTCCGCGACACCACCGGCGCGCCCGTCATCATCCTGCTGGCCTATCGGCTCGACGAGATCACGCCCGACCGGATCTACGACGAGGGCAAGGACTGGCGGACATTCCGCGCCTCGGCCGCGCAGATCCGCGATTTCCGCGAGGCGACCACGATGATCCGCCGCTTCGGCCCCGCCAGGACCGACGAAAGCTTCGATGTCTACCTCCTCAATTAGGCGATCGCCGAGATCGAGGACAACAGGAAAGGATCGCGCGATGGCGCTGATGGACAGCAAGGTCGAAGCCGGCAAGCCGCCTGCCGCGGGCATCCGGCAGTACCTCGCGATCCTGCGGCTCGATCACAGCACCAAGCACATCTTCATCGTTCCCGGGGTCATCCTCGCCTGCCTGCTGCGCGGCGTAAGAGGCGATCATGTTGCCGGCTCGATCGTCCTTGGCCTTGTGGCCGCGGTCTGCATCGCGTCGGCCAACTACGTCATCAACGAATGGTTCGACCGCGACTTCGACCGGCATCACCCGACCAAGTCGCAGCGCTCCGCGGTCCAGAGTGCGATGGACGGCAAGATCATCGGCATCGAATGGCTGCTGCTGGTCGCGCTTGGTCTGGTCTGCGCAGCTGCGAGCAGCCGTCTGATGCTGTTTGCAACCGGCATCTTTGCCCTGCAGGGCATCGTCTACAATGTCCCGCCGCTCCGCAGCAAGGACAAGGCCTATTTCGACGTCATCTCGGAGTCCGTCAACAATCCGCTGCGGCTGTTGATCGGCTGGGCGATGATCGACCCGACGTCGCTGCCGCCAGGCTCGGTGATCCTGTGTTATTGGTTCGGAGGCGCATTCCTAATGGCCGCCAAGCGGCTGTCCGAATACCGCGAGATTGCCGCGTCCCACGGCAGGGAACTGCTGGCGCGTTACCGCGCGAGCTTTGCAGACTATAGCGAGGTGTCGCTGACCGCCTCCTGCCTCAGCTACTCGCTGTTCTCGGTGTTCTTCCTCTCGGTGTTCCTGGTGAAGTACCGCATCGAATACATCCTGGCGATGCCGCTGGTGGTGATGCTGTTCACCACCTATTTTTCGATGTCGACATCGCCGGGATCATCGGCGCAGAAGCCCGAGAAGCTCTATGGCGAGCGCGGCCTGATGCTGATCGTGCTGGCGCTGGTCGCCGTTTTTCTGGTGGCAAGCTTTGTCGACATGCCGTTCCTCGCCCGGCTGGCGGAGCAGCACTACATCACCCTCGATTGAAATCTCGCGGCGCGGGTTTATCGCCGGCGCGGATGCGCCTTCTGGTGCCACGCCCAGGCCGAACGAATGATGTAGCCGAGATCGGACCGGCTCGCCTTGAAGCCGAGGCCGCTCTCCGACTTGGAGGGATCCGCCACCAGGATCGGCGGATCACCGGCCCGGCGCTCGCGCACCACGCTCGGCACCGCTTCGCCTGTTTCGGCGCGGATCGCGTCGAGCACCTCGCGCACCGAATAGCCGGTGCCGGTGCCGAGATTGAACACGCCGCCGGCGCCGCCGTTCAACAGCAGCTCGAGCGCCGCGATATGGGCGGCAGCGAGATCGTCGACATGGATGTAGTCGCGCACCGCGGTGCCATCAGGCGTTTCATAATCTTCGCCGAAGATCGCAAAGTCCGGCACGTGCCCGAGCAGCGCCATCAGCGCGCGCGGAATCAGGTGCGTCTCGGGATCGCGGAGCTCGCCGATGGTGCCGGAGGCATCGGCGCCGCAGGCGTTGAAGTAGCGCAGGCAGACCGATTTGAACTGATAGGCCGCGCGATAGTCGGCCAGCATCTGCTCGATCATGAATTTGGACCGGCCATAGGGATTGACGGTCGGACCTGCAGCGCTCTCGGGAATCGGATCGCGCCCGGCGTTGCCGTAGACCGCGCCGGTGCTGGAGAACACCAGGCGGTCGCAGCCCGCCTCGCGCATGCCGCGCAGCAGGCCGAGCGTGCCGGTCACATTGTTGGTGTAGTACTTCTGCGGATCCGCGACGGACTCGCCGACGGCGCTGAATGCGGCGAAATGCATCACGGCGAGCGCATCGTGCTCGCGGATGGTAGCGGCGATCCTGCCGTGATCGGCGACGTCGCCGATCACCAGCGGTCCCCATTGCACGAAATTGCGATGGCCGGTGGACAGATTGTCGTAGACCACGGGGACAAATCCCGCCTCGGCAATAGCCTTGGCGCAGTGGGACCCAATGTATCCCGCGCCGCCCGTGATGAGTATCGAACCCCTGCTCGCCATTGAAAATGTCGTCCCTGCGCGGACCAATCCTGCATCTCAACAGACGCAGCGACTGCATGGGTACGACATTCCGTCTGACGCGGCAAAACGACGATGGGATTAGCGTTAAGACCGAACGGATTTGCCGCCGACGTGACGGTTAGCGCGACCCGAGCGGGACGTTGGTCCGTTGCCCGACCGGCGGCGCGTGTCGCGACGGCCTCCCATTAGGGTAAACCGGTGTTGCCGGCGGCACCGGCTGGGTCGCCTGCGGCCGCGATGTCGGAACGCCACCGCCCGGTCCATCGATCGAATAGCGGGGTGCACCCTGCGTGGTCTGCCCGGTGCCCTGCGCAAGCACCGGAGCGCCGGAGGCTGCGACCAGCGCCGCAGTTGTGACAAGACTGGCCAGCTTCATGTCGATGCCTCGATGGGTTGGATCGACATCAACCGGTCACGCCGCCAATCGTTCCGGGACCGTGACGGAAGCCCCAGCTACCTCGTCGTCCTTATGGCGCGGCGAAATGTCTCGCCGCGCCACTTTTCGATCGATAGGGCAAACTTGAAAACTCAGGCGCCGAGCTGCGCGACGGCGGCCCAGTGATCGGGGTTCGCCGGGGTCTGCATCCTGACCCAGCGATAATGCGCCTGCGACCAGTTGCGGATCTGCGCGTTCAAATTGTCGAGCACGATGTCGCCGCCCTTGGCGCGGACCACCAGCACCAGATGATGCTCGCCCCAGGAGGTCACCACCTCGCTCAGCAGCAGATTGCGCATCGGCCAGCCGCGCGCCAAGAGCTCATGGCGCTTACTGACGGCGTAGTCGTTGCAATCGCCGCGCGCCGGATTGATCAGCCATTCCTCGTCGGCAAGGCCGCGTTCATTGCGCTGCGGAGTGATCTGGCGATTGACCGAAGCATTGACCTCGATCAGGTCGGCGATGCGCTGCTTGGTCAAGCGCATCGCACCACCGCGGAACACCATGCGGGCGCGCGGCTTCTGCTTGCATTCGTCGGAATAGCGCATGCAGAACATCGTGTAGGCCATCGGCGCCAGCGTCGGCTCGCTGAAGCGGATCTTCTCGATCACGCCGCGCAGCGGCAGCGGAAGGCCGATCATGCCGGCCTGCGTGTCCCGTGCGCTTGTCCCAAGCGCAACGATGGCCAGAACCAGGGCCACCAATCTCTTGACGTTGTACATTCTTCACTCCCCACCGTGACGGGAAGCATGTACGGGAAATGTCTTGAGCCTAGCCTCAAGCGCGCAGCGGCATTTGCTTCAAATGCTCAGCTCTGCGCGAGCAATGCGTTAACCAAGCAAGGGTTCCCCCCGATGGCGGGCATTTCGGCTTGCCGATATGGCGCGCGCACCGATCTGCGACCGTCAACAAATCCTAACGTTATGGGCTTTTGCGGCCTCATTCCGCGGTTTCTGCCAAGGCGGCCGCTGGATGAAGGCGCCGACTACGCTGCAGAATTTTTTTGTTCCCACGCCGGCATGGTTAGCCACGCGTGAAGCGGCCGGCGCTTTGTTAAATGGTCACCCGTTGTCGCGGCGCGATCCCGCTCCAGCTCATGACGAGATCGGCAAGCGTCTTGATCTCGATATCCGCCGGCGTACCGCCGGCGAAATCGGCAACTGATTGCCCCAACGCAAAGGCGCGAACATAGGCCGAGCGGCTTCCGATCGTCGGCCCGATCGCTTCCTCGAATGTATCGAGCTCCTCGATGAATTGCTGGCCTTCGAGGGTGCGGTGGTCGACGCGGTTCGGCACAATCATGGCGCGGAGCGCCGTTCGCCGCGATGCGCGCACCTCCCGCACGATGTCGAGCGTCCTTGCGGTCGCCTCGATGTCGAGTCCGGAGGGCGTACATGGCATCAGCACAATATTGGCGACTGCGAGCACGGCACCCAGTGCCCGATCGTTGGGCGCGGAGTCCACGACGATGATCTGATGCGGAACCTGGCGCATCAGCGTGGCCCATTCGGCGACCGGCCGGGTTTCAGGATCGAGCTGGTAGACCGGAAATGACAGATTACCGGGCTCGGCCCAGTGACACGCCGACGCCTGCGAGTCGGCGTCGACCAGTCCCACCGCGCGCGTACGCCGGTCCAGTTCTGCGGCCAGCAGGACCGCAAGGGTCGTCTTTCCGACCCCGCCCTTGCGCTGGGCAACTGAGATGACAAGCGGCATCGCAAACTCCTGGCGTTCTTCCCATTGGTGCGCGGGAGGACGCCGTCATCCAACGAGCGTCAGCATCCGGGGCAAGCAGACGCGCTTTGCGTCGTAATTGTCTCTCACAAAGCTCCTCGCCTTCATCCGCATCTTCTTGAAGGCCCTGGGCCGTGACAGCACCGAGATTACCTGATCCGACAGCGCATCAATATCAAAAAACGGCGCGAGAAGGCCGTTGCCATCCGAGATGATGTCGCGCAGCGGGGCAGTGTCGGACGCCACCACCGCGCATCCCGCGCTCATGGCCTCCAGCAGCGACCACGACAGCACGAAGGGATAGGTCAGATAGACGTGCACCGAGGAAATCTGCAGCAGCTCGAGATACTGTTCCCGCGGAATCCGGCCGAGAAAATGCACGCGGCGCAGGTCGATGTCCGACCTGATCTCGTCCAGGAACGTCGACTTCCAGCTCGCGCCCTTGGGCGGATGCGCGCCATAGGACGTGCCGCTGCCGCCGACGATCACGACCTGCGCATTCGGCCGCGCAGCCATGATCCTGGGCAGCGATCGCATGAAGACGTGGAATCCGCGCACCGGCTCCAGATTGCGCGAGACATAGGTGATCACCTCGTCGTCTGCCGAGAGTATCGCACCGTTCGAAAGCTGATGCCTCGCGACAGGATTGGGCTTCACCTCGTCGGTGTCCACGCCCTCGTGGATGACCTCGATCTTGCTGCGAAACTCGGCGGGAAAGGTCGACCGTTGCCATGGCGTCGGTGAAACGCCCACGTCGCATTCGGTGAGCGCCAGCAGCGTGGTCGCATTCTTCAGGTGGAGCGCGACATTGCCATCAAGGCCGGTCATGGGAAATTCCGGATCGAAGCCGACGTCCCTGCCTTCGGCGCCGTAGTAGAATTCGCAATACAGGATGATCCTCGCCCTCGGAAACATCGTGCGCAGCGGCAACGTCTCGCCCCATCCGGGATGGGCGAAGATCAGGTCCGGGACAAAGCCCTGCCCCGACAGCGATGACAGCGCGTACAGAACCTCTTCCGCGCGCCGGGCTTCGGTATCGAAACGGCGGGCAAAGGGATGCACCGCGGCGGCGTCCGCCTTCGTGGTCGAGTATTTGATCAGCCGGATGTCGGGCGAAGTGACTGCAGTCGACGAACCGACCGCAACGATCCTGTTTCCGGGCTGATCCGCAAGCGCACGCGCGATGTGGCGATACTGGGCTGGAAAGTTATTGTGGACGAAGAGGACGTTCATCGGCGGGCGAGCGCGCCCCCCGGCCGCGCGATCTTCCATGGAGGTCAGGGTCGGCACCATGACCGGGCGTGTGTCATCGATCTGCACGGGTGAAACTATCTTACCAGATTAACATTAAGACCCCTTCTATCACATCAATTTTTGGGGCACACTGTGTGAGAGATATATCGACACATTCGGTTAGGTTCACAGGCGGCGATGAACGAACAGATCCAGCAGAAAACCGTTGACCTGGCACGAGGTCTCTTCCTGGTCCGGTACAATGGCGCAGATGATAAGACGTCACCTCCGGTGGTGCGCGTATATGCAGATCGCGCCAGCCTTAACAATTGCAATATCATTACCGGGCCGGACGTGGTCAATGGAACCCTGTTCGCGCCCGAGAGCGCGCTGGTCGTGTCGGTCGCCCGGCCAAGCCGCCTGATCGTCGAGGTCACGGCAGGGCGTGCCGGCGGGTCGACCGCCGCCAATATCAAGATCGAGCCGCTGACCCAGGGACAGCAGGTTGGACAAGCGGTCGCGCAGCCGGTCAGCCAGCCGGTCGACACCTACGAGCCCGAGCCCAATGCCGCCGCCGGCGAGCTGGACGACCTCAAGCTGCTCGCACATGTTGCGGGTTTGGGCGATGTGACGGTCGGTGCCAACGCCTGGATTGCCGGACCGTCGGCTCCGGCCCGGATCGAGGGAATTTGCCTCGAATGGCCGAACATGCCGCACGATCTCAACCTGCAATATGCCGTCAAATTCGCCAGGCCGCAGCGGGGCGACAATCAGTTCGTTCCCATTGGAACCTTTGCCGGAACCCGGGGACGCGCGTTGGCCATCACCGGCTTCTCGCTCGAAGCCACCGGCCCCGGCGTCGATCGCTACGCCATTTCGGCCGAGACTATCTTCCTTGGGGCTCCAGCCCTGCGGGTGTCCGGGAACCGGATTGTGGTGTCGGGCCCATCAGGCCGGGAACCGCTGGTCGGGCTCAAGCTCAACCTCGAAGAGCGCCGTGTGCAGGCAGCGCCGCTTGCGCCCCAGCAGCCGAGGCGCGTTGAGCCAGTCGATCAAATACCGCGCCTGGAGGGACGGGTGCGCGTGTTCCGGAGCCGGCAGAGCGCCGCAAAGACGGCCGGCTGACATGCGGGCGCATGAGGGCAACATTTGACCGCCGTCGCGCGCAGGATCGCCTTCACGTCTAGAACGCTCCACCACATCGATCTCGAGCGGGCCGCCGTCAGGGCGCTCGAGGCGCGCGACTTCCGCCTGGCATTTGCGCTCGCCGATCGCCGCTGCCGGATCCTGCCGCATGCGGACGCCCGCGCCCATTTGCTGCGCGCGGAAGCGCTGTTTCATCTTGATCTGCTGGATGCGGCGGTCGCCAGCGTGGCAAGGGCGCTCGAGCTCGAGCCGGACGATCTGGTCGCCGCGCGGCGCATGATGGCATGGGGCGACGGCGCCGAGCAGATCGACGCCGCACGAAGCGTCGCGCGGCGCGACAACGATCCGGATTCGGTCAGGGGCGCCCTCCTGCTCCTCGAACAGGCCGGTCAGGACAGCTGCGCCCGCGTCGACTTCCTCGATGAGGAGGTGAAGGGATGGGTGACATGGCGAGGAGCGGACGCCCCGCATCTTTCACTGGCGCAGGCGGGCCAATCGAGCACCGTCACGCTTCCCGCCGATCCACGCCACAGATTCGCCCTCAACGGGCGACGCGCCGCGAGCTTCCGCCTGATGCGGCCAGCGTCCACGACCTCGCAGCTGCTCGAGATCACGCAGGCGGACCGGGTCATCGCAAGTGTCCAACTCCCGGCCAACCGCGCCCCGGATCGCCGGATCGCGGCGCATAGGCCGGTTCGCACCGGACACGGCGAAACACCTCCGCTCACCATCATCATCCCGGTGTATCGGGATCTGACCGCAACGCGCGCCTGCATCGAGAGCGCGTTGACCGCGGTCGCCTGCACGCCGGATTCGACCATCGTCGTCGTGGACGACGCATCGCCTGAACCCGACATCAAGCATTTGCTCGGCGAGCTGGCTGCGGACTCTCGCATACGGCTCCTGACCAATGCGCACAATCTTGGGTTCGTCGGAGCCGTCAACCGGGCCCTTGCCGAGACGGCGACCGGCGATGTCGTGCTGCTGAATTCGGATGCAATCGTGCCGCAACACGCGCTGCAGCGCCTGCGCAGCGTCGTACGATCGATGCCGGGGATAGGTACCGCGACGCCGCTCTCGAACAATGGCGAATATACCAGCTTTCCGGTCGCAAACAGGTCGAACCCCCTGCCCTCGCTCGCCGAACTGGAATTGCTGGATGAGCTTGCCTGCGCAGCGAATTCCGGCATCGCCATCGACATCCCCAACGGCATCGGGTTTTGCCTTTACATCACCCGCGAATGCCTCGACGCCGTGCGTGAGCTCTCCGACGACTTCTATCGTGGCTATCTCGAGGACGTCGACTTCTGCCTGCGTACCGCAGAGGCCGGTTTCCGAAACGTATGCATCCCCTCGGTGTTCGTCGGACATGAGGGTTCGCGCTCGTTTCTTGGCGAGAAGCGCTCGCTGGTGATGCGCAACCTTCGCGTTCTCGAGCACCGCTACCGGCGCTACGCGACCGAGTGCGCGGCGTTCCTACTTGCCGATCCGCTGCGCGATTGCCGCGCGGCGCTTGAGCTCAAGCTGCTCGCGCACGAAGCGCGCGGCACCGGCCCGCACATCATCCTGTGCGGCTCCGCCGCCGGCCGCGCGATCGCCATCAGGCGATGCCGGCAGCTCGCGGCGGAGGGCGAGCGCAGCCTGATCGTGCATTTCCGCTCCGAGGGACAACGCCAGCTGGTTGCAGCGTTCGACCCCGACGGCGGAACACCGCAGTCGATCGCGTTCGACGTCGCGACACATCAGGGCGGCGAGGCCTTTCTGAAGTTTCTCACCGGTCTCGACATCCGCTCGCTTACGATCGCAGAGCCGAACCGCATCCCCAGCGCATGCCTGGCGGAGCTCACCCAGCGCTTCGTCTACGATCTCCTGATCACCGACACCGCGCTTGCACCGCGCCCGGCGATTGGAGCTGGCGTTGATCCCGACTGGTCAAGCCTGATCGCCGGGGCGCGACGCGTGACTGCGATCGGTCAGAGCGGCGCCGACTTTTCGGACGCGGTGCTCGGCCTGCAAGTGGTCAGGTTCGGTGAACCGTCTGCATCGCCAACGCGGCCTCACGCCGCGAGCGGCCCGGCGCGCCTCGGCCTGCTTGCCCTCCACGCCAGCGCGGCCGAATTTCGCTTCATCCGTGCGTTGAGCGACCAAATGGCCGACGCCGACGACGAGGTCGAGATCATCGTGCTGGGCACCACCCTCGACGATCTCAAGCTGATGCAGCGGACCAATGTCACGGTCACCGGCGAGATCGCCACGGGCGACGTTGCCACACTCATCGCGGGTCACGGCATCACGAAACTGGTTCTCGACATCGGCGCGCCGGCGTTTGGACATCCGCTGGTGGACGCGCTGCTGGCAACCGGGCTGCCGGCCGCCGCGACGGAGTGGATTCCGACACAAGGGCGCGGCCGAACAACCGACCTGAAGCGGCGGCGTGGCTTTGATGCCGACGCGACACTCGCGGCCGTACGCGACTGGCTGATCGAGGATGTCGCGCTACATCCCGATCGGGGGAACAGTCGGAACGGGCGGCAAATTGGCACGCGCCTTCCATGACCGGGGCGGCCATGCAAGTGCGGAGAACGGCGCCGAATCCAGCCCCAGCAGCGGGCTGTAATAGGGATCGTCGAGCAGCACCGCTCCCCATTTCGCGCGCAGCATCGCCAGCTCGCGATTGAAGCGGGCCTTGCGATCCGGCGCGGAATCACGGCCCCGGCTCGCCGACTCCAGGTGAACGAGTTTCGCGTCGGGCGTGAATACGATCCGCTTTCCGAGCTGGCGCAGCTTCAGGCACAGATCGATATCGTTGAAATTGATCGGAAAGCGGATCGCGTCCATGCCGCCGACGGCGAGGAAGTCGCGCTTGCGCATCAAGAGGCACGCCGCGGTCACCGCCGAGCATTCGTGCGCCACCTGGAGCAGATCGCCGTAGCCGGGATCGCCATCCATCCGGTCATTGAAGGCGTGCGCGGCAAAGAAGTTGGTGCCCAGCACCACCCCGCCATGCTGCACGACGCTGTTCGGCCAGAGCAGCTTCGCGCCGACAGCTCCGACATCGGGAGCCGCCAGCCGCCACAACAGTTCCGCCAGCCAGCCGTCGTCGAGCGCCTGAACGTCGTTGTTGAGAAAGCAGATATTCTCCGTGTCGACGCAATCGACGGCGGCGTTGTTGATCGCTGCGAAATTGAAGGGCCCTTCGACCGAAATGACGTCGATCTCCTCCGCAGGCAGGCTCTCCAGATAGTCCAGCGTTTCAGGCTCGGTCGAGCCGTTATCGACGACAAGAATCCGGGCATTGGTCTCATGTACCGCCGGCGTCACCGTCTCGATGCACCGCTTGAGAAGCTCGGCGCGATTCCTGTTCGGGATGATGATGGTGGTGCGCTCGTTCCAATCGACCGCGCGCTTGACCCGAACGGCCGGCAGCAGGCCAGCCTTTCGCGGCTCGACGTTCGCGTCCATGCCGGCTCTGGCGAAATGCGCTTCGCTTGCGGCGATCAGTTCGGCGGTCGCAGCCGACGCATCGATCCGCGGCAATGCCGCAACCGATCCCGGCAGATGAAACGTGCGATCAGGCTTCACGCAGGACAGGAAGATATCGTAAAGCGACGTCGCCGATCGCAGTGCTTCCAACGCACGTTCCCGGCGCACCGCGAAACAATACGCGCCATAGGCTTGCTCGAGCGCACGTTCGAGGTCGAAGGCCGAAAACGCCAGCGGCCAGACGGCGCCGCCCTGGACTTCGACATCGCCGTAGACAAGATCGCAGTCGACTTCACATGCAAACACATCGGCGAAGCGCTGCAGGGCGTCTTCCGCGAAAATTGTCCCGCTCAGGCAGAACACGAAGAACTCGCTGTTGGCCGAATCGCCGTCGACAAATTCGCGCGCAGCTCTCGGATCGAACTGGCTGAATCCCTGTGCTGGCAGGCTCGCCGCCGTCCAGGCCGCGTGCCGTTGGGCTTCGAGGCTCTCGATGCTTTCGTCCACCCTGACGTCGCCGATCAGCACGACCGCGGCCTCGGACGACACGTCAGACTGAGTGGCCGGCCAGAAGCGCGCTTTCCAGCCTTGATAGGCGTGGAACGGCACCGAGGCCGGCAGCAGTTGGTCGAACAGCTGTCCGCGCAACCGCTCGCTGTCCCAGCGCCCGAGATCGGCGAGGGTTTGCTCCAGCCCGCGATCGAACGCGACAAATGCAAGCGGCTCGGAGACCAGATTCCGCCCCGACATTGTCCGCGCCGACAATCCACGCACGCGACCATCCGCAAAATGCTCGGGCAGATGAAAATCAATCCGGCGGCCGACCCCGAACTCGCCTCCTCGCGCGACGTTGGTCCACCCGATCGGCCTCACGGTCATCACCGGCCGTTGCGCGATCAGGATTTCGATGTCTTCGTCGACGTCTTGAGCAAGCCAGCCTTCGAAGCGCAAACCTCCGGCCCATTTGATATCGCCGATCCGGTGCCACTGCGCCTCTGGTGCGGCGACATCGCAACGAATCGGAGCACCGACGGGACTTCCGATATTTGCCAGTCTGGCTTCAACGATCCCCGCGTTCGAGCCGACCTGATCGTGCACGTGGAAGGTAAAGCCAAATCGGCCATCGCCAATCCCGGCGTCGGCCAGCTCTGTTACAAACTCGTCACACAATGATGACATGTATGGCTCGCCGTCGACGAGCAGTTCGACGGTGTAGCGTCGGCCGAGATCGGTGCGGTCATAAACAAACCCAGAAAACGTGGTGCGATCGTATCTGGAGAACTGCGTTTGCAACGACGCGTATTCAGTTCCTGAGGGCTTGTGCTTACTGATCGTCTTCATCCTCATGTCAACCCTCAAACGGCGGCTCGGTTGTCAATCGATTGCAAACTGAGAATGACGTCCATGGCGCGCCCTGGGTGACTAGCGAGCACTCAACTGCACTCAGGCAATCACCGTTTGCACAAAAAGCCGCCGACCTTCAACACAAACTATACGTTATAAAACTTGGCGTTATCGGTGCCAATTGTGCTAGTGCTAACTCCTCCTCTCCACACACTGATCGACGAGCGGATTCATGAAGATTGCAATGGTTGGAACGGGATATGTAGGTCTCGTGTCAGGAGCGTGTTTTGCCGACTTCGGCCATCAGGTCGTTTGTGTCGATAAGGACGCCGACAAGATCGAAGCCCTGAAGCGCGGCAAGATCCCGATCTACGAAACTGACCTCGATCAGCTCGTCAAGACCAACACCGGTGCCGGGCGACTGACCTTCACGACCGAGCTCGCGGGAGCCGTCGGAGAAGCCGATGCCGTGTTCATCGCGGTCGGAACTCCGTCGCGGCGTGGCGATGGCCATGCGGATTTGAGCTACGTCTATGCGGCCGCCCGCGAGATCGGCGCGGCGCTCAAGAAATTCACCGTGGTGGTGACGAAGTCGACCGTGCCCGTGGGCACCGGCGACGAGGTCGAACGCCTGATCCGCGAAACCAATCCCAGCGCTGATTTCGCCGTGGCGTCAAACCCCGAATTCCTGCGCGAAGGCGCGGCAATCCAGGATTTCCGCCATCCCGACCGGATCGTCGTCGGCACCGAGGATGAGCGCGCCAAGAAGGTGATGGGTGATGTCTATCGCCCGCTCTATCTGAACCAGGCGCCGATCCTCTATACCGCTCGGCGCACGGCGGAATTGATCAAATATGCCGCAAATGCCTTCCTTGCCACCAAGATCACCTTCATCAACGAGATCGCCGATCTCTCCGAAAGGGTCGGGGCGAACGTGCAGGAGGTTGCGCGCGGCATCGGGCTCGACAACCGGATCGGAACCAAGTTCCTGCACGCCGGCGCGGGCTATGGCGGCTCCTGCTTCCCGAAGGACACCCGCGCGCTGTTCAAGACGGCGCTCGACCACGACGTGCAGCTGAAAATCGTCGAAGCCACGCTGACCGCGAACGACAACCGCAAGCGCGCGATGGCGCGCAAGGTCGCCAACGTGCTCGGCGGCGAGCTGCGCGGCAAGACGATCGGCGTGCTCGGCCTGACCTTCAAGCCCGATACCGATGACATGCGCGAGGCGCCCTCGATCCCGCTCATCAACGGCCTGATCGACTTCGGCGCCAAGGTGAAGGCCTACGATCCCGTCGGCATGGAGCAGGCGCGCAAGGAATTGCCGGAGATCGAGTACTGCAAGGATGCCTATGAATGCGCGCGGCAGGCGGATGCGCTGGTGATCGTGACCGAGTGGCGCCAGTTCCGCGCCCTCGATCTCAACCGCATCAAGCAGGAGATGAGGCATCCGGTCGTCGTCGACCTGCGCAACATCTACCGTCCGGACGAGATGGCCGCGCACGGCTTCACCTACGACAGCATCGGCCGGCCGCGCTGAGCGGCCGGGCCCGGCGGCGATCACCGCGGGTCGACTCAATCACGAAGCCTCGGTTCTGATGGACTCAGAACCGAGGCTTTTTGTTTGACGCGCTTTATTCGCGCAAACCGGCGTCCACGTCGCGCGAAGACGCGCTAGGCGTGGGCCGGCGCGCCGAGCTGGACAAATGCATCGAGTTCAGGTGCGAGCGCTTCCTGCCAGGTCGGCATCGTCACCCCGAACTGCGCCTTCAGCCGCGACAGATCCAGCCGCGAATTGCCCGGGCGCACCGCTTTGGTCGGGAAATCGGCCGTGGCGATCGGAACGACGTTCTCGACAGCCAGCGTGACGCCACGTGATTTCAGTCCGTCAACGATCGCACGCGCAAAACCGTGCCAGCTGGTTTCGCCGGCGCAAACAAGATTGACGACGCCGCCCCGGCGCACGAGCTGATCGTGCAACGTGGTGACGTTCGGCAGCACGATGCCGGCAACCGCGCCGGCGATCGCGCGTGCCGTCGTCGGCGCACCGATCTGATCGGCCACGATCCGCAGCTCCTTACGCTCGCCGGCGAGCCGCGCGATGGTCCGCAGGAAATTCGTGCCCGTTGCGGCATAGACCCATGAGGTGCGCGCGATGAGATGCGCGCCGCCCGCCGCCTGGATCGCGACGTCGCCGGCAAGCTTGCTCGCGCCGTAGGCCGACAGCGGCTCGGTCGGGCTGTCCTCGCGCCACGGCCGGTCGCCCGAACCATTGAACACGTAGTCGGTGGAGAAATGCACCAGCGGCACGCGGTTCGCCGCAGCCCATTTGGCGATCGCTTCAGGTCCCTTCGCGTTGACCAGGAACGCCAGCTCGCGCTCGTCCTCGGCGCGGTCGACCGCGGTATAGGCCGCCGGATTGAAGATGAGATCGGGCTTCAGGCTTTCAAGCTGGCCCGCCAGCTTTTCCGGCTTCGACAGATCGAACTCCGCGGTCGGCGGCGCGATGACCGTGCCGTGTCCTTCCAGCAGCGGCTTGAGCGCACTGCCAACCTGGCCACGTGTTCCCGTCAACAAGATCCGCATCAGATTTGTCCGTAGGTCGGAAGATTGCTGGCGTCGGCCAACAGCGGTGCGTCGGCATCCTTGGCCGACAGCTGCGGCTTGTCGACGCCCCATTTGATCCCGATCGCGGGATCGTTCCACCGGATCGAGAGCTCGTCCTTGGGGCTGTAGAAATCGTCGCATTTGTAGAAGAAGTCGGCGGTTTCCGAGAGCACCACGAACCCATGGGCAAAACCGCGCGGCACCCACAATTGCCGGCGGTTCTCCTCGCTCAATTCGACCGCGACATGCTTGCCGAAATTCGGGCTGCCGAGGCGCACGTCGACGGCAACGTCCAGCACCTTGCCGCGCAGCACGGAGACGAGCTTGCCCTGGGTGACGGGGTTTTGCAGATGCAGCCCGCGCAGCACGCCATAGGCCGAGCGGGACATGTTGTCCTGCACGAAGGGCCGCGTGATGCCGTGCTCGACATAACGGGGGAACTGGTAGGTCTCCAGGAAGAAGCCGCGCTGGTCGCCGAACAGCTTCGGCTCGACGATCAGGACTTCGGGAAGTTCGGTCTTGATGACGTTCATTTAACAAGGGTTCCGATCTGCGCAGGCCCGAAATGTTAATTCGCTCTCATAACAAACTTGTGCGGCGCACGCTATATGTTATGTTTTGATAATCAAACTGTGAGGGACCATGAAGGGCATTATCCTCGCCGGTGGAACCGGCTCGCGCCTCTACCCCGTGACTACCGTCGTTTCCAAACAGCTGCTGCCGGTGTTCGACAAGCCGATGATCTACTATCCGCTGTCGACGCTGATGCTGGGCGGAATTCGCGACATTTTGATCATTTCGACGCCGCAAGACAAGCCGCTGTTCCAGCGCCTGCTCGGCGACGGCCACGAGATCGGCATCCGCTTCTCCTATGCGACGCAGGAGACCCCGCGGGGTCTGGCCGACGCCTTCATCGTCGGGCGCGACTTCATCGGCGATGACTCCGTCGCTCTTGTGTTAGGAGATAACATTTTCTACGGCCACGGCCTGCCGAGCATGCTGTCGGCCGCCTCGGTCCGCAAGAAGGGCGCCACCGTGTTCGGCTACGTCGTGAACGCGCCGGAGCAGTATGGCGTGGTGGAACTGGACAGCACCAACCGGGCGCTGTCGATCGAGGAGAAGCCGAAGCGGCCGAAATCCAACGTCGCCGTCACCGGCCTCTACTTCTACGACAATGACGTGGTCGACATCGCGGCCGGCATCAAGCCGTCGCCGCGCGGCGAGATCGAGATCACCGACGTGAACAAGGCCTATCTCGAGCGCGGCGACCTCTATGTCGAGGTGCTCGGCCGCGGTTTTGCCTGGCTCGACACCGGCACCCATTCCTCGCTGGTCGAGGCGAGCCACTTCGTCCAGATCCTGGAGCAGCGCCAGGGCTTGCGCATCGCCTGCCCCGAGGAAATCGCGCTGCGCCAGGGCTACATCTCGCTCGAAGCCTTCGCGAAGGTGGCACAGAAGACCGCCAAGAGCAGCTACGGCGAGTATCTGCTGTCGGTCTATCGCTCCTTCCAGGGCCAACCCCGCACTGCCGAGGTATTGAAACATGCGGTTTAAGGGATCGACGATTTTCGTCACCGGCGGAGCGGGTTTCATCGGCTCCGCCGTGGTCCGTCACCTGCTGCGAGACACCCACGCCCGCGTCGTCAACATCGACAAGCTGACCTATGCGGCAAACCTGGCATCGCTGCCCGGCTCAACCGAGAGCCTGAACTATACGTTCGAAAAGGCCTGCATCTGCGAGGCGCAGAACCTGCGCCGGCTGTTCGAAAAATATCAGCCCGACGCGGTGATGAACCTTGCCGCGGAAAGCCATGTCGACCGCTCGATCGACGGCCCCGGCGAATTCATCCAGACCAATATCGTCGGCACTTTCACGATCCTGCAGGAGACGCTGCGCCATTGGCGTACGCTTTCGCCCGAGAAGCGCGACCAGTTCCGCTTCCTGCATATCTCGACCGACGAGGTGTTCGGTTCGCTCGGCGACGAAGGCCTGTTTACCGAAACCACGGCCTATGCGCCGAACTCGCCCTATTCCGCCAGCAAGGCATCATCAGATCATCTGGTGCGCGCCTGGCACGAGACCTACGGGCTGCCGACCCTGGTGACCAACTGCTCCAACAATTACGGGCCCTATCACTTCCCGGAGAAGCTGATCCCGCACATGATCATCAAGGGGCTCGCCGGCGAGCCGCTGCCGGTCTATGGCGACGGTCAGAACATCCGCGACTGGCTGTTCGTCGAGGACCACGCCAAGGCGCTGACGCTGGTGCTGGAGCGCGGCGAGGTCGGCGAGACCTACAATGTCGGCGGCCGCAACGAGCGCACCAATCTGCACGTGGTCGAGAGCATCTGCGACCTGCTCGACGAGGTCGCGCCGGCTGCGGCAGGCCCGCGGCGTCAACTGATCAATTTCGTCAAAGACCGGCCTGGCCATGACCGCCGCTACGCCATCGACGCCACCAAGCTCGAAACCGAGCTCGGCTGGCGCGCCGAGGAGAATTTTGAAACCGGCATCGCCAAGACCGTGCGCTGGTATGTCGACGAGCAGCCATGGTGGCGCGCGATCCTGGAGCGCGGCTACAAGGTCGAGCGCGTCGGGCTGAACCAGTAGTCGCCGATCTCTCGCGAGCGCCCGGGTTCAAGGATGTGAACATCCGGCGCTTGCTCGAAATGCCAGAGGCGGTCTTGCGGAGGGACGTTGTCCAAGCAGGAAGCCGGGAAGCGCGATGACGATTCAACCTCATCGCCGTTTGACGAGCCACATCCGCCTTCCGCCAATGGTGGGCGCCACCCACCAGAGCAATCAAGAAACGACAGGATTCGCCATGAATGTCGCAATGGACGGTCAGGAACTGACACTGTTCAAGAGTTTCGTGGATATCTCGACGCGCTATCTGGAATTTGGCTCGGGAGGAAGCACCTGGCTGGCCTGCCAAACCAAGAAGGAGTGGGTCATCTCCATTGATTCCTCCGAGGAATGGCTCTCCAACGTCGGCGACGCCACAAAAGGCGCAAGCACCAAACCGCTGCTGCTGCACGTCGATATCGGCAAGCTGCGCGAATGGGGTCATCCGGCGGACCGGGAGCGAGAGAGCTCGTGGCCCGACTATCACGAACTCGTCTGGGAGCGTCCGGAAAGCAGGACTGCCGACCTGTATTTCATCGATGGCCGGTTTCGCGTGGCCTGCTTCGTGCAGTGCGTGCTTCACGCCGCACCGGGCGCCTTCATTGCAATTCATGACTTCGAGAACCGCCCCCACTACCATCCGGTGCGGACGGTCGCCCGGGAAATCGCGCGTGCCAACAACATGTCGATCTTCCAGAGGCCGCCGAGGATCGACGTCGACGCCGCGCAAGCGCTGCTGCAGAAATACCGGCTGGAGCCCCTGTAGCCGACCGCTGCGATCAGGGATCGCTGCAAGCACCCCACGATTTATCGGGGCGCTCGCCTGCCGCCCTCTACCAGGCGAGCGGGGCTAACGTATTTGGAAAATCCTGTGCGCCGCGTCTTTGCGGCCATCCTTCGCGACGCCGCCCATGGCAGGCACCTCCAGCGACAAAGGCAAAACCTTTGCGCGGGGATGAGGCGTTGTTTTTGTGGCAGAGCTGTAGACCCTCATGGCGAGGAGCGCCGCTTGCGGCGCGTCTCGAGCCACGAGGCCAGACGCTTGCACGGTCGCCGAAGGGACGCCTGGGCGATAGCCCTCCCCCAGCGAGGAACATCGCTGTTCCCCAGATTCAGCTCGGGATCAGTTTCTTCAGCTCCGGAAGAAATCGTTGAATCGTTGCGTCTTCAACGTCATTGCGATCGCGCAAGGTGAAGAACTCCATCGCGCGGATCTTTTCAGGATCACCATCGGCCAACGGCCTGCCGCGCTCGCGCTTCTTCAGCAATTGCTGCCTCGACTTCGTGTAGTAGTGATTAATCACGAGCTTGTTCCGCTTTGGAGCGGTAATGCGCCCGCCGATCGGAAACACAGGCGTGCCGTCTTCCTGGACGTAGCAACCCAAAATCAGGGATTGATGGGGATGCAGGTAGGCCACGATCGTGTCGGGCCTCAGGATCGACTTCATGATGAAATGATCCGGGAAGTCGTCCGGCGCCCGACGCGTGAAGGACTCGATGCACAAGCCGGCCGGCCTCGCGTCGTGACCGTTCGATCCGAAATTCAACCACTGCACCGCCACGGCCGGCGCCGGCCCGACCTCCGCCAGGACGTCCTTGATGTTGCCGGCCTCGGTCGGAAACAGATACTCATCCGCATCAATGAAGGCGCACCATTCCGAACAATTGCGATAGCTGTCGATCGCATGCGAGAATGCGCGCATCTGACCGAATTCCCCTGCGACGAAATGATACGTGATCATTTCGGGCCACGGGAAGGACTCGATGACGGCATGCGTATTATCGGTGCTGCCGTTGTCGTAAAGGTAGAAGTGATCGACCCCTACCAGTTTGTGGAAGTGCAGCCATTCCAGCAGATCGTCGCCCTCATTCTTGATGGCGCACACCACTGCGAGGCCGTGCTTCTTGCGATCGATCCCGGCATAGAGCTTCCTCGCCTCCATCACGCGCAGGAGGCCGGCAAACTCTCGCCGCAGATTTTCACTTTTCGGGGCTGCAGCGAGCGCGGAAAGATAGACGTCCTGCGCTTCGGAGGCGGCTCCCATGTTGAGATCCGCGATCGCGAGGCGATGCAACACCCGCGAGTCGGACGGCAGCTGCTTGACGAGGTCGAGAAGGATACCGCGCGCTCCGGCGAAATCACATGCCTGCACAAGCGCCGCCGCCTTTGCAAACTGGAATTCCCTGTAATCACCGAACTGCTGCTCCAACTGCTTGACCGATTGGATCAGTTCGTCGGGATTCGGATTTGCGATCCGCCCGGAAAAGAATTCTCTAAGCCTTGTCTCGATCTCACTTGCTGGAAGCGTATCGAGATTCACGCCTGAGCTGAAACTAGACAATGCTGGAATTTCCATGTCCAACCTGCGCCGCTCCCCACGAGATCAACAAGCAATTAACATTGGCTCGCACCACGAATTCCCTACTAACGCACTTATTTTGCGAGATTAAGGCTATAACACGAAGTGCTCACACTTAACTGTTGTAAGGTTATTTCGAGGAAAATCAATACAATAGAGCAGAGAGGCTTGGTGTCGTTTGCACGAAAATCGTGTCACGGGACGGGAACGATCGGAGATCGCCAATGGACAATAGGAACGAAGCAGCTCGGAAGCCGTTCGCGCTCACGCGAAGGATGTTTTTAACATCACTATCCGCAAGCTTCCTGCCCGGCGCGCTCAGCGTCTTGGGTTCCGGGCAGTCTGCCGCGGCCCCGGTCCCTCACAGGCCGCTCGTGGGCGCAATTCGATGGGACGCCTGGTATTCACCGGGCTCGCAACCAACCGAGGCCGTCAAGCAATCGCTCGCCCCTGAAAGATATCGTTGGCGGACTCCCTTCTTCGGGACGCAGGTGAACCGCGCGCCCAACACGCTTGATTTCCCGACCTCGATCGAGAACGAGATGGATAAGGAGATCGACCAGGCGATTTTTGCCGGACTGGATTATTGGGCATTTGCCGCCTACGGGGCCAACCATCCGATGTCGAAAGCCCTTTACGAGTTCAGGGCACGTCCCAAGGCCGCCAATCTCCGATACTGCATGTTCACCGAGCTCGGCCGGTGGGGATCGCTGGCCAAGCTGTCCTCGCTCCCCCACGAGCACATCGGCCTGATGGCGGACAAGAACTATCTGAAGGTGGAGAACGATCGGCCGCTCTACTTCCTGGGCTTCATCAAGGGTGCAGATGTGCAGCGAAGCTGGGGAGGTGTGGAAGGCCTCCGGAGCCAGTTGAGCAAGTTCAAATCCGACGCGAACGGAGCTGGTCTCGCGGATCCCTACATCGTGCTGGCAGGAGACATGAAATTCCTGAGCCAGGAGGCCGCCAATGTGGGCGCCGACGCAGTCGGGTCGTATGCGCTGACAACCGGCAACGGCCGGGGAAGCTTTGCCGATCTCGCGAAATATGCCGAAAAAGGCTGGAATGATCTGGCCGCCAGCCAGCTCCCCGTTGTGCCCACGGTGATGACGGGATGGGACAGGCGCCCTCGCATCGAACACCCCGTGCCCTGGGAGACAAAGCAGCGTCCCGGCGACGGGATCACCAATTTCTATACAGCTCCGACCAAGAAGGAATTGGCTGGCCATCTGGCGCAATCGATCAGCTGGGTGAACAGCCGCGCACCCGATCGCCGGGCGCCCGCAGTACTGATCTATGCCTGGAACGAAAATGACGAGGGTGGCTGGCTGGTCCCCACCATGCCTTGTCAAACCGATCGCCTCGAAGCGCTACGCGAAGTGTTGAAAGCGACTGCGCAGTCGTCGTCCAAGAACCTGTGTTAGATCGCCTTGGCGCGAACCGCGTGCCGGCATCCGTGAAGCAGGTGCGCCGAACCTGAAGCCCCGCTCCGTTCCGATTCGATCGGAACGGACAGCGCCGGCCTTACGCGCCTTGATCAGCGCCAGCGAAGCGGCCTGGTCCGATCGTTCGACTCCACGGTCCGATGCTCCAGATGATACGGCGCGTAGATCTGCTTCACCCAATAATTGAAATTGGGATGCAGCTTCACGAAGTCATAGAATGAATCGCCGAAATTCGACGGACTGAGGCAGGTCTTGTTCTGAGGCCTCGACGCGATCGCATTCAGACAATACGACTCCATGCAGGCCTTGGTCTCGCTCTCCGCCACCTTGCTCAGACTTCGGAAACTGTTGGTTGAATGAAGCCGATACAGATAGCGGTCGGTCTCAAGGTAGGTCGGCTCGACTTTCGTTACGGCGCGCAGGGCGAAGTCCCAGTCGTGGCAGTATTTGAGATCGGCGAGCCAGCCGACCTGCCGCAACAGCTCGCGGCTGAAGACAAAGTTTCCGGTTGAGGCCGCGATCTGGGAATCCAGGAACGTCCATGACAATGGCGTGCTGGCAATTTGAGCGCGGTCGATTGCATAGCGCAGGCGTGTCGGAAACTGATAGTTGGCGATCGACTTGCCGTGTTCATCGATCGGCTCGACCGCCGAGAAGCCGAAAAACAGCCGCTCCTTGCCACACTTGTCCGCGAACTGTCGAACCCGATCCCTGGAAAAGGCGTCGTCCGAGTTCAAAAGGAAAATCAGGTCGCCGCCGGTCAGCGACAATGCTCTGTTCCAGGTGTAGTGGGCGCCCAGATTTTGCGGGTTCTTGAGCAGCTTGCAGGAAACAAAGCGCTTCCCAAACGACTTCTTCTTGATGACCTTCTGCGCGACCTCAAAGCTCTTGTCCGGCGAATTGTCGTCCACGATGACGAGTTCGAGGTCGGCAAAGGTCTGTTGATAGACAGTCTCGAGGCATTCCTCGAGGTACTGTTCGTGCTTGTAGCAGGCGATGACGACACTTGCGAGCATAGCCGGCCTCAACGTCTCACGATGATCGAGTGACGCGACCTCACGAGGAGACTGGCTCCGTCGCCGACCTCCAGGACCGCGAGTTGATACTCACCATCCGCCAGATCCCGAATCGAGAAGGACACCTGAAAACCGAAATAGGAGTCCTTGCTTTCGGCCTTCATGTATTCCTTCACGTCGACGCGCTCGTGCCAGTCAACGATCAGACAGTACCCGCTGTTCGCTGCATTCTCCGCGGCAAGCGACGACAGGACCAGGAAGCCCGTTCTTTGCCTGCTTGCTTCGAAAGCAGTGCCCGCACAGATCCATCCGCGCACCACTATCTCGTATCGCGGATCGGCGATCACCCGCTCGCTCGTTTGGGAGTTGATGTTTTCAATGACCAGCAACGAGCCCACCGGACCATCGGACGCGCCTTCTGCCTCGACCGGGACGCCGCTTCTGATACGCTGCACCCCCGACTGACCGAGACCCGATCGATGCAGGTTTGCCAGCACCTCGACATGCGCGGATGATTCCTTCACCGCCCATTCGAGCTCCTGCCTGCTCAGGCAATCCAGAAGGTCCGGAGTATTTCGAATCTGGGCCGAAATAGGCTCCGCCGAAGCGACCCGCCGCACGACCTCCAGAAACGCGCGTCCATAGCGCGAGTCCGGCTCGAGATGAGCGCCCTCCGCCCACTCGTTCCAGGAATTGATGAAGACCAATGACTCGGTAAAGCTGTTGCCCTTCGCCCGCAGGGTCGCGTCGCGAAGCCAGACCTCGAACGCCTCCGGGCTCGACCTGGTAAAGACGTGACCGCGCGCGCCCTTGCGCGGCGTATTGTCCCAGCGCGGCATCACGGCGGGAAAAAACGGGAAATCGTAGCTCTTGCCGAGAGACGACCGCATGGCGTCGACATAGTCGTACACCTTTCCGGCGAAGGTCGCCGGTGCGTGGACGTCGGTCGGCGGCACCTCCCTCGTCGAGACCGTGTGCGGCGGAAATTCGATTGCGGCATCACAATTGACGTCTCGCGGGTCGAACTCTCCGAACGTCATCGCGTTGCAGATCAGAAGCTCACCGATCCCGAGCTCTCTGGCTCGCTTGCGCCAGATCTCGAACAAGTGCTGCTTGTCCGGCAACAATGACGGCCGGTAGATGACGATGATCTTTCGACCATCGACGGTTATGTAGCGCTCATCGAGCAGCAGATCGGCCATGTCGTCGATAAAGCGAACATCATCGTCCAGCGAGTGATTCTGCCCCAGCAGCAGTTCGGCATCCGAACCGTCCCACCGGCGGGACCAGTTCTCGTTTGCCCAGCAGATGCAGAACGGCAGGTTCGGCTCTCCGTCCTCAAGCATGAGCTGGAGCGGCTTTTCCAACAGCCTCCGACCCTGGAACCAGTAGACGTAGTAGCAGAACCCGTCGACGCCGTATTTGCGCGCCAGGTCACCCTGCTGACGGCGCGTTTCCGGCAGCCGGACATCATAGAAGCCGAGATCAGCCGGCAGCCATGGCGATTCGTGCGTGGGGAATTGCGCGCGCATGCGCGCGACGTTGGTCCACTCGGTGAACCCCGGTCCCCACCACCGGTCATTTTCTTCAAATGAATGGAATTGCGGCAGGTAAAAACAAATGTAGCGCACCTCCTTGCTGGTGCCCTCCGCAAGTCCGGTAACGACCCTGCCGTCGTTGTTCGGAAACAGGAGATCGTCGTAGTCTTCGGTCGAGAAGCCGAGCGCAACAACTACCTCGCTTGGCGCGAAGTTTTCGAACAGGGGTATCTCGTAGTACTCGCCGTCGTTCAGGCTGACGCGGAGATAGATCTGCGCATGCTTGGGTTCGACCAGCGCGTTTCTCAGCGCGCGTGCGAGGCGGCGGCGCACGCCGCGCGTCGATAGATTGATCCGAAATCCGGGACGCCCGATCGCGCTCTGCTTGCCGATGCTGGCCGGCGCCGGTCGGCCTGTCCGTCCCTCTTCGACACAATGCGAAGCGACAAAGAGCGCGATCGAGACGGTCGAAGCAGGCGATTGAGCGTCCACAATCCAACCGGAAATCGCCCGCCCAGAATACTCGAGGATAGCGCCGCGCAATCTTGGTCCGGATTGAAGATCGCTTACATCCGGATCCAGGAACACGCTCTGCGAATGATCGTCCTGCTGAACCGGACTGGCAACGGGCTGCATGTCCCTTGTGTCCCTGACGCTCCGTTCAACAATCTTGTTCATTGCCACTCAATCTCCTGCCAACGTTTAACGTTGGTCCCAGTTCTTTCTCGGTGAACCAAAAGTTCGATTCCGAGATCACGTTGTTATTCAAGCACACCCAAGATCGATGACCTCCCGGTGCTATCGGTCATCTTCACACAACCAATGATACATGGAAGGTTTGCTCCGCGACCGCAACATTAACGCAATCTCTCTGTCGTCGATATGAAAGTCATCGTTCGTCTTGCCCAGATTGTCATCCAGACGTGCCTGCTTCCGTGCCTTCGCGCCCAACAACAAAGCCGCCGATCGTCTCTGCTTTAGCTGCGCACGACGAGAGGCACGCATCCAGCAACATCAGCCGACGCTCTCGCCCATCGCCTGCAGGCGGCGCAGCGCCCCTTCGTTGTTCCGCTGTGCCGCTTGTCGATACCAGCGCAGCGCAGAATCGCGGTCCTGCGCGACGCCGCTGCCGGCGCGCAGCGCATCGCCAAGCGCGAGCTGGGCTTCCACCATGCCCTGCTCCGCAGCTGCCTTGAACCATTCGGCCGCCTTCGCCGGATCGGCCTCGCAGCCCTGTCCGCGCCCCAGCATCGCGGCAAGGTTGTATTGCGCCGTCGCATGGCCCTGGCGCGCCGCCGCCTCGTACCACCTGACGCCCTGGGCAAGATCCTGCTCGACGCTCTGCCCGGTGCAATACATCACCGCAAGCTTGAACTGCGCTGCGGCGTTGCCGCCTTCGGCAGCCTTGACGATCCAGCTTGTGGCGGCCTGCGGATCCTTGAGGCTGCTCTTGGGATCGGAATACAGGAGCGCCAGGCTGTGCTGGGCCTCGACATGGCCGGCACTTGCCGCACGCTTGAACCATTGGGCGGCCGCCGGTAGATCGACGGGACCACCTGATCTCCCCATGTGAAGCCCGCCCAGCTGGAATGCCGCGGCGGAGTGACCGACCTCAGCGGCGTCGGTCAGCAGCGTGCGTGCCTGCGCAAGACGCGCTTCGGATGGGTCATCCTGGATCAGAAACACGGCATAGGCCGTCTTCGCATCGGCGTCGCCGCCGTTGGCCGCCTTGCTAAGCCATTCGGCTGCCCGCGCCTGGTCGCGCGGCACGCCGTTACCCGCCGAGTAGAGCCGGCCGAGCTGCACGCCCGCGGCGCTGATGCCGCCCTCGGAGGCGCGCTCGAACCACTTGATCGCGGTCGCGGCGTCGCGCGTCACGCCGTTGCCGTTGAGGTAGAACACCGCGATGTTGTGGGCCGCCGTGGCATGGCCGTTCTCGGCCGCGCGTTCGAACCACTTCGCGGCCTGGCGAATGCTGGGCGCAACGCCGGTGCCGGTGGCATAGAAGCGCCCGGTAAAGAACTGCGCCTGCGCGTCGCCGCGCTCTGCCGCCTTCTCGTACCAATACGCCGCCTCGCGCAGATCCGGTTCCGCAGCAGTGCCGAGCGCATAGAATTCAGCCAGCGCCTGGATCGCCGGCAGGTAATCCTTCCGTGCCGCCTTGCGCAACGCGGTCTCGGCCTTGTCGAGATCCTTGACGGTCCCTTTGCCGCTCAGCCGCAGCAGCGCGATGTTGTAGAGCGCGATCGTATCGTCGTGGGCGGCCGCACTCTGGAACAGCCGCGCGGCCTCTTCAGCGTTCGCGGGGAGGCCGGTGCCCTTGAGGCTCATGAACGCGAGCGCAACCTGTGCGCGGACATGCCCCTGCTCCGCAGCTTTCTGATACCAGGCCGCGGCCTGCGCGAAATCAACCGGAACGCCGCGCCCTTGATAATGCACGTCACCGAGTGCGAATTGACCTGACGCCGCGTTCTGCTCGGCCGCGGCCTGGTACCAACGCAGGGCAGTCGCGTGATCCCGCGCGCAGCCTTGCCCGTTGGCGTACATGTCACCAAGGATCGCTTGCGCCTCCGCCTTGCCGGCTTCTGCCGCCACCGACATCCAGAGGAAGGCGATGTCGAGATCCCTCGGTACGCCGGTCCCGTTCGGGAACACCAGATCGTGGACGCTGGCGGCCTTGTCACCCAGACGCGCCGCAGTGGACTGCCGCCACATCTCGGGCCTGTTCGGTCCGACGGCAGCCTGGACGCCGTGGAAGTAGATCAAGCCAAGCTGGAATTGCGCATCGGTATGTCCGCTCAGGGCGGCGCGGTCATACCACGCGACCGCGTCCGGAAGGCTGCCGATAACACCCTCGTTCTTCGCATAGAGCAGTCCGATCCGGTAATCCGCCTCCGGATTGCCCGCTTCCGACGCAAGCCTCCAAAGGCGGAACGCCTCGAGATATTGCCGGTTCTCGTAAGCCGCCAATCCCCGTTCAAACGGCTGTGACTCTGAACGGGACGAACCGGATCGGAACAACTCAAGCAGGGATCGCGCCGATACCGTCATGGCTCACGCATAGCTTCTTTGGCACTGCGCAGCATGCCGCCGAGCAGATACATCGCCACCGAGCGGGTGCCGACATTGACATCGCCCTGCAGCGTCATGCCGGGGATGAGGCGGAAGTTCTTCGGAACATCCTTGAAGTTGGTCTCGTCGACCGAGCACCGCGCCTTGTAGAAGGCATCGACGGCCTTTCCGTCATCATCGGTCGTGAAGGCACCTTCGCTGATCCAGCGAATCTTGCCTTGCGCCGTACCGTGCTCGGCCGCGTTGAAGGCATCGACCTTCATCGTGCAGGGGTCGTTCGGCCGAACGAAGCCGACATCGCGCGACAGGATCTGGATCTCGGCCTCGAGCCGCGTCCTCAGCGGCATCAGCGTGATGAAGGGATCGCCCGGCTTCAGCACGGATCCGACCGAGAGCTTGGCGAGCGTCAGCACGACCGATGGCTCTGCCGCCGTCCACCGCACGAGGTCCTGGTGCTTGGTGGCCTTGTCAAAGGATGCGCGGGCCGTGTCCAGGCTGTTGCGCGTCGTGACCAGATCCTGGCTCAGCTGCGCGTTCCACTGCTCGATGAAGGCCTTGCGGTCCGCCTTCAGCGAGTCCAGCTGGTGTTGCGCTTCCAGCAAGGTGTTGTGCGTATTGTCGATCTGACGCAACAACTCCAGGCGGGTATCCTGCGATAGATAAAGGTTGAGCTTGGATCCGCTGCCGCTTTCGGCAAGCGTCGAGCGCATGTCCTCGATCTTGCTGGCGATCTCGGCGCGTTGACCATACCGCTCGTCGTCCTTTCTCGCCTTCTGGATCGTCGCTTCGGTCTGACTGATCTTGGAATCGTAGCTCGTCACCTGCGCGTTGTACTGGGCAACGCGCTGGTCGTAGAGCGCCTTTTGCAAGGCGTTGTACTTGGTGGCCTCCGGATCCTTGGTCCCACCAAATGACAACGGTTTTCCGGACAGTTCGGCCTCATCGCGGGCCACCTGCGCGTCAAGGCTCGCAACCTGCGACTTGTACTGCGTGACGTCGGCCGCGGTGAAGGTCGAATCGAGGGTCGCAAGCAGCTGCCCCTTCTCAACCTGCTGACCGTCCCGAACATCGATCGTCTTGATGATCGACGCGTCGAGCGCCTGCAGCACGTTGATCGAATCGACGGGAACGATCCTGCCGCCCACGCTCGTGATCACCCGATCGAGGCGCGTGAGGCACATGATCGCCACAAGCGATACCAGGAACGCCGACAGCACGAAAAGCGTCGCGCGGGCCAGTAGCGGCTCGGCGGCCTCGCGGATCGCGTCGGTCTCGGACTGGAACTGGCGAACGGTCGCGAGCGAAGCTTGGTTAGGAGACAAGGGTCGGGCTCCTGAAGTTCTTGTCGCTGCGGCCCGTCGGAACAAGGTGTGTATTCTGCTGGTACCAGAGCGAGCTATAGATGTCGTTTCGTTCCAGAAGTTCATCATGACGTCCGATATCGTTGACCACGCCGCGATTGAGCACGAGGATCGCATCGGCCTTGGTCAGCGACGACAGGCGGTGCGAGATGATGATCAGCGTGCGGCCATGCGCAATCCGCGAAATGTTCGCGTTCACGATGGTCTCGCTCTCCGCATCGAGCGCGCTGGTCGCTTCGTCCAGGATCAGGATCGGAGGATTGACGATCAGGGCACGCGCGATCGCAAGCCGCTGACGCTGGCCGCCGGAGAGATTGGTGGAACCCTCGTAGATATAGGTCTCGTAGCCTCGCGGCAGCTTGTCGATGAATTCCTCGGCGCCGGCCATTCGTGCCGCCCTGACAACGTCGTCGAAGGTCGCATCCGGCTTTGCGGCGGAAATATTCTCGCGGATGGTGCCGCTGAACAGGAAGTTCTCCTGCAGCACGACGCCCACATTGCGCCGGAGATGATCGACATCGTATTCGCGGACATCGATACCGTCGACCTTGATCAGACCGCCATAGTCGGAGTGCAGGCGCTGCAACAGCCGGGTGATCGTGGTCTTGCCCGAGCCGCTCTTGCCCATCACGCCGAGCGTGGTGCCGAGGGGAATCTCGAAGGAGACATTGTTCAGCGCCGGCGACACCGCGCCCTTGTACTTGAATGTGACACCGGAGAACTCGATCAAACCCTTCAGCGGGTCCCTCACGCCATGGCCGGAACGTCCCTCTTCCGCCGGCTGATTCACCAGCCTGCCGACGATCGTGACTGCGGTGCGCGCCTCGTCATACTGGTTGATGAGCTGAGCCATCTGCATCAGCGGGCCGGCAACACGTTGCGACAGCATCAAAAAGGCAAACAGCGCCCCGACATAGACCGGATCGCCGCTGCTTACCGCCAGGTAGACACCGAACGCATAGGGAGCACTCACCGCCAGCCGTTCGAGGGGACGCACCAGCGTCTGAATCGCAGTTCCGGTCAAGCCTTCCGCAAGACGCGCCTTGGCGACGCGCGCCACCAGCACATCCCACATGTGCCGCTGCCGCGTATCAAGCGCCAGCGACTTGATGGTCCTCATGCCGTTCAGGCTCTGGATCAGAAACGCGCCCTGCGCGCCCTCAGCCGCCAAAGTTGCCGAGGACTTCTTCCGGTAGGCCGGCAGCATCAGGACGAGCCAGGTAACGATCGCTCCAGCAAAAGCCAGAACCATCAGCGTCATGATCGGGCTGAAGAAGAACATGACGGGCAGGAAGAAAAAGAGCGTCGTCGAATCGAGAACAGTCCCGAACAATTGCCCGGTCAGAAAGCCACGAATCCGGAACACTTCGCGGATGTCCCGGGAAATCAGGCCGACAGGGTTCTGTTCGAAGTAATCGATCGGCAGATTGAGGACCTTCTCGAACACGTAAGTCGACAGCTTGACGTCAATGCGTGCCGTCAGGCGCTGCACCAGATACTGCCGCAGGAACGTGAATGCCGCCTCGAACAGGATGACGACGAACATCGCAACACACAGCACGTAGAACGTGTTGTAGGCCTTGTAGAAAATGACCTTGTCCGAGAGCAGCCGCCAGAACATGATCGGCGCCAGGCCCATAAAGCCCAGGATCAGCGCCGCGATCGCGACGTCGCGCAGGATGCGCCGTTCGCGAAACAGCAAGGCGACGACAAAACCCAAGCTGAACGGCTGGGTCTCGTCGGAAATCTCGTAATCGCGTTTGGCCATGACGACATCGCCCGACCAGATGTCCTCAAAACGCGGCTGATCGATCACGAGCAGGGCATCCTCGCTCGCGTTGGGATCCCGCAACACCACCCGGGTGCTGTTCTCATCGCCCTCAAGGCGCAGCAACACCATGTGGCTGCCGTCGCGCAGGCGAACGATTGCCGGCAGCGCCCGCTTGAGGTGGCTCAGGCCCTTCCAGTCCAGCTTGACGGCCTTTGCCGTCATGCCCGACGAATTCGCGCACTTCAGGAGCTCGGGGAGCGTGACTTCCTGATCGCGCAGGAGATTGTCATGGATGAGCTGGGACGTGGTGAGGTGCAAACCATGCTGTCTTGCAACGATGACGAGACATGCGAGGCCGGTGGGTGGCAGGTCGTCCACCGAAGCAGCGCCGACGAGCGAGAGGTGTGTGGTCATGGATGCCTCGAAGTTTCGACTGCGCAGATCCGGTTCTCAGCGAACTATAACTTATCATTGTTAGTTCGCTAACGCAGCATTTTCAGCAAGCCAGCCAAAAATATATGTATCGAGAAGGTTTGAGAAGCCTGTCCCGACATTGCTGCGGATCGGGTTTAACCACGGAATCTTATAACATTGTTTAACATCGACAACCGTCAGGCGGCGCTGACGGTCTCCCGGAAGTCGAACCCGCAGGCCTCCAGGAGCGGCCGGATCCGCCCATCATCGGCTTCCGGCATCAGCGCCAATGCGCAGATCTCGAAATTCCCGCTGCGCACGGAGACGGTCGGAAACCCGGCGCTGAGCAGCAGGTTCCCCATCCGGTCGGTCGAAAAGCCGGTCTTGTGCGCCATATGATGACGCCCCTGCTCGATTGCGCCGGAATGTCCGTAGATCATGTCCAATGGCCGGATCGGACCGGCCGCCGAGACATAGGCGATCGCACCGAGACCTTGAGTCAGCATGTGCTGGGCCACTGCCTCGAGATCGGGCGACATGATCAGCGCGAATCCGTCCGGCTTGAGGACCTCGCGGAACTGGACAAAGGTCGGGTGAATCTCATGGGCATAGAGGTGCTCCATCAGGTGGGAACACCAGATCGCGTCGAACGAGGCCGGCGGGAACAGTTCGGAGAGATCGGTGATCGATCCGACGATGTCCGGATCCACGTCTGCGTCGACATCCAATCGAATCTCTTCCCACTCAGGCGATGTCAGGAGCGGCTGGATCCGCTTGGCAACCGTCAATCCAGCACCGGCATTCAGCATCTTCTTCTTGGCCAATTCGAGAGCTCCACGCGTTGGTCCGTTAAGCGGCTGATTTCTACAGCGATCGCTTATCTTGACTGATGTTACCAAGGCCGTGGAAAGCTATTGGCCACAGTTCCATCGGGTCAAGCAAGCTTCCCGGCTTTACAAAAGCTACGTGGTCCGAATGTGACAAAGTAACTTCTAACATCCGTCGACGGGAAATGCCTGGCGCGGGACTTGTAATGGAGATCAGCCATTCGAGCGGGTCGATCGACAAAGCTCAGCATGTTCGGATGCAAAAGAAAGGCGCCGCCTCGGCCAGGTTGAGGCACCGTCGTCGTTTGGTGCAGACCCAGGATCTTACAGCTTGGTCCAGTGACCATCGTTGAAGATCAGGTATTCGATGTTGCTGATTTGGGTCACCTGGCCATTGCTGAAGGTGATGTCCAGAGAGCCGTTCGATCCGGAGCTGATGTCGGTCACGTCGGTCGAGGCGTGATCGAGGAAGGTCAGCGAGTCCCTGCTGCCCCCACCGCCGTCGATGCTGTCGCTGCTGGTGGCGTTCTTCAGGTAGAAGTAG
Organism: Bradyrhizobium sp. 6(2017); assembly: GCF_011058295.2. Taxonomy (NCBI): domain Bacteria; kingdom Pseudomonadati; phylum Pseudomonadota; class Alphaproteobacteria; order Hyphomicrobiales; family Nitrobacteraceae; genus Bradyrhizobium; species Bradyrhizobium sp. 6(2017). The sequence goes on along the minus strand of NZ_CP049289.2, from coordinate 3,628,652 downwards.
TCCTGACCACTGCCGCCAACCATCGAAGCCGTACCGGTGGCGGAGCCGACGAACGAGTCATTGCCGTTGCCGCCGATCAGCGTCTGCGTGCCCGAACCGGCGACCAGCGTGTCGCTGCCGGAGCCGCCATACAGCGTGTCGTTGCCCGCGCCGCCGTAGAGCGAATCGTTGCCATCGCCGGCATAGAGCGAGGTCGCATGCGACGCGTCGCTGCCGGAGTAAAGCACGTCCTTGCCGTCGCCACCGTACTCCGCGACAGTCCTGGCGCCGCCGACCAGGAGGTCGTTGCCGGCACCGCCGTAGAGCGTGTCGGCACCCGCACCGCCATACACCGAGTCGCTGCCGGTACCACCGTCGAGAAGCGAACCATGCGATGCATCCGAGTGCGAGTAGAGCGCGTCGTTACCGCGGCCACCATACCCCGCAACAGTCCCGGCAGCGCCGATCAGCAGGTCGTCGCCGGCACCGCCGTCCAGCGTGTCGGAACCGATATTGGCAGGATTATACCCTGCACCGGCAACCAGCGTGTCGTCGCCCGCACCGCCATCGAGCAACGTGCCGAGCCCATAACCGGCGCCTGACTTGAGAACGTCGTTACCGCTGCCACCGTACTCCGCAACAGTGCTGACGCCGCCCTGCAGCAAGTCGTCGCCGGCGCCGCCATCCAGCGTGTCGGCGACGCCACTGGCACCGCCCTCCAGCGTGTCGTTGCCGTCACCGCCCGACAGCATCGAACCGCGCCCCGCAAACAGGTCCGCGTAGAGTATGTCGTCGCCGGCGCCACCGTAGAGCTGACAGCTGTCCATGCCGGCAACCAGCGTGTCATTGCCCGCGCCGCCGTCGAGAATCTCGTTGCCGAAACCTGCGCTCAACCAGTCGTCACCGGCGCCACCAAACAGTTGATCGTTGCCCCAGCCACCGAACAGCACATCGTTGCCGGTACCGCCGTAAAGCGTACTGGAAATGCTCGTATCGAACACCGGGCCGCCGGACAGCAGCGTGTCGTCGCCGCTACCGCCAAACAGTTGCGCTGAGCTACCGCCCCAAAGCCAGTCGTTGCCGGCGCCACCGTCCATCGTTTCGTGACCCACGCCACCGCCGTACACCGTGTCGTTGCCGGCACCGACGAGGACCGTCGTCCCGCGGTTGTTGTTGAAGGTGACAACGTCGTTGCCGGCGCCGGTCGCGACCAGCACCGGGGCGGCGCCGTTCACCGTCAGCGTCACGTCGCTCTTGGTGGCTTCGATGATCGCCTTCAGCTTGGCGTCAAGCTTGATCGTATTGTTCGCGTTGGTTTCGATCAGGACATTGGCGTCCGGATCCGGGTTGCTGATCCCGGCGCCCTCCTGGACCGGGATCGTGGTGCCGTCATCCGGCGAGGTGTACCCGATCCCCGCCGTGATCAGATAGTCGAGGATCTGTTGCCGGGTTGCGTGATCGATCGTGGAGCCGATCGCTGCCTTGAGCCCCGTCTGGTTCAGGTTTTGCGTCACCATCGATGGAGCCCCTGCTTGAACGCGCTACATCATCGCTAAGCAAACGCTTAAATTATCTCGATGACTCACAATTGGAGCAGGCTGCAACACTCCGAGATTATCAGACAGCATTTCAGAACACCACCTGCAATCGCAAAAAAGCGCCGCCTCAACCAGGGTTGAGGCGGCGCCTTCGTTTAGTGAAGACCTAGTTTGTGAAGACCTGAGATCTTACAGCTTGGTCGAGTGACCATCGTTGAAGATCAGGTATTCGATGCTGCTGATCTGGGTCACCTGACCATTGCTGAAGGTGATGTCCAGAGAACCGTTCGATCCGGCGCTGATGTCGGTCACGTCGGTCGAGGCATGATCGAGGAAGGTCAGGGAGTCCTTGTTGCTGGCACCGCCGTCGATGGTGTCGCTGCTGGTGGCGTTGGACAGATAGAAGTAGTCCTGACCATTGCCGCCGACCATCGAGGCCGTACCGGTGGCGGAGCCGACGAACGAGTCGCTGCCGTTGCCGCCGATGAGCGTCTGCGTGCCCGAACCAGCGACCAGCGTGTCGCTGCCATTGCCGCCATACAGCGTGTCGTTGCCGGCACCGCCGTAGAGCGAGTCGTTGCCGTTGCCGCCGTAGACCGCCGTCGCGTGCGATGCATCGCTACCGGAGTAGAGGATGTCGTTACCGTTGCCACCGTACTCCGCGACAGTCCCGGTGCCGCCAACGAACAGATCCTTGCCGTCGCCGCCATACAGCGTATCGGCGCCGGCGCCACCGTAGAGCGAGTCGGCACCGTCACCACCCCTCAGGACCGAGCCGTGCGACGCATCCGAGTTCGAGTAGAGCGCGTCGTTGCCGGCGCCGCCGGAGAGCAGATTGTTGCCCGTGCCGCCGACCAGCACGTCGTTGCCGCGACCTCCGACCAGATCGGACGAGGTCCCGCCGTAGAGCGTGTCGTTGCCGGCGCCGCCGAGCAGCGTGTCGGAACCAGAGCCGAACAGCAGATCGTTGCCGGTGCCGCCGTCCAGCGTGCTGTGACCGGAGGCATTGTCGACGAGCACGTCATTGCCGGCGCCACCGCTGATTGAATCGTGCCCCGACCCGCCGAAGACGGTGTCATTGCCGGCGCCGGTGAGAACCGTCGTATCGCCGGTGTTGTTGATGAAGACCTGATCGTTGCCGTCGCCGGTTGCGACCAGCACCGGGGTGCTGCCGTTGACCGTCAGCGTCACGTCGCTGCTGGTGGCTTCGATGATCGCCTTCAGGTTGGCGTCAGTGTTAACAACGTTATTGGCGTTGGTCTCGATGAGAACATTGGCAGCCGGATCCGGGTTGGAGATTCCGGCGCCGACCTGGACCGGGATCTCCGTTCCGTCATCGGGGCTGGTGTAGCCGACCCCTGCATTGATCAAATAGTCAATGATCTGTTGCTGGGTCGCGTGATCGATCGTCGAGTTGATCGCGTGTTTGAGGTCGGTTTGGTCGAGATTGTAAGTCGCCATCGAGGTAGCCCCTGCTTGGGATACGAGGATTCAAGCCGCTCGCCCACACGTAAGCTGTTGAATCACAACTCGTTTGTTGCGACGCAGCTCAAATGTGGACACACGTTACGAACTTGTTAAGTCCATTGTTAAGTCCGCGGTATGCGAGAGTCAATCAGCAATGTGCTATTAACGTCTGGTTCCGTGAGGTTTTTGCGAGACTTAACGCAATTTCAGGCGCGCGCTAACATTCAGTGCAGGCAAGCCGCCAATGTTAGCCGCGGCGCAAAAAAGGGTAGCGATTATACGGGGTTTCACGGGGGCTCGGGTTGGCGCGAGCGCACCGAATTTCGCAGATGTTGTGCGCGCTTCGACGCGATTTTCTGTTCTGAAAAAATATTTCTGCACCGCGTGAGAGCTTTTCCAAAAAAGCGTCAAACTTCACAACCGGCGGGTCGTCAGCCGAGTGTTATGACGCTGCCAGGTTGCAATTTGTGAGCTTCAATCGGGCGAAATTCGTGGAATCAACCGCAGAATCAGGGCCGCTCGACCACCAGGCCAAACCCGGCGTGTCGTCCGCCCGACGCCGCAATATAACAAATTAACACCAGATTTGCCGCAATGTGTTAGCGACTCCGGCGTGGAAACGGCGCGACGATGCCCGATTACCCGCGGAGTGCCGATTTGCGGCGATCATCCGCCGACGGTACGCGCGTATATCGCCTCGAGCAGCCGGCGGTTCTCGTCCGGCGCATAGAGCTCGAGATAGGCGGCCCGTGCGGCCCGTCCCCATGCAGCCGCCAGATCGGGGGCGCCGACAACGTCAGCGATCCGCTGCCGGAGCGCGGCCGCGTCGCCCGGCGGAATCAGTGCGCCCGTTCCGCCATCGCTCACCACCTCGGCAAGCCCGCCGATCTCGGACGCAATCACCGGCGTCCCGCGCGCGAAGGCCTCGACCACGACCATGGGAAATCCCTCGTACCACAGCGACGGCACCACCAGCGCCTGCGCCTTGGCCATTTCTGCAAACACCTCCTCGCGCGAGATGGCGCCAAGGAACGTGACGTTGCCGCTCGCCCGGGCCTTCAGCGCAGCCGCCTCCGGCCCCTCCCCCGCAATCCGCAACGGCACGGCTGTGCCCGCAACGGCCTCGAGCAGCACATCGATGCCCTTCTCGCGGCTCAGCCGTCCGACATAGAGCAGCCCGGTGCGCGGCGCCGCTGGATCAGGTGCCCCCGGGTCGGCCATGAAGTTCGGCTTCACATCGATCCGGCCGGCGTCGAAGCCGGCCTGCGTGAACAGATTTCGGGCAAACTGCGTCAACGTGATCAGGCGCAGGCCGGGACGCGTCCAGGTGCCGCGGCGCTGGTGCCGCGCGATCATGTAGGCGGAGGCCAGCGAGCCCGGCAGCGATCCGCGGTAGCAGCGATGCACGACACCCCACAAATGCCCACCGTCCAGGCACTTGTGGCAGATGCGGCCGTCGCGCAGCAGCATGCCGCCGGTGCAGATGGTGCGATAATTGTGCAGCGTCGCCACGGCCGGCACGCGCTTTTGCCGGCACAGATCGAACACCGCCGGCGAGAGCAGCGGGAAGAAATTGTGGACGTGGACGATGTCGGGGCGGAAGCGATCGATCGCCTCCGCCACGCGCTGCTTTCCCTGCGCATTGTCGGCGATCGACAGCGTCGTCGCGATACGCGCGGCCAGCGAATTGATCGCCTCGTTGCTCACCGTGAGCGTTTCGACGCTGTGGCCTGCGTTGCGCAGCAGGTCGACTTCCGCTTCGAAGACGACGTCCTCGCCGCCGCGTCCCTGATACCTGTTGTGCGCGACGAGAATCTTCATGATCAGCGTGCCGGGTCTGAGAACCAGCGCAACTCCGTCACCAGACTTTGTCCGGCGGCGAGCGTACCGGAGCCGATCAAGGTCGTCGCCGGCACCTTGAGATCGAACGACGGTGAATACCAGCCGGCAGGCAGGGTCTCGTCACCGCGATACGCCATCCAGCTGAGTTCTGCCGGCAGATCGAGCTCGCCGCGCCCGCCGGGCCACGACAGCAGTGCCGTGCGCCCTTCGAGCGTGCATTCCACCTCGGGACCGAGATGCCAGCTGAGGCTCGCCGGAGCGGTAAGCCCTTCATCGCCAAGCACAATATCGGTGACGAGGAGCCGCGCCGCCTGACGCTGCAATTGCACCGAACGGCGATGCAGGAGGCCTGCGCCGCCCTGATATCCCGCGTGCTCGGCGACCCAGTCTGCGTCCGCATCACGCTCGTCAAGGCCGCTGGATGCGACGAGCCGGCTCTGCGCATGCCGTGTCCAGAGGAAAGGCCCGCCCGACACCGACTGATCGCGCGCGAACAGGCAGAGCGTGTTGTGGGCCAGCGTGGAGCGGAAGTAGGCCCGCCATCGCGAATCGCCGTGATAGCAATAGGTGCCGGGGTCGGCGAAGATCTCGACGCCGGCGATCCGGCATTCGATCGACAGCGCATCCGCATGGGCATGCGCCGCAATCCGGCCGAAGCCATGCGGGCCATGGTCGCAGCGGCACCACACTGCTCGCTCAGCGTCGACGAGAAAAGTCTGCCCCGCCCGGTCAAGCAAATGCGGGCGGCGGGCGGGCCGCACGGCGACCGCACGCGGCTTGATGCCGTCGGTCAGAACAAACGTGCGCAGATCAGGCTCCGGCAAGCTGGGCCACCAGGGCAGACCGCCGAACAGGCGCGCACCGGTGCTGAGCAGGCCAAGCCAGCGATTGCCGCCGTGATCGTCGAGCAAGAGGCCAATGCCGTCATCGCCATCGCCCTGACGCGGCGGACGAGCGCGATCGTCGAGCATCGCGGCAATGACATCGCTCATGCGGCACATCGTGGTCCAGACCGCATCGTCAAGCGGGTGCCCGGACGCTTCGCCCTGTACCGCCGCCGCCAGCAGGAGTTCGAGGACAAAGCCGTGATAATCGGTCGCGAGCTCGCCGTTGCTGCCGCAGGCGAGGGTTTGCGCGATGGCTTCGTGTGCCAGCGTGCTGGCTGCATCCTGGCGCCATCGCGCGCTGTCGCGGAAGAAGGGAAACGCACAGGCCGCGACGAACTGCCCGGCAGCCTCCGCGATGACGTGGTTGTTGGCAGACGAGCCGCGGCTCGGAAATCGCGACAGCCAGTATTGATGCGCATGGAGCTGCGTCACGAACAGCTCATTGTCCTCGAACAATGCGGGCGCGCCAGGCCAGTTCTGCAGCAGTTGGCGCACCCAGGTCCATGAGATCAGTCGCACGCCAAGCTCGATGCCGCTGATCCAGTGCGGGCCGCACGGGAATGGATTTTCGCGCCACCAGCTGGTGAGATGCTCGGCCACGCGCCGGGCGTAAATTTCGTCCGAGGTCAGGTAATAGGCCGATGCAAGCACCGTGAGATGGTGGTGACGCGACGGCTCCCAGATGTATTTGATGTTTCCGACCGCCGCTTCGTCGCGATAGGGAACCGCAAACGCGTATATGTCACCCGGCGCACGCTTGCCGCTGCGGACATCGACGAACCAGTCGGGCTGTTCGCCCAGCGCCTCATGATCTCTGGCGAAAACCCGCCAGCGTCCGGCGAGAATCTGATCGGCGCTATGGATCAGCCGCTCGGCAGCTTGCTGCGGGGCATTGGCGGACAAGGGCAGCGGCTTCAGGCGCGGCTGCCGTGCGCCCGCCATCAGCCTGGCGCCGGCGCGCCGCGCGATGTCGGGCGGAGCGATCCGCCAGAGCAGGCGCAGCGCCTGATCGTTCACCCGTCCGGCAAGCTCGGACGGCTCCATGCGCTGCAGTCTGCGCAGATACCAGGCCGGATTCATCTCGCGCCGGTCGCAGCGCGCACAGCGCCATGCCCCGCTGCGCCAATCGTCAGATCGACCGGCGTCCCGGAGGCCGCGCTTTCCTGCACGGCAAGCGTTGCGCGGGTGGTCGCAAGCAGCGAGTCGAGCGCAATCGGCATCGCGGCCCCCGATGCGACCGCCGCAATGAAGGCATCCAGCATCGGCCGCTGGCCCTTGTCGAGCCGCGCTTTCTGCGCCGTCCGCTGTCCGGCGTGCCAGATCTCGAAGCGCGAGAAATTGTCAAAGGCGGCAAAGCCCGTGCTTGCCGATACTTCAAGCGCCTCCTTCGGCACGCGCGGATCGCCGCCGGTGAGATAGCTGAGGCTCGCGACCGAGCCATCGGCAAAGTCGAAGGTCGCGACCAGATTGTCGACGTCCTTGCCGGCGGTACTGGCGGAGACACGCACGGGCTCGCCGCCGAGCCACCAGGACAACACGTCGATGAAATGCCCGCCCTCGCCGACGAAGCGGCTGCCTTCGGTCTCCGCCTGCAGATACCAGGATGATTTCTCCAGCGGGCCGGCGATGACCCGATATTGCAGGGTCTGCGGCCCGGCCGGCGCGAACGCCCTGCGCATGCCTTGCAGCAGCGGCGAGAAGCGGCGATTGAAGCCAACCATCAGCCTGTTGTTGCCGGTCTCGCGGATGGTCTGTTCCAGCTGATCGAGCGCATTAGTGTCGATCGCCAGGGGCTTTTCGACGAACACCGCCTTGCCGGCGCGCAGCGCGCGTGCCGCAAGGTCGGCGTGGGAGGCATGGCGTGTCGCGATCAGCACGGCATCGATATCGTCGGCCTCGAGCACCGAGGCCGCTTCTGTCGAGGCGCGCGCGAAGCCGAACTTGCGCACGGCGGTGGCGCCGCTCAGGCCGGTATTGGTGGCGACCTCGACGAGATCGACGCGCTGGTTATTCGCAAGCTGCGGCAACAGCATGCTGGAGGCATAATTGCCGGCGCCGATGACGCCGAGCCGCACCCGGCCGCTGCGCAGGGCCGCGACCGGGCGATAAATCATCTGCAGCGCGCGGGGAGCGGCATCCGGATAGGCGAACACCATGCCGAGACCGACCTCGCCGCGGCTCATGCGCTCGAAGGCCGACGTCGCCTGCTCAAGCGGCACCACTTCTGAGATCAGCGACGAAAAATCGAGCCGTCCGTCGGCAAGCAGCGCGACGATCGCCTCCATGTTGCGCTTCTCGGTCCAGCGCACATGACCGATCGGATAATCGATGCCGCCCTCCTCGTAGAGCGGATCGTAGCGGCCGGGGCCGTAGGAGCGCGAGAAGCGAACGTCGAGCTCCTTGTCGTAGAATTCGTTCCACGGCAGGTTCAGCGTGCATTTGCCGATGTCGACGATGCGGCCGCGGTCGCGCAGCAATGCTGCCGAACGCGATGCGAGATCGGGATCGTCGCTGCCCGCCGTGATGAACACGCAATCGACGCCGTTGCCCGCGGTCAACTGGTCGACGCGGGCGCGAAACTCAGCCGTGGCATCGTCCGACGCGACCGCACAGACCGCGGCGCCCGCGGCCTCCGCCTGGCGGCAGCGTGCCTCCAGCCTGTCGAGGCCAACAACCACGACGCCGGCGCTGCGCAGCAGGCGCACCATGATCTGCCCGATCAGGCCGAGGCCAATCACGCAGGCGGTCTCACCGAAACGGATCTCCGACTGACGCATCGCCTGCAGCGCGATCGAGGCGATCGTGGTCAAGGCGGCCTGATCGAGGGCTGCACTGTCCGGCACCGGGACGCAGAGATTCACCGGCACCCAATTATATTCGGCATGGGTCGCATATTGATTGCCGCCGCAGCAGACGCGCTGCCCGACCGAGAAGCCGCCGACGCCCTCACCCACTTCCACGACGGTGCCGGACAGCGAGTAACCGAGCGGCGTGTAGGAATCCAGGCGGTTCATCACCTTCTGATAGGTCGCAAGCAATCCCTGCTGGCGGACCGAACGCACCACCTTGGCGACCTGGTCGGGTCGCGCGCGCGCCTTGCCGAGCAGCGACAGGCGCCCTTCCGTAAACTTCATCATCTCGGTGCCGGTCGACACTGCCGAGAACGCCGTGCGCACCAAAACCCCGCCGGGGCGGCAGCGTGGCGACGGCACATCGATCAGCTTGAGCTCGCCGCTCTTATAGTTCTGCGCGATCTGCTTCACAGTCGGTCAATCGCCTCACGTTAACAGCGCTCCTTGTATCGCGCCTGCCGCCCGCAATGAAGCCAGGAACATCATCATAGTTATCCTGTTGTTCGTGAATTAACATCGTATCATTCGAGCAACAGGATCGGTTTTGGCGAGATCTCGACCTCGCCGTTGGCGACAGGTCCCTCGCCGCCATCCAGGCCCTGATAGCGGCTAAAGCGCGGGTCGACCCGGTAAACTGACCGCCCCTTGGTGGTCCACAGGATCAAGCCGTCGCGGCCATCCTGCATATGAAGCGCGACGCGCCAGGTCGACGGCGAGGTCCGGACGGCGGTCACGATGCGTGCGCCGACCAGCCATGACTGGACCGTGCGGTAGGCTACGCCACCCGGAAGCAGCCCACGCGCCGGGTCCCATAATTTTCCAAAATCGCTGCCCCCGCCTGCAAATTCATACCAATAGAAGCGGTCGACACCATTGATCCATTTCAGGATATACGCCCGCGCCAGACAGCCATCCGGATTGTCCTCGTAGGAGGACCAGCCGGCCTCGGTGTCCCAGATCGGCCTTGCGGACAGATCGTGCGCGGCCAGGATCCGCCTGAAGCGCGCAATGATCCCAATCACGGCTTCCGGTTCGCTCGTGTAGCCGTGGAAGGCGAAGATATCGGCATATTGTCCGCCGCCCTGCGCCATGAAGGCCTGTTGCCAGCGATAGCCGTCCGGCGTGCCGTTGGACGGCGGCGTCAGCACCATCAGGCGGGGATCGCTAGCCTTGATGATCTGATAGGCCCGCTTCTGCATCTGGACCATGGTAGCGATATCACCCGAGTAATATTTGGGATCCTCGGGCTCGTTCCAGATTTCCCAATATTTGATGCGCCCGGCAGCGCGCGCCACCGCTGCGCGCACCCAGTCATCCCATGACGCGAGATCACCGGGCGGCGAGCTTGCGCCCGGCGTGAACGCCGGCGGCGCATCCTTCACCGACGCCGCCCATCGCGGCGTGTAGGCGAGATTGAGCACGATATCGACATGCTCGCGCTCGGCCGCCGTGAGGATGGCGTCGAAGCGCGCCCAGTTAAAGATGCCGGGCGCCGGATTGACCTGCGCCCAATAGATCGCGCCCCACAGCCGAACGCCGTCGAATTTGAGCTCGGGCCAAGGATGCGACTGCGGCTGCGGCTGCCCGATCGCGTTGATCGTCATGCCGAACAGCGTCGACGGGATCACCGCATTCAAACGGCTCGCATTCAGCGCATCGCTTGCCGACGCACCACCCCACTGCAGCGGCCATTTGTGGGCCAGCGGCACCACTGCGCTCAAAATCAGGGCAATCAATGCCCTGTGGCCCCAATCCCTCGCTTTGCCTGCCATGTCCGCGTCTCGTCGCCGTCACATCGGTGCCGGGATTGCATAGTGCAAGCCGCGCATGTTAATGCCGATGTTAGTCAGATTGTGATGTTGTTAGGTCAATGGTATAGATCATCGCAGATGTCGAGAGCTGAACCATCACCGCGGCGGATCCTGATCATCGTCGAGAACCTTCCGGTTCCTTTCGATCGCAGGGTGTGGTGCGAAGCAACGTCGCTGCGCAAGGCGGGCTACGAGGTCTCGGTGATCTGCCCGAAGGGCCGCGGCCATGACGCGTCTTACGAATGCCTCGAGGGCATTCACATCTACCGCCATCCGATGCCGGTGGAAGCGCGCGGGATCGCCGCCTACCTCATCGAATATCCGGTCGCGCTGTTCTGGGAGACGTGGCTTTCGATCAGGGTGGCGTGGAAGCACGGCTTCGACGTGATCCAGGGCTGCAATCCACCCGATCTGATCTTCCTGATCGGCCTCCTGTTCAAGCTCGGCGGCAAGCGCTTCGTGTTCGATCATCACGACGTCAATCCCGAGCTCTACGAGGCGAAGTTCGGCCGCCGGGACATGTTCTGGCATTTGCTGCGGCTGGTCGAATATTTCACCTTCAAGACCGCGAGCATCTCGATCGCGACCAACGAGTCCTATCGCGAGATCGCGATCACGCGCGGCCGCATGCCGGCCAACCGGGTCTTCGTGGTGCGCTCCGGCCCCAATCTCGACCGGGTGCGCTCCCGCCCTGCCGATCCGGCCTGGCGCCGTGGCCGGCGCTACAGCGTCGGCTATGTCGGCGTGATCGGCCAGTCGGAAGGCATCGATCTGCTGCTGCAGTCGATCGGCCACATTGTGCACAATCTCGGACGCACCGACATCCAGTTCAACGTCGCCGGCACCGGGCCGGAATGGAACGCGGTCGTCCAGCTCTGCGAGGAGATGCGGCTCTCCGACTACGTCAATTTCACCGGCGCTGTCGCGGATGAGCCGCTGTTCACGATGCTCTCGACCGCGGACGTCTGCGTCAATCCGGACCGCGTCACACCGATGAACGACATCTCCACCATGAACAAGATCATGGAGTATATGGCGCTGGGACGGCCGATCGTTCAGTTCGACGTCCGCGAAGGCCGCCGCTCGGCGCTCGACGCCTCGCTCTATGCGGCGAAGAACGATCCGAAGGATTTTGCCAGCAAGATCATTGCCTTGATCGACGATCCGTCGCTGCGGCAGACGATGGGGGCATTCGGCCGCTGCCGCGTCGAGCGCGCGCTGTCCTGGACGCATGAGGAGCCGAAGCTGCTTGCAGCCTATGAGGCGCTGTTCGCCGCGAAAGCCCCCGCGCAAAGCCTTGCGCCACGCGCAAACGCGACCGCCGAGCGGTCAACCTCGCATTCCAGCGCCAACGCAGCGGCCGGGCGGGCATCGTCTTGAACGGCTTGCCGCTCCATTCACGTCAACCGCGACGCCGCCGCGGTCGCGCGCCAAGGTTATTGAAGGTCGAAGTATGAATGTGAGCATTTTCGGCCTCGGCTATGTCGGAACGGTCTGCGCCGCCTGCTTCACCGAGCTCGGCCACCAGATCATCGGCGTCGACAAGAGCGTCGACAAGGTCGACCTGATCCGCGAAGGAAGATCGCCCGTGATCGAACCGGGCATCTCGGACAAGGTGGCGCGCGCGGTTGCCACGGGTCAGCTGACCGCGACCACCGACGCCACCGAGGCGATCGTCAACAGCGACATATCGATGGTCTGCGTCGGCACGCCCTCGTCCGGCAACGGCAATCTCGACCTGACCGCGATCCGACAGGTCGCGATCGAGATCGGCCGCGGACTGCGCGCGAAGAACGCACCGCATACAGTGACGATCCGCTCCACCGTACTGCCCGGCACCACCCGCGGCACCGTCGGACCGCTGATCGAGGAAGCCTCCGGCAACAGGATCGGCCGCGATTTCGACCTCGCCTTCAATCCGGAATTCCTGCGCGAAGGCAGCGCCATTGCGGATTTCAACGCACCCTCCAAGACCGTGGTCGGCGCCTTCAACCAGGAGACCGCCGACCGCGTGATGGCGCTCTACAAGGATCTGCCGGGCGCCAAGATCACGCCGCCGGTCGAGACCGCCGAACTGGTCAAATATGTCGACAACAGCTGGCACGCGCTGAAGGTCAGCTTCGCCAACGAGATCGGGACGATCGCAAAGACGCTCGGCATCGATGGCCGCGATGTCATGAACATCTTCCTGCAGGACACAAGGCTCAACATCTCGTCGGCTTATCTGCGGCCGGGTTTTGCCTTCGGCGGCTCCTGCCTCCCGAAGGACGTCAAGGCGTTGAAACATCTGGCGCACAGCCGCGGGCTGTCGACGCCGGTGCTCGAGAGCATCCTGCCCAGCAACGACATGATCATGTCGCGCGGCGCCGACTGGATCCTGTCGCATGACGGCCGCCGCATTGCGTTCCTCGGCATCAGCTTCAAGGCCGGCACCGACGATGTCCGCGACAGCCCGTTCGTGGAACTGGTGAAGAGCCTGCGCGGCGAGCAGCGCGACATCCGGATCTACGACCCCAACGTGCGGCTGTCGCAGCTGATCGGCGCCAACCGGGACTTCCTGATGCGCAACCCGGAGCTGGTCGGCCTGCTGCATGACGATGTCACCGCAACGATTGAATGGGCCGACATTGTCGTGCTGACGACGCCCGATCCGCGCTTCGTCGCAGCGCTGAAGGCAACGCGCCATGACCAAATCGTGCTCGAACTGTCCGATATCGGATTGCCCGATGAGGTGCGCGCCAGAGTGAGCGGCTTCCACTGGTAGGGAACAGCATGGCCACAACGGGCCAGATCGACCGACCTGAAATCCGCTTTCACGACGAGATTTCGTCGGGGTGGGAGGCGCTGCATCAGAGCCGCACCTTCAGGGCACGCACCGCCGCCATGTTCGATCTGCTCGGCAATGCGGACCTCGCCGGGCAGCATTGGCTGGATGCGGGTTGCGGCACCGGAACGCTGTCCCGGCTGCTCGCCGCGCGCGGCTGCGACGTCACCGGGGTCGACGCGTCGTCGGAGATGGTCGCGGCGGCACGCGGCCGCTCCGCCGATGATACGCCGGCCGGACCGCTCTCCTTCCAGCAGATCCCGACGATCGCAAGCCTGCCGTTTGCCGATCGATCCTTCGACGGCGTGCTCTGCGCGAGCGTGCTGGAATATGTCCCCGACGTGGCGCAGTGCCTCGCCCAGATCCATCGCGTGCTCAGGCCCGGCGGCCTGTTGCTGGTCTCGATCCCCAACCGCGGATCGCTGCTGCGCCAGAGCTACAAGCTCGCGCACGCGGCCTCCTCGCGCCTGTCGGCGCGGCCGCTGTTCCGCTACCTCGCCTTCTCCAAATTCGACGCCTCGCCGGCCGCCATGCAGGACCTGCTGCGGCAACATGGCCTCACCATGCTCCGCACGAGCTTTGCCGGCTCCCCGCTGCCGCCGGCGCTCGATCGCCGCCCCACACTGGGTACGCTGATCAATATCCTGGCCCGGCGCGACGATTGATGCGGCCGGCGGACACCCGCCTCATGTCTTGACCGCCATCAGCGACTTGGTCATGCCGAGATATCGTTCGCGATAGATTGTCGCGTCCGGAAACGTCTCCGTCATCTCGCGCCAGTCGAACAGGTGCCAGTCGGGCGCGGTCCGCTTGAACCAGAAGCGGTTGAACACCCCGATCAGCGCGATCTGCAGCCGCCTCGGCAACAGCACGATGATGCCGGGCAGCCAGGTATGGCTCTCGATCGGAAAGTAACGGTACGGCGTCTGCACGTAAAACGACTTTGCCACCCGCGAGATCTCGCCGGCAAAGCGGTTCTGGTGCTGACGCGCGATGCTCAGGAATGCCGCCCCATCCTCGATCGTCACGACCTCCTGCTTCGGCCCGGTGACGTGCTCGATCACCGACGAGCAGAAGCAGAAGTCGAACGCCTGATCGTCGAACGGCAGGCGTTCGGCTTCCTGCAGCAGCACGGTCTTGAAGCCAAAGCGCTCGCGCGCCGCCTTGAGGTCGTCGGCCGAGATGTCGCACACCGTGATGTCGCGATGGCGGGGCAGGATCGCCCGAATATGCCGGCCGGTCCCGCCGCCGAGATCGAGAATCTTGGCGTCGAGCGGCAGATTCACGGTGCGAACGAGGAACTCGCCGCGCCGCTTGCGCGCTGCACTGGAAAATCGGGCTTGAATTGCGCCCAGCAATGTCAGTCTCCTGCCTTACTTGATCGCCTCGAAGAAGATCGACTCGTCCGGCCGGTTGTCGAGCCGGTCGATGTCGGGACAGACGCCCTCCCGGTAGGCCCTTGTATGGGTCTCTGAACACCCCGCGGCGCGGAACAGCGTTGCGAGCGACGCGCGGGTATAACCCCAGTGATGCGCGAACGCGACCTCGGAGCGCCGCTCGATCTCGAACACGCCCTTGAGGAAGGCCTGCGGCGCGGCCGGATCGTAGAGCGCGACGATCCTTTCCATGTCGGGAACGACGATGCGGCACACCCCGCCCGGCGCCAGCACCCGCGCGATCTCGCGCGCCAGTCGCGCGACCTCATCGGGAAACAGATGCTCGAAGACGTGTGCGCTGAACACCGCCGAGAGACTGCCGTCCGCGAACGGCAGCGGTTTTGTCAGATCCATGTAGCGCAGCCCGGCAAATCTCCCCTGGCGGTGCTCGGCATAGCGGGCATCGCTGAGCAGGCCGGCAAGATGCAGCGCCCTCGCCGCAAACGGCACCCGCGCGATCCACAGATGCGTGGTGATGTCGGTGTTGATCCAGCCCTCGATGCCGCAATTGAAGGCACCGATATGCAACTTAGATAGCGCGCGGCCGGCTGTGTCGTCGGTCATGTCCGCTCCCGCGCCGAATTGGTCAGCACCACTGTGATCACCGACGCCGCGCTGGAGGCGACCATCGCCGCAACCGCGCCCGTCACCTGCCAGGCCTCCGCCGCAAACGGCAGGACGCAGCACAGCGCGGCGAGGCCCGCGATCCGGCTCAGCATGAACCGCTGCGGCTTGCCGGTCGCAAACAGCGGCAGCGCGAGGCCGAGCCACACCGCATCGAGCGCCATCGCCCCCGCCATCAGGCCGAGGCTGCCGGCACCGATTTCGTAACTCTGTCCATGGATGACAAGCGCGAGAATGCGCTGGCCAAGCAACACGATCACCGCACCGTAAGCGACTGCGATCGACCCGAGCAGCAGCGCATTTTCGCGTGCGGCAGCGGCGACGGCGCTGCGCCTGCCCGCGCGCAGCTCTGCCGCGATCTCCGGCAGGCGGACCGAGAACATCGTCGCACAGAACTGGCTCAGCGGCGCGAACACCAGCAGCAGGATGCGCAGCGACGCACTCGCCTCCAGCCCGATCAGCAGGCCGCACACCGGGATCAGCCCGATGCTGCCGATCCAGTAGGTGAGCGAGGTCGCGACGAACCAGCGGCCGTTACGGAACAGCCGCCGCAGCGAGCCACGGAAGATTCTGGCTTGCGGCCAGGCGAGCTCGCTGGTGTGGGCAAGCAGCCAGCTAGCTGCGAGCGCCGCCGAGATCGCGATGCACGCCATCGCCGCCGCAGCGCCGGCGAGCCTGAAGGCGATCATCAGCCCGGCCGAGACGACCAGCGCAACGCAGTAGGTCAGCGATGACGCCACCGCGCGCGGCAGCCGGCCGTCGAGATAGCAAATGCGGCGGAACATGCTTTGCAAACGCACCGCCGGGATCGCGAGCCCGGTCGCGATCACGAGCCCGCCGGCGCCCCCGCCGAACGCAACGATCACAAGGCCCGCCATCACCAGCAGCAGGCCGAGCGCAGCCGAGACCAGCAACGATGACAGATAGAGGCCGAGCCGCAGCTGTGGCCACAAAGATTTGGGAATCCGATGCGCAGCCGCCGGCAGTCCGTCGTCGAACAGGCCGCGCAAAAACACCGCCTCGATCAGGATCGAGAACGACCAGGCGACGCTGAAGCTGCCGAACGAACTGACATCGAGCACATTGGCGAGCACGATCGTCAGCACGAAGGCCGAGCCGCTGAGCAGCGCCTGATCGACCAGGCCGAGCGCGACATTGCCCCCGGCGCGCCGCAGCCGGCGGAGCGATCCGCGCACGGCATTGGTGACCCACATTTGGGCCGCCGCTCGGTCCAGCCGGTCGGTCAATGCACTCACGCCGCACTCGCACGCAGTCTCGTGAACGCCCGCCGCGGCGCCATCTGCAGCCTGGCCTCGGGGCCGAAATAGCACCAGAACACCAGCACGCAGCCGAAATAATTGTGCAGCAGCTGGCTGGAGTCGTTGGCTGACGCGATCACAACGAACAGCAGCATCGCGAACGGCGCCAGCCAGTACATCCCGCGCCGCTCGAATGTGAAGACGATGCTGTTCCACAACGCCCGTGCCAGCAGCAGCACGTAGAGCGCGCCGCCGAGCAGACCGAACTGGAGGAAGGCGTCGAGATAGGAATTCTCGAACGAGCCGAACTCCGTGTTCCATGGCGCCATGCTCGTCAGCTCGTTGGCGGGCGAGTTCGGCAGCTCGTTGAAGAATCCGGAAAACCCGTAGCCGAGCCAGGGATGCTGCCAGAAGAAGTGCGGCCATACCGACCAGAGGAACGAGCGTCCGGTCAGGTTTCCGCTGCGGCCGACCAACGCATACAGATAGTCGCTGGGCACGACGAGCACGACCAGCGCAAAGGACGCGAGCCCAAGCCAGTAGATCGACGCGGCCCCGCGGCGCCCGAGCACCACCAGCAACAGCCCGAAGGTGACAGCGACCGTCGTCAACATGCTGATCAGCGGCCCTGCGGAGCCGGCCGCGGCGAGCGCGACAAAATGGCATCCCATCAGCAGCAGCGACCAGCCGAATTGCCGCCGTGGTCCGGCCAGCATGCGCACGAAGCAGATCAGCACCATCAGCCCGAAGAAGGCGCCCGCGAGATTCTTGTGGCCGAACACGCCGGCATAGGCCTGGGTCCCGAGCACCGTCGGCCGATTCAGCGCATCGTAGTTCCATTCCGAGCCGATCACCGGAAACAGCAGGACGTGGACGATCAGCACCACGATCCCGATCCGGAACAGCGTGTCGACGAGGCGATCGACCGGGCAGCTGATCACGACCCACGCCGAGAACATCGTGGTCAGCAGATACATTGCGAACTTGACCGACGAGCCGGCGGGGTCGGCGCTCAAGGCGAGCGAGACGACGGCGAAGGCCACGAATGCCAGATAGAGATGCGAATGCAGCAGCAGCAGGCCGAAGCGCGTCCGGTCGACCGCGATATGCAGCATCAGAAGGACGTAGAGCAGCAGCCACGCGCCACGGAACAGACTGGATTCGCCGGCCCGTTCCGCAAACGAGATCCCCTCGACGAAATTGAACAGGAAATAGATGCAGCCGAGCACCATTACCAGATAGGCGTGCAGGAAGACGTCGGTTCGCGACCACCATCTGCCGATCATTGCACGGCTTCCTGTCGGGCTGGCGCGTCCACAAGATGATCGACCGCGGTCATGAAGCGCGAGGCCGCGTCCTGAAGCGCATCGCGTCGCACGCTCTGCCGGGCCTGCTGCGACATCGTCCGCCAGCGCGCGGGCTGTTCCAGCAAGGCGCGCGCCGCATCGACCCACGCCTGTTCATCGAGCGCGCGGACATGGCCATTGTCGTGGTCACGCACCAGCTCGCCGCCGGCCCCGACATGGGGCGATACCAGGCAGGGAACCCCGCACTGCAAGGCCTCGTTGCAGACCAGCCCCCACGGTTCCAGGAGCGAGGGCAGCAGCAGCAGCCGTGATTGCAGATAGACCTCCGAGATCGATGGCCACGGCACATAGCTATCGTGCCGGACCTCGATCCCGGCGGCGGCAAGCCGCGCCAGCATACGCTGTTCGGCGACGCCGGACCCGACCACGCGGACCTTCAAGGCGGGCAGGATGCGGCCGAGCGCGATCGCGACGTTCTCGAAGAAGATCGCGTTCTTGGCGTCGTCATTGATCCGGGCGCACCACAGCAGATGAAACGGACGTTCCAGGAAATCAGGCACAGTTTTCGGCGGATCCCATGCCGGCACCAGCGGCACTACGAACAGATCCGCGTCGTGGACGCCCTCGCCGCGGAAATAATCCCTGCCCTTGTCGCTGCAGCATACCACCGCGTCGCACTGGCGCAGCAGCCAGGGCCGCGCCAGACGATGATAGGCGGTATTGGGCATCGTCTCGCGCCAGCCGTCGATCGTCAGTGCAAGCGGCATGCCGTTGGCGCGTGCCCACGCGGCGCCGGCCAACATAGACGGATAGAGGCCGTTGACGAACAGCAGGTCGGGCGCGAGGTTCTTCAAGCCGCGCGCGATCCCGACATTGACATGGGTGTGACGCGACCGCGACAGCGGGATCGATATGCCGGGCACCGTCCGCGTCGTGTAGCGCGGCGAGAAGGAGCCGGCCCAGGAGCGGTCGGCCTCCTGCGCGGTGCAGGACAGCACGGCGAGATCCAGCCCACGACTGACCAGCTCGTTGTAGAGACGGTTGGTGTAGGGTGTGATCATGTTGTTGAAGACGACCACGCGCGGCGCCATGGCTCAGCGATCCTGCGGCAGCGGCGGCGCCTTGTCGCGCCGGCAGAGCGCCCCGCAATGATAGGTCGCAAGCCTCGTCGCGAACGCCGGGCTGGCCGACAACAGCGTCTTCCGCACGATGCTCTTCGCAAGCCCCTTGACCCGCGACGCATGAAACGCGTGCACCGGCAGGCTATGGTCATAGGTGCCGAAGCCCATGACCTTGAGCCCCGCGGTCTCCAGCACCAGGCGAAACGTGTCGGGTGTGTAGAAATTGATATGGCCGATGTCGAGCGTGGATTGCAGCGCCCGGCGGCTGGTGCGCGCGTGCAGTTCGCAGGGTACCTCGACATAGATGAAACCCCGCGCGACGCGGGCAAGCTCGTGCAGGAATGCGCGCGGCTCAGGCACATGCTCCAGGACATGGCTGGCATAGACCAGATCGAACGATCCGTCCGCAAACGGGATCGTCACACCGTCATAGCTCAACCAGTGGAACGGGACCGCCGCCGCGCCGTCGGTCTCCAGATTGGTCGCGGGATCGATGACGTCGATGCCGGTGAAGTCGCGGCCGATACCGACCGCCGACAGCCGCGCCAGCACGGCGCCGGTGCCACAGCCGACCTCGAGGACGTTGCCGATCGCGACGGCGGAGCCGCCCAGCAGGCCCGCGATATGATCGGCCTTGTCGACCGCACAGACCCGCCGCCAGTCGCGCTCGCGTGCCGAATAGACACCCTCATAATGCGCGTTGTGCTGTCCGACGCTGAATTCCATCGTCATGGTCTAGCCACAGCTCCTGATGGCATTCGGGCGAGCTCGTCACGTCCGAAATCCGGTTCACGCTCCAGGTTGCGCCGTTCCGCCGGCGAGCGGCGATCGAGATCGTATCCGATGTCGGCCATGGTGCGGGTCAGGATGTCGACGTTCCGTTTGGGGACAGTTGCGAGGCCGGCCAGCAGCTTCTCCCGATGCGCCCATCCTGGTCCCTTCAGGAGATCGATCGCCTCGGTGTACAGCTCCGTCTTCACCAGACGCGCGAACTCGGCAACCACCGTATCAGACAGGTCGGGCGGCAGGGCATCGAACATGGCGAGCGCCATGGCGCTGCGCTTGACCACGATCCAGCCCTCATTGGGGCCGAGCCGGTATGACATCCGCAGCAGGTCGAAATTCGCGTCGGTCAGGCCCTGCCTGATATTGCGGAGCCAGAACAGCACGAGCCAGAGGTAAGGATCGGCCGGCGCACAGCCGAGCGACTTGTGAATGGCCGCGTCGAGCTCGCCCATCCGAGCGTCCACCCGATCGCCCGATGCGAGCGCGTTCTCGGCAAGCCGCAGCCGGATCACCGCCGTGCTGCGATCGATGGCCGGCATACAATCCGATCGTGCTGCGGCACGCGCGAGGGCCGGACCCAGCGCATCGAGCTCGGCATCGCTGATCGGTACGTTGCGCAGGATCACGTCCCTGGCGCCATCCAGCCGGGTCTGGTCGACAAAGTCAGGCAAGGTGGTCGCGCCCCAGGCGACGGACGAGCACGCGGCCGCGGCCAGCAAGCCGCGCGCGAGCCAGACGCCTGCACGCCCGATCGCCTCACCACGCGGCTCACTCGGTGTAGCCATATCGTCCATAGTGCGAGTTGTAATAGTAGTTCTTGCCGCCATAACCGCTGTAGCGGCTCATCGCGGCGATATCGGCCTTGTTCAGCACGACGCCGAGCAGGTTCTCGTTGACGGCACGGGCGCTGCGCAGCGCCCGTTCGACCACCTGCACTTGGGTCTTGCCCCACTCCACGATGAAGACGAAGGAATCGACGAAGTGCGCGGTGATGCGGACGTCGACCACCGGCGTCAACGGCGGGAAATCAACGATCACGTAGTCATACTGGCTGCGGGCCGCGTCGATGAAGTCCTTCATCTGGTCGGACGCCAGCACCTCGTGCGAATGCGCGATGCGCGATCGTGTGGCGCCCGGCAGGAAGGCAAGCCCGGTCTCGGGATCGCGCCATATCGTGTCCTGCAATGTCGCATTGTTCGACAGCACGTCGAGGATGCCGCGCTCGGCATTCGCGGCGACCTTGCGGCTGAGCGAGGGATTGCGCAGGTCGCAATCGATCAGCAGCACGCGCGCACCGCTCTGCGCCACCAGCTGCGCGAACACGAAGGCCAGCGTCGACTTGCCCTCGTTGGGCAGCGCCGAGGTCAGGCCAAGGATCTTTGACGGCTTGGTGACGTTGAGGTCGGCATTGACCTTGATCGAGCGGATGGCTTCCGAGAACCGCGAGAATGGCGAATCGATCGCCGCCCACAGCACCGGTTCGTCGCCGCGCCGGATCGTCCGCGGACCGGTCGGCAGATTGGGACGGACGGCGACCGCGGCCTTGATCTGGCCTGCCGGCACGCGGGGAACGATGGCGACGCAATCCGTGTCGAGGATCGTCTCGACCATCTCGGCGGTGCGGAACACCCGGTCGTAGAGGTCGCGCAACACGCCGAGCCCGAGCCCGGCAATCAGGCCGCCGAGCATCGAGAGCGCCAGCACGACGAAGGTCTGCGGGTGGCTCTTGCCGAGCGGACGCGAGGCACGGGTGATCACCCGCGCCTCGCTGACCGGGAACGACTGCTGCTGCACATTCTCCATGTAGCGCTGCAGGAAATTGTCGTACAGCGAGCGATAAGTCTGCGCGGAGCTCTCGAGCTCGCGCAGCGTCACTTGCGCCTGGTTGGTGGACTGCGACTGCGACACCGAATCGTTCACGGCGCGCTCGATCTCGCTCTGGCGCTGCAGGGCGATCGCATAGTCGCTCTTGTAGCTTTCGGCGAGCCGCTTCAGCTCATCCATGATCGACGACTGGATCTCGCGCATCTGGTTGCGCAGATTGACAGCAGCCAGATGATTGTAGCCATAGCGCGACGACCAGTCGGCCTCGCGGTTGGCAAGCTCGAGATATTGCGAGCGCAGCTTGGTGATGACCTGGTTGTTCAGGGTATCGGCGACCGTCGCATCGGGGACGCCGCTCTTCACCACCGCCTCGATGCGGTCGAGCTTGGCCTTGGCGTCGGTGACCTGCGACTTCACGTGAAGCAGCTGCGTGTTGAGCTCGCCGAGCTGCTGCTCGTTCATCAACTTGCCGCTGGAGGTGACGATGTTGTTGGTCTTCTTGTAGTCGAGCACCGCACGCTCGGCACTGGATGCCTGCGAGCGCAGCTCCTGGATGCGGTCCTGCAGCCAGACGCTGGCGCGGCGCGTCGCCTGGAACTTGGAATCGAGCTGGTCGACGATGTAGGCGTCGGCGACGGCATTGGCGATCTGCGCGGCGCGCTCGGGATCGAGCGAGCGGAAGCTGACCTCGATCACATAGGTCAGGCCGCGGCGGCGGACCTCGAGCTGTTTCTGGAAGGTACGGACCGCGCGCCGGGTCCGGTCGAACTCGTTGGGCGGCCCGCTGCCCGTGAACAGGCCGGACACGAAATCCAGCACCGCTCCCGCCGCGCCCGCCCTGGAGCCGACGAATTCCGGATCGTCGGTGAGCTTGAGGTCCCGGATCACCGCGAGCGCCACGTTCTCCGACTTCAGGATTTCGACCTGGCTCTCGACCGCGGAGGAATCGACCGGGACGTCACTGACCGGCGATTGCTGCTGGAAGACCTGGAATTTGCGCGTGTCGATGATCATCGTGGCAAGCGCGGTATAGCTCGGCGCCGCCGTTGCCAGGTAGCAGATGCCGCCGAACAGGCAGAGCGCGGCGGTCCCGAGGATGACCCAATACTGCCGGAGCAGATAGGTGACGAACGCGTCGAACGTTTCCGCCAGCGACGGCAGCTCGGCCGGACGATTTCTCAGATCGACGGACGGCGAAATCTGGTTGCGCTGAAGCATCTCGTCCTATCGCCGCGCCGGCAGGCCGGAGCCTGCCCTCGCGCCCTCCAATGAAACTGGGAAGCGTCCCGCCGCCGACACCGAAGCGCATTGCTGCAGAGAGTTCGCCATTGACGATCGGAAGCCGGCTCAGGGAGTAACTGTAGTAAGAAGTGTGGTGGTGCCGGTCGTGCCCGTCGTCCCGTTGCCCGATCCGGTGACCGATGAGGTGAAGCTGAAAATGCCGGTGTTCACGCTGTTGCCGCCGATGGCCTCGAGCGCGCCGCCGCCTCCAGCGCCGTTGGCGCCGAGGGCGCCGGTCTGGCCGCCGGATGCACCGGCGCTGCCTGCGCCGCCGCCACCGGTCGCAGCGGTGCCGCTATCTCCCGACGCCGCGGCGAACGCCATCACGGTGTCGAGATCCTTGGTGTCGGCAATCGCCCGCTGGATGCGCGTTGCATAAGGCTGGTTGCTGCGCACCACGATGCGCGCGGCCTGGGCGAGACCGGCGGCGATCGCGGTCTTCTGGTCCTTGCTTGCCTTGGCGAGCAGCCCGATGATCGTATCCAGCGTCGTCGGATCGTTGGTGACGAAATCGCGCGCCCGCGAGGTCAATTCCACCCCCGCGTTCGGATACTGGGTCAGCAGCTGCTCAGGAGAGCCCTTGAAATTCGTGATCGCCTGGGAGAGCTGGCTCTGCCCGCCGGCGGCTTGCGCCAATACTTCACCGCCGGGCGCCGCGAGCGCCAACATCATCAACACCGCCACGCGCGAGGCAGAAAAGCCGCCCGATCGCTCAAATGTGAACACCGCTATCTCCCTAACGAATACTAACAGTTCGTTAGCATAATCGGAGTTATCGCGCCAATTAAATAGCCTCGCCGGCCGCGGCCCCGGCGCGCCCTGCCAAATCAACGTTAACCGGCGGCCCCGCCATAACATTGGCGCCGCCGCGGCCGCCGCCCGGTCCGGAGCGGAAGGATTGTGACAGTCCCGCCCCGAGCAAGGCCGCGATGACGACCGCGTAGCCGGTGATCTGGAGCGAGAAATCGATCATCGAATGGATGGCGCCGGCGGCCGACGCGCACAATGCCGCAAGCGGCACGATCACGTCGCGGCGGCGGCTCCGCACGCCATGCGCGAGCACAGCGAACGCTGCGAGCAGCATGACAATGACGGCGCCGGCCATTAACATTCCGCCGTCGGACGCCAGTTCGAGCCAGCTGTTGTGCGCTCGGTTCCAGGTCCCGCGCAGCGAGATGTCATCGGTCCGATAGGCCGGATAGACCCATTCGAAGCTCCCGAAACCATCGCCGAGCCAGGGATGGTCAAAGATCATCCGCAGCGTCGCGCGATAGGTCGAGAACCGTCCCTCATCCGACAGCCCCATGGTGCTGAAGCGCGCGCCGACGCCGCCGCCGAGAAGCTGCAGCAGGGCGAGCGCGACCAGGCTGCCGACGCAAAGCGCCATGATCAGGCCGTAGCGCGGCGGCATCCGCTTGCGGAAGAAGATCGCGACCGCGACGACCGCGGCGAGCAGCGAAATCCCGACGCCGCCGCGCGATCCGGTCAGAAACATGGCCAGCAGGCAGACCAGCCAGCCCAGCGCATGGCCGGCGAGCCGGCGCCGTGCCGGCCTGTCGAGGCGCGCCAGCAGGCGCGACGAGCTGAAACGCCGCGGCGGCCAGTTGCGCTCGATCAGCTCGCAGCCAAACAGCAGCCAGATCAGGGCGCAGCAGCCGTAGTAGATGCCCGCGGTGTTGCGGTTGACGAAGGGCGACGTCAGCCACGTCAGATGCGCCTCCTTCTCATGGAGCAGGAAAATCCGGGTCGGATCGATCGCGAACGTGACGATACCGGCGATCGCATAGACGAGGCCGGCCGCGGCCACCGTCCGCAACAGCCCGCGCGCTATCGCGCGATCGGCACCGAGCACGACACCGATCGCAAAAGAGAGCAGGCAGACGATCCCAAGGCCGGCGGAATAAAACGGCTGATGGCGTGCGATCGACGCGATCGGCGGCAGTTCGGCGGGCAACAATCTGCCGGCCTCCGCCCACAGCGCGTTCGGCGCCACGCCGAGCCAGAGGTGGACCGCCGACTGCTCGTGCAGCACCAGCAGGGCGAGCGCCGCCAGCAGCGCCGTCACCGCGAGGATTGCAAGCTGGCTGTCGCGCAGACGCATCGGCAATGCCCCGAGCAGCGCGACGGCGAGCAGGATCGACCAGATCGCGGGTGCTGTGACACCGACCGAGCCAAGCGGCAGCGGCGCCAGCGCGACGACGGCGCAGAACAGCCACGACGACCATCGCACTGACCACGGCAGTGCCGTCGCCTCGCGCGAGCCGGAAGGTAATCGTGAATTTGTCATGAAGCCGGCCGGGCCGGCTCACGCCCCGAAATCAGGGCGCAAGCTTGATCGAATTGCGAAGTAAGGTTGCGTTGTAGGCGGCCACGATCGGATCGTTCACCGTTGCGGTCACGAGGCGGATCTGCTGCATGACCTTGGCATCTTCGACCGACGCCGCATTCGACGCATACAGCACGTCCTTGTTGCGCAACTGGAAACGCGTGGCCAGGAAATAGCCGGCCGGATCGCGGAAATTGATGTTGTAGACGACCGGGATGATCGGCCCTGAATATTTGCTGACGTCGACGCCGAGCTTAGCGGCGACTTCCGGCAACTCGCCGCGATAGACGAACACCGAGGCCGGGTCGGCCGAGGAATCATTCAGGCCGCCCGCCTTGGCGACCGCTTCGGCGAGCGAGATGCGCCAGGCCTCGAAGTTGAACTGGCCCTGCGCGCCCGAGGCGCCGAAGGCGACGAAGGTCTGCGGCTCGCGGTAGACATAGATGGTGTCGCCCGGATGCGCGTAGATGTTGCTCTTGGGCTCGTAGACCAGCTGGCCGAACGGAACCGTGGTGCGCTTGCCGTCGCGCTCGAGCATAACCCAGGTATCGAAGCCCTGCCCTTTCGGGCCGCCGGCGCGCGTGATCGAGTCGAGCACGCGCTCGCCTGCGGCATTGGCGGGGAAGCGGTTCGGCGTATTGACCTCGCCGAGCACAGAGATCAGCGAGGTGCGCTGCTCGATCAGGGCGACCACGGCCTGCGGCTCGATCGCGCGGTTCTTCAGCGCGTCGACGATCGAGCGCTGCACCTCGGTCGGGGTGCGGCCCTTGGCGCGGAGCGCGCCGGCATAGGGCACCGAAATATTGCCGTCGGTATCGACGTTCTGGTTCGGCAGCGTGATGTAATTGCCGGGGCGCACGCCGGCCTCGACCGGAATGAACAGACCGCCAGCGGCGGCTTCGAAGATCGTGACACTGACGACGTCGCCGATGCCGAAGTGGATGTCCTTGGGCGGCGGGCCCTGGATGCCTCCGGCGAGTTGCGGCGCGAACGACGCCAGCACGTTCTCGACTTGCGGCGTGATCTTGACCATCGCATAGGGCAGGCTTTCCGGATCCTTCTGCCCGGCCACGACATCAGAACTCGTCGGACCATTGGTCGGCATGTAATGGCAACCGCTGACCGATCCGGCGGCCGCAAGCAATAACATTGCTCGAATGAAATTCGCACGCGACATCTAAATACTCCGACCGTGCCGTAACATGCCGACTATCAAAATCACAAGGTTCCGTGATATATTGCGATGCAATTGATAGAGAATGTTAGCAAGGTGAGGTAATTCGGCGACACCGGCAACATCATCGCGGGACAAAGCTCTGCAGGACGCCACTGCGGCTTTGCTTTCGTGTGATGTCCCCGTTATCTCTGAATGAGATGGTTTGAGTTGACCGATTGAGGGTGTGATGACCCGCCTAAAGCCACTGACGATCGCGCTGGCAACCTCTGTGGTTTTGCTTGGCGGATCGGGCGCAAATGCCGCTGAATTGAGCATTACCAAGGCCCCGCGCGTCGCCGAGCGCGTCGGCGGCCACTGCCAGCGGCTGCAATATTGCCACGGCGACGTCTGCCAGTGGAAACGGGTTTGCTGGCACGGCTGTCCCGACCGCTACTCCTGCGCCCCGCTCTACGGCGCCTATGGACCCTATGGCGGCCGCGACTATTGGGCCTCGTATAGTTACGGCGACCTGCGCCCGTTCTGAATGTTAATCGACTAACATAACAGCCCATCATTCGAGCGTCGGCCGTCATGCCGGCGGTTTGCGGCGATCGGGTTAACCCCGACTTAGGACCCGGCCCGATATGATGCGGGCACAGGGTTTGGTTATGTTATTTGTCTTCCTTGGCAATTTGATCGGCGGCGGCGTTCTCGGGCTGCGCCGGCACTGTCTGGTGCTGGTGCCGGTGATGCTCGCGGAACTCGCGCTGCTCGCCGCCATCGGAGGCACGTGGTCGGAGACCATGCTGCTCATGGTCATCGCCATCGTATCGCTGCAAGGCGGATATCTCGCGAGCACCTTCGCCCCACTGCTCTGGTCCCGCCCGCGTATCCCTGTCCTCGCCCTGCGCCGCCCGCACTAGGTGGCGTGGACACTTATCGCATCCATAGAACGATGGCTGCGAGAGTGACGACGGCAAGGTAATTTCGGGCGGTTTTTTCGAAGCGGGTTGCGACGCGACGGAACTGCTTGAGTTTGCTGAAGCAGCATTCCACGAGATGGCGCTGGGCATAGAGATGCTTGTCGAGCGGATGTTTGAGTGCCCGCGACGGGTTGTTGGGGATGACGGCGAGTGCCCCTTTGGCTGCGATGGCTTGGCGCAAATGATCGGCGTCGTAGGCCGTATCAGCCATAACGACCTCGGCAGGCAATCCCTCGATCAGTTCGGCAGCTTGCGGCGCGTCGCCCTTCTGGCCTGCGGTCAGCGTGAACCGCACCGGGCATCCCAGGCCTCGGACGGCCAGATGTATCTTGGTGCTCAGGCCGCCGCGCGAGCGGCCGAGCGCTTGATCTTCAGACCCCCTTTTTTCGCTCCGGCGGCGTGCTGATGCGCCCGGACGATGGTGGAGTCGACGATCAGATATTCGAAGTCCGGATCGTCCGACATCGCCTCGAAAATCCGTGCCCAAACGTTCGGCGACTGGAACAGCGTGTTCCGGCGCTTTAGCCGGTGGATTTAATCAGAACCGAAAATGCTCTAACGCGGCATAACGGTGCTCAGTTGGCGCGCCCGATTTCCGTTGACCTCGCGACAAGCCCGGGGCATCCCGCTGCCTTGCGTTGTCATCTTCCGCAGGATCTGCCCCTCTCGTGTGGAACGTCACGGCTTTCATCTGCATCTTGATCGGGGCGTCGATTCCCCTGGGTCTGCTCGACGCCTCGCTCGCCACCGGTCTCGTCGGCGCCGCAACGTCGCTTGGCCTGCTGGCAGGCCTGACCGCGATCCGTCCGGGTGAACTGTCCTTCCTGAAACAAATTGTCGGCCCTGCGGTTGCGGCGGCGCTGGTTCCGGCGGTCTGGATCATCCTGCAGATGCTTCCGCTATCGTTCTGGGCGCATCCGGTGTGGAAGTTCGCCGGCGAAACACTAGGCGTGCCGTTCAGCGGCAGCATCACGGTCGATACCGGCGCAAGCCTTGGCGCGCTGCTGCTCTGGCTGTCGCTGCTGTCGGTGATGATCGCCGCCGCCGCGATCGCGATCGATGCCCGCCGCGCCGATATGATGAGCCGCAGCATTGCGGCGACGGCCGTGGTCGCCGCACTGATCGTGCTGCTGCACAGCGATCCGCTCCAGGCCTGGCTTGGCGCTGCCGGAGCTGCGCGCGATGAGACAGCAAACGGATTTCTGATGCTCGTTCTCGTGGGCGCTCCGCTCGGCCTCGCGCGCGCGCTCGACATCGGCGGTCACGCTGATGGCCGCAGCGCGGCCCAGCTCGCGCAGCTGCGCGCGCTGTTCGCCGCGAGCGCGCTGTTCTGCGCCGCCAGCGCCTGCTGGTACGGGCATCGCGGCGCCGCGATCGCACTCGCTGCGGGCATCGGGCTCGTCCTGATGACCTTCGCCGCGCGAAAGCTTCATCTGCATCGCTGGAGCAGCGCCGGCGCGGCCACGGCGGTCGCGCTGATCGCGCTGGCGACGGCGGTCGCCAACCGTCATCCCGACCTGGCCTTTGCCGTCGCCTTCGCGGATGCCCCGGCCGACCTCGTGCAGTCGACCCACACTCTGCTCGCCGACCTGCCCGCGCTCGGCAGCGGCGCCGGTACCACCGCAACGCTGGCGTCGACCTATATGGACTGGCAAGGCGCAGCCACGCGCCCCGTGGTGGCGACCAGCGCGGCCGCCTTGATCGCCCAGTTCGGTTCCGCCATGTTCTGGACTTTACTCGCGGTTACGGTCACGTGCATCGCTGCCTTCACGGCCGGTGCGCGCAATCGCGGCCGCGACTGGTCCTATCCCGCATCCGCTGCAGCCGTCCTGCTGACGCTGCTGCTCGGCGCCTTCACCTTGCCGGAATTACCGGCGCTGCCCGGAGTGATCGTGTTGGGAGCCGTGATCGGAACAGGACTGGCACAGCGGATCAGCCGTTCACGGTTGCAGGCGGGCTAGACCAAAGATGCGCAGCCTCTTCCGGCGCCTTGTCGGCCAGCCCGGCGACCTCGAACATGAGGGCGACGAGACCTGCATCTACGCCATCGGCGACATCCACGGACACGCCGAGCTGCTGCACGATATCTGCGCGCGCATCGATGCCGATATCCGCAAGTTCCGGCCGGCACGGCCGATCCAGGTGTTCCTCGGCGACTACATCGATCGCGGACCGGATTCGCGCGATGTGATCGCGATGCTCGATCAACGCCGCCGAACCCACAGCGTGGTCTGCCTGCTCGGCAATCACGAGGCCTGCCTGCTGGAGTTTCTCGTCAATCCCGACATGCTCGCGCAATGGCGGCAGTTCGGCGGTCTGCAAACACTGATGTCCTACGGCCTGTCGCCCTCGCCCAATCCCGACGCCGCCGAACGCAGGGCGCTGGCGCAACAATTGATCCGTCAGATGCCGCCGGCGCATCTCGCCTTCCTGCGCGCGCTGCCGATCACCTTTTCCTACGGCCGTTACTTCTTCGTGCATGCCGGCGTCCGGCCCGGCATCGCGCTCAAGCAACAGCGCAAGGAGGACCTGCTGTGGATCCGCGACGATTTCCTGGTGTCGGAAGATGATTTCGGCAAGGTCGTCGTCCACGGCCATACGCCGGTGCGCGAGGCCGAGTTGCTGCGCAACCGCATCAATGTCGACACCGGCGCCTACGCCACCGGCCGCCTGACCTGCGTCAAGCTGGAGGGACCGCGGCGAACCCTGCTGATGACCGGCAACCGCGCAGCGCGCCATGGCTATAACGATGGCTAACACAATGGCTGACGCGGTCCGCCGGCACGCGCGACGCCTGTCGCCGGCTTTCCTGCCGGCCGCAGTGGCAATCGGTGCCGCGACGCTGGCGCTGTCGGCCTGGTGGCTCGTCGCCGATGCGTTGCGCGGCAAGCCTGGGCTCGCTGCCGAGGTCGGTATGGTCAGAAGCGAGCTGTGGCTCGCCGACGGCTGGAGCGAATTGCCGGCATCGCCAGAGGCGGCCGAAGCCGCCTTTACGCGCGCGCTTCGGCTCTCGCCGATGGACGCCGGCGCCTGGTTCGGCCTCGCCTCGGCGACCGGCCGGTTCGACTGGCTGAATCCGACCGCGTCGCGGGCGCTGAAGATGTCCTACTATACCGGCTTCAACCGCAGCGATCTGATTGCGCCACGCCTGATCCTGCTGGCGCAAGTCGACACGACGCGCGATGTCGAGCTGGTCGATCTGTTGCGGCGGCAGATCCGCCTGATCCTCACCCGCGCGCCGGAGCTCAAGGGCGCGATCGGACAGGCCTATCGCGTGGCTGATGACGCCAACCGGCGCATCATCGAGCAGGAATTCAGGGACGCCAATCAAAGCATTCCGCAGTAGCGCGAGCAGCCGGCAGACGCCCAACCTTCGAACACCCAACTTTCAAACGCCCTTGTGCCGCAGCACTGCGCCGATCGTGCGCAACAGGATGCGCAGGTCCAGCATGAAGCTCCAGCTCTTGATGTAGACGAGGTCGTGGGCGACGCGCAGCTGCATGTCCTCGATCGCGGGCGTCGCGCCGCGCAAGCCCTGCACCTGCGCGAGACCGGTGATGCCCGGCTTGACGTGTTGGCGTTGCGCATAGCTCGCGATCAGCTTGGAATATTTGTCGTCATGCGCCAGTGCGTGCGGCCGCGGCCCGACCAGCGACATGTCGCCGCGCAGCACGTTCACCAGCTGCGGCAGCTCGTCGATGCTGCGGCGGCGCAGCGTCGCGCCGATCCCGGTCAGCCGCGGATCGTTCGGACGGGCCTGCGTGATGACATCGCCGTCCTCGAGCACATGCATGGAGCGGAATTTGAGGATGTGGAATTGCTTGCCGTCAAACCCGTTGCGGCGCTGCCGGAACAGCACCGGCCCGCGGGAGTCGAGCTTGATCGCAATCGCCGTCCCGATCAGCAGCGGCGCGAACAGCAGCAGCAGGCCGCTGGACGCCACGATGTCGAACAGCCGCTTGCCGGCGCGCTCGAACGAGGTGAGCGGCGAGCGCTGCATTTCCAGCGTCGGGATCGGGCCAGACGCCACCATCCGCAGCGCCAGGAACCGTTCAGCCGTCCGGTCGGGCAACAGCCGCACCGGCAGCGGCGACGCCCGCAGCAGGTCGCACACGAACTGGATGCGCGGCTCCTGCTGCCATGGCATCGCCAGGACGATCTCGTCGGCGCCGCACTCCCGCGCGGCGCGAATGGCTGACGCGACCGCCGCCCGGTCGCCGTCGTCGTCCGACGTGCCGGAAAGCTGCGCCCGTCGCACCTCGCTGAGACCGAAATCGCGCAGCAGGCTCGATTGCCGCACCCGGGACAATTCGTCCGCCATCCCGACCACGACGGCGCGGCGCGTCGCCAGCATGCCGCGGTCGATCGCGCGTTGCAGCGGCGCCTGCAGCAGCATCCGTCCGGTCACCAGCCCGAGGCCGCCGATCAGCCCGAACGACATCACCGAGCCGCGCGAGACGCCGGAACCCACCTTCAGGAGGAAGATGATCAGGGTCATCAGCAGGACGACCAGCAGCCACCCGCCGAGCAGGCTGCTCCAGCGCCGGTCGAGGCCGGCCAGCACCTGCGCATTGTAGAGGCCCTGCGACTTGGCGACGAACATGTGAAGGATCGCGGCGAGGACGCCGATCCCTAGAAAACCCTCGAAGCTGTTGCTATAAACCGTGTGGTAGTAAAACAGATGATAGGCCGCGCCGCCGATGATGCTGGACAGCACGACGATGATCATCTCGAAGGTGACGGCGAACGCCTCGAGAGAGGCGAAAGCGAATGAAAAGGCGCCGAAGCTAACCGGTGCCTTCGCTAATCGAGCGTCCGAAAGGTCGGTCATCGGGAATTAACATTCGTGTTAACAATTCATATCTCTCTTATCAGGCAGGTGATAAGCTCGCAAGACCTGCCGCACATATCGGGCAGAGAACGACGATGAGTTCGTCAGCTGGCGAAACCGAGGCCGCGCTGGTGGCCCTCCTCCATTTGATCCGCTTGATGGGCGCCGAGCTGGTCGCAGGCCAGCATCGCGACGATGTCGAGGTGCTGGTCAAGGCGATCGAAACAAAGCTGAGAGCGGCCCGATTCCCGGCAGAAATGCCGAATCAGGACATTGTCGGAGGTCTGGACCTGGCGCAGGCCAGACTACGTCCGATCTTCGAGGAGCTGCGCGCACGATCAGAGAAAGCGCATCTGAGCGACCAGCTGCTGCTGGCGCCCAGGCCCTCACGGATCCATTAACGGATCAGCTTACGTTAGCTCTGGACTTCACCACGGCGGGGCAAACCGCTGCCGCCGCTGGACCTGAGCGCAAGCTTCTCCTCAATCTTCATTTTCTCGAGGAGCAGGTCGGTTACGATCCGACGCAGCCGTTCATTTTCCAGCCGCAATTCGTCAATACGGTTGCGGACGGGGGGGCTCCCATCTCGATCATCGGTACGAGCGACGAGCTCAGTAACAGTACCATTCCCATGGTGACCGCGCGCGGCTTCCTGCTTGCGCCAGCGGTGAAACGTCATCACGCTCACGCCCAGCACCTTGCACGCTTGGGCCTGTGATTGCCCCCGCGCCATGAGTTCCTCGGCCTGTTTGACCTTGGAAGTGATCTCCTCAGTAGAATGACGCCTCATTGGTCATCTCGTTGCCCCCTAGATTAGCAATAATCGCATGGCCTATAAGCTATGTAAATGCAACAGGAAATTCAAATTGAGGATATCCCGGGGGGCCTTCGGGAGCCTCGAACTTGCCGTCGGCAGCGACGCATTGTGCGAAGAAACGCCGAAGCTGCAAGGTATTTACCCGGAATATGTACGCAATATTCCCCCGCAAATGGTATCAGGGAGAAAAAGTTATACGACTTTCTACGTATGAGAATTTGATCTGGATAACTGGCGCACCGTTTGCATTCCCAAGTGAGAAGCAAATGAGAAATACCCAATCGGTCCCTCGACAGATTGTGAGTGCACCATGCCCCTCTGTGATATCCGCGCAGCCAGTCAAGCAAGACTTTCACAAAATCCTAACAAATTAATCTCTCGACCTTCGCGTCCGGCGGCTTGCGGGCGCGCATGCGCAGCGGTACGTACGAAGACATTGGGTGTCATGAGGGTTTCAACATATTTGAGGATTATTTTCACGAAACCTAACGTTGATCGCTCGACCCACAAATTAACGATTAAGCGCTTTCCCACCCTTGGCGATCAGGCGGAACCACGACCGCCTGAGAGTCTGCGAACTATTCTATGCTGACGCTTGTCAGAGCCCGTCTCTGATCAACATTTTTGCGAGGATCGACACTATGGCGCGTCTCAAGGTCTTCGAGGGGAACCAGTCCGCTTCCAGCGATGCGACCGACGCCCTGGAACGGCTCGTCGCGGAGAATTTCGAACTCCGACATACCGCCGTCGAGCTGGTCTTGCAGACTTGGATCCTGCGCGAGCGTCTGTCCGATGTCGGGGCGCACAAGTCCGTGCCGCAAGAGCACTGATCGCTCCAGCTGCCCTCCCTCATACGCGGACTTGCCGGGAAAAGCCGTCAGGGGCCCCGGCCGCATTGCGGAGAGGGCCGAATACTCTTCAACTCTGGAT
Source organism: Bradyrhizobium sp. 6(2017) (assembly GCF_011058295.2). Classification (NCBI taxonomy): domain Bacteria; kingdom Pseudomonadati; phylum Pseudomonadota; class Alphaproteobacteria; order Hyphomicrobiales; family Nitrobacteraceae; genus Bradyrhizobium; species Bradyrhizobium sp. 6(2017). Next base: position 3,594,771 of record NZ_CP049289.2, on the reverse strand, counting down.
TGAATCACCCGCAACCACATGCGAGCCGGCGGCCTTCGCTAGCGCCGGCGCAGACTAGACACAACTGCTCAGGGAGGAATTCGCGGACGAATGTCAGCGATGAACCCGGCGCAGCGCGACGCGCGGGCGGGTCTGCTCACAGGATGCACCGAACGAACGAGACGCAACCGGGCCTTCGTGCAGCTCACGCAACTCAGCGATATCCAGCATCAGCGCAACGACCTCGTCGCGCAGCGATCGATTGGTCGCGAGCAACGCCTCTTCGATCGGCCGATGCAAATGTTGAATCTTGTGCTGCTTCATGGCGCGCCCTCGCTCTGCGGTTACGGGTATGAGCGATGTGATTGAAGTTTGAATGACAGAGCTGATCACGCACATGGAAGGAAATTAATGGGGCAGGTTTGCGACCAACATGGCTCTGACAGAAATTTTCCCATTCGGGTTCCACAACCAGATCGCGAAACATTTAATCGATGACCGTATTGTGTCGTCGCGATGGGAAGTCAGCGGCAGCTATGAGATGCGCGGCGAAACGGCGCAGGTCGCGCCGAGCGTTGAACGCGACCAAGCGCATGAAATCATTCGGCGATCGTTGATTGAAGCGATCGCTATTGAAACCGGAGGCGCGCGTTCGAGCGATCAAAATGCCGCCGCGTCAAAGGCTCGCGCGTTGAAGAGGAGTTCCGACGCCGAACCAGATATTCCACCAAAGGCAGCGCGCACACACTAAATCTGCTGCTGCCGATCGATCGGACTCGCTCTGCGCATAACAGGTTGAACCGAGCAGCATGGATGTGGGCAGCGAACGCCGCCATCTGCACGGATCGCAGAATGTTTCGATCCATTACGGATAGTGAGACATCCTCTGATTTGATCCGTTCCGATCGGCTCTGACGATGCAGCGGAAGCTTTCAACGCGCGACGTCCGGCCACGCACAATATTCGCCTCGAACCGGAGCCGAACGCGACAATGCTATTCCAATTCGAGAGATGGCATCGATGCGCTTTCGGCCTGGACGGATGGGCCGAACGCCTTCGCGCTTCGTCCCCGCATTGGCGCATGGCGCAATCATCGCGACGAGCGGCAATTCGTGCGCCAACTGCCATAAGCATCGCTAATTCGCAACGCGTCGCGATCGCACGCTATTTCGATTTGGCAGCGGCGGCGTCGTCCATCTTGCCGCCATTGGCGACGCACTTGTTGAAGTAGTCGCGCTGGACCTTCGCATTGCCGTTCGCGCTGCTGGATGCCGGATTGCCCGGCTGCCGGGGCGGAAATGCCTTCGCCACCAGCGCATCGCAGGCGCGTGCCACCTTGACGTCGATCGCGCGCGCCGGAACGATTGCGCTGGAGACGATGGTCACGGCCGAAACGACGGCAAAACCGATGATAACTCTCATTGTGAAACTCCGTTCCACGCCGAACCAGCTTTTCTGGCGCCCGGATTCGCAAGCAGCGCACTACGTCCGATCGACGTTGTGATAGGCCCGATACCAATCGACAAATCTGGCGATGCCGTCCTCGATCCGCGTCTGCGGCCGAAAGCCGATTTCGCGCTCGAGATCGGAGACATCGGCTGCCGTCTCCAGAACATCCCCAGGTTGCATCGGCAGCAACTGCTTTTCGGCCTGCCGGCCGAAGCCCTGCTCCAGCAGCCCCACCACATGCATCAGTTCTTCTGGCCTGGAGTTGCCGATATTGTAGACCCGCCAGGGCGCCCTGCTCGAGCCCGGATCGGGATGCGCGCCCGACCAGTTGGCATCGCCCTCGGGCGCGCGGCCGATCAGGCGCACCATCGCCTCGACCACGTCATCGACATAGGTGAAGTCGCGCCGCATCTGGCCGTTGTTGAACAATTGGATCGGCTTCCCCTTGGTGATCGCGTCCGCGAAGGCATAGAGCGCCATGTCCGGCCGATACCAAGTCCCGTACACGGTGAAGAAGCGCAGCCCGGTCGTCGGGACGCGATAGAGGTGGCTATAGGAATGGGCGAGCAGTTCGTTGGCCTTCTTGGTCGCGGCGTACAGGCTGACCGGATGATCGACATTGTCGTGGATCGAAAACGGCAGCTTGGTATTGGCGCCGTAGACCGACGATGAGGAGGCAAACAGCAGGTGCCGGCACGCGGTATGCCGGCAGCCCTCCAGCACGTTGATAAACCCCTCCAGATTGGAATCCGCGTAGGCATGGGGGTTTTGCAGCGAGTAGCGCACGCCGGCCTGGGCGGCGAGATGTACCACGACCTCGAAGCGATAGCGCTCGAACAGCGCCTTCATCCCGGCGCGGTCGGCGAGGTCGAGTTGCTGGAAGGTGAAGCCACGGTGCTGCTTGAGCAGGTCGAGCCGCGCGCGCTTCAGCGCCGGGTCATAGTAATCGTTCAGATTGTCGATGCCGATGACCGGCTGCCCCGCCCGCAGCAGGTGCTCTGCCAGATGGAAGCCGATAAAGCCGGCGCAGCCCGTGACGAGTAGATTGCCTGCGATCACCACGTCCTGCCTGTGCCTTTCGCCTTGCGCCGAAGCCGGCCGGATACCGCCCTCAAACGCGGCCGCAGCGACTGGCTGTGCGTTCCGGGCCGCAAGGCGCCTCGGTTGACGCGTCAGTTGCTGGCGGCCGGAGCCTTGTAGTCCGGAAAGCGGCTCAGGACTGCGGCCTTCACGAACTTGAAGTGCGCAATCTCGGTCGCCAATTCCTTCAGCCGGCGCTGGCCGTTCAAGATCTCGGCGTCAAACAGGTCTTGATGATGGTTGTCAAGCGCCTCGCGTTCCAGATATTCGTCGGTGCCGTTGCCAAGCGTCACCGCGGCGCGGGCCAGCACATCATCGACACGGCGGCCAAGGCCGGATTGCTCGCTTTCGGCGGCCTGCAGCGCGGCGTCGATGGCGGCGATGATCGATCCGATCCGGGCGCGATCGGTCTCGGCATCCCGCTCGGCCGAGCGTGCCTTGAAGCCTTCCTCGCCACGCCGCGACCGGGACAGGTCATGCGCGCGAGCCCGCAGAAACAGCTGAAACATCTGTCAGTATCCGGTTCGGGCCCATTCAGGCGGCATAGATCAAAATCGCCCGGTCTTAGTTAAAAAAGGGTGAATTGACCTGCTGCCCGGCCCTCAGGTCGGCCTTCCACTTGATCCAGGCCTTGTCGTGCTTGTCATAGAGCTCGAGCCACCGTCCCTCGACGGCCGATGCACCCTGCTCGCCCCGGTCCGGCAGTTGCGGGAGGGAAGTGTCCAGCCCCTCGAATTCCGACGTCTCTTCGAGCGTAAGACCGACCAGCACGCGCCGGCCACTGACATCGACGACATACCGCCTCGGCGAATGACCCCTGAGATCACTCATGCTGTGCAAGTTCCCTCACGATGCGCAGGGCCAACGGCACGCGAACCGAGCCCGGCTGCCGCAACGAAGACAGGATGACCGATTGCATGTCGCCCGCCAACCCCAACTCACCACAACGTCGCGCTACCTCGATCGAACTAGCCCGTTTCGCTTGTTTGAGCATGATCCCCGCGCAAACGCTTCGCGTTTGTCGCGAGGGAAAACCGCTCCGCACTTTTCCGGATCATGCTTTAGAACGCGCGACGCATGTGGCCGAACGCGGTGACCGGCTGTTTCGGTCTCGACGATCTGGCGGCTGACGGCGCCACATACGGCGCATAGATCCGATACCGCGCGCGGCGCCTGTGCGATCGCCACGAACGCGCGGCGAAACCGGCGAAAAAGCCTGCGACGAACACCGCCGCGAGAATAACAACAGAAGAAAGCATCACGATCGTCCACATCAGCCCCGATGTTATTAACATTCCGAGTTGTGACGACATCATGATTGGGCGCGCCGAAAAATTGTTCAGCGGCCGAAATTTTTGTGCAACCGAACGGCGCGACAATAATCAGGCGCCGACGTCAGGTGTTCTCGCGCGGCAGGTGTTGGCGAGAGAGAAGTGTTCTCGAGAGAGAAGCGTTCTCGACAGCGACGTCTCAGGAAAACCACCAGAGCATGAATTTCAGGAACATCGAGCTGAGAAGATAGATCCATCCCGCCATCGCCAGAACCGTCAATCCGACGAACGCGCCTGAAACGCTTTTCTCCTTGAAGCGCGCCAGCAGCGAGGTTTTTTCTTCCTGTTGATAGAACATCTCAAGCTCGAGGCAGATCTGATTCAAATCAGCTAGCAGTCAATTTCGATGATCTCGTGACGCGGCGCGAGGCAGCTATTCGCCCCGCGCATCACTGATCGTCATCGCAGAATTTTGTGAGGCCGAGAGGCGCGAGCCGTCGCTCAAGAAAAAATGTTTGGCTCAAGAAAATTCTACTCGACATGATCCGCAGTTGGACTGCGGCAACCGTGATCGATTGCGCGCCTCCGCGCAGCTATCTTTTGCGCTCAGGCGATTTTCAGAGGACCAGGCGCGCGTGTTGCGGGTAGAGCGTTGCGCCGCGCCTCGTTTAACAATGAGGCCTCGCATGCGCCGTAACCGATAAGGGCTTCAGACGCGGAAGAAGGCGAACCAGACGATGCCGAGGATCAGGACCGCGAGCCCTGTCGAGGCCGTGAGAAGCGCGAGAACCGAAGGTCCGGGCTCGGCCTGGCGCACCGCGGTCGGGGTTTCAACGATCTGACCGTGCCGTTCCGTTGCCATGGCGACGTCTGTGCTTAAGTGCTTGTAATTCCGGCGGTTGCCGCTCCCCTTCGAAAAGCCAACGCCAGATCGGGGGCGATGTTCCGGGCCTTCTGTGCGCGGCCGGCCGGCGATACCGCCGCGGACCGCGTCAAACCGGCGCAGGCTCGAGGCCACGGTTAACGCCGTTGCGAGATTCACCGGCCCGTGTTGTTTCAAACTGGGGTTCCCGGTGTTATCCTTGACCGTTCCGTCGGTTGCGTTATCGGAGTTTTGCCTATGGCCCCCCGCGCCAACTGGAAGGGCTTTTTGCGCCTTTCGCTCGTGACCTGCCCGGTTGCCCTGTACCCGGCGACCTCGGATACCGAAAAGGTCTCCTTCAACCAGATCAACCGCAAGACCGGCCACCGGATCAAATACGCCAAGGTCGACGCGGAGACCGGCGAGGAAGTGGCCACCGACGACATCATGAAGGGCTACAAGGTCGACACCGACACCTATATCGAGGTCACCAAGGAAGAGCTCGACGATATCGCGCTGGATTCGACCCGCACCATCGAGATCGACGAATTCGTGCCGCGCACAGAGATCGACAGCCGCTATCTGATCCGCCCCTACTACCTCGTTCCCGACGGCAAGGTCGGCCACGACGCCTTTGCGGTGATCCGCGAGACCATCCGCAGCCTGAACAAGGTCGCGATCGGCCGCGTGGTGCTGACCAATCGCGAGCACATCATCGCGCTCGAGCCGCTCGACAACGGGCTGATGGGAACGCTGCTGCGCTACCCCTATGAGGTGCGCAGCGAGAAGGAGTATTTCGACGACATCCAGGATGTGAAGATCACCAAGGACATGCTCGATCTCGCCAAGCATATCGTCGAGCAGAAGTCCGCCGAGTTCGATCCGGAGGATTTCGAGGACCGGTACGAGCAGGCGCTGATCGACCTGATCAACCAGAAGCGCAACGGCATCAAGATCACCAAGCCCGCGGCGAAGACCAGCGGCAACGTCATCAACCTGATGGACGCGCTGAAGAAGAGCCTCGCCAACGAGAAGCAGGCGGCTCCCGCCAAGGCTGAGGCGAAGGCGGCGAAGGGCAAGAAGCCGAAGAAGCGCATCGAGGGCCAGCGCGAGATGCTGCTGCCGATCTCGGGCAGCGGCAAGCGCGAGCCCAAGGAGGCGGTCAAGCCCGAGCCGAAGAAGGCCGAGAAGCCGGCGCGCGCGCAAGGCACCACGGCGCGCAAGAAGGCGGGCTGAGCGGGCGTCACCCGGCGATAGCAACAGGCCGCCGGCTACATCATGAGATTATTGGAAGACGCCCGGCGGGAGGCACGCTGGCAGATCGCTCGAGCATCCGATCAACACGGCGCAATAACGGGCTGGCTGATGTTTGCGCACATCGCGATGTTGCGCGCGTTGAACGGGGACGATTGAATCCGGAAGAATGCGAAGCGTTTCCGACCCCGCTTACTTGAAGGCCGAACTGACGGCGTTGAATTGACCGCTCACGCTGGTGCCGATGCCCCTGACGCCGGCGACGATCACGATGCTGATGCCGCCCGCGATGATGGCGTATTCAATCGCCGTCGCGCCGACCTCATCACCCAGAAATCTTGCAAGCAACGCGCGCATGAAAAGCTCCTGTCCGACGCTCGCGGCTTTTTCGCCCGCGCCGTAGCAATATGCCAGCAAAACTAGGTCACATTGGTTGACGGCCCGTTGAGGGACAGGATGAACGGTCGCTTAAAGGTTGCACAGAAACTGGATGCTAGTTCTGCCTGCGGCTTCCCGCCAGCCGGCAAGGCGCCAAGCCGCGATTGGGCGTAAACGCATATCAGGACTACCTGATCCGGCCTCGGCCGCGCTTTACCGGTCGATGGAATCCTGTTCCTTTATCGGACAGGACGACAACGAGGCCGGACCAAACCGGCCGCATCCAAAGGGAGTGACCGTCATGAAGCTCGGCACCGCGATCGCGGAAATCATGAAGCGCGAGGGGATCGAGATCCTCACGGGCTACCCGGTCAACCACCTGATCGAATACGCCGCCAGTGCCGACATCCGCCCGGTGATGGTGCGCCAGGAGCGCATCGGCGTGCACATGGCGGACGCCATCTCCCGCGTCACCTCGGGTGAGAAGATCGGCGCCTTCTGCATGCAGCACGGCCCGGGCGCCGAGAACGCGATGGGCGGCGTCGCGCAGTGCTATGGCGAATCCGTGCCGGTGCTGGTGCTGCCGATGGGTTATGCGCGCAGGCTTGCCAACATCGATCCGAACTTCAATTCCAGCCAGGCGATGAAGGCGTTCTCGAAGTCGTCCGAGCCGATCAACATCGCCTCGGAGGTCTGCAACATCTTCCGCCGCGCCTTCACCAAATTGAAGAACGGCCGCGGCGGGCCCGTGATCGTCGAAATCCCCGCCGACATGTGGAACGAGGAGGTGCCGGAGCCCTTGAACTACACGCCGGTGCTGCGTACCCGCTACGGCGCCGACCCCGTCCATGTGAAGGAGGCGGCCGCCCTGCTCGTCAACGCCAAGCGTCCGGTGATCTATGCCGGCCAGGGCGTGCACTACGCAAAGGCCTGGCCGCAGCTGAAGCGCCTCGCCGAGCGGCTCGCGATCCCGGTCACCACAAGCCTCGGCGGCAAGTCGTCCTTCCCGGAGACCCATCCGCTCTCGCTCGGCTCCGGCGGCCTGGCGGTGCCGCGCGCGGTGCCGAAATTCCTGGCCGAAGCTGACGTGATCTTCGGCATCGGCTGCTCATTCACCGAGACGTCGTTCGGCATCGCGATGCCGAAGGGCAAGACCATCATCCATTCGACGCTCGATCCGAACCACATCAACAAGGATGTCGAGGCCAGGATTGGCCTGGTCGGCGATGCCGGCCTCGTGCTCGACGCGCTGCTGGAGCAGATCGGCAAGACCGTGCCCGCGGATCGCAGCGCGAGCGCCGTCGCCGAGGAGATCGCCGCGTCCCACAAGGAGTGGCTCGCCAAATGGATGCCGAAGCTGACGCACAACGACGCGCCGCTCAATCCCTACCGCGTGCTGTGGGACCTGCAGCACACCGTCGACATCCACAACACCATCATCACCCACGACGCCGGCAGCCCGCGCGACCAGCTCTCGCCGTTCTGGAAGTCGGTCGAGCCGCTGTCGTATATCGGCTGGGGCAAGACCACGCAGCTCGGCTACGGCCTCGGCCTCGCGATGGGCGCCAAACTGGCAAAACCGGACAAGCTCTGCATCAATGTCTGGGGCGATGCCGCGATTGGCTTTACTGGGATGGACTTCGAGACCGCGGTGCGCGAGCGGATTCCGATCATGTCGATCCTGCTCAACAATTTCTCGATGGCGATCGAACTGAAGGTGATGCCGATCTCGACCGAGAAATACCGCTCGACCGATATCTCCGGCGATTACGCCGCGATGGCCCGCGCCTTCGGCGGCTACGGCGAGCGGGTGACCAGGCCCGAGGACATCATCGCCGCGATCAAGCGCGGCATCCAGAAAACCAAAGAAGGCGTGCCGGTGCTGCTGGAGTTCATCACCAGCAAGGAAACCGAGGTGTCGCGGCCGGGGACGTGAGCAGCATCAGAATGTGACCCACCTTCATGGCCGGGCATAGCCGTCCGAAGGACGGCGTCGCTTCCGCTCGCCTATGTCCCGGCCATCCACGTCTTTCTTGACTGACTGAAGCAAAGACGTGGATGCCCGGCACGAGGCCGGGCATGACGAGTTTCAAATGTCCAATTTCACAGCCCACTTGATTTGACCTCGCATGCGCGGGCAAGCTCCCTCCGACAGAAGATCGGAGGGAGAGATGGCGCGCATCCTGGTGCTGGGAGCCGGCTTTGCCGGGCTGTGGGCTGCGCTTGGTGCTGCCCGCAAGCGCGACGAGATCGGCGCGCGGGCGGCGGACACCGAGATTCTCGTCGTCGATCGCAACGCCTATCACAACATCCGGGTGCGCAATTACGAGGTCGATCTCGGCGATGTCGCGCTGCCGCTCAAGGAATTGCTCGATCCGGTCGGCGTCAAGCACATCGTGGCCGATGTCGCGGCGATCGATCCGGCGAAGCGTGAGGTCACGGTCAGAACGAGCGCAGGCACCGAGCACCTCGGCTATGACCGGCTGGTGCTGACGACCGGCAGCGAGCTGGTGCGCCCCGCGATATCAGGCCTTGCCGCCCATGGCTTCGACGTCGACACCTATGAAGCCGCCATCAAGCTCGACGCGCATCTTTCGGCACTCGGCAAGCAGCCGCCGTCGCAGGCCCGCGCGACGGTCGTGGTGGTCGGTGCCGGCTTCACCGGGATCGAGGTCGCGGCCGAGATGCCGGCCAAGCTCGCGCACGCCGGCATCACGGGCGACCGCCGCATCATTCTCGTCGATCCCAATCCCGTGGTCGGCGCAACCTTCGGCGCGCATGGCCGTCCCGTCATCAACGAGGCGCTGTCCGCGCTCGGCGTCGAGACGCGGCTGAATGTCAGGGTCAACGCCGTCGATGCCACGAGCATCACACTAAGCTCGGGCGAGATCATTCCGACGGAGACCGTAGTGTGGTGCGGCGGCATGCGCGCCAGCCACCTCGCCGCAACGCTGCCGGTCAAGCGCGACGGGCTCGGCCGCCTTACGGTGGATGATTATATGCGCGCCGAGGGCCTTGCTGATGTCTTCGCCGCCGGCGATGTCGCCGCCTGCCTGATCGACGGCGAGCATCCGACCGTGATGTCCTGCCAGTTCGCGCGGCCGATGGGCCGCTTCGCCGGCCACAATGTGGTGGCGGATCTGTTCGGTGAAAAGCTGCTGCCGCTCAATATCGACTGGTATGTGACGGTTCTCGATCTCGGCGCCTGGGGCGCGCTCTACACGACCGGCTGGGACCGCGAGGTGCACACCACCGGCGCCGCCGCAAAGCTCACCAAGCAGACCATCAACCAGCAGCGCATCTATCCGCCGCGCAACGGCGATCGCGCCGCACTGCTCGCCGCGGCGGCGCCGACCACCCAGGCGGCACCGCCGACGCGCAAGTAAGAAGGGCGGCCACCGTGTGACCGCCCCTCTCTAGACGTGACGGCTCGCTCCCTTACTGCGACAGCTTCACAAAATTCGGAAACTTCAGCTGGCCCTCAGCGATCGCCTTCGGCCAGACCGTGATCTGCTTGCCGCTTTGCCACTGGAACACGAGGCCGGTGACCGCGCCGGGACCGGACTTGATGCCGTGGGTGAACTCGTCGTTCTTGCCGTAGAACTGGATCTTGCCGATGGTGCCGTCGAAGTCGGTCTTCTCGAGCTCGGTGACCATCTTGTCCGGATCGGTCGAGCCGGCGCGCTGGATCGCCTCCGCGATGATATAGACCTCGTCATAGGCGGTGTAGCCGGTATAGGCCGGCGGCGTGCCGAACTTGGCCTTGAAGGCGGCCGCGAACGGCTTTGTCTTCGGCGTCACCGCGACGTCGGGCGTCGCCACCGCGAGCGATGGCACACCTTCCGCCGCGCCGTTGGTATCGCCCCAGAACGACGGGCTCAGCGCCTGCGCGCTGATGCCGAACATCGGGATCGGCACCTGCTGGTTCTTCCACTGCACGGTCGGCTGCACGCCGACATGGGAGATGCCGGTGACGATCACGTCGGGTTTTGCGCTCTCCATCTTGTTGAAGATCGGCGTGAAGTCGGTGGTGTCGGGCGAGAAGCGGATGTGCTCGACCACCTTCAGCCCGGCCTTCGGCAGGCAGGCCTCGTAGCCGACGTCGAGCGGCTTGGTCCAGGCCGCGTCCTCGCTCATGATCGCAACGGTCTTCATCTTGAGCTGGTCGACCAGCAGCTCCTTGGCAGCGTCGCAGACCAGCTGCGCCTGCGCCGCCGAGGTCAGATAGCCGTGGAACGTGTACTTGTTCTTCTCATAGTCGTTATGAACAGCCTTGGTGATCTCGTTCGAGGCGGCGCCCGGCGTGATCAGCGGCATCTTCAGCCGCGAGGCCCACGGCTCCAGCGCGAGCACGACCTCGCTGATGTAGCTTGCGATCACGGCGGAAACCTTGTCCTCGCTCACCGCGCGCTGGAAGGCGCGCACCGAGTCCGCCGACGAGCTCTTGTTGTCGTAGGTCACGATCTCGATCTTGCGGCCCATCACGCCGCCCTTGGCGTTGATCTCGTCGGCCGCGATCTGCGCGCCGCCCGGCGTCGCCGCACCCGCGATCGACTGCACCTCGGCGATGACGCCGATCTTGATCGGGTCGTTGGATTGCGCATAGGCCGGCGCCGCGAGGCATAGCGCGAGCGCGGAGGCCAAAAAGCTCACGCGGGTGGCGGTCGAATATCCTGGCATCATGATCTCCCTTGCTTTGCTTTCTTGTTGTTGATGGTCGAACGTCAGAGAAAGTCTTTGCCGGCCTCCGCCGCGAACCGGCCGGGGTCGCCCTCCCACACGATCCGCGCGTGCTCCAGCACATAGACGCGGTCGGCATGCGGAAGCGCAAACGTCACGTTCTGCTCGCCAAGCAGCACCGTGATCCTGGTGGTCTGGCGCAGCTTCTCCAGCGCCTTCGACAGCAGTTCGAGGATGACCGGCGCAAGTCCAAGCGTCGGCTCGTCCAGGATCAGGATCTGCGGCTGCATCATCAGCGCGCGGCCGATCGCCAGCATCTGCTGCTCGCCGCCGGACAGCGTCTGCGCCATCTGGCCCTGACGTTCTTTCAGGATCGGGAACAGCTCGAACAGCCAGGCAAGTTGCTTGGCCCGCGCCGCGTCGTCGAGATGCTGGCCGCCGAGATCGAGGTTTTCCCGCACCGTCATTTCGCCGAACAGTTCGCGCGATTCCGGGCACTGCACGAGGCCCGAGCGGGCAATCTTCGCCGGCCCCGTGCCGTGCAATTTCTCGCCGCCGCGCAGGATCTCGCCGGTATAGGGCAGGAAGCCCGAGATGGTGTTGAACAGCGTGGTCTTGCCGGCGCCGTTGAGGCCAACGATGGAGACGAACTCGCCCTCATGGACGTGGATCGAGACGTTCTCCAGCGCCTGCGCCTTGCCGTAATGCACGCTGACATTCTGGACCTGCAGCAGCGGCACCTTGTCCTTGAACGAGGTCTCGGGCCGCGCATGGGTTTCGATCGCGCCGCCGAGATAGACCCGACGCACGGTCTCGTTCTTCATCACCTCGTCGGCGCGGCCGGTCGTGATCTCCTCGCCGAGATACATCGCGAGCACGCGGTCGACCAGCGCTGCGACGCTCTTGACGTTGTGGTCGACCAGCATCACCGCGCGGCCCTCATCGCGGAAGCTGCGGATCAATTGCGAGAACGTTCCGACCTCGGTGCTGGTGAGGCCCGCGAAGGGCTCGTCGACCAGCACGACTTTTGGATCGCGCGCGATCGCTTTGGCGAGTTCCAGCCGACGCAGATCCGCGAATGGCAGCGTCGGTGGACGACGGTTCATCACCGCGCCAAGGCCAACGCGCTCGGCGATCCACTTGGCGCGCTCGGTCAGCGCCTTGTCGGGAAACAGCATGAACAGGCTGTCGGGCAGCAGCGCGACCATGATGTTTTCGAGCACAGTCTGCCGGTTCAGCGGCCGCGAGTGCTGGAACACCATGCCAAAGCCCTTGCGCGCGATCTTGTGCGCAGGCAGCCCGGCGACGTTCTCGCCCTCGAACAGCACCTCGCCCGCGGTCGGGCGCTCGATGCCCATCACGCTCTTCATCGCGGTCGACTTGCCGGAGCCGTTCGGCCCGATCAGGCCGAGGATCTCGCCGGGGCGCAGCTCGAAGCTTAGATTCTTCACCGCGGTGAGGCCGCCGAACCGCTTGGTCAGGCCGCGCACCGCGAGCGTCGGGGTGGTGATCACAGTCTGGTCCATCAGGAGCGCGCCTCGCGTGACAGGGCCGCTCCGAGGAAACCGCCGGGGAAGAACAGGACGACGAGCAGCGCCACCGCCGAGACGATGAAGGTCGCAAGCTCGCCGGTCGGGCGCAGGAATTCGCCGGCGACGATCAGGAAGATCGCACCGAGCGCAGCACCCAGCACGGTGCGCCGGCCGCCGAGCACGGCAGACACGATGACGTTCACGCCGACCGCGACGTCGACCACGGTGCCGACCGAGGCGGTGCCGAAGTAGAACACCAGCAGCGCCCCCGACAGGCCCGAGAAGAAGGCGCTGACGATGAACGCCGCGAGCTTGTGCTTGACGATGTTGAAGCCGAGCGCGCCGGCCTGCACCGGGTCCTGCCCGCTCGCCTGCAGCACCAGGCCGACAGGCGATTGCGACAGCCCGTAGAGGATAGCCGCGCTGATGGTCATGAAACCGAGCGCGATCCAGTAATTGGCGCCGGCATTGATGGTGATGACATCGGGAATGGTGAGCCCGATCTCGCCGCCGGTCAGGTCAGCGAACACCACGATGAAATTCTGCAGCATCAAGACAGCAACCAGTGTGGTCAGGCCGAAATACGGCCCCCTCACCCGCAGCGCCGGCAGCGCCAGCACGAAGCCCGCGACGACCGACGCCAGCGCGCCGAGCAGGATGCAGAGATAGACCGACCAGCCGAACTGGTTGTTGAGGATGCCCGCGGTGTAGGCGCCGGTGCCGATCAGGAAGGTCGGGCCGAAATTGACCTCGCCGGCGAAGCCGAACAAGAGGTCCCAGGCCATCGCGAACACGCCGAAATAGAACGCAACGGTGAGGAGGCCAAGGATGTAGCCCGAGACGTAGAACGGCAGCGTTGCGGCAAGCACCACGCAGACCAGAGAAATGAAGAACAGGCGCGACGTGAAGAAATTGGCCATGTCAGCGCCTCCCGAGCAGGCCCTGGGGCCGGATATACATCACGAACACCAAGAGCAGCAGCGCTGGAATGGTGCGGTAGGCCGGCGAGATCATGTAGGCCGTGATGGTCTCGAGATAGCCGACGACGAAGGCCGCGATCAGCGAGCCCGAGACGCTGCCGAGGCCGCCGAGCACCACGATCGAGAACGCGCTCGCGGTCAGCGGCCCGACGCTGTAGGAGCTGACGCCGAGGAACATGCCGAGCAGCACGCCGGCGATGCCGGCGAGAATGCCGTAGATGCCCCACACCACGATATAGATCTGCGTGAGTTCGAGGCCGAGCAAGGTGACGCCGCGCGGGTTCATCGAGGCCGCCAGCACTGCTTTGCCGGTGCGGGTGCGGTTCACCAAAAGCCAGAGCAGGCCGATCACGAGGCAGCACACCAGCGCGGTGAAGATGTTGTTGCGCGGCGTGCGGTTGCCGAAGATATCGACGACGCCCTCGACGATCGGCAGCACCGTCTTGGCGTTGTTGGTGAAGAAATAGGCGATCAGTTCCTGGATCATGATGCCCCACAGCAAGGTGCCGGTGAGGACGAAGATTTCCTTCTCCTCGTTGGGGATTCGCCTGGAATTCTGGATCGGCTTGACGACCGCGAAATAGGTCGCGAACGACACGATCAGCGCCACGCCGACACCGAACAGCGCGCCGGTGTAGATGTCGAGGTGCAACACGCTGGCCGCGGCCCAAGCCGCGACCGCTGCGGCCACCATGATGGCACCGTGGGAGAGGTTGAGAACGCCGGAGACACCGAAGATCAGGGTGAAGCCGGTCGCGCCGAGCGCATAGAGCGCACTGATGGCAAAGCCATCGATCAGGATTTGTAAGGCGAGCATCTCAGATTGGCCGCGGCAGCAAGGCTGCCTGTTGTGGAGGACGCGAAACCGAAACGGATGCTCCCGGGAGGGACTCGGGAGCATGCTGATCGGTCAGTTCGTGGGGACCTTGACGAAGCTCGGGAACTTGAGATCGCTCTTGGCGACCTCCTTCGGCCAGACCGCGACCTGCTTGCCGCCCTGCCACTGCAGCATCAGTCCGGTGATCAGACCCTTGCCGTACTTGATCGAATGGGTGAACGGATCGTCCTTGCCGTAGAACTGGACGCGCCCGATGGTGCCTTCCCAATCGGTCTTCTCCAGCGCATCGACCATCTTGTCGGCCTCGACCGAGCCGGCGCGCTTCACCGCATCGGCGATGTAGTAGACCTCGTCATAGGCGGTGTAGCCGGCGTAGGACGGATAGTTGCCGTAGCGCTTCTTGAAGTCCTCCGCGAACGGCACCGACTTCGGCGTCACCGCGACGTTCGGGCCCGACACGCCCTGATACAGCACGCCTTCCGCCGCATCGTTGGTGTCCTTGCCGAAGGTCTCGTTGGTCGCCTGCGAGGAAATGCCGAACATCGGGATCGGCACCTGCTGGTTTTTCCACTGCACCGTCGGCTGCACGCCGACATGCGAGATGCCGCTGATGATCACGTCGGGCTTCGCGGCTTCGACCTTGTTGAAGATCGGCGTGAAGTCGGTGGTATCGGGCGAGAAGCGGATATGGTCGACGACCTTGAGCCCGATCTTCGGCAGGCATTCTTCATAGCCGACATCGAGCGGCTTGGTCCACGCCGCGTCCTCGCTCATGATGACCGCGGTCTTCATGTGCTTCTGATCGACCAAAAGATCCTTGGCGGCATCGCAGACCGACAGCGCCAGCGCCGCCGAGGTCAGATAGCCGTGGAAGGTGTACTTGTTCTTCTCATAGTCGGCGTGAACGCTCTTGCTGATCTCGTTGGAGGCGGCGCCGGGCGTGACGAACGGCGTCTTCAGGCGCGAGGCCCACGGCTCAAGCGCCAGCACCACTTCGCTGATATAGCTCGAGATGACGACGTTGACCTTGTCCTCGTTGACCGCGCGCTGGAATGCGCGCACCGAATCCGCCGAGGATGAGTGATTGTCGTAAGAGACGATCTCGATCTTGCGGCCGTCGATGCCGCCCTTGGCGTTGATCTCGTCGGCGGCCAGCTGCGCCGCCTGCGGGATCGACGCCCCCGCGATCGCCTGCGCTTCGGCGATCACGCCGATCTTGAGGGTATCGGCGGCCAGCGCTCCGCTCGGCGCCGCGGCCAGCAGGCCCAACACGGCCGCTCCGGTAAGTTGCTGCATCGCATGAAAAGGCAGTCGCGATGTTGTTTTCACCCTGTTTCACTCCTCTTGTTCTTCTTCGGCCGCTTCGAGCTCTTGGGGCGGGACTATAGCTGCGACAAAATGCGCAGCAAGTGAAACTGCGCGCAGATCGCCATGCATCGACGGCAACTAAAGTAGTGGGTCGGCGCTTTCGGGCTGAACAAAGATGAGGCAGTGGGGTCTCGGCGCCGTGATCTTCCGTGAAGCAGGACGCGGAATGGCTGACGACTCCTTTCAGTCCGACGAACGCCGATCTCTCTTCTCGTCATTCCCCGGTGCGCAATTGCGCATCTGGGGGTGAGCGAAGCGAGAGACCGGAATCCATCGAGCAGCATGCATTGGGTGACATGGATTCCTGCTCGTCGCATCGCGATGTCGCGGAATGACAGCGAGGTGAGCACGCCGATTGGGCTCCCTCCCCCCTTGCGGGGGAGGGTTGGGGAGAGGGGTAAGCCGCGGGCGAGATAGTCGCCATGAAGCTCGTTCTCGCAATTTCGATCACGTAGCATTCAAGCACACATTGAGAGAGCACGTCGTGTAGCACCCCTCTCCCTAACCCTCTCCCGCAAGGGGAGAGGGAACCCGTCCGCCGGTGCTTCCCTTACACGCCAATCACTGAGTTGCCCGACGGCGCAAGCCCCTCGCGCAAAAATATTTCGCTTTATCAGAAGTTTAGCCCAGTGTATAAATCCGTCCGTCTCACCCGATCGAGGGGCGCTTCGCGGTCGTCACGAACGCGGTGTGAGATGCGGTGGACGCTGAGATCACGACGGACGAAGCGTGATTGGAGGCGGACGGTGAAGTCGTGTGGTCCTGACGCCCTAGTGGCCGGTGTCCCCTTGCGAAACGCGAACGCGTTTCTGCGAAGGCGGTGACAAACAAGCCCAGTCTCGCCGGGGAGAGCACGAAATAAGCCGTAACCCATCGCGCAGGGAAAGCCGGATTGCTCCGGTTACACCTGTGGTCCTACCCCCGAGCTTTCTACCTTTGCTCGGGGCCCATGGGTGCGATCGGCACCCGGCTTTCCCTGCGCCCTCTGCTCAACGAGAGGGCGGAACGAAGAGCAAGACTCGGGCAATTCATGTCGTGAGAACGCGAAGCTGTATCCCCACTCACACTGTCATCGCCCGGCTCGACCGGGCGATCCAGTACGCCGTGGCCCATCCACTCAAGCACAACTGTTTCTGGAATACTGGATCGCCCGGTCAAGCCGGGCGATGACACCGCGCGGTTTGACAGGTTGAATCGAGAACCATCCTCATCGTCGTCCTGGCCTAGTGCGCAATTGCGCACGGGAGCCAGGACCCATTACCCCAAATGGCAATTGTTGCGCGACGCTGCGGCCACGATCGCTACGACAACCAAAATCGGTGGTCATGGGTCCCGGCTCCCGTGCGCAATTGCGCACTAGGTGTTTAGTCCCGGCATTTGCTGGAGCGGATTGAGGGTGAATCGTTCGGGCTCCTTTGTCCAGGCTTTGCAGATATATTCGTAGGGCGTGAGGCCCTTCAGGGTCTTCAGCCGCCGAGCGTAGTTGTATGCGTTAATGAAGTCAGCAAGGTGTGCTTCGAGCTGATCGTGTCGATCGTAATGATAGCGTTGGACGGTCGCTTCCTTGATCGTGCGGTTCATGCGCTCGACCTGCCCATTGGTCCAGGGATGCTTGATCTTGGTCAGCCGATGTTCGATGCCATTCTCTTGGCAGCGCATATCGAACATATGTGTCACGTATCTTGCCGTCGGGCCGTCCGCGTAGCGCGGCAAGAAGGTGAACTGGATCCCATTGTCGGTGAGAACCGTATGGATCTTGTAGGGCACAGCCGCGATCAGAGCTTCGAGGAAGGCGGAGGCGGAGGTCCTTCCCGTCTTCCTGACCAGTTGCACGAAGGCGAACTTGCTGGTGCGATCGATGGCGACGTAGAGATAGAGCTTGCCTTCAGCGGTCTGGAGCTCAGCAATGTCGATGTGGAAATAGCCGATCGGATAAGCCTTGAACTTTTTCTTCGGAGGCTTACTGCCTTCGACCTCCGGCAATCGACTGATGCCGTGGCGCTGGAGACAGCGATGCAGGGATGATCGCGTCAGATGTGGGATGGTCGGCTGAAGCGCATAGAGGCAATCGTCGATTGCGGCAATAGCGTATGCCGCCGGAAAGCAACAATGATCGCCTCCTCCTCGATGGAAAGCACGGTCGATTTGGCTTCCGTTGGGCCTGTCGGGAGATCGGCGACTGTCTCGCGCCCCTTCCACTTCGCGACGGTCTTTTGGTTGATCCCGTAGCGCCTGGCGAGCGCTCTCAGGCTCTCTTGACTATCTTGTATTGCTCGACGGATTGCCTCCGTCGTGGTGGCGCAGCCGTGTAAAACCTGTCCCATAGCGCATCCTTCGAATCGTGCGATAAGAATGCACCATCAAAGCTTGGGACTAAATACCTAGGCCGGGACGACAGCGGTGAATTTGGCGTCGTCGCAGAATCATTCCTGCGTTCGTTCAGCGGGACGACATCGGTGAGCTTGGCTCACGCCCTACTCCGCCATCTCGGCCGGTGCCGCAGCTGGCCCGGCGAGCGGGCGCTCTTCCATCGTGATCATGCAGATCGAAGCCGTGGTCAGCAGCGCGGCGGCGGCGCCGAACACGTAGCGGAACGCCGTGATCATGTCGGCCATCGGGATCGCGCTCACGGCGCCTGCGGCCGCAGCATGATGCTCGCCGTTGAGCGAAATATCGGGGCCCAAGGTCATCAGCAGGATCGTGGTGAAGGCGGCGACCGTGAAGGAAGCCATCATCGCGCGGAAGAAGTTCATCGCGCCGGTCACGGTGCCGACCTGCGGCCGCGCCACTGCGTTCTGCAGCGACACCACGCTGATCGGGAATGTGGTGCCGAGCCCGAGTGCGAACACGCTCATCAACAGCAGCAACCCCCACAGCGGCAGCGTCGTCACCGCCATGCCGACGGCGCAGATCGCAGCGACCGAGGTGCCGACGATCGCGACGCGCTTGTAGTGCCTGGCCTTCGCCATCGTCCGTCCGGCGATCGCCGCACCGAAGGTCGAGATCGCCGCGAGCGGGATCAGCGCAAGGCCGGCCTCGCTGGCGGTGAGGTGATAGACCACCTCGTAATACAGCGGCAGGTGCACGGTCAGGCCAACCATGGCGCCAAGCGCACAGCCGCCCGCGCCCATCGCGAACGGCACCACCGAGCCGCCGAGCAGCGACAACGGCAGGAACGGCTCGTCGGCCCGGCGCGCATGCCAGACGAAGGCGCCGGCGAGCGCGATCGAGGCGCCGATCATCGCCGTGATGGTCGGCGACAGCCAGGACAGACGGGTGCCGCCCCAGGTCAGCACCAGCATCAGCACGACGGCCGAGGCCATCAGCAGCACGCCGCCGAGCCAGTCGACCTTGCGCTTGCGGTGGAACACCGGGATCTTGCTCATCTTCGGCAGCAGCAGCGCCAGCGCCGCCGCGGCGAGCGGCAAATTGATCCAGAAGATCATCGACCAGTGCAGATGCTCGGCGAACACGCCGCCGACGACGGGGCCGAGAATGCCGCCGGCCATCCAGACGCTGGAGAAATAAGCCTGATAGCGGCCGCGCTCGCGCGGGGTCACCACGTCGGAGATCACGGTCTGGACAACCGGCATGATGCCGCCGCCGCCAAGCCCCTGCAGGCCGCGGGCAACGATCAGCATGGTGATGTTGGGCGCGATCGCGCACAGCACCGAGCCGACCACGAACAGGCTGAGCGAGGTGATGATCATGACGCGGCGGCCATAGATGTCGCTCAGCGTCCCGAACACCGGCGCCACCGCGGTGGAGGCGAGCAGATAGGCCGTGATCACCCAGGACAGATTGGTGACGTCGTGAAACTGGCGTCCGATCGTCGGCAGCGCAGTGGCGACGATGGTCTGGTCGAGCGCGGCCAGGAACATCGTCAGCATCAGGCTGATCACGATGGTGCGGACTTCATCCGGATTGAGCGGTGCCGGCGGCGCCAGCGGCGGCGCGTCGCTGAGTTCGATCACCTCGCTCGGGAGGCGGGACAGCTCTTCGGCAATGTCGTCGGGCAATGTCGCTTGGTCGGCAGGAATCCGGCTCTGCCGTTCATACTTGTTCATTTGAGGCGTAATGCTGCTGCGCGGGCTGATCCCGCGATGGAATCATTCTCTGCTTCGCAATTTATGCAGCAAATCGATGCTGAGGCAGGCACCCCAGCGCATGGGTGCATCCCGCCGCGACCTTCTCGCGATGACGTGATCGCGGCGCTCGTTGCGACGTCACGCCTTGGTCGTCTTGCCCAGCGCTTTCGGCCGCTTCTTCAGCCGTGCTTGCTTCGGCAACAATCCCGGCCAGCGCACGATATGATCCTCGAGATCGGCGTCGTTGACGTCGATCTCGGTGCCCTGCACCCGCCCGCGCACCGAGACGCCGGCTTCATGAACGGTGTTGGGATCGCCCGAGATCAAAGGGTGCCACCAATAGAGGTCCCGCCCCTCGGCCACGAGCCGGTAGCCGCAGCTCGGCGGCAGCCAGTTCAGGGTCCGGACGTTTTCGGGCGTCAGGCGGACGCAATCCGGAACCTGGTCGGAGCGGTTCGGATAGTCCTTGCAGGTGCACAGGCCGGCATCGAGCAGCTTGCAGGAGATATGGGTGAAATAGATCTTGCCGGTGTCCTCGTCCTCGAGCTTCTCCAGGCAGCAACGTGCGCAGCCGTCACACAGGCTCTCCCATTCGGCGTTAGACATCTGTTCCAACGTCTTGGTTTTCCAGAAGAATCCCTCCTGGTCCGACGGGCGTTTGGGCGGTGCGGTCATGATATCCCTGACATGGCGGTGCAGCTCTTCTTGGGATGCCGGCGCCGGCTCCGCAAGGGGGTGCACCTGCGGGGTCGCAAAAGCCGGTGGGCAGCGTTAGGGCTTTCATCAAATTCACCAGCCGCGCCATTGGTTTATGGCAGCCGCTCGGATAGAACAACGAACGAGTCCCCAACGACGCAAAAGCGCCTTGGGATTGCCGCAACATCGAAGCAAGACGCTGGCCTGTGCCCGTTTTGGGCAGGCGCAGCGCTGTCGAACTGATCAAGGGTCCGGTCCGCCAGATCATGCCGTCGCATTGGAAACAGAAGGTCCGGAACTTCTTCCTGGACCTCGATGCGCGTATCGACTCGACGCTGTTCTCGTCGGGCAAGGGCCTGCGCGAGCTTTACGAACGCTATTCCACCTTCATGGACCGCTTCTATGTCGGCCGCTGGAAGCGCTGGGTGTTCATCGAGCCGCTGTCGGAAGCCGCGACCATCGGGCTCGGCGGCATGATCCTGATGCTGACGCTCGCGATCCCCGCCTTCCGCGAGACCGCCGACGAGGATTGGCTGAAGAAGTCCGATCTCGCGGTGACGTTCCTCGACCGCTACGGCAACCCGATCGGCAGCCGCGGTATCAAGCACAACGACTCGATCCCGCTGGAAGATTTTCCGGACAATCTGATCAAGGCGACGCTGGCGACCGAAGACCGCCGCTTCTACGACCATTTCGGCATCGACTTTCCGGGCCTCGCCCGCGCGCTCGTCACCAACGCGCAGGCCGGCGGCGTCCGCCAGGGCGGCTCGTCGATCACCCAGCAGCTCGCCAAGAACCTGTTCCTGAACAACGAGCGCACCATCGAACGCAAGGTGAAGGAAGCCTTCCTCGCGATCTGGCTCGAGACGCGCCTCACCAAGAACGAGATATTAAAACTCTATCTCGACCGCGCCTATATGGGCGGCGGCACTTTCGGCGTCGACGGCGCGGCGCATTTCTACTTCAACAAGTCGGTGCGCGACGTGAACCTCGCGGAGGCCGCGATGCTCGCCGGCCTGTTCAAGGCGCCGACCAAATACGCCCCGCACATCAACCTGCCCGCGGCACGCGCTCGCGCCAACGTCGTGCTCGACAATTTGGTCGATGCCGGCTTCATGACCGAGGGCCAGGTGTTCGGCGCCCGCCGCAATCCGGCGGTCGCGGTCGACCGGCGTGACGAGAATTCGCCGAACTACTATCTCGACTACGCCTTCGACGAGATGCGCAAGCTGGTCGACACCTTCCCGAAATCCTACACCGAGCGCGTCTTCGTGGTCCGCACCGCGATCGACATGAACGTGCAGAAGGCGGCCGAGGAAGCGATCGAGAATCAGCTCCGGCAGTTCGGGCGTGATTATCACGCGACGCAGGCGGCGACCGTGGTGTCCGATCTCGACGGCGGCATCCGCGCCATGGTCGGCGGACGCGACTACGGTGCGAGCCAGTTCAACCGCGCCGTCGACGCCTATCGGCAGCCCGGTTCGTCGTTCAAGCCCTACGTCTACACCACGGCGCTGCTGAACGGCTTCACGCCGAACTCGAAGATCGTCGACGGCCCGGTCTGCATCGGCAACTGGTGCCCGCAGAACTATGGCCACTCCTATTCCGGCTCGGTGACGCTAACGCAGGCAATCACCCGCTCGATCAACGTGGTGCCGGTCAAGCTTTCGATCGAGCTCGGCAAGAACATTGGCGGCCCGAAGGCCGGCCGCGCCAAGATCATCGAGGTCGCGCGCCGCTTCGGCCTCAAGGCGCCGCTGCCCGACACGCCGTCGCTGCCGATCGGCTCCGACGAAGTCACGGTGATCGAGCATGCGGTGGCGTATGCGACCTTCCCGAACCGCGGCAAGGCGGTGACGCCGCATTCGGTGCTCGAGGTGCGCACCGGCGCCGGCGACCTGGTGTGGCGCTGGGACCGCGACGGGCCGAAGCCGCGGCAGGCCATTCCGCCGAATATCGCCGCCGACATGGCCGGCATGATGAGCCACGTGGTCAGCGAAGGCACCGCGCGCCGCGCCGCGCTCGACGGCATTCCGACCGCGGGCAAGACCGGCACCACCAACGCGTATCGCGATGCCTGGTTCGTCGGCTACACCGGCAACTTCACCTGCGCGGTCTGGTACGGCAATGACGACTATTCACCGACCAACCGCATGACCGGCGGCTCGCTGCCGGCGCAGACCTGGCACGACATCATGGTCGCCGCGCATCAGGGTGTTGAGGTGAAAGAACTCAACGGCGTCGGCATGGGCCAGAAGCTGCCGCCGCAGCCGGTGCAGGCCAATGCCCAGGCCAACGCCGCGCCGCGCATATTGGAGACCAAGCCGGGTCCGCCGCCGGTGCTGACCAAACGCGGCGCCGACATCCTGGTGCGGGTCGAGAAGCTGCTCGACGACGCGGCCAAGACCGCCAACAAGACCACACTGAACGAGCCCTCGAAGGCCGGCAAGCCGGAATCCTCGAGCGCGCTGGCGTTCCCCGAAAATTACATTGCCGCGGCCGGGCCGGACGGCGCGACAACAATTCCTGCGCCACGCAAGAACTGACGTGCGGCTCCTCCTCACCACCCTGCTGGCCCTCGTCATCGCCACCGCCGTCGGCCTCGGCCTGACCTACGCGACGGCGACGCGCGGCACCGATCTCGGCACCTTGAAGATCGGCGCCTGGACTGCGCGGCCGAAAAACGGCACCTCCGACGTCGACCCCTATTCGCGCGCCACCATCGCGCGCAGCGGCGAATTGCCGATCGGCACCGGCGACGGCATCGCGTTCTCGGCGACATCAGACGACAAGAACAAACCGCTCGACGGCCGCTGCGACATCGTGGTCAGCGGCGTGACGCCGGCGGCGCGGTTCTGGACGCTGACGCTGTTCGACCGCAAGGGCCATCTGGTCGCCAACTCGCTGCAGCGCTACGGCTTCACCAGTCAGGAGATCATGCGCGCCTCCGACGGCACGTTCGAGATCCACATCGCCTCGCGCTCGCGCGCCGGCAACTGGCTGCCGACCGGCGGCATCGAGCGCTACGCGCTGATGCTGCGCCTCTACGACACGCCGGTCGGGGTCGCGACCCGCACCCAGCGCGACGCGCCGATGCCCTCGATCGCAACCACGGGCTGCCCATGATCCGGCTGCTGTTCACCATCCTCGCAGGCGTGCTGCTCGGCGGCGTGGTGCATCTTGTCAGCGTGCTGGCGCTGCCGCGCATCGCCTCGCAGGACGCCTATTCGCGGCTGACGCCGATGACCAAGCTCAACGAGGTGACGCAGCTGCCGCTGGCCGACCCGACCCACTCGCCGATGCCGCTGATGGATCCGGCGTTCGCGATGGCGATCTGCCGCTACGATCTCTCCAGCGCGCCGCTGAAGCTCACCGTGCCGGTCAGCCAGGCCTACACGTCGGTGTCGTTCTACACCCGCAACGAGGTCGCCTATTACGCCATCAACGACCGCTCCGCCGGCAAGAAGGTGATCGAGCTCTATTTGATGACCGAAGCGCAGCACAACGAGCTGCCGGAGGACGAGGAAGTCACCGCCGCCGACCGGCTGATCATCGACTCCCCGACATCAACCGGCCTGATCCTGCTGAAGGCGCTGGCGCCGGAGCCCGGCCTGATGCCGCAGGCGCAGGCCTCGCTCGCGGCCTCCTCCTGCAAGCCGCAAACCGAGCCGGTCGCGGCCAAGCAGGAGGCGCCGCCGCCGCTGCCCGCGCCGGCACCACCGCCCGCGGCGCGCAAGCGCTAGCTCGCCGCCAGCGCGTGCCGGCCGCAGCGGCAGGTCTCGTAGTCGACGGGATCGTGGCTGTTGACGATGGTGATGCTGGCGCCGTGCACAGCCTTCAATTGGCGCAGCCGCTCCTGGTTCTGGATGCGCGTCGCGCGATCCATGTCCGCGCGCCGCTGGAACATGCCGAGCACCAGCGGGATCCGCGGCCTGGCGTCGAGCTGGGCGTGATGGAAATAGGCATCGCCGGCGTGTAGCAGCCACCTGTCCTTGTAGCGCACCGCGATCCCGCAATGGCCGAGCGTGTGCCCCGGCAGCGGGATCATCAGGATATCCGGCTCGCGGTCGCCGAGCGCGCGCACGCCCTTGAAACCGAACCAGTCCTCGCCATCGGCGTCGTAGAACGCCCAGTCCGGCCCGTGCTGCCACTGTGCCGTGATGTAGCGTCCTTGCGGCGGCGCGACCTGATGCGTCACCGCCATGTCGTATTCGTTGCGATGGACATGCACCTTGGCCTTCGGAAAGTCCGGCACGCCGCCGGCATGGTCGCGATCGAGATGCGTCAGCAGCAGATGGCGCACGTCATCAGGCGAGAAGCCGAGCGCCTTCACCTGCTGGACGGCGGTCTCGGCTGGATCGAGCCGCGGCGTCGTCTGCCGCACCCATTTGCGTCCGAGCCGCGGCGGGTCGGCGATATCGCCGAGCCCGATCCCGGTGTCGACCAGCACGAGGCCGTCATTGCTCTCGACCAGCAGGCAGTGACAGACCATCCGCGCCCGCTGGAAGATGCTGCCGCTGCCGTTCACGAGCCGCTTGCCGATCGGGCACATGGTGCCGGTGTTGAGATGGTGGATGCGCATGACCAGTCCTCCGCTGAATTCAGCGCAGGCTTGCCACCCGCCTTTCCATAGGTAAAATATTGTCTCTCTATCTATACGATAGGATGTATCTATGGATATCCGCGAACTCCGCTATTTCGCCGCGGTCTACCGCGAGCGCAACCTGACCGCCGCGGCGAAGCGCTGCTTCATCTCGCAGCCGTCGATCTCGGCGGCGATCACCAATCTCGAGGCCGAGCTCGGCACCACTCTGTTCATCCGGCACAAGAAGGGCATGGCCCCGACCGAGTCAGCCGCGCAGTTTCACGGCATCGCCCGCAAGATCATCGACGAGGCGGACGCGGCGCGGAACCTGTTTCGCAAGCCCGCGACGCGGCAGGCGCTGACGCTCGGCCTGTTGCGGACGCTCGATCAGGCCCGCACCATCGCGCTGCTGAAGCCGTTGACGGGCCATGCCGACCTCGCGCTCCGGCTGGTCGGCGCCAATGAGAAGGCCGACGCGCGGATCGTCGCAAAAACCATGATCACCGCCGGCGAGCACTTCATCCCGCTCTGGAGCGAGCGCTATGTCGCGGCATTGCCGCCGTCGCATCCCCTGACGTTGAAGGAGACGCTACGGACCACCGACTTCGCCGGCGTTTCGATGATCGATCGTTGCCATTGCGAGCAGCAGGAATTCTTCAAGCGCACGTCACCGCCCCGCAGACCGGTGGCGATCGCGGAATCCGAGGAATGGGCGATGGCGCTGGTGGCGGCCGGGGTCGGGGTTGCGATCGTCCCCGAAGGCGTGGCGCGCGGCAATCCTGATGTCGCGGTGCGGGCGCTCGATACCGACGTGACGCGCCAGGTCGGCCTCGCCTATCCCGCGGCCCACCCGCCATCGGATGCGCTGAAGGCGTTCATCGCGAGCCTGCCGCAGCAACCGAGCAGTCGCCGCGTCAGATCAACAACGAGGAAAGCGAAGCGGGCCTAGCCCTTCGTCACCACGGCCTGGCCGGCAACCGGCGCGGACACCAGCGGCGCATTGGCGGTGAGCCGGGCGAGTTCGTTGATCTGGCGTTCGGCGTCCGCGGCCATGCCGTCGGGCGCCTGGATCACCAGCCGCTCCAGCGCCCAGCGATAGGACGCGATCCGCCGCTCCAGGCTCTGCCCGACCCATTGCACGATCAGCGTGTTCTCTTCCATCCGCGCGACCGCATCAGCGCGCTCGCGCGGCGACACGTCCGCGATCATCTTGAGGCTGGCATTGCGCTTGCGGTCGAGCTCGATCACCTGGATCGCGACGGCGAAGAACGGCTCGAACCGGGTGATGTCGTCGCGGACCTCGTCGATCAAGAGCGAATAGCGCGAGGCGAATGAACGATGCGGCTCGTCGATCAGATTGCGGCCATACGCCGTGCGGTCGAACACGACCCTCTGCCGCCAGGGCGCAGGCAGCGGCTGGTAGTCGCCGAACACGCTCTTCCACGCCGGACGCGACAGCGGCGGCTCGATGAATTGGTAGGCGAGATCGCGCAGCTGACGTTCG
The DNA here is from genome assembly GCF_011058295.2 of Bradyrhizobium sp. 6(2017). Lineage (NCBI taxonomy): Bacteria > Pseudomonadati > Pseudomonadota > Alphaproteobacteria > Hyphomicrobiales > Nitrobacteraceae > Bradyrhizobium > Bradyrhizobium sp. 6(2017). Next base: position 3,568,227 of record NZ_CP049289.2, on the reverse strand, counting down.
TGTTCAGTGAGCTGGAATTGCGAGGCGTTCTTGCCGACGCTGCCGTTCGCCTCCGCACCCATCCAGCGATGCATGTCGTCGTTGCGGAAATCGGCGCGGGTGCGGCCGAAATCGCCGCCGCTGCAGCCCGCGAGCGCCGAGCCCGCCAGCAGCAGGATCAGCGCCGGGAATGGCCGCCACGCGGCGATCCGCTGCACAAGCTCCGGCATTGCACGATGCCCGCGATCAGGAGCGACGTCGGCGACGGCGGCCCTGCGCAGTGCCCTGCTCCGGTCCGCGATCACCACCGGTCTCCTCCGTCGTTCGCTCGATCCGGACGACGGGAAGGATCAGCACGGTCCCCATGCCTTCGCCGGCAGCACCGGCCATGCTCGGCCGCCGCGCAGCCGCATCCGCCGGAAACTCAACGATGGTGCCCATGTTCCGCTCTCTCTGGCCCCGCACGGACATGATTTGCCCCGCGCCTGCCGAGTTAAGAACGCGCATGGTTAATGACATCTTAAGCCGCCGATACGGACGGTTACGGATATGGCGCTGTGCCTTAATGGACACGCGCAAATGCGAGCATTCGCCTTCACGGCTTGTTTTCCTTAACCGGCTCTTAAAACAGCCTGCGTAGGCTCGCTGCCACAAGGTTTTCAAACCGATTCCTTACTGGCAAGTCGCGTACGCCCGAGATGAGCGCAGCTCCGTTATTTCCTGGTTTCGATGGGCTGATGACGCTCTCCCGCCGCGAGGGCGTCGACATCCGCCCCACTTTGCTGCGCGTCCTGACCGACCTCTATGTGCAGGCCAGCGCACACTCGGCGGACGAAGAGCGCCAGTTCGTCGAGCTGACCTCGCGCCTGATCGACGAGGTCGACGACGCGACACGCGCCGCCGTGCGCGCGCGGCTTGCGATCTATCCGGCAACGCCCGCTGGGATCATGGACAAGCTCGGGCTACGGCGCGGCGGTCCAGACCAGCCGATGCCGGCTGCCGGTCCAATTCCCGCGCCGTCACCGTCAGCGCTGCCCGCCAAGATTCCGACCGAAGCCGAGCTGCGGATGGCGGCGAGCCTCGCGATGCGGCCGAACGATGCCGCCGAGATCTCCGACATGTTCTTTGCCGCCAACGCGAAGGAACGCACGCAGATCCTGCACAATCTGCAGGAGACGCCGCTGAAGGCGGCGGCGCGGATTCCGGCCGCCCGCGCCACGCGGGCGATCCATATCCTGGAGATGGCGGCGTTTGCCGAAGACATCGATAATTTCACGCTCGAACTCGGCGAGGCGCTGATCCTGCCGTCGCGGATCGCTGCCGACGTGGTGAATGATCCCGGCGGCGAGCCGCTCGCCTGCGCAATGCGGGCGCTCGATGTGTCGAGCGCCGCGTTCCAGCGCATCCTGATGTTCCTCAATCCGGAAGCTGGCTCGTCGGTCAACTATGTCTACCGCCTGTCGCGGCTGTACGATCATCTGAGCGAGCGCTCGGCGCTGGTGATGCTGGCGGCGTGGCGCGGCTCGACCATGGCGGTGGCGCGCGCCAAGTATCGCTCGTCGCTCTACGACGATGAGCGCCATCGCGTGCGTGCAGCAGCCTCGCAGACGCGATCCGCGGTGCAGCCCGGCAGCGCGCCCGCCGTTCGCAACCAGAAGTCCGGAAGTTAGCCTTTCGCCAGATCGAGAAAGTGCCGCCCGGCGCGGTCCTCGGTCTCGACGATCCAGGCGTCGGGATCGAAGCGCAGCTCCTTGGTCAAGCGTTCGTCGACCGACGGCTCGGACACCGGCTGCGGTGCCGCCGGCACGAACAGCCGCTCCGCCGGACGGCTGTCGTCATAGACCGTCTGCGGCGCCGGCGCGTACAACATCGCGTTGCCGTCCATCAGCGCCACCTTGACGAAGACGGCACCGGCCTCCTCCGCGCCCTTCTTGCGGATCGCGCCGAACACGCCCTCGGTCTGGCAGCGGCGCAGATAGGCCGCCACCCAAATACTTGTTTTCAATCGCATGCGCAGACCTATAGGCCAGCGGCGTGACGCCGTCCAATCGCCGCACGCCAAACGGCGGGTTGACCGTCGCGCCGGCCGCTCATATCCTCAGCTTGCGGTGCAAGCCGCGCCCGGGTCCACGGGAAGGGTTGAACCCACTTGCAACATTGAAGCGGCAAATCAAGCCTTTGTGCAGCCGGTTTTGTGGACCATCGGCGTGATGCACGGAGGTTTCCATGGACCGATCGCGCGCGCGATTGAATCTCGAACATCTGAAGAAGCAGGCCAAGGAGCTGATCCGCCTTTACCGGCGGCAGACGCCAGAGGCTTACGCCCGTTTCCGCCACGCGCTTCCGGCCGCGGCCGGGCGCAGCGACGCCGACATCGCCGCACTCAATCTGCGGCTCCACGACGCGCAGTCCTGCGTGGCACGCGATCTTGGTTTTGCGTCGTGGCCGGACCTGCGGCGTTACGTCGAGACGCAATTGCCGCCCGGCAAAAGCAGGGACGATCGCGTGCGGCGATGGCTGCAGCTGGTCTATGCCGCCGACGTCGACGGCACCACCAATCGCGCCAATCCGCGCGTTGCGGTACGGATGCTCGCAGAGGATCCCGGTCTTGCCGCCGATGATCCCTATCTCGCCTGCGCCATTGGCGATGAAGAAACGATACGGCGCACCGCAGCCGATGATCCGGCATGGGTCAACCGTCCCGGTGGTCCGCTCAAGCTGCCGCCGCTGGTCGCGGTCACGCATTCCAGCCTGCTGCAGATTCCGGAATTTCAGCCGCGGCTGCATCGCTGCGCGCGCCTGTTGCTGCAGGCCGGTGCCGATCCGGACCAGCACATCGGCAGCCGCTGGCCGCCGGGATCGCTCGCTGCGCCCGATGACAGCAATCCGCTGTCGGCCCTGTATGGCGCCGCGGGGCGCAATCACGATCTCGAGCTGACCAGGCTTTTGCTCGAAGCGGGCGCCAATCCCAACGACAATGAATCGCTGTACCACTCGCTGGAAGGTTTCGTGACGACCGGCGTGTTGCTCGCGCATGGCGCACGGATCGCCGGCACCAATTCGATGTACAAGGTGCTCGACGACGAGAACGTGGCGGCGCTCGAATTGCTGTTGCAGCATGGCGGAGATCCAAACGAGCCCGCCCGCAACGCGCCGTTGACCGATTGCGGCTCGCCGCTGATGTGGGCGATCCGGCGGCGGCGGTCGCGGACGTGCATCGCGGCCTTACTCGACGCGGCGCCGACCCGCACATCACGACACCGGACGGTCTCAGCGCCTACCGTTACGCCCTGCAATTCGGACTGACCGAGGTCGCCGAGCTGCTGCGGGAGCGCACCGGTGCCGAGACGCTGGCCGATGACGAACGCTTCGTCGCAGCGTGCAGCAGCGGCGACGCGCGTGAAGCGCGGCGGATCCAGGCCAGCCGGCCCGACCTTCCCGGCGCGCTTTCACCACAGCAATTGCGCCTGCTTCCGGAGCTCGCCGCCGCAGGCGGCGACGACGCGGTGCGGCTGATGGTCGAGCTGGGCTGGCCCATCACGGTGCGCGGCGGCGACTGGGATGGCTCGGCGCTCAATCACGCCGTATTCCGCGGCAACGCCGCGCTGACGCGCTTCCTGCTCGAGCACGGCGCGGAGTGGACCGAGCAGCACGGCTTTGGCGACAACGCGTCCGGCAGCCTGTCGTGGGCCTCCTGCAATGAGCCGGTCAGCGGCGGCGATTGGGTGGGCTGCGCGCACGCCCTGCTCGATCACGGCATGCCACGCGCCGTCCCGGATCGCGACGATCCGGAATGGGTGCTGCTTGCCGGCCGGAAGAAGCTGTTCTCCGACGAGGTCAGGGACGTTCTGCTGGGCGAAGCTGTCTGACGACAGTTCAACGCGTCGAGGAGAGACGTCATGGCCGGATGACACCCGGCCATGACGAGAGGACAAAGCCTAGTCGATCGAATGCCCAATCATCACGCTGAGTTCGTGCACCAGGCGATCGGACATCTGCCCGGTCACCGGCAGCTTGCGGGCGCGCTCGAACTTCGCGATTGCAGTCTGCGTGTCCGCGCCGATCGTTCCGGTCGGCTTGAGCTGGCCGTAGCCATATTCGGTCAGCGTACGCTGGACCGCCGCGATGCGCTTGCCCGCCGGGCTCAGATGCGACGTCGGGATCGGTGCCGGCGGACGAATGACGCTCGACGGTGCGGCGGCCGGCGGCGCGGCGGTCGACTTCATCACCAGGCTCGCCATCGGATCGACCGGCTTCGCTTCAACCGGCTTGGGTTCGGCGGATCTTGCTTCAACGGATTTGGATTCGACTGGCCTCGCTTCAACCGCTTTGGTCTCCACCGGCTTCACCTCGACCGGCCGGGGCGGCTCCAGGGCAGCGGCGGCCTCCGCCGGGCGCGGGCGCGGCAACGGACTGGCGGCCGCTACAGGCGGTGCCGGCGGCAGCGTCACGACCGAACCGCCGAACATCGGCGACGGATGGCGGCCGGCCTGCAGGAACAGCGCATTGATCAGGATTGCAACGATGGCGGAAACGGCCAGCACACCCGCGACGAGATCCTTCGGACTGTGCAGCAGCAGACGCAGCACGAGGCCACGTTCCTCGGCCGCGATGGCCACTGCCTTGGCGCCGCGGCGACGGCGCGGCGTTTCATCGTCATCCAAAGTCTGTCTAGGCACTCTTCTTCACCTGATGGGTTTGCTCTTGTAATCCGGACCGCAGCGCGGGCTTCAGGGTCGAGACATTGCTGGACGGCTCGACGGCGGCCGGCGGGGTGAACGCCAGCGGCAGCGCGACTGACACAATTGTGCCCTCGCCGACCTTGCTCTCCAGGTTCATTTCGCCGTTATGCAGGCCCACCAGTCCCTTGACGATGGACAGGCCAAGGCCGGTGCCTTCGTGGCGGCGCTGATAGGTCTTGCCGGCCTGGAAGAACGGATCGCCGATCCGCTTGAGATCGTCTGCGGCGATGCCGACGCCGGTGTCCGAGACACACAGCAGCAGGCGCGATCCCTCGACGGCGGCCGATACCGTCACCTTGCCGCCGCGCTCGGTGAACTTGATGGCGTTGGAGACCAGATTGAGGACGATCTGCTTGAACGCGCGCGGATCGCCGTTCACGATCGGCAGATCGTCGGGCACCCGGGTGACGAGGTCGACACCGCTCTCGCGTGCCTTCAGCGCCACCAGATTGCAGCAATTGAGCAGCGCCGGCCGCGGCGCAAACGGCTCCGGCGAAATCTCGAAATTGCCGGACTCCATCTTCGACATGTCGAGGATGCCGTTGACGACGGACAACAGATGCTGGCCGGAGTCGTTGATGAGCTGCGCGTATTCCTTGCGGCGGGCCGCATCGAGCCCGAGCACGTCTTCCTGCGCGATCATCTCGGAGAAGCCGATGATGGCGTTGAGCGGGGTCCGCAGTTCGTGGCTCATGGTGGCGAGGAAGCGCGTCTTCGAGGCATCGGCCTGCTCGGCCGCGTTGCGCGCCTGTTCCAGCGCCTGCTCCTGCACCTTGCGATCGGTAACATCGCGGATCACCGCGACGACCTCGGCATCGGTGGCGGTCTGCTCCAGCGGACGGCAGCGCATCTCGGCCCAGATGAATTCGGCGGTCTCGCCGCGCGCGGCGTCGCGGCGCACCCGGAACTCGACGCTGCGGGACTCGCCGCGTGCCGCGTCCGACAGCGCGGTGAGATAGGCCGGGCGATCGGCGACATGAACGCGGTCGAACAGGCCATGGCCCAACAGCCGCGATGCCGGCACGCCGAGCATGATCTCGGCCCCAGGCGAAATGAAGCGTACCGCGCCGTTGCGGCTGTGCCGCGACAGCACGTCGCTCATGTTGTGCGCGAGCAGGCGGTAACGTTCTTCCTCGACATAGAGCAGCGCCACGCTGGTGCGCGCCAGCGATTCTGCGCCGAAGGCGAGCCCGGCCGCATAGAAGATCGCCGACACGACGCCGAAGCCGATCAGCGTGCCGTTGGTCGCGACCGCGGGATCGGCGACCGGCAACAGGTGATAATGGCCGAGCACGCTGAGCAACGCCGCACAGATCATCGCGAGCGCGAACGCAAAGGCGACCACGCGCCGCGAGGCCGACAATGCGGCCTCGATCGGAATCACGACGAGCCAAACCGTGGCGAACGACGCGATGCCGCCGGTGGACGCCGCGATCATCATCACGAGACCCGCGAGCGCCAGCGACGACAGCACATGCGCGCCTTCATAGCGGCCGGTGCGCGACAGGAACCATGACAGCAGGATCGGCGCGATCAGCCAGGCAAATGCCGCGACCTCGATCGCTGTGGGCGCACCGCGCATCGCCAGGAAGGCCGGAAAGGAAGCGAGCGCCGCCAGGCTGCCGAGCAGCCGCGGCGCCATGAAGGCACGATGGCGCGCACGCGTCAGCGCATCATATTGCGCCGACGGATGCAGCAGCGCATCCAGGCAATCGCGGATCAGACTCAAACTACTCACAGCACTCGCGCTTCGGCTTAGTCGTCAGACAGACGCGCCGGAACGCCTCCTTGGTGATTGCAGGTCAACGTGTCAGAGCGAACTTAAGCGAACGCTAAGGCAATGCGGCCTGCTGCCAAACACCGTGCATTGGCGAGGCTTTGACGCAGCCATTCACCGCCCATTTGTCGGGGATGGTGAACGACTGGTTTCCGGATACGACGATCTATGGTTTCGAAAGGGTGGACGCAGCGCATTCTGCGCATCCGGCGCTCATCAGCCGCCATCAATCGAATATTTACGGCGAATCAATTGAGGCGAATTTTCCGCGATTTTTCGGCGGATTTACCTCAATGCAGATACTTCCGATTTATCGACCGCTGCTAAGCCTGAGGGCAATTGCGGCATCGACCGCCCAAGAAGCAAAAGACAAGATAGACGACCGGGATCGCGCCATGTTCTTCCTGCTGCGTTTGGCATTCTGGCTCGGGCTTGTGCTCGTGCTGCTGCCGAGAGACAAAACACCCGAAGCGGACAAGGTGCCGCAGATCAACGCGTCGGACGCGGTGTCGGCCGCGACGGCGACGATCAACGACATGGGCCAGTTCTGCAAGCGCCAGCCGTCCGCCTGCGAAGTCGGCGGCCAGGCCGCGACCGCGATCGGCCAGCGCGCAACCGACGGCGCGCGCAAGCTCTACCAGCTCATCACCGACAAGAAGCCGCCTGATCACACCGGCTCGATCGGCGGAGACGATACCGCGTCAGCCCTTGCCACATCCCGCGACACGCTGACAGCGGACGATCAGACGATCGAATTCCGCCTGCCGCCGACGCCGTAGGCGCAAAATGAGAGCGTTTTCGAGCGAAGTGGGTACCGGTTCGCGTCAAGAAAACAGGTCGAAACAATAATAGCCGCGGAACCGGTTCCATTTTCGTCGCTTTCGCGGCCCGCCTTCCCTATATAAGCCGTTAAGGATAGGACGCTGGCCACGATGACGACGATCGACGAAATCAGGGACAATTTTGCGCTGCTGGACGAGTGGGACGACCGCTACCGCTACGTCATCGAGCTCGGCCGCACGCTCGAGCCGTTGTCGGAAGCGGAGCACTCGGCCGAGAACAAGGTGCAGGGCTGCGTCAGCCAGGTCTGGCTGTCGAAACGGGTCGAGCGCGATGCCAATGGCAAACCCCGCCTGATCTATGTCGGCGACAGCGATGCCCACATCGTGCGCGGCCTGGTCGCGATCGTGCTGACGCTGTTTTCCGGGCATACGCCGAAGGACATCCTCGCCACCGATGCGCTCGCGCTGTTCGACGAATTCGGCTTCCGCGACCATCTGACGCCGCAGCGTTCCAACGGTCTCCGCTCGATGGTCGATCGCATCCGCAACGATGCGCGCGAGGCGCTGGCGTCCGCGGCGTAGGCTCCTACTTCCGCTTCCGGGTCTGCTGGCCCAGTCCCATCTTCTTGGCGAGTTGCGACCGCGCCACCGCGTAGTTCGGCGCCACCATCGGATAATCCGCCGGCAGACCCCATTTGTCGCGATATTGCTCCGGCGTCATGTTGTACTGGGTGCGCAGATGGCGCTTGAGCGACTTGAAGCGCTTGCCGTCTTCGAGACACACCAGATATTCCGGCGTGATCGACTTCTTCATCGACACCGCAGGCCTGGCCGGCTCGCTCGGCGTGTCGCTGCGCCCACTGGACACCCGCAGCAAGGCGGCGTGGACCTGGCTGATCAGGTTCGGAATTTCCGAGGCCGGCGTCGGATTGTTGCTGAGATAGGCCGAAACGATGCTTGCGGTCAGCTCGACCGGTGTTTTGCCTGAGATATCGGACATGGCTCAATCTTCCCCGTGCTAGCGACGGCCCGGCGCCCACCGGACAGTATCCATGTGCAGCAATACATAAATGGAATCGCGTACTACTTGGCGAATATGAGCGGATTGCAGCAAGCCTGACAAGAACGGCCGAATTTTAGGCTTCACGCCGGCGGCTCGCAAGTATTGGCGCGGATCTACGGCCGCTGCTCGAGATGCGACCTGAGCTCGTCGATCGAGGCGAACCGCATCATGCCCTCGGGCATCTGCGCTTCGATCGATCCGTCCGAATAGAGCGAATAGGCCATGCCGTCGACGACGCCCGATTTGAGCACGGTGACCGGGGGCTGCTCCTGCGGCGCCGGCGGATGGCCTGATGACGGCGACGGCGCGGCGGCGGCGGCCGACTGGGTCTCGCCGAAGGTGGACGGCCGGGGCGTACGCCGCGGGGCGACATCGACCGATCTCGGCCGCTCGGCCTTCGGCCAGGCATCATCGAAGGTTGCCGGCGCAGGTTCGGCCGCAGCGGCCGGATTCGGACGCAGTTCCGGCGACAACAGATCCGGCGTGAGCGGCTCGGCAGCGCGCCCCTGGGTTCTGTCGCGCTCCTTCCGCGAGGACGAGAACAAGAGGTTGCGCCGCTTGGGCGGCCCTTCGCCGTCCGCGGGCGTTGCGCCCGGCACGGGCGGCGGCACCTCGCCCGACGCGCCACGCTGGGGGATTTCGTCGTGCCAGGGCGGCGGCGCCGCGGGCGCGGATGGCTGGACCGATGGAGCCAGCGGCGGAGGCGCCGCGACCTTCGGCTCACGCGACGGCGGGAACACCGGATCGTCGGCGGCATTACGCGGGGAAGTTGAAGACGGCGACGGGCCCCCGGACCGGATACCCGCGGCAACAACCGCGTCGAGCCGTCCGCCCATGGCCTGGAGCTCGCGAACGACTGCGGCGAGGCCCAGGACGATCGCGCCCGAGCATACACCGGTCACGCCGACCAGGATCATGGTGCTGCCGAAGCTGAACTCCTTGTCCTGGATTCCCAAGCCGACCGCCGCCAAGCCTGCCAAAACCAGGCCCGCACCGACGACCAACAGACCAACCTTCATCGAACTAACCCCCGGGAGACCCGACCGAAAATCGGCGCGAGCCACCGACGCCACGATACCGTCATAGTGCCCACACCGCCAACCGCCAATTGTAGGCAGAGTTCCCTAACATCCCGCTTAACCGGCGCGGCGCACGGCTGATCGCGCTCCAAACGACTGCGCCGCAGCACAGCTCCCGTAAATTTACTGACGACGAATTGCTGCCAATATATTGCAATGCATCTGGGAAATTACGCCACAATTACCAATTACTTGGAAACGGAACTGCGCTATGGATGCCGGGGAATGAGGCCCTAGAGCGCCAAACAGGGCCACAGGCACGCCGGTACCACTAGCTATGTCATCGATTACGACGTCTGCATTCGAGGCGCCTGCGCGGCGCTCGATGGAGAAGACCTGCGACGATCTCGCATTCCTCGTCCTCGGCGTGGTCGCCGTGGTCGCCGGTCTCACATTCCGCGATTACGGCCTGGGCTGGGACGATTACACCCACGCTGAATACGCCGACCTGCTGTTGCGCATGTACGGGTCCGGGTTCAAGGACACCGGCGCGCTGTCGTTTGCCAACCTCTATATGTACGGCGGCGGCTTCGATATGGCCGCTGCCCTGCTGCACAAGATCATCCCGCTCGAACTGTTCGAGACGCGCCGCCTGCTCGGCGCGATCGTCGGCGTGATCGGCCTCGCCGTAACCTGGCGCCTGGCGCGCCGCGTCGGTGGTCCGCTGGCGGGACTTGCGGCGCTCTTGCTGCTGGCGCTGTGCCCGACCTTCTACGGCCACATGTTCATGAATCCGAAGGATGCGCCGTTCGCCGTGGCGATGGTGATCCTGATCATGGGCCTCGTCCGCCTGATGGAAGAATATCCGGCGCCCTCGCCGCGCACGATCCTGATCGTGGGCTTAGGGGCCGGCCTGTCGATCGGCTGCCGCGTCCTCGGCGGGCTCGCATTGATCTACGCCGTCGTCGGCTTCGCTCCGCTCTGGATCGAGGAACTCCGCAAGCAGGGCGCGCGCGAGGCGACCCATCGCTTTGCCCATGTCATCTATGTGCTGCTGCCGGGGCTTGTGTTCGGCTATCTCGTGATGGGCCTGATCTGGCCGTGGTCGATCATGGAGCCCGGGCATCCGTTCGAAGCGGTGACCTATTTCTCGCACTTCTTCGAGAAACCGTGGAAGGAGATGTTCGACGGCGCGCTGGTGTCGGTGCCGGACATGCCGTGGTCCTATCTGCCCACTTTGTTCGCGCTGCAGCTGCCCGAAGTGATGCTGGTGCTGCTGACCGCAGCCATCGTCATCACCTTCATGTCACTGTCGCGCGCCGAGGTGCCGGCGAAGCGCAAGTCGATCATGCTGATGCTGACGCTGGCGGCGACGCTGCCGCTGGTGATCGCGATGGTGAAGCGGCCGGCGCTCTACAACGGCATCCGCCATTTCATCTTCGTGATCCCGCCGATGGCGGTGCTCGCCGGCGTCGCATTCGCCCGCGGCATGGACTGGCTCGGCGAGAACCGCCGCGCCTGGCAGCCTGCGGCGCTCGCCGTGTTCGCGTTCGGCCTGCTGCTGCCGCTCAGCGAAATGATCCGCCTGCATCCCTATCAGTACACGCACTTCAACCACATCGCCGGCACGGTGCGGACCGCGGACAACTTCTTCATGCTGGACTATTGGGGCCTGGCGCTGAAGCAGGCCTCCGACGGGCTGCGTGAGCAGCTGGCGGAGCGGCAGGAAGTGCCGCCGCAGCATCGCAAGTGGAAGGTCGCGGTGTGCGGACCGCAACGCCCCGCGCAGGTCGCGCTCGGGCCCGACTTCACGATCGGCTGGGACAGCAATGCCGCCGACTTCGCCATGACGCTCGGCGAATTCTACTGCAAGGGCCTCACCGCGCCTGTGATGGTCGAGATCAAGCGCGACGACGTCGTGTTCGCCCGCGTCTACGACATCCGCGGCCGCAGCATCTCGAGCCTGCTGGCGATCCCGGCGCCGTAGCGTACGATACCGGGACCGCCTAGAGCGTTTTCGAGCGAAGTGGACACCGGTTCGCGTGAAGAAAACGCGTCAAAACAAAAAGCTAGAGCTTCGGTTCTGATCCAATCAGAACCGAAAATGCCCTAGCCTCGCGTGGCACGCTTTGTCGTGCCGGCCTTCGAAGCCGAAGCCGTCGCCTTCCGCGCTTGCTCGATCAGCAGCTGCGCAGCCGGATGAAGCAGCCGGCGCTTCAACGTGACAATGGCGACCGGCAAGGGCTTTCCGAGCGACACCGGCAAGCCCGTTAGCGACCAGCGTTCGGCATTGAACTGCAGCAATGAAGCCGGCACCGGTGTAAGATACTGACCGGTCGCCATCAGCTGCATGCGCAACTGCATCGAATAGGTCGTGACGCCCAATCGCGGCACCGGAAGTCCCTGCGCGCTGAACGCGCCGCTCACGAGGTCGCGCACCGCCGTACCCGGCGGCGCAAGAATCCAGGATTCATCGGTCAGATCCCCGAGGGTGAGCTGCCTGCGCCGGGCGAGACGATGGTTCGTGCCGGCGGCAACCACGATTGGCTCGTCATAGAGAACGTCGACCTTCAGATCGTCGTCGCGCACCGGGCCGGAGATACGACCAAGCATCATGTCGACCTTGCGCTCGCGCAACTCGCGAAATTCCATCGCAGCCGTATTCGCCTCGAGAACGTGAACGACAATGCGCGGATATTGCTCGGCGAGTCCGGCAATGACGGCCGAAAGAAGCCCGCCGGAGATATAGGATTCCGACGTTCCGACCCATACCTCGCCCTTGCCGGGATCGGACAGAAACTCGATGTCCTTGATGCCCTGCGCCAGCGCGTCGAACGCCTCGGTGCCGCGCCGGAGCAGCGCCTCGCCATAGGCGGTCGGCGACACACCGCGCGGTGAACGGTCGAGCAAGCGGACACCTAGCGCGGCTTCGAGATCCGCGATGGCCTGCGAGATCGCCGGCTGGGTGAGCCGAAGCTCCGCAGCCGCCTTCGCCATGCTGCCAAGCTTGGTGACCGACGCCAGCACATGCAGGTCGCGCAGACGAAGCCGGCGGCCGATACGCTGTTCCCAATCCGTGAGTTTCCCAACCATCAGATATTATTATACCCCTATGCGATATTTCGCCATTCTGATTATAGCCCTGTCGCAGCAAGGTGACGGCCGTTGAGCACCAACATGCTCGCCCCTCTCGACGGAGACCGCCATGACACCGACTTCGAAATTCGCGCGCGTCACTTCCGCGGCCGTGAGCCTCGGCTTCCTCGCATTGTCCGGCCTGCACGCACAAGGCACGGCTTCTGCGCCCGCCTATGTCGTCAACGAGGTCGACGTGACCGATCAGGCGGGCTTTGCCACTTACGCCAAGCGGCAGGGCGAACTGATCGACAAATTCGGCGGCCGCTTCCTGGCGCGCGGCGGGAAGGCCGAAGCCGTCGCCGGAACTCCGCTGCCGCATCGTATTACGATCTATATCTTCGACAGCCTGGCAAAGGCGCAGGCCTGGCACGATGCGCCCGAGCAAGCCGAGCTCGCGGCGATCCGCGACAAAGCCGCGAACTTCCGGTCCTTCATTGTCGAGGGCTGCTCGGCCTGCAAGCCGCCGGCCAGCTGACGATGACCCGGGGCCGTCGACCAGACGGCCCCGTTGCGCGGGAGCAGCACAATGTCTGATCTGAAGCCCCTCGCTATCGAGAGACTGACGGGCGACAGCGCAATATCCATTGCGGCGATCGAGCGGGAGTTGGGTTTCGTGCCTGACCTGATGCGCGTGCTCTCGCATTCGCGGGCGGCCCTGCGCGGCTACCTCGCACTGCGCGCCGCCTTGAAGGGCGGAGTGCTGCCGGCAGCCTTGCGCGAACGGATCGCCATTGCGGTCGCCAACACAAACGGTTGCAACTCCTGCCTTGTCAACCACCGCCACCTTGCGCGTTGCGCCGACGTCAGCGATCAGGAGCTCGATGCGGCAACAGCATTCGGCTCGCGGGACCGGGCTGCGGCCGCGGTCTTGCGGTTCACCAAGGCTGTGATTGCTGCGCGCGGCGGTGTCGATGCCGTGGAGTTCGCGGCCGTCCGCGACGCGGGATTCGGCGACGCCGAGATCGTCGAGATCGCTACGGTGATCGGCGCGAACATGCTGGCGAACTTCGTCAACAATCTCGCACATTCCGCGCGAAACGCCGCCGACGCATGACTGCCACCCCGCCCGTGCCTTGCTGGGGGAAGCACACGGGTCTATCCTTCCCAGACAACCAATATTCACGGGAGACCCCACCCATGTCGCCGGCCGAAGCACGCTTGAAGGAAATTCCGTCCGGCATGACGGACGCGGAGTGGCAACAGCGGGTCAATCTCGCCGCCTGCTACCGGCTGGTCGCGCTCTACGGCTGGGATGATCTGGTCGATACCCACATCTCGGCACGCGTGCCCGGACCCGAGCATCACTTCCTGATCAACCCCTACGGGCTGATGTTCGACGAGATCACCGCCTCCAGCCTGGTCAAGGTCGACCTCGACGGCAACCAGCTCTCGCAGAGCGACTACAGCATCAACCCGGCCGGCTTCACCATTCATTCGGCGATCCACGAGGTGCGCGAGGACGCCGGCTGCGTGCTCCATCTGCACACCGTCGACGGCACCGCGGTGTCGTCGAGCCCGGAGGGACTGCTGCCGCTGAACCAGACCGCGCAGCTCATCACCCACGACCTCGCCTATCACGACTATGAAGGCATCGCGCTCGATCACGACGAGCGCCCGCGCCTGCAGCGCGATCTCGGCGGCAAGAACCACATGCTGCTGCGCAATCACGGCACGCTGACGGTCGGCCGCTCGGTCGCCTCCGCCTTCGAGCGGATGTACCATTTGGAGCGTGCCTGCTCGATGCAGGTGGCGACCCGCGCACTTGGCCCGATCGCCTATCCGGTCGAGGCGGAGGCGATCGACAAGAACACCGAGCTCTTGTCCAACCCGGACCGCGCCGAACTGCGTTCGACCCAGCTCGTCTGGCCGCCGCTGCTGCGCAAGCTCGACCGGGTGAACCCCGGCTACCGCGATTGAAATTTCACAATCTTCGGGTAAACTGTTCGCCAACACCCTCTGTACGTTCGGAATCAAAACGCCGCCCAATTCCGGGCGGCGTTTTTACGTGCGGGGCGCCTCGCGCTATTTGGCGTCGGCGAACGCCGCCAGAATCCGCGCCCAGGAGCGGATGCCCTTGTGGTAGCTCTTGAGGTCGTACTTCTCGTTCGGCGAATGGATGTTGTCGTCGTCGAGCCCGAAGCCGACCAGCACGCTGTCGAGGCCGAGCGTGCGCTTGAAGTCGGCGACGATCGGGATCGAGGCGCCGGAGCCGACCAGCAGCGCCTCCTTGCCCCATTCATCGGTCAGCGCGCGGCGGGCGGCCGCGAGCGGCTTCATGTTCCAGTCGAGCGCAATCGCCGGCGCTGAGGAATGATCGGTGAACTCGGCCTTGCAATCCGCCGGCACGCGCGCCTTCACGTAGTCGCGGAACGCCTGGCGGATCTTCTCGGGATTCTGTCCCTCGACCAGGCGGAACGAGACCTTCGCCGACGCCTCGGCGGGGATCACCGTCTTCGAGCCCTCGCCGGTGTAACCGCCGACGATGCCGTTGATGTCGCAGGTCGGGCGCGAGGAGACCTGCTCGATCAGGAGCCGGTCCTTTTCGCCGGCCGGCAGCGAGAGGCCGATCGGCTTCAGGAAGCTGTCCGGCGTCAGGTTGAGCTGCTTCCACTGCGCCAGAATGTCCGGCGGCAGATCCTTCACGCCGTCATAGAAGCCGGGAATGGTGATGTGGCCGTTCTCGTCATGCAGGCCGCCGAGGATCCGCGTCAGCACGCGGATCGGGTTCTGCGCGCCGCCGCCGAACACGCCGGAATGCAGGTCGCGGTTGGCGGCCTTGATCTTGACCTCGTCATAAACCAGGCCGCGCAGCGACGTCGTGATCGCCGGCGTGTTGGGGTCCCACATGCCGGTGTCGCAGACCAGTGCGAAGTCGGCCTTGAGGTCATCCTTGTTCGCCTCCAAGAACGGCACGAAATTCTTCGAGCCGATCTCCTCCTCGCCTTCGATGACGATGGTGATGTCGACCGGTAGCGATCCCGTCACGTTCTTCCAGGCACGGCATGCCTCGACGAAGGTCATCAGCTGTCCCTTGTCGTCCTCGGCACCGCGCGCGACGATGATCTTGCGCCCGTCGGCATGGTCGGTCACCACGGGCTCGAATGGCGGACGGTGCCAGAGATTCAAGGGATCGACCGGCTGCACGTCGTAATGGCCGTAGAACAGCACATGCGGACGGCCGTCGGTCGAGCCGTTCAGCTTGCCGACCACGGCCGGATGGCCCGCCGTCGGCCGCACCTCGGTCTTGAAGCCGAGGGTTGCGATATCCTTGGCGAGATGCTCGGCGGCAGCCTTGCAGTCATTGGCGAAGGCCGGATCGGCCGAGATCGATTTGATCCGCAGGAGCGTGAACAGCCGCTCCAGACTGTTGTCGAAATCGGCGTCGATGCGGTCGAGGACGGGCTGCAGCTTGGCATTGGACATCGCGGATATCCTATTGGTTGGACGTTGCGCCAACTTGTAGCGCGCCGGCCGCCGGAGGCAAAGCCGCTCCCGCGCTCCACCCGGAGCGGCGCGACGCTACCGGCGCAGAATTCCGCCGAGCGCGCCGCGCACCAGGGCACGGCCGATCGAGCCGCCAACCGAACCGCCGACCGATTTGCCGAGATCGGCAACCACACCGCCGATCACCTTGTCGGTCACCGAGCGCGTGACGTTGCGCGCGATCACCTGCCCGGTCGAGAGCCGGCCGCGCTTGACGTTGGTGCCGAAGATCGTGGCCGCGATCGAGCCGATCTGGCCGAGGATGCCGCCACCCTCGCCGCCGCCATCGGCCGGCGCTGCCGCCGCCCCGGACAGCCGCTTCTGGATGATCTCGTAGGCGGATTCGGCGTCAACAGCGGTGTCGTATTTGCCCTTCACCGGGCTCGCATCCATGATCGCCTTGCGCTCCTCGGGCGTGATCGGCCCGATCCGCGCCGACGGCGGCCGCACCATGATGCGCTCGACCATCGACGGCGTGCCGCCGCCTTCGAGGAACGACACCAGCGCCTCGCCTTTGGCGAGCTCCATGATCACCCGTGCGGTGTCGAGCTTCGGATTGGGGCGGAAGGTCTGGGCGGCCGCGGCGACCGCCTTCTGGTCGCGCGGCGTGAAGGCGCGCAGCGCGTGCTGCACACGGTTGCCGAGCTGCGCCAGCACCTTGTCCGGCACGTCGATCGGATTCTGCGTGACGAAATAGACGCCGACGCCCTTGGAGCGGATCAGCCGCACCACCTGCTCGATCTTGTCCATCAGCGCCTTCGGCGCGTCGGTGAACAACAGATGCGCCTCGTCGAAGAAGAACACCAGCTTCGGCTTCGGCAGGTCACCCGCCTCCGGCAATTCCTCGAACAATTCCGAGAGCATCCAGAGCAGGAACGTGGCGTAAAGCCGTGGGCTCTGCATCAGCTTGTCGGCGACGAGGATGTTAACCATGCCGCGGCCGTCGCGGTCGGTGCGCATGAAATCCTTCAGCGTCAGCGCTGGCTCGCCGAAGAACTTCGCGCCGCCCTGGTTCTCGAGCACCAGGAGTTGGCGCTGGATCGTTCCGACCGTCGCCTTGGAGACGTTGCCGTAGCTCTGGGCCGCCTTGCGGATCGGCGCCAGCGGATATTCCTCGTCGTCGGCCGCTTTCTTGCTGCCGTCGGGCGCGATCGCATCCAGAAGCGCACGCAGATCCTTCATGTCGATCAGCGTGAGGCCGTTCTCGTCGGCGACGCGGAAGGCAACATTGAGCACGCCCTCCTGCACGTCATTCAAATCGAGCATCCGCGACAGCAACAGCGGTCCCATCTCGGTGACGGTGGCGCGCACCGGGTGGCCCTGCTCGCCGAACACGTCCCAGAACACGGTCGAGAACTGATCCGGCTGGAACGTCAGCCCCATGTCCTTGGCGCGTTTGACGATGAAGTCCTTGGCCTCGCCGATTTCGGAGATACCGGAGAGATCGCCCTTGATGTCGGCTGCGAAAACCGGAACGCCGGCGCGTGCAAATCCTTCGGCCATGACTTGCAGCGAGACGGTCTTGCCGGTTCCGGTTGCGCCGGTGACAAGGCCATGCCGGTTGGCCAGCGCCAGCGTCAGCCACGCCGTCTCCTCGCCCTTGCCGATAAAAATCTTCTCGTCCGTATCGGCCAATTTGTTGTCGGAGGTCGCCATCGCTTCGCCTCTTCGCGCGGATTAGATCGGTTCGATGTGTCGAACCTACGCCATCATATTGCATCTTGCAGGTCGATTGAAACCATCGACGCGTGCCGACGTAGATTGTCGCTTCACCAGTTCCTCATACTTTATTCCCGGCCAAGTGACGAAAGGCATTGCGCATTGCGACAAGATAGTGTGAATCCGCCGCTCACTCTTGCAGCGAGGCAACAGTCACGGCGCGATCGAAAAAGAAAACGAACTGAAATGCGCGGATCGCTTGAATTTCGTGACACAGGCGCTCAAGATAAATCCTCAAGAACGATCCGGCTAAAGCCGGTTGAGGCGGGGCAATATGGACGAATTGGTTGGACGGCTGGCCGCGAAGGCCGGCATCGATGGTGCTGTCGCTGAAAAAACCATCGGCATCGTTCTGGGTTTCCTCCGTAATGAGGGACCTTCCGACAAGGTCCAGGCTCTGATTGACCAAATCCCCGGCGCCGAAGCGGCAATTGCCACCGCCAACAACAGCGGTGGTCTATCGCGGTTGATGGGTGGCGGGCTGATGGCCGTCGGCACCCGGCTGATGGCGCTCGGATTGAGCATGAGTGAGATACAGAACGTCGCGCGTGAACTTTTTAGGTTTGGCCGCGACAAAATCGGAGCGGATCAAATGGGCGAGATCATCTCGGGGACGCCGGGCCTCAGCCAGTTCGCCTGAAGCATTTTCCCAACGCCTTTTGCGCGTGCGCTCCCTTCTACCTGCATACGAGTATCATGACATACCCCCTCTCCGAGATCGAAGGCCTGTCCGCCTATTGCGCCAACAAACTGAAATCGCAGGGTATCCGCACGACCGAAGGGCTGCTTGAAGCCGCCCGCACCGTCAAGGGACGCAAGGAGCTGTCCGCCAAGACCGGGATCAGCGAACAGCAACTGCTCGAGTGGGCCAACATCTCCGACTACATGCGGATTCCCGGCATGGGCAAGGCGAAGGTCGGGTTGGTCCGCGCAGCCGGCGTCACCACGGTGCGCGAGCTCGCCCACCGCAACCCGTCTCGGCTGGCGCAGAGCATGAAGGACGCCAATGTGCGACGGAAGCTCGTCCGCGTGATGCCGTCGGAGAAATCGGTCGAGTTGCTGATCGAGCAGGCACGCAAGCTGCCTCCCAAAATCACCTACTAGGGTGACCTATTAGCCCTCCTTAAAGGCACTCAGCGGCCGCAGGCGCCCATGCATCCCTGCGACATCTTGACTTGCCGCTGTCGTCAGCGCAAAGCCACCGCATGATGGCGACCAAGCCCATAGCATCGGCGGGGGCCGGCACGGCCGTATCAGCGGTGCTGCCGGCGCTATTGTCGATGCCCTATCCGGCCGTGATGGGCATCCTGAACGTGACGCCGGATTCATTCTCCGACGGCGGACAGTTCGTCGCACCCGAGCAGGCGCTGGCGCAGGCCCGCAGGCTGGTCACCGAGGGCGCCGACATCATCGACATCGGCGCGGAATCCACCCGTCCCTACGGCTCGCAGCCGGTCTCCGCCGATGCCGAGATGGCGCGGCTGAAGCCGGTGCTGGCCGAGGTGATCGCGCTCGGCGTGCCGGTCTCGATCGACAGCATGAAGTCGGAGGTCGTGGCCTGGGCGCTCGATCAGGGCGCTGCGATCGCCAACGACGTCTGGGGCCTGCAGCGCGATGCCGGCATGGCGCCAATGGTCGCTGCGCGCGGCGTGCCCGTGATCATCATGCACAATCGCGAGCAGGCCGATCCGACGATCGACATCATGCGTGATATCACCGCCTTCTTCGAACGCTCGCTCGAGATTGCCGCGCGCACCGGCATTGCCGACGACCGGATCGTGCTCGATCCCGGCATCGGCTTCGGCAAGACGCCGGAGCAGAGCATGATGGCGCTGGCGCGGCTCGCCGAGCTCGACTGCTTCGGCCTGCCGGTGCTGGTCGGCGCCTCGCGCAAGCGCTTCATCAGCACGGTCGTGCCCTCGGAGCCGCAACAGCGGATCGGCGGCTCGATCGCCGCGCACCTGATCGCCGTGCAGAATGGCGCCCGCATCATCCGCGCGCATGACGTCGCGGAAACCGTTCAGGCGCTGCGGGTGGCCGCAGCAATCAAGGGACAGCAATGACCGACACGATCTTCATCACCGGGATCGTCATCCATGCCCGCCATGGCGTGATGGAACATGAGACCGAGGTCGGGCAGCGCTTCGTGATCGATCTCGAGCTCTACACCGACCTCTCGGAATCCTCGCGCACCGACCGCCTCTCCGACACCGTCTCCTATTCCAACGTGGTGGCGACCGCGACCTCGGCGTTCAAGAACACCAACTACAAGCTGCTCGAGCGCGCCGCCGGCGCGGTGGCCGACGACATCCTGGCCACCTTCCCGCGCGTCAGGGCGGTCAAGGTCACCGTGCACAAGCCGCATGCGCCGATCGCCGCGATCTTCGACGATGTCGGCGTGGTGCTGACCCGCTCGCGCCATCCGCCGCCGCATTCACCGCCCCAAGGGTGACCCCCGATGGCTGATGTCCTGATCGCACTCGGCGGCAATGTCGGCGACGTCCGCGCGACGTTTCGCAAGGCGATCGCCAATATCTGCGGCATGACGCAGGCGGCGCTGTTGGCGCGCTCGTCGGATTATTCGACGCCGCCCTGGGGCGATCAGCAGCAGGACAGCTTCATCAATGCCTGCATCGAGATCGAGACCAGCCTCGATCCGCATGCGCTGCTGTTCACGCTGCACAAGATCGAAACCAAGTTCGGCCGCGACCGCAAGAACGAGCAGCGCTGGGGCCCGCGCACCCTCGACCTCGACCTGATCGCCTATGACGACGTCACACTGAACAAGCCGGAACTGACGCTGCCGCACCCGCGCCTGTTCGAGCGCGCCTTCGTGCTGGTGCCGCTGGCCGAGATCGTTCCGGACCGCATCATCGCCGGGCGCCGCGTCGCGGACGCGCTGGCCGAGGTCTCCGCCGACGGTATTTTCCGTCTAGCGGACCTCGATTAAAGCCGAACCACCGCAAACAACCGTTTGGCTTGGCCGCCCGCCCGTGGCAATTTCCGGCCAAATCAAGGGACCCCCTCGCGGGGGCCGGTGAAGGATATTCTGGGCGGATGACGACCTCGACTGACGACTTGCCTCTGGCTTCGGATTTTGCATCGGCGACCTACGACGACTGGCGCAAGCTGGTCGACGGCGTGCTGAAGGGCGCCCCGTTCGAGAAGCTGGTCGGCAAGACCTATGATGGCCTCAAGATCGATCCGATCTACCGCCGCGCCACCAACACGGGCCCACTTCCCGGCCGCGCCGCTGCGGCCCCCTGGCAGATCCTGCAACGGGTCGACCATCCCGATGCCGCGCAGGCCAATGCGCAGGCGCTGGAGGATCTCGAGAACGGGGCGACCGGTCTCGAATTCGAGTTCGCCGGCGGTCCCGGCACGCGTGGCTTCGGTCTTGCCGATGCCAGCAAGAAGACGCTGGCGCGGGCCTGCGGCGGCATCCATCTCGATGCCGGCATCATGATCGCGCTCAACCCGGTGCTCGGACGCGAGAACGCCGGCGAGACCTTTGCCGACATGGTCGAGGCCCGCAAGCTCGATCCAGCCAAGCTCGACCTTCATTTCAATTACCAGGCGCTCAGCACGGCGGCCGTACGCGGTGCGGCGGCCGCAGCCTGGGCCGACTACGCAAAGCCGTTCGGCCAGGTGGTCAACGGGCTGATCAAGCGCGGCTTCAAGGGGCCGTTCGTGCTGGCCGATGGCCGGCCGGTGCATGATGCCGGCGGCTCGGAGGTACAGGAACTGGCCTTCACGCTCGCGCTGGGGCTGGCCTATCTGCGCATGCTGGAAGCCGCCGGGATCGACCTCGATGCGGCGCGCGCAGGCGTCTCGTTCCGGCTCAGCGCCGACGCCGACCAGTTCCTGACCATGGCGAAATTCCGCGCGCTGCGTCGCCTTTGGGCGGGGATCGAAGAGGCCTGCGGTCTTGCGCCGAAGCCGATCTTCGTCAACGCGCAGACCGCCTGGCGGATGCTGACCCAGCGCGACCCCAATGTGAACCTGCTGCGCGCCACCATGGCAACGTTTGCCGCGGGGCTCGGCGGCGCCAACGCGATCACCGTGCTGCCGCATACGCTGGCGCTCGGCCTGCCGGATGATTTCGCCCGGCGCGTGGCGCGCAACACCCAGCTCGTGCTGCTCGAGGAATCCAACCTTGCAAAAGTCTCCGACCCCGCGGCGGGTTCAGGCAGCATCGATACGCTGACCGCGCAGCTTTGCGAGGCGGCGTGGACGCTGTTCCAGGAGCTCGAAAAGGCCGGCGGCGTCTTCCCGGCACTCCAGCAGGGGCTGCTGCAAAAGAAAGTCGCGGCGACGCGGGCGCAGCGCGAAGCCAATGTGGCGAAGCGCCGCGACGTGCTGACCGGCGCCAGCGAATTCCCGAACCTGCACGAGGCCGACATCGCGGTGCTGGACGTGAAGCCGTCCGCGCCGGTGTCGTCAGCCGATGCCAAGGTCAAATTCGACGCCCTCGCGCCGATGCGGCTCGCCGAACCGTTCGAGGCGCTGCGCGACAAGTCCGACGCCGCATTGAAGGCGCGCGGCGCGCGGCCAAAGGTCTTTCTCGGCAATCTCGGGACAGCAGCTGATTTCACCGCGCGCGCGACGTTCGCAAAAAGCTTCTTCGAGACTGGCGGGATCGAGGCCATCGACAGCGAGGGCTTTGCCGATGCGGCGGCGCTTGCCGCGGCCTTCAAGGCCTCGGGCGCCGCGATAGCGTGCATCTGTTCCTCGGACAAGGTCTATGCCACGAGCGCCGCTGACGCCGCCAAGGCCCTTCACGGCGCCGGAGCAAGGCTTATCTATCTGGCAGGGCGGCCCGGCGACCAGGAAGCGGCGCTGCGAGCGGCCGGCATAGGCGAGTTCGTGTTCGCCGGCGGTGATGCGCTGGCGACATTGCGCGACGCCTATCGGCGGATGGAGCAGGCATGACTGCAGAAGCACCATCGACCCACGTTCTGACCGGCGGTTGCCAGTGCGGCGCCGTCCGCTTTGCGGTCACGGGCGTCCCGGCCAAGATCAGCATCTGTCACTGCCGGATGTGCCAAAAGGCCTCCGGCGCGCCGTTCGCCTCCTTCGCCGATATCGAGCGTGAGAACTTCACCTGGACCCGCGGCAAGCCGGCGGCGTTCAAATCCTCCTCGATCGCCGAGCGCGACTTCTGCGCCGCCTGCGGCACGCCGCTCAGCTTCCGCCGGATCGACGGTCCCCGCATCGAGATCATGACCGGCACCTTCGACCGGCCCGACCGGGTGATCCCGACGCAGCAATTCGGAACCGAGTCCCGGCACGGCTGGGTGGTCGGTATCGCCAATCTGCCCAGCCAGACCACGATGCAGAACTATGGACCGGAGAAGATGGCGACCATCACCAGCCATCAGCATCCGGACCATGATTGAGGTTTCGCGGCACGTGACCGGCTCCGACCGTGCTAGAATTGGACCATGTGGTATTTCCTGACGACTGCGCTCTTTTCACCGGATCTTGCGATCTTGCTCGCAGTCCGGGCGTTCGAAAATGCGTCGCATGATCCAGAAAATGCTCCGATCGAGCCGCGCAAGACCGGGTTCGAAGATCCCGTCTACAAGAAGAATCTACAGCGATTGATCGAACGAAATCGCCAGTTTGAGGAAGCCTAGGAATGACCCGCATTCCCAATTTCGCCGATGTCGCCTTCCAGCCCGTTGCCCCGGCAATGCCGGCCGCGAGCGCTGAGCCGTGGCTGACGCCCGAGGGCATTCCGGTGAAATCGGCCTACAGCGAGGCCGATCTCGAAGGCATCGACTTCCTCGAGACCTGGCCGGGGATTGCGCCCTATCTGCGCGGCCCCTACCCGACCATGTATGTCAACCAGCCCTGGACTATCCGGCAATATGCCGGCTTCTCCACGGCGGAAGATTCCAACGCGTTCTACCGCCGCAACCTCGCGGCGGGACAGAAGGGCCTGTCGGTCGCGTTCGATCTCGCCACCCACCGCGGCTATGACTCGGATCATCCGCGCGTCTCCGGCGATGTCGGCATGGCTGGGGTCGCGATCGATTCCATCTACGACATGCGCACGCTGTTCGCCGGCATCCCGCTCGACCAGATGAGCGTGTCGATGACCATGAACGGCGCGGTGCTGCCGATCCTCGCGCTGTTCGTTGCGGCTGCCGAGGAACAGGGCGTGCCGCCGGAAAAGCTGTCGGGCACCATTCAGAACGACATTCTGAAAGAGTTCATGGTGCGCAACACCTATATCTATCCGCCGGCGCCTTCGATGCGGATCATCTCGGACATCTTCGCCTACACCTCGCAGCGGATGCCGAAATACAATTCCATTTCGATCTCCGGCTACCACATGCAGGAGGCCGGCGCGACGCAGGACCTCGAGCTCGCCTATACGCTGGCCGACGGCGTCGAATATCTGCGCGCCGGGCTTGCCGCGGGCCTCGACGTCGACCGCTTCGCGCCGCGGCTGTCGTTCTTCTGGGCGATCGGCATGAACTTCTTCATGGAAGTCGCCAAGATGCGCGCGGCGCGGCTGCTGTGGGCCAAGCTGCTCAAGCAGTTCAATCCGAAGGATCCGCGCTCGCTCTCGCTGCGCACGCATTGCCAGACCTCGGGCTGGTCGCTGACCGCGCAGGACGTCTTCAACAATGTGATGCGCACCACGATCGAGGCGATGGCGGCGACCCAGGGCCACACCCAGTCGCTGCACACCAACGCGCTCGACGAGGCCTTGGCGCTACCGACCGATTTCTCGGCGCGCATCGCCCGCAACACGCAGCTGTTCCTGCAGCAGGAGAGCGGCACCAACCGCATCATCGATCCCTGGGGCGGCTCCTATTATGTCGAGCGACTGACCCGCGATCTCGCGCAGAAGGCCTGGGGTCACATCCAGGAGGTTGAAGAACTCGGCGGCATGGCCAAGGCGATCGAGGCCGGCGTGCCGAAGCTCAGGATCGAGGAAGCCTCAGCCAAGACCCAGGCGCGGATCGATGCCGGCCGCCAGGCGGTGATCGGCGTCAACAAGTTCAAGCCGGAGAACGAGAAGCCGATCGACGTCCTGAAGGTGCAGAACTCCACCGTGCGGCGTTTGCAAATCGACAAGCTCGGCCGGCTCAAGAAGGAGCGCAACCAGACAGACGTCGACGCGGCGCTCGCCGCGCTCACCCGCTCGGCCGGCGAAGGCAACGGCAATCTGCTGGCGCTCGCGATCGACGCCGCGCGCGCGAAGGCCACGGTCGGCGAAATTTCGGACGCGATGGAAAAGGTGTTCGGGCGCCACCGCGCCGAGATCAAGTCCATCACCGGCGTCTACAAGCGAGAGGCAGCGGCGATGTCCAACAAGGTCGAAAAGGTGCAGGAGCTGATCGACGCCTTCGAGGAAGCCGAGGGCCGCCGGCCGCGCATCCTGGTGGCAAAAATCGGCCAGGACGGCCATGACCGCGGCCAGAAGGTGATCGCATCCGCCTTCGCCGATGTCGGCTTCGACGTCGATATCGGGCCGCTGTTCGCAACCGCCGACGAGGCTGCGCGGCAAGCGGTCGAGAACGACGTCCATATCCTCGGCGTCTCCTCGCTGGCCGCGGCGCATCTCACCGCGGTGCCGGAATTGAAGGCCGCGCTGAAGAAGCACGGCCGCGAGGACATCATGATCATCATCGGCGGCGTGGTGCCGCCGCAGGACTACGACGCGCTCTATGCCGCGGGGGCCGAGGCGATCTTCCCGCCGGGCACGGTGATCTCGGATGCCGCCGAGGAGCTGATCCGCAAGCTCAACGCCCGGCTCGGCCACAGCGAGGCGGCAGCGGAGTAACGCTGCCGCGTCCCCGTCCACAAGACTCGTCATGCCCGGGCTTGTCCCGGGCATCCACGTCTTTGGTTCTAACGGAAGAAAGACGTGGATGGCCGGGCCAAGCCCGGCCATGACGATGGCGAATTGGTGGCTCCAGAACCCCACCAGCGCTATTACGCGATTGCCTGTCCTCCGAACGGAGTTCTCAATGCGTGCCGCGCGGCTCGTGACGCCCGTTTACTTGCTTTGTCTTGCCGGCCTGCTGGCCTGCCTCTGCCTTCCCGCGCGCGCCGCCGATCCCAAGCCGGACGCCACGATCAAGACCGCGAGCATCGAGGCCACCGTCTATCTCGACGACAAGATCAAGGCAGATAGCGCGCTGGCGGCCGATTGCCTCGCCGAAGGCAGGAAATGGATCGACAAGAACGCCGCCGAGGCCGCGGCGGCGCGCAAGGATGAGCCTGACCTCTTCAAGGACCGCGGCGGCTATTCATTCGAACGCAAATATTCCGTGCGCTCCGTCGTTGACGACCGCTATGTGAGCGTGCTGCGCGACGATTACATGGACACGCTCGGCGCGCACCCGAACACCGACGTCAACACCATCCTGTGGGACGCGAGCGCGAAGAAGCGCATCAGCATCCGCCCCTTCTTCACCGAGACCGCTGACAACGGCCCGACCCTGACGGCGATGCGCAGGGCCATCGTCAGCGCGTTGAACGCCGAGAAGAAGCGGCGCGGCGCCGGCGAAACGGCCACCGCCGAGTGGTACAAGGAGCTGAAGCCGACCCTGCTCAAGATCGGCGCCGTGACGCTGGCGCCGTCGACCGTGTCAGGCAAGAGCTCCGGCCTCACCTTCCACTACCCGCCCTATGCCGTCGGCCCCTATGCCGAAGGCCAGTATGTCGTCTTCGTGCCGTGGGAGACGCTGAAGCCGTATCTGACGCCGGAAGGCGCCAGGATTTTTGGCAGTGCACGGCCCAAGGGCGACGCGGACGACCAGCAATAGACGTCATCAACAAGCCTCGCTGGCGCCACTCCGCGTCCCCCTCGCCTGCAATCGCCGGCCGTTGTAAACCAGTGCCATGACCGCGTCGAAGCCTGCCTCTCCCGATATCCGTACCCTCGCCAAAGACCTTCGCGCCGGCCATCGCGCCGCGCTGGCGCGGGCGATCACGCTGGTTGAGAGCCGGCGCGGTGATCACCAGGCGGCGGCGCGCGAGCTGGTGCAGACGCTGCTGCCGGACACCGGCAAGGCGGTGCGGGTCGGCATCACCGGCTCGCCCGGCGTCGGCAAGTCGACCACCATCGATGCGCTCGGCATGTTTCTGATCGAGCGCGGCCACAAGGTCGCGGTGCTGGCGGTCGACCCCTCCTCGGCGCGCACCGGCGGCTCGATCCTCGGCGACAAGACCCGGATGGCGCGGCTCGCCGTCTCCGACCAGGCCTTCATCCGTCCCTCGCCGTCTTCGGGCACGCTCGGCGGCGTCGCGGCGAAAACCCGTGAGGCGATGCTGTTGTGCGAAGCCGCCGGCTTCGACGTGGTGCTGGTCGAGACCGTCGGCATCGGCCAGTCCGAGACCGCGGTCTGCGATATGACCGATTTCTTCCTGGCGCTGATGCTGCCGGGTGCCGGCGACGAGCTGCAGGGCATCAAGAAGGGCCTGGTCGAGCTCGCCGACATGATCGCGATCAACAAGGCCGACGGCGACAACCTCAAGCGCGCCAACCTCGCCGCCGCCGACTATCGCAGCGCGCTGCACATCCTGGCGCCGCGCTCCGAACACTGGCATCCGCCGGTCGAGACCTATTCCGCGCTGACCGGCGCCGGGCTCGACCGGCTCTGGCAGAAGATCCTCGACCACCGCAGCGCGATGAATGCCTCCGGCGAATTCGAGACCCGCCGCCGCGAGCAGCAGGTGAAGTGGATGTGGTCGATGCTGGAGGGCCGGATGATGGCGCGGCTGCGCGCCGATGCCGCGATCCGCGCCAGGGTGAAGAAGATGGAGGCCGAGGTCGCCGCCGGCCGCATCTCGCCCGCGGTCGCCGCCGGACAGATCGCGGAGATGCTGCATTGAGCGAGAAGCTGCGCATCCTCCTCACCGGCTTCGGGCCGTTCCCGGGTGCGCCGTTCAACCCGACCATGCCGCTGGTCAGGCGGCTGACCACGCTGCGCCGCCCGGCGTTCGACGATGTCGCGCTGACCAGCCACATCTTCGACGTCACCTATGCTGCCGTCGATCGCGAATTGCCGGAGCTGATCGCAACGCATCGCCCGCAGGCGCTCCTGATGTTCGGCCTCGCCGGCCGCACCGAATATTTGCGGATCGAAAGCCGCGCCCGCAACGCGGTGACGACCAGATTTCCCGATGCCGGCCGCCAGCATGCCCGCAAAGGATCGATCGAGGGCGGCGCCGATGCGCAAATGTTCGGGCCACACAGCGAAAAGCTGCTGCGCGCCGCACTGGCCACCGGCATCGACGCGCGGCTGTCGCGCGATGCCGGCAGCTATCTCTGCAACTATCTGAGCTGGCGCGCGATCGAGGCCGTGAACGGCAACAATGGCCTGCGGCTGGCGCAATTCGTCCATGTCCCGCCGCTCGCCCATGACGGAACGGCCACATCAGGCAAATCAGAGATCACGCTGGAACAGCTCGTCGATGCCGGCGAAGCTATGCTGCTGGAGCTGGTGAAACTGACCCGGCAGGCCGCGCGCGCGTGAGCGGTGCGGCGCGGTCGAGCAGCGTCGGCGAGACATCGGTCTCAAGCGCTCCCGCCGCCAGTTCAAACACCTGCGAAAGTTGTTCGACGGACGGCATGTCGGGAATCATTGGGGCCCCATGGTCATCTTCAGTGCATTGGGGCATTCCCTTCAGATTGACGCACGGTCGATGTGCATGCGGCGGCAGGCACGCCTGGGAGCGGCCGGAGCTGCGTGCCCTCGATATGCCATCGGTCGGGCTGGCGATATTGACCATGCCGCCACCCAACCGTGATCGTTGGCCGCCGTTACTGAGCGGCCAAGCCTGGAAGTGCCTGCGCCTGCGTGATCGGCGGCGGATTCCATTTTCCGGTGAGAGCTTCCGATCTCGGAGCATAAATGCGCATGGTCAGGTTGAACGCGCCTTTCGGCGCCGGGAGCCAGTTGGCTTCCTTATCCTTGCCGGGGCTTTCGTTTTGGAAGTACAGATCGAGCGACCCATCTGAGTTGTATCTAAATGGCATCCAACTGCTGACGGCGAATCGGTTGAGCGGGTTCGCCACCTGGAAACCATCGTTGTCGTAGAGGGTGATCGACCAGAAGGCGTTCGCCGGAGGCGTGTTGCCCTTCTCAAAGTGAAGCACGTATTTGTTTGAACCATCGAGCGGCTTGCCGGATTCATCGGCCAGATTGGCCGGGTAGACGGCATCTTCAGGGACGTTCGCGCCGAGGCCGAATTGCGCGATCAGGGCACGCTTCAAGTAGTAGTTGCCATACACACCCATGGTGTCGGTGTTCATCGACCAGCCGTTCACGACCCGGGCAAGGGTTGGCAACTTCCACGCGATGAGCTTCTGCGCATCCTCCGGAGCATTCGCCAAAGCGCTGCGAATGACAGGGTCCGCCTTATCCAGTTCAAAGCTCTTGCCGGGCTCGAGGCCGATCTTCTTCAACCGGGCGATGATAGGCTGATCGGTCATGTGAGGCGGGTTGACCTTGAGAAGCTCAGCGGCGTAAGCGAAGAACTTGTCTGCAGGCATGGTATCGACCTGAACCTTCGGGGAGGTTTTCATGTCGACGGCCGGATCGATCTTCACTTCCACAGGCTTTGCCGGCTTGCCCCAGTCCGACAGCGGGGTGATCTTGTAGCCAGCCTGAATCTTGTGAACCGCGTCATAGTCCGGCGGGCCGTCCGTTTTGGTTCGTCCAATGATCCACACGTAGGGCGTTGGTGCACTGATGCGCGTTACTCCCGAGGGAGGGCTTCCGCTCCAGCCAGGCGACGTGATGAGAAAGTTGGCCGCCTGAGTGCCGGTCGTTCGCCAACCGGGTGAAGCGAAGACGTCGGTCCACATGTCGAGCATCGGCAGCAGATAATACCGGCCGTTGGTATCGGGCACCGACACGATCAACGGCTCTGTCGTCAGGTCGAGAAAGGCGGTGGAGTAGAGCGTGTCGAAGTTCGGCCGAACCACGGCCTTGAAGTCAGCGGCCGGATAGGCTGTGAAGTTGTGAAACATGTTGGCTGGGCCGAAGCCCGGTATCTTGCCGGCTTCCACATTCGTGGCCACCTTCCGCGTAACGTCCATCGAAATCAGCGGATAAAAATAAAGATAAGCATCGACGCCGATCGCGTGCGCCTCTTGTTCGGTGATCGACGTTTGAGCGCCAACTGAGGATGGCGACACCGCTAACAACCCGCCAACGAAAAGCGCACCCGCAGCCAAGCGCATCATGCATGTCTCCCAAATGAGATTACCGACACCTAGAGCCAATTCCGCGCATCGTTTCCCGGCCTTGATCCAGATCAAAAAGGCACGAAATTTCCGGTTCGGAACCAGCAATGTCCCGCTCAAGCATGTGGTTTTGCGTAGCGGCATCGATGCACGGCCGGCGCGCGATGCCGGCGAAGCCATGCTGCTGGAGCTGGTGAAGCTGCCCCGGCAGGCCGCGCGCGCAAGCGACGCGGCTTGGAGTGTGTCTTCGCGAACCGGGACGCTGCGCGCCTGAGCGTCGTTGAAATCTACAATGCCTCAACAGCGGCGCACAAAACGGACCTCTCCGGAGGTCCGGTCGGGCCAGTCGCTGACCTCGGTGATCCCGCCCACAAAGATGTCCAAGCTGAGCCTCCGGCCTCCCTAATTCAGGAAGATGGAGCTCGTGCCAGGTGCAACGCAGCCTCAATGCCGCCTTCCAGGATCTGCTCCGCCTGGGCAGCGTCGGGCACGGCCCTAGCGAACTGGAGGGTGCCCATCATGAGGCCGAAGATGGCCATCGCGCGGCGGTCGTTCGCTACGGAATCGGCGTCAGGAAGCAGCGCGGCCAGCGTCGAAACGTAGCTTCGTAGGCCTTTCTCGTAGTCCCGCCGCGTGGCCCGGGGCTGACGGGCGATTTCCGGGAGCAACGCCGCCGAGGGGCACCCGCCTGCGGGGTCTTCGAGGTGAGCGCGGTTCAAGTAACTCCTGATCGCGCGCTCGAGGTCCAGCCCTGTCCGCTGATCTTCATCGAGGCGATGCTGCTGGTCGGCGAGCGCGCTCGCCAGCGCCTCGCGAACGAGCGCTTCCTTGGACTTGAAGTGCGGATAGAATGCCCCGTTGGTCAGGCCAGCCTCGCCCATTATTCCAGCGATCCCGGCTGCGGAGACGCCGTCTCGGCGGATGCACTTCGATGCTACATCGACTATGTGCCGTCGTGTCGCCGCCTTATGACCTTTCTCGAAACGCATCGTGCCTTCCCGTTGTCGTTAGGTCGCAGCCGCCCCAGCAGCCGCGTATAGGTCGCGATGAAGCCGCTGCACGACGGCATCAACTTCATCGTCGCTGAATCGGCCAAAGCCGACTAGGTGCCCAGGACGCTCTCGATCTGGCGTGCAAGGTCCAAAAGCGTCCGGTCACTCCCCAAGGGAGCGTCCAGTTCAAGGCCGATGGGGAGGCCGTCGCGCGACAGGCCAACCGGAAGGCTAATACCCGGCAGGCCCACGCTGCTCGCCACCACGGTGTGGTTCGCCAGGGCGAGGTGGCTAACCTGCCGCCCTGCGATTTGGAAGTTCGTCTGCTGTTCGATCAAAGGCGCCGTGCAAGGCGTGGTCGGTTGGAGCATGGCCTGTACCCCTCGGGCGACGAACGCCTCGTCGAGCCGGCGCTGGATTTCCGGGCGGCTCACCGCCAGCGCGGTCTGATAGGCCTCTGCAGAGATAGCTCCTGCACCTGCTGGCAGGACAACGTGTCTCCACGTGTCGCGAAGCTCGGGCTTAAGCCCCTCGATGATCGCCTCAAACGTGGTTGGGATATCGTGGCGGTGAAGGAACCCCGAGATTGCGCCCATCGTCTCATGGAAGAAGATGCTCCATGTCGCCGTCTGCGTAAGGGCGCCGAAGTCATCGCCAAGGTCCACCTCAATGACCTCGGCGCCCGCGTCCCGCAGTCGACGCACCACCTCGCGGAAGCGTGCTTCGACTTCCGGATCGACCAAGTCGAGAAATTGACGCGGCGCGTAGGCCAGCCGCCTCCGCCTCACGTCGTATCCGCGCCCGGATGGGTCCACGGCAATTTCACCGGTCACCACCTGATCCACAAGAGCGCAATCCTCAACGCTGCGGGCGAACACGCCCGTTGTGTCGAGGGTATGCGAGATCGGCGCAACGCCATTGCGCGGCCATCGCCCGGTCGTGGGTTTGAATCCCACCACGCCGCAGAGTGAAGCGGGCACCCGGATCGACCCGACGGAATCACCCCCTAAAGACGCGGGAACGATGCCGGCTGCTACGGACGCGGCGGATCCGCTCGATGAGCCACCTGACACGCGATCGATGGCGAGCGGATTCTTCACTTGACCAAAGCGGGCATTGTGCCCGGTCAGGCCGTAAGACATCTCGACGAGGTTGTTCTTGCCGAAGACCAGAGCGCCCGCCCCCTTGATGGCGCGGACAGCGTCCGCATCTTCCAGCGGCACGAAGTCAGCGAGACTGCCAAGACCCAGGCTGGTAGACAGCCCTTTCGTCAAATAGCTGTCCTTAACTCCGAGCGGCACGCCCAGGAGAGGGGCTGCCGCCCCGGTCGCGCGCGCTTTGTCCGCATTCCTCGCGGCTGCGAGCACGGCCGCCTCGTCGATATTGATGAAGGCATTGAGCTCCGCGAGCGCTCCGGCGCGCTGCAGAAGCGCCGTGGTGTAGGTCTCCGACGTGATGTCGCCGTTACGAACTGCGGCTGCGGCGGCTGCGAGCCCAAGCGAAGTAAGCTCCGCGGTTTCTCGCGATGCGGCGTGACGTGAGGTGCCGATCGTGTCGTCCATGAAATCCTCGCAAAAGAGCTGAGACGCGGCATCGCACTGCCGCGAACGGCAGGTGCAGCTCGATTGAATTACGATCATAATATAACATTACGGTCGTAATTCAACAGACATTGCTGCAGCGTGTGGCGTCGCCGGACACATAAGCGTGAGCCGCCGGTGATGCAGGTTGATCGAGCATTGCGGCTCTGAGTACACGCCCTTGATCTACTTCCGATTATCAGAAATAATCTTGACGCGCACCCCAACTCACGGCTATGAATCCCCGTCCCGCCCGGCATGAGGGGCGTATCGCGATCGTCACGAACGTGCGGCGGGATGCGGTGGACGCTGTGCGTGATACTGACGAGAGCACGTGAAGCGGACGGTGAAGTCGTGTGGTCCTGACGCCCTAGCGGCCGGTGTCCCCCGCGAGATGCGAAGCATCTTCGCGGCGGCGGTGACAAACAAGCCCAGTCTCGCCGGGAGAGCACGTATAAGCCGCACAACCATCGCGCAGGGAAAGCCGGAGTTCCCGGTTACACCTGTGGTCCTACCCCCGAGCTTTCTACCTTTTGCTCGGGGCCCATGGGTGCGATCGGCACCCGGCTTTCCCTGCGCCCTCTGTGAAGAGAGAGGGCGGAACGAAGAGCAAAGCTCGGGCAGATTATGTCGCGAGAACGTGGAACGATGATTCACGGGCCACGCCACACACTCGGTGTCGTCCTGGCGAAAGCCAGGACCCACTACCCCAAATCTCAATTGCTGCGCGACGCCGAGGCCACGATCCGGCTCATCACCCAATGCGGTGGTTATGGGTCCTGGCCTTCGCCAGGACGACGCGGGGAAGGAGCCGTGGGCTCTCATTCTCCCCGGTGTCAGGCCAGAGAAAGCGGACGATCCAGTACGCCGCGGCCGCGAGGCTCAACGACAGGCGTCTCTGGAATACTGGATCACCCGCCTGCGCGGGTGATGACGCCGTGAAATCGCTGTTTGACAATGTGAATCGGCTGCACCGGGGGTTAACCCTACCGGCAACAATCGCCCCGCTGCGTCGGCGTGTTCACCATGCGGCGCCGCATTTCGCGTTACCTAACAGGCGCGAACGCCACTGCTCGCGTCTTCTTGCGAGGGCATGCACCATGGACGTCAACCGCCGCCATCTGATCGGAGCAACTGCTGCCGGCGCAGCCGGTGCGCTTGCGATGTCGCCGGACGCTGCGCGCGCCGCGGCATCTACCGGCTCGCTCGGCCGCGACGTCACGCAATATGGCGTCCGCCCCGGCAGCCCCGACGACCAGACCCGCAATTTGCAACGCGCGATCGATGATGCGGCGCGCGCGCAGGTGCCGCTGGCTTTCCCGCCCGGCGTCTACCGCACCGGGCTGTTGCGGCTTGCGCCCGGCAGCCAGCTGATCGGCGTGCGCGGCGCCAGTCGCCTGGTGTTCAACGGCGGCGCCTCGCTGCTGGAAGGCGAAGGCGCCGGCGGCATCGTCCTGATGGGCCTCAGCTTCGACGGCGGCAACGTCCCGCTGCCGACACGGCGCGGCCTCGTGCATTGCCTGTCCGGCCGCGACATCCGCATCACCGATTGCCAGTTCATCGGCAGCGGCGGCAACGGCATCTGGTTCGAGCAGATGTCGGGCGACGTCAGCAACAACATCTTCACCGACATCGCGACCACCGCGCTGGTGTCGTTCGACGCGCTCGGCCTGATGGTCTCGCGCAACACCATCAAGGGCACCAACGACAACGGCATCGAGATCCTGCGCACCGCGATCGGCGATGACGGCTCGATCGTCGCCGACAACCGGATCGAAGACATCAAGGCCGGCCCCGGCGGCTCCGGACAGTACGGCAACGCCATCAACGCGTTCCGCGCCGGCAATGTGATCGTGCGCGGCAATCGCATCAAAAACTGCGACTTCTCGGCGGTGCGCGGCAACTCCGCCTCCAACATCCACATCACGGACAACAGCGTCAGCAATGTCCGCGAGGTCGCACTCTACTCGGAGTTCGCGTTCGAGGCCGCTGTCATCGCCAACAACACGGTCGACGGCGCCGCGATCGGTGTCTCCGTGTGCAATTTCAACGAGGGCGGCCGCATCGCGGTGGTCCAGGGCAACATCATCCGCAATCTGTTGCCGAAGCGCCCTGTCGGCACCGACCCGAACGACGGCGCCGGCATCGGCATCTATGTCGAGGCGGACAGCGCCGTCACCGGCAACGTGATCGAGAACGTGCCCACCTTCGGCATCGTCGCCGGCTGGGGCAAATATCTGCGCGACGTCGCGATTTCAGGCAATGTCGTCCGCAACGCCTTTGTCGGCATCGGCGTCTCGGTGGTGCCGGGCGCCGGCACCGCGCTGATCAACAATAACATGATCTCGGAAACCCCGCGCGGCGCGGTGGTCGGGCTCGACCACGCCCGCCCGGTTACCACCGACCTGTCAGTAGGTGGCGCCCAGCAATTTGCGCAGCTCGTGGTCGGCGCGAACGCGGTGCGGCGCTAGAGCGTTTCGAGCGAATTGGCCGACCGTTCGGCTACAGCGCGTTGCGCAGCAAGGGATAGCGCCGCTGGATGGTGTCGAGGTCGAGCACCGGCGGCCGCAGCACCGGCTGCGGCATCTCCAGCGGCGGTGCGTCAGCCATGGTGGGCGGCTCCTCCAGGACTTCCGTCGCCGTCTCCAGGGCGGCCGCCACCGCATTCATCGCGGCCTCCGCCAATGTCGCAGCCTCCGACCGGCGCTCCGGCGCGGGCGAGACGTAGGGCGCCGATGAGATGTAAGGCGGCGGCAATATCGACTTGCCGCGGCCGAGCCAGGACAGATCAATCGGCGAATTGTCGAGCGAGGCCTCGCGCGACAGCAATTCCCGCCAGATCTCGACCGCGGCCCGTGCTTCCCTGATGTTCTCGAGGAAGGCCCGCTCGCTGTGATAGCGGCGCCAGCGTCCGGTTTCGAATAGTTCGGTAAGGTGTTCCAGCCTTTGCTCGGCCAGGTTGCACCAGCGCGCAACGATCTCTTGGCCCCTGGCCACGTCGGTCCGATGTGTCATTCAACTTGCCCGTAGGGAAAGAAACGGACGCAGACGCAACCGAACCGAATCAACTGGACGCGACGCTGATATTCTGTGGAAAAGGTAAATAAAGTCTAACTAAATTCTTAATCGCGAACGGGCGATGAGAGAAGTCCGCTCGACTACGGAGTTTCTCGCGCGAACCCCCGTCAAGTCATCGACTTGCATCGTGGTGATGCAAAGCGCGTCCGGACGAATGATCCACAGCAATCCGTCGCATGCGGTCGCCCGCGGCAGACATCGCGTCGCGACCGCGCTGCGCGCCGTCGAATGATCGGCCGCGTTCGTCGAGCCCGTCATGCAGGGGTGCCCCAAAAGCAAAGACCCGTCCGGGGGGACAACCGGACGGGTCAAAGCCATATGGGCGCTTGGGGTGGATGGGCGCTCGCGCCTGATATAGCCGGGGAGGGATAAACCGCTCCCACACATATAAGTCGTGACAGGATGGCGGACGTTCAAATCCTCCGCGTTTTTTTTAACCTTTGGCGACGTGGTTCCATCGCACCATTGCAGGCCTTCGACGTCGAAAATCACTGTGATTTACAGCGGAATCATCGCTGCGATCGACGGCGCGGGTGCATGCAACGCGCGGCTCACGGAAGTGTTATTGCCGGCAGGCGTCTGCGAGGGCTGCGGCTGTTTGTCCACGGGTGCTGCAACGAAGCGCCCTGGTCCAGTCGTCGGCGGTGATGGCAACGTCCCGCCGGCGCGGCGGTCGTGGTGAGCTCAACCAGGCGCAGAGCGGCCCGACGCCGGCTACGGCGTTTCGACCGCGAGGTTGACGATCTTCTCTTTCTGCAAACGGGCAATCAGCGCGGCGACGCCGCTCTTGTCCATTGCACGGAATTGCAGGCGGAACATGCCGCCCTTACCGTCGACGATCGAGGCCTGGTAATTCTCGAGCAGCGTCGAGATGTCGGCGATCCTGGCATCGGGCGCAAAGCGCACCAAGAGCCGCGTCGGCGCCGCCAAGACGCCGGCGCCGAGGTCACGGGTGATCGGTGCCGCCGCACTGGGCGCACTCGGTGCCACCGCGCTGCGCTCGGCGACATCCAGCGACGCGGTCTGGATCGAGGCCGGCTGGTCGCGCATCAGCACCGCGCCGATCACGCCCGCCTGCAGCAACACCACGACCGCACCGAGGCTGGACGACCAGGCCAGCGTCCGCGGCGACAATTTTGCGAAGAACTCGGAGACCCCGGACGACATCCGCGCCCCCACCGACGGCTTGCGCTCCGGCTCGGCATCGATCGCGGCAAACAGCTTCTGCATGGCGCGCGCCGAGGGCGCACCGAGGCTCTCGTTGAGGCCGATGGTCTCGGCATATTCCTCGCGGATGACGGCATACTGCCGCGCCAGCTCCGGATCGGACGCCAGCGCGTCCTCGACGCGACGCGCATCGCGCGCGTTCAGCGTGCCGGCCGCGTGCCAGGGCAGCAGCATCTCGACATCATCGGGTTCTTGACCCAGCATCTTCTTGCTCGCAGCCATCATGGCCAACCTCGCTCGACACCGGCTGCCTTCAGCAACTCGGCAAGTTTCTTGCGCGCATAGAACAGGCGCGTCTTCACGGTATTCTCCGGAATCCCCACGATCTCAGCGACATCTTCCACGGATTTCTCGTGATAGTAGACAAGATCGACGATCTCCCGGTGTTCCGCCGATAGCCCCCTCAGGCATTTACGCAGCGTATCGCCGGTGTCCTTCTTCTGCACTACCGTTTCCGGATCGTCGGACGTGTCCTCGATCGCGTTCGCGGCCTCATCGTCCAGTTCGGCGTCTTTCCTCCGCCGTAGCGAAGACAAAGCCTTGAACCGGGTAATCGCCAACAGCCAGGTCGAAACGGCGGATCGTCCCTCGAATTTGCCCGCCTGACGCCACACGTCCAGAAAGACCTCGCTGATGAGGTCCTCCGCCACCTGTTCGTCCCGCACGAGCCGAAGCCCGAAGCGGTACACCCTGACATGATGCCGTCCGTACAGCACCTGCATGGCGAGCCGGTCGCCTTGAGCGATCCGAGCGATCAGAACCTCGTCTGAAGCCGCCTGTGTCGCGCTCAATGGCCGTCTCGCAAAGTTGGTCTGAGGGGGATGGTGCGTGGTTCGACGCGAGAGGCAAGATTCTTCACAATACGGCAATGTCCAGACCGCATGTGTGATCTATGACACAGTCGGCGATCACAATAAGGAAAAATCGCCCGAGACTCAGGAAGAGGTATCATAATACTTAGAACTCTCGCGGACGCCCACCGTCCGGCGCGACCATATCAAGGCTTTGCCCGCAAGCCAGCGCCCTCGCGACGTCAGCACCGGCGCCGGCCACCCGCAGGATCGCTCGCAGCCAGCCCCGGGACACGGATTCCCCTTACGAAACAAGGGTGGTGGGAGCATTTCACCGGAGCAGATTCGGTTCCCAAAGATACCAAACCTAAAGGCTTTCCCACTTAGATTTTCGCCGGATTTCACCAACGGCGAGACCATGGGCAGCGCTGCGTCGTCACTTCCCGGCCCGATCACGGGCGCATCGGAAAGCGGCCGTCCCAGGCTGACGGTCGACCGCCTCGCGCGCCGCGCCAGGCAGCGCCGCCAGATCCAATCGATGATCGCCGCCTGCTTCGTGCTCGATGCCGTGGTGCTGCTGATCTACGCGCATGCCGGCACCACATCCGTTTTGGTCGCGACCAGTTACGCCTTGACCGGCCTCTCGCTGGTCGCCGTCTATGTGCTGCTGTCGGAGCGCGGCTTCCACGAGCGCTTCCGCGACCACTATCTGGTCGCGCCGCAATCGGCGATCAACATGGTGAACCTGCTGGTATTCACCTACATCGCGCCGGAAGTCGGCGTGCTGTTCCTCTGCAACCTGTTCGTGGTGTTCGGCTTCGGCGCGCTGCGCACCTCGGCACGGCAGACCGCGATCGTCTGGACCATCATGGTGCTGGGCCTCGCCGCACTCTTCCTCGGAACCGACAAGGCGATCGGGATGCCGACCGGCACCCGGATCGACCGCCTCGCCACCATGCTGGTGTTCGCGCTGACGATCGGGCGCTGCATGTATCTCGGCATCTTCTCCAGCTCGATGCAGCAATCGTTGTATCAGAGTGGACTGAAGCTGAAGGAGGCCTACCGCCGCATCGAGGAGCTTGCCGAGCTTGACGAATTGACCGGCACCTCCAATCGCCGCAGCATCATGCGCACGCTCGAAGAGGAGATCGCGCGCTGCGCCCGCAACGGCAGCTCCTGCGCGGTCGCGCTGATCGACCTCGACCATTTCAAGCGGATCAACGACGTCTACGGCCATCCGATCGGCGACGAGGCGCTGCGCACCTTCGCCATCGGCATGTTCGCCAATCTCCGCAGCATCGATCGCTTCGGCCGTTACGGCGGCGAGGAATTCCTGCTCGTGCTGCCCGACCTGTCGCAGGATCAGGCGATGCGCGCGCTCGAACGGCTGCGCAAGATCATCGCCGATCTCGACTGGAGCGCGTTCTCGCCGGGCATGCAGGTGACGATCTCCGCCGGCGTCACGACGCTGAAGCCGCGCGAAAACTCCGACACATTACTCGCCCGCGCCGATGGCGCGCTTTACGCAGCCAAGGCCCGGGGACGCAACCGCATCGCCAGCGCCTGAACCCTTTCATTTCCCTATTCGGCGCCGGAGAAGCCGTCGCCACCGCTCCAGGACAGAGTCATGAGTTCGAAGCCCGCGACCGCCCCCGAAAGTCTGCTCGATGAGCTGCAGACAACCCTCGCCCACGGCACCGTCGCACGCCGTGTCGAGACGCTGCGTCGCGTCACCGACCTCTTCATCAACGGCTCCGTGAACTGTTCGGACGAGCAGATCGTGCTGTTCGACGACGTCTTCCAATGCCTGCTCGAGCACATCGAGAACTCGGCCAAGGCGCTGCTTTCCAACCGCCTCGCCCCGATCGACACCGCGCCGCCGCAGACCATCCGCACCCTCGCCTTCGATGACCTGATCGAGGTCGCCGGCCCGGTGCTGACGCTGTCGCCGCGGCTTGACGACGACACCCTGATCGAGACCGCGCGCAGCAAGAGCCAGGCGCATCTGCTCGCGATCTCGAACCGCAAGTCGCTGAGCGGCGCCGTCACCGATGTGCTGGTGCTGCGCGGCAATGACGAGGTGATCCAGAGCGCGGTCAACAATCCTGGCGCCGAATTCACCGAGCGCGGCTTCACCCGCCTGGTCAGCCGCGCCGAGGGCGACGACAATCTGTCGACCTGCGTCGGCCTGCGCCCGAACATCCCGCGGCATCTCTATCTCAAGCTGGTCGCCAAGGCCTCGGACGCGGTCAGGCAGCGGCTCGAAGCTGCCATCCCGCAGCAGGCCAAGGAGATTCCGATCGCGGTGAAGGAAGCCACGCGACGCGCGCGCTCGGCGTCGGCAGCCGTGACGCCCGACACCGCGATCGCGCATGCGCTGGTCAAGTCGCTTTATCAGGACGGCCGGCTCGACGAATTCCAGCTCGCAGCCTTCGCCGAGGCCGGCAAGTTCGACGAAACCAATGCTTCGCTTGCCGCGCTCGCCAATGTTTCGGTCAGCGTCGCCGAGAACATGATGATCGAAACCCGCGCCGAGGGCGTGATGATCCTGGCCAAGGTCTCGAGCCTGTCATGGTCGACGGTGCGGGCGATCATCAATCTGCGCGACGAAATCTCGGGCGGCGAGCCGACCGACCTGCAGGCCTGCAAGGACACCTATGAGCGGCTGCGGCCATCCACCGCGCAGCAGGTGCTCCGCTTCCATCGCATGCAGCAGTCCGCGCCCGCGGCCTAGAGCCTTTTCCGTTCCGATTGAATCGTAACGGGGCTCTAGATTCTGTCTTGACGCGTTTTCTTCACGCGAACCGGTGCCCACTTCGCTCGAAACGCTCTAATATCGCAGCGCCCGCTGTCCCATCAGGGCGCCGACGCTCGCGACGATCGCGGTCGCCAGCGTGTACCAAGTGGCGACGAACAGCGGCGAGTCATCGGTGCAATGCGACGCATAGATCGTCGCCGCCAGTCCGGCCGAGAGCAGGCCTGCGATTGCACCGGAGACCGCGGGCCGCGCCGGGGCGCCCTGCCGGAGCCCGTACAGCGCGCCGACCAAGAGTGGCAGCGACATCGCCGGGATCGCGGTCATGCACGCCATCGAGTTCCTGCCGATCAGCCGCGTCATCATCGGCGTACGCTGCGGCATCATCATCTCGCCGCTGATCGCGGCAACGAGGATGCCGGCCGGAATCAGCAGCCACCAGCCGAAGCCGCGCAGCGAGGCTTCCGGCCGTGACAGATGCAGGCTGACCGCAATCGCCGAAGCGGCGAGCGCCAGCGTGACCGCGAACTTCAGGTCGAAGAACGGATTATGCATAGCGGTCATCACGTCGGGCCGCACGCCGAGCTCGGCGAAGAAGATCAGGAGCGAGACCGGCGCCGCCGCCAGCAGCGCCAGCATCAGCGCAAGACCGACCGGCCGCGCACGATAGGTATTGTCGGCGGCAAGGGTTCGAATGAGTTGATCCGTGTCCATGCTCATCGGTCCCGTAGTTTCGCGGTCAGGCTCGCAAGCCCGCGGTGCAGCGCGACCCGCACCGCGCCCTCGCTCATCGAGAATTTCGCCGCGGTATCCTTGATCGAGGCACTGTCGACCGCAATCGACTGCAGCACGTCGCGCTGCCGTGCCGGCAACGCCTGCAGCTGGGCGGTCACCTCGCTCGGCGACGCCGTCGGCTCCGGCGTTTCTCCGGGCAGCGTCTCGGCGAAATCGTCGATGTTGACGAAGATGCGCCTGCCGCGGCGGCGCAGTGCGTCGATCAGCTTGTTGCGCGCGATCGCGAACAGCCACGGCGCGAACGGCGCGTTGGTGTCCCAAGTCTGCCGCTTCAAATGTACCGCCAGCAAGATGTCCTGCACGATGTCCTCGGACTGATCGACCGGTTGTCCCGCGCGCGCCAAGCCACGGCGCGTCGCGGCACGGAGTACCGGCGTGATGGCCTTGAGCAGGCGATGATACGCCGCGTCATCGCCTGAAATGGCCGACCGCATCAGGTCGGTCCATTCATCCTCACGTTCGCGCACGCAGGCTCCTGAATTGCAATTCGGCCGATCTTTCAGTTCGTTACGCGGCAAGCCAAGAGATCACGAGTTCGTGATCATCATCCTCCGACAAGACCGCGCCGAGGATCGGCTCCAAAGAATCGCTCCGGCGGGTTTCCAGACGTCACGGCTCATAACATTGATCGCTTCGACAAGCATCGGTGCTGCTGCCGTCGATCACGCACCGGGACGAAATTGCCCAGCTTTTGCCCCCGGAAGCCCGAAGATTCCCTTTTTCTGCCCCGGTGTGGACACGCAGCGGGGTCTTTTTTCGCCCTCGGGCGGGCGAAATGGGGAGATCATCAAATGAAGATCAAAGCCAGCGGGCGCTTGGCCTTGATGGTAGCGACAGGGCTTACCGGGCTTTTCGTGGGTCTTGCCGGTCCGTTGCCGGCGCATGCGGCCGGTTCGGACGCATCGGTGACGAAATCCGACACCACGACCACCGACAAGTCCACGCAGCAGAGTTCGCGGCATGGCCGGCGCCATGCGCGTCACCAGTCTTCCGACAAATCCGAGAGCAAGAAGACCGCCGGTAACGACGCCGGCAGCGTCACCGCGACAGGCATGCCTGCCACGGTCGCCAATGCCAATGCGGAGCTGACCTCGGGCGACGACAACGCGGCCGCGACGACAGTGAAGGCCAACGCGTTGATTGCCGCGGCCGACAAGCCCGCCGACGCGCAGCCTGACAGCAACGTGGTGGCATCCGACCAACTCAACGATGTCGACCGGGCCCTGCAGCAGGAGCAGCCGGCGGAACAGCCGCAACCGGCTCAACCGCAGGCCGCCCAGCAGGAGCCGCCCCCGGCGCAGCCGCCGACTGTGGCAGCAGCACCCAAGCCCGCGCCCGTTCTCGCGAGCAGCGACAGCTCGAGCCTGGACCAGACGTCGCTGATCGGGAAGATCTTCATCGGCTTCGGCGCCCTGCTCACGGTGGCCTCCGCCGCGCGCATGTTCATGGCCTAGCCAGGGTGCTTGCGGCTGCGGCGCGGGGTGCGCCGCACCGCGGCCCGGTGCCTCGTTTCAGCCACTTGAAGCGCATCCCGCCAGCGGGCACATTGCCCGCCAAATCAGCACGGGGTTTGCGTCTATGGCTACGTTCGAATTCATCATCGTCGAAAGCAAGGGACCGGTCGGCGTCATCACGCTGAACCGGCCGAAAATGTTGAATGCGCTGTCGTTCGGCGTGTTCCGCGAGATCGCCGCGGCGGTCGACGATCTCGAGGCCGACGACAAGATCGGCTGCATCCTGATCACCGGCAGCGAGAAGGCCTTCGCGGCCGGCGCCGACATCAAGGAGATGCAGCCGAAGGGCTTCATCGACATGTTCAACAGCGACTTCACCGCGATCGGCGGCGACCGCGTCGCCCGTTGCCGCAAGCCGACCATTGCGGCGGTCGCGGGCTATGCGCTGGGCGGCGGCTGCGAGTTGGCGATGATGTGCGACATCATCATCGCCGCCGACACCGCCAAGTTCGGCCAGCCGGAAATCACCCTCGGCACCATTCCCGGCATCGGCGGTACGCAGCGCCTGACCCGCGCGATCGGCAAGTCGAAGGCGATGGATCTCTGCCTCACCGGGCGGATGATGGATGCCGCGGAAGCCGAGCGCTCGGGCCTCGTGTCGCGGATCGTTCCGGCCGACAAGCTGGTGGAAGAGGCGCTCGCCGCAGCGGAGAAGATCGCCTCGATGTCGCGTCCGGCCGTCGCGATGGCCAAGGAAGCCATCAACCGCGCGTTCGAGACGCCGCTCGCGGAAGGCATGAATGTCGAGCGCAACCTGTTTCACTCGACCTTCGCGCTCGAGGATCGTTCCGAGGGCATGGCGGCCTTCATCGAGAAGCGCAAGCCGGTCAACAAGAACCGCTAACCCGTTCTGCTCCGTTGCAATGCTGCGTTGACGAGCGCGCGATAGGCGCGCTCGGCAAAATGCGTCGGCTTGTCGAGACCGAGCCGCGCCAGGCATTCGCGGTCGGCAGCATTGGGCGGGTGCCGCATGCCCTGCCACAGCAGGCCCGCGAGTTGCAGCGGCGTGCGCTGCGCCTGCTGCAATATCTGCAAGGCC
Organism: Bradyrhizobium sp. 6(2017); assembly: GCF_011058295.2. Lineage (NCBI taxonomy): Bacteria > Pseudomonadati > Pseudomonadota > Alphaproteobacteria > Hyphomicrobiales > Nitrobacteraceae > Bradyrhizobium > Bradyrhizobium sp. 6(2017). The sequence goes on along the minus strand of NZ_CP049289.2, from coordinate 3,524,537 downwards.
GGAATCAGCCGCTGCTCGACGTCGGTGAAATCGCTGCCGAACGGGAATGACGGCAGAAGCCCGGCGTCGCGCGCGGGTTTCAGCGCGTCGCTGATGCGCTCGGGATAGTTTTCGCGATGCGCGGCCGGGATCTCGTGATTGCGCGGCAGCTTGCCGGCATCCTTGGCCTGCCGCATCAGCTCGCTTTGGAAGCGGGAATCCGTCACCTGCAGCATCGCGGCAATCACGTCGGCGTCGGACTTGCCTCTGACATCGGCGACGCCGTATTCGGTGACGAAGATATCGCGCAGGTGCCGTGGAATGGTCTCGTGGCCGTAGGACCAGCGGATGTTCGACTGCGCTTGCTTGCCGGACTGGCGCGTCGCCTCCAGCGCCAGCACGGAGCGCGCGCCTTCCAGCGCGAACGCCTGCGCGACGAAATTGTACTGACCACCGACGCCGCTGACGACCTGGCCATTCTCCACACCATCCGAGATCGCAGCGCCGAGAAGCGTCGCCATCATCGCGTTGTTGACGAAGCGCGCATCGACGCGGGCGCGGCGCTTGCCGTCCTCGTCGCCGAAGATCTCGTTGGTGAAGGACACCGGCATCATCTGGATGCGCGCCAATTGCTCCGGTGGCATCTCGCGCAACGCCCGGTAGAACGATTGCGGTCCGAGGAAGAATGCGCCGTGCAGGATCACGCCGCCAATGTCGCGCTTGAGGATGCCGGCGTCGATCAGCCCGAGGAACGCCTCGAACAGCATCTCGCTGACACCATAGAGGCCCTTATCGAACGGCGCGGTCTCGGCCGCCCCGAGCTGTGCGCGACCGGGCGCAAGGCGCCGCATGATGCCCTGGAATTGCGCGTTGTCGCGGTGGCGGACCACGAGCCCCTGCGCCAGCGCATCGCCGACCTGCCCGATCCCGATCTGCAACGTGCCCCCGTCCCGGACCAGGCCCGCAGCATGCAACCCGATCGCGTATTTGGTGTCGCTGATCGGCTCGGACGGCGGCGCGAACAGCGGGAAGTCTGTGTCAGGACCGTCGAGCACCGCCGCAAACTCATCCGCCGGCAGATCGCCGGGCCCAGGCATGAACGGCAGCTCGGGATTGACCTGGCCGATCAGCTTGAATGACGCCCGCCCCTGCGCGCGCGCACGCAGCACATCGAGCGTTGTATCGGTGTTGCAGCTCAAACTGTAGCGCGGCACGCCGTCGACCACGCGCTTGGCGACCAGCTGGGGCACGACATTCACTCCGCGCGACAGCAGGTACGACGCCGCATGGGTGTAGTTTGCGGAGATGTAGTTCTGCTGCGCATACGGTTGGTGCAGCCACTGCCCCGCCAGGAAGAAGAACTCGATCACCTTGATGTTGGGCGGCAGCGCGCCACGATGCAGCGCCTCCGCATAGGCGAGATCCGGATAACCGCCGAACAGGCGATCGATCACCGGGCCGATGAAGCGCTGCTCGAGCAGGCTCTTCGGCTTCGGCTTTTCCAGCGTCAGCGCGGAGAACAGCGTCAGATTGATGGAACGGTCGGCCACCGCGCGCGCGTACAGCGCGTTGACGATGTGGTTGGCCTTGCCGAGGCCGAGCGGCAGCCCGACCACCAGCTCGGTTCCGACATCACGAACGATGTGCTCCGCGATCGCCTCGGGGTCGGAGAAGAATATGGGCATCAGCAATGAAACCGGAGCAGGCAGCGGATAACCGGCGCCACAGAATCGGCGGCGGACGGTTCGAGCTTATACTTCATATGACCGTTGCGTTCGCCTGTGACGAACCGGCAACAGACAAGAACTGAAATGATGTGCAGATGTCGCGTGGCGGTTTGCCTGTGGCGGCACGCCCCCCTAAACAGGTAGATGTGTCGGCGGCGTCGGCGGAGGCGGACTGCCGCGGTTTTGGTTTGCGGGATCACATGGTTGAGCGTGCCGCGAGGGTTGGCGATGTAGCGAGGCACGTGCTTTTGTCGGGCATCGGCCTCGGCGCCCTGGCGTGTGCGCTGCTGGCTGGCCCCGCTGCCCGTGCCGAGAGCCTGCCCGAAGCCCTGGTCAAGGCATATCAGACCAATCCGCAGCTCAATGCCGAGCGGGCGCGGCAGCGTGCGACCGACGAGAACGTGCCGCAGGCGCTGGCCGCCTACCGCCCGCAGATCATCGCCGGCCTCTCGGTCGGCCTCCAGGCGGTTCGCGACCAGCTGCCCGGCAACGTCATCCAGACTGCGACGCTGAAGCCGTGGCAGATCGGGGTCACGGTGACCCAGACCCTGTTCAACGGCTTCAAGACCGCCAACAGCGTCCGCGTCGCCGAGCTGCAGGTGCAGTCCGGCCGCGAGGCCCTGCGCAATGTCGGCCAGGGCGTGCTGCTCGACGCCGTCACCACCTATACAAATGTGCTGGCCAACCAGACGCTGGTCGAGGCGCAGCGCGCCAACGTCGCCTTCCTGAAGGAGACCCAGGCGATCACGCAGCGCCGCCTCAATGCCGGCGACGTCACGCCGACCGATACGGCCCAGGCCGAGGCCCGCCTCAACCGCGGTCTCGCCGACCTCAATGCTGCCGAGGTCAACTTCGCGATCAGCCAGGCCACCTATGCCCAGGTGGTCGGCAACCCGCCATCGCAATTGCGGCCGGCCGAGACCACTGACCGGCTGCTGCCGCGCAGCCGCGAGGATGCGATCGCGCTTGCGCTGCGCGAGCATCCCGCCGTGACCGCGGCCGGTTTCGACGTCGACGTCGCCTCGACCTCGATCCGGGTCGCCGAGAGCAGCCTGATGCCGAGTGTCACCGTGCAGGGCAGCGTCAGCAAGAACCGCGACTCCGACAGCTCGCTCAGCACCTTCGGCACCGATCAGGCCTCGGTGATCGGCCAGCTCACGCAACCGATCTACGACGGCGGCACCGCGGCGTCGCAGACCCGGCAGGCCAAGGAAGTGGCGGCGCAGAGCCGCCTCGTGCTGGATCAGGTCCGCAATCAGGCCAAGACCGCCGTGGTCAGCGCGTGGGTCGCCAATGAAGGCGCCAAGATCGCGGTGTCGGCCTCCGAATCCGAGGTGAAGGCTGCGGAGGTTGCGCTGGCCGGCGTGCAGAAGGAAGCCGCCGGCGGCCAGCGCACCACGGTCGATGTGCTCAACGCCCAGCAGGATTTGATCACTGCCAGGGCCCGCCTGATCGGCGCGCAGCGCGACCGGGTGATCGCCTCCTACACGTTGCTCAGCGCGACCGGACGGCTCGACGTCAAGACGCTCAATCTCAAGACGCCGGACTATCTGCCCGAGGTGCACTACCACCAGGTCCGCGACGCCTGGCACGGCCTGCGCACGCCGTCGGGACAATAGGCGTTGCGGAACCGTTCGCACGGCGAGCCAGCCCTTCCCGCCCGCGCTCTCCGCCGATAACCTCCGCCCCCGCCGGCAACCGATAATGCCGTCGCGCGGATCACGCGCATAACAGCCGAGCACGCAGGGAGACGTCCAATGCTGACGCGACGCGATATGATGCTGGCTTCCATCGCGCCGGAGTGACCATGACCAGCAGCAACGCATTTTCCAAGCCATCGCAACCATCGACCCCGGTCAACTTCGACGTGCCTGCCGGTGCGTGCGACTGCCACACCCACATCCATGGCGATCCCGACAAGTTCCCGTTCTTCGCCGGCCGCGTCTATACGCCGGAGCTGGCCTCGCCGGAGGAGATGAGCGCGCTGCACAAGGCGCTGCATATCGAGCGGGTGGTGATCGTGACGCCGAGCGTCTACGGCCCCGACAATTCGTCGTCGCTGTTCGGCATGACCGCCCGCGGGCCGACGGCGCGCGGCGTCGCGGTGATCGACGACAAGATCAGCGAGGGCGATCTCGACGCCATGAACAAGGCCGGCTTCCGCGGTATCCGCCTCAACCTCGCGACCGGCGGCGTCAACGATCCCAATGTCGGCCGGCAGCGCTTCACGGCCGCGATCGAGCGGATGAAGGCGCGCGGCTGGCACGTGCAGCTGTTCACCAGCCTCGCCATGATCACCGCGATCAAGGACCTGGTCGCGACAGCCCCGGTGCCGGTCGTGTTCGACCATTTCGGCGGCGCCGAGGCCGCGCTCGGCACCGGCCAGCCGGGATTTGCCGACCTGCTCGAGCTCGTCAAGTCGGGCAAGGCCTACGTCAAGATTTCCGGCGCCTACCGCGCCTCCAAGCTCGCGCCGGACTATGCCGACGCCACGCCGCTGGCGCAGGCGCTGATCGCGGCCAACGCCGAGCGCATCGTCTGGGGCACCGACTGGCCGCACCCGGATTCGGTGACGCCGCAAGGCAAGAAGGTCACCGAGGTGACGCCGCTGTACCAGATCGACGACGGCCGTCTCCTCAACCAGCTGCCGGTCTGGGCGCCGGACGCCGCGGTCCGCAAGACCATCCTGGTCGACAATCCGGCCCGGCTCTACGGCTTCACCTGACGTTGTCCTTCGGCCGGCGCGAGAAATAGGAGATCAGCACCGGCAGCGTGATCAGGATGACGAGCGGCGCCAGCATCATGCCGGTGACGACGACGATGGCGAGCGGCTTCTGCACCTGGGAGCCGATGCCCTCCGACACCGCCGCCGGCAGCAGGCCGACGCCGGCCACGACGCAGGTCATCAGCACCGGCCGCAGCTGCAGCTCGCCGGTGCGGATCACCGCGCGCATCCGGTCATAGCCTTCGTCGATCAGCTGGTTGAACTGCGACAGGATGATGATGCCGTCCATCACGGCGATGCCGAACAGCGCGATGAAGCCGATCGCTGCCGAGACGCTGAACGGAATGCCCGTGATCAGAAGCCCGAGCACGCCGCCGAAGATCGCCATCGGGATCACGCTCATCGCCAGCAGGGTGTCGACCATCGAGCCGAAGTTGAAGAACAGCAAGACCGCGATCAGCGCCAGGCTGATCGGCACCACGATCGACAGCCGCCTGATCGCGTCCTGCAGATTGCCGAACTCGCCGACCCACTCGAGATGCGAGCCGGGTGGCAGCTGCACCTGCTCGTCGACTTTCTGCTGCGCCTCCCGGATCGCGCTGCCGAGGTCGCGCTCGCGCACCGAGAACTTGATCGGCAGGTAACGCTCCTGCTGTTCGCGATAGATGTAGGCCGCGCCGGAGATCAGCTTGATCGAGGCCACCTCGGAGAGGGGGATCTGGGTGATGCCGCCATTGGCGTTCGCCACCCCGATCCGCAGGTTCTGGATCGCCTCCGCGCTCTTGCGATATTCCGGCGCAAGCCGGACGATGATCGGGAAGTGCCGGTCGCTGCCGGGCTCATAGAGATCGCCGGCGGTGTCGCCACCGACCGCGACCCTGATCGTGGCGTTGATGTCGCCCGGCGACAGGCCATAGCGGGCGGCGCGCGCCCGATCGACGTCGATCTGGATCGTCGGCTGCCCGAGCGAGGTAAACACCGCAAGGTCGGTGACGCCCTGCACGGTCGAAAGCACCGACTTGATCTTGTTGGCGGTGTCGGTCAGCGCCTGCAGATCGTTGCCGTAGAGCTTGATCGAGTTCTCGCCCTTCACGCCGGACACCGCTTCCGAGACGTTGTCCTGCAGATATTGCGAGAAGTTGAATTCGACGCCGGGGAATTTGTCCTGCAGCTGCGCCAGCAATTGCGCGGTGAGCACTTCCTTGTCGTGGGTGCCGGGCCATTCGCCGGCCGGCTTCAGCGGCGCGAAGAATTCGGCGTTGAACAGGCCGGCCGCGTCGGTGCCGTCGTCGGGACGGCCGTGCTGCGACACCACCGCCACCACCTCGGGACGGCTGCTGATCAGTTTCCGCATCTCGTTGACGTAGGCATTGCCTTCCTGCAGCGAGATCGTCGGCGGCAGCGTGGCGCGGATCCACAGATTGCCCTCTTCCAGCTTGGGCAGGAATTCGAGGCCGAGGAAGCGCGCGAAGATGATGGTCATGACCACGAGGCCGGCCGCACCGGCCATCACCATCTTGCGGTTGGCGATCGCCCAGTTGAGCACCGGCAGGTAGATCGCGTCGAGCTTCTTGACGATCCAGGTTTCGGTCTCGTGGATATGCGCCGGCAGGATGATCGCGCTCAGCGCCGGAGTTACTGTGAAAGTCGCCAGGAGTCCGCCAGCCAGCGCATAGGCGTAGGTCCGCGCCATTGGGCCGAAGATGTTGCCCTCGACGCCGCTCAGCGTGAACAACGGCAGGAACGCGGCAATGATGATCGCCGCGGCAAAGAAGATCGAGCGCGACACGTCGGCCCCCGCCGACAGGATTGCGTGGCTCTTCATCCCCATTACCGTGTCTTCGGAGATGTGCGCCTGCTCGGCTTCCGACAGCGCAGTGGTCTGCGACAACCGGCGGAAGATCGCCTCCACCATGATCACGGTGGCGTCGACGATCAGGCCGAAATCGATCGCGCCCACCGACAGCAGATTGGCGGACTCGCCGCGCAACACCAGGATGATCACGGCAAAGAACAGCGCGAACGGGATCGTGGCTCCGACGATCAGCGCGCTGCGCAGATCGCCGAGGAAGATCCACTGCAACAGCACGATCAGCAGGATGCCGACCACCATGTTGTGCAGCACGGTGTGGGTGGTGAGCTCGATCAGGTCCTTGCGGTCGTAGATGCGCTCGATCTTCACGCCCGGCGGCAGGATCGAGGAATTGTTGATCTGGTGAACGAGCTGCTCGACGCGGGTGATGGTCGGCGAACTCTGCTCGCCGCGGCGCATCAGCACGATGCCCTGCACGATGTCGTCGTCATTGTCGAGGCCGGCAATGCCGAGCCGCGGCTTCTCGCCGATCGTGACATGGGCGATGTCGCGGACCAGCACCGGATTGCCGCCGGACTGCGAGACCATGGTGTTGGCGAGGTCGTCGATCGAGCGGATCAGGCCGACGCCGCGCACCACGGCCGATTGCGAGCCGATATTCACGGTGTTGCCGCCGACATTGATGTTGGCGTTGGAAACCGCCTGCAGCACCTGCGGCAGCGTCAGGCCGTTGGCGACCAGCTTGTTGAAGTCGACCTGGATCTCATAGGTCTTGGTCTTGCCGCCCCATCCGGTGACGTCGATCACGCCGGGCACCGCGCGGAAGCGGCGCTGCAATACCCAGTCCTGCAGCGTCTTGAGGTCGAGCACGCTGTAGTTCGGCGGCCCCTTCAGCCGGTAGCGGAAGATTTCGCCGATCGGGCTGAGCGGCGAGATGCCGGGCTGCACGTTGCCGGGCAGCGGCGCGAGCTGCGACAGGCGGTTGAGCACCTGCTGCTGCGCCTCGTCATAGGTGAAGTCGAAGGAGAACTGCAGCTTAACGTCGGAGAGGCCGTACAGCGAGATGGTGCGGATGGTCTTGAGGTTCTTGAGGCCTGCGACCTGGGTCTCGATCGGGATCGTGATGTAGCGCTCGATCTCCTCGGCCGAGAGGCCCGGGCTCTGCGTCACGATGTCGACCATCGGCGGGGTCGGATCGGGATAGGCCTCGATGTTGAGCTGCTTGAACGCAATTATGCCGCCGATGAAGACGGCGACGAACATGGCCACCATCAAGTAGCGGCGATTGACGGCAAGGGCGACGAGGCGATCCATTCAGATCGGCGCTTTCAACTGGAAGGGACTTTTTCGATTGAGCATGATCTGTTCGGAAAACCGCTACACACTTTTCCGGATCATGCTCTAAGTGCCGGACGCGGCGCGGTCGATGAAGAGGCTTCCCTTCGTCACGATCTGCTCGCCCGGCTTGAGATTGCCGGCCACCTCGACGAGGTCGCCATTGATGAGCCCGGGCTTGATCTGGCGCAGCTCGATCGTCTTGTCGTCGGCTCTCGCGACCCAGACCCGCACCTGGTCGCCCTCGTAGATCAGCGCCTGCTTCGGCACGCCGATCGCCGGATGGTCGCCCTTCGAATACAGCGTCACATTGGCGAACATCTCGGGCTTCAGCCGATTGTCGGCGTTGTCGATGGTGGCGCGGACCAGGAGCCGGCGCGAGGTCGCGTCGATCGCGGTGGCGACATAGTTGACCCGGGCGTTCAGTACCTTGCCCGGCAGCGCCATCACGCTAAAATTGAGATCCTGCCCGACCGCGACATTGTCGGCATCGGATTCGCGGACAAAGGCGATCAGCCAGACCGTCGAGAGGTCGCCGATCACGTAGACCGGGTCGCTCGCGCCGGTCGAGACATACTGGCCGGGGCCGGCCTTGCGCTGGACCACGGTGCCGCCGATCGGCGCAAACACCGTCGTCTCCGGATTGAGGCGCCCCTTCTGCCGCAGCGTCGTGATGGCGTCATCGGCGAAGCCGAGGATGTGGAGCTTGTTTTCCGCCGCTTCCAGCAGTGTCTGCGCCGAGCGCGCATCGTTCTGCGCCTGCACCAGCGCCGTCTGCGCTTGCTGATAATCCTTCAGCGGGATCGCCTTGCCTTCGGACAGGTCCTTGGCGCGCTTCTCCTGGATCTGCGCGAGGTCGAGCGCCGACTGCGCCTTGTTGAGGCCGGTCATCGCCGCGACGTAATCGTTCTGCGCCTGCACGGTGTCGGCCGCCTCGATCACGAACAGCGGCTGCCCCTTCACCACGGCATCGCCCGGCCGCACCAGCAGGCGGGTGACGCGCCCGGTGTAGGGCGAGTAGACCGGGGTGGAGCGGTCCTCATCGATCCCGATCTTGCCCTCGGTCACCAGTTCGGAGCGGAAGGTGTGCTCGGTCACGTTCTGGAAGGTCAGGCTGGCCCACTCGGCCGGCGACGGCGCATAACGCGTCCCCCCCTTGCGGGACTGGCTGGAGACTTCCGACGACGACTGCTTTTCCGAGCCTAAATGCGTGTAGCCATAGGCGCCGGCGCAGGCGGCCGCCAGCACCGCCGCGGCCACGAGCAGGCGCGGACGGCTAAAGCTCTGCATTCTCTTGGTAAACTCTCTCAGCATGCGGTCCGCGGGGTCGATCGTTGCAGCTTCCGGCGGGACAGCCCCAGCGGTGCGCTAATAGTGCCGAATTGGCGTTTCAAACAACCTAAAAATCGCACTTCGGCGGTGCCTGTCGTTAAAGTTTGGATACCCTGAACGGCTGCTGAATGTCTCATCCGGGAAACTCCGGGGCAGGAAACTCCGGAGGATGGCTGCCGAGCGGCATGGCCGGACGGGACCAATGGGCCGGGGTCCTCGACAGGACGGCCGCGTGCCGGACCGAACTCAGCGTGCCAAAGCCGGACGGCAGCTGCTCGATGAAGGGCTGCACCGCATCCACCTTCAGGTCCGCGGTCGCAAGGCCCGCTTCGAGGCGGCCGAGATTCCACAGCCAGCGCCCGGTCTGCGCCAGCGACACCCGAACGTGCCAGCTGCCGCCCTCGCGCGCCTGGCGTGCCCTGGCCATCATGGCGCCAAACGCCATGAAATATCCGGTGGCGTGATCGAGCATCTGGGCCGGCAATTCCTTCGGGCCCTCGATGCCGACCGCCTGTCCCTCGGCATGATTGAAGCCGGTCGTAGTCTGCACCAGCGAATCGAAGCCGCGGCGCTCGGCCCACGGTCCGGCATGGCCATAAGCCGAGAGTGTCACATAGACGATCCCGGGGTTGATGCGCGCGGCGTCCTCCGGCGAGAAGCCGAGACGCGAAATCGCCAGCGGACGATAGCCCTGGGACAGAATATCGGCCTGCGCCACCAGACCGCGCATCACCCGCCGTCCCTCCTCGCTCTTCAGCTCGACGAAGCTCGTGAGCTTGCCGCGGCCGGTGTCGATGGTGAGCCAGGGGATATCAGGCAGATCGGGGCCGGAAATCAGCAGCACGTCGGCGCCATGCGCCGCGAGCGTGCGGCCGGCGACGGGACCTGCGATCACGCGCGACAGATCGAGCACACGGATGCCGGCCAGCGGGCGGTCGCCGGCGGGCCACGGCTTTGGCGCGGCCTCGCCGATCTTCTCGATCGAGATCAGCGGCAGTTTTTCGAGTTCTTTTGCATGCGGCGTCGCCGACCATTCGTCGTGCGAGCGCATCAGGGCAACGACGCCGCCGGCGGCATAGGCCGCGGTCTCGAACGCCTCGCCATCCCACTGCATCAGCGCGGCCTGGACGTCGTCACGCTCGGCGTTGCAGCCCAGCACCTTGCAGACGGCGCCGCGGTGATGCGGGAAATTGGTGTGGAGACGGACGAAGCGCCCGTCTCTGACGCGATAGACGCCGGCGATCTTGTCCCAGGCCGGTGGCGGCGGCGTGTCGTCGACGCGCAGATAACGCTCGCTGCGGCATTCGACGACGGCGTGGCGCATGTCGACCGCGACCTCCTGCCGCTCGCCGCTGCGCGCCTGCCAGATCTCGGCCGCGGCAAGCCCGGCTGCGGCGATCGGCGCCTGCGCCGCGGCTGCGACCCGAAACGACGACGGCAGCTGCGGCTCGCTTCCGGTAAGCCGGACCGCGTCAAGCGCGGACGGCGCGCCGCCGGCGCCGGTCCAGATATCGGCGAGGATTTCACGGATGCCCTGCATGCGCATTCCTCTTTGCGATTATTCTATGCCTGCGCATGATGACAATAAGGCGGTGCCCGATCCCGACCGTCACCTTGTTTGGGCATGATCTTTTCGGAAAACCGCTTCACACTTTTCCGGATCATGCCTTAGCTCTGCCCGACCCAAACAGGAGTTGCAATGGCTGCCATCGATCCCCTCACCGCCGGCGCGGTCTTCATCGCGACCGCGGCCACCGACGCGGTCTATGTCATGTTCACCTCGGCGGTCGTGGCACGCAAGCGCGTGCCGGCGGCGACCTGGAGCAGCATCTGGTATCTGCTCTCCTCCTATGCGGTGATCAGTTACACCGAAAACTGGGTGTATGTCGCCTTCGCTGCAGCGGGCTCGTGGATCGGCGCCTATGCCTCGATCACCTTCCTGCACCGTCCGCCGGGCGGACCGCCGGTCGAGTAGCTATTTCGGACGGCTTGTAAGTTTCACGTCAGCATTCTTGTGTAAGGCAGGCGTCAGCATTCTCGCGACATGATCTGTCCGAGCGTTGCGTCTTGTCGTGCCCTCTTCTCGAACAGAGGGCGCAGGGAAAGCCGGGTGCCGATCGCACCCATGGGCCCCGTGCAACAAAAAGCACGGGAGGTAGGACCACAGGTGTAACCGGAGCAATCCGGCTTTCCCTGCGCGATGGTTTTACGGCTTATTTCGTGCTCTCCCCGGCGAGACTGGGCTTGTTTGTCACCGCCTCCGCAAGAACGCTTTCGCGTTCTGCTTGGGGACACCTGCCACTAGGGCGTCAGGACCACACGACTTCACCGTCCGCCTAATACGCACTCGTCAGTTGCGCAATCCGCGTCCACCGCATCTCGACCCACGTTCGTGACGACCGCGAAGCGCCCCTCGTGCCGGGTGAGACGGACGCATTGAACATCTGAATTGGGTCAGGCGTCAAGTTAAATTCTGAAAAGCCGAACAAAATAATCGACGGCCTTGTAGGATGGGTGGAGCGAAGCGATACCCATCATTTGCGCCGCGGGCATAAGTCGATGGGTTTCGCTTCGCTCTACCCATCCTACATTCCCGCTCAATTCATACGCTGGAGGACTTCTGCCAGACCGAAGCCCGGCAGAAGCATCACGTCGTTGCTCTCACTCCAGCGTGGCCTGGCCGGCGAGCGAGATCACATTGTCCTGCGAGCCCGAACCGCCGCTGACGCCGATGGCGCCGACGACCTTGCCGCCGACGATCAGAAGATTGCCGCCGCGCGAGGCGACCACGTCGTCGAGCGTCGCGAGATAGGAGAAGTATGCTCCCTTGCCCATCAGGTTTTCGAACGCCAGCGTGGGCCGGCGATAGCGCGTCGTGGTGCGCGCCTTATGCTGCGAGACACCGATCGAGGCAAATTGGCAGTTGTCCTGCTTCTCGAAATAGACCAACTCGCCGGCCGGATTGACGATCGCAATGCAGAACGCATTCCAGTGTCGCTTCTGGGTCTCGGCCACCGCCGCGGCGGCAACCTTCTTGGCGGTTTCGAGGCTGATCGGCTCGCCATAGGGCGGCGGCGCGAGCGCATCGGCGACGACGTCGTTCGGATTGTCGGGATTGGGCGCCACCTGGGCAAACGCGCCGGTGGCGGTAGCGAACGCGACGCAGGCCGCGCCGATGAGCGCAGTGAAATAACGCATGGAGTGCTCCCGAATGGTTGTTATTCAGATCCCGGATCGATCGTCCGGGCGGCGGGACGATAGCAATTGAGTTGTGGCGTACAAGGCGGGATCGGATTGGGTGCACCGCGATATTCGCCTGGCTACAATGAAAATCGCGTGACGCGAGGGAATAATCGAGGTCGCGCCGTGCTGCGATGGAGGCTACAGTCCGCGCGCATCAGCAAGGGACATACAAATGGATCTGGGTTTGAAGGGACGAAACGCCGTTGTGCTCGGCGGCACGCGCGGCATCGGGCGGGCGATCGCGGCGACGCTGGCTGGCGAAGGCGCAGGCGTGGCGGTGTGTGCCCGCAATGCCGAGCAGGTTGCGGCCAGCGTTGCCGAATTGAAGGCAGCGGGCGTGCGCGCCACCGGCACCGCCGTCGATATCACCGACGGCGTGGCGCTGAAATCGTGGATCACTGACGTCGCGGCGGAGCTGGGCGGCATCGACATGCTGTTCTCCAATGCCGGCGCCATGGCGCAGGGCGGCGATCCGGCATCGTGGGAGCAGAATTTCCGGCTCGACGTGCTCGGCGCGGTGAACGCCTTCGAGGCGGCGCGTCCGTTCCTCGAGGCGAGCGGCGAAAAGACCGGCGATGCGGCCTTCGTCATCATCTCGTCGATCTCGGCTGCGCAAGCCGATCGCGCCGGCTCCTACGGCCCGATCAAGGCGGCACTGGTGCATATGGCGAAGGGATTGGCGCGGCAATACGCGGCGAAGAAAGTCCGCGTCAACGTGGTGTCGCCGGGCACCGTGTATTTCAAGGGCGGCGTCTGGAACATGGTCGAGCAGAACGCGCCCAAGATGTACCAGGACGCACTGGCCCGCAATCCGACCGGCCGCATGGCGACGCCGCAGGAGATTGCGAGCGCAGCGGTGTTCCTGGCGAGCCCGATCTCCTCGTTCACAACAGGCTCGAACCTCGTCGTCGACGGCGCGATCTCGAACCGGGTGAATTTTTAGGGGCACGCGAGCGGGCGCTTCGCCGCCCATTTGATGTCGTCCTGGCGAAAGCCAGGACCCATTACCCCAACTGCAAATTGTTGCGCGACGCTGGGGCCATGCTCCCTGAAACAACAAAGCCGGTGGTTATGGGTCCTGGCTTTCGCCAGGACGACGTTGGGGAGATGGCAGGCTCAACGGCTGCCGTCATCGCGCAATGGCTAATGGAAATCGCGTGACGGCGGCAGGATGCGGACGTTGCGGGGGTGGCGGATCTTTTGCGGCGTGTTGTCGCCGTGATCGCGGCGGTCGTCGTTCAGCGGCTCGATCAATGCGGGTCCCGCCGGCACCGGATGCTTGCGACTAAGGGATTCATTGGCGAGGCCGATCAGATCGTGGGAGCGGTCGGTCATGCGCTGCGCCACCAGATGCGTGACGCCCTCGGGGCTGCTTTGGATATAGCCCTCGACCAGGATCAGGCGCGCGCCCATCACTTCCTTGCGATACTGCTCCATCACCTTCGGCCACACCACGATGTTGGCGATGCCACTCTCGTCCTCCAGCGTCATGAACACGACGCCCTTGGCGCTGCCCGGCCGCTGCCGCACCAGGACGACGCCGGCACAGCTGACGCGGCGCCGGTCGTTGCTTTGGTTGATGGCGTGGCAGGCGACCACGCGCTCCCTGGTGAACATCTCGCGCAAGAATTCCATCGGATGGCCCTTCAGCGACAGGCGGATGGTCTGGTAGTCGGCGACCACCTGCTCCGGGCGCGGCATCTCCGGCAGCGGTTTTGCGCCCTCATCCGGCTGCTCGCGCGCGGTGGCGGCCTCGAACAGCGGCAGCGGCACGTCGTCGGGCAGCCGCCGCACTGCCCACAGCGCCTCGCGGCGGTCGAGCCCGAGCGAGCGGAACGCATCGGCGTCGGCGAGCAGGATCAGCGCGCGCTTGGGCAGAGCGGTGTCGCGGGCAAAATCTTCCAGCGACGTGAAGGGCCGGCGGTTGCGCGCGGCGACGATGCGGTCGGCCCAGTCTTTCTCCCCGTCCAAGGCCGCGCAGGAGGTGGGCGGGTTCCCTCCCCCCTTGTGGGGGAGAGAGCCCATCCATTCGTGCCTCCCTGACTCATGCACGTTTACGCTTTGCGCACTCCGCAGCGACTGCTGGGCCTTCAACCTCTCCTCATCCTCATCGAGCCAATGAAACCCGTCGATCTGGCGGAAGCCGAGCCGCACCGCGCAATAGTCCCCGTCGCGCTCCTCCAGCGTGTTCTGCGCAAAGCTGAAGGAGACATCGACCTCGCGCACCGTGACGCCGTTCTTGCGGGCGTCGCCGACGATCTGCGCCGGGGCATAGAAGCCCATCGGCTGCGAGTTGAGCAGGCCGCAGCAGAACGCATCGGGATGATGGTGTTTCAGCCATGACGAGATGTAGACCAGCTGGGCGAAACTCGCGGCATGGCTTTCCGGGAAGCCGTAACTGCCAAAGCCCTTGATCTGGTCGAAGCAGCTGCGGGCGAAGTCCGGATCGTAGCCGCGCGCCACCATGTTGCCGACCAGCTTCTCCTCATAGCTGCCGATGGTGCCGAGGTTGCGGAAGGTCGCCATCGAGCGGCGCAGGCCGTTGGCCTCCTCGGAGGTGAACTTTGCCGCCTCGATCGCGATCCGCATCGCCTGCTCCTGGAACAGCGGCACGCCGAGCGTCTTGTGCAGCACATTGTAAAGCTCGTTCTTGTCGCCCTGGTCCGGCGCCGGCGATGGATAGGTCACCCGCTCCTGCTTGTTTCTCCGCCGCAAATAAGGATGCACCATGTCTCCCTGGATCGGACCGGGGCGCACGATCGCGACCTCGATGACGAGGTCGTAGAAGGTCCGCGGCCTCAGGCGCGGCAGCATGTTCATCTGGGCGCGGCTCTCGACCTGGAACACGCCGAGCGACTCGCCGCAACACAGCATGTCGTAGACCCTCTTGTCGTCCTGCGGGACCGAGGCGAGCTCCCAGCGCTTGCCCTTGTGGTCATCGATCAGGTCGAAACATTTGCGGATACAGGTCAGCATGCCCAGCGCCAGCACGTCGACCTTCATCATGTGAAGCGCGTCGACGTCGTCCTTGTCCCACTCGATGAAGGTGCGGTCGTCCATCGCGGCGTTGCCGATCGGCACATAGGTGTCGAGCCGGTCCTGGGTCAGCACATAGCCGCCGACATGCTGCGAGAGATGGCGCGGAAACTCGATCAGCTCGGTGGCGAGCTCGACCGCGAGGTTGATCATCGCATTTTTCGGGTCGAGCCCGGCCTGGCGCACCTGCATGTCGTTGAGGCCCTTGCCCCAGCTGCCCCAGACGGTGTCGGCGAGCGCCGCGGTGACGTCCTCGGTCAGCCCGAGCGCCTTGCCGACGTCACGGATCGCGCTGCGCGGACGATAATGGATGATGGTGGCGATGATGGCGGCGCGGTGCCGGCCGTAGCGGCGATAGACATATTGCATCACCTCCTCGCGCCGCGAATGCTCGAAATCGACGTCGATGTCGGGCGGCTCCAGCCGCTCCTTGGAGATGAAGCGCTCGAACAGCAGATCGACCTTGGTCGGATCGACCGAGGTGACGCCAAGCACGTAGCAGACCGCCGAATTCGCCGCCGAGCCCCGCCCCTGGCACAGGATGTTCTGGCTGCGCGCATAGTGCACGATGTCATGCACGGTGAGAAAGTAATGCGCGTATTTCAGCTCGGCGATCAGCGCGAGCTCCTTGTTCAGGGTGCTGCGGAGCTTTTCATCGATGTTGCCGCCGAAATATTTGTCGACGCCGGCCCAGGTCAGGTCCTCCAGATGCTGCTGCGCGGTCTTGCCCGGCGGCACCGGCTCGTCGGGATACTGGTATTTGAGCTGGTCGAGCGCGAAGGAGATGCGCGCAGCGAAGCGCATGGTTTCCGCGATCGCATCAGGGAGATCGCGAAACAGCCTGATCATTTCATGCGCCGGCTTGAGATGCCGCTCGGCATTGGCCTCGAGCCTGCGGCCAACAGCCTCGATCGTGGTCTTTTCGCGGATGCAGGTCAGCACGTCCTGCAGCGGGCGGCGCGCGGGATGGTGATAGAGCACCTCGTTGGTGGCGAGCAGCGGCACGCCGGCATCAGTGGCGAGACCATGCAGCCGCGCGAGGCGGCGCTTGTCGTCACCGCGATAGAGCAGGCTTGCGGCAAGCCAGACGCCATCGGCGCGGCTCACCTTTAATCGGCTGATAATATCGAGCGCTGTCGCTTCCTCGAAACGATGCGGCAGCGCCAGCACCAAGAGCTGGCCTTCGGCGAAATCGAGCAGATCGGACAGGGTGAGCCGGCAATCCCCCTTCTCGATGCGCTCGATGCCGCCACCGCGCTTGCCGCGGGTCAGCAACTGGCACAGCTGGCCATAGGCGGCGCGGTCGCGCGGATAGACCAGGATGTCGGGCGTGCCGTCGATGAAGACGATGCGGGCGCCGATCAAAAGTTTTGGCGGATGGGCGACCTTCTCGCTGTCGAGCTCCTTCCAGGCGCGCACCACGCCGGCCAGCGTGTTGTGATCGGCGAGCCCGATCACGGGGATACCGAGCTCGCTCGCCTGATGCACATAGGCGCGCGGATCGGAGCCGCCGCGCAGGAAGGAGAAATTGCTGGTGATGCCGATCTCGGCATAATCGGGCGTTGGCGTCGTCATGCGAACAGCCCGTGCACATACCAGTTGGCGGGCAGCGGCTTGCCTTGCTCGTCCCGCAGCTCGCTCTCATAGAGACCGTCGCGGAATATCCAGAAGCGCTGGCCCTCGGCGTCCTCGACGCGGAAGTAATCGCGGGTCAGCGACGCACCATCCTGCTTCCACCATTCCATCGCGATGCGTTCGGGGCCCTCGACCCGCACCACATCGTGCTGCGCGCGCCGCCAGGTGAATTGATGCGGCGGACCGTCGGGCACGGTCGCGAATGGCACCTTGATGGGTTCGGGCCGCTCGAACAGCCTTAAAGGTCGCAGCGGCGGCTCGCCGGCGGCGCGTTCCGGCCAGGCGGCGGCGCTGGCAGCAGTCAGATGATGCTGCGCCGGCAGCGCGAGCGCAGCGCGCTCCGGGATGTGGCTCTCCAGCGGCAGATGCACGACGACGCGCTTGCCCCCGATGCGGGCGGCGATGCGGTCGATCAGCGCCGAGATCTCGTCATTGTCGTGCACTGACGTGTCGAGATCGCGCTGCTGCTGCACCACGATCTCGGTGCGGCCGGCAGCAAGGCGAATGAGATCGAAGCCGAAGCCGGGATCGAGCGGATCATTGAGCGCATCGAGCCGCTCGCGGAACAGGCGGTCGATCATCTCGGTCCGCGTCACCGGACGCCCGGTCTCGACCATGATCGCGCGCACCGCGCCGTCGGTGCGGAAGAAGCTCGCCTCCAGCTGCCGGGCGCCCTTGCCCTGCTTGTCCATCGCCGCAACAAGCATCCTGGCGAGGCTTTGTAACGTCAGCGCGATCACGGTGTCGGTCGCGACCGGTTCGGGGAAACGCTTCTCGACGATGTAATCGGGCAGCGGCTTGCGCGGGCTGATCGGGGCATCGCCCTGCCCAAGCGCGTGGCTGAGCAGGGTCGTGAAGGCTGCGCCGAACCGCGCGGAAATCTCGTGCGGCGCGCGTGAGGCAACATCGCCGATGGTCTTCAAGCCGGCGCGGCGCAGGCCGGTGGTGATGGCAGGATCGGCGCCGAGCGCCGACACCGGCAGCGGGCCGACCGCCTCTGCTTCCGCGCCGCTGGCGACGATCTGCCCGGAAGTGTAACGCGTCAGCGTGCGCGCCGCGATCGAGGTGCCTGATATCGCAGCGCTGACGGCGAAGCCGCGCCGGCTCAGCGCATTGGTCACGATCTGCAGCAGCGCGCGCTCGCCGCCGAACAGATGCGCGCAGCCGGTGATGTCGAGGAACAGCCCGTAGGGCGGATCGAGCGCCACCAGCGGCGTGAAGCGGTCGCACCAGTCGGCGATGTCGTTCAGCGTCTTCAGATCGGCGGCGGGATCGGCGTCGTAGACCGTGAGCTCCGGACAGATCGCGCGCGCATTGGCGAGCGGCAGCCCGATCGACAGCCCGGCGCGCACCGCCGCCTCGTCGATGGCATGCAGCAGGATGGCGTTGTGGTCCTTTGCGACGACGACGCTGGGGAGGCAGTTGCTTACTTCATTCGTAAGGGACGCATGAGCGGACGGGTTCCCTCCCCCCTTGCGGGGGAGAGTTAGGGAGAGGGGTAAGCCGCATACGCCGGCATCCGTGGTACCCCTCTCTCCAACTCTCCCCCGCAAGTGGGGAGAGAGCCCTGCCATCTCCTGTGTGGAAACTTCCTTCCGACGAAGAGTGGGACTCGTGGAAACACCCCCACCCCAACCCTCCCCCGCAAGCGGGAGAGGGAGCCCTGCCACCTGCCGAATGTCCCGAGCATCAGCTTGCGAGGCGATGTCCTGCGCGAGCTTGCGCTTGATGCGGTCGATGGGCAGGCGTGGCAGCCACAGGCTGAGGATACGCCGACGGTTCACTGAATTGGCACTCATCACATTTCCATTCCATGATCCATCGCCCGACCGGGCCATGACGATTGCGCACGAGTTCGGCGTCGAAGCGCGGCGCGCCCCAGACGCTTGCGGCATTGCCGGGCGGCGAATGCGCCGCGCGCACGATCCAGCGCGTCTCCGCGGTCGAGGGGATCGCCGTTGCCGCGATCCGCAGCACCAGCGCGGTGACGCCGGAGGCTTGCGCGGCCAGGGTCAATTTGCGGCTGGCGACGAGGTCGAGCTGGCGCGCATGGCCCCAGATCTCGAGCACGACGGCGCCGAGCGCATCGCAGGCGAGCGCATCAGCCGCCGTGCGCAAGCCGTTGTCGACATCGGCGGCGCGCACCGTAACGAGCAGGCGCGGATCGAGACCGAGCTCGGCGAGCCCGCGCATCGACAGCGCGCCGTTTTCGCGATCGGAAAAATCCTGCCGCACCCAGACCAGCGGCTTGCGCGCTGAGAGCCGTCCGGCAAGCCCCGCGATGAAGCCGGTCGCCGCCCCGCTTTGATGGCCGGCGGCGAACACCTCGTGCAACGTTGCCGCCGCAAGCCCGCCGCGCAGCATGGCGTCCGCGCTGGCGTGACCGAGCGCGATGCGGTTCGGCATCGCCGCCTCCGATGGCGCCTCGATGCGCGCGATGCTGCCGCGCAGAGACGCAAGCGTACCCGTGCGTGCGCCGTTCATATGCGCCGCTCCTTCAACTTGAAAATTTGAGGCCGTCACTGCCTGAACAACGAACCAGAGACTGGCTCAATTGTTCATGGTATGTTCTAATATAAAGCTAACAGGGCCGGCGGAGTCAATCGGATTGGTGAGTTTCGTGATTCACCAGTAGAATCAATGAGATTCAGTAGCGTCCAACCCGAACGTTAGCCGGTTCGCCCGCAGCCTCGGGCGCGCCGGCCCGGAAAATGGCGGCGTGACGGAAACGGAGCAATCGCATGCGTATCATCGTGCTCGACAACGACACCGATTTCGAAGGCTGGCGCAAGGCCGCGCGGCGATTGGCGCTGAATGATGTGAAGCCGTCGGATGTCACGTGGACGGTACGCAGCGACGACGAACTGTTGTCGGCATCCTGCGTGAATGAATTGCCCGACACGCCGCAGACGCAGTTCAACGTCACAGCGAAATTCGTCGAGCTGGCAAGGACCGCGATCCTGCATCGCAATGACGAGCGCATCGCCCTGCTCTATCGCCTGCTGTGGCGGCTGCGCAGCCATCACGATCTGCTCAGCGCGACTGATGATCCTGATGTCGCCGAGGTCCACGCGATGGCGCGCGCGGTCTATCGCGATATCGACAGGATGCACGCGCATCTGCGCTTCCGCGAGATCGGCCGCGAGCAGAAGGCGCATTACGTCGCCTGGTTCGAGCCGGAGCATCGCATCGTCGAGCATGCCGCACCGTTCTTCGCCGGCCGCTTCGCCGACATGCCGTGGTCGATCCTGACCCCCGACCTCTGCGCACATTGGGACGGGCACGCGATCTCGATCACGCCGGGCGTCGCCAAATCCGAGGTGCCGAGCGAGGACCGGCTCGAGGAGGCCTGGCGGCGGCATGACAACGGCCGCTTCAATCCCGCGCGGCTGAAAGTGATGGAGATCCCGCAAGCCTATTGGAGGAACCTGCCCGAGGACTCGATCATTAAACCTCTGATCGAAGACGCCATGCGCATGACCAGCGGCCCCTTCATCGCCCGCAAGGCGGCCGCGCCGCAGCAGCGGCAGGATACGCCGATGCCCCGCAAGCAAACTCGCGACGCGCATACCCAAGACAAGCAAACTCAAGACGAGCAAACTCACGACGCGATCGCAGCCTTGCGCGACGAGGCCGCCGCTTGCCGCGCCTGCCCGCTATGGAAGGACGCGACGCAAACCGTGTTCGGCGAAGGACCGCAAGGCGCGACGCTGATGCTGGTCGGCGAACAGCCCGGCGACAAGGAAGATCTCGCCGGCCATCCTTTCGTCGGTCCCGCCGGGCAGATGCTCGATCGCGCGCTTGAGGAAGCCGGCATCGCGCGCGCCAAGGTCTACATCACCAATGCGGTGAAACACTTCAAGTTCGTGCCGCGCGGCAAGATCCGCCTGCACCAGAAGCCGGGCACGCCGGAAATCCGCGCCTGCCGGCAGTGGTATGAGCGCGAGCTCGCCGCCATCAAGCCGGAACTGGTGGTGGCGCTCGGCGCCACGGCCGCGCAGAGCGTGCTCGGCAAGATCACACCTATCCACAGGAACCGCGGCCAGCTGATCGAGCATGACGGAACCAGGGTGCTGGTCACCGTACACCCGTCCTATCTATTGCGGCTGCCCGACGAGAAAGCCAAGGCGCTGGAATATCAACGCTTTATCGACGATCTGAAAATCGCCGCAAATCAGCTGCGCAATTCAGCCCACGCGGCTTGAGTTCCGGGGGAACTGCAGGATCACACTTCAACGTGAAATTGTTCAAAACGCTGATAAATCCCTACAACCTTGAATTGATCCGTGATACCCTCACGTGTCTACGGGCATCGGGCGTCATGTTCACGCCATGACGTACCCTGAGGCGGGCGCGCTGCGCGGTTTGCTAGCCCCGATCGTGCGGCGCGCCACCTCATCCTCACTCCCGAAACAGCCGTCCTGGACCGACGATGCGCACGAATGATCGTGCGATATCCACCGCGCGCGCCAGTCCCGTCGTGTCCGTATTCGCGGGACTGTTCAAACGATTTCAAAGAGAAGCAGCAAGATTCAGCGCATGACGCATGGCGCGGATTCAAGCACCTGCTTGCGCTGCGCAAAACAACGTTGAGCTTGTCATCTAACCTTCAACTCCATCAGTCAAAAATGCCCCTCCAACTACGAGGGGCGTCAAAATGACCGACATTACACTCAATTCATCGCTGGCCGATGGAGCGCCGATACAGCCGGCGTCGCGGCCCAATCTCGACAAGGGTTTTAACCCGCTCACGATGATCATCTTCTTCGGCATCCTTGCCGCGGGACTTTTGTACGTTGCCTACAGCATCTATTCGGACGTCGACGCCACCGGCACCAGGGTCACCTCCTACCTGCCCTACTTGCTGCTGCTGGTCGCGCTGTTGATCGCGCTCGGCTTCGAGTTCGTGAATGGCTTCCACGACACCGCCAATGCGGTGGCCACCGTGATCTACACCCACTCGCTGCCGGCGGAAGCTGCGGTGATGTGGTCCGGCCTGTTCAACTTCCTCGGCGTCTTGACCTCGACCGGCGCGGTGGCGTTCGGCATCGTCTCGCTGCTGCCGGTGGAATTGATCCTGCAGGTTGGCTCCGGCGCCGGCTTTGCCATGGTGTTCGCGCTGTTGATCGCCGCGATCCTGTGGAATCTCGGCACCTGGTATTTCGGCCTGCCCGCCTCCTCCTCGCACACGCTGATCGGCTCGATCATCGGCGTCGGCGTCGCCAACGCGCTGTTGCGCGGCCGTGACGGCACCTCGGGCGTGGATTGGGGCAAGGCCACCGAGATCGGCTACGCGCTTCTGCTGTCGCCGCTGGTCGGCTTTATCTGCGCCGCCGGGCTGCTGCTGCTGCTGAAGATGATCATCAGGAACCCGGCGCTCTACGCCGCGCCGGAAGGCAACAAGGCGCCCCCGCTCTGGATCCGCGGCCTGCTGATCCTGACCTGCACCGGCGTTAGCTTCGCCCACGGCTCCAACGACGGCCAGAAGGGCATGGGCCTGATCATGCTGATCCTGATCGGCACCGTGCCGACCGCCTACGCGCTGAACCGCGCGCTGCCGGAGAGCCAGGTGGCCCAGTTCCAGAAGACCTCGGAGGCCGCCTCCAAGGTGGTCGCGGCCAAGGGCGCCGGCCACAGCATCATCGGCGATCCCCGCCCGGCGGTGACCCAATACGTCTCGTCGCACCACATCAGCGAAGGCACCTATCCCTCGCTGTCGGTGCTGGTGAAGGACGTCGGCGACCAGGTGCAGAAGTACGGTTCGCTGAACAAGGTGCCGGCGGAAGTCGTCGGCAACACCCGTAACGACATGTACCTGACCTCGGAGGCGATCCGCTTCCTGATGAAGGACAAGGAAAACGACCTCAGCAAGGAAGAGGTCGCGACCCTGAACGCCTACAAGGCCTCGCTCGACAGCGCCACCAAATTCATCCCAACCTGGGTGAAGGTTGCGGTCGCGATCGCGCTCGGCCTCGGCACCATGATCGGCTGGAAGCGCATCGTCATCACGGTCGGCGAGAAGATCGGCAAGACCCATCTCACCTACGCACAGGGTGCATCGGCCGAACTCGTTGCCGCCGCCACCATCGGCGCCGCCGACATGTTCGGCCTGCCGGTCTCGACCACACACGTGCTGTCGTCAGGCGTCGCCGGCGCGATGGCGGCCAACGGCTCCGGCCTCCAGGTCGCCACCATCAGAAACATGGTGATGGCCTGGGTGCTGACGCTCCCCGCCGCGATCCTGCTGTCGGGCTGCCTCTACGTGATCTTCTCGCGGGTGTTCTGACCCGCGAGAGCCGCGGCGGCTCTGGCAAGACACGCAAGAAACACGCAAGGCCCGCGCCGCCAGCGCGGGCCTTGCTGCGTGATGGAGGACGTTTCGCGACGGCCGTCTTCAAAGACTGCGGCTCAGGCAGCACAAGCCCGGGCGTCCTCGGCGAGCAGGCCGCGCGCCCATTTGTGCAGGCCGGATTTGGCCGTCCTGGCGCTCCAGTACATGTCGATCGAGATCGGCACGCGGAACTGCAGCGCAGCGACATGCAGGCCGCCGCGCATCGCCCGCGCCAGATGATGCGGGGTGGTCGCGACCAGCTTTGTGCCGGCGATGATGCGCTCCAGGCTGTCATGGTTCGGAAGGCTGACCAACGGCTCGATCTCGATCTGCTTCGCCTTCAGTGCCTCGAGATAAAGCGGCTGCCACTCGCCGCTGTGGGTGATGAAGACATGCTCGGCCTTCGCATAGGCCGACAGCGCGATCCGGCCGCGCGCCAGCGGATTGGCCGGATCCATCACGCAGACATAGTGATCGGTGAGGATGTGGCGCCTAAAGAAGCTCTCGCCGACGATCCCGACCGGGCCGAGCACGATGTCGCACTGGTTCTGCTTGAGATGGACGTCGCCGTGGCCGGCGGCGTCGAGCAGGACAAGACGAACGAGCGGCGCGCCGGCCCGCAGCCGCGCGCTGAATTGCGGGATCAAGGTTTGGCGTTCGTGGTAGTTGCAGGAGATCGTCACGCTCCCCTCGGCCGTCGCCGGATCGAATTCCGCCGGTGCGGCGAGCCCGTCGATCTCGCCGATCATGTCCCGCGCCGAGCCGACCAGTGCCGCGCAGCGCTCCGTGGCGGTCACGCCGTTGCCGTTGCGGACGAACAGCGGGTCACGGAGCGCGCCACGCAGCCGCTCGATCGCGTAACTGATCGTGGACTGGTTGACGTCGAGCCGCTTGGCTGCCGCAGAGAACGACTGCAAATCGTACACCAGCACCAGCGTCCGCAAGGTCCCGATGTCGATCGGATCGATCGAGGAATTGGCCACCACGCTGCACCTCCCGTATTGCTGGCGGCCAAGCCTATCACGAGGTCATGCAAGATTTCGATTGGCCTGATCGACCCCATCGAATTGAGCGATTGCGCACCCGACGCTAGCCTTGGCGAAGAGGCGTTCCCGGGAAGACCAATGACCAGCACCGTGCCTGTCGTCACCGACATCGCGTATCAGGACCTGCTCGACGACCCCTACCCGGTCTTCCGCCGCCTGCGCGAGATGGCGCCGGCGGTCTTCGTCGAATCCGCCCGCCTGACGCTGGTGACGCGCTTCGATGACATCACGCGGATCGAGCGTGACCCCGCGACCTACTCGGCCGACAATCCCGCCTCGCTGGTCAACAGAGTGATGGGGCCGACCTTCATGCGCAAGGACGGTGCCGAGCACGCGATCGGCCGCAAGGCGATCGAGCCCTCGTTTCGTCCTGCCACCATCAAGGAGTATTGGGCGCCCAAATTCACCGCAATCGCGGAGACACTGATCGGCGACCTCTCCGCGGCCGACGAGGCCGATCTGTTCGCCGCGCTTGCGGCGCCGATGGCCTCGCTCAGCCTGCTGGCGATGATCGGCTTTCGCGAGATGCCGTGCAGATCCTGGCCGAGTGGTCGCAGGCGCTGATCGACGGCGCGGGCAATTATGCCGCAGATGCCGAGATCGAGCGCAAGGCGATGCAGGCGAGCGCCGATGTCGATACCGCGATCGACGCGGCGCTCGAACTTCACCGCAGCAATCCAAATCCCTCGATCCTGTCCTCGATGGTCAATGCCGATCCGCAGATGCCGATCGAAGCCATCCGCGCCAACATCAAGGTGATCATCGGCGGCGGACTGAACGAGCCGCGCGACGCGATCCTGACCCTCGTGCTCGGCCTGCTGGAAAATCCCGTGCAGAAGGACAGCGTGCTGGCGAAGCCGGAGCTATGGCCGTCAGCGCTCGAGGAGGCGGTGCGCTGGATCTCGCCGATCGGCATGTATCCGCGCCGCGTCACCCGCAGCGTCGATCTCTCCGGCGCCGCGCTGCCCGAGGGCCTTCAGATCGGCCTGTGCGTCGGCGCAGCGAACCGCGACGGCAGCCGCTTCGCCGATCCCGATCGTTTCGACGTGACGCGGCCAAAGCAATCGCATCTGGCGTTCGGCGCCGGACCGCATTTCTGCGCCGGCACCTGGGTGTCGCGGCTCACCGTCGGCAAGATCGTGGCGCCGATGCTGTTCGAACGCCTGCGCAATCTGCGCCTCCGCGAGGAGGCTCCGCCGGTTGTCCGCGGCTGGGTGTTCCGCGGTCCGGTGTCGTTGCCAGTGCGGTGGGATTCGTGACGAACGCGTCTGCGTCAGCGTAGCGCTGCGAACGCGCTCTTGCGGTCGCCTCAACTCCCGATGCTGCCGACCAGACGAGGGCGGCGGTGGTTTGCGAGCCCCTTCTCGGCCGCCAGGGCGCGCAGCCACTGGCGGAAGCTGATGACCTCGGGACAATCCGCGGTGCCTTCGGGCGCAATCAGCCAATCACCCAAACCGGATCCCTCATTGACCCGGTCGCAGCGATAGCCCGGATGGTGGCCAAGACCGCGGGCTATCAGCAGGTCGACCTTGCCCTCGACCAACTCGTGCAAGCCGGCGGGCTGCAGCACCCGCAAACCGATTTCCGCATGCGCGCTGCGAAACTCCGCCAGTTCGAGGCGACGCAGGTCGAAGCTGCCATGGACCCCCAACTGCAGCAGCACTGCACCTGCCGGTTTCATTTGCGAGGTCGCTTCCGCAATGCGACGGAAACCATCGGATATCCCGGGCAGGTAGGCCTGGCCGGCCGCCGTCAGGATGAGTTGCTTATGCAGCCGCTCGAACAGGTGCACGCCGAGGCGCGCCTCCAGCGCTTTCACCTGCTGCCCCACGGCGGCGGGCGTCACGTGCAGCTCGTGCGCGGCCAGCTTGAAGCTGAGATGCCGCGCGGCGGCTTCGAATGCGCGGAGCGCGTTGAGTGGTGGAAGGGCGTAGGTCATCGCACTGCAGTTTGACACCGATGGGCCGTGACCTTGCAATAGATTTTCTTGTGCTGGACCGAAGGAAACATGGTTTGCGCCGGCTTGGTGGCCGCAGCTACGGTTGGGTTGCAGCATTTGCGGAGATCCCATGCCTCACCGCCTCGATCATCTGGTTATCTGTGTCCACGATTTGGCGCAGGCCGCGCTGGACTGGCAGACGCTCGGCTTCAACCTGACGCCAACTGGTGTCCATCCCTTCGGAACCAGCAACCGCCTGGCGATGTTCGGGAACAATTTTCTGGAATTGCTGGCCGTCACCAATGTCGCAGCGATACCACCGGCCGAGAGCGGCCACTTCAACTTTGCCGCACATCAGCAGGATTTTCTCAGGAACGCTGAAGGGATGTCGATGCTGGCCTTGCACAGCACCGACGCACACGCCGACGCAGCACGCTTCCGCGCGATGCGCATCGGCGCTTATGCACCATTCGATTTCGGCCGTGACGCGGTGCTGCCGGGCGGCGGCACTGCCCGTGTCGCATTCTCACTGGCCTTTGCCACCGATGCCGCGATGCCCGGGATCGCCTTCTTTACCTGCCAGCAACGCCATCCGCCAGAACTGTTCTGGAAGGCGGAATACCAGCACCATCCCAACGGCGCCTTGCGCGTGATCGAGGTCGTCATGTCGGCGCCGGAGCCTGAGCAACATCGCGCGTTCCTCGAAAGCCTGACGGAGAGTGCGGCCGAGCACGCGCCCGGACAACTGACGGTCGGCGAGAGGGGCAATCGGATCACCGTGCTCGGTCCGTCTGAGATCGCGCGCCGGCTACCTGACGTCGTCGCCGATGGCTCGCCGCGCTTTTGCGCGGCGCGCGTGGCGGTCACCGATCTGGATGCGACCAGGCGGCTCTTGAAGAATAACGGCGTCGCGTTCCAGCTGATCGACAATGCGTTACTGATTGCACCCGCCGCGTCGCATGGCCTGGCTCTGGAATTCGTCGAACATGAGGAAATCTGACATGGCTCATCTCGTCCGTCACAATCCCGCTGCCGTCCACGCTCCCTCCAGCGGGTACAGCATGGGGCTGGAAGTTGGCCAGCACCGCCGGCTGCTGTTCATCAGCGGCCAGGTGCCGGAGAATTCCGACGGCAGCGTGCCCGAAGGGTTCGAGGCGCAATGCGAGCAGTCCTGGCGCAATGTCATCGAAGTGCTCACCTCCGCCGGCCTCGGCGTCGAGCATTTGGTCAAGATCAACACGTTCCTGACTGACAAGAGCCAGCTGGTCCCCAACCGCGCCATTCGCCGCAAGATGCTCGATGGAAACGAACCCGCATCGACGGTCATGATCGCCGAAACCGTCGACGGCAAATGGTTGCTGGAGATCGAGGCGATCGCTGCCGAGTGAAGCGCGGATGCCGAGGGTTTGATGAGAGAGGATGTCCAATGCCTGAGATCATCCATCCGTTTTACGAGTCGCATCGCGGTGCAATGGAGGTCGCCATGCGCCATCGCCTCGACCTTGCGGAGGCGATGTTGCGCGAGCGCGCGCATCTATCCGGAATTGCCGGGATCAGGCAGGAGGTGATGGACGAATTCGAAATCGTGCTCACCCAAATGCCTTATGTCGGAGGCGCCGCAAGTCGCATGAGCGATTTCTTCATGCGTCTGATCGGATTCATGGCTATCAGCCGCGTGCTTCGGCGACACGGCGTGTCGCTCTCGGTGATCGGCGAAATCGAGCGAGAAACCTACAAGGCGCAACTGCTCACGGTGCCCGAAGCAGAACGTCTCGCCTCGGGGCGTCAATTCATGTCATCTGAGAATCAGGCTTTGCTGCGCGAGCAGGCGACACAAAGCGCAACAAAAAGCCATCAGAAGGAATTTCCGGAAGATTTCGTCTACGATTTCGTCGAGCCGGGCCCGGGTGACAGCTTCGAATTCGGCATCGACTACAAGGCTTGCGGCTTTTGCAAATTCGCGGCTCGCCATGGCGATAAAGACATCCTGCCGAACATTTGCGGGCTTGATTTCGACGCCTATGCAACCCGAGGCATCCACCTGCAAAGGACCCAAACGCTGGCTAGCGGCGCGAGCCACTGCAATTTCCGATTCTCGCGGCTCCCGACGGACTAGAACCGCACACGTGTGCGCTTCGCATCCACCTCTTCGGTTCGATGTAAGGAAACCCGTGGATGGCCGGGACATCCAGCGCGAAGACGCGCTTCGCGCTTTCGCCCGGCCATGACGCGTTCGTTGAACCAAGGTGACGCGGACGGCGGCATCACGCCGCCAGCGCGTTCTCCACGATCTTCACGAAATACGAGGTGCCGTAGACGATTGCCTCGTCGTTGAAATTGTAGGCGGGGTGATGCAGGCCGGCGCTGTCGCCGTTGCCGCAGAAGATGAAGGCGCCAGGCCGCGCTTCCAGCATGTAGGAAAAATCCTCGGCGCCCATCAACGGCGGCATCTCGTGCACATTGGCCGCGCCGGCGACCTCGCGCGCAACGCGGGTGGCAAACTCGGTCTGCGGCCCGTGATTGACGGTGACGGGATAGCCGTGCTCATAGTTGAGCTCGATCCTGGCGCCGGTCATCTTGGCGACGCCATCCACGACTTCGCGCACGCGCTTCTCGACGAGCTGGCGAACCTCATTGGTCAGCGTGCGCACGGTGCCGCGCAATTCTGCGGTCTGCGGGATCACATTGTGGGCGTTTCCGGCGTGGAATTCGCATATCGAGATGACAGCGGAATCCAGCGGATCGACGGTGCGCGAGACGATCTGCTGCAGCGCCGTGATCAGCTGCGCACCGACCAGCACGGTATCGATGCATTTGTGCGGCCGGGCGGCATGCCCGCCAAGGCCCTCGATCTTGATGTCGATCGCGTTGGTTGCGGCCATGATCGGGCCGGAGCGGATCGCGAACGAGCCGATCGGAATCCCCGGGCCATTGTGCATGCCGTAGACCTGCTCGACCCCGAAGCGATCCATCAGGCCGTCCTTGATCATCGCGGCGGCACCGGCGCCGCCCTCCTCGGCGGGCTGGAAGATCACGACCGCATCGCCGGCGAAATTGCGCGTCTCGGCGAGATAGCGCGCCGCGCCGAGCAGCATCGCGGTGTGGCCGTCATGGCCGCAGGCGTGCATCTTGCCCGGAGTCTTTGAGGCGTAAGGCAGGTTGGTCTGTTCATGGATCGGCAGCGCGTCCATATCGGCGCGCAAGCCGATCACCTTGACGTCGCCCTTGGCCGGCCCCTTCTTGCCCTTGATGACCCCGACCACGCCGGTCTTGCCGAGGCCGGTGGCGACCTCGTCGCAGCCGAACTCCCTGAGACGATCGGCCACGAATGATGCGGTGCGATGCACATCATAGAGCAGCTCGGGGTTTTCATGGATGTTGCGGCGCCAGGCCTGAATATCGGGTTGCAGATCGGCGACGCGGTTGACGATGGGCATGAGAATTCTGGCCTCGAAGGTTGCACGACTTGTGCCTGTTTAGCATGCAAGAGCCGGTCCACCCAACAGATGTGGCATGCCTGCGGCTGGGGCCAGCATTCGCAAATGGGAGGCAGAATGCTTCTCGCGGCACTTTGCGCGGACGTCAGGCCTGATACGATCGCATCCGACCAAAGCCTAATAGTGCCGGAGATATCCCGCGCGGATACTACCTCAGGTTTCCGCACCGAGAATCCTCAGGCCTTCAAAAAAGGGGCGGCTGCATGACGCCGGATCAGGCGGTCTTGTTCTCCACCATCATCCTGCTGGTGCCGATGGGCTATTTCCTGCTGGCGGCGCCGGCGTTCCTGCTTGTGAAGCTCGACGTCCCGCCCGTCACCCGCCTGATGCGCGGCATGTTCAATGCCTACTTCCTCGTGCTCACGGTCTCGGGTGTGATCGGGACACTGGCTTTTGCCGCGGCCGGCCGGCCAGCCGTCGCGCTCGGCATCGCGTTGATCGCGGGATTTGCGGTGCTGGCGCGCCGCTGGTTTCTGCAGCGGCTCGACGCCGAGGCGAACGCGCGGGACTCAGGTGATCCCACCGCGGTGCGGCGGCTGCGCCGGCTGCATTGGGGCGGCATGCTGTGCAACGCGGTTCAGGTGTTCGCGCTGGTCGCCAGCATTCCCTACATGGCGCCGCTGCCCTGATCGCGGGTTTTCTCCCCTATTCACGTCTCCGGTGCGGGTCGTATTTCGAAAGGACGTCTTTGAGATAATCCCGGCTTTTCCATTCCGGTGCGGGCGGCTCGTAGCCTGGCCGGGGAACGAACAGATTCGCGGGCACATCAGCTGAAGCACCCATCAGGTCCGGAACGTAGCGCGGGCAATTTGGAAAGATTTCGCATGTGACGCGCACGACAACCTTCGCGCCATGATGCCCGGCAAGCGCTTCCGCGCTGTCATGGATCGTTGCTTTGCCCCGGATGCGCGTACGAAACGTCTTGCCGTCGAGGCGTACAAACAGCAACCCGATGTTCGGGTTGCGGTGGATATTGCCGAGCGTGCGGTACATGTTGTTGCCGTCGTACTCAGGGAACTCCAGCGTGTCGGGCCCAGTGATCTTCACGAAGCCGGGATCGCCGGAACGCATCGAACAATCGACGTTATCCTGATAGCTCGTCGCAATGAAAAAGAACCGCGCCTCTTCGATGAGCTTGCGGTCCTGTTCCCAGAACTCGAAGTGGAGGCGATGCTTCTCGAGGCCGTCGGCAACACGACGACCGTCGAAGCGGTCCTGCAACTCACGCATTCCGTCGTGGTAGAAAGGGGCGCGGACCGGGTCTGCCACGGGAATCCTCCAGCAAGTTGAGCAACGTTTGACGCGGCCGGAATATTTCCTGGCAATTCAGCCGGCCAATAAAGAAAGCCTATTCATTCGGCATCGGCGTGAAAAGCCATCCAGGTCCGAATCGGCTGAAAAGGCGTCGATGACGGCCGTGCCCTGGCCCGATGTGAGCATCTGGCTGCAGTTCACCTGCGCGGTGCAGCGCCGCGGCAACAGGAATTTCCAGCGCGCATCGGGCCGCCGCTGACGGCTATTGTCCCCGCGCCTGCTGGTCGAACGCGCTCAGCACGGCCAGCGTCATGGCCGTCACGCCGGTCTTGATCGTCGGCTCCGGCACCGGCGCGAACAAGGGCGAGTGGTTGGACGGCAATGGTGGGCCGTTGCCTTCGCGGGCCGCGGCGACGCGTTCCGGCTCGTAGATTCCGATGTTGAAAAACATCGAGGGCACCCCGGCATTGACGAATTCCGAATAGTCCTCGCTGGGCGTGCCCGGCGGTGAAGTTGCGAATTTGTCGCCAAACGCCGCCTTCAGCACCTTTTCGGCCATGCCGACCACGTTGGGATCATTCATTACGGCCTTGGTCCCTTCGCTGATCGTAATCTCGGGCTCCGGCGCATTCGACATGGTGGCGACCGCCTTTGCCGTCCGCTCGATGCCTGCAAGCATCTTGGCGCGCACCTCGGGCTTGAAGGTACGAATGGTGCCGAACAGCACCACATCGTCGGGGATGATGTTTGCCGCGGTGCCGCCGTGAATTGAGCCGATGCTGACCACGCCGAATTCGGTCGGGTCCTTTTCGCGGCTGATCACACTCTGAACATCGACGACGAAGCGCGCGGCCATCATCACGGGATCAATGGTCGCCTGCGGCACCGCGCCGTGCCCGCCGCGGCCACGGAATTTGACATAGAGGCCATCGGCAGCCGATGAGCCGATCCCGACGCGATAGCGCACGTTTCCATATGCGAACGGGCCATCGTGCAAGGCGAAGCCGAAATTGGGCTTTGGAAATCGCGTGAAGAGGCCATCCGCCAGCATGGCCTTGGCGCCCGCCACGATCTCTTCAGCCGGCTGGGCGATGAACATCAGCGTACCGCGCCACTGGTCCTTCAGGCCGATCAGCGCCTTGGCCGTCCCTACCCAGCTCGCCATGTGAATGTCGTGGCCGCAACTATGGGCCACGAAGGTTTCCCGTCCCTGCCAGATCGTCTTGTCGTGGCTGGCATAGGGAAGGCCGGTCTTTTCTTCCATCGGCAGCGCATCGAGCTCGGTGCGCACCATGATGACGGGGCCCTCGCCGTTCTTGTAGATCGCGACCAGCCCGGTCTTGCCGACGTGTTCGGTCACGTCGAAGCCCAGCGCCCGCATTTCGGCAGCCAGTTTGGCCGCGGTCTTCTCCTCCTGAAAAGCGATCTCCGGGTGGGCGTGAATGTCCTTGTAAAGCGCGTCGAGCTTCGGATAGTCGGTCTCGACCGACTTCTCGATCGCGCCCTTCAGCTTCACGACATCAAGTTCAGCATGCGCGCTGTGCGGCAGCGAAGCGCAGAGCGCCGCGGAGGCAAGCAGCGTTAGAACAATTTTGTTCATGGCAATCGCTCCAGCCGAAATCCGGATACGGCATCCCGAGGAACTTGCTGCATCGCCCGGCCGGGCTCGGCTGCACGATCTAAGCAGGCAAGGCGACCGGAAACAATGGCCTATCCGGAGCGCGTCGGTCAGTGGGCAACCGGGAGCATCTACGCACCGCTCGCGCTCGTCGGCGCGCTGCTCGCGATCGGTATGCTGACCCTCATCCTCTGTGTGCCGCGGCCCGGCCCCGAGGTCACACTCGCCGAACCCACCCGTCCCTGATCAATCCAGCGCATGCCCGGCGTCATTCGCCGGGCTTGTCTCGACCGGCTGCGTCTGACTAATAGGGACCAACAAGAGACGCTTGCCGGGAACGAGGACATGCCGCGAAGGCTCGAGGGTGATTACGACTACATTATCGTCGGCGCAGGCACGGCGGGCTGCATCATGGCCAACCGCCTGTCGGCCGATCCGAAGAAGCGCGTGCTGCTGCTGGAAGCCGGCGGCAAGGACAACTGGATCTGGTTTCACATCCCGGTCGGCTATCTCTTTGCGATCGGCAATCCGCGCTCGGACTGGATGTTCAAGACCGAGGCGGAGCCCGGCCTCAACGGCCGCGCGCTCGCCTATCCGCGCGGCAAGGTGATCGGCGGCTCGTCGGCGATCAACGCCATGATCTCGATGCGCGGCCAGGCCGCGGATTACGATCACTGGCGGCAGCTCGGCCTCACGGGGTGGAGCTACAGCGACGTGCTGCCGGCGTTCAAGCGGCTCGAGGATCATTTTCTCGGGGAAAGCGAGCATCACGGTGTCGGCGGCGGCTGGCGCATCGAGGCGCCGCGGCTGTCATGGCAGATCCTCGACGCCGTCGGCGATGCCGCGGAAGAGATGGGCATCAAGCGCATTCCCGATTTCAACACCGGCGACAATGAGGGCACCAGCTATTTCCACGTCAACCAGAAGCGCGGCCGGCGCTGGTCGTCGGCGCGCGGCTTCCTCAAGCCGGTGCTGAACCGCAGCAATCTGCGGCTCGAGACTGACGTGCTGGTCGACCGCCTGATCATCGAGAGCGGCCGCGCCGCCGGCGTGCTGTTCCGCCAGGGAAGTGAGCAAGGCAACGAGGTGGTGGAGGCCCGCACCAAGGGCGAAGTGATTCTCTGCGCCGGCTCGATCGGAACCACGCAGGTGCTGCAGCGCTCCGGCATCGGCCCGGCCGAATGGCTGTCGCCGCTCGGCGTCGACATCGTAGCCGATGTGCAGGGCATCGGCCATAATCTGCAGGACCATCTGCAGCAGCGCGCGATCTACAAGGTGTCGGGCGTGCGCACGCTGAACGAGACCTATTACAACCTGGTCCGCCGCGGCCTGATGGGCCTCGACTATGCGTTCCGCCGC
The DNA here is from genome assembly GCF_011058295.2 of Bradyrhizobium sp. 6(2017). Taxonomy (NCBI): domain Bacteria; kingdom Pseudomonadati; phylum Pseudomonadota; class Alphaproteobacteria; order Hyphomicrobiales; family Nitrobacteraceae; genus Bradyrhizobium; species Bradyrhizobium sp. 6(2017). The sequence goes on along the minus strand of NZ_CP049289.2, from coordinate 3,490,668 downwards.
CGCGGGCCGCTGACCATGGCGCCGTCGCAGCTCGGCATCTTCACCCGCTCGGACGCGACGCGCTCGCGCGCCAACATCCAGTTCCATGTGCAGCCGCTGTCGCTCGACAAGTTCGGCGATCCGCTGCACCGCTTCCCGGCGATCACGGTGAGCGCCTGCAATCTGCAGCCGACCTCGCGCGGCACCGTGCGGATCAAATCGACCGCGCCCGACGACAAGCCGTCGATCGCGCCGAACTATCTGTCGACCGAAGATGACCGCCAGGTCGCAGCCGATGCGATCCGCACCACGCGCAAATTGATGAAGCAGGCGGCGCTTGCGAAATATCAGCCCGAGGAATTCCTGCCCGGTCCGGCGGTCGGCGACGACGACGCCTCGCTGGCCAAGGCCGCCGGCGACATCGGCACCACGATCTTCCACCCCGTCGGCACCGCGAAGATGGGCATGGCCAGCGATCCGATGGCCGTGGTCGACGAGCGCCTGCGCTTCTACGGCCTCAACGGCCTGCGCATCGCGGATGCTTCCGTGATGCCGACCATCACCTCGGGCAATACCAACACGCCGACCGCGATGATCGCCGAGAAGGCCGCCACGATGATTTTGCAGGATGCGCGATAGAGCGACGATGACGCAGCCGCAGCGAATTCTCGTTGGCGATGCCGGCACCGCGATCGCGGTGGCGCGATGGGGCGAGCCCGCTTCCGGCAAGCCGCCCGCGCTGCTGCTGCACGGCACCGGCTTCGTCGCCGAGGTCTGGACCGAAGTGGCCGAGGCGTTCGCCGCCGACTATACGGTCTATGCGCTCGACCGTCGCGGCCACGGCCTGAGCCACAAGCCATCAGCCGATCGCTATCACTTCCAGGATTTCGCCGAAGATATCTGCATGGTGGCCGAACGCCTCGACCTGCATAACATCTACGGCATAGGCCACAGCGCCGGCGCGACCGACCTGCTGCTTGCCACGAAGTTGATGCCGGACCGCTTCGCACGCCTGTTCGTGACGGAGCCGACCGTGATGGACCCGCACGCGCCGCGGACCGCCGGCTTGAGCGAGATGTCGAGCGCGTCCGTGCAGGGCGCGCTGCGCCGCCGGGCCGAGTTCGACAGCGCGGATGCGCTGTTCCAGCGGCTGCGCACCGCGCCCGCGTTCGCGCCATGGACCGAGCGATCGCTTTGGGCCTATGTCCATCACGGGTTTGCTAAGCTCGACGACGGCCGCGTGCGGCTGCGCTGCACGCCGGAGATCGAGTCCGCGCTGCTGCTGCCGATCGTCCAGGCGATGGAACAGATTTACACCGGCGATGCCCGCGGCAATCCATTCCCGTGGCTCTCCGAGATCACCTGCCCGGTCTGCATCGCCACCACCGAGCAGTCAGGATCGGTCTACAAGCTGATGGCCGACCGAGCCGCGGCGCTGATCCCGCACGCGAGCCGCTGGACGTTCGACGGCGTCGGGCATTGCGTCGCGCAGGAGGCGCCGGAGCTGAAGGTTGCCGCGGTCAGGACGTTTGCAAGACGCGCGGAGTAGATCAAAAAGAAAAGCGCCGTCCCCTGGCGGGGACGGCGGAAGCCACGCACGCAGTACTGGAACGGTTATTAGTGCTTGCCGTGGTGCTCGGCGTGATGCCGGCTCGCCTCGGTGTGGTGATGCTGGGCATGGCTGGCGTGACCATGGGCGCTGTGGGCGTGATGCGCCGCCTTGTGATGGTCGCCGGCTTCGTGGTGCTTGGCGGCTTCGCGGTGATGACGCGCCGCGTGCTCGTGATGTTCAGCTGCCTTGTGGTGATGCTCAACGCCTGCGTGGTCGCTCATGGTGATCTCCCGGTGTGGCGAATGAAGTCCGGCATCATTACGCAGCAGCGCTGACATTATGCTGACGGCTGCAAGACAGCTTTGTTGCGGCCGTTCATCTATGTTGCGCAGCGTTTCCATGTTGCGGCACGCATCATCGCCGATCGCCGGTCATGCCGGCGGCGGAAAGCGGTCGAAGGTCGGCAGCTCATGCGCATCTTCCATCCAGCGCAGCCGCTCGGCGACCTGGATATGCACGACGGCCGGCACCCCGCCGGGGTCGTCATAGGTGCCGCTCTGAATGTCGATGAACCCGGGCAACATGTTGCCATTGGTGTAGAAAAGCCCGGTGCCGCAATCCGCGCAGAAGTGCCGCCGGCCGTGCTCCGAGGATTGGTAGATCCTGGGCTGCCCCTTGGTCAGCTTGACCATGTCCTCGGCGACCATCACCCAGCCGACCATCGGCGCGCCGGCATGACGCCGGCAATCGCTGCAATGACACAGCGCATGGACGATCGGTTCCCCGGTCACCTCATAACGAATCGCGCCGCAGTGACAGCCGCCGGTCACGTCGCCCATGGTTTCCTCCGGCCGATCAGTGGTTTGATGGGTCGATAGCGCCGCAAGCCGTTGGGCGGCAATGACGCATCTTGCCCTTGCGTCCACCTGTCGCGCGGGCCCTCACGAAATCGTCATCGCGTCCCGACGCACCGCCGCAGCCCCGGGAATAAAGCCCCGGCACCCCTGATCACCTACCCGGAAACCCAATCCCTGGGGCCCACGGGAGACTTGCCATGAGCGGACACGATCACGACCACCACGATGAGGAAAAAGGCGTCAGCCGACGCAAGGTACTGGAATGCATGACCTGGGCCGGAACCGGCGTGCTGTGGACCGTCACCGGCGGCGTGCCGCATTCGCTCGGCATCATCGGCTCGGCCCAGGCTGCAGAGCCCACCGGCATGACCTTCATGCAGATCAGCGACAGCCATGTCGGCTTCGACAAGCCGGCCAACCCGAACGCTATCGGCACCTTGGAAGAGGCAATCAACAAGGTCCGCGCGATGCAGGTCAAGCCGTCCTTCATGATCCACACCGGCGACATCACGCATCTGTCGAAGGCGTCCGAATTCGATGACGCCGATCGCATCATCTCGCAGGCCAAGCTCGACGTGCACTACGTGCCGGGCGAGCACGACTTCATCGACGAGGAGGTCAAGCTCTACAAGGAACGTTACGGCCGCGGCACCAAGGGTCCGGGCTACTATTCGTTCGATGCCGGCGGCGTGCATTTCATCGGCCTCGTCAACGTCGTCGACCTCAAGGGCGGCGGCCTCGGCAATCTCGGCAACGAGCAGCTGGAATGGCTGGAGAACGACCTCAAGGGCCGTTCGAAGTCGACGCCGATCGTGCTGTTCGCCCACATCCCGCTGTGGACGGTCTATCCGCAATGGGGCTGGGGCACCGAGGACGGCGCCCGCGCGCTCGAATACGTCAAGGGCTTCGGCTCGGTCACCGTGCTCAACGGCCACATCCACCAGGTGATGCAGAAGGTCGAGGGCAACGTCACCTTCCACACCGCGCGTTCGACCGCCTTCCCGCAGCCGGCGCCCGGTTCCGCGCCCTCGCCCGGCCCGATGAAGGTCGAGGATGCCAAGCTGCGCAGCATGCTCGGCGTCGCCAGCATCAACTTCAAGCAGAACAGCCAGCCGCTGGCGATCATCGACACGCCGCTGCAGGGTTGAGGAAGAGACCGATGAGTTCGATCAATCGACGCGACTTCGGTATAGCCGTGGTCGCGACCATGCTGCTGCCGGTCACGGCGGCCCGCGCCGAAGACACCGCGGTCCATATCGACAACTTTTCGTTCACGCCGAACCCGCTCGACGTGAAGGTCGGCACCACCGTGACCTGGACCAATCGAGACGACATCCCGCACACCGTGGTGTGTGCGGGCAAATTCCGCTCCAAGACCATGGATACTGACGGCACCTTCTCGTTCACCTTCACGGAAGCCGGCGAGTACAAGTATTTCTGCTCGCTGCATCCGCACATGACAGGCAATATCAAGGTTGGGTAACGTGACCACCCGTACAATCACAGCCATACCTGGCCGGTGGCCCTCCGCCCCCGGCCGGGCACAAGCCGTCTCTCGACCAGCCGGACAGGACACGATGGTTGTCAAAGCGTCGCAAGACGATCCCGAGAAGGCGCGGCGCTTCCGCGAGGCCGCGCTGCCGTATCTCGACGACGCCTACACGCTGGCGCGCTACCTGCTGCGCGATGCCGCCGACGCCGAAGATGCGGTGCAGGAATGCTATCTGCGCGCCTACAAGCATTTCGACAGTTACCGGGGACCTGCCATGAAGCCGTGGCTGTTCGCGATCCTGCGCAATGTCTGCCGCGCCGAATATGCAAGGCGCAAGACCGCCCCCACCGCGGTCGAGGAGCTGCCCGAAGGCGGCGAGCAGACCCCGCTCTGGAACGAAGCCCCGGAGACACCGGAAAAGCAGCTGCTGCGCCGTTTCGACGGCGACACCGTGCGCAAGCTGGTCGCGGCGCTCGCCGAACCGTTCCGCGAGACTTTCGTGCTCAGGGAAATCCAGAATCTTTCATACCGCGAGATCGCCGATGTCGCCGCGGTGCCGGTCGGCACCGTGATGTCCCGCCTCGCGCGCGCCCGCGCCATGCTGCGATCGGCCTGGCTTGCGGAACAGGAGCAAGTGAAATGACCTGCGAGGAAGCCGAAGTGCTGGTCCACGCGCTGATCGACGGTGAACTCGACGCCGGCCATGCACGCGAAGTGGAAGCCCACATCGAGGGTTGCGCGCATTGCGCCGCCCTGATGAAGGAGTATCAGGAGATCCGCCAGGCGATCGCCGAGAGCGACGTGCGCTACAAGGCGCCGCTCGAGCTGCGCCGCAAGATCGAGAAGGCATTGCCGCAGGTGCAGGTGCAGGCGGCGCCGAGCCGGCGCTCGGTGCTGCGTGGTTTCGCTCTCGGCTCCGCGGTATCGGCGATGGCCGCGACCGGCCTTGTCGCGGTCGTGCTGCGCAATGACGACGAGCAGCGCATCGAGAGCGAGGTGGTGTCGGCGCATCTGCGTTCGCTGCAGGCCGGCCACCTCACCGACGTGATCTCGACCGATCAGCACACGGTCAAGCCCTGGTTCAACGGCAAGCTCGACGTCTCGCCACCGGTGATCGACCTCACCGCGCAGGGCTTCACCCTGATCGGCGGCCGGCTCGACTACGTCAACACCCGCGAGATCGGCGCCGTGGTCTACAAGCGGCGCCAGCACGTCATCAACCTGTTCGTGGCGCAGACGGCGAACACCGAACGGCACCCGGCGAAGATCTCGACCTTGCAGGGCTTCAACATCCGCCGCTGGAGCGACCGCGGCCTGAATTACTGGGCCGTCAGCGATCTCGGCGCCGACGAGCTGACCGAATTCGGCGACAAGTTCGAGAGCGCGATGCGCGCCAACAAGGAGGGGTGAGATACGTAGGGCGGGTTAGCGCAGCGTAACCCGCCGTCAGTCCCTCGTCGGTTGCAACCGTCGGCGGATTGCGCCTTCGGCTAATCCGCCTTACCCAGCTCGCAATGTCGGATGAGTCAGCTTCAGGCTTACGCCGACTTGCGCACCGCGTTGTCGACCAGCGTCTTGCCGAGCGACCAGATCGCGCCGGGCACCTTGTGGCTGCCGGCGATCACCTCGTCGAACGACTTCTCGATCCAGGCGCAGTCCTGTTCGGTGATGACGAGCGGCGGCAGCAGCTTGATGGTGTGGAGGCCGTGGCCGGCGACCTGGGTCAGGATCTTGTGATCCTTGAACAGCGGCACCGTGATGAGCTGGCAGAACAGACCCTTGTTGGCGGTCTCCAGCAGATTCCACGATGCCTTCAGGCGCAGCGATTTCGGCGGCCCGAACTCGACGCCGATCATCAGGCCCTTGCCGCGGACTTCCTTCATCAATTCGTAGCCCGGCACCATGCGGGTCAGCGCAAGGCGGAGCTCGGCGCCGCGCTTGGCGGCGTTCTCGACGAGCTTCTCGGCCTTGATGACGTCGAGCGTGGCGATGCCGGCGGCCATCGCCAGATCGTTCTTCGCAAAGGTCGAGCCATGCACGACCGCGCGGTCCATCTGGTTGAAGATCTTGTCGAAGATGTTCTTGCGCGTCAGCAGCGCGCCGATCGGCACGTGACCACCGGAGAGCGCCTTCGCCAGCAGCACCATGTCGGGCTCGATGCCCCAGTGCTCGACTGCGAGGAACTTTCCGGTGCGGCCGATGCCGGTCTGGATCTCGTCGGCGATGAACAGCGTGCCGTATTTGCGGCACAGCGCCAGCGCGCCGGGCAGGAACTCGTCGGTGGGCATGTTGACGCCCTTGCCCTGGATCGGCTCGACGATGAACGCGCCAACCTGGCGCGACGACAGCGCCTTCTCCAGCGCCTCGAGATCGTTGTAGGGTATCGGGGTGCAGCCCGGCAGCAGCGGCTCGAAGCCGCTGCGGAAATTCGAATCATCGGTCAGCGACAGCGCGCCGTAGGACAGGCCATGGAACGAATGCCCGCAATAGACGATGCCGGGACGGCCGGTGGCGCCGCGCGCGAACTTGATCGCGGCTTCGACGGTTTCGGCGCCGGAATTGGCGAAAAACACCTTGTCCAGATATGGAACATATTCCAGAAGCCGTTCCGCGAGGACGCCGGCGAGCGTGGAGACGTCGAGCTGCACCAGATTCGGCAGATCGGCGTCGAGCACGCTCTTCAGCGCCTTGCGCAGGTCCGGATGATTACGGCCGATCGCAAAAACGCCAAATCCGCTCAATAGATCGAGGTAACGAGCCCCCTGACGATCGAAGAGGTATTGGCCTTGCCCCTTCTGGAAGCCGACGTCGTAGCCGATGGTCTTGAGGACGCGAACGAGCTGCTCGTTGAGGTGACGCGTGTGCATGGCACCGCGCTGCCCCTCCCGCTCCACAAAAATCTCGGAAACGTCTAAATTGGAACTTACCATTCGTTACATACGTCGGTTGATGGCCATCTCGTCAACTTAAAACGCTCGCTCGCGGCGTTTTGACCCCCGCTCGGATCGTCCAGTTAAGCACAGGTTTGGACCATGTTGCACTGCCCAAGAACTTTCGCGCGTACAATAGCCTTTTCAGGTTTATTTTTGGCCACCGTATTATCACCGGCACTTGCTGCGGACCCCACCGGCGACTGGAAGGTCGCAGACGGTGTCGCAACCATCCGCCTCGCCCAGTGTAATGGCAGCATGTGGGGTGCGGTGTCCTGGGAAAAAACCCCCGGCGGCAAGGATAAGAACAATCCTGATCCCGCGAAGCAGAGCCGGCCGACGCTCGGCATGCCGATCCTGATCGACATGAAGAAGAAGGCCGGCGTCGATGCGTGGGAAGGTCAGGTCTACAACGCCAAGGATGGCCAGCTCTACAGCTCGACCATCAAGCCCGTCGGCACCGATCAGCTCGAGATCCAGGGCTGCGTGCTCGGCTTCCTGTGCGGCGGCGAGACCTGGACCCGCGTCAGTCCGCCGATCCCGGTCAGCGTCGCCGGCAACCCTGCTGCGAAGGGCGCCCTGCCCAAATCGGCAGCGCCTCAAGCGCCAAAAACCACCGGCGTCGTGGCGCCTGCCACCAAGCCGGCTCAAAAGCAGGCGGTCAACCCGCCAGCCAACGCCAATGCGTCGGCCGATCTCGTGGGCGATATCTGCCTGCTCCCGGACATCGCAAAGCCGACGCGTTAGCGGCAGCGAGCCGGCCACACCGTCAAGCGGTGTGGTCGCGCGCGAGAGCACTCCAATGCTCGAGCGCGCCAGGATTGACTGGCGCGCTTAGCGCCGAAATCACGGGCTCGGCGGCGCTGCCGCCGGAGCCTGATCGAAAGCAGACCGCCAGGGCGTCAGGCGCCGAAGACGTCAGGTGACGTCGTTGGCGATATCTTCCTCCTTGCCGACCTCGCGCGGCTTGCCCATCAGCGCCGGCTGGAACAGCAACACCGCGGCGAGCGTGGTGACCAGCGACAGCGCCAGCAGCTTGCCCATGCTCGCAGTGCCGGGATGGCTGGACAGCCACAGGCTGCCGAACGCGGTCGCCGTGGTCAGCGCGCTGAAAAAGATCGCACGCGTCAGGCTCGACTGCAGCAGATTCGTTCTGCCCTGGCGCCACGCCGTGACATAGTAAATCTTGAACGCCACGCCGACGCCGAGCAGCAGCGGCAGCGCGACGATGTTGGCGAAGTTGAGCGGCAGCCCGATCAGCACGCAGATCTCCAGCGTGACGATGCCGGCGACCAGGAGCGGCACCAGCGTCAGCAGCACGTCGACGACACGGCGCAATGCCAGCCACAGCAGCACACTGATCGCCACAAGCGCCAGAATGCCGGCGTGAATGAAGGCGTCCACGACGACATCGCCAGATTTCAGAATTGAAATCGGTCCACCGATCGCGGTCGGCTCGGCAACGAGCACAGCGTCGGCAAAGCGGCGCAGATTGTCGTTGTCGTTCGGATCGCCCTTCGGCTCCGCCTCGACGCGCATCAGGCCATCCTTGGTCTTCCAGCTCGCGACCAGTTCCGGCGGCAGGTTCTGCAGCGTGACGGTCTGGGCCTGCAGCGTGTTCTTGAGCTGGTCGAACACGATCTTCATCGGCGCGACGAACACCTCCTGCGCCTTGTCGCGGGTCGCCTGGTTCGAATCGGCAAGCTTCTGCAGCGCGTCGGCCAGCCGGCGCGCCGCAACCGCACCCGGCCCCTTGTTGTCGCCGGCGGTCCTGCGCAGGCTGTCGACCGAGCTCTTCAGCGACTCAATGTTCTCCTGGTCGGACGGCGCAGGATCGACCGAATCCGGATTGAGCGCCGGATTGAGCGTCTTGGCCGCCTGCGCGATCAGCTTCAGCTTGGCCGGCTGGTCGTCCGGCACGAAGCTGTCGAGCGACATCACGCGCGACACTTCCGGCAGCTTCTCGAGCTTGGCCTCGATCTTCTTGGCGTCGGCTTCCGAGCGCGTCATCACATTGATGGCGTTGGCGCCGGTGTTCGGGTCCTTGCGCAGGTCGAGGAACGTCGCGATCGATTCCACCTTCGCACTGCGCAGGTTGATCGGATTGAAGTCGAACTTCATCCAGTGGAGCAGCGGCAGACCAGCGACGGAGATCAAGATCGTGCCGACGATGATCGGGATGCGGTGCTTTTCAAGGAAATGGTCGAGGGGCGCCAGGAAGGCATAGCCGACCGGCTCCTTCTCGCCCGGCGGGTTGAGCAGATCGAGCAGCGCCGGCAGCACCGTGATGCTGGTGAGGAATGCGATCAGCATACCGGCGCCGGCGATCTTGCCGAGCTCGGAGATGCCCCTGTAGTCGGTCGGCAGGAAGCACAGGAAGCCGGCGGCGGTCGCCATCGCCGCAAGCGACAGCGGCACCGCCGAGCGGCGCGCCGCGTTCTCAAGTGCCAGCGTGAGATTATCGTTCTTGAAGCGCTCGGAGCGGTAGCGGACGCTGAACTGGATGCCGAAGTCGACGCCGAGACCGATGAACAGGACCGCGAAGGCAATCGAGAGCAGGTTCAGCGATCCGACCATCATCAGACCGACCGCCGTGGTGAGCGCAAGGCCGATGAACAGGTTCACGAACACGGCGAAGATGATCTTGCCGGAATGCAGCGCCAGCCAGAGGATGACCAGCACGATCACCACGGTGCCGATGCCGTTGGTGATCGCGCCGTCCTGCACGGTGGCGTATTCCTCGTTGGCGATCGGCACGGGTCCGGTCAGGCGGACGCGCGCGTGATACTCGGTCGGGAATTTCAGATCGGCGGCCGCCTGCCGGATCGCGTCGGTTGCGGCCTTGCCCGGCTCCAGCGCCGAATAGTCGATGATCGGCTTGACCTCGATGAAGGCGCGCTTGTCCGAATCAGTCAGCGGCGTGTCGCTGGTGAGCTCGCGCCAGGAGAAGGTCGCGTTGCCCTTGGCGAGGATGGTCTCGACGGTCTGGGAGATCAGGTTGAAGGGCGGAGCGGCATTGTCGAGCTTGACCTGCCCGCGCTTGACGCCGGCAAGGCCGGTCTCGAGCGCGCCGGTCAGCCCGCGAATCGAAGGATCGCCCGCCATGATCTCGATCAGCGGCGCGGCCGATCCGAGCTGGCCCGTGACCTTGCCGACCTCTTCGGTGGGCAGGAACAGCAAGCCGTTCTTCTCGAAGAACTCGCCGGAGCCGAGCGCGGTGATCGCCTCGAAGTTCTTCTTGTCGGCCTGCAGCTTCGCGGTGAGCGCCTTCGCGGCCGAGCTGGTCAGCTCCGGCGTCGCGGCCTCGACCACGGCCAGGATCAGCCGCTCGCGATCAAACGCCTCCTCGAACTGGTTGTCGCGCTTGCGCCAATCCAGATCGGGCGAGATCAGCTTGTTGATGTCGGTGTTGATCGAGAAGTTGCGGGCCGTATAGAAGCCGGCGCCGATCGACAGCAGCACAGCGAAAATCACAACCGGAAGGGCAAAACGCGTACAGGTTCGAACAACGGAGACGACAATATTTGTCAGCACTTCGTTTCTTTCTAATCTCGGGGAAGCATGGCCGAAAACGCCCGCTCTGTAGCGGAGTTCCCGGGACCGATCTAATGTTGTTTTGGTTACCTTCCTCGACGCGATGGCGAGGAGGTTCCAAACGACAGGAAACGGCCACGAGTGGCCGGTATAAACCGCATCAGAGGGCGATAAAGTGACGAACAAGTGAGGGGGACTGAGGGTCGCAGGGCCCGAAATCCACACCATATTACCTCATACACCCCTCCTGGTTGACCGCCCACCCGCGCGAGGCGCTACCTTTTTGCCACAAAAGCCTGTATTTCCATGCGTTTGGGGCACGGATCCCGTGCAGGACCTGTGATGGTGCGGACATTGCAACTGACGTTGCGGCGTCCGACGTGTGGAGTGCGTTGCCGAAACGGCCGCAGGGCATTGAATGAGATTGGTGCAATTTGCGTAGCGAAAGTCCGATGGAAGTTTTTCTTGCTCAGCCGCGCGGCTTTTGTGCGGGCGTTGTACGCGCGATCGAGATCGTCGAACGCGCGTTGCAGAAGTATGGCCCGCCGGTCTATGTCCGCCACGAGATCGTTCACAACAAATACGTGGTCGAAAGCCTGAAGAAGAAGGGCGCGATCTTCGTCGAGGACCTGTCGGAAGTGCCGGCCAAGGCGGTGACCGTCTTCAGCGCCCATGGCGTGGCGAGGAGCGTCGAGCAGGAGGCTGCCGAGCGCGACTTGCCCGTGCTCAATGCCACCTGCCCGCTTGTCACCAAGGTCCACAACCAGGGCAAACGCTATATCGCGAAGGGCCGCGCCCTGATCCTGATCGGGCATGCCGGCCACCCCGAGGTCGAGGGCACCATGGGGCAGGTTCCGGGGCCGGTCCTGCTGGTCCAGAGCGTTCAGGATGTGGCGGAACTGAGGCTGCCGACCGACGCCCCGGTTGCCTACATCACCCAGACCACGTTGTCCGTGGACGACACCAGGGACATAATCGCGGCTCTTCAGGCAAAATTTACAGATATTCAAGGCCCGGACATCAGGGATATCTGCTATGCGACACAGAACCGCCAATCTGCGGTAAGGGACCTAAGCAAGCTGGTGGACGTCATTTTGGTGGTGGGGGCCGCCAATAGTTCCAACTCGAACAGACTTCGCGAAATCGGCACCGAGGTCGGCGTCGCGAGTTATCTGATTGCCGATGGGAGCGAGCTCAACCCGGATTGGCTGAAGGATGCGAAGGCCGTCGGCATCACCGCGGGCGCTTCAGCGCCCGAGGTTTTGGTCGACGATGTGATCGAGGCCCTGCGGCGCATCGGACCGGTGTCGGTCTCGGTCGTTCCGGGCCGCGAAGAGAATATCGAATTCCGGCTGCCGGCCGAACTGACTGCGGGCTGATCTGAACCCACTTCCCTTTGATAAGTGCAGAAAGAAAATCGTCTAATGGCTATACCGTTCTTCAAGGAAATGCGTATCGGCGGTTATCTGATCAAGCAGAAGCTGCTTGGCCGCAAACGCTATCCGCTCGTGCTGATGCTGGAACCGTTGTTCCGTTGCAACCTCGCCTGCGTCGGCTGTGGCAAGATCGACTATCCGGATGCGATCCTCAATCGCCGCATGACTGCGCAGGAATGCTGGGACGCAGCCGATGAATGCGGCGCGCCGATGGTGGCAATTCCCGGCGGCGAGCCGCTGATCCACAAGGAGATCGGCGAGATCGTGCGCGGCCTCGTCGCGCGCAAGAAGTTCGTCTCGCTGTGCACCAACGCGCTGCTGCTCGAGAAGAAGCTCGATCTGTTCGAGCCGTCGCCCTACCTGTTCTTCTCGGTGCATCTCGACGGCCTGAAGGATCATCACGACAAGGCAGTGTCGCAGAAGGGCGTGTTCGATCGCGCCGTCTCCGCGATCAAGGCGGCGAAGGCCCGCGGCTTCACGGTCAACGTCAACGCCACCATCTTCGACGGCCATCCGGCCGAGGAGATCGCAAAGTTCCTCGACTTCACCACCGAGCTCGGCGTCGGCGTCTCGATGTCGCCGGGTTACGCCTATGAGCGTGCGCCCGACCAGGAGCACTTCCTCAACCGCACCAAGACCAAGAAGCTGTTCCGCGACGTCTTTGCGCTCGGCAAGGGCAAGAAGTGGAACTTCATGCATTCCGGCCTGTTCCTCGACTTCCTCGCCGGCAACCAGGAATACGAGTGCACGCCCTGGGGCATGCCGGCACGCAACATCTTCGGCTGGCAGAAGCCCTGCTATCTGCTCGGTGAAGGCTACGCCAAGACCTTCAAGGAGCTGATGGACACCACCGATTGGGAGACCTACGGCACCGGCAAGTATGAGAAGTGCGCCGACTGCATGGCGCATTGCGGCTACGAGCCGACCGCAGCGACCGCTGCGATCAACAATCCGCTGAAGGCGATGTGGGTGGCATTGCGCGGCATCAGGACGACCGGCCCGATGGCGCCGGAGATCGACATGTCGAAGCAGCGTCCAGCGCAGTACATCTTCGCCGAGCAGGTCCAGAAGAAGCTCTCGGAGATCCGCCGCGACGAGGCGGACGCTGCCGCCGCCAAGAAGCAGCAGAAGGCTTCCACTGCGGCCTAAGGCTTTGTGTGAGCAGAATGATGAAAGGCCTCGGTTCAGCGAACCGGGGCCTTTTTTCGATCAGGGGACCGCCTGCTCTTCCCGGCTACTCCGTCGAAGCACCTTCTCGATCTCTGCCGCGCGCGGTGCGCTGAGTGTGCCGCGCTCGATCCCGAGCGGGACATTGCGCAGGGCGAGCTCGCGATACAACGCGCCCGAGGGAGGAAAACGCTCGTCCAGGGCCTTGAGGTGCTTGAGGATCGTTCCAACGTCGCCGCGCGCCACGCAGCCGCCCATGCCGTTGGCGAGGCCACCGTCGAGAACGGCCGCGACCGTCCCGCGCAGCAGCGGCATCATCGCACGCAGTGCGTCGGCCTCGCTGGCGTCAAAACTCTTCCAGAGCTCGACGCCCTCCTTGAGCAGCGCGATCAGGAACGGACCGACATAATAGGCCGAGGCATGATAGAGCGCCCGCGCGCCGGCCGGCAGCGCCAGCGGTTCGCAGCCGATGCTGACAGCGAGTTGTTCGAGGTCGCGCCTGAAATCGGGCTCTGCCTCAATGCCGACGGTGCATCCGCGCAACCCCTCGAGCGCGACGTCGGGATTGGCAAACATCTGCATCGGATGAAATCCGCCGGTTGCTGCGCCCGCGGCTTTCGCATGATCGAGTGCCGAAAGCTCGGTCGCGCCGCTGCAATGGACCACGCGGTGACGCGGCTCCCAGCGCAAATCGCGGCAGACCGGCAGGATCGCGTCGTCGCTCACCGTCAGGAAAACCATATCGCAGCTGTCCACGACCTGTTGCGCGTGCGTCATCGGCCGTGCCGACGGCACGCGGGATCCGAGCTGCTGCGCGGCATCACCGCCGCGGTTGTAGAAGGCCGCAACGTTCAGATCCGCGCGGGCGAACGCCGGCGCGAGCGTTTGCGCGACGCGGCCGGCACCGATGAAGCCGATCCGCAGCGCCGTTAGCGACGTGCTCATTGCGCATAGCTCCCGTCGATGCGGTCGAGCCTGCGCCGCAGCGCCGGCCATTCCAGCAGGCCGTAACCGGCTTGCAGATTTTGCGCTGTTTCATTCAGCACCGGATTGGTGTCGCGCTCATTGTCGAGCGTGATCTCGGTGCCGGCAAAGCAGGTCACCGTGTTATCGATCGCAAGTTCGGTGGGCGTGTGCAGCGGCCGGCCGCAACCGAGCGCATCGACCTGGATCCGGCAGGCCTGCTCCAGCCAGTAGATCGCGTTGAACGCCTGCTGAATCGTGTTGCCGCAGACCAAGAGGCCATGATTGCGCAACACCAGCACGTTGTTGCGGCCGAGATCGGCGACGACCCGATCGCATTCGTCACGATCGATCGCCGGCCCCTCAAAATCGTGATAGCCGATCCGCCCGTGAAACCGCATCGCCGTCTGCGACAGTGGAAGCAGCCCCTCGGCCAGCGTGCTGACCGCCGTGCCCGCCCTGGTGTGGGTATGCAGAACGCACTTCACGTCGGGCCGCGCGCGATGGATCGGAGCATGCAGATAGAAACCGGCGACGTTGACATTGTAGCCGTGATCGGGCTGCAACAGGGTGCGGCCCTCGATGTCGATCTTGACGAGGCTCGACGCCGTGATCTCCTCATACAGCATGCCATACGGATTGATCAGGTACTGATCGTCATGCCCCGGGATTTGCGCGCTGATGTGGTTGTAGATCAGGTCGGTCATTCCATAGAGCGCGACCAGGCGGTAGCACGCGGCGAGATCGACCCGGGTCGCCCATTCCTCTTCGCCCACAACGGCCCTGATGTCGTTGACGGCACAAACTTCGCTCTGACGCATGTGACTGGGCTTCCCTAGTGATGGATGACGGAGGCGCGCGCGACGATACGGCTGAGGGCTTCCGACGATGGCAGCGCGCCGAACACGTGCGCGCCGTCTGCGCCAAGCCTGGATTGCACGAACAGATCGGCGGCAGCGGCGTCGCCATGCTGCAACATTTCGGCAGCCTGCAACGCATGCGCCATGCGGGTGACCAGTGCCCGCGCATGCCCGTCGTCAGGATATCGCGCGCGCAGTCGATCGGCGAGATCGTCCGTGCTCTTGTCATAGATCGGGTTGAGGCCCCTGCTCGCGCGCAGTTCGTCGACGAATGCGTCGCGGCAGTTTGCATCGCGTTGCATGGCCCGCAGCACGTCCATGCACATCATGTTCGAGGTGCCTTCCCAGATCGAGTTCAGCGGCGCCTCGCGATAGAGCCGCGCCATCGGGTTCTCCATGATAAAGCCGTTGCCGCCATGCACCTGCAGGCACTCGTAGGTGAAAGAAGGGGCGCGCTGGCAATTCCAGAACTTCACCACCGGAGTGGCAACCCGCGCCAGCAGCCGTTCGTGGTCGCTTGTTTGCAGGCCGTCGGTCGCACGCGCGACCCGGAATGCGCCGAGCATCGCCGCCTCGCTCTCGAGCGCGAGGTCGGCGAGCACGTTGCGCTGCATCGGAAGCTCGGCCATCGGCTTGCCGAACGCCGTTCGCGTTTGCGCGTGGTTCAAGGCCAGGCTCAACGCCTGCCGCATCAGGCCGGCGGAGCCGACCGCGAAATCCAGCCTGGTCAGATGCGCATGCGAAAGAATTTCCCGGATGCCGCGTCCTTCTTCACCGACCAGGATCGACCAGGTGTCGTGATATTCGATCTCGCTCGAGGCGTTGGAACGGTTGCCGCATTTGTCCTTCAGGCGCTGGATGTGGAGGCGGTTGGCGCTCCCATCCGGCAGCAGGCGCGGTACGAACAGGCAGCTGACACCGGATTGGGTTTGCGCCAGCGTGTAGAACCCATCGGCGACCGGCACCGAGAAGAACCATTTGTGGCCGGTGATCGCATAGATCTCGCCATGCGCGCCGCGCTCGACGAGGCGCGCGGTGGTCTGGGTTTCGCGCAGATCGGAGCCGCCCTGCTTCTCGGTCATCGCATAGCCGATGACAGCCGCTCGCTTGTCCTCGATCGGGAGCCGCCGCGGATCGTAGTCGGCGGCCAGCGTGCGTTCCCGCCACAGGCTGAATTGCGGCTTGCCGGTAAACCCCGCGATCGCGGCGTAAGCCATTCCCGTGGGGCAACCGACGCCGTTCTCGATCTGATTCCAGAGATAGCTCAGCGCCGCGCGCGCAAGATGTCCGTGCGGTTCACTGGTCGACCAGGCCAGGCTGTGGACCTCGCTCTGGAACGCCAGCGCCATCAACTGATGCCACGCCGGATGAAATTCGACCCAGTCGTTCCGGTTGCCATACCGGTCATGGGTCAAGAGTTTTGGTTCGTGCTCGTTGGCAAGCCTCGCCGCCTCCTGCACGGCTTCGCAGCCGGCATGGGCTCCGAGCGCAGAGAGCTTATCCTTTGCCCACGGCGTGAACGTTGCGATGAGGCCGCTCAACGCGCGATCATCGTCGAACGCGTTGAAGCCTGTCGCCGGCCGCGCCTGATTGCGGACTTCGTGGGTCGCAAACGAACTGGCTTTCGTTGCCGCGACGGCAACCGGCTGGACACGCGCATTCATGCGGAGACTCGCGATACAGGGGTCAATTCAGGCGTGGCGTGGCGAAACAGCATGCGCGCGGAAAGCCCGGCGATCGATTGCGCGATCGCCTTGGCCGCGTCGGAATCCGCGGCCGCTTCGGGCGCCAGAGGACCAACCAGCGCCTCCATGAAAGCGCCGGTTACGCAGGAAGCTGCGACGTTGGCGTCGATCTCGACGAACTCACCGCTGGCGATGCCGCGCCGGACCAGCCGTGCGATCTGGTCGGCCAGCGCCGCGCGGTATTTCAGGCGCGCCGCGTCGATCTCGGGTTCGCAGGGTTCGGCGATCAGCGCGTAGGCCAGACGGCGGCCGCGCATCGCCCGGACCGAGAAGGTGTAGATCGCGTCCACCAGACACTGCGACGCAGATCCTTCGGCCTCGACGATCGCGGCGACCACGGCCACTTCGCGCTCGGAAACGAGCCCAAGCACCTGCGCGTAGAGGTCCGCCTTCGAGTCGAAGTAGCGGTACACGCTGCCCGTGGCCACGCCGGCCCGTGAGGCGATCAGGGCGATCTGGGCATCCTTCCAGCCACTCAGCGCCACCGCCTCCCTGGCAGCGTCCAGGATGCGCGCCTTGGTTTCGACGAGCTGATTGAGGCGAACCGCAGCGATTGCCATAGTGAACCTTAATTCATGAATACAGGATCATAATTCATATTCGGTTGAATGGCCCTGACTGTCAAGCGTCCACGAGGGCGCCCTGCGCCGCAGCAGGGCCTCGGCCGCCCGGACGCTGCACATGCCGCGTCGTCGGAGGCCAGCGCCGCACGCGACCGGCAGGAACTCGGACGCGCGGGGGGCACCACCCACAGCTCACAACTATGTGGCTGGCAAATCCCGGCGCTGACTGCACGGGACCGGCCCGGCACCAAGCCGGTCATCAGGCGCACCCAAAACAAAAGGCCCGATCGCGATGCGACTGGGCCTCTTTGTTGTCAGCATTGGTCCAGTGCGGCCCGCCGTGTCTGGCGAGGCCTTGCCGGGGCTTGTCAGGCCTCCACCGGCACCAGCACGTCGCTGCCGAGCAGGAAGCCGCGGCAGCTGCGCAGCGAGCGCAGCGCGCGGTTGAAGTCGATACCGGTCGACACCAGCGCCCGCAGCGTCCGCGGATTGCGCGCAATGCCCCTCAGCACCTTGCGCAGGTCGATGTCGCCGTTCGGCTTCACCGCGGATTTCGCAAGCTCTGGCAGCGCCCGGTGCGCGGGATCGCTGATCACGCGCAGCGCGGCGAACGGAATGCCTGCCTTTGCGGCATAGGCTGCCGCGATATGGCTCTCCATATCGACCGCAGCCGCACCCGTAATCGAGCGCAGGGCGGCCTTGCAGGCCTTCGCCGCAATCACCTCTTCCACACCAGCGAGGCCGCCACGGACGATCCTGCGGCGCTTCAGCGCGGCGCTGGCGATCATCTCCTCGTTCAGCGCGGATGCCGCCAGGAAACGGGTATCGCCGGCCATCACCTCGGTCGCGACCACCACATCGCCGGATTTGAGCGACGGATCGAGCCCGCCGGCCACGCCGAACGAGATCACGCCGCGGAACGTCATGGGATCCAGCGTCGCCAGCAATGCACGCAGCTGCTGCGGATCGCTCGAACTGCAGATCACGATCATGCCGGGCCCCGCCGCGATGCGGGCCTCCTGCACCAATCCAGTCACGATCAATACCGGCCGAGGATCAATTCTATTGCCCACGGTCTCGGCGGCCCCCGCCTCAACAATCACATCCCGACCCCTACCACCCTGCTATTGGTGCTTCTCAAATTCCGATACCGCGCCAGCGCCCAGAGCGGAAAGAACTTCGAGTAGCCATGATATCGCAAGTAAAATACCCGCGGAAACCCCGTAGCGGTGTATCGCTGCTCGTCCCACAGCCCTTTTTCCGTCTGTGTTGCCTTTAGGTACTCCACCCCCCGCGCAATTGCGGGATTTTCGACCTCTCCGGCTGCCATCAATCCAAGCAAAGCCCATGCCGTTTGCGAGGAAGTCGATGGCGCAGCTTCATAACCCTTGTAATCCAGCCGGTAACTGACGGCGTCCTCGCCCCAGCCGCCGTCCTGATTCTGGACCGACGCCAGCCAGTCGACCGCGTTGCGAATCATCGGGTCGTTGCGATCGATCCCTGCGACATTTAGCGCTGAGAGCACCGACCAGGTGCCGTAGACGTAATTCAGGCCCCAGCGGCCGTACCAGGAGCCCTCAGGCAGCTGGGTGCGGCGCAGATAGGCGATGCCGTCGGCCATCGCCTTGCTGTTCTTGGCGGTCTCGCCGAGCTGGCCCAGCATCGAGATGCAGCGCGCGGTGACATCTTCGGTCGGCGGATCGAGCAACGCGCCGTGATCGGAGAACGGGATGTTGTTGAGGTAATATTCGAGGTTGTTGGCATCGAACGCGGCCCAGCCGCCGTCGCGGCTCTGCAGCCCTTCGATCCACTCGCGGCCGCGCGCGATCGCCTCGTCATATTCCCTGGTCCCGCTCTGCCGTCGCACGCGATCCATCGCCATCACGACCACGGCGGTATCGTCGAGATCGGGATAGTGGTCGTTGTTGTACTGGAACGCCCAGCCGCCGGGACGGACGTCCGGCGCCTTGACCGCCCAATCGCCCTTCAGCTCCAGCACCTGGCGCGGCTTCAGCCAGTCGAGGCCCTGCTTGGCCTTGGCAAGGGTGTCGTCGCCGCCGGCCTCCTGCAGCGCGTGGCAGGCCAGCGCGGTGTCCCACACCGGCGAGACGCAGGGCTGGCAATAGGCCTCGTCGTCGCCGATCACGAGCAGCTTGTCGATGCCACGGCGGGTGATGGCGCGCGGCGGGAAATTCTCGTCCATGCCGAGCGCCTCATACATCATGACGATGTTGGCCATCGGCGGATAGATCGCGCCCATGCCGTCTTCGCCGTTCAACCGCTCTTCGGTGAAGGCGAGCGCGGCGTCGATGGCGCGCCGGCGCAGGCGCTTCGGAAACATCGGCTCGATCGCGCGCAGCACGGCGTCGAGCGAGCGGAACAGATAGAACCAGCCCGCGCTCTGATGCGGCGCCTTCGGCGCCATCCGGACCGACTTCGGATCTTCCAGGAACAGTTCGTCGATGCCGACGCCCTTCGGATTCTTCGCACGCGGCTTCAACGCAGCGAGCACCATCAGCGGCACCATGGTGGTGCGCGCCCAGTAGGAGATCTTGTTGATGTGGAACGGCGACCACATCGGCAGCAGCATGATCTCGATCGGCAGCACCGGCGTTGCGCGCCAGGTCACGACGCCATAGAGCGCGAGCAGGAAGCGCGTGAACACGTTGCTGCCCGACGCCCCGCCGCGCGAACGGATCGCCTCGCGCGCACGCACCATATGCGGCGCGTCGACGGAATCGCCGATCATCTTCAGCGCGAAGTACGATTTCACGCTGGCGCTCATGTCGAACGGGCCGTCATGCACCAGCGGCCAGCCGCCATGCGCACCCTGGGTGCGGCGCAGATAGTTGGCGATCTTGGCCTCGAGCCCGGCGTCGACCGGCTCGGCAAGGTAGTGACGCAGCAGAACGTACTCGGCCGGAATGGTGCTGTCGGCCTCGAGCTCGAACACCCAGTGTCCGTCGGACTGGCGATAGCCGAGCAGCGCTTCGGTTGCCTTGGAGATACTCTTCTCCAGCGCGACCGGATCGACTGCGACGCTGTGATCTCTCGAAAGCATTTCGCTCGATATCCTCTTCATCGCGGGCCGGCCCACGCTGGCCGGCGTCGCTCCAATAGGTCGAATCTAGCGCCTGGCCAAAACCAGATCGGCGGCGCGATCCCCCGATCGCACCGATCCCTCGATGGTTGCCGGCAACCCGGTAGCAGTCCAGTCACCGGCAAGGAACAGGTTTTTTTGCGCCGTCGCGGGCCCCGGACGCAGGGCATTCTGCTCCGGCGTCGCCTCGAATGTAGCGCGGCGCTCGCGCACGATCTGCCAGGGCGGCAGGTCACCGGACACGCCCGATGCCTTGCAGATATCCCGCCAGATCGCCTGCGCGAGCTCCTCGCGCGGCATGTCGACCAGGCGATCGCCATTGCTGATCGTCACCGACAGCCGTTGCGGGAAGGCGAACAGCCATTCCACGAGCCCGCCGACCACGCCAAGAATGGGCGCGGCATCGCGCGGCGGATCGATGCGGAAGTGCGCGTTCACGATGGCGCGGAATTTGGTCGGCGTTTTCAGGCCGGGCAGCAGCGTGGCAGCAGCGCGCGGCGGCACCGCCAGCACGACGGCATCGCCGGCCGCCAGCGCGATCTTGTCGCCGCCGCCGAAGTCGAGCTCGCCGACGCGATCACCCGACATGACGAGTGCACGCAATTCGTGACTGAACTGGACGCTGTTGCCCCGCTCCTGCAGCAGCTTCACGGCCGGCTCGATCAGGACCGAGCTCAGGCCGTCGCGCGCGATCAGCGGACGGCAGGCCTGCCCGCCCGCGAGCAGCGTCTCGCGCACGATGGCGCCGGCAAGCCCGGCCGAGCCCTCCGGCGGATCGACGTTCAGCGCAGCCAGCAGCAGCGGCTGCACCAGGCGGTCATACAGCGTGCCCTTGCAGGGAATGGTGTTGCCGACCAGCGCCCCGGTGCCGGCCCAGGCCAGCGGCGCCAATGCGAGATAATCGCGCAGGGTAGTGTCCGGGACGCGGCGCGCCTCGTCGAACACCCACAGCGGCAAGCGGGAGTCGCCAAGGTCGAGCTGCCAGCGCTGGCCGCCGGCAAGATCGACGAACGGAAACTGCGCGCGCGCGGGTCCCACGAGACCGGCCTCGGTCCCGATCGAGCGTGCGTAGCTCAACGCATGGCGGTTGCCCGACAGCAAGAGATGGTTGCCGTTGTCGATAGTCAGATTGGTAGCGGCGTCGAAATAGGAACGGCAGCGGCCACCGGCCTGCTGCGTCGCCTCGTGGACGCACACTTTGTAGCCGCCATTGGCAAGCCGCATGGCCGCGGAGAGGCCGGAAATGCCGGCACCGATGATATGAACGGTCTTTTGCATCAGATGATCGCGTAACGAAGAAGAATGCCGATCTTGGCCGCCTTGGACACACGCACCGGCGCACGCGGGGCAGTGAAGCCGCGCGCGATCAGGAGATCGAGGATCGCGCGGTAGTATTTCGACATGATTCGCGGCGCGCGCACGGCGCGCCGCGAATTGCGCTTCATGATCTCGTCAGACTTCTGGAAATGCATCTTGGCGCGCTCGGCGAGCGGCGCGCACACTTTCGGCAGCGCGCGGTCGGCGGTGACGCGGGCCGGGTCGTTATTGGTGATGCCGGCGTGCCAGAGCCATTCGCGCGGCAGATAGAGGCGGCCGAGGCCGGCGTCCTCGTCGATGTCGCGCAGGATGTTGGTGAGCTGCAGCGCGCGGCCGAGGTGATAAGCGAGTTCGATGCCGTCGTCCTCGGGCAGGCCGAACACGCGCACCGACAGCCGGCCGACCGCGCTCGCGACGCGATCGCAATACAGGTCGAGCATCGCGAGATCCGGCGCGCGGATATCCTGCGGCACGTCCATCTCCATGCCGTCGACGATCGCGACGAAATCCTCGCGCTTGAGCCCGAAGGTCTTCACCGAGGCCACGTAATCCTTCAGCCGCTCCGGGGGATGCCCCGCATAGAGCGCGTCGATGTCGTCGCGCCACTGCTGCAGCGCGGCCAGCCGCTCCGGCCGCGGGCCATCGGAATCGGCGATGTCGTCGACCTGCCGGCAGAAGCTGTAGATCTGGAACATCGCCTCGCGCTGCGCGCGCGGCAGGACGCGCATCGCGGCATAGAACGAGCTGCCCGATGCGGTGCTTCCGTAATTTGCGTTGGCCGCCGCCTCGACACTCATGCGCCTGCCGCCGTCCTTGAGACCGCACGCCGTCCGATCGCGCGCCGGGTGGTCTCGCCAGCGACGCCGCCAAGGCTCTGCAGCAGCAGTTCGACCGGGCCGAGATGCACCCGCTCGCTGAGCGGATCGCGCACCTTCAGCATGTTGACGATCTTGTCGGCGAAGGCCTGGATCACCGAGATCTCGAGCCCGAGCCTGAAGTCCTTCACCTCGGCGGCGAGCGACTTGCTCTCGTCGAGCAGCGCCGCGGTGCGCACCGCGAGCGCCTGCAGGCATCCGAGCAAGGCCGGCGGTGATTTCGCCTCGCCGAGCATCTCGACGGTCGCGTCCGCCGCGGCCAGCGCGTCGCGCGGCAGATAGACGCGGTTCAGATTCCTGTAGTCCTTGCCGCAGTCCTGCAGATGATTGTTGATCTGCAGACCGGCGCAGAGCGCGTCCGACGCCGCCCAGGTCGAAATGTCCTCGCCGTGCACGTCGAGCATGAACCGCCCGACCGGCATCGCCGAGTAGCGGCAATAGTCGATCACATCATCCCAGTTTTCGTAGCGCAGCTTGGTGACATCGAGGCGGAACGCCACCAGCACGTCGAGCGCATGCCGCGGCGGCATGCCGCGCTCGGCAAGCGCCCGGCGCAGATTGACCGCCTCCTTCTGGGTATCGCCATTGCCGAGCAGCTCGGCCTCCATGAGGTCGAGGTAGCGCAGCTTCTCCTCGGCCGGCAGCGTCGCGTGATCGGCGATATCGTCGGCGGTGCGGACGAAGTTATAGAAGGCCAGAATCAGGGCGCGATGCCGCGGATGAATGATCCACGACGCGACCGGGAAATTCTCGTCGCGGTGGGTCTTTCCGGATCGCAGGTCGCTCGCGGTGGTCATGGGAAATTTGGGCTACACTGGTCATGGCACGACGCAGGCGCGAATGGTCAGGCGCATGCGGGGATTTGCGAGCCCCATATAGGGGAATACGCCACCAAAACCAATGCTATCTGTGACCGCCAGCATATCCGGCCCGTGGCCGGCAGGAATGCCGTTCACGGGCCTTGCGGCGGTCCAAGAGACCTGAAGCGGCCTTGAGGACCTTATTGGCCGTGGATCTTCAGCACCTGGTCGCAGGCCGCGCTGATCTTGGTGCGGTTCTGCTGCAGGCACGCGAGAATGGTGAAATCGCCCTGATCGATCACGGAGCGGCAGTGACGCTGCACGTCGCGCGTGCAGGCCTTCTGCTCGTCGGGCGTACCGCGCTGCTGCTGCTGGGCGGAGGCGCCGGATGAGAGCGGGATCGACAACAGGGCAAGTGCCAGGAGAAATTTACGCATCGTATTCCTTCATTTCCGACAGCAGAAAATCTGTTCCCGAAAAGCGGTTCGGCATGGCCGGGACGGATTTTGGGGATTGCAGACGCCACGTAACGCGGCAACGGATTGACGACAAGCACTGTTAAATGCGGCTAAATTTGCGGCGCTGTAAACCCCCGCATAAACTATTGATTCCAAACGACGATTTGTGCCATCACTTTGTCGCGTTTGGCAATTGCGGATCGCGCTTGCGCGTAGCTAGATGCCACACGAGCCGGAGGCTTCTGATTCTGTTCGATGACAATATCGGCGTTGCGCACGCCGTTCTGTCGTTTGAACCTAACATTCTTCGGTGACACTAAACTTTCGATGCGGCGAGACGCTTTCTTACGAAGGAAGCGTTGATTTTGATGGGAAAATTCACAATGACACTGTTTGGTTCCAGCCTTTCTGGGCAGGCTCTCAGGGCTGTGGGCGTCGGCGCCGCACTCATGCTGTCCGCCTCCGCAGTCCATGCCCAGGCCAGCGGCCCGTTCGCCGGTTTTGCCGGCTCCTGGAGCGGAACCGGCACGGTGGCGTTGTCCAACGGCACCACCGAACGCATTCGTTGCAAGGCGGATTACAAGGTCGCGCCCTCGGGTCTGAGCCTGAAGCAGAGCCTGCATTGCGCGAGCGACAGCTACAAGTTCGACCTTTCCAGCGACGTCACCAGCCAGGGCGACCGGATCTCCGGCAATTGGAGCGAGGCCAGCCGCAATATCTTCGGCAATTTGCAGGGCACCGCCGGCGGCGGGCGGATCGACGTGTTCGTCGAGGCGTCCGGCTTTGCCGCAAACCTGAACCTGCAGACCAACGGCTCCAAGCAGGTCGTACAGATCGACTCCAAGGGTGAGATCCGCGGCGTCTCGATCACGATGACGAAGAGCTGACGCTCCCCGACCGATTTCTCCGGCGAACAAAAATGGCCCGGTTCCGAACACTCGGAACCGGGCCTTTTGTTGCGGCCTTTTATTGTCCGCCGATCAAGCCTTTTCGATCGGCGCCGGTTGCCCGCCCTTGCCGCGGAGCTTCTGCGACAGGTTGATCAGGAACATCGAGGTCGGCCGCAGGATGAAGAGGTCCGCGACCAGCGCTGCGACCATCGAGAACGCGCTGAGCCAGCCGAACAGGCGGAGCGACGGCAGGTCGGAGAACACGGTGACGACGAGGCCGCAGGCCAGCACTACCGTAGTGAGGATCAGTGCGGGGCCGACAAGCACAGTGGCGCGCTCCACCGCAAGCTCCGGCGAGACCCCCGGCTTGGTCTCGAGCCGCAACCGGTTGAGGAAGTGGATGGTGGCGCTCAGCCCGAGGCCGAACGACACCGTCAATGCCACCACGCTGGCGAATTGCAGCCCCTCCCCGAGCAGCCACAGCACGGTGCCTGACAGCACCACCGGGAAGATGCCGGGCAGGATGCAGGAGAACATCACCACGACCGAGCGGAACGCCAGTCCGATGAAAACCGCCACCAGCAGAAATTCGACGGTCAGGCCACGGTTCAATTTTTCGATCATGTTGGCGCTGTTGCGCGCGGCGATCACCGACAGGCCGGTGACTGCGATCTCGTAACCGGGATGCTCGGCGCGCACCTTGTCCAGCGAGCTATCAAGCTTGTTCACCACCGGAAGCAGCTCGCTCGAGTCAAGATCCGGGACCCGGCCCGACACCACGACCGCATCCTGATCCGCCGAGATGAAGCGGCGCACCAGATGCTCGGGAATCACGCCGACATATTCCTTCAGCGTCGCGACGTCATTGCTGCCGGCCTTTTCGGCGAGCCAGCGCCGCAAGGTTTCCAGCGACCAGACGTTGCCGACGCCCGCCGCAGTTTCGACCATCGCGTGGACGTCGGCTATCGTCTTCAAGGTCTCCGGCGAGTACAGCGATTGGCCCTTGGGGAATTCGATCAGCACATCGACCGGATTGGCGCCGGTCAGCTTGGCGTCGAGCCGGCTTGAGGCTGCCACCGCCTGCCGCTTGTCCGGCACCTGATCTGCGAGCCGGTAGCGCGGCTCGAGATTGGCGTAGATGATGCCGAGGCCGCCGACCACGATCAGCGCGAGCAGGCTGAACAGCCCGGGACGTCCCACCATGCGCACCGCGATCCAGTAGCAGAAATTGCGCAGCGCCTGGACACCGGCGTCGGCGCCCTGGAATTTGACCGCGAACACTTTTTCGTTGCGTACCAGAAGCACTCCGAACGCAGGCACCAGCGAGAGCACCGCGATCAGCGCGATGATGGTAGCTGCGAGCCCGGCCTCGCCGAATTTGCGGATCAGTTCGGAATTCGAGAATTGCAGCGCGATGAACGAGATGCCGGCGGTGCCATGAGTAAGCACGCAAGCCGGACCGACCACCATCACCGCGTTCTTGAACGCAGTGTATTTGTCCTGGCCGGCGATCAGGCGGTCGCGTGCCGCAAACGTCAGCTGCATCGAGTCGGAGAAGCTGATCACCATGATGAGCGGCGTCATCACGTTCAGGAACATGTTGAGATTGAAGCCGGCCCAGCCGAGGCCGCCGAGCGCGAGCAGGATCGCAATGATCGGCGGGAACGCAGCGATCACCATGAACGATATCTTGCGGAAGAAGATGATGGCGATGATGCAGCCAGCCAGAATGCCGAGGATATTGTAGGTCAGCCCGTCGCGCTTGACCGCGTTGCGGATTTCGAGCTGCATGACCGGAACGCCGGAGAGCTGGGCGTTGAGCCCGCTACCGCTGAGATCATCGGCCATGATCTTTCTCATGTCCGCGACGACCTTGGAGAGCTTGTTGCTGCCGACAACCTCGGGCTCGAGCGACAACACGATCAGCGCGAGCGTTCCATCCTCGGACAGCAGCTTGCCGCGAATGATCTCGTTGGATTTGACGGTCTCGACGAATTTGTCGTAGGCGGCGCCTTGCGGAAGCTCGGACGGGAACAGGGCGGCCGGCAATTTGCCGGGCTCGGGCGCCTGGCGCGCCGAAAAAAGGGAGACCAGGCCGCGCACGCCCTCGACCAGTTGCAGGTCGGTGACCATGTCGCGGATCTTTTCGAGGTTCTCGCGCGCAAGGAGCGTCTTGCCCTCGACCACTACGAGCACGTCGAACTCGGTTGCCGGGAAGCGTTTGGTGACCGCTTCGTACTGCTTGTAGTCCTTGGAATTGGAACGGAACAACTGGCTGAGGGAGTCGTCGATCTTGATGCGCTCGATGCCGAAAACGGCCGCGACCATCAGCGCG
Source organism: Bradyrhizobium sp. 6(2017) (assembly GCF_011058295.2). Classification (NCBI taxonomy): domain Bacteria; kingdom Pseudomonadati; phylum Pseudomonadota; class Alphaproteobacteria; order Hyphomicrobiales; family Nitrobacteraceae; genus Bradyrhizobium; species Bradyrhizobium sp. 6(2017). The sequence continues at coordinate 3,463,815 of NZ_CP049289.2, read as the reverse complement.
AGCAGAATGATGACAGACAGGACCGGCGCCTTGATCGCGATCAGGCCGATACGCTCCAACCCGAATGCAATGCTAGTGCCCGGCCGCGGCTCCTCGATCTTCTCGACGTGGACCTGACTTTCGGAATTCTTTTCGAGCATGCCCTGTCCAGTTCTGAAGCGGCGCGATCTGTCTAGCTTGGCTTATGGGGCACGAATGAGGCTCGTGAGCGCGACGGATCGGCGCTAGCCCTTGAAAACACGCAAATATTGACCGGCGCGGTTTTACAGGTCCGCCCCCTTGCTCGCAAGCGCGAGAGACACGTTAAAGTGGCCGGGAACTGCCGAAAACCGCCGTCAAGTATCTGATTTGCCACACCCCGGTAGCGCATTCTTGGACGATCCTGCCCCGCTTTCATCTTTCAACGCGATCCCCGTGATCTGGCGTGCCAGGCCCTCGCGCACAAGCCAGGAGATTCTGAATGCGGCTTCCGCATAGCTCAGCCCGGCGCGGTGGATATTGGAGATGCAGTTGCGGTCGGCATCGGTGAGGCCGATTCGCGGCGCGAAGGTAAGATAAGCGCCCAGACTGTCCGGCGCGGACAGGCCGGGTCGTTCGCCGATCAGCATCACCAGCATGCGCGCGCCGATGATGGTGCCGATCTCGTCACCCAGCGCGACCCGCGCGCCCGATGCTGCGATCACCGCGCCGGCGTCGATCCCGTCGGCCTTAAGCCGCGGCAGGAGATGCCGGATCAATTCGACGGCGTGCACGTTGACCGCGGTCGGCGACAGGCCATCGCCGATCACGATGGCGCAGGAGCATGCGGTGACGCCGCACCTCTCCAGCGACCGCCTCGACGCGGAATCCAGCATACGTCCGAGATCGGGCCGGCGCAGATAATCGCGGCGGCTGTGGGCCTGGCTCGACACTTCGAGCGGCGTGACGCCGAGACCGGCAAGACCGGCGGTAATCCCGCCGAGATCGAACGCCGCGTGGACGGCATCGCGGGCGCGGGCGTGATCGAGCGTGAATGCGAGCAGCGCACTGGTCGGCAGGCTGGCCCCGGACCGGCCGAGACCGACGCGCGCCGGCGTGAGCTCGCGCAGATCGGCAAGCGAAGCGGACACTGGCGAAGGGGACATGGGCGAAGGGGACGATGGCGCCGGCGGTGTTGTCATGCTGCTATTCGGCGGGAACGGAAGCCTCGCGCAGCCGGAGCGAGTAGTTTGAGGCGTTCTGCCGACCGCTGGAGGCTGCACGCGCAAACGTGATCAGATGATGCGCCACCAGGGTCGCCGAGATCAGCCCCTCGATGTCGCCGCGCTTGAGCCGGCCGAGCGCAAACTTCCAGAACACGCGCTTGTAGTCGCCGAGCACGCCAACCTTCCAGAAGATGTTGCGCAGCATGATCAGGCCGCGCCGGATATTAGCCCAGCTCTTCATCTCCGGGCTGACCGGCACCTTGATGCGGTTGGCATAGGTGTAGTCGCATTGATGCTGGTAGCGCTTGAACAGCGTCTCGGGCTCGTAGGCGAGCTCCATGCATTTGCGCCAGGAACTGACCACGTCCTCGTACGGCAGCAGGAATTGCACGTTGGAGTCGCGGCTCTCGTCGTCGATCAGCCGTCCCGCCTTTTCGAGGCGATCCCACAGCGGCGTCTTCGGCAGCGCCTGCAGCAGGTTGATCGTGAGAAGCGGAATCTGCGACTCCTCGACGAAGGAGAGCAGCGCATCACCGGTCTGGGGCTTGTCGGTATCGAGCCCCATGATGATGCCGGAGACGACCTCCATGCCGAAGGAATTGATGGTGCGCACGCCCTCCAGGATCGGAACCATCATGTTCTGATCCTTGTGCATCGCCTTCAGCGCGTCGGGATCCGGCGTTTCGATGCCGACGAAGATCGTAACGAAGAAGGCTTCGCGCATCTTCTCCAGGATCTCGGGCCGCTTGGCGATGTTGAGTGTCGCCTCGCAGGCCAGCCGGGTGACATAGCCGGTCCGCTTCTGCCACTCGATCAGATGCGGCAGCAATTCGCTCGCAGCCTTGCGGTTGCCGATGAAATTGTCGTCGACGAAATAGACGGTGTCAGTCGCGCCGCAGGCGCGCAGCTTGTCGAGCTCGGCGATGATCTGCTGCGGCGATTTCAGGCGCGGATTGCGGCCATAGAGCCCGGGGATGTCGCAGAACTCGCACTGATAGGGACAGCCCGAGGAGAACTGGATGCTGCCGAGAAAATACTTCTTGGTCTCGGCGAGCTCGTAGGCCGGCAGCGGGAATTCCGTCATCGGCAGGCGATCGAGGGTCTTGAGCACCACCTGCTCGGGAGGACGGCTGGTGTCCTCCGCGAGGCGCTTGATCAGTTCGTTGGTCGCGTCCCCGAGTTCGCCGACATGAAGGTAGTCGAATGAGGGATAGTAGTCCGGACAGGCACTGACCGACGGTCCACCGATCGCAACCGCCAGGTCATAGTCATGCGCGCGATGGCAGATGTCGTTCATCTGCTGGCGCTGGATGTGCATACCGCTGACGAACACGGCTTCTGCCCACTCGAAATCCTCCGTCGTCGCCGGACGCAGGTTCTCGTCGACGAAACGGACCAGCCAGTTCTCGGGGAGGTATGCCGCGATCAGCAGCAGTCCCTGCGGCGGCATGAACGCCTTGACGCCGTCCGTGAGGGCATAGGAATGCTCGAAGGTCCCAAACGACGACGTATAGCGCGGAAAGACGCAGAGGATACGCCGTGCCGTCTTTATGCCCTCAGCTCTCATCGAATGACCCCGAAGCACCCGCAAATCTAACCATAGCGCGGAACGCTGGGCCAGAAATTCTTCAACATTGTGGCACTTACCAACGTCACACTGCCGAGATAGTTGCTCTGCAGAATTACGCTATCCCCTCAGGTCAAGAGCCTGGCAGCGAGATCGGGCAGCCGCTCCGCATCGGCAACGAGGCGAAAGTCCGGCCCGGCAAGGCCTGCGCGCAGCAGCCAATCGTCGAATTCGGGCGCCCGCCCCAGGCCGAACAGGTCGCGGACGTAGAGCGCATCGTGAAACGATGTCGACTGATAGTTCAGCATAACGTCATCTGCGCCCGGCACGCCCATGATGAAGTTCACGCCGGCGGCCGCCAGCAGCGTCAGGAGATTGTCCATGTCGTCCTGATCGGCCTCGGCGTGGTTGGTGTAGCAGACGTCGATGCCGAGCGGCAGGCCGAGCAGCTTGCCGCAGAAATGATCCTCAAGCCCGGCGCGGATGATTTCCTTGCCGTCGTAGAGGTATTCAGGACCGATGAAGCCGACCACGCTGTTGACGAGCAGCGGATCGAACGCGCGCGCTACCGCATAGGCCCGCGCCTCGCAGGTCTGCTGGTCGACCTGATGATGGGCGTTGGCCGACAGCGCAGAGCCCTGCCCGGTCTCGAAATACATCACATTATCGCCGACCGTGCCGCGGCGCAGCGACAGCCCGGCTTCGCGGGCCTCCCGCAGCAATGACAGGTCGACGCCGAAGCTGCGGTTGGCTGCCTCGGTGCCGGCAATCGACTGGAACACGAGATCGACCGGCAGCCCCTGCCCGATCAATCCGAGCGTGGTCGTGACATGGGTCAGCACGCAACCCTGCGTCGGAATCTCCAGCCGCGTGATGATGTCGTCCAAGAGCCGCAGCAGGGTGCCGATGACGTTCGGATCGTCGCTCGCCGGATTGATGCCGATGCAGGCATCGCCCGATCCCAGCAGCAGGCCGTCCAGGATCGAGGCCGTGATGCCCCTGGCGTCGTCGAACGGATGGTTCGGCTGCAGCCGCGTGCTCATTCGCCCGCGCAAACCGATGGTGTTGCGGAAGCGGGTCGTCACCTCGCATTTCTTCGCGACCAGGATCAGGTCCTGGTTGCGCATCAGCTTCGACACCGCCGCCACCATCTCGGGCGTGATGCCGCGCGAGATCTTCTTGATCACATCACGGGTGGCGGCATCCGACAGCAGCCAGTCGCGGAAGCCGCCGACGGTGAGCGACGACACCGGCAGGAAGCCGGCAACGTCGTGGCTGTCGAGGATCAACCGGGTGACTTCGTCGTCCTCATAGGGGATCACAGGCTCATCGAGGAATTGCTTGAGCGGAACGTTGGCAAGCGCAAGCCTCCCGGCGATCATCTCCTCCGCACTGTCGGCCGCAATGCCGGCCAATCGGTCGCCGGAACGCGGCGGCGAGGCCTTGGCAAGCAGGATGCGCAGATCGTCGAATGCATAGTTGGTGGCATCGATGGTGTGACGATAGAGCATGGGGAATTCGCGTCGCGGGCCGGGGACGGCATAGCTTAGCACCTCTTTGCGAAAGTCGTGCCACCAGCTTCGCCCTCCGCGCCGGAGGTGTTGATGGTTTTGGCGGCGCATCATCGTCGCCGCGGCAAGCCGCCGACCCCCGGCGGACTCAGAACGTCTTATAAGACATTGGTATTATTTAGAGATTTTATGGGTTGCGGCCACAGAAAACGCACGCGTTAAGAAATTGTCCATGAAGGTTTTGCATAAGCTTTAGTCGGCCGAAGGTGCTCCCCGGCCTCTTGGAGTGCCCGCAATGCCCGCCCCCATCACATCTCCCGTCTCCACATCCGGGCCTCCAATGGCATCCCGATTCTCGCTTGCTGCCAGGCTGTACTCGACGTTTGCGCTGATCGCGGCGCTGACCGCGGCCATCACCGTGCTGTCCGACTACAACGCGCGGCGCAACGCCGAGCTGACCGAGGCCGTCGACCTCGCCAGCCGTGCCGCACTCAATGTCGAGCGGGTCAATTCGCTGGTCTATGCCGTGGTGATGGAATCCCGCGGCATCTACATGTCGACCGATCCGGCGGCGGTGAAGAAATACGGCGACGGGCTGCTGGCGTTCAACGAGCGCATTCTCGGCGTGGTGAAGAACTGGGAAACCCTGGTGCAGGCCGACGACGCCAGCCAGTTCGGGGTGTTCAAGCAGCGCATCGAGCAGTTCGTCGAGTTCCGCAAGGAGCTGGTTCGCCGCGGCATCGAGATCGGGGCCGCAGCCGGGCGTGAATGGGGCGACAACGACGCCAACCGCAACGTGCGCACAGCGCTGAACAAGGATCTCGAGGCACTTTCCAAGGTCTACGCCGAGCGCAGCAAGAAGCTGGCGCGGCAGACCGACACCAGCCGCGCAATGGCGCTGCTGCTGACCGGGCTCGGCGCGGCCGCCCTGATCGTGGTGGTGCTGGGCGTGCTGATCATCGCCCGCTCGGTGGCCCGCCCGCTGTCGCAGATCACCACGACCATCAAGCGCGTCGCCGAGGGCGCCGACCATGTTGAAGTGCCGCATGTCGGCCGCAGCGACGAGATCGGTGCGCTGGCCGGCGCCATCAAGGTCTTCCAGGAGGCGATGGACCGCAACCGCAGCCTGAACGCTCAGGTCGCGCAGGACTCTGAGGCGCGCGATGCACGCGGCCGGCTTATCGAGACGTCGCTCGAGACATTCCGCAGCACCATCGGATCGGTGCTCCGCGCGGTGCACGACAACGCGACCACGATGCGCGACACCGCCCAGACCATCGCAAACGTCGCGGCAGGCGCCAGCGGCCGCGCGGTGGCGGCGGCAGGCGCGACCGAACAGGCCTCAAGCAACGTTGCCGCGGTGGCGGGCGCGGCCGAAGAACTCTCCGCCTCGGTCGAGGAGATCGGCCGCCAGGTCAAGCAGTCGTCCGGCGCGGTCGATCAGGCCGGTGCGCGCACCGACCGCTCGATCACCGAGATCGAGGGGCTTGCCGCCACCACCCAGCGCATCGACGGAGTGCTGAACCTGATCCAGGCGATCGCCGAGCAGACCAACCTGCTGGCGCTGAACGCTACCATCGAGGCCGCCCGCGCCGGCGATGCCGGCCGCGGCTTCGCCGTCGTCGCGCACGAGGTCAAGGCGCTGGCCGGGCAGACCGCGAAGGCAACGGCCGAGATCAGCGAGAATGTCGGCCTGATCCAGGCTTCGACCCGCAACTCGGTGGCCGCCGTGCGCGAGATCGGCCAGGCGGTGCGCGAGATCAGCAACGTCACCGCCAACATCGCAAGCGCGATCGGCCAGCAGGACGCCGCCACGCGCGAAATCTCCGCCAATGCGCACATGGCCGCCCAGGGCAATGAAACCCTGGTGACCAATGTCGGCTCGCTCCGCGACGATATGGACCAGACCAGCAAGGCGGCGGAATCGGTGCTCGCAGCCTCGAACGATCTGACCGCAACCGCCGAGACGCTGTCGCGCGAGGTCGAGCAGTTCTTCCGCAGCCTGCGCAGCGACGCCGCGTAGGACCTGCGGCGGACGGGAACCTGAACGGATCACGCGACGCGCCGGAACCCTGCGCGAGATCCCGGCTAGAGCATTTTCAGTTCTGATTGAATCAGAACTGAAGCTCTAGATTCCTGTTTTGACGCGTTTTCTTCACGCGAACCGGCGTCCACTTCGCTCGAAAACGCTCTAGTAAAGATTCTCCCAACGCACGGGCCAAAATTGCACGCGCTTCAGGTCGGCTTTCTCAATTTGATCCCCCTATAAAAAGTCCCGGAGCGCGGGGGGCGCGGGGAATTGGAAGCGAGCAATGAACGGGCTTGTACAAAAGCCGAAGGCGGTGCCGACCAAACGGCTGCTCGCGCTCGGAATAGGCCTCATCCTGTGCTTTTCGGCGATCTGCGCCGCCATTCTCTGGGAGATGGCGGACAAGGACTACCAGCATGCGAAGGAAGGCGCGACCAACCTCATCGCCTCCATCGCCAGCGAGATCGACCGCACCATCGAGCTTTATGACCTCTCGCTGCAGGCAGTCGCCGATGGCGTCAAGCTGCCGGACCTCGGAAAGATCAGTCCCGAGCTTCGCCAGGTCGTGTTGTTCGACCGCGCCTCCACGGCCAAGGATCTCGGCTCGATCCTCGTGCTGAACGCAGCAGGAGACGTCACGCGCGATTCCAGAACATTGGCGCCGCGGACCGCAAATTTCGCCGATCGGGACTTCTTCCAGGCACATCGGACGCGAGCGGATAGCGGATTGTTCATCAGTTCTCCGTGGGTCACTTCGGACGGCGAATATTTGATCAGCCTGAGCCGCCGCATCAGCAATGACGACGGGTCCTTTGCTGGTGTGGTCGCCGGCAGCATGCGGCTCAGCTACTTCCACAATCTGTTTCGCAAGCTGAATTTCGGCTCCGGTGACAGCATGGCGCTGTTCAACGCCGACGGCGCCATACTGATGCGAGCACCGTTCGACATCAGCAAGATCGGGCAAAGCATCAAGGACTCTCTGGTCTTCAAGCAGTATCCGGCCCGGCAATCCGGCTCCTACATGACGAAATCGATCGTCGATCATGTCAGCCGGCTCTATGTCTTTCAGGAGGTCGGACATCGCCGCCTGATCATCGCCGAGGGTCTCTCACTCGACGGCATCTATGCCGACTGGTGGCAGCAGCTGTGGCTGATCGGGGGCGTGGTGGCCGCGCTCAGCGGCTTCGCGATCATCCTGATGTTCTATCTGCTGGCCGCGCTCAAACGACGCGCCGCCGCGGAAGACCGGCTCGCACACCTCGCGAGCACCGATGCGCTGACCGGCCTCGCCAACCGCCGCCGCCTCGACGATACCCTTGACGTCGAATGGCGTCGCGGCATGCGCGCAAAGGCGCCGGTATCGCTTCTGATGATCGACGTCGATCATTTCAAGGCGTTCAACGACACCTATGGACATCAGGCCGGCGACGCAGTGCTCGCCACCGTGGGGCGCTGCATCGCAGCCAGCACCAAGCGCGCAACCGATCTCGGCGCGCGTTATGGCGGTGAGGAGTTCTCGGTGCTGCTGCCTGGCATCGGCAAGGCGGGCGCATTGGAAGTTGCCGAAAAGATTCGCGCGAAGCTGACGGCTGCGCGCGAATCCGAGCATGAGTTACCGACCGTCAGCATTGGATTGTCTTGCCTCGTCCCTGATCACGAGCGCACATCGCGCGATCTACTCAAGGCCGCGGACCTCGCGCTCTATCAAGCCAAGCATGAAGGCCGCGACCGCGTCGTCGTCAGCCCAATCGGGTGGGATAAATCGGGCAAGCGGCACGTCGCCTGATCGAGATCACGCTAGAGCGTTTTCGAGCAAAGTGGATACCGGTTCGCGTAAAGAAAACGCGTCAAAACAAGAATCCCCGTTCCGATTCCATCGGAACGGAAAAGGCTCTAGCGCGGTCGAACGCGCCCCCGCCGCCGCTCACTCCACCGGCAGCACGTCGACCGCGACGCTGAGCTTTTGCTTGCGCGCGCCGACGATGACGCCGTCAACCGGGGAGACGTCGGCGAAGTCGCGGCCGATGGCAAGAATGATGTGGTCGTTGGCGACCATGAGATCGTTGGTCGGATCGAACCCGAGCCAGCCGAGTTCGCCGCCGCACCAGACCGACGCCCAGGCATGGGTTGCGTCCGCGCCCTGCAGCCGCGGCTGGCCCGGCGGCGGAATGGTGCGCAGATAGCCTGAGACATATGCCGCGGGCAGGCCGAGACCGCGCAGGCCCGCGATCATCACATGGGCAAAATCCTGGCAGACGCCGTGGCGCTTCTCGAACACGTCGCGCAGCGGCGTCGAGATCACGGTCGCCTTGGGATCGTATTTGAAATCGCTGCGGATGCGGCGCATCAGGTCGGCCGCCCCGGCAAGGATGCCGCCACCAGGCAAGAAGCTCGCCGATGCATATGCCGTCACCGGCCGCAGCACCGGCACCAGCGCGCTGGCAAAGACGTAGCCGACCGGCGAGGCCGCATCGAGGCTCAACCCTTCGAACGCGTGATCGCGCACGCTCTCCCAGGGCGGGCTCGCGGCGTCACGCGCTGGCGGCTGCCGCGCCACCGAGACCCGCGAGCGGGAATCGATGCGAAGGCTGCGATGCGCGGCCTCGATCAGGACGCTTTCGGTCAGCGTGCCGAAGAAGTCGCGCCGCGCGGTGCGCTCCGCGGGCTTGGGGCGGATATCGACCGAATGCGAGATCAGCTGTTGCCCGTCGCCGCTGATCGGCTCCAGCCGCAGCGAGCAGCGCGCGAAGCTGACCTGGGTCTCGTAGCTGTATGTCGTGACGTGACGGATGTCGTAGATCACGCCAGCCCCGTGAGCTTCTCCGGCCGGCTGGCGTTCGGTCCATGCGGGAAATAATGCAGCCCGACCGCATCGGCGATGCTGAGCAGATCCTGCTCCAGCGCGAACAGCGTCTTGACGTCGAGGCTGGCCGCTTCGGCCGTCGTCAACATCGCTTCGACCGTGACCGCGAGCCGCTGCGGCCGCTCGATCAGGCCGTGCTCCTTGAGGCTCGGCAGCGCCGCGATATGCTCGTTCAGCGCGGCGACCTGGAATGCAACCGAGCGCGGATTGTAGGGGTCGAGCACCGCGAGATCCCGCACCGGCGTGAGCAGCGGCTGCACCAGATAGCGCGAGCGGTAGGTGATCTGGCAGTCGACCAGCGTGAGCAGGACGTCGAGATCCTCGTCGCCGGCTTCGTCATAGGCGAACTGGCGGGCGAAGCGCGTGGTGTTGATGGCGCGCTCGGCGCGCCGGCCCATCTCGAGGAAGCGCCAGCCGGCGGCGCGGTTCATGTTCTCCTGCGCGAGGCCGGCGAAGCTTGCGAGCTCCTGCAACGTCAGCTCAGCGGCGCTGACGACGCCGTCGTCGTCATGCACCTCGATCGCGAGCCGCTCGGCCATCTCGGTGATGACCTGCCAGGCATCCGGCGACAGCCGCTCGCGGAGCGAGGTCGCAGTACGTTGCGCCGATCGCACCAGCGACAGCGCCGAGCCGAACTTCTCCTCGTTCTGCAACGCCTCGAGCGCGACCTTGGCGGGATTGGCGCGCGCGGTCTGCGAGGCCGCGCCCCAGGCGACCAGCATGCGCTGGATGCGCTCGGTCGAATGCATCGCCGGTGCGGTGCCGGTCGAGTTCGCCCGCGCCGGATCGCGCAGCGGCGTGCACAGCGCGCGGATCAGCCGGATGGTGGCCTCGGCACGCTCCAGATAGCGGCCGAGCCAGAACAGATTGTCGGCGGCGCGGCTCGGCAGCACGCCGGCAATGCGGCGGATACGCACGGTGTCGACCGCCGGCAGCAAGGTCGAGGTCGCGACCGCCTTGTCGGAGACCACCCAGACGTCGGCGGACACCGCGCCATCGCCCATCGACACCGCGCGCGCATCCGCCCGATCGGCAATCCGGCAGAAGCCGCCGGGCAACACGGTCCAGCCGTTCGGCGTCGCCGCCGCGAACACCCGCAGCACGAACGGGCGCGGCGCGATGCGGCCGTTTTCCCACACCGGCGTGGTCGACAGCCGCACCAGTTCCTGGCCGGCATAGTCGATGCCGCGATGGCTGATCGCGTCCTTCAGGCGATCGCGGTCCGCCGCCGACAATTCGCCGGGGAGCACCGGCCCGTGGCCGGGAAAATCCGGAACGCCACGGCCATAGGCGCCCTCGATCGCGAATTCGTCGAGCCGCGACAGCACCTCTTCGCGGGCGGACTTCTGGCCGCACCACCAGGTCGCGATGTGCGGCATCATCAGGTCTTCGGAGAGCAGACGGCGGCAGAGATTGGGCAGGAAGCCGAGCAGCGCCCGCGCCTCCAGCACGCCCGAGCCCGGCGTGTTGGCGACCACGACACCGCCCTTGCGCAGGACCTCGACGAGGCCGGGCACGCCGAGATAGGAGGACGCGTCGAGCTCGAGCGGATCGAGCATGTTGGAATCGACCCGGCGCAGCAGCACGTCGAGCCGCTTCAGCCCGGCGACGGTGCGGATGTGGATGCGGTCGCCGGAGACCGCGAGATCGTCACCCTCGACCAGCAGGAAGCCGAGATAGCGCGCGAGCGTGGCATGCTCGAAATAGGTCTCGCTGAAGGCGCCCGGCGTCAGCAGGCCGATCCGCGGTTCGTCGCGGTCGGCGCTGGCGCGAAGCGAATCGCGGAAGGCCTCGAAGAACGGCGCGACGCGCTCGACATTCATCGACTTGTAGAGATTGGAAAACGCGCGCGACAGCACCAGGCGGTTTTCCAGCGCATAGCCGGCGCCCGACGGCGCCTGGGTGCGATCGCCGAGCACCCACCAGCGGCCATCAGGCCCGCGGCCGATGTCGGCGGCATAGAGATGCAGATAGCGGCCACCGGGCGGCTTGATACCGCTGACCGCGCGCAGATATTCGCTGCTGCCGGCGATCGCCGCCGCAGGAATCGCGCCATCGGCGACGAGGCGGCCTTCGCCGTAGAGATCCCGCAGCACCATTTCCAGAAGCTGTGCGCGCTGTGCGACGCCGGCGGCGAGCTGCCGCCAGTCGGCCGCGTCGATGATCAGCGGCAGATGGCTGAGTGGCCAGATCCGGTCGGAAGTGTCGCCGGGCGCGCGATAGGTGACGCCAGCCTCGCGCAGATGACGATCGGCGGAGGCAAAGCGGCGCTCGATATCGGCCGGCGACAGCGCGGCAAAGGCATCGAAGAAGCGGGCCCAGACCGGCCGCGGTGCGCCGTTCTCGGCAATATATTCGTCGGGAATGCCGGGCAGCCGGACATAGTCACGGGTCCACTGCGCCATCCGGCGCTGACCGGGACGGGCCCTGCTCTCCTGACTGCTGCCTTGCCCACCCGATGCGGTCATTCCACTTCCCCTTGACACAATTAGTGCAGGAGCAGCGACCGCAAGTCGAGGGTCAAGGGAAACTCAATTGTGCGTTCCTCCGGCGGTGTCTCGATCCTGCCGGGGGTATGGCCATGATCCTGGAAGCGCGCCAGCCGCCGCGCCTCGGCCTCGTATGAATTGACCGGCTTGGTCTCGTAGTTGCGGCCGCCGGGATGGGCGACGTGATAGACGCAGCCGCCGAGCGAGCGGCCGTTCCAGGTATCGATCAGATCAAACGTCAGCGGCGCGTGCACCGGAATGGTCGGATGCAGCCCGGAGGCCGGCTGCCAGGCCTTGAAGCGGACGCCGGCGACCGCCTCGCCGGCGCGGCCGGTCTCGGTCATCGGCATCCGCCTGCCGTTGCAGGTGATGACGTGGCGGCCCTCGACGAATCCGGTCGCCTTCACCTGCAGACGCTCGACCGAGGAATCGACGTAGCGCACGGTGCCGCCCGCAGTGCCCTCCTCGCCGAGCACGTGCCAGGGCTCGAGCGCCTGCCGTAACTCCAGGCCGACGCCGCCGTGATGGACGCGGCCGAAGACGGGGAAACGGAATTCAAGCTGCGCCTGATACCATTCCGGCTCGACGTCGTAGCCTGACTGCTTGAGCTCGGCGAGCACGCCGAGGAAATCCTCCCAGAGAAAATGCGGCAGCATGAAGCGGTCATGCAGCGCGGTGCCCCAGCGCACGAATTTGCCTTGCTGCGGCTCGCGCCACAGCTTGGCGATCAGCGCGCGGATCAGAAGCTGCTGCGCCAGCGACATCCGCGGATCGGGCGGCATTTCGAGCGCGCGGAATTCGACCAGGCCGAGCCGGCCGGTCGGACCATCGGGCGAATAGAGCTTGTCGATGCAGATTTCCGCGCGATGGGTGTTGCCGGTGATGTCGACCAGGATGTGCCGGAACAGGCGGTCGACCAGCCACAGCGGCGCGTCCATGCCCGCGGGCGGCACGTGCGACAGCGCGATCTCGAGCTCATAGAGCCCATCATGCCGCGCCTCGTCGATGCGCGGCGCCTGGCTGGTCGGGCCGATGAACATGCCGGAGAACAAATAGGACAGCGACGGATGCCGCTGCCAGTACAGCACGAGGCTCTTCAGCAGATCCGGCCGGCGCAGGAACGGCGAGTCCTCAGGCTTGCTGCCGCCGACCACGATGTGGTTGCCGCCGCCGGTGCCGGTGTGGCGGCCATCGATCAGGAAACGGTTGGCCCCGAGCCGCGTCTTCGCGGAGTCTTCATAAAGGCCGAGGGTGATATCGACGGCCTCGCGCCAGCTTTGCGCCGGCTGCACGTTGATCTCGATCACGCCGGGGTCGGGCGTCACCTTGATCACCTCGATGCGCGGATCGAACGGCGGCGCGTAGCCCTCGACGTGGACTTGGAGTTGCAGTTCCTCGGCGGCGGCTTCGATCGCGGCGATCAGCTCGAGATAGTCGTCGACCTTCTCGACCGGCGGCATGAAGGCGCACAGCACGCCGTCGCGCACCTCGATCGACATCGCGGTGCGCACCGGCAGCGGCTCTTCAATGTCTTTGAGCGCCTGCTTCAGCTCCGGATCGATCTCCCCCAGTGCATCGCGTGGTGCCATCGGGTCCTGCTCGACGACATAGGGAAAATCCTCGGGCGGGACGTGTTCCAGCGAGCCGATGGGAAGGCGCAAGCCCAGCGGGGAATCGCCCGGAAAGAGGAACAGGTGGCTGCGCCGGATCTTCCAGCGCTCGCTGCGCCAGCGCGCCGGCACGCGATCGCCGAGCGGAGACCAGCGCTGGATCGGCAGCGCAAAGCCCTTCGGTGACGTCAGCCCCTCGTCAAACACCCGCGCGATCCGTGCGCGCTCTTCCGGATCGGCCAATTTGGAGTTGGCCGGGCTCACATTGGCCGGCAGGCCTGCCTCGCGCTCGAGCCAGAACGCAGTGTCCTCAAAGGCCGGCATGACGTAGTCCGCCTTCAGGCCAAGCCGCGCGGCGATGCCGATTGCGAAGCGCTCCGCGTCGGCGATCTCAGCCTTGCGCGGATTCTCGACTGAAAAAATCAGATCGGCATTGTTCCAGATCGGCTTGCCGTCCTTGCGCCAGTAAAGGCCGAACGCCCAGCGCGGCAGGCTCTCGCCGGGATACCATTTGCCCTGGCCGTAATGCAGCAGGCCACCGGGCGCGAAGCGGGTGCGCAGCTTGCGGATCAATTCGTCGGCGAGCGCGCGCTTGGTCGGGCCGACCGCGGCGACATTCCACTCCGGCGCTTCCGGATCGTCGACCGAAACAAATGTCGGCTCGCCGCCCATGGTTAGCCGCACATCGTCCTTCGTCAGGTCGGCATCGACCTGCTCGCCGAGCCTGTCGAGCCGCGCCCAGGACTCATCCGAAAACGGCCTCGTGATCCGTGGCGCCTCGCGGATCCGCTTGACGGTCATCTCGAAGCCGAACTCGGTATTGGCAATACCCGCGGTGCCGGTCACCGGCGCGGCCGAGCGGTAATGCGGCGTGGCGCAGACCGGAATATGTCCCTCGCCGGTCAGCATACCGGAGGTGACGTCGAAGCCGATCCAGCCCGCGCCCGGCAGATAGACCTCGGCCCAAGCGTGCAGGTCGGTGAAATCGCTCTCGACCTCGCGCGGCCCTTCGATCGGATCGATGTCCGGCCGGATCTGGATGAGATAGCCGGAGACGAAACGCGCAGCGAGCCCGAGATGGCGCAGCGCCTGGATGAAGAGCCATGCCGAGTCGCGGCAGGAGCCGGAGCCGGCGGCAAGCGTCTCCTCCGGCGTCTGGATGCCGGCCTCCATCCGGATCACGTAGCTGATTTTCTTCTGCAGCTGCGCGTTCAGCTCGACCAGGAAATTGACGGTGCTGTCGGCGTTGCGCGGAATGTCCTTCAGGTAAGCGGCGAGCAACGGCCCGGGCTCGTCCGTTTCCAGATAGGGCGCGAGCTCGATCTTGAGATCGCCGTCGTATTCGAACGGAAAGCTGCTGGCATAGGGCTCGACGAAGAAGTCGAACGGATTGACCACCGTCATCTGCGCGGTGAAGTCGACCTCGACCTTGAGCTCGGTCGTCTTCTCCGGAAAGACGTAGCGCGCCAGCCAGTTGCCCTGCGGATCCTGCTGCCAGTTCACGAAGTGGTTGGCGGGCGAAACCTTGAGTGAGTAGCTCAGGATCGGCGTGCGGGTATGCGGCGCGGGCCGGAGCCGAATGGTCTGAGGCCCGAGATCGATCGGCCGATCGTATTTGTAGTGCGTGACGTGATGCAGTGCGACGAAGATCGACACGGACCGAGGACTCCAGCAGCTTTTTTGAGCAGAACACTGGTTCCGGTCGACATCAAGCACTAACAACGGGCAGCGATTGCCCAGGAAATACCCGCGCGTTGTCCCGACGTCAGCAATTTGGCGCGGCTGCTGACCCTCAATGGCTAACGGCCGATCGCCCCAGACGCCTGCGAGGCGAGCGACTGGGCGAGCATATGATAGCCCTCGGGGGTCAAATGCTGGCCATCGGGCTGATGGGGGAGTCCGCTCAACATCCCGTTGGGGAGCATGATCACCGCGATGCCACGGGCGCTGAGGCGACTTTGAATATCGGCTGTCCGGTCAGGGCTGCCCTTGCGCCGATCATTGCCGCCCGGCTGCAAGATAACCGCACTGGTGCCGTTCGGCACAGCCCGGTCCAGGCGTTGCAGCATTCCTTCCGTGGTGTCGCCATTGATGCCGGCGTTCACGACACGGACGTTCAATCCCTTCGCCCGCAAGATCGCCTCGAGCTGCGCGGGATAGGCCAGGTTGCGCGCCACGCCCTTGCCGTAGGTATTGCTCGCGCCAAGCGCCACAATGTTTGCGGCGTCAGCCGAACCGACGCCAACACTCAAGGCCGCCAGAAATGCGAGGCATCCAATCGTTCCGAACCGACGCCCGCGCATGCTTGCTCCGCTCCTACATCGTCGCGCCGAGTACCCAGGGCGCGAACTCGGCGCCGCCGAAATCAAAACTCTCGCTCTTGGTCGGCTGGCCCGAGGCGGTCTTGAGGATCAAGTCGAAGATGCGCTGGCCGCATTCCTGCACGCTCTCCTCGCCGTCGAGGATGGTGCCGCAATTGACGTCCATGTCGTCTTCCATCCGCTTGTACATCGGCGTGTTGGTCGCAAGCTTGATCGACGGTGCCGGCTTGCAGCCGAACACGCTGCCGCGGCCGGTGGTGAAGCAGACGAGGTTGGCGCCGCCGGCGACCTGTCCGGTCGCGGCGACCGGGTCGTAACCGGGCGTGTCCATGAACACAAAGCCCTTCTTGGTAACGGGCTCGGCATAGTGCAGGACGTCGACGAGGTTGGTGCTGCCGGCCTTGGCCATCGCACCGAGCGACTTCTCCAGGATGGTGGTGAGGCCGCCGGCCTTGTTGCCTGGGCTCGGATTGGCGTTCATTTCGGCACCCTCGCGCTGGGTGTATTCCTCCCACCAGCGCATCAGGCCGACCAGCTTCTCGCCGACCTCGCGGCTGACGGCGCGGCGGGTCAACAGATGCTCGGCTCCATAGGTCTCGGGTGTCTCAGACAGGATCACCGTGCCGCCGTGACGGACCAGCAGGTCGCTCGCGGCGCCGAGCGCCGGATTGGCCGACACGCCGGAGTAACCATCCGAGCCGCCGCATTGCAGCGCCACGGTCAACTCGCTCGCCGGCACCGCCTCGCGCTTGACCTTGTTGGCATCGGTGAGCGCCTCCTTGACGAAGGCAACGCCGGCTTCCACCGTCTTGCGCGTACCGCCGACCTCCTGGATGTCCATCGCGCGCAGCCGGCCGGCGAGCTTCTGCTCCTGCATCAACCCGCCGATCTGGTTCACCTCGCAGCCGAGGCCGAGCACGATGACGTTGGAGAAGTTGACGTGCCGCGCATAGCCGCCGAGCGTGCGGCGGAGCAGCGCCAAGGGCTCGTCCTGCGTCATGCCGCAGCCGGTCTTGTGGGTCAGTGCGACGACGCCATCGACATTCGGGAACTCGGCGAGTGGGTTGTCGCCGGTGAACGGATTCTTCTTGAACATGTCGGCGACGATGCCGGCGACATGGGCGCTGCAGTTCACCGAGGTGAGGATGCCGATATAGTTGCGCGTGGCGACGCGGCCGTCAGCGCGGCGGATACCCTCGAAGGTCGCCGGCAGATCGAAATTCGGCACCGGCTTGACGTCGACGCCATAGGCATAGTCCTTGGCGAAATCGCCCATGCCGCAGTTCTGCGTATGCACGTGCTGGCCGGGCGCAATCGGTTGCGTCGCAAAGCCGATGATCTGGCCGTAGCGCCTGATCGGCTCGCCTGTCGCGATCGGCTTGATCGCGACCTTGTGGCCGGCCGGAATGCGGTCGACCGTGGTGACACCGTCGGCCACCTCGAGCCCCGGCGGCAGGCTCGCGCGTGCGATCAGGACGCTGTCGTCGGCGTGCAGGCGGATCACTTGTGCCGAGGCCATGGGAGTTCTCCTTCGGAGTTCTTCACCTCTCCCCGCCCTTTTGCGCGGAGAGGTCGGATCGCGTCAGCGATCCGGGTGAGGGGCAAGGCACAATGTCAATTCCAACCCGGATAGAAGCCCCTCACCCCAACCCTCTCCCCGTGAAGAACGGGGAGAGGGCGAGGATCGAGTTACGCCTTGCCGCCGGACTTCTCGCGGGTCGCGTTGACCTGCATCTTGGCGTAGGTCTGCATCAACCCGACTTCGTTCGACAGCGTCACGAGCTTGAAGCCCATGTTGATCGCGCGCACCGCGCCCTCGGCGCCGGAGCAATGGATGCCCGGGTTGAGGCCGCGCTTGCCGCATTCCTTGATGATCTTCTCGTAGATCTTGAGGATCTCGGGCTCGTCGCGATCGAGCTTCGGCACCAGACCATAGGAGAAGCCGAGATCGGACGGGCCGATATAGACGCCGTCGATGCCCTCGACATCGAGGATCGCCTCCATGTTCTCGACCGCGGTCTTGGTCTCCATCATGGGCAGCAGCACGATCTCGTCGTTGGCGGTCTGCTGATAGGTGCCGGCCGAGCCATACATGCCGGCGCGGATCGGGCCATTGGAGCGCACGCCCTTCGGCGGATACTTCGCATAGGAGACGAGGTTCTTGGCTTCCTGCGGCGTGTTGACCATCGGACAGATCACGCCATAAGCGCCGCCATCCAGCACCTTGCCGATGATGCCCGGCTCATTCCAGGGCACGCGGACCATCGGCGTCACCGGATGGGCATGCATCGACTGGAAGCACTGCACCATCGAGAGATAATCCTGCACGCCGTGCTGCATGTCGACGGTGACGCTGTCGAAGCCGCACTGCGCGATAACTTCGGCGGAAAACCCGGAGGGGATCGCGAGCCACGCGTTCACCACGGCCTTGCCCGATGCCCAGACCTGCTTGACCTTGTTTGCCATTGATCACGTTTCCTTTGTGTTTCTTCAGGTTTCTTGGAGGGCGGACCTCAGCTGGTCGCCCGCTGGATCGAGACTTCGCTGACGCCGACTTCGCGCGCGGTGTTCACTATCGCCGCCCAGGTGTCGTCAGGCAAGGGGATGCCGTTTTTGGTGCGGTCGGCGCGGGTTTTCCGCTCGGGATCGCCCGGAACCAGCACAGACTCTGTACCCGCGATCGGCTTGGTGGCGCGGATGAAATCGGTGTAGCGGGTGATCTCGCCATCAAAGAAGTTGCTGGTGTCAATCACCTTGGGATCGATGTAGAACGCCATCATGCCGTTGGCGAAGCGCCGGTCCGACGACGTCGCGCCGGTGCCGGTCAGCGCGCCGCCGAGCAGCTCGCAGATGAAGGCAAGGCCTGAGCCCTTGTGATCGCCGAAGGCGCGGATCGCACCGGTTCCCTTGGTGTGGTCGCGCGGTCCATCGGGCGTGAACGGACCATACAGCACGTGCGGGTCCTCGCTCAGCGTGCCGTCGGCATCGACCAGCGCGCCATACGGCAGCTTCTTGCCGCCGCGGCTCGCCACCAGCACCTTGCCTTCCGCGACAACGGAGGTGGCGAAATCGAGCACGATCGGATCCTGGCCCTGGCGCGGAATGCCGACGCAATATGGCGCGGTCGACAGCCGCTTCTCGACGCCACCGTAAGGCGCGACCAGCAGCGAGCCGGCCGCAGTCACGAAATGGATCGAGACGAGACCTTCGGCGGCGGCCATTTCGGCCCAGTCGCCGACGCGGCCGAGATGGCCGGAGTTGCGCAGCGCGACCGCGGCGAGGCCTGCCGTCTTGCATTTCTCGATGCCGAGCTTGACCGCGATCGGCGTGACGGTCTGGCCATAGCCGAACTTGCCGTCGACCACCGCAAGCGAGGCCGTGTCGACCACGACCTCGGGGGTCTGGTTCGGCACGATCGAGCCCATCTTCTTCCACCTGACATAGACCGGCACACGGATCACGCCATGGCTGTCGTGGCCGGTGAGGTTTGCCGTCGTCAGGTAAGTCGCGATGCGCTTCGCCTCGTCCGGAGCGGACTCCGAATGCGAAAACACCTCGGAGACGAAGTTGATGAGGTTATCGACCTTGATGGTGACCATGAAGGAATAGCTCGCTGGATTAGGCGTGGGTTTTGGCGTGGCCGCCGAGATAGGCCGCGGCGATGGCTTCGTTGCCCCACAATTCGTCGGGCTTGCCGCCCAGCACGATCCGCCCGGTCTCGAGGACAAAACCGTGATCGGCGACTGAAAGTCCCATGCGCGCATTTTGCTCGACGAGCAAGACCGTGGTGTCCTTCCTGATCTGCGAAATGATGCGGAACACCGCCTGCACGATGACAGGCGCCAGCCCGAGCGAGGGCTCGTCCAGTAGCAACAATCGCGGCTTGGCCATCAGGCCGCGCGCCACCGCGACCATCTGCAGCTGGCCGCCGGACAATGTCCAGCCGAGCGCGTTGGAAAAGGCGCGGATGTCCGGAAACAGGTCGAACATCGCGTCGGCCTCGCGCGAGATCTGCGACGCCGATACCTTCCGGTTCGACGCGCCGAGCATGATGTTCTCTTTCACGGTGAGGCCCGGGAATACGCGGCGGCCTTCCGGCACATGCGAGATGCCGAGCCGCACGATCGCTTCCGGCCCGAGGCCGGCGATCGAGTGACCGTCGAACATGATGTCGCCGGAGGCGGGCTTGGCGAGACCTGAGATCGCACGCAGCGTGGTCGACTTGCCGGCGCCGTTGGCGCCCAGCAGCGTGACCACCTGCCCCTGCTCCACGGCGATGGTGACGCCGCGCAGCGCCTCGATCTCGCCGTAGCGGACCACGAGATTGCGGATTTCGAGCAGCGGCATCATTCGCTCCCGAGATAGGCGGAGACGACGTCGGGATGGCGCAGCACCGCCATCGACTCGCCGTCCGCGATGCGGCGTCCGAAGTTCAGCACGGTGATGTGCTGGGCGGCTTCCGAGACCAGCGTCATGTCATGATCGATGATCAGGATGGTGAGGCCTTGCGCTGCGATGCGCTTCAGCAGCTCGTGCAGCTCGAGCTTCTCGGTCGAGTTGAGGCCAGCGGCCGGCTCGTCGAGCAGCAGCAGCGTCGGGTTCGACGCCAGCGCCCGCGCGATCTCGATCAGGCGCTGGTGGCCGTAGGAGAAGCTCGAGATCAGCTCGTTGGCGCGATTGCCGAGGCCGACGAAGGTCAATGCTTCCATCGCCCGCTCGGTCAGCGCGTCCTCGCCCTTCCCGATCATGGTGTTGCCGGGACGCTCGGCGCCGATCTCGACATTCTCCAGCGCCGTCATCGAGCGGAACAGGCGGATGTTCTGGAAGGTGCGTCCGAGCCCCGCCGCCGTGCGCTGATGCGGCGCCATATTGGTGATGTCGGTGCCGTCGAGCACGATCTTGCCCGCGGTCGCCTTGTAGAGGCCGGACAGCACGTTCAGCGTCGTGGTCTTGCCGGAGCCGTTGGGCCCGATCAGCGCATGCACGCCGCCGCGCTTCACCGCGATGTCGACGCCATCGACCGCCTTGAGGCCGCCGAAATGCTTCGAGAGCCCGGTCACCTCGAGCACGATGTCACCACCCGTGGTCGCGGGCCTCAGCTGCAAGGCAGCCGCAGCCGGCGGCGCCTTGGCGTGCGCCCGCAAGCGCGTGAAGGCATCGGACACAAAGCCCCAGATGCCGTCGGGCATGAAGCGGATGATCAGGATCACCGACAGGCCGTAGATCGCCAGATAAAGTCCGGGCACGCTCTTCAGAAAGCGCAGCCATTCCGGGATCAGGATCAACAGCCCGGTGCCGATCACCGAGCCGATCGGCGAGGCCACGCCGCCGAGCAGCGACATGGTCAGGAACACGATCGATTCCGCGAACGAGAACTGGTCCGGGCTGACATAGGCGAAGCCGCCGGCGAACAGGCCGCCGGCCAGGCCGCCGAGCAGCGCGCAGAGACCGAAGGCGTAGATCTTGGTGCGGAACACGTCGATGCCGTTGACGCCGGCCGCGAGCTCATTGTCGCGCACCGCGCGCATGGCGCGGCCGAGCTTGGTGTCAGGCAGATGCCAGACCAGATAGCCGACGATCGCGAGCATCGCGACGCAGAAGGCGAGATAGCTCTGCGACGACTGGAACAACTCGGGCCGGCGAATATTGGCGACGCCGTCCGGCCCGTGGGTCAGGCCGATGGCATTGATCATCACCAGCGTGACGATCTGCTGGAACGAGATCGTCACCATGGCAAGGTAGTGCCCGCCCAGCCTCAGCGTCGACATGCCGAGGAACGCGCCGGCGACCGGCGTGATGATGCAGGCCGCAACCAGGCAGAGCCAGAAGTTCAGGTGCAGGTCGGCGGTCCCGAGACCGACCGCATAAGCGCCGAAGCCGAAGAATGCGGCCTGCGCCAGGTTGATCTGGCCGCACAGGCCGAGCACGACCGAAAGCCCGAACACCGCGATCGAGAAGGTCGTGGCCTGCAGCAGGATGTTGAGGATGTAACCGTCGAACCGCATGCTGGCCGCGAGCGCCACCAGCACGGCGGCGCCGATGAAATACGGCAGATGACGGACGATCAGTGGCTTCGAGCGCACGGCCGGCGCCGGGATCATGTTGTCGCTGGCGCTCATGCTTTCTCCGCGACACGTTCGCCGAAGATGCCCTGCGGCCGGAACACCAGGAAGGCGATCAGCACCAGGAAGGCAAAGCCGTCCTTGTACGGCACCGAGATGTAGGCGGCGCCGAACGTCTCGATCACGCCGAGCGCCAGCCCACCGACGATGGCGCCGGCGACATCGCCGAAGCCGCCGATGATGGTCGCGGCAAACGCCTTCAGCGCAATCGTCGAACCCATCTGGATCGAGACGAACAGCACCGGCGCCACCAGGATGCCGGCGAGACCGCCGAGCACGGCCGAATAGATGAAGGTAATCATGATCATGGTGGAGACGGAAATGCCGAGCAGCGAGGCCATCTCCTTGTCCTGCGAGGTCGCCTGCAGCTTCTTGCCGAGCAGCGTCTTCTCGAAGAACCAGAAATTGAACAGCACCAGCAGGATCGTGACGCCGATAATCAACAGGTACTGGCTGTCGAGATAGACCGGGCCGAGCTGGATGCCGGGCGTATCGAACCAGCCCTGCAGCACCTGCGGCTGCGGGCCGTAGATCGCGAGCACCGAGTTCGAAAGCAGGATCGAGGCGCCGATGGTGGCGATGATGACAGGCAGATAGGTGCGGTGGCGCAGCGGATAATAGACGCCGAGGTTGAAGATCACGCCGAACAGCGCCATGCCGGCGAGCGCGATCAGGAACGACAACCAGTAAGGCCAGCCGAGATCGACCGAGAACACCACCATCAGATAGGCGGCGACCATCGAAAATTCGCCTTGCGCGAAGTTCACCACATTGGTGGCGCGGAAGATCAGCACGAAGCCGAGCGCAACCAGCGCGTAGACCGCGCCGATGCCGATGCCCGTGAACAGAAGTTGTAGGACCAGATCCATGACAGCGCCCGATCAGAACAGAGTGCGCGGGAGAACGGCCTCGCCGGGTTCACCGGAGAGGCCGATCCGCAATCAATCGTTGAAGTCGATGTGCTTGTCGTAGACGATCGCGCCCTTCTCGTTCTTCACGACGTTGTAGCCGTGCAGACCGTCGCCGTTCTTGTCGAAATTATATTCGCCTTCGGCACCGGCGAATTTCTGCGTCGCCAGGATGGCATCGCGGACCTTGTTCGGATCGGTCGAGCCGGCCTTGTTGATCGCGGCCGACAGGATGGTGATCGCGTCGTAAGGCCAGGCGCTCTGGTTGTCGGGCGCGGTCTTGTAGGCATCGCGATAGGCCTTGCCGAACGTCTTTGCGGCGTCGCTTGAGTCTTCGGCGAAGTCGGCGACCCCGAAGGTACCGAACAGCGCGGGGCCGGCGAGCTTGGTCGAGGAGACCGCCACCACCGAGGGCGAGCCGACCCAGGGGATATTGACGCCGAGCTGGCGCAGCTGCCGGGCAAAGATGCCGAGGTCGTTCTCGAAGGTGAAGTAGGTGCCGAGCACATCGGCGCCGGACTGCTTCACCGCCAGCACCACAGGGGTGAAGTCCTGGCTCTGGTTGGCATAGCCCTGGTCGAGCACCGGCGGCGAGCCGAGCTTGCTCAGCGCTTCTGACAGCGCCTTGCCGCCCGCAGTACCGAAGGCATCGGTGGAATGGACGATCGCCCATTTCTTCTTGCCCAGCGTGTTGACGCCGAAATCGGCGATCACGCGGCCGGAATAATTGTCGTTCGGACGGAAGCGGAACAGCCACGGATTGCCGGAATGGGTGAGGTCGGGATTGGTGCCCCCGATCATCACCGGCTTGCCGACCTTGATCACGTCGGGCGCCATCGCCTGCACCTGGGTCGAGCGGATCGAGCCGAGGAAGGCGACGATGTCGGATTGCGCGGCAAGCTTGGAGAAGGCCAGCACAATGCCCGGATTGGTGGTCTGATCATCCTCGATGACGAGTTCGACCTGCTTGCCGAGCACGCCGCCGGCCTTGTTGACCGCGGCCAGCGCCAGCTTGGCGCCGTTCTGCGCCCACAGCCCCTGCTCCGCGGCCGGTCCGGTCACCGGCACGCACATGCCGATCTTGATGGTCGCGCCCTGCGCCCAAGCGCTCCGCATCAGCGCGGGAGCAGCGAGACCTGCCGCCAAACCGGCGGAAAACTCACGCCTCGTCAGTTTCATTCAATCCTCCCTGTATTGCGCCGAACTTTAATGTCGGCTGCGTTGAGACGAGCTGGACGCGTAGACTCGTTGCCCTGTCCACAGCACTCGCAGCGTGACGAACAAACATCAGCGCCGCTGCAGCGCACTCGACGTGCAACGGCGATCATCAAATCCAAGCGTATGGGCCAGCTAACCATGATTGTACATTGCACGCAATGGTCAAAAGTTCGGCACAGGCGGTGCGTAAATGCCTGTTGCGAGCGACCGCGACGCGATCACGTGTTAGTGTGGCGGCCGAGCACCCATCCATGTCGATGCCAAGAGCGAAATCGCAGACCAGACGGAAACAGCCGGCCTATGCGCTGATCAAGGCCGCATTGGCCAAGCGCATCCGGACCGGTGACGTTCCACCCGGCACCGTCATGTCCGAATCGGCGATCGCTACCTTGTTCGGCTCCAGCCGCTCCCCGGTGCGGCAGGCCTTCGAGCAGCTCGAGCTGATCGGCCTGGTGCGCCGGTTCGACGGCCGCGGCGTCATCGCCGGCAAGCGCCAGGTCGAACCACGGCGCGTCCCGATCACGCCGGAGATGCTGGGGCTGACCGACGGGCCGGTCGAGGCGGTGCGCAGCGACGCCTGGGACGCACTCTATTACAAGCTCGAACGCGAGATCATCTACCGCTCGCTGTTCGGACGCTTCCGCGTCAGCGAGCTCGCACTGGCGCGGCATTTCCGGGTCGGGCGCACCGTTGCGCGCAATTTGCTGCTGCGAGCGCAGGCGATCGGAATCCTGGAGAAAGGCGCCAAGGCCCACTGGTACGTGGTGCCGTTGGATGAGGATCGCGTCCGCGACATCTTCGAGATGCGCGCGACGCTGGAGCCGCTGCTGCTGAAATCCGCTGCTGCGAAGATACCGGCGGCGCTGCTCGACCGCATGGCCGAGCGGCTGCGCGAGGGGATCCAATACCGCGACCGCGTCGGTGTCGGCGAGCTCGACGAGATCGAGGGTGATCTCCATATCCAGTGCCTGGGTTACGGCGTCAATCGCGAGATGCTCGAAGCCCTCAAGCGCACCCACTGCGCTTTCGTGATCGGCAAGCACATTCAGGTCGCCCTGACCGCGCCGCAGATCGATTCCTTCATGGACGAGCATCTGGTGATCATTGAAGCCTTGCGCGCGCGCGACGGCGACACGGCGGCCGCGACCTTGCGCCGGCATATCGAGTGGTCCCACTCGAAGGTTGCGGGCTGGATCGCCGAATTCCGCGCCATCAACGTGATTTCGCGCGTTCCCTACATGGCCTGACCGGCACTGCCGCACGCCATCGCGCAAATTGCCGGCTACTCGTCAGCCTCGGCCTCGACGTCATCCGTGGAGCTCATTCCGGCAAGGCTTGCCTCCAGCGCGCCCAGCATCTCCTGCAATTCCGCAAGCTTGCGCGCGCCATAGCGCCTGGTGATGGCGGCGTATATCACCTCCGAGGTCGGCGCCACCGCCTCGATCAGCTTCAACCCCTTGGCGGAGATCGAGACGACCGCGCGCCTTGCGTCGGTCTCCGCCGCCTTGCGCTCGATCAACTGGCGGGCCTCGAGATCGCGCAGGATGCGCGACAGGCTCGGGCCGAGCAGAAACGCCATGCGGGCGAGCTCGGTGACCTCGATCTCGTCGACCGCGGTGAGCGCCCGCAGGATCCGCCACTGCTGCTCGGTCAGCCCGTGATTGCGCAGCGACGGACGGAATTGCCGCATCACCGCTTCGCGGGCGCGGAGCAGCGACATCGGCAGCGAGCGCGAGAACTCGCGCATCGGCGTGCGGCGCGGCGATCCTTCGTCACCCTGCCCTGACCGCGTGTCGTTATTTTTTCGCGCCATCGCTCAATCCACCACAACGATCTTTTGCGTTGCAGCATGCCCCGATTCAGTTTGCGGGAATTCATTTAACATGTTAATCATCTCCCCAACACCCACTTTTGTGTATCACGCATGGCCCTCTCCAAGGACGATATCCGCGCTGCCGCCGAACGGCTCGACACTGCGGAAAAGACCCGCAAGCAAATCCGCCAGCTGTCGCTGGAATACCCCCGTATCACCCTCGAAGACGCCTACGCGATTCAGAAGGCCTGGGTCGAGATGAAGGTGGCGCAGGACCGCGTCGTCAAGGGCCACAAGATCGGCCTGACCTCGAAGGCGATGCAAAGCGCGCTCAATATCGACGAGCCCGATTCCGGCATCCTGCTCGACGACATGTTCTTTGCCGATGGCGGCCTGGTGCCGACCGACCGCTTCATCGCAACCCGCGTCGAGGCCGAGCTCGCCTTCGTGATGAAGCATCGTCTGGCTGGACCGGACTGCACGCTGTTCGACGTGCTCAACGCCACCGACTTCGTGGTGCCGGCACTGGAAATCCTGGATACCCGGGTCGAGCGCGTCGACCCCGAGACCAAGGCAACGCGAAAAATCTTCGACACCATCGCCGACAATGCCGCCAATGCCGGCATCGTGCTCGGCGGCCGGCCGATCCGTCCGCTCGATGCCGATCTGCGCTGGATCGGCGCGCTGTGCTTCCGCAACGGCCGGCTCGAGGAAACTGGACTCGCCGCCGGCGTGTTGAATCATCCGGCGACCGCGGTGGCGTGGCTCGCCAACAAGATCGCCCCGAACGGGCTGGCGCTGGAGGCCGGACAGGTCGTGCTGGCAGGCTCCTTCATCCGTCCGATCGAGACCCGCAAGGGCGACACCATTCAGGCCGATTACGGACCGTACGGTTCCGTGAGCTGCTACTTCGCCTGACCGCACTCAGCAGGAGCGCTGCATGCCGCATTTCACGCTTGAATATTCCGCCAATCTCGACGGCCTCGTCGACATCGGCGCAACCGTCGAACTGGTACGCAAGGCCGCAGTCGAGACCGGGATCTTCCCGCTCGGCGGCATCCGCGTCCGCGCCATCAGATGCGAGCATTACGCGATCGCCGACGGTCGCGCGAATTACGGCTTCCTCGACACGGTGCTGCGGCTTGGCGAGGGCCGCGATCTCGCCACCCGCAAGAAAGCCGGCGAGCACATCTTCAAGGCGCTGTCGGCGCATCTTGATCCGGTATTTGCAAAGAGCAAATTCGCCTTGTCGTTCGACATGCAGATCAACGACAAGGAAACCAGCTGGAAGCGCAACAACATCCACGACGCACTGAAGGTGGAGACGGTCAATGGATAAAGCCACTCCGAAATCATCGGCCGACGTGTTCCAGGCCAATCGCGATCGCGCCGGCCCCCTGCTCGCCAAGTTGAAGGCAGACGGCATTGGCAATTTGATCGACGGCAAGGTCGTCCCGGCGGCCTCCGGCCAGACCTTCGAGACAAAATCGCCGATCGACGGCACCGTGCTGGCAACCGTCGCGCGTGGCAATGCCGAGGATATCGACCGCGCGGCAACCGCCGCTTCCAAGGCCTTCAAGGCCTGGCGCGACATGCCGGCGACGCAGCGCCGCAAGCTCTTGCATCGTGTCGCCAACGCAATCGAGGAGCGCGCCGACGACATCGCCGTGCTCGAATGCATCGACACCGGCCAGGCACACCGCTTCATGGCCAAGGCCGCGATCCGCGCGGCGGAGAATTTCCGCTTCTTCGCCGACAAATGCACTGAGGCGCGCGACGGCCTCAACACGCCCTCGGATGAGCACTGGAACATCTCGACCCGCGTGCCGATCGGCCCGGTCGGCGTGATCACGCCGTGGAACACGCCGTTCATGCTCTCGACCTGGAAGATCGCACCGGCCCTCGCCGCCGGCTGCACCGTGGTGCACAAGCCGGCCGAATGGTCGCCGGTCACCGCCGATCTCCTGGTCAAGCTCGCAAAGCAGGCCGGCCTGCCCGATGGCGTGCTCAACACCGTGCACGGTTTCGGCGAAGAGGCCGGCAAGGCGCTGACCGAACATCCCGCCATCAAGGCGATCGGCTTCGTCGGCGAGAGCACGACGGGCTCGGCGATCATGGCGCAGGGCGCGCCGACCCTGAAGCGGGTGCATTTTGAGCTCGGCGGCAAGAATCCGGTGATCGTGTTCGACGATGCCGATCTCGATCGCGCGCTCGATGCCGTCGTGTTCATGATCTACTCGCTCAATGGCGAGCGCTGCACCTCGTCGAGCCGGCTCCTCGTGCAGCAGAGCATCGCCGACAAGTTCATCGAGAAGCTGACCGCGCGCGTGAAGGCGCTCAGGGTCGGCCATCCCCTCGATCCCGCCACCGAGATCGGGCCGCTGATCCATGAGCGGCATCTGGCCAAGGTCTGCAGCTATTTC
Organism: Bradyrhizobium sp. 6(2017); assembly: GCF_011058295.2. Classification (NCBI taxonomy): domain Bacteria; kingdom Pseudomonadati; phylum Pseudomonadota; class Alphaproteobacteria; order Hyphomicrobiales; family Nitrobacteraceae; genus Bradyrhizobium; species Bradyrhizobium sp. 6(2017). Next base: position 3,435,757 of record NZ_CP049289.2, on the reverse strand, counting down.
GACGTCGCAAAGAAGGACGGCGCCACGATCGCGGTCGGCGGCAAGCCGCATGACGGCCCCGGCGGCGGACACTATGTGCAGCCGACGCTGGTCACGGGCGCGAACTCTAAGATGCGCGTCGCGCAGGAAGAAGTGTTCGGCCCGTTCCTGACCGTGATCCCGTTCAAGGACGAGGCTGACGCCATCGAAATCGCCAACGGCGTCCAATACGGCCTCACCGGCTATGTCTGGACCGGCGACATGGGCCGCGGGTTGCGCGTGGCGGATGCGCTGGAAGCCGGCATGATCTGGCTCAACTCGGAAAACGTCCGCCATCTGCCGACCCCGTTCGGCGGCATGAAATCATCGGGCATCGGCCGCGACGGCGGCGACTACTCGTTCGATTTCTACATGGAAACCAAGCACGTCTCGCTCGCGCGCGGGACGCACAAGATTCAGAAACTGGGAATTTAACCAGCCGTCGTTCCGGGGCGATGCGCAGCATCGAACCACAGATGCCTTGCGCACCAGGGAATCTCGAGATTCAGGGTTCACGCTTCGCGAGCCCGGAATGACGAACAAAATTGAGGAAACACCATGCCCGTTCCGACACACGTCTTCGATCCGCCCTTCAACATCATCCGCTGCAGCCATGCCGTGCTCGACGTCACGGACCTGGAGAAGAGCGCCGCGTTCTACGAAAAGACAGTCGGCCTCCACATCGAGGATCGCGACGACAAGGCGGTCTATCTGCGCGCCAGCGAAGAGCACCAGCATCACTCGGTGGTGCTGCGCAAGGCGCCGAAGGCCGCCTGCAACCGGCTCGGCTTCAAGGTCGGCAATGACGGCGACCTCGACAAGGCGGCCGCCTTCTTTTCGGAGAACGGCGTTGCCTACGCCTTCGTCGATCAGCCGTTCCAGGGCCGCACGCTGCAATTCACCGATCCGTTCGGCTTCCAGATCGAGCTCTACGCCACGATGGAGAAGCGTCCGCATCTGCTGCGGCGCTACGACCTCTACAAGGGCTGCCATCCGCAGCGGCTCGACCATTTCAACGTGTTCGCCGCCGAAGTGCAGGACACCGTCGATTTCTACGCGCGGCTCGGCTTCCGCCTCACCGAATATGCCGAGGAGGACGGCGACAACGGCCGCATCGCCGCGGCCTGGATGCACCGCAAGGGCAACGTCCACGACTTCGCCATCACCAACGGCAAGGGGCCGCGCCTGCACCACATCGCCTACTGGGTACCGACCGCGATGAATATCGTGCATCTCTGCGACGTGATGGCTTCCTCCGGCTTCCTCAAGAACATCGAGCGCGGCCCCGGCCGGCACGGCATCTCCAACGCCTTCTTCCTCTACATCCGCGATCCCGACGGCCACCGCATCGAGCTCTACACCAGCGATTATTTCACCGGCGATCACGACCATGAGCCGCTGCGCTGGTCGCTCCGCGATCCGCGCCGCCAGACGCTGTGGGGCGCGCCGGCGCCGCGCTCCTGGTTCGAGGAGGGCTCGACCTTCGCAGGGCAAACGGTGCGCGAGCCGCGCTTCGTCGCCGACGTGCTGGTTGCGGATTAAAGAAGAATGCAACGAACACCATCCACGTCGTCCCGGCGAAGGCCGGGGCCCATAATCACCGAATAGGGTTGCCGAAAGAACGTCTAGCCGCGTACCCATTCCGATGGCCGCGGCGTATGGGTCCCGGCCTTCGCCGGGACGACACCAATGAATGGATTGCCGATGCCCGCCCCTCGCCTCGCCACCTACTCCATCAACGGCGCCACGAAATATGGCGCCGTCACCGACACCGGCATCGTCGACCTCTCGTCGCGCTTCGCCAAAGAGTATCCAACGCTGCGTGAGGCGATCGCCGCCGGCGCGCTGACGAGGCTCGTGGAGGATGCCGCCAAGCGCACGCCCGACCACGCGCTGGACGCGGTCGCCTGGCAGCCGCCGATCCCGGCGCCGGAAAAGATCATCTGCATCGGCGTCAACTATCCGGACCGCAATGCCGAGTACAAGGACGGCTCGGACGCGCCGAAATATCCCAGCATGTTCCTGCGGGTGCCGCGCTCCTTCGTCGGCCACAACATGCCGGTGGTGCGCCCCCGCATCTCGCCACAGCTCGACTATGAAGGCGAGCTGGTGCTGGTGATCGGCAAGGCCGGCCGGCACATTCCGGAAAGCGCCGCGCTCGATCACATCGCCGCGATCACGCTGTGCAATGAAGGCACCATCCGCGACTGGGTGCGCCACGCCAAGTTCAACGTCACCCAGGGCAAGAACTTCGATTCCACCGGCAGCCTCGGCCCATGGATCGTGCCCTACACCAGCGAAGCCCAGATCGCCGATATCCGCTTGACCACGCGGGTCAACGGCGAAGTCAGGCAGGACGACCGCACCTCGCGCGTGATCTTCGGCTTCCGCTACCTCATCAGCTACATCTCGACCTTCACGACGCTGGTTCCCGGCGACATCATCGTCACGGGGACGCCAACCGGCGCAGGTGCGCGGTTCGATCCGCCGCGCTATCTGAAGCCCGGCGACGTCGTCGAGGTCGAGGCCGAAGGCGTCGGCATTTTGCGCAACGGCGTTGTCGACGAAGCGATCTAACCCGAGAAGCAAGTGGACGGCACCATGACCTCAACATCCGGCGGCGAAGCGATCGTCAACGGCCTCGTCGCCCACGGCGTCGACACCGTGTTCGGCCTCCCCGGCGCGCAGATCTATGGTCTGTTCGATGCGTTCCACCAGGCGCAGCTCAAGGTGATCGGCGCTCGCCACGAGCAGGCCTGCGGCTACATGGCGTTCGGCTACGCCCGCTCCTCTGGCAAAACAGGCGTGTTCAGCGTGGTCCCCGGCCCCGGCGTGCTCAACGCCTCGGCGGCGCTGCTCACCGCCTTCGGCTGCAACGAACCGGTGCTGTGCCTGACCGGTCAGGTGCCGACGCAGTTTCTCGGCAAAGGCCGCGGCCATCTGCACGAGATGCCGGACCAGCTCGCGACGCTGCGCAGCTTCGTGAAATGGGCCGACCGCATCGAATACCCCGATAATGCACCCGCGATGGTGTCGCGCGCGTTCCAGGAGATGCTGTCGGGCCGGCGCGGCCCGGCTTCGCTGGAGATGCCGTGGGACGTGTTCACCCAGCGCACGCAGGTCGCGGCCGTCAAGCCGTTCGACCGGCTGCCGGCGCCGCAGCCCGATCCGGACCGCATCAAGGCGGCTGCCGATCTGATCGCCGGGAGCAAGACGCCGATGATCTTCGTCGGCAGCGGCGCCATCGAGGCGCGCGAGGAAATCCTCGAGCTGGCCGAGATGATCGACGCGCCTGTCGTGGCATTCCGCAGCGGCCGCGGCATCGTCTCCAACGCGCATGAGCTCGGGCTCACGATGGCTTCGGCCTACAGACTGTGGCCGAAGACCGACCTGATGATCGGCATCGGCACCCGCCTGGAGCTACCGACGATGTCGCGCTGGCCCTATCAGCCGGCCGGCCTGAAATGCGTGCGCATCGATATCGATCCGGTCGAGTTGCGCCGCTGGCCCGCTGACGCCGGCGTGATCGCGGACGCCAGGGCCGGCACCGCCGATCTCGTCGCCGCCGTCCGCAAGGCCGGCTACAGCAAGACCTCAGGCCGCCGCACGGCGATCCGCGAGGCCACCGCTGCGACCGAGCATGAGATCCAGCGTATCCAGCCGCAGATGGCCTATCTGAAGATCCTGCGCGAGGTGCTGCCGGCGAACGCCATCGTCACCGACGAGCTGTCGCAGGTCGGCTTCGCCTCCTGGTACGGCTTTCCGATCTACGAGCCGCGCACTTTCGTCACCTCGGGCTATCAGGGCACGCTCGGCTCGGGCTTCCCGACCGCGCTCGGCGCCAAGGTCGCCAACCCGAACAAGCCGGTGGTCGCGATCACCGGCGACGGCGGCTTCATGTTCGGCGTGCAGGAGCTCGCCACCGCCGTCCAGTTCAGGATCGGCGTGGTGACGCTGGTCTTCAACAACAACGCCTATGGCAATGTCCGCCGCGACCAGCGCGAGCGCTTCGACGGCCGCGTCGTCGCCTCCGATCTGGTCAATCCTGATTTCGTCAAGCTCGCGGAGTCATTCGGCGTCGGCGCCGCGCGCGTCACCTCGCCCGATCACTTCCGCCCGGTGCTGGAGACGGCGCTCGCCGACGGCGGGCCTTACGTGATCTCGGTGGAGGTGCCGACGGATTCGGAAGTCAGCCCCTGGGCGTTTATCCACCCAGCGAGAAATAACTAGGCGCTCTTCACACCCCGTTGCAGCCGCGACGCGGCGATCACGAGCAGGCCGGCGCCGGCGACCGACCAGCAGGCGACCGGCGCCCAGTGCACCAGCGGCGCATAGTCCGGTATCTTCTGCAGGCCGCCGGCGACTGCCGCCATCCGCGCAAAGGTCGCAAGCGCCAGCGCCGAGAACACGAGGCCGGTGACCTTGCCTTCCGCGCCGGTCTCCCCGATCGCAAGGGCTGCGGACACCGCGCTCATCAGCATGCAGCCCCAGGCAGCCCCCGCCAGGAACTGCGCCACGATCAGGGCGTTTAGGCTTCCGGCAATCTCCGCGGCAATGATGGCGAATGCGCCGAGCAGCCCCGCCGCGCCCATCACGATCAGGCCGCCGCGATGCCTGACGACGATGCTCGCCGGAAACATCGCGATGTTGAAGCCGATCCAGAACACCGGCATCAGCCATTGCAGATTATCCGCCGTGGCGAAGCGCAGATAGAACGGGGCGCTGTTGATATTGAAGTGCAGCTGATAGCCGAGCGAAAGCAGCACCATCGACGCGATCAGGAACATCGGCACCGCCCCGAGCCGCTTGGCCGGTGGCGCCAGCCGCGCCGGCTGCGCCTCCTCGGCGATGCGGCGCTCGATCCCTGAAAACGCGAGCGCGGTCAGCAGCAGCACCGCGCCGGACAGCACGAACGGCAGCCGCGCATCCTGGTTGCGCAGCACAACGGCGAGATAGGGCGAGAGCGCACCGGCGATGCCGTAGCCCAGCATCGCCAGCGCGGCGAGGAACGGCACCGACGGCTCGGCCCGATACTTGCCGAGCAGCGTCAGCGGCGGGGCGCGCAACGCCGATGACGTCACCGCCCAGATCACGATCAGCGCGATCAGCCAGATCTTGGCGCCCGGCCCGGTGCCCGCCAGGTAAGGCAGCGCGATGAAGGCGGCGCAGGAGATCGCGGCGAGGATGCCGACGAACACGCCGAGGCGGCCGACCAGCCTGGAAATCCTGTCGGCAGCCATGCCCATCGCCGTGTCGGTGATGGTGAAGATGCCCTGGTCCATCATCAGGATCAGGATGACGGTCGAAGGCGCGATGCCGACTTCGGCGCACAGCTTTGGCAGATAGATCAGGTATGTGGTCCAGCCCAGCGTGAAGACGAGCTGCAACACGGCGAGATAGACGCCGGTGCGGTTGACGGCGCGGTCGGCCTTGGTGGTCATGCGCCAAGTTTAGACCACCTCCGCGTTCTGCGGGAGGGGCGTCAGCGCACCTTGCGGAAGGTCAAATTGATGCGCTGGCGGCCGAGCAAACCGTGCTCGCCATCGGCGAGCGCCGCGACGCCGTGATAAAATAACCGTGACGGCCCGCCCCACACCGCAACATCGCCGTGCTCGAGCCGGTAGCGGCGCGGCGTGTCATTGCGCTTCAGGCCGGCGAACAGGAAGATCGCCGGCAGCCCGAGCGAGATCGAGACGATCGGTGCCGCGTAGTCGAGCTCGTCCTTGTCCTGGTGCAGCGACAGCTTTGCGCCGGGGACGTAGCGATTGATCAGACATGCCTCCGGCGCAAAGCCGGTGAAGCCGGCCTCATCAGCAGCGTCGGCAGCGAGCTTGCGCAACACCTCCGGCATCGCCGGCCACGGCTGCCCCGTATTGGGATCGATCGGATCATAGCGATAGCCGCTCGGATCGGAGACCCAGCCGAGGTTGCCGCAATTGGTCATCGCGACCGACATCCGGTGGCCGCCCGGCGTGATCAGATGGCGGAACGGCGCCTGCTTCACGATCACGCGCAATGCCGGGATCAGTTCGGCCTCGAACGGCTTGGCAAAACCGCGCAACAGCACCGCGCCGTCCGCGATCGCCTCGCGCGGCGGTCGTGCATCACCAGTGGTCTCGAACAGATCAGCAGCCAAGCTTCTGCGCACTCACTTTGCGTCGTGGAAGATCACGCCAACGGTATGGCGATGGCCGGACCTGATACGGCTGACGCCATGGCGCAGATTGACACGATACGGCCCCCGCGTCCCCTGCACCGGACGATGATGCACGGCAAACGCCACCGCATCGCCCTTGGTCAGCGGCACCACCTCGGGCCGCGACTGCATCCGCGGCCGCTGCTCGGTCAGCACGAATTCGCCGCCGGTGAAATCGCGCCCCGGCTCGGACAGCAGGATCGCGACCTGGATCGGGAACACGTGCTCGCCATAGAGATCCTGGTGCAGGCAATTGTAGTCGCCCTCGCCATATTGCAGCAGCAGCGGCGTCGGCCGGGTCTGCCCGGCATCGTGGCAGCGCTTCAGGAACGCCGCGTGCGATGGGGGATAGCTGATGTCGATCCCCATTGTCTCGTTCCAGCGGTTGGCCGTGGCGGTCAGCCGCGCATACAGCGCCGGCCGCAGCTCCGCGATCAGGTCCGGCAGCGGATAGGAAAAGTATTTGTATTCGCCGCGGCCAAAGCCGTGGCGGCCCATCACGACCCGGCTGCGGAACCGGCCGTCGTCGGGATAGAGCGCGGCGATGGCATCGCATTCCCGAGGCGTCAGCAGGCCGTTGAGGACGGCGCATCCCTGCCCGTCGAGATCGGCCGTGATCCAGTTCCAGTCGAGTGCGTCGATGCGGGCGGGAATGTCCGTGGCTGGGCGGGTGATGGCTTTGGCTGTCGCTGTCATGCGGCGGAATCTGGCTCATAAGCGCGGCCGGCGCCACCCGATTTCCGATCGAAATGTGCCGCAGGACGCCACCCATTCTCGGTGTCGTCCCGGCGAAAGCCGGGACCCATAACCACCGTCGTCAGTGGTTGAGATCGCCGGGGCCACAGCGTGCCAACCACGATGCCCTGTGGTTATGGGTCCCGGCTTTCGCCGGGACGACGCGTGGAGAGAGTGTCAGCCGAGTTTTTCTGGCACGACTTACGGCGAGATCAGCCCCGCACCGGCAGCGTCACGACGTCGTAGCCGTGGCTGATCTTCCGCTTCAGCACCGGGTCTTCCAGCTCGAACTCGAAGCGGCTGGCCGGGCGGATGCCGCCCTTGGCCGCGAAGGTGCCGCCAAACATGGCGCAGCCGTCGGGCAGCGCGCCCTTGTCGAAGCCGCCCGCGATCAGGTCCTTCACCGGCAGCATGTGATCGAGCGTGCCCTCCTGGTAGAGCACGCGCTGGCCGCCGATTGTGGCCCAGGCGCGCAGAACCAATTGGTCCCAATGGCCAATGACGTCCTCGAGCTCCCAGAGTTCGGAGGCCATTGGCTTGTCGCACATCTGCTTCGACACGGTGACGCTGTAGCTCTCGACCTTGCGATCGGTATGGTCGGAGCCGCAGCCGACGAAGATGCGGCCCTGCCAGCCGATCAGCACGAACTCGACCTCGCCGCTGGAGTCCTCGCCGCAGACCTCAATGGCGTCCGCGAAGGTGAGCCGGCGCGCCGAGCAGCGGTAATAGATCGGCGTGGTCGCGGGCCGCGCGATGCCGATCGCCTCGAGCTCCGCGATGTGCTTGTCGCGCGCCACCGGATCGCGGCCGGTCCAGCCGGCGATCACGGCCTGTTTGATTTCCAGCGTCAGCGGCGTGGCAACGCCCTTGTCGTCGACATTGAAGGTGAGATCAAACACGGATGACGGTCTCCATTCCGGCCGCAAGCTCGAAGATGCGGCGATCCAAACCGCCCGCGGCCGCGAGCATCAGGCCGACCGGCGCCTCGCCCTCGCGATGCGCCGGCAGCGAGATAGCGCAGCCGTCGAGCACATTGATCAGCGTGCAGTTGCGCAGCGCGCGCAGGTTCTCGGTGCCGAATGCCTTGTCATCGGCGAGGCTTGCAATCGTCGGCGGCAGGTTCGCCGTGGTCGGCAGCACCATCGCGTCATAGGGCGCGATGCGCTGTTCGGTGCGGGCGATGAAAGAGCGCCGCGCATTGAGCAGATCGATATAGTCGGCAGCCGGAAAGCCCTCGCCGCGCTGGATGCGCACGGCGACGCGGGGATCGTAGATGTCGCCCTTGCTGGCGAGCAGGAAGCGGTGCCAGGCATAGCTCTCGGCAGCAGCAAAGCCGCCCTTGGCGTTCATGACGCCGACGTCGAGCAGTTCAGGGACCTCGATCCGCTCGATCAGCGCGCCGGCGCGCGACAGCGCGGCGAGCGCACGCTCGAAGGTTTTCGCAACGGCATCATCGAGATCGTCGAGTGCAACCGTGGTCGGCACCGCGAGCCGCATGCCCTTCACCGGGCGCGGCGTCAGCGGCGCCAACGGCTGATCGGCCAACACCGCGTCAAGCGCCGCACAGCAGGCGACTGAATTGGCCAGCGGGCCGTAGCTGTCGAGCGTGAACGACAGCGGCACGCCGCCATCGAGCGGAATTCGGCGCTGCGTCGGCTTGTAGCCGACGATGCCGTTGAAGGCCGCCGGGATTCGGCAGGAGCCGCCGGTATCGGTGCCGAGCGCGCCGAATGCCATGCCGTCGGCAATCGAGACCGCCGCCCCCGAGGATGAGCCGCCGGGCACGTGGCCGACGCTGCGGTTCCAGGCGCTTTTCGGCGTGCCGTAATGCGGATTGATGCCGATGCCGGAATAGGCGAACTCGGTCATGTTGGTGCGGCCGATCACGATGAAGCCGGCGCGCTTGAGCCGCGCCACGACGGGCGCATCGGCATCCGCCGGCGCCGAATCCTCCAGCGCCCGGGAGCCGGCGCGCGTCACCTGCCCCTTGATGTCGAACAGGTCCTTGATCGAGACCGGAATGCCGGCGAACGGCGACGGCGCGGCGTTGGCCTTGCGCAGCCGGTCCATGGCGTCGGCGGCCTCCAGCGCCGCGTCGCGGTCGACATGGATGAAGGTTCGCTGGCCCTCGCCGGCCGGATCGGCGATCCTGGCGATGCATTGCTCGACCAGCTTGCGGGCGGAGGTCGCGCCGCTTTCGAGATCGGCGGCAAGGGAGGCGAGTGTCGGATTTTTGGGCATGGTTTTCACTTCACAGTTGGACCTTGTTGTCGCCCGAATAGTCCGCGCCGATCCGGATCACTTCAACCCGAAATAGGCGCGGTGCAGCTCTTCATTGCCGCTCATCTCGGCAACCGTGCCGGAGAAACGGATGCGCCCGCCTTCCAGCACGAATACGCGGGTGGCAATCTCAAGGAAACCGATATTTTGCTCGGCGATCAAGAGCGCCAATCCGCGACCCTGCAGGCTCGACAAAGCGCGGAGCACCTCCTTGACGAACAGAGGCGACAGCCCGGCCGAGGGCTCGTCCATCACGAGCAGCTTCGGCTCGGCCGACAGCGCCTTGGCGATGCCGAGCATCTTGCGCTGGCCCCCGGACAGGCTGGAGGCCGGGTCGCGGCGCTTGTCGCGCAGCACCGGGAACAGGCCGTACAATTCGTCGACCCGCGCGCCCGGATTGGCATGGCCGAGCGCCTGCGCGCCGACCCGGATGTTCTCCTCGATCGACAGATCGGGAAACACCGCAAGCTCCGACATGTAGGTCATGCCGCGCTTCATGCGGTCCGAAGATCGCATTTTGGTGATGTCCTCGCCGCCGAGCCTGATGTGGCCGCTGCGGGCCTCGATCAGGCCGACCAGCGATTTCAGGAAGGTGGTCTTGCCCGCGCCATTGGCGCCGAGCAGCAGCACGGTCTCGCCGGGGCGGACGTCGAGATCGACGCCCCACAAGACCTGCATGGTGCCGTAGCCGGCATCGACGCCTTTGGCGTCCAGAAGCGGCGCTGCATCAGTGGGCATGCTCGCCTCCCAAAAATACCTCGATCACCTGCGGCTCGCGCACCGCGGTCGCAAGCGTGCCTTCGAAGATCTCCTTGCCCGCATTGAGCACGATGACGCGGTCGGTGATCTGCTCGATGAAGCCCATCAGGTGCTCGACCACGATGATCGCCATGCCGGTTGCGGCCAGCGCCTTGATGCGGCCGGCGATCCAGTCGAGCTCGGCCGGGTTGAGACCGGCCGCGAGTTCGTCGAGCAGCAATAGCCGGGGCCGCGTGGCGAGCGCGCGGGTCAGATCCAGCATCTTCTGCTGCGCGCTGTTGAGATCGGCGGCGGGGCGGTCGGCGACCTCCTTGAGCCTGAAATCCTCGAGCAGTTCGGGGATCGACGGCGCGCCGGTCGCACCGCCATAGGCCAGCGCCACCTGGATGTTCTCGCGCACAGTGAGCGACAGGAACGGTTTTGGCACCTGGAAGGTGCGGTTGATGCCGCGGTGAACGAGCTTGTGCGAGGCGACGCCGCCAGAGGACGTGCCGTCGAACACGACCTCGCCGCCGTCGGGCGCATAGAGGCCGGAGATGACGTTGATCGCCGTAGTCTTGCCGGAGCCGTTCGGGCCGACCAGCCCGAGGATCTCGCCCGGCACGACATGAAAGCTCAAGCCGTCGAGCGCGTGGAAGCCGCCGAAGCGCTTGACGAGCTTGGAGACCTTGAGGATGGCGGTTTTCTCAGGGGACATGCCACCCCCTGCGCGTTGCCAGCGACACCAGCCCTGCGGGCAGGAACAGCACCAGCCCCATGATCAAAAGGCCATAGATCAACTGGAAATATTGCGGCGTGGTGAAGCCGATCAGATTGTAGATGCCGTACAGGATCAGCACGCCGACGATCGGTCCGGTGATGGTGGCGACGCCGCCGAACAGCGCGAACACGATCGCGAAGATGCTGAACTCGCCGGAGAATACGTTGTCGGGATAGAACACCGAGACGTACCAGGCGTAGATGCCGCCGGCGAGGCCGGCGACCAGCGCCGAGGCAAGCCAGGCGATCACCCGCATCTTGATGATGTTGACGCCGGCCATCGAGGCCGACACCGCATCCTCGCGCACGGCCTGCAGCGCAAGCCCGAACGGCGAGTTCTTCAGATAGATGACGGCACCGACGGTCAGCGCCATCACGACGACGGCGGCATAGTAGGCGTGGGTCGGGTTGAACGTGCCGGTCAGCGACACGCCATACGGACCCTTGGTGATCCCCTCCAGCGCCGGGTTGGCGACGAAGTGCAGCACCGCGAGCGAGGCCGCGAGATTGGCGATCGCGAAATACGCGCCCGACAACCGCAGCAGCGGCGTCAGCAGCAGGCCGAGCGCCACCGCAACGAGGCCGCCGACCAGCACCGCCAACGGCGCCGGCGTCTGCAGGTGCATCACCATGATGGCAAAGCCGTAGGCGCCGGCGCCGAAGAAGCCGACATAGCCGAACGGCAGATAGCCGGTGAAGCCATAGATGATGTTCACGCCCTGCGCGAGGATCAGGAAGATCACGAAGTTGAACAGCAGCAGATGGTTTTGATAAACGCCCGGCAGCAGTGCGAACACCACCACCAGCGGCGCGAGGATGAACAGCAGATGCTTCGATGCATTATGCAACGCGCACCCGCCTTCCGAGCAGACCGCTCGGGCGCAACAACAGGATCACGATCAGCAACACATAGGGCAAGAGGTCGGCCCAGGAACTGAGATAGGTCTGCACCAGCATGTAGCAGAGGCCATAGACGACGCCGCCGAGTGCGGTGCCCAGCGGATTGCCGAGCGAGCCGAGCACGACGATCGCAAACGACGTCACCGTCGCATCGGCGCCGAAGGCCGGCGTCACCGAGCCGAACATGAACGGCGCGAACACGCCGGCGACGGCCGCGATGCCAAGCCCGATGCCGAACGCCGCCGCCGAGACGCGATCGACATCGATGCCGGTCGCGAAGGCCTCGTCGCGGCGCGACATCACCGCGCGGGTCAAGGTGCCGAGCCTCGTGTGATAGAGATAAAGGTAGACCAGCGCGATCGCGATCAGGCTGGTGCACGCCGCGATCACCCAGGGCGCGGGAAATCCCTGGCCGAAAATCTGGATCGGCCCTGCCCCGCCGGCCTTGCCGCCGAACCATTTCACCTTGATGGTCGTGAACACGGTGCCGAGCAGCCGGCTCTGGATCGACCGCTCGCTGGTGCCGGCGAAGATCGTGGTCACGGCCTCGATCACCTGCGAGAGGCCGAAGAACAGGATGATCGACAGCATTTCCGGATTGGCCGAGCCCTGCAGCCGCGGCACCAGCACCCAGTACAGCAGCATACCCGCCAGCACGAAAACCACGAAGGCCAGCGGAATTGCGAACAGCGGGTCGATGCCGGCGACGCCGACCACGCCGAGCGCGATGAAGGCGCCCAGCATCAGGATGTCGCCATGCGCAAGGTTGACGATGCGCATGACGCCGAACACGAGATTGAGACCGATGCCGACCAGACTGAAATACAGCCCGAACAGCACGCCGGCAACGAGCGCATAGGTCATGCTACCGCTCGCCGCCGAAGGTGACGCCTGCAGCCGAAAATCGCATCACGGCGCCGGATAGATCGGCTTGCCGGTGGCGGTCTCGTGCGGATAGATCGAGACGAACTTGATGTGATCGTGCTCGTCGACCGTGAGCTGCCCGAGCGGCGTCAGTTCGCCGATCTGGCCGCCGGTCTCATCCAGCGCGAAGGTGCCGTCCAGCGTCTTGAGCTGGCCGCTGAGCGAGAACACGGCGCGACGCAGCTCCATCTGGTCGAGGCTGGACGCAACCGACAGCGTCTTCTCGACCACCAGCGCGGTGGTGTAGCCGGCAACCGCGTTGAAGCCGAACTCCATCTTGCCGTCGTTGTACTTCTTCAGCCAGGCGGCGCGGAAATCCTTCATGTTCATCCCGAAATTGACGGGATAATCGAGCTCGGACGGCGGCACATAGGTCCAGACGTGCTCGAGGCCCTTGGCGCCGACGTTCTTCTCGAGCAGCTCGGTCTCGAGACCGGCATAGATCGCGAACAGCATCTTGAACTTGGTGCCGACGTCCTGGACGTTGCGCAGGAAGGCGATGTCGTTCGGCGCATAGCCGAAATGGATCACCGCGTCGGGATTGGTCTTGCTGATGTTGTTGATGATGACGTTGTAGTTGGTGGTCTCGGTCGGAACGCCCTGGTCGTAGACGATCTCGATCGGCGCGCCGGAGTCCTTGACGAACTTTCTGAAAGCATTGGCCTGGGTGCCGGTGAACTCGTTGGTCGCGTAGAGTATCGCGACCTTCTTGATGCCGAGGCCAGGGCCGTCCTGGCTGATGAAGTCGGCCACCGGCTTCGGCCAGACGGTCGACACCGGATCGGCCATCAGCGCGATGTAGGGATTGTCCTTGGAGAAGAAGCTCGCGCCGGTGCCGGTCTGGTCGAACAGGAACATCTTGTGATCGCGCGCGATCGCAACCGCGGGCGCCGTCAGCACCGATCCGGAATCGGCGACCAGAAGGTCGACCTTATCCTGGGTGACGAGCTGGTTATAAAGCGTAGACGCAGTCGCGGTGTTGCTCTGGTCGTCATAGGAGACGAGCTTGATCGGGATCTTCTTGTCGAACGCCTTCACGAAGACGCCGCCCTCGGCGTTCTTCTGCTCGACCCACAATTTCAGCGAGCTGTAGACCGGCATCGAGATCGAGGCGTAGCGCCCCGACGACGCGTAGAGCGTGCCGATCTTGATTTCCGACGGTGCGTCCGCCGCAGTGGCCTGTGTGGCGAATGCGAGGCTGGCAGCGAGTGCCGCGCCGATGATCCTCAGCATCATATTATTCCTCCCGGGTATCTTGAACGTGCCCTTGACGTATCTTGGACCGCGGCCCTTCTACGCGCCGGATCGGAGCGACACAAGCATCGCGGCCTTAGCAATTGTGCGAGGGGCGGAATATGCGGCATGCGCGAAACACAGGCCGCTGCGCGGGGCACGGATGGACCGTTGACGGGGCTCGGTCCAATGGCGCATCAAGTCTGTAACGATTTCGGGAGGAAACATCAGACATGGCCGAGCCCGCGCGCGCAAAACCAAAACCGACGCCTGAGACCCAGCATTTCTGGGACGGCACCAAGGCCGGCGAGCTGCGCCTGCAGCGCTGCGACGCCTGCGCCAATGTCTACTTTCCGCCGCGGCCGTTCTGCCCCTCCTGCGCCTCGCGCAAGGTCTCGGTCTTCAAGGCCAGCGGCAAGGGCAAGCTTTACAGCTACGTCATCAACCATCGTCCCGCCGCGCCCGGCTTCACGCCGCCTTATGCGATCGCCATCGTCGAGCTCGACGAGGGCCCGCGCCTGATGAGCAACATCATCGATTGTCCCCAGACGCCGGAAGCGCTCGAGCTCGACATGCCGCTCGAGGTCGCCTTCGAGGCGCTCGACGACAAGATCACCCTTCCCTTGTTCCGTCCGGCGAAGGGGTAACGCGATGCGCAGAAACCAGGTTGCCGTCGTCGGTGCGGCAGAGACCACCGAGCTCGGCGTCATCCCGAACATGTCGCAGATCCAGCTGCACGCGGATGCGGCGCTGAATGCGATCGCGGATGCCGGCCTGAAACTGTCCGACATCGATGGCTTTGCCACCGCGGTCGAGACCCCGCAGCAGATGGCCCACTATCTCGGCATCACGCCGACCTGGGTCGACGGCACCTCGGTCGGCGGCTGCTCCTTCATGCTGCATGTCCGCCACGCCGCGGCGGCGATAGAGGCCGGCCTCTGCAAGACCGTGCTGATCACCCATGCCGAGAGCGGCAAGTCGATGATCGGCAAGCAGCCGCGCTTCACCGCACCCGACAGCCTCAACGGCCAGTTTGAGTCTCCGTTCGGCGTGTACGGACCGCCGAGCATGTTCCCGATTCCCGTGCTGCGCTTCATGAAGACCCACGGCATCACCCATGAGCAGCTTGCGATGGTCGCGGTCGTGCAGCGCGAATGGGCGGCGAAGAATCCGCGCGCGACCATGAAGGGGCCAATCACGGTCGCCGACGTGCTGAACTCGCGGATGATCGCCTATCCGTTCCGGCTGCTGCAATGCTGCCTCGTCACCGACGGCGGCGGCGCCTTGATCCTCACCTCGGCCGATCGCGCCAAGGACTTCCCGCAGAAGCCGGTCTACATCCTTGGCACCGGCGAGAGCGTGGAAACGCCGATGGTCAGCCAGATGAAGACGTTTGACTCATCGCGCGCCTTCAAGGTGGCGGGTCCGCTCGCCTTCAAGGAGGCCGGCATCGCCCACAAGGACGTCGATCATCTGATGATCTACGACGCCTTCGCGCATCTGCCGCTCTACGGCCTCGGCGATCTCGGCTTCATGCCCCATGAGGAAACCGGCAAGTTCATCGCCGACGGCAACACCCGCCCCGGCGGCAAGCTGCCACTTAACACGAATGGCGGCGGGCTGAGTTACATGCACTCCGGCATGTACGGCATGTACGCGTTGCAGGAGAGCGTGCGGCAGATGCGCGGCATCGCGCCGGCGCAGGTGCCGAACGCGAAGATCTCGGTCTGCCACGGCGTCGGCGGCATGTTCGCCGCCAGTGGCACGATCATCTTTACGAACGAACGATAGCAATGGCCGGCGCAAGCGCAGCGCCCGATCTGTCATTGCCGGGCTTGACCCGGCGATCCATCTTCTGAAGAAGGATGGATGCGCGGGTCAAGCCCGCGCATGACAAGTGGGGCTCCGCATCGGCCTGCGAACATACAGCAACAAGGAGAACCCACATGGCAAAATCACTGCAGGATAAAGTCATCATCGTCACCGGCGCGGGCCGCGGCATCGGCCGCGAGATCGCGCTGCTCTGCGCAGCTGAGGGCGCCAAGGTCGTGGTCAACGATCCCGGTGGCGCCGCCGACGGCGCCGGCTCGAACGCGGCGCCCGCCGAGGAAGTGGTCGAGGAGATCAAGAAGCGCGGCGGAACGGCGGTTGCCAATTTCGAGTCGGTGGCGGAAGCGATCCCCGCCAGCAAGATCGTGAAGACCGCGACCGACCACTTCGGCCGGCTCGACGGCGTCGTCAACAATGCCGGCATCCTGCGCGACATGATCTTCCACAAGATGAGCGTGGAAGCCTTCGAGGCCGTCATCAAGGTGCATCTGATGGGCTCGTTCTATGTCAGCCACGCCGCGGCGCGGATCTACCGCGAGCAGGAGTCGGGCTCGTTCGTGCACTTCACCTCGACCTCCGGCCTGATCGGCAATTACGGCCAGGCCAACTACGCCGCCGCCAAGCTCGGCATCGTCGGCCTGTCGAAGTCGATCGCGCTCGACATGGGCCGCTTCAACGTGCGCTCGAACTGCGTTTCGCCGTTCGCCTGGACCCGCATGATCGGCACCATCCCGACCGAGACCGATGCCGAGAAGGCGCGGGTCGAGAAGATCAAGCAGATGGGCCCGGAGAAGATCGCGCCGGTCTGCGCCTACCTGCTGTCGGACGCCGCCAAGGACGTCACCGGACAAATTTTTGGCGTGCGCATGAACGAGATCTTCCTGTTCGGCCAGCATCGTCCGGTGCGCTCGGTTCATCGCGGCGAAGGCTGGACGCCCGAGACCATTGCCGAACACGGCATGCCGGCGCTGAAGGGATCGTTCGCCAAGCTCGACCGCTCGGCCGACGTCTTCACCTGGG
The DNA here is from genome assembly GCF_011058295.2 of Bradyrhizobium sp. 6(2017). Lineage (NCBI taxonomy): Bacteria > Pseudomonadati > Pseudomonadota > Alphaproteobacteria > Hyphomicrobiales > Nitrobacteraceae > Bradyrhizobium > Bradyrhizobium sp. 6(2017). The sequence goes on along the minus strand of NZ_CP049289.2, from coordinate 3,419,103 downwards.
ATCCGATCTGAACTGAACTGATCTTGGGATCCGATCTGACAGTTTTATGAAAAAGTCGCCCCGGTGAACTCTGCGCGCAATCGCGCACGAGGCCGGGGCGACACACTCTTTGGTTGTTTCATCATCGCGTGCCCGCATTGTGCCAGAATTGCGGGTGCATGATCGCCCTCCCCAATAACAACAATGACTGGGAGGACTTTCGTGACAAATCCAAGCAACATACAGAAACACGAGGGCGACGGCGCGAAGGCGTTCGACCGTCGAACAATCTTGCGCGGCGCAACCGCGCTTGCTGCAACCGCGATGGCTGCATCCGATGCTGCAGCGCGCGACTTCGGCCGCAACGCGGAGCCGCAGCGTTATCCCGACCCCGATATCGTCGTGATCGACGACAAGCGCTTCAAGGCCAAGGTTGGCAACACCGCGATCAAGCGGCTCTACACCGGCTGTCTGTGGGCGGAAGGCCCGGCCTGGAACGCGCAGGGCCAGTATCTGGTGTGGAGCGACATCCCGGCCAACCGGCAGTTGCGCTATCTCGACGATGACGGCCACATCTCCGAGCAGTTCCACAAGCCGTCCAACGAGGCCAATGGCTCGACCTTCGATTTCGAGGGCCGGCAGATCACGGCCGAGCGCACGCGGCTGGTACGCTACGAGCACGATGGAACCGTCACGTCACTCGCCGAGCAGGCCAACGGCAAGCAGCTCAACGGGCCGAACGACATGGTCGTGCATCCCAACGACAAGTCGATCTGGTTCACCGATCCCGGCTATGGCGCGATCTCGATCTATGAAGGCCAACTGGCCAACACCGGATCGAAGCAGCCCTACCAGAAGGAAGCGGTCTATCGCTTGGACGCATCGACCGGCCAGGTCACCAAGGTCGCCGACGAACCGTTCAAGCCGAACGGCATCGCCTTCAGCCACGACTACAAGAAGGTCTATGTCTGCGACACCGGCATCACGCATTATCCGAACGCCAAGAACATTGTCTGGCAGTACGACCTCAGCGGCGACAAGCTCTCCAACCCACGCACGCTGATCGACATGACGCTGGACGGCAAGTCAGGCTTCCCGGACGGCATGCGCGTCGACATCGACGGCAACATCTGGGTCGGCGCCGGCTGGGTCGGACCGGGCTATGACGGCGTGCAGGTGTTCGCTCCCGACGGTCAGCGCATCGGCCAGATCCTGCTGCCGGAGACCTGCGCCAACCTCACCTTCGGCGGCAAGAAGCGCAACCGCCTGTTCATGACGGCAAGCCAGTCGCTCTACGCGGTCTATGTCGAGACCAGGGGCGCGCATAACTGTTAAGACGCCGTCGTTCCTGCGAAAGCAGGGACCCATAACCACCAGTGCCGATTGTTTGAAAGGCTGGGGCTCCAGCTTCTCGCAACACAGCCGGTCGTGGTTATGGGTCCCGGCGTTCGCCGGGACGACACGTGGCTAACCGCTGTTCCGCAACCCCGCCGAGATTCCGTTGATCGTGATCTGAATCCCGCGCAGCACCTGCTCGTCCGGGTTCTGCGCGCGATGCTCCTTCAGCAGCTCCACCTGCACGTGATTGAGCGGGTCGAGATAAGGGAAGCGGTTGCGGATACCGCGGTCCAGCAGCGGGTTGCCTTGCAGCAGCCGGTCGTGGCCCATGATGTCGAGCAGCGTGTCGATCGACAGATGCCACTCGCGCCGGATCTGGCCGAAGATCTTCTCGCGCAACGCGACGTCGGGCACGAGTTCGGCATAGCGCGAGGCGATCGCGATCGAGCTCTTCGCCAGCACCATGTCCATGTTGGACAGCAGCGTGCGGAAGAACGGCCATTCCCGGTAGAGCTCCTGCAGGAACGGCATGCCCTGCTCCGGATGCTCGGCGATCCAGGTTTCCACTGCCGCGCCAAAACCGTACCAGCCCGGCAGCATCAGCCGGCATTGCGCCCAGGAGAACACCCAGGGGATGGCACGCAGGTCCTCGATCTCGCGGGTCTTCTTGCGCGACGCCGGGCGGCTGCCGATGTTCAAGGTCGCGATCTCGTTGATGACGGTCGAGCCCCAGAAATAGTCGGCAAAGCCTTCGGTTTCATAGACGAGGCCACGATAAGCCTTGAAGGCGAGCGCGGAGAGCTGCTCCATCGCCTTGAGATATTCGGGACGCGGCGCGCTCTGCCGCGGCTGCAGCAGGCTGGTTTCCAGCGTCGCCGCTGCGAGGATTTCCAGATTGCTGCGGCCGACCTCGGCATTGGAGTATTTCGAGGAGATGATCTCGCCCTGTTCGGTGATGCGGATCTGGCCGTTCACCGCGCCGCCGGGCTGCGCGATGATCGCGTCATAGCTCGGGCCGCCGCCGCGGCCGACCGAGCCGCCGCGGCCGTGGAACAGGCGCAGCCGCACGCCGTGGCGCTCGAACACCTCGACGAGTCCGATCTCGGCCTTGTAGAGCTCCCAGCCCGAGGTGACGAAGCCGCCATCCTTATTGCTGTCGGAATAGCCGAGCATCACCTCCTGCACGCTGCCGAGGCTGTCGACCAGCTTGCGATAGTCGTGCAGCACCAGCATGCGGTCCATGATGCCGCTGGAGGCCTGCAGATCCTCGATGGTCTCGAACAGCGGCACGACGTTAATCGCGCTGCGGCCGGATGGATTGACCAGCCCGACCTCCTTCAGAAGCACCGCGACCTCGAGCATGTCGGACATGCCCTTGCACATCGAGATGATGCACTGGGGGATCACCTCGGGCCCGAACTTGGCATGGGCCTCCGCCGCGGCACGGAACACGGCGAGCTCGCTTTGGGTCTCTTCGGAATATTTGACGAAGGGTGAGACGAGCGGCCGCGCGCTGCGCAACTCGCCGAGCAGCAGGCTGACGCGGGCGTCCTCGCCGAGCGCCAGATAAGACATGCCGGAATTCGCGGTATCGAGCAGCTCGGCGATGGTGCGCTCATGCACCGCCGAGTTCTGGCGGATGTCGAGCCGCGCCAGATGGAAGCCGAAGCAATCCACCGCGCGCCGCAACAGCCGCAGCCGGCCGCGCGCGATCACGCCGGAATTGTTCGCGATCAGCGAGCGATTGAGCACGTCGAGATCGGCCTGGAATTCCTTGACGCTGGCATAGGGCTCGGCCTTGCCGACCGGCGGCCGCGTGGTCTCGACCTCGAGCCTCCTGGCGGTCGCCGCGAGCCGTGCGTAGATGCCCGAGACGGCCAGCCGATAGGGCTCGCCGCTGCGATGCGGTGAGGTGTCGGGCGAACGCTCGGCAAGGGTCCGTAGTTCGTCCGACACGTCGGCGAGAAACGCCGCCAGCGACAGCTCGGCACCGAGCGCGTGCAGCTCCTCGAGATAGAAGCTGAGCACCCGGCTCGACTGCAGCCGCAGCGTGCCGCGCATCACCTCGGCGGTGACGAACGGATTGCCGTCGCGATCGCCGCCGATCCAGCTACCCATCCTGAGGAACGAGGCGAGCTCGTCGGCTTCGCCGCCCTCCTTGTTCAGCCGGTCCTCCAGCGCGCAATGCACGCGCGGGACCTCCTGCAGGAAGGTGTAGTCGTAGAACGACAGGCCGTTGGCGACCTCGTCAAGCACGGTCAGCTTGGTCCGGCGCAAGAGATTGGTCTGCCACAGCGTCACGACCGCGCGGCGGAGCTGCTCGTCGCTGGCCTCGCTTTCCTCCGGGGTCATCTGCAGCCGCTCGCGGCGGTCGAGCAGGTCAGCGATCTCCATCTCGCGGTCCATCGTGCTCTTGCGGCGGACCTCGGTCGGGTGCGCGGTCAGCACCGGACTGACCAGCGCGCTCCTGAAGAAATCGCGCAGGTCGGCCGGGCTGATGCCGGCCTGCCGGGCGTGGACCAGCGTCTGCTCCAGCGTGCTCGGGCGCGGCGCCCCGCTCGGGCCGCGGCTGCGCATCTGGCGGATGTTGTTCTGGTCCTCGGCGATGTTGGCGAGGTGGGAGAAATAGCTGAAGGCGCGGACGATCTGCAGCGTCTCGGCGATCGACATGCCGTCGAGGATGCCCTCCAGCTCCCGCCGCGCCAGCTTGTCCTCGTCGCGATGGAACCGGACCGAGGTCTGGCGGATGCGTTCGACCAGGTCGAACACGTCGGCCCCCTCCTGGTCGCGCACGGTGTCGCCGAGGACGCGGCCGAGGAGGCGGATGTCGTTCCGGAGCCGTGCATCCTCCTCCTGCGCCTGCACTTCTGCCGCGCGCCTGGCCTGGATATCGGTCTCGGAAGGCATGGTCTGGGGTGGCAAGATCTGGGGAGACATGGCTGGCTACTCCAGAGGCTGCCCGGGCTCGCTCCAAATGTGCGCATTTTTTGCCGCAGCGCAAGATGAACTTGGGGGCGGTGCACCACTGCCCGTCGTCCCTGCGAAAGCGGGGACCCATAACCACCGATGCCCGAGGTTGGCATCCGATGGGGGCACGACTCGCGCAAGCAGAGGCATCCGTGGTTATAGGTCCCGGCCTTCGCCGGGACGACAGCGAGTTTGTGCTCCTAAATCCTCCGCCCCGCCCGCTCCCAATATGGATCGCGCAGCCGGCGTTTGAAGATTTTTCCGGAATCCTCCCGCGGCAGGTTGGTCTGGATCTCGATGTGTTTCGGCACCTTGTAGTCGGCCAGCGCGGTCTTCAGCTGGGCGCGGACCCCGGCGATGTCGAGCGTGACGCCCAGCTGCGGCTCGACCACCGCCATCAGCGCCTCGCCGAACTCGGCGTCGGGGATGCCGAACACCGCGCAGTCATGCACGCCGGGGACCGCGTGCAGCACCGCCTCGATCTCCGCCGGGTAGATGTTGACGCCGCCTGAGATCACCATGTCGCGCTTGCGGTCGCAGATAAAGACATAGCCGTCGGCGTCGATATAGCCGACATCGCCGGAAGTGATGAAGCCCTGCCGATCGATCTCGGCGCGCTTCTCGGATTTGTTGTGATAGGTGAAATCGGGATTGCCCTTGATCCGCGAATAGATCTCGCCGATCTGCCCCTGCGCCACCTCCTTGCCATCGTCGCCGACGAAGCGCAGCTCGGCGCCGGGCGAAATCTTTCCGACCGTGCCGGGCTTGTTCAGCGCGTCCTCCGAGGTTGCGAACGTCACCGCGCCCGACTCGGTCGAACCGTAGAATTCGTAGATCACCGGTCCCCACCAGTCGATCATGGCGCGCTTGACGTCGGCAGGACACGGCGCCGCGGCGTGGATGATATGGCGCAGCGACGACATGTCGTACTTGCTGCGCACCTCCTCGGGCAGCTTCATCAGGCGGATGAACATGGTCGGCACCATGAAGATGGTGTCGATCCGCTCGCGCTCGATCAGCGCCAAAAATTCCTCCGCGTCGAAGCGCGGCATCAGCACCAGCGCGCCGCCGAGCTTGCCCGAACGCAGCCCGAAGGAATTCGGCGCGGAATGATACAACGGCCCCGGCAGAATCGCGCGTGCCCCCGGCTTCAGGCCATAGATCATCCCCCGCATCGCTTCCGCATTGGCGGTCTGCTCGGGCGTCGGCGCGAAGCGGCGCACGCCCTTCGGGTGGCCTGTCGTCCCCGAGGTGTAGATCATGTTCTGCGGCTGCGGCACCACCGGGCCGTCATAGCGCGGGAACTGGGCGAGCCAGGATTCGAAATCGATCGCGAAATCCGGCGTCGCCAGATGATCGGGATTGATCTTGTAGTTGGCGAGGATCTCCGGCGGCGTCGGCACGCCGAGCACGGTGACGTCGGGCGGGATCGCGCCGCGCAGCGGATGCAACATGTCGGCATGGCCGATCAGGACGCGCGTGCCGGAATCCGTCAGCACGTAGTTGATCTCCTCCGGCTTGAAGTGCCAGTTGATCGGCACGCCATAGGCGCCAAGCCGCATCGCCGCATAGGCAGCCTCGATGAAGACAATGTCGTTGCGCATCAGCATGCAGACGCTGTCGCCCGGCTTGACGCCGAGCTTGTTCAGGCCGCTGGCGATACGCTCAGTGCGCTCGGCCACCCCTGCGTGATCGCGCCGGCGCTCGCCGCTGATAATGCCGAGGAAGGGTTGGGACGTTTCGCTCATTTTGTTCTTGTTCTTCGTTGTTGGTTAGCGACGCCGGAAGTTGTCGTCATCACCGGGCTTGTCCCGGTGATCCACGTATTCACCGCCGCAACGAAGACGTGGATGGCCGGGACATCTGCGCGAAGACGCGCTTCGCGCTTTTGCCCGGCCATGACGGCGGAGAGATTCACGCATCCGCAAACCTTGGCGCGCGCTTCTCCAGATTGGCGCGCACGGATTCAGTCTGGTTCGGGCTGCCGAGCAGCTTCTGCTGCTCGACGGATTCCGCCAGCAGTGCAGCGGCCGGATCGACCGACAGATTGTTCAACATGCGCTTGGCGGCGCGGATGGCATCCGGGCTCTTGCCGGCGATCTCGCGCGCGACTTCCAGCGCCGCGGCGCGCGGGTCGTCGCAGACGCGAGTGGCGAGGCCGTAGCTCTGCGCTTCCTGCGCCGAGAAGATGCGACCAGTGTAGGTGAGCTCACGCAGGATGTCGTCGCGCACCAGGCTCGCGAGGATCGGCGTGCCCGCCATGTCGGGTACCAGGCCCCATTTGATCTCCATGATCGACATGCGCGCATCAGTCGAGAGGAAGCGCATGTCGGCGCCGAGCGCGAGCTGGAAGCCGCCGCCGAATGCGACGCCATGGACCGCGGCGATCACGGGCACCGGAAGCTGGCGCCAGCCCCAGACCGCCTGCTGCGCGAAATTGGCCTTGCCGTGGGTGCGGATCGTCAGGTCACGGCTCTCGCCACCGGGCACCCCGTTACCGCCGTCCTTCATGGCAGCGAACCGCCCCATGTCGAGCCCGGCGCAAAACGCCCGGCCCTCGCCTGATAACACCACCACCCGAACGGCTTTTTCCTTGGAAAGCCGGTCGGTTGCGGCGACCAATGCCTCGAACATCGCGGCATCGAGCGCGTTCATCTTGTCCGCCCGCACCAGCCGGACATCGGCGATACCGTCCGAAATCGATATCGAAACGCGATCTTCCATTGAAATCTCCTCCGCTGTTCCTTGATGGCGCTTTACACAAAGGCCGTTGTCCGCTTTTAGTCAATCGACCAATTAACTGACAACCCCCGTGGAGGAAACGATGTTCTCTGATCAGCTTCTTACCGGGCGGCGCATCCTGGTCACCGGCGGCGGCACCGGCCTCGGCAAGGCCATGGCCTCGCGGTTCCTGCAGCTCGGGGCCGAGGTGCACATCTGCGGCCGCCGCAAGAGCGTCTGCGACGAAACCGCCACCGAATTGATGGCCGAGCATGGCGGACGCGTGGTGAGCCATGGCGTCGACATCCGCAACGCGATGGCGGTCGACGAAATGATCGAGGCGATCTGGACCACCAGCGGTCCGCTCACCGATCTGATCAACAACGCCGCCGGCAATTTCATCTCGCGCTCGGAAGAGCTCTCCGCGCGAGGATTTGATGCAGTGGCCAACATCGTGATGCACGGCACCTTCTACGTCACGCACGCGGTGGGCCGACGCTGGATCGCCGGCGGCCATCGCGGCAACGTGGTGTCGATCACGGTGACCTGGGTGCGCAACGGCTCGCCCTATGTGGTGCCGTCGGCGATGAGCAAGTCGGCGATCCACGCCATGACGATGTCGCTCGCGATCGAATGGGGCCGCCACGGCATCCGCCTCAACACCATCGCGCCCGGCGAGATCCCGACCGAAGGCATGAGCAAGCGCATCAAGCCCGGCGACGAGGCCGGCGCGCGCACCAAGGCGGTGAACCCGATGGGCCGCGTCGGCACCATGGAGGAATTGCAGAACCTCGCCGTGTTCCTGATCTCCGGCGGCTGCGACTGGATCAACGGCGAGACCATCGCCATGGACGGAGCCCAGGCGCTCGCGATGGGCGGCAATTTCTACCAACTGCGCGACTGGAGCGACGACGACTGGACCAAGGCGCGCGAGTCGATCAAGGCGCAGAACGAGAAGGACCGCGCAGCGCGCGGCTGACGCGACAGCTCGCGCCTCAACCAGCACTGTCGTCCTGGCGAAAGCCAGGACCCATAACCACCGCTGCGCGTCGTTGAACTCGCTGTGGCCCCAGCGTCGCGCCACATCCAGATTCGTGGTTATGGGTCCCGGCCTGCGCCGGGACGACGATGCTGAACTGGCGTGCGCACGTTCCCCGTATTGTTTTTCCCGCGCGATGCCGCCACACTCCGCGCAACCAGAACAAGACGTCACGGGGGAAACATGTCCGCTGCGCCGAAACTGACCAACCTTGCCGACATGGTGCGCGACCGCGCGAGCAGTCTCGGCGATGCGCTGGCCTATGAGTTCGAGGGACGGCAAACCAGCTTCACCGAATTCGACATCAAGACCAACCGTGTCGCCAACGCGCTGATCGCGATGGGCGTCAAAAAAGGCGAGCGCATCGCCTATCTCGGCAAGAACAGCGACTTCTATTTCGAGCTGTTGATGGGCGCGATGAAGGCCGGCGTGGTGATGGCGCCGGTGAACTGGCGGCTGGCGGGCCCCGAGGTCGCCTTCATCGTCGACGACTGCAAGGCACCGATCCTGTTTGTCGGCCCCGAATTCATCACGCAAGCGCGCAACATCAGGGACAAGCTGCCCAGCGTTCGCACCGTCATCACGACCGAGGGCGGCGCGCCGGAATGGCCCGACTATCTCGCCTGGCGCGACGCGCAGAGCGGCAATGATCCGCGCGTCCCGATCGAGCCAAAGGACATCGCGATCCAGCTCTACACCTCGGGCACCACAGGCAAGCCGAAGGGCGCGATGCTGTCGCACGCCAACTTCCTCAACCTCGTGCAGAGCGGCAACGAGGCCGAAAAGCCGGAATGGAACCGCTGGACCACCGACGACGTCTCGCTGGTGGCAATGCCGATCTTCCACATCGGCGGCTCCGGCTGGGGCGTCATGGGGCTCTATCACGGCGCACGCGGGGTGATCGCGCGCGAGTTCGACCCGACCAAGGTGCTCGATTTCTTCGAGCAGTCCGGCATCACCAAATTGTTCATGGTGCCGGCCGCGATGCAGTTCGTGGTGCGGCAGCCGCGCGCGCGGCAGGTCGACTTTTCCCGTTTGAAGTACATGCTGTATGGCGCCTCGCCGATTCCGGCGGCGCTGCTCAAGGAGTGCATCGAGGTCTTCAAATGCGGCTTCGTGCAGATGTACGGCATGACCGAGACCACCGGCACCATCGTGGCACTGCCGCCGGAGGACCACATCGAGGGGCTCGAGCGGATGCGCTCGGCCGGCAAGGCGCTGCCCGGTATCGAGCTTGCGATCCTCGACCCTGACGGCAAGCCGCTGCCGCCGGGCGAAGTCGGCGAGATCGCCACCCGTTCCGGCTCCAACATGATCGGCTACTGGAATCTGCCCGAGGCCACCGCGCGCACCATCGACGGCGACGGCTGGCTGCGCACCGGCGATGCCGGGTACATGGACGGTGACGGCTATCTCTACATCCACGACCGCATCAAGGACATGATCATCTCCGGCGGCGAAAACATCTATCCGGCCGAAGTCGAGAGCGCGCTGTGCGACCACCCTGACGTGGCCGAAGCCGCCGTCATCGGCATCCCCGACGACAAATGGGGCGAGGCGGTGAAGGCGGTGGTGGTGATGAAGCCGGGCAAGAGTGCTGATGCAACCGACATCATCAACTTCACCCGCGAGCGGATCGCGGGCTACAAGACGCCTAAATCTGTCGACTTCATCGCCGCGCTGCCGCGCAACCCGTCGGGCAAGATCCTGCGGCGGAATTTGCGTGATCCGTATTGGGCAGGCAAGGATCGGCAGGTGAACTAGCCTTCCCCTGTCGTCCCGGCGAAGGCCGGGACCCATAACCACCATTGTTCGTGGTGGTAACACGCTGGGGCCACATCTCGCTCCATCAACGGCCTCGTGGCTATGGGTCCCGGCCCCCGTGCGCAATCGCGCACTAGGCCGGGACGACGATGGAGAGAGTGGCTGACATCACGCCTTCTTCATCTTCTCCCGCAAGACGCGCCAGCGCACTTGCGCCTCCTCCGGCCAGACCGCTTTCCGATCGTAATACTCGGCGAACACCTTTGCGCCTGGCGGGAACGTCACCCAGGGCTGCTTGGACGATGTGAAGATGTGGGCGTCGGGCGGGCACTGATTGGGATCATCAAGCGTGCCGACGCGGACGAAGCGTACCACGGGTCCCGAGCCCGGATAATTGCTCCAGACCGCGACCTTGCAGCGCGGGCAGCGCGCGATCTTCTGCCCCTTTCCGCTCGCCGACGGCGTGTCCACGATCTCCGGCTCGGCCGCGATGTGCTCGACCCGCTCGGCCTCGTACATCGCGTTGAGCGCATGCACGGTACAGGTCTCGCGCTGGCACCAGGTGCAGTGGCAGGCGTGCACGATCAGCGGCCTGCCGGTTAGGCGGTAGCGGACGTTTCTGCAGGTGCATCCACCTTCCATGTCGACCCGCTCTCTCGTTCATGCCTTAGTGCTTGCCGGCTCCCATGTAGCCGAACAGGAAGCCCGCCACCTTGCGCTTCTGGATCTCCTCGCTGCCTTCGGTGATGCGATAACGGCGGTGGTGGCGATAGATGTGCTCGAACGGCTTGTGGCGCGAATAACCCATGCCGCCATGCACCTGCATCGCGCGGTCGGCGGCCTCGCAGCACAGCCGGTTTGCCCAGAAATTGCACATCGAGACCCGGTCCGACAGCGTGTGCTCGACCTGCGCCTGAGTCAGCTGATCCATCTCCCAGGCGGTCTTGCGGATCAGCAGCCGCAGCATCTCGGCCTGGGTCGCCAGTTCCACCAGCGGCCACTGGATCGCCTGGTTCTCGGCCAGCGCCTTGCCGAACGGTTTTCGCTCGCGGGCATATTTCACGCTTTCGTTGATGCAATACACGGCGGCGCCGAGCGAACTGGCCGCCTGGCGGATGCGATTCTCGTGCACGAAGCATTGCGCCAGCGACAGGCCCCGGCCGACCTCGCCGAACTGCGCATCCTCAGGCACGAACACGTCGGTGAAGCTGACGCGGGGATGATCGGTCGGCATGTTGAAGGTCCACATATACTCCTCGACCTTCACGCCGGCCGATTTCGCTGGCACCAGGAAGCAGGTGATGCCGCGCGCATCGCCGTCATTGCCCGAGGTACGGGCAAACAGCGCGCAATGCGTCGCGACATGCATGCCGGTGGTCCACATCTTCTCGCCGTTGATGATCCAGCCCTTGACGTTGTCACGCGTCGCCTGCACCGCCCTGGTTTCCATATGCGTGGCATCGGAGCCGTGCTCGGGCTCGGTCAGGCCGAACGTGATGCGGTACTTGCCGGTGATCGAGCCGTCGATCATCGCCTTCTGCTCATCGGTTCCATAGCGGTCGAGCATGGTCACGATCGGCAGATTGCCGACGATCGAGTGCTCGTTCTGTAGGTCGTTGTGCAGGCCGAGACCTTTTGAGGCAAAATGTTCGCGGATCACGGCCATCCAGAGATTGGAGCCGTCCTTGCCGCCATAGCGCTTGGGGATCGCGAAACGCAGATGGCCCGCGGCGTCGGCCAGGTTCTTGACCTTGCGCAGCAACAGCTCCCATTCATGGCGCGGCAGGCCGCCCTTGTCGAAATCGGTGCGCGCCCATTCGCGGCGATGATCGAAGAAGCGGATGTTGTCGTCAGCCGCTTCCAGCGGCTTGATCTCGCGTTCGATGAAACGGTCGAGCTCGGCGAGATAGGCTGTCAGGTCAGCCGGCAGATTGAAATCCAAGGTCGTCTCTCCCGGAAAATTCGTTGATTTTCGTTTTGCGTCTAGGCGCTAGCGCAAACACGCGTTCGGTTCGATTAAGCTGAGAAGCGACGGGCCAAGTCAAGCAGGCCGGTGACGCCTGCGCGCGCGGTCGCGTTGCGTAATTGGATGGCACGGGACGGCGCGCAGGCGCTAGGATATCGGCCATATTCTTCGCCACAGAAAATCGACGGGAGCCAACATGGATCTGAAATTCTCCAAGGTGACGCGCAAGGGTCCCATCACAATCGTGACGCTGTCGCGGCCCGAGGTTTACAACGCGCTGCATATCGACGCGCATTTCGAGCTCAACAAGGTGTTCGACGACTTCGCCGCCGATCCCGAGCAGTGGGTCGCGATCGTCACCGGCGCCGGCGACAAGGCGTTCTGCGCCGGCAACGATTTGAAATGGCAGGCCGCCGGCGGCAAGCGCGGCTGGGACAAGGGCGGCTTCGCCGGCCTGACCAGCCGCTTTGACTGCGACAAGCCGATCATCGCCGCCGTCAACGGCGTCGCGATGGGCGGCGGGTTCGAGATCGCGCTGGCCTGCGACCTGATCATCGCCTCGGAGAATGCGACCTTCGCCCTGCCCGAGCCGCGTGTCGGCCTTGCCGCGCTCGCCGGCGGCGTGCACCGGCTGCCGCGCCAGATCGGACTGAAGCGCGCCATGGGCATGATCCTGACCGCGCGCCATGTCAGCGCCAAGGAAGGCCTCGAGCTCGGCTTCATCAACGAGGTGGTGCCGCAGGGCGAGGCGCTTTCTGCCGCCGAGCGCTGGGCCGAGACCATCGCCAAAAACTCGCCGATGTCGATCCGCGCCTCCAAGCAGGCAATCCAGCGCGGTCTCGAAGTATCGCTGGAACAAGCGATCGCCGAGCAGCGCGAGTATCCGGCGGTGAAGGCGATGGCCGCCTCGCAGGATTACATCGAGGGACCGAAGGCGTTTTCGGAGAAGCGGCCGCCGAAATGGCTGGGGCGGTAAAAGACTCTCGTGTCCCGGACGCGGTGCAGCGTGCAACGCTGCGCCGCAGAGCCGGGACCTGCGGCTGATGGACCCCGGATCAGCAGCGCACCGCTTCGCGCTGCGCAGCATCCGGGGAACGTACCGAAAGTTACTTATTCCCCAACTCCCTCTTGTACGACGCGTAGTTCGGCTGATCGACGGCGAGCTTGTCCATCGTGGTCTGCCAGAGATGCTCCGGCAGGCCCGGCGTCTTCAGATCGAGCTCGCCGCTTGCGATCTTCGCCGACAGCGCCCGGTTCAGCTCAATCAGCGTCCCGTGCGCGCCGAGGAGCTGCTTCAGCCGCGCGGCCTCGGTCGTATCGCCCGCCTCGGCAAGCGCGAGCTGCCGCGTCACCAGGTCGAGCGCGTTGATGCCGACGCGGAGCTTGAAGCTGTTGTGCCCCTTGATCGCGGGCGCGATCTCGGTGCGCAGGAAATCGGCGACGGCCTTGATCAGTTCGGTGGGGGTCGGTTCGTCCTGCATCTCAACGACCTCTCGGTGCCAGCAGCCTAAGCAGATCGATCTCGGTCTCGGACGCGCGCCGGCCAATCATCGCGCGCTCCATCGAATGATCGGGGCCGGAGCGGAAGCGCTGCATCATGCCGCAGCACATCACGCCCCAGCGCAGCGTGCCCATCACTTCCCAGAACATCACGCGATCGGGGTCGGCCTTGCGGCCGGCTTCTTCATAGCCTGCGAACAGGTCTTCGCGTGTGCCAAAACCGCCGACCGGCTTGTCGATCTCGCCGAAGCGCCATGAGTTGACGCAGATCCAACCGAGATCCTCCATGGGATCGCCAGTATGCGCGAGCTCCCAGTCGAGCACCGCGCGCACCCCGTCGGGACCGATGATCAGATTGCCGTGGCGGAAATCGCCATGCACCAGCGTCACATCAGACGACGGACCGGGATCGTGATCGCGCAGCCAGCGCAGCGCCAGCTCGAACACCGGCCGCGGCCAATTGAAGCTGTGATATTCACGGCCGAGATCCTCGATCTCCCTGGTCGCGGTCAGGCTGCGCAGCTGCGGCAGTTTTGCCTGCGGCAGGCCGTGGATGCCGGCGATGACGCGGCCGAGCTGGCGCGCCAGGATCGGCCGCGCATTGGCAAATTCCTCGTCGCGCAAAATTTTCCGCGCGATGGTCTCGCCTTCGACGCGCGCCATGATGAAGCCGCGGCCGAGGCCGTCCTCCGGCGTCAGCACATGCATCACCTTGGGCGACGGCAGGCCCGCGTCATGCGCGAGCTGCATCAGCGTAGCCTCGGCATCGAGGCCGGCGGCGCGGCCCGGCGCCGCACCGTAGCCCGGCGGCGCGCGGCGCAGAATCGCGCCGATCGTGCCGCTCGGGTGGACGATGTCGAACGTCCAGGTCTCCTGGCTGGCGCCGCCGGAGAGTTTTGCGGCGCCACTGACGCCGGTCGCGCCGGGATGAAAGGAGGCGACGCAGCGGGTGAGCTCGGTCTCGATCATTTGCCTTTGAACTTCGCCGGACGCTTCTCGAGGAATGCGGTGACGCCTTCCTTGAAATCCTCGGCGCTGCCCGCGATGCGCTGCGACTCGAATTCCAGATTGAGCTGCTCCTCGAACGAATTCTCCGGGCTGTCCCAGTAAAGCTTGCGGATCAGCGACAGCGCGACCGTCGGGCCGTTGGCGAGCTCATGCGCGAGCTTCATGGTCTCCTCCATCAGCGCAACGTCGTCATAGACGCGGTTGACGAGGCCCCATTCCAGCGCCTTCTCGGCCGGCAGCCGCTCGCCGAGCAGCGACAATTCGACCGAGCGCGCCTTGCCGATCAGCCGCGGCAGCAGCCAGGTCGAGCCGCAATCCGGCACCAGGCCGATGCGGCGGAACGCCTGCAGGAAATACGACGAGCGCGCGCACAGGACGAGGTCGCCCATCAATGCAAAACTCATCCCGGCGCCGGCGGCCGGACCGTTCACCGCGGTGACGATCGGACAGTGCAGCTTACGCAATCGGCGCAGGAACGGATGGAATGCAGTCTCCAGCGCCGCGCCGGCATTGCTCTTGCCCGGCTTCGCTTGCGTGTTGCGGCCCTGCAGATTGGCGCCGGTGCAGAAGGCGCGGCCGGCCCCCGTGATCACCAGGCAGCGCACCTCGTCGCGCTTGTCGTCGATCGCATCCATCGCCTCGGCAAGCCCGCCCAGCATGTCGAGCGAGACCGCGTTCATGACTTCCTGATGGTCGAGCTTGAGGATCGCGACCGATCCGTCGAAGTCGAGCGTGACGTGTTTGAACTGCATGGTTTCCTCTTTACGTTGCTTCGGCGGTTGGTACCGCGGTAGGTCGATGTTTCGACCCATATTTGATTTTTGTGCCGGGCTTGTCCATGGTCGGCAGCAAGCCCATCCGTGAACGCGTGATTAGCGCGCACCAAACCAAATGGAAACCCCAATGAGTGGCATCTTCGATCTCACCGGCCGCGTCGCTGTCATCACCGGCGGCAATGGCGGCATCGGCCTCGGCATCGCGCAGGCGCTGAACGCCGCCGGCTGCAACGTCGCGATCTGGGGCCGCAACGCCGAGAAGAATGCCAACGCGGCGGCTTCGATGAAGGCCGGGCCCGGCAAGGTCGCAACGCAATTCTGCGACGTCACCGATCCCGGCTCGGTCAAGACCGCGATGAAGGCGACGCTCGACACGTTCGGCCGCGTCGACGGCTGCTTCGCCAATGCCGGCATCGGCGGCGGCGGACGCCGCTCCTTCATCGACCGCACCGAGGAAGAATGGCGAAAAATGTTCGCGACCAATCTCGACGGCGTGTTTCATGTGTTCCAGGCCGCGGCGCGCCACATGACCGAGCGCGCCGAGGCCGGCGACAGATTCGGCCGGCTGGTGGCGACCTCGAGCCTCGCCTCGCTGTTCGGCACCGCGCGCAACGAGCACTATGCCGGCACCAAGGCTGCGCTGAACGCGCTGTGCCGTGCGCTCGGCGTCGAACTCGCCCGCCACGGCGTCACCGCGAACGCGATCCTGCCCGGCTGGATCAAGAGCGACATGACCGCCGGCATCATGGCCAACGACAAGTTCGTCGCCAACGTGATGCCGCGCATCCCGCTGCGCCGCTTCGGCGAGCCGAGCGATTTCGGCGGCATCGCCGTCTACATCATGAGCAAAGCATCGTCCTATCATACGGCGGATTGCTTTGTGATCGACGGCGGGTACACGGCGTTCTGAGGGCGCTGCTGCCGCCACGTCCACAACTGTCGTCCTGGCGAAAGCCAAGACCCATAACCACCGCATTTGGCGATGAACGGGATCGCGGTCCCAGCGACGCGCGACAATTGAGATTTGGGGTAATGGGTCCTGGCTTTCGCCAGGACGACAGCGAATGTGTTGCGCGGCTTGTGAGTCATACATGCGCATTCTCGCGGCGCAGAAGCGTCCGAGTCTTGCGTTAACTTGCTCCCTCCTCTCGCAGAGGGCGCAGGGAAAGCCGGGTGCCGATCGCTCCCATGGGCCCCGTGCAAACGGAAAGCACGGGAGGTAGGACCACAGGTGTAACCGGAAACGCCGGCTTTCCCTGCGCGATGGTTTACGGCTTACTTCGTGCTCTCCCCGGCGAGATTTGGCTTTTTGTCACCGCCCTTCACAAGACGCAATTGCGTCTCACAAGAGGACACCGGCCACTGGGGCGTCAGGACCACACGGCCTGATGTCCAGCCCCTTCACCGCATGAAAAATGTGGGCTTTTCAATACCTTGGAAAACAGCAGGGACCGAGCGGGTGGCTCAGGCCCCGTTTAGGCCCCAGCACAGATCAGTTTGAAGGCTGAGCCGATCTGGGGCGCCTTGGCCTCCGCCGCCGCGATGCGCCGCCCTGTTCAGCTGGAATCAGCACCGCCAGCTTCTGAAAGCGAGCGCGCTAACGTGCCTGACGGCATCGCCTCGGTGCGGCCACCCTTCCTAAATTTACCTTGCGCGGTAATTCTAGCCGCTGGAGCGCCGCGCGGTGCCTTCGGCACCTTGCCGATCTCTTCTCCGATCGGCACACTCCGCGCGCAGGCGTATCTCGCAGGCCTATCGCTCCGCTTCGATGTTGTGCGTCTTAGCAGCGGAACGAACAAGCGAAGCGCCGATCTCGCTGACGCACGAGGCGCTAAAAACGCGCTGCTCGTTCTCTTATCTGAAAACAACTTCCATCGAGCCCAACTGGCCTCGCTTGGCCTTATCTGTTTGCTTGCACAAAATTGGCCGCAGCGAGATGCTTGCGTGAGGCGGTGCAGTACGCCGCATGATGCCAGAGGATAACGACGATGGCACGCTCCCGCGAAGCAAACAGCAAGAAGTACGCAGCTGTGCCGAGGCTCAGTTACAGCGTTGATGAATTTTGCACCGCGATGAACATCAGCCGGTCCTTGTACGAAAAAATGAAGCGAGCCGGTTGGAATCCGCGCGAGATGCGGATCGGCAAGGCCGTGCGGATCAGCAAGGAGGCCGCCGCGCAGTGGATCATCGAGCGCGAGGGCATGAGCAGGCCGGACGCTGCCTGAACAAACGGGAGACCCCAGAGGCCACGGCCCCTTGGGGCAGAACTACTTCATCGGCGGGCATGCCGGAGATCAACGCGCGGTCCTGTCAACGGGAGACACCGAACAGGTACTGCCAACGCTTTCGCCCCTTGCGTCTATTGCGACGGCTTGAAGCGCTGAACAGCGGCGTTGCTCCCATGCCCAACATCATCCCTTTTTCCACATATCCAAACAAAAGGCCCCGGAGGGGAATCCGGGGCCCTGAACTGTTCTGACCGTTGGCGCGGTCAGACCGAGCAAGCCAGAACCCTCCGTCTATGCCGCGCCCCTGAAAATTTCAAGTGGGACAGGCGCACGCCGATGACCGATCCGCGCGACGACATCGCCCGACAGATGGAGCCCATCGCGCGCAGGCTGCTCGGCGAGCCAAACGAAGCGCTGTCGTCGGAAGGCGAACTGCGGTTTGGCAACCACGGATCGATGGCTATCAATTTGCAAACAGGCTGCTGGTTCGATCACGAGCGCGGTGTCGGCGGCGGCGTGCTCGCCCTAATCAAGGATGTCACTGGCGTCGATGGCCGCACCTGGATCGAGCGCAACGGCTTTGAGGCTGAGCGTGCCGCGCCGCGCAAGGCGAACGGAAGGCAGCGAGCGCCGCTCGGTAAGATCGTCGCTACCTATCCGTACCGTGACGCCAACGGCGAGCTGCTGTTCGAGGTGCTGCGCTATTCGCCTAAAAATTTTCGCCAGCGTCGTCCCGATCGGAACAGCCCCGGCAAGTGGATATGGGATGTCGAGGGCGTGCCGCGTGTGCCCTACCGCCTGCCCGAACTTAACGAGCAGATCGAGCTAGGGCGCAGGGTCGTCATTGTCGAGGGCGAGAAAGATGCTGATCGGCTCTGGGGCCTCGGCGTCCCGGCCACATGCAATGCCGGTGGCGCTGGCAAGTGGCACGATGACCTGACCGCGTTTTTTGTGGGTGCTCATGTCGTCGTCGTTGGCGATCACGATCCGCAGAAGCGACACCAGAAGACCGGCGACCTGATGTTTCATGAGGACGGCTCGGCGATCTTCGCCGGACAGGATCATGCGCAGGCGGTGGCGCGCGCGCTGTCAGGAGTAGCGCGGGTCCGCGTGCTGGATCTTTCCAAACATTGGCCCGATATCCCGCCGAAAGCCGACATCAGCGATTGGCTGGCGCTCGGGCATTCGCGCGAAGACCTCGACAGACTGCTCGATCAGGCCGAGGATCATCGGCAGGCCAAGGTACTTGGCGAGTGGGATGCGGGCACCGATAAGCAATATCTCCCGCCGCCGCGCGGCTGGCTGCTGGGCACCGCCTTCTGTCGCAAATTCATTTCATCCATCGTCGCACCCGGGGGCGTCGGCAAGAGCGCGCTGCGCCTCGCACAGTTGATCTCGCTCGCCATCGGTCGCCCGCTTACAGGCGAGCATGTCTTCCAGCGCTGCCGCGTGTTGATCGTCAGTTTAGAGGACGATGCCGATGAGTTGCGCCGCAGGTTGCGCGCAGCCTGTCTGCATCATGGTGTGGCACAGCCCGAACTGGAGGGCTGGCTGTTTCTGGCATCACCCGGAGCCGATGGCGGTAAGTTGATGGTGCCCGATCAGCACGGCAGGCCCGTGGTCGGCGCGCTGGCGGGAAAGCTGGCCGCCACAATCATGGATCGCAAGATCGATATCTGCTGCATCGATCCGTTCGTGAAGAGCCACAGCGTCGAAGAAAATTCCAATTCGATGATCGACAAGGTGGTGCAGATACTTTCCGACATGGCAGGGGCCCTTAACTGCGCCATCGATCTGCCGCACCACACCGCAAAGGGGCAGGCCGATCCCGGCAACCCGGATCGTGGTCGTGGCGCGTCTTCGATGCGGGACGCTGGCAGGCTGGTTTACACCCTGACGCCGATGACGCCTGAAGAGGCGCAGGCCCTCGGGGTGAGCGAGGCCGAGCGCCGCAGCCTGATCAGACTCGACAGCGCCAAGGTCAACATCATGCCACCGATGACAGCGGCAAAATGGTTCCGACTGGTTGGTGTCGAGATCGGCAACGAGACGGACGGCTATCCGAGCGGCGACAACGTCCAGACGGTCGAGGCGTGGTCGCCACCGGGGCTGTTCGCCGACATCAGCGTCCCGGTCCTGAACGCCATCCTCGACGACATCGAGGCGGGCCTGCCAGACGGGAACCGATATAGCGATGCACCCAATGTCACCGACCGCGCCGCCTGGCGCGTGATCGATAGGCACTGCGGCAAGGGTGAAGGTCCAGCCCGGCAGATCATCAAGATGTGGGTCGGCTCCGGCCTTTTGATCCAACATTCGTATGAAAACCCGACCACCCGGAAGCCCGTCAAAGGTCTTCGGGTGGATGCCGTAAAGAGGCCGTCATGAGGGCTGCGCCGTTGACCCGGTTTCAATGGCGCATCAAGGGCGCAAGCGGTCTGCGCCGTTGTTACCGGAGCGCCTATAGTAAAAACCAATGGCGCATTGGGTGCGCCATTATGGTTTTTCTAACGGCGCTCCAATGGCGCAGCATCGGCCAAAACCACGCTAGGACGGAACCCAAGGAATCGCGCCAACGGAGCCGGTATCATGGCGCACGGGCTGCACGCGGTACTGGGGGGTCGATGCCGACCGCAGGGGGCCGGTCATGAACCGGGCCGATCCCCGCGCCCTTGAGGCCTATGGCGGTTTGATCGAAGGCGTCCATATCGCGGGCTTCACCTTCGAGCGCGCCTGCGGCAAGCTGGAATGGCTGCTGGAGCAGGATCGCTGGCGCGGCGTCGGGAATGGCTTCGATGACGTCAACGCCTTCATGGCTTCTGTCAGGCTCGACAATTTGAAAGCGGTCGCCGAGCAGCGCAAGCGAGTCGCGCTGCGGATCAAGCAGCTGCAGCCGAAGGTCTCGAACCGCGCCATCGCCAAGTCTCTGGGCGTTAACCGCAGCACAGTGGATCGCGACACTGGCGCAAATGCGCCACCGACTACAAGGAAGGCCAGCAATATCAACGGCGGCCAGACGCGAGCTGGCGCAAATGCGCCACCTGTCCTGACCGGCGCGGCAGCTGCGCGAACCGTCGAGGCCAAGGAAAGCAAAGAAGAGCGGCAGGCCGAGAAGCTGGAAGCGCGCGTGCAGCGCGAGGCCGCGCTCGGATCGAAGCAGCTGGCGCTGCCTGACAAAAACTATGGCGGGATCGTCGCTGCCCCGGAATGGCAATTCGAGTTCTATTCGCCGCGCGGCTCGCTCAACTCTTCGCCGGACAACCATTATCCGACATCGCCGCTCGCCGCGATCAAGGCGCGCGATGTGCCGAGCATTGCGGCGGACGATAGCGTGCTTTTCCTCTCGGCCACGGTGCCAATGCTGCCGCGGACGCTGGAGGTCATGGCGGCGTGGGGGCTTCGCGTATGTAAGCAACTTCGCCTGGATGAAGGACAAGGCGGGCACTGGCTACTGGAATCGGAATCAGCACGAGCTGCTGCTCGTCGGCAGAAAGGGCGACATCCCGGCGCCGGCACCGGGGATGCAATGGGAATTCGGTGATCGAGGCTCCGGTCAGCGACCATTCGGCGAAGCCCGAGCATGATCGAAAGCTATTTCCCGACGCTGCCGAAGATCGAGCTGAACCGGCGCGGCCCTGAGCGAGCTGGATGGGATGCATGGGGCAACGAGGCGGAGGGTGCCGCACATTTTGAAGCCGACTGAAGATGCACAAGCGCACACCACCGGGTCGTAGCAGTTCTCCGGGTGCCGCACGCGCCCGCAACTTTCGGGCTCGGCAGCGCGCCGGATACAAAATGCTGCATGTCTTGGTGGACGAGCGCCGGTTCGCTGCGGCCCTGCGCGCGAGAGATCAGTTGGAAAGCGCTGCCCCAACCAAAGACATCGAGACGGCAGCCAGTGAAGTGCTGTCCAGTTTCTGTGACCGCTGGCTCGGAAAGAAACCGTGCGCGTGACGATCCAGAGCCTAGTTGCGGGCTTATAGTTGTCACATGCAGACCACAAGAGCACTTGTTCCAGAGGATTTGCAGAACTCACATCATGAGCGCCGCAGCTGGCATCGCGCCATCACCGCCAGCGCGCTCGCGACTTTGCAACGCTCCGATCCTGCTGACATCCTAAGAGCTGCCTGGCCCAGAGATGATCAAGCAGCCCTGATCCTGCGCGCCGCACAGAGCCCAACCAGCACAGAGGACTTCCCTGCCTTCGACAAAACGGGCCTATTCCAAAGTCTCAGCCCATCAAGCGCGGCGGTCGCGTTGTTCGAGCGCGGGCTGAAGCTGGACTTGAGGGGCGTCAACACCATCAGCATCCCGAATATCGCCACCTGGGAGCCGCAACCGATCTTCGTTACTGAGGGAGGAGCAGGACCGAACGTGCAGTGGGGGCTGGGCAGCACCACCGTTGGACCGACCCGAAAAATATTAATCATGGCAGCGACGACCGCCGAACTGGAAAATGCCACTCCCGAGGCGGCATCCGCCATCATTGGTCGGCTTCTCGCCGACGCATCGAACAAGTCCATCGATACAGTCGCCTTTGGCACAGCGGCGGCTGATGACGCGCAACCAGCAGGATTGTTGCATGGCGTTGCACCGCTTGCAGCCGTCGCCGCCGGTCCGGATGCAATGGCTGAAGACCTCGGCGGTCTGATCGGCGCTATCGGCACGTCGGGGATCGATTCCTTCGGAGCCGTATTCGTCTGCTCGCCGCGTGAGGCGACGGTCTTCAAGACCAAGGTTGGCCCGAAGTTCGATCATCCGGTTCTCTCGACGCTGGGGCTGCCAGCAAAGACCGTTGCCTGTTTCGCGCTCCCTGCGGTCGCATCAGGCTATCAGGACGCACCCCAGATCGAGACCAGCAGGACCGCGACCGTTCACTTTGAAGATGACAGCCCAGTGGACATTGTTGGATCAGGCGGTGCAGTAGCGCTGCCAACCAAGACCGCCTTCCAGACCGATCTGATCTCGATCCGAGTGCGCGCCCGCGCGGCATGGGCCGTCACGCCGGGCGGAGCGCAGGTCATCAACAACGTTAATTGGTGAACGTCATGACCGACAAACACCGCGAGACCGACTGGTCTGCCTGGAACAACTGGTGCGACTCACGGATCGACGCCAGACGCAGCTTTGATCGCGCAGTGCTCGTCGAATTGATCGCCGAATTGAAGGCCATGATCCAGGATCAAGACGAGAAGTTGAATAGACAAGCCGAGAACATTCGCAGCCTTGAACTCAAACTGGTGGAATTGGTGGGCGCGAACGACGTGCGGTCAGCTGAGGACCATGAAACCAGCGTCAGGCTGGCAGAACACCAAATCGCGATTGCCGAACTGCGCCGCTTGGCAAATGCAGAGCAGGCCAAGGTGATCGACCTGCCGGACGCGGTGCAGCGGCCCGGGCTGAACTAAAAAACGCTGTAGCGTCACGAGACACCGGGGGTGTTTATGCGGCGGCGGCACCGCTTATCCGCCCGCCAGATCCGTTCCGGCCGGTGAATTGAGGGCGACTTCTAGCGCCCGCTTCTCGATACTGTCTGCTTTGGATTTCAATGCCTTCACTCGTTTCCGCGCGTCAAACCAAAGGGAGCCAAGTATCAGCGGCGCTGGCAGAAAGGAGCCCGCTATTGCGAAAACGGCAAACCACTCGAAGCCATCCAATATTTGATCATCGGCTTTGAATGCAATGACAATGAGGAATGCGGCCAATATGACCGCTACGGCTGAGTTGAGTGCGACGCACCATCGGTATTCCCGGAAAAATTCAATCTTGAAGAGTCCATATCTACTTTCAACCCAGTTCAGCTCCTCTTCAAGGTCGCGGCAGGGCCGTTCTGCTTCTGGTAAGCTGAATAACCTCTTTATTCGAGCGATACGGCGTTCAAGCGGAGCAACGCCCAGCTCTCCGTAAAGCTGAAGAACGGCAGTCCCGACGTGCAAGCCAACCCCTAGTTGCACAATACTGGAAAGGTCGCCATACTTCATAAATTGACTTTACCCCGTAACGCGCGATTCGTGGCATATAACCCTAATATTCTCCAAGAAGCTCTTCGTGCGCGGCGGCTGACTCCCGCCAAGCTGTCGGAGCGGCTGGGCATGGACCCCACCGAGCTGGCTCGGGAGCTGCGTCGTGACCCAGAGCCGAAGCGAGACCTCCTTCGGTCGGTTGCGCGCGAACTGGTTTTACCAGCATTCGCGTTCTACATGCAGCGGCTCCCCGCCCTAGAGGAGTCCATTCCGGATTTTCGCTCGCTCATCCCCGAGCCAGGTCCGAAATCGCGGGAAACGGTTGAAGCAATCAAACTCGCTGAAGGCATTCAGAAGTCGCTAATCCAGTTTGAAGCTTCCGCCGTAACTGGTCTGCCCGCGTTCACGGCCGAAACGGACGAAGACATCGACCGTTTTGCGCTCAAGGCCCGCGCTCACTTTTCCATAACGCTTGAGGATCAGCAGGAAACCCGAGACGCGAGGACATTCTACGTCCTAGTGCGCAGGAAGATCGAAGAAAAGGGTGTCGTGGTTCTGCAGGACTCGTTTCCGCGCGAGGATGGCAGCGGGTTCTGTCTGGCGCACCGTACTCACCCTCTAATCCTGATAAATACCAAGCAGCAGACCCGGGCGCGCCGACTATTCACGCTCGCGCACGAACTTGCTCACGTACTTATGGGAATGTCCGGCATCTCTGACCCGTTTGTCAGAAGAAATGCGATAGAGCGGCGCTGCAATCGTTTCGCTGGCAGCTTTCTAGTTCCGCAGGCTTACGTCCCCAGTCTACTTGGCGTGCCTGTCACACGTGATCCTGACTTGGATGATGTGAGGTGGGCGGCTCGCAAGCTTAAGGTGAGTCAAGAAGCAACCGTCCTGCGTTTAGAGCAGCTCAAGATTTATAAAAATGGCAGCCACAGTAAGTGGCTCGCATTGGTCCACAACGACAATCCGGACTATTCCGAAAAGGGAGGCGGAGGCAAACAACCGCCTGCCCAAGAGAAGGTAAAGCTGGCAAAATATGGGTTCACGTTTGCCAGAGCCTTCAGGCAATTTTTGGAGCATGGGATCATTAGCGAAATTGATCTCTATCGCGCCTCTGGACTGAAGCCGAAATACCAAAAATCCTACTTTGAGTACGTGAACTCGCTATCCGCTAACGAGCTCCGTAATTTGGAGCTGGATGATGGCTAAGAAGCCGGACTCCGATTGTTCATGTGTGATTGACACAAGCGGGCTGCACGAACTGGCGAATGCCACCGGCAATCTGAAGGCAGCGCTGATTGCACGTCTCGAGGACGGCACGATTGGTGTGCCTAGCTGGGCTTTGCAAGAACTCAGGGACCTTTACGAGGACGATGCAGACGAACTCGCCCCGTACATTGTTAAAAAAATCCAGTTGAGCACGCATGTGGAAGTGCGGGCCGCGCGCATTACGGAAGAGTTGAACTTGGGGTTTTCGCGAGGAGCGTACGACAATCACGTTGAACTCCACACCGCATCGGTAGCGTTGAACAAAGGATACACCGTCCTTACATCCGCGAACAACCTCGCTGCTTACGATGGGATGGATTGCGCCGTTATGGATCTCGCAGATTGGGTGGAAAATGCCGCATAAGTCGGATCGGGATCAGGTGGGAGACCTCCGACGCCCGCAATGTTAGAGCGCTTTGAGCTGCACTATGCACGCGAACTTTACCTGCAGTTTTTGGTCCTCTGATGGTCCGAACGACGATCATAATACGCTGCTGCACGATCCTCCTTTTCGGTCCAACGCGCGACAATTTTGAGCCAGCCGGATAACGGTCGCTGGAGCGCTGCGCCCGCAGCTCTCCAATAGGCGCGGTTCCCGAGGGGTAGGATATTTGGTCAGACTCAACTACTGTAGCGTGTGGTCGCTTTTATGACGTTTGCTGCTTGCGCGGCGGAGCTACATTTCATGCAGAAGAACATTGTCGTCTATTCCGACGGCACGGGTCAGGACGGGGGCGTTCGCCCTGAGCAACGCATCAGCAACGTTTACAAGCTGTATAGGTCGTCCCGCGTGCATCCGGACAACCCGATCAACCCTATCGAACAGGTTTGCTTTTATGACCCTGGTCTAGGAACGGATAGCGGCGCAGGCGGGCTTACCGGCATCATGCGCAAAATTGACAAGCTGCTGCAGTCGGTGACCGGTCGCGGCATCACCAAGAACATGGCCGACTGCTACGAGTTCATCATTAATCACTACCAGGAAGGTGACAGGGTTTACCTGATCGGCTTTAGTCGTGGCGCGTACACTGTCCGCTGCCTTGCCAACACGCTCATGCTGTGTGGCATTCCGACAAAGGCGGAGAACGGACCGCTGCTGCGCTACCGCAAGCAGGTTCACGATATCGCTAGGGAAGCAGTTGAAACCGTCTATGAGCATGGCGCTGGACATGCGCGTGCCGACTATGAGACCGAGCGTGACGAACAGGCCCGAAGATTTCGCGCGAAGTATGGCTCGAATTTTGTCGGTGAGGATACCGACAAGGATCGGTCAAATGCGGCGGCGTACTTTGTTGGCGTCTTTGACACTGTCGCCGCGCTCGGCGCCAGCGGCATGCGCAGGTTCTTGATTCAAGCGGGCCTGACACTTCTCTTCACCGGCGTCGCCACCGTAGCGTCTGCTGTACTCGCGGTCGTGCCGTCGCTAATCGCAGACTACTATCTTGGCTTCGGCTTCTGGTGGTCAGAACTTGCGATAAGTGCTGCTCTGGTCGTGCTGTTGGTTCTTTGGTTTCTGCACAGGCAGCGCGCGCAATACACGAAGACAATCTACGATTACCCCAAGAAGGGCGAAAACCGCTCCCATCAAGCCGAATGGAAGTCGGGGAACTTCGACCGCCTCCTGTCGAGGTATGTCGGCACGGCCCGTTCCGCCAACGCCATCGACGAGAGGCGGAAGGATTTTGACCGCGTCACTTGGGGCCAAGCAGACAGCACGCACTTGTCGCAAGCGTGGTTTGCGGGCAACCACTCCGACGTCGGTGGCAGCTATCCGGAGACGGAGTCTCGGCTTTCTGATATTTCGCTGCAGTGGATGCTGGAAGAGATCCTTGCGCTAGAACATCCGATCAAGTTCGGACCGGTAACGGTCAACGATGAAGCCGTGGCCGGTACAAGCACAACAGGCACACCTCTGCATCTCTACCCTGATGCAACGAGCATGCAGCACAGCGAGATTGCGGGTACGAGAGACGCAATTGATGCATTTAGAGAGCGGTTGCCCCGCATCCTTCGAGGCCTTCTGGCTAACGCCAACTATGAGATTATCAAGCGATCCATTCTACCTCAAGCGAAGATTCATCCGACGGTGAAGGAGCGGTTTGCGCTGGAAACGATTATTGATTGCGCAAGCGACAAAGTCGGCGAATACCGCCCGGAAGCACTTCGTGAACACGATGACTTCAAACAGTTTTACATTGTCTCACCGGCTTCGGATGCGCCGCCCGGCAGAAGCGAAGAACCGGGACCTCCAGCTGCATCCAGCCCGGCACCCTCGGCCTAACCTGCCGCCTCGACTGCGTAAAGATGCGCACGCAGTACGCTTGTCTGGAGAAGATGCAAAGTGAAATACGATGCCGTCACATTAGACACCAACATATTTGACCAGAAGCACTTGAATCTTGAGCGCGGCATTCTTGCGCAGTTTAAACAATTCGCCGAAGGCTCTGCAACATTCGTTCTGTCTGAAGTTGTGCTGAGGGAAGTTTTCCGACACCTGCAATCTGACGCCGATCTCGCGAAACAACAGCTAGAAACCGCTATACGTCAAAGTGCACTTGCACGGCTTTTCGACGCGAAAACGCTAGCGTCGCTAAAAACGCTCGTCGGCGGTGGCCTCGACGCATCCGACGCGGCGAACCGTAGTCTCAGGAACTGGACTGGGCTCACCGGCTGCGAGATCGTTCGCGCGTCAGGCGCGAACATCGAACGCTTAATCGAAATGTACTTTGCTCCAGAGGTGCCTTTTGAGGCGGGCAGAAAGCACGAATTTCCGGACGCAATCGCGCTTATCACACTTGAAGATTGGGCGAAGACCAACGGCAAAAAGCTGCTCGCGATTACGCGCGACAAGGGCTGGATTTCCTTTTGTGGAAAGTCCGAATGGATTGACGCAGAGCAAGATGTTTCAAGTGCGCTGCAGCGCTTCCAGGCCCACACGGAAAGCGCCCGCCGGTTAGTTGCATCCCTGCTTAGCTCAATAGCTGCGGGCGGTCGACAAGACTTTAAAAACGAATTGGACCAACGGCTGGGTAGAGAAATCGCAGAAATCGAACCGGAGATCGAGGCATATTCGGACGACTTTTACTGGAGCGTCGTTGATTTTGATGTCCGACTGAAGGACATCAGCCCCCTTACGTCTGCCGACTCCTTCAAAATCATACAAACACAAAAGGATGGTTTTGTTGCTCAGATAACCGTCGAGACTACCGCTCGAGTGAACGCGGAGTTCAATTACTTTGCTGACGCAGCTCATGACCGCAAGATCGGTGAGAGCCGTGAGAGCATTGCGGCGGAGTTTCGCGCCGATGTTCTCGTAAGCATACGAGGGGACGCCGTCGATGACTGCACGTTGGCCGATGTTGAATTGGTCAACGCCCCCGTTGAACTGGACTTTGGTGACATTGGCCCGGACTATTCAGGCTATGAGGAATGACGATCCGGTCAACCGCGCCGCCGGAGCGAAGACAGCTTCTGTAGCAGACCTCGTGCGATGAACTACTTGTGCCCGCATCAGCGGACATCGGCCTCTTGTTGGTTTCCTTAACAAAGTGCGCGCCTGCTGAGCGCACTTTTTATCATCAGGCTCTCAAAAGTGCGCGGATGGCTGCAGCGGTTTGAGGCTATCTCCGCTATGTGGTGGGGGCAACTCGGTTTGACGCATGTAGCGCGGCTCCGGCCAGCCGGGCGGGACATTTGGGCGGGGGGGATGGTCGCCGTTTGTAGACGGGCACCGTTCCCGAGCGCTGGCGGCGCTGCCGAATGAACGGCTGCACATTGTCAATTTGCCTCAAGAACAATTTTCCATCAACACCCTGTGAGGCCGGTGACATGCGCGCATCCGCCTTGCGACTCACCGATAAACGTCGCTGATGGGATGGCTCTCCGCCTGCAGCGCCAGCCGCATCACTCCCAGTGACATCCAGGCCCGTCGGGGTGAGTGCGACGGCATCGACGCAGAACGCGCCAAGGGCTAAATCGCGCTTTGTTGCCGCTCATGGTAGACCTTAAGGGGGAGACCATGGGGGCATTGATGATCTACAGTCGTAAACTAGGCGACGAGGAGTTCCTTTGGCGTAAGACGATGAACCGCCATTTTCGAGCCCTCTGGGACAATGCAGGCTATGGAAATAAAGAACATCCTGGCCGAAAGTACGGGAGTGCTGCAGTTGTCCGACCACCGAGCGCCGAGTGGTTTCGCGCTTACCACCTTTGCCCGTCCGAGTACGCGATCAGCAACATCGTTTTCAGCAGGCTTAAGGTCGGACAAATTTCTGATCTGAATGATCCGTTCGAGCTGCTTGCATACCAGAAGGGAGGAAAGCATCAGACCTTCCTCGACTACCGGAAGGAATTTGACCATTCATCGGGACTGCTTTGTTTCAGTGAAGATTGGACCGACCCCGTCTTATGGAGCCACTACGCAGCCAAACACAGTGGTATGTGTCTTGGTTTTGATATTGATCGAAGCCTAGTACTTAGAAAGGTTAGCTACAGAACCGAACGCCTAGGCCGCCGAGTAGGCTCATTGCCAGCGGAAAGCCCCTTGCCAGTGGAAATAGATCAAGAATTGGCAGGATTGCTCATGACAACAAAATTCAGCAGTTGGAGCTACGAGCGGGAGTGGCGAGTGATCTTGTCTCTTCAAGATACTATCGAAGAGAAAAGTCTTCGGTTTTATCCAGTTGGAAAACTTATTCGTCTCGCCGAAGTGATCATCGGCGACACCTGCAGCATACCATGGGAGCAGGTCCGCGCGGTCGTCAAAAAGCATCATCCTGATGCAAGCGTAATCAGGGCACGGCTCGCCGACCTTTCCTTTAACGTCGTGCCCCGCGAGGAAACAGTTGCATACGTCGCGCCTTAGTCGTTGCGCTAAGGAGTCTTGCCTTCTGCGCCGGCGCACAACGTCTGCAGCAAGTGGTGACTTGCTGATTACATCCTACGAACAAGGCTTTTGATCCAGATCATCGCATTTTCGATGGCCCAATTCGTCTGATGCTCAGTGAGGCTCGGCATAGGTGCCGCGCCGGGACCGTGTCCAAATGGATTGCGGACTTTCGCAAAGAAATGGTGGAGCGCCTCCAATTCCCACACCTCGATCAGCTCCGCGCCTCTAAGATTGTTGATGTAGTTGGCTGCGCCTTTCTCTTTGCCCGTGGTAAGCTGCTTTTCGCCTGAGATTATCTTAATTGTGCTCTCCAACGAACGGGCTGCATAAAAGGCCGGGTCACAACCGCCAGTATCGCGCAAATCAATCGCCTCTTTCATGTCGTGATCGACGTTGTGCCACTTCGGGTCCGCCACTAGTCTCCAGAACGGATTTTCAATCTCTTGCGCAACCGTATCGTCCTGAGAGATTTGGATAAAGCCATTGTGGTAATGCAATTTGCATTCAGCCTGGCGAAGCCGGGAATTTAGCTCCGCCACGGCCTCGCCAAAGTCCTTGTTGATTTTGTCGTTTGCCGCTCAAAGACCATCAACACGGCTCCCTGGAACGCGAGGCTTTCCGCTACGTGAGGCGCGCGAGTCGTAGAAAATGTCCACTTGCCTAATAGCGGATGGTAAGTTGGCGTTATGGGTGGCGACGCGCTCCTCAATAAGTCGAAAAGCAAGTTCAATGAAACTCATTCGCTCCTTAAAAAATCTGTCTGCGGATTCGCCTCCATCGAAATCGGCCAAGAACCACGTTTTGCAAACATCATTCATCCCCCACGATCCATGATAGTGGTGCGGTTGGCCGTTCCATGTCCCCATGAAGTTGTAGGTCAGTGGCGAAAGGGACGTTCGCCCCAATTCCATTGACAGCCTGCTTTGAACGTCCGACCAGAGGGTCTTGTTGCCGTCGTTGAACGGACATAGCTGTTCCGAGAACAATCGGTACGCCTGAACCAACAGCCGTCGCTCGGTGTCTGTGAACATGGTCCAAAGCGTCGTCAGCTTGTAACGCTCTGCAAAAATATCTGTCAGCATTGGTTTTACTACCGCAATGCCCGTTGCGAATCGGGAGCCTACACGGTGGCACAATGCAGGGTAGCGTTGAGGCGATTAGGACGCTTGTCCCGGTTATTCACAGGCGTGGCCGGTGCCAGCGCTCGGTTGCGGGCTATAAACACGCGGGCGAAGCTATGATTTAGAGGGGTTGTGATTTTCAATAAGCTGGCGGGAGACAACTTTCGCCGGGTCACGCTCTCGGTACTGCTTTGCGAAGTCCTCGTCCGTCATTTCCACATCGCCGTAATCGACGTAGTCGAGATGAGTCCAGCTCCCGTCGGGCAGCCGCTCCATTCCGTACAGGTATCCTACAAACCCGCTGCGCGGCACAATGTACGCGCGGACGAACGGATTGTGCTCATGCGCCTTCTTTATAAATTGAGCGCCCGGCGTGCCTTCGATGAACCATGGCTGATTGCCGAAGTACCCGAACTGTTTGGAGATGATGGCATTGAGCCGCTGCAAGGCTGAGAGGGCGTCTGCGCGCAAGGTCTGATAAGTCTCCGGACTGAAATGAATAGAGCGATTGCGAAGTTCGCCGAGAGCAAGAAAGTCCGGTCTGACACCATCCGCCAATGCGCGCCAGTCCGATAAGACCGAAGTCGCGAACTCCCAGTTATCAAACGAATCCTTGCGGTAGACCTTCTTGTAGTGTTCGGATGACTTGAAGAAATCACGCAGGTCGAGCACCAGATGGTTCAAGATGCGCTCACCTAATGCGCAGGCAGCAACGAGGGCGGGATAGTACGCCTCAGCTACAAAGGCTCGACGCGCCTGTTCGTGCAGCGGATTATGATACGACAGCATAGACATCGACTTCGGTCCCAGATCGACCGTATTCCTTACGACTTCCGCGATGCGCAAGGTGCCGTACCGTAGCTTCAAATGCTCAATCGCCCGCTCGCGGCTCTCCGAATGCTGCTGCTTTACTTGCTCGTCCCAGTGCTCTCCGGGATCATCGAGGCTCATTGGGGTCGAATCGAAGTCGAATGAAAAAGGATGATAACGGCGGGCCTGGCGGTCAGACAGATTGGGATGACCCGCGTCGTAGACGCCACGGGGAAGGTCGGCGATTGTTGTTCGCATCGGCGACCGAACTAAGTCCAGCCGCCAGAACGAGGCGGAAGCTGCCTATTAAACTTCCTCGCTTCGTCTGAATCGAAGCGCAGTCTCGTCTTGCAATCGGGACACATTAGATGTGCTGCATCGGAGCGTTGCAAGATTTTCTTTTTGCGATCTTCGTAGCAATTCGGACAGATGTAATGGGACGGGAGGTTGCCGGCAGCGGGGGGCTTGCGCAAATAGGCGAAGGTGTCGGCGCTGATGGTCACAAGTTGGTAGTTTTCCTTTTCAACGTCCCATCTGTCAAAATCAGCCACCGTCTTTTCGAGTTGACCGACTTTTTCCAAGAGCGCTGTCTGTTCCTCTCGCGCGGCCAGTATCTTTTCTTGAAGTTCAATGACCGCCGCATTTCGGATGGTGGCGTCGTTGATGTCCTTGAGCGCTTTTGTCATATCAAGCGCAGCTTTGAGTGCGCTTAAGCCGCCGAGAGTTTCGGCTACAACCATGTCGACCCCCTCGAGTTTCAACAATTGACGGAGTGAAACATATCCGCGCCAAGGGAAATCTACTATGGCGCAAGCAAAAATGGCACGTTTATACACTGACCTAACACTCGGGCGATTGCCGATTGATTTTATTCGACAATTCCCGCTATTGACTTTCCCGCAAGGCGAGAATGTACGACGCCAAAGAGCCCGCCTCGATCTGGAGCGGGCTCTCTGCTGCTAAGATCAGGCACTTAGCGGCGGCTTACGAGTTGAGTGGTGGCAGCTTGTTAAAGGCACGGCGGGAGGCAGTGCTCTCGTATTCGTCTCGCTGGGACTGTTCTTTGACGGTTGCGACATGGCGCTGCGCCGCTTCAATCGAACCGTCTAAGCCATCGGACAGCAAGACGGTATGCAGCGCCTCTTGAAGGTCGGCCAGCTTCAGCACAGCGATGCTGGAGAAGCCAGTCACGGCGGCGATTTCACGCATGATATGCATGGCCATGAACTCGTCGTAAGCGACGGCCCCCTCGACGTTGGAGTCCGGGGTTGCGCAAATGAGCTTGCGATAGGTTTCGCCGCGCGCGATCAGGCTATGATGCAGTGCTCGAACGCCAGTGACGGCTTCGTCGGTGGTCGCCATAGTAGTTGCTCCTCTCTTGGCAATTATTTCCTTGCGTCATGCTGCCAGCCGCGGCCCAGCATCAGCGGCTTCCATGGGTTCGGCGACAATGCGCCTGATCTCATTAGCCAGTTTCTGAAGGGCCTCGCGCTTTTCGCCGATGCGCGGGTCCTGATCGTAGACCTTGCCGGTGATCGCCGAGACATCCCCGTGCTCGTCCTTCGCGACGGTATGGTCGAGGCATAGCGAGATGATCGAGCGCGGGATTCCGATGCTGCCCATCAGGCTGGCGGCGGTGCGGCGCAGATCATGGGGCGTGAAAGGTTTGATGCCGAGCAGTTCGCAAAGCCCGATGGACCGCACGACCACCTTGCCGTTCCGCTTGGTCTTGTTGCCCCGCAGCGCGCAGGCCATCGCCTTGCGGTTCAAAGGCTCGTCCTGCCAGCGGCCCGCGAACAGCCACGGATAATTGCCCATGGCTTCCTTGGCGATCTCGACCGCCAGATCGGACAGCGGCTGATGAATTTCCCGGCCCGCCTTGACGCGCTCCTCGGAGATCACCACCAGCGGCGCGGCGCTGTTCAGATCGCCCTGCAGTTCATCGCGATGGATGTGCAGCAGCTCGACCGACCGCAGCATGCTGACCAGCGCGAACTTGATCGCGAGGCAGATGCGGCGATCCGTGGTGATGTCGGGCCGGTCTAGCCCATGCCAGAGCACCTTGATCTCGTCAGGGCTCAGCTTGCGCTTGCGCGGCTCCTCGGGGGGCAACAGGGGCAGGTTCACGCAGGGCGATGCGCAGACATAGTCGCGGCCAGCTTCAGCCGCCCAGTTGAAGAGCCCCGATACAGCCTTGCGCATATGCCGGGCGCTGGAGACCGATGCTTTCAGCGGCTTGCCGTATAGGATCAGCTTGCCTGCGAGGATGTCGGCCTGCAGCTGCGCGATGTCAGCTCTTCATGCGCGGGGCTTTTTTGATGACCACGCCATGCTCAGTGTGGCGGCGCGTCTGGACCTCCTCGCTGATCCAAGCGATGCGCTTGTCGATGATCTCGCCAACCGTGATGCCTGCCTGCTTGGCTTGCCGACTGCGGACCTGCCGGGCTGTCTGCGCTACATCCTCGCCATTGGCGATCCTTAGCTTCAGCTTCCACGCTTCCTTCCGCCAGAACGCAAGGTCATGCTCGGGCATTTGGTAGACGCCCAGGCGATGCGTGCCGCGCCTCTTGGTGATCGGGCAGGTATATTTCAGGGAGAAGGTCGGCGGCGCTGTCGGGCTCAGGCTGACGTAGAAGCCAGCGCAAGAGGCGTCATAGATCTTGCGGCGCTGCTTGACCTGCGCGCGGCAGTTTTTCTCGGTGATGTTGGGCATGGGGTGCTCTCAGGCGGATCGGGGCGGATACCGCGCTGGGGCCTTGCCCCAGCAGCGACGGTTCAGCGAAGCCCCCAGCGGCCTTGATGGAAAAGCGTATTACCAAAAGAGCCTAGTTTTAAAGGGTTTTCATAGGCTCGATGGAGGCCAGTGGGGCTCGCCTGAGATCAAAATAGAGCCCACACGACTTCGCCGTCCGCCTCATGCGCACTCGTCAGTTGCGCATTCGGCGTCCACCGCATCCCACACCGCGTTCGTGACGACCGCGAAGCGCCCTCGATCGGGTGAGACGGGTGCACCATACACCGAGTTGCTATTCCGATAAACCGAATTGCCTTTGGCGGAGGGTCTTGCCACGTCGGGCAACTCAGTGATTGAGCGCGTGAGGGAAGCACTAGCGGAAGGGTTCCCTCTCCCCTTGCGGGAGAGGGTGAGGGAGAGGGTGCCATACGGCGAACTCTCTCCGAATTTGTCACAGCGGCAAGCGAACACGTTGCGAGACCGATGCACTCATCGATCAGCTCGCCCGGGGCCACCCCTCTCCCCACCCTCTCCCGCAAGGGGAGAGGGAGCCTAAGCGGCGTGCTCACCTCACCGTCATTCCGGGTTCTCGCTTCGCGAGCCCTCAGGTGCGCAATTGCGCACCGGGGAATGACCATGGAAACAACGTCGCTTCCGAACACCGCACGCCTCGAGGCCGCTTCCGCCGCGGCAAATCTGCTGCTAGCGTTTGACCGGCGCGCGCGGCATGCGGGACATTGCGCGGCATTGCGGCGCGCCAAGACAACGCGCCAAAACAACGCGCCAAGACAAGCAGGGAGGATATTTCAGATGTTTTCACACGTGATGATCGGCACCAACGACCTGGACAAGGCCAAGGCGTTCTATGACGCGTTGCTGGCCACGCTCGATGTCCGGCCGGCCCGGGTCGACGGTCACCGCATTATGTACCTCACCAAGGCCGGCATTTTCATGGTTTCCAAACCGATCAACGGCGAACCGGCGACGCACGCCAATGGCGGCACGATCGGCTTTGCCTGCAATTCGCCGGAGCAGGTCGAGCCCTGGCATGCGGCCGGCGTCGCTAACGGCGGCAAGCCCTGTGAGAACCCGCCCGGCGTGCGGGAAGGTTCTGGCGTCAAGCTCTACCTCGCCTATCTGCGCGATCTCGACGGCAACAAGATCTGCGCGATGCACCGGATGGTCTGAGCGCCTGCCGCCAAATTCGATCTTGAGACCGACGGCGTTTAAACAACGTTTTAAACGCTGTCGCGATATTCCGCGATGCGGCAGGGATCACGCCGAAAAGCATGCTCGCGCTTCGCAAATCCTAAGTCTATTGTCGGCCGCAACGCGAAATCTCGCTGATGGGAGGACCAAGAATGAAACACGCCTATATCCCGCGAACCACGACCTACAATCTCAATCCTGGCGAAGAACTCAACGATCTCAGGATGTCGGACGAGGTTCGTCCGCTTTACGAGCACGTCAAGAAGTTCATCCGTGAGACCGTCGATCCGATGTCGGTCGAGTTCATGCGACTCGCCGAGGGCAAGAAGGACCGTTGGAGCTTCACGCCGGAGCAGCTCGCGGTATTGCAGAAGGCCAAGGACAAGGCCAAGGAGGAAGGGCTGTGGAACTTCTTCCTGCCCGATGACGAGACCGGCCAGGGCCTGAAGAACCTCGACTATGCCTATATCGCCGTCGAGCTTGCGAAGAATCCGCTGGCGTCGGAGACCATGAATTGCTCCGCGCCCGACACCGGCAACATGGAAGTGCTGGAGCGCGTCGGCACCAAGGAGCAGAAGGAGAAATGGCTGAAGCCGCTGCTCAACGGCGAGATCCGCTCGGCCTATGCGATGACCGAGCCGAACGTCGCCTCCTCCGACGCCAAGAACATCTCGACCACCGCAAAGCTCGTCGGCGACGAGTGGGTGATCAACGGCGAGAAGTACTACATCTCCGGCGCCGGCGATCCGCGCTGCAAGATCATGATCGTGATGGTGAAGACCAATCCGGACGCTGCGCCAAGCAAGCAGCAATCGCAGATCCTGGTCCCGATCGACACCCCCGGCGTCGAGATCCTCGGCCCGATGCATGTGTTCGGCCACGACCACGCGCCGCGCGGCCACATGCATCTGCGCTTCAACAATTGCCGGGTGCCGAAGGCGAACATGCTGCTCGGCGAGGGCCGCGGCTTCGAGATTTCGCAGGTCCGTCTCGGCCCGGGCCGCATCCATCACTGCATGCGCACGATCGGGAAGGCCGAGAAGGCGCTCGACCTGATGGTGTCGCGTGGCCTGACCCGCGAAGCCTTCGGCAAGAAGATCGCCCATCTTGGCGGCAATTTGCAGATCATCGCGCAGGCGCGCTGCGAGATCGAAGCGATGCGGCTGATGGTGCTCAAGGCTGCCAAGGCGATGGACGTGCTCGGCAACAAGGAAGCGCGGATCTGGGTCAGCATGGTCAAGGCCATGGTGCCGGAGCGCACCTGCAAGATCATCGACCAGGCGATCCAGATGCACGGCGCCACCGGCATTTCGCAATGGAGCCCGCTCGGCGAGATGTACCAGGACGTCCGCCATCTGCGCTTCGCCGACGGTCCGGACGAGGTGCACTGGATGGTGGTCGGCCGCCACGAGCTGAGCATGCCGTAGGCTTTTTTCTCTTCCCCGCTCTTCGCGGGGCGAGGTAAGCAAGTTTGGTAGGGCGGGTTAGCGCAAGCGTAACCCGCCTTTTACTTTGCTGTGCGCCCGCGGCGGGTTACGCTTCGCTAACCCGCCCTACGCTCTTCCGGATCATCCCATGGAATACGCCCCAAGCGACCTCACCCAGCGCGAATGCTACAAGGTGCTGACTTCCTTCGTGCTGCCGCGGCCGATCGCCTGGGTGACCAGCATCGGGCCGGATGGCGTGGTCAATGCGGCGCCGTTTTCCTTCTTCAACGTGTTCTGCGAGGACCCACCGCTCTGCATGTTCGCGGTCAACCGTCGGCCCGACGGCCGCGAGAAGGACACCTTCATCAACATCCAGCGCACAGGTGAGTTCGTGGTCAACCTCACCGACGAACCGTTGGCGCGCGCGATGCACGAGAGCTCGGGCGACTTCCCGCCCGAGATCGGCGAGCCCGACTATCTCGGCCTCAAGCTCGCGCCCTCGCGCAGGATCGCGGTACCCCGGCTTGCCGACGCCCCTTTCGCGATGGAGTGCAAGACCTGGAAGCTGATCGACGTCAACGGCGACCGCCAGCTGATCATGGGCGAAGGCATCCACTTCCACATCCGCGACGAATTGTGGGATCGCGAGGCGATGCGCGTGCACATGGAGCGCTACCACCCGATCGGCCGCATGTTCGCCGACCGCTATTGCCGCACCGACGACCGCGTGGTGTTTCCCGCAGCCGAGGGCGCGCAGAAGAAATAACCGAGGAAGATAAATGAGCGAAGCATTCCAGGACAACGAGGCGCAGAGCCGGTTCGAGCTCAAAGTCGACGGCGCCACCGCCTTCGTGGTCTACCGCAAGACGCCGGATGCGATCACGCTGGTGCATACCGAGGTGCCGCCGGAGCTCGGCGGCCGCGGCATCGGCTCAAAGCTCGCCCGCGCCACGCTGGAGGCGGTGCGCGCGCAGGGCCGCAAGCTCGTCGTGAAGTGCGAGTTCATCCAGGGCTTCATGAAGAAGCATCCGGAGTACGACGATTTGCTTCAATGATGCGTAGGGCGGGTTGGCCGAAGGCGTAACCCGCCGATGTCTTCCGCGCACGAGGGCGGATTGCGATTCGCTAATTCGTCGTCATGGCCGGGCTTGTCCCGGCCATCCACGTCTTTCAGGCCGCATTGAAGCAAAGACGTGGATGCCCGGCACAAGGCCGGGCATGACGAGTTTCACCGAGAGGCCGAAGCTTGCTGGCGACGCTACGACGCCGCTTGCTCGCCGATCTTGTCCTGCGTCCTGGTCTCGAAATCGCTGGCCTCATGCCGCTCGTGGAGCTGGCTCGACGGCTCGCCCCAGGTGCGGTTGACCATGCGGCCGCGCCTCACCGCAGGCCGTGCCGCGATCGCGTCGGTCCAGCGCTGCACGTTCTTGTAGTCCTGCACCGAGAGGAATTCGCCGCCACCGTAAAGCAGGCCCTTGGCCAGGCTGCCGTACCAGGGCCACACCGCCATGTCGGCGATGGTATAGACGTCGCCCGCGAGATATTCGCTATCGGCGAGACGGCGGTCGAGCACGTCGAGCTGGCGCTTCACCTCCATCGCAAAGCGATCGATGGCGTATTCGATCTTGGTCGGGGCGTAGGCATAGAAATGCCCGAAGCCGCCGCCGAGATAGGGCGCGGCACCCATCTGCCAGAACAGCCAGGAGAAGGTTTCGGCGCGCGTCTTGGCGTCGGTCGGCAGGAATGCGCCGAATTTTTCCGCCAGATAAACCAGGATCGAGCCGGACTCGAACACTCGGATCGGCTCCGATCCGCTGCGGTCCATCAGCGCCGGGATCTTCGAGTTCGGATTGACCGCGACAAAGCCGCTGCCGAACTGGTTGCCGTCGATCTTGATCAGCCAGGCGTCGTATTCCGCACCCTTGTGCCCCGCGGCGAGCAGCTCTTCCAGCATCACCGTGACCTTCACGCCGTTCGGCGTCGCCAGCGAGTAGAGTTGCAGCGGGTGACGGCCGACCGGCAGTTCCTTGTCATGGGTCGGGCCGGCGATCGGCCGGTTGATGCTGGCGAAACGCCCGCCGCTCTCCTTGTTCCAGGTCCAGACTTTTGGCGGCTCGTAGGCAGGGGTGTCAGTCACGTCATTGGCTCCCGATTTACGTTTTTCCAAGGTGGCGCGGCGACCGCCGTGCATGTCCGCACTAGATGGTGGGCACAGCTGGCTTTGCCCACCCCGTTCTCCCGCATTTTCTACCTTGCGGAATGCGCCGCGAGGGATGCAGCCAGAGCAGCGCTTGCACGCAAGATCGCGGTAGCCGAAACCGGCTTGGCTTAGCCATCCATGATGCGCTAGCGTCGCGGAAGCCTGATGCCAACAAGCACAAAAAACGGCTGCCGGGAGAACCGCTCCATGAAATCACCGATCTGCGACATGCTGGGAATCGATTTCCCCCTGCTCGCTTTCAGCCACTGCCGCGACGTGGTGGCGGCGGTCAGCCGCGCCGGCGGCTTTGGCGTGTTCGGCGCGACCGCGCACACGCCGGACACGCTGGAGCAGGAGCTGAAGTGGATCGATGCGCATGTCGACGGCAAGCCCTATGGCATCGACGTGCTGATCCCGGAAAACATCTCGACCGCGGGTGAGAAGAACGTCACCTGGAAGAGCCTGGAGGCGCGCGTCTCGCAGGAGCATCGCGACTTCACCCGCAATCTGCTGAAGAAATACGACATCGAGCTGACGAGCCGAAACGTCGCCGACAACCAGCCACAGCCTTTCGATGCCGAGACCGCGCTGCAACTGCTCGAGGTCTCGTTCCGGCATCCGATCCGGCTGATCGCCAATGCGCTCGGCGTGCCGCCGAAGGCGATGATCGAGATGGGCCGCAAGCACGGCGTGCCGGTGGCGGCATTGGTCGGCTCCAAGGAGCACGCGCTGCGCCAGGTCGCGGCGGGCGTCGACATCCTGGTCGCACAGGGCACCGAGGCCGGCGGCCATTGCGGCGAGGTCTCGACCATGGTGCTGGTGCCCGAGGTGATCAAGGCGGTCAGGAAGATCCGCGACGTGCCGGTGCTCGCCGCCGGCGGCATCATGACCGGCAGCCAGATGGCGGCCTGCATGGCGATGGGCGCGGCCGGCGCCTGGACCGGCTCGGTGTGGCTTGCCACCGTGGAGTCGGAGACCTCGGAGATTTTCCGCGAGAAGATGATCGCGGCGTCCTCGCGCGACGCGATCCGCTCCAAGGGCCGCACCGGCAAGCCGGCGCGCCAGCTCCGCTCGGTCTGGACCGATGCCTGGGACCGCTCGCCGGACAGCCCCGGTGCGCTGCCGATGCCGCTGCAAAGCATCATCAGCCGCGACGCCTTCAATGCCATCGACCGCTCGGCTGCGGCCGGCAACGAGAAGGCGCGCGATCTCGTCACCTACTTCGTCGGCCAGGGCGTCGGCCTGATCGACAGCGTGAAGTCGGCCGGCGCCGTGGTGCAGGAGTTCAAGGAAGACTTTGTCGAAGCCGTCGAGCACATGAACGCGCTGGTGGCGGAGTGAGTGCACGCGGCCCCTCCTCGTCATTGCGAGGTGCGAAGCGACGAAGCAATCCAACCTATCCCCGTGTGGAGATGTGGATTGCTTCGCTTCGCTCGCAATGACGCCCAGAACAACGATCGAGTCCAATACCGCAGAGTGAACCAACAAGAATGTCGAACAGCATCCCCGAAGACCGCATTCCCGTCATCGTCGGCGTCGGCGAGATCGTCGATCGTCCGAAGGACATCGCCGCCGGCCTCGAGCCGCTCACCTTGCTCGAGGAGGCGCTGAAGCGCGCCGAGGCCGACAGCGGGGCCAAGCTGCTCTCTGACGTGCAGTCGCTCGACGTCGTCAACTTCCTGAGCTGGCGTTACCGCGATCCCGAGAAGCAGCTGGCGCAGCGGCTCGGCGTTCAGCCTTCGCATCTCTATTACGGCCCGGTCGGCGGCGAGAGCCCGATCCGCTATCTGCATGAGGCAGCGCAGCGCATTGCGCGCGGCGAATGCAGTGTCGCCGCGGTGTGCGGCGCGGAGGCGCAGTCGACCGCGACCAAGGCGCAGCGCGCCGGCGTCGAACTGCCGTGGACGCCGTTCGCACACGACGTCGAGGAGCCGAAGCGCGGCGCCGCGTTCCAGAAGCCGCTGGCGGTGTCGCTCGGCGTCTTCAGGCCAATCACGGTCTATCCGCTCTATGAGTCCGCAACCTCGGCGCATTGGGGCCAGACCCCGCGCGAGGCGCTGAAGGAATCCGGCGATCTGTGGTCGACCTATGCGCGCGTTGCGGCCGACAATCCGAACTCGTGGCTGAAGAAGCGCTTCACCGGCGACGAGATCACCACCGCAACGCCCGATAACCGGATGATCGCCTGGCCGTATACAAAACTGATGGTGGCGAACCCGACGGTGAACATGGGTGGCGCGCTGATCCTGACCAGCCTTGCCAAGGCGCGCGCTGCCGGCGTGCCGGAGGACAAGCTGATCTATCCGCTCGGCGGCGCCTCGGCGGAAGAGCCGCGCGACTATCTGATCCGCGATCAGTTCGTCGAGAGCCACGCGCAGAATGCGGTGCTGAAGGCGGTGATGGACCTCGTCGGCGGCGACGGCAGGAAGTTCGATGCGATCGAGCTGTATAGCTGCTTCCCCTGCGTGCCGAAGATGGCGCGCCGCACACTCGGCCTCGGTGCCGACGTGCAGCCGACCGTGACGGGTGGTCTTACGTTCTTCGGCGCGCCGCTCAACACCTACATGACGCATTCGGCCTGCGCGATGGTGCGCAAGCTCCGCAGCGGCGGCACGCTCGGCCTGCTCTACGGCCAGGGCGGCTTCGTCACCAAGCATCATGGCCTCGTGCTGTCGCGCGCGGCGCCGACGACGGCGCTCAAGCAGGACACCTCCGTGCAGGCGGAAGCGGACCGCAACAGGCGTGACGTGCCCGATTTCACCGCGGAGGCCGCGGGCAAGAGCAAGGTCGAAGCCTTCACCGTGATTTACCGCGCCAATGGCGAGGTCGAGCATGGCGTCACCATGCTGCGCACCGAGGACGGCCGCCGCACGCTCGGCCGCATCCCGGCCAGCGATACGGCGACGCTGGCGTATCTGCAGGACATGGACCGCACGCCGGTCGGCACGCTCGGCGACATCGTCACCGCCGGCGACGGCGTGCTGGAATGGCGGGCGGGATAAGAACTCTCGCCCCAGGCGCGGTGTAAGGCTCCCTCGCCCCGCTCTTGCGGGGAGAGGTAAGAGGTGCCCTCCCAAAGCATCACCTGAAAACGAAAATGCCCGGGACAAGCCCGGGCATGACGGAGAGAACGCTGCTGCGTCCTCCCCTACCCCTTCACGTCCTGCTTCTCGGACGCCGTGGTCGGCTTGCCCTTGGCGCCGGGGCCGGTCACGCGCACGTGGTCGCCGTCGGCGAGACCGTCCGGCGGGGCGGTGATGATGCGGTCGTCGGGCGCGAGGCCCGAGGCGAGCTCGATGTCCTTGCCGAGGTCGCGGCCGATCTTCACGGTCTTGAACAGCACCTTGTCGTCAGGGCCGACGGTCGCGACCCGCAGGCCGTTGCTGTTGAAGATCAGCGCGCTGGCAGGAATGCTGAGCGGCGTGGAGTCGCGCTGCAGATTGAGCTTCACGCTGGCGTAGCTGCCCGGCATC
Source organism: Bradyrhizobium sp. 6(2017) (assembly GCF_011058295.2). Classification (NCBI taxonomy): domain Bacteria; kingdom Pseudomonadati; phylum Pseudomonadota; class Alphaproteobacteria; order Hyphomicrobiales; family Nitrobacteraceae; genus Bradyrhizobium; species Bradyrhizobium sp. 6(2017). The sequence continues at coordinate 3,376,720 of NZ_CP049289.2, read as the reverse complement.
AGCTCGCCGGACGAGTTGTCGAGCCCGAGCTGCATCCGCGTCGTGCCGGAGGCGACATCGACCGCCTGCGAGGAAGCCTCCACCGTCGCCTGGAAGGTGCGGTTCGGGTAATCCGGCAACACCAGCGCGGCCTTGGCGCCCATCTTGATCGCCGGGACGTAATTCTGCGGCACGTTGACGTAAACGCGAAGCTTGGTGATGTCGGAGACCGTGAACATCGCGGGGCCCGAGTTGCCGCCGGCATTGATCAGCGCGCCGACGTCGGTGTCGCGCGAGGTCACCACGCCGTCGAACGGCGCCGTGATCTTCTTGTAACCGGCGAGCGCTTCGAGCCGCTCGACATTGGCCTGGCCGGCTTTGACCGCACCGTTCTTGTTGGAGAGGTCGGCGGTGCGCTCGTCGATCTCCTGGGCCGAGACGAAGTTCGAGGCGACCAGCGTCTTGCGCCGGTTCAGCGTCGCCTCGGAGAGCTTGGCTGATGCCTGGGCGCTGGCGAGATCGGCGCGCGCCTGCAGCAATTGCTGGTCGAGGTCGGGCGCCTCGATTTCGGCGATCACCTGGCCGGCCTTGACGCGGGCTCCGATGTCGACGTCCCAGGTCTTCAGGTAGCCGGAGACCCGGGCGAAGATCGGCGCGCGGGAATAGGCCTCGAGCCGGCCTGGCAGGTCGATGGTGGGGGTGAGCGCCTTGGCGGTCGGCAGTGCCACGGCGACGGTCGGAACGGCCTGGTCGTCGGTCCATTCCTTCAGCCGCGTGTCCTGCTCCTCGCGGGCACGGATCCCGGTACCGACGATCAGGCCGGCGCCGACCAGCGCCACCACGCCGAAGATGCCCAGTTTCCGGCGCGAAACCGGCGGGCGCTGTTCAGTGGGCGGCATGCGGAATCTCCGATGAGGCGGCGGCTTTGGCGCCTTGCTTCTTGTGTACCATACTGAATACCACGGGAACAAACATCAGCGTCGCGAAGGTTGCAAAGATCAGGCCGCCGATCACGGCCCGGCCGAGCGGCGCGTTCTGCTCGCCGCCCTCGCCCAGCCCCAGCGCCATCGGCGCCATGCCGATGACCATGGCCAGCGCCGTCATCAGCACCGGGCGGAACCGGACGAATCCGGCCTCCAGCGCCGCCGCGACGGGATCGCCGAGCTCCTCATAGCGCTCGCGCGCAAAGCTGATCACCAGCACGCTGTTGGCGGTCGCGACGCCCATGCACATGATGGCTCCGGTCAGCGCCGGAACCGACAGCGTGGTCTGCGTCGTGAACAGCATCCAGACGATGCCGGCAAGTGCTGCGGGCAGCGCCGTGATGATCACGAACGGGTCCGACCAGGACTGGAAGTTCACCACGATCAGGAAGTAGATCAGTACGACCGCACCGAGCAGGCCGAACAACAGGCCGGTGAAGGCCGAGTTCATGGTCTGCACCTGGCCGAGCAGCACCACGGAGGAGCCCTTCGGCACTTCCTTGGCGGTGTCAGCGATCAGCTGGCGCACGTCGGTGGCGACGCCGCCGAGATCGCGGCCTTGCGTCGTCGCGTAGATCTGCACCAGCGACTGGATGTCATATTGCGAGACCACCGCGCTCGAGGTCGCGCGCTTGATGTCGGCGATGCCGCCGAGGATCGGCGCCTGGGTGTTGCCGGTCGCGGTGATCGGCAGCGTCTGCAGCGCGCTCAGCGAGTCGATCTGGTATTGCGGCGTCTGCATCACGATCGAATACGACACGCCGTTGTCCGGGTTTAGGTAATAGGTCGGCGCGATCTGCGAGGAGCCGGCGAGGTTCACCACCAGCGAGTTGGTGACGTCGCGTTCGGTCAGGCCGACATATTGCGCGCGGGTGCGGTCGACATCGATGTTGAAGGTCGGGTTGTTCGGCGACTGCTGGATGCGGGCGTCGGCGATGCCGGGCATGCGCTTGATCCTGGCGAGCAGCTTGTTGGCATAGGCGAAGTTGGCGTCGAGATTGGCGCCGCGGATCTGCAAATCGATCGGCGCCGGCGCGCCGAAGTTGAGGATCTGGCTGACGATGTCGGCCGGCAGGAACGCGAAGCTGGTGCCCGGGAACAGCCGCGGCAATTGCTCACGCAGCGCGCGGACATGCTCCTCGGTCGGCTTGTGGCCTTCCTTCAGGCGGATCTGGATGTCGCCGTCCTGCGGACCGATCACGCCGGTGTTGTTGTAGGTCATGTTGATGCCGGAGATCGGCATGCCGATGTTGTCGGTCATGGTCTCGATCTCGCCGGGGACCAGCTTGCGGATCGCCTTCTGGATGTCGGCGAGCTGGTTGGCGGTCTCCTCGACGCGGGTGCCGACCTGGGTGCGGACATGCATCAGGATGTTGCCGGCGTCGACCGACGGGAAGAAATTGCGCCCGAGGAACGGCACCAGCAGGAACGATGCGGCGACGACCGCGAGGAAGCCGGTCACGAACACCGTGCGATGACCGAGCGCCATTACGAGCAGGCCGCGATAGCCGCTGCGGATGCGCTCGAACCGCGCCTCGAAGCCGCGCTGGAACCAGACCAACGGATTGCGCGATTTCGGCGGCGCGCCCTCGTGATGCACATGCGGCTGCAAGAGATAGTTCGCCATCGTCGGCACCAGAGTGCGCGACAGGATGAACGACCAGATCATCGCGAACATCACTGCTTCGGCCATCGGCACGAACAGGAAGCGCGCCACGCCGGACAGAAAGAACATCGGCACGAACACGATGCAGATGCAGAGCAGCGAGACGAAGGCCGGCGTCACGATCTGGTTGGCGCCGTCGAGGATCGACTGCTCGACCGGCTTGCCCTGCTCGAGGTGGTAGTTGATGTTCTCGATCGTCACCGTGGCGTCGTCGACCAGGATGCCGACCGCGAGCGCGAGGCCGCCGAGCGTCATGATGTTCAGCGTCTCGCCGATCAGGGACAGCATGATGATGGCGCCCAGCACCGACAACGGGATCGACACCGCGATGATGACGGTCGAGCGCCAGCTGCCGAGGAACAGCAGGATCATCACGCTGGTCAAGAGCGCTGCGATCACGCCCTCGAAGGCGACGCCGGTAATCGCACCGCGGACGAACACCGACTGATCGCCGATGAATCCGATCTTGAGCGCGTCGGGCATCTGGTCCTTGACCTCGATCACCTTCTGCTTGATGCCGGAGATGATATCGAGCGTCGACGTGGCGCCGGCCTTCAGCACCATCATCAGGACCGAGCGGTTGCCGTCGACATGGACGATGTTGGTCTGCGGCGGGTTTCCGTCGCGGACCGAGGCGACGTCACGCACATAAACCATCGCGCCGTTGACCTGCTTGACCGGCAGGTCGCCCAGCTCCTCGAGCCGCAGCGGCGAGTTGTTGAGGTTGATGGTGTATTCGAAATTGCCGATCTTCTGGGTGCCGACCGGCGTGATCAGGTTCTGCGCGGCGAGCGCGTTGGCGACGTCCTGGCCCGACAGGCCGCGGGCCTGCAGCGCCGTCGAATTGAGATCGATCTGGACCTGGCGCTGCTTGCCGCCGAACGGATACGGGATCGCGGCGCCGGGCACAGTGACCAGCGGCGTGCGCAGCTGGTTGATGCCGATATCGGCGAGGTTCTGCTCAGTCAGGCCTTCGCCCGACAGCGCGACCTGGATGATCGGAACCGTCGAGGCGCTGTAGTTCAGGATCAGCGGCGGCGTCGCGCCGGGCGGCATCTGCTTGAGCAGGGTCTGCGAGATCGCGGTGACCTGCGCGTTGGCGGTGCGGATGTCGACATTGGGCTGGAAGAAGATCTTGATGATGCCGACGCCGTTGTAGGAATTGGCGACGATGTGCTCGATGTCGTTGACGGTCGTGGTCAGCGCGCGCTGAAACGGCGTGGTGATGCGGCCGGACATCTGGTCGGGCGGCAGGCCGGTGTACTGCCACACCACGCCGATCACGGGGATGCGGATATCCGGAAAAATGTCGGTCGGCGTGCGCAGCGCCGCCAGCGGTCCGATAATCAGCAGCAGGATCGCGAGCACGACGAAAGTATATGGCCGGCTCAGCGCGATACGGACCAATGCGATCATAAAAGAGATATTCCCGAAATAGAGCCCGCCCAGGCAGAGGAATCGGCATTGCAAAAGCCGTTCCGATAGCGGCCGATTTACCCGATGGCGGGCAAAACGCCAACCCGCGGAGCCGCAGCGGCTTTCACTTCCTCGGCATAGCGCGTGAAGCCGCGTCCTCCGATCGACCATGCCGGACGCAGTGCCGCCGGTCGCACGCGCGATCATCGCCAAAAAGAGACGGCTCTGCTGCAAATGCGAGCCGGCCGAGCACGCCGTTTCGGCCGTCGGATGCTAACGCATCGCTGCTCTGCGAAAATGCAAAGCGTGGTGAGCCGGTCAGTCCACCACGCTGGTGTCGGTTGCCCGGAGACGATGCCGGCAAGCCCGGCCCGACGGGCGGCGCCGGATCAGGCGGCGCGGACGGCGTCGAGGAACTTGCCGACCTCGAGCTTGAGACGGCTGCTGTCGCCCGACAGCGTCTGCGCCGCCGACAGCACCTGGGTCGACGCCGAGCCGGTTTCGTTGGCGCCGTGCTGCACGTCGGTGATGTTGGCCGAGACCTGCTGGGTGCCCTGCGCCGCCTGCTGCACGTTGCGGGAGATTTCCTGGGTCGCCGCGCCCTGCTCCTCGACAGCTGCGGCGATGGCGGACGAGATTTCCGACAGCCGTTCGATGGTCGAGCCGATCGCGCGGATCGCGTTCACGGAGTCCTCGGTCGCGGCCTGAATGCCGGAAATCTGCTGGCCGATCTCGCCGGTCGCCTTCGCGGTTTGCTCGGCCAGCGCCTTCACTTCGGAAGCCACCACCGCGAAACCACGTCCGGCCTCGCCGGCGCGCGCCGCCTCGATGGTCGCATTCAGCGCCAGAAGGTTGGTCTGGCCGGCGATGGTGTTGATCAGCTCGACCACGTCCCCGATCCGGGCGGCAGCCTTCGACAACTCCCCGACCCGGTCATTGGTCGCACGGGCCTGGCCGACCGCATCGCCCGCCATCCGGGCAGACTCCTGCACCTGCCGGCTGATCTCGTGGACCGAGGATGACAGCTCTTCGGTTGCCGACGCCACCGACTGGACGTTGGTGGTCGCCTCCTCCGAGGCAGCGGCGACGGACGTCGCGAGATTTTGCGAGCGTTCGGCGGTCGAGGTCAGCGTGGTCGCCGACGCCTCGAGCTCGGTCGAGGCGGATGCGACGGTCTCGACGATCTCGCCGACCGTGCGCTCAAAGCCGTCGGCCAGCTGGAGCATGTCGCTACGGCGCTGCGCGGCGGCGCGCGCCTCCATGTCCTTCTGCTCGCGCTCCATCCGGACCTTGGCAAGGCCGTTGTCCTTGAAGACGAGCGCGGTCTTGGCGACGTCGCCGACCTCGTCGCGGCGGTCGGTGCCGTGCACCGGAATGTCGTAATTGCCGCTCGCAAGCCGCTGCAATGTCTCGACGACAGCACGGATCGGCTTCGCGACACCGTATTGCCCGACGATGAAGCCGAACAGCAGGCCGAACAGGACGCCTGAAGCGGCAAGCAGGATCAGCAGCTCCGAGGTCGAGGTATATTCCTGCTCGTTGGCCTTCATGTTTTCCCTGACGCGCTGATCCTGGCGGTCGGCCACCGCCCGGACCCTGGCCTGCAGCTCCTCCGCGGCCGCGCGGCTCTTCATCGCGGCGTCACGCAGCTTCTCGGCGGACTGCGTCAGGTCGGAAGCCCTGGCACTATCGACCGCATCGAGCGTCTGCTTCAGCTGGGCCTGGTAGGCCGACTGCGCCGAACGCACGCCGGGCAGCAGCGCGATGGTCTGCGGATCCTGCGTCTTGCTGATCTCGACCAGGCGCTCCTCGAGCAATTTGAGCTGCTCGTCGATCACGGATCGCGCCGCGACCCGGTTCTCGTCGCGCGGATCGAGCGCGCTGCGGAATTCGGCGCGATTGATCGTAAGCACGCTCTGGTTGGCGTGCGCCGAAAGCAACGCACGGTTCGCGGCGCGCGCCGTGACCACGCCGCGCTCACTGAGCGACTTCAGCGAAGCAATGCCGAGATAGGCGAGCGTACCGGCGATGATGGAGAGACCGCACACAATCGCCAGTATCTTCGTGAGAATGCGGAATCTCGCCAGGAACATCATCCGGTGCCTCGTTTGGAATGGATTTCGCGATTCTGTGCGGGTGGCCGCGTCGCGCTGTGGCAAGTTACCGCGCGTGAAACTACGGTTCGTTAATCACGCTTCAGTGGAACTACGGAGCGCTGCATACGCAAAGAAAAATGCGCGGCCTGGGAGCCGGGCATTTTCCGATGGTCAGAGGTTTCGGTCGACGTCAGGCCGCGCGGACGGCGTCGAGGAACTTGCCGACCTCGAGCTTGAGACGGCTGCTGTCGCCGGACAGCGATTGCGCCGCCGACAGCACCTGACTTGAGGCCGAGCCGGTTTCGCCGGCGCCGTGCTGCACGTCGGTGATGTTGGCCGAGACCTGCTGGGTGCCCTGCGCCGCCTGCTGCACGTTGCGGGAAATCTCCTGCGTCGCCGCGCCCTGCTGTTCGACTGCGGCGGCAATGGTGGACGAGATCTCCGACAGCCGCTCGATCGTCGACGAAATTTCCTTGATCGCGCCGACCGACTCCTGGGTCGCGGCCTGGATGCCGGCGATCTGCTGGCCGATCTCGCCAGTCGCCTTTGCGGTCTGCTCGGCCAGCGCCTTCACTTCGGAAGCCACCACCGCGAAGCCGCGGCCGGCATCGCCGGCGCGCGCCGCCTCGATGGTGGCGTTCAGCGCAAGGAGGTTGGTCTGGCCGGCGATGGTGTTGATCAGTTCGACGACGTCGCCGATGCGCGCGGCGGCCTTCGACAGCTCGCTGACGCGATCATTGGTGGTGCGCGCCTGACCGACGGCGTCACCGGCCATCCGCGCCGATTCCTGCACCTGACGGCTGATCTCGGTCACCGACGACGACAGCTCTTCGGTTGCGGATGCCACCGACTGCACATTGGTCGAGGCCTCCTCGGATGCCGCGGCAACCGAGGTGGTCAATTCCTGCGAACGCCGCGCGGTCGACGACAGCGTGCCCGCCGAGGCTTCGAGCTGGGTCGAAGCCGACGACACGGTCTGCACGATCTCGCCGATCATCTGTTCGAAATTGCGGGTGATGGTGTCGACCCGGCGGCCGCGCTCGATCTTGGCTTCGGCATCGGCAGAAGCGGCTTCATCGGCCGCCTTCTTGGCGACCAGGGCTTCCTTGAACACCTGCAGCGTATCGGCCATGGCGCCGATCTCGGTCTTCTCGCCCTGATGCGGCACGACGGCGGTGAGGTCGCCGCGGCCCAGCGTCTGCATCGGACTCACGATCGAGGCGATGCCGGCCGACACGTCGCGGATCATCAGGAAGCTGACGCCGACGCCGACGATGATGGCGGCACCGAGGATCATTGCAAGCAGCGTGAAGCCCCAATCGTAGCTGCTGGCCGCGTCCTGCGCCGCCTTGTCGGCACCGGTGTTGTTGAGGTCGATGTCCTTGCGCAGGATCTCGTCCGCCTCGAGGCCGATCTTGTTCACCGTCTTGGCATTCAGCTCATGGGCCTCGTGCGGGATCTTGCCGGCTTCCTTGCGCGACAATTCCATCACCTGCTCGGTGCCCTTCTTGTAGCGCGTCCAGCTATCGACCCACTGATTGTAAAGCGCCCGCTCCTCGGGGGACGTGATCAGCGGTTCATAGACCGCACGGACCTTCGTGTTGGCTTCGACCACGGTTGCCAGGGTCTTTTCCGCAACCAGCTTCTCCTCCAGCGTCTCGGCCAGCATGTGCTCGCGGATCACGTTGCGGTAGGTGATGACGCCGGCGCGCAGGTCACCGAGCGCCCGTACGCTCGGCAGCCAGCTCGTCATGATGTCGACGGTGTTGGCATTGATCGCCCGCATGTTCTTGACCGCGAGCAAGCCCATTCCCGTTATCGCGACAAGCAGGAACGCAACCACGGCAATGATCTTGGCGCGGATCGAGAATTTGGCGAACATCGTGAGGTCTCTTGGATATCGGGCTCGCGAGGCCCGATCGAATGGCTGGGGGCGCTGCGGGACGCCGCGGATATCAAAGCCAGCCCCCCTCCTTCGGCAGGGTTAATTTGGTTCCCCGTTGAACTACGGAGACGCCCGCCACCGCATTGATGCGCCGCGCGTTCCGCGCCTCAGGGCATCAATGCCAGCGCATCCGAGAAGAACTCCGGCCCGCCGAAATTGCCCGATTTCAAGGCAAGCACCATCTCGCCATTTCCGGCGCCGACGGCGCGCAGAACCGGCACGCCTGCAGCGATTTCCGCACCGACCAGGAATCCCGGGATGCGCAGCCGGTCGACCACGGCGCCCGAAGTTTCACCACCGGCGACCACCAGCCTGCGCACACCCGACTGCACCAACCCCTCCGCGATATCGGCCATCGCCTGCTCGATGGCATGTCCGGCTGCATCGCGGCCATGACGGGATTGCAGAGCTGCCACCTCCTCCGGGGTCGAGCTGCTGGCAATCAGGATCGGCCCGGGCCCGAACCGGTCTCTCGCCCAGGCGAGCGCGCGCTGCGCCTCCTCCCGTCCAGCGATCACCCGCTCGGGGTCGAGGTGCAGCACCGGCATCACCTTCTCGGCGTTGGCGATCTGGCGCAGGGTCGCCTGCGAGCAGCTGCCGGCGAGACAGGCGGCCGGGCCGCCGATCGCGCTCTCAGGCATCGCAGTCGCGGCGTCCGATTTGGCCTTGCCCGCCGCGACCAGCGCCCGCGCCAGGCCAAGCCCGATGCCGGAGGCGCCGACCGACAGGCGGTGATCAAGCGCCACCTGCCCGATGGTCTCGAGGTCGCGATCGAACACCGCGTCGACGATGGCAGCGCCGATGCCGCCGCGCGCGAGCTCGGCCAGCCTGCCGCGCACGGCGTCGGTGCCGCGGCTCAGCGTCGCCAGATCGACCAGGCCGACCTTGATCTTGCTCTGCCGCGCCAGCACACGCACCAGATTGGAATCATGCATCGGGTTGAGCGGGTGATCCTTCAGCGGGCTCTCGTTCAGCGGCACGGAGCCTACGAACAGATTGCCCTGGTAGACGGTGCGGCCGGTCTCCGGGAACGCCGGCGTCACCAGCACGATGCTGTCAGAGGAATCGGCGCGCAGCGCGTCCATCACCGGGCCGATATTTCCTGCATCGGTGGAATCGAAGGTCGAGCAGATCTTGAACAGGATGTGGGAAGCGCCGCGGCCGCGCAGCCAGCTCTCCGCCGCGCGCGAGCGCGTCACGGCGAGGCCGGCCTCGATCGAGCGGCTCTTCAGCGACACCACGACGGCGTCGACCTCGGGCAGCGCCAGATCGTCGGCGGGCACACCGATGGTCTGCACCGTGCGGAGACCCGCACGGGTCAGCGTGTTGGCGAGGTCGGAGGCGCCGGTGTAGTCGTCGGCGACACAGCCAAGCGACAGTTTCGTTGCTGATGTCACGGCTTCACTCCGGCGTAGGGCTTGAACCAGGCGAGGCCGTTGGTGGTCTTGCCCCGCGGATTGTATTCGCAGCCGACGAAGCCGCCATAGCCGAGCCGGTCGAGCTCGTCGAACAGGAACGGATAGTTCAGCTCCTCGCCGTCGGGCTCGTTGCGCGAGGGGATCGAGGCGATCTGGATGTGGCCGATGACAGGCATCATCTCGCGCAGCCGCATCGTGACGTCGCCATGGATGATCTGGCAGTGATAGATATCGAACTGCAGCTTCAGGTTCGCAAGACCAAGCTCGTTGATCAGGTCGCGCGCGAAGATGAAATCGTTGAGGAAGTAGCCGGGCACGTTGCGCGGATTGATCGGTTCGATCACGACGTCGAGGCCGTGCGGCGCGAAGAACTCGGCCGCGTATGCGACCGATTTGCGGAACGCCGCGACCGCCCTGGCATCGCTGCGGTCGGCGATGCCGGCCATCAGATGCACCCGCTTGACGCCGGTCGCCGCTGCATAGGGCAGCGCGGTCTTCAGGCTCTGCTGCAGATCGGCGAAGCGATCCGGCAGCGCGGCAAATCCCTTTTCGCCGGCGGCCCAGTCGCCCGGCGGCAGGTTGAACAGCGCCTGCGTCAGCCCGGCGGCCTTCAGCCGTTTGCCGACCTCCTCGGCCGGATGGTCATAAGGAAACAGGAACTCGACCGCGGTGAAGCCCGCTTTCGCCGCCGCCTCGAAGCGGTCGAGGAACGGGACCTCGTTGAACATCATGGTGAGGTTGGCGGCAAAACGGGGCATTGCAAACTCCTGTTATTTCGCGCCGGGAAGCTTGGTACCGGTGACTTGCGCATACATCCGCGCCACCGACGCATCGTCGTCGCGGCCCATGCCGGCGGCCGATGTCATCAAAAACATCTGCAAGGCCGCGGCCGAGACCGGCACCGGGAAGCGCGCAGTGCGCGCCATGTCCTGGATGATGCCGAGGTCTTTGACAAAAATCTCCACCGCGCTGCGCGGCGCATAATCGCCGTCGAGCACATGCGGGATGCGGTTCTCGAACATCCAGGAATTGCCGGCGGAGGCCGTGATCACTTCATAGACCTTGCGGATGTCGAGGCCCTGCTTGGCGGCAAAGGCGATCGCCTCCGAGGCGGCCGCGATATGCACGCCGGCCAGCAGCTGGTTGATCATCTTGAACGCGGCGCCCTGGCCAGCCGCATCGCCGAGCTCGTAGAGCTTTGCCGCCATCGCATCCAGCGCCGGTCGCGCCTTCGCGAACGCGGCCGCGCTGCCCGAGGCCAGAATTGTGAGCTCGCCCTGCGCCGCGCGCTGCGCGCCGCCGGAGATCGGGGCATCGAGATAGTGCCGGCCGGTCGCCTCGAGCTGTTTTGCCAGCCGACGCGCGATATCGGGGTCCATGGTCGCCGAGGAGATGAAGACCGCATCCCTGACCATGGTCTCGGCAGCGCCGCCCTTGCCGAACAGGATGGCCTCGGTCTGCGCCGCATTGACGACGACGCTGACGACGATATCGGCATCCTTGGCCGCCTCGGCCGGCGAGCCGGCGCCCTTGCCGCCATCGGCCACGAAGCGCGCGACGGCATCGGCCGAGACGTCGCAGCCGGTCACGGCGAGACCGGCCCGCCTGAGCGAGGTCGCCATGCCGTATCCCATCGACCCCAGCCCGATGACGGCGACACGTGGTGTTGCGGAACTGGACATGCGGCGATCCTCAAATTTTTACTTGTTTGAGCATGATTGCGGTTTTCCGGATCATGCTCGTTGCTGCTTGCTATCACGGCTTGGCCGCGCTGCCAAAGCATGAGACAAAGCGGAAAACGGATGGCGCCATGAGCGAGCCGGAACGGGCGAAACCGGATGAGCGAGACAAAGCTTCGTGAGGACATTTGCCGCTTCGGCCGCTCGCTGTTCGAGCGCGGGCTGACGCCGGGCTCCTCGGGCAATATCAGCGTCCGGCTCGACGACGGCGGCTGGCTGGTCACACCGACCAACGCCTCGCTCGGCTTCCTCGATCCGGCGAAAATGTCGCGGCTCGACGGCAACGGCCGGCTGGTCTCCGGCGATGCCCCGACCAAGGAAGTGCCGCTGCACACCGCGCTCTACCAGACCCGCGCGAGCGCCGGCGCCGTGGTGCACCTGCACTCGACCCATTCGGTCGCACTCTCGATGCTGCCCGAGATCGACCCGCGCGCCGCGCTGCCGGCGATGACGGCCTATTACGTGATGAAATGCGGCCAGACCGCGCTGGTGCCCTATTATCGCCCCGGCGATCCCGCCGTTGCCGACGCGATCAGGGGGCTGGCCGGGAAATATTCATCGGTGCTGCTCGCCAATCACGGCCCGGTCGTGTCGGGCGACACGCTGGAAGCGGCGGTGTTCGCAACCGAGGAGCTGGAAGAAACCGCAAAGCTCTATCTGCTGCTGCGCGGGCTGAACCCGCGGTATCTGTCACCGGAACAGGTCAAGGATTTGACCAAAGTGTTCGGGCTGACGCTGCCGGAACATGGGCATGATTGAACAATTGATCGGACAACCGAAAGCAACGATCAAATATCTGGCTGACCATCCCGCACTCGTGCCAACGATCGCGGCATGGCAGCACACGCAATTCGGCTACCTCACGCCGGCGGCCACGCTCGAAGATCGAACCGAGAGGCTCCGTCGATCGCTCCAGAAAGACGCGCTGCCGATGGCGATTGTTGCATTGAGCGAGGACGGAACGCCGTTGGGATCGGCCGGCATCCTAGCGGCGAGCATCACCCACAAGCATCTGACGCCGTGGCTGTCCTCGGTATACGTCCCCAGCGAACATCGCGGACAGGGAATTGCGTCCGCATTGAGTCTGCGCGCCATCGATGAATGCGCCAAACTGGGATTCGACCGGCTGTACTTGTTCACCCCGCACAGCGAAGCGATGTACGCGCGGCTGGGCTGGAAGAGCTTCGAACGGATCGAATACAATGGAACGCCCCTCACCCTCATGGATAGAGGCGCGTCACTGCAACAGCTGTAGGATTTACGGACTAGACATAGCAGAGGTGAGACATGCGGAGGACAGTCATGACGAAGTTCACAGGCTTGGCATTCGCGGCTCTGTTCGTCGGCGGCTTGGTGGGATCCACTGCGCAGGCCGAGGAGACCTTGGAGGACCTGCTTGCGGTCCAGCTGCGCGCGCAGGGCTATGCCTGCGACAAGCCGCTCAAGGCCGAACGGGACGACAAGCTCTCCAAGCCCGACAACGAGGCCTGGACCCTGACCTGCAGCAACGCAACCTACCGCGTCACCCGTGTGCCGGACCTCGCGGCCAAGGTCGAGGTCCTCAAGTAGGTTGTAGGCCTGCACGGGCTAGCTCGATCGTGGCCCGCATAAGCGCAGCGATATGCGGGACATTTCCCGGATGTCGCCTCCGCCTTTGCTTTTCGAGCTACGGCGGACAAGTCGCTCATTCGGGGCGGCTTCTCGCCGCGCACACTGCCGCTACAGCCCCAGATACGCCTTGCGCACGTCGGGATTGCCGCTGATCTCGGCGGCGGTGCCCTCCATCAGCACGCGGCCGGTCTGCAGGATGTAGGCGCGGTCGGCGATCTCCAGACACTCGGCCATCCGCTGCTCGACGATCAGAACCGTCATGCCGGCGTCGCGGATGCGCTTCACGGCCTGGAAGATCTCGTCGACCAGCTTCGGCATGATGCCCTGCGACGGCTCGTCGAGCATCAGAAGCCGCGGCCGCGTCATCAGCGCCCGGCCGATCGCGAGCATCTGCTGCTCGCCGCCGGACAAAGTCTCGGCGCGCTGGTCGAGCCGCTCGGCGAGCCGCGGGAACAGCTGGAACACCAGATCGAGCGGCGCGTCGCGATTGGCCTCGCTGCGATAGAGGTAGCTGCCGAGCCGCAGATTGTCGTGCACCGAGAGCCGCGGAAACAGCCGGCGGTTTTCCGGCACGAAGGCGATGCCGCTCGACGTGATGACGTGCTGCGGCTGGCCGTCGATGCGCTTGCCGTCGAAGGTGACGGTCCCTGCGCGCGGCCGCTCCGCACCGGCGATCGATTTGAGCAACGTCGACTTGCCCGCACCGTTGGCGCCGGCGACGCAGACGATCTCACCCTTGGTGACGTCGATCGACACGGAGGAGATCGCGACCAGGCCCTGATAGGCGGTGGTGACTTCACGCACCGACAGCATGACGACCCCCGAGATAGGCAGAAATGACCTCTGGATTGCGGACGACCTCGGCGGGCTTGCCCTCGACGAGCACCTTGCCGAGATTGAGCACGATGGCGCGATCGACCAGCGGCATCACGATTTCCATCACATGCTCGACCATCAGCACAGTGACGCCGGTGGCGCGCACCTTCCGCACGAGCTCGACGCCAGTCTGCGCCTCGACCGGCGTCAGACCGGTCAGGACTTCGTCGAGCAACAGCAGTTTCGGTTCGGTCGCCAGCGCACGCGCGACCTCGAGCCGGCGCTTCTCGGATGGCACGAGGTCGGCGGCAAGCTTTTCGGCGCGCGCCGCAAGGCCGCAGAACTCCAGCACCTCGTAGGCTTTCTGCCGCGCAACACGCATCTTCGTGTTGCGGATCAGCGCGCCGACGATGACGTTGTCGATCACGGTCATGGTCTCGAAGCTCTTGACCACCTGGAAGGTGCGTCCAACGCCGCGCTGGCAGCGTTCCGCCGCCGGCAGCCGGGTGACGTCCTCGCCGTCGAAGATGATCGAACCTTGGGTCGGCGGCAGTACGCCCGCGATCAGATTGAACAGCGTCGACTTGCCGGCGCCGTTTGGGCCAATCAGGCCGACGATCTCGCCGCGCCCGACCGAGATCGAGACATCGCTGTTGGCGACGAGGCCGCCGAAGCGCTGCCAGACGCCGCGGGTTTCCAACAGTGCCGTCATCGCGCGGCCTCCTTGCGCCAAGGGACCTTGCCGAACACGCTGACCAGACCGCGCGGCAGCGCCAGCGAGATCAAGACGATCAGCGTGCCGTAGACGATCAGGTCGACGCCCCGCCCCGAACCGCCGACGAACGAGCGCGTCAACTCGGTGAGCGGGATCAGGATGACAGCGCCGAGCACCGGCCCCCACAGCGTGCCGATGCCGCCAAGCACCGCGGGCAGTGCCATCAGCAGCGAGAACTGGAAGCCCATCACGCTTTCAGGATCGATATAGGAGACGAACTGGGCGTAGAAGCTGCCGCCGACCGCGACCAGGAATGCCGAGACCGCCGCCGCGCCCATCTTGGAATTGAACACGACCACGCCGAGGCTTTCGGCGGCATCGGGATTGTCCTTTACCGCGCGCCACCAATAGCCCCATTTGGAGTCCTCCAGCCACCAGGTGACGAGCCAGGCGACGCAGGCAAGCGCCAGCGCGAAGTAGAAATATGGCAGCTTGGATCGGGCGAACTGGAATTTCAGCCAGCTGTCGCCGCGCATCGGAATCGTGATGCCGAGCGCGGCACCTGCCCAATCCCAGTTCTGGATCAACAACAGCGCGATCTCGGCGATCACGATGGTCGCGATCACGAAATAATGCCCGCGCAGCCGGAAGCAGGGATAGCCGAGCGCCATCGCGATCAAGGCGGAGATCACACCGCCCGCCAGCATGCCGAACCACGGCAACACGCCGAACTTGGTGAACAGCAGCGCGGTGGTATAGGCACCAAGCCCGAAATACAGCGCATGGCCGAGCGAGATCTGCCCGCAATAGCCGGACAATATGTTCCAGCTCTGCGACAGCGCCGCATACATCAGGGTCAGCACCATGATGTTCTGGACGTAAACGTCCTTGACGAACAGCGGCACCAGCGCGGCGATCACAGCCAGGCAAAGCGCCACGATCAGGTCACGCCTGCGGCGTTGGGCGAAGTGGGTGTCCATCACATCGATCCGAACAGGCCACGCGGGCGGATGAAGACGACCAGAAGATAGACGGCGTAGATGCCGACCGATTTCAGCGACGGCGGCAGGATCAGCGCGGTGCTCGCCTCCACCAGGCCGACGATGATGCCGCCGGCGAAGGCGCCGAATACACTGCCGAAGCCGCCGAGCGCCACCGTGACATAGGCGATCAGGGCAAAGGAGGCGCCGACGTCGGGATAGATGTAGAAGAAGGTCGCCATGATCGCGCCGGCAAGCCCGACCAGCGCCGCACCAAGGCCCCAGCCCAGCGCGAACACGCGGTTCTTGTCGATGCCGACCAGGGCCACCGCCCCGGCATCCTCGCGCGTCGCTTCCAGCGCACGGCCGAAATCGGTGCGGTTGATGAAGAAGTAGAGCGCAACGAAGGCCGCGATCGAGACCAGCGCGCCGACCAATTGCGGCACGGGCAGGTAGATGCCGGCAACCGAGATCGTCTTGCCGCCGAGCCAGGAGTGCGTGACGCTGCGATAATCGGGCGTGAAGAAGAACTGCGCCAGACCCCGCATCACGATGGCAAGGCCGAAGGTCGAGAAGATCTGCACCATGCCGGCATTGGCCTTTGCCCGCACGGCGAAGCGGACGATCAGGAGATAGACTACCGCGCCGAACACGAACAAGGCGGCGGCAACCAGCGGCGCCGACAGCAACGGGTCGATCGCAAAGAACGCGAACAGGAAGAAGGTCGCGTACATCGCGATCATCAGGAATTCGCCGTGCGCGAAATTCACGACGTCCATCAGCCCGAAGATCAAGGCGAGGCCGGCGGCGATCAGTCCGTAGAGCAGCCCCATCAGGAGGCCGCTCGCCAGACTCTGGATAATGGCTTGGGCGGTCACGGCTGGAGCCTCGCGACGCCTGCCATGCCATGACGTGCCGTTCCCGGCGAAGCGGAGCAAGCCATCGCCCCGCGAGCAAGACTGCGTTGCGCCGCCGCTTCGCTCCTCGCAATGACGAAATGCGCGGTGCGCTGAATGATCTCTTTCGCTGTCACAGTGCTTGCTCCCCCCGCCCCTTGCGCCATCCCGGCCTATTTCATCGGCCAGACCGCGTCGGCGATCGCGGCCTGCGGCGGGAAGATGGTGACAAACTTGCCGCCGACATATTGCAGCAGCACCGGATCGGCGTCGTTGTTCTGGCCCATGTCGTCGAACTTGACCCGCTTCCAGGGCATGATGGTCTGCTCGCCCGGAATGTCGGTCGCGACCAGCGCCTCGCGGATCTTCTCGCCATCGGTCGACTTGGCGCGGTTGATGGCGTCGGCCATCACGATCAGGCCCATGAACTGGCGCGAGGTGAGATCGTTGAAGTCCTTGCCCGAACGTTCCTTGAACATGGCGTTGAGCTTGCCGACCATCGGACGCTTGGTGGCGAGGTCGAGCGAGAAGGTGCCGCGCGAGATCACGCCTTCCAGCTTGTCGCCGACCGCGTCATACAGCGCCTTCTCGGAAAAACCCGCATCCTGCGCGACGATCGCATTCGGCTTGTAGCCGAGTTCGGCCATGGTCTTGACCAGCAGGATGCCGTCCGTCGTATAGCTCGACGGCATCAGCACGTCTGCATTCGCGGTTTTCAGCTGCTGCACCTCGGCCGACAGCGACGGCGAATTGGCGCGGTACTTGATATCGGCGACGATCTTGTAGCCGCGTTCGCCGGCGATCTTGGTCTGGGCGTTGCCGGAGTCGGTGCCGAAGATGGTATCCTCGTGGAACAGCGACAGCGTCTCGATCTTGGTGCCCTTCTTCTTCATCGCATCGTAGAAATCGAACATCGCGGCCGAGTACATCTCGTCATGCGGGGCCGCACGGAAATAGAACTTCAAGCCGCGGCGATGCAGGCTCGGCGAGGAATTGTCGGCCGAGAGGAACGGGACGCCGTAGCGTTCGCAGATCTGGCTGACGGTGACCGCGACCGCGCTCTGATAGGTGCCGATCACGGCGCAGACCTTCTCCTGCGTGATCAGGCGCTCGGCTTCGGCACGGCCCTTCTGCGGATCGGCCTGGTGGTCGGCAAACACGAGACGGATCTTGGCGCCGCCGAGGCCCGGCAGGCCCGCGCCCTTGGCGAGCGGCAGGTCGAAATCATGGTCCTTGTTGATGACGTCGAGCGCGGTCTCATAGGCCTTCTGCGCATCGACGCCCTGCTGCGCGCTGCCGCCGGAGAACGGATAGATGATGCCAATGACGACTTCGGAGGTTTGCGCGCGGGCCACGATCGGTGCCAGCGCGGCGGCGGAGGCGCCAAGCAATACGTTACGGCGAGAGATCGTCATTCGAAATTCCCCTTGGTCAGCTTTGTTCTTATCGATGTGATGCTTGTAGCGCGCAGTAAAGCCTCAATGAATTGCACGAATTGCCTATTCAGAGCACAGCGAGCTGCTTGTTCCTGAGGTCGGTCACCAGCATCAGGCCCGGCGAATGCGTGATCGCGAACGGCAGCTTCGCACTTGCGATCACCGATTGCGGGGTCACGCCGCAGGCCCAGAACACCGGGATCTCGTCGTCGGCCACCGGCACCGCATCGCCATAGTCGGGCCTGGCGATATCCTTGATGCCGATCGCATGCGGATGGCCGAGATGGACCGGCGCGCCATGCACCGACGGGAAGCGCGAGGTGATCTGCACCGCGCGGATCGCATCTGCCGGCTTGAACGGGCGCATCGACACCACCATGGGTCCGGCGAACGGCCCCGACGGGCTGCAGGCGATGTTGGTGCGGTACATTGGAACACGCAGATTGCGTTCGATGTGACGGATCGGCAGTCCCTCATCGAGCAGCGCCTCTTCGAACGAGTACGAGCAGCCGAGCACGAAGGTGACGAGATCGTCGCGCCAGTATTTTGTGATGTCGGTCGGCTCGTCGGCCACCTCGCCGTCGCGCCAGACCCGGTAGCGCGGCACGTCGGTGCGAATGTCGAGGTCGAGGCCGAGCGCAGGGATCCTGACATCGCCGACATCGGACATGCCGATGATCGGGCACGGTTTCGGATTGAGCTGGCAGAACCGGTGGAAGGCGCCGGCGAGCTTCTCCGGCAGGATCGCGAGATTGCCCTGGACGAACCCGTTGGCGAGACCGGCTGTGGTGGCCGAGGCCACGCCGTCACGGCAGGCGCGCCGCGCCTCGACGCTCGCGAGCGCCGCTTCACCCTGAGATCGCTGCACTGCCGCAAAAACAGTCATGGGAGGCTCCTGCCCATAATCTCGACAAGGACAAACCAACACCAAGCGTGATATAATGTCTAATCGTCCTTTCTAATCAAAATCGATAAATGGAATTTATCGATCGAGGATATGCTTCCAATGACGGACTTCCGCTCGATCGAAACCTTCCTCTGGGTCGTCAAGCTCGGCAGCTTCCGCGGCGCCGCCCAGCGGCTCAACACCACCCAGCCGGCGATCTCCCAGCGCATTGCCCAGCTCGAGCGCGAGATGGGCGTCAAGCTGTTGAACCGCGATCATCGCGTGGCCTCGCCGACGCCGAGCGGCCGGCTGATGATGACCTATGCCGAGAAGCTGATCGGCCTGCGCTCGGAGATGATGGCCGAGGTCGGCGACCGTTCAGCGATGCGCGGCGCGCTGCGGCTCGGTGTCGCGGAGACCATCGTGCACACCTGGCTGCCGCGGCTGGTCAAAAGCGTCAACGAGATCTACCCAAACCTGTCGCTGGAGATCGAGGTCGACATCACGCCGAACCTGACCCCGCGGCTGCTGGCGCAGGAGATCGAGCTCGCCTTCGTGCTCGGACCGGTCTCGGCCTCCGGCGTGCACAACCATGTGCTGTGCGATTACCCGATCGGCTTCCTGGCGAGCCCGTCGCTCGGCCTCGGCGACGGCCCCGTGGCGCGGCGGGATCTGGCGCGATTTCCGATCATCACCTTTCCGCGCAAGACCCAGCCCTATGAGACCGTGCGCGCGCTGTTCAACGCACCCGATCTGCCGCCGATCCGCCTGCATGCCTCGACCTCGCTCGCGACCGTGATCCATATGGCCAATGAAGGCCTTGGCATTGCGGTGATTCCATCGGCGATCGTCGAGAACGAGCTTGCCGACGGGCGGTTGCAACTGCTCGATACCGACCTCAAGCTGCCGCCCCTCACCTTCACCGCAAGCTGGCTCGCCTCCCCCGATGCGGTCGCGATCGAGCGCGTCGCTCATCTCGCCAGGCAGATCGCGCAGGCGAGCGTGGCGGTTGACGCGGTGGAAGCGGCGCGTCATTGAACGAGTGCCGGATAATCAAACGTCATTCCGGGGCGATGCGTCAGCATCGAACTAAGATGTGCTATTGCACATCTGAGAATCTCGAGATTCCGGGTCTGGTCCTTCGGACCCGGAATGACGAAATAAGAATGGACCGACGACATGAGCCGAGCCGCGACCAACCTGCAGATCGATTCCGCCCGCCTCTGGGGCAGCATCCACGAAACCGCGCAGTTCGGTGCAACACAGAAGGGCGGCGTGCGGCGCCTGACCCTGAGCGCCGAGGACAAGCAGGTGCGCGACTGGTTCCGCAAGGCGTGCGAGAACGCCGGCCTCGAGGTGCAGGTCGATGCGCTCGGCTCGATGTTCGGGTTGAGGAAAGGACGGGACATGTCGAAGCCGCCGATCGGCGTCGGCTCGCATCTCGACACCCAGCCGACCGGCGGCAAATATGACGGCATACTCGGCACGCTGGCCGGGCTCGAACTGGTGCGCACGCTCAACGATGCCGGCATCGAGACCGAGCTGCCGATCTGCATCTGCAACTGGACCAATGAGGAAGGCTCGCGCTTTGCGCCGGCGATGATGGCCTCGGCCGCCTATGTCGGCGATTTCACCACCGACGACATCCTGTCGCGCAAGGACGCCGAAGGCGTCACTGTCGGGCAAGCACTCGACTCGATTGGTTATCGCGGCGATGCCCCAGTCGGCCGCCAGAAATTCACCAGCTTCGTCGAGCTGCATATCGAGCAGGGCCCGATCCTGGAGGCCGAGGGCAAGACCATCGGCGTGGTCGATTCCGGCCAGGGCGTGTTGTGGTACGACGGCAAGATCATCGGCTTCGAGAGCCATGCCGGCTCGACCCCGATGCCGCTGCGCCGCGATGCCTTGGCGACGCTGTCGGAGATCGTGCTGGCGATGGAAAGCATCGCCAGGAAGCATGGGCCGAAGGCGGTTGGCACCATCGGCGAGGCGGTGATCGCTGCGCCCTCGCGCAACGTCATCCCCGGCGAGATCGCCTTCACGGTGGATTGCCGCAGCGCCGATGCCGCGATCATGGATGCGCTGGATCGCGACCTGCGGGCCGCGGTCGCCGAGATCGCCGCGCGGCGCAAGGTCGAGGTTCAGCTCGATCTGGTCTGGCGCAAGGCGCCGACGCATTTCGATCCGAAGCTGGTCGACGCCGTGGAGAACGCGGCCAAGCAGCTCGGCTATTCGCATCGCCGCATCACCTCCGGCGCCGGCCACGACGCCTGCAACCTCAACACGGTGATGCCGGCGGCGATGGTGTTCGTGCCCTGCAAGGACGGCATCAGCCATAACGAGCTGGAAGACGCGACGCAGACCGATTGCGCCGCCGGCGCCAACGTCCTGATGCACACGGTGCTGGCGCTCGCCGGCGTCGCGTCGTGATCCTCTGATTCCCTTTACCTGGAGGTGCGCATGCGCGCAGTTTTCGTCGACGCCAATGAATCGCTTGCGGTGATCACGGAGCGGCTGGAGAAACCGGGCGATCCCAGGATGCGGATCAACCGCAACCCGGACATCAAGCCGGAAGACTATCCGGCGGTGCTCGACGGCGCCGAGATCGCGGTGGTCGATCACACCGCGTTGCCGACCGACATTGCCAAGAAGTGCGCCGGCCTGAAGCACGTCGTGTTCCTCGGCACCGGTGCGCGCAGCTACATGAACCCGGAGGAACTCGCCGGGCTCGGCATCGCCGTGCACCTGATCAAGGGCTATGGCGACACGGCGGTCGCGGAGTCCGCGATCGCGCTGATGTGGTCGTCGGCGCGCGTGATCGCGCAGATGGACCGCGAGATGCGCGCGGGCAACTGGCTGCGCGAGGACGGCATGCAGCTGACCGGCAAGACGCTCGGCCTGGTCGGCTTCGGCGGCATCGCCGCCGAGGTCGCGCGCATCGCGCTCGGCAGCGGCATGAAGGTGATCGCCTGGAACCGGTCGCCCAAGAGCCATCCGGGCATCGAATTCGTCGATCTCGACACAGTGCTGGCAAAGAGCGACGTGATCTCGATCCATCTCTTGCTGAACGACGGGACCCGCGGGATGATCACGCGCGACAAGATCGCGCAGATGAAGAAGGGCGTGGTGCTGATCAACACCGCCCGCGGCGCCATCGTCGACGAGCAGGCGATGATCGATGCGCTCAATTCGGGCCACATCCGCCACGCCGGCCTCGATGTCTACAACACCGAGCCGCTGCCGAAGGACCATGCGCTGACGAAAATCCCGAACGTGACGCTGTCGGCGCATTCCGCCTTCCGCACGCCCGAGGCGAGCGAGAATCTGATCCACGCGGCATGGGAGCATTGCCGCAGGATCGTGAAGTAATAATTATCGACGTCGTCCTGGACAAGCGAGCGTAGCGAGCGCGATCCAGGACCCATTACCACCGGCCTGTGTCATCGCGCAGGCCGGTAGTCAGACCTATCAAGACAACAAGCACTCGGGGTAATGGGTCCTGGCTTTCGCCAGGACGACCCCGTGATTGACAGCACAGCTCAATCCACCATCTCTGCAACGGCCTTGCCGCAGGCCGTGGTGTCGGCGTTGCCGCCGAGATCGCGGGTGCGCAGCGTGCGTTCGCCGAGCGTGCGCTCGATCGCGCCGACGATGGCGTCAGCGGCCTGCTTCTCGCCGAGATGCTCCAGCATCATCGCACCCGACCAGATCATGCCGATCGGGTTGGCAATGCCCTGCCCCGCAATATCCGGCGCCGAGCCGTGCACCGGCTCGAACACCGACGGGAAGTCGCCTTCCGGGTTGATGTTGCCCGACGGCGCGATGCCGATCGTGCCGGTGCAGGCCGGGCCGAGATCGGAGAGGATGTCCCCGAACAGATTGGAGCCGACCACGACGTCGAACCAGTCCGGATGCAGCACGAAGTTCGCGGTGAGGATGTCGATGTGGTACTTGTCCCACTTCACACCAGGATACTTCTTGGCCATTGCCTCCACGCGCTCGTCCCAATAGGGCATCGTGATGGAGATGCCGTTCGACTTGGTCGCCGAGGTCAGATGCTTCTTCGGCCGCGACTGCGCCAGGTCGAACGCGAATTTCAGGATGCGGTCGACGCCGATGCGGGTCATCACCGTCTGCTGCGTCACGAACTCGCGGTCGGTGTCCGGGAACATGCGGCCGCCGACCGAGGAATACTCGCCCTCGGTGTTCTCGCGCACCACCCAGAAATCGATGTCGCCGGGCTTGCGGTTCGCCAGCGGCGACGGCACGCCGGGCATCAGCCGCACCGGGCGCAGATTGACGTACTGGTCGAATTCGCGGCGGAATTTGATCAGCGAACCCCACAACGAGATATGATCCGGGATCTTGGCGGGCCAGCCGACCGCGCCGAAATAGATCGCGTCATGCTTGCCGATCTTGGCCTTCCAGTCGGCCGGCATCATCTCGCCGTGCTTCTCGTAATAGTCGTAGGAGGCGAAGTCGAAATGGTCGAACTTCACGTCGACGCCGTGCTTTTTCGCCGCCGCCTCGATGACGCGCAGGCCCTCCGGCATCACTTCCTTGCCGATGCCGTCGCCGGGAATGACCGCAATCCGATACTGCTTCTTGCTGCTCATCGAGAACACCCTTGTGATTTGCCCGGCCGGCAATGCCGCCTATCCTGACGGCCCTGCAATGGACCAAACTTCGCGCCAGCGCAACGCTGCAGTGCAGTGTTGACCGCGGCGCGACCCTGCCCCACCAAATTCGCCGATATCCGTTCCTCATAACAAGCGAGACATCCCATGGATCTGCATCTGCGCGGCAAACGTGTCCTGATCACCGGCGCCTCCAAGGGCATTGGCGCGGCCGCCGCCGAAGCCTTTGCCGAGGAAGGCGCCAACCTGCTGCTCGCCGCCCGCAACGGCGACCAGCTCAAGGCGCTGGCCGAGCGGCTGCGCTCGGCGCACCAGATCGATGCGGCGATCAGCGTGGTCGATCTGCGCAAATCGGAAGACCTGGCGCGGTTGGCAAAAGAGGCCGCCGACATCGACATCCTGATCAACAACGCCGGTGACATCCCGGGCGGCTCGATCGACAAGATCGACGAGGCGACCTGGCGGCATGCATGGGAGCTCAAGGTGTTCGGCTATGTCAATTTGACGCGCGCGATCTATGCCCAGATGAAGGCGCGCGGCGGCGGTGTGATCGTCAACGACATCGGCGCGGCCGGCGAGAAGTTCGACGCCAACTACATCTGCGGCAGCGCCGGCAATGCGGCACTGATGGCGTTCACCCGCGCGCTCGGCGGCAAGAGCCTGGCAGACAATATCCGCGTGGTCGGCATCAATCCCGGCCCTGTCGGCACCGACCGCCACGTCACCCTGCTCAAGACCCGCGCCAAGCATCAGTTCGGCGACGAGAACCGCTACAAGGAATTCCAGAAAGGCATGCCGCTCGGCCGTCCCGCGCATGCGCGCGAGATCGGCGACCTGATGGCGTTTTTGGCGTCCGACCGCGCCGGGTATACGTCGGGCGTAATTTACACGGTAGATGGCGGGTTTACGTCGGGGTGGGGCTAGTCCTTCTCCGCGTCATTGCGAGGAGCGACAGCGACGAAGCAATCCATAGTCCCTCATATGCGGACCGATGGATTGCTTCGCTTCGCTCGCAATGACGCGTTACCCCGCGGTCCGCTCGAACAATTGCCGGATTAGCGTCGTGATGCGGCCCTGCGGCGCCTGCATCTGGTGCATGATCGAGAAATGATCGGCGCCCGGGATCTCTTCATAGGTCACCGGCAAGCCGTAGCGGGCGCGATGGCCGGCGAAATCGGCGGTCTGCCTGCGCAGCAGCGGCAGCTCGGCGCTGCCGCCCACCAGCGACAGCGGCTTTGCCGTGCCGCCCTGCTGCATCATCGGCGAATTGCGCCGCGACATGCCTTCGTCGAGCTTGAGCTTCTCGTTGAGATAGGAGTGCCTGATCGGCTCGAGGTCGTAGATGCCTGAGATCGCCATGCCGGCCCGGACGTTGGGGTTCGACAGCGCCATCGACGTCAGATGCCCGCCCGCGGACCAGCCCGACACCACGATGCCATCGGCAGCGGCACCGAGGCCCGGCAATTGCTGCGCAAGAAAATCGATCCCGGCGTGAATCTCGGCGACGATGTCATCGAGCGTCGCATCCGGCGCCAGCGTGTAGCCGATCAGCGCGACATTGATGCCATGCGCCATCGGCCCCTCGGCGAAGATCGTGAACACTTCCTTGGCACGGGTCTGCCAGTAGCCGCCGTGGATGAACAGCAGCGTCGGCGCACCGTCGTGCGCCTTGAGGAAATCGATCCGGTTGCGCTCACGCGGGCCGTATCTGAGATCGAGATGATTGGAATGCTGCTGCCGTAGCGCCGCCGAGCGCTGCTCCCAGCCGGCGGCGATCTCGGCACTGCCCTTGACGGCGACGCCGTTGTTCAGGCCGACGTCGCGCTCCTGCTGGCTCATCGCGCGCCAGTCCAGCGCGGAAAACAACGCTGCCATTCCCAACCCCTCGGTTCTCGTCGCATTGCCACAACGGCAGGAAATGTTCTACAGCACAAGCAAACAGAACACATAGGAGCAACGGTGCATGGCTGATCAGGGCTTGGTGAAGGAAACGGCGTGTGCCGTCGTCGGGAAACTGAAGGCCGGTGACGTCACGCCGCTCGATCTGCTCGATGTGCTGGAAAAGCGCATTGCCGAGGTCGACGGCAAGGTCAACGCCCTGCCCACACTCTGCTTCGATCGCGCCCGCAGCCACGCCAAGGCCCTGATGCGGAAGCCGGTCAGCGAGCGCGGCCTGCTCGCCGGCCTTCCCGTTCCGATCAAGGATCTCACTGCCGTGTCAGGCGTGCTGACCACGCTTGGCTCGCCGATCTTCAAGGACAACATCCCGGCGAAGTCCGACATCCTGGTCGAGCGCCTCGAACAGAATGGCGGCGTGATCTACGCCAAGTCGAACACGCCGGAATTCGGCGCCGGCGCCAACACCTTCAACGAGGTGTTCGGCCCGACGCGCAATCCCTGGGACACGTCGCGCTCGGCCGCCGGCTCGTCCGGCGGCGCCGCGGCGGCACTGGCGAGCGGCACTGCGTGGCTCGCCCACGGCTCCGACATGGGCGGCAGCTTGCGCAACCCCGCAAGCTTCTGCGGCATCGTTGGCCTGCGGCCGTCGATCGGCCGCGTCGCGCACACACCGAAATTCGGCGTCGACCGCACGCTCGGCGTGCAGGGACCGATGGCGCGCAATGTCGAAGACCTCGCGCTGCTGCTCGACGCAATGAGCGGCGAGCATGCCGCCGATCCGTTGTCGCTGCCCGTGCTGCCGACGTCGTTCCTCTCGGCGACACGCTCCGGCAGCAAGCCGAAGCGCATCGCCTATTCGCCCGATCTCGGCATCACGCCTGTTGATCCCGAGGTCAAGGCGGTGACCCGCAAGGCGGCGGAGCGCTTTGCCGAAGCCGGCGCGATCGTCGAGGAAGCGCATCCAGATTTGCGCGAGGCCCATGAATGCTTCCACGTGCTGCGCGCGTTCGATTTCGCGATCAGCAAGGCCGAATTGCTGCGCACCAAGCGCGACCTGCTCAAGCCCGAGGTGATCTGGAACATCGAGGAAGGCCTCAAGCTCACGGTCGAGAAGCTCGAGCGCGCCGAGGCGCAGCGCGTCGCGATGACCGCGCGTGCGCTCGAATTCTTCGAGACCTACGATCTGCTGCTGGCGCCGGCCACCATCGTGCCGCCATTCCCGGTCGAGAACCGCTATGTCGCCGAATGCGACGGCAAGACGTTCGATAATTACGTCGAATGGCTCGGCATCGTCTATGCGATCACGCTGGCCTGCTGCCCGGCGCTGTCGCTGCCCTGCGGCTTCACCGCGTCGGGCCTGCCGGTCGGCCTGCAGGTGGTCGCCAAACCGCGCGCCGAGGCGCAGCTTCTGGCTGGTGCGAAGGTGCTGGAGGATGTTCTGGGCGTGCGCGGCACCACTCCGATCGATCCGCGGCCGCCGAGATAAAGCAGCCTAAAGCGCGATGAGATTGGGTTGAATCATCATCGCGCTTTAGCTCTTTGTTTGAGCATGATCTTCTCGGAAAACCGCTTCGCACTTTTCCGGATCATGCTCTACGCCTTGTCTTCCGTCGCCTTGAGCGCGACGGTGAGTGCGTGCTTGGTCTGCTCGACGATCTCGTCCAACAGCTCCTCGCGGCTGATCTGGGCGGACTCGCCGGTGAGCAGGCCCTGCTCGGCGAGCATCACGATACCGTGCAGCCCGGCCCAGATCTTCAGCGCCTGGCGCTCGCGCAACAGCCCGACGGCCGGCGCCTCGAACGACTCGATCAGCAGCGCCAGCGTGTCCATCGCCGCGGTGTGCAGCTCGCTGCCAACAGGCGCGCAGGCCATGGTGCGCGATGCGAACATCAGCCGGTAGATGCCGTGGCGCTGGAGCCCGAAGGCCAGCGCGGCCTGGGCAAACCGCGACAGTTTCGATCCCTTACCCGGCTGCTCGATCGCCTCGCGCATGATCACGTTGAACTGCCGGAACGCTTCCGCGGTCACCGCCTCGAGCAGCGCCTCGCGGTCGGCGAAATGCCGGTACGGCGCCGGCTGCGAGACGCCGAGCTGCTTGGCCAGCGCCTTGATGCTGATCGCTTCGGGACCACCAAGCTCGACCTCGCGCAACGCGGCCTGAATCAGGGCTTCGCGAAGGTCGCCATGGTGGTAGGTTTTGAACGGCTTACGAACGATTTGTCCCATTGCGGCAATGATCGCTGAATTTTTGCTTGACGCGCAAGCGCGACGATAATGTAATATGCTATAACTTGGCGGTCAGGTTAAGAGGCCGGCCGCCCAAGCAAGCTAGAACTTGCATAATATGAAGTGAGGAACCCGGCGCGCCCTGCGGTGCGCCAGAGCCGAGGGAGAGTGCTTGCATGTCCAAGCTCAGAATCCGCGTCGACCAGGACAAATGCCAGGGTCACGCCCGCTGCAAATCACTCGCCCCCGAACTGTTTGAGCTCGACGAATACGGCAATGCCCATGAGGCCGGCGACGGGACCGTTCCGGCCGGGCTCGAGGACAAGGCTTGGCTCGCACAGACCAATTGCCCGGAAATCGCGATCGAAGTCACCGAGGAATGACGGCCGGCCGGGGCGGCCGCGCGCCTCCCGTTGAGCCCAAGCGTTTGATCGAACGAGAAGGAACGAGCTGATGTCCGATTCCCCGTCCGCAACCTATCTGCCCGAACATCCCCCGGTCACCGACTGGGTCCATGATTTCGACCACACCGACCCGGTCTGGACCGACGATCCGTTCCCGATCTGGGAGACGCTGCGCTCAGCCTCGCCGGTCGTGCATACCGAGCGTTTCCTCGGCTGCTACATGCCGACCACCTATCAGGCGGTGAAGGAAATCGCCTACGACACCGAACATTTCTCCTCGCGCCGCGTCATCGTGCGCGACGTCCGCCCCGAGATCACCGCCCGCGCGCCGCCGATCACCTCAGATCCGCCGGAGCACAAGCCCGCCAAGCAGGTGCTGCTGCCGCCGTTCACGCCGGACGCGATGGCGCGGCTCGAGCCGCGGGTGCGCGCGATCTGCAACGAGCTGATCGACGAATTCATCGCCGATGGCCATTGCGACGCCGCGGCGCGTTACACCAAGCACATCCCGGTGCGCGCCATCGCCCACATGCTCGGCATCCCCGAGAAGGACGGCGACCTCTTCATCAAGTGGATCCACCAGATCCTCGAGCTCGGCATCAAAAACGAAGACGAGCTGATGAACGGCGTGCGCGAGATGACCGGCTATTTCATGGCCCATCTCGAGCAGCGCAAGCTTGCGCCGGGCGACGACCTGATCTCGCAGCTGCTGCGGGCCAAGGGCCCCGGCGGCCAGCCGCTGACCGACGAGCACGTGCTCGGCTCGCTGCGGCTGCTCCTGATCGCCGGCATCGACACCACCTGGAGCGCGATCGGCTCCTCGCTCTGGCACCTCGCCAAGACGCCGGCCGATCGCGAGCGGCTGATTGCGGAGCCGGCACTGATCCCGACCGCGATCGAGGAATTCCTGCGCGCCTATGCGCCGGTGACGATGGCGCGCGAGGTGATGAAGGAGACCACGATCTCCGGTTGCCCGGTGAAGGCCGGCAACATGGTGCTGCTGTCCTTCCCGGCGGCGAATCGCGACCCCGCCATGTTCCCCGACGCGGACAAGGTGGTGATCGACCGCAAGGAGAATCGCCACGCCGCCTTCGGCCTCGGCATTCACCGCTGCGTCGGTTCCAATCTGGCGCGGATGGAGATGCAGGTCGCGATTGAGGAATGGCTGAAGCGGATTCCGGATTTCCGGCTCGATCCGGCCGGCAAGGTCACCTGGTCCGAAGGCACGGTGCGCGGGCCGCGTCAACTGCCTGTTCTGTTCGGCAAGACCGCCTGAGCGGCCGGACACAGCAGTTACATCGCACCATTCAATGAGGTAGCTTGCCCGGAATCGAACCGACGAGTCCGGGAGGCTAGCTTATGACCGATCAAACCGCTCAATCCGCGAGCGATCATCTCGACATCCACGATGTCGAGCGGCGGGTGAAGGCGATCTTCATCGGCTCGGTCGGCAATCTCGTCGAGTGGTATGATTTCTACGCCTATACAGCGTTCGCGCTGTATTTCGCACCGGCGTTCTTCCCGCACAGCGATCCGGTGGTGCAGCAGCTCAATGCCGCCGTGCTGTTTGCCGCGACCTTCCTGATGCGCCCGCTCGGCGGCTGGCTGTTCGGCTACATCGCCGACCGCTACGGCCGGCGGCTGTCGCTGACGCTGTCGGTGGTCTGCATGTGCTTCGGCTCGCTGATCATCGCGGTGACGCCGACCTATGCCAGCATCGGCATTGCCGCGCCGGCGATCCTGGCGCTGGCCCGCATCATCGAGGGGTTGAGCCTCGGCGGCGAATACGGCGCCAGCGCCACCTATCTCAGCGAGGTCGCCGATCCCAAGCACCGCGGCTTCTACTCGAGCTTCCAATACGTCACACTGATCGGCGGCCAGCTCACCGCGATCATCGTGCTCTTGCTGCTGCAGAAGGTATTCCTGACCTCGGACGAGCTGAAGGCCTGGGGCTGGCGGATCCCGTTCGTGATCGGCGCCGGGCTTGCGATCTTCGCCGCGGTGATGCGGCGCGGCCTGCACGAGACCGAGGCGTTCGAGGAGGCCAAGAAGGTGTCGAAGCCGACCGGCTCGATCGTCGGCCTGTTGAACTACCCGCGCGAATTGCTGCTGGTGGTCGGCCTCACCGCCGGCGGCACCGCGGCGTTCTACACCTTCACCACCTACATGCAGACCTTCGTGAAACTGTCGGTCGGGCTGACCGAGGACCAGACCACCTTCGTGATCTTCGGCTCGCTCATCTTCGCGACCATCCTGCAACCGATCTATGGCGGCCTCTCCGACCGCATCGGCCGCAAGCCGCTTTTGATCTTCTTCGGTGTCGTCGGCACGATTTCGACAGTGCCGATCCTGACAGCGCTGAAGGACACCAAGTCGCCGTTCATCGCCTTCCTCTTGATCTGCGGTGCCTGGATCTTCGTCGCCGGCTACACCTCGATCAATGCGATCGTGAAGGCCGAGCTGTTCCCGACCAATGTCCGCGCCCTCGGCGTCGGCCTGCCCTATGCGATCACGGTGTCGATCTTCGGCGGCACCGCGCCCGCGGTCGCGCTCTATTTCAAGAGCGTCGGGCACGAGGACTGGTTCTATTATTACCTCAGCGGCATGATCTTCCTGTCGCTCTTGATCTATTCGACGATGCGCGACACCAAGCACGAATCCGCGATGCATCGCCACGAATGATGACACGACGCCAATGACCGACGACCAGGAACCGCCCGAGAGCAAGCTGACGCGCAGCAAGCAGCGCTGGGCGCGCGAAGGCAAGTTCCTCACCGGCAAGATCACCCGGCCGGAGGAGCAGCGCCTGCCGCCGGGCCAGCATCTGACGGCGGACTGGCCGGTGCTCGATCTCGGACTGATGCCCAACGTCTCGCAGGAGCGCTGGCGGCTCGACGTCTACGGCGCGGTCGAGCAGACGATCTACTGGAGCTGGCCGCAATTCATGGCGCAGCCGCAGACGCAATTCGTCTCCGACATCCACTGCGTCACGACCTGGTCGCGCTACGACAATCAGTGGGAGGGACTCGCCACACGCGACCTGCTCGCCACCTGCCGGCCGCGCGAGGACGCGCGCTTCGTCGCGCTGCATTCCTATGACGGTTATACGACAAACCTGCCGCTCGAGGATTTTGCCGCCGAGGACGCGCTGCTCGCCCATAGCTGGTCGGGCAAGCCGCTCGAGCAGGAGCATGGCGGCCCGGTGCGGCTCGTGGTGCCGCATCTCTATTTCTGGAAGAGCGCCAAATGGCTGCAGCGCATCGAATTCCTGACCGAAGATGCGCCGGGCTTCTGGGAGGTGCGCGGCTATCACAATCGCGGTGATCCCTGGGCCGAACAGCGCTATTCTGGCGACTGACAACCACCAAGAAAAATGGAGCCTGCCCGTGCCGCACGAACGCTTTCAATTCACCGGTGTGGACGGCCATCAGCTGGCCGCAGCACTTGATACGCCGGACGGGCCGATCAAGGCCTATGCGCTGTTCGCGCATTGCTTCACCTGCGGCAAGGACGTGCTGGCGGCAAAGCGCATCGCGGTCGCGCTCGCCGCCAAGGGCATCGCCACCTTGCGGTTCGATTTCACCGGCCTCGGCTCCAGCGAGGGCGATTTCGCCAACTCGACCTTCACGTCGAACGTCGCCGACCTCGTCCGCGCCGCCGACCATCTGCGCGAGACGCGCAAGGCGCCCGCAATCCTGATCGGCCACAGCCTCGGCGGCGCCGCGATCCTCGCGGCCGCGGGCCAGATCCCCGAGGCGAAGGCGGTCGCCACCATCGCCGCACCCTCCGATCCCGCCCATGTCACGCATTTCTTCAAGGACCGCATCGAGGACATCCGCACCCAGGGTGAAGGCGAAGTGTCGCTCGCCGGCCGTCCCTTCCGCATCAAGCGCGAATTCCTCGACGACGTCGCCGAGCAAAATCTGATGGCGCAGGTCAAAAGCCTGCACAAGGCGCTGCTGGTCATGCACTCGCCGACCGACGACACGGTCGGCATCGACAACGCCACCAATATCTTCATCGCCGCCAAACACCCCAAGAGCTTCGTCTCGCTTGCGGGTGCGGACCATCTCCTGAGCGGCAAGCAGGATGCCGCCTATGTCGCCGACCTGATCGGCGCCTGGGCGGAACGCTACGTCGATCTCGCACCGCAGCCGGCAGCAGACACCGGCGCCGCACCGCGCAACGTCGTGGTGCAGGAGACCCGCGCCAGCAAGTTCCAGCAGATCGTCACCACGGGGCCGCACCGCATGCTGGCCGACGAGCCGGCCGCCGTCGGCGGTCAGGATACCGGCCCCGGCCCTTACGATTTCCTGCTCACCGGGCTCGGGGCCTGCACCTCGATGACGATGCGGATGTATGCCGACCGCAAGCAGTTGCCGGTCGAGCGCATCACCGTGACGCTCACGCACAACAAGATCTACGCGAAGGATTGCGAGGAGTGCGAGACGCGCGAGGGCATGCTCGACCAGATCGACCGTGTCATCCGGATCGAGGGCGAGCTCGACGTCGAGCAACGGAAGCGGCTGATGGAGATCGCCGACAAATGCCCGGTGCACAAGACGCTGACGTCGGAGGTGCGGATCGTCACCAAGGCGGCGGAGTAGAACCTGCGACGCAGCGAGATGGGCCGAGCCGAAGCAGCATGTCAGCTGTATCCGCTCTCCACTTGAAATATCGAAAACAACCCCATGCAAAGTAGCCGGCGGCCGCCGGCGTTCGACAAGGCTACTTGACACGTCGGGCAACTCAGGGATATTTTTCTAATATTCCGAAATCGTGAAAGCACCTCTCGCCGTCTACCCACGCGCCGCGCGCTTGCCGGCCAGGCAGTTCGCCATGATCCGGACCGCCGCGCCGATCTCGTTCTCGCGCCAGGCGGCGAAGCCGAGCAACAGGCCATGGTCGCGCGGCCGTTCCAGCGCGAGGCTCGACAGCGCGCGCACCTCGACGCCGGCGGCGACCAACCGCGTCACGGCGCTCCGGTCGGCGCCGCCGTCCTTGAAGCGGGCGATCAATTGCATGCCGCCGGGCGGGACCTCGGCCGCGAGCACCTCGCCGAGCTGCCGCGCCAGCGCCGCGGCGAGGTGATCCCGGCGCGCGCGATAGATCCGCCGCATCCGTCTGACATGCGCCAGGAAATGACCGTCGGTCATGAAACCGGCCAGCGCCTCCTGGACGTGCACGGAGGCGATCAGCCCGAGATGCCGCTGCGCGATCTCCATCGTCCGCGCCAGTGATGGCGGCACCACCAGATAGCCGATGCGGATATCGGCGGTCATCGCCTTCGCGAACGTGCCGACATAAAGCACGCGCCCCTCGCGATCGAGCCCTTGCAGGGCCGGCATCGGGCGGCTGTCATAGTGAAACTCGCCGTCGTAATCGTCCTCGACGATCCAGGTCTTGCCGGGTTCGGCCGTCGCCAGCAGCTCGGTGCGGCGCGCAACCGGCATCACCCGTCCGGTCGGATGCTGATGTGAGGGCGTCGTGAAGATCAGCT
This sequence comes from Bradyrhizobium sp. 6(2017), assembly GCF_011058295.2. Taxonomy (NCBI): domain Bacteria; kingdom Pseudomonadati; phylum Pseudomonadota; class Alphaproteobacteria; order Hyphomicrobiales; family Nitrobacteraceae; genus Bradyrhizobium; species Bradyrhizobium sp. 6(2017). The sequence continues at coordinate 3,343,472 of NZ_CP049289.2, read as the reverse complement.
TCGGCGCACGCGCCGCGCGCATCCGCGTCATGCCCCATTGATCCAGCCTGACGCCGACGACGTCGGCGCCGGCCGCGCGAAACGCCGCTGCGGCGCCGGGATAGCCGGGATCCTCGGTCCAGACCGCATCGCCTGATACGATTGTGGTCGCCGCGATCAGCGTCAGCGCCGCCTGCGCGGTCGGCAGGATCAGGATCTGGTCGGCCTCGGCGTGCACGCCGCGGTTGATTTCGAGGTAGTCGCGCAAGGCTTCGCGCAGCGCTGGCCGGTTGACCACGGTCTGGTCGTTGAAGCGGCGGCGCAGCGCGCTACGGCGCAGGCAGCGCGCCCAGATCTCGTGCGGAAAATCGCGCGCGTCCGCAAACCCGAGACGGAGCGGCCGGAATTCGGCCTGGTACGACAGCGGCCAATCGGCCTCCGAGAGCTGCAAGGCCCAGGGCGACAGCAGCGGCTTGCGGGCGGCGTCTCGCCGTGGCGCCGGCATAGCCTTGGCAAAGCGTGCCTCGATATCGTCGGTGACCACCGGCCGCCGCCGCGCGGCGACGCGCAGATAGCCCTCGGCCGCGAGCTGCTCATAGGCATGCGTCACCGTGTTGCGCGACACGTCGAGCTCGGCCGAAAGGCTGCGGCTCGACGGCAGCATGGCCCCGCTCCTGATCCGGCCACTCGCCATCAGCGCGCGCAGCTGCCCCGTCAGCTGCGCGGCTAGCCCGGCATCATCCGACCGCTTCAGCACGAGCAATTCGGCGAGGATCAATCTGGCTCCTCTAGTCTATCCAATCTGGCCCTTTCGAGAGAGCCAGCATGATCCTATTCACAAGCGGTATCGCCTGCAAGGATGCCGCCGTGAACCAGTCGCAGTCGCCAGCCAAAGCCGCCGCTTTGTTCGTCGTCGTGGTGCTGGCCTGGGGCATCAACTGGTCGGTGACGAAATCGCTGGTCCAGGCGGTGCCGCTGCTATGGACCGCATCGATCCGGAGCTGGGTCGCGCTGATCGCCCTGCTGGTGATCCTGCGCGCCAGCGACAATCTGATCATTCCGCGAATCGCCGATGTCCCGGTGGTGCTCAGCGTCGCCCTGCTGCACATGACGTTCTTCTCGACACTGACCGCCGCCGGCCTGCGCTATCTGCCGGCGAGCAAGGGCGTGGTGCTCGGCTACACCACGCCGCTCTGGGTCGCTCTTGCCGCCGGTGCCGCGCGGACCGAACGGCTCGGTACATTGAAGCTGGTCGGGGTCGCGTCGGGGCTCGCCGGCCTCTGCGTGATCCTCAACCCGGCGTCGCTGGACTGGAGCAATCTGCACATCATTGCCGGCGCCGGCATGATCATCGTCGCCGCGATCTGCTGGGCCGCGAACATCATCTATATCCGCTCACACCGCTGGATCGCGACGCCGCTGCAGCTGTTGCTGTGGCAAGTGCTCGTCGCGACGCTGGTACTGACCACGACGGCGCTGGTCACCGAGGGCGTGCCCACGGTGACATGGTCGCCGCACCTCGTGCTGCTGTTCCTCTATTCCGGCTTCATCGGCACGGCGTTGGCTTATTGGGCGATGTCTGTTGTCAACAAGAGCCTGCCGGCGCTCACGACCTCACTCGGCACGACGGGGACGCCGATCGTCGGGATCGTCACCGCGGCGCTGCTGCTCGGCGAACCGATAGATATGTCGCTCGCGATTGCCGCGGCCCTGATCGTCGGCGGCATCGCGCTGAGCTCGCTCGCGGATGCACCGGCGCGTGCGTAATTAGGGCCTGTACTCATGGATTCGTCACGTCCGCTTCGGTCTCGGAAGCTGACGTCAAAACCGACGTCGCTGCATGTCGGCCTTGGGCCAGAAGCGGCAGCCGCCAGGAGGCCTATTTCTTCTTCTTCATCGCCGCCGTGACGTACGGTTTCTTGGCGGCCTGAGCCATCCACGAAAGCACCTGGTCGTCGTCGAACTCGTCCATGGCGGTCAACTCGACGCCGCGGGTGGCCTTGCCCATTCTGAACGGTGTCACTGGGGGTTCCGGTTGTAGTTCGTTGCCTCGGATGAACATCAGCTTCAGGTGACCGACGAAGGCGCCGGAAGAGAAGCACCACCCATCGGGAACGCCATAGTAAGCCATTCCCCATTTCACCGCGCGTTTGAGGTCGGGGATTGCCTTGGCGGCCAAGGCATCGACATGTTTGGCGATGCTCTTCTGCGGTTCGGGAAGGCTCTCGATATAGGCAAATACCGGCTTGTCGCCTTCGGCCGCTTTCGCGGGACTCGCCTTGCCGGTCATCGCTACCAGAAGCTCGACACTTTTTGCCTGTGGCGTTCCCGTGTCTTTTTTTACTGCCATGGCCCCACCGATCTAATTCGTGATGCGGCAGCGGATATACGGCCCACAACCGACCTCGTTTCGACGCTAAGCCTATCCTTTTCCACCGGCGGCACAATGACAGCTCTGGGTCATAAGCCGCCGATAACTACCGAACCGGGCAACTTCCGCTTTATGACCGGAAGCCGCCGGTTATGAGTAAGCGCCCTAGGCCGTCGCCAGCGGCCTGACCCGCAAGGCCCCGCGCAGACCTGCACCGGTGCCGAGCAGGATGCCGGCGATAGCGATGAACGATGACAGCGACAGCGTCGACAGCCCGGTCAGCCCCTGCCCGACCGAGCAGCCGAAGGCCATGACGCCGCCCGCCCCCATCAGCGCGGCGCCGCCGGCCGAGCGCAGCATGTGCTGCGGCGACCGATAGCCTTCGAGCTCGAAGCGTCCGGTGGCAAGCGCCGTAATCAGGCTGCCGGCAAACACGCCGAACACGGTGACGATGCCGAAATTGAGCGTCGAGCCGGTCGACAGCATCACATATTGCAGCGCGTCGGCGATCGGCGCGATGAAGGTCAGCGACGTCACCGGCACCGGATTGAAATCATCGGCGCCGAGATAGCCGGTCGCGTACCAGCCTGCCGCCACCAGCAGGCCGACGATCAGGCCGGCCGCGATCTGGCCGGGCGATTTTCGGAACGGCGCATAAGCGAAGGCGAAGATGATCAGCACGGCCGCGAGCACCGAGGCCGCGATCATCCGCGCCGGCACCGCACCGAGGCCGGCGCTTGCCAGCAGGGCCGGCACCGAATTGGCGGCGACCGTGGCCTGAGACGACTGCACCATTGCGATCCGCATAGGCGCAATCAGTCCCTTCAGCGTCATCTCGGCGAAGATGCCGAGCACGATCACGACCACCAGGGAACGCAGATTGCCGCGCCCGAGCAGCACCAGCGCGCGCGAGCCGCAGCCATTCGACAGCACCATGCCGTAACCGAACAGCAGGCCGCCGAGGAACATCACCGGCGCCGAGAATGACGGTTGCAGATAGATCGACTTGCCGAGATCGACGAGGCCCGCCGCCGCCAGCAGCTGCGAGGCCGCGATCGCAACGCCCATCGCCAACGCGTAGGTACGTGCCAGCCGGCCGTCGCCCTCCGCCCACCAGCCGCGCAGGCCGCTCATCATGCAGAAGCCGCTGACGAGTCCGACCGAGCCGTAGATCAGGCCGATGATCAGGGCGGCGAGGATGACGATCGTGGCGGAGTCCATGCAAGGGTCCTCAAGAGTTCGTCACTGCGAGCGAAGCGAAGCGAAGCAATCCATACCACCACAACGGGAGAGAATGGATTGCTTCGTCGCTTCGCTCCTCGCAATGACGGTGAATTACGGTCGCAGGATCACGCGGTCGCGCGACGAGCCGGCGACGGCAACGAACGCCGCCTTGGCCTGTTCCAGTGGATAGATCGCGTTCTGCCTGATCGGAAACGGCTTCAGATGCCCGCTGGCAAAGCCCGGCGCGAGCTCGCGCAGCACCTCGCCGGTCGCAACCGACGACAGCGCGAGCGTGTCGATGCCGACATAGGTGTGCTGTCCGCGGTAGAATTCGAGGATGTTGAACTGCACGATGCGGTCGACCGCGGCGATCAGGATCTGTCGGCCGCGCAGCGCCAGCGACTTGTGCGCGGCCTGGAAATAAGGATCGCCGACCGTGTTGTAGACGATGTCGGCGCCCTTGCCGCTGGTCAGCTCGCGCACCCGCGCGGCGACATCGGTGGTGGAGGCATCGATCACCTCGACCGGCGAATTCGTGTGGCCCTCATAGGGCTCGCTCTTGCGCACCACGCCGATCGCGCGCGCACCGTGCCAGCTTGCGATCTGCACGGCGGCCTGGCCGACCTTGCCGTTGACGCCCATCACGAGCACGGTCTCGCCCGCCTTCGGCAGTCCGGCGCGGCGCAGGCCTTCCATCGCGGTGACAAAGGGCACGCCGATCCCGGCGGCTTCGTCCCAGGAGATGCCGGCGGGTTTTTCCACCACGGCATCGCGCTCGACCACGAGATGCGTGGCGTGGGTGCCGTCGCGGCGGATGCCGAGATCGCCTGATGAACCGAACACCTCGCGCCCGATCAAGCCCGACGGACCGTCAATCACGACGCCGGCATAGTCGCGGCCGGAGGTGCGCGGGAACACGGCATAGGGCATCAGCCCGGTCGCGGCCTTCACGTCGGACGGATTCACCGCCGCCGCCTTCACCTCGATCAGGACATCGTTGTCCCCGCACGACAGTGCATGCGTCTCGACCACCGGCGCCACCGCAGCCGCGTTCTCCGCCTTCGTCAGCAGGCGGACGCAACGAGCATCGACAGGATGACGATTTGCTTGCGGGGCCGGCGGCATGAGCATTCCAGTCTCAGTCATGAAGCGCGCCGCAAAGCACGCGGATCGTGGCGGCCAGACGGCCTCAGACCATGACTAATCGACTGACCGACCAATTCAAGGGGCTTGTTGCGAGCCGGTGGACTCAGAGCTTCGGCGGCGGGGCCGTGCCCAGGATCGCCTCAATCGACAAGCCGAGCCCGAGCAGTCTGGCATCGCTGCCGACCGCACCATCGATCTCGAGCCCGAGTGGCAAGCCGCCCGGCGTCATTCCGGCATAGAGCGACAAGCCGGGAAGGCCGGCATTGCTGCCGGGATCGGTGTTGCGGATCATGGTGCCGAAAGTCGGCGCCGGCTCGCCGCCATTGACCGACACGTCGCCGGACCCGTTCTTTTCATCGATGACCGACGCAGGCGCGATCGTGGTCGGAAACAGGATGGCATCCAGTTTGTTGTCCCTGATATAGGCGGCATAGATCGCCTGCAGCGCCGGCCGCTGCACCTTGATCGCATCATCATAGGCGGCGCCGAAGGCGTCCGTGGTAATGGCCCCGAACGCGCCGATGACGTCGGGGCTGGCGACCTTCGCGGCGATATCGGCAAGCGTGATTCCCTCGATCCCGGAGGCGGCGAGCCAGGCCGGAATATCGGCGATCGGTTCATGCAGCGCGACCACGAAGGACACCTTGCCGTTCTGCTCGAACAGGTCAGGTATATCGACATCGACCAGCACCACGCCAGCCGCCGTGAGCCGTGCGCAGGCTGCGCGGGCGACAGCCTCGACGTCGCGATCGAGGCCGCTCCAGAAGCAGGCGGGAATGCCGAGACGCACGCCGCGCAACGGAATGCCAGTGGCGAGCGGCGTGCCTGTAATCACGGCATCGAGCAGCGCGACATCGGCGACCGTGCGGCCCATCGGGCTGACGGTGTCGCGGGTATGGCTGATCGGAACCACCTGATTGTCATCGTGGTAGCGCCGCTCGGCGCCGCCATTGCCGACCGACGGCCGCAAGCCGACGGTGCCGGTCAGCGCCGCGGGCACGCGGGTCGAGCCGCCGGTGTCGGATCCGAGGCCACAGGTGGCGATACGCGCGGCGATCGCCGCGGACGTTCCGCCCGACGATCCGCCGGGGATCCGGCTGGTGTCGTACGGATTCCTCACCGGTCCCGCGAACGGCGCGAGATTGGTGCTGGTGATGCCGAAGGCGAGCTCATGCAAATTGGTCTTGCCGATGACGACAGCACCCGCGTCGAGCAGCTTTTGCAGCGACGGCGCATTGCGCGCAGGTCGCGCGTGTTGCAGCGCCGCCGTGCCGCCCGATGTCGGCAGATCTGATGTGTTGATGTTGTCCTTGACGACGATGGGCAGGCCGGCAAGCGCACCGGTCCGTGCGCCGGAATCCACCTCGCGTGCCGCGGCAAGTGCGCCGTCCCGGTTCAGCAGGATGAAGGCATTGAGTTGCTTGAGCCGCTCGGCGCGATCGAGCGCCGCCTCCACGACGCTGACCGCCGTCACCTTCCCGTCGCGGATCGCCGCCACGATCTCAGCGGCGGTCGTTTCAGTCGAATTTGCCATCGAACCCTGCGCCCTCTTGCTATGGGCGCAAGGCTAGGCTTTCGGCCGCTTGTCGTAAACACGTTTCGCCTTGCCGAGCGACCGTTCCAGCGTCTCGGGGGCGACAACGCGGATGCGGGTGGAGATGCCGATCGTGTTCTTGATGAAGCCGGAGAGTTTCTCGGCGTGCGCCGTCAGCCCTTCGCCGTCCCAGCTCTCGGGCCGGGCTTCGGCGAGCACCGTCATCTCGTCCATGCGGCCCTCGCGGGTCAATTCAATTACAAAGTGGCCGCCGCACCAGTCGGTCGCCAGCAGGGCCTCCTCGATCTGGGTCGGGAACACGTTGACGCCGCGCAGGATGATCATGTCGTCGGAACGGCCGGTCACCTTCTCCATCCGCCGCATGCCGGGCCGCGCCGTGCCCGGCAACAGCCGCGTCAGGTCGCGGGTGCGGTAGCGGATGATCGGAAAGCCTTCCTTGGTCAGCGAGGTGAACACCAGCTCGCCCTTCTCGCCGTCAGCAAGCACCTTGCCGGTCAGGGGGTCGATCACCTCGGGGTAGAAGTGGTCTTCCCAGACGTGCAGGCCGTCCTTGGTCTCCACGCATTCCTGCGCGACGCCGGGGCCCATCACCTCCGACAGCCCGTAGATGTCGGTGGCGTCCATGTCGAAGGCGTGCTCGATCTCGACGCGCATCGCGTTGGTCCATGGCTCGGCGCCGAAGATGCCGAACTTCAGCGATGATTTTCGCGGATCGAGCCCCTGCCGTTTGAACTCGTCGAGGATCGCCAGCATGTAGCTTGGCGTCACCGTGATGATGTCGGGCTTGAAATCGTTGATCAGCTGCACCTGCCGTTCGGTCATGCCACCGGAGATCGGGATCACCGTGCAGCCGAGCCGCTCGGCGCCGTAATGCGCACCGAGACCGCCGGTGAACAGGCCATAGCCATAGGCATTGTGCATCAGCATGCCGGTGCGGCCGCCGGCGGCGCGGATCGAGCGCGCCATCACGTCGGCCCAGGTGTCGATGTCGGCCCTGGTGTAGCCGACCACGATCGGCTTGCCGGTCGTGCCTGATGAAGCATGGACCCGCACCAGCTGCTCGCGCGGCACCGCGAACATGTTGAAGGGATAATTGTCGCGCAGATCGGTCTTCACCGTGAAGGGAAACTTGGCGAGATCGGCAAGCTGCCTGAAGTCGGACGGGTGCACGCCGGCGGCGTCGAAGCTTTTCTTGTAGTGCGCGACATTGTCATAGGCATGCTTGAGCGACCAGGCGAGCCGCCTGGTCTGCAACGCCATGATCTCGTCGCGCGAGGCGCGTTCGGCACCGTCGAGCTCGGCGTGATAGCCGCTATCCCTGACGTTGAGCTTTGCCGTCACCATCACATATCTCCCGAAATCATGATGCCTTGATATCCGTGTCCGGCAGCCAGGTGCCTTGTATCACGCGCGAATGTCCGCGGAATTCGGCGATCACGCCGTCGCCGGCGGTGACGCGCACGTCATAAATCCCGGAACGGCCGCTGCGCGAGATCTCGCGCGCGCTCGCCACCAGACGGTCGCCGAGCTTGCCGGGCCGGATGAAGGTGATGTTGCCCTGCGCCGCCACCGCGCGATCGTTGCGGCTGTTGCAGGCAAAGGCGAAGGCGGAGTCGGCCAGCGTGAAGATGTAGCCGCCATGACAGATGCGCTGTCCGTTGACCATGTGCGGAAGCACCGTCATCGCCATCGTAGCCCGTCCCGGCCTGATCTCGACGAGCTCCATGCCGAGGCCCTTGCTGGCGTCGTCTTCCTTCCACATCGCATCCGCGCAGGCGCGGGCGACGTCCTCGGGCGATAGCGTGGCCTTCACGTTCACATCGAACTCCCTGTGCGCGGGCCCGTTGCAAGGGCCTCTTGGTGTCACATCAGTGTTGGGCGCGACGCGTGAGGCGTCAACGCTACTTCCGTCATTCCGGGATGGTCCGAAGGACCAGACCCGGAATCTCGAGATTCCCCGATGCGCCATTGCGCATCTGCGGTTCGATGCTGCGCATCGCCCCGGAATGACGATCAATAACTAGACGTGGTCGTAGTCGACCACGACCTTGCCGGAGCACGGCTTGGCCTGGCAGGTGAGGATGAACCCCGCCTTCAGCTCCCACGGCTCCAGCGAATAGTTCAGATCCATCGGCGCCTCGCCTTCGACCAGCTTGGCGCGGCAGGTCGAGCACATGCCGCCCTTGCAGGCGAACGGCAGGTCCATGCCGGCCCGCAGCGCGGCGTCGAGGATCGACTCGCCGTCGGCCACCGGGACCTCGCGGCGCTTGCCGTCGATGATCAATCCGGCGATTGCCTTCGGCGGCGCGCCGGCGGGAACGACCACTTTCGGACGCGGCTTGCCGCCGAACTCCGAGACGAAGCGTTCGACATGGATGCGCTCGTCGGCGATGCCGATCTCGCGGCAGGTCGCCTCGATGATCTCGCTCATCGCGGCCGGGCCGCAGACGAAGACGTGATCGACGGTCGCGGCCGGCACCAGTGAGCGCAGCAGCACCCGCACCTTCTCGCCGTCGAGCCGGCCGTGCAGGATCGGAATGTCCTGCTCCTCGCCCGAGATGACGTGGAACACCGACAGCCGCTGCATGAAGCGGTCCTTCAGCTCCTCCAGCTCCTCACGGAACATGACGCCTTCGGTCGAGCGGTTGCCGTAGAACAGGAAGAAGCGGCTGTCCGGCTCGCGCGCCAGCACGCCCTTGACGATCGAGAGGATCGGCGTGATGCCGCTGCCGGCGGCGAAGCCGACATAGGTCCGCGCCTCGCCGGGTGCATGCGCGACCCCGAAACGGCCGGTCGGCGTCATCACGTCGAGCTCATCGCCGGCCTTCAACTCGTCGGCGGCCCAGTTCGAGAAGGCGCCGCCATCGACCTTCTTCACCGCAATGCGCAGCTCGCCATCGTCGGGGCCGGAGCAGATCGAGTAGGAGCGGCGAACCTCCTCGCCGTCCATGGTGGTGCGCAGCGTCAGATATTGTCCCGGCGTGAAGCGGTAGTCGCCTTGCAGATCGTCGGGGATCGCAAAGCTCATCGAGATGGCGTCCGACGCCTCGCGGCGCAGATCGCTGACGGACAGACGGTGAAAGCGCGGAGTCGACATGGTCAATGACACTTGAAGTAGTCGAAGGGTTCACGGCAGCTCTTGCAACGCCACAGCGCCTTGCAGGAGGTCGAGCCGAATTCGGACAGCAGTTCGGTATCGCCCGATCCGCATTGCGGGCACGCCACCTGCTGCTCGCCGAACAGCGCGCGGCGCGAGGAGCCTGGCAGCGGCGGCGCGATGCCGTATTCCCTGAGCTTGCGGCGGCCGTCCTCGCTCATCCAGTCGGTGGTCCAGGCCGGCGACAGCACGGTGCGCACCTTCGGCCGGTGAATGCCTTCGCGCTCCAGTGCCAGCTCGATCTCGAGCGCAATCATGTTCATTGCCGGACAGCCGGAATAGGTCGGTGTGATCGCGACCTCGACATGACCGTCGTGGACGGCAACGTCGCGCAGCACGCCGAGATCGGCGATGGTCAGCACCGGGATTTCGGGATCGACCACCTGCGCGGCGGCGCTCCAGGCGCGCCGGCGCAGATCGGCATCGCTGAGTGCCGCCGTCACCATGTTGCCCCCGGAAAGGTCCGCTGCATCGACTGCAGCTCGCTGAGGAGATGGCCGAGATGCTCGCTGTGCCGGCCGCTGCGGCCGCCCTGCTGCATCCAGTTGCCGGATGGCAGCGCCAGCGTCGCCTCGTTGACGATGCCGGTGACCGTCTTCAGCCAGCGCGGCTGCAGCACCGCAGGGTCGATCGCGATGCCGGCATCGATCAGGCTGCGCTCGCCGTCGTCGACCGCGAACATCTCGCCGGTATAGGCCCAGAGGTCATCGATCGCGTCCTGCGCACGGCGATGGCTCTCCTCGGTGCCGTCGCCGAGACGGACGATCCATTCCGACGAATGCCGCAGGTGATAGGCGCTCTCCTTCTCCGACTTCGCCGCAATCGCGGCAAACGTCGGATCGGCGGACGCCATCATCGCGCGCCAGTAGAGATCGGCAAACGCCGCGTAGAAGAACTGCCGCACCATGGTGCGGGCAAAGTCGCCATTCGGCTGCTCGACCAGCAGGAGATTGCGATACTGCCTGACGTCGCGCAGATAGGCGAACTTGTCCTCATCATTGCCCCGGCCTTCGACCTTGGCGGCGTAAGTGTAGAGCTCCCGGGCCTGGCCGAGCAGGTCGAGGCCCATATTTGCGAGCGCCATGTCCTCTTCCATCGCGGGCGCATGGCCGCACCATTCGGAGAGACGATGGCCAAGGATCAGCGTATCGTCGGCACGGCGCAGCGCGTACAGCACCAGCGGCGTTTCGGAGACTTCGATATTGGCGGTTGCCATGTTCTCTATTCCACCTGCATCCACTTGCTCGACGTCATCCTGAGGAGCCTGCGCAGCAGGCGTCTCGAAGGATGGCCGCGATTGCGATCGGGGCGTCATTTCGAGACGGCGCTACGCGCCTCCTCACCATGACGGATGAGAGTCACATATGCCCGACTTCGTCGGGAACGTCGTAGAAGGTCGGGTGACGGTAGATCTTGGATTCCGCCGGCTCGAACATCATGCCCTTCTCGGACGGGTCGGACGCGGTGATGGCATTCGACGGCACCACCCAGATCGACAGCCCCTCGCCGCGGCGGGTGTAGATGTCGCGCGCGGCCTGCAGGGCGAGCGTCGCGTCGGCCGCGTGCAGCGAACCGACGTGCTTGTGCGCAAGCCCGTTGCGGCTGCGGATGAAGACTTCCCAGAGCGGTACGTTCGGCGTGGCCATGGCGGCGCTCCCTTATTCGGCGGCTTGCGCGAGCTGGCGGCTCTTGCGCTTCTCGGCATAGGCCATCGCGGCCTCCCGCACCCAGGCGCCTTCGTCATGCGCCTTGCGGCGCGCGGCGAGGCGATCGCGGTTGCAGGGACCGTTGCCTGCCAGCACCTGCTTGAACTCGTCCCAGTCGATCGGGCTGTGTTCCCAATTGCCGTTGTCGTTCTGCTTCATGCCGGGATCTGGAATCGTCAGCCCGAGGAACTCGGCTTGCGGCACGGTGGCGTCGATGAATTTCTGGCGCAGCTCGTCGTTGGAGAAGCGCTTGATCTTCCATTTGGTCGAGGTGTCGCTGTGCTGGCTCACCTGGTCCGGCGGACCGAACATCATCAGCACCGGCCACCACCAGCGATCGAGCGCGTTCTGCGCCATTGCCTTCTGCTCCGCGGTGCCGCGGCACAACGTCACCATGATCTCGAAGCCCTGGCGCTGATGGAACGACTCTTCCTTGCAGACGCGGATCATCGCGCGCGCATAGGGCCCGTAGGAACAGCGGCACAGCGGAATCTGGTTCATGATCGCCGCGCCATCAACCAGCCAGCCGACGGTGCCGATGTCGGCCCAGGTCAGCGTCGGATAATTGAAGATCGAGGAATATTTCGCCTTGCCCGACAGCATCGCGTCGACAAGCTCCTCGCGCGAGGTGCCGAGCGTCTCGGCGGCGGCGTAGAGATAGAGCCCGTGGCCGCATTCATCCTGCACCTTGGCCAGCAGCGCGGCCTTGCGGCGCAGCGACGGCGCGCGGGTGATCCAGTTGCCTTCGGGAAGCATGCCGACGATTTCGGAATGGGCGTGCTGGGAAATCTGCCGGGTCAGCGTCTTGCGATACGCCGCGGGCATCCAGTCGTTCGGCTCGATGCGCTCGTCGGCATCGATGCGGGCCTGGAACTGACTGGCACGGGCGACATCCTCGACGCCGCGATCGTCGCCGTCGGATGAGTTGAGCGCCTGCGTGTACATGGCCGACCTCCCAGTGTGTTGTTGGGCAGGAATATATAACACAAATATCCAAATGCAAGAGGTTTTTGTAATATGTTCAGACGCCCTCGAAACGGCGGGCCACGGCCCCGTTGGGCTTCGGCAGCGGCCCGGCCTCGTTGGTGGCATGGTCGTCAAGCCATTGTTCCGACGGCGAAAGCAGCCCGCGATAGATCTCGCCGCAGAGTTTACGCGCGGCCCTGCCCGGCCAGTCCTTCGGCAACAGCTGATACGGCAGCAGCGGATCGCGCAGCACGACCCGCCGGTAGTGGTGGATCAGAAGGATGCGTGCGGTGAAGGCGTCGGCGTCGCTCAGCCTCTCGCCTCTGATGATCCAGCCGTGCAGCGGCTCGAACGTCTTCATGAACTTCAGATAGGCGTCCGCGGTGCGATCGAGCGGCCAGCTCTCGCTAAGCAGCCGGCGCCCGCTGTCGTCTTCCGCGGAGACTTCGAGACGAATCGCGCGCGACGCTTCATCGGGGATCGGAGCCCCCGACGGCGCGACCCACACGCCGGGCAGCGGGCTGCCGAAGCCGGCATTCTTCAGCGCCTCGCGCGCGGCGTCGCGGTCCTCGGCATTGCCGATCAACAACAGCTCGAAGCGGCCGGTCCAGTCCGACGGCGGCGGATCGTAGATGTGCCTGGTCGCGGTGTCGAAGGTCTGCCGTCCCCTGGCGTTCAACCGATAGAAGCTGTTGCGGCCGACCTTGTTGCGCTCGAGCCAGCCGTCGGCGGCGAGCCGCGACATCGCGGTGCGCACCACGTTGCCGTCGATGTCGAGCGACTTGAAGAATTCGAGCAGCGTGCCGAGCCACACCGAGCCGCCGCGCGGCACGATGGAATCGCCGAACACGGTGATGATGATCGAGCCCGTGCGTGACGGCTCGCGCTTCAACTGGTCGACGATGCGGGCAAGCGGCTGCGGCATGCGTCAACGCATAGCGCGTTTTGTCGATTCACGACAATGCAACCGCTCTAGCTTCTCCCTCTCCCCGCTCTTCGCGGGGAGAGGGTTGGGGTGAGGGGCTGCCTCAACAAATTGGATAGACGTGAGTGCGCGGAGGCTCCCCTCACCCGGATCGCATCTGCGATGCGCTCCGGCCTCTCCCCGCAAGCGGGGCGAGGCAAGAAAGAAGCTTTACCGATTCGGATCCGGATAGACGACGCTGCGCCAGCCGCTGCGATCGAACGGCGCCCACTCGCCTTCCTTCTGCGCGAGACGATCGGCGACCGCGTAGACCACGGCCGGGTGATGGCCCATGCCGCAGTGACTGCTCTCGACCTCGATGCTTTCGGTCATCGACGAACTCTGCTCACGGCAGCCCTGCCAGGCGCAGACGCCGTCGGTGCGGCTGAAGACCGCGGTGGTCGGCACCGGCGGCGTGCTGGCGAGCGAGCCGCCGAAACGCTGGTCCTCTTGCTCGGCGCGGCGGCCGCTGGCCATCTCGTAGACGCGCCAGGCATTGGTCGACTTCGGACCGGCGGCAAACGGGCTGCCGAGCGTGATCACCTGGCGCACGCGCTCAGGCATCATCTTGGCGAGCTGGCGCGCATAGAGGCCGCCGAGGCTCCAGCCGATCACCGAGACCTTGCGGCCGCTGGTTTCATTCATCTCCTGCAGCAGCTCGACCATCCCATCCTGCACGCCGGAACGAAGCCCGAGATTGCGGCCCTGGCGCCAGCCGCTGACGGCGTAGCCCTTGCTCCTGAGGAAGGAGCGCAGCGGCCGGGTCGACGTGTCGGAGGCAATCAGCCCCGGCAGCACCAGCACGGGATGCCCATCGCCGCGTGGCGCGAGACTCAACAGCGGCAAGGCACCAAGGAAGGCACCGAGCTCATGAATGGCGCGGCCTTCCAGAAACATCAGCGTCCTGGACGGCGGGCGTAGCGACTGCGCAGCAACGGACATTTCAACTCCTCTTCGGCACGGCCCCTGACGTCGCGGCGGCCGGCAATGGAATCAACAGGAATTGGTCAACAGGATTGACGCAAACCCGGCGGAATCGTTCCGCAACGCAACAATCAACCTTGAAAAGCTAGGGAACCGATCACTTTCATGCAAGCGGTCCTGGTCACACTTGCCACAACTTAAGTGACCTCCGTGCCCAATCGGTCACAGCAGCCGCAGCACATATTCCAGGGTGTAAAGCGCGAGCCCGGCAAGTCCGCCGATCAGCGAGCCGTTGAAGCGGATGTATTGCAGGTCCTTGCCGACATTGACCTCGATCAGCTGCAGCAATTGCTCCATGTCCCAGCTCTTCATCTGGTCGGCGATGAAGGTCGAGACGCCGCTCTTCTGCTCGGCCACGACCGCGCGCAGGATCGCGACTAGACCCTGGTTGATCTCGCCGCGCAGTTCGGCGTCGCCATCGAGTGCCTCGCCGGCCTCGACGAACATTCTCGCCAGCAGATGTTGCAGCACCTGCGACTCGCCCGAGGCGCTGCGCTCGATGAAATCCTTGACGTTGGCCCAGATCGTGCGGCCGAGATTGGCGAGCTCCGGCCGCGCCAACAGGTCGCGCTTGAGACCTTCGATGCGATCGGAGAACGCCTTGTCGCTGCCGAGCCGGTCGACGAACGACAGCAGCATGCGGTCGAACTCGCCCCTGAACGGATGCTGCGGATCGTTGCGCACTTCCTCGAAGAATTTCGTGGCCGAGGCGATGATGCGGTTCACCACGAATTTGTCGGCGCGATAAAGCCGCAGCAGCGTCGGCATCTCGGCGCGGACCTTGTCGCGGATCACAGCCATCGTCTCCTGCTGCGTCAGCGTCTGGTGCAGCACGCGCAGGATGTCGTCGAGCAGGCCGGCATGCTTGCCTTCCTGCACGAAGCCGCGCAGTGCGCCGGCGGCAAGCGGCGCGAGATCGATCGAGAGCACCTGCGTCGTGATGCGGCGGCTGATGAACTGCATCAAGCCCGAGCTCTCGGTCGCCGCAAACGCTTCGGGCAGCATCCGCAGCACGAAGCGGGCCAGATCCTCCGATCGCTTGCGGTCGCGCAGCCAGTCGGCGATGAACGAACCGAAGTCGATCTCGCGCAGCTTGGCCTCGACCGGACCGGATTCAAGGAAATTGTTCTCGATGAATTCGCCGAGCTTCTCGGCGATGCGCTCCTGATTGCTCTGGATGATCGCAGTATGCGGGATCGGCAGCCCCAGTGGCCGCTTGAACAGCGCGACGACGGCATACCAGTCGGCGAGCCCGCCGATGGTCGCGGCCTCGGCAAATGCCGCGATGAAGCCGAACACCGGATGAGTCGACAACAGCGCCTTCGACGCGATGAAAATGATGAAGGTTGCCGCCAACACGCCGGTCGCCAGCCACTTCACGCGCCGCAGCTCGGCCGCGCGCTCGGCGTCGACGGGCATTGCGATGAGGGCGACGGGAAGGGTCATCGGGACCTTCGATTGAACGACGACCTCATCCTTAAGGAGCGCGTCTCGAGGGATGAGGCCCGTATGTGGCCTCATGGTTCGAGACGGCGCAAGGGCGCCTCCTCACCATGAGGAGATGTGTGCGAGTGCACCCAAAAAGAAGGCCCGCAAAATGGCGGGCCTCCGAAAGAGCAGTTTGTCGGAAGATCGCAATCAGGCGGTCTTGCTGTAGACCTTGGCGAAGTTGTCCTGCGCGGTCTTCGCACCGTCGGTGACGAGCTTGCCGAGATACTCTGACGTGGCCTTCGCCCGCGAGACGAACAGTTCGCCACGCGCACGGACCAGGTCCGACTGGATCTGGGCGGCTTCGCTCAGCGACTTGGCCGACGCGAGCTTGTCGATGCCGGCGAAGAACGCCTCGGCGTCCTGGTAGAGCGCCTGCTGGATGTTGCGGCTGATCTTGGCGGCTTCGGTCACCGAACCGGCAACAGCGGTCTCGATCACGTTGGTCACCTTCTCGGAGCCGGCATACGCATCGGCGGCGCGGGTCTTGGCGACCTCGGCCTGCTTCTTCACGAACTCACGGGCGGCTTCCGGAACTTCCAGGTTCTGGAGCTTGGTGAACGCCTCGGTAACGGGCGCGAAGGCTTCCTTTACGCTGTTCAGCACGGAATTGGTTTCGGTGGTCATTGGGGTCTCTCCATCCTCAGGTTTGAGCTATGGGCTCACCCCGTCCGGATTGGCCCGGGGCAACAGTGTTATGACACACTCCATGGTGCGTCGCAACATAGATGTTGCATCGCGATATCACGAACACGTGAGCAGCGTGAATATCGGGCAAACTGCCTGCGGAACCGGCAGATGATGGTATTTAACCACCCCCAACTGCGCCGGGCAGCCCATAAGCCTCCATCTGGGCCCGAACCTGCGCCACATTGTGCCCAAGCACGACGATGTCGTGGGTCTTGCCCTCGACATCGCGGACATGGTCGCGCAGCAGGGCCTCCGCCTTGAAGCCGAGGCTCTCGAACAGCGCGATCGCCGCCCGCTGGTCGACTGTCATCTGTACCGAGAACTTCTCCAAGCCGGCGCCGAGCGCAATGGCGAAGGTCTCCTGCGACAGCGCCCGGCCGACGCCCTGCCCGCGGACGTCGAGCGACACCACCATGCGGATCTCTCCGACATGCGGCGACCAGGAGTGCGGATCGCGCACCAGCGTGCCGCAGCCGACCACCTTGCCGCCCTTGATCGCGAGCAGGCTCGTGATGTCGCCGCGATCGATCTCGTTGACCCAGGCCGACAGCACCTTCGGCTGGCTGATGTTGCGCGGCAGAAACAGCAGATCGTGCGTCGGCAGCTTTTGCGCGAAGGCCAGCACCGCGGCCTCGTCGGCCCTCGCCATCAGGCGGAACTCGATGTCGCCGGCCTCGGTCTTGACGTGGCGCGGATAGGAACGTTGTTCGGTCATGTCGATCTCTTACCCAACCAGGAGTCCAGTTTCGGCCACAGCCGCTTGATTGCATTGGCGCCGGCGACCAGCGAGACGTGACCGCCTTTCAGCATCACCTCCTCCTTGTCCTCGGAGCCGATCTTGGGGATGAGGTGCTTTGCCGCGTCATACGGCACGATGTGATCGTGCTCGGCGACTGCGTGCAGGATCGGCACCTTGATGTTGGCAAGCTTCGCCTCGCGGCCGCCGACCGTCATGCTGTCGTTGTAGAGCTTGTTGTCCCACATCAGGTTCTTGACGGTCTGGCGAAAATATTCTCCGGCCAGCGGCAGGGTGTCCGTGCCCCAGCGATCCATCATCCGGTAACCCTTGACGTACTCGTCGTTCCAGATGTTGTCCCACAACTGCACCTGGCTGAATACGCGCGACGCCGGCCGCAGCATGTCGAACGACGTCATGATCATGTCGCCCGGCACGTTACCAACGCTGTCGACCAGCTTGTCGACGTCGAAATATCGCCGGTCGGAGAAATTCTGAAACAGCTTCATCTCGCGGAAATCGATCGGCGTGGTGAAGCAGATCAGATTCTTCATCGGCCCGTCGTTGAAGATCGAGCCGTAGAGCAGCGACAGCACGCCGCCGAAGCAATAGCCGATCACCGAGACGTCCTGCTCGCCGGAGTCCTGCTGCACGCGGCGGACCGACTCCGGGATGAAATCGAGGACGTAGTCCTCCATGCTCAGCGTTTTCTCCTCCGGCTTCGGCGCGGTCCAGTCCAGCATGTAGACGTCGTAGCCGCGCTTGAGCATGAATTCGACGAAGCTTTGGCCCGGCACCAGATCGAGGATGTAGCCGCGGTTGGTGGTCGCCATCACGATCAGGATCGGCACGCGATAGACTTCGCTCGCCATCGGCCGGTAGTGATAGAGATTCATCGTGCCGCGCGAATACAGCACGTCCTTCGGCGTCGAGCCGAGCGCGGGACCGGAGCTCGAGATGTACTCGACGCCCTTGATGCTGCGCTGGATCGCACGCTGCACCTCGGACTGCACCCGCTCCGCGATCGAGGCGACGTCAAAACCCGTGGAAGCGTTCATTTGGGCTCTCCCTCGGATGGCGGGCGTTTGGTGCGCGGCGGCCGTGGCGTTGCGCCGAAGCCATCCCCCGGCGCCAGCGAATTGTGGTGCACCTGCTGCAGCAGCGTCTTGATCTCGTTGAGCTGGTTCTCCATCGACTGCAGGCGCTCGGCCATGCCGACGAGCTGGGCGCGGCTCGGCAGGTTCATCGCCAGAAGATACTTCTCCATCAGCTCGCCGAGCTGCCGCTGCGCGCCCGCCGCGGCACCGCCGGCCTGATTCATCAACTTGGAGAATTCCGGCGATGCCATTAACTGGTTGCCGAAGGAGTTGAACCCCTTCTCCATCTCACCCATCATCGTCTGCCAGATCACGGCAGGGTCGTTGCCCTTGTCGGCCATGCGGCGCTCCTCCACACCAAATCCGAGCGCTTGCCGCGCTTCCACTTGTTTCCGCCATACGACACTGTTGCCGTGGATCGGTCAACAGCACGGCGCGCCCGCAGTGGGGAGGCCCTTCTGCGCCGCATCAAAGCGTGGCATAGAGGTTCCTGACCGCGATACCAGCAGGGGATGCCCGTGACCACGCTCGCCCATCAGCCGCCGCAGCTCGCCCGCGCCAATGGCATCGACATCTGCTACGAGATTTTTGGCGATGCGAATGCCGAGCCGCTGCTGCTGATCATGGGGCTCGGCGCCCAGATGATCCATTGGGACGACGAATTCTGCCGCCAGCTCGCCGCGCGCGGCTTTCGCGTGATCCGATTCGACAACAGGGATATCGGCAAGTCCTCCCGCCTGAGCGGCGGCAAGCGGCTGTCCGCGCTCGAGCTGCTCAAGCTGCGCTTCCTGAAGATCCCGGTCGCGGCGCCGTACCGGCTGATCGACATGGCGCGGGACACCGTCGGCTTGATGGACGCACTCGGCATCCGCACCGCGCATCTGGTCGGCGCCTCGATGGGCGGCATGATCGCGCAGGAGGTTGCGATCACCTTCCCCGAGCGCGTGCGCTCGCTGACCTCGATCATGTCGACTACGGGCAACCCGAAGATACCTGGGCCGACCCGCGAGGCGACCGCGGTGCTGATGGCGCCGCCACCGAAGAGCAAGGAGGAGTATTTCGCGCGCTTCGGTCAGACCTGGAAGGTGCTGCGCAACGGCTCGTTCCCCGAGGATGAGGCGCTCGACCCCGAGCGCGCGCGGCGCACCTTTGAGCGCGGCCTCAATCCGGAAGGCGTCGGCCGCCAGCTGCGCGCCATCCTCGCCTCCGGCAGCCGCAAGGAACGGCTGCGCGGCGTCAAGGCGCCGACGCTGGTGATCCACGGCACCGTCGATCCGCTGGTGCATCCCGAAGGCGGCAAGGACACTGCGGTCTCGATCCCGGGCGCAAAGCTCGTGATGGTCGAGGGCATGGGCCATGCGCTGCCGATCCCGATGTGGCCGCAGATCATCGATGCCATCGACAGGCACGCGCATGGTGCGGCCGCCAAGGCGGCGTGAGGCCGGAGCGTCTTCGAGCGAAGTGGATACCGGTTCGCGTGAAGAAAACGCGTCCAAAACCAGAATCGAGAACCCCGTTCCGATTCAATCGGAACGGGGCTCCGGTATCTTCTGGTAACCATGTGAGCCAGGGGTGCGTTCTTCCGGGCGCCGCGTAGAGGCTGTAGAGAGCGCAGTGCGGCGTGCGGGTCGCACGCCATCAGCCTCGGGAGTTACCAGATGAACGCCATCCTCCGGCCGCGGACAGCGGTCGCCGCTCTCCTCCTCGCGCTCGCGTCCTCCGCCGCGATGGCCGCCACCAGCGAAGCGCAGCAGGAAGCCAACCGCAAGGCGGTGCTGGCCTTCTACGAGAAGGGGCTGAACCAGAAGGACGCCGGCGCGGCGCTCGCCTATGTCGGCAACCGCTATGTGCAGCACAATCCCGGCGCGGCCGACGGCCCAGAGGGCTTCCGCAAGTTCATCGGCTTCCTGCGCGAGAAGTTTCCGAACTCGCACAGCGAGATCAAGCGTTCGTTCGTCGATGGCGACTACGTGATCCTGCACGTCCATGCCGTGCGCGAGCCCGGCACCCGCGGCAATGCGATTGTCGACATCTTCAAGCTCGAGGACGGCAAGATCGTCGAGCATTGGGACGTGGTGCAGCCCGTTCCGGAAAATCCGGCGAACAACAACACGATGTTTTGAGGCGCGCGATAGCGAGACACGATTCCGGCGTCGTCCTGGCGAAAGCCAAAACGACGCGTCGCTGTTAGTCCAGTCATCCTTAGGTGCTCGGGGAGGCAGCGAATTTCTCCCTCGTCGTCCCGGCGAAAGCCGGGGCCCATAACCACAGGGTTGAGTTGTTGAACAAGGGTGTGGCCGTAGCGTAGCGCAACAATGACTTTCGGTGGTTATGGGTCCCGGCTTTCGCCGGGACGACATCGAGTATGTTGCGTCATCGAGAGTCATACATTCACACTCTCTCAGGATGACGGTGTGACGACGTGGATCGCGCAACCGGACCTATCGGCCGCGGCCAAGCCAGCGCTGCGTCGGGAACAGCTGGAGCTGCCAGCGGCGCGCCGCTGCGCCCCACACGCCCCTCGGCATGAACAGCATGATCAGGATGGCGAGCGTGCCGAGCACCACCAGATACAGGCTGCCGTACTGGGCGAGATAGGTCAGGAGCCCCCAGAGCAGGAGCACACCGACCATCGGTCCCTCGATGGTGCGTACGCCGCCGATCACCACGATGAAGATCACATAGGCAGTCCAGTCGGTGACGCTGAACGCGGCGTCGGGCGATATCCGCGCCTTCTGCAGATAGACCAGCGCGCCGACCATGCCGGTCGCGAAGGCAACCGCGATCCACAGCACGTGGCGGATCCGCGCGGTGCGCACGCCGACGCTGCGCGCCGCCGCCGCATTGTCGCGGCTTGCCGCCAGCGCGAGCCCAAGCCGCGAACGCATGAAGGCGTAGATGCCGAGCGTCACCAGCACGGCGATTAGCAGCGCAAGCCAGTAGACCAGCACGTCGCGCGCTGCCGCCGGCCGCAGGCCGAGCAGCGCCTGCACCGCCTTCAGCCCGACCATCTGCGACAGCTCGTTGGGCGAGATCGACATCCCGGTGCCGCCGCCGAGCGACTTGAACTGCGCGCAGATCAGCCGCAGCGCTTCGGCGGCGACCCAGCTGCCGATCGCGAAATATGGCCCTTCCAGCCGGAACAGCAGCGGCCCGAGCACCGCCGCGACCAGCGCCGCGAACAGACCAGCCAGCGGGATCGCCGCGACAGGATCGAGTCCGGCCATCACGATGCCGGCAAACAGCGCATAGGCGCCGAGCCCGACAAACGCCTGCTGCCCGACCGACACCAGCCCGCCCCAGCCGGCCAGCACGTTCCAGAGCTGCGCCAAGGTCAGCATGGTGAAGACGAAGATCAGGTCCTGGATCAGGTTGCGTGATGCGATCGCAGGCAGCGCGGCCAGCACCACGACCAGCGCGATGCCGGCCACAGCCGCAATGCGCGACAGCCGCGTGCCGACCCGAACCTGCCACACCGGCGCGTCCGCCGGGCGCTCCTCCCGGCTTGCCGGGATACGGATGCTTTCGACACTCATGTCCGCCTCGCCGGGAACAGACCGCGCGGCCGCACCATCAGCACGGCAAGGAAGGCGAGATGGCCGGCCAGGATCTGCCATTCCGGATTGATCCGCGCTCCGATCGCCTGGGCGAGCCCGAGCACGATGCCACCGGCCAGCGTTCCCCACAGGCTGCCGAGGCCGCCGATGATCACGGCCTCGAACGCGTAGAGCAGCCGCGCCGGGCCGATCGACGGATCGAAGCTGGCGCGGATGCCGAACACGATCGCGGCGATCACCGACACCGCAAGCGATAGTCCCACCGCGATGGCGTAGACATTGCGCTCATTGACGCCCATCAATTGCGCGATCGCGGGATTGTCGGCGGTGGCGCGGAAGGCGCGGCCGAGCGAGGTGCGATAGAAGATCAGCTGCAGCAGCGCGACGGCGGCGATCGCCGTCACCAGCGCGGTCAGCGGCGCCAGTCCGACGCTCAGGCCCGGGGCCAGCGTCACCGATGAGGATTCGAAGGCGCCTGCCTGCAGGCGGCGGCTGTCGGCGCCGTAGCCGAGCAGCAGCCCGTTCTGGATCACGATCGACAGGCCGAAGGTGACGAGCAGCGGCGGCAGGATGTCGTCGCCGAGCACCCGCTCCAGCACCAGCCGCTGCAGCACGAAGCCGAGCGCGAACATCGCCACGACGACCAGCAGGGATGCGGCCGCAAGCGGCAGACCGAGCGCCGTGGTGGCGCTGAGCACCAGATAGGCCGCAAGCAGGATCAGATCGCCATGCGCCAGATTGACAAGGCGCATGATGCCGAAGATCAGCGACAAGCCAAGCGCGAACAGCGCATAGACGCCGCCGAGCAGCACGCCTTCGATGATGGTGTCGAACCCGCTCATCGCTCCCTCACGTTCCGAAATAGGCCGCGCGGATCGTGTCCTGATCCACATCCTTTGGCCGTCCGCTCAGTGTCACCCGTCCCTCCTGCAGGCAGTAGAAGCGATCCGCCGCCCGCAATGCGCGGGCGATGTCCTGCTCGACCAGCACGACCGCGGTGCCGCCCGAGCGGATCTCCGGCAGCATGCGGTAGATGTCCTCCACCACGATCGGCGCGAGGCCGAGGCTGATCTCGTCGCAGAGCAGGACCGACGGGTTGGACATCAGCGCACGGCCGATCGCCACCATCTGCTGCTGGCCGCCCGACAGCGCCGTCACGGCGCCGCGCCGCCGCTCCTTCAGCACCGGGAACATGCGGTAAACCGCGGCGAGGTCCCACGGCGCGGTGCGTTCGCCGCCATAGGCGCCGATCAGCAGGTTCTCCTCGACGCTGAGCGAGGGAAACAATTGTCGGCCCTCCGGCACCAGCGCGAGGCCGAGCCGCACGATGCTGGCGGCGGACGCATCGCCGATCGCCCGCCCACTCAGGCGGATCGAATCGGGGCTGCTCTTCACGAGCCCGGCCAGCGACTTCAGCATGGTCGACTTGCCGGCGCCGTTGGCGCCGATCACCGCGACCGCCTCGCCCTCTTGCAGTTCGAAGTCGATCCCGAACAGCGCCTGGAAATCGCCGTAGAACGCATCGAGCGCAGTGACATTGAGCAGCGCGGTCATGCCGGCACGCCCATATAGATGGTCTCAACCTCGCGCGAGCGCATCACCTCGACTGGTGCGCCCTGGGCGACGACCTTGCCGAAGTTCAAGACAACCAGCCGCTGCACCACCGCGAGCAGCGCGTGCACCACGTGCTCGATCCAGATGATGGCGACGCCTTCGGCGTGGATGGTGCGGATGGTCTCGACCAGTTCATGGCATTCGGCATCGGTGAGGCCGCCGGCGATCTCGTCGAGCAGCAGCGTGCGCGGTCGGGTAGCGAGCGCCCGCGCCAGTTCGAGCCGCTTGCGATCGAGCAGCGGCAGGCTCCCGGCAAGCCGGTTGGCCTTGGCCTCGAGGCCGGTCAGATCGAGCATGCGGCCGCAATGCTGGACCGCATCCGCCTCCGACAGGCCGCCGCCAAACAGCGCGGCGACCGCAAGGTTCTCGAACACCGAGAGATGGTCGAACGGTTGCGGGATCTGGAATGAGCGCCCGATGCCCGCGCGGCAGCGTGCCTCGGAAGAGAGACCTGTGATGTCGACGCCGTCGAGGACGATGCGGCCGGCATCGGGCCGCAGCAGCCCCGTGACCAGATTGAACAGCGACGACTTGCCGGCGCCGTTCGGCCCGATCACACCCAGCGCCTCGCCGGACACAAGCGTCAGGTCGATCGCGTCGGCAACGACGATGGCGCCGAACCTTTTCGAGATGGCATGGAGTTCGAGCATGGTCGCTCACCACATCAATTTGCTTCGAGGATATGCGCGGGGTTGCCGCGCATCTCCGGAAAGACAACTCTCTGGAATGCGCCCGCTAGCTCAGCGCCTGCATGTCGCCACCGAGCGGAATCTGCGGCGCCAGCTTGTTGTCGGTGATCACCATGTTGTACTTGTCGCCATTGAGCCGCCACTGGCCGCCGACCAGCGGCGTCTTGGCGATATTCTTCGCCGCGAACGGCGGCACCGCGCTGGAGCCGAACGCGATCTGGCCCACGATCGTATCGAGCTTGGTGGCGCCAATCGCTTTCGCCAGTGCTGCCCCATCGGCCGGGTCGCTAGAGCGCTTGATGGCATCGATCGCGACCTCGAACAGCGAATGCACGAAGCCGATCGGCTGGGTCCATTGCTTGCCGGACGCCTGCTCATATCCTTTGGCGAGATCGGCTGCGCTGACGCCGCTGAGGCTCGACTTGTAGGGATGCGTCGGCGTCCACCACACTTCGGTGGAGATATTGTTGCCGCCCTTGCCCAGCGCCTGCACTGACGCCGGGAACAGCAACGCCTTGGCCACCGACACGACTTTCGGCTTCAGCCCCTTCTGCCGCGCCTGGTTCCAGAATGTGGTGAAGTCGGGCGGGATGATCACGCCGGTGATGATCTCGGCATCGGCACCGCGGAACGCCGCGATCTGCGAGCTGAAATCGTCGGTCAGATTCTGGAAGCGGCCGGGATCGGTGAGCTTGAAACCCTGCTTGGCCATCACAGGCGGGAAGCCGATCGTGGTGTCGCCCCAGGCGTTGCCGTCGGCATCGTTCGGAAACAGCGCACCGACCGATTTGTTGGTCGCGACCTGGCTCCACATGCTGGTGAAGACGCCGATGACGTCCTCGAGCCCCCAGAAATAGTGGAAGGTGTATTCGAACGGCTTCCAGCTCTTCGGATCGCCCGGATTGGCCTGCCGGCCGATGAAGTTGGTCTGCCACGGCGCGACGGAAGAGATGCACGGCACCTGCTCGAGCTCGCACTGCGTCGCCACCGGATTGTTGGTCTCGGGCGTGGCGCCGACCACGATCAGGCTGACATTGTCGCGAGTGATCAGCTCCTTGGCGACCTCGGAGGCGCGGTTCGGATTCGACTGGCTGTCCTTGGTCACCACCTCGACCGAATAGGTCTGCGATCCGACCTTGACGCCATCCTTGATGAACTTTCTGAACTCGCCCAGCACGAAATCGTCGGCTTCGGCAAAGGCAGCCAATGGACCGCTCTTCGGCGAGACATAGCCGATCTTGATCGGCTTGTTGGCGGCCCGCACGGCCGGCGCAAACAATGTCGTCGTACCTGCGGCCGCGAAACCACCGGCGATGCCCTGCAGCACGCGGCGGCGATCGAAAGACAATGCGTTCAAGTGGTCCTTGGCGTTCAAATGGTCCTTGGTCATTTTCCCCTCCCTTGAGGCAAGCCGGTTTCACACCGGCTGCCGTTCATTCCGTTCTGAGAAATTACCGGCGTCGCGCCGCATCACGCGGCGGCGATGGACTTCGTCTGCGCCTTCGCGCTGCGGCCGAGGATCTGGCCAAACACGTCGAGCAACACGTCGGAGGCGTCAGCCGCCGCCTCCCTGGTGCGCCAGGCGACGTACGTGTCGGGACGCACCAGCACGCAGCCGTCCTCGTCGACCTCGCTCTG
The DNA here is from genome assembly GCF_011058295.2 of Bradyrhizobium sp. 6(2017). Classification (NCBI taxonomy): domain Bacteria; kingdom Pseudomonadati; phylum Pseudomonadota; class Alphaproteobacteria; order Hyphomicrobiales; family Nitrobacteraceae; genus Bradyrhizobium; species Bradyrhizobium sp. 6(2017). The sequence goes on along the minus strand of NZ_CP049289.2, from coordinate 3,317,911 downwards.
GCGATACCAGTCCGCATAGATGTCGAGCGCATCGCAGCCTTGCGGGCCGATGGTCACCACATCGACCGGCAGGCCGTAGGCCTTCTCGACCGCGGCAGCGGCCATCTTCCAGCCGTCGCCGCCAATCCCGGTGAGCAGCGTGAAGCGGCCCCTGCCGGTGAGATCGAGCGTCGACTTGCGCTGGCCCTGATGCTCGACCCAGACATGCGGCAAGTGCGCGCCCGGCCAGGTGGTGGCCTGATAATAGAGTTCGTGATCGCGGGTGAAGGCCGGCATCGGCGTGCCATCGGACACCACGGCGGTCGAGCCGTAGCGCTGGTTCATCTCGACGCCGTGGCAGTTGAACTCGTAGCTCTTGTTGGCGATGGCCTCATAGAGCTTCTTGCGGCGTGCCTTGCCCTCGGCGGTCGGCGCCTTGCGCGCGGCGATCGCCTTGCGCGCTTCGGCCGGATCGGTCGAGGCGACGAGCCCCACCGCCTCGAAGATCGGCGGGAAATCGCCGATGCTCTTGTTGGCGCGGGTCACGATCTGCTTGCCGACCGGCTGGCGCTCGACCGAATAGGTCTCGAGCAGCGACGGCGCCGCGTGGCCCTCCAGCACCAGCTTGAGCTTCCAGCAGAGATTGTATGCATCCTGGATCGAGGTGTTGGAGCCCAGGCCGTTGGTCGGCGGATGCCGGTGCACGGCATCGCCGACGCAAAACACGCGGCCAGACGCGTAGTGGCCCGCATACATCTCGTTCACGGTCCAGGTCGAGGTCGAGGTCACCTTGACCTCGAGCGTCTCGTCGCCGACGAGATTGCGTACGATCGAGATCGCCTCGTCATTGCTGAGCCTGCGCTCGCCCTGCTCGATATCGTAGCCCCAGATGATCAGCCATTCGTTCCACGGCCGTACCATGCGGATCAGGCCGGCGCCGATGCCGCCGATCTCGGCGCCGGGCTGCAGCACCCAGTACAGCACGCTCGGCCGGTGCGCGACGTATTTGCTCAGATCCGCCTGCACGATGATGTTCATGCTGCCGGCGCGTCCCATCTGGCCCTCCATCGGCAGCCCGATCACCTCAGCGACGCGGCTGCGGCCGCCATCGGCGCCGATCAGATATTTGGCGCGGATCTGGTAGGTCTCGCCGGATAGCCGATCCTTCACCGTTGCCGCGACACCGTCGGCATCCTGCACCAGGTCGACGAACTCGGTGTTGAAGCACAGCGACGTACCGCGCTGGCCGGCGGCCTCGATCAGGATCGGCTCCAGGAAATTCTGCGGCAGGTCGCAGATCCGGGTCGGGCTGGCGAGATCGTAATCCGCCTTGCGCGAGGGATGATTGCCCCAGGAGTAGAGCCGGCCGAACTCCTCGCCGGCGAGGCTCTCGCAGAACACGTTGTTGGCCATCAGATGCTGCGGCACCGCCTGCGCGACCGCCTTGTCCTCGAGGCCGAGATCGCGCAGCACCTCCATCGCACGCTGGTTGGTGATGTGAGCACGCGGCGTGTCGGCGAGCCAGCCGTATTTGGTCACCATGATGTGCTTGACGCCGTACATGCCGAGCAGCGCCGCCGCCGTCGCGCCGGCCGGGCCGCTGCCGACGACAAGCACGTCGGTCTCGATCGGTTTGCTGGTCATCATCCTCTCCCTGGTCGTCGTGTTGGTTGCGATCGTCATTCCGCGGCCATCATCGGCTTCGGCACCAGCCCGACGCCGGGCCTCATCTGGAAGTCGTAGGTCATCAGGTGCCACGGTGCGGACACGCGGTCGCCATTCGGCAACGCCGGTTCGCTGCGGGGCTCGACGCGCGCGATGAGCTCGTCCTTGACGCCGAACACCACGTCGCTGCGCAGATATTGGTCGCCATCGAGGAAGACGTGGGTGATCAGCGGCTCGTAGCCTTCGGCCTTGACCAGGAAGTGGACGTGCGCGGGCCGCATCGGATGACGCTGTGTGGCGGTGATGAGATCGCCGACCGGGCCATCGGTCGGGATCGGATAGCTGCACGGCAGGATGGTGCGGAACGAGAAGCGGCCATCGGCATCGGTGACGAAGCGTGCGCGCAACGATGGGCCGTGGGTCGCATAATCCGCCTTCTGCGAATCGTAGAAGCCGTCGTCGTCGGCGTGCCAGACGTCGATCTCGGCACCGGCGAGCGGTTTGCCGGCGAGGTCGGTGACGCGGCTCTGCACGAACATCACCTCGCCGTCGATGCCTTCCGAAATGTTGGCGCCGTGCGGCGTGACGCGGTGCTCGCCGACATAGAACGGGCCAAGCACCGTGGTCTCGGTCGCGCCTTCGCGCTCGCGGTGATTGACGGCGTCCACCAGCATCGAGACGCCGAGCACGTCGGAGAGCAGGATGAACTCCTGGCGCAGCGGCGTGCAGGTCTGGCCGGTGCGGGTCAGGAACTCGATTGCCTGATTCCATTCCTCGAAGGTGAGTTCGGTGCGGCGCACCAGATCGTGCAGCGACTTGACCGTCTCCTCGATGATGAACTTCAGCCGCTTGTTCGGCGTGTTGGCGAAGCTGCGAAGCACCTCGTCGGTGAGATCATGCTCGTTGAAATTGGCCATCGTGTTTCCTTGATCTGGTGAAGGTCAGTGCTGCACGGGCGCGTCGCCGCGCCAGGCTGCCGCGATCAATTGCTCGATCGGGGCGCGATCGACCGGTCTGGGGTTGGCATAGGGGTTGCGCACCGCCATCTCCGCGGCGCGAGCGATGCCGCCCTCGGGCATCCCGATGTCGGAGAGCGCGCGCGGCAGCGCGAGCTGCCGGGCAAGATCAAACAGGCCCTGCGGTGCGTTGGCGCTGTGCAGCGCTCGCGCGACGCGGCTCATCGCCTCCGGCGCGGCGGCTGCGTTGTAGGCGGCGGCGTGCGGCAGCACGATCGCATGGGTTTCGGCGTGCGGCAGGTCGAACATGCCGCCCAGCACATGGCAGAGCTTGTGATGCAGCGACATGCCGACCGCGCCGAGGCAGACCCCGCACAGCCAGGCGCCATAGAGCGCATCGCGCCGCGCGCCAGGATCGGCAGGCGCAGTCATGATGCGCGGCAGCGCACGGGCGAGCGCGGCGATGCCTTCCTCCGCCATCAGCGAGGTCAGCGGATTGGCGTCGGGCGCATAAAGCGCCTCAACCGCGTGGGCAATCGCGTTCAGGCCGCTGGCGGCGGAGATGTGCGGCGGCAGGCTGACGGTGAGATCCACGTCGTAGATGACGGCGTCTGGCACCAGATCCTGGGAATGCTGTGTGGTCTTGATGCCGTTGGTGGTCTCACCCAGGATCGGCGTCATCTCCGAGCCGGCATAGGTGGTCGGCATCGCGATGTGCGGCAGCCCGGTGCGCAGCGACAGCGCCTTCCCGAGCCCGACCGTCGAACCGCCGCCGATTGCGACCAGCCCGTCGATGTCGTGGGATTCCACGATGCGAAGCGCTTCGTTGGTGACCTCGACCGGCGTATGCATGCGCGCGCCGGCGAACAGGCCGGCGAGTCTATCGCCGAGGCCGGCACCCAACTGACGTCCGAGATCCTGCTGCTCGCGGGTCGTGAGCACCAGCGCCCGCTTGATGCCAAGGCGCTCGGTTTCCTCGCCAAGCCGCGCCGAGGTGCCGGCGCCGAACACCACGCGATATTGCTGCGAGCAATAGGCAAAGGCGCCCTGGCCGGCATCACCGGCTGCCGCAACGGGTGCGGCGGATGCGACTCCGGCATCGGGCATTGCGACGCTCATGGCATTCCTCCCGGGCCGGCGAACCGGCGATCTCGTCTTGTTGGGAGAATGCTAGCGGCGGGCAGCCGCGGCGGGCCTGCACGAAACCGGAGAAAATCTGCACAAAACCGGAAAAATCATCCGTCGAAACGGGGCCGGCTATGCGCCCGCGCCTGACCCAGTCGCCATCGCCGGGAGCTAGGGCGCGTACTCATAAACCCGGGATGTCCGCTTTCAAGAGGTAGAGCGGAGGGCGGCCCGACCGCAAGGATGTCGTCTTGTGACCCACAACCGACATGCGCCGGAGATGGGGCCATCAACGAGATGCCGCCTCCGCTAAGGAGACGGCACCTCGCGCGCCCAAGCCTTAGATTACCTTGGTCACCGGCGGGATCACCCATGACCCATCGATGATCGAGGGATTGTTCTCGTCCGGCCAGTACAGGCGCAACATCAGGTGAAACTTTCCCTTCGGAGCCGGAAGCCAGTTGGCCTCCTTGTCCGAGCCGGGGCTTTCGTTCTGGATGTAGATCAAGAGCGAACCGTCGGGCTCGTATTTGGGGTTGGTCCTCATGCTCATCGAATAGCGGTTGATCGGGTTGGCGATGAAGAACATGCCTTCATCATACATAGTCAGCGACCAAAAACCCTTCACCGGCGGCATCTGCCCTTTTTCGAAGCGCAGGATGTACCTGTATTTTCCGTCGTAATCCTCCAACAGCGAAGGCTTCATGGAGGTCGGATAGATGGCGTCCTGCGGCCGGTTGCAACCAAGCCCGAGGGCGGCGATCAATGCTCGCTGGAGGTAGTTGGTGCCATAAACGCCCGCCTTTGTGGTGAATGACCAGCCGTTCTGCCGCGTAATTTCGCCATCCCTGCTGAGGAAGTGTAGCATGATCCGATCGTACGAGAGCTGCGGCAGCCGCTTATCCCAACGGCTGTCGAGAGCCTTCGGGTCGAAGCTCTGCCCCGCAACGAGGCCGATCCGCTCGAACCGTTTCAGGGCGGGTGCGTCTGCCGGTGCAGGTGGATTTCTTTTCAGCAGATCGGCCAGCAGCGTGAAATACTCAGTGGCCGAGAGACGGTTGACTTGATCGCGCACTGCCATCTTCATGTCGATGGATGGATCGACCTTGCCGGGCGGCGGGGTGTAGTCCTTGCCCCAAGTGCTCAGCGGCTGCAACTTGAACTGGTCCTGCAACGCGTGCACCTCGGCATAGTCTTGCGAGGTGCCGGTGCAATAGATGCGTCCAAGGAGCCATACGATGGCGGTGGGCGACCTGAGCTGCGACATGCCTGCCGGGACCGTGCCCGACCAGCCGGGACCCGTGATCAAGAAGGTCTGGGCTTGCGTGCCTGTGGTCCGGGTTCCGGGAACCTGAAACACATCTGTCCATCCGCTCAGGAAAGGCAGCAGGAAGTAGCGGCCTTTCATGTCGGGGGAGCTCAGCACCCAAGGTTCGTCGCCGACATCGAAGAACGCCGTCGTGTAGAGCGTGTCGGCATTCGGGGCGGTAATGTCGCGGAAGCTGGCGTTGGGGTATTCGCGCAGCTTGATAAGGGTACCCATCGGCCCGCGCGTGCCCTCGGGCTTGGCGACGTTGGTGATCACCCGCCGCGTCATCTCCATGGTCACGAGCGGATAGCCGAAGATGTAGGCATCCGATGCGACGACGAAATCCTCGGTCCCCTCGACGACGTCCGTCAGCGGGCCGTCCCATGCCCGGCCCGGCAAGGGAATGAGCGCAGCGGCCAGCCCGAGCCCGCCCAGAGCTACGGCACGACGGCTGAGCATCGGGTCGGTGTGGTCTCGTCCCGCGTGGATGCCATCGGTCGCGGTTTTTTGAAAATCGCATTTTTTTCGCATGGGGACCCTCATCAATTGATACGCAATATGCGCAGCACGTAGAAAAGATCAGACGTCGCAACCGCTCATACTTTGACATGGATCAACGCAGGACTGCGTGTCCTTCTGGCCCTTTGCAGACATTCACTTAGGCATCGTCGATGTCTACTTTTGAGGGCACCTCGGACCTCGCTATCCCGCGCACGCGCGTACCAGATTTATGAGTACACGCCCTAATGGCTGCGCCGGTATCGTCCCGGCGTCACGCCGGTGAAGCGGCGGAACATGCGCGTAAAATGCTCCTGGTGGGAGAAGCCGCAGGCCAGCGCGATGTCGGCCAGGGTCTGCGTCTCGTCGGCGAGCAACGCCCTGGCGCGCTCGATGCGCAGATTGATCACATATTGGTAGGGCGAGATGCCGCTGGTCGCCTTGAACAGGCGCACGAAATATTCGGTGCTGCGGCCGCAAAGCTCCGCCAGCTGGTCGAGCCGGATATCGGTCTCGAGATTGGTGTCGACGAATTCGCGGATCCGCGCCATCTGCCTGTTGCTGAGCAGGTTCGGATGCTTGCCGGCCTCCACGCTCGGCTTGTGGAAATTGATCGCAACAAAGCGGTTGGCGATCGCCTGCGCGATCGGATCGACGAACAGCGACGAGGCCGGCAGGCTGCTGGTGATGGTGTCGCCGATCGCCGCAGCGAGATGCTCCAGCACGGCATCCTGATCACCGAGCATCGGCGCGAGCCCGCCGATCAGGCTGGGGGCCCCGTCCCGGCCCGCGAACAGGTCGGACCGCAGATAGATGTGGGTGGATTCCAGCGCTTCACGCAGGACGACGTTGCAGGCATGTCCCGCCGGCAGGAAGAACACGCCGCCGCGCGGAATCTGTCGGGCGACCGACTTGCCGTCCATCACATAGGTGATGTCGACGGGGCCGCCCCGATGCAGCACCATCAGATTGTCGGATAGCGCGTGGAAGTGCCCGTCAAACGGCCGTTCACGCTGGACCGAGGCATACGCGGACGACCAGCCGAGCCCCTCGCTCGAGCCGCGGAATTCGGCCTGGAAGCGGTTCAGGATCCCGTGCGTCTCCTGCACCCCAAAATTCGACGTCGCCTGCATCCGACAGACCAAGGGCTCGAGGCTTCGGTGCCGTCGAGTGAAGCCCAACAGCCCTTGATTTTCAATACAATCGAACCGAACGGGGAGCCCCGGCAGCCTTGCTGCGTCGCAATAGCGACGCCTGCTATTGCTTGACCGCGATCCAGATCACGTGGCGTACGCCGCGGCCTCGGCCGGTGGCGCGCACGGCGATCTCGTTGACGGCGAACCCGGCCCGGGACAGGGATTTCGGGAATTTGGCATTCGGCCCTGATGACCAGACCGCGAGCACGCCGCCGCGCCGCAACGCGGTGTGCGCGACCTTGAGTCCGGAGACACCATACAGCGCGTCATTGGCCTCGCGGGTCAGGCCCTCGGGCCCGTTATCGACATCGAGGAGAATGGCATCGAAGGTGCCCGGGTGGCGCTCGATCACATCGGCAACGTCAACCTCCTGAATGCTGACGCGCGGATCGTTCAGGCTGTCGCCGAAGATCTCCGCCATCGGGCCCCTCGCCCAGGCAACGACTGCTGGCACCAGTTCGGCCACCATGATCTGCGCTTCGGGTCCGAGCACGGCGAGCGCCGCCCGCAGCGTAAAGCCCATGCCGAGCCCGCCGATGAGAAAATGCGGCTTCGCGGTCTTCTCGATCTTCTTCGCAGCAAGCGTCGCCAGTGCGGCTTCCGAGCCCGACAGGCGGCTGTTCATCAGCTCGTTGGTGCCGAGCATGATCGAGAATTCGCGGCCGCGCCGCATCAGACGCAATTCGCCTTCGGTGCCGGGAATGCGCGCGGTATCGATCTTTTCCCATGGAATCATGCGGCGGCTTGTAACATGGGCGTCAGGGCGGGCGAAGCTAGCGCCCAGAGAATGTGACTCACGAGTGGCGCAACAAACTCGGTGTCGTCCCTGCCTAGTGCGCAATTGCGCACGGGAGCAGGACCCATAACCACCGAAGGTAATTGTTGCGCACCGCTGGGGCCACAGCCCTCTTCAACGACTCAACCCCGTGGTTATGGGTCCCGGCTTTCGCCGGGACGACGATGGGGAAGAAACCCACCCTCAACCGCATCACCGTCGTCCCCGGCGCCGAGGCTAGCCGCCGGCCCAGACGTCCAGCACGTAACGGTTCCTGGTGCCCATCTCCTCGATCCAGCGCGCAGCGGCATCGGCGTCGGCGCCGGCGCGCTCGCGATAGATCGACATCAGGGTCGCCTTGACGTCGGGCTCCATCTTGCTGCCGTCGCCGCAGACATAGACGATTGCGCCCTTCTCGATCAGCTCCCAGACCCGATCCTTCTGCGCGGCGACGAGATGCTGCACATAGGTCTTCGGCCCATCGGCACGCGAGAAAGCGGTGTAGAGTTCGCCGACGCCGTCGGCTGCAAAAGCCTTCAGCTCATCTCCATAGATGAAATCCTGCTCCGGATGGCGGCAGCCGAAGAACAGCATCGCAGGGCCCAGCGTCGCGCCATGCGACTTGCGCGCGGCGCGCTCCTGCAGGAAGCCGCGGAACGGGGCCAAGCCCGTGCCCGGCCCGATCATGATGATCGGCACGCCGTTGTCATCGGGCAGGCGGAAGCCGGCTTTGGTTTCCTTGATGGTGGCGTGGACGGTGTCGCCGGCGCGGCGGCGCGCCAGGTAGTTCGAGCAGACGCCCTTGTAGATGCCCCGGCCTGAGCTTGCGGGGGCTTCCACCACGCCCACCGTGACGCTGCAGCGCTGTGCCTCGCCGGCCGGAGACGACGAGATCGAGTAGTAGCGCGGCGCCAGCAGCGACAGCATCTCAAGGTAAAGATGGAACGGCAGCTCGCAGGCCGGATATTCCTCGACCAGGTCGAACACCGATTTGCGCTTGGACAGCACCTCGGTGCGGTAGCGCCCGGCCGAGGCCTCATCGTCACCGACATAGGCCATCAGCTTCGGCTTGGTCACCGGGCAGCGGGTGTGCTCCGTCATGATCTGGATCTGCTTGCGGGTCGCGACCTGCTGCAGCTCGACGAACTCGGTGAGCAGCCGCCCAACCGACACCGCGTTGCCGACCGGCAGTTGCGCGCGGCGGCCTTCCGACACCTGCAGGCGGATCTGGTCGGCCGGCAGGAAGCCGAACCGGCGCGCCACGGAATCGACCAGGGTCGGGTCGTTGCGCGGCACCACGCTGAGATGATCGCCGACGCGATATCTGAGATTGGCCGGCAGCTCGACCTCGATGTGCCGGGTCGAGCGCTCCGACGGATGGGCGCCCTCCTTGTTCTGCAGCTCGTTGTTGGCAAGCACCTTCATTGGCACCGCGCCGCCCTGCGTCACGATGGTGTTGACCGCGCCCTGCGCCACCGGCTCGATCGCATAAAGCGGCTCGTCCTCGGCGGTGCGGGTGAAATTCCAGTCGATGCCGAATTCCTTGGTCGCGACCTTCGCCGCCTCCGGGAACCATTTCTGGAACTGGCCATCGAGATCGCTGCGCGCATCGCCCTCGCCGCGCGGATAGACGGCGCGCGCGCCATGCCTGGTCAATTGCTCGTCGATGAAGCGCGGCACCGACTGGTAGGTTGCGGCCCAATCGCTGTTGCCGCAGCCGAACACCGCATAGCGCACCTTCGCGAAGGCGTCCTTCGGCAGATCGCTTTCGAGCCATTTGACGAATTGCGTGGCATTGTCGGGCGCCGCCCCATTGTAAGAGGCGCAGATGATCAGGACGCCGCCCTCCTCCGGCAGCTTGCCGACATAATCATCCAGCGGCCCGAGACGCACTGCGAAACCATTGATCTCGGACAGATCCGCCATGCGGGTCGCCAGCTCCTCGGCCGAGCCGAGGTTGGAGCCGTAGAGCACCAGCATCGGCGTGTTGTGGCCGGGGCGCGTGGTCGGCGCGCGCGGCGTCTTCGGCGCAGCCGCAACCGCGCCCGTGCTGCCGGCGAACGCGCCGCGATCCTTGTCGTCGCGTGACCGTACCTTGATCCTGAAGCCGTCGGGCTTGACCGTCAGCGTCTCCTTCAGATGCATTTGGTAGCGATGCACGTCGAGCAGCTTGAAGCGTTGCAGGATCATGCCGATTGCGAGCGCCGCCTCGTGCATGGCAAAGCCGCGGCCGATGCAGGCGCGCTGGCCGTTGCCGAACGGCTTCCAGGCGTTGATCGGACGCTTGGCCTCCGCCTCGCGGCTGAAATTCTCCGGATCGAACACGTCGGGTTTCGCTCCCCAGACCGAGGGGTCGCGATGCAGCGCCATCACCAGCACGGTGATGAAAGTGTTCTTCTTTAATTTGTACTTTCCGCCGATGGTCTCGTCGCTGAGGGGCGCGATGCCGTAGGCCGGCGCCGGCGGCCACAGCCGCAGCGCCTCCTTCAGGCATTGCGTGATGTAGGTGAGCTGCGTGACCTGCTGATAGGTCGGCCTCGCATCGAGGTCGGGACCGAGGACGCGGTCGACCTCCTCATAGGCCTTCTTCAGCACCTCGGGATGCTTCATCAGCGCATAGATCGTGCACGACAACAGGCCGCTGGTGGTCTCGTGGCCGGCGATCAGGAAGGTGTTGATCTGGTAGCGGATGTTGACGTCGTCGAGCTGCTCGCCAGTTGCCCGGTCGACGCCGGTCATCATCGCGGCCAGCATGTCTTTCTTGTCACTGGTCACGTCGGCATTGCCGCGCCGCTCGGCAATGATCTCGTCGACCATCTTGTTCATGAAGCCGACGTCGTCAGTGAGCGTCTTGCGCCGCTTCTGCATCCACAGACCCTCGAGCGGCAGGCCGCGGGTCATCATGATGGTCTCGAGCGAGCGCACCAGCGATTCCACGAAAGGGTGGTAGTCGCGGCGGTAGAACGAATTGAAGCGGTAGTCGAAGCCGCAGAGCCCGATCGTGTCGAGGGTCAGCGCCGTCATGTCGTGGACGACCTCGATCTCCTCGTCGGCGTTGAGGCGCTCCCATTTCTTGACCAGCTGCTCGGCGATATCGACCATGCTGGGGTGGTACGACTGCATGGCGCGGTTACCGAACGGCTGCATCAGGATGTTGTGCGCCTTGCTCCAGTTCGGCTCCTTGGTGTCGGCGGTGAACAGCCCGTCGCCGCCGACCGCGCGCACGCGGCGCAGCGAGCCGCGCACCGCCTTGTCGAAGCGCTTCTCGTCGGAGAGCTCGTCGACCAGATCGTGGCCAGAGACGATCACGATCGGCGAACCCATCATGTCGAGCCAGAAGATCGGCCCGAGCTCCTTGGAGAGCTTCACCAGATGCTGCACCGGCGCGGTCGAATCCAGCGACAGCATGTTGCCGACCACCGGCTTCGTCGGCGGATGCGGGATCGGACTCAGTCTGTTGCCGGACGCCATCTTTGAAGTGCCCCCCTCTAGTCTCGAACTCCTGTCGTGATTCCCGGATGGTCCGAAGGACCAGACCGCAGACGCGCAATTGCGCATCGGGGAATCTCGAGATTCTCAGGCGCGCAATTGCGCGCCGTAGTTCGATGCTGCGCATCGCCCCGGAATGACGACTTCGTCGTCAGCCGAATTTTCGCTTACGCCACTCAATCAGCTTGGCGCTGACTTCGTCAGGCTTTTCCTGCTGCGTCCAATGGCCGCTGTCGTGGACCAGATACTTTTCGAGGTCCGGCACCAGCCGCTCCATGCCGTCGGCGGCCGACGGCGGCAGCACCGCGTCGTTCTCCGCCATGATCATCAGCGACGGCACCCGCACATGATGGTCCAGCCCAGCCGAGCGTTCCCAATTGCGGGTGAAATTGCGGTACCAGTTGATGCCTCCGGTGAAGCCGGTTTTCGAGAACGTGTCGACGAACACTTTCTTCTCGTCCGCCGACAGGATCGGCGTGCGCGGGTCGTGCTTGGCGTCGTAGTTCGCGATCATCTGCGGAAACGCCAGATTAAGTCGGGCCGACGCCCCGACGCCGGCGATCGGCTGTTCCTCCGGCGTCCCGGGCGGGCGCGCCACCGGCTTGCGCATGAAGGCGTCGAAAGTCTGCTCGACGCGGCTGCCGAAGATACGGTCGGGCTCGCGCGCCGGATCCTGGAACTGGACGATGTACATATGGTCGCCGAAGCGCTGGCGGAACAGCGCGATCGGGTCCATCGGCGCACGGTCCCAATGCGGCGTGTTGACGCCGACGACACCGGCGACCCACGAAGGATGCCTGAGCGGCATCTGCCAGACGACAAAGCCGCCCCAGTCGTGACCGACGAAGATCGCCTTGTCGATCTTGAGATGATCGAGCAGGCCGACGAGATCGCCGGTCAGCTGCTCCATGTCGTAGGCTTCGACCGGCTCCGGCCGGTCGGTCGCGCCGTAGCCGCGCTGGTCCGGCGCAATCACCCGGATGCCGGCCTCGCCCAGCGCCTTGATCTGGTGGCGCCAGGAGAACGCCAGTTCGGGCCAGCCATGGCACAACACCACCGGCGGCGTGTCGGTCTTGGGGCCAGCTTCGTAAAACCCCATGCGGATGCCGTTCGTCTCGGCGAACTGCAGCGGTGGCATCTCGATCATTGTGAAATTCCTATTCGGCTGCGCCCTTGATGTCAGCAGGCGGGGGCGCGAACGCCGCCTCGAGTGCATCGAATTCGAGCGGCAGCATGTCGCACATCACCTGCACATGAGGAATGATGTTGGCACCGACAATGAAGCCGAAATCAAGCTGATCGCGATAGCTCTGCACCGTGATGTTGAGCGCCACGCCATGGGTCGAGATCGAAACCGGGAAGATGTGCAGCAGCTCGGCGCCCGCGGCGTACAGCGTCTGCCGCGGCCCCGGCACGTTCGACACCGTGATGTTGGTCGCCGGCGGCAGCACGTTGGAGAGGTCGGAACGGCTGTAGAGCAGCGCCAAGACCTGCACCACGATCGGCGCACCCAGCAGCGAGATGTTGGAGACCTGCGGCACCAGGGCGCGCAGCGGATGCGACATCTCCTTGGACTTGGTGGATTGCGCGATGATGGTCTCGAGCCGCTTCTTGGGGTCCTCGACGTCGGTCGCGATCGAGCAGATCATGCCGAACACCTGGTTGTTGGATTCGGCATTGCCCTCCTCGCGCAGCGAGATCGGAACGCCGGCCGTCAGCGACTTGTTCGGCAGCGCGCCCTGGCCGATCAGATAGCGCCGCACCACGCCGGAGGCGAGCGCCAGCACGACGTCGTTGAGCTTGCCGCCCGAGGCCTTGGCCAGCGCCTTGGCGCGCGACAGCGAGATCGAGGTGCCGGCAAAGCTGCGCTCGGACGAGATCGCCTTGTTGAGGATGGTCGGCGGCGAGGCCATCGCCTGCAGGCTCTCGCGCGACCTCGGATCGGCGACCTTGGCGACGACGTCGGACAGGCTCTTGAGCACGGTCGGCATCGAGCCGGCAAACTTCACCGCGCTCTCGATCTGGAACATGGCGTTGTCGAACAGGATCGAGCCAAGATCGCTCTTGCCCGAGCGCGGCAGCTCCAGGCTCTTCTGCGCGGCGGCGGCCGCCTCGAACGGCTGGGTCCAGAGCTGCTGATAGGCGTCGATCAAATTGGCCGCGATGTCGCGCGGCTCCTGCGCGACCTTTTTCGCGCTCGGCGGCTCGATCTGCCGCGGCACCGGCGTCAGGTCGTAGATCATGCTGGTCAGCGCCGCGCCGGCGCCGCCGTCGATGCAGGCATGGTGCATCTTGGAATAGAGCCCGATCTCGTTGTCCTTCATGCCCTCGAAGACGTAGAACTCCCAGAGCGGGCGGGCACGGTTCAACAGCTTGGCGTGCATCCAGCCGACGATGCGCTCCAGCGTGGCGCGGTCGCGCGGCGCCGGCAGGCTGGCGCGGAAGATGTGGCGGTCGATGTCGAACTGGTCGTCCTCGACCCAGGACGGATGATCGATATCGAGCGGCGCCTTCTGCAGGCGCGCCTTGAGGATCGGCGCAACGTGCAGCCGCGAGGCGATCATCGCCTTGAACTCCTCGAAGAAGTCGCCCTTGTAGCCGTCGGGCAGGCGGAAGATCGCCATGCTGCCGACATGCATCGGCATTTCCGGCGTTTCCAGATAGAGAAACGATGCGTCCAGCGAGGACAGCTTCTTGGCGTCGCTCATGATCTCCTCCCGAGAGCAAATTGACGCGGGCGCCTTGGCGGCGCTTCTCGTCGTCTGGTTTAGGATAGTGCCTGTTCTGCCGCCCCGTAGGCAATGGCAAAGGGGCCCGACCGGTCAAAATGCCGGAACTCCCCTTCCGGCTGCGCCAGCCGGTTCGCGATCGCCCACAAGGCCGCGGGGTTGACGCCGAGGCCGAGATGGCTGGCGAAATGCACCTCGATGTTCTCGGCGGTGGCCGAAGGCCGCAGCCGCGAGGTCCGCCAGTTCACGATGCCGTCGGTGCGGGAATAGATCGAAGTTGTCGGCACCGGCATGTCGCCGGCGATCGCGGCGCGGATCTCGGGGATGTCGTCCACCCCCTCGCCGGACAACAGCTCATAGAGCCGTGTCGCATTGGTGGCGCGGATGTCGTCGGCGAACGGGCTGCCCAACGTGATGATGGAACGCACCAGCTCCGGCATCTGCGACGCCAGGTCGCGTGCGTAGACGCCGCCGAGGCTCCAGCCGATGATCGAGACCTTGCGCCCGGAAGCCTCGTGAATCCGCTTCAGGAGGTCGCGCAGCGCATCGCGCCTGGAGGCGATGCCGCCGAAATTGCGGCCCATGTTCCAGGCGTAGGCGTCGTAGCCGAGCTCCTTCAAATAGCGCCGCATCGGCGCCATCGAAAGGTCGCTGGCGAGGAAGCCCGGCAGCGCCAGCACCGGATGACCGTCGCCCTTCGGCGCCTGCATCAGCAGCGGCGAGAGCAGCAGGCTCGAATTGAGCTCGAGCACGCCGCGCCCCTCCGCCAGCATCAGGAACAGGCTTGGCGCACGCAGCCGGCGTCCGGTCCCATCGACGCTCCTGTCCATGTCAGTCACGACTTCTTCTTGGCCGTGCCGCCGAAGCCGGCCATCGCCACGAACATATCCTGGAAGCGCTCCGCGAGCTTGGGATCGAAGGTGAACCAGCTCTGCATCAGCGATTCCGGTGAAATCTTGTCGATGTTCGACAGCATCTGCTGCTGCAGCTTGTCCATCACCGCGTTCTGCATCGGCGCCACATCCGGCAGGCCGAAGAACTGCCGCGCTTCAAGGGGCGTACAATCTATCTCGACGTTGACTTTCATATCCGCCTCCTCAATGCGCCTGGCCCGCCTCAGTATCGCCGGGACTCGGTGCGTCGCGCAAGCGAGCCGTACCTGCCCAAAGGTGCAGTCGGCCTCAATCATCCGTTATGGTCAACCAAACTGTCTTGGAGCGACCGGCAAGAACGGCGCTCGCCGGCGATCAATGCCATGACCGACAAGTGGCAGTCCGAAAGTCGAATGTCAGGCGTTCGCACCAACCGCCTACTCTCACATCCTGTTCATTGCGCTGCACCCGCGCAAACCGGTTAACCCTTTGGGAAATCGCGCTTGCGTGGCCTGCAAACTCTGGCAACATGGCCAATAATACAGCCGGACAAAGCAGCCGGCGGACAATAACGGGGACGCGGGATCACATGTCGGTACGTTGGAGTTTGTTTGCGGCGGCTGCCGTCGCACTCGTTGCCTTTGCTTTGCCGGCATCGGCCCAGACGTTGAAATATGCCAACCAGGGCGAGCTCAAGTCACTGGATCCCTACACACTGAAGGAAACCACGACGATCGCGCATCATGGCCATGTCTATGAGGGACTGGTTGCGCGCGACAAGGACCTGAAGATCATTCCGGCACTGGCGGAAAGCTGGGAGGCGCTGAGCCCGACTCAATGGCGCTTTCATCTGCGCAAGGGCGTGAAATTCCACAATGGCGACCCCTTCACCGCCGACGACGTGCTGTTCTCCGCCGAACGCGTCCGCGCCAAGGGCTCCAACTTCCTCAGCAACGTCCCGGCCGACGCCAAGTTCACCAAGGTCGACGACTACACGGTCGACGTGACGCTGGACTCGCCCAATCCCATCCTGACCGCGCAGTGGGATGGCTGGTACATCATGGACAAGAAATGGTGCGAGGAGAACAACACCGTCGCACCGACGCCGGCCTCCGCGACCACGCCGAGCTACGCGACGCTGCACGAGAACGGCACTGGCCCCTTCACGATCGAGAGCCACCAGCCCGGCGTCAAGACCGTCTTCAAGGTCTACCCGGACTACTGGCGCAAGCCGGAGCACAATCTCAAGGAAATTATCTTCACCCCGATCGCATCCGACGCCACCCGCGTCGCCGCGCTGCTCTCGGGCGAAGTCGACGTCATCGAGCCGGTTCCGATCCAGGACATCCAGCGGGTCAATTCGAGCGGCACCGCAACCGTCCTGACCGGGCCGGAGATCCGCACCATCTTCATCGGCATGGACATGGCGCGCGATGAGCTGCTGTTCTCCAACATCAAGGGCAAGAACCCGTTCAAGGACATCCGCGTCCGCGAGGCCTTCTACAAGACGATCGACGTCGACCTGATCAAGACCCGCGTCATGCGCGGCATGTCGACCCCCTCGACGCTGATGATCGCGCCCGAGCTCTATCCGCTGTCGAAGGAGTTCACCCGGCCCAAGCTCGATCCGGACGGCGCCAAGAAGCTGCTGGCCGACGCCGGCTATCCGAACGGCTTCGAAGTCACGATGGATTGCCCGAACGACCGCTACGTCAACGACGCCGCGATCTGCCAGGCGGTGGTCGGCATGCTGGCGCGCATCGGCATCAAGGTGAACCTGCTGGCGCAGCCGAAGGCGCAGTATTTCGCCAAGGTGCTGAAGCCCGGCGGCTACCAGACCTCGTTATTCATGCTGGGCTGGACGCCGGCGACCTCGGATTCCCACAACGTGCTGCACGATATTTTCGGCTGCCGCCCCGACCCGAAGGATTCCACAAGGGGTGAAGCCAATCTGGGCGGCTATTGCAGCAAGGAGGTCGACGCGCTGACCGACAAGGTTCTGGTCGAGCCCGACGATGCCAAGCGCAACCAGCTGATCAAGCAGGCCTACGAGATCGTCATCAAGGACTACGGCTACATCCCGCTGCACCAGCAGTCGCTGGCATGGGGCGTATCCAAAAAGGTCAAGCTGACCCAGCGTGCGGACAACCAGGTCCTGCTTTACTGGGCGACCAAACAGGGTGAATAGTGGTTTTGGCGAATTGGGTCCCGGAAGCCCCTGCTTCCGGGACCTCTTGCTTTCCGGGCGCGCAATGCCGCGTGCCAAGTGTGCTGACAAGTGCCAAGAGCAGTGAAAGGTAGAGATGCTGGCTTTCACTCTTCGCCGCGTGCTGCAGGCGATCGGCGTCATGCTCGCCGTGGGCGTCATTGCGTTCTCGATGTTCCGCTTTGCCGGCGACCCGGTGAACCAGATCGTCTCGATCGACACCTCGGCCGCGCAGCGCGCCGAGATCCGGCAATCGCTCGGCCTCGACGACCCCGTGCTGGTGCAGTTCGGCCGCTACTTCATCAATGCCGTGCAGTTCAAGTTCGGCGTGTCCTACCAGTTCCGCCTGCCGGTCTCCTCACTGCTGGCGGAGCGGCTGCCGGCGACGCTGGAGCTTGCGATCTGCGCGACGCTGTTCGCCATGATCGCCGGCATCCTGATGGGGGTCTATTCGGCGCTGCGCCGTGACACCGTGCTCGCCAAATTATTCCAGGCGATATCGCTGATTGGCATTTCACTGCCGACCTTCCTGATCGGCATCCTGCTGATCTATCTGTTCGCTGTGACGCTGGGCTGGCTGCCCTCCTTCGGCCGCGGCGAGGTGGTGAAGCTCGGCTGGTGGACCACCGGGCTGCTGACCGTTTCCGGCCTGAAAGCGCTGATCATGCCGTCGATCACGCTCGGGCTGTTCCAGATGACCCTGATCATGCGGCTGGTGCGCGCCGAAATGCTGGAAGTGCTGCGGACCGACTATATCCGCTTCGCCCGCGCCCGCGGTCTGACCACGCGCGCGATCCATTTCGGCCATGCGCTCAAGAATACCCTGGTCCCGGTGATCACGGTCGCCGGCCTGCAGTTTGGCTCGGTTATTGCTTTCTCGATCATCACCGAAACCGTGTTCCAATGGCCGGGCATGGGACTTCTGTTCGTGCAGGCCGTGCAAAATGTCGATATCCCGATCATGGCTGCGTATCTGTTGATGGTCTCACTGATCTTCGTCACCATCAATCTCGTGGTCGACATCCTCTATACCGTGGTCGATCCGCGCTTGCGGTCGACTGTCGGCCGTGCGGCGTGAGAGGCTGACCGATGTCCGACGCCGTCGTCCCCCATCGCTCCGAAGACCAGGCGCACGTACCTGCCGGCTGGTTCAGGCGCGCGCTTGACAGCGACATCTTCTATTCGTTCCGCCGTTCCCGGCTGACGATGGTCGCCGCCGTGATCACGCTGCTGTTCTTCCTGCTGGCGCTCTTCGCGTCGTGGCTGGCGGTGCAGAACCCGTTCGATCCGGCGCAGCTGCAGCTGATCAACTCGCGAATCGCGCCGCTGTGGACCGCCGACGGTCAGAGCCCGTTCCTGCTGGGCACCGACGAGCAGGGCCGCGACGTGCTCTCGGCGATCCTCTACGGCCTGCGCATCTCGCTTGCGGTCGGCATAGCCGGCGTGATCTTCGCCGGCGCGCTCGGCATCGCGCTCGGGCTGGTCGCCGGATATTTCGGCGGCGCGGTCGACAGTGTGATCATGCGGATCGCCGACGTGCAGCTCACCTTCCCGGCGATCCTGATCGCGCTGTTGGTCAATGGCGTCGCCAAATCGCTGCTCGGCAACCGGCTCGACGAGATGAGCACGCTCGGCGTGCTGATCATCGCGATCGGACTCAGTTTCTGGGTGCAATATGCCCGCACCGTGCGCGGTTCGGTGATGGTCGAGAAGAACAGGGATTATGTAGCGGCGGCGCAGCTGATCGGGCTGCCGGCGCCGACGATCATGCTGCGGCACGTGCTGCCGAACACGATGGGTCCCATCCTCGTCATCGCCACTATCAATCTGGCGCTCGCGATCATCACCGAGGCGACGCTGTCATTCCTCGGCGCCGGCATGCCCGATACCATGCCCTCGCTCGGCACCCTGATCCGGATCGGCAACAACTATTTGTTTGCCGGCGAATGGTGGATCGTCGCCTTCCCGGGCATTGCGCTGGCAGGCCTGATCCTCTCCATCAACCTCGTCGGCGACTGGCTGCGCGACGCCCTCAATCCGAAGCTCCGATGAGCAAACCTGTCCTCTCCGTACGCAACCTCGAGGTGGAATTCGTCACCCGCCGCGCGACGTTGCGCGCCATCAACGGCGTGTCGTTCGACATCGCCAAGGGCGAGGTGCTTGGCGTGGTCGGCGAATCCGGCGCCGGCAAATCGGTCACGGGCCTGGCGGTGATCGGGCTGATCGATCCGCCCGGCCGCATCTCCGCTGGCGAGATCGAGCTGTCGGGCACAAGGATCGACCATCTTCCGCCGGAGGAGATCCGCCGCGTCAGGGGCAAGCGGATCGGCATGATCTTCCAGGATCCGCTGACCAGCCTCAATCCGCTCTACCGGATCGGCGACCAGATCATCGAGACCATCCGCACCCACAGCAATCTCACCGAAAGCGCCGCGCGCAAGCGCGCCATCGATCTATTGGCCGAGGTCGGCATTCCCGCGCCGGAGAAGCGCATCGACGGCTACCCGCACGAATTCTCCGGCGGCATGCGCCAGCGCGTCGTCATTGCGCTGGCGATCTGCGCCGAGCCCGAGCTGATCATCGCCGACGAGCCGACCACCGCACTCGATGTTTCCGTGCAGGCGCAGATCATCGCGCTGATCAAGCGGCTCGGCCGCGACCATGGCACCGCCGTGATGCTGGTGACCCACGACATGGGCGTGATCGCCGAGACCTGCGACCGCGTCGCGGTGATGTATTCCGGCCGCATCGCCGAGATCGGCCCGGTGCAGGAGGTGGTGCGCAATCCGCTGCATCCCTACGCCAAGGGCCTGATGGGCGCGATCCCGACGCTCGCGGGCGAGGACAAGCGGCTGGTGCAGATTCCCGGCTCGATGCCGCGGTTGTCGGCGATCCCGCCGGGCTGCCCATTCAATCCGCGCTGTGCGTTTGCCTTCGATCGCTGCCGCGTCGAGCGGCCCGAGCCGATCCGCCAAGGCACACAATCCGTCGCCTGCCATCTGTTCGAGCCCGCCAAGGAGACGGCGGCATGAGCACGGCGCTGATCGAGGTCAAGAACCTGCGCCGTGTCTTCGACGTCTCGAAGCCGTGGCTCAATCGCGTGATCGAGGGTGGTCATCTCGAATTCCTGAAGGCCGTCGACGGCGTCAGCTTCGACATCAAGCGCGGCGAGACGTTTGCGCTGGTCGGCGAGTCCGGCTCCGGCAAGACTACGGTTGCGCGCATGGTTGTCGGCCTGCTGCCGCCGAGTTCGGGCGAAGTCATTATCGACGGCGTCTCGATGACCGATCCGCGGCAGGCCCAGGCGCGCCGTCGGCTGCGCCGGCGCATCCAGATGGTTTTTCAGGACCCCTATGCGAGCCTCAATCCGCGTTACCGGGTCGCCGCCATCGTCGCCGAGCCGATCCGCGCCTTCGACCTGATCCAGGGCGAGCGCGACATCAAGGCCCGGGTCGGCGAATTGCTCTCGCTGGTCGGCCTGCACCCCGACGACGGCCAAAAATTCCCGCACGAATTTTCCGGCGGCCAGCGCCAGCGCATCGCGATCGCCCGCGCGCTGGCGTCGGAGGCCGAGTTCATCGTCTGCGACGAGCCGACCTCGGCGCTCGACGTCTCCGTGCAGGCACAGATCCTCAATCTGATGCGCGATTTGCAGGACAAGTTCGGCCTGACCTATCTCTTCATCAGTCACAATCTCGCGGTGGTCCGTCATATGGCGAGCCGGATCGGCGTGATGTATCTCGGCCGCATCGTCGAGATCGCCGAGGGCCGAAAACTGTTCGAGACCCCGCTTATGCCCTACACCAGGATGCTGCTCGGCGCGGTTCCCGATCTTGCGATGTCCGGGCGCCAGCGCATCCCCGTCAAGGGCGAGATTCCCAACCCGATCGATCCACCGCCGGGTTGCTCGTTCAACCCGCGCTGTCCCCTCGCCTTCGATCTCTGCCGTGAGAGGACGCCGGAACTGATCGATGGCGTCGCCTGCCACGCCGTCAACAATGCCACCGCCGCCGTTCCGGCATGATCACGCGGATGGGAGCGGCCATGTCTACCAAGCGGTTGGCATACCAGCTCGCCTGTGATCAAGTGCGCGCGCACAAGAAACCCAACAAGCCGCCAAACGGTCAATCGTCATGAGCAACGTCAACCCCGATCCGTTCACTACAAGGCCCGAGATCGAAGGCACTTTCGGCGTCGTCACCTCGACGCACTGGATCGCCACCGCGGTCGGCATGGCGGCGCTGGAGAAAGGCGGCAACGCCTTTGATGCGGGGGTCGCGACCGCCTTCACGCTGCAGGTCGTCGAACCGCATTTGAACGGGCCCGGCGGCGACGTGCCTGTTATCGTGCACGACGTCAAGCGCGGCAAAGCCGAAGTGATCTGCGGCCAGGGCCCGGCGCCGGCGAAGGCAACCATCGCGCACTACCGTAGCGAGGGCCTCGATATGGTGCCCGGCACCGGCCTGCTCGCCGCCTGCGTGCCCGGTACGTTCGAAACCTGGATGCTGCTGCTGCGCGACTATGGCACGATGAAACTTCGCGACGTGCTGGAGCCCGCGATCGCTTATGCCCGCGACGGCTATCCGCTGGTCGAGCGTGCATCCGCGACCATCCAGACCGTCGAGCAGCTGTTCCGGAAATACTGGACCACGTCAGCCGACGTGTACTTGCCGAACGGCGAGGTGCCGAAGCCCGGCACCATCTTCACCAACAAGAAGCTCGCCGAGACCTACACACGCATCCTTGAGGAGGCCGAGAGCGCAGGCCACGACCGTGTCGCGCAGATCGAGCGCGCGCGGCAGGCCTGGTCGAAGGGCTTCGTCGCCGAGGCGATCGAAAAGTTCTGCCGCACCCAGGAGGTGATGGACGTCTCCGGCTCGCCGCATCGCGGCGTGCTGTCGGCCGACGACATGGCGCGCTGGCAGCCGACCATCGAGGCGCCGGTGACCTACGATTACGGCCGTTACACCGTGCAGAAGTGCGGCGTTTGGAGCCAGGGTCCGGTGATGCTGCAGCAGCTCGCGCTACTCAAGGGATTTGAGCTCGACGGGCTCGATCCGGCTGGCGCCGACTTCATCCATCTGCAGATCGAAGCCGCCAAGCTCGCTTATGCCGATCGCGAGACATTCTATGGCGATCCCAAGTTCACCGATATCCCGATCGAAACGCTGCTGTCCGATGCCTATAACAACGAACGGCGCAAGCTGATCTCGAAGGAGCATGCCTCGCTCGATTTCCGCCCCGGCTCGCTCGAAGGTTTCGGCGGCGTCGTGAAATTGCGGCGCGCCGAGGGGCATCGCGAGGCCGTCGGCGCCATGGGCGCGGGCGAGCCGACGGTCGGCCGGTTCGGCGAGGTGCGCGGCGACACCGTGCATTTCGACATCATCGACAAGGCCGGCAACATGATCTCGGCGACACCGTCCGGCGGCTGGCTGCAATCCTCGCCCGTGATTCCCGAGATCGGATTCTGCCTCGGCAGCCGCGCCCAGATGTTCTGGCTGGAGGAGAACCACCCTGCCGCGCTCGCGCCGGGCAAGCGGCCCCGCACCACGCTGTCACCGACCATGGCGCTGCGCGACGGCGAGCCGTATCTCTCCTGGGGCTCGCCCGGCGGCGACCAGCAAGACCAGTGGATCACGCAGTTCTTCCTGCGCCACGTCCACGCCAAACTCAATCTGCAGGAGGCGATCGATGCGCCGGCCTGGCACTCCGAGCATTTCCCGATCTCGTTCTGGCCGCGCACTTCGCGGCCCGGCGTGCTGGTGCTGGAAAATCGCGTGCCGAAATCGACCGTCGACGAATTGAAACGCCGCGGCCATGTGGTGGAGATTGGCCCCGATTGGTCGGAAGGCCGCCTCACTGCGGCCTCGAAGGTCGGCCCACGCCGCCGCGCCGCGGCCAACCCGCGCGGCATGCAAGGTTATGCGGCCGGCCGCTAGGGGTTTGGGATGACCTGGTCGATCATCGCCCGCGACAGCGCCACCGGCCAGCTCGGCATCGCCGTCGCGACCCGGTTCTTCGCGGTTGGCGCGCTGGTGCCGCACATGGCGCCCGGGATCGGCGCCGTCGCGACGCAGGCGCTGGTCAATCCCTATTACGGCATCGACGGTCTCGCGCTGCTGCGCGAGGGCAAGAGCCCGCATGAGGTGATCGCGGCGCTGCTTGCGACCGACGGCGGCCGCGAGAGCCGGCAGGTGCATGTCATGGACAGCAAGGGGCGCATCGCCGCACATTCCGGCAAGGACTGCATCGACTGGTTTGGCCACATCGCGGGCGACGGCTTCTCGATCGCCGGCAACATGCTGGCCGGCCCCGCAGTGCTTGACGAGACCGCGCGTGTGTATTCTGCAAACGAAAGGCTTCCGTTCGCCGAGCGGCTGATCACGGCGATGTTCGCCGGCGAAGCGGCGGGCGGCGACAAGCGCGGCAAGCAATCGGCGGCACTCCTGATCCACGGCGCAGAGGAATGGCCGCTGCTCGACCTGCGGGTCGACGACCACGCCGATCCCTTGCGCGAGCTGGAGCGGCTGGAAGCGGTCAGCCGCGAGCACTGGGTGCCGTTCCGGAACTTCATGCCGACCCGGAGCAATCCGGGTGGAACCAGCGACCGCGCCAAGATCGACGCCGGTATCGCAGCGGCAACTGCGAGCCGCGAATGACGGCAGGTCCGCTGATCGAGATCGAGGGCCTGCGCGTCGCCTTCCACGGCGACGACGGTCGCGTGACGCATGCCGTCGACAGCGTGGATCTTTCCGTCGCCAACGGCGCCACGCTCGGCCTGGTCGGCGAGTCCGGC
The DNA here is from genome assembly GCF_011058295.2 of Bradyrhizobium sp. 6(2017). NCBI lineage: Bacteria > Pseudomonadati > Pseudomonadota > Alphaproteobacteria > Hyphomicrobiales > Nitrobacteraceae > Bradyrhizobium > Bradyrhizobium sp. 6(2017). Next base: position 3,294,316 of record NZ_CP049289.2, on the reverse strand, counting down.
TGCGGCAAGAGCGTGACCTCGCTTGCAATCATGGGGTTGTTGCCGAAACAATCCGCCGAAGTCTCCGGCGCGATCCGCTTCGACGGCTTCGACCTGCTCGACGTGCCGGACGCGACGTTGCGCGACCTGCGCGGCAATCGTCTCGCGATGATCTTCCAGGAGCCGATGACCTCGCTCAACCCGAGCTTCACCATCGGCGACCAGATCGCCGAGACCATCTTGCGCCACCGCGGCGGCTCGCGGCGCGCGGCGCGCGAACGCACCATCGAGCTGCTCCGCCGCGTGCATATCCCCTCGCCCGAGAAACGCATCGACGAGTTCCCGCACAAACTGTCCGGCGGCATGCGCCAGCGCGTGATGATCGCGATGGCGCTGGCCTGCGATCCGCAGCTCCTGATCGCCGACGAGCCGACCACCGCGCTCGACGTCACGCTGCAGGCGCAGATCCTCGATCTGATGCGCGAGCTGAAGGCCGCGAGCCGCGCCGCGATCATCCTGATCACCCACGATCTCGGTGTCGTGGCCGAAGTCTGCGACGAAGTCGCGGTGATGTATGCCGGCGAGATCGTCGAGCGCGCGCCGGTCGACGAGCTGTTCGCCAATCCCCAGCATCCCTACACGGTCGGCCTGCTCGGCTCGATCCCGCGGCTCGACCGCCGCACCAGCCATCTCGCCACCATCGAGGGCATGGTGCCGAACATGGCGAACCCGCCCGCGGGCTGTCGCTTTGCCGCGCGCTGCCCGTTCGTGGAGAATGCCTGCACCAAGTCGCCGCCGCCGCTCGCGATGCTGAGCGCGACCCACGCCTCGCGCTGCATCAGGGCGCCGTTGGAGCAGCTGGTGTCATGACCGTGCTGCTCGAGGTCGAAGGGCTGGTGAAGCATTTCGTCGCGGAACGGTCGGTGTTCGGCCGGCCGACCGCCCATGTAAAGGCGGTCGACGGCGTCAGCTTCACGGTCGAGGCCGGCAAGACGCTGGCACTGGTCGGCGAATCCGGCTGCGGCAAATCCACCGTCAGCCGCCTGGTGCTGCGGCTGATCGAGCCGGATGCCGGACGCATCAGCTTCGAGGGCCGCGACCTCGGCGCGCTCAATGCCGAGCAGTTGCGCGCGTTCCGCCGCGACGCGCAGCTGATCTTCCAGGACCCCTACGCCTCGCTCAACCCGCGCATGACGGTGAGCCAGATCCTGACCGAGCCGCTGGCGCTGCACGATCTGGTACCAGCGGCGCGCCGCCGCGAGCGGGTCGAGGAGCTGCTGCGCCTGGTCGGCCTCGAGCCACGCTTCGCGCGCCGCTATCCGCATGAATTCTCCGGCGGCCAGCGCCAGCGCATCGCGATTGCGCGGGCGCTCGCGGTCGAGCCGAAGCTGATCATCTGCGACGAGCCGGTGTCGGCACTCGACGTCTCGATCCGCTCGCAGATCCTGAACCTGCTGCGCGACCTGCAGGATCGCCTGAAGCTCGCCTACGTCTTCGTGTCGCATGATCTCGCGGTCGTGAAGCACATCGCCGACCGTGTCGCCGTGATGAATCTCGGCACCATCGTCGAGACCGCGGATGCGCAGGCGCTGTTCGCTGCGCCGCGCCATCCTTACAGCCGCGCGCTGTTGTCGGCGATCCCGGTGCCTAAACCGAAGGCAAAGCGCAGCCGGATTGTGCTGCAGGGCGAGCTGCCGAGTGCGCTGCATCCGCCCCCGGGCTGCCGATTCCACACAAGATGTCCCTATGCGATCGAGCGCTGCCGCAGCGAAGTGCCACAGCTCGTTGAAGATGGCACCGGACATGCAACGGCGTGTCATCGGACGGCAGAGCTGCCGCGGGACGACGCCATCGTCCCGTCTGACGGCAGCTTCTCGCCGACGCTGGAAAAACTGCTGGCAGCCTTTGGCGCGGCGGAAGGAGCCGGACGTCCCGGGGTTGGTACAGTCGGGACTTAAGGTCGGCGCGTGAACATGGGGAACGGTGTGATGAAGATGTTTCGTTTGGCGGCGGCGGCCGCGCTGTTGCTCGCGCTCGGCGCGGGCGCCCAAACCCAGGCTCAAGCCCAGACCACGCTGCGCATCGGCCTTGCCGAGGATCCCGACATCCTCGATCCCTCGATCGGGCGCACCTATGTCGGCCGCATCGTCTTTTCCGCCTTCTGCGACAAGCTGTTCGACATCGACGAGAAGCTTAACATCGTGCCACAGCTCGCGCTGTCGTATGAGACCTCCGCTGACGGCAAGGAGATGACGATCAAGCTCCGGCCCGGCGTCAAGTTCCACGACGGCGAGCCGTTCGATGCCGAGGCCGCCAAGTTCTCCCTGGAACGTCATCTCACGCTGCCGACCTCGTTCCGCAAGCCGGAATTGGCCGCGCTCGACCATGTCGACGTCGTCGATCCCCTGACCATCAAGCTGGTGCTCAAGACGCCCTACTCGCCGCTGATCGCGCAGCTGACCGACCGCGCCGGCATGATGGTCTCGCCCAAGGCGGTCAAGGAAGCGGGCGACAAGTTCGGCCTGCATCCGGTCTGCGCGGGACCCTACAAGTTCGTTGAACGCGTGCAGCAGGACCGCATGGTGTTCGAGAAATTCCAGGATTACTGGAACAAGGACAACGTCTTCATCGATCGCGTCGTGTTCCTGCCGATCGTCGACGCCACGGTGCGGCTCGCCAACCTGAAATCCGGTGGGCTCGATCTGATCGAGCGCGTGCTCGCCACCGACATCAAGGACGTGCGCGCCGACAAGCGGCTCGTGCTGTCGACTGCGCCCGAACTCGGCTATCTCGGCCTTACGATCAACGTTGCGAACGACAAGAACAAGGGGCCGCTCAGCCAGTCGGAGAAGGTGCGCCAGGCGCTCGACCTGTCGATCGATCGCGAGGCGCTCAATCAGGTCGTCTTCAACGGCGAGTTCACGCCGGGCAATCAATGGGTCAGCCCGACGCATCCCTATTACCAGAAGGCGTTTCCGGTCCGCGGACGCGATGTCGCCAAGGCCAAGGCGCTGCTGAAGGAAGCCGGTGTCACGCTGCCCGTCGCCGTCGACTACATGATCCCCAAGGGGGCCGAGAACGAGGCGGTGGCTCAGGTCGTGCAGTCGATGGCCGCCGAAGCGGGCTTCGACATCAAGATCCGCGTGGTCGAATTTGCGACGACCTTCAAGCAGGCCCAGGCCGGTGAATTCCAGGTGTTTCAGATCAACTGGAGCGGCCGTATCGATCCTGACGGCAATTCCTACGTCTTCCTGCACACCAAGGCGCCGCAGAACGACGGCGGCTATTCCAATCCGGAAGCCGACAGGCTGATGGAAGAGGCGCGGCTGGTCAACGATCCCGCCCAACGCAAGGCGATCTACGAGAAGATGGCCAAGATCGTGCTCAATGACGAACCCATCATCTACATCTATCACCGCACACTTCTGATCGCACACACCACCAAGGTCGAGGGTTACCGGCAGATGCCGGATGGATTGGTGCGCGTGGTCGGGCTGAAATTGAAATGACCGCCGCAGCGCAGGGGATGCGGAGCCGACGATGCTGAACTTCCTCGCCAAGCGGCTGGTTCAGCTGGTCCCGACGCTGTTCTTTGTCTCGCTCCTGATCTTCTCGCTGCAGCATCTGCTGCCCGGCGATCCGGCACTGGTCATGGCGGGAGAGGAGCGCGATCCCGCCGTCATCGAACAGATCCGCCAGCAGTACCATCTCGATCGGCCGATCCCGGTGCAATATGCCTACTGGGTCAAGGGCGTGCTCACAGGCGACTTCGGCGAGTCCCTGCGCAACAAGATGCCGGTGCTGAGCCTGATCACGCAGAAGCTGCCGGTGACGATGCAGATCGCCGGCATGGCGATCGTGATCGCCTTCCTGATCGGGATTCCCGCCGGCATTATCTCTGCGGTGAAAAAGGGCACCGCCTGGGACTATGGCGCCAATTTGTTCGCGCTGTGGGGCATCTCGACGCCGAATTTCTGGCTCGGCATCATGCTGATCTTCCTGTTCTCCGTTGAACTGGGCTGGCTGCCGGCCTCCGGATACGTACCTTTGAGCGAGAACTGGCGCGCCAGCCTCGCCGCATCCATCATGCCGGCGTTCGTGCTCGGCAACGCGATCGCGGCGATCCTGATGCGTCATACCCGCAGCGCCATGCTGCAGGTGCTGGAGAGCGACTATGTCCGCACCGCACGCGCCAAGGGCCTGTCTGAACGCACGGTGATCCTCAAGCATGCGATGCGCAACGCGCTGACGCCGATCATCACGCTCGGCGCGCTCGAGCTCGGCACGCTGCTGTCGGGGGCGGTCCTCACCGAGCAGATCTTCTCGATCCCCGGCTTCGGCAAGCTGATCGTCGATGCCGTATTCAATCGCGATTACGCGGTCGTCCAGGGCGTGGTGCTGACCACCGCGACGATCTACATCACGCTCAACCTGATCGCCGACATCGCCTACATTCTCGTCAATCCGCGGCTGCGGGGCTGATCGGATGACCGACGCCACACTCGTCACATCAGCTTCGCTTGCCGCCTCCGAGACGCTGGAGAGCCCGGCGCGGCGCGCGTGGCGGCGACTGGTCAGGCGCAAGGGCGCCGTGCTCGGCCTTGCCGTGATCGCAGTCTTCATTCTGCTCGCAATCTTCGCGCCACTGATCGCGCCCTATGATCCGGTCGCGACGAGCTGGTCTTTGGTGCGAAAGCCACCTTCGGCGCAGCACTGGTTCGGCACTGACGACCTCGGCCGCGACGTGCTCGTCCGCGTCATGTTCGGCGCCCGCGCCTCGCTGCTCGCGGGCGTCATCGCGGTCAGCATCGCGCTTGCGGTCGGCGTGCCGCTTGGGTTGCTCGCCGGCTATCGCGGCGGCTTCATCGACGCGCTGATCGGCCGCATCACCGATGCGATGCTGGCCTGCCCATTCCTGATCCTGGCGATCGCGCTGGCCGCCTTCCTCGGCCCAAGCCTCGGCAACGCAATGATTGCGATCGGCGTCTCGGCGACCCCGATCTTCATCCGCCTGACCCGCGGCCAGGTCATGAGCGTCAAGGTCGAGGACTATGTCGAGGCGGCGCGCGCCATGGGCAATCCGCGCTGGCGCATCGCGCTGGTCCACATCCTGCCGAACATCCTGCCGGCGCTCTTGGTGCAGGCGACGCTGTCGATCGCGGCTGCGATCATTGCGGAAGCCGCACTCTCCTTCCTCGGCCTCGGCCAGCAGCCGCCGGCGCCGTCCTGGGGCAGCATGCTCAACGCCGCGCAGCGCTTCCTCACCAGCGCGCCATGGATGGCAATCTGGCCCGGGCTCGCGATCTTCCTGATCGTGCTGTCGTTCAACCTGGTCGGCGACGGCCTGCGCGACGCGCTGGACCCGAAGGCGCGGTAATGTAGTTAGGGGGCCATCCACTCCGTCCCCGTCATCCTGAGGAGCCGCGCTTGCGCGGCGTCGCGAAGGATGCACGGCCCCGCTGGTGGCCGTCGATCCTTCGAGGCTCGCTACGCGAGCGCCTCAGGATGACGGGACCGATGGCGCGAGTCGGTGAGCGATATCCGGCTAAATCACCACTTCCCGCAGTACGCGCCGACAATCCATCTCGTATTCGAGATCGACCACCGGCGGGCGGCAGAAGTGCCAGGTCAGGCCCGAGCGCATGGCGCCGCGGCGGACCAGCTCGTCGACGATCACGGGATGGACATCGTGCACGGTGTAGGCCTGCACCGCTGTCGTCTCCGGCCAGCCGAAGCTGAACTCGGCAAGACGCCGCTCCATCTCGCCCGTGGTGAAGCGGACCTTCTCCCGCCACGCGCCGGGACTGAGATCGCGATAGCAAACGATGCGCTCGGGATAGCTGCCGGCGCCGCCGCGTGCCTCGGCGCCACCTGCGATTACGAAGGACGGGGACGCGCTCGTGCTCGGCCGCGTGAACGAGAACGCATGGAACGACGGCTCGGCCGGCGGATCGATCTCGGGACAGACATTGCTGCGGGCCACCGGGTTGATGGTGCCGTCGAACAGGCCCCATTCGGCGAGCGTCTTGACATAGTGCTGGTTGAAGGCGCGGAAACCGTCCTCGGTGAAGGCGGCCGGCGAGCGCAACTCGCAGGCGCAGAACGAGGTCAGCGGGCGGCCGGCATCCCGGATGTAGGCCGCGATCCGCGCAAAACCTTCCGCAAGCGGCAGCAATCGATCGAAGCGGACCCGCTCGATCTCATAGCCCGCGTTCGCCTGCGCGCCGCTTGAATACTGAAACACGGCCGGAATGAACCGGTAATTGCCCGCCGCAAACTCGCTCGCCATGCCTGTTTCCTCGCCTGTTTTCTCCAGATCTTGTGCGGAGCATAGCGTTTTCGAGCGAAGTGGTCTCCCGGTTCGCGGGAGGAAAGCGCGTCAAACCAAAGAGGCCTCTGCGCCCCCGTCGGCAATGCCCGTCACCGGACAAAGAAAAGGCGGCAGTGGCTTTCGCCAGTGCCGCCTCTCCTGCGAGCATGAGCTTGGAGGACTCAGGTCGGTTTGAGCGCACCGCCACCGCCGAGCTCGTAGTCGGCGATCTGCTTGGCGCGGTCGGAACGGGCCGCGGCCTGGTGGTCGGTCGCGATCACCGTGTAGACCATCGGCAGCACGAACAGGGTAAACAGCGTGCCAATCGTCATGCCGGTGACGACCACGAGCCCGATCGAGAAGCGGCTGGCGGCGCCGGCGCCCGAGGCGGTGAGCAGCGGCAGCAGGCCGGTGACCATGGCCGCCGTCGTCATCAGGATCGGACGCAGACGAATTCGGGCCGCCATCTCGATCGCCGAGCGACGGTCGAGTCCCTCGTTGAGCTGCAGCTCGTTGGCGAACTCCACCATCAGAATGCCGTGCTTGGTGATCAGTCCGACCAGCGTCAGCAGGCCCACCTGGGTGTAGATGTTCATGGTGGCGACGCCGAAGAACAGCGGGATCAAGGCGCCGACGATCGCCATCGGCACGGAGATCATGATCACGAACGGATCGCGCAGGCTCTCGAACTGCGCCGCCAGCACCAGGAAGATGATGATGATGGCGAACGCGAAGGTGACCAGCAGCTGGTTGCCTTCATGGACGTATTGCCGGGAGTCGGCCAGGAAGTCGTAGGTGAAGCCGGACGGCAGCTTCTTGGCTTCACCCTGCAGGAACTCCACCGCCTGCCCCATCGAGACGCCGGGCATCGGCACGGCCTGGAAGGTCGACGAGTTGAGCTGGTTGTAGTGGGTCAGCGCGTTCGGATCGACACCGGTCTCGACCGTAACCACGGTCGACAGCCGCACCAGCTGCCCGGTCGCGGTCGGGACATAGTAGTTGTCGAACGATTCCGGCGCGAGCCGGCTGGCGCGCGGCACCTGCGGGATCACCTGATAGGAGCGTCCTTCCAGGTTGAAGCGGTTGACGTAGTTGCCGCCGAGCAGCGTCGCCAGCGCGCCGCCGATCGACTGCATGGTGATGCCGAGGTCGCTCGCCTTGGAACGATCGACCTTCACCCGGACCACCGGCTGGTTGAAGTCGAGATCGCTGTCGGTGACGATGAACAGGCCGCTCTTGCGCGCGGCATCCTTGAGCTTGTTCATCTGGTCGAACACCTGCTGGAAGCCGGCCGTCGAGCTGATCACCATCTGCACCGGCAGACCGCCGGGTCCGCCGGGTAGCGGCGGCAGACTGAACGCGAACGCGCTGACACCCTCGATCTTGGACAGCTCGGCCTGCATTAACGGCTGTAGCGCCTGCGCACTCCGCTTGCGCTCGTCCCACGGCTTAAGCAGTGCGCCGGCGAAGCCGCCCTGCGGACCGGTGATGCCGTTCAGGATGAACCGCAGGTCGGTCTCGGGGAACTTCTGGAACTCCTTGTCCATCTTGTCGCTGTAGAAATCGATGTAGTCGATGTTGGCGTATTTCGGCGCCTTGGTGATCGCAAACACGATGCCCTGGTCTTCCTGCGGCGCCAGCTCCTTCTGGATGTGCATATAGAGGAAGCCGACCAGGCCGAGGATGGTGAGGGCGAACAGCGCCGTGATCGGGCGATAGTCGAGCGAGCGGTCGAGCAGACGGCCATAGCCGCGGGTGATCGCGCCGAACACGCGATTGACCAGCCTGGCGAAACGCCCCTCTTCCGCACTCTTGAGGAACACCGAGCACATCATCGGCGACAGCGTCAGCGCGATCACGCCCGACACGATCACGGAGCCCGCCAGCGTGAAGGCGAATTCGCGGAACAACGTGCCGGTGACGCCGCCAAGGAAGCCGATCGGCGCGTACACCGCCGCCAGCGTGATCGTCATCGAGACGACCGGACCGACGATCTCGCGCGCACCTTTCAGCGATGCCTGCACTGGTGGCAGGCCCTCCTCGAGATGTCGATGGATGTTCTCCACCACCACGATGGCGTCGTCGACCACGAGGCCGATTGCCAGCACCATCGCCAGCAGCGTCAGCAGGTTGAAGCTGAAGCCTGCGGCCAGCATCAGGATGCAGACGCCGATCAGCGACAGCGGAATGGTGACGACGGGGATGATCACCGAGCGGAGCGACGCAAGGAACAAGAAGATGACGACGACGACGATCAGGACCGCTTCGGTGAGCGTCTTCTCGACCTCGTCGATCGACGATTGGATGAACTTGGTGGAGTCATAGGCCACCTTCATCTTCATCGACGGCGGCAGGTTGCGCTCGAGGCTGGGAAACAGCGCCCGCACGCCCTGCACCAGGGTCAGCGGGTTGCCCTGCGGCGTCGCCTTGATGCCGATGAAGATCGCATGCTCGCCGTTGAAGGCGACGCTGGCATCCGTGCTCTGCGCCGCGAGCTCCACCGTCGCGATGTCCTCGATGCGCACGAACCCGCCGTCCTTCGACTTCACGATCATGCGCTTGAACTGATCGATGTTCTGAAGGTCGGTATTGGCCGAGACGTTAGAGACGATGAAGAAGCCCTTGGTCTGGCCGGCAGCCGCCTGGAAGTTGTTGGCGGCGATTGCGGCGGCAACGTCGTTGGGCGACACGCCGCGTCCGGCCATGCGGGTCGGATCGAGCCAGACGCGCATCGCGAAGGTCTGGCCGCCCAGGATGTCGGCCGAGGCGACGCCGTCGACCGTCGAGAGCACCGGCTGCACGACGCGGGTCAGATAGTCGGAGATCGCCGATCCGGTCAGCTCTTCGCTGGAGAATCCGAGATACATCACCGCGATGGTGTCACCGGTCGCCTTGCTCACGACCGGATCGAACGCTTCCTTCGGGATCAAATATTTGACCGAGTTGACCTTGGCGAGCACCTCGGTCAGCGCCTGGTTCGGATCGTGGTTGAGCTTGACGTAGACCTGGATCGTCGAGGTGCCGAGCACCGAGTTCGACGTCATGTAGTCGACGCCTTCAGCCGACGCGACCGCCTGCTCGATCGGCGTCGTGATGAAGCCGTTGATCAGCTCCGGCGACGCACCGGGATATGACGTGGTGATCGTCACGACGGTGTTCGAGAGATTCGGATATTGCCGGATCGGCAGCACCATCGCCGCGCGCAAGCCGATCAGCAGGATCAGCAGGCTGACGACGACCGACAGCACCGGGCGCTTGATGAAAATATCAGTGAAGGCCATCGCCAACTCGATTCGTGTTGTCTGCCGGTTTGCGGCAGGTGGCGGAGGGCCAATCGGCCCTCCGAGTTCAGATAATGGAGATCAGTAACGCGGCGCCTCGGCCGGAATCGGCGGCGGCGGATCGGTCGAGATCGCGACCGCCATGCCCGACTGCAACTTGATCTGTCCGACGGCGACGACCTTGGCCCCGGGCTTGAGGCCCTTGAGGATCTCGACACGTCCCTCGACGCGATTGCCGGTCTTCACGAATGTGCGGTCCGCGGTCAGCGTGGTCTTGCCGTCGTCGCCCTTCTTCTCGGTGATCAGGAACACCGAGTCGCCGTACAGCGTGTAGTCGACCGCCGTTTCAGGGACGGTGACGACCGGCGGCTTCTCGGGCAACACGATCGTGGTGGTCGCGAACATGCCGGGCTTGAGGATGCTGTCCGGATTCTGGATCGTGGCCTGGACCCGGATGTTGCGGGTGTCGGTCGAGATCTGCGGCTCGATGGTGGTGAGCTTGCCCTCGAAGGTACGGCCCGGATAGGCATCGACCGCGATGCGCACGGTCTGGCCGACCTTGATCTGCGAGCTCTGCTTCTCGGTCACGGTCAGGTTGGCGTACAGCACCGACAGATCGGTGAGCGACACGATCTGCGTGCCGGCCGTCAGATACTGGCCGACTTCGACCTGGCGAACGCCGAGATCGCCTTCGAACGGCGCGCGCACCAGCTTCTGCGAGATCAGCGCTTCGGTCCTGGCGATGCCCGCCTTGGCCTGGTCGTAGGTCGCCTGCGCGGTGTCGACGGTCGACTGCGGTCCGAACTGGCGTGACGCGAGTTGCTTGGCGCGGTCGAGCTGCTGCTCGCCGACGGTCGCCTGCGCCTTGAAGCTGGCGAGGTCGCCCTGCTCAGGCGCATCGAACAGCTGCACCAGCGGCGTCCCCGCCTTCACATGGCTGCCGGCGGTGAACAGAATCTCGGTGATGCGGCCCGACACGTCGGTGGTGACGTTGACCTGGTGCACGGCGACGAGATCGCCGACCGCACTCAACAGGTTCGGAATCACCTCGGACTTCGCCTCGACGGCGGTCACGTTCGACGGCGGCGGCTTATTGTTGGCGAAGAACTGCGCGATCATGTGGCTGCGGAAGGCGTTGAAGCCGACCAGTGCGCCGACCAGCAGAGCCAGCAACAGGCCTACGATGATGAACCAGCGCACCATGCGGACGGGGCGCTTGGCCTGTTTTTCCTTGAGCGGTTGTCCCGAGATGTGACTTTCGGTCTGGATATTCATGTCATGCACTTTCTGCAGTTACCGACGGTCCTGCGATCGGCGACGGCTGGCGGCCCAAATGAGTTGAGATTGCGGCCTCGGTAAGTCCGATGCCGCGAAGGATGAATTGGCAAAGCTGCCGCTCGGCCGCTGCGGCATCGCCGTAGGGGAGACACGGTGTCGCAGGCAGCTGCGTCAACGCGCTCATAAGCACGGTGTGGTGCGCAAACCAGAACAGGTTGAGCGGCTGGTCGCCGATCTGCGTGGCCTCGCCGGCAGCGATCGCCCGCTCGAGCGAGGCGGCGAAGGCCGGACCGATCAGCTTGCCGACCTTGTCGTAGAGCAGGCGCGCGAACTCGCCGTCATCGAGATGGCTCGTCACCATCAGCCGCATCCGCTGCGCCTCTTCCTGGTCCGGCGCATCCCGCAGTTGCATGAAGTGGCCGACCATGCCCTGCACCAGCTCGACCAGCGTCGCGGTCGAGGGCTCCTGGCCGAGCAGATGCGCGAGGTCAGGATCGGCCTCGCACTCTTCGGCAAGGATTTCGGCGTAGAGCGCCGCCTTCGACGGGAAGTGCTTGAACAACAGCCCTTCCGAAATGGCAGCCGCGGCCGCCACGCTCTTTGTCGTGGTGCCGGCAAAGCCGTTGCGGGCGAAGCATCGCTTTGCAGCGCTCAGGATCAACTGACGCCGCAAGTCACTCGTCATGCGTAAAGTAGACATTTGGGTCGTGAGTAATCACTCACTTTACCGAAAGTCAAGGTTCTATTGCACCGCGAAAGCCACTTTAAATTGGAGTGTGGCCGACAGACCCGCGGATGCGGTTGACGATGTAGGTGCCGTCGCGGCTGGACAGCACGCGTTCCAGATTGGCCCCGTCGATCTTCGCGCTGGCGAACCGCGGCCCCGCGGTAACGTCTTGCAAAGACGAAGCAAAAGCCTCGACCTCGGCCATCGTGCTGATCGAGCGGCTATCCCAGATTCCGCACGCTTTGGCAACACCCACGAGGTCGGCGGGCCCGCCGGTGTGGCTGGACTGGCCGCCGGTCTCACCATAGGCCTCGTTGTCCAGCACGATGATCGAGAGGTTTTTGGGCTGCTGCAGCCCGACCGTCGCGAGGCTCCCGATCCCCATCAGCATCTCGCCATCGCCGGTGATCACGACGACCGGCAGCGTCGGCTGGGCCAGCGCTAGGCCGAGCCCGATCATCACGGCGCCGCCCATGCCGCCCCAGAGATAGAAGTTGCGGTCATCGTCGCCGGCGGCGGCGATGTCATAGGTGGAGGCGCCGAGGCCGCCGACGGCGAAGGCGCCGTTGCGATTCCTAAGCAGTTCGGAAACGACCGCGCGGCGATCGAGGAGATTGGCTTTGCTCATTTGGTGAAAACCTTTGCCCCGATCAGGCGCTGCGACAGCAACACGGCGGTCGGCGTGCAGGCGTTGTAGGCTTGCGCTGCGCCGGCCTCGACAACTTCGCGCACCTCATCCGGATGCGAGGCGCGGAGCACCTTGATCCCCGACAATTCGAGAATGCCTTGCGTGTTCGAACCCATCGGCACCTGCCACGGATTGAACTCGCCCCATTCGCCGCGCATCGTCACCAGCGTGAGGAACGGCAAGCGAAAGATCTGCACCAGCGACAGCATGTTGATGCAATTGCCGACTCCGCTCGACTGCATCAGCAGCACGCCGCGCTGGCCGCCGGCCCAGGCGCCCGCCAGCAGCGCCACGCCCTCCTCCTCGGTGGTCAGCGCAATGCCGCGCATCGAGGATGAGCCCAGCACGCGCTCGATCAGCTCTGAGTGCCCGGCGTCCGGCACGTAAGGCACCTGGCGCACCTCGAAGCGCTGCAATATCGAGAAGATCTCCTCGGGCCAGGAGGCCGCGGTCTCGGCACGGGCATGCATCGGCGTTTCCGGTCTCTGTTGTTTGGCTGCGACTGTAGTGGGGTGCGCGCGCTTCATCAAAGCGCAAAACCGCATATGGCTCTGCGATTTACTCGCATCGGATCGCGTGCGCCGCGCTGTTCCCGCGACCTGCAAATTGTGTTGCGTGGCCGCCGCCTGCGGCTTACGATAGTTGCAAATGAAACTAATCAGGGTTGGATTTCCGCCATGGACGGGCACGCGCGAGAGCTGGCTGACGGTTTCGACCTCGAGAAGCTGACGCCGGACTTCTACGCCAACCCCTACCCGACCTATCGGGCGCTGCGGGAGACTTCGCCGGTCAAGCGGCTGCCGAACGGCTGCTATTTTCTCACCCGCTATGATGACCTGATCGCCGCCTACAAGAACACCAAGGCGTTCTCCTCCGACAAGAAGAAGGAGTTCTTGCCGAAATACGGCAACTCGCTGCTCTACGAGCACCACACGACGAGCCTCGTCTTCAACGATCCGCCGGCGCACACCCGGGTGCGGCGGCTGATCATGGGCGCATTGTCGCCGCGGGCGATCGCCGGGATGGAGCCGGACCTGATCGCGCTGGTCGACAGCCTGCTCGACCGGATCGAGAGCAAAGAGCGCTTCGAACTGATCGGTGACTTCGCCTCCGCCATTCCGGTTGAGGTGATCGGCAATCTGCTCGACGTGCCGCACGACGAACGCGAGCCGCTGCGCGACTGGTCGCTGGCGATCTTGGGTGCGCTGGAGCCGGTGATCGGCAAGGAGGCGTTCGACCGCGGCAATAATGCGGTCAAGGATTTCCTCGCCTATCTCGAAACCCTGGTCGAACGCCGCCGTGCCAAACCGGGCAATCCCGAGCGCGACGTGCTGACCCGGCTGATTCAGGGTGAGGACAATGGCGAGCGGCTGACCGCGAAGGAATTGCTGCACAATTGCATCTTCCTGCTCAACGCCGGCCACGAGACCACGACCAATCTGATCGGCAATGGGCTGGTGACGCTGACCCAATACTCCGAGGAGAAGCAGCGGCTGATCGCGCAGCCTGAGCTGATCAAGACCGCGGTCGAGGAGATGCTGCGTTACGAAAGCTCGAACCAGCTCGGCAACCGCATGATCGTGGAGGAGACCGAACTCAGCGGCATCAGGCTGCCGGCCGGCACGCTGGTCACGCTGTGCATCGGCGCAGCCAACCGCGACCCCGCGCAGTTCCCCGACCCTGAACGCTTCGACGTCGCGCGCACCCCGAACCGACACCTCGCCTTCGGCACCGGCGCGCATCAATGCGCGGGCATGGCGCTGGCGCGGCTCGAAGGCGCCATCGCGATTTCGCGATTCCTCAACCGCTTCCCGAACTATGTGCTCGACGGCGAGCCGGTGCGTGGCGGACGGGTCCGCTTCCGCGGCTTCCTCAGCGTGCCATGCCGGCGCGACGCGTGATCCGATGACCACAAGGCAAATACGCGAACGCTGGGGCGATTCGCTGCTGACGGTGCTGACCGTGCTGCTGCTGGTCATGATGTTCGTGGTGGCGCCGCTGCAAGCGCTCGGCCTGTTCGAGTTTCAGGTGTTCGAGCTGCTGCTCGCCATCTTCCTGGTCGGCGGCGTGTTCGTGATGTCGGGCAGCGCGCTTGCCGTCGTCACGATGCTGATCGCGCTTGCGATGATCGTGACCGGCGCGATCCTCCGTCTGCGCTCGCCTTCGATCCTCGACCTCAATCTGTTCGCCGGCGCCTGGCTTTTGGTCGGCATCACGATGGCGGTGACGGTCGCGCAGGCAACCTTCGCGCCGGGACGCGTCACCTATCACCGGGTGATCGGCGCGGTGCTGCTCTACCTCGCGGTCGCGGTGATCTTCGCGGCGCTCTACACCTTCATCGGCACGCTGGTGCCGAATGCGTTTGCCGGCATGAAGGTCGAGGACCGTCCGTCGCTCGCGAGCCAGCTGATCTATTTCTCCTTTGCCACGCTGACGACGACCGGCTATGGCGACGTCGCGCCGTTGCACCCGATTGCGCGCAGCCTCTGCAATGTCGAGGCGATCTTCGGCCAGCTCTACCCCGCGACGCTGCTGGCGCGGCTCGTCACGCTCGAGATCGCGCACCGCGATCAGGACTGACGCAACGCTGCCGGGGTGGACCGAATTTGGTCCACAGCAATCCTTTAAGCTGCGCCAGCCGATGCCCAAATCAGTGATAGGATGCAGGACGGCACCTCCATGGTGCCGGCACAACTGGAGCGACGAAACATGCGTCCGCCAGTCACCGATTTCATCGCAAGGGAGGCGCAGTTTGGCGCCCAGAACTACGCGCCGCTCGGCGTCGTGCTGTCGCGCGGCGAAGGCGTCTGGGTTTGGGATACCGACGGCAGGCGCTACCTCGATTGCCTGTCGGCCTATTCGGCAGTCAATCAAGGCCATTGCCATCCAAAAATCCTTGCCGCCATGGTGGAACAGGCCGGCCGGCTGACACTGACTTCGCGGGCCTTCCACAACGACCAGCTCGCCCCGTTCTACGAGGAACTCGCCGAGCTGACCGGCTCCCACAAGGTGCTGCCGATGAACAGCGGCGCGGAGGCGGTCGAGAGCGCGATCAAGTCGGTGCGCAAATGGGGCTACGAGGTCAAGGGCGTGCCTGACGGCCAGGCCGAGATCATCGTGTGCGCCGACAATTTCCATGGGCGGACGCTTGCGATTGTCGGCTTCAGCACCGATCCGGACACCCGCGCGCATTTCGGCCCGTTCGCACCGGGCTTCAAGATCATTCCCTTCGGCGACGCCAAGGCGCTGGAGGACGCGATCACGCCGAACACGGTTGCTTTCCTGGTCGAGCCGATCCAGGGCGAAGCCGGCGTCATCATCCCACCGTCAGGCTATTTCACCCTCGTCCGCGAACTCTGCACCCGCCATAACATCATGCTGATCCTCGACGAGATTCAGACCGGACTCGGCCGCACCGGCAAACTGCTGGCGGAACAGCACGAGGGCATCGAGGCCGACGTGACGCTGCTCGGCAAGGCGCTGTCCGGCGGCTTCTACCCGGTCTCGGCAGTGCTCTCGAACAACGAAGTCCTCGGCACGCTGAAGCCCGGCCAGCACGGCTCGACCTTCGGCGGCAATCCGCTCGCTTGCGCGGTGGCACGCGCGGCGCTGCGCGCGCTGGTCGACGAAGGCATGATCGAGAACGCGGCTGTCGAAGGTGCGCGTTTCCTCGAGGGCCTGCGGAGCATCCGTGCCAATACTGTCCGGGAGGTGCGCGGACGCGGGCTGATGCTCGCGGTCGAGCTGCACCCGGAAGCCGGCCCCGCCCGCCGCTATTGCGAGCTGCTACGGGAGAAAGGCATCCTTGCCAAGGACACCCATGACCACACCATCCGCATCGCCCCGCCGCTGGTGATTACGCCCGATCAGGTCGATTGGGCACTGGAGCAGATCGGCGGCGCGTTGACGCAGGACCTCTCGTGACCGCGAGGTCGGCAGGATCAGCGGCTATCTGAACCGCAGGTTAGCGCGGGAGAGCTGGCTGATCGAGGAACACCCCATCAGCCGCATGTCCCGCACCAGCTCCGCCTGCAGCAGACCAAGCGCCCGCTCGACGCCGGCCTGGCCGGCCGATGCCAGCGGATAGAGATAGAAGCGTCCGAGGCCGACGGCCTTGGCACCCAGCGACAATGCTTTCAGCACATGGCTGCCCCGCTTGATGCCGCCGTCCATCATCACATCGATCCGGTCACCGACGGCATCGACGATCTCGGCCAGCTGATCGAACGCCGCCCGCGAGCCATCGAGCTGCCGTCCGCCGTGGTTGGACAGAATGATGCCGGTGCAGCCGATCTCGACCGCGCGTTTGGCATCCTCAACCGACATGACGCCCTTCAGGCAGAACTGGCCGTTCCACTGCCGGACCATTTGCGCGACGTCGTCCCATGTCATCGCGGGATCGAGCATTTCCGTGAAATAACGCCCGATCGACATGGCACCGCCGCTCATGTCGACATGCTCGTCGAGTTGCGGCAGCTTGAAGCTTTCATGGGTGACGTAGTTGATGGCCCACGCCGGCTTGATGGCGAATTGCAGCATGCCGCCAAGCGTGAGCCTGAAAGGAATCGAAAACCCGGTGCGCAGGTCGCGTTCGCGGTTGCCGCCGGTGATGCTGTCAACGGTCAACATCATCACGTCGACGCCGGCCTGCTTGGCGCGCTGCATCATCGCCGTGTTCAGGCCCCGATCCCGGTGGAAATAGAACTGATAGACCTGCGGCGTCGCGTAGGCCTTGCGCAATTCCTCCAGGCTCACGGTGCCGAGCGAGGACACGCCAAACATCGTACCGTATTTCGCCGCCGCGGCAGCGACGGCCCGTTCACCCTGATGATGAAA
The DNA here is from genome assembly GCF_011058295.2 of Bradyrhizobium sp. 6(2017). NCBI lineage: Bacteria > Pseudomonadati > Pseudomonadota > Alphaproteobacteria > Hyphomicrobiales > Nitrobacteraceae > Bradyrhizobium > Bradyrhizobium sp. 6(2017). The sequence goes on along the minus strand of NZ_CP049289.2, from coordinate 3,277,217 downwards.
CAGACGCTGCAGCGCGGTTGGCGAACAATAGAACGGCGTCGCAAGCTTCTGTCCCATCACGGTGACCGAGAGATCGACGTTCTCCACGCCGCGCAGGACATTGGGCACCAGATCGCAACGCTCAAAGCTTGCGGTGTTCTGCCGAAGCGTCGCCTCATCATCTGCCCCGCCGTCGATATAATCGAAGATCGGCCCCGGAAGGCGCCGCCTCGCCAGTTCGCGGAAGTCATGAAAATTGTGGCAATCGCTCAAACGCATGTCGTGCTCCGAAGGTCCGGACCGCGGAGTTCAACGGCCCCAGTGCGGTTCACACCCGCAGCACCCGGAATAACGGGCACGCTTCGCCTTGTCCACTGAACCTCTCGTTGGGTCAAACCACCGAGCGATGCCGCTCGATGCATGTCGTCAGGACCACATCCATCGGCTTCGTCCACCAGTCATTCGAAAAGATCTCTATTTCCGAATAGCCGGCAAAGCCCTGCGCCTCGACCGCTGCCCGCACCGATCTGATGTCGATCACACCGTCGCCCATCATGCCGCGGTCGTTGAGGATGTCCCTGGTCGGTACCAGCCAGTCGCAGACGTGGAACGCGAGCAGGCGGTCCTTGCCGGCGCGCGCGATCTGGCTCATCAGCTCGGGATCCCACCAGATGTGATAGACGTCGAGCGCGACGCCGAGCGCGCCGGTGCGGCCGGGGTCGAGCGCGTCGCAGATATCGAGCGCGTGCCTTGTAGTGTTCACGCAGGCGCGGTCGGCGGCATAGGCCGGATGCAGCGGCTCAATCGCGAGCGGCAGCTTTGCCTGTTTGGCATATTCCAGCATCTCGGCAATGCCGTCATGCACCAGGTTGCGTGCCGCCGCGATGTCCCTGGACGCGGTACTGCCCGGCCGTGAATATTGCGGCAGGCCGCCGGCGACGAGCACAATGCAGGGCGCGCCCAGCGCTATCGCCTCATCGACCGCGCGGCGGTTGTCGTCGCGCGCCTCGCCGCGATGCGCGCCGTCAGCCGTGAACATGCCGCCGCGGCAATAGCCTGACAGATCGAGCCCGGCGTCCTTGACCGCGCGCACGGCGCGATCGAGGCCGACGCTAGCGACCTGGTCGCGCCAGGGATCGATGGCGCGGATGCCATGCCGCGCGCAGGCCTCAATGATGGCGAGGAGGTCGCCCTGCTTGCGGACCGTCGCCGTGTTCAGCGAGAGCCAGCGATGGTCGTTGGAAAAATCGCGCATCAGGGCTCAACGCCGCGTGTGGCCAGGATCGTCGCCATCCGACGCGTCGCGGCTTCCGGATTGGCGAGCAGCCCCGCCCGGTCGGCGAGCCGGAACAGCTCGGCGAGATGCAAGGTCGAGCGCGCGCTCTCCTGTCCGCCGACCATCGTGAAGTGATCCTGGTGGCCGTTGAGGTAGGCCATGAACACGATGCCGGTCTTGTAGAAACGCGTCGGCGCCTTGAAGATGTGGCGCGACAGCGGCACCGTCGTCCCCAGCACATCGTGGAAGCCGGCCTCATCGCCCGCAGCCAGCCGCGACAGCGCGTAGGACGCAGCCGGCGCGATCGCATCGAAGATACCGAGCAGCGCGTGGGAAAATCCCCTGTCATCGCCGGCGATCAGTTCGGCATAGTTGAAGTCGTCGCCGGTGTACATTTTCACGCTGCTGTCGAGCCGCCGCCGCATGTCGATCTCGCGCTGCTTGTCGAGCAGCGACACTTTCACGCCATCAACCTTGGCCTCGTTGGCGTTGATGATTTTGACCGCCGTATCCATTGCTCTGTCGAGATCGGCCGTGCCCCAATAGCCCGTCAGCGCCGGATCGAACATGTCGCCGAGCCAGTGGATGATCACGGGCTCGCGGACCTGCGACAGCACCCGGTCATAGACCTTCGCGTAGTCCTCCGCGCTCTTCCCAAGCTTTGCCAGCGCCCGCGACGCCATCAGGATGATGCGGCCGCCGGCCTTTTCCACCGCCTCGATCTGCTCCTCATAGGCGCGGATCACATCGTCGATCGATTTTGCATTCTCCACCACGAGGTGATCCGTGCCGGCGCCGGAAAACACCAGTGCGTTGCCCTTGGCCTTCGCCGCCTTCACCGAGCGCTGGATCAGTTCGAGCGAGGTCGCCCAGTCCAGCCCCATGCCGCGCTGCGCGGTGTCCATGGCTTCGGCAACGCCGAGGCCGAGATCCCAGACGTGCTCGCGGAACGCGATGGTCCTGTCCCAGTCGATCGCAGCCATCAGCCACGGATCGACGTCGGCGCGCGGATCGGCCACCACATGCGCCGCCGAGAATGCGACGCGGTTCAGTGTGCCCGCGAGCTTCGCCGGAAAGGTCCGCGACGCCGCCAGGCGATAAGTCTCGAGGCCGCCATCGGCGGTTGGCAGCTTCAGCGACAGCGATAACCTCGGCAGGACTGGCTTGTTCATGGCAAAGTCCTTTCTCAGACCACGATCGGCGCAACGTCGATCCAGCGCCGTTCCTTCCAGCTCTTCAGCGCGCATTCGGCGAGTTGCACGCCCTTGGCACCTTCGAGCAGCGTGTATTTGTAGGGCGCATCCTCGCAGACGTGGCGGATGAACATCTCCCACTGCTCCTTGAAGCCGTTGTCGTAGACGACGTTCTCAGGCAGCTTCTGCCAGTCGGCATAGAAATCGTGCAGCCGCTTCTCGTCCGGATTCCATACCGGCCGGGGCGTTGCCTGGCGGGCCTGGATCACGCAGTCGGTCAGGCCCGCCACCGCAGAGCCATGGGTGCCGTCGACCTGAAAGGTGACGAGGTCGTCGCGGTAGACCCGCGTCACCCAGCTCATATTGATATGCGCGATCACGCCGCCCTTCAGGCGGAAGGTCGCGTAGGCGGAATCGTCGGCCGTCGCCTGATACTTCTTGCCCTTCTCATCATAACGCTCGGGAATGTCGGTGGTGCCGATGCAGACCACGCTCTCGACTTCGCCGAACAGATTGTCCAGCACGTAGCGCCAGTGGCAGACCATATCCAGGATGATGCCGCCGCCGTCCTCGGCACGGTAGTTCCAGGACGGCCGCTGCGCTTCCTGCCAGCCACCCTCGAACACCCAATAGCCGAACTCGCCGCGCACCGAGAGCATGCGGCCGAAGAAGCCGGAGTCGCGCAGGACGGCGAGCTTCTTCAGGCCCGGCAGGAACAGCTTGTCCTGCACCGTGCCGTGCTTGAGCCCCTTGGCGTTCGCAAGCTTCACGACCGCAACGGCTTCCTCGAGGTTGGTCGCTATCGGCTTCTCGCAATAGACGTGCTTGCCGGCATCGATCGCCTTGGTCAGCAGCGACGGCCGCGCCTGCGTGGTCGCGGCGTCGAAGAACACCGTGTCATTCTTGTCAGCCAGCGCGCGATCAAGATCGGTGGTGTGGCGCTCGATGTTGAAGCGTTTTGCCAATGCGGCGACCTTCTCGGCGTCGCGGCCGACCAGGATCGGATCGGGCATGATGCGGTCGCCGTTCGCCAAGAGGACGCCGCCCTGCTCGCGGATCGCGACGATCGAGCGGATCAGATGCTGGTTGAGCCCCATCCGGCCGGTAACGCCGTTCATGATCAGGCCGAGGCGTTTGGTCGTCATACTGTCTGCTCCTGCGAAACACGTGGTGTTGGCCGCTTGAGCGGCTGCATGATGGACCAGTCCGGATGGACCGAACTGGCAAAGCCCGGCGCGGCGGCGATCGATCCCGTCAGGAGATCGCCGTCATGGATCGCGAGGCGGACCTTGCCGCCCGCGCGGGTGTAGAGATCGGGATGCGCGGAGAGGAAGGCATCCGCTTCGTTCGCCGGCGTGTCGGCAAAGCCGTCGACATAATGGTGTCCGTTGCGTTCGGCGTGGGTAACGCCGATCAGCGCGCCGAGCGCGAGGTCCTGCTGCACGCCGAGTCCAGCCTGGCAGGTCAAGTCCTCGCCGCTGATGAAATACCCGGCGTCGTCGGCGCTCCACGCAGCGGCGCGCGTGGCGTTGATGATCGACTTGTAGATGCCTTTGCACGATTTCGAGGAGATGCCGCGATAGCCGAGCGCCCGCGCCGCCGGAAACGCGTCATAGGAATCGTCGGCTTCGTCGATGATGAAGCTGCGTGCAGCCAGTTTCCCGAGCGGCGACGTCTTTGTGATATCGCGCGGCATCGGCTGCTCGATGTAGAGCAGGTTTGCGGCGATGGGTTGAAGCGCCACGTCATGGTCGAGCCGGTCGACCAGCGCGTTCAGCGCGGTGAGATCGGCATACTGCTCGTTAGCGTCGAGCGTGACCTTGATGCCGTAGGGCAGCCGTGCGAGCTCATTGCCGATCCGCGCGAGCCGCGCGGCGTCGTGCGCGGGATCGCCGTTCAGCTTGAGCTTGAAATAGCGCGCGCCGGCATTCTCGTTGGGGTCGGCGACGCCGCCCTCGCCTTCAACCTTGTCGTCCATCCCGACGGTGTGCCTGACGGCGACGCGATCGAGCCGATTGCGCGCCGAAAGGAAGCCCGTGATTGTCCGATCATCGAGATCGGGCGTCAACCGCGCGTCGATGCCGGCGATGTTGCCGGTCATGCCGTCGAAAAAATTAACACCGGCCGCGCGCAGCAGCGCATCCAGGATCGCCTTGTCGATCTCGACCGGGCCAAAGCCGGCAGCGAGCGGCGGAATGTCTTCCGCGGCGCAGGCCGCAAGTTGCGGGCCGATACACGAGGCGTGCAGGCCGAACGCCGTCTCAAAACCCCTGTTCGCCAGATAGAGCTCGCGCGCAACCGCCAGCGAGCGGCGAAGTCCGTCGAGCGACTGCGCTTCCGTCAAATGCGGCCGCTTGTCGAACCACTTTGGCGCCAGCATTTCGGCGCTGGCGCCCGTTGCACGTCCTCTGCCCTCCACCTCGATCTCGACCCGCACGAACAGCTGCGTCGACGCCGTGATCGTCACGGCGCCAAAGCGGAACGGCCGCGCGAACACCAGCGGTCGTTCGAAGAAGGCGATATCGTTGACTCTGAGGCGAAGCGTCATCGGAGGCTCAAGCGTTAGTCCAGCGACCCCTGTGTGAAGAAATGCTTCCGGATCCGCTGCACCAGTTCGGTGAAGACAGGATCGGACATCGTGTCAAGCGAGCGCGGCCGCGGCATCGGCACGTCGTAGATCGCGGCGATCCCGCCGGGCCGCTCAGTCATGACAAGCACGCGGTCGGCGAGGAACACGGCCTCGGGAATCGAGTGCGTGATCAGGAGCACGGTCTTGCCGGTCTCGCGCTGGATCCGCATCAGCTCGACATTCATCCGCTCCCGCGTCATGGCGTCGAGCGCGCCGAACGGCTCGTCCATCAGCATGATCTTGGGATCATGCACCAGCGCACGGCAGATCGAGGCGCGCTGCTGCATGCCGCCGGACAGCTGCCAGGGCAGCTTCTTCTCAAAACCTTCGAGCCCGACCAGCTTCAACAGCTCCCTGGCGCGGGCGCGGTATTTGTCCCGCGGCAGCTGCTTCATGTCGATCGGCAGCATCACGTTGGAGAGGATGTTGCGCCACGGCAGCAGCAGCGCGTTCTGGAACACGATGCCGACATTGCCGTGCGGCCTGGTCACCGGCTCGCCGTCAACCAGCACCTCGCCCGTCGTCGGCGGCAACAGGCCCGAGATCATCTTGAGCAGCGTGGACTTGCCGCAGCCGGACGGCCCGACCACGACAAAGAACTCGCCGTCATTGATGGTGAAGTCGAGCGGCCGCAGCGACGGCACATCACCGTCGCGCGACCGGTAGGTTTTCGACACGCCTGACAGTTTGATGCCCGGCATGGCGCCGGCAGCGCGGTCCGACACCAGGCGCAGATGCGCCCCCGGTTGGGTGATATCGGCTGGCTTGGTTGCAGGGTTCATCGCAGTCCTCTCCACCCGTCGTCCCTGCGAAAGCAGGGACCCATACGCCGTGCCCTCGCGTTCGGGCACGCGGGTAGAGACCTTCCGCAACAATTAAGGTCGGTGGTTATGGGTCCCTGCTCCGTGCGCAACAGCGCACTCGGCAGGGACGACAATCGGTGGCGGTGATTCACGAGTCACCCTTCGGTAGATAGTCGTTGGTGTAGAACGCCTTCGGATTGGCCTTGGCCTTGGCGTCGAGGCCGCCATACTCGACCATCAGGTTGACCGATTCGGTCATGTTCTGGTCGGTGACCTGGAACGGCCGCCTGGCCTTGGTCTCCGGCGTGCGATAGAGCGGGATCGTGAGCTCGAAACCTTGCGTCAGCGTGTCGATCTTGCCGCCCTTCGGATTGGCGTCGAGGATCGACTGCGCGGCGGCCTTCGGCTCCTTCTCCGCGGCTTCCACCGCCTTTGTCGTCGCCGACATGAAGCGGCGGACCAGATCGGCGTGGGCCTTCACATAGTCGGAGTTCGCGATGATGCCCGAGGACACCATGTTGATGCCGTAGTCGGCGAACTTGATCGGATAGACGTCCTTGCCCGTGGCGTCCTTGATCTTCATCGACTGGTCCATGACGTAGCCGAGCAGCAGATCGGCCTGGCCGTTGATGACCGCGTTGAGCTTGGTCTGGCCGTCGCCGGCGACGGTCTGGAAGTCGCTCTCCTTCAGGCCGGTCTTCTTCAGGAACAGCGGCCAGATCTGCGTCATCGAATCCGCCGGCGTGATCGCAACCGTCTTGCCCTTGATGTCCTCCGGCTTCCGGATGTTCTTGTCGGCAAGGCTCATCGCCGACATCGGGCTGGTCTGCAGCAGCACGCCGGTGGCGATGACAGGCGCGCCCTTCACCGCCGCGCGCATCATCGTCGGCACGTCGACATAGCCGAAATCCGCGGTCTTGGCCGCCACCGCCTGCGTGGTCGCGGCCGAGCCGCGGCCTTCCTGGATCTCGAGGTCGATGCCTTCGGCGGCATAGATGCCCTTGGCCTTGCCGTAATAGAACGGCGCGTGCTCGCCATAGACGTACCAGTTCAGCATCAGCACGACCTTGTCGGCCGCCGCTGCCGGCGCCACCGCAAGCGCGGTCCAGGCCAATGCGGCGCCAGCGACCGCAATCAAACGCTTCATGGTTGTTCTCCCTTTATTGTCCGCGACCCTTGCGTGGGCCGCTTGTCCGGTTGCTGCGCTAGGAAGCGAAGCTGATGTCGTCGCGCTGGCTGACATGCCAGGGGATCACCAGCCGCTCGATGCGGTCGACGATCCAGAACAGGATGACGCCGAGCAGCGCCAGGATCACCAGTGCGGCGAACATCGTCGGCAGGTCGAATGTCCCGATCGAGCGCTGCATCACATAGCCGATGCCGGAATTGGAGCCGACGAACTCGCCGACGACGGCGCCGACCACGGCGAGCGTCACCGAAACCTTCAGGCCGGAGAAGATCGCGGGCATCGCGTGCGGCAGGTTGACCGCGCGGAACACCTGGAAGCGGCTGCCCTGCATCGCGCGCGCCAGATCGACCATGTCGGGGTCGACCGACTTGAAGCCCTGCACCGCCGAGACCACGACCGGGAAGAAGCCGAGCAAGAAGGCGGAGATCACTTTGGGGATGATGCCGAAGCCGAACCACACCACGAACAGCGGCGCGATCGCGATCTTCGGTACCGATTGGGAGAACACCAGCAGCGGATAGACGTAGCTCTCGACCGTCTTTGAGCCCGCGATCAGCATCGCTGTGGGAATGCCGAACAGCGCCGAGAGCAGGAAGCCGCAGATCGTCGCATAGGTGGTCGGCCAGGACTGCCGCAACAGCTCCGGCCAGTCGCTCCAGAGCACCGCGACGACGTCGCCGGGCGACGGGATCTGATAGGCGGGTATGTGGAACAGGCGGATCGCGAGATCCCAGGCCGCCACGATGACGACCAGGAACAGGAACGGACGCAGCCACGCTGCGTTCAGCACCTTCGACACGCCCGAAGGGCTTTTTGCCTCCGCCACGTCACGCTCCCCTGCAGTCTTTCTGTTCGCGACGAAATTAACCCGTTGGATAAATACTGTCCAGCCCCTCGCGCGCGGCAAAATCGCGGTGAAGCACGTTACTTTCGTCAGGCGAGATTTTTTGGGCTTGAATGCTCTGTAGCCCGGATGAGCGAAGCGAAATCCGGGACCGGATTATCCGCGGATGCAGCTCCCCGGATGTCGCTTCGCTCATCCGGGCTGCGGGCTGCCAGCGTTCACACCACCCGGTGTTCCGCCGCGCGCAGCACCGGCATCGCGCCGCTAAAGGCGGCCGTCGACTTGCCGGTCAGCGCCGCCAACACCAGCGCGGTCATGTGCTCGAGGCGCTCGTCGCGGGCGTCCTTCTTGAGCAGGTCGCGGCCGAAGATCACGCTCAGCGTGGCGCTGTTGGAGAGATAGAAGAACGCCAGCCCGGCGATCGAGATATAGAGTTGCACCGGATCGACCGCGACGCGGAAATCGCCGCTTTCGACCCCGCGCGTCACCACGGTGCGGATCATCTCGACAAAGGGCGAGTGCATCGACTTGACCTTGGTCGAGCGCTTCAGGTGCTTTGCCTTGGCAAGGTTTTCCGTGTTGAGCAACGCCAGGAACTCGGGATTGCGCAGGAAATAGTTCCACGTGAAGTCGATCAGGCGCCCGATCGCCTCGGGCGGATCGAGATGTTCGAGATCGAGCGTGCGTTCTTCGGCGCGGATCTTCTCATAGGCGCCTTCCAGCACCTCGAGATAAAGATCCTCCTTGTTGCCGACGTGGTAGTACAACATGCGCTTGTTGGCGTCGGCATTGGCCGCGATGCGGTCGACCCGCGCGCCGGCGAGGCCATGGGCGGCGAATTCCTGCTTGGCCGCCTCGAGAATCCGCAGCCGCATCCCCGCGGGGTCGCGCTGCCATCGCTGTATTCGCTTTGCCTTGGCCAAATCGATCGCCCGTGATGCTGGGTTGATGAATGTAGCATGACACGCGACGTTTGAGAACGAATGTTGTTGTGATGGCCGTGCGGGAATATACCTCGCAGTTGCGACTTTCGTCATTCCGGGGCGTGCGCAGCACGAGCCCGGAATCCATCGAGCCGCACGCTCCGTTGATGAATGGATTCCGGGCTCTCGCTTCGCGAGCCCCGGAATGACGAACTCATTTTGCCCGCCGCGCCCGTTGCCGGGACGACGCGCGGATGCAATGCGGCCTAGTCTGGTTTTCCCTGCGAAGGCTGCACCAGAAGCGTCGGCACGCCGCACGTGCCGTTGCGCACCGTCATCACGCGCGTGCCCGGCTTGCGGCCGGTGCGAATCTCGGAGACGTCGACGCCCGTGGCAATCAGCCGCGCACGCGTGGCGTCGATGTCAGTAACGCGCCAGCAGATGCCGCGCAGCCGGTCCGGCGCGTCCGCCTCCACCTTGTTGTTTTCCTTGCCCGGCCGGTGCGTGACCTCGACCACGAGGTCGCCGCAGCGGAAGAACATCAGCCGGCCCCATTCGGGATGCGATCGGTCGAGCGCCATGTCGAGCCCGAGCCGCGCGCCATAGAGCGCGGCGGCGCGCTCGGGATCGGCGGTCGAGACCACCACATGATCCATCGCGGTGATCGAGCCGGGCGTGGTGCGCACCGACAGCGGCCGTTCCTGCTCCCGTTCCAGGAAGAACATGCGCACGCCCCGCGTCGTATCGGTCGCAGCGCGCGTGCGCTTCCATGACAGCGTGGCGCCGGTGGTCTCGTCGCGGCTCTCGACCTCGGCGACCGGCTCGGGCTTCAGCGTCAGCCGCTCGAGCCGGCGGTGTGTTTTCGCGATATCGCTGGTGCGGAAGCAGAGGCTCGCGAGCCCCTCGCCCTGGGTCACGAGCGCGCCGCGGACACGCTGCGCGGCGGCATCATCGCCATGCGGCGCCATCAATTCCAGCGTGGTGTTGTCGAGCGTGAACAGCACGCGGTCCGCGCCGTCGCCACTGTTGCGCCAGGCCGGCGTCCGCGCGAACAGCGTCTCATAGGCAGCGCTGGCCGAGGCGATGTCGCCGGTCAGGACGACGACGTGATCGAGGCCGGTGATCATGGAAGCGGCCTCCCCGAATCTGCCGTCATTGTGCTCTCCCCTGTGCAACCAGGAACCGTGGACCGCGACCGGCCGTTATGCCGCATGCCAGAGCGGCCCTCGATCCGCTCGCCCGCCACATCTCTACCCGCAAACCAAGCAGGGATGCGAATAATTTCAGCGATACCGGCCGACCAGCGGTGCCAAGGCGTTTTCGAGCGAAGTGGACACCGGTTCGCGTGAAGAAAACGCGCAAATGCCTGAATCTAGAGCTTCGGTTCTGATTTCAATCAGAACCGAAAATGCTCTAGTCTGGATGGTGGCCGGGACCACAGCAAGCCACGACGGAAAGCGAATGCAGGCTCTCTTCATCGGACAGACCTATATCGACGTCACCTTCATCACCGACCACATGCCCGTTGGCGACGAAAAACACGTCGCCGACGCCTATGCGGTATCGTTCGGCGGCAACGCGGTGACCGCGGCGTTCTGCTGCGCCAAGCTCGGCATCCAGCCGGACCTGATCGCCACCATGGCCAATGACTGGCTGGGGCGGATGTTCTGGGACATGGCCGACAGGTACGGCATCTCGTTCCATCCCCGTAAGGTCAACTCCTCCTCGTTGTCCTTCATCATGCCCAACGATGGCAAGCGCGCAATTGTCCGCTGCCGCGACGACCAGCACATCCATCCCTTTCCGTTGCTGAACATCAAGGGCTGCCGTGCGCTGCATATCGACGGCCATCAGCCGGACGCCGCGATCCACTACGCAAAGCTCTGCCGCGAGGACGGCATCATGACCTCGCTCGACGGCGGCGGCCTGCGCACCAACACCCATGAGTTGCTCGAATTCATCGACGTTGCGATCGTCGCCGAGCGCCTGTGCGAGCAGATGGACAAGACGCCGGAGCAGATGCTCGAGTATCTGAAGAGCCGCGGCTGCCGGGTCGGCGGCATCACCATGGGCGAGCGCGGCCTGCTCTGGTATGACGAGGCGGGCACGGTGCGCACGCTGCCGGCGTTTCCGATCCCACGCGAGCGCGTGATCGACACCAACGGCGCGGGCGACGTCTTCCACGGCGCCTACATCTACTCTTACCTTTCGAACCCGAGCAAAGGCTGGCATGAGCATTTCAAGTTCGCGCGCGCCGCTTCGACCTTCAAGATCCAGAAGCTCGGCAACGAGGCCGGCCTGCCGACGCTCGCCGATATCGCGGCGGTCAAGCAGGAGTTTCGCACCGAGGCCTGACCGGGTCGATCGAGATTAGGCCATGGGGCGGGTCTTCGTCGCCGGCAGCATCAATATGGACGTGGTGGCGACCGCCGAGCGCCATCCGCGGGTCGGCGAAACCGTCGCCGGCGAGGCCGTACTCTATTTTCCCGGCGGCAAGGGTGCCAACCAGGCCGTGGCATCGGCCAAGCAGGGCATACCGACCACGCTGATCGGCCGGCTCGGCACCGATGCGTTCGGGAAGGAGCTGCGAACCTTCCTTGCCGCGCAAGGCGTCGATCTCGCTTTCGTCAAGGACACGGCCGGCACGCATTCGGGCACCGCGATCATCACGCTTGCCAATGCCGACAACACGATCGTCGTCGTGCCGGGCGCCAACGGGCTGGTCGATGCCGACGATGTCGCGGCACCCGTGCTTGCCAAGGGTGACGTCGCGGTCAGCCAGTTCGAGATCCCGCTGCCGACGATCACGGTGTTTTTCCGGCGCGCCCGCGCCGCCGGCGCCACCACGATCCTCAATCCGGCGCCGGCGAAACGGGCCGACAGGGCGCTGCTCGATCTCGTCGACATCCTTGTTCTCAACGAGACCGAACTCGGCTTCCTGACCGGAGCGGAGCTGCGGGACAGCGACACGCCGGAGCGCTTCTCCGAGGCGGCGCGGACCTTGGGGCACGGCAAGATCGTCTGCGTCACGCTCGGCAAGCGCGGCGTGCTGGCGCTGGTCGAGGGCCAGCCGCTGCTGGTGCCGGGGCGCGAGGTCAAGGCCGTCGACACCACCGGCGCCGGCGACTGCTTCGTCGGCGTCCTCGCCTCCCAGCTCGCCGTCGGCAAGCAGCTCGGCGACGCGCTGGCCTACGCCAACGTCGCCGCCTCGATTTGCGTGCAACGGATGGGCGCTGCGCCATCAATGCCGACGGCGCAGGACGTAGAGGACGCTCTCTCCACCCGTCGTCCCGGCGAAGGCCGGGACCCATAACCACGAATGTCAATTGTTGTGCAGCGCTGGAACGACGGTTCACAACACAGGCCGCGGAGTATGGGTCCCTGCTTTCGCAGGGACGACGATGTTGTTAGGTCAGCGCGCTCTTGAGATCAAACCCCGGGTCCGCCGCCTGCTCCGGCCTGATTGAACCGCCGGCGCCGAGCAGCCTGCGGCCGAACATGTGATCACCGGCGCGGTTGACCGACTCGATGCCGAGCAGTCTGTCGCCGCGATAGCAGAACGCCGAGAACGCCCCCTGCGCGCGGTCGCCACGCAGCACGACGCGATCGTAGCCGGTGGTGAGGCCCGCCATCTGCAGCTTGTCGGGGCCCTGGTCGCTCCAGAACCACGGCAGCCCGTCATAGACCTCGGTCTTGCCGGTCAGCCGCGCCGCCACACAGCGCGCATGATCGGTCGCGTTCTGCACCGACTCAAGCCGCAGCGACCCGCCGAAGCGCTTGCTGGTATAGAGCGCGCAATCGCCGATCGCGGAGATATCAGGATCGGCGGTCAACAGATGCTCGTCGACGATGATGCCGGATGCCACCGGCAGCCCGGCCTCCGCGGCAAGCTCGACATTCGGCAGCACGCCGACGCCGACCACGACGAGATCGGCCGGGATATGCGTGCCATTGCTCAGGCTGACTCCGGTGACCTTGGCGCCGTCGGCCTCGATCGCCGTGACCTGCACGCCGAGATGAATCCGGATGCCGGCCGCGCTGTGGCGGGATTGCGAGAACTCGGAGATCTCCGCGGTCACCGCCCGCGCCATCACACGGGAGGCGAGCTCGACCACGTCGACCTCGAGGCCCTTGCCACGCGCGGTCGCCGCGAATTCGAGCCCGATGAAGCCGGCGCCGATCACCACGACGCGCATGCCGGGTGCGATCAAATGGCGCAGCGCCTCGCTCTCGTCGAGGATGCGCAGGTAGCGGACGGCGTCGAGCTTCGCGTTGGGGATGTCGAGCAGCCGGTTCCGCGCGCCGGTCGCGAACACCAGATGGCCGTAGTCGAGCGATGCGCCGGAGGCCAGCGTCACCTTCCGCGCATTGCGGTCGATCGCATGGGCGCGATCGGTGATCAGCTCGATCTTGTTGTCCTGGTAGAATTTCTCGGGCCGGAACATCAGGGTCTCGGGCCCGCCGGTCCCCTTCAGATAGGCCTTCGACAAAGGCGGCCGCTGATACGGCAAATGGCCTTCGTCATTGAGCAGCGCGATGCGCTCGGAAAATCCGGCCTGGCGCAGTGACGCCGCGAGCTGGAAGCCGGCATGTCCGGCGCCGACGATGATGACCCCACCTGTCATCGGAACAACCCAAATGCGCGCGAGCAGGAGTGACCCATGCCGTTTCCTCTTGTCGATGTTAGCTTGCTTGCCTCCGTCCCCACAGCGCTCGTGTCTGCGTACCGAAGGCGGGGCTATTTGGCCTCATGGCTCGCGCCGATGCAAGGGGGTCTCTGGGCGAATCCGGGCGCAGAAACGTTCCTCGCGTCAGGGGGTGGATTGCCACCTCTCCCGGCAGGGCCTTAAATGCCGGGAACAACAAGCCTGAGGTCTTCAATATGCCAGAACCCACCTCCCCCAACGACCCCGCTTTGCTCCGGATCGACGGCGCCATCGCGACCATCACGCTGAACCGGCCGGCCGCGTTCAATGCGATCGACCTGACGATTGCCAAAAAGCTTGAACAGCTCAGTGCCGAGGTCGAGGCCAACAGGGACGTCCGCGTGCTGGTCATCGAGGGCGAAGGCCGGGCCTTCTGCGCCGGCGGCGATTTGCAGACCATCGGCGCCGCGGCCGAAGCCAACAATATCACCCCCGTGGTCAGCGAGATGCTTCATCACTACCACGCCTTCATCGAGACGGTTCGGCGGATGCCAAAGGTCGTGCTGTCGAGCGTGCACGGTTCGGCGGCCGGCGCCGGCATGGGCCTCGCATTCGTGACCGACCTCTGCATCGCCGCGGACGATACCCGCTTCACTCCCGCCTACGCCAAGATCGGCGTGTCGCCGGATGGCGGCAGCACGGTCGGTATCGTCGGCACCGTAGGTACCCGTCGCGCGCTGCAGATCTTCCTTGCGGAGGATGGCTTCACCGCGCAGCAAGCCTATGAATGGGGACTGGTCGTCAAGACGGTGCCCGCGACCGAACTGAAAGCGGCCACCCGGCAACTTGCCGAACGCCTGGCGAAAAATCCGCCCGCCGCGATCGCGGGGACCAAGTCACTGGTCTATCAGGCTGCGACCACGCCTACCAAGCAGCAGCTCGATGCCGAGGAACACAAGATCATCACGGCGATGCATACCGAGGACTTCCAAGTCGCGGTGAAGAAGTTCACCAGCAAGTCGAAATAGAGGCTAATTCGGGCAGATGTAGCCGGTGCCGCCGGGTGCCTTGAAGCAGCCGACCGATTCCGGGATCACCTGCTTGGGCAGCCACAGCACGACCTTCGGGAAATAGATCGTGAAGCAGATCGTGACCAGGAACACGACGTAGATCGGCAGCGCCGCCCGCAGCGCTTTTGCAAAGCTGATGCCGACGAATTTCGAGGCCATCAGCAGCACCAGCCCGTAGGGCGGCGTGATCAGGCCGAAGGCGAGGGTTGCGATCAGCACCACGCCCATATGCACGCCGTTGATGTCGCCGGCCTGGGTCAGTGCGTTGACCAGCGGCATGAAGATGATGATGGTCGGCACCGGCTCGATGAAGTCGCCGACCACGGTGAACAGCAGCACCATCAAGAGCATGATGAGGTGCGGATCATTGCCGGCGATGGAAGTAATCCAGTCGGCGATGTAGATCGCGCCGCGCAGATAGGCCAGCATCCAGCCGAATGCGTTCGCCGCCCCGATCGTGATCAGCGGCAGCGAGAAGATCAGGCCGGCGAGGCAGAAGTCATATGGGATCTTCTTCAGGTGCCCGCGGTTCAGCGCCGGGATCACGACCACGATGATGTACACGACCGCGACCACGCCGGCCTCGGTCGGCGTGAACCAGCCGGTCAGGATGCCGCCGAGCAGGATCACCGGAATCATCAGCGGCAGCGCGGCATCGCCGGCGGCGAAGGCGATCTGGCGCAGCGGCGCGCGCGGCTTTCGCAGGCCCGAGGGCCCGAAGAAATAGCAGTAGATCATCAGCCCGAAGCCGATCATCAGCCCCGGCACCACGCCCGCCATGAACAGGCCGGCGATCGAGACGTTGCCGACCGCGCCATAGACCACCGCCGTGATGCTCGGCGGCACCAGCGCCGCGATGGTCGATGCCGAGGCGATGATCGCGGCGATGAATGCCGGCTCATAACCCTCCCGCTTCATCGGCCCGGCCAGCGCCCGGCTCATCACCGCGACGTCGGCGGTGGTCGAGCCCGACATCTCCGAGAAGAACATGCTGAAGACGACCACGACCTGCGACAACCCGCCCCTGATGTGGCCGACCAGCGAGACCGACAGATTGGCGATGCGGACCACGACGTTCGCTGAGCTCATGAGCTCGCCGACCAAAAGAAAGAACGGGATCGCGAGCAGCGCCTCGGAATCGACGCCGTCGAAGATCTTCTGGATGATCGCCGCCAGCGAGACGTCAGACAGCAGCGCGCCGACGAACACGCCGGCCATCAGCGAGAACGGCACGGGCACGCCGAGATAGCCGAAGAACAGGAAGCAGGACGACATCAGCACAAGCACGACCGGTGCGCTCACGGCTGCGCTCCCGTGGTCGCGCCGGTGTTGATCGCCGGAATCGGAAGGTCGTCATCCGGCGGTTCCGGATGATCGAAGCCGTTGCGGACGCCGTTGACGAGCTGCTCGATCGTGAACAGGCCGATCAGGATGCCGGACAGCGGGATCACCGCGTAGAGGGACGCGATCGGCGTGCCCGACGGCAGGCGGAAACTGCCGAAGCCGCGGAGGTAGTTCTGATAGCCATACCAGACCAGGCAGAAGGCGACGCCCAGCACGACAAGGCGGATGACGATCTCGACAATCAGCCGCGGCGTCCCGTGCATCGCCTCCGAAATCGCCGTCAGATACAGATGATCGTTGCGCCTTGTCGCGACCGCGGCACCGATGAAGATCGCGTAGATGAACAGCGTTGAGGTCACCTCCTGCAGCCACAGCCAGGGGTGACCGATGGTGCGGGTGACGATGTCGGCGGTCACCGAGCGCGAGAAGCCGAGGCACAACAGGCCGCACAGCATCATCAGGATCAGCTCGAGCCGATCCAGCGCCCGCCACTTCAGATGCCGCTGCCGTCGCAGCACCAGTCGGTCGGCAATGGCCATGGCTCGAAGTTCCTCATCGTCACGGCCTAGTGCGCAATTGCGCACGGGGGGCCAGGACCCATACCCCCCCGGCTCGAGTTGCGTGCAGAAAGTCGGCGACCTTAGTCGTTCAACTGAAAGGCCGCGGCGTATGGGTCCCGGCCCCCGTGCGCAATTGCGCACTAGGCCGGGACGACGCTTGTCTAGTTGATCGCGCGGATCAGGTTCTTGATCTTCTCCGCATGCGGGCCGAGGTCCTTGGCGAGCTTGTCGAGATAGGGATCGGCGATCGCGGTGAAGCCCTTCTTGTCCACGTCCTCGACCACCTTGACGCCGAACGATTTCAGCTTGGTCAGCGCGTTCCGCTCCAGCTCGAATGCTTTGCCCGGCTCCTTGGCGCTGACCTCGTTCGCGGCAGCCTGCACCCACTGCTTCTGCTCGGCGGAGAGGCTCTGCCAGAGCTTGTCGGAGACGAACAGCAGCGCGTTGTTGGCCTCGTGCTCGGTGATGGACAGCACCGGCGCGACCTCATAGTGCTTGTTGACGAGATAGACGTTGATGCTGTTCTCGGCGGCATCGACCACGCCGGTTTGCAGCGAGGTATAGACGCTGCCGAACGGCATGTGCACGGTCTGCGCGCCGTAGGCCGGGAACATGGTGTCCTCGGTCGCGGTCGCCTGCACCCGCACCTTCAGCCCCTTGAGGTCACCGACGTTGTGGATTTCCTTCTTGCTGTAGATGTGGCGCACGCCCTGCGATCCGGTACCGATCACATGCAGGCCCTGCGCGGTCTCGTCGATCATCGTCCTGATGGCGTCGAACACCTGCGGATCCGCCAGCGCCTTGATCACATGGGCGTCGTTGCGGAACAGGAAGTGCAGCGACATCACGCCGGCCTGTGGCGAGATCGTCGCGGTGTTGGCGGAGGAGATGATGGCAAACTCGATGTCGCCTGATTTCACGAGCTGCAGCAGCTGCGGCTCCTGGCCGAGCTGCGCGCCGGGATATTGATCGACGATCAGCGTCCCCTTGCTCAATTCCTTGAGCTTGTCGGCGAACAGATCGCCGGCGACCGAGTAGCCGGTGTTGCGCGGCTGGTCATAGGCGAAGCGGAGGTGCTTGACCTCCTGCGCGCCAGCGTTCGCCGGCAGCAGCAACGCTGCCGCGGCCATGGCGATCCCGACGATCCTGGCTGGATAGCCCATCGTGACGTTCCCCCTGTTCTTAATTGACGCGATCATCCCACCAGTCCCGCGGGATTGTCAATAAAACAGGAGAAATCAGGCAGCTTCCGGCGCCATTGAGCGCCGCATCGCCGGAATTATCGACAATACGACCGCTGTGACGAACAACGCCAGCTATTTGCCGGTTACTTCCCCTTGGCGCGCATGAAGTCGAAATCGCAGCCTTCGTCGGCCTGGAGGATCGTCTCATTGAACAGATGCGCGTAGCCGCGCTTGGCCCAATCTGGCGTGCCGGCCGGCGCCTGCGCCGTGCGACGCTTCTGTAGCTCGGCTTCGTCGACGAGGAGATCGATGCTGCGCTTGGCAACGTCGAGCCGGATCTTGTCGCCGTTCCGCACCAGTCCAAGCGGACCGCCGACGGCGGACTCCGGCGTGATGTGCAGCACGATGGTGCCGAACGCGGTGCCGCTCATCCGCGCATCCGAGATGCGCACCATGTCCTTCACGCCGGTGCGCGCGAGCTTCTTCGGGATCGGCAGGTAGCCCGCCTCGGGCATGCCCGGGGCGCCCTTCGGGCCGGCATTGCGCAGCACCAGCACATCGTCGGCGGTCACATCGAGCGCGGGATCGTCGATCCGCAGCGTCATGTCCTCGACCGACTCGAACACCACGGCGCGCCCGGTGTGCTGCAGCAGTTTTGGGCTCGCCGCCGACTGCTTGATCACGGCGCCGCGCGGCGCGAGATTGCCGTGCAGGATCGCCATCGCGCCTTCGGCCTTGATCGGGTTCGCCTTGGAGCGGATCGCATCCTGTCCGGGTACTTCTTCCGCGCCGGCAACGACCTCACGCAAGGTCTGGCCGGTGATGGTCCTGGCATCGAGGTCGATGAGGTCACCGAGCTGCGCCATCAACTTCGGCACCCCGCCGGCGTGATGGAAATGCTCCATGTAATGCTCGCCCGACGGCTTGAGGTCGACCAGCACGGGCACTTCGCGGCCCAGCTTGTCGAACGCCTCGAGGTCGATCTTGTAGGGCGAGCGGTTGGCGATGGCGGTGAGGTGAATCAGGCCATTGGTCGAGCCCCCGATCGCCTGCATCACGACCTGGGCGTTGCGGAACGACGATGGCGTCAGGATCTCGCTCGGCTTCGGTCCCTTGGTCTTCGCCATCTCGGCGGCGACGCGGCCACTGGCCTCCGCCGAGCGGAAGCGCTCGGCGTGCGGCGCCGGGATCGTCGCGCTCATCGGCAGCGACAGGCCGAGCGCCTCGGTGATGCAGGCCATGGTGGAAGCCGTGCCCATCACCATGCAGGTGCCGACCGACGGCGCGAGACGGCCGTTCACCGCCTCGATCTCGTTGTCGTCGATCTCGCCGGCGCGATATTTGCCCCACAGCCTGCGGCAATCGGTGCAGGCGCCAAGCACCTCGCCCTTGTGATGGCCAACCACCATCGGCCCGACCGGGATCACCACCGTCGGCAGATCGGCGCTGATGGCGGCCATGAGCTGCGCCGGCAAGGTCTTGTCGCAACCGCCGATCACGATCACCGCATCCATCGGCTGGGCGCGGATCATCTCCTCGGTATCCATCGCCATCAGATTGCGCAGATACATCGAGGTCGGATGCGCAAAGCTCTCGGCGATCGAGATGGTCGGGAACACGAACGGCATCGCGCCCGACAGCATCACGCCGCGCTTCACCGCCTCGATGATTTGCGGCACGTTGCCGTGGCAGGGATTGTAGTCGCTGTAGG
Organism: Bradyrhizobium sp. 6(2017); assembly: GCF_011058295.2. NCBI lineage: Bacteria > Pseudomonadati > Pseudomonadota > Alphaproteobacteria > Hyphomicrobiales > Nitrobacteraceae > Bradyrhizobium > Bradyrhizobium sp. 6(2017). The sequence continues at coordinate 3,257,866 of NZ_CP049289.2, read as the reverse complement.
TGTTGGTTATGCCGACGATCGGGCGGTTGAGCGCATCGTCCGAATAGCCCATCGCCTTGATGAAGGCCTTGCGCAGGAACAGCGAGAAGCCGGCGTCACCATAGCTTGTCAGTCCCTTGCGAAGTCCGTCGGCCATTTTCTTCTCGTCCCGTGGTTGTTCGCCCGCACTTAAGGAGCGGCAGGAATTATTGTCAATATGAGATAATCTGGCGACCGAGCCTAGCTGCTCTGCGGCAAAATTACCCCCATTATTGACAATAACCATTGCGCCATGCTGACCTCAGGCATCGATCCGAAGCCCAGAGCGCATGACAGCCGAGCCCACATTGCCCGATATCCAGACCCCCTCGCGCGAGGAGGAGCAGGCGGAGGTGATCCGCCGGCTGGAGGAGGACATCATCTTCGGCCGTTTCGCCCCCGGCCTGCGGCTGGTAGAGGATACGCTGATGCAGCGCTACGGCGCGAGCCGGCATTTCGTCCGCCAGGCGCTGTTCCAGCTCGAGCGCCAGGGCATCGTGCTGCGCGAGAAGAATGTCGGCGCCACGGTGCGATTCTATTCGGCCGAAGAAGTGCGGCAGATCTACCAGGTGCGCGAGATGCTGACGCGCCAGGCCGCGCTGATGATCGCGCTGCCCGCGCCGGAAAGCCTGATCGACCAATTGAGCGAGCTGCAACGGCACTACTGCATCAAGGCCGACGCGCAGGACATGCGCGGGATTCATGAAACCAACGATGCGTTCCACCTCGCGCTGTTCTCCGCCTGCGGCAATCCCTATCTGGTCCGCTCGCTGCAGGACTACATGAACCTGACGTTGCCGATGCGCGCGAAGAATCTCGCCGACAGCGAGGGGCTCGCATTGTCGCGCCGCCAGCACGAGTTGATGATCGAGCTGCTGAAAGGCCGCGACAGCTGGGCGCTGGCGCAGCTCTGCGTCGATCACATGCAATACAGCAAGGCGGATTATCTCGTCCGCATCTCAAACGACAAAAAGCCGCAATAGCAAGATACGCGGCCTCCTCGTGAAGGAGACGGCGATGCGCTATGTGGCTTTGTTGATTGGATCGTTCGCCGCGCTGCTTGCGCTTGGCACTGTCGGTGAAGCGGCCGACCCGCGCGCGACGCAGCTCAGCTACGAGCCCTGGACCAAGACCTGCCTGACCCAGGCAAGCTGCTTCGTCGGCGCCGCCGCCCGCGGCCAATGTTCGCCGTCGGGTGGCAGCATCAGCGTTTCGCCGCAGACCAGCAAGCGCGCGATCGTCAGCGCCAATGTCGGAACGCGGACCATGCTGGAGGGCACGATCAGCCTGCGGATCGATCAGGACGAGCCGATCCAGATCGCCAGGCCGCATTGCTACACGCTCGGCTGCGGTGGCGCGCTCGAAGCCGACGGCGAGATGATCGAACGGCTGAAGCATGCGCAAACCATCGCCGTCGAGGCCAAGAGCCTGACCGGGCAGACCATCAGCCTCAACTTCCCCCTCACCCACTTCGCCGAGACTTTCGACGGGCCCGGGAGCCTGCCCAAGATATCCGGGCAGGGCTCGAAGGAGAGCCAGCGGGAGCACACCGAAGCGGTGAAGCAGCTGCCGCAATGCGAGGACTGATCACTTCTTCCAGTCGATCACCCTGCCCCTGTCGCCGTCGAACTCCATGCTGCAGAACGCGCCGCCCTGGTAATAGTCGCCGACGGGATCCGGCGGCAGCTTGGCCTGCTCGGCCATCGCGTGCTCGCGGAAATCTTCGCCACGACCGCTCGGGCGATAGCCGAGATCGTAGGCGCGGTGATTGTCCCACCAGGAGCGCTCATTGTAGGACGCGCCGTACAGCACCTCGAAATGGATGTCGGGATGCTCGAGCCCGATGCGGCAGAGCTGTACCAGATCTTCCGGCTTGAGCCAGATCGAGAGCCTGCGGTGATCTAGCGGCACCTCGCCGAAATTGCCTATCCGGATGCAGGTCACCTTTATGCCGTGCTTGTCGGCATAAAGCGCACCGACGCCTTCGCCGAACACCTTGCTCACCCCGTAACGGCTGTCCGGCCGCGCGGTGACCTCGGTGCCGATGCGGTGATGGCGCGGGTAGAAGCCGACGGCGTGATTGGACGAGGCGAAAATCACGCGCTTGACCCCCTTCTTGCGCGCCGCTTCGAACAGATTGTAGCAGCCGATGATGTTGGACTGCAGGATCGCATCCCAGGGGCCTTCGACCGAATAGCCGCCGAAATGCAGGATGCCGTCGACGTCCTCGCAGATCGCCTCGACCTGCGCGAGGTCGGCGAGATCGGCCGCCTTGAATGTTTCGTTGTTGCCGAGATCGGCCGGCGGCTTGATGTCGCTCAACAGCAGATCCGGATAGATCGGCGGCAGCAGCTTGCGCAGGCTCCTGCCGATTCCACCGGATGCGCCGGTCATCAATATGCGTGGCATTTCGTCCCTCGTCTTTCCTGTTCGCCCAAGTGATTCATTGGACCGAATTGCGGTCGCAGGCCGACAATGATAGCAAACCATGCGCTCAAGGAAACACCATCGAAACACAACAACGAGAACAGCAAATGTCCGATGTCCATTCCGCCGGCTGGCGTCCTGCGACCTACTATCCCGATCCCGCGATCCATGCGCTCGATCCGCGCTTCGAGAAATACTGGCTGAAACTCTCCGCCATTGAGCGCATCGCCACCGGCCTGCGCTGGGCCGAAGGCCCGGTGTGGTTCGGCGACGGCCGCTATCTGTTGTGCAGCGACATCCCGAACCAGCGCATCCTCAAATGGGAGGAAGAGACCGGCGCGGTCAGCATCTTCCGCAAGCCGTCGAACTTCGCCAACGGCAACACCCGCGACCGCCAGGGCCGTCTCATCACCTGCGAGCATGGCGGCCGCCGCGTGGTGCGCACCGAATATGACGGATCGATTACGGTGCTGATCGACTCCTTCGGCGGCAACCGGCTGAACTCGCCGAACGACGTCGTGGTGAAATCCGACGGTGCGATCTGGTTTACCGATCCGATCTTCGGCCTGCTCGGCAATTACGAGGGCTACAAGGCCGATCCCGAGATCGCGCCCAACGTCTACCGGCTCGATCCCGCGACCGGCAAGGCCAGCATCGTCGCCGAGGGAGTGCTCGGCCCGAACGGGCTGTGCTTCTCGCCGGACGAGAAGATCCTCTACGTCGTGGAATCCCGCGGCGAGCCGAACCGCAAGATCCTAGCCTATGACGTCTCCGCCGACGGCACGACGATTTCCAACAAGCGCGTCTTCATCGATGCCGGCCCCGGCACGCCCGACGGCATGCGCTGCGACATCGACGGCAATCTGTGGTGCGGCTGGGGCATGGGTGATCCCGAGCTCGACGGCGTCGTGGTGTTCGCGCCCGACGGCGTCATGATCGGCCGCATCGCGCTGCCGGAACGCTGCGCCAACCTCTGCTTCGGCGGCGTCAAGCGCAACCGCCTGTTCATGGCGGCGAGCCAGTCGATCTATGCGCTCTACGTCAACACCCAAGGCGCGCTCGGCGGTTAAGTCTCCTTCGTCGTCCCGGCCGAGTGCGCGATTGCGAACGGAGCCGGGACCCATAACCACCGATGGATCTTGGATTGGCAGGTGGGGCCGCAATCTTCGCAAAACGAAGGCCTGTGGTAATGGGTCCCGTCCTTCGCCGGGACGACGATAAAAACTTCTACCTTCCAAAACGTCTGACGCCGGAGCGGTGATCCGCCCCGGCGCCAGAAATCGTGTCACTCGTGGATCGGCTTACGCGGCGTTGTAGCCGGCGACGGCCTTGGCCTCGAGATATTCTTCCAGACCGTAGCGGCCCCACTCGCGGCCGTTGCCGGACTGCTTGTAGCCACCGAACGGCGCAGAGCGCTCGTTCGGCACGCCCTGCAGGTTGACGTTGCCGGCGCGGATCTGGCGGCCGACGCGGCGCGCGGTTTCCACGGAGTCGGCCGAGACGTAACCGGCGAGACCATAGGGCGTGTCGTTGGCGATCTTCACTGCCTCGGCTTCGTCCTTGGCGCCGAGGATGGTCAGCACCGGTCCGAAGATCTCCTCGCGGGCGATCGTCATGTCGTTGGTGACGTCGGCGAAGATGGTCGGACGGACATAGAAGCCTTTGTTGACGCCCTCAGGCAGGCCCGGGCCGCCGGCGACGAGCGTTGCGCCCTCGTCGATGCCCTTCTGGATCAGCGCCTGGATCTTGTCCCACTGGCCGCGGTTCACGACCGGACCGATCGTGGTGCCGTCGGCACGCGGATCGCCGGCCTTGGTCTTGTCGGCGACGCCCTTCGCGATCGCGGCCACTTCCTTCATCTTGGAGAGCGGCACGATCATGCGCGACGGTGCGTTGCAGGACTGGCCCGAGTTGTTGAACATGTGCATCACGCCGCCGGTCACCGCCTTGGCGAGGTCGGCGCCCTCGAGGATCACGTTCGGCGACTTGCCGCCGAGCTCCTGGCTGACGCGCTTCACGGTCGGTGCTGCACGCTTGGCGACGTCGACGCCGGCGCGGGTCGAGCCGGTGAACGAGATCATGTCGATGTCCGGGTGCTCGCTCATCGCAGCACCAACCTCCGGGCCGAGGCCGTTGAGGAGGTTGAACACGCCCTTCGGCACGCCGGCTTCATGGAGGATTTCCGCGAAGATCAGCGCCGAAGTCGGGGTGAACTCCGACGGCTTGAGGATCATGGTGCAGCCGGCGGCGAGCGCAGGCGCGACCTTGCAGGCGATCTGGTTGAGCGGCCAGTTCCAGGGGGTGATCATGCCGATCACGCCGACCGGCTCGCGCACGATCACGGCGGTGCCCATGGTCTCCTCGAACTCGTACTTCTTGAGCACTTCGAGGGTGTTCATGAGATGGCCGAGGCCGGCGCCGGCCTGCAGCTTCTCCGCCATCGGCAGCGGCGCGCCCATCTCGTCGGAGACGGCGGCGCCGATCTCCTTCATGCGGCCCTTGTAGACCTCGATGACCTTGGTGAGCAGCGCGACGCGCTCTTCGCGGCTGGTCTGGGAAAACGTCTCGAACGCGCGCTTGGCGGCGGCGACTGCCTTGTCGACATCGGCCTTGGAGCCGAGCGCAATCTCATACATCGCTTCTTCGGTCGCCGGATTGACGACAGGGGTGGACTTGCCTTTGACGACCGGATCGACCCAGGCGCCGTCGATGTAGAATTGCATGCGATTGACCATCGGAAACCTCTTGTACGGGGCGTATGGAATGGGGAACGAAAGCGTTCGGCAGGCATCCTTGCACGAAAGCCCGGCGAATTGAACCCGCCATATGCGGGACGCGGCTCGTGCGCGCCCGCGAGATATAAGGTCCGAGGCAAGCGGCTGGCAAGGCTTCAACCGTCGCCCCGGCGAAAGCCGGGGCCCATAACCACCGATGTTGATGCGGTGGAAGGCTGGGGCAACGAGTCGCGTTCACAACGCCCATTCGTGGTTATGGGTCCCGGCTCCCCGTGCGCAATTGCGCACTAGGCCGGGACGACGATGGGGAGCCAGCAACGCCTCACACCGCCATTTTGCGATGCCGCACCGGCGCACCGACGGAGAGGCTTTCCGCCGCGTCGATGATGGCGTTGGCGTCGATGCCGTAGTGGCGATAGAGGTCGCCGATCGTGCCGGTCTGGCCGAACTGCTCGACACCCAACGCCTCGAGGCGGTGGCCGCGCACGCTGCCGAGCCAGCCGAGCGAGGCCGGATGGCCGTCGATCGCGGTCACAATGCCGCAGTCGCGGCCGAGCGGCGCCAGCATCCGCTCGATGTGACTCAAATGCTGCACGCCGCGGCGGTCGCGCCGCAAATTCCGTGCGGCGGACCATCCGCCATAGAGCCGGTCGGCCGAGGTTACCGCCAGGAGACCGACGTCGCGGTGGCTCTCGCCGATCAGGCCGACCGCCTCGATAGCCTCCGGCGCGACGGTGCCGGTATAGGCAATGACGATGTCGCAGTTCGGACCCGGCTTGCGCATCCAGTAGGCGCCGTCGGTGATGTCGCGCTGCAGGTCCGGCGTCATGATCCGTTGCGGCTGCTCCAGCGTTCGCGTCGAGAGTCGCAAGTAAACCGAACCGCCCTCGGCGCCCTCGCGCTGCATGTGGCCGAAGCCCCAGCCCATGATCACGGCAAGTTCATCGACAAAGGCCGGATCGAACGAGGCGAGTCCGTCCTGCCCTAGACCGATCAGCGGCGTCTTGATCGACTGATGCGCGCCGCCTTCCGGCGCCAGCGAGATGCCCGACGGCGTCGCCGCCACCATGAAGCGGGCGTCCTGGTAGCAAGCATAGTTCAACGCATCGAGGCCGCGCTCGATGAAGGGATCGTACAGCGTGCCGACCGGCAATAGCCGCGCGCCATTGATCTGGTGCGACAACCCAAGCGCCGAGAGCATGATGAACAAATTCATCTCGGCGATGCCGAGCTCGAGATGTTGTCCCTTCGGCGAATATTCCCAGGTGAAGGCGGATGGGATCTTCTCCTGCCGGAACAGGTCGTGGTTCTCCGCCTTCGCGAACAGGCCGCGGCGGTTGACCCAGCCGCCGAGATTGGTCGACACCGTGACGTCGGGCGACGCGGTGACGATGCGCGAGGCCAGCTCGCTGTCGCCGCGGGCCAGTTCGTGAAGCACGAGGCCAAAGCCCTGCTGCGTCGACATCTGCGCCGAGGCCTTGAACGCCAGCCGCTCCGGCAAGTCGATTTCAGGTGCCGACAGCCGGCGGCGCCCCTCGCGGTTGAACGGCGCTTCCGACAGGAAAGCCTCGAGCTTCGTCGGCTCCTGCGACAGGCCCTCGAACTTGTCCCACTCATGGCCGGTGCGGATGTTCTGCGCGGCGCGCCACCTCTCCATCTGCGCCACCGTCATCAAGCCGGCGTGGTTGTCCTTGTGGCCCTGCATCGGCAGGCCGACGCCCTTGATGGTGTAGGCGATGAAGCAGACCGGGCGGTCGTGATCGACAGCCTCGAAGGCCTCGATCATGCTCGCCATGTCGTGGCCGCCGAGGTTCGACATCAGCGCCAGCAACTGGTCGTCGCTGCGGCGATCGATCAGGGCCGTCACCTCGCCCTGGTCGCCGATATCGTCGTGCAGATGCTTGCGGAACGCAGCACCACCCTGGAAGCAGAGCGCCGCGTACATCTGGTTCGGGCAATTGTCGATCCAGCGCCGCAACGCCTCGCCGCCCGGTTCGGCGAACGCCTCGAGCATCAGTCTGCCGTACTTCACGATCACCACGTCCCAGCCGAAATTGCGGAACATGGTTTCGAACTTGGCCCACAACCCTTCGCGCACCACGGCATCGAGCGACTGGCGGTTATAGTCGACCACCCACCAGGTGTTGCGCAGGCCGTGCTTCCAGCCTTCCAGCAGCGCCTCGAAGATATTGCCCTCGTCCATCTCGGCGTCGCCGACCAGCGCGATCATGCGGCCCTCAGGCCGGTCCTTCATCCAGCCATGCGCCTTGACGTAATCCTGCACCAGCGAGGCGAACAAAGTCTGCGCCACGCCGAGGCCGACCGAGCCGGTGGAGAAATCGACGTCGTCGACGTCCTTGGTGCGCGACGGATAGGACTGCGCGCCCTTGTAGCCGCGGAAATTCTCCAGCTTGTCGCGGGTCTGGTGGCCGAACAGATACTGGATCGCGTGGAACACCGGGCTCGCATGCGGCTTCACCGCGACGCGGTCCTGCGGCCGCAGCACCGAGAAATACAGCGCCGACATGATGTTGGCGAGCGAAGCCGACGACGCCTGGTGACCGCCGACCTTCAACCCGTCGCTATTTTGCCTGACATGGTTGGCGTGGTGGATGGTCCATGACGACAGCCACAGCACCTTGCGGGCCAGGGCTGTGAGCATATCGAGGCGTTCAGGCGCGATTCCCATGACGATGTTCCTGGCGATGCTCCGGGCGATATCTCCGATATTACTGCCGCGGGGACCGGCGAAAATCTCAATTCCACGCGACAACACAGAAAAAATTGGGATAAATTCCCACGATCCGGCCGCAACCAACGAGTTCATCTCAATGCCTGCCCTCGACGCCATCGACCGCAAGATCCTGAGTCTGCTCCAGACCGACAGCCGCATGACCATGCAGGAATTGGCCGACAAGGTCGGGCTGTCGGTGTCGCCCTGCCACCGCCGGGTCAAGCTGCTCGAGCAACGCGGCGTGATCTCTCGCTACATCGCAACCGTCGATCAGAAATCGATCGGGCTGCATGTCTCGGTCTTCATCTCAATCAAGCTGGCGCGGCAGAAGGAGGAAGATCTCAACCGCTTCGCCCGCGCGATCTCGAAATGGGACGAGGTGCTCGAGTGCTACCTGATGACCGGCAACCGCGACTATCTGCTGCGCGTCGTCGCCGCCGACCTCTCCTCCTATGAAGCATTTTTGAAGAACAAGCTGACCCGGCTCGACGGCATCGCCTCGATCGAGTCGAGCTTTGCGCTGAGCCAGGTGAAGTACTCGACCGCGCTGCCGGTGTGAGTGTCGCTTGCATCTGAATGGTGCCATCGGTCGCGCCAAAATGTACACCGTCGTCCCGGCGAAGGCCGGGACCCATACGCCGCAGCAGTTGTTGTGAGAGGTCGAGGTGCAACCCCGGAAGCAGCCCGGAGCCGTTGTCCACCGGGCGCCTTCACGGGATTTGCGATATGGTCGCGAGCGATCCCCCCGCATTGGTCTCCCGGACACCTGGAGGAAACCGCCGTGAAAGCCTCGTCAATGGCCGCAATGATTGTCGTCGCCCTCGCCTCAACCGCGGCGGCAACCGCACAAAATGCCGGAGATCCACCAGACAACAAGAAGCCTGTCGCACAGCGCAAGCAGCAGGCGAAGGACCAGCCCTCGGGCCAGATCTTTTGCAAGAACGGCGTCCCTTGTCGCCCGGTGAGGAAAGGCTGCCATCTTGAGCAGCAGTCCGGCGGCTTCAACGAGGAAGTCTGTCCGTGACCGGGGCACGCCAGCGCCGAGACCGACACGGCGCAACAGCCCAGCTACGGCGCGATCCACACGCCGGTCACGATGATGGCCAATGCGACGGCAATCACCAGCATATCCGTTGCAAGCCAATCGGGCAGTCCCTTTGACCATTCGCGCATGTCCGCGACTCCTTCTGTTCGCGTCCGAGCCGATATGCTGACACGGATCATGCGCCGGCGAGCGTGAAGCAGATCACACAAATCGGGAAAAAGTGGCAATCCAAATTTCGCTGCGCGCAGCGCGCTCAAGTTGCAGCACACGATCGACCTGCCGCGCAGGTTTCTGAACATGTTCGGGCTGAGTGCGCTTGCGCTGCGCGTCTCCGGAGACGCAACCCACCGTGCCGCTCGCGGCGAAGATGGTGGGTTACGCCTTCCGCCTTCGCTCGTTGAGCTACGGCGGACGTGGTCGGCTAACCCACCCTACGCTCTGCCCGCGCCCTACAGCACCTTGCGCTGTGCCAAATTCTTCATCAGCGCACCGACGCCGAAGGTCCAGGGCTCGCATTCGTCGCTGCCGCGCATGCGGTTGACGAGCTTGCCGAGCTGGGGCGCGGCAATGGTGACGATGTCGTCGCGCTTGTGGGTGAAGCCCTCACCCTTGGCGTCGCGGTCCTTGACCGGCGCGAACATCGTGCCGAGGAACAGCGCAAAGCCGTCGGGATATTGGTGCACGGGGCCGATGGTCTGGGCGACCAGATCGGTCGGGTCGCGGCTGATCTTTGAGATCGAGGAATGGCCTTCGAGCACGAAACCGTCCGCGCCCTTCACGGTCAGGCCGACATCCATCTTCCTGACGTCGTCGAGCGAGAAGGTCTGGTCGAACAACCTGAGCAGCGGGCCGATCGCGCAGGACGCGTTGTTGTCCTTGGCCTTCGACAATAGCAGCGCCGAGCGGCCTTCGAAATCGCGCAGATTGACGTCGTTGCCGAGCGCGGCGCCGACGATCTTGCCGGCGCCGGACACGATCAGCACGACCTCCGGCTCCGGATTGTTCCAGGTCGACTTCGGATGCAGCCCGGCATCCATGCCGGTGCCGACCGAGGACAGCGTCGGCGCCTTGGTGAACACTTCCGCGTCCGGGCCGATGCCGACCTCCAGATACTGGCTCCAGGCGTTCTGGTCGATCAGCACCTGCTTCAGCTTCATCGCCTGCTCGGAGCCGGGCTTCAGCTTGGAGAGATCGTCGCCGACCAGCCGCACCACCTCGGTGCGGATCGCTTCCGCCGAGGACGGATTGCCGCGCGCCCGCTCCTCGATCACGCGCTCCAGCATCGAGATCGCGAAAGTGACGCCGGCGGCCTTCAGCACCTGCAGATCGATCGGCGCGAGCAGATGCGGTTTTGCGCCGTCGCGGCGATCCGGCGGCGTGTTGGCGAGGATCGCGTCGAAATCGCCGAGCCGCTCGCCTTTGGTCGCGCGCAGCGCCGCGGCGGGATCGCTCTCCTCGCACAGCGCACTCACCGTCGGGAACCGTGCCGTGACATCGAACACGCCGTCCGTCCGCACCGCGACTACGGCCGGGCCGCCGGCCTGCGGCAGCCAGACCCGTCCGACCAGCGTGCCGGCGGTCGCGTCCTCCGGCAGGACGTCTTTTGGCGTGAGCGAAATCATCGGCGTCTCCCATTGTTGTCGGCGCTTGTTAGCACAGTCCCGCCGCCTGCGTGAAACAGCGGTCATGCCATTGTCATAGAGGGGTAACATCGCCCGTCAATGCTTCCGTCGATCCATCTAACACACTGAAAGACGGACCTGCATGACCGCCCCCCACCTCACCGACGAAGCCTCCCGAGATGAAGCCTTGCGTGACGAGGCCTTGCACGACGAAGCCTTGCGCGCCCGCATCCACCAGGAGATGGCCGACAGCCTCGATGAGGAACTCGAGCTTGAGCTCGACGACGACAGGCTCAACGGGCTCGACCATGACGGGGCCGCTGGACATCCGTCGATCGACCGCAAGATCTATTTCCGCGAATTGCTGCGGCTGCAGGGCGAGCTGGTGAAGCTGCAGGACTGGGTGCAGCACGAGAAGAAGAAGGTCGTGGTGCTGTTCGAGGGTCGCGATTCCGCCGGCAAGGGCGGCGTCATCAAGCGCATCACCCAGCGGCTCAACCCGCGCATTTGCCGTGTCGCCGCGCTGCCGGCGCCGAACGAGCGCGAACGTACGCAATGGTATTTTCAGCGCTACGTGTCGCATCTGCCGGCCGGCGGCGAAATGGTGCTGTTCGACCGCAGCTGGTACAACCGCGCCGGCGTCGAGAAGGTGATGGGGTTCTGCACCGACGAGCAGTATGAGGAATTCTTCAATTCGGTGCCGGAATTCGAGCGCATGCTGATCCGCTCCGGCACCATCCTGTTGAAATACTGGTTCTCAATCACCGACGAGGAACAGGCGTTCCGCTTCTCGATGCGTATCCATGACCCGCTGAAGCAGTGGAAGCTGAGCCCGATGGACGTCGAGGCGCGGACCCGCTGGGAGCTCTACACCAAGGCCAAGGAGACGATGCTGGAGCGCACCCATCTGCAGGACTCGCCGTGGTGGATCGTCGACGCCGTCGACAAGAAGCGCGCCCGGCTCAACTGCATCTCGCATCTGCTCGACCAGATCCCGTATCAGCAGGTCGTACACCAGCCGGTCGTGCTGCCGCCGCGGGTGCGCAACCCCGACTATCACCGCGGCCCGATCCCGCCGGAGATGTATGTGCCGGGACGGTATTGATCTAACCACATGCGCGCCCGCCCCCCGGGGAAGATCACTAAATCGCGATCGTAGATTGTGAGGCAGCTCACTGGTCTTCTTGCACGCCCACCTTAAACCAGAGGTTGTCCGCAATTCGCGGGCTAAAAGGAGGCGTAGGCAATGTTGAAGGAACATCGCGAAAGCAAGAGTTCATCGACCGACCAGCCGGAAACTCATAAGGGTGTTGCGACACATGCTGTCCAAACCCTTGACCTCAGTTGGAGCGCGCCTATCCGTTATGGCGATTGCAAGCTGTCCGGCTTCTTGAACGGCACCCTGAACAACGGCCCAACGCTCAGGCTTCGTTCTGACGGAACAGCAGAATTGTTGGCGAAATTTTTCTCAACTGACGACGGTGATGTTTGGGTCATCGATCGTCTCGTTCTTTTGGATATTCACGGGACGGTCCTTTTTCAGTTTCCACACCTTTCAAGCCCCGAAACCCAGACCGACAACCAAGTGCTCGATTGGGTCGCCGAACTAAGCTTCCCCGCCGTTTTCTTTTCTTCGGTCACAGGGGCGAACATGACCTATCGTTGCTAAGCCCAAAGGGCGCGGTTCGAGGCCTTATTCGACCTCCCCCACAAGCGGGAGAGGTGAAGTTCAGAACATAGGCAACCGCGCCCTCGCCTCGCCTACTATTGGCGCAGGCCCGCACTATTGCTGTGGCCAAATCCCGACGCTAGGCTTCCCCGATCTGGTGCAGGGAGGCCCGCTTGACTCAATCCGACGACATCACAATTTCCGAAGATCGCCGTGACGCGCTGCGCTATGCGCTCGGGATCGGCAGTGGCGCCGCGCTGGTCGCCGCGTTGGCAACCCCGGCCGCGGCGCAGACACCTGCCGACAACACGCTGGACCGTATCCGCGCCAACAAGGTGCTGCGGATCGCCGTACTGCCGGGCGAGCTGCCCTATTTCAACAAGGATCTCGCCTCCGGCACCTGGTCCGGCTTCTCGATCGAGATGGCCAACGACCTGGCAAAGCTGCTCGACGTCAAGCTGGAGTATGTCGAATCGACCTATGGCAATTCAATTCTCGATCTGCAGGCCAACAAGATCGATCTCGGCTTCGCGCTCAACCCGACGCCGCAGCGGGCACTGGTGGTCGATTTCACCAATCTGGTGTTCCCGCATCCGTTCGGCGCGATGCTGAAGAAGGGGCTGGAGGCCAAGACCTGGGCCGACATCAACAAGCCGGAGGTCAGGATCGCGGTCGACGTCGGCTCGGCCAACGAGGCGGTGGCGCGGCGCTTTGCGCCGAACGCCACCATCAAATCGCTGAAGTCGCGCGACGAGGTGATGCTGGAAATGTCGTCGGGCCGCGTCGATTGCGTAGTCAACGCGCTGGTGCTCGGCCTGACCGCGATCGCCAAGAACCCCAATCTCGGCAGCTACAAGATCCTGGCCTCGCCCTCGGTGACGATCGCGAGCGGCATGGCGGTGCGCCGCGAGGGCGACAAGCGCTGGCGCGACTTCCTGTCGGTGTGGGTCGACTATAACCGCGGCATCGGCCAGATGCGCGAATGGTTCGTCAAGGGCCTCGGCCTCGCCGGCGTCAAGCCGGAGGACGTGCCGGTGGAGTTGAGTATTTGAGGTAAGGCTGCGCCAACATCGGCACTGCGCTCCCTCTCCCGCTTGCCGGGGAGGGTCGGGGTGGGGGTATCGCCACAAGCGGCGCTCTTTCCTTGGAGAGAGCCCCCACCCGCAGTGCATCTTCGATGCACAGCGACCTCCCCCGCAAGCGGGAGAGGTGAACCGCCGATGCCGCAGCAACTAAGATGCTACTCACACCTTGTCGTACGTCAGCCCGCGCTCCAGCCGCCGCGCCACCAGCGTCGACGGGAACAGGATCGCAAAATAGATCAGCGCCACGATGGTGTAGACCTCGAGCGGCCGGTAGGTGTCGGCGTTGATCAGGGTCGCGTTGTAGACGAGGTCGGGCACCGCGATGATCGAGACCAGCGAGGTGTTCTTCAGCTGCGTCACCGACTGGTTGACGTAAGGCGCCATCATCGGCTTCAGCGCCTGCGGCAGGATCACGAGCCGCATCAAGCGCCAGCCGCGGAAGCCGAGCGCCTTCGCGGCGTCCCACTGTCCGGCCGGCACGCTCTCGATCGAGCCGCGCACGATCTCGGCATAGAATGCGCCGCCATAGAGCGACAGCACGCTGACGGCCGCGACATGCGCCGGGATGTTGACGCCAATCACGACCGGAAACGCGTAGTAGAACCAGATGATCTGCACCAGCAGCGGCGTGCAGCGAAACAATTCGATATAGGCGATCAGCAGCCAGTCGATCACGGGAATCCGCCGCAGCCGCAGCATGCCGACGATCAGGCCGATCAATGTCCCCAGGATGATCGTGCCGATCGTATAGGCCATGGTCCAGCCGAGCCCGAGCCAGAACAGATGGCTGTACTTGCCAAGGATCGCGAAATCCCAAACGTAGTTCATCCTGCCCCTCGGTTGACTCTAGTTTTGATGCGTTTTCTTCACGCGAACCGGTGCCCACTTCGCTCGAAAACGCTTTGGACGCCTCAGCATCGCAGGCGGCCTCGCGCGAGTCACGCGATATACCGGTCCGGCGAGAACGCCTTCACCTCGAATGGCGGCGCATCGCCCGCGATCATCGCCGCAACCGCGGCGCCCGTTCCGGGGCCGGTGGTGAAGCCGATATGCTGGTTGCCGAAGGCGAGCCAGAGGCCGCGATGCCGCGGCGCCTCGCCCATCATCGGCAGGCTGTCGGGCAATGTCGGCCGCGCGCCGCGCCAGCGCTCGCCGATGGCATCGCCGAATTCGGCCACGCTGCGCGCCATCGGCACCACGGCCTCGAGCTGCGCATAATTCGACGGCGCGTCGCGCGCGGTGAGCTCGACGCCGCTGGTGACGCGAATGCCCTGCTCCATCGGCGTCATCAGAAAACCGCCCTCCGCATCATGGATCGGCCGCAGCAATTTGCGTTCCGGGTTCGGCACGAAATGCTGGTGATAGCCGCGCTCGAACGCCAGCGGCACACGATAGCCGAGCGGCCGCAGCAATTCGGCCGACCATGGGCCGAGCGCGACCACGACATGGCGCGCGGCGATCTCGCCGTCGGCAAGCTGCACGCGCCAGCCGTCGTTGTGTTGCTCGATCCGCCGGATCTCGGATTGCCTGAATGTGCCGCCGTGACCGGCGAGCATCTGCGCATAAGCCTTCACCACCGCGCCTGGTGAATCCACCGATGCCGTCTGGGTGTGCAGCAGGCCGGTGCTGTAGGCAGGGATGATGCCAGGCTCGAGCGCGGAGATCGCCTGGCGGTCGAGCACCTCGCTCCGGATGCCGAATTCGGCGAGCGCCGCCTGCTCGGCCCTGGCGGCCGCGAGCCCATCGTTGCGCCAGGCCTTGAGCCAGCCGGTCTCGCGGATGCGATGCCCGGCGCCGGCCTGCAGGATCCAGTCGCGATGCAGTTGCAGCGAGGTGCCGATCAGGCCGTGCAGCGCGGCGGCGCGCGGCCTGGTCTTCGACGGCACGGCGGCGGCGAGGAAGCGGATCACCCAGCCGGCATTGGCGAGCGCCCACGGCAGATTCCAGCGCAGCGCCGGATGCGTGTTGGTGAGATATTTCGGCAGGTTCTTCAGCAGCGAGGGCGTGTTGAGTGGCAGGATCGAGCCCGACGAGATGATGCCGGCATTGCCATAGGAGGTTTCACTGCCCGGCTCGCGGCGGTCGACGACGATGACGGAGAGCCCGCGTTGCCGCGCGGCGAGGCCTGCCGAGACGCCGACCATGCCGGCGCCGAGCACGACGACGTCAGCTTGTTGCGCAGCAACGCCCTCGCTCATCCCGTCACATCAAGGTCAGGCCGCCATCGACCGGCAGCGTGGCGCCGGTGACGTGGCCTGCTTCCGGCGACAGCAGGAATGCGACGACGGCGGCGACCTCGTCCGGCTCGGCGAGGCGCTGCATCGGATTGGCTTTTGCCACGCGCTCCCAGGTCGCGCTGTCAAGCGCGCCGAACAGGCCGGGATCCTTGCGGGTATAGCCGGGCATCACGGCGTTGGCGGTGGCGCCGGATGCAGCGAGCTCGATGGCGAGCGACTTCACCAGCACCTCGAGCGCGGCCTTGGCGGCGGCCGATCCCGGATAGGTGGCGCCGGGCACGAAACGATGCGGCCCGAAGCTCGAGACCGCGACGACGCGGCCCTTTGCGCTGCGCGCGAGGTCGGGCAGCGCGGCCGCTGCGATCTCGTGGAATGCGGCCGCCATCACCGCAAAGGCGCGCTCCAGCGCCTCGCGCGGCAGGCTGGCGAAGTCGCGCCGGTCGGCAAAGCCTGCAGCGTGCACGATCGCATCAATCGGCCCGAACGCTGTGCGCGCTGCCGCGACCAGTGCCGCGCCCGCGCCGGCCCTGGCGAGATCGCCTGTGCCGACCTCGACCTTGGCGCCCTTGCTGCGGCATTCCTCCGCAACCAAATTCAGCCGCGCCAGCCCGGCCGCCTCGGCGCCCTGTCCGTGCAGCATCAGACCCTGATCGGGGCCGGCGAGTCGGCGTGCAATCGCGGCGCCGATGCCGGAGCCGCCTCCCGTGATGATTGAAACGCGCATGCGGTGCGTACTGTCAGACTTCCAAGGACAACGAACTATAGGTTCGGTGTCATGAAATGCAAACCGCGTGCCTGAGCAACGGTGTGTAGGGTGGGTTAGCCGAAGGCGTAACCCACCGACTTCGTGCCGCGAAAAGATGGTGGGTTACGCGGAGCCTGTCATCGGGCCGCGCCTTGCGCGGACCCGTTGGCTAACCCACCCTACAAAATCGGGCTCACCGCCAAAGCTTACCGCCACGGCTCGACCAGGATCTTGGTGTGCGCCTCGGGATTGGCGAGATCGGCAAAGGCCTGCGCGACGCCGTCGATGCCGACGCGGCCGGTGACCAGCGAGGCGGCATCGACCTGGCCTTCCGCGATCAGGCGCAGCGAATAAGCAAACTCCTCCGGCGTATAGCCGAGCACATACTGGACGTTGAGCTCCTTGATGATGCCGAGCATCGGCTCGGACTTGTCGGTCTCCATGCAGACGCCGACCACGACGATGCGGGCGCTGCGTGGCGCGCCTTCGAACAGCTGTTGCAGCACGCCGGGCACGCCGACGCATTCGAAGATCAGCGCCGGCTTCAGCGGCGGCAATAGCGCCTGCATCGGCGGCCGCGCGGCCTTCTCCGCTTCCGTCATCTGGGCGTGCTCGGCCCAGCTCGCATAGGGCTGCGTCCTGGCCGGATCGACCACGACATCGGCGCCCATCTTCTCGGCGAGCAGGCGCCGCGCCGGCGAATAATCGGCCGCAACGATCGGGCCGATCCCCCTGATCTTCAGCGCTGCGATCACCGCAAGGCCGACCGGCCCGCAGCCGATCACCAGCGGCACCTCGCCGCCTCTGATGTTGGCCATCGCCACCGCATGCACGCCGACGGCAAGCGGCTCGGTCAGCGCCGCGTGCTCGGCGGCAAGCCCGTTCGGCACTTCGAGCAGTAACGGCTCGCTGAGCAGCATCTGCTCGGCATAGGCGCCGACATAGTCGTTGGAATAGCCGATGCCCTTGGGGCCCTCCGGCGTCAGCACCGCCGGCAGCGAGCACACGCGCGTGCCGGGCTTCAGCTTGCGCGTGGTATCAGGGCCGTAATCGAGGATCTCGCAGCAGAACTCGTGGCCGAACACGACGTCGCGCGACAGATCCATCGGCGTACGTCCCGGAAGGAACTTGCTCAGCTCCACCATGCGGTGGGCGTGCTTGCGCGCGTGCAGATCGGAACCGCAGATGCCGCAGGCGAGCGATTTGACCAGCACTTGGCCTGCGCCCGGCTTCGGTTCCGGCATCGTGCCTACGACAATCTCGCCGTTCCTGAAGATCGCTGCGCGCATCGGTCCTCCCGCGTGGGTTTGGCCCACTCATTGTTGCGTTTTCTTACTGAAGGGATAGCCGCTTCAGGCGAAAACGCAAGTGCAGGAGTCTTACCAGGCGTAACGCACCACGCCCTTGCCGGCGTAGGACTGGGTAACGCTGGAGAATTCGCCTTCGAAGGTCGCCGCCGCCGACCAGCCGTTGCGCCACTTCAGCTCGGCCGAGGCCGTGGTCAGCGCGGAGTCGCTCGCCTGCGCCGCACCGTTGACCACGAAGGCCGCGCCCGGCAGCGTCTGGAACACGGCGCCCACATTGCGGTCCGGGTTGAAGTCATGCGCCCAGGCAACGCGGCCGCGCAGCGTCACGATGCCGCTGTCGACCGCGAAGGATTTGTCGGAGCGCAGGCCGAGCTCGCTGCGGGTGTCGGTGACGCTCTTTGCGGCATAGTTGAGCGCGAAGGCGCCGCCGCCGGAGACCACGGTCTCGGCATAGTTCGGCAGCTCGAAGCTGGTGAACTGCGCGGCGGCGTAAGGCGTCAGCCCGATCCATGGCGTCGCATATCGATAGCCGCCCTCGAGCCGGCCCGACCACGCATTGGCATTGAAGTTGGCGCGCAGGTGATCGGCGCCTGCGGCGGTAACGATGCGATCGGTGGTGATGTCCTGCCAGCCATAGGCGAGCGCCGCACTTAAATACGCCGCGCCGACGCTGTGGCGCACGAAGGCGCCGGCCTGGAACAGATCCGAGCGGCCCCAGCCGAGACCGTTGACGCTGAAGCTGGTGCCGCCGCCGGCGAGCGCGAAGCCGGCAATGGTGTTCGGCGACAAACGATAGTCGGCGCCGACCGCGGTGCCTGAGAGGCTGCTCGTGGTGTTGTTGGAGCCGAGCACGGCATTGCCGCTGGTGGTCTGCGAGCCGCCATAGCCGGCCGCCCAGACGCTCCAGCGCTGCGCGAAGTCGACCTGCTGCGGCGGCGCCTTGGCATAAATCGCGGCCAGCGCGTCGCGCGAATCGTTCTTGCGCGCCGCATAAGCCAGCGACGCGCTCTCCTCGGCAAACGGCGTCGCACCCGCGCCACCACCGAAGCCGCCGTCGCGTCCGGCGACGAACGGATCGGTCAACAGGCCGAGGAACTGGTTCATCGCATTAAACGTCGTCTGCTGCGATCCGGTCGCGCCCTCGCCCGAGGCCTGGGTCAGGCCGTTCGGCGAGAGCCCTGCAAACACTGCGCTGATGCCGCCATTGGCATTGAAGAAGTTCTGCAGCGTGGTGGCAACGTTCTGCTGATTGATGTTGAGCTTCGATGCCGCGCCGTAATCGAGCGCGAAATTGAGATAGGCATTGTTCGCGTCGTAGCCGAGCGTCGCCACGAGATTGGACGGCAGCCCGGTTGAATCGACGCCTGCAAACGCTCCGCTGCGACCGCCGGCCGCCGAAAGGATGGTGTATTGCTTGGCAACCGTACTGCCGGCGGCGGCGCTGACGCCGACTGAACCGGCAAGCGTCGCGGTGCCGGTCACCTTCGCGAAGGTCGATGCGGTCGAGCCGATGCTCACCAGGTACAGCGCACCGGACTGGAACGCGAGATTGCCTCCCACGGTCAGGTAGGTGCCTGGCGTCGCATTGCCGGGCAGCAGGATGCCGCCGCTTGCGATCGTCGTATTGTTGACGGTGCCGATGCCCGAGAGCGTGCCGCCGGCATTCACGGTGGTCAGGTACGACGAAGCGATCCCGCCGTCGACTTGCAGTATGCCGCCATTGACCGTGGTGGTGCCCGAATAGGTGTTGAAGCCCGACAGGGTCAGCGTGCCGCTGCCGGTCTTCTCCAGATTGCCATCCCCGACCGGGAAGCAACAAAAACTGTGATCGGCGATCACGCCGCTGACAGTGGTCGACAGATTGTTGCCGCCGACGGTCAGCGTGTTGCCACCGCCGATGTAGTAGGTGCCCGACCCTGCGATCGAACCTGCCGCGATGCGGCCGTCGCCATTCGGACCAACTGTGCCGCCGAAGTCCACAGAGCCGGTTCCCTGGGTGATGAACTGCGCGGTACCGCCTGTCGAATTGCCGAGGAAGGTGACCGTGCCGCCGCTCTCGGTCGTGATGGTGGCGTTGTCGGCCGTCGCATAGTGCTCAAAGTACAGCGCGCCGCCGGAACGGTTGGTGATATTGGCATTGCCCGCGGTCGGCGTGTCAACACCGCTAAACCCACCGAAAATGGTAGTGCCGCTATTGTCGATCGTGGCGTTCGCCGCAGTGCTGTGTTGGACAAAGCCGAGACCGCCATTGGCTTCGACAATAATCGTTGCCGATGCAGCCGACGAGAACTCGAAGAACTCGGTCAAACCGCTATCGCGATTAATGATGGTCGCCTGTCCCGCATTGGTGTGGCCCAGGAACACGGCGCTGCCACCGCTATGGTTGTCGATCACGGCCTTGGCGGCCGTGCTGGTGTCGGTGCCACCAGGAGGACCAAGCGCGTCGCCGAACACCACGGCGCCGCCAGTGCTGTTGGTGAACGTGGCACTGCCGGCGGAGCTCGTGTCGCGGAAGATCGTGAGCGCACCGTTGGTGTTGCTCACGGTGGCATTGCCCGCGGTGCTGCTGTCGCGAAACTCCGTGATGCCGAAATTCTGGTTGACGATCGTCGCTGTCGACGCCGACGTCGCATTGTAGAACGTCGTGGTGGCAATTCCATTGAAGCCGTCGTTGACGATCTTGGTGATTCCAGACGTGTTCGCGTTGACGATGTCGAACTTGCCGTCGACGGTAACCTCGCCGACGATCGAGGCGGTGTGGGTGGCGTCGCCAAGCTGCAGCGTCGCGCAATCGCAGATCGTGGTGTCGCCAGTATAAGTGTTGGTGCCTGATAGCACCACACGGCCGAGGCCGCCCGAGCTGTCCAGCACCGTCAGCTTGCCGGGGCCGTTGCCGTCGGCGATGTTGCCGGCGATCGTAAGGATCGCGCCGTTGGCGTCGATCGCGCTGCCGATCGGCGACGTGTTGATCTTGAAATTGTTGCTGAAGGTCAGGTTGCTCAGGCCGTCGGCCTGGAACGCCGCACTGTCCAGCGTGACCGTGCCTGACCCGACCGACTTGTTGTTGGTGACGACGACGGTCGTATCGACCACCAGCGTGCCTCCGCTGTAGGTGTTCACACCGGAGAGCTGAATGTTGGAGAATCCTGACGCGGAGGAGTCGATCAGTCGCAGCACGCCGCCGCCGGCACCGTCGGCGATGACGCCCAGCAGATTGACCTGCGCGCCGTTCGCATCGACCGTGCCGCCGGTCGCGTTGACCGCAATGTTGTTGGAGAACGCGACGCTCGAGACGGTCGGCGACTGCATCTGGAAGGTGCCGCCGTTGAGCGTGATGGTGCCGGTGCCGACCGAATCCGCATTGGTCACCTGCACGGTGCCGGCCGAGATCAGCGTGCCGCCGGAGTAGCCGTTGCTGCCCGCGAGCACCAGCGTGCTGTTGCCGAGCTGTTGCACCATCACCCCGGGCGCAAGGCCGTCGTTGATGTTGGCGCTGATGGTGATGGTCTGGCCGCTGTTGGCCCGGTTGATCAGACCGCCGGTTGGCCCCGTCAGAGCGAAGTTAACCGGGTTGCCGCTGATTGTGTACGACTGCGAATTGGCGGTGAAGGTCCAGGAGTCCGGCAGCATCGGACCTGGGCCGATGGTGACCGTCGCCGATCCCGTCGAATCGAAAATCGCGGATTGGGTCGGGAGGATCGGCGGCGCACCGGCCGACGTTGTCGACCAGTTGGTCGGGAGCTGGTAGTCGGCACTGCTCGTCGTACTGCCGCTTCCGCCCCAGGTAAAGCTCTGGGCCTGTGCCGGGTTGACCGGAAACAGGCTGACGGCCGCCGAGACAAAGGCCGCCGAGGCTATCGCACGACGAGACGACCGACCCAACAAGACAAAGAACAAACCAAAATGCACTGCACCGCCCCCAAGCGCTCTGCGGCGCTGTTGGGGTCAGGTTAGCATGCGGCGAACTGCGAGATTGCCGATCGTTTCCGAAACCCTTCGATTCAGCTTGCGGAGATCGAAGTTTCGGCCCGACTGTTGTACCCGCGCAACGTTAGCGGAGGCAGCGTTCGCAACCAGCGCACGATTTTCGGTACCGCGGTCAGGCGTTGGGCGACGGCTCGCTCGCCACGGTTAACAATTGCGAGCGGCGGATTCGCTCGCGATGCGCGGTGTAGAGGCCCGAGGCGACGATGAAGCCGGCGCCGAGGATAGTCCAGCTGTCCGGCAGTTCGCCGAAGATCAGGAAGCCGAGGATGCTGACCCACAGCAGCTGCGTGTAAGAGAACGGCGCGAGCACCGAGGCATCGCCGTAGCGGAACGCCAGCACCACGATCCACTGTCCGACGGTGGACGCGACGCCGATCAGGATGCCGAACATGATGTCGTGCCAGCTCGGCGTGACCCAGACGAACGGCACCAGCGCGCTGACGATGGCGACGCCGACAATCGACGAATAGGTCATCACGGTGAGCGGGCGTTCGCTGCCGCTCATCATGCGCGTCAGGATCAGCGTGCCGGCCCAGGCCAGCGCCGAGACGAGCGGGAAGATAGCGGCGGGATGGAAGGCGCTGGTGCCCGGCCGCAGGATGATGAACACGCCGACGAGCCCGACCGCGGTCGCGATCCAGCGGCGCATGCCGACCCGCTCGCCGAGGAATGCGATCGACAGCGCGGTGACGAACAGCGGCGAGACGAAGCTGGTGGCGGAGGCTTCGGCGATCGGCAGGAAGCTCAAGCCGGTGATGAAGATCAGGGACGAGCCGAGCAGCGCGGCGCCGCGCAGCACATGCAGCCCGGGACGGTTGCTGCGCAGCGCGAACAACGGCGAGCCCGGCAGCATCGCCGGCACCATGATCAGTGCGAACACCACGAAGCGGATCCAGGTGATCTCGATCGGGGGCAGCGTCTTCGACAGGTATTTTGCTGTCACGTCGGAGGTGCCGAGAAACACCGTCGACAACAGGATCAGCGCAATGCCCTTGAACGGCCGGTCGGTGCGCGCAAGCGCCTTGCGCGCAATGCTTATCGTTGCGGGCGCCGTCTTCTCGGACAATGGAAATGAAACGCTGTCCAGCCTGGCGGCTGCTGCGGGAGGCGGAGTCACGGCAATCTCGAAAGCAACAAGGGGGAATCTGCTGCTGTCACAAAACGCCAATTCCGCCGCAAGGACAATGCCCGAAAACGGGACTCCGATATGCATCGGGGTGCGCGACGGCCTGCCGCAGCCGGTGCGCGGCCGCAACTGCAACAGTTTGTTAAGAACTGTGTGGAGCGAAGCGGCGCAAACCCCTGATTTTGCGCATCCCGTTCAGAGCATCGGCAGCGAGCGCGGCTTTGGCCCGCGCGGGAACGCCTTGTCAAGCGCTGATATCTCGCCATCACTGAGCTTGAGCGCTCCTGCCGCTGCGTTCTCCGCGGCATGCTCGGCGTTCGACGCCTTCGGGATCGTGAGCACCGACGGCAACCGCGTCAGGAAGCTCAGTGCGACCTGGCGCGGCGTCGCCTGATGCGCCTCAGCGATCAATTGCAGCACCGCGCCGCCCTTGCTCGACGGCGCGGGAAAATCATTGTGGCCGAACGGCGAGTAGGCGACCACGGCCACACCGTGCTGCTCGCACCACGGGATCACGGCGTGCTCGATGGCGCGTTCCCGCAGATGGTAGAGCACCTGGTTGCAGGCGATCTTGCCCTCGCCCGCGACATCGCGCAGTTCATCGAGATCGTCTGCGTCGAAATTGCTGACGCCCCAGGAACGGATCTTACCGGCGGCGATCAATTCGTCGAAGGCGGCGATCGTCTCGGCAAATGGAGTGGTTCCGCGCCAGTGCAGCAGATAGCAATCGAGCCGATCGGTCTTCAGCCGCTTCAGCGAGCGCTCGCAGGCGGTCATGGTGCCGCGCCGCGAGGCGTTGCTCGGCAAGACCTTCGAGACCAGGAACAGCTCGTCGCGCCGGCCAGCAATCGCGTCCGCGATCACGAGCTCGGCGTCACCATACATCTCGGCGGTGTCGATATGGGTCATGCCGGCATCGATGCCGCGCTTCAACGCAGCGACGGCTGTCTTGCGGTCACCGCGATCGAGATACCAGGTGCCCTGCCCGATCACCGAGACCTGCGGGCCGTTGTTGCCGAATTTTTTTGTCTGCACGATCGCCTCGTCTGTCTTTGGAACCGCGGGTGGACCATAGACCATGCGAACGATAATGTCGCCACGCCGTCGTCCCGGCGAAGGCCGGGACCCATTACCACCGCTGTTCGATGCGGACCACGCTGCGGCCCCAGCATCGCACCACAACTCGCATTCGTGGTTATGGGTCCCGGGTCAAGCCCGGGACGACAGCGGAATATGTGGCGCGCTCTCGCACAACCCCATCAGCGCGGATCCTCCGATCCGCGCCCGTGATGCCCGCGTTACGCGCGGTCACACGTTGAGATTCATCCACACCGCCTTCGGCTCGGTGAAATTGTCGAGCGCGGCGGTGCCGTGCTCGCGGCCGAGGCCGGAGTCGCGCTCGCCGCCCCACGGCAGCCGCACGTCGGTGTAGCCGTAGGTGTTGATCCACACCGTGCCGGCGCGGGCCTTTTTGGCGAAGCGCTGCACGCGGCCCATATCCGCGCTCCAGACCCCGGCGGCGAGGCTGTAGGCGGTGCCGTTGGCGATGCGCAGCGCATCGGCCTCGTCCTTGAACTTGATCACACTGACGACGGGGCCAAAAATCTCCTCCTGCGAGATGCGCATTTCGTGCGCGACATTGGCGAACACCGCGGGGCTGATGAAATAGCCACGGTCGCCGACCCGTTCGCCGCCGGTGGCGAGCTGCGCACCTTCATTCTTTCCGATCTCGACATAGTCGAGGATCGAGCGCATCTGCTTCTCTGAGATCACGGGCCCGAGCACGGTGGCGCGATCCGCGGGATCGCCGATGCGCAGGCTTTCGGCACGGGCCACCAGGCGTTCCACCACCTCGTCATAGGCCTTCTCCTGCACCAGCACGCGCGAGCCGGCCGAGCAGACCTGCCCGGCGTTGAAGAAGATGCCGGCGGCGGCGGCCTTGGCGGCGGCTTCGAGATTGGCATCGTCGAAGATCACATTGGCGGACTTGCCGCCGAGCTCGAGCGAGACGCGTTTGAAATTGCCGGCCGCACCCTTCATGATGCCGCGGCCGACACCGGGCGAGCCGGTGAACGTCACCTTGTCGACGTCGGGATGGTTGACCAGCGCGTCGCCGACGACGCGGCCGGGGCCGGTCACGATGTTGAGCACGCCCTTCGGCAACCCGGCCTCGAGCGCGAGCTCGCCGATCCTAAGCGCCGACAGCGAGGTCAGCTCGGCCGGCTTCATCACGACCGTGCAGCCGCAGGCCAGCGCCGGCGCCAGCTTCCACATGCCGATCATCAGCGGGAAATTCCACGGCACGATCGCGGCGACCACGCCGACCGGCTCACGCACCGTATAGGTCAGCGCGTCGTCGCGCGTCGAGACGACATCACCGCTGATCTTGTCGGCCCAGCCTGCGTAATAGGTCAGCGTGTCGATGGCGGCCGGAAGATCCTGCCGCAGCACGGCTGCGATCGGCTTGCCGGCATCGGCGCTCTCGAGCGCTGCGATCTCGTCGGCGTGCTGCTTCAAGAGCTCGGCCCAGCGCAGGAGAATGTGGCCGCGTTCGGCGGCGCGCATGGTGCGCCAGGGCCCTTCGAAGGCGCGGCGGGCGGCGGCGACGGCGCGGTCGACATCCGCCTCATTGCCTTCGGCAATCGTTGCGATCACCTGCTCGGTGGCGGGATTGAGCGATTTGAAGGTTTTTCCCGAGAGGGAGCGGATTCGGGCGCCGTCGATTAGCAGCAACTCTTCCCGGACGGTCGGGGCGTGGCGGGCGTCGCGCTCATAGTCATATGCAACCGACATCATATTTCCTCCTGGTGTTGTGCTTCAACGTAGGAGGCTTTGATCAGCAGTAAATATGATATCTTGTGCCTATTGGTGTACCAGGATATGAAGTCAACTTCATAAGTGGTGACCACGATGCTGCAGATCGAGATCGAGACCGTCTGGCGCTTTCGCAAAGAGAACTCACCGCAGACCGCGGTCGTGATGCTCGGCATCCTCAACGAGATCCGGAAGACCGGGAAGATCACCAGCGCCGCCAGCGACGCGCATCTGTCCTATCGCCATGTCTGGAACCTGATCGAGCAGTGGACCGAATTCTTCGGCGTGCCGCTGGTGGAGACGCAGCGCGGCAAGGGCTCGAAGCTGACGCCGTTCGGCGAGAAGCTGGTGTGGGCCGGCGAGCGCATGCAGGCGCGGCTCGGGCTGCAGCTCGAGAACCTTGCGCAGGAACTGGTCACCGAGATCAAGCCGTTCCTGGAGCAGCGGCCGTCGGTGATCCGGGTCCATGCCAGCCATGGCTTCGCGGTGTCCAAGCTGCGCGAGTTCCTCGATCGCGAGGGCGGCGTCGGTGTCGATCTGCGTTACGTCAGCAACCAGAATTCGCTGGTCTCGCTGGCGCAGGGCGCCTGCGATCTCTCCGGCGTGCATCTGCCGCGCGGCGAGTTGCGCGCGCAGGGCATCAAGGCCTGCCGGGAATGGCTCGATCCGCGCGAGGATCGCGTGATCAATTTCGTCACGCGCGAGATGGGCCTGATGCTCAAGCGCGACAATCCCTTGAAGATCACGTCGCTGAAGGACCTGGTCGACCGCAAGGCCCGCTTCGTCAACCGCGACCATGATTCCGGCACCAGGATGCTGTTCGATCAGTTGCTGGCGCAGCACAAGATCCCGGAAAGCAAGATCAACGGCGCCCAGCACATGGAGTTCACCCATGCCGCGGTCGCCGCCTATGTCGCGAGCGGCATGGCGGATGCGAGTTTTGGTGTCGAAGCCGCTGCCCGGCAGTTCGGCCTCGATTTCATCCGCCTGCTCACGGAAGATTACTTCTTCGTCTGCAAGCGTGCGTTCCTCGAGACCGAGCCGATGCAGCGGGTGCTCGACATCATGAAGAGCAGCGAGTTTCACAAGGCAGTGGGCGCCCTGCCCGGCTATGTCGCCTCGAATACCGGCGCGGTCAGCGGCGTGAAGGAGTTTCTCGAGAAGATGCATTCCGACCGCTGATCAGCCACGCGCGGTGGCGGCTGGACTCGGCGCGCCTCGAAAGCGGATCGTCGGGCGAAGCTAGGTGCGCTTCACGCCGGCTCCCGCACCAACCGCATAGCTCCCGGGCCCGTAGACCGCGATCAACGCGAGCGCGCCGAGCAGGCCGAGATTCTTCAGGAAGTTGATGGTCTGGGTCACGACCTGCGCCTCCGGCGCGGCCCAGAAATTGTGAAACATCAGTGTCGCGGCGATCGTGAACAGGAACAGGACGATGGCCGCCTGACGTGCGAACAGGCCGAGCACGAGCGCGATGCCGCAGCCGAGCTCGACCGCGGTCGCACCGGCCGCAAGGATCGCGCCGATGCCGTCGGCGCCGCCGAGGCGTCCGGCGGTCGCCGAGAACGCCATCAGCTTGCCGATGCCGCTGTAGAGAAACAGCGGCGCGATCGCGAGCCGCGCAAACAGCAGGACCCAGGATGGGGAAAGCCGCGCGGCTTTGTCATCGGCCGCAATGTGAGTTGTCGTGGACATGCGTTGTCTCCGTTGGTTCTATACTTGCCTATGCGGCGTTTGATATGGATCCGTCGTCACTCCGCGGGCGCCGTATCGATGGCCGCGGGCCGCGGCGCGGCGGCGAGGCCAAGCGAGCCGATCGCAAACGCGCCGACGATCGCGGCACCGCCGATCACCCAGAACACGATGTCGGGGCCGCCGGTCATCTGTTGCAGCAGTCCGATCACGTAGGGACCCAGGATCGCGCCGACCCGGCCGACGCCCAATTCCATGCCGACGCCGCTGGCGCGCAACAGCGTCTCGTACGAGCCTGCGGTGAAGTTGTTGAGCACATGCTGCGCGCCGATGATGCAGAAGCCGGCGATAGCGACGATCGCGAGATTGACGCCGTGACCGCTGACGAACACAAGCGCCAGCACGGCAATGCCGCCGCTCAGCCACCATGTGGCGAGGTAGCGCGGCGTCAGCGACAGATTGCGGTCGGCCAGCATCGCGAGCGTCAGCCCGCCGACGAACGACATCGCCTGCATCAGCGCGCCGAAGCCGAACGACGCTGCAAAGGTCTCGCCGCGCTTCTGCATCACCGTCGGGATCCAGCCGGTCAGGCCGAAGATCGCGAACAGGCTGAGGAACGCGGTGATCCAGATCGTCAGCGAGACGCGGCGATAGCGCGGGCTCAGCAGCGCCGCGATCGGGTTCGACACGCCGCCGGCGCCGACTGATGCAAAGGTCGCGTTGCGATAGGCGGCGGCCCGTTCCGGGCGCAGCCGCGCGAGCAAAGTGCGCAACTCCTCGGTGCGGCGCCGCGCCGCCAGGAATTGCGGGCTTTCGGGCAGCACGGCGTGCGCCACAAATGTCAGCGGGATCGACAGCGCGCCGAGATAGTACAGGATCTGCCAGCCGTAATGCGGCGTCAGATAGACGCCGACGAGCCCGGCACAGACGCCGCCGAGCGACCAGCCCAGCGTCACGCCCCACAACGAGAATGCGTTGCTGACACGGCGCGGCGCCAGTTCGTTGACGAAGGTCGTGCCCAGCGGCAACAACACGCCGAGACCGAGGCCGGTCGCGAAGCGCAGCGCGCAGAAGCTCCAGAAGTCGCTCGCGACCGTTGCGGTCAGCAGTGTGAAGAGGTTGACACCCAGAGCCCGGCCAGCAGCGTGCCGCGCCGGCCGAGCCGGTCGGCGACCGTGCCGTGTCCGACCGCGCCAAACAGGAATCCGACGAGGCCCGAGCTCACGAGGAAGCCCGCCTGGCTCGGCGACAATCCCCAGGGTTTTGCCACGTAGTGGATGACATAGGCCGGATTGAACGTGTCATAGCCATCGAACAGCGTAATCAGCGTGATCAGGATGCCGAGCACGATGTGCAGCCGGCCGATGGCCGCACCGGACAATTCCTCGTGCACGTCGATGTCGGGCGAAGTGCTCACGGTTTCCTCCCTTGCTGATGATGCGCCCTGCTCTGCGGCAGGTTGGCACGGCGTGTCGTTAGAGCTTGAACAGCCCGCGCGCGTTGTCGCGGCCGATCTTGAGGCGGTCACCTTCGGCGATGGTCGCGGTGTCGAACCATTCGGCGGCGTGGTCGATGTTCTCGAACGGCCAATCGGCCGAGAACAGGATGCGGTCGGCGCCGATCTCGAGCATCGCGTCGATCAGCGCCTGGGTGCGGAAATTGCCTGATGTCGTGATGTAGAAATTCTCCCGGAAGTAATCGGCGATCTTGCGCCTGGCGGGATAGACGTTCTGCGCGCGCATCCACTTGTTGTGGTTGTCGACGCGCCACATCGAATACGGCAGCCCCTCGCCCATATGGCCGAGGATGATCTGCAGCCGCGGATGAGCATCGAACAGGCCCGAGCCCATCAGGCGCAGCGCATGCACCGCGGTTTCCTGGCCGAAGGCCCAGGTCGGCCCCATCAGCCAGCGATGGCCCTCATAGATCGCGGCATCCTTCGCCAGCGGGTTGCGCGGGTGCAGATAGAACGGCACGTCGAGGCGCTCGACCTCGGACCAGAACGGCCAGAACTCCTTGCGATCGTAGTAGACCGCGCCGTCGTGGCCTTCGACCTCGCTGAAGCCATTGACGAGCGCGCCGCGGAATTTCAACGCGCTCACGCAGCGATCGAGCTCGCGCGCGGCGGCTTCCGGATCCTGCATCGGCAGCGCGGCCAGGCCCTGGAAGCGCTGCGGCCGCCGCGCGACCTGCTCGGCCAGGAAATCATTGGCGCGGCGCGACAGCTCCAGCGCGCGGCTGCGGTCGGGGATAGCCTGGATCGCCGGCGCATTGAGCGACAGCAGCATCAGCTCGATGCCGTGCGCATCCATCTCGGCAAGGCGGCGGTCCTGAATGTCGAGCAGCCGGGCCTTGAGCTCGACCCAGTCGTCGGCCGGCGAGAAGCCCGCGCTGTCGCGAACCGTCTCCTCGATGGCGAAGTGCTCCTCCAGCGCGATCTTTCCCTGCATGGCGTCGTCCCTTTCCGGCCCGCGGCGCGTTTCCGTGTTGACAGAGCAAAACATCCGGTCCAATTATTTGTCAATGAGAAGGTTGCAAATGCAAATGATTGAGACGCAACTGTTGTCGATGCGAGGACCGGCGGCTATTCCGGGCGGACGCCTCCCGCCAGGAACCAAGCCCGGACCTAAGCCCATGTACCGATTTTCGAATTCGCTGCCCTATCTGCTCGCCCGGCTCGGCGTGCGGATGGGCGATCTGTTCGTCCGCGTCATCCGTCACGAGAAGTTGACGCTGCCGATGTACCGCGTGCTCGCCGCACTCTCGGAGCAGGGACAGCCGCTGCGGCTCGGCGAAATCGCCGAACTGACATCGGCCGACGTCTCGACCTTGTCGCGCATCGTTGCCGAGATGAGCCGCGCCGGCCTCCTGACGCGCGACCGGCCGGAGAACGACCAGCGCAGCCTGCAGGTCGCGCTGACGCCGAAGGGCGCCGAGCTCGCAGGCCGGCTGATGCCGATCGCGCAACACTATGAAGAGGTCGCAACCGGTGCGATGTCGGCGAAGGAAGCCGCCGAGCTCAAGCAGGTGCTGGTCGAGCTCTACAAGAATCTCGATCGGCTCGAGCGCGAGGTCGAGGCCGGCCTGATCGAGGTGCCCCCGCCGGCGGCGCCGAAAGACGTTCGCGAGGCGAAGTTCGACGCCAAAGGCACGGCCGGCCGCCGGCGCAAGATACCGAGGAAATAGCACCAACGTCAGGGAGAGGACATGCGCAGGGATCCGATCATCATTGCAGGCGGCGGCATCGGCGGACTGGCCGCGGCGGTCGCGCTGGCCCGCAAGGGATTTCAGGTCACCGTCCTGGAACGCGCGCCGCGCTATCAGGAAATCGGCGCCGGCATCCAGCTCGGCCCGAACGCCTTCCATGCCTTCGACCATCTCGATCTCGGCGATGCCGCCCGCGCAATCGCGGTGTTCATCGACCAGTTGCGGCTGATGGACGCGATCTCGGCCGATGAGATCACCAGCATCGATCTGACCAGCTATTTCCGCCGGCGCTTTGGCAATCCCTATGCGGTGGTCCATCGCGGCGATCTGCACGGCATCTTCCTGCGCGCCTGCGAGGCGCATCCCGGCATCACGTTGCGCAGCGATTGCGATGTCGTCGGATATGACCAGGACGGCGAGGCCGTCGTCGCGCAGCTGAAATCCGGCGAGCGTGTCAAAGGCCGTCTCTTGATCGGCGCCGACGGGCTGAGGTCCCGGATCCGCCAGCAGATGGTCGATGACGGCCCGCCGCGGATCGCCGGCCACACCACCTATCGATCGGTGATTCCGACCGAGCAGATGCCGGAGGATCTGCGCTGGAACGCCGCGACCCTATGGGCCGGCGCCAAGTGCCATCTGGTGCACTATCCGCTCTCGGGCTGGAAGGTCTTCAATCTCGCCATCACCTGCCACAACGACCCGCCGGAAGCCTTTGCCGCGAGGCCGGTCACCCATGAGGAGGTGCTGGAGGGCTTTCGCGACGTCCATCCACGCGCCAAGGCGATCATACACCACGGCAAGGATTGGAAGGCGTGGGTGACCTGCGATCGTGATCAAACCGAACGCTGGGTCGACGGCCGCGTGGTCCTGCTCGGCGACGCCGCGCATCCGATGCTGCAATATTTCGCGCAAGGCGCCTGCATGGCGCTGGAGGACGCGGTCTGGCTTGCGGAGCTGCTCGGCGCAACGCCTGACGCCTTCGAACACGCGCTGGAAAAGTATCGGCAGGTTCGGCTGATGCGAACGGCGCGGGTTCAGCTACAGGCGCGCGAACTCGGCACCCATGTCTATCATCCGGCCGGCGTGCACGCGCTGCTGCGCAACCAGCTGATCCGCGACACCAGCCTCGAGCAGTTCTGCGATAACCTGGCGTGGTTGTACGAGTCGCCTTTTCCCGAACGCCCGAACCTCGCTGCATAAGCCGGATAGACGGATCAGCCGAGCTCGCTGATGTCGGCGACCAGCACCGACCCCGTCACCGATTCCGTGATGTAGAGCCGGTCACGGTTGGCGCCGCCGATCGCGACATTGGTGCAGCTCTGCCCGGCGCATGACTTGATCCGGGCGACGCACTCGCCGTTCGGCGCAAACACGAAGACATGGCCGAGCGAGGCGTGCGCGACGAAAAGCCGCCCTGCTTTGTCCATCGTCATGCCGTCGGGCCCGCTCGGACCGAACAGCGAGCAGAAGCGTCCGACCTTGGACACGCTGCCGTCTTTCATGAACGGCGCGCGCCAGACCGCATTGTCGCGGGTCATCGCGACGAACAACACCGCTTCGTGCGGATCGAGCACCAGGCCGTTCGGGCTGATCCCGGTATCGATCAGGCAATCGAGCTGCCCGCTCGCGCGCAGGCGATAGACGCGGCCGGTCGGATCGTGCAGGCCGGTCTGGCCCTGGTCGGTGAAATAGATGTCGCCGTTCGAGGCGATATGAAGGTCATTGCAGCCGCGGAACGATTCCGAATTGCGCGAACGCAACAGCGGCGTGACCTTGCCCGATCCGGCATCGAACTCCATCAGGCCGTGCCGATAATCGGCGATCAGGATGCGGCCCTTGGCGTCGATCTTCAGCCCGTTCGGCCAACCGTCATATTCGGCGACCTGCGACCATGACTTGTCCGGCGCGATCCTGAAGATACGGCCGAAAGGAATGTCGACGATATAGAGATTGCCCGACGCATCGAATGACGGGCCCTCGATGAAGCAGTCGGTCACCGCGCCCGGCCGGTTGGCGTCGGCCCATTCGCTCGCCACCTTGCGGCGAAACTCGGCGGGAACTGTGGAGAATATCTCGGTCGGAATCAGTTTCGGCGGCGTTTCCAGGAACATCATTTTTTTGGTTCACCCGTTGGCGGAGCGAGTGAACCTTAGATCGTTCCGTTCGTCATTGCGAGGAGCGATAGCGACGAAGCAATCCATCTCTCGGCAAGCGGAGGTATGGATTGCTTCGCTACGCTCGCAATGACGGGCGAGAGAGTTCTAGTTTGCCGCCAGCTGCGATTTGGCAGTAGCGGCCGGCCCCTCCACGATTCCCCTACTCTGCCGCCTGCGCACCGTAGGCTTCCGAAATCATGTAACCGGACAGCGTGCCGTAGGCCGCGGTCCACGCGGCGGCGACGTCAGGCGTCCAGGCATCACCGAGGCCCTTCTCCAGCGTCCACAACAATGCGCCGCCGACCACCGGATAATGTTCGGGCCTGGCGCCATAGCCGACATGGCGCTTGGCGAGTGCACTCGCAGCGGGCAGAATCGCGTCGAGATTGCTCAGCCCGTTGACGACGACGGCGAGCGTCGTCATCAACTTCTTGCGCTGCTCTTTCATGTCTGCCGGAAACATCGCCTTCACGGCGGGCGCGACTTCGAACAAGCGATCGTAGAAAATAACCGCGGCTTGCTCCGCAATCGGCGCGACCTTGCCAAAGCTATCCTGAACCAGCTTGATTTGGGCCGGATTCATTTCAACTCTCCGTGGTTCTGAATGACTTTGCAAAATCCGAGCATTGGTCGTGGACCACGGCGTTTCGGTTCAAGGCCGAAACGCCTGATGTCGACATTATCTTCAAGCCGCCTCGACGAAGCTGTGGCGCTCATAGAGGAATTCGAGCACGCGCTGCCGGCACTTCAGATAGCCGGGGTTGTTCGCGAGTTCGAGCCGCTTGCGCGGACGCGCCAAGGGCACCTCGAGCACCTCGCCGATCCGTGCGCTCGGACCATTGGTCATCATGACGATGCGGTCCGACAGCAGCACGGCTTCGTCGACGTCGTGGGTGATCATCAGGATGGTGTTGCCGAGCTTCTGATGCAGCGCCATCACCGAATCCTGCAGATGCGCCCGGGTCAGCGCGTCGAGCGCGCCGAACGGCTCGTCGAGCAGCAGCACCTTCGGCTCCATCGCGAGCGCACGCGCGATGCCGACGCGCTGCTTCATGCCGCCGGAAATCTCGCTCGGCCGCTTGTCCTTGGCGTGCGCCATCTGCACCAGGCTGAGATTGTGCATCACCCAGGCGTCGCGCTCGGCCCTGCTCTTGGTTTTGGCAAACACCTTGTCGACGCCGAGCTTGACGTTTTCGTAGACGGTCAGCCACGGCAGCAGGCTGTGGTTCTGGAACACCACGGCCCGGTCGGGCCCCGGCGAATTGACCTCGCGGTTCTCCAAGAGCACGCAGCCATTGGTCGTGCCGGTGAGGCCCGCGACGATGTTGAGCAAGGTCGACTTGCCGCAGCCGGAATGGCCGATGATCGAGACGTATTCACCCTTCTGGATCGTCAGGTTGATGTCCTTCAGAACCTCCGTGGTGGCGTTGCCGCGGGTAAAAATCTTGTCGATGTGGTCGAGCTTCAGATAGGCCTGCATGACTTGTCCCCTCAGTTCGCAGCCGTGCCGCGGGTCACGATCTTGCCCAATCCCGCGATCAGGCGGTCGAGCACGAAGCCGATGATGCCGACATAGAACAGCGCCAGGATGATTTCGCTGATGTGCGAGGAATTCCACGCATCCCAGATGAAGAAGCCGATGCCGACGCCGCCGATCAGCATCTCAGCCGCGACGATCGCGAGCCAGGACAGGCCGATGCCGATACGCAGGCCGGTGAACATGTAGGGCGCGGCCGCCGGGATCATGATCTTGGCGAAGAACTCCAGCGGATTGAGCTGCACCACGGCGGCGACGTTGCGGTAGTCCTGCGGGATGTTGCGGATGCCGACCGCGGTGTTGATGATGATCGGCCACACCGAGGTGATGAAGATGACGAAGATCGCCGATGGCTGGCCGTCGCGGAATGCGGCGAGCGACAGCGGCAGCCAGGCGAGCGGCGGAATCGTGCGCAGCACCTGGAACAGCGGGTCGAGACCGCGCATCGCCCAGACCGACTGGCCGACCAGCGTGCCGAGCGCAATGCCCGCGATCGCCGCCAGCGAATAGCCCAGCGCGACGCGCTGCAGGCTCGCCGACAGGTGCCAGAACAGGCCTTTGTCGATGCCGCCGTGATCGAAGAACGGATCGAGGATCAGCTCCTTGGTATCCTTGAACACGCGCGAAGGCGGCGGCAGGGCCGAGCCCGCGCGCCGGCACACCAGCTCCCAGACGAGCAGCAGCAGCGCGAGGACGATCAGCGGCGGCACGACGCGCACTGCCGCCTCCTTCGCCATCTTGGCATATGTCTCGGCACGCGGCGGCCGCTTGGGCGTCATCGTCACGACCGGCGCCGCGGTTGCAGCAGCCGGAACGATCGCTGCGGTGAGTTCGGTCTTCATGGCAGGCATTGACATCGACAAAGTATCTCCGTGGTCAAATGGGTGGGCCGCGCGCGAGGAGCGCGCAGCCCTGCTCAAATCAGACGTCCACGCGCTTGATCGACAGCGACTTCAGGTATGCGGCCGGATTTTCCGGATCGAACACCTTGCCGTCGAAGAAGGTCTCCTTGCCGCGCGAGGTCGAGGTTGGAATTTCGGATGCGGGCACGCCGAGATCCTTGGCGGCCGCACGCCAGATGTCCTCGCGGTTGACTTTGCCGATCAGGCCCTTGGTATCGAATCCCGCTTCAAACTTGCCCCAGCGGATGTCTTCGGTGAGGAACCAGAGCTCGTGGCTCTGGAACGGATAAGACGCGAAGTCGCGCCAGTACTTCATGATGTGCGGCGAATTCTCGACCACCTTGCCGGTGCCGTAGTCGAACTTGCCCGCGGTGCGGTCATAGACGTCCTCGACCGGGCAGTTGATCCACTGCCGCTTGGCCATGATTGCCGCGAGCTCCTGCTTGTTCTCGGCCTTGTCGGCCCATTGCTGGGCTTCCATCACCGCCATCAGGATGGCCTTCGCCGCGTTCGGATATTTGTCGACCCAGGCGGCGCGCATCGCGAACGACTTCTCCGGATGCTTGTTCCAGATCTCGCCGGTGTTGACCGCGGTGTAGCCGATGTCCTGATGGATCAGCTGCAGATTCCAGGGCTCGCCGACACAGAAGCAGTCCATGGTGCCGACCTTCATGTTGGCGACCATCTGCGGCGGAGGCACCACGATGGTCTCGATATCCTTGTCGGGATCGATGCCGCCGGCGGCGAGCCAATAGCGAATCCAGAGATCGTGGGTGCCGCCCGGGAAGGTCATCGCGGCCTTCACCGCCTTGCCCGACGCTTTCTTCTTTTCCAGCGCCGTCTTGAACGGCGATGCGTCGGTCGAGAGCTTGAGGTCAGCATATTCCTTTGCGACCGAGATACACTGCGCATCGAGATTGAGCCGCGCCATGATGTACATCGGCGTCGGCTGGTTGTTCTGCGTCACCTTGCCGGCCGAGATCAGATACGGCATCGGGGTCAGGATGTGCGCGCCGTCGATTCCGTTGCCTTCGGAGCCGAGCACGAGATTGTCGCGCGTGGTGCCCCACGAGGCCTGCTTCTGCACATCGACATCGGGCACGCCATACTTGGCGAACAAGCCCTTGTCCTTGGCGACGAACAGCGGACCGGCGTCGCTCAGCGCAATGAATCCGAGCTTGGCGCCCTTCACCTCGGGGCCTGCACCTTGCGCGAATGCACCGGCGGGAAAGTTGAGCCTGGCTGCGGCGAGCAGCGCGGCGGCGCCACTGCTTGCCTTCAGGAGCTGACGGCGGCTGAGGCCACGGCCTGAGGGCTTGTTGGTGGGCTTGGTCATCGGTCGTCCTTTGCGTCGTTGCGTTGCGGTATTGCGTCTTTGCGTCGAGCGCCCTCCTTCGGGTGGCGACGCTCGCAGGGCGCAAAAGGGCATGCACCGGGGAGGCCCCGGTCTGGCGGCGTCAGAAATCCGATGGGGTGGCCTCGAGGGACGGCTTCAATGGCGTCGGCTATTGACTATTCAAGCCTTGTGCCAAGCTACCGCAGTGCAAAAATTGATTTTATTGCAAAGTCTTGCGCAACATGTCGCAGCGCGCGCAAACTTTCCGCGCGCTCCCAAAATTTGCGATTCGCTCAATTCTTGTGCGGCGCACAAGAATTGAGCAGCTGGCTTCAACGATAGCGATCAGGCGTCCTCGGCGACCTTGGTGCCGAGCGGCGCGGGCGCCATTCCGCCACCGGGTTTCACATGGAATTCGTAGTTCATCAGGTGCCACGGACCATCCGAGCGCTGGCCATCGGGCATCGCCGGATCGGTGCGCCGTTCAACCTTGGCGATCAGCTCGTCCTTCACGCCGAACACGACATCGGAGTCGATATATTTGTCGCCTTCCATGAAAACGTGCGTGATCAGCGGCTCATGGCCCTTGGCATTGACCAGGAAGTGCACATGCGCTGGCCGCATCGGGTGACGGTTGGTCTGCGTGATCATCTGCCCGACCGGACCGTCGGTTGGAATCGGATAGGTGCACGGCACGATGGTGCGGAAGAAGAAGCGGCCGTCGGCATCGGTGACGAAGCGCGCCCGCGACGACGGGCCTTCGGTGGCATAGCTCGGCTTCTGCGAGTCGTAGAATCCGTCGTCGTCCGCGTGCCAGACATCGACCGGCACATTGGCCAACGGCTTGCCCGTGAGGTCGGTGACGCGGCTCTGCACGAACATGCGCTCGCCGGGCAGGCTTGCCGAGATGTCGGTGCCGTGCGGCGTGACCTTGTGCTCGCCGACATAGAACGGGCCGAGCACAGTGGTCTCGGTCGCGCCGTCGCGATCGCGGTGGTTGACCGCATCGACCAGCATCGACACGCCGAGCACGTCGGAGAGCAGGATGAACTCCTGGCGGATATCGGTGCACTTCTGTCCGGTACGGGTCAGGAAGCCGATCGCGTGGTCCCACTCCTCGAAGGTGAGATCGGTCCTGCGCACATAATCGTGCAGCGACTTCACCAATTCCTGCAGCAGGAACTTGGCCCGCGGATCGGGTGTCTGGTCGAAGCTGCGGATCACGGCGGTGGTGAGCTCGGTTTCGTTGAACTGGGTCATCTCGGCGTTTCCCTGGAGCCCCTGAAGGGCGCGATTGCAACGGCGACCGTACACCACCGGCCCGTTGCCGGTAAGCGCCAGCCACTTGGTGCAGCGGACACTTTTCGGCTATCAAGACGGCCTTGCCAGCCGGAGAAACGCCCGATGTTAGCCCCCACGCCTGCCTCGCCCGAATCCGCGGGAATGTCGACCACTGCCCTCAACCGCCTCGAAGCGCATCTGAAGACCCGCTATATCGACGGCGGCCGCTTTCCCGGCACCCAGCTCCTGATCTACCGGCGCGGCAAGATCGTGCATTCCGCGGTGCAGGGCTTTGCCGATCTCGAGCGCAAGGTGCCGGTCAAGGACGACACCATCTTCCGCATCTATTCGATGACCAAGCCGATCACGTCGGTCGCCTTCATGATGTTGGTCGAGGAAGGCAAGGTCGCGCTCGACGAGCCGGTCGCCAAATACATTCCGGAGTGGAAGAACCTCAGCGTGTTCGTCGCCGGCACCGCGCCCGCCTTCCTCACCCGCCCGCCGAGCCGGCCGATGCTGATCGTCGACCTGTTGCGCCACACCTCGGGCCTCACCTACGGCTTCCAGCAGCGCTCCAACGTGGACGCGGCCTATCGCGAGAACAAGATCGGCGAAGTCATCAAGGCCGGCACGCTCGACAGCATGATCGAGGATCTGGCGAAAATCCCGCTGGAGTTCTCGCCGGGTGAAGCCTGGAACTACTCGGTCGCCACCGACGTGCTCGGCTACCTCATCGGCAATATCTCAGGGATGCCGTTCGAGAAGTTCCTGAAGGAGCGCATCTTCAAGCCGCTCGGCATGAACGACACCGACTTCTTCGTGCCGGCCGACAAGGTGCATCGCTTCGCCGCCTGCTACTCGGCCGACCCGCAGGGCGGCATGACCTTCCACGCTACCGAGCGCAAGGGCACGCTGACGCTGCAGGACGACCCGACGACCAGCTCGTTCCTGTCACCGCCCTCGCTGATCTCGGGCGGCGGCGGTCTGTGCTCGACCGCCTCAGACTATCTCACCTTCTGCCGCGCCCTGCTCAACGGCGGCGAGCTCGGCGGCGTCAGGCTGCTCGGCCCGAAGACGCTGAAGCTGATGGCCTCCAACCATCTGCCCGGCGGCGTCGACCTGCCGGCGATGTCGCGCTCGCTGTTCTCCGAAGCCGCCTATAACGGCATCGGCTTCGGCCTTGGCTTCGCCGTCACGATGCATCCGGCGCAGACCCTGATCGCGGGCAGTCCGGGCGAATTCAACTGGGGCGGCGCCGCGACGACGTCGTTCTTCATCGACCCGGCCGAGGAGCTGATCACGATTTTCATGACCCAGGTGCTGCCATCGAGCGCCTATCCGCTCCGGCGCGAGCTGCGCACCATGGTCTACGCCGCGATCACCGAGAGCAATCTCTGACAGACGCCTTTCCGCGGCGCACACCCCTCGTTTAAGCATGATCCTTTCGGAAAACCGCTTCACACTTTTCCGGATCATGCTCTAAGCGCCGCGGAACCTTTCCAATCACCAGCTATTTCCTTTGGCGGACTTTTCCCGCTTCCCCTAAGCTCAGAGCAGCACCGACCCGGGGACTTCGTGCCGAAACTGACATTGCCAGTCCGTCTCGCGCTTCTGGTCGCGGGAACGATGTTGCCGCTGATCGTTTTCGCGGTCGGCATAGTCTTCCACAATTACCAGCAGGACCGCCAGGCCGCCACGCAGCGTGTGCTCGAGACCGCGCGCAACATCCGCCTGCTGCTCGATGCGGAAATGCAGCGCATGACCGGCGGGCTGCAGGTGCTGGCGCTGACCAATTCGCTGCGCAACAGCGACTTCGACAATTTCCGCCGCGTTGCGGTCGGCTTCATCGACCAGTACGGCAAGGACGGCGTGGTGCTGGTGGCCGACCGCAGCGGACGCCAGGTGTTCTCCTCGCTGACGGCGGATACGGCGAGCCTGCTGCCGCGCAACAATCTCGAGATCCTTGGGAAGGTGTTTGCGACAAGGCAGCCGCAATATTCCAATCTGTTCTTCGGCGCGGTGAAGCAACGCCTGATCATCACCGTCGAGGTGCCGGTGATGCGCGACGGCGAGGTGCTCTACGACATCTCGTTCAGCCCGCCGATCGAGGTGTTCCAGACCATCATCGAGAAGCAGCGCCTCAACCAGGACTGGACCATCTCGATCTTCGACAGCGACGGCGTCAACCTGGCCCGCGTGCCAAATCCGCAGGCGACGATCGGGCAGCGCGCCGCGCCGTCGCTGTTCGCCGAGATGTTCCGCCGCAGCGAGGCGACGCTGCCGACCGTCTCGCTCGAAGGCGTGGCGCTGATCACCGGCTTCACGCGGTCGCGCGTCACCGGCTGGACCGTCGCCGCGGGAATCGCCGAGAACTCGCTGGTGGCGCCGCTGTGGCGCTCGCTTGCGATCACCAGCGTGATCGGCGGCCTGCTGTTGCTGGTCGGCCTCGGCTTCGCGGTACGGATGGCGACCACGATCGCGCGCGCCGAGATGCTGCACGACCTGCTGATCGAGGAGCTCAACCACCGCGTCAAGAACACGCTGGCGATCCTGCAATCGATCGCCACGCAGACCTTCCGCACCGCGAGCCGCGCCGAGCGCGACAAGTTCGAGGGGCGGCTCGGCGCGCTTGCCGAGGCGCACAACCTGCTCTCCACCGACAAATGGCAGGGCTCCGACCTGCAGGACGTGGTCAGCCGGGTGTTGCGGCCCTATCTGATCAACGCCTC
The DNA here is from genome assembly GCF_011058295.2 of Bradyrhizobium sp. 6(2017). NCBI lineage: Bacteria > Pseudomonadati > Pseudomonadota > Alphaproteobacteria > Hyphomicrobiales > Nitrobacteraceae > Bradyrhizobium > Bradyrhizobium sp. 6(2017). The sequence continues at coordinate 3,217,475 of NZ_CP049289.2, read as the reverse complement.
CGAGCGGGTCAAAATGTTCGGACCGCGCGTGCCGCTGTCGCCGCGGCTTGCCCTGGTGCTGTCGATGCTGCTGCACGAAATGGCGACCAACGCCGCCAAATATGGCGCGCTGTCCAACGACACCGGCACGGTGACGCTGGACTGGGAGATCCTGGACGAAGGCGCCGGACCGAAGCTCCGGATGATCTGGACCGAGGCCGGCGGTCCGCCGGTCACCGCGCCGGTGCAGCGCGGCTTTGGCTCCCGCCTGATCGAGCGCAGCGCCCGCGACCAGCTCGGCGGCGAAGCCACGGTGGATTTCCTGCCCCAGGGCGTCGTCTACACCGTGACCAGCTCCCTCGAACCGGGCGATTGACCCGATAATGGCGGCCGAACCTGCGACATCTTGGCACGCAAGTTGCTAAGATAGGCGGGTTCGGCCGGCCAGAAACAGGGGGAAGTTCATGTCGACCATCGCAGCGGAAGCCAGTGTGGCACGAAAGCCGCTTTACACGTCACTGTTCGTGCAGGTGCTCGTCGCGCTGTTGCTCGGCATCATCATCGGCATGGTCGCGCCCGATTTCGCGATCGGGTTGAAGATCTTCAGCGATGCCTTCCTGAAGCTGATCTCGATGATCGTGGCGCCGATCGTGTTCTGCGTGGTGGTGCACGGCATCGCGGGCGCCGGCGACCTCAAGAAGGTCGGACGCGTCGGCGTCAAGGCGCTGGTCTATTTCGAGGTGATGACGACGGTCGCTTTGGTGGTCGGATTGATCCTGGCCTACCTGTTCGGGCCCGGTCACGGCATGAACATCGACACCTCGACGCTGGATCCCAAGGCGCTCGGCAACTATGCCAGCAACGCGCAGAAGCTGAAGGGCGAAGGCGTCGGCAGCTTCCTGCTCAACATCATCCCGACCACCTCGTTCGACGCGCTGTCGCGCAATGACGTGTTGCAGGTCCTGTTCTTCGCCATCATCTTCGGCGTCAGCCTGGCGCTGGTCGGCGGCGAAAAGGGCGAGAAGATCTCCTCTCTCATCGACGCGGTCTCGACCGTGCTGTTCCGCGCCATGGGCCTGATCGTGCGCATCGCGCCGATCGGCGTGCTCGGCGCCGTCGCCTACACGGTCGGCAAATACGGCGTCGGCTCGCTGAAGCAGCTGCTGTCGCTGGTGGCGCTGTTCTACGTCTCGGTCGCGATCTTCGTGCTCGGCGTGCTCGGCGGCGTCATGGCGCTCGCCGGCATCAACATCCTCAAATTCCTCGGCTACCTGCGCGAGGAGCTGACGATCGTGGTCGCCACCGCATCCTCCGACGCCGTGCTGCCGCAGATCATGCGCAAGCTGGAGCGCCTCGGCGTCAAGGACTCTGTGGTCGGCCTCGTGATCCCGACCGGCTATTCCTTCAACCTCGATGCGTTCTCGATTTATCTGACGCTTGCGGTCGTGTTCATCGCGCAAGCGACCAACACGCCGCTGTCGTTCGGCGACCTGCTGCTGGTGCTCGGCGTGTCGCTGATCACCTCGAAGGGCGCGCATGGCGTGCCGGGCTCGGCGATCGTCATCCTGGCGGCGACGCTCAATGCGGTGCCGAGCATCCCGGCGATCGGCCTCGTGCTGGTGCTCTCGGTCGACTGGTTCATCGGCATGGCGCGCGCGGTCGGCAATTTGATCGGCAACTGCGTCGCCACCGTCGTGGTCGCGGCATGGGAGGGTGACCTCGACCGTGACAAGGCCCGTCGCGTGCTTGAAGGCGCAGAGGCAGTCGACGTCACCGCCGGCTGAAGTGCCACGGCACAGGACCGGCAGCGTCCCGCGCGCGGCGCTGGCTTACTTGACCAGCCTCAGATACGGCGGCAATTGCCGGGTCGCCGGTTCCGGCATCGGCTCGTCCGACGCGATCATGTCACACAGGGCCTTCAGCTCGGAATCGGTCACCTTGTGGAGCTCCATCCGGAGCTCGAGGATGGCAAGGGACAATAGCCGCGCCGTCTCCGTATTGGTCCGGTCGGTCAGGAAGGCCTGACACTCTTCCAGGGTTGCGAGCAGCGCCAGCAACCGTTCTTCCGTATTTGCGACCGGCATATCTTCCACTCCCGAAGCCGCGAGGTAGAGTCGAGGCGTTCCCCTCTTCCGCTTCATTGGCCTCTCCCGCCAGAGTTCGCCGGCTTGTCGTAGGCGCACATTGGTTCCCGATGATCGAGAACTTTCAGGCAATTGTCCAGCAACATTCCGAAAGCCCGACTTGGACTTAGGTCAAACTTTTCGCCTAGCAGGCCGTTCCGTCAAGCAACCGCCGACCCGTCTGCGCGACCTCAGGATGCACTAGCTGGGGTTGCATCCACGCAAAGACGCCCGTACAATATAGTTGCCCGTAGAACTACGGGCGCAGTGCACGGCCGCCCGGTAAGCATGCGTGCAAAATCTGTGGCGATCAAACTCGCGCTAGTTGTGGTTTGGTCAATATTTTGCCAAATGTAGAGGGCGGGGTGTCGAGAGACACCTAGGCGCGGTCGACTTCAGGTAGTTGGCTGTGTCGGTAAAAGGTGCTTCCAATACGTATGCTTCCAACAAGGATGTGCGTTTGGATACCATCCCGCGATCTTCTTGGATTTTCGTGGTTCACGACGAACTGACGATCCACTCGAGCTTAACGCGGTACATCATGAACGTGTCCCTGACCCGGCCGGGCCAGGGATTCCCGATTGAAGGACGGGTCACAAGAATGAACAGATCAGCAGCAAAGAAGATGAAGCAGCGCAGTGCCGGCAAGCCGGACATTGAGTTGGGCAAGCGGATTCGCCTGCGCCGTGTCGAGCAGAAGATCTCGCAGGCCGAGCTCGGCGACAAGCTCGGCGTCAGCTTCCAGCAGGTCCAGAAGTACGAGAAGGGCGTGAACCGCGTCGGCGCCGCCCGCCTTCAGCAGATCGCGACCGCGCTGGACGTGCCGGTCACCTTCTTCTACGACGGCGACAACAAGGCCCGCGAAGTCGAGAGCCTGCTGTTCCTCGACAGCGCGTTCAGCCTCCGGTTGCTGCGCGCCTACAGCAAGATCAAGGATCAGACCGTGCAGCGCCAGCTGGTGTCGCTGATGGAATCGATCGCCGCCAACGAAGACTGAGCCGCGGGTCTGGTCGCGACGCCGCGAACGCGATCCACCACGCCGCATCGGCCGGTTGCCGGTCACCGCGACCGCCATACGCCGGTCGGGCCGGGACATAACAAAGCGCTGCCATCGGCGATGGCGGCGCTTTTTCTTTTGCCGAGGCAGTCACTCAAGGACTTGTGATCGAGGCGAGATTCTCAGTCTCGCGTCCGAATGCGCGGTCATGAAGCGACGGCAAGCACGGCGTCAAGATATCACAACTCGACTTGAGCACGGTCTTCGCGCACACCGTTGCGTATCAGCGCAGGCCTTTCCAGCTCACGCTTTGACTGCACATCTCATGCGGCGCATGCACGCGCGACGCGCCGCCATTCTGTCGCGCGGCCAATTGCCGCCCGCACACAGCGCGACCTCACAACTCCCGTATTTCCTGCGTTGAACCGGCGTCCCTTAGAACCAAGTGCACAGGCGCATCTTTTTTGTCGCAGCAACGAAGTGGCCGCATGGACGTTTTCAGGCTTCAACCAAGGAGATCTCGATGAATATCAAGCTTGCTGTTGTTGGACTGGCCGCGCTCGGAAGCGCAGCGCTGATGTCCGGCACGGCGTCAGCGATGCCGAACGGGCTGCCGCAGGCCGGCCACATCGCAGGCGAAACGTCCAATGTCGACAAGGTCCGCCAGGTCTGCGATCGCTGGGGCCGCTGCACCTGGCAACCGGGCGGTTACGGCTACTACGGACCGCGCCATCACGGATGGCATCATCGTCCGCACTACCACCATCGCCACCATCATCACGGGCCGCGGCATCATGGCGGCCATCACGGCGGCGGACACCATGGCGGCGGGCATCATGGTGGACACCGGCGCTGATCATCAACGAGGGGGCTCCGGCCCCCTCACCCTCCCGTGCTAAAGCGCCGCCAGCACTGCCTTCGCGACATCAGAGGTGCCGTTGCTGCCGCCGAACTCGAACGGCTTGATGCCGTCGGCATAGACCCTGTCGACCGCGCGCTCGATCCGCTCCCCGGCTTCGGCAGCGCCTTCGAGACCGTGCTTGTCGGCGAGCCAGTCCAGCATCATCGCGACCGAGAGGATCATCGCGGTCGGATTGGCCTTGCCCTGCCCCATGATGTCGGGCGCCGTGCCATGGCACGGCTGAAACACCGCGTAGCGATCGCCGATATCGGCCGACGGCGCCATGCCCATGCCGCCGATCAGGCCGGCGGTGAGGTCGGACAGGATGTCGCCGAACATGTTCTCGGTCACCATGACGTCGAAGTCCCAGGGACGCTTCACCAGCGCGGCGGTAGTCGCGTCGATGTAGAGGTGATCGGCCCTGACGTCGGGATGACGCTTCGCCGTCTCGTCGAAGATGTTGCGGAAGAATGCGAACGCCTTGAACACGTTTGCCTTGTCGACGCAGGTCAGCCCGCCGCCGACGCGGCCGCGCGCCTTGCGGCGTTCGGCCAGCCGGAACGAGAACTCGAACAGCCGCTCGGAGGTGCGGCGCGTGATCACCATCGTCTCGCGCGCCTCGCTGTCGGTGACGACGCCCTTGCCCATGGAGGCGAACAGGCCCTCGGTGGATTCCCTGATCACGACGAGGTCGATGCCCTTCTGATCGGCGCCGACGATCGTGCTCGGCACGCCCGGGATCAATCGCGCGGGCCGCACGCCGGCATAGAGATCGAAGATCATGCGCAGTTCGATCTGCGGCGCGATCTCGGTGTTGTCGGGGTAGCGCACCGACGGCAGGCCGCAGGCCCCGAGCAGGATCGCATCGGCCTCCTCGCACAGCCGGATCGTGCTCTCCGGCATCGACTTGCCGGTTTCCCTGTAATAACCGGCGCCGGCCGGCGCCTCGGTGAAGCGGAATTTGAGGCCGGCCGACGCCTCGATGCTGCGCAGCACCTCGAGCGCCGGCGCCATCACTTCGGGGCCGATGCCGTCGCCACCGAGGACTGCGATGTGAAGTGCGTCGTTGGCGGACATGAGAATCTCCGGAAGATGGTCGTCATTCCGGGGCGATGCCTCAGCATCGAACCCGGAATCTCGAGATTCCGGATCTGGTGCTGGCGCACCATCCCGGAATGACGGTGACTTGGACTACGGCGTCAGCACCGCGCGGCCGACGAGCTGGCCCTTCTGCAGATTGGTCAGCGCCTCGTTCGCCTTCGCCAGCGGCATTGGCGTGACCGGGATCGCCGGAATCTTCTTGGTCCGCACCAGATCGAGCAGCTCCTGCGTCTCGCGCAGATTGCCGACATAGCTGCCCTGGATGGTGACCGCCTTGATCGGGATCAGCGGCAGCGCCCAGGTCGCGCCGCCGCCGAACAGGCCGACGATCACGAGCTTGCCGCCCTTGGTCAGGCAGTCGAAGCCGAGCTGCGAGGTCTGGGCGTTGCCGACCAGATCGATCGCGGCGCGGATCGGCTGGCCGGCCTTCTTGACGAGCTGCTCCAGCGCGTCGGGCGCCTTGCCGTCGACGGTGGCGAGCGCGCCGGCGGCCTCGGCCGCCTCGCGCTTCCTGGCGTCGATATCGACCACGATCGCGCCCTTGCCGCCCATCGCTTTCAACAGCGAGAGCGCCATCAGGCCAAGACCGCCGGCGCCGAAGATCACGATCGGCGTGTCGAGGTCCTTCTCGACCTTCTTCAGCGCGCTGTAGGTCGTGACGCCGGAGCAGGCGTAAGGCGCCGCCGTGACCGGATCGAGTCCGTTGAGGTTGAGCAGATATTTCGGATGCGGCACCGTCATGTGATCGGCGTAGCCGCCGTCGCAGTAGACGCCGAGCGCATTCGGCTTGATCGCGCACATGTTCTCGTCGCCACCGAGGCAGGTCGGGCATTTGCCGCAGCCGAGCCATGGATAGGCCAGCGCGACATCGCCGAGCTTGAGACCGCCCTTGTCGGCATCCTTGACATCGGGCCCGAAGGCGACGATTTCGCCGACCGTCTCGTGGCCCATCGTGCGCGGCAACGAGACGCCGCGATCCTTCAGCGACAGCGGCTTGCGGCCATGGCCGAGATCATAACCGCCTTCCCAGATATGCAAATCGCTGTGGCAGACACCGGCGGCCTTGACCTTGATCAGCACCTGGGTGCCGGACGGCTGCGGCGTCGGCTGATCGACCTCTTTCAAGGGGGCGTTGAAATCGACGACCTGGAAACTCTTCATCGCTGCTCTCCCGAAGCTTGTTCTTGCGGCGGACCTTGCCACGCCTGCCCGTCGGGGACAAACGCGGTGTTGGTCTCCCCATATTTAGATCAAGGGATGATGGCAAGCCGCGAACTGGCCTGGTGCAACCACGCGCAGTTCCGGCATCTCGCTGGCGCAGCGCGCATCGGCCCGCGGGCAGCGGGTGCGGAATCGGCAGCCGGACGGCGGCGCGATCGGCGACGGCGGCTCGCCGACCGGCACGCTCCGGGTCGGACGGACATCCGGATCGGGCACCGGGATCGCTTCGATGAGCAGCGCGGTATAGGGATGCGCCGGCTGTGCAAACAGCTGTTCCGACGGGCCGACCTCGCAGAGCCGGCCGAGATACATCACCGCGACGCGATCGCTGACCGCCTTCACCACGGCGAGATCGTGGGCGATGAACAACAGGGTCAGGCCGTAGCGCGCCTTCATCTCCTCCAGGAGATTGAGGATCTGCGCGCGGATCGAGACGTCGAGCGCGGACACCGGCTCGTCGCAGATCACGAATTCGGGATTGAGCACCAGCGAGCGGGCAATGCAGATGCGCTGGCACTGTCCGCCGGAGAATTCATGCGGCAGCCGTCCGCTCACCAGCGCGGGATCAAGGCCGACCGCCGACAGCACCTCGTTGACGCGGCGCCCTCGTTCCTCGGGATCCTTGACGCCCGCGATCACCAGCGGCTCGGCGACGATATCGCCGATCCGCCGCCGCGGATTGAGCGAAGCGATCGGGTCCTGGAAGATCAGCTGCACGCGCCGGCGCATCATGCGCAGCGCCTCGCCGCGCAGGGCGGTGAGATCGTGGCCGTCGAACAGCACCTTGCCCGAAACGGCCTGGCGCAATTGCAGCACGGCGCGGCCGAGCGTGGACTTGCCGCAGCCGGATTCACCGACCAGCCCCAGCGTCTCGCCACGGGCGATTTCGAGGCTGACGTCGGACACGGCATGGATGGTCTTGCCCCCCACCGAATACTCGACGACGAGGTTCTCCACCTTCATCAGCGGATCGGATGCGGCTTGCTGCATCATGCGCCGACCCCCGCCGCGATCGGATGGAAGCAGGCATAGAGATGGTCTGATGTCTCCGCCGCGCAGAGCGGCGGCTTCTCAGTGCCGCAGCGCCCGGCGGAATAGCGGCAGCGCGGCGAGAACGAGCAACCTTTCAGCGGCCGGGTCGGATCGGGCGGCCGCCCCGAAATCGCCGGCAGCGGCGTATGTGGCGGGACGTCGAGCTTCGGCAGCGCGGCGAGCAGCGCCTCGGTATAGGGCATCCGCATCTGCTTGAACAATGCCGGCGTTGGCGCGCGCTCGACGACGCGCCCGGCATACATCACCGCCACCTCGTCGGTGCGGCCGGCGACCACGCCGAGGTCATGCGTGATGATGATCATCGCCATATGGCGGCGCTGCTGCTCGCGCGCCAGGAGATCGAGGATCTGCGCCTGGATCGTGACGTCGAGCGCGGTGGTCGGCTCGTCCGCGATCAGGAGTTTTGGCTCGCAGGACAGCGCCACTGCGATCGCGACGCGCTGGCGCATGCCACCGGAGAGCTGATGCGGATATTGCGTCAGGCGTTGCTCGGGTGCCGGAATGCCGACGGCGGCCAGCAGTTCGATGCTGCGCTGCCTCGCCTCGGCAAGATCGAGCTCGAGATGTTCCACAATGGTCTCGATCAGCTGGGTGCCGATGGTCAGCACCGGATTGAGCGAGGTCATGGGATCCTGGAACACCACTGCGAGCGAGCGGCCGCGCAGCTTGCGCAGTTTCTCCGGCGACAGCCTTGTCAGGTCCTGCCCGTCGAACATGACCCGGCCGGATAGTTTCGCCTTCTTGGGCAGGAGTTGCAGGACAGCGCGCGACAGCATGGTCTTGCCGCAGCCGGACTCGCCGACAATGCCGAGCGTCCTGCCCGCACCGACGGCGAGATCGACGTGATCGACCGCCCGCAGATTGCCGCGCGGCGTCGGCAGGTCGACCACCGCGTTCTCGACCGAAAGCAGCGTGCCGCTCATAGCGCACCCTGCCTGGGGTCGGTCAGCGCGCGAATGGTGTCGCCGATCAGGTTGAAGGAGAGCACGGTCAGGAACATCGCAATCGCCGGAATGAAGGCGAGCCGCGGCGCCACGTCGAGGCTTTCACGGCCCTCCCCGATCATGCTGCCCCAGCTCGAGATCGGCGGCGGCACGCCGAGGCCTAGGAAGGACAGCGCGCCCTCGACCACGATGGTGACGGCGACGCCGAGCAGGAAGAAGGCGAGCAGCGGCAGCAGCACATTCGGCAGCAATTCGCGCAGCAGGATGCGAGCATGCGAGGCGCCGAGCGCCTCTGCCGCGATGACGAATTCGCGCCGCGCCAGCGTCAGGGTCGATGCCCGCGCCACCCGCATGAAGGCCGGAATGCCGAGCACGCCGAGGATGCAGGTCAGGTTGAAGATCGACTGGCCGAGATAGGCGGTCACCGCAAGCGCGAGGATCAGCGGCGGGAACGCCAGCAGCACGTCCATGCTGCCCACCACGATGGATTCGAAACGGCCGCGGAAATAGCCCGCGAGCATGCCGAGCGCGCCACCGATGGTGACCCCGATCACCGGTGCGCAGAGCCCGACGATCAGCGATATCCGCGCGCCATAGATCAGCCGCGACAGCTCGTCACGGCCGAGACCGTCGGTGCCGAGCCAATGCTCGGCGGAAAACGGCGCCCGCCGCTCCAGCATGTCCATGTCGGTCGGGCTCGGCAGCGGCAACACATCGGCAAGGATCGCGACCGCAAACACCAGCACCATCCAGCCGATCGCGATCCAGAACAGCGTGCCGAGCCGGCGCTTGCGCCGTGCCGGGGCCGCGGTGGTCTCATCGAGGCTGAGCTCAAGCGTGGCCATGGCGGATCCTCGGGTCGAGCACGGCGTAGAGCAGGTCGACAATGAAGTTCATGATCACGAAGCCGGCGGCGACCAGCAACACCACGCCCTGCAGGATGATGAGGTCGCGGGTATAGATCGCGCCGACCAAGAGGCGGCCGATGCCGGGCAAGGCAAAGATCGTCTCGACGATCACGGCGCCGCCGATCAGGCGGCCGATATTGATGCCGGTGATGGTGACGAGCGTCAGCGACGACGGCTTCAGCGCGTGCACGAACAGGATGCGCGACGGCTTCAGGCCTTTCGCCTTGGCGAGCGCGATATAATCCTCCTGCAGTGCCGCGATCATGTCGGAGCGCAGCACGCGCATGATGCCCGGCCACTCCGCAAGCGCGAGCGTCAGCGCCGGCAGCACCACGAAGCGCAGATTGGCGAGCGGATCCTCGCTGAACGGCACGTAGCCGGTCGCCGGCAGCCAGCGCAACTCGACCGCGAACAAATAGATCAGCAGGATCGCGGACAGGAAGGTCGGCACCGACAGCATGCCGAAAGCCGAGCCGGTCATCAGGCGGTCGAACGCGCTGCCGGCCTTGGCCGCGCAGGCGATCGCGAGCGGCACGCCGATCGCAAGCCCTATCAACTCGGCAAGGATCATCAGCTCGATGGAAACCGGCAGCCGCTCGCTGACCGCCTGCAGCACGGTCTGCCCGGTGCGGAACGAGCGCCCGAAATCACCCTGCAGGATGTGCCAGAGCCAGCCGAGATAGCGCAGCCAGATCGGCTGATCGAGCCCCATATCATGGCGCAGCGCCGCGACGTTCTCAGGCGTCGCCTGGTCGCCGAGGATCACGTAAGCGAGATCGCCCGGCAACAGCGACGCAATCACGAAGGTCAGTAGCGAGACCGCGATCAGCACCGGCACCAGGTACAGGAGCCGGCGCGCGACGAAGAACAGCATGCAGCGCTATTCCTTCCAGGCGTAGGAAACGTCGAGCACCCCGTTGAACATTTTCGGCACGCCCTTCACCTTCGCGCTCGATATCGCATAGTAGGTGTTCTGGAAGGTCCAGAACCAGATCGCCTCCTTGTTGATCAGGCGGCTGATTGCGCAATAGTCTTCGGTACGCTGGGCGACGTCGGCCGTGGTTCGCGCATGCTCCAGCAACCGGTCGAGTTCCGGATTGGAGTAGTTCGCCAGCGCCACCGGGCTGCCAGTGTGGAAATTGGCGTACATCTGCGGATCGGGATCGGCGAGATCGACGATGCGCCACGGCGTGAGCTGGAACTGGCGCATGAAGGCGCGCGGCGGAATGGTCGCCTGATCGACCTGCTCGATCTCCATGTTGGCGCCTACGCGCTTCCAGAATTGCTGCAGGACCTGACCGCCGGTGCGGCCGCGCGGCGTCGCCGTGACCAGCATCTTGAACTCGACCGGTTTGCCGTAGTCCTTGATGAGCGCCTTGGCCTTTTCGACATCGAAGGGCAACGCGCCGTCATCCTTGCACTTAACCCAAGAACCGTCGCCGTAGGGATTGCTGGCCGGTCGCGCCAGGCCATTGGTAATCGCTTGCGACATCTTGTTGCGGTCGAGCGCCATCACCAGCGCTTGGCGCACGCGCACGTCGTCAAACGGCGGAACCTTGGTGTTGAAGGCAGCGACTGAAGCCCCCGAGCCTTGATAGGTATGCACGGTTAGACTCGCGTCCTTGCGCGCCTTGATAATGTTGTCGGCGTCGGCCTCGTCGTCCCAGATGATGTCGGCCTCACCCGATTGCAGCGAGGCAAAGCGCGACTGCGCATCCGGTAGCGGCTTCAGGATGATGCGGTCGAGATAGGGCTTGCCCTTGTCCCAATAGTCCGGGTTCTTCTCCAGCACCATGCGATCGCCGGCGGCCCAGGATTTCAGAATGTAGGGGCCGGTGCCGACCGGATTGCGGTTGTAGTCGTCGCCCTTGGTTTTCCATGCGGTCGGCGACTGCATCACGTTGTTGGAGCTCTGGATCGACTGGGTCGCCGGAAAGTTCACCGACGGATCGCTGAAATTGTAGACCACCGTGAGGTCATCGACCGTGTTCACGCTGATGGTGCTCGTGATGTAGAAGGCGCAGCGGCACTTGTTGGCCGGGTCCTTCTGGCGGTCGAAGTTCTCCTTCACTGCCTGCGCATTGAACGGCGTGCCGTCGTGGAATTTGACGCCGGGCCGCAGCTTGATGGTCCAGGTCTTGAAGTCGTCGGAATGCGTCCACGACAGTGCGAGCTTCGGTTTCGGCTCGCCCTTGTCGTCGAGGGTGGTCAGCGTGTCGAAGATCGCGGCTGCCGCGGTGTTGGCCGAGGTGTCGTAGACGCCGACCTTGAGCGGGTCGAAGCCCGCAATGTCCAGCTCCTGGCCGACGTTGAGCGTGCCGCCCTGCTTCTGCGCGCTGGCGGGTGCAACGAATGTTGCCGCACCTAATCCCGCCACAAGAAATATGCGCGCAACCGCGTGCGCGCGCCCGGCCAGCTTCATCGGTGGTCCCTCCCAGGTGGGCGACGTCCGGTGTTCCGGATCGTCGTGTGTTGGGCGGCAGCTTGTCCGGAATCGCCGCGCGCGACAAGACCGTAATACGGATGAAAAGCCGCAGGGAGATCACGATGCGATCACGCAAGATCGCATCATGATCTCATCGACTTGTTTGAGCATGATCTTTCGGAAAACCGGTGTCCACGTTGAGCAAACGCGACCCGCCAGGTCCGGATCATGCTCTAGCTGCGCGCAGTTTTCGCCGGTTGCGCTGCGAAGCCTGCGATCTGATCGTCGGAGAGGCCGATCTCCTTCAAATAAGACAGCGTGTGCTCGCCGAGCGTCGACATCCGCTTGGCGGCGCCGACCGCAGCGCCCGACATGCGGAACGGCAGGTTGAGCACCTTGAAGGCGCCGCCGCCGTCCTCGACCTCGGCCAGCGCGCCGCGATGGTCGATCTGCGGATCGGCGAGCGCTTCGCGCACGGTGCGATAGGCCGACGACGGCACACCATATTCATTGAGCGCGGCGAGGCAGGCCTGCGTGCTCACCGCGCGCGACCACGCCTCGACGCCCTCCATCAGGCCCGCCCAGTTCTCCCGCCGATCGGAATATTTGGCGAAGCGCGGATCGGAGACCCATTCGCCATGGCCGATCACCTGCATCAGGTTCTGGAACGTCTTCTCGCTGGCGATCGCCACCATGACGTAGCCGTCGGTGGTTTCGATCGGGCCGAACATCGGGCGCTGGGTTTGCTTGACCTCGAATTGTGACCACTGCAACTCGTTCAAGGTCAGGCTCAGCATCGATTCCAGCATCGAGACGTCGATATGCTGGCCCTTGCCGCTGGCGCTGCGCTGATAGAGCGCCGCCGAGATCGCACCGAAGGCATAGACGCCGGTGAGCACATCGGCGTGATAGATGCCGCAATAGTCCGGCCGGCTGCGGCCCGGCTGATAGGCGAGATGCGCCATCTCATAACCCGAGGCGGCATGGATCACCGGCGCATAGGCCGGCAACTCCGCCGACGGGCCGGTCTGGCCGTAGCCGGAGATCGAACAGTAGATCAGCTTCGGATTGATGTCCCTGATCGAGGCATAGTCGAGTTTCAGCCGCCGCATCACGCCGGGGCGGAAATTCTCCACCAGCACATCGGCGGTCGCGATCAGCCGGCGCACGGTTTCGACGCCGGAGGGCGACTTCAGGTCGAGCACAAGACTGTTCTTGCCGACATTGAGCTGGCCGAACGCCGTCGAGCAATTGTTGCGCAGCGGCGGCCGCGTCCGCATCGTCTCGCCTTCGGCGGACTCGATCTTGATCACCTCCGCGCCCATGTCGGCGAGCATCCGCGTGCAATGAGGTCCGGCGATCGTGGTCGAAAAATCCAGCACCCGAAGGCCGTCGAAGCTCCGTGTCAAATTCCCCTCATCGTCAGCAGCTATTGTTGTGGCCAAGGCTTCCTCCACCGCGTGGTTCTCATTGTTCGGCGCCGCGACCCTAAAGTGAGCCGCCCTGACAGGAAAGCGTCTCGTCCAGACCGGACCCGCGGGCCGTCTTGCATTTTACTCAAAGGCAGATTGGACCCGATCTTGCATAGCCCTGTCACGGGCTGGAACGAGGGCGTTGTTGAAGGTCTTATTCGTCACGACGGAGATGGACGATTTCGTCCGCGTGGGCGGGCTTGCCGCCGTTTCCGCTGCACTTCCCCGGGCGCTCCGCCTATGGAGCGACGTCAGGATTATGCTTCCCGGCTACCGGGACGTGGTCGAGCAATTCACTCACATTGAAATCGTTGGACAATGCCCTGCGCTCGCCGAGATGCCCGCCTGCACGCTCGGGCGCGCATCGACCAAGGACGGCATGCCGGTCTATGTGCTGCTGTGCCCGCAACTGTACGACCGGCCGGGCAATCCCTACGGCGATGAGTCCGGCCGCGACTGGCCGGACAACGACATCCGCTTCGGCCGCTTTGCCTCCGCCGCTGCCGAACTTGCGGCCGGAACGCTGGACAAGAATTGGGCAGCCGACCTCGTTCACGCCAACGACTGGCAGGCCGCGCTCACACCGGCCTACCTCGCATGGCGTCAGCTGCGGATTCCGTCGATCCTGACCATCCACAATCTCGCCTATCAGGGCCTGTTTCCGAGGGACTCGCTGCGGCGGATCGGTGCACCGGAAAGCTCCTTCCACATCGACGGGCTGGAATTCTACGACCAGCTGTCTTTCCTCAAGGGCGGCCTCGTCTACGCCTCGCATTTGACCACCGTCAGCGCGACCTATGCGAAGGAGATCACGACCGCGGAGCTCGGCTGCGGGCTGGAGGGCGTGCTGCGCCTCCGCTCCGACGCCGACCAGCTGACCGGCATCCTGAACGGCATCGACGAGAGCTGGGACCCGCGTCATTGCGCGCAGCTCGCGCAGCCGTTCGGCGCCGGCGACTGGAAGGGCAAGCAGGCCAACGCCGACTATGTGCGGCGGCAATTCGGGCTTGCGGTCTCGCGCGGACCGATCTTCGGCCTGGTTGCGCGCCTCGTGCATCAGAAGGGTGTCGACCTCGTGCTGTCGGCCGCCGATCAGATCATCCGGGATGGCGGTCAAATCGTCGTCACCGGCAGTGGAGAGCCCGCCCTCGAGGACGCGCTGGTCGCCGCACACCGGCGCCGGCCGGACGCGATCGGCGTCATCATCGGCTTCAACGACGCGCAGGCGCGCCGGATCTTCGCCGGCAGCGATTTCACCCTGATGCCGTCGCGCTTCGAGCCCTGCGGCCTCAGCCAGATGTATGCGCAGCGCTTCGGCTCGCTGCCGATCGGCCACCAGACCGGCGGCCTTGCCGAAACCATCGCCGACGGCGAGACTGGCTTCCTGTTCCCGCAGCCGTCGGCGGAATCCTTCCTCGGCGGGGTCAGACGTGCCTTCGACGCCTACCGCGCCAAGGACCGCCTCAACGCCATGCGCTCCAGCGCGATGGCCAAGTCCTACAGCTGGGACCTGTCGGCCGCCTGCTACAGCGCGCTATACAAGAGGCTGGTCATGCTGCGGGCGGCGGCGTAGGCCGCCCGCCTCGCAGGCTTGTGACATCGAGCCCATCTGGGATCCCAGCAGCCCAGTAACAATCGCTTCATTGCGCCGAACCTTTCATGCGATCGCGTCGCCCCATGGCTGTACGACGACGCATGCGTGAAATTGCGAATGATGGACTTTTGGCCAAACGCGATTGCGATGGAGGAACATCATGGACGTCAACGAGGAGCGCCTCAATTTATTCATGGGAAAGATGATCGGCGATGTCGGCGCGGCGATGAACGCCTCGCTGATGCTGCTGGGAGACAAGCTCGGGCTCTACAAGGCTCTTGCGCAGGGCGGACCAATGAATGCCGCGGCGCTGGCCAAGGCAACCGGAACCGCCGAGCGCTACGTTCAGGAATGGCTCTCGGCGCAGGCCGCCTCGGGCTACATCGAATACGACAAGGCGTCCGGAAAATTCTCGATGCTGCCCGAGCAGGCGCTCGCGCTCGCCGACGAGGAGAGCCCGGTGTTCCTCGGCGCCGTCGGAAGCCTGGTCGGCGCGACCTTCCTCGACGAGCCGAAAATTACCGACGCGTTCAAGACCGGCAAGGGTGTCGGCTGGAACAAGCGCAGCGAGTGCCTGTTCTGCGGCACCGCCCGCTTCTTCCGCACCAGCTACAAGCACTATCTGGTCCAGGAATGGCTGCCGGCGCTCGAGGGCGTCGTCGACAAGCTGAAGAAAGGCGCCGTCGTCGCCGACGTCGGCTGCGGCCACGGCGTCTCGACGCGGTTGATGGCGGAGGCGTTTCCGAAGTCCACCTTCTACGGCTTCGACTATCACGACGGCTCGATCCAGACGGCACGGGCCTCGGCGAAGGAGGCGGGATTGTCGGACCGCGTCCATTTCGAAACGCATTCCGCCAAGACATTCCCGGCCAAGGGGTATGACCTGGTCTGCTTCTTCGACTGCCTGCACGACATGGGTGATCCGGTCGGCGCCCTCAAGCACACCCGCTCCACCCTCGCAAATGACGGCACCTGCCTGCTGATCGAGCCCTTCGCCAACGACCGGCTGGAGGACAACCTCAATCCGATCGGACGGGTCTACTATGCCGCCTCGACGATGATCTGCACTCCTGCCTCGCTCGATCAGGAAGTCGGGCTTGCGCTCGGCGCACAGGCCGGAGAGGCAAGACTGCGTGAGGTGGCGCGCCAGGGCGGCTTCTCCCGCTTCCGCCGCGCGGCGGAAACGCCGTTCAACCTGATCCTGGAAGCTCGCCCGTAACGCAAGGCAACCGCACTGCGCAGTTGGACGGCGGCATCACGCCGCCGTCCAATGCACACAGGGTTAGTCGGATTCCTCGGCTGGCGTCCTACGCCGGCAGCGCCCTGCTACCAGTCCTGCTGCGATTGCCAATAGGGCTGGCCGCCGCGCCGGCGCGGATTGGCGGCTTGAGGGTTGCCATAAATCTGAGGATTGCTGTACTGCGGATTGCTGTATTGGCGGCTGCCGTACTGGGGCACGCCGTACTGGGTGCCGGATTGGGGATTCCAGCTGCGCTGATAGAAGAAGCCGAAACCGTCCTCATTGCTCGCAACCATGTCGTCGGGCGCCATGGGCCGGGTAGGCTTGCGCGTGATGAAACCGCCCTGCGGCTGGTTGCTCAGCACGGCGACGAATTCGGTGCGGTAGTTGGTCTCGCTGCTCAGCGGCTCGTCCGAGACGATGATGGACGAGCGTGCCACCACGGTCGGCGCAATGCGATCCAGCACGTCCTGCGGGATGGTGATGCGGTCGAGCGCGTCCTTGGCGTTGTCGCCCTCGTCGATCGTCACCTCGGTCCAACGCAGGCCGGTGTCGTTACGCGCCATCGCCGTGAAGATATGCGTGCCGATCGGCTTGTCCGGATCGCGGATCGTGACGGGAACCTCGATGCTTGAATCGAACACCTCGCCGCCATCAGCCCACGGCTTGTGGGTGTTGCGGCGGACGTAGAGCTTCTGCGTCGCGCGGCTGATGTAGACCGAGACCGGCTCGAGCGCGAGCTTCGCCTCGGTCGCCGCCTTCGCGGTGTCGGCCTTCTTGGTCTCGGCCGCCTTGGCGGCGTCCTTTGCGGCTGCCGCGGCGTCGAGCTTCGGCTTGGCGTCGCCCTGGGCCGCTTCGAACTGCGTGGTCGCTTCCGCGGCCCTGACGGCGGCCTTCTGCTTCAGATCCTCGGCGCGCGCCCTAGTCTGGTCGGTCTTGGCATTGGCGAGCGTCTTGTCGGCGAACGCCAGCTCGGCGTCGGCACGGGTCTTGGCCTTTTCCAGCTTGCGCAGTGACGCAGGCGTGAACAGCGCGGCTTCCTTGGTCGCGGCTGTGGAGGCCTTCTTGGCTTCGTCGGCCGCCTTGGCGGCATCCGCGGCCTCGCGAGCAAGCGTCTGGGCGCGCGCCGGAGCAGCCGCGATGGCCTGCGCATTCGGCACGAACAGCGCCGGGTGGGTAAAATCGACCGGCGCCGGATCGTTCGGCGCGATGATCACCCGCATCCCGATCCGCGTCTTGTCGAACAGCTTCTCGGCAAAGTCGTAGGGCATCCGCACGCAGCCATGCGAGGCCGCATATCCCGGCAGCGGCCCGCCATGCAGCGCGACGCCGTTCCAGGTGATGCGCTGCATGTTCGGCATCCAGGCGTCGTCATAGAGCGTCGAGTGGTGGTCCTTGTCCTTCTCGAGAAGCGCAAAGACGCCGGCCGGCGTCTCGCGTCCCTTGACGCCGCTCGACACCGGCGCGCGGTAGATCCAGCCGTCGGCGTCGTAGAACGTGACCTTCTGGGCCTTGATCGACACGATCGCCATGATCGGCTCGCCCGCGGTGCGTGGCGCCGTCGCCTCGACGGTTGGCTCGGGACGCTGCTGCTTCGCGGCGGCGCCGCCGGTCAGTGCCGCAAATGTGACCATCGTCGCAAAGGTCACAAAGGCGGGATGCCCCCAACGCCGCATCGCTCCGGTGGTCTGCGCCGTCGTCGTTCGATTTACCATGCCATTCCTCGGTCGAAATGCCTGCTCGCGCTGCGTCGATCCGTACCAGATCGCGATTTTGGATTGATTAATCCGGGGGAGCATCGGCTCGTTCCAGCAGCAAATCACTCATATATGACAGCGCGTGCATGAGGAAGGGTGCGGCACGGCCAAACCGCCCCATCGTCGCCGGTATCCCTTGTCTGGAAGGTAGCGGCCCATGGCGCCGCGGCCGCGCACCCGTCATGCCGTCCGCCGCGTCTCCGGCATCACCAGCCAGATCACGAACAGCCCGAGCGCGGCGACGCCGGCGAGGCCCATGAAGGCCGTGCTGCTGCCGAGCTTGTCGCTGACATAGCCCGCCAGCACCGTGCTGAGCGAGGCGCCGATGCCGACCGCGGTACCGACAATGCCCTGCGCCAGGTTGAAATGGCCGCTGCCGAACGCGACGTCGGCCACGATCAGCGGCACCATCACGCTGAAGATCGCCGCGGTGATGCCGTCGAAGATCTGCACCGCAACCAGCAGATAGGGATCGCGCACGGTCGCGAACAGCAGGCCGCGGATCACCAGCGAGGCGAACGCGATCAGGAGCAGCGGCCGGCGGCCCCAGGCCTGGGCCTTGCGGCCGACCGAGGGCGAGCACAACGCGACGATCGCCTGCGGCACAATGATGCAGGCGGCGATCAGGACCGGCGCCCATTGGCTCGACCGCGTGGTGACCACGCCGGCCATCAGCGGCAGCATCGCGGCATTGGCGAGCTGGAACAGCATCATCGCGCCGGCAAAGATCAGCAGCGACCGCTGCCGCACCAGGCCGACGACGCTGGTGGCGCGCTTGTCCGGAACCTCGCGCTTCACCTCACCATGGGCCTGGGCGATGTCGATCTCGCGCTCGCGGATCCGCACCAGCGACAACAGGGTCGGGATCACCAGGATGAAGGTGACGAGGAACACCGAGCGGCTCGACAGGAAATAGCCGCAGGCGCCCATCAGCGCCGCGGCCGAGCCGCTGCCGAGCGAGGCGAAGCGCGCGTTGCGGCCGAGCCGCTCGCCGATCGCAAGCGGTCCGACCAGCCCGAGGCTGATCGCGGCGATCGCCGGACCGAGCACGCAGCTTGCGAGCGCGTGCAATGTCGCGGCGAGCGTCACCACGGGAAAGATCGGCCAAAGCGCATAGGCGAGCGCGCTGGCGCCGATCGCGGCCACCGCACAGCCGGCCACCACCCGCTCCGAGCGCGCCGCATCGACGATCGCTCCACCGGGCATCTGGCCAAGCAGGCCGATGATACCGCCGATCGAAAGCACGAAGCCGATCTCGACCTGGGTCCATTTCTGCGTCGTCAGATAGACGGCGATGAACGGGCCGAAGCCGGTCTGCACGTCGGCCAGAAAGAAGATGAACCAGTCGAGCCCGCGCTGGCTTTCGCGCGACGGCGTGCGCGATTCCTCAGGACTGGGCTGATCGGGGACACGCGGCACAATTTTGGTGCCGCCGGCTGATCGCTCGCCACGACCGTCGCCAACCGTCTCGAAGGAAGAGTTCGGACGCGCGACCAGCTCGAGCCCCCTAATGTTCGTAATCCCATGGATGGAGACTGCCGGCCGCGCCCAGCACGATCAGCGGCGTATCTTCCTTGTATTCCGGCGCAGCGCTCACCTGCTGCTTGTTCAGGTCCAGCGTGATGCTGTCGCTCTTGCTGGAAACGCCGGCGAAACGCAGGGCGTTCCAATCGACCACGATCTTGCGGCTGCCGACGCCGAGGAACCCGCCGAAATCGATCACGGCGGCGCGGACCTTGCCGTCGCGGTCGACGATGACGTCGACGATGCGGCCCATGTCCTCATTGGCGGAGCTGCGCACATCGCGCCCGAGAATGCCGTGCGCATCGCGCGCGCCGATCACGGTCACCGATGGCGGCGGCGAAGGCTCCTTCGACGGCTCTTTGGCCTGCTCCTTCGGTACGACAGGAGCCGCTGGCGGCGCCTGGGCTGCCGTCGGCGTCTCATCGTCGGCGGCGCGGACACCAGCGAATGTCAGCAGCGCGGCTGCGACCAGCATAACCATGAACCTCGGACGCATGTAGCTCTCCCCACGATATCCTGGCGCGCGCGTGCCGTGCGACGACGCTCAATGCGTCAGCACGATCGACACCTGGATCTGGCCGCGCGTGCGCAACACTTCGAGTGACACTTCGTCGCCGTGGCGGCGCAGCCTCAGATCGACGCTGGAAGCGCCAAGCCTGAGGTTGCGCAGCACCACGTCGTTGAGGAATTCCGGCAGTCGCGGATCGCGCAGGCGGATCTCGCCGCGTGTGGTGTCGAACTCGATTCCTAGCGCCGCCTCCAGCAGCGTGAACGGCGTCGCGCTCGCCCAGGCCTGCGGCGCGCAGGCGACGGGATAAAGCACCGGGCCGCGCCGGCGCTCGCGGCGGAAGCCGCAGAACAGCTCCGGCAGCCGCCGCAGCTCCATATAGCTCGCGGCGTCGAACAGGCCCTTGAACAGATGCGCGACCGAATGCTTGAGGCCGTAGCGGGCAAATCCGAGCGCGATCAGCGCATTGTCATGCGGCCAGATCGAACCGTCGTGATAGGACATCGGATTGTAGCGCGCTTCGCCCGCGGCAACGGTGCGGATGCCCCAGCCCGAGAAGAATTTCTGGCTCATCAAATCGGCCGCGACCCGTCGCGCGCGGTCCTCGCGCACCATGCCGGAAAACAAGGTTTGTCCGGCATTGGACGTGCGCACCTTGCATTGCCGCTTGGCGCCGTCGAGCGCAAGCGCATAGGTACCGAGCTCCTCGCACCAGAACGCCTCTTCGAAGCGCTCGCGCAGCCGCTCGGCCTCGGCTTCCAGATTTGCGGCCTTGTCCACAAAGCCGAGCTTGCGCGCCGCGCGCGCGGCAAGCTGCTTGCCCGCGAACACATAGCCCTGCACTTCCGCCAGCGCGATATTGCCTTCGGCGAGCGTTCCGTCGGCATGGAAGATGGCGTCGAAGGAATCCTTCCAGCCCTGGTTCCGCAAGCCATCCTCGGTCGCGCGCTGGTATTCGACGAAACCGTCGCGGTCGGGATCACCCGGGCCGTCGATCCATTGCAAGCCGGCCTCGACCGCCGGCCACAGCTCGCGCAGCGTCTCCATATCGCCGGTGCGCTCCAGGTAGAGCCCGGCGAGCAGCACGAACAGCGGGGTCGAATCGACGCTGCCGTAATAATGCGCGAACGGCACCTCGCGAAGCGCGGCCATCTCGCCGCCGCGCATCTCGTGCAGGATCTTGCCCGGCGCGGCATCGGCCAGCGGATCGACCGTCTTGGCCTGAAACAGCGCGAGCCGCTTCAGCACGCCCTTGGCGATCCGCGGATCGAGCCACAGCATCTGCAGCGCGGTGATCAGCCCGTCGCGGCCGAATGTCGTCGAATACCAGGGAATGCCGGCATAGGGGTAACGGCCCTGCGGCGTCTCTGTCATCAGCATGTTGAGGTCGGCCATCGCCTGGCACAGCACCTCGTTGAAGATGTTGTTCGAGGTCTCGATGCTGGCCGCGCCGGCCGACGAAATTCGCATCTCGCGGCGGTGCGCCAGCAGCCCGCGGAAGAACGGCACCGGCTTCTGCATGATCGGCTTGTTGCAGGAGACCGCGACGAACAGCGAGGTGACGTGCCCGGGCTCGAGCTCGAAATGGTAGGTTGCCGCATTGACCGACAGCCGCGTCGGCCGCGGATCGAAATGCAGCGCGGTGATCCGCGACTGTTCGTCGAGGCCGCAATATTCGAGCACGACGTCGGTCGGGCCCAATAGCTTGCTCGAGCCGATGCCACGCCGCGGCCGGCGCTCGCCACGCACCTCGAACAGATCGGCGAAATCATTGTCGAACAGCAGCGTGAGATCGAAGCTCGCGGCATGCTCGCCGTGATTTTGCAAGCCGATGCGCTGATAGGCGGTGCCGCGCCACAGGAAGATCGAGCGCACGATGTGCAGCGTGTCCTTCTGCAGGGTCAGACGGTCGTCACGATAGACATCGGAATTGGTGAGGTCGACCGTCAGCGCCGAATTGTCGTCGCGCATGTTGGAGCCGAGCAGCAGCGGCTGCACGTTCTCCAGCACCATTTCCAGCCGCGCGAGGTAGCGCGTGTCGGCGTTGAACAGGCCGTCCGGCCCGCCGGCCGATGCGCCGATATCGCCATGGCTGTCGAGCACGATGAAGGTGTCGTCATGCTTGAGCGAGCGCCGCGGCCGCGCCGCGGGCCCGGTCATCGGAATGTAGAACGGCGATTCGGCGACGTGCTCAGTGATGCGAGCAGTGATGATCTGCGTAACGACGTCAGCTGCCATCTGAACCTCTGGCGACTTTGATTGGCCGTTTTCCTGACTCGAACGAACGCACCGGAACGCAACAGGCCTGATGACGCGGGGTCAGGCCGCGCTGGTGGAGAGGCGGCCCATTTCGCGCGCGACCAGGTCGCGGTAGGGGCCCCTTCCCTTCACGAGGATATCGGGCGGACCGTCCTCGACGATGCGGCCGCCCTGCAGCACGAGCACGCGGTCGAAGCTGCGCAGCGTCGCGAGGCGGTGCGCGATCGCCACCACCGTACGCCCGCGCATCAGCCGCGACAACGCCTCGCGGATCGCCTCCTCGGAATCCGCATCGAGCGCCGCGGTGGCTTCGTCGAGCAGCAGGATCGGCGCGTCCTTCAGGAAGGCGCGCGCGATCGCGATCCGCTGGCGCTGGCCGCCGGAGACCTTGACGCCGCGATCGCCGACGATGGTGTTCATGCCCTCGGGCAAGGTTTCGATGAAATCGCAGCGCGCCGCGATCGCCGCCCGCAGCACCTCGTCGTCTGTGGCATCCGGCCGGCCATAGCGGATGTTCTCCATGATGGAACGATGGAACAATGAGATGTCCTGCGGCACCACCGAGATCGCCGCGCGCAGGCTCTGCTGGGTGACGCGGGAGATGTCCTGGCCGTCGACCGTGATGTTGCCCTGCTCGACGTCGTAGAAGCGCTGCAGAAGGGTAAACAATGTTGACTTGCCGCCGCCGGACTGGCCGACCAGGCCGACGCGCTGGCCGGGCTGGATCCGCAGGCTGAAGCGCTCGAACACCTGAAGGCCGCCCGGATAGCGGAACCCGACGTTGTTGAAGGCGATCGCCGCGCCGCTCTTCACCAGCGCCTCGGCTTCTGGATGGTCCTTCAGCTCGTGCGGCTGCAGCAGCGTCGCCAGCGCCTCGGTGAGACGGGCGACATGCTGGGTGACGTCGACCAGCGCAACGGCGAGATCGCGGGTGGCGCTGAGGATCGAGATGCCGAGCGTACAGACCAGCACGACGTCGCCGGTGGTCGCCGCGCCCTGCTGCCAGAGCGAGAGAGCCCAAGCCAGCATCGCGATCGTCAGGATCACGGTCACGCCGGCGTGAAAAAGGCGAAGCTTCTCGAGATAGCGCAGGGAACGGCCGCGCGCGACGAGTTCCCGATTGACGGTCGCGTCGAAGCGGTCGTGCTCGTAGCCGAGGCCGCAGAACGCACGCACCAGCGGCAAATTGTTGATGACATCGACCATTTCGCCGTCGACGGCGGCGGCCCTGTTGGCGAAGTCGTCATGTAGCGGCCTGCCGGCGGCCGCCAAGCGGAACATGATCGCCACCATGGTTCCCGCGATCAGGATCAGCACCGCTGACATTGTCACGCTGACGGTTCCAACCAGGGTGATCGCCGCGAAGGTCGCGATGCAAGGCGGCAACACGTTCCATACGAACATGTTCTCGACCGTGAACACCGCGTTCGACGTCGCCGTGATCCGGCTCGTCAGCATGCCCGGCAGCCGGTCCGTGAAATAGCTCGGCGCGTGGCCGGTGAGATGGCGGAACATGTCGCGGCGAAGGTCGCCGGTGACGCTGACAAAGGTGTAGCTCGCGGTCCAGCTCGCGATCCGCCACATGAAGTTGTCGGCGGCGATCAGCGACATGAGCAGAGCGAATGCCAGCCATACGCCATTCGCGGCCGACGGCCCCGCCGACAAGGCGTCGACCAGATTCTTCACGCCGTATTGCGTGCCTACCGAGCAGGCAACCGCCGCAACGACCGCCGACAGAATGACGACATGCGACGGGAGCCTTCGGCGCAGATAGCGCAGCACGAAGGGAAAGGGGCGATGCGCATAGCCTGACAGATGGTCCATGACGTCCTGCAAAACCTGTTGAGGGTGAACGAGAAATTTTTAGTCGAAACTCTCGTGCACGATGACGTGAAGAGCAGCGGCGGGATTCCTTGATGCAGCCATCACTGCGCGACAATTTTGCAACGCTGGCGTCGGCAAAAACGTGTTGGAGCGTGATGGCATCAGCAAGACCACAGTGTGATGGAAGAAAGAAGCGGGAATTCACCCACCCATAAGGAACCTCGCACGTGCGAGAACGTTCCCGTCTTCGGCATGTCAGTGCCATCACAGGGCTGAGGGGTCTGGTTCATCCCACTACAAAACAGGAGACGGAGAAATGCGCATCGCGCAGGTTGCCCCGCTGACGGAGGCTGTTCCCCCGAAACTCTACGGCGGCACCGAACGGGTCGTGCACTGGCTGACCGAAGAACTTGTAACACTTGGACATGACGTGACGTTGTTCGCCAGTGGCGATTCACAGACCTCCGCGAAGCTCGATGCGACCTGGCCGAAGGCACTGCGCCTCGACGGCTCCGTCCGCGATCCCAATGCGCTGCACATGGTGATGCTGGAACGCGTGCGGCAGAAAGCCGACGACGATGAATTCGACTTCCTGCACTTCCATCTCGACTATTACCCGTGGTCGTTGTTCGCGCGGCAGCCGACGCCGTTTGTCACCACGCTGCACGGCCGGCTCGACCTGCCGGAACACCAGCCCGTCTTCAACACCTTCTCCAAGATCCCGGTGATCTCGATCTCCAACGCGCAGCGGCGGCCGGTGCCGCAGGCGCATTGGGTGCGCACCATCCATCACGGCCTGCCCGAAAATTTGCTGACGCCGCAACCGGTCAAGCCATCCTATCTCGCCGTGCTCGGGCGCATCGCGCCGGAGAAAGGAGTCGATCGCGCGATCAAGATCGCAACCCGCTGCGGCATTCCGCTAAAGATCGCGGCCAAGGTCGATCGCGCCGACCAGGAATATTATGACGAGCTGATCAAGCCTTTGATCACGAGCAATCCGCTGGTCGAGTTCATCGGCGAGATCAGCGACCGCGAGAAACCGGATTTTCTCAGCGGCGCGATCGGGCTCCTGGTTCCGATCGATTGGCCCGAGCCGTTCGGCCTCGTGATGATCGAAGCCATGGCCTGCGGCACGCCGGTCATCGCCTATAACCGCGGCTCGGTGCCCGAGATCATCGAGGATGGCCTGACCGGCTTCATCGTCGAGGACGAGATCAGCGCTATCTCCTCCGTCGGCCGCCTTGCGACGCTCAATCGCGACGCGATCCGCAAGCAGTTCGAGACCCGCTTCACCGCGCGCCGGATGGCGCTGGACTATCTCGCCGCCTATCGCGGCCTGACGGAAGCCAAGCCGCGCTTCAAGCTGGTGTCGAGCGCGGAGTAGGAGTTGCAGCGGCCGATCGAATGATCCGGCGGGCCGGCCGGCACCACCGTGCCGGTCCGTCGGGTCATTCGATTGTCAATAATACCGTCGTAACCGGCAGCAACTCCCACGCAGCGACGCCATCCGACTGCGCGCGCCGCGCGATTGCTGCAACGCACCAGTCGTGACAGCTTTCCCCATGCGCTTGGCCGATATCGCCTTTGCGATTGCCGAATTACGTGCTCTTATGCTTCCTGCTTGAGCAAAAAATAATAAGCGAGCGGACGGGGCAACCGTGCCGCGGTCGCGCAGGGGGAACGCCATGACAGGGGACCGCAAGCCGTCGGCCATTAATAATGCCGCGCCGGCCAAAGCCTCGCAGAACAAGCTGAACCGCCGCAAATTCCTGGTCAAAACCGGCGGCGTGCTCGCTGCCGGCGCGTTCGGCGCCGTTCCACTGCGGGGCTGGGCCGCCGACCCGATCAATATCGGCGCGCTCTATCCGACCACCGGCAGCATGGCGCAGATCGGCACTGGCTGCGTCGCCGCGGCCAAGCTTGCGGTCGACATGGTCAACGA
Source organism: Bradyrhizobium sp. 6(2017) (assembly GCF_011058295.2). Lineage (NCBI taxonomy): Bacteria > Pseudomonadati > Pseudomonadota > Alphaproteobacteria > Hyphomicrobiales > Nitrobacteraceae > Bradyrhizobium > Bradyrhizobium sp. 6(2017). The sequence goes on along the minus strand of NZ_CP049289.2, from coordinate 3,191,703 downwards.
GGCCGGCGGCATCAAGTCGCTCGGCGGCGCCAAGCTCAACCTGATCGTCTCGGACGTGCAGAGCGACACCACGGTGACGCGCACCGAGACCGACCGCCTGATATCAGGCAACAAGCTGTCGGCGATCCATGGCTGCTACGCCAGCGCGCTGACCTTGATCGCGAGCGAGGTCTGCGAGCGCGCCAAGGTTCCGATCATCACCGGATCGAGCTCGGACCAGCTCAACAAGGGCCGCACCTACACCTTCACGCCATTCGCACGCGCCTCGCAATTCGCCAAGGCGCAGTTGCAGATGGCCAAGCTGGTCAGCGAGCAGGCCAAGGTCGCCGTCATCTTCGAGAACACCGCGTTCGGCACCTCGACCTCGAACGGGCTGAAGGAGCTGGCGCCGGGCGAAGGCGTCGAGATCGTGATGTTCGAGCCCTACTCGGCCGGCTTCACCGATGCGAGCCCGCTGATCAACAAGGTCAAGGCCTCCGGCGCCAACACGCTGTTCTCGCTGTCCTATCTCAACGACCTCATCCTGATCGTGCGCACCGTGAAGCAGGTCGGGCTCAACATCGCGATCAATGGCGGCTCCGGCGGCTTCGTGATGCCGGACTTCTACAAGAATGTCGGCAAGGCCGCCGAAGGCCTGCAAGGCGTCGCGCACTGGAACCACGATGTCAGCGACGATGCGCAGAAGGTCAACGTCGAGTTCAAGAAGCGCACCGGCGAATTCGCGTTCGAATATGCCGGCGGCCTGGTCGCACAGACCTTCATGCTGGCCGACGCGCTGGAGCGCGCGGCCTCCGCCGATCCCAAGAAGGTCCGCGAGGCGCTCTCGACGCTGGACGTCTCCTCGGGCTACGCCGCGATGGCGCCGGGCGGCAAGGTGAAGTTCGGCCCTGACGGCAAGAACGTCTATGGCCGTCCTGTCGGCGTGCAGTGGCAGAACGCCGACCTCGCCAGCATCTTCCCCAAGGAAGACGCCCGCGCCCCGCTGATCAAGACCTGAGCAGCGGTCGTATCGCATGTGGGAGACACTGGCCCAGGCCGTGATCAACGGCCTGCTCATCGGCGGCATCTACGCGCTTGTCAGCATCGGCGTCACGCTGATCTTCGGCGTGGTCAAGATCGTCAATTTCGCCCAGGGCGAGTTCGTGATGATCGGGATGTATATCTCGTTCTTCCTCGCCACCCAGTTCGGCGTCGATCCGCTGGTCTCGCTCGTGGTCTCGATGCCGGTTCTGTTCCTCGCCGGCGTCCTGATCCAGCACTTCCTGATCCGCAGGGTGCTTGGGCCGAACGACATGCCGCAGATCTTCCTGACCTTCGCGCTGTCGCTGTTGCTGCTCAATCTCTCGCTGATGCTCTTCACCGCGAATTACCGTACGGTCCATACGTCCTATTCGGATGAAGCGTTCCACATCGGCGGGCTCTACATCCCGGTGGCAAAACTGATCGCCTTTGCGGTCGCGATGGCGCTGAGCGGCCTGCTCTGGGTCTTCCTGCACACCACCGACCTCGGCCGCGCGATGCGCGCAGCGTCGCAGAACCGCGACGTCGCGATGCTGATGGGGATCAATCCCAACCGGGTGTTCGCGGTTGCGTTCGGCACTGCGCTGGCGCTCGCCGGTGCGGCCGGCTCGCTGCTGATGCCGTTCTATTCGGCCTATCCATTCGTCGGCCAGGTGTTCGTGCTGATGGCATTCGTCGCGGTCGTGATGGGCACGCTCGGCAATGTGATGGGCGCGCTGGTCGCAAGCCTGATGATGGGCGTGGCGGAATCGCTCGGCATCCAGTTCGTCGGCGCCGATTCCGGCCTGATCGTGGTGTTCGCGCTGCTGCTGCTGACGCTCGCCTTCAGGCCGAGCGGCCTCGGTGCCAGGAGGGGCCGCTGATGCAAAAGTCAGGCAACATGAAATGGCTGTGGCTGGCGGTCGGTGCCGTCGTCATGATCGCCCTGCCCCAGCTCGTGACCTCGTCGTTTGCGATCGACATCTTCATCCGCATTCTGCTGTTCTCATTCATCGGCGTCGCCTGGAACCTGATGGGCGGCTATGCCAAGCAGCTGTCGCTCGGGCACGCCGCCTATTTCGGGCTCGGCGCCTACACCTCGACCATCATGCAGGTGAACTACGGCATCTCGCCCTGGATCGGGATGATCGCGGGCGGCGTGGTGGCGATGCTCGCAAGCCTGCCGATCGGCTGGCTCTGCTTCCGCCTGCGCGGACCCTACTTCACCATCGCGACCATCGCGACCGCCCAGGTGCTGATGCTGATCTTCCTGAAGTTCCGCGACTTCGCCTGGGGTGCCGAAGGCACCACGATCCCGAACCTCGGCAGCGCGCCGCTGATGATGCAGTTCGAGGAGAAGTCGTCCTATTACTATGTCGTGCTCGGGCTGCTCGTCATCGGCCTCTGGATCACCCACCTGATCGAAAAGTCCTGGATCGGCTACTACCTCGTCGCGATCGGCGAGGACGAGGACGCGGCCGAGGCGATCGGCGTCAACGCGCCGAAGGTCAAGCGCGACATCTACATGATCAGCGCGTTCCTGACCGCGCTCGCCGGCACCTTCTACACCCAGTACATCTACTTCATCGATCCCGCGACCGCGTTCTCCTTCAGCGTCTCGATCGAAGCGGCGCTGGTGTCGATCGTCGGCGGCATCGGCACGCTGTGGGGTCCGGTGATCGGCACCGTGCTGCTGGAAACCACCTCGGCACTGCTGCAGAGCTGGCTCGGCAGCTCGGTGGGCGGCATCCAGCTCACGGTCTACAGCCTGATCCTGATGGCCGTGATCCTGTGGCGGCCGACCGGGCTGATCGGATTCGCGACCGACGTCTATCACCGCACCATCCGGCGCAAGCCGGCGCGCGCCTGAGGTCGTTGCGATGGCAGAAGCACTGGTCATCAAGGGTCTCAGCAAGCGCTTCGGCGGCCTGCGCGCGGTGCAGGACGTCAGCTTCACGGTGCAGGAGAACGAGACGGTCGCGCTGATCGGGCCGAACGGCGCCGGCAAGACCACGAGCTTTCATTTGATCACGGGATTTCACCGGCCGGACTCCGGCTCGGTGCTCGCCTTCGGTCAGGAGGTCGTGGGCCTCAAGCCGCATGACGTCTGCGCCCTCGGCCTTGCCCGCACCTTCCAGGTGGCAAAGCCATTCGGCGCGATGACGGTGCTGGCCAATGTGATGACCGGGGCCTTCCTGCGCGACCGGCATGTCGCTGCCGCACGCAACAAGGCGCTGGAGGCGATCGAGTTCGTCGGCCTCGGCGCCAAGGAGCAGACGCCGGCCAAGGACCTCACCACAATCGACCAGCGCCGGCTGGAGATGGCGCGCGCGCTGGCAACGCAGCCGAAGATCCTGCTGCTCGACGAGGTGATGGCCGGGCTCAACCCGGCCGAGATCGACCAGGCAGTCGCGCTGGTGAAGAAGCTTTCCGCCAGCGGCCTGACCATCGTGATCGTCGAGCACGTGATGCGCGCGATCATGGCGGTGGCGCGCCACATCGTGGTGCTCGACCACGGCCAGAAGATCGCCGAGGGCGCGCCGAAGGAGATCGTGGAGAATCCGGAAGTGATCCGCGCCTATCTCGGCTCCTACGTGCACCCGCCGGCGCAGGGAGACGCCCATGCTTGAGCTCTCCCGCGTCAGCGCCAGCTACGGCTCGGTCCCCGCCATCACCGACGTCAGCATCTCGATCGGCGAGGGCGAAGCCGTCGGCCTGCTCGGCGCCAACGGCGCCGGCAAGAGCACGACGCTGCGCGCCGTCTCCGGCCTCGTCAAACTGTTCGCCGGCAAGGTGACGTTCGATGGCGTCGATCTCGCAACCCTGCCGCCCTACCGGATCCCCGAGCTCGGCATCGCGCATGTCCCGGAGGGACGCCAGGTGTTCCCGGAAATGACGGTGCAGGAAAACCTCGAGATCGGCGCCTATACGCCCAAAGCCAAGGCGGACCGCGCGCGCACAATGGAGCTGGTCTACAGCATCTTCCCGCGGCTCGCCGACCGCAAGAAACAGCTCGCCGGCACGATGAGCGGCGGCGAGCAGCAGATGCTCGCGGTCGGCCGCGGCCTGATGCTGAAGCCGCGCCTGCTCATGCTGGACGAGCCTTCGCTCGGCCTGGCACCCGTGATGACCGACGTGACCTTCGAGAAGATCGGCGAGATCCACAAGATGGGCACGGCGATCCTGCTGGTCGAGCAGAATGTCAGCCGCGCGCTGTCGCTGGTGCAGCGCGCCTATGTGCTGGAAAGCGGCAACGTGATCATGCAGGGCACCAGCGCCGAGCTCGCCAACAACAAGCAGGTGCAGGCGGCGTATCTGGGGATTTGAGCGCGCATTTATCGACCCGTCATCCTGAGGAGCGCGCTCTTGCGCGCGTCTCGAAGGATGCACGGCCACCAGCCGGGCCGTCGACCCTTCGAGACGCGCTTTGCGCTCCTCAGGGTGACGGTCGACGTTTTTAGTGTGCGGCCCTAAGTCACCACCGTCCGCTTCGGCTCGACGATCTCGAACATCCGCGGGAATTCGTCCATCAGCGCCATCAACTCATCGAGCCGCGACGGATCACCCGCCGCCTTGATCTTGCCGGCGCCAACCGCCTCCGGGAACGTGGTCAGCTTGGCGATCGCCTCGTCCAGCACGCTGCGCGCCAGCGTAAAACTGGCGTGCGCATCTTCTGCCTGCGCGCCTTTGACGTAGGTCAGCGCTGAATTCTCGAGGTTGAGCACAAACGTCTCGCCCGTATCCGTAAAACTCCAGTTCAGCACGATGCGCTTGCCTTCGGCCTGGGGGCCGTTGAGGCGGATGCCGAGCACGTCCCAGAGCTGCTCGGTGCGCAGCGCAGCCAGCGTCTCGCGCGGCATCGGCGAGCGCGGCGGCGCCTTCGGCATGCCCTGCCGCAGCTCCTGCGCACCGAACAGATAGGCGTTGCGCCAGGTCGAGCTTTCCGCGGCGTAGCCGAGCTGCTCGAACGTATCGGCCAGCAATGCGCGGGCCGCCTGATTATCCGGTTCGGCGAACACCAGATGGCTGACGGCCTGCGCCACGAAGCGGAATTCACCCTTGGCGAAATCGGCCGCGGCGCGCTTCAGGATCGCGTCGGCGCCGCCCATATACTCGACATACTTCTTCCCGGCCTCGACCGGCGGCAAGGAATCGAGATTGACCGGATTGGCGTCGTACCAGCCGAGATATTTTTGGTAGATCGCCTTCACGTTGTGCCTGATGTGGCCGTAGTAGCCGCGGCCGTGCCAGGCGCCTTCGAGGCTCGAGGGCAGCCGGATCGTCTCGGCAATCTCGGCTGCGTTGAGCCCGTGGTTCATCAGCCGGATGGTCTGGTCATGCGCGTATTTGTAGAGATCGCGCTGCTGCCGGATCATGGTGTCGATCCGCTCCCGCCCCCACACCGGCCAATGATGCTGGCCGCACATCGCTTCCGCCTTGCCGCCCCACATCTGCAGCGCCTCGCCGAGATATTTCGACCAGGCCAGCGCATCGCGCACATCGGCGCCGCGGAACGGCAGCAGATTGTGGAAATTATGCGTGCAGTTCTCGGCGAGGTTCAGCAGCTTGTAGCGCGGGATGAAGAAATGCATCTCCGCCGGCGCCTCGCTGTTCGGCGCCATCTGGAATTCGAGCGCGACGCCGTCGATGATGCGCGTATCGCCGGTCGCGATGATCAAATCGGTCGGCCGCAGCAGCGCCACGCCGCCCGCCGCCATGGTCTTGCCGAGGCCGCAATCGACCTGGCCGCGGACGCCCTTGGCGAGGAACGGCCCGAACTGGTACTGCGCGCGGCGCAGCATTGCCGGACCCGCGATGATGTTCTCGGAGACCGCGTGCTCCATGAAGAAGTTCGGCGCGATAATCGGCACGCCCGCCGCCAGCATGTCGTCGTCGAGCACGCCGCGCGCACCGCCCCAATGATCGGTGTGGGTGTGGGTGAAGATCACGGCGGCGACCGGCCGTTTGCCGCGATGCTGGAAGTACAGCTCCATCGCGGCGCGTGCGCCCTCGATCGAGGTCAGCGTGTCGACCACGGTGACGCCCTTGTCGCCCTCGATCAGCGTCATGTTGGCGATGTCGAGCCCGCGCACCTGGTAGACGCCCGGCACCACCTCGTACAGGCCGTGATGCATATTGAGCCGCGACTGCCGCCACAGGCTCGGATCGACGGTCGCAGGCGCCTTCTCGTCGGTGAGGAAGCCGTAAGGCTCAAGGCTCCAGACCACCCTGCCCTGGGCCGAGGAGACGCGCGCGTTCTCGATGGTGCCGAGGAAGCCGCGCGCGGCGTCGTCGAAATCCCTGGTGTCGGCGAACGGCAACGCCTTCAGCGTCGCCTCGTGTTGCGCGATGACGGACGCGGAGGCTGGCTTCGGAAGTCCGTGCGACATTTCGGCGGCGGTTGTCTGGGTCATCCTCAAGCACTCCCTTGACTGGCGGAAATCGGTCTCGATCGCGCTTCACTCAGCGGAATTGCACGCCTTCGAACTGGCCGCTGTTGCGCCAGCCGTCGATGTATTTGAAGTAGGCCAACGCGCCCGAGGGATGGCCGACATTGAGCTTGGCAGCTGGACCCGGCTCGCGGCCCTCGTTGTTGTAGTAGCCGGGTGTGCAATCGGGTCCGCCGATCATCCGGCCGACGCTGGTCAACAGCAGCTCGACCCAGCGATCCTCAGCCTCTTTGCTGACTTCGATCTCCTTGAAGCCGTTATCTTTGGCATGGCCGACCATCAAGGCGATGGTGCGCGCCGCTTCGGTCAGATTGTGCGGCACGTTGGAGATCAGATTGGCGCCCTGCGTCGGCTGCACGAAGAAGACGTTCGGAAAGCCATGCACGTGGATGCCGTGCTTGGTGCGCATGCCCTCGGCCCAATGCTCCGACAGCTTGATGCCGTCGCGGCCGGTCAGATCGAAGCCCGCGCGCCTGCGGTATTCGGTCCCGACCTCGAATCCCGACGCGTAGATGATGCAGTCGAGCGCGTATTCCTTGCCCGCGACGACGATCCCGTTCTCGGTGATCTCCTCGACGCCCTTGCCGTCGGTATCGACCAGATGCGTGCCCGGCGTGTTGAAGGCCTGAAGATAGGCGTCGTGGAAACATGGCCGCTTGCAGAGCTGGCCGTACCAGGCCTTGAGGTTCTTGGCCGTCTCGCGGTCGCCGACGATGGTGTCGACCCGGTTGCGGATTTCCTCCATCTTTTCGAAGTCGGAATCCTCGAAGGCAGCCCGCATGTTCTCCAGGGTCCTCTGCTCGCGCGGCAGCAGCATGACCTTGGCGCGGATCCGCTTCGACAGATCGGTCCAGCCGTCCTGCACCAGATCTTCCTCGGCCGATCCGCCGGCCTGGTTGGCGGTGAAATTCTCCAGCCAGCGTTGTTGCCAGCCCGGCGTCGCGATATCGGCAAACCAGTCGGGATCGATCGGGCCGTTGCCGCGCACGTCGACCGACGATGGCGTGCGCTGGAACACGTAGAACTCCTTGCAGGCGCGCGCGAGGTACGGAATGCACTGCACCGACGTTGCGCCGGTGCCGATGATCCCGACGCGCTTGTCGGCAAGCTTCGTCATCGGTGCGCCCTTGGGATCGCCGCCGGTGTAATCGTAATCCCAGCGGCTGGTGTGGAACGAGTGGCCCTTGAAGCGATCGATGCCGGGAATGCCGGGCAGCTTCGGCACATGCAGCGGCCCAGTGCCGATGCCGACATACTGCGCGGTGAAAACGTCGCCCCTGGTGGTGCGGACGATCCAGCGCGATTGCGCCGCATCCCAATCGAGGCTCGTCACCTCGGTGTGAAACAGCGCATTGTCGTAGAGATTGAACTGCCGGCCGATCCGCTGGCAATGCGCGAGGATTTCGGGCGCGTGCGCGTATTTCTCCGACGGCATGTGGCCGGTCTCTTCCAAGAGCGGCATGTAGACCATCGAGGCCGTGTCGCATTGTGCGCCGGGATATCGGTTCCAGTACCAGGTGCCGCCGAAATCGCCGCCCTTCTCGACAATGCGGACATCCTTGACACCGGCCTCGGTCAGCCGCGCCGCGGTGGCGAGCCCGGCAAAGCCGCCGCCGATGAAGGCGAAGGTGACGTGATCGGTCTTCGGCGCACGCTCTGCGACCGGCGTGTAGGGATCGTCGAGATAGTGCGCGAGCTGGCCCTTGATCTGGAGATACTGGTCATTGCCGTCGGGACGCAGCCGCTTGTTGCGCTCCTCCTGATATTTCAGGCGCAGCAGCTCCTTATCGATCGCGGAGGGTTTTGCGTCGCGGGCTTGCTCGGTCATCGTCATCGGAAAGCGCCTCTTTCAGGAAATTCGGTGGACACTGTAGCGCCGCTCAGGCGGGATGTGCAGCAAGATAGGGCGAGCTGGCGATCGACCATTCCGGCATCGGCTCCATCCGGAAGATCTGCCGCAGATGCACCTCGTCCGGCCCGTCGCCGATCCGCAGCAGCCGCCCCCACGCCAGCGCCTGGTGGATCGGCGTGTCGTCGGAGCCGCCCATCGCGCCGAACACCTGCATCGCGCGGTCGGCGATCTTCTGCAGCATCGCGGGCACCGCGACCTTGATCAGCGAGACGTCGCGCCAGGCGCCGTGATGGCCGGCCCGATCCAGCCGCCAGGCGCAGCGCCAGGCAAGTAACCGCGCCTGCTCCAGCTCGACGCGGGCTTCGGCGATCCAGCGTTGCACGGTATCGTACTGGATCACCGTGCGGCCGAACGCGCTGCGCTCCGCGGCGCGCGCCATCATCAGCTCGATCAGCAGCTCGCAAAGCCCGATCGAGCGCATGCAATGGTGGATACGCGCCGGCCCGAGCCGGGTCTGCGCGACCTTGAAACCCTCGCCTTCGGCGCCGAGCAGATTCTCCGCAGGCACCCGGACATTGTCGAACACCAGCTCGCCGATCGGGGCTGTATGATCTTCGCAGCCCATCCAGCGCAGCCGCCGCACCAGCCGCACGCCCGGTGCATCCATCGGCACGATAATGCAGGAATGCCGGCTGGTGCGCTCGGCGCCGGCATCGGTCACACCCATCACGATCAGGAAGCTGCAGCGCGGATGCGCGGCACCGGTGATGAACCACTTCCGGCCGTTGATGATGTAGTGATCGCCGTCGCGGACCATCCGCGTTGCGATGTTGGTGGCATCGGACGAAGCGACATCGGGCTCGGTCATGCCGAAGGCGGAGCGGGTCTCGGCGTTGAGCAGCGGATGCAGCCAGCGCTGCTTCTGCTCCGGCGTCGCGCAGGCCTGCAACGCGATCATGTTCGGCACATCGGGCGCCTGGCAGTTGAACACCTCCGGCGCCCAGAACAGCCGCCCCATGATCTCCGCCAGCGGCGCGTAGTCGAGATTGGAGAGACGCGTGCCCGGCTCATCGGTGGCGAGCTCGGGCAGGCCGAGATTCCACAGGCCCGCCGCGCGCGCCTTCTGCTGCAGCTCGGCCATGAACGGCGGCGTGTCGCTGTGCTCGCGGACGTGGTCGAGCCAGGCGCGGTGGCGCGGCAGCACCTCCTTATCGAAGAAGGCCGATAGATTTTGTCGCCACTGCTCCGACTGTTCGGACAGATCGAAATCCATGCCGCCTCCCGTCCTTTTGGCCGGAAGATAAGGCTATATCGAAACGATTTGCAAATCCATTTCGATATATTGACATTCCAGAGCATTTAAGACCATTATTTCGCATGGCGGCATTGTCCTCGCTCGAACCCCAAGCGGATCCCTCCTTTGCGACCACCCTGGCGCATGGGCTCGATGTGTTGGCCGCCTTCCGCAACCACACAGGTCCGCTCTCGAATGCCGAGCTGGCCGAGCACACCGGCCTGTCGCGGCCGACGGTCTCGCGCCTGACCTACACGCTGGAGCAGCTCGGCTATCTCAGGCGCGACGCCAAGGGCCGCTTCGTGCTCGGGCTCGGCGTGCTCGCGGCGGCCTATCCGGTGCTGTCGTCGCTGAAGGTCCGCCAGCTCGCGCGCCCCCTGATGCGTGACTTCGCCGCCTACACCGGCGGCACGGTGTCGATCGCGATGCCGTTCGGGCTCGACTTCATCTATGTCGAAACGCTGCGCACGACCGACGCGGTGCCGCACGTGCCTGATGTCGGCTTTGTCTCCTCGCTGGCGCCGACCGCGGTCGGGCGCGCGCTGCTGTCGCTGTTCACCAAGGACGAACTTGACGCCTATGTCGCCCGCGTGAAGGCCGAACGCCCCGAAGAGCTCGACTATGTCGAACGGCGCACGCTGCCGGACATCGCGCTCTGCAACGAGCGCGGCTTCGCGGTCTCGCTCGGCGAATGGCGGCGCGAGATTTTCGGCGTCGCCGCGCCGCTCTATCGCACGCCCACCGGCGAATGCCTGTCGGTCAATTGCGGCATCCCCTCGTTCCGCTTCAGCGCCGAGCAGATCGAGCGCGAATGCGGGCCGCGCATCCTCGGGCTCGCCCGCAGCATCCGCTCGCTGGTGGCCAATAGCTAGAGGCATGATCCGGAAAAGTGTGAAGCGGTTTTCCGATAAGATCATGCCCAACAAGACGCATCGCACCAACGATGCGGGAGACATCGGGAGGGAGAGATGCGCGGCATCACAACCGCCATGGCCTTGCTTGCGGCCATGATCGCGGCGGCATCCGGCAGCACGGCGGCTTGGGCGCAGGACAATTATCCGAGCCGGCCGATCCACATCATCGTGCCCTACCCTGCTGGCGGCATCGTCGACATCGTCGCGCGCGCGGTGACCGAGCAGGTCGGCCGCGACTGGAAGCAGACCGTCGTGGTGGAGGCGCGGCCCGGCGGCAACAGCAATATCGGCACATCGGCGGTCGCACGCAGCGAGGCGGATGGCTACACCTGGATCGTCACCGGCCCGGCGCTGCTGGTCAACCCGGACCTCTACAAGGATGCCGGCTGGAACGCGGCAAAGGATTTTCGGTGCGTCGGCCTTGCGGTCTGGAATCAGAGCGTAGCGCTGGTGCATCCGTCGATGCCGGCGAAGACCATCGGCGAGTTCGTCGAACTGGCCCGCAAGCAGCCCGGACAGTTCAACTTCGGCAATCCCGGCACGGGCTCATCGATCGACCTTAGCGCACAGAAGCTGTTTCAGGTGGCGGGCATCAAGCTGACCAATGTCGGTTACAAGGGCCAGCCGCAGGCCCTGATCGACCTGATGACGAACCTGATGCATTTCGAGATCGTCTCGCTCGAGCTTGCGCTGCCGCACATCAAGGCCGGCAGCGTCAAGCCGCTCGCGGTCTTCACCGACAGGCGCGTGCCCGACCTGCCCGATGTCCCGACCATCGCGGAAGCCGGGTTCGCGGAAGCTGCCTACGTGCCCTGGTACGGCATCTACGTGCCGGCGGCGACGCCGGCGCCGCTGCGTGCCAAGATCAATGCGGCCATCAACAAGGCATTGCAGAACCCCGACGTGCAGCGCCAGCTGTCGCTCGCCAACATTCCGGGCAAGCCGATGTCGCTCGATGAACTTGCCGAACTGATGAAGGCCGACCAGCAAAAGCTGACGACCGTGATCAAGACCGCGGGAATGGCGCTGCAATAGATCCTGGTTTGCATCATTCCGCGATGATCCGAATGCGCCTGGCCTTCGGCGACGTCAGGCGGCGCGCTGGCGGCTGCGATCGCCATTCGCGCGTGCCGGCTCGGCCGCGAAGACGTAGCCGCCGCGACGCTCCTTCGCCCGATACAGCGCCGCGTCGGACCGGGACAGCAGCGCCTCGACGGTCCTGCCGTGGTCCGGCGACAGGGCAATGCCGATGCTGGCCCCGATGACGATCTCATGATCGCCGACCCGATAGGGCGCGCTGACCATCTCGTATATCCGCTGCGCCATGGCTTCGGCATCGCCGCGGGACTGCGGCGCCCCCTGCAGCAGAATGAATTCGTCGCCGCCCATGCGGATCACGAGATCGGATCGGCCGGCAAGCGACGACAATCTTGCCGCCACCTGCCGCAGCAGGGCATCGCCGACCGGATGACCAAAGCGGTCATTGGCGGCTTTGAAATGATCGAGGTCGATGGCATGGACCGCGACCATCGCGCTGCCGCGTTCTACGATGATCTCGGCAAGGTCGGTGGCAAGCACCGACCGGTTGAGCAGGCCGGTCATGGGGTCGAGACGCGCAAGCTGTTCGAACTTCCGCTTCAGCGACATCTGGTTCAGCGTATTGTCGTAGGACAGGCGAACCATCTCGACGCCCGCGACGATGAAGACCAGGAACATGACGCCCAGCGCGATATGCGGCACATCCGATGCTTTCATGAAGCTCGCAACGACCGCAGGCAGACCCACCGCCGCGAAATCCAGGATCGCCACCACCGGCCGCAACGACAGCCGCGCGACGGTCCCCGCGCTGAAGCCAAAGGCGATGCCGACCGCCATCACTAGGCAGATGGCGTCGCCGACGAACAGGCTCCGGCCGGCCAATAACCCGATGATCAGGGCGGTGGCGACGCTACCGACCGCGTAACACCATTCCCAGACGGCGGCCTCGGCCCGATCAAGCAGCGGCCTGCGACGCGTTTCGGTCCGGAATGCAAGCACGCCGAGCAACCGTACGACAGCGACGACAACGCCAACGATCGTCGGTGCCGCGGAGAGGCGGTCCCCGGTCGCGCTGACCGAGATCGCGCCGACAATCGCCAGGCAACCGCCTGCAATCAGGATCGGAACCGTGGTCCCGTAAAGATTGCCGATAACCTCCAGATAGACGGCATCGGAGATCGATGCAGCGCCAGACTTGAATCTCCCGAACGGCATGGTCTCCCCCGATACGACCGGCAGCATACCGGAAGGACGTAAAAGTACCGGGGTCCAGGTCGCTAAAATTGAATCGACTTCAGCGCATTCAGGATGCGTTAACTCCATCCGACCGGGGCGCCTTAGTCATGCGATGCCGGCCCGTTGTCGCGATAGGCCCACAGGCATTCACGCGGCAGCGCGACCTGTGCCTCGACGCCGACCTGATGGCGCGCGGCGGTGCCGAGCTCGATGGCCTCCAGCCGTTTGCCGAACAGCTCGATGCCGTAGGCGGTCTGGGTGCCCTGATAGCGACGGTCCAGCACCTTTGCCGAGAACGTGTTGGCGCCATCGGGGCGGCCGATCGCGATATTCTCGGGCCGCAGCGCGACGCGGACCTTCTCGTCGGGTTTCAGCGTCTGGCATAGGGCGACCTCCCCTTGCCTGCCGTCGCCGAAATCGACCATGCCGTAGCGGTCGTTGCAGGCGACCAGCGTGCCCGCGAGCTCGTTGGTCGCGCCGGTGAAATTGGCGACGAACAGATCGGCCGGGTGGTTGTAGATCATGTCGGGCGTGTCCATTTGCAACAGCTTGCCGTCGCGCATCACGCCGATCCGGTCGCCGAGCACGACCGCCTCGGCCTGATCATGGGTGACATAGAGCGCGGTCATCCCGGTCTGCTTGAGAATGACGCGGAGGTCGTCGCGCAGCCGCAGGCGCAATTTCGCATCGAGGTTCGACAGCGGCTCGTCGAGCAGCAGAAGTTGCGGTCGGTACACCATGCTGCGCGCGAGCGCGACGCGCTGCATCTGGCCTCCCGACAGCGCAACCACCGGCCGGTCGGCATACTCGGACAGTCCGACCAGCGCCAGCGCCTCCTCGACCATGCGCCCGGCGTCAGCACGCCCGATCTTCCGATGCTTCAGCGGATAGATCACGTTCTGCCGCACAGTCATATGCGGCCACACCGCATAGGACTGGAACACCATGCCGAGGTTGCGCGCGCGCGGCGGCACAAGGATGCCGCGCGCCGGCGACGACACCACCCGCCCGGAAATGCTGATCTCGCCGCCGGTTGGATGCTCGAGCCCGGCGACGCAGCGCAACGTCGTGGTCTTGCCGCAGCCGGACGGCCCGAGCAGCACCACGATCTCGCCTGCCGGCACGGCAAAGCTGACGCCGTCGATCGCCGGGCGGCCGATCGCAAACTGCTTCCTGAGATCGCTGACCTCGAGCGTCGCCGTCATCGCTTCACCATCAGCTTACTGCCGGTAACCGAACGTCTTGTCCCACTCCGCAACCCACGCCGCGTGCAGCTTCACATAGTCGTCGAACTTCGGATACCAGAGCTTGACCACCTTGGGATCGAACCCCTCCGGAAACGCCGGCGGCTCCTTCAACGAAGTGAGATTGCCGAGCTCCTTGATCATGAAGGTCTGCCCTTCCTTCGACAGGCACCAGTTCAGGAACAGCTTTGCCGCGTTGGGATGGGCGGCCGTCTTCGGAATGCCGCTCGCATAGGGATTGACCGGAGCGCCTTCGGGCGGAAAGAAAATCTCGATCGGCGCGCCGTCCTTCTTCTTTTGATAGATCACGTTGTAGAGCAGCGGAGCTATCGCGATCTCGCCACGCACCAGGGCATCGGCCGTCGGCGCGCCGGAGGGATAAAGCACGGGATGGGTCGCGGCCTGCCTGGCCCAGTACCCCTCGCCGAGCACCTGGCGCTCGAACATGATCCGGGTCCACGTCGTGCCGCCGGACTGCGCGAACACCTGCCCGATCAGCTTGTCATATTGCGGCTTGGTCAGATCCATCCAGGATTTCGGCGGATCCTTCACCAGCTCGGTGTTGTAGCCGATCGACCAGGCGATGGTGGCGCGGGGCCAATATTTTGGCGAGATCAGCGCGTGCGGATCGTAATCGGCCGCGTTCGGCGGCGCATAGTCCTGGAACAAGTCTTCCAGCGGCTGCATCAGCGCGCGGTCGGAGTGGTCGACGACATCGGCGATCAGCTTGCCGGCGGCGGCCTCCGTCTTCACACGGGTGATCAGCTGGCCGCCGGGGGCGCGCACCATCTCGACCTTGATCTCCGGAAAGCGCTTGTTGAACGCCTTGATCACCTGCTGCTCGATCTCGGCGAAGTTCGCGGTGTAGAAGACGAGCTTGCCTTCGGCCTTCGCGGCTGCGATCAATTCCGGCGACCCGAACTCCTGCGCCGATGCGGCCGGCGCCGGCGCGAATGTCGCGACGCCCGCCAAGGCGAGTATAGTGGCCAGTGTGGTGAAGGTCCGTCTATCCATCGCCAATCCTTCCCTCTTCTTGTTATTATCCGGTCCGCGCCACATTGCCCTGTGCGGCACCGCGCGACAGCCAGTTGGCGCCGCCGATCAGGACACCGAGCAGCACCGTCTGCACCAGGCTGAAGGCCGCGGTCTTTCCGATATTGCCGCCCTCGTAATAGTCGAGCAGCAGCACCGACATCACCATGGTGTTGCTGGTGTAAAGGAACAGCGACGAGCCGAGCTCGCGGATCGCCAGCACGAACAGCAGCGTCATCGACGCCAGCACGCCCGGCCGCGCCAGCGGCAGCACGATCGTCCTGATGGCACCGAGCATGCCCCGGCCGCAGACCCAGGCGGCCTCCTCGAGCTCGCGATGGATCTGCAGGAACGAGGTCGACAGCGCCTTCACGGTGTCGGGCATGAAGCGCGCGATGAAGGCCAGCGCGAGAATCCAGATCGTGCCGTAGAGCCCGCCGGGCACGCCGATCCAGGCCCAGAGATAGGCGACGCCGACCACGAGCCCGGGGATCGCGACCGGCACTGTCGAGATCAGATCGATGGCGCTGCGGCCGCTGACGCGGGTGCGATGGATGGTGTAGCCGATCGCAAAGGCGAGCGCGCCGCCGACCACCGCCGTGATGACGCCGACCTCGACCGCGTTGTAGATCGACCGCATCGTCAGCGGATTGTCGAAGATGCTCTCGAAATGCACCAGCGAATACTGCCGCATGTCGAACAGGCTCGCGGCGTCGCGGATGAACATGAACTTGCGGAACGCCGCGACGATCAGCGCCAGCGACGGCAGCACCACGACGATGAGGAGATAGCCGATCCCGAGCGCGAAGGTCAGCCAGCGCCACGGCCCGAGATCGAGGCTGCGCGGCCGGAACGCCTTGCCCGCCACGGTCGTGTAGCTGCGTCCGCTCAGCAATTTCTGCTGGAGATAGACCAGGAGGCCCGTGACCACCATCAGGATGATCGCCACGGCGGCTGCGGTGTTGTAGAGCGGCGGCGACCAGTTGGTGAGCTTGAAGATGTAGGTCGTGAGCACGTTCAGGTTGGTCGGCGCGCCGAGCACGGCGGGAATGCCGTAGATGCCGAGCATCACGATGAACGACAGCAGCATGCCCGAGACGATCGCCGGCATGATCAGCGGGAACGTCACCGTGAACAAAGTGGCGAACGCGCTGGCGCCGGAGATTTCCGCGGCCTCCTCCAGGCTCGGGTCCATGTTGCGCAGCGCCGAGGAGGTGAACATGTAGACATAGGGCGCGTAGTAGATGCCGAACACGAACACCAGGCCCCACATCGAATAGAGATCGATGCGCAGGTCGGAGCCCATCCACTTGAACATCGTGTTGATCAGCCCGGTCTTTGGCGAGCCGAGGATGGCCCAGGCCACGCCGGCGACCAGCGGCGGCGCAAACAGCGGCAGGATGCTGGCCGCGGCGATGAAGCCCTTGAAAGGCGTGTTGGTGCGGACCACGATCCAGGAGAACAACAGCCCGATCGCGACCGCGATCACGGTGCCGCCGCCGCAGGCGATCAGCGTGTTGAGCAGCGCTTCGGCGACGTTCGGATTGGCGAGCACGGCGAGGAAATTGGCGATCGACAGATGGCTCAGGCTGAGACGGATGCCGTCGACCACCGGATTGGTGTCGGTGAGCGCGCCGAGCAGCAGCATGAAAACGGGATAGATCACCAGGAAGGTGAGGATCGCCAGCAGTGCTGCGACCCAAAGGCCGGTGAATGCGCGGCGCCGAGTTCCCTCGCCGGCGCTTCGCATGGCATCGCTGCGCCCGTCGGCCTGTCCGTGCAATGCGCGCGTCCCCTCTTGCGGCGCGATCTGACGTCGCGCCTGCTTGCATACCAAGCGTAGTCGATCGCGACTGTGACGCAAGCTATCCGAAAGTCGTCTCGGCGCGATTCTGTGACGCAGCGCGGGACACGAATTGAATGTTTGGACGCCGCTGCTATCAGTCCCGTCATCCCCGCGCAAAGGCTCCGCCTTTGTGCGGGGATGACGGGTCGGTTTGATTCACCTGTCAAACGGCTAGTTCGGTGTCATCACCCGCGAAAGCGGGTGATCCAGTATTCCAGAGACGTCGGTGATTGAGCCGATGGGCCGCGGCGTACTGGATCGCCCGGTCGAGCCGGGCGATGACAATGTGGGCCATAGCTTCGCATTCTCGCGACATGATTTGTCCGAGGTTTGCTTCTCGTTTCACCCTCTCTCGATCAGAGAGATAATTCTGAAAAAGCGAAGAAACTTCACCGCAAGAGCGCCCTCGGCCGCACCCTGCCGACGCGCCGGCCCGAAACGATCCGGGCCGGCGTTCGGCTCTAGGCGAGATAATTGCCTTCGAGCGCCGGCATGATGTCGAGCACTTCGAAGTAATGATCCCAAAACCTCGTCTCGCGCAAATGGTCGCAGAACCAGGCCCAGGCCGAGAGGTCGCTTGTTTCACAGATCATGACGTCGGTCGCCCTGGTCGAGAAGGCCTCCGGCTCGAACCAGCGCACCCTCAGCTCGGGACGGCGCCGGAGCAGCGGAATGACCTCCTCGTGCAGGAAGGCGAGGCGCTGCTCGGTCTTCAGATCGAGCCAGTGCCGCGTGGTCTTGACCATGACGAAGATGTGAAAATTGTGCGGATCGTCCGCGTGCTCGGGAAGCACGGGGGACGACGTCGTTTGCGGTGTGACCATTGATCAGTTCTCCTTTCACGTTCATAATATGAGCAATTACTCATATTCTGCAACTCGCGTTCAGGAGCGACTCTCAATGCCGGCGAAGCGGCGCATAAAGGCCCGAAAACAGCCGCTGCAGCAGCGTTCGCGGGAAACCGTGGCGGTCATTCTGGAAGCGGCGGCTCGCGTTTTGGAGCAACGCGGGCTCGAGGGTTACAACACCAATGCGGTGGCCGAGCGCGGCGGGATCAGCGTCGGCTCGGTCTACCAGTACTTTCCCAACAAGGACGCGCTGACGCTGGCTTTGATCGGCCGGTTCGAGGACGCGCTGCTGGCCAAGGTGCGGGACGCGGTCGCAGCGTCCGAGGGCAGGAGCCTGACCGCGTCGCTCAACCTCATCATTCGCGCTCAGCTCGAGGCGCATGCCGAGCGAGCCGGGCTCAACCGCATCCTGGAGACCGAGGAGGATCGCCTGCGCCCGGCGTCATCAGACTCTTCGGCGGCCAGCGAATTGAAGGAGTTGGTCGCCGCCCTGCTCGCCCGGCACCGTCGCGAGATCGCAAGGCCCGTCGACGACGAAATCATCGAGGACCTGATCGTGATCAGCCGCGCCATGGTCGACCATGCCCTGCAGCAGGACCTGTCAAATGCCGCCGCGAACCGCCGGGTCCTGCGCGCGATCGAGGGTTATCTGTTCGGGCCGCACCGGGACCACTGACCGCGCCCGGCCGCTTCGCATACGCATCATGCAGCGGCGCGGCTGGGGAACGGGGTGCCGGCGTAGTACATGGCGCCCCGGAGACATTGTCAGGCATGCTCGAAAAGACCCCCACCACCGGCGCGGCTGCGGCGCCTATCACCGATGGATTGCCGTGGGAAACCCGACGCTGGGCGGTGGCGGCGATCTTCACGGCGCTGGCGATGGCCTCACTCGATACCGCGATCGCCAACATCGCGCTGCCCGCGATCGCCAACGATCTGCATGTCAGCCCCGCCGAGGTGGTATGGGTCGTCAACGTCTATCAGATCGCCCTGGTCGCGACGCTGCTGCCGCTCGGCGCGCTCGGCGAAATTGTCGGCCATCAGCGCATCTATCTCGGCGGCCTCCTGCTGTTCACGTTGGCATCCCTCGGCTGCGCTCTGGCGTGGTCGCTGCCGAGCCTGTTGGTCGCGCGCACCTTGCAGGGGCTCGGCGCCAGCGGCCTGATGAGCGTCAACACCGCGCTGGTGCGCTTCGTTTATCCGAGCCGGATGCTCGGCCGCGGCTTCGGCCACAATGCGCTCGTCGTCGCGACCGCGTTTACGTTGGGACCAACGATCGCGTCGGGAATCCTCGCTGTCGGTCCATGGCCCTGGCTGTTCGCCGTCAACATTCCCTTCGGCATCACAGCCTTGCTGATCGGCATGAAGACGCTGCCCAAGACACCGCGCGCCACCCACGCCTTCGACTTCGCCGGCGCCGCGCTGGCCTGCGCCTGCCTCGGCCTCTTCATCATCGGCATCGGCAGCGCCGCCCACAAGACGGCGCCTGCGCTTGTCATCGCCGAGCTTGTCGGCGCGATCCTGTTCGGCTGGATCCTGACCCGGCGGCATGCCGATCATCCGGCGCCGATGCTGCCGATCGACCTGTTTCGCCGGCCGATCTTCGCGCTGTCGGCCGCGACCGCCGTCTGCTCGTTTGCTGTGCAGGGCCTCGCCTTCGTCTCGCTGCCGTTCTACTTCGAGGACATACTGCACCGCTCGCAGGTCGAGACCGGCTTTTTCATGACGCCGTGGCCGCTGGTGGTTGCCTTCATGGCGCCGATCGGCGGCCGGCTGTCCGACCGCTATCCGGCCGGCATCCTCGGCGGCATCGGCATGCTGCTGCTCGGGCTTGGCATGGTGCTGCTCGCGACCCTGCCGGGAGAGCCCAGCGTCGCCAACATCGTCTGGCGCACGATGATCTGCGGCATCGGCTTCGGTTTCTTCCAGACCCCGAACATGAAGGCGATCATGTCGAGCGCCCCGTCACATCGCAGCGGCAGCGCCAGCGGCATTGTCGCGACCGCGCGGCTGACCGGGCAGACCACCGGCGCCGCACTCGCCGCACTCTGCTTCGCACTGGCCGACCGCGAGGGCGCCACCGTCGCGCTGGCACTCGGTGCCGGATTTGCCGCGCTCGGCAGTGTCATGAGTTTCCTGCGTTTGGTAGTCGCCTCACCGCAAAAGACATGACAGCCATGTTGCGCGCGCGGGGCGCGCGACCAAACACCACGTCATCAACTTTCTTCCGCGTTGCGAGCGCATTTTCTTGATTTGAACCGTTCCAGTTTCAAGGCCACCATCGCGCCGCAGTCCAATCGGTGGATTGGACTATTCAGGGAAAAGCGATGGCAAATCTCAAAATAAACGGCAAAACAATCAACGTAGACGTCGAGGACGACACGCCACTGCTGTGGGCGATTCGCGAGAATGTCGGACTGACCGGGACCAAATACGGCTGCGGCATTGCACAGTGCGGCGCCTGCACCGTTCACATCGACGGCGTCGCGATGCGCTCCTGCGGCGTCACGGTGAGCGAAGCCGCCGGCAAGGACATCACCACCATCGAGGGCCTCGCGGCGGGCGGCGTGATGCACAAGGTTCAGCTCGCCTGGATCGCCGACGACGTGCCGCAATGCGGCTATTGCCAGAGCGGCATGATCATGGCCGTGGCGGCGCTGCTGAAGGAGAACCCGAAGCCGACCGACGACGACATCAACGACGCCATCACCAATATCTGCCGCTGCGGCACCTTCCAGCAGGTGCGCGAGGCGATTCATGCTGCCGCGAACGCATGAGGAAGCAGCAATGAATCAGCACGTCATGCCAAAGCTCTCTTCAAGGCTCAATCGCCGCGCCTTCGTGATCAGCACGGCAACCGCCGGCGCCGGTCTCGCGCTCGGCCTCGATCTTCCGTTCGGCGGCCCCTCCGTGGTGCGCGCGGCCGACGGTGCACCGGAAGTCAACGCTTGGGTCGTGATCCGGCCCGACGACACCGTGGTGATCCGCATCGCCCGCTCCGAGATGGGACAGGGCACCCTCACCGGCCTCGCCCAGCTCGTCGCCGAGGAATTGGAGTGCGACTGGTCGAAGGTCACCACCGAATATCCGACGCCCGGCCAGAGCGTCGCCCGCAAGCGCGCCTGGGGCGATTTCTCGACCGGCGGCAGCCGTGGCATCCGCACCTCGCAGGACTATGTCCGCAAGGGCGGCGCCATCGCACGCGTGATGCTGATCCAGGCGGCGGCCAATGAGTGGAAGGTGCCTGCTTCCGAATGCAAGGCCGCGAAGAGCGTCATCACCCACACGCCGTCGGGCAAGACCACGACCTACGGCAAGGTCGCGGAGGCGGCGGCCAAGCTCGAGCCGCCGGCCGACGTCAAGCTGAAGGACCCGAAGGACTGGACCATCGCCGGCAAGGGCCTGAAGCGGCTCGACACCGTCGACAAGACCACCGGCAAGATGACCTACGGCATCGACGTCAAGCTGCCGGGCATGCTGAACGCCGCGATCAAGGACTGCCGGGTGTTCGGCGGCAAGGTGAAGAGTTTTGACGAAGCCAAGATCGCCGGCATGAAGGGCGTCAAGAAGGTGGTGCCGGTCGGCGACAGCGCCGTTGCCGTCGTCGCCGACACCTGGTGGCACGCCAAGACCGCACTGGATGCGCTGCCGGTCGTCTGGGACGAAGGCCCCAACGCAAAAGTCTCCAGCGAGACGATTGCGAACTGGCTCGCCGAGGGTCTCGACAATGCGCAGCCGGCCTATGTCGGCAACCAGAACGGCGACGCAAAGGCGGCCATCGCCACCGCAGCCAAGAAGGTCGAGGCGGTCTACAGCTACCCCTACCAGAACCACGCCACGATGGAGCCGATGAACGCCACCGTGCTCTACACACCTGATAGATGCGAGGTGTGGTGCGGCACCCAGAATGGCGAGGCGGCGTTCGCCGCAGCGCTCGAGGCCTCGGGCCTGCCGGCGGACAAGGTCGACGTGCACAAGCTGATGCTCGGCGGCGGTTTCGGCCGGCGCGGCATGACCGACTATGTGCGGCAGGCGGTCGCGATCGCCAAGCAGATGCCAGGCACGCCGATCAAGCTGTTGTGGTCGCGCGAAGAGGACATGCAGCACGGCAAGTATCACCCGATCACGCAGTGCAAGCTGACCGGCGCGTTCGATGCCGACAACAACCTGGTCGCGTTGCACTACCGGCTGTCCGGCCAATCCATCCTGTTCTCGGTGCGCCCGGAAGCGCTGCAGAACGGCATGGACCCCGCCGCGTTCCAGGGCGTCGCACAAGCCGGCGAGGCCGCGATCGGCTATTCGGTGCCGAATCTGCTGGTCGAGCATTCGATGCGCAACCCGCACGTCCCGCCGGGCTTCTGGCGCGGCGTCAACGTCAATCACAACGCGATCTACATGGAATGCTTCATGGACGAGCTGGCGCTGGCTGCCGGCCAGGACCCGCTCGAATTCCGCCGCAAGCTGATGGGCAAGAACCCCAAGCATCTCGCGGTGCTCAACGCCGTGGCCGAGAAGATCGGCTGGAGCACGCCGGCGCCGCAGGGCGTCTATCGCGGCATCGCGCAGGTGATGGGCTATGGCAGCTATGTTGCCGGCGCCGCCGAGATCTCGGTGACCGACGGCAGCAAGATCAAGGTGCACCGCATCGTCGCCTCCACCGATCCCGGCTATGTCGTCAATCCGGCGCAGGTGGAACGGCAGATCGCGGGCTCGTTCGTCTACGGCCTCAGCGCGCTCTTCTACGGCGGCTGCACCGTGAAGGACGGCCGCATCGAGCAGACCAACTTCGACACCTACAACTCGATGCGCATCAACGAAATGCCGAAGGTGGAATCGGTGATGGTGCCGAGCGGCGGGTTCTGGGGCGGCGTGGGCGAACCGACCATCGGCGTCGCGGCGCCGGCGGTGCTCAACGCCTATTTCGCGGCGACGGGAAGACGCATCCGCAGCTTCCCGCTGCGCAACCAGAACATCAGCTTCGCCTGATCAAACCAGAAGCGGCGGCCCGAGCGGCCGCCGCCCCCTCCTCAGGATTATCGTGCATGGCCGTCTCGCGTCTTCAGACGCGCAGGGATGTCGTCCGTGGCGCCGCTGCCATCGCAGCAGCGGCCGCATTGGCGCGTCCGTCATTGGCGCAGGGCGCGCCGCGGATCGCGGTGATCGGCGGCGGCTTCGGCGGTGCGGCCTGCGCGCGGGCACTGCGGCGGCTCGATGCAAAATTCCAGGTCACGCTGATCGAGCCGAACAAGATTTTCACCGCCTGCCCGTTCAGCAACGAGGTGATCGCAGGCCTGCGCGAGCTTTCCGCGCAGCAATTCACCTACGGCAAGGTCGCAGCCGACGGCATCGCAGTTGCCGCACAGGCAGCCACCAAGGTCGACGCGCAGGCGCGCAGCATCGTTCTCTCTGATGGCACCTCCCTCTTCTATGACCGGCTTGTCCTCGCCCCTGGCATCGACATGCGCTTCGACGCGCTCTCCGGCTATGACGAGGCGGCGGCGGAGAAGATGCCGCACGCCTGGAAGGCCGGCGCGCAGACCATGCTGCTGCGCGGGCAGCTCGAAGCCATGGACGATGGCGGCCTCGTCGTGATCGCCGTCCCCGCCGCGCCGCTACGCTGCCCGCCGGCGCCCTACGAGCGCGCCAGCCTGATCGCGCATTACCTGAAGGCCCGGAAGCCACGTTCAAAGATCCTGGTGCTCGACGCCAAGGACAATTATTCGCAACAAAAGCTGTTCGAGAGGGCCTGGGCGGAACTCTATCCCGGCATGATTGAACGAATTGCCTTGTCACAGGGTGGACGGGTGACGGCGGTCGATCCGGCGACGAACGAGATCGTCACCGACTTCGGCAACTACACCGCCGCGGTCGCCAATGTGATCCCGCCGCAGCGAGCCGGCCGCATCGCCGAGATCGCCGGTGCCGCCGACCACACCGGCTGGTGCCCGATCGATCCGGTCAGCTTTGCCTCGAAGCTCGTGCCCAATATTCACGTCATCGGTGATGCCGCGATCGCCGGCGGCATTCCGAAATCCGCCTCCGCCGCGGCCGCGCAAGGCCGCGCCTGTGCGGCGGCGATCGTGAATTCACTTGCAGGCAAGGCGCCGGAGACGCCGCGGCTCGATGGCGCCTGCTACAACACGGTCGCCCCGGGCTACGCCTTCTCGCTGAAGGGCATCTATCAGCCGAAGGAAGATCAATATGCCGAAGCCGAGGTGACCACGAGCCCGGTTGACGCGCCGCGCGAGGTGCGCCAGCGCGAGGCCGATCAGGCGCTCGACTGGTTCAGGACCATCACGGGAGAGGCCTTTGGCTAGGCTCTCCCTCATGGCACTGCTCGCAGCGGTCGCACTCGCGGCTTGCGCACCTGCCGGCGCCGAAGCACTGCGCCCCTATACCGTGGTCGGCGATGCGATCCCGCAACCGCTGACGGCAACAAAGGGCGACGCGACTCGTGGCCGTGCGCTGATCGTCGAGCGTTCCTCGACTTGCATCCTCTGCCACAGCGGCCCATTTCCGGAGCAGGCGTTCCAGGGCGACCTCGCGCCGAACCTCACTGGGAGCGGCGCCCGCTGGTCGGAAGGACAGTTGCGGCTCCGGCTGGTCGATGCGGCGCATCTCAACGCGGCGACGATCATGCCGTCCTACTATCGAGTCGATGGGCTCACGCGCGTCGGCACCTCATGGCGCGACAAACCGATCCTGTCGGCGGAGCAGATCGAGGACATCGTGGCCTATCTGGTAACGCTACGGAACTAGGACCTAGGAATGACGAATTCGGAGCACACCACACGTCGCACATTCCTGAGCCTCACGGGCGGTGCCGCAGCGCTGGTGATCGTGCGGCCGGCCGACGCCACGCCCGCGACGCTGCAGTCCGCGATCCGCAATGTCGTCGGCGAAGCCAACGTGCGGACCGGCAAGGTCAAGCTCGACATCCCGCCGCTGGTCGAGAACGGTAACACCGTGCCGGTGACGGTTAGCGTCACCAGCCCGATGACGGCAGACGAGTATGTGAAGAGCATCCATATCTTCAACGAGAAGAACCCGCAGCCGAACATCGGCAATTTCTATCTCACACCGCGCGCCGGGCGCGCTCAGGTGTCGGCCCGCATCCGCCTCGCCGACAGCCAGAAGGTCACGGCCATTGCACGGCTCTCCGACGACACGTTCTGGTCGGCGACCGCTGATGTCGTGGTGACGCTCGCCGCCTGCACCGAGGAGGCGATCTGATGCCATCGGCTTTGATCAACGTGCCGGCCAAGGCCAGGCGCGGCAGCGTCATCGAGATCAAGACGCTGATGTCGCACATCATGGAGACCGGCTATCGCCACACCGCGTCGGGCGACGTGGTGCCGCGCGACATCGTCACGAGCTTCACTTGCCGCTTCAACGGCACCGAGATCTTCCGCGCCGATCTTTATCCTGCGATCGCCGCCAATCCGTTCATCACCTTCTTCACGACGGTGACCGAGAGCGGCAAGTTCGAATTCGAGTGGATCGGCGACAAAGGATTTTCGGAGACCGCGCAGGCTTCGATCACGGTCGAATGAGGATTGCCGGCTGCATCGCGCTGCTGACGGCGATGGCGGGCGCAGCGCTCGCCACCGAGATCCCGCAAGTCGAGCGCCGCTCCGGCTATAGCTTCATGAGCGCGGACACCAGGGCGATGCAGGACGAAGACACTGCCAATCCCGGCATGCTCTTTGTGCTCGACGGCGAGGCGCTGTGGAAGCGCAAGGCCGGCAGCGCGGACAAGGCCTGCGCCGACTGTCACAACGATGCCCGCGTCAGCATGAAAGGCGTCGCGGCGCACTATCCGGCCTTCGAGAAGGCACTGGGAAAGCCTGTTGACCTCGAAGGGCGGATCAACCTCTGCCGCGCCAACCACCAGCAGGCGTCGCCATTCGCCTATGAAAGCCGCGAACTGCTGGCGCTATCAGCCTATGTCGCGCAGCAGTCTCGTGGCGTGCCGATCGCGGCCGGCGACGATCCGGAGCTCGCGCCGTTTACCGAGAAGGGCCGCGCGCTGTTCATGCAGCGGCAGGGCCAGCTCAATCTCGGCTGCACCAACTGCCACGACGATAATTGGGACATGAAGCTCGCGGGCAGCGCGATCACGCAGGCGCAGCCGACCGGCTATCCGCTCTATCGGCTGGAATGGCAATCGCTCGGATCGCTGCAGCGGCGGCTGCGCGCCTGCATCACCGGCATCCGCGCGCAGGCCTACGACTATGGTTCGCCGGAGCTCGTCGAGCTCGAGCTCTACCTGATGTCGCGGGCGCGCGGCATGCCGATCGAGACGCCGGCGATCCGGCCGTAAGCCGCATCAGCTTTGTCAAGCGGAGCGAAGCAATCCATTGCTTCCGGCTGTACCGGAAGATGGATTGCTTCGTCGCTTCAGCGCAAAATTGCATTGCAATTTTGTCGCGAACTCTTCGCAATGACGGGGCTGGAGATCAGTGCGAAGATCAGCGCTCGGCGAACGCTTTCTCGACCACGAACTGCGCGGGCTCGCCGTGATTGCCCTCGACGAAGCCGCGGCCATTCAGCAGCGTGCGGGTGTCGGCGACCAGCGCCGGCGAGCCGCAGATCATGACGCGGTCATGCGCGGGATCGAGCGCTGGCAGGCCGATGTCGGCGAACAGCTTGCCCGAGGTGATGAGGTCGGTGATGCGGCCGCGGTTGCGGAAAGGATCGCGCGTCACGGTCGGGTAGTAGATCAGCTGGTCGCGCACCAATTCGCCGATCAATTCGTCCTGCGGCAGCCGCTCGGTGATCATCTCGCCATAGGCGAGCTCCTTGACGCGGCGGCAGCCGTGCAGCAGCACGACCTTCTCGAAGCGGTCATAGGTCTCGGGATCCTTGATCACGCTGAGGAACGGAGCAAGGCCGGTGCCGGTGCCGACCAGGTAGAGGTTGCGGCCGTCCTCGAGGTTGTCGATCACAAGCGTGCCGGTGGCCTTGCGGCTGACGATGATCTCGTCGCCTTCCTTGAGATGCTGGAGACGCGAGGTCAGCGGGCCGTCCGGAACCTTGATCGAGAAGAACTCCAGCGTGTCCTCGTAATTCGCGCTGGCGACGCTGTAGGCCCGCAGCAGAGGCTTCTCGCCGACCTTGAGGCCGATCATGGTGAACTCGCCGTTGCGGAAGCGGAACGACGGGTTGCGGGTGGTGGTGAAGGAGAACAGCGTGTCGGTCCAGTGATGAACGCTGAGGACGCTTTCCTGGTTGAAATTGCTCATCGCACCAATCCCTGATCTGTGCTGCGGCGGGGCGAGAACTTGAACCCCGTTGACCGGCCGGATCGTTTGTATACGATCGTTCGTATACAAACGAATAATCCGGCTTGATCCGAAAGTCAAGCCGGGCTCAAATTCCCGGGCAATTTTCGGCAGAAACAGAAGGAAAACACCCATGGCTCACGACGCGCCCCAGACCACCGGCCCCAGCAAGCTGGTGGTCCGCAATATCGGGCTATTGCTGTCGGGAGCCTTGGAAAGGCCGATTCTGGACGCCGATACCATCGTCGCGGAGAACGGCAAGATCACCGCGATCGGCCGTCTCAAGGACGTCGATACCGAAGGCGCCACCACCATCGTCGACGCCAATGGCACGACGGTCGCGCCCGGCCTGATCGACAGCCATGTCCATCCCGTCGCCGGCGACTGGACGCCGCGGCAGAACCAGACCAACTGGATCGACAGCTATCTGCATGGCGGCGTCACCACCATGATCTCCGCCGGCGAGGTGCACATGCCCGGGCGGCCGCGCGACGTGGTCGGACTGAAGGCGATGGCGATCTTCGCGCAGCGCGCGTTCTGGACGCTGCGTCCGGGCGGCGTGAAGGTGCATGCCGGCGCGCCGGTGATCGAATGCGAGATGGTGGAGGACGATTTCAGGGAATTGGCCGCCGCCGGCGTCAAGCTGCTCGGCGAGGTCGGGCTCGGCGGCGTCAAGGACGGCCCGACGGCGCGGAAGATGGTCGGCTGGGCGCGCAAATACGGCATCCAGAGCACGATCCACACCGGCGGGCCCTCGATCCCGGGCTCCGGCCTGATCGACAAGGACGTGGTGCTGGAAGCCGACACCGACGTGGTCGGTCACATCAATGGCGGCCATACCGCACTGCCCGACGACCAGATCCGCTGCATCTGCGAGGGCTGCAAGCGCGGACTCGAGCTGGTGCATAACGGCAATGAGCGCTCGGCGCTGTTCACGCTGCGCACCGCGCGCGAGATGGGCGATTTGCATCGCGTCATCCTCGGCACCGACGCGCCGGCCGGCTCCGGCGTGCAGCCGCTCGGCATCTTGCGGATGGTCTCGCTGTTGTCCTCGCTTGGGGAGCTGCCCGCCGAACTGGCGTTCTGCCTCGCCACCGGCAACACCGCGCGGATGCGCGAGCTCGATTGCGGCCTGGTCGAGGTCGGCCGCTCCGCCGATTTTGTCATCATGGACATGGCGCAGCACTCGCCCGGCAAGAACCTTTTGCACAGCGTTCAGCTCGGCGATCTCCCGGGCATCGGCATGACCATCATCGACGGCATCGTCCGCACCCAGCGCAGCCGCAACACGCCGCCCGCCGGCAAGGTGCCGGAGATCGTGGCGAAGTAATCCGACCCGGAATTTCCTCCCGACAATTTCCGGATTCCGGGTTCGCGACTTCGTCGCGCCCGGAATGACGTGACCCGTGCATTATGTGCCATCTTACCGCACCGGGACGTTGCTTTCACCTGTCACCATTGGGGTGTATCGTGCAGCCACGCGACCTAGCCGGCGGCACTCACAAGAGACACGCGACGATCCGGATTAGTTCCTGCCGCATGCCGCCGCGCCGTGTTGGTCCACACCAGACAAACAGGAGGCAGCACGATGACGATGAGGCCAGATCCCACGTTTCACGCCTCGCCGAAGCTTGCGATGGAAGCTCCGGCAGAGAACTTCGCCTACACCGTGCTGCTCAGCCCGGACTTTTCAAAGCCCGACGCGCTCGCCGTCATCGACGTCAAGCCGGGCTCGCCGACCTACAGCAAGATCGTCCACACCGTGACGATGCCCAACAAGGGCGACGAGTTTCACCATTTCGGCTGGAACGCCTGTTCCTCGGCATTGTCCCCGCTTGCAGGACATGCCTTCATCGAGCGCCGCTATCTCATCGTCCCCGGCATGCGGTCGTCGCGGATATACATCATCGACACCAAGCCGGATCCGACGCAGGCCAAGATCCACAAGATCATCGAGCCCGAGGAGGTGTTCAGGAAGACCGGCTATTCGCGGCCGCATACCATCCACTGCGGACCGGACGGCATCTACGTCTCCACGCTCGGCGGCGGCGGCAAGGACGGCACCGATGGGCCGCCCGGCGTCTTCATCATGGACTGCGAGACCTTCGAGGTGCTCGGACGCTGGGAGATCGATCGCGGTCCCCAGACCAAGCACTATGACTTCTGGTGGAACCTGCCGCGCGACTACATGGTGAGCAGCGAATGGGCGCTGCCGCCGCAATTCGAGAACGGGATCGTGCCGGAGGATTTGCTCTCGAACAAATACGGCCATCGCCTCCACTTCTGGGATCTGCGCGCGCGGCGCAATGTCCAGACCATCGATCTCGGCGCCAATCATCAGATGGCGCTGGAGGTGCGTCCTGCACACGATCCGGTTCGAGAATACGGCTTCGTCGGCGTCGTGGTCGATACCACCAACCTCGAGGGGTCGATCTGGACCTGGTGGCGGGAGGGCGGCAAGTTTCACATCGAGAAGACGGTGACGATACCGCCCGAGCCCGCGCCGAAGGAGCAGCTGCCGCCGCTGCTGCAAGGCTTCGGCGCCGTACCGCCGCTGGTGACCGACATCGATCTGTCGATGGACGACAAGTTCCTTTACGTCGCCTGCTGGGCCACCGGCGAGATGCGCCAATACGATGTCAGCAATCCGCGCAAGCCGAAGCTTGCCGGATCGGTCCGCATCGGCGGTATCGTCAGCCGCACTCCTCACCCCAACGGCCAGCCATTTGCCGGCGGTCCGCAAATGGTCGAGATCAGCCGCGACGGCAAACGGGTCTACTGGACCAATTCGCTCTACTCGACCTGGGACGACCAGTTCTATCCGCAAGGCATTCCCGGCGCCCAGGTGATGGCGAATGCGAGCCCAGGCGGCGGCCTTGAACTGGCAAAGAACTACTGGGTCACCTTCCCCGACGGCTACCGCGCCCACCAGATCCGGCTCGACGGCGGCGACTGCTCGACGGATTCGTTCTGCTATCCGTCGGCCTGAATGTGAGTGCAGCCCACTGGACACCGGCCTGGCTTTGGCTGGCGGTCATCGCGAGCGGCCTCTACCACGGGATCAACCCGGGCATGGGCTGGCCGCTCGCGGTTTCAGCGGGTTTGATGCAAAGGAGTTCGCGCGCGCTGCTCGCCGCGCTTGGCCCGCTCGCAATCGGTCACCTGCTGGCGATGCTGCTCGTGATCCTGCCCTTTGCATTGCTCGTCGCTCTTGTCGAATGGCAGCGCACGCTCCGGATCGGCGCCAGCCTGCTTGTGATCGCCTTCGGCCTCTATCGGCTGATCGACCGGCGCCATCCGCGAGCCCTGGCGCGGATCCCGCCGACGCAACTCGCCCTATGGTCGTTTGCGGTGGCGATCGCCCACGGCGCGGCGCTGATGCTGGTACCGATCTATCTGGGGCTATGCCGCGGGGCTGCGCCGGACCAAGGCCACGCCGCCGCCAACAGCCTGATCGACACCAGCCTCACGATGGCCGTGCTGGTCTCCCTCGTCCATGCCGGCGCGATGATCGCCGCCGGCGGATGTCTGGCGTGGCTGGTCTACCGCTATCTGGGTCTCAAATTCGTGGCGCGGAGCTGGTTCAATCTGGACACGGTTTGGGCCCTCAGCCTCGTGCTGGTCGGCGCGGTCGCGCTGGCGCTCGGTGTTGCGACATAATTCGCGCGTGATGCGCCAGTCAGCAAGCAAGGTGGCGGAGGTCGTGGCGACGTAGGCGCGATAGATGACCCGTCATCCCCGCGCAACGGCTCTGCCGTTGTCGCTGGAGGTACGAGCCTTGCGGCGCACTTGCGCCGCGGGGCGAGCCTCGAAGGATGCACGGCCCATGGCAGACAGCCGGGCCGTCGCCCTTTCGAGACGCCGCCTTCCGCGCGGCTCCTGCAGCGACAAAGGCGAAGCCTTTGCGCGGGGGTGACGGTGATAGATAGATCACCGCAACTTGCCGAGCAGCGCCATCAGCGTCTCGCGCTCCTTGGCGTCGAGCGGCGCCAATGTCTCCTTGGAGATCGTAAACGCGTTCGGCGCGGCCTTGTCGGCCATCTGCTGGCCCGCGCGCGTCAAACTGACCATCAGCCGGCGGCCGTCGTCGGGATCGGGCGAGGTTTCGGTCAGGCCGCGCGCCGTCAGGCGGTCGATCACGCCCTTGATGGTCGCAACGTCCATCGAGGTCAGCCGCCCCAATTGGTTCTGCGAGCACGCGCCGACCTCCGACAGCTTCGACAGCGCCGCCCACTGCGTCGGCGTCAGGTTGATGCCGATCTCGCGGGCGAAGATCATGGCGTGGCGCTGCGACACCTGGCGCAGGATGAAGCCGATCTGCTCGTCCAGCACGTAACCCGGCTTCGCCGCCTTCCCGTTTCGCTTCTGTGCTGCGCTCCTCGCCATTGTTTTACCCCGCCCTTACAGCGACAGATGCGCGTCGCGGACATCCGGACGTGCATCGAGTTCCGCCATGGTGCCGCCGAAACAGATCCGGCCGCGCTCGATAATATAGGCGCGATCCGAGATCAGCCGAGCGAAATGCAAATTCTGCTCGGAGACGACGATGCTGACGCCCTCTTTCTTCATCGCCAGGATCGCATCGACCATCTGCTCGACGATCTTCGGCGACAGGCCTTCCGAGGGCTCATCGAGTAGCACCAGCGACGGATTACCCATCAGCGTGCGCGCAATGGTCAGCATCTGCTGCTCGCCGCCGCTCATACGGCCACCGGGCCGTCCCCGCATCTCGCCAAGGTTCGGAAACAGCTTGAACAGCTTGTCGCGGTCCCATTGCGGCGCGCCCGCCCGTTTCGGCTGGCGGCCGACCTCGAGATTTTCCTCGACCGTCAGGTCAGTGAAGATGCGCCGCTCTTCCGGCACATAGCCGAGGCCGCCGCGCACGATCGCGTGCGTCGGCAGCTCCGAGACATCCCTGCCCTCGAACATGATGCGGCCCGAGCGGTTCTCGACCAGGCCGACGATGGAGCGGAACGTGGTCGACTTGCCGGCGCCGTTGCGCCCGAGCAAAGCAACCACCTCGCCCTCGCCGACCTCGAGCGCGATGTCGAACAGGATGTGCGCCGGACCGTAGAAGCTGTTGAGGTCCCTCACCGTGAGCTTCATGCGGATGCTCCCTCGCGATGCCGCGCATCGTAAAGCAAGCCTTCGCCGAGATAGATCGCCCGCACCAGGGCATTGCCGCGCACCTCTTCGGGTGAGCCCTCGGCGATCAGGCTGCCGCGGTTGAGCACCAGGATGCGGTCGGCATGCTCGAACACGACATCCATGTCGTGCTCGGTGAAGAGAACGCCGATCGACTGCTCGCGCGCGATCCGCGCCGTCAGCCGCATCAGCTCGACGCGCTCGCGCGGCGCCATGCCGGCGGTCGGCTCGTCCATCAGCAGCAGCTTCGGCTGATTGGCGAGCGCGATCGCAAGCTCCAGCCGCTTGACGTCGCCATAGGCAAGCTCGCCGCAGGGCCGCTCCGCATAGGCGCCCATGCCGACCAGATCGAGCAGCCGTCCGGCCTCGCCGCGCGCCTGGCCCGCGGTCGAGGCCCACAGATTGAACAATTGCCCGCCATACGACACCAGCGCGACCTGCACGTTCTCGCGCACCGTCATGGTCGGGAACGTCGCCGCGATCTGGAAGGTGCGGCCGACGCCCATGCGCCAGATCACGCGCGGCTTCTTGCCGGTGGTCTCCGCCCCCAGCACGCGGATGCGGCCGCTATCGGGAATATTCTGGCCGTTGAGCATGTCGAAGCAGGTGCTCTTGCCCGCGCCGTTCGGCCCGATCAGCGCCAGGATCTCGCCGGCGCGCAATTCGAAGGAGACACCGCGCACGGCATGCACGCCGCCATAGGACTTCGTCAGCCCTTCGACCGACAGCAATATGGGGGCCATGCTCATTCGGCGGTCTCGATGCGGGAGGTGAGCAGCGGTGACGATGACGATCCGGACTTGCGCCGGCGATGCAGCAGCGCTTCCAGCGTGCCGACGATACCCTTAGGGAAGGCGACCACGATCAGCACGACGAAGCCGCCGAGCACGAGTTTTGACAAATCGGTCTGGCTGACCAGCCAGATGTTGAGCGCCTTATAGACGATCGCCCCGACCACCGCGCCCGATACGGTCTCGACGCCGCCGAGCAGCACCATGACCAGCGCATCGACCGACAGCGAGATGCTCATGTTGTCGGGGAACACGCTGCCCTTGAGATAGGCGAACAGCGCGCCGGCGAGACCGGCGACGGTGCCCGCGATCACGAAGGCGGTCCACTGGATGCGCTTGCCGTTGATGCCGACCGCTTCGCTGCGCAGCGGAGAGTCGCGCGTGGCGCGCAGGGCGAAGCCGAACGGCGAGAACACGATGATGCGGAGGATCACGACCGCGAGCGCGGCGACGCCGAGCGACAGCCAGTAGAAGTGCGCCGGGCTCGCCGCCCAGCTCGAAGGCCAGACGCCGAGAATGCCGTTGTCGCCACCGGTGACCGACACCCACTGGAACGCGATCGACCAGACGATCTGGGCAAAGGCCAGCGTCAGCATCGCGAAATAGACCCCGGAGAGCTGCACGGCGAAGAAGCCGAACACGGCCGCACCGAGCAGCCCGAGCAGCGGGCCAAGTAGCAGGCAGGCGATCATCGGCAGGCCCGCCATCTTGGCGAGCAGCGCCACGCCATAGGCGCCGAGGCCGAAATAGGCGGCATGGCCGAACGAGGCGAGCCCGCCGACCGACATCAGGAAGTGCAGGCTGACTGCGAAGATCACGAAGATCGCGATCTCCGAGCCGACCGTGAGCACGTAATTGCCGGCGACGAACGGCAGCGCCGCGGCGACGACGAGCACCGCGATCGCGGCAAGCCGCTCGTTCGCCGTCAGCGGCCGCCACGGGTTGACGGTGAGGCCCGGCGTGCGCCGCGCCGGCGCTTCCGGCTTGCCGAACAGGCCCCACGGACGGACGATCAGCACCACCGCCATCACCAGGAACACCAGGATGATGGAGATCTTCGGGAAGATCAGGATGCCGAAGGCGTTGAGCTCCGACACCAGCACCGCGGCGACAAAGGCGCCGATGATGCTGCCGAGGCCGCCGATCACGACCACGACGAAGACCTCGACGATGATGCGCAGGTCCATCGCGTGATGCACGGCATCGCGCGGAATCTGCAATGCGCCGCCGAGCGCGGCGAGGAAGACGCCGAGCGCGAACACGCTGGTGAACAGCCATTTCTGATTGACGCCGAGCGCTGCGACCATGTCGCGATCCTGCGTCGCCGCCCGCACCAGGACGCCCCAGCGGGTGCGCTGGAACAAGAGCCAGAGGACGCCAAGCACGACCGGCCCGAGCACGATCAGGAACAGATCGTAGCTTGGAATGTTCTGGCCGAAGAAATCGACCGCGCCCTTGAAGCCCGGCGCGCGGCGGCCGACCAGATCGTCCGGGCCCCAGATCAACACCACGAGGTCTTCGACCATCAGCGTCAGGCCGAAGGTCGCCAACAGCTGGAACAGCTCGGGAGCATGATAGATCCGGCGCAGCAGCAGCATCTCCACCAGCACGCCGATCACGGCAACGATCAACGCCGCAACGACGATGCCGCCCCAGAAGCCGAGCGCGCCGGCGAAGCGCTCGGTCAGCGTGAAGGCAACATAGGCGCCGAGCATGTAGAACGCGCCATGCGCGAAATTCACGATCCGCGTCACGCCGAAGATGATCGACAGACCCGAAGCGACCAGGAACAGCGACGCCGCGCTGGCAAGACCGGTCAGGAACTGGACGATATAGAAGGCCATGGGCGGTCCGCGTTGGAGAACACAAGCGTCACTTCGTAGGGCGGGTTAGCGCAAGCGTAACCCGCCGTTTCACCGCGAGGCGGTGGGTTACGCCTTCCGCCTTCGCTCGTTGAGGTACGGCGGACGTAGTCGGCTAACCCACCCTACGTAGAGAACGAGAGGCCTAATCCTTCGGCCGCAGCTTCTCGATTTCGGCATCGCTGGGCAGATAGTCCGAGCCCTTGCGATAGGCGCTGTCGACCATGATGCCCTTGCCGTCCTTCAGCGCCGTCTTGCCGGTGAAGGCCCCGAGCGTCGACTGGTGATCGATCTTGCGGAAGGTGATCTCGCCGAACGGCGACGGCATCGAGATGCCCTCGGCCGCCGCGATCAGCTTCTCCGGATCGGTCGAGCCGGCTTTCGCAAGGATCGCCGCCGCCGCCTTGATGGTCTGGTAGCCGACGATCGAACCGAGCCGCGGATAGTCGTTGTACTTGGCCTGGTAAGCCTTCAGGAACGCGTCGTGCTCGGGTGTCTTGATCGAATACCAGGGATAGCCGGTGACGATCCAGCCCTCCGGCGTCTCGTCCTTCAGCGGATCGAGATATTCCGGCTCGCCGGTCAGGAAGCTGACGACCTTGCGGTCCTTGAACAAACCGCGGGTGTTACCCTCGCGCACGAGTTTCACAAGGTCGGCACCGAAGGTGACGTTGAGGATGGCCTCCGGGTTTGCCGCGGCCACCGCCTGCACCACCGGGCCGGCGTCGATCTTACCCTGCGGCGGCCACTGCTCGTCGACCCACTGGATGTCGGGCCGCTTCTCCGACATCAGCTTCTTGAACACCGCGACCGCCGACTGACCATATTCATAGTTCGGCGCGATCGTCGCCCAGCGTTTTGCGGGAAGCTTCGCCGCTTCCTCGACCAGCATCGCGGCCTGCATATAGTTGGAGGGACGCAGACGGAATGTGTAGCGGTTACCCTTCGACCAGGTGATGGCGTCGGTTAGCGGCTCTGCTGCCAGGAAAAACACCTTCTTCTGATTTGCAAAATCGCTGACGGCGAGGCCGATATTGGAGAGGAACGTGCCGGTGAGCATCGCGACGTTTTCGCTCGACACCAGCTCGTTCGCCGCGGTCTGCGCATCCGCCGGCTTGCCGCCATCATCCTTGGAGACGACCACGAGCTTCTTGCCGTTGATGCCGCCGGCCGCGTTGATCTCTTCCACCGCCAGCTGCCAGCCCTTGCGATAGGGCTCGGTGAACGCCGGCAGCAGGGAATAAGAGTTGATCTCGCCGACCTTGATCTCGCTCTGCGCCAAGGCCTGCGTTGTCATGGCGCTCGTTGCCATGGTCGCAACCGCGATCGCCAATCCCGCCCCTACGAAATAACCACGCATCCCGTCCTCCAGTTGTTCTGCAAAAAGATTATCGCAATCCGTCTTCGCCCTTGACCTCATCGACCGTCAGCCCACCGACGCGCGGCAGCGGCCGGCCGCTGTCGGTCACCGCGACCGCGACCATGATCTCGTTGGCCCGCGGCGCGTCGTTGATCTGCACCTCCATGCCGTCGAAATGGCTGCGCACGAACGCGGCGTCCTTGTGCCCGAGCGGAATATCCAGCGTGGTGCCGGGCCCCGAGCGCTTCTTCGAGGACGGGATCAGCGCAGCGCCCTTCGACAGCACCTTGCGCACCGGCGCGCCCATCTTGGGATGCAAGATCGCGGCCGCGTGCTCGAGCTCGCCATTTTCGCCGACGGCGGCGGCCTTGCCGTAGCTATGCGCCTTGGCGCCGTCGATGCCGAGCGCGGCCACTGCCCGCTTCGAGAGCAACTCGCCGAGCTCCTCGCCGATCGCGATCAGCGGCGACAGATCCTCGACATAGCGGCCGGCAAAGGGGTTTTCGATCACCGCGATCGCGGCGGCGCGCCGGGTCGGTGGCGCAATGGTCTTGCCCATCTCCAGATGGGTCTCCTCGACCACGGTGACGATTTTGCGAATGACGGCGCTCATCGTATCAGCCTCGCTCCCGGTCATGCCTGCAGCATGCTGTCTGTCGTTCGTCCCTGAAACGCGTGCGACGCCGGCCCTCCGTCCCCAGTTGCACCGACAATTCGCGTTTCGCCCAGTAGACGCAATGCCGCGCCCTCGATCAATCCCGACATCAGGAGGTCGCGCGCCCGCGCCGCCCCCGCCTCGAGCGCCTGCTCGATCTCATGTTCCGCCAGACGTCCGACGTCGCGGGTCACCAGCCGTGCGCCGAGGTCGCTGTCGGGCTGCAACTCGCTCGCCGGAACGCGCAGGATCGCCGGATGACCCGGCAGATCGACCGCATTGGCGATCACGGTCGCCGCGGCATCGGCCTGCGACGCCGTGCGCGCCAGCACGGTGACGGCATCGGCAATGCCGAGCGAGAAGCTGCGGCCGTGGCGGCCGCTGGTCGCGATGCCGCGGACCGGCATGTCGCCATCTACGGTCATCGTGCGCATCACGCCATGACGGTCCGGCCGGTCCATCAGGCCGACGCTGAACTGTTCGCCATCGCCCAGATATAGCGCGATATCGCCGCCATTGTTGACATAGGCGCGGTCGAGCGTCGCCGCCGCGAGCATCGCGCCAAGGATTTCCTCGGCGACCGAGCCCGCGACCGCCGCCATCGGCGTGATGAAGCAACCGGCGGCAAACGGCGCGACCGCCGCATGCATCCGCCGCGCGACGACGCCTTTCAGCGCTTTGTGCTTCGGGTTGGCCGCGCTGCGCAACTCAGAGAGTTCCATGCAGAGTTCGTCAAGCAAGCCGGTAAAGCGCTCCGCCGCAGCCTGATAGGCGGCCGACACGTCCACATCCCTGCCCTTGACCTCGACGACCAGATCAATCGGGCCGTCCTGCAAATGCAGCCGCTTTCCGTCAGGAAGAAGCGCGATTTGCGGGAGCCTGGTCATGCGCGCCGCCCGGGAAGATACGGCATCGGCCGAACTTCCGCGCTGTCCCGCAGCGACGACAGCGGCCGGACATAATCCATATGGCCGCCGAGCGCCGCATAGTCGGACAGTTTCATCGTGAACTCGATCGGCGCCACCAGCGCAGGCGTCGGCACATAGCCGAAGGCGCCGGCCGGCATTTGCGTGACATCGACCATGAAGGTGATGCCGCCGCCGGGCCAGACATAGACCGGCGCGCCGCCACTGGTCACCCGCGTCAGCGCGTCCTTGACCGAGCGCGTCAGCCGCACCGGATTGTCGGTGACCCCGGCGCGCAGCGATCCGCCCGCGCCGCCCATGAACAGCACGGTGCACAGCGCCGGCTCGCAATTCTCCTGGATGCGTTCGACCGAAAATCTGAGGTCCGCCGGCATCTCGGTCTCAACCGGCTTCAGCGCCTCGTCGAGCACGTAGTAGGAGGCATGCTCGCCGGTGGTCGAGACCATCAGCATGGTGAGCCCGGGCCGCGCCTCCTTGGCATTGAAGGGACCGAGGATCGACAGCGGATCGGAGATGTTGGTGCCGCCCCATCCGGTGCCGGGATCGGCGACCTGGAAATAGCGGCCGGGCGTCGAGCGCCGGCCCTTCATCTTGATGCCGGTATCGGCGATGTCGAGCAGCTTGCCGGCCTGATGCTCGCTGAGCACGCCGGTGATGTGGTCGTCGACCACCACGACCTCATCGACCTTGCCGTGCCATTGCTTGGCGAACATGCCGATGGTGGCCGAGCCGCAGCCGACCCGCATCCGCTCTTCCGCCACACCGTTGACGATCGGCGGCTGGCCGGCCTGCACCACGACAGTGGCGCCGCCGTCGATCACAAGCTCCACCGCCTTGCAGTTGGAGAGATCCATCAGCGTGTCGCAGGTGACGCGGCCTTCCTTCTTGGAGCCGCCGGTCAGATGATGCACGCCGCCGAGCGAGAGCATCTGCGAGCCATATTCGCTGGTCGTGACGTGGCCGACCGCCTCGCCCTCCGCGCGGACAATAGCGGTTTCCGGGCCGAGATAGCGGTCGGTATCGATCTTCACCTTGACGCCGCAATAGGAGAAAATGCCTTCGGTCACCACCGTCACCATGTCGACGCCGTCAACCTCCGACGACACGATGAAAGGCGCCGGCTTGTAATCCGGATAGGTGGTTCCGGCGCCGATCGCGGTGACGAAGAGATCGGGCTGGCGGACGATCTTGCCGTCCCAGTCGCCGCTCACCTGGAACGGCACCAGCTTGCCGCCGTGCGACACGGTGCGCTCCAGCACGACATGCGGATCGACGCGCACCAGCGTGCCATCATGGTTGGCGTAGCGATCGCAGGCGCCGGCCGCGCCCGGCTTGATGTAACACATCACCGGACAGGCATCGCAGCGGATCTTGTCGCCGGCGGCGACGGTGATTGTGTCAGCCATCGTGACCCAGCCTGGACTTGCGGGGACGGTCGATCATACTGCGCTTCCGCCTCCCGACTATATCGTTCGTATACGAATGATCCTGCGCGCGAGCTTGAGACCTGTCAAGCGGCCTTTGCAATCAAACCCTGCCATTCGCTTGCGCACCCTGTTCATAAAGCGTGCACTCGCTGCAGCGCGGCATGCCGCCGCTTGCACGTTTGTATACAAACGTTATCCTCATCCGCGATTTGGACGCTGGCGTTGCAGCGCAAACTTCAGGGGAGAACCGGGGCAATGCGCCTGACCGTGAACGGCAGGAATCATGATGTCGACGCCGCTCCCGACACCGCATTGCTTTACGTGCTGCGCAACGATCTCGCATTGAACGGACCGAAATATGGCTGCGGGCTCGGCGAGTGCGGCGCCTGCGCGGTGCTGATCGACGGCGTCGCCGCACGCGCCTGCGTGATTCCGATCGAAGGCTGCGCCGGGCGCAGCATCGTCACGCTCGAAGGTCTCGGCAGCCGCGAGCATCCCGATCCCGTGCAGGATGCATTCATCCGAGAGCAGGCCGCACAGTGCGGCTATTGCCTCAACGGCATGATCATCACCACCAAGGCGCTGCTGACGCGCAACCCGACCCCTTCCGAGCACGAGGTGCTGGAAGCGCTGCGCTACAATCTCTGCCGCTGCGGCGCGCATATCGAGATCGTCCGCGCCGCGAGGCGCGCAGCTGGCCACACACTTGAGGCGCGCGATTGATGGCCGGTTCGGAGCAACGCGCGCGCGGCTCACTGTCCGTCGTTCGCCCTGCGGTGCTGGGCGCGGAAGGCGCGTTCGAGACCTTCATCACCGTCAGCGCGGACGGTTCGGTCAATGCCTATAACGGCCATGTCGATCTCGGCACCGGCATCCGCACTGCGCTCGGGCAGATCGTCGCCGAAGAGCTCGACGTGTCGTTTGCCCGCGTCGTCGTAATCCTCGGTGACACCGCAATGGTGCCGAACCAGGGCGCGACGATCGCGAGCGAGACCATCCAGATCACCGCCGTTCCCTTGCGCAAGGCGGCGGCGCAGGCGCGGCATTTCCTGCTCGCACGCGCGGCCGAGCGGCTCGAACTGCCGCTCGGCGACCTCACGATCGAGGACGGCCTGGTCCGCGGTCACGACAACCGCAGCGTCAGCTATGGCGAATTGATCGCGGACGAGACCATCCGGCTCGAGCTCGCCGACGACGTTCCGGTCAAGGCCGTCAGCGCCTATTCGGTCGTCGGCAAGTCCGTGCCGCGGGTCGACCTGCCGGCGAAGGCCACCGGCGAGCTCGTCTATGTCCACGATGTACGCGTACCCGGCATGCTGCACGGCCGCGTCGTCCGCCCGCCTTACGCCGGCGTCGATGCCGGACCGTTCGTCGGCACCAGCCTGATCGCGGTCGATGAGGATTCGGTGCGCGACATCCCCGGCCTCGTCGCGGTGGTGCGGATCGCTGATTTCGTCGGTGTCGTTGCCGAGCGCGAGGAGAACGCCATCAAGGCCGCCGCACAGCTCAAGGTGAGCTGGAAGCCGGGACCGGCACTGACCGATCTTGCCGACATCGAGAAGGCGCTGCGCGCCAATCCCTCGACGCCGCGCCAGCTGATCGACAAG
Source organism: Bradyrhizobium sp. 6(2017) (assembly GCF_011058295.2). Classification (NCBI taxonomy): domain Bacteria; kingdom Pseudomonadati; phylum Pseudomonadota; class Alphaproteobacteria; order Hyphomicrobiales; family Nitrobacteraceae; genus Bradyrhizobium; species Bradyrhizobium sp. 6(2017). Next base: position 3,150,893 of record NZ_CP049289.2, on the reverse strand, counting down.
GGCGACGTCGATGCCGCGATCAAGGCGGCGGCCAAGCCGATGCAGCGGACCTATCTCTGGCCCTACCAGATGCACGGCTCGATCGGGCCGTCCTGTGCGGTTGCCGACTATAGCGAGAGCGCGATCCGCGTCTGGTCCGGCACCCAGAACCCGCACATCCTGCGCAGCGATCTTGCGCTGCTGATCCAGCGGCCGGAATCCGAGATCGACGTGATCAGGATGGAGGCCGCCGGCTGCTACGGCCGCAACTGCGCCGACGACGTCTCCGCTGATGCGCTGCTGCTGTCGCGCGCGGTCGGTCGCCCGGTGCGCGTCCAGCTCACCCGCGAGCAGGAACATGCGTGGGAGCCGAAGGGCACCGCGCAGCTGATGGACGTCAATGGCGGCCTCAACGCCGACGGCAGCGTCGCCGGTTACGATTTTTCCACGCGCTATCCGTCGAACGGCGCGCCGACGCTGGCGCTGCTGCTCACCGGGCGGATCGCGCCTGAAGCCGCCGTGTTCGAGATGGGCGACCGCACCGCGATCCCGCCCTACGACTACGAGAATATGCGCGTCGTCGCCAACGACATGCCGCCGATCGTGCGCGCGTCCTGGTTTCGCGGCGTGTCGGCGCTGCCAAACACCTTTGCACATGAATCCTATATCGACGAGCTTGCCGCCGAAGCCGAGGCCGATCCAATCGAGTACCGGCTGCGCTATCTGAAGGACAAGCGCGCGATCGATCTTGTCAACGCGGTCGCCGAGCGCGCCGGCTGGACGCCGCGCCCGGTGCGCGAGGCGCCCGAGGCGGAAGGCGACATCGTTCGCGGCCGCGGCTTTGCCTATGCGCTCTACGTGCACAGCAAGTTTCCCGGCTACGGCGCGGCATGGTCGGCCTGGATTGCCGACGTCGCGGTGAACAAGGCAACCGGTGACGTCAGCGTGACGCGCGTCGTGGCCGGCCAGGATTCCGGGCTGATGATCAATCCGGACGGGGTACGGCACCAGATCGAAGGCAATGTCATCCAGTCGACCAGCCGCGCGCTCATGGAAGAAGTCTCCTTCGAGCGCGGCGCGGTGGCGGCGCGGGAATGGGGCGCCTACCCCATCATCCAATTCCCCGATCTGCCCAAGATCGATGTGTTGATGCTGCCGCGGCAGGACCAGCCGCCGCTCGGTGTCGGCGAGTCCGCCTCGGTGCCGAGCGCCGCCGCCATCGCCAATGCGATCTTTGACGCGACCGGCGTGCGTTTTCGCGAGCTGCCGTTCACACCGGAGCGCATTTTGAAGGGATTGCGTGGCGAGCAACCCGTCGCGCCCGCGCCGCTTCCACCGCCCGCGCAGACGGCTGACCTCAACAGATGGCAGAATCCGTTTGCAAAGCGCGGCGGTCTGCTCGCCGGCATTGCCGCGCTCTGCGCCGCGGCGATCGGTGTCGGCGCGGCCGTGCTGCCCTGGCGCGCAATCGCGCCGATCGCCCGGCCCGATGCCGCGGTCTATTCCGCCGCGACGATCGCGCGCGGCAAAGAGCTTGCGGCACTCGGCGCCTGCGCGGTCTGCCACACGGCGGAGCATGGCATCGTGAACGCCGGCGGCCGGCCGCTCGAGACGCCGTTCGGCGTCATCACCACGACCAACATCACGCCCGATGTCGCGACCGGGATCGGTGCCTGGTCCTACCCCGCCTTCGAGCGCGCGATGCGCGAGGGCATTCATCGCGACGGGCGCCATCTCTATCCGGCGTTTCCATACACGCATTTTGCCAAGACTACCGATGCCGACCTGCAGGCGCTGTATGCCTATCTGATGGCGCAGGCGCCGGTGCGCGCCGAGACGCCGCCGAACACGCTGGCATTTCCGTTCAACCTGCGGCCGCTGCTCGCCGGATGGAATGCGCTGTTCCATCAGCCGGGTACGTTCCAGCCCGATCCATCGAAATCAGTGATATGGAATCGCGGTGCCTATCTGATCGAAGGTCTCGGCCATTGCAGCGCCTGTCACTCGCCACGCAACGCGCTCGGCGCCGAACGGCAGGCCGCCTATCTCGCCGGCGGCTTCGCCGAGGGCTGGGAGGCTCCGGCGCTGACGTCGCTGTCGAAGGCGCCGGTGCCCTGGAGCGAGGATGAGCTTTACGCCTATCTGCGCACCGGCGAGTCCCGCTTCCACGGCGTTGCCGCGGGCCCGATGGCGCCGGTCGTGCAGGAGCTCGTCGCGCTGCCCGATCAGGACATCCGCGCGATGGCGGTCTACCTCGCCTCGTTCAACGAGCGCGCTGACCGGCCGGCTCACGATGCACTGGTAGCCAAGCTCGAAACCGCCACCGCCGTCACCACCGCCGCGTCCGCGGGCGGGCGGATCTATCAAGGCGCCTGCGCCGTCTGCCATGAGGTCGGCGGACCGCCGCTGTTCGGCAGCCGGCCATCGCTGGCGCTCAACAGCAATTTGCACAGCGATGTCCCCGACAATCTGATCCAGGTAATCCTGCACGGCATCGCCAAGCCGGCCGTGACTGATCTCGGCTACATGCCGGCCTTCAGGGACAGCATGAGCGACGGCCAGATCGCCGAGCTCGTCACGTTCCTCCGGCGGCAATTTGCCCCGGGCAAGCCTGAATGGACCGATGTCGCCGCCACGGTCGGCCGTATACGGCGGACCATAGCGCGCTGACCTGCCATGTTCCGCTGGATACCCACTGGGCGGGCGGCGTTCGGCAGGCTAAGGTTCCCGCATGACCGTGACAGATATCGCGACCCGGACCTACAACCATGGCTGGCGGCTCGACCCGATCGTGCGCAGCCTGCTGGACACCGATTTCTACAAGCTGTTGATGCTGCAGATGATCCGGGAATGCTATCCGGACACGCGCACGACCTTTTCGGTGATCAACCGCTCGACCCATATCCGGCTCGCCGAGGTCATCGACGAGGGCGAGCTGCGCGCCCAGCTCGACCACGCCCGCACCATCCGCTTCACCAAGAAGGAACTGATCTGGCTCGCCGGCAACACGTTCTACGGCAAGACCCAGATGTTCTCGCCCGACTTCATCAACTGGCTCTCGGCCTTCCGCCTGCCCGAATACGAGCTGCACAAGGTCGACGGCCAGTACGAGCTGCATTTCCACGGGCCGTGGACCCACACCACGATGTGGGAGATCCCGGCGCTCGCGATCCTCAATGAGCTGCGCTCCCGCGCCGCGACCAAGACCTACGGACGCTTCGCGCTCGACGTGCTCTACGCCCGCGCCAAGGCCAAGCTGTGGGCCAAGGTCGAGCGGCTGCGCAAGCTGGATGGCTTGCGGCTGTCCGATTTCGGCACGCGCCGCCGCCACGGTTTCCTATGGCAGCGCTGGTGCGTCGAGGCGGTGAAGGAAGGTCTCGGTCCGTCCTTCACCGGAACGTCGAACGTGCTGCTCGCGATGGACAACGACCTCGAGGCGATCGGCACCAACGCCCATGAGCTGCCGATGGTGGCGGCCGCGCTCGCCAATGACGACGAGGCGCTGCGCTGGGCCCCCTATCGCATCCTCGACCAGTGGCGCCACACCTATGGCGGCAACCTGCTGATCGCCCTGCCCGATGCGTTCGGCACCAAACCGTTCCTGCGCGATGCGCCCGACTGGGTCGCCGACTGGACCGGCTTTCGTCCCGATAGCGCGCCGCCGATCACGGCCGGCGAAGACATCATCAAGTGGTGGAAGCAGAAGGGCCGCGATCCCAAGGAGAAGCTTTTGGTGTTCTCCGACGCGATGGATGTCGGCTCGATCGAGGAGACGTTCCATCACTTCAAGGGCCGCGTGCGCGTCAGCTTCGGCTGGGGCACCAACCTCACCAACGATTTCGTCGGCTGCGCGCCCGACGGCACCGCGGCCCTCGATCCGATCTCGATCGTCTGCAAGGTGACGTCGGTCGACGGCCGGCCCGCCGTCAAACTCTCCGACAATCCGGAGAAGGCGACCGGCATCCCGTCCGAGGTCGAGCGCTATTTGCGCGTGTTCGGCAATGTCGGCCGTGTTCGCACCGCAGTTCACGTCTAAATCAACGCACCGATCACTCCGATCGACTGACCTGACGAGTTTCGCATGCCCGCACCCAAGCCGCCTGCCTTCGAAACCCTGAGCCTGCACGCCGGCCAGCGCCCCGATCCCGCGACCGGCGCGCGCGCGGTTCCGATCTATCAGACCACGTCCTACGTCTTCCAGGACGCCGACCACGCCGCGGCGCTGTTCAACCTGGAACGCGCCGGTCACATCTATACGCGGATCTCGAACCCGACCACCGCGGTTCTGGAGGAGCGCATCGCCGCGCTCGAATGCGGCGTCGGCGCGATCTGCACCGCCAGCGGCATGGCCGCGATGCATCTGGCGATCGCAACCCTGCTCAATGCCGGCGACCATATCGTCGCCTCGGCCTCGCTCTATGGCGGCACCATCAACATTTTGGCACATACGCTGCCGCGCTTCGGCATCACCACCACCTTCGTGAAGCCGCGCGCGCTCGACGAATTCCGCGCCGCGATCAAGCCGAACACGCGGCTCGTGATCGGCGAGACCATCGGCAATCCTGGCCTCGAGGTGCTCGATATCCCGGCGGTCGCGCAGATCGCGCATGATGCGAAGATTCCGCTTCTGATCGACAACACCTTCGCGACGCCTTATCTGAGCCAGCCGATCGAGCTCGGCGCCGATATCACGATGAATTCGGCGACCAAATGGATGGGCGGCCACGGCATCGCGATCGGCGGCGTCATCGTCGACGGAGGCCGGTTCGACTGGCGCGCCTCCGGCAAATTCCCGCAGATCACCGAGCCCTATGCCGGCTATCACGGCATCGTCTTCGACGAGCAGTTCGGCAAGGCCGCCTTCATCATGCGCGCCCGCACCGAGGGCCTGCGCGATTTCGGCGCCTGCCTGTCGCCGACCAACGCATTCCAGCTGTTGCAGGGCATCGAGACGTTGGGCGTCCGCATGGACCGCCATGTCAGCAACACCCATGCGGTGCTGGACGCCCTCGCCGCGAACAAAGCGGTCGACTGGGTGCTGCATCCGTCGCTGGAGACGCATCCGGACTACGCGCTGGCAAAGAAGCTGCTGCCGCGCGGCGCCGGCTCGATCATCAGCTTCGGCATCAAGGGCGGCCGCGCCGCCGGCAAGAAGTTCATCGAGTCCCTGAAGCTGATCAGCCATCTCGCCAATGTCGGCGACGCCAAGACGCTGGTGATCCACCCCGCCAGCACCACGCATCAGCAGATGGATGCCGATCAGCTCAAGGCCGCCGGGATCGGCGAGGAGCTGGTGCGGCTCTCGGTCGGCATCGAGACCGCGCAGGACATCATCGACGATCTCGGCCAGGCGCTGCGCGCCTCGCAAAGGACCTGAGCCATGCAGCTTTCCGTCAACGGCATCGACACCTTTGTTGCGACCGGCGGCAAGCCGTTCGATGCGGAGCTCGCCACGGTGGTGATGATCCACGGCGCCGGCTTCGACTCTTCGACCTGGGCGCTGCACAGCCGCTGGTTCGCACATCATGGTTTTTCGGTGCTGGCGCCAGATCTCCCCGGCCACGGCCGCTCCGCCGGCAAGCCGCTGAAGACAATCGCCGAGATGGCCGACTGGACCGCAGCGCTGATTGCCGCGGCCGGCGCAGCGAAGGCCCGGCTGATCGGCCATTCGATGGGGTCGCTGATCGCGATCGAGACCTCGGCGCGGCATCCCGACAAGGTCTCCGGCCTTGCGCTGATCGGCACCGCCGCGACCATGACGGTCGGCCCCGACCTGTTGAAGGCCGCCGAGGCCAACGATGCCGACGCGATCGACATGGTCTCGATCTGGGGCCTCGGCTTCAAGGCCGAGCTCGGCGGTAGCCTCGCGCCGGGGATGTGGATGCACCAGGGCGCGCAGCGGGTGCTGCAGGAGGCGAAGCCGGGCGTGCTGTACAACGACCTCAACGCCTGCAACGCCTACCAGAACGCGCTCACGGCGGCGGCCGCGGTCAAGGTGCCCGCGACCTTCGTCCTCGGCGAGCGCGACATGATGACCCCGGCCAAGGCCGGCAAGACACTCGCCGCTGCGACGCCGAATGCCCGCATTGTGGTGCTGCCGGGCGCGGGCCACATGATGATGGTCGAGCAGCCCGACGAACTGCTGGCCGCGCTGCAGTAACAGCCCTCTTCCCTTCTCCCCTTGTGGGAGAAGGTGGCGTAGGCGGCCTACGGCCGCCGTCAATTAAATGACGCCGACGCATAGCGTCGGCTACGGCGCCGGATGAGGGGTCTGTCTCCGCGGATAGAGACCCCTCAGCCGGCTCCGATGCTTTCGCATTCGAAGTGCCCAGCCGCCACTACTGCTGGTGACGCTGGAGAACTCAAAAATATCGAAAACAACCCCATGCAAAGTAGCAGGGCGGCCGCCGGCAACCGGACAAGCAACTTGACGCGTCGGGCAAATCAGCGATATCTTCTATTATTCAGAAATCCCGCGGACATCCCGGCGCAAGAGCGTAGGCGTCCGTCGCGATTCTCACCCACCATGCCGGTGCAAGGGCGACTTGCCGGGTAAGCACTCGATTCCTATCAATCACCAATGGCGGGTCGTATTCCGGTGAACCGACACCGGTCCGGCGGACGTGGAGATAATCGACTACCACTAGCTGGGGCGTGTACTCATAAATCGAGGTGGCTCGGATCACGCGTGTTGGACGTCTGCCATGGCCCTGACAGGAGCGCGACAGCGGGCATTGCCGCAAGTCCGAGAGGGGCCAGAAGCGGTGATTCAAGCCAGCCAAGAGCGAATTAGCTTGCCTTGCTTTGAGTCCTTTTGCACTCTCAGGTTAGGAGGCCGATGCATGAAGATGAAGATTATGACCGTCGTGTGCACTGTCGGAGCGGCCCTGGTGCTGTGTAACCTCGGGGCGTCCGGTGCTGAAGCCCGGGCGCGGAAGGTACAAGTCGTTCATGAACGAACGAGGGTCGTTATCACGACGCCCGTGATAAGGCCGACTCCGTGGGACTATTATATTGTTCCACGATATCGCTATCGCCCCGAAGACGACCGGGTCGATCCATATGCGCCGCCCCTGGTGTCGTCTTGGCGCCTCTATGAGGGGTGGCGGTGGCCATACTGGTGGTGAACAGCGATCACGCCAAACAGATCGCATTCCGGGAAAAGTGGTGATCGCTGGCGCGGTCCTGCCCGGTGTTTTCTTGTAGCCCGACGCTGTGGCGCGCTCTAGGGCCTTCTAATGGCCGAGCCGCTCACGCCTGTTCCTGAAGCTAATGACGCATTAATTACTTTTCGCGACGCCATCTTAGATCGCCAAATCCTCTTCGACCGGGATAGCGAGGGTGTTCATGAATTGGTGTGCGCAAGGAAAGAATGTCGCCGTCGAGGTGTACATAACGAAGCTGCTCCGTACCCAGCCACTCGGTAACCCAACTTATATCGACGGTCGTCGTAAATGTGTCGCCGCTCAGTTTGAATTTTCCCGAATAAGCCAGCATCGTGTTGAATAGCTCGGCTTTGCTATGGTCGTCACCCGTTGTGGGGCGATTATTGGCGGTCAAGATAGCTATCATCCTCCCTTGTTCGCCAAAAACCACCGCCCATCGGATTTGGGCCATAGATTTCGATAATTTCCCCGTCCTCAAATTCAAAGTTCGCGGATTGGAGTACCCATCCGCCCGTCAAAAGCTTCATGGAAACATTCATCACGTACCTTCGGCTCGTAGTGTTTATCGAGAGCCGCACGCCAGCGTACGCATCACCGCGAGCCGGCATCGAGCGCGCACGCGCGATGACGTGATGCCGTTCGCTATCGGTCGCCCTCTCTTGTCGTGGTGATCAAAATCAAATGCGCCTTGGCTGGTTATTCCCGAACGAAAATATGGGACTTAACCTTCCATTCGCCGTTGGACTGGTGTTCGTAAAGCTTAACGGTACTTCCGGACAGCTTGGTCGTTTCCTCGCCTTTGACCAAGGACGCTTTGAAGCGCGAGGTCACGTATGCGTAGTTCCCCATTGGTAGAACCTCGACAAGCTCGAGCTTGTGATTTCTGACGCTCGTCCCCCTTTTGGCAAAGAAGTCGCGTATCGCAGTCGCACCCGAAACGGGCGGTGCGCCGGGCGGGATTAGACTGGCATCGGTTTCATACATTGGCAGCAAGGCATCGAAATTTGGATCGTTGATCGCGGCGTCCCATTGCGCATTGAGTTTCGTCATGTCCTCAGTGAGCGGGTCCGCCCGCGCATGGCCGATAGTGACGAACAACAGCACCAGTAGCAGCGACAAGGTTTTGCTCATGACTTTGCCCTCTTTGATCTAATCGTGTCCGACAGTCGGGCGCACCTGTACAGCGCGCACGCTGGTGATCTGTGAATGGCCAGTTCTGAAGATCGCGCCTGCCAATGGCACCAAGGCTGCAATTTGAAGAGAAGCGGAGAGTTCGGCGTGTCTCCGTTTTGTGGGCAGCGGCTTCCGGCAAGCAAAGGGCGTGACGGTGCGAGGAAGCTACACGGTTCTCGGAATAATGCCTACGATTGCTTTTGCCTCAAGCGCGGACACCCCATTGTCGATGGCTCGCACCGTGTCGTCGGATGACGTGATGTCCGCGACAGTCTGGCGGGGATCGTCGAAGGATGGCGGTCCCTCCGCAATCTGTCGGCAGTCGCGACATAACGTGACGCCGTCGGCTATCGGTCGCCCGCTCCTGTCGTGGCGGTGCTGTCGCTGTTGTCGTCGGTCGTGATGATGCTATGAGCGCGAAGGGCTCCGGCAATGGCCGCTGGCCTCGTCCTCGACCAGATCATCAGCCGCGCGAACTCCCCCGACGCCGCTATCCGATCCCAATTTTTTCGATTTCCTCCTGAATGGCACGCATTAGCTTGCGCAACTCGTCCAGTTCGCGTTCAAACTGCAATTAGAGAACGGGGTCTTTCCCAACATCGTCACGCGCGCGCTCCGCAACGGCAACTGCCTCGGCGAACAGCTTCACTAGCTGCTGCTTTCTTTCGTCGGTCGTTTTTCCATCGCGACCTCGCTCAGGCTTCCTCGGCGTCGCTCTCGACCCGTTGAGCATAGCGCAGCTCGTCCATCAGCGCCCGCCGTCGTCTCGAAGCGGACAGTGGCGGTGGCGGCAGTGGAAGACCGGACTGGTGTGGGCACCACATTTCGGGCAGACCGGCTACGCCGGTGTGGTGTCGCCTGATAACGCGGCGGGGCGTTTTGCTGTTGACGCGCCACACAACAATCAAAGCACCAACAGCCGTATATGTGCGAACGGTATAATCGCCTTTTCTTTAGGAGATCAGCATTTGACAACGTTCTTTCCAACACGGTTCTGCAGGAAATAATTGCCGATATACATCCGCATCTCGGATATGACGCCGGCACCGATGTGTTGAGCAAATCCAAAAACTGTAGGTGTCATAATCTTCGATACGAGCTTGCCATATGAATGCGCCGTATCGCAGCCTGCGATCAGAACTCGCCCGCCGTCGCCGATTCCCCAACCAATTCGCCGCCAAAATCGGAGCGCCTCATCGCTAAGTGCGGTGCCCGCCCCGGTGGTGGGCCAAGGTTGCTCACCTTCCGGACCTATCATCGGGCCGTCTTGTATGCCGCTATGGGAAAGCGAAATGAAAGTATCTGCTGCGGCGACTGACTCCCAAAAATTCGTGCTGAACCCTGTTGGAACTCCACCAATAGGAGAAGCCGAAGGCCCGGTTGAGGGCGTCCCATCCCAGGTAACCGCAAAAATAACTGATTTCTTGCAAAAATTTGCTTTCAGGTCACGCGCTACGGCGAGGAAATTATCTTTACTGTCGCCCTGATTAGGGACAAGCAAGAGCGCAATCGTCATTTCAACTCTCCGCAGTAACGTCACATTTCGGACTAACGGGTTCCGGTCTGTGAAGGGTGATGCATACAACACCCCGCCGCGAATTATCCGGCGTCGGTCACTAAAAACCGTGACGACGCAATCGCGTGTCGTAATACGATCTGGGCTCGGATTGAGCTCAACAAAATACTGTCGAGCTTAGCAACAGCATAGCAATCGCAGTCGTCATGCAAGGAAGCATCGTAATTCCTTGCTTCACGTAAAGCTTTAAGACTAAGCGACGCGAGACGGTCGCGCGCAAATGGAAGTGCAGTTTACTAGAAAATGGATCGGATTTCAACCTTGTAGGAAGACCGGCTGACTTCAACCGAGTATACGAGCACTCTAGCGGCCGCCGAAACCGCCGAAAGGCTTGGGCTTGACGGCCCCGAGCACAGACCGATGGTGTTCTTGGGAGAAGGTGGCGCGAAGCGCCGGATGAGGGGTTCTCTCCACAGATGAGATCGCGGAGAAAGACCCATCACCCCGCTTCGCTGCGCGAAGCGACCCTCTCCCACAAGGAGAGAGAGTGCATCTCGTGCGGGGATGGGATTGTCTTACTGTTTCGCCGGCTTCCTCTCGATCGGGTGGATGTCGATCGCGCGCAGGCGGCCGAGGCGCAGCACGTCCATCGACAGCGTGCGATCGATCCGGCTGTGATCGAGCGCGCGGATCAGATCGTCGACACCGTTGATCTCGATGCCGTCGAGCCTGATCACGACGTCGCCCGGCAGCAGCGCCGCGCGCGCGGCCGGACTGTCCGGCTCGATCTGCATCAGCAGCGCGCCCATCTTGTTCTCGACGCCGGCGAGCACCGCATGCCGCCGCGGCACCGGCGCGGTCTGGCCTGCGACGCCGATATAGGCGCGGCGGACATAGCCGTGACGGATGATCTCCGACAGCACGAATTGCGCGGTGTTAGAGGCGACCGCAAAGCAGATGCCCTGCGCGCCGTTGATGATCGCGGTGTTGATCCCGATCACCTCGCCCTTCGACGACACCAGCGGGCCGCCGGAATTGCCCGGATTGAGCGCGGCGTCGGTCTGGATCACGTCCTCGATGGTCCGCCCGCTGACCGAGCGGATCGAGCGTCCCAGCGCCGAGACCACGCCGGCGGTCACCGTCGATTCGAAGCCGAGCGGATTGCCGATCGCGACCACGAGCTGGCCGCGCCGCAGCGTCTTGGAGTTACCGAGCGAGGCATAGGCCAGATCTCGCGCGCCATCGGCGCGCAGCAGCGCGAGATCGGTGTCGGGATCGACGCCGAGCACATGGGCGTCGGTGTCGAAGCCCTCGGTGTCGCGCAGGCGGATCTCCTTCGACGATCCGACCACATGGCTGTTGGTGACCACGAGCCCGTCGGGCGAGATCACGATGCCCGAACCGAGCCCGCCGCGCTCGCGCGCATTGCGTACCTTCGGCCCGGTTTCGACGCGGACCACGGCGGGGCCGACGCGTTCGGTCACATCGATCACGGCATTGGAATAGGCATCCAGCAAAGCCCGGTCATCGTCACGGGCAGCGTCAGCCGCCCGCGATGACAGCGTGTCACCGGCGGTATCTGAGGTAAAATCCAGCATGGCGAGAGTCCTTTGGTCTCCTCAGATGGTGACCGGCTCCCGCCGCCGCAAGTGGTTACGCGCCCGCGCAGGCCTGCCCGGCTGGCTAGGGCACCCGCCGCAGCACCCCGCCGCGCTCCCTGACCGGATCGAGCAGCGACCAGTCGCCGTCCGGCAGCACGTGCCCCTTGGGGAACGGTGCGCGCACCTCGAGCCCGAGCGAGCGCAGCACGCGGTCGTCGCGGTAGTAACATTGCAGCACGACGCGAATGAGCGTCGCCGCGGCAGGGCCGCCGCGGGCGCGAAATTCCTGCGCCACCGCGCTGCGCCCGGCAACGTCGAGCTCGGCGAGCGGCTTGCCGGCGAGATCAGCCAGATGATCCAGCGCCTGCGCGACCGGCGCGGTGTCGCGGCCGAGCGTTGCCAGCATGTCGGCCTGGATCGCGGCATCGTCCGCGCCCGGTACCTTGTACTCTTCACTTGCGGGAACGATCATCGCGGCGACGGTGCGGAGATCGGCGCGCTGGGCTGCGGTCAGTTCTTTTACATCGGACATGACGGTCTCAGTCGAACAGATTGGCGAGGCGCTGCTTCATCTGGTCGGCGATGTAGAGCGCGAGGGCCTGGATGGTGGAGGTCGGGTTCACGCCGCCCGAGGTGACGAAGATGCTGCCGTCGACGATGAAGAGGTTCTTCACGTCGTGCGAGCGGCCCCATTCGTTGACCACGGAGCGCGCGGGATCGGTGCCCATCCGCGCGGTGCCGAGCAGATGCCAGCCGCCCCACGAGATCGGTGCGTTGATGCAGAAATCGGTCGCGCCGGCGGCTTCGAGCACTTCGCGGCCGCGCGCCAGCGCGTGGTCCATCATCTTCCGGCTGTTCTCGCTGATCGTGTAGTCGATCCTGGGCGCGGGAATGCCGTGGCTGTCCTTCAGCACGGGATCGAGCGTGACGCGATTATGCTCCTCCGGAAGGTCTTCGCAGATCGCGGAGAATCCGAGCCGATGACCGTTGAGCTTGCGGAACGCACGGTGATGATCCTTGCCCCAGGGCAGAATGCCCTTCTGCTCGCTCGTCACGGCCTCGAATACCGGTCCCGCGCCGCGGACGAACTGGACGCCGTAGCCGCGGACGAAGCCGCGCGACAGGTCCGTGTCATACCACTCCTTGCTCCACAGGCAGGTCGGCGGCGCTCGGTTGGAATCGGTCGGCTCTTCGACATAGCCGTAAATCTGCGCATAGGGGTGGAACATCAGGTTCTTGCCGATCAGGCCGGACGAGTTCGCCAGCCCGTTCGGAAATTTCCCTGACACCGAGTTCAGCAGCAGCCGCGGCGTGCCGACGCCGTTGCAGGCGATGATGACGACCTCGGCCGGCTGAAACTGCTCGACGCCGTCCTTGTCGTAGTACACGACGCCGGACGCCATGCCGTGCTCGTTGGTCAGGATCTCGCGTACCCGGCAATGAGTCTTGACCTCGACCCCGGCGCGGATCGCGTGCGGCCAATAGGTGATGTCGGTCGAGGACTTGGCGCCCTGCGCGCAGGCCGGCGTGCAATGGCCGAGATTGATGCAGCGCGCCCTGCCCTCATAGTCCATCGTCGCGACGGTCGTGTCCGATGGCCACCAGTGCCAGCCGAGCTTGTTCATGGCCTTGCCGATCAGCGGGCCCGATAGACCGAGCGGCTGCGGCGGCATCGGCGGATGGCTCAGCGGCGACAGCGGATCGCCCGACAGGCCCGACGTACCCATGATGCGATCGTTCTCCTCGAAGAACGGCGTCAGCGCGTCGTAATCGATCGGCCAGTCGTCGGCGACACCGTCGAGCGTCTTCACCTTGAAGTCGGACGGATGCAGCCGCGGCCAATGCGCGGTGTACATCACGGTCGAGCCGCCGACGGCGTTGAAGTTGACGACCTTGATCGGCGAATTGTCGTCGTTAACAGGGTAATCCTCGGGCCGCTTGCGGATGTTCGGGCTCGACGACCAGTCGCCGTAGAACTTCGCCTCCCAGTCGCGCCCGGTGCTCGGATATTCGGCGGGATTCATCCAGCCGCCCTGATCGAGGCAGAGGATATGCATCTTGGTATCGGCGAGGCTCCAGGCCACCGCGGCGCCGGAGGCGCCGGCGCCGATGATCAGGACGTCAACGGGATCGTTCTTCATTCTTATTCCTTGATATGTCCTCTTTCGTCATTGCGAGCGAAGCGAAGCAATCCATTCTTTCCCCACGCGACGAGATGGATTGCTTCGTCGCTTCGCTCCTCGCAATGACGGGTAATGCGGCTCAATCCACGATTATCACCGGCAAGCTTCGTATACCGCGGATGAAATTGGAATAGAGCCTTTGTGGTGGGCCCATGATCTCAAAGCGGAGGTCGCGCGCCAAAACCTCCTCCCAGAGGATGCGGAGTTGCTGCTCGGCGAGGCGGTCGCCGACGCAGCGGTGGATACCGGCGCCGAAGGCGAGATGCTGGCGCGGCTTGGCGCGGTCGATGATGAATTCATCGGCACGCTCGATCTTGTCTTCGTCGCGGTTGCCGGAGATGTACCACATCACGACCTTGTCGCCCTTCCTGATCCGGCGGCCGGCGAGCTCGACATCGTTGCGGGCGGTACGGCGCATGTGCAGCACCGGCGTGTGGTAGCGGATGGTCTCGGACACCAGGCTCGGGGTCAGCTCGCGGCGGGCGCGGACCAGCTCGAACTGCTCGGGGTTCTCGCACAGCGCCATCAGCCCGGCCGACATCGAATTGCGCGTGGTGTCGTTGCCGCCGACGATCAGAAGCGCCAGCGTGCCGAGGAATTCGCGCGGTTGCAGGTTTCGCGTCGCCTCCGAATGCACCAGCATCGAGATCAGGTCGAAGGTCGGCGGCGCGTCGGCGCGCGCATCCCACAATTTGCGAAAATACTCGCCCATCTTGACCATCTCCTCGAAACGCTCGTGCTCCGAATGCACGACAGCGTCGGGCGAATCGACGTTGGCGATTGCGACATCGGACCACCAGGTCAGCTTCATGCGATCTTCCCAGGGAAAATCGAACAAGGTCGCCAGCATCATGTTGGTGAGATTGGTCGAGACCCGCTCGACCCAGTCGAAGGTCTCGTTGCGCGGCAGCGCGTCGAGCACAGCAGAGGTGCGTTTGCGGATCAGCGGCTCGAAATTGGCGAGGTTGGACGGCGCCACGATAGGGGCCACCGTGCGGCGCTGCGCCGTATGGCCCGGCGGATCCATCCTGATGAAATTTGCGATTTCCTGGCCCTTGGGCTGATCGACCACCTGAATCCCGCCGATTTCCGACGAATAGTTGTCGTGATCCAGCTCGACGTCGAAGATGTCGTCGTAGCGCGTCACCGACCAGTACGGGCCGTAGGCCGAAGTCTCGCAATAATGCACGGGATCGTCGCGGCGAAGCTGCGCGAACAGCGGCCGCCAAATGTCGTCCTGATAGAGCCGGGGATTGCTGACATCGATTGATGCCGGCCTGCGCAGCGCCTCTGCCATCGCTTCACTCCCGCTGGTTCCGTCGCCGCTTGGCGGGCGATCGTTGTGCCGGGCCGACGATAAAGGGAATCCCGCGGCCGAGTAAAGCTGTGGAGCCCGCGATCCGCCTCACGGAATGTCGTGGACAGGCCGACGCACCCGGCAAATCCCGATAGCTGCCCCGCTCCTCGATGTTTGTCGGCAGCGGTGAGACCGGCTAGCCTTCCCGGCAATCAACCGATCAGGGAGCAACGACAGGTGGCCGCACTGCGCCAGGACAACACCCCCCAGACGGCTGCGCTGGACTACGACGTCATCATCATCGGCGCCGGCCTGTCCGGCATGTACCAGCTCTACCGGCTGCGCGAGCTCGGCCTCAAAACGCGGGTGTTCGAGGCCGGCACCGGCGTCGGCGGCACCTGGTACTGGAACCGCTATCCCGGCGCGCGCTTCGATTCGGAAAGCTATTCCTACGGCTATTCGTTCTCGAAGGAGCTGCTGCAGGAATGGGAATGGTCGGAGCATTTCGCCGGCCAGCCCGAGACCCTGCGCTACTGCAACTATGTCGCCGACAAGTTCGATCTGCGCCGCGACATCCAGTTCGAGAGCCGGATTACCGCCGCGATCTACCAGGACGAGACGCGAAGCTGGCAGATCACGCTTGAGAACGGTGCGCGCCACTCTTGCCGCTTCCTGATCACCGCGATCGGCCCGTTGTCGACACCGACCTTGCCGCGCATCGAGGGCCGCGACGATTTCAAGGGCCAGTCGTTTCACACCGCGCGCTGGCCGAAACAGAAGGTGGATTTCGCCGGCAAGCGCGTCGCCGTGATCGGCACCGGCGCGACCGGCATCCAGACCATCCAGACCATCGCCGGCGAGGTCGGACACCTCACCGTGTTCCAGCGCACCGCCAACTGGGCGGCGCCGCTGCACAACGGCAAGATCGACGCCGAGACGCAAGCGAGGATCAAGGCCGGCTATCCCGAGATCTTTGCGCGCTGCAAGGAGACCTTCGCCTGCTTCGTGCACACGCCCGATCCGCGCGGCGCGTTCGAGGTCAGCGATGCCGAGCGCGAAGCGTTCTACGAGAAGCTCTATGGCGAGCGCGGCTTCGGCATCTGGCAGGGCAATTTCAGGGATATCCTGATTGATCGCGCGGCGAATGCGACGATCAGCGATTTTGTCGCGCGAAAAATCCGTGAGCGCGTGAAGAACCAGGCGGTGGCCGAGAAGCTGATCCCCAGGAATCACGGCTTTGGCACAAGGCGGCTGCCGCTCGAGACCTTCTATTACGAAGTCTACAACCGCGACAATGTCGAGCTGGTCGACATCTTGGAGACGCCGATTGAAAAGATCACGCCCGAGGGCATCGAGACCAGCGACAGGGATTACGCCTTCGACATCATCATCTACGCCACCGGCTTCGATGCCATCACCGGCAGTTTCGACAAGATCGATTTTCGCGGTGCGCATGGTGCGCGGCTGAAGGAGAAATGGACGCACGGCCCGGAAACCTATCTCGGGCTGATGGTCGACGGCTTCCCCAACATGATGATGCTGATGGGCCCGCACACCGCGCTCGGCAACATCCCGCGCAGCATCGAGTATAGCGTCGACTGGGTTACCGGCCTGCTCCGCTTCGCGCGAGACAAAGGCCTGACCTTCCTCGACGCCACGCCCGAGGGCACCGCCGGCTGGACCGATCATGTCAAGACGCTCGGCACAGGCCTGCTCTCCAACGAGGTCGATTCCTGGATGACCGGCATCAACCGCAACGTCGAGGGCAAGCAAACTCGCATCGTCGCCCGCTACAGCGGCAGCGCGCCGGCGTATCGCGAACGCTGCGACGCGGTCGCGGCGCAGGGGTATGTTGAGTTGAGGTTGGAGTAGCTCTTGTGTCGACGAGAGGTGCCCTCCCCATCCACCGCCGTCGTCCCGGCGAAGGCCGGGACCCATACGCCGCGGCGGATGTAGTGAACGGGACTCGTCATTCCAACGACGCGCAACAAGCAGCATTTGTGGTTATGGGTCCCGGCCTTCGCCGGGACGACACTGCGTGTGTGGCGCGGCCTGTGAATCATACGTCCGCGTTCTCGCGTGAGAGAGACACCGGCGGAAGGGTTCCCTCTCCCCTTACGGGAGAGGGTTAGGGAGAGGGGTGCCGCACGACGTGCGCTCTCCGAATTCAACCCCGTAAGATGGGTGGAGCAAAGCGATACCCATTATTGCACCGCGGATGAAGAATTGATGGGTTTCGCTTCGCTCTACCCATCCTACGCATCCAGCTTCCCTACCACGCATCGATGCACGGCCTTTTGCGGTGGGTCCGCGGCTCCACCTTCGGCACCGAGCGGAGGCCGGCCATGATCCAGTGCCTGGTGTCGGCGGGGTCGATCACCTCGTCGATCTCCAAGACCGACGCGATCGAGACGGCCTTGCCGTTGGCGTAGAGCTCGGCGACCTTGGTCTGGAAATATTTCTCGCGTTCGAGGGGGTCCGCGATCGCCTCCATCTCCTTGCGGAAGCCGAGGCGGACATAGCCTTCGAGGCCCATGCCGCCGAACTCGCCGGTCGGCCACGCCACCGTGAAGAACGAGGCGTGGAAGCCGCCGCCGATCATCGATTGCGCGCCGAGACCGTAGCCCTTGCGCAGCACGATTCCGAACAGCGGCACCGTGATGCTGGCGCCGGTGACGAACATCCGCGCGACATGGCGCACGATCGCGGTCTTCTCGGCCTCGGGCCCGACCATGAAGCCCGGCGTGTCGCAGAGCGAGACGATCGGTATGTCGAAGGCGTCGCAGAGCTGCATGAAGCGCGCGGCCTTGTCGCCGGCCGCAGCATCGATCGCGCCGCCAAGATGCTTTGGATTGTTGGCGATCAGGCCGAACGGCTTGCCTTCGATGCGGATGAAAGCGGTGATCATGCCGACGCCGAAATCGCGCCGGATCTCCAGCACCGAGCCCTCGTCGGCGATCAGGTCGATCACATTGCGGATGTCATAGACCCGCAGACGATTTTCCGGGATCGCGCGGCGCAGCAGCCGCTGGTCCGGCGCGGTCCAGTCCTTCACCGCGCCCTGGAAGTAGGACAGATATTTCTGCGCCACCGCCGTCGCCTCTTCCTCGTCCTCCACGAGGATGTCGATCACGCCGTTCGGCGACTGGAACGACACAGGGCCGACCTCGGCCGGATGATAGACACCAAGCCCACCGCCCTCGATCATCGCTGGGCCACCCATGCCGATCGAGGCATTCTTGGTGGCGATGATGACATCGCAGACGCCGAGCATCGCGGCGTTACCGGCGAAGCAATAGCCAGAGACCACGCCGACCACAGGCACGAGCCCGGAGAGTTTTGCGAACTGCACGAAGGACGGACCGTCGAGGCCGGTCATGCCGAGCCGGTCGGTATCGCCGGGACGGCCGCCGCCGCCCTCGGCGTAGAACACCAGCGGAAGCCGCCACTGCTCCGTCAGCGAGAGCATGCGATCGATCTTCTTGTGGTTCATGTGGCCCTGGGTGCCGGCCAGCACGGTGTAGTCATACGAGATCACCATGCAGCGCGCGCCTTCGGGACCGAAGTCTTTCGCGTTGACGGTAGCAACGCCGGAAATCAACCCATCGGCCGGCGTGTTCTTGATGAGGTCCTCGACCTTGCGTCGGCGGCGTTGTGCGGCGATCGCGAGCGAGCCGTATTCGACGAACGAGCCCTCATCGACCAGCTGCGCGATGTTCTCGCGCGCGGTGCGCTGGTTGGTCTTGCGGCGGCGCTCCACCGAGGCCGGACGGTTCTCGTCCAGCGTGATCGCCTTGCGCGCGATCAGCTCGGCCAGATCAGGGCGGATGTGATCAAGATCGATCGCGGCCTCTTCCGCCGCATGATGGCCGTCGACCTCGGCAGGCTCGAGGAACAGGATCGGCTCGCCATGCATCAGGGTGATGCCGGGACCACCTGCGATCTTCGTCACCCGGCCGCCATGCGGCGCTGTGACGAGATGCTCCATCTTCATCGATTCCAGCACCGCGATCTGCTGGCCGGGACGGACCAGATCGCCCTCCGCGACCTCGATCGCCACGATCGTGCCCTGCAGCGGCGCGGGCACCGGCAGCGAGCCCTCGGGTGCCGCCTCAGTGGCGACGGCCTTCGTCGCTGCGGCCTCGCTCACCTCGACCAGTGGCGCCGCGAGGTCGTTCGCCGTGCCGACCAGCGCCGCCACATGGGTATCGATGAAATTGGTGCTGATCTTGTTCCGCGCAAAACTCTGATGCGCCAGGATGGCACCGAGCAAGGGGATGTTGGTCGCAACGCCGCCGATGCGGAATTCGCGCAAGGTGCGCGACGCCTTGTGCACCACGTCGGACCATTTTTGGCTCGGCGAATGCACGATCACCTTTGCCAGCAGCGAGTCGAACGCGGCACTCGTCCGGTAGCCGGAATAGCCGAACGTATCGACGCGGACGCCGGGGCCGGACGGCAGGTCGAACACACTGAGCGTGCCGCCGGTCGGCTTCGTCACGCCCTTCTCGTCCATCACCTCCATGTTGACGCGGAGCTGCATGGCATAGCCGCGCGGCAGCGGCACCGCTGATTGTGCCAGCCCAAGTGAGGCCAGCGTGGCGCCGGCGGCGACCGCGAGCTGCGAACGGACGAGATCGACGCCGAGCACCGCCTCGGTGACGGTGTGCTCGACCTGCAGCCGCGGATTGGCCTCGATGAAGGCGAAGGCACCCTCGCCTTCGCCTTTGCTTTCCTCTGCCTCGTCATCGACCAGGAACTCGAAGGTGCCGAGATTGTCGTAGCGCGCGGCCGACGCGAGCTGCTTTGCCGCCTCGATAATGCGGACGCGCAAGCCATCGCTCAGCGACGGGCTCGGCGCCACCTCGATGAGCTTCTGGTTGCGGCGCTGGATGGTGCATTCGCGCTCCCAGAGATGGCTGATGGCGCCGTGACGGTCGCCGATGATCTGCACCTCGATATGGCGCGCCTTGCGGATCAGCCGCTCGACATAGACGGCATCGTTGCCGAACGCCGCCTTGGCTTCCGACTGGCAGCGCGCATAGGCCTCCTCGAGTTTTGCGGCATCCTCGACCACCCGCATGCCCCGCCCGCCGCCGCCGGCGATCGCCTTGATCATCACCGCGGCGTTCGCGCCGAGCGAGGCGAAGAAGGCTTTTGCCTCGTCGAGCGAGGTCGCGCCGGCGGTGCCGGCAATGATCGGCACGCCGCATTTCTTGGCGAGGTCCTTTGCCTTGGCCTTGTCGCCGAACAGATCGAGCGCCTCCGGCGACGGGCCGACGAAGGTGATCTTTTCCTCGGCACAGCGCCGCGCCAGCTCCGTGTTCTCGCTGAGGAAACCATAGCCCGGATGCAGCGCATCGCAGCCCGCAGCCTTGGCCGCCGCGATCACCGCCTCGATGTCCAGATAGGCGCGCGCGCCGCGGCCGGGGATCTCGCAGGCATCGTCGGCGGCGCGGACATGCAACGAGGCCGCATCATCGGCGGGATAGATCGCGACGGTTGCAATACCGCTGTCGGCCGCGGCACGGACGATACGGATCGCGATCTCACCGCGGTTGGCAATCAGCAATTTCTTGAAGGACATGATCGATTCCAGCCTTGCGCTTCTGTTTGAACTTGAAGCCGTGCGCCGAAAGTGATGCAAGTGGAATTTTCTTCCGTTTGACGGAATTCGCGCGGCCGACCGCGCTTGCCGCGCGATGCGAAGCGAATGCTCTCAGCTTAGTTGCAGGTGAGTTGTGTCTCGAACCAGTCTTGCAACGATACTGAAAGCCGCGGCCATGCGCCCAGCACATGCGCGTATGTGGCCGCGCTCGCCCGGTAGAGGCCACGCAGTTCCTGCTCGATGGCAGGAAGGTCGACACCCACGCACCGACCATTGCTGACGATGGTGCGTCCGTTGACGACCACGTCGCGGACCAGCGACGCATTGCCGCGCGCGAACAAGAGATCGATCGGATCGGCCGGCAAGATCTGATCGCCCTCGAGGCGGTCGAGATCGATGCGGACGAAGTCGGCCGGCGCACCGGTGACGCGGCGGCCGTTGCCGATCGCGAGCGCGAAGAAATCCTGCGCCGTCCAGGTGCGCTGAAAGCCGAGACCGCCCTGCATCATCTGCACCAGGCGCGTCTCGCGCAGCACATCGTCATCCTCATCGAGCGCCAGACCATCGACGCCGACCGCAATCGCGCAGCCGCAAGCGTGCGCCGCCGCGATCGGCGCCAGCCCGGACCGCAGATGCAGGTTGGAGGAGTAATTGGTGACGATGCGCGCGCCTGACGCTGCGATCATCTCGATCTCGTCGGGCCGGGCATGGATGCAATGCGCGAGCGTCAGCCGCCCGGAGAGGAAGCCGATGTCGCGGAGATAGCGGACGATGCCGCCGGGAAAATGCTGATCGGCCCAGGCACGCTGATAGATCGTCTCGAGCAGATGCATGTGGATGCGGCGGCCGGTGTGCGCGGAATTGTCCGCGACCGCCTCCAAGAGCGGCTTCGAGCACCACTGTACCCCCGCGGGCCCGAGCTGCACATCGACCTTCGGCCCGCCGATCGCCGCGGCGATGGCATCGGTCAGCTCGATATAGGCCTTTGGCGACATCGGCGCGCGGACGAACAGCTCCTCGATCGTCTTGCGGTCGTCGCTGGCGAGACTTGCGAGCACCGGTTCGCTGTCGCCATAGACGATCGGGTTCTGGTCGCGCACCGCGATCGCAAAGCCGATGCGGATGCCGACATCGCCGGCGGCCCGCGCAATCGCTCTGGTCTCGTCGAGCAGCGGCATGATGCCGCTCGGCCGGGTGTAGTGCACCATCATCGCCGCGCAGCCGGCCTGCGCCGCGCGCGCCAGCGCGGAGGCCGCGGCGAAACAAGGATCGACCGGCGTGCCCACCACCGTGCGCAGGATCCAGCTCTCCAGCGGCATGCCGACCGCGCCGAAGGCGGACGCCCGCGGGCGGGCGTGGTCGTGGGCGTTGACGAAGGCGGGGAGGATGAGGGAGCGCGGGCCTGTCGCTGGGCTCGTGGCTTCGGAGATGTCGGTGATGACGCCGCCGTCGTGGCGGAGCACGACATTGTCGCGCGTGCCGCGGTCAGGTCCAGAAAACAGACGGGTTGCCGTGACGTCCATCGCTAACCTCCGCCGTCATTGCGAGCGCAGCGAAGCAATCCAGGTCTCAACACGAGGAGAGATGGATTGCTTCGTCGCTTCGCTCCTCGCAATGACGAGTAAGCTCAGTTCGCAGTGTACACCAGCTCCCGCTCCGCGCGCGGCGGCAGAAATTAGCGTGAAAACACTTCCGCCGGGGTCGGCGCACGGGCGAGCTGGTAGCCCTCGACGATGAAGCCGATGTTGCGGACCATGCGGTCGTCCTTGATGTCGCCGACACCGATGTCCTTCATCTCCGGCGAGGCGATCAGCTTCTCGAAGGAATATTGCAGCCGGCGCTTCTCGACATCGACATTGATCAGATTGTCATAGTTCAGCGCGGCCTTCATGCCGGCATTCTGGTCCTTGGCAACCGCGATCGCGCCCTTGTTGATGGCACGCACCAGGCCGGCCACCGCCTTCGGGTTCGAGGCGATCAGCTTGCGCGACACCATCACGCCATTGGAATAGAGATCGAGCCCGTAATCGCCGAACGAGAACCATTTGAAGTCCTTGTCGGGATCCTGGCGGTTCAGCACGAGATTAAAGTAACTCGTGATGTTGAAGACCAGCGCGGCATCGATGTCACCCTTGATCAGCATCGGCTCCTGCAGGTTCGGCGCCATGTTGGAGATCTTGATCTTCTCGCCGTCGAGCCCGTTCTTGTGCACGAACACCGGCAGCAGCCGCGTGGTCGGCGTGCCCTGCGCGCCGCCGAGCGTGTGGCCCTCGAAATCCTTGATCGACTTGATGCCGCTCGAATTCTTGGCGACGATCGCGAACGGCGGCTGGTTCCACATCATGTAGACCATCACAGGCGCATCCTGCGGCCTGGTCGAGGCATTCTGGATGATGGCGTTGACGTCGCCGAAGCCGGCGTCATAGGCGCCCGACATGATGCGCGTCACCGTCGCGCCGGAGCCCTCGCCCTGGTCAATCACGACGTTGAGGCCTTCCTCCTTGAAGTAGCCATTGTCCTTCGCATAGAAGAACGCCGCATCGCTGCCTTGCGTCTTCCAGCCCAGCGTGAACTTGATGGTGGTTTCCTCGGCACGCGCCGCTCCCGCGACCAGAGCCAATCCCACGAGCGCAGCGCCTATTGTCTTCAGCATGACGACCTCCTCAACTCCAGCGATGGACGAAACAACCTTCAGGTGGCGATGACGTTGTCCTTGCGCGTCGCCCAGCCCGTGACCTGGCCCTCGATCAGCGAGAACAGGACGTAGAGCGCGACACCGAGGCCGGCGAGCACGAACAGCCCGGCGAACACCAGCGGCACATTGAAATTGGAGGACGCCGTCATCATCACGTTGCCGATGCCGCGGTTCGAGGCGACGGTCTCCGACAGCACCGCGCCGACAAAGGCGTAGGACACCGCGACCTTCAGCGAGGCAAAGAAGAACGGCATCGTCCGCGGCAGGCCGACATTCCAGAGGATGTCGAACTTGCTGGCGCCGAGCGCCTTCAGGACATCCTCGAGCTCGGGCTCGGTGGTGGCAAGACCGGTGGCGATGTTGACGACGATCGGGAAGAAGCAGATCGACAGCGAGGTCAACACAGCGGGCACCGTGCCGGAGCCGAACCACAGCACGAAGATCGGCACCACCGCGACCTTCGGGATCGACGAGAAGCCGACCAGCAGCGGATAGCAGGTGTCGTAGGCGGTCTTTGACACCCCGATCACGGCGCCGAGTGCGACGCCCAGCGCCACGCCGAGCACGAAGCCGATCATGGTGGTGACCAATGTCTGGATGATGTGCGGCCAAAGGATCGGGAATTTCTCGAACAGCGTGACGAAGATCTGCGACGGCCGCGGCAGCACGAGATCCGACATCCCCGTCATCAGGCAGAACAGCTCCCAGGCGACGAAGAACAGCACGATCAGGGCCGCGGACCAGGCCTTCTGCCTGATATCTGACACGGACATGGTCAGGCTCCCTCTTGCGCAGCGGTGCGCGCATCGACGATGAAGGCGCGGAGTTTCTGGTTGAGCGCGACAAAATCGGGCTCAAAGGTCATCGCCACGGTGCGCGGGCGCGCGAAGTCGACGCTGGAGTCGTCGAGGATGCGGCCGGGCCGCGCGCTCATCACGCAGATGCGGTTGGCGAGGAAGCCGGCCTCGCGCAGGTCATGGGTGACCAGCAGCACGGTCGGCTTGTGCGTCATCCAGAGCGCTTGCAGGATTCCCCACAGCTCCTCGCGGGTGAACTGGTCGAGCGCGCCGAACGGCTCGTCGAGCAGCAGCATGCGCGGCTCATGGATCAGCGCGCGGCACAGATTGGCGCGCTGGAGCATGCCGCCGGAGAGCTGCCAGGGATAGCGGCCGCCAAACCCTTTCAGCCCGACCTGCTCGAGCAGCGCATTGGCCTTGTCGCGGAACTCGGTCTTGCGCAGCCGGCGGAACTGCGAGCGGAACGGCTCGACGATCTTCAGCGGCAGCATGATGTTCTTTTCGATCGTCATCCACGGCAGCATGGTCGGGTTCTGGAACGCCATGCCGACCCGCAGCGCGCGCGCCGCGACCTCGCGGCCGCCGACGATGACGACGCCGGTGGTCGGCCGCACCAGGCCCGACACCAGCCGCAGGATGGTGGACTTGCCGCAGCCGGATGGGCCGACCAGCGCGACGAACTCGCCATCGGCGATCCGCAGCGTGGTCGTGGACAGAGCCGGCACGGCGCGGGCGCCGCGGCCGAAGGTCACGGAGGCTTCCGACAGCTCGATCGCGGTCGGCGCAGATCCGGCGGCAACAGGCTCGCCGGCAAATTCGGAATTTGGTTGCATGCGCATCACGAGCAAAGTGCATGCAAGCTGGATGCCAGCGCGCCGCCCGTTGAAAATCAAGGGGATCGCGCGATCAGCAGGCAAAACGCGGGATTCCTTTTAGGCAATCGGCGGCCAAAACTGCATGCAATTCGAGCGCCCGATTGTTTCGCCGGTATGATAAAGAGGCGTTCGAAGCACCTTCGAGAGGGAATCGCGGCGATGGCGGGGCGCGCCGGCAACAGCAAGACGGCTGAATCGTCAGACAAGGTCAGCGTGATCTGCCGCGCGCTGCGGCGCGCGATCATCGAGCAGGCGCTGGAGCCCGGCGCAAAACTGCCCGAAGATTCGCTCGGCGAGCGTTTCGGCGTCAGCCGCACCATTGCGCGGCACGCGCTCGGGCAATTGGCCGCGGAAGGCCTCGTCGAGCTGCGCCGCAACCGCATCGCGGTGGTGGCGACGCCGAGCTGGCAGGAGGCGCGCGATGCCTTCGACATCCGCATCGAGCTGGAGCGGCTGGTGGTGCGGCAGCTCGCCGGCAAGCTGACCAAGGCGCAGGTCGCCGAACTCACCGCCCATGTCGACGCCGAGGATCGCGCCCGCGACGGCACCGACGCGGTCTCGATCCGGCTCGCCACGGAATTCCACATCCTGCTCGCCCAGATGACCAACAGCCCGATCCTGGTGCGTTATGTCAGCGAAGTCGCCTATCGCTGCTGCCTGACGCTGTCGCTGTACAGCCGGCCGCACTCCACGGAATGCGCGATCAATGAGCACCGCGCGATCATCGCTGCGCTGGTGAAGGGCGACGTCGCCAAGGTGATGGAGCTGATGCACCACCATCTGGATTCCGTCGCCACCCGCGCGCTGGTCGCACCGAGCCCGCAGCGCGGGCGGGATCTGCTGGATATTCTGGCGCCCTATGCGGATGAGGCGACCAGCGATCGGGTGGTCAAGCTGCCGAAGGCGGTGCGGCGCTGACGGTTGCGGCTACTCTATCCCCGTCATCCTGAGGAGCGCGTAGCGCGTCTCGAAGGATGCACGGCCACCGGCCGGGCCGTCGACCCTTCGAGACGGCCGCTGCGCGGCCTCCTCAGGATGACGGGGAAAGAGTCGTCACCTGGTGCCGGATGCTACCCGCTCACTCGCGCAGCTTGCGGTCCAGGAAGCCGACATAGGAATTGTCCGGCTGCAGCTTGACGGCCAGGCGAAGCGCTGCACGGGCGGCGGATTTGTCGCCGTCAGCCGTGGCTCTGTGCTCATCCAGAATCGCATCGGCCACCGTGCGCGCGGTGTCGAGACGGGCCTCGTCGATGGAATGAGGGGCAAGATAGTCCTCGACGGGCTCGCGGAGGCGCTTCAATTCGTCCACGCTGATCGAACTCAGCGGATACCAGTTATAATATTCGAGGCGCGGCCGATCATCGGTGAGGCTCGGCACATCGCCGACAAAGGCCGCGAGCTTTTCATCAGCGGCGATGAATGTCGCCAGGAAATCCTCTGGCGAGCGCAGGCCGTTTGCGGTCAGGTCTTCAGCCACCGCGGGCGCGGACATCCGCATGGCGAGCGCGCGAGGATCGATGTTCAAGGGTTCATCGGAGGCGATCGCCACGCCTTCCATTCTGGACGGCAGCCACAGCGAGACATGCTTGAACTGGCCCATCATGGCCTTGAGGATCATCTTCGGAAGAATGCCGCGGTTGAAATCCAGCGGCACCCATTGCGCGAGAACGCCGCCGAGGCGCATCCTCTGCTTTGCCAGCGCATAGAATTCCTCGGTGTAGAGGTTGATGACGCCGGCGTCGTGGGGCGGCGGGGGCTCGAGGGTGATGACGTCGAACGTCTCCTTTGTCCCGAGCAGGAAGTGGCGCCCGTCCGCGACGATCTGATGAACCCTGGGATTCTGATAGAACTGCTGGTTGATCGGCACAAAATGCGGCGCAAACTCGAAGACCGTCGAGGCCAGATCGACCGCGTCGATGGATTTTAGTTCCTGATGGGTGCTCACCGCGCCCACCGTGGTTCCGGTCCCGATGCAGATCACGACAGCCGTTTCAACCGGGCCCCGGTGCAGCAGAATAGGATAGTGCCCCATCGCGGCCATGTAGCGTCTGCCCTCGGGACGGTTGTTGGCATAGCTTTTCGAATTCACCACCAATTGCTGATAGGTTCCTGCCGCCTTTTCGCGATACTCGACCACCGCAAATGTTGCTTGCCGCGTTTCTCGCAGCTCGAGGACATCAGCGCCTTCGATCGCGGTCAGGACCCGTTCCAGATAGTGTGGGGTGAGGAGCAAGAGCGCAAAGGCGATGACGCTTGCGGCGATTGCCCCTTGCCGCCACAGGCTGCCTTCTCTCAGAAGAGCCGGTTGCGATAGTGTCGTCGCGACAAACAGCAGGACGTTCAGAACAATCAGTGCGGTGAGCGCCCCCTGGCTGCCCAGATAGGGAATCAGAAGGAATCCCGCCGCCAGCGAGCCGAGGACGCCACCGATCGTGTTCAAGGCGTAGAGCGTGCCTACCCTGCGGCCCAGTGCGCTCATCTGCATCACGGTCAGTTCGCTGGCCAGCGGAAAACTGATGCCGATCAGCGTGGTCGGCAGCAACAGGGCAACGGCGCAGATCAGGAAGAATGAAACGTCACCGCCCAAAAGCTGCTGCACCGGGACCGGGAGCAGGCCCGACACGATGGGAGACAGCACTGCTCCCACAGTACGCGCCTTGCCGAGGATTGCGACGGTCAGCGTGGCCGCAACCGCGATCAGCAGCTGCGTCACGGCGAAGTAGCGCAGCAATTGATCCTTGCGCGGCGCGAGCAGCCTGGCGCAGATCAGGGCGCCGATCACCAGGCCCAGCAGGTAAACGCCGAGCATGCCCGAGAAAGCGAAAACGCTCGAGGTGCTGACATTGGTCAGGAAGCGGAACCAGACGACTTCATAGGTGATCGACACGAAACCGGAGCACGCGAAGATCCCGATCAGGATGGACGTCCTGCCGTGCTCCCGCCCTTCGGTTTGCACCGGCGCGGCTGCCGTGACCGGCGACAGCGGGCTTGCGTTGCGCGCAACTACGAGGGCCACGCCGCCGACGCAGATGTACAGCGCCGCGGCAACCAGGCTCGATCCCGTGATCCCCCAGAGGCCCATCAGGACAAAGCCGACAACGAGCGTGCCGATAGCGGCGCCGAGGGTGTTGAACCCGTAGAGCAGGCCGATGCGATTGGCGAGGTCCGTTTGCGTGCGGGTCAGGAATTTCACCAGGAACGGCAGCGTCGCGCCCATCAACATCGTCGGCAGCGACAGGATGGCGAGCGACAGCGCGACCATCAGCGGCAACCGGAATGGAGACTCCAGGTCCAGCATCGGCGACAGCCAGCCCACCCATGTCGACCAGTGCGACAGGAACGCGGTCACCGCCAGGGAAACGACTGCGAGGGCGAGTTCGAGGAAGCCGTAGATTTTCAGGGGGCGGCTGACCGTGTCGGCGATCCGGCCGCCGAGCGCGCTGCCCAGCGAGAGACCGAAAAAGAAGCTCGCCACCGTGACGCTGACCGAGACGGTGGCACTTCCCAGCACGAATTGCAGTTGCTTGAACCAGAGCACCTGAAGGATCAGGGATGCCGCGCCCGATGCCAGAAAGATCGCGGTGACCAGAACCCGGCTCTTCAGGCCTATGGTGTCTCGAACACCACCACGATTGCGCACTGGACGGCTCTCCCGCTGAACGGGAGAACAGGTAAGGCAGATGCGGTTAATATTGCCCTTATGGGGCGGCGGACGAGGCGGGTGCAGACCGGATGGTGAAGCTGCCGAAGGTGGGCGGAACTGACGACAGCCGCGCTCTATCACCGTCATCCTGAGGAGGCCGCAACGCGGCCGTCTCGAAGGATCGACGGCCACCAGCCGGGCCGTGCATCCTTCGAGACGCCGCTTCGCGGCTCCTCAGGATGACGGGAAAAGTGCGCTGCGCCTAAGCCTCGATCCCTCGCTGCACCAGGATCCGCTCGGCGCTGTCGTTCCAGACGTCCATCTTGACGATCTGGCCACCTTTGACCACGAAGCGGTCGACATAGCGGTTGCCTTCGAACGGTGTGCCGTCGATCCACTCGCCGTAGAGCGTGCCGACGCTGTAGACGACGGTCTCGCCCGCGCCGGGGCAGACGTCGAACCGGTCCATCCGCTTCTTCACCCAGCGATAGCGCTTGGCGTTGAAGCCGGTCGGCCCGCGCGGATGGTCGAATTCGCGCCCGCCGGTGAAGGTGATCACCGTGCCAGGCTTCATATAGGCCGCCGCCGCATCGGGGTCGGGGATCATCGACGCGGTCAGGCAGGCTTCGACGATCTCGGCATCGGACAGCGGGTGGGCATCGGCTTTGGCGGTGACGGACATGGCGGGCCTCCAGGAATTCGCAAAACTCTACAATCCGGTCGGCAAAGTGTATGCATATTTTTTGGACAATCTGACTGACAAACTGCACACAATCTGGTGCTGCCGCTTCCCTGCCCTTCCGCTAGGCTGAGACCAACCTGAAATCTGCTCTCGATGATTGCGAAACCTGCCTTCGACCTGGTCTTCCGTCATGCCGTGACGCGCACCTCCGCGTCGACGGTCGATATCGGCGTCGCCGGCGGCCGGATCGCCGCGATCGCGCCGCACCTCTCCTGCGAGGCCGTCGAGATCGACCTCGCGGGACGGCTGGCGCTGCCCGGCTTCGTCGACACCCATATCCATCTCGACAAGGCCTGCCTGCTCGGCCGCTGCGGCCACGACCATGCCGGCGTCGCCGAGGCCATCCGCGCGGTGGCGGCGATGAAGCGCGACTTCACGGTCGAAGACGTCTATGCCCGCGGCGCAAAAGTGATCGAGCGAGCGATCACCGCAGGCACCACGCGGATGCGGACCCATGTCGAGGCCGACCCGCGGATCGGGCTGCGTGGCTTCGAAGCGGTCAAGGCGCTGAAGCGCGACTATGCCTGGGCGCTCGATCTTTCTCTTTGTGTCTTCCCGCAGGAAGGCCTGACCAACGATCCCGGCACTGATGAGCTGTTGGTCGCGGCGCTCAACGACGGTGCCGAGGCGATCGGCGGCTGTCCTTATGTCGACAGCGATCCGAACGCGCAGATCGCGCGCATCTTCGACCTGGCGCAGCAGTTCGATATCGATGTCGACCTGCATCTCGATTTCGACCTCGATCCCTCCTGGTGGCACATGGAGGAAGTCTGCCGGCAAACCGAGCGGCGCAACTATCACGGGCGCGTCGCGATCGGGCACGCGACAAAACTCTCCGCGCTGCCGCCCGAGCGGCTGAAGACGGCGAGCGCGCGCCTCGCCGCGGCCGGCGTCGCGGTCACCGTACTGCCGGCGACCGACCTCTATCTGATGGGGCGTGAGGCCACCCACAATGCGCCGCGCGGCCTCACCGCCGCGCATCGCCTGGTCGCCGATGGCGTGCTGTGCTCGGTCGCGACCAACAATGTGCAAAATCCCTTCACGCCGTTCGGCGACGCGTCGCTGCTGCGGATGGCCAATCTCTACGCCAATGCCGCGCATGCCGGGATCGGCGAGTTCGATGCCTGCCTCGATCTCGTCACCGAGCTGCCGGCGCGGCTGATGAATCTCAGGGATTACGGCATCGCAGTCGGCAACCCCGCCGACATCGTCGTGCTCGACACCGACAGCGCAACCAACGCGATCGCCGAACTGCCCGACGTGCTCCTGGGCTTCAGGCGCGGCCGCAAGACGTTCGAACGGCAAAAGCCGACGCTGTTCCGGCCTGTGACTGCTCTCCCCCCGTCATCCTGAGGAGCCGCGAAGCGGCGTCTCGAAGGATGCGCGGCCCCGCCCTTTCCGTACGGAGAAAGCCGGGCCGTCGACCCTTCGAGACGCGCGCAAGAGCGCGCTCCTCAGGGTGACGGGACAGCAAAGCGAGCTAACACCAACGTCCGTATGTCGCAGCACCCACCTGTACGCATTGTCGCCCTGCCCTGGCGCGAATTGACGCGTCAGGCGATCCGTTGTTGGTATCCGCCCAACACCAACAACAAGCCGGGCAGGAAACCATGAGCATATCACCCACGATCAAAAGCGTCGAAACGCTCGCCTGCGATGCCGGCTGGCGGAATTATCACTTCGTTAAGGTGACGACGTCAGACGGGCTGGTCGGCTGGAGCGAATATGACGAGGGCTTTGGCGCGCCCGGCGTCACCGCGGCGATCGAGCGGCTGTCGGCGCGGGTGATCGGCAAGAACGCCTTCGAGCATGAGCGGATCTATGTCGAGCTGTTCGCCGCGACGCGTCCCGCCGCCGGCGGCGTGGTGGCGCTGGCGTTAGGTGCCATCGAGAACGCGCTGCTTGACGTCAAGGCCAAGGCGCTCGGCGTGCCCTGCTACGATTTGCTCGGCGGCAAGATCCGCGACCGCGTGCGGGTGTACTGGTCGCATTGCGCGACCTGGCGCATCAATCATCCCGACTGGTACAAGCCGGCGATCACCGACCTCGACGGCGTCAAGGCGATCGGGGCCGAGGTGCGCGAGAAGAAATTCTCGGCGATGAAGACCAACATCTTCGTCTACACCGACGGCAAGCCGATGGGCTGGCGACCCGGTTTCGGCGCGCCGTTCCAGCCCGAGATCAATGTCGACCGCACGGTGCTGCGCAATCTCTGCATGCATCTGGAGGCGATCCGCGACGGCGCCGGGCCGGATGTCGATCTGCTGCTCGACCTCAACTTCAACGCCAAGACCGAAGGCTATCTCAAGATCCTGCGCGCGATCGAGAAGATGGACATGTTCTGGGTCGAGATCGACACCTTCAACCCGCAGGCGCTCGGCTACATCCGCCGCCAGAGCCCGCACCCGATCTCGTCATGCGAGACGCTCTTGGGCTTACGCGAATTCCTGCCCTACTTCACCGAGCAGGCGATGGACGTCGCGATCATCGACACGCCGTGGAACGGGGTCTGGCAGTCGATGAAGATCGCCGCGGCCGCCGAGCATTTCGAGGTCAACGTCGCGCCGCATAATTTCTACGGCCACCTCTGCACCATGATGAACGCGCATTTCTGCGCGGCGGTGCCGAACCTGCGCATCATGGAGACCGATATCGACCGCCTGGCCTGGGACCACGAATTGTTCACCCACGTGCCGGAGTTT
The DNA here is from genome assembly GCF_011058295.2 of Bradyrhizobium sp. 6(2017). Taxonomy (NCBI): domain Bacteria; kingdom Pseudomonadati; phylum Pseudomonadota; class Alphaproteobacteria; order Hyphomicrobiales; family Nitrobacteraceae; genus Bradyrhizobium; species Bradyrhizobium sp. 6(2017). The sequence goes on along the minus strand of NZ_CP049289.2, from coordinate 3,118,916 downwards.
ATCGACGGTCATCTCGTGATCCCGGATCGACCGGGCTGGGGCACCGAGCCGAACGAGGAAAGCCTGCGCGCGCATCCGCCGAAGAACAAGGGCGGGTTGTTGAATTATGGGTTGAAGAAGTAGCTCTCCCCACGCCGTCGTCCCGGCCTAGTGCGCAATTGCGCACGGGAGCAGGGACCCATAACCACCGCTCTGCGATGTGAGCGGTATCAACGCCCCAGCGGAGCAAAATAACTTCCAGTTGGGTAATGGGTCCCGGCCTTCGCCGGGACGACAAGAACTAATTATCGTCCCGCACGGTCGTGAACGCGCTATCGACCACGTCGCCGATCGGCTGCCAGGCGTTGCCGTCGAACTGCACCAGCCGCATCTGCTTGATCGGGCGGAAATCCTTCGGCCCGGTGTTGATCACGATCCCGGGCAGCGCGATCGGGCTTTGATAGTCCTTCAGCGAGGCCGCCTGCCGCATGATGTTCTCGCGGGAGAAATCATCGCCGCATTGGCGCAAGACCTGGTGCAGCGTATCGGCGGCGGCATAGCCGAACATGGCGTAGATGTCGTCCTTGCCGCCGTCGGGGAAATATCTGTCCATGAAGTCGGACCACGCCTTGATATGCGGATCGTCCTTCCAGGAGGCGTCGCCGGCGTCCTTGAGGAACGAGGTCGAGATCACGCCGAGTGAATTCTGCAGGCCGGCCGGCTGCAAGGCGCTGGCGATCGAGGCCGACGCATTGTCGAGGATGAACACCGGATGCCAATCCATCCCGGCCACGATGCGGATCGCGCGCGCCGCGATCGCCGGCGCGCCGTCGAACACCAGGATGTCGGCGCCGGAGTCCTTCAATATCCCGAGCTGGTTCTCGATCCTGGTCTCCGACGCGTCGAAGGCGAGATCGGCGACGATCATGCCGGCAGTGTCGCCGAGCCCCTCCTGCAAACCCCGGAACAGATCGCGGCCGAACTGGTCGTTCTGCCAGAGCACCGCGATCTTGCGCGACGGATAGGCGGCCTGGATGTAATTGGCGTAGATCCGCCCCTCGGCGCGGAAGGTCGGCTGCCAGCCCATGGTCCAGGGAAACGTCCTCGGATGCGCCCATTCCTCGTCGCCGGAGGCGACGAATAGCTGCGGGATATTCTTCTCGTTGAGGTACTTTCGCACGGCGAGGTTGCTCGGCGTGCCGAACGAGCCGAACATCAACAGCACGTCCTGCTTCTCGACGAGATCGCGGGTCTGCTCCATCGCGGTCTTCGGATTGGAGCTGTCATCGACCGATACGAATTTGACCTTGCGGCCGTTGATGCCGCCATGCTCGTTGACCATGTCGAAATAGGCCGCTTCCGCCCGCCCGATGGTGGCGAACGCAGCGAGCGGCCCGGTGTATGGCATCACATTGCCGACACGGATCTCACCGCCGGCGGCTTGCGGCGCCTGCTGCGCGGCGAGCGGCGCCGCCGCGAGCATCGCTGCGAAGACAAGAGATATCGAAAGCGCCGTTTGTCTTTTTGTTTGCATCAACATCGCCACAAACGCCGGCAGCGACCGGCGCTCCTCCCGAGGACTCGACCTTATCGCCCAAGGCAACACCGGGACAATGAAATGTTGATGGCGGAGGCTCACCTCAGCGCAATGTTATGTCGAGCCATCCCAACGCATTGACCGCGACGCGGTCGCCATTGCCGACCAGAACCGTCGTGGTTTCGGCCTCGATAATCGCCGGGCCGGCCAGCGAATGGCCGGGCTTGAGATCGTCGAGCGCATAGACCGGCACCTCGCGCCAGGCACTGAGCCAGGCCTGCCGCTTGCCGCGCGGCGCGCAGGGCACAGCTGACGCAGCCTCGCCGACATCGCCGCCGCCGCGCGCAACCTTGCCGACCGCGGCGACACGGGCATTGACGAACACCACCTCCTGCCCGCGCGAGGCATAGGTGTAGAGTTCCTCGTGGCGGCGATGGAAGCGGTCCTCGATCTGCGCCACCAGGTCGGCGGCGCCGAGATCGAGGTCGCCAAGCGGCACATCGATCTCGAACACCTGCTCGCCATAGCGCATCTCCGCCGAGCGCTCGATCGCGATATCGCCCTTGAACCAGTCGCGCAGCCGGCCAGCCGCCTGCTCTTCGAGTCCGGCGAACAGCTTACACACCTCATCGGCGGAAATCCGGCCCGCGCCATAATGGGTGCGGCTGACCTCGTAACGCAAATCGCTGGTCAGCATGCCCCAGGCCGACAGCACGGAGGCAACCGTCGGCACGATGATGCGCTTGATCTCGAGCTCGCGCGCGACCTCGGCGGCATGCATCCCGGCGGCGCCGCCGAAGCTGAGCAGCGCGAAGCGCCTGGGATCGACGCCACGGCGCAGCGTCATCAGGCGGATGCCGTCGGCCATCTTCAGATTGATCATCTTGTAGATGCCGGCGGCAGCCTCGATCCGCGACAGCTCCAGCGCTTCGGCAATCCGATCGACGGCCGCTTCCGAGGCCGCGCGATCGAGCGGGCGTGCGCCGCCCATGAAGGCGGCGGCATCGAGATAGCCGAGCACGACATTGGCGTCGGTGACCGTGGCCGCGGTGCCGCCATTGCCGTAGCAGGCCGGCCCCGGCACCGAGCCTGCGCTCTCCGGCCCCACGCGCAGCGTGCGGCTGCCGTCGACACCGGCGATCGAGCCGCCGCCGGCCGCGATGCTGGCGATGTCGAGGCTGCGCAACGCGATGCGCTGGCCCGCCAGCATGCCGTCGGCGGAGAGCGAGGCCTCGCCGTCTGCGATCAACGAAATGTCGGTCGAGGTGCCGCCCATGTCGAACGGCACGAGGTCGGGAATCCCAAGCATCTCCGCGCAGCGGCGGCTGCCGGAGATGCCGCCGGCAGGACCCGACAGCACGGTGCCGGCAGCGAGCCGCGAGGCCTCTTCCACCGGCGCCATGCCGCCATGCGACAGCACCACGAACAGCGAGCCCTTGAAGCCGGCTTCATGCAGGCTGCGTTCCAAATTGGTGAGATAGCGCCGCACCGTCGGTTCGACATAGGCGTTCACGATCGTGGTCGAGACGCGCTCATATTCCTTGATCTGCGGCAGCACGTCACTGGAGCGCGACACGCTGACATCGGGCAACTCCCTGGCGAGCCGTTCGACCGCGGCGAGCTCATGCGTCGGGTTGAGATAGGCGTGCAGGAAGCAGACCGCGACCGAGTTGGCGCCGGAGCGTTTCACCTCGGCGATGACCTCGCCGAGGGCTGCGGCATCCAGCGCAACCGCGGCACTGCCGTCGGCCTTCAGCCGCTCGCGCACGCCGAAGCGGCGCTCGCGCGGCACCAGCGGCTCCGGCGGCGGCGTACGCAGGTCGTAGCGATCCGGCTTCAACCCTTCGCGCATCTCGACGACGTCGCGATGGCCCTCGGTGGTCAACAGCGCAACCCTGGCGCCCTTGCGTTCCAGCAGCGCGTTGGTCGCAACTGTCGTGCCGTGCACCAGGCGATCGGTCGCGGCCAGCATTGCCGCGCGCGTCACGCCGAGCCGGCGCGCCAATTCCTCCAGTCCCGCCATGACACCGATCGATTGATCGGCCGGCGTGGACGGTGATTTCGCGAAAACCGTGCGCCCGGTTTTGTCAGTTGCAACCAGGTCGGTGTAGGTGCCGCCGACGTCTACCCCAATCGTGTACATCGCTGCCCTATACCGCTTTCGAAACCAGACCCTGCGCGGTGTCGCGCGCCCGCGCCTCCGCCGATCGCTTCTCCGGCGGACCCCAGCCGCCGCCACCGGAGGAGCGGATCTCCAGGCAATCGCCGGGACGCAGCTCGATGCCGACCTCCTTGGTCTTGAGGACGCGCGGCTCGCGTCCCTCAGACAGCAGCCGGTAACGATGCGGCTCGCCGTCCTTACCGCCGAGCATGCCGCAGGGGCCGTGGCGCGCGCCGTCGCCGGCGGTGTTGCCCTTGGCGGGCTTTGCCGTCTCCGGCACCATGTCGAGCGCGACGCCGAGCCCGCCTCGATGCTGGCCGTCGCCTCCGGAATCCGGCCGGAATTCGTGCTGGCGGAAATGCAGCGGAAAGCGCACCTCGGCGACCTCGATGCTGCCGAATTTGAGGCCACCGACCGAGTGCCACTCGCCGATCGATGAATAGCCGTCGCCGCCGGGCGATGCGCCGCCGCCGGGCCGCGCCTGGAACATGTGCCAGATGAAGTTACGCCCGTTACGCGGGTCTTCGCCCTGAATCGCGATGCGGAATCTGCGGCCCCAGCCGCCCATCACGCGGTCCGGACAGGACGCCGACATCGCCTTGATGATCGCTTCGACGATCTCGTTGGACGGATGGCTGGTGCACAAGGTCACGGGACGGCCGGGATCGGCCCACACAATCGTGCCCTGCTTCGCCACCACCTTCAGCGGCCGCAGCGCGCCGGTGTTTTTCGGGATGTCGGCATCGATCAGATAGGCAAAGGCCATCGCGACCGCGGCCTGCATGTTGGCGTGCGAGGAGTTCACAAAACTGGTCGATTGCGGATCGGAGCCGGTGAGATCGACCTCGATGTCACTGCCTTTCTTGGTCACTTTGGCCGCGATCTTGATGTCGGTGCGGCCGTGGCCGTCATCGTCGAGCAGCGCCTCGCCGTAGAACACGCCGTCCTTCCAGGTCGACACCACGGCGCGGGTCTGCTGCTCGGTGGCGTCGAGAATGGCCTCGATCGCAGCTTCGACCGTCTCGGCGCCGAACTCGCTGAACAGTTTTGAGACGCGGCGCTCGCCGAGATGTGCAGCGCCGAGCATCGCCGCGAGGTCGCCGCGGAATTCCCTGGGATTGCGGATGTTCAACGCCAGAAGGTCGAGCAGATCCTCGCGCGGCTTACCGGCCTCGTAGAGTTTGATCGGCGGAATGCGAATGCCTTCCTGATAGATCTCGGTGGCGGCCGGATTGTAGGCGCCGTGGGTGGCGCCGCCGATGTCGCTCTGATGCGCACGCACGATGGTCCAGAGCAGCCGCTTGCCGCCATCGAACACCGGCACGAAGGCGGTGAGATCGGGCAGATGGCTGCCGCCCTGATAGGGATCGTTGAGCAGGATGACATCGCCCGGTGCGACATCCTTGAAGCGCTCCTCGACCGCGAGCGTCGCCCACGGCAAGGCGCCGACATGCACCGGGATGTGATCGGCCTGCGCGATCAGCCGCCCGCCCGTGTCGCAGATCGCCAGCGAAAAATCGCGGCTGGAATTGAGGATCTGCGAATAGGAGGTGCGAAGCATGGCTTCGCCCATTTCCTTCACGATCGACGACAGGCGGTGCTGGACGACGGAGCGGGTGATCGGATCGATCTTGGCGGACATCTTGGCCGTTGTTGGCGCCCGGATGGCGCGGGGAGGATCGGGGAACCGGCCCACCGGAACCGGAATTCCTTCTTATAGCCAGCGGCTTGCCGATCGCAAATCGGTCGGCTCGGCGGCAACGGGTCATTCCGTCGATCAGCAAGTCGTGATCGAGAAGAGACTACCCGGCGACGGAATAGAACTCACGCTGCTGCGTCCCACCCATGCAAGCCGGCCCCGAGGCCGGACCGCTCGGGCTTCCCCGACAACCCCAGGGTAAACGTAGATGCTTCCTCGATCCTTCAGACCCGCTCTCGCGCCGCTCGGCGCGTCCGTCCTGCTCGCCTTTGTCGCCGCCGCGGCGTTCGCGCAAGACGCCCATCATCCGGACCAGACCGCGCAGTCGACTGAGGAGAGCGCCTTCCTCGCGGAAAACGATGCCGCGATGACCAAGATGATGAATGACATGGCCGCCAAGCCGAGCGGCGATATCGATCGCGACTTCGTTGCGATGATGACGCCGCATCATCAGGGCGCGATCGACATGGCCGTGATCGAGCTCCGCTACGGCAAGAACGAGCAACTGCGGCGGATCGCGCAGGAGATCATCGTCGAGCAGCAGCAGGAGATCGACGCCATGAAACTTGCGATCGGTGATCCGGTCACGGCATCCGCGCCCGCCCCGACGCAGCCGAGCGCGGCGCCCGCCGCGGCTCACGATCACATGAACATGTCCCACGGAATGAAGAACTAGGAGTTTTCGAACGATGAACCGTCAAGTCCTGAAGTGCCTGCTGGCCACGACCGTGCTGGCGATATCGAGTTCCGCCTTCGCCGGACAGGCGCCGGACGCGGCATCCTCGCCCGACATTGCGATCAGCCATCACGACCGCGTCTATGCCGCCGAGCAGTTCTCGAACACGGTGTCCGTCACCGATCCGGTCGACAACAAGCTGCTCGGCGTGATCCGGCTCGGCGATCCGCAACCGGGCAATTTCAGCCCACTCTACAAGGGACAGGTGCTGGTTCACGGCATGGGCTACTCACCCGATCATCAAACCCTTGCGGTGGTGTCGATCGGCTCCAACTCGGTGACCTTCATCGACACAGCAACCAACTCGGTCAAGCACACCACTTACGTCGGGCGCTCGCCGCACGAGGCCTTCTTCACGCCCGACGGCAAGGAGGTCTGGGTCACCGTTCGCGGCGAAAACTACATCTCGGTGATCGACGCAAAGACGTTCAAGGAAACGATGCGGATCGAGGTGCCGGCCGGACCGGGCATGCAGATCTTCTCGCCGGACGGCAAGTACGGCTATATCTGCTCGTCGTTCAATCCGGAGACCGACGTGGTCTCGGTGGCCGACCATCAGATCGTCGGGAAAGTGAAGCAGGAAAGCCCGTTCTGCCCGAACATCGCGGCTTCACCCGATGGCGAGCAGGTGTGGTTCACGCTGAAGGATACCGGCAAGACGCAGGTGTTCAACGCCAAGCCGCCGTTCAACCCGATCAAGACCATCGACACCGGCCCGATCACCAATCACGTCAATTTCGCCAGGACCTCCAAAGGCACATTCGCCTACGTGACCATCGGCGGTACCAACCAGGTCAAGGTGTTTCGAACCGACGACTTCTCGGAAGTCGCGACCATTCCCGTGGGCAATCTCCCGCATGGTGTCTGGCCGTCCGGCGACGGCACAAGGATCTATGTTGGTCTCGAGAATGCCGATGCGTTGGCCGCGATCGACACCGCGACCAACAAGGTGATCGCCAACATCCCGATCGGCCAGGCGCCGCAGGCCATCGCCTATGTGCCGAACGCCGCGCCGAATCCGGATGACCGCCAGAACCTGCAGGCGCTCGGCGTCGCCGGCCAAGCCGCCCATCTCGCGCTCGCGCCGAAGAAGAACGCCAAGAGTGACAAGCCGCCGACCAGCGTCTCGCTGTTCGACCAGGGGCTGATCCAGGTGCTGCAGGCATCGGTCACCGGGCTCGAACCCAAGCAGCACTACGTGCTAGGATTGGCCGAACGTGCCGATGGCACGGGATCGGTGGAGCCTCTCGCAGCCTTCATGACCAATCCCGCCGGCTCCGCCATCGTCAACGTCACGGGACCGATCCGCCAGATCGTGCAGAGCGCAGCCAAGGCCGAACGACGCTATCTCGTCATCACGTCAGGCGAACCGACGAAGCTCGGCGCGGTCATTCAGGTGCAAACGCCATGAACGACATGCTGCGCCTGGTCGAGCCGCTGATACCCGCCTTGCGGCGGTATGCGCGGGCCCTGGTCCGCGATCACGCGGCGGCCGACGACCTGGTGCAGGACTGCCTCGAACGCGCCGTCACTCACTGGGAGCAGCGGCGGTCGGACAATCCGCGGCCGTGGCTGTTCGCGATCCTGCATAATCTCGCCATCAACCAGTTTCGCCGCGCAACGGGACGCGGCGTCCATGTCGCGATCGACGAAACCAACGAGGATACATTCGGTCAGGAGGCGGAACAGGAGCATAAGGTGATGTATCGCGATGTCATGGCGAAGCTCGCAAAGCTTCCGCATGACCAGCGTGCAGTGCTCCTGCTCGTCGGCGTCGAGGATCTGTCCTATGCCGATGCCGCGAAGGTGCTCGGTGTGCCGATTGGCACGGTGATGTCGCGCCTGGCGCGCGCCCGCGAGCGGCTCCATCACGAGCTGGAGGGGACGTCAGGCCAGCTGAATCATAATATCGTGCAGTTGCGGAACAAGACATGAGCAATCGACCCATCACCGAAGACGATCTGCACGCCTATGTGGATCGCGCGCTCGAACCGGAGCGCGAGGCGGAAGTCGGCGCCTATCTGGAGAAGCATCCTGATGTGGCCAGGCGCATAGAAGCCTACTCCAATCAGCGCACCCTTCTGCGATCGGCATTGCTGCCGATTGCCGAGGAGCCGCTGCCGCCGCAGCTCAACCTCGCCAGGATGATCGAGAGCCCGCGCCGCCGTCCCGCGTCATGGCGCTGGGCCATCGCGGCCATGCTGATGATTTCGATCGGCGGCCTCGGCGGCTGGGTGATCCGTGGCGCGACGCTGGCGCCAGCCGGCGGGATTGCAGCGCTCGCTGAGGAAGCGAGCGATTCCTACAAGGTGTACGCCTCCGATCGCACGCGGCCGGTCGAGCTGCGCGACAGCGCCGAGCTTGTGCAATGGGTCTCCAACCGGTTGCGTCAGCCGGTCAAGCTGCCGGACCTGACGAAGTCGGGCTATCGCTTCATGGGCGGACGCGTGGTGCCGACCGCGCACGGCCCTGCGGCGATGTTCATGTACGACGACGATCGCGGCGACCGGCTTGTGGTCCTGACCCGTCCGATGACGTCAGACAAGAACGCCGCGATGGCCCCGCATTCGGGCGGTGACGTGGCCGGCCTGTCCTGGGCTGACGATGGCACAGGCTACAGCCTCGTGGGGCCACGCGGGCTCGGTGCCTTGAAACCGCTTGCCGACGAAATCCGCAAGCAGGCGCAGACGATCTAAAGCGTTTTCGAGCGAAGTGAACGCCGGTTCGCGTGAAGAAAACGCGTCAAAACAAAAAAACAGAGCATCGGTCCTGATTCAATCAGAACCGATGCTCTAGGCCCTGGTGTAAACCAGGAACAACACGATCCCGATCACCAGCGCACCGGCGATGAACAGCAGCACCGCCGGCAGTCCGAACAGCGCCGCGACGCCGGCGGTGCTCGATTGCAGCAACGCCGCGCCCAGGAAGAAGGCGAGATTGACCGACGACAGCGCCTTGCCGGTGTTCTGGGCGTCGACCAGCTGCCGCGTCATGCCGTAGATCAGCGGCTGCGCCGAGGTCGCGAGCCCGATCAGGATCAGCAGCACCAGATCATATTGCGACGGCATCACGGCAACGCCAAGCAGGTTCGAAACCGGGAAATGCGGCGCGCCGGCCGCCATCAGCACGAGCAGCAGCGCGGCAACGGCATGCGTTGATGCCACCATGGCGCGGCGATGTCCGAACTTGCGATCGAAGGCGCCGATGCAGGCCGGCCCAACGATCATCGCCAGCGTGAACAGGCCGAGCACATTGCCGGCCTCGATGCGGCTCAACCCCTTCACATCCATCAGCCACGGCCCGCCCCACAGGCCGCGCAGCACCAGCGAGGCGCCGAGCGACACCAGCGACAGTGCGATCAAACCGCGCAGGCCGCGCGACAGGCCGAGCCGCAGCACCTCGGCCATCTGCTGCAGCGGCGAGGAATCGTCCGCATGCGCTGCCGGCTGCCGCGGCACCAGTGCAAACACCGCGATCAGCACCACAATGCCGAAACCGGCAGAAACCCAGAAGCCGGCGCGCCAGCCGAACTGATCGACCACGAAGGCCAGCGGGCTCGCCGACAGCAGCATGCCGATATTGCCGATCGAGAGGATCAGCCCGGACCACAGGCCGAACTTCGCCGCCGACATCTGCTTGGCCGCCAGCGTCATCGGGCACATCAGCATGCCCGAGGTGGCGACGCCGAGCATGAATTGTCCGAGCACGAAGCTGGCAGGACCCGTCGCAATCGCCGAGACCAGTGTTCCGACCACGGTGCCGGCAAGCAGGCTGAGCGACACCGGCCGCACGCCAAAACGGTCCATCGCGGCGCCGACCGGGATTTGCGAGGCGGCAAAGGAGAAATGATAGATCGAGGTGAGGCTCGCCAGCGCCTGCGGCGAGGTGCCGAAATCCCGCGCCATCAGATCGAGGCTGATCGCCGGGATCGTGCGCAGCAGCGTCGACAGCATGTGGCCAGAGGCCAACGCCAGAAGCGCAAGAACCAGGGCGCGGAAACCGATCCCCGCCTCTTCCTTCGTCACCACGCCATCCACGAATCGCCTCTTCCCTGAGCGCTTTCGGGAGGGCGTAACACTATTGGGTGCGGGGTGCCAACTTTAGAGGCAGTGCAACTTTACCTCCCCCGCAAGCGGGAGAGGGAGCGCACCTATCTCGCGGCTACTCTTCACCCTTACTGCTTATGGAACACCAGCGTACGCAGCTCGATGCTCTCGCGCGGCGCGGCGTCCGCCGGCGTGGTCGGATCGACAAACGCCGTGTGCGGCCCAAATCGCGTGCGGCCGTCGGTCGCCGAGTCGTAGCATTTCAGCAGGATCGCCTCGTCCGGCGTCATCTCGGGAATGTAGAACCAGCGATGGTTCGGATTGTACTTCACCGAATAGGTCTCGCCGCTGCGGTTCGGATAGATCAGGTCGGAGGCGATCAGATCCTCCGGCGCCACCGTGGTGCCGTCAGCCATCGCGAGCGGTGAATCGCGCAGGGGACCGCGGATCGGACGCCACAGGTTGATCACCTGGACGCGCCCCTTGACGAGTTCATTGGCTTCATTGGGCAGGTGCTCGAACACGCGGTTGTGGCCGGAGATTGCGGTCTGGTCGACGTGAACGCGCGTCGCGGGCTGGCGCGGGCCGCCGCCGCGGATATCCGCTGCACCCTCGACGCGCTTGCGCACGGTATGGTCGAAGACGAAGACGCGGTCCGCCTTCAGCGTCGCCTTCAGGAAGGCTTCGACGGCGGGGTAGTAGACGTTGCGGACTTCGTTGTCGTCGTAATAGTCCTTCACGCTGGTCGGATGCTTGACCAGCGCAAAGCCCTCGCGGTCAACGAGAAACTGTCGGCGATCAGGCGGCCGTCAAAGATCGGAACGTTGTGGGCTTCGGGCAGCGCGGTGGATTTGGCTTCGCCGGGCGGCGGATCGAAAGCGTAGGTCCGGGGCTTGCCCGGCGTCGGTGCGAGATAGTTCAGTTCAGCGGTCACAAACGGCAGCGACTCGATGCGAGTTTGTTGAAGGCCCATGGTGATCTCCCGGACTCGATTGTTCGTCCGTCTGATCTTGGCAGCGCCGGTGGGTACGACAAGGCCGCGGCGAAAATAGCAACGTTGCGGTTTTGGAAGGCGCCGAACGGGGAAAATCCTTGCTGGGCGGCGCTTGCGGACCGAATGGATGTTTTGAGGGATCACGGATTCGTTAGCGGCGCGTTGACCAGATCGCTTCCGCAGACCGATCACCTCTCCCGCTTGCGGGGGAGGTCGGATCGCATCGCCAGATGCGATCCGGGTGGGGGCTCTCTCCACGATATGACACGCGGAGAGAGCCCCCACCCCGGCCCTCCCCCGCAAGCGGGAGAGGGACTGCAATGCCGATGCGGCGCTTAAGCGCGCTACAACCCCGCGCCCTTCTCCACGGCTGCGCCAAACGACCGGTCGACGATGTCGGCGGCGCTGACCTGCTGCCGAATCAGGCCCCAGCGGTCGTAGAGATCGATGGTCTTCTGCTCGTCGGCCACGACGCCGTCGTCGATCGGCGCGATGCGGATTTTTGCCCGCGTCAGCCAGTTCAGCGGCACTGCGGGCGGGATGTTCATCAGCCTGCCCCAGGTCGCCGCGTACCCCTCGACATTGTTCTGCGACCAGGCGCGCGCGGCCGCGAGGCGGCGCACGAAATCCTCGAGCTCGGCGCGCTTGTCCTTGATCGCGTCAGGTGTCGCGACCTGGAAGCCGAGGCCGGGCGTGATGCCGTCGGCCGTGATGACGCGGCGCGACTTGAACAGCACCTCCTCCTGGCTGACATAGGGCTCCCAGGTCGACCAGGCGTCGACCGAGCCTTGCGTGTAGGCGACCTTCGCATCCGACGGCGCGAGGAACACGATCTGCACGTCGGCCGCCTGCCATCCCTTCGCTTCCAGCGCCGCCAGGATCAACTGATGGCCGATCGAGCCGCGGCCGGTTGCGATCTTCTTGCCGCGCAGATCGTCAAAGCTCTTGATCGCGGAGTTCTCCGGCACCACGATCGCGAGCCCGTCGCGCGACTGCCTGACAGCCGCGATCGCCTTGACCGGAATTTTCGCGGCGGCCGCAAAGGTGAACGGCGCGTCGCCGACCAGGCCGGTGTCGATCGCACCCGCCCCTAGCGCCTCCAGCAGCGGCGCCGCCGCGGCGAACTCCTTCCATTCGATCTTGTAGGGAACATCCTTGAGCACGCCGGCTGCTTCCATCACGGCCTGCGAATTGCCCTTCTGGTCGCCGACGCGCAGCGTGGTCTGCGCGAAGGCTGCATCGATGCTGGCGAGCGCAAGCGCCGCCGCGACAATGAGACGGATCATTCGGCCGCGATCCCCCGCTGCTGGTCGCGTGCTTCGATCAGCCTGCGGGTCAGCGGGATCAGCTCACGGCCGTAGTCGATGGCATCGACCAGCGGATCGAAACCGCGGATCAGGAAGTGGCTGACGCCGAGATCGTAATAGTCGGCGAACACCTCGGCGACCTGCTCGGGCGTGCCGACCAGCGCGGTGGTGTTGCTGTTGGCGCCGGTGAGTTTTGCGATCTCGGTCCACAGCCGCTTGTCGATCCGGGTGCCCTGATCGGCGAGCGCCAGCAGCCGCTTGGCACCGTCGGTCGCGTGGTTGGGGCGGCGATAACCGGTCTGGTCCTGCAGCGCGGTGGCGCGCTCGAGGATATGCTCCGCCTTCGCCCACGCCTTCTCCTCGGTGTCGGCCAGGATCGGCCGCACCGACAGGCTGAAGCGCGGCGTCGGCCGGCCATGCCTGGCCGCAGCGGCGCGCACCCGCGCGGTGACGTCGCGCACCTGGGCGTAGGATTCACCCCACAGCGCGAAGGTGTCGGCGTGCTTGCCGGCGACCTCGACCGCGGCGTCCGAGCCGCCGCCGACGAAGGTGTAGATGCCGCCCTTCTGCAGCGGCTTCACCTGCGAGAAACCGTTCTCGACGTTGTAATACTTGCCGCTGTAGTTGAACGGCTTCTGGCTGGTCCATTCCAGCCGCACCACGTCGAGGAATTCGCTGGTGCGGGCGTAGCGCTCGTCCTTGTCGTCGAGCGTGTTGCCGTCCTGGCGCAGCTCGATGGCGTTGCCGCCGGTGATGACGTGCAGCGAGACGCGGCCGCCATAGAACTGATCCAGCGTCGCGAGCTGACGCGCCAGCAATGTCGGCGCGGTGAAGCCCGGCCGCTGCGCGATCATCACCTTCAGCTGCTTGGTGATGGTCAGCACATGCTGCGCGACCTGCAATGCGTCCGGCGTCGTCGAGTGGAATGCCAGCAGCGCGCGATCGAAGCCGGCGAGCTCATGGGCCTTGGCGACCGTCTCGATATAGGGCGGATCGAGCACCGGGCCTGTGCGGACGATGGTCTCGGAGGCATTGTTGTTGGTGATGAAGCCGATGAACTCGACCGGCATGACGGGAAACTCCGTTGTTGTTGGCTATTGTTTTCAGACGCCCAGCGCGGAGCGTCCGGCGGAGACACGGGTGGCATCGTCCTGCGGGGTATGGACGCGGCCGCACAGCACGTCACGGTAATGCCGCTCCAGCGGATTGGTTCGCGACAGGCCGTGATTGCTGGTCAGCGACAAGGCATCCTCCACCACTGCTGCGGCGTTATTGGTCACCGTCAGCTTGATGATGTTAGACTCGATCGCGGAAAGCGGGAAGCCGTCATCGAAATCGGTTGCAAAGCTGTCGATCAGGCGGGCATTGACCGCCAGCCGCGCTTCAATCCCGCCGACAACCTCCTGCATGCGCGGCAGCGTCGCCAGCGGCGCGCCGAGATTGGCGGGCACCCGTTCCTTCAGGAATTTGACCAGCCAGTCGCGGGCCGCACGGGCGATACCGTCATAGATCGCGGCGACGAAGATCGCGTGCACGGTCGCATGGGTGACGTCAGGAACCTTCCAGTCGTCGGGCTTGCGGACGTCGATCTCGTAATCCAGCGGAAACAACACGTCGTCGAAGACCACTGTGTGGCTGCCGCTGGCGCGCAGGCCGAGATGATCCCAGCTTTCCTCGATCCGCGTTCCGGGAAGCCCGGCGGGAACCAGAAACAGTCCGACACGGGTCTCCGCCTCGTCGGTCTTCGCCCAGACCGCGTACCATTTCAGGATCGGCGCGCCGGTCGAATAGATCTTGCGGCCGGTCAGCCGCCAGCCGGTCTCGGTGCGACGCGCCGTTGTCGCCGGCAGGCCGCCGCGCGCGGGCGAACCGAGCTCGGGCTCGACGCGCAACGCATTGATCAACGCCACGCCCTCGACGGTCTCCTTGGCGAGCTTGCGCGACAGACGGGTGGGCCAGCGCGTGCTGCGCGCCATCACCAGATGCTGGATATAATGCATCGACAGCACCAGCGCGGTCGACGGATCGGCCTTGCCGATGATGCCGAGCACGCGGGTGGCATCGCGGGCGCCCGCTCCGCCGCCGCCGAGCGCCGCCGGCACGGTCAGCGCCAGCAGCCCTTCGCGCGAAAGGTCAACGAAATTCTCGAACGGAAAGCTGGCGTCGCGGTCATGTGCGGGTGCACGCGCGGCAAATACCTCGGCAAGCCGCAACGCGCGCGCGATGTGCTCCGGCTCGTTCGCCGGCGGCAGCTCCCTCGCCGCTGTCGTCACCATGTCGCCTCCAGCCCGAGCAGACCGAGGATCTGCTTGCGCAACTCGGCCAGATAAGGATCGCCGCGATGCCGCGGGTATGGCCGGGCGACAGCGATGTCGGCCTTGATCCGCGCCGGCCGGTCGGAGAGCACGATGACGCGGTTGGCGAGCACCAGCGCTTCCTCGACATCATGGGTGACCAGCAGCGTGGTAAAGCCCTTGCGCTGCCACAATGCGACGAGCTCGGACTGCATCGCGATCCGCGTCAGCGAGTCGAGCTTGCCGAGCGGCTCGTCGAGCACCAGGATTTTCGGATCGTTGACCAGCGCACGCGCCAGCGCCACGCGCTGCGCCATGCCGCCGGAGAGCTGGTGCGGATAGGCATTCCGGAACGACGACAGGCCGACCAGCTCGATGACAGCATCGACCCGGTGCCGCTGCGCCTTCAGGATGCCCTGTGCCTCAAGCCCGAGCGCGACATTGTCCCAGACCGAGCGCCACGGAAACAGCGTCGGATCCTGGAACACGACGACGCGCGACGGATGCGGGCCGGCAATCCGCACTTCATCCTCGCGCAGCGTGCCGCTGCGCGGCTTCTCCAGCCCGGCCACCAGCCGCAGCAAGGTCGACTTGCCGCAGCCCGACGGACCGAGCAGCGCGACGAACTCGCCCGGCGCGATCGAAAGATTGACATTGTCGAGCACCGGCAGAACAGCTCCGTCGATGTCGAAGGCATGGCTGACGCCTTCGATGTCGAGCTCGGCGCCGACCGCGGGATAGGTGATCGCCTCGGCGGCGGATTGCACTACCATTTGACGACGCCCTTCTGCCAGACCAGCAGGCGGTCGCGGGTGCGGAACAGCAGCGTGATCGCGCCGGAGCAGAGCAGCGACATCACGATCAGCGCCGCATACATGTTGGCATAGGCCGCCCAGCCTTGCGCCCATTGCAGGTACCAGCCGAGCCCGGCCTTGACGCCGATCATCTCGGCGACAACGAGCACGGCAAAGGACGAGCCGAGCCCCATGAACAGGCCGACGAACACATGCGGCAACGCCGCCGGGATCGCGACCTTCAGCACCAGGAATGAGGGCTTGGCGCCGAGCGTGCGCGCGACGTCGTAATAGGCGCTGCTGACGCTGGCGACACCCGACCAGGTCAAGACCGTCACCGGGAAACCGGTGGCGAGCGCGATCAGGAAGGTCGAGGCGCTCCAGCTCGACGGGAACGTGAAGAAGGCGATCGGCAGCCAGGCGGTGGCCGGCAGCGGGCCGATGAAGCGCAGCACCGGATGCACCCAGTAGCCGATCTTCTGCGACCAGCCGATCGAGACGCCAGTCACGAAGCCGACCGTCGCGCCGATGACGTAGCCGCCGAGCTGCAGCTTGATCGAGGCGAACACGCTGTCGAGCAGTTTCGGCAGATCGTCGGTGTAGACCTCGAGGATCGACTGCGGCGGCGGGAAGAACGGCAGCGGCAGCCAGGCGAATTTCGCGGTGGCGACCTCCCAGAGCGTCACGAACGCGCCGAAGGCCACCAACCATGGCGCCCGCTTGCGCAGCGCCTGCCCGGCGCTGCCGAGATAATCGGCGGCAAATGTGCCGAACAGGATGAAGGCCGCGATCACGATGGCGCCGATGCCGAGCGACGAGGTCCGCGACCAGTCGCCGACATCAGGCCAATACAGGCACGACAGGCCGAAGGCGAGCCAGGCGAGGCTCGCCGCGAGCCCGACGCCATAGCTGCCGGAGAGGTTCGAGAACGTGACCGTGGCGCGCGGCGCGGCCGCGGCCGTCGTGTCAGACACTGAATACGTCGACATAGATCCGCTCCGCGAATTTGGCCGTGTCGGTGCTCTGCTTGAACACCTGCACCGATTTCAAATCGTCGGCGTAGCCCTTCAGTTCGCTCTTGAGCACCGCGCCGGTCGGATGATGGTGATGGGTGTGGTAGCGCGCCATCGCCTCGAGATCGGCGAGGCTCGCCGCCTTCGGCGCATAGGGCTGGAACGATTTCGCCGCCTTGTCCGGGTTCTGCGAGGTGAACATGGCGGCATCGAGCAGCGCCTGGGTGACGGCGCGCGCGACGTGAGGCTCTTCCCGTACCAAACTGCCGCGCAGGCCGACGATGCAGCAGCTCTTGTCACGGTACTCGCCGTCGAGATTGGAGGCGACCTCCTTGTACTGCGCGTCCTTCAGCCAGAGATAGGCCAGCGGGTCCGACGACAGGAAGGCCTGCACCTCGCCCTTCTCGACCGCGACATTGAGCAGGTTGCCGGGATAGGCGCGCCAGTCGACATCCTTGACCGGGTCGATGCCGAGCTTGGAGAGCTGGATCGAGAAGAAGTTCTTGTCGGGTCCGGCAAGGTCGCCGACCGCGACAATCTTGCCCTTGAGATCGGCGAGCTTGTCGACGCCGGAGCTGGTGCGGGTCAGGACGCGCATGCAGCCGCCGTGGGTGCCGGCGGCGATCTTGACGTCAAAGCCCTGCTCCAGCGGCTTCAGCCAGCGCAGCGCCATGCCGAGACCGGCGTCGCTCTTGCCGGTGGCGATCGCCTCCAGCAGCTGGTCGGTCGAGCCGGAATAGTTGACGAGCTCGACGTCGAGGTTCTGCTTCTGGAAGAAGCCATGGTCGATCGCGACCGGCAGCGGCGCGAGGCAGACCGCGCCGGCGTTCCAGGACAGTTTCAGCTTGCGCGGCGCGCCGGTCAGAGGCGGCGCATCGGATACGGTCTTGCAGATCGGGAATTCCGAGAAGTCGATCGCCGGCGTGATCGCCCGCGGCGCGAAGGCCTGCGCGCTATAGGCCCCGATCGGCGCGCCAAAGGCCGCAGCGGCGCCCGCACGCAGCAATGTGCGGCGATCCATCACCGTCTTCTTGTTGTCGACAGACATGTTCACTCCTGCATTTCGGCAAGGCTCCGCCCCGCGCGCAAAACGTCGTCGTCTGCGCGCCCCGTCGTTCGAAGCTCATGGTTTTAGAAAAAGCGGATTTCTCCGGCGCTATTGCACTCAAAGCAACGCGCAAATGATGCGGCGCGACAAGTTCATCGTCAATGAAATGGAATTTCGAATGTTGTCGGCGCGACAGCTGATATCTCCACGATCGCATCGCGCAACGATGAAAGGATTTTGCTGTTATCGCGACGCGCGACATGCGGCGTCGTCACCGCGACTGCATCAAATTTGAGCGTTTTGCGGCCGCGTGCGCGATGTCTTCTACGCGCGGCACGCTTGACGAGATCATCCTTGCCGTGCGGGGAGCGAATTCAGATTTCCGTTTCGTTGACGGCGAACGGCTTGCTCATAGACTCGATCAAACGCTGCCGCGCGTTCCGCCGCGCAGCGAACTTCTCGGAAAGAAAAGTCATATGCGCAAACTGACCCGCTCGGGCCCTCCTTATACCTTCACCCGCCGCACCGCGGCCGCGCTGTTTGCCGCCGCGATCACGCTGTCGACATCAGCAGCGGCGTTCGCGACTGACGCGATCGTGCTGCGGGTCGGCGACCAGAAGGGTGGCAACCGCTCGCTGCTCGAGATTTCCGGCCTCGCCAAGGGCCTGCCCTACAAGATCGAGTGGTCGGAATTTCCGGCCGCAGCACCGATCCTGGAGGCAATCAATGCCGGCGCGCTCGACGTCGGCTACACCGGCGACCTGTCGTTCCTCACGGTCTATGCGTCGGGCGCGCCGATCAAGGCGATCGGCGGCACGCGCTCCGACGCGCGGACGCAGGCGATCCTGGTGCGTGGGGATTCGCCGATCAAGACGGCGGCCGATCTCAGGGGCAAGCGGCTCGCCGGCACGCGGGGCGGCTGGGGCCAGTTCCTGATCAACGCGACGCTGGAGAAGGCCGGCAGCAAGATCGAGGATGCTACCTTCGCGCCGCTCGGCCCGGTCGACGCCAAGATCGCGCTGCTCGCCGGCTCGATCGACGCCTGGGCGGTGTGGGAGCCCTGTATCTCGTATGCCACGCTGAAGGACAACGCGCGGGTCGTCGCCGACGGCGAGGGACTGACGCCGACCATCACCTTCATCGTCGCCTCCGACAACGCGATCGCGACCAAGCGCGCGGCGGTGCAGGATCTGGTGCAGCGGCTCAACAAGGCGCGGCTGTGGTCGCTCGACCATGTCGCCGAATACGCCAGGAACACGGCCGAGCTGACCAAACTGCCGGAGGACGTGCTGCTCGCCGCCTACACAGCGCAGAAGACCTCACCGATCGCAATCGACGAGGCCGTGGTGAAGGAAGTGCAGGCCGCATCCGATCGCGCCACGCGCTACGGCATCCTCGGCAAGACGCTCGATGTCAGCAAGGCCGTCGACCGCAGCTTTACGGCGGGCGCAAGCTTGAACTAGCGGCGTCTTCACCTCCCCTTAAAAAGGGGAGATCGGTTTGCGCAGCAAACCGGGTGGGGATCCTGCCTCCGCAGACGCCAGCGCCCGCGGCGAGCAACCCCCACCCGCCCTCCCCCTTTCAAAGGGGAGGAAGCCTGAGCGGCGGTGCTCACCTCACTTGGCATTCGTCCGCGCCCCATAATGGAGACATCCGATGTCCGGCCCGCTCCATCTCGCACTAATCGTCACGGCACACCTGCTCTGCATGACCTTGTTGGTCGCATTGTCGGTTTGATAGCGTTCTCGCCGGGATCATGCCCAGGGAGAACAACAATGAACCTATCAATGAAAGACCGCGTCGCCGTGGTCACCGGCGGCAGCAAGGGCATCGGGATTGCGGTTGCGCGGCGGTTTGCGGAATCCGGCGCCAGGGTCGCGATCCTCGCCCGCGGCGCCGCCGACCTCGCCGCGGCGCGCGAAGCGCTTGCCAGGGATGGCCTCGTGGTACGCGATTACGTCTGCGACGTCGCGAAGGCCGCCGACATCACCAAGGCGCATGACCGGATCGTGGCCGATCTCGGCAAGATCGACGTGCTGGTCAACAACGCCGGCACGGCGCGCACGCTGGCTTTCGAGAGCATCAGCGACGAGGACTGGCAGGAGGACCTCGACCTGAAGCTGTTTGCCGCGATCCGCTTCAGCCGGCTTGTCTGGGGCGGCATGAAGCAGCGCAAATGGGGCCGCATCATCAACGTGCTCAACACCTTTGCCAAGGCGCCGGCCGGCAATTCCGCGCCGACCTCGGTGTCGCGCGCCGCCGGCATGGCGCTGACCAAGGTGATGGCCAACGAAGGCGGCGAGCACAACATCCTGGTCAATGCGCTCCTGGTCGGCCTGATCATGAGCGATCAATGGGTCAAGCGGCACGCCGCCCAGGCGCCGGACACGGATTTCGGGGAATTCGCCAAGGGTCTTGCCAAGGGCACGCCGCTCGGCCGCATCGGCACGGCGGAGGAGTTCGCCAACCTCGCCTGCTTCCTGGCCTCGGAGCAAGGCTCCTACATCACCGGCACCGCCATCAATGTCGATGGTGGCCGATCGCCGGTGGTCTAGAGCTCCGGTTCCGGTTCAACCAGAACCGAAGCTCCAGATTTTGCTTTGGCGCGTTTTCTTCACGCGAACCGGTGTCCACTTCGCTCGAAAACGCAGCTGGCAACCTACGGCAGGAAGCGACGGCTCAAAAGCAAAAGGCCTCCGTCACCGGAGGCCTTTCATCTTAAACCGCGTCCTTGGCGGCCTTGACCGGCCGAGCGCGGACGATCTTCCGGGCCGGCTTGGCCTTGAACATCATCTCTTCGCCGGTGAAGGGGTTGGTGCCCTTGCGCGCCTTGGTCGCAGGCTTCTTGACGACAACGAACTTCGCGAAGCCGGGGACGAGGAATACCCCGGCCTTCTTCAGCTCCTTGTGGCCGACATCGACAAGCGAGTCCAAGACGTTCTTGACGTCGCGCTTGGAGAGTTCGGTGGTGGTCGCGATCTTCTCGATCACTTGCGACTTCGACAATTGGGTAGCCATGGTTGCTCCATTGATTCTGGAATGGGCACGATATGGCGGAAAACGCCGAGAAAAACAGTGTTTTCTGCACTCCCCACAGCAATATCGCTGTGGACAGCCCCCGAATCAGGGATTTTTCCAGTGTTTTTTCAAGTCAAGGTGCTTCCGACCCCTAAAATTACAGGGTTTGCGCGGCTTCGGGGCTCCCGAAACAGGCCCCCGAGAGAATCACCGCACACACCTTGAAGCGTCCGGGAGCGACAATGCGGCGCGCAATTCGGGTTGCGACGCGCTGCGACACGCCACTTCAGGTTTCGGAAACGATCCTCCAAAAGGGCGAGGCATTAGAAAATGACTCGGGTTCCCATTCCATCGTAACATCGTCAAAGGCCGCCACAACCGACCAGCTGGCCGGCCGATACGTGCCCTTATGTAAGTTCTGGAGACCCGCGTATGGATTTGACCCGCCTTGAGATTAACCGCCGCACGGCCCTGCTGACCTCGGCCGCGATTGCGGCCAATGTCATCAATCCGATGCGGGCATTCGCGCAGGAAACCCCGCGCAAGGGCGGCGTGTTCAACGTCCATTACGGCGCAGAGCAGCGCCAGCTCAACCCGAGCATCCAGGCCTCGACCGGCGTCTACATCATCGGCGGCAAGATTCAGGAGAATCTGGTCGACCTCGACGCCCAGGGACAGCCGATCGGCGTGCTCGCCGAGAGCTGGGAGGCGGCGCCTGACGGCAAGACCGTCACCTTCAAGCTGCGCAAGGGCGTCACCTGGCACGACGGCAAGCCGTTCACCTCGGAGGACGTCGCTTTCACCGCGATGAACATGTGGAAGAAGATCCTCAACTACGGATCGACGCTGCAGCTGTTCCTCACCGCGGTCGACACGCCCGATCCGCAGACCGCGATCTTCCGCTACGAGCGGCCGATGCCGTTGAACCTCCTGCTCCGCGCCCTGCCCGACCTCGGCTACGTCTCGGCAAAGCATCTCTATGAGAGCGGCGACATCAGGCAGAACCCGACCAATCTGGCGCCGGTCGGCACCGGCCCGTTCAAATTCGTCAAATATGAGCGCGGGCAATACATCATCGCCGACCGCAACCCGGACTATTGGCGGCCGAACGCGCCCTATCTCGACCGCATCGTCTGGAAGGTGATCACCGACCGCGCCGCCGCGGCCGCGCAGATGGAGGCCGGCGAGCTGCACTACAGCCCGTTCTCGGGGCTGACGATCTCGGACATGGCGCGGCTCGGCAAGGACAAGCGCTTCATCGTCGCGACCAAGGGCAATGAGGGCAACGCCCGCACCAACACCATCGAGTTCAACTTCCGCCGCAAGGAACTGTCCGACATCCGCGTCCGCCGCGCCATCGCGCATGCGGTCAACGTACCGTTCTTCATCGACAATTTCCTCGGCGATTTCGCCAAGCTCGGCACCGGGCCGATCCCCTCGACCTCGACCGACTTCTATCCCGGGCCGAACACGCCGCAATATCCATACGACAAGGCCAAGGCGATCGCGCTGCTCGACGAGGCCGGCTTCAAGGCCTCCGGCGGCAACCGCTTCTCGCTCAAATTGCTGCCGGCGCCGTGGGGCGAGGACATCTCGCTGTGGTCGACCTTCATCCAGCAGTCGCTGGGAGAAGTCGGCATCCAGGTCGACATCGTGCGCAACGACGGCGGCGGCTTCCTCAAGCAGGTCTATGACGAGCACGCCTTCGATCTCGCGACCGGCTGGCACCAGTACCGCAACGACCCCGCGGTCTCGACCACGGTGTGGTACCGCTCCGGCCAGCCCAAGGGCGCGCCGTGGACCAACCAGTGGGGCTGGGAGGACAAGACCGTCGACAAGACCATCGACGATGCCGCGACCGAAGTCGATCCGGCCAAGCGCAAGGCGCTCTATGCCGATTTCGTCAAGGAGGTGAACACCGAGCTGCCGGTCTGGATGCCGATCGAGCAGATCTTCGTCACCGTGATCACGGCCAAGGCGCGCAACCACTCCAACACGCCGCGCTGGGGCTCAGCGAGCTGGCACGATCTCTGGCTTTCGGCCTGAGGCTCCTTCTCCCTCTCCCCGTTCTTCACGGGGAGAGGGTTGGGGTGAGGGGCCGTCTCCGCGAGATTAGTCTATCGATAGACCTGTACCCCCTCACCCGGATCGCATCGTGCGATGCGATCCGACCTCTCCCCGCAAGCGGGGCGAGGTGACCGAGAGACCTGCGCCAATCCGATGCAGACCGGTGTCCACGTCGTCTGAACACGCTATAGATAACGCATGCGTATCCTGAGCCTTGCGGGGCGGCGGCTTGCTGCCTCGATCCCGACCCTGTTCCTGATCCTGATCGGCGTGTTCCTGCTGTTGCAGCTGGCGCCGGGCGACACCGTCGATGCGCTGATGGCGCAGATGGGCGGCGGCGATGCAGCGACCGCAAAGGAATTGCGCAAGTTCTACGGGCTCGACCTCTCGGTGCCGGCGCAGCTCGCCAACTATCTGTGGCGGCTGGTGCGGCTCGATCTCGGCTTCTCCTCGATCTACGGCAAGCCGGTGGCGACCGTGATCCTGGAGCGGCTGCCGCCGACCATCCTGTTGATGACCGCGTCGCTGTCGTTCGCGTTCTTCTTCGGCCTGCTGTTCGGCGTGATCGCCGCGCGCGGCGTCAACCGCTGGCCGGATACCATGATCTCCACCCTCGGCCTGATCTTCTACGCCACCCCCTCATTCTGGTTCGGGCTGATGGCGATCGTGGTGTTCTCGGTCTATCTGCAATGGTTGCCGCCGGGCGGCTTCGAGGACATCGGCACGGTGCAGACCGGGATCTGGCGCGTGCTCGATATCGCCGCCCATCTGGTGCTGCCGACGCTGACGCTCGGGCTGATCTTTCTGGCGATCTATCTGCGCATTATGCGGGCCTCGATGCTGGAGGTCTTGAACCTCGATTTCGTGCGCACCGCCCGGGCCAAGGGTCTCGACGAGACCCATGTCATCACCCGCCATGTGCTACGCAACGCGCTGCTGCCGATGGTGACGCTGATCGGACTTCAGGCCGGCACCATGCTCGGCGGCTCGGTCGTGGTGGAGAGCGTGTTCTCGCTGCCCGGCCTCGGCCGGCTCGCATATGAATCGGTGGTGCAGCGCGACCTCAACACCCTGCTCGGCATCGTCTTCGTGTCCGCGCTGCTGGTCATCATCGTGAACTTCGTCGTCGACCTGCTCTACGCGCGGCTCGATCCGCGCATCGCGGCGGAGGGCTGACGATGGACGCGGTGAAACGCTACTTCCGCAGCCCGGCCGCGGTGATCGGCCTGATCCTGCTGCTGCTTGTGATCGCGATGGCGATCAGCGCCGGTTTGCTCTATCCGCGCGATCCCCTCGCTTTGGCGGGCCGGCCGCTGATCTGGCCATTCTCCAATCCGCGCTTCCTGCTCGGCACCGACAATTCCGGCCGCGACATCGCAGCTCAAATCTTTTACGGCGCGCGGATATCGCTCCTGATCGGCGGCGTCGCCACCGTGATCGCGATCCTGATCGGCATCCTGGTCGGCGCCTTCGCCGGCTATTACGGCGGCTGGGTCGACAATGTGCTGATGCGGATCACCGAGGCGTTCCAGACCCTGCCGAACTTCGTGCTGCTGCTGGTCTTGGTCGCGGTGTTCGGTTCGACGCTGACCACGGTAACCATCGCGGTCGGCGTGGTGTCGTGGCCGGCGCCTGCGCGGCTGACCCGCGCCGAATTCCTGTCGCTGCGCAACCGGGAATTCGTGCAGGCCGGCAAGACGCTCGGCATGAAGGACGTCCAGCTGATCCTCGGCGAGATCCTGCCCAGCGCGCTGCCGCCCGTGATCGTCTATGCCAGCGTGGTGATGGCGGTCGCGATCCTCCTGGAAAGCGCGCTGGCGTTCCTGAGGCTGTCCGACCCCAACGTCGCCTCCTGGGGCAATCTGATCGGGCTCGGCCGCGATGTGCTCCGCGTGCAATGGTACGTCTCGGCAATCCCCGGCATTGCGATCCTGGTCACCGTGCTCGCGGTGTCGCTGGTCGGCCAGGGCCTCAACGATGCGCTCAATCCGAGGCTGAAGAGCCGATGAGCGAGACCGTCCTTTCGCTCAACGGACTGACGGTGCGCCTGCCCAAAGGCGCCGACCGGCCGCACGCGCTGGCCGACGTTTCCCTGTCGATTGCATCGAATGAAATCCTCTGCGTGGTCGGCGAGTCCGGCTCCGGCAAATCGATGATGGCGAACGCCATCATGCGGCTGCTGCCGAATGAGGTGACCATCGAACAGGGCCGGATGATATTCGATGGGCGCAACCTCTGCGCCGCAGATAGTGCCGAGATGCGCGAGGTGCGCGGCGCCGGAATCGCGATGATCTTCCAGGAGCCGATGACTGCACTCAATCCGCTGCGCACCATCGGCGACCAGATCGGCGAGATGTTCTCGATTCACACCGGCCTGTCGAAGGCCGAAATCAATGCGCGCGTGTTGGCGCTGCTCGAGGACGTCCGCATCCCCGACCCCAAGGCTGCCGCAAAGGCCTATCCGCACGAGCTCTCCGGCGGCCAGCGCCAGCGCGCCATGATCGCGATGGCGCTGGCGCTCGACCCCAAGCTTTTGATCGCGGACGAGCCGACCACCGCGCTCGACGTCACGACGCAGGCGCAAATCCTGAAGCTGATCCGCGACCTGCAGCAGCGCAAGAAGACGGCGGTGCTGTTCATCACCCATGATTTCGGCGTCGTCGCCGAGATCGCCGATCGCGTCGTGGTGATGCAGCATGGCGCGATTGTCGAGCAAGGCGCCGCCGACAAGGTGCTGAGCGATCCGCAGCATGCCTATACGAAGCAACTCATATCAGCGGTTCCGCCGCTGAAGGCGCCGCCGCCGCGCATCCTTTCCGGCAAGGACATCCTGACCATCGACGGCGTCTCCAAAACCTACCGCACCGGCGGCTTCCTCGGCCGCGGCGCGCGGATCACGGAAGCAGTCAAGAACGTCTCGCTGCATTTGCCGCGCGGCGCGACGCTCGGCATCGTCGGTGAGTCCGGCTCCGGCAAATCGACGCTCGCGCGCTGCATCGTGCGACTGATCGATCCCGACACCGGATCGATCGTGCTCGACGGCAAGGACTGGGCGAAGCTGACACGCGAGGAGATCAGGCGCGAGACCCGCCACATCCAGATGGTGTTCCAGGATCCGTTCGCCTCGCTCAACCCGCGCCGCAAGGCGGCCGAGCTGGTGGCGCAAGGACCGATCGTGCACGGCACCGACCGCACAACGGCGATCGCGGAAGCACGAAGGCTGTTCGAACTGGTCGGCCTCGACCCGTCCGCCGGCGACCGCTTCCCGCACGAATTTTCCGGCGGGCAGCGGCAGCGCATCGGGCTCGCGCGGGCGCTGGCGCTGAAGCCGGACGTGCTGGTCGCCGACGAGCCGGTCTCGGCGCTCGACGTCTCGGTGCAGGCGCAGGTGCTGAAACTGCTCGCCGGACTGCGCCAGCAGCTCGGCCTCTCCATCATCTTCATCACTCACGATCTGCGGGTTGCTGCACAAATCTGCGATCTGGTCGCCGTGATGAAGGATGGCGCCGTGGTCGAGCAAGGGCCGACCGCGGAGGTGTTCGGCAGGCCGCAGCATCCCTACACGCAGGCGCTGCTGTCAGCGATCCCCGGCGGCGACTTCACGCGCAAGCGCGATGCCTTGATCGCCTAATCAGGGCATCGCGTAGCGTTGGTCCGCGTTCACCGTGAGCGGCGCGAAGCCAGGAAATACTCCGCCCAGCGCAGCAGCTCGAAGCGATCGCCCTTGACCAGCTCCTGTGCATCGCGGCGCCGGTACAGCACCAGCATCCACGGCGCGAGCTTGCGCAGGAGTCCGTGCGCCACATACTGCACCGGCTCGGTGAACGGCAGCGCTAGCTCGCTTTCCGGCACGCCCTGGACCGCCCGCGCCAATTCGCGGCCGAGTGGAATCGTCAGCGCCACCGCGCGGCCGTTGCAGCCGGTCCAGCCATAGGCGTTCGGTCCCAGCCGGTGCATACGCGGCAGGAAATCCGCCGTCATCCCGACATAGCCGTTCCAGACATAGTCGAAGGACACGTCGCCGATCTGCGGCCATATCAGCTGCAGCCGCTCGGTCACCCGCGCCTTGAGCCGCGCGGTCTTGTCGCCCGGGCCGAGCACGGCGCCGCCGGTGACGAGCCGATTGCGCGCGTCGTAGCGCGCAAAATACAGCTCGCCATGGGTGTCCGACATCGCCTGCCTGGCGGGGATGATGGTCTTGCGGACATTGTCCGACAGCGGCTGGGTCGCCATCTGCCACGACAGCACCGGCATCACCTCGGTTGCGATCTCCGGCACCAGCGATTTGGTGAACTCGCCGCTATAGGCATTGGTCGCGACCACCAGCGCGCGGCCGGAGATTTCGCCCTGCTCGGTCTTCACCACCCAGCGGTCACCACGGCGCTCGAAACTCGTCGCGGGCGAACGGGCATAGATCCGCGCACCGAGGCCGAGCACGGTGCGCGCAAGGCCACGCGCCAGCGCCAGCGGATTGACGTGACCGCCGGTCCGGTTCCAGAAGCCGCCATACCACGCATCCGAGCCGAGCATGTCCCTGGTCTGATCGCGCGACAGCAGTTCGACCGGCGCGCCGAATTTCGACCATTGCTGCACCCGCCGCTCCGCGATCTTGATGCGGCCGGGCGAATGCACCGGCTGCACCCAGCCGGCCTGCTCTTGCTCGGCCGCGATGTCGTAGCGCTTGACGACGTCGAACAGCATGGACGCACTGTCTCGCAGCATCGCGACGAAGCGCTCGCCAGCCGCGCCGTGCCTGGCAATGATGTCATCGGGATCGGGACGCGACAGCGTCGGAATTACCTGGCCGTTGTTGCGGCCGGAGGCGCCCCAGCCCGGCTCCGCAGCCTCGACGATCGCGACGTCGACATTGGCCTCGCGCAGATGCAGCGCGGTCGATAGACCAGTGAAACCGCCGCCGATGATGACGACGTCGGCCTGCTGCGCGCCGGTCAGTTCGGGACAATCAGGGCCGGATGGCGTCACTGCTGCCCAGAGCGAATTGGGCGAGCGCACGGCATTGCTGCTCATCATGATCCTTTCTTGCGGGCGCCCGATCGTTCTGGTTAGATTTATAGCGTTTTCGAGCGAAGTGGATACCGGTTCGCGTGAAGAAAACGCGTCAAAACAAAAGCCAATCCCTCATTCCAGCCGGGAAGACAACAAGTGGCACTCAAGAACGTCATCGGAATCGATCACGCCGTGGTCATGGTCAAGGACCTCGACAAGGCCGCCGAGAATTACAAGCGGCTCGGCTTCACCGTGTCGCCGCGCGGCACCCACAGCGCGCATATGGGATCGGGCAACTACACCATCATGTTTGATCCCGATTACATGGAATTGCTCGGCGTGCTGACGCCGACGGAGCACAATGCGCCGGCGCGCGCCTTCCTGGAGAAGCGCGGCGAAGGCATCGAACGCATCGCATTCACCGCGGTGGATTCCGCTGCCGGCGCCGAGGAGATCCGCGCCCGCGGTTATACGCCGGTCGGGCCGACCGATTTCGAACGCCCGGTGATGCTGCCGAACGGCACGGTCTCGGCGGCGAAATTCCGCACCTTCCAGTGGCCGACCGCGGAAGCGCCCGGCGGCGTCCGCATCTTCGCCTGCCAGCACAAGACGCGCGAGACGGTGTGGATTCCTGAATTGATGACGCACGCCAATGGGGCAAAACGCCTCAAGCAGGTGCTGATCGTCTCGCCCGATCCCGCGACCGATGCCGCGCATCTCTCCAGGATGATCGATATCGCCGTCAGGCACGATGCCGACGGTGCCGTTGCAGTGCCGTCCGGCGGCGACCGCGCCGACTTCGTGTTCCTGACCAAAGACCAACTCGGCAAGCGCTACCCCGGCGTATCGCTGGATGGCCTGTCTGAGCGCGGCGGCGCCGGCCTCGTGATCGCGGCCGACCTTGCCGCGACCGAGAAAGCGCTGGGCACGAGCGGCGTGAAGAGCGGCGCCAGCATCACCGTGCCGCCGGCTGCCGGCAATGGCACCCTGCTCGCCTTCGTCAAGGCATAGCTGCCATTACATTACATGCGCGGCGCGGCGTTATGCAGCGGCGTCGCGCATGTGGGACTAGGCAGATCGAGTTGAGACGCTAGTATCCCTCCCAAACAAGAACCGTCTGGGAGAGAAACATGTCGCATCACCTGATCTCGCGCCGGCAGATGCTGGCCGGCACCGCCGCCGCCGGCGCGGTTGGATTGACCGGATTTCCGGCCCGCGCCGAGGTCAACTGGAAGAAATATTCCGGCACCACGCTCGAGGTGATCCTCGCCAAGGGGCCGCGTGGCGACAATCTGCAAAAATACATCAAGGAATTCACCGAGCTCTCCGGCATCAAGGTCGAGTCGGAGCAGATTCCCGAGCAGCAGCAGCGCCAGAAATGCGTCATCGAGCTGTCCTCGGGCAAGCCGAGCTTCGACGTGGTTCACCTGAGCTATCACGTGCAGAAGCGGCAGTTCGAGAAGGGCGGCTGGCTCGCCGATATGAGCGGCTATCTCAAGGACCCGAGCCTGACGCCGCCGGACCTGATCGAGAGCGATTTCTCCGCGGCCGGCCTGCAATATGCGCGCAACGACAAGGGCCAGATGTTCTCGCTGCCGTGGTCGGTCGACTATTTCATCCTCTACTGCAACAAGGAGTTGTTCCAGAAGAAGGGCGTCGAGGTCCCGAAGACGCTGGAGGAGATGGCGGTCGCCGCCGAAAAGCTGACCGATCCGAAGGAAGGCATCTACGGCTTCGTCGGCCGCGGCCTGCGCAATGCCAACATGGCGATGTGGACCAACTTCTACCTGAACTTTGGCGGCGAATTCCTCGATGCCAAGGGCAACATCCTGACCGACGGCCCCGAGGCGATCGAGGCCACAAAACTCTATCAGCGGCTGCTGACCAAATGCGCGCCGCCCGGCGTCGCCGGCTTCAACTGGATGGAGTCGATGGCCTCGTTCACGCAGGGACGCTCGGCGATGTGGATCGATGCCGACGGCTGGGCGCCGCCACTGGAAGATCCCGCCGCCTCGCGCATCGTCGGCAAGGTCGGCTACACGCTGGTGCCCGCCGGACCCAAGGGCAAGTTCTCCTCGACCTATGGCGACGGCATCGGCATCGCCGCGGCGAGCAAGAACAAGGAAGCGGCCTATCTGCTCTGCCAATGGGTGGTCTCGCGGGGACAGGGCGCCCGCCTGCTGCAAGCCGGCGGCGGCGTGCCGTTCCGCAACTCCATCGTCGACGATGCCGAGGTCGCCAAGGGCGTGAAGACCAAGGAATGGCTGCAATCGGTGATCGACTCCGCCAAGATCTCGAAGCTCGGCCTGCCCGTCATCATCCCGGTCGCCGAATTCCGCGACATCGTCGGTGCGGCGCTGACCGCGACGCTGTCAGGCGCCGATCCCGCCACCGAGCTGAAGAAGGCGCACGAGCAATTCCGGCCGATCCTGGAGCGCAGTGAAAAAGCGTGAGCGTGGTGACACAGGCTGAGCCGGCGGCAAAAGCGTTTTCAAGCGAAGTGGGTACCGGTTCGCGTGAAGAAAACGCGTCAAAGCAAGAGTCCAGAGCCGATGGCTCTGGAGACGCCGCGCCGGCGCGTGAATGGCGTCCGCCGTCCTACTGGCCGTTCGTGATTCCAGCGCTCGTCGTGGTGCTGGCGGTGATCATCTTTCCGTGGGTGTTCACGATCTGGATGAGCATGCAGGAATGGAAGGTCGGCTCGCCGACCACCTTCGTCGGGCTTGCCAATTATTTGCGGCTGCCGACCGATCCGCGCTTCGTCGAGGCGGTCGGGCACACGCTGTCCTACACGGCGCTGTCGGTGCTGCTGCCGTTGGTGTTCGGCACGCTGGCGGCGGTGGTGTTTCACCAGAAGTTCGCCGCGCGCGGCTTCTGGCGCGGCATCTTCATCATGCCGATGATGGCCACTCCCGTGGCGATCGCGCTGGTGTGGACCATGATGTTCCACCCGCAGCTTGGCGTGCTGAACTATCTGCTGTCGCTGGTCGGCCTGCCGCCGCAGCTCTGGGTGTTCAACCCGGCGACCGTGATCCCGTCGCTGGTGCTGGTGGAGACCTGGCAATGGACGCCGCTGGTGATGCTGATCGTGCTCGGCGGCCTCGCCGCGATCCCGACCGAACCCTATGAGAGCGCGCAGATCGACGGCGCCAATTTCTGGCAGGTGTTCCGCTTCATCACGCTGCCTTTGATCATGCCGTTCCTGTTCATCGCCGGCATGATCCGCATGATCGACGCGGTGAAGAGTTTCGACATCATCTTCGCGATCACCCAGGGCGGGCCGGGCTCGGCGTCGGAAACCATCAACGTCTATCTCTACAGCGTCGCCTTCGTCTATTACGACCTCGGCTACGGCTCGGCGATCGCGGTGGTGTTCTTCCTTCTGATCGTCGCGCTCGCAGCGCTGCTGCTTTACTTACGCAAGCGCATGCTGTGGACGTCAGAGCTCGGAGACGGCGCATGAACCCGCGTCAGATGGCTTTGCGTCAGATTCTGGGCCGGATCGGGCTGTGGCTGTCGGTGTTCGTCATCGTCTCGCCGGCGATCCTGTTCTTCCTCTGGATGGCGTCGCTGTCGCTGAAGTTCGAGATCGACAACGCCTCCTATCCGCCGGTGTTCATCCCGGAGCATTTCGCGTGGAAGAACTACGCCGACGTGTTCGCCTCCAACCGCTTCCTGACCTATTTCACCAACAGCCTTGTTGTCACCGGTTGCGCCACCGGCCTCGCGATGCTGGTCGGCGTGCCCGCCGGCTACGGCATTGCCCGGATGGCCGCGCATAAATCGGCGATCGTGATTCTGATCGCGCGCATCACGCCGGGCCTGTCGTACCTGATCCCGCTGTTCCTGCTGTTCCAGTGGCTCGGCCTGCTCGGCACGCTGGTGCCGCAGATCATCATCCATCTCGTGGTCACGGTGCCGATCGTGATCTGGATCATGATCGGCTATTTCGAGACCACGCCGCTGGAGCTGGAGGAAGCCGCATTGATCGACGGCGCCACCCGCTGGCAGGTGTTCCGCCATGTCGCGCTGCCGATCGCCAGGCCCGGGCTCGCGGTCGCCTTCATCCTCGCGGTGATCTTCTCCTGGAACAATTTCGTGTTCGGCATCGTGCTGGCCGGGCGCGAGACCCGCACGCTGCCGGTCGCAGTCTACAACATGATCTCGTTCGACCAGCTGAGCTGGGGCCCGCTCGCCGCCGCCGCGCTGATCGTGACGGCACCGGTGTTGCTGCTCACCGTGATGGCGCAGCGGCAGATCGTCGCCGGGCTCACCGCCGGCGCGGTGAAAGGCGGTTAGAGCGATATGAACTTATGGGGCCGTCGCAGGGCGCGCTGCCAAAATATCGAAAACAACCCCATGCAAAGTAGCCGGCGGCGTCCGGCGTTCGACCAGGCAACTTGACACGTCGGGCAACTCAGGCACATTCTTCTAATATTCCGAAATGCGGACATCTGGGCCAAGGGCATTCGGCAACTTCTGCTTCCTGAACGTCCCCTTGCCTTCCTCCGCCGTCAGATCGTCGAGCCGCTCGGTACCGGCCAGGCGATAGGCCGTGATGCCGGTGGAACAGCTTCGAAAACGCTGCCGCTGTCTCGTAACCGACCCGGCTCGCAATTCGTGCGATCGGCTCGTCGCTGGTTTCGAGCAGGAACGCTGCTTCCGCCATCCGGCGTTCGATCACATAGCGGTGCATGGACTGGCCGACGAGCCTGGTAAAGCGCGCGGAAAATACCGAGCGGCCGAGCCCCACGCGGTGGCCAAGGTCGCTCAGGGTCCAGGGGCGCTCCGGGTTTTCGTGAATCAGCTTGAGCGCCGGTCCGATATGCGGATCAGATATGGCCCCGAGCCAGCCGCCTTGTCCGGGGCTGAGAGACGCGATCCAGTTTCGGAGCACCTCGACAAAGAGCACTTCCGTCAGTCGTGAAAGCGCGACGCGTTGGCCAGGACGCTCGAGCGCGGACTCGCTGACCATGCGGCGCAAGATTGCTTCAAGCCAACCACCGTCCGCCGTCGGCTTCAGCAGGAGCACGGGCGGAAGTAGCTCCAGCACGCTACCAAACAGTGGCCGTGACACCGTGAAATTTCCGCAAATCATGGTCGAGAGCGGCTTTGCACGGCCGCCGTGACGAACGACGCCAAGACGCGGCGACGATCGATCGATATCCATAATCCGCAACGGCTCGGCCCGGCGATCCGAATAAAAGACGTGGGGCTCTCCGCGTGTGATGACGACAAAATCGCCCTCGGTCATCTGGATTTCCTCTCCCTGTTCGAGCGCGAAGGTCGCCGAGCCCTGGCTGAGATAGTGAAACAGGGCGTAGGGGCGCGCCGGCAACTCAAGATGCCAGGGATGGCCGAGCTCGAAGTGAAAGAGCAGCGTCCCGCTGAGACGAACGCGATCGAGCACTTGGGCGAGGATATCCATGTCGCCGAGATTAGACCGGTGGACGATAGGACACAACATCCGGACGATTGATCTCTATCGTCCGAAAGGCCGGCGGAATAGGTCACGTCGCGGCGGGCCGACATCACGTACGGCAACCATTTAGCCAACGGCAGATGGAAGAACCGCGACCTTGCTGGGAAACGCCTGTCCAGTCCCCCGGACAGTGTTCGTCCGACATGCCAACAGGAACAATCAATGCGAAATATCCTCCTCTCAGCCGCCACCGCACTCCTGGCCGGATCGACCTTGGTCGGCTCCGCCCATTCCGCCGAACTGCCCAAGGGAGCAGCCCACAACATCGTGCTCGTGCACGGCGCTTTCGTGGACCAGACGAGCTGGCAGCCCGTTGCCGATATTCTCACGAAGAAGGGCTACAGCGTCACGCTCGTGGAAAATCCGCTCACCTCGCTCGCCGCTGATGTCGATGCCACCAAACAGGCGCTTGCGAAGCAGGATGGCAAGACCGTTCTCGTCGGCCATTCATGGGGCGGCGTGGTGATCACGGAAGCCGGCAACGATCCCAAGGTCTCGGCGCTGGTCTATGTTTCCGCCTTCGCGCCGGAGGTGGGCGAATCCCTGGCGTCGCTGGCAAAGGCCGGCCCGCCGACCGAAGGCGGCAATGCGATCCATCCCGACGCGAAGGGCAATTTGTACATCGATCCCAAAGTGTTTCCGTCAGCCGTCGCGGCCGACCTTCCTCCGGAAATCGCTGAGCACCTGGCCAACTCGCAGCTTCCGTTGAATCACGTTGCGTTCGAAGCCCCCGTCGACATTGCGGCCTGGCACGACAAGCCGACGTTCTATGTCATCAGCACGAAGGACAAAGTCCTCGCGCCCGAGGCCCAGAAGTCGTTCGCAGCCAGGATGAAGGCTCAGACCACGGAAGTCGCCGGCAGCCATGCCTCGCTCGTCGTCCATGCGAAGCAAGTTGCCGAGGTCATCGAAAAGGCCGCGCTCTCGAAGTGACGGTACCGCTCCCGGCGCTTTCGCGCCGGGAGTGCGCACGCTCGCTCAGAGAATTCAGTACTCATCGGACCGCGACGGCGAAAACCAGCCAAGGCCGCGGAAGCGCCAGCGCCTCCCGAAGGAAGGCCTCGGTCGCTGCGTCGCGCCGGTCCCCCACTCGAATATTTTATGCCAAGCATCCGGAGGATGACATGACTCAACCCGACATCGCGAGCCAGGACGCCGCCACGCTCGAAACGGCGCCGACCCGCTACATCGAAGGCCACGGAATCCGCTTCGCCTATCGCCGCCTCGGCTCCGCTACCGGAACGCCGCTTGTTCTCCTGCAGCACTTCTCGGGCAACATCGATGCATGGGATCCCGCCGTCGTCAACGCTCTCGCCACCGATCGCCCTGTAATCGCATTCGACAACGCCGGGGTCGGTCGCTCGACCGGCCAAACGCCCGACAATATCGCAGCGATGGCAAGAGATGCAGTCGCCTTCATCAATCTGCTCGGTCTTTCTGAGGTCGACCTGCTGGGCTTTTCCCTCGGCGGCTGCATCGCCCAGCAGATCGCCGCCGAGCACGGACGGCTCGTCCGCAAGCTCATCCTCGTCGGTACCGCGCCGAAAGGCGGAGAGGAACACCTGCTGGCGGTTCTGCGGGAAGCGTTTTCGCAAACCGATGCGCCGGATCCCCGTCTGCCGCTGTTCTTCACAAATTCATCCGCCAGCCGGTCGTCCGGCTTGGCCTTCCTGAAGCGGACGAAGGTGCGCAAGGACGATCGGGACACCGATAACGGCAGCGCGGTAACCGATCCGCAGGCCAAGGCGCTGATCACATGGTGCGCCACACCTGACCCCGGGCACGCCATTCTGCGCGCCATCCACCAACCCGCCCTTGTGGTCAGCGGCAGCCACGACACGATGCTGCCCGCGAACAACGCCTACGCAATGTTCAAGGAGCTCAGCAACGCTCAGCTGGTCCTCTATCCCGATTCAGGGCACGGCGCCCTGTTTCAGCACCACGAGATGTTCGTCAGCCACGTCCGGACCTTCGTGGATGCGCAGTCCGCGGCTGTATGACACCCGGCGCGTTCCGACGCGATCAGGCACTTTATCCATGAGAGTTGTTACGGAGGACAAATGACAATCGTCAAAGTCGAGGTGGAGCGTTTCAGCCTCACGAGCTCAAAACCATTCGACGCTGTTGTGGCTGCGCTCAAGTCTGCGGTCGGGCACCCCAACATGGTCGAATTTTTCAAGGAGACGAGGGCGACAAAATCCTTCCCGGATTTGGAGCGCGTTGTACAAAGCGGCCTCGGCCGAACAGACCTTATGCTCTTCGCAGAATTTGACCTGGGCGACATTCTACGTCGCGAAACCGGATCCAAGACGCCCAGGATCATACGGCTTGTGATCGGCAATCCACTCATCATGAAAGAAATGGTCAAGCACGTGCCCGATGCTGGATCCTACGCTCCAGTCACTGTGCTCATCGATGAGCGTCCCGATGGCGTGCACGTCTCTTATGACAAAATGGAGAGTTATCTGCTGCATTATGGCAGCGCCGAAGCCCTTGCCGTCGCCCGAAATCTCGATACGAAAATCGCAACCTTGCTAAGCGAATGTGCGAGCTAAAACGTCCTGATGACGCCTTCGGCCGATGGAAGTGGTAACTCATACCAATCGCGGAACGCGGCGGGTGTTGTCATGACGCGAGCCAGACATTCGAAGGGAAATTCCTGCATGTACAAGACACTTCTTGTCACTCTCGCTGCCTCGGCTCTTGCCACCGGGAATGTCGCGTCTGCTCCCGCCGTCAGGAAAGAGCCGCTGGATGCTGCTACTCTCAGCGCGATAAAATCGAAGTTCGGCAGGCTGATGGAATTGGCCAACAACCACGATTTCAAGGCTCTGCATGGGATGTTCTGGCAATCGCCCTCGACCCTGTTGGTGGCCAAGAGCGCGATCCAGTCCGAAGGGAACTGGGCCGGCTTTTGGGGCACCGAGGCGGTTGATCAAAAGCTGCATGATATCGGTAGCTCCGGTCCGGTCGTGCTCGAGCCGGATTATTCGAAGCTCAAGGTTGTCGGCCTGACGCGCGACGTCGCCGAGTCCTACGTGCCGATGAACATCACGGTCTCTTATGCGGGGCAGGATGGAACAGCCAGGCCGTTTCTAATGATCATCAATTGGCTTCGCGTCGGGAAGGACTGGAAGGTCGCTTCCGAAATCATTCTGCCGGTGCCGCCCGTACCCGCCGCGAAGGGCTAGGTACGGGCCTCAACTGTTCGGCACGACGCCTCGCATTCTTCGGCACTGAACGCAACGACCCGGGACCGTCTTCACACATTAATGAGTCCGCATCCCATCTCATCTTGCTCTAGGCAGCGAGCGCCTTCAACACGGCGGCAGAATCGGCGACCCAGCCGAAAATGCCGCCCTGGGCCTTGATCATCTTCAGGCCCATCTCGTGGAATTCCGGGAAGTAGGACGCGCAGCCGTCGGAGATCACGACGCAGCGGTAGCCGCGGTCGTTGGCCTCGCGCACCGTTGTGTTGACGCAGACTTCGGTGGTGACGCCGCACACCAGCAGATTCTCGACGCCGTATTTCTGCAGGATGTCGCCGAATTCGGTGGCGTAGAACGCGCCCTTGCCGGGCTTGTCGATCACGATCTCGCTGTCGAGCGGATAGAGCTCGGGGATGATGTCGTGGCCGGCTTCGCCGCGGATCAGAATTCGTCCCATCGGCCCGGGATCGCCGATCCGCAGTGACGGCGCGCCGCGCTCGAGCTTTGCCGGCGGCGCGTCCGAGAGGTCAGGCAGATGGCCCTCCCGCGTGTGGACCACGAGCAGCCCTGCGTCGCGCACCGCCGCGAGCACCGCGGCGATCGGCCTCACCGCGCGGGCAAGCTGGCTGACGTCGTTGCCGAGCGTCTCGCCGAAGCCGCCGGGCTCCATGAAATCGCGCTGCATATCGATGATGACGAGCGCGGTCTTGCTCCAGTCGAGCGCGATCGGCTCCGGCTCCGCCGCGATTGTCCCGCTTGAATCCGCCATGACGCATGCCTCGAATGCGAAAAGACCCGCGCCTGATTAAGCAAACCGCATGCCATCATGCAACAATGATGCTGGCATGATCGTTGCTAGCCGAGAGCCGGATCGAACGACGTTGATCGTTCGCGAAAAGACCCAAGCGTCTCAAACAAGCGGGAGGACAGGCATGAATGGACTTGGCGGTCTCAACAAATCACCCAACGGCGTGGTGATCGGACTGGTGCAGCTGCAACTGCCCGTGGTCGCGACCAAGGCCGATCTGGCGCGACAGACCGAACGCATCGTCTGGATGGTCGGCAAGGCGCGGCGCAATCTCGGCACCATGGATCTTGTGGTGTTCCCCGAATATTCGCTGCACGGCCTGTCGATGGACACCAATCCGGAGATCATGTGCCGGCTCGACGGGCCTGAAGTCGCGGCGTTCAAGAAGGCCTGCATCGACCACAAGATCTGGGGCTGCTTCTCCATCATGGAGTTCAACCCGCGCGGCAATCCCTACAATTCAGGGCTGATCATCGACGACCACGGCGAGATCAAGCTCTATTATCGCAAACTCCATCCCTGGATTCCGGTCGAGCCGTGGGAGCCGGGCGATATCGGCATTCCCGTGATCGACGGACCGAACGGCGCGAAGATCGCACTGATCATCTGTCACGACGGCATGTTCCCGGAAATGGCGCGCGAATGCGCCTACAAGGGCGCGGAGATCATGATCCGCACCGCAGGCTACACCGCGCCGATCCGCAACAGCTGGCGCTTCACCAACCAGGCCAACGCGTTCCAGAACCTGATGGTGACAGCCAATGTCTGCATGTGCGGCTCGGATGGATCGTTCGATTCGATGGGCGAAGGCATGATCGTCAATTTCGACGGCAGCATCATCGCGCACGGCACCACGGGACGTGCCGACGAGATCATCACCGCCGAGGTGCGGCCCGACCTCGTGCGCGAGGCGCGGATCAACTGGGGCGTCGAGAACAACATCTATCAGCTCTGGCACCGCGGCTATGTCGCGGTGAAGGGCGGCGCGATGGATTGCCCCTACACCTTCATGCAGGACATGGTGTCCGGCCGCTTCCGCCTGCCCTGGGAAGATCAGGTCAAGATCACCGACGGCACGTCCTGCGGCTTTGCTGCGCCGACACGGGTGTTCGGCAAGACCGCGAAGGCCGCCGAGTAGCCGGCTAGAGCGGTATGAGTTTTGGTTGACTCGGCTTGCCGCGCTTTCGGTTCACCTCTCCCCGTCGGGGAGAGGTCGGATTGCTCTCGGCGATGCGATGCATCGTCCGGTGCAATCCGGGTGAGGGCTCTTGCTCTTTCGATAGACCGTAACCCCTCACCCGATTTGCTGCGCAAATCGACCTCTCCCAAGGGAGAGGTGAACTTTCGACACCCTTCCAGCTCAACCTGATCTCATCATGCTCTACTTGAAGAAATGCACGAGGCCGATGCTGAGGCCCAGCAGTAGCAGCAGCGACAGCGTGACCGCTGCTGTCACCCGGCCGCCGACGGTCGAGAGCACGCGCACATCGACGCCGAGCCCAAGGGCTGCCATCGAGACGACGGTGAGGATCGCCGCCGTCTTGGTGACCGGCACAATCGCGATGTCAGGCACGAGCTGGAACGAGCGCAGCGCGGCCAGCACCAGAAAGCCGATGATGAACCAGGGCACCAGCTTGAACGGGCTGATCGACGCCGCCTTTGTGTCGCCGGCCTTGGCGGTACCGGCCTTGCGCCGCCGCGCCACGAACAGTGAGAGACCGACCACGATCGGGCCCAGCATCAACACCCGCACCAACTTCACCAGCGTGCCGATCTGGGTCGAGACGATGCCGGCCGGCACGGTCGCCGCCAGCACCTGCGGCACGGCATAGACCGTGAGCCCGGCGAGGATGCCGTATTGCGTCGCGGTCAGCTTCAACAGCGGGATCAGCAGCGGCAAGCCGAGCACCATCAGCACGCCCAGAATGGCGGTGAACGAGATCGACGAGGCGATGTCGTCGCCATCGGCCCCGATCACGGGCGCCACCGCTGCGATCGCGGAGTTGCCGCAGATCGAATTGCCGCAGGCGATCAGGATCGCAAGTTTGGTCTTGAGCCCGAGCAGGCGGCTCAGCCCATAGCTCACCGCCAGCATGATCACGACGGTCACGGCGATGGCGCCGATCAGGACATAACCCGAGGCCACGATCGCGGCGAAGCTGATCGACGCGCCGAGCAACATCACCGCGACCTCGAGCAGCTGCTTGGCGCTGAAGGCAATGCCCGAGCGCCAGCGCTCCGATGGCGCCCAGGCGGTGCGCACCGCCATGCCGAGCAGGATCGCGACCACCAGCGCCTCGATATAGGGATGGTCGAAAACGCGCTCCTCGGCGGCCTGGATGCCGAGCGAGATGACCGTGACCACCCCGCAGAGCAGAATGCCCGGAATGAGCCGGAAAATGCGCTTCAGCGCCCCCTGCTTCTGCCCCTGGTCTCGTTCTTGTTCCGGCACGGAATCCTCTTTTCGGAGAAGATTTTATGCGCCAGAGGACGCCGCTTGGCTAATATATTTTCGGACTGCCCCGATAGAGAGAAGTTATGTCCCTCAACCTGCATCTGCTCCGCCTGTTCGCGGCCGTGGCGAAAACGGGGAGTTTCTCCCGCGCCGCCGAGCTCCTGCACATCAGCCAGCCGGCGATCTCCAAGGGCGTGCGGGATTTTGAGCTGCAGGTCGGCTGCCGTCTGCTCGACCGCACGCCGAAGGGGGTGCGACCGACCCGGGAGGGCGCGGCGCTGGCGCGGCATGCCGAAACGCTGTTCGCGGCCGAGCGTGCCGCCGAGGACGAGTTGCAGGCGCTGCGCAACCTCGACAGCGGCTCGCTGCGCATCGGCGCCAGCACGACGATCGCGACCTATATGATCCCGGAATATCTCGGCGTCTTCCACCGCGCCTTTCCCGGCATCGACCTGCATGTGGTGAGCGCCAACACCTTCGATATCGCCGCGCTGATGCTGGGGCATGAGATCGAGATCGCCCTGGTCGAGGGGCCGGTGGAGGACGAGAACCTGACCAGCGCAGCCTGGCGCACCGATGTGATGGCGCTGATCGCGGCACCCGATCACCGCTTCGCGGCGGCTCAAGCGCCAATCGACATTCGCTCGCTGAACGATGAGATCCTGATCGTGCGCGAGCCGGGCTCAGGCACCCGCGAGGTGGTCGCGCAGGCGCTCGCCGCCCACCGCGTCGAGCCGCAGCGGACGCTCGAGATCGGCAGCACCGAGGCGATCAAGCAGGCGGTGGCATCAGGCGTCGGCGTCGCCATCGTGTCTGTTGCGACGATCGACGATCAGGTCAGGCTTGGGAAATTGCGGGTAATCCCGATCAAGGGCGTCCACATCGAGCGCACGCTCTGGCAGCTGAAATCGCCCGGCCGGCTGGACGTGCCGGCGGCGGTCGCGTTCGAGGGGATCATTCGGGAGACGCAAGCGGCGAAGACGGCGCCGCGGATGCCGGCGGCTAGAGCGCGGCGAACAGACCCTGCGCCCAGGCAACGGCACGCTCGAAGCTGAACACGCCGGGCTCGAAATAGACGGCGCGGGCCAGCACGATGCCGGCCACCAGCACCCAGAACACGCTGGTGCCTGCGGTCTTCAGCCATTTCGACACGCCCTCGCTCGCGATCGAAGGATCGACCGCGGGGACCGGCTCGCCGAAGGGATCGAATGCGGATTGGCTCATGTCGTGACCACCAGGGAATGTCAGGAGAATGTCGCGACGATGGGGCCGGAAGCAAGGGTAGTGGAATGCCTTTTGCGGCGGTTACTTGGAAGGACCTTTTCCGGTCCGGAGGCCGGGGAGTATTTCCTTCTCGACGCCCCCTTTGGGCGTCAACTGTCGGTCCCGCGCTGCGGCGCCACGCGTGGCAGCGTGATCCGGACGCTCGTCCCCCTGCCCGGGGAACTGTCGAGATGGAGCTCTCCGCCCAGCCGGTTGGTGACGATATTGTGGACGATGTGGAGGCCGAGCCCGATCCGGCCGATGTCGCGGCGCGTGGTGAAGAATGGATCGAAGGCTTGCCGCAGCACGTCGCGGTCCATCCCGCAGCCATCGTCGGCGAACAGGATTTTCACGTGGTCTGTGCCTGACGCACGCAGCCGGATCGCAATGGTGCCGCCTTTGCCATCCGGAAAGGCGTGCGCGACCGAATTGACGAACAGATTGGTCAGCACCTGGCCGTAAGGGCCGGGATAGCTGTTCATCGCAAGACCGGGCGGGCAATCGACCTCGAGCGCCAGATTGTTCTTCGGCAAGGCCGGCCGCAGGTTCGAAAGCACCTGCTCGGTCGCCTTGCCGAGATCGAACCGGCTGCGGTCGAAATAGCTTCGATCGACGGCCACCTGCTTGAATGATTGCACAAGATCCGCGGCGCGCTTGAGATTGCCGACCAGCAGCGACGATGCGCTTTCGACAACCTCGATGAAATCGCTCAGGCTGGAGCGCTTCAGCTTGCCGCGCGCCGCTTCGGCGGCGAAGTCGGCGCATTTCTGCTCAAGGACCGAGGCGACCGTGAGGCTGGTGCCGACCGGACTGTTGATCTCGTGCGCGACGCCCGCCACCAGCCGTCCCAGCGCCGCAAGCTTTTCCGCCTCGATCAGGGACGCCTGGGTCTCCTGCAGATGGTGCAAGGCCTTCTCGGCCGCGTCGCGGGCGGCACGGATCTCGCGTTCGCTGCGCTTGCGATCCGTGATCTCTTCGGCCGCGACATTGACACCGACGATGCTGCCGTTCGGTTCACGCTGCGGATGCCAATGCGTGATCCAGCATCGCTCGTCATTGTGGCCCGGACGCTGGCCGTAAACCTCCACTCCGGTCACGGGCTCTCCGGTCTCCATGATCGACCGGACGATACCCTCGACCGCCGTGGCCAGCGCGGGCACGCAATCATGCACCGTACGTCCGAGATGACCTTCGACCGAAATGCCGCAGATCTCGGTGAGCCGCTGGTTGATCTGAAGGTAACGGCAATCGGGAGAAAGGTAGGCAAGACCGATCGGCGCAGTGTCATAGATCAGCTGCAGCGCCGGTTGTTTTGGGAACTGAACGTCCTGGACGACGGACGACCTCATGTCCTTTCCCCCGTTGACGCAAGTCTAGCGCTTCACGGCGAGCCCGCAAAGAGCCTCAACCAGGCCGGGAGCGGCGGTCAGACCTGTCCAAATTCGGCACGAGCCGGACCATGGCGAAATCAAGGCAGGGTACCGCGCATGCCGATGCGGCACTGACCGCCAAGCGCGCCAGCTTCAGCTGTTCGCCGCGTCGCGCGGCCGGAAATTCTCGATGACACGCAGCAGCACCCGCGCGGCGGTGTCGGCATCGGCGAGTTCGACGTGTTCGGCCGGATTGTGGCTGATGCCGCCGCGGCAGCGCACGAAGATCATGCCGATATCGGCGACATCGACCATTGCCATCCCGTCATGCCCTGCCCCGCTCGGCAGCTCGAACACGGCATGGCCCTCGGCCGCGACGGCCTCGGCGATCTGGGTTTTCAGCCACGGCGCGCAGGGCACGCTGCGGTTCTCATGGGTGACATCGATCTGCAGTGCGAGCTCGCGGCGTCTTGCGATCGCCTCGATCTGCCGCACGATGTCGGCAACCGCGCGCTTGCGATGCATGTCGCTCTGCGAGCGGATGTCCATCGTAAAGGACACCTTGCCTGATATCACGTTGGTGGCGCCGGGCATGGCGTCGATATAGCCGACGGTGCCGACCAGGCCGGCTTCGTCGCTCCTGCAGAATTCCTCGATCGCGACGATGCATTCGGCGGCGCCCGCCAGCGCGTCACGCCGCAGCGGCATCGGCACAGTGCCGGCATGGCCGGCGACGCCGGTGAGATTGGCGGCGAGCCGGGTCGCGCCTGAAATCGCGGTGACGACGCCGACCGGCAGCGCCTTCTCTTCCAGCACGGGGCCCTGTTCGATGTGCAGCTCGACATAGCCGAACAGCTCGCGGCGGGCGCGCGCCGCCTTGCCGATATGATCGGGATCGAGCCCGAAGGCGATCAGCGCGTCGCGCATCGACGTTCCGGCCCGATCGCGCGTGTTGAGCACGCTCTCATCGAACGTACCGGCCACCGCGCGGCTGCCGAGCAGGGTCGAGGCGAAGCGCACGCCCTCCTCGTCGGCAAAACCCACGATCTCGATCGCGAATGGCAGCCGCCTGCCGCGCCGGTTCAGATCGGCGACGCAAGCGATCGCGGTGATGACGCCGAGCGGGCCGTCCCATCTGCCGGCGTCGCGCACGGTGTCGTAATGCGAGCCGAGCATCAGGGCCGGCAGGTGCGGCCGCTCGCCCTCGTAGCGCCCACAGACATTGCCGATGGCGTCGAGATGCGCACTCATGCCGGCCTCGCGCATCCAGGACAGGATGAGATCGGCCGCCTTGCGATGCTCGTCGGTGAGGAAGACGCGCGCCAGTTGCTCCGGCGTCTCGGAGATTGTCGCGAGTTGATCGATCCGCGCCACGATCGCGTCGCCAAGGCAGGACGGATTCGAGGACGGTTTCTTCTCGCTCATACTGTTTCCCATCAGTCCAACCCGACGCCGCAGCCCGCTTCACTCGTAGCAGGCCCGGTCCGATTCACCAGCCGGCAAATCGGGTGCCCGGAGCCGATCCCGACCGGGGGCGCAGCGGCCGCCCGGCGGTTGGCGGGTGCTTAACGGCATTGCATACAACGGCGATTGATCGCTCATAAAATAGGCAGATCAACCTCGATCGACATCCGATGCCGCTCACGTTGATCCTTATTTCCATTCATATCCAATTACTTACCGAATCTTGATTGCCAAACATGCTCTGGCACGAAGCTTGCGACACTCCGTCTGAGCGCCGCCGTCACGACGGTTGCGACAAGGACAGGCGGGCCGGACCCCGCCGGAGGGAGCACGCGATGGATTTTGGCAGGATTTCAAGACGGAATTTATTGCAGGGAAGCGCCGCGCTGGCGCTCGGCGGCACGGTCGGCATTCGCGGCGCGGCTGCAGCGGAAACCACGATCGGCTTCATCTATGTCGGGTCGCGCGACGACTACGGCTACAACCAGGCCCACGCCCAGGGCGCGGCGGCGGTGAAGAAGCTGCCCGGCATCAAGGTGGTCGAGGAAGAGAAGGTGCCGGAGACCGATGCGGTCGAGAAGACCATCGAGTCCATGATCAACCTCGACGGCGCGACGCTGCTGTTTCCGACCTCGTTCGGCTACTACAACCCGCACGTGCTCAAGATGGCGGCCAAGTTTCCGAAACTACGTTTCGAGCATTGCGGCGGCCTGTGGTCGGACAAGGACCCGAAGAGCGCCGGCAGCTATTTCGGCTACATCGACGAAGCCCAATACATCTCCGGCATCGTCGCCGGCTATTCGACCAAGAGCAGCAAGCTCGGCTTCGTCGCGGCCAAGCCGATCCCGCAGGTGCTGCGCAACATCAACGCGTTCACGCTCGGCGCCCGGCTCGCCAATCCGAAGGCGACCACGCAGGTGATCTTCACCGGCGACTGGTCGATGCCGGTCAAGGAAGCCGAGGCGACCAACAGCCTGATCGACCAGGGCGTCGACGTGCTGACCTGCCATGTCGACGGACCGAAGACGATGGTCGAGAACGCCGCGCGCCGCGGCGCCATGGTCTGCGGCTATCACGTCAACCAGTCGCCGCTGGC
Source organism: Bradyrhizobium sp. 6(2017) (assembly GCF_011058295.2). Lineage (NCBI taxonomy): Bacteria > Pseudomonadati > Pseudomonadota > Alphaproteobacteria > Hyphomicrobiales > Nitrobacteraceae > Bradyrhizobium > Bradyrhizobium sp. 6(2017). The sequence continues at coordinate 3,074,069 of NZ_CP049289.2, read as the reverse complement.
GCCGAAGGCCTATCTGACCGGCGCCGAGTGGAATTGGGAGGCGCTCTATCCGAAATTCGTCAAGATGATCACGGCGGGCGAAGCGATCCCGAACTTCTATCGCGGCGGCCTGAAGGAAGAGATCGTCAAGGTCTCGCCCTATGGCGAGATGGTCTCGGCGGAAGCGCGCAAGCATGCCGACGACGTCAAGGCCAAGTTCATGGCCGGCGAGTTCACCATCTTCAAAGGCCCGATCGCCGACAACAAGGGCAAGACGGTGATCGCTGGTGGCACCGACCGCGGCCAGCAGGATCCCGAACTCGAGAAGATGGATTATCTGGTCGAGGGCGTGATCGGAGCCACCGCGTGACGACGGAGGCGGCGGAATCGGTGGAGGCGGCCGGCGGCGTTGCTCCGGCCGCCGATCCCGGATTTCTCCAGCGCTACGGCGCGAGCATCGAGTACATCCTGATCCCGGGCGCGGCGCTGATCGGCGCGCTCGCGGTATTCGGCGGCTTTGTCGCGCTCTACGGCAAGAACCCGCTCGACCTCTATTTCTACATGTATTACGGCGCGTTCGGCACCTGGTTCTCGTGGCAGAACACGCTGACCCGCGCCGCGCCCTTGATCCTGACCGCGCTGTGCACGGCGCTGCCGGCGCAGCTCGGCATGGTGATCATCGGTGGCGAAGGCGCGCTCCTGATCGGCGCGCTGTCGGCGACCGCAGCCGCCCTGGCTGTGCAAGGCGCGGCGCCGATCGTGGTACAGATCGCGATGGTGATCGCGGGCATGATCGGCGGCGGGCTGTGGATCACGCTGTCCGGCGGACTACGGCAATATCGCGGGGTCAACGAGACGATTTCGAGCCTGCTGCTGGTCTATATCGCGCTGGCGATCCTCAACCATCTGGTCGAGGGGCCGATGCGCGATCCGGCGAGCCTCAACAAACCATCGACGCGCGAGATCGGCGCCGCCAACATGATCGGCAGCATTCCCGGCACCGACGTGCATTGGGGCCTGGTGTTCGGGCTGATCGCCGCCGTCGCCGCCTACATCTTGATCTATCACACCACCTTCGGCTTCGCCGCGCGCGTCGCCGGCGGCAACATCCGCGCCGCCAAGATCGTGGGGCTTTCCGTCGGCAAGCTGATCCTGACCATCTGCTTCCTTGCCGGCAGCTGCGCCGGGCTTGCCGGCATGATCGAGGTCGCGGCCGTGCAGGGCCGCACCAACGCCAACCTCGCCGCCGGCTACGGCTTCACCGGCATCCTCGTCGCGTTCCTGGCGCGGCAGAATCCGCTGGCGATCATTCCGGTGGCGATCCTGCTCGGCGGCATCTCGGCCTCCGGCGGCCTGTTGCAGCGGCGGCTCGGCCTGCCCGACGCCTCGGTGCTGGTGCTGCAGGGCATCATCTTCGTGTTCGTGCTGGCGAGCGATGCGCTCTACGGGCGGATCGGCTTCCTGAAGGGAAAATCCTGACATGGCGGATGCTTCGCTCGGGCTCTGGACCGTTCCGCTCGCCGTGTTCGGCGGCGCCATCCGTGTCTCGACGCCGTTCCTGTTCGTCAGCCTCGGCGAATGCATCACCGAGCGATCTGGCCGCATCAATCTCGGTCTCGAGGGCACGCTGGTGATGGGCGCGATGAGTGCCTACGGCATCTCCTATCTCTCCGGCTCGCCATGGCTCGGCGTGCTCGCCGCCGGGATCACCGGCGCCCTGTTCGGCGCGCTGCATGCCGGCATCTGCTCGTTGCCGCGGGTCAACGACATCGCGGTCGGCATCGCGCTGATGCTGCTCGGCACCGGGCTTGCCTTCTTCCTCGGCAAGCCGCTGATCGAGCCCACTGCCCCAAGATTGCCGGCGATCGATTTCGGCTGGTGGAGCGACATCCCGCAACTGCGCGCGGCGCTGCGCATCAACGTGCTGTTCCTGATCGGCGTTGCGATCGCGCCGCTGCTCTATTGGGCGTTCAAGACCACGCGCTGGGGCCTGTTGATCCGCACCGCCGGCGAAAGCGCGGACGCGGCGCGTGCGATGGGCCATTCGGTGCTGTTGATCCGGCTGCGCGCCACCATGGTCGGCGGCTTCCTCGCCGGCATCGGCGGCTCGTTTCTGTCGCTGTTCTATCCAGGCAGCTGGAACGAAGGGCTCTCATCGGGCCAGGGTATCACCGCGGTGGCGCTGGTGATCTTCGCGCGCTGGGACCCGATGCTCTGCCTGTGGGCCTCGCTCGCCTTTGGCGGTGCCGCCGCGCTCGGGCCGGCGCTGCAATCGGTCGGCATCACCTCCGGCTATCATTTGTTCAACGCCGCGCCCTACATCCTGACCCTGGCGATCATGATCATCACCTGCTCGCCGAAGCGCACGCTGACCGGCGCGCCGGCCGAATTGTCCATCACCCGATAGCATCTCGCGAGATCATTCCATGCCCGAGCGCTTCATCAAATCTGAGCCCTACGCCTGGCCCTACAATGGCGACCTGCGGCCTGAGAACACCGCGCTGATCATCATCGACATGCAGACCGATTTCTGCGGTGTCGGCGGCTATGTCGACAAGATGGGCTACGACCTTTCGCTGACCCGGGCGCCGATCGAGCCGATCAAGAAGCTGCTCGCCGTGATGCGGGCGCAGGGCTTTCACATCATCCACACCCGCGAAGGCCACCGGCCCGATCTGGCCGACCTGCCCGCCAACAAGCGCTGGCGCTCACGCCAGATCGGCGCCGGCATCGGCGATCCCGGCCCCTGCGGCCGCATCCTGGTGCGCGGCGAGCCCGGCTGGGACATCATCCCCGATCTTGCGCCGTTGCCGGGCGAGCCGATCATCGACAAGCCCGGCAAGGGCTCGTTCTGCGCCACCGACCTCGAGCTGATGCTGCGGCTGCGCGGCATCGAGAACATCGTGCTGACCGGCATCACCACCGACGTCTGCGTCCACACCACGATGCGCGAGGCCAATGACCGCGGCTTCGAATGCGTGCTGGTCGAGGATTGCTGCGGCGCGACCGACCGGAGCAACCACGACCACGCGCTGAAGATGATCAAGATGCAGGGCGGCGTGTTCGGCGCGGTGGCGAAATCCACCGACCTGATCGGGGCGCTGTCGTGATCATCGGCGAGCCGCCGCTACCATCAGGCGCATTCGGCGTCGACGCCATCGCCATGACGATGCGGTTCGGCGATTTCACAGCGCTCGACAATGTCGAGCTCAAGGTGCGTCCCGGCTCGTTCCATGCGCTGCTCGGCGAGAACGGCGCCGGGAAGAGCACGCTCGTGAAATGCATCATGGGCTATTACCACGCCACCGAAGGCGAGATCATCGTCGGTGACCGCCAACAGACCATCGCCAATCCGAAGGATGCCCACGCACTCGGGCTCGGCATGGTCTACCAACACTTTACGCTGGTGCCGGCCATGACAGTTGCGGAAAACCTGGTGCTGGCGCGCGACGACGTTCCGGCCGTCGTGGACTGGCGCAAGGAGAAGAAAGAGCTCGAGGCCTTCCTAGCGCGGATGCCGTTCAAGGTGCCGCTCGACGCGAGAGTCTCCGACATCTCCGCCGGCGAACGGCAGAAATGCGAGATCCTCAAGCAGCTCTATCTGAAGCGCCGATTCCTGATCCTGGACGAGCCGACCTCGGTGCTGACGCCGGGCGAAGCCGACGAGGTGCTCGGCATGCTGCGCGCGATGGTGGTCGCGGGCGAACTGACCATCCTGATGATCACGCACAAGTTCCGCGAGGTGATGGCGTTTGCCGACGACGTCACGATCCTGCGCCGCGGCAAGCTCGCCGGCACCGGCCGGGTTGCCGACCTGACGCCCGACGAGATGGCGCGCACCATGATCGGCGCCGAGCAGTTGACGGTGCAGCCGCCGCGCACCGGCGAGACCGGCGCGCCGCGGCTCGAGCTCGACAAGCTCACCGCGCGCGACGATGCCGGCGCGATCGCCGTGCGCGGCGTGTCGCTGACCGTGAAGAGCGGCGAGATCGTCGGCATCGCCGGCGTCTCCGGCAACGGCCAGCGCCAGCTGGTCGAGGTGCTGGCCGGCCAGCGCGAAGCCGAGAGCGGCGTGATCCGTGTCCAGGGCGAGAGTTACGCGGCGAGCCGCGAGGAGATGCGCCGCCACAAGATGTCGCTATTGCCGGAGGAGCCGCTGAAGAACGCCTGCGTGGGCGGCATGAGCGTCGCCGACAACATCGCGTTCCGTGAATTCGACCGCGTCCCGTTCGCACGCGGCGGCTGGTGGCTGAACCGCGCAGCATTCCGCCAGGATGCCGAGCGCAAGATCAACCGCTACAAGATCAAGACCCGCACGCCTGATACGCCGATCGCGGCGCTGTCGGGCGGCAACGTGCAGCGCGCAGTGCTGGCGCGCGAACTCTCGGGCGATGTCGAGGTGCTGATCGCCGCCAATCCGTGCTTCGGGCTCGACTTCGCGGCGGTGGCGCAGATCCACGCCGAGATCATGGCCGCCCGCAACCGCGGCGCGGCGGTGCTGCTGGTCAGCGAAGATCTCGACGAGCTGCTGGAATTGTCGGACCGGCTGGTCGTGATGTTCCACGGCGCCTTCGTCCACGACGTCAGCGCCAGCGAGGCTGACCTGACCGAGATCGGCCGCCACATGGCGGGGCATTAGGAGCTGAAGCAGCCGCAACGGCACCGCGCTCCCTCGCCCCGTTCTTACGGGGAGAGGGTTGGGGTGAGGGGCTGCTGCTGCATATTCACTAACAGGGGGCCTCGCGGTGGATCCCCCTCACCCGGATCGCATTTCATGCGATCCGACCTCTCCCCGCACGCGCAGGGCTGTCCGGGGAATGATTCACTATGTCGCGGTGCATGCTCGGCAAGACCGAGGCAAATCGGCCTTTTCTGGTTGTCGAGACACAGAAGGCCGAGCATGCGATTCCGCGATAGCATTTTTGGAAGGCTGCTTGAACCGATCAATCGACGGCAGTTTCAGACGGCTGTGGATCGTCTGGACGGGGATGCCTACGACAAATCGTTCAGGAGTTGGGATCACCTGGTGGCGCTGATCTATGCGCAGCTGAGCAGTCACGACAGCCTGCGCGCCGTGGTGGCCGGCTTCAACGCCAATCCTCAGCACCACTATCATCTGGGCACCGGCAGGTTGTCCCGCTCGACGCTATCGGATGCCAATGCCCGCCGCCCGTCCGGCGTTTTTGCGCAAACCTTTGCCAGACTATCAGCGATGGCAAGCCGGCAGTTGCGGAGCGAAGGCCAGGAGATGGTGCGCCTGATCGACGCCAGTCCGATCCCGCTGGGCAAGCTCTGCACCTGGGCGGCGTGGAACGGCCGCATCCGTGGCATGAAGCTGCATATGGTCTACGATCCCAAGGGCGATGTCCCGGACTGCGTCGAGGTGACGGATGCGAACGTCAATGACATCGAGATCGGTCGCCATGTCCCTATCCAGGTGGGCACAACCTACGTGTTCGATAAGGGATATTGCCGCTTCGACTGGTGGCAGAAGATCAATGACAGCAAGGCTTTTTTCGTCACCCGGGCGAAGACAAGCATGCGTCTCCGCAAGATCAAGCGACGCACTAATCGCAAGCGCAAGGGCGATGGCTTCAAGGTCATCGCCGATGACGAGGTGAAGCTCACCAGCAAAGGCGACTCGCGACTGCCGATACCACTGCGGCGCATCAAGGTCAGGCGGGAGAACGGCGGCGTGATCACGCTTCTCACCAACGATATGACGCGAACGGCCGTCGAGATCGCCGCCCTCTACAAGAGCCGGTGGCAGATCGAACTGCTATTCCGCTGGATCAAGCAGCATCTCGATATCCGCAAGTTTCTCGGCACCAACGACAATGCGATCCGCCTGCAAGTGCTTGCAGCGATGATTGCCTACCTGCTGCTACGCATCGCTGCGCGGGCCAACTGCATCAAAATGCTTCCCCTCAGGCTGGCCGAACTTGTCGGCCAGTTCCTGTTCACCCGCCGATCCCTTGCCACTATCGACAAGCCTCCGCCCAGCAACCCCAGCCCCAGCAAACCCACAGCCTCCGCCAACCAGATGGAGTTCTGCTATGGCTGAGCTTTCCCGGACAGCCCTGCCGCACGCGGGGCGAGGTGAAGGAGAGCCCCCAAACGCTCCATCGCAAATCAGCCGATCTCGAACGCGTCCGCGGCGAGATGCTTCAGATTGGCGTGCCAGTGCTCGGCGATCGCAAGCCGGGTCGGCACCCAGACCCGCTCGTGCTTCTGGATGTAATCGAGGAAGCGCATCAGCGCGGCGGCGCGGCCGGGACGGCCGACGACCCGGCAATGCAGGCCGACCGACATCATCTTCGGTCGCGTCGCGCCCTCGGCATAGAGCACGTCAAAACTGTCTTTCAGGTAGGTGTAGAACTCGTCGCCGCCGCCAAAGCCCTGCGCGTTGATGAAGCGCATGTCGTTGGCATCGAGCGTGTAGGGGATCACGAGATGCGGCTCGGTCCCCGGCGCCTTGATCCAGTACGGCAGATCGTCGGCATAGGAATCGCAGAGATAGCGCAGGCCGCCGGTCTCCATCAAAAGCCGCAGCGTGTTGATCGAGGAGCGGCCGGTGTACCAGCCGAGCGGCCGCGCGCCGGTCGCCTCGGTATGCACGGCCATGGCGCGCGCGATCTCCGCGCGCTCCTCATCCTCCGACATGTCCTTGTGCTCGACCCAGCGCAGGCTGTGGCTCGCGATATCCCAGCCCGCCTCCTGCATCGCCGCAACCACGTCCGGATTGCGCTTCAGCGCCATCGCGACGCCGAACACCGTGGCCGGCAGCTTGCGCTCGGTGAACATCCGCCACAGCCGCCAGAAGCCAGCGCGCGAGCCATACTCGAACATGGTCTCGATATTGGCGTGACGCTGGCCGACCCAGGGCTGCGCGCCCAAGACGTCGGACAGGAATGCTTCCGAGGCGCGATCCCCATGCAGGATGTTGTTCTCGCCGCCTTCCTCGAAATTGACCACGAACTGCACGGCGACGCGCCCAGCGTCGGGCCATTTCGGATCGGGCGGATTGCGGCCGTAGCCGCGGAGATCGCGCGGGTAGCGGGCCTCGGTCACATCAGATTTCCTCGATGCGGATCTGCTGCGCGCCCTTCCACAACACGGTCTTGCCGAAGGTGGTGAGGTTTTCCAGCCCCGAGGTCAGCGTGATGAAATGATTGCCGGCGAGCTGGCCCATCTTGCTGGCGAAGTGCACGCCACCATAGGCGAGCAGGATCTCGGTCTCGCTGATGCCGCCGGGATAGAGGATGATCTGGCCCGGCGCCGGATAGCTGGTGTGGTTCTCGTAGGAGACGCCGAAATCGAGATCGCCGAGCGGCATCCAGACGCCCTCGCCGCTCCAGCGCACATGGATTGCCTGGCTCTCGAACGGCATCGCCTTGCGGAAGGCGGCGACCGTCTTCGGCGCCAGCTGCTCCTCGAAACGGGCGTCAAAGGTGAACTCGCCGGCGCGGACAATCAGTTTGCTCATCGATCTCTCGTGGGTGGGCTGGAAGGAGTGACGCCCCAACCATTGCCGCCGCCCCGCGCCGGACGCAAGGCCGATTCCGGCCGGGAACGCCGGTTTTACGCCGCATGCGGCCCGCGGCAACGCAGATTTGAGCAGGGTTGCGTTGCACCTCGCCTCCCAGTTTGCGAACCTGCCGCAGCACGTCAAACAGGGTGAGGCGATGACAACAAACAGTCTGCATGGACATGTGGCGCTGGTGACCGGCGGCTCGCGCGGCATCGGCGCTGCGATCGTAAAGCAGCTGGCGGACGCCGGCGCCGCCGTCGCGATCAATTATCGCGAACGCTCGGCTGAGGCGGAGACGCTGGCGAAGGGCATCATTGCCGCCGGCGGCCGGGCCGTCGCGATCGCCGCCGACGTCTCGGAAGCTGGCGCTGTCACCCGCCTGGTCGAGCGCGCCAAATCCGAGCTCGGCCCGGTCGACATCCTCGTCAACAATGCCGGCATCGCCATCGTCCGGGGCGTCGACGACCTCACCGAAGAGGATTTCGACCGCACCATCACGGTCAATCTCAAATCGGCGTTTTTCTGCACGCAGGCGGTGCTGCCGATGATGCGGACGCGGAAATGGGGCCGCATCGTCAACATCTCCTCCGGTGCTGCGCGCGGCGCAGGCTCCATCGGACCGCATTACAACGCGTCAAAGGCGGCGATGGAGGGCCTGACCCGCGGCTATGCCGCGCGCCTCGTCAAGGAAGGCATCACCGTCAACGCCGTCGCGCCCTCGCTGATCGAGACCGACATGATGAAGGGACAGAGCGGCCTCGTCAGCCGGATCCCGATCGGCCGCTTCGGCACCGCCGAGGAGGTCGCGCAGGCCGTGATGCTGCTGGTCAACAATCCCTACATGACCGGACAGACCATTGCGATGAGCGGCGGCATGGCGTTCAACTAGGGCTGGCAATGTCTTGACCGCATCGCGTGTTTGCCCTACCGCTTGTGGCATGAACCGCTCGATCCTCATCAGCAATTTCTGGTGGCTCGCCGACTGACAGGCGGGCCGAAACGCGTTCATGCATTTTCGGGGCCGCCGCATGGGGCGGCCTTTTTCATCTCATCCAGCCCGCATGCGGTGTCCCCATTCAACCGAATGGAGATACCATGACCAAACCGATCATCCTCACCGGCGACCGCACCACCGGGCCGCTGCATCTCGGCCATTACGTGGGCTCACTGCGAAGCCGTCTTGAGTTCCAGGACAGCCATCAGCAGTTCCTGCTGCTCGCCGACATGCAGGCTTTGACCGACAATGCGCACGACATCGGCAAGGTCAGCCGCAACGTCATCGAGGTCGCGCTGGATTATCTTGCCGTCGGGATCGATCCGGAGCGCACCTCGATCTGCCTGCAATCGCAGCTACCGGCGTTGGCGGAACTGTCGATGCTCTACCTCAACCTCGTCACCGTGGCGCGGCTGGAACGCAATCCCACCATCAAGGACGAGATCCGCGCCCGCGGCTTCGGACGCGATATCCCGGCCGGCTTCCTGTGCTATCCGGTGGCGCAGGCCGCCGATATCACGGCGTTCCGGGCCACGGTCGTGCCGGTCGGCGAGGACCAGGCGCCCCTGATCGAGCAGACCAACGAGATTATCAGGCGCGTCAACGCGCTCGCCGGCAGGCCATTGCTGCCAGAAGCCGAAGCCATCATCCCGCGCGCTGGACGGCTGCCCGGCGTCGATGGGCGCGCGAAGATGAGCAAATCCGCGGGCAACGCAATTCCGCTTTCGGCCTCGCCCGATGATATCTCGTCCGCGGTGCGCGCGATGTTCACCGATCCGGATCACCTGCGCGTCGCCGACCCCGGCAAGGTCGAAGGCAATGTCGTCTTCACCTATCTCGACGCGTTCGACGACGATCATCATGCCGTCGAGGAACTGAAGGCGCATTATCGGCGCGGCGGGCTTGGCGACGCCACCGTCAAGCGGCGGCTGGAGGACATTCTGCAAGCCCTGATCGCACCAATCCGAACCCGGCGCGCTGAGCTGGCGACCGATCGCGACTACGTCGCTGACGTGATCAGGCGCGGAACCCTGAGGGCGCGCGAGATCACTGAGCGCACCAAGCGCGATGTCATGGAAGGGCTCGGTTTTGAAGGACTTGGCTTGTTCCAGCTCTGAACGCGCTGTCATCAAGCCATGGCAGGAACTGTGCTTGGCTGTAAACAGTTGTCCGCTTGGCGAAACCGGATTTGGAGCATGTCGTGATCGATCCGAAAACGCTTCTCGAACGCGCCGCGCAGCTGGCCGATCAGGCCAAGGGCGAGGAAGATACCGGCATCCGCGACCGACTGCTACGCATGGCCGAGCATTACCGCGATCTCGCCGCGCACGAGGCCTGGGCTCACGAAAATCCGCCGTCGGTCGGCGCGCTCACGAGCGCGCTCGGCCCCCGCGCGCATTGAGCTGATCGCGAGAGCAGGCCGTCAGCTGACGCGAACGCGATAGCTCAGCGACTGACGCGCGCCGGGCGCGATGTGCATCAGGCCCGGCTTGTCGGCGAACTCGCCGTCGAAATCCGCGGGGCTGGCAAAACCGTGCCACGGCTCGATGCAGAGAAACGGCGCGCCGCCGAGCTTCGACCAGATGCCGAGTTCGCGAAAGCCGCGCCAGGACATTTCGATCGCCGGGCCTTGCGTGGCTGCTGCCGGGCCTAGTGTCGCCGTGAAGAGGATCGATGTACTTGCGACCTGATCGAAGACCATCGCGTCGTCATCGAACAGCTCCTCCGACAGCGCAAGCGTTCTGCCCTTGACCGGATTGGGTTCAGGCTGCCGCCGCATCAATCCATCCTTCAACCGCCGGATCGGCGCGGGTTCAGTCTTGGAGAAGGTCAGCGTGTAAGCCTCCTTCGGCAGCCCCGGCACCAGCGGCCAGTTGAAAGCGGGGTGACCGCCGAGCGAGGCCGGCAGCATCTCGTTGCCGGTGTTGACGATGTCGAAGCCGACGTCGAGATCGGCGCCATCAACGGTGTAGGTGACCTCGAGCCTGAAGGTGAAGGGATAGCGTGCCCGCGTTTCCGCATCGTCGGTCAGCGCCAGCTTGCAGGATCGCGGGCCCTGCTCCATCCAGGCAAAGCGGCGGTCCCGCGCAAAGCCGTGCTGCGTCATCGGATAGGTCTTGCCGTTGTGGCGCAGCGTGTCGTTCTTCAATCGGCCGACGATCGGGAACAGGATCGGCGCGTGGCGCGGCCATTGCGGGCCGGCCTGCCACAGCAATTCGGTCCCCTCGGCATTCCTGAGCGACGACAATTCGGTGCCCTGTGCCGAAATGGTCGCGGCGATCTTCTCGCCGCGCAACGTATGACTGTCGCTCATGCTCGCCTCGCCGGGTTGCGCTGTGCTGTGACACGAGATGTGCGATGGCGGCGAAGCCGTCAACCCCGAAGTGATGGGGCCGCCCATGCGGGGCGGCCCCAAGCTCTGGGGTTACCCGGCGATCTTGGAAAAATCAGGCTGGCGGCGCTCGGCAAAGGCGGCAAACGCCTCGCGCGCCTCCGCGCTCATCAGCCGTTCCTGGAAGATCTCGCCCTCGCGCGCCATTTGCGCGCTGATCCTGGCGGGGTCGCGCATCAGCGCCTTGGTGTGCTGGAGCGAGCCGAACGGCCGCTTCGCCAGTGCGTCGGCCGCCGCGCGGGCCTTGGCGCGGAGATCTTCGAGCGGCACGACCGCATTGGCAAGACCGATCGCAACAGCCGTCTCCGCCTCGAGCGGCTCGCCGAGCGCGAACATCGCATAGGCCCGTGCGTAGCCGATCCGCTGCGGCAGCAGATAGGTCGAAGCCGCCTCCGGCACCAGCGCGAGGTTGACGAACGGCGTGATCAACCGCGCGGTCGGCGCGAGGTAAACGAGGTCGCAATGCAACAGCATGGTGGTGCCGATGCCGACCGCATTGCCCTGCACGGCGGCAACCAGCGGCCGCGTCGCCTTGGCGAGGCCGGCAAGGAACCGCGTCACGTGACGCTCGCCCTGTACGCCACGCGACACCGCGGCGAAATCGGCGAGATCGTTGCCCGCGGTAAAGCTGTCGCCGTCGCCCTGCAACAGCACGGCGCGGATCGAGGAGTCGCCTTCCGCGCGCTCGAGCGCGTCCGCCATCGCGCCATACATCGCGTTGGTGATCGCGTTCTTCTTGTCCGGACGCGCCATCGTCACGGTGAGAACGCCACCGTCCAGCGCTACGACCACTTCACTCATGTCTTGCTCCTGTTGCTTGCTTCCTGTTCGAGGCGTTTGCTTCACGCGGACCGGTACCCACTTCGCTTGAAAACGCTCTAGCCGTCTTTGTCCTTCGGGAATTTCTCTTGCAGGCTGGTCAGCCAGCGCGACACCACGTCGATTTCCGCTTCCGAGAACCCGTCCATCAGGCGGTTGTTGATCACCCTGGTCCGCGTCGCGGCGCGCTTGCCGAGTTCCTGCCCCGCCACGGTCAGATACAGCCGCTGGCTGCGCCCATCCTCGCCGTCGCGCCGGCGCTTCACGAGGCCGGCACGTTCCATCCGGTCGGCGAGCCCGCTCATCGCCGACGGCACGATGTCGAGCGCCTGCGAGACGTCGCCGATCAGCGCGCCATCATTGCGCCCGAGAAAGAACAGCACGCCGGCCTGGGCCGACGTCAGATCGTGCGCGGACGTCTCCTGGTCGATGGCGCGCTGCAGCCGCCGATAGGCCACGGTCAGAAGAAAGATCAGCCGGTGTTCCGCTCTCATGCCGCCGTTATATATTTCGTATGCGAAATATCAAGATACTTCGCGTACGAAATATCCGGTGGTTTTTCGCCCTCCAGCACCGCGCGCGCAGCATACCGGCCAGAACGGGCGCCCTCCACCGGGTGTATTGCGACATTTTGATCGCGCCGCCGGATCGTTGCGCTGCGGTTCAGCAGAAAACCCTTGATCGCGATCGATCAAACGGGAAATCTTTCCGTCCGGGAGCCGCCCGTTGCCTCACGGTTCCGGCGGGGTCACGAGAGTGTCATGACGTTAGCGGCAAGTCCGGCCAGGGAGCGCGTTGTCCGCCCGAAGCGGCCGCGGCATCTCAGCGAGGCCATGCGTTGTGAGACTGCGTTTCGCCTGATCCTGTCCGAATGCCTCGAGGAAGTCGCGACCAACCACGAGGCCTTGAGCTCCGGCGATCCCGCAGCCCTCCACCAGACCCGTATTGCACTGACGCGGCTGAAGGCTGCGATCGCGTTCTACGGCCCGATGGTGGCGGACAGCGAATGGACGCGACTGAAATCCGAGCTGAAATGGCTCAGCGCCTATCTCGGCGCAACGCGCGATCTCGACGTCGCGATCGAGAACAGCAAGGGCTTGCCCGAAGAGCGCATGCTGATGACGGCACGAACCGATGCGTTCGAAGCCCTCAGGGAGGCGCTGCAAAGCGACCGGTACTGGCAATGGTTCGACGGCATGTGGGACTGGGTCGGCAGCGGCCCCTGGACCACGCGGCAGGATCCCCGCGCGGCGCAACGGCGCGCCGTGCCGGTCTCGGTCTTTCACGCGCGTCGGCTGGCGCAATGGCATGGCAAGCTGTGTCACAAGAGCCGCGGGCTGCAAGGCATGGGCAAGAACAAGCGCCACCGCGTCCGCCTCGCCAGCAAGCGGCTGCGTTACGCCATCGAGTTCTCGGAAGGCGGATTGCCTGCCGATGTCTATGCATCGTGGCGCAACGTGCTGAAGCATCTGCGCAAGGGACAGCAGCTGCTCGGCGAACTGAACGATGACGAGGTCCGCCGCAAGCTGTTCGAAAGTGCCGATGCACTGGATCAGGGCGCCGACGAAGGCAAGGCCAGGCACCAGCGCGTGCACGAGCGCAAACGCAAGAGCCAGCTGCTGCGCCGCGCCGCGGCGATCTACCGGAAGATTGCCGAATGAACGCAACTGCCCGCTCCCGCTCCGCCAATTTCCTTCATCCCCTTCCCTGCGGTCATCCCCATGCCTGACGGCTCCTCCACGGCACATCTCTATCGTCCCAAGCTTGTCACCACGCTGACCGAAGGCTACGGCGTTGCCGCCTTCCGACATGATGTGATGGCCGGGCTGACGGTGGCTGTGGTGGCATTGCCGCTGTCGATGGCAATCGCAGTGGCTTCGGGCGTGACGCCGGAGCGCGGGCTGTTCACCGCCATCGTCGGCGGCTTCCTGGTCTCCGCGCTGGGCGGCAGCCGCTTTCAGATCGGCGGACCGGCCGGCGCCTTCATCGTCCTCGTCGCGGCAACGGCCGCGCAGTTCGGTGTCGAGGGCCTCATGCTTACCGTGCTGGTGTCCGGCCTGATGCTGACGCTGATCGGCGCCTCGGGACTTGGATCGCTGATCCGCTACATCCCGCACCCCGTCACCGTCGGTTTCACCTGCGGAATCGCAGTCACCATTCTGGCGAGCCAGCTGCGCGATCTGGGCGGGCTGACGCTTGCCGGTGCCGAGCCCGGGCCGCTTCTGCCGAAGCTCGCAGCGCTCGGCCACGCGCTTCCGACCTTGAGCTGGTCCGCGCTCGCGGTCGGCGCCGGCTCGGCGGCCGTGATCTTCGTGCTGCGCGCATGGCGGCCAACCTGGCCGGCGATGCTGATCGCGATCGTGCTCGCGTCGATTGCGGTCGTGCTGCTGCATCTGCCGGTCGAAACCATCGGCAGCCGGTTCGGTGAAATCCCACGCGGCCTGCCGGTGCCGCATGTGCCGGAGTTCTCGTGGGCGCTGCTGCTGCAAATCCTGCCGGCGTCGCTCTCCTTCACGCTGCTCGGCGGCGTCGAGAGCCTGCTCTCGGCAAAGGTCGCCGACAGCATGACCGGCCGCAAGCACCGCTCCAACATGGAGCTGGTGGCGCAGGGCATCGCCAACATCGCTTCCGCTTTGTTCGGCGGGATCAGCGTCACCGGCACGATCGCCCGCACCGCGACCAATATCCGTGCCGGAGCGTGCAGCCCGCTGTCCGGCATGATGCACTCGGCCTTTCTGCTGTCGTTCATGATGCTCGCCGCGCCGCTTGCGAGCTACATTCCGCTCTCTGCGCTGGCCGCGGTCCTGGTCGTGGTGTGCTGGTACATGGCAGAGAAGGAGGAATTCCTGCGCTTGATCAGGGATCGGCGCAGCGCCGCGGTGCTGATCACGACCTTCGCGCTGACGGTGTTCAAGGATCTGACCTTCGGCATCATCGCCGGGTGCCTGGTCGCGGCAATGTTCGCCGGCATCGATCGCTGGACCGCAGACAAGAAGGGCTAAGCGGCTCCAGCATCGCTAGAGCTCGGTTCTGATTGAATCAGAACCAAGGCTCTAGATTCTTGTTTTGACGCGTTTTCTTTACGCGAACCGGTGTCCACTTCGCTCGAAAACGCTCTAGCCGCTGTCGCGCAGCACCAGCTCGAAGCCGAGATCGATGCGGCGCTCGCCGCCGCGCTCCAGCGTCAGCGTCGCCGCAGTGCGGCCGATCGCATCGCCATGCACGCTGATCGTGCTCAGCGTCGGCGAGATCAGCTGGCCCATTTCGAGATCGCCGAGCCCGATTACTGCGACCGGCTGCGCCGATGCAGGCCCTTCGCGCAGCACCCCGGCCTTGCGCAGCCCTGACATAAAGCCGATCGCATGCGCATCGTTGGCGGCAAACACCGCATCGACACCAGGCAGGCGGGCATGCGCCGCCACGCTTCCCGAATCCTTGCGGTCCAGGATCAGCCGGCGCGGCTCGGCGAGGCCGCTTGCCAGGGCCTCGTCCCTGAAGCCGAGCCAGCGGCGGGTGCCGCGCGGATCGTCGCCGCCGATGAAGGCAAGCTGCTTGCGTCCCTGCGCAACCAGATGCTTTGCGACGGCAACACCAGCCTTGTAATTGTCGAAGCCCGCGACCGCGTCGATCGGGTTTGCCGGCAGATCCCAGGTCTCGACGATCGGGATGCGCGCGTTGCGCAGCAGGCGGCTGCCCTCCGCCGTGGCGGGCGAGCCAACCATGATGATCGCCTCAGGCCGCCGCGACAGCAGCGCCGCCAGCACGCGGTCCTCGCGCACCGCGTCGTAGCGCGACTGCGCCAGGATCACCGAGAAGCCGAGCGGCTCGAGCTTGTCGGACAGGCCCTGCACCGTGTCGGCGAAGATCGAGTTGGCGATGGTCGGCACCAGCACGCCGACCGAATTGGTCCGCGCACTCGCCAACGCGCCCGCCACCAGGTTCGGGACATAGCCGAGGTCGCGCATCGCCAGTTCGACCCGCGCCCGGGTCTCCGGGGCGACCAGGTCGGGCATCCGCACCACCCGGCTCACCGTGATCGAGGAAACGCCGGCACGCTTGGCCACCTCCGAGAGGGTGGGTGCGGCGTCCGCTGGGCCAGTCCGGGGGGCAGTCACATCGGAGCTCATGGACAGACCCTGCACGATTCCGGGTTGCCAAGCCATTATGTTAGCGCTAGCATCGCCTCATGTTAGCGCTAACATGGAACAAAATCGGAGAAACAGCATGATTTCGGACGAGCAGGCCCAAGCCTACAAGCGCGATGGGGTGATCGTGGTCCCCGAGGTGCTCAACCAGGGGACCCTCGCCAAAGTGCGCACGGTGCTCGCAGAGCTGGTGGCCGGCGCCGCCTCGGTCAGCGAGCATACCGACGTCTACGACCTCGAGCCGGGCCATACGCCGGAGACCCCCCGCGTCCGCCGCATCAAGGCGCCGCACAAGGTGCACCCGATCTTCGACGAGATCATCCGCAGCCCCGCCGTGATCTCGATCCTGACCAGACTGATCGGCCCCGGGCTTCGCCTGCACGGCTCAAAACTCAACATGAAGTCGGCGCAATACGGCTCGCCGGTGGAGTGGCATCAGGACTGGGCGTTCTATCCGCACACCAATGACGACATCCTCGCGATCGGCGTGCTGCTCGACGATTGCGATATCGAGAACGGCCCGATGCTGGTGACGCCGGGATCGCACACCGGCAGCACGATGTGGGATCACCACGGCGAGGACGGCCACTTCGCGGGCCTGATCGATCCGGACCAGATCGAGGGCGACATCAAGCGCGCGGTGCCCTGCATGGGCAAGGCCGGCAGCATGTCGTTCCATCATGTCCGCGCGCTGCACGGCTCGGCGACCAACACATCGGACCGGCCGCGCAACCTCCTGCTCTATGAAGTCGCCGCCAGCGACGCCTGGCCGCTCCTGGGCGTGAAGGATTTTGACGAGTTCAACAGCCGCCTGCTGGCGGGTCCGCCGGTGGTCGCCCCGCGGCTCACCGAGGTGCCGGTGCGGATGCCACTGCCGCCGGCCAAACGGCAGGGATCGATCTACGAGACCCAGTCAGCTGCGAAGAAATCCTACTTCACGCGCGCCGCTTAAGACCGACGACAATGCCCGCGGGCCAAGCCGCGGGCATTACTGCTTTCACGAGCATGATCCGGAACCACGCGATCGCGCTCGAACAAGACGACCATAAAAACAGACATAACGGGGAAACGAATGACCAAGATGGCAAGAGAGGGTGCCAGCACATCGCGCCTGCGTGTGATCCTGGCCGCAAGCATCGGCTCCGCGCTCGAATGGTATGATTTCTTCCTCTACGGCACCGCGGCCGCGCTGGTGTTCGGCGAGCTGTTCTTTCCAAAGAGCGATCCGGTCGTCGGCACGCTGCTGTCGTTCCTGACCTTCGGCGTCGGCTTCGTGGTGCGGCCGATCGGCGGCCTGGTGTTCGGCATCCTCGGCGATCGCTACGGCCGCAAGCCGGTGCTGGTCGCAACCCTTCTGATGATCGGCATCGGCACCACCGCGATCGGCTTCCTGCCGACCTATGCGCAGATCGGTGTCTGGGCGCCGATCCTGCTGGTCGCGATGCGCGTCATCCAGGGTCTCGGCGCCGGCGCCGAGTATGGCGGCGCGGTGATCTACCTGGTCGAGAACGCGCCGCCGAAGCATCGCGGCTTCTGGGGCGGCTTCGCGCCGCTCGGCGTGTCCGTCGGCAATCTGCTCGCCGCCGCCGCCTTCGCGCTGGTGACGATGCTGCCGCGCGAGGATTTGATGAGCTGGGGCTGGCGCCTGCCCTTTCTGGCGAGCTTCCTCCTGATCGTCGTCGGCATCTTCGTCCGCATGCGGATCACCGAGACGCCGGTCTATACCAATGCGGTGGTCGCGCGCGGCAAGGTCGAGAGCAATCCGGCAATGGAGGCGTTACGCCGGCATCCGCGCAACTTCTTCGTCGTGCTCGGCGCGCGCATGGCCGAGAACGGGCTCGGCTATTTCTTCCCGGTGTTTGGGCTGAGCTACATCATCACCACCTTGGGCGTGCCGAAAGCCGATGCGCTCAGCGCCTTGATGCTGGCCTTCACGGTCGAGCTGTTTGCGATCCTCGGCTTTGCGGCCTTGTCGGACCGGATCGGACGGCGGCCGGTCTACATGTTCGGCGCGCTGGCCGGCGTCGCGCTCGCGTTCCCGTTCTTCTGGATGGTCGGCACCAAGCAGTGGATCATGATCGCGCTCGCCTTCATCCTGGCGCGCGCCGTGGTGACGGCGGCGATGTTCGGGCCGCAGGCGGCGTATTTCGCCGAGCTGTTCCCGCCGCAGCGCCGCTTCGCCGGCTTTGCCTTCGCCCGCGAGCTCGGCTCGCTGCTGTCGGGCGGCCCGGCACCGTTCGTCGCCACCGCGCTGGTGGCCGCCTACGGCACCTGGTGGCCGGTTGCCTGCTACGCCATGTTCCTGTCGGCCTGCACGGTGGTTGCGATCTGGATCGGGCCCGAGACCTATCAGGAGAACATCGCCGCCGACGCGAGCGAACAAGCCGAGCTGCCCGCGGCGATCCCGGCGCGAGCCTGATCGGTGGCGCAGCAACTGCGTGTCCTGCAGTCGCTCTGGGCGATGGAGCGACGGCTGGCCGATGAGGGCGAATGGCCGCTGCAAACCCAGCTCGCGATGATCCGCGATGCCGGGTTTGACGGCGCCGGCGTGCGCTTCATCGATCCCGCCTTCGCGCGCGAGGTGACGGGCTTCCTTCGCGCGCACGGCATGATCTGGCAGGCGCAATGCTACCCGAAGCGGGTCGACGATCTTAAGCCGGTGCTTGAGCTGGTGGCGCAGCTCGGCGCCGATCATGTCAACCTGCAGCCGGACATTCGTCCGCGCCTGCTCGCCGATTGCATTCCCCTGCTCGAAGGCTGGCGGCGGCTTGCCGCGGAAGCCGGCGTTGCCGTGCATGTCGAGACCCACCGCGACCGCATGACGACCGACCTGTTCTTTACGCTCGATTTGCTCGACTGCTTTCCCGATCTGCGGCTGACCGCCGATCTCTCGCACTATTTGGTCGGGCGTGAATTCGCCTGGCCGGTCGACGACGTCAACCACGCGATGATCCACCGCATCCTCGACAATGCCTGGGGCATCCACGGCCGCATCGCGAGCCGCGAGCAGGTGCAGATCTCGCTCGGCTTTCCGCAGCATCAGGGCTGGGTGTCGCTGTTCACGGACTGGTGGGACTACGCCATCCGCTCCTGGCGCAAGCGTGCCGGCCCCGATGCGACCCTGACCTTCCTGTGCGAGCTCGGTCCCTCGCCCTACGCAATCACCGGACCCGACGGCAGGGAATTGTCCGACCGCTGGCACGACGCGCTGGTCATGAAGGACATGATCCGCGCGCTGTGGGAGCGCATCGCCAACGAGCCGCAGGACCCGTTGCCGCGTTGATTCGAACAGGCCGCGGCGGCATTCTGAACCGACCCAATTCGGAACGCCGCGAGGACCCGTGCGCGACTACTCGGCCTACCCGCTTCGATGCCTCGCATCCATCGTCTGCGCCGCGACTGCCTTCGTCTGCACGACGGCGACCGCGGCGGAGCTGAGGCTCGACGCTGCGACCATGCCGCGCGTCGCGACGATCGACCCGCGCTTCCAGTCCTACAATATCGAGATGGTCGAAGTGACCGGCGGACGATTCTGGAAGCCCTATGCAGCCGCCAGGACACGTTCGCGTCCAGACGCGGAGCGGTTTGCGGCGCGTACGCCGATTGATCTGCATGATGCCAGGCTGCGAAACCTCGCCGCGGCGCTCTCTCCGGCCTATCTCCGCATCAGCGGAACCTGGGCCAACAGCACGTTCGTTGCGGAGTCCGAGACGCCGCCATCCGCGCCGCCGGCCGGCTTCAACGGCGTGCTGACACGGCAACAATGGCGCGACGCGATCGACTTCTCGCACGCCGTCGACGCGCCTATCGTCACGTCCTTTGCGATCAGTGCCGGCACGCGTGACGCTGCGGGGCGATGGCTTCCGGAGCAGGCCCGCCGCTTTCTCGACGTCACACGATCGGCCGGCGGCCACATCGCCGCAGCCGAGTTCATGAACGAGCCCGATCTGCCCGCCATCGGCGGCGCCCCTGAGGGTTACGACGCCGCGGCCTACGGCCGGGACTTTGCCGCGTTCCGCGCATTCATGAAGGACACCGCGCCTGACGTGACGATCCTCGGCCCGGGCACGATCGGCACAGGTGCGGATGCTCAAGCGCTGTTCGCGGCAACGGCTGTGGGCATCGACACGGTCTCCTATCATCACTATGGCGCGCTCTCGGCCCGATGCGCCGGCGATCGCACGCCGAAGCGAGCATTGTCGGACGAATGGCTGGCACGCTCCGGCAAGACATTCGCCTTCTACCAGGCGCTGCGCGACCAGCTTGCACCGGACAAGCCGATCTGGCTGACCGAGACCGCAGAGACCGCGTGCGGCGGCAACCGCTGGGCCGCGACGTTCATCGATACGTTCCGCTACCTCGATCAGCTCGGGCGCCTTGCCAAGGCCGGCGTCCAGGTGGTGATGCACAACACGCTCGCCGCGAGCGACTATGGGCTGCTCGACGAACAAACCCATCTGCCGCGGCCGAACTACTGGGCGGCGTTGCTATGGCGCCGATTGATGGGAACAACTGTGCTGAATGCCGGTATCGCTGACCGTCACGGCTTCCACGTCTATGCGCACTGCGCGCGCGACATGCCGGGCGGAATTGCCCTGCTCGTCATCAACAATGATCGGCGAATAAGGCGCAAGCTGACGCTGCCGGCCGGCTCGCAACGTTACACCCTGGCGAGCGCCACGCCCGCAGACGGCAACGTCCAGCTCAACGGCGCGACGCTTTTGCTTGGGACCGCGGACCGGATTCCCGCGCTGCACGGCGACGCGACCGCTCCCGGGACAATGGTCTTCGCACCCAGAACGATCACGTTTCTGACCGTCGCCGATGCCGGCAACACCAATTGCCCGTAGCCCCCGACGCCGTCTTACGCGGCGTCGCGGCCGGCGTCGGCGGATTCGAGTGGGCGTACCACAAGATGGCCGAGCATGATCGCGGTCATCAGCCGCTCCATCTCAAGCCATGCGGTGACGTGTGACATGGTCGGTCGGCCACCACGCGCGAACTGATCGATGTCGTCGATCGCCGTCAGTCCGCGCGGATAGAATTCGCGGAAGATCACCCGTTCGGCCAATCCATCGACCAGGCGGAAATTCAGCGTCTTCGACAGCTCGCTCAGGGCCTCGCCGACCAGGCGTTTGTTGCGCGAGCCGAGCGTGGAGAGACGGTTGCGTAGCACCACCCATTCGAACGCCGGCAGCTCATGCGCGCTGCGCTCGCGCCGCGCTTCCTCCACCATCTTCGAATAGTGGCTGATGCCGGTCACCTTGAAGTCGTTCGGATCGACGGTGCCGAGCACGTCGAAATCGAGAAAGCTGTCGTTGAGCGGCGTGATCAACGTATTCGCCAGCGAATGCGTGAACGTCGTCAGATAAGTGTCATGGCCGGGGCAGTCGATGACGACGAAGTCATGCGACCGGCTGAGCCGCTCGACGATCTCGGCAAGCGCGCTGCGGCCGAGCGTCTCGACCTCGCTGCTCCTGCCGCCGACCGTCTCGAAGCACATATGCGTCGGGATGCCGAGATCGAGCGAGGACTCCCGCGCCCAGTCGCGCCGGTTCTCGACATAGTGCGTCAGCGACTTCTGCTTGTTGTCGAGATCGATGGTGGCGACACGCTGACCCGCCTTGATCAGCGCGATGGCGACGTGCATGGCAATTGTCGACTTGCCCGAGCCGCCCTTGTTGTTCCCGACGACGATGACGCGTGCGCTTGTCATGAGATTCCTCACCCGACGCTGGAGTCAAAGCAGGACGCAATTGAATTTAAGTATGGAATCGAATCTCACTGATTCGACGAATCTCGACAAGAGTCGTCGCACGATCGTCGTGATCGAAATTGATGCGGCTGCGACATCATTGCCACAACCAAGCCTTGTCAGAGCACGTACCGTGAACGCCGCGAACGTCCCTGGTACTAACGTCCCAGGAACACCGCAGCGCGCCGTTCGACAAACGACTTGATGCCTTCGGCCGCATCGGCGGTGTTGAGCACGCGTTCGCGGATCTGCGGAATGATTGCGATCGCCGCCTGCTCGCCGGCTTCGATGAACTTGCGGCCCGCCTCCTTCGTCACCTGGATTCCGAGCGGCGCGTTTCGCGCGATGATTGCTGCCAGTTCCATCGCACGTTCGATCTGCTGACCTGCCGGCACGACCTCCTGCACGAGGCCGATCCGATGGGCCTCGGCAGCGGAGAACTCGTCGCACAGCAGCAAATGATACATCGCATCGCCCCATCCGGCGCGGCTGATGTAGCGGAAATGCGCGCCCGCCAGCGGCGCGATGCCGCGCTTCGCCTCCATCTGGCAGAAACGGCTGTCGTCCGCGGCGACGACGATATCGCCGGCCAGCATCATCTCGATGCCGACGGTGAACACGATGCCCTGCACCGCCGTGACGATCGGCTTCCGGCACCGCTTCGACAAGCCGAACGGATCGACATTGCCCTCCGGCAACGGCTTGCGCGATGCGGTCGGACCGAAGAATTTCGGCATGTCGAGGCCGGCGGTGAAACTGCCACCGGCGGCGCAGAGCACGCCGACCCACAGGCCGTCGTCATTGTCGAGCAGCGTCAGCGCGTCGGACAGTTCAGACATCATCTCCGGGCTGAAGGCGTTCTTCTTCGCGGGATTGTCGATGATGATCTTCAGGATGCGGTCATGCCGCTCGTGACGGACCCGCCCCTCGCTCGCGCTGCCGGACATCTGCTCCTCCCTGCTTTGTGACTGACAAATATTCTGGATGATAGTTGTCATCCAGATGCATGATGGCCATAATCCAGAAAGAGAGTCAAACAGGGGCGATGCGAGATGGGCCATTCCCAGGCCGACAAGGCCAGGAGCCGCGAGCGCATTCTGAACGAGGCCGCGACGCAGATCCGCGACGCGGGGCTCGACGCGCTCAGCATCGGCAGCCTGATGCAGCAGGTGAAATTGACCCATGGCGGCTTCTACGGGCACTTCGCCTCGCGGTCGGACCTGATCGCCGCGGCGCTGGAACAGGCGCTGAATGCGGGCGAAGCGACGGCGCGCGCGTCGCGCGATCCCGACAAGCCGGTCAGCGTCAATTCACTGGCGCGAAGCTATCTCAGCCGCACCCATCGCGACTCCCGCAAGACAGGCTGCGCGATCGGCGCGTTGATCTCGGATGTCGGCCGCGCCGACGAGCAATGCCGCGCGGTGATGGAACCGCACATCGAAGCCTTCATCGCCAAGGTCGCTGATGCGTTCGGCGACGATGACGATGCCCGCGCAATCGTGGCGGTGAGCGCTATGATCGGTGCGATCGCGGTCTCGCGCGTCCTCACCGATCAGAGGCGGTCCGACGCCATCCTGCGCACGGTGCGCGACGGCATCGTCGCGATGGCCTCGGACGAATGATTTCGCCCGCGCTGCGGGCAGCATGATGGAGTGAGCCATGAACGACCGAACCGCGCTCGAGCCGACCGCCGTGCAGGGAAGCGTGCTGATTGCCGGCGTCGGCGCATCGCACGGCCTCGGCGCCGCGATCGCGCGGCGCTTTGCCGCCGGCGGCTATCCCGTCGCGATCGCCGGCCGCAATGCCGAGAAGCTCGCCGTGACCGCCGCCGAACTCGCAGCTGATGGCGCCAGGGTCACCCATGTCGTGGGCGATGCCTCGATTGCCGCGGATGTGGCCCGCTTCGTCGAGGCGGCCGGGAAGCTCGCGCCGCTCGCGATGGCCGTGCACAATGCCGGCTCCAACCGGCCGGCGCCGTTCCTCAAGGTCAGCGAACAGCGTTTCGAGGAGCACTGGCGCGAACATGCGCTCGGCGGTTTCCAACTGGCGCAGGCCGCGATCCCCGCTCTGCTGGCGCGCCGCGGCGGCACGCTGGTGTTCACCGGCGCCAGCGGCTCGCTGCGCGGCAAGGCCAACTACTCGCCGTTTGCTTCGGCGAAGGCCGCGTTGCGCGCGATGGCGCAGAGCGTGGCGCGCGAATTCGGGCCGCAGGGCATCCATGTCGGCCATGTCGTGGTCGACGGCGGCATCGAGGGCGATCGGCTGCTGAGCATGCGTCCGCAGTTGAAGGACGATCGCGGCCCGGATGGGCTGCTCAACATCGCGGCCATCGCGGAGGCCTATTGGGTGCTTCACCACCAGCATCGCAGCGCCTGGACGCTGGAGCTCGACCTGCGGCCGTGGGCGGAGTCGTTCTGACGGCGCCGCCAGCCAGCCGGACGGAAACCCAGCGTTTCGCCACGTGGCCTTGTTCCACCGTGAACGGTCCTTAGCTTCCCGGTATCTCCAACCGAAGGCTCCACAGCGCAGGTTGCGGACACGTCCGCAATGCGACTTCTCAACCTGCGTGCGATGGGTGGCCCGCGGCGGATGCTCCGCCGCGCCGACAACCGGACTGACTGATGACCACCTCCCTTGAATTCGGGCTCGATACATTCGGCGACGTCACCAAGGACGCCGCCGGGGCACCGCTGCCGCATGCCCAGGTGATCCGCAACGTCGTCGACGAGGCGGTGCTGGCCGATCAACTCGGGATCGATTTCATCGGGCTCGGCGAGCACCACCGGGCCGATTTTGCGATCTCCACCCCCGAGACCGTGCTGGCCGCGATCGCCGCGCGCACGCAGAACATCCGCCTCGGCTCCGCGGTGACCGTGCTGAGCTCGGACGATCCGATCCGCGTGTTCCAGCGCTTCGCCACCGTCGACGCGCTCTCGAACGGCCGCGCCGAGGTGATTCTCGGCCGCGGCTCCTTCACCGAATCGTTCCCGCTGTTCGGCTTCGACCTCAAGCAATACAACGAGCTCTTCGAGGAGAAGCTCGACCTGTTCACCGAGGTCTTGAAGCAGGAGCCGGTGACCTGGCAGGGCAAGCTGCGGCCGCCGCTCGGCAACCAGTCGGTCTATCCGCCGGTCGAGCACGGCCGGCTGAAGACCTGGATCGGCGTCGGCGGCAGCCCCGAATCGGTGGTGCGCGCCGCGCATTACGACCTGCCGCTGATGCTCGCCATCATCGGCGGCGATCCCAGGCGCTTTGCGCCCTATGTCGACCTGCACCAACGCGCCTACCAGCAGTTCGGCCGGGCGCCGCAGCCGATCGGCGTCCATTCGCCGGGCTATGTCGCCGAGACGGACGCGCAAGCCAGGGAGGAGCTGTGGCCGGACTACAAGGTCATGCGCGACCGCATCGGCAAGGAGCGCGGCTGGCCGCCAATGGGCCGCGACGAGTTCGTGGCTGAGGCCGAGCACGGCTCGCTCTATGTCGGCGCCCCCGAAACCGTGGCCCGCAAGATCGCGGCGACCGTGAAGGCGCTCGGCACTGCGCGCTTCCAGCTGAAATACTCGGCCGGCCCGCTGCCGCACGAGAAGCTGATGAAGAGCATCGAACTCTACGGCAGCAAGGTGGTGCCGATGGTGCGCGACCTGCTCGCGGCGTGACGCACGATCGCTAGCCCGAAAAGCAAAACCCCCGGCGTGTTGGCGCCGGGGGCTCTGTTAGATCGCAGCCAGATCAACCGGTATTACCAGTTGCGCCGAGCGCGGAGCGGGGCGGCCTCGACGCCGCCCCCACCATGCTGATCATGAATACATGTTATTTTGCCATCGCCGTCCTGGCGGCCTCGATTTTCGCCTTCACGGAATCGAGATTGAAACTCGCGCCTTTCTGCATCGGCGGAAACTCGATCGCCGTCATCGCCAGCTTTTCCACCTGCTGCTGAACAAACACAAAGCGCCAGAATTCGAATTTGAACCAGTCGAAGTATTGTTGCGCGCCGTATTTGGTCCCGCTATCGGGCCATCCCGTTCGCTCGAAAGGATCGAGGCGAAGGTTAATCAGGTAGGGCACGTCAGGCTTGGTTTTTTCACCCAGCCAGCCTCCAGGCTGGTCGATGAAGCGATACTTGTAGTCGTCGATGCGCACGGCACCCAGTTCGCTTTCCCCGAAGTACCAGATTTCGTGCCGATTCGACGGCCCCTTGCCGGTAATCATGTCCGTCTGGTTATAGCCGTCCAGATGACATTTGTAGGTCGTGTCACCGATCTGCTTGCCCTTCTTCAGCTCTTCGACAATGTTCGGGTTGCCGGCCGCCGCAAGGAGGGTCGGAAACCAGTCCAGCCCGGAGATGATGCCGTTCTCGATCTTGCCCGCCGGCACCTTGCCCGGCCAGCGGATCATCGCCGGCGCGCGGAAACCGCCTTCCATGACAGTACCTTTGCTCTGCGCGAAAGGCGTCTGTCCGCCATCCGGCCAAGTGAAGACCTCGGTGCCGTTATCGGTTGTGAAGATGACAATGGTGTTGTCATCCACGCCCATGTCCTTGAGCTTTTGCATTACTATGCCGACATCGTCGTCGAGCTGCGCCATGCCGGCCTCATGGATGGACCAGCCGTTCTTGGAGTTGCGCAGCGCTTCGTACTTCGGCGACAGATGGGTGACGATGTGCATGCGGGTCGGATTGAGCCACAGGAAGAACGGCTTGTTGTCGGCCTTGGCCTTGTCGATGAACTTGAGCGCCAAGTCGCGGATTTCGTCGTCCACGGTTTCCATCCGCTTGGGATAGAGCGTGCCCGCGTCCTCGATCTTCTGTTTGCCGACCTTGCCCCAGCGTGGATCCACGGTAGCGTCGTCGACATTGGTCGCATAACAATGGACCATGTTGCGTGGACCGACGGTGTTCAGCAACTCCTGAGGATAGGCGGGATGCGCTGGATCTTCCATCGCATCGAGGTGATACAGGTAGCCAAAGAACTCGTCGAAACCGTGCACCGTCGGCAGAAACTCGTTTTTGTCGCCAAGGTGGTTCTTGCCGAACTGGCCGGTGGCGTAACCCATTCCTTTCAGCGCGGTAGCGATGGTTACGGCCTGCGCGGGTATGCCTGTGGGTGCGCCGGCCTGGCCGACCGTTGTCATGCCGGTGCGGATCGGTAGCTCGCCGGTGATGAAGTTGGCGCGGCCTGCGGTGCAGCTCGCCTCGGCGTAATAATCGGTAAACAGCATGCCTTCTGCGGCGATCTTGTCGAGATTCGGCGTCCGGCCCGCCATCATGCCGCGGTGGTAGGCGCCGATATTCCAGATGCCGATGTCGTCACCCATGATGACGACGATGTTCGGCCGTTGTCCGGCGGGCGCCGTTGCCGGTTGCTGCGCTTGCGCGACGCTTGTCAGTCCGACGGCCGAGAGCGCGGACGCCGCGACGAGCGAACTGCCGCTCAACAAGAGATCGCGGCGTTTCAATCCTGCGCTGGTGGGTCCCGTGCTCATCTCAGGCTTTTCCGGAATCGTATCGTTACTCATGACGTGATCCTCTTCCTGGTGATGCACCTGAAGCCGACATGGCTTGCTGAGGTGTCGATCGGCTCGGCATGACGCGCGGCCGGACGATAGCGGCGGCAGTAGCTGGGGGCGCAAAGATGCGAGCCGCCTTTAAGCACCTTGCGTGGAATCCTGAGGTTCGGCTGACGAGAGTCGTAGCTCGCGCCCTCGGACCCGCCGCGGGGATTTTGCGGGATGCAGCAGGCTTTCGGGGCGTCTGCGTCGTGCTTCTGTGAATACCAATCAGCCGTCCATTCCCAGACATTGCCGATCATGTCATGAAGGCCGTAGCCATTGACCGGGAATGCGGTGACGGGCGAGGTGCGTTCGAAGCCATCAGCCACCAGATTCTGGTGCGGGAAATTGCCCTGCCAGGTATTCGCCATGTGCCTGCCGCCGGGAAGTTGCTCGTCACCCCAAGCGAATTCCGCGCCGTCGAGTCCGCCACGCGCGGCAAACTCCCATTCGGCTTCGGTCGGCAAGTCCTTGCCAGCCCACGCCGCGTAGGCCTCAGCATCACGATAGGCAATGTGGACCACGGGATGATCGTCGAGGCCGCTGATCGAACTGCGGGGGCCGTATGGCCGGCGCCAGTTGGCGCCAAATTTGAAACTCCACCATTGCGACCAGTCGCGCAAATCGACCGGACACTTCGGTGGCGTGAAAACCAGCGAGCCTGCCTTGAGCATGTGCGGCAGCGCGCCTGGATAGTCCTTTGCGTCAGGCCGCGTCTCCGCGAATGTCACGTAGCCTGTTGCGTTGACGAACTTGCGAAAATCGCGATTGGTGACCGGCGTCCGGTCCATCCAGAAGCCGCTCACCGAGACGCGATGGACCGGCGCCTCTTCGGCATAGTGCCTGTCGGAGCCCATGCGGAACGTGCCGCCCGGAATCCAGATCATGCCCCTTTGGCTGGGCCCATCCGACAAAGGTACGCCTGCCGCAACGCCAACGTCGTGCATGGGCTACTCGCACTGAACGAGTTTCAAAGTTACGAACGCTGCCCCGAGCAAGAATCTCTAGGCAGCTTTCTAGCTCGCCGATTGCTTGGGGGACGGTTTCACGCCTTGGTCAGTCAAAAGACGATCGAGTATCTGAAGTGCGAGGCCGACTACACAGCGTCTACGAACTAGACAAGATAAGATGCTTCCATCAACGCATCCTCATATTGATCTGGATCAATCGAGCTAGGTCGCCTCTTCATTATCGAGAGCCCCTGACGACTATGCAAAAACTGCCAAGGCTGTAGCGCCATGGACACAGCCTTTCAATAAAAGGCCGGCTGAACGCAAGTATGCCGATTTCGCATGGACCAACGGCGGCGTCAGCTTATTATTTCCGAGAGTTTCTACCCTGCCGGAGCAATGGCGGGATCGCGAGAGTCGGGGATCAGCGATGCGGTACCTTGGACCTGGTTTGGGACGCAGATTTTTTTCGCAGTGGCATTTCAGTGTTGGGGCGCTTGCCGCTCTGCTGGTGCTTTCCACCCAAGCGGCTCGCGCCGATGAAAATGGCATCAGCTTTTGGGTACCCGGATTTTTTGGCAGCCTCGCGGCTGTTCCGCAGCAGGCGCCGGGCTGGTCGATGACCTCGATTTATTATCACACCTCTGTTTCCGCCGGCGGCGACGTGGCGCGGTCGCGCGAAATCACGATTGGTCGCTTTCCCGCCAATCTGACGGCCAACGTGAACGCGACCGTCAATGCGAATGTGAATATTGGTTTTCTGGCCGGGACTTATACTTTTGCGACACCGGTGCTTGGCGGTCAGGCCTCTGCCACCCTGTTGGCGGCCTACGGATCCAACTCCACCTCGCTCGCTGGATCGCTTGTGGGGACATTGACGGGACCGGGCGGCGCCACGTCCCCCTTCTCCCGGTTTGACAGCATCGACAGCTCGCTCATTGCATTCGGCGACCTGATCCCGCAGTTCGCGCTGCGCTGGAATGCCGGCGTCAACAATTACATGACGTACGTTACCGCCGACCTCCCGGCTGGCGCCTACCAGTCGACCCGCCTGGCGAATATGGGGATTGGGCACTGGGCAATCGACGCGGGCGGCGGCTACACCTATTTCGATCCAAAGACCGGGCATGAATTTTCGACGGTGCTGGGATTCACCTACAACTTCGTCAATCCCTCCACTGACTATCAAAGCGGCGTCGACATGCACCTCGACTGGGGCGCGTCGCAATTCCTGACCAAGCAGTGGCAGGTCGGCCTCGTCGGTTACGTCTATCAGGGGCTCGGATGCGACAGCGGCTCCGGCGATCGCGTCGGCTGCTTTCGGTCGCGCGTGGTCGGCGTCGGCCCGCAGGTCGGCTACATTTTCCCGGTCGGCGACATGCAGGGATATCTGAACCTGAAGGGCTACGGCGAATTCGCCAATGAAAATCGGCCGGCAGGCTGGAATGTCTGGCTGACGTTCAATCTTCAGCCCGCGGCGCCAACGCCGCCGACATCCACAAGGCCCAGATTCACGAAGTAGCAGCGCCGGTGACACGGCCACCGGCGCCATGCTGAAGGATCAATCTGGCGCGGCGGTAGCAACGCAATCAGCCAATAGACACTCCGCAGGCGTGCGGACATCTCCGAGTTGGGTCACAAGGCGGCATTCCGGGGGCGCGGCCGAATGTCCGCCTTTCCCGTCGAAAGCGAACATCCCGAGTGTATGAGTACAGGCCCTAGCTAGGGCGCGTACTCATAAAATCGGTTCTGTGGTAGCGCTTCGCTGAATGTCCGCTTCGATCCGAAGCGACCGAATTGCTGCGTCGCCGCGAAGTGACGCGATGGGCCACGAGCGGACATGACTTCATTTGCTTGCCAGAAGAAATTTGCGGGCCGCCTCGAAGAGAAGTGGCCCGCAAGAGATGGCTTGGGATTTTGCTTCGACTGACTTCAGTCCTGCATTCCGCCCATGTGTCGGTGCGGCTTCTTCAGATCGAGTGCCGGAACCGGATTTTCCGGGTTCTGGAGATTGGGTATCTGATCGTTAGATGCTCCACCGGCTATGCGCTTGATGTTCGGGAAATCGACGATCGATTTGTCGAACTCCAGGATCACCGGTTCCAGGAGCGCCATGGCCCATCCGTTATCCATTCCGGCATATTTTCCCGGTGAGTTCGTCAGCGCACGCGTTGCCACCGCACCGTTAAACATCATGTCGTATTTCTCATAGGGGTCCATGGTGAGATTGTAGACCGCGCCGATACCGCCCAAAGTCTGTGTCGGACCAAGCCATGTGTCCTTTGCGGTGAAAACGTACTTCCACGCGATGTTGAGGTCGGGATTGTCGGGATCGTCTCCAATATCCGCTCGTACTGCCCCGAAGGTCTCACCATTGATGTACACCCACGTCTTTCGGGCCGAGTGTTTTGCCTGACCGAGAATGTACGCGCTGTTGTCGATGCTGTCGAAATAGATCGGCTTGCCGTTGTTGTCGGTCCATGCGCCGTGCGGCGGCGGAGTCAAGCCGACCATCTTCGCGAGGGTCGCCCAACAGTCGATATGCGACATCATCTCACCTAATTGCGCGCCAGCCGGAATGTGGCCCGGCCACCACATGATGCCCGGCACGCGCCAGCCCGCTTCGAACGGCGTGCCCTTCTCGCCGCGGAATGGGTGGGTGCCAGCGTCGGGCCATGCGTCCTGCCACGCGCCATTGTCTGCACTGAAGATCACGATAGTATTCGGCGCATCGGCTCGAATTTCATCAAGGATTCGCCCGACGTTCGAGTCAAGCTCAAGCATCGAGTCCGAGTATCGACCAAGGCGTGTTTTTCCAGCGAACTGCGGCGCCGGATTGTTGGGGTTGTGCATTTTCAAGAAATTCACGTCCATGAAGAACGGCTTGTCGTCTTTGGCGTGCTTCTTGATGTAATCGATTGCAAAGTCAGTTTGGCGAACATCGAACGTGGCAAGGTAATTCCAGTCGATATACGCGCCCTTCCTCGGTGGCTGACCGGCCACGCCATCCCATTCGTACATGTTTACGATTTCGAAGTATTCCTTCTTGAAATCCGCGTTGAATGAAGGAAACCAGGGGTGGAACCACACCGACGTGTCGCTGTAGGTATAGACACCGGGATAGTAGGCTGCGAACGCCTTCATCTCGTCGAAGCCGTGCTCTATCGGATACGCTTCGGGCTTATCGCCGAGGTGCCATTTGCCCGAGTAGTAAGTGGAGTAGTCGTTCTTCTTAAAGAACTCAGCGATGGTTGGCGTCTCCTTGTGCAGAAAATTCTCATCGCCCGGACCCACCACCACCGAAAGCGCCGAGCGGATGGGGATGCGCCCCGTCAAGAACGAAGCGCGGCCAGCCGTACAGCTCGCCTGGCCGTACCAGCTTGTGAACATCGCGCCTTCCTTGGCTATCCTATCAAGATTCGGGGTCGGGTGACCAAGATTTGCGCCACCCCCATAGACACCAAGATCGTTCCACCCTGTATCGTCGCTCATCAGCATCACGATGTTGGGCCGTTTCTGCTGCTGCGCAGCCGTCGGCGTGCTCGCAACCGTAACGGCGGCGGCGCCACACAACACGACAAGAGCGCCCGAGATTGCTCTGAACCTGCTCATTGTGGTTTCCTCACTCGATGTTGCATCATCAAGCAATCGCTCGGCCGCTTGTGGTTACACTGATCCAGAACTAGCCGCTTGAGTAGACTTCCTTGAGCTGCTCTCATGTAGCCTCTCCCATGCCTTGAAGAACAACAAAGTGGTTTGACTCTGAACTGATCGCAGTCTCACCCGCTATGCGAAACCGGAAAGAAATTAGTCGGTGCGCATTTTTGTGGAGGGGGGACCTGCCGAAGGTCGGCCGCTAAGCTGCGGCAAGGCGCGAAGCTCCGAAGATCATCCTGGCCTCATGCCAATTCGGCCACGCTGCCCGAGGTCGAGCGACCGGCACGCAGAGCGAAGCGTGCCAACCTCAGGCGCCTGAGACGCAGATAACCACCGGGACCGATCCCAAGGAATTCGGTACAGCACGCCCGCAGGGTGCGTTCAGAGACGCCGATGTTCGTGCATAGCTGCGGCACGGTCATCAGCAGGTCAGAACTAGCTGCCAAGACCTGTTCAAACCGGTCCATGATACGCTGATGACCTTCCCGGCCGTCTGAATGGCTCTCGAATTCAGAGGTGAGGCAGCCGACCAGAGCTTCTAGCAGATCATGCTGCATACCTCGGATGACATCGGGGTCCAGAAGGAGCTTCGGGTGTTTGTCGACGAAACGCACGGCGGCCGCATGTAGTCGAAGCAGACGCGCAATATCGCGGCGAGCCGGTCGAGTATCCGGCCCGATGGCGGAGCAACAAGTTCTTGTCCCGTCAAGGCCAACCCTGTAGCAGCAAGTCGCTGAGGATCCATCGATATCAGGCCCCACTCGGCCGGTCCGTTTGTTCTCTGGTGAAAATGCTCCGCGCGGCTGTGGAACACGATATGACCGCGCTGT
Source organism: Bradyrhizobium sp. 6(2017) (assembly GCF_011058295.2). Taxonomy (NCBI): domain Bacteria; kingdom Pseudomonadati; phylum Pseudomonadota; class Alphaproteobacteria; order Hyphomicrobiales; family Nitrobacteraceae; genus Bradyrhizobium; species Bradyrhizobium sp. 6(2017). Next base: position 3,041,470 of record NZ_CP049289.2, on the reverse strand, counting down.
AATCTCACGCCACACCACACCGAGGATGAGTCCACCTGCAACGGGAAGCCAACGCATACTTGCTCGGGGCTCAATGCAATATAAGCAGCGCGCGGCAGGCTTTCGCTGACCGCCAGGAGATGCAGGTGGGGTAGAGTCAATTGGGCCAGCCGAGCCCAGAACACACCGGGACTGGTGACCACGAGCATGATCCGCGCATCCCGCACCGCGTCCACGAAGTCTTCGATGTCGGTGAAAGTGCGCCCATCGCTCGCGGTCATCAGGCTTGAATCCTGCCACCGACGGCTCGCGCCCACCTTGCCGCTGAGCAAGCGCCGAACTGGCTGAGCCGGGTTATTCGCTTCTCACAATTGTCAGGCTTGGCGGGAACACAATGCTATGCGGATTTGGAAAATTCTCGCTCGGCAAAGACGTTTTTGTCGTGGAGCCGCCCACCGGCCGGCTGCCGTAAGGTCTCTGACGGTGACTCCTGAAACAGCTCGCGGTAGATCCTCGAAAATCGGCCTAGTTCCCAGAACCCGTAGCGCGTCGCGACCTCGGTAACCGTCGTATTTGCTGGATCGGCCATGCGCAGCACCCAATGGGCTTGATGTAATCGCCGCAGCGACAGATAGCGGTGCGCACTCATGCCCAAATCGTGCATGCAACAATTGTAGAACGTGCGTCCCGTTACACCGATCGCCTCGCACACTTCCGTCACGAAGAGGACTCGGTCAGCGTTGGCTTCGATCAACGCTTCGAACCGCGCCATGATACGTTGACGGTGGTGACCAGGGACTGAGATTTGATCGTCGGCGTGAGCCAGGACACCAAAGGCCGCCTCAATCAAGTGCTGCTGCAGACCAGTTGCGGCATTCGGATGGCTAAGGACTTCTTGCGCTAATTCTGAGAGATCGATCGCCGCCCGGTGCAGCCGACGCAGGCGGGCTAGAAGCGGCTGCTGTGAGGGTCGCAGTACTTGAGGGATTTCGTGTGACAACACCTCCTTTCCGGTCAGAATAGTGGAGTAACGGTGAAATTCTTCGGCTGGAAGCGACATCGCGGCCCATTCCGACGGCGCGGCGGATCGCTGAGACGCGATTGAGCCGGGACTGAGTAGCCCTAGATCGAGGTGTCCGATGGGCGAGGACAGCATCTCCATGGGAGCCTGCGGCGAGGCAAGGAACCACAAGATCACGCGATCCGGCGGCGTCACGACACGAAAGGTACGCTGTAGGCTTTCTCGCCCTCTCTGCATCCAGAGTTGACCAAGGTCGACCCGCGTCAAGCTCGCGTTGAAAACCCCCCGTCCCGACACAACCAGTTCCACGCGCCCGCCGCGGATTAGATGTGTGTATTCGTCCGGGTCGGAGGCTTTGTAACTTTTCGTGGCGAACATAGCGACGTTCCGCCCTCTGAGCAGAAAAGTTCACTGTTATGAGCACCAGTTAGTCAGAACGAATTTCTCTGGCCTTCCAGAGATTGGCATCGTCCAAGATGATCGGTCGCTGTCATGTCACTGTCATAAACGCTAAGGAGAGTTTAGGTCGGGTCCCCGCGCCATGCAACTTCGGCTGAGACAGAGCTCGCTGCCCTCGTCGGGTGCTGACATCCCAACTGGTCCCGAGTTGCGGTGGACTACGGATTTCGAGTTGGCTGGTGGTGAGAGGGGACGGGCAGACAGAACAATCAAGGGACGATGGGTAGTTGCCGTAGTGGTGAGAAAGCTCAATGCCGAGATTGTCGACCGCGGCTTGCACGTCGGCGCGCGACACGGTCCATAGCGGCGCCACAGGCTCCAACCAGTCGTACTCCAATGGAGAAGGATCGCTTGTGGGCCAATCGCCTGCACGTTGCCCATGGATGACAACGCTGAGCCCGAACCGAGACATCGACATCGTACAAAAAATGGTTGTCCTATGAGAGCTGCCGCATCGGCGAATAAAGCAAAACCCCCGGCGTTTTGGCGCCGGGGGCTCTGTTAGATCGCAGTCAGATCAACCGGTATTACCAGTTGCGCTGAGCGCGGAGCAGCATGGTGTAAGTGTTCTGGTCCTTCAGCTCGTAGATCGCACCCGGCTTGCCGATCGTCGGGCTGCCGGGGAAAGCGACCGTACCAGCAAAGCTCTGGTCCAGACGGGTGTAGGTGAAGTCGGCCGAGAAGGTCAGGTTCTTGACCGGGGTCCACTGGGTCTGCGTGCCGATCTGCGCAATGCTGTAATCGGGGTTGCAGGACGTCAGGTTGGAACCAGCACCAAAGAAGTTGCTGAGCGAACCACCAACACCGTTGCCGGCCGGGCCGCAGATGTAGCCCTTGGAAGTGCTGTTGTAGTTAACCTGGGCCCAGGCACCGTAGATGCTGGTGTTCCAGTTCGGGTTCCAGTTGTGCACGTAGGCACCGCGGAAGCCGTAGGTCGTGATCAGCTGCTGCGAACCACCGTTGATGAACACCGAGTCAGGCGCGATGCCGAAGCCGATGCTCTGGTAGGCGCCGGGGACGTTGGTGCCGCCGAAGATGGTGTTGCCACCAGCCGAACCGGCGAGGTCCTGGATGTTGTAGCGCGTCGCACCGTTGGTGTAGACGCCCTGCAAGTTGATGGTATCGCCAGGTCCGGTCGGGATGTTCTTGATCGACAAGGCCAACTGACCAGCCCAGCCCCACTTGTCGTCCGGATGACCGGTCAACTCAGTGCCGCCATAGTAGGCCACGTGGTTGTCATGCGCCGCGAACGACGCCTGGAACAGACCCCAAGCCTGGTCGACGCGCAGCATCGCGACGAGGTCCGGAGCAATCGTGCCGGCGTAGTCGCTGGTGCCGAACACGTTGGTGTTGCCGGGCACGCCGAAGGTGACGGGAGCGCCGAGGTTGGAGACACCAGCCTGATAGTAGGCGGTCTGATCCTGAGCCGACAGAGACAGCGACACGCCGTTGCCGAACTGCGCGGTGTAGGTGAACTGGTTCACACCAGTGATCGTGCCGCCGCCGCCGACGAGACCGTCGAAGTTGTTGCCCGGATAGTTGGCCCACGGAGCCGAGAACTGCGAGACCGCCTTACCGATGGTGAAGCCGGCGAACTGGATGAAGGCGTAGTACACGCCGACCGTACCAGCAGCGACAGCACCGGAGTTGGCGTTGTTCGGAGCCGAAACCGCGCCGATCGGCGAGTAAACGGTCGCGCCGTTGCCCTGACCGGCGTAGCTGTCCGAGGTCCACGAGAACGTCGCATCGAAGAAGGTGCGGACCACGCCGTATTCGGTCGCGGTGCGCGTATCGATGTTCAGGTCTTCGCGCGAACGCCAGGTGTAACCGTTGGTGAAACGGTTGTTCGCACCAGCGGCACCCGAGGTGTTGCCGGTGTGATCCGAGTTCGTGTTGATGACGACGTCTGCACGCAGGTAGCCGCCCAGCTTGATGCAAGTGTCGGTGCCCGGGATGTAGTAGAAACCGGGACCATACAGGGAGCAAACCTTCACGTACTCGACCGCTTTGGCCTTGACGGGAAGATCGGCCGCCTGAGCTCCGCCGACCGCGACGAGTGCCGCCGCCGAGCCGAGGATAAGGCTCTTAACCATCTTCATGTTAAACCTCCAAGTTGCTCTATCTCAGGGAAGGTTCCGGATCCGCCGGGTAGACACCCTAGGTTGGTTCCCTTTGTCCCTTAAAACCCCGCTTAGTCGCTTCGCGTCTTCGGACACACCCGCATGAACGCGAGGGACTTAAGCGAACCACCTAAAACGGGACGACCTTGGGATGCCCCCCTCCGTCGCAGTTCCATATGAGACAGAAGGCCCCCGATCACGCAACAAAAGACCGCTCGGTTTGGTGCGAGTTGCGGCTGTTTTCGGGCAAATGTTGCACAAATATCACGGGCATTTGAACTGCGATGCCTCTGCAAGGCACTGAAATATAATGAGAATATTTATAATACCGTCAGCTGGCGTAACTTTGGGCAATACGGGGCGGAACGGTGTGCAAAACGCGTAATCTACTGAGATGGTGGAAATCGGAGCCCGTTTCAGCGGGGCTGATTCCAGGCTCGCACCACCCCGTTGCGCCTAAAAACGGCGGTATCTGAACAACATAGCCGGGGTCTGGATACCGCCGATTCTCGCTCGGACAGGCGGTATGCGGGTCGGCGGAATAGGCCGACAATAGCCGGCGGATCGCCACAGATGCGCACTAGCGGCTTTCCATGTCAGCGAGATGTCAGCGCACGCGACCGATTGGTTTGTTCTCCACAGCCGGCGCGCGGCGAAAAATCTCCACTGCGCGCGATGCACTGGCAGGACGCGCTGAAGTAACATCGTACTCACTCGTCCAGAATATCCAGCAGATGGTCGATCCGCTCGAAAGGCGGCTCGTTGGTCTTGTCCGAGTAGAACACGCGATCGCCGTCGCGCTGGAGCGATCGCGCTCTGGATTTCGGCAGCCTCCCCGGGAGGAACGTCGCTGCGACAGCCTCCGGCCCGACGTCGAGCCTCACGATACCTCGCCGCTTGCAATCGATCCTGAGGCGCGCCGCCGCGAAGAAATCTCGGCCGGCCGATGGCAGTCCGCCGAAGCGGCGCGAGGTCTCTTCCTCCAGATCTTCCAGATCGTCCTCGCTCCGGCACCTGGCGGCGCGGCCATAGATTTCAAGGCGCATCGTTTCCGATTGCACGTAGCTCCTGGGCAGCAGATCCGCGAGCGGAAGGTTGAGGTCGGGCACCCACAGATCGGCGGCCCGGTCGTTCGTCTTCTCCGAGGCCTGCTTCAGCAGGTGGCTATAAAGCACGGGGCCGAAAACCTGCACGTGGCCGGATTGCCGCTCGGAGAGCAGATCGCCTGCACCTCTGAGGTCCAGATCGCGCTCGCTGATGGCGAAGCCGGCACCCGGTTTGCTGAACTCCTCGAGAACAGCCAAACGCTTGCCGGATTGTTCCGAACTGGATTCAGTCAGCATGGAGGCGAAGGCGCGCGTCCCGCCACGCCCCACCCGTCCCCTGAGCTGATGGAGTTGTGCCAGACCGAACTTTTCCGGCCAGCAGACCACGATGGTATTCGCCCGCGGAATGTCGAGACCGCTTTCGACGATATTGGTCGCCAGGAGAACGTCCGCCTCGCCTTCGACGAAACTCATCATTCGGTCGTCAATCTCGTCGGCGGGTAGCTTGCCGTGCAGGCAAACGATGCGGAGCTCCGGGGCGACCGCCTGCACGCGCGCCAATAGCGGCTCCAGATCCTGGATACGCGGACAGATCAAAAAGCTTTGCCCGTGACGGCGCTGCTCGCGCAGCAATGCAGCGGCAATGGCCGCGTCCGAAAGTGGCGCGATCTTGGTCACGATCGGCAGCCGATGCACAGGCGGGGATGCGATCACGCTGAGATCCCTGAAGCCCGCGAGACCCGCCGCAAGCGTGCGCGGGATCGGCGTGGCACTCATCCAGAGCGTATGGACGCCCTTCGCCAGGCCCGAGAGCTTTACCTTCTCCGCCGCCCCGAAGTGCTGCTCTTCGTCGACAATGACCAGACTCAGCTTGGCGAATTTCACGTCCTTCGATGCGATCGCCTGTGTGCCGACCACGACCTTCATTTTACCGCTTCGCAGGCCCTCCTTGGTCTCCCTCGTTTCCTGAGCCGACGTCGCGCGCGACAAGCTTCCCACTTCGATGCCAAGCGGGGCGAACCGTTTGCGGAAGGTTGCGACGTGCTGCCTTGCCAGAACGGTCGTCGGCACGACGACAGCAACTTGTCTGCCCGACAGCGCAACGGCCGCCGCCGCGCGCAGCGCAACCTCCGTCTTTCCGAACCCGACGTCGCCGCAGACGACCCGATCCATAGGGTGGCCAGATGCGAGATCATCCAGCACGTCGCGAATTGCCTTCGCCTGGTCGACCGTCGTGAAATATGGAAAGCGCGCGACAAACCGCTCGTATGCGGGACCGGGAGCGACCAGCCTGGGAGCACGCCGGCGACGCCGTTGGGCGATATGTTTGGCAAGCTCCCTGCCGGCAATCTGAATGTCTTTCTCCGCCTCGGTACGCCGCGCCCACCACGTACTTCCATCGGCCCGGTCCAATGCCAGCTTGCCGCGCTCCGCCGCATACGGCCAGATCAGGGCGAGATCGGCCGGCGGAACGAGGACGGCGTCATCTCCCGCAAATGCCAGCCTGATCATCTCGCGCGACGACCCCTTCCCCATGTCGAGGGTCTGCAAGCCATCGAGCATGGCGAGCCCCCGGTGCAGATGAATGACAACCGCGCCTCGCTCCGGCACATCAGGATGATCGAAAGCCGCACTCCAGGCCCTTGCCATGGGCTGCGGATGATGGGCCCTGCTGCCGAGCACGTCGGTCGCCGTCACGACGATGAGCGGCTTGCGGCCAGAGCCGATGAAGCCGGTGTCGAAGTCAGCCAGCAATGCCCCGTCGCCACCGCGTCCCTTCGCCGCTTCGTTCCAGTCGGCGAAACGCTCCGTCTTGATCCCGCTCATTCGCTCCATCGCGCGCAAATCGTCCTCCACCGCCGCGACAAGAAGCAGCCGCGATCCGGCGCGCTGCGTGTCGGCGACGAATGCGCGAAGAGCCTTGCGCGACGACGCGACCTTGGAGAAATCAGGCGTGGGGATGAACGCCGCCTTTCGAGGCAGCGCACTCATGCGCTTGGTCAGCCGCTTCCAGTCACCGGGCCCAAAATACTCGCGCTCCGCCTCCCTGCGGCCGGCAGCCTCCTTGATCGTACCCAGCCAGCTGTCGGCGTGGCCCAAAACTCCTGCGTCCGCGATCCAGCGAGCGCGAGGGCAATAATCCGGCAGCACTGCGCGCTGCGTCCGCTTGCCTCTCAACGCGATCCGTTCGGACATCGGATCGATGAGTAGTTCTTGCGTGTCGAAGACGACGTCGTGTTCGACCGGATCGACGCCTGCGATTCTGCGGATCACTCCACCGGAATGCTCAATTCTGAACGGCCCAAGGGCGCCGGCGGGAAACACTTCGAACGTCATTCCGTGGAACAGCACGCTTCCGGGATAATCCGCCTCTTCGTCGAGATCGTACCCCAGCGCTTCCAGACGATCCTTGAGATCCTGCTCGGAATAGCTCGCCCCGACCTTCAGGCTGATGCTGAGGCGGCCCCAGCTCGCGGGTAACGGCAGCCGTTCCATGATCGCCTCCGCGGTCGACACCAGGAAGACCGGCTTCTTGCTCCTGGCGAGACGCCTCAACACCGAACTCCGTCTGCCGGCGATCTCCGGAGACGGTTCCAGCCCATCAAATGGCAGGGTATTCAGCCTCGGGAACACGAGCACCTCGAGCGAAGGATCGATCGAATGGAGCACGCTGCCCAACCGCTCGGCCCTGTTCTCGCTTTCAGAAAGGAAAACGATGCCGTCACGGCCGGACTTTTTCCATTGCTCGAGGAGATGGAGGGCCAACATGCCGAGAGGCGAGGAAGACGAGATCCCGGAGCGCGCCAATCCCTTGCTTTTCTTCTTCTTCGCGCCAGCAGCAGCGCGGGCTTTCCTGGGTTTCGCCACGTCGGATCCATCGCTATTTCGTCAGTACGATCGCCGGTCAGGGGGCGACTCGGCGCTTGTCGCCTACCGGCATGGAAACGAAACCGGCACAGATTTCCAGATAGCGGGGCAAATCGCTCGAAATGCCGGTGACGCCCCAGTCTGGAAGGAGCTCAATTTCTTTATTAAATCAATGATTCGCTTGCTGGCTGGGGCGGGAGGGATCGAACCTCCGAATAGCGGAAGCAAAATCAGTCTGATTATGCAACGAAATCAAGGCGCGCTTAGAAAAAACACCAAAATGCGCTCTAGTAACTTCAATAGCTTAGTTCTCGTTTCCAAATGACGAAACTACTTTCGTCGGGGCTCGGCGACTCGGCTCGAAGAACGATCATCGGGATTTCCCGCCGCACCGGCCTATGCGCGACGATCGCTGCTGCACTATGGAAGCGAACGTCAGAACTCGTTTGATTATATTGGCGTCGTTCAACCATTTGAAGTATGCGGCCTCGCGCATTTTCCACAACGTGGCGATCGCCGCTCGTAGCCGGCAACTTTGAATCCGAGTGAGCTAGCGATGATTGCGCTAGTCGTATTCGGGCTTCGACCACGTGCTTTTGCATTGGCCCGGAGGGTGCCGCTTGCTAGGTTCGCGTACTGTCTCTTGATCTTTGAAGCGCCGATATCAGCCGTTATGGACGGACTAGCAGAGATAGCTCGACGCGCGTCAGGCGATCACCTATCCAAGATACCAAGGTGGGTTAAAGGACGTCAGCCTTGCGCCATGAGGTACCGTGGGACCGGTACCATCAGCCGCTCTTGCGCAGGAACACGTAGTCCGCGGAATAGGGAGCGCTGCGGTAGTCCCCGGCTCTCTCGCACGATCCCCGCGCGACCCCGCCCTCGGTGTTGATGCGCTGGACAACGGTCGCGGCCGACAGCACACCGTTGCCGCGCTGGTCGACCACTTCGAGCTCGAGCGACGGAATGTCGTTCGAGGTTGCGCCGGGCGCGCTGGCGACGACCTTGCCCTTCACCGCACTACCGTCCGTGAGCTCCCAACTCGGTCCGCCGTAATGCCGTCCAATCGACTTTCCGTCCAGCATGAGCGTCGCGATCGGCTCGCGCAATTGCCAAGTCAGCGCGCGAACTCTCGATTGGGATTTCCCAGCGTCCGGCTTGCATTCGTAGACCTGCGCGCCCTCGGCATGGAGGGTGGTGATGACGGTCCTGTCGCGCACCGCAATCGCCAACGGCTCTTGCGCGGCCGCCCTGCTGACGAGCCAGAGGGCAGCAAACGAAACGGCGCGAAGGAAAGCAGTCGGAATCTTCATCGGTTTTCTCGGCTTGGTTGCAGTTTAATCGTAACGGGTCGGCTGACGGCGGCGAAGCCGGAGTGCTCGCCGGCCTAGCGCTCGCGCAAGACTTCCTGGCGGTAGCGCAGCAGCGGTGAAAGCAGATAGCTCAGGACCGTCCGCGATCCCGTCTTGATCTCCACGGTCACCGCCATGCCGGGTGAAAGACTAACGATCCTGTCGTCGATCTGCATTTCGGTGCGATCGAGCGAAATGCGCGCGCTGTAGTTCAGTTCCTGTCCCTTTGGCTCGCTGGTTTCGCTCTGCGTCACCAGAGCGCGATCGCTAGCGCGATCGTGCTGACGATCGCGGACGACAGCATCCTGCGAGACCGAAAGCACCTGACCATGCAGGAGCCCGTAGCGGGTAAAATTGAAGGTATCGATCTTGATCTCGGCTTGCTGCCCGGCATGGACAAAGCCGATGTCGTGATTCGACACCATGGCTTCGATTTCCAGCCGGCTGTCGCTCGGCACGACCACCAGCAGCGACTGCGCCGGCGTGACCACGCCGCCGATGGTGTGGATCGCGAGCTGCTGCACCACGCCGTCGACGGGAGCCGTCAGCTGCTGAAGCCTGGTCCTCTGCTCGGCCTTGATCAGGTCCTGCGCGAGCCCGTTCGCCTTCTGCTCGGACTTGGCCAGTTCGTCGGAGAGCGTATGCCGATACTCCGCCGCCGCCTGCCCGCGGGTCTCGCGGATCGCCGCGATCGCCGCCTCGGTCTCATGCAGATGGCTGTTCTGCACGTTGAACTCTTCCTGTTGCTCGACCAGCAGCTGGAGCACCTCGAAATAGCCGAGCTTCGAGCCCAGCTCCTTCTCGACCAGCGTCTTGCGAATGTCGACGCGCGACTGGATCACCGGAATGATCGTCTCAAGCTTGTGGATTGTCGCCGATGCGGTGGCTTGCTCGGCCTCCTTCTGCGCCTGCTGGCGCAGGAGTGCCGCGATCTTGGCGCGCTGCTCGGTCACCTGGTTGAGCAACAACTGACGCTGGGTCGCAACCAGTTCCGGGTCGGCCCCGGTGGGCGGCGTGAAGTCGGCAGCGGGATCGTCGCTGCCGGCGAGCGCCGCGCGCACGCGCGCGATGTTGAGCCGCTCGGCCAGCAGATCATTGCGCAAATGATCGCGCTCCGCCGCGTTCACGGTCGGGTCGAGTTCGATCAGCACGTCGCCGGCCTTGACCGCCTGCCCGTCCTGTACCCTGATCGACCGCACGACGCCGGTCTCGAACGGCTGCACCACCTTGGTGCCGTCGCCCGGCAGGATTTTTCCGGTCGCCGAAGCCACGATGTCGATGGTGCCCCACCAGGCCCAGAGCAAGGCCGCGCAAAACATCAGGGCGATGCTGGCCGCGGTCGCGCGCCCCAACGGCGACGGTGGCGTCTCTACGATCTCGAGCGCCGCCGGCAGAAACGCCAGTTCCTCGCTGCTTTTGCGTTGCGCAGGGCGGAACGGGATCACGCGTGGCTCGGATCCGGCGGCAACCGCCGCTTCAGACGACTTCATGGAATCCTCCTTGCAACCGGTGCAGCGACGCGTAGCGGCCGCCGGTCTTGATCAGCGTGTCGTGGCTGCCGTCCTCGACCAGGCGACCGCGATCGAGCGTGACGATGCGGTCCGCCGCGCGGACGGTCGAGAGCCGGTGTGCGATCACCAGCACCGTCCGCCCTTTGGCGATGTCCTTCATGTTCTGCTGAACGATGCGCTCGCTCTCGTAGTCCAGCGCGCTGGTCGCCTCGTCGAAGATCAGGATGCGCGGATCGCCCACCAGCGCCCGCGCGATGGCGATGCGCTGCCGCTGACCGCCCGAAAGCGTCGAGCCGCGTTCGCCGACCACGGTATCGTAGCCTTCGGCCAGTTCGAGAATGAAGTCGTGCGCTCCGGCGAGCCGCGCCGCCGCAACGATGCGTTCCATCGGCATCGCCGGATCGGCAAGCGCGATATTGTCGCGCACCGAACGGTTGAACAGCACGTTCTCCTGCAGCACGATGCCGATCTGGCGGCGCAGCCACGCTGGATCGGCCATGGCAAGGTCCATGCCGTCCACCAGCACCCGCCCACGCTCCGGGACATAGAGCCGCTGCACCAGCTTGGCGAACGTGCTCTTGCCCGAGCCCGAGGGTCCGACGATGCCGACGGTCTGGCCGGCCGGCACCTCGAACGAGACATCGTGCAGCACTTCCTGTCCGTCAACGCGGTAGCGAAACGAGACGTGGTCGAATTTGATGTCGCCGCGGATCGACGGCAGCCGCGCCCGCCCGGCCGAATAGGTCTGCTCGGCGGTGGTGTTGAGGATGTCGCCGAGCCGCGCGATCGACAACCGTGCCTGGTGGAAATCCTGCCAGATCTGCGCCAGGCGCAGCACCGGTGCACTCACCCTGCCGGCCAGGATGTTGAAGGCGACAAGTTCGCCGACCGAGAGATCGCCACCGATGACGAGCTTGGCACCGCAATACAGGATGCTGGCCGTGACGATCTTGCTGACCAGCTGTACCGTCTGGCTCGCGCTGTTGCCGAGACTGAGGACCCGGAAGCTCGCCGCCACATAGCCGGCCAGTTGCTCTTCCCAACGGCGCTGCATCTGCGGCTCGACCGCCATCGCCTTGAGTGTTTCGATGCCGCTGACGCTCTCGACCAGAAAAGCCTGGTTCTCGGCACCACGCCGGAATTTCTCGTCGAGCCGCCGCCGGAACAGGGGCGTCGCCCCGGCCGATATCGCGATATAGAAGGGGAACGAGCCGATCACGATCCACGTCAGCAGCGGCGAATAGAAGTACATCACGCCCAGGAAGACGAACGTGAAGAACAGGTCGATCAGCAGGGTCAACGCCGAGCTGGTGAGAAAATTGCGGATGTTCTCCAGTTCGCGCACCCGCGCCACCGAATCCCCGACACGACGGGCCTGGAAATAGGCCATCGGCAAAGCCAGCAAATGGTGAAACAGGCGTGCGCCGAGTTCGACGTCGATCCGGTTGGTGGTGTGGGAAAACAGATAGGTGCGCAGGATCCCCAGCACGGTCTCGAACAGCGAAATCGACACCAGTCCAAGAACCAGGACGTCGAGGGTGGCTAGCGACCGGTGCACCAGCACCTTGTCGATCACCACCTGGAAGAACAGCGGTGAAACCAGGCCGAACAGCTGCAGGAAAAACGATCCGACCAGCACCTCACCGAGCAGATGACGATATTTGTGAATCGCGCCCAGAAACCAGGCGATGCCGAAGCGGCGAGTGATATCCGACAGACCGGCGCGACGGGTCATCAGGATCAGTTGACCGTCCCAGACCGACACCAGTTCGTCCTGCGTCATCAGTGCGGGCCGGGACGCCGGCGCTTGCACCAGAACCTTGCCCTCGGCGGCCTTGGCGACCACCAGGAATCCGCCGTTGCGCAGGGCCGCGATGGCGGGCAAGGGCGTGCTGCCGAGCCGGGACCAGTCGGTCCGGCAAGCACGCGCCTTGAGCCCGAGGTCTTTGGCACACCGGAGCATCTCCGGTGTGCCGATCTTCTCCGTGCCCAGCCGATGCGCGATCTGTCCGGCATCGGCCGCAACCCCCTGGAGATGCAGCAGCGTCACAAGGGCTTCGAGACCTTGATCGACCGGTCCCGTGCTGTTGGTTTCGTTGCTCATGGATGCTCTCCAGGGTGATGTTGCGTCAGGCCGCGTGCGGCTGCGTCAGCAGCGGCTGCTGGTCAGGCGCAGGATCGGCAAGCGGCATGCCGCCGAGTGCAGCCCCCGTCGAGACCAGGCTTGAGGCCATGAACTGGCCCAGCAGGGCAGCACTCGCCACAGACGAAGCGTTACTCACGGCACTGCCGGGATTCATCACCGCCTGGAACTGGAGGTTGTTGCCGGTGCCACCGTCGAGAACGTCGGTTCCGCCATTGCCAATCAGGGTGTCATCCCCTGCGCCGCCGCTCAGAGTGTCGCTGCCGCGGCTGCCGATCAGGATGTCGTTGCCGTCGCCGCCATTGGCGATGAACTGCATCGCCCCTCCGAGCCCGAAGGCGTTGACGACGTCATCGCCTCCGAGGCCGTTGATCACGATGCGATCGTTGGCCTCGAAGCCGGTGATCGTGACGTCGGTCGCCAGACCCGACACCGTGATCACGCCGTTGTTGTCGTTGATCGAGATCGCGTCGTCGCCATTGGTGGCGTTGATCACGACCGTGTCGACCTGACCGTCGCCCTGACCGCTACCGATAGGCGCGGACAAGTCGATCGCAACATGCTTCACGTCGGTCTTGGACAGGTCGCCCACCGTGATGGTATCAGCACCACCCAGCGCGTTGACGTCGATGGTCTCGATGCGATCGAGATCCATGGTGACGACGCCGACGTCGCGGCTGAAGATCGCATGGCTGCCACTGGCCGTGATATCCATGCTCTCGTTGACGTTGGCGCCGTTGAACAGCAGGGTGTCGTTGCCGGCCCCTCCGTCCACGGTGTCGCTGCCATCGCCCGGGTTCCAGACGAAGGTGTCGTCGCCGGCACCCATTTTCGCCACGTCATTGCCGCGCCCGCCAATGACGGTGTCGTTGCCCGCGCTGCCGGTGATGGTGTCGTTGCCATCGCCGCCATTGACGACAAGCCGATCGAGCCCGGCGTCCATACCACTGACCATCACTTGTGCCGCCAATCCGTTGACGACGATGGACGAGCCCGTGCTGACGACGCTGATGCGGTCGTCACCGGCGGTGCCATTGACGTTCACGGTGTCCGCCACGCCGTCGCCCTGACCGCTGCCCGGCGTCGCCGACAGGTCGATTGCGATCTGCTTGGCGTCGGTTCCGGAGAGGTCATTGACTGTGACCGTGTCGGCGCCGCCGAGGGTAGCGAGCTGGACGTGCTCGACGCCACCAAGATCCATGGTCACGTTGCCGACATCGCGGAACAGCCTCACCCGCGAGCCATTGGCCGAGATGTCGATGTTCTCGCCGACATTGGCGCCGTTGAACACCAGCGTATCGGTGCCTGCCCCGCCTTCGACGGTGTCGCTGCCGTCGCCCGGATTCCAGACGAAGGTGTCGTTGCCATTGCCAAGCGACGCGACATCATTGCCGCGACCACCGATCACGGTGTCGTTGCCGTTGCCGCCGATCAGCGTGTCGTTGCCCTGGCTTCCGGTGATGGTGTCGTTGCCGGCACCGCCATCGATGATGAGACCGATGACACCGGCCGCAAGGCCGGCAGCGGTGATGACGTCGTTGCCAGCACCACCCTCGACGATGAGCTGGTCGTTGGCCCCCTCTGATCCGGCAAGGGTAACCGTTGCGGGCAGGCCGGCGACCGTGACCGAGCCTCCCGCTCCCGTCACCTGAATGTTGTCGCTGCCATTGGTGCCGTTGACGGTCACGGTATCGGCCGCGCCGTCGCCGACGCCACTGCCAGGTGTGGACTCGAGATCGATCGCGACCTGAGTGACGCCGGTTCCGGTGAGGTCGCCGACATTGATGTTGTCGACGCCGCCGAGCGCGTTGAAATCGATGTGCTCGATGCCGTTGAGATCCATCGTGATACTGGCGACGTCGCGGCTGAACGTCACGCGGCCGTGGTTGGCGGTGATATTGATGTTCTCGCTGACGTTGGCGCCGTTGAAGACCAGCGTATCGATGCCGTCCTGGCCTTCGACGGTGTCGCTGCCGTCGCCCGGATTCCAGATGAAGGTGTCGTCGCCGGTGCCGCCGAGCAGGCTGTCGTTGCCGCGGCCGCCGATAATGACGTCGTTACCGGCTCCGCCGATCAGCGTGTCGCTGCCGTCACCGCCGGTAATGGTGTCGTTGCCATCGCCGCCGTCGATGGTGAGATGGATCAGGTTGGCGAGGCCGTTTCCGGCGGTGAAAACGTCGTCACCGCCGTTCATGTTAAGCACGAGGTTCTCGGTGGTTCCGATATCAAGCGAGAACGGCGCTGGGTTAATCCGATCGAAGCGCACGCGGGTGCCGTTGGCCGTGATCGAAAAGACTTCGGCGCCGTTGCCGCCATTGACCTCGGCGGTATCGATGCCGTCGCCGCCTTCCATCAGGTCGGTGCCCTCGCCCGGATTCCAGATCATGCGGTCGTTGCCGGCCCCGCCGAACATCTGGTCGCTGCCGGTGCCACCGGTCAGGGTGTCGTTGCCGTCTCCGCCAAACAGGAGATCGTCCCCGCCCTTGCCTTGCAGGACATCGTTGCCGGCGCCGCCGAACAGCAGATCAGTGCCCGAGCCCCCGATCAGGATGTCGTTACCCGCGCCGCCAAACAGTTGCACCGCCGGCATCGCACCGTTGGCTTCGTCGACCGAGATCGTGTCGTTTCCGGCCTGACCGAACACCTGAATCGTCGCGGTGTTGGCAACCGTCGGTCGGCCGCCGAGGATGGTCACCGCGCCGCCGTTGATGAGAATGTTGCCGGCCGCATCGCGGCTGGCGACGATGGAGTTGTCGAGGGCGTCGTCGAACACCGTCAGCACGCCGGAGCCTGCCGAAAAACTGGCTGTGATTGCCATTGAAGCGGTCCTTTCGAGGATTGATGAATCAGCGCGAACGCTCATTCCTGGGGTGGTGGTTTCGTTGGTGCTAACGCTCGATCTGGTCGCCGTTGTCACCTCCGTCATCTTGACGCGCGCATGCACGGCTGCGGGCCACCAGAAATGGCGGCCCTGCGCTACGGAAGTATTTCAGGCAAGGGTAATCGTGTTACGGCTGTAACCTGGCCGGCGTTCGCAGGCAGCGGTCCAATGCCGCAGCAAGTTCGGCGTTATCCAGCGGCCAGTGCAGCACTTCGGAGATACCGGCGTCCGTCAGCAAATCGATGCTGACATCGGCGGCAGTCGCGACGGCAAGCAACACGGGCTGCAACGGCGCTACCTCGTGCAGGGCTCGCGCCAATTCCACCCCGCCCTGGGGCCGCGAGGCGTGACCGACCAGAATGATATCGAATCGCGCAGCGTCGGAACGGCATGCAGCAAGGGCATCCGCCGCGACCTCAAAGCCGACCGGCTCGTATCCCAGCGCCGCCAGCTTCTCCTCATCGCGCAGCAAGCGTTCCCGCTCGCTTTCGACGATCAGCACCGTCTCGCCGCGTCCAAGCGGAAGCGCCGGCAATCCGTCAGCCGCGATGGAGTCCGCCGCCACAGCGGGCAGCCAGACTTCGAACCGGCTTCCACAGCCAGGTTCGCTCTGAACGTTGATGGCTCCATCATGATCGCGGACGATCTCGCGAACCGTTGCGAGACCAAGGCCAGTTCCTGCCACCCGCGTCGTGAAGAATGGCTCGAACATCCGCCGCGCCACGCGTTCATCGATTCCGCTCCCGCTGTCGCTGACGGAAAGGCATACGTAGCGACCCGGGGAGAGCCCACCCTCGCTCATCTCCACGAAAGCGGCCATCTGTTCTTGTTTCACGGCCACGCGGACACAACCGCCATCGGTCGTCGCTTGCGCGGCGTTGGTGCAGAGATTGAGAATGACCTGCTGAAGCTGCGCCGGTTCGCCTGATACGGCGACGTCGGCCGGAACGTCTTCGAAGACAAGCTCTACATCCGACGGCAACGAGGCACGCAACAACGAGGCCGCCTCGTTGAGCAAGGTGCGCACCTGAACCGGACGAGCACGCCCGTCGGTCCGCCGGCCGAAGGTGAGGATATTGTCGACGAGGTCGCGACCGCGCTCGGCGGCCCGGCGTATCTCGTCGATGTGCTGTGCCGGTTTGGAACCGCGGGTGATTTGCGGCTCCACCATCTCCGAATAGCCAAGGATCGCACCGATGATATTGTTGAAGTTATGCGCGATCCCGCTGGCCAGCGATCCTATCATCTGCATGCGACGTGCCCGCTCCAGCCGCATGGCAAGCTTGGTCCGCTCGCGTTCCAGAAATTCGCGCTCGAGCGCATTAGCTACGGCGTCACTGGCAAGCCGCGCGAGCGGGATAGGAGAGACCTTGTTCCGTATCGGGCGGAAGCGGTCAAAACCCATGATGCCCTGGACCCGACCCGGCCGAACCAGCGGCAAACAGGCCCACGCGCGCACGCCGGTGCCCGCCAATGCATCCCTGATAGCGCCGGGCGGCAAGGCGCTCGCGTCGGCAATCGTGACGCCGTCCCCTCCGCCGAGCTGCTCGGCCACCGCCAAGGCCCGTCGAGGCCAACCTGGCGGAAACGTCACTCCGTCCTTCGACCATGCGTGGACCCGGATCGGCCTCTCGTCCAAAACCACATACGCGCGATCCGCGTCGATGATCCGACTGAATTCACCCAGCACCTGCTTCAATCGCGTCCCGGTCTCGGCCGGCGAGCAGTTGATCAGACGCGTCGAATTTTCGGCAATGACGTGTTCGAATGCTGCCCGCCGACGCAACGCCACCGCCCGAGCTCGTAGCCGAAGGCCGAGAATGACGAGCATGACGACCAACAGCAGGGAGACAACGTAGAGCAGCAGCCGATAGCGCTGCTCCCCCGCTTCGACCACGGACCGACGGCGGGAAAACAGTTCGCGGACCTCCTCCAGGGCATGCGTGCTGGCCGCGGCGATGAAGGCCTTCAGCGTTTCATCGACCGCTGGGAGCTGCTCGGAGAGCAGCCGTGCATGCGCCAGCATCGCGCGCGCCGATTCCGCGTCCGGTCCCGTGGTGGGCATTTGCTGCGCAAACTGGTCGATCTTTTCCTGGAGCGCTCGCATCGCACCGGATGAGGTGTCTCGCGACAAATAGAGGATCGCGGCCGCCAACGCGCCCGTTGCCGGCGCGAGTTGCACGTCGTTGGCAAGGAACGCCGGGCTCGTGCTGAGCAGGCCTACATAGGAGAGCGAATTCTGCAACAATGCGTTGCTGGTCTTGAAACGCTCCAGCAGCTCTTCCTGCTCGACAACCGCCGACGCCAGCTGGTCAATTGGCTTCGGATCGAGACCTTCGGCCCGTGCGTGAGATCGGAGCCGACTGACCGCATCGTCCATCGCTCGCGCATCGACAGCAAATGCATCGTAGTCACGAAGCAGGCCGGCTCGCGCCTGAAGCACGTCGCGGTGAAGCGAGGCCTCGGCAAGCGCATATTCGTCGAGCGTCTGGAGCGTCACAGCATAAGCGGACGCGTTGGTATCTATGCCGCGCAACAACAGCCAGGTCAGCAGCGCGAGCAGAAATGAAACCCCGAGAATAAACGGCAGATTCCTCATGGGATCTGCGAGCCAGTGCGTGGTGTGGCGTTGGCCGGCCTTACGGCTTGACCTCGATATGTCCCGGTCAGCGTGTTGAGGAAGGCGACGATGGCGGCTGTTTGCTGATCGGTCAAAACGCGGTCGAGTTGGGCGACGCCCATCGCTTTGACCGCCTCCGGCAACGTGGCCGCGCTGCCATCATGGAAGTATGGCGCTGTCGTCGCCACATTTCGCAAGCTGGGCACGCGAACCAATGCCGGCTCCGGCGAGCCCAACGGATGGAAGATGCCGTGCCGTTGAAACAGATTGCCGCCCACATTGACACCCTGATGGCAGGCGATGCAGCCGAGCGATTTGAAAACCTGATAACCCGACAACTCGTCCGGCGTCATGGCGTTGGCTTCCCCGGCAAGCCATCGGTCGAAGCGGCTATCTGGCGTAACCAATGTCCGCTCGTATGTCGCGATCGCATCCAGCATGGCGGCGACATCAGGCTCCATTCCATAGGCATCACGAAACTGCCCCGCGATTTCGGGGTCAGCACGCAGTTTGCCCAGGGCTTCGTCAACGCTCGACGCCATAATCGCTGGATTGCGAAGACTGCCCTCGATTCCTTCTTCCAACGAGCGGAAGTTGCCTTCCCAATTCAGGCGGAAGTTCAGACTCGCATTGAAGACCGTCGGCGTATTGAGGGCGATCGGTTGGCCTTCACGCGTATCGTGGATCCTGGCGCTGGCGCCATTGGTTCCTATATCGTGGCACGATGAACAACTGTGTGTATTATCGTGAGACAGACGCCGGTCGCCGAACAATCGTTCTCCAAGCAGGACACGCTGTGGGTCTTGGGCACGCGGCGCGGGAATTGGCGTGATAGGCTCGCGGTCGGCGCGCGCCTCAGAGCCCGGCGATTGAGCGTCTGCCGGCGAGAACGCGCTGAGACAAACGAGCGCCAGCAGCAGACACGCGAAACCGCAGCTGTACACGGCCACCGGCGGTGCCGTTGAAGGAACTGGATGCAATGAGCGGCTCATCACTGAATGACCCGGGTCCTCGCGGAAGCGTTGATCGCCAAGTGTGCGTCCTCGTCGTGGAAGATGATCCTGCCTTGCAGCGCATGATCCTAAACTATTTCGCGGAGAACAACATCCGGACCCTGGCAGCAAGTAATCGGCAGGAAATGGTCGGTCGGCTTGGCAGTGCCGAGGTCAATCTGGTGATCCTTGATCTCCGGCTTGGACTAGAAGACGGACTGGATCTTCTTCGGGAGATCCGCTTGAACTCCGAAGTGCCCGTGATCATCATCACGGGTCACCGCCGCGACGACATCGATCGAGTGGTCGGTCTCGAGCTTGGCGCCGACGATTATCTGACGAAGCCATTCAACCTGCGTGAATTGCTCGCGCGTGTTCGCGCGATCCTGCGCCGGTTCGATGCCGGGAGGGCCACGCCGGCGCGCGATCCAGAGCGTGGCCGATTTCGATTTTCCGGCTGGCAGCTCGACCGCAGGATCCGGCAGCTTACGGACCCGGCCGGCGCCGCGGTCGCATTGACTAAGGGCGAGTACGCGATGCTGCTGGCCTTTCTCGAAGCGCCACAACGTCCGCTTAGCCGCGAGCACCTATTGCAGGCGACCCGCGTCCACGAAGATGTCTTCGACCGCAGCATTGACGTGCAGATTCTCCGACTGCGGCGTAAGCTTGAGCGCGATCCAAGCGCGCCACGCGTGATCCAGACCGAGCGCGGCGTCGGATATGTATTCGCCGTTCCGGTAGAGCGGGTTTGACGAGGCAATTGGCGGCCACCGCGGGAGCTTCACCCGCGGAACATTCCACTTCCGCCACAACCGGTGTTGCACTGCCACCGAACCGGTCCAAAGGCGGATGGAAGCCCTTTCGACTTACCGCCAACAGGACAGCATTTCGCCACGTACTGCCATCTCGTCACCCCTGCGGCCGGTTCTGGTCGTACAGCACCCGCACGCGGATCGTGCCGTGAATAGCCTTCAGCTCGGCCAGCAGCTCCTCGCCTTCACCGCCGACAACGTCGGTTTCGAGCACGACGTAGCCGACTTCCGGGTCGGTCTGCAGGTATTGCGCCTGGATGTTGATCCCGTGCCGAGACACTGCGTCGTTGACCTGACGCATCACGCCGGGAACGTTGCGGTGGACATGGATGAAGCGCGTGCCGGTCGGCCGCGCCGGCAACTGCACCTGCGGAAAATTGACCGCGCCGAAGGTCGAGCCGACATCGGAATAATCAATCAGCTTGCGAGCGACCTCCCCGCCAATACGATCTTGCGCCTCCTCCGTCGAACCGCCGACATGCGGCGTGAGGATCACATTGGACAAGCCTTGCAACGGCGAGACGAAGCGGTCGTTGTTCGACGCCGGTTCGACCGGAAACACGTCGACCGCAGCACCTGCCAGCCGGTCCTCACGCAGGGCGCTTGCCAGCGCATCGAGATCGGCCACGGTGCCGCGCGAGTTATTGATCAGATAGGCCCCCGGCTTCATCAGCCCAAGCTGGGCCGCGCCAATCATGTTGGCGGTGGCCGGCGTCTCCGGCACATGCAGTGAAACGACGTCGCTGGCCGCAAGCAGATCGTCCAGTGTCTCAACCGGCTCGGTATTGCCGTGACGCAATCTGTCGGTGTGATCGAAATAGATCACGCGCATGCCCATGGCTTCCGCGAGATTCGATAACTGCGAACCGATGTTGCCATAACCAACGATGCCCAACGTCTTGCCGCGCACCTCGCGGCTACCCTCGGCGGACTTGTCCCAGCCGCCAGCATGAGCGGAGATCGACCGTGGAAATATCCGGCGCAACAGCATCACGATCTCGGCGATGGTCAGCTCAGCCACGCTGCGAGTGTTGGAGTATGGAGCGTTGAATACCGGAATCCCAAAGCGTCGCGCGGCATCAAGATCGACCTGGTTGGTGCCGACCGAAAAGCAGCCAACCACCATCAGCCGGTCGGCAGCCTCCAGGATCTCCGCGGTCAACTGTGTCCGCGAGCGGATCCCCAGCATATGGACGCCGGAAAGTGCCTGCTTGAGCTCGCCAGCACCCAGCGCCTTCGGCAGACGTTGCAGCTCGGTATAGCCATTGCCTTCGAACATGCGTGCTGCCGAGTCGTTCACGCCCTCCAGCAGCAGGACGCGTATCTTGGTTTTAGGGAGAGACAACATCGTCGAGATTCGCCTTCGTCATTCCGGGCTCGATCTGGAAGAGCTACCATGCACAACTTCGATCAACCACACGCCAATATAGAGAACATATCGGTCGGGGCCTGCAGAAACGCCCTTTCAAGTTGGTAGCGTCTTGGAGTTGAAGTCCAACGAGAGGCAGGCCTCCCTTTGCCGCTCAAGCTCCAGATGCCAGCGCCCCTCCAGGTGCAAACCACCCGGTCGCATTCCGCATCGAGCGAATCCAGGTCGGCCATCGCCGTCGAAATTCGCTCGATCATCGCGAATGTCGTCGCCTCGGATCGCTGGTGGCAGGGGTGAATAGCACAGCGTGACCGTCCACATCAGAAGCGCAGGCGCCATCTGCGGGGCTCGAAACTAGACGGTATAAAAGTACCCAGAAAAAAAATAACGGAGCCTGGAACAAGGTGGTCCGAGCCGATTTCCAAACCGGCCGCCAGCCAAGCTGGCCTCTGATTTTTTTACTAATAAAATCAATAGTTTAAATATGGTTGGGGCGGGAGGGATCGAACCTCCGAATGGCGGAATCAAAACCTGCTTGATATGTAATGATTTCAAAGCGCATTTGGAAGAAATGGCCAAGATGGCCTCCAGCAAATTCAATAGGTTGGCAGGCGTTTCCAAATGGCGAGGCCATCTTTTCGCTAATCTAACTCCGCGGATCAAGGCAGGCTAACACTGCAGGTGCCGAGCCGCCGGGATCGCAAATCGACGAATGGAGCATTAAATTAGCGCTCGACAGCGCTCTTCGGAGCGCGGCCGTCGCAACGTGTGAGCGGCAGGCCGGTGATGCGAGCGATCTCTTCCGGCGCGTTGACCGTTCGGACAGGCCCTTTGGCCGGTTTCGACCTCCTGCGGCAAATTCGGTTGCGGTATCTATGTCGGGCGATCGAGCAGGCCGACCGGCCACGGCGGCGCCAACGAGGCGCGTTCATTTGGCTCGTTCCATGTCGCCGCGCCCAATCTTCCCGCACGCATGTACGCAATCTTTACAGGGCTGAGCACTGTCCAGGAATTCTCGGCGCCGTGTCGATTGCGAGGGATCACAATCCGCAACGTCTACCCCGACCAGCAAGGAGCGGCCTCCGTCAATCCGATCTGCACCGTGGTGCGCCTCGCCCACCGCGCGCCGGTCTGGAAGAGTGCGACGGTACAGGCCGGACCCTACTGAGCCCAACGACCAAGCGAAACCATCGCGGTCAAATGGAGCATAAGCGGACTATGTCTGGCAGTGGTGTTCATAGAACGCTGAGATTTGGTCCGTTTGAGCTTTCCAGTAGCAAGAGGGTGCTGCGTCGTGATGGGGTCACGCTTTCCCTTGGCAGTCGGGCATTCGAGATTTTGTTCTATCTCGCTGAACGTCCAGGCAAGGTCATCGGAAAGGCGGAGCTCATCGATCATGTCTGGTCGGACGTCACCGTGGAGGAGGGCAGCCTCCGGGTTCACGTGGCCGCCATCCGCAAAGCGCTCGGGGATGGCCAATTCGGCAACCGATATATCGCAAGCGTTAAAGGAAGAGGCTACTCGTTCATTGAATCGGTCATTCGTCTCGAAGACAGCACGGAACAGAGGCGATCAGCGGCAATCTTGGCCGCTGATGTGGTCGGCTACTCTGCGTTGATGGAACGTGCGGCGGAAGCCACCTACGCCGAGTACGAGCGGCTGAAGCGAGAGTCGATCGCGCCCAGCCTCTCCCGCCACCAAGGGCGGCTCATCAAGACTACGGGTGACAGCGCGCTCGCCGAGTTTGCGAGCCCGTTGGCCGCTCTAAGATGCGCGGTCGAAGTACAGGCCCATCTCGCGTCAGGCGATAGTCCCCTGAGGTTACGCGTCGGGATCAACGTTGGTGACGCTATCGTTGGGCCGGAGGGCGATCTGCTAGGCGACGGCATCACCATTGCCGTCCGGCTGGAGAGGATCGCCGATCCAGGCGGCATCCTGATTTCCGAGCAGGTCTACAGCGAAGTCGAGGGCAAGTTGGAGGTTGGCTTCGAGGACCGCGGCGAGCAGCAGTTCAAGAGCATCGCCAAGCCGGTCCGCGTCTACGCGATATGCGCTCAAGCGCATAACGCGCCGATGGGTGCGGCCCCTTCGCTTCCCGACAAACCGTCCATTGCAGTACTGCCGTTCCAGAACCTGAGCAGCGATCCGGAGCAGGAATTCTTCGCGGACGGCATGGTGGAAGAGATCACCACTGCACTTTCGCGGTTCAAGGCACTGTTCGTCATCGCGCGCAACTCAAGTTTCACCTACAAGGGACGCGCGGTCGAAGTGAAGCAGGTGGGACGTGAGCTCGGGGTCCGCTACGTGCTCGAAGGCAGCGTTCGCAAGGCGGAAAACCGAGTCCGTATCACGGGACAGCTCATCGATGCCGCCACTGGCGCGCATCTTTGGGCCGACCGCTTTGACGGTGGGCTCGGGGACATCTTCGATCTGCAGGATCAAGTGACCGAGAGAGTGGTTGGCGCGATCGCCCCGGCGGTTGAAACAGCCGAAATAGAACGTGCCAGGTACAAGCCGACCGAGAGCCTCGATGCCTATGCCATCTACTTGCGGGGTCTGGCCAAGTTCTATCAGTACGGCAATCGGCTTGCCACGGCCGACGCGTTGCGCCTGTTCAACAGGGCGATCGAACTCGATCCGGAATTCGCGCTTGCGTACAGCCATGCCAGTCACTGTTATGCCCATGCCAAGACCAACAGCTGGCTTTCAGGCACAGCGGACGAGCTCGCTGAAGCGTCGAGGCTGGCTCAGCGAGCGCTTGAACTCGGCAAGGATGACGCAAGCGTGCTCAGCGGGAGCGGATGGGCCTTGGCGTTTGTTGTTCGTGACCTCGGCGTTGGCACAAGCCTCATCGATCGCGCGCTTATGCTCAATTCCAATTTGGCCGTGGCGTGGCGTTGCAGTGGCTGGATGAGACTCTGGCTGGGAGATCCGAAACTGGCCATCGAGCATTTTGCGCGTGCCACGCGCCTAAGTCCCCTTGGTTGGTGGCTCGCAGACATTCAAAGCGGGATCGCGCATGCACATTTTTTCCTGGACCGCTATGACGAAGCGGCATCGTGGGCTGCAATGGCAATGCAGAACAATCCGGATTTTCAAGCGGGCGTACGTATCAGCGCTGCAAGCAATGCAATCGCCGGACGGACCGAGGAAGCACATGAGACGACGGTCCGGCTGCAGCGGCTAAATTCCGCGCTGCGTGTTTCGACGCTCAAGCAGGTGCTTGGCCCTTATCGACATGCTGAAGACCTGACGAGATACGAGGAAGGACTGCGGAAAGCCGGGCTGCCCGAATGACATCCCAACCGGCATGCCTCACGAGCGGACAGGTTCCGCCCATTGCCCACGGCCCACCGCGCTACCTTCAGCTTCGTCGACCACAATTTCGGCAAGTCCAAATTGCGTAGCAACGTCATACACTGCGCTCGAAGTACGGCATTTCTAACGAAGATCGGATCCTTGAACTGGAATTGGCGACGCAACCGTCGCCAACGGCTGCTTCATGATAGCCCGTCGATCCTTTACATAGGCAATGGGAACGCCCAACCTCTCCACAGTACCAACGATCTCACCATCAAGATCGCGGTCGCAGTTCATGTGCGTTGGCGCAATGAAGAACTCCGACTCGTCCCATTCCGATCTGAAGTCCCAATGCAATTGCGGCAGCGTGACGGTGTGATCAAAGGCCGGACGTTCTCCGCACACCGCGACGGAATATATTCTCGGCGGCTGAAGCGACTGGTCGGGCACCTTGTCGCGCACGAACGCCTCCAGCGTGCGGATCGCCTCCGGCATGCTGTTGAACCAGTAATCGAGGTCGTATCGGCGGAATGCTCCCGGAAGGCCTCCCACCAGGAGATTATAAGAGAGACTCTCGTAAGGATGCAGCCTCAACAGCGTCACTCCCTCCCAAGCGAAGCAAGCACAGGTCAATGCCAGCGCAGCCGACGCCAGCTGGGCGCTTCGGGCTGCAATCGCATCGAGTCCTTCGCTGATACCGATACCCGCCAGCGTCGCAAGTGGAGGAAGCACGAACAGAAAATGCCGGATTCCCGTGAAGGCGGGACCGTGCGCTACCGCCTCGCACGCCAACGGCAAGATCACGGTCAGCGAGAGCAGAGTGATATCGCGCAGCCGCTGTTGCCTCCCTCGTTCGCGAACTTGCCAGAAGGACACTGTCGCGCCCAGGACGGCACCTGCCAAAACGATCAACGGCACGCGAACCAGGAGATACCCCGGAATATAGAGCCGCGGCACATCGACCATCGAATAGACGCGTCCCGCGAACATGGTGCGAATAGCGTAGTGAAACTCCGAGAATGCCACCAAGCCGCGGATTGGATTGAGCGGCGACAGCGCGGCCCACGGCCACGCTAGGATCATGATGAGATAGGCCAATGCCCAGGACGGCAACGTCTTCAAGATCGAATTCGCCACAAAGCGCAAGCGCGCGCCGGCGCCCTCATGCCAGGGCAGATAAAGAACGATCGCAAGACCCAGATAGATAAGCAGCAACAAGCCAATGCTACGCATTCCCAACGCTGCTCCGGCCATAGCACCGAAGCCCGCAATGTCGATTGCTCGAGGCGATGGCAACTTGCAGGCCGTACGGACCAGAAACAGCATCGCCCCCGCCATGGCTGCGGCAAACGGAATGTCTTTGGTGTGATTGAAGATTTCTCCGTACCATACGCCGCACGACGCAAGCGCAATCGCCGCGAAGAGACCTGCGCGCGGCCCCGCGATCGATCGGGCAATCGCACTGCTAGCGGCGATACCGCCGATTCCAGTCAACGCGCAGAGAATATGACGCAGTTCGTAGGGATCGACGGGAATCACAGAGGCAAGCGCGACCGCGGTCACGTCAAACAGCCCGCCATAGAGGTAGAGGTTTTCGAACGTGAAGAGATCTCGAACCGTGAATCCGCTGCGGTAATAGGCGATGATCAGCTCACCGTAGCGCTGCTGCACCCCTTCATCGTTTGAAATCGCGTAATCCTTGACGGAGAACCACGCAACGACCACGAGAGCCGCGAGGAGCGCCCGGGTCAGAAGATCATAAGCGTTCGAACGAGCGACCAGCCGGAGGCTCCATCCGGCCTGCCGGTCCAGCATTGCACTCACGGACGTGCGATCGTCTGCTGCTCTAGCTTCGATCCGCGGGAACGAATGTTCGGGTCTCATACGCCAGCTGTTCGACTACAAGCGGAGCACGTGGCCGCGTGCGCGTGGACGGTCGGGACGAAGACGGAGCCTTGCATTGCCGGACGCCACCTCACGACGGATTCATGCCGCGCTTGGCTGTGTTCCGGCGTCCGGCTGCGCGCCAAGTCCTGAGTCCACGAAAAGATTCGGAACCCTCCTCGCCCGATCCAGAGCCCATGCGGCGGCCGTCATGATCGCCATACCGGCGAAGCTGATCACCAATTGCTCGATCACCGCGCTCCTCCACTGCACCAGGATCCAGTGAGCACCAAAGGACAGGAACACGCCGAGGCAAAACAATGGAAGCGAATGCTGGCCGCACAAGACGAGCGGACGCAGCCAGTTCGACTTCAACCCGGTCCAATCGCGCTTGAGATAGCGCGAGATGATCACGACGAGCGCAAGGAAGTGGGTGAACCGCAGCATGTCCAGATCGGTCTTGTCGATCGGATAGATCATCTTGACGATCCATTTCGGCGTCAGAGCCTCCAGCATCGGAATATGCCAGGACATGGCGATAACGAATGCAAAGAGGATCCAGGCGACCGCGACGCCAAACACGATGCGCGACTGCATGAACTTCGAGATCTGCGCTGCACCGCCGCGGCCGCACCAGGCGGCGAAGAAGAACAGGAGCTGCCATGCAAACGGATTGAAGTACCAGGTTGCGCCCTTCGGGTATGACGGCAGATTCCAGTCGAAATAGCGCGCCAGCACGTAAAGCACCACCGAGCCGGCCAAAGTCAAATTGGGACGGCGCACCAAGCACCACACCACGAACGGCGCAGCCAAGACGAGCACGATGTAGAGTGGCAACACGTCGAGATCGACCGGCTTGTATTGCAGCGTGAGCGCCTTGCCGATCAACTCATCGGGATGCGCGAGAAAATTGGCGACGTTGAACTCGTCCTTGTACATCGGATTGTCCCACCGTCTCGCGGCGCGGGCGATCTGCGCCGTGAAAACGAGGAAGAGCATGAGATGAGCGACATACATCTGCCAGGCCCGCAGCCACAACCGCTTCAGCGCCGGCATGAAGTGGCCGGCAGCGACGATTGGCGCATAGATGAAACCGAGCAGGTAACCGGAAATGAAGACGAAGAACTCGGCCGCGTCGCAGAATCCGTAGTTGCGAAGCGTCAACCAGGAGACGACGTCATCCGGGATATGGTCGAGATAGATCATCCAGAGACCCAGACCGCGCAACAGGTCGAGCCTCAAGTCCCGTTCGACGACAAAAAGATCTGTGCCCTGCTTTGCCATGTCAGGCCCCATCCCGTCAGTTAGCGAGATCATCAAACCTTGGTTCGGAACCTGCGCAACCTTTCGACCACGGTCGAAAGGCAGTCATCACAAAAGCAGGCGTGTCCTCAAGAGATCGCGAGCCGAACATTGGCTTCCCGAACTGGTCGCAGACATCTATCATGCAACGTCCGTTGTCAGCTTGGATGGAACTGCTCTTGCGCGCTCGCGCTCCGATGTCGCCCATCTGTACCAGGCGAACATCCTGGCAACCCCGTACAGAATAAGGATTCCGGCGACGCCCACGATGAGGTGCAGCGTGAGGCCCGCATTCAGCTCTATCAGCAGCGTATAGCCGGCAAACGACAAAGCAACCCCGAGCGTGAAGATCTGAAGAGAATACTGGCCGCAAAGAACAGCAGGCCGCACCCAGGTCGACTTCAGTCCCGTCCAACCGCTCGGCACGAGGCGCAGGACGACGACAGTCAGGGCCAGGAAATGGGCAAATCTCAAGACGTCGAAGTCGGCCTTGTCGATCGGATAGATCAGCCGAGCGAGCCAGCCGGGGATCAGGCTTTCGAGACTCGGAAAACACCACGTCATAGTCACGAAAAAGGCCGCACATAGATAGGCGATGGCTACCCAGAGGATCCGCGGAGAGCTAAGGACCAGCGATACCCGCCGCCCACCCCCTTGCGCACACCAGACACCAAAGACGAATAGCAATTGCCATGCGAAGGGATTGAACGACCAAAAGCCGTCGGGATAAGTCGACAGGTGCAAATCATATCGGATCGTGAGGGCGTAGACGCCGATTGACAGGAAGATCGGCAGATCTCTTTGCAATCGTGCAAGCTGCAGAATCATTGGCAGAAAGGCCATGAGCACGACATAGAGCGGCAAGACATCCATGTTCAGCGGACGAAACCGCAGCAACAGGACCTGGATCATCACGGCGCCGGGTTGCTTGAAGAACTCCCCAACTTCCATTTCCTGAATGTAAAACGAGGGCTTCTCCGCGATTGTCGTCACGTAGACGATCTCGGCCATCAGGACCAGGAATAGCAGCAGATGCGCGGTGTAGATTTGCCACACCCGCCGTATCACGCGTGCCGTTCCAATCACGAATCCGGATTCGAAGGTCGCCCTGCCGTAGACCAGCGCTGCCGTGTAGCCCGAGATGAAGATGAAGATTTCGGCAGCGTCGCTGAAGCCGTAGTTTCGCATTGTGAACCAGCTCAGAACGTCGGGCGAGACGTGGTCGATATAGATGAGCCACAGCGCCAGTCCGCGAAACAGATCGAGCCGCAGTTCCCGCTGGCCGGATCCGAGAGCAAAAATTGGCTTCGATGCAGTCCGCGACAAGGCCTGCATGGTCGAGAGCCCGCCACCCCCGCACGCAACGGCAGCAACCCGGTCGGCAACCGACGATAACCGCGGACTAAAGGGGGCCGTCATCCCTCTCTCCCGGCTCGAGCCTACGAGCCATTCAAATTGGCATCCCGCTGCATACTCTGCTTCAGCTCACGCCGATGTTCCACGGCCTAAACGGACACAAATGGGTTCTTATCGGACTTCTACGTCGCGAGGGCGGCTTCCTCGCGATCGCCGAATGTCTCAAGATCCCATCCCAGGTCGGGAGAGAGCGCGCGGCAGCGTTACATAGCCCTTCGGCATGTCGACCTCGTGCGACCTTGCGCACGCGTCCGCACCCACAATTGATTTGATCAGCCTGCGCCGACTTGTCGATTCCTGCTGTTGTATTGGGCGAGCCGGTGCTGATGTCATCAAAACGCAACGCAACCGTGCCCGCTTCGCGGGCGGCTCGCTAGCGGATTCCAGCTATGAATACGGAAGAACTTGAGAATCTCACAAAATGGCTCACGGACGGCGCACGTGGCGTATCCTCGCCCGAAATCGTAGTGAGCCGGGTCTGTGAGTCCCTGGTGACGGCCGGTGTGCCGCTCTGCCGCGTCGGTGTCTTTGTCCAGACGCTGCATCCCGATGCATTCGGGCGGAGCTTCGTTTGGCAGCCGGACGCCGGCGTCGTGATCGATACCGCAGGGTTCGACCTTCCGGAGTCAGACCGCTTCAACCAGAGTCCGTTCGCGATCCTCTACGCCAGCCCCGTGAGGTCGGCTACCGGCTTGACGACCCCGAAAGCACGCGCTTCCCGTTCTTCGGCGAGATGCGCGCGGAAGGCGTGACGGAGTACGTCGTCCTGCCGCTGCACTTCACCGATGGTTCGCTGCACGCGGCGAGCTGGGCAACGAAGGAGCCTGGCGGGTTCACCGACGACCATCTTTTCCGTGTTGCGATCCACCCTTCTGCCGTTCACGCGACTCGCGGAGATCTTTGCACTACGTCGGACAGCTGCATCGCTGCTCGATACCTACGTCGGCAATCGCCCCTCGGTCAATCTCACCGCGCGGCTGGAGAAGATCGCCGGTAAGCTCAGCCGCACCGTGATGGCCTCGAGCGCGTTTGCAGGCGTCTCGGCCGGCGGCTGGACCGACCTCGGTGAGTTTCCCATTGCCGGCTTCTCGCAGCCGCATCGGGTGTTTGGCTTGAGCAATGAAGCTGCGATCTAAGCGAGACACAGCACGCCGCTGGATCCCGGGTCCTTACCGGCCACCACCAGCTGCAATTCGGCCATCGGAGCAGTTGGCTCCACGGAATTTCTCTTAAATGGTTGACCTATCGCGAAGCTTGATCCCAGATCATGGATCTGTGGAGTGGAGCCCAACATCGACATCACACACTCAAGGCGCGTGTGAGCTGAGCTCGAGCAGGTTGGAGGCCGATATGAAGACGATCGCTGCTGTGGCTGCAAGAAAGCTTGGCCGCTTTCTTGTCAGGGACTTTCGCGAACTCTTCGGACGGGCACATGACGATCAGGCAGAGCGCCTTGGGGCTCTCGCAAGAAGCATCATTGAGTGCATGGCACGGAGTGATGCGCTTTATCACAACTTCGAGCACACGATGCTGGTTACCCTGGTGGGGCGAGACATACTGCGAGGGTTGGCGCTGTCGACACGCTTGGCCCCCGAAGACTATGGTCATCTCATCGTGGCGTGCCTGTTGCACGATGTCGGCTATATGCGCGGCATACTGGCCGGAGATACGGAAGCCGAGTTCGTGGTGGACGGAAGCGGACGGACCATTGCCCTCGCTCGCGGCGCTTCAGATGCTGCGCTTGCCCCCTACCACGTCGATCGTTCGAAACTCTTTGCCTTCGAGCGACTGGAGAATTCGCCGATTGTCGAGGCCGAGCGAGTAGCGAGAGCGATTGAATTCACGCGCTTTCCATGCTCGATCGATCCGGGCAGCACGAATGACAATCTGGAGCCCAGGCTGGTGCAGGCAGCAGATCTCATTGGGCAACTCGGCGATCCCATGTATTCGCGCAAGGCCAATGCGCTGTATAGTGAATTCGAAGAGATCGGCATGAATCGACAACTCGGATATTCCTCCCCCGCCGATCTCATCGACAAGTATCCCTCCTTCTATTGGAACAGCGTGTCGATACATTTGTCGGCAGGAATCCAATATCTGAACTTGACGACCTCTGGGCGTCAGTGGATTGCCAACCTCCATAACCACATTCTCTGTGCCGAGCACGGCCAGCGCTTGATGGGACCACAGCCGTGAGGATCGTGATCCGATCGTCCGAAATTTCGTGCCAAAGACAATAGAACTGCGCTGCTCTCGCACTCGTTCAGTCGTGCGGAAGCTCTCCCCATTGAAGACGCCCGTCAGGCCAGCCTGCCGAAGCCGCCTCAATCAAATGATGAACGTTCTCACTGGATCGAATCGCGCTCGAAGAGCGTCTCCCCGGCCCCGATCCACATTCTCGGGCCTCCGCGTAATCCGCACGTCTTCCACAAGGCCCAGCTCAAGGTTCGAGTACATAGCTGCCTGGCGCCGGTCCTATCGGCTTTAGGCGCTCGCTGCCAAGCGTCGTCGGCGCCTCGCGCTTGCCCCCTGAACGTTCGCTCGACCAGGTCTGCCATAAGCTCCACCAGGAACCGCTCTCGGTCGTCGCCAGCCTCAGCCAATCGTCGGCCGAGGGGCCGAGTTGCGGATTGAGAAAGTACTTCGCCTTCTTGCTTGACGGCGGGTTGATCAGACTCTGGATGTGTCCGCTGCTGCTCAGGATGAAATCAGTCTTCCCGCCGAAAGCGCGCGCCGAATCGTAGACGCCCTTCCACGGCGTGATGTGATCGGTAGTCCCAGCGACGAACATCTTGTCGCAAGTGACCTTCGAAAGGTCGATTGGATTGCCGAGAACCTTCATCGCCCCGGGTCTGACCAGGCGATTGTCGGTAAACATATCGAGTATCTCGGAGTGGAGTGCTGCCGGCAACCGGGTGGCATCGTTGCTCCAATAGAGAATATCGAAGGCTGGCGGCGCGTTGCCCAAAAGATAGTTGTTGACCCAGTAGTTCCAAACGAGATCGTTTGGACGCAGCCAGGCGAAGATGCGATTCATCTCCATGCCGTCGAGCACACCAGCGGTTTGCGATTTCAGCTTTGCGGCCGCCGTGGTCTCATCCGTTGCGAATAGACTGAGCGTTCCATCGGAAGTCTGCCCAAGAACGGCTACCATCATCACCATGGCATGAATGCTGGTGTCACCGCTCGCTGCCAGGTGCCCGGCAAGCGCCGCAGCCGTCATGGCGCCCGAGCACGCCGCGTGGACGATCAGATCCGGCGAGCCGGTGATGTCGCGCACGGCCGCGATCGCTTCTCGAAGAGCTGCAACATAGGCATCCATGCCCCAATTCCGGTCTTCGGCCGTCGGGTTGCGCCAGCTCACCGCGAACATCTGGAGGCCATGGGCGACCATATACTCCACCATGCTCTTTCCGGGTGATAGATCGAAGACGTAGAATTTGTTGATCTCCGGCGGCACGATGAGATGTGGTCGTTCGTAGACGGTGTCTGTCGTGGGCGAATACTGTATCAATTCCAGGATTGGATTGCGGAACACGACCTTGCCGGGAGAAAGTGCGAGGTTGCCGCCAACGGCAAACGCCTTCTTGTCGACTTGCGAGGGAAGTCCACCATTGCTGTTGATGTCGTCGACGAGATTCTTGAACCCGTTGACCAGATTTTGGCCACGGTCTTCCCAGGTTTTCCTCAGAGCGGCCGGATTTCCAAAAAGCGTATTGGTCGGGGCGAGCGCGTCTGTCATGAGCGAGACCGCGAAGCGCGCCCGGCTCTTGGTCCTATCATCGAGTGCGGAACGATCGACGAACTGCTGGAGCGCGTTGGTCCAGGCCAAATACCCCTGGAGCACCATCCGGTAGAATGGATTCTCCTGCCAGGCTTGATCGCCGAATCGCTTGTCGACCTTCGGCGGTGCAAGTTCCGACTGCCCGGCCATGACCGCGATCAGCTCGCGGATCAATGCAGCCTCCTGCTCGACCACGAGCATCGGGTGCTGGATCGCCTGCTCTCCGATGGCGCGGAAGCTCGTGACGACGTCCTCGGCCCGCAGGCCGACGAACGGATTCGGACCGAGCAGACCGTCGGTCGCTTGCTCGGCCAGATCGATCTGCCCGGTCGCCGCCGTTTCCGAAGTTGACGCTTTCCCTGCCGACACCGATCCCTCCCCGATTTTTCGCCGCCCCTGCGAGAACCGCGCTGGAGCGATTGCATGGCCGTGGCCTTCCCCCGCCGACGGCGCTGCCGTCGCCGGAGGTCATCCCTGTCAGACGAAGGCGCTATGGCCAGTGATATCCCGGCCGACGATCAAGGACTGGATTTCCGCCGTTCCTTCGTAGGTCACCAGGCTTTCCATGTCGCACATATGCCGGATCACATGGAAGTCGAGCGTGATGCCGTTCCCGCCCAGGACATCGCGAGCCATCCGGCATACTTCCCGCGCCTTGACGCTGCAGTAATACTTGGCCAACGCCGCCATCGTTTCCTCCAGCTTTCCTTCGTCAATCAACCGGCCAAGTCGGATGCAGTAGAGCTGCATTGCAGTGACGTCGCCGAGCATGTTGACCAGTATCGACTGGATCATCTGGGACTTGGCGATGGGCCTGCCAAATTGAACTCTGCGCTGAGCATAGTTCAGTGAGATGTCGTAGGCCGCGACGGCATTGCCAAGGGACGCCCAGGCAACCGTATTGCGGGTGCCCATGAGAACTCTCGCGCAATCCTTGAACGAATTGCAGTTCTGCAACCGCGCATCCTCCGAAACCCGACAGTCGGTGAGCGTGATGTCGGCGTTCTGGACCATACGCAACGAAATCTTTCCCTGGATCTTGGTCGCCTTGTAGCCAGGATTGTCCTTCTCGACGACGAACGCCTTGACCTGCTTGTCGGCGACGTCGCGGGCATAGACCACGATGTAGTCGCACCATACGGCGTTGCCCGGCCAACGCTTGCGGCCGTTGATCACCCATTCATTTCCTTCACGCCTCGCCGTTGTCTCCAAGGCCACCGAATCGGATCCATGATCCGGCTCGGTCAGCGCGAACGCGCCAACCTTTTCGAATTTTGCCATCAGTGGCAGATAGCGGCGCCTCTGCTCTTCGGAACCGAGCAGGTTGATCGACTGCATCGCGAGCCCCATGTGTACTGCAAAGAACGTCGCGACACTGGAATCGATACGGCTCAGCTCCATCATCACGAGTCCCGCGCCGACCGCGCTCATCGGCCGACATCCGTGGTCGCGCATGTTGTAGTCCCCAATGAGGTTCAACGCCGCAATCTTGGGGACCAACTCGAAGGGAAACTCGCCCCGTTCCCAATATGAATTGACGACCGGTAAGATCTCCGCTTCGCCGAACTCTCGCACCTCCCTGAGGATCTCTGCCTCCTCCGGCTTCAATTGCTCTTTCATCAGGAAGTAGTCAGTGCCGCGCGCGCGGCCGATATTGTCTGCTAGTTTATCGGTGATCGGATCAGTCATGATGTGCCTCCCTATTGTTCCTCGTCCAGCGCTCTACGCGCTGACAGCACGGCTCCGCGACTTCGCCTCAGGGGTCAGCAAGCGGCTTCCTGTGCGCCCGGACACCAACGATCATGTGCGGGCCACCGTCTCCCTCACGACACCCTTCGCTTCGTCCTCCGATTCGTAGATGTGCGGCGCGACGCCCCTCTTTGCGAGAGAGTCGCCGAGCTTCGCCCGCATGAAGGCGCTCGTTGCAAAGCGCGTGACGCCGTGGAAATAGCGGTCCCCAATCTCCTTCACGGCGTCGAGATATTCACCCTCAACGTCCCGATCGAGCTCGAAGCCGTCGTAGTTGACGACAGCATAGACCTTGTGACCCAGAGGCTCGACGATCGAGCGGATCCGCTCGCGATATCGCTCGATGATGTCGCTTGTCTTCACCGCGAGTTCGGAAAGATTGAGGAAGAGTATGTTGTGCTCTTCGTCGTAGTTGAACCGGTCGTCGAACGGCAGCCGCAGAAGCTCTTCGCGCAGCCCCATCGGCTCGACCCTGAATATCCTCGGGTCCATCTCCCGCGGCTGACGAACGATCGGTTCGAAGTCCATCTTGTCGAGAATGTCGTGTTTGATGTCGATCCCCGGCGCCACCTCGATCAGCTCGAGTCCGTCCTTCGTGAGTTGGAACACGCATCGCTCGGTGATGTAGAGGACCTCCTTGCCGTTCCGCGCGGCGAAAGGGCCCGAGAACGTGCGGTGCTCGACCTCGTTGACGAACTTCTTCGCCTTGCCGTCCCGCTCGATCAGCAGCTTTCCGTCCACGATCGCG
The DNA here is from genome assembly GCF_011058295.2 of Bradyrhizobium sp. 6(2017). Taxonomy (NCBI): domain Bacteria; kingdom Pseudomonadati; phylum Pseudomonadota; class Alphaproteobacteria; order Hyphomicrobiales; family Nitrobacteraceae; genus Bradyrhizobium; species Bradyrhizobium sp. 6(2017). The sequence goes on along the minus strand of NZ_CP049289.2, from coordinate 3,006,114 downwards.
ACTTCGAGGTCTCCGGCCGTGAACGTGCCGAGGAAATATATCTTCTTCGCGTTCTGGCTGATGTTGATGAAGCCGCCCGCCCCCGCCAGACGCGGACCGAACTTCGAAACGTTGAGGTTCCCCTCCCTGTCGGCTTGGGCCAGGCCGAGAAATGCTGCGTCGAGGCCGCCACCGTCGTAGAAGTCGAACTGATAGGGCATGTCGATGACGGCTTGCGCATTGGTCGCGGCTCCGAAATTCACGCCGCCGGCCGGAATGCCGCCGATGACCCCCGGCTCGGCGGTCAGCGTCATGAGGTCGGCGCACTTCTCTTCGGCAGCGACGGCGGCGACCCCTTCCGGAATGCCGACTCCCAGATTGACCACGCTGTTGGGACGTAGCTCCATCGCTGCGCGGCGAGCGATAATCTTGCGATCGTCCATCGGCATCGCCTCCAGCGAGGTCAGTGGAACGCGCACCTCGCAGGCGAAGGCGGGATTGTACGGGGTGGCGATGGTCTGCATGTGAAGTTCCGGAGTGGTCGCAACGACGATGCAGTCGACCAGCGCGCCGGGGACCTTCACCTGTCGCGGATTGAGCGTGCCGACATCGGCGATACGCTCGACCTGCGCGATGACCAGGCCACCCGAGTTGTGCGCAGCCATCGCGAGCGAGAGCGTATCTACCGTCAGCGCCTCCCGCTCCATCGTGATGTTACCATCTGCGTCAGCCGTTGTTCCGCGTATCAACGCGACGTCGATCGGAAAGGACTTATAGAAGAGGTATTCCTTGTCGCCGACGACCATCAACTCGATCAGGTCCTCGGTCGTTCTCTCGTTCAGCTTTCCTCCACCGAATCGAGGATCCGCGAACGTACCGAGCCCGACACGTGACAGATGGCCGGGCTTGCCCGCGGCGATATCACGGTACAGTTGCGACAACGGCCCGAGGGGAATGTTGTAGCCCTCGACCTGATTTCCGGCCACGAGTTGATAAAGTGCGGGCACGGCCGTCCAGTGACCGCCGATGAGGCGCTTGACCAGACCGGGGTGAGCGAGGCGTTGGGCTCCGCGCTGCTGGCCGTCTCCGGGACTGACGCACCATACCAGCGTCAGATCGCGAGGTTTGCCGAAAGACGCGGCTTCGGCATCGTGCGATTCGTAGATCGCCGCCAGTTCGTGAACGACTTCCATAGCGAGGCCTATGCCGAAGAACCCGCCTATCGCCACCGTATCACCCGTGTGTATCAGCCGTGCGGCTTCACGCGCCGTGACAACTTTTCCCGTCTTGCCAGATTTTGCCGTCGGAACGATTGCTGCGCTCATCTGGATTCCCCAATTGTCTGTTCTGCGACCAATTTCAATGCAGCTTCACGCACGGCTCGGTGCGCCGCGAAATCAACTTGGCAGCGGTATCAAGCGCGGTCTTCAGCGTTCCGTGCAGCGCTCGCTGATGCATTTTGTAGAGCGATCGGTACATGAGGCGAGCGAACACGCCTTCCAGGTAGACGCTACGATTCCCGACCATCCCGATCAGGTTGCCGACCGTCCCGTACTCGGAGAGGTTCACGAGGTTGCCGAAATCCCTATACTTGAACTTCGGCAGGGCTTTTTTCTTGAGACGTGCGCGGACGGCTTTCTCGACCAGCGAAGCCATCTGGTGAGCCGTCTGGGCGCGCGGCGGGGTCGGCTTGCCTTCTTCCGGAAGGACGTAGCAGGCACAATCGCCGATCGCGAAGATGTTGTCGTCTCGGGTGGTCTGAAGTGTATCGCGAACCACCAACCGGTTGATGCGGTCGGTCTCGAGCCCGTCGATGTCCTTCAGGAAATCGGGCGCCTTTATGCCGGCGGCCCAGACAACCATCTCCGCGGGAATGAATTCACCGCTCGCCAGTCTTACCCCATCCTTCGTTATCTCGGCTGCTTGCCTGCCCGTCAGCACCTGCACACCGAGTCGATTCAGCATGTCCGCCGTCGACGCGGCCAGTTGCTGCGGCAGGGGGCCGAGAATTCGCGGACCCGCCTCGATGATCGTGAGCCTGATCGACTTGTCGAAGTCGATATTGTCCAGCCCATAGGCGGCAATGTCGCGCATAGTTTTGTGCAACTCCGCCGCCAGTTCGACGCCGGTGGCCCCGGCGCCAATGATGACACAATGCAACTGGCCCTCGTGCAGCGATTCGTATTGGGCGTTGGCCCTGACACATGCGTTGATCAGCTTGCGATTGAATCTCGCCGCCTCATCTGCGCTGTCGATGGCAATGGCGTGCTCCTTTACGCCCGGCGTGGCAAAGTCGTTGCCGACGCTTCCGACCGCGACGATCAGTGTGTCGTAGCCTAGAACCCGCGGCGGGATCAGCTGCCGGCCATCCTCATCGAGCATTGGTTCCACGAAGACTTGGCGCTTCTCGCGATCGAGCCCGCACATCGCACCGACACGGAAGCGATAATGGTGCGAGCGCGCGTGGGCGAGGTACTCGACCGAATCGACGTGGATATCGAGCGTGCCCGAAGCGACCTCGTGCAGGTGCGGCTTCCACACGTGCACCCGGGTCTTGTCGAGAAGTGCGATCGACGCCTTGCCCCGGCTGCCAAGACGATCTCCCAGTTGCGTCGCAAGTTCGAGCCCGCCGGCCCCGCCGCCGACGATCAGCACGCGGTGCAGCGAGGCTTCCCGGCCTTGCCGGCTCTCCGGAATCTCACCGTAGTCCACGAATCCGGTCGGCGTTTCCTTTAAACGTCGATTCGCCCGCACAGAAGCCGCAGCCCCGCCTACTTCGGCCGTATCGCCTCGATCTCCGCCGGCAGCCACCCGCATTCTCCCGCCATCCTCGTCGCTTCACTCGAAAAAATAATCCGAATCTCAGACCCGTTCGAATATCGCCGCGAAGCCCATACCGGTTCCGATGCACATCGAGACCATGCCATACCTGATCTTCGGATCTCGCTGCATGGCGCTGACGAGCGTGGCGACGCGTACGGCTCCGGTAGCCCCGAGAGGATGGCCCAACGCGATCGCGCCGCCATACGGATTCACCTTCGCGGGGTCGAGATTGAGCGTCCGCATGCAGGCCAGAGCCTGGGCTGCAAACGCTTCGTTCAATTCGATCCAATCGAGGTCGTCGTGCTTGAGCCCGGCGAGTTTCAACGCACGCGGGATCGCCTCGATGGGACCAATCCCCATGATCTCTGCCGGCACGCCGGCGACGCTTGCCGATACGAACCGTGCCAGCGGCTTGAGATTGTGCTCCTTCAGGATCTTCTCACTGACAAGGATGGCTGCACCGGCGCCATCGGACATCTGGGATGCGTTGCCGGCTGTCACGCTTCCCTTCGAAGCGAACACGGGCCGCAATTTGGCCAAGGCCTCCGCGCTGATGTCGGGCCGCGGTCCCTCATCAACCTCCACGGTGTTCTCGACGATCTTGACAGCAGCCGCTCTGGAGTCCGGCACATGGCTGCGCACGAAAACTGGCGCTATCTCATCCCGGAACTTGCCGGCGTTGATTGCCGCTGTCGCCTTTTGATGGCTCGCCAGCGCAAATGCATCCTGGTCCTCCCGGCTGACCTGCCATTTCTCCGCGACCCGCTCGGCTGTCAGCCCCATCCCGTAGGCCATGCCGATGTTTTCCTGCTTCTCGAAGATCGCGGGATTGTAGGAGGGCTTGTTGCCCATCATCGTGGGCATCATGCTCATCGTCTCCGTACCACCGCCGATCATCACATCGGCCTCACCGAGACGGATGCGGTCGGCCGCCATCGTTACTGCTTGCACACCGGAGCTGCAGAAGCGGTTGATCGTAAGACCGGGCACGCTGTCCGGCAGCCCGGCCAGCAGGACGCCCAGGCGAGCAACGTTCATTCCCTGCTCCGCCTCGGGCATGGCGCAGCCGATGATGGCGTCGCCGACCAGCTTCGGATCGAGTGCGGGCACCCGATCCATCGCCGCCCTTATCACGTGAGCGAGCATGTCATCGGGACGGACATTGCGCAGCGCCCCGCGGGCCTTTCCGACCGGGGTTCTGACGGCGGCGACGAGGTAGGCATCTTGAACCTGATTGACCACTTCTCTCTCCCTGCGATCATCGACAATCCGTAGCCGCACCACGCTGATTCAGTTCCGTAACGGCCTGCCCGTCTCCAGCATGGTCTTGATGCGCATCTGTGTCTTCTCGGTCTTGCCGAGTTCGACGAACATTTTCCGTTCGACCGCCAGCAACCAATCCTCATCGACCAGCGTTCCGGTCTCTACGTTGCCACCGCAGAGTCCGGTCGCGATGGCCCTGCCGACGCGGTAATCGTGCTCCGAAATCATCCCGCCGCCTTGCATGTTGGCGAGCGTCTGTTCGAGCGTCGCGATTCCGCTGCGGCCGCTGACTTTGACGGCTTTCGGGGGCAAGGGAGGTCGATAGCCGGCTTCGGAAAGCGACCGCGCAATCTGTTGCGCCACGTGGAGCACTTCGTTCGGATTGAACGCGACGACGTCGCTTTCGCGCAGAAATCCGATTTCCTTCGCGTCGAGTGCGTTGGTGGCCGTCCTTCCGCCCGAGATCATCTGGAACGGTCCGGTGAGAAACATCAAAGGGTCGTTCATGGTAGTCGCTTGGGCCAAACGCGCCGCCCGGACCGCGAACTCCTTCAATCCGCCACCGCCAGGTACCAAACCGACGCCCGCTTCCACCAATCCGATCTGCGACTCGAGCGATGCAACGACGCGCGCGCAATGCATCGCGATTTCGCATCCGCCGCCGAGCGCTGCACCGTTGATGGCCGCCACGACGGGAACCAGCGAATATTTCAACCTCGCCGTCATTTGTTGAAAACGCGCAATGAAGCTCTCCAGTCCGCCGAAATCGTTCTTCGCCGCGAATTCCATGAACGCGTTCAGGTTGGCACCCGCCGAAAACGGCGGCTTCGGCTGCCAGATCACCAGGCCTCTGTACCCGGCCTCCGCGCGCCCTACGGCATCGACGATCGCATCGACCACGTCCGGCCCGAGCGTGCCGGCCTTACTCTTGAGAGAAAGGATGGCCACGTCATCGCTGCCATCCTCGGCTGTTGTCCAGAGGCGCGCCGCATCGCTCTCGGACAACGTCTTGCCGATCTGCTGCACCTCACCGAATACCGACTCCGGAAACCGCTGACGCCGATAGATTGGAAGCATCGTTCGCGGCTTGGTCACGGCCTCGCGGGCTGAGTAGGATCCTGTCGGCATATGGACGCCGACGCGACCGTCGATAACCCAAGCGGGAAGCGGCGCTCTTGCCATCGTGTTGTCCGCTGCGATATCCGCCTTGATGGCATCGGCCGTGGTCTTCCATCCAGCCGACTGCCAGGCCTCGAATGGACCCTCACGCCAACCGAAGCCCCAGCGAACGCCAAGATCCAGGTCGCGCGCATTGTCGGCGATTGATCCGAGATGGTACGCACTGTAGTGGAACAGGTCGCGGAATGAGCGCCAAACAAGCTGGGCCTGCGGGTGGTCGCTCTTCCTCAGCCTGACGAACTTCTCCGCGGGGTCCTTGAGCTTGAGGATCACCTCGACGTCCGGATCGACCGTGGCGCCGGATGGAACATATTCCTGAGTGGCGGGGTCGAGCACCTTGGTCTCTCTGCCTTCCCTCCGGTACAAGCCAGCTCCGCTCTTCTGTCCCAGCGCGCCGCGTTGGATCAACGCGGTCACGTATGCAGGCACCTCGTAGTATTTGTGCCAGGGGTCGTCGGGCAGCCGGTCATTCATGGTCTTGACCACGTGCGCCATCGTATCCAGACCGACCACGTCGGCGGTACGGAAGGTCGCGCTCGTAGCCCGCCCGATCAGGGGACCGGTCACGGCGTCGGCTGCGTCGAATGTCAGCTTCAAATCCTGTGTGTGCCGCATTACCGCAAGCAACGAAAATACGCCGACGCGATTTGCGATGAAGTTGGGCGTATCCAGTGCGCGAACCACGCCCTTCCCGAGGGTCGTCGTCAGGAAACTCTCGAGATCGTCGACCAAATCCGGGGACGTTGCCGCCACGGGAATGATCTCAATCAGCGTCATGTAGCGCGGCGGGTTGAAAAAATGCACGCCGCAAAATCGAGATCGCAGGTTCTCCGGGAGTCCCTTCCCCATCTCCTCGATGGAAAGTCCCGACGTATTGGAGGCGATCACGACATTCGACGTGACGTACGGAGCGATTCGTTTGTACAGATCGAGTTTCCAATCCATCCGTTCCGCGATCGCCTCGATCACGAGGTCGCATTCCCCGAGCTTCGCCAGATGCTCGTCGTAGTTGGCTGGCTCGATATAGCCGAGGCGATCCTTCACAGCCGCTGGCGGCGGAGACAGCTTCCTCAGATTCTCGATCGCTTTCTTGGCGACGCCGCTCGGATCGCCATCCTTCGCGGCGAGATCGAACAGGACGACCGGGATATTCGCATTGACGAGATGCGCAGCGATCTGCGCTCCCATAACGCCGGCGCCTAACACCGCTACATTCCTGACCTGCAACGTCATGGGAATTCCTCTCTGTATGCGGCCATCGGTCGAATTGCCGGGAGATCGGTCGCCGCTATCGGCCGAGGCACGCGCCATCTCGCACGGCCCGCTGCTCAGTCTGCTGACGAAGCCGCGGCCCGATCGGCCATCAATCCTCGAACTTGAAGGAAAGCTTCACCCTTGCGCGATAGGCCTGCACCTTGCCGTCTGCAATCTGCAAGTCGAGCTCGGCGATCTCCGCGATGCGCAGATCTCTCAAGGTCTTCGACGCGCGCTCGACGGCGGTGGCCGCAGCCTTTTCCCAGGACTCGCTGCTGGTCCCGACGACTTCGATAATCTTGTAGACGCTCTCCGCCATGTCGTTCCTCCCTTTCTGATAGCTCTTCTTTGATCTTTTTTTGCCCGCCGTAACCCATCGACCCCGTGCCGCGACGTTCTCAAGCAGACAGTCGATCCTTTTCACAAATTTCCAGAATGCAAAGGTCGCAACCGGCCATACTGGCTTGACAATCGGTCAATGCTCTACCGAATGCCTGATCAAGTGAGCACAAAGCCCTTCGGACGAATCGGCTCGGGCAAATTCTTTTCGCCCAATGATTCCAGAACGTAGATCTCGAACCCCCGAGTCATCGCATCGAGCGGTATCACCATGGACGTGTCGTTGAAGGGGCCCTCCATGACTTCCGCGAGCACGTCGAGACCAAAGAAGATGTAGGAGATGATCACGGCGAGCAGAGGCGTCCAGTATGTCGACGTGTCGTGAATGCCGAGTGGAACGAGAAAGCAGAACATGTAGGTCAGGCGCCGCAGCGCCAGGGTGTACGAGAAGGGTATCGGCGTGGCCTTTGTGCGTTCGAGCGTGCCGCAGGCCAGGGCGAGGGCCGACACCTTCTCTTCCAGAGTTCGCGCCATCTGTGGCGACAGCCGACCGGCCGCGACTGCGCCGGCGATGTCGGCGCTGAAGTGTGCCAGCAAGCAACTCGACCCATTTCGGCTCGAAGCCACTGCCGCGCTCTCTTCAGGCGACAGATAGCGGGAGACTTCTTCCTCGCTATGCCGATCACGCAGGAAATCGCGCGTTACTTGCATGAATGCGATGCAACGAAGTCCGAAGCGACGAGGCAGATCGTCACCGGGTGCTTTCGCGATATAGCAATTGGCCTGACGCGATAGATTTCGCAACTCGACGATGATCAAGCCGGCGTTCTTGCGCGCCTCCCACCACCGTTCATAGCTTGCCGAGTTTCGAAAGGCCGCAAATATCGAGAGCGCCGCACCGATGACGGTGAGCCCGACGGTCGGCACAGATGGAATCTGCGCCCAACCATGCCGGGACAGTACGACTACGAGCAACGAGAGAGTCAGAACGCCCGCCAACTGCGGCAGGATCCGCGGAATCACCAAGGAAAGGTAGAATATTTCCCAGAATGTCGGTCTTCCACGGACGATCATCGCACGTCCCCTACAGCTGGTTACCGCCCTCTCCGCCTCGCCCCGAACAGACGAATCTATTCTCGACCGGTTTCCTTCCGCTTCGAGGCCGCCATGCCTCGCGCGAGACCCTGTGACAGCGCTCCGCCGACGACGTCGCGAAATGCGTCCATTGCCGGATTTGCTTTTGTACCGAACCACGCATCCAGCAGCCCGTCCGTCGAGAACGTTTCGGCCCGCGCCATGATCCCGTCCTGCATCTTGGCCAGCGCCGCCTCCTGCAACGGCTGAACATCGGGAAGACCCATCAGCTGCCGTACCTCCGCAGGAGTGAGGTTGATGTTTATCGTGACGTCCATGGCTATCCATTCCCCCGTACTGCTTTGCACGATCGCGAGATTCCTCGGACGCTCGCGATCGCGTCATGTCGACCTTCGTTCTGAAAACAGCGCCCGATTTGGCGGACAGGCCGCCGTCCGGCGCAGTCAAGCCCCCTGCCAGCCTAGCCGTCGGAGCGCCGCAGCCCCGCCCTAAGGTCGCTCAGACTGTCGCGCAGCCTGTCGCGGATGATTGCCGTCGCGTCGGTGGTGGTCTTGGTCGCAAGCTCGGCGACATCGCGCGTATTCTGAACGGCACTCTCAAACGCCTTTTTGGCGAATTCTGTCTGCTTCGCCACGATCTGCTGAGGGTCTCCCGTCGGCTTGAAGTCGCGCGCCATCGCGGCAGCCTCGGTGAGCGCGCTCTCCAGGATCTCGCGCTGCTTGCCGGCGAGCGACTTGGCTCCCCCGGCAGCCACCTGCGCCGAGCGGTCGAGGGCATCAAGGTTCTTGCGGTGGGCGTCGATGAGTTGGTCCACATCGATCTTGGGAAGTCCCAAGTCCCCCCCGAACTTCCTCAGCCTGTCGAGCCAGGATTGCGTATCTTCAGTCATGGTTTCCTTCTCCTTGCTGGCCACTTGAAATTCACTGGCGCTGGCCGCGCCGACTCCGATTCGCGTCGGCCGTCGCCGACTGATGTTTCCGGGGCTCACTTCTCCGGCACGATGAGGGCGAGGGATTCCGCGATCAGAGCCGGCTTGTCCGTCCCCTCGATCTCCAACGTGTTGCTCGACCTGATAATCAACTGCCCATCCTGCTTGCGTTCGACCCCGACGATCGCCACTCGCAGTCGCACCCGGGCACCCGCCTTGACCGGCGCAAGAAATCTCACTTTGTCCAGACCGTAGTTGAACGCGGCCGCGGCGCCCCGCGGGATCGCGCCGACCTGCATCGATAACGGCGCGACGAACGACAACGACAGATAGCCGTGGGCGATCGGTCCACGATAGGGACTCTCGCGTTTGGCGCGTTCGACATCGACATGGATCCATTGGCGATCGCCGCTACAGTCAGCGAATTTGTCGATCATCGCCTGGTCCACCGTCAGCCAATCCGACACGCCGAGCTCGCGTCCGGTATATTCCGAGATGTTCGCAACGGTGATTTCAGTCACGTCTGCTCCTCTTCACCTGATCTGGTCTCTCCGAGCGTTCGCTCGGGCGAGGCACTGACGTTTCAATTTGGGAGGGTCGTGCCAGTTCGCTGTCCGCCGGCCACCCCGACCGGAGTGAGCCGAGAGCGTCTAGACCTCGAATCGAGATCGGAATGTATGGCACGGCTTTTCGACTCAGCCTGCGACGTCGGCTTCTCAGAAGCGAACTCGAGCGACTGCGCAGCCGATGGCGCCTCAAAGCGTCCCCCCCATTCGTCGTTCTTGATCGCCATTCACCGCGAGCTAGTCACGGCAGCCTGAAGCTAGCGACGAGTGATCAAATTCGTTGTGGAGCAGCCTTGCGCGAATTGACAAGGAGGTGAAGGTTCCAAACGGTCGTCGATCGGTTCTATTCGGCCAAAAGCAGGAGTTTCGTTCTTACTTGTCGTCAAGCCGGAAGCAATCACCGATCGAACGGAAGCTTTGCATCTGTCGCGAGATGTTTGAATTCGCTTGGTGACTCTCTGGTCCACCGGCGGAACGCATGTCTGAAATTGGCAGCGTCGCTGAACCCGACCGCAACAGCGATATCCTCGCCGGTCATGTCGGTGTCGCGAAGATACTTGATCGCCAGTTGCATGCGGAGTTCATCGACCAGTTCCCGGAAGGAGGTCTGCTGGGCACGCAGTTGACGCCGGAGTGTACGCTCGGTGGTCCGCAAGCGCTTCGCCACGGTTTCGAAGTCGGCGCGGTTAGCGATGTTCTCGAGCAGCACCTCCCGGACCCTTCCCGCAACGCCGCTGCGCTGACCGAGGTCCACGAGAAGGCCATCGCAGATCTCAAGCACCGCCGCATGCGTCACGCGGTTGCCCAAGGTCGGCGCCTTGTCCAGCCACGCGGTATCCAGGACGATCTGGGTCGTGGGCTCCTCGACGAGCACGGGGCAACCTACCAGTTCCTGCGTCAGCCGGGTCTCCGAGCCGGGACAGACAACGGCAATCCTGGTCGGCGCGAACGACGCTCCCATCACGTCGCGCATCAGCGAGATGTGGATGCCGATCTGCAGCTCGGTGACAAACTGATAGAGGGGGGCATCGATTCGAGGATGCGCAAGCGGCACGATCGTCCACGTTGCGTACTTTCCCTTCTCTTCGAAGACGATGTTCGTCAGTGGCGTCGCCAGCTGATGATATCGGACGGCGAACTCCATCGTCCTTCGGAAGTCGGTGCTGCAGAGCATGGCATAGCCGTACATTCCGTAGGTCGAGAGATGTATCGATGAACCTACATCGAAGGCCAGATGTGGGTTGCGTGAGAGCTTCATCGCATTTCGGCAAGCCTCGAGCATTTGATTGAGAGAGATGCGCGTCGTGGGCAGATGGAGCTCACCGGCTTGCAAGTGAACCCCGCGCAGAGCCTCGGCCGGCGAAACCCCTTCCTCCAACAGCGCCTCGATCACGGCCGCAATTTTGGTCGCCGAATGCAGCTTTTCTCCAAACCCTATCTTAATCGTTGCTTCCACGGTCCCCCCGGAATTGGTCTTGGCTTCCATCAACCTAGTCGAACGGGTCCGAAGCGCAAAGGCGGGAGCAGTCGACGGAATTGAATGGAAGCCTTCCGTCAGCGCCCTTGACCTGTTCGGGTCGGACGATCATCGAACGCCGATCATGAAGCGGCGCCTGTCGAAGCGCAACCTTGGCCGCGAATGACCTTGCGGTGACCTCTATCAACCTTGAACAGGATGAGTGGGCCGGAGATGGTTAGGTCAAATGCCGGCGGAGCTGCGATAGCGCGCGAGCGCACTACCGACCGGCTTCGAGGGGACACGCGAGGGAGGACCGGATGAGGGATCGCTCAGGAGATTTCGGCGGTCCCCGCCTGCCCGCTCGACGGAAGCCCGTGCATGCGTGGCGACCGAACGAGGACGACGCTCTTCGTACCGCGCCGGAGGAGCTTCACAATGCTCGGTGACGCCGTTCTTCTGGCGCGCGCTCAATTCGCCTTTACGATGGCGTTTCACATCATCTTTCCGAGCTTCACGATTGGACTGGTTGCGTGGATCGCGACGCTCGAAGCGCTCTGGCTGTCGACCGGACGCGATCGCTATTATCAATTGGCGCGATTCTGGACCAAGCTCTTCGCCGTATCCTTCGCCATGGGCGTCGTGTCCGGGCTGGTCATGTCGTACCAACTCGGCACGAATTGGAGCCGCTTCTCGCGCAATCTCGGCAACATCATCGGGCCGATGATCGGCTACGAGGTCGTATGGGCGTTCTTTCTCGAGGCAACGTTCCTCGGCATCATGCTGTTCGGCTGGAATCGGGTACCGCGCGCACTGCATTTCGCCGCGACCGTCTCCGTCGCTCTCGGCACCACGATGTCAGCTTTCTGGATCCTTTCCGCCAACAGCTGGATGCACACGCCGGCGGGATTTGAGATGCGCGATGGGGTCGCCTATCCGCTCGACTGGATCGCCATCATCTTCAATCCAAGCTTTCCCTACCGCTTCGGCCATATGATGGTCGCGTCGTATCTTACGGTGGCGTTCGTCGTCGCAGCAGTCGGCGCGCGCTATACGCTCGAAGGCCATCACCCGGCTCTGGCGAGAACCATGCTGAGAATGGGCTTGGGATTGGCGCTCATTCTGGCGCCCTTGCAGGCGCTCATCGGCGATATGCACGGCCTGAACACCCTCGAACACCAGCCGGCCAAGATCGCCGGCATCGAAGCTCATTGGGAGAACGACGGCCCCGTGCCGCTGGTCTTGTTTGCGTTACCGAACGAGAAGGCGGAGCGAAACGACCACGAAGCGGCGATCCCCTATCTCGGCAGCCTGATCCTTTCGCATAGCCTCACCGGCCCGATTCCGGCACTCAAGGACTTCGCCTCGAGAGATCGGCCTCCGGTGCTTCCGATCTTCCTATCGTTCCGCATCATGGTCGGAATAGGATTCCTGTTCATCTTCATGGCCGGCGCAGGAGGCATCCTGTGGCTGTTCGGCAGGCTGGATCGCACGCGGATCTATCTACTGGCCCTCCGCTCGTGCTGGCCGCTGGGCTTTGTCGCCGTCATAGCCGGATGGACAACCACGGAAGTCGGCCGCCAGCCGTGGGTGGCTCAAGGAATACTTCGGACAGCCGACGCGTCCTCTCCCATTCCCTCGGCGAACATAGCGATCTTCATCGCGCTTTTCATGCTGGTCTATGGCGTGGTGTTCGGAGCCGGCATCAGCTACATCCGCCATCTCATCAGGAAGGGACCGGAAACGAATCCGGCAGAGGCGCTCGAGGCGCTCGCGAACCGTCCGATTTCAGCCGCGCTCGCTGACGACGTCCGCTCATCCGAGAGCGGCGCGGTCGCGGCTCGTTCCGCGGAGTGACCATGGAAGACCAACTCGCTACGATCTGGGGCGTCCTTCTCGGATTCGCCGTCGCTATGTACGTCATCCTGGATGGTTTCGACCTCGGCATCGGCATTCTATTTCCGTCGACGAGCATCGAGACGGAGCGCGACCAGATGATGAATACGATCGCGCCATTCTGGGATGGCAACGAGACCTGGCTCGTCCTCGGCGGCGGTGGTCTTCTCGTGGCATTCCCGCTCGCCTACTCGATCCTGATGCCGGCATTGCATGTTCCGATTCTCGTCATGCTGCTTGGCCTCGTGTTGAGAGGAGTCGCGTTCGAGTTCCGCTGGGTGGCCAAGCCACATCATGGCTGGTGGGACCGTGCGTTCTTCTGGGGATCCCTCATCGCCGCCTTCTCGCAGGGATGCGTGCTGGGCGGCCTCGTCCAGGGCGTGAGGGTCGAAAACAACGAGTTCGCCGGCGGGTCGCTGGATTGGCTGACGCCCTTCAGCCTCTTTTGCGGCGCCGCAATCGTAGCGGGCTATGCCTTGCTCGGTGCGTGCTGGCTCAACCTGAAGACGACCGGGCTCCTCCAGAATCGAGGCCGCCGTTACGCGAAGGCGGCGCTGGCCCTCGTGTTGCTGTTTCTCGTCGTGGTCAGTCTGTGGACACCTTCGGAGATTCCTCGTATCGCGGAACGGTGGTTCGCTGGACACAACCTCGCATTCCTTTGGCCAGTGCCGCTGGCTACTACCGGCGCTGCCGTCTTCACCTATGAATCACTGCGGCGACGGCGGGAGCTGGCACCATTTCTGGGAGCGATAGCTCTCTTCCTGTTGGGTTTCGTGGGTCTCGGGATATCCATCTTCCCCTACGCCGTGCCGCCGACAATCACGATCTACAGTGCCGTCGCGCCCCCAGCCTCTTCGATCTTCGGACTGCTCGGGGTGCTGTTCGTGTTGCCGCTCGTTCTTGTCTACACGGCGTTCGTCTACTGGACGTTTCGAGGCAAGATTATACCCGGTCACGGCTATCACTAGACGGGCGCGCCTGCGGACGTGCACGCAAGAGCCGAGGATACGATCGAGAACCCTCAAGCCGTCCGGCGTCCGCCGATCGACCAGAGCGCATTGGATTGCGGACCACAACATCGCCCGTGAGGATCTTATGACCGTTCGCACAGGTGAATTGACTGGGAGTTCGCAACTCGCCGCCACGATAGGCGCCCTCGGCGTCGTCTATGGCGACATCGGGACCAGTCCGCTGTACGCACTGAAGGAGGCCGTCAAGGCAGCCGCGGCCCCCGACGGATCGGTCGGTGTCGATGCCGTTCTTGGCGTCGTGTCGCTGATCTTCTGGGCCCTCATCCTGATCATTTCCGTCAAATATGCATTGCTCATCTTGCGCGCGGACAATCGCGGTGAAGGCGGCGTCGTTGCAATGTTGGCGCTGCTTTCGGCGAGGAATGCGAAGCCGGGAACGCCGCAAGCGCGCTTATTGATCATCGGACTCATCGGCGCCGCGCTGCTCTATGGCGATGGTGCAATAACGCCAGCGATTTCCGTGCTCAGCGCGGTCGAAGGGTTGAAGGTCGATGCGCCTGCGCTCGCGCCCCTGATTGTTCCCCTGACGATCGTCGTTCTGATCGCACTATTCCTCATGCAGCGGCAGGGAACGGGCTTCATCGGACGCATCTTCGGACCCGTCACGTTCGGCTGGTTTCTCGCGATCGCCCTGCTCGGCATCAACGGAATCGTACACGCTCCCGTGGTCCTACTGGCGGTCGACCCAACCTACGCGCTCGATTTTCTGGCGCATCGGAATTTGCATATCGGGTTCGCCGTGCTCGGCGCGGCATTCCTGGCCGTGACCGGCGGAGAAGCGATGTATGCCGACATGGGTCATTTCGGTCGGCATCCGATCCGGATCGCATGGTTCACGATCGCTCTCCCCGCGCTCGTACTCAACTATTTCGGGCAGGCCGCTCTGTTGATCACCGATCCTGCCGCGCTTGAAAATCCGTTCTATCAGCTCGCGCCCGGCTGGGCGCACTATCCCCTCGTCGTCCTGGCGACGGCTTCGACCGTGATCGCGTCTCAGGCGATCATCTCCGGCGTCTTCTCGTTGACTCAGCAAGCGATCCAGCTCGGGTTTCTCCCGCGGATGCAGATCCGACATACCACCAGTCATGCGATCGGTCAGGTTTACCTACCAGTGGTAAACTGGCTGCTCGCGTCGGCCACGCTCGGAGCCGTAATCGGATTCGGAACATCGGACGCCTTGGCCGGGGCCTACGGAATTTCGGTGTCGCTACTGATGGCGATCACTACACTTCTTGCGGCGCTGGTTGCAATTCACTGGGGCTATTCGCCGTTCGTTGTGTCCGTCGTGAACGGCTTTTTCCTGATCATCGACTTGATCTTCTTCGCCGCCAATTCAACAAAAGTGCTCGATGGTGGCTGGTTCCCGCTCCTGCTCGCGGGCACAGTCGCATTCCTGATGATCACCTGGCTGAGAGGCACCAGGCTCGTGGAGACCGCCCGCACCAAGTTGCGCCAGCCCGAATCCGATCTGATCGAGACCGCTACAAACAGATGCAAGGCGCGATTGCCTGGTACGGCCATATTCCTGGCATCGGCGGCCAATGGCGTCCCGCTCGCGCTGACGCAGTTCATCAGGCACAATCACGTCATGCATCAACGCATCTTGCTGTTGACGGTGAGCATCGAGGAAGTCCCGCGCGTTGCTGATGAGAGTCGTGTCGAGGTTCGCGAAGTCGTCGAAGGACTCTCGCGGGTCATTCTCCATTTCGGGTTCATGGAGAGCCCCACGATCGAACAAGGCCTCATCCTCGCCTGCGGTCAAGGTAAGCTATTGTGCGTCGATCCTTCGGAGGTCAGCTACTACGTTGGTCGTGAAACGATCATCCCGAGCGAAACGGTGGTCGGGATGGCAGTTTGGCGCGAGACGCTTTTTGCGTTCCTGCAGCACAACGCCAAGGGCTCGGCGGCGTTTTTCGGCGTTCCCGCTCAGCAGGTTGTCGAATTCGGCACCGAGATTGAAATCTGAGACGGACCGGTTCACATCGGTAGGTCACCGCTCCGGAGATGCGGTCGCTTCGGATCACTTTCGCAAAAATGACCCCACCTTTTGCGCGACCGTGTCGGGTTGACTGACGATGAAGAGATGGCCGTCGTCGAGCACTTCATACGTGGAGTTGGGAATTAGCGCCGAAAGGATCCAACCGTTGATCGGTCTAACGATCGGATCGTCACTCCCTGAGACCACGAGCGTCGGCTGACGCAGGGAATGGAGCCATGGCAGACTGCTCCACCCCGCTGCCGCCAGAAGCTGATAGAGATATCCGAGGCCGTTAATCTTGCTGGTGGCGCTGGCATAACTCGCGACAAGGGTCGGATTATCGCGAAATGCGCCGCCGTAGATTTCGGCCGCGATCGCAGCCATGTAGCTGCGGTCGATATAGCGCCGCGGGCTGACCAATTTGAGGAGCACCGACAGTCTGGCAGGCACCATGATCGAGCCCGGCGCCGTTGCGATCAGGACGAGCTTGCGGCACAGGTGCGGGTACTGTTGGGCAAACTGTTGGGCGACGGCGCCTCCCCAGGATACTCCTGCGACATCCACCGAATCATGGCCAAGTGTCTTCATCAGATCGGCACCGAGCCTTGCGATCGTAGACAACCGATACGGCAGCTCGAAACCTGGCGATCCTCCGATACCTGGCACATCGAAGATGACGACCTTGCTCGTCATGGACTGCATGAACGTCGCCGCGAGTTCGAGACTGGCTCCAATGCCGTTGAACAGCAGCAACGGCGGCATGTCGTCCGGTCCATGCTTGATACCAACGCGCAGTATCCGATCCCCGACCTTCATGGTGCGGATTTCTAGATCGGGCCGGTTCGATTTCATCGACATCTCTCAGCACTCTCCTTGCGGTATCTCTCGCTCATCGGCACCGATGGATGGCGCCTCGTCGCATCGTTGGTCTCGAAGCAGCGTCGGACGCCCGACATCGAGGACAACTTCCCATTCCACTCGCATCACCATCGCCCCGACGGGCAGGAACGCAGCTAATGGTCTTTCACCGAATTCACGGCGGGGGTGCCGAAGAGCGAATAGCTGTGTGTTGATTTGGTATCACCAGCTGCCGCCACGACCATGCCCCTTGGTAGCTCGCTCGCCCACGACGGACGCGCCGTTGATTCGAGCGAACCCATCGAAAGCTAGCTCAGAAGGGACGTGAACACAGGTTGTCGATGGCCATTTTCCGGTGCCTGTCGGACAGAATGCTGGTCTCGCTCCTCGTCAATTGCAGTCGAACTGCGCTTCCGCCCTCCACGCAGGCGACGACATTCGTCGGCTTCGATGCACCTGCCGCATGCGAGCAACGGAAAGGGCGCCGCCGTGATCAGCTCACGGTCCCGCTTGTATCGGAATGCGAAAACTTGAACCCGGCTGCGCTCGCAACGTTCGGCAATGAACCGGCACGGTCTAACCGACGGCTCCGATGCGCGCTTGCAATTGACCGAGGATTTGCATAGCGCGTTCATGGGCTGGAAATGCCATTCCGGCCGGCATCCGCTCGAGAGCCGCGCTGAGATGCTTGAGGGCTTTTGGTGAGCGATCCCGTTTCAGCGACAGCTCGGCAAGGTCGGTTGCGGCCTTCAGTTCAAACAGCGTGGCGGACTGGCGTTTCGCCCAGTCGATTGCCGAGAGCAGGTTGCGTTCCGCCTCGGGATAATCTTCATCGGACCGCGATGCCAGGACGAGTCCTTTCATCCTGAACAAGGCGGGCATGTACAGGAACTTCCCGCCGCGATGTTGCGCATCAATTGCGTTGGCGATCATCGTCAGCGCCTCCTGGTGCTCGCCCATCGCAATAAGACCTGCAGCGAGGTCGCAGACGAATTCCATATTGAGCGAATCGTGGTGATGAGTGTGAAGCTCCTCCAAGGCCTTCTTGAGCAGCGGAATTCCCTCCCGCAGATCATTTTGAAGAAGCAACCACTGGCCTCGCAGACCCGTCGCAACTGCGCGAAACGGCTTCAAGGAGTAGGCCGCGGCGAGCTTGGTCAACTGTGCGATATAGCGTTCCGACCGGCGCGAGTCGGCCAGGGCCAGATAGACCGGAAGAACGAAGCTCAGAGATCGACACAGCGTGGCCGGGTGATTGGATTTTTCTCCTTCGTCCACGGCTCGTCTCGCGCAATCAAGTGCGCGGTCGAGCAAGCCCATGTACAGCAGGCTGCGCGCGATCCCGATGAGCAAAAGGCTGTTGTCATGAAACAAGTATTGCCCCGCGCGAAATCGCGACCCGGATGCCGAGTGTTGCAGCCCTGATTCGAAATGCTTGATTGCGACGGGGTGATTTCCGATCAAGAAATGGACGACACCCAACATCGATTCAGCCAGCGCCAGATCGTCGTGATCCCCGGTCTTCAGAGCCGTGTCTTTGCTTCGAGAAGCGATATCAAGCGCGGCATGAATGTCGGTATTCCAGCGATAGTACATGAACAGCCCGCTCAGGAGCCGCAGCTCGTGGGCAGGGTCTCCCAGTATGGACGCAACGTCCAGCGCCCGGGAAAATGCCTTGTGCACCAACTCACCGCTCCCTTCGGAGTACATCAGGGCAAAAGACAGTGACGTGTAGATTTCCATCTCACGGCGAGAGTTCCGATACTGTCCTCCGAGCCGGTCGACCGCTCGTTCAGCCCAAAGCAGGCATTCGATCAACAGTGACAATTCGAGAAGTCGCTGCGTCGCGGCGGCTGCGAGCCTCGTCGCGATCTCGTCATCACCATGCGGCCCGAAACTCCATTCCAGCGCCGCGCGGATGTTGCCCAATTGGCTGAGATGCGCCGAAGCGGCGGCGAGTCCCGCCGCGACCCCGCTGTTGCCGCGTCGCACATCGTTGCGCTCTGCCGCGGGATGAATCGCGCCCAACCGGCCGGGAGAGCCAGCGCCACTTTCCGCCTTTGCCAGCGCCGCTCGTTGCGATTCCAGGCTTCCAGCGACGTATTCAGCATGCCGGCGGAGCACCGTATCGGCTTCGGCATGCTCCTCCAGCTTCTCGAGTGCGTAGGCCCGGGTCGTGTCCAGCAATCGATATTGTGTCTGCGTTTCGTCGGTTCGGGTTGCGACCAACGACTTTTCGACCAGGCCGGCGATGGCGTCGAAAATCTCCGCGTCGGCGAAACCCTGCTCGCTGGCGACATTTACTGCGCCATCAAGGCTGAAATGGCCCGCGAAGGGAGCGATGCGTCGAAGCGCAATCCTCTCCCCGTCGGACAGCAGATTGTAGCTCCAGTCCAGCGTCGCCTTGAGGGTCCGGTGTCTTGGAACGGCAGTCCGATGGCTTAGTTTCAACACTTGCAGTTGAGACCCGAGGCGCGCCGCCGTGTTCTTGAGACCGAGTGCTGCGACCTGGCCGGCCGCCAACTCGATCGCCAGCGGCATCCCATCCAGCTTTCGGCATATGTCTGCGACAAGCGGCGCCTCCTCATCGGTGAGAGTGACGCTTCCCGCCCGCGCCGCAACCCGCCGGACGAACAACTGCGCAGCCGGAAATCGCAGCACAGCATGCGCCGTCTGGTGTGAACCGTCTGGTGGAAAATCAAGGGGAAGCACCCGGAAGCAATGCTCGCCCTCGACTTTCAGCAACTCGCGACTCGTCGTCAGCAGGTGCACCCGCTCCGTTCCCTGGTAGAGTTGCTCGGCCACCAGCGCGACCGCCTCGATCACGTGCTCACAGCTGTCGAGAATGACGAGAAGCTTCCGCGGCCGAACCAGTTCGACCAGCTCCGGTCCGGGATCCTTCGATTTCAGCGCAAGTCCGAGGGATGTCGCGACGGCCCCTGTCACCAGGGTCGGATCAGTCAGGCTCTCCAGGTCGACAAAATGAACGTCCCCGTCAAACTCATCGGCAACGGCGCGGCCAACAGCCAGAGCGACCGTCGTCTTGCCGATGCCACCGGGGCCGAGCAGCGTGACGAACCGCTTATCCCGGAGCGTGCCGCTGACCTGGCCGACCACGGCTTCGCGCCCGATCGTCGGCAGCGGTCGGTCCAGCGGCCGACTTCCCCGCCGGGACCTCTCCTTCCTGCCCTCACGACTGTGTGCGAGAGACACGATGGTACCGACGAATGAGTAGCCACGTCCCTTGATGTTTGCGATGTAGCGATTGCCAAATTGCCCATCACCAAGCGCCTTGCGGATCGCCGCCACGTGGACGCGAATGCTTCCGTCTTCGACCGTTACGTCCGGCCAGACGTGCTGGATCAACTCCCGCTTTGTGATCACCTCGCCTGGACGCGCAGCAAGGTAGAGCAGGATGTCGAGGGCTCTGCCGCCCAGGGGTAGCTCCACCCCTTCGCGCCGCAGCACCCGCTGCCGGCTCGAAAGCTCAAACGGGCCGAAACGCAGATCGCTGTCAAAACCGTCAGCCATGGCTCTCAACAAGGACGTCAAATGCCGTTTCGGGTTGCCCGACCGGAAGCGCAAAACCCAGGCGTGTCCTTTGTCGACATGTGCCTGCTTCGGCACTCTGCGCACAGCCTTTACCCAAAGCGATCAGCGATGGCGACCGATTGCGGAATGAATAGCGAGATGCCGGGGCGCTTCCCTCCCGCTAACAGAGATCGTACATTTGCCGCTCTGTGCGCACCCCCCGAATGGGGGAGCGCCGTCGCACGTAAGGGGGCCCCTTGGTCCGGCCGCACTCGAGCCATCCTGCACCCGGAACCGGCAGCTTGCCCGGCAGGGCCGAGCTGCCGTTCTTGTCGACCAAAATCGTACCGGCACGATTCGAAGGGCTGGTTGCACGCCCTCGGCTTCTCGCCATCCTGGCTGAACTCACGGACAAGCGGCTTGGCGTGATCAAGGCTCCGGCGGGATTCGGCAAGAGCTCGTTGGCTGCTGCCTGGGCAGAGCAGCTCAGGCAGGACGGCAATTGTGTCGCGTGGCTGACGATCGATTCGGACGACGATGAGGCTACGCGGTTTCTATTTTATGTATCTCAGGCTCTGCACCGTGCCTGTCCGGACGTCGGCGCCGAGGCAATTGAGCTGATCCTTGAGAACAATCTGATCGACCCGACGGCTGTCCTGTCCAGCCTGATCAACGACCTCGCCGAGATCGACGACGATGTCTATCTGTTCCTGGAAGACTACCACTGCCTCAGCGCTTCCCGCATCCATCAGACAGTCGCGTATTTCGTGAAGCACGCACCGTCTCACTGTCACGTGATACTGACAACGCGCACTGAGCCTCCCCTGCCGCTCGCGACCCTGCGAGCGCACAATCAGCTGATCGAGACAGACGCCGAAGCCCTGCGTTTCGACATGCAGGAGACACACGCCTTTCTGGACAGCGTCAGGCCCGGCGGCGTGGAGCTCTCCGACGTGCAGCTGCTGCAACGCAAGACCGAGGGGTGGCCGGCGGCCCTGCGCATCGTTGCGTCGATGCCGTCGCAATCCGAACTGGCGTTCAAGGAGTATGTGCACTCTCTCTCAGGTTCACAGCGTCCAATCGCAGCCTATCTGTCGGAGATGTCGGATACGCTTCCGGTCGAAATGCTCGACTTCATGTTGCGAACGGCCATTCTTGACCGGCTCTCCGGTCCTCTCTGCGAGGCCGTCACCGGCTTGAGCTCGAGCCGTACAATCCTGGCATCCCTTGCGCAGCGTCAGATGCTGCTCACGCCGCTCGACAATGATGGTGTCTGGTTTCGTTACCACACGCTGCTTGCCGAATATCTCCGACAGCGGCTGGAGGCGGACCGCGGCATTGAAGTTCCCGAACTGCACGGACGCGCGGCTCTTTGGTATGCTTCCCGCGAACTCTGGACTGACGCAGTCCAGCACGCGATCGCGGCCGGCGCTTCGGACCGTGCGATCGGCTGGATCAACAATTGCGCAATGGCTCTGATCAAGCGAGGTGATCTCTTCACTTTGCTCGAATGGCAACGCCAGTTTCCCGATGAACTCATGCGGGGCCAGTGCGAAGTCCGGTTGGCAATTTCCTGGGGGCTGGCGCTCGCGCTGCGATTTGACGAGGCGCTGAAGCTTGCAGCCGACATCGAGCGCGATATCGCCGCAACTCGTCCGTCGGATGACAATCTGCTGTACGAATGTCAGGCAATCCGCAGTGTTGCCATCGCGCTGAAGGATGACAGCGAGCAGGCGCTGCCTCTGGCAAACGATTGCGTGAACCGTTCGTCCGACCCATGGGCTGCGAACGTTGCTTCGAATGTTGTTCGTTTCGGTCATCTGAAAGCCGGCGACCTCAAGCAATTCCATGCGACGCCGTGGATCGCCTATTCGGTCGAGGAGGATCGCAGGAACGTATTTGCCTCGGTGTATCGACACTGCCTGAACGGACTCGCGGAAGAACGGCAGATACGTCTCGCAGCGGCCGATGGGCACTACCGCGAGGGCTTGCGGATTGCGGAGCAGGACGTCGGGCCGAATTCAATTGCGGCTGCCTTGCCTGCAAGTCTGATCGCGCGAATTGATTATGAACGAGGCCAGCTCGATGAGGCGGAGGCGTGGATCATCGATCGTGCATCGCTGATCAACTCCGCCACGATGCTCGACTGCGTGTGGAGCGCCTATTTCGTGATATCGCGAGTCGCAACCGCCCGGATGAATTTCGAGCGGGCCCGCACGCTGCTGGAGCGGGCTGAAAATCTCGGCGTCGCACGAGGTTGGGGACGGCTTTCAGCCGGCGTGATCTCCGAGCAAGCGCGGCTCCACATCAACGCTGGCCGCCTCGATGAATCCGCCGCATGCGTCGACCGCCTGGAGCACCTCGCGCTGAAGTACCCGGCACCAAGGCCTTGCGCGTGGACGGAAATCGGGTGGCATCACAGGCTGGCGCATGCCGGCTTGCTTGCGCAACAAGCCCACCACGAACAAGCCATCTCTATTCTGCAGCAGCTGCAGCGCGAAGCCGAAGCAATGCAGCATCGTCAGTTTCTGATCTGGGTTGCGATCCGCCTATCGGCGGTACAGCTCGCCGCGGGCAAGGTCGCGGAGGCCGTGAGCCGCTTCGGGCGCGTGCTGAGCGCGTGCGCTGCAGCCGGCCTATATCAGAGCGTCGTTGACGAGGGGCCAGTCGTTTCCGGCTTGCTCCGGGCGACCCGGGAGAGTGGCAATCTCAAGACGGATCTGATCCCGTATGTCAATCGCATCGAGGCTGGACTGCAGCAGACGGGCCAGGATCGTTTAGCGCCGACGTTCAGTGCACCGGTTCTGAGCGCACTAAGCCGTCGCGAAACCGGCATTCTCAAGCTGATCGCCGAGGGCCTGTCCAACAAGGAAATCGCCCGCAACCTCGATATCGGCCCCGAAACCGTGAAGTCGCACCTCAAGAACGTTTTCAACAAGCTGGGTGTCGAACGGCGTGCGCAGGCGGTATCACGGGCTCAGACCCTTGGCCTTGTCACCACGCATTGACAGGCCGGACCTCCATTCGTATCGACGACAGAACCAGCGAACGACCGATCGCCCCGGATTCAGCGCGGGCGGTTCGCTCAAGCCCTTCACGATACCCGATGATTTCGCAGCCCGCCCCGGGACTTTTGCGCCGACACGTCGGCCTGTTCGAGGATCTGCCTTGCTGCAATGAGATCTGGTGTCGCAAAACCTTCGGTGAATCGGCCGTAGAGCGGTGCAATGAGACCGTGCGCGCCACGGACCTGCCCCCGCTTGATCCCAAGCCGCGCAAGCTGCAAGCCCGCTCGCAACTCGAACGATAGCGCAGATTGTTGCCCTGCAAGCGCCATCGCCTGCTCAAAACAGCCGTGAGCGGCATCAATCTGTCCGTTTCCCCCGTACGCCAGCGTCTCGCCCTTCGCCAGGAAGAGCGCCGGAAGATGCAGCGGCCTGTTCAACTTCAATTGCGTCGCAATCGATTCGTCGATGAGGGTTAGCGCTTCGGTGCGCCGGTCTTGCTTCGCCAGACTGACCGCCAATTCGGACACGAAATCCGTCACAAGCATTTCGTATCGTAGAGCCTGCAGCTTCTCCAAGCTATCCTGCAGGTAGCACACACCCTGCTCCGCCTGACCGGCGCGAACGAAATGCCGTCCTCTAAGTCCCATGGCGACCGCACGGAATGGTTCTAACGCGTATCTCTCCGCGATCAACTCGAGCTTGGAGAGATTCCGTTCGACCTGCCCCATGTCATCGATCCAGAAATAGAGCGGCATCGTCAGAATCAGAGCGCGACACAGAGCGATCGGATGATCCGATCTCTCGGCCTCCTCGACGGTTTGTTCCGCGCAGCCGACAGCCCTGTCGAGATTGCCGGCGAACCAATGCGACCGCATCAGGTTGAACAGCGAAGCGTTGCGCAGATCAAACAAATGCTGAGTTGCATTGAAGCGCCGGGGCGCTGGAGACCTGTGCAAGGACCGTTCAAGGTATTTCAGCGCGTTGACATGGTCGGCGAGCATGTAATGCGCCGCTCCCAGCATCGAATCCACAAGTGCGGCGTCATCGGGGTCGCCGGTCGTGCTCGCGACGGCCTCCGCGCGCAGTGCGATCTCGAGACTGCGGCCCGCATCGATCGTACGGTGAAAATACATCGACAGCCCGCTCAGGAGACGCAGTTGCTGGTAGGCATCCTCGCAGCGCTCCGCAAGCGCCAACGCTGTGTTGAAGGCATCGCGAACCCGCTCGCTGTTTCCGGCGGTGAACATCAGCGACAGCGCCAGCGACGCGTGGATTTCCATCTGGTCACGCGGATCGCAGTCCGCGGCAATCCGATCGATCGCCTTCTCCATCCAGCCTCGGCACTCGGCCAAGAGAGACGTCGCCAGGAACAATCGGGAGGCGGCCGCTGCCATTCGTACGGCAGCGCGGTCGTCGCCGTCCGGTCCAAAGCTCCATTCAAGTGCCGCGCGGACATCCCCGAGATAATGTTCCATGGCGCTCGCCAGAGATGGCCCGGGCTGGATATCGCTGCTGTACCTCTCCAGCAATCGGTCGAGACGGCGCGCGTGGCGTTCCGCCACCGAATTACGCTCACCGCTCGCGGCGAGCTTCTCCAAGGCATAGCAGCGCGTGGTGTCGAGCAACCGGTACCGCGTCCCTTGGTAACCGGGCCACGCCGCGACGAGCGATTTGTCGACAAGATTTTCGACCGCGCCCGCGACTTCAGACCGGTCAAGTCCGGTCTGCTCCGCCACGGCGATCGCAGTCTCCAATGAAAAGTGCCCGACCATGATCGCGATGCGCCGCAACACTGTCTGTTCAAGCTCGGAAAGGTGATCATAGCTCCAGTCCAGCGTCGCCTCGAGCGTTTGATGCCGCGGATTGGCCGTTCGGCGACCAAACCTCAGCAGATCGAGGCGCGAACCCAGCTTCGCCACGGTATTGCCGACGCCAAAGACGGCGGCTCTTCCCGCGGCGAGCTCGATGGCGAGCGCAATGCCATCCAGCTTGCGGCAAATCTCGGCGATCATGGCCGCTTCTTCGTCGCCGAGCGACAGGTTGCCGCCGCGGGCGCTGGCACGTTCGGCGAACAACCGTGCAGCGGGATAGGCGAACACCTCCGACGCCGTCAGCCCAGGCTGCTCCGGCGGGCAATCGAGCGGAGCAAGGCGGAGCAGATGTTCACCCGGGACCTTCAGGGCCTCCCTGCTGGTTACAAGCAAGCGCACATCAGGCGCATTCTGAACAACGCTGCCGGCGATCTGCGCGATTCCTTCGGTCAGGTGTTCGCAGCTGTCGAGAATGATCAGGGCCCTTCGATCGCGCAGACAATCGAGTAGCACATCCGCGCGATCGACGAACCGCGAGTCCAGGCCAACAGCGGATGCGATCGCACCGATCACATGCGCCCCATCGCTTACGGTCGAGAGATCGACAAAATATGCGGCACCCGAGAAGTCGGCCAGTGCGCCGTGTCCGACCGACAAAGCAACCGTCGTCTTGCCTATGCCCCCTGTACCCAAAATCGTAACCAGACGCCGTTCAGCCCCCAGCAAACGCAGAATCTCGGAGACAACATCGTCACGACCGACCATGCGGCCCAGTGCCGGCGGTACGTTGGACAATCCGGAAGCTGCGTCGTCACGGTCCGCGGGCGGGCGGGTGACAGCCGCAATGAAGCTGTAGCCACGTCCCTGAAGGTTCGTGATGTACTTGTCGCCGAACTGTCCGTCGCCCAACGCCTTGCGCAGCGCCGACAGATGGACCCGAAGACTCCCTTCTTCGACGGTGACGTCAGGCCATGCCTTTGCGATCAATTCGGACTTCGGGACAACCTCACCGGCTTTCTCGAGAAGAGCGATCAGGATGTCGTAAGCCCTGCCGCCAAGCGAAATGACCTGGTTTGCCTTGGTGAGAGAGCGCTCGGCGACATTCAACTCGAATGGGCCAAACCGCAGCCGGATTGCACCCGGTGAGCCAATTGGTTGGAGCGACATGAATTATCCCGCCAAGACCGTCGACGATCTGGTTGTTGCACCATCCGTCGTCAGTATTGTGCAAACTCCCCGGGCCATCCAGTGTTAGCCCAAACCTCCTTCAGCAACAAGCCGTTACCGCATCGAGACGACGACACCGTCCCGCTGGGATGGACCGCCGAGCACGTGCCTTGCCAAGCGCAGATCGTGCGTATCAAGCCCCTCCTGAAATTTCGCGTAAGTGGATTGCAGGGCATGCCATGCCGGTTCCCTTCGCCCTTCCGATTTTTCTGCAACAACAAGGCTGGTCGCAGCCCTGAGCGCCCACGACAAGCTCGCCTGCCTGTTTGCCAACTCGAGCGCGCGCAGAAGATATTGCCGACTGACCGCCAATCCCTCGCCATTGCCCAGCGCCAGCTCACCCCTGATGCGATGCAGTTCCGGGCCATACCAGCGGCTTTGATCGAGATCGATCTTCGCCCGCTCGAAGGCCTCGAGCCCTTCCCTCGGCCGGTTCGCCTGGGCCAGGCATCGCGCAAACTCGGCCTGCAGGAACCAGTCGAAGATTCCGTAGCGTGCCGTCGACAGCTTCTCGAGACCTGCCTGAAGCATTGCCGAAGCGGCGCCGATCTCCCCTCCCTGCCTTACCTTATAGAAGGCCTGCATGCCGAGACAAAATCCCTGGTAATTATGCAGCGCGTGTTTGTCGGCGTAGCCGGCAAGCTCGCCGACAAGTGCCACGGCTTCGCC
The DNA here is from genome assembly GCF_011058295.2 of Bradyrhizobium sp. 6(2017). Lineage (NCBI taxonomy): Bacteria > Pseudomonadati > Pseudomonadota > Alphaproteobacteria > Hyphomicrobiales > Nitrobacteraceae > Bradyrhizobium > Bradyrhizobium sp. 6(2017). Next base: position 2,979,223 of record NZ_CP049289.2, on the reverse strand, counting down.
GTCATCCGGATCGGTCAGATATGCGATGAAGCATGCAAAGGTCAGCGCTCCGCAAAGGTTCACGGCCCGATTGGATTGCCGCGCCTCAGCGACAGCCATCCCGCTGAACCTGCGGGCCTGATCCGGAGAGCCGCGCAACCACGCCAGGGTGGCGAGGCCGGCCAGATTATCGACCTTGCGGTCGTAGCCGAATCGCTTGATCAGCAACTGCCGGGAAGCCTCGTCGTCGCGATGCAGCGACAATTCGAGCAGGCCCTGAGCCTCGACAATTCGGCCCGTATGGTAGTACGTGATACCCCGCATGTAATTGGCGGTCGCGACAGCGCCGAGATGACCCGTTCCTTGCGAAACCTCGCCGCAGCGGTCGGCCAGTCTGATCGCTTCCGGATAATTCGGTACGCGCAACTCGTGCGCCCACAACACAAGCAGGGCGTCCACCTGATAATCGACATCGCCAAGCCCTTCGGCGAGCCGCAGGGCCATGGCCCAGGTCGTGTACGATCGATCCGTCATGCCACCTGTGAACATCACGCAGCTGGCGAATGCTGCCTGAAGGACCATTTCCTGCCGTGTGCCCGAATTCATCCGGTCGAGATGGCTGATGGCCTTCCCCATCCAGTCACGGCATTCGGTGAGCAACGCCATAGCCATCCAGGCACTTGCGGATGCCGCAGCGAGTTCGACGCCGATTTTAGCATCGCCTGTCGCCGAAAATGCCCAGTTCAGGCCGGCTCTGAGATTGTCGATCTCGATCGCGAGCGCCTTGGATCCGCCCGATCCATCCATCGCCGCGCCCTGCCTGAACAGGTCGGTGAAATAAAGCGCGTGACGGCGACAAAACAGATCCTGCTCGCCGCTCTCGGCCGATCGCTGCAGGGCAAACCCGCGCGTGGTGTCAAGCAGACGCAGCCGCCCATCCTGTCCCTGAGCTGCAATCATCGATTTGGAACGCAGCTCCCAAACGCAATCCGAAGCGCTCGCTTCTTCCACGATCTCATCGGCCACAACCGCGACCGCCGCTTCCAGCGTGAATCCACCGGCAAAAACGCTAAGTCGGCTCAGGACCCGCTTCTCTGCCTCGCCAAGCAGATCAAAGCTCCACTCCAACGTGGCGTTCAGTGTCTGGTGCCGCGACGGGGCGGTTCTACGGCCTGGCCATGACAGGTTTAGCCGCTCATCGAGAAGGCGGGCGGTCCCGGACAGGCCGAATATGTCAACCCGGCAGGCTGCGAGTTCGATCGCCAATGGAATGCCATCGAGCCGTCGGCAAATTCTCACAGCAATCGGCGCTTCCTGATCGGTCAACGCGAAGTCGTTTCGCACAACCCGCACGCGGTCGACCAGCAGTTGGACAGAAGGATATTGCAGCGCGTCTCGCGCCGACAGGCCGCCATCTTCCGGAGGGCAATCAAGTGTGCCGAGTTCGTAGACATGTTCACCTTCGACACGCATCGCCTCCCGGCTGGTCGCGAGCAGATGCAGTGTCGGGACGTTTCGAACCAGCTCTTCCGCAACAGCGGACACACCTTCAATAGACGGTTCGCAGCCGTCGAAAATGAGAAGTGCCGGCGTCTCCCGCAAACGATCGATCAAGGCCGGCACGACATTGTTTGTTCGTACCGATACGCCGAGAGCTGCGGCCAAGGCCGGGGCGACGAGCGAAGCGTCACCGAGCGTGCTCAGGTCGACGAAATGAACGTGGCCGTCAAAAGCGGAGCTCATTTCATGAGCCACGGCGACCGCCAATGTAGTCTTGCCGATGCCGCCGGTCCCGACGATCGTCACAAATTTCTGCTCGACCAGCTTCATCTGAATGACAGCCAGGGCATCGCTTCGCCCAAGCATCCGCATCAGGCGCGCAGGGAGCCGGTGCTTTGAAGGGCGGTAATCCTCCGACGCCGGTGGGGAAAGCGCGGTTACGGGGACGATGAAGCTGTACCCCCGACCGGGCACATTCGCGATATAGCGCCTGCCGGGATCATTCTGATCGAGAGCCTTGCGCAGCGCCGAGATGTGGACGCGAAGGCTGACCTGCTCGGCTCCCCGCTTCGGCCAGACCCGCTCAATCAGAGTCCGTCTGCCGACGACCCTATTGGCGTGCTCCACCAGGACGATGAGGAGATCCATCGCGCGCGCGCCGAGCGGCACAACCGTTGCGTCTTTGCTCAGAAGCCTGTTTCGGATCGAGAGTTCGAAAGGGCCAAAGCTCAGCACCCTGCCCCGCGGATCGTTCATGCGGCGCTCGCGTCCGCGTCAATTCTGGCGGTGACATCGCCCGGAATTCCGCGCTCGCGCCGCCAGTTGGCCGGGCTTTGACCAAAGGCCTGCCTGAAGAGCCTGCACAGATGGGCTTGATCCGAGAAGCCGACACTCAACGCTATTTCGCTCAGTGACGCCGTACTTGTCATCATCAGGTGGCAGGCGCGCTCGATACGCCTTCTGACCACATAGGCATGCGGCGACTGGCCGACCGCCAGTTTGAATTTCCGGGAGAAATGCGCCGGGCTTCGGCGCGCGACCATACTGAGATCCCGGATATGTATGGTACGGTGCAGATTGCTGTCGACATAGGTTCGCACACGCAGGATCTGCCATGCCGCCAGACCGCCCCTTGAAGCGTCATGGGCGGACGAACAGCGGTCGATCTCGGCTTGCAGGATGTGGGACGCCGTGGCCAGCGACGCCTTGGCCGCCTCCCGGTCACACTCCAGCTCTCGCCTTGCGGTTTCGAGCAGCCTGGCCACGCTGTTCGCAACCAGGTGAAATTGCTGGTCAGCGGCAGGGGACGATTCCGGTGCGGTCGCTTGAAGTGCTGCCATCATCGTTCTCCCACGACCGTCCGAAACCTTGGATCGACGAGAGAATGCCGCACGGGGTCGCGCTTGGCGCGTTAATCAGCGTTATGGAAGGTTAATGTCGCGGTGTGCGCGCCGGGCATTTTTCGTATTTAACAACAATGGGTTGACCGCCACATTGTCAGAATTGCAACACCCTCCGGCAACTCCTGAGGATCCGGACAGGGCCGCCCAAAGCTCGAAGGTCGGCGCCGGCTCCGCTAGGATCCATGGTCCTCCAGCACTTTCAGATCGCTGACCGAGTAAGACAGCGAGTAGCGGAATCCTCCGTCGATCCGCTTCGGCGCGAGCGCGTGAAGTTCTTCACCTCGCGCTTCCGGAAAATTGAGCTCAGCCTTGCCAACCCACGCGCCGGAAACGGCAAGATTGTCGGTGATTGACATCGCCAGTTCGTTGACCGCCGGCCGGTCCCGGGAACCGGCCGCCAGCCTCGGGAAGTATCGCAACAGGACGGTCGGGCGGCTGAGGAGGGACAATCCGTCCTCGACTGGCTTTCGCAAGGTGACGCAGGCCTCTGCAAGACGCTGGCCATGCGCGGAAAGGCTGGCACCGAAGCGGCTGCCGGACGCAACCGGCACGGCCGCCGGACCTGAAGCCGCAAAGGAGCGCGTCTGAAAGATACTGCCCATCTTCTTCGGAAACCCCCGCGTCCAGCCGCATGCAAGCGCGGCGTCGTTGTCGACATAAATGTAGGGGCACCACATGACCGGCACGTCGCCATACATCGCATCGACCAAAATCAACGCCTCGCGATACTGATAACGCGCCGGATCGAGATATTCGTCGTCCTGGGCCGTGAACTGCCAGTCCAGAAACATCATCACGGCGTGCCCATTCGACTTCGGATCGCGGGAAAGGCCGTTCGGCAGTGTCGCTGCCGTGGCGGCCGGGTCGGCCCAGAACTCAACTCCGACGGCATCGCCGGCATAATGCCAGGGTGGCGATGGAGTGAGCGCGGCCTGGCCGAATGGCGACTTCGGAACCGTAAAGCCCTTGAGCATTCCCATGTCCTGGTCCATCACCTGTGGCACGGAGACTATTGGAACCAGCGCATCATTAATTTGCTTGAAATGCGTCGACTTGTTTATTTCTGCCGCAATTCCGCAACGCTCGTTGGTGGCAGTTGCGATTGGCTAGGCGGTCAGGTCTGCCAAAACCTCGATGCCGGTCACCGAATAGGAAACCGAGAACCGATATCCGCGCCCCACCTTGAGCGGGCCCAACATCTCCAGTTCCTCGCCGTAGGCTTCCGGGAAATCGAGTTGCGCCTCGCCGACCCAGATATTCGTGAGCAGCAGATGATCCGAAACCGATCGAACGAGTTCGTCGACGGCTGGCTTATCGTGCATCCCCGCGGATAGCCGCGGAAAATGTCGTCGTCCGACAATCTGCCGATCGAGCAAGCCGACCAGACGCTCGGCCTTTTCGCGCAAGGTGACACCGGCCTGCACCAGCAAACGGCCGTGGGCGGACATGCAGGCTGAAAACCTACCGTCATGCGCGAGCGGCGCCGAAGCCATGCCGGCGGTTCCAAATGTCCGGGTCTGATGCACAATACCGAGCTTTCTCGGATAGCCCTGAATCCACCCCCTCATCAACGCGGCGTCATTATCGACGTAGCAATATGGACACCATGCTATTCGTCGTCCCTTCCACATCGCGTCGAGCAGGATGCTAAATCCGCGGCACTGATATCTGGCAGGATCGAGATACTCATCGTTCTGCGCGGTGAACTGGTAGTCCGTGAACAGTGCAACAGAGTGGCCTGGGCTCGTCTCGTCAAGCTCGACGCCGGCCGGAAGAATCTGGACCGACGCGTCAGGATCATTCCAGAACTCCACAGCCAGAACGTCGCCTGCAAAGTGCCAGGGCGGCGGCGGCACCAGCGCAGCAACACCGAGGGGAGAGCGGGGGGCCGTGAATCCCTTCAGCATGTCTTGTCCCCACCACCAGCGGCGCGCGGTCTTTCAACGTGGAACTTTAGCGTTGGCATCGTCCTCGACGCTTGGACGAACGTGCGAGGACTTGGTGGTTCATGCGCGCCGAGGTCGATCACCGCTCCAACCCCGGCGGGACCGCACCGCGTATCATGCCTCGCCTGGCGCGTTCAGCGCTGCATCTGCAGGTTCATCAGCTCGGGAGGCAGCATCATGTTGTCGTTCAGATCCGCCATGATGAGGAGCGATCCGACGACGACGAGAACGACGATCAGCACACCGAACGCCAGTGCCATTACATTGTTGGTGTTGTCCGGGCCCGTGGTGACGTGCAGGAAAAACACCAGATGGACGCCCATTTGCGCGATCGCAAGGACAGTCAGACCGAGTGAGACACCGCCGGCCCAGAGCAACGATGTGTTGGCGACCCAGAACGACAGGGCCGTGAGGCCCACCGCAAGAGCCAATCCGATAGTGTAGACCAGTGCGCCGGTCGACGTACCCTGTTCCACGTCGGGCAGTGTCGCCGCATCGCCGGGTGCGCGATCGTAGCCTGTGTCGGTCATGAACGGACTCCCATCAGATAGACCACCGTAAACAGCCATACCCAAACGATGTCGAGCGCATGCCAGAACAACGAGAAGCAGAGCAGACGCCGTTCGACATTCGCACGAAAGCCCTTGATCGCGACCTGCGCCATCATCACCGTCAGCCAGACCAGACCGGCGGTGACGTGCAGCCCGTGACAACCGACAAGGGTGAAGAACGCGGACAGGAAGGCGCTGCGTTGCGGTCCTGCTCCGGCGGCGATCATGCCGGCGAACTCCCGCACTTCGAGGACCAGGAACGCGGCCCCCAGCACGAAGGTGATGAGCGCTCCCAGATAGGTGATGCTATAGCGCCGCGCGCTGACCGCCAGAGACATCAGTCCGCAGGTATAGCTTGACGCGAGCAGGCAGCCGGTCTCGATCGCAACGCTGCCCTGGCTGAACAGCTGCGCGCCGCTTGGCCCGCCGGCGGTTGCGTGCGCCAGCACGGCGTAAGCGGCAAAGATCGCCGCAAACATCACGATGTCGCTCAACAGGAATATCCAGAAGCCAAAGCCGACCACGACCCGCTTCGCGGCGGGTCCGGCCTCGCTTGCATGCGGCCGCGCCTCGTCGCGGACCTCGCCGTCAACTGCAACTGCGACATTCATACTGCAATCTCCGCCTGGTGCGCGCGTTCGAATCGTGCAACCTGCTCGGCCGCAATTTCGACTTCCTCCTCGTCGCGAAATGCGAAGGCAAGCATGGTCAGGAAGATGCCGATTGCCCCGACACCCGCCATCCACCAGATGTGCCAGATCATCGCAAAGCCGCCAATAACCGAGAAGAATGCGACGACGAAGCCGGTTGCGCTGTTCCTCGGCAGTTCGATCGGCTCGAACTTGCGCTCCTTCGCCGGCTGGGCTTGCGTGCGCTGGCGCTGCTTCTTTTTCCACAAGGCATCGATGTCGGTCACCTGCGGCAGCACGGCGAAATTCCATACCGGCGGCGGCGAAGCCGTCGCCCATTCCAGCGTACGGCCGTTCCACGGGTCCGCGGTCACCTTCAGCTGCTCGCGGTCGCGGATCGACACCACGAGCTGGATGACCTGGCTGACGATGCCAACGAGGATGACGACGACGCCGACCGCCGCGACCACCAGCCACGGTTGCCAGCTGGCGACGTCGTAATGCTGCATGCGGCGGGTCATGCCCATCAGACCCAGCGCGTAAAGCGGCATGAAGGCGATATAGAAGCCGATCAGCCAGCACCAGAACGACACCCTGCCCCAGCGTTCGTCGAGCCTGAAGCCGAACGCCTTGGGAAACCAGTAATTGTAGCCCGCCATCAGGCCGAACACCGTGCCGCCGATGATGACGTTATGAAAATGCGCGATCAGAAACAGGCTGTTGTGCAGCTGGAAGTCCGCAGGAGGCACCGCCATCAGCACGCCGGTCATGCCGCCGATCACGAACGTCACCATGAAGCCGATCGACCACAAAATCGGGACGGTGAACCGGATGCGGCCGCCGTACATCGTGAACAGCCAGTTGAAGACTTTGACACCCGTCGGCACGGCGATGATCATGGTCATGACGCCGAAGAACCCGTTGATGTTCGCGCTTGCGCCCATGGTGAAGAAATGGTGCAGCCACACCACGAACGACAACACGCAGATTGCCATCGTCGCGGCCACCATCGAGCGATAGCCAAACAGCGGCTTGCCGGAGAAGGTTGAGACGACCTCGGAAAAGATGCCGAACGCGGGCAGCACCAGGATGTAGACCTCCGGGTGCCCCCACACCCAGAACAGATTCACGTACATCATCGCGTTGCCCTGGCCGTCGATCGTGAAGAAATGAAAGCCGAGGTAACGATCGAGCAGCAGCATCGCGAACGTCGCAGTCAGTACCGGAAAGGCCGCAACAATGAGCAGGTTCGCTGCGAGCGACGTCCAGCAAAACACCGGCATGCGCATATAGCTCATCCCCGGCGCACGCGTTTTCAGGATCGTCGCAACGAAGTTTATCCCCGTCATCAACGTGCCGACGCCGGAGATCTGCAACGCCCAGAGATAGTAGTCGACGCCGACCCCGGGCGAGAATTGCAGCCCGCTCAGCGGCGGATAGGCGACCCAGCCGGCCTTCGAGAATTCGCCGACTGCCAGCGAGATGTTGGTCAACAGAATACCCGACGCGGTCAGCCCCAGGGCCACCGAGTTCAAGGTCGGAAACGCCATATCGCGGACACCGAGCTGCAGCGGCACCACGAAATTCATCATTCCGATCACAAACGGCATCGCCATGAAGAAGATCATGATCGTGCCATGAGCCGAGAAGATCTGGTCGAAGTGCTCGGGCGGCAGGTAGCCTTGCGCGCCACCCGCCGCGACCGCCTGTTGCGCCCGCATCATGATGGCGTCCGCAAAGCCACGCAGCAGCATCACCAGCGCCAGGATGATGTACATGATGCCAATGCGCTTGTGGTCGACGGAGGTCAGCCACTCTCGCCACAGATAGGGCACGTAGCCCTTGAGGGTGACCCATGCAAGAATCGACACGATGACCAGCACCATTCCGCCCGACGCGCCCATGATGATCGGCTGGTCGAGAGGAATCGCGCTCCAATTGAGCTTGCCGAGTAGATTCATTTTTCCGCCCTTGTTGACGTCGGAGACTTGCGGCACATCGCATCGTCGGACTGCATCTCCGAGACCGAGATCCTGTCGAACAGACCGGGCGCTACCGAGCGGTAGGTGAACGGCGCTACCGCCCGGCCTGGCTTCGCCAGCTCCGCATAGGTCTCCGCATCCAGTGACGGACCGGCATTGCGCGCCGCAGCGGCCCATTGGGCGAACTTTTCGCCCGTCACGGCTTCGGCGTTGAAGTGCATGTCGGAGAATCCTTCGCCGCTGTACTGGGCGGAGAATCCCCGGTACGTCCCGGGATGGTCGGCCTGCAACTGCAGGCGGGTGATCATCCCCGCCATGGTGTAGATCTGGCTGCCGAGCTGCGGCACGAAGAAGCTGTTCATCACGCCAGACGAGGTCAGCTCGAGGCTGACCGGGGTGCCGACGGGAATCGTCAGTTGATTGACGCTGGCGACACCCTGATCGGGATAGATGAAGAGCCATTTCCAATCGAGCGAAGCAACCTGGATCCGCAACGGCTTCACCGAGGATGCGAGCGGCTTGGTCGGGCTCAAATCGTGTGAGCCGACCCACGCCACGCCGCCAACCAGGAACACGGTCATGGCCGGAATCGACCAGACGAGCATCTCGAGACGGCCGGAATATGCGAAATCCGGCCGATACCGCGCACGCTGATTCGAGGCACGAAACCAATAGGCAACACCGAGCGTGGCAAGGATCACCGGGATCACGATTGCCAGCATGATGCCAAGCGCATTGAGCAGAATCTGCCGCTCGGCAACGGCGATCGGCCCTTTCGGATCGAGCACGCCGTCGGAGCAACCGCCAAGCGTCACCGCTCCGATCAAGACCATGGCCGGCAAAGCGTATCGCATGTCAGACCTCGCCGGACGTGATGTTCATCGCGATGCTCCAGGCTTAATCGGGAATGCAGGCTGACGTGCCCGGTTCGAGCGGCCGTCGGTGCGCGCATTCAATATGCCGCTCGCCTTCGGCGCGATTGAACGTGGCTGCTCGATTGGGGCCAATCATGCTCAAAACCGGCCGCCGGCCGGCACGGACCTGACGACACGGGTTGCGATCGCACCTTTTCAGGATAATCTGAAGCACGTTTCGACAGGCGCGCCATGCCAGCCTTTTCTAAAAGCAGGTCATCGTTCGGCAGCACGCCGCATCGCGGTTCACATATCGATGACGCTGTTCCGCTTGATCGAAAGCGACCGCTTGCCTCATGGAGAACTATCGATGAAGGCGTCTTCGTTTTGGCTGCTTGCAGCCGCCTGCTCTATCGTCTCGGCTTCGACGGCGCACGCGCGTTCGGCCTACGACGGCTCCTGGGACCTCGTGTTCGTGACGCAACGCGGCGCGTGCGATCCCAGCTACAACTTCACCGTCAATGTTTCCGACGGCATTGTGACCCATCCCAACCTCGTCAAGTTCAGGGGATATGTTTCGAGGTCCGGTTCGGTTCGCGCGTCGGTGACGGTTCACGATAAATCCGCTTCCGGCACCGGCCGGCTGTCCGGAACCTCGGGAGGCGGAAAGTGGAGCGGACGCGCGGGCGGCGCGCGATGCTCGGGCTACTGGACCGCGCAGCGCAATTGACCGAAGGCGAGACACCGTGCGCCGAGCCGCTCGCGCGCGAGGCGATGCTAAGAACGACCGCGCTGGCGGCCACGCTCCTGTTTGCTCACGGCCAGACCACGGAGCGCACGGTAGCCGCCGCCGAGCGGCTTGGGCGCGCATTCGGCGTGACGGTTAGGGTCCTCCCGTACTGGGGCGAGCTCACCGTCGTGCTCGACGGCGAGCCTATTTCGCAGATCGTTCCAGCCAAGCCGCTCGGCGTCGACATGAGCAGAGTGCTGGCCGTCACGACGGTGATCGATCAGGTCTGCAGCGGCTCGTTGGCGGTCGAGGCTGCGCAGTCGGCGCTGGAGGCGGCTGGCCGGCTGCTACCGGCCTCGACGTCGCGCTTCACCCTGTTCGCGGCTATCGGCGCCGCTTCACTTGGCGTCATCTTCGGGACACTGGATGCGGCCAGCCTGCTGTTGATCGCGGGCAGCGCCGCCATCGGCGCTCGTGCGTCGCTGGTTGTCCGGTTTCAGCCACAATCCGCTGATCCAACCGCTTTGCGCCGCGTTCATCGCGGGCATCGTCGCTGCCGTTGCGAGCCGTTTCCAGCTCCCGGTAGCAACGGCGCTGGTCGCCTTCTGTCCCTGCATGGTGCTGGTCCCCGGTCCGCATATCCTCAACGGCGCCATCGACCTCGCACGCACCCGCATTGCGCTGGGAATCGCGCGCCTCGCCTATGCCGGCGTCATCGTGCTGCTGATCTGCGCCGGTGGCCTGTTCGGATTCATGGCCGTCGGCGCAAACCTGTCGATAGCCGGATCGTCCCCGCCCATACCCCTGGCCATCGATGTGATTGCGGCAGGATGCGCCGTCGCTTCCTTCGGCACGTTCTTCTCGATGCCGTGGCGTCTGCTGCCATTCCCCATCGCCGTCGGCATGCTGGCGCACGCAGCACGCTGGGCGGTGATCTCCGTCGCCGGAGGAAGCGCGCCAGCCGGCGCGCTCGTCGCCTGCACGCTCGTCGGCATCCTTACGACGCCGGTCGCCGATCGCCGGCATCTGCCCTTCGCGGCTCTCGCCTTCTCCGCCGTTGTCTCATTGATGCCGGGCTTTTTCCTGTTCAACGCTGCGACAGGCCTTGTCGAATTGCTCTCGATCGGGCCGAGCGCGCCGCCCGCTCTGCTGACAGGCATCGTTGCAAGCGGCACCACGGCATTTCTGATCGTCATGGCGATGACGTTTGGGCTGATCCTCCCACGCATGTTGTATGAGCGCTTCCTGCCCTCGGTATGATGAGGCACGGCCGTTCAATGCGCCGCAGCGCCGTCCAAGAATAGCTGGTGGCTCCGCGGTACCCGATGTGATCGGACCTGCCCCTCGAGAGCGTCGGTACATCCATGACTACAGTTCTGACCAAATCGTTCCCGCCGGAAACGCAGCTTTCGACAAAAGCGGTCCCGGGCAAAAAACGTGTCCTGATCGTCGGCGGTGGCTTCGCAGGTATCGCGGCGGCGCGCGCCCTGAAGCGAGCTGATGTCGACATCACGCTGATCGACCGCCGCAACCACCACATCTTCCAGCCGCTGTTGTACCAGGTCGCCACCGCTGTCCTGTCGTCATCCGAGATCGCGGCGCCGATCCGGCAGCTCGAGGCGAAGCAGAAGAATCTCAGCGTCATGCTGGCCGAGGTCAAGGGCATCAACCTGGGAGCTCGCACCATCGAGGCCGTTTGCCCCGAGATCGGCAGTCGAAAGCTCGAGTACGACTTCCTGGTGATCGCGACCGGAATGCGTCCGAGCTATTTCGGTCATGATGAGTTTGCGCGGTTTGCGCCAGGCCTCAAGAGCCTTAACGACGCTGAAACGATCCGAACCAAGATCCTGAGTGCGTTTGAATTGGCTGAGACGACCGACGACCCGAAGGAACGCGCTCGCCAAATGACCTTTGTATTGGTGGGCGCTGGCCCGACCGGCGTCGAGCTTGCCGCTTCGATTGCTCAACTGGCCTCGGTGACTCTACGCAACAACTTCCGCAGGATCGACCCAGCCAAGAGCCGAATTCTGCTGCTCGATGGCGGCGCCCGCATCCTTCCGACCTTTGCCGAGTCGCTGTCACAAAAGGCAGCGAAGCGTCTGGCCAAGCTCGGAGTGGAAGTTTCAACCGGCGTCAAGGTCGAGAAGGTCGACGATCAGGGCGTGATCGCGGGCGGGGTTCGGATTGCCAGCGCCACCGTGCTTTGGACCGCAGGGGTCAGCGCCTCGCCGGTGATGAAGATGCTCGGGACCCAGACAGACCGCGCCGGGCGCGCATTCGTTGGCGCCTTCATGGATATCCCCGAAGCGCCCAACGTGTTTGTCGCTGGAGATGCAGCCACGATGAGCCAGGACGGCCATCCCGTGCCCGGCGTGGCGCAAGCTGCCATTCAGCAGGGACGATTTGTCGGGCGTGTGATCGCCAATCGGGTCAGGGGACACGAGGACGGTCGGCCGTTTCGCTACCGCGACAAAGGCAATATGGCCGTGGTCGGCAAGAATTTCGCCATCCTCGAGTCCGGCCATTTGCGCAGCAGCGGGTTTTTGACCTGGCTGGTTTGGGCGGCGCTGCATGTGCTTGCCCTGCCGCAACTCCAGAACCGCTTCCGCGTCCAGACGCAATGGCTGTGGTCCTATCTGTCCGGACAGCGGAGCTCACGGTTGATTTCCGAGGGAACACGGCCGTCCGCGCCGTAACAGTGACCACGGCCGGTGGTCATTACCGCAGGATTCCGCGGCAAATTCAGGATTGCACCTGTGGACGCTTCCATTATCTCCGCCCTCGCCGCCCTGACCGGAGCGGCGGTTGGCGGCCTGACGAGCGGAATTGCCAACTGGCTGAATCACCGGAGCCAGGTCCGCGCTCAGTGGATTCTGCATGAGACGACCCGCCGGCAGCTCCTTTACAGGGATTTTATCGATGAAGCCTCCAAGTGCTACATCGATGCGCTCCAGCACGGTGAGGCCGATATCGCCAGCCTGGTCGGTCTCTACGCGAAGCTGAGCAGGATGCGGGCGTTGTCCTCGAAGCAGGTGGTCCACCAGGCCGAAGCTGTCGCCCGGAAGATCCTGGACACCTATCTGGAGCCGGACAAGAGCTTCGTCGAGCTGCGTCAGATGGCCATCGACGGTTCGATCGATCTGTTACGAGGCTTCAGCGACGCATGCCACGACGAATTCGAGGGACTGCAACCGGTCCATTTTTGACCGTTAGCCCGCGATTTGTCGGTCATGAGACCGGATCGTCTCGACCCAATTCGCGAACGCCTGCATGAATCCCTGCAGGAGTTTGTGGATGCCGTCACCGGCCAGCTTGCCATGTTCATCAAACAGCTTGTCGGCATGGCCGAGATAGGCCTCGGGCTGCTGCATGGTGGGCACGTTCAGGAACACCAGCGACTGCCTGAGATGATGATTGGCGCCGAACCCCCCGATCGCGCCGGGCGAGCTGCTGACGATCGCGGCAGGTTTGCGGTCCCACACGCTGCGTCCATACGGCCGCGATCCGACATCCAGTGCATTCTTCAGGGCGGCCGGCACCGATCGGTTGTATTCAGGCGTGACGAACAGTACCGCATCCGCGACCTTGATGCACCCGCGGAACGTAGTCCATTCCGCCGGCGGCGGGTCAATCACCCGCTCAAGGTCCTCATTATAGAAAGGCAGATGGCCGATCTCGACGACCTCGAGCCGCATTGAGGATGGCGCGAGCGAGATCAGCTCGTTGGCCAGCATCCTGTTGAGTGACGCCTTGCGCAGGCTTCCGACCAACACGCTCACATTCATCGGATTCACGGTCATTCTCCATGTCCAGATCTTGATGTCCGGGTCCTGATGTCAGGTCTTGATTCCAGGTCCTGGACCGAACCGAAGCTGGCTCGCGCCTATGCTTTCGCTGAAGATTTGGTCGTCCGCGTGAAGTCAGGCTTGCGCTTCTCCAGGAAGGCTGTGAACGCCTCTTTTGCGTCGTCGGAGCGAACCTGCGCGCTGAACTCGGCGTTCTCGGCTTGCATCGCGGCTTTGATCTGCTCGCGGAACGGCTGCTTCATGAGCCTCTTGCTGGCTTGCAGGGCGCTCGCCGGCTTCGCCGCCAACTTCCCGGCCGTCTCAACCGCCCTCGTCAACACATCCTTGTCGGAGACGACCGCGGTCGCCAGACCCAATTCCACCGCACGCCGGGCGTCGAACGGCGCGCCCATCAAGATCAGCTCCGCCGCACGGAGGTGGCCGATCCGCGCCGGCACGGAGTAGCTCGACCCGAATTCCGGCACGACGGCCAGATTGATGAAAGGCATCTGGAAGTGCGTACTCTCGCCCGCGTAGATGAAGTCGCAGTGCGTCAGCATGGTGGTGCCGCCGCCGATCGCGGCGCCATGGACCGCCGCGACCACCGGCTTGTCGAACTTGACCAACGCATCCATCAGCGCGGACTGCGGTGATTCCCCCGGCCCCGGCGGATTCTTGAGGAAATCCTCGATGTCGTTGCCGGCGCAGAACGAATCTCCCGCGCCGTGCCACAGGACCGCACGCGTGCTGTCGTCACCGGCCGCCTCGCTGAACATGCTTGCAAGCGCCAGGTACATCGCCGACGTCATCGCATTCCGCTTGGTCGGGCGGTTCAACTGGATGCGCAGGATGCCTCCGCCATGTTCGGTAACGATATCATCCATTGTCGACGTCCTGATGCCGGTGAATTTGATTGCAGGCGGAGCGGCGCGCGCCGCCCGCCCGGGTCGTCTCGTGTCACTTCGCCTTCGGAACGGCCCCGCTCTCATGCAAACCGGCGATTTCGGCGGCGCTGAATCCGAGTTGCTGGAGGACCTCATCGTTGTGCTCGCCGATGTTGGGGGCACGTTTCGCCGGCACCTTGGCGACGCCATGCACCTGAAGCGGGCTGCTGATGGTGGACGTCAGCTTGCCGCCGGCACCGCTGAGCGGAACGATGATGTCGTTCGCCTGGAGCTGGGGATCGTTGATCACCTCTTGCGGTCCACGCACCGCGCCGAACGTCACGTGCACGCCGTTGAACACCTCGTACCAACGTGCCATCGGTTGGGCACAGAAGGTCTCGTCGAGGATTGCCGTGAGCTGCGGCATGTTCGCCGTCAGCTTGGCCGGATCGGAGAAGCGCGGATCGGTCAGCAGATCGGGGCGGCCGATGGCCTTGGCGACGGCGGCCAGCTTGTCGGGCGTGACAATGAGCACGAACCAGGTGTCGTCCTTGGCGCGATAGACGTTCATGGCCGCATTCGCAGGATTCTTGCGATCGTGCAGTCCGAAGAATTTTGCATCGCACAGCGCGGCCTGGATCGAGACGCTGGCCGACCAGACGCCCTCGGCGAGCAGCGACGTCGTGACATGCGCCCCCTCGCCGGTGCGCTCACGACGATACAGGGCCGTGACGATCGCCGAGTACAGCCCGACGGCAGTGGCATTGTCGCCGCTGCCGGCCACCGGCCAGGTCGGCGGCGCACCGGCATCGCGCGTCATCGACAGCAATCCGCTACGTGCCCAGTACGAGGTGATGTCAAAGCCGGGAAGGTTCGCATCCGGCCCCTTGTCGCCGAAACCCGTGAGGTCCGCGTAGATCAATCGCGGGTTCCACCCCACCACATCTTCATATTCGAGTTTCAACTTCTTGCGCGCCGGATGCGGCGTGTTGACGATGAGAACGTCGGCCCATTTGACCAGCTTCTCGAGAACCTGATGGGCGCTCGGCGACTTCAGATCGAGGGCGATGCCCCGCTTGTTGCGATTGGCGAGGTGCCAGGGATAGGGATCCTCGGCGACCGGCTGCGGCGGCATGTGGTTGGCGTGCCGCCACAGCTCGCCGCTCGGCGGCTCGACCTTGATGACGTCGGCGCCGAAATCCGACAGGATCACCGCGGCACTGGGGCCCGCGATGAAGCTCGCCAGATCGACGACCTTGAGTCCGGAGAAGATGTTGTCGCTTGCCATGGCTGTGTTTCCTAATCGCTGTGTGCGAGGGCTGCTTCACCGACCGTGAAACTGCGGCGGGCGTTTCTCGAGGAAGGCAGCGGTGCCTTCCTTCTTGTCTGCAGTGGCGGCGCAAATGCCGAAGAAGGACGCTTCGAGCACCAGGCCTTCGCTTTGGCTGGTCTCCATCCCCTTGTTGGCGGCCTCCAGCGAGAACTTCACGGCAATCGGCGCGTTGGCCGCGATCTGGTTCAGGATCGTCTCCGCCCGCGCGATCAGGTCCGCCGCAGGCACGACTTCGTTGACGAGGCCGATGCGATAGGCCTCCTGCGCGGTGATCGTTTCGCCCGTGAGGATCAGCTGCAATGCACGACCCTTGCCCACCAGGCGCGGCAGCCGCTGCGTTCCGCCGCCGCCCGGCAGCAGGCCCAACTTGACTTCCGGCTGCCCGAATTTGGCGTGCTCTGCCGCAATTCTCATCGTGCAAGCCATCGCGGTCTCGCAGCCGCCGCCGAGCGCAAAGCCGTTGACCGCTGCGATCACCGGCTTGCCGAGATTCTCGATCAGGTCGAGCACACCCTGCCCGAACCGGCTCGATTCCTCGGCGTCGTAGGCGTCGACATGCGCGAGTTCGCTGATGTCGGCACCGGCGATGAAGGCCTTGTCCCCGGCCCCCGTGAGGATCACGCCGCGCACGGATGCGTCGGCCTTTGCTTCGCTGAATGCGGACTGCAAATCAGTCCAGGTCGGCGTGTTGAGTGCGTTGAGCACTTTGGGCCGATTGACCGTTACATAGGCGATCGACCCCTTCTTCTCGTATTGGACATTCGCAAGCGTCAAAGCCTGCGAAGGATTGGGCGATGCAGTTCCCGAAACCATGGTCATATCTCCTGGGTGTGGCGGCCGGCGGCAATGCGCCGGCACCGCTGCGGCGTCACAGGAAGGCGCCGTGGCCGGTGATGGCCTTGCCGACGATCAGATTCTGCATCTGATACGTGCCTTCATAGGAGTAGAGCGCTTCGGCATCGGCGAAGAAGCGCGCGACATTGTAGTCGGCGACGATGCCGTTGCCGCCCAGAACCTCACGGCCCCATGAGACCGTCTCGCGCGATTTCGCCGTGCAGAATGCCTTCGCCAGCGCCGCATGATGGTCGCCGAGCTTGCCTTCGTCATCGAGTTGCGCCAAGCGGAGCATCAGGCACTGACACGCGGTCAGATTGGCAAGCATCTTGGCGAGCAGGTCCTGGACCATCTGGAACGACGCGATTGGCTTGCCGAATTGCAGTCGCTCCTGGGCGTATTTGAGGGTTGCCTCGAATGCGCCCATCTGGATGCCGGTCGATGCCCAGCCCACCATGTAACGCGTCATCCGCAGCACACGCGCGGTGTCGCGGAACGAATTGCCGCTCTGCAGACGGTTGGCTTCAGACACCCGAACATCCTTGAGGGTGATCTGGCCGTTCTGAACCACCTTGAGCGCGATCTTGTGCTCGATCTTCTCGACGCTGAAGCCCGGCGTCGACTTGTTCTCGACGATGAATCCCTTCACCTGGTTGTCAGCGAGATCGCGCGCCCAGATGATCGAAAGGTCGCACCATGGTGCGTTGCCGATCCAGCGCTTCTGTCCGTTGAGGATCCAGGTATCGCCTTCACGCTTGGCGGTCGTGGTCAGACCACCGCTCGTTCCCGAACCGACCAGCGGCTCGGTCAGCCCGAAGCACCCGATCTTCTCGTAACGCGCCATCTGCGGCAGCCATTTCTGCTTCTGTTCCTCCGAGCCGTCGAGATAGATCGAACCCATCGCGAGGCCATTGTGGACGCCCCAGAACGTGCAGATCGACGCGTCGACGCGTGCGATCTCCATCGCGACGAAACCGAACAGCTTCTGGCTGCCGCCGGCGCAGCCGTAGCCCTCAAAACCGAGACCGCCGATGCCGAGCTCCTTGAACGACGGCAGCAGTTCGAACGGAAAGGCGTCATCCGACCAGTATTTGTTGATGATCGGCTGGACCTTGGTCTGCATGTAGGCCCGCACCTTTGCGACGATCGCCTTCTCCTCCGGCGTGAGATGCTCCACCAGCTGATAAAAGTCGCCATCGGGTACGGGGACCGGTTTCGCTGCGGCCTTGCCTGAGGCGGGGGCTGTGCTCATGTTGAACTCCTGATGCTGCGGCCGGACGGCCGGCGTATTGTGAAAACGTCGAATGGCTGATCGATCTCGGCAGGTGCGCCGGGGTTCACCTTTTCCTGGCAACCTTGTTGCGCAGCTCAATCAGGCCGAGCAGGACTTCGTCGCGCTCCGCTTCCAGCTCCGCGATGCTGCGTGATCCGGCCTCGGCATGGACGCTGTCGATGAGCTTCTTCTGCACCTCCGGTGTCAGCACCGGCGAGCCGAGGGTCTTCCACCAGGCCGTCATCGGGCCGGTGAATTGCTGGAAGAAGTGCTCGATGCCGCCCGGACCGCCGCCGAGATGGTTGAGCATCATGCCGCCCATGACGCCCCAGCGCAGGCCCGGGCCCCAGCTCAGGGCGGTGTCGACGTCGGCGGCGCTCACCACCCCCTCGGCGACAAGGTAGTAAACCTCGCGGCTTAGCGCCGCCTGCAGACGGTTGGCGACATGCCCTGGCATCTCCTTGTTGACGCGCACCGTCCGCTGCCCGATCGAGGTGTAGAATTCATCAACGCGCCGGATCGTCGCTTCCGAGGTCCTGGCCCCGCCGACGATCTCCACCAGCGGGATCAGATGCGGCGGATTGAACGGGTGAGCGATCACACAACGCTCCGGATGGGCCGCTGCGCCCTTCTGGATTTCGCTCATGGTGAGCCCCGACGAACTCGATGCGATGATCACATCGGGCTTCAGCAATTCGTCGAGCTGCCCGTACAGCTTCTGCTTGAAATCGATCCGCTCGGGCCCGTTCTCTTGAACGAGATCGACCCCGTCGACCGCCTGCGCCAGCGCGGCCGTAAACTTCAGGTTCGACTGTGAGGCTCCGGGTGACAGGCCCAGTCGCTCGAGCGCCGGCCATGCAGTCTCCACGAACTTGCGCAGCGCGGCTTCCGCGTTCGGCGCGACGTCGGTCGCGACCACCTGCAATCCCTTGGCAAGATACAGCGCAGACCAGCTTGCGCCGATCACGCCGGTGCCGATGATTGCGATACGGCGAATGGGTTTGGTGTCGGTCATGTCATATCTCCGATCGATTCGTTAGATTTCGGCGTAGGCGATGCCGGTAAGGTTGCCCTGAGCGAAGAGGACATTTCGCTCGCCGGATCCATCAAGCCGTGCGGAGTAGATCGAGCCGGCAAAATCGGTGACGAACATGCGGTCGTTCCGAACATCGAGTGCGATGCCGATCCCTTCCATGAGATGGGTCACCACGATCTCCGGCTCGGCCGGCTTGTTGTCGATCGACGCGCGGTTCACGGTGTTGCCGCGTGGAGGATCGCCGCGGTCGGTCCAGTAGAGGACGCGGTTCTCGTGGTCGAGTTCGAGATCGATCGGCTCCGGCAGGCCGTCGTAGAAGATCTCGATGTCGGACCTGTTGGCTGCGGTCTGGCCTGCGGGAATTTCGACATTGGCCCGGAAGATGCGGCCGAGCCCGGCATTGTCAGGCCCTTTTTGCGTCCAGTAGAGATGTCCGAATTTCGGATCGATCGTCAGTCCGACGCACCATCGCGTCTGATCCCGGCCATCGGATTCGCCTCGCCCGGCCTCGATCAGCGTCTCGAGCTGCGAACCATCGAGATTGCAACGCATGACGCGCATTCCCTCGCGGTCGCACCAGTAGAGCTTGCCGACGCTGCTATCGAGAATGATCTGCTTGGGAGTGTGAGTGGCTCCCTGCGCGATGATGGTCTTGCGGTTCTTGCCGTCGAGGTCGGCGCGTTCGATGGTCCCGTCATTCAGGTTGGGGATGCCCATGTTGGTCCAGTAGATATGACCGGCTTCGGCATCGACGACGATGCCGTCCGGGAGGTGGCAGCCGGTCACGAGGGTCTTGCGATCGGAGCCATCCGTATTCATGGTGTGAATGCATCCGGCATTCAGTTCGAGCACGAACAGACGCGGCACTGTGACGTTCGCGGATGGGCTCGTAGCGGCTTTTGGCATATCGCACCTGCATTGTGGCCCGACCACGAACCGGTCAGGTGAGCGCGACTATGATCCGATCGCCGATGCGCGGCTTGGACAGGAATGTCTTCGCTGGGATGGGCTTGCTGCTCGATCCGCTGCGAGCCTTCCGTCGATCGGGACGGGATAAGCGCGAGAATCGTCCGGCCGCCAAATTCGGCTGCTTGCACCGAGATTCGTTCGCGGCAAGCGCAACGAAGTTGAGCACGCATCGCGACGACCATCGCCGATGCGAAGGCAGCAGCTTTCGCCAAACAACGCGCCAAACATTCAAGCGCGGCCGACGGACAAGCCGGATGGTTGGAGTTGTGTAGGTTGCATGCGCCGCCGCCGTACGGATGATCGTCGACGCGACGAGATCCGTTTTGTCAGAGCGGCTCGATGGGTTCGATACGAGAGCTGAGTAGCGCCCGATAGCCGGTGAGGCCGGCGCCGCGCCAAGACGCTGGCCGGGCAAGGCAACGCGCTGCTGGCGCGCTTCGAGCCGATGAGGTACCGCAGTCCGCGCTCACCGGAACCGGGAAGGCCTCAGCGCGTCTTTCGTGGCACCGGAAACATGCCCCAGTGAGAGCAGCTGATCCAATCCTCGTGATCCATCGCTAACGTAGATGCGGATGCTGTGGTCGTCATGATCGTCTCCTTGGTTGTGTGTACACTTTGAAGTTGGGAGACCATCAACCCGTCACAACTAAAACTCTCGTTAGGGATCGCGCGGCTCGCGCATGATTGCTGACCGGCGCGAATTCAGTCACGCCGCGATGGCAGGGTTTGAGCCGGCACTTGGTCGCCTGAAGACCACGATCCGCGCGCGGCCGGTATGTCACGGCATACGTATTGTTGGGGCTCGGCCAGACGATCGCCAGGCGCCGCGCACGTTTTGCGGCGCCAGTCAGACGAATGCGGTCCGGTCCTGCAGCAGAAACAATCGGTTTGATCGATCAGAATGTATAAATAAATCTGTTGGATCGATTTGTCGTCGCGAACCACAATTGGCGCAACCCAGGAGACACGCCAATGACCATGACGACAGACTCCAGCAACTTCTCCGCCAAGTCTTCCCTACGTGACACCCTCCTGCCGCATCTAAGGCCCGCCCTTACGATCGTCCCCGGCATCGCCCTGGCCACGATCATCGCTTTCGGCGCCAACCTGATGCGCGGCATTCCGCAGATCGCGACATTCAGCCCCATGATCCTGGCCATCGCGATCGGAATTGCGGTGCGCAATCTGGTCGGCACACCATCTTCCGTCCGCCCTGGAATCGCTTTCAGCATGCGCCGTCTGCTTCGGTTCGCGATCGTCCTGCTGGGATTCCAGATCACGCTGACTCAGCTTGCAGCCGTGGGGGCAAAGGGACTCTTCATTGTTGCCGGCACACTCGTTGCCACGTTCGTCTTCACGCTTGCAGCAGGCCGCGCCCTGGGCGTCGAGCGAAAGCTGACCGAACTGATCGCCGCGGGCACCTCGATCTGCGGCGCCTCGGCCGTGGTCGCCACCAACAGCGTCACCGAGGCGTCCGACGAGGACGTCGCCTACGCGATCGCCTGCGTGACGATCTTCGGCTCGATCGCCATGTTTGTCTATCCATTGCTGCCCCGGCTTCTGCATCTCGACAGCCACGCCTACGACATCTGGAGCGGCGCATCGATCCATGAGATTGCACAAGTGGCTGCCGCTTCCTTCCAGAACAGCCAGCGCGCCGGCGAGATCGGAACGGTTTCCAAGCTCGCCCGCGTCCTGCTTCTCGCACCCGTCGTGCTGACCCTGAGCCTCGTGACCCGGTTCACGGTGCAGCGCACTCGCGAACAGTCCGCGAAGCCGCCGCTCCCCTGGTTCGCGCTCGGCTTCGTCGCGGTGGTCGCCGTCAACAGCGTCATCACCATCCCGGGCGGCGCCAAGAGCGCGATGATCTCCCTGGCGACATTCCTCCTTACCATCGCGCTCGCCGCCATGGGCCTCGAGACCGACGTGTCGAAACTCTACGCTGCAGGCCTGCGTCCGGCTATATTGGGCGCGCTGGCCTTCCTCTTCATCGCCAGCTTCAGTCTTGTGGTCATCAAGCTCATGGGATGATCTGCTCAATGACGCTCGAACAGCTCCGGGTCTTCGCCGCAGTCGCCGACAAGCAGCACGTGACGAAGGCTGCCCGCGAACTGAACCTCACCCAATCGGCTACGAGCGCGGCAATCGCCGCGCTCGAAGCGCGTTATGGCGTCAAATTGTTCGATCGGGTCGGCCGGGGCATCGTCCTCACGCATGAGGGCCGCACATTCCTTTCCGAGGCGCGGGCGGTGCTGGCGCGTGCCCACGACGCCGAGCAGGTTCTGAGGGATTTTGCCGGGCTCAAGGCCGGACAGTTGACGATTGCCGCGAGCCAGACGGTCGGCAGCTATTGGCTGCCTGCAAGGCTGCTCGCATTTCAGGCGGTCCATCCCGGTATCAAGATCGACGTGAGGATCGCCAATACCGAGCAGGTCGCAACCGATGTTCGCGAAGGCATGGCCGATGTCGGTTTCATCGAGGGCGACATCGACGACCCCGCATTGTCCGCGCGTCGCATCGATAGCGATTCGCTGGTCGCGGTGGTGGGCGCACAGCACCCGCTGGCGGAGCAGCGAAAGCTGCCGCCTGATTGGATGAGCAAGACGCCATGGATCCTTCGCGAACCCGGCTCCGGAACACGTGCAATGTTCGAGCGGGCGTTGAAGAAACGCGGGATACGCCTTTCCGATCTGACCGTCCAACTCGAACTGGCGTCGAACGAGGCGATTCGAACTGCGGTTGAAACGGGCCGCTGCGCCGCGGCAATTTCCGATCTGGTCGTCGAGAAGGCCGTCGCGGCAAAGCGGCTGGTCAAACTGGACAGTGAGTTGGCAAAGCGTTCGTTCTACGTCCTCCGTCACAAGGAGCGGCACGTGAGCAAGGCAGAAGCCGCACTGATGTCCAGCATTGCGACTGGCGCTGCCCCCTAGATATGCCGAGGAGGTGATTGGCGTACCGGGCTCGCGCGTTTCAATCGCCGCAGACGATCAGAATGACCTGACAATCGCGTTAGACCACGACGGAGCCAGGCTCTACGCTTCGGGACATGGCAAGCACATTGAAAATCGCAGCTTGCCAGAGCGCAATCAAAGGAGACCTACAATGCTTCGATCCCGCCACTCTCTTCTCGCTATTGCTTCGCTGGCCATCGCCGCTTGCACGCTGGGTGCGCCGGCCGCACTGGCCGCCACTAACGCTACGCATGTCCCGCACATCCGGGACGCCGTGCACGCCGAGCAACTCTTTCCCGGTGTGAACGTGCGAGTTCCGAACGCTCGTGCGCAGCAACCACGAATCCATGCCGACGCCCCCTTCGCCGACCTGATCCTCGGATAAGTGGCAGGGCAGAGCGGGTCAACCCATCCCGAAAAGGAGCTATCGATGACACATCATCAAAGCGATGCACGTACTCAGGCTCTGTCTCGCCGTGCCCTGCTCCGCACCATGGGAATTGCAGGCATCACGCTTGCCAGCTCGTCGGCCTGGGCCGATCAGTCGATCCGGCTGCCGCTTGCCGGGGAACCGCGGGAACGGCCCATGACGCACGAATTCCCGCAGAAACGGGACATGATCCTGCAGCGCACGCGACCGCCACTGCTGGAGACGCCGATGGAGGTGTTCGATCGGGGCGTATTCACCCCGAACGACCGGTTCTATGTGCGTTGGCACTGGGCCGTGATCCCCACCTCGGTCGATGCAAGCACCTTCAGGCTCACTGTGCGCGGGCACGTCAATCAGGTGCTGTCCTTGTCCATCGACGACCTGCTCAAGATGCCCCGGGTGGAGCTTGCCGCGGTCAATCAATGTTCGGGCAATTCGCGAGGCTTTTTTGCGCCCCGTGTTCCCGGCGCGCAATGGGCGCATGGAGCGATGGGCAATGCACGATGGACCGGCGTGCGGCTCAAGGACGTGCTGGATCGCGCGGGCGTCAAATCGGGAGGTATCCAGGTCCGCTTTAAGGGACTGGATGAACCCGTGGTGCCCGAGGCGCCAGACATCAAGAAGTCGCTCGACATCGACCACGCCCGTGACGGCGAGGTCATGATCGCCTTTGCCATGAACGGCGAGCAGCTGCCGCTGCTGAACGGCTTCCCACTGCGTCTGATCGTGCCGGGGTGGTACTCGACGTACTGGGTCAAGATGCTGAGCGATATCGAAGTGCTTGATCGCCCGGACGACAATTACTGGATGGCCACCGCCTATACCATCCCAGATACCCCGCACGCCAACGTCACACCCGGCCAGACCGGCGTGAAGATGGTCCCGATCAGCCGCATGACGCCGCGATCGTTCATCACCAACATCGCGGACGGCGCGTCACTGCCGTCGGGAGCAAGCGCCGAGATCCGGGGAATTGCCTTCGGCGGCGACACAGGTGTCGCCAAGGTCGAGTATTCCGTCGATGACGGCAAGACCTGGCAACCCGCGACGCTGGGCGAGGACCATGGCAAGTACAGCTTCCGCCGCTGGCAGACCAATCTCCCGCCGCTGGCGACGGGCCGTCATTCTCTCATGGCGCGCTGCACGAATCTGGCGGGCGATGTTCAACCGGCAGAGCCCAACTGGAACAACAGCGGCTTCATGCGCGACGTCATCGAGCCGGTTCACATCACGACGACCTAAGAGCAGCACGATGCGACACGCAGCTATCATCGTCGGCGTATTGTCCGCAGCCCTGCTGACGTCCACCCCCGCGTGGGTTCAACAAGCCCCCGCGATCACATCGACGACCGTTGAGCTTCCTTCGGGCGACCAAATGTTTCCCGGCGGCTCGGACGCGGATGCGATCAACAACAACTGCCTGGCCTGCCACTCGGCAGACATGGTGCTGAACCAGCCTCCCTTGCCAAAAGCGGCCTGGGAGTCCGAGGTCGGCAAGATGATCAAGGCCTACAAAGCTCCTGTTGATGAGAGCGATGTGCCTGCAATCGTCGACTACCTCGTCAAGACCAAGGGCAAGACCTAGCGCCAATCGCCGGGCCGCGGTCGTACGCTTCGGACTATCTCGAGCGCGCGAGAAGGGTCGCGTCGCTAGGCCTGCGACCAGGACGAGCTGGCGTTGTCGAGCCAACGCTCGGTGTCTTCATCGGTCCAGCCGGGAACGGCGATTCGGGGTTGCCCACGTGTGAAGGCACCCGACGGCACCGCTTGTCCATGATGCGCGGTCAACCGGTGCTGGTTGTACCTGCCATGCAGGGTGCCCGCGCTCACATGGCCGGACATCGCGATCACAAAGGCCAAAGAGAAGAGAAAACGCATCGACGTGCTCCATCCCCTGCCCTCTCATCAAGTAGTGCATGTCGTACGCGCTCCCAACCCGCACGGGCCGCTCGGCGGTTCACGTTGGCGACATGCTCCCGCTCTCTCGTCCCTGTTACTTCCAGAGCTGGACGAGCGCAGGCGCAATGAACCCAATGATGAGACCATTGAGCCCGATGCCCAGTGCTGCGAACGCGGCGCCAAGCTCACTGCGGGCAGCCACCTCTGCAGCGGCAATGCCGCTCCCGGCAATTCCGGCAGCCAGACCATGGGCGCGCCAATCGTCGATCTTCAGCATGGTCAGCATCTTCCGACCGAGAGCCGCCGCCAGAATGCCGCCAAGGATCGCGAGCGCAGCCGTCAGCGCCGGAACGCCGCCGATCTGGCTGGAGACTGCGACCGCGATTGGCGTGGTGGCCGCCTTCGGCGCCATGGAAAGGGCAATCATGCGGGAGCCTCCGAACAGCCACACCAGACCTATGCCGGAGCCGATCGAGGTAACCGAGCCGGCGAGCACCGCCAACCCGACTCCGAGCAGGTTCTCCCTGACCAGCCGGACGCTCCGCGCGAGCGGAACGGCCAACGCGACAGTCGCCGGTCCAAGGAGAAAGCTCATGAACTGGGTCTGCGCTGCGTAGACCTTGTAATCCGTCCCGCTCACCACGACGATAGCCACGAGGATGATAGCCGCAAGCACTGGACTTGCGAGCGCCGAGCCGCCACACGCACGCTGCAGCGCGTTGCCGAGCATGTAAGCCCCCAGCGTCACGGCGAGCCAGAATACCTGCATCGCGCCGAGCGAAGTCCAGAGATGTTGAATAGCGCTCATGGCAGACGAGGCTTTCGCTCAGCTTCTCTCCGAGGCCTGCAGGACGACCGCCGACCGGTTCGCCGCGCGCCGGCGGATACTCCAATGCATGACCCATCCGGTGACCGCAAGGCTCAACAGTGTCGATCCGATCAAACCCGCAGCGATCGGCAACCATTGCAGCCGCAATGCTCCGATCTCCGTGATGATACCGACGCCGGCCGGCACAAACAGAAGTCCCATGTTACGGACCAGCGTCTCGGCAGTGTGTTCGAGGCCGTCGACTGTCGGCGACTTGCTGGTCGTCTTTCCCGCCCTGAACACCAGGACCACGGTGAGGATTGACATCCCGATCACGGGTCCCGGTACGGGAAGCGCAAGCGCCTGGCACAGCAGGTTGCCGGCGAGTTGGCACGCCAGCAGGATCAGAAATGCGGGTATCGTCATTCGTGGACAGGCTCAACATCCGCGACAGATCGAACTCTCGATCATCTTCTGAAGCTGTGCATCCTCCTGGTCGATGGCGGGGTTGGTGCCAAGCGGCGGCCCCTTCATGGCATGGCCGCCGACACCGGACGAAGGAAGGGCCGTGCCCAACGAGTTCGTTCCTGGCGTCGCGGCGCTCGTGCCGAGCGCGCCACCCATGCCGAGCCCGCTACCCATCGACATATGCGACCCCATACCCCCCATACCGCCGCGGGCGAAAGCCTCGGTGCCGGAAAGGATGAGACAGAGGGCGAAAAAAAGAAGGGATATCAGCTTCATGATTGCTGCTCCAGATGCTGCGGTGATCTGAACTCGAATTTGGGCGCCACATGCGCGCGGGCCACGCACGATCGCGAGAGCGATCATGACAAAGAATACAGAGTCCGGCGTCGACAGTTCTCGCAGGAGTGATCCTCGTCAACGCCCGGCAACACCTACATGACCGTGTACAGAACAGTTCATCGGGAAGCGCTACCGCCAGAGCAGCAGAGATCGCCAGTCGCAGATTCTCCGCACGAACAACACAACGGAGAACAGATATGACTATCTTCAAGACCTTGATTGGTGCGGCGCTGATCCTGACGGCAACAAGTCCATCAGCCTTTGCATCATGGTCCTTCGCAGACCAGGAGCCCGCCGCTTTCTCGGCGATGTACCCGAACCGGGATGCGCTCAATGGTGGCGCCTTGACGCCGGCGGGCCGGATGGGCCTCGAGTACCCCGGTGGCGCAGCACCTGTGTTCGTCGGCAAAAGCGTCCATCTCGGGATGCGGCATCACTAAGCGGACGCCCGGACAGGCATACGGAGTGCTGCTGCGACCCGCAGCGCACTCCGCCTTTCGCGCGAACTTTGGGCGCCAATGACGTGGCAGCTCGCGTGCCGGATCGGGGCGTTTGACCAAGATCCGCGAAGGCGATTGTCAGCCGAACGTGAATTGAGGCCGCCGATCTCACCGCTTACCTCCTGTTGCAACTGCCAACCAACGTCGGAGCCTCCAATGCGTGCACTTCTCTGTGCGACGGCTGCACTCGTGCTGAGCGGCAACAGCTGTTTCGCGCAGGTCTCGACCATGGGCACGACCGCCATGGGAATTCCGACGACGCCTGGCGCGATCGTTTCCTCGGCCCTGGCGGGACCGAGTCCATTTTCGAGTCTTTTCTCCGCCGCGACCGTTCCCGGAGCGCCGGCAACCACCTTGGCCTCACCTCCGTTGGCACAAGATCCAACGCTTCCCGGAACCAGCATCAGTTGCTCGCCCACCGAGGTGGAGCTTTCGCCTTCCGTCATGAGCGTTACCTCCACAAACACCAACACTCCCATAAGCCCGACTGCGATGAGCACGATGGGCAGCATCACCGGCATGCCGGGATCGACACCATCCATGATGAGTACAGGCCTGCCGCTGACCTTGGCGACGGCCATGCCCGTCACCATCGTGGGTCCGATCACGGGCAGTACGACCGGCACGATCGCGCCGCCGTCCGCCCTCGGCAGCTCCACGCCGGGGAGCTCCTGCACGGCCGCACCAGGCAACACGGAGATCAATGCCGCGGCGTTGCCCGTCTCCACTCCCGATATTCCGCCAGCGCCGCCGCCCGGCACCATTCAATCGCCGATGGCCGATCCCGACACGACCAACACCAGCATAAGTCCCGCGCCGAGCGTGATGCCTACGCCGAACACGCCTGCGTGCACCGAAGCCGTTTCGATGAACCTCGCCAATCCGGCGTCGATGTTTTCTTCCAACCCCAACGGCGCTTCGGCCACGCCGGGCACATCACCGCCTTCTGGTTGCTGAGCTGAGCTTTCCTGCCGGGATATCGATTTTCGCGCACACCTCGTGGAGGAGTCTGCCGATCACCGGCCGGCGCCTCGGGATATGCGCTGGCGGGCGCCAACTTCCAGAGAGGACCCGGATCAGAATCGAAAAATGGTGGACGTCTGATCCGGAGACCCCTCTTGAGCGCTGGCTTCGCGCATCGCGGCCGTCGATCGCCAACGGCAATTCAGCTCGTCTGCGGCCCGCGCACCGTAACCCTGCTTCCTTCGGCCAGGTTCACCATTGGATTGAGAATGACTTGATCGCCTGGCTTGACGCCATCGTGCACTTCGACATCCTTGCCGAAATCGCGCGCGATCGAAATCTTGTGCAAATGAACTGCGCCGTCCTCCACGACCGCGACATGCAGACCGTTCTCGTCGAAGACGACGGCGTCGGCCGGAATGATCATCGACGGCGTCTTGCGCGGAATCAGCAGCTCGACGGTGCAATAGATCCCCGGCTGAAGCGCGCCGTCCGAGTTGGGCACGTCGATCTCGGTCAGCAATGTACGGCTGCCGGGCTGCAGCGCCGTCGCGATGCGTGTGACCTTTCCCGGAAACGCCCGCCCCGGGATCTCCGGAACCCGGATGACAGCATCGACCCCCGGCTCCACGCCGAAAGCCTTGTCCTGGGGTACGAATACCTGCGTGCGGATGACATCCGCGTGCATCAACGTGAACATGAAGGTCGATCCCGATTGCACGAGACTGCCGTTGTCGATGTTGCGCTGGGTGATCACACCGTCGAACGGAGCCACGACGCGCTGATAGGCCTTGTCCTGCTCCAGAACCTTGATCTGGGCCTGCTGGGCCGCGATATTCGACTTCGCCGCTTGCTCCGCGGCCTGCTGCGCACGCAGCGTGAGGCGGTCATTGTCGCCCTGTTGCGCGGTGAGCCAACCCTGCTTGACCAGATTGCTGTCGCGCCCGTTGGTGACCTCCGCGAGCTCGCGGCTCGCCTGGGTCTGCTGCAGGTTTCCCTGGCTCTGCGCCAGAGTGGCTTGGGCCTGCGCGATCTGGTGATCGAGCTCGGGCGCGACGATCTCGGCGAGCAGCGCGCCCGCCTTGACCCGATCGCCGATATCGACATAGCGCTTTTCGACATAGCCGCTGGTCCGGGCGAAGATGTTTGCGGCCTCGAAAGCAGCCGTCGTCGCCGGCAATGTGACCTTCTCCGTGCCGTCGCTGGCACGAACGCTCGCGACGCGAACATCCGGCACAAACGTGCGCGCCTGCGCCGCCGTCGCGGCGACCTCGCGTTCGGCCTCGTAATGGCGCCAGCCGCCGGCACCAAGCCCACCAACAAGCAACAGCAGCACGGTTGCCCCGAAGATGGCTGTTCCGGATCTGCGTTCAGGTTTACCCTCGGTCCTCAAGACTGGGCCCGTCGCGGTGCCCGGAGCCTCAAGGTCCCCGAAGTTCTCGTGCGGTCGTACATCAATCTCTGTCATGTCGGCAATTCCTCGAACACGCCATGGTGTGGCTTTCCGTCGTTGCCCTTGCGCAGCATGGCAAACAGGTAAGGAACGATGAGCAGGGTCGTGGGCGTGGCGAACAACAATCCGCCGATGACGGCGCGCGCGAGTGCCGCATTCTGCTCCTCGCCGGCGCCGCCCATCGCCATCGGGATCATGCCGACGATCATCGCAGCTGCCGTCATCAGCACCGGGCGGATGCGGGTGTGGCCGGCGCTCAATGCGGCCTCAAACGCCGAATGCCCCTTCAGTTGCTGCTCGCGCGCGAAAGTCACCAGCAAGATGGAGTTTGCCGAAGCAACGCCGACCGACATGATCGCGCCCATCAGCGAGGGGACGTTGAGCGTCGTTCCGGTGACAAACAGCATTGTCACGATCCCGCAGAGTGTCGCCGGGAGCGCCAGGATCACCACAAAGGGATCGCCGAAGTTCTGATAGTTCACGACCATCAGGAGATAGACGAACACCGCCGCGAACAGCAGGCCGATGCCGAGATCCCGAAACGAATCGTTCATGCTCTGGATCTGGCCAAGCACCTGAATGGAATTGCCGGGCTTCAATTGCTTTTGCAGGTCGGCGGTGACCTTGCCGATCTCCCCCGCCACGCTGCCGAGGTCGCGGCCCTGCACGCTGGCATAGACCTCATAGACCGGCTGGACGTTGCTCTGGTTGGCATTGGTCGGCACGGTATCGCGCTTGAACGTCGCGATGTTGCTGAGCATGCCCGGCACCGTCTGGCCGCTCGCCGCAATCGACGTCGAGACGGGCGTGTTGGCAAGCGCATTCAGCGAATTGATCCGGTATTCCGGCGTCTGCACGGCGAGATAGTACGGAATGCCCGCGCTCAAATCGGTCCAGAAGTTCGGCGACACCTGCACGGAAGAGCTGAGGCTCACGTTGATGTTGGTCGCCACCGTGCTGGCGTTCAGGCCGAGCTGGGCGGCCCGGGTCCGGTCGATATCCGTAAAGAACGCCGGACCGTCGATTTCCTGCTGGAGATGGGCATCAACGATGCCCGGAATGGCAGCAAGACGCTTCTGCAGTTGCTTGGCGACAGCCAGATTGTTGGCGCCATAGCCGACGGTCCGGACATCGATCTGCGCCGGCAGCCCGAAGTTCAGGATCTGCGTGACGATATCGGCCGCCTGGAAATAGAAAGTGTCCTCGGGGAACGCCGCCGGCAATACCCGACGCAACCTCTTGATATAGTCCGCGGTCGGCTTGTGGCCGTCCTTGAGCGAGACCAGGATGACGCCGTCGTTGACGCCGATTGTCGAGCCATCGGCAAAGGCCAGGTTGTAAGCCCGTGCCGGCAGCCCGATATTGTCAACGATCAGCGAGCGCTCATTCTCCGGAATGACCTCGCGGATCTTGTCCTCGACCTTCTGGAAGATCGCCTCGGTGCTTTCGATACGTGTGCCCGCAGGCGCACGCACGTGAAGCTGGATCTGGCCGCCGTCGATCAGCGGAAAGAAGTCCCTGCCGACGAGGGTCAGCATCACCGCGCCGAGGCCGAGGATCAGGACCGCAACGGCGGGCACGATGGCGCGACGTCGAAGCAACAGTGCCAGCAGCTGCGCGTAGCCGCCACGCAGCCGCTCGAAGCCGCGATCGAAGGCTCCAGACATGCGCGAGAACATGCCGGTAGAGCCTTCACCGTGACCATGCCGGCGCTCGCCCTTCAGCAGAAGTCCGATCGTGATCGGCGTCAGGGTTCGGGACAGCCCATAGGACGCCAGCATCGCAAAAACGACGGCAAGACCCAGCGGGGTAAAGAGATACTTCGCGGGCCCCTCCAGAAACACCACCGAAGTAAACACGCAACTGATGGCAAGGGTCGAAACCAGCGTGGGGACGGCGATCTCGGCCGCGCCATGCAAGGTCGCGTCCGCGAGCGGCATACCCTCCTCCGTCCACAGTCGATGGGTATTCTCGATCGTAACCGTCGAATCATCGACCAGTATGCCGACCGCCAGGGCGAGACCGCCCAGAGTCATCGTGTTCAAGGTCTCGCCGAGGAAATAGAGCACGACGAGCGACGACAGGATCGCCAGCGGGATAGAGATCATCACCACCAGGGTCGACCGCCAGGACCCCAGGAACAGCAGGATCATCATCGCGGTCAACCCCGCCGCGATGGCACCTTCCCGAAGCACGCCGTTGACCGAGTTCGTCACGAACACCGACTGGTCGAACAGCTCGGTGATCTTGAGCCCGGCCGGAGCCGCGGCGCGAATGGACGTCAACGCCTTCTTCACCCCGTTGACGACCGCCAGAGTCGACGCATTTCCGTTCTTGATGATGCTGAGCAAAACCGCGCGGTGACCATCCTCGCGAACGATGTTCTGCTGCACCATCGATCCGTCACGCACCTGCGCTACGTCGCTCAACAGGATGGTCGCACCGTTGGTAAACTTGACCGGCATCTTGTTGAGATCGTCGATGGTCGCCGGCGTCGCATTGGTGCGCACCGTGTACTGAGTGCCTCCCATCTTGACCGTCCCCGACGGAAGCGTCAGATTCTGGGTATTGACCGCGTTCACGATATCGAGCGGTGTCAAGCCGCGGGACAGCAGCTTGTCAGGATCGATATCCACCATGATCTGGCGGTACTTGCCGCCGGCGGGCGTCGGCAGCGTGACGCCGGGAACCGGAGCAAGCTGCTGGCGAACGCGATAGATACCAAAGTCATAGAGCTGCTGCTCGTTGAGACTGTCGGAATTCAGGCTGAGCTGAAGCACCGGAACGCTCGAGGCGTTGAACTGAACGACGATCGGCGGCTGGATGCCCGGCGGCATCAACGCGCGAATGGAATTTGTCGCCGAGACGATCTGCGCGATGGCGAGGTCGAGATTGACGTCCGGCTGGAAATAGATCTTCTGGACCGACAGACCGTTGAGGGTCTGTGATTCCATGTTCTTGATTCCATTGACGTTGGCACTGATGGAGTACTGGCTATAGGTGCTGACGCGCTGTTCCATCTCGGGCGTGGAAAGGCCGGTGTACTGCCAGATGACAGTCACCACCGGAATGCGAATTTCCGGAAAGATGTCGGTCGGCATCGACCACAGCGCGGCACCGCCGAGAAACAGGATCAGGGCCGCCACCACATAGAAGGTATGTGGAAATCTCAGCGCGAAGCGAACAATTCCCATGTCAAATCCTTGCCAGCTCCCGGTTGCGCGACCTCGGAGAGACATGAAGTCGATCAGTCGATCGCTCAACTGAAATGAAGTTTATTCGCGGTAATATGAACTAACGAAGCCCTCGCGCAGCCTCACAGTTCACTCATGATTCCGGCAGCCGTGATCGGCTGCGGCTCGTCTTTCAATCGAACGTGAGCGCGCGCGAACGCATGTCACGCGCTACGCTCCCGTGGTCTACTCATCCGTTGCGTCGCAGTTGGCCCGCGTGGCCGCTATCGTCGCCCGCCTGACCTTCGCGAAAGCCCGCGTCTCGATCTGCCGCACCCGCTCGCCCGAGATCGACAATTCGCAGCCGAGTTGATCGAGCGTCATCGGATGCTCGGCAAGACGCCTGGCTTCGAAGACGCGCCGCTCGCGCTCCGTCAGCACATCCAGCGCGGCGTGAAGAGCCCTCGACCTGCGGACCGTCTCATCGTGCTCCGCGACGATCGCCTCCACATCCGCGGTTTCGTCGACCAGCATCGACTCCCACTCGGTCGACCGATCTTCGTCCCCGACCCGCGTGTTCAACGAAAGATCGCCACCGAGCCGGCAATCCATTTCAACGACGTCACGGACCGTCACCTCGAGCTTGTCTGCAACCGCTTGTGCGACTTCCGGCGTAAGAACCGCGACATCGCCCCCAAGCTTCCTCATTTCGCCGCGCAGCCGGAAGAAGAGCTTCTTTTGCGCGGCCGTCGTCCCGATCTTCACCAGCGACCAGGAGCGCAGGATGTACTCGTGGATGGTCGCCTTGATCCACCACAGGGCGTAGCTCGAGAACCGTGCGTCGCGTCCGGGTTCGAAGCGGCCTGCGGCGATCACGAGCCCGAGATTGGCTTCCGCGACCAAGTCTGCCATCGGAAGGCCGTAGCCCTTGTAGCCTCGCGCCACCTTTGCGGCGAGGCGAAGATGACTCGTGATCAGCTCATCCGTCGCGCTCTTGTCGCGCCGCTCCTGCCAACGCCGCGCGAGCTGCTGCTCGCGGCCGCGTTCCAGCAGACCAAAACGCCTGATGGCCGTGGAATAGGCGCGAAGACCGTCCGGTTGCGGAATCAGCGCTCCGGTCAGGTTGGTGTTGACGACGACGCTCTGAGATTGCATCTGCTGCTCCTGCGTTTTGGGTCCGGCACCTCAACTGTAGGAAGCCCCCAGCCGGAGCAGCCACTAAATTGGACTTCAGAAACCTGAATTCGCTTTCAGGCGGCGCAGAGAGTACCTGGCCGAGCGAACCTTAAATCCGTATTTAGTTGAGCGCGTGCATCACGCTTGGCATGTCTGAGGCTGGGATCGCACGAACGCGACGCCCATCCGATCAATCAACGCCATGGAGCCCGACGTGCCGCTGTTCTCCCGCGGATTCGTGCGCAGACGCGCCATCTCGCTGGCAACCAGCCTCTCGGTTACGGCAACGTCATTCGCGCTGGCCCAGGCCCCGACGCATCGATCTCGCATCCTGACGGTGAGCGACGTCGGCGAGCGGCAATTTCTCTTCGAAAACGACCTCGCGATGAGCAACATGAACCGAAGCTTGCTCACCAGGCCGAGCGGCGACATCGATCGCGATTTCGTCGACATCATGGCTCCTCATCATCAGGGCGCCATCGACATGGCGCGGACTGAAATGAAGTACGGTCACAATGACGCGCTTCGACAGCTCGCCGAGAGAATAGTGAGGCAGGCAGAGCAGGATCTCGCCTGCATGCGGGGCACGAAGCCTGCCACCGCTGGCTCGACCCGGTCGAGCAGCACCGACCTCGACTTGAGAGCGCACAACTGACCACGCTTTCGCGGCCTTTGCGCGCGATGCGGCAACTGTCGCTTCGCGACTTCGCCAAA
Organism: Bradyrhizobium sp. 6(2017); assembly: GCF_011058295.2. Taxonomy (NCBI): domain Bacteria; kingdom Pseudomonadati; phylum Pseudomonadota; class Alphaproteobacteria; order Hyphomicrobiales; family Nitrobacteraceae; genus Bradyrhizobium; species Bradyrhizobium sp. 6(2017). The sequence goes on along the minus strand of NZ_CP049289.2, from coordinate 2,944,661 downwards.
GCGGCTTCGCGCCGCGTCGGTGTCTGGTCCGATCAGATTCGATCGAGCTTCATGAATCGCAATTTAGTGGGACCCGCAGCCGGCCGGCCTACCTAGCTCATGACCGCTTGATCCGAAATCGGCTTTTGGAGCGATTCGAATGTCAGTCCAGACTTGCAATCTGCAGCCCATGTTTGCGCAACCTGTCTCCGGCCGGAATGATGCTGATGACAAGGTTGTCTTCGCAAAAGGCTTGCCGGCGCTGCCGTGCGCATCCCACGAAATCGAATCCGATGACGACGTCATCCGGTCCTTGCTTCATGCCATGAAGGTGGCGCTGCAGGGCAATGACCGCCAATCCGCCGATGCGCTCCAGCTTGCAATCGCCGTCAGACAGTTTGGCCTGAGGCCGGCGCATGGTGGAGCAGCGGCCGTTCGATCATCCACGAACGGCCGTCATATCCAGGCTCTGCAGAAGTGGCGCCTCAAACGCGTCGTCGACTATATCGATGCCCGCATATCGTCCAGGATCACCTTGGCCGATCTGGCCGCTGTTGCGGGGCTCAGCCGGATGCACTTCGCTTCCCAGTTCCGCGTGGCAACGGGCCTGCGGCCGCACGAGTTTCTGCTGCGGCGGCGCGTTCGAAGGGCCGAGGAGCTGATCAGGGAAACAACGATGACCATCGTCGAGATCGCGCTCGCGGTCGGCTTTCAGACTCAGGCCCATTTCACGACTGTCTTTAAGCGGTTTGCAGGTTGCACGCCGAGACGCTGGCGCAGCATCAACGACCTGCCTGCGCTCACCAGCGGGAGCCTATCGTTGCCGACTTCCTTTGAAAAGCGCGCCTGATCTGTCGATAGGCCCCCTCAGGAGCGCCGGCTGCGCGAGGGTGCCAAACGCCAGAAGTCAAGCCAAGATTCTGTCAGGTCAAGACTTCCGTCAGGCCTAGACTTCGCGAACGCCGAACCGCTTCTCGAACTCGGCGACATTGACGATCCCGCGGCGATGCGTGCCGTCACCGACCTTTCCGAGATCGTTCCAGGTCTCGACCTCGAACGCCACGCATTTCCCCTCCACGCCGATGACCCGTGCAAACGCCCGGACCCTGCCCCCGATCGGCGTCGCGGCGAGATGTCTGATGTCCACGGACATTCCGACGCTGACGTAGCCCGGCGGCAACTCGGGAGCGATCGCCAAACCGGCGGCCATTTCCATGTGCAGGATCATCATCGGCGTCGCATAGACCTTCGGCATGCCCGCAACGAAATGTCCGACTGTCATCTCTGCCGTGACGACAATCGAGGTCTCGGCGGTCATGCCTAACGCCCGCGTCTTGAGAAGCTCGCCTTGCATTGCACTATTCCTTGGCTGACAGATCGCCCGCAACGGTCGCGCTGCTGCGCTCGAGCCTGACCGGGATGCCCTTCGAGGACGGTGTGAAGCTCAGCGGATCGTGGGCGTAGAGCGGCACCAGCGGGTTCGTCTCCGGATAGTAGGCGGCGCAGCAGCCGTTCGGGAACGAGTATCCTACCACTAGGAAATTGCGCACCCGGCGCTCGATGCCATCGACCGATGCGGTCACCAGATCGACGCGATCGCCATCCTTGAGTGCTCGCCTGTGCATTTCGAGCTGGTTGAGGAACACGATGTCGCGCTGGCCGTACACGCCGCGATAGCGGTCGGACAGCGAATATACCGTCGTGTTGTACTGATCGTGGCTGCGGATCGTGCTCAGCCAGAGCGTTTCCGGGTGGTCGTCGTTCGGATCCTCGCCGAGGCCGTCGAACACCAGGAAATTGGCCTTGCCGCTCGCCGTTGCCCAGACGCGCTCTCGCGCAGTCGGAACAAGGTGGAAACCGCCGGGTACGCGGATTCGGGCGTTGAAGTCCTGGAAGATCGGCAACACATCCTCGATCGCATCACGGATACGGTCGTAGTCGGCGACGAAGCCATCCCAATCAACGACGGAACGGCCGCCCAGGGTCGCCCGCGCCATGCCCGCAACGATTGCGGGCTCGCTGAGCAGATGGTCGGAGGCCGGCTGATTGCGCCCGGCCGACGCGTGCACCATCGACATGGAATCTTCCACGGTGATGGATTGCGGGCCGGCTGCCTGGATGTCCACCTCCGTGCGGCCAAGGCAAGGCAGGATCAGGGCATCGCGCCCGTGGATCAGGTGACTGCGATTCAGTTTGGTGGAAATATGGACGGTGAGATCGAGGCTGCGGAGGGCGGCCTGTGTCAGCTGCCAGTCGGGGATCGCCGCGGCAAAGTTGCCGCCCATCGCGACGAACACCTTCACGTCACCGCAGATCATCGCCTCGAGCGCTGTAACGACATTGTGGCCATGTCCACGGGGCGGCTTGAAGCCAAAACGAAGCTCGAGCCGATCAAGGAAGTCTTGCGACGGCACCTCCGTGATGCCGACCGTGCGGTCGCCTTGCACATTCGAATGGCCACGGACCGGACAGATGCCTGCGCCCTCACGGCCGATATGGCCGCGCAGCAGGGCAAGATTGGCCAGTTGCTGAACGGCCTGCGCGCCACGCCGGTGCTGGGTGATGCCCATGCCGTAGACGATGATCGCGCGCTCGGCCTTCTTGTAGACGCTCGCGGCGTACTCGATGTCCGCGCGGCCAAGCCCGGAGCAGCGTTCAATCTCGGGCCATTGTGTCGCCTTCAGATCGCTCACCAGCGCGTCAAGCCCATCCGTGTGGTCACGGATGAAAGTCCAGTCCAGGACGGCCTGCCCGCCTTGCGCGCGCGCCGCGTCGTCTTCCTCGACCAGGATCTTCATGATGCCTTTGATGACGGCGACATCACCGCCGATGCGCACCTGGTAGAGCCGCGAGCTGATCTGCGTCGCGCTCAGGGTTGTCATCTCGATCGGGCTTTGCGGTGCCTGGAATCGCTCCAGGGCACGCTCACGGAACGGATTGAACGAGATGATGGACGCACCGCGGCGGGATGCGTTGCGCAGGTCGGTCATCATGCGCGGGCTGTTGGTGCCGGGGTTCTGGCCGAAGATGAAGATGCAATCCGTCTTGTCGAAATCCTCCAGCACGACGGTGCCCTTGCCGACGCCGATCGACTGCGGCAAGCCCACGCTGGTCGCCTCGTGGCACATATTCGAGCAATCGGGAAAGTTGTTGGTGCCGTACTCCCGAACGAAGAGCTGATAGAGAAAGGCGGCTTCGTTCGAGGTGCGGCCGGAAGTGTAGAACTCGGCCATGTTCGGGTCAGGCAGCGCGTTCAGATGGCGAGCGATGATCGAGAAGGCCTTGCTCCAGCTCACGGGAAGGTAGCGATCGGCGGCCCCGTCATAGGCCATCGGATGCGTGAGACGGCCGACCATTTCCAGATCGTAGTCGCTCCAGGCGGACAGTTCGGTCACCGTGTGATCGGCAAAGAACTCCGGCGTACAGCGCTTGGCGGTCGCCTCCCACGCCACGGCTTTCGCGCCGTTCTCGCAAAACTCGAACGACGATGTATGTTTCGGATCCGGCCAGGCACAACCCGGGCAATCGAACCCCTCTGGTTGGTTCATGCATCCGAGCGTGGCCGCGCCCTTCACCGGAATCCCCTGCTCGATCAGGTGTGCACCGACGGCCTTGAGCGCGCCCCATCCTCCGGCGGGATGGTGATAGGGCTGAATTGACTTCCGTTCCGACATCGCGGGGACCTCTGCGGATACCGATGTCAGATCAGTTACGTCGCTCGCCCGGAGCTTTCTTTCGAAAATGCCCGGATCGCAGCGGAGCGTCGGCCATGCGAGTTCGATCACGCACAATGCCGTAGTGCGTTCCGGAAAACCTGTCGCCTTTCCGGGATTGGGCCCTGCCAGCGTTCGCCTAAGTTGATGCAGGAGACCGCCGCTGGCGGCTCCAGAGCAATCCTTTTGAGGGTATGACCATGATTTCCAGACGTAACCTCCTGGCAGCCTCGGCGGTGGGCGCGGCCATGACGGTCTCCGCGGCAAAGGCGGCGACCTTTGGCAATCCGGACGAGCCGCCGCAGGGTGCAATCAACGCCAAGGGACCAGGGAATCTCGCTGATCCCGGTCCCCAGAGCCAGGCGCTCGGCAGTCAGTTTCCGTCGGCGCAAACGCCTCCGGCAACCGACGTCGGCGGCATGCCGACAACCTGGGCGTCATTCAACAATGCGCCGAAGCGAATTCAGAACGGCGGATGGGCGCGTCAGGTCACGGTCGATGATTTTGCAATCTCCAAGGAGATCGCCGGCGTCAACATGCGCCTCACCGCCGGCGGCATCCGCGAGTTGCACTGGCACCAGGCTGCCGAGTGGGCGATCATGACCTATGGCACTTGCCGCGTGACCGTTCTCGATGCGCAAGGCCGTCCATATGTTGCCGACGTCAAGGAAGGCGATCTCTGGTACTTCCCGCCGGGAGCGCCGCATTCACTTCAGGGCCTGGGTCGGGATGGATGCGAATTCGTCATCTGCTTCGATGACGGCCATGCCGACGAATTCAACACTTTGCTCGTCACCGACTGGTTTGCGCATACCCCACCCGAAGTGCTCGCCAAGAACTTCGGCGTCCCCGCCGAAACGTTCGCGAAAATTCCGTTGCACAATCTGTGGATCTTCCAGGGCACCGTCCCCGGCGATCTCGTCGCCGATCGTGCGGCCATTCAGAAGGATGCCCCCGTCGCAACGCATCCCTTCATCTTCCCGCTCGGATCCTCGCGCCCCGTCAAGTCGTCAGATACGGGATACCTCCAAGTCGCCGACAGCACCAACTTCAAGGTCTCCGCCGGCGTCGCCGCGGCATTGGTCACGGTCCGGCCAGGCGGCATTCGCGAGATGCACTGGCACCCGAATGCGGACGAATGGCAGTATTACATCAAAGGCAAGGCGCGCATGACCGTGTTCGATACCGGACCGAACGCGCTGACGACGGACTTCAATGCCGGCGACATCGGCTATGTCAAACGCAATCTCGGTCATTATGTCGAAAATGTCGGCGATACCGACATGCAATTCGTCGCCGTGTTCCGCGCTTCGCGCTACGAGGAGGTCTCCCTCTCCAACTGGCTCACGCACACGCCGCCGGCGCTCGTGGCGCAGCATCTCAACGTCGACGAGGCTACGATCGCGAAATGGCCGGACACGGGCCCGGGCATCATGCCGAAGAGTTAGGCACGATCTCGTTCAATCAACGATCGCAGCCGAGCATGCCGGAAGCCATTGATCATTCCATCTCGATCAATGGCTTCCCGGACATTCAGCGGTCATCCGGAGTGCTCACAGGGCACGACGAGGCGACCGCGTCAAATCGGCTCGACGCCGACGTCGAACGAATTCGCAATCTGCTTCAACTTCGCCGCGAGCGTCGAAAACTCCGTTGCGCGCGGATCGCTTCTGCGCCAGGCGAGCCCTACCTTTCGGGAATAGGTCGAGCCCTGCAGCCGCGAATAAACCACCGCATCACGCTCAGACACGGCAAGCGCCGGCACGAGCGTGCAACCCTCGCCGGCGGCGACCATGTATTTCAGGGTTTCCAGGCTGGTTCCCAGGCGATTGCTCCGTCGCGAGGTCGAGCAACCGGCGAGCGCCTGCTCACGCAAGCAATGCCCCTCCTCCAGAAGCAGCCGTTCATCCACATCCAGTCCGTCCCAGGTCGGCCCGCCCCTCCGCGAGGCGGGATGTCCTTTCGGGCAAGCCAGCAGGAAGGGTTCTGAAAAGATGGCAGCCGTCGCCAACGCGGGATCTGTCTGCGGCAGCGAGAGAAGCACGGCATCGATCTCGCCGCCGATCAGCTTCGGCACGAGATCGTCGGTCAGGCCTTCGCTGAGAACGAGGGAGACCTCGGAATATTTCTTGCGAAGTCCCGGCAGGATTCTTGGAAAAAGATATGGCCCGAGGGTCGAGATGGCGGCGAGCCGCAGCATGCCGCCGAGCGGCTTATCCGACCGTTGGGCGATCGCGAACAGAAGCCGCGCCTCCGCCAGCACGTGGCGCGCCTGCTCGATAAAGGACCTTCCCTCCGCGGTCACGATCACGCGCCGCGTGGTGCGCTCGAAGATAGCGATGCCGAGCCAGGTTTCGAGCTTGCGGACCTGCGCGGACAGCGAGGGCTGCGCAACGCTACAGTGCTCCGCGGCGCGCACGAAACTGCCCTGGTCGGCGATGGCGACGACATATTCGAGATCACGCAGCGACAGGCCACTCAGGTTCATCGCACCCGGCTCCAATAGATAACACCTATGGGAACATGGTGACGAGACCAACGTCTATCAATCTGCGTTCGGGATCGATTGGCGAGCCCATTTCAGTCGGGTCGACGGCCTGCCACGCTGCGAAGCAGGCCTCGCCCGCATGGTTCACCCGGCGCGCGCGAACCGCCCGCCCGAAGCGTCCCTTGACGCGCTCTCGACGTCTCAAACGGACACGCCATGGCCGGGATCGACGGACCTTTGGCCAGAAACGGCTGACTTCGCTCGTTGTAGCCGAACGGCATGAATTTTAGCTTCCGTATCGAAAGCACGGCCCGGAGAGACCACCCCGATTATGAGGCATTGCCTCTCAATCCGATAAGACCATTGTCATTCTCCTATTGATTGGAGAGTGACAAGGTTGCTCACAACACCAATGCAGGAGACCCCCCAATGAACGACAAGACTCAAAGACCGTTTCTGACCCACGCATCGGGCGCCCCGGTCACGGATAACGTCAACATCCAGACCGCCGGACGCCGCGGACCGGCATTGCTGCAGGATGTCTGGTTGATCGAGAAGCTCGCGCATTTCGACCGGGAGGTGATCCCGGAGCGCCGCATGCACGCTAAGGGCTCGGGTGCTCACGGCACCTTCACGGTCACCCACGACATCACCCGCTACACCAAGGCCAAGATCTTCTCGGAAATCGGCAAGCAGACGCCGATGTTCGCGCGGTTCTCGACCGTCGCCGGCGAGCGCGGTGCGGCGGACGCCGAACGCGACATCCGCGGGTTCTCGCTCAAATTCTACACCGAGGAAGGCAACTGGGACATGGTCGGCAACAACACGCCGGTCTTCTTCTTCCGCGATCCGCTGCGCTTTCCCGATCTGAACCACGCGATCAAGCGCGATCCTTATACGGGCATGCGGAGTGCCGACAACAACTGGGATTTCTGGACGCTGCTTCCCGAGGCGCTGCACCAGGTCACCATCGTGATGAGCGAGCGCGGTATCCCCAAGAGCTATCGCCACATGCACGGCTTCGGCAGCCACACCTACAGCTTCCTCAATGCCAGCAATGAGCGGGTATGGGTGAAGTTTCACTTCCGCACCCAGCAGGGCATCCAGAACCTGACCGACGCCGAGGCCGAGGCCCTGGTCGGCAAGGATCGCGAAAGCCACCAGCGCGACCTGTTCGGCAGCATCGAGCGAGGCGAGTTTCCGCGCTGGACGCTGTTCATCCAGGTGATGACGGACGAGCAGGCGACGAAGTTTCCGTTCAATCCGTTCGACCTCACCAAGGTCTGGCCGAAGGCCGAGTTTCCGCTGATCGAGGTCGGCTATTTCGAGCTCAATCGGAATCCGGAGAACGTCTTTGCCGAGGTCGAGCAGGCCGCGTTCTCGCCCGCCAATATCGTGCCGGGCATCGGCTATTCGCCGGACAAGATGCTGCAGGCGCGGTTGTTCTCCTATGGTGACGCGCAGCGCTACCGGCTCGGCGTCAACCACCACCACATTCCGGTCAATTCGCCGAAGTGCCCGTTCCATAGCTATCACCGCGACGGTGCGATGCGGACCGACGGCAATCTCGGCCGCACGCCGACCTACTGGCCGAACAGCCGCGGCGAATGGACGGACCGGCCCCAGTTGAACGAGCCGCCGCTGGAGATCACGGGCGCGGCCGCGCATTGGGATCACCGTGTCGACGAGGATCACTGGCAGCAAGCCGGCGACCTGTTCCGGAACATGATCGCGGCGCAGAAGCAGACGCTGTTCGAGAACACGGCGCGCCAGGTTGGCCAGGCCGCAAGGCACATCCAGGAACGGCACGTGGCGAACTGCGCCAAGGCGGATCCGGCCTATGGCAAGGGCGTTGCGGATGCGCTGGTCAGGCTCGCGCAGGACAAGCGCTAGTCATCGCCGGGCGTCAACCCGCCACTGAAACGGGCCGCCCGCGCCAACCGGTGCGGGCGGAAGCAGGCAACGCGGGCCGCCCCAGGTGGGGCCCACCAATGGGATGCTCTCGCGAGGAACTCGATCATGTTCGACTATGTCGGCAATTTTGAACAGGCCATCGGCGCTCTCAAGCGCGAACAGCGATACCGCGTATTCGCCGATCTGGAACGCAAGGCGGGGCAGTTTCCCCACGCCGTCTGGAACGGTCCGGACGGCAAGAGAGATGTCGTCGTCTGGTGTTCGAACGACTACCTCGGCATGGGTCAGCATCCCAACGTCATCGACGCGATGTGCAGCACCGCACGCCGCATGGGAGCGGGCGCCGGCGGCACGCGCAACATCTCGGGCACGAATCGCGCACTCGTCGAACTGGAGGCCGAGATCGCGGACTTGCACGGCAAGCAGGCCGCGCTCGTCTTCACGTCGGGCTATGTCTCGAACCAGACCGGCATCGCGACAATTGCCCGGCTTCTTCCCGACTGCCTGATCCTGTCCGACGCGCTCAACCACAATTCCATGATCGAGGGCGTCCGTTCGTCCGGCTGCACCAAGCAGGTCTGGCGGCACAACGACCTCGAACACCTGGAACATCTGCTGTCGCGCGCACCGCACGACCGCCCGAAACTGATCGTCTTCGAAAGCGTCTACTCCATGGACGGCGACGTCGCGCCGATCAAGGAGATCTGCGACCTCGCGGATCGCTATGGAGCGATGACCTATCTCGATGAAGTGCACGCGGTCGGGATGTACGGCCCACGCGGAGGCGGCATCGCCGAGCGGGATGGCGTCATGGACCGAGTTGATATCATCGAAGGAACGCTTGCCAAGGCGTTCGGTACGCTGGGCGGCTACATTGCAGGGCGGAGCGCGGTCATTGACGCGGTGCGATCCCATGCGCCGGGATTCATCTTCACGACTGCTCTCCCGCCGGCGATTGCCGCGGCGGCCAAGGCGTCGATAGCCCACCTCAAGGCTTCCCACCGCGAGCGCGCCGGGCAGCAGCGGTCCGTCGCAGCGACCAAGTCCGCCTTGCGCAAGGCCGGCCTGCCGGTCATGCCGACCGAGACACATATCGTCCCCGTCATGGTCGGAGATCCCGAGCTGTGCCGGTGGGCGAGCGACCTGCTGCTGCACAGATGCGGGATCTACATTCAGCCGATCAACTACCCGACGGTGCCCCGGGGGACCGAACGTCTCCGCATTACGCCGACTCCGGCACATGACGACCGGCTGGTCGAGCAACTGACCGACGCCCTGATCTGGGTCTGGCGGGAGCTCGACCTTCCTTTGGCGAGACGCAATCGGCACACGAAGCCGCTGCGACTGGCTCTCGCCGCAAGCTGACAACGGCCCAAGCACGCCATCACCCAATAGCGACACCGCCGTCACACGGGCGTGGTCGCGTGGAATGGCCTGCGTAGCTTCGGCGCGGCGCTCGCTCGAGGATACCGACAGGCCGCCGCGGCGTGTGGTGTCGATCGTCCGGTTCACCAATCCCGATGTGAAGCGTTGCGTCCTCCGAGACGAATTAGCACCGCGCTCGAGCGAAATGCCGCGAACGTTTCGCGGACAATCTTGCCGGTTCAGTGGTGACCGGGCTTCGTTCCCACCTTGCCTCCGAACACGCGATATCCCATGGCTGCGTAGAGCAGCATCAGCGGAAAAACGAACAGACCTTCGCCCCAGAACATGAAGGCAAGACTGGCGTGAGGCGCGGCCGCCTCGTCAATCGTAATGGCAAACGGGATCATATAGGGCCAGAACGACAGCGCCAGGGTCCCAAAGGAGGCGCTGAAGATGACGGCGACGGCGAAGAACGGCCAGCGATCATTGTGATGCAGGATGCTGCTTGCCAGCACGACCGCGGCCGCAGCCCCGATCGCCGGAAACACGAAGAGATAGGGTCGGTCGAGCCAGCGATGCATGATCGGAAGGTTCTCGATCAACGCGTGCACAAAGACAATGATCAGAAACGCCAGGACGGCGGTCGCCAGCACGGGAATCTGGCGGCGCGCCGCGTCACGGACTTCGGAATGGCACTTCTGGACCAGCCAGGAAGCGCCCAGCAGGGCATAGCCAAGACACAGCCCGACGCCGCACAGGACGGAAAACGGACTGAGCCATCCGAATATGCCGCCGGTATAGACCCCGTCGGTGAACTTCAATCCCTGCACGAGGGCGCCGACCGTGACGCCCTGCATGAAGCTCGCGGCCAGTGACCCGCCGACGAAGCTCAGGTCCCAGATCCAGCGAAACCGCGATGTCGCCCTGTGACGAAACTCGAACGCGACGCCGCGCAGAATCAGTCCAAGCAGCATGACCACGACGGGCAGATAGAAAGCCGACAACAGCGTGGCGTAGACGAGTGGAAACGCGCCCCACAGGATCACGCCGGCGACGACCAGCCAGGTTTCATTGCCATCCCAGACCGGCGCGACGGTGTTCAGCATAGTGTCCCGGTCCGCCTCGCTGCGGGTGAGACCGAACAGCATGCCGACACCGAGGTCAAAGCCGTCGAGCAGCAGATAGATGAGGATGCTGACGGCGAGAAGTGCAACCCAGAACAAGACCATCTCTATTCTCCTGCGGTCGCCGGTTCGACGAGTTCGGGTTCGGCCAGCGACAACGGACGATTTGGCGAGGCACCATGCGGCGGCTCGACCGCGAGTCGCGTCGGCCCGGCGCGCAGCAACCGGTAGATGTAGAAAGTGCCGAACGAAAAGATGAAGAGATAGACTGCGCCGAACAGCACGAGCGAGGTCATCGCCGCCGGCGCCGTCAGGAACGGCGTCACGGCATCCGCCGTGCGCAGTAGTCCGTAGATCACCCAGGGCTGCCGTCCCACCTCGGCGACATACCAGCCGGTGAGGATTGCGACGAACGGAAGCGGGAAGCAGAGAAAGATCGTCCAAAGCATCAAGCGGTTCCGCCGTAGGCGACGCCTGATGCTGAGGTAAGACCCGAGCCAGGCGACCGCGAGCATGATCAGCCCGCAGCCGACCATGATGCGGAATGTGAGAAACGGTATCAGCACCGGAGGACGATCCTGCGGCGGGAAATCGTCCAGTCCGACCTCCTTCGAGGACAGGCTCATGCTGCCGATAACGCTTCCGAGGATCGGCACCTTGACTTCGTACTTGTTGCTTCCGGACGCCGCATCGGGCAGGCCGATCAGCACCTCGCTCGCCGGTTGCTCATCGTGCCAGCGGCCTTCGATGGCCGCGAACTTTGCCGGCTGATAGTCGTGAACGTAATCGCCGACCAGATGACCGAACAGCAGCTGGACCGGGAGCAGCAGCGCTGCGAGGAAGAGACCCATTCGCAGCATCACCCTCGACTCCGCGTAGCAATCACCGCGGAGCACGTACCAGGCGCCGGTGGCGGCAACGCAGAACGCGCCGGTGAGATACGCCGCCAGCAACATGTGCGGAAAGCGCGACCAGACGACCGAATTGAAGATGATCCTGGTCCAGTCGTCCGGGACAAAGTAGCCGTTCTGGAGCAGATAGCCTACCGGCACCTGCATCCAGCTGTTGTTGACCATGATCCAGAAGGCGGACAGTGTCGTCCCGAGCGACACCATTGCGGTCGAGAACAGATAGAACCACGGCCGCACCCGCTTGCGACCGAAGATAAGGACTCCGAAGAAGCTGGCCTCCAGCATGAAGGCCGTGAAAGTCTCGTAGGAGAGCAGCGGTCCCTGGATCGGGCCGGACATCTTCGCAAGCACGCTCCAGTTCGTCCCGAACTGGAATCCCATGACGACCCCCGAGACGACACCCATTCCGAAGGCAACGCCAAAGATCTTGAGCCAGAATTCGAACAGCGACTGATAGACCGGACGGCCAGTCCGCAGGTGCATGGCCTCGAGCACGGTGAGCCAGGCCGCAAGGCCGATCGTGAAGGCCGGGAAGATGATGTGGAACGAGATGGTGAAGCCGAACTGTATCCGGGAGAGTAGCAGCGCCGTGGCGTCCATCTGATCTGTCCTTCACCTGACCGGCGGTATGTTTCCGCCTGGTTGCAGGTAGGCGGCCTTTCAAACGAGCCATTTCCGGAGCGAATGACTCTTGCGGATTTGCACGTGCGCAGCATCGCCTTGATGCGGCCGCGCGTGACCGCGCGCAGCGTTCAGGCTGCGACGGTGCGAGACTCCGAGAAGTCGATGCGATCGGGGTGGGTAAAGATCTCGTAGCCGTCCGCACGGGCAACCGCAATCAGGCAAATCCCGGCCTGATCCGCCGTCTCGATCGCAAGCGAAGTAGGCGCCGACACCGCGACGAGGACAGGCGCGCCGATCCGCGCGGTCTTCTGCACCATCTCCACCGACACCCGGCTGGTCAGGAGAACGGCTCCGTCGGCTCGCGCGATGTTCTGGCGCATGAGCGCGCCGGCGAGCTTGTCGAGTGCGTTGTGACGCCCGACATCTTCCCGCACCAGGCCGACGCCGCCGTGCGGTCGCCAGAACGCCGCTGCGTGAACGGCCTGTGTCTTCTGATTCAGCTGCTGCAACGGCGCGAGCGCCCCCATGGCTTGCAGGAGGTCGCGTGCATGAAATGTCGCCTGGCTCGATACGCTCGGCGGCGCCTGGCTGGCCTGCTCCAGACTCTCGATCCCGCACAATCCGCAACCGACCGGACCGACCATCGCGCGGCGACGCGCCCTGAGCTCATCGGAACGGTCGCGGTCCAGCCAGATTCGAACCTCGACCCCGAGGTCGCTCTCGATGAACTCGATGCTCGCGATCTCATCGGCGCGCTCGATGATCCCTTCAGTCAGGGCAAAGCCGAAGCCAAAATCTTCCAGATCGGCCGGCGTCGCCATCATCACGGCGTGGGTCGATCCGCCAAAGGTGAGCGCGATCGCCTTCTCCTCGGCAACGAGCCGCGATGACAGCGTGGGGTTTCCGCCCCGCCAGATGAGCTTGGCCCGTTGCTTGAGCGAACGATCGACGATCATTGCTGTCCTTCCGGCTTCCGTTGCTGGGCAGACTGCCCCGATCATCGACAAGTTATTTCACATCACGCCTGGCGATTTCCTGTTTGCACGATTGCGAATCCGCCGTTCCCGGATCGTGTCAGGTCGCGCGGCTGCGATGCGTGCGTGCGAATTCGAAAGATGATCCGCCCGAGGTGACGATACTTCCAGGACAGGCGCCTTCGTTTGGGCATGCGGGCCATAGAGCTGCTTCCTCCGGCGCAAGAGCGCGAACCTGAACCAACGGAGCAAACAACCGTGACCGAACTGACAAGCACCGCCGATGCCGGCCAGCGACGGGCAAAGCCCGACAGACAACCGATTCACCAGATACTGGTGCCCTTTCCAGTCGCCTACTTCGCCGCAGCGTTCGTCGCCGACCTGGCCTACTGGCGAACCGCCGAGGTGACGTGGGAACGCTTTTCCATCTGGCTGATCGCCGGGGGACTGGTCATGGCCGCGCTGGTCGCGCTCGTTGCCGTGATCGATCTCTTCCGTGGCCAGAGACCGGCATGGGCCCGTGCACTGGCCTACGCATCCGCGGTCGTACTGTCTGTTCTCAATGTCCTCGTTCACAGCCGCGACGGCTACACCGCGGTCGTCCCCGCGGGGCTGATACTTTCGGGCGTGACCCTGGCCCTTCTGCTGTCGACGGTCTCGCCGCGCTGGACGTTGACCAATCGCCGTCACCCGGGAGCAAAAGCATGACCGAATTCAAGAAGAGCTTGCCGCGCGTCGCCGCCGTGATGGTCGCGGTCGCCGGATTGGGACTTGCGGGCTGCGATGATACGGGCGGCGATCCGAAGCAGCAGATCGGCGCCAACCCGGCGTTGCCACCGCTGCATCAGTACCTGGTGCCTCCGATCCGAATCGCAACACCCGTGGGCTGGGGATCCGAGATGCCCAAGGTGCCGCAGGGATTGCAGGTCCACGCCCTCGCCACCGGGCTGCAGCACCCGCGATCGCTCTACGTGTTGCCGAATGGCGACGTGCTGGTGGTCGAAAGCAACGGTCCGAAGGCGCCGGTTTTCCGTCCCAAGGACCTGATCACCGGTGTCGTACAGTTGTTTGCCGGCGCCAAGGCGAAAGATGCCAATCGCATCACGCTGCTCCGCGATACCAATGGCGACGGCATCCCTGACACGCGCACCGTGTTCCTCGATCATCTCAACTCGCCGTTCGGCGTGGCCCTGGTCGGTCACGATCTCTACGTCGCGAACACCGATGCAATCATGCGTTATCCGTATCAGGACGGCCAGACCAGCATCACCGACAAGGGCACCAAGCTGACCGATCTTCCGGGCGGCCCGATCGATCACCACTGGACCAAGAGCCTACTGGCGAGCCCGGACGGATCCAAGCTCTACGTCGGCGTCGGATCGAACAGCAACGTCGGCGAAAACGGCCTCCAGGCCGAATATGAGCGCGCCGCGATCTGGGAAGTTGATCGCGCCACCGGTGCTCACCGCATTTACGCCAGCGGCGTGCGCAACCCGACCGGGCTGCAATGGGAACCCACGACCGGCAAGCTGTGGGCGATTGCCAACGAACGCGACGAGATCGGACCAGACCTCGTGCCGGACTATCTCACCTCCGTGCAGGACGGAGGCTTTTACGGCTGGCCGTACAGCTACTATGGCCGGCATCTCGATCCGCGCGTTCAACCACAGCGGCCCGATCTGGTCGAGAAGGCGATTGTGCCCGACTACGCGCTCAGTTCGCACGTGGCACCTCTCGGATTGGCGATGTCGTCCGGGCACAATCTGCCTGCGAACTATCAGGCCGGCGCTTTCGTCGGAGAACATGGCAGCTGGGACCGCACGCCGCTCAACGGCTACAAGGTGGTTTTCGTGCCCTTCAAGGATAGCAAGCCCTCCGGCCCGGCGCAGGACGTCGTCACCGGTTTCCTTGACGCGAACAATCACACTCACGGCAGACCGGTTGGCCTGGCAGTGGACCGCTCCGGCGCGTTGCTCGTCGCTGATGACGTCGGCAATGCCGTGTGGCGCGTCTCATCCGCGGAGAAGCCGGCTGCGGCCAAGCCCGCCTCCTGACCGACAGGGCTGGAAGGTCGGCGTCGCCAACGGGGCGACGCCGGCCTCCTGGCGCAGGCGGTTGCGGGGACCAGGGCGTTTTCAAGCGAAGTGGACGCCGGTTCGCGTGAAGAAGCGCGACAAAACAAAGAGCTGGAGCTTCGGTTCTGATTCAATCAGAACCGAAGCTCTAGTTGTCGTCCTTGTCAGGGCAGACGAGCTCAATGCGGCCCCCGGGACCGGGGTGGATCGTCAGCCGAAAACCGTGCAGCTTGACGATTGCAGACACAAGGCTCAGTCCGAGACCAACGCCGGCCGTGTTGCGGATCTTGTCTGACCGGTAGAACCGACGCAGCACGGCTTCCCGCTCATGCTCGCTGATACCCGGTCCCGTGTCGGTCACACAAACAATCGTTCTGTTCTGGTCCCGCAACAGTTCAAGGCTCACCTTGCCACCGGATGGTGTGAACTTGATTGCGTTGTCGACCAGATTTGCGATGGCCTCAAACAACAGATCCCGATCGCCCCAGACGTGCAGATTGCGGTCGATATCGGCACCAAGATTGATACCCTTGTCCTCGGCAATCGGCTCGTAGACGTCGCACACCTCGCGCAAGATTTCATGAAGGGCAACGTTGCCGAAGCCCGCCGAACGGCGGCTGTTTTCGATTTCCGTCAATCGCAACAGCGCAGTGATGATCGCGAGCGACTGATCGATGCCTCCGATCGCCTTGTCCGCGACCTCCTGAAGTTGTTCCAGCGAGGTGGCGTGGGTGCGGCCCCGTTCCAACGTCAGCCGGGCGCGCGTCAGGGGAGTTCGCAGGTCATGGGCAATGTCATTGCCGACGCCGGCGAGCGCGTTGATCATCGCTTCCATTTCATCGAGCATCCCGTTCACGATCGCAGCCAGCCTCGAGAACGGCTCGTTGATGTTACGATGCGGCAGACGCTCTCGCAGGTCGCCGGCAATGATCCGCCGCACCCGCTGATTGACTTCTTCCACCCGTCGTTGAGCGCGCAGGCTCAACCAGGCTCCCGCTATCAGACTGAGGCAGAAGGCCGGCAGAAGGCCGAGCGCAAGCGCCTGCCCGACAACGCTCGATATCTCATGCGTCTCGTCGACGTTCCGCCCGATAACAAGCACATCGCCGCCTTCCAGACGCCTGCCGACCGCCCGAATCAGCGCATCACCACCTGCAGCTTGACCAACTCGCACCGCTCGTAGGGGCTGCACCGATCCATCAGCCTTGAAACCTTGCGGAAGACCTTCGAGATTGCCGGCCAGCCGGTCGCCTGCGGAATCAAACAAGCCGACGAACTGGACGCTCCGGGAGTCTTGCCCAAGGTGATCAGAGATCGCGTCCGCGCGGCGGCCGCTTGGAAGGGTCGCCATGAAATCGAGCTGCATGCTGATCATGCGATCGGATCTGGCAATCAGATAGCCGTCGATCTTCAAAAAGATAAAGCCAAAGAGCACGACCACGAATACCGCAAAGACTGCGGCTACCGCCGAAGCCAAGCGAAACGTGTTCGAACGTATGAACTGCAGCTGCTGCATCGATCTCGCCGGTCGGTGTTCGTACCCATCCGATCGTCAGGCTGGGGCGCCGGTGACGTCCTATTGGTGTGCCCGCAGAATGAACCCCGAGCCCCGGACGTTGTGAATCATCTGTGGCTCTCCCGCCCCGTCGACCTTGTGCCGTAGGCGGCCCATATGCACGTCGACGAGGTTGGTCGTCGCCGGGACGAACTTGTAATTCCAGACCTCCTCGAGCAGCATCGCCCGCGTCAGCAATTGACCGCTTCGCCGCATCATGTACTCAAGGAGCCGGAATTCACGCGGCAGGAGTTCAATGTCGCGCTCGCCGCGCCGCGCCGTCCGCTCGATCAGATCGAGCTCGAGAGGACCGACCCGCAACGTCGTCTCGCGGCTATCCGTCGGACGACGAAGCAGGGCTTCTATTCTTGCAATCAGTTCGACAACGGCAAAGGGCTTCGTGAGGTAGTCGTCCCCGCCGCTTCGCAGGCCCCGCACCCGGTCGTCGACCGCCCCGAGCGCACTCAGCACCAGCACCGGCGTGCCGACCTGGTCCTTCCGCAACGCCTCAATGACGGAGAGCCCGTCCATGCCAGGAAGCATTCGATCGACGACCAGGACATCAGGATGGGCTGTGCGGGCCTTGTCCAGACCGTCGATCCCGTTCGCCGCCCATTCGACCTCGAAGCCAAGCTCGCTGAGTTCGGCCACGATCTCCTCGGCCGTTCCGCTGTCGTCCTCGATCAGAAGAACCTTCGTCATCGCCTCGATCTCAGATATTCCAAAGCGCCCGGCCAACCGGCAGGAAATCATATGCTCGCTCGCTGGCAAAGTCATAGGTTGCCGCCAAGATGGTTAGAATGAGCCGGATCGCGCCACCCCGTTCACCTGCGCGAAAGTAGTGCGATCCACTTTCGGGTGTACTCCGCCTTGGCAAAGCACGGCGGGGCACCTTTTAGAGACATAGCCCCCCTTGCCAGGCCCAGCCATTAAATTGCAATTCAGAGAGCAGGCCGATCCGGCGCCAGGCGTCGCCCAGTCGGGACCTTGCGGCGTCCGCTCGGGCATCGGCGACCTTCCCGACACTGAACTCGATTTTAGACGACATCTTTCCGTTGGCCGCCTACCGTTCATCGGCAAGCGATCAAGGGAGAGCCGCCATGTTGGACGATGTTGACGAACGGGACGGCAAACACAATCCGCACGTGGATTGGCTGAGGCCCAGCAAGATCGGATTTGTCGGGCTCGGCCTGATGGGCTCGGCGATGGCCGCCAATCTGGCGGCCGACGGTCAGAACGTCTGTGCGTATGTGCGTCGGCCGGAACGTGTCGGGGATCTGCGGGCACTGGCAGTGGCTGCAACCACGAGCCTGTCGGACTTGTTCGACAGCGACATCATCATCACCATGTTGCCGGATGACGCCGCGGTGCGAGACGTCTTCTTTGGATCATCCGGGATTGCGAACTGCCTGCAGCCTGGCGCGATCCATCTGTCGATGAGCACCATCAGCACCTCAGCGTCCACTGAGTTTCTGCATGCGCATGAACGTCGCGGCCAAGGCTATGTTGCCGCACCCGTGTTCGGCAACCCGGATGCCGCCAAAGCCCGGCAGTTGTCGGTCATTGTCGCGGGTAGTCAAGCTTCCTGCGACCGTTGCCGGTCGGTGACGGACGCGCTGGGCCGGACCATCGTCATCGGAACCGACCCTGCGCAGGCCAATCTGATCAAGCTGCTCGGCAACATGATGACGGCAACGGCTCTCGAAGTGCTCGGGGAGATCGTGACCGTGCTGCGCAAGCGTGAACAGGACCCTCAGCAATTCGTGGACATCATGACGGGTACGATGTTCGACAGCCGCGTCCACAAGAATTACGGCAACAGGCTCATCGCCGGCAGCTACAAGGCCGGGTTGGCTCTGCCCCTCGCACTTAAGGACGTGCGCCTTGCGTTGGCCGAAGCCGAGCTTGCCGGCGCTCCGATGCCGTCTGTTGGGGTGGTACGTGACCGCCTGATTACTGGAATCGCGCGCGGTCACGGTACGCTTGACTGGACTGCACTCGGCCTCGTCGCTTCGGAGGAAGCCGGGCTCTGATCCGCTGAAGCTTCCAAGACGCTCTCGAGCGTTGCCTCCCCTGGGTTCAGTTCTGTAGCGCACTGCTACGCCGAAGGCACTTCATCCCAAGATCATGTCGGCAAACGGATCGTAATTTGGATCCCGCGCCGGCGATGCCTTTTGCACGGCAGCAGTCCTGTTTCGATGAATGCGGACATGAGACCGCCTGACATGATCAAGCCGCGTGACATGATCCGGCCTCGGCACGCAGCTGACGTACGAGGCAAGTGGCACACTGGTCGTCAGCAGCGCCAGCGCGACGAGAATTCTTCCATATCTCCTGACAGACATAAGACACTCCTTTGAGTACGCGCGCTGCGACTTCGAAGGACTCTGCGCGGCGCGCCTGACATCCCTCAAGTGCGGACGTATGGATGCCGATGTTGCGAATTCGCACGCCTGGCAGTCGGTGCACCGCGAAGTGATCGATGACCTCCGGCGTAATGCGCGCCACGCGAATGCGCCCAACAATCACGAGCAGGATGACTCTCGTCACGATCCGCTTCGTCTGTTCGCGGCTCACGCCGCGTTGAACTCGTGTGAGCACATCGTGTGTTTGGCTGGTCCGTCGCGATCCCACTTGCAGGTGCGGGCTGTCCATCGACCTGGCCCGCTGTTTCAACGGAGAAGCTCAATGACCAATCTCAAGATTCTGTCGGCCGGACTGATTGCGGTCGCAATGCTCGCTACGCCTGCAATGGCTCGCGAGCACGGCGCCGCCACCCGGCGGGTCGCGGTAGAGACCAATGCCGCTGCCTCGAACGCGCCGATCTATCAGGGCGAACGCGCCTGCGTTCCGGCGCCGCGTGTCGGTTCTTTTGCGACGGCGCCGTGGACCGGCGACAACGTTCCCTGCGAACCTGGCACGGGTGCGTTCTAGTCTGCCCCAACACGCGTCGCCCTGCTCTCGCACGTTGCGCGAGCGAAGCAACGCTGTTCTGAACCACGAAGCGGGCTGGACTCCGTTCCAGCCCGCTTCGTTGATCGTTTGGCCTCAGCGCTGAAGATCAACGCCTCCTCAGCATCGCGCATTCTCAACTTGCCGCGATGACGCAGCCTTCCAGCCATTGTTGAAGGCAAATTTAATGGCAGGGCCGGCGATCGTTCCTAGTTGTCTGGTCATCGAAGGGTCTGGTCGGTGACGCGGTGACGCTCCTGTCCAACGTTGACCGGCAAGACTCCAGGCACAGAGGAGTATTCTGATGAAACGAACAATGATCATCCTCGCAACGGCCGCGCTTGTCTCCGCGCTGGCTGTCGGCGCGGCCGACGCCCGGGGAGGCGGAGGCGGCGGTGGAGGTTTCGGCGGCGGCGGCGGCGGCCATATGGGCGGATTTGGCGGCGGCGGCCACATGGGCGGGTTTGGCGGCGGCGCGCACCTGGGCGGCATCGGCGGCGGCGCTCATCTCGGTGGCATGGGTGCCGGTGCGCCGATCGGCGGCATGCACGTCGGCGGTTTCGGCGGAGGCGTTCATAGCGGCGGCCTGATCCACGTCGGAGGCGATCACCCTGGCGCCGGCTTCCACGACCACGCCATGCATCACGACGGCAGATATTCGCGCGGGTACGGCGCCTATTACAGCGATCCCTCCTGCAACGACTGGTATGCGCTGCACCCCGATCAGCCGTTGCCGCTGAGCTGCAGCTAGTGCGCAAGTCGCATTCAGCCTTCGGTCCGGATCCATTCGCACAGGTCCGGACCGACGGCGTGGGCGAGCAGACGCCGCCCTCAATCCAAAGTGACCATTCTGAAGTCCAGTTTAATGGCGTCGCAATCCTGGCGGCCAAAGCGCGGGCTTCGCAAGTGACCCATTCCAACACCGTCAACGTGTTGCACGCGTTATCGACGTCCGCGCGGACGTCAGCGCCGCGAGAGCGGGTCCTAGATCAAGCAGGAACAAGCCATGACTATCGTCCAAGCACCCAACACGAATATGGAGTTCATCGACATTCCCGGCACGTCAATCCGTGCATCCCGGATCGCACTCGGAACATGGGCGATCGGTGGCTGGATGTGGGGCGGGACCGATGAAGGCGATGCGATCAGGACGATCCAGGAGGCGCTTGACCGCGGGATCAATCTCATCGACACCGCGCCGGTCTATGGGTTTGGCCGTTCCGAGGAGATTGTTGGAAAGGCCCTTGCCGGCGGGCGCCGCCAGAACGCCATCATAGCCACGAAGGTTGGCCTCGATTGGAAGAACGACAAACCGTTCCGCAACGCCGGCAAGGCGCGCATCATCGAGGAAGTCGAGAATTCGCTGCGCCGACTTCGAACCGACGTCGTCGATCTCTATCAGGTGCACTGGCCTGATCCGCATACACCCATTGCGGAAACCGCCGAAGCAATCAGCGCGTTGCACCGCGATGGCAAGATTCGCGCCGTCGGCGTCAGCAACTTCAGTCCGTCGCAGATGGACGAATTCCGCAAGGTCGCGCCGCTGCATACGGCTCAACCGCCCTACAATCTGTTCGAACGGTCGATCGAGCAGGACGTCCTGCCCTATTGCCGGGAGGAGAAGATCGCCCTCCTCGCCTACGGCTCGCTATGCCGCGGCCTGCTGTCCGGCACGATGTCATCACCGAGCGCTTTCACCGGCGACGACCTTCGCAAGAGCGACCCCAAGTTTCGATCGCCGCGCTATGAGCAGTACCTGGACGCGGTGAGGCGCCTTGACCAGTTCGCGCGAGATCGTTTCAACAGGCGAGTGCTTCATCTGGCTGTGCGCTGGGTGCTCGATCGTGGCGAGTTGAACATTGCGTTGTGGGGCGCTCGACGCGCGGAACAGCTCTCACCGATTGCCGACGCGCTCGGCTGGCGGATCGACGAGGCCGCGATGGTCGAGATCGACCGGATTCTTCAGGTGACAATCAAGGATCCTGTCGGACCCGAATTCATGGCACCTCCCGCTCGCGAGGCTGCATGATGGCCACCCGACCCATGATCCATGTCGTCACCCGGAACCGCTTCGACCTGGCGACGGCCCAAACATCCGGCGCCCAGCGTTATGCTGCGATTGGACCGTCGCTGGGCATCGCTTCGAGCATCTGGGGCGGACTCTTCGAAGTCGAGCCCGGCGCACGAACCGGGATCCATCACCACGGCGAACAGGACACCATCGCGTTCGTGCTGTCAGGATGGTGCGAAGTCCGCTGGGGCGAAAAGGGCGAGTTCTCCGCGCACGCCAAGGCCGGCGACTTCATTCACATTCCAGCCTTCGTTCCGCACATGGAGTTCAATCCATCACGGCTCGAGCCTTTCCGTTGGGTCGTGGTGCGCAGCACGCCGACACCCATCGTCGTCAATCTCCCGGACGCCTTCTGGTCGTGAACCGGCAAGCAGGCCCAGGCGCGTACCGACGCGTTCAACTCCTCGCGCGCCGGCTTGCTTCCCATCATGAAGTGTCCAGATCGCTTACGAGGGGCGAACAACAGGAGCAAACCATGAGAACGATATCGACCGTCATCACATCCACTGCAATGCTTGTTGCACTTGCCGTGCCGGCTCTGGCGGAGAGCGCAACCTATATGCCCCGCGAATCCGATCGAACTGTCGTCTACACACACAACCCGTATGCCGCGCACGAATCGCAAATGCCGGCATCGGCGCCCGCGCTCAATCAGCACGCCTATCACGGCGGTCCAAAACTGAACAACTGATGCTGCCGGGCGATTGCGGCGCCCGCGCGCGATGATGTCGCAGGCAGAGCAGTGGCCTGAAGAATGGACCCGCTTCGGCGGGTCTCATTTTGTCTTCTCATATCCACCGGACGATTTTCGTGCAAACGGGCAAGGACACGCGCGCGGCAATCGATAGATTTCCACTGAGCTCCCTCATTCCAATGGAGATGCACGTGAGAAGCTGGTTGATGGCTGCGTGTCTTGCCTTCTTCGCGTCAGGAACGGCGGTTGCGCAAATGACCGGAATGGCTCTCCCGACTCCTGCGGTCGGTGCCACCTCTCCGCTCGGCAGCGTGACTGGAGCGCCGATTTCACCGGTGGGGATCGGCCTGGGCGCGACCGAACTGCCTTCGTCAGGTGTGAGCCCCGCGCCAACCGTCACCGGCAGCATTTCCGCTCCGGCGACCGGCAGCCCGTGCTCAATCCTCGGAGTCTCGCCAAGCGCAATGTATGGCTCAACGTCGACCTATGACGGCGGCGGAATTGCGATTGGCAACTCAACCGTCGCGACGGCCGCCGGCAACACAGCCATGTCGGGCGACCTCACCTCATCGACTTCGGTCATGTCGGGCCTGACACAAGGTTCGACGATGTCGACCTCGTCGGGCACGCTCGATACCGCCGGCATGTCGGGCATGTGCGGATCCGGCTCAACCAGCGTCACCGCATCGTCGGCTCCCACCGCGACGTCTCCGATAACGCCCGGCGGAAACCCGCGAACCGGGGTACCCCTGGGTTCGACGGAGATCAGCAATCTCGGCGTCAGCTCTGCCGCGGTGCTTGCCACGCCGGCCGTGCCGGTCGCGACCGCCGGCGTCGCGTTGACCGCCCCGATGGTGCCGGCGATGACCGCTCCGGCGACGACTTCGACTGTGCCGTCTCAATGACCGTCCTTCGGCACATCCACGGGATTACCAGGCAGTTGCTGAGTGCACTTTGCCGTTGGGAGCAACATCCATGAAAACGAAGATCGTCATATCCGCCGCGATACTGGTCGCTGCCATCGTGAGCGCCGCTCTGCTGCATTCTGCTGATCTCCATCCGATGCGGAAGGCCGCGGCCGCTCCCGCTCCCCCTCGCGTTCCAGTCGTCGCCGGAACGGTGACGCAGCACGACGTTCCGATCTACCTGACCGGCGTCGGCACGGTGATTGCCCACAACACGGATATTGTGCGGGCGCAGATACAGGGGCAAATCATCAGCATCAACTTTACCGAGGGCCAACAGGTCCATACCGGTGACCTGCTCGCACAAATCGATCCGCGGCCCTACCAGGCCCTGGTCGACCAATATACCGCCAATCTCGAGCGCGATCAGGCGCAGCTTGCGAACGCGCGAACTAATCAAACCCGGTACAAACAGTTGGGCGACAAGGGCTGGGCCACACCTCAACTGATCGAAACCCAGGATGCCCAGGTTGGACAGCTTCAGGCTGCGATCAAAGCCGACCAGGCCCTGATCGATGCCGCGAAAGTGCAGTTGAGCTTCACGCGCCTAACGTCACCAATCAACGGCACCGTCGGCATTCGCCAAATCGACGTCGGCAACATCATCAGCCCCTCAAGTACCAATGGCCTGTGCGTCGTGACGCAATTGAACCCGATATCGCTGATCTTCACGCTGCCCGAGACCGTGCTTCCGCAGATCCAGCAACAGCAACGAAAGACGAAAGCGCCTTTCACCGTTCTGGCCTACAATCAGGACAACACGGTCCGGCTCGGCGAGGGACAGCTTGGACTCGTCAACAACGAGATCCTGCAGACGACCGGCTCGATCCAGCTCAAAGCGAATTTCCCGAATGCCGAGCGGAGTCTCTGGCCCGGCGGGCTGGTTAATGCGCGACTGCTGCTCGACACGCGGCACAACGGCCTGACCGTTCCCGCCTCCGTCGTCCAGCAAGGACCGAACGGAGCATATGCCTATGTCGTCAATTCCGACGACACGGTCTCCATCCGTCAGATCAAGGTCGCGCAAATCAGCGACGGTCAGGCGCTGATCGACTCCGGCCTCGAAGCCAACGAGCAGGTCGTGGTCGACGGTCAGTACAAGCTGCAACCGGGAACGCATGTCGTCCTGCTGCATGGCAAGGCCGCACAGGAATCCGCAGCACAGGACGCGATGCAGGCGCCGATACCATGAATATCTCCGCCCCCTTCATCCGGCGCCCGATCGCAACCGCCCTGTTGATGGTCGGATTGCTGGCCGCAGGGCTTGTCGCCTACCCGCTGATGCCGGTGGCCGCATTGCCAAACGTCAACTATCCGACGCTGACCGTCACCGCTCAGATGCCGGGTGCCGACCCGCAGACCATGGCGTCTTCGGTTGCCTCGCCGCTCGAGCTGCAATTCGGCGAGATACCCGGGCTCACGCAGATGACGTCGGCGAGCGCGCTTGGCTACACCCAGGTCACGCTTCAGTTCGATCTGAGCCGCCAGATCGACGGTGCGGTCAGCGATACGCTTTCGGCGATCAACGCGGCGAGCCCGTATTTGCCGACCGGCATGCCCTATCCGCCGACGATCCGGAAGGTCAATCCGGCCGACACACCGATCCTTGTGCTGGGTCTCACCTCGGACAGCCTGCCGCTCACCACGGTCGATGCGTATGCCGAAAACATTCTGCTGCAGAAGATCTCGCAGATCCAGGGCGTGGGCCTCGTCGGCATCGGCGGCCAGCAAAAGGCGGCGGTTCGCATCCAGGTCGATCCGCAGGCGCTTGCCGCACGCGGAATCAATCTGGAGGACGTACGCACCGTCCTCGGCCAGGCGAACGTCGATCTCGCCAAGGGGACGCTCAACAGCCCGCGCCAGACCTACACGCTCAATACCAACGACCAGCTGTTCCAGCCCGATCAGTATGCCGATCTCGTGATCGCCTATCGCAACGGATCGCCGGTGCGCATCCGCGACATCGGGCGCGCGGTCAGCGCCGGCGAAAACGATCTGATTGCGGGCTGGTACAACAACCATCGCGCCATCATGCTTTCGGTCCAGCGTCAGCCGGGAGCCAACGTCGTCGAGACGGTTCAGCGGATCAAGTCGCTGATGCCGACGCTCCAGGCGTCGATCCCCGCCGCGATCAAGATCAACATCGTGTCGGACCGCACCCAGACGATCCGCGCTTCGGTTGCGGACGTGCAGTTCACGCTGCTGCTGACGGTCGCCCTTGTCGTGATGGTCATCTTCATCTTCCTTCGCAGCTTCTGGGCGACCATCATTCCAGCCGTCACCGTTCCGCTCTCGCTGATCGGCACTTTCGCGATCCTCTACGAAATGGGTTACAGCCTCGACAATCTGTCGCTGATGGCGCTGTCGATTGCCGTCGGATTCGTGGTCGACGACGCGGTGGTCGAGATCGAGAACATCACGCGGCACATCGAGGAGGGTTTGTCCCCCTACGACGCCGCAATGAAGGGATCCGGCGAGATCGGGTTCACCGTCATGGCGATCACGTTCTCGCTGATCGCCGTCTTCATTCCGCTCTTCCTGATGGGCGGCTATGTCGGTCTCCTGTTCCGTGAATTTGCAATCACGGTGAGCGTCGCGCTGGTGCTTTCCCTGGTGATCTCCCGAACGCTGACGCCGATGATGTGCGCCTATCTGCTCAAGCCGGAGAGCCATGAGCACGGGCGCCTGTATCGCTGGTCAGAGCGCGGTTTCGATCTACTGCTCAATGCCTATGAGGCGGGCCTGAAGGTCGTGCTGCGGCATCGCTTCATCACCTTGATCGTGATGATCGCAACCATCGCGGTGACCGGATATCTCTACGTCATCATTCCCAAGGGCTTCTTTCCTCAACAGGATACCGGCCTGATCCTGGGTCAATCGGAAGCCGCTCAGGACATTTCGTTCCAGGCGATGGCGGAGCGCCAGCAGGCCATGCTCGATACGGTCGTGCGCGATCCCGCCGTGTCCACGGTTGGCTCGGCGGTCGGCGCCGGCGGAGGCACCACCACGGTCAACGACGGCCGCGTGTTCATTCAGCTCAAGCCAGCCGACCAGCGCGATCCGATCGACAAGGTTATCGCGCGGCTGCGCGCCAGCCTCGCCAAAATCCAGGGCATCACCCTCTATATGCAGCCCGCGCAGGACATCACCATCGGCGCGCGGCTGAACAAGACGCAATTCCAGTACACCATGAACGACGCCGATCCCGGCGAACTCAACCACTGGGCAAACCTGTTCCTCGACAGGATCAAGACATTGCCCACGGTCGCTGACGTGACGACCGATCAGCTCAATTCCGGGCCACTGCTCGACATCACGATCAAGCGCGACGTCGCCTCGTCCTACGGCATTCTGCCCTATACGATCGACAACACCCTCGATGACGCCTTCGGCCAGCGCATCGTCTCGACGATGTACACGACACTGCAGCAATACCATGTCGTTCTCGAGGTCGATCCGAAGTTCCAGTATGGGCCCGAGGCGCTCAACGGCATCTATGTCAAGTCATCAAGCGGTCAGCAGGTGCCGCTCTCGACGCTGGTCGATTCAGCCGTGAAGGTGGCGCCGCTCGTCGTGAACCATCAGGGGCAATTCCCGTCTGTGACGATCTCGTTCAATCTGGCGCCCGGGGCGGCGATCGGAGAAGCCGTGAACGGCATTCAAGCCATCGCAAAGCAGCTGCATCCGCCGCTGTCGCTGCAGACGAGTTTCCAGGGCAATGCACAGGCCTTCGGTGCCTCGTTGAAGAGCACGCCCGTCCTGATCGCCGCGTCGCTGTTCGTGATCTACCTCATCCTCGGTGTGCTCTATGAGAGTCTGATCCATCCGATCACCATCATCTCGACGCTCCCGTCGGCCGGTGTCGGCGCGCTGCTGCTGTTGATGGCGGCGCATTTCGATCTGAGCGTGATTGCGGTGGTCGGAATCATCCTGCTGATCGGCATCGTCAAGAAGAACGGCATCATGCTCGTCGACTTTGCGATCCAGGCCGAGCAGCATGATGGGCTCGCACCGGAGGAGGCAATCTACCAGGCTTGCATCAAGCGCTTCCGCCCGATTCTGATGACGACGATGGCGGCGCTTCTGGGCGCCGTGCCGATGATGGTTGGCACCGGCGTCGGATCAGAGATCCGCCAGCCATTGGGTTACGCCATCGTTGGTGGTTTGGCCCTGTCGCAAGTCCTGACGCTCTACACCACGCCGATCGTCTATCTCTACCTCGATCGATTGCAGAACTGGCTGTTCGGTACGCGACGGCACCAGGCGGTGTCGCAGGATGTCTATCCGACGCCTGCGGAATAGACGCACGTGTCTCATCGGCCCGGAAACACGCTCGCCTCCCCGCTCGCTCAGGCTTCCGGTCAAGCCCCGGACCCGTCTCTGCCGGTATCGAAGTCGACCGGTCCGGCGGAGCAAATGCCCGTCTAGGCTCTGCCGCAAGGTATGGCGGATCATGCGTCGGCTGCACCCGGAGCTATTCGACAAGAAACACCCGAGCCCCTGGGACGATTTCACCCTATCACGGCTCTGCGGCGCCCGCCATGGTTCGATTGGCGTATGGATCGAGGACAAGAACTCCGGGACTATCTTGTTACAGCAGGCTATCCGCAGCCAATGGCCAGCAACCGCTATTGATTCGAAACTGACTGCCATGGGCAAGGACGAGCGAGCCCTCTCGGTTTCCGGCTACGTTTACCGGGAGAGTGTCAAATACACTGACTATGCCTTCGACAAGACTACAGTCCACAAGCGTAAATCGCGCAATCACTTTGTCGACCAGATCGAAAGCTTTCGGATCGGCGACAAGGACAGCAAGCGAGAAGACGATCTTTTGGATACGTTTTGCTATGGGATAGCAATCGGACTGGGGAACAGCGAAAGCTTCTGAAAGATTGACAAAGGCCGTGGGCAACCGGCGTGCGCGCTGCCAGCCCCATAATCTGGGCGAAGGTACGACCTGCTGGCCAGCGCCGGAGTCAACCGCCAATGTGAAAACGACCAAAGTTAGTCGTTTGGGTCTGTCGGACACCGCTCGTTCTCTTCATGCAGACGCTGACCGACGAGTTTATGCACCAATCGCATCTTGATCGGCCAGCTGTTGATTGCTTTATTCATCTCCGCGATGAGACACCGCTCGAGACTGCTCCGTCACGTTCGGCGTCCAAGGATAGTCGCAAAATGAGAACGGCTCGTCTTTCGACCGCTGCTGACACAAACCGACGATTGAAGGTTGGGCAGAGCATATCCGCTCTGCCCCCGGTACCTCAAACAACGAGTTTCCGCAGCGTCGCCGAGCACTCAAATGTGATGAGCATGGTGTTCATTTGTTCCTACTTCAGGAAATGAGGCTCTTGGCTTGCATTCCGACAAAAAGCGAGAGCCAGGATTCGAAAACAGGTCTGACATTCGAGAAAACGGTACGATCGACGGTTTTGCAGGCGGTGCGGTCACCCGGCGCGACTGCTCCTCTAACAGGATCGATCCAGGAAAGTCGGCTCTCGTCAAATCTGACGCGGCGGACCTTGTCTTGTCGTACCGCAGGTACAGGACAGACGTAGCTGATGCAGGATTATGACGTGCCACCTAAGGGACTGTCGCGACGGCGCGTGCTGGCTGGAATGGGGATCGCCAGCCTGGCACTGATGTCCTCGCGGGCATCGGCGCAAGAGACAGTCGATCTACACGTGCCGGGCGGTCCGAGTACAAGGACGATCACGACGGCTTATCCGCAAAAGGGCCGAATGATACTGCAGCGTTCGAGCCCGCCATGGCTCGAGACACCCTTTGAAGTCTTCGACAAGGGCGTGTTCACCCCAAACGACCAGCATTATGTCAGCTGGCACTGGGCGACTTTTCCCGGCGACATCGATGTGGATAGCTTTCGCCTGACGGTTCGCGGCCAGGTCAATCAGCGGCTTTCGCTGTCGCTCAAGGATGTTTTGCAGGGCTTGCCGAGATTCGAAATCGCCGCGGTCAACCAATGCGCCGGCGCTTCGCGGATTTTCGCCGAACCACGCGTTGCCGGCGCTCAATGGGCAAATGGTTCGATGAGCAACGCGATCTGGAGCGGCGTGCGTCTCAAGGACGTGCTTGACCGTGCTGGTGTGAAGTCTGGCGCCATTCAGGTCCGCTTCGGCGGCCTGGACGAACCGGTGATGCAGGACTCGCCGAAATTCCTGAAGTCGCTCACCATCGATCACGCTCGGGATGGCGAAGTGATGATCGCTTTCGCCATGAACGGCGAGCAGCTTCCATTGCTGAACGGATTTCCGCTGCGGCTCGTCGTGCCCGGCTGGTGCGGGGTCTACTGGATCAAGATGCTGAACGACATCGAAGTGCTGGATCAGCCCGACACCAATTACTGGACGGCGACGGGCTACCGCGTGCCCGATACGCCGCACAATTACGTCAAGCCTGGCGAGACCGGATTCAAGATGGTGCCGGTGACCCGCAATGTTCCGCGGTCGTTCATCACCAACATCCGTGACGGCGATAGCCTGCCGGCGGGAGCGCATGCTTCGGCGCGGGGTATCGCCTTTGGCGGCGATTGCGGCGTCGCCCGCGTCGATCTGTCGATCGATGGCGGCACGAGCTGGCAGCCGACCCAGCTCGGTGCCGAGCAGGGAAAATACGGCTTCAGGCAATGGCAGACTCAAGTTGCGCTGCCTTGGCGCGGCGCGCGCACCCTAATGGTTCGTTGCACCAACACCAAGAACGAGACGCAGCCCGATTTCAAGATCTGGAATCCGGCCGGCTACATGTACAACACTATTGAAACGACTCATGTGGTCGCGGCCTGAGAAGGAATCAGGAATGCTCCGTGCTGTTCTGTCGATGGCCACTGGTCTCGGTCTCGTTCTGCTTGCACATTCCGGCCACACTGCAACGATCGCAACATTGAAGTCGCTGAAGCTGGATGTCCCCACCAGTGACGCGATGTTCCCCGCCGGTCCGGGATCTGATGCGATCAACAACAACTGCCTCGCCTGCCACTCGGCCGACCATGTGTTGAACCAGCCTTCGTTGTCCAGGGAAGCCTGGCAAGAGGTCGTCAACAAGATGATTGCGGCCTACAAGGCTCCTATTAGCCCTGACGACGCCAAGGCGATCGTGGACTATTTGGTTCGCATCAAGGGCGCTTCATAGGCCTGGTGACATAGATCCTCAGCGATAGCATCCTCGCACCCCTAAGCTTTAACGAATCGAAATGGGCTCGCTATGAAGAAACCTGGAATCAGCGTTGGAGTGTTGACGACCGTCTTCTGCTTCTCGGTCGAGGCTCAGACCATTAACGCAATGTCCCTTGACCAAGCGGGAGCCCAGCAGGTCCTGCGAGCAGCAAAGGAGGGCGCGGAGCAGCGGAATGCGCCCTCGGCGGTCGCGGTGGTGGATCCCGCAGGCGATCTGCTTGCTTTCCAGCGTATGGATAATGTCCGCCCGGCAAGCGCAGACCTCGCCATCGAGAAGGCGCGAACGGCTGCGCGGCTGCAGCGGCCAACGGAGGAGATCGAGGACAACATCAATCGAGGCGAACGGCATTCGTCACTGCCGGCATCGCAGCTCTGCGCGGCGGCGTTCCGATGCGCGTAAACGGCCAAGTCGTGGGCGCGGTAGGTGTTGCCGGCTTGAGCAACGAAGCGGACACCGGGATCGCGAACACCGCGGCGGCGGCGCTTCGCGCCGATTGTGTTGAAGAAGTCAGCTAACTTGACCGTGAACCCATAAAGCCGCCGAGCTGACAGCTCGCGAGAGTCCATTGCGCTTCAGTATCAATCAAATTCCGCACGGCAGCGAAATGACCCGATGGGCCAGGAACTGATGTCAGCGGAACCGATCTCCCCGCGCGCTTCCTTTCCGCCGGGAAAGTGTGGCCAAGCCTTCGGCCGCCCTCAATTCGAAGGATTTGGCCATCCGCTCTCGCAACACCGAGCGGCCGCTCTAAATGAGCTTGCGCCTGCTGGACGTCCGGCGGTTTGAACGCCAGCGCCACCGCTCCGGTGACGCGGCAGCCGTTCGCCGCTTTCGCTTTCACTGATCCTCAGCAACGCGTTTTACCTACAGCACTGTGGATCTCCAAGCCGTCCGATCCGAGCGTAGAGACAACTGGGGCGCCCTAGATTGTGTTTGCATGGTTGCCCGGTCTCGTCACGTCACAATGCCTTGTTTCGAAGTTGATCGCGCGCGAAAGTGGCCGCCAACAGAGTGGCCTTACTGTCGGCAGCCTGCGAAGCTACATCACCTTCACGCATCGGCGTTCTTCTGAAAGCTCCGCCATGGATTGTGACCGCTCCAAGCCCAACGGTACTGTGTTCGGCATACATGATTGGCTTAATTACCTGCGTGATCAAACGGCCAAGTGTAAGAAGCTTGTCGAGCAGGCCGACGATCCTCTCGTTAAAGCCGAGCTGCTAGCGCTGGCTTCGGTCTGCAAGGAGATCGCCGATAACATCGAAGGTCATTTGACGCGCGGCGAAGGCCACGCGCCGCGTGGGCCAAGGCTATCATGAAAGAGGCACCAACTGAGGCGGCCCGAGCGCGGAATTGGTGCGGACGTGACGGCATACACAAAAAGATAGGCCGCCTGAGTTGCCACAAGCGGCCCAAGTCTAGGGAGGAAACGCCCAAGGAGGGCAGCGATAGCGGGGCGCTACCGCACACCTTAGCTAAGATGATCGCGATCAGCGGCTCAATTGAACCTAGGTAAACGTCCGGCATCTAAAGGGGCCACGGAAACTATACTAAGGTTTATGGCGCTCGCCCTTAAAGCCGACCACTTCCGCACTAGGCCCTGCTTTTCATCGCGCGTCGGCGACGCGGGCTCGCCGTAACCTTCCATGCGGATCGACCACTCCTGTGCCTCCGCGCGGTCGGCCTTCCGCGGGTAGTCTCGGCTCGCATCTTCGCGCCCATGATCCTGCGCCCCAAATTACCTCCCGCAATTTTGGTGGTCATGGGGCGCGGGCTCTGGCAATGCCAATAGAATTGCCCCGCCCGACAGCCCCCGTAGCTCGGTTATGATCGTCTCTTGACATGGAACCTGGATTCGATCACCACGAACCAAGAACTCTTCTGCGCACTATTCCGCGTCATCAACCGCTACGTCGGCAACCGCTGATGCGCGCGCGTGACATGCAGACAACACCCAAGCAGAAATGCCCTGCCCTGAGTCCGCTAGATCACTCGAGGCGAACATCAGCTTTGAGCAGTTCGGTCAGATCGACGCGAACACGCGACTGCTAGCGAGTGGTCGTGAACGATCGGCTAGTTTGCCGATCGAGCGTTACGGAGTCCTGAACTGATAAGGTTTGCGACCAAACCTCATCAGTTGGCAGAT
The DNA here is from genome assembly GCF_011058295.2 of Bradyrhizobium sp. 6(2017). Classification (NCBI taxonomy): domain Bacteria; kingdom Pseudomonadati; phylum Pseudomonadota; class Alphaproteobacteria; order Hyphomicrobiales; family Nitrobacteraceae; genus Bradyrhizobium; species Bradyrhizobium sp. 6(2017). The sequence goes on along the minus strand of NZ_CP049289.2, from coordinate 2,911,923 downwards.
CGACTTCAATTTCATCTTTCGCTCGTCGATCTGTCGGAAGTTCGAGTCGGGGGAACGCTTCCGAACGGCGGCAGTCTGACCGCCGTTCGGAGGAGCGGACGCGGGTTGCGAGGCCACAGGGCCATCGCAGTTTTGCGGCTATGGAGACGATATCGGGGTCGAAAACCGCCGTGCCACCGCCCTTTTCGATTGACAAAAAAAAGATAATTCGACGAACAGCGCATTTTCCCGACATACTAGGGAATCGAAGTCGGCAATTGCATGCGCCATCTCGATGCCCGGTTATCCGGCAGCGTCAACCGCCGGCGCGCGGCCGCCAATCGCCGCTCCACGGCGACCACAGGGGTGAAGTAACTCTCGTGAAAACAACACCAGCTCGACTGGTGATGAAACGTCTTCCGAACCCGGACTGGGCCCGGCCTGGATCGAACCATCATGGCGTATCGAAACCTCCGAAAATGGAGAGGCGGCCGCGCGCTCAAGCAACGCCCGAAGTTTCGGATGCAGACCCTCGTTTCGTGTTGCAGCGAAAACGCTGAATTGATGCAAACCGGTCAATGCCAAGCTCCTGTGAATTCCAGCGCTCCGACCACCGCAAGCAGGTGCCCGCAGCCGCGGCTTTTTTCCGGCGAGCACCGGGCGCTCGTGTCTTGCGAGCTGTGATGCACTGAAGATGGGGGGCCGATGTGTTGCCACCATTAAATTCAAGTTTATGAATCGAACATCTGCGGAAGGCGAATTGGATTTCCTGTTCCCAAATCCTATGTCCCTTCTGTGGTTTCGCCGCTCATTCTGTGGCCCCTTCTACATTCTGGATGAACCGCAGGGTCCCATTGCAACCATAAGCTCAGCGGAAGTAGCTCCTTGGATATCAAGCCCTTGTTTGGTCTCGGCGGTGTCCTGATCGCTGCCATGACCTCAGAATTCAACGACCAAGTGGCGGCCATCGCACTCCGCGACGTTAGCGGCGCGCTTGGGATCAGCCACGATTCCCAAACATGGATCGAAAGCCTTTATGTGTCGGCCCAGATCGTCGGCATGGCGTTTTCGCCCTGGCTGCTAGTGACCTTCACGTTGAGACGATGGACGATCTTTGCGATCGCTTTGTGCGGGACCTCGAGCATGTTGATTCCGTTCAGCCCCAACATCGAGGCGATCTATGCCTTGCGGCTGTTGCAAGGGCTCGCGGGGGGATTGATCATCCCGCTGCTGATGACAACGGCGCTTCGTGTCCTGACGCCGAACATCCGGCTTTACGGCCTGGCGGTGTACGCCTTGAGCGCGACCTTCACGCCCGCGCTGGCCGCAACGCTGTCCGCGTTCTGGACTGATATGGTCGGCTGGCGCTTCGTGTTCTTTCAGACGATCCCGCTCTGCTCTCTTGCCGGCGTGCTGGTCTGGTACTGCCTGGATCAGGATCAGCCGAAATACGAGCGGTTGCGTATGCTGAACTGGCGCGGTGCGCTGCTTCTCGTGACGGGCACCGGCGCCCTGAGCACCCTGCTGTATCAGGGCGATCGGCTCGACTGGTTCAACTCGAGCCTAATCTGTGTGCTGGCGCTGGTGAGCGCCATCGCCATCCCACTATTCCTGGTCAACGAATGGTTCCACCCTTTGCCGTTCCTGAAGCTGCAGATGCTCGGACGCCGCAACATCGCCTACGGCGCTCTTGGCCTATTCATCTTTCTGATTATCGGCCAATCCGGCTCGTCCGTGCCGTTGCGATACCTGCAGGACGTCCAGGGTTACAGACCGGTGCAATCCAACCTGATCACGCTGGAGATCGCGGCGGTGCAGCTTGCGATGCTGCCGAGCATGGCGCTGCTGCTGGATTACAAATGGGTCGGTCCGCGCGTCGTCAGCCTGATCGGACTGGCCATGATCCTCGCATCTTGCATCGGTTCGTCCTTTCTCACGGTTTATTGGAACCGGGATCAATTCTATCTATGGCAGCTGTTCCAGGCGGTCGGTCAGCCGATGGTCATCATGCCGCTGCTTATGATGACCACGAACAGCGTGACCAACCCGGCAGAAGGTCCTTTCGCGGCCGCACTGGTCAACACATTGCGCGCCGTCGCTGAGGCAACGAGCGTGTGGCTCCTGGCGTTGATCGATCGTTGGCGCGGCGCATTGCATTTCAACCGCATCATCGATCAAGCCGGCCAGGACCGCTGGCGGGTGATTCAGGGCAACCAGGTGCTCCCGCAGTATCCGCCGCCACTGACGCCGGACGGCCACCCCCGCATGCCGAACAGCCTGCGAGCCTTTGGCCATGCGGTGGAGCAGCAGGTCGCGATTTTATCGACGAGCGACACTTTCCTGATCCTCGGAGCCCTGACTGTTTGCATGATGGTCGTGGTGATGACATTGCCGGTCCGCACGGTCCCGCCGCGGGTCCTCTTTACCAAGCGCTAGGCACCCGCATGGCAGAGGATATCGCCGAACTGGAAACGCGGCCCGCCGATCTGACGCGGAACGAAAGGCCAGCCCTGCCGCGCGAAGACCACGATCAACCTCATCTGAACGTCATGGAGTCGAAGGACCCGAAGGAGCAGGAAGTTGCCCGCCCCGCACCGCTGCCGCGTTGGCCACTTGTCATTGTCGGGCTCGTGGTGGCGACCTTCGCTATAGTGGTGCTGTACATCATTTTACGGCCACGCCCGGACGTCTGGACCGATGATGCCTATGTGATGGTCCACTACGCCACGATCGCGCCGCGCATCTCCGGCAAGGTCGCCACGGTTCCGGTCGACGACAACGAGGTCGTCAAGGCGGGACAGGTGCTTGCAACTCTCGATCCGCAAGACAATGAGACCGCCCTAGCTTCCGCGGAGGCGACGGTCGCACGCGACCAATCGCTTTTCGACGAGATCTCCGCAAACGTGTCACGTCAGCCGGCGATCATAGAACAGCAACAAGCCGCCGTTGCGTCGGCGCGCGCCGCGCTCGCTTTCGCACACGACGACGCGAGCCGCTACGGTAACCTCGCCACGACGGGCGCCGGCTCGACGCAGGAGTACCAGCGAGCCGACAGTGCCCTTCAACAAAGTCAGGCCACGCTGGATAGCGCCGAGGCTTCGCTCGATGCGGCACGCCGGCAACTGGATGTGCTCAAGGCCCAGAGATCAGCTGCGGAAGCCGCGGTCAGGGCCGACCTGGCCCAACTCGAGCAAGCCAAGCTCAATCTGTCCTATACGCGCGTCAGCGCACCGATCGACGGCATGGTGGGTGAGCGCTCCGCCCAGGTCGGCAACTATGTGGGCCCCGGCACAACCTTGATGACGGTTGTGCCGCTCAACCAGGTCTATATCGAAGCGAACTATCGCGAAGTGGCGTTGCTGCACGTCCGCAGCGGCCAACCGGTAACCATTCATCTGGACGCCTATAACATTGACCTCAAAGGAACGGTGGATGGCGTGCCACCGGCCTCCGGCGCTGTCTTCGCACCGATCGCTCCAAACAACGCCACCGGCAATTTTACCAAGATCGTGCAACGGCTGCCGGTCAAGATCGTGGTGACGCCGGGGCAGCCTTTGGCTAAGCTCCTGCGCGTTGGCTTGTCGGTCGAGACCACAATCCACACAGAACTGGAGGATGTCGTGGACGAACAGCGCAGATCGAGCGAACGCTTGATCGGGCATTGACGGGTGCGTGTCTTACGTATCGTGGCGTACCTTTCCGCGCCGATGCTGGGCGTCGGGCTAACCGGCTGCACCGTTGGGCCGAACTTCCAAAGCCAGGAGATTAGCGCATCACCCACGAGATCGACGGCAGACGACGCAGGCGTGCCGAGCCGGACAGTCGCGGGCGCGGTCGACCTGACCTGGTGGAAAAGTTTTCGGGACGCCCGGCTCACTTCGCTCGTTGAAAGGCTGGTCGACCAAAACCTAGACCTTCAGACGGCGGCAGAACGCGTAGTTCAGAGCGTTACGCAGCGCCAGGTCGCAGCCTCTCAGGGACTGCCGCACATCGAAGGCCAGTCATCATCGACCTATAACCGGGCAAGCCCGAACGGCCCGGTCTCCTTGTTCGTACCTGCCCCCGGCGCCATGCTGGATTATGCGGATTTTCGAGATGGCCTGACATCCTCCTGGCAGCTGGATCTGTTCGGTCGCGTCCGTCGGGCCGTGGAAGCCGCCGACGCCAACACTTTGGCGGCTGTGGAGAACCGGCACGGCGTCGCGCTCGCGGCGGTCGCCGAACTGGCGCAAAATTACATGCTGTTGCGCGGAACGCAGAACCGACTTGCGATTGCGAAGCGCAATCTTCATCTCTCCGAAGAGAATGTGCAGCTCGTGAACACACGTTTCGGCAACGGTGTGGCGACAACACTCGACATCGCTCAAGCCCGGGCTCAACAAGCAACGATCGCCGCGACCCTGCCGCCACTGCGCGTCCAGGAGGCGGAACTCATCAATGCCATCGGACTCCTGCTCGGCGACGCGCCCCGCGCGCTCGAGGCCGAGCTGCGCCGTCCCCAGATAGCGCCGCGCGTTCCGCGCAGGGTGCCAGTGGGTCTGCCTGGAACGCTGGTCCGCCGCCGGCCGGACGTGCGCGAGGCCGAGGCGAGACTTCATGAAGCCACGGCGCAGACTGGCGTCGCGGTGGCGAACTTCTACCCCGACGTCACATTGAACGGCGCAGCCGGCGTCGAGAGCTTGCGCCTGGGCAACCTATTTTCCCCGGCATCGACCACATTCGCCGTGGGGCCAGCGATTTCTATCCCGATCTGCGGAGCACATTGACGCTGCGGGAATCGCAACAGCGCGAGGCAGCTGTCCTGTTTCAGAAAACGGTTCTGCGGGCCTGGAAGGACGTCGACGATGCGCTGACGGCCTATCGCGAAGCGCAACGCCGACGCGCCGACATCGCCCGCGCCGTCACTGAAAATCAGGCCGCCCTGCAAGCCGCGCGGCAGCGTTACTCGGAGGGGGCGATCGACTTTCTGAATGTGCTCTCCTCCCAAACTCAGCTGCTGCAGAGCGAAAATGATCTGGCCGACAGCAACACGCAGATCGCGACGGGCCTCGTCAATCTCTATCGAGCCCTTGGCGGAGGATGGGAGATTGTCGATACCGCATACGGCACGTCCCGACAGGATATCGTAGCACCCTAGAGCGCGACCGTCACCGCCTTCGCCGCGGCACGCCGTCGACGAGCCGAAGCTGCCGTTTCTTGCCATTGCGCGGCCTCGATCAAGCGCTGCAGGTGATTCGATACGAGCGATCGATTCAAGCACCGCATGGTCGCTCCCAAGAGAATGCCGGTTCAACTGGAAGTGAACTCCATAAACTCCAATTTAGTCGGCCTCCGATTTGCGGCTGCCTAACTCTCTGGTGAAGGTCCAATTGATCGAGGAGACCATCAGAGCTTCTGCGATCCACATCGTCATTTCCGGCCAAGTTCGATCCTGGCTTCCTGTTCGAAGCTGAGCCGGGAGCGCGGACCTGCATACGGAGATCAACCCTCGAAATTGAACCGCTTCGATGGGCCGTCGTGCGCGCAGCACGGTGACACCCCATCAACGTTCAAGGACATCTGGTCGTAAGCCCGATGTCCTTTCTCAGACAACAGGACACTGCGGGCCGTAAGCCTGAGTTTCCTGCTGATTAGGCAAGCAAGGAGCCAATATGGACGAACAAGACTCCTACACCGTGCCGGATGAACGGCCCACTTCTGAAGTTACTCGCCGTACGGTGATTGAGACCGGAGCCACTGCCCTGCTTTTGAGCACGCTGCCGCGTGCAGCCCTTGCAACAGATCCGTTCGTTGGCGACGAGCCGCCCCCTCCTGCTGTGAAGGTCCAGCTTCGGATCAACGGCCACCTCCATTCCCTGATGCTGGATACCCGCACGACCTTGCTCGACGCTTTGCGGGAACATCTCGCGCTAACCGGCTCGAAGAAAGGCTGCGACCACGGCCAATGCGGCGCGTGCACCGTGCTGATCGAGGGGCGCCGCATCAATTCCTGCCTGACGCTTGCCGTGATGCATGACGGGCAATCCATCACCACCGTCGAGGGACTGGCGCTGGGCGATGATCTGCACCCCGTTCAGGCTGCGTTCGTCGAGCATGACGGGTTTCAGTGCGGTTACTGCACCTCCGGCCAGATCTGCTCCGCCATCGGAATGCTGGCCGAAAGCCAGCTGGGCATGCCGAGCTATGTAACCGAGGATCTGGCGCAGGCGGCCGTTGAGCTCACCGATGCGGAAATTCGCGAGAGGATGAGCGGCAATATCTGCCGCTGCGCCGCATACCCCAACATCGTGGCCGCCATCAAGCAAGCCGGGGGAATGCCGGCATGAAAGCCTTCACCTATCAGCGCGCCGACACGGCGGAGCATGCCGCCGCCGCTGCCGCGAAGCCCGGCACAAAGATCATCGCTGGCGGCACCAATCTGCTCGACCTGATGAAGTTGCAGGTCGAGACGCCCTCAAAGCTGCTCGACATCAACGATCTGTCGCTCGACAAGATCGAAGATACTGCCGATGGCGGCTTGCGCATCGGAACGCTGGTTCGCAATAGCGATCTTGCCGCCGACCGGCGCGTGCGGCATCGTTATGGCGTCCTTAGCCGCGCGCTGCTGGCCGGTGCCAGCGCGCAGTTGCGCAACAAGGCCACGACCGGCGGTAATTTACTGCAGAGAACTCGCTGCTATTATTTCTATGACGTCACGAAACCCTGCAACAAGCGGAACCCGGGCTCCGGCTGTGCGGCGCTTGCGGGTTTCAACCGCATTCACGCCATCCTGGGCACCAGCGAGCACTGCATCGCGACCCATCCGTCGGATATGGCGGTTGCAATGCGGGCGCTCGATGCCAAGGTCGAGACGGTCGACAGCGAGGGTCACGCCAGAATCATTCCGATCGAGGACCTCCACCGCCTGCCCGGCAAGACTCCGGAGATCGAGACGTCACTCAAGCCAGGCGAAATCATTACGTCGGTGACGCTGCCCCCACCGCCTCCCGGTGTGCAGGTCTATCGCAAGGTCCGAGATCGCGCCTCCTACGCCTTCGCACTGGTTTCGGTCGCCGCAATAGTCGACAGCGTGCATGGAACGGTTCGCTCGGCTCGGCTCGCATTCGGCGGACTCGCTCCAAAGCCCTGGCGATCGTCGCGCGCGGAGCAAGCTCTGGTCAATTCCCCGGCGAAAGCAGCCGCCTTCGATGCGGCGGCAAACGCAGTTCTCGAGGACGCACGGGGATTCGGCGGAAACAATTTCAAGATACCACTGACGCGGCGTACGCTGCACAGCGTGCTGGCAGAGATGACGCAGGCCTAGGGAGACCAGCGCATGGAAATGAATTCACCTGTCGGCACCAATGCACTCGATGCACAGGGCGTCGTCGGCAAGCCGCTCGACCGCGTCGACGGCCGGGCAAAAGTTAGCGGCGGGGCCCATTACGCCTACGAGATGCAGCAGGATAACGTGCTCTATGGCTTCGTGGTCGAAGCCTCGATCGGGAAAGGAACAATCCAGTCGATCGACGTCCGCGCGGCGGAGAAGGCGCCGGGTGTCGTGCTGGTGCTTACCTATCAGAACGCGCCGGTACAGGGCACCGGCAATCACCGGGAAGCGCACCCGGTCCTCACCGGGGCGGGCGTGAGGCATTACGGTGAGCCCGTCGCCTTCGTGGTCGCCGAGAGCTTCGAAGAGGCCCGAGCGGCCGCTTATCTCGTCGAGGTGAAATATGATCGAGCCGTCGGCAAATATGCGCTCCGCACCAACCTCGGCGAAGCTCGCGTTCCGCGGCCGAGCGATGGTCAGCCGGCTGACAGCGCCGTAGGCGATTTCGCCGGGGCGTTCGCCAGCGCTCCTGTGCAACTCGATGTGACCTACACCACTCCGTTGCAAAGCCACGCGATGATGGAACCCCATGCCACACTCGCGATGTGGGATGGCGACAAACTCACCCTGCACACCGCCAATCAGATGCTCAACCAGGGTCAGCAGGTCATCGCGAGAACCCTGAAGATTCCCGTCGAGAACATCCGCCTCGTCAGCCCGTTCATCGGCGGCGGCTTCGGCGGCAAACTCTGGGTCAATGCCGACGCCATACTGGCGGCAATCGCCGCGCGGCGGCTCAAGCGGCCGGTGAAAGTCGCACTGACGCGTCAGCAGATCTTTCACGTCACGACGCACCGCTCCGCTACCATCCAGCGGGTACGCCTTGGCACTGATCGCGATGGCCGTATTCTAGCGATCGGCCACGATGTATTTTCCGGCAATCTGCCCAGTGAGCAAACCTATGAGGGCGCCGCCCTCCAAACCCGCACCTTGTATGCCGGGCCCAATCGGCTAACGCGACATCGTTTGGCGCCGCTGGATATGCCGGTCGCGTCCTCGATGCGGGCACCGGGCGAGTCCGTCGGGCTGATGGCGCTGGAATGCGCTATGGACGAACTCGCCGAAAAACTCGACCTCGACCCGATCGAACTTCGCATTCAAAACGAGCCGAGCGAAGACCCGGAAAAGCACATCCCGTTTTCGAGCCGCCATTTGATTGCCTGTATGCAGGAAGGTGCGCGCCGATTTGGATGGGACAAGCGCAATCCAAAGCCGGGCCAAATCCGCGACGGGCGTTGGCTGGTGGGGATGGGGATGGCCGCGGCGACACGCGGAAACCCGCTTCTGCTATCCAAAGCCAATGTTCGGTTGGATCCTGACGGTACGGCCACGGTACGAATGGCGATGACCGACATCGGCACTGGGACATATACCATCCTGGCACAAATCGCCGCCGAGATGCTCGGGCTGCCGACGGGTCAAGTCCGGGTCGAACTCGGCGATACCGACTTTCCGCAGGCTGCGGGTTCGGGTGGGTCGTGGGGCGCTGGCAGCTCAGGCTCGGCTCTGTTCGAGGCGTGCAATTCGCTCCGTCAAAAGCTGGCGCAAGCCGCCGGCATGGATCCGGCAGCAGCACGCTTCGCCGACGGCAGCATCTCATCCGGAGAACAGTCCAGAAAGCTGACCGACCTTGTCGGCTCGGGGATGGACGCCGACGGCGAAATCCGGCCGGGCCGTAACAATAAGGATTTCTCGCAACAATCCTATGGCGCGCATTTCGCCGAAGTCGGCGTCGACATGGATACCGGCGAGGCAAGAGTGCGGCGCATGTTCGGCGTATTCACCGCCGGCCGTGTGCTGAACGCCAAGACGGCGCAGTCCCAGGCGATCGGCGGGATGGTATTCGGCGTCGGAGCCGCGTTGCACGAAGGCATCACGCTGGATCCCCGCTTCGGCTATTTCGTCAATCGGGATCTCGCTGAATACCTGGTGCCAGTGCACGCCGATATTCCGGCCATCGACGCCATTTTTCTTACCGAGCTGGACAACCAGTCTAACCCGCTCAAGAGCAAGGGCATCGGTGAACTCGGCATCTGCGGCGCTGGCGCCGCGATCGGCAACGCGATCTACAACGCGTGCGGCGTCCGAATTCGGGATTATCCGATCACGCTGGACAAGCTGCTTTTCGGGCTCCCGGTGCGCACATGACCGCGACAGTTGGACATCTAGCGACGCTTGAGCGAGTGCCGTCGGGCCTCAACCACAGTCTCGTCGAAATCGCTGTACCGGGACGATATCCGGTCCGCGATCGGCGCGTGTGACAAAAGCATCCGCACAACCATAAGTTTCAGTCTGCGACGTCGATTGACTCGACGTTGGCCTCGTCCTCGCTCCTTTGGCCGGGTAGTCCGCGGAAAACAGCGTCGAGCGCGATCTGCTTGTACAAGCGGAAACCATTGCCCTGCGGCGCGGGGCATTCAAACGTCCCCTCCTCATCGGACACCGTCCAAAGTAACGGATCCATCCATTTGAGGACTGAGCAATTTCCTTATCAGTCTGCCAACTGACTCCATTTGCAGCCAATCCTTATCAATTGGCAGATCGACTTCGCTTTCAACGTTCGCCTGCCGGTCCGTCGGGGGTCCCTTACATCGCTAGACCCACTATTTTGGAAGCCCTGTTTTCTTATCGGCGGGCAGCCTAGCACGCGCGGTGGCTTCTTGATCGCTCGTCAAAGGCCGCCGTTCGCACGCAATTCAAGCAACTGCAGAGGGTCGTCATTCAAGCAGATCGTCGCTTACGGCCATTGCGCCGATGATCCGAACGTATTCGGGCGATACTCAAAGGGGACACCTGGAGAAGGACTCGGCTCAACGTCAACTATGTTATTCAGGCACGTATCGGACCGGCATCTCTTCGGCATCAGGGAGGCTAAACAATAATTTACGACGCCTCCGCCATCGCACACGCAATGGCCTACCGATCTCAATTCGATCACGACCGCCACACGTGTCGAACGCTGATCTCATACAGGAGACTTCGTCACCTGCACCGTTCGCGCAAGTGTGATGTTCACTCCACGAAATTCCTTGGATGCACCACCTATATAACGGAGGTCGATAAAGTACTCGAAGGAAACGTTCTCAACAGAGCCGCAGTGATCGCTGGCGCAAGTTCTCCGCACACAACAACACGGAGAACGACTATGACGACGTTCAAACTTCTGATTACTACGACGCTGCTATCGATGACTGCGGTCACCGCCGCGCGCGCGCAGTTGCCCACCTGGGCGACCAGCCATCCGGCCGCCTTTGACGCGCAATATCCGGACCGTAGTGTGCTAAACGATGGCGCGCTGACCCCTGCGGGCAGAATGGGCCTCGAACTGCCCGGCGGCGCGGCTCCCGTCTTCGGAGCGAACAACGCCTATGCTGCAGATCGCGCCATGGCTTCATCCTGCGCACATCTCCATCGCTCCTACGATCCCGCATCCGGCACCTTCCTCGGTTACGACGGCCATCGCCATGCCTGTGAGTGATGCTACTGGAGTTGGTTCGATGCGTAGATATGTTTTGGCCTTGGGCCTTCTGATCGGGTTCTGCGGGTCTGCCGGCGCTGCAACTGTGCATCCCCTTCGACCACGACATCTCATCCTGCATCACAGCCATAGTGTGATTTCGCGTTTCGTCGTTACGATGCCCGGCTATGACGACACGCCACGCTATGACGATCCGTCCAAGTTTGGCGGTCAGTCGCTGGGGATGGATCCATAGAGCGGTGCTCGACACGACCGATCCGGCGCTCGGCGTTGGATCGTCGGTCGGGTGTTGATTTGCATAGGATTATGGCTGTCCCTGCGCGCGCAAGAATGCCTGGTAGCACCAATCGTCTCCTCGAATGCAAATAGGGTTCACATTCCGCCGTCACCATAAGGCGTTGCCGGAAGCCGGTGGATGGTTGTCAGATCACGTCCGCACTGGCGCTGCGCGGGTTCGGTCACGATCGTCGTGGGAAACCTCAGCCGCGTTGAGATTGGCTGAAACTGCAACGGCGAGACGGTATCCCCGCCGTCGGTTTGATTGTTCTCCCAATTTGCTTTTGCGATCGTCATTATTAGTTTGCCGGCCGAAAGGCCTAGACTATCGATGACTCGCCTCAACTTTCTCCAACACTCTGGACAGCGTCCTTGGCGACCTTCAACGGTGAGGCCTTCACCGACTTGCTCGCGGGCTTGGCTGCGAACTGCATCGGTTCCTTCGTGAAGGGATTGACGCCCATCCGGGCTTCGGTAGCGGGCTTGTTCACGACCGACACCTTTGCAAAGCCAGGAATAGCGAATTCGCCGGACTCTCTCAGCTCCCTGTATCCGCAAACTTTTGTGCCGGGAGCAACCGACTATCTGCTCGACTGAAAATGCAACAGGGCTCGGCGGCCTCTCCAAGTTTCCGCTCCTGGCCAACCGCACCAGTTTCGCACCAGTAGTCCATGCGCTGTTAGCCGTGCATCCGGAGCCAGGCCCGGCGCAGCTATCGCGTACCTTCCTGTATGTGCTATGCTTTTCTGCTCAAGGTCGGCTTGGTCCGGCTACGGGATGCAACACCTTCTCAGTACGAGTGCCGTCACGGCCCGATGGCGGAGGTTGTCGATGAATCCTTCGAATCAGTTCGACGCCAACGGCGATCGCAGCTTCCCGATCCTGTGGAAAGACGGTGACCGCATCTTCTGCCGGGGACAGCGCGCGAGTGCCGAAGGCAAGCAGGAGACGGTGCTCGCGGTTCTCCCTGCCTCGGAACACCCGGCCCCCGCCACCCTCGATCGTCTCGCTCACGAATACGGATTGAAGGATGAACTGGACGAGGCGTGGGCAGTGCGGCCACTGGACCTCGTTCGCGAGCGCGGTCGAACTATGCTGGTGCTCCGGGATATCGACAGTGAGCCACTCGAACGGATGCTCAACGAGCCTCTCGAGCCGGGATGCTTCTTGCGCCTCGCCATCGGGATCACCAACGCGCTCGACAAGGCGCACAGACGCCGCCTCGTGCACAAGGACATCAAGCCAGCCAACATCCTCGTCAACCGCACGACCGGCCAAGTCAGGCTCACGGGGTTTGGTATCGCGTCGCGACTGCCTCGCGAGCGGCCGGCGCTCGAACCTCCCGAGACCATTGCCGGGACCCTGGCCTACATGGCTCCCGAACAAACCGGGCGGATGAACCGTTCGATCGATGCGCGCAGCGACCTCTACGCGTTGGGTATCACGCTCTTCCAGATGCTGACGGGCTCGTTGCCATTCACCGCGGTCGAACCCATGGAGTGGGTGCACTGCCATATCGCGAGAAGGCCGACCCCGCCCACCGAGCGGCTGCCGACTGCGCCTGCAACAATCTCGGCCCTCATCATGAAGCTGCTCGCCAAGACGGCCGAGGAACGCTACCAGACCGCGGCCGGTGTCGAGCGCGATCTGCGACGCTGCCTGGTCGAATGGGAAGCCCATGGGGCGATCGGCGACTTCGCGCTCGGCCAACAGGACACGCCCGACCGGCTGCTGGTTCCTGAAAAGCTCTACGGCCGCGAGCGCGAAGTCGAGACCCTGCTCACAGCCTTCGATCGCGTCGTCAAGAGCGGTATGCCGGAGTTGGTGCTGGTTTCGGGTTACTCCGGCATAGGCAAATCCTCGATCGTCAACGAGCTGCACAAAGAGCTGGTGCCGACCCGCGGCTTGTTTTCGGCCGGCAAATTCGACCAGTACAAGCGCAACATCCCTTATGCCACGATAGCCCAGGCCTTCCAGAGCCTGGTTCAACAGATCCTTGGCAAGAGCGACGTGGAGTTGGGCCAATGGCGCGGCGCCTTGCAGGAGGCACTGGGCTCTAATGGCCAGCTCATGGTGAATCTCGTTCCGCAACTGGCTCTCATCATAGGCGATCAGGCGCTAATTCCTGATCTTTCGCCACAGGACCAGCAGGGCCGATTTCAGTTGGTATTCCGCCGCTTCCTCAGCGTGTTTGCCAGGCCAGAGCACCCCCTGACGCTATTCCTCGATGATCTCCAGTGGCTGGACTCGGCAACGCTCGATTTGATCGAGCATCTGCTTGCACACCCGGACGTGCGCCATTTGCTGCTGATCGGGGCTTACCGGGACAACGAGGTCGGCCCCACGCACCCGCTTGCGCGCACGCTGGCCGAAATTCGGAATGCGCACGGGCGTGTGCAAGAGACGATGCTGATGCCGCTGTGGGCCGACGACGTGGCGCGGCTGTTGGCAGACGCCCTGCGGACGGAGAAGAGCAGCGTGCGGCCATTAGCCGACCTGGTGTTCGAGAAGACGGCTGGCAATCCATTCTTCACGATCCAGTTCGTGGCTACATTAGCCGACGAGGCGCTGCTGGCATTCGATCCGCCTACCACGGCTTGGACGTGGGACTTGCCGCGCATCCGGGCCAAGGGATTCACCGGTAACGTTGCGGATCTGATGGCGAAGAAACTGGGCCGCCTGCCTCCCGCAACCCAAGGTGTTCTGAAGCAACTGGCATGTCTCGGAAACGCGGCCAAGACAGCTGCCCTGGCCTTGGTCTATCAAGCAACCGAAGCAGAGATCCACGCCACGCTTTGGGACGCCGTCCAGTCCGGTCTTGTGCTGCGCTCGGACGACGCCTACTCCTTCCTCCACGACCGTATTAGAGAGGCGGCATATGCGCTCATCCCTGAAGATGAGCGCGCAATGACCCATCTCCAGATTGGGCGCCTGCTCGCGGCAGGTACCCCGGTCGACGAGATTGAGGAGAATGTCTTCGAGCTTGTGAACCAGTTCGATCGCGGCGCAGGTTTGATCGTCAGCCAGACTGAGCGCGAAGAGATCGCGCGGCTCAACCTCTTGGCAGGCAAGCGCGCCAAGACGGCAACCGCATACGACTCGGCGTTGCGATATTTCAGCGCCGGTCGTGCCTTGCTGGCCGAGATCGGCTGGCACAGTTGTTATCGGCTAACCTTCGACCTCGAGCTCAATTGGGCCGAGTGCGAATACCTGACCGGGGAGTTGCCGTCAGCCGAAGAACGGCTCGCCGCGTTGTCAATTCACACGCGGAACATGATTGATTCCGCTTCCGTCACCTGCGCGCGTATCAATCTTTACACAACCCTGGACCGGAGTGACGACGCTGTTCGGGTGGGCTTGGAGCATCTCCGCCGCATCGACGGCGAGTGGTCGGCTCATCCGACAACGGAAGATGTTCGCCGAGGCTATGACCGATTGTGGCAGCGGCTCGGTGCTCGCTCGATTGAAGCGCTGGTTGACTTGCCGCGGATGTGGGATCCGGATCGGTGTGCCACCATGGACGTGCTGACCGTCCTCACCTCGCCAGCCTTGTTCACTGATTTGAATTTGTTCCGGCTGATCGTCAGTCGGATGGCACGCCTCAGCCTGGAGTTCGGCAACAGCGACGGCTCATGCCTCGCCTATGTGTGGCTCGGCGGCGTCCTTGGCGCGCACTTCGGACAATACCGGGCAGGATCCCGCTTTGGCAGGCTTGGCCTGGATTTAATCGAGAAGCATGGCCTCGACCGCTATAGCGCTCGTGTCTATCTGGTGTTTGCCGTCCATGTCGCTCATTGGACTCAGCCCTTGCAGATCTCTCACGCCTTCCTGGGACGGGCCTTTGATGCGGCGCTCGCTGCCGGTGATCTTTCCTATGCAGCCTATAGCTGCATCGACGTGATTACCAATCTTATCGCTGCAGGAGACTTGCTCAGTGAAGTCGAGCGTGTCTCCGACCACGGCCTCGAGTTCGCTCGGAAGGTACGGTTCGGTCTCGCGAGTGATTGCATCATCGGGCAGCTCAGATTGATCCGGATGCTCCGCGGACTGACGCAGGACTTCAACTCCTTCAATGACGCGGAATTCGAAGAGAGTCATTTCGAGCGACGCCTGAACAGCAATCCTCAACTCGCCATTGCGTCCTGCTACTATTGGATTCGCAAGCTACAGGCCAGGGTCTACGCCAACGACGCCACATCAGCTATGGCGGCCGTATCCAAGGTCGAAGCACTGCTTTGGACGATCCCGACCCAATTTGAGTTGGCCGAATACCACTTTTTCGCAGCGCTCGCTCGGGCGGCACATTACGACACGAGTTCGCCCGAGGAACGGCGTCAGCATTTAGAAGCGTTGATCGCGCATCACAGGCAGCTCGTGCTGTGGGCGGAGCACTGCCCCGCAACGTTCGCAAATCGCGCAGCATTGGTGGGTTCCGAGATTGCGCGCCTTGAAGGCCGGGAGCTGGACGCGATGCGCCTCCATGAGGAGGCGATTAGACTGTCGCGGGAACATGGTTTCATCCAGAACGAGGGCTTGGCCCACGAACGGGCTGCCCGGTTTTGCGCGACCCGCGGCTTTCAAACCATCGCTGAATCATATCAGCGAAGCGCGCGGCGCTGCTACCTGAGTTGGGGAGCCCACGGCAAGGTACGACAGCTCGATGAGTTGTATTCGCATCTGCGAGAGGACGCGCCGGCTCTCGGTCCGACAGGGACGATCGGAGCGCCGATCGAAAACCTAGACCTCGCAACCGTAGTCAAGGTGTCTCAGGCCGTCTCAGGTGAGATCGAGCTCAGCAAGCTCATCGAAACACTGCTTCGGATAGCGGTCGAGCACGCCGGGGCCGAGCGTGGCCTACTTATTCTGCTTGCTGGTGATGAGCCACAGATCGCTGCTGAAGCGACTACCGGCCAAAACCAAGTTGAGGTCACGCTGAGCCAAACGCCGGTGTCGCCGGCCGCCCTTCCGCAATCCGTGCTTCACACCGTGTTGCGGACGCGGGAAAGCGTGATCCTGGATGACGCCCTGGCGAAGAACCTGTTCTCGGCAGACGATTACATCAGCCGCGAACGCGCCCGATCAGTCCTTTGCCTACCTTTGCTGAAACAGGCCAAGCTGATCGGGGCGCTGTATCTTGAGAACGAGCTTGCATCGCGCGTATTCACGCCCTCTCGGATCTCGGTTCTGAAATTGTTGACCTCGCAAGCCGCGAACTCGCTGGAGAATGCTCGCCTCTATGGCGATCTCCAGGAGCGCGAGGCCAGGATCCGGCGCCTGGTCGATTCGAACATCGTCGGGGTCTTGATTTGGGATGCTCAGGGCCGAATCATCGATGCCAATCAGGCCTTTCTGGATATCGTCGGATATGACCGGGAAGATCTCCTCGCGGGTAGGCTGTTATGGACGAAGCTGACGCCGCCCGAATGGAGCGACACCGACGGGCGTGTCCTTGCCGAGCTAAGGGCGGCTGGATCCCTCCCACCGCGGGAGAAAGAGTACTTTCGCAAAGACGGTAGCCGCGTCTCCGTTCTGATCGCCCGCGCGCTTTTCGAGTCGAAACAAGACGAAGGCGTTTCGTTCGTCGTCGACATCACGGAGCGCAAACGTGCCGAGCTCGAGCGCCAACGCCTGGCGTCATTGGTCGAACAGGCGGCTGACCTAATGGCGATCGCCGACCTCTCCGGAGGGACGCCGATCTACCTGAACAAGGCCGGCCTGAGGATGGTTGGGCTCGACAGCTGGGAAGAAGCCAAGACGAGGCGTGGAATCCACTACATTTTCCCGGAGGACCGTCAGTTCGTGAATGACGTGCTCTGGCCGACGGTGCTCGAAAAGGGGTCATGGTCGGGCGAGATGCGTTTTCGCCATTTCAAGACCGGAGATCCAATTCCTATCCTCTATTCGGCCTTTCGGATCGACGATCCCGAGACCGGGCAGCCCGTGAACATCGGCAACGTGTGCCGCGATATCACGGACCGCAAGGTGGCAGAAGAAGAGCTGCGCGCCAGCGAAAGACGCCTGCTCGATGCCCAGATGGAGCTTGCACGCGTTACGCGGGTGACGACGCTGGGCGAACTGACCGCCTCGATCGCACATGAGGTGAACCAACCGCTGGCTGCCCTCGTCAATGCCGCCGGAGCCTGTCTGCGTTGGCTCGACGGCGATACCCCCAACCTGGAGGAAGCACGCCTCGCTGCAGGTTGGATCATAAAGGAAGGCAATCGGGCGGCTGACGTGATTCGACGTGTTCGGGCGCTGGCAAAGAGGTCCGACCTCGAGAGGGCGCCGCTCGATGTCAATGACGTCGTTAGGGAGGCGCTCGCTTTGGTGCAACACGAATTGACCAGCCGACATGTGTCGTTACGATTGGAGCTGGCACCGGCTCTGCCCTCGATCTTGGGCGATCGAGTCCAATTGCAGCAGGTGATTATCAACCTGGTCATGAACGGTCTCGAAGCAATGCAGTCGGTTATGGATCGACCGCGCGCACTGGTGGTCCAATCGCGTCGGGATGGCGCAGAACAAGTGCTCGTAAGCGTGACGGATTGCGGAATCGGCATTTCTCCAAAGGATGCGGATCGGCTGTTCAATGCCTTCTTCACCACTAAAGCCGGCGGCATGGGTATGGGGCTGTCGATCTGCCGTTCGATCATCGAGGCGCACAGTGGTCGACTCTTGGCGATCGCAAATCAACCTCACGGCGCCACGTTTCAGTTCACGATTCCCTGGCAAGCGGTATAGTGCGCCGTCGACCAACTGATCGAAAGCGACGTCTCAACGGCCCGCTCGAATCGTCTATCCCGGCGCCTCATCTGCCCAGCACAAGCAGGTATTGGTAATTCGACGTTCCGGACGCTCAGCGCCGACGTCTGGCGCCTTCTGTCGCGCCTTAGCGTCGACATTGGCGACGCCCGCGGCACCGGCAGCTTGCCAGTATCAAGCGCTCTGTTTGGGCGCATATTTTCCCAGTACACACTTGTAACCTTCTAGCCTCCACCCATGATGCGGACCGTTGGTAAGCCAGTCGGCTATACCAATTTGCGCGTTTACCTGACACGCAGACATCGTGAGGCCCGACTGCTCACTGTTGGTCACAACTTTTTCCAGGCAAAGCTGGGCGTTACAGAGGACGGCGACAAGTGTGACAAGCATGGTAACCTCGGTCTGCTGATGAGCTTGATCAATGGCGGCAGCACGGTGACTGCTTGCGATTGAGAATAGGCGGCGCCACGCAATACTCCATTCTGCCTCCGCTTAGATTGGATCGATCATTGGGAGGCACGCTTCATACCGAGGTATCGCCTTCTCGGCTCCTCGCGCGCAATCGTCCAGTTCACAAGGGCAACAATCAAGCTGGGCCTCATGCCAGACTCGCCAGTCTGCAAGACCACCATCATTCACCGATCAAGAAGCCCAGAAGCCCGCGCTGGCGCCTCAGCTTCCGGCTCCACCGCCATCTGTCTTCAACGCGGTCTCAAGGCATTGGATAAGATTGTCGCCGCCGAACGGCTTCGTCAGATAGCAGATTGCTCCGCCCGCCATGGCCCGCGCGCGGGTCTTCTCGTCCGGGAACCCAGTGAGAAAAATGAACGGAGTTACGTAACCCATGGCATTCAGATGATCCTGCAACTGGACGCCGCTCATGCCGGGCATCTGAACGTCTGCCATGATGCATGCGAACTCGTCGATGCGGTTCGAATGCAGGAACTCTTCCGCAGACGCGAATGTATGCGCGACATATCCAAGCGACCTGACGAGGCTATCGGTCGTGGCACGGACGGACGCATCATCATCAATGATTGCGACGAGCGGTGGCTTTGGCAAAATCGATCATTCCTTGACCCGGCGGCAGGATTCCCGAAGTGTCGTCGTCCCCAGATTGCACTGCGGATCGCACTTGGAAAACGATACCTGAGTATAGAGTCTAGACCTTAGGGTGCCGGATCCCGAGCAAATCGGCCATTCCCACCAGTTCGATCATGGACCGCGCCCTCATTTTCCGCATCATGTTGACCCGGTGGACTTTCACCGTAATCTCGGTGACACCCAGCTTTGCCGCAATCTGCTTGTTGAGCAGACCGTCGACGACGAACGTGATGACCTCCCGCTCGCGCGCAGTCAGGGAATCGAGCCGGCCGCGGAGTTCTGCGACGATCTTCTCCTCGTCACGCCGTTTTTCATCGCGCTCAAGCGCTTTGACGACGGCATCAAGCATATCCTGGTCGCGAAACGGCTTGGTCAGAAAGTCCATGGCGCCGGCCTTCATGGCCTGAACCGACATCGGAATGTCCCCATGACCCGTCATGAAGATTATCGGGATACAAATGTCGGCCTTGAGCAATTCAGCCTGAAACTCGAGCCCGCTCACCCCCGGCAACCTAATGTCGAGCACCAGGCAACTCGCCGCATCGGGCATCTTGATTTGCGCGAATTCACGCGCTGAACCGAACAATTCCACGCGCAAGCCCACGGAACGGAAAAGACTGCCGAGGGTCTCACGCATCGCAAGATCATCGTCGATGATGAAGACGACACGCTCTACCGCGGCTGCAGGATCTCGTTGCGATTTGGAGCTACTGGTCACGCGGCTTCCTCTCAGGTGCTAGCAGCCAAGTTTCGGCCATCCGGAATATGGCCACACATCGTTCGTTGGCCTTCCGGATTTGCGGCGGCCAAGACTAGTGCATTTTGAGAAGGAAGTCTGGCGATCCGATCGCAGTCCAAAGTGCCCGACCATCCGCCCGCAGCGGCTACATCGTGAAAAATCGAGCATTGCGAGGTCGCGCCGGGCTTAGGAATGCATTCCAGCCTCAGGGCCATCAACCGGCATGGCCGCAATCCAATCGAACCTTACGCTAGGTTGGCTAAACCTCGGTTTAATTGATGGGCAGGCTGGTCGAGCCTAGATTTGAATCCAGCAGATCGGCCGCGTCTCCTCCCCGCGCGCACCACATGTCTGCCGGGCGGACCGTTCCCCTTGCCGCGTCCCCCGCACACGGGAGCGGTCCGCCTCCTTGTTTTCGGATGTGCTCCGTCCGTCGTCGCGGCCATGGTAGCCGGCCGAATTCCGCCATTCTGCGAAGTCGTGACTAACCAGCATCCAATAGCCCACGTCGAGAGCCACGATTACCGATCCGCATGTGCGCATCGTCACTCCCGATGACGGCCGCTGATCCGAAGGCAAGCACCATAAACTCCCGTATAGCTTTGCTGATCTTCTTAGGTATCGGACGTCTACCCGCCGACAATGGAGACCGCAGCCTTCCCCTCCTAGTCTCGTTACCAAGCGGACTAACCGATTGCAGGCGGCAACCGCCTACGATCCCAGCATCAAGCATAGGAGGCGCAAATGGGTGACGAGGGCCAGCATGCTCGCGACGTCGCAACCAAGCGGTGTCCAATATGCAACGGAAGATTCGGCCTGATACGGCGCTACTCCTGGCGGACCGCGCTCTGCTCAAAGAGTTGCCTCGATCGCTTCAAGGCGCGCCAGGAAATCGATCGCAAGTGGCTATCGTGGCCGCGCGCGGCCTGGACGACCGGCTTCGTCAACGATGCTCCCTAGGAGGCATGAAGTGCAGTTCATCCTCGTTACCGGCAGGACGCCCTGTTCCAATCCTGTATGCGTGAGCTGCGAGACGCCGATTGGAGCGGCCTATCTGCGCGAACTCGGAACCCATCTGACCTACTGCGATCACGGCTGTTACGCAGATCACCGCGATCGCACCATTGAACTCATCGAATGCCGGGCGACGGCATCATGAAGGCTTGCCTGGCAGCGACGCCGACTGGGGCAACGGCGGCGGCGAGCGACGCCGTCCGAGACTGCAGCAACCGAGAGAAAACACGATGAGGAAGGTATTACTGATAGAGGACGACAGAAGCGTTGCAGAGGAAATTGTCGAGGGGCTCGCCGCTCAGCGGTTCGAGGTGGAGTGGGCATCGAATGGGCTTGAAGGCCTCAAGATGGCGCATGAATGGAGGCCCGATGCCCTAATCGTCGATCGCCGGCCATCTGGCTTGGATGGGCTCGGTATCATCCAGCGCCTGCGACAGGAGCAGATACAAGCCCCCATCCTGATGCTGAGCCGGCTCAATGCCGTCGAGGATCGCGTCATGACGTTGCGCACGGGGGCCGACGACTATCTCATCAAGCCGTTCGCATTGATCGAGCTCGTTGCACGACTCGATGCGTTGCTGCGGCGGCCCATGGTCGTGCGCGAGACCACCTTGAGAATTGGAACGCTCGAACTCGATCTCATCGAACGGAACGCAAGGCGCAGGAACCGGCAGATCGAGCTGCTGCCGCGCGAGTTCCGTCTTCTCGATTACATGATGCGGCGTAGCGGACAGTTGCTTACGCGCTCGATGCTCCTCAAGGACGTATGGAACTACAACTTCGATGCGAAGACCAATCTGATTGATGTCCACATGGGCCGCCTGCGCCACAAGGTCGATGGCCCCGACGAAGTGCCGATGATCTACAATATACGCGGCGCCGGGTTCATTCTGCGCGAGGCCGCGAGCCCTCCGGTTGCCAGCGCACCGATCCCGGCGCGCGCGGCTGGCCACCAGGGTCACGCCCTCCGCGTCGTAGCTCGGAACTGACGATGACGAAAGCGACCAGTACGCCTGTTGCCATCGTCGTACCGCAAAATGCGCAGTCCCTTGACATCTCCGGTCCTTTGGATGCCTTCCTTGAAGCCAACCGCCAAGCTCCCGGCAAATGCAATTACGAGGTTCGACTCCTGTCGACGAGTTGGGATCGCAACGTCACGGCTGGAGGCATGTCGCTGATGGCTCACGGTTCGATCTTTGACGACGACGGGCCGATCGACACGCTGCTGGTCGCCGGCACACCGGACTACGCTCAAGCCTATAAAGAGCCGGCTACGTGCACCTTGCTGCGTCGCCACGCATTACGGAGTCGGCGCTACGGGTCGGACGGCACCGGCGCATTCTTTCTCGGCGCTGCGGGGCTTCTCGACGGGCTCAACGTGACAACACATTGGCAGCACACCTCCGAACTCGCCGAGAAGTTTCCAGCGGCCAAGGTCTCGCCAGACCGGATATTCGTGCAAGACGGAGCGCTCTGCACCTCGGCGGGCGTGGCTGCAGGCATCGACCTCGCGCTGAAGCTGATCGAGGATGATCATGGCTATAGCCTTGCACTTTCGGTCGCGCGCCGGCTGGTCGTGTTCCTGAAGCGGTCGGGCGGCCAGTCGCAAGTCAGCGCACATCTTGCGGCCCAGGGCGCAAAGGAAGGACGAATCCACGCTGTGCAGCACTGGATCCTGGAGCATTTGCAACTCGAACTGACGGTGAAGACGCTTGCCCTGCGAACCGCCATGAGCGTACGCAATTTCACTCGCGTCTTTCAGGAGGAAGCGGGCGTGACGCCGGGCAACTTCGTCGAGATGGCGCGCGTTGACCGGGCGCGACGCTTGCTGGAAGATACCAACAGACCTCTGAAATGCGTCGCAACACTCTGTGGATTCGCAAATCGCGACACCATGCGGCGCGCGTTCATGCGACGAATCGGAACCGGACCCAACGAACATCGTGATCGCTTCCGGCGTCAAGACTCGGTCGGGTTGCCCGGCAAGCCACCGCTAAAACCGCCGCCGGCCAAGGCATTCCACCCGATGAGCAGCCCCGACTCGACTCCGCCAGGACTTCTCGCAGCACATGATGGTGGCCGCGTCCGCGACCACCACGCCTCCTGACGCATCGCGCTGGCGCGAAATGCCGTCGCTCAATAGGCTCGTGTGTGGCCGGAGCGCTGGCCTCTATATGCGTACTGTGGGTTGATACCGCAGTAGGCGTCGGTGCCGGACGCGCTGGCCGTGCATTGGCTATACGTTGAAAACTCGCAATTGCCGGGATAGCCCCACTCCCGTCCCTGCAGACAGTACCGATCGTTCGCAGCGGCTGGCGAGGCGATCGCGAGAAGCCCGATGACAGACAGGCCTGCAAGTTGAACTTGACGCATGGATTAAACTCCGGGTTTCTGTTTTAAAGCGAACGGTCCTCGTCGCAAGGAGCGAGCGATCTTTGCGGGCGCCTTGCGAGGCGCGAGGGGCGTCAGACCGTACTCTCTGGCCGGTCATCTAAGCTTGGGATGACGTAGCCCAAGGTATCGCAGTGTCACAATTGGTCACATCGACGAAATCGCCCTTCGCAATGACGCGAGCGGACATGCGACGTTGACGAAGCTCGAAGCTCCCGGTCGATCGGAGCCAGGCCTCCTGCCTCGTGACGCTCGAACAACGTCGTGAGCTTATGCATTTGGAGCAATAGGCACGAATTGCCCGCAACCTCACCAAAGTCGTGAGGCCGCCAGAACACATCAACGTTCTCGTCCCGAACTGTGCGAGCGCCGCCGAGAGGACACATGCGCTCCATACGCGATCGTATGTCCGGGGCTTCTCTGCTCATGCACTGGAAAAGTACCAATGGCAAACTACCCCACACTGACGGCAGATCGCGGCGCGTCCGTCGCTGCTAACAAGAACCTGTGCTTGCAAGGGGCTCCTCGTAGTCATTGGACTGGCGCACTCAACTTGATGATCGGCGAGACTTCAATCTGCCGCGATCAATCCACCGGTCCTGCCGCCTCCCGGCGCACCGTCATTCGCGCCGCGCGATCAATCTCACCTATGGAGTCAACATGTCCAACCAGACGACAGCTAAACTCATGGCCGAGTTCATGAACGTTCGCATTTGTATTCATCGGCGCCGGAACGGCGGCCGTGATGGGCGACGGCGTCGGCCTGGCCGGCATGGGCGCAATTGCTCTTGCCTATGGCCTGGCTATCATGGCTTTCGCCTTCGCATACGGCCCTGTATCGGGCGCCACATGAACCCGGCGGTCACCGTCGGTGTCCTCGCTGCGGGTGCCATTCAACCGCTCGAAGCCATGGGCTATATCGTGTTTCAACTGATCGGCGGTAGTCGCGTATCGCTTGCTGCAAGATGTAATGCGATCTGAGGAGAAGGCTTCCCGCCTGCATGCGGTTTGAGTGCGGGCGGGGTGACTTCAACTATTTAACGCGAACCACTTTCGCGCCGAAACGCCGTTGGCGTAACTCCAACCAATTTTCGAAACACGCGGTTCAGTTGGGATGCATCCCTAAACCCCACCCCAAGCGCCACGTCGGCAATCGATAGTTCGCGTTTCGACAACATCTCTTTTGCAACGCCGATCCGCGCGGACAGGACGTACTGATAGGGCGAAAGCCCAACTGAGCTTTTGAACGCGCGAATAAAGTGGAACTGGCTCAGTTCAACCAAGTTCGCTAGCTCGGATATCCCGATTCCTTTCGAAATGTGAACACCAACAAACTCTTTGATGCGTTTCAATTGAAGCACAGTTAAACCTCCGCGAACCGGTTTCAATTGCGAGTACTTTGGGTCAACGGCGTGCCGTAGCTCCCACAAGAGCAACAGCCCGAGCGTTTCAGCATATGCGCGGTCAACTATGCCCGAGCCATCTAAGACGCCTTGGAGTTTTTGAAGCGTAGATTTAAGATTGCTATTTTCAAAGTACAAAGATGGGGGAATATTTGAGATATCGTTTGCGTACTGATCTGATGAGAGAGGAGCGAGATGAACTGCAAAGACCGACGACACCCTGCCTTTGAAACAATTCCAACCTTCCGCGGAAGAGCCGACCGGCACGAACGTCAATTTATCTCGGACGTCAGTAAGAGTCGAACGGCTCCCCCCGTTTATGGTCGTCTCTCCATCAGAGCGAACAAAGTCATGCAGCGCTAGATAAGCTGCTTCTCCCTTCACTCGCTATTCCAATTCCGTTGGTTGAACACGAACAATCTCGGCGGAGAACCACGACCAAGACATCCGTCTAACCAAAAATGGATAATGTGCATCAGGCTGTCGCTGATGCCACTCGATTTTAGCGTCCGGCCCCAAACTGATTCCCCTCACAGATTTGTCTCATTTATCCAAGTACACACTGATCGCTAGTTCGAAATATCAAAAATTGCTGAAGTTGCGAAAACTTGCTGTCCAACCCCGGCTCAATTGCAGCGCTTTATCACCACAATTTGCGGCGAAATAGCTTTTATTGCGCCAAAATCAATTCGACCGTCGATTTCGTATTGCCGACTAGGCTCACATGATCCTATTTCCGCGCGCGTTCAATTTGAGTGGACATGGCGCAGAGGGATCAAAAATGGCTAAAAAGTCCAAGTTGCTGCTATCAATCGGCGCCCGCTTTCGGGGCTGTCGATGAAGGGTGCAGAAGCCAAACCGGCAGTAAGTAATGACAAAGTAACTTCGCCGGTAGACCAAGCTTTGCAGGCGAAGCCGGCACCGAACGCTCACTTTCAAGTTGGTGAGGACCTCCTCGGGTTCGTTATGACGAAGCAACCTGACGGGACGATTGTTGCTGGTCACTCATCTCATGCATCGCATGCATCCCATGCTTCACATGCCTCCAGCCGCTAAGGATCTTTCGGCCTCTCCAGTTATGATTGCTGTAGATCTTGATTCGAGCATTCAGAGCCTGGAGGCCTTGGATGCGGCGGCCTATCGGCTAATTGGAACGGCAACCTGTCAGATCGACCGGGTAGCCGATCGATATGTGTGCCACCTTCTTGCATCCACCAGTCCGCAGCGCCGCGGCGTTCTCTCTCCTGACGACCTGAAGGAACGATTCCTCAACCTCGTTGCGGACGAGAATTTGCGAGCCCGCGTCGCCGGCAAGACTGAAGGCGTACGAAACGTCATCCTTGCTCTTGCGTTCGGGTCTTTGGCGGCTAACCAGAAAGATGCCGGGTAGATTCCGGCCGGAGCAGTATGGCCCGTTTCTTAGCTCCTGAAGCGTTCAGCGCGGCAACCGAAACTATTTCGTTGTTGCCTTTCAGTTTTGAGCGCACCGGAACATATCAATATCTCGTTGCAAACATGGTAGGCGATTTTATTCGTCTAACTGAAGATGAGATCAATAAGCTGATCGATCTTAGAGTGACGCCCGGCGATGGTCTCTATGAAAGCCTACTCGGCTCACCTAATCACCGGAAGCAATCAGCAGGCACAACGACAGCTGTTGGCATTGCGGCTTAGAAGCCGGATGTCATTCCTTCAACAAGCGACACCGCTTCATATCTTCGTCGTAACGTTACGGTGTGAGCACTCTTGCCCCTACTGCCAAGTCTCGCGTCAAAGTACAGATCGCTCTCGATTCGATATGAGCGAAGAAACGGCGATGCGTGCCCTCGACATCGCGTTTGCCAGCCCGGCGCCGCGAATTAAGATTGAATTTCAGGGAGGCGAGCCACTTCTTAATTTTCCACTTATCAATACCATTGTTTCAACCGCGAAAGTGCGCTCCGCCAGTCTCGGCAAAAAGGTCGACTTTGTGATCGCGTCAAACTTGGCGCTATTGGACGATGTCGTGCTCGACTTTTGTAAGTCCAACGACGTTCTTCTCTCTACGTCGCTCGACGGCCCCGCCGATCTGCACAATAAGAACCGCCCGAGACCGGGCGCAAACAGTCACGAGCTAGCTGTCGCCGGCATCCGGCGGGCCAAAGAGGTTCTGGGTCCCGACAGGATCGGTGCCCTGATGACCACAACGGAAGCGAGCCTGGATCGCGTCGATGACATTATCGACCAATATTTGCAGTTGGGATTGGATGGCATCTTCTTGCGTCCGCTTTCGCCGTTCGGGTTTGCGGTGAAGACCAAGCAGTTTCAGAAATACGATACCGGAAAGTGGCTGGATTTCTATGAGCGTGGTCTGCACCGGGTGCTGGACATCAACCGGCAGGGCAAGCCATTTCGGGAATTCTATGCCGCGCTGATCCTCACGCGCATGCTTTCGGACAGGCCCATTGGACTTGCGCAGTCCAGCCGGAGCCGGCCTTGGTGCACTGGTTTACAATTACGACGGCGGCATCTTCGCCTCCGATGAGGGCAGGATGCTTGCCGAGGCTGGCGACAACGCGTTCCGGCTGGGGCACGTTGATCACGACAGTTACAAATCACTCGTTCTGTCGGACAAACTGATCGACACGATATCGTCGTCATTAACACAATGTGCCCCGGAATGCTCAACGTGCGTGTATGAGAGCCATTGCGGCGCGGACCCCGTCTATCATCACGCCACTCAAGGCGACGCCCTCGGCATCAAGCCTCTGTCTGCATTCTGCGCCCGGCAAAAGGGTATCATGGGGGTGCTGCTGAACATCCTGGAAAATTCCCCGGAAGACGCGGCAATCCTGCGGCGATGGGCGGCCTCATGACTCTTCCTCTGTACGGCACGGCCTTGTTGAGCAGCGGCTTTCATGGTGAGAAGGCTCGGTCGGTCGTCAGGCTCCGGCCGGTCGAATGCAGCGACGGGCGTCAGGCGTCGGATTTTGCGCTCGTTAAAACACCGGAGGACGTCCAGCGGGCGCTTGAATGCAATTGGCGATCCGTTTTCGCTGTTTCGGATTCGTCCATCGCAAGTCTTGCTCCTAAAGCCTTTGAAGGCCGATTCATCGCCGTGGCGCTGAAGTATGATTACCTCGGAGACGGCGACGTTCTCGGGTTTGATCATTCTTCGCGTAAGTTTCGTACCCTCTTTCGGCGGAACTCCGCGCACAATTCCTTTCTGGTCACGGAACGATGCAACAACTATTGCTTGATGTGCTCGCAACCACCGAAGGATGTCGATGACCACTGGATACTGAATGAAATCAAAGAAAGCCTGCCCCTTATTGATTCCAGCACGCAAGCGCTGACCTTCACCGGCGGCGAGACCCTATCGGACTGGAAGGATTTCATAGGTGTCCTGAAGCAGTGCCGCGATCTGCTGCCTGCTACCGCCGTTCAGGTTCTGACCAACGGTCGTGCGTTCGCAAACTCGCAGATTGTGGACGCCTGGAAGGATATCAGCCACCCGAAGCTGATGGCGGCCATCCCGGTTTATGCCGCGGTCGATCATCTCCACGATTATGTGGTGCAGGCCAAGGGTGCTTTCGACGAGACCGTGCTAGGAATTCTTAAGCTCAAAGATCGCGCCCAACGCGTTGAAATCCGCGTTGTCCTGCATGCCTTGACCGCGCCGGTTATCGCGGAGACGTGTCGGTGGATTGCCCGAATCATTCGTCGATCACGTCGCGTTGATGGGACTCGAAAACACCGGTTTTGCCATTGCGAACGATGCGATGCTCTGGATGGATCCCATGGACTATCGCGAGGGGCTGGCGAAAGCGGTTGATCACCTGGCCGCCGCTGGTGTGAACGTGTCGGTTTACAATCTTCCGAAGTGTGTACTGTCCCGTTCGGTCTGGCCGCATGCGCTGCAGTCGATATCAGATTGGAAGAATGCATTTGTCGAAGAATGCGACCGATGCGACGAAAAGAAGAGCTGTAGCGGCTTCTTCACGACCGGACGTCCGCGTTTCAGTCGCGGCATAGCTGCAATCACTTCCTAGCCAAGACTCAGATTTCCACCGCGGTGTATCATGCGTCGCGGGGCCTGCCTGGCAAAAACGAAATCGTCCATCCTGAGCTGTTCGAGATGGCGTAGGATTACGACCGGCCCGCGGGGACATACGTCGCACGAGAATACGGAGGGACGTACTCGCTGAATCAAAGGCGCCGCTGACCGAACGTCCGGTTGAGCCGGCAGCGCAAAGCGGACATTGGACACTGCCGCGGGACGCACACTGTTGTTTCGCGCCAACTAACTCGACGCACCAAAGCCGCCGTCAACATCTATGCATTTGCTCCCCTGCGGCTCCCCTCAGCAATTTGAATGATTGTATCGCGCAAGGAATTATTTCACAGGGTAGAGCCCGGGCCCGAAACAGGAGGGGGTGGGGCGGCAGAACGCTAAAGACCTTACCCCTCCGCTCCCCTGCAGCATTGTTAGAGCCGCAGAGCCAGTTCTTACTGCGCTAACTCAAGTCAGAGCCGCCCCCTGCGCAGGTTGAGCTCCTGGGCACTATAGGACCATCCGCTACTTACCCACTGGCGACCGTCCGGTCCACGAACTCCGGATGCGCTTAAAAGGTAAACCAGCGTTTATGTTTTACGAGCCTGTATGACTCCGCATGCCAGTGCTTATCGCGGATACACGTGGCTGCCGGCCGCGCTTGCCGAATTCCATGTCTGCTTTCGAGGGTAGAACGGACGTGCCGCTAAGGCGGAGACACCTCCGATTTTGGCCCTTTTTCCGGAAGTGCCGCGCTGGCTATCGAAAGTCCGGTGTCGGGGGTGAAGCGGACGTTACGGTTGCGCGTTCCGACTTCCGAGTTTGGACCCTGAGCGGACATCGTGACATTTTCTCGTTTGATCTACCTCAACAAGCGATTCCCTTATCGCCTATATCACTGCGCGGGGGTAACTTCCATCAACGTGAAGGAAGCGCCAGGCCGTGCTGAAGTTCAGCCCAGCTATGAAATCGGTCTTATGGCGTGGCGGAGAGAACAGCCCGCAGGCCAGCCGGAGCGGAAATGCTGAAGGGACTTTACAAGGTCGAGATGCATACGGTGCACGGTTCCCGCCGTGGCGTCCTCTATTTCTATGACGGCAAGATGATGGGCGGCAGTTCGGCCTTCGCATCCGTCGGCACCTTCAAGGAGTCTACTGGCGGCGAGGTATTGGCTGAAATGTTGACGTTGCGCCACAATAACGATCCGAATTTCCAGCCCTTGTTGAAGACTGACATCGTCACGCTGACGCTCAAGGGTCGGCAGCAGGGCGAGCAATATTATTTTGAAGGTGGCGCGCCGCAATTACCTGGCGTTGCCTTCTACGCGTTGATGACCCCCATCAGCGAGGAGGCCGCACCGCCCATCACGCCAGTCGGACAAGGCGGCATCAGCAACGGCCTCTATTCCATTCACATTCGGATGCTTGATGGTATCGATGGCGGAAATACCGGCGTCATGATGCTGCACGACGGCCGGATCCACGGTGGCGACGCGTTCTTCGATTACATCGGCGCCTACACCAGCGCGAACGGACGGTGGAAGGGCGAGCTCGTCAATCACGAGCACACGCCAAGCGTGGGCGAGCGGTCGCTGTTCGGCGGCTACGAGGTCGGCATCGGCTTTTCTGGCACCTATACCGACGAAGGCGCGATCGCGGAAGCGACTGCGCTTGTCGGCAAGCGCAGCGTTCGCTTCAGCGCGGTACTGAAGAAGTTCGCATAGGCATGTGCGCCTAAACCCGCCCGCTCACCGGCAGCAGCGCGCTTGAATAGTGAGCTAATATCTGCCCCTGGCAAACCTGATGCAAATGCCCAGAGGCCCAGCGTGCAGATAGCCGGGAATGTCGATTTCGTAGTAATTCAGTTCAGACGCCCTCGCGACGAGGCACTGAGTTGCTTGATGGCAGCTACCTGATTCTCCCCACAGGCAACTAAACCCACATTCACGCGTTCATTCGTCAGTCTTTGGAGACCTGACGATGTCAAAGGCGCGCATTTTTTTGCTGGGGTGGGAGCGACCATCCTGCTCATTGGTGGGGGCGCACTTCCGCGTTGAGCCCGCTCCGACTTCGGTATCGAATCGAACCGCCGATGAGCCAGGCTCGGAACCGCATCGCAACAGCAAAGTCGCCATTAAGGCTTACTTCGCGAGCAACCGGGTCAACTCGATTGCAGTCGAAGCAGTCGAACAGCAAATTTCATCGATCTGCCGCGCCAGAGCGAGCGCACTAACCTTCAGAGCCTCAATCGTCGATGCTTCGGGATGCTGCTTTTCGAGTTCTTGGATGCGTTGGTTGAACGAAGCTAGCTCAAGGTACAGTCGTTCAATTTCCGCATTCTTCTCGATGGGCCCTGGCTTCCGAGCTTTGCTTGCCTGCATCACGTATCCCCCCGTTATGCTCTCGCCTTTGTGAGCCCGATTCGGGTCTAGAAATGGAATCTCTTTTGGCAAGGGTGTGGCCAGCCAGGTCCTTGGAATTGTCACGCCCGGCGAATACAAACCGAAGACCTGGCCCTGGCCGCCTAGACGTGCACATCAAGGGGAAAAGTCACGGCCACCTGCTCAGTAGGAGTCATCCTAGCCGATACCGTGTTCGCGTTCGTATCGTTTCGTGTTGCGACCGTCGATCCATAGATGCAGTAACCCTATCACGAATGTGGCAGATAACTGACACACAAATCGGGCCGATCTCGGCCATCGCTTTCTCACCGGCCGAGATCATCAGGCGTCGCTTCGAAACGTGGCCTGGCCTTAGGGTCGAGACGGTGGAGGCAGTGCGGCGCACGTCTTTTGAATACCGCTTCAAAGCCCCCTGCCGTCTGCTCATTACAGCAGAGATCGGAGAGCGAGAGAGCGGCGAAACTCGGCTTGAGGGACTGCCACGGTCGGACCTCCGCACCTTTACGCACAAGATGACCTTCGTTCCCGCAGGTCACGACTTTGTCGGGACACAGAAACCGCGCTTGTTGACCCGCATCATCTGCATTTATCTCGATCCGCGGGGACCGCTTACGGATCCTGAACTGCGCTTCAGTGAAGTTGAATTCAGGCCCCGGTTGTTCTTCGAAGATGTCTCCCTCTGGGAGACAGCCCTCAGGCTCAAAACGGAGATGGCGCATTACGACGTGATGCACCGACAGTATGGTGAAACATTGGGGATCCTCCTGGCGCACGATCTCGTTCGCATCAATGGAAATGCCGTCCCAATCAGATCTGCCGCGGTTCGAGGCGGCTTGGCGGCCTGGCAGCAACGGCGGCTGGCCGAATACATCGAAGACCATATCTCCGATGACATTCCGCTCACCGTCCTCGCGCAATTGGTACAGCTAAGCCCATACCATCTTTGTCGTTCCTTCAAGCGATCCTTCGGGATGCCGCCGCAGAAGTATCAAGCGATGCGCCGAATCGAGCGAGCGAAGCAGATGCTGGCAAGGCACGAGCTGTCGATCACCATGATCGCGCGCACGCAGTTGGATTTGGCGAAACCAGCACGTTCAGCGCAGCCTTTCATCGGCTGGCCAGACAAACGCCCAGCCGGTACCGCCGTGACCTCGATTGAGGAAACTGCTTCGCGGCACGGAACCGTGGTGCGTCCGGAAAGGATGCCACTAGCCGGTGAGGTGCGTCATCCGATCCCAATGCACTCTTCTCGAGGAGGACTAGGCCGAGACCGTCCCCCGTGAGCTAGAGCCAACCGCTCAGCTCTCGGCGCACGATGGAGTCGATCACGCGCATTCCGCCGTCACTGTCGTTCAGGCAATCGATCCGCGCGAACGCCTCGCCGCCTGCAGCGAAAAAGTATCCGGCGTTCTCGCTGCCGATTTCCTCGATGGTCTCCAGGCAGTCGGCCGAAAAGCCCGGGGTTAAGACCGCAATCCGCTTGATGCCGCGGGATGCAAGGCCCTTAATCGTTTCGTCAGTGTAGGGCCTCAACCATTCCGAACCGCCGAACCGGGATTGAAACGTCATGATCAGGCGGTCGGGCGGCAGCACTAGTCTTCGACCGAGGAGTTCTGTCGTCCTCTTGCATTGCGAGTAGTAAGGGTCACCCTTGGCGCGGGTCTCCATCGGCATGCCGTGATAGGACACCACGGTCACTTCCGGCTCGAAATCGATCTGCGCCAGGCGCGTTGTCACCGAGCGCGCGATCTCTTCGATATAGACGTCATGTTCATAGTATGGCGAAGCAACCCGCAGACACGGTTGATTTCGCATCGACGACAGGATTTCGAAGACCGAATCGCATGCTGTCGCGCTGGTCGCCGCCGAGTATTGCGGGTAAAGGGGAACGAACAGGATACGGTCGCAGCCCAGCGCGCTGAGCCGCTCGATCGCGGCCTTGAGCGAGGGGGTGCCGTACCGCATGCCCCATTCGACAATCACCCTGGCGCTGCCGCTACCGGATCGCTGATCCTGCAAGGACTCCTGCAATTTCTTCGCTTGCGACCTGGTGATGGTCTTGAGCGGGCTCTCGTCGCGTTCGCGGTTCCAGATCGTCGCGTAGTCCCTGCCCTTTCGTCGAGGTCGGGTAGCGAGAATCAGGAAGTTGAGGACGAAGAACCAGAGCAACCGGGGCGCTTCTATGACCCTGCGATCGGACAGGAACTCGGCAAGGTACCGTCGCATGGACCAATAGTCCGTCCCGTCGGGCGAACCCAAATTGCTCAAGAGCACCGCGATATTGCGGGGCTGCGCGCAGCCGCCGGCACCAGCCCGCCGCAGCGCAGTGTCCGTCCTGTCGGCAGGACCGAACTCCAGAATCGTCATGTCAACCTCCGGAGACTTCGGCCGCGGGCCTCGAGCCAGGCAGCGATGATCTGCTCGAGTGCAGCCGCGATCTGCTCGTTCTCGATCGGAAGAAGAAGTTCAGCGAGAAATCCTTTGATCAAGCGCGAGCGGGCTCTCCCCTTCGGGATGCCCCGCGCCATCAGATAGTAGATCTGCGCATCATCAATATCCGCAATCGTGGCACCGTGCCCGCACTGAACATCGTCGGCGAAAATCTCCAGTTCCGGTTTTGCGGAGAACTCTCCATCGTCGGAGAGCAGCAGTGTATTGCAGGCCATCCGGGCGTCTGTGTGCTGTGCACCCCGCCCGACCTTGATACCCCCTGGAAGGCGCCACTGGCCCGATCAAAGACGACGTTTCGCACCACGACCGCGGACGTCGTGCCCACCGCTTCATGTTCAAGCGTCATGGTCAGATCCGTGTGCCCTGCGTCCCTTACATCGAGGGTGGCTGACCACCGAACTTAGAGGGATCGTCATAGCTGGGCGTATCGTCGTAGTAGATCGGTGGTCGAGCGGACGCATAAGCCTCGCGCGTGATGACGAAATCACCAAGCGATACGACCCGGCCATGGTGAGCCACGGCTCGGTGTCGCGTGTGTATGCCATGTATGGGAGCCGCGCTCGAGCATGCGGTGAGCGAAATCAAGAAGCCTACGGTCAGGAGAGAACGCATCGAAACCTTCTCCAATGGTCTACTTCTTGGAAGTGGTGCGCATTGCTCGTCATCCCAATGTGCACGGGTCATGCGGTGCATCACGTTGCCTACATCGGCTCTTCGTGGCGCTGAATGCTGGAATGACACCACAGACGTAGTCGAGATGGTGCGCGCCGGGTCGCACACGCCCAAAGCCGAGCATGATCGCGCGAGTTGACGTTCAACGGGACAACATAGCCAAACCAGCAAGAACTCCAAACATTACAATCCAAGTGATAAGCAGGTCTATTGGCATGTTACTCGTTTTCGGTTCATCAACTCCATCGAACGGCTGCACGGTCCGCCTCCACGTGTCAGGCGACTCATGGCCTAAAATGTAGGTAAGCAGCGCATGCTGCACGATCGTACACAATTGCGAGAGCCGAGCGCTTTGGCGAATCTTACCCCGATCAACGATGTCCGCTGTGCCTCGAACTTGCCGCAACGCCCAGCATGCGCAAGCCGCCTTATGACCTTCCAAATTGTGATTGCGAGGAGCAAGGACAGTTGGGTGGGAACCACTTCTGGCCAGCTTAACCGTTGATAAATCAAACGAATTTGTCCGCAGGAGTCCACCGTTTGTAGTGACGTTTTGTATTGTCCGCAAGCACCTGTGGGGGCAAGTGCTCAACCGAGAAGAAGCTGGTTCAGGCCCGCCGTGGTAGTATGGTTCCTGTTTGCAAGTGAGCCCCACTAACGCGCCTCGAAGATGTGCATTACGAGGTGCAGGGGGATGCCAGCATGGACGTCGCGGTTTGGCTGCGGAGCCTTGGCCTCGAACGATACGAGGCGGCATTCCGCGAGAACGAGATAAGCGAGCGGGTCCTCCCGAGCCTCACGCAGGAGGACCTGAAGGAAATCGGCGTTGGTCCTGTCGGTCACCGCCGGATGCTCCTAGATGCTATCGCTGCGCTGCGAGCCGATACGGATAACAACGCGCCTTCAGCCAACTTCGCGGTCGTGTCCAGTGCCCCGAACGTTTCTCACGAAGACCGCGCGGAGCGTCGCCAAGTTACAGTGATGTTCTCAGACTTGGTCGGCTCAACTGCACTATCGGCGCGCATGGACCCAGAAGATTTGCGGGAGGTGATCTCCTCCTATCAGAAGTCCGTCGCAGAGACCGTGGGTCGCTTTGAGGGCTTCGTTGCGAAGTACATGGGCGATGGGGTGCTGATCTATTTCGGCTATCCTCAGGCCCACGAGGACGATGCCGAACGAGCCGTGCGCGCTGGGCTGGAAATGGTTGCAGCCATACGTGATCTGAAGACCCACGCGGCCTTGCAGACACGTGTCGGGATAGCGACGGGACTGGTGGTGGTCGGTGACGTGATAGGGTCGGGTGCCTCTCAGGAGCAAGCAATCGTTGGCGACACCCCGAACCTCGCGGCGCGCCTGCAGGGCGTTGCCGAGCCGAACAGCGTGGTGGTTGCTGAAAGTACACGCAAGCTGTTGGGCAGTTTGTTCGAGCTTGAGGATCTTGGGCCACAGGAACTCAAGGGTATCTCGGGGCCTACCCGAGCTTGGGCGGCACTGCGGCCGGCTTCAGTGGAAGGCCGTTTCGACGCAATGCATGCGAGCGGCCTAACTGACCTCGTTGGGCGGGAAGAAGAACTCGACTTGCTGCTGCGGCGTTGGTCGAGAGCCAAATCCGGCGATGGACAGATTGTGTTGCTCTCCGGGGAGGCAGGCATCGGCAAGTCTCGGCTAACGGCAGCGCTGCTTGAACGTCTAGCAACCGAGCCGCACACGCGCTTGCGCTATTTCTGCTCCCCACAGCACACTGACAGCGTACTCTATCCCGTCATCAGCCAGTTGGAGCGGGCTGCTCGACTTGCGCATGATGACACCGCGCAGGCCAAGCTCGACAAACTCGATACCCTGCTGGCGCGAAGTTCCACGCCGCCAGAAGATGTGGTGCTCTTTGCCGAAATGTTGTCGCTGCCGAACGACGGACGTTACCCCACGCTCGAACTAGCCCCGCAGCAACGTCGGCAGCACACGCTCGAAGCGCTTAGATCGCAAATCGAGGCGCTGGCTGAACGAACTCCCCTGCTGATGGTTTTCGAGGATGTGCACTGGGCCGATCCCACCTCACTTGAACTTTTCGAGCTAATTGTCGAGCGGGCATCGAGCTTACCGCTTCTGGCAATCGTCACCTTTCGACCGGAGTTCGTGCCACCATGGGTCAGCCGTGCGCAGGTGACGCTGATCAGTCTCAATCGCCTTCCACGCCAGCTCTCCGCCGCGATGATCGCGCACGTCACGGGCGGCAAGGTCTTGCCACAGGAAATTGCCGACCAGATCACCAATCGGACTGACGGCGTACCGCTGTTCATCGAGGAACTAACCAAGGCAGTGGTTGAGAGCGGCTTGGTTGTGGAATGCGGCGACCGATATCTGGTGACGGGTCCGGTAACGCCGCTCGCGATCCCGACATCGCTACAAGCATCGCTCCTAGCGCGGCTTGATCACTTGGCGCCAGCGCGCGACGTGGCGCAGATCGCCGCTGCTCTCGGACGTCACTTCTCCCACGAGCTGATCAGAGCCGTTACTCCAATGCCGCGGAAGCAACTGGACGACGCCTTGGCGCAGCTCGTGTCTGCCGAAATGATCTTCAGGCGCGGCATGCCTCCCCATGCGGAATACACCTTCAAGCACTCACTGGTTCAGGATGCCGTCTACGGCACGTTGCTGCGCGGCCGGCGCCAGCAGCTGCATGCCCGTATCGCTGCGACGCTTGAAGACCAATTCCCGGAGGTCGTGGTTACCCAGCCCGCGCTGCTTGCCCGGCACTGCGCCGAGGCCGGGCTGGTGGAGAAGGCGGTCGCTTATTGGCTCAAAGCCGGTAGGCGAGCGATGGCGGGCTCTGCGATGACGGAAGCGGTCGCCCAATTGCGGAAAGGGTTGGACGCGCTAACCAGTCTGCCGGACGGCGCTCGGCGTCGGCAACAAGAGCTAGACCTTTTACTTGCGCTTAGACCGGCACTGGCTTTCACAAAAGGTCTTTCGTCGCCCGATGTAGGCGAGACCATCGCGCGAGCACGCGCACTGGCCGAACAGCTAAATCTACCCGAGTACCTCGTGCGGCTGAGCTTTGGCCAATGGGCGTTTCATTTGGGCCGATCCGAACACAAGCTGGCGCTGTCGCTTGCCGAGCAGATCGAAAAAATCGCCGGGGCGCAGAACGATGTGAGTGCGCAATTGCGGGGTCGCCGCGCAAACGGGATGACCCGCCTCCATCTCGGGGATTTCGTAGCCGCCCGCGCACTCCTGGATCAGTGTCATGGCCTTGCTGATGCGCATCGCGGCATCGGTGCGGGACTGGCCGAAGATCCCTACGCCACGATGCTCGCGTACCTCGCCGTTACGTTGGCCCACCTGGGCTACATCGATCAATCACGGTTGCGGCTGGAGGAGGCATTCACAGA
Organism: Bradyrhizobium sp. 6(2017); assembly: GCF_011058295.2. Classification (NCBI taxonomy): domain Bacteria; kingdom Pseudomonadati; phylum Pseudomonadota; class Alphaproteobacteria; order Hyphomicrobiales; family Nitrobacteraceae; genus Bradyrhizobium; species Bradyrhizobium sp. 6(2017). The sequence goes on along the minus strand of NZ_CP049289.2, from coordinate 2,874,462 downwards.
GACACGCCGGCTCAGGCATGCCCAAACACTAGCTGTCGTGCTCATTTTTGCGAATTGGACCGGCTGGATCACCCGCTCGCCTGAGATGGAACGGTACGCCGGGGAACTTCTGGCTATATCGACCGAGCACCGTTTTCCATTTCATTTCGGTTGGGCAACAGCATTCCACGGAGCCGCGTTGACCGCGCGTGGCCGGGCACACGAAGGCCTCACGCTGCTCACACAGGGGCTGGAAGCATTACGTGCTACCGGAGCTTCGATGAATACGTCGATTGTGCTAATGTGGCTCGCCGAGGCCCACGCTATGGTCGGGCAGCCATCCGATGGACTGAATTGCCTCGCAGAGGCGGCACGGATCATCGAGACGACCGACGAACGGTGCTACGAGGCAGGGTTGCATCGATTGCGCGGCGATTTACTGAATGCCACATGCGATCCATCCGCGGCCGAGCGAAGCTATCATCAGGCACTCACGGTAGCGAAGCTGCAGTGCGCAAAGCTCTTGGAATTGCAGGCATCACTCAGCTTGGCGCGCCTCTGGCGCAAACAGAATAGGCGCGGCGAAGCCCGTGATCTTCTCGCGCCGATCTACGGCTGGTTCACTGAAGGCTTCGACATGCCTGATCTGAAGGAGGCGAAGACGCTGCTGGAGGAGTAGTGTCCTAGCAGTGGTACAGCTGGGTGAGTACTGCCGACTTCCAGCTTTCTTATTGAAAAACCTACGTTTTTTGTGCGCCCGAGATTGGCTTTTGTAGCAGGCTTTTGTATTTCTGAGAAGTCGACACACACATTATGTGTGGGTTGATTCGAGCGCATTGGGCTCGCGGTGATCGTTTGGGGGCATTGGGGCTTGCGTGGTCGCGCGATGCATGTGAGTGCGAGGCCTCAAGGCTGCCACATGGAAAGCCAATGGGTCCCATCTGGCGATATGGGACCCTAACTGCCCGCAGTGTCCGGGGCGATTTCGAGTTCCTTGGGTTAAAGGTCCGTCGCCGCCGCCGAACTTATCGCAGCATTGCGTTAGCGGTCACGCCGCGGGCACGCGCGCCTCTTCCACCGCAGCGCTCATCAACACATGCAAGTCCGTGACTCCTTCAGAGGCCGTTCGGACGATCCGCTGCGCCATCTTCGCTTTCGTAGCGGGTGTACGGTGCGAGCGCTCAGTTCGATCCACCGCCGTGTCGAGTGCAGTCTTCATGATGGCGACCAATTCGGGGCTGACGCTGGCGGATGGGACATTGGTCATCGTGGCTCCTCGTGGGAGCTGCGGTGTAGCGGCTCAGTGTAACAGTGATGCCTCACCCCTCGCGATCCCGCTTCAATCCGAAGTGAACTATCTAAACGGCAATTTAATCGCTCTCTCCTTCGCCCGTACCTATGTGATGGCGCATGAACCTTCACATGAGCTTGTCATGTTACGCAAATCCATCCTTGTCCTTGCAACCGCCGCTGCCGTTGGCAGTGCCATTCCCTCGACTTCCGCATTCGCGTTTGAACGGGGTCTCCCCGCGACCGGCCACGGCAGCTATAGCTCACGCCTCGCAAGTCACGATGGCGAATTTGACTACCGCCGCTACTGGCCATTCCACGCTTATTACGATTATTGCGCTACTCACGTCGCCAACAGCGACAATGGCTGCTAGAGAGCCTTGGTAATTCTTGCAAATGATTGAGGTTAAGCATTCTGAGCGCGTCGCGCGGATACTTCTCGATTATCTGACGTGTAAACGAAAGCCCCTCGAGATCCCGCCTGAGGTCGCCCGACGGTTCGCCGCCGATACGCGGGCTTTCCATGCCGAGCGCGATCCTCTTAAGCGTGACGAGATCGCAGCCAATACCAGGCACACGCTTCTGCAGCATATGCCGAAGGGCACCAAGCTCCGGCTTGCCGACGTCCCCGAGCTGTTCAAGCTGATGTCATGACCGGCACAAGGCGATGGTGATGATCTGTTCACCGATGGGTATCGGCTGTTTGTCCATGACCCGCGCTGGAATCGAAACGGCCCCGGTCGGGCTTGGGGAGCACACCGGGGCCGCTTCGTGGGGCGCCCCTTTCCGGAGGAGCGCCATTCACAGTATCGGGAAAAAGTGGCAATCGGTACTGCGCTAGCGGGCTACTCCAGAAGGAGTCCTAGCTCACCGCAGGCCGCCCAACGAAAGAGGCCGCCAAACTGAGGCGGCCTCTAATTGACGGCTCCAACAACCTTGGGGGGCCTGTGGGAAGGAAGGCTAGTTGCTGGGGCCATCTACCGGCCCGCTTGGTGCGTGCGGGTCAGGTTTCGATGGCGGAGCTATTGGCGACGACGGCCATTTAGCTAATCTTTCCGCTGCGTCCACGAGCTGAGCGAGAGAATGGATTTTCAGCTTCCTGAGTAAGCGAAGGCGCTGGACGGATACTTGCGCTTCGGTCCCGCCGATCTGTGCAGCAATCTGCGCGTCACGCCTCCCGAGAGCCATGCGCCTCAGGAGCTTTTTTCACGCGGGCTTAGCGGTTCGGCCGGCATCGTCACTGCATAAACAAGGTCAATGCCACGATGACTATCGGGCTCAAACCGAGGATCACTGCCCAGCATTTGAAGAATAGGTCATCTAGCATGACACAACCCCACGTAGACGATGAGCCTACGCCGGGAACACTCGGCAACCTAGTGCTGTTTGTGCCAAGCCGATGTCAAGAACTCCGTGCACCCACGGAAAACCCCGGACAGCGCTCAGCTACATCCCAAATAGGACAATCAGGATCAACACGGAAAGTGCGATTGAGGCGCAACTGGCTATCGTTATCCAGTCCCACTTCATGCTGTGAATGCTGAAGCTGTCGCGGCGCCGCGACAGTTGATTTGGGTCAAGGCTTTTCAAATTTCCGCAAGGTAAAGATGGGAGCCGATGGCTGAGATCGAGGTCTACACCGCCCGCTATGAACGCGAACATGGGCACCCGCCGGCCGGGCGAAGGTTCTGGCTGTTCACGCTGGTCTCGGAGGCCGGCGCGATCCTCTACGAGGTCAAGCTCAACGAGCAGCTGATCTACCCGGCGGCGCTCGAGCGGGCTCGGGCAACAGCCGAACAGCGGAAGGCCTTCCGGATCATCGTGGAGCCGTAGCGCGCGGCGATTAGCATTCTTCGCCCTCGATACCTATCTCGGGGCCATGCCCAAATTCGAGTTTTGCTCCTGCCCACGGTCGGGAAGATCGTCCCGACCGGCCCGGAATGGTACCACGAGCTGAAATTCGACGGCTACCGTCTGCGCCTCGAGCGCGACGGAGACCAAGGTCCTAGCGATGCCCCGGGGCAAACGCATGAAACTTGCCGGGGCTGCGGCTTGGCTCGTGCCCTCGTACGAAGGATGGCTCGTTGCAAACGTGGACTGTCGTCAATCGTTGCGGCGCACCCTGCGCACGGCACCGGATATGCAACAAGTGCCAGCGAACGCGCTTCGTTCCTGTAAGGAATTGATCGCCCCACAAACGTCCCTAATATCTGCAGAAAGTGCCTGCGCAAACTGGCACAAACTACGTGCCCGTAAGATCACGGTGCGATCGAGGCCCGCAACAGTTCCTTAACCGGCGACAGAAATAATTCTCACGTATGGATCAGGGCGACCAGGAATGGTTCATGCCGACGCTGCGGCGCGGCTAAGCCGGTCTTGCGGCCTGGATGGTACGTTCGAACAGAACGTCAGATCCGGCCGACTACCGGAGCCGACGCGGACCGAGGTCCCAACCAGAATGCCGGCATCATCACGGCATTCAGAGCCACCTCGACCATAGCCAGCGGCGCGACAGGATCGTGCAAGGAGCGTTTGGTGAAAGGGCTCATGATAGCGATTGGCGTTATTGTTGTGCTTTACATTGGCGATCAGCAGTTCGCCCAAGGCAAGTACACCTACGCAGTCCAGCGCATGGTGGTCCAGATGAGGCATTCGTTTGGAATTTAATGCCGCATCGAAAGCCGTATTCATGCGTTGACTCGTTTCGCCCAAATGGGAGGTCTAAATAATGAACGACCGAAACCGACGGGCACCCGCGGCAGCGGAACGGGAAGCCCACAAGGTATTCAAAGCGGTCAGGGCGAAGGAAGCTTTGACCGATTACGCCAAAGCCCAAAAAGCGCTCCACGATAATCGAGAGCGCCTAAAGGCCGAACGGCTGGCGCGGGAGGCCGAAGCGTCCAACCGCTCAAAAGCAGTTTGAAGCGCTCGATTATCGACGCATGTCTTTGGCGCCGCAAAGCCTGCTCACTTTCTCCGCAATGGCGCGGACCGGACGCATTATACCGAGACTTGTTCTGAGCCGACTGTACGAGGTCGGTCTCGCCCGTCCATATCCAGCACCACGCAAAGTAATCGCTCCGTGTCGTTTCTGTCACATCCAGCAAAGAAACGACCGCACCAGCACCAGCTTTGATACAGCGATAATTGCCCTGTAGCCGTTAGAGGGTAAAGGTGTTCGTGCTCAGCTACCCATCTCGGAGATCACGATGTTGAAGTTTCTGGTTGTTGGAGTTGCAACTTTCGGTTTCGTGGCTGCTGCCAGTGCGGCCGACCTCCCTCGTCCGCAGCCGGTCGCCGAACAGGCTCCGGTTGGCAAGATGCCAATTGGCAAATATCCGGTTGGCAAGTACCCGGTTGGAAAGTACCCGGTTGGAAAAGCTCCTGCTGCGATCGTAACGAAGGGCTAGCTCGAAGATCGCCCAGGCAGCGTCCCTTTCAGTTTTCGCTGAAGGCCGCTGCTCGGTGCGTCTTGCCCTGGTGAGGGGTTGAAGGTGCCCGCCTGCGCTTTCGGCTACCGGCGGTGGTTAATTCCTCGCCCTGCCGGCTGCCGCGAAAGTGGGGGTCCAGGCCATATTAGGCGGCGACGCCTTGAGCGGCGCTGTACTCGGCAGCATCCTTGTAATAGACGCCGGCCGCGCTCTCTTCGTCGCTGGCTTCGTGATAGCTCGCCACCCCGTTGCTGACCGACACCACCATGATGCGGTCGCTGCCGTCCGGCTTCGCGCCGCTTTTCAGCAACCATGGCCGGCCAACGTCACTCTCGATCGGTGCGGCGATACAATGAGATTGTTGCGCCATGCGTCGGCGCCGCTGTGCTCGGTCTTGGTCATGCAGCAGCACTCCGCACCCGCACGCCGGGCCGTCTATGCTTCTTGCATCGGCGATTCGGAGAAAACTTCAGCGCAATTGCCGGTGCCTTGAACTCGAACAGCTCGCCGCAGGTATCGCAGGCGACTGCCAGATCAGCAACCGCGTCTCGGTGCCATCCCTGCGCGTGTACGGCTCGCTGCCGATGCAAGTGTAAACTTGATTGTCGTGTTCTCGCTTATTCATCGCGATACCTCGCCATACATGAGGCTCGCAACGATGGCTGCCATTGTCGCGCTGAGTGCTACCCTGCGCGTCAGCCATGACGTTTGACGATTTAGAAGAAACACCTTAGAGTCCAAAGCGTCTCGCCAGACATCTTTCGGAATCGGGTCGCCCTCTCGGCGGCCCTTTTCTGTATCGGCCATGTGCTTATACGGCCTCCAGGTTCAGGAGCGTGTCGCTCCGCCGGAAGGCCACGGCAGCGGCTAGATTTCTGCTCTCAAAGGGTCCGGGTGCGTCGTCGCCGGTGCCGATCTGAAAAAGCCCGTCGTCGCGCTGAACGATCGGGCAGCGATATACCGAGACGGGAGAGTGAGACAAACATCGGGAAAGATCGAGGAAATCCGTTGCTATCATGTCAGCATCCCGAAGTGTCACGCGCCGCCCGGTTGCAGCGGCGATTTTTCGAGCCACCATTCTCGCGGTTTCATCGTCGGCAAGGTCGAGAGCGAACACTCCCCGGGGCTTAATGTCGGGACTTGCAACGTCTACGATGATGGGACGCCGCTGGTTCGTCCGCTTCACTTCGGGCTCTGCAGGCCGGCGGAGGAAAGCCATTCGCCTATATGTGAGGCGGTCTCCATCTGCCGGGCCTTTTCGAGCGCCGCCTCCTTGGCCGCGCCAACGGGCAGTTCGGTGGCCATCGCCCGCAGGCGCTGTCCTTCGTCACACAGACGTTCTTGAAGGGATTGGTCTTGTTTGAAACGCCGCCGCTTGATGACCATGGAGCGCTCCTTTCCTGTTCGAGGAAGGCGGGAGCGCTAACGGGGCGGTCTCATCACCGATAAAAGCCACTGATCCGGGCGGTGATAAAGGCTAACGTACGCCCCTTGGCTGCAGTTCCAAAGGAACTTCGTCACGGCTACGTGTCCCCGCCGCGGTGTCGCGAATTGGATGGGATCGATTCCTCGGACGTCCGGGATGGCTAGTCATTTGGTCTATTGTCTGAGGTGATTGCTGACACGTCGCATCGTTCGCAAAACAGATCGATGCTAGCGAGATTGCTAGGCTGATTCACGACTTTAAAGCCTCGTGGAAGCTGCTCCACCATGGTTGTCCGGCCCGGCTCATCAAGTTCGGCCAAGTTGGCGACGCCGGCAAGCCCACAACGCGGGCACTTTAAGTAAGCCTTGAAATGGTCCCTCGCGGTCATCCGCCAAATATGCGGTTCGAGGCATAGATTTTCCAGCCCGGAACCCGCCATCGCCTCATGCCGCGATTGCTAGCGACTCCCATTAACCGGTGCCCATCCTCGGGGGCGCATCAACCGAACGAATGATCGAGCCTCGCTTGCCGCAAGCTGTGCAGGTGAAGCGCGGCTCGAGATCGGACAGACGCAGCTCGTCCGGCCATCTCGAAGCGTCCATCTGGACGTTGTGAGAGCACTGATAGTCCGATAGTCCTTGCAGAAAACGATGATGCGCGTTGCGCCGGTTTCGCGCATTTCGCCGAACGTGATCTTTGTGGGATAGCCTTTGATGCGTGCGATTACAGCGCCGGTTCGCAATCCACGAGAGGTTGCGCATCGCTACGGTTTCGACGCAAGTAGTCGGTCAATCCGGGCTTAGAGCGGAGCAGCCACCAGCAACAAGAGGGCCTCGTGAGGCCGCCTCAGTAAAGATCCGTTATCTTGCCCTTGCCTTCGCAGACATTGCATTTGACCGGATAGATTCGGTGACCCGGGTGTAGCGGCTGTGCAACCGCCGGGAAGCCCGTTCCATTGCAGGCTGGGCAGATATGCTCTTTGTCTTCGGCTGCATGTTGAGCCTTTCTGGTCCCCCAGTTGGGCGGCGCCATCAACTGAGGCGGCCTACCTCAATTGCTCTTCGATATCGCAAATCAATTTTGCCACTCGCTCTTTGGTCAGAGGGTAGTCAACCGGAGCACTTGCCATCCGTTGTGCTTGTTCCAACCGCCGTTGTAGCTCTTTGCGGTCGCTTGCGTTCATCCATTGCAATCGTCCTCGCATAATACGACGAGGTACATCACGACTCGTTCATTTAAGACTGAATAAGCGACGGCTTGCCCGAGCAAGCCGTCGCAATGTTCTTTTTAACGCAGTGACCCACCGTAACGCTGCCGCTCCTCGCGAATCTGTTCGGCGCCGTAAGGCTGGCTGGCAGGATCGAATGATTTCCATCCGGCCTTTTGCCAGGCGGCACTCCGGTCACGCAAATTGACGGACGATTGGTCGAGAATTGTCTCAAGGCGAGACCGCTCCGCGTCCGCTACGCGCGCCGACACGAGCGTACCTCCGCGACGAACTCCTTCCGCGTAAGTGTCCGCGTCCTCTCTTGAAACGCCGGCCTCCGTGAGCGCTCCGACAATTCCGCCCGTAGCTGCTCCCGCGGCAGCACCAACCGCAGTCGCGGCCAGCCAACCAGCTGCGACAACGGGCCCAAGACCAGGTATCGCGAGCAAGCCGAGGCCGGCAAGAAGACCAGCGGCGCCACCCAGGCCCGCACCGATGCCAGCGCCCTTGCCGGCACCTTCGGCGCGATCGTCGACACCATCGCGGTCACGATCCACCTTCTTGTCGGTGCTGAACCAGCTATCCGAATTGTTGGCAACGATGCTGATGTCCGAATGCGGCACGCCCGCAGCCTCGAGGCGTCGAACAGCCTGCTGGGCGTCATTGTATTTGTCGTAAAGACGAGAAATCGTAATGGTCATTTTGCATCCTTCTTACTTGGCCGAATTATTTGGCTGAATTGACGTTGCCTTGAAAGTCGACGCTTACCGCAGTGGCCGATCCGCCTTTGCTGGCCTGGCCGCGCCAAACGCCGTTGTCGTCCTTCTTCAGTTCGGTGACGTTGGCGTAGCCAGCATCCTCGATCTTCGATTTGGCTTGCCCTTCGGTGAAACTGTTGCGACCCGCGACAGGAGCGTCGGAGTTGTTCTGACCGGCACTGTTGACCGCGTTGTTGTTCGGTCCGGACTGCGCCGGTGGATTTTGCGCTGAGGCCGGCAACGCCGTGGCAGCCGCCAATAAAGAAATGCAAACGAAAAGGAACGGACGTTTCATAGTTATCTCCAAGGTGTGAGGAGTGAGCCAAGCTCGCATCGGCGCTTTAGTTCCTCCATCGCCGCGCTGCTTGCGATCAAGCTCCGAAAAATATCAACCACGTGCCCGCCATGATGAGCCCTGCAAGCGCCAGGCTTACGGCAAGCAGCATCAACATGCTGGGATCGAGCTCGCCCTGGCGCGCTTCGAGTGAAGTCTCAACGATACGTCCGCTCTTGTCTTGATCCACATTTGGTCCCGCGTTCAAAGGGATGGGCTCGACCGTTAGCTTGCGCAAACAGGAAGCGTAGGAAGAGCCGCAGCGAGCCTTCCGCTGTGCTCATGGAATGCTCGATATCGCTGCCGAGCAGTGCCAGCCCGCGGCGTGGGAGCTTTGGCTAAGTCCGGTCGAGCGTCAGTGAGGCCGACGTTGCCGCGCGAAAGCTGCACGCGGATTGATGCCACATCCGGCATCGCGGCCAGACGCCGATGCCATGCATTGTGCCCGCGTCTGATAGTTTCAGTCGCCCGGATAACCGGTCTGCTTTCCCTGAAGACACCAGCGATATTCCTGGGCGTCCGCAGGTCCCGCGCCATCGAGCACGCCCGCGCCGGCCGTAAGCAACATCAAGACTACAAGCTTGCGCACCGACGTCTCCCGTTGCTCAGACCAAATCGTCCTATAGGATCCCAATCGGGCCGTGCGAGGTTCGTTCCTAATCCTCCCGTGCCGCATCTCTTCGCAGTGCTAGGAACATATGGTTGCGCCTCCTGTTGCTCCTGCACGACATGACCGCCATGGCAAGGCGGGAGCTGTCCTCGATAGGTTCAAGGCCCGCAACGGTGTTGGCTACGAGATCGTTGAGGGCCAAATCGATCTCAGCTTTGTGGGTGCCCCATCCGGCCGGCCTCGAAACGCCTCCGAGATGCACATGAAACTCCGCGACAAGCCGGCGTCATCAAGGTCGTGATCAGACCAGGACGTTAATCCGGCGACGCACCCTCCCCGTCTCAAACAGCTGGCTCCGTCCAGCGGAAGTATCACATGCGCATACTGAAAAAACGTTCGCCATCGCTGGTAACAAGCCCCTTTCGTGCTCTGAAGGAATATCCGATCGCGTCCACCGTTGTCGCCACGATCGGCTTGATGGCTGCTGCTGCGGTCGTCAATCAACGACTTGCCGACAAGGCGCAACGCGATCATCCGCCACAAGGACGCTTCATCGAAATCGACGGTGTCCGCCTGCACTATGTCGAACGCGGCTCCGGCCGGCCACTGGTCCTGCTTCATGGCAATGGCAGCATGATCCAGGATTTTGAGACAAGTGGTCTCATCGATCTCGCCGCCAAGCACTATCGGGTTATCGTGTTCGATCGCCCGGGCTTCGGCTACAGCCTGAGGCCCCGAAATGTCGTATGGACCCCCGCCGCCCAGGCCGATCTGTTCAGGGACGCGCTTGCGCACCTTGGCGTCGAAAAGGCAATCGTGCTCGGACATTCCTGGGGGGCTTCCGTCGCAGTCGCCTTGGCAAGCCAGCATCCCTCAATGGTCGAGGCCCTCATACTTGCATCCGGATACTATTTCCCGACGGCGCGCACCGACGCGATCATGGCGATGACCGGGCCGGCGATACCTGGTTTCGGTGATATCCTCAGTCACACAGTTTCGCCGATCCTCAGCCGCCTGATGTGGCCTGTTATGCTGCGGCAGCTTTTCGGACCGAAATCCGTCCCTCGAAAATTCGACGGCTTTCCAAAATCATTGGCCGTGCGCCCATCGCAACTTCGCGCCGGCGCCGCCGAGGCTGCGCTGATGGTTCCCGCGGCGATCTTGTCCGCGACGACCTACGGCGAACTGGCCATACCGGTCGTCATCCTGGCAGGCGAGGATGATCGCCTCATCGACATCGACGAGCAATCGGGCAGGCTCCATGACGAGATCAAGCACAGCAAGATGCACCGCCTCCCGGGAGCGGGTCATATGATCCAACAGTCGGATACGGCCGACTTGATGGCTGCGGTCGACGAAGCCGCGGCGGAAACGCTGCATTGAAAAACGTTCTGAGCAGAACTGATTGCGGCTCGAGTGGAATTAGGAACGTTCAGTACAGCGTCCAGTTGGCCTCGAGCTTTCCCTGCCAATCAAAGGTCTTTCAATGTACCATCACGTCAAAAAGCTCATGTTCACGGTCCGCGTCGATGAACCCGATCCTCGGTTCGGCAACATGCTACTGGAACAGTTCGGCGGCGCCAACGGCGAGCTGGCGGCCGCCATGCAATACTCCATTCAGGGCCTCAATTGCGAAGATCCGGATCGCAAGGATCTCTTGATGGATATTGGAACGGAGGAATTGAGCCACCTCGAAGTCGTCGGCTCCCTCGCACGCCTGCATCTGAAGCCCTCGAAGTTCGATCGCGAAGCGGCGGAAGCCGATCCCTTGATCGCGATTGCCGGCGGGGGCGGCGTCAATCTGTTCAACTCGCAAGGCAACGCCTGGACGGCCGACTATCTCAAGATCACGGGCGAGCTTGACGTTGATCTGCGCAGCAACATCGCTGCAGAAGCGCGCGCCAAGATCGTCTATGAACGACTGATCAATTTCTGTGACGACGCCGGCACCAAGGACGCGTTGCAGTTTCTGATGACGCGGGAAATCACTCATATGAAGGCGTTCGCGCTTGCGCTTGAGAGTATGGGAAAGCCCACGTTCAGCATCGGCCGTATCGCTCCTACCCCAGGCCTCGTCGACCAGTTCTTCAACGATTCGACCGGTTCCGGCGACAACGGTGAAATCGACACCCGAGGTCCCTGGAACGAGGGTGACGGCTGGGTTTTCATGGAATCACCGGCGCTGCAGAGCGGCGATCCCGGCGCGGCACCTTCCATCGTTGCCGAGAGTTCCCCGTCCGAAGCGTTCGTTGGCTTCGACGATCTGTTGATCGATCAGCTGCGGGATCTCTTGCATGCCGAGAAACAGCTGACAAAGGCGTTGCCTGAGATGATCGAGGCGGCACGCTATGACCAGCTCCGCGAACTCTTCACAATTCATCTGGCCGAAACCGAAGCGCAGGTCGACCGTCTCGACGAGTGCTTCGGGTTGCTAGGTAAAAAGCCGCGCGCCAAGCCCTGCAAGGGTATGCAGGGACTTGTCGAAGAGGGCGGCGAAGTGATCAAGGAGAGCGCCAAGAAGGACGATGCGGCCGCGGATCTTGCGTTGATCGGCGCGGTACAGCGCGTCGAGCACTACGAAATCGCGGGCTACACGACTGCCCGTAACCTCGCGCAGCAATTGCGGTACGGTGCTGTCGTCGCGCTGCTGTCGAAGACGTTGGCGGAAGAGGAGAACGCGGATCAGCTGCTCAATCAGGTCGCGCGCTCACTGATGTCGGTTGCGAAAATGCCCGCCGCCATCGAGCAGACCTTGTCCGAAGATGAGCCCACCGCGGGCTAGATCATCTTCAGGGTATTGATATTGAAGCAAGGTGGCCCCACGGCGCCACCTTGCTTCGTTCGCCCTCGTCGACACGCCATGGGAGAAACCCGGAAGGGCTCGTTTCCCGTTCCCGCTTTATCGGTACTGTGTATGGCGATCTTCGCGCGGACGAGAGTTGAGTATGGCGCTCCGGATCGGTGATCGCTAAAGGCCCTAACGCGCTAGCCCCCGTCGGGGCCTTTTGCCGTTTGCTGTTCACCAAACGCACAACGCCGCTCACTTAAAATACACGCGAGCGGCGCTGAGCTTCTAGCCCCAGGAAGGACTGCAAAATCCTGATCAGTATCAGTCGCACGAAACTCGAAAAATTTTAATACCTCCGAAGGGGTAAGGTTGCCGCGCATAGGAACGGGCGCAGCGCGCCGCGGGTTGTCAACGCGTCCGGTGCCGTCTCTCGCGGCGACGCCGGGATGCCCAACTCGGCTCCAGCTTGCTCCCCCTCGCTGGGGCCGTTTTTTTTTTGAATTGGTTGCTCATGCCCGACATTTTGATCCGTTGTCCTGAGACCGGAAAGCCCGTTCAAACCGGCTTGGATACCGAGACGGTCATCCTAGAGACTCTGCCAAGCGTCTCGCTTCCGGCCAAGTGTCCGCATTGTGGGCAAGTGCATTATTGGAAGCCTGCGGAAGCTTGGGCCTGGCAGGGTGGGAAACCGGTGCCGCACTAGTCGATTGTGCATGCCACTTGGTGCTCTAAGGTGATCGCATGCGTACTGCCGTAATAATAGCCGTGGGTTTATTGGCGTTGGCAGTCGCTATGTCGCGCGAGCGTCAGACAGATTTCATGCCCACGCAGCCGCTGCCTCCGGTGAACGCGCCTGACGAATGGTATTTCCCGCGACTTGAGGCGACCTTTAAGGGCGCGGTAGCGGCGGTTGCCGCGATGGGAGTTCTGTTCGGCTGGGTGTTTCGGCGCGGGCCGGCTCGGTGGGACGGGACGGCTCTGGATTGCGGTTGCCGCGCGTCATCCAGTCCGCAAGTCGATGCAGGCTTTTTCGCCAGGCGCTCAGACTGGATTCTATTGCAGGCGGGTCATCGTCCATCCGATCGCTCCGCTAGGTCGGCGGCTGCAGCGCCGCCGAGAGCAACCATTCGCTAAGGTGCGCGCCAGTGTCTGCCTGTCGGGCTCGCTTTAGCAGGGCCGCTTTTTCGATGCCCGCGGGCATAGCGTTGGCCTGCTCGCGAAGCTGCCTAGCGTGTTGGGCTAATCTCGCTTCAAGCGCTTCGGTTTGGACCACTCTGCGGCGGATCTGTCCCATGGCTTCCTCTCGTCAGATTCCTGCCCGGACCCGAGGGCGGTCGACCTGGCCGCGCTGCGCCACGTTCCGACCACCAGGGTGCACGATCTCGCCGGGCGCCTGCGCTGCGTGAAGTGCAGCAAGGCCGGCAAACGGCCGGCCGCCGAGCTGCTGCAGCTGTGGCAACGCTGTCCGATCGGAGATAAGGCGTGACTGAGCTGGCGCGCCGACGCGACAAGGACGCGCCGCGAGAGAAATGGGATATCTACTACGACGACGTCCGCGTCGGCTCGATCGGGCAGCGCGCCGGCGTCCCGAACCATGTCGACCAGTGGGAATGGAAATGCGGTTTCTATCCCGGCTGCGACCGATCGACGGCCGGCCCGGCCGGGTCGTTCGACCAGGCACGCGCGGCGTTGGAGGCCGAATGGCAGCAGCTGCTACCGACCCTGACCGAGGCGAACTTCCAGGCCTGGCGGGATCAGCGCGACTGGATCGCGCGCAAGCAGGCCATGTGGGAGCGCGGCGAAAAGCTGCCTTCTCAACAGCCATCGTCGCTGATGCGCTGTCCGTGTGGCGCAACATTTGATAGCCATCGGCCCGCTGAGAGCCAAATCCATACCCCACACATTTACGCCGCGCAGAAGCGCGATGGAATCCGACGATGAAAATGAAGGAAGGGCGCCCCTGGGCAGACCCCGAGAGAGCTGCCCGCAGGATCATGGAGCACGCTCGAGCATTCGAACCGATCCAGGACGGCCGGATCTACATCGAGAAGATCAACTATCCCTTCATCGACAAGGACGGCGCATCGCCGGCCGAATACACCGCCGGCCTCAATTACGCCATCGAGCACGACTGGCTGGAGAAGCACGAAAGCGGGACCTACGTGAAGATGCAGCAGGCCGGAAACGATCTGTTCACGGGAGAGCCGCCAGCTGAAGCGGCCTCAAGAGGCTTACGTAGCTTTTAAATTATCTCGCGCTTATGGTCTGTCTTCTTCACCAGAAATTGGCTGGTCTCAGAGCTGGTGTCGAAACCGCGGGAGGGCCTAGGATGAGGATGACGTTTGCTGCTTTTGTCGCAGTCGCGACAATTGCCGGTTCGCTCGTTGCAACGCCCGCAAGCGCCCGACGTAACGTCGCCCCCGGCGTCTCGGTTTCGGATCGCTATTGGCCCGCACCTTACGGAGCGAGTCCTAGGCCATACGACGATTTTGGCAGTTGCGAATGGGTGACGCAACGTTTCTGGAATGGCAATGGCTGGCGGATCCGCCGGGTGCGGGTCTGCGGCTGATCCGCGATGACGGCGAGATTTGCAGGGCTTAGCAACCATCGACATCGAGCGGAGGCCGTCGAAATGACCGGGACCGCAAAGCGCAAGGCCGCAGCGATGAGCGATCCATCCCGAACTCGATTGGATGATCTGTTCACCGATGGGTATCGGTTGTTTGTCCATGACCCACGCTGAATCGAAACGGCTCCGGCTTTGCGCCGCATCGAATTTGAAAGCAGCCGCCTAATCCAGGCACAGATCTATCGGGATTGGGCGCCGCACAGACGACGAATGACGCCTGGCCTTGACCCAGATCAACGTTGCCATCACGCCAATCGACAGTGTTTGCTGAACCACGCTACCTCGGACCGATTGCGGGAGCTTGAACATGAAGGCCGTATCCGCCGAAGAAGCTGTTGCGATGATCCCGAACAACGCGCGCGTCATGGTCGGCGGCTTCATGGGCGTGGGCACGCCGGAGCGCCTGCTTGACGAACTGGTCAGACAGAACAAATCGGGCTTGGTGCTAATCAGTAACGATGCGGCAACACCCGGCAAGGGTGTCGGCAAACTGTTCGAGGGCTCGCACGTGTCGAGCATGATCGGCACCCATATCGGGCTGAATCCGAAGGCGCAGCAGCAGATGCTGGGCAAACAGATCACGGTCGACCTGATTCCGCAGGGCACTTTCGTTGAACGCATCCGCGCGGGCGGCTGCGGTCTTGGCGGCGTCCTGACGCCTACCGGCGTCGGCACGCTGGTCGAGGAAGGCAAACAGAAGATCGAAGTCAACGGCAAGCCGTATCTACTGGAGACCGCGCTGCGCGCCGATTTCGCGCTCGTACACGCCTTCCTGGCCGACTACGCCGGCAACCTGTCCTATGCTCTCACCGCACGAAACTTCAATCCAGTCATGGCGATGGCAGCCGACACCGTGATCGTGACCGCCGAACATATCGTTCCGGTCGGCGTCATTGCTCCCGATCACGTCATCACGCCGGGACCACTGGTCGATTATCTTGTCGCGAACGGGTGACCCATGGATGCACAAACCATCATCGCGCGTCGTGTAGCGAAGGAACTACGGCCCGGCAACCTCGTCAATCTCGGCATCGGGATTCCGACCCTCGTTGCAAACTACGTTCCCGCCGAGCTCAAGGTATTCTTCCAGTCCGAGAACGGCTTGATCGGCACTGGTCCAATTCCCGAACAGGGCATGACCCATCCGCTGCTAACCGATGCCGGCGGCAAGCCGATCAGCGCATTGCCGGGAGCGGCCATTTTCGACAGTGCGATGTCGTTCGGCCTGATCCGCGGCGGTCACGTCGACATAACGGTGCTGGGCGGCCTGCAGGTCGACGCCGCCGGCCACCTCGCCAACTGGATGATCCCGGGTAAAATGGTGCCAGGCATGGGCGGCGCCATGGACCTCGTCAGCGGCGCCAAGCGCGTCATCGTCGCCATGCAACATGCGGCAAAGGGAAAGTCGAAGATCGTCGCCAGGTGCAACTTGCCTCTGACATCCGCGCGCGCCGTGGATCTCGTGGTGACCGATCTTGCGGTGATCGCCTTCCCGGGTGGCAACGCGACCCTTCTGGAAACGGCGCCGGGCCTAACGGTCGCCGAGGTCCTGGCGGTGACGGACGCCGAGCTCACAATTCCCGATGCAGTTCCGGAAATGATCCTCTGAAGAGAGCGAGCCGACGCCATGCGGATTTTTAACGGGTTTGACGAACTCAAGGCAGCGGTAGGTACCGAAATCGGCGTCAGTGACTGGCTGGAGGTAACGCAGGAGCGCATTAACAAATTCGCGGATGCCACCTGCGACGAGCAATGGATCCATGTCGACCAGGAGCGCGCGAAGGCCGAAATGCCTGGAGGTATGACCATCGCGCATGGCCTTCTGTCGCTCAGCCTGACACCGATGTTCATCCGCTCGGTGATGGGCCTGAAAGGGCTGAAAAACACAATCAATTATGGAGCGGACCGGATCCGGTATCTGGCGCCAGTCCCTGCTGGATCAAAGCTGCGCGGTCGCGTCAGCATCGTCGAAGCGGTCGACGTGCCGCCGAACGGGCTGAGGGTCCACTACCGCGTGGCGATCGAGATGGAGGGCGGCACGCGCCCCGCTTGCGTCGCCGACGTCATCGGCCTGCATTACAGCTAGCCGGACCTTCCGTGCTCTAATCGATAATGTGGTAACCGCCGTCGACGTACAGCACGCTTCCCGTGATCAGCTTGGCGCCGTCGAGCGCAAGAAACGCCGTGGCCTTGCCAACGTCATCGATGCTGACGAGACTTCGCGTCGGCGCCTGCGACTGTGCCTTGTCCATCAGTTCATCGAATTCAGGAATCCCGGATGCCGCGCGCGTGGCGAGTGGCCCCGGCGAAATGGCATGAACCCGAATGCCTTTCGGGCCGAGCTCGGCCGCAATGTAGCGCACCGCCGCCTCAAGCGCCGCCTTCGCGACGCCCATGACATTGTAGTTCTTCACCACCATTTGGCTGCCGTAGTAGGTCATGGTGAATAACGTGCCGCCGTTCTTCATCAGCGGTTCCGCAAGATGGGCCATGCGCATGAACGACCAGCAGGACACGTCCATGGTCTTCTGGAAGCCCGCCCGATCGACGTCGACCACACGGCCGTGCAACGCTTCCTTCGGTGAGAACGCGATCGAGTGAAGCAGGAAGTCGAGCTGCCCCCACTCCTTCTCGATCCGCTCGAATACCTTCTCGGTCTCGCCCTCGACCATCACGTCAAGCGGCATGAAGATCGGCGATTCCAGCGCTTTGGCCAGCGGCTCGACGTGCTTTTTGGCCTTCTCGTTCAGATAAGTGACAGCGAGGTCGGCACCGAGCGCGCGAAACGCCTTGGCACAGCCCCAGGCGATCGATTGGTCGTTGGCGATACCAACGATCAAGCCCTTTTTGCCCTTCAGCGCGATCTTGGTCTCAGGATAAACCGGGATACTCATGACACTCGCTCGCTTTTTGAATTTGGCAATGGCTGGCTCATGAGCAGCGTCAACGTATGCTGCGCGATCATCAGTTCCTCATCGGTCGGCACGACGTAGACGGGAACTCGGCTGTCTGATCGAGATATTTTGGTCGCATGCCGTGCGTTCTCGACGGGATCGAGCTCGATCCCGAGCCATGCCAGCCTTTCCGAGATGCGGGCACGGATCGAAACCGAGTTTTCGCCGATCCCCGCGGTGAAGACGAAGCCGTCGAGCCCTTCCAGCGCGGCTGCCAGCATGCCGGCGTTGAGGCCGACGCGATAGACGAAATAGTCGATCGCAAATACAGCCCGCGGGTCGGCGCTATTCTCGAGCTCGCGCACATCGTTGCTGACGCCGGACAGACCTTTCAAGCCGCAATCGCGGTACAGGAAGTCTTGTACCTTGGGCGCGGACATTCCCTTCTCGGTGAGCAGGTACAGGACGACACCGGGATCGATCTGGCCAGGCCGCGTTCCCATCGCAAGACCATCGAGAGCCGTGAATCCCATCGTGCTCTCGACGCTCCGACCTGCCCGCATCGCGCACATCGAGGCGCCGCTGCCGAGATGGGCCACGATCACACGTCCGACCGCGACCTCCGGCGCCATCTGCGGCAGCCGCTTGGCCACATATTCGTAGGACAAGCCATGGAAGCCGTAGCGCCTGATGCCTTCGGCGTACAGTTGGTGCGGAATGGCATAATGGTCCGCCAGCGGGTCATGATCGCGGTGGAACGCCGTATCGAAGCAGGCCACCTGCGGCAAGGCCGGAAAATTGGTCATCAGAGATTTAATGGGCGCCAGATTGTGCGGCTGGTGCAGCGGCGCCAGCGGCGCATAGCGTTCCAGCCGCGACACGACCACGGGATCGATCAGCACCGGACGCGCGTAGTCCGGACCGCCGTGAACAACCCGATGGCCGACGGCGACGGGGTTGATTCTGAGCTCATCTCTCAACCAGGAGCCCGCGACGGACATGGCGGCAGGAACATCGGCTATCGCCTCGATCGGATAAGCGCGGTCGACCAGCGGCTCGCCGCTGGAGCCGCTGGCACGCATCCGCGGCCGGCTGCCGATGCCATCGATCTGGCCCTTCAGTTGCCGCCACAGGCGACCCTCGCCTTCCACCTCGAAGACCTGAAATTTCACGCTGGAGGAGCCGGCATTGACGACGAGGATCGTATCCATGGCGGTCACGCTGCTGCGATGGGAGCACTGCGACGCCGGGCAGCCGCGTAGAGGCAGGCCACGGCAGCGGATGCCATCCTTGACCTCGCAGAGTCGGCGCGCGATGTGAGCACGATCGGAACGCGCGCGCCGAGCACGATGCCGGCGCCATCCGCCTTGGCGAAATAAGCAAGATTCTTCGCCAGCATGTTGCCGGACTCGAGGTCGGGCACGACCAAAATCTGGGCCCGGCCAGCGACTTCAGACCTGATGCCCTTGATCCGCGCCGCCTCCATGTCGATCGCATTGTCGAAAGCGAGTGGACCATCGAGCAGCGCGCCGGTAATCTGCCTGCGGTCTGCCATCTTGCAGAGGGCAGCCGCCTCGATGGTCGACGGGATCTTCGACGTCACCGTCTCGACCGCCGACAGGATTGCCACCCGCGGTGTCGTGCCAAAGCCGGCCTGATTATAGAGATCGACGGCGTTCTGGATGATATCGCGCTTGTCGTCGAGGTCGGGGAATATGTTGATGGCGGCATCGGTGACGAACACCGTTTCGGTATAGGCAGGCACATCCATGACGAACACATGGCTGATGCGCCGGTCGGTGCGCAGCCCACCGACCTTTGCTGTCACGCTGCGCATCAGCTCATCGGTGTGGAGGCTGCCCTTCATCAGGACTTCGCCTCTGCCTTCATGAATCAGCTCGACGGCCTTGGCCGCGGCAGCGGCCTCTGTTGGCGGCGTATCGACGATCTCATAGCCCGCGATGTCGAGATTGTGCTGCGCTGCGGCATCCCGGATCCGCGCGGCCGGACCGACAAGAATCGCCTTGATGATCCCGGCTTCAGCGGACTCGATCGCCCCTCGTAGTGAGCTCTCGTCACAGGGATGCGCGACGATCGTGGAGACCGACGGGACGCCCTTCGCGGCGACTATGAGGCGATCGTATTTCGAGCCCGGCTGGGTCTCGTTCGCTCCGGTTGCCATGATACCCATCGTTCCGCTCTGAGTTGTTATGATGCGCGGGCTTTTGGATCGAAAGGGACGGTGTTGTTGTGCCCGTCGAGCCCGAACAGCCCGGCGACCTGCTTCAACCGCTTGGCCACCTCGCCGGATATCTCCGCGCTTGCCGACAGCACGTCCTGAATGGCGGCAAACGCCTTGCGGCGTTCGTCCATATTTTCCAGTAACAGTTTTGGAATGGCCGCCAGTGCGGCCTCTCGATTAAGCAGCAACATGAAGAACTGCTCGCGGACCAGCATCTTGAACTCCGAGAGCGTCATGCGCGCGGCCTCATCGGCCTGGCGAAGCCGCCGCAGCGCTTCAAGGCTGCGCTCGTCGACCATGCCCCGGGCCGATCCGACATAAAGCAAGGCCCGAATGCCTGCCTCTCGCATACCACCCGAGCCGATCCTGGATGTCAGCTCCGCAGTGCGGGCTTGCAAGAGCTCGCGGCGCTTTGGATCCATCTCGCGGCGTTGTGAGGCTGCCGACTGCGGATCAACCCCGACGGCGGCTTGCAGCGCCGGCGAGCCATAAATGGCAAGGAACATCGCCTCGCTCAGCGCCTCCTGCGAGTCGCGCCACTGATCGAGCGAACTGACGATCTGCTTGGATAGCCGCTCCTGGAACGCCAAGAAGGGATTGTCCTCGGCGACAGGCTTGCGCGTGTCGCGCGCCTTCTCCGCAGCGTTCTCCACCATTTTCATCCATGGGTTTTCGCTGCTAAACGCCTCGTATTGCAGGCGGAGCGGATGCCAATTGCGCATCATCTCCGCCATCTGTGGCGTCACCATCGATTTGACCCATGGCTGCACGAATTTCTGATAAGCGGCGAGATTCATTTCCGAGACACGCTTGGCAGTCTCGAACCGCCGCTCATCTTCAGGCGAATTTCCGCCCATCGCGCGAATGTCGTCGAGCGTGCGGGCCTCGCAGCGCATCACCCACTGCCCAACCGCTAGCTCATCATTGAGCGTGTCGGATCCCCTCGCCTCGAACGTCGCCTCGTAAAGGCCGGGCGGCAGCACGTCGATCAAATCGATGTTGCTTGAGAATTCCGCATGCTCTTTCTTGGCGACGCCGCCGGAAACGAAAATGCCGAGATGACCGACCGTCTCATGCACGGTGTAGACGATGGTCTGCCCGTGCGCCCTGATCTCGTCAACGTCCGCGTAAAGGTCCAGAATCCAATGCAGCGCCTGTTGCGGAGGCGTAATGTTGTCCCCTTTTGAGCAGAACACCACGATCGGCGAATGAATATTGCGCAGATCGACCGCGGCTCCGTTGGACATCTTGACACGGCCGCCAGCTAGATTGTTGCCGATGAAGAGCTCATCGACGATGAACTGGATCTCCTCGGCATTGAGGTTGACGTGCCCGCCCCACCAGCGCTCGAATTCGAGATAGCGATCGGCCTCGGTGTCGACTTTGGAGAAGACGTTGTACTGCTTTGACCACAACGTGTTCGAGGGATTCTGGTTCTCGAAGTTCTGCACCAGCCAGGCACCGTCGAACTTGCCTGCGCCGAGGTCACTGGAAAGTGCGGTTAACCAGCTTCCGCCGAGCAGTCCGCCGGAATAGCGCATCGGATATTTGCCGTGCACGCCAGCCCAATAAGCGAGCGGCGCTCCCGCCACGATCACCGGACCGAACAGTTCCGGCCGTAGCGAGGCAAGGATCATGATTGCCCAGCCGGCCTGGCAGTTGCCGATCACGCATGGTTTGCCATCAGCCTCGGGATGCCGCTCGATGACCTTTTCGATGAAGATGGCTTCAGCGCGCGCAATGCGCTCGATGGTCTGTCCCGGCATTGGCTCGGGCAGGAAGCCGATGAAATAGCAGGGATGCCCTGCCTTCATCGCGACGCCAATCTCACTGTCGGCCTTGAAGCCGCCGATCCCCGGTCCATGACCCGCACGCGGGTCGACAACAACGAACGGCCGGCGCTTGAGGTCGATTTCCACATCCTTGGGCGGGATAATGCGCACCAGCGCATAGTTAACAGGCTGGTCCAGCTTGCGGCCGTCCAGGATCAGCTCGGCTGCATAGCTCAAGACGTGCGGTGCCGTCTGGGCAACGTGCTCACGATACTGGTCACCGCGCTGGCGCAGGATGTCCAGAAGCAGCACGCTGCGCTGTCCGGCATCCACCATATATTCGACGGCTTTGGCGACGACCCCCGACATGGGCCCGCCCGGGAGTTGCGGATTGTCCAGCGACATCATTTCAGTCCTTCCGCTAGCTATCCAATCGAAAGCGTGTTGCGCGCTCGGAATGTTGATTTAGGTCAAGCCACGAGCACGGCCCTGCGCCCTTTTTGGCGCCGGGAGGACGGGTCCATGCCGGTGCCTGAGAATTACGCAGTGAGCGAATGTCTGCGCGATGGCCGAAGGGTCAAAATCCGCTCGTTACGGCCTGACGACGAAGACGACATGCTGGCTGCAATCAGCCGCACCGGCAGCCAATCACTTCAACGCCGCTTCTTCGTTCCCAAGCGCAGCTTTTCGGAGAAGGAAGTTGCTTTCTTCATGAACATCGATTTCGCCAAACACGTCGCCTTGGTTGCGCTTGCCGACGAGGACGGACGCGAGGTGATCATCGGCGGTGGTCGCTATGTCGTCGCGGCGTCGGGAGTAGCCGAGATCGCCTTCGTGGTGATCGACGACTACCAGGGACAGGGCGTCGCCACCTTGCTCATGCACCACCTCATCATTCTGGCGCGCACGACCGGGCTCAAGCAAATCGTCGCCGAAGTCCTGCCGGAGAACGCGGCGATGCGAAAGATTTTCAGCAAATTCGGCTTTCACAAGCGGGGTGGAGGAGATCCGCGGATCATTTGCCTGGTACTGCCCCTCTAAGGCCGTGGCACCCCGCCCAAGCCTGCACGCCACCGATTACCAGTCGCCCAACGCCTAGTTACCCCGAAGGAAACTCACTATGAGCAAAGCAAATACAGACGAACGGTCCAAGAGCAGCATCCCTAACGTCCGTCGAGCCGAAACGCGCGACGCAACTGAAAAAAATTTGTTCTGCCCAGCATCGAAATTTGGCACTGCGCAAACGTCGACCTGGCTGATTGGCTCCACAAAAACGGCACCTGGCAAGCCGTTCCTAAGAAACCGCGGATCTAGCGTTTCCGCGGGGTGGCGCGCGCGGCAGCCGGGGACAGTTGAGGGGGGCATCCGCGAAGTAATTGGCAGGACCCTCCGAGCGCTGGCGGTGCCGCCAGTGCTGACGAAAGTCGATGTCCCCGCGCGCACGACCTATTGCCATGCCTTCGGGCAATGGTCAGCGACCGAACGGCGTGACGTGGCGCTAAGGTGCATTTTGGTTGCTCGGTTCGGCCTCCAAGGTTTGGACTGCCTGCCGCATCGGCTCAGGTGAGATACGGACCACGCCTCCAAGGCCTTGCTCCAATTCGAGGAACATTGCGACAGCACCGGCCACCGCAAGCGCGCACAAAGTCAAGGTGATCGCTGAGGTGAAGTTACGCGGCGCAAAAAGACCGAAACTGGCGAACAGCAACGCAAGCCAAAAGACGAGGAGCGCGACGAACGCTTTCGGCGTTCCCTGCCCAATCTGCTGGGCGAGAAGCCATCGGGTCTCCCCGATCTTGGCCGCAAGGGTCATCGCCTGAGCCAGCCACCATTGATCGCGGGGATTAGCGGGTTTCAAGGCGAGGAGCATGTCCTCCAGCCGCTGCAGCAGTTCGTAGGTTGACGGATTGTTGAGACGCACATCGGCGCGATCGTCCGGAAACAGGTCAACCGTCTTGTGCTCGGCATACTGTAGGAGCATGTTGCGCGCCGGTTCCGCATCGGCCCCGTATCGGCGCAGTATGCGGTCCAGCCGGAGGATTTCCGCCGACAGCGCCGTCACTTGCCCGCCGAGCCGAGTGAACGATGTGTTGGCGTTAGAGATAAGCAGCCCAAGCACCAGCGCCGAAACGGTGGCCACCACTGCCGTCGATACGGACACAAGGTTTTTTGTCTCGTCCGTCAGGTGATGCTTTGGCAACCGCTCTCTGACCTCCGCGCCAGCGAACGCCCCGGCGAGGATAGCGGCAAAGGCGATAAGCCCAATAACTACGGTATTGTTCATCTTGGGTTCCCTCCGCAGACGAGCTGGTTTGGGAATGACCCGGAAGGCCTCGATCAAAGGTCGCCGCCGGATTGGTATCGTCGAGCGATTTAACTGAGCAAAGTTGGTTTCACCGTGGCGATCTTTTGCCGTATCCGGTTGACGGACGCCCTATCTGGGTGACCGGCTCGTGAGAGCCGCGATTGGCGGCCTTCACCTAACCTGCGGGTTGGGACTGCCAGCGCGGGCGGCGTGGGTCAACTCGCCTTACGCGGCCCCAGAGTGGCCCCGCTGCAAGGGCCCATAGCTCGGCGCGATTGTTGGATCGTAACCCGGTAGGCAACCGACTTACTCCCATCAAAAAAACTCAAGCGACGTATCGCACACAGGACTCGTCCGCACCACAGTTCCAACCGCCGGAAACCAGCTCCGCAGCGCGGACAGGTCGCGTCCGTCTTACGCATATGCTTCACCCAAAGCCAAACCAGTCAATGACGGCTTATTGGCCAAACTCCTAGAGCTATTCTAGCCTCTCCTACACACGGCAGGCAGGGAATATGTCCTTTGACCCGATGGCCGCTGCGGTTGATGGTGGTGTCCTAATTAGGACACTCGCGAAGGGAGATTAGGACACTTCATCTGACGGGGCCACGGCCCCAGATTAATGGCCGCTTCGATGATCTCTGCATGCGAGCAGATATTTAGCTTTCTGAGCAAGCGAAGGCGTTGGGTCGCAACTTGCGCTTCAGTCCCGCCGATCTGGCGAGCGATGCCAGCATCGGACCGCCCCAGAGCCATGCGCCTGAGGATTTGTTTTTCACGCTCCGTGGGCGGCACTGCCGACGTCTTCATAGCGCGAACATAGCGATCGCAGCGATGACGATCGGCCTCAACCCCAGCGCTATAATCCAGAGTGGGAAAAGTATGCCAGTGCTCATGACGCAATCCCGCGAAGGACTTAAAATCTACATCTGGAATTCGGCAATGCTAGTGCAATCTGATGCCAAGGGCGACCGTTCTCAACTGAGGCGGCCCCTTATAGAGAATGGCCCCAGCAAGGGCCTGTGTAGGGGCAGGCGGTTGCTGGGGCCATCTACCAGCCCGTTTGGTGCGGGCGGGCTAGGTAGTCACATGAACAAAACAAATGCAGCAAGGGCGAGCGGGCAAATTCCCAGCACGACAATGCCGATGTAAAAGAAAATCTCTGGCATAAGAGCAAGCCTCTGGTGCTTGCTAAATCAGCACACGGCTCGGCTCTCGTCTGAGTAAAATTGCTCACTTTTCCTCTCTTGCAGGGGAGCGCCCCACTACATCATAAGGATGACAATTAGGATCAGCACGGAAAGTGCAATTGTGGCGCAACCGGCTATCGTTATCGCGTCCCATTTCATGCTGTGGGCGTTGCCGTTCCGCTCGTTGATTTGGATCAAGACCGAATTGCGTCCTATTGAAATTTATGTGCCTAGAACAGTGAATAGGCTTCTCGATGTGAGCGATGGCGATTTTATTTCGCTGTGTATGTCGATGGCTTGCCGTCCGTAGAGATCAGCCCGCGTGACACTGCAAAAAAAAAGCCATGGGCGCGGCAAGTGTGTCCGAGATTGCACTTTTTCGTCGGCTTCCGGGCGTATTGCGGGTGTGGGATATCATCATCACCGCCCTGCCTTCGGCTTTTATCGGTGACTGAGAGTGTTGCGCTCCCGCCTGACCTGGGGAGTGCATCACATGCCGGAATGTCATTCCCCTCGCATGATCGAGCGATCTCGCTGCCCCAAGTGCGACATTCGCATGATGCTGGTCTATGTCGAGCGCAGCTTTGCTGGTCCCGATTTGCGCACGCTTGTATGCCCTAAGTGCGAACTGGCCTACAAGGCGCTGGCAGACCAATGAAAGAACCAAGCGGGCTGGCTCATCCGCCCTTTCACGAGCCGCCGGTCGTCAACGATCAGGCCAACAGCCGCGCCACCACCCTGCTTGATTTTTGGGTCCCTTGGGGCATGTCATAAAACGCGGGGTCCGACCGCGCCACCGGGCTTATCGAGGATATTAGGTACGAGAAAATCCGTGGTTACAGGGGGCGAATGTCTATCGACCACCAAGCCAATACCGGATCACACGACCGCCAAGCCAAATGATGACGCCCCACGCACTGATCAACAATCCTAAGGGATCGTAGTTCGGCCGAGCGAAGAAGAGCCAGACGACGATCCCACCAGCGATCGCGATCACGGCGATCCATGAGGCAATCCAGTACAACAGGTTTCCAAGATGCGATGCCATCAGCGGATACCTTGGGTCGCTCCAGATTTTTTCCGGGAAGGACCTCAGAATGGAGCTGCTCGACGTGCCGATGACGTACCCCCAAACTAAGTTACTGTGAAGGCCGCGAGATAATGCCGGGACCGCGGTACCGGACTTACTGAGGATATCTGGTGCGAGAAAATCCGTGGTTGCAGTAAGTGAAGTTATCGCGGCGGGTGTGCAGAACGTAACCACCGTGACGCTAGCTGACTACGACATTGAGCAGCAGAACTATTCCAGCAACTTCATGCCGAACACCTATAGCAACATTAGGTTTCGCCCGCAGAATATCGACCGCTGGCGGCGCGGGATGTACCAAATCCCCGGCATCGAAAACCCCGATGCTACCATTGATTACTATGTGCCTCCCGGTGTGACCAACAATGCGGCGTGGGTCGAGGGTATTGCCACGAACTACCATGTTCTGTCGCAGGCCGATTGGCTAACTAAGTTCTACGCCGCCCAATAAGGTAAAATGAACATCTCTACCAAGGGGCTCATTGAAATAATGAGCCTCGAAGGCGTTTGCCTTTCTCCCTACCTTGACAGTGTTGGCGTTTGGACGATTGGCGTAGGCATCACTAAGTACGATGGCAAAGACCCCCAGACCATGGGGGCCATCACCTTCGATCAAGCATTAGCTATGTTCAAGGACCGCATCAAAGCCTACGAGGCTCCGGTGCAGGCGCTGCGCCTCAACCTCTCTCAGACGCAGTTCGATGCCCTCGTGTCCTTCTGTTTCAACGTGGGCCCAGGTAACCTAGCTAAGCTATGCCACGGGCGAACCCTCGAGCAGATCGGTGACGCCTTCAGCCTCTACCATCAGCCCCCGGAAATCACTGAGCGCCGCAACAAAGAGCAGAAGCTCTTCAAGACCGGCGCGTACTCGTCCAACGGCAAGGTCCTCGTCTTCCCTGAATCTCAGCGCAGCTAACTCGGCTGCTGGCCAAGGCACCAACACGGCCGCCGCTGGCTCCAATGTGTACGGTGGCGCCCTGAATAACACGGGCACCGCGAACAACATCAATCAGGGCAACTACACCAACAGCGTAGGTAACGCATACGCGGCGTTGCAGCCCTACATGCAATTGTTCGGCGGCACCAACTGGGGCACGACGACTAGCACGAACGGCAACTCCGCAACGGCTGGTACCGGCACCTCTACGACGCAGAACAACCCCGGCCTGCTCAGCAACATCAGCAGCGGCATCGGCCTGCTCGGCTCGTTCCTCTAAGGTCACAAATGGCTATCGCAGCACTTCGATATAATAATCCCTTTGACGTATCCCTGCCGATAGCCGGATGGAACGGCGGTGGAAACACCGTTGGCATCCAAGGTCAACCCGGCTTCGGTGCGTTCCCCGACATGGCGACCGGCTATCAGGCTGGCGTCCAACGCTTGCACTCCTACCTCACGGGCCAGTCCTACAGGGGCGCTGGTCTCACTCGATGTCCGCTATGCGCCGATAGCGACGAACTTCCGCAGCGCAGCGAAATGACGCGATGGGCCAAAACCAGAAAACATAACGGCTTAAATGTCGAGTAGCCAAGGCACATCGGCACGGCACCTACCATCGCTTGGCGGGTCATTTGTGATATGATGTGGGTCATCAGACGCTGTTAGGCCCGCAAGGGTCGCACCGAATTCATCTCCACGTGTCAGGCGAAGTACACGTCTTCACCATTCTGCTACAGGGCGCAGGCCGTGCATTTGACCGGTCCATTCATTGCGATCACGGGGAAGGAGCCTACCGATGATATTTCCGGCGCAGCAGTCCATTCTGGCACTTTTCGCAGCTACTTTCGCGTTGATCTATACGATCCCTGGCAGTGCGACCGCTGAGGAAAAGCCTACCATCTTTAACGAAATTGTCGTGACACTGCTTGGCACGGGTGGCCCCGAACCAACGGCCTTGCGTTTCGGGCCGGCCACACTCGTTCAAGTCGGCGGACAAAATCTACTATTCGATGCGGGTCGAGGAGTGACGGCACGCCTCTATCAGTTGGGTATTTCATCAGGTAAAGGCATCGATGCAGTCTTTCTGACCCACTATCATTCGGATCATGTTGCTGGCCTGCCTGACCTATGGATGACAGGATACATGTTCGGGCCGTTTGGATCGCGTGCCAAACCCATGAGGCTGTGGGGTCCATCCAACGGCTCAGCCTCGCCAAGCGGTGTGGCAAAGATTGCCAAGGGCCTTGCGGAGACATTTTCGGATGACATGAGCATCCGTCAAGCTGACGAACACATCTCAGCGGCTGCCATGCAGATTGAGGTCCACGACTTCCAAGCGGACGGCGTGGTGTTTGACGAGGGCGGCGTGAAGGTCACGGCGTTTGCGGTCAATCATGGCGACCTGATCAAGCCATCGGTGGGCTATCGGATCGACTATGCCACCCGATCTATAACGATTTCAGGTGACACCAAATTTGACGAAAACCTGATTAAGCACGCAACGGGAACCGATCTGTTGATCCACGAAGTCTTTGCGCTTTCGGCACAACTGGCAAAGTTGCCGCAATTGAAGCCGGTCGCAGACCATCATACATCGCCTGAGGAAGCCGGCATCGTATTTTCGCGAACAAAGCCCAAGCTCGCCGTCTTTTCGCACGTCATCCTGCTTGAAACAAAGGTGACTGAGCTTGTGACCAGAACACAGAGCACTTACGCGGGCCCGTTGGAGGTCGGAGAAGACCTCTTGCGCCTAACAGTGGGAGAACGCGTGGTTGCAACGAAATGGAGTTCAGAACTTCGAAGGCATCCAGATTAGCCCATGTCCGCTTCGGGTCATTCGCGACCCGGTTGAACCAGCGGCAGTCCGGCCATGTCCACTATGCCGCCGAAAGCGGAAGTGAGCTATCCTGTCCATGCGCAACATGAATGAACACGATGGCCTGTAGGACGACGACTCTCGGCTTTCAAGGTAGGTGAGACGATGGGTGCTCATGCCAATGCTATCCAAACCTACATTCGAGCAAAGGACGAAAATCGACCGCATCTTCTGGCCGGTGCTTTTGCTCATGACGCCAGCTTACAAATGAAAGTTGAAACGGAGAACATCTCCTTTCCACCAGCGTCAAAAGGCATTGAAGCAATTACGCGAGTCCTAGTTAGAGATTTTGGGCGAGCATACGAGAACATCTACACTTTCTGTTTGGATAACTATCCCCGCGACGGGGAGGCTGAGTTCCGGTGTCGATGGTTGGTTGGCATGTCCGACAAAGAGACTAAATCGATCAGGGTCGGCTGCGGACATTACGACTGGCAATTCGGGAGCAGTGAATTGATCCAAAACCTGACAATAACGATCAAAACGATGCTCATCCTATCGTCGGACCATCATCGACAAGTCATGAACTGGTTGTCTCATTTGCCTTACCCTTGGTGTCCTGCGGAAGCCGCAGCAGCGGCAATGCCGCCCCTCTCGGAGCTAAGCGAAATCCATCAATTCCTGATGCAAAACTGCGCGTAAACAAGCCAGATTGGGGCTGCGGTAATGATTGCCCTTCACGCTGACGCTCCAAGGAAGTACTCGACCGCGACGCAACAGGAACGACGTTGATGACCGAGACCGTCCCCATTGATCGCCCGCCCGTCGCCAAGGCGGCTGTCTCTCGACGGCGATCAGCCAAGCCCGCGACCGTCAGCGCGTCTGCACCGGCGCAGCATCTCGATTGCTCCCGGACCTACATCGGCAAGCTCGAAGCCGAAGGCGTGATCCAGCGGCAAGCTGACGGCTTCCCGCTTGACCAGAGCCGCCTTGCCTACCTACGATACCTGCGGCGCGAGTGGCAGCAATCGCCGCGCGCGGAGGCTGATGCCGCACACGTCGCAGTAAAGACCGAGATGCTGCAGATGCGGCTGATGGAGAAGCGGCGCGACCTTGTGCGCCGGTCTGATGTCGATGCGCTAATCGACGGTTGCTGGTGTAACCCTGACTGCACTATCGAGCCTGCCTGCGCCGTGCGCACCGCGTGGCGATCTTGCGGCCCGGCGTAGCATCGAGCGGGTCGTGTTCGAGGTGCGCACCGAGTTAGGCAAGGTCTGCCTTGAGATGGCCGATAAGTGCGGCGATCCGTTGGACGACGACGCATGCTGATCGACGAGCCGTTCCTATTTCAGTGATAAGGACAGCCCCGTAGAGCACGCGGCAAGCACAATAGGCTGCGGTGGAGCGCGACTGAGTTATTCGCCCGTCGGTGGGCAGGGTGTCCGCGTTGACCCAGCAATGTTTTGCTGCGGCTTCCTTTCTGATTGGCGGAGCCGGTCGATTTGCGTGCTCTGGCTCGCCGGTAACTCTCGATCTATTTCTAACAAGGCCTGTAGTGCTTCGCCAATCTCTAGGACGATTGCGCGACTATGTGTGTGGTCAATGTCAATGGAGTTTCGCATGACGGCATCCTCCCTGCGCAAAACCCCATTGGTGCCCGACATCAAGGTCGAGCGGCCACTCCAGTTCTGTCGTGCATCAAACGGAGACCGTCGCCTTTGGCTATCGAGCGCGAGCGCTTGTGTCATTGAACAGCGGGTCCAATAGGACCTTTAGCTATCTCCGCGAGATGCGCCATCGTTGGACGGCGGGCGACGGTCTCGTAGGTCAAATCATTTGTGACGACATCCGTTCCCGGAAAATTAACGGACGTTCAGATTTCTTTGGGAAATCGGGAACTCCCAAGGAACCACGGCGCGTGCCAAAGATGTTCTTCAGGATGTCCGCCCCTAGCTAAGCGTGCTTTGGTGGTTGAAGCCCCCAGTGACGAGGCCACTGACGCGCTCGGGGCCTCCATCCGAAGCCGTTGTGCTTCGTTACCCCCTTCGTTGGGCCCGGCACGCCATCCACCGCAAGCTGTAGCGGCTTGCCGTTCCCGGGATGTCCGGCGCATCCTGGCACCATGGGCACCAAGTGTCGCAGATGGCACAATCCCGAAACTTTCGGGATTTCAACCTGCCCGGCAGCGGTCTCCTCAAACTCGTGCGCTACGAGAACGACATCTCAATCCATTCACGGAGGAGTTAAGGGAGATCAAAAGCCATGATCAAAACCATTTCGATTGCATTCGCTTTTCTTTTGCTCTGCCCGGCAGCTCATGCCGGTGATTGGCCTCAGGTCGGCGACAAGTTTCGCCGCACCGACGGCACGGTGATGACCGTCGCCAAGATCAAGACCCGCGATGATGTCGATCAAAGCAGAGTGTGCCTGCGTCAAGCACCCGCCGGGGCATGCGTCTGGTCAAAGGGTTGGCGATCTTAAGGGCGACTGGGTCACCTACGGTGGCGAGCCGCAGTTAACGAGGTAACGCGAAACATGAAACGCCTAATCGTCATCACGACGGCACTTGGATGAGGCCAAGGCGTTGCAACGCCCGCTGTCGGATGACGCACGCCGGATCGTCATGCGCGGGGCCGACAAAGAGGATCGTGCGGCGGCAGCATAACCACGACGACCCTCGCGGGGGATGTCTCCTTGTCGAGACCGATGCCGTCCCAGATCGCGCACAGTCGCGATCTGATACATCTTGCGCTGGAAAGCGCCGAACGCATTGCTGCTATTCAGCGTGAATGGTCTGCTCTGCAAAGATCGCGATACGTCGGATCGTTCTGGATGAGCCTTCTGACTTCTGCTTGGCTAAATCCTATCGCTCGCAGTATCGCTATCTCAAGGAGCAGCAATACTTTTGACGTCAGATACCAGAATTTTGCTGTTGCGATGTAGGCTTTGATTTTCTTCTCTTTTCGCTTCCCCTCGTAATGGGTCAAATAGTTGCGTATGTCCCTTATCAGAGCGACATCTTTCTCGTTGTCTCTGAATAGCTTGCTCAACAGCTCCTTGTCGCAGGCAAATACGTCCCGCAGCCTATCGGTTAGAGAGATTTCATTTAGATATTCGAGTTTCCGTGCAAGGTCAGGCTTTGCCTTCCAGCGCGCAGGGATTGCTTCAACGAGTTTGGGCTGCAAAGCCGAGAACTGCCTTTTCGTGACGAGTGTCCGCGCCGGGCGAGTTCTTCGATGAAGCGCTTCTAGGGCCTGCACGTAGGTGAGGATCGCGAATTCATGGTATCTTTGAGGTTGCGATAGTAGCGCGACGCGAAGGGAAATGACCGGCTCCAGCTTGTCGTGCTGTGCAAACCAAGATCGAAGCACCTTCTCATAGACCTCGCGCCTCTTCGGTCTCGTAAAGAGCGGATGAGGCGTCTTGGCTTCAACAATCTTGTTCTCTGACCATGTCGCTACCATCGTAACGGGACCGCCTCCTGTACCCCGCTCAAGAGTACAAACGCGGCATACCATTGGGCTTCGTAAGGCTAGTGACATGAGGCGACAGATTTTTGTGATCCACCTGTCCACGGAAAACACTGATTGAGGTTCGCTGAAAACAACGCGAACACCATGTCGCTCCGTCAAGCTCAATTCCGAGACCGAGCGATTTCCGTACTGAATGCCCGTGCCAACCTGAAAAGTCGCACCGCCAACTTGGACCTCCTTGGTCTTCTTACTCCTATACGTGACTTTCACTTCCCTTTTGGCGTCCTTGTAGGTTATGCCACGAAGGCCCGTCCAGCGTATCACCTCCGGCGTCGTAAACGACAAACCTGAGGCGAACGTCGCTTCCGGACCGTCGATACGCGCGCCCACTACGACGATGTTGACCGCGATACGTGCCTTCATGTCAGCGGATAGGAAGGGCACCCAAGTAGTGAAGCAGTCAAACAGCGTGATGTCTTTGCCTTCTGCGCTGCCGTGCATTTGGAATTTTTGTCGGGCATCAAGTGCCGTCAATACGGAGTGATCGCCCTCGACGCTCAACGTGGCTGAACCGTTCTCGTCAATATCGAGGGAGCCCGAGAGTTTTGAAGCCGGGTTGTCCGTTGCCCAGAAGACCCCTGAGAGAGTTGCGCCAAGCAGTGTATCCATAACGCCCCTCGTCCATCTGGCCTGCGTGGCAGGTCTTACCCGACGACACCTTCAGGTGGCACACTAACGTCGTCACGGCCTCAACGATACTTCCAAGTCACGATCTGGGTGGGGCGCTTCAGTTGAAACGACGGCTGGCGAAGCTGCTCGGTAAATCGAACCACGTCATCTGGCTCAGCGAGCATCTGACGGGCGACTGTTCGACCGTGTTCAGTTACGTCTGCCAGATGGGGCTGGAGGCATCGTCTCGAAGCGGACGGATGCACCGTATCGCAGCGGGCGGTCGAGGACGTGGGTCAAGGTCATGAACCCGAATCACGGGATCGTCCGGTGAACTGCGCGACTGCATGCATCCGGCGTCCTCGATGTGCTGACTCTTAGCTAATGATGCTGAAGTTGGCTGCAGCAGGGTGCCCCCGTCGCTCCGTTGAGCCAGACCGCGGTATCTCCATCAACCTGCACAACGAAGTGAGCGCCGTTCTGGTAGGAGTGCGACAGCACGTCGGCGAAGGACGTGAGGCCCGAGCCGCTAAACTGCACGACATCGAGACCGGGCGTCCAGTCCTGAATAACCTGAACACCGGCACGTCATTCACAACGAACGTGTCGTTGCCGACGCCGGTGCCGGGACCACCGCCGTTGCCGCCGAAGTAATAGTTCACGCCAGTACCACCGTCGAAGTAGTCGTTGCCATCGCCACCGATCAGAACGTCGACGCCGTCTAGGGCTTCCCACGGTGGCGCTCAACGAGACGAACAAGCTTGCGGATAGCAGGCGCCGCGTGCGTCATCTCCCGGGTGTGCTAGTCTTCGGCAACAGACCTCCGGAGGCGGCCCAATCATCATACGGTCGGAACTTGAGGCCGAGCCGCTCATAATAGACGCGCAGATAGCCGTCGCTGCCGCGAGTGACTGCATCGGGTCTCACCACTTGCACTTCCTGCGCGATCACGCCGGCGTAGGTCTTATCGCTGCCGTTGTAGGCGAAGCGGTAGTAGCCGAGACCGTTGTCGAGCCGACCGAGGAGCACTACGTCGTGCTTGAGGTAGATGTCCGACCTGCGCCCGCCACCACGGCCTCCGCCGCCACCTCGAAATCCTCCACCGCCGCCGCCACGAAATCCGCCACCACCGCCGCCACGAAATCCGCCACCACCGCCACCGCGAAATCCTCCGCCGCCCCGGAATGCTGCGGCACGATGTCCGCCGCCTGCGAACCGCGCTCCGCCGCCGCGCCCACCCGCAGGTCTGACATGGGCGGCTCTGGAGGCCCCGCGGTGCGCTGCGCGACCGCCCGACCTTGCGTTTCTGGCCGCCGTCGAGCGGTTGCTCGCTTGGCGATTGCCGGCCGTTCTGGCGGCGCCTGCCTGTCGGTTTCCCCGACCTCGGTCGGCGCGTTGAGCGCGGTCAGCCACATTAGCCCGGTTGGCGCCGGTCCCCAATCGCTTCGCGGCGGCCGCGCCGGCTGCGCCGGCCGCGATCCCAGCGCCGGCCCCTCGGTTGGCGTTGCCAAACCTCTGTTGGAGGTTCGCATTGTTGTAGCGTGCACCCTGTCGATGCCTTACGTCGTGCTGCCAGTGCTCGACACGAGCGCCGCGATTGATGGCGATTGCCCCGCCGCCCCAGTTGACCCGGCTGCCGCCCCACCATCCGCCGCCGCCCCAGTAGCCGCCGCCGGTGGCCCACCGCCCCAGTGCGTAGGCTGCGCCGAAGGCCACGCCGGCCGCGATGATGCCGGTGCCGATGTAGCCAGGATAGCCCCAATAGTATGGATAAGCAGGATAGTCGGAGTAAGGCCAATCGCCAAAAACCACCTGCGGTTCGTAGTAGGGAACGTAGATGCTGTCGGTCGATGCGGGTTCAATGTAGATGAATTGTCGGTTCTGCTCCTGATTTAACGTGACCTTCTGTTCTGTTGTCGTGACCAGCTTCTTCCTGTCGTACGCCTTCGAGCGCAACCGTTGCACGGCGTCCATCACGTCTTGCTGCTGCGCCAAGAACGCCTCGCCGAGCTTTTGTGTCCATTCGAGATGCTCGTTCATCATTTGGAGAACAGACGGTGTCGCGACCAGTGCCTTGACGCTCGCGTCCCAGTCCTGTTTCTCGGCGGCAGCTTTGAGGGCATCCCCCTTGAGGTCCTTGTTCTGGTTCATCCAGCGATCTGCGCGCACCACCTCGAGCGGATAGGTCGATGCCATCAGCACGTTCGACAATAGTGTATCCGGATACAACGCAATCGGCGCGACTAGCGCATCAAGTTCGGCCGGTTTGAGCGCCGACTGCTCTGGGACAGGCGATGGGGTACCGCTTGGGGCTTGAGACGTCTGATCGTTTGTTTGCGCCAGCGATGGAGTACTTGTGCACAGCAATGCTAGGAAGGCCATACAACACACTGTTCCAATGATACGCATATGGTTGCTCCCTCCATGAGAGCGCTGTCGGCAGGCCGACTCCTCGCAAAGAGAACATCTGGGGTCCGCAGCGCTCGTCCTTGACTTAGATCAAACCACCCACTTGCAGCCCGCGGTTCTTCCTCCATTTTAACAAGCATGCTTTCTTTTATTGTTTTCCCTCCCCTCCCCTCAGGCCAGAGAATTCGTTCAACGGGCATGTTGCTTGACGTGCGTGAACAACGAGCCTCTGCGAGGGGACGACCTTGCTTATCGCTATCGTCGATAAATCGAACTTCCCTGCATGAAACGGATTCCGAATTGCGCAATTGATCCAGTAGATTCAAGCGGCGTTTACTATCATGAGAGGATATTCTATGCGGCCGGCCGTTTCCTACATTCGCGTTTCAAACCCAAAGCAGGATCGCAGCGGCCTAAGCCTAGAGGCACAGCAAGCTGCAATTTGAGCCTTCTGCGCGCAACACGGCTACAGCATCGAAGCCGAGTACCGCGAGGTGGGGACCGGCAAGGGCGCGGACGCCCTGGAGCGTCTCCCTGAGCTCGCAGAGGCCGTGAAATTTGCCCGCAGAGCTGGCAAAGACGGTTAGCCAAACTGGACCGGCTCGGCCGCGATGTCCATTTTATCAGCGGATCAATGGTGCAGCGCATTCCATTCATCTTTGGGCCCAACGTCGACGCGTTCATGCTGCACAT
Organism: Bradyrhizobium sp. 6(2017); assembly: GCF_011058295.2. Taxonomy (NCBI): domain Bacteria; kingdom Pseudomonadati; phylum Pseudomonadota; class Alphaproteobacteria; order Hyphomicrobiales; family Nitrobacteraceae; genus Bradyrhizobium; species Bradyrhizobium sp. 6(2017). The sequence continues at coordinate 2,838,520 of NZ_CP049289.2, read as the reverse complement.
TCACGCTGCAGTCGCGGAGAAGGAACGCGAGCTGATTGCTCAGCGAAACAGGGAAGCCCTCGCGGCTGCCAAGGCGCGCGGACAGAGGCTCGGCAACGCTGAAATTGGAGAGGCCCGCAAGGCAGAGGCAGACCTGCAGCGTCGGAGCGCGGCGCACCCTGCACGACCGCAGGGGTCGCACGCATGGTCGAGCGGGCGGTAAGCTCGGATTCAAGGCGCCGCCCCACATGACCGACATGCCTGCGGTTCGCGCTGGCCTCCACGGGGCACGATACGCGCGCCCTGCAAGCATATCTCGGGTACAAGAAGATCCAGCACACGGTGCGCTACACCGAGCTGACCAGTGCGACAACGGAAACAATTGCAGCGTGCTCGATACCTGAGAGATTATGCCCAGCTACCAAATCCTCAAGTTTCATTGCGGCAGGTTCCGCGCCCGGCTGAAGACTGGCTTTGAAGTGCGCTTGTCGGCCGCCAGATGCGAATGATGGAAAAGATGCTATTTGACACAAAGGAATAAGGATCTCATGGCTCCTACGCACATGAGCCAGCCCTCCACAGCATGAGGGCAATATCTCTGAAGGGAAGATTCGGGAAAGGATCGCCAGTTCATTTTCCCGCTCCAGTCTTCTCAATAGGTTGCGATTGATTTTGGCTCACCGGGTCAGAAGGTGAGCCAATGCCTGTTCCTGAAATGAGCTTTGCTCCATCCCGCGCCATACGCTTCCGGTTTGCCGATCGCGTGTAGACCTGCGCCTGCGAGATCGACGTCCAGCCAAACCACGCCATTAGCTGATGGTCTGTAAAGCCCCGCTCAGCCAAGTACGTCGCGGCGGCCTTCCGGAGACCGTGCGACGTGCAACGCTCGGGCAGTCCCGCCTCACGGCAGAGATCGCGAAAGTAGTTTCCAAAGCCGGCAGCTGTGAAAGGCTTACCCTGCGCCGTGACCAAGAAAGTTAGATGATTGCTCGCTGGCATCGCATCGATCGCGGCCTGTAGGCGTGGCATGACTTCCACGTTGAACGGAACGCCAGTCTTTTGGCGCCCCATCGTCATCATGCCACCGCGGATATGCTGGCGGCCCATCCGGACGACGTCACAGCGAGACTGACCGGCCTGCAGAAGCAGTTCATAGGCCAACCGCGCTCTCGTGCCGATCGCGTGGCGCTTCTCGAACTGCTCGCACTCGCTCGTCTCCCACGGATGGTGACCGCCGGTCCGCGGCATCTTGGCGAGCTTCACCTCGGCGAGCGGATTCTTCCGGATCATCTTCAAAGTGAGGCAATGCTCGACCCATCCGCGGAGCGCCTTTAGCCAGTTGCGCTGCGCCGCCGGCGTTTTCCGATTGAGGATCTTCTGGATCGCCACGGAATGCATGCCTGCGACCTGAAAGGTTCCACACTCCTCGCGAAAGCGCTCGAGAATTGCGCGTCGGCTCGATCGCGTACCGTCGCCGAGAACTTTCCAGTCCGCACTCGAGTAATAGCTGACGATCGCGGCATTCACCGTGCCAGGCTTCAACCGGTCGGCGCCGATCTCGGTCGGCTGCTGGCCAGTCTTGGCCGCGCGCCGCGGTCCGGATCTCTGCAACTGAGCTAAAGCAAGAACACTTCGGTCGATAGGAAGCACGCTTGCTTGCACCCTTGATCTAGATCATGGCGGACCCGGGACCTTCGCCACCACATCGCGTTGGTGACGGCTTGCCGCTTCCTTCCCTGCGAAAATGCGCGGGCCATCGCGATCCTCGCATTGCAACAGGAGCCGGCTGATGTGGGTGCTGATGTACGTGTTCTCCTATTCGGTCAGCCCAGCCGCTACGATCGACAAGGCGGAATGGAGGCTGCTCCCAACCGTGGTGTTCCAGGAGTTCACGAGCGAGGAGCGATGCAAGGCGGCCAAGGCCACACTTGAAGGCAGCCTGAAGGAGGCGGGAGCCAAGCTCAGAAGCGGCCTGGAGGACCTGAAGAGCGTCGGCAAGGCCGACCCGGCGCAGATCATCATTGCCTACAATGTGGAATGCCTTCCGAAATAACGCTCCCCGACGGGCGAAATCATCCACTATTGCCGAGCTTTGGCGGCGAAGCCGGCTATGCAGCTCGCTTCTCGGCCCGTCCCTACTCGTCCTCGTCCTCGGGTTCGTCGTCATGCTCGATCGCATCTCGCATCCCGCGCATGACGGCGAACGATACGAAGGCCATCCTCCTCTTCTGATCGTCGCTCAACGTCTTGTAGAGTGGCTCCCAGGCATCCGCCCTGCCCTTGCGGGCGAACACCTTGCCGCATTGGTCCGCGCTCGTGGCCCAGGCGCCGGCGAGATCGAACGCGTACGCGCAATCCGGCAATCCGAACATCATACCCGCTAGGACGATTGCGCGAAGCTTGCCGTCCGGTTTCATCTGCCGTCTCCCTGTTCGCGCCCGTCAGTGACCACTCAACACCAGCGTCTGGATCGGCAGCAGCAGCGCCTGGATCCGAAGCAGCAATGCATGAACGAGTGCGGTCGCGTCGACGACGTGCAGGGCAAACCCCTTCAACGCGCCGGTTTTCGGATCGGCGATCACGTCATGGTTGCTGGTGTAGGCATTGACGATGCAACTGCTGCCCGGTGTCACGCCGTCAAGGCCGCCCTTGTAGAGCGGCTCAAGGAACACGAGGATCGAGCCGGGCTTTTGCAGGCTCTGCGGGTCGATCAACAGCTCGGTAGCCCGAAACTGGCCGGCGGCGATGAAATCCTGCACGCTGGTGACGACCAGCGGAATGATCACCCAGGGTTTCGACATGCATGTGGCTTCCGCGACCATGCCGGGCTTCATGACCTGGGCCTCGATCTGCCCGAACCCCGCCTGCAAGCTGTTCCGGCCGGCTTCGTCGGGTATCAGGATTCCGGCCGGCCGCATGATCTGGGCCACAAGATCCCCGGGGCGAACGAGGAATTGCTCGACACGGCCATCGACGCCGGCACGGATGAAAGTCTTGTCGAGATCCACTTGGGCCTGCGCCTGCGCGGCCTCGGCACTTGCCTTCTCGGCCGGCAGAAGCGTAGTGACGCGCAACGTCGCCGATTGCTTGACAGCGCTAGCGGCATCGACGCCGGACTGCCGCTGATCAACCAGCACCTGCAGCTTCTCGATGTCGCGTTGCGGCACAATGCCGGGATTGCGGCGTTGCAATTCGCTCTTCACATCCAGCTCGTCCTTGGCTTGCTGCAAGGAGGCTTTCGCCTCCCCGATCTGAGCGTCCGCTTTGACCACATCGGCCTGCGCCGAGATCAGGGACGCATCCACCTCGGCGATCTTTCGCCTGGCGGTCTCGAGCGCAGCCTCCTGCCTCGAACTATCGAGCCGGAACAGCACGTCCCCCTTCTTCACCGGCGCGGTGAAGCCGACATTGACCTCGGCGACGCGGCCGGAGCCCTCGGGCAGGATCGGCACGGTCCTGAAGTAGATCGCCGCGGAGGTTGTCGAGGGATGAAAATAGAAGATCATCGTGATCAGCGAGATCGTGAGCATCAGGCAGCCGGTGATACCCCACCTCAGTTCGTACCAGACGGAGAAGAACGTGATCTCCTTGCCGAACCGCTTGCCTTGCCGATAGCGGCGGTAGAGGTAATCCGGCAGGATCGTCACCAGCGAGCAGATCATCAGCTCAAGCATGGTTGTGCACCTCTTGCTTCGCGGACGTCCGGACGTCGGGACTGCCGCCAGATACGGATTCGGCTTCCGGTTCGGCAGCGGGCGCGCCCGGCTTGGCGTCGGCTATGCGCTCGACGGAATCGGCAATGCTGCGCATCGGTGTGCCGAAATCCGGCAGGTCGATGAGTGCCAGCAGCAGGCCGGCGACCCAGAAGATATGCATGTGGGTGAAAAGCGATATCAGGCCGAGGACGGCGACGATCTCGAACTGCAGCTTCTGGCTCTTGTGCGCCATGCGCTCCGGCAGGCTGTGCAGTTTCCAGTAGAGGGTGCCAACCCAGAAGACTGTAGCTACGAGGAAAATGCCCATCACCACCATCAGGGTGTCCGACCCGTCGGCGCCTGGAATGAAGAACGGCAGATGATGGGGGGCTGCCGGAAGCATCTGTTCGCTCAAATTTCATCTCCCTTCCGGGCGCTGGCGCTTTCGCAGCCGTGCCTCGCACCGTGCCTTCCTGACGCGCGCCTTGCTTGATTTGGATCAAAGAAGACGGCCAGCTCGCTCCTACCGTTCTCGGGCAAGGCTCAAGATTGATCCCAGGAGTCCCCAGCCATGCGAGACAAAATTGACGACCTGATCCCGAAGGCGCACGAGATCCAGAAGCAGGCGGCGCTCCAGGAAGCGGAGAAGGCCGAGGAACATGCCAAGCGTGCGGCTGTTGTGGAGGCCGAGAGCACGCCTTGATCGAGCGGTTGAGCAAGCCGTCCGGTCTCAGCGAGGACGAGAAGGTCAAGCTGGCCTCGGGACCATTCGCGGTCCGCTGGCGGAAAGCGCCCTGCGCCCGCGAGGCCGCGTGGAGCAGAGATACGCCTGGAGGCGAGTATTTGACGCCCGAGGTGCCAAGTCGGCTCTACGCGGCCTCCTAGCCATTATGAATGCCTCGGAGCCAGTGGATGTCGTTGCGCTTAACTGAACCGGTCGAAACTCGCCGGCGCCCTTCGTGTGGCGGTGGACAGTATCATCGCCCCTAAGCTGCCCGTCGTAGACCCTCTTGCCAGGTGATTGTGTAAACCGGCTGTTCAGCCACGGAACACCGTGCAATCTGGAATGCAGGCGTCCAAGGAACCGCGAACGGCAGGCACGGTTCGATGAAGCCGGAGGGATGCCGCCGGCTGGACCATGTTGCTGTCTTCGCCTTGTTGATTGCGACACCAGCGCCAGCGATGACCCCGCCGATGGTCTATCAGACGGACGCCATGATCACCCGGATCGCTGCTGCCTGCGGCGCGGGTAGGACACGCGTTAACGGAGTGTGCGTCGAGAGAACGACGGTGCGCCGGGGTCGCCGAGCCATCCGCAGATGTGCGACCGGAATGACCCGTTAACACCGCGCTGGTGATTTGAGCCCGGCAAAAAGTATTGCTGACGGATCCGCGGAGATGCGCGCCGCCGGGCTTCATACTGCATGTGACTATGTCGACCCGGTCAACCGCGAAGATCCGCCCTTAAGCTGGCAACTTCGGCTCAACCCCATCGTGTGTCAGCCTCCGAAAGAGATTGCCGGCAGGCCCGGACGCTAAGTCTAGTGCCAGTTCTTCTGCATTGCATTCATGACGGTATCCGACCTGTGCGTCTTGCAGTAGCTGCCTACAACCTTCGCGTTCCGCTTAACGTAGCGGATGTCGAGTTCGCTGAGATTCTTTGTCGCGCTGAAATAGCCGCCCATCCACGAACTTATCAGGGCCTGTCGCTCGGCATCTGAATCAAGGAGCTGCTTGCAGGTGAGCACCGAAAGGTCCATCACGACCTGGGCGTGGGCTGGCATAATATTCGTCAGGATCAGCACACAGAAGCTGGAAATGATGGTCCGTTTCATAAGGCCTTCAGTGTCGCCTGTGGTCGCTATTGAGCTGTTGCGCGTTGAAGACCGGCCATCACGGTTTGCGTCGGGTTTAAAGCGCACCACGACTTCACATTCGCGACGTTTCGAGCATAGGCATTCAAGTCAACGAACACGTAACCGGTTTTCTGATTGAACCAACCGCTCATCCACGCAGAAAAGACCGCCGAGTCTTCGGCTGAAAGCGCTAGATAGTCGGCACATGTCACACGGGCCATATCGATCTTAACTTGCGCATGGGCTGCGCATGGCCAGGTCGCGCCCGCGAGGATCAGATAGAGCACGGATTTCCGCATAATCAACTCCGTCACCGATGAGGCGCATTCAGGAAGGAGAATCGGCTGCCAGTATTGATTCAGATCAATCTGCGAAACGCGGCGGCGGGTTTGATCTAGATCAAGCTCTTTCTTTTGTGCCGCGCTGCAGAAGGAGCCTGTGGCAAGCACCGAAGCACCGAGACGTGCCCCTCTTATCGACGATGGCCTTGAGGCCGCAGGCTCTCACCGTGCGAGGATTGATCTGAATCAAGCGTCGCCGGGTTTCACTGACCAGATTCCGCGCAAATGGCTGGAGGGCATGCGCCATGGGTACCGTCAGGTGGATGATCACCACCGCTCCGGAAATCTTCCTGCTGCTTTCGATCGCCATCGGCACGGTGCTGGGCCGAGTCAAGATTCGTGGTTTCTCGATCGGAACGACAGCCTGCATACTGGTGGTGGCCGTTCTCATTGGTCAGCTCGGGACCTTTACATTCCCGTCGGTGCTGCGCGTGCTTCTGTTCAGCCTGTTTGTGTTCACGATCGGCTACCGGTCCGGCCCCGAATTCTTCGCCTCCTTGAGCATCCGCACCCTGGCGCAGGTCGTCATGGCGCTCGTGCTCGGCAGCACAGGCCTCATCCTCGTTTTGATATTTGCATTCACGTTCAAGCTCGATCCGGGCACGGCCTCGGGACTTGCCGCCGGTGGGCTGACGCAATCTTCCATCATCGGCACGGCGTCCGGAGCGCTCGCGCAGGTCGGCCTGTCCAGTGATGCTTTGAAGCAGCAGGAAGCAAACATCGCAGCCGGATACGCCGTCACCTATGTCCTCGGCTATATTCTCACGCTCCTGTACGTGCCGTTTGTCGCACCGAAACTGATGCGGATCGATTTGAAGGCGGAGGCGGCGAAGCTAGAGGCGGAGCTTTCCGGCGGCAACCCGCCACAGAGTGAAAATCTCCACTATCGCAAATTCCAGGCGCGCGCGTACCGGGTATTGGCCGCCGCGGGACGCACGGTCAAGGACGTCGAAGAGGAAATTGGCAGCCGCACTGTCGTCGAGCGAATCGTGCGGCAGGGAGCCGATATCGAGCCGCGCCTCGACACCATTCTCGAACCCGGCGACGACATCGTCGTCGCCGGGCGAACCGCTGCCCTCGTCGCGGCAAAACCGGTCATCGGCAACGAAATCGATGCCGACGAAATCCTGAAGGCAATCCCGGGCAACGTGATCGACGTCCTCGTCGACAGCCGCCATCTCCATGGCCGATCGATCAAGGAGATCGCTGAACGCGTCGGCAACGACGCCCGCGGCGTCTATCTCCGCACGCTGACCAGGATGGGCCGCGAGGTCCCGTTGGGCCCGGACACCCGCGTCTATGTCGGGGACGTCATGACGCTCGTCGGCAGCACTCGCAACATCGAGCGCGCCGCCACGAAGGTCGGGCAGATCCTGCGCTCCGGCGACCGCGCCGACATCGCGTTTCTCGCAACCGGCATCGCCGCGGGCCTCCTCGCGGGTCTCGTCAGCTTCAGGGTCGGCGGCATCCCGCTGACCTTGGGCGGCGGCGGCGGCGCGCTAATCGCTGGCCTCGTCTGCGGCTGGCTGCGGTCGCGCCGGCCGACCATCGGAGCGTTACCACGCGCGGCACAGCAGACACTGAGCGATCTCGGGCTCGGTGGCTTCATCGCAGCAGTCGGCCTCGGCAACGGAGCCGCGGCCTGGGCTGCGATACAGGCGCACGGGGCCTTGCTGGTGGGCATGGGCCTGGTCGTCACGCTGGTGCCGCTGATCGTCGCGACGCTGTTTGCGCGCTATGTGTTGCACATGAATCCGGTCATCACCTGTGGGGCGCTGGCTGGCGCCATGACCGTCGATGCTGCGGTGACCGGAGCCTGCGAAGTCGCCGAGAGTCAGACCCCAGTACTCGGCGTCGCAGTGCCCTACGCCATCGGCAATGTCGTCCTGACTGTACTCGGCCCGATCATCGTGGCGCTCACTTATACCGGCTGACGGCGGCGACGATGCGTAGGCAGTTGGCCGCAATCTTCCGACCGCTCTTGACGGCTTTGGGCTCCTTGCCGCCTTCGGCTTGCCGGCCATCGCCGAGGACAATGTCCGTACCTAGGAGGAGATCTGCGCGCTGCCGCTGCTACTCCCGATGTTCGCCCCGTCGGCGGCTACGGCCCCTTCCCGCTCGCGATCATGAACCATGGCGTCTCGCTCAAGCCGGCGGCTACTTCGTGGTGGCGCCGGTCGGCAGCGGATATGGTGCAGCCGCCATCGACATTCCCGAGCACGGTCTCTACGGGCCGTTCTTCTCCATGGTCGGAAACTGTACCAATCCGAACTTCCACGACGCCGGACGTTCGGTGGCGCAGGTCGATCTCTGGATCATCGACTACATGGTAGCCGAGAAACGCGTTCTCCGGAAGGACGACGTCGTCGTCGGACAGTCCGCCGCGGCTGGGCTTCCATCGCGCTGTCGAGTGTGAACCCGCCGCAGGTCAGGGCGATCATCACCTTTGCAGCAGGTCGCGGTGGTCGCGTCGACCATGGCGTAGGCAAGCGCCAAGACCAGGACCTCGACCGTGTGTGCGACCACAAAATGACGGCTGTCGTGACCATCACAGCCATCAGGTGCGATCGAGGCAGTGCCGTGTGCTACAATCCGGCGGTGCAGGCGATGCCGATTGCCACGATAGTCACGAGCGCGTGAATCACGATGTTGATCACGCTGATGACGGTGCCAAGCAGGAACTGGACTGCCATCGCGTGCTCCCATCGCGGACTCGGCCATGCTCTTGGTTTGGTGGGTCAGCGATTGTTATCCAGCGAAGGGGCTGAAGAGCCGCCTTGATGCAGATCAAGAGAGCGCGGCGGCCCATAGCCAACATCTCCCCGCTGCGGAGCGCGTTCGGTACGGATCCAGGCAACCGTCAGTTCCCAAGCCACCGACAGAATGATCGGTCCGATGAAGAGGCCAATGATGCCGTGGACGAGGGTTCCCCCGATCACCCCGATCAGGATGACGAGTGCGGGCGTGGTAAGGCCTCGCCCCATGACGAGCGGCTTTAGGATGTTGTCGAGCACTGATACGATCACGAGAAACACCGTCAGCAGAAGCGCGATCGGGAATTCCTTGTCGGTCCAGATCCAGATAATGACCGGCAGGATGACGATCGTTCCGCCGATCTGCACGATCGACAGTAATAGCACCACGAACGCCAGCAGTCCCGCGCTGGCGATACCGGCCAGCTTGAACCCGATGCCGGCGAGCAAGGATTGAAGGATCGCGACGCCGATCACACCCTGGGCGACCGCACGGATGGTGGTACCCGCGAGGTCCAGAAAGTGCTCGCTCTGGTCCGGCACGATCCGTGACAGAAAGTCACGACCCGCGGCCACGAGCTGCGGGCCATATGGAAACAGGACGCCAGCCACGACCACGGACAGCAAGAACTTCACGGTCCCCACACCGGCATTGCCGGCAAATCCAAGCAAGGTCGTCGCGAGGGGCTTGAGATAGGGCACCACTTCGCGCAGAAGCGAACGCAGATTGGTCGAGGCCTGATCCCAGAGATCGAAGAGCCGAGGCCCGACGAGTGGCCAATCCTTGATCGATTGAGGTGGCGAAGGAACCAACATCTCGCCCGCCGTCATTTGACCGGCAAGATCCCTGATCCCGTCGACTGCGCCCATGCCGAGCCACGTCGCGGGCCCGATGACAACGGCAAGACTGATAAGGGTTAGGATCGCTGCCGCAAGTTTCGGCCGGCCGCCGAGGATTTTGGCGAGGCGCTGAAACACCGGATTAAGCGCAACGGCGAGCACGACACTCCAGGCCAGGATTGGCACGAACGGACGGATCAGGAGCACTGTCCAGGCGATCAGGACCGCGAGCAAACCCAGCCGGATCACAAGCTGGATGATCTCGTCTCCGGAGATGATCTGACGGAGTGTTCTCACGGACGCGCCTTCAGCCTTGGCCACGCATGTTGCGGGTGAGGGAGCCTAGTCCCCCTCTCGCGCGGAGGGCTTGATCCAGATCAATCGAACACGACCGAGCGCAAGTGCGCCAACCTGCTGACTGACGACTGATCCACTCGCCTTCTTGCAGCCACCGGCATGGCCTTCGGATGGATCGGCTCGACGGTGGCTTTCGGCGCGGAGCCGCCGCTCTGGGTCAACTAACAAGAGGAAGCCTGATCCTAAACGACGCGCCGCCATGATCCCTATTTCTCGCTGATATCAGCCCCTTGTGTGCCGCGATGATAGTGCGCGCGATGGATAGTCCCATCCCCATGCCTTCGGCCTTGCTGGTGTAGAACGGCGCGAAGACCCCTTCTAGTTTGTCTTCGGGAATGCCTGGACCATGATCTGACACGGATAGCTGAGCGAAGCTTTCGACCCGCGAAGTTCGGATGCTGATGATGCGATTTTCGCTCGGCTTGTCCTTCATCGCGTCGATCCCGTTCACGACAAGGTTCAGAATGACTTGTTGAAGCTGGATGCGGTCGCCGAGCACCGGAAGCGCACCCGGCGTTATCACGCCGATCAACTCGGCCTTTCGTGCGAGAGCCAACGCCGAGAGAAATTCGATGGTTTCCCGTGCGACGTCATTGAGGTCGAGACGTTTCAGTTCGAAGGGTGCCTTTTTCAGAAGGCTGCGCATGCTGCGGATGACCTCCTTAGCGCGCCGGTCATCGTTCAAAATATCGTCCACAATCTCGTTCAGTGCGGAAATGTCAGGGCTGGGAGATTGCAGGATTGCCTTTGCGGTTTCGGCATTGGTCAGAATGGACCCGAGCGGCTGGTTGATTTCATGAGCGATTGAGGCGGTCAGTTCACCAGCAGTCGAGAAGCGATTGACATGAGCAAGTTCAGCCATGCGCTGCCGCGCCTGCACTTCGGCAAGTTGACGCCGACGATGCTCACGCAGCAGGACCGAGATAAACCCGGTCTGTATCAGAAGAACCGCGACGATGGATGCGATCTGCCACCTATACCGCTCCCAAACCGCTGGCTGTCGGAAGTAGACGGTGCTGCCAATAGGCAGGTTACTGTCGCTGATCCCAAACCGCTGCATTTGCCGCCAGTCAAATTTTGGCGACGCGTATTCGATGGCCGGAGTTTTGATATTGCCTGCTTTTTCTCCCTCAAGGATGCGAATGGCAACGGCTGCGGCTATCCGCCCTCCCTCAAGCGGAGAGAACATCGGTCCGCCAACGACATTCTCTCCGAAAAAAGAACCATCGAAAGAGAAAATCGGCGCGCTGGCTGAGGCAGCGAGCTTATTCAGAGCATTGCCCGTTTCGTGTGTCATCCCTGCCGCATCGACATTCATTAGAACAAAGAAGATTGCGGTATGAGGCGGAAGATGTTCTGCTTTCTTAAGAAGCTCGTCGAATGGAAGTTCATCGTACCATTTTAGCTCGACCCGGCCCGCGAGCGGCACGAGTTCTCGACGCATTTCTTCCGTCCAAAATCGCTCTATTTGGGAAGTGCCGTTTACAATTGCGATGGTCTTTGTGTCGGGCAAGACGCGCATGATATTCTCGAAGAGAAACGGAACATCATTCGTGGCCGACACTACAGCGTCATTATCCGTCAGTTTTTCATATTGAACTAAGCGCTGGTCTACGGCTGTAATGATCATCGGCACCATTGGAAAAATAAGCTGACGATGGCGCTGGATGAAACTGGCTGCCGGTGCGCCGAGGGCTACGATAAGGTCGGGCGGATGGTCCGTGTAGAGGGTGCTAAGGTACTCAACGACGGCACCTTCTAATTTTTCCTGAGATTGGCCGGCATTCACAAGTGAATGTTCCAGAAATTCCACCGAACTCTGCGAGTGCAGGTCTATTTCTGTGCGAATGGCCTGAGCGTAGTCGCTCCAAGGTTTGGAACGAGGACCGAATGAATGCAGCATCAGAACTCGTTTGGGCCCTGGATCAGCCGCCTGACTTTGAGCCAGCGTCGCCAGCAAAAATGCGACCGCCAGCGCGGCGGCGAAGGTCCACGTGCAAGATCGCCATGATAAGGCAACTAGCCAAAACTGCATTGCTGTCTTACCGCGACGATGGCCCGCGACTGATCGAGCGAACAGAACCGCTACGGACTGTCGCCCTGCCATACGACATCCTTCCTCAATATCCGTCGCCCCAACGATACTGCCATGCGATAGCAACTGCCGTCAGTTCGCTTCCTGTTCGGGTCGTGATGCCGGTACTGGCAGAGAGCTTGAGTGAGTTCTGTCGATTGATCGGCAAGGCGACCGTCAAGCCAGCTCGCGTTATCGCCTGCTCGTTATCACTTTTGACGCCGTTGAGGGCCGTGCGGCCGCCCGCGAAATAGAGCCCGTCCAGCGCCATCCATACGCCGGACTGAAACGTGTAGATGACATGTCCCTGCACGGCATAGATCGGAGCCTGCGAGAACGTATTGCCGCCGAAGAAGTCGGTGTTGTTGCTGAAGAAAGTTACGCTTGGGGCTAGCTCGACGGTCCATGGACCCCATGCCTTTGAAATCCCGAACTCGGGCCGGAATGACCAGCGATTTCCGCCTAGGTTTAGCAGCTTCGTGTTGTCATACTGCCCGACCGGCGCGGAGACCTGCATGCTTACTCCGACGATTAGATCCTGCCGATAGCTGGCGAATTCCTTCGCCGAGAGCGCGGGTGCCCCAAACAAGTTGACCGAGAAGCGAAATCGCGGATCGCCCAAGCCCAACATCTCCCGCTCGCGCGGCTCACCGTTCACGAGGCCATGCGCGGCGAAAGACGATGTCGGCACGATCACATCAAGCTTGGCAGACTGGCCCGCAAGCTCGAAGGACCGAACATAGGCCACCACCCCGGTGTCGGAGCGGAATGTGGTGTCGGCAATCGCCGTGTTGGGATCGAACGCGAGCTTGCCTTGCGAGTAAGCGTAACCCGCGAGCAGAAAATTCAACCCGATAGGCGTATTGGAGTAGGATCGCGGCTCTGCCTCCTGTGCCTTCGCATTGGAGACTACGGACAAAGCGGCGATCATTCCGTATGCCAAGCAGAGAGAGAGCCGCCTTGCGACACGCGCTTCAGGCGCATCGGAGCTTGCGTCGACCACAACGGGCGCATCAGTGACCGTCAATTGCACCCCAACGCCATGCCGGTTCATCGAAGCATCCTACCAAGCGCCCCTGTCGGTTCAAGGGATCGAACGGTCCATTGGCAACCTTCGTCATCGTTTTATGCTTCAGGCACGAGGAGCCACGCAAAGGCCCATCTCGCCGAAATCGGTATCCGTGGTAGCGCGGTCCCCGCATAAGTTGCGCCTCGACAGGACCCTTAAGGAACGATGACGAACATCCGGCATCGCAGCGCCCTCACCAGTTCTCGGTAGGACTACAGAGAGGCCCTATTCACTGTTCTAGGCATATAAGTTTCGACAGGTCGCAATGCGTTTCTTGACCCAAATCAACGAGCGGACCGGCCACAGATTCAAACGTTCACAGCATGAAATGGGATCGGATAACGATGGCTGGCTGCGTCTCAATCGCACTTTCCGTGCTGATCCTGATTGTTATCTTCACGATTTAGCCGAGCGCCTTCCGGCGCTCTCCGTGGGTGAACGGAGTTCCGGTGATATAACTTTTATGGCTTGGCACAAACTGCACTGGCGTTACCGAGTTTTCCCGGCTTAAGTCTTCAACCTAAAAGAGAGGACGGTTGCGTTATGCTGGACGACCTACTCTACAAGGTGCTCGCTGTAGTTTTCGGGCTTTGCCCTGTCGCACTGACAGCCGCCGTTATGTTTATTTCAGGGTAATTCCCCGCAACCTGGCCCGACCGACCACCCGGGCCGGTAGATGGCCCCGGTACCGGCCCCCGTGGCCCCAAAAAAGGTGTTGCCGGAGCGCTCGACCAGAGGCCGCCTCAGTTGGCGGCCTCTTTCATTTATTGACGCGATCCCATGTCGCCTCTTGGCCCTTTTCGTAAGTGCCGCGCGGCTATCGAAAGTCCGGTGTCGGGGTGAAGCGGACGTTACTGTTGCGTGTTCCGACTTCCGTGTTTGACCCTCCGCTCGGGCGTCTTGCGGTCGGTCAGGACTGGGTCCGCTCTATCGCGCGATAACGGGAACGTGGCCGATGCCCCGGCTGAACGTCTAGCCGCGTTGATCTGCGTCAATACGCGTGGAGGCATACATTCATTGGTGAAGGATGGGGTGGATATTCCTCAAAACGGAGAAGAGACTCATGAAGTATGTAAGAAAGGCAGCGCTTGCAGCTTCTGCTCGGTTGTGCAGCACTGTTCTCCTTTGGTTGGGCTGAGCAAGGCGGCATCTCGCTGTCAGTCGAGAGCGCCCAGGCGCGGGTTGGTCGCCCGCTAACCCCCGTGAGCGTTGCGGGCGTTGCACGTCGTCAGAACCGACGGGCGGCCTACTACGGGGCAGGTGTTGTCGGCGCAGGCGTTGCAGCGGTCGGCACGGGTGCCGCTATCGCCGCCACTGCTGCGCCTAACGCTTGGGGAAACAACAATTGGGGAAACAACAATTGGCGCGGCGCTTACGCGGCCCAAACTGATCCTTACTTTGGGCAAGCTCACTACGTCCACAGGGCTTACCACGGACATAGCCCCTACTACGGTTATTCCGGATGGGATGATTACTCGGCGCGTAACAGCATTAAAGGCACGCCGGGTGGCGCAATTAAACTTGACGACGGTCAGATGTATTTCTGTCAGTAGGGGCCCCACCTACGCATCGCGAAAGAGGCGGCTTTCTCGGCCGCCTTTTTGCGAGCTGCTCAGACGCAGGAGTATTAATTGATTGACCTAGATCAACACTCCGCCGGTCTATCAGATTGCCTATAACAGTTGTCGACGATAGGCACACAGACCAGACAGCCTTTGCCGTCTACCCAATGTGACAACAGGGAGTAGGTGCAATGAGAGCTTTCTCAATTATCGGACTGCTGTTTGCAGCAGTGGTGTTGGCGACGGTTCCGGTCTCGCCGCAGGTGACACCGCGCGGCGTCGAGTTAAGTGTTGATCAAGCGCAGGCCATCACGTACCGGCGCGCCCGCGTGACTGCGCGTCGTGTCGACCGTCGCGATTTCCGCCAAACACGGCGCGCCGTGCGGCGCGGTGTCTATTAACAGAGCACGATGGGCAATGATGATGGCGCGGGCAAAGTGAGCCAGAACCGGTTCCAGTCGCCGCCGTGCGGCTCGATAGACGACGTGACAGGACGAGCCCAAGGTCAATGTTTCGGGAGCGCACCGGAGCGACCGGCATGCCACTGGCGGCATATTTCTGGAAGGTCGGAGCAGTGTTGCTCGCACTGCTCTTTGTTGCAGATTATTCGCTGCCGAGAGCCCCGACCGTCGATCAGGCGGCTGCGAACCGGCCGGCCATACGTATCCACTCGGATCGCACATGGCCCGAGCGTGTTGACTTCGATACCCGATCGCCGGTGATCGTCGCCGCTGCGCCCGGGGCCGAGCCGACCGAGGTCGCAACTTCGTCGGATGTGACCGAACCGCCCGTTACCGTCGCACAGAGCCCGGGGGTGGCGAACTCTTTCGCGATGCTGCCGGATACACGCCCGCCTGAAACCGTCGATCGCAAGCGACAACGCAAGAAGTTGCATGTTGCGGCTCGACCGAGGCGAAACGTCCAGCCGCAGATGCTTCTGGCGGCACGACGGGGGCAGTTCGGCTGGTTCGGCTTCGGAACCTGGTGATCGGCGTCGGGTCGGGACCTGTATCTCGCTCAGCGTTTCATTGTTCATCAAAGGAACGCTCGACCGGCTCGGCTGCCACACTGGCGGCGGGGCTGATAGGTTTGGATCGGCGATGGAGCGCTCAGGGTCGCGCGCGCGTGTCGTACCGCAAAATTCGCCCCATGTGCGGACCCTTACTGACTACCCTGCGCGTTAGCTCCCGTTAGAGCGTCGCCGCCACCCCCCCTTGCGCTGGGCTAGCACCACCCCTCCTCGCGCTCGCGGCGCACCGCCGCGCTCGCCGGGTTCTTCGACTTGAGCCACGTCCTCGACCGCCCGCTGCGATACGGTGCATCCCCGCTTCGACACGATGCCCTCCAGCCCCATGCGGCAGACGTGCTCGAACACGGTCGGGCCGTCACCCGTCAAATGCTCAACGAACCGAATGGCGCGCCGCTTGGCTCTGCCGATCAGCTTGGCGAGCCGTCGCTTGCGCTTGATCAGCGACAGGTCGCGCAAGTCGTCGCCGTCATGCTCGATCAGGTCGAAGGCGTACAGCACACCGCCTCCTGGCCCTGGCGTCGGCCCCGCAGCGCACGGAAGTCCGGCGTCCCGTCGTCGCGGGTGATCACCGCCTCGCCGTCGATCAGGAACGAGGACGTTGCGCGTGAAGCAGCGGAGCCGCCTACGGTTACGGGGTCGGCGCGGGCGTCGCGGGGGCGGCAGCAGTCGCAACCGCCGGCGCCGTCGCTGCGGCTTCACCCGGCTATTATGGATGGGGAAACACCGGTTCAGGGAACACCACCTGGACTAACGCTTACGCTGCCCAGACCGATCCTTATTTCGGCAAGCCCCATTATGCAGTCAGGGCTTACGCAGGAGCCTCCCTCTATTACGGCTATACCGGATGGGAGGATTACTCCGGGCGTAACTCTGCAAATGTGCGCCGGGCACCATGACCAAGCTGGACGACGGTCGGATGTATCTTTGCCAGTAGGGCAAGCGGAATACTCCGGAAAAGGCAGCTCTGTGAGTCGCCTTTCCTGATTTTCGCGAAACCGCCGCGTGTGCGAAATCATCACTGGCAACAACGACTGCCCGACAGGCTCGATAAAACAGCCCCGGCCGAGGCCGGGGCTTTAGGTCCGCTGGAGATAGCTTGGCTGTCAGTAGCGCGCCGCCACCGGCGTCGAGTAGCCGCCGAAGCGGTAGTTGATGCGCAAGGTGACCATATCGACGTCTTGGCTGATCCGATTGAGCGCACCGGCAACAATCGGATTGACGACAGAGAACGAATTGTTCGCGTTCCCCATGAACAGATGGTCGTATTCAATACCGGCAGACCAATTTGGTGCAAAGCCGTACTCCCAGCCCACACCCACGGTCCCACCCCAGCGGGTCGCGCTTGCGGAGGCCAGTTCGGCGCCGGTAAGCGTGCTAAGGATGCTGAAACGATTGCTCGTGACCGCCGCGCCGCCCTTCACGTACAACAGTGAGGCGTTCCAGGCGTAGCCGATCTGGCCAGTGAAAAGCCCGATGCCGTCCGTTGTCGTGCGGGTCGAGAACGCCGGAGCGATAATACTGGCACGCTGGCTGCTGAGATCAGCCCAATCCCCCTGGGCTTCCAGGCCGAACACCCACTGATTGGCCTGCCAACGGTAGCCGATCTGCCCGCCGACGAGGCCTCCTGACCGCTCGCGGCAGCCGTCACCGATGACCGTACCGGCCACCCCCACGAAATCCCAGCAATTTCGGCTCTGTCCCCAGCCGCCGTTGGCGCCTATGTAGAAGCCGCTCCAGTTGTAGATCACCGGCAGCGGAGCCGGAGGCGGGGCCTTGACGGCCATGTCGGCGGCCGATGCAGGTGCGGCGCCCATGGCAATTGCCGCGAAACTGACAGCGGCGGCTAAGAACTTTCTCATCCCAGTGTCCCCTCTCTCAACTGCACGTTCGCATGCAAACCACTTGCACTACCGGCGCAGAGCGTAGTGTGTGTCGGGCTAAGACCTCCGTAACAAAATGGCAACACTCATATACAAAGGTTTATGCACGACACCTTGCACTATTGCTGGTCGTTGCCGTGAGCCTTTCGCCACTCGCGTTTTCATCGGCGAGCCAGGCGAAGATCTGGGAAGCTGGGACAAGCTGCTTCGGTGAGTGCGGATTGATCGTGCCCGCAAATGCAGCGAGACCTTCGTCGAGCTGGGCGCGTCCTAGGCAGACGTGTTGCCTCGCCTGAAGCTGCAACCACGGATTTTCCCACGCCAGATTTCTTCAATGGATGCGGTCGCGCGGTCCCGGCGGTTCATGACGCGCCCCGAGGGACCCGGTAAGCGAATTGGGAGGCCCGTGGTGCGCGTCAGAGCACTGCGCGCTTGCCCATCAGGCCCGCTGTCTGCCCTTCGCTACCAGCGTCGAGGCTATTAGAAGGCCACAGCATCCCAGCGCAGGCCACAGGCACGGGGCAAGCCGCGCCAGCGCACAGAGCCTCCTTTGATCTAGGTCAACGCCAGCGATCCTTTGGCGCGCACGCTATGTTCAGCCGCACCTGAGGCGTCACCTTTCAGTGACGCAAGCGCAAAGAGGGAGGTCCGCCATGCATCTGAGGAAACGTCTTTCGATCAAGTCAGCGACTGTTGCCGGGATTGCTGCTAGCGCCCTGTTGGGGCTTGCAGGTCTCACTCTCAGTCCAATCCCAGCCAAGGCGGTCGTGTACTGCCAGTACACTGAATATCCGGCTGGTTGCGTTGCCCGCGCAGGCGTCGTGCTGAGGCCTCGTCCGGTGGCACGCGCTGCGGTTCGTCATAACGCCGGTGGCAACATGAATGGTGGCGTCAATCGCGTTGGGGCGCGGCGGTAAGAGCTTGTTCGCGGTCACGAGCGAAAGAGAAGCCGTCACCGCTTCATCCCGGTGATGGCTTTTTATCGTCCCGGCGCGGAGGACAGGCGACCGATACTGGGTGGCGGCATCGCGGTATGAAGCACACGTGGTATGTCACTTTTGAAGTTCCGACAGATGGCACGCTGTCAAGGCGGCGACATCCGCGCTTAACTAAGACGTTCGCAACAGAGGCAGAAGCTAAGGATTTTGCGCGAACAAAATTCAACGACGGTTTGATCGTCACTGCCGGAACCATCATTCCGCACCTGCCGAGAGTGTCAATCCCATCGGTAGAAATTCCAGCGTGGCTTGAACCGCGCGGCCAAGTTGATCCAGATCAATAACGACCTCAGGCGTAGCGGCCTGATCTCATGGCAGGCGCGATTTGTGCCTGACTATCTCCATCAGGAAGACAGCTAGGCGAAGCCCTGATGATCAAGAATCAAGGCGCTTCATCGTCCACAGGACGGCCACCTTGAGAACCCGATCGGCTCCATCGCGAACTTCAACTGCCGCATCTCGAAACCCGCGCTCCAGCACCTGGTCACGGACAAGATCGAGCAGCGAGCGGCTCGCCTCTTCCTTGACTGCCTCGAGGCTGTCAAACTCCAAGCCTTCTTCATCGGGCGCGAGGACGCCATCTTCGCGTAGATCGAAATAGTAGCGTGTCATTGGCAATGAATTGCGAAACGTTGATCTCGTTCCAGCGAGTGGCGCGTGAACGCCAGCTCCCTGCGTACCAAGTTCCAAGGAGACAATAGCGGGCACAACTATCCGGTTGCCAAGGCTGACTTGACCGAGGTGCTATAAGTGGTGGTGTATCGATTGATTCGAGACCACATCATGAAGATCAACGTACAACGCTGCCTGCCGCAACAGGCCACTCGCCCCGCTTATCGCAGCCTCGAAGGCTGGGCGCTGGGCACTCTGATCGAACACCACGCCGTTCGCGAATGTGAACACCACGGACACGCGCTCGACCGCAGCGATCCGGACGCCAGGAATCGCGCCCGTGAGACAGCTTGGAACCACCCGTTCCCCGGCGCCACCCCCGAGCAGTGTCTGGCCGCGATCGAGGACGTCTTGCGCGGAATCGGCGATAGCTGTCCGGACTGCTAGATCCTAAAATGGACGTTTGTGCGGGTCCTTCGCCCGCCGAATCCGCGCTGTATCTTGGTCAAGGCGTGATTGCTCGCTCCGCCGCAGCCGGCCTGCTTGTATGACGCCATAGGTGTAGGTGAGCGCGGCGCCCAGCAGAAAAGCACCTATGAGCCATAACACCATCAGATAAAAAGCCTCGCCCGGCACGGTCGCTCCTGTGGGTTGGTTCCCGGGCAAGTCCTGGCCGTGCGAGCAGTTCCTATCGGCTGATGCGCCTAATGTCGCGCTTGCGACTCCACTTCCCTGCCCTCCGCCTATATTGGACTCATTGAGTATAGGTGGAGTTTTTGAGTATGGCCCCGCGCGCCAATTGGAAGGGCTTTTTGCGGCTGTCGCTTGTGACGTGCCCGGTCGCACTGTTTCCGGCGACGTCTGAATCCGACAAGATCAGCTTCAACCAGATCAACAAGAAGACCGGTCACCGGATCAAGTATCTCAAGGTTGACGCCGACAGCGGCGAAGAGGTCGCATCAGACGACATCATCAAGGGCTACAAGGTCGACACTGACCAATATCTTGAGGTGACGAAGGACGAGCTTGAGAACATCGCGCTGGAATCCACCCGAACCATCGAGATCGACGAGTTCGTGCCAAAAAGCGAGATCGACGATCTGTACCTCGTTCGGCCCTATTACATTGTCCCGGACGGCAAGGTCGGCCACGATGCCTACGCCGTCATCCGCGAACCCATCCGCTCGCTCGACAAGGTCGCCCTCGCCCGCGTGGTGCTGACCAACCGCGAACACGTCATCGCGTTAGAGGCCCGCGACAAAGGGCTGATGGGCATGCTGCTGCGCTACCCCTACGAGGTGCGGGATTCATCCGAGTATTTCGACGACATCCAGGACGTGAAGATCACCAAGGACATGCTGGATCTCGCCAAGCATATCGTCGAGCAGAAGTCCGGGCACTTCGAGCCCGACAAATTCGAAGATCATTACGAGCATGCCTTGCAGGAGTTGCTCGACAAGAAGCAAAAGGGGCAGCCGATAGCGACGGCTCGCAAGGCCGCCCCGAGCAATGTGTTCAACCTCATGGATGCACAAGCAGAGCATCGACGGATCATCCAATAAGTCGGCGCCGGCGGCGAAACCAGTGAAGGCCAAGAAGGCGAAATCCAAGCCTCGCCGCAAGGCCGGTTGAGCGATGAAAGATACGGTCGAGTGGCACTCGCCATCTGGGCTCGATGCCCAAGCCATTGAGGCCCTTGCCAAGGCGCGATCCCTGCCGCCAGGACAAGCTCGCACGGAAGGAAACTTGCCGGCGCTCTTCGTGCGGCGGCCGACAAAATAGCCGGCCCTCGGTTGCCGCGCCGTGGCCGCCCGCCAGGCTAATCATGCCAGTTAATCTTTTCGAACCTTGTCTTCCAACTCGCGCGCCCGTCGTGAGGGAAGCGGGTGAATGCATTCCAGCGGCTAAGGCAGTAATTGATCGCCTTGGTCGTATCGTTGTTCCTGGAGTGCTTGGCGCGCTGCTCGCGTAACCACGCCTCTGTTCAACGATAAGTGGACGGCTAACTACCGATTATTTGACGTAGCCGACACCCCTGCGCTGCCGCCGCACAGCTACCTCTTAGACTCAAGATAAGTGGTCCATGCAGCGCTGGCTAAAGGCTGCGACGTTTGTTGAGCGCATGTCTTTTCGACTTGGGCCGCTATCGCCGCCTCGTCAATCTTCGCCTGTGTTTGATCGCTTGCTGCAGCAACGTAATTGAGTCCCGTCCAGAAACCGTAGATCCAGGTGGTCCCCTCTAATCGACGCGCTTGCGTAGACCGCCAGTGGACGCAACTCATACGCCCTATTCCGATCATATCGACCGAAACTTTGGCATCTTGCGCTGAGACCAGGCAGGCCGGTGCGGCAAAGACCAGCGCCCCAATCAAAATTCGTTTTATCATGCGTCAAATCCGGGCCTCCCTACATCATCATTACAAATCAGGCCGTAGCGTGACGGTTGATCGCGGTTGGAAACGACGGTTCGACGATCCGATACCATCGTCCCGGGGGCCGCCAGCTTGTCACGCTGCAGGACGCCAAAAACTACGCACGCCCTAGCTTTCTTCCTCTGGCGGTACTTCCGGAAAATCAGGGCCGTCGAGGTAAGCTTCAAAACTGCCCGGTTGCGCGCTTTCAAAATCGTTCTCAATTGTCACGACTTACAAGTCTGATTTGATGCGACTGGAAATGGACAAGGGGTCCTGAAATTGAAAGCACGTTGCAGCGCGGCACCGGTATGCGCCGTCCTGACGGTTCTTTTTGCAAGCAGCTTGCTTTTGAACGGCGGTCTCAGGCGACGCCCGGAATTTCGGTTGTACGAGGTCGGTCTCGCCCGTCCATATCCAACACCACGCAAAGTAATCGCTCCGTGTCGTTTTTGTCACATCCGGCAAAGAAACGACCGCACGAGCACCAGCTTTGATACAGCGTTAATTGCCCTGTAGCCGTTAGAGGGTATCGAACATATGTGTCACGTATCTTGCCGTCGGGCCGTCCGCGTAGCGCGGCAAGAAGGTGAACTGGATCCCATTGTCGGTGAGAACCGTATGGATCTTGTAGGGCACAGCCGCGATCAGAGCTTCGAGGAAGGCGGAGGCGGAGGTCCTTCCCGTCTTCCTGACCAGTTGCACGAAGGCGAACTTGCTGGTGCGATCGATGGCGACGTAGAGATAGAGCTTGCCTTCAGCGGTCTGGAGCTCAGCAATGTCGATGTGGAAATAGCCGATCGGATAAGCCTTGAACTTTTTCTTCGGAGGCTTACTGCCTTCGACCTCCGGCAATCGACTGATGCCGTGGCGCTGGAGACAGCGATGCAGGGATGATCGCGTCAGATGTGGGATGGTCGGCTGAAGCGCATAGAGGCAATCGTCGAGCGGCAATAGCGTATGCCGCCGGAAAGCAACAATGATCGCCTCCTCCTCGATGGAAAGCACGGTCGATTTGGCTTCCGTTGGGCCTGTCGGGAGATCGGCGACTGTCTCGCGCCCCTTCCACTTCGCGACGGTCTTTTGGTTGATCCCGTAGCGCCTGGCGAGCGCTCTCAGGCTCTCTTGACTATCTTGTATTGCTCGACGGATTGCCTCCGTCGTGGTGGCGCAGCCGTGTAAAACCTGTCCCATAGCGCATCCTTCGAATCGTGCGATAAGAATGCACCATCAAAGCTTGGGACTAAACATCGCGGCGTGTTACTCAAGTAATACTATCAACTGTCGGGTAGCCCCCTGCCACCACGTCGGGCGCCTCGCCGTCAGCACTTCATGGGAGGTACATCCATGAAGCCGTCATTTGTGGCACATGGGCACCGCTATCTCTGGCTTCCCTTAGCCGTGATCTCGATCTATGTGTTGGTCAGCTATCTGATATTGCCTGCAACCTGGGCTCGGATCGAACATGAGCCAGGCCTGTCAAAGCGGCCGATGGTGACGTCGACGGCCGAGGGCATGCCGGGGGACCCGATCAACGTCGGTCTGATGGGAACGCGAGAGGATGTGGTTTTCGCATTTCATGCCGCAGGTTGGTATCCAGCCGATCCGATTACGTTGCGGACCAGCCTGGAGATCATCGGCAGCGTGTTGCTTGACCGCTCCTACAAGGACGCGCCTGTCAGCCCGCTCTACTTCGACGGACGACGTGAGGATCTGGCGTTCGAAAAGCCAGAGGGGATAAGCGCGGACCGTCGGCAGCACGTCCGGTTATGGCTGGTGCTGTCAAATGGCGCCGATGGCAGTCCTGTTTGGCTCGGATCGGCGAGCTTCGATACCGGTGTAACCCTGAGCCGCGATACAGGACAGGTAACGCACAAGATTGCACCAAACGTCGATCAAGAGCGTGACGGCCTGATTACCGGATTGGACCTCGGCCGTTCGGTGCTTAGAATCTATCAGATCAGAGGAATTGGTCCGACCTTGAACGGCCGCAATGGCGAAGGCGATCCCTATTACACCGATGGCGAGATCTGGATGGCCCAGCTGGTGGCGCGCGGCGAGAAAGCTGCGGCGCCGGCCAAACTGCTGCCGGTGCCGGCCCTGATCCAGGTGAAGGACAAGATGTTCGCCTGGGCTTCATCGTCCGACTGACGTTTGCTGGCGCCCCGCAGCGAATGCCGCAGAACCGTCAGCGAGCCCACTGCCCCATCTCTAGACAAGTCATAAGACTGACGTAGCTCGGTGTGCCGCCGATACTCTCCTGCGGTACGCACTGCGCCTTACTGGAAGCGGAATATTTCGACCATTGGCGCGCCAGCCGCTGTCGCGCCCTGGTTTCGTCTCCTATGCAGGTCTTTGATGACTGATCGACAGTGAGCCCTGCTGTCGCCGCCAGGTCGAACCTGCAGCTTCGCGAAATATCGAACGCCGGCACCCCGTCCGCGACCGCGACGACCAGCTGCGAACTCACGACGATCATGGAAATCGATATAGGCATCTTTGCGCTCCTTGTATGTTCTTTTGGCTCGCTTAGCGTGCTCACCCCGCGCTACTTTGTGCTCCGCGTCCCTACCGCTTTTCCGATAGCCTCAAACAAAGCCTGTTTCTGCAGCGGCTTTCGAAGGCTGGCCACAAACCCTCGTTTGTGCTCGCTCAACACGTCGTTGTCATGTGCAGAAATCAGAATCGTCGGAATTGTTATGCCGTTGCTTACGAGATGCTGATGCAGTTCCAAACCGTTCATCTCGGGCATCTGAAGATCGACAATCAGACACTCGGGAAGACCAGTTGGCAATGCCGCGAGAAATTCCTGTCCGGATGCAAAAGTTCGCGCCTGAAATGAGTGCGTATGCAACAACCGGCTCAAAGCCTTGAGCACGGCCGGATCATCGTCCACAATCGCAATCCACGGGGAAGCTTCCACCATAAATGATTATTGCTGGTGCGGCGAGCGCGCGTCGAGTTGGCCCTTGGGCCAATGTTCCCCTATTTCGTAAGGCGGAGCTTCTCGGCCATCCGAACTAGGTCGGCCACGGTGCGAATTCCCAGTTTCTCCATCATCCGACTGCGGTGGACCTTGATGGTCTTTTCGACCGTACCCAGATCGCCGGCGATCTGCTTGTTGAGCCGCCCCGCCACCACATGGATAAGCACTTCTCGTTCGCGCGGGGTCAGGGTGCCTACCTTCGCCTGCATCGATTCCAACTCGGAATGAAGCCGACGCGACTCGACGTCCCTGGCTTCAGCACGGGAAACCGCATCGAAGAGTTCCCTATCCTTTACGGGCTTGGTCAGGAAATCGATCGCGCCGGCCTTCATGGCACGCACACTGGTGGGAATGTCGCCTTTTCCGGTAACGAACACGACAGGACGATGATAGTCGCCGACGGTCAGCACCCGCTGAATCTCCAAACCGTCGAGACCGGGCATCGAAACGTCCAGCACAGCGCAGCCGGGAAGAGCTACGTCGTGCTCTTCGAGGAATACCCGCGGCGAAGAATATTCCTTGACGTCATGGCCGCTGCCGCGGAGTAGGCGCGACAGCGCCTTGAGCACTCCGGGGTCATCGTCGACAAGGTAAACCGTAAATTTTTCCGTCATGCATTACCCATTTCCGGCTGCTGGATTGGTAACGAAAATACCGCAATGGCGCCCCCGCCCTCATCGTTGATCAGATTCAGCTTCCCCTGATGCGCCTGTATGATCGTCGAACAGAGCGGCAGACCCAGGCCGAGACCATGGTCCTTGGTGGTGTAGAATGGCTCGAACAAATGGCCATTTTCCTTTGGACCGATGCCGTGTCCCTGATCCTTCACGCGCACATCTACCATTCCAGCTTGATCCCCTCGTGTTGAGACGAAGATTGAGCGCTGTGTTATCGGGGTCGAGGCCATAGCATCCATCGCGTTCATGACAAGATTCAGCAGGACTTGCTGTAGCTGCACAGAATCGCCCCGCGTAAAAAACGCGCTGTTCTCCAGATCAAGCCTGACGTTGATATCGCGGCCAATGAGCTCACTGTTCAGCAGGCTGATGGTTGACCTGACAAGGTCATTGATATTGACGTTTTCCGCGTTCCGCTCGCCCTTCTTCAGAAGACCGCGGAGACGGTGGATAACCTCGCCGGCTCGATTGTCTTCATGAACGATATCTTCGAGCGCATCGCGGATTTCGACGAGGTCCGGTGAATCTTGCGCGAGGAGATGCAGAGCCGCTTGGGCATTGGACAAGATCGCCGTGAGCGGCTGGTTGACTTCGTGCGCTATCGATCCGGAAAGTTCACCGAGCACGGAGACGCGCATCAAATGTTCAACTTCCCGACGTTGCAGCGCGACCTCAGCTTCGGCCGACTTCTGTTCGGTGATATCGATAAATATGCCGCCGAGGTGATCCGGTCGGCTGCCGCCCTCTGAACGAGAGCGGGCTCGCATGCGTACCCAACGCACCTCTCCACCCGGCAGGACAATTCGGACGTCGCTGATGGCAGGCTGCTCCGTCTCGAATGACTTTTGAAGCGATTGGGTGGCAGTTTGCAGATCGTCGGGGTGAACGACCGAAAGGAACGCGTCGCGGGTCAACGGCGCATCGCGCGCAAGACCAAACAGCGCCCTGCAATGCTCCGTCGTCCAAAGCTCATTGCGATGCCGGTCAAATTGCCAAAGCCCGATATTAGCGGCAGCGGCTGCGAACGTCATCCGCTCCTCGCTTTCCTTGAGCAGATTTTCGGCGCGCAACCGTCTCCGCCGCTGAATCAGCAGCGCGGCAACAACTAATGATTGCAAGGCAACAATCAGGATGGCAGCACTGACGATGCCTCGATGCTCACTCCAGATTGTCGGTTCTTTGAACAGCACAACAGTATCGGGAGGAAGTCGGCTCTCTTGAAGCTTCCACCGCGCCAAAGCCCTGTGATCGACTCGATAGGACTGTCCCGGATTTGTTTCCGGGGCAATCGTGGCGGGGTCTCTCCCGGCAAGGATTTGAAGCGCCATGTCTGCCGCTCGGACACCAACCGATTCAAATGTCTCAACGAAGCCACCAACGATACCGTTGCCAATATAGGTGTCATAAGGCGCGTAGAGCGGTGCCGGTGACACGGCGGCCAGAGAGCCTGCCACTTCAGCAGGGACAAAGGCTCTGCCTCCATTGTCGGCAAAAAACGTCAAGTATAGTACGATCGCATCATGGGGGATATTCTCCACCTCCTCCATCAGCTTCGCATGGGAGCGATCGAACAGATATGTCACCTCGAATTTTCGTTCACGATCCTCGATGCTTCTTCGAGCGACCGATTGCCACCGCCGATCCACCTGCCCGCTGCCGGCGATGACGAACAGACGGGTCGCTTCAGGCTGCAGTCGCTCCGCAAGCGCAAGCGTCTTGTCGAGACTAAACTCGGAAACGATTCCGGTGATGTTCGGCGGTAGCCGCAACGCACTATAGCTTTGTGGGGATATGGCCGTGAATACGACAGGGACATTTGGCGCGATGTTGTCGCGGTGCCTGACAACGAATGGCAAAGCTGCGCTGCCCAGCGTGATCACGACGTCGGGGGGGCGTTTCCCGTACTTTAGTAACAGAAACATCGCTACCCGGGATTCGTACTCGGCATCCGTGTTTCGCGCCAGGTCAAGAAAGTCTGCATCGATTTCGAGTGGTTGTGGCGAACGTTCCAATAATCGCTTTCGAGCCCCATCCGCAATCAGTGTCGTGGCGGGGAATGTGTAGTTGAAGGCATGCAGCATGAGCACGCGTCGCGGCTCAGCGGCATACGACTCCGCCGCGAAAAGAAAAAGGAGCGCCAAGCTCCGCCAAACTATGCGCGTCGTCCTCGTCATTCCGGAAAAGACCGCTACGCCGAAAATACACCGATGCGGATTCACAAAGCGCCTGGAGATACATAACCTTACCACGTTTCCCGGCATACCTCTCTAGCAATTCCTGAGCGCGATCAAACGTCGCTTGCCTGACCCGTCCGCTCGATTTTGCGGGCCACGCATGCAGTGACCGCCCCATATTGTCGCCAATCGGCTGCTGCGTCACGATTTAGAGCGGACGAACACAACCTCGAATTTCTGTTTGACGACGACCTGATCGTAAACACCTATCAGTCGATCATTCGCCGCATCATAGCTCAGCGTATAGGTAGAACCGTTGTAGCCGGAGGCGCGTAGCTCAAAGAAAAGTTTGAGACTGTTGCCGTCGCTGGTAGCGACGGCCGTGTGAAAAGGCAGCGGCCTCGGATTGGCGTAACTGGCGTCAAGCCGGCCATCGGCGTCTACCGAATTGATCGTGATCACGTAGCCTCCCTGCACCCTGACCCAGCGACCCTGCAGAACGCCAAACGCAGCCTTGGCTGCGGATTCCGTCGCGGGAGGTACGGACGTTGGCGGCGGAAGCTGCGTCAGCGCCAAGGCCGGGTTGATAAACAGCGAAAGGCTAACAATGGCGAATGGTATTGGATTCATGGCCTTTTCTCCAATCAAGTCTTTGATGGACTTACGCGTTCGCGCGTTACTTCTGCTCAAGCCGCCACGAGCCGTCCCAATTCTCGCCGGGCGGGCGCAGGATGAATTTATCGAGACGATTGATGAAGGTTATCGACGGGCCATCATCGGGGACGATAGCGAGCGCCGCCGCAAACGCGCGACGCGATTCGTCCCATTCTCGACGCCGGTAGCGGGACAATCCTTCCGAGAAACGATCACGCAGCTTAAGCTGCGCCGGCGAAAGCTCGCCCTTGCGCGCCATGATCTCGAATACTGCTTGGGGTTGATTTTGTCCCAGCACGGCAACTCGGTCGATCTCGCGCGCGTCCACCGCGTCGGAGGCGCCGGCCATCGTTGCCTCCGACACCAGAATGCGACCGCCATATTCCTTGTTGGCGCCCTCCAGACGGGAGGCGAGATTAACGGTGTCGCCCATCACGGTGTAATTCTTCATCCATTCGGAGCCGATGCTGCCCACGAGCACGTCGCCGGTCGCAATCCCTATGCGCAGATCGAATGCGGTGGGAAGAGTGCGAACTCCCAGAAGTTCGGGAAGCTCAGTCCTCAACTGTGGAACTAACTCGAGCATCTTCAGGGCAGCCAGGCTGGCGAGCCGCGCTTGCGCGGCGTCGTCCGTAAACGGCGGGCCCCAATACGCCATGATCGCATCGCCGATATATTTGTCGATGATTCCCTCATGATCGCGGATCGGAGCAGACATCGTCGAAAAGTAACGATTCATAACCTTCACCAGACCCTGCGGTGTCATTCCCTCGCTTGTGCTGGTAAATCCCCTCACGTCGCAGAACAGCACGGTCATGACGCGCCGCTGCCCCTCCACCGCCAGCATGGGCCGGTCAATGAGTCCTTCGACGATGCGCGGATCGATGTACTTTCCAAAGGTCTCGCGGATTCGCTCCTTGAGGCGCAATTGCTCTATCATCTGATTGAAAGCCGTCGTCAAATGCCCAATTTCGTCTTTCGACGTAATGGGCACCTGTTCATCCAGGTTGCCCGCTTCCACCGCCTTTGCGCCTTCGAGTAGCCGCCTGACCGGGCGCGTGACCCCAGCGCTGACCAAGAGCGAAAACACCAGTCCGAGAACCGCGGCAAGCAGCGTCAGGAATGCGGCAATCAACGTCACACGACGTTGCCTTTGCGCGGTCAGATCCGCATCCGCGCGCAGGAGCACCAGCATGTCTGCCCGGATCCCGTCGAGCTTGCTGTTGAGCTCATCGCGAAGCGCATCCACACGGCTCAGGCTCTCGTCAATCGTCGAGGCGTTGCCCTCTTCCAGCAGATTCAGCAGACGGCTGATTTCATCGTTCAGATGTCGCCGGGAGTCGTCAACGGCCGCATCGAGACGCACCTGAAGCCGAACCAGCAAACGTGTATCGCCGGAGGCGGCGTTCTTTTCTATCAGGCCGCCGATAAGCTTGCGCGCCGCCTCTATTTCGTTGTCGAATTCACCACCCTTGGCATCGAATCTGGCGCGGAGTGCGGTGACGTCATTCGATGACGACAGGAGTTTTTCGATGATGAGCCGCCGCAGCTCGAGCGCGCGCTCCACTGAACGAATATTGGCTCGCGCAAGATTGCCGTAAGCAGGAATGTAGCTCTGGGTAAGTTCAACTAGCTGGCCGCCCACCTGTATGACCGACGCCATCGATAGAAGGGCGGTAACCGCCATCAGCGCGATCAATACGACCGCGATGCCCATGATCTTCCGCCGAATGGATAGGCTGATCATGTTTTGACCTCTTCGTGCTGCGAGCGGAGGCTCGACGCGTTTTTCAGGCGATGGTAACGAGCTGGGTCGTCGCATTCTGTCAGCAATATCAACGAAGCGACATTGACCTCGAGGGCAAGCCCTTCACGGCACTCTGCTCCCCCGCGAAAATGGAAGTCGACCGATAGGTACTATGCAGATTGGGCCCCGCTATTGGCCCACGGTCCAATAGCGGGGCAGGATCCTTCCACGTAGCGTATTTCCGCTCAGAATGCGCGTCGCGTGCATCGGTGGGGAGGTAACGGATTGATGACAGCGCACCCTGCGACCAAGCTTGCGTCCGCTGTCACCATCTGTGACGGTCCTTTAGACATCGATAAAATGATCTGGATACCCGGCGGCACCTTTCGCATGGGATCGGACAGGCATTATCCCGAAGAAGCTCCGGCGCACCGCGTCACCGTGGACGGTTTCTGGATGGACCGCTATCCGGTGACAAACCGGCAATTCAAGGAGTTCGTGAAGGCTACCGACCACGTTACACTCGCCGAAATCGCGCCCGACCCGAAGGACTATCCCGGAATACTCCCGCACATGGTCTATGCCGGTTCGCTGATGTTCTCGCGGCCCAACCATCCGGTCAGCCTGCACGACTTCAGCCAGTGGTGGACGTTCGCCAAGGGCGCTGACTGGCGACACCCCTACGGCCCGGGCAGCAACATTCGTGGATTGGACGACCATCCTGTCGTGCATGTCGCGTTCAACGACGCCCTCGCCTACGCGAAATGGATCGGCAAGGATTTGCCGACCGAAGCGGAATGGGAATTTGCAGCGCGTGGCGGGCTCGAGGACGCGGAATTTGCGTGGGGCGATGAATTCACGCCGGCCGGCCGTCACATGGCAAACACCTGGCAGGGAGAATTCCCTCGCCAGAATGCGAATGCCGATGGCTTCGAGCGCACCTCGCCGGTCAGTGCATTCCCTCCGAACGGCTACGGGTTGCACGACATGATCGGCAACGTCTGGGAGTGGACGGCCGACTGGTATTCACCGAAGCATCAGGCGGATGCGCCGAAGGCCTGCTGCATTCCGCAGAACCCGCGTGGCGGCCGCGAGACCGACAGTTACGACCCCAGAACGACCAATGTGAAAATTCCACGAAAGGTGATCAAAGGCGGCTCGCATTTGTGCGCGCCGAACTACTGCCGGCGATACCGGCCGGCAGCGCGCCACGCGGAGCCGGTCGATACTTCCACCAGTCACCTCGGCTTTCGATGCATCAGGCGAGGAGCGACTGAAGCATCATAAAAAAGGAGAGCGAAGCCATGTTGAGTACCGTATTCGCTGCCAAGCGGCCATTTATTGCGACGCCGCCACGCAAGACGCGTTGTTTGCTCAAGCAGTCCTTTGCCACGCTGCTCGGCGCGACGATGTTGATGTCGCTGTCCGGGCCGGCCACCACACCGGCTGTGGCCCAAGCGCCGGCGAAGCCGAACATCCTCTTCATCATGGGCGACGATATTGGCCTGTTCCAGCCGAGCATCTACCACCGCGGATTTATGGTCGGGGAGACGCCCAATATCGATCGCATCGGCAACGAAGGCGCGACCTTTATGACTTATTACGCCGAGCAAAGCTGCACGGCTGGGCGTACGGCCTTCATCACCGGCATGCAGCCGGTTCGCGTTGGAATGGTCTTGCCGGAAATTCCCGGCAGCCCGTCCTATCTGCGGCCCGGGACGCCGACGCTCGCCAAGTTCCTGCTCGATCTCGGCTACAACACCGGCGAGTTCGGCAAGAACCACTTGGGCGACCACGCCGACTCTCTGCCCACCGCGCACGGCTTCCAGGAATTCTGGGGCTATCTGTATCACCTCGACGCCATGCAAGGTGTGAGTTTCCCCGACATCAACAAGACGCCGACCCAGCAGGGCCTCGCGCCGCCATGCAAGAACACCCCGGTCCCCGGCCTGCCCGAGGTTCTTGGCTCCGTGGATCCCAAGACCACGGTCTGCCTGACACCACCGCGTCCGGTGCTCGCGTGCACGTCATCCGACGGCACTGGCGCTAAACAAACGTGCAAGGACGAAGGTCCGCTGACCCTCGATCGTTCGAAGACGGTGGACGAAGAAATCTCGGCAAAGGTCGTCGACTTCCTCGACCGCAACGATCCGAAGAAGACTAACAAGCCGTTCTTCGCCTGGTACAACCCGGCGCGCATGCACATCACGACCGTGCTGTCGGACAAGTACCAGGCCATGGTGGGCCAGCCAGGCGGCAAGGACTGGGGTGTCAACGAAGCCGGCATGAAGCAGATGGATGACAACATCGGCGTGGTGCTGAAGAAGCTCGAAGACATGGGCCAGGCCAACAACACAATCGTGGTGTTCACCACCGACAACGGCGCCGAGACTATCACCTTCCCGGACGGCGGCACAACTCCGTTCAAGGGTGGCAAGCTGAGCACCTGGGAAGGCGGCATGCGCGCTCCGGCCGTCATCCGCTGGCCCGGCGTCATCAAGCCAGGCACCATCAAGAACGAAATGTTTGCCTCCCTCGACTGGCTACCGACGTTCGTGGAGATCGCCGGCGGGCCCAAGGGCGACGGACTGAAGCAACGGCTCGAGGCCGGTGAGTACCCCGGGCTCGTCAAGACGACGCTCGATGGCGTGAACCAGATCGACTATCTTACCGGCAAATCCGAGAAGTCGGCACGCGACCATTTCCTCTATTACTCCGGCAAGGAGCCATCGGCAGTCCGCTACCAGAACTGGAAGATGTACTTTGCAATGGTGTCAGACGCGCCCTCGGGCTTCATTTCCGGTGTGCTGCCCTACCACTGGACACAGGTCGTCAACATCAAACGCGATCCCTTCGAGACCTCCGTTGGTTCACAGCAGAAGACGCTGTTCGGTATGGGCGGGGCGATTGCTTCTCCGTCTACCGCCTATGTCTATGACTGGAACATGCTGCCTATCGGCCAGCAGTTGTGGCTGATGCACCTCGAGACCTACATCAAATTCCCGCCGCTCCAAGATCCAGCCAGCTACAACCTAGAACAGGTCATGCAGCAGGTTCGGGAAATGAAGACGGCCGGTCGCAGCGACTAACTGCGCGCGACAGGCCGCAGTGCAGAACAAGAGAAGAAGCGGCCGGCCCGAAAAGGGCCGGCCGCTTGTGCTTGGATGACCCGCGTTGCCCAATGTGGGTCCGACGTGCCGCCTTGGCAATTCGGTGGAAGCGACCTCAGTGGCAATCAGGAGCGTCACTTAGGCGCCGATTTGGTCGCGCAACATCAGCGACACCAGCCAGGAGATCTTGGTCGTCCAGGACTTCAACACGGGCGGAGTGAACGACTTCGTCAGCTTCGCGGGTACATCGCTGCATTCGTTCGCCGATGTTCAGGCAGCTGAATTCTATGATACCAGGATCAACACCACGATCATCACCGACGCCGCGGGCAGCGCGGTCTGGCTGATCGGGGTCGCGCCGGCACAGCTCGATGCGAGCATGTTCAAGTTTGCCTAAAGGAAACCGGGTGACTCTTCGAATCCAAGACGGCTGACATGTTCGCGGGTTCCTTGGACGCCTGCATTCCACGACTTCACGGTCGCCGGAGATTGCACGGTGTTCCGTGGCTGAACAGCCGGTTTGCACAATCAACCTGGCAGGAGGGTCCACGACGGGCAGCTTAGGGGCGATGATTCTGTCCGCCGCCACACGAAGGGCGCCGGCAAGTTTCGACCGGTTCAGTTAAGCGCAACGACATCCACTGGCTCCGAGGCATTCATTATGGGCTAGGAGGCCGCGTAGAGCCGACTTGGCACCTCGGGCGTCAAATACTCGCCTCCAGGCGTATCTCTGCTCCACGCGGCCTCGCAGGCGCAGGGCGCTTCCGCCAGCGGACGACGAATGGTCCCAGGCCAGTCTGCTCCATCTGAGCGATTGCGACCTAGGTAAGATCAACGCAGTCTCTAGCGGGCATGCGACGTGCCAAATCGACCTGATCAAGATTGGAAGGCTCGAGTCGACGGTTTCGAGGCTCGCCGCAGACCTGGCAACGACCAACTTCGTCGACATCGATCTCAAGCGCTGATGTTTCGAAATCGTGACGCTGCTCTAGATCACCGCCGAATATCTATCTGGCTGAAACCTGTGTGGTAGTCGCGGCGCCGCGCCATCTGCAGGCTTGTTGCATCCCGGGCAGTGCGCGCCGGCACCGCCGCATGTGCAGGCCGTTCTCAAGGTCGCCGTCCTGTGGACGGCGAAGCGCCTTGATTCTTGCTCATAGGGCTTCGCCTAGCTGTCTTCCTGATAGTCAGGCACAAATCGCGCCTGCCATGAGATCAGGCCGCGACGCCTGAGGTCGTTATTGATCTGGATCAACTTGGCCGCGCGGTTCAAGCCACGCTGGAATTTCTACCGATGGGATTGACACTCTCGGCAGGTGCGGAATGATGGTTCCGGCAGTGACGATCAAACCGTCGTTGAATTTTGTTCGCGCAAAATCCTTAGCTTCTGCCTCTGTTGCGAACGTCTTAGTTAAGCGCGGATGTCGCCGCCTTGACAGCGTGCCATCTGTCGGAACTTCAAAAGTGACATACCAAGTGTGGTTCATGCCGCGATGCCACCACCCAGTGTCGGTCGCCTAGCCTCCGCACCGGGACGATAAAAAGCCTCTGCCGGGAAACGGTGACGATCGTGTCTCCGTGACTTGCAAACGAGTACTTTACCGCCGCGCCCCAACGCGATTGACGCCACCGTTTGCATTGCCACCGGCGTTATAACGGACCGCAGCGCGCGCCACCGGACGAGGCCGTAGCACGACGCCAGCCCGGGCAACGCAACCCACCGGATATTCAACGTACTGGCAGTACACGACCGCCTTGGCTGGCGCTGGATTGAGGGTGGCGCCTGCAAGCCCCAACAGGGCGCTAGCAGCAATCCCGGCAACTGTCGCTGACTTGATCGAAAGACGCGGATGCATGGCGGACCTCCCTCGCGCTTGCGTCACCGAAAGGTGACGGGAGCCGCCTAGGTGCGGCTGACATAGCGTGAGCGCCAAAGAATCGCTGACGTTGACCTAGATCAACGGAGGGTCTGTGCGCTGGCGCGGCTTGCCCGGTGTTCCTGTCGGCCTGTCGCTTCCCCGCGTGCTGTGCGCCTTCCTACTGCCCCTGACGCCTGCGTGCCCGTCGGTTGCCGCTCCCCTTGTACTGCCTGTCGTGGTGACGCGGTCACAGTGATGGGCGCGCAGCTCTCGATGTCGCTTGCTCGATGTGATGGGCGTTGCTCGTTGCTTGTCGTTCTCAGTCGATT
Source organism: Bradyrhizobium sp. 6(2017) (assembly GCF_011058295.2). Lineage (NCBI taxonomy): Bacteria > Pseudomonadati > Pseudomonadota > Alphaproteobacteria > Hyphomicrobiales > Nitrobacteraceae > Bradyrhizobium > Bradyrhizobium sp. 6(2017). The sequence continues at coordinate 2,803,527 of NZ_CP049289.2, read as the reverse complement.
ATCGACCGCGTTTTGTCGCGTCCTCAAAAGCGCACCACCAACCAGCGCACAAGGCACCATGCAGGTTCTCAGGCAAGTCCTGATGCAGGTCCATCAATGCTTCGATGGAAGCGATGTAGCCTTGTTGCCAAGCGTCCTTCTCGTCATCGGTTCTAAATTCGTCCTTTCGCATCTGCATCTGACGGTTCATCTTGGATTATGCCCTGTTCAGCGGTCCCGCTCTGGGCGGATAATTTGGTGAAGTCTGGTGTTGACGCTGGCGATGGTGAGGGCGCGCCTCGTCGCGCATCCCTAATGCGACGCGACGAGTTGCCCGAAACGTCGTGCTTGGTGCGGATAGCGGTAATCGCAAAATTTGGGAGGTGGCCTTACCGAAGGCCAGTCCGGGCCACGGCCATTTTTGCGATCTCTCGCGGCTCGCGAACGCCTATCGCGCCGACCTCGACAACCTTACGAGCGACCATGTCGCAAAGTGGGTCGTTACGATCAACCACGCCCAGCAAGTTGAGAGCTTGGTTGAAGGCCGTGTCCAAAAGCTCGATTTCTTCCGGCGTGCGCTCGTCTTTCAATAACCTTTTGATTGGCATTGTCCCGCCCTCAGCCGACGCAGCAATCCAAGCCCTTATAGCACTGGAACTCTGTTCATGGCCGGAGATACTACGGAAGGAACGCTGACCCGTCACGAACGCGGCTGACGTCAATCGCGCCCGCAATTGAGGACATTTGCAGCCGCGCAATCTCGGCTTAATTTTATGCCACTCGGTACACAAAGGTGCGCTGCGATGTCTGCTAGTCTAGGAACCACACTTTAGCGCGCCGAATTATTTGTAGGTCATCCAACGGAGAGACCAATGAAGAAATTTGTCGCCGTTACTCTTACGCTTATGTGCGGTTCGGCCTTTGCTCAGAACACCGGCCCCGCTCCACAGACCGGGATGGAGAAGCCCGGACTGACGAACGGTGCCAAGCCAGATGGTTCGATGGATACGACCGGCATGAGCGCGACCAAGGGAAATATCAAAAGGGACAAGGACGGTGCACCGGCCCCGAAGGACGAGAAGAAGTAGTCCCGAGAACGGATTGAGACGTTTACTTTCGGGGACGCGCGGGCAGTATTTTTCCCAGTATCAGCGCGTCCCAGAAACGTTCTAACCGTCACCTACGAACCGGCATGTAGGCGAAGAATATGTCCTTTGACCCGATCTGGGCGATCGATGATGTCAGTTGGCCCATCGTCGCGACGCGGTTGGCGTGCTCGAGCTCCAGTTGCGTCTCACGGTAGCGCCGCTCGCTTTCACGTGCTTCTGCCTCCGCGAGCTTGCGCTCAGTCAAATCAAGTACGAAGGCAACTCCATGATCTTGCTGTTCGTCGAACGCGGCCGAGCCGACCAGCACAGGCACACGGCTGCCGTCCCTGCGCAAGTACTCCTTTTCATAAGGTTGGACCGCGCCAGGCGTGTCTGTGCCAACTAGGGAGCGCGCGGGACTGGGCCGCCATTCCGACGGCGTCAAGTCAGCCAAGCGCATGTTACCGGCGGCGATATCCACTCGGTCGTATCCGATCATCTTGAGGAACGCGTCGTTGGCTTCGATGATTTCACCCTTCCGACTCGAGATGAAAATCCCGATGATGTTAGCATCGACCAGTCGCCTGATTTTCGCCTCGCGCTCTGCGGCGTCGCTGTACGACCGGGCGTTCTCCAGCGCGATTGCCGCCTGTGAGGCGAGCAGCTTCAGCACCGCGATCCGCCCCGGCGTGAACACATGCGACGCCAGACTGTTTTCGAGGTACAGTACGCCGATCAGCTCAGCCTGTTTCAGCAACGGCAGGCAAAGAAGCGACCGTGCCTGTTTGAGGCCTATATATTCATCTTAGAAGAGGCGATGACATCCGAGGCTTCATGCGCTATCGTTGCAGGCCAACATTTAAGAATTGCGACTCCACTTCGACCGCAGGCAAGTAAGGCCAGAGTGTTCGCGGGCGACCGAAACGCAATCGAAATATCTGCTCGGGCGTGAACTCCGAGACGCATGGGAGGAAACGAACCATGTTGGATGCAAAGGCGGAAAGCCGCAATCGCCTCGATAACTGGCTTGTCTGGACGGCGGTCTCGGTTCTCGGGGCCTTCGCTCTCGCGATGGTCGCGCTCGTGCGCGGGGAGCATGTGAGCGCGCTCTGGATGGTGGTGGCGGCCATCGCGGTCTATCTGATCGCCTATCGCTATTATAGCCTGTTCATCGCCCGCACGGTGCTTCAGCTCGACCCCAATCGGCCGACGCCGGCGCACCGTCACAACGACGGGCTAGATTACGTTCCAACGAACAAATACGTGCTGTTCGGCCACCATTTTGCGGCCATCGCCGGCGCGGGCCCGCTCGTCGGCCCCGTGCTTGCCGCACAGATGGGTTACCTGCCCGGCATGCTGTGGATTCTCACAGGCGTCGTGCTCGCGGGCGCGGTGCAGGATTTCATGGTCCTGTTCGTTTCGATGCGACGCGACGGGCGGTCGCTCGGCGACCTCGTGCGTTCGGAACTCGGACCCGTGCCCGGGGTCATCGCGCTGATCGGCACTTTTCTGATCATGATCATCATTCTCGCCGTGCTCGCCCTCATCGTGGTCAAGGCTCTAGCCGACAGCCCATGGGGCATGTTCACCGTCGCGATGACAATTCCGATCGCCATCTTGATGGGCGTCTACATGCGCTTCATCCGGCCCGGCGCCGTGGGTGAGGCCTCGGCCTTCGGCGTCGTCGGACTGATGGCCGCCATCATCCTGGGCGCGAACGTCGCGGAAAGCCCAACCTGGTCGGCCGCGTTCACGTTTTCGCCGACGCAATTGTGCTGGCTCTTGATCGTCTATGGCTTCGTCGCCTCTACCCTGCCGGTCTGGCTGCTACTCGCACCACGCGACTATCTTTCGACGTTCCTCAAAATCGGTGCGATCGTCGCTCTGGCGCTCGGGATTCTCTTTGTGGCGCCCGACCTCAGAATGCCGGCGGTTACGCGCTTCGTCGACGGAACCGGCCCAGTCTGGTCGGGGAGCCTGTTCCCATTCCTATTCATCACCATCGCCTGCGGCGCCGTTTCCGGCTTCCACAGCCTGATCTCGTCCGGCACCACGCCCAAGCTGATCGACAACGAAGTGCAGGCGCGTTTCATCGGCTATGGTGGCATGCTGATGGAAAGCTTCGTCGCAATCATGGCGCTGGTGTCGGCCTCCATAATCGATCCCGGCGTTTATTTTACCATGAACAGCCCGGCCGCTGCGATCGGAACGACGGCCGAAAGCGCCGCCGCCAAGGTGAGCGAGTGGGGCTTTGCGATCACGCCCGAGCAGATCAAGCAAGCGGCGGTTGATGTCGGTGAGAAGACGATCATCTCGCGCGCCGGCGGCGCGCCGACGCTTGCCGTCGGCATGGCCCAGATTTTCTCCAACCTGGTGGGCGGGAAGGCGATGATGGCCTTCTGGTATCATTTCGCCATTCTGTTCGAGGCGCTTTTCATTCTCACCGCGGTTGACGCGGGGACACGCGCCGGGCGATTCATGCTGCAGGATCTCCTTGGCGTGTTCGCGCCAGGGATGCGCAATATCGCATCGATCCCGGGCAACGTCATCGCCACGGGCCTATGCGTCGCGTTCTGGGGATATTTCCTCTATCAAGGCGTCACCGACCCGCTCGGCGGCGTCAACACGCTGTGGCCGCTGTTTGGAATCTCCAACCAGATGCTCGCGGCCATCGCGCTGATGCTGTGCACGGTCGTGCTATTCAAGATGAAGCGCGAGCGTTACGCCTTCGTCACGTTGCTTCCCACGGCATGGCTCGTGATCTGTACGCTCACGGCAGGCTTGCAGAAAGTCTTCGACAGTGCGCCGAGTATCGGCTTCCTCGCGCACGCCAACATATTCCGCGCGGCGGCGGACGCGGGAAAGGTGCTGGCTCCGGCCAAGAACCTCGACGAAATGAGGCAGATCGTGCTGAACGATACGATCGATGCGGTCATGGCCTTTATCTTCGTGCTGCTCGTCGCGAGCATGATATACTTCGGTGTTCGCGCCTGCATAGAGGCATGGCGCTCGAGCGCCTGGACCGCGCGTGAGCTACCGGAAGCGACGAACGGACCCCAGGTCGCGGTCCCGGCGGAGTGAAGCAGATGAAACAGGCCCCGACGACGAATCTCAAAGACGCGCTTGCCGCCTTCGGCAAGTGCGTATGCGACGGCGCGCGACTGATGATCGGTGTGCCAGACTACGAAACCTATGTGGCACACATGCGCCGCAACCATCCCGAGCAACCGGTCAGGAGCTACGCCGAGTTTTTCCGGGAGCGGCAGTCGGCGCGATACGGCGCCGGATCGACGCGCGGTTTTCGCTGTTGCTGAGCGAGCGTTTGGTGTTTAACTTTCGATCGTGAAGACTGGAAGTCGGCCCGAGCTTCAGCCTCTCAAGAAACCCTAAGTCTCGACCCTGAAAACGGACATCATTGGGTTGCTGAGTATGGCGCTCCGCAGCTTTTCGGCTAGGCGTGATGCAGTGCTATTCCCTGTTCCCGTCAAGAAACCCAATCGACCGGGACGTAGGTTGCGTGTCGGTCATCGTGTCATTAACAATAACCCGATATTCATTTCGTCCGTAACCAGCGATCGCCTTACCTAACCGCCGTGATTTCTTGAGAAGCCAACTCTGGACTATACGAGACAAGAGCTTTGCAAATCTGATCACTTTGGCGCGCCTGCAGTGCTCGTCTGCGCAAGCTCAGACGTGACCCAGTGAGAAAGCTTCGATCGAAACGCATTCCGTGAATGGCCGGCGACTCGAGTCCGTTCGCAGTGAACCATTGATGCCACTGCACTTGCTTCACATCCGAGCGGATTACCGTAGTACTTGGCCTAAAATATCCTTTGGCTTGCGGATCTTTTTACCGATCTCAGGGGTACAAAGCGGAGTGGCAGTTTCTTCGCCGAGCGGTATCACATCGACCCCCTCTCCACGCGGCTGACCGTAAACGATGTCGAGATCGAAATCGTCGTTTGTGAAGCGGGCGTATTCGGTATTGGCAGCCAGCCGCACTTCGAGTGTGGTTCGGCCGCGAAAAACTTGGCCAGCCGTGGGGCGAGCCATTGAGCCGCAAAGCTTGGCGCGCAATGCAACCCTCAGGAGCCGGGGTCAGCGACCCGAAACCTCCTTCGTCGATCGTGGCGATCAACGTACCCTGGACCAAGCGGCCGGCCGATAGCACACACATTGTTCCAGGCTCATCCGCAAAGGAGTCAGATCAGAAGGTGCTTCAGTCTTTGGCTCGGGTGCACGCTTGGCAGCGGGACCTCGCAAGCGGGCGTTTCGCGTCGGTCGAGGATCTGGCCGTCGCGGTAGGTCTCCATCTCAAGGTCATCCGTGGCGACTGCGGCTGGCCTTCCTCGCGCCAAGCACTCTGAAAGGCGTCCTCTACGGCGAAATCCCGCGACTTTGCGCGATCTGCGGAAGATACAGGCACTCAGCTGGCAAGGTCAAAAAGTGGAACTATATTGCGGTGGGCAGCTGCTGGTGGGCATGCGAGTTTGAGAAGATCCGTGATCGCTTTCTTACTGTTGGTATTTGTGCCGATCGGAATATCTGCCGGGCGTTACTATTGGTTCGCCGACACGCGAGGCAATTGGCAAACGGCGGATCGTTCAAGCGCTGGTCTTCTGCCCCCGGCGCCTTCCCATCCCGAAGCGTTGATCCGGGTATTTGCTGCACGGACCGTGCGGTGGCGCGGCATATTCGCAGTCCATACCTGGATCGTGGTCAAGGAAGCCGGTGCCAACAATTACAACCGATATGATTACACTGCATGGGGCGAGCCTATCCGCGTCAATGGCTTTGCGGCGGATGGTCGCTGGTTTGGCGCCGATCCAACGGTTGTCGTGGCCCTTGATGGTGAAAAGGCCGAACACCTCATTCCCAAGGTCCGCCAAGTCATCGAAGATTACAAATTCCGCGCCTACGGCGACTACAGCGCATGGCCGGGACCGAACTCGAACACGTTCGTTCAGGCAGCGCTTAATGCCGTTCCCGAACTCAATGCCGTCCTTCCACCGACGGCCATCGGAAAAGACTTTCCGTATCGGGGAAGCTGGGCTGGCTTGACCGCCTCAGGAACTGGACTGTACGCCACGCTTGCTGGCTATATTGGCATCACGATTGGCTGGGTTGAGGGCTTCGAAATCAACTTCTTCGGCGCAGTCGTCGGTTTCGACTTGCGGCGTCCAGCGCTCAAATTGCCTGGCGTCGGGCGGATCGGATTTGCCGCAGGAGCATAAGGCAAGCGTTTTCGTCTATCTGTTGTTATGGAATAACTCGGCCATTGACCGAAGGAAGCGACTTCAGGAGCAACTTCGTTCACGCGACTTGAGCCCGTCACCATCGCCTGGTCGGCAGAGGACAATCTAGCTTCGAATTCCCACAACTGAGCTATCGAGAGGGAGCGCTATCCGACAGAGCAGCCCTTCGGGCTCAAACTCGACGCTCACCTCCCCGTCAAGATCATGAGCGAGGGTACGTTCGAGCAGCGTAGAGCCAAAGCCGCGACGAGCCGGTGGAGAGACCGGGGGGCCGCCGCTTTCCCGCCAAACGATGCACAGTGGTGCCCGCGCATCATCGGCCTTACTCCAGTCGAGCCGCACGCGCCCCTCATCCTCGGACAGCGCGCCGTACTTCCGCGCGTTCGTACACAACTCGTGCAACGCCATCGCTATTGAAACAGCCTGTTTAGGCGCCAGCAAGACACTTGGTCCGGTGATCGATATCAGATCCGCGTTTGCCCCCTTGGTATCAAGCGTGACCTCGGCGAGTTGTCCCAGCGAGGCGTTCTCCCAATTTTTTTCCGTGAGCAGATCGTGTGCCTGCCCAAGTGCAATCAGCCGCCCCTCAAACGCATGTCGCGCCTCGACCGGATCGGCATTCTTCCTAAATGTCTGGTGCGCGATGGCCTGGACAATCGAAAGCGTGTTCTTGACCCGGTGGTTGAGCTCGTCGACAAGCAGGTCACGGGCCCTTTCAGCCTCGTCGCGCTCAGTGACGTCGACGTTTGCTCCAATCATTCCCACGAACTCGCCTGACGCTGAAAAGCGGGGATGAGCACGCGTATCGAGCATGCGATAGCGGCCTTTCGTATCGAGGTAACGGGCCTTCAGCTCGAAGCTGCAGCGCTTCTTGAGAGCGGAGGAGACCCCAACCACGGCCCCGCGGTCCTCCGGGTGCAATGTATCCACCCAATCGAATTCGTGGACGTTCTGTTCGGAAACGCCCCAGAACTCACGCAGCATTTGATTGAGATGAATGCACTTCCCGTTCGCGTCGCTCATCCAAATCATCACGGGCGCGTTCTCCACCATAAGCCGGAAACGCTCTTCGGATGCGCGAAGCTCAATCTCGGCCTGCTTTGCCGCGGTGATGTCGTGTGCCACGCCGATAAAGCCGACATGTTGTCCGTGTTCATCGAACCGGGGCTGAGACACCGCCTTGATCCATCTCCAATCCCCATTGGTTCGCAAGATCCTAATCTCGATCGCGAATAAGTCTTTGGGTAAAATAGGGCTCGCCGGCACAAGGGTTCGCAGCTGCTCAGCCTTCAGGATCCGCGCGGCATCTTCCGGGTGCACCCGAGAGCGCCAATCGAACCTCAACGCCTCCGCGTAGCTTAACTCAAAGAATTCCGTATAGGCCTGATTGACGAATGAGCGTTGGCCATCGAGTTTAGTGACCCACATCGGAATCGGCGCGCTATTGGCGATTGTTCGAAACCGCTCTTCGCTCTCCCGAAGCGCCTGTTCCGCGAATTTCGCGTCAGTCACGTCGAAATGCGCACCAATCAGGCGGATGGGCCGACCTTCGGCGTCACGGTCTATTTGAGCGGCAACGCGGACCCAGCGGGTCTGACCATCGCTAGGCCGAATGATGCGGTACTCGGCCGAGTAATCCAGGGCCGTACCCGCCAAAGCATCGAGAAATTGGCCTTCGGCGTGAGTTCGATCCTCGGGATGGATTCGCGCCACCCAATCCTCGTGAGATTCATTGGCCGCCGTCGGCGGCAGGCCGTGGATCTCTAAATATTCGGGCGACCGGCGATTTCTGAAGCCATCCCGAAGGTCGACCTCAACTCCGCCAACGCCAGCAATCTGGTGGATGAGGGCTAGCTCCGCTTCGCGCGCCTGCAATTGCCTAATCAGCTGGTGCACATCTGGTCCAGCATCTTGTGTAAAAGCGCTCAATTATAAGTCTCTTGCTAGGTTATTTCTTGGACCGATCAGCAATCTAAAACCTAACTAAACGCTCATTAAGATCACTGGTTCCAAGCACAGGCGGGGCGTTAGTCCGTTGAAATCTCAGTAGTGTCTACAGATTGCTAGATTTCCCGAGCTTCGCCCGAAAGGCGGTGCTCGTTTCGTTTGACGATTTGTCGCTGATCTGTCCGGGGGATAGGCGAGATGTAAGAGCCTGGGCCATCAGCCAGTCTTGACATTCACGGAGACCTCCATTCCCAACTCGTCCTCAGCGTCGCCCCAAAAGCTTCCTGAAAGTGGGACTGCTTGCGCAGGCGTCCGGGACACCCCGACCCTAATAAGATCGCGATTGCCTACAATGCCGTTTGTGGGATCGAACTCGACCCAACCCGACCCGGCACGTAGATCTGACACCAGGCGTGTGTTGAGCCGCCTCCGAGGCGCAGAGGGCCGTCCCGGTCGGGTACATAGACATAGCCAGTTACGAAGCGAGCCGCGAAACCAAGACTGCGAGCCGCTTCCATCATGAGAAGCGCAAAGTCTCGGCAAGTGCCTTCCTGCCTCATGATGGTTTCGGACGGTGCTTGCGTTCCGCGAGAGGATCGGCGCTTATAGGAAAAGCTCTGCGCCACGGCCTCATTCAAGGTCATCAGGAGCTTTCCCGTAGAGAGCGGCGCCGTTCGGGTTACAAACCTGTCCAGCCACGCGTCGATGGCCGCATCCGCATGGTGACGACGTATATAGGGGAGAAGATCGGGTAGCTCTTCTTCGTCGTAGTCAAAGGGGTGCGTTCTTGCATAGTCCTCGATGCGAAAGTCCGGCGCCTTCTCAGGTGTGTGATCAACGCGGATCTCAGTCTCGAAGCGCAGCAACGTCGTTTTGCTGTCAAAATCGAGGAGTGTCACGCAATTCCCAAAGGCGTCGTGGATCCATCGCGTTTCGACCGCCTCAGGTGAAACGGCGAGCCTGAAGCTAAGCAATCGCTGATCGAAGCTGTCCCGAGGCCGAAACAGAAGTTGATGCTGACCCGGTCGAGCGGGATTCTGATAACGGTATATCGTCGTGTGGTGGATAGTGAATATGGTCATATGAGCGCGCCGCCTACCGCACTCTAACTCAGCTTCTACCACCGGGAAGTCAGTTCGTTTGCCTTTATTTTCACCGTCTAAGAACGGGAACCTGGAGCCTTTGGCCGTTTTAATGCCTGCACGAATGTAACGAGGCAAGGATCATGGAAATCGAGGCTGGCTACGACTTAGCTTTCAACTGCGATCGAGACGTGCCGATGGTGCTCATGCTCAGCATCCACCCTTCCAGGCACCGTGACTTGCTGACCGAACACAAAATTCGCTTTTCCCCTAACGTTACTTATCGCAATTATCGGGACAGTTTTGGCAACGTGTGTACCCGTTTAAGGGCTCCGGCTGGCCTCGTTGAGATCCACAACCGCTTCATCATTTCAGACAGCGGACGACCGGATGATCTCGCGCCTGATGCGCCGCAAATCGGAGTAGATCATCTCCCAGATGACACGTTGATGTATGTGCTCGGCAGCCGCTATTGCGATACGCAGAAACTCAGCAGTTTTGCTTGGTCCCAATTCGGTAACATCGCTAGTGGCCGGCAACGGGTTCAAGCCATCTGTGATTATGTCCATGATCGGCTGGAGTTCGGATATCACCACGCTCGTTGCGATCGGACGGCGGCGGAAGGTCATGAAGAGTGCAGGGGCGTATGCCGAGATTTCGCCCATCTAGCGATCGCGCTTTGTCGGTGCATGAACATTCCCGCTCGATATTGCACCGGCTATCTCGGCGACATCGGCGTGCCAAAAGATCCAGCTCCAATGGACTTCAGCGCCTGGTTTGAAGTCTATCTCGGCGGACGCTGGTACACCTTCGACGCTCGGCACAATCACCCACGAATTGGTCGCATTGTCATTGCGCGAGGCCGCGATGCCGCCGACGTCGCCATTTCCATAGCATTCGGCCCTGCACGGCTGATCAACTTTTCCGTATTTACTGAAGAACGAATGGCCAGCCAAGAACTTGGGACCTGCAATCATGCAACCACGAACAGAGAAACGGCGTTTGCCTGATAGATGCGCTTAAATTGCAGCTTTGAAGTCTTCCAGCGCGTGCCGTCTTCAGCGACTGCATTCACCTCGCACCGCTGTACACCTGCTCTTTGGTCTGTCTGCTTGTTTTAGCGCTGCGCAATTGCGTGATCACAAGCCGACAGTTTTGGAAGGTTGCCCGATTGAGAATGACCATCCTCATTCCTGGAGGAGGCCACGATGACCGAGTTTTCTAGTGCCCCCGACGACGCTCGAAGTACGGTCCCTGCAACCAAGGGAATGACCGTCGGAGCGGCCGCCTCTCCGTCCCATGCACAATTTGTCGCTAGAGCTGCGGGTCGAAGGGGAAGCCGGGGCTTGGCGCCGTTTAACGTGACGGAACGACTGCTAAGTGCCTACTGCGCGCGATGGTCTGTTTGGTGGCTTCGTTCGAGCCCCCAAGGACTTGCGCCCGGTTCCCAATTTTCTAGCCGGCTTCCAGGAACACATCCTCCAGGCCCGCTTTGACCCGCCGGAGGTGTCATGCCCCGCGCGTGGAACACACCGATTTTCATGGTCGCGTTCGTCTACTTCGTCGCGGACGCCGTCTTTTCCTATGTCACACGGCCGATCACCGTTTGGATGGCCAGACAGAGGCTGCTGCAACGCGCGCGGCTTTGGGTTGCTTCGTTGCCGCCGTATCCTTCGCTTGTCCTTTTTGTGGTACCGATCATCATCCTTGAGCCGGCAAAACCTTTGAGCGGCTACTTGATCGGGACCGGGCATTTTTTCGCAGGAGCTGTCACTTTTATTGTGGCGGAAGTCTTGAAGCTTACCCTCGTGGAACGGCTGTTTCAGTTGAATAAAAAGAAGCTGCTGTCGATCCCATCATTTGCGTGGGGATATCGGTATTGGCGAGCTATGATGGATAAGGTCGAATCGCTCGCAGTCTGGAAGACGGCTAGAAGGGTGGCTGATCAGGCCGGGAAGGCGCTGCGTACAACTTTTCGCCGTGCCGAAGCGACCGCGCATGGAGGATTGATCGCTCGCGAGTTAGCTGAACGATCCCATGCTCGTGCTTCCATCGCCAGGGAAGCTGAAGAAGTTCACTCGCACAGAGAGGTCGGAATTAATAGGAGTGCCGCTAAACGCGAGATCACAAATCTTTTGGCCGCCAAAATCGAGCGCCAAAACTTTAGGAGGTCCATCGCTTGGTACTCAATTCAACGATCTCAGTCGAATGCTTCCGGAACATGGCGATCCGCTTGCTTGTGAAGTCTGCAACTAGACTGGGAAGTTCAAGGGGCGCCCTAATCGTCGCAAGCCTTTGCGCGAACTCAAAAGCAAATTGCATGTTGGCTTGTGTCATTTCCATTAGAATCGCTTGATAAGCTCGTATGTTTGTGTGGGCTGAGGAAAAGAAATCAATCTCTCTCTTTGAATCGTCCTCCGTCATCTGATTGAAGCCATCTTGTAAGGCCGGGTCCGGATTCTTAACAAGAAGCTGCGGATCATCAGAGAGGACGTCTACTTGTTGTGGGTCCTCATGACGCTTTGGTGGCGGTTCGGTCGAATCTGCGCTAGCGGAGCGCGGAACACTCGCTTTCGGGCTTCTGACAATAGCTTGGGCGGCCCGTTGGGCTTTTGCTGCTGTTCTCGGGCCGCGAGCCTGCTTTGACGCCATTGCCGACTTGCGCTTACTCATCTGACAACTCCAATGGATTATTGGTCGACCATAAGATAGTTGGACAGACGACAACAAATTGTGCGGAGCAACGTTCCGAAGGCCATCTCGCTGGAGCGTGCTGACCTTTGAGGCTATGTATCGTCTCGTCCGACGGAGATCAGTCCCGGCAAACCCCGAATTGCCGCGTGGCTCGTCATTTACGTGATGGGCGTGACTAAGACGACGCCGATCCCATTGGCAATCAGGTCTTGGCGTTCTCTTCCGCAAGCACCCGGTCGCGCAAGGCCGTTGGGCAGCGTTCGCCGCGCCGGCCAAGCTCGATAACTCTCGCCGCGATCGTCTCGCGAGCTCCGGCGTCTCCATTGATGTGAAGGGCGGCGCAGATTTCCTCACAGGCCAAGGACATCGCCTCAACATCGCTGGGCTCAAATGCCCCGGCGAATACGAATGGAAGGATGCCACCCATGCTAACTCCTCGGTTTACGCGACGCCTTTTGGTTCGACATTTGCCCCAGCAACCAAGTAAGCGCGCCTCTTGAGCGGGAGTCTGAGCTGTTTTGCTCACTCCGCGGCCGGCGAAACGTGCCAAAATCCCGTTGGAACCGGGCCGCTCCCTTCAAGTTCAATAGTGGTTAGTGCTGCCGACCACACCCAACGCGGTGGCCCAGCAATAACACGGCGGCCCCGCGGCCCGGCCTGGGGAACGGCCGGAACATACGGGCGGAGTTACATATGAAAATTGCGCAAATTGCTCCGCTTTTTGAAAGTGTGCCGCCGCGGCTCTACGGAGGGACTGAGCGGGTCGTTGCTTATCTGACCGAGGAGCTGGTACGGCAGGGGCATGACGTGACGCTGTTCGCGAGCGAAGATTCTATCACTTCCGCCGAACTCGTTCCCTGCACGCCTCGCGCGCTACGCCTCGATTCCTCCGTCCGTGACGCACTTCCCCATCACATGATCATGCTGGACAAGGTGCGCGAGCGCGTCGACGATTTTGACATTCTGCATTTTCACGTCGACTATTTGCACTTTCCGCTGTTCCAGTCTGAAAGCAATCGCGCGCTCACGACGCTCCACGGCAGACAGGACCTCGCCGATCACATGCCGTTCTACCGGCGATTTTCACACATGGCTCTAGCCTCAATCTCGAACGCGCAGCGCACGCCACTTCCGGGCGCAAACTTCGTTGGCACTGTCTACCACGGGCTGCCGCTCAACCTGCATACTCCCCGCTTCGACGGGCATGGCGGGTACCTGGCCTTTCTTGGGCGAATCTCGCCGGAGAAAAGGCCAGACCGAGCCATCCAGATTGCCCGCGCCGCGCGTCTTCCGCTGAAGATCGCCGCCAAAGTCGACAAGGCTGACGAAGCATACTTCCGGGATTTCATCGCGCCAATGCTCGACGGCGGCGGGATCGAGTTCATCGGTGAGATTAATGACAACACTAAAAGTGAATTCCTCGGCCGAGCCGCCGGGCTTCTTTTCCCGATCGACTGGCCTGAGCCTTTCGGCCTGGTGATGATTGAGGCGATGGCCTGTGGCACGCCGGTCCTGGCTTTCCGTTGCGGATCAGTGCCGGAAATCGTCGAAGACCGCCTAACTGGCAGAATCGTCTCGGACGTCGACGAAGCCGTGCGCGCGATTCCGGAATTGCTGGGGTTGGACCGGATAGCCATACGTCTTCGCTTCGAAGAGCGATTCTCCGCAGCGCGGATGGCTTCGCACTACGTCAAGATCTATCAGAAGATGCTGCGTGCGCGGGCCGCGTCCCAACTTCAGCTCTCCGCCCTGAAGGCAAGTTTTTCTGTCGCGAATGAACATGGCCTGGAGCCCGCCTCGTTCCCGGCTGTGGGCGAAGAGAACTGAGCTCACGCTTCCCCGATCAGGGCGGCCGGCGTTTTGATGATAGTCTTCCGACCTGGCCCGATCAGTTTTTGGCGGGCGCAGAACAAAGGACAATTCAATGAGCAAACCGATTCAGGGCTATGTTCGCGCGGACGTTCCATTGAATGTTTTGGATACAAGTGTTCGCAAGTCCTCCACTAGTCCACTCGCCGGCGTCCTGCAAATTTCGACTGAAGACGGCGTGTTTCGTCTCGCGATAAGCGGCGACACGGCCAAGGACCTTCGGATAGATTTGGATCAATTCCTAGCACAGGAGTAGAGCAGCGCTCGCACAGTCTCGGGGCAATTCCCGTACCATAGACTGCCAAACTCTCGACGGAGGATATAGCTCCCCGTTGCGCAAGAAGGAACATTGGATAGCTCAACTCCGGCAACGGACCAAGCACGCAGACAAGCTCCTCGTCTGCGGCATCGTCAGAGCGGCCCGGCATGTCCCAAAAGGGCCAAGAGGCGACATGGCATCGCATGAACAATAAGGCCACCAACTGGGGTGGCCTTATTGCTTTGTTTTGTGGGAATGCGCCGGTTGATCGCATGCCCCACAGAAGAAGGTGTTACAGAATTCCAAGCGACTCATTTTAAAGCCCGCAGGAATGGCCTCCACCCTAAAATCGAAGGCTCCCTTTTTGGCCTTCGAAAGACGGGCAGCCCCTGTCATTCCACAGTTCGGGCATGAAACTAACTCGGTCCACTGATCGCTGCCCTGCATCGTGTAGACTCTTTCACTGGCGAATAAGCGCGTGGCGCGACGGTTGTCGGATCAGTGCCGCTTACGTCGGCGCGCGCAATCCCGGCGAGGAAAGCCACTGGCTGATGTGAGAGGCGGTCTCAGCCTGCCGTGCCTGGCGGATCATTCTCTCTCGTTCGATCCCGAGTGGAGTGCCTTTCGCTGCTTGTCGCAGGCGCGCGGCTTCTTGGGTCAGGCGTGCTTCGAAGGGTATGGCCTGTTTGATACGGCGTCGCTGCATCGGGGCTGCTCCATTCCATTATAGGAAGGGCGGGAGCGCGTGATGGCGTTCTCATCACCGATGAATGCCGAAAGCCGTGCGGTGATGGTGTCAGCTTGAGGCCTTAGAAGCTCCCTTGCTGTTCCTTTTTGCTCACTTTCAAAAAAGTTAATGAATCGGCCAAAGCCAGAACAAACTGGGCCACCCAAGACCGGCTACTCACGGTGAAAACAGACCAGTGCCCGCCGTCTTGTGAGAACGAATTCTGATACTGGACAATCAAAAAGTAGTGGCGGGCCGGAAGTCCACTTTTGGCCTTACAAGCCACGGTCATTTGCGGACCTCAACCTGGGACGCGCGTATGAGGACGACGCTAGCCTTGCGTCGCGTTCTCTTCGGTGTTGCGCCGGGCATGTGCAAAGCCTTCTTAACGTAAGTTGACAGCGTTGGCCTTCACTTCGCCTTTGCTTTCGTCGCGCGACGCCTCGGAGCGACCTTCGCCCCGGTGATGAACAGGCGATGCAACTTGCCGTCTTTCATTGTGGGCTGTGCGGTGACACGAAGGGTCGCGCCTTCGTCGAGCGCCTTCGTGTAGACGTTGTGGGGCTCATCGAGCACCGCATCGGCGATCTTGCCGGGCACGATTCTGTTCTGCTCTAAAATCTCGATGCGGCATGCACCATTGGTTTTGAAAACGCCGTGGATTCTCACGTCATAGGTGACGGGCTCCGCCAAACTCAGTTGCTCAGTCGACCGCAACACTTCTGCCGCCGGCTCGTCGATCACAGACGCATCGCGATCGTCGCCGCTGTAGCAGGCGCACCGTGCGCCCAACGGGCTCGGGGATTTGCCGGATCGATGCGCGGTTTTCTCGGTGTAGTGCGTTGATGATCTTGTATAGCGCGGCTTTGTCCTGCATTTGGCCCTGCAATACTTGCCGCGAGAACTCGACGTGCTCCATCGCGAGCGAATGGATTTTATCGACAGCGTTGTCTGTGCTCTTCTTTTTGCCGAGCGCCTTTTCGATCACGGCTTCAATGACGAATTGGGTCAGTCTCTTGCCGACCGTCATCAGGATCGGCGTGTAGACCGGCATCTGCCCCGAGGTGACGACTGCGAAAATCTCTTGGATCAGACCGTTTGTTTTGCTCGGGCCGACGCAGAAGCGGATTTGATACGAACGCGGGTCGTGCGTGATCTCTTCGTGGAAAAGCTCGTGGCAGATGCTGTTGGCGAGCTTCGTGACGCCGATTAGTGACTTGCCGAATTGCTGCGCATCAACGAGATGCTGATCGGCGAGTAGTCCTCGATAGGTGATTGGTATCGCGTCAAAAAGCGGCTGCTGCATCGGCAATGCGTCCCGACCCGTCAAAAGGATAGTTGTGCCTTGGGCGAGCGGCTACCGCAAGGTGCCCTTTCGGATAACCAGCGACCCCAGCGCCCTGCCCGACCAGTACAAACGAGACACGCGTGGCGAACGGGGATAGGGTTACAACCCGAACGGGAGCTGCGCGAAGCGTGACGGGAGAGCTGACCGAACCGATATCGAGCAGCGGCCTTCCGTGCTAAGCCGGCTTAGCTGTGTGGAGCGTTGGCGGAGGGCGCGTTTCGATCGACTGCTCGGCGATCCTGTGCGGGATCGTGACCAAGTAATCCTTGCGGCTCGCCTCTATCTGCAGGTTAGTGCGCTCCGCATGGCCGCCGAGCGCGGGATCATCTAGGTCAGCGCGGCCGGATTTACGTTAAGGGCGAGTAGCCGGTATGCTGGGGCTCCCACAAGGGCGGCGCTTTCCTACTGCATCCGGTGTAACCGGGACTGATCTCTTATTTCGACCCCAAGCGAGGGCTCGGCTTGCCTATGCGCTCATCGCGGAGCGGGCAGGATGGCTTTTTCCGGCGTTAGCCAGAGGGAAAATTTCAAACCAAATTTGGGCTAAGCCCGTGCCGCAAGACAGCATTTCGAATGACGCACCCCGACGGGCAATTGAGTGTGTTGGTCGAGCGAGAAAGATCAAACCATCCCCCTCAGGAACCGCTTGGTTTCCGGTAGAAGGCCGTACCGTACCAATGTGCGGCATTCAAAGATTCAGAGAAAAATGGACTCTCTGGCAGCTTCGAGGACTCAGTTTTGGAGCGGTCGGCGTTCTTAGGCGCGCCGGAAAATGCAACAAAAGCGGCGAGTTTTCGAGCCTTTCTCCGTTTGGAAGTACGAACTGGCGGAGCGAAGTGGCGGAGCGAGGAGGATTCGAACTCCTGGTACGGTCGGGTCGCAGTCTTGGTCGAATTAGTCTCCGCCCGGTCGCTCCCCAAAATGGGAACTTCCGGGACAAGGCGGGAGACTTTCGGCGGTCTGGTCCCAGAAACCCTAGATGCCGAGGTGACGGAGACCCATGCAGCCCACAGAAATCGGCCATTTTAGACCAATTCTCATGCTTTTCCAGGCACTTGCCTGTTAGCTTACACTGGATGGCTGGCGACACAGTACTGATCGCGCCAGTCTCCAAGCGGATTCCCTGCGAACAGGGAATTTTACAGGGAAATTCGCAATTTTGGGGGTGCGGAGACAATATGGGCGCCGAAAATCGCTGTGCCGCAGCGATTTTTAGGTATTTCCCTAGATGGACGAACAGGGAAAATAACTCAAGGAACAGGGACTCTTCCCGACATATCACGGAATTGAAGTCAGGCAATTGCGCAATTGCGTAAGCGTCCATTTCTCGCACACTTTTCCTGCGGCACGGAAGCACGATCTGTTCTCGTTCTCGATTTGCAAATGAGGAGAACGAGATGGCGGACGAGGACGGAAGGTGGAGACGCCAGGACGAGTCGTTCTGGCGTGCGCACCATGAGGCGTGGAAGCGTAGTGACCTGAACCAACGGCAGTATTGCGAAGCGGAGTGCATTCCGCTGAAGGCGTTCGGCAACTGGCGAGCGGTGTTTAAAGCCGAGCCGCAACCGCCGGAACGCAAACTGCTCTATCGCCGTCGAGGCTTAAGTCCTCCCTTTAGTCCGCAGCTAAGTCCGCCCTTTAGTCCTCCCCTTAATCCGGGGACTTATCCCTCCTCCCGCTCGGCAAGCCCCATCGTTGCGCGACCGCGTGAGGGGCATCGGCGCCGGTTCAGTGAGGCGGACAAGCGTCAGATTCTCGATCAGGTCGCGCAAGATGGAACGAGTGCCGCTGAGGTCGCTCGCCGCTACGGTATCGACGGCCGCGTTCTGCGCCGATGGAAGCAAGAGCTGGCGCCTCCGGCATTTGTCACCGTCGAGATCACCGATGCGGAGACCGTGGCATGACGACGCTACTTCCTCCGAACGTAAAGGTGCATCTGGCCTTGGGCTTCATCGACATGCGCAAAGGCATCGACGGCCTCGCCATGCTGGTGCAGGGCGTGCTGCAGCAGGATCCGTTCACCGGCCACCTGTTCGTGTTCCGGGGGCGCACCCGGGCCAACCTGATCAAGATCATCTATTGGGACGGCACCGGGTTCTGCCTGTTCACCAAACGGCTCGAGCACGGTGTCTTCGTGTGGCCGCCGAGCGTCAAACCGGACGAGACGCTGTCCCTGACGTCAGCACAGTTGTCGCTGCTGATCGAAGGCGTGGACTGGCGTGCTCCGGAACAGCGGTGGCGTCCGACTCTAGCGGGCTGACACTGCGACGGATTGACTCTCTAACGCAAGCAGAGCGGCGAGAACGGTACGAGTCAGCTACCCTCTGCTGCCATGAGCATCAATCTCGCCACCCTGCCGGATGATGTGGAGACCTTGCAGAATCTGGTGCGCTCGCTCGCAGCCGAGCGCACCAGCCTCAGCGAGGCGCAGGCCGAGATCGAACGGCTCCATCTCATCATCAAGAAGCTGCAGCGCAGCCAATTCGGCCGGCGCGCGGAGCAGCTCGATGATGATCAGCTGCAGCTCGGCTTCGAGGATATCAGCGCCGATCTTGCAAGGGCTGAGGCCATACTTCCACCAGCCAGGACCAAAACTGCAAGGACGCAGGAGGAGCGGCCGAGCCTGCCGGCGCACCTGCCGCGCGAGGACCGACGGTTCGATGTCGAGCACGAGGCCTGTTCCTGTTGCGGCGGCCCCCTACACGTGATCGGCGAGACCGTGAGCGAGATGCTCGACCACGTCCCGGCGCGGCTGCGGGTCATCCGCATCTGCCGGCCCCGCTATGGCTGCCGGGCCTGCGCGACCATCCACCAGGCGCCCGCCCCGGAGCGGCCAGTCGCCAAGGGCCTCGCGACCCCCGCCCTGCTCGCCCATGTCCTAGTCTCCAAATACTGCGATCATCTGCCGCTCTACCGGCAAAGCCAGATCTTTGCCCGGCAGGGCGTCGAGATCGACCGGTCGACCCTTGCCAACTGGGTCGGCGGCGCCTGCTGGTGGCTCGACTCGCTGCAAAAGAGGCTCGCCGAGCACGTCTTCGCATCGCAGAAGCTGTTCGCCGATGACACCCCGATCCCGGTGCTCGATCCCGGCCGAGGCCGCACGAAGACCGGCCGGCTATGGGTCTATGCCCGCGACGACCGGCCCTGGAACGGGCCCGATCCGCCGGCTGCGGTCTATCTTTACAGCCCTGATCGCAAAGCCGAGCGCCCCGCCTCTCACCTAGCCAGATTCAGCGGCATCGTGCAGGTCGACGGGTATCCCGGCTTCGACCGGCTCAGCGATGGCGGCAGAATCCTGCTCGCAGGATGTTGGGCTCACGCCAGACGCAAGTTCTATGAGGTGCAGCAGGCTACCCGCTCGCCTGTCGCGGCAGAAGCGCTGCGGCGCATCGCCGAGTTCTACGCGATCGAGAATGCCATCCGCGGCCATGCCGCCGATGCACGACGGAGCGGCGTCAATCCAGATCGCTGCCTCTGGTCACAGCGATGAAGGCTTGGCTTGAGCGGCAGCTTGCTCAAATCCCGCCCCGCGGCAGCCTCGCCGACGCTATCCGCTACTCCTTAAGCCGCTGGGAGGTTCTCTGCTGCTTCCTCGTTGATGGCCGCGTCGAACTCGACACCAACACCGTCGAGCGCGCAATCCGTCCCATCACGCTCGGCCGCAAAAACCACCTGTTTGCCGGATCCGACGGCGGCGCCGACCGCTGGGCAACCATCTGTTCCCTCATTACCACCGCCAAGCTCAACGACGTCGAGCCCTTCGCCTATCTCCAGGACGTGCTCGAGCGCATGTCCAACGGACATCCCATGAGCCAGCTCAACGAGCTTCTGCCCTGGAACTGGCGGCCAGCAACCGTTGTCAATTAATTCGACGTGTCAGAAATGAACGCTTACGATCTGCCAACAGGGTCGGCCGTCATCAGTAGGCGAGTCTGCCAGCTGCGAAAATCGGGAATGGCCACGCCACGCCAAGGTGCCGACGCCGGGCGGCCGCTTTGCGCGAAAGCGCCCCGTTCCAAAAGCGCGCCATTCAGCGAACCTAGATAGCCAGCCGATCGCTGGCGACCCGTCAATGCTCCGTCGTCTGACATAGCTCCCCTCCCCTACGCGCCGCCGTCGAACCACTTCGGCACAAGCTACTCGGCAGCTAGGCTGGGACTGGCGATATCGCGCAATTTGGCGGCAAGATCCATGCTTACAATCCGCAGAAGGTTGGCGCGGAGTTCGGGTCTGCTCGCAGTGAACTCGCGCACGTGCTGCAGGTCCCACTTTGCGAGAATGCTAGGACCGAGAGCCACTATTTCCACCGGACTGGCCAATCCGCTGTAGGCGCTTACATCCCCGATCAGTTGACCAGGTCGAAGAGCCATTCTGGAGCTGCCGCTAATAATGGCTTCGAGGTCCCCGGCAATGACGACGATGGCCTCGGATATGTGCTGCCCTTTTTCGAGAATAATCTCCCCGGGCGAGCAGTCCACCCACCGAGCAAGACTGACTAGCCTTAAGAATTCGCGCTTGTCGATCGAGCTGAATGCGACGCGGTAGAGCTGCTCTTCTTTGTCGCTGAGAACCACCGGCCGCCGCTCCAAAGCGATCGCCACGATGCGAATCGCGTTGACGATCATGAACGCAGCTCCCCAGATAATCGGCGGCCACAGTTTTTCGTCCTGGAAATAGTAATATGGCAAGGTCAGCCCCTCACCGACGATCGCCAATATGCGCAGCTTAAGCACGTCTCGCACCGAGAACGCCACGAGAAACACAATGTTCGATAGGTTAATCAGCCCGTTGATTCCGACAACCTGACCAGCGACGAACTCGTACATCAAAACTCCAACGACGTTTTCTGCGCAACCAAGCCAGGCATCAGGAATTCGAACAGCCAAAGGCCGCGACGGCGGGGCCGACGACATCAGCAATGTCGACGGCGAATGTCCGAGATGCAGACGATCGACCATCCGATACTGCAGCGGTCGACTCCGGACTGGCGCGGCGACCACATCATTGCTTATTCGGCGTACGAATCCGATGGGAAAGTCGACCCATTGGTATAATGACGACATAAAGTCGGTTGAGGACCTGCGTGCAGTTAAGAGCTTTTTTCGCCCGTCATCGCGCTGATTGCTGATGGGATATTCTGGGCCATGCCGGTCCCTGAGGTGACCGGTCGGGCGTTTCACGCTCGCGTCGCCAGTTGGCCGGACTTTGACCAAAGACCCGTCTAAAGAGCCTGCATAGATGTGACTGGTCCGAAAAGCCTACACTCAAGGCGATTTCACTCAGTGATGCCGCCCCGGTGATCATCAGGTGGCAGGCTTTTTCGAGACGCCTTCTCACCACATAGGCGTGTGGCGACTCGCCAACAGCCAGTTTGAATTTCCGGGAGAAGTGCGCCGGGCTTCGACGCGCGACCGCACTGAGATCCTGGATGTGAATGGAACAGTGCAGGTTTTCGTCAATGTAAGCGCGCACGCGAAGGATTTGCCAGGCCGCTAGGCCGCCCCGCGAGGGGCCGTTAGCGCCGGAACAACGTTCGATCTCAGCTTGCAGGATGTGCGATGCCGTGACCAGCGACGCCTTGGCCGCCTTTTGGTCACGCCCCAACTCTCGCCTTGCCGTTTCGACCAGCCTGGCCACCCTGTTAGCAATCAGGTGAAACTCTTGATCGGTTGCAGAGGAAGACTCTGATGCGCTGGCTTGAAACCCTTCCATGGTCACTCCCTTGCCGAACTATCCGAAGCTTCGGATCGACAGGAACGTGCAGTAGGGGGGGACTTTTGGCTCGTTAATCAACGTTATGGAAGGTTAGTTCCTCAGCCGCGGATTGAGTGTTGAATATTATACCTTGCAGCCGAACCTGAGCTCGCGACAGTTCAGAACACCGCCAGGTCACTGAAATCCAAAATGGTACCTGAGACACGAGGACAACTTTCCTCGCCTGTCGCGAAAACATCTCCCACGAAAGCTTTCCACGCGACATGGAGCCCCGGAGACCCTCTCGGCCAAGCGCGGGAACTGTACGCTTCGCCGTTACGACGGGGTTCTTTTGGTCACCTACGAACCGTGGTCCTCAGGATCTTCAGATTTTGAGTAAGAAAGTGAATGGCGAAACCCGGACTCGATTTTCCGCGCGAGCACGTTGAGTTCTTCGCCATTCGCTTCCGGAATGTTGACTTCGCCCTCCTCGATCCATGCGCCATCCACCGTGAAATTGTTGGTAATCGACATCATGGCGGCGCGACCGTTTGACTTCGGATCCGGGAAAGACCTGTTCGGCAATGTCGCTGCGGGTCGCATCGGCGTCAGTCCGGAACTCGGCTCCGACAGAGTCGCCGGCGTAGAGCAGGACGGTATTGGAGTTAGAAAGGCCTAGCCGAAGCGATTTCGTAACCGCAAAGCCCTGAACAAATGCCGTTTCCTGATGCGTCACCTTCGGTACGGAGGCCATCGAAACCGACCGCAATTGACGACGTGTGCCGAGTTGTACGTGCTTGCGGAAGTGTTCGGCGAGGTGCGGAGCTATTAAACGACTGTCTTCCCTGATCGACATTCGCGTGCAGTGGGGCACGAGGCATCACCACGCGCGAACAGGGTGTCTCCTAGACTCGACGTCTGCCGCGCCATCGATCCGAAGCGGCATTCACTCACGACGCGGCGGCCGGATGGGCCGGCGCACTGAAGCGAAAGATAGCGCCACCTGGCGCGTTAGGACTCGCCCACAATTGTCCATTATGCGCTTCGATGATCGACCGGCAGATTGACAACCCGAGCCCCAAACCGCCTAGCTTCGTGGTGTAGAACGCCTCGAACACCCGCTCAAGATCCGCCGGCGCAAGGCCTGGACCCGAATCGCGCACCTCGACCGACACGCCATCCGGTTCGTTACGGCTGCTGATAAGCAATTCCCGCTCCCCTTCGCCGACGTCGCGCATCGCTTCGATCGCATTGATGATCAGGTTGAGGAGTACCTGTTGCAGCTGGACCCGATCTCCCCGGATATGCGGCAAGCCCTCCGCCAACTGCGTCCGCACCGAGACTTTGTTGTCTGCAGCCTCAGTACGGGTGAGCGCAACAACCTCGAGGATCGCATCGTTGATCGCTACAGCGTCTTTTCGTGGGGGCGCCTTCTTGATGAGCGCGCGGATTCGCCCCACGACCTCGCCTGCGCGATTCCCCTCCTTGACAATAAGAGAGAGCGCGTCATCCACCTCACGAACATTCGGTGGCTTAGCGCTTAGGAAACGCCGAGCGGCTGACGCGTACGTGACTGCCGCCGCGATCGGCTGATTCACTTCATGCGCGATTGATGATGTCAGTTGACCCATCGTCGCGACGCGGTTGGCGTGCGCGAGCTCCAGTTGCGTTTCACGGTAGCGCCGCTCGCTTTCACGTGCTTCTGCCTCCACGAGTTTGCGCTCAGTCAAATCAAGAACGAAGGCAACACCATGATCTTGCTGTTCGTCGAACGCGGCCGAGCCGACCAGCACGGGCACGCGGCTGCCGTCCTTGCGCAAATACTCCTTTTCATAAGGTTGAACCGCGCCAGGCCTGTCGGTGCCCATTAGGGAGCGGGCGGCGCTGGCCCGCCATTCCGACGGCGTCAAGTCGGCCAAGCGCATGTTGCCGGCGACGATATCCTCTCGGTCGTATCCCATCATCTTGAGGAATGCGTCGTTGGCTTCGATGATTTCACCCTTCTGGCTCGAGATGAAAATCCCGATGATGTTGGCATCGACCAGTCGCCTGATTTTCGACTCGCGCTCTGCGACGTCGCTGTACAACCGGGCGTTCTCCAGCGCGATTGCCGCCTGTGAGGCGAGCAGCTTCAGCACCGCGATCCGCCCCGGCGTGAACACATGCGATGCCAGACTGTTTTCGAGGTACAGTACGCCGATCAGCTCGGCCTGTTTCAGCAACGGCAGGCAGAGAAGCGATCGTGCCTGCTTGCGCCCTATATATTCATCTTCGGAAAACGCATTCTGCTCGCGGGCGTCATCCAGTATCACTTGGCTCTCGGTGCGGATGACTTGTTCAAGAACCAGCCCGGGCAATTCAGACGCAGTTACCGGTGTCCGGAGAAGATGGACCCTGACGCCATCGCGACCGCTCCTCGCGACCGCCTCGATCCGGTTTTCGTCGCCGTGCGGGAGAATCAGGAGGCCGCGGTCAGCCCCGGCATGCTCGACCGCAATAGCCATCAACGTCTCGATTAACCTCTCGAGGACGATTTCGCCGGCCACGGCTTCCGACATCTTGATGACCGTAGCCAGATCCAATCGCTCGACAGAGGTCTCGATGGTGGGCTTTGCGGCCAATGATGCCGGTTGTCGGATCCGGGGATGGGTCTTGTCGAGCTGAGCAACCTTAGCCCAGGCGCCCCAGCGGACATAGCAGTCGCGGGCTTCGTCAAAAAAAGTATCTGCCACCTTTTCGAGACCGCGAAGGCGGTAGAATCGAGCTGCCAATTCGCCGGCGAGCGCCTGATCCTGGAGGAACCCGCGCTCAGCCGCCAAGCGGATTGCCTGCTCGTACAGCCGCATGGCCTCGATGTCACGTCCTTCGAGCCGCGCCCATTCCGCCGAGACCAAGGCATGCTTATGCGCGAACGTCGCCGGGCCACTCTCAGCCCATCGCTGAAACGAACCCAGGTGTGCGATGAACTCCCCACGGAGCTCTGCTCGTCTCTCCGGCGAAGACGCTGGAAAGACCGCGGCGATGGCAAGAGAATGATAAAAGCAGTAATCCATCGACTGAAGATTGAAACGAGCTGACCAGAGTACTGGCTTCGCCTTGGCGGCAAACTCAAGGGCTCTCTCCGCGTTGCCCAGTAAGAAGTGCCGCTGCAATTGCAGGATCCAATGAAAGCAGGCAACGATTGGAACGCCGCCCCGAAGCACCCGCGCTTCCAGCGCCGTCTCGTCGAGGGGGGCACCGCTTCCCGCTCCTCCGCGAAGATTTTGGACGAAACCCTGAATGCTCAAGATGACTAACTGACCAAATCTGTATTTGCGGACGAAATCTAGGGCATCTACCGACTCGAGCCACACTTGGTCGAGAGGATCGCCGCGCGACATCAGATCGGTGAGGCGATGTTGTCGGGTCCAGCAGGCGTAGACCATTTCGCCGGTTTCCGCGACAGATCGAGCCGCGGCCTCGAGGCAGGTCAGAGAGTCTTCGATTGGACGCGTCCACAGAACCGCCATTTGCATGAGGAAATGCGCGCCCGCTTTTTGTGCGGTGAACCCGTACCGTTCGGCCACTGCGACCGCCAACCGTGCAAATGCCTCCCCGTCTGCGAAGCGATGGAACACCGGACCAAGAGCTATGGAGATCCCGGCGTAGTTGATCGCGGAGTACCCGCTTGTTCCGTGCCGACAGCTCAGCTTGACCATCCTTAAACAATTCATCTGGAACAGTTCGCCGTTGGCGTGATAGGCCAGCTCGCCCATCGAGCTGCAGAGCTTCATAACGGCCCGCATCTCAGGGTCATCCATTATCGGCAGGTCGATCAGGCTCTCGATCGGGCGCCCGCCGAGGGCCTCGCGCATCTCCTCGTATTCTACTCGCACTTGTTCTGGCGTCGGCGAGTCCGGCAGGTCGACGCCGAACGTTCGCAGGCATTCGAGCGCCAGGTGGATCGCCGGGGCGTAGTTGCCTTGCCTCAATTGAAGCATGATACGCAGACGACAGATCTCGGCATGATCAATCTTGGACCGTGCCTGGATGAGTAGCACTTCCACGAGTCCGGTAGCCTGCTCCAGGTTCGAGCCAAGGATCTCACATTCCGCCCGTTCCAGGAATAGACTCAGCATCAGGTCATAGGATCTTTGCCAGCCTTCTTCCGACAGAATGGCGATGCCTGCTGCAAGGTAAGTGGACGCCGCAGCATAGGCGGTCGAGGTTTTCGCCTTCCGGCCTGCAACAAAATTGAGTTCGGCGGCGCGTACCTTCTCGGGCCATTCGGAGATGAGCGCCGAGCCAAGGTTCAGCTGGTTGACGAGGTCGTAAATCTTCTCCGCGATGCTCTCCTGCGCGGTCTCCGCGACAAGGAGACGTGCGATTCGCAGATGGAGTTCGGCACGACCTTCCGCCGGAATAAGCGCATACGCGGCCTCCTGAACGCGATCATGGAAGAATCGGTAGCTTCCGTCGCGGGGGACAGCGGCACCGGCGCGAACCGCGTCGCGAAAACTTGCGTGCATCGCATCGTCGGAGTCGGTGCACAGCTTTGCCAAGGTCGCAAAGTCGGCGTGATTGCCCAGGCAGGCGAGAAGCTTCAACGCTTCCTGGGCCTCCGGAGCAAGACGCCGCAACCTGCCGATCATCAGGTCCACGGGATTGTCGCTGAACCTCTTGTTGTCGACGATAGCGCCCAAATCCCATGTCCACGACCGCGAGAACGGATCGAACTCGATCAGCCGTTCTTCGGCAAGGCTGGTGAGGAACTGTCCGGCGAAAAAGGGATTACCGCCGCCGCTTCTCTTGTGCACCAGTTCACCGAACGGCCGCATCTCGGCGGGCGCACTCCGCAACGTGTCACTCAGCAATTGGTTGATGTCGTCGAACGAGAGCGGCCCGAGCACGATCTGATCGACTTTCGCGCCGGCCTGGCGCAGATCCTCCAGCTTGCGCATCAATGGATGTGCCGGATCGACCTCGTTGTCGCGATAGGCGCCGATGAGCAACAGGTGACGCGTGTCCGGATGGAGGAGGAGATATTCGATGAGTGTCAGCGTGGCCGGATCGAGCCATTGCAGGTCATCGACGAAAAAGACCAGCGGGTGTTCCGCCCTGGCGAACACGCCGACGAACCGCTGGAACACAGTCTGAAACCGCAGTTGGGCATCGACCGGCGAGAGGACCGCTACGGTCGGCTGTGGGCCGATCAGTCGAACGAGGTTGGGAATGAGGTCGGTCAGCAGACGGCCCTGGTTTCCGATAGCTTCCATGATCGCGCGTCGCCAGCGAGCGATGTCGTCCGCGTGGCCGTTCAGCAGCTGTTGAATCAATCCCTGAAACGCCTGAGCAAGGGTCGCGTGGGGGGTATCACGGAGCCGCTGGTCGAATTTTCCCGAAATGAAGATGCCGCGAGGCAGCACGATGACCTTGTGCAGTTCGTTGACAACCGACGACTTGCCGATGCCCGAGTAGCCAGAGACCAGAACGAGTTCCGAACCACCATGCTTCACGACACGATCGAAGGCCGCGAGCAGGGTGGCGATCTCGCCCTCGCGTCCGTACAGCTTCTCCGGGATCATCAGCCGGTCCGACGCATCCTGCACGCCGAGCGGGAACGGGTCGATCCGCCCGAACGACTCCCAGGCGGTGAGGCACTTGCGGAGGTCCGCCTCGACTCCTGCTGCGGTCTGGTAGCGGTCCTCGGCGGTCTTCGCGAGAAGCTTCATGACGATCATCGAGAGCGGAGCCGGCAGCGCGCTTGCAAGCTCGTGCGGCGGGACAGGCTCTCGCGCGATGTGACAGTGGATCAACTCGATCGGATCAGCGGCGGTGAAGGGCAACGCGCCGGTCAACAGCTCGTAAAAGGTGACCCCCAGCGCGTACAGATCGCTTCGGGAGTCGACCGAGCGATTCATCCGGCCAGTCTGCTCCGGCGCCATGTAGGCGAGTGTGCCGGTGATAGTCTCCGGCGGCTCTGGCGCCTGGCGCTCACGCGGCACCCGTGAAGCGATCCCGAACCCCGTCAACCACACGCTGCTGCTTTCCAGTTCCACCAGGATATTTGCCGGCTTGATGTCCTTATGGATGAGGCCACGCTGGTGCACATGGCGGAGCGTGCCCGCGAGCGGGATCGCGATGCGGAGGAAATGCGATACATCCAGTGGATGGCCAAGCAGTTGATCGAGAGGCGTTCCGCCGGGATCCTCAAGCACCAGCGTCATACGGCCGCTATCGTGCGTAAGTGCAACCGGCCGCGCTGCCCACTCGGCGTCAAGTTCGGACCTGAGCGCATATTCGTGCTCAAGTCGCTCGACGCAACCGGGCGAGGCTTCTTCTGCAGCAACAACCAAGATCGGCGTCAAGCCGTTGCCAGAGCCCCGGGATAGGGCGATGCCGCCCTCCCGCAGCGACGAGAATGCGTAGCCCGAGAGCCCGGTCATGAAGGCTCCTGACGTTAAGGCTTGCTCGGTAATCACTTTCGTTACGGCCTGCACACTCGCGCGGTCACCAATTCGTGACTCGCTTACAGGAGGCTTCAGCCATTCGTTACCTCCATGACTGTTCCGGCTGGAGCGTTTTCCGGGTGGGGCATGCATCTACTTGAAAGCGCCGACCTGTTGGCTGCCCACTGTCACCCGTCGCGACAACCCGTCTGCACCAGGTTTAGACGGCTAGGCGGCTCGCCGCTTGAAAGAACGTGCGACGACTTGTCAGCTTCTGCACACTCAATTGCCAACAGCGCAACTCTTTGCGGTTCAGGGTAGCCAGCGACGTATTGCCCATGCCGGCGGAAGACAACGTCGACTTCGGCATGCTCCTCCAATTTTTCGAGTGCATATGCTCGCGTCGTGCCCAGCAACCGATACTGTGCCTGCGTTTCGTCGAACCGAGTTGCTATCAGTGACTTCTCAACTAAACCGGCGATCGCATCAAATATTCCGCCGGCGCCTGCGCCGATTTCGCCTGCGACATACCGCGCGCCCTCAAGGGTGAAATGACCGACGAAAGGAGCAATGCGTCGAAGAACAATCCTCTCTTCGTTCGACAACAGATTGTAGCTCCAATCCAATGTCGCCTTCAGCGTCTGATGTCTGGCAACCGCCGATCGATGGGCCAATTTCAACAACTCTAGCCGAGCAACGGCGTTCTTGAGGCCGAGGGCGGCCACCTGACCCGCAGCCAGTTCAATTGCCAAGGGTATGCCATCCAGCTTGCGGCACATTTCCGCGACAAACGGAGCCTCCTTATCGGTGAGAATGAAGCTTCCCGCCCTCGCCGCTACGCGTCGTGCGAGCAACTGTACTGCCGGGTAACGAAGCACAGCATTTGCCTTTTGCTCCGAGCCATCTGGTGGAAATTCAAGGGGAAGAACCCGCCAACAATGCTCGCCGCCTACCTTCAGCAATTCGCGACTGGTGGTGAGGAGATATATCTGCTCCGATTCTCGGTAGAGTTGCTCGGCGAGCAGCGCGACCGCCTCGATGACGTGCTCACAGTTATCGAGAATGATAAGAAGCTTCCGCGAGTGTACGAAGTCGACCAGTTCCAGAGCGGGATCTTTCGATGTGAGCGCAATTCCTAGGGATGTAGCGACTGCGCCTGCAACATGCCGCGGATCGGTAAGGCTTTCCAGATCAACAAAATGGACTTCCCCACCAAACTCCGCGACGGCGGCACGGCCAACAGCCAAGGCAATGGTCGTCTTACCGATACCGCCGGGGCCAAGAAGAGTTACGAATCGCGCATTTCGAAGCTTCTCGCTGACCTCGCTGACAACCGCTTCTCGCCCAATCATCACGATCGGTCGGACAGGGAGCCTGCCTTGGAGGGCGCACTTGGCGTTCCTGCTTTCCGTGCCATCAGCGAGCGGAACGACGGTGCCGACGAACGAATAGCCCCGTCCCTTGATGTTTGCGATGTATCGATTACCGAATTGGCCGTCACCAAGCGCCTTGCGGATTGCGGCCACGTGGACCCGGAGGCTTCCCTCCTCAACGGTTACCTCCGACCAGACGTGATCCATCAGCTCCTGCTTCGCGATGACCTCACCTGGGCGGTCGGCAAGATAGGTCAAAATATCCAACGCCCGATCCCCGAGGGAAAGCGCTCGACCGTCGCGCCGGAGCGCCCTCTCGCCAATCGAAAGTTCAAAAGGGCCAAACCTCAGCTTCTTGTGAACTACGGTGCCATGCATGCTTGTCAGCCAAATGTTGGATCTCCCCGGCTCGGCATGCGTATCGTCGGTGGGCAAACGCCGCAATTGTGCGCGCGTAAAGCTGGCCCCAACGAAGCTCGTAGTCTTTCCCTCACCTTTGGAAAGCAAGAACTACACGTTGGTATAATCAATCGCCCTCGACACAGATTGGGCCGTCCCCCGCGCCGCTGCGACCACAATGACCGGCAGGAGCCGCGTGCACCAGCACGACCGTCCAGCGCTGGCGTCTAGTTGTTGAAGCTTATTGCACCATGATCAGTCGACAGACAATGGACAGGTCTAGCTTGCTCCCGCTGCGATGCCGTCGCAAACTGAGTTACATCGCCGATGGCCAGCGGAGGCGACCTATCGCCTGCCTAACAGCCGTTGATGCAACGTTGGCACGCTAAGGCGCGCCTCTATTGTCCCTTTGCACGATCTAGCGCAGCCTGAATACAATTCAGGAGGTCGCTCTCATCGAACGGCTTGGGCAGATAGCCGATGACTCCCGCCTGAAGTGCGCGGGCACGAATACCATCGCTCGGATACGCAGTGATCAGTACGGTGGGAATCTCTTTGCCCAATCGAGACAAATGGTTATGCAAATCGAGGCCACTCATCTTGGGCATGTTGAAGTCGACAACCAAGCAGCCGGTGCGGCTCAGTTCGGGTGAGCGCAAGAACTCCTCCCCCGACGAAAATGTCTTGGCGATCAATCCTACCGAACGCATTAGAACTTCGATTGCATTTCCAACCGCGTTGTCGTCATCGACTATCGCAACTATTGGTCTGGCATTTGGCACTTGGCACGACCGGTAAGGGCGAGCGGCGATTGGAGAAACGGATGTCGTCCACACACTCTCGCTCATCCAACCTAGACGCAACCGCTATGTGCTTCGATTATACAATTGTATAGGTAACTCGACCGGAAATTTTGTGGTCCATGCACCACGCTGCGTTAACAGGCATCGACTTTCATATCACCCTACCTCTGTTAACTCACAAAAGTCCCTCCAGCCTGGACTAGACTGGAGGGCGAGTGAAGGCCGCAGGCAGTGATCGGCCTCGGGACGGGACAACTTCACCATAATGGAACGCATTGGCGCTCGCTATTGAACTAGCGGAAAGATCGAGCATCAGATGGGAATGTGCGGACTATACGAAGGTTGGGCTCTGCGAGCGCTAGTCGGTTCGACCTTGATGGGCGATTGGCTGCCTGGCGCAGAACACCGCGCCGACTTCAAAAGGGCAGTTCACCGATCGCTGCAATCGGAGGGAACCGAATTGTTGTTCCCTCTATCGCCCTTGCGATAATCTCTCTATGCTGGGTGGCGGACTAGAAAGCTGATGCGCATGTCAACGAGGCACATGTGATAGAGCAACCGCCAACAGTGATGGTCATCGACGATGATCCGGGAGTGCGGGACTCGGTAGGTAAGCTGCTTCAATCGGCGGGCTTTCGGACCAGCCTATTCGGGTCAGTGAGCGAATTTTGCGCAGCGGATCTGCCAGAAGGACCCACTTGCCTGGTACTTGACGTGCGGCTTCCCGGCCCGAGCGGGCTCGAGCTTCAGCGTGAACTGGCAGGTGCCAAAAGACGGCTGCCGATAATCTTCATCACCGGACATGGCGACATTCCAATGTCGGTGCAGGCGATGAAGGGGGGCGCTATTGAATTCCTGACAAAGCCGTTCCGGGAGCAGGATTTGCTTGAAGCGATTCAGCTCGGTCACGCCCGTGATCGAGCGCAGCTTGAGCAGGAACAAGCTAAGGCAGGGCTGAAAGCTCGTTTCGAGACCTTGACGCCGCGGGAGCGCGAGGTCATGGCGTTCGTGGTGACCGGGCGTTTAAACAAGCAGATCGCAGCCGACCTCGGCGTAAGCGAAATCACGGTAAAGGTTCATCGTGGCCAGGTAATGCGCAAGATGCGGGCATCGTCCTTGCCTGACCTGGCGCGTATGGCCGACCAATTGCAACTGACGCCAACAAAGCCGCATAGCCCAGGTCGCGTTGCCTAGCGCGCACACGCTTAGGCCTGCATCTTCCGCGGCGATACAATTGCGTCTCACCACGGGTGATCAGGGTGCGTGCTAGACTCGACGTCTGCCACGCCTTCGATCGGAAGCGGCATTCCACTCACGACGCGGCGGCCGGATGAGCCGGCGCAGTGAAACGAAAGATAGCGCCACGTGGCGCGTTAGGACTCGCCCACAATTGTCCATTATGCGCTTCGATGATCGATCGGCAGATTGACAACCCGAGCCCCAAACCGCTCGGTTTCGTGGTGTAGAACGCCTCGAACACCCGCTCAAGAGCCACCGGCGCGAGGCCCAGACCCGAATCGCGCACCTCGACCGACACGCCATCCGGTTCGTTACGACTGGTGATGAGCAATTCCCGCTCCCCTTCGCCGACGTCGCGCATCGCTTCGATGGCATTGATGATCAGGTTAAGCAGTACCTGTTGCAGCTGGACCCGATCTCCCCGGATATGCGGCAAGCCCTCCGCCAACTGCGTCCGCACCGAGACTTTGTTGTCTGCAGCCTCAGTACGGGTGAGCGCAACAACCTCGAGGATCGCATCGTTGATCGCTACAGCGTCTTTTCGTGGGGGCGCCTTCTTGATGAGCGCGCGGATTCGCCCCACGACCTCCCCTGCGCGATTCCCCTCCTTGACAATAAGAGAGAGCGCGTCATCCGCTTCGTGAAAATTCGGCGGGTCCGCGCTTAGGAAACGCCGAGCGGCTAACGCGTACGTGATTGCCGCTGTAATCGGCTGGTTGACTTCATGGGCGATCGAGGCCGTCAACTGGCCCATGGTCGCGACACGGTTGGCATGCGCTAGCTCCAACTGTACCTCACGATAGCGCCGCTCGCTTTCGCGAGCTTCTGCCTCCGCTGTCCGCAATGCCGTAACGTCGGTGCCGGTGCCGCGATAACCGCGGAATTCTCCATTAGCGTCAAAAATTGGCTTGCCGCTAATCCTCACGTACATCGGAGAGCCGCCGCCGTCCACGGAGCAATATACGAAATCACGGAACGGCTTCCGTGAATCGAGGGTTGCCCAGACAAGCCGCCACTTCTCCGGTTCGGTTTTAAGGTCGAGAGCGCGATCCCAACACAACGTCCCGATTCGATCCGCCGGATCCGAACGAAACGCATTCGCGGTCAACAGTGTGAATCTGTAGTCCGGACCGATTTCCCAAAACCAATCCGAGGCGGTCTCGGCGTAGTCGCGGAACTTGGCCTCGCTCTCCCGCAGCGCATCCTCGGCGCGCTTGCGGTCCTCGATGTCGAAGCCGATGCCGTACCACTTAATCACTTTTCCGTTCTCGTCGAACGACGGCTCGCGGCGGACCCAATGCCATCGATACTGTCCATCGACCCGCAGCAGCTGCTCTTCCTGCTCGAACGGCTCCCCGGTCTCGAGGCACCTCTGCCAATCGCTCGCATCGAGCCCGCGGTGATCCGGGTGAACCGGGATCATGTGCGTCGTGCCGCGCGCCTCCTCCTGCGAGATTCCAGTAAAACGCTGCCAGGTAAGATTCACGAAATCGCGCTCTCCGCTCGGCCAAAGGCTTGCGACCAGTGCCGGGATCTTGTCGATGGTCGCCTGCAACTCGCGCCGCGTTTCGGCAAGACGCGCCTCGCTCTGCCGCAACGTGTCCTCGGCCCGCTTGCGTTCCGTCACATCCATACCGGTGACGAGGATCTCTAGTAGTTCTGCGCTTGCCGAGAACACAGGATAGTTAGTTGCTTCGATGTGTTTGACCGTTTCATCGGGCAATATGATTCTGAACTCGTTCGTAAAGCTTCTTTTCTCGCGCACTCCGCGCTCGACGTCTTCCTTCACCCTGTTTAGGTCGTCTGGGTGGATCCGCTGCCAAACCGCTTCGCGGCTCGGAATGCCCTGCTGCGGATCAAACCCCCAGATGCGGGAAGCCTCCTCGGACCAATAAAGCATTTCCGTCTCGTTGTAGGCCGCGGAACCGACGTGGCTCAGCCTCTGTGCTTCCGACAGATAGGCTTCGCTGCGGCGTAACGCTTGCTCAGCCCGTTTCTGGTCATCGATGTCGTGACCGGCGCCATACCAGTTCACGATCGCGCCGTTCGCGTCGCGCAGCGGCACGCGCCTGCTGCGGTGCCAGCGATACACGCCGTCGGCGCGGCGCAGTCGCATTTCGATGTCGTACGGCTCTGTCGCCGCTACATGTGTGTCCCAGTCGCGCGAGCGTTTCGGGTAATCTTCCGGATGCACCACGCTTCTCAGGTTGTCGAACCCGACCCCCGGACCAACGAATTCCCTGAAGGTCTGATTCATGAAATCAGCTGTGCCGTCCGGCTGGTAACGCACGACATGGGTCGGTATGGTATCGATTATTTGACGGAGCTTGTATTCGCCCTGCCGCAGGGCCTGCTCCGCCCATTTGAGCTCGTCAATATCCAAGTTCACTCCAACCCACTGCAGTATGGTTCCATCGCTCGCCAGGAGCGGCTCGGCGCGACTGAGGAACCAGCGGTAGCGTCCTTCAGCGTTACGAACTCGAAAACTCCCCTCACCGCCCTCACCCGTGCGCAGACGGGTCGACCAATTTTCTTGTGTTTCTTCGCGGTCGTCCGGATGCACGAAGGGAAGATGGGCGTCCCACTTTGCGCCAACGTCGATGCCGAAACGCAGAGGATGATCTTTCGGAAGACCAAGGTAGTCCGCAGCTCGTTGGTTCACGAAGGTGAGTCCACCGGACGGAGATGCGTACCAAGTGTGCGCGGGAATTACATTTAGAGTGGCTTGCAATTGTGCCACGTATCCGAGCTGGTCTTCGGTCTTCTTGCCTGCATCGACGACAGTCATCTTCCGCCCGTGCGTTTTGTGCAGTGACAGAGCGCCATAGCGGCCCCGCAGCTGGTCCTATGGCCAACCCTTTCGCTCTGGATATTCCGTCAGGTAAATCTTATCGCAAAAAATTCGTGAGAACCACGGTCAGAGTAAGCGCCGTTCATCATCAAATGCGGCACAATCTCTCAGCTCCGGCGTCGAGCTTCCGGCTTGATTTCGGCGGACAAGGCTTCGCGTGCGCTGCGCACTGAGGCCGCTGTCCGTCTGCAAATCTTACTGCATCGCCCGAGAATTACCAGCCGTCAGTCGACATCGCCCGAGTGCGCCGGATGGCGAGGGAGCTGTCGCGAACAGCGGCTGGAGCTGTTATGCTGCCCTCAACTTCTAGGCCGAGGCTGCTCCGCATGACCGAGGGTATCCACGCAGAACGCGCCGCTTCTGAGCCGGAAGATCGGGTGACCGAACTCATCGAGCAACAGGCGGCCATCTCGGAAGTGCTGCGCGCCATTGCGAGCTCGCCGCACGACTTGCAGCCCATTTTCGACGCCATCCTCGACAGCGCCAAGCGTCTCTGTCGAGCCGACATGGGCAGCTTGCGCCTCTTCGAAGAACGCGGCCTTCGTCTGGTGGCGGTACGAGGGGACCCCTTTTTGGTTAGTCAGGTGCGGTCTTCATTCCCAGTGCTCGACAAGGAGAGTTTTCTGGGGCGATTAACCACAAGCAAGTTACCCGCCCATATCCCAGACTTGACAGCGCTTGAAGGCGATCATCGCGATGATCTTTGGATCACCGCGGCGAAGGCTCGTTATCGAACGGCCCTGTTTCTGCCGCTGCTCAAAGACAATGATATAGTCGGGGTAATTAGTCTGGGCCGCACACGGGTACAGCCGTTCACCGACAGACAGATTTGCCTATTCACGGACTTCGCTGCGCAAGCCACCATTGCCTTGGAGAGCACCCGTCGCGAGCGGCAATATCGCGAGATGCAGGCCGAGCTGGCGCACGCCAACCGCGTCGCTACCATGGGCCAACTCACCACTTCGATTGTGCATGAAATCAAGCAGCCCATTACGGCGGCACGCACATACGCTGCTGCTGCATTACGGTTCTTAGAGACAAACCCGCCCAATGTGGCGGAGGCGAGGATGGCGCTCACCTGCATTGTGAACGAAACCGGTCGAACCAACGAAGTCGTCGACCGGATCGGGTCTCTCATCAGAAAAGTGCCCCCCCAGAAGGATGTCGTCGACCTCAATGCAGCGATACTGGAGGTGGTCGCGCTAAGCCGAAGCGAGACGATCAAGACTGGCGTCACGGTGGGCACGCAACTGGCGGGTGAGTTGCCACGCATCCAATGCGATCAGGTGCAACTGCAACAAGTGATGTTCAACTTGATTGCCAATGCCATCCAGTCGATGAGTGGCATTCAGGACGGCAACCGCGAAATACACATCAGCACCATGAGTATTGAGCCGGAGGGCGTGTGCGTTGCGGTGCGGGATACCGGTCATGGGCTGCGCCCGGAGAGCCTACCGCGTCTCTTTGAACCCTTCTACACGATGAAGCCCGAGGGCATGGGCATCGGCCTCTCGATCTGCCGCTCGATCATCGAAGCCCATGGTGGGCGGCTGTGGGCGACGGGGTGCGAGCCGCGCGGAGCTCTCTTTCAGTTTACGATCCCCGCTGACTGAACCGCTATCCGTGATCGATGCCGCTTTTGGCGCCTTCCGGACCTCACCCTTCGTCGAGTCAACTATGCGCCGGAGGTAGGTGAGATCCTTGCAAGTCGTCATTGCGCAGCCACCTGATCTCCGATGTCGATCGGCCGCAAGAACGTTTCACCGTCATCCACAAAGCTGAATGTGCCAGCCGTGTTGCGAAAACGCGCGACTTGGTCGTGCAATCGTGAATAAAGCACAGCAACACTGACGAACTGGTCATGCCCCAAATCGTCGTGCTTTGCGAGCTTCGAAATGTCGACGATCTGAACCTTTTCCTTGAGGGCAGCCTCCCGCACAACAGGATCGTCAACGTTGATATCGCCAGCACGCGCGATGCCACCGTCAAGAAAACTGGACACTCGAAGTGCACCATCATCCTTGGAAACTAGAACCAGCAAAGGTGGCTTGAGCGGACCGATGGCTTGTACCTGAGCCCGAAACGTCTCCGCGTTGATGTCGGGCGCCGCCAGCACAACACGGCCTAACCGGGCGATCACTCGGTCTTTGCCTTCGATACGAAGCTGGCGCAGAGCGTCAACGGTCAACATAGCACCCATACTGTGGGCAACCACTACAATGTCGCCGACCTCGGGGCTGCTGCTCAACAGGGTTAGTAAAGCCATCAGATAGTCGCGAGAATAGCTTGCCGATTGCTTGTCCATTTCGTAGGCCGCCACCTGCCCCTGTGATGGCCAGGAGAACAGGATCGGAATCCCGTCGATTTTGATGTCCGCCTGCAATTGGGCGAGTCGGAACAGCGACTCTTGGAAGTTGCTGTTAAACCCGTGCACGAAAACGAAGGCTTTGTGCTTCGTCCGCCGAGTATCGCCTTGCGGAGCGACGGCTCTGCGAAAGTCGGCTTCGCTCATCACGGCCTGATCCACTACAGCAAAGCTATTCCGTGGATCGGGGGTTGCGGTCGGCATTTCGATATTTCCGGATTTGTGGTTGGGCGGCACCGAGACGACAAACTTTGCAAAGTTGAGCGCATTGGCGAGGTTCGCAGTGAATACATTCCCCGACAAACTCTCGCGCTCACGCGTGGTCGCCACATAGATCTGCAGCGCCTTCTCGCCAGACGAGGCAGCCACGGGCGTCAGCACCTCCGGGCCAGGTCTGGCCGCGCAACCGACCAAAACGAAGGCAAATAGAACAGCGACTGCCCAATCTAGCCTGCGACAACGAAAGCTACTCCACATGGTAACTGACTCTCCCCCAAGCCAACGCTTATCTGCTTGCGTGCTATTCCTCAAGCGCCCGCCGCCCGCGTCCGGACTTACGCCAACGATCTTTTTGAACATGCGCGTGAAATGACCTGGAGCTGTGAAGCCGCACGCATGGCCGTCACAGAGCCCAATACCCGGGTAACCGTTTCGACTCGCAATCGCTCGCCAACCCGCTGTCCATAGCGCTCAGCCATCACTGCATCCATCGGAGGTCATCTTGCTCCACTCCGCCATTGCGCGTGCTGTAACGTTTTCCTCGCTGCGCACGCTAGTTTGAGGCAGGCACCAATCTCAAAAAATGGAGCCGTTTCCTTCAAAGTTCAGCATTTGCGTGCTCTTCCCGCTGCCGATGCGCAGATTTGTGTCCTGGAATTTACGGATCTGTTGCCGGTGCGTAAGCCGAGGGCTCAGCGTGGCCGATAGTGGGGGACCAAAAAAGGGCATTGAAAGGCCAACACTCGGTTGCCGTCCGAGCGGCCTGATCCTTGGCATCAGTGCTGCTTTGAACGACGCGGAAGCGTTTCCCGGTTGTTGGCGCTCGGCGGTTCGAGCATGATCTGCTTGAGGTTTGTGCCGGACAGAACCACGATCACAAAAATCAACTTGCCAGCTTCGTTCATCAGTCCGCCACTGAGCGCTTTTCCTGACGTGTTGTTCTCGGCTACGAGGACTGCATCTGCAAGCTCTTGCCGGACAGATTGCATGGCGATCAGATTGAGCCGATCCTCTAGGGTTAACTCGCTCATGGACGACACTGCAGCATTGCCCGCAACCTGCCCTGTTTTGGCGTCGATCGTATCTTCCCAGATATGATCCTGCCGAAACGTCTTCACGTGATAAACCGATGAGCCGGAGCCGCCATCAAAACTGACATCCACGATCCTCGAGCCGGGGTGGAGGCTGCCGGCTATCTTCAGCGCCTGGCGCAGTGATATTTTCGCGCCTCGGAACAACTCAAGTTCACGGCTTATCGCCTCGTCGGTAAGTCCATTGCCG
Organism: Bradyrhizobium sp. 6(2017); assembly: GCF_011058295.2. Classification (NCBI taxonomy): domain Bacteria; kingdom Pseudomonadati; phylum Pseudomonadota; class Alphaproteobacteria; order Hyphomicrobiales; family Nitrobacteraceae; genus Bradyrhizobium; species Bradyrhizobium sp. 6(2017). Next base: position 2,764,627 of record NZ_CP049289.2, on the reverse strand, counting down.
CTTGCGCCCTGTTCCTGAGCCGCGCCGATTTCGCCATCCAACGTGGTGCCGGCATAGGAGGGCGCGCAGATCAGCGACGTTAATAGGGCTACGGATAGTTGTTTCTTTGACATTGGCCCACTCGATTTAGATCGACGAGGAACGGTTAACAAGAGGCACGCCGGCCGACAGAATGACGCCGTCCAGCTGCAAGTTATCGACGGACACAACACGCCGCTTCGCGGAATCCCCAATCGTTGGCGCCACGGGAGACCCGACCATGAGCTACAACTAGCCGGCATTTCTCGAATAGACGGACGAAAGAAATGATTATGTTCGAAGCCCGCGCTGTCGCACGGCCAACGGTTAATTCGATTACACCAATTCCTTCCAATACTCGCTCACATCATACCTCCGCACCTCCTCCACGCAGGTCGTCTCGAGCCCTTGCCGCGGGACTAGCCGGTCATAGAAGTGGGGAATGTCTTCGCGTTGATAGAGAATGCCGCAGGCGATCCGATCCTGAACCTGCGCAGCGAGCGCCCTCGCCTGCTGCAGATTGCCCGGGTCGTGACCATCGGCATTTGCATCGAAGTACCTGTTCAGAAGATATTCGTGCGTCGCGAAGTGATTGTATGTCGGACACGCCTGGAGCATCTCGACGAAGGCAAAGCCGCGGTGCTGAATGGCGGCTTTGAGAATACGAGTAATTAGTTTGATGTCACCGCTAAAGCCCCGAGCAACGAAGGTTGGGTTGAGCGAGAAGATCAGGTCCATGCTCGCCAACGTATGCTCGGGGATCCCGTAAGGGCTCGTGTTCATTGGCTGGCCCTGTGGAGTGAGCGAGCTCGCCTGCCCGGTGGTTAGCCCAAAGTTTGTGTTGTTGTGCAGGACAAACGTGATGGGATAATTGCTTCTCACGCCATGGACCAGATGCCCGACACCTTCCGAGAAGGTCCCGCCATCCCCGCCGAAGGCGATGACCGGAGCCTTCATGTTCGCAAGTTTCGCGCCTGCTGCAAACGGGATGACGCGACCATGCAGCCCGTGGAAGCGGTAGCCCTCAATCTTGTCCGAGCCATTGCCGTTGCACCCGACATCGTAGCAAAGGCACACCTGCCATGGGTGCAAATTCAGCTCCACCAGCGCATACTTCACGGCGCTCCAAATGCCATAGTTGCCGCAGCCGTCACACCAGATGCATTTGGTCTCCGAATAGTAGTCGGAAAGAGCGGGCGGCTGGGTCTGCAGAGCGATATTCATGATGGGCTACCCGCATGTTCGAAACCGGGAGACGTCGCTTCGTTTTCCGAGGCGCTCGCGCATCTCTCCATCACCGACGAAAGAAGCTCATCGTAGAAAAACGGTCGGCCGTCGTACTTGAGAATCTTGTCCGGGATATCCAGCCCGCATTCCATCCTGATGAGCATGCCCAGCTGCCCCTGATAGTTCTGCTCCACCAGGACCAGCCGCTTCGATCGCTTGGCCAAAACCTGAAGCTCCTGGGTGCGGAGCGGCCAGAGATATGTGAAGTGCAAATACGCAATCTTCCGCCCTCGCAGTTCATCGCTATGCATGACGTCCTGAAATACGTCGCCGGTGCTTCCCCAGCCAATCGCGAGCAACTCGATTTCGTCGCCGGTATCAATCCAGTCGCTCGTCGTTGTGCTGCGACCGCCGATACTTAAGTGAGGGGCCGGAAGTCCCGCTTTCAATCCGTGAAACTTCCGCAGCCTCTTCTCCATCTGCAACTTCGTGTTGAGACTGGACTCATCCACCGCGCCGATGGAATTGTGTTCATCACCTTGCGCGCAATAGGTCGCCGCGCGGCTGCCGGGAAGCCATCGCAACGAAACGCCGCCCTGGGCGTGCGGGTTAAATCGATCAGAAGACTTCAGGAGTTCCAGCTTCTCGGGATCGACGACAAGCCTGCCACGATCAATTTCGGCCTTTTCCAGATCGTACGGGTGTTGCGTGTACAGCGCCTCGGCGATCTGCTTGTCGGTGAGGACAATGACACTGATCTGGTACTGCTCCGCCAGGTTGAATGCGACCGGCATCAGATCGAAGGCGTCCTGGCTGTTGCTGACCGAAATCACGCAGCGCGTAAATTCGCCTGCGGAGCAGTTCGTGGCCTGCAAGAGACTTCCTTGGGCTGTCCAGGTCGGCAGGCCGGTCGCCGGACCGGGGCGTTGCGCTAACACAAACACCGTCGGGTTCTCGATCATGGCATTCAGGGACAGTGTCTCGCTCATGAGATCAAAACCGACACCGGAAGTGGCCGTGAGCGCGCGGGTTCCCATGTACATCGCCCCACTCACGATCTGGGCTGCGGTGATTTCGTCTTCCGCCTGCTTGACCACCATGTGGGTCTTGTTTTCGAGCTCGGCGATGAATGACAGCAGCGGACTGGAGGGTGTCATCGGGTAGCCGGCATAGAGCCGTACCCCCGCATGAACCGCGCCGAGCCCCATCGCTTGACTGCCGGTAATCAAAAGGTGGTTGGCGAAACCCCTGTCAGGCGGCGGCAACGTGACGGAGACCGTCCCCTGCTCCGGATCGACAAAGGAATATCCCTCTTCGATACATCGCATGTTGAGTTCGAGCAGAGCTTTCTTCTTCGCAAACGTCGCTCCGACGAGGGATTTGATGACATCGATATCCTGGTCCAGCATGGACCAGACAAACGCCGTCAGCAGCACGTTCGACAGAATTGCCCTCGCGCCGAGGCGCTTGAGAATGTCATCGACCGGAAAATAGATGACGCGAAGGCTTCGCTCCGCGATCAGATTCCGATGGTGCTCCGGAAACTGCCACCCGGGCGTCACGTGCAGCACGATCCCGCCTTGTTTCAGCTCCTCAATGTTCAGCTCGAGACCGTGATGGTTGAGCGCGACAAGCACGTTCACCTTGGTTTCCGTGCTGCGGATTTGGTCATTCGAGATGTCCAGTTGATAGCTCGCGTGTCCGCCTTTTATAAGGGAGGGATACTCGCGGTAGCCGAACGCGCAGTATCCGGATCTCTTGAGGCCTTTGGCGATGATTGCGCCAATGGAGTTTATTCCCTGTCCGGACGCGCCGACGATTTTGAGAGAGATGCGGGGCATCGCCTAACACCGATCTGCCGGTTTCAAGACATCCACCAACTGTTTGCTCCAGGCTCCTACGGTCTTTTCTTGGCCATAGGGCTCATCTATGATTTTAAGCGTTGGAACGATCAACCGACCATGGTGGACCTCAACGTAGTGTTCCAAATGATCCGCCGCTCGCGCCGTGTAGAAGTATCGATGGTCGCCTAGTCCGATGCACGCACACGGTTTGCCGGCCAAATCCAGAGTCTTCGCCTTATCATGGAGTAGCTCCCACATGTGCGGATTCAATTGCCCCTCGGTGCCCCCGGTATTCCAGGTTGCGGAGGCGAGCAGGAGAACATTTCCCCTCAGCAAATCCTGTGGTTGCGCTTTCTCGGCGATCGTTGCCTCGATCTCCCAGCCTAGAATACTGTTTCTCAAGGACTCCATCAGCGCACCCACCACGTACTCCGTATGTCCGCTGGTGGAGGCAAAGACGATATGGAGGACCCGACGCTGAGCGAACTGCGGGACAGCTCCCGCGGGATTGGCGATACTGTTCAAGAATTAGCTCCGCTTTCCATCAGTGACGTTTCCCCGCTACCTTGACGGCGCCAACCGCTGAGCGCGGCCCATCTTCCTCTGCTTCAAGACATGTTGAGCCGCGCCAGCGGCGCATTGCTCGGCCTCAGTCAATGGAAAGGTGAGGAGGAACGAAGATCCTTCGGCAGCGCAGGACGTATGAACGTGGCCCCCCAGACTGCTGGCCAGTTCGCCGACGATCGTAAGCCCTCGACCGCGCCGGATGGGTTCAGGCGCCGCCCCATTGTCAGACACCCCGCACTTTACGACATTGCCTGCAAGCATCAACCTCACCCGCAATTCTGGATGCTTACCGTCAAATCGTACGTGTCGTGCCACATTGGTCAGCAGCTCGGATACAATCAGTCCAAGCTTCCAACAACGCTCTCCTTCAAGCCTCAGATCGTCCGCCGAAAACAAGACACGTATCGCCCGACAATCGAGCCGGTATTTGGTGATTGCGAAGCAGAGCTGCTGGAGGTATCTCGCGGCATCGGTGAGGCCCCCCTGATCCGGCATATGCAGCGCACGATGAACATCGGCCCATCGATGCAAGACGTCTACGACATCGAGCAGCGTCGCTTTGACCGCGACACTCTCCGACTGCACCGCCTTGGTCGAAAACGCGCAGATGGCCGACGTGAGCTCGTTCTTTATTCTGTGGTCCAACTCGCGAAGGAGCAACGATCCGTCAGGATTCGGCAACTGTGCGGCGCGCTCTGTCATTTCGTGCTCCAACGAGTTGTTCTCTCTGACCAGAGGCGTTCGCCATGGTTTCGTTCGGGTATCAATACCGTTCCGAACAGCGCTCGCGGTGAATACCTTCGGACAGGAGCCTTCATTGCTCGACGCCGCGACGCTCCAGCTCGGCTTCAATCGCGTCAAAGACAATCTCGGCCGGCATTACTACGAAACTGGTCCAGAGGATGACCGCAGCGCGCGCAGCAATTAGGTACTCGATCATGCTAGGTTGCTCCGAATGCGAAATGCAGCCCGCTCGTGTGACTTGAACGAGACGCCAAATGGGCTGCCGATTTCGTCTTGATGCTGTAAAGAATAGCGGATGTACTTTGGGCGATCTTGTACGTTGCTGACTAATTTAGATGATTGATGCGCACTTCCGTGCGCACCTGCAGAGCTCTTTTGTCTTTCAATTTCTGCCGATCGAGCGCACGTCAATCCAATTGCCATGACGACGCCGCGCGCCTGTGCGGCATAGCATTCGACCCTGTTTGACCGCTATCAACCCACCCTAACTGGCAACAGTCCCTGCTCATTACCGTTCGGCGGTGTATGACAGGACCTTTCGCTGCACGCCTCGATCGAGGGGCCCTCGTCGTGCGGGCCCTGGATTGCGGGGTCGGATGATTTATCGCGGCCGTCTGTGCATCTGACTTTAACAAGCTCGTAGCGTCAAATTTCAAACGATCCGGCGATTTGTCAGACGGTAGTGGGCTCGACGATTGGATCGTCGGGGCGTCCATGACAACGGGAGGTGTGATAGTCAGCTGGCTTGTATCCAAAACGACCTTCTCCGGCCATTTGTTGGCGGACTTGATCCGGATGACCGCTCTATAGAGGGCGACGGACCGATCAGCGGACGTCGCTCGGGGGTTTGCCAGAAGCCAGTCGGAGATGAACAGCAAGGCCGCAAGCGCGCTTCCAACAAAGATAAAATAGCGAGCTATAGGCACCGCTTATCGGCCCCGATAATTGATAAATCTCGGTTCTGCTTTAAGACATATCGGAATCGCAGGACCCATCACTGGGCCCGCGACTGCTCAATCGGCGAAGGCGCTGCAACGATGGAAGCCGGCTTTACTTTGGTAACGAACGCCACGAAGCACAGCACTCCGATGGCGAATGTAGCCAGACTCAATGCACTCCTCATATCGGCTCCTTTGCCCTTTCATTTCGCGCCGATGCTGCCGACTTCACTTTCCTCGACACGTCGCGTCGCGACGACCCTGCTTCTTCCGCAGACACGGTGCGGGCGGCCGACGGCGCAGTGAGCGCCATCGGCGGGCGCGGAGCGCGAGGCCTACTCAGCCGCGATTATGTACGATCATAATTCGATGCCCAGCGCCTTCGCGACGCCTGCGCCGTAGGCAGGATCTGCCTTGGCGCAGTTGACGACATGACGCTCCTGAATGTGCCTAGCTGCGGCGCCGACCTGGCGAGCCGCATTGTCGAACAGAATTTGCTGCTGGGCAGGAGTCATCTTGCGAAAGAGGTTGCCGGGCTGCCGGTAGTGATCATCGTCGACACGATGGTCCCAATGTGCAGCCCCGCCTTCGAGCTCCAGCAGCGGCTCATTAAGCTGCGGCTGATCGATCCACTCGCCCCGGCTATTGGGGAAATAGCTGGGGGTTCCGCCGAGATTGCCGCCAGTGCGCATGGCGCCGTCACGATGATAGCTATCGCGGATATCGCGCTCGGCGTCAGCAGCGCCGCGCTCGCCCGCGACGGTCGAGAAACGGGCGAACATTGGGGTCTGCTTGCCGATCTCGGAGAAAATCCTAGCCTTGGTGTAGCGCGTGATGTCGTGCGTGACGGTGAAGGTGCCGTGGGCGCCGGATCCCTTGGCGTGCATGCGGCGCTCGGGGATCACTTCGCGGGCGAAATGGGCGAGCTTCTCGATCAGCCAGACATCCTGCAGCAGAGCGGGGCCGCGCGGCCCCGCGGTCTGAATGTTAAAATTATCCGTGACTGGGGTGCCAGATGCATGGGCTAACGGCGGTCGTTTGGATGGGGCGTTCAAGGGTAGGCTCCGGTGGAGAGTTGGGCGTGCCGGGCGCTCGATGCTTCATCATCTAGTACGAGAGCCGTCGTGTTGAGCTGGAACAGCTTCTCAAAGCCAGGCGCTCAATATGCCTTCTCGCCGCCAGGCGCGCTTGAATGCGGCTGCGGGATTAACGCCAATTGTGCTCAAAACTGTCAGCTGATGAATTCGGAAAGCGCGCTGCAATCGCACGATTTTCAGAATAGTTCGCGCGAGTTTCAAAAGCTGGCTGCGCCAGCTTCTCCTAGAGCAGATCGGTGCACGCTCGCGATAGCCGGACGATCGGGTCGGGCGCCCGACTCTGCTGACGAGCATCGTAACGAACGGCGCGACAGCATTCCTGATCGTTATCGCCGTGACCTTAGGGCTGGTTCGCAGCGCCCATTGTTCAAATGCTTGCTGTCCGCATTAATAAATAACGTCGTGAACGTTCCATGCACCGCAGCGCCGTTCAAGACGAGAAGTCACACCACTCCCATATCGATACCCGAGACTGAGTCGCCTTCGGATCGGAGTAGTTTCCATGAAGACAGTTCTGACCAAATCGTTTCCGCTAGAACCGCCGCCTGTGGCAAAAGCGGTCTTAGGTAAGAAACGCGTCCTGATCGTGGGTGGAGGCTTCGCCGGCATCGCGGCTGCACGGGCGCTCAAGCGAGCCAATGTCGAAATAACCCTGATCGACCGGCGCAATCATCATATTTTCCAGCCACTCTTGTACCAGGTCGCCACCGCTGTATTGGCGCCATCCGAGATTGCGGCGCCAATCCGGCAGCTCGAGGCGAAACAGAAGAACCTCAGCGTATTGATGGCCGAGGTTAAGGGCATCAACCTGGGAACTCGGACCGTCGACGTATATTGCCCGGGAATAGGTCCTCGAAAACTTGAGTACGACTTCCTCGTGATCGCCGCCGGCATGCGTCCGAGCTATTTCGGTCACGACGAATTCGCGCGCTTTGCACCAGGCCTCAAGAGCCTCAACGATGCTGAGACAATTCGAACCAAGATCCTAGGCGCATTTGAATTGGCTGAAGCGACCGATGACGAGAAAGAACGCGCGCGCCAAATGACCTTTGTGCTGGTGGGCGCCGGCCCGACCGGCGTCGAGCTTGCCGCTTCGATCGCTCAACTGGTCGCGGTGACCCTGCGCAACAATTTTCGCAAGATCGACCCTGCCAAGAGCCGAATTGTGTTAGTCGACGGCGGCGCCCGTATTCTTCCGACCTTTGCAGAATCTCTGTCGCGAAAAGCAACCAGGCGACTAACCAAGCTCGGCGTTGAAGTTTCGACCGGCGTTAAGGTCGAGAAGGTTGACGATCAAGGCGTGATCGCGGCGGGCACTCGCATTCCCAGCGCCACCGTCCTTTGGACGGCAGGCGTAAACGCTTCGCCTGTCGTAAAAATGCTCGGAGCGAAGACTGACCGCGCCGGGCGCGCTTTCGTTGGCGCTTTCATGGACATCCCCGAGGCGCTCAACGTCTTTGTCGCGGGAGATGCAGCCACGATAACCCAGGATGGTCACCCCGTCCCCGGAGTGGCGCAGGCAGCCATTCAACAGGGCCGATTTGTCGGGCATGTCATCGCCAACCGTGTCAGGGGGCGCAAGGATGGTCGGCCGTTCCGATACCGCAACAAGGGCAACATGGCGGTGGTCGGAAAGAATTTCGCAATCCTCGAGTCCGGCCATTTGCGCAGCAGTGGTTTTCTGACCTGGCTGGTGTGGGCCGCGTTACACGTGCTCGCGTTGCCACAGCTTCAGAACCGTTTCCGGGTCCAAACGCAGTGGTTCTGGTCTTATCTAACCGGACAACGCAGCTCGAGGCTGATTTCCGAAGGGCCGCGTTCCTCCGCGTCATAGGAATTGTGAGGGACTGCAACTGTGGACGTCTCCATCATCTCGGCGCTCGCCGCCCTCACGGGTGCAGCTGTCGGCGGCTTGACCAGCGGAGTGGCGACTTGGCTGAACCACCGAAGCCAGGTCCGCGTCGAGTGGACTCTTCACGAGAAGAGCCGCCGGCAGGTCCTTTACAGTGATTTCATCGAGGACGCCGCCAAATGTTATATTGATGCCCTCCAGCACGACGAAGCCGACATACCCGGCTTGGTCGGTCTTTACGCGAAGCTTAGCGGAATGCGGGCGGTGTCTTCGAAGACGGTGATCCGGCGAGCCGAAGACGTCGTCCGAAAGATCCTGGACACCTATTTGGAGCCAGACAAGAGTTTCGTCGAACTGCGCGAAATGGCCATCGATGGCACGATCGATCTGTTGCGTGGCTTCAGCGACGCGTGTCGCGACGAATTTGAGGAAATGCAAGCTAAGCAATTTTGACACTAGTTCGCGTCGTTACAGCGCCAGCATTGTCGTTGCGAGGCTCCAAAGTCGCTCGGCGTTTTCCGGCTCGAGAGCGTGGAGATTGTTCCTTGTTACCGTAACTCACCAAGCCACAGTGAGACGCGTCAGAAAGAGATCGGCGTGATCCTGGCCTTTGGCGATTTGGGCAGCGAGTGGATGCCATATGTGCTGGTAACTGGGGATCAATCGGACAGCCGGCGTAACCGCAAAATTGTAGAACACCTCAATGCCGCTCTCGTCGCTCGCGCTGGCATTCCCCAGCGTAAGCCGAGCGATGTCTGTCTTCAGATTGCTGCTGACCCTGTTGTAATAAACTCCCGCTCCGAAACCGTCGCATTCCCTGCCGTTGAACAGACCATGCGCGACCAGCGCGACGCTTGCGTAGCTGGTAACCGGATTTGTGGCCTCTGGACCATATCCAACCCTGCCAAAAATCCCGATCCCGCGGAGCGGTTGGCCGCTTTTCAGCTTCTCTGCAATCGTTGTGGGGTCGTCCATGACATAGAGATACTGCGAGGCGTTAGCAATCACGACCCAGCTCTGATCCTTGAAATTGGCGGGCAAGCCGTCGCTCGGGAAGCCACCAATAAGGGCGCCAACGGCCTGGCTTGTCGCAGCCAGCGTGGTCAACGGTCCGAACGGGGACTCGAGATTGAGTTTCGGCTTGTTGGACCAATTGAAGGCCGGTGCGAATTGACCAGGGAGGCCCCCAACCGAGTAGGACAGGATCGAGGTGATGTAGAGATTGACCGTCTCGAAGGCATGGTCGGCGAAGTTGTCTGCCTTGGAATTTGGATCAAACACACCGCCGTAAACGGTAAACTGTGGACTGGGCGCCCACACGCCTAGCGCCGTCCATGAAACAGCATTGAAGAAATTGAGCGCCGCCGGGCTCTTGTTGAAGTTGAAGTTGGTAAAGTCGTATTTGTAGCTGTCGCCGAACAGCGTCTGATCGGCGAGGTAGACGACAGCAACTTTGCCGATGAGGACGCTGAATTCTTTGGTGAGTGATTGAGTCAGAAAGAATTGCGCGGGCAGGACATCATTTGCGCGAAGCGGGTCGGGATAGGCGAGCCCGGTATACTGGGGAACCGTCGCGCCTGCCGTGAAGGTATCCGCCGGAGTATCACCAAAGCGCGAATGCAGGGTCAGATGCAGCAGGCCGCCAGACCAAAGGCCGGCTCGCCCGGTGTCGATGTTGAGCGAAGCCTGTGTGTTCTGCACAAAGGAACCGCCGGCTTTTAGTCCGCCGGATGTTACGCTCTGATAATAGCTGGTCGAATAGATATCGATGAAAACGCCGTGAAGCGCCCAGTCCGTTCGCGCGCCACCCCAGTCGCCGGTGAGCTGAGTACGATGCCAGATATCCCCGGTCACCGTTCCAGGTATTCCGAACACAGGTCCATTATTGAAGAAAGGCAAGAGGCCGGGAGCCAAGTTTGCCAGGGACACGTACTTCGTCGGAACTGGTTGCCAAGGATCAATCGGCCGGTCCCGGCTCGCGTTAGCGGCAGGCGCTTTCTTTTGCTTGCGAGGTGTAGCCGCACGCTTCTCTTCGGTCGCGCGCGGGACGCCGGTCAGATGACCAAAGTTGGTCAATCCTGCATCCGCCGCCGCAGATCGTCCCAGGGCAAGGAAAAAACAAATGCCAAGCGCAACGCGCCCTAACTCCATCGCAGTGCTCCCGTGCCCCGCTCGCGTTTGTCAGAAGACGCTAAATCGGCAGCGTCAATGCTGGGAACGCGATGGTTTGCACAAGTCTCTCTTCGTCTCATCTGATTGTATGGCTCAGTCGCGGGAGGCACGAACGTCGGCCGCGGTGACGTTGCCTTGCTTGCCGCCGAAATGCCCTATGACATAGTTGCTGACGGCAGCGATCTCCGCGTCGGAATAGGCGGCGGCGAAGGAGGGCATCAAGTTGTCGCCCCTGGGTGACCCGATCTTGACCCCTTCAAGCACGGCGCGGACAAGATTGGCGCCTGACGGGTCGTTCACCGCGCGTGAGCCGAGAAGTTCTGCATGGTCGGTCTGCTGACCGGTCCCGTCCCAACCGTGGCAGCTGGCGCAAGCCGAGGCGAAAATCTGGAATCCGATACTCTCGTCACGATCCGGCCCCGGCGACCAGGCCGTGGCACCATTCAACGTGGCGGGATCGTGATCAATCTGCACCGTGAGTTCCGATCGTTGTGCCGGGATGGTCCTCAGATATCGGGCCAGCGCTGCGATGTCTTCGGAGGAGAGATGACGGAGACTGAGATCGATTGCCTCTCCCATGCCGCCTCCCGCGCTGCCGCGCGCGGGCGCGTGTCCGGAAGACAGATACTGTTCTATTTCGTCGTTGGACCATGCGCCTATGCCGGTCTCACTGTCAGAAGTGATGTTGTAGGCTTTCCACCCGTCAATGACCGCTCCGGCGAACTTCCTGCCGCTCTCTGTCGCGAACATCAGATTGCGCGGTGTATGGCATTCGCCGCAATGCGCCAGCGCTTCGGCAAGATACGCTCCGCGGTTCCATGTCGCATCGTGGGCCGCGGACGGCTCCCATGGCCTGGTCGGCACAAACAGGAGTTTCCAGGCTCTCAGCGAATACCGCTGGTTGAACGGGAAAACGAGTGTGTTATCGATCTTCCGCAGCGACACTGGTCGCACAGTTGAGAGGTAGGCACGGACGGCAAGGACGTCGTCGGTCGAAAGAAGGGCGTAGGCTGTGTACGGAAAGGCAGGATAGAGATCCTCCCCGTTTTTCCCGATTCCTTTATGTACGGCTCTCACGAATTCGGCGTCACTCCATTGGCCAATTCCTGTTTCCCGGTCGGGTGTGATGTTGGTCGAATAGATCGTTCCAAACGGAAGTTTGAAGGCGCGTCCGCCGGCAAACGGCTCCCCGCCGGCGGCGGTGTGGCAGGCGGCGCAATCGGCCGCTTTAGTCAGATACTCCCCTTTCGTAACAAGTGCGGATCCAGTTGGTTGTGCCTGCGTAGCCTGGACCGCTTCGATAGAGGCCGGCCAAAAGAAAAAGCATGCGGTCGGGATCGCGAGGACAGCACCGAGCGCACATACCGCGACGAGGATGCGCTTCATGCGTTCTCCCGTTTGGAAAGCAGGCTTCGGTCGATCGGCAGGCGGCGGACGCGAACGCCGGTCGCTGCGAAGATTGCATTCCCCAGCGCTGGGGCCGCAGACACCGTTCCGACCTCGCCAAGGCCGCCGGGATTCTCGCCGCTTTCCAATAAGTGCACCTCAATCGGCGGCGTTTCGTTGATACGAAGTTGTCTGTAGTCGTTGAAGTTACCCTGTTCGACCCGTCCGTCGCTGAAGGTAATGCCGTTGAACAGGGCGGCAGACAGTCCGAACAGAACGCCGCCCTCGATCTGCGCGCGGACGGTATCCGGATTGATCCGGATACCGCAGTCGACGGCCGCCACGATCTTCGTCAGCGATATCTCGCCCGACAGGGCTACTCCGACTTCGACTACCAGAGCGGCGTAGGTTCCGAAGTTCTGATGCAGCGATACGCCACGCCCGGACCTCGGTTTTTGTGGCCTGTCCCAACCGGCCGCGGCAGCAACCTTGTCCAGCACGGCGATAGCGCGCGGATTTGCCTCGAGCAACGCCCGCCTGTAGGCGATAGGATCTTGTCCCGCCGCGTGCGCCAGCTCGTCCAGGAAGCTCTCGACGACGAAGACGTTGTGCGTAGGTCCGACGCCGCGCCACCAGTTCAGCTTGACCGGTGGATCGTGCCTGATCCATTCGACCCGAATGGCGGGAAACGCATAGGGGCTGTCCCAGGCCCCTTCAACGGCATCCTTGTCGAGCTTTCCTTCCGGCCAGCCGTTTTCGTCGAAGTAGCGTCTGACTGTCCCGGACGTGGTGCGATGAATCCACGCCGAGGGTCTGCCCTGCTCGTCCAGACTCGCTGAAAGTCTGTCGAGATAGCAGGGGCGGAAACGGTCGTGCCGGATATCCTGCTCGCGCGTCCAGATGATCTTCAGGGGATAAGGAACCTGCTTTGCAAAACGAACGGCCTGCTCGATCGTATCTGCCTGGAGGCGGCGCCCGAACCCGCCGCCAATGAGATGATTGTGCAAGGCCACCTTCTCGACTGGAAGTCCCGTGATCCTGGCGGCATGCTTCTGAGCGACCACGGGTGTCTGAGTTCCGACCCAGATGTCGCAGCCATCCGGACGAACGTGAACAGTGGTATTGATCGGCTCCATCGTGGCATGAGCCAGGAATGGAAGCTCGTATTCGGCCGTCAACAATCTCGTCGCACTCATGACCCCGGCTTCGACGTCGCCACGCTCGAGCGCCTTGAGCCGTGTCCCCGCTTTAGCTGCTTTCGCAACCTCGGCCCGGATCGACGCAGTGGAAAGCTTTGCGTTCGGTCCCAGATCCCAATCGACATTCAATGCGTTGACGCCGGCGCGGGCAGCCCAATAGTGTTCGCCGACGACTGCAACTGCGTCGTCGATACGCAAGACGTCGATTACGCCCGGAATCTTCCGCGCATCGGCTTCGTCGACCGACCTGACCTTGCCTCCGTCCACAGGGCACATCACCACGGCCGCGGTCTTCATTCCATCAAGCGCCACATCGATCCCGTAGACGGCGCTTCCATTCACCTTCGACGGCGTATCGATGCGACGTTGGGATTTGCCGATGACCCTGAACTCTTCGGGCGACTTCAACTTCGGATCTTCGGGTATCGGCAGGGTCGCGGCCGATTCAGCGACCTCTCCGTATCTCAGCACGCGGCCGGTAGATGAATGCAGGACCGTACCGTCCTTCGTGGAGCATTCGTCCGGATGAACTGCCCAAGCGCGCGCCGCCGCGGCAACGAGCATGGATCGCGCAGCGGCCCCGGCCTGCCGAAGAGGGGTCCAAAATCCTCGGATTGAAGTGGACCCACCCGTCATCTGTGCCTTGAAGAGAGGCTGCGCGTAGAGCGATGCGTCGGGTGGAGCGGCAATCGCCACGATCTGATCGAGACGCACGTCGAGTTCCTCGGCCAGCAAAGCCGCTTCCGCTGTGTAGATACCTTGACCCATCTCGACGCTCGGCATCACCAGCGATACGCTTCCCTCCTGCGAGATGCGGACGAAACCACCGATTGCGCTCGGACCTGCCGCTCCGGACGTCGCGGCCCTCGCTCGGGCTTCACAGGCGAAGGCGACCATGAGGCCGCCTACGATGAACTTACGACGGGAAATCGACAGGTGCCCGGTCATGTGCGTGAGGCCGACTTGATCGCAGCGCGTATGCGGGCGTAAGTCGCGCAACGGCAGATATTTCCGGCCATGGCCGCATCGATTTCAGCATCATCGGGAGAAGGATTGCGCTCGATAAGAGCCGCCGCACTCATGATCTGACCCGACTGACAGTAGCCGCATTGGACGACCTCGAGTTCGAGCCACGCCTGTTGGATCCGGCGCCCACTCTCCTTTTGCCCGATAGCTTCGATCGTCGTCACTTCGCGAGACCCGACATTCGCCGCCGGCAACATGCAGGATCGAACCGGCCGGCCGTCCACATGTACGGTACATGCGCCGCATTGCGCGATTCCGCATCCGAATTTGGTCCCCTTGAGGTTCAGGAGATCACGCAGAACCCAGAGCAATGGCATGTCTTCGGGAGCCTGCACGGCATAGTCGCGTCCATTGACGTTGAGTAATAGTGCGACTTGGGCCGGATCTTCGGTGAGTCCGGCTTTCTGTGTGCCGGCATTGTCGTCGAGCGGGTGCGCAGGTGGGCTCATGTCGATCCACTGAGGTGAATTCCACTGCAAGGCGGGACGACTCGGGGGCGGCTCCCGCCGCACCCGACGGCGTCGTCACGCTAGACTGCATGTTCCTTTGGCTTCGAAATGGCACCGCTAGCACACAAGCCATCGACCTCGGCCGCGCTGAATCCAAGCTGCCGGAGAACTTCCTCGTTGTGCTCTCCAATCTTCGGGGCGCGCTTGGCGGGCACTTTGGCGACGCCATGCACCTGAAGCGGGCTACTAATAGTGGACGTCAGCTTGCCGCCGGCACCGCTGAGCGGAACGATGATGTCGTTCGCCTGCAGCTGAGGATCATTGATCACCTCTCGCGGCCCACGCACCGCGCCGAACGTCACGTGAACACCATTGAACACTTCGTACCAATGGGCCATCGGCTCGGCACAGAAAGTCTCGTCGAGGATGGCCGTGAGCTGTGGCATATTCGCCGTCAGCTTGGCCGGGTCGGAGAAGCGTGGATCGGTCAGAAGGTCAGGGCGGCCGATGGCCTTGACGACGGCCGCCAGCTTGTCGGGCGTGACGATGAGCACGAACCAGGTGTCATCCTTGGCGCGATAGACGTTCATCGCCGCATTCGCAGGATTCTTGCGATCGTGCAACCCGAAGAACTTCGCATCGCACAGCGCGGCCTGGATCGAGACACTGGCGGACCACACGCCCTCTGCGAGCAGTGAGGTCGTGACATGTGCTCCCTCCCCTGTACGTTCACGACGATACAGAGCCGTGACGATCGCCGAATACAGCCCGACGGCGGTGGCATTGTCACCGCTGCCGGCCACCGGCCAGGTCGGCGCCGCGCCGGCGTCGCGTGTCATCGACAGTAACCCACTGCGGGCCCAGTACGACGTGATGTCGAAGCCGGGAAGATTCGCATCCGGTCCCTTGTCGCCGAAGCCCGTGATGTCAGCGTAGATTAGCCGCGGATTCCACCCCACCACATCGTCATATTCGAGCTTCAATTTCTTGCGCGCCGGGTGCGGTGTATTGACGATGAGGACGTCAGCCCATTTGACCAGCTTTTCGAGAACCTGATGGGCGCTCGGCGACTTCAGATCCAGCGCGATGCCCCGCTTGTTGCGATTGGCGAGGTGCCACGGGTACGCATCCTCGGCGACCGGCTGCGGTGGCAGGTGGTTCGCAATTCGCCACAGGTCGCCGTGCGGCGGCTCAACCTTGATGACGTCAGCGCCGAAATCCGACAGGATTACCGCGGCGCTCGGACCTGCGATAAAGCTCGCCAGATCCACCACTTTCAGTCCGGAGAAAATATTGTCGTTTGTCATGGTCGTCCTTTCCAGATTGCCATGTGCGGCGGTCGCTTCAGCGACCGCGGAACTGCGGCGCACGTTTCTCGAGGAAGGCAGCGGTGCCTTCCTTCTTGTCTTCGGTGGAGGCGCAGATGCCGAAGAAGGACGCTTCCAGCGCGAGGCCTTCGCCTTGACTCGTCTCCATCCCCTTGTTGGCGGCTTCCAGCGAGAACTGCACCGCTATCGGCGCATTGGCTGCGATCTGCTTCAGGATCGTCTCGGCCCGCGCGATCAGGTCCGCCGCAGGGACAACTTCGTTGACGAGCCCGATGCGATAGGCTTCCTGCGCAGAGATCGTCTCGCCCGTGAGGATCAGCTGCAACGCACGACCCTTTCCTACCAGGCGCGGCAAACGTTGCGTTCCGCCGCCGCCGGGCAACAGGCCCAGCTTGACCTCGGGTTGACCGAATTTGGCGTGCTCCGCTGCGATTCTGATGGTGCACGCCATCGCCGTCTCGCAGCCGCCGCCAAGCGCAAAGCCATTGACCGCTGCGATCACGGGCTTGCCGAGATTCTCGATCAGATCGAGCACGTCTTGCCCGAAGCGGCTGGACTCTTCCGCTTCATAGGCACCGACATGCGCGAGTTCGCTAATGTCGGCGCCGGCGATGAACGCCTTGTCGCCCGCGCCGGTGAGGATGACGCCGCGCACGGACGTGTCCGCCTTGGCATCCTCGAATGCAGCGTGCAGATCGGTCCAGGTCGGCGTATTGAGCGCATTGAGCACCTTCGGACGATTGACCGTCACGTAGGCGGTCGCACCCCTTTTCTCGTACTGGACGTTCGCGAGGGCCAATGCCGCCCTTGGCAAAGGGTTGGATACTTTTTCAGACGATACAGCTTGCGATACCATAGTCATGTCTCCCTGTTGAGGGTTGCCGGCCTCCTAGCGCCGGCTGCTGGAATGTCAGACAAAGGCGCCGCGACCGGTGATGGCCTTGCCGACGATCAGATTCTGCATCTGATAGGTGCCTTCGTAGGAATAGAGCGCCTCGGCGTCGGCGAAGAAGCGCGCGAGGTTGTAGTCGGCGACGATGCCGTTGCCGCCCAGGATCTCGCGGCCCCATGCAACTGTCTCGCGCGATTTCGCCGTACAGAACGCCTTCGCCAGCGCCGCATGATGATCGTCGAGCTTGCCTTCGTCATCAATCTGCGCCAGGCGGAGCATCAGGCACTGGCACGCGGTCAGATTGCCAAGCATCTTGGCGAGCAGATCCTGGATCAGCTGGAACGAAGCGATCGGCTTGCCGAATTGCAGTCGCTCCTGGGCGTATTTGAGGGTCGCCTCGTATGCGCCCATCTGGATGCCGGTCGACGCCCAGCCCACCATGTACCGCGTCATCCGGAGCACGCGCGCGGTATCGCGGAACGAATTGCCGCCCTGGAGGCGGTTCGCTTCAGGCACCCGCACGTCCTTCAGCGTGATCTGGCCGTTCTGGACCACCTTGAGCGCGATCTTGTGCTCGATCTTCTCGACGCTGAAACCGGGCGTCGACTTGTTCTCGACGATGAAGCCCTTGACCTGATTGTCGGCGAGGTCGCGTGCCCAGATGATGGAGAGGTCGCACCACGTCGAGTTGCCGATCCACCGCTTCTGTCCATTGAGAATCCAGGTGTCGCCCTCGCGCTTGGCGGTCGTGGTCAACCCGCCGCTCGCTCCCGAACCAACCAGCGGCTCGGTCAACCCGAAACACCCGATCTTTTCATAACGGGCCATTTGCGGCAGCCATTTCTGCTTCTGCTCCTCGGATCCATCGAGATAGATCGAGCCCATGGCGAGACCGCTGTGGACGCCCCAGAACGTGCAGATCGACGCGTCGACGCGCGCGATCTCCATAGTGACGAAGCCGTACAGTTTCTGGCTGCCGCCGGCGCAGCCGTAACCCTCGAAGCCGAGCCCGCCGATGCCGATTTCCTTGAACGAAGGCAGCAGTTCGAACGGAAACGCGTCATCGGACCAGTACTTGTTGATGATCGGCTGGACCTTAGTCTGCATGTAGGCCCGCACCTTTGCGACGATCGCCTTCTCCTCGGGTGTGAGCAGCTCGATCAGCTGATAGAAGTCGGGGTTCGGTACGGGGACGGGCTTCGGCGTGGTGGTCTTGCTTGCTGCGGCTGCCGTGGACATTTGGAACTCCTGATGCTGCGGCTTGAAAACCGGATAGTTGAAGGACGTATGATTGATCTCGCTGATGGCGCCTGGTCTCAGCCGACAGGCACCTTCGTTTTCTCCTGGCTCGACTTGGCTGCCTTCTTGCGCAGCGCCAGCAGGCCAAGCAGCACTTCGTCGCGTTCCGCCGCGAGCTCCTCGATGGTGCGAGATCCGAGCTCCGTATGGACGCTGTCGATGAGCTTCTTTTGCACGTCCGGGGTCAGTACCGGCGAGCCGAGGGTCTTCCACCAGGCCGTCATCGGGCCGGCGAACTGCTGGAAGAAGTGCTCGATACCACCAGGCCCGCCGCCGAGGTGATTGAGCACCATGTTGCCCATGATGCCCCAGCGCAGGCCGGGCCCCCAACACAGGGCCGTGTCGACGTCGGCGGCACTCACGACGCCCTCGGCAACGAGGTAGTAGACCTCGCGCGCCAGCGCGGCCTGCAGGCGGTTGGCGACGTGGCCCGGCATCTCCTTGTTGACGCGCACTGTCCGTTGCCCGATCGACGTGTAAAACTCCGCTGCGCGCTTGATCGTCGCTTCCGAGGTTTTGGCCCCGCCGACGATCTCGACCAGCGGAATCAAGTGAGGCGGATTGAACGGATGGCCGATCACGCAGCGTTCAGGATGCATTTCGCACGCCGACTGGATTTCGCTCATCGTCAAGCCGGACGAACTAGAGGCGATGATGACGCTGGGATGCAGCACTTCGTCCAGCTGACGATAAAGCGTCTTCTTGAACTCGATCTTCTCAGGCCCGTTCTCTTGGACCAGGTCGGCATCCTTGACGGCGTCCTTCAGGTCCCCGGTGAATGACAGCCTGTTCTGGGAAGCACCGGGTGCGAGTCCAAGCCGCTGCAGTGCCGGCCACGCCGTCGCAACAAAGTGCTTCAGCGCCGCTTCCGCCCCCGGCGCGACATCTGTCGCCGCCACGTCAAGGCCTCTGGCAAGAAAGAGTGAGGCCCAGCTGGCGCCGATGACGCCCGTGCCAATGATCGCAACTCGGCGAATGGGCTTGTTTTGCGACATGTCACTTCACCTTCGGGATTTCGGCATATGCGATGCCGGTGAGGTTGCCTTGTGCTTCGAGGACATTTCGTTCATCGGATCCGTCGAGCCGTGCGGAGAAAATTGAGCCGGCGAAATCGGTCACGAACATGCGGTCGTTTGGAACGTCGAGCGCGATGCCGATCCCCTCCATGAGGTGGGTCACCACGACCTCCGGCTCGGCGGGCTTGGTGTCGATCGAGGCCCGGTTCACCGTGTTGCCGCGCGGCGGGTCGCCGCGGTCGGTCCAGTAGAGGACACGGCTCTTGAGCTCGAGCTCGAGATCGATCGGTTCCGGGAGACCGTCGAAGAAGATCTCGATGTCGGACCTGGTCGCCGCGGTTTGGCCGGCGGGAATTTCAACATTGGCGCGGGAGATGCGACCGAGCCCGGCATTGTCCGGGCCTTTCTGGCTCCAGTAGATATGTCCAAATTTCAGATCGATTGTCAGCCCGACACACCACCGTGTCGCATCCCGGCTGTCGGCTTCGCCGCGCCCCGTCTCGATGAGCGTCTCCAGTCGCGAACCATCGAGATTGCAACGCATGACGCGCATGCCCTCACGGTCGCACCAGTAGAGCTTGCCGCCCTTCTTATCGAGAATAATCTGCTTCGGACTGTGGGTGTCTCCCTGCGCGACGATTGTTTTGCGGTTCTTGCCGTCGATGTCGGCGCGCTCGACCGAGCCATCGTTCAGACTCGGTATGCCCATGTTGGTCCAGTAGATGTGGCCAGCCTCGACATCGACCACGATGCCGTCGGGCAAATGGCAATCCGACACGATGGTCTTACGGTCGGAACCGTCGACATTCATCGAATGAATGCGGCCGGCGTTCAGCTCAAGAACAAAAAGGCGTGGGATAACGGCCCTCGCAACAGCGTCTTGAGATGATTTCAATAACGGCCTCGACATGTCGTACCTCTTTGCAATCTGGAGAGTGTTAACTCAAAGCTCGATCGTGATTATGCCGCGCAGGCTGATGGTCATCTTTGATGAGACTGTCGTCTCTGGAACAGTTCTGCTTCTAACTTTACTTATGAAAGCACGACGCTTGTGCCCCCTCGAGAACAATCGCGATGCGGGACCTAGAAGCGTGAGCGGATGCTCGCAAATCCTGGCAAATTTCATCGCGAACGGAGCGAACGACAAACAATCTCCGTACGACGGTCGCATATCAGAACGCCGGCCTCAGATTGAAGTGTTAGAGTGCAGCAACGGCCGCTAACGCTTCGGACGGGGCGAACGGATCTGGCGGGTCCAGCGCTCCCCATCCACCAACGAGGGCCCTCAGCCGCAATCGGACCCCGTGGTCGGAGATTATGCGACCTGGTCCGATGCGTAGGGAGAACTCCCGGCGATCACCGGGTCATGCTAGTGACACGGAAGCGCAGTGGCTAAACCGGCTTGTGGCGGTTCAAAATTCCGGCATGGCCGAAAGCGGCGGATCGACGTCTGTCCAGTGGTTCGGCCCGTTGAACGAATATGTCGGCAGCGCCACCGCGTCCTTCGTCGGTTGATACATTAGCGCCTCTTCATAGGCGAAGACTTCTGCAGTCGAGCCTTCGTCAACGACACCCGCGTACCAGCCGAAGATGATTTGGTGCGCCGAGTCCTTAACATGGCCGTCCGGTAGCGCATCAAAGAAATCCTCGACGACCTTGGAGTTCTTCTCCCTGGCGGTGGAGATGATCGCATCGAGATCTGCATCAAGCGAAGGAATCTTCGTGGAAAGAATTCCCGCCATGCGGGCGCCGACGTCAGATGAGAGCCCGTGTTGTATCAGGCACCTGGAGGCCGCCATGAACTTGTCGACGCTCACGGTGGTGGCGGTGTCGACCGCGCCTGCTGCTTGCACCACTTTTTGCATCGATCCTCCGAGCACCGCGACTCCAAGCGCGGTTGCACCGTTTTTCAGCAGCGTACGGCGTAAGATGGGCTCGGCCTGGATGGTATCTTCGGTCGCTGTAGCCTCGGTTGCGGATTTCCCTTCATAGGTCATGGCATTCATCTCCCCAGTAGGTCAAACGCGTGTGAGCGACGAATGGCGGACAATCCGCCAAAGTATGAGCAAGATCACTAAGGCGCAGACCAGCCCTTTGCCGACGTCGACCAAAATCGCTAACAATGGCTTGGGGGCTCCGCTTCGGACTTGCTCCACCATCTGCGGGGTGACGGAGTAAGCCGCGTTGCCATAGTGCTGCAAAAGATAATTCGCCAGCTCCACGACCTGTTCGTTGGTGAACGCGGCGATATCGGTTGCGTTGCCACCGAAGCCCGGCATGAAGGCGAGGCCATCCGCCGTGCTGCGGTTGACGCCGAACAGGATCGTGGCGACAAGGTTGCGGCCACCCCCGGTGGCAAGTGCGGAGTTGTGGAACAGGCTCGGGAAGTAGTTGTCTCGTGACCCTCCTGCACCGATGCCGTGGCAGCTCGCGCAGTTCGCCGCGAACAATTGCGCGGCGCCGCCGGGCAGCGCTTCACTTGAACTCATGGCGCCGACACCACGAAATTTCGCAACTTCCGTCAATGGCTTGCCCTGCGCGAACCTCGCTTCCGTTTCCGCATCGCCGATCGCCGGCACGCTGCGCACGTAGGTGACGATGGCCTTGAGATCGTCGTCACTGAGCTTGCTGAAGCTCAATTGCACGGCGATTCCCATCTCGCCGCCGGCCTGTGCCTTGCCGGCCACTTTGCCAAACTTGAGATAGCGGAACAATTCGTCCGCTCCCATCGCGCTGATCCCGGCGTTGGCATCGGGCGTGATGTTGGGCGCAAACCAGGAGCCGAGTACGGCCCCGGCGAATTGGCGGCTGCGGTCCTGCTGCATGAAAAAGCCGCGCGGCGTATGACACTCGCCGCAATGTGCCGGACCGTCGACGAGATACTTGCCGCGATTCCATTCGGCCGACCTCCGCGGATCGGGCGTGAAGGGATTCGCCTCGAGGAACAGCGCGTTCCAGAAGGCCATTGAAAAGCGCAGGTCGTAAGGGAACGGAAGCGACGTCGTCTTGGCCGGCGGCTCCTCTACGGCGGGGACCGCCTTGGTGAAGTAAGCGTACAGTGCTTTGACGTCCTCGTCAGTGAGCAGAGCATAAGACGCGTAAGGCATGGCTGGATACAGGTGCGCGCCATCGGCACGAATGCCGCGCCTGAGGGCTTCCGAAAATTGCTGCAGCGAATAGCGGCCGATGCCGTACAGCTTTGATGAGGTGATGTTGGTTGAATAGATCGTACCCAGCGGTGATTCGATCGGCAGGCCGCCGGCGAGCGGCTTGCCACCTGGTGCGGTATGGCAGGCTCCGCAGTCGGAAGCGATGGCCAGGTATTCGCCGTGCTTGATTTCCTCGTCATCCGCAGCGGCATCCTGAGCCGAGGCCAAAGCGGACACGGCAATCGGCAGCGCAGTAACGCAAACGCGAATGAGGGCAAACGTATTCAACACTCACCCCCTCTTCGTCTGATTAACGATTGCGTCGGCCGCTTTCACCCCCAGCGCGGCCATGGTCAGCGTACTGTTGCCGGAACCAGCCGAAGGCATCGCCGAACCGCCCGGCAGGAACAGGTTGGGATGATCGTGTGCGCGGCAGTCGGTGTCGACGACGGAGGTATTCGCATCCTTGCCCATGATCGTCCCGCCCATAATGTGCTGACTTGCTTCGAAACCGGATAAGCGTATGACCTTTTCGGCGCCAAGCGCTTCGGCGAATTTCCGAGTGATCGGAAATGTGTGCAGATCGGCACCGTTGCGCACGTAGTCGCCGACGTCGTAGTACACGGCAGGCTTGTTGAGCCCGAGCATGTCTTTCTTGTCGGACAGCGTGAGACGATTCTCCGCGGACGGCAGGACTTCGTGCTCGACAGCGATCACGCCATTGCAGGCCGTCTCGCGCCGGATCGCTTCGTCAAGCGCCTTACCGACAAGCTTCTGCTTCAGCGCCGCGAGACCGGCGTAGCCCGCGCCGGAAAAATTGATCAGGCTGATCTGCCCGCCCGCATACCGCGAGCGGAAGTCTCCCTGCGAGGTGGACATGATCGCACCGGTCTGTACCGGGCCGAGTCCAGACCAGATCGGTTCTTTAAACTTGGCCAGCACAAAAAACTTCGGCGTGTCCATCATGTTGCGGCCAACTTGATCGGAGCTATTAGCGATACCGTTTGCGTTATTTTCGTTCTTCGACAGCAGGAGGATTTTTGGCGTCTCGATGCCGTTGCAAGCCAGGACGAATGTCTTGCCGGTCACGCGCGTCGAGGTCTTGTTTGGGTCGTAGAAGTGAAGCGCCTGAACGTTGTTCTTGTCGTCGGTCTCGACGCGGTAGACCACCGCGTTGGGCACGACCACTGCGCCCTTTGCCTCGATGCGCAGCAGCGCGCTGTATGCATCGTACTTGGCCGCAATCGGGCAGGCCGGCATGCAGTTGTTGTTTCCCGAACACGGCGGTCGGCCCTGATAGGCAAGCTTGTTGTTGCGCGCCTGCGCGCAGGGGATGTATTGGAGTCCGATAGACTCCGCCGCCGGCACGCAGCGACGTTGTCCCGAGCCGAATGGGAAGGCCTCCATCATGTAGGGCTTCGAGCGGATCGGTGGCCATTGCAGCGCCGGGTCGGAGGGACCGGCTGCGCCAATCGCATACTCGGCGCGAGTGTAGTATGGCTCAAGCACGGAATAATCGAACGGCCAGTCGCGGCCCACGCCGAATTTCGCATTCAGCATCATGTCCTCGGGCGTCAGCCGCCAAAGCGTGCCCGCCCAATGCCAAGTGGCGCCGCCGACATAGCGCACGTAAGTTTGCTGATACGCCTTCGCGTCGGGACCGGAAGTGATGAGGTAATCCTTATCCGGATCACCCGTGTAGTCCATCGGATGCAGCGCCCAGGGTTTTGGCGGGAATGGACCGTCAGGATTCGCGACCTTTGCGGCCGGCGGCATGTTGCGGTAATTTTCGATGATGCGCCCGCGATCGATGCGTGGCCCCGCTTCGAGCATCAATACCGACAGACCTGCATCCAGCATCTGCTCGGCGATCAGGCAACCCACGATCCCGGTCCCGGCGATGACGACATCTGCTCCCATTTTGCTGACCATGCGCACCCACCTCTAATTCCCGTGACCCGAACGTTGCATCGTAGGGGCGACGGCGCTGGCGCTTCGATTGCCTTCTTGACGTCTCCGGACATGAGGTACCCATATGACGACGCGAACTGTTCAGCGCTTGACTGCGACTGTGCCGCGAATGCTTGCCACAATATTGAACGGGACTGTCGTCGATCGAACGATTCTGGTTCTAATGCCACTTCTGAGCGCGGCGCCTCCATTCCCCAGCTTTCTCCCCCTTGAAAACAATCCCGAGCGAGGTCGAGCCGCAGCAGTTGAAAAAGGCAACCGCGGGCAGAGCTCTATATCCGAGGTCTAGCCATCCTGCACATCCGCTCACCGTTGGATTGGGGGCGCCAATCGCCTGATTTGCCGGTCAAGGCTGTGTCGTGAGTAAAGTCTTGTCGGCTCTGCAGGATCTTCTTCGGCGGGCCCGCGTCTCGGTATCGCGGACTGGTTCGAACTGCTGCGAGAGCATCAGCAGTGTCGTATCCAGGTCGACTGGCCGCTCGGCCATAGCCGGACCTACTGTGCCAGTTGTCCGGATCGCTGGATCGCGCTCGATGGCAGCCGATCCGCCGTTTTGAGCGACCCGGTACAGCCTACGCAATCCGAAGGAAACTCCCCTCGCTTGCTATTTCTTGAGTGCCCGACGCCACGCGCCCGGACTTACGCCGACCGTCTGCCTGAAAGCTCGCGTGAGGTGACTTTGATCGCTGAAGCCACACTCTATAGCGACATCCGATAGCGAAAGCCTGTCATCGCGCAGCTTTTCCTTGGAGAGCACGACGCGCTGCTCAATTATCCACTTGTGCGGCGCCACTCCCAGCGTGCGACGGAAGGCGTGCGAGAAATAACCCACTGATATGCCGCACTCTCGCGCCACCTCCTTGAGTGCCACACCGCGCTTGATGTTGGCACGAAGAATTTCCATCGCGCGTCGCTCCTGCCATGGCGCGAGCCCACCCCGCGCCGGCCGCGACATCGGCCGCATGCCGCCATAGGTGTGCGCGACATGCACCCCGACCGCGAGCAGGACGTGGTCGACAAATAACTGGTTAGCTTGGTCGGGATGGCTGAGGACGGGAAGCAGCAAGCTTCCTAGGCCGGATATCGTGACGTCGTTGACGCCCGCGCCGGGTTCATATCTCAGATCGCGAATTGGCGGCGCGTTAGCGTCGTCCGCGATCGCGTCCAGCGCCGCACGCGGCAAATAAAAAAACAGACAGTGAAAGGCCTTAGGAAGAGCGGCGGGATTTCGCTTCAGGTCATGTAGACAACTCTCGCCGGCCCGCAAGGCGCACACCGACGCCCGGCGGCCATCCTCCCAGTATTCGCGATTGGGAGAATCGCGGAGGTGCAAAGTGACGAGAAAAGCATCTTCCCGCTGAAGCGGACCGCACATTTCCGGCAGCGGATTATCACATCGAATCTCCGTGACCGCTATTTTAGCTGCACGCAATACCCGGGTAACGATCGACGGTGCATTTTCGACCCGCAGTGCTTCGCCAAGCCGTTGTCCATAAGCCTCGGTCATCACTCAATCAATGGTTCAAAGCGCCAAACTGTAGATCCGCATTTTGTAGCTCCTTGGATCTGACGCCGCGACTGGCACCGGAACCGGTCCATCGCATGAACGTCAACTGTCAATCCGATGCGACGATCCCACAGTTTGCTCAAGTAATTCTTGAACGGACGTGATCCCAGCTGTCCGCGTATGCTCTTTTGTGGCACCGACTTATTGGCACGTAGCCAAGTGCGGATCGATGCGAGCTAGACAAGGTGGAGATCGAGTTTTGTTGACGTCGATTTCGTGAGTCGTTGCTGTCACCGAGTTCTCCATATCAGCCGGGCTGACCGCGTCGCGTCATTGTTGACGATTTGGCGTGTCAAGCGGCATGTAGCCCGAGCAGGGATTTCGGCTCAAGAAACGCCTCGAGTCCGAAGTCTCCGTATTCGCGGCCGATGCCGGATTGCTTGAAACCGCCAAAGGGCGCCATCGGCTCGTGGGCCAGCGTGTTGATCAGCACGCGACCGGCAATGATCCGATCGGCCACTCGTCGCGCACGAGCCGTGTTGCCGGACAGGACATACGCTTGCAGGCCGTAGACCGTGTCATTGGCGATGGCGATCGCCTCTTCGTCATCTGCATAGGGAATGATCGACAGAACCGGCCCGAAGATTTCCTCGCGCGCAATGGTCCTGTCATTGCGAACGTTGGTGAACAGCGTCGGCCGCACGAACCAGCCGTCGAGCCCGTCTGGCCTGCCCTCGCCGCCGGCAAGCAGCGTGCCCTCGTCGATACCGATACGGATATAACGTTGAACGCGATCCCATTGCTTCTGGCTGACCATCGGACCGACCGTCGTTGAGGGATCGCGCGGATCGCCGGTTTTGACCTGTCCGATCGCCGTCTTCGCAAGCTCTTCCACCTCGCCGAGCCGGCTCCGTGGCACGAGGATGCGCGTGCCAGCGATGCAAGCCTTTCCGCTGTTCATGAGGCCCGCACCGAGCGCCAACGGAATCGCCTTCGCCAGATCGGCATCGTCAAGAATGACTGTGGGAGACTTTACGCCAAGTTCGAGCGCGATCCTTTTCATCGTCTCCGCTCCGGCGCGCAGGATCGCCTTGCCGACGGCGGTCGAGCCAGTGAAGGAGATCTTCGCGACATCGGGATGGCTGGTGATCTCGGTGCCCACCACCTCGCCCCGGCCGGTGACGATGTTGAACACACCGGCCGGCAATCCGGCCTCATGCAGCGCTTCGGTGACGACCTGCGTCTGGATCGCGCTCATCTCACTCGGCTTGACGACCGCCGTGCAACCAGCAGCGATTGCGGCCGCGAGCTTGCCGCAAATGAAGCCAGCATCGCTATTCCACGGCGTGATGAGACCGGCGACACCCAAGGGCGCCATCACCACCTCGGCCGTGCCGACGCGACGCGTAAAGCGATAATCCTCCAGGACCCGGGCCATATCGAGAAGGACATCTGCCGGGTGGTCAGCCATGAAGCCGGCGCGCGAGACGGGTGCGCCATACTCTTCGACGATTGCATCCAGCAAGTCCGCCCGACGCGCCTTGATAGCAGCGTGCATCCGCCGCAGCAGTGCGATGCGTTCGGTCTTGCTCGTGCGCGAGAAGGCCGGGAATGCGCGCATGGCGGCAGCGATAGCGGCGCGTGCGTCCTCCGCGCCGGCGAGCCGCACCCGACCGATGACCTGCGCCGTCGCAGGGTCGAGGCTGGCTCATCGGGCGCTTGAACTTGGCAAAGACGACGCTGACGTACTCTGCGGCAGCGGATGGGCGTTGGCGTTTGTTGTGCGTGACCTCGGCGTTGGCACAGGCCTAGTCGATCGCGGCCCTTATGCTCAATTCCAATTTGGCCGAGGCATGGCGTTGCAGTGGCTGGATGAGAAACTGGCTCGGAGATCCGAAACTGTCATCGAGCATTTTGCACGTGCCATGCGCCTTAGTCCCCTTGGTCGGTGGCTGGTAGACATTCAAAGCGGGATCGCGCATGCACATTTTTTCCTCGGCCGCTATGACGAAGCGGCATCGTGGGCCGCAACGGCATTGCAGGACAATCCGGACTTCCAGGCTGGAATACGCATCAGCGCCGCAAGCAATGCGGCGGCCGGACGGCCCGAGGAGGCACATGAGGCGGTAGTCCGGCTGCTTCGGTTAAATCCCGCGTTGCGTGTTTCGAATCTCAAAGGCGTCCTTGGGACTTATCTACGTGCCGAAGACGTAACGCGATACGAGGAAGGATTGCGAAAAGCCGGGCTGCCCGACTGACGTCCCGGCACGTCTCACGAGGCGACACGCAAAACTGGGACCCCCGCTCATGGCACACACCTAACGTCAATAGTTTGCGACTGTCCGCTTCGCACGGCGGCCGTTCCATAACCGCACATTGCGCAAATCGCCCTAAACTCCGCCGACAAGCCAGACAACTGAGATATCGTCGACTTTTTCAACAGCTTATTTACATTTCAATTCTAGATCGACGGCTTTCCCGGCCTTTACGCCTGTAGCATTGGCTCGCAAAGGAGCTAGCCAGTGCGAAAATCCCGCTTTCCAATTCCGAACTTCACCGACATTGCAAAACTCATTGCACCAGATGATCCCCCAAGTTGGTTACCGGCCCACCTCGGATGGTGGTCAGACGGACTGCGGTACGATCAAATGGTGGACGAGGTACATCCTTCGACCCGGCAAGCTCGAGATCGGCTTGCTGCTATTGCTGCAGCGGCAGAGTTGATCGCGCGGGAACTAGAATCTCCAGTAATCAGTGCGCTGGTGTTAGCCGCTAGTCCGAGCAAGCTCAGCGTCACCCGACGCGATATGCAGCAGCTGGCTTCGAGGGCAGAGTCCGCGCGTCTATCACCCCCATTGGTTTCTACCAGTGGAAAAACAAAGCGCGGACGCGGAAAGCCAAAGGTACCGAACATTTTTGACGCACGGACCCTCTGCGCGACCCGCATCGTTGTGATGTGGCGCTTTTTCAGAAAGACAGTGCCCGGGATCGGGAATCTCGAGGCAGCGGCGGCCGCCCAGGCCTATTGGCTTGCTTGCGGCGGAAGGTCCGACGGGCATGGAGATCCCCTAAATGGCTGGTACGACTACTTCAAAGCAGTCAGGGACAATTCTGGCGCGCCTGGCCTCAAACAATTCATCTGGTGGCGCGATCTCGAGCAAGCGAAGCGCAGAAACGGTTCGCCTTGTTACCCAGGGACCAACAATCCCATTCAGGAAGCCGAAATCAAGTCCCCTATTCTCACCTAGTAATTTTGGTAGGTTGACGTCGCCAGTGTGGAAAGCGACGTCATGGACACCGACAACGACGACAATCGGATGGGCTTGCTTGCGGGCTCGCCACAAATCGTGCTCGTGCCGATTTCTGATCTCAAACCTCATCCGCGCAATGCTCGCAAACACAGCCGGGCGCAGATTAAGGCTATCGGCAAGAGCATCGATGCATTTGGCTTCAATGCACCTGTGCTCGCGGACAAAGACAGGAACATTCTTGCCGGCCACGGCCGCGTTGAAGCGGCAAAACACTTAGGCCTTTCGCAAGTACCCATCATCTTCCTGCATCATCTGTCGGATGCCGAAGCTAGAGCCTACATGCTGGCTGATAACAAGCTGACTGACCGATCGACTTGGGATAACGCTACGCTCGCCGTTCAGCTTAAAGAGCTTTCTGACCTCGCGCTGAGCTTTGATATCGACGCGACCGGATTTGAACTGCCGGAAATCGACTTTCGTATACAGTCACTTGAAGAAACCGGGTCGCTCGACGCCGATGATTTCGGACTTGCGGACGGTCAACCAGTGTCGGTCCTGGGTGACATTTGGAATCTGGGGGATCATCGGATCCTTTGCGCAAGCTCACTTGATCCCTCCGCCCTCTCCTGTCTCTTTAATGACGAAAGAGCTTCGGCGACCTTCACCGACCCTCCGTACAACGTCAGGATTGATGGGCATGTGAGTGGCAAAGGCGCCATCCGCCATCGCGAGTTTCCGATGGCAACCGGCGAGATGTCCGAAGACGAATTCGTCGCATTCCTAACCGGGGCTCTGTCAGGCATCTGCCAGCACACCGTACCTGGCGGCCTAGTCTACATCTGCATGGACTGGCGCCACATCTCCGAAGCCCTCACTGCCGGCCGATCGTCTGGCTGCGAACTCTTGAACCTCTGCGTTTGGGTCAAGAGTAATGGTGGGATGGGTTCGCTCTATCGATCCCGCCACGAACTTATCTTTGTCTTTAAGAACGGCTCGGGATCCCATCTCAACAATATCCAGCTCGGCAGATTCGGGCGCAACCGAACGAACGTTTGGAATTATGCCGGCAGCAATGCGTTTGCGCGGAAAGGCACGAAGCGTAATCGCGAACTGCACCCGACGGTCAAGCCTGTCTTGCTAGTGGCGGACGCCATCCAGGACTCCACGAACCGTAACGACATTATCTTCGATCCATTCTTGGGCAGCGGGACCACGCTCCTTGCCGCCGAACGTGTCGGAAGACGCTGCTATGGTATAGAGCTCGACCCACTCTATGTCGACACCGCAGTCGAACGTTGGCAGCGGATGACGGGACGCAAGGCCCACAGTCACTTGGGTGAAAGTTTCGCATTCCTCAGGTCAAGGCGGAGTGCAGCCATTGGCTGAGCCGCCGGACGACGACGTGGGCTATCGTCGGCCCCCCAAAAGCAAGCGATGGAAGGGCGGGCAAAGCGGCAATCCCCGCAACAGGACAAAGCCCAAGCCCGTTGAAACCCCGCTCACGGTAGTCGAGCGGCTGCTCCTCAGCCCGGTCGATACTAAGAAGGATGGCCATCCGACGAAGATGCCGATGCTAGAGGCAATCATCTACCAGCTCCTGAAAAAGTCTTTGAACGGCGACAAAAAGGCTGACCGCACGCTGCAAAAATTCAAGGAATTCGCGGAGCGAAACAGCGTTGCAAAGTTTGAGATCGTGTTCGTTGACAACGAATATACACAGGCTTTCGCTGCTTCGCAGGAGGACAGTGATGACTGACTATGAGATCGGTTACAGTAGACCTCCCAAGGCGTCGCGATTCAAGCCCGGAGTTTCCGGAAACCCAAAGGGACGGCCGAGACGCCAGCCGGCTGACTTGGCCGCCGTCGTCGTCGGCGTTCTCAATGCTCCGATCCGACACCACGAAAACGGCCAAGCCAAGACAACGCCGGGGTGGGAGCTTAATTTGAATATGCTCGCTCGGCGCGCACCGGGCGGCGACGTCGACGCGGCGATGGCCGTGCTGAAGTTCTGGATTAGAGCCGAACGCAGCAAAAGCGGCACCCAACGCGTGGTGGTCGAGGATTGGCTGCCGGATTACCCGGGGCAAACGGCCGAAGCTAAGACACGCGACTTTGCACAAAAAAGGAGTGCCGCTGCGATCGAATGGTGGGCTCAACTTGGCAGCACCGAGAAAAATTGATGGAGCGCGGCTCAGTTGGCCCAGAAACTTCTCACACCTCCGAAACGAATTTCGCTCGGAACTTTTCATGTTGGACAAGTGAAGGCGTTTTTGGCTCTCCGCGGCCATCGCTTCAAAGCCCTGCGGTGCGGCAGGCGCTTTGGGAAGACCGATTTTGCCAAGACTTGGATCAAGGAAGGTCTCGTCCAAGGGTTCGAATGCGCATGGTTTTCTCCCCAACATAAAACTTGGTCAGAAGTGTATTCGGAAACGGCATCCGCGTTGGCAGGCCTCATCGAGCATACCTCCAAGACCGCCGGGGTCATGAAATTCAAAACAGAAGGACGTCTGGACTTCTGGTCACTGGAAAACTCGATCGCGGGCCGCGGCCGCCGATATCATCGGATCGTTATCGACGAGGCCGCGTTTGCCAAAGACGGAGATAACAAGACCGACGGCTCAACCATGGAGATTTGGGAGAAATCGATCAAGCCCACCCTTTATGACTTCGGCGGTGAAGCGTTGGTCTGCTCAAACTCAGCTGGCAAGAATCCCGATAATTTCTTCTACAACATCTGTACGGATGCTCAGTACGGCTTTATCGAACATCATGCGCCAACCATGGGCAATCCGCTCCTGCCGAAACGCCTGCAGAGCGAAAGCGTCGAAGACTGGCTTATTCGCAGGGACAGGTTGCAGGCCGACCTGATCAAAGACAACGATCCACTGGTCTACGCACAAGAATATCTTGCGGAATTTGTCGATTGGTCCGGCGTGGCCTTCTTCAGCCGTGAAAAATTACTGGACCAAGGGCGGCCTGCTTCCTATCCGACCCGTTGCGACGGGGTATTTGCTGTTATCGACACCGCGTCAAAAACTGGCACGGACCACGACGCAACTGCCGTGACCTACTTCGCAATCGATCATTACGCGCGAGGTTTTCCGCTCGTTATCTTGGATTGGGATATCGCGCAAATTGAGGGAGCGACCCTGGAAACTTGGTTGCCGTCTGTCTTCAACCGGCTCGAAGAGCTCGCAAGAATGTGTGGCGCTAGGAACGGCGCGATCGGCGCTTGGATTGAGGACAAGAATTCCGGAACAATTCTTCTTCAGCAAGCGCTCCGACGGAATATGGGTGCACGTGCTATCGACACAAAATTGACTGCGATGGGCAAGGACGAGCGCGCAATCTCGGTGTCAGGTTACGTGCATCAGGGACGGGTCAAATACTCAGGCTATGCTTTCAACAAGGTGACGACCTATAAACGTAAGTCACGTAACCACTTGCTTGATCAAGTGGAGAGTTTTCGGATCGGCGACAAAGACAGCGATCGGGAAGATGACCTGCTAGATACATTTTGCTACGGGATTTCAATCGCGCTTGGAAACAGCGAGGGGTTCTAGGTGCCGTAGGGCGGTTCGTCAGCCGGCATCTCGGCGTACGCCCCGCACGACAATGCGTGGCAGACCTTGCGCTGCTTCCAAGTGTCGTGTCGTTGAATCTATGGCGACTCCACGTAGAATGCGGTCTCACAGGAGGCGCTCGCTCATGAAGCAAAAGTGGATCGGGCCTACTCGGGTGCATCCCCACGATCGATCTTTTGGAGAGATTGACCACCACTCTCGGCGCGGAAATTTCAGAGCTATTTCTCAGAGTTCCGCGAGGAGCGAGCGCTCCCGCGCCACTTCCAGCCAGCCGCAAGATAGCCAAACAGGCCAAGCGAAAAAAGCCTTAGGACCTCTCGGATTTGCCCGGCTCCGCGAGAGTCTAGCCGCGCGCCTCGAAAGTGGTAGTTCGCGCCGTCGGATTCGGCGACGATAACGAGATTGCTCGAGAATCTGCTCGACTTCTTCTACGATCCGAGCGTCAGTGTGCTGGCACTGTGCATGCGACGGCGTGACATGAGTGAGCCGCAGGAGACTAATTACAGCCTTTGCACCTGCTTCCCGGCCCCAATGCCGGACTCAATCCCGACCTCCCTGCCCAGCTTTCGCTGGGCTCGTCTCAGTGGCAGCGCCTGACGCTGTCGTTGAAACGATGGAGAGTCGTGTGGTCACCCGCAACGCCAAGGCGAAATCAAAATCACCGAAGTCTCAGCCGAACCGGTCCGCCCCCGAGAAGCGGAAGGTCGCCCAGGAAGCCAGCCCAACTAAAACGGAAACCTCGAAGCCGAAGGAAGCATCAGCCCGCTCTTCCAAACAGGAGACCGTGCTTGGCCTCCTCCGCCAACCGAAGGGCGCCACGATCGACGCCATCGTGAAGGTGACGGCTTGGCAGCAGCACTCGGTGCGCGGCTTCTTTGCAGGTGTGATCAAGAAGAAGCTGAAGCTGAACCTCATTTCAGAGAAGGTGGATGGCACGCGCGTCTACCGGATCGGTAAATCGGGCGCGGCGTCGTGAAATCCGAGAGCGAACTGGTGACAGCCGATCCCGCGGTTGAGGCAGAGCTGGATCGGCTGTCGACAATGCCCATAGCCAAACTGCGGAAGCGCTACCTCGAGCTTTTTCGGAATGAACCACCGAAAGCCTTCGGTCCCGACCTCCTCCGCCGAAGCATCGCTCACAAGGTTCAGGAAAAGGCTTATGGTGGCATTCCTGCATCGCTGAAACGACTGCTCGATCAGATGGTGCGGGCCGCCGCCGCGAAACCCAGTGGTCGTCTGGAACTCCCTCAGAGGATCAAGCCGGGATCCGAGTTGGTCCGGACCTGGAAGGGCAAGACCTACCGCGTCACCGTGACGGGCGACGGCTTTGCCTACCAGGGCACGGTGTTCGCCAGCCTCTCCGAGATCGCTTGTGCCATAACCGGCACAAGATGGAACGGCCCACGGTTTTTCGGGCTTCGCCGCGACACTCGTCAGGAGGTCACCGATGGCAAATAGTGCAAAGCCACTCCGTTGTGCGATTTACACCCGGAAATCGACCGAGCATGGGCTTGAGCAGGAGTTCAACTCGTTAGACGCCCAACGAGAGGCCTGCGAGGCCTACATCAATAGCCAGTCGTTTCAGGGCTGGAAGGCTCTGCCTCAGCAGTACAACGATCCGGCCTATTCCGGAGGTAACCTCGACCGCCCCGCCCTCAAGAAGCTGCTGGCCGATATCGAAGTCGGCAGAGTCGACGTGGTCGTGGTCTACAAGATCGACCGCCTCACCCGTTCGCTTGCGGATTTCGCAAAGTTGGTCGAGGCCTTCGACGCGAAATCAGTCTCGTTTGTCGCCGTCACCCAACAATTCAATACCACCACCTCCATGGGCCGATTGACATTGAACGTCCTGCTCTCCTTCGCACAGTTCGAACGGGAGCTGTCCGCTGAGCGCGTAAGGGACAAGGTGGCCGCCAGTCGGCGTAAGGGCAAATGGACGGGGGGCACCGTGCCGCTCGGCTACGATGCAAAGGATAAGAAGCTCGTCATCAACAAATCCGGCGCCGAGACCGTTCGCAAAATTTTTCGGCTCTACCTGGAGCTGGGTTCGTTCAGCAAGCTAGTGGTCGAGCTTGACCGGGGGAAGATCGTCACCAGGCGTCGGAACACCAAAGTGACGAAGTATCAAGGCGGCATTCCCTTCACCTACGGTCCC
The DNA here is from genome assembly GCF_011058295.2 of Bradyrhizobium sp. 6(2017). Taxonomy (NCBI): domain Bacteria; kingdom Pseudomonadati; phylum Pseudomonadota; class Alphaproteobacteria; order Hyphomicrobiales; family Nitrobacteraceae; genus Bradyrhizobium; species Bradyrhizobium sp. 6(2017). Next base: position 2,729,956 of record NZ_CP049289.2, on the reverse strand, counting down.
CTCGCCTATCTGCTCAAGAGCCGGATCTACATTGGGGAAACCCATCACAACGGCAAATGGTTCAAAGGAGAGCACGAAGCTATTCTAGACCGCGAAACCTTCGATCGGGTTCAGGAGCAGCTTAAATCGAACACGGTCAAACGAAAGGTCGCATACTCCCAAGGGGGGGCCCTGCTGCAAGGCAAGCTTTTCGATGACAAGGGCAACCGCATGGGTCCGAGCTTCTCCAGCAAAAAGGGGGTGCGCTACTGGTTCTATGTCAGCACCGCTCTTCGAGGGCGCAAGCACAGGGCCGGATCGGTGACCCGGGTTTCTGCGCCTGAGATCGAAGCACTTGTCGAGCAGGCAATTCGAGAACGGCTGCCGAATAAGGATATGCCGGTCAATGCAATTATGTCGTTGATCGACCGCGCCGTCATAAGGGACGGCTCCCTAGACCTTACTTTCGTAGAAGAGTCCTCGATCGAGGCGATCAAGATACCCTGGACCAAGCGGCAGGCCGGTAGCACACACATTGTTCCAGGCTCATCCGCAAAGGAGCCAGATCAGAAGGTGCTCCAGTCTTTGGCTCGGGTGCACGCTTGGCAGCGGGACCTCGCAAGCGGGCGTTTCGCGTCGGTCGAGGATCTGGCCGTCGCGGCAGGTCTCCATCCCAAGGTCATCCGGGGTGAACTGCGGCTGGCCTTCCTCGCGCCAAGCATTCTGAAAGGCGTCCTCTACGGCGAGATCCCCGCAACTTTACGCGATCTGCGGAAGGTACAGGCACTCAGCTGGCACGGTCAGAAAGTGGGACTATATTCCGGTGGGTAGCGCTGGTGGGCATGCGAGTTTGAGAAGATCCGTGATCGCTTTCTTACTGTTGGTATTTGTGCCGATCGGAATATCTGCCGGGCGTTACTATTGGTTCGCCGACACGCGAGGCAACTGGCAAACGGCGGATCGTTCAGGCGCTGGTCTTCTGCCCGCGGGCGTCTTCCCACCCCGAAGCATTGATCCGGGTATTTGCTGCACGGACCGTGCGGTGGCGCGGCATATTCGCAGTCCATACCTGGATCGTGGTCAAGGAAGCCGGCGCCAACAATTACAACCGATATGATTTGAGCCATCAGACGAAGCTCGCCGGGGCAGATCGGATTTGCCGCAGGAGCATAACCTGGGTGTCTTTGCCTAACCATCGTTATGGAACATCCGTTAAGCGACCGACGCTTTGCGCCAATAGCTGCCGGTCCCGCCAAGTCGCATTTTGACGACCCGCCCGAGGGACTTTCACCCTCGGGCCCTCCCAGAACCGGACGTGAACTTCTCGATTCATACGGCTTTGTTCGGCCGTTGCCGTTGCATAGTGTCCAATGGGCAAGAGTGTTGGGTTCGCGCGGCGCAGCCGATCGAACCAGTCTCTCGCGCCCTTGGTCCGCTGGACCATCCGCTTGTATTTGCGGCGACCCCATCAGATGACATAGGCATCGATCCTTTTCTGGGTTGGACGCAACTGCGTCGGATAGAAGTGACTGTAGTAGTTGATCCAGCCCCGGATGCGCGGGTTGTACGTCGCGGCCAGATCGCTGAGGGACTTGTCGCTTGTCATTCGGCCCTTTAATTGCGGTTTGTTGTCAAGCTTTACATTTCTGAATTCGCCCATCGCACGGTGGTAGTGCTCGCGCCGTCGGAGCTGGTTCAGGGTTGCGGAGACGGCGCGAGCGCGGCTGATACGTACTTTGCCGGCCAGGCATTGGATCGCCCTGACTGGTTGATGTCTTCGCTGGGGTCATGGTCCTTTCCGAGGTCGCGTAGCGCCTCATGATGATGTCCGGGTCGGACGCCTCAACGTTTGCAGCGGAGTACGATCGAGCCGCCACCAGCCGAATGAACGAGGTCGCCTCAACACCGTCCCAGCGGGACGTCGCCAGTCCGGCAGACCGGACCAGGAACTTTCGAGCAAATATCAGACCGGCTGCGGCTGCCCCCAGTCGAAGGATGTGCCATCGACCCAGATGCAGTGAAGGATGACTGCGATCTTTCGGGCGATGGCGACCTTTGCCTTCCTCATGCCGATCCGCTTGGCGAGCTTCATGCCCCAGGCCTTGAGGGAAGACCACTTCTTTGTCCGATAAAGAAGTACGGTAGCGGCCTCGAACAAGTAGGTTCGGAGGAGCCGGTCGCCCCATCGAGATATCTTGCCATTGATGTCCGTTTCGCCAGACTGGTTGCGCCGAGGTGTAAGACCCAGATAGGCGCCAACAGTCGATGCCGATCGGAAGCGGGACGGGTCATCGATCGTATGGCGGAACGTCAAAGCCGTCACCACGCCGACACCAGGAACCGTCATCAGACGAAGCGTCGTCTCATCCGACTTCGCCAACTCGCGGACCTCGTTGTCGAACTTGCTTTGTTGCTTACAGATCTGCTCATGGATCGACAGAAGCGGCGCGATCACACCGAGGAGCTGATGATCTTCGCCCAATAGCTCACGGACCTGATTGCGGAACTACAGTCCGATCGCGCGTGGGAACAGCAAGCCGTATTCTTTGATCAGACTGCGGACCTGGTTCTCGATATCACGACGGATGGCGACGAGCCGGGATCTCGCGACGAGTATCGCGCGGATCTTCTGACTTTCCTCGCTGCAAGAGGGGAGCGCTCGAAAGAATGGCAGCACCTGCGATCGTCGCAACATGCGGCGAACCAATACTCTCCCGTCGTCGCCGATCCCGTGCACTTGGAAGATCGACTTAGCCAAATCCAAACCTACTGTGATAATCTTCTCCATTGGAACGGTCCTTCCCTTGTGGCGCCTCTCGAAGCGACCACGTTAGGCACTTTTGATGCCGGTTCGAAGGGCCGTTCCACACCATCACTTTTGATGCAGTCTGGGGGATGCGTGGTGCTTTGATTGGAGGAGAATCAACGCCATGCAGCAAGCACTCCACCGCTCCAGTCTGGCGCCGCGTGGGTTTGACCCGCGATGAACTCGTACATCAAGCCTCCAAACGACATTTTCAGTGCGACCAAGCCGGACACGAGCCAATTCGAAGAGCGAAAGGCCGCGACGGCGACTGACGACGTCAGCAATGTCGACGGCGAATGTCCAAGATGCTGAGGATCAACCACGATCTTGCCCGTCGGCTCCCGCAACAGAGCTGACCGCTTACTCGCAAACGTTCAGAGTCTGCAGATACCGAGCAGAGCTGATCGCGCATAGAAATTCAATATGGAGGCGGCAAAGCTAAAGGGCCTGTCGGCAACACATAGGATGACGAAATCATCTCATATCAATTTAAGACATCAGCCTCAGTTTTGACGCTCTGCGGGCGATAACGAAGGGATAAAAACGACCCCGCACACCTTCAGCGTTAACAGCCGATCGCGCGAATGCTTTAACCGCATCTGCATGAGAATCTTGCTCAGCTCCCCGCTTGCATTCGTCGGCAAGGGCCTTAAGCTGACCCGCAATCGCTCGGTCGGTCATAGCTTGAGCAGCGTGGAGCATGGCCTGTGCTGTCCTTAGGTATTTCTTGCCTCGTTGTGAGATCTGGAAGGTCATAGAGACCCCGCGCGGTTCTCTGACGTCCGGGTCAAGGTAATTTGGAGCCAGAGCAACCAATTGCGATCACTCTCCCTGCGAGCTCTGAAGCGACCGAGGCACGTCTTGGAACAAAGCGGGGTTCGCCACGAGTAGTGCCGGACGAGACCAAACTTGCCATCACAAACTGCGCATCGCGCGGCTCTGCCGGATCTAGGACTTTCGGAGCAGTTTGGCATTATGGTCTCCTCTTGGAATTATCGTCGCTGTTCGTCGATCATCCTTTTGCCGTCGCATTTCATTAGCTTGCGCGTTTCTAAGGGATGTAACTTAAGACGATCGCGATCAACGGCTCAATTGAACGTAGGTAAACCGTCGGGCATCCAAAGGGGGTCACGGAACGATACGAAGGTTTATGGGCGCTCACCCTCAAGGCCGACTACCAACGCAGGGGTCAAAGACTGCAGTTCGGATCGCCAAAAATGCTACATCCGATCCTAAGCAGGAAGCTGGGTACCGCGTGCCACTGCGCATCCGATCAATGAGATATTTGCCCGAAGGGAAAGCAAAAAGAACGCAGCGGGGTCGAAAGCTCCCAAAGAACGTTTCGCTACAAGCACAGGCTTCGGCAAGAGTGTATTTTCATCTGCCATGAAGATGTCGGGTATCAACTCCGGACGACGGATGGCGGGTCCTCGATGAGCGTGAAATGCCAGAAGATATGGATGATACTCCGGTTGGCTCGCTCGGCGTCGTGGAGCATCTTATTAACCCTATTGTCCGCGACGGTGTCGCCCGCCCCTTCGTTTTCACAAGGAACACTGGAACAACGCATCGCATGCACACCCGTGCACTCAGACTTTGCAGTGCGTTTATTCCCAATGCTGATGAGATAACGTCCTGTCTCAGAAAGAAGAACGCCGAGCTAAGCGATGCATGCAGGACGGCGTTCGACGCGCTAATGACCCAACTACCCGGTGCGAGCGATGACGCCCGAGCTCGCAACGCACCGCAAGACAGGGACCGGTGAGATACCCGTTCACACAATGAAGTTTGTAGTGGTGAACAAGAAGGCGCCGCGTGATGTCGCGTCATCGCTGTTCGATAGCGCGTGGAGCGACCATCGCGGCTGATGCTCGAGACGCGTTCCATCTGACTCTGCCGGGATCTGAAAGGCCCGGCACTCCACGGAGCGAATCGGCTAGTACAAGTTCCAGCTGTGACAGAACCAAGCGGAAATTAGGACCCAAGTAGAAGGGCAATCGGGGCCTCGCGAGGTAATCGGTAGCTCATGTTGCGTCCGCTGCGCTATTATGACCGCCCTTTGCGACGTGGCAACGTTTTTGCGATGCAAGGCGATCGCACTTGGCTATGGGTCACCGTGGAGACCGCCGTCAAGTAGCAAGATTGATGAAGGGCATCTGTAATTTCGTACTCACGTCCGCGGTAAATGAAGTCGAAGTGCGTAGCATAGTGGTGACGCCACCGATTGCGGCGCCGTGGACCGCCGCGACCAATGGCTTTTCGAAGTTGACCAATACATGCATGAGGCCGGCCCGTGGCGGCTCGCGTGGCACCCGAGGATTCTTGAAAAAACTCCTCGATATTGTTGCCCGCGCAGAACGAATCTCCCGCGCCGTGCCAAAGGACGACCTGCATGTTCTCGTTATGCGCTACCTCGTTGAAGACACGTGCGAGAGCTACGTACATGGCTGACGTCATCGCATTCCGCTTGGTCGGGCGGTTCAACCGCACGCGCTGGAATGGTTGTGCTTCTCCTCGCTGGCGTAAAGCGCGACTCAACACCGATGATCAGGATGCCTGGTAAACCCGACGTCTGCCGCGTCGTGGATCCGAAGCGGCATTCCACTCACGATGCCGCGGCCGGATGAGCCGGCGCAGTGAAACGAAAGATAGCGCCACGTGGTACGTTAGGGCTCGCCCACAATCGTCCGTTATGCGTTTCGATAATTGACCGGCAAATCGACAGCCCAAGCCCCAATCCGTCCGGTTTCGAGGTGTAGAAAGCTTCGAACAGGCGCTCGAGAGCCGCCGGTGCGAAGAAGCCTGGACCCGAATCTTGCACCTCGACTGACACGCCATCCGGTTCGTTACGGGTGATGATGAGCAATACCCGCTCCTCTTCGCCGACGGCGCGCATCGCTTCGATGGCATTGATGATCAAGTTAAGTAGTACCTGTTGCAGCTGGACCCGATCTCCCTGTACATGCGGCAAGCCCTCCGCCAACTGCGTCCGCACCGAGACGCTATTGTTTGCGGCCTCCGTACGGGTGAGAGCAATAACCTCGAGGATGGCATCGTTGATCTCTACGGCGTCTTTTCGGGCGGGCGCCTTCTTGATGAGCGCACGGATTCGCGCGACGACCTCGCCTGCGCGATTCCCCTCCCGGACAATAAGAGAGAGCGCGTTATCCACCTCGCGAAGATTCGGTGGCTCCGCGCTCAGGAAACGCCGAGCGGCTAACGCGTATGTGATTGCCGCTGTGATCGGCTGTTTCACTTCGTGGGTGATCGAGGCCGAGAGCTGACCCAAGGTGGCGACGCGGTTGGCGTGCGCCAGTTCCATCTGCATGTGCCGCAGCGCCTCTTCTGCCCGCTTGCGCTCGGTCAGATCGAGCACGAACGCCACACCTTGATCTCGCTGTTCGTCGAATCCGGCCGAACCGATCAGCACGGGCACGCGGCTACCATCCTTGCGCACGTACTCGCTTTCATATGGTTGGACCGCCTCGGTCTTATCCATTGCCTCCAGGGCGCTGGCGGTGCTGGTGCCCCATTCCAGCGGCGTCAAACCGTTCCAGCGCATGTTGCCGGCGGCGACATCATCCCGGTCGTATCCCACCATCCTGAGAAACGCGTCGTTGGCTTCGATGATTTCACCCGTCCCGCTCGAGATGAAGATCCCGATGATGTTGGAATCGACCAGGCGCCGGATTTTCGCTTCGCGTTCCGCGACGTCGCGGTACAAACGGGCGTTCTCTAGCGCGATCGCCGCCTGTGAGGCGAGCAGCTTGAGCACCGCGATCCGCCCCGGCGTGAACACATGCGACGCCAAGCTGTTTTCGAGATAGAGGACGCCGATCAGCTCGGCCTGTTTCAGCAACGGCAGGCAAAGCAGCGACCGTACCCGTTTGCAGCTCATGTATTCATCTTCGGAAAACATGCTCTGTTCTCGGGCATCATCGAGAATCACCGGGCTCTGAGTGCGGATGACTTGCTCAAGGATCAGCAGGGGCAATTCCGAAGGCGTCACCGGCGTTTCGACAAGACGGACCCTGACGCCGTCGCGACCGCTCGTCGCTCCCGCCTCGATCCGGTATCGGCTGCCGTGCGGAAGAAGCAGGAGGCCGCGGTCGGCCCCGGCATGCTCGACGGCAATCACCATCAGCGTCTCGATCAGCTTCTCGAGCACGATCTCGCCGGCCACGGCCTGCGACATCTTGATGAAGATGGCGAGATCGAACTGCTCGACCGGCGCCTCGATGGTCGGCCTCGGGGCCAATGGTGCTTGTTTTCGGATCCGTGGGTGGCTCTGGTCGAGCTGTGCGACCTTAGCAAGGGCTCCCCAGCGGGCGTAGCAGTCGCGGGCCTCATCCAGATAGGTATCTGCCACCTTGTCTAGACCGCGAACGCGATAGAATCGAGCTGCCAGTTCGCCCGCGAGCGCCCGGTCCTGGAGGAAGCCGCGCTCCGCGGCCGAGCGAATTGCCTGTTCGTACAGCTGCATGGCCTCGATGTCTCGCCCTTCCAGGCGTGCCCATTCCGCCGAGACCAGGGAGTGTTTATGCGCGAACGTCGCCGGGCAGCTCTCAGCCCATCGCTGAAACGACTCCAGGTGTCCAATGAGGTCCTCGCGAAGCTCTGCTCGTCTCACCGGCGACGACGCTGGAAAGACCGCGGCGATGGCAAGAGAATGATAGAAGCAGTAGTCCATCGACTGAAGATTGAGACGCGCCGACCAGAAAATCGGCTTCGCTTTGGCTGCAAACTCAAGGGCTCTCTCCGCGTTGCCCAGCAAGACGTGCCGCTGCAATTGCAGAATCCAGAGAAAGCAGGCAACGAGAGGAACGCCGCCCCGGAGCACCCGCGCTTCGAGCGCCGCCTCGTCGAGGGGCGCACCGCTCCCCACTACGCCGCGCAGGCTTTGGACGAAACCCTGGATGCTCAAAATGACCAGCTGACCGAACTTGTATTTGCGGACGAAATCCAGGGCGCTTGCCGACTCGAACCACACCTGGTCGAGAGGATCGCCGCGCGCCATCAGATCGGTGAGGCGATGCTGACGGTTGAAGCAGGCGTAGACCATCTCGCCGGTTTCCGCGACAGATCGGATCGCAGCCTCGAGGCAGGTCAGAGCATCTTCGATTGGACGCGTCCACAGGACCGCCATTTGCATGAGGAAATGAGCGCCCGCTTTTTGTGCGGTGAAACCGTATCGTTCGGCGACTGCGACCGCCAACCGTGCAAAGGCCTCCCCGTCCGCGAAGCGATGGAATGCCGGACCAAGAACGACGGCGATCGCGCCGTAGCCGATCGTGGAGTACTCGCTTGTGCCATGGCGACAGGTCAGCTTGACCATCCAGCAGGAAATCACTTGGAACAGATCGCCGTCGGCGTGATAGGCCAATTCGCCCAATGCACTGAAAAGCTTCATGACAGCCCGTATCTCCGGGTCGTCCATCATCGGCAGGTCAACAAGGCTCTCGATCGGGCGATCGCCGAGGGCGAGGCGCATCTCCTCGTATTCTGCTCGCATCTGTTCCGGCGTCGGCGAGTCCGGCAGGTCGACGCCGAACGTTCGCAGGCATTCGAGCGCCGTGCGCACCGCCGGGGCGTAGTTGCCTTGCCTCAATTGAAGAAGCATGTGCAGGCGACAGATCTCGGCCTGATCGATCTTCGATTGCGCCTTGATCAGCAACACCTCGACGAGTCCCGCGGCCTGTTCGACGTTCGAGTTGAGGATCTCGCATTCTGCCCGTTCCAGGAACAGGCCCAACATCAAGTCGTAGGATCTTTGCCACCCTTCGTCTGACAGAATGGCGATGCCTGCTGCGAGGTAATTGGAGGCCGAGGCATAGGCGGTCGAGGCTTTCGCTTTGCGCCCTGCAACAAAATTGAGTTCGGCCGCGCGCAGCTTCTCGGGCCACTCGGAAATGAGCGCCGAGCCCAGGTTAAGCTGGTTGACGAGATCGTAGATCTTCTCCGCGATCCTCTCCTGCTCTGTCTCTGCGACAAGAAGACGTGCGATCCGCAGATGGAGTTCGGCGCGACCTTCCGACGGAATCAGCGCATAGGCGGCTTCCTGGACCCGATCATGGAAAAACCGATACCCCCCCTCCCGGGGGACGGCGGCGCCGGCGCGGACCGCGTCGCGAAAGCTTGCATGCACCGCTTCGTCCGATTCGCTGCGCAGCTTTGCCAAGGTCGCGAAGTCAGCGTGATTGCCCAGGCAGGCGAGCAGTTTCAACGCTTCCTGGGCCTCCGGAGAAAGACGGCGTAACCTGCGGATCATCAGATCCACCGGATTGTCGCTGAACTTCCTGTCGACGATAGCGTCCAAATTCCACGTCCACGACCGCGAGCGCGGATCGAACTCGACCAGCGCTTCTTCTGCCAGACTTGTAAGGAACTGCCCGGCGAAGAACGGATTGCCGCTGCTTCTCCTGTGCACCAGTTCAGCGAAGGGCCGCATCTCGTCTGGCGCACGCCGTAAGGTGTCGCACAGCAAGTGGTTGACGTTGTCGACCGAGAGTGGCCCGAGAACGATCTGATCCAACCTTGCTCCGGCCCGGCGCAAGGCCTCCAGCTTGAGCAACAGCGGATGGGCCGAGTCGACCTCATTGTCGCGATATGCGCCGATGAGCAACAGGTGACGCGTGTCGGGATGGAGTAGAAGATATTCGATAAGCGTCAGCGTAGCCGGATCGAGCCATTGCAGGTCGTCGACGAAAATGACAAGCGGGTGTTCCGCCCTGGCGAATACGCCCACGAACCGCTGGAACACGGTCTGAAACCGCAGTTCGGCATCGACGGGCGAGAGGACCGCTATGGTCGGCTGTGGGCCGATCAGTCGAGCGAGGTCGGGAATGAGGTCGGTCAGCAGACGGCCCTGATTGCCGACAGCTTCCTTGATCGCGTCTCGCCAGCGGGCGATGTCGTCCGCGTGGCCGTTCAGCAGCTGTTGAATCAGCGCCTGAAACGCTTGAGCCAATGTCGAGTGGGGGGTGTCCCTGAGGCGCAGATCGAATTTTCCCGAAATGAAGATACCGCGAGGCAGCACGATGACCTTGTGCAACTCGTTGACGACCGACGACTTACCGATGCCCGAGTAGCCAGAGACCAGAACGAGCTCCGAACCGCCATGCTTCACGACACGGTCGAAGGCAGCGAGCAGGGTGGCGATCTCGCCCTCGCGTCCATACAGCTTCTCCGGGATCATCAGCCGGTCCGACGCGTCCTGCAGGCCAAGCGGGAACGGCTCGATCCGCCCGAACGACTCCCAAGCGGTGAGGCACTTGCGCAAATCCGCCTCGACTCCTGCTGCGGTTTGGTAACGCTCCTCGGCTGTCTTCGCGAGAAGCTTCATGACGATCATCGAGAGCGGATCCGGCAGCGCGCTTGCAAGCTCGTGCGGCGGGACTGGCTCTCGCGCGATGTGACAGTGGATCAACTCGATTGGGTCAGCGGCGGTGAAGGGCAACGCGCCGGTCAACAGCTCGTAAAAGGTGACCCCCAGCGCGTACAGGTCGCTTCGGGAATCGACCGAGCGGTTCATCCTGCCTGTCTGCTCCGGCGCCATGTAGGCGAGGGTGCCGGTGATAGTCTCCGGCGGCTCTGGCGCCTGGCGCTCACGCGGCACGCGTGATGCGATCCCGAACCCCACCAACCACACGCCACTGCTTGCCTCGTTAAAGAGGATATTCGCAGGCTTGATGTCCTTATGGATGAGGCCACGCTCATGCACATGGCGGAGCGCGCCCGCGAGCGGGATCGCGATGCGCAGGAAATGCGATACGTCCAGGGGCTGTCCAAGCAGTCGATCCAGCGGCGTACCGCCGGGATCCTCAAGCACCAGCGTCATTCGGCCGTTATCGTGCGTCAGTGCCACGGGGCGCGCCGCCCAGTCGGCGCCAAGTTCGGACCTGAGCGCATATTCGTGTTCGAGCCGCTCGACGCAACCGGGCGAGGTTTCTTCCGCGGCAACAAGCAGGATCGGCGTCAAGCCGTTGCCAGTGCCCCGGTATAGAGCGAAGTCGCTCTCCCGCAGCGACGAGAATATGTAGCCCGAGAGCTCGTTCAAGAAGGCCTCCTGGTAGGAGGATTACTTAAGGCATTGATTAGGTTACGTTTGCTTTTGCTCGTCAACCCAAAAATAGGCACGATCGTGCCGACATAGTGGCTCAACGAGAACCTCGCGGGCCTCTGGCCTATAGAGCCGAGACGCTTGGCAAGGGGAGAATGCACCGACGAAGGAATCGAGAAATCAACTGACTTCCGGTGATGGCACGAAGCGGACCCGCTGGCGCGGCAAACCACGTTGAGGGGAGCCGACCGCGGAGCTACAGGCGCTTGGCCACACAACCTGAAGACCTATCTCAAACGCGGCAAGAACGATGCGAACGAAGTCCAATGCTTAGGAAAAACCCTGATCACATTAATTGCGGTTATGGCCATGTCGTTTACACCGACTGCTGCTTCTGCGCGCAGAGGCTTCGGCGGCGGTGGCTTTCATGGCGGCGGTTTCCACGGCGGATTTGGTGGCGGCGGGTGGCGTGGTGGCGGTTGGCGCGGAAGCGGGTTTGGAGTGGCCGCTCTGGAACTGGGATAGGTCTCGGCTTGGCCGGCGCCTACGGTTACCCTTACGGATATGGCTTCCCGTACGGATACGACTACGGCTACGGCTATGATTACGCCTATGGCTACGGCTACGCGTACCGAGCCAGTTATGGCTATTGCGTCGCAACAGCCAGCTAGCTTGAATATACTTGCTATTAGCGCGGAGCCGGCTGATCCGTTTGAAGCGTTGCAGCTAATCGGACTTGTCGCACTGCTCTTTTACGACTAGCCGGGTTTGGTGCACCGGCGATGTAATCGGCCTCCGGATATAGTGCGTGAGAGCCTTGGCGACGACGTTGCCGGACGACACCACCGAGGCTCAACCACACAACGGAAAGCCCTTGAATGGCTCGTGCCAGCATGCGGGCCATTCTGGCATGTCGGCCGCCGTCCCCTGTCAGGCCCCAAGCTTAGGATCGAAACCGAGCTCTGCGCGTTGACTGTTGAGCCCAAAATGGGAGGTCAACGATGATCAGTGACCGAGAACGGCGGGCACCTACGGCAGCGGAACGCGAAGCCCGCAAGGTATTCAGACAAGCCGAAGCGACAAAAAGCACTCCACGACAATCGGGAGCGCCTAAAGGCGGAACGGCTCGCGCGGGAGGCTGAAGCGGCCAATTGCACAAAAGCAGGTTAAAGCGTTCATCTGGATGCGGAGGACAAGCTTGGACCTCGCCTGGTGGAGGGTTAAAATGGCCCTGCACTTTCGCCGCGTGGATACTGCTGAGGATCTGGAAATTTGGATCGCAAGCAGCGACGACTATTCATTCGTTATCAGCAGCGAGAGCCGAAGTGGACCTGGCTTGATGGAGAGCCCGGTTTTGTTGCGTCATATCGCCCAGACACTTTCTGAATATGCCCGCGGCTCAAGTGTCCGGATCGCCCTTCGGCACGTTCGCTGAAGCCCAGCGGGCCTGCAATGCGTTCCTGGGTCGCCTCACTATCGAGGGATGACTACCAGAGTCGCCAGAGCAGCAAGGGTGACGCTCGTCCGGTGTTCACCGTAACGAACCTCACTTCGCCTGCTCGGCCCAGTCTCAGATCATGGCGCCGTACCAAATCACGAGCGCGAAGATCACCAGCAACGCGATGGTGATGATCTGTTCACCGATGGGGATCGGTTGTTTGTCCATGACCCGCGCTGAATCAAAACGGCCCCGGCAGGGCTTGGGGAGCACACCGGGGCCGCTTCGTGGGGCGCCCCTTTCCGGAGAAGCGCAATTCACAGTATCGGGAAAAAGTGGCAATCGGTACTGCGCTAGCGGGCTGCTCCGGAAGGAGCAACTTTCCCGATTGCTCAACAAATCACCTTGCGCAAGCTTGCTCTATCGCGCTCATGCGGCGGGTCCTTGGAGCGACACCGGGAAATATCTCGCCTCGCACCATCTTTCCCAACCCCCGTCGGTCCCGGACTCGGCGGGGGTGTTATTGATGGCCAGTCTCCGGTCGCCGGACGGATCCACAAAAACGACGGTCGCGCCTCCTAAAATAACTGGGGCAGCGCGGAATTAGGCCAAGCAATCGTCAATGAAGTGCACGCCTTTTCTAATCGTCATTGGGTGAAGGTGTTGGCCACCCGCCGGGATTTCCGGATGTACGGTATCCAAATAAGCGCGCCGATCAAGGCCGCGATCAACTGGCCGCTATCTTTCGGATCGATGCTCAGCAAGTCGACAAATGGTCTGCCGGTAGCGAGCGCAATCGTGAATGCAGCCCACAGCAATGCGGCGATCGGCGTACAAATCGTCGCCACGAACTGAATAATAAAGAACCGCGGGAAATTGCGGGACCGCCGAAAAAACAGCACGGTCGTGTACACAAAGAGCGAAATTAGCGCCCCGTTCATCACGGCTTCGCCCCACATGGTAGTCGGGAATTTCGCGAAAAGCTGTCCATCCATTTTGCTGTAGTACTCGCCAATGGAGACTAGGAAGCGCAGGATTCCGGCAAGCTGCCCGAACCCGATGAGCGCCAGCCACCCGCCGAGCCCTGTGAGCTCCGGCTTTGTGTCATTGAAATGGGCTGCGTCCTGAGCGTCGACCACCGGCTCGCGCACGAGCGGAGCCGACGCGGGGGGTATCGGGGGCGGTCTTGGCCTCAGGGGCGGCGGCCGGCACACCTGTTGTGCGACCTCGCGCACCTCTTCAACCGGCTTCCAATCATCGAAGCCGTGACGCCATATCATGATGCGTCGAGGATCGGAAATTCGTATGAGCAGCGGGATTAGCTCGTCGATTGATAATGGTCCGCGGGTCATCTCGCCTTCGGCGTAGTACCATAGGTCTGTCACAGAAGAACGCCCCTACGCCGTTATTGGGCGCCATGGAAGCAGCATCACCGCTTACGGCCCGCTTCATTAAGACTGTTTGAGCACAACCAGCCAATGCCGACGCTCTCCGGTGAGTTTAGTTCGTGCTGACGCCGTTTTCGTTTTATGATTCAGGCCGCTTGACGTTCAGCAGCTACCCAACCCATTGCTTTGTAGCCCTATCTGTTTCCAATCGATCCAAAGAAAACTACTGCGACCGGATACCACCACCACCATCTAACCCGCCAAGTGGGCATAGGCGATGCCAAATGCGTTTTTGGCATAGGCGGAAGCGTCATCGCTCGCAATTCTTCGACCTCCCCAGCTATTTTCCAGTCAGGTAATCCTTGGCACCACACCAGCGCGTTTTCCGCTCCCGGCAACATAACGAGCGTTTCTTTCAGGCCCTGAAGACCGATAGGGCCTATTCTCTGCCCAGAATCCACATACTACAAGCTTCTTCCGACACAACGTCAACCTTCTGCGGGGATTCCGGATTCTCCGCATCGATACTATTCGTCCGCAACTTTGTACCAGTTGCCATTCGAATCTTTCAAATCGCGATGTGCGGTCCCGTCATCCCAGTTGAAACACTTTCGAATATCGACCGAATCATTGAACGAGCAGATTTCTCGACGAAGAATCTTGTCGTTCATATCCTTGGTCACTTTCACCGTAGCTATTTTGCCATCATCGCCGACGACGGTAATGGCATCGTAGCATGTCTTGAATTCTGGCTGGCAGCCGCGGGTATAATTCGGTTTGCCATTGTTCTGCCCAGCAGATCGCTTGATGACCCTATCCAGGAATTCACTCCATGACGGCGGCGCTGCACTTTTCGTCTGCGGCTGCAACTGCGTTGGGTCGCCCGGTTGGGTCTGCCTCGGCACAATCGAAGGATCAGCTGTGGCCGTAGCAGTTGGCGAAATGGACGTCTGAGATGGTTTCCCGACCATAGTCGTTCCCATCGACTGCAAATCCTGAGGAGAAAGCCAGACCATCTCATTCGGTGGCGTTACCACCATACGGCCAATAATCGCTGCTGGCACACCGAGTTCTTTCGCGGCCCGCGCCATGGACACCGTAGCTGCGCCCGATTCAACCGTTTCTTCGCCCTGTTTATCGGACGCACCATGGATGCCGACTTGAGCGGTGTAATTGGCAAACTTCGTAGCGCCGGCCGCATAGACAAGGAAACATGCCGAAGCGCAAGTTGCACTTCCAGCAACGTTCGTTGCCACCTTTGCAAATCGCACTGCGTCCGCGAGCTTGAGCCCCTCAACGAGGTTTCCGCCCGGGGAATTTAAGCGAATTCCGGATACCAGCTTTCCAGCATCGTTTGCGGTTTTGATCGATGCTTTGAGCGTCTCGAAATCACCTTCGACGATTTCGCCGCTCAAAAGAATAATTGTTTTGCCATCCTTTGTCGCGACGCTTTTAAAGGTCGCCGCCGAAGCAGCCGATGGAATGGCACAAGAGATGACAACGGCTGAAGCGATTCGACCAACGCACAGAATTCCAAGTTTCATTTGCCAAGCCCCCGGCAGGGACGTTATTTTCGATCACAGATTGAGTCCATGGCGGCCTGCAACATTTTGCCAGAATTTTGCCAGCTTTTAGGGACGTCGGACTTGAGCACACACGCCGTGGCCTTGAGAGGGCGAAAGTACCTTCCCGAAGGGGTCTACCGAGTGGCTTGAGCTAATTATGCGCATATCTGGTTGTACTGTGAGCAGTCCAATCGGAGTGCCTTCGCTATTCAGCTTGACGAATGCGGTAGCTCCCGTGCGGTCGGAGACAACCATGGCTCGGTCACCAATGCCGGGCGAGACGCCTATTCGGGCGTATTGACCGTCGTTAGAGTTGGTGTCCGGAGCAGTTGTAATGAACGTGTCTCCATCGTAGCCATCAACTCTGCACTTCAGCACTGCGGCACCAGCATCTCCCTGCGTGATGTAGCCAGCCAGCATAAGCGCCAGCACAATACTCAAAGCCCTCATGAGCCCCCCTTGCTTCTTCTCGGGGCGCACAAGGCCTCATGGCGAGCTTGTGCACAAGCACAACCAAAGACGGTAGGCCTCATGGCTGGCTTACTCATCTCAGGTCAGGGCCGCCTCCGTATTGGTACGGATAGCCTCGAAGACGGATGCCCTGTCCCCGCACTTGCATGGGCGCGTTATCGAAGCCAATCGGATGATACCGTCCCTTACCCGGAGTGCGGGAAAGCAGTCCAAGGCCCTCCAAGCCCCTCCACGCGGCGTCGAAGGCTGTGTAGGTCACGTGCCGACCAGTGAAGCCTTTCCTTCTTCAATGACCGAAATACCTTACCGGTCCGATTAGGATATGCCTTCGCGATGCGTAGAAGCCCGACAAAGCGTCCGAGCGCATCACGGAGGCTTTCGGTCATCTTCGAGCCGCGCTTGTAGCACCCACGGGTTAGAACTAGCCCTCCAACGCTCTCTCGCTTCTGTTGGCTCTCCCACATGCTAACGCGCTCTGTCAGGTCGGCAATGCGTGCCTTTACCTGCGGTGAAACCACGCGCACCACGAAGTCCGCGTAGGTGTCTTGGGGCTTCTCGATTTCTTGGAGCATCTGTGTGTGGGGGCTTGGACGAAGACTTGGCCGATGTGGCGTCCCTGTTGGGTGGCGCATCGGTTTTTGTCAAACAACGATGCAATCAGCAATCGTTCCGGGAGGCTGGCCCGGTGGAGCGGGAAACCACTGCGGCCCGGGGTCGGGTGGCAGTCTAGGTCGAATTAGTCTCCGCTGGGTCGCTCCTCAAAACGGGAACTTCTGGGGACAGGGCGGAGACTTTTGGCCCCTCGGTCCTGGAAACCGTAGATGCCGAGATGACGGAGACCGACGCAGCCCCAGAAATGGGCCATTTTAGGCCTATTCTCGTGCTTTTTCAGGCACTTGCCTGTTAGCCTACACTGGATGGCTGGAGACGAGAGGATCGAACTCACGCATTCCTGCTCGAACCAGTCTCCACGTGAGGTCTCGGCAAAGCGGAGTAGTTGATATCCGCGTGCAGTGTAGGGCCCGTTGTGCAACGGAGCTGGACACTGCGCAGAGTTGGTCTGGGATACCTGTAGCTCTCCACCGGTCTCGTCGGGCACCTCGGTATGATCCCCATCGTCGAACCGCGGCGCGGCGTCCCTCATACTGTGCACCTTAAGCCCGAACCGACTTTGGTTTATGTTGGCCGGCGGAGTGGGCTTTAAGCATGAGCTACCATTTTGGCGGGTAACGGCGACGCCTCGGGGGAAATTGCACGCATTCAAATGCGGTTGGCTGCTTTGGATGCGGAGAGGACCGCGCTTGAGCGCGAACTGAAAACGCGTGAACAGGAGCTGATCTGCGATAGCGGTAGCACAGCCGAGCGGCCTTGTGCTGATGCCCCCGTTACCAACAGTTCGCCGCCGAACGAGAAGATCGCGCTGTTCCGGCGCTTATTCGCCGGGCGTCCTGACGTCTTTCCAGTTCGATGGGAAAACAGAAAGGCCGGGCGCTCGGGATACTCACCGGCCTGTTCCAACGAATGGGCGAAGGGGATTTGTGGCAAGCCGAAGGTGAAGTGTGGAGAATGCCCGCATCAGGCATTCATCCCGCCCTCCAGGGACGTCATCGAAAAGCATCTGCGCGGTGGCGATACCCGCTCCGGTGACTTTGTCGCTGGGGTCTATCCCCTGCTGCAAGATGAGACCTGCTGGTTCCTTGCCGCCGACTTCGACAAGGATAGTTGGGCGGATGACGCGAGGGCACTCCTCGACACGTGCCATGCGAAGGGGATTGCCGCCGCCCTCGAACGGTCGCGATCAGGAAACGGCGGGCATGTCTGGATATTATTCTCCGAGCCCGTTCCGGCAAGAATCGCCAGGCAGATGGGCTCAGCCCTTATCACGGAGACGATGGAGAAACGCCCCGAGATCGGCTTTACATCCTATGATCGTTTCTTTCCAAATCAGGATACAATGCCTCTCGGAGGCTTTGGCAATCTGATTGCCCTGCCGCTGCAAAAAACGGCTCGGGAGATCGGCAATAGCGTCTTTGTCGACACGGACCTCCGGCCTTACGACGATCAATGGGCTTACCTGTCGTCCCTGCCCCGGTTGTCGGCGGACATGGCCTTCAAGATCGCGGAAGAAGCGGAACGATCAGGCCGTGTGTTGGGTGTTCGCATGCCGGTCGACGACGAACATGCTGATGAGCCGTGGAAAATGGCGCCGTCGCGCCGCAGCACGCCGGGGACTATCAAGGCCACGATACCGAAAAGCATCAGGATCGTGGTCGCTGATCAGGTTTATATCGACAGGACGGAGCTTCCGACTGCCCTGATCGCGCAACTAATTCGCATAGCAGCTTTCCAGAACCCGGAATTCTATCGCGCCCAGGCCATGCGGTTGCCAACATTCGGCAAACCTCGGGTTGTTTCATGCGCCGAGCTCTTCGCGCAGCATGTCGCTTTACCTCGAGGCTGCTTAGAAGAGACGCTCGACCTCATCAAAAGCCACGGCGGCGTTGCCGAATTGGAAGATCAACGTGAAGTCGGAACGGCACTTCCCGCGGATTGTTCCTTCCGTGGCGAACTGCAGCGGCCGCAATTGGGAGCTTTCGATGCTCTCATTTCCTACGAGAACGGCGTGCTTGCCGCGACGACAGCTTTCGGCAAGACCGTCATTGCAGCAGCACTAATTGCCTACCGAGCTAGAAACACGCTCGTCCTCGTTCATCGACGAGAGCTGCTCAATCAATGGGTAGAACGCCTGCGATCTTTCTTGGGTATCGACCCGGAGCAGATTGGCGTTATTGGCGGCGGGAAACGAAGGCCGACAGGCGTCATCGATGTCGCGCTCATCCAAAGCCTGGTTCGCAATGGAGAGGTCGCCGATATCGTCGCCAACTACGGCCACCTGATTGTCGATGAATGCCACCACCTGTCCGCAGCAAGCTTCGAGCTTGTTGCGCGGCGCTCGAAGGCGCGATACGTCGTCGGCCTATCAGCGACCGTTGCCCGCAAAGACGGTCACCATCCCATTATATTCATGCAATGCGGCCCCGTTCGCCATCGAGTTGATGCACGGACCCAAGCTGCTGAGCGTGGAATCCGCCATCGCGTACGCGATTGTTCGACGAAATTTGAATTGCCATCATACTTAGCGTCAGTCGAACGCCCCTCGATGTCTGCCATCTATGCAGCCTTGGCCCAGGACAGCGGACGCAATGATCTTATCTTCGATGACGTACTGAAATCGCTTGAGGCGAAGCGTTCGCCCATCGTTCTGACGGAGCGAAAGGACCACCTCGATTATCTTCAGAGGAGGCTCTCGCCATTCGTGAGAAACCTTGTGGTCCTGCGCGGCGGCATGTCGGCGAAGGAACGCAAAATCGCCAACACGGCGTTGGATGTCTCAGATCGCGATGAACGCCTGATCCTCGCGACAGGGCGGTACATCGGTGAAGGATTTGATGACGCACGGCTCGACACGCTGTTTTTGACGATGCCGATCGCCTGGAAGGGGACATTGGCGCAGTATGTCGGCCGCCTCCATCGCCTGCATGATGGAAAGAAGGACGTCCTTGTCGTGGACTACGTCGATCAGACGGTTCCCGTTCTTGCGCGGATGGCCACGAAACGACGTGCCGGGTATCGAGCGCTGGGTTACGTAATTGAATAGCTGGCACCATACTGGAAGCGGAGCCCCCTGGGGCCGGTGATCGCGGCTACATGCCGCCCCACCACGCAGTGGTTTTATTCTCCGGTCTCGGGCGCCAGTCTCCAGAAAATGGGAATTTTCGTGGATTTGCTTAGAGACTTTTGGGAATTTCCGGACCAAAAAGTTCGATCATGGGTCTCCAGAGACTATTCATGAGTTGAAAATGCCGCATTTTGCGGGAATCTTCCTCAAAGAGAAGGAAATTCTCCAAAATCGGCTATGGATGGCTGGGGCGGGAGGGATCGAACCTCCGAATGGCGGAATCAAAATCCGCTGCCTTACCGCTTGGCTACGCCCCAACGCGCCGATCGAAGGCCTCGCCGGTCTATAGAGTGAGGGCGGGTATTTCAACAGGGCGGCGATCGAAAAGGCAGGAAAGCCGCGGGATGGCGCCCTCGCCCTTATTATAGAGCGACGCTGCGCTGGCCGGAACGGACCGCGCGATGTCCACTCGGACAGTTGAGAGGCCGCTGGTTTCATGGGAAGACAATTTCCAAACGCCTCGTCGGGAGTAACGCCATGACCTACCGCGCACCGATCAACGATATCCTGCTGTCCCTCAATCACGGCGCGGGGCTCGCCGCCGCCGTGCAGGCCGGCCACTACGGCGATTTCGACGGCGATATTACCGCTGCGGTGCTGGAAGAAGCCGGCAAGTTCGCCTCCGATGTGCTGGCGCCCCTGAACAAGGTCGGTGACGAGCACGGCATCAAGCTCGACAACGGCAAGGTGACGACCGCGCCCGGCTGGCCCGACGCCTATCAGCGCTGGGCCGCCGCAGGCTGGAACGCGGTATCGGGGCCGGAAGCGTTCGGCGGCCAGGGCCTGCCGCTCGCGGTCAACGCCGCCTGCACCGAGATCTGGAGCGCATCGAACGTCGCCTTCGGCCTCTGCCCGCTGCTGACGCTGTCGGCGATCGAGGCGCTCGACGCCCATGGCAGCGAGGAATTGAAGACGATCTATCTCGAGAAGATGGTCACCGGCGAATGGACCGGCACGATGCAGCTCACCGAGCCGAATGCCGGCTCCGACGTCGGCGCGCTGCGCACCCGTGCAGAGCGCGCGCCCGACGGCACCTACCGCATCAAGGGCACCAAGATCTTCATTACCTATGGCGAGCACGACATGACCGACAACATCGTGCACTTCGTGCTCGCACGATTGCCCGATGCGCCCGGCGGCACCAAGGGAATCTCGCTGTTCCTGGTGCCGAAATTCCTGGTCAATGCCGACGGCTCGCTCGGCGCGCGCAACGACATCCATGCGAGCGGCGTCGAGCACAAGCTCGGCATGCACGCCTCGCCGACCTGCACCATGACGATGGGCGATCAAGGCGGCGCGATCGGCTACCTGATCGGCGAGGAAAACCAAGGCATGCGCTGTATGTTCACGATGATGAACCAGGCGCGGCTCGGCGTCGGCCTCGAAGGCGTCGGCATCGCCGACCGCGCCTATCAGCAGGCACTGGCCTATGCACAGGAGCGCCGGCAGGGAAAGGCTATTGGCCACAAGGGCGACGGGATGGATCCGATCATCGTGCATCCCGACGTCAAGCGCATGCTGATGCAGATGCGCAGCATGACGGCGGCGGCGCGCACGATCTGCTACGCCACCGCGGTCGCGCTCGACGTCGCGACACGCGCCAAGGACGCCAAGGTCCGCGCGGACGCCGCCGCGCGCGGCGCGCTGCTGACCCCGATCGCCAAGGCCTTCTCCACCGACGTCGGCAACGAGGTCGCCTATCTCGGCGTCCAGGTCCATGGCGGCATGGGCTTCATCGAGGAGACCGGCGCCGCGCAGCACTATCGCGACGCCCGCATCACATCGATCTATGAAGGCACCAACGGCATCCAGTCGATCGACCTCGTCACCCGCAAGCTCGGTGCCAATGGCGGCGCCTCGGTGTGGGCGCTGCTCGACGAGCTCGCGGCAACCATCAAGCAGGTCGAAACCTCCAACGATCCGGCGTTCGGCACCACCGGCACCAAGCTGCGCGACGCGCACGCCGCGTTGGAGCGCACAAGCAAATGGTTGCTGGAGCGGCTCGCCTCCGCGCCGAACGATGCGTTGGCTGGTGCTACGCCCTATCTGCGGCTGTTCGCCGCGACGCTCGGCGGCTGCATGCTCGCCGGCGAGGCGCTGGCCGCGAAGGCCAACGGCGAGGCCGAGCCGCAGCGCTACGTCGCGCTGGCGCGCTTCTTCGCCGAAAACATCTCCGTGCAGGCACCGTCGCTGGAGAAGACCGTGACCGAAAGCGCCGAGGCCGTGACCGGCGCGGACGCGGTGTTGGCGGGGTAGAAGGCGCTCTGCGCATCGCGCCTTCACAGATGATACCCGGATGGCGGGGAGACTACCGCTTGCTCCCCTGTCGTCCCTGCGAAAGCAGGGACCCATACGCCGCGGCTTGTGTTGTTGAAGGGACTTGTCGCTCCAGCGACGCAAAATGATCGGCACTTGTGGTTATGGGTCCCTGCCTTCGCAGGGACGACACTGAGTGTGTTGCACGGCCTGTGAGTCATACATCCGCATTCTCGCGACATGCTTTGTCCGAGCTTTGCATCTCGTCCGCCCTCTCCTTGAACAGAGGGCGCAGGGAAAGCCGGGTGCCGATTGCACCCATGGGTCCGGTGCAACAAAAAGCACCGGAGGTAGGACCACAGGTGTAACCGGAAACATCCCGGCTTTCCCTGCGCGATGGGTTACGGCTTACTTCGTGCTCTCCCCGGCGAGACTGGGCTTTTTTGTCATCGCCTCCGCGAAGATGCTTCGCATCTCGCGGGGGACACCGGCCGCTAGGGCGTCGGGACCACAAGACTTCGCCGTCCGCGTCATGCGCACTCGTCAGTTGCGGAATCGGCGTCCACCGCATCTCACCGCAACACCCGTGACGATGCGCAGCGCCCCTCGATCGGGTGAGACGGGGAATTCATACACTGAGTTGCACTTCTGATAAAGCGAAATATTTTTGCTGTGGGGCTTGCGCCGTCGGGCAACTCAGTGATTGGGCGCAGATACGATGACTCCAGGCGTCCGGTTATCGCACAAATAATGCCGATAAGCCGCTGAACCTACCTTTCGGCTCAAATAGCCTCGTGTCGCCTAGCTCAACGATCCACATTTTCTGGATTACCTTGGCTGCCACCGCGCTGTCGCTTTTGTGCCTGAAGCAGATCAGATAGAGTTCGCGATCACGGCAAAGCCGACCGGCCGTCACACTACCGCTTGTCAGCGATCCCGGCGCAACGAACGAAACTCTCTGGGGCCATCCAGCAGATCATGCTTGCGGGCAGACTGTTCGATCCGGCTGGCCGTATCATCTGCCATTGCGTTGATGGCCGTGCCGGCCAGGTTCTGCGCACGTTGCCGCCGCTTCTCGTCCCTCGATCGAACATCCCGATCTTGGTCTCGCCGACGACAGATCTCATCGGAGAGACGTTCCTGGAGGCATCCGTTGCCTCGATAAGGTCGCTGCTTCATCGTGCACGCTCCCTCCAACAGGATTGCGGTACAGACTAACGCTCCGGCGAGCCGTTTGTTCGCGGCAGCAATTGCCCTGATGCCGGGAATTTTGGCGCCGCCAATCTGGGCTTCTTCGGCGGAGCCGCAATCAATCCCTCGCGGATCGCCTGCTTGCGGGCAAGCTTGCGCGCGCGCCGCACGGCCTCGGCCTTCTCTCGAATCCTTTTTTCCGAAGGCTTTTCGAACGATCGGCGGCGCTTCATCTCTCTGAAGACGCCCTCGCGCTGCAACCTCTTCTTCAGAACGCGCAGCGCCTGGTCGATGTTGTTGTCCCTGACAAGAACCTGCAATGGATCACCTCTCGCGGCGCTAGAGCATTTTCGGTTCTGACAGGAATCAGAACCGAAGCTCTAGCTTCTTGTTTTGACGCGTTTTCTTCGCGAACCGGTATCCATCCCGCATCAAGTGCGGGACAGGCTTCGCTCGAAAACACTCTAGGTACGTTGAGCGCGCAAATACGAAAGCCCGCTCTATCGGTGACAGAGCGGGCCGCACTGCCATTCCAGTACATCCGTGAAACGGCAGCCGATCAACAACATGACGAAAGCCTTAGCCGCAGTGCTGCAAGCACGCGTCCTCACTTTCATCCGACGATGTCTTTGGAAAAGGGTCCAGTAGGACCGATCTACAAGGCTCAAGGCCAGTCGATACACCATAAGTATACACTTATCCCAGCTATGCAAGGCGCAATTGCAAATCCCGGGAATTATCTCTGACGGATCAAGCACGTTGGAGATCGTCGGCGAAGACGATAGCGCCTGGCCCGAGCGGTTCCCTGCATCAATGTCATTGTAGAGTGGCAAATTCGGACCGTCTGACGCAGACTACGGCGCTGCCGGGTGATTTCAGGGCGCCGGCACTCGAGAGCCTGGGCAGCTCCCGCTACAAAAGGGAGCCGCAAATGGCAACCCGCTATTATTTCGATATCCGGAACGGCGAGGAACTCTATGCCGACAGGCAGGGCATCGAGCTGCGCGACGAGGAGACTGCCGCGCACGAAGCGATGCAGTCATTGCTCGGCATGGCGAAAGACAATCCGCCTCTGGACAAGCACAGGCTGCTGGCGTTTGAGGTCCGCACCGACGACGGGCCATTGTTTGACGTCAGTCTCGATCTGGGCATCACGAGGCGCTAGGCGCGTCGGCGCAAAACCAAACCTTAGAAATCCGGCCGGCGCGTGCGCCACGCGATGCCCGCTTCAAGCACAGGCCCGTTGTCGTCCCGGACTTCGATTGCAATCTGACCGAGATTGTGACCGCAAGCGGAATTGCGAACCATGTCGGCCAAAGAGCGCGCGGCCTCTTCTTTAACCGCCGCGAGGTCGGACATCACCAGGCCCTCTTCGTCGATCGCCAAGCCACCGCCGTCACGAAGATCGAAATAGTAGCGTGTCATCACTGATAAGAGGCCGAACTGTCGATCGTTCCTGGCGAGGGGACAGAGCAGCGACCGGCCCCGACGATGCGAAATGTCCGCTCTGACAGAGCACGGAACGCCACACTTGGCGGGCGAATGTTCCCGTGAGATCGGCGCGCTGTCATATCGTGGCAGACGTGGTCCGCCGGATTATATCATCGGCGCCCGGCATTTCACGGCACCCTTCGGACCATCGAAAGCACAACGCCGCCCAAGCGGAATATGGATCGCTTGGCGGCGTTGGTTCGGCACCGGGCCCCTGAAATCCCCCGGCAAGCTGTACATTGCCACGAGATATGTCGCAGGTTTGTGACACGCTCGGCACGGCACCCCGCGCCGGCCGATCACGCCTTGTGATCGGACAGGCTGCCGACGATCGATGCCCGGCGGGACAGTTCGATCCAGTTGCCGTCGGGATCGAGGATCATGGCAATCCGCGCGACCTCGCCAAGCGTCACCGGCGCCAGGCCCTCGCGCACGCCTTTGGCGCGCAGCTCGTCATGCACGGCGTCGATATCGGCAACCTGCAGCGTGATGTAGCGCCAGCCGCGCGCCTGCCTGGTGGGATCGACGGTCGCGGCAAGATCTTCCGCGAGCAGGATCAGGCTGTCGCCAAGGCGAAAGGCCGGACCGCCCGACCATGACTGCTCGGGGAAGCCGAGAATGTCGCCGTAGAACCTGCAATGCGCGGCGAGGTCGCGCACGGCCATCGCGACGGCGATCTGGGTGATGCCGTCATGTCCCGGCACTACCAGGCAAACGCTGTTGCCGTCGGGATCGACCATGCGCTGCGGCGTCTCGATGCCCTCGCGCGCGATGATCAGCTCGCGATAGCCGCTCGGCGCGGCGTCGCCCAGCGGCTCGAAATGATGGTTGAGCTTGATCACCGAACCATGCGCGTCGTGCCGGTACTGCTTCTGCCCGCGGCGGATCGGCTGCACATGATCGAAGCGAAGCCCGGCATCCTGCTGCCAGAACCGCAGCATCGGTTCGAGATTGTTCGTGGAGAGGCCGACGTCGATCACGTTCTTCGCAAGCTGCATGCCCGGTCTCCTCGGCCGCCCTGCGCGCTCGCTGGGCCCGCTCAGCCGGGAAAGCGATCGCCAAACATCGGCAGTCCGCTGCGCGACTGTTCGCGCGTCGCCTCGTCCTGGATGACGTCCCAATGCTCGGCGAGCACGTCACCCTCCATGCGCACGATATCGGCGACGACCCATGCCGCCGGCAGGCCATGACCACTGAACCGGCCGTGCAGAATGACGAAATCGCCGCTCGCCGCGCCGACATGGTTCTCATAGCGCAGCGTCGCGGGCAAGCCCTTCACCAGCTCGAATAGCCCGTCCCGGCCGGGCGCAATATGCGCGCTGTGCTGGATGTAGTGCTATGACCAGAACCGCTCGGCGGCGGGATAGTCGCGCTTGTTGAACAGGGTATCGAACGCGTCCAGCACGATCTGGACGCGGCGGTCTTCGGTCGATGTGCTCATGGCCACACTCCTTGCCGGGAGGTTACTTCCGCAGCAGCGGGATCTGCAGATTGGTCGGCCGGTTCTGCTCGGTGTCGAAGCCGCGGCCGTCGACATTGCGGGCGCCCCAGAACAACAGGTCGCCCCTGAGATAGACCAGGTCGTACTCCATGAAGTTGGTCCCTTCCTTGAGGCCGAAGGGGAGGAACGACCTGCCGAAGATGCTCTGCGGTGCATCGACCGCCCACGGCGCGTAGCCGGCAGAAGCGACCTTGTTGAGCACATCGGCGAAGCCCTGCGCCAGCGGCGTCACCTCATAGACCTCGTCGGCGACGAAATCGACCTTCTGCGCGCCCGGCGCGATCGGATGCGCGCCCTGCCATTGCAGGTGCCCGACGATCCTGATCCGCGCCAGCGGCACCTTGCCATACGGATCGGCCGAATTGATCACCACGAGCTCGAACCGGTCGGAGGACTGATAAATGAAGGCGCGCTTGAGGTAGAACGGCTTGATCGAGCCGTCCGGATTCTTGCTCGGCCGGATCTCGGGCGCGATGCTCTCCCAGTTTCCGGCGAGGGCCTGCCTGATTGTCGCGACGTCCTGTTCCATGGCGCTTGCCTTCGGTTGATTGCCTGATGACTGGGCCGCGGCGCCGCCGCATCCCGTCACCGCCGCCAGCAACAACAGCGACGCTCTGATGCTTCTCCACATGCGCAGGCTCCGGCGGGCGACGCGCAGGCCTTCGTGCCGGGCAGAAGGAACATCCTCTGCCTGCCAGGCAGACCCCGCGTAGAATGCGTACTGCTATAGAGAGCGCTGGCCGGCGCGAAAAAGACTTTGTAGGCTGGCCCCATGCCTGCCGGATATGACAGGCCGTGATCGGGAGACGGTGATGGAGCTCCGGCATCTGCGCTACTTCGTTGCCGTGGCCGATGCCGGCAGCCTGACGGTCGCCGCCGAGCAAAAACTCCACACCTCGCAACCTTCGCTGAGCCGGCAGATCCGCGATCTCGAACAGGAGGTCGGCGTTCAACTGTTGAACCGCGGCGCGCAGGGCATCGAGCTGACCGCGGCCGGCAAGGCCTTTCTGGATCACGCCAGAATGGCGCTGCTGCAGGCGGAGGCCGCCAAGGAGGCGGCGCTGCGCGCGGCGCAGCCACCGAAGCCGAGCTTCTCGCTCGGTTTCCTGTCCGGCGCCGAGATCGATCTGCTGCCCGAGGTGACCCGCGTCTTGCGCGACGAATTTCCCGGCATCGATATCCGCCTGTCGAGCGACTACTCGCCGGTGCTCGCCAAAGCACTGATGCGGCGCAAGCTCGATGCCGCCTTCATGCGCGCCGACGACAACACGGAGGATCTCGCCTGCAAGCGGGTGCGCACCGACCCGCTGGTGTTCGTGTTTCCGAGCAACCATCGCCTGGCCGCGCAGGCCGCCGTCGCGCCCGAAGACATCGTCAATGAAACCTTCTATCTGCCGTCCAGATCGGCGCCGGCGGTGCGCCGCGTCGTGCTGGAGTATTTCAGCCGCGCCGGCATCGATCTCAGGCCCGAGCACGAGGTGCATAATGTCGTGCACGCGATATCGATGATCACCTCGACGCATGCGGTGATGCTGCTGCCGGCCTACACGGCGCGCTATCTGCCCGACACCATCACCACCCGCCCGGTGCAGGGAGAGGCGCCGACGCTCGACCTCGTGATCGCCTATCACAAGGCCAACAAATCCACGATCCTGAAGCTGCTGCTGTCGCGGGTCGGCCGGCTGGCCGCAGCGCCCGCCTGATCCCTTCAATCCAGTGAGGACCGATATGCCGGCGAGCCTCGTTCAGACTCTTCGCGCTTTTGCCTACAACAACGCCTGGGCCAATCATCGCCTGCTCACGGCCTGCGCCGGTCTCAGCCAGGCGGAATTTGCCGCCGCGCGCACCGGGTTCTTTCCGAGCCTGCAGGCGACGCTGAACCACATCCATGTCATCGATCTCTTCTATGTCGACGCGCTCGAGGGCGGCTGGCTCGGGCCGAAAGCATGGGCCGATGAGGTGCCCTACCCGGCGGTCGCCGCGCTGAAAGCTGCGCAGCGCGCGATCGACCAGCGCCTGATCGCTCACTGCGATGCGCTGACGCCCGAGCGGCTTGACGATGCGGTCAAGGTCAATCGCGACACCTCCGTGCAGACCGAGCGGCGCGACCGCTTGTTGATGCATCTGTTCCAGCACCAGATCCATCATCGCGGCCAGGCCCATGCGATGCTCTCTGAGACCACGGTCAAGCCGCCGCAGCTCGACGAATTCTTCGCCGCCGGCGAAGCCCCGCTCCGGGAAGCCGAGTTCAAGGAGCTCGGCTGGAGCGAAGCCACCGTGTGGGGCGGCTGAGCCGAAGTTTCGCCCGCTGTCCGGCCGCACGGGTCGGTTCCCGATCCGGAACAAGGGTCTTGAATCCCGGTATCTCCGCACTCACCTGTGGGTGAAAACGTGGGGAATTCTATCAATGCCATTCGCCAATCATCGGGGCCAGCGCATCCATTACACTGTCGAGGGAACGGGGCCGCTGATCGTGCTGCAGCACGGCCTGCTGCTCGACGCTGCGAGCTGGAAGCAATGCGGCGTGGTCGACGCGCTCGCCGACCGCTTTCGCGTCGTCTGCGTCGATTCGCTCGGGCATGGGTTGAGCGACAAGCCGGCCGATCCGGCGCTCTATAACCAGGCCCAGCGCGCCGGCGACATCGTTGCCGTGATCGACGATCTCGGCGGCGAGCGCGCCCATGTGGTGGGACATTCGATGGGCGGCTGGGTCGCGGTCGGCGTCGCCAGATTCTTCCCGACGCGGCTGGCGTCGCTTGCGATCGGCGGCTGGGACTTTCTCACCGGATTGCCGCGCGGCAATGCCGGCCCGCTGACCTATGGCGCCTTCATCACCTTTGCCCGCCGCACCGCCCCGCAGCTCGCCGAATGGGTGACGCCCGATCTGGAAGGCGGCGTGCGCGCCTGCTTCGACGCGCTTGGCCAGGTCGACGGCGCAAAGGACGCGGTGCTCTCCTCGCGCGTGCCGGTGCTGCTGTGGAACGGGCAGGACGACGGCCCGCATGCGCCGATGCAGCGCTTCGCCGCGGAGAACGGCTTGTACGCAATGTCGGTCCCCGGCGATCACCTTGGTGCCCTGCTAGAGCATGGCGCCGCGATCGGCCGCGGCATCCGCTCGTTCGTCGGGCGCGGCTAGTACGATCTCGAGCGCGCGTATCTCCATCGCATCGAGCGCCGAACGAAAGCGCAATGCGCCGTGACGATCGACCGCATCCCCGAACCGGGCGCGATCGCTGCGTGCCATCATCGCGCGGTCCTTCCCTACGACCAACGTCCCCTGCTCAGGAAAGGTGAATTCCGGTTAACTGCATTGCGCCGTCCTCATGCTCGCAGAAGAGGAAAAGCCTCCGCGAACACTTGGGGCTTGCACGGGATCATGTAGGATAGCGGCACGACCTCGCCGGCGACGATGCCGGCCGACCCTGGGACCGCTTGATGACCGCGCATGTCATAGTGACCGATGAAGCCGCTACACGCGTGATCCGGCTGCGCAGGCCCGAGAAGAAGAACGCGATCACCCAGGAGATGTTTCGCGCGATCAGCGACGCGATCGACAAGGCGCAGAATAATCCGAAGATCCGCTGCCTGATCATCACCGGCGGCTCCGGCGTGTTCACCGCGGGCAACGACATCGAGGACCTGCTCGCGCAGGGCACCTCGACCGGCGAGACGCCGCCCGCCTCCGACCTGGTCAAGCTCCTGTATTCATTGGCTCACAATGTGAAGCCGATCATCGCCGCGGTCGACGGCGTCGCGATGGGCATCGGCACCACCATGCTGTTCCACTGCGACTACGTGCTGGCCAGCAAGGCCGCGTCGTTCTCGACGCCGTTCTCCAATTTCGGCCTGGTGCCGGAAGGCGCCTCCAGCCTGCTGATGCCGCGCACGATGGGCCACCAGCGCGCGTTTGCGATGCTGGTGATGGGCCGCACCATGTCGGCCGACGACGCCCGCGTCGCCGGCTTCGTCAACACCGTGGTGGCGCCGGGCCATGCCGAGGTCGAGGCGCACAAGGTGGCGCGCGAGATCTGCGCGCTGCCGGCCGAGGCGGTGGCGATCTCGCGGCGTCTGATCCGGCTGCCGCCGGAGGACGTCACCCGCCGCATCGAACAGGAGAACCATCTGTTCAGCGAACGCATGCGCTCCAGCGAAGCGGTCGACGCCTTCAGGGCCTTCATGGCGCGCACGAAGGATTGAAACGAAGCGTCGCAAAATTGTAGTGGCGCCGGGCCATGATCGTGTGTTCCATGATCGTGCACGCCATGATTATGCGCTCCATGGACAGGTCATGAGACAACCCCGCCCCCGCCTTAAGCCTCTTGCGCCTCTCGTCGCGCTTTGCGCACTCGGTCTGGTCGCGGCAAGCCCCACTCGGGCACAGACCGCGGCGCCGGTGAACTTGCGCATCCTCGCGATCAACGACTTCCACGGCTATCTGCGGCCGCCGCCGGGCGGCATCCGCATCACCGATCCCGCCGATGCCAGCAAGAAGATCATGGTGCCCGCCGGCGGTTCCGAGCGGATGGCAACCATCGTCAAGCAGCTGCGCGAAGGCCACAAGAACAACATCTTCGTTGCGGCCGGCGACCTGATCGGCGCGAGCCCGTTCCTGTCGGCGATGTTTCATGACGAGCCGACCATCGAGTCGCTTTCGATGATGGGACTTGCGATCTCCTCGGTCGGCAATCACGAATTCGACGAGGGCAAGGACGAGCTGCTGCGGATGCAGAATGGCGGTTGCCACCCGGTCGACAAGTGCCAGGGGCCGCACCCGTTCCTGGGGGCCAAATTCCGCTATCTCGCCGCCTCCACGATCGACAAGGCCACCGGCAAGCCGGTGTTTCCGCCCTACGAGATCAAGGAATTGGACGGCATCCCGGTCGGCTTCATCGGGCTGACGCTGAAGAACACCCCGAATCTGGTGTCGCCGGCCGGCGTCGCGAGCCTCGACTTCCGCGACGAGGCCGAGACCGTCAATGCGCTGATCCCCGAGCTGAAGGCGAAGGGCGTCGAGGCGATCGTGGTTCTGATCCATGAAGGCGGCTTTCCGACCGGCGACTATAATGAATGCCCCGGCATCTCCGGGCCGATCGTCGACATCGTGAAGAAATTCGACAAGGCGGTCGACGTCGTGATCTCCGGCCACACCCACCAGGCCTATGTCTGCGAAATCGACGGACGTCTCGTCACCTCCGGCGACAAATACGGCACGCTGGTCAGCGCGATCGATCTGCAGCTCGATCCGCGGACCCATGACGTGATCAGTGCGAAGGCCGACAACACCATCGTGAAGATCGCCGGCACGGCCAAGGATCCGGAGCAGAGCGCGCTGCTGGAATCCTACGACCGGCTGGCCGCGCCGATCGCCAACCGCGCGGCCGGCTCGGTCACCGAAACGCTGTCGCGCGTGCCCAATGATTCCGGCGAGAGCCCGCTCGGCGATATCGTCGCCGACGCGCAACTGCTCGCGACCAGTTCGGAGCCCAATGGCGGCGCGGTGATCGCCTTCACCAATCCGGGCGGCGTGCGCACCGATATCACCAGGCGCGAGGACGGCGCGGTCACCTATGCCGACATCTTCGCCAGCCAACCGTTCCGCAACCAGCTCGTGACGATGACGCTGACCGGCAAGCAGCTCAAGGACGTGCTGGAGCAGCAATGGGCCGACCCGAAACGGCCGCGCGCCCTGCAGGTCTCGAAGGGCTTTGCGTATGCATGGGATGCGAGCAAGCCCGACGGCGCGCGCATCATCGCCGCGCGGATGTCGCTCGACGGCAGGCCGATCGACCCCGCCGCGAGCTATCGCGTCACCGTGAACAATTATCTCGCCGAAGGCGGCGACGGCTTCACGGTGTTCAAGGAAGGAACGGCGCAGCAATTCGGCATCTACGACGTCGATGCGCTCTATGCCTATTTCAAGGCCAACAGCCCGATCGGCCCGACCGCCGGAAAGCGGATCGAGCGGATCAATTGAGGCGCAACCGACACACTTCGCCATCAGACTAGTGAGTGGAACGATGCGGCAGGATCGAAGCTAGGCCCTTTCCGGCGAGCCGGTAACCGCCTAAATTAGGGATCGTTCGCGCATGATCTTGTCCGGAAAACCGCTGCACACTTTTCCGGATCATGCGTCCTCGCACGCGCCACCATTGCGCCGGGAATTTGCATGACACTGCTTCTGACGCACACCGCCTGCCTCGACCATTTGACCCCTCCAGGACATCCCGAACGCCCCGACCGGCTGCGCGCGGTGGCCGAGGTGCTTGGCGAGGACCGCTTCAAGGCGCTGGTGCGCGATCTGGCGCCCGAAGGCGACCTCGACACCGTGCTGCTCTGTCATGGCGAGCATTATGTCGGCGAGCTGCGCCACATCGCGCCGACCTCGGGCATGATCTATATCGACGGCGACACCTCGATGTCGCCGGGCACCTGGGAAGCCGTGATGCGCGGCGTCGGCGGCGCGGTGGCCGCCACCGATGCGGTGATGACCGGCGCCCACCAGAACGCCTTCGTCGCGGTGCGGCCGCCGGGCCATCACGCCGAGAAATCGACGCCGATGGGCTTCTGCTTCTTCGACAATGTCGCGATCGCCGCGCGCCACGCGCAGCGCAAATACGGCATCAAGCGCGCCGCGATCATCGATTTTGACGTCCATCACGGCAACGGCACGCAGGACATCTTCTGGGCCGATCCCACCGTGATGTATTGCTCGACGCACCAGATGCCGCTGTTCCCCGGCACCGGCGCCGCCGGCGAGCGCGGCGAGCACGACACCGTCGTCAACGCGCCGCTGGCGCCCGGCGACGGCGGTGCCAAGTTCCGCGCGGCCTTCGAGAATCTGATCCTGCCGCAGCTCGAGAAGTTTTCCCCCGAACTCGTCGTCATCTCGGCGGGCTTCGACGCACATCACCGCGATCCCTTGGCCTCGATCAACCTGACCGGCGAGGATTTCGGCTGGGTCACGCGCAAGCTGATGGATGTGGCCGACAAGAGCGCCGGCGGCCGCGTGGTCTCCGTGCTGGAGGGCGGCTACGACCTCGAGGGCCTGAAAGAGTCGGTGGCATCTCACGTCACCGCATTGATGGGCGTCTAAATACCCGCCACAATACGCCCGCAAAAATTCGTTTGATTCTGCGCCGGGGCGAGCATGGCCTGCGACAGGTCATGCTCGGACGAACAAGATCAGGTTGCGATCTGATCGGCGCAATCAGGAACGCAAAGAATGGCCGAAAACACCGAGGCGGACGTCAAGAAACTCTCCTTTGAGCGCGCGATCGAGGAACTCGAATCGATCGTCAAGCGGCTCGAAGACGGCAAGGTCCCGCTTGAGGAATCGGTCGCGATCTATGAGCGCGGCGAGGCGCTGAAGCGGCGCTGCGAGGAGTTGCTGCGCCAGGCCGAAGCCCGCGTCGACAAGATTACCACCGACGCCTCGGGCCAGCCGACCGGCACCGAGCCGCTCGACGTGCAGTAGCGCCCGCAAGGCGCCTGACCATCGCGATCCTGCGACAGGATGTCCGCGAGAGCGGACAATTGTTGCTCCGTATTTCCGGCAATTGACCCCGCCGCGGGACGACTGCGGCGGTCCGGTGCTGTCACGAATCTGTCCGATCCGGGCCGGCCGGCTGCCGCAAAAATGGGCGGATTGGAACCCGCCTGCAGCCTCTAGCATTGAAAAGTCTGGATTTTTCAGTAGAAGGCATAGGAACCCAGCGCCCCTAGCGGGTTGGCTTTGGCGGCGGCTTTGGTGTAATGCTTCCAGTTCTATGGGCATTTGAGGGTGGCGGGCGGCCCGAATTATTCGGGCGGCAAGCAACTCAAATGGTTCGATAAAACTGAACCGGGACGGGTGAAGAGCGACCAAGGTGATGCATATCACGTGGTCCAATCCGGAGTGAATCTAGGCTGACAACCAGGCACGGCCTGCCGGGGCGGCACCCAGTGTCTGGCATTCGCTGCGCGGTGAGCGCGCCAACCCATCTCGCGTCGGGCCGTTCGTTCCGACAGGCAAAAAATTGGAAATTCGCTGTGACCACATTTAGTAAAACGCCGCTTCTTGACACGATTCACACGCCGGATGACCTGCGCAAGCTGAAGGTCGAGCAGGTGCGGCAAGTCGCCGACGAGCTCCGCCAGGAAACCATCGACGCGGTGTCGGTGACCGGCGGCCATTTCGGCGCTGGCCTCGGCGTGGTCGAACTGACCACCGCCATCCACTACACCTTCGACACCCCGCGCGACCGACTGATCTGGGACGTCGGCCACCAGGCCTACCCGCACAAGATCCTGACCGGACGCCGCGACCGCATCCGCACGCTGCGCACCGGCGGCGGCCTCTCCGGCTTCACCAAGCGCACCGAGAGCGACTACGATCCGTTCGGCGCCGCGCACTCCTCGACCTCGATTTCGGCCGGCCTCGGCATGGCCGTGGCGCGCGATCTCTCCGGCGGCAAGAACAACGTCATCGCCGTGATCGGCGACGGCGCGATGTCGGCGGGCATGGCCTATGAGGCCATGAACAACGCTGGCGCGATGAACTCGCGCCTGATCGTGATCCTCAACGACAACGACATGTCGATCGCCCCGCCGGTCGGCGCGATGAGCGCCTATCTGTCGCGCCTTTACTCCGGCAAGACCTACCGCTCGCTGCGCGAGGCGGCCAAGCAGATCAACAAGCATCTGCCGAAGGTGCTGGCCAACCGCGCCAATCGCGTCGAGGAATATTCCCGCGGCTTCATGATGGACGGCGGCACGCTGTTCGAGGAGCTCGGCTTCTACTATGTCGGCCCGATCGACGGCCACAATCTCGACCATCTGCTGCCGGTGCTGAAGAACGTCCGCGACATGGAGACCGGGCCGATCCTGGTTCACGTCGTGACCCAGAAGGGCAAGGGCTACGGCCCGGCCGAGGCCTCCGCCGACAAGTACCACGCGGTGGTCAAGTTCGACGTCGCGACCGGCACCCAGGCCAAGGCCAAGCCGAATGCGCCTGCCTACCAGAACGTGTTCGGCCAGAGCCTCGTCAAGGAAGCCGAGAGGGACGACAAGATCGTCGCCATCACCGCGGCGATGCCGTCGGGCACCGGCGTCGACATCTTCAACAAGGCGTTCCCGGACCGCACCTTCGACGTCGGCATCGCCGAGCAGCACGCGGTGACCTTCGCCGCCGGCCTCGCCACCGAAGGCTACAAGCCGTTCTGCGCGATCTACTCGACCTTCCTGCAGCGCGGCTATGACCAGGTGGTCCACGACGTCGCGATCCAAAGCCTGCCGGTCCGCTTCGCGATCGACCGCGCCGGCCTGGTCGGCGCCGACGGCGCGACCCATGCCGGTTCGTTCGACAACGCCTATCTCGGCTGCCTTCCGAACTTCGTGATCATGGCCGCCGCCGACGAGGCGGAAATGGTTCACATGGTGGCGACGCAGGTTGCGATCAACGATCGCCCGAGCGCGCTGCGCTATCCGCGCGGCGAAGGCCGCGGCGTCGAGATGCCGGAAGTCGGCGTTCCCCTGCCGATCGGCAAGGGCCGCATCGTCCGCGAAGGCAAGAAGGTCGCGCTGCTGTCGTTCGGCACCCGCCTCGCCGAGTGCGAGAAGGCCGCCGACGAACTCGCCGCCCACGGCCTCTCCGCCACGATCGCGGACGCGCGCTTCATGAAGCCGCTCGATGAAGAGATGATCATGAAGCTCGCGCGCGAGCACGAGATCCTGATCACCATCGAGGAAGGCTCGATCGGCGGCTTCGGCTCGCATGTCATGCAGTTCCTGTCTGACAACGCCATGCTCGACAGCGGCATGCTGAAGTTCCGCTCGATGATTTTGCCCGACGTGTTCCTCGACCACGACTCGCCGGCGGCGATGTATGCCCGCGCGGGTCTCGACGCCAAGAGCATCGTTGCCAAGGTGTTCGAAACCCTCGGCAAGGACTACAAGACCGAGACCGTCAAGCTCGCGTAATCGTTCCACCTCTCCCCACCGGGGAGAGGTCGGATCGCGCAAGCGATCCGGGTGAGGGGGTGAGGCCCCATGGAAGAACATAACCCCTCACCCGCGCCGGAGCCTGTCATCGGGCGCGCCTTTGGCGCGACCCGGTGGGCGCGACCTCTCCCAATGGGAGGGGTTCCAAGTCGATCTCATCCTAGGCAAGTCCATGAAAATCTATCTGGCAGGTCCTGACGTGTTCCTGCCGGATGCCGTGGAGATCGGTCGCCGCAAGGCGGAGGTTTGCGCCTATCACGGGCTGACCGGGCTGTATCCGCTCGACAACGGCATCGATCCCGCTGCCGCCGGCGCCTCTCTCACCATCTTCAAGAGCAACGAGGCGATGATGGAGTCTGCCGACGCCATCATCGCCAATTTGACGCCGTTTCGTGGCCCCAGTGCCGACGCAGGCACCGTCTACGAACTCGGCTACATGGCAGGACGCGGCAAGCTGTGCCTCGCCTATTCGAACGATCCGACGTCCTACGCCAATCGCGTGGCGCGGCTGAGCCAGGTCGTGCCGGCATCCGACGGACGCCTGATCGACGCGGAGGGGCTGACGGTGGAAGAGTTTGGATTGCCGGACAATCTGATGATGATGCACGCGCTCGATCTGCACGGCAGTCCGCTGGTGACGCCGCGCGAGCCGTCGGCTGATCTGTGGCACGACCTCACCTCCTTCGAGGCCTGCGTGCGGCTCGCCGCCACGCAGCGCCGTCAGGGCGCCAAGTGACCAAACAAGTGACCAAGCCGGGCGACAACGACAACGACGCATCCGCCGGCAAGCGCATCGACGTGCTGCTGGTCGAACGCGGCCTGTTCGAAAGCCGGGCGCGGGCGCGCGCCGCGATCGACGCCGGCCTCGTGACCGCCGACGGCAAGCCGATTGCAAAAGCGTCCGAGATCGTCGCGCCCGGTGCCACACTCACGGCCGAGCCGGCGCATCCCTATGTCTCGCGCGGCGGCGTCAAGCTCGCCGGCGCGCTCGAGCATTATCCGATCGATATCGAGGGCCACGTCTGCCTCGATGTCGGCGCCTCGACCGGCGGCTTCACCGAGGTGCTGCTCGCCAATGGCGCGAGCCTGGTGTTCGCCATCGATGTCGGCCACGGCCAGCTGCATCCCTCGCTGCAGGGCCATCCGAAGATCGTCTCCATGGAGGCGACCGACATCCGGAATTTCGAGGGCAAGCGCCTGCCGGCGCGACCCGACATCGTCGTGATCGATGTCAGTTTCATCTCGCTGAAGCTGGTGCTGCCGGTGGCGCTGTCACTGGCGGCCGCGCCGATGCATCTGTTGGCGCTGATCAAGCCGCAATTCGAGGCGGCGCGCAAACACGCCAAGCGCGGCGTCATCCGCAACGCGATGGTGCACCAGGAAATCTGCGACGATATCGCAGCCTTCGCCGCCTCGCTCGGCTGCACCGACATCCATGTGTTCCCGTCCTCCATCACCGGTGGCGACGGCAATATCGAATTCTTCCTCGGCGCGCGCCGTGGCTGAGCTCCTCACCATCGACCATGTCGGCCACCGCGGCGACGGCGTCGCGATCGACGGGGCGCAGTCGACCTTCGTGCCCTACACGCTCGGCGGCGAAACGGTCGAGGTCGAAGACGTCCCCGGTCAGCATCCCGACCGGCGTCGGCTGCTGCGGGTGGCGCAGGCAAGCCCGGAGCGCATCGCGCCGTTCTGTCCGCATTTCGGCGTCTGCGGCGGCTGCGCGATCCAGCACTGGAACGACGCGGGATACCATGCCTGGAAGCGCAACATCGTGGTCGAGACCCTGGCGCAGACGAAGATTGCGGCCGAGGTTGCCCCGCTGCTCGATGCCCACGGCGCGGGCCGCCGCCGCATCACGCTGCACGGGCGCATGGGCACCCATGAGGTGCTGAAGGTCGGCTTCGCCGCTGCAGGGTCACATGACATCATCCCGGTCGACCGCTGTCCGATCCTCGATCCGGCGCTCGACGGCGCGCTTGAGGCCGCCTGGGCGGTCGCCGAGCCGCTGATCTCGATCGGCAAACCGCTCGACATCCAGGTCACCGCGACCCTCAACGGCCTCGACATCGACGTGCGCGGCTCCGGCGCGCTGCCGACGAGCCTGATCACCACGCTGTCGCGCGTCGCGGAGAAACATCGGCTGGCGCGGCTGACGCGGCATAGCGAGCTGGTGCTGCAGCGCGGCTCGCCGGAGGTTGCGATCGGCAAGGTGAAGGTGGTGCTGCCGCCGGGCTCGTTCCTGCAGGCGACCGTCAAGGGCGAGGAGACGCTTGCGGCGCTGGTTCGCGAGCATTGCGGACGCGCCAAGCACATCGCCGATCTGTTCTGCGGCGTCGGCCCGTTCGCGCTGCGCCTCGCGGAGAAGGCTCGGGTCACAGCCTTCGACAGCGATGCCGGCGCGATCACAGCGCTGCAGAAGGCCGCGCAATCGACGCCGGGGCTGAAGCCGCTCAAGGCCGAAGCACGCGACCTGTTCCGCCGCCCCTTGATGCCGCAGGAGTTGCGCGACTTCGATGCCGTGGTGTTCGATCCGCCGAGACAGGGCGCGCAGGCGCAGGTCACCCAGCTGGCGGCGAGCAAGGTGCCGGTGATCGTCGCGGTGTCCTGCAATGCAGCGACGTTTGCGCGCGACGCGAAAATCCTGATCGATGGCGGCTACAGGATCGCGGGCGTCACCCCGGTCGATCAGTTCCGCCATACGCCGCATGTCGAACTGGTGGCGCGGTTTGCGCGCTGATCAGGATAAAACCGTAGGATGGATAGAGCGGAGCGAAACCCATCGCAGCGGAACGAGAATGATGGGTTTCGCTCCGCTCTACCCATCCTACGCGATCACTACCGCCCCCAGCGGTCCTGCCAGATCTTCTCGCCGATCGTGCAACTGACCCGCGGCTCCTTCTCGGCGGTCCGCACGATCGGGCGCTCGGGGGTGCGGCCGGCGACTTCGAGCAGCAGCTTGGTGCGGATCGCCTCCTTGAACTTCTCGCGGTCCTTGATCGTCACCACGAAAGAGCCCGGCCCGCCGATCACGCAATCCTCGTAGTACAGGTCGAGATTCTCGATATCCATCGTCGAGTAGGAGGGCTCCTTCACCATGATCGGCAACCCGTTGATGACGATGCCCTTGTCGAGCGCCGCATCGCGCGCAGGCGTGATCGGCGCGCCGTTGTTGTTGGGCCCGTCGCCGGAAATATCGATCACGCGGCGCAGGCCGCGATGCGGATTCTCGTCGAACATCGGGATTGCGAAATAGATCGCGCCGGAGATCGAGGTGCGCGAGGCGCGGCGCACCGGCGTCTTCATGATCTCGGCGGCGACCGCATCGGCGGATTCCGGGCCATCGATCACCCGCCAGGGAATGATGACCTTCTGATCATTGGAAGCGGCCCATTCGAAATAGGTTATCGAAATCTTGCCGTTCGGCCCGGCCTTCAGCGCCTGCAGGAAATCCTTGGAGACGATTGCCTGCGCATAGCCCTCGCGCTGGATCGCGAGCTCGTCCATGTCCATCGAATAGGAGACGTCGACCGCGATGATCAGTTCGATGTCGACGCTCGGTGTGGATTCCTTTTCCGCCAGCCGGCCGGTCTGTGGTCCCGGGCCCGGCGCGGCAACACCGGCCACATCGCCGCTGGCCAGCATGCCCGCGACAAGCACCGCTCCGATCGAGACATACCAGCGCATTGCGGCCCTCCCGTCGTATGAGCGTCATGGTGACACGCAAATCCGGCGGCGAAAAGCGCTGATATCATTTGTCCTTCACATTCAGGTTAGTCACTTGCAGGTTGGTCACTTGCAGGTTGGACGCGCTTGCAGGTTAGACATCACCTGTCTCGAATGAGACAAAGCGCGCCGTGCCGTTGCCGCAATGACGCCGTGCAATTCGACCGGTTCCAAGGCGCGCCGGAAGACGGTATTCTTACGGGGCAATCGCGAGGGAGTGCCGGGCGATGCCCGATAGCGTCGTCAAACCAAAAACCAGGACCAAGACCAAGGTCGAGCGGCCACGCCTGCACAAGGTGATCCTGGTCAACGACGACTACACGCCGCGCGAATTCGTCGTCACCATCCTGAAGGGCGAATTCCGCATGACCGACGACCAGGCCTACAAGGTGATGCTGACCGCACACCAGCGCGGCGTCTGCCTGGTCGCGGTGTTCACGAGGGACGTCGCCGAGACCAAGGCAACGCGCGCCACCGACGCCGGCCGCGCCAAGGGCTATCCACTGCTGTTCACCACCGAGCCGGAAGAGTAGCTGTAATCACCGTTCCGCCGGCCGCGCGAGCTGCGTCCGCTGGCTGGCCACAATATCGGCGACGACGGCTCCCATCACCAGCGCGCCTCCCAGCAACGCGCGGGGCGACGGCACCTCGGCAAACGCCAGCCATACCCAGAACGGCATCAGCGGGGTTTCGAGGGTGGCGATCAGCGAGGCCTGGCCGGACGGCAGGAATCTGGAGCCGATCGTAAACAGAGTGAGACCGAGACCGACCTGGCATGCCCCGAACATCGCAAGCACGCCGAGATCGGCGCCGGTGACCGCGCCGATGCCCTGCGCGAATGGAAGGCTGACGACGCTGCCGAGAACATTCGAGAGCGCCGCGGCGGCGATCATCGGGGTGCCCTTGTGCCGGCGGATCATCACCGTCATCAGCGCGATCGCCAGCGCCATGATGCATGCAAGGCCGATCCCCCGGTAGTCCGTGATGCCTTCAGCGCCGCTGACGGTGATGGCCACGCCCGCGAGCGCGACGAGGCTTGCCAGCAATGTGCCGGGGCGCGCCCGCTCGCCGAGCCAGAGCCAGGCGATCGCGGCCGCCGCAAACGGCTGCATCGCGACAATGATCGCGACATTGGCGACGCTGGTCAGTTGCAGCGCCGGAATGAACGTCACCATGCCCAGGGTCGAGAGGCTGGCCACCAGCCATCCGCTCATGGGCATCACGACGAGATCGCGCGCGCCGCGCCAGCCCTGCGTGGCGAGCAGGAACAGCGCGATCGCGCCACCGCCGAACAACCCGCGCCAGAACAGGATGGTCCAGGAATCGAAGTGCAGCAGCCGGGTGAAGAACGGCGCGGTACTCCACGCCGCCGCGGCCGCGACGACCAGCGCAATCCCGGTGCGGCGCTGCGCGTCCGTGTCAGTCACGCCGCGCCGCCGCTAGCCAGCGGCCGCGCGCGGCGCCTCGTCGAACAGGCCGTAGACCCGCTCGGCCTTGGAAAATCCGGCGATCGGAAACTCGCCGAGATCGCTCCAACCGCCGTCGCAGATGCCGGCGAAGCGCTCGGAGGCGACGACGGTGCGGCCGAGGCGGCCGGCGATCTTCTCCAGCCGCGCGGCAAGATTGACCGCCGGACCGATGCAGGTGAAGTCGAGCCGGTTGCCGCCGCCGATATTGCCATAGAGCACGCGGCCGAGATGCAGCGCGACGCCGAAGCGGAAGCGCTCGACCACATCGCCGTTGGCGAATTGCAGCGCCTCGACGCCGGCGCGGGATGCGCGCGCGGCGTCCAGTACGCGCGAGCAGACCTGCACCTCGTCGCCGAGATATTCATCGACCGGGAACACCGCGAGCAGGCCGTCGCCCATGAATTTGAGCACTTCGCCGCCATGGTCGCGGATCGCGGTGACCTGGCAATCGAAATAGAGGTTGAGGATCTCCACCACCGTCTCGGACGGCAAGCGGTCCGACAGCGCGGTGAAGCCGCGCAGGTCGGACAGCCAGATCGCCGCATCCATCGTATCGGCATGGCCGCGCCGGATCTGGCCGCCCATGATGCGCTCGCCGGCCCGGTTGCCGACATAGGTGTCGAGCAGCAGCGTG
The DNA here is from genome assembly GCF_011058295.2 of Bradyrhizobium sp. 6(2017). Taxonomy (NCBI): domain Bacteria; kingdom Pseudomonadati; phylum Pseudomonadota; class Alphaproteobacteria; order Hyphomicrobiales; family Nitrobacteraceae; genus Bradyrhizobium; species Bradyrhizobium sp. 6(2017). The sequence goes on along the minus strand of NZ_CP049289.2, from coordinate 2,688,265 downwards.
GCGGTGCGGCGCAGGGTCACAATCTCGATGTAGCGCGCCAGCGGCACGGTGATCGAGCGGATCGCATCGAGCTGCTCCTCGGTGAAGCCGCCCGGCTGCCTGGTGGTCCAGCTCGACGCATTGACGAAGCCATCGGTGTAAACCAGCGGCATCGCGACATAGTCGGTGACGCCCTCCGCCTGCAGGTCCACGACGATCGGAAAGCGTGCGCTCGCGGGGTCGTCGAGCCGCGCGCGCACTTCAAGTCCCTGCCTGAAGACGATCGACAGCGGGCTGACGGCAAATTCCGGGGAGTCCAGAATGTTGTGATCGACGGTGCCGGTTTCGACCTCCGCGCCAGGCGTCCAGAAGAAATGGCGGCCGTAGATCTCGGGATGCAGCGTGCGCACGAAGACGCCGACCCGCCACAGCGGCAAGCCGGCCCGCACCAGGCGCTCGCAGCATTCCGCCATCATCTGCGGCGGGGTCGGCGCCGACCGCGCGCCACCGATCATCCATTCGATGATGTCCCGTAGCTCCGACGCATTCATTGGCAATTCCCCGGGCGATCTGGCGACCGCCACTATATAGGGGATCAGCGCCCGGTCTGCCCGCGGTCGCGCAGAAAATGATCGGCCAGCACGCAGGCCATCATGGCCTCGCCGACCGGCACCGCGCGGATGCCGACGCAGGGATCGTGGCGGCCCTTGGTCAGGATGTCGGTATCGGCGCCCTTGCGGTCCACAGTGCGGCGCGTGGTCAGGATCGAGGAGGTCGGCTTGACCGCAAAGCGCAACACCACCGGCTGGCCGGTCGAGATGCCGCCGAGAACGCCGCCGGCATGGTTGGACAGGAAACGCGTGCCGTTGTTGCCGGTCCGCATCTCGTCGGCGTTCTCTTCGCCGGTGAGTTCGGCGGCGCCGAAGCCGGCACCGATCTCGACGCCCTTGACCGCGTTGATGCTCATCATCGCGGATGCCAGGTCGCTGTCGAGCTTGGCATAGATCGGCGCGCCGAGGCCTGCCGGCACGCCCTCGGCGACGACCTCGATGACGGCGCCGATCGAGGACCCGCTTTTCCTGATGCCGTCGAGATAGCTTTCGAAGAACGCCGCCTTGTCCTTGTCGGGACAGAAGAACGGGTTGTTGGCGATCTCGTCCCAGTCCCACTTCTCGCGGTCGATCTTGTGCGGGCCCATCTGCACCAGCGCGCCGCGCACCTTGACCTCGGGCAGGATTTTTCGCGCGATCGCGCCGGCGGCGACGCGGGTCGCGGTCTCGCGCGCGGAGGAGCGGCCGCCGCCGCGATAGTCGCGCAGGCCGTATTTCGCTTCATAGGTGAAGTCGGCGTGGCCGGGGCGGAATTTGTCCTTGATCTCGGAATAGTCCTTGGAGCGCTGGTCGGTGTTCTCGATCAACAGCGCGATCGGCGTGCCGGTCGTGACCTGCACCCCGCTCTCCGGATGCGCCATCACGCCGGACAGGATCTTCACCGCATCCGGCTCCTGGCGCTGGGTGGTGAAGCGCGACTGGCCGGGCCGGCGGCGGTCGAGGTCGTGCTGGATCTCCTCCACCGTGAGAGGGATCTGCGGCGGGCAGCCATCCACCACGCAGCCGATCGCAACCCCATGGCTCTCGCCGAAGGTCGTGACGCGGAACATATGGCCGAACGTATTGAAGGACATGGCGTGTCGTAACGCGCGCAGGCAGCGGGGTCAAACCTCGCGTGACCGCCCAGGTTAACTATACTTCTGCAGGCCCGCTGCGCCGAACACGTAGACCGCGCCCTGCTCGATGTAGAGGTCCGCGGCCGAAGCCGGGGTCTCGAAGCCGAGCGCCACCATCAGCGCCCGCGCCGTGCCGCCATGGGCGACTGCGACGGTGTCTGAGGTCACCGAGCGGTACCACTCGGTCATCCGCACCTGCACGTCGACATAGCTCTCGCCGCCGGATGGCGACACCGTCCACTTCTCGACCAGGCGGCGGGCATACACGGCGGGGTCGGCGGCCTGCGCCTGCGCCAGCGTCGAGCCTTCCCATGTCCCGTAGCCGATCTCGCGCAGCCGCGCGTCGAGGGCGTAGTCGCCGGGCGGCAGGCCGAGCTCGGCGCGGACCAGCTCCATGGTCGCGCGCGCCCGGATCAGCGGGCTTGCGACGAACGGCAGCGTCGTCTTGTCACGGCCGTCGCGTGCCAGCAGATCGGCGAGGATCCGCCCGGCATGCGCCGCCTGGGCACGGCCGCGCTCGTTGAGGCCGATGTCCTGCACGCCCTGAAGCCGGCCTTCGGCATTCCATGCGGTCTCGCCGTGGCGGATGTAGTAGATCGTTGGCACCGGCATTCGCTTCGAATATTTCCGGTCCGGAGGTACACCAGCACTTCGGCTGGCGACAAGCCCAAATCGGCCGCAGCTGAGGCGCCATGCATGCAGATCGGCGCAACCGGAATAGCCGTGACGTTAGGGTGTTATGTTTGATGAGGCGGCTAGCGCCGCGACCATCGAAGACTGGATGCATGACCGCGTTTCGTCAAAGTGTCGAAGCCATGATCCCGGCGCTCCGCCGCTATGCGCGCGCGCTGGTGCGTGACTCGGATATCGCCGACGATCTGGTGCAGGACACACTGGTGCGGGCGCTGCGCTCGGAGCGGCTGTTTCTCGGCGGCGACGTCAGGAGCTGGCTCTACACGATCCTGACCAATTTGAACAAGAACCGCCGGCGCTCGCTGGCGCGGCGGCCGGCCTTCCTGCCGCTACTCGACAACAATGCCGACGCCAGCGGCACCGAGGCCGAGGGACGCGACATCGAGCGCGCGCTGTCGACGCTGGTCGAGGAGCAGCGCTCGGTGCTGCTTCTCGTGATGCTGGAGGGCATGAGCTACCGGGAGGTCGCCGACATCCAGGGCGTGCCGATCGGCACGGTGATGTCCCGCCTCGCCCGCGCCCGCGCCCATGTCCGGGCATCAATCGAAGGCCAGCGCCCGACGCTCAGGCGGGTGAAATGATAGGCTGCGCAACAGCAGGCGTTACGATGAACGATTTTCGCACAAGATTTGGCAGAGACGAATGATATGACCGACCCGAACATCCCCGTCACCGAAGACGAGCTGCACGCTTACGTCGACAATGAGCTGCCGGCCGAACGCCGCGGCGATGTCGAGGCGTGGCTCGCCACGCATCCTGACGACGCGGCGCGGGTACAGTCATGGCGCGCGATGGCCGAGAGGCTGCATGCGCGCTACGACACCGTGCTGGACGAGGCGGTGCCGAAGCGGCTCGAGCTCGAGCGGCTGGTGCGCCAGCCGCGCCGCTGGGTCTATGGCGCGGTGGCGGCGACGCTGGCCGCCTTCATCGCCGGCGGCGGCGTCGGCTGGATCGCGCACGGCGCTGCGGCGACGCCGTCGGCCTTCCAGAGCTTCACGGTCGATGCGCTCGATGCGCACCGCCTCTACGTGGTCGAGGTCCGTCACCCGGTCGAGGTGCCCGGCAGCGAACGCGACCACCTGCAGCAATGGCTGACCAAGCGCTGCGGCTGGGACGTCCGCGCGCCGGAGCTCACCGGGCTGAAGCTGGTCGGCGGCCGCCTGCTGCCGGGGCCGAGCGGGCCGGCGTCGTTCCTGATGTATGAGAGCACGTCCGGCGAGCGCTTCACGGTCTACACCGCCAAGGCGAAGACCGATGCGACCCAGATGCGCTATGCCGTCCAGGGCAGCGACGGCGCGCTGTTCTGGGCCGATCGCGGCGTCGCCTATGTCGTCAGCGGCGGCACCGACCGCAGCCGCCTGACCCAGGTCGCGCAGGCCGTCTACGATCAGATGGAGAAGAGCGGCGGCTGATCTTCCGTAATTCTACGGAAGAAATTTCCGCGCAAACTGCGTCATGGCGGGAAAGTGAATCCGGCCTCACTCGGCGTCCCAATTCCGACATTGAAAATTTCGATTCGCGTCATTGCGGCGTCTCATTATCGCACCGGATATTCACGCGAAGATGATCTGCGCCCGATCCGCCGATCGGCGCACGCGGCCTCGATTGGGGTTTGGTACCGCGCTGGTCCCCCTCTCGAGGCCGCACTCCTCTTTTCCGCCATCCGGTCTGCACGCCACAGAACCCGGACCTCCGGCGGCCGGTCATTGTTTGACCCGCTCGCAACGCCCGCGTCTACCCCGATAGAGTCCGGGGTAGGTGCAGTTTCGCGTCTTCGTCCGTCTTTGGGGCGCGTTATCGGCGGTCAGCCAAGATCGCTGCGCGGATTATAGGGGTTTCGATCCCGCCACGTCTGCATCAATGCCTCAAGCTCGGCATCGTTCCCGTCGGGAAGGATGATCCGGGTCGTGACGTAGAGGTCGCCTGATACACCCGCCTTCGACAGCCCCTTGCCCTTGAGACGGAAGGTGCGGCCGCTGGAGGTGTTTTTCGGGATCGACAGTTCGACCGCGCTGCCGAGCGTCGGCACCCGGACCTTGCCGCCCAGCACCGCCTCGTAGAGCGTCACCGGCAGATCGATCCTGAGATCGTTGCCGTCGATCCTGAAGAACGGATGCGGCGCGATCGAGATCGTGATCAGCAGATCGCCGGGCGGGTGGCCCTGAGCGGTCTCGCCCTGCCCCTTCAGCCGGATCTGCTGGCCGGCGGTCACGCCCGGCGGAATCTTGACGTTGAGCTCGCGGCCGGTCGGCAGGCGGACGCGCTTGTCGCCGCCCCTGACCGACTCCTCCAGCGACACCGTCATGGCGACCGAAAGATCGAGGTCAACCCCGACCCCGCCGCCGTCAAACTCGAACGGACTGGACCGCCCCGCACGGCCGCCGCCACCGCCGCCGCGCGCGGCATTGCCGAACATGCTGTTGAGGATGTCCTCGAAGCTGCCGCCGCCCACGCCGCCGCCGGGTCCGCCGCGGAAGCTGTATTCGAAGCCACCCGGACCGGTACGGCCACCGGCGCCGCCGCCTGGGAAACCCTGGAAGCGCGGCTTGCCTTCGGCATCGATCTCGCCGCGGTCGAACTGCTTGCGCTTGTCCTCGTCACCGACGATCTCATTGGCCGTGTTGATCTCCGCAAAGCGGGCGGCCGCCTTCGGGTCGTTCTTGTTGTTGTCAGGGTGATGCTTCTTGGCGAGCTTGCGATAGGCGCTCTTGATCGTCGCAGCGCTGGCGCTCCGCTGCACCCCCAAGACCTCATAGGGGTCGCGCATCCGTCACGTCTCCTTCACGGGAAAAATCAGTCCTGGATGGAACCCATCGGGGCCCACTTTACCTTCATTTGGGGGCTCAGTGGCATTTTTGCAACTAGCGCCCGTCCATGATCGGCCGGCTTCTGCCGAAACTCTCAGGACTTTCTCCACGGCTTCAGGTTATGGATTTCCCACCGTCCTTGTCCACCCTTGCAGGCGGCGCCCTGTAGCCAGCTCTCAGTGACTCCATTGACATAGCTCGCGAGGAAGTCCCGGCACTGCTTGCCGTCCTCGCCCGAATAGGCCTGGGCCAGCGGCGTCACCGAGCCGCGCGCACCCGTCTCAGGGTTTTCCCAGGACTGGCTGGAATCCTTGTCGCCCTTGGTCAGCACGTCGGAAGCGGCATTGCGGGCGAAGGCAAGATCGCCCTCGGTCGGCATCGTCGCGCTGACCTGGGTTGGGTTGATCGTACCCGTCACATCCTTGTCGTCCATCTTGGCGAAAGCACCGCTGCGCGACAGGCTGCAGCCGCTGGCGCCAACGCCGATCAGAATCAATGTCACCACCGCGCCCGCGGGATGGATCGCCGATAGGCCAACGCGCCCCCATGCCCTATATAGGGCCAGTAGCGCGCTCTCGGACACGGGCGGATGCAAATCGGGACTCCTGACATGACCGACACGACCTCCATCAAACACCCGACACCGTTAACATCGGGTGATTTCACCGCGGCGGAGGAGCCGTTTGCCCTGTTCGGCGAATGGTTTGCGGAAGCGGTCAAGTCCGAGCCGAACGATCCGAACGCGATGGCGCTCGCGACCGTCGATGCCGACCGCCTGCCCGACGTGCGGATGGTGCTGATGAAGGGCTTCGACGCCGACGGTTTCGTGTTCTACAGCCACATTGCGAGCGCCAAGGGCCGCGAATTGGCCGCAAATCCTAAGGCCGCTTTACTATTCCACTGGAAATCATTGCGCCGTCAGGTGCGCATCCGGGGGCCGGTCACGCCGGTGACCGATGCCGAGGCCGACGCCTATTTCGCCACACGGCCGAAACAGGCGCAGATCGGCGCCTGGGCCAGCAAGCAGTCGCAGCCCCTGGAGAGCCGCTTCGCCTTCGAGCAGGCGATCGCAAAGACCGGCGCGAGATACATGATCGGCGAGGTGCCGCGTCCGCCGGGCTGGAGCGGCTGGCGGATCACGCCGCAGCGTTTCGAGTTCTGGCACGACCGCCCGTTCCGCCTGCACGACCGCATCGAATTCCGCCGCGACGGCGCCGGCAGCGCCTGGTCGAAGGTGCGGCTCTATCCTTGATACGACAGCCTGAAAGACACCATGTCCCCTCCTTCCAACGCGCCGCGCCGTACCCTGCTCCTTACCGGTGCCAGCCGCGGCATCGGCCACGCCACCGCGATCCGGTTTGCTTCCGCCGGCTGGCGCGTGATCACCTGCTCACGGCATGCATTTCCGGAAGTCTGCCCCTGGGGCGCGGGACCGGAAGATCACATCGAGGTCGATTTCGGCGATCATGACGACACGGTTCGCGCCATCTCCGAGATCCGCAAACGGTTGGTGAACGACGAGTTGCACGCGCTGGTCAACAACGCCGCGATCTCGCCGAAGGGGGCGGGCGGCGCGCGGCTCGGGACCATGGACACCGATATCGAGACATGGCTGCACGTGTTTCGCGTCAACTTCTTCGCGCCGATCATGTTGGCCCGCGGACTGATCGACGAGCTCAAGCACGCCAGGGGCGCGGTGGTGAATGTCACCTCGATCGCAGGCTCCCGCGTGCATCCGTTCGCCGGCGTTGCCTATGCGACCTCGAAAGCCGCGCTGGCATCATTGACGCGGGAAATGGCATCCGACTTCGGCCGCGTCGGCGTCCGCGTCAATTCGATCGCACCAGGCGAGATCGACACCTCGATCCTGTCGCCGGGCACCGAGAAGATCGTCGATCAGCAAATCCCGATGCATCGCCTCGGCACGCCGGACGAGGTCGCCAAGATCATTTACGTTCTCTGTACGGAGACCAGCTCTTACGTGAACGGTGCGGAGATCCACATTAACGGTGGTCAGCACGTCTGAGCCTGGGATGAGCCGTTATTTCGGCGAAGGAAGTTTCGAGGCGATCCCGGCCGCCGCCGCGGCCGTCACTTTGGGATTGCTTCACTTGCAGGCGTAACAAGGCAAACGAGGCTTCTGCCTCCGAGGCTTCGGCCTCTAGTCGGCGTAAAACCGACGCGACTTCTTCTCAGGCTGCAGCGCGATGTCGTTCAACGCGCTGGAGCAATCGTCTTCGTCCTCGCCATCAAGCAGCGCCGCGCCACAGTAACGGCAAAGTCTCGGCGAGATCGCCTGCACCTTGCCTGCTGCGCGGTCCTGTTGATAGCGCGCAAAGTCGATGACGTTACGCCGTGGCGTTATGATCTTCTCAACCATTGCTGTCCTCCGGCTTTGAGGCGGGCGTTATCGCAGACAAGTTTCGCCCAAACGTTCAGCGCAACACTCAAATTTTAGCAGAGGAAATAAGGCAGTTGCCCGAATCCCAAAATGCGACGCGTGCCCTGAAAAACAGGCCCTACAGCCACTTCTTCCACTTGAAGATCCAGTACGGCACGATCGCCGCAATCAGCATCAGCACCAGCGCGAACGGATAGCCGTGCGTCCACTCGAGTTCCGGCATCAGCTTGAAATTCATGCCGTAGATCGAGGCAATCAGCGTCGGCGGCATCAGGACAACCGCCATCACCGAGAACAGCTTGATGATGTTGTTCTGTTCCAGATTGACCACGCCGAGCATGGCGTCGAGCACGAAGGTGATCTTGTTGGAAAGATAGGACGCGTGGTCGGTCAGTGAGGCGACGTCACGCTGCATGGTCTTGAGTTGCTCGCGCATGTCCTTGGACCATTTCACCCCTTCCACGATCGCGGAGAGGAAGGTGACGAGGCGGCCGATCGAGACCAGGCTTTCGCGGACCTTCGAGGTCAGGTCGCCCTTGCGGCCGATCGTGATCAGAATCTGCGAATATTGCTTGGCGTGGCCGTGGCGCTCGCTCTCCGGCTCGAAGATGTCGTGGGAGACCTGGTCGATGTCGGCCCCGCAGCGCTCCAAAATGTCGGCGCAACGGTCGATCACCGCGTCCAAGAGTTCCATCAGCACCTGCTCGCCGGTGATGCTGGGGGCACAGGCGCGCGCCAGCTTGTTCTCGACCAGCGCGAACGGCTTCGGCAGGTCGTAGCGCACGGTGACCAGGCGATGGCCGGTCAGGATGAAGGTGACCGCCGTGGTGCGCGGCATGTCGGTGTCGGATTGGCACATCAGCGTCGCGGTCATGTAGCGCGCGCTGTTCTCGATATAGAGACGGCTGGAGATCTCGATCTCCTGCATGTCTTCCCGGGTCGGAACCGCGATCCCCGCCAGCTTCTCGACGGCCCGGTCCTCCTCAACGGTCGGATTCACCAGATCGACCCAGACCGCGCCCTCGGGCAGCGACCCCAGGTCGGTGATGGCGGCCTTCTTGAGGGAGAAATCGGAAGGAACGAACGCCGACAGCATCAGGAACTCCAAGAAACAGGGCTGGCAAACAGGGCTGGCAGGACCCGCCGACTTAGCGCGATTCTGGCTGGCGCTTCATGACCGGGGCATTAACCGGGCGTCCATCTTTGTGGCGGCCAAGTGGCGGTGAATGTGACGCGACGCGGCTTCGACTCGATGACCGTTGCCTGTTTGCACAAAAACCAGTCCCGCACCAGAACACTTGCGGCAAAAAAGCCACAGACGACGTCCCGCGATGCGGGAAAGGCATCTAAAGTCTGGGAATAATGGCAGGCTTCGGCAATAATGCCCTTCATGGAATCGTGGCGTTTTGGGCGCAATTTTGACGCTTTGAGACGCGGATTTTCGATTGGAATGTAATCATGTCTCTCAAAGTTGCCTTTGGAATCCTGGCCGCGGGCCTGATGTTGTCGGGCTGCATGCAGGCCACGACCTATGAGGCGGTCAATACCGCGAACTTCAAACCGCACGACAAGGAACTGCTGGCCAAGACCACCTACGTCAAGACCCCGGTGGCCGAGCCGTTCCGCCGCGCAATCGTCGAGTATCACCGCAAGGAAGCCCCCGGCTCCATCGTGGTCGATTCCGACAACCATTACCTCTACTACGTGATGAACGACGGCAAGGCGATCCGCTACGGCATCACCGTCGGCGAAGAAGCCATGGCCTGGTCCGGCATTGCCAAGGTCGGCAGCATGACCGAATGGCCGGCCTGGCACCCGACCCCCGGCGAAATCTCGCGCCTCGGCGTTCCGACCTTCGTGGCACCCGGTCCGGACAATCCGATGGGCTCGCGCGCGATGTATCTCTATTCGGGCGGCAAGGACACGCTGTTCCGCATCCACGGCACCAATCAGCCGGAATACATCGGCTCGTCGATCTCCTCGGGCTGCATCCGCATGACCAATGAGGACGTCATCGACCTCTACGGCCGGGTCAAGCTCGGCACCATCGTCGTGGTGCTGGAGCCGAAGCACGGCGACTCGCCCTACAAGCCGCAGATGGCGCTGCAGGGCGGCGGCAACGTCCCCTACTGATCCCAATCACGTCGCAATCGCGATCAAAGGCGCCGGCTTTGCCGGCGCTTTTTTGTTGGCTGCGGCTTGGTCTCGATAGCGCTGTCGGCGGCCGCGTCATCTGATTTCGCGGCATCGGCCTTTCCGTCGTCGGATTTGGACGCGTCGGATTTGGCGGCGACCTCGCGCGGCGGCGCCTCGTCGGGGCGCTTGGCCGGCAACAGCGGCGCGCTCTGCGGCAGCGGGTCGTACACATTCCACTGGCAGATCCGGTAATTGTTGCGACGCTCAATCAGGTCGAGATGGACATGGTCCTCATGGTACCAGTCCGAGCCCGGACCGAGCACGGTGGAGAAGCGGGCGCAGACCGAATGCAGCACGGTCTCGCGCAGGTCACGCGCGACGCTGCGGTCGGTCAGCGAGATCGACTTGCCGTTGGCTAGACCGAACGCGCGCACGTCGAGCGCATTGGCGCGGCCGTGCTCCGAGAGCTGGGCACCGGCGATGCGATTGCGGCCGCGGCACTCGAACGAGTCGAAATTGTCGAGATTGCTGATCCCGCCGCCAAGGCTCTGCGCCAGAGGCGCGATATCGGTGCGGACCCAGTCGGCGACCGCGGCGGCCATCTTGCAGCGAAGGATCGCCGCCGGCTTGACCGCGACCTTGCGCCTGTCGGGCAGCACGATCGCCTCCAGCCGCACCAGATCCTCGCCGCCGCAGCCCCCGGCGCCGTGGATGTCGGGAATGCTCGGCGCGATCGCGATCTCCTCGGTGAGGGCCTGCCGGCAGGCCGACAGCTGCGGCGCGGCGGGCTCGGCCGGTTTTGCAACCTCGGCCGGCTTCGCCGTCTCGCTAGGCCTGGCGGCCTCGGCAGGCGCCGCCGGAGGCTGCGTCACAGCTGCGGGCGGCTCGGCGGCCGCCGGCGCGTCAGCCGGGCGCGGCTTCGGCAGCGGCACTGCTGCGCGGCGGGCCGTCTTGTGCGGCCGCTGCGGCCTGATGCCGAACAGATCGTCCCACGGAAAGCCTGGGGCGCGGCGGGCGGCTTCGGCGGATCCTGCTTGCATGCCAAGGCAATGCAACGCGACGGCGGCGGTAACCATTGCCGCGCGGGCGCGACGAAACGCACCATCAGGCCATTTTCGGCTTGCTTTCTCCGCGCTACAGTTCATGTCAATTCCATGATTTTACTGCCGGCCGCCCAAGATGCCGGTGGATCATGCGTGAGGATCGAGGAGGGATTTGCGTATGCTTGGCTTGATGCAGGATTGGCCGTTGCTGTGCCACAAGATTATTGAGCACGCCGCCAAATATCACGGCACACAGGAAGTCGTGACGCGGTCGGTCGAAGGCCCGATCCATCGCACCACTTACGCCGAAATCCATGCCCGCTCGCTGAAAGTTTCGCAGAGCCTGGAGCGCGACGGCATCAAGCTCGGCGACCGCGTCGCCACCATCGCCTGGAACACCTGGCGTCACCTCGAGGTCTGGTACGGCGTCATGGGGATCGGCGCGATCTGCCACACGGTCAATCCGCGGCTGTTTCCGGAACAGATCGCCTGGATCGTCAACCACGCCCAGGACCGCATCGTCATCACCGACCTCACCTTCGTTCCGGTGCTGGAGAAGATCGCCGGCCAGCTGCCGAGCGTCGAGCGCTACGTGGTGCTGACCGACAAGGCGCACATGCCGCAGACCGCGCTGAAGAACGCGGTCGCCTATGAGGACTGGATCGCGGCGTCCGACGGCAAGTTCGAGTGGAAGACCTTCGACGAGAACACCGCCGCGGCGATGTGCTACACCTCCGGCACGACGGGCGATCCCAAAGGTGTGCTTTATTCGCACCGGTCCAACGTGTTGCACGCGCTGATGGCCAACTCGAAGGACGCGCTCGGCACCTCCGCCTCGGACACAATGCTTCCGGTGGTCCCCTTGTTCCATGCCAACAGCTGGGGCATCGCCTTCTCCGCACCCTCGATGGGCACCAAGCTCGTGATGCCCGGCCCGAAGCTCGACGGCGCCTCGGTCTACGAGCTTCTGTCGACCGAGAAGGTCACCCACACCGCTGGCGTGCCGACGGTGTGGCTAATGCTGCTGCAATACATGGCGGCCAACAATTTCAAGCTGCCGGATCTGCAGATGGTGATCTGCGGCGGTTCGGCGATGCCGCGCTCGATGATCAAGGCCTTCCTCGACATGGGCAGCCAGGTGCGCCACGCTTGGGGCATGACCGAGATGAGCCCGCTCGGCACGCTGGCCACGCTGAAGCCGCCGTTCAACGATCGCAGCGGCGAGGAGCGGCTCGACATCCTGCAGACCCAGGGCTACCCGCCGTTCGGCGTCGAGATGAAGATCACCGACGATGCCGGCAAGGAGCTGCCGTGGGACGGCAAGACCTTCGGCCGTCTCAAGGTCTCAGGCCCCGCGATCGCCAAGGCCTATTTCCGGGTCGACGCCAACATCCTCGACGATGCGGGCTTTTTCGACACCGGCGACGTCTCGACGATGGACGAGCACGGCTATATGCGGATCACCGACCGCTCCAAGGACGTGATCAAGTCCGGCGGCGAATGGATTTCCTCGATCGATCTGGAAAACCTCGCGGTCGGCCATCCGGCCGTCGCGGAAGCCGCCGTGATCGGCGTCCATCATCCCAAATGGGATGAGCGGCCGCTGTTGATCGTGCAGCTCAAGCAGGGCGAGAGCGCCACGCGCGAGGACATCCTCAAGTTCATGGACGGCAAGATCGCCAAATGGTGGATGCCCGACGACGTCGCCTTCGTCGACGGCATTCCCCACACCGCGACCGGCAAGATCCTGAAGACCGCGCTGCGCGACCAGTTCAAGGACTACACCTTCCCGACCGCCGCGGTGTGAAAGCTAACGGTCGTCATGCCCGGGCTTGACCCGGGCATCCACGCCTTCGTGTGCCGCAAGACCTGGATGGCCGGGTCAAGCCCGGCCATGACGATCTGGGGGTGACGCCCAAATCCCTTGAATTCGCCGCAGGTCCGTGGTCTCACACGATCATTGGCGGCGGCTGAGGTCGCCCAAGGACATCTCAACCGGCAGATTTTTCGACGATGGCGCGCAGGTTTTCCGCTCCCTACCAGCAGGAGCCCGTGTCCGGTCTCGCCACCTGGTCGCGCAACCTCGCCATCTTTGCCGTCGTCGCGGTGGTGGTCTCGATCCTCATCGTCCGCTTCGGGTTCCTGGAGGTCAAACCGGCGCTGATGACCTTCTTCGGCGCGCTGGGCCTGGCCGGCCTGTCGATCCTGCTCGGGCTCGCCGCCTTCGCCGCGATCTGGCAGAACGGCACCCGCGGCATGGGCCGGATCCTGCTCGCGCTCGTGATCGACGCCGCGATCCTCGCCTACCCGGCCTACCTCGCCTACCAGTACCGCAAGCTGCCGCGGATCTACGACATCACCACCGACGCGATCGACCCGCCGAAATTCGAGGCGCTGGCGCGGCTGCGCACCGGGGAAGGCACCAACCCGGCCGCCTATGCCGGCCTCTATTCGGCCGAGCAGCAGCGCGCGGCTTGGCCCGATATCGAAACCGTCGAGCTCGAAGCCCCGGTCGACCGCGCCTATGAGATGACCTTGCGGCTGGTGAACCGCCGCAAATGGCTCGTCATCGACGCGCGCGCGCCGCAGCCGCCGCGCCGCATCGGCCGGATCGAGGCGGTGGCGCGCACCCCGATCATGGGTTTCCGCGAGGACGTCTCGATCCGGGTCACGCCCGACGACGAGGACTCGCGCGTCGATATCCGCTCGGCGTCGCGCTACTTCGACGCCGATCTCGGCAGCAACGCTGCGCGGGTCAAGAGGCTGATCGAGGACCTCAACACCGCCGCCGACAACGACAACGCCAAACCTGCCAAAAAGGCGGCCCCCGTCGCGCCGCCGAAGACGCCGCCGGCGAAGACGGTGAAGAAGTAATCTTCCCGTCATTCCGGGGCGCGCCAACGGGTCCGCGCAAGGCGCGGCCCGATGACAGGCTCCGCACGAGCCCGGAATCCATCAGGCCGCAGACTCCATGGTGAAATGGATTCCGGGTTCGTGCTTCGCACGCCCCGGAATGACAGGCTAGGCCACTCTGTACGTGCCGCCGATCACCGGATCGCCATCGGTCGCCACGATGCCGCGCGCGACCAGATCCTCCAGATGCGCCAGCACCGAATAGCCGGCGGCATTGGCGAGGCGCGGATCGAGCCCGATATAGATCGCCCGCACCATGGTCGGGATGTCGGCCTCGCCCTTGCCGAGGCGATGCAGGATCGACGCCTCGCGGGCCCGGCGGTGCCGTGCCAGGAAGCGGACGTAGCGCGGGCCTTCCGGAATCTCCGGGCCGTGGCCGGAGAAATAGAGCTGCTCGGGCCGCTGCTCGAGCCGCTCCAGCGAGGCCATGTAGTCAATCATCGAGCCGTCGGGCGGCGCCACGATCGAGGTCGACCAGCCCATCACATGGTCGCCGACGAAATTGATGCTGCGCTCGGCCCAGGCGAACGCCAGATGGTTGGCGGTGTGGCCGGGGGTGGCGACCGCCTCCAGCGCAAAGCCTGTGCCCTCGATGACGTCGCCGTGCTTGACCTCGACGTCGGGCCTGAAATCGCGGTCGGCACCGGACTCCGGATTATGCTTCTCGCTCTCGAAGCGCGGGCGCGAGGCGCGGTGCGGCCCCTCGGCGTAAACCGGTGCGCCGGTCGCAGCCTTGATCCGCGGCGTGTTCGGCGAATGGTCGCGATGGGTGTGAGTGACCAGGATGTGGGTCACGGTCTCGCCTTTGACCGCATCGAGCAGCGCCGTCGCATGCGCCTCGTCATCGGGACCGGGATCGATGATCGCGACCTTGCCCTGGCCTATGATGTAGCTGACCGTGCCGGTGAAGGTGAACGGGCTCGGATTGTTGCAGAGGACGCGGCGCACGCCGGGGCGGACCTGTTCGACCACGCCGGGCTGCAGCGGAAAATCGCGGTTGAACGGGATGTCGTCGTTGTCGGCCATGGCTCTTGTCCGTGATGTCCGGCTTCTCTTTGACCTCGTCACGCCCGGGCTTGTCCCGGGCATCCACGTCTTCCGTTGCGAGCCCCAAGACGTGGATGGCCGGGACAAGCCCGGCCATGACGGCGTTTGGGTGAGCGCTCCTTACGAGAACGCCTGGATGCCGGTGATCGCGCGACCGAGGATCAGGGCGTGGACGTCGTGCGTGCCCTCATAGGTGTTCACGGTCTCGAGGTTCGCGGCGTGGCGCATCACGTGGTACTCGATCTGGATGCCGTTGCCGCCATGCATGTCGCGCGCCATGCGGGCGATGTCGAGCGCCTTGCCGCAATTGTTGCGCTTGACGATCGAGATCATCTCAGGGGCCATCTTGCCCTCGTCCATCAGGCGGCCGACGCGCAACGAGGCCTGCAGGCCTAGCGCGATCTCGGTCTCCATGTCGGCGAGCTTCTTCTGCACCAGCTGCGTGGCGGCGAGCGGCCGGTTGAACTGCTTGCGGTCGAGCGTGTATTGCCGCGCGCGATGCATGCAGTCCTCGGCGGCGCCCAGCGCGCCCCAGGAGATGCCGTAGCGGGCGCGGTTGAGGCAGCCGAACGGACCCTTGAGGCCGGAGACGTTGGGCAGCAGCGCGCTTTCCGGCACCACCACATTGTCGAGCACGATCTCGCCGGTGATCGAGGCGCGCAAGCTGAGCTTGCCGCCGATCTTCGGCGCCGACAGGCCCTTCATGCCCTTCTCGAGGATGAAGCCGCGGATCTGGTTGTCATGCGCCGCCGACTTGGCCCACACCACGAAGACGTCAGCGATCGGCGCATTCGAGATCCACATCTTGGCGCCGTTGAGCTTGTAGCCGTCGGCCACCTTCTCGGCGCGGGTCTTCATGCCGCCGGGATCGGAACCGGCGTCCGGCTCGGTCAGGCCGAAGCAGCCGACCCATTCTCCGGTCGCGAGCTTGGGTAGATACTTCTTGCGCTGGTTCTCGTCGCCATAGGCGTAGATCGGATACATCACCAGCGACGTCTGCACCGAGTTCATCGAGCGATAGCCGCTATCGACGCGCTCGATCTCGCGCGCGACGAGCCCGTAGGCCACGTAGCTCGCATTGGCGCAGCCATATTCCTCGGGCAGCGTGACACCGATCAGGCCAAGCTCACCCATCTCGTTGAATATCTCGCGATCGGTCTTCTCTTCCAGATAGGCCTTGGTGACCCGTGGAGCCAGCTTGTCCTGCGCATAGGCCCGCGCGGTGTCGCGGATCAGGCGCTCGTCTTCGGTGAGCTGCTCGTCGAGCAGGAACGGATCATCCCACTGGAAGCTGGCGGCAGCCGGCTTGTCCTTGGCCTGGGGGCGCACGCTCATGAAACATCCTTTCGCATCGTCACTCGGAAATTGGCGGATAAATTAAAGCGCTATGCTGCGAAGCGCAATTGAATTGGGTTGTCGTCATTCCGGGGCACGCGACAGCGTGAACCTCAGGGGCGCCATTGCGCCCCGGGGAATCTCGAGATTCCGGGTTCGATGCATGCGCATCGCCCCGGAATGACAGTGCTAGGTCTCCAGCTTCTCGTTCGACACGATCTCGATGCCGAAACCGGACAGCCCTTTGTAGTCGTGCACCGACGAGGTCAGGTGCCGGATCGAGGTGACGCCGAGATCGCGCAGGATCTGCGCGCCGACACCGACCTCGCGCCACTGCTTGTGGCGATCGGCCTCCGCGGTCTTCGACTCTTCGACCGGCTGCACCGGAACTCCGGCGGCACCGTCGCGCAGATAGACCAGCACGCCGCGGCCGGCAGCCTTGAAGTGCCGCAGCACGGCTTCCATGCGCGCCGGCCCGGTGAAGAGGTCTTTGACGATGTTGGGCTTGTGCAGCCGTGTCAGCACGTCCCGGCCGTCGCCGATGCCGTTATAGACGAAGGCGGCGTGCATGATCTCGTCGAACGGCGAGCGATAGGCATAGCCCTGCAGCGGCCCGATCGGGCTTTCGGTGGTGAAGGTCGCGACCCGCTCGATCAGCTTCTCGCGCGCCTGGCGATAGGCGATCATGTCCGCGATCGTGACATGCTTGAGCTTGTGGGCAGCGGCGAATTTCGCCACCTGCTCGCCCTTCATCACGGTTCCATCGTCGTTCATCAGCTCGCTGATGACGCCGACCGGCGGCAGGCCCGAGAGCCGGCACAGATCGACCGCGGCCTCGGTATGGCCGGAGCGCAGCAGTACGCCGCCGTCGCGCGCGATCAGCGGGAAGATGTGGCCCGGCCGCGCAAAATCGTTGGCGCCGGCATTGGGATTGGCGAGCGCGCGGCAGCAGGAGGCGCGTTCCTCGGCCGAGATGCCGGTGCCGCCGTCGGGCTTGTAGTCGATCGAGACGGTGAAGGCGGTGGTGTGGTTGGACTCGTTGTGCGCCACCATCGGGTCGAGCCGCAGCCGGCGGGCGTCCTCGGTGGTGATCGGCGCGCAGACGATGCCGGAGGTGTGGCGGATGATGAAGGCCATCTTCTCCGCCGTGCAGAACGACGCCGCGACGATCAGATCGCCCTCGCCTTCCCGATCGTCATCGTCGGTGACGACGACGAGTTCGCCCTTCGCAAAGGCTTGCAGCACTTCCTGGATCGTATCGGCCATTGTCCTGACATCTCGTTACATGCAGGCAGTGGATTAGCCGGGTTCCGATGTCAGCGCCAGTATCATTATGCAACCCGCCATGCGTCCGGCAGGCATACCAGGACGGTGACGGGTACCGCATTTCCCGGATCATGCTCTCCTACGGCAGCACCTCGCGGCGGTCGCTCAACTGGGCGTCCAGTTCGGCGCGCTTGTCGTCGAGCAGGCCGGCATCGGTGGCCTCGATCACGGCATAGAGCTCGCCGGCGTCGCTGAGGCGGGTCACCGTCACGTAATCGGCGCCGGCGGCGTAGAGATCGTCGACGCCGGTCAAGAGGTCCGCGGTGGCGACAACCTTCGCGGTCGGGTTCAGCGCGCGGACGTGGCGCACCAGCTTCTCGTTGTCGGCGCCGACCAAGAGGAAATCCGGCACGCTCAGGATGATGATCTCGGCCTTGCCGATGCCCGCATGGACCAGGGTATCGACATTGCTGATATCGCCATAGATCACGTGCATTCCTCGATCGGTCAGCGTGCGGAACACCAGCGGATTGAAGTCGACGACGCTGATCTGCTCGAGCAGCGACTGGTTCTGGCGCTCGATCTGGCTGATCAGCGCGCTCGCCGCGCGGAAAAAGCCGAGGATGACGATGCGCCGGATCTCGCCATGCTCGCCCGCTTGCCCGGCCTCGCCGCGGCCCTGGCCTTCATGGTCGAGGTCGCGCAGCCCGATCCGCTTCAAGGGACCGATCAGGCCGCGCACGATCTGGTCGCTGCGGGCCATCGCGAAGGTCGAGAGCACCGCCAGCACGACGAACGCGAACGAGACTGCATTCGCCGTTTCGGTCGCTATGTGGTTGGCGGCGACGCCGGTCTGGATCACCACCAGCGAGAACTCGGAGATCTGCGCCAAATTGATCGCCGGCAGCAGGCTGGCGCGCAGACCCTGCTTCATCAGATAGAGCGGCGCGAACGTCGTGACCAGGCGGCTTGCCACCGTGAAGGCCGCGATCACCAGCGCCAGTCCGATCACCGAGAGTCCCGGAATCGGGATCGTCATGCCGAGCGCGACAAAGAACAGGGTGATGAAGAAATCCCTGAGCGTCGTGACCTTGGCGGTGACGTCGAGCGCGTAGGGGAAGGTCGAGATCGAGACGCCGGCGACCAGCGAGCCCATCTCGCGCGACAGATGCAGCCGTTCGGCGATCTCGCCGATCAAGAAGCACCAGGCGAGCGCGCCGAGCAGCACCAGCTCGGGCCGGCGCGCGATCTGGTGGAACAGCCGCGGCAGCACGTAACGGCTCAGCACCAGCGCGGTCGCGACCAGCACCGCAACGCGGGCGATCGACAGCAACACGACGCTGATCTGCAGATTGTCCAGGCTCGGCTGCACCGCCAGGAACAGGATCGCGAAGATGTCCTGCAACACCAGCACGCCCAGCGTAATCCGGCCCGGCAGCGTATCCAGCTCGCGCTTCTCGTAGAGCACCTTGACGATGATGACGGTCGAGGACAGCGCGCAGGCGACGCAGAGATAGACCGCGTCGAACTTGCCGCCGCCGATCGCAAGCCCGATGGCTGCAAAGAACGCGACGCCGATCAGGCAGCCGCCCAGCAGCTCGCCGACGCCGGCGAACAGGATGACCTTGCCGGCGCGGATGATCTTCTTGAGGTCGATTTCCAGCCCGATCATGAACAGCATGAAGATCAGGCCGAGCTCGGAGATGATGCTGATCGACTCCTGGGACTTGACCCAGCCCATGCCGAATGGACCAATGAAAAAGCCGGCGATAAGGTACGCCAGTATCAGCGGTTGCCGGGAGAAATGGGCGAGCAGCCCGAGCCCCCAGGCAAACAGGATACAGAGCGTGATGTCGGGGATCAGTTCATGCATGCGTCAAAGACTTCCTGTTGCCGCAACCTAGAGGGCCGGGCGTGAGGATCAACCGAGCAATGTGTCACATCCGCGCAGGCGGCATTTTTCTGGCAGTTTTGGTCTGCCTCACCGTGCGCATGCCTGAGGCGCTAGCACAATCCCCCGGAAGTATTGAACAAAATTTTGCAAATTCGCTGACCGCGGTGCCGGCCGAAGGGCTCACGGCCTCCGGTGCGTTCTACGTGCCGGTCTATTCCAGCGTGTCGATGAGCCAGGGCAAGCTGAGGGCGGATTTCTCGGTGACGCTCAGCGTGCACAACGCCTCCGAGACGAGGCCGCTGGTGCTGAAGCGGATCGCCTATTACGACACATCAGGCAAGATGGTGGAGAGCTACCTCAAATCACCGATCGCGCTAAAACCGTTCGCGACCGTCGAGGTTGCTATCGCCACGACCGATACCCGCGGCGGCACCGGCGCGAATTTCGTGGTCGATTGGGCGGCGGCGGGCGAGATCGCGGAACCGGCGGTCGAGGCCCTGATGGTCGGCAGCGTCGGCCCCGGGCACTACGCCTTCATCAGCCAGGGCCGGCCGATCAGGCTGCCCGGCAAGAACTGACTGCATAGAGGGCCGCTTACGCGCGGCCTTCTCAACGACAACAACACGGAGCGAAACGTCCATGTCCACCTCAGCCCAGTTCGACTTCGCACCGCTGCTCCCGGCCGGCCTGCCTGCGCCGGCGGCGCGATGGACCGGGCTCGCCAAATACAGCTTCGTCGGCGGCAACAATGATCCCGACCAGGTCCCGGTCGACGGACTGCTCGAGGCGGTCAACGCCGTGCTGAAACGCGAAGGCAGGAATCTGGCGACCTACAACCTCGCGCACGGGCCTCAGGGCTACCTGCCGCTTCGGCAATTCCTGACCGAGAAGCTGAAGCGCGATGCGGGGATTGCCTGCACGCCGGATGAGATCATGATCGTCTCCGGCTCGCTGCAGGCGCTCGATTTGGTCAATCAGACCCTGCTCGCCAAGGGCGACACCGTGCTGATCGAGCAGGAAACCTATCAGGGCTCGCTGAACCGGTTGACGCGGCTCGGCGTCAACGCGGTCGGCATTCCCCTCGATGGCGACGGCATCAGGATCGATGCGCTGGCCGCAGCGCTCGCCGATCACAGGCGGCGCGGCATCACGCCGAAATACATCTACACCATCCCGACGGTGCAGAACCCGACCGGCTCGATCCTACCCGAGAGCCGGCGCGCCGAGATGCTGAAGCTGTCAAAAGAATACGGCGTGCCGATCTTCGAGGACGATTGCTATGCCGATCTGATCTGGAGCGGCGAACGGCCGCCCGCGATCCATGCCATGAGCAAGCATGGCGGCGTGATCCATATCGGCTCGTTCTCGAAGTCGATAGCGCCGGCGCTGCGGGTCGGCTTCATCGTCGCGCCCTGGGAGATCATGTCGCGGATGCTGCCGCTGAAGACCGACGCCGGCTCCGGCGCGCTGGAGCAGATGGTGCTATCAGAATATTGCGCGCCGCATTTCTCGACCCACGTGCCGCGGCTGACCAAGGGCCTGCGCGCCAAGCTCGACACGCTGATGGAGGCGCTGAACGAGCAATTCGGCACCGCGGCCGAATTCGAGGCCCCCAAGGGCGGCATCTTTCTCTGGGTCAAGCTGCCCGACAATGTCGACACGTTGAAGCTCTATCAGACGGCGCTTGCCGCCGGCGTCTCGATCAATCCGGGACCGGAATGGTCGACCAGCAAGGCGCATTCCGGCAGCCGGCTCCGCCTCTGCTTCGCCAGCCCCTCGCATGAGCAGATCCGCGAGGGCGTCGCGGTGCTGGCCGAGGTGTGCCGCAAGGAGTTCGGCGTACCGGCACGAAGCAGCAATGTGGAGAAGAGCGGCTAATTGAACACGTCAGGCTGCAGCAGCGTTGTCGGTTCACCTCTCCCCTTGCGGGAGAGGTCAGATGCGATCCGGGTGAGGGGTTGCGCCCTCTCGTGGACCTGCGTCCCCTCACCCGGCGCTTCGCGCCGACCTCTCCCCAACGGGGAGAGGTGATCGAGAGACCTAATCACCTCACCGAAAACGGCGCCTGATAGGGCCGGCCGAACGGCACGCCGTTGACCACCGTTTGCACCGGCTTCAGTTGCAGATTGCCGTCGCGCTTGTTGTTGCGGGTGTCGACGAAGGTGACCGGACCTTCGACGAGGTCCATGATCGCGACGTCGCCGGGCGCGCCGCGCTGCAGCGTGCCGATCTTGGGAGCGCGGTTGATGGCCCGCGCCGGCACCGAAGTCGCCATCTCCACCACCTGATCCAGCGACGAGCCCATCGCCAGGAACTTGCTCATCACGTTCGGCAGGAACGGGATGCCGGGCGAGTTGCCCGAGAAGACATGGATGTCGGAGGAGATCGTGTCGGGCGTGCAGCCCGCCGGAATAGCGATCTCCGCCACCGTGAAATCAAAGCTGCCGCCGCCATGGCCGACATCGAACAGCACACCGCGCTGCTTGGCTTCGAGCGCTGCCGGCAGCAACTTGCCGTCCTGCACGATGTTGGTGAAGGCGCCGGACATGTTCGGCGCGCCGGAATAGGCGTGGGTGAGGATATCACCTGGCCGCAGCAGATCGAGGATGTCGGACATCAGTTCCCTGGTCTCGACGCCGCCGATATGCACCATCATCCGCGCCGGCCAGCCGCACATCTCGCAGGCCTGGATGGCGCGCTTCAGCGGCTCGATGCCGTGCTTGAAGATGACGTTCTCCGACATCCGCACCTTGACCCCGATCAGGAAGTCCGGGTTCTCGGCAAGCGCCATCGCGCAGGCTTCGACCTGGGCGTTGTCGATATTGTAGAGCTCGGCCACCGGGAAGGCCGACAGGCCGTTGTTCGCAATATGGAGGAAGGCGTAGATCCGCGCCCGCGACTGCGCCACGATGAAGCGCCGCAACGCCGCCAGATTGTTGACGCCGGCATCGCCGGCCGAGACCACCGTCGTGGTGCCCTGGAATTGCACCAACTCGTCGGCGGGAATGCCGATCGCCGACCCGTACGGATAGACGTGACAGTGCAGGTCGACGAGGCCCGGCGTCACGAGCTTGCCCGAGGCGTCGATGGTTTTGGCGGCGCGAGCGGCCGGGATCTCGTCTTCGATTGCCTCGATGATGCCCCAGCGGATGCCGATGTCGCGCTTGCCGCGCAGCGACTGGCTGGGATCGATCACGTCGCCGCTCTTGATCACGAGGTCGAACTTGTCGTCCGGCCCCATCGCCGCAGCGGCCGG
Source organism: Bradyrhizobium sp. 6(2017) (assembly GCF_011058295.2). Lineage (NCBI taxonomy): Bacteria > Pseudomonadati > Pseudomonadota > Alphaproteobacteria > Hyphomicrobiales > Nitrobacteraceae > Bradyrhizobium > Bradyrhizobium sp. 6(2017). The sequence continues at coordinate 2,665,769 of NZ_CP049289.2, read as the reverse complement.
CGCCGCGATGGCGGCGGCAGCGGCCGATCCAGAAACTTTCAAAAAATCCCGGCGCGAAAATCCGCTCACGGCGACGCCCCCCAATATGATTTTTATGACGCGATGATGCGTCGGACGCAGCCCTTAGGCAAGGCCATCGAAGCGACCTGCAGCGCTCATCTATCGATTGTGCGCGACAATGCGCGACGCACAGCAGCGGCCGCAATTGCCTGAACAACCGTTCAGAAAACTCCTCCGTTTCCTCAGGAACGTTTCGATGCCTGTACGGTTTCCTCCACGCATCATTGAGGAGGATGAGATGAAAAAATTTGGCTTTGTTCTTGCGGCTGTCGGTGCGCTTGCAGTGGCCGTTCCGTCGATCGCGAGCGCCGAGACCGTCGTGATCAAGCGCGGCGGCCACCATCACTGGGATCGTGGCTGGGGCGCGCGCGCCGAGATGCGCCATGACCGTGGAATGCGCCACGACCGCGGTTGGCATCGCGGCTGGCACCACGACCATGACCGCACGGTGGTTATCAGGCGGGATCGCTACTAAATCGACAGACGGAAAATGGCTCCTCGCGGAGCCATTTTCTTTTTCTACGTTCTCATCAAATGCCCGCCGGGCTCAATCCCACGCCGGCGCAAATCCGGGATTGACGCAGCGCATGTCCTTGCGCAATGCCCCGATCGCCTTGCGGTCGTCGTCGTCGAGCTTGACCTTCAGCGCATCGAAATTGGCCTTTTGGCTTTCGGCGCGCGAGGCTTTCGGGATCGCCGCAACGCCGTCCTGATCGAGCAGCCATTTCAGCGCCACCTGCGCTGCGGTCGCATCATGCTTCTTGCCGATCTTTGCAAGGGTCTCGTCGGTGGCGAAGCGGCCCTGGGCCAGCGGACAATAGGCCACCAGCGGGATCGATTTCGCCGCGAGATATTTGCGCACCGGCGTCTGGTCCAGCATCGCGTGGTATTCGATCTGGTTGCAGGCGATCGGCGCCTTGATGTCCTCGACCACGGTCTTGAGCAGCGCTGTGGTGAAATTGGCGACGCCGATCGCGCGGGTGCGGCCCTCCTCCTTCAGCTGCATCAGCGTTTCAAACACCGCCGGCAGCTTCATGCTCCGCGACGGCCAGTGCACCAGATAGAGATCGACATGATCGAGCCGCAGCTTCTTCAAGCTGGTGTCGAACGCCTTGCGGATCGCGTCCGGCGCCAAATTCTCGTGCCAGACCTTGGTGGTCACGTGCAGGTCCTTGCGCGCGACATTCGCGGTCGCGATCGCCGCGCCAATCGCCTCTTCATTAGCGTACATTTCGGCGGTGTCGATATGCCGGTAACCAAGCCCGAGCGCGCTCTCGACCGCCGCGCGGCAGGCGTCGCCCTGCATGCGGAAGGTGCCGAGCCCGAGCTACGGCAGGCGGATGCCCTGTGTCTGCAGATTTTCCATGGATAGCTCCTGACGCGTGGGGCGCCGATGCCATCGACGACGTCACGCCAGCAAATTGTCTGGAAGGAATGAAATTGGCAGGACTGCCAAGTCGCAGTCTGCCCGCAAATCGGGCCCTCGGGCAAGGCATCCGCAATCAAGATGTCGCGACGGGACTAAATATGTTCCGCCATGATCTGGCCGGGCCGCGCGTCCGGCCGCGGTTCGATGTCGACCGACCAGAGGTCGTGGTTGTCGACGTCCTTCAGCGTCACCGTCATCACAGAGGTCGTGCCGTCGATGTCGACGCGGCCGAAGAATTGCAGGCCGAAGCACGGCGCGAGATTGTCGCCCTGCTCGACCGAGCAGCCCTTCTGGTACATCGCCTTCGGGCCAAAGGTGTTGTCGAGCTCGCCCGGCGACCAGGTGCCGGCATGCAGCGGACCGGAGACGAACTCCCAGAACGGCTCGAATTCCTGAAACACCGCGCGGTTCGGATCATAGTGATGCGCGGCAGTGTAGTGCATGTCGGCGGTGAGCCACACCGTGTTGCGGACACCGGCGCGTTTCATGAAGGACAGCAGATCGGCGATCTCGTGCTCGCGCCGCGCGGGCGGGCCGTCGCCGAGCGCGACCGCATCCAGGCTGATCAGGCCGATCGGCAAATCCGCCGCGATCACCTTCCAGACAGCATCCGACGCCACCAGTTCGCGCTTCAGCCAGGCGAGCTGGCTCTCGCCGAGGATGAACGCCTTGTCGGGATCGCCCTGCTTGTTCCAGCTGGAATCGCGATAGGAGCGCATGTCGATGATGAAGACGTCGAGCAGCGGCCCATAGGCGATCTTGCGATAGACGCGGCCGTCGCGCTCCGGCATCAACCGCATCGGCATGAATTCATGGAAAGCGCGGCGCGCCCGCGCCACCAGGCGCGAGGTACCGTCCGCGTCGTAGCCGGTAGCGTCGGCGGTGCCGATCGGCGACCAGTCGTCGGCCACCTCGTGATCGTCCCACTGAGCGAACATCGGCACCTCGGCGTGGAAGGCGCGAAAATTCTCGTCAAGCCAGTTGTATCTGTAGTTGCCGCGAAACTGGTCGAGACTGTACGCGACGACGGATTTCTCCTCCGTGACGATGTTGCGCCAGATCTCGCCGTTCGGCAGCGTCTGCTCCGGCGGCACCGTGCAATCCGCATAGATGTGGTCGCCGGAATGGATGAAGAAATCCGGGCGCTCGTTGAGCATGGTGCGGTAGCTGCGCAAGCCGCCGCGCGCGGGATCGATGCCCCAGCCCTGCCCGACGACGTCGCCGGACCAGACGAACGAGATCGAGCGGCGGTCGACCGGCGCGGTGCGGAAATGCCCGACGCGGCTTTCGCCTGCAACGCCGTCGCGATCCGCGAAGCTGATGCGATAGAACAGGTCCTGGCCCGGCGGCAGGCCGTCGAGCAGCAGCTTTGCCGTGAAATCGCGCTCGGGCAGCGCATCGGCGGATGCGGTGCGCAGGATGGTGGCGAAGCTCTCGACGCTCGCGCATTCGATCTGCATCCGCGCTGCGCGATCGGCGCGGGCCCAGATGACAGCGGAATCGCTCGCGACGTCGCCGGACTGGATACCCGCGATCGCGGGACGATCCGCCGCACGGCTCAGATAGGGCTTTGCGAGCGAGCCCAATCCGGCCAGCGCAGCCGTCGATGCCGAGCGCACCAGAAGCTGACGCCTTGTAAGGCCTCGTCCCCTCGCGGAGATCGCTGTCGGCATCGAACAACCTTCGTCGAATCGCAACGAAGGTTTTGCCTGCGCCGTTTGACTCCGCCCTTACGGTTTCTTGACTCTCCGCCGACGGTTTTGCGACGGCGGGATGACTCGGGGGCTCTCGGAACGGCGTCGTTCGGCACCGAGCGCTCAAGCGCCAAACCCGTCATCCTGAGGAGGCGCGTAGCGCCGTCTCGAAGGATCGACGGCCCTGCTGCGCGATCTGGGCCGTGCATCCTTCGAGACGCGCGCAAGAGCGCGCTCCTCAGGATGACGGGTTTAATGTTGACGCGAGGATCGACGCAAGGAAGTGAAGCCTCTCACCGCTGCCAGCTGCAGATGCCGCCGGTGCGGCACGGCCAGGTCTGGATCCTGGTGTCGCGGGCTTCGGCATCGAGCGGGTTCGCGTGCCGCCGCGCGAGCCTGGCGCGGGCTGGCGCAGGCGCCGCCGCGCGCTTCGGCTCAGGCTGCGCCGTTACCCTGGCCGTCCGGGCGGCCTTCTGTGATGCGACCTTCGGCTGCTCGACCGTCGGCTCGACATTGGCACGCTGATCCGGACCGTGGTCGGTCTTCGCCTCGACCGGAACCGGCTCGAATTGCGCAGGCGGCCCAAGCCGCTTCGGCGACAGCACCGCCTGGGAAAGATCGAGGCTGAAGAACTCGCTGGGGCGATACTCGTCAGCCAGCGCCACGCCGCCCACAGCCAGGCACGCGGTACAAACAATTGCAACAAAAGCGCTTTTCAGGACCATCAAAGGGCCTCCTGAAATCACTCGAACAGAACAGCCATCATGTAGGGGCCCGGCCGCGCGAATCCACCCCGCTGTTGCGGGCAGGGTTACCAGTCAACCAAGGCGGCCGTGGAAAGTTCCCGCTGCCCGCCGCCTAGAGCCCCGTGCCGATGGTATCGGAACGGGGCTCTAGATTCTTGTTTTGACGCGTTTTTTGACGCGTTTTCTTCACGCGAACCGGTAGCCACTTCGCTCGAAAACGCTCTAGCCTATTCGGCCGCCTGCGCCAGCGGCTGGCCGATCGCGCGTTCCAGCCGCGCGCATTCGGTGCGGTAGCGGGCGACGTTGCCTTCCTTGATGTGGCCATAGCCGCGCACGAGGTCCGCAGCCTTGGCCAGCGCCACCAGCCGCGGCAGGTCGAGCGGCTTCGTGCCGTCGAGACGACGCAGGATCATCGCGGAATACTCGACCGGCAACGCGCGCTCCATCTTGCGCTCTGAGGTGTAGCCGAAGATGTCGAACGCGGTGCCGCGCAGGCCCTTCAGCCCCGCCAGCAGGCCGAACGCCTTGAAGATCCACGGGCCGAATTCGCGCTTCTGCAAACGCTCGGTGACGGGATCGCGCTGCGCCAGCAGCGGCGGCGCCAACAGGACCTTCAAGCCGGAATTGCCCTCGAACTGCTCCTTCAAGGCCTTGCTGAACTCGCCGTCGGAATAGAGCCGCGCGACCTCGTACTCGTCCTTGTAGGCCATCAGCTTGAACAGGCCTTTTGCAAAGGCCTCGGTCAGGTCCTGCGAGCCCGGCGCGGCCGCGGCCTCAGCGGTGCGGACGCGCGCGACATCATCGAGATAGCGCTTGGCGTAGGCCTCATCCTGATAGTCGGTGAGGAATTTGGCGCGGAACGCGATCGTCTCGTCGAGCGTCTTCTTTGCAGGCGCTGCGCCTGCGCTCTTGAAGCGCGCGGCGCTGACCACGCGTTGCAGATCGTGCGCGGCAAGCCGGCCCCACGAGAACGCGGTCTTGTTCATCTCGATCGCGGCGCCGTTGAGCTCGATCGCCTTCAGGATCGCATCGAGCGACAGCGGGATCGCGCCGCGCTGGAAGGCAAAGCCGAGCATGAAGGCGTTGGTCGCGATGCTGTCGCCCATCAGCGCGGTGGCAAGCCCGGTGGCATCGAGAATGTCGAGATCATCAGGTCGCACCGCGCCGTTCAGCGCGTCGCGCATCGCACCAGCCTCGAAATCGATATCGGGATCGATCACGAAGCTCGCGGTCGGCAGCAGATCGGCGTTGACGACGGCGCGGGTGACGCCGCGTTCGGCGCGGCTCAACGCCGGCACGCTGGTGGCCACGACGAGGTCGCAGCCGAGGATCAGGTTGGCATTGCCGGGCGCGATGCGGACGGTGGTCAGCATGTCGGACGCCGGCGCCAGCCGGACATGGCTCATGACCGCGCCGTTCTTCTGCGACAGGCCGGTGAAGTCGAGCGTCGAGCAGGCCAGACCCTCGACATGCGCGGCCATGCCGAGCAGCGCGCCGATGGTGATGACGCCGGTGCCGCCGATACCGGTGATCAGGATGTTGTAGGGCGCGGCAAGCGCGGCCGCAGGCGGCGTCGGCAGGTCGGCGAACAGCGCCTTGGGATCGGCGGCGGTGCGGTCGGCCTTGCGCAGCTTGGGATCCTGCACCATCACGAAGCTCGGGCAAAAACCCTCAATGCAGGAGAAATCCTTGTTGCAGTTCGACTGGTCGATGCGGCGCTTGCGGCCGAGTTCGGTCTCCAGCGGCTGCACCGAGACGCAGTTCGACGCCACCGAGCAGTCGCCGCAGCCTTCGCAGACGCGCTCATTAATGAAGACGCGCTTGGCCGGATCGGGAAACAGCCCGCGCTTGCGGCGGCGGCGCTTCTCGGCGGCGCAGGTCTGGTCGTAGATCAGGACGGTGAGGCCCTCGATCTCGCGCAAGGTGCGCTGCACGGCGTCGAGCTCGCGGCGATGGTGGATGGTGGCGCCCGACGGGAAATAATTGGCGGGATATTTGTCCGGATCGTCGGAGACGATCACGAGCCGCTTGGTGCCCTCGGCCGCGACCTGGTGGGCGATCTGCGACACCGTGAAGCCGCCCTCGGCCGGCTGGCCTCCGGTCATCGCGACCGCGTCGTTGTAGAGGATCTTGTAGGTGATGTTGACGCCGGCCGCAGCAGCGGCGCGCAGCGCCAGGAGGCCGGAATGGGTGTAGGTGCCGTCGCCGAGATTCTGGAATACGTGCTGTTCGCTGGTGAACGGCGCCTGCCCGATCCAGCTCACGCCCTCGGCGCCCATATGCGAGATGGTCTGGGTGTTGCGGTTCGGCACCGACAGCGCCATGCCGTGACAGCCGATGCCGGCCATGGCGCGGCTGCCCTCGGGGATCTTGGTCGACGAGTTGTGCGGGCAGCCCGAGCAGAAATATGGCGTGCGCTGCAATTTCGCGGTGCCCGTGCCTTCGGCCGGACGATCGAACGCCTCGAGCTTTGCCAGGCGTTGCTCCAATAGCGGACTGCGATGGCCGAGCTTGCGCAGACGCGCGACGACGGCGGCCGCCACCATGGTCGGCGTCAGCTCGCCCTCGCTCGGCAGCAACGGCGCGCCGCTCTCGTCGCGCTTGCCGACCACTGAGGGACGCTTGGATGCGTCCATGTTGTAGAGGATGCGGACCAGCTGGTCCTCGATGAAGCCGCGCTTCTCCTCGACGACAAGCACGTCCTGCAAGCCTTCGGCGAAGGCGCGCGCGCCGCGCGCTTCCAGCGGCCAGGTCAGCGCCACCTTGTAGATGCGCAGTCCCAGTGCCTGCGCGTCGGCATCGGTGATGCCGAGATCGGCGAGCGCCTGGCGCAGATCGAGATAGGCCTTGCCGGTCGCCATGATGCCGAGCCGCGCCGGCTTCGAATCCAGCACGATGCGGTCGAACCGATTGACGCGGGCAAAAGCCGCGACCGCCTCCATCTTGGGCCCATGCAGCCTGCGCTCGGCCTCCAGCGGCGGATCCGGCCAGCGGATCGAGAGCCCATCCGGCGGCATCTCGAAATCATCAGGTGTGATGATCTTGATGCGATCGAGATCGCTGACGATCGAGGCCGAGCTTTCGACGGTTTCCGAGATCGCCTTGAAGCCGACCCAGCAGCCGGAATAGCGCGACAGCGCAAAGCCGAGGATGCCGAGGTCGAGATAGTCCTGCAGCGTCGCCGGATTGACCACCGGCATCAGCGCCGAGGCGAACACCTGCTCGCTCTGGTGCGCCAGGGTGGAGGACTGGCAGCCATGGTCGTCACCAGCCAGCGCAATCACGCCGCCATTCGGCGACGTGCCGGCCGAATTGGCGTGCTTGAGCGCATCGAGCGAGCGGTCGACGCCGGGGCCCTTGCCGTACCAGATGCCGAACACGCCATCGACCTTGGCGCCCGGGAACATGCCCACCTGCTGGCTGCCCCACACCGCGGTCGCTGCCAGATCCTCGTTGAGGCCGGGAACGAAGGCGATGTCGTGCTCTCTGAGGAACGATTTGGCGCGCCACAGCGCGTGGTCGTACATGCCGAGCGGCGAGCCGCGATATCCGGAAATGAAACCCGCGGTGTTCAGCCCGTGCGCGCGGTCGCGTTCGCGCTGCAACATGGGCAATCGGACCAAAGCCTGGGTACCGGAAAGGAAGATTCGTTTCGTGTCCAACCGGTACTTGTCGTCCAGTCCAACGTCCATCAACGCCATCAGTCTCAGGCTCCCCGCCGGTTAGTCGCGCCGGTCCGAACCGGTCTCATTATCTTCCGAATGATCATGCATCAGCATGCACCGGTTTTGTTATGCATGAACAGCCCCGTTCCATGGCCGCAGCACATAACTCGATGTTGCAGATGCGAGGTCTTGCCGAACCCCGGCTTCTTTGAAACGGTGCGCGCAAAGGGAGACCAAGGATGATTACAGTCGAATCCGCGTTCACGACGGAAATCGTGGAGAACGGCAATCTGCTGGTGGGTCCGTGGCGCAGCCCGAAGCAGATGCTGCAGACCCAGACCTACGACTCGCACGCCTCGATCCACGACGATGCAACCGCGCAGAAGCTCGGCTTCCGCGGTGGCACGATCGAGGGACCGACCCATTTCAGCCAGTTCACACCGCTGTGCGAGCGGATCTGGGGCCGGGCCTGGTTCATGACCGGATGCCTGTCGGCGCATTACCGCAATCCGGTGTTCGAAGGAGAAGAGGTGCAGGCCCAGATCGAGAAGCCGAAGCCGGGCCAGACCGTTTGCACGGTCGGGATGGTCAAGCGCGACGGCACCGAGATTTTGCGCGGCACCGCCTCGATCGACGGCGACGGCACGGAGACAGCGCTCTCCCACAGGCTCGGCGAATTGAAGCCGCTGACCGATCCCGTGATCCTTGCCGACATCAAGGTCGGCATGAAGACGCCGCGCCAGGCGATCAAGATGGATTTCGACCAGAACATGGGCGATCTCTATCCGTTTTCGCTGGCCGACAAGCTCAAGGTGATCACCGAACCTTCAGACTATTATTCGCTGGAGCATAATCCCTGGGGCCGCGCCATCATCCCGATGGAGATGCTGAGCGTGCTGTTCCAGTACCGCGCGCGCGAAGATCGCCTGCCGGTCCGTGGTCCGGCGGTCGGGCTGTTCGCCGACCAGGAGATTCGGCTGGTGCGCGGGCCGCTATTCCCGGGCGAGACTTATTGGGTCGAGCGTGAGGTCGTCGCGCTCTCGGGCAGCAAGCGCACCGAGAGCATGTGGGTGCGCTCGACCGTGCTCGATGCCGACAATGCAGAGGTTGCGACCATGCTGCTCAACGGCGCCAGCATGAAGGATTCCTACGCCAACTACGAAAGCGAGCACAAAGCACTCTACGGCTGAAGCAACAGCCGCCCCTTCCGCAAGCCGCCAAACCAAGGACAACAACAATGGCCCGCCTGCCCTATCTCGAAGCCGATCAGGTCGCACCCGAATATCGCGACATGCTCAAGCGCAATACCAATCTGCACAAGCTCCTGGTCAACTCGCCGGATATGGCGCGCGCCTTCAACGGCGTCGGCGGCTATATCCGCTTCAACAGCAAGCTCGATCCGCGGTTGCGCGAGCTCGCGATCCTGCAGGTCGGCTGGCTCGAGAAGTCGGAATACGAGTTCACCCACCATGTGAAGATCGGCAAGGAGTTCGGCGTCACCGATGAGGACATAAAGGGCCTGATCGCGGAGACCTGTGGCAAGCCGTCGACACTCGAGCCGCTGGCGAAAGCGATCCTCAGGGGCGCCCGCGAGATGGTGCGCGAGCTCGCGATGTCGGATGCGACCTTCGCCGAGATCAAGCGAGAGCTGTCCGACGAGCACATGACCGACCTGGTGCTGACGATTGCGTTCTATTGCGCCGTGGTGCGCGTGCTCGCCACCATGCAGATCGACAACGAACCCACGTACAAAGAGGTACTGCAACAGTACCCGATCCCGGGAGTGAAGTGAGATGCGCCTGCAAGATCGCGTCGCCATCGTCGTCGGCGCCGGCCAGAGCCCCGGCGAGGGCATCGGCAACGGCCGCGCCACCGCGCTGACCTTCGCGCGTGAGGGCGCCAAGGTGCTGTGCGTCGATCACAATCTGGCGTCGGCCCAGGAGACCGTCGACATGATCACGGCCAAAGGCGGTACCGCTGTCGCCTTCAAGGCCGACGTCACCAAGAATGCCGACATCAAGGCGATGGTGGCGGATGCGCATGACCGCTGGGGCAGCATCGATATCCTGCACAACAATGTCGGCGTCAGCCTTTCCGGCGGCGATGCCGAATTGCTCGACATCACCGAGGAGGCGTTCGACCGCTGCGTGGCGATCAACCTGAAGAGCTGCATCCTCGCCGCCAAGCATGTGATCCCGATCATGCGCAAGCAGCAGCGCGGCTCGATCATCAACATCTCGTCGATGGCCGCAATCACGACCTATCCTTACGTGGCCTACAAGGCGACGAAATCGGCGATGATCGCCTTCACCGAGCAGCTCGCCTACCAGAACGCGCAATATGGCATTCGCGCCAACGTGATCCTGCCCGGACTGATGAACACGCCGATGGCGGTGGACACGCGCGCACGCGAATTCAAGAAGAGCCGCGCCGAGGTCGAGGCGGAACGCGACAGCAAGGTGCCGCTGCGTCACAAGATGGGAACCGGCTGGGATGTCGCCAATGCCGCGCTGTTTCTCGCATCGGATGAAGCCAATTTCATCACCGGTGTGACGTTGCCGGTCGATGGCGGCGCAAGTGTGCGGCGCGGCTAATCCGGATAATCGAGATGATTAACCCGGTTAATCCGGTTGATTAACCTGTGTGACGACGTGCGGTTAATCACTGTGACGAAATCACGCGTCAATGTGCCGCAATGATTCGAAAAACTTGAAGTATTCCAATGACACGGCGATGTGACGGCGCGTCCACATAAATCGAAATCCTGACTCGCTGTGGTCGCACGAAATTCATCTGCGCTCTGTATCTCGCACCCCAAGATTTCTGGAGTGCCAAGACCATGAGCGAAGAATTCGAACTCAGACCCGATCAGTGGGATGCGTTGAAAGCGTTGCGGGCTCCCGCAGCAAACCCTTCAAGGCTGAACCGGTTTGCCGTCGAAAGCCTGATCGCGCTCGGTTATGTCGCGGTGCGCGGAGACGCGTTTGCCTTGACCCCCGCGGGCCGCAAGGTGCTGGTCCGCGGTTCGTCACAATTGCTGCTCGATATCGCGGCCTGATCCCCTCGAAACTGACAAGAAGCTTACACACGCGGCATCATGCCGCGTGTGCTTTTCCGGGAATGGTCGCCTCGCCGTGCTGCGTCAGCGGCTTCATGCCGGTAAGGCTCCGTAGCAGCACATAGAACACCGGCGTCAGGAACAGGCCGAAGATCGTGACGCCGATCATGCCGGAGAACACCGCGACACCCATCGCGCGCCGCATCTCCGAGCCCGCGCCGGTCGACAGCACCAGCGGCAGCACGCCCATGATGAACGCCATCGACGTCATCAGGATCGGCCGCAGCCGCAGCCGGCTCGCCTCGATCGCAGCACGGATCGGCGAACGTCCGGCGAATTCGAGCTCGCGCGCGAATTCGACGATCAGGATGGCGTTCTTGGCCGACAATCCGACCAGCACGATCAGGCCGATCTGGGTGAAGACGTTGTTGTCGCCCTTCGACAGCCAGACCCCGAACATCGCGGCCAACAGGCCCATCGGCACGATCATGATGATCGAGAGCGGCAGCGCCAGGCTCTCATAGAGCGCGGCGAGCACCAGGAACACCAGCAGGATCGCCAGCGGGAACACCCAGAGCCCGGAATTGCCGGCGATGAACTCCTGATAAGTCAGGTCAGTCCATTCGAAGGCAAAGCCCGGCGGCAGCGTTTCGGCGGCGATCCGCGTTGCCGCCTCCTGCGCCTGGCCGGAGGAATAGCCGGGCGCCGCGGCGGCGTTGATGTCCGATGACAGGAAGCCGTTGTAGCGGATCGCACGCTCCGGCCCCGCGCTCTGGCGGACCTTCAACAGCGCCGACAGCGGCACCATGTCGCCGGACGACGAGCGGACCTTCAGCTGCCTGATGTCGTCGGCACGCGCGCGGAACGGCGCATCCGCCTGCACATAGACCGAATAGGTGCGGCCGAATTTGTTGAAGTCGTTGACGTAGTAGGAGCCGAGATAGATCTGCAGCGTGTTGAAGACTTCCGTCACCGGCACGCCGAGCTGCAACGCCTTGGTACGGTCGATGTCGGCGAACAGCTGCGGCACGTTGACCTGGAAGCTCGAGAACACGCCAGCGATTTCCGGCGCCTTTTGCATCGCCGTCATGAACGCCTTGGTCGCGTCGTTCAGCGCCTCATAGCCGAGGCCCGCGCGGTCCTCGATCTGCAGCTTGAAGCCGCCGATGGTGCCGAGGCCGTTGACCGGCGGCGGCGGGAACATCGCGATGAAGGCATCCTGGATGCCGGCATACTTCTTGTTTAGCGCCGCCGCGATCGCCGGACCGCTGAGCGAGGGATCCTTGCGCTCGTCGAACGGCTTCAAGGTCGAGAACACGATGCCGGCGTTGGAGGAGTTGGTGAAGCCGGAGATCGACAGGCCCGGGAACGCCACTGAGCTTTCGACGCCCGGCTGGGTCAGCGCGATGTCGCTCATCTTGCGGATCACTTCCTCGGTGCGGTCGAGCGTCGCGCCATCGGGCAGCCGGGCAAAGCCAACCAGATATTGCTTGTCCTGACCCGGCACGAAGCCACTCGGGACCTGCTTGAACAGCACGCCGGTGACACCGATCAGGAGCACATAGAGGCCGATCACCACGGCCTTGCCGTAGATCACCTTGGTGACGGTGCGGCCGTAATTCTCGGAAGACTTGGTGAAGACCTTGTTGAAGCCGCGGAAGAACCAGCCCAGCGACTTCTCCATGACCCGGGTCAGCCAGTCCTTCGGCTCGTGATGCCCCTTCAGCAGCAGTGCCGACAGCGCCGGCGACAGCGTCAGCGAATTGATCGCGGAGATCACGGTCGAGATCGCGATCGTCAGCGCGAACTGCTTGTAGAACTGCCCGGTCAGCCCGGAGATGAAAGCGAGCGGCACGAACACCGCGATCAGCACCAGCGCGATCGCGATGATCGGGCCCGACACTTCGCGCATCGCCTGGTTGGTGGCGTCGCGCGGCGACAGGCCGGATCCGATGTTGCGCTCGACATTCTCGACCACGACGATGGCGTCGTCGACCACGATACCGATCGCGAGCACCAGGCCGAACAGGCTCAGCGCGTTGATCGAGAAGCCGAACACATGCATCACCGCGAAGGTGCCGACGATCGACACCGGAACCGCGATCAGCGGAATGATCGAGGCGCGCCAGGTCTGCAGAAACAGGATCACGACCAGCACGACGAGCGCGATCGCCTCGAGCAGTGTGTGGATGACGGCCTCGATCGACGAGCGCACGAACTGGGTGGGATCGTAGACGATCTGGTACGACACGCCTTCCGGCATGTTCTTCTTGATCTCGGCCATGGTGGCGCGGACATGGTCGGAGATCTCCAGCGCGTTCGAACCTGGCGCCTGGAAGATCGGGATCGCGACCGCCTGCTTGTTGTCGAGCAGCGAGCGCAGGCCGTATTCGGAGGCGCCGAGCTCGATCCGGGCAACGTCGCGCAGCCGCACCACCTCACCATTCGCGCCGGTCTTCACCACGATGTCGCCGAACTGCTCCTCGGTCGACAGCCGTCCCTCGGCGTTGACGGACAGCTGGAGATCGAGGCCCTTGACGCTCGGCGAGGAGCCGACCACGCCGGCGGCGGCCTCGACGTTCTGCGCCTGGATCGCGCGGACGACGTCGCTTGCGGTCAGCGCGTGCTCGGCGGCCTTCTGCGGATCGACCCAGACCCGCATCGAATAGTCGCCGGCGCCATAGAGCTGGACGTCGCCGACGCCGTCGATCCGCGCCAATCGGTCCTTGACGTTGAGCACTGCGTAGTTGCGCAGATACGTCATGTCGTAGCGGTTGTTCGGCGACAGCAAATGCACGACCATGGTAAGGTCGGGCGAGCTCTTCTTGGTGATGATGCCGAGCTGGCGCACCACGGCCGGCAGGCGCGGTTCGGCCTGCTGCACGCGGTTCTGCACCAGCTGGGTCGCCTTGTCGGGGTCGGTGCCGAGCCGGAACGTCACCGTCAGCGTCATCGCGCCGTCGGTGGTCGCCTGGCTCGACATATAGAGCATGCCCTCGACGCCGTTGATCTGTTCCTCGATCGGCGTTGCCACCGTCTCGGCGATCACCTTCGGATTGGCACCCGGATACGTCGCGCGCACCACGACCGACGGCGGCACCACGTCGGGATATTCCGAGATCGGCATCGCCAGCAGCGAGATCAGACCGGCCAGGAAGATCAGGATCGATAGCACGCCGGCAAAGATCGGCCGGTCGATGAAGAATTTTGAGAGATTCATGGCTCCGCCCCCGCGCGCAGCGCCTAGCGCCGCACGACGTGCTGGTTGGTTTCAGTGGATGCCTGCTGCATACCGCGCGCGCCCATCTCGGCGACTTCCATCTTCAGAAGTGCGCCGGGACGCACGCGCTGCAGGCCGTTGACGACGATGCGGTCGCCGGATTTCAGGCCGGCGGTCACGATCCGCAGGCCGTCGACCGCACCGCCGAGCGTGACCGGGCGATAGACCGCGCGGCTGTCGTCGCCGACCAGCATGACGAACTTCTTGTCCTGGTCGGTGCCGACGGCGCGCTCGTCGATCAGCACCATCGTCTGCTCTTTCGGCTGGCCCATGCGCACGCGGGCGAACTGTCCGGGGATCAGCCGGCCGTCATCGTTCCTGAACACGGCGCGGACGCGGATGGTGCCGCTCTGCCCGTTGACCTGGTTGTCGATCAGCTGGATGTGGCCCTTGGCGCTGAGGCCGCCTGACGTCACCATGTCGACCGGGATCTGATCGAGATTGCCGCGCTTGCCGGAGGCGTCTGCGATCGAGTTCAGCGCGCGCAGCACGACCTCCTCATCCGCATCGAAGCTCGCATAGATCGGGTTGACCGAGACCAGCGAGGTCAGCACCGGCGACGAGGTGCCCGCGGCGACGAGATTGCCGACTGTGATCTCGATCCTGCCGACCCGGCCGTCGACCGGTGCGCGGACCTCGGTGTAATCGAGATTGAGTTTTGCGGTCTGCAGCGCGGCTTCAGCCGCCTTGACGTTGGCGATCGCCTCGCGATTGGTGTTGTCGCGCTGGTCGAAGTCGCGCTTGGTGACGATGTTGTTGCCGACCAGCTGTGCGCCGCGCTCGACCTCGCTCGCGGTGAAGACGGCGCGGGCCCTGGCGGCCTCGAGCTGCGCCTGGGCGCGGTCGACCTCGGCGGCGTAGGGCGCGGGGTCGATCTTGAACAGGATGTCGCCGGACTTCACCAGCGCGCCTTCGGTGAAGTTGGTCGCCAGGATCGCGCCCGCGACCCGCGGCCGGAGTTGGACGCGGTCGACCGCCTCGAGCCGGCCCGAGAAGTCATCGAACAGGGTGGTCGGGCGTGGCTGGATCACGGCCACGGTCACCGGCACCGCCGGTTCGGGGGCGGCTGCTGTGGCGGTCGCCTGGGCGGCATGAAAATAGTGGCCGGTCGCGATCGAACCGGCGACGCCGAGGGCGCCGAGGATCACAATACCGCCGACGACGCGTCGGAGGCGGCCGGAACGAGGATTTTGGGTTGACGAGGGCATTCACGCGCTCCAGATATCTGTAGTGTTCACTACAGATGTGGAGCTGGACGCCGGTTCGCAAGATACTTATGTATCGAGCACTATGATTTTCTTAGCGCATTCGTGGGGAAATGAGAAGCCGCGGAAAAACATCACGTGCAACAAGAGGATAAGCCAGGGACAATCCGTCACAGAAACGGCACCCGGCTTACGGAGTAACGAAAATGGGTATGGGACGCCCCCGCGCTTTCGACGCGGATGCCGCTTTGGACCAGGCGATGGACGTGTTCTGGCGCCATGGTTACGAGGGTGCGACGATTGCGCAGCTCACCGAGGCGATGAACATCAATCCGCCGAGCCTCTATGCCGCCTTCGGCAGCAAGGAAGGCCTGCTGAAGGCCGCCCTCGACCGCTACACCGAGCGCCGTGACGCCTGGATGGAAACGGTTTTGGGCGCCGCCACCGCCCGCGAGGTGGCCGAACGATTTCTGATGGAGCACGCGGACGCCCAGACCGATCCCGCCAACCCGCCCGGCTGTCTGCTGGTCCAGGGCGGCCTTGCCTGCGGCACCGGCTCGGAAAATGTTCCATTCGAACTGGCGGCGCGCCGCACCCACACCGAAGACCAGTTGCGCGAACGCTTTGTCCGCGCCAAGGCCGAACGCGACCTGAACGAAAGCGCCGATCCGGCCATGCTTGCCCGCTATCTCTCCGCGGTCACATCAGGCATGTGCGTGATGGCCTCCTCCGGCGCCGACCGCAACGCGCTGCGCGAGATTGCGGCGGTGTCGCTGAAGGCGTTCGATGAACAGGCGAAGGGCTAGAGCGGTTCAAGTCATGCGCACGCGAGCCCCAACGCAGTTGGGAGTGACCGGCAATGCATCACTGGACCAGCTGGCTGCCAGGTCTCAACACGCTCCGTCGATACCAAGCGGCGTGGTTTCCACACGACATCGTCGCGGGGCTTGTGCTCGCGACCATGCTGGTCCCGGTCGGCATCGCCTATGCGGAAGCGTCCGGCTTGCCGGGTATCTACGGACTTTACGCGACGATCATCCCGCTGCTCGTCTACGCGTTGTTCGGGCCGAGCCGCATCCTCGTCCTGGGACCGGACTCGGCGCTTGCAGCCATCATCCTCGGCGTTGTCGTTCCGCTGTCGGGCGGCGATCCCATGCGCGCGGTGGCCCTCGCCGCGATGATGGCTATCGTCTCCGGAACGATATGCATCGTGGCGGGCATCGCGCGGTTGGGATTCCTGACAGAGCTTCTCTCCAAGCCGATCCGCTACGGCTACATGAATGGAATTGCCCTGACCGTGCTGATCAGCCAGCTGCCAAAGCTGTTCGGCTTCTCCATCGAAAGCGATGGACCTCTGCGCAGCCTCTGGGCGGTCGTCGGAGCGGTTCTTGACGGAAAGACGAATTGGATCGCGCTCGGGATCGGCCTTGCCACATTGGCGGTGATCCTGCTGCTCCAGCGGAACAAGCGGCTTCCCAGCATTCTGATTGCCGTCGTTGCGGCGACGGTCGTCACCGGCGTGCTCGATCTTGGAGCGCGCTTTAACGTGACAGTTTTGGGTTCGCTTCCCCAGGGCCTGCCGGGATTCGCGATTCCCTGGATCGGCTATGGCGATATCGTGCAGGTGCTGATCGGCGGTTGCGCCGTCGCGCTGGTGTCATTCGCCGACACCAGCGTGCTTTCGCGGGCCTATGCGGGACGATTGGGCGATCGCGTTGATCCCAACCAGGAGATGGTGGGGCTCGGCGCGGCCAATCTGGCGGCCGGCTTCTTTCAGGGCTTTCCGATCAGCAGCAGCGGATCGCGCACGCCCGTTGCGGAAGCCGCCGGAGCGCGCACCCAACTTACCAGCGTCATCGGCGCGCTTGCCATCGCTCTTCTGCTGCTGATGGCGCCGAACCTGCTTCAGCACTTGCCCAACGCCGCATTGGCCGCCGTCGTCATCGCCGCCGCGCTCGGCCTATTTGAGTTCAGCGATCTCAGGCGAATCTACGCCATCCAGCGGTGGGAGTTCTGGCTATCGGTGGTCTGCTTTGTTGGCGTGGCCGTGCTGGGAGTGATTCCGGGAATAGGCCTCGCCATCGTGATCGCCATCATCGAGTTCCTGTGGGACGGATGGCGGCCGCATTCCGCCGTGCTGGGCCGCGCCTCCGGCGTGAAGGGCTATCACGACATCACGCGATATCCGGACGCGCGCCAAATCCCCGGGCTGGTGTTGTTCCGGTGGGATGCGCCGTTGTTCTTTGCGAATGCCGAGTTCTTCAGGGAACGTGTGCTGGATGCCGTGGCGAAATCTCCGACGCCGGTGCGCTGGCTGGTCGTTGCGGCCGAGCCGGTCACCAGCGTGGACGTGACCGCCGGCGACATTCTCGCCGAGCTGGACGATGCATTGCACGCACAAGGGATAGAGCTGTGCTTTGCCGAGCTCAAGGATCCCGTCAAGGACAAGCTGAAGAAATTCGGCTTGTTGGCGCAGCTTGGCGAGAACAACTTCTTCCCGACCATCGGCGTCGCCGTTTCGCACTACCTCGAGATCAATGCCGACGTGACTTGGGAGGACTGGGAAGACCGGGCTATATCCTAGGTTCAACCCCGACCGTCCGGGCGCACGTCACCACATCGTCTGCCGCGCGCGCTCCGGCCACTCGCGATCGTATTTTTCACCACCGACCGTGTGCTCGCTCATTTCGGCGAGGATCTGGCCTGGCGTCGGCAACGCCTTCGGATCGACCTGCTTGTCCGGATTCCAGAGGTCGGAGCGCACGATCGCGCGGGCGCACTGGAAATAGATCTCGTCCACATTCATCACGATCACCGTGCGCGGCGCCTTGCCCTCCATCTTGAACGAGGCGAGCAGCTCCGGCTCGGCCGAGACATGGCCGCGGCCGTTGACACGCAGCGTGCTGCCCGAGCCCGGGATCAGGAACAACAGCCCGACGCGGGGATCGCGAACGATGTTGCGCAGCGAATCGCAGCGATTGTTGCCGCGGCGATCCGGCATCATCAGCGTCTTCGCATCATGGATGCGCACGAAGCCCGGCAGGTCGCCGCGCGGCGAGCAGTCGAGCCCCTCGGGGCCAGAGGTCGCGAGCGACACGAACGGCGATTTCTCGATGAGCACACGATAGAGCGGCGTCACGTGATCGGCGACCTTCACGGTCGACGCGTCATTTGGGAAACCGTAGATCGCCTCAAGCTGCTCGATCGTAGAGATCACCGACATTCGTGCTGTCCTCCTCTTTCGTTAGAGCTTCTTGTTCGACGCGTTTTCTTCACGCGAACCGGCGTCCACTTCGCTCGAAAACGCTCTAGCCATCCCAGCGTTCACCCTTGATGATGCGGACAAGCTGTCGCGCGTGATATTCGGCGGTGCCGGAGTTGATGATGGTGAGATCAGGCGGCGCTGCGCTCTCGTCGACGGTGCGCCCCAGCCGCTGCGCGAGCCCGCCGTCGCTGGCACGCCCGCGCGCCGCCAGTCGCGCAGCCAGCACGTCCGGCGGCGCCGTGACCGACACCACGATGGCATTGGCATAGTTGCGGCGGGCGGCTGCGACCACCGTGCGCGAGACGTTCGCGATCACGGTGCGCCCGGCCCTGATAGCATCGTCGATCGTCCGCGACAGCGCGTAGCGATGGCCGTGCGCCTCCCAGTGCATAGCATAGTCGCCGGCCGCGGCCGCGCGCTGGAAGGTGTCCGCGCTGACCTCCTCATTGTCTTCCGACACTGACGCCTGGCGGGTGATCAGCCGGCGCGCGAAGACAATGTCGCGATCATCCGCACAGGCCGCCTTCGCCAACCCCAGCAGCGTGTCCTTGCCGGCGCCGCTCGGGCCGACCACCAGGATCAACCGGCCGGGACCAATCGTGGTGGCGTGCTGCGCGGCGACGGCAGGGAGTTCGCTCATGCGACCCTGGCTCCTTCGCGCCAGACGCTGCGCACCACCGGCAGGTCGCGCGCGACATGCACGCGGATCAGATCGGCCCGCCTGCCGACCGCGATCTCGCCGCGATCGGCGAGCCCAACCGCCTCGGCCGGCGTCTTGGTCACGGTGCGGACGGCGGAGGCGAGATCGATCGCCGGCACATGAAGCGGCAGCTGCAGCGCCGCCATCAGCAGGCTGGACGGGATGTAGTCCGACGACAGGATATCGAGCATGCCCTCATTGGCGAGATCGACGGCGGCGATATTGCCGGAGTGCGAGCCGCCGCGCACCACGTTCGGCGCACCCATCAGGATGTCGATGCCGGCCGCGTGCAGCCCCCGCGCGGCTTCCATCGTGGTCGGGAATTCCGCGACCGCGACCTTGTCGTTGACGGCGTCGACCACGTTCTCGTCGGTGGTGTCGTCATGGCTCGCCAGGGGGATCTTGTATTCGTGCGCCAGCGCGACGATCGCGCGGGTGTTGGTGACGGCATATTCCTTCTGATAGGCGAAGCGCCGCGCGAACAGCACGTCGAGCTGGGCGTCGGTCATGCCGCCGCCCTTGCCGCGGTAATAGTCACGCAGCTTCACCTCGTCGCGGAACTGGCGCTGGCCCGGGGTGTGGTCCATCAGCGACATCAGTCGCACGTCAGGCCGGTCGATCAGCTCCTTGGCCTCGGCAACGACATCCGGCATCGGCACTTCGCAGCGCAGATGCAGGAAGTGATCGGCGCGCAGCAGATTCTCCTCGCGTGCGGCCGAGATCGCCGCCGCCAATACGCCGGCGCGGCCGTCGACATCCTCGGCGCCGTCCTCGCGCCACACCCGTAGCGAATCCAGCACCGTGGTGATGCCCGAGGTCGCGAGCTGCCCGTCATAGGAGATCACGGCCGCGATCGGGTTCCAGAACACTTTTGGCCGCGGCACGTAGTGCATCTCGAGATGGTCAGTGTGCAGCTCGATCAGCCCGGGCATCAGGAGATCGCCGCCGGCGTCCTCGGCTACCTCGGGCGCCCTGCCCTCGCCGTATTCGGCGATCCTGCCGTCCGCTATCGCGACCCAGCCCTGCTCGATCACGCGGTCGGCGAGGACCAGCCGGGCGTTGCCGATGATGGTGTCTTGCTTGGCGGTCATTTCAAACGGTCCTTCAGGCAGCAGCGGCGAACGAGGTCACGTCGACGATGCGATCGGCAATCAGATGACGGATTTCGTCGTCATGGACAATCGCGACCATCGCGACGCCCCTGGTCTTTTTCTCCGCGATCAGCTCGACCACCACTGCGCGATTCGCCGCATCGAGCGAAGCGGTCGGTTCGTCGAGCAGCAGGATCGGCAGCTCCGAGATGAAGCCGCGCGCGATATTGACGCGCTGCTGCTCGCCGCCGGAGAAGGTCGAGGGCGGCAAGGTCCAGAGGCGCTCCGGGATATTCAGCCGGCGCAGCAGGCGGCCGGCACGCTCGCGGGCCTCCTCGCGCGCCACGCCGTTGACGATCAGCGGCTCGGCGACGACGTCGATCGTCGCCACCCGCGGCACCGCACGCAGGAACTGGCTGACATAGCCGATCGTCGAGCGGCGGATGCTCAGCACCTGGCGGGGCTCGGCGGTGGCGAGGTCGATCACCTTGCCGTGGTGACGAATGCCGATCCGGCCGCTGTCGCAGCGGTAATTGCCGAAGATCATCTTCAGGATCGAGGATTTGCCGGCGCCCGACGGGCCGGACAGCACCACGCATTCGCTTGATGCGACGTGGAACGAGACGCCGCGCACCACGGGCAGCTCGACGCCGCCCTGCAGATGCATGATGAAGGTCTTCTCGGCGTTGGTGAGTTCGATCATCGCGGTCATTGGCAAGCTCATGGCGGGAGAATCGAGGAAACGAGCAGCTGCGTGTACGGCTCGCGGGGATCGTCGAGCACCTGGTCGGTGAGGCCGGTCTCGATGACGCGACCGCCCTTCATCACCATCACGCGATGCGACAACAACCGTGCGACCGCGAGATCGTGGGTCACGACGATGGCGGCCAAGCCCAACTCGCTGACCAGATTGCGCATCAAATCGAGCAGGCGCGCCTGCACCGAGACGTCGAGGCCGCCAGTCGGCTCATCCATGAACACCAACCGCGGCTCAGTGACCAGGTTGCGCGCTATCTGCAGCCGCTGCCGCATGCCGCCCGAATAGGTCTTTGGCGCATCGTCGATGCGGCCGACATCGATCTCGACCCGCTCCAGCCAGGTCGAGGCGGTGCCGCGGATTCGGCCGTAGTGATTCCAGCCGACCGCCATCAGCCGCTCGCCGACATTGGCGCCGGCCGAGACCCCCATGCGCAATCCCTGCGCCGGGTCCTGATGCACAAAGCCCCAGTCGGTGCGGAACAGGAAGCGCCGCTCCGCCTCGCCGAGTTCGGCGAGATCGCGCAGCACGCCGTCGCGCATCCGGTAGGACACCCGCCCCGCGCTGGGCGCAAGCTGCGCCGAGAGCAGCTGCAGCAGCGTCGACTTGCCCGAGCCGGATTCGCCGACGATCGCCAGCACTTCGCCGGGATAGAGCGCGAACGAGACATCGCGGCAGGCCGGAAGCCGGCCATAATTTTTGCCGAGCCCCTCGGCAACCAGCATCAGCTGGTCGGTGTCGAGGCTTGAGAGCTCAGACATGCACCTTCTCCTTGTGGGGCGCCGCGCTCTCGGTGCCGTGATGGCCGGCCGCCTGGCGCTGCTCGCAGAAGTCGGTGTCGGAGCAGACGAACATCCGCCCGCCCTTGTCGTCGGTGACGATCTCGTCGAGATAGGAGGAGTCGGCGCCGCACAGCGCGCAGGGCGCATTGAAGCGGTAGCGCGTGAACGGGTGATCCTCGAAATCCAGCGAGACCACCGTGGTGTAGGGCGGGATCGCGTAGATGCGCTTCTCGCGGCCGGCACCGAACAGCTGCAGTGCCGCGCAATTGTTCATCTTCGGATTGTCGAATTTCGGGGTCGGCGAAGGGTCCATCACATAGCGCGCATTCACCTTCACCGGATAGGCGTAGGCGGTCGCGATGTGGCCGAAGCGCGCGATGTCCTCGTACAGCTTGACATGCATCAGCCCGTATTCGGCGAGCGCGTGCATCCGCCGCGTCTCGGTCTCGCGCGGCTCGAGGAAGCGCAGCGGCTCCGGGATCGGCACCTGATAGACCAGCACCTGCCCGGCGTGCAGCGGCGCTTCGGGAATGCGATGCCGGGTCTGGATCACGGTCGCATCCGTCGTCGACGTCGTGGTCGCAACGCCCGCGGTCTTGCCGAAGAATTTGCGGATCGAGATCGCGTTGGTGGTGTCGTCCGAGCCCTGATCGATCACCTTCAGCACGTCGTCGGGGCCGAGGATCGCCGCCGTCACCTGCACGCCGCCGGTGCCCCAGCCATACGGCATCGGCATCTCGCGGCTGGCAAACGGCACCTGATAGCCGGGGATCGCGATCGCCTTCAGGATCGCGCGGCGGATCATCCGCTTGGTCTGCTCGTCGAGATAGGCGAAGTTGTATGTCGGCGCGTTCATTCCGCGGCCTCCTGCAGTTCGACTGCCCGGTTGGCCTCGGCGAACTCCTGCCGAAGCTTGCGCAACAGGCCGAGCTCGGACTGGAAGTCGACATAATGCGGCAGCTTGAGATGCTCGACGAAGCCGGTCGACTGCACATTGTCGGAGTGCGACATCACGAACTCCTCGTCCTGCGCCGGTGCGGCGGCTTCCTCGCCGTGCTCGCGCGCGCGCAGCGCGCGGTCGACCAGCGCCATCGACATGGTCTTGCGCTCGCTCTGGCCGAAGGCGAGGCCGTAGCCGCGGGTAAAGCACGGCGCCTCGGTCGTCGAGCCCTTGAACTGGTTGACCATCTGGCACTCGGTCAGCTCGATCGAACCCAGCGGCACCGCGAAGCCGACGTCCTCGGCTGAGAATTCGACCTCGACCTCGCCGAACCGGATCTCGCCGGCGAAGGGATGGTTGCGGCCGTAACCGCGCTGCGTCGAGTAGCCGAGCGCGAGCAGAAAGCCCTCGTCGCCGCGCGCAAGATTCTGCAGCCGCAGATCGCGATCGGCCGGAAAGCTCAGCGGCTCGCGCGTGAGGTCGCCGACCGGCGCGTCGGCCTCGGCCTGCGGCGAGAGCTCGATCAGGCCGTCGCGGCCGAGAATGTCGGTGACCCGCGGCGTTGCCGCCTGCGAGGCTTCCGACGTCGCCGGCTGCTCCGGCACAAAGCCTTCCGCGAGTTGCGGATCGAGCAGGCGGTGGGTGTAGTCGAAGGTCGGGCCGAGGATCTGGCCGCCCGGAACGTCCTTGAAGGTCGAGGAGATGCGCCGCCGCACCTGCATCTCGCCGGTGTTGACCGGCTCGGTGGCACCGAAGCGCGGCAGCGTGGCGCGGAACGCACGGACCAGGAAGATCGCCTCGATCATGTCGCCGCGCGCCTGCTTGATCGCCAGCGCCGCGAGCTCGCGGTCGTAAAGCGAACCCTCGGTCATCACCCGATCGACACCGAGCGCGAGCTGTTCGGATATCTGCGCCAGCGTCACCTCGGGCACGTCGCGATCGCCGCGCCGCTCATGCGCGAGCAGGCGATGGGCGTTCTCGATGGCGCGCTCGCCTCCCTTGACCGCTACATACATCGCTCACACTCCGCTTGCGATCAGCCGCGTGGTGCGCGGGATCGCGACAATGGCATCTTCATGGACCAGCACGACATCGATGCCGCGCGGGAACAGGACCTCGTTGATCGACAGCCGCTCGAACAGATCGCGCGGCTTGATCATCGCCTGCAGCAGCGCGCTGCCGTCGATGCCGGGCCCCTTCAGCTCGAAGGCCGGGCCCTGTGTCAGGCTGTCGACCTGCAGGATCAGCGTGGTCGAACGATCCGGATATTCGTTGCTGCCGAACGCGAAACGCTCGAGCGCCGGCAGATTCGCGGGATCGCCGATCAGCGCGAAGCTCGCGATCGAGGAATCCCCGACCACCGGCGCGCTGGCGTGAAACTTCAGCCAGCGGGCGACATCCGGCGTCGCCGACATCGCGGCATCGAGCCAGATCGGCGTGTCGTGATCGAACAGCGTCAGCGCGATCGCGGCCGCGCCGCGCATCATACCGGCGGGCGCGCCTGCGCTCGCGGCGACGCGCTGCACGCTGCCCGGACGCGCCATCGCCTCCATCACGGAACGGAAGGTTGATTGCGCCGACAGCACCTTGTCGGCAAAACCTGCGGGCATTTCGGCAATCGTCGTCATTGCATCACCCCTCACCGCGCACCATCGTGTAGAAATCGACCCGCGTCGCCGCGGTCTCGGCGGCCTTGCGGGAGCGTTCGGCGTTCATGACCACACGCAGCGGCGCGATCACCTTCGCCTCGACTTCGCCGGACAACTCCGCCGACTGCACCATGGCGTCGCACAGCGCGATCATCTGCGCCTTCTGCGCATCGCGGCCGAGCGTGTAGCCGAAGCCGACCTCGCCGCTCGCAAGCCGCACCGCCGCGCGCGACACCGTCGCCTCGCCGAGATTGAACGGTGCGCCGTCGCCGCCGATCCGCCCGCGCAGCATCACAAGGCCGTTCTCCGGCTCGCGCAGGTTCTCATGCGCGGGCACCACAATCGCGGCGAGCCGGCCTGCGATGTCGGAAGCGGCGGAATGCGCCAGCACCGTCATCGCGGCCTTACGCTGGGCCTGTTTGCTGTTTGGTCCGGTCGAACTCATGGGCAACCTTGCCTATGTCAAGTTGTCTATAATAATAGACAACTTGATAGCCGAGCGCCATGACTGTTTCGTGACAAACCGACGATTTCTGGTATCACCGCGCCATGAGCATGCAGGAAAGTTCCGGCGTCGCCTTATGGCGGCAGGTCGCCGACGGCATCGAGCGCGGCATCGCTGACGGCCGCTTTGCCGCGGGCGAAAAGCTGCCGGGCGAGATGGAGATCGCCGAGACTTACCGGGTCAATCGCCACACCGTGCGGCGGGCGCTCGCCGCGTTGGCCGAGCGCGGCCTGGTGCGCGCCGAGCGCGGCAGCGGCACCTATGTCGAGGCCCAACGCCTCGCCTATCCCCTGCGGTCACGCACAAGGTTTTCGGAGATCGTCGGCGCCGGCGGCCACGAGCCGCGCGGCCAGATGATCGAGGCCGGCGAGGATATCGCCAACCGCGAGATCGCGCGCGAGCTCGGCCTGAAGATCGGCGCGCCGCTGATCCGAATCGAGTCGGTGCGCCTCGCCGACCGGACGCCGATCTGCGTTTCCACCACATGGCTGTCGGCCGAGCGGTTTCCCGATGCCGGCGACGTGTTCGCCAACGTCCGCTCGATGACCAAGCTGCTCGGGCATTACGGCGTCAGGGATTACCATCGCGCCTCGACCCGAATCACCGCAGCAATCGCCGATGCCACCGATGCTGCACGTCTCGATCTGCCGCTGGGACGGCCGGTGCTGGTGGTCGACGCAACCGACGTCGACATGCTGGACCAGCCGCTGGTGACCAAACGCTCGCGCTTCGCCGCCGAGCGCGTGGAGTTTCTGGTCGAGAACGGCTGATCTCTCTGCTCCCTCGGGGAGAGGGTCGGGGTGAGGGGCTATCTCCGCAAATTCGAAAGCTTGGAGTGCGCAGAGAGTCCCCCTCACCCGAATTTGCGCTGCGCGAAAATTCCGACCTCTCCCCGCGCCGCGGGGAGAGGCGAAGAAGAAACTACACCACAGCGCGCTGACCGATAATCGCAAAGCGCAGCTTGCTCGAGATGAAGTCGATCGCCGCGACTGCGATCAGGATCATCAGGATCAGGAACGACACCTTCTGCCATTCCAGCACGCGGATCTGCTCGGCGAGTTGCAGGCCGATGCCGCCGGCGCCGACGATGCCGATGATGGTGGCCGAACGCGTGTTCGACTCGATGAAATAGAGCACCTGGCCTGCGATCACGGGCAACACCTGCGGCAGCAGGCCGAAGCGGATTTCATGCAGCGTATTGCCGCCGGAGGCACGGATGCCCTCGACCTGCTTGCGGTCGGCCGCCTCGATCGCCTCGGAGAACAGTTTTCCGAACGCGCCGAAGTCCGACACCATGATCGCGAGCACGCCGGCGAACGGCCCGAGGCCGACGACGTTGATCCAGACCAGCGCCCAGATCAGGGTGTCGACGCCGCGGATCGAATCGAGGAAGCGGCGTACCGGAAAGCGGATCAGGTTCGAGGGGATGATGTTGCGCGCCGCCAGCAGGCTGACCGGCAGCGCCAGCAACGCCGCAAGCGTGGTGCCGAGCAGCGCGATCGACAGCGTTTCGCCGAGCGCCTGCATGTAGAGCGGGAATGACGCGCCGGGATTCGGCGGGATCATCAGCATGGTGATCCAGCCGAGCTGGCTCAGGCCCGCGATCAGCCTGGACGGCGAGAAGTCGAGATCGACCAGGCCGTACACAAAGACCGCAAGCGCCGCCACGATCATGGCCGGCAGCGCCAGCCGCGCCGCGGCGGGCCGGTCGAATGCGTCGGGATATTTGGCGCGCAGCGCGCCGGTGTCCGGCTTCGGCAGCTGGCTCATCGCCGGGTCTCCTTGCCGAACAGCCGGCCGCGCAGCCAGCCGGTCGAGATGTCGATGATGAAGACGGTGATGATGATGGTGACCAGGATGGCGCTGACGTCGGAATAGTAGAACTTGCGGATCGCGACCACGAGCTCCTGGCCGATGCCGCCGGCCCCGACAAAACCCATCACCGAGGCTTCGCGGACGTTGATCTCGAAGCGCAGCAGCGCGTAGCTGGCATAGCCCGCCGACACCTGCGGCAGGACGGCAAAGCGCATGCAGGACAGCCAGCTCGCGCCGGTGGAGCGGATGCCCTCGACCGGCTTCATGTCGGCGTTCTCGACGATCTCGGCGAACAGTTTTCCCAGCGCACCGGTCGAGTGGATCGCGATCGCCAGCACGCCGGCCATCGGCCCGAGGCCGAACGCGATCACGAAGATCAGCGCGAACACGATGCCGGGCACCGTGCGGGCGAATTCAAGCAGCCGGCGCACCGCAAAGCGCAGCCACGGCGCCGGCGAGGTGTTCTGGGCCGCGAAGAAATTCAGAGCGAAGGCAAACACCGCGCCGGTCAGCGTGCCTACATAGCTGATCAGCACGGTCTCGCCGAGCATCCTCAACCATTTCTTCCAGCCCCAGAACCATTCGGGAAAATCGGTCCACACCCGCGCGCCCGATTCGAGCGTCAGAATGCGGTCGAAATAGCTGACGAAGTTGCCGAAATAGGTGAACAGCGTGCGCAGGTTCACTTCCGCGCCGAACGCGGCGATCACCAAGGCCGCGCAGAATATTGCCGCCGCCAGCGCGACCTTCAGCCGCTTGCGCGAGACCGACCTGCGGTAGGCCTCTTCCAGCGTTGCCAGTTGCTGCGCCGGAAGAATGGATACGGCGGTCGCCATCGACGCGTGCCAGTCCGGTTCGGAGTTGAGAACAAAGGCCGGGCTGTCAGGCCCGGCCTCGTGACGTCAGGTGAACGATCAGCTCGCCTTCTTCTTGCGCAGAGCGTCGACGAACTTGATCAGCTCGATCGTGCCATCCCAGTCCTTGGTGGTGGCGGGATGGAAGCCCTTCTTCTGGCCGTCGGAGAGACGGTCGAACGCGGCCTTGTCCTTGGTCGGGGCTTCGAAGAAGGCCTTCGCGATCGCGGCCTTCAGGTCCTCGGGCAGATCGGCGTTGTAGGCATAGGGTCCGTTGATGATCGGCGCCGACTTGTGGATGATGCGGAAATCGTCCTTCTTCATCGCCGAGTCGTCGGCGTTCTTCAGCATGCCCTTGGTCAGCATCTGCGCGAGCGTCGAATCGTCGTCGCTGGTCCACTGGTTGGCAGCCATGTCGACGGTGCCCTGCGCCAGCGCCAGAACGGCGTTCTCGTGGCTGCCGGTGAACACGACCTTGCCGAAATAGGTGTCAGCGTCGGCGATGCCCATCTTGTCTAGCTCGAAGCGCGGCACGTTGTTGCCCGAGGTCGAGTTCGGATCGACCAGGCCGAGGTTCTTGCCCTTCAGGTCGTCGACGCTCTTGTACGGGCTCGAGGCCTTGACGAAGAACACCGAGTAGTAGCCGGTCGAACCGTCGGCGTTGATGTCGTTGGCGAACGCGTCGGTCTTGACGCCGGTCAGGCGGGCGCGCGCGAACGAGGCCGAGCCGTAGCTGGCGATCTGGATGTTGCCGGCGCGCTGACCTTCGATGACGGCGGCGTAGTCATTGGCGATGCGCAGCGTGACTTTCACGCCGAGCTCCTTCGACAGATATGCCACGAACGGTGTCCAGCGCTCGGTGACGCCGGAGGCGTTTTCCGCCGGCACCACCGCGAAGGTGAGCTCCGGATATTTTGCCTTCCAGTCCTGCGCGGATGCGGAACCGGAGAGCGCCAGCGCGGCGACGCCGGCCAGAATGATGCGACGAGTGAACATGACTACCCCTCTTTATTATGGTTGCACCTGTTGGCCGGGCAAAATGCTCGGCCATTCAGATCGGAAAACGCGCGACGCTCAAGCCGCGGCTGCGGTGCCGAGTGCCGGAACGGACGCGCCGTCGGGCGCGGGCATTGGCGCGCCGCCCATGACGTCGTTGGCCTCGAGGTCGTAGAGCTCGCGGGCGATATGATCGGTCAGCGCCGCCGGGGCGCCGTCGAACACCACGCGCCCCGCCGCCATGCCGACCAGGCGATCGCAATAGGTCCGCGCCAGGTCGAGCGAGTGCAGATTGCAGAGCACCGTGATGCCGAAATGCTTGTTGATGCGCAGCAACGCATCCATCACGATCTTGGTGTTGCGCGGATCGAGCGAGGCGATCGGCTCGTCGGCGAGGATGATGTCGGGCTCCTGCACCAGCGCGCGGGCGATCGCGACGCGCTGCTGCTGGCCGCCGGAGAGCTGGTCGGCGCGCTGCGCCGCGAGCTGGGCGATGTCGAACTGATCGAGCGCGGACATCGCGAGCGCCCTGTCCTGCTCCGGCCAGGCTTGCGCCAACGAACGCCAGGACGGGATCTGGGCCAGCCGGCCCATCAGCACGTTGGTCAGCACGTCGAGACGGCCGACAAGGTTGAACTGCTGGAAGATCATCGCCGAGCGCGCCCGCCACTGCCGCAGCGCCTTGCCGCGCAATGCAGTCACGTCGGTTCCTTCGAACAGGATGCGGCCGGAGGTCGGATCGGCGAGACGATTGATCATCCGCAACAGGGTCGACTTGCCGGCACCGGAGCGGCCGATCACACCGACAAAGCTGCCCGGCGCGATCGAGAAGGATGCGTTGTCGACTGCGGCTTTTGTGCCGAACCGGCACGTCAAACCTTCCACCACCAGCATGTAATGCTCCAACCGCGCCGTGTTGGGCCATCGCTATCCCCGGTGTTTAACAGTTATGTGACGTGACGTTGCGGTGCGGCGATCGTCCACACCGCTCTCTTGCCGTCATCGTGACGTCATGATGTTGTCATCAAGCATCCTGATGACGAGCGCGCATCTCCCGGAAGCCAGAGATTTACAAGAATTACGGAGGCCTGATGGCCGGAAAAACACTCTCGGTTGTGCCGACCGTCGACCCGACTGCGTCGGTCCGCGAGAGCAAGCTCGGCAAATATACCGAGGTCGGTGCGCGCACGATCCTGCTTGAAGTCAGCGTGGACGACTATTCCTACGTCGTGAACGACAGCCAGATCACCTACACTTCGATCGGAAAATTCTGCTCGATCGCGGCGATGACCCGGATCAATCCCGGCAACCACCCGATGCATCGCGCGACGCAGGCGCATTTCACCTACCGCGCCAGCGCTTATTTTCCCGGCGAGAGCGACGACACCGACTTCTTCAACTGGCGACGTGCGCATCACGTGCATATCGGCCATGACGTCTGGATCGGTCACGGCGCGATCCTGCTGCCGGGCCGCAACATCGGAACCGGCGCCGTGATTGCCGCCGGCGCGATCGTGACCAAGGATGTACCCGCCTATACCATCGTTGCCGGTAATCCGGCGCGGCCGGTCAAGCGGCGCTTCTCCGAAGCGGTCGCGGATCGTCTCGTTGCGCTGGCGTGGTGGGACTGGGATCACGAGAGGCTTCGCCGTGTCCTGCCCGACTTTCGCAAGCTCGCGGTGGAGGAATTCCTCGACAAGTATGAGGCCGAGGCCGTATCCCAATCACAGGCCAAACAACGGAGTGCCGCATCGTGACGGACATTTTCATCGAGGGCGGACGCACGCTGGTTGACGGCGCATTGGTCGAGACCTCGCTGCGGACCGCGGGCCGCGATATCGGCGCGCTTGACGCCGAACAAGGCCGCGCCGCCCTCCACATCAATGCCGGCGGGTTCCTGGTGCTGCCTGGCATCATCGATCTGCACGGCGATGCGTTCGAGCGGCAGATGATGCCGCGCCCGGACGTCGACTTCCCGACCGACGTCGCGCTTGTCGACAGCGACCGGCAGGCGATCGCCAACGGCATCACCACCGTGTTCCATGGCACGACCTGGTCGTGGGAGCCCGGCCTGCGCAGCGCGGAGAATGCGCGCAAGCTGCTCGATGCGATCGAGGCGCTGCGGCCGCTTCTCGCCGCCGATACGCGCTTCCATCTGCGTCATGAGACCCACAATCTCGACGCCGAGCCCGAGATCATTCAATGGCTCACAGAAGGCCGCATCGACCTGTTCGCCTTCAACGACCACAGCAACGTCAAGCCGAAGAAGCGCAACCAGTCGGCCGAACGCGCCGGGCTTTCGCTCGAGGCCTTCAACGAGCTGATCGACCGGGTCGTCGCGCGCCGTCCAGAGGTGCCGGCCTCGATCGCGCGACTGGCTGCCGCAGCACGCGCGGCTGATGTCCGTATGCTTTCGCATGACGACAACAGCCCGGCGATGCGTCGGGAGTTTCGCGCGCTGGGCGCGGCCATTGCCGAATTCCCCGTCAACGAGGAGACCGCGCGCGATGCCGCTGATGCTGATGACTTCATCGTGTTCGGCGCGCCGAATGTGGTGCGCGGCGGCAGCCACACCGGCTGGACCAAGGCGTCTGACATGATCGCCAAGGGCCTCTGCTCGGTGCTGGCGTCGGACTATTATTATCCGGCGCAGCTGCTCGCAGCGTTCCGCCTCGCCGCCGACGGCATCCTGCCGCTCGCCAGGGCGTGGGACCTGATCTCGTCGGCGCCGGCGCGCGCCGCAGGGCTCGCCGATCGCGGCATACTGGCCGCAGGCCGCCGCGCCGACATCGTCATCGTCGACGACAAGGTGCCGCTGCGGCCGCGCATCGTCGCCGTGATATCAGCCGGACGGCTGGTGCATCTGGCGGATGCGAGCTGCCTCGTTCACACGCTCGCGCCGCGCAAGACGGTTGCGGCGGCATAGTCAGGCTCTATTCTGCTGCCATGGCCCCCACTCCGCGCTACGCGATCTACTATGCGCCGTCCCCCGACAGCGCCCTGCACCGCTTCGGGTCGACGCTGCTCGGCTATGACGCCGTGTCGGACGCCGAGCTGCCGTTTCCCGATGGCGTCGCGCCCGATTGGCGCGAGGTCACGGAGGACCCACGCAAATACGGCTTTCACGCCACGCTGAAGGCGCCGACTGCGCTTGCCGACGGCAGGAGCGAGGCCGAGCTTGTCGACGCCTGCGCCGCCTTTGCCGGCCGCGCGCGGCGCATTCCGGTGATCGAGCCTGTTGTCGATGCCATCAGCGACTTCATCGCCGTGATCCCGGCGAAGCGCTCCGACGAACTCCAGCAGCTCGCCGCCGATTGCGTCACCGAATTCGACGCCTTCCGCGCGTCGCTGACGCCGGACGATCGCGCGCGGCGCAAGCCCGAACGGCTCACGGAGCGGCAGCGCGACTATCTCGACCGCTGGGGCTATCCCTACGTCATGGAGGAATTCCGCTTCCACATGACGTTGACCGGGCGGCTGAGCGACGAGCGGCGCGGCCCGATCGTGGCGCGGCTCCGCGAGCGGTTCGCGGCGATCGAGGTCACGAGACTTGCAGTCGACCGCATCGCGCTGTTCAAGCAGACCGATGCCGCATCCCGCTTCCGCATCATCGGCAGCTGGCCGCTGCGGGCGTAACGGCGGCGCTATTCCTCGACCCGGGTGCGGGCGATGATCTCGGCGGCGCCCTTCGCGAGCAGCTCCATGCCGACGGCGCGGCCGAGTTCGCGCGGGCGGTCCGCGGGTCCGCGCCGCGTCACCTCGATGAAGCCGGCGCCGGCCTCGTCGAGCACCGAGGCGCGCAGCGTCATCTCAGCTCCCGCAAGCGTGGCGTGGCCGGCGATCGGCGAATTGCAATGGCCGTTGAGCACCCAGAGCACCTCGCGCTCGGCCTCGGCAGCGAGCCGCGACGGCGCGTTGTCGATCCGCCCGAGCCGCGCACGCGTCGCCCAGTCGGTCTCGACGCATTCGACCGCGACGATACCCTGGCCGACCGCGGGGAGCATCTCATCGACCGAGAAATCATGCGCGATGCGCGCGGTCATGCCGATGCGCTCGAGACCGGAGCGCGCCATCACCAGCGCGTCCGCCGGCCCCACCTCGCCGCCATCGGGCAGCCGCTGCTTGGCGCCGCGATCGAGCTTGGCCACCCGCGTGTCGGCGGCGCCGCGATAATGGATCACGGTCGCTTCCGGAAACAGCCGGCGCAGATAGGCGGCGCGGCGCACGGCGTTGGTGCCGATCATGAAGCCCTTGCCGCGCGAGGCGCGAAACGCATCCAGCGACAGGCCGGGACGCAGCACGAGGCTGTCATTGGCGGCATCACGCGCCAGCATCGCGGCAAGGACGAGACCCGGCGTCTCCTCATTGCCTGGCACGTCCTTCAGCGAATGCATCGCGGCCTGCAGCGTGCCTGATCGCATCGCTTCGCGGATCTCGGCGACGAAGGCGCCGCCCTTGCCGCCGTGACGCAGCAGCTTGCTGGTCTGGTCCTGGTCGCCGCGGGTCTCGAACTTGACGATCTCGACGGCAAGGTCGGGCGCCGAGGCGCGCAGCAGCCGCGCGACCTCGTCCGTTTGCGCGAGCGCCATCGCGCTCTTGCGCGTCCCTATCCGCAAAACCTGTCCCGACACGAAATCTCCGCTGCGCGTCAACATCAACGGCTGGGGATTAGAACAAAAGGCCAGTCAAAACAACGGTTTTCGCCCTTAGCCGGCCGCGCTCAGGCAATCTCCTCGACAAGCGTGACGCCGGCCTCGCGCATCGCTGCGGTGGCGGCGGCAAGCGAACCGCCGAGGTCGATGGCACGGCAGCCCGACAGCACGACCGCCGTCTCGAAGCCGAGCCGCCGCGCGTCGAGCGCCGAATACTGCACGCAGAAATCCGTGGCGAGCCCGGCCATCACGACGCGCTTGAGGTCGCGCTCGCGCAGATAGCCCGCGAGCCCGGTCGGCGTTGTCCGGTCGTTCTCGAAGAACGCCGAATAGGAATCGATCGCGCCGCGGAAGCCCTTGCGGATCACGAGCTCGGCGCGGTCGGTTGCGAGGTCGGGGTGAAACCGGGCGCCCGCGGTGCCCTGGATGCAATGATCCGGCCACAGCGTCTGCGGCCCATAGGGCATGGCGATCGAGGAAAACGGTGCCGCGCCCAGGTGCGAGGTCGCAAACGAGCTGTGGCCCGCCGGGTGCCAGTCCTGGGTCAGCACGACATGGTCAAAGCGGCTGGCGAGCCGGTTGACCACCGGCACGACGGCGTCGCCGTCGGCGACCGCGAGCGCGCCGCCCGGGCAGAAATCGCTCTGCACGTCGATGATCAGGAAGAGATCGTCGGGCAAAATCTTCATCACGTCCCGATCCGCAATGACGCGCGCAGCTTGCGCAGGCAGGCGATCACCGACAGCGCGGTGATGCGGCCGGTCTTCGGGTTCTCCGAGGGGATATTCTCGATCATCATCGAGAACCGCGCCGAGTCGGAATCGACGTCGATGCGATGGGTGTTGCGCGTCACCGTCGGGTCAGCCCAGATTTCTACCCTTGTGCGGTCGGGCCCGATGCCGGCCAGCGACAATGCCACGGCGACGTTGAGATTGGCCGGAAAGCCCTTTGCGGCGTCACGCGCGCTGCCCTCGAAGATGCGCAGCGGCTCGGTGATGCCTTCGATCTGAATGTTGTTCTCGACCAGATGCGGCGCGCCGACGAGCCCCGCGACCGGCTTCCGCGTCACCAGCCTGGCCGAATGAATGGTCCCGATCGC
Source organism: Bradyrhizobium sp. 6(2017) (assembly GCF_011058295.2). Lineage (NCBI taxonomy): Bacteria > Pseudomonadati > Pseudomonadota > Alphaproteobacteria > Hyphomicrobiales > Nitrobacteraceae > Bradyrhizobium > Bradyrhizobium sp. 6(2017). The sequence continues at coordinate 2,631,527 of NZ_CP049289.2, read as the reverse complement.
CGCCGCAGTCACCGCATCGAGCCCGATCAGCGCGCCGGTCGGCACGATGATCTGGCCGCCATGGGCCCGGGCGAGATCGACGAGGTCCTCATTCTGCAACAGCGCGCCGACGCTGAGCACGACCGCGGTCTTGCCGCGCGCTACCACCGGCGTCACGATCGAGCGCACCAGCTTGCTCGGCGCGCACTCGACCACGATGTCGGCGACATCGGCGAGCCCGTCGATCGGCACCAGCTTCGGCGCAGAGTTGAGCTCCGCGACCCAGCCGCGGTGCTTGTCCGGACTGTTCGCCGACACCGCAACCAAGGTCAGGCCCTCGATACCCTGATCGAGCGCCTTGACGACGTCAGTGCCGATCGCGCCGAGGCCGGCGACCGCCACCCGCAGCCTTGTCTTGCCGTCAGCCATCATTTTCCGCCGGCGAGCATCTTGACCAGACGATAGAGATACTCCTCGCCCTCGTAGAACGACTTGACCAGCACGCGCTCGTCCTTGCCATGGTTCCGGTTATCATCGACATCGGCGCCGAGCCCGGAATGACCATAGGTCGGAATCCCCGCATTGCGCAGATAGCTGCCGTCGGTCGCGCCGGTGCTCATGGTAGGGACGATTTCGGCATTCGGCCAGAACTCCTTCGACAGCTTCTCGATCGATCCCATCACCTCCTCGTTCAGCGGCGACGGTGGGCTCAGCACGGCCTTGCCGGTCGGGGTCACCTCGATCTGCTTGTCGGCGAGCACGCGCTCGATCGTCGCCTGGACGCCGTCGACCGGCTCGCCGGGCAGGATCCGGCAGTTCACCTTGGCGGTCGCAAGCTGCGGCAGCGCGTTGATGGCGTGGCCGCCCTCGAGCATGGTCGCGACGCAGGTGGTGCGAAGCTGCGCATTATACCCGGGATTTTCCGACAATCGCGCCAGCGCCGCCAGGTCGGGCTGCGAGGCCAGGATCGCCTTGATATCGTCGGCATGCGACTTGTCTGCTTCGGCGGTCTTTGCAAAATAGGCCCGCGTGGTCTCGTTGAGATTCATCGGGAAGCTGTAATTGGAGAGCCGGACGAGGCCCTCGGCGAGGTGGTAGATCGCGTTGTCCTTGCGCGGCAGCGATGAGTGGCCGCCGCGATCCTTCACCGTGAGCCGGTAGCCGACCGAAACCTTCTCGCTGGTCTGTACGCTGTTGCGGATCGCCTTGCCATTCTTGAGGCCGACGCCGCCGCCTTCGTTGAGCGCGAATTCGGCGTCGATCAGGTTACGGTGGTTCTTGATCAGCCACTGCATGCCGAGGCCGTTGGCATCGAGGATCTCCTCGTCGGTCTCGAGCGCGACGATGATGTCGCGGTCGGGCTTGTAGCCCTCCTTCTTGTAGCGGATCAGGTTGGTGATGAAGGCCGACGCCATGAACTTGTCGTCGCTGGAGCCGCGGCCATAGAAATAGCCGTCCTGCTCGGTCAGCTTGAACGGATCGACCGTCCAGTCCTCACGGAGGGCGGGGACGACGTCGAGATGGGCAACCAGGAGGATCGGCTTGCGCGCGCCGGAGCCTGGCAGCCGCGCCACCAGATTGCCCTTGTGCGGCGCCGGCGAGAACACGTGCACGTCGGCCTCAGAGAAGCCCGCCGCGCGGAGCCGCGCGCCCATCGCCTCCGCCGCCTTCTGGGTATCGCCGGTCGCGGTGGTGGTGTTGATCTCGACCAGTTCCTGATAGATGCCGCGGGCAAACTGCTGCTGCTCGGTCAGCCCCTGCGCCGCGACGCCGGTTGCGAGCAGGAGGACGGGACCAAGTGCTGCTGCGAGCTGCAGCGATCGAACCATGTTTCGGGCCTTGTGCGACATCGTGCTCTCCCAGAATTCCATCGTCTCAGGAGCGAATTCAGACAGGCGACACGCGCTTTGGCAAGACGGCGAGCCCTTCAATTTCCGCGCGCATGCTCCGGAGTTTCGCGCACGCCATTTGAAGTCCTTATTTGGCATCCTTGGCCGCGATCACCTCGATCTCGACCAGGAAGCCGGGATTGGCGAGCGCGGCGACGCCGACCACCGAGCGCGCCGGCAGGTTGGGCTGGCTGCCGCCGAAGAACTGGGTGTAGCCCTCCATGAAGGCCTTGAAGTCCATCGGCGCTGACGCGTTGTGCACCAAGAACACCTGCATCTTGACGACGTCGCCCAAGCCAAGCCCCTGGCCCTCCAGGATGCTCTTGATGCGATTGAGCACGCCGACGGTCTGGGTCTTGGTATCGCCATAGGCCTGCGGGCTCGACGGATCGGCATCCTTGTTGGCGACCGGCGGCACCTGGCCGCTGACATAGACGGTCGTGGTGTTGCCGGTGACGGTGACCGCCTGCGCGATCGGGAACGTCGAATTGGGAATCGGATGCCTGATCACGTCAGCCGAGGCAGCGCTCGCCGCCGCCAACAGCGCGGCGCCCAACAGGATACCTGTGACTTTCATCAAACTCTCCCCGAATTATTTGTTAGGGCGGGCGTCCTGGACATCCTTGGCCGTCACCGCGTCCTGATAGGTGTTGCCGAAGTGCGTCCGCAGATAATTCACAACGGCGGCGACCTGACCATCGGTCATCATGTCGCCGAACCCCGGCATGCCGCGGCGGCCATTGACGACAAGGAAGATCGGATAGCTGGCGGATTCGAGATTCTTGTTGCTGGCGAGTGCCGGATAAGTGCCGGCGCCGCTTGCGCCTGTGGCATCCGGCATGTGGCAGCCCTGGCAGACATTGCCGAACAGCTCCTCGCCGGTCATCTCCACGAAACGGTAGCCCGAGGAGAAGGTGCGCTTGCCCGTGGCGTTATCCTGCCCCACCGCCACGGTGGCGGACAGCAGCGTCAACGCGGCAACCGCCGATATGCTGGTACGCATCATCACGTCTTCACCACGCGTTCGTGCAATCGGCTGATGGCGTCGAGCGCGGACAGGATCGCGCCTTCCTGCCAGGCCGGCAGTTGCGAGGCGTGCTCACCCGCCAGCGCGATGCGGCCGTCGATCTGGCAGAGATTGCGGTAATGCTGCGCGCGCCCGGCGTCGGTCCATTCGCCGGCACAGCCGAGCGTGAACGGCACACGATGCCAGGCCACCGCGACGCCGTTCTCGAATTCGCTTTTGTACTGCGGGTGGATCTTGGCGCCGAACTCGACGGCACTCGCGACGCGCTCGGCCGGCGTCATCGCGGTGAACTCGAAGGAATTGGCGCCTCCATACATGTAGCCGCCGAGCAGGACACCGCGTCCGCCGCGGTTGAAGCCATAATTCGGATAGCCGATCTGCCGGATCGGCAGGTCGGTGTAGCTGATGCCGCCATAGATCGCCTCATCCTCCTCCCAGAACCGCCGCTTGAACTGCAACCCGATCTTCACCGAGGCGGCATAGGGCACCGAATCGATCGCGTTCTTCATCGGCCCGCTGACATCGAGCGGCAGCTGGCTCAGGATCGGCAGCGGGATGGTGCAGATGCACCAGTCGGCGGTCGCCTGCTGCACCGTGGAAGGACTGGCTGTATCGACATAGCTCACGGTGACGCCGGAGCCGTTCTGCTGGATCTGCGTGACCTTGGCGTTGTAGCGGATGAGATCGCCGACCTCGCGCGCGAACGCCTTGCCGATCATGTCCATGCCGCCGACCGGCTGGAACATGGTGGTCTGGAAATCGTAGCGCGCATAGCTCTGCAGATAGCGCCACATCCGCGACCGCAACAGCTCCTGCAGCGAGATCGGGTCGCTCGGCAGCGGATCCTCCATCAGGCCGCCGCCGGGATCGCGCGTATAGCCGCGGAACTCGGCCGAGACCAGGTTGGCATTGTACTTGTAGTCACGGTCCAGCGCGCCCCAGTCGCGCATCGCCTGCAGCAATATCTCCTGATCTTCCTTGGTGACGATCTCGTCGAGCCTGCCCTGCTGGGTGACTTTCGCAAGCAGCTCCGACACCTGGCCCTGGAAATCCGCCTTGATGCTGCGGAAGCGCTGCGGCTTGCCGTCGAATGCGCGCGTCGCGTGCAGATAGGCGTTGTGGTTGAGCTGAAGGAAGGGTTCCAGCGTCACGTTGAGCCGGCGGCAGTAATCGAGCAGCGCACGATGATGATAGGGAATTCGCCACGGGCCGGGATTGAGATAGAGCCCCTGCTCGAACTGGCAGGTCTGCTTGAAGCCGCCGAGCTCGGTAAAGCTGTCGCCGCCGCGGATCGACCAGTTGCGGCCGCCGGGGCGGTTGTTGAATTCGAGTATCTGGACCTTGTAGCCGGCCTTGCGCAGTTCCAGCGCCGCCGTCATGCCGGCAAGCCCGGCACCGAGGATCAGCACCGAGGCGCCCTTCACATCGCCCGCGAGCTTGAGCGGCCCCTTGTAGGCGGACTCGGACGCGAAGCCGAGGCTCGTCATCGCGTGATACATCGCCGAACTGCCGGCGATGGTGCCGATCAGCGCGAGCAGATCCCGCCGCCTGATCACAGATTCGTTCTGCACCCGCGTTCACCCAGCCGCTGATTTCGATGGCGAAGGGAAACGGTTGACGCGATCCGTGTCAAGGAAAGCCACACGCTTCGCCATGCACCCACACGCGCTTTTGATGCAGCAGGTGATCGATGCATCACACCACGCGCTCGCGATGCACGCGCCGGCAATCCATTTCAAAGTCAAGCCCAATCACCGGCGGCCGGTCGAAATGCCAGGTTAAGCCGTTGCGCAGCACGCCGCGGCGGCCGAGCTCGCTTTCGAGCACCGGATAGGCGTCGTGGACGGTATAGAGTTGCACGGCGGTGGTGTCCTGCCAGGCGCCGCCGAACGCGCTCATCCGGCGTTCCATCTCGTTAGCCACGAATTTCGCCTTCGCCAGGATGCCGGCCGGACTGGTGTCGCCGAGGGCGATGGTGTGGTCGCGATAATTGGCCTTGCCCTCGACCGACTCGCCGCTGCCGGCCACGACGAAGCTCGACGGCGCGTCCTTCGCAGCCGGCACCGTGTAGCAGAAGGCGTGGAACGACGGCTCGCCGGGCGGATCGAGCTTCGGACAGACATTGCTGCGCGCCACCGGATTGACGCCGTCGCGCATCACGCCCCATTCGATCAGGGTCTTGATGTAGATTTCGTTGAAGGCCTTGAACCCGTCCTCGGTGAACGGCGCCGGCGAGCGCAGTTCGCAGGCACCGAATGCGGTGAGCGGACGGCCCGCGGACTTGAGGATGTCTGCGATCCTGTCAAAGCCCGCGCTCAACGGCACCGGCTCCGAGAACCTGACGCGCTCGATCGCAAAACCCGGCAGCGCGCCGATGCCGCAGGAATATTGACTGACGCCGGGCATGAAACGGTAGCCGCTGTCGGGAGCCTCGATGGTGCTGGTCATGTTGCCTCTGGATGTGAGGTGGATGCGGTCGTCACGATAACGTCGAGCGATGGAGGATACTCGGGAACAGCGCGATGTCATCACCGCTGTCATCCTGGCGAAAGCCAGGACCCATAACCACCGCCTTCAATGATGAGCGGGATCGCGGCACCGGCGTCGCGCAGCAATTGAGATTTGGGGTAATGGATCCTGGCTTTCGCAAGGACGACACTGAGTGTGTCGCGCAATGGAGAATACTCTCGATTATGGATGTCAAACAACACGGTGTCATCACCCGCGAAAGCGGGTGATCCAGTATTCCAGAGACACCTGTGCTTGAGCCGAGAGGCCCCGGCGTACTGGATCGCCCGCTTTCACAGGCCTGCACCGGGGAGAATGGGAGCCCGGCTCCTTCCCAGGCGTCGTCCCGGCGCAGGCCGCGACCCATACGCCGCGGCGGATGTTGTGAACGGTACTCGTCGTACCAGCGTTGCGCGACAAGCAGCATCGGTGGTTATGGGTCCCGGCCTTCGCCGGGACGACGGTGAATGTGTGACACAGCCTGTGAGTCAAACATCCGCATTCTCGCGACATGATTGCCCGAGCTTTGCTTCTCGTTCCGCCCTCTCCTTGAACAGAGGGCGCAGGGAAAGCCGGGTGCCGATCGCACCCATGGGTCCCGTGCAAAAGGTAGAAAGCACGGGGGTAGGACCACAGGTGTAACCGGAGCAATCCGGCTTTCCCTGCGCGATGGGCTACGGCTTACTTCGTGCTCTCCCCGGCGAGACTGGGCTTGCTTGTCACCGCCCCCGCATCACGCCTTCGCGTGTTGCGACGAGACACCTGCCGCTAGGGCGTCAGGACCACACGACTTCACCGTCCGCTTCGCGTGCTCTCGTCAGTCACACGCTCCGCGTCCACCGCATCCCACACCGCGTTCGTGACGACCGCGAAGCGCCCCCGTATCGGGTGAGACGGGCGAACCATACACTGAAGTAAATTTCTGATAAAGCGAAATATTTTTATTCACGAGTATTGACAGGTTTTTGCTGAGTTGCCCGTCGGGCAACTCAGTGATTGGCGTGTGAGGGAGACACCAGCGGAAGGGTTCCCTCTCCCCTTGCGGGAGAGGGTTAGGGAGAGGGGTGCCACTTGCTCCGTTGTTAATGGAGGGACATCGCTTCCCCGCGCCCGCGCGGCGTTGATGCAACGATGCTGATCTCTTGCATCACTCCCGGGGCCACCCCTCTCCCCAACCCTCCCCCAACGCAAGTCGGGCTTGCCCGACTTGCGTAAATCAATCATGCGCAACCGGGGTAGACCCCGGTTGCGTGGGGAGGGAGCCCGAGAGGCGTGCTCACCTCACCATCACTTGGAAGCGACGCGATAGCGTCGACCGCAGAGTCCATTCATGCGGAGAGATTGAGGAGCGATCAGCGCCGCTCCCACAATTGCCGTGTCAGAATCCCGGCCTTGCGCTCGATCGCCTCGGCGGCATCGAGACACATGTCCTCGCGATAGCGCGAGCCGACGATCTGGACGCCGACCGGCAATCCCTCGTGCAGGCCGACCGGCACCACGGCGGCCGGCAGACCGAGCACGTTCATCGATGAAATGAAGCGGAGGTCGTTCCAGAACAAGTCCTTGACACGCTGATCGCCTCCGAGATCGGCATTGACCTCAGGCGTCTTGCGCACCGTGGTCGGCATCAGCACCAGCGGATATTGTTCGAGGAACGTCATCCAGTTCCTGATGTGGCGCGAGCGTTCGGCGATCGCCTTCATGTAGCCGGCCTGGTCGAGCGGGCTGGCCATCGCGATGAAGCCGCGGAACGACTTCTGGAAGTCGGCGCTGGTGGTCGCCAGCATCTGGTCCTGCTGCAACACGCGGACCTCGGTCATGATCAGGTCGCACCAGAGCTGCCAGACCTTGTTGAGGTCGGGGACCTCGACCTCGCTGACCGCATAGCCGGCGTCAGCCAGATGATCGGCCGCCTTGCGCTGAAGCGCGATCACGCCGCGATCGGTCGCCATGTCCTCAGGGATTTTTGCGAGCGCGACCTTGACCGGCACCGCGGGCCTCGGCCCCGTCAGCGGCGCCGGCACGAACCAGGGATCGCGCGGATCGCGCTGTGCCATCACCTCGAGGCCGAGACGGACGTCGGCGACATGGCGCGCGAGGGGTCCCTGCGACGACATGAACTGCGCCATCAGCGGCCGCTCCGCGGTCGCGCTCGGATTGAACGCCGGAATGCGGCCCTGGGTCGGCTTGATGGTGGCGATGCCGTTGCAATGCGCCGGCCAGCGCAACGAGCCGCCGATGTCGTTGCCATGCGCGATGGTGCCGATGCCGGCGGCGATCGAGGCGCCGGCGCCGCCCGAGGATCCGCCGCAGGTCACATCCGCGTTCCAGGGATTGCGCGTCAGGCCGTGCAGCGGATTGTCGGTGAAGCCGCGCAGCGAGAATTCCGGCGTGTTGGTCAGACCGATGATCACGGCGCCGGCCTTCCTGAGATTGGCCGTCACCGGCGAATCGCCCGGCGCGATGTTGTCCTTGAAGGCGACAACGCCGTTCGAATTGGCCTGTCCCTCGACGTCGATGTTGATCTTGATCGTAACCGGCACGCCGTGCAGCGGTCCGACGGCGTTACCCTGACGCTTGCTGATAGCCAGCGCCTCATCCGCGGCCTTCGCCGCCTGCAGCGCCGCAGCACCGAGATCGACGACGACGGCGTTGAGCGCCGAGTTGGCCTCGTGCATGCGGTCGAGGTGAGCGCGGACGACCTGCTCCGAGGTCGCCTCGCCGTTCCTGATCGCCGCAGCCGTCTCCACGGCGGACCATTGCCAAATGGGTGCGTTCGTCACGTGTCGTTCCTCCGCTTGTTTCTTGATGGTTGGTTCAGTCGAGCCGCAAGGGCTCATAAAAGACTGGTTGATCCATGCGCCGGTCTTCCGCGGGGACGACCACCGCCTCGGCGCTCAGCACATGGTCGAGCATCACGCGCCTTGCGCGCGCGGCGTTGCCGGAGCGGAACGCGGCCATCAGGCGCTTGTGAAACTCGATGTTCTCGCAGGTGAAGCTCGATGCGAATTCCTGCGCACCGAGCTTGCTGATCAGATGGCGGATCGCCTCGTTGACGAACCGGCACATCAGGCCGAGCAGAGGGTTGGGACAGGCCTCGATCAGGATGTCGTGGAAATCGATCTCGGCATGGCGGTGGTGCTCCCAGTCCGCGATGCCGCCGGGATGATGCTCCTGAACCGCGATCGCCTTTTCCAGCGCGGCGAAATGCTCCGCGGTGAGGTGGCCGACCACGCTGGAGGCGAGCTCCGGCTCGATCAGACGGCGGATCTGGTAGATCTGCGCGGCGTTGATCGACTGGAAATAGAAGTAGTTGCTGAGCAGGCCGACGATCCGGTTGATCGACACCGGCGCCACCCGTGCGCCGCCGCCGGGCCCGGTGGTGTTCTGCACCAGCCCCTGCACCTCGAGCGACTTGAGCGCCTCGCGGATGGTCGAGCGGCTGCAGCCGAACATCTCGATCAGCTCACCCTCCTGCGGCAGCCGGTCGTTGGGCTGCAACCCGGCCTGGAAGATGTGGCTGCGGATCAGGTCGGCGACGGCGTCCGAGCGCTTGCGCTTGATCGAGGCGCGCCGGGAGGGGTCGAGGGAGGGTAAAGCCGATTTATCCATTTTATGATCATAAATAGGTCCGGGACGGCTTGGCAAGGGGGCTTTGATCGCCCGCCCCCTCACCCCGTCATGCCCGGGCTCGGCCCGGGCATCCACGTCTTGGCGGCCGCAGCGGGAAAACAGGTGGATGGCCGGGATACAGGCGAGCGGAAGCGACGTCATCCTTCGGACGGCTATGCCCGACCATGACGGATACGGAACACCACGCCAACGCCCTGATGTCTTGTGCGATCGCCCTGCATACTCTGGGCGCGTCGATCAGCGCGTGCTTCTCCCGGCAGGACAGCCCGGGCGCGTCTCCCGCCTTGTTTGGTACGCGCGGCACCGCCTGCAATCCGCCGCGCACGACTTCGGTGAGACAGGCGCCGGCATGGTTGCGGCAGGCGAGCGATGGGCCGCTATTGTGAAAACGCCCAGTAAAGGTGCTTCTCGTCTTCCGACAACAGTCTCACATGGTTGATGAAGTCCCAGACCATCTCTCCGAAGGCACTGCCGCCGCCCTGGCTTGACTTGGCGGATACCATATCGAGCTCGTGCCAGCCCCTGTACATTTCCTCGTCGATACTTTCCAGGCGGTCCTTCATGGCCTGAGCATTGAAAGCGCCGCAAGAGTCGGTGAACAGGCTTCTGACCGGATGGATTTGCCACATGCCGCGATGGCGCTCTTCGCTGCCCTGCTGCCCGTAGACACCCGACTCTCCACTGAACGGGAACGCGCCACGCGTCGCCTTGATCATCTCGCGGCGCTTGGCGTTGCCTTCCTTGATGTCGACATACACCGATATGACCATATCGTTGTAGTACCAGAGGTCCAGGCACGCCGGATATCCAGCATTCAGGATCACTTGCACAAGCTTCTTGATGCGCTGCCCCTTGTAGCCCTTCATGCCCTGCGCAAGCGCAAACAGGCGCATCAGAAACGTCTTCGCATCGTTTGGAGTCCAGACGCAGATATCCTCGGCCTCGAAATCGATCGGATCATGATCGGCGGGCGGGATGTAGATGATACCGGGGTTGGCCGAATTGCTGAACATCCAGTTGTTGCCGCTGGGGCTAACTTTAACGCATCCCACATAGCGTTTGAGGTACCAATTCACGACATCGGGGTCGTCGGTCATGAAGTTGAAATAGATCAGCTCCTTGACTCCGACACTGAACTTCTCAGCGACGGTGTACCAGTCTTCCTGAGGCCGGGTATCTCCCGGTCGGACAGGGCCGTGCGGCCGGTAGGGAATGCCGCCTTGCATCAATCCCCAATTGCGCGGGACGGCCATGCCTTTTGGCGGTCGCTCGATTGGATGAGGCGAGCGTTTCGGGGGCGCCATGGCATCGATCTCCTCATGAGCTGCGTGATCGCACCACATGAGTGCAAGTTGCCACGGCCGGGGTTCATGCACTCACGGAGATGTTTTCCACTTTCTCAAGCTTATCCGGTCGAGGCTTCGCGCTCGAACGTGATCACGGCCTCAGCCGGAGGTGCGCTGCGCCTCAAGGCCGCGGCTGTAGCGCGACATCGCAAAGCAGAACACGAAGTAGATCACGCCTACGAACACATAGACCTCGACGCTGAACGCCTGCCAGGCCGGATCGACGATCGCGGTCTTGGCGGTCGTGAGCAAGTCGAAGATGCCGATGATCAGGACAAGGCTGGTGTCCTTGAAGAAGGCGATGAAGGTGTTAACCAGCGGCGGGATGACGTGGCGGATCGCCTGCGGCAGCACGATCAGCGCATTCTTCTCCCAATAGGACAGGCCGAGCGCATCGGCCGCCTCATACTGCCCGCGCGGCACCGCCTGGAGGCCGCCGCGCACCACTTCGGCGAGATAGGCGCCGGCATAGAGGATGAAGGCGATCTGCGCGCGCAGCAATTTGTCGATGTTGACGCCGTCGGGCATGAACAGCGGGAACATCACGCTCGCCATGAACAACAGGCTGATCAGCGGCACGCCGCGGATCAATTCGACATAGAGCACGCAGAGCGAACGGATCGCCGGCAGCTTCGAGCGGCGGCCGAGCGCGACGAGAATCCCGAGCGGGAAGCCGAAGGCGAGCCCGAAGGTCGCGAGGATCAGCGTCACCGGCAGCCCGCCCCAGCGGTCCTGCGTGACAAAGCTGAGACCAAGGAAGCCGCCCCACATCAGGCATCCAATCACGATCAGCGCCGCGGCCCACAGCAGGAACAGCTCCTTGCGCCAAAAACTGCGGCGGCTCGAGACCACGAACAGCGCGATGAAGATCACGACGACGAGCGCCGGCCGCCACTGCTCGTCGAACGGATAGGTGCCGAACAGGACGAAGCGGTATTTTTCGGGGATCACCGCCCAGCAGGCGCCGACGCCGCGCAGCGCGCGGCAGGCGCTGCTGTCGTTGCCGGGGACGATCCACACCGCGTTCGCAATGCCCCACTGCCAGAGGCTGATGCAGGCCTTGCCGAGCACGAACAGCAGCAGCAGGGTCACGATACCAGACGGGATGGAGGGGAACAGATTGGCGCGCAGCCACGCGGTGAACTGACCGCCAAGCGCCCGTGGCGCGGGCCGCGGGCCGATCGGAAGCGGATCCTGCGGAAGGTGGGCGACCGAGCTCATGTCAGCGCTCCACCAGCGCGATCCGCGCATTGTACCAGTTCATGAACAGGCTGATACCAAGGCTGATGGTGAGGAACACCATCATGATCAGCGCGATCGACTCGATCGCCTGCCCGGTCTGGTTCAGCGTGGTATTGGCGATCGAGACGATGTCCTGGTAGCCGACCGCGACCGCGAGCGAGGAATTTTTCGTCAGGTTGAGATACTGGCTGGTCATCGGCGGGATGATGACGCGCAGCGCCTGCGGCAGCACGATGTGTTGCAAGACAAAACTGCGCTTCAGCCCGAGCGCTTTGGCGGCATCCGACTGCCCGCGCGGCACCGCCTGGATGCCGCTGCGCACGATCTCGGCGATGAAGGCCGATGTGTAGGTGACGAGCGCGATCAGTAGCGCAAAATATTCCGGCGCCAAAGTCAGCCCGCCGACGAAATTGAAGCCGCGCAACTCCGGCAGCGTGATGCTCCAGCTCGCGCCCAGAAGCCACGACAGCAGCGCCGGCAGCGCGACGACGAGGCCGAGCGCGTAAGGCAAGGCCGGCCGCGCCTTGCCGTCCTGCATCTGCTGCGCGATCAGGCGGCGCCGGACGAGATAGAACACGACGAGGCCGGTGACGACCGCGAGGATCGTCCACAGATTGGCCTCGTGCAGCGGGACCGACGGCAGGATCAGGCCGCGATTGGAGAGATAGACGCCCTCGACCGGCTTCCACGCCTGGCGCGCCGCCGGCAGGCCCTGCATCAGCACGTACCAGAACAGCAGCTGCAGCAAGAGCGGCAGGTCGCGCAGCACCTCGACATAGACAGCGGCGAGCCGCGCCAGCAGCCAGTTCGACGACAGCCGCGCGATGCCGACCAGCGTACCGATCACGGTCGCAAGCACGATGCCGATCACCGCGACGCGCAGCGTGTTGACGACGCCGACGATGAAGGCGCGCAGATAATTGTTCTTCGGCGTGTAGTCGATCCAGCTGTCGGCGATCGGCATGCCGGCCTCACGGCCGAGGAAGGCGAAGCCGGTCGAGATGCGGCGCACCGAGAGATTATGCAGCGCGTTCGACCACAGGAAGGCGACGATGGCGACCGCGATGGCGACCACCAGGATCTGCCAGAACAGGCCGGCGACGCGGGGATCGCCGAGCGAAAGCTGCCAGGGACGTGTGGGAGGGCGTTTCGGCGTCGATGTCGTCACAGCACAGGATCCTCTGAGAAGCGATCTTCTGCCATGCGCAAGAGCGTATTCGGGGCTGCGCACTTCATATGTTGCACCAAATCTGGATTCATGCAACATATGTTTCATGGCCCAGGCTCAGCCGAAACCATCGCCCCTGAACGAATTGTGCAGCGCGCTGCCATCGCTGCCAATGCGGTTGCAGGAGGTCGGGCGGTTTGTCGCAGCCAACGACTACGACGCCACCACCCGCTCGATGCGCGATCTCGCATCCGTCGCGGGCGCGGACCCCGCCTCCTTCACCCGTCTTGCCAAGGCGCTCGGCTATTCCGGCTGGGACGAATTGCGCGCCGCGCTCACCGAGGCGCGACGGCCGGCGCAGGGTTCGCCGTTCTCCGGCCGCGCCAAAAGCCGCCGCGCCGGGCCGAATGCCGATGTCCGGCTGGTGCACGACAAGTTGGAGGCGGAAGCGGCGGGACTTGCGCGCATTTCCGCGAGTGCGATTGCGGACGCCGCGCGCGCGCTGCATGCGGCCAACCGGATCTGGATCACGGGCTTTCGCAGCTGCCGCAGCGTCGCGGAACTCCTGACCTATCAGCTTCGCCTGTTCCGCCCCGACGCCGTGCAGCTGGTCGGCGGTTCCGGCCCGTTCGATCTCGACCATGGCGCCTTCCGCGCCGATGACGCCGTGGTCGTGATCGGCTTTGCGCCCTACACGCTGATAAGCGTCGAGACCGCGCGCGCAGCGCATCAGGCGCGCGCCACGCTGATCGCGATCGCCGATACCATCAGCGCACCGATGGCAGAAGGCGCCGATCATCTTTTGCTGTTCGAGGCCGCCGCCTCGCCCGGCTTCTTCCCGAGCCTTACCGGCGCGATCGCGGTGGCGCAGTCGCTCGCCGCCGTCAGCTTCACGCTGGGCGGCGCAGGGGCAAAACGCAAGCTGGAGGAGACCGAGGGCCGGCTTGCCGAAATGTCGCAATATTTTGCCGAGAAAGGATGAGTGTCATGGCCGCCCCCAAGAGCCGCGTGATGCATCGCAGCCTGCGCGAGACCCCGCCGAAAGCAATCGGCGGCGACGGCGTGTTTCTGATCGCGGAGGATGGCCGCCGTATTCTCGACTCGTCCGGCGGCGCCGCGGTCTCCTGTCTCGGCCATCAGCATCCGCGCATTCTCGCCGCGATCGCCAAGCAGGCCTCGACCCTCGCCTATGCCCATACCGGCTTCTTCTCCTCCGCGCCGGCGGAAGAGCTCGCCGAGCGGCTGGTCGGCCATGAGCCCGGCGGTCTCTCTTACGTCTATTTCGTCAGCGGCGGATCGGAGGCGATCGAGGCCTCGATCAAGCTGGCGCGGCAATATTTTATCGAGCGCGGCGAGCCGAAGCGCGCCCGCTTCATCGCACGCCGCCAGAGCTATCACGGCAACACGCTCGGCGCGCTGTCGGCCGGCGGCAATGCCTGGCGCCGCGAGCCCTACGCGCCGCTGCTGTCGCCGTCGTTCAGCCATGTCACGCCCGCTTTCGCCTATCACGAGCAGCGCGACGATGAGTCGGAGGCCGCGTTCGTCGGCCGGCTCGCCGCCGAACTCGAGGCCGAATTCCAGCGGCTCGGCCCCGACACCGTCGCAGCCTTCATCGCCGAGCCCGTGGTCGGCGCCACCGCCGGCTGCGTGCCGGCCCCCGAGGGCTACTTCAAGGCGGTGCGCGAGATCTGCAACCGCCACGGCGCGCTGTTGATCCTCGACGAGGTGATGTGCGGCATGGGCCGCACCGGCACGCTGCATGCGTGGGAGCAGGAAGGCATCTCGCCCGACATCCAGGCGGTCGCCAAGGGTCTCGGTGGCGGCTATCAGCCGATCGGCGCGATGCTTGCGAGCGGCACCATCGTCGACACCGTGCGCGACGGCTCCGGCGCGTTCCAGCATGGCCACACTTATCTGGCGCATCCGCTCGCCTGCGCCGCCGCGCTCGAGGTGCAGAAGACGATTGCTGAGGAAAAGCTGCTCGACCAGGTCAAGGCGCGCGGCAGGCAGCTCGAGCAACGCCTCGTCGAACGTTTCGGCAATCATCGCCATATCGGCGACATCAGGGGCCGCGGCCTGTTCTGGGCGATCGAGCTGGTCGCGGACCGCGGCACACGGCAGCCGTTCGATCCCAAGCTGAAGCTGCATCAGCGGATCAAGTCTGCGGCCTTCGCCGGTGGCCTCGGCTGCTATCCCTCGGGCGGCACCGCCGACGGCCAGCGCGGCGACCACGTGCTGCTCGCCCCGCCCTATATCGCAACGCCCGGCGACATCGACATGATCGTCGAAAGGTTAGGGGCTGCGGTAGACAGCGCGTTGAAAGATGTCGGTCACGGAGCATGATCCGGAAAAGTGGGCACCGGTTTTCCCGCGACAAACGCGAAGCGTTTGCGCATGGATCATGCTCAAACAGGAGGGAGGAGTAAGATGTACAGAGGATTGATCACTGCAACCGTTCTCGCCGCAGGCATCACGGGCGCAAGCGCGGCGACGCTCGACACCGTCAAGCAGCGCGGCACGCTGGTGTGCGGCGTCTCGACCGGCTTTGCCGGTTTCTCGGCGCCGGACTCGCAGGGCAACTTCAAGGGCCTCGACGTCGACTATTGCCGCGCGCTTGCCGCCGGCGTGCTCAGCGATCCCGCCAAGGTGCGCTTTGTGGCGCTGACCGCACAGAACCGCTTCACCGCGCTGCAATCCGGCGAGATCGACGTGCTCTACCGCAACTCGACGCAGACCTACCTGCGCGGCACCACGCTCGGGCTGCGCCAGGGCCCGGTCAATTTCTACGACGGCCAGGGCTTTGTGGTGAAGAAGGACCTCGGCGTGAAGGAGGTGAAGGACCTCAAGGGCGCCACGGTCTGCGTTGCGCAGGGCACCACGCATGAGGTGACGCTCGGCGACTACGGCCGCGCCAACAGCATCGACTGGAAGCCGCTGGTGTTCGACCGGCCCGACACCATGTACCAGGCCTTCTTCGGCGGCCGCTGCGATGCCATGACCCAGGACGCCTCCGCGCTCGCCGGCGCGGTCGCAACCGCTGCGCCGAAGGCCGACGATTACGTCGTGCTGCCGCAGACCATCAGCAAGGAGCCGCTCGGCCCGTTCACCCGCAACGGCGACGAGGTCTGGAGCGACATCATCACCTGGCTGCATTACGGCCTGGTCGAGGCCGAGGAGCTCGGCGTCACCCAGGCCAATGCCGACGAGATGACGAAGTCGCAGACCCCGGCGATCCAGCGCCTGCTCGGCGTCTCCGGCGATCTTGGTTCGCGGCTCGGCCTCGACAACAAATGGCTGGTCGCGTCGATCAAGGCCGGCGGCAATTACGGCGAGATTTTCGAGCGCAATGTCGGCAAGGCAAGTCCGCTGAAGCTCGAGCGTGGGTTGAACGCCACCTGGAGCAAGGGCGGGTTAATGTACGCGATCCCGTTCAAGTAGGCGAAGTCACCTCTCCCCGCCCCTGTCCGCCGAAGCCCTGGCGAAGGCGGATGCGGGGAGAGGTCGTCATTCAAGCGCAGCTTGAATGACGGGTGCGGGGGAGCTTCCGCTTATCCTTCCCACACCTGTTGCCACGATAGAGCCCCTCACCCCTGCCCTCTCCCCGCGAAGGGCGGGGCGAGGGAGAGGAGAAGAGGCGGTAACAACCCGATGCGCATCACCCTGATTCACGCCCTGAAGCATTCGATCGTTCCGATCGAGGCGTCATTCGCAAAGCATTGGCCGGAGGCGCGGCTGATGAACCTGCTCGACGACAGCCTGTCGGCCGATCTCGCGCGCGACGGCAAGCTTAACGAGCGCATGACCGAGCGCTTCCTCACCATCGGCCGCTACGCGGTCAGCACCGGCGCCAACGGCATCCTGTTCACCTGCTCGGCGTTCGGGCCCTGCATCGAGGCGGTCGCGCGCGAGCACACGCCGATGCCGGTGCTGAAGCCGAACGAGGCCATGATCGAGCAGGCGGTGGCGAGGGGAAAACGCATTGGCCTGCTCTCGACCTTCCCGCCGACGCTGGCGTCGATGCCGCCGGAATTTCCCGCGTCGGTGACGCTGGTGCCAAAACTCGCCGAAGGCGCGCTGGCGGCGCTCGACCGCGGCGACCGCGCCGAGCACGACCGCATCGTGGTCGAGGCGTCCAGGGATTTGCGCGACTGCGATCTGATCGCGCTCGCCCAGTACAGCATGGCACCCGCAGCCGAACGCGTCGCTGAATCCACCGGCCGCGAGGTGCTGACGACACCCGACAGCGCGGTCAAGAAGCTGAAGGCGATGCTGGGCGTGACTGCGTAGCTCCGTAGGGTGGATTAGCGAAGCGTAGTCCACCATCTTCTCGTCGAGCAGTCGGTGGGTTACGCCTTCGGCTAACCCACCCTACAGAGCTGTGATTGCCTACCCGCCCGCGTCACTCACGTTCAAATCGACGCCTTGCGGATCCTTGATCGTCGACACCGTGATCAGCGAGATCAGCGCCAGCCCCCCGATATAGACGCCGACGCGCCAGGACTCGCCGTAGGTGCCGATGATCCATTGCGCGATCATCGGCGCGAAGGCGCCGCCGAAGATGGCGCCAAGCGCGTAGCCGATCGAGACGCCGGAGTAGCGCACCTTGGCCGGAAACAGCTCGGCATAAAGCGCCGCCTGCGGGCCATAGGATAGACCCAGCGCGATGGTGAGGCCGACGGCGCTGATGAAGAACAGCAGCAGGTTCTTGCTGTCGATCAAAAACCACATCGGCACGGCCCACAGCACCATCAGGGTGTAGCCGATCTGGAAGCAGCGCACGCGGCCGATTTTGTCGCCGAGGATGCCGCCGAGCAGCGTGAAGATGAACCAGCTCACCGCGGCCAGCGTACCGATCAGCAGCAACTGCTCCGACGGCATCTTCAGCGTGTTGGTGCCGTAGCTGATGATGAACGCGATCAGGATGTAGCCGGCCGCATTGTTGGCCATGAAGATCAACGCGGTGCGCAGGATTTCCCTGCTGTGATTGCGCATCAGCTCCTTGAGCGGCGCCGAGGATTCCTTGTGCCGGCGCTGCATCGCCTTGAACACCGGGGATTCCTCGACGGTACGGCGGATCACAATGCCGACCACGATCAACAGGATCGACAGCAGGAACGGAATCCGCCAGCCCCATTCGATCATCGCCTGCTTGCCGAGCGTCGCGGTCAGCACCCACAACGCGCCATGCCGAGCGGCGTGCCGATCTGCGGAAACGAGCCGAAGAAGCTGCGCCGGTCGCGCGGGGCCGATTCCACCGCCATCAGCGCCGCGCCGCCCCACTCGCCGCCGGCCGAGAAGCCCTGCAGGATGCGGAGAAGAATAAGGAGTGCCGGCGCCCAGGCGCCGATCTGCGCATAGGTCGGCAGCAGGCCGACCAGTGCGGTCGCAGCTCCCATCAACAGCAGCGTGACGACGAGCATGTTCTTGCGCCCGAAGCGATCGCCGAGATGGCCGCAGACGATGGCCCCTAACGGGCGGAACAGGAATGACAGGCCGAGCGTCGCAAACGACACGATCTGCGCCAGCAGCGGATTGTTCGCGTTCATCGGCGCGAAGAACAGCGCGCCGAACACCAGGCCCGCCGCCTGGGCGTAGACGAAGAAATCGTACCACTCGATCGTGGTGCCGACGAGCGTTGCGGTGAGGACCTTGCGCTCCTCCTCCGACAGTTCAGCGCCGCGCGAGCGCGCGGATAGTTCGATGGACATGTGGCCTCCCCAATACCGTTCTTGTCCACGCGGGCGTGACCGGCCGCGATGCACCTGCCCCGCACGGATGTTGGACCCGGGATAGCAGAGCTTCTTGCCGGGGACGAGCAAAATAGTTGCATTCGCAACGATATTCGACAACATTGCCGGTTCCCGGACCTGGCTACCTCACCCGCGATCGGCGGGCAGCCATCCCGAAACGCCGATTGTGCACCGCAGCAAGATTGCTACGATGCCAAGATTCCCAAGAGGTTGCTAAGTGTCTGACATCAATGCCGATGCCTGGGTTTCTTCAGGCCACCGCCCGATGGGCTTTCCCGAATTCGTCGTCGTCATTGCATCCATCATGGCGTTGAACCCGCTGGCGATGGACATGATGCTGCCGGCGCTGCCGAACATCCGCTCCGCGTTCCAGATCGCCGACGCCAACCGTCCGCAGATGGTGCTGTCGATCTTCCTGGTCGGCTTCGGCGTCGGCCAGTTCGTGATGGGCCCGCTGTCGGACCGTTTCGGCCGCCGCCCGGTGCTGCTCGGCGGCATGACCGTCTACACCATCGCCGGCCTGCTCGCGATCATGGCGCCCTCGTTCGAGACGCTGCTGCTGGCGCGCGCGCTGCAAGGGCTCGGCACCGCGGCAACCCGCGTGATCGCAACCTCGATCGTGCGCGACTGCTACGCCGGACGGCGCATGGCGAGCGTGATGTCGCTGGCGATGATGGTGTTCATCGCGGTGCCCGTGATCGCGCCGTCATTCGGCCAGGCGGTGATGCTGCTGACGCACTGGCGCGGCATCTTCGTGCTCTTGATGATCTATGGCGTGATCGCACTGGCCTGGAGCGCGCTGCGGATGCCGGAGACACTGCCGCTGGAGCTGCGCAAGTCGCTGGCGATCCCCGACGTGCTCTCCGCGTTCCGCCAGACCATCACGAACCGCACCACGCTCGGCTACGCGCTCGCCGCCGGCGGCGTGCAGGGCTCGCTGTTCGCCTTCGTGTTCTCCTCGCAGCAGATCTTCACCGAGGTCTTCAAGCTCGGCCATTACTTCCCGGTTGCCTTCGCGGCTTGCGCGGTCGGCGTCGCGATCGCCGGCTTTCTCAATTCGCGCATCGTCGGCCGCATCGGCATGCGGGTGATCTCGCACGCCGCGCTGACCGGCTTTGCCGTCGTCGCCGGCGCGCTGCTGCTCGCGGTAAAGACCGACACGCTGTCCCTGCCGCTGTTCATGGTGCTGGCCGGCCTGATGATGTTCGCGTTCGGGCTGATGATGGCGAACTTCACCGCGCTCGCGATGGAGCCGCAGGGCAAGATTGCCGGCACTGCGTCGTCGCTCTACGGCACCATCACCACCCTGCTCGGGATCGGCATCGGCACCACGATCGGCCAGGATTACGACGGCACCTTGCTGCCGTTCGCGACCGGCTTCTTCCTCTGCACGCTGGCCGCGCTCGCCGTGGTGCTGGTAACGGAAAAGGGCCGGATGTTCCGGCCGCATCATCACACACCGTCGTAGACGAGCCTTGTGAAGAAGGGCGGATCGATCACGAACCGGCCCCACTTTTCGTCGTAAGCGGCCGTCGGTTTGGCAGCGACCGTCTCTTCCAGACTACGGCCTTCCTTCTTCAACGCCGCGACATTGTTTCTGACGTCGACAAGCATGTCGCGAAAAGCCCTGAGCTCCGATCTATTGCTGATCGGCTTTCCGTGTCCAGGAATGATCACGGTGTTTTCCGTTGCCATGCCCAGGTTTGCGTCCGATGCGGCAATCATTCCATCGATGCTCCCGCCCGTCGAATAGTCGATGAAGGGGTAAATTCCGTTCCAGTACGTGTCGCCTACGTGAAGTATATCGGCTTCCCCGAACGTGACCGACAGATCGCCATCCGTGTGGGCGGGCTTGTAAGGCTTCAACTCGATGGATGCCCCGTTGAATTTGAATGCGTGGTTTGCGCTAATGACCTCACTGGGTATCGCGCCAGCCGGTGACGGCAGGAAATTGTAGTCCCAGTCTTCCACTCGCTGAACCTCGGAAAGATGTTTGCGGGTGTTCTCGTGGGCAATGATCTTGGCGCCGACCGAGTGCAGCCAATCGTTTCCGCTGGCGTGATCGAAGTGCCAATGAGTGTTGATCAAGTGTGTCACGGGATCGGGGCCTAGACCGGACAGTGCTTTGCTGAGCTGCGGCCGAGAGACACTAATTCCTGCGTCGACAAGCAACTTCCCGTCTGGGTCTGACAACACGGCAATGTTGCCGCCGGAGCCCTCGAGTACAGTCACGTTTCCGCGCAACTTGTGTGTGGTTATTGGCGAAGCTGCCGCACTGTCCTTAATGAGGGTAACGAGCCCACGCGCCTCCGCGTAGGCTTGGCGCGGTGTGAGCCAACCACTGGTGGCGGCCAGAGCTGCGCTTGTGCAGCAAAGACAGAAGTGGCGGCGCGAGATCAGCTGTCCATGCTGTGAACCCATCGGAATCCCCTGTCGCGTTGCAGACTCAAACCTGTCGGTGCAAGTCGAGCAATTGTCGGCTGGTATCCACTCGCCGCCGCGACGTCGCAAACCCTTCCATTCCGAGCTGCCATTGCAAACCGACGATCGCACCCTTGGTCGGCTGCAGCAGCCCGAGTGCGCTGAACAGCGTGAACGGCAGCCAGATTGCGAGCTGCAGCCAGGCCGGCGGCGCGTAGTTCATCTCCAGCCACAGCAGCGCCGGCACCACGACGTGGCCGACCACGACGATCACGAGATAGGCCGGGAAATCATCCGCGCGCTGCGGGGTGAAATCCTCGCCACACACCTCGCAATGATCCGCCACCTTGAGGAAGCGGCCGAACAGATGGCCGCGCCCGCAGTTCGGGCACTTCATGGTGAAGCCGCGCCACATCGCCTTTGGCAGGGAAACCGTCTCGGTCATTGTCGTTGTCCTTGACCTGATCTGATGATCCATACAATATGTATTCGAAGGCATACAATCAAAGACAAAGCGCCAGATTGCATGGATTGGATCCCTACAGTTTCGGAATGGCACGGCCCGATGTTCCTGCGCATCGTCGATGCGCTCGCCGCCGATATCGCCAGCGGCCGGCTGGTGCGCGGCCAGCGGCTGCCGACCCACCGCGCGCTGGCGACCGCGCTCGACATCGATCTCACCACGGTGACGCGCGCCTATGGCGAGGCACGGCGACGCGGACTGCTCGACGCCCGCGTCGGCCAGGGCACCTTCGTCTCGGAGACGACCGCGCGTGCGGCGTCCGACCTGCCCGCGCCCGTCAACATCGACCTGTCGATGAACCTGCCGCCGCAACCGGTCGAGGCCAATCTCGACCTGCGCATCGCACAGGGACTTGCGACCATCCGCTCCGAGGCCGGGTTTTCCGCCTATCTCGGCTATGCGCGTCCCGGCGGCACGACTGAGGAGCGCGACGCCGGCGCCGCGTGGTTGCAGCCGCGCGTACCGAGCGCATCGGTCGACCGCATCGTGATCTATCCGGGATCGCAGGCGATCATCTTCAACGCCTTGCTGGCGCTGACGTCGCCCGGGGACATCGTGCTGACCGAGGCGTTGACGTTTCCCGGCATCAAGGCCGCGGCGGCGCGGCTCGATGTCCGCCTGGTCGGCGTCGCGATGGACAACGAAGGCGCGAGGCCCGACGCACTCGACGACGCCTGCCGCAAGCACAGACCGAAGGCGGTCTATCTGGTGCCGACGCAGCAGAACCCGACCACGGCGACGATGAGCGCTATCAGGCGCAAGGCGATCGCCGACATCATCAGCAAGCGCGGCTGCGTCCTGATCGAGGACGACGTCTACGGCCCGCTCGAACCGCAAGTGGCGCCGATCGCTACGCTAATTCCGGAGCGCACCTACCTTGCCGCCAGCATCGCGAAATGCATCGCGCCCGCATTGCGCGTCGCCTATCTCGTCGCGCCCGACGCCGCCGCCGAACAGCGCATGCGCGCCAGCATGCAGGCCACCATGCAGATGCCGCCATCGCTGATGGTCGCGCTGGTCACGCAATGGCTGCGCTCCGGCGTCGCCACCGAGGTCATCCGCGCCATCCGCAACGAGGCAGCGGCGCGCCAGCAGCTTGCCGGCCGCTTCCTTAAGGGCGTCGCCTATGCGGCGCGGCCGGCGAGCCATCATCTCTGGATACCGCTCTCAAAGCATTTCGACGGCACCGACCTGCTGTCGCATCTGATGCGCAACGGCCTCGCCGTGGTCGGCGAAGATGCCTTTGCGGTGGGCAATGCGGCGCCGCGCGGCCTGCGCGTGTCGCTCGGCGCCGCGCGCAACCGCGCCGAACTGAGCCAGGCGCTGCAGGTGCTGTCGAATGCGGTGCGCACGCCAGTCGGCGCCACGCAAATTGTGTAAATTTCGATCATCGTCAGGGAATAAACTCGCCCGAAAATGATTATGATGCGCGGGAGCGCTCGTGCCAAAACGCCGGCGTTCAAGGCATCAGGCAGGGGCAGGCTTTTTCAATGTCATGCGGGTATGATCGGGCAGTCCACATTGACGTGCGGACGCTTCGGAAGGCAGTGACCGCGAATTTGTGTCTTGCAATGGGCTGTCTTGCGCTTGTCACATCAGGCGCGGCGCGCGCCGCCGATGCCCCTGCCCCGTCGCCGGAGAAGCTCGAACGCATCACCGCATTCTTCAACAACGAAGTTGCGACCGGAAAAATTCCCGGCGCCGTCATCCTGATCCAGCAGCACGGCAAGCAGGTCTATCTGAAAGCCTTCGACTATCGCGACGTCACGACCAAATCGCCGATGCGGCCGGATACGATGTTTGCGCTGCATTCGATGACCAAGCCGATCACCAACACCGCCGCGATGATGCTGGTCGACGAAGGCAAATTGTCGCCGCAGGACCCATTGTCGAAATACATCCCGGCGTTCGCCGACGTGAAGGTCGCGATCGAACCCGATGGCGGAAACGATCCGGCCAAGGTGGAGCTAGTGCCGCCGATCCGCCCGGTCACCATCGAGGATCTGATGCGGCACACTTCGGGCATCACCTACGAATATATCGGCGCCGACTGGATCCAGAAAATCTACCACGAAGGACATCTGTTCGACGGGCAATTCGACAACAAGGAGTTCGCCGCGCGGCTGGCCAAGCTGCCGCTGTCGCGGCAGCCTGGCACGCTGTGGCGCTATGGCCATTCCACCGACGTGCTCGGCCGCGTCATCGAGATCGTCTCGGGCAAGACGCTCTATCAATTCGAGAAGGAGCGCATCTTCGATCCAATGAAGATGAACGACACCAGATACGTGCTCGATGCGGAGACCGAACGGACGCGGCTCGCCGAGCCGCTGCCGACGGATACGATCCTGATCGACGGCGAGCGCGATCGGCGCGCGCACCCGGAGTGGGAGTCCGGCGGCGGCGGCCTGGTCTCGACCATTCTCGACTATGCACGTTTCGCTCAAATGCTGCTCAACGGCGGTGAGCTCGACGGCAGGCGCTATCTGAGCCCCACAGCCTTCAAGACCATGACGACGGACCATATCGGGCCGGGCTCCGGCGTCGGCCGCGATTACTGGTATTTCCCCGGCGACGGCTTCGGCTATGGCTACGGCATCGCAGTGCGCACCGATCCCGGCATTGCCAAGCCGCCGCCGCCGGGCTCGATCGGCGAATTGAAATGGGACAGCGGCAGCGGCACCTATTTCGGCGTCGATCCGAAACTCGACATGATCTACATCATGCTCGAGCAGACCCAGAACGAACGCCAGCGCATCACACCGGCGTTCCGGAAACTGGTCTACGACGCGTTCGCTGCGGACTGAGTACGCGGTTCCTCGGTCATTGCGAGGTGTGAAACGACGAAGCAATCCATCTATCCACACGCTCGCGGATAGATGGATTGCTTCGTGGAGCCCGTCATCGGGCGCGCGTTCGCGCGACCCGGTGGCTCGCAATGACGGGATGGAATTATCTCGCCTTACGACTTCCGCCGAACCTCCTCCTGCCTGCGCCCTGCTGCGGCCGCGATCAGGCTCGCGGTGCATTCGTCGCAGACGAACGCACACTCATCGGTGAACAGGCCGATCCGTGCATCGAATCCGATCACCGCATCGTCGGCGAGACCGTCGATGACGCCGTCGCAACACAAGCACCGGTGCTGCGCTGCGAACTCTCGTTCCATGACGCGCCCTCCCGCCATCGCGGCTTCCCTCTCCGCAGCTTCCCTTGCGCTATATACTATCGTATATATCGAAAGCGACAAGGCAGGCGGGTGAACAAATCCGGTCGGGAACCCTGCAACCAATAAGCATCGACCGGAGACGATCGCCTAAAGAACTCCTGCCTGGTCCAACCAGGCTCATTGAGGAAACGCGATGATGATAAAGAACAATGGCGAAGCGGCATGCCCGCGCGCGAAGGGAGACTCGCTCAATATCCGCCGCGCATCGCTGCTCAGCGCGACGGCCATCATCCTCGCCCTCGGCGCGGCCGGCGCAGCCCGCGCCGAAACGGCTCCGGTCGGCGTGCCCGACAAGAGTTTCCCGGAGAGCGTGACCTCGACCTCCGACGGCACGCTTTACGTCGGCAGCTTCAATCAGGGCGGTGTGACGAAGATCGCGGGCGGCAAGGCCGAGCAGCTGGTCAAGCCCGGTGCCGGCGACAGCCGCTCGACGCTCGGCGTGCTCGCCGACGAGAAAAGTGGAACGCTCTATGTCTGCTCCAACGACATCTCTGGCTTCGGTGTCGCAGGTCCCAGCGAGACCAAGGGCGCCTGGCTAAAAACCTTCGATCTCAAGAGCGGTGCGCCGAAGGGCAGCTTTGCCCTAAGCGATCCGAAATCGCTTTGCAACGACATCGTGGTCGGCGCCGACGGCACCGCCTATGTCAGCGATTCCTTCACGCCGATCGTCTACAGCCTGAAGCCGAGCGGCACGGCGCTCGCGACCTTCGCCACCGACCCGCAGCTCGCGCCGGCCAAGGACGGCGTCGGGCTCGACGGCATCGCGATCGGCGCCGACGGCAACCTCTATGTCACGACCTTCATTCCGGCAAAGCTGTTCAAGATCGAGATGAAGGACGGCAAGGCCGGCGCGGTGACCGAGCTGAAGCCGTCGCGGCCGCTCGACCATGCCGACGCGCTGCGTGCCCATGGCGGCGGCCTGCTGCTGATCGAAGGCAACGGCAAGCTCGACAAGGTCACTGTCAAGGGCGACCAGGCCGAGATCGACACCATCAAGGACGGCCTCGCCGAGCCAGTTTCGGTGACCGCGATCGGCGGCACTGGCTGGATCGCCGAAGGCAAGCTGTCCTACATCATCGGCGACAACAAGGGGAAGGACCCCGGCCCGTTCACGCTGACGCCGGTCGCGCTGCCGTAGTGGCCACAAGACTCGTCATGGCCGGGCATAGCCGTTCGAAGAACGGCGTCGCTTCCGCTCGCCTGCGCCCGGCCATCCACGTCTTTCTTGTGCGGAAGCCAAGACCTAGATGCCCGGGCCAAGCCCGGGCATGACGGAAACTCTCTCACACCATGCGCTAGATCACATAAAACCCGTGCGTGCCGTCGCGGCGCAGCTGCTCGACCAGGCCGTATTCCCAATCGAGATAGGCCTGCATCGCCTGCTCCGCGACGTCGGTGCCTTCATAGGGACGACGGTAGCGGTGCGCAGGATCGGGCCTTGGCACGACGCGCGGCGGTCCCTTTTCCAGCGGGCCGTCATAGCCGCCTTCGTGCGCGTAAACCTCCCAGCCCATCTGCGCGAGCCAAGACGCCGTCATGTCTGCGCGGATGCTCCTGTCGTCGCTCAGCACGATGCGCGCGCCGCGCACGGGAGCCGCCATATCGATCTCCTGCACCAGCTGGCCGCCGGCATAATGGCGGAAGCCGGCCAGGTGACCCGCCGCGTATTCCTCGGCGTCGCGCACGTCGAAGCGATAAAGCGTGCGCTGTGCGTCCTGCTCCAACGCGGCAAGTTCACTCATGCCGATGTGGCGGACACCGGCGCGGTAGGCAACGTCACGCGCGTTGTCGGCGGCACCCTCGAACGGCCCGATATCGCCGCGCGTGCCGGCGCCGTGCTCGAGATCGTACCTGGAGAGCGTCCAGCCGATCGTTCCGTTGCGCAGCGCCCGCACCTTGTTGGGCAGCCCGGCATTGATCAACGACTGCGTCCCGATGATCGAGCGGGTGCGGCCGGCGCAGTTGACGATGATGGTGGTGTCGGGATCGGGCGCCGCGCCACCGGCGCGCAGCACCAGCTCGGCACCGGGCACGCTGACCGAGCCCGGGATGTTCATGGTGGCATATTCGTCGAAGCGGCGGACGTCGAGGATCGCGATGTTGGCCTTGTCAGATATCAGCGCGGCGACCTCGTCGGCACTCAGCGAGGGCGTATGCCTGCGCGACTCGACCAGCTCGCCGAACGCCTTGGCGTAGGAATTGACGTCCTCGAACATCTCGTAGCCGGCCGCCTTCCAGGCCTCGAGGCCACCCGCGAGCGCAGCGACGTTGCTGTAGCCGAGCGCCCGCAACCGGTCGGCCGCGGTGGCGACCAGCCCCTCGCCGTCATCGTAGAGAATGATCGGCACATCCTTGCGCGGCAATCGCAGCTCGGCTTCGAGCGCGATCCGGCCGGCCGCCATGTTGGCGGCGAACAGCGGATGGCCGGTGGCGAACTGCGCCTCATGCCTGACGTCGAGCAGCGCGATCTCCTGGCGCAGCAGCAATGTTGTGCGGATGGTCTGGGGCGTGACGGAAGCAAGGGTCATGGAATGCTGGCCTGGGCAGGAAAATCGGCAGGCCTGCTCTAGGCCGAATTCACGCGTCGTCAATAGGCTTAACCAAGTCGCAACCCCGCTGCCCGGGAGCTGAAATCCACGGAACGAAAACCGGCCATCCCGCTTTGCTCAACCGGGGCGCCTTGCTACGTTCCCCATCGGCCCCGTTGGCAGGCCTTCCGGACAAGAGAAGGCAGCGGGGCCGCGCCTGAAGCCTTGACAGTCTGAAGCCTTGGCGGCCTGAAGTTCTGGGAGGATGACCATGAGATCCGTCGGAAATGAACCATTGTCGCGTCACGCCCTCGCCTTCGTGCTGGCCGGCGGACGCGGCAGCAGATTGCTGGAGCTCACTGACCGCCGTGCCAAGCCGGCGGTCTATTTCGGCGGCAAGTCCCGCATCATCGATTTCGCGCTTTCCAATGCGGTGAATTCCGGCATCCGCCGCATCGCGGTGGCGACCCAGTACAAGGCGCACAGCCTGATCCGGCATCTGCAAGGCGGCTGGAACTTCTTCCGCCCGGAACGAAACGAGAGCTTCGATATCCTGCCCGCAAGCCAGCGCGTCTCGGAGACGATGTGGTATGTCGGCACAGCGGATGCGGTCTATCAGAACAT
Source organism: Bradyrhizobium sp. 6(2017) (assembly GCF_011058295.2). NCBI lineage: Bacteria > Pseudomonadati > Pseudomonadota > Alphaproteobacteria > Hyphomicrobiales > Nitrobacteraceae > Bradyrhizobium > Bradyrhizobium sp. 6(2017). The sequence continues at coordinate 2,603,666 of NZ_CP049289.2, read as the reverse complement.
CGACATCATCGAGGCGCACGGCACCAAGTACATCCTGGTGCTGGCCGGCGACCACGTCTACAAGATGGACTATGAGATCATGCTGAAGCAGCATGTCGAGAGCGGCGCCGACGTCACCGTCGGCTGCCTGGAAATGCCGCGGGCGGAATCCAGCGGCTTCGGTATCATGCACATCGACGAGAACGGCCTGATCCAGTCCTTCCTGGAGAAGCCGGCCGATCCGCCGCCGATGCCGGGCAAACCAGACAAGTCGCTCGCCAGCATGGGCATCTATGTGTTCAATTCGGAATTCCTGTTCGACGAATTGCGCCGCGATGCCGCCGACCCGAACTCGTCGCACGATTTCGGCAAGGACATCATCCCCTACATCGTGAAACACGGCCGCGCGATCGCGCATCAGTACAACGATTCCTGCGTCCGCTCCGGCGACGATCCTCGCGCCTATTGGCGGGACGCCGGCACCGTCGACGCCTATTGGGCCGCCAACATCGATCTCACCGACGTGGTGCCGGAGCTTGACCTCTACGATCGCGCATGGCCGATCTGGACCTATGCCGAGATCACGCCGCCAGCGAAATTCGTCCATGACGAGGACGGACGGCGCGGCCAGGCAGTGACCTCGCTGGTCTCGGGCGCCTGCATCATCTCCGGCGCGGCGCTGCGCCGCTCGCTGCTGTTCACCGGCGTCCACGTCAATTCCTACGCCAATATCGAGAACGCGGTGATCATGCCCTATGTGAATGTCGGCCGTGGCGCACAGCTGAAGAACGTCGTGATCGATCGCGGGGTGCGGATTCCGGAGGGGCTCGTGGTCGGCGAGGATCCCGAGTTCGACGGCAAGCGCTTCCGCACCACCGAACAGGGCGTCACCTTGATCACCCAGTCGATGATCGACAGGCTCGGGACATGACACCCATCCGCGTCCTCGCGGTCGCCTCGGAAGTCTACCCGATCGTTAAGACCGGCGGCCTCGCCGACGTGGTCGGCGCGCTGCCGGCGGCGCTCAACGAGCACGGCGTCACAACGCGGACGCTGGTGCCTGGCTATCCCGATATGCTGAAAGCGCTGGCCTCGGCAGAGACGCTGCTGCACTGGCCGGAATTTTATGGCGGGCCGGTCCGCGTGCTCGGTGGTATGCATGACGGCCTCGATCTCCTCGCGCTCGACGCGCCGCATCTCTATGCCCGCCCGGGCAATCCCTATGTCGGTCCCGACGGACGCGACTGGCCCGACAACGGTATCCGCTTTGCGGCGCTGTCGCGCATGGCGGCCGAGATCGGCCAGGGAGCAATCGAGACCTTCGTGCCCGACATCGTGCATGCCCATGACTGGCAGGCGGGCCTCGCGCCGGCCTATCTGCACTATGGCGGACGACCGCGGCCGGGCACGGTGATGACCGTGCACAACCTCGCCTATCAGGGACAGTTCTCGCCGGACATGCTGACGACGTTCGGCCTGCCGGGCGAGGCCTATGCGCTGCACGGCGTCGAATATTACGGCACCATCAGCCTGCTGAAGGCTGGCCTGCAATTCGCCGACCGCATCACCACGGTGTCGCCGACCTACGCGCAGGAGATCCAGAGCGACGAAGGCGGCATGGGGCTCGGCGGCCTGTTGCGCGAACGCGCCGACGTGCTGAGCGGCATCCTCAACGGCATCGACATCACGGTGTGGAATCCGGCCACCGATCCGGCCATCGTTGCGCGTTACAGCGCCGGGCAGCCGGCAGCGCGCGCGGCCAACAAGGCGGCGCTGCAGCAGCGGTTCGGCCTTGATCCGGCGCCGGATGCGATGCTGCTCGGCGTCATCAGCCGGTTGTCCTGGCAGAAGGGCCTCGACCTGCTGCTCGAGAACATCCCGACACTGCTCGGTGAAGGCATCCAGCTCGCGCTGCTCGGCAGCGGCGATCGCGATCTGCAGGATCGCTACGCGGCGCTGGCGCAGGACAATCCCGGGCGGATCGGAGTCGTGATCGGCTATGACGAGACGCTGGCGCATCTGATCCAGGCCGGCGCCGATGCGCTCGCGGTGCCGTCGCGCTTCGAGCCATGCGGCCTTACCCAGCTGTGCGCGCTGCGCTACGGCGCCGTGCCTGTTGTCGCCAATGTCGGCGGCCTCGCCGACACAGTGCTCGACTTCGACGAAGCCACGGTCACCGGCGAAGCGGCGACCGGCGTCAAGTTCGCGCCCGTCACCTCGGACGCGCTCGCGCGCGGCTTGCGCAAGGCAAACCTCTTGTTCAACGACAAGGTGACCTGGCGCCGGCTGCAGCAGGCCGGCATGGCCACCGACGTCTCCTGGCACAATCGTGCTGGCCGCTATGCTGCGCTCTATCGCGAGCTCGCCGCGGCGCGGCGCGGCGCTAGAACATGATCCGGAAAAGTGTGAAGCGGTTTTCCCTCGCGACAAACGCGGAGCGTTTGCGCGGAGATCATGCTCAAGACAAGGCCCGATCAGTTCAGCAGATCGCACGCCGCGATGCGGTTGATGTCGGCCAGCCGCCGGTCGGAATTTCCCTTGAGATCAAGGCTTGCGACGAGGTCGAGCAGCCGGCCATAGGCGCGGTCGGCGACCGCCACCGGCAGCGGTTCCTCGTCGAAGGTTTCGACGTAATTGCCGACGAGACCGCTCAGCAGCCGGCAAACGCCGCGTTGCTCCGGGTCGTCCTTGCTCAAGGTTTCAAGTTTTTGCTGGAAGGTCCTGAAGGTTCGCAGGCCGTGCGGCTGCTGCGAAAGCCAATTGTGCAGATCAGGATGCAGTTCGGTCATATCAGCCTCTTCAAAATGGAGAAGAAGCTACTGGCTTATACAGCCGATCAGGATGCCGCGCCATCACAATTTCGCATGCATCCTCTGCCGCGGCTGCGCGAGCCGTGTCACCGGATTGCTACGCAACGCGATTACAATCGCGCGAGTGCCGGAAGGATTTTGTAGCGCGCGATCTCGTGCGGATAGTCGCCGCGATTGGCGAGCAGCAAGATGCCGAGCCGGCGCGCGGGCACCAGGCCGACATAGGCCGAGGCATTGTTGAGCCCGCCCGGCTTGTCGATGACGGTGACGTCATCGAGCCGCACATGCTCCCACGCCATCGCCTGCCCGAACTTCGCATCGACGCGAAAGCTCTCGCGCTCGGTCATCTGCAATGCCGCGCGCAGTTCGGGATCGATCACCGCGTTGTCGAGACAGGCGCGCAGCAGGATGCCGAGATCGCGCGCGGAGGAGAACATCTGGCCGGTGCCCGGAAAGTCGTAATAGCTCTGCTGGTTGCCCGGCGGACCGATCGGCGTGCCGTTATGGGCGTAACCCTGCACCATGCGCTGCATGATCGCGAGCGCCATCGACGCGCGGCTGTCTTGGCTGCGATCCGGAACGAAGGTCGATGTCATGCCGAGCGGCTTGAGGATGCGGCTCTCGATCAACGTCGCGATCGGCATGCGATAGCGCTGCTCCAGAACCAGCTGCAGCAGCACATAGCCGGCATGGCTGTAGATCCGCTGCTCGCCGGGCTGCTCCCCTGCCGGTGGCGTCCATGCATTGAGCATCGCGATGAACTGATCGCGGCTGAAGGTTTCATTCGGCCATGGCGGGTGGTCGGTCGGCAGCAGCAGGCCAGACGTGTGAGCGACGAGTTCGCCGATCGTGACGCGGCTGATGTAGTCGCCGTTGAGCTCGGGCAGATACTTCGCAACCGGATCGTCCAGCCGCAATTCGCCGCGCTTGGTGCCGAGCGCGACCAGCGTCGCCTCGAACAGCTTGCGCAGCGAGGCGAGGTTGAACAGCGTGTCGGGGGTGACCGGCCGCCTCGCCGCCGCGTCAGCGAAACCGTAGTTGAAGAAGGTGATCTGGCCGCCGGCATAGACCGCCGCGGCGAGGCCGCCCGGATCGGTCGCGGTCGCGGTCGGCGCAAGCTCGGTCGTGACGATATCCCTGATCTGCGCATCCATGTCCGAATCCGCGCGTGCCACCGCAAGCAAGCCAGCAGCGACGGCAAACAGGACGGCCGCGATCCGGACGGAGAGCGATGGTCTCATAAGGAACGAAGACGTCTCATGAAGAACAAAATCGGGACGATGTTGCGGTTCGACCCGCGGGCGGACCTGTTCAGCCATCGAGAGATGGCGACATCGCGATCTTAAGCGATGGAACCTGTGCGTCCGAATTCACGATTGCGCGTGTTGTGCCCTGCCCCGTCGCGGGCGGGGAAGGGGCGGCCCGATTGCAGTCCCGGCGATCAGTGCCGGGAACCGCGCTCGCGACCGCCCTCCCACTCCAGCCACGGTGCGGGAACTGCAATCGAAAAAAAACGAGGGACGTTTGAAAATGTCGGGAGCGTGCTTGGACAGGAAGATGGAACCAGCACGTGCCGGGCCGACCGTCGATATGTCTGACTTCGTCACATTCCGCTCCCAACCGGGAACCGTTTCTTAAGTTCGTCAATCAACGGTTGCATAGGCCTATTGGATTCGAGTGACAAGACATGGCGGCCTGCGGCGAATTGTCCGGTTCCAGATGCCGGATGCGCGCGCTGCCTGATTAAGCATGGCTTAACCATTGATCGCGCGGTGCGAGACTATGCGGCGCGCGATCGGACGATCGACCGCGGCAACGACGCCAACAGCAGCACGAGGCAGACGCAGAGCAGCACAATGTCCTTGAACAGGAACTCGCCGGCCAGGTTCCAGGCCATCGGGTCGGTCGACAGGCTCCATTTGACCACCCCGGGCGTCGTGAAGAAGAACGACCACGTGATGGCGAAGGTGATGACGCCCATCAGCGAACCGATCGCGGACAGGAGCGGGTTGAACGCACCGGCGGCAAGCAGCACGGCGATGCCGAATTCGGCCACGCCAAGCACATAGGCCTCGCCCCGGAGGCCAAACACCGATAGCCACGAAATGAACGGGCTGTTGCTGATGAACTGCACGATGCCCTGGGCGGATTGCAGCGTGAACTTCTGCATGCCGAACGACACGAAGATCACAACCATGACCCAGCGCAGGATCGCGAGCGGACGATAAGACCCCTCGCCTTGCTCGGCGATGTTGAACGACAAATTCATGCGGATGTTTCTTCCCTCGGTGCGATGCCATCATCGGCCGCTGTTGCGGCGTTCGTGGCTGACTACGCAGCGCGGCGTGCGCGCGTTACGCTTGGGATAGGGTCGCGCCTTCACAATGATGTGCAGATGAGGTGATGAAGATCGTCGCCAGCCGCGACAAACTCAGGCGCGCTGCCGCAGCGGCCGCGCGTCTTTCGCCGGCACCGGCATGGTGAAACCGTACAGGAACAGATCCACCACCATGTCGGCGAATTCCCCAGGATCGATCCCGCCCTTCGGGTCGTACCAGGTGTGGCTGAAGTTCAGGATGCCGAACAGCATCATGCTGTAGATCTTCTTGGTCCGCTTGACGATCTTGCCTTCCTTGTCGAGCTTGACCAGAAGATCCGAGACCGTATCGACCAGCTGGCGCTCCAGCGCCTTGATCGCATCTTGCTCGGTCTCGCCGAGGAACGAGAGGTCGTTGAGGATCACGCGCTGCTCGTCGCTCGAGCGCGCGTTGAGCGCCACGATGGCCTGGATCGCGGCGCGGAACTGCTCCAGCGTCGCGGTCTTGTCGGCCATCGCGGCCTCGACATCGGCGATCATCTCGCGGATATGCGCATCGAGGATCGCGAACAGGATCGCTTCCTTCGAGTCGAAATAATGGTACAGCGCGCCGCGCGACAGCTTGCAGGCATCGGCAAGGTCCGCGATCGAGGCACGCATATAGCCCTGCCGCGCGAACAGGCCGCAGGCGGTGGTGAGGATGCGCTGCTGGATCTCGTCGTAATTTTCCGAGCGCGTCCGCGCCATTACAGTCTCTCTCGTGCACCATCGGCACCGCCGGAATCGGGCGGCCGCCGTCTCTCTATACTACCGCCGCCCCGCGCGCTCCTCCCCCTTGCGGGCGCCATCCACCAGAACTCTTCCATCGCTCGCGGCATCGGCGACCTGCGTCAAAAAATAATTTGAACGACCGGTCGGATTATATTATCGTGCCCGTCATCAAGCAAGCAGATTGCGCACGCCGGGACCAACCCGGCGGCATCGAGGGAGGTTGCGCGTGGATTCTCAGAAGGTCGATGCTGTCGTGATCGGTGCCGGTGCCGGCGGGCTGTGCGCCGCGGCGCGGCTCGCCCATGGCGGGCTGCATACGCTCGTCGTCGACGACAAAGACCGGCTCGGCGGACGGGCCTCGACCGAGGAGATCGACGGCTTCAAGGTCAATATCGGCGCGATCGCGATCGAGTTCGGCGGCGTGTTCGAGGAAACCTTCCACACCGTCGGCGCGCCGCTCGACATCCGCGCGCCGGAGCCCGCGAGTTCGTTCTTCATCGACGGCAAGGTGATCGACGTCGGCCGCGGCGGCTGGTCGCTACTGCTCGGTCAACTGACCAAACAGGCTTCGCGCATCCTGGAGAAATTCGCCGATGCCCGCTCCGGCAATCTGCCCGACGGACGGCAATCGACCGAGGACTGGCTGAAGGGCTACACCAGCAACGCCACGGTGCACGCGCTGTTCCGCAACCTCTGCGCGGCGATCTTCGCCTGCAACGCGGCCGAGCTGCCGGCCCGCGCCTTCCTGACCTATTTCACCAGCAAGGGCGCCTTCAAGAAGTTCGGCTTCTGCCCGCAAGGCACGATCGGCGTCTGGAACAGCCTCGGCACCGCCATCAGGCGCAATGGCGACATCTGGCTCGGCACGCCCGCGACGTCGATCCACACATCCAATGGCAAGGTCGATGGCGTCACTGTGCTCAGGAACGGCGAGAAGGTACGGATCGACACCGATCTCGTCATCAGCAACGCCGGCCCGAAGGCCACCGTCTCACTGGCCGGCAAGGAGGCGTTCCCAGCGGATTATATCGCCAAGGTGAAGAACGACCTTCGCCCGGCTGCCAACATCGTCATCAATGTCGCGAGCCGCGAGCCGCTGATCAACCATCCCGGCATCGTCACCTTCGGCAAGACGCGCCGGCTCTGCAACATGGCGAACCTTTCCGCGACCTGTCCGGAACTGGCGCCACCCGGCTGGCACCTCTATGTCGCCTATGCCGTGCCGGTGCCGGCGCTCGGCGATTTCGATTCCGATGCCGAGGTCGCGCTGGCGCTCGAGGATCTTCGCGAGCAGTTCGCGAATTTCGACCAGGCGAAAATCCTGTCGATCCGCGTGATGCGCGACGACTGGCCGGCGCAACGCAGCTGCGCCGGTTACGACCTGCCGCGCGAGACCGGCATCGAAGGCCTGTGGTGCGTCGGCGACGCGGTGAAGCAATATGGCAATGGCGGCACCCAGGCTTGCGCCGAGACCGCCAAGATCGTCACCGATGCGATCCTCGCCGCACGGCCGCATCTCGCGGCCGCCCGGGTCTGAGCAAGATGCCGACGACCATCCCGCATCCGACGCCGCAAGCAGCGCCGCTCACTGCGCCGGCGCGGGACGGCCTGCTCGAATTCCGCAACATCCGCATCGTCTACGACAACGCGATCGAGGCGATCCGCGACGTCTCGATCGCGGTGCCCGAGGGCAACATCGTCGCCCTGCTCGGCTCCAACGGCGCCGGCAAGTCGACGCTGCTGAAGGCGATGTCCGGCATCCTCTACACCGAGGAAGGCGTGATCGAGAACGGCAGCATCCGCTTCCGGGGCGACGAGGTGCATCATCTTGCGCCGGACGAGCTGGTCCGCCGCGGCATCGTGCAGGTGCCGGAGGGCCGCCGCGTGTTCGCGGCGCTGACCATCGACGAGAACCTGCAGATGGGCGGCTATACCAGGACCGGCGCCGAGGCACGCGAGCGGCGCGACAAGGTGTTTGCGCTGTTCCCGCGGCTGCATGAGCGGCGCGACCAGATCGCGGGCTACATGTCCGGCGGCGAGCAGCAGATGCTCGCAATCGGCCGCGCCTTGATGACCGATCCCGTGCTGCTGGCGCTCGACGAGCCGTCGCTCGGCCTCGCGCCCTTGATCATCGACCGCATCTATGAGGTGATCGTTCGGCTGCGCGACGAGCTGAAGATGACGGTGTTGCTGGTCGAGCAGAACGCGCAGCGGGCGCTCGATATTGCCGACTACGGCTACATCCTGGAGACCGGCCGCGTCGTGCTCGACGGTACGGCAAAAAAGCTCAGCGCCAACGAGGACGTCCAGGAGTTCTACCTCGGCGTCTCCTCCGCCGGCCGCAAGAGCCTGCGCGACGTCAAGCACTACAAGCGCCGCAAGCGGTGGCTGTCGTGACCGTGCTGCTTGCGATCGAGAACCTGTCAAAACGCTTCGGTGGCCTGCAGGCGGTCACCGATGTCAGCCTTCAAGTCAGCTCGGGCGAGATTTGCAGCGTGATCGGCCCGAACGGCGCCGGCAAGACCACGCTGTTCAACATGATCTCGGGCGTGCTGCGGCCGAGCGACGGCCGTATCACCTTCGACGGCATTGACCTTGCGACCATTTCTCCCTGGAAATTCGCGGCCGTCGGCATCGGCCGCACCTTCCAGAATCTGGCGCTGTTCAAGCACGGCACTGTGGTCGAGAACATCCTGACCGGCCGCCACACCCATCTGCGCTCGACCGTGCTCGATGCCGTGGTGTTCTTCGGCCGCACCCGCAAGGAGGAGATCGCGGCGCGGCAGCGGGTCGAGCACATCATCGAATTCCTCGAGATCGAGCATATCAGGGACGCGGTGGTCGGCACGCTGTCCTACGGCCAGCAGAAGCGCGTCGAGCTTGCCCGCGCGCTCGCCTGCGAGCCGAAACTGCTGCTGCTCGACGAGATGGTCTCCGGCATGAACCAGGAGGAGACCGAGGACATCGCGCGCTTCGTGCTCGACATCCGCGACGAGCTCGGCATCACCGTCGTGATGATCGAGCATGAGATGCGCATCGTGATGGACATCTCCGACCGTGTCCATGTGCTGAATTTCGGCCGCAAGATCGCCGAAGGCACGCCCGACGAGGTCAGGCGCGATCCCGCCGTCGCGGAGGCCTATCTTGGCGGCCAGCGTACTGAGGCGATGAAGGTGGGCGCGTGATGTCGACGATGGACAGCCTCCGCACCGCTCACCCGCCGCTGCAGGCGAGCACGCCGCGCAACCCGCCGGCAACGAACGCCGATACGTTCCAGGCCGTGCTTGAGAATGCTTCCATCACCATCCCGCAATTGCTGCGGCAGCGCGCCGCCATGCATGGCGAGGCGCTGGCGCTGCGCGAGAAGGACTACGGCATCTGGAATCCCTATTCCTGGCGGCACTATTACGAGACCGCGCGCGCGGTCGCACTCGGCCTGCTCTCGCTCGGCATCAAGCCCGGCGACCGCGTTGCCATCGCCGGAGAAAACACACCGGAATGGTTTTACGCCGATCTCGGCATCCAGATGATCGGCGCCGTCGCGGTCGGCATCTATCCGACCAATCCCTGGGTCGAACTGCAATACATCGTCAAGCATTCGGGCGCCCGGATCGTCGTCACCGGCGATCAGGAACAGACCGACAAGGTGCTCGGCGCGATGGCCAACAATGGCGGCCTGCCGGATCTCGAGGCCATTGTCTGCATCGACATGAAGGGCCTGCGGCATTACCGGCAATCGGAACTGATGTCGTTCGCTGCACTCTGCGAGCGCGGCAAAGCCTACGCCGAGGTAAACCCGGAGGCAGACGCCACGCTCGATCGTTTGATCAGCCAAAGCGCGCCCGACGATGTCTGCATCCTCGTCTACACCTCGGGCACGACCGGCCCGCCCAAGGGCGCGATGCTGACCCACCGCAATCTGGTCTACGCCGCCTATGCCTATGCCAAAGCCGTCGGCATCGCCGACAAGCCGTTCGAGGCGGTGAGCTACCTGCCGCTGTGCCACGTCGCCGAGCGCTGCTACGGCACGGTGACGCATCTGGTGCTCGGCGGCACCGTCTCGTTCGCCGAATCGATCGACACGGTCGCGATCAACATCCGCGAAATCGCGCCGACCTTCTTCGTCGGCGTGCCCCGCATCTACGAGAAACTGCAGCAGGGCTTCCTGTTCCGGCTCGGCGAGAGCGGCCGGCTGCGGCAGGGCTTTACCAAGGCCTGCCTCGCCTGGGGTCGCACGCTGTCGGATCGCCGGCAGGCCGGGAAGGACAACTGGCTCGATCGCGCCGCCTACGGCCTGCTCTATCTCCTGATGTTCCGCAATCTACAGCGCCATCTCGGCTTCGCGACCAGTCGTCATCGGCTCTGCGCCGGCGCCTCGATCTCGCCGGAGACGCTGCGCTTCTTCGACATCATCGGCCGGCCGGTGTCACAGGGCTATGGCCTGACCGAAAGCGGCGGCGTCGCCTTCATCCAGACCGCAAGCCATCACCGGATCGGCGGCTGCGGCGTGCCGCTGCCGCAGACCGAATGGAAACTCGACAGCGACGGCGAGATCCTGTTGCGCAACCCCGGCGTCTTCAAGGGCTACTTCCTCGACGAGAAGGCCTCGACGGCTTCGCTGGAGACGGGCGGCTGGCTACGCACCGGTGACATCATTGACGTCCTCGACAATGGCGAGATCGCCGTGGTCGACCGCAAGAAGGCGATCATCATCACCGCCGGCGGCAAGAACATCACGCCGTCCGAGATCGAGAACGCGCTGAAGGATTCCGAATTCATCAAGGAAGCGATCGTGGTCGGCGAAGCCAAGAAGTATCTCGGCGCCATCGTCCAGGTCGACTACGACAATGTCGGCCGCTGGGCCCGCGACCGGGCGCTGGCCTACACCAACTACAAGTCGCTGTCGCAGCTTCCGGAGGTCAACGAACTGGTCGAGCGTATCGTTGGCGAGACCAACAAGCGCTTCGCCCGGGTCGAGAACATCAGGCGCTTCGCCATCCTCGAGAAAGAACTCGACCACGACGACGGCGAATTGACCGCCACGCAGAAGGTGCGCCGCGCCATGATCGAAAAGAAGTTCGCGCGGGAGCTCGCCATCATCTACCGGGCGGAGGGCTGAATGCAGTATCTCATCCAGCTCCTGATCTCGGGGCTCGCGATCGGTGCGATCTACGGCCTGATCGCGATGGGCTTTGCGGTGATCTACAAGTCGACCGGGCTGGTCAATTTCGCGCAGGGCGAGATGACCATGATCACAGCCTATATCGCCTGGACCATCTCGACCACGGTCAGCGGCAATGTGTTCGTCGTCGCATTGGGAGCAATCTTCGCCGCGATCCTGCTCGGCCTCATCATCGAGCGCTTCGTGATGCGGCCGATGCTGGGCGAGCCGGTATTCGCGACCGTGATGGTGACGATCGGGCTCGCGGTGATCCTGCGCTCGGCAATCAACTTCATCTGGGACGCCTATCCGCACGGGCTCGATATCGGCATGGGCCGCGGCATCGTGCATCTCGGCGGCATCGGCGTGCGCACCGGCCAGCTTGCCGTCATCGCGACGCTACTTTTGCTGCTGGCCGCGATCTGGGCGTTCTTCCGCTACAGCAAGGTCGGCGTCGCGATGCGTGCGGTCGCGGCCGACGACCGCACCGCGCTGTTGATGGGCATCAGCGCGACCCGCGTGCATGCGCTGGCCTGGGCCGCGTCCTCAGTGATCGCCGGGATCGGCGGCGTGTTCTTCGCGCTGTCCTATGACCTCTCGCCGGCGATGTTCCAGCTCGGGCTGAAGGCGTTTCCGGCCACCATCCTCGGCGGCCTCGACGCCGTGCTCGGCTCCGGCCTCGGCGGCCTGCTGATCGGGATCACCGAAAACCTCGCCGGCGGTTATGTCGGCTCCGGCATGAAGGAGGTCGCGGGCTTTGCCATGATCATCGTTGTACTGATGGTCCGCCCGTTCGGCATCTTCGGCGAACGGGACATCGAGAGGGTGTGATGCGCACCGGCGACTACAAGCAGAGCTATGGCGAACTGGTCGCGCTGATCGATTCCCCGCCGGTCTGGCTGTGGTCGGCGGTGCTGCTGCTAGCGTTGATCGCGGCCCCTCATCTGCTGAACTCCTACGCGCTGTCGTTCCTGATGATCATCCTGATCACAGTGACCGGCGCGCTCGGCCTCAACATCCTGACCGGCTATACCGGCCTGATCTCGCTCGGCCATGTCGGGTTCCTGGTCACCGGCGCCTATGCCTATGCGGTGCTGGTCTCGAGGTACCACATGCCGCCGCTGGTCGGCTTCCTCGGGGCTGGCGTGGTGCCGGCGCTGGCCAGCCTGATCGTCGGCGCGCCGTCGCTGCGGCTCAAGGGGCTCTATCTCGCGATCACCACGCTCGCCTTCTCCTTCATCATCAACACCGTGATCCTGGAGATGCGCTGGCTCACCAACGGCGCCCGCGGCATCCAGGTGCAGCGGCCGGAAATCTTCGGCATCAGCTTCGACAGCGATGCGGCCTTTACCTATCTCTGCCTCGGCATCGCCGTTCTGACTCTGCTCGCGACCCTCAACATCCGCCGCAGCCGGGTCGGCCGCGCCTTCGTCGCGATCCGCGACAACGACACCGCGGCCCGCGTCATGGGCATCAATCTGCATGCCTACAAGCTGTTCGCCTTCGTCACCTCGGCCTTCATCACCGGCATCGCCGGCGCGCTCTACGGCATTTATCTCTCCTTCGTCAGCGTCGAGGGCTTTCCGTTCCTGCTCTCGATCGAGGCGCTGGCGATCCTGATCGTCGGCGGGCTCGGCTCCGCGCTCGGCGCGGTGCTCGGCACCATCCTGATCGTGCTGCTGCCGGAGGCGACAAGGCTCGTCTTTAGCCTGTTCAGCGCACAGTTGGACGCGAGCTTCACGACCGGCGCGCAGGAGCTGAAGAGCATGCTCTACGGCCTCGTCATCATCCTGTTCCTGCGCTTCCAGCCCCGCGGGCTGGTCGGCGCCTGGCACGACATCAGGCGGACCTGGGTGCACTGGCCGCTGCGCTACTAATCAAAAAAAGACGCAACACCTGAGGAGGAGACAATGATCAAACATCTGGCGGCGGCTGCGCTGCTGCTTTCCACGGCGTGTCTTGCCATCGGCCCGGCCCGCGCCGCGGACCCCGGCATCACCGACACCGAGATCCTGATCGGCGACGTCGAGCCCTTGACCGGCCCGCCGGCGCTGCTCGGTGTCGCCGCCTCGATCGGCCACAAGATCGCGATCGCCGAGGCCAACGCCGCCGGCGGCATCAACGGCCGCAAGATCAAATATGTGCTGGAGGACGACGGCTACGTCACCGCGCGCACCATCCAGGGCGTCAAGAAGGTGATCGATGTCGACAAGGTGTTCGCGATGATCGGCATCTCAGGCTCGGGCCAGTCGATCGCGGTGATGCCGGTGCTGGAGAAATCCGGCATCCCGACCGTGATCGACGTCGCGCCGGTGAAATTCTTATGGGAGCCGCCGCGCAAGAACGTGTTCGTGGTCGGCCAGTCCTACGAGGAAGGCATCGTCCACCTCGTCAACTTCCTCGCCGACAAGAATGCCGGCAAGAAATGGGGCCTGATCACCCAGGACGACGATTACGGCATCACCGTGCGCGACGGCTTCGATTCCGTGGTCAAGGCCAAGAAGCTGAACGTAGTCTACAGCGGCAATTACAAGAAGGGTCAGCAGGACTTCTCGTCCGACATGCTGCAGCTGAAGGATTCCGGTGCCGAGGTGTTTCTGGCCGGCGGCATCATCGCCGAGAACATCGCGATGATGAAGGAGCTGGAGAAGCTCAGCATCAAGCCGGTGACCGGCATCTTCTGGCCCGGCCGCATCGAACCGGTGCTGAAGCTGATGGGCCCGGCGGGCGACGGCATCTACGCGGTCGACTATGTCGAGCCGTTCGCGGGCACCGCCGGCAAGGCGTTCCTGGAGAAGGCCAAGCCGCTGGTGTCGGAAGCCGAGTTCAAGGGCATCAACCGTTACACCATGACCGGCTATGCCGCCGCGAAAGTCCTGATCGCCGCGATCGAGCGCTGCGGCAAGCAGCTGACCTGGGCCTGCACCATCTCCGAGCTGGAGAAGACCAAGAATGTCGAGACCGGCGTGATGGCGCCGATCAGCTTTGGCCCCGGCATCCGCTTCTCCAACCAGAAGCTGCAGATCATGCAGGCCGACGCGGCGACGCTCAGCTTCAAGCCGGTGGACTAGGCCGCGATGAAGGTCCTGATCGTCTTTGCCCATCAGGAAGCGCAGTCCTTCAACGCCGCGCTGCTGGCGCGGTCAGTCTCCGAACTGACCGCGCTCGGGCACACGGTCAGGATCTCCGATCTTTACGCCATGCGGTTCAACCCGGTGGCAACCGCCGACGATTTTGGTGAACGGCGGTTTCCCGACCGGCTGCAATATGACCGCGAGCAGAAATACAACCTGCAACAGGAGTCACTCAGCGGCGACATCACGGCCGAGATCGAGAAGCTGCTGTGGTGCGACCTCCTGATCCTGCAGTTTCCGCTCTGGTGGTTCTCCGTCCCCGCCATCATGAAGGGCTGGATCGACCGCGTGTTCGTCAACGGCGCGATCTATGGCGCGGGCCGCCGCTACGACACCGGCGGCCTGGCCGGCCGCCGCGCCATGGTCGTGACCTCGACCGCCGCCTATCCCGGCATGTGCGCGCCCGACGGACTGGTCGGCGCACTCGATGTGGTGCTATGGCCGATCCAGAACGGCACCCTGGCCTATGCCGGCTGCAAGGTGCTGCCGCCCTTTGTGTCGTATTCGGTGAACTTCGTCGACGAGGCGACGCGGCACCGCTATCTCGATGACTACGCCGCGCGGCTGCGGCAGCTCGAGGCCACCGAGCCGCTGTTCTTCCATCCGCTGCAGGACTTTGGCCCGAATTGGCGCCTCAAGCCGGGCGTGATGGCGAAGGCGGTCGGTCAGGGCAAGCCTGCCAGCTAAGCGCGTATCCCGATTCTGCGACGCGCAAAAGCGCTGCGACCTCCTCTTTCCACCCAACAGCAGCATATTGCAGCCATCAAGAGAGGGCCCGCTGGCTGACGGTGCGTCACATATGTGCTTTCGAGACGGGTGTTACGGGAATATTATAGGAAAGTATTAGGCGTCGGGAGCGTTGACCTGAGCTCAGGCAGGAAGCAAGTCGACGCGAGGTGCTTGACGTCCGCTTGGATAACCCGCACACCCAGACGGACCAACGAACGCCCTCAATGCCCGCGATTTTGATTTTGCATTGCAAATCGGTCAGATAGTCATGGCCTCACGCTCGGGCACCCGGATCGCTCGAAAAGCCCGCTCCAAAGCCGAGGTGGATTTTGCCACCTGGCTTATGATGGCCAAGCTCGGCAGTTTCGATGACTTGCCGCCAAATGCGCAGGGGTTCTTGCTCAGCTATCGAGCCAGGCTCGAGCGGATGAGCGAGGCCGAGTCGAAAGTAGTGGCACTTCAAGAAGTCTACGCCAGTTATTATGGCGAGATGGGGGGCTGTGGCGCGGCGCCAGAACTGGATGCCCCCGCCAAATCCGGGGATAACGACACCGTGCAGTCCCAGAGACCGCGTAGGCCTCCGGCGGCTCGGCTGGCCGCCGGCGCTTCCGAAAGGCCAGCCGCCCGGATATCCGTACCGGCCCTGCTGATTTTCGCAGCCATGGTGGCCCTGATCGCCGCCTACACGTTTCTGGCGACTTGAGAAATCTAACATCAGCTTCGCAAAGAGATGATCCAATGGAGCTCAACAGCGCAGATCTTTCGACAATCCTGAACCGCCTGCTCGATACGGCCGCGGACAATCTCAGGGTCGCAAAGATCTTGGTTCAACTGGGTCTCGATCCCAACAACATCACCTATGATGCGCTATTCAATCGGCTGCTCGAAATTGTGCTGGCCAACATAACGCTTGCCAATATGTTTGCACTGGTCGGCGCCATCTTCTTTGTCGCTACCTTGCTGATGCAGACGATGGTGCCGCTGCGCATCGCGAATATGGCAGGCTGTTCATTCTTCGCGACCTTCGGCGCGCTCTCCGGAAACGTCGGCACTTTTCTCCTGTATCTGCTGATGGTGCCGATCAATGCCGTTCGCCTCCGTCAAATGCTCAGGCTCGTCAAGAAGGCACGTGACGCGGCGCAGGGTGACATGTCGATGGAATGGCTCAAACCGTTCATGACCGAACGCAAATACCGGCGAGGCGACAGATTATTCAAGAAGGGGGATGCGGCGACCGAAATGTTCCTCACCGTCACGGGGAGGTTTCTGGTCAAGGAGATCAACGTCGAGCTGCCGCCGGGACGTCTCATGGGAGAACTTGGCTTCCTTACGCCCAATAACCGACGGACCGGGACGGTCGAATGCATAGACGACGGACAAGTTCTCACCATCACCTATGACAGGCTGCTGGAACTTTACTTTCAAAATCCGCAATTCGGCTATTATTTCCTCATCCTGACCAGCCGGCGACTGCTGGAAAATATCGAGCGGCTCGAAAAAGCCGTAGTACAACAAAATGCCGGACCGCAGGTAGCGGCTGCCAGCGATGTGCCTTGAGACTCGTGCTATCCACGCTTCGCAAGGAGAGCGCGTCACACGGCCGTGCGCGCATTTGAGGTACGCTTGCGCGCGCCCTTCACATCCGCTTCGCGACCTCTTCCAGCATCACCTCGGTGGCGCCGCCGCCGATGGTCAGCACGCGGGCGTCGCGCACCATCCGCTCGATCGGGGTGCCGCGCATGAAGCCTGAGCCGCCGTGCAGTTGCAGGCAGCCATGCACGACCTCGTGCAGCACCTCCGGCGACAGCGCCTTGACCATCGACACTTCGCGCAGACACTCCTGTCCGGCCGCGGCGAGCTCGGCGGCCTGATAGGCCAGCGCCCGCGCCGCCGCTGCCTTGGCGGCGAGCTGGGCGAGCTTCAATCGCACCCCCTGCTGATTCCAGAGCGGACCGCCGAATGCCTGCCGCGTCTTCACATAGTTCGCCGTCAGCTCGATCGCCTTGGCAGACTCGCCGGCGCAGATGCCGCCAATGCAGATGCGCTCGTTCTGGAAGGTCTCCATGATGCCATAGAAGCCCTTGTTCTCATCGCCGAGCAGGTTCTCCGCCGGCACGCGCACGTCCTGGAACGCGATCTCGGCGGTGTCCGAGCAGAGCCAGCCGTGCTTGTCGAGCTTGGTCGCCGTAATGCCCGGCGTGTTGCGCTCGACGATGAACAGTGAGATGCCGCGGCTGCCCTTGGCATGCGGGTCGGTCCGCGCGGCGACGATCAGGATGTCGCCATAGACCGCGTTGGTGATGAACATCTTGGCGCCGTTGATCACCCAACTATCGCCATCGCGCCGCGCCCGCGTCTTCAGGCCTGCGACGTCGGAGCCCGCATCCGGTTCGGTCACCGCGATCGAGCAGACGGTCTCGCCGCGGATGATCGCCGGCAAATATTTCTGCTTCTGCTCCGGCGTGCCGCGCAAACTGATGTGCACCGCCGACATGTCGGTGTGCACCAGGATCGAGGAGGTGAAGCCGCCAAAGCTCGAGCGGCCCAGCTCCTCGGCGAACACCATCGAGGCAAGCGGCCCCATGTCGGTGCCGCCATATTCGGCGGCGTGGCGCATGCCGAGAAAGCCGAGCGCGCCCATCCGGCGATAGATCTCGCGCGGGATCTTGCCGTCGCGCTCCCACGCCTCGGCATGCGGCACCACTTCCTTCTCGACAAACCGACGCACCTGCTCGCGCAGCATGCGCAGCTCCTCGGGCAGATTGGGCTGCTCGGCGAAATGGAACTCGGCTTCGGTGAGCTGGCGCGGGTCCGAGGTCATGACGTTCATTGTGGCGCCCTCTGATGGCCGATGTGAAGATGCTTGCGCAGAAAATTCGCGAGGGATGCGATCGCCTCTCCCGCCTGCGGAATCTCCGGGAACATCTGGAAGACGTGGATCAAGCCGTCCCAGACCTGCAGCTCGACGTCGACGCCGGCGGCCTTCGCTTTTGCGGCCAGTTCCGTTGCATCATCACGCACGGTCTCGCGGTCGCCGACTTGCACGAGCAGCGGCGGCAGGCCGGCGAGATCGGCGTAAAGCGGCGAGGCCAGCGGATCACGGGGATCACCGTGCTTGCCGAGATAGTTCTTGGCCAGCGCCAGGATCATCGCGCGCTGGTGGATCGGGTCGGCCTCGGCCCTGCTCTGATAGCTCGTGCCGGCAGCAGTGAGATCGGTCCAGGGCGACATCAGCGCGCCGGCGACGGGGAGCGGCAAACCTCGGTCGCGTGCCGCCAGCATCACGGAGAGCACGAGATTGCCGCCGGCGGAGTCCCCGGCGAAGGCAATCTCCGCCGGACGCAACCCCTGATCGCGCAGATATTGATAGGCCATCAGCGCATCATCTAGCGCGGCGGGAAAGTGATGCTCGGGCGCAAGACGATAGTTGATGGTAAGCACACGGCAGCCGGATGCATCGGCGATCCGCGCGGCGAGATCGCGATGCGAGGCGACCGAGCCGATCCGGAAGCCGCCGCCGTGAAAATAGAGCACCGCCTTGTCGCGCGGCGCATCCGGCGGCACGATCCATTCGCCATCGACACCGTCGGCGGAGACCTGCCGGCAAGTCACCGGCACCGAGCAGCCGGCGAAGGCCGCGTCCCAATCGCTGCGCATCTGCGCCACTGACGTCTCGCGGGTCCAGTTGCGATAGATCGCACGCAGGCGCTCGATCGCGCGATCAACCGGCGTGACTGCGATATCGTCGCCCGCGCTGCTCATCTCAGCCGCCGATGCCCATGCCGCCGGAAACGCCGAGCGTCTCGCCGGTGATATAGGCGGCCTGGTCGGAAGCCAGGAACAGCGCGGCGGCGGCGACCTCCTCCGGCTCGCCGAGCCGGCCGAGCAGCGTCGCGCCTGTCATCGCCTGCAAAATCCTGTCGCCGCCTTTTGCGACGGCCTGCTCCAGCATCGGCGTGCGGATCGGCCCCGGCGCGATCGCGTTCGCCGTGATGCGAAAGCGCGCATTCTCCCGCGCGATGCTCCGGGTGAAAGAAATCACGCCGCCCTTGGCCGCCGAATAGACCGCGCCGCCCTTCGAGCCGAGCCGCGCCGCCTCCGAGGTGACGTTGATGATACGGCCGAACCGGGCCGCCTGCATCGCCGGCAACGCGGCGTGGGTGCATGCCAGCACCGAGGTGAGATTGACCGCAATCAGCCGCGCCCAATCCTCTGCCGTGGTATCCGTGAAGAAGGCGTGCTGATCGACGCCAGCGTTGTTGACGACAATGTCGAACGGACCGTCCTGAGCCATCACGGCCTGCACCGCCGTGGCATCGCTGACGTCAAGTCCTGCAACGTCAGCGCCGGTCTCACGCGCGAGCTCCGAGGCCGCAGCGACGTCGAGATCGGCGATCACGACCTTGGCGCCGGCCCCGGCAAAGCTGCGGACAATCGCAGCGCCAATGCCACGCGCGCCGCCGGAGACGAAGGCGCGGCGGCCATCGAGACGTCCGAATGACAGGGTGCCGGCCACCTCAGCGCCCCGTGAAGACAGGCTTGCGCCGTTCGATCACGGCGGCGAGCCCTTCGCGGGCATCGGCCATCCCGGAAAGCTCGGCAACCGTGCGCGCCTCTTCCGACAGGCACTGCTCGACGCTGGTGCCGGTGCCGGCCCAGACCAGCCGCTTGGTCGCCGCCAGCGCCTTCGGCGCGCCGGCCGCGAGCTCGCGTGCCAGCGCAAGCGATGCGTCGGCAAGCTCGGCATCGGGCACGACCTTGGTGACGATGCCCATCTGCAGCGCTTCCGCCGCCGAGATGACAGGATTGGTCAACAGGATCGACATCGCCCGCCGCAAGCCGACCAGCCGCGACAGCGTCACGGAGACGCCAGCATCCGGCGCCATCGCCACCCGCGTGGCGCCCGCCAGGAATTTCGCCGATTCCGCCGCGACCACGATGTCGGAAGCGCAGACCAGGCCAAAGCCGCCACCACCCGCGGCAAAGCCCTGCACCGAGGCGATGACGGGCGCCTCCAGCCGCAGCAATCCGGTCACTGCGTTCTGCAGGTATGCCGTGGCCTGCCGGATATAGTCCGGCAGCTTCTCGCCCTTGGAGGCAAAGGCGCGGACATCGCCGCCGGCGCAGAAATTCGTCCCCTCGCCGCTCAGCAGCACCACGCGAAGATCCGGATGGCCGTGGCAGACCATGATGGCGTCGCACAGCGCGCTCAACAGCTCGGCGCTCATGCCGTTGGCCGCATCAGGACGGTTGAGCCGCAATCGCGCGATGCCGTCGGTGATGTCGAGCAGAACGGGGCCGTTGTCGATCATGGCGAGACCTTCCCCTAAAGCGTGATCCGGAAAAGTGTGAAGCGGTTTTCCGGACAGATCATGCGCAGAAGCAATGATCTAAAGCGCGATGAAGTCATCGCGCTTTAGACCAGGAACGAGAGCGTGTAGATCGCCTTGTCGTTGTTGACGAGGATGACCTTCTTGGCGGCCATCCGCAATTCGCCATCGACATGGCGCAGCCTATATTCATTGCGCGCCGCCCATAGTGTGTCGTCGCGCAGGCTCGATTCGAAAATGAGACTGTTGCTGGCGACGGCGATGTCACCGTCGTCCGGCTGTTCGTCCATCAATTCGATGTTGGAAGTAAGCCGGCGCAGGTTCGACTGCGGCGTCTGGGTGAAATGCTTGCCGGTCATCAGCTGGCGGACCCGCAGCGCGATCCGCGAGCGGTTGTCGTAGATGATCGACATCTGCCGCTCGGGATCGATGTCGGCGCCGTTGGCCGGCACCCAATAGACGCCGTCGTCGGTCCAGAGCTTTTCCCAGGCCTCGTATTGATGCTCGTCCTGCAGCCGCGCCTCGCGATAGAGGAAGGCGGTGATGGCGCTCATCAACGTGGCGCTGCTCTCGCGCGACAGCATCAGGCAGGCTCCATCAGCTTGCGATAGTGGGTCCAGATGCCGCGCGACGGCACCTCGTCGGTGACGTGGCCGACCGTGAAGCCGAGCTCGTCCTGCCGCTGGCGCTTCTCGCCGCGGCCGAGGAAGATCCATTCGGGGTTGCGCGCCAGCACGCCGCGGTGACAGCGCTCGTACATCTCAGAGTCATCCGCGAGCAGGAACCCGGCCGGGCCGACCGAGCCCATGGTCTGCTGGCGCAGCCTTCGGTTCAGATCGGGCGCGCCCTTGAATTGCAGCGCGGTGACATGCTGCACGCTGTCGTCGACGCCGAGCGGCTGGATCACGAACATCTGGATCTCCGCGATGAACAGGTTCGGGAAGATCATCACATGCGGCGTGCCGTCGATCATGATCTCGCGCGCCGCGGTGTCGCCGTAGGCGGCCTTCATGCGCGCGGTGTAGTCGGGCAACCGCTCCTCGCTGGTGCCGAACCAGCTCATCGGCGCGTCACGCTTGCGGAACTCGGGTCGCAGGTCGATCTCGGTGTGGCCATTGCCATAGTCGCGCGTCAGCGCGGTCGAGGCGCCGCCATAGAGCTTGCCGATCATGCTGTCGGCGACGCCGAAGATCGAGGTGTGCACGAAGGCCGGGTGATAGCCGTCGCACTCGTTCTCCAGGATGAACTTCCAGTTCGCCTTGACGCGATGCTTGAGGAAGCCCGCCGTGATTTCGACCTCGCCCTCGGGCGAGGTGCGCACCAGGCGATCGATGGTCTCGGCGGCGCCGCCGAGATGTTCCTTCAAAGTCGGCCCATCGGCCGCGAACGAGCCGAACACAAAGCCGCGATAGGATTCGACACGCGTCACCCGCCCGAGCGCGAGCTGCGACTTGTCCTGCCCCTCGTAACCATCCGGGAAGGCATAGCCGACCAGGCGGCCGTCATTGGCGAAGGTCCAGGAATGGAACGGACAGGTAAACGAGCGCGCATTGCCGCGCTCAAAGGAACAAACCTGGTTGCCGCGATGCGAGCAGCGATTCAGCAGCAGATTGACCTTGCCCTGCTCGTCGCGCGTCATGATCACGGATTGCGGGCCGATCGACTTGACGACGTAGTCGTTGGCATCAGGAACCTCGCTCTCGTGGCCGACATAGACCCAGGTCCGGTACCAGATGCTCTTGAGCTCGGCCTCGAAGATCTCGGGATCGGTGTAGAGCGATCCATGGACCCGGTCGGGCCGGATCAGCCGTTCCCACGGCGGGACGCCGGTCATCATGTTCATCGCTCCGTCTCCCTCGCCGGCCGCTTGCCGCGGATACCTTCACCGGCCGCCAATAATAATCCGAACGACCGTTCGGTCAATGAATAACACGGTCGCCACGGGCCGGCAAGCTTCTTTCCGAACGCTACGTATCCGGGGCAGTGCGCCAAGATGCAATTCCCGGTCGTCGGCGGCCTGACCGCGTCAGCCCTGCGCCGCGCCACCTTCGCGTTCGCCGCCGGCGATCTGCTGCAGCATCGACTTCGGCGTCGTCGCGAGCTCGATCTTGAGCTGGTCGCAGATCGCCCGCCGCAGCAAGCGTTCGATTCCTGTCGCGATGTCGCGGTCCGCCGCACGCGCGTCCTCACCGCTGGCCCAGAGCAGAAGCTGCCCGAGCCGCCGGTCGCCATCGTCGCGCAACGCCTCGATCGCGGCAGGGTCGGACATCTCGCCCTGGATGCGGGGCGTCGCCGGAATCTCCGGATGCGTCATGCCATCGGCCAATCGCGCGACCGCCGCGAAAGTATCGTCCTGTAGCCGCACCTGCCCGAGCAGCGGCCCGGCCTTCCAGTCGGCCGCGAGCTTGATGCCGTTCAGGGCATAGATCGCGGAGAACACCTGCCCGCGGACAAAATCGTCGTTGCTGTTCGGCACCACATGGCTTTGCAGGGCGTCGATGATGCCGTCGATCAGCCGCTCGAAAGATGCGCTCATGCCGCGGCCTCCAGCGCCCGCTCGAAGGCGCGCACGATCGAGGGCATCTGGCTTGCCATCACCGCAAGCCGCATGTCGTTGAAGCGATCGACCTCGAAGGCGCGCACCGCACACATCTGGATCGTTGCCGCCTGATACAGCGCATAGGCCTCGTAGAATGCCAGGCTCTTCTCCGAAACCGGAATGCCGGAGGCGCGCTGATAGAGATCGATCACCTCGGCGCGCTCGAGCACACCATAGAGCTTCCGGCTCCTGGCGTTGAAGGTCGGCATCATCGCCCAGGCCAGATCCTCATGGGGATCGCCGAGATGGGTCAGCTCCCAATCGAGAATGGCGGTGATCCGTCCATTATCCTCGATGAAATTCCCGATCCGGTAGTCGCCATGCACGATGGTGCGGCGCGGCGGCTGCGGACAGTTTTCTTGCAGCCAGCGTCCGCCCCAATCGAGCAGCGGATAATAGCGCGCCGTCGGACGCGCGAGCGAGGCACGCCAGCCGGCGATCGCACGCAATTCCGCGCGTTCCTCGCCTTGCTGCAGCGATGCGAATGGCGTTGTGCTTGCGTCGATCCGGTGCAGCGAGGCGAGGATTTCGACGAACTGCCGGGCGATCGTGCGCTTGTGGTCCGGATCGAGTTCGCTTGCCGCCCAGGGCGCGGGAACGTCTCCCTCGACATGCGTGCAGATGAAGAATGGAAAGCCGATCTCGGCGCCATCCTGCTCGAATGAGACCAGCGCCGGAACCGGAACGCCGGTGCCGGCCAGCGACTGCAGCGCAGTGACCTGCGGCAGCACCGAGTAAGGTGCGAACAACCCGTTCGGCGGACCGACGCGCAGGATCAGCTTGCGGTCTCCTTCAGCAGAGGAACGGGCCACGAAAGCGTAGGTGATCCAGGAGAAGCCCGACGATTTGCGCCCGAAGCTCGTGATCTCCGTCTGCTGTCCGGATATCCGCGACAGATGCTGCGCAAGCGCCGACCGCACCGCGTCGTCATTCACCACGACCGGGCGAACATGCTCCGGTCCGGCACCCGGCACATCGTCGGAACGTTTTGCAGCCTCCTGCATCAATTCACCGACCTCGTATAACCCTGCCACTTCTCCTCGCGCAGCGCCGACTTCATGATCTTGCCGGAGCCGGTCAATGGCAATGGCTCGAGACGGATGTCGACCGAGCGCGGGCATTTGTAGCCCGCGATCAGGGTGCGGCAATGCGCGATCACGGTCTCCGGATCGAGCCGCGCGCCGTCCTTCGGCACCACGATGGCGTGCACCGCCTCGCCCCATTGCGGATCGGGCACCGCGATCACGGCGCATTCCCTGACATGCTCATGCTGGAAGATGGCGTTCTCCACCTCACCGGAATAGACGTTCTCGCCGCCGGAGACGATCATGTCCTTCAGGCGGTCGACGATATAGACAAAACCGTCCTCGTCCATCCAGGCGCCGTCGCCGGTGTGCAGCCAGCCGTTGCGCAGCACGCGCGCGCTTTCCTCGGGCTTGCGCCAGTAGCCGAGCATCACGCCGGCGCCGCGGATCGCGATCTCGCCGACCGTGCCGCGCGGCACCTCGTTGCCCGCGGCATCGACGATGCGGATTTCAACACCCGGTGCCGCCCGGCCGGCGGATTTGCGCTTTGCCGCCAGCGGGCCTTCCAGGGCATGATATTCCCATGGCAGGATCGTCGCCAGCGCCGCGCTCTCGGTCATGCCGTAGCCCTGGTGAAAGCGCCAGCTCGGCAGCACGCGCATCAGCTTGACCAGCAGCGCATCGGGCATCGGCGAGGCGCCATACTCGCAATCCCTAACGCTGCTCAGATCATAGCTGCCGAACGACGGATGATTGAGCATCATGTTGAGCATGGTCGGCACGAACAGGCAGTAGTCCACCTTGTGCTCGGCGATGGTCTTCATCGCCAGCTCGGGCTCGAACTTGGGGATCGTCACATGGGTGCCGCCGACCAAGGTCAGCGCGATCATCGGCGAGGTCCCGGCGAGATGGAACATGCCGGCCGAGTGCAGATATCTGGTGTCTTCGCGGAAGCGGAGGGCATAGATCCAGACCAGCGATTCATAGATGATGTTGGCGTGCGACAGCATCACGCCCTTGGGAAAACCCGTGGTGCCGCCGGTGTAGAAGATCCCTGCGAGATCGTTGTAGGCGCCGGAGGCATCCTCGATCGGCGCGTGCGCGACGAGCTCGTCATAGCTTTGCATGCCGTCGGGCACCTGCCCCTCGTCGAGATAGACCATCGCGGTGAGTGATTTTGCACCTCGCAGCCCAGACGCGATTTCGGCGAAGGCCTTGTCGACCAGCAGCAGTTTCGGCGTGGAATCGTCGATCGCATAGGCATTCTCGGCGACCGCCCAGCGCGTGTTGAGTGGCACCGCGACCGCGCCGGCCCAGGCGATGGCATAGAGCGCCTCGATATAGAGATCGCTGTTGTGCGCGAGGATCGCGACGCGGTCGCCGGCCTCGATGCCGAGCCGCCGCAGTCCGCCCGCGGCACAGGCGACGCGCCGGCCGATCTCCTTCCAGCTCCGCGACCGTCCGGCATGGATGGTGCCCGGCGCATCCTTGCGCAACTGCACCGCCGAGATCAGCGCCTGCGTCAGCTTCATGTTTCCTCCACACCGTCATGCGGCCGCGCACGCGCGGATGTTTCCGTCGCACGTGAAGCCGATATGCCGCCCGGAGATTTAAGTTGATAATCCGGACAGACGGTCTATTATTACACAGCCAGCGCGAGGGGTAAAGCCTTTGAAGGCTTCCATCGCCGGATCAACCAGCCCCGCAAAAGAGGGCGTCATGGGAGGGGAAGATGCGAAAGCCAGTGGTCACGCTTGCGGTGTGGGCGTTCGCGCTCACCGGTGCGCTCGGAACGGCTGAAGCCCAGAAGGCCTATGGTCCGGGGGTCAGCGACACCGAGATCATGCTCGGCGCCAATGCGCCCTACAGCGGCCCGGCGTCGATCTATGCGAGCTTCCCGAAAACCATGCTCGCCTATTTCGCAATGCTGAACGAGAAGGGCGGCATCAACGGCCGCCATATCAACTTCGTGACGCGCGACGACGCCTATAGCCCGCCCAAGACCGTCGAGGTGACGCGCGCGCTGGTCGAGAACGACAAGGTGCTCGCGATCATGGCGCCGTTCGGCACGCCGACCAACGCCGCGATCCAGAAATACCTCAACAGCAACGGCGTCCCGCATCTGCTGGTGCAGAGCGGCGGCACCCGCTGGAACGATCCGAAGCAGTTTCCGTGGACGACACCCTACTCGCCGACCTACGTCAACGAATCCCGGATCATCGCGCGCTATGTGCTGCGCGAGAAGCCGGACGCAAAAATCGGCGTGCTCTTGCAGGCCGACGACATCGGCAAGGACTTTGTGCTTGGCCTCAAGGAAGGGCTCGGCGCCAAAGCTGACACCATGATCGTCAAGGAAGCGATGTATCAGTCGACCGAGCCGACGATCGACTCCCAGATCGTCAATCTGAAGGCCTCCGGCGCCGATACCATCTTGATCGCCGCGCAGAACAAGTTCGCCTCGATGGCGATCCGCAAGATCCACGAGCTCGGCTGGAAGCCGCTGATCTTTCTCGGCTCGACCGCGAATTCGATCGCCGGCGTGCTGGTGCCGGCAGGGATCGAGGCCTCGACCGGCATCCTGACCACGACCTCCTACAAGACGCCGAACGATCCGGCCTGGGCCAGCGACAAGGGCATGGTCGACTATCTCGCCTTCGCCGCGAAATACATGCCGGGCATGGACCCGAACGACGTGATCGCGGTGACCGGCTACACCACGGCGCAACTCGGCGCGATCATCCTGCAGCGCTGCGGCGACAATCTCACGCGGGAGAATGTGTTGAAGCAGGCCACCAATCTGAGCGGCATCGAGCTGCCGATGCTGCTGCCGGGCATCACCATCCAGACCACGCCGCAGGATTACGCGGCAATCACCGAACGCCGCTTTGCCCGCTTCGACGGCAAGACCTGGGTGCTGTTCGGCGACATCGTGGGCGCGGGCGCGGCCAAGGACTGACCCCGCGCCGCGCATCCGACTGACCGAACCGGCTCAAACACCAAGGACAAGAACAATGCTGACAGCCCAGGACGATCTCATCGGCCACCAGACGCCCGAGCCGTTTGCCAAGGCAGGCGGCGGTGATGCCAGGTTCACCGAGCGCTACTGGTACACCGCGCATCCGATCGACGGCTCCGAGCTGCTGATCGATATCGGGCTCGGCTACTACCCGAACCGCAACGTGATGGACGGCTTTGCCGGCATCACCGTCGGCCGCCGCCAGCACAATTTCCGCGCCTCGCGCCGGCTCGGGACGCGCCCGCTGGAGACGGAGGTCGGCGGGCTGAAAATCGAGATCGTCGAGGGCATGGGCCTGCACCGGGTCTCACTCGCCGACAATCCGTCCGGGATCAGCTTCACGCTCGAATTCAAGGCGAGCTTTCCGGCGGCGCAGGAGAAGCAGAATTTTCGGGAGCGCAACGGCGTCGTCGAGGAGGATCTCGCACGCGTCTCGCAGTTCGGCCGCTGGCGCGGCTGGATCGTGGTCGATGGCAAGCGCATCAACATCGAACCCGAGCTGTGGTGGGGACAGCGCGACCGCTCCTGGGGGCTGCGCTCCGAGATGCGCACCGACGAGACCAGGCCGCCGGTGGCGACCCACCGCAACTTCTTCTGGACCTGGTCGATGTTCCAGTTCGAGCAGTCCGCGCTGTCGATCTTCATCAAGGAGCGCACACCAGGCAAGCCGCATTACCTCTCGGGCACCGAGTTCCGCCGCGAGGCCGACGGATCGGTGTCGCATCGCGAGGTCACCTCGGTCGAGCACAGGATCGAGTGGGCTGACGATCCGCTCGGCCAGACCATCGCGGTATCCGATTTCAACTTCGCCTTCGATCGCGGCGAGCCGCGCCGCGTCAGGATGCACGGACTGCCGACGCGATTTTATCTCAAGGCCGGCATGTATGGCGGCCTGCAGGGCTGGAGCCATGGCGACGACCGCGGCGAGAACCATGCCGCGCACGACGTCTGGAATCTCGACGATGCCGCAACCCGCGCCGTCGCGCGCACGCTGTCGGACCATGTCGTCCGGCTCGAAAGCGGCAACGAGATCGGATTTGGCATCAGCGAATACGGCGTGGCGGCCGGCTATCCGCTCTATCCGGGACCGCAGAAATTCCCGGCCATGTGATGGACGGGCAAGATGGACGGACAAGGCATCCGCGTCGCGGAGGATCACGAAGCCGCGTGCGATCCGTGGGACGACAAGGCGGCCGAGGCGCTGGTCTCGCTCGAGACTGTCGCGCCGCTGCGCTATCGCAGCCGGTTCGGCGACGGCAATCTCAACGGCCGTTCCTATGGCGGCCAGATCCTCGGCCAGGCGATGATGGCCGCGACCCTCAGCGCGCCCGAAGACCGTCCGGCCGCGATGCTGCAGCTGTTGTTCCTCCGCGGCGCCGATCCTGGCAGGCGCATCACCTTTGATGCCGAAGTGCTGCAGGACGGCAAGCGATTCTCCTCGCGCCATATCGTCGGCACCCAGGGCGACGGACGCACCGTGCTGAGCGCGCAGGCCACGTTCTGCGCGCCGCAGCCGGGTCCGCGGCACGCGGCGCCGTTCGCGCCATCGGAGGATCCGGAAAACCTGCCCGATCTGACCATGATCCCCGACGCGCTGATGGCGCAGCTGCGGCCGCTCGGTCCCTACTCCCCGCACGTCAAGCCCAGCATGGATTTCCGGATCCCCGAGATCGAACGGCAGCTCTCGGCCGCGACCGCAGGACCACGCCTGCGCTTCTGGATCAAATGCAGGCAGCGACTCACGGCAGGTTCCCGCGCCCAGGCCGCGGTGTTCGCCTATCTCTCGGACTGGTGGCTCAACTTCTCCAGCGTCGGCGGCCATCTCCGCGATTTGCAGTCACGCGCGCCGCTCTATCTGTCGAGCCTCAACCATTGCATCTGGTTTCATCGGGCATTTTCACCCGACGCCTGGATGCATGTCGAAACCGAGAGCCCCTGCGCCGATGGTGGCCGTGGATTGTCGATCGCCCGCGTCCACGACCGCGATGGATCGATGCTCGCGACCTCGATCCAGGAAACTTTGATGGTGCATCCGGATGGCGATGCGTAGGTCACGCCGGGACAGTTGAGCGCGCGCCGCGATCGCGGCGGGGTTGCAGCCACCGCGTGTCATCGGTTCCATCGTCTGTTGAATCTCGGCAACACACGCAAACAAAATTCGCGGTCGCGC
This sequence comes from Bradyrhizobium sp. 6(2017), assembly GCF_011058295.2. Taxonomy (NCBI): domain Bacteria; kingdom Pseudomonadati; phylum Pseudomonadota; class Alphaproteobacteria; order Hyphomicrobiales; family Nitrobacteraceae; genus Bradyrhizobium; species Bradyrhizobium sp. 6(2017). Next base: position 2,574,625 of record NZ_CP049289.2, on the reverse strand, counting down.
AGATTGCGCGTCTTGAATCACGACTGTGCCGCATCTCTGTCAAATCCTGCTTGCAGGTGGCGCAACAAAAACACTATCGGGGAAAACTGACATGCAGCAGGCACCGTCGGGCGCATGGAGCGCGGAATCGTCTGGATATGTCCTCTACTTCCAGCTTGCGAGCAACGGCGCGAGACGCGCGTGCAGCCTGACAATCCAGGCGGAAAGCGCCAACGAGGCCGCGCGGATCTTTCGCGAGAACTGGAGCGCAATCGAATCGATGGCGCGCGACGGCGTGAGCACGGGAGTGGTCGGCTCGGCGCCCGTCAGCCTCGCGATGTCGTGAGACTTCGCGCGAGGCGCGGCTGGCGAAACGGTTGAGGCTGAAGCGACGGCGGGTCGGAGCCTCCTGTCATAATCGCGTAGCGCTTGACGCAATGACGCAACAATCGATCCATGAGGTGCAAGGCTCGCGCAGACACGCGAGCCTTGCCATTTCTTAGAACGATTCAAATCCAATCCAGTTAGAGAGATTCAAGTCTGCTCCGGTTCTTTTCGCGCGCGGCGGCTGCTAGAGGCGCGGCGTGAACATGCTTGCGTGAATCGGAAGTACCAGAGTGCCTGTGAATGCTGATGGCCGCGTTGTCGGCGACCGTCGAAATGCCGCCGACAAGGGCCGCACCCATCTGTTGATCGGTGCAGCATTCCTGCTCACCGATATCTCCGCCGCGGTGACGCCGGCAAACGCACAATCGAGCGTCCCGTTGCCGCCTGTCACGGTCGACCAGCCGACGCTGAAGCGTAAGCCTGCAGCCAGTTCGGCGAGATCGGCGCAGCGGACACAGGCGGCCGCCGCGGCACGGCAGCGCATGCGGAATGCCCGGCCGGCGCCACCGACGCCGTCGGAGCGCGCCGCGGCTGCGGCCGCAGTGCTCAACGAAGCCAAGCTGCACTATCGCGCGATGCCGAGCGCGACCACGCTCCGCAGCGGCGCCTCGCCGCTCGACACCTCGCAAACCGTCAACGTCGTGCCGGAGCAGGTGCTGAAGGATCAGCTGCCGCGCAACCTCGATGACGCGCTCGCCAATGTCAGCGGCGTCACCCAGGCCAACACGCTGGCCGGCACCCAGGACGCGGTGATGCGCCGCGGCTTCGGCGACAACCGCGACGGCTCGATCATGCGCAACGGTATGCCGCTGGTGCAGGGCCGCAGCCTCAATGCGTCGGTCGAGAGCGTTGAGGTGCTGAAGGGCCCGGCGTCGCTGCTTTACGGCATCATGGATCCCGGCGGCATCGTCAACACGATCAGCAAGCGCCCCGAGCTCTATCAGCACGGCTCGGTGACCCTGCTCGGCTCGACCTATGCCAACTCGAAGACCGGCGCTGACGGCACCACCGACATCACCGGCCCGATCGGCAATGGCGGCCTCGCCTATCGCTTCATCGGCTATGGCGTGAGCGAGGACTATTGGCGCAATTTCGGGCGCCACCGCGAGATGCTGGTCGCGCCGTCGCTGGCCTGGTACGGCGAGAACACCACGGTGCAGCTCAATTACGAGCACCGTGAGTTCATCACGCCGTTCGACCGCGGCACGGCGTTCGTCAACAATGCCCCGCTGGCAATCCCCGCGACGCGCCGGCTCGACGAGCCCTTCAACAACATGTGGGGAACCTCCGACCTGATGCAGGCCTCGGTCGAGCACCGCCTGAACCAGGACTGGAAGCTGTCCGCCGCCTACAGCTACAACACCGAGACATTCAGCGCCAACCAGCTCCGCATCACCGGTGTCAATGCCACGACCGGCGTCAAGACCCGCAGTAATGACGGCACGCAGGGCTCGCTCAGCAATTCGAGCTACGGCACCTCCTATTTGCAGGGCAATGTCTGGCTCGGCAATTTCCGCAACGAGATATTGTTCGGCGGCGATGGCCAGTATCGCACGATCTACCGCGACAATCTGATCCGGCAGGCGACGCCGAGCTTCAACTTCTACAATCCGGTCTACGGCCTGATCACGCCGGGCACGACGGTGTCCGCCGCCGACAGCGCGCAAACCGACAAGCTCGGGCAGTGGTCGCTGTTCTTCCAGGACACGTTGCACGTGACCGAACGCTTCGCGCTGGTCGGCGGCGTGCGTTACATGGATTACGAGCAGCTCGCAGGCAAGGGCCGCCCCTTCATCACCAACACCAATGTCTCGCAGGACAAGGCACTGCCGCTCGGCGGCGCGATCCTCAAGCTCACCGACGAAGTCTCGCTCTACGCGAGCTATACCCAATCGCTGAAGCCGACCTCGACCATCGCGCCGCTCACCGGCGGCGGCGTGATCGGCTCCAACATCGCCCCCGAAGAGGGCACCCAGTGGGAGACCGGCGTCAAGTTCGACTACAACAAGCGGATCTCCGGCACGCTCGCGCTCTACGACATCGACAAGAAGAACGTGCTAGTCTCGCAGCTCAATCCCGCGATTGGCATCTTCGAGTACCGCACGGCCGGCAAGGTCCGCTCGCGCGGCGTCGAGCTCGACGTCACCGGCCGGCTCACCGACAACTGGAGCATGATCGGCAGCTACGGCTACACCGATGCGCGCGTGACCGAAGATCCGACACTCGCCGGTAAGGCGCTGCAGAACGTTGCGCTCAACACCGCCTCGCTCTACCTCGTCTATGATTTCGGCACGGCGCTGCCCGGCCGGCTTCGTCTCGGCGGCGGCGCGCGTTATGTCGGCGACCGGCCCGGCGATGCCGCCAACAGTTTCGTGCTGCCGGCCTACACGGTGGCGGACATCTTTGCGACCTACGAGACCAAGGTCGACACGTTCCCGGTGATCTACCAGTTCAACGTCAAGAACCTGTTCGACACCGTCTACTATCCCTCCGCCGTCAGCAATCTGGCCGTAGCGATGGGCGATGCACGGCGCTTCTCGCTCTCGGCGACGGTGAAGTTCTGATGAGTGATGCCCGACGCCCGATCAAGGCCGCGCTGTTGCAGGTCCATTCCGTGGTCGGCCTTGTGCTGGCGCTGATTTGGGCCGTGGTCGGCATCACCGGGGCGACGATGGCTTTTGAGGACGAGATCCAGGCCAGCCTGAACAGCCACATCATGCGCGTGGACGCCAGCACGACGCGGCGGCTGACGCCGGATGAGCTGGTCGCACGGCTGCAGACGGCCGGCGACTTCGGCCGGGCTTCCGCCGTGACGATGTCGAGCGACCCGTCAGCGGCCGTACGCGTCCGCTTCGCGCGCAGCGAAGGCGGCTCACGGCCGTCCTCGGTCTATGTCGACCCCTATGACGGACATTTGCTCGGGTCGCCGCGCGGCGAGGACTTCTTCGCCACCGTCCGCAAGCTGCATCGCTGGCTGCTGCTGCCCGGCGACGGCAATGGCATCGGCCGCAAGATCACCGGGTCAGCCGCGATCTGCCTGATCGTGATGCTGATATCAGGCCTCGTGCTGCGCTGGCCGCATCGCGCGCGCAGCGTGAAGATGTGGCTGAAGCCAAACCTCGCACTGCGTGGGCGCGGCCTGCATCGCTCGCTGCACGCCGTGATCGGCACCTGGGTGCTGCCGGTCTATCTGGTGATGACGCTGACCGGCCTGTGGTACTCGTTCGAATGGTACAAGGCCGGCGCCAACTGGCTGCTGGCGCGACCCGCAACGACGACGGCTGCGATGCAGCCCAAGCCGTCGCGCGCCGCCGCAGCCGACGGCAAGGCGGATACCAGGGCAAACCCAGGGAATGACAAGCGGGCCTCCGATCCGAACGGCGAGGCCAAGCCGCTTGCCTTCGACCGGGTTTGGACGGCAGTCCTGGAGCAGGAAGGTGGTCAATACGCAAAGGCCCTCCTGACAATGCCGGCCGGTACGGGCACGGCGGTGCGCGTACGGTCATGGCTGCGGGATTCGTCGCTCGAGAGCGTGCGTGACGAATTCCGCATCGATGCCGTCACCGGACGCGTGATCTCGTCGGATCGTTACGCCGACAAGACGTTCGGCGAGCGCGTCCTCGCCGGCGTGCTCGACATCCACCGTGGCGCCATCCTGGGGTGGCCCGGCAGGCTCGCCTTCATGCTGGCCGCCGCCATGATGCCGCTATTCACCGTGACGGGCCTTCTGCTTTATCTGTCGCGGCGCAGGCACCGCCGCCTCGCGCGGCAGCCGGTCGGTCACCTCGTTCCGGGCGAATGAACCGCGATCAGCCGAGACCGCACGCCGCGAGCCGGGCGCGCAACTCGGCGTCCGTTTCGGAGGCGAGTTCGAGCAATCCGCGATAGGGATCGCCGGATATCCCGAGCACGGCGGCAAAGGCAGGCTCGGTCTTGAGGCCACCTGCCCTCAGCCTGCCGACGGCGCGCCGCAGCCGTCCATCATCGAGCGCAAGCAGCCGCCGCTCGACCTCGAAATGGATCCAGCCCTGCTGCTGCTCCACCGGACGCTGATCACCGAATACTTCGAACGGCCAGCCATCCCACACAAAGCGGGCAATCGCCGGCCGCGGTACCGAGGTCCATCGGTAGAGGACGAAATCATCGGCCAATTGATAATGGGTCCAGACGATTTCCGCGAAAGCGTTCGGATCGGGCGCATGGCAGACGATATCGATGTCGCTGCCCGGCACGGCAAGGCCGAGCGGCAGCGTTCCGACGATGCGCGGATCGAACGGCCTGAGCAGTTCCATCACGGCAGAGTTGGTGACGGCGGATGCGTAGTGCCCGACGTTCATCGCGTGGCATGCCCTCGAGATCGCGGCAATGCAGATACCACGCTCGCGTGGAATGCGGGAGCTCCGCCAAGGGCGGAAGCCTGGCGGGAAACGCCTTTGTAAAACGTTACGGGGCGATCTCGACCGCGTGACCGTGGTCGAAAATCGCCCCGCCGCCGGCGGATAGGGAGGCTGCTCGCAAGCCAGCCCGTCCAGCCGATATTTTGAATGATCCGTTCGATCGATTAGCCGAACTGGTTCATCGTGTTGTGGGCGCCGCCCGCCTTGAGGGCAGCCTCACCGGCGAAGTACTCCTTGTGATCGTCGCCGATGTCGGAGCCCGCCATGTTCTGATGCTTCGCGCAGGCGATGCCCTGACGGATTTCCGCACGCTGCACGTTCTTCACGTACCCAAGCATGCCCTGCTCACCGAAATACTCCCGCGCGAGATTGTCGGTCGACAGCGCAGCCGTGTGATAGGTCGGCAACGTGATCAGATGGTGGAAGATGCCGGCGCGCTTGGCTGAATCGGCCTGGAAGGTCCGGATACGCTCGTCCGCTTCGATCCCCAGCGGCGTGCCGTCGTATTCCGCCTTCATCAGTTCGGCGCGATTGTACTTGCTGACATCCTTGCCGGCTTCCTTCATGGTGTCGTAGACCTGCCAACGGAAGTTGAGGGTCCAGTTGAAGGACGGCGAGTTGTTGTAGGCCAGCTTCGCGTTCGGAATGACCTTGCGAATGCGATCGACCATGCTGGCGATCTGCTCGATATGCGGCTTCTCGGTCTCGATCCAGAGCAGATCGGCGCCGTTCTGCAGCGAGGTGATGCTGTCGAGCACGCAGCGATCCGCACCTGTGCCGGGACGGAACTGGTAGAGGTTGCTGGGCAGCCGCTTCGGACGCATCATCTTGCCGTTCTGGTTGATGATGACGTCGCCATTGCGCGCATTGGCCGCTGTCACTTCCTCGCAATCAAGGAAGCTGTTGTACTGGTCGCCGAGGTCGCCGGGCTTGTGGCTCACGGCGATCTGCTGCGTCAGGCCGGCACCGAGCGAGTCGGTGCGGGTCACGATGACGCCATCCTCGACGCCGAGCTCGAGGAACGCATGGCGGCAAGCGCGGATCTTCGCGATGAACACCTCGTGCGGCACGGTCACCTTGCCGTCCTGGTGGCCGCACTGCTTCTCGTCGGAGACCTGGTTCTCGATCTGCAGGGCGCAGGCACCCGCCTCGATCATCTTCTTGGCGAGCAGATAGGTCGCCTCGGCATTGCCGAAGCCGGCGTCGATGTCGGCGATCACAGGCACGACGTGGGTCTGGAAGTTGTCGATCTTCTCGATCAGCGCCTTTTCCTTCGCCTTGTCGCCTTCCTTGCGGGCCGCATCGAGCGCGCGGAAGATGTCGTTCAGCTCGCGGGAATCCGCCTGGCGCAGGAAGGTGTAGAGCTCCTCGATCAGGGCCGGCACCGAGGTCTTCTCGTGCATCGACTGATCGGGCAGCGGGCCGAACTCGGAGCGCAGCGCCGCGATCATCCAGCCGGAGAGGTACAGATAGCGGCGATCGGTATTGCCGAAGTGCTTCTTGACCGAGATCAGCTTCTGTTGGGCGATGAAGCCGTGCCAGCAGCCGAGCGATTGGGTGTACTTGGTGCTGTCGGCGTCATAGGCGGCCATGTCGGCGCGCATCAGCGCAGCCGTGTAGCGGGCGACGTCCAGACCAGTCTTGAAGCGGTTCTGCAAGCGCATGCGCGCCACGGCTTCGGCGGTCACGCCGTTCCAGGTGTCCTTGTCCTTGAGCAGCGCTTCGGCCGCCTCAATCTCGCTCTGATACGAAGCCGGACCCTGGATGGCCCGATCGCTGATCCCGCGCGGTTGGAAGTTCATGTCCGTGATCCCTTCGGTGACGAAATAACTGGTCTCTTTGTAAGCCTCGCCTCACCGGGAGCTAGACCTGGCGCGGAAAACTTGTCATAACTTACAAGAAACTAATGTATTGTTGTAAGAATCTTACAATGGATTAGGCGATGGCAACGTCGAGCGCCCGTTCCGTCTTCATGGGACCACGACTGCGTCGGCTCCGGCGCGACCTGGGGCTGACCCAGGCCGACATGGCGGCCGATCTCGAAATCTCCGCCCCCTATGTCGCGCTTTTGGAGCGCAATCAGCGGCCGGTGACGGCGGACATGCTGCTTCGCCTGGCCCGCACCTACAAGATCGATCTGGCCGATCTCGCCGGCGACGGCGGCGCCGACCACACCGCGCGCATGCAGTCCGTCCTGAAGGAACCGATGTTTGCCGACATCGACATCCCCACGCTCGAAGTGAGCGACCTCGCGGTCAGTTATCCCGGAATGACGGAAGCGTTCCTGCGTCTCTATACCGCTTATCGCGAAGAGCAGCTGGCGCTCGCGGAACGCAGCGCGCCAGACCTGGCAGGCGCCGCGTCATTTCCGGGTCAGGAGAATTTTGACGCCAACGATCCGGTCGCGGAGGTCAGGCGCTTTCTCGCTGCACGCCGCAACAATTTCGCCAGCCTCGACGACGCAGCCGAGCGCCTCGTCCATGAACCGGCCGGACCTGCCGGATTTATCGAACGGCTTCGCCAGCGCCATAACCTCCAGGTCCGCTATCTGCCGCCCAATGTCATGCTCGGCTCGGTCAGGCGGCTGGACCTTCATCGCCGGCAATTGCTGATCGAGGACTCGCTCGATACCGCCGGCCTCAATTTTCAGCTGGCCAAGCAATTGGCCTATCTCGAACTGGAAGACGAGATCAGCGCCGCGGTGGAAGCCGGCAAGTTTACCTCCAAGAGCGCCGAGCTGCTGGCCCGCCGCGCGCTTGGAGCCTACGCTGCCGCCGCCCTCATCATGCCCTACTCGGTGTTTGCGAAGGCGGTCGAAACGCGCCGCTACGATCTGGAGGCGCTGGCGCGTCAATTCGGCACCAGCTTCGAGCAGACCGCGCACCGCGCCACGACCTTGCAGCGGCCGGGGCTCGAGAAGGTTCCGTTCTTCCTGATCCGCGTCGATCCGGCCGGCAACATTTCCAAGCTGCTCGATGGCGCGGGCTTCCCGTTCGCGAAGCACGGCGGCGCGTGTCCGCTGTGGTCGGTCCACGGCATCTTCAAGACGCCACGCCAGATTGTCACGCAATGGCTGGAATTGCCCGACGGACAGCGGTTCTTCTCGATCGCCCGCACGGTGACCGCCGGCGGCGGGGCGTTCGGCGCGATCCGCGTCGAGCGCGCCATCGCGATCGGCTGCGCGGCCGAATATGCGGGCCAGCTGATCTACACCCGCGACGGACAGGGGCCGAACGCGGATGAGCCCACGCCGATCGGCGTCGCCTGCCGTGTCTGCCATCGCCCAAGATGCGCGGCGCGATCGGCGCCGCCGATCGGACGCGAGATTCTTCCCGACGATTTCAGGACCTCGAGCGTCCCGTTCGGGTTCTCGGCGGATTGACGATACCCACATCGCTCGAAAACGCTTTAGCTCCCGATCCTGAAATCGCTTGCCGTCACGGTCGCGGCGGTCGCTCCGTTCAGCCACACCGCCGTGTCGGCATCGACCTGAACCACGAAATAGGCGCCGTTCTGGTACGAATGCGACAGGACGTCGGAGAAGGAGTGAAAGCCCGAGCCGTTCAACTGCACGGTGTCCTTGCCTTCGGTCCAGTCCTGCACGACGTCGATGCCGCCCTGGCTGATGTTGAACGTGTCGACGCCGATGCCGCTGCCCGGACCACCGCCGGCGCCGCCGAAGTAGTAATTCACGCCGGTGCCGCCATCGAAATAGTCCCGGCCGGAGTCGCCGATCATGACGTCGACGCCGCTGCCGCCGAAGAACTCGCTATCGCCGGAACCGCCGTAGAAGTAGTTGTTGCCGCCCGCGGCGCCGTACATGAAGTTGGTGGCGCCTTCGCCGATCATCACCGAGCCGTTCGGGCCCGCGACGAAGACGTCTTCGCCGGCAGGCCCGCCGAAGGCCTCCGAACCCGCGGCGCTGGAAAGATAGAAATAGTCCAGCGATGTTGCGGTCCCGCGGCCGACCTCGAGGCTCTCGCCGCTGCCGCCGACATAGACGTCGTTGCCCGTGCCGCCATACATCGTCGAATTGCCGGAGCCGCCATAGAAGGTGTCGTTGCCGTTGCCGGCCTCGACGAGGTCGCTGGCCGATCCTGCGTAGAAGACGTCGTTGGCGTTGCCGCCGGCCTGCGTCCACGGCCCCCAGACGGTGCCGTCATTGGCGCGCACCCACACGATGTCGCTGGATGAGTCCGCGACATAGCTCAGTTGCGAAAGCTGCGCCGGCGTGACGATGTTGTCCTGGTTCGCAGGCAGTGGTGTGCCATTGAGCTCGAACTCCCCGTCATTGGTCGCCGCGTTCCATACCTCATACTCGGTGGCCGGGCTGCCGAACGGGTCGCTGTAGGAGAACAGCGATGTTGCGGCGAAGGTCTCGCCGGACGTCCAGGCCAGGTTCGAGACCGTCACCACCGGCCCGGTATCGACCGGAGCCGAGACCTGAAAGATCGTCCAAGGGCTCCACTCCGAGCCATTAGAAGCCTCGACCCAGATCACATCGGGGCCGGAGCCGGATCGGTACGTGGTCTGCGCGAGTTGCGCCGGCGTCAGATAGAGATCGGTCTGGCTCGGCTGCGCAATTCCGTTCACGAGAATCTGCGCGCCGCCGCTGCCGGTGTCGTACACCACATATTCCGTGATCCCCGCGCCGGTCGGATCGCTGGCGCTCAACAGGCTCGACATCGCAAACGTCTCGCCGTGGGTCGCGGTCACATTGGAGGCAACGACTTGCGGTCCTGGAATGCCGACGAAGCCGTGCTGACCGGTGGAATCATTGTAGTCGCCATAGATCTCGCCGGCGGCGTTGACCCCGAGGATTTCGGTGTCGGTGGCGCCCGGGACATCGACGGTCGTGAAGACCCCGCCCTGATCCAGGAAACCATCCAGATGGCCGCTGGCTTCGGCGTAATAGCCGGCGATCTCGCCGTTGTCGCCGACATAAGAAATGGAAGTATAGGTCGAGCCGGGGCCGGCTATCGTTGTGTAAGCACCGTTATTGTAGACGAACCCGTATTGGGCGTTGGAGCTGGTCTCATAGGTGCCCACCACCTCGCCGGAGGCGGTGACGCCGACTGCGCTGCTCGAATAGGATCCGGGCGGATAGAGCGCGGTGAAGGTGCCGTTGTTGTTGAAGAAGGCATGCGTCCCGCTGGCATCCGTGATCGTTCCGACGATGACGCCTGATGCATTGACGCCGAATACCGACGTTGACGTTGCCAGGGGATCGTCGATCGTCTCGAACGAGCCGTTGTCGTCGAGGAATCCGTGAACGCCGGTGAACGTGCCGACATAGCTGCCGAATAGCTCGCCAGCTGCGGTGATGCCCGAGATAACGGTGGTGGCGGCAAAGGGAAGGTCGATAGTCGTCGTGACGCCGCCACTCTCGATAAAGCCGTGTTGTATGTTCGACCAGTCGGTGAAATCGCCATAAAGCTCGCCGGACGACGTGACACCGACAACATCAGTCTGGTTGCTCGATGCCGGGGGATCGTAGAGGGTGACCGAACCGTTATGGGCGGCGGTAATGCCGTGCCAATCGCCGTCCATATCGCCGACGTTACCGACCGCAAGCCCCGAGGCATCGACACCATCGATGCTGATATAGACAAAGCCGTTGCTGCCGTACCCGCCGGGAATATCGATCTTGTAGTAATTGTAGTTTGTCATGATCGTATGCTCGGACCGGTTGCCAATGCAGGTGTGTTGGCCTCCGTGGGCGAGCGGTTCGATTCATTACGATCTTTACATCTAGGGCGACCCCGCAGGCGAACTCGGCGTGACCGTCAGTGTCTGGTTGGTTTCGTGACTTGTCCGACGGGGATTGACGCCCATGGCAAGGGCCGATCGACCAACGTAAAGTGCGCGCGAGCCTTGGCAATCACCCTGGCAATCAAAAGGGCTGCGGTTGTCACACCGCAGCCCCACAGCGGATACAGCCGCGGCTATATCCGAAACACTTACTGGCAGAGATACCGCCGGCCGTCCTTTGCCGCGAACGTGTTCGACGCCGGATCGTACGAGCGATAGCGTTGCGCGCAAGAAGGCGCGTGCTGCTGGGCCGCAGCGGCTTCCTGCTGCGCGGCGGCGTTGGCTGCACCGGCCGCGATGACGCCGCCGATGAGGCCAGTTCGGCTTGAAGCGATCCATGATGAGCTGTCGCGACCGGAGAACCTGCTTCCGATCAGCGAGGTCGCACTGAAGTGGGGCTTTACCCACATGGGCCGCTTTGCAGCGTCGTACCGGTCCGCGTTCGGCCAGTATCCGTCCGATACGGTCCGGCGGGCGCGCGGGTTCTGCGGCTAGAAGCGCTTCGGTTGCGCACGGCAGTTCCGGTGGCCGTGCGGCCGACGCTAGAAATGGACTTGCTCGCCGGGCGGGGACAAACGCTTGAAGTTGAGCACTACTCGCCGCGAGGTATTCGTGCTTTGATGCCGGCCGAAAATCAGCTCAAGGTCCAAGGGAGGACGTGTGGTGCTTGGCGATGTCCCGCGCAACGTCGCGCCAGGGGCCGTTTCCCTTGCGCTACCCAATTGCGCCGCGTCTGGTTCCGAGCGGCGCAAGATCGTAGCGGCTCTGTCTTGCGACTGGCCGACCTCCAGGACTTGGGTTCGGAAATCGGCGGACATGGCTGCCGCGCCCCAAATCATCGCGCATTTCGTTGCACGCGAAAAACACAGAAACTATAAGTGCTTGGAAGAATGGTCGGAGTGGCAGGATTCGAACCTGCGACCCCTGCGTCCCGAACGCAGTGAACATTTTTCTAAGTTGTTGATTTTTCTTGTTGTGGCAGCCTCTTCCGTCCCGTTTTGTTCACGGTCGTTTCACCCAATTCATTGCGATTTTGTTGCGGCGTATCGCAAAGTGAACGGAGCTCGTCGACATTGAGACTTCGGAAGCCTGGCAAGTGCCTTGCTGGGTTCGGAGTGACCTCACCCACCGGGCGGCAGAAGCAGATCCACAGCGCCTTTCCAAACGGGCCCCAAGCTCGGCCCGAACGTTGGTGTTTTCGCAACAAACTCGGCACTTCCGAACTCGCCGAGGCGGGACGGACTAGACTCAGAATTGCGGAATCAAAATGAGATTGATTGTCCAACGATTTCAACGCCCGTTTGGAAAAACGGCCGAATTCACCTCTAGCAAGTTCAATAACTTAGCTGACCTTTCCAAATGGCGAGACCATCTTTCCACTAATCTAACCTCTTGGATCAAGGGCAGCCTGACTCTGTAAGAGCCGAGCCGCCAGAGCCGCAAATCGACGAATGGAGCTTTCGACCTCTTCAGAGCATCGGCCACCGCAGCGTCGACGGAGGCGCACACACGCTCAAGGAGCGCTACCCTCATGGGGCGCTTTAGCTCGACCTGGGGGTAACCATCCGAGCTAGGTGATGGCATCGTCAGAATGGGTGTCTCGCGAAGAGCGTACCGGGCCATCCCGCGACAACCGCACTGCGCGCCATCGGGGGTTCGAGTCAGTGGTCCGCTACATCGCGAAACCCGCTATTTCGCGATTGATTGGACGGGAGATTCTAAACTCGTTGCATGAGGTTGATATGGCGGAGAGAGTGTCAGTCAACCTGATGGACAGGCTGCTGTTCAGTTCAGCAAGTGGAACCCACGGTCCCGGCTACCAGCCAATGGTATGCGATGGCGGCCGCAAGTTTGAGCGACATCAATGTGCCGATTTCACAATGTGGGACGATCAGGCCATCGCTAACCGAACGATCCGCATCGCATGCGCCGAGCATTCACCTCATGGTTTCGCCGGTTCACCCATCGCGTCAGCGCCGTTCGGCTGCGCGGTCGAGTTCGCCGTGATCGATGACCAGCAACATCCGCTAGGCTTCCCCTGCGTCAGGCTCGCCCACGGATGGCTCGACGCCATCACGATGCAACCCGTCACGGCGTTGCCGACACATTGGCGCTATTTGCGGCCCGACGTGCCACCGATGTGCTGCTGCTGACGATGGCGCGGTTTAGTGCTATCAACCGGCTGGTCTCGGTCCTGCTCCTGCGGTCTCGGGTGCCGCAATCGCGGCGGCCGGACTGGACATTGGTGCTGGCGCTACCTAGCCTCAACGGCAATGACCATCGCCGCGGGGGTTTCATTTGTATATTTTTCATTATTTGGATCGGCCTTGACCGTTCGCGGGCTCATCGTCGGCGATGGCGCGCCAGGCTGCACCGTCGAGATCGTCGTACTGGCCGCTTTTGAGTGACCAGAGGAAGCCGAGCAGGCCGGCAAAGCCAAGTGCGAGAGCCAGCGGCACCAGAAAGACCAGAATTTCCATCAGACTGTCTCCGTCGTTCGTGCCCTCAGCGCGTTCAGCATCACGATCACCGAGGAGCCCGACATCGCCGCCGCGGCAATCAGTGGCGTGACCAGACCGACGATCGCGATCGGCACGGCCAGCACGTTGTAGATCACGGCGAGCCAGAGATTTTGGCGCATCAACCGCAGCGCCTTGCGGGACACCTTGACAGCTGTCAGCACTGGCGCGAGACGTTCGCCGAGAAAGACCGCATCGGCGACAGCCTGGCTCATGTGGGTCGCCGTAACGGGCGACATCGAGGCGTGCGCGGCAGCCAGCGCTGGCGCATCGTTCAGGCCGTCGCCGACCATCAGTACCTTGCAGCCCTGGCGCACCAGTTCGTCGATCCGGTCGATCTTGTCGACCGGAGACACCTCGGCGCGCCATTCGTGCACGCCGAGCACCTCGGCTGCCAGCCGGACCGCAGGTTCGCGATCCCCAGACACGATCTCGACGACGATGCCCAGGCGCGCCAGCGCTGCCACCACCTCAGCCGCGTCCGGCCGCAACCGCTGCCGAACCGCGAAGGCATATCTGCACTCGCCAGACCTGAATGCGACGACGGACGCCTCGGGATCGCGGCACAGAAGCTCGTTGGCGAGGTCGTTCGCGCCGCAGAATGACGGCCGGCCCAGCCGGATCGGACGACCTTCGTGAAAACCGTGGACGCCCTGGCCTGGTTCTTCCTGGATGTCCGGCAGGGGTGCGGCCGCACCCGCCTTGCGCGCGACCGCGGCAGCGACCGGATGACGGCTCGAGAGTGCCAAACGGCCTGCCAGCTTCACGACATCGTCCGGGATTTCCGCGAGATTGACGACATCAAGCTCGGGTAGCGTCAACGTGCCCGTCTTGTCGAAGATCACCCGGTCGATCTCGGCGATACGCTCGATCGCGTCGCCAGCGTTGAGCAGCACGCCAGAGCCAAACAGCGCACCGGATGCAATCGTCTGCACGGCAGGAATGGCAAGCCCCAATGCGCAGGGACAGGTGATGATCAGGACTGCAATCGCTGTCACGATCGAATCATGAAAGCTCGCGCCATATGCCAGCCAGCCCAGCATCGTGGTCAACGCGGTCGCGTGCACCACCGGGGCATAGAGCCTTGATGCACGCTCCGCAAGTCGAAGATAGCGCGAGCGCGCCTGGAGCGCGCGATCGAGCAGCTGAGATATCTCATCCAGCAGCGTACCACCCGAGGCGGCCGACACACGGACGCGCAATGTTCCGGAACGGATCAGTGTGCCCGCGAATATAGCGCTGCCAGGCGTCACCATCGCCGGCAAGGTTTCGCCCGTGATCAGGCTCTGGTCGACCTCCGAGCGGCCCTCGATCACTTCGCCATCGACCGAACAGCGCTCGCCGGGCCGCAGCAGCACGATGTCGCCGGGCCGGATCGCAGCTACTGGGACCGTTCTGATCTCGGTCGGACTGATGAACTTCGTCGCGGTCTCCGCCTTGAGGGCGTACAGGTTGCCGGCAAAGGCACGGGTACGCCGCCGCATGTTCTGGTCGAGGTAGCGGCCAGCGAGCAGGAAAGCGATCAGCATGATCGCGGCATCGAAATAGGCATGTTCGGCGTGGTTTACGGTCTCGATAACCGAGGTTGCAAGCGCCAGGATGATGCCGATACTGATCGGAACGTCCATGTTGACGCCGCGCGCTCGCAGGGCTGACAACGCCGACGAGAAGAAAGGCTGCGCCGAATAGGCTGCGGCCGGCAGCACGATCAGCGCCGACAGCCAGTGGAAGAAATCACGCTGCTCCGGCAGCATGTCGGAGACGTTGCCGGACCATACCGGGACCGACAGCATCATGACGTTCATGGCGGCAAAGGCCGCGACGCCCAGCCGGCGCAACAGGCCTTGCGCACGTCGAGCCTCCAGGGTTTCGGCATCATCGCGCTCGAAGGGATAGGCCTTGTAGCCGAGCTCCGCGAGCCGACTTACGAACAGCGCCGGTTCAAGAGCACCCGCCTTCCATTCCAGCGCAAGGCGACTGTCCGTCAAGTTCACGCGGGCCGAGGTGACGTCCGGTATGGCTGACAGATTGCGCTCGATCTTGGCCATGCAGCCCGCGCAATTGATGCCCTCGACTGCGAGATCGAGATGGATGAGCCCGGTGCCCGCGCTCTTCAGATAGTGAGAGAAATCGATATCCGCCTGCATAGGATGCACCTTCAGTTCAGCAGGATTCGGTTCTTCGACAGGAACATGCGCCGGCCATCGGCGTCGGCCTCGATTACGAGGTCCCACTGCCCTGCCGCGACGCCTTCGGCGCGGCCGCTATAGCTCCCACCCCCGGCCTCGCCAATCTCGATTGCCCGGTCGGCGCGACGATCGATCGGCCGTTCGAGCCAGGCGAGGAAACTCATCCCCGTGAGCGGCGCGCCGGCGTGGTCGCGCGCCTCGAGTGCAATTGCAGCGCTGCCGTCAGGCCGCCGATCGATATGGGCCTGGACCCGCCAGTCGCGCTCGTTCTGCTGCCTGGCCGAATCGATCTCGCGTTGATAAGCGAGACTGGCACTGTAGGCGCTGTCGACCTCTGTGCCCGGAAGAGTCGAAATGGCAAGGCGCATCATGACCATATTCACGCTGATGACGACGGCGAAGAATGCGATCGTCGTGACCAAGACGAAACGTCCGGTGACGGGTCGCGCGGCTGGACGAGAGGCTGGCATGGCGGGATGTCCGTGGTTAGGGAAGGACGAAGTGGTCGGTCGCGGAGGCGACCTCTCCGAGACCGATATCAGTGACGCGGAACGTGACCGGCACCGACTTTTCCGCCTTTTCATCGAACGCCGCCGTCACCAGCACGCGAAGCTCGGTGGTGGTGTCGCGGCCAAGGACGATCATCGGCCGGTCTGGCGTCACGGAGTCCGCACCGATGACGTGCAGCTTCGCGTTGGCTGGCCCTTCGACATCGATCGCGATCACGCGATCAAAGCCGCGCTTGTTGAGGAAACGCAGTGTGTATCCATTGCGGATCGCGCCGTCACTAAGACGCACCGCAATCGGATTGCGGTCGTGCAGCACGTTGACGTCGAGCAGGGTTCGCGACATCAACGCGTAAAGCATCACAGCACAGACGACGGTGATCAGGCTGGCGTAGACAACGGTACGGGCGCGAACAGGCTTGAAAATCTCCTGCTTGCCGGCAACGCGGCGCTGAACGTTGATATCGTTGTCGTATCCGATCAGACCCGTCTTGCGACTGATCTTGGTCATGACAGCATCACAGGCATCAATGCACAGGCCGCACTGGATGCAGCCAAGCTGCGCGCCATCGCGAATGTCGATCCCAGTCGGGCACACGGCAACGCACTGGTTGCAATCGATGCAATCGCCGGCCTTCTCGCCGAGCGACCGAATGTCGAACGCCTTCTTGACCGAGCAACGCGGTTCGCCGCGATCGTATTTGTATGTGACGATGAGGGCCCACTCGTCGGTCAGCGCGGCCTGTATCCGCGGCCACGGGCACATATAGACGCAGACCTGCTCGCGCATATAGCCGGCCAGCAGATAGGTCGACGCGGTCAGCATCGCGATCCAGACATAGGCGATCACTGGGGCCTGAAAAGTCGCAAGGTCGCGCACCAGCGTCGGCGCATCGGCGAAGTAGAGCACCCAGGCGCCACCAGTCCACCACGCGATCATGAGCCAGATCGCGTGCTTCAACGCACGGCGACCGGCTCGCTTTACGGTCATTGGGCCAGCGTCGGCCTTCATTTGCGCGCGGCGATCACCTTCGACTAGCCGCTCGACCGCATAGAACAGATCCGTCCAGACCGTCTGCGGGCAGAGATAGCCGCACCAGATCCGCCCACCCAGCGCGTTCATCAGGAACAAGGCGAGCGCCGCCAGCACCAAAAGGCCAGTGAAATAGTAGATTTCTTGCGGCCACAGCTCGATGAAGAAGAAATAGAAGCGTCGGTTTGGAAAATCGATCAGGACCGCCTGGTCGGGCGCGCCGAGGCCCCGATGCCAGCGCACGAACGGCAGCAGATAGTAGACGCCGAGACAGACGGCCATCAACCGCCATTTGATCGAGCGGAATCGGCCTGAGACGCTCTGCGGATATACCTTCTTGCGGGGCGCGTAGAGCGGCCCGTCTTCGTCGGTTATGAGTTCATCAGGCGACACGGGCTTGTTCATGGGTTGCTCAAGTGAGGCTCGGTTGAAACCTACATCCCCGCAACATGTCCGGGTTTGACCTCGGTCAATGATCCCGGTCCCCTCGCGGTGGCGGCTACTTGCCGCCGCCGAGCGAGTGCACATAGACCGCCAACGCCTTGACTGTGACCGGGTCGAGGCGGCCGACCCAGGCCGGCATGACGCCGGCGCGGCCATTGGTGATGGTCTCGACCAGCGTCTCCTCGTCGGAGCCATAAAGCCAGATCTGGTCGGTCAGGTTCGGCGCGCCGAGCTCAGGGTTGCCCTTGGCGTTGTCGCCATGGCAGCTGGCGCAGTTTTCGGTGAACAGCTTCTTCCCTGCGACGGCGTCGAACCTCGGCGCGGTGGAAAGGCCGGAAAGCGAGCGCACATAGTTGGCGACGGTCACGATCTCGTCCTTCTTGAGGACGCCGTCGCGGCCGAATGCCAGCATCTGCCCTTCGTGAGTCTTTGCGTGTCCGGAACGTGCACCGAACTGGATTGTCTGCATGATCTGGTCAAGCGAACCGCCCCACAGCCAGTCGTCGTCGTTCAGGTTCGGATAGCCCTTTGCACCCGCGCCGCCGCTGCCGTGGCACGGCGCGCAATTGTCGGCGAATACGGTCTTGCCACGAGCACGAGCTAGCGCCAGCAGGGCCGGATCTTTCTCGATGTCGGAAAGCAACGCGTTGCCGAGCACCGCCATCTTCTCGCCGCGCAGCTTCTCGATATCCGCAAGGTCGGTCGCGACACCGGCGCGGGCGGAATACTGGAACAGACCGGTGGTGTAGCCGGAGACCAGCGGCCAGGCCGGGTAGACGACCCAGTAACCGATCGCCCAGATAATCGTTGCGTAGAATGTCAGGACCCACCACCGCGGCAGCGGCGTATTCAGCTCCTTGATGCCGTCCCACTCGTGACCAGTCGTGCTGCGGCCGGAAACGCGGTCGATTTCGTTGTGGTCGCTCATGATCGGTCAGTCCTCCCGCAGCGGCATTCGGGCTGCAGCATCGAAGAGAGATTTGTTGCGGGGCCACAGCGCGTAGACCACGATGGCAACGAATATTCCGACGAAGATGGGCGTCCAGAGTGAGCCGACCAGGCTCGACGCGAAATTCTCGACTTGAATGATCGCTTTCATGCTCGTGCCCTCAGCGCAGATTGGCTTTTTCGTTGTAGAGCTTGAAGTCGACGAGCGTGCCGAGCATCTGCAGGTAGGCGATCAGCGCGTCGAGCTCGGTCGGATTACCGGCCTTGCTGTCGAAGTTACGGACCACCGCCTTCGGATAGCGCTTCTGGAGCGCGTCGGAGCCGGGGCTGTCGGGGTCGACCTGTGCTTTCAGATCGGCGGCCGCGTTGGCGATCTGCTCGTCGGTATAGGGCACGCCGACCGCGCGGTTGGTCCGCAGATGAGCCATGGCGTCGGACGGATCGAGCTCCGTCCTGGCGAGCGCCGGGTATCCGGGCATCACCGATTGCGGGACGATTGAGCGTGGATTGATCAGGTGCGTGACGTGCCAGTCGTCGGAGTACTTGCCGCCGACGCGCGCTAGGTCCGGTCCGGTGCGCTTGGAACCCCACTGGAACGGGTGGTCGTACATGCTCTCGGCGGCCAGCGAATAGTGGCCGTAGCGCTCAACCTCGTCGCGCAGCGGCCGGATCATCTGCGAGTGGCAGAGGTAACAGCCCTCGCGGACATAGATGTTGCGGCCGGCGAGCTCGAGCGGCGTATAAGGCCGCACGCCGTCGACCGCCTCGATCGTGCTCTTCAGGTAGAACAGCGGCGTGATCTCGACCAGTCCGCCGATGGCAATGACCACGAGAATGCCGGCGATCAGGATGATCGAGTTCTTCTCAACGATCTTGTGTCGATTCCAGAGAGACATATCTCAACCTATTCGGCAGGCTGGAGAGCACCGGCGCCCTCGGTTTCGCTGGCTCGGCCAGCATTGACCGTCATCCAGAGATTGAAGGCCATGATCAGGGCGCCGACCAGAAACAGCGCGCCGCCAGCCGCGCGGATGATGTAGAAGGGATGCATGGCCTCGACCGACTCGATGAAGGAGTATTCGAAGAAGCCGAGCGAAGTGTAGGCACGCCACATCAAGCCTTGCAGGATCCCCGACACCCACATTGCGGAAATGTAGAGCACAATGCCGATAGTCGATATCCAGAAGTGCCAGTTGACGAGCTTCAGGCTATAGAGCTGGCGATTCCAGAGCCATGGGACGAGGCAGTAAAGCGCGCCGAAGGAGACGAAGCCGACCCATCCCAGCGCTCCCGAATGCACGTGACCGATGGTCCAGTCAGTGTAGTGGCTCAGCGAATTGACCACCTTGATCGACATCATCGGGCCTTCGAAGGTCGACATGCCGTAGAAGGCGACCGACACCACCATCATGCGCAGCACGGGATCGGTGCGCAGCTTGTCCCAGGCTCCCGACAGCGTCATCAGGCCGTTGATCATGCCTCCCCAGGAAGGCATCCAGAGCATGATCGAGAATGTCATACCAAGGGTTTGCGCCCAGTCCGGCAGCGCCGTGTAGTGCAAGTGATGCGGGCCAGCCCAGATGTAGAGGAAGATCAGCGCCCAGAAATGGATGATCGAAAGCCGGTAAGAATAGACCGGACGCTCCGCCCGCTTCGGAATGAAGTAGTACATGATCGCTAGGAAGCCGGCAGTCAGGAAGAAGCCGACAGCGTTGTGGCCATACCACCACTGGAACATGGCATCCTGCACACCGCCCCAGGCAACGTAGGACTTCGAGCCGAGGAAGGAGACCGGAAGCGCGGCGTTATTGCCGAGATGGAGCACCGCGATCGTGACGATGAACGCCAGATAGAACCAGTTGGCGACGAAGATGTGCGGCTCCTTGCGCTTCACCAGCGTCATCAGGAACACGAGCAGATACGTCACCCAGACAATCGTCAGCCAGAAGTCGGCATACCACTCCGGTTCGGCGTATTCCTTCGACTGGGTGACGCCCAACAGATAGCCGGTGCCGGCGATCAGAATGAAGAAGTTGTAGCCGACCACGACGAACCAGGGCGCGAGGTCGCCCGCAAGGCGCGTGCGGCAGGTCTTCTGCACGACATAGAACGAGGTCGCGATCAGGACATTGCCGCCGAATGCAAAAATTACCGCAGACGTATGCAGCGGCCGCAGACGGCCGAATGTCGTCCAGGGCAGATCGAAGTTGAGCGCGGGCCAGGCCAGCTGCATGGCGATGATCAGACCCACGGTGAAGCCCGCAATACCCCAGAACATTGCCATCGCCGAAGCGAACTTGATCGGGCCGAGATTGTAATTGGGGCGCCCACCGATCTCCGCCGGAGGCAATGCAGCCGGGCGGTCCAGATAGCGATTGCCGATCACGACCACGGAGATCAGGCTGGCCGCGCAAGCAAGCGCCGCGTGAAAACTGAATGCCGGATCGTGCCCCATCGCTGCGCCGAGAAAGCAAACGAAGGCAAATACCGCGAGCGCGGACGCCAGGCCGGCTTCGCCCATCGTCATCGACTTTGAAACGGAGGATGGACTTGTCATGTGGAAGCTTTCCCTGGATGCGATGACGTCATGGAAACCACGATCTCGCTGACAGCCGCTTGATCGGCATCAATTCCTGCGCCAGGTCGCGCGCCCCTGGCACCGCGGCTCAGCGCGGTGAGTGTCAATTCGTTCGGACAGTACCTGGCCGGACTGGCTCGCTTATCCCGCGCGAGGTCGGTAGTGCAGCGCTTCTTCTCTTGGCACAGGCCACACACCCGCCGCAGATCACGCAGCACATCACTGTGAGACGTAGCGAGCGCCTCTGCCGACAAACCTGCATGTTTGAGACGCTTACTCAGCAATTCAGGCGAACCCCGGCCGCGAGCCAGCGTTCGAAGGTCCGATGTGGAAAGATTGAGCTCGTGGGCGATCTCATCGACCTCCCGAGGAGTCATCAGATCGAATTCGTGCCGGCGAGCAAGAAATGCTCGGAGGCGGGCGAGAAGGTTCTCGAATTGCGGCGAGTTATTGCCAGCTGATCGATCGGTCATCGCCCACACCCCTTTTTGCTTTCCGTAACCTCTAGCGGACGGTCGCGATTGCCGATTTGATCTTCGTCAAATGCGCAATGTCGCGGCGATCAAATGTGATCGCCACTCAAGGCCACTAGCTACCCCATGCGGACGGCAAAGACGACGGCATTCGAAGCTCCATCGAATCGGCAAAGATCGTCCAATCGCGAATGCCCTTCTGTCTGCAGAAGTCGGCTTGCGCGAGCTGTGCGGCCACGGACAGCGAAGCGGCATCGACCTTGAATGCGGCCTGACAGGCGCGATGTTCATGGCCGGTGTCGTCGCAAACGGTCTTGATGAAACGAACGTCAAATGATGGCATAGCACCCTCACGTGGGTTGATTCCTTGATGTCCACGTTGCCATTGATGCAAGAGGCCCGTATTGATCTGTCGCAATTGAATGCTCTGAGGTGCAGCCGTCGTATTGCGGAGGATATAGAAACCGAGCAGAGCTTTGAGCGACCACGAGGACCACGAGCGGCACGCTTTTCGCGACGTGCGGCTCGCATGATCCGCAACTGCGATCGGACGAGGTACTATTCGTGGTGAGATTTCCAGTCTGAGGATGACGGCCGGACTGCCGGTATTGACGTCGTCTTGCTGCTGACGGTCCATCCGGAGGCGGCGATCGCGAAGCCAACGATCGCGCAGATCGTAAGCAGCGTTGCCGCGAATCCCAGGACATCTGCGCTGACCACAGCGGTCACGATCAACGGGATCAGCAGGATTGCGAGGCGAGCGATCACCCTGCCGTCTCCTGCGCAATTTTGGCGGCAGCCGCTCGTTCGTCTTCCGCGGATTGGATGTAGAAGCCGGAATAGGTGTCGACATAGCACAGATGATCGTGCAATTCCCTGACGCCGGAGGTATTTTCCACGGCAACGATAGCCGCTTGCCTCGCCTGCTCGTCCATGATGATCCCTCGGAGGTGCACCACGCCATTGCGCACCGAAACCTGCAGACCAAGCGGACACCAGTTTGCGGCGACGAGCGCCCGCACGATGCGGTCGTGGATATGCTTGTCATCCGCCGTGGGGTCCGGAATCTGGTGAGCGATAGACGCAACTGCCCGTAGCAGATCGGCGCGTGTGACGATGCCGACGAGACGCCCGTCGCGCATCACCGGCAGCCGCTTGACTCCCTTCTTCTCCATGAGCTCGACTAAATCCGGCAGAGGCGTTTCTTCCGTGACGGTGACCGGATCATAGGACATGATCTCTCCGACCTTACGCCCGCGTTCATGGGCAAAGTCCGTGGCCGCATGGCCGGAGCCGAGAAGGAACTGAAGCCAGCGGGCGCGCCGGCGTTGCGTCCCGATCTCGCTCCGCCGCAGAAAGTCACCTTCCGACAGGATGCCAACCAATCGTCCGGCCGCATCGACCACCGGGAGGCCGCTGACATGGTGATCCATCATCAGTTTGGCGGCGTCCATAATGGACGTCTCGGTTCCGACGGTGATGACATGTCTTGCCATGATCTGATGTGCGCGCATTGCCAGTTTCCCTTTCTCGCCAGACACGTTCGCATCAAATCGGCTTGTCTGTGTTGATCTCCCTCAACGGCCTCGTTTGACGGGGATCAAGGCGTAGCGACTTGATCGGACATACATGTCACGTTGTCAGGAGAAGAAGATCATGCTGCAGAACCTGCTTGCTTCAATCGGAGTACTCGCGATCATTATCGTGACTTTTGCCCGGATGACCTTCCAGGCAAGGCGCCCCCCCGCAAGAGCAGCTGGCCAGGTCAAAGACGCTCCAAACGCTTCGTCCCGGCGGCCGTTCTAGAGCGCTCTCACCTATCCTAACCCGCCTGTCCGAAATTTGACCTTCATCAATGCGGAGCGAGTGCCGCCGCTTCAGATTGTCCGTCCGTCAGGATCGTGCAAATGGCAGACAGAAGGGCTTGGCGCCCCATTATCTTTTCGTGTCCAACTACCGGCGATCGGGTTCAAGGCCTGCTTCCCGACGACACGTCCGAGCCAGCGGCTGACGATCTGCACTCAATCTCCTGCGCCGCGTGCGACGGCATCCATTTCTTCAACCTGAGGACAGGGAAAGTCATCGGTCCCAGGCCGGCTTGAGCAGATCGTGCTCCGGAGGAGGCCAGTAGCGGTCCGGTTGACACATATCAACACGCCCGCGCCGACATGGGGAAATAGCAACTTCCCTCAACGAAGGATGTTGAACATGACAGATCTTAGCGATTCCCGTTCCATTGCCGACGCCATCCAGAGCTGCGCGAAGCGCAGAAGACGCGACGTACGCGATCGAGACCGCGCGTTCGTTGGGCACCATCGAGCTGAACTTATTTGCTCGGCAGACGGGCGGTGCCGACGAGGCAACTCAGAAACCTGCCAGGTCGCGAGCCCTGCCCTGGATAGAGCAGCCAGTGGCTTCAGGCGTCCGAACGGTGTAATATCTCACGGTCTGAGGGCATTGCCTGGGGGAATATGTCCGACCGCATCTGGTACCGCTATGGCACTGCCGCGGCAGCGACCGCGCTCGTTTTCGCGGTGCGCGCGGGACTCGATAACTATTTCGAAGACCGGACCTTCACGATCATATACGTTCCGGCGGTGCTGTTCGCCGCCTTCGCCGGCGGCCGTGGTCCGGCGATTCTCACTACCCTACTCTGCCTCGCCGTCAGCGCTAAATTCCTCGGCAAAAGTCTGGTCACCGAACCTGCGAATCTGATCGATCTTGCATGTTTTGCGGTCCTCGGCCCCATCCTTGGCTTCATGGGCGACCGGCTACTTAGGGAAAGCGATCAGGCGCGAAATCGCCAAGCCCATCTGCAATCCATCCTGGACACGGTCCCTGACGCCATGATCGTGATCGATGATCATGGCATCATTCGCTCCTTCAGCGCGGCCGCCGAGCGCCTGTTTGCCCGAAAAACCGACGAGGTCGTCGGAAAGAACGTTTCGAGCCTGATGCCCCAGCCGTATCGCGGCGAGCACGATTGGTACCTCGACCGTTACCTTACGACCGGCGAACGGCGTATCATCGGGATCGGCCGGATCGTGGTCGGAGAGCGGAGTGACGGTTCAACCTTTCCGATGGAGCTTGCCGTCGGCGAGGCCAAGGTCCGCGGCGAGCGCTTCTTTACGGGCTTTATCCGGGATCTCACCGAGCGTCGCGCTCAGGAGCGACGGCTTCAGGAGCTGCAGTCCGAGCTGGTACACGTGTCTCGGTTGACCGCAATGGGCGAAATGGCGTCCTCGATCGCTCATGAAATCAATCAGCCACTATCAGCCATCACAAACTACATGCGCGGCGCAAGAGCGCTGCTGGCGTCGGAGGCACCGGACACTACGCGAATTCGCGACGCACTCGAGCGGGCCGCGCAACAAGCGTTGCGGGCCGGCGACATCATCAAGCGCCTGCGTGAATTTGTTGCCAAGGGCGAAACGCAACACTCCCTGGAGAGCCCCGCCACCCTGCTCGAAGAGGCCGTCGCGCTCGCGCTGCTCGGCGCCAAGGAGCAGGGCGTCCGGGTGGCGATCCGCAGCGACCGGGACATGCCCTCGATCATCGTCGACAAGATCCAGATTCAACAGGTCGTGCTCAACCTGGTTCGTAATGCGATCGAGGCGATGGCCTCCAGCCAGCGCCGCGAATTGACCGTCGGCGTCACCAAGACTAACGGTGTTGCGACGTTCACCATCGCCGATACCGGTCCAGGCATCAGCCCTGACATCGCCGACCGCCTGTTTCAGCCCTTTATCACGACAAAGGAGCATGGCATGGGCGTCGGCCTCTCGATCTGCCGGACCATCATCGAATCCCATGGTGGGCGCATGGATGTGATGCCAAACTCTGGAGGCGGCACGGTTTTTCAGTTCATCCTCCCGTTCGCGGAGGACGGAGAAGAAGCATGACGACGCGGCGTACAATTCTTGTCATCGACGACGATCCGGCGATGCGGGACTCACTGGCCTTCCTGCTCGATGTCAACGGCTTTGCCGTCACAACCTATGAGACGGCAACCGAATTTCTCGATCATTTCGCCAATAGCACGGTCGACTGCATCGTATCCGACATACGCATGCCCGGCATGAGCGGCCTCGAGCTCGTCCGCAAACTCAAGGCTGACGCAGCGGCATGCCCCGTCATTCTGATGACCGGCCATGGTGACGTCGCACTCGCCGTCGAGGCGATGAAGGCCGGCGCAGTTGACTTCATCGAGAAGCCGTTTGTGGACGAAGCTCTGTTGCGTGCGATCGGCGAAGCCCTGCGAGCACAGTCGGCAGCTCCGGCCGACGGAACGGTCAAGCGCGACGCCGAAGCTCGCCTGGTGGACCTCTCGCCGCGCGAGCGCGACGTCCTGCGGGGGCTCGTGGCGGGCAAGATCAACAAGGTGATCGCCCACGACCTTGGCATCAGCCCGCGAACAGTCGAGGTTTACCGGGCTAACCTGATGGCCAAGACCAATGTGCGCAGCATGTCGGAACTGATGCGGATAGCGATCGCCGCTGGGCTCTAGACGTCCCAAGAAAGCGATCGTTCAAGGTTGTTTGTCCACGGAGATAAAGACGTGCCAAGCTCACGCGGTGAGGCAGAAGATGGGCAAGCAACTTCGAGCCATGAGCCGCCCGGGCAAGCAGCAGTGTTATCAGCCCAACAGACAGTACGATCTCTGCGGCAACCATGATGATGCTTCGTGCTCGTTCCCAGAGCTGAGCCTGGAGATCGTCCACGTCACGCCTGTCCCGATTGTCATTCGGCCCTTTAATTGCCCCCCTAAGCCGCAGGGGAATCGCATATGGGTTTTGGCTAGCTATTGCGTTGGAAGGCAAGAAGGATTCTGAAGACGACTCCCGGATTCTGGAGGGAGTCGGATGCGGAAGTTCAGAAGGGCGTTTGGGCGCTTGCCGGACCCGCGCGCAGGCAATGCGAGCCACGAACTGCTGGAAGTTCTGTTCATCGCGCTGGCGGCGGTTCTGTGCGGAGCCGGCAGCTGCGGGGAGATGGAGGAGTTTGGACAGTCCAAGGAAGGCTTGTTGCGCCTCTTCCTGAAGCTGGAGCACGGCATCCCCAGCCACGATACGTTCAGTCGGGTGTTCCGTCTGCTCAAGCCGCAGGCCTTTGAGTTCGCCTTCCGCCGCTTCATGGCGGCGTTTGCCAAGGCCAATGGGCTCAAGCTTACCGGCGTGATTGCGGTCGATGGCAAAGCTCTGCGGCGTGCCTATGAACGCGGCGGACGGGCAACGCCACTGCATCTGGTCAACGTCTTCGCAGTCGAAGCACGCATGGCTCTGGCGCAACAAAAAGCGCCGGGGCGCAACGAGACGGCGGGCGCCTTGGAGGTGCTGGATCTTCTCTCCCTTGAAGACTGCACTGTGACCGCCGATGCCCTGCATTGCCACCGCGGATTTGCTGCAGCGGTGCTTGATCGGGGCGGACATTATGTTCTGACGATCAAGGCGAACCGTGGCCTCTTGTTCAAGGCGGTGACGCAGCAGTTTGCGCGATCGGGGCAGCGCAGCACCGTCCAGCAGACCGACCGCCCGGCCCATGATCGCAGCGAGGCGCGACGTGCGACCGTCATGCGCAACACGACCCTGGCTGAACGCTTCCCCGGCGTGGCGGCCGTGGGCCGCGTCACCTCGCGCCGGCGCCTGCGTGACCAGCGCGCCGATCCGCCGGTCGTACGTTACTATCTGCTGTCCAGATATATCTCTGCCAAGCGGCTGCTTGACGTCACCCGCAGTCACTGGGCCGTTGAGAACCGGCTGCATTGGGTGCTCGACGTCCATTTTGCCGAGGATCGCAACCGCTCCCGCAAGGACCACGCACCGGAGAATCTCGCCATTCTCCGACGCCTTGCCCTCAACATCCTGCGAGCCCACCCCGATCGCAAGTCCATCAACCTCAAGATCAGACGCGCAGGCTGGGACGAGGCCTTCCTCATGCAGGTTCTCAGCCATATGCGATAGCCCTGCCCTAAGCCGGGGGATCGGCGTCCAAAATTGACCCCCTACAGATTGGTCTGTTGCGCTGCCTGCTTTGGAATGAAGCAGGTGGTCGGGGATGCTGATCGTGGAGACGATTGCGCGGATTCGGCGCGAGCACTTCATCAAGGGCAAGACGATCAAGGAGATCGCCCGTGACCTGAAGGTGTCGCGGAACACGGTCCGGAAGGTGCTGAGGTCGGGAGAGACCTCCTTCGAGTACGAGCGGCAAGTGCAGCCGCGGCCAAAGCTGGGACGATGGGCAGTAGAGCTTGACGGGCTACTGGCGGCGAACGCGGCCAAACCGGCTCGTGAACAGCTGACGCTGATCCGGATCTTCGAGGAGCTGCGCGGCCGCGGCTATGACGGCGGTTACGATACGGTGCGGCGTTACGCCAGGCGGTGGAGCAAAGAACGCGGGCAATCGACCGCGGCGGCTTATGTCCCGCTGAGTTTTGCACCAGGCGAAGCCTACCAGTTCGACTGGAGCCACGAGGTGGTCTTGCTGAGCGGCACCACAGTGATGGTGAAGGCCGCCCATGTCCGGCTCTGTCACAGCCGCATGCTGTTCGTGCGGGCCTATCCGCGGGAGACGCAGGAGATGGTGTTCGACGCCCACGACCGGGCGTTCGCCCTGTTCAAGGGCACCTGCAGCCGCGGCATCTACGACAACATGAAGACCGCGGTGGAGACGATCTTTGTCGGCAAGGACCGTCGCTACAATCGCCGCTTCCTGCAGATGTGCAGCCACTATCTGGTCGACCCGGTGGCTTGTACGCCAGCCTCGGGCTGGGAGAAGGGCCAGGTCGAGAACCAGGTCGGGCTGGTCCGGGAGCGCTTCTTCACGCCGCGGCTGCGGTTCAAGAACCTGGACGAGTTAAACGCCTGGCTGCTGGACAAGTGCATCGCCTACGCCAAGGCGCATCGTCACCTGGAGCTGGCCGAGCAGACGATCTGGGACGTGTTCGAAGCCGAGCGTCCCAAGCTCGTTCCCTATGCCGGTCGGTTCGACGGCTTCCATGCGGTGCCAGCGTCCGTCTCGAAGACCTGTCTGGTGCGCTTCGACAACAACAGATACTCGGTTGTAGCCAGCGCAGTCGGGCGCCCGGTCGAGGTCCAGGCCTATGCCGACCGCATCGTGATCCGTCAGGATGGAAGGGTCGTTGCGGAGCATCCACGATCCTTCGGACGCGGCGAGACGACCTACGATCCCTGGCACTATGTGCCGGTGCTGGCTCGCAAACCCGGCGCCTTGCGCAATGGCGCTCCCTTCAAGGACTGGGTGCTGCCGGCCGCGATCGAGCGGATCCGGCGGCGGCTTGCCGGCATCGACGATGGCAATCGGCAGATGGTCGACATCCTCAACGCGGTGCTGACGGTTTGCCGGCGGTGGAAGCCGCCTGTGCCGAAGCGCTCGGTCACGGCGTCCATTCCGCCGATGTCGTTCTCAACATCCTGGCCCGGCAACGTGAACCCGCTCCACCGGCCAACATCATGACGCCGGCCGCACTGACGCTCCGCCATGCGCCGATCGCCGACTGTGCCCGTTACGATAACCTCCGGAGGACCATCTGATGGAACGAACCCAAATCTTCGATCTCATGGGCATGAAGGCCGCCTTCGACGAGATCATGGCGACTGCGGTCAAGCGCCAGCACGAACCTCGGCGCATCGTTGGCGACCTGCTCACCGCCGAGATCAATGAGAAGCAGGCCCGATCGATCAAGTACCAACTCACCATTGCCAAGCTGCCGCTTGCCAAGGACATCGCCGACTTCCAGTTCGACGGCACGCCAATCAACCAGACGCTGGTCAATGATCTCGCCGGCGGCGGCTTCATCGCCCAGCAGCGCAACGTCGTGCTGGTCGGCGGAACGGGTACCGGCAAGACCCATCTGGCCATCGCCATCGCCAGGAGCTGCATCCGATCCGGTGCCCGTGGCCGCTTCTACAACGTGGTCGACCTCGTCAACCGTCTCGAGAGCGAGACCCGCAACGGACGTCAGGGCCGGCTTGCCGAGCATCTGACCCGGATGGACTTCATCGTCCTGGACGAACTCGGATATTTGCCCTTTGCCCAGTCCGGCGGCCAGCTTCTGTTCCATCTCGTCAGCCGGCTCTACGAGCGCGCCTCCGTCATCGTCACCACCAATCTCGCCTTTGGCGAATGGCCCAGCGTGTTCGGCGACGCCAAGATGACCACTGCGCTGCTCGACCGGTTGACCCATCACTGCGACATCGTCGAGACCGGCAATGACAGCTGGCGATTCAAGAGCCGCGACGACGATCACGCCACCCGCACTCGTCTCGTCTCCGCAATCCCGGCCAGCTCCGACGAGACGAGCGCTACCATCAAACCCCGCCGCGCGAAGGGGTCAAAATTGGAAGCCGATGAGGGGTCAAATTTGGAGGCCGATTGACACATCCGGTCAGAGCCATTTCAGCAGCAGCTCCCGCGACCGGCCCGTTCAGCGCGCTGGGTACCTCGATGCGGTTTGCCCGCAGCACCGAGATCTACGGCGAGGACGAGGACGCGGAGTATCTCTATCAGGTGATCTCCGGCGCGGTGCGGACCTACAGGATCCTGGAAGACGGACGCCGCCAGATCGGCGCCTTCTACCTGTCCGGAGACATTTTTGGTCTCGAGGCCGATGAAACCCACATATCTTCCGCCGAGGCGGTCTGTGAGACCCGCCTCGTGGCAGTGAAGCGCAGCGCGCTGATGGCCCGTGCCACCCAAGAAAAGGAGCTAGCGCGCCAGCTCTGGAATGCAACCGCGCGCGAGTTGCGCCGTTTCCAGGAGCATCTGGGTCTCCTGATCAGCACTGCTCAAGAGCGGGTCGTCGGCTTCCTGCTCGACATGCAACGCCGCGTCGCGAAGAATAACGTCGTCGAACTGTCGATGTCACGGCAAGACATCGCCGACTACCTTGGTCTGACGATCGAGACCGTGTCGCGGACCTTCACCCAACTCGAGCAGAGCGGCGCGATTTCGCTGCCGACCTCGCGTCGTGTCGAGCTGCACAATCATGCGACGCTGAATCGTCTGGCTACGGCGTAGGAGCGCGAGCGGCCATCGCGACCAAAGCAACCACGAAAGCCGGCCGCGCGACACCCCACCAAAATGGGGGCCGCGAGCAGTTCACGAACACCAATTGCGGCGTCCGCGTCGTTCGAAGGCGCGCATCGCGCCCACATGACCGACTTCATTCGGGATCCGAAGTCGGGCGGCTGCGCGGCCGGCGTTCCGCCGACCAATCTGGGCTTCTGGCTGGTCGTTGAACGCCCCGGCACCATCTTGGCCAACGCAGTCCGGAAGGCCGCAAAGCTGGTGCGTCGGACGTAGACGATCCGGACGGCGCGTCTTCGGTTTGAGCTGGCGCAAAGTGTCGGCGTGATCCAGGCCATCGAAATAGGTGTTGGCGTAACCAACGAGCGCACAGCGTAACCACGAGCGCGGAAAGACATGACACGTAAACAACGGCGCCTGTGATGATCGGTAGTTCCCTCGCAGTCCTCGGCTTCGCGGCGGGACTGGTTCTCAGCGGGCTCCGTGATTCCATCGTGTTCTTCACTACACCCACGATGGCAGCCGAGCGCCACATCGGAGCGGGCAAGCGCTTCCGGCTCGGCGGATGTGGTCCAGCCGGGCTCGCCGGCGCGCAGGGCGGTCTGACGGCCACGATCAGCATCGCCGACGGAGGAGCCAGCGTCCCGGTCAGCTACAGAGGCATCTTGCCGGACCTGTTCAGGGAGGGACAGGGCGTTGTCGCGGAGGGCGCGCTCGACGCATCGAGCATGTTCCGCGCCGACCCAGTTCTGGCGAAGCACGACGAAACCTACATGCCCAGGGAGGTCGCTAATGTCTTGAAGAAGCAGGGCCATTGGAAAGCCGATAACCGGTGAAACCGCGGGGAGGACGCAAGCGTGGACACGATCCTTGTCGTCTTCAAACGTTTCTAGCTTGCTCGAAGTTGACCTGACGCAACGTTTGCGAACGCGACTTCCTGCAATGTCCGCCCAGAGGAAAGGCAGACAATGCACTCAGATCTCGCAAGACGATACGGACCGGACCGGCTCCCCCGCTGACACCAGCTATCCCACGGCTCCGCACTTCAATCCGACGATCCGCGAGGTTGACTACCGTCGATGGTTGAAGTCGATAACGCCCCGGCGACCCGCCTCGATCTACCTACATGTGCCATTCTGTCGATCCACGTGCTGGTACTGTGGTTGCCACACCTCGATCAGCAAACGCGACGATCCTATCGCCGTGTACGCGTCGGGTCTGCGTACCGAAGCGCACCTGGTCGCGGATACCATCGGTCATCGGCAACCGATCTCACACATCCACTTCGGTGGCGGCACACCGGCGATCATGACGCCGGACACTTTCGCCGACCTCGTCGGCGCGCTGCGCTATTCCTACTTCGTGCTGCCCGACGCCGAGATCGCCGTGGAGATCGCCCCGCGGACTTTGACCGAGCCCATGTCGGAAGCTCTGGGTTTCAGCGGCGTCAACCGCGTGAGCCTCGGCGTTCAAAGCTTCGATCCGGCGGTCCAGTGCGCGATCAATCGCCTCCAGAGCTTCGATCAGACTACCAGGTGCGTCGAATTGCTGCGACGCGCAGGAATCGGGAATCTGAACTTCGACTTGCTGTACGGCTGGCCGCTTCAGACGATGGACTCGTGCCTGGACACCGTCGCCAAGTGCATCGAGCTGAGCCCCGACCGGTTCTCGGTGTTCGGCTACGCGCATATTCCCTCGTTCAGGAAGCACCAGCGCAAGATCGGCGAGGAAGCCCTGCCCGACAGCATCGAGCGTCACCTTCAGTCCGAAGCGATCGCGGATGCACTCGTCGATGCCGGCTACGTGCGGATCGGCTTTGATCACTTCGCCCTCCCCGACGATAGTCTCGCCATCGCACGACGGGAGGGGCGGCTACGAAGAAACTTCCAGGGCTATACCGACGATGTTGCGGACACGCTGATCGGAATCGGAGCAAGCTCCATCATGCCGCAAAGGGTTCGTGCAAAACGCGGTCGCGACCCGCGACTATCTCGAACGCGTCGCCGACGATCGGCTTGCAACCATCAAGGGCTACGCCTTCACGGAAGACGACCGCTTCCGCGCCGACATCATCGAGCGGCTCATGTGCGACATGACCGTGGACTTGTCCAGAATCGCTAGGTCGCATAATCGGGACCGGGGACTGCCGTCGTCGACCGGGCGCGCTTTCTCAGTCTCATCGCGGATGGTGCCGTGACCATGAAGGACGATCGGATCTCCGTGAGCGACGGAGCCGAATTCCTGGTCCGTAGGTTGGCTTCCGCCTTCGACGCCTATCTGGCTCGATCCAGCGCGACCCATAGGCGCGCTGCCTAGCGTCCAGGCTGATTATGACCTCAGAGCGTCCCTTCGACGGAGTGTTCTTACCGCTTCGATCCGCGACGTGCCGGCCAGCCGAAGCCGACACTCGACAGCCGGGGATCTGCTGATCGCGATCGCGTTCGTCCAGCCGTTGTGCGGCCCATGCATCGAGCACATTCGGAATCCTGTCCAACCACCGCCCCGACTTTTGTTGAATCCTTTTGCGCTAGCTCAAACTTCGACGGACCGGGTCGGGCTGAATACCTGTCACTAAGGCGAGCGCCCCATCCTCCTTGCGGTTGTCTCGATACAGCCCGCCCGATCCGCCGGGCTTCTTTTTCCCAACACGATGATCCGATTGCAGCTCGCCTGGGCCAACAAGGCTTATTCGGCCGGAACTCCGGCCAGGCTTCGCTCGAGCGCCACAAGTAGCTGCAAGCGGCCCACGATACCGTCAACCCGCGCGTCACGAAGCACCAGCACCTGCGAAATCTGACGACTGTCCATTTCAGCAACAATCTCATCAACCGTTGCACACTCCTCCACCCAGACGGGTTTACGGCTCATAACGGCATCAACGCGGAGGGCTCGTGTCCGCTCGCGAACGAGCTTTCCTTCCTCTCTGCTGAGCAGCCATTCGAGCCAAAACCCTTCGGGGCAGTGCACACCGAGTTATCGCCGATGAAGGAAGTCGCCTTCCGAGATTACGCCGGCCAAAGATCCGGTCCCGTCGAGCACCGGTAAACCTCGCTGACCGGTCTCTAGCAACAGCCGCGCGGCATCAAGCAAGTGTGCTTCTGGCTTAATCGTCGCGAACGAGGTGCGCATTACGTCCATCGCAAACATGGCTAGCCTCCGTTGGGCTTGGTGGTTACGCTCGTAGCTTTGCACCGGCCGTCTGTTCGCGCCTGACACATGTCAATCGCGGCGCGGCGCCAAAACCGATCCGGATCAAGTACCCGAGAGGTGCGCTGGCCGTCCGATTGCGCTTCTTCGCTGGCCGAGGAAGGGGCCAGGTTCGGAACCTTGCTGATACTTATCCGGACCGACCATCCGGCTGGCGTCGCGGCGTTAGCGGGCGCAAGGGTGTCGATCGTTCGGGCTTCCTCGAAGAGTTGCGCCGCCTTGAGGTGACCGTCCGGATCCACGATCTTGGCTGATAGTACGATAATCGCCTTCGGCTGAGGCCCAAGCGCGATCTCGAAGCGACGCAAGTCGATCAGAAGGCGCGATGCCCCTCTACAGCTACAGCAGTGTCGGCGCGCAGGGGCGCATGTGCGATGTCATAGTTCTCGAAGCTCTGCAGCACCCGCGCCTGCACCAACGCCGGCAGACTATCGCTCCACTGCGCCCCCTCGAACCCTTGAGTTTCCTCATCCGGCGTGAACAGAAAGCGCTGAGTTTGCAGTCGGGTGATCGCGGTCGGCTCCGCTACGATCAGCGGTACGGGCAGGTTCGTATGGCGTTGCGCTCCAAAGCTGTCCGCCGCGCGAAGGTCGTACACCACTTTGCGCGGCGCAGGCGCTCCGCCGGTCATCCGCTCAAAGTCCCGCCACGATACTGTCGAGTTTCGGCGTGTTGCGCGCTAGTCCTTCGGCGAATGTGCTGAGATTGTCGATGGTGCTGTGCAGCGGTACGGCATTCTCGGACAGAACGGTATCCACCCGGCGTAGCGCATCGCGGGCAGCCTGCGTCATGCTCCGCCCCGCGCCCTTTTCGGCCACCAGTGGTTCGCGCGCCGGCGGCGCCTCGGGATCATCACCACCTTCCAGCGCGATCACCGGAACGCCGGTTATTCCCTGGAAATCAAGACCGACACGCGTGTCGCTATGCACCGGCGTGCGCTCGGCGACCGCGATCTTGGCGGGAACCTCGCGCGGGCGTTCTGGAACCAGCTCAAGGTCTGTGACCTCGCCAACGCGGATACCGTTGAAGAGAACGCCTGCGCCAACCAGGGCCCGGGCACCGGATCCGTAAAGACGAGCTGATAGGACTCCCGCTTGCCAATGCCGCCAACGTTGTTCAGCCAGTAGACGAAGCCGAATACGGCGACGATTGCCGACAATACGAATGCACCGATAACGATGTAGGGCGCGCGAATTTCCATATCTATCTCTACTGC
The DNA here is from genome assembly GCF_011058295.2 of Bradyrhizobium sp. 6(2017). Classification (NCBI taxonomy): domain Bacteria; kingdom Pseudomonadati; phylum Pseudomonadota; class Alphaproteobacteria; order Hyphomicrobiales; family Nitrobacteraceae; genus Bradyrhizobium; species Bradyrhizobium sp. 6(2017). The sequence continues at coordinate 2,539,893 of NZ_CP049289.2, read as the reverse complement.
CTAGGAGCCGAAGCCGACCGTCTGCGCTCGAGCTCCGTGAAAGTAAGCCTTGACCCAAGGATGGTCGGATCCGAGCACGGAAGACAGCGGGCCGACAGTTACAATCCGCCCGTCAGCGAGCGCGGCAACCCGGTCGCAGATCGCTTGCAAGCTGTTCAAGTCGTGCGTCACCATGAACACGGTGAAGCGAAGCGTCCGGTGTAGCGTCCGAATCAAGGCGTCGAATTCGCCCGCTGCTATTGGATCGAGGCCGGAGGTTGGCTCGTCCAGAAACAAGAGAGCGGGATCCAACGCAAGCGCCCGTGCGAGAGCCACCCGCTTCGTCATTCCACCCGAAAGTTCGGAAGGAAAAGTCCCCGTCCGCCCGTGTGAGGCCCACCATCTCGAGCTTGGCATCCGCGATCTCATCAAGGAGCCGTGGCGACAGGTGTGCATTTTCGCGTAGCGGAAACTGGACATTCTGTCGCGCCGTCAAGGCCAAGAAGAGGGCTTCCTGTTGAAACAGGATACCCCAGCGGCGCTCACTTTTCTCGCTCAAAGTCGATCTGCCCGCCGCGTTTCGGCAACAGGCCGACAAGGCCCGCATCAGCACCGATTTGCCGCCTCCCGATGCGCCAACAAGGCCAAGTATCTCCCCGTCCTTCACGTCAAGATTGAGATGGTTGAGGATCGTTTTGTTGCCGAAGCCAACCACCAGATTTCGGATATGGATCGCCGTGGAGCCAGCCATGACTACATCCCGATCGAAGCAAAAAAGACCGCGAACAGCCCGTCGAGCACGATTACAAGAAAGATCGATTTCACGACCGACGCCGTCGTCTGCTGTCCCAGCGACTCCGCGCTGCCCTTGACGCTCAGCCCCTCCACAGCCGCGCCGATCACGAGCGCCATGAACGGCGCCTTGATGATGCCGACCTCGAAATGCGTGACGGAAACCGCCTCGTGGAGGCGCGCAATGAAAATCGCGGGACTCATCCCGCCATAGAGCCAAGCGATGAGACCGCCACCATACAGCGCCGCGAGCGATCCGAGAAAGGCAAGGATCGGCAGCGCCACCACGAGCGCCAGGATCCGCGGCAGGATCAGGACCGCAACCGGATCGAGCGCCATGGTGCTGAGGGCATCAATCTCCTCACGCATCTTCATCGCGCCGATCTCAGCCGTATAGGCGCTGCCCGATCACTGGCGATGCACCCTGTTGATGGGTGGGGGCCACCGACGTCAGCAGGCGACCGCCTGAATTGGCGATCTCGCTCAGCTGCCGCTCGCTGGAAGGCCGTGCAGATTGTCTAGAGTCCTCGGCCTCTTCGCTGGCCTCAACTCAGCTGTGTCATGCTCATCGTTGATGAGGACCTCCTCGCTTGGCAGGAAGTTGCTCCTCGCAAGTGCACCCCTCAACTTGTCCGAGGAGTGCTGGCGGTCGGGCTCTCCGGGATCCGGTGCCTGGTCGTGGCGCGCGGCTGGCTCGAGAGATGACGACGGGCCGGGTTCGTCCATCAGTCCCAAAAGCAAATCCTGATCGCGGCCTTCCGCGGGAAGCTCCTCTGGCCGACTGCCAGTTTCCTGCGACGCGCTGTGCTGCGCAGCGGCGGCGTCGACGCGCCTCGGATCCATCAGTACCGCGTCTTCGGGATTGATGGGGCCACGTTCTGGGGGTGAGGATTCAGCTTAGCGCGTCGTGAGATCGGCACTCCGCCCGTCGACCGCAGGGCTGTCCGGGAAAGCTCAGCCATAGCAGAACTCCATCTGGTTGGCGGAGGCTGTGGGTTTGCTGGGGCTGGGGTTGCTGGGCGGAGGCTTGTCGATAGTGGCAAGGGATCGGCGGGTGAACAGGAACTGGCCGACAAGTTCGGCCAGCCTGAGGGGAAGCATTTTGATGCAGTTGGCCCGCGCAGCGATGCGTAGCAGCAGGTAGGCAATCATCCTGCAAGCACTTGCAGGCGGATCGCATTGTCGTTGGTGCCGAGAAACTTGCGGATATCGAGATGCTGCTTGATCCAGCGGAATAGCAGTTCGATCTGCCACCGGCTCTTGTAGAGGGCGGCGATCTCGACGGCCGTTCGCGTCATATCGTTGGTGAGAAGCGTGATCACGCCGCCGTTCTCCCGCCTGACCTTGATGCGCCGCAGTGGTATCGGCAGTCGCGAGTCGCCTTTGCTGGTGAGCTTCACCTCGTCATCGGCGATGACCTTGAAGCCATCGCCCTTGCGCTTGCGATTAGTGCGTCGCTTGATCTTGCGGAGACGCATGCTTGTCTTCGCCCGGGTGACGAAAAAAGCCTTGCTGTCATTGATCTTCTGCCACCAGTCGAAGCGGCAATATCCCTTATCGAACACGTAGGTTGTGCCCACCTGGATAGGGACATGGCGACCGATCTCGATGTCATTGACGTTCGCATCCGTCACCTCGACGCAGTCCGGGACATCGCCCTTGGGATCGTAGACCATATGCAGCTTCATGCCACGGATGCGGCCGTTCCACGCCGCCCAGGTGCAGAGCTTGCCCAGCGGGATCGGACTGGCGTCGATCAGGCGCACCATCTCCTGGCCTTCGCTCCGCAACTGCCGGCTTGCCATCGCTGATAGTCTGGCAAAGGTTTGCGCAAAAACGCCGGACGGGCGGCGGGCATTGGCATCCGATAGCGTCGAGCGGGACAACCTGCCGGTGCCCAGATGATAGTGGTGCTGAGGATTGGCGTTGAAGCCGGCCACCACGGCGCGCAGGCTGTCGTGACTGCTCAGCTGCGCATAGATCAGCGCCACCAGGTGATCCCAACTCCTGAACGATTTGTCGTAGGCATCCCCGTCCAGACGATCCACAGCCGTCTGAAACTGCCGTCGATTGATCGGTTCAAGCAGCCTTCCAAAAATGCTATCGCGGAATCGCATGCTCGGCCTTCTGTGTCTCGACAACCAGAAAAGGCCGATTTGCCTCGGTCTTGCCGAGCATGCACCGCGACATAGTGAATCATTCCCCGGACAGCCCTGCGTCGACCGGAAGGTCCGGAGATGGTCGATTGCCTGAAGGAGTCTCTTTGGATTACCCTGTCCGGTGAACTCGAGCACCTCACCGCCATCGGCCAGCGACTTATTGTCGAACCGAGCAAGAATGCTCAGTTTTTCTTTTGCGAAAAGCCAACGGCTAAAGCTAAGAGGAGAACTTACGTACTGCTTGGCGACGGGTTTGGTGAACCCGCCCTTGATGAGGGCCTTCTCAAGCCCCAAAATAATGGGAGCATCCTCGGAATGAAGACGCCGCTTGTCGTGCCGTATCGCAATCCCAGTTGACTGAGCCGGTTGCGGCGCCGAGGACGACGGGCCGGGTTCGTCCATCAGCCCCAAAAGCAAATCCTGATCATGGCCTTCCGCTGGAAGCAACTCCTCTGGCCAACCGCCAGCTTTCTGGGTCGCACTGTGCTGCGCAGCGGCGTCGCCGACCTGCCTCGACTCCTTCAGGGCCGCGTCTTCGGGATCAATATGGCGCTCGAGTTCCATCGCCTTAGCGCCGGCCGACGATTTCCGGAGATGAGCCAGTGCGGCACCGATCCCCCGGTTACCACCGGCGTCCTTCTTATAGCTCTTGACATCTCCATCCAACGCCTTGCCTGAAAGCCGACCAGCAATGCCCTTCTTGTTGTTTTCATGCAGGTAGTCACTGAAACTGCGAAGAGCAGTTGCATCCCTCGTGCCGGTATCTGCCGCTACTTCGTTTTTGTACTCTTTGATGAGTGCCGCGTCCTGGGGATGAGGATTTAGCTCAGCGCGGCCTGCGATCGGAACGACTCCGCCCGTCGACTGCGAGGTTCGGAGATGAACTATTGCCGTAAGAAGTTTCCAGGGATTACCCTTTCCGATGAACTCGCGCGCATCTTCAGTCAGTGGCTCTTCGTCGTCAAGCCGAGCAAAAATGGCCTTTTTGTTATTTGCGAAGAGCCAGTGGCCAAAGCTGAGAAGAGTACGTACATAGTCCTTGGCGGTGCCTTCGGCGGCCCCGCCCTTGATGAGGGCCTTCTCAAGCCCCAAAACAAGGGGAGCATCCTGGGAATAAAGAGGGCCAAGACAGCATGGTGCATGTGCCTGCGCGCTTCGCCGTCAACAGCCGATAGACCGAAGATTCAGAGACAAAATACTGCTTCTCATCGGTGAGGCGTACGGCCGGCTTTCGCGGCGAGGACTATCTCCAGCCAACATCTTGACAGGATGCGCTGAACGCGCGAGTCAAAATCGAAACGCAACTAACTTTTGGTGCCTTACAATTCAGTATTAATCTTGAGACGCCTATTGCATCGGCAATGTCGTCATCGACCAGCTCATGCAGTGGAACTTCAAAGCTTGAACGGCCTCAGCTCGGCTGATGGCGACGATCGACGAATCGCGGGCTTGGATAAAAGCAAAGCAAGCCTTCCGCCCTAACCGCATCCATCAGTTCGGTGGTAGCGCCTCCGGAATCTACTGCGCCTCACTCGCGTCGGCAAAGACCTCATCGCGGATCACGCGCAACGTCACTTGATGAAGATAGGCCTGCAGGGCCTGGTCAAGCTCGGAGAACTCCGGCCACAGAACTTGATCGAGGATCCGGTTGCGTGCGCGAACCATGACCGTGTTGCGCCGCTGTCGATAATAGCGATAGGGCTTCATGCCATAACGCCGGCACAAGGAGAAACAGATGGCGCGACCATTGATCCGGCATTAAGAACCGCATCTCAATTTGAGGGATCTTGCCGACCAAGTTGCGTCAAAACGCTCCTTCACACGTTTCAGCGCCGCTTCCGCCGCGAGCCCGCTCTCCGGCCCTTTCGGCACCCGCGAAAAGAGCCTCGATCTTCGGCAACTTCTCGCGCGCGCCCCCGCGGGTCAGGGGCGAAGGGCCGCGAGGTCACGATCCCGAGCTGGGAAACGGCCGCGCATGAGGAACGGCTCGGTCGCTGGGCGATGAACTGATGCTGGGACTTCATGGCTGCGGATCTGTCCGCGCTCGACCTTCTGGTGGTCCAAATCGACGGGTTGCATCCCGGCGACGATCTCGTGCTGGTGGCCGCGACCGGGGTCAGGGCCGCGTCTATCCGCCCACTTCCAAAGCCATAATCACTGTGTGCTAGAATTAGTAGGTTCGCTGTTCTCAGTTCTCAGCTAAGTAAGTAGAGCCGTTTTGGAAGAAACCTGTCCTGAACATAAGGCCAGAAGGACCTGAAAAGTGCAATTGACGGTGCTACGCAAGTCAGGAACTCGCAGAAAATGGAGAACAAGCATGGCAAACTTACGCCAGGACGACAAGTCTACACCAGGGACAGATGATGCAGCTCGCCGTGCCGGCGAGCGGGCTGCCGAGCAGACCAGCCGTACCGGACAAGCTGCAGCTGATCAGACTGCGCATGTCGGGCAAGGTGCCGCTCAAGCCGGAGAAGAAACGGCCCGATCAACTTCCAACTTTCTTAAGCAGAACGTTGAGACGGTGCAGAACGCATGGCGGATCGGCCTGGAAGCGACGACCTTAGCCGTGGGACGCTCTACCGAGCAACTTGGTCGCACGCTCGGGGTCTCAGGAGAAGGGGTGCAACAGGCAAAAGACGCAACGGAACGGTCGGCGCGCAACGTGCAAAAGATCCTTCACACCAGTAATGCTGCTGCCAAAGTGATGAATGGAATTTCTCAAGAGTACAGCCAGATGGTTCGGCATCAAGTCGGGAAGAACATGGACTACATCAGCGAGCTGTGGACCTGCCGGACCCCTCAGGAATTTGTAGCCGCACAAAGTGATATTGTGCGGAAGTCTGTGGAAATTGCTCTGGAAGGTAGCCGTCGGATCGCCGACCTGTCGCTCAAAGTGGCCGACGAAACCGGAAAGCAGATCAAGTGAAGTATGGAAGAAGTCCGGCACTCCGCCTAATGGGCATACAGGTTCGGCTGGAAAACGAGCGCTGCTTGTCGGTTACTCTTGCCGCCTTGGGAGTGAGACTTTTGAGAAAACCAAGGCTACCGCTGTAAACGCAATGTCGAGTTAATGCCAGTCTCTGAATTGGCAGCGCCCCTTGGATTCTCCGTTACGCACCAACGCTCATTAGAGCGACTTGTCATGATCGTTCCGTCGTGGGCCGCGTGGGATGCGGCGCCCTGAATGCCGGGCTAACAGAAGGTCGTGCTTTCGATTTATCTCTTGGAGGTCGGCAGCCTTGAATGGCGTAAGCCGTCGCGTCGGTTTCATCCTGCTCGGCGCGATAGAGCTCTTGCCTGTCCCTCTGACTTGATCCGGTCGCCCCCCAGAGTAGGTAGGAGCCCGATCCAATGTTGATGCTGTACCGTCAAACGTCGGTAGCCTTTCGGGCTGGACTCCGTGGAGCATCAGGATCTGACGATGTCTGAAAGACTGCCAACTTGCGCGCCGAAGTTAAGAAACGCATTGCCCAGATCGAAAGTATGACACTAGTCCAGATTCAACGGGTCATGATGGATTGTGTGTCCGAGCGGTCTGCTGGCAGGATGACGACATGTGAGCGCAATGCGTTGCGCCGAGCACTGAACAAACGGGTCAGCATTCTCAGACGAGACCTTGTCGCGTAAGAGTTCGCGAGCCTGCACGCAAAGCGCCGACGCCGAACTGGGGAAGCCGGGCGAGCTACGAGAGAAATCGTGAGAGAGCTAAAGCGCAGTGTGAGGCCGCGATCCGGAACCGGTTCGCCAAGCTTGCACGCCTAAAGAAAGAACTCGCGCGATGGAATTAGGGGTACGCCGCTCGCGTCAAGGGACAAGAGAAGAAGTCGCATGTTCAGACAACCACCCTTCCGTTCCTATTCAACCGCAGCTCGCATCTGTATTGGCATTGCGGTCTAAGCGCCGTCCTGCTGGTCTGGACAATAATGACGCACGTCGTGCGGCAAGGCTGGCCAGTTGGTGTATCCGCGCTGGCATAATCAACGATGCAGATACGAGCTGAGGAAGCCCGGGTGAATGCAACCCGCCCGCACTGACCACTTATTCAAATTTTCAACCCGTGAGGCGGGGCTCTGAACGTTTCCAAGCAACCGGATAATGAGTCCGTTCTGCTAACGGTCAAAGCCTTGGCTCACGAAATAGGAGTGAGCCATGACGCGCCGTATCACCTGCATTACCAAGCTGCCTAACCATCAAGACCGCCATCGGCGTATTCAAGCAGTCGGTGGTTCAGCATGGCGAGATTCGGAAGAAACAGCCATTGCAAACGTCAAACACGACAAAAGCGCTTACGATGCTACTGAGCAGGGCAAGACAGTCAAGGTGATCGTCAAAAAACACGATGGTCGCGAGTACCTAAAGACCGAGAGTAATCATTTTCTTCCCGACAATCTTCTGAGTCTTCCGGATTGCTCGTGACCGGCATGTCGTATTGTCCGTCGTCAGATGATTTGAAACTGATCACGCGTTTCGAGAAGGGAGGCTCTGGCTCATCAGGGGGTAGAGTTTGAGCAGCCTGCAGTTGATGCTGCAAGCGGCGGTTTGCGATGCTGTCGCGCTTGATGCGTTTTCGCTCTGCGAGGATCGCCCCGGCTTGAGCGCCACCCGTTCGTCCAGCCGGTCGCGGCGCTGCGCCGGGACTGGATCCGGGTCCGGGGTCGGCCGGTCGCCGGAGGAGTTGGGGCGGTGAGGCGGCCGGACAGACGCTGAACCCGCGGGAGGCCGCGGTACTGGCCGGGCTCCTGGCCGCCGACCGCGAGGTGACGGCGCTCGAGATCGGCCGCGACTCCGGCCTTTACCCCAACGGCAATTCGCGGACATCGGCCGAGCTCGGCTCGTCACTGATCCGGCCGCTCCTGATCGCCGGCGCCGTGGCGCAGTGCGGCCGCAAACGCCTTCGCTTCGAAATCACGGAACGCGGTCGGATCGCGATCGCGCTCTTCAAGGCCATCGCCAACAGAAAGGTTCGACATGACGCTCACGCTTGAGGAGAAAATGAACGGCGCCGAGACGCGGGCGCGGCAGCAGACGGCGGAGAAGCACTTCTTCGACCAAGCCCAGCCGTTCTTCCCGCTCGGATTCTCGATCGGTTACCGCAACCCCGGCCATTGGGACATCGACGCGAAGCAGTGCCCCGGCTACGCGTCGGCATGGCAAGCCGCGCATCCCGAAGGGTCTACCAGCGCCAACGACGGCGATCGCGAACGGGCATTCAGCATCCGCGGCGCGCCCGGGAATGTCGTTGTCTGCGACGAGCGCTGGAATCCGAACCGGCCTCAGCCTTGTGAGATGAACTTCCGCAGCGTGATAGCCGCGATGGCGTGGATCTGCGAAGAACTCATGCAGGAGCCGGGCACATGAACAATCCGCTCCTCTGGGCCGGCGTCGCCCTTCTAGTCATCGCCGCATTCTGCCTCGCCAAGACGTGGTTGCAGCCAGCTGGCATCTTGGCGACCGTCGGCGCTGTGCTCATCGTCATCGTGGTCCTGACGGTTGGCATTCCGGCATTGGGCGGCGCTGTCGGGTACGCCTTCACGACCATTTTCGAGATGAAGGGGGACCAGGACCACGACTAAACGCGGCATCAACGTCACGCCGGGATATTTCTTGCATCGCCCCACCACTAAACCGCTGCCGAATTGGCTTTTCTACACGCTGGTCTGGTTGATCATTCCGCCGGCATTCGCCGTAGTGATTGTGTGGACGTCGGTGACGTGCCATGAGCGAGGCGCGCCATGAAGGACATCACGTCGCTGCGCGATATCGACCCAAAGGCAATCGCCGACGCGTTGCGCGCGCCGTCGCCGTACCGACGCTGATCCTCGAGCTCACACCGCGGGAGCGATGGCCGTGCATGGTTCAATACTATTGGCGTGGCACGGTTTACGTGCCACGCGATGTGTTCCGATTCGAGCCTGATCAAATTGGGCCGTCGGATTGCGTCTGGATCGTTCCGGGAACGACGCCATGATGGTGAGGCGCTCCTACTCAGGGCCATCCTTCCGCCAACGCCCCGCACCTTCCGCGTGCGGATGCTTGCGGCCGGTTTCAGGCCACGCCACCCGCGCCGCGGAGAACGCACGAAAGCGCTCCATGCGGTTGCGCAATCGTGCGGCGGCCTCAGATGAAGTTCCCGCCGGTCGGCACCATCGCGAACCGCGGCCGCTCATTGGCACGGCTGGCGAAACCGTATGATTGACATGGGAGAGTTGCCTGGCGACGAAGCGTCCAGGTCTTGGGCCCGCGAATATCTGGCTGCACGGGCATCGCAGGGAAAATGAACTTGATCTAAAAGGCCCGCGCATCCGCGCGGGAGAAGCACGCGCAGCAGAAACAGAACTATACCGGCGAACCGCATTTCGTTCACCTCGAGGAAGTCGCCGGCATCGTGGAACGCGCCGGCCTTTCGGAGACCGCGATCGCGGCAGCTTGGCTGCATGACACCGTCGAGGACACCGACGCCATTCTACCTGAGGTCTGCGCGAAGTTCGGCTCCGCCGTCGCCTTGATGGTGCTCGACCTGACCGATACCCCACCAACACCGGGCATGAACCGTGAGCGGCGGAAGCGCGCCGACCGGCTTCGACTCGAGCTCGCCGGACCTGAGACCCAGGGCATCAAGTGCGCGGATCTGATCAGCAACACGTCGACGATATCGAAGCACAACCTAGGCTTTGCGAAGACCTATCTGCCGGAAAAACGCGCCACCCTGGAGATCCTGACGAAGGCGCCGGCGCCGCTCCGGCAGCAGGCGTAGGCATCGTTGTGCGCGGCCGAGGCGCAGCTTCCGGTGAAACCAACCCCTGTGACGCAGGCCGAGCGGGATATCTTGAACAACGCGACAATCCCTCCGGCACCAGAAGCCGACGCATGGGACCACAAGCGTAAAGGAACAACCTGATGTGGCTCCACACCGTGGTCGCGTGGAGCGCCCAGACCAAAAACCCCTACTCGTCGTTGAACGAGTTCGAAGGCGTCGAAGAGCGTCACGAGTCGTGGTTCTGCCGGTCGAAGTCGCCCAACGACGGATTGCGGCTGCTCCAGGAATACTCGGAGGCCTTCAGACTGGGTGAATCAAACACCGCGTCTCCCGGTCCACGACCGAGCGTCCTACCATTGAACGAAGTCAGGAAGAGTGGTCGCAGGCAGCGGCTTCGAACCGCCCTATCCCGGCTTATGAGACCGAGACCCTACCCGAGAGGCCCTGCGAAATGGATGCGATCGAACGGCACGCGGAGAATCTGAGGGAAGCTGTCCGCAGGCGGTATGCTGACTGGTGCCAAGATCAGGAGATGTTCTTCAAGCGTTACCCGGGCGTGACAATCGAACTTCCCGCCGGCCGTCGGTCGCCAGCAGAAGAACTGCGAGCTGTGGCCGCAACTGTCATGGAGAGATTCGGGTTGGATGGACAGAGCATCGACGGTTCAGGTATCTTCTCAATCGGCGTCTATGATGGCCCGGGGGGCGCGATTTGAACGCGCGCGGCGTCAGCCGACCACCGCTTCAAAGGCGGGTACCCTGACCAGGCTCGGTCACCCCCGAATTGATGGCGCTCCCTACGGGAGTTGAACCCGTTTCCTCACCTTGAAAGGTGATATCCTGCCGGTAGACGAAGGGAACGAGGATGTTTCAGAACGAGATCGAGACCGTAACCGGTGAGTTGCTCATCGAGGCCAATCGAGCTTTTATCGAACGGCGCGGACAAATGAGCCCTGTTGAAGCGATTGTGGCGGGTCTGCACGGCAAATACTCCGTAAACCACATTCTCGCAGCGACATACCGTCTGCAGGCGCTAGCCCGCTTGACGAGCCAACAAGATATGAAGGGTCTGCAGCAACGGCTACATGGAAGGGATCATCAGCTTGTCAATGAGGCCGCTTTCCATGCCGCGGCGCAGTGCACACTTGTGATGCCGCGAGCGCCGATCAGTTGTCGTTTGACAAGGATGAATTTGTGGAGTTGGCGATGCGCTTCGCGGATCCAGACGGTTTTGCATAGGATGGCGCGGGCTGCCGGATTCGAACCCTATGACGGCTCCTCGAGCATGAACATCGAGAATAAATTCGTCTTGTTCATTGCCACGCGAATTGCGGTCGAAAAGTGCATGGCCGAACGAATAAAGGATGAGAAGCTGCTAGTGTCCTGAGTCACAAGTTCGCAATCGTAGATTCGCAGTAGATTCGCGTCGCCGTGCCAAGGACGGAGGCTGCAGCAGCGACGGAGGATCTGATGGCGGTCCAGCAACTTGCGCCCTGACATTGAGCGATGAAGAGCGTGCCGAACTGAAGTCGCTGACGATGCGGCGGAAGACAGCGCAGGCGCTGGCTCTGAGAGCCCGGATCGTGCTGACCTGCGCGGAGGGCGGTCAGAACAAGGAAGTCGCGGCCAAGCTGGGCCTGGACCGATCGACGGTAGGCAAGTGGCGGCGGCGTTTTGTGGAGCGGCGCGTGGACGGGCTGCATGACGAGCCGCGCTCCGGGGCGCCACGTACGGTTGACGATGCCCGCATCGAAGCCGTGATCGTGAGGACGTTGGAGAGTTGCCCTGAGAACGCCACCCATTGGAGTTCTCGCGACATGACGAAGGCCAGCGGCCTATCAGTGTCGACGGTGCAACGCATCTGGCGGGCCTTCGGGCTCCAGCCGCACCGAATGGAGACGTTCAAGCTCTCGACCGATCCAAACTTCGTGCCCAAAGTGCGCGACGTTGTGGGCCTCTACGTCTCGCCACCGGAGCACGCCATCGTTCTATGTGTGGATGAGAAGTCCCAAATCCAGGCGCTGGACTGCAGTCAGCCGATGCTGCCGATGCGTCCCGGCCAGCCGGCCCGAAGAAGCCATGACTACACGAGGCACGGCACCACATCGCTGTTCGCCGCCCTCGACATTGCTAGCGGACGGGTCATTGGCAAGTGCATGGACGCCACCGCACCACCGAGTTCCGCAAGTTCCTCGACGAGATCGAAGCTGCCGTGCCGCGTGAACTGGACGTCCATCTCGTCATGGACAATTACGCCACGCACAAGACCCCCTTGATCCGAAAATGGCTGGCTAAACGGCCGCGTTGGCACGTGCACCTGACCCCGACCAGTTCGTCATGGCTCAACCAGGTCGAGCGCTTCTTCGCGCTCCTCACCGATAAGAAGATCAGGCGCGGCATCTATCGCAGCATCGCCGCTCTCAGGGCTGACATCACTTCGTTCATCGACCGACACAACGCCGATCCAAAACCGTTCCGATCTAAGTCCGCCGATGACATCCTTGCTTCCATCGAACGCTTCTGCCGGTACAATGCCCCGGCAAAACACGACCCGATGTCGCGAACTTCTGGTTCAGGACACTAGCTGGCAATCATCAACTTAATCGGCCTCTGAGCCGAAGACGGCACGTCTCAGAGGTTCGATCGGCGATAGCGCCCTAACCCGCTCACCCGACGATGACGGGCCGCGCCTCGGCGCTGGTCGATCGGAGCCCAGGTTCGATGATAAGGGCGGGCATTCTAAATGCCCGCTCCGGGTGCATCCCAATGGACGTGCCGATGTCAGCCCCTCGCCAAGCGCTCTTTGGCTGCTCTAGGTGCGGCTATACTGGTTAAGCGGACGAAGGCGATATGCTGACGGCGATGGCGCCGACGACCGCGAAAACTGTCTGCCAGGTGGTGAAGCTATCGCCATCTGTTCTGAGGCGGGGCTCATCCCCGCGCGACAGGCGCCCGACGTGTCCGGGCGTGGGCCGCAATCACCGCGCAGGCGAAGACAAAGCGGCGGCACGCTTCCGCGTAAGCCGACCCCTTTGCGGGTTGCTGGCGTCAGGCCTGCGCCGGATCAAGGATCAGCGCCAAGGGCAGCGGGGCGGTGCCCGCCAGACAGGAGTCAGGTTGTCAGGGCTGCGCGGCTCTCAGCCGGAACATCGTTGCCGTTACGGTGCGGTATGGCTGATCGGCTAGAATGGATTGTGAATCGATGTACGGTTAAGGAGGCCGGCGTGGCGGCGTTCACAGGACGCGATCTGCATCTGGTGAAAAAAAGCGTTCGCGATCGCGGTGCTGCGATCGAGCGTCAGCCTGGGCCGTTTCAGTCGGCTTCCGATCAAAGTGACATGAAGACGTTGCTCGATCATATGATCGAGAACGACGCCGAGTTGGCGTTTACGCGCACGTGGCAAGGATCGCCGTGACCGAGGAGCCCGACTGAAGGGGGCCGATCACCAATGCGGAGCAGTCCATCGAGCCTCTGGGCGCGAATGAGGAAGCAAAAGTCCTCGCATTTTAAATCGCCGTTCAAGGAAACGGTAGTGAAGCGATCGATTACGATGTGATGGCTGCCGCCTATCGGGCTGACAATGAGCACAACGCTTGGAACACGCTATACGAAAGGTGCGCCATTCTCGCCTTATTCGGCGCTTGCCTATACCCAACGATCGAGACGATGGCAATCGACAGGATCGAACGAGGCAGCGCATCGCTCTGTGCTCACTCCGGCCATCATCGTGCCATCAACGTGTGGTCATTGCGATCGCTGCCGATCGACACTCAAGAAGCCATCAACGTCACAACTTGGATGCTGAAGAACCTCGCGGCCTTTAGAGCGTCGCTCCATCCTCTCATACATACTCTCAGCCCCCCTGCTTCACGAAGCGCGATTGAAAAAACGGTGGGGTTTATGCGTCGGCCAATCTCTGCGACAAGGCACCGAGTCGCTTGAAGGCACAGCCGTCGACTGGCTTGCAAAACGAAATAGGAGGCATCGGGTTGCGAATAGATTTTCCGCGTATCAATCGGTCTAAGGCTGTCTTCGATGATATTTATGCTTCGGATGATCCCAGGGCATATTTCACCGTGCTGGGAGACCTGGATTACATGATCCCGGACGTGGCTGAGCCGGTTGTGCGCCAGATTCTCGCGGCGAACGTAACGGCAACTGGCGTTAAGCCGACCGTGCTTGACATTGGCTGTTCATACGGCATCAACGCTGCGGTGCATCGGTTTCCATTGACGTTCGGGGGCTTGCGTCATCGCTACGCTCGGCGCGAGATGAGGGCAATCAGCTCTGAGACACTGGTGCGTCTTGATCGCAGTTTCTATGCGTCTTGGCCCGATGTCGGACTGGCGCGATTTATCGGTCTCGATGTATCGGCACCGGCGATCAGCTATGCAACAGGTGTCGGTCTCCTTGAGCAGGGTATTGTCGCTGATCTTGAAAAGGAGACGCTATCGACGGACAGCGCGCTTATCATCCGCCCCACTGACGTTATCATGTCGACGGGGTGCATCGGCTACGTTACCGAGAAGACGTTCAGCAAAATTCTCGACGCGACAGAGAAGCGTCCATGGATTATCTCATTCGTGCTACGAATGTTCCCATTTGATTCTCTGGCTGCAACGCTCGCGAAGCGTGGCCTTGTAACGGAACGTCTTACCGGCGCGACATTTATCCAACGTCGCTTTCGCGATGCTGAAGAGTTTGAAAGTTGTTTGGCCACCTTGGCGGCTCTTGGCGTCGATACTACCGGTCTTGAATCGGAAGGGCTGCTTCACGCCGATTTGCTCTTGTCCCGCCCTGAGATAGATGCGCGCGCCACCCCTCTGGAAAACATTGTCACCGTCGCCAGCGGCAGGGGTCGGCCTATCGGGCCCCGTTATGTGCATATTGGAGGCAACGCGGGCTTGCAGGTTGCGTTGGAGCCGTGACGGGTTCCTTTTCCGAGGATAGCTGTGGGTGTGCCCCGGGGAACTGTGCACCGAAGTGGATTATGCCTGACTTCCGGAATGATTCCTTTCTGTCAGGTCGGTAGTCTTACAGAGAAGCCTTGGCTATGACGACTTCGCCGACTGCAAATCCATGTGTTGCCGTGCCGTACGTCGAGATCGACGCTGCGTCAGATTTCTAGGATCGAGTGCGGCGTGTTGCCGTTTCCAACGTATCGCTCGAAGTGCGGCAAGCTTCATTGATCGCGCTCGTAGGGTGGCTCGGGACCTGACAAGACCACGCTATTGACCATCAATCGTCCGTCGATCCTGACGTCGGAGACGTCAGGATCGACGGAGTGCCTGTAAGCGAAACAAAACCGCGAACGCTAACGGCCGGCTTTGTCCCGTAGAGCGGTGGATCGGACCATTCCGGCGTCCCCGGTTCAGACCAACCTTACCGACGTGATAGCTGCTGGACAGGCTAGTGATATTGGCTGAGACCACCAAAGAGGGCGGATATTGTGTGTTGGAGGGGTCGCCACACTTGGTCCGCCGAACCTCAGATAGTCGTACTCGAATTTGACGGACCATTCTGGCGTGAGCGCTTGCTCGATGCCTGCGCCGATTGTGCCACCGAAACGACTGTCATCGAAATGTGTGGCATTCTGTGGCGCCTCGCCAGGTTCGTTGTTACTGACGATATCGCCGCGATTGTGCTGCCATGCCACGCCTAGCCTGAGATAGGCTAGTGTGCGGCCGTTGCGGGCCAAAGGCATAACCCAGCCGACCGGTCCCGGTCGCAAAGACGTCTGGACCTGCTTTGCAGTTTGCGCTCACGATGATGCCGGAGACGGCAAGACAGGTGTTTGTACCCTCGGAGATTGCGCCACTGCTATCCAATTCGAGGCCAAAAACCCAGCGCTCCCTCTGCCAATTGTAGCCAATCTGACTTCCGGCCACGAACAGAGGGGTGTCGACTACGTCACCGAAAATCAAGGGGCCATAGGGGTCAGTGAACGATGTCCGGCCGTAGCCCCCGCCGAAGGACCCTCCTATGTATCCGCCGGTCCACCTCCATAGAGCCGGCGGCGCCTTCACTGTGACTCCGAGATCGGCCGAATGAGCGGCGCCGCTTGCAACGAGCGAGGCTGTTGCGGCTACAAAACAAAGAAGTTTATATCGCATATCGCCTCAAGAGGCGCGCGCCACTCGCAACTAAAGCGAATGATCCGACTTAGCTGGCGCCGCTTCACGGTGTGTGCACGACGTGTGCCAGCGGCCGCAATGCGCATTGCCTGCGCTTTTTTTTCGATCGCACTGCCGTATTGGCGGCAAGACAGGTAGATTTGGGCCAGCCCGCAACCTCTACCCATCAAAACCGATGTCGCATTTACGACAACTCGCTGGATCAGGATGAGTTCAAAGGTAGAGCGCCAGACTTCCACTCTGGAAACTTCGGTTCAAATCCGAACGTCCGCACCAGTCACTTCATAGTGCGCGCAAGAACGGTGCAGGATGGTCGCCCTCGGCGATGTTGATTTCGATCTGCAACGAGCTACAAATTTACCAGAACACGCTCGACAAGACGCTTTATATGTATGTCCGGAAGTCCGATGGGCTCCCGGCTGATGCGACACCGGGAAACTGGAAGCTCGTGGCTACGAAGCAAGACGTTTCCGCAGCAGCGATCGAGCAATCAACGCGAAGGCTTTTATTTGTCCGTCCGGAAGTCTGCCAGGCCTTCGACTGGACGCGGCGCCAAATAGAACCGCGCGCGAGCCCACGTTCGTCGCCGCAGATCGGCCAACATCAAGTCATGAATTTTGATGGTGTGGAACGGCCCTTCGAACCGGCATCAAAAGTGCCTAACGTGGTCGCTTCGAGAGGCGCCACAAGGGAAGGACCGTTCCAATGGAGAAGATTATCACAGTAGGTTTGGATTTGGCTAAGTCGATCTTCCAAGTGCACGGGATCGGCAACGACGGGAGAGTATTGGTTCGCCGCATGTTGCGACGATCGCAGGTGCTGCCATTCTTTCGAGCGCTCTCCTCTTGCCTGGTCGGCATGGAGGCTTGTGCGAGTGCACATCATTGGGCGCGCGAAATCGCGGCCCTGGGGCATTCGGTCCGCATGATGCCACCGGCCTATGTGAAGCCTTATGTCAAACGAAATAAGACCGACATGGCTGATGCAGAAGCCATTTGTGAGGCTGTCACCCGTCCGACGATGCGGTTCGTACCGATGAAGACTGCCGAACAACAAGCCGCCGGTATGATTCTGCGGGCGCGAGAGCTGCTGATCAGACAGCGGAGCCAGACTGCCAATGCTCTGCGCGCTCACATGGCCGAGTTGGGTATTATTGCGGGGACGGGCATGGCAAGCATCGCGAAACTTCTGGGATTGCTCCGGGAGGGGGAAGACGACAGGATCCCCGCCACCGCCCGCTTTGCCCTGATCCATTTCGCTGAACAGATTGAGCTACTTACAAACCGCATAGAGAAGCTCGATAGAGAGATTTTGGTTGCCGTCAGAAAGGATCCCGATGCGAGGCGTCTGATGAGCATTCCCGGTGTTGGTCCTCTCATCGCCGCTACCGTTCGGACATCGGTCTTGGATGCTCGTGGCTTTGCCACTGCACGAGATTTTGCGGCTTGGATGGGTCTGACGCCGAGGGCACAATCGAGCGGTGGGAAAGAAAGGCTCGGCGCGATATCGAAGCGGGGAAATCGGCAACTACGGACGCTCTTAATCGTCGGTGCAACTTCTATCATCAAGCTTGCCAAACGAGGCTCTGGGTTCGGACCATGCTGCAACGCCGGCCGGTCAAGGTCGTATCAGTGGCGTTAGCCAACAAGATTGCGCGCACCATCTGGGCGTTGCTAGTCAAAGGCGCATCTATCAGGCACCGGCCGCAATGCTGAAATCTTAATCTTAAGAGCTCATCGGCGGAAAAGGAAAGCCGCCGAGGAGGCAGGGTGCAATCTGGATGAACACTGAATGACGACATTCCCGGTAGCAATCAGACCGCCTGACTCACTGCGCTTCGAGCGCGCAAAATTGATTGGGCGATTGCTTCCGCGGACATCATCGTGGCCAGCGGCCAGGTGCCGCGTTCACAGGCCGAACATATGACCGCACCGCCATTCCTTGTTCAATCAGAGAAAGACCTTGCAGCCCGGGCCGTTCCACATATGAGTCAGACTCTCAGACTGATCTGCATTCTTCACGGACGACGGCTTAGGCCCCCGACTTAGCCGGCGGCCCTCATCTTACCCCGTGGAAGCTTCAACCCGAGAAGCTTGAACACGTGAGCGCTGATCTTCTCTTGCGCCTCGCGTAACTCAGTCGAGCGCAGCATGGCTAGCTCGCCGATATAGCGCCCGCTGATGCCGGGCACGGCGTGGCCCAGCAGGATGCTGGAGAGGATGTCCGGCACCCCCAACGCGGTCGTCAGCGATTTGTAGGTGTGCCGGAGTGCGTGCCCTGCGGTTGGCAGTCCAGAGCGCTGCGGAGCCTGCCTAAAGCCCGGGAAAACGAGGTCCGGTACAGTGACCTCACCATGGCGCGGACACTCTTCCACGCCGAAACACATTATGGCGTTTTCTGGATACCGAAGGTATCTTGGCGTTGGACCCTCCGCCTATTCTGTAGCCCGGCGCGATCGAAGGCGGGCGCTCTTGTGAAGATGCGCTCCGCGATAGGCAGATCTTCGGTGCTGTCGATTTCGTACCACCTGAGACCGTCGCAGCGCGACGCTGCAATCCGTAAGCCTCGTCTTTCCACCAGGCTGGCAAGGAGCGCCTCTGTGTAGGCCTGCGTAGCTCCAGATCCGATGAGATCATCTAGCGCTGGAACGATCGTTGCTCTCAGCGTCGTCGCTGACAATCGTAGCAGGTTCATCGTCTTGAAACGTCTTGGGCCATCCGCGACAAGGTTAGCTGCGGTCTGTTTCATGCGGAAACTCGTGATGACGCCGCTATCCGACAACAAGACCGCCGAACCTTCCATCGATTCATTGAAGGGAGCAACTGCAGCCACGTCGGTTGCTTGGCTCATCATTAAGTAGCGCAACGCATCCTCTTCAAAGAAGACGTCACCCTTCGACAATGAAGCAGTCTCCGGAAAAAAGCGCGTCGCGCGCCAGCCAAAGAGAATAGGCGCTGCTTGCGGTCGAACCCGGACGATTCGACAGAGTTGATTTCGAGCTCGCCAAAGCGGCTGCCGCAGGCATATTGAATAGCGTCCTTGCGGTAGCCCATACAATTGTGACTTCTTCCACGCCACCGCTTCCAAGTTTCGCAGCGCGTTATGGAGTATCGGCGTTTCATTGACCTCGACAAGCGGCTTGGGCCGCAGATCGGTCAGCGGCCGCAAACGGGAGCCGAAGCCCGCGGCCAGAATGACGGCTTTCTTCGGAGCATCGGTGGTCATTTCATTCCCCTTCGTCGTTGTTTGATATCGCGTCCTCACTCCCAAGCGTAAACGACACGGATCGTCACCGCGATTTCGGTAGTTAATCTGGTCCCGGCAGAGCTCCTGTGAGGGGATGGGCAACTCCCTCAGACCGAGGGGTCTTGGCGGCAGTCCTCGCCGCAGCGGCGCCCGACGATGTGAACAAGACTGTCCGCTGAGCCAACCCCACGCGCTCTCCAAAGGTCCCACAATGTCGGTTGTTCTGCTGCTGTGTGGGGTCTACGGGCTTCGTGAAAAGCGGATCCACATCTTCGGAAGCGCGGATCATCGTCCGCGTTGGGGTTTCTCCGAGAGAGAAATGCGCTCGTGACCCTTCGTCGGTGACTGGATGGTCGTTGAGGTGGGGAGATCGGCCGAGATATTGCGGCAATGGGCAGATCGGCCGCGTATGAGCTGTCGCGGCAGTCGATGGTATGCCCAATTTCAGGAGTGAAAACCTGCGACTTGCTGATAAGCGCGCTTGAGCATGATGGCAAGGCAGCCAGTTGCATGGCGGTGGTCCTTCGAGAATGAGTATGTTAGAGAAGCTATTGCCTTAAGTCAGCAGGGCGAAGATAGCGCGCTTCTGCACTTGCGAATTCGTCGTTCCTCAAGACCTCGTCGAGTGTCGCGATATCGGACTCAATGCTGACAGTGTTCCCCTCAGCTGCGGCCGCAGACCTGCCGCATTGCCGCTCGCATGGAATGGTTGGCCCAGATCACCGTCGCGATGCGTGCTTTACAATAAGCAGAGACCGATGTTCGATAGTATTTCGTTGGAACGATCACGACCGGCAACCTGTTCTGGCAGGCGTGCGTGAACGCAAGGATCTCGTCTGCGGCGCTCTTTCGCGAGTGAATGAGGATCGCATTGGCTCCCGCATCCACGCAAGCGTGAGTGCGCAAAACGGCTTCTTCCATTTCATGCCCGACAATCAACGCTTCGATGCGGGCAACAAGCACCAAATCGTCCGCGACCGTATCCTTCACGGCACGCAAGCGGGCGGCTGGAGAATTCGTCGATATCGGCGAGGGGATGCCGCTCGCCAATAAGCGAGTTCGTCTTCGGGAAATAGCTGTCTTCCAGCGCAATCCCGGCAGCGCCACGCTGACGGAGTGTGCGTGCCAATAGACGAGCATTGTTGAAGTGCCCGAAGCCGCCATCCCCGACAACAAGCACAGGAAGCTCGTTCTACGTCGGCGAGTTGGCTCCAGGACGCTTCATTGGCGTCGCGGCAGCCCAACGAGCAGGCAATTGACAGGCCCGACGCCCAGAGACCCTTGAACTCACGCGCTTGGCGATTGCGGCGGAGAGGCCGTCATGCGCTTCCATGAGGAACGAGACTTCGCTGCTGGAGCAGACCTGAGCACGCAGCATTTCAGTGAGTAAGGAATCAGCGCGCGGACCGGAGCCACTCGCGGGAACAGATTGCTGTGATTGGTCTTGCATGCCGATTCCTTGTTCGTGCGTTTGGTCGGCCGATATTCAGCGGCGGAAGGTGACATGTTTCTGTCATCAAGATCAATTACGCGGGTTGGTAGTTGACTGTGCCGCAAAATTGTTGCGTCTCGCACCGGACGAGCAGGATTCGTAGGTAAGCCAAGCAATCACATGATGTCCGATCGTTGAAGGACGCACTGTAACCCATGCGCCAACCGAGTTCCTTTCTGTATTTTGTATTCTGCGCGGTTGTGAGACTACCTGACGCGCTAAGGGTTCAGTTCGTTCGCATTTTGTAGCGCTCAAGTGTGCGTTTGGCGTTTCAGAGTACACCCGCGCGGACTCGCGATCAGGACTCGGTCGCGTTGCACGGAAATTATCTAATCGATCGTGTCGCGTTCCTGTCTAACTCCGTTCAGCTCGCGGATCATGAGCGTGGGGAGGGCGTGCGAGACGGATCCAAGGTCCTTGTCTCTCTTGTTGAAACGAATTCGAGGGTCCTTCCGGCCACGATGCCCGTGCCGTCCCTTGATCGAGGTGTGAGGCTGATAGTGCTCGGCACAGCGTGGTCTCCGATCCGGGGCTCCAGCGCCTGACGTTCGAGGTTATTGCCGGGCGCCTTCGATTCAACCAAGCGCGGGATGGGACCTTTTGGGAGGACACAGCCGATGTCGCCATCGCAGTCTGCAAGCGCCGAACCATCCCCGACCTTCGGCCATCTTGAGCGACCGGCATCTCCTGGGTTCAGCACCGCTTCGAGCCACCTGGATCTGCCCGCCCTGTTGTCATGCCCCGCGGTTGAGATACAGGCCAGCGTGCCAACGGAGGACTTCCCGCGTGCGCAAGACTTCACGCATATCGTCGGCTTGGCATGGGACCATGGTTGCCGATCAGCCTCCGATGTCCTGATCGGTGTACTGAGCAGAAAAGGCCTCCTGCCGACGTCACCGCTCCAGTCGCGAACACATTTTTACATCCATGGTCGGCCTTACACGACGAAGCTGGGGCAAGGAACAAGGCACCCGACCCCAAATAATCCGGCAGGACTTGATATTACGCTCATCCCTGGATCTAGCTTCGAATCCCACGAGCCCGCAGCAGTGGGCATCGAAGGCTTCGCGGGAGATATGCGAAAAACATCGTCATCGACCAAGGCTGCGACGTCTGCGATGCCGACGAAGGGTGCCAAAGGCTGTGGGCTGTGGTCATGTTTCAAGTCAGGGATTGGCAAAAGTCGTCGCGAAAGCTCGTCCGGCCCTCTGGATCAGCCGGATGAACAGGCCTCCGGATCGGGCGTCCCAGTGCAGCGTCCGCTGGCGCTCCGCCGCACGCAGTGGCTGGGTGACGAGCATATCACGGCGGATTACACACTCCTGGAGCGGGAATTGCAGAGGGACAATCCGGATCTGGCCGCCCACACCCGGTTTCTGCGGCCCGCGGAAGCTCATCTGCTGCGCTTGACCGATGACGCGAACGTCGTGCAGGAAACCTTGCTGGCGATCGTCAATGACGAGCATGGTAACGATACCGCCAACTTCCTGTTCGTGCCAGTGAACAATGGCGGTGTCAGTAGCAGCGACGGTACGCATTGGACGCTGCTGCTCGTTGATCGCCGCGAGCCGGAAGGGATCGTTGCCTATCACTACGACTCCTTGCCGAAGCGTTCTCACGCTGACCGGGCAAGAGAACTCGCAGTCAGGCTGGGCGCTCGCCTCGAGACCGCGCGCATGAACCGGCAGGAGAACAATTGTGATTGCGGCGTCTTTGTGGTGGACGGCACACGGACGCTGGCGAGACGATTGGCGGAAGGGCAGCGGCCTGATGACGAGCCGCTTCACCTCGACAACCTCGTCGCCGATCGGCAGGCACTCCAGGATCGACTGAGCGGTCGTGCGCATTCGCGACGGCGAACTCGGTAATGCGCTTGGTCTGCTGGCGCGTCGCTTGCCGGCACCAGAACCTTGGTTGGGTACCAGGACGCGTGAACGACGTGGGTCGGCTCGCTCACGACCCCGCGCTCGCCGGATCGTGGGTGCCGGGCTGTGATCGACCAGCCAATCGGACGCTTCGACACCGAGCGACGGGCTTAAAAGCGAACCTGTCAGCGCTGTCGATCTGCCCGAACGGTGGATCGACACCGTGACTGCCGCTGGCCCATGAAGAACATCGTGCGGTATGTGGATCAAGCGCGTACCGCAGGTGGTAAGGTGGAAGAATCGCGCCTAGCCTCTCGCCGCCGACTTAGCCGCCTATAAATTGGGGCATCAGAATAATGTTCGCGCTGAACGGATTGTTGGGGGTCACTTCCCTCATCCCTGGCCCCAACACCGCCATATAGGGCTGACCATGAATAATCAGACTGTCGGCTGCTGGAATGACTGCGGCAGCATTCCTCTTCTATTCAGTGCGCCGATCAGGACGTCGGGGGCGCGTTGCGGGCCGTGATTGAAGCCCAAGGCGACGACATGTCCGAAATCATACGCCGGCGCCTGAGCCGGTATCGCGGCTGCCGGATAAGATGACTGTTGCGGCTGGCCCAACTCGCACCAAGCCCCGGTGTCGTGATCATCGTTACGCACGGCTTCGCGTGTAGACGACGCCGCAGCCCTTCATCTTCGGGATTCGACAACAGCCGTCCAGCTATCGCTTCGACCGTCCGTTGGGCCGCTTGCGCCTCACAAACGCGCGTGCTGCCAAAGACGACGATGGTATGGGCTATCTGTCGCTCCCGGAGCAGGGCTTCTGTCTTGAGGAAATCGAGCTGAAGGCGGACGCCGCGCGTCGCCTCGCTCTGCATGAAATCGGCATCCTGATCCGCCTCCTGATAGCTTGGCGACATCAGTATCCTGCGCAAGGCCTCGGGCGCGCGAGAATCAACTTCAGCGCTCTCGGGTTGTTGACCTGGAAGCGCATCAGCTCTGTCGACGTGATGCTCGGGGCTCGGCATCGAACCGGAGCGAGCGGACCGGGGACCGGTCATATGCCCCCTCCTATCCACTGTTTCGCTCAAGCACCGCCCCAACCTGTTTCTGTGTGGCAAGGGGCGAGTGCCGCGCTGCCTTTCAGGGCCTCGCGAACTTCGTCATCTTCCAATTTGTCCAGGAACCAGTGGCGATCAGCGGGCTGCTCCGCGCGACTGACAGTTGGAGTGTCTTGGTGAGGCTCTGCTTGTTCGACAATGGGCAATTTCGCTTGATCGGCCATGGTGACGCTCGTCAGGAGGATGAGAATACTGGCAGCATCCGCGATTGCCCGAACAGACGCATTGAGCAGGGTCAATCCGCAGCAGAAGACGACGGGAACTTTCCGGAGGGGCAGCGTGGGGCCTGTCTTTTCCACTTTCGGCCGTCGGCCGTCTGAGCGGCTTCGCGAAGGCGTGATAGCCCACCGTTGCCGGGAACAATGAGGCTCGGGCGAGCATTGGCCAGCATCTTTGAGCTGGCTCAAGCTATTCCCGTCACATTGGCCTTTTAACTCGGAACCGATTAGCAGATTTTGAGGTCATTCCTGACCCCTTCCTCGGGAGAGCGGCATGCAATCAGTCACGGGTCCAAATGAGCGAGCGCAGGTCAAAGATCTCGAGTTGCTCGACCGTTACTGGCGAGCCGCCAATTTCCTTTCCATTGGCCAGATCTACCTGCTGGCAAACCCACTTCTGAGCGAGCCGCTTAAACCCGAGCACATCAAGCCGCGATTGCTTGGTCATTGGGGCACCACACCGGGGCTCAACTTTATCTACGCTCATCTCAATCGTGCGATCCAAGCGTCCGATCTCAACGTCATCTATGTCTGCGGTCCCGGGCATGGCGGTCCCGGCATGGTCGCCAATACCTATCTGGAGGGCACATACACGGAAATCTATCCGGAGGTGACGCGCGACCTGGATGGCTTGCAAAAGTTGTTCCGTCAGTTCTCCTTCCCCGGAGGCATTCCGAGCCACGCGGCGCCGGAAACGCCGGGTTCAATTCACGAAGGCGGCGAGCTGGGATATGCGCTGGTGCACGCGTATGGCGCAGTGTTCGACAACCCTGATTTGATCGCCGTTTGCGTCGTCGGCGACGGCGAGGCGGAAACCGGCCCACTCGCGGCGTCCTGGCACTCCAACAAGTTCTTGAATCCGATGCATGACGGCGCAGTGCTGCCGATCCTGCACCTCAACGGCTACAAGATTACAAATCCTACCGTGCTGGGGCGGATGGATGACGAGGAAGTCCGCAGCCTCTTCATCGGCTACGGCTACGAGCCGCTGTTCGTCGAAGGTGACGATCCGCACGCCATGCACCGGCTGATGGCCGACACGCTAGACGTAGCGCTCGCCAATATCCGTTCCATCCAGCAACATGCACGCCAACAGGCTGCGGGCTTTCGGCGCGCCAAGTGGCCGATGATCGTACTGCGCAGTCCAAAGGGCTGGACGGGCCCGAAAGAAGTTGATGGATTGAAGGTTGAGGGATTTTGGCGCGCCCATCAGGTGCCGATCACCAATCCGCGAGGCAATCCCGAGCATTTGAAGCTGCTTGAGCACTGGATGAGGAGCTACGAGCCGGGCAAGCTGTTCGATGGGGACGGCCGGCTCGAACCGGATTTGCAGGCGCTCGCTCCGGCTGGCAACCGCCGGATGGGGGCCAATCCGCACGCCAATGGCGGCATGCTCAAGCGTGAGCTCAAGCTACCGGATTTCCGCAGCTATGCCGTCGACGTTCCGAGCCCCGGGGGCGTGGTCGCCGAGGCCACTCGCGAGCTCGGCAAGTTTCTGCGCGAAGTCGTGAGTCTCAATGCGAACGCCCGCAACTTCCGTATCATGGGCCCGGACGAAACCTCGTCCAACCGGCTGGACGCGGTGTTCGAAGCCACCGACCGGGTCTGGATGGAAGGGATCGAGCCCTACGACGTCCACCTCGCGCACGACGGCCGCGTGATGGAGGTGCTGAGCGAGCATCTCTGCCAGGGCTGGCTCGAAGGCTACCTGCTCACCGGCCGTCACGGCTTCTTCTCCTGCTATGAGGCTTTCATCCACATCGTGGATTCGATGTTCAACCAGCACGCCAAGTGGCTGAAGGTTTCGCGCGCGCTGCCGTGGCGGCGTCCTATCGCCTCGCTGAACTATCTCCTGACCTCGCATGTCTGGCGACAGGATCACAACGGTTTCAGCCATCAGGATCCCGGCTTCGTTGATCTCGTCACCAACAAGAAGGCCGATATCGTCCGCGTCTACTTTCCACCCGATGGCAATACTCTGCTGTGGGTCTCCGATCATTGCCTGCGCACCTACGATCGCATCAACGTGATCGTCGCGGGCAAGCAGCCCGCTCCGCAATGGCTTTCGATGCGTGAGGCGATCAATCATTGCGAGGCGGGCATCGGCATCTGGAAATGGGCCGGCACCGAGCCGCCCAACGCCGAGCCGGATGTGGTAATGGCTTGCGCCGGCGACGTTCCAACGCTGGAGACACTCGCCGCAGTCGATCTGCTGCACAAGGCGCTGCCGGACCTAAAGATTCGCGTGGTGAACGTCGTCGACCTGATGACGTTGCAGCCGAAGGAGCAGCATCCACACGGGCTGTCCGACCGCGACTTCGACAGCCTGTTCACGCGAGACAAACCGGTGATTTTCGCCTATCACGGCTATCCCTATCTGATCCACCGCCTGACCTATAACCGCGCCAATCATGCCGGCATGCATGTGCGCGGTTTCGCTGAGGAAGGCACCACCACGACACCATTCGACATGGTGGTGTTGAACGGGCTTGACCGCTTCCATCTTGCGATCGAGGCGATCGAGCGGGTGCCGGGGCTCGACATCAGCGCGGCCCACGTCAAGCAGGGATTCCGCGACAGGCTGACCGAGCATTCGCGTTACGTGCGCGAGCACGGCGAAGATATGCCGGAGATCCGAGACTGGGCGTGGTGCAACGGCGCAGGTGGTACGACACTGCGGTGATCGAGGATTTGAAAGGCGCATCTGCAGCGAGCACGAAAGAGACCGCCGATGTCCGATCATGTCCTGGTGCTGAATGCAGGCTCTTCCAGCATCAAGTTCGGCTTGTTCGACATTGAACCCGTCGAGCCGGAACTGAAGTGTAAGGGCCTGATCGACGAGCAGCAAACGGCGCCACACATCGTGGTGACCGATGCGTCCGGAACACAGCTGTTCAAGAAAGGCCTTCCCGGCGGCGAAGGACAGCGGGTCGATCTGCTCAGCGGCATCTTGACCTGGATTGACGGGCATCTCGCCGGGAACAGGCTTGTCGCGGTTGGCCATCGTGTCGTGCATGGCGGACGCGACTTCTTTCGCCCCATCATGATCGACGACCAAGCTCTCGCCGCGATGGACGCGTTGACCCCGCTCGCCCCGCTGCACCAGCCGCGCTGTCTGACACCGGTTTGTGCGGTGCAGTCGCTGCGGCCAGGCCTCGCGCAAATCGCCTGCTTCGATACAGCCTTCCATCACAACCTGACGCCGCTTGCGAGCCGCTTTGCCATTCCGCGCCATTTCGAAGACCGCGGCATCCGGCGCTATGGTTTTCACGGGCTCTCTTTCGAATATGTCGCGGGCCGCCTCGCCGCACTCGCACCGACGCAGAAGCACACGGTGGTGGCACATCTCGGCAATGGCGCCAGCCTCTGTGCCTTGCACGAGGGCAAGAGCGTCGACACCACCATGGGACTGACCCCACTCGACGGTCTCGTCATGGGAACACGCTGCGGCACGATCGATCCGGGCGTGCTGCTCTATTTGTTGCAAGAAGCGAAGATGTCCGCCGACGAGGTCCAGCATTTATTGTACGAAAAGTCGGGCCTGCTTGGCGTGTCCGGCATCTCGGCCGATATGCGCGCCCTGCTGGCAAGCCCGGAAGCCGCCGCACGCGACGCGATCGATCTCTTCACGTTCCGGGTTGCCGCGGAGGTCGCTGTGATGGCGACCTCGCTCAACGGACTTGACGGCCTCGTGTTCACCGGCGGCATCGGTGAACACGCCGCTGAAATAAGGCAACGCATCTGTGATCGTCTCGCCTGGCTTGGCGTCAAGATGGATATGGCCGCAAATGCGCTGAGCAAGCAGCGTATCGCTGCGAAGGGCAGCCCGGTGGATGTGCTGGTCATTCCCACCAACGAGGAGATCAGCATTGCGCGGCACTGCCGCAGCCTGCTGGCTGCAGGTGGCTAGGTTGCGCCCACTACAACCGCCCTATTCAATCCGTCGCCGCAACCCACATCACGAGCTCGCGTGCGAGCGCGCCGAAGGCCCGATCAAATGCGGCTGCCGCCTCAGGCGGCGTCAGTGAGGTCATCTCTTCGGAGTCATCGAGAATCTTTGCAACCTTTACCTGACCATTCTGGTCCACTATCTTCGCAGAGAAGGAGATGATCGCGCGCGGCTGGGTTCCGAGCACGATTTCAAAACGACGGAGATCGATCAGCAGACGTGACGCACTTTCTACGCCGCTGTCGGCGCGGAACGGCGCATGTGCGATGTCGTAATTCTCGAAGCTCTGCAGTAGTCGCGCCTGCACCAGCGCCGGAAGGCTGTCGCTCCATTGCACGGCCTCAAACCCTTGATTTTCTTCCTCCGGCGAGAACAGAAAACGCTGGGTCTGCAGGTGGGTAATCGCGGTCGGCTCAGCTATGATCAACGGCGCAGGCAGAGCTGCATGGTGTTGCAACCCGAAGCTGTCCACGGCGTGAAGGTCGTAGACTACCTTGCGCGGCGCGGGCGTACCGCCGCCCGTCATGCGCTCCAGCCCTGCCACGATGCCGTCAAGCTTGGAGGTGTTGCGCGCGAGTCCTTCAGCAAACGTACTTAGATTATCGATCGTGCTATGCAGCGGCGCCGCATTTTCAGACAGAACGGCATCCACCCGGCGCAGGGCATCGCGCGCGGCCTGCGTCATGCTCCGGCCGGCGCCCTTTTCGGCCACCAGCGGCCCGCGCGCCGGCGGCGACGCGGGATCATCACCACCTTCCAGCGCAATCACGGGAACACCAGTCAACCCCTGGAAATCGAGACCAACGCGCGTGTCGCTATGCACCGGCGTGTGCTCAGCGACCGCGATCGTGGCGCGAACCTCGCGCGGGCGTTCCGGCATCAGCTCAAGTGCAGTCACCTCGCCGACGCGGATACCGTTGAAGAGGACGCCTGCACCAACGAGGAGCCCAGACACGGGATCGGTGAAAACAAGCTGATACGTCTCCCGCTTGCCAATGCCACCGACATTGTTCAGCCAATAGACAAAGCCGAACACCGCGACGATTGCCGATAATACGAATGCACCGACAATAATGTAGGGCGCGCGAATTTCCATGTGTTTCTCTCTCGTCTAGCTGCCCAAGCCGAGCATTTGCGCGCGGGCACCATGAAAGTAGGCATTGACCCAAGGATGATCGGACTCGAGCACGGAGGGCAGCGATCCGATCGCTGCGATCCTGCCGTCTGCGAGCGCGGCAACGCGATCGCAGACGGCTTGTAGGCTGTTCAAATCATGCGTCACCATGAAGACAGTGAAGCGCAGCGTCCGGTGCAACGTCCGGATGAGGGCGTCAAACTCGCCGGCCGCGATCGGATCGAGGCCGGATGTCGGCTCATCGAGAAAGAGCAGCGCTGGATCGAGCGCCAGTGCCCTGGCAAGCGCAACACGCTTGGTCATGCCGCCCGAGAGCTCGGACGGAAACTTGTCCCCGTCTTCGCGCGCGAGGCCGACCATCTCGAGTTTTGCGTCCGCAATTTCGTCAAGCAGCCGCGGCGAAAGCCGCGCGCGCTCGCGCAGAGGAAACTGAATGTTCTGTCGAGCCGTCAGCGCCGAGAACAGCGCTCCCTGCTGGAACAGGATGCCCCAACGACGTTCAAGGCTGCCGCTTGCGAAATCGATCTGCCCGCTGCGCTTTGGCAGCAATCCCACCAACGTTCGCATCAGTACAGATTTTCCGCCACCGGATGCCCCTACGAGGCCAAGAATTTCCCCGTCCTTCACATCGAGGTCGAGGTGATCGAGGATGATCTTCTTGCCAAAGCCGACCACGAGGTCCCGTATGTGTATCGCCGGGGCGTCGGTCATGGCTACATCCCGATCGAGGCGAAGAAGACTGCAAACAGTCCGTCGAGCACGATCACCAGGAAGATCGATTTCACCACCGAGGCGGTCGTTCGCTCCCCGAGCGACTCCGCGCTGCCCTTGACGCTCAGCCCCTCCACGGCCGCGACAAGCCCGATCACGAGCGCCATGAACGGCGCCTTGATGATGCCGACCTCAAAATGCGTGACGGAAACCGCCTCATGGAGACGTGCGATGAAGATTGCAGGGCTCATGCCGCCATAGAGCCAGGCGATGAGCCCGCCGCCATAGAGCGCCGCGAGCGAGCCGAGAAAGGCAAGGATCGGCAACGCCACCACGAGCGCCAGGATTCGTGGCAGGATCAGGACTGCAACCGGATCGAGCCCCATGGTGCTGAGGGCATCAATCTCCTCACGCATCTTCATTGCGCCGATCTCGGCGGTATAGGCACTCCCCGATCGTCCCGCCACCATGATGGCGACGATCAACACGCCGATCTCGCGCAGCACGAGGATGCCGACCATGTCGACGACATAGGATTCCGCGCCGAAGCGACGGAAATGGAAAATCCCTTGCTGGGCGATGATGGCCCCGATCAGGAACGTGATCAGGGCTATGATCGGTACCGCTTGCCACCCCACTCGGCCGAGCTGGTAGACGGTTGATGTCAGCCGAAACGACCGCGGATGCCTGAGAATGCCTAGCAGGGCTGCGCTGGCGGTACCGAGCATATGGAGGAATGCCCCCGAATCGGACGCCAGCCGCCGGCCGCCGCGGCCGAGCTGATCGAGCCTCTGCAGCAAGGGGTTGAACGATTTGCGTTCCGCAGGGCCGCCGCGGTTCAGTCCTCGCACCTCTTCCAACAAGTCATCGTGCGGACCGTCGGCACCGGTGAGGGCTGCTCTGGTTGCGCCACCGCGGGCCAGCTTTTCAAGCAGCCAAGCCCCGACTGTGTCGAGCGTGGTGATGTGACGCAGATCAATCGCCCCGATGTCAGTGCGCGCCGCCCCCTCGCACAGCCGCTCCAACTGCTCGACATTGGCAACGTTCCAGGCGCCGCATGCTGTTAGCAGGCGTGGATCGTCTGCGTTCGCTGTCAATGCCGGTACGCTGAGCAAGGGAACCAACTCCAAGTTTGCCTATCAAGCATAGGAGGCTGGCGGCGGCGGTGTTTGACACAACGCAATTTGCTTCAACGGCCTCCAGGTCGTTCTTGACGCAAATCAAACGGCTTTGCGGGCGGGAGGCCTATGATTCGGCATGTTTGGCCCGTCAGCACCGGGCACGCTCAGGAAGATTTCGATGAACCGCCCCGCTTTCAAGCCTTTGCCGAATACTGCGTTACCGCACTCATTCAGACAGGTCCGGCTCGAACGTGCACGCGAGCACGATCACCCCGAGGGCGCCTCCGCGATCGGCTATATCATCGTCGCTCCGCTAGACACGGCGTCGCGGATCGATGTCGAGACTTGGAAAACCCATCGCGAGGCCTGCCGTGTCGTTCGTCAGCGGCCCGACGAGGACGATGAACTCGGCCACCTTGTGCACGGACCGAGCGACAGCTGGCGATTCCACTACGACGTGGCAGGGGCAGCCGCCGATGAAGCCGGATATCATTTCGGCAACGAGCGCTTTCGCCTCGGCGAATATGTCTCTGTCCGCGAGGCGGATGGCATGCATCCCTATCGGATCGTTGCGGTCTCGCCGCTTTGATCGCGCCCACGCCGGATCAGGATGTCGGTCCCCAAGGCATCCATCGCCGGAAGGGAGAGGTCTAGGACGACATTGATGATCCTGTGGTCGGTGGGCACTGCGGCGGCCGTGAAACCGAGCTCATGGCACATGTTCAGCATGGTCGTGTTCTCGGCCAGCACTTCGCCGGACAGCCGCTTGAGTCCTTCCGACCTCGCATAATGGATCAGGAGCTGCATCAACGCCCATCCCAGTCCTTTGCCCTTGAGGTCTGACTGCAGCAGGATAGCATATTCGGCATTCTCGTAGAGCGAGTCCGAATGAAGCTGGACTGCTCCCACCATCGCGCCAGTACTCGGATCCAGCGCCGCAAAGGCCATCGCACGCGCATAGTCGAGCTGAGTCAGCCGTGCAATGAACGTGTGCGAAAAATTCTTCATTGCCTGGAAGAAGCGAAGCCTAAGGTCCTCGGCGGTCACTCGCCTGAAGAAGCTCTCGACCATTAGCTCATCTTCCGGCCGCAACGGCCGTATCACGACGCGCGAGCCGCCCCTGAGGGCAAGCTCTCCTTCCCATTGAGACGGGTAAGGCCGCACCGCGAGCCGCGTCTGGCCGGCAAACAGCCGCACTGGTCTGCGGACTGCCACGCGCGCGTCGAGCGCAATCACGCCGCTCTCGTCTGCCAGTAGCGGATTGATGTCGAGCTCTGCGACTTCCGGAATATCGGCCGCCATCTGCGCCAGCTTGACGAGGGTGAGCGGCACGGCGTCGCCGGGGACAGCGGGCACGTCGCGATAGGCCGCAAGCAGCCGCGAGACCCGAGTCCGCCCCACCAGGTCGCGCGCCAGGTTCATGTCGAGCGGTGGCAGCGCCAGCGCCTTATCGCTGATCACCTCGACCGCGGTGCCACCGCGGCCAAACACGATCACGGGGCCAAAGGTAGGATCGTCGGCAATGCCGACGATCAGTTCGCGTGCCGCCCTCCGCTCGATGATCGGTTGGATCGTCACCCCCTGAAGGGTGGCATCGGGACGCGCGTTCCGGGCACGCGCGAGCACCGTCCGGGCCGCCTCGGCGATGCTTTCGCGAGTCAGCAAGCCGAGAATGACGCCGCCGATATCCGACTTGTGACGGACGTCGCGGGAAAGCAGCTTGACGGCCACCACAAGTCCCCGGGCCAGGAACGGCGCGGCCTTCTCCGCGGCATCGTCGGCATCGCGCGCGGCAATCGTCGGCACCATCGGAATATCGTAAGCCTCAAACAGGGCGGCGATCTCGGCCGGGTCAAGCCATTCCCGCCCTTCGGACAGCGCCTTCGCGATTATGCGCCGCGCCGCAGCCGTTTCCGGCTTTAAGGTCGAGGCGATACCGGGCGGCGTTGCGGCCAGTGCGACGGAGGCTTCGCGGAATCTCACCAGATACGTGAAGGCGCGCACCGCATCATCCTCGGTCGGAAAATGCGGGATGTGGGCAGCTTCAAAGGTCGCCGCCGTGCGGTCGTCGGCACCATCCCACGATGCAAGCACCAGCGTGCCAACGTCGCTCTTCCTGGTCCGACGATCAAGAACACATTGTGCCACCGCTTCGGCGATTCCTTCGGCCGGCGCGACCGCCGTTTCCACGTTCATGACCAGCACCGCGTCACTGTTCGTGTCCTCGAGCAATGCGTCGAGCGCGGACACGTAGCGAGTGGCATCGGCGTCGCCGGAAATATCGACGGGATTGGCGCGAGACCAGCCTCGCGGCAGAACCCGATCGAGCCGAGCAATGATCTCCGTCGTCAAGTTCGCCGGAGTGCCCCCGAGTTCGGCAAGCCGGTCGATCGCTAGGATACCGAGCCCGCCGCCATTGGTCAAAACCGCCAGCCGGTTGCCGCGTGGAACAAAACCGCGGCCGAGCAACTCGGCGCAATCGAACAGTTCGCGCAGGTCGTACACACGCAGTATACCAGCACGGCGGAATGCTGCATCAAAGACGGCGTCTGAACCGGCCAGCGCGCCGGTGTGGGTGGCAGCGGCCTTGGCGCCCTGGGCCATCCTCCCCGCCTTGACGACGATTACCGGCTTGAGCCGCGCCGCGGAGCGCGCTGCGGACATGAACTTGCGCGCATCCTTGATGGCCTCCACATAGAGCAGGATCGCGTTGGTATGGTCGTCCAATGCGAAATAGTCGAGCAGGTCGGCAACGTCGACGTCGAGCTGGTCGCCGATCGAGACAATGCCGGAAAAGCCAAGCCGCCGTTGCGCAGCCCATTCGATCATCGCGGCAGCAATGGCGCCGGACTGCGAGATCAGGGCCATCCGTCCGTCGAATGGACGATGGGCCGCGAAGCTCGCATTGAGCTTCGCGTGCGGGACCATCAGCCCGATACAGTTGGGCCCGATCAGGCGTATGCCGTGCTTGCGCGCCGTCCGCGCAACCATTTCGGCAAGCGAGCCCGCGCCGTGCCCGAGACCCGCCGACAGGATCACCGCGCCGCCGACGCCGACCGCGGCGGCGTCCGAGATGATCACGGGTATCGCAGCCGCCGGCGCCGCGATCACGAGGAGATCCGGAACGAACGGTAGCGACTTGATGTCCGGGAACGTAGCTTCGCCGCCGATCTCAGCGTAGTTTGGATTGACCACGGCGATCCGGCCGACAAAGCCGCTCGCCTTAAGATTCCTGAGAACAGCCGCGCCCAACGACGACGGACGCGAGCTGCCGCCGACAAGTGCTATTGTTCGCGGCAAAAGAACCCGCTCTAAGCCAAAAGTAGACATCGAACAGTCTCGCAGGGAACCAGCGGAGGCGCCTGTCGATTCGTGCAGCGCGCCAGAGCCCGCATGACGTCCTCGCGAGCGATAATTCCGAGCAGGTGGTGATGTCCGTCAACCACGGGCAGGCTCTTGAGCCGATGTGCGACCATCAGCTGCAGAACACGCTGCAGATTTGTGTCCGGCTCGACTGCAATCACATCGCACGACATGATCTCGTCGACTGTCGTCCCCATGCGATCGTCATAATGTGGCAATATGTGATCCGTCGTGAGCGCGAACACCTTAAGGGCGTCGAGTTTCGTGACGAACCCAACCACGATATCGTCGCGCAGGACGGGATAGGCATCATAGTCGTCTCTTGCGAACAGCCGGTAAAGATCGCCCACGCTCATCTCGGGAGCGACGCTCCGGACCGACTTCGTCATATTGCTCGCGACGGTTTCCTGAAGAAACTCGTACATGGCTGATCCCCTGGGTTGGATGGCACTTCGCGGAGGCACCGCTGCCTGAGCAACTACCCCGCGAAGCGCTTACGCCACCGTCTTGATGTCGATCGCCTGTTCTACTTGGCGGCCAGCCTCTTGACGGTGGTCTTGAGCAGGCCCTTTTGGGTCTTGATTGCGAAGCAAAGCTAATCCGGAAGAGCCAATCGGCCGTTGACCAGGATCAAAACGGAGTCAAATGATGTGATCAAAGAGTGGTCATCGAGCTAAAGCGAGTTTCGGTATGCACGCCATGATCTTGACCGCGCGCGGCGCGACGCTGCAACAAGTGCAACGGCCGGACCCAGTCCCTCGTCCCGGCGAGGTCCGCGTGAAAGTCAGCGCCTGCGGCGTTTGCCGCACCGATCTGCACGTCGTCAACGGAGAATTGCCAAACATTTCCTATCCGATCGTTCCCGGGCACGAAGTGGTCGGCCGCATCGACGCGATTGGTGACGGCGTAAGCGGCGCGCAGCTTGGTACGCGCGTTGGCGTTCCCTGGCTCGGGTCGACCTGCGGGCACTGCCCTTATTGCCGGGAGGGTAAGGAAAATCTCTGCGATGATCCACTGTTCACCGGTTATACGCGGGACGGCGGCTTAGCCACCCACCTGGTGGCAGACGCGCGTTACTGCTTTCCGCTCGGTGAAGACGGCGAGGACGCGGAGCTTGCACCGCTGCTCTGCGCCGGCCTGATCGGCTGGCGCTCCCTGGTGATGGCTGGCGACGGCCGCAAACTCGGCATCTACGGTTTTGGCGCGGCGGGACATATCGTCGCACAAGTGGCGCGTTGGCAAGGGCGGGATGTGTACGCTTTGACCCGTGCGGGCGACACCGAGGCCCAGCACTTGGCTTTGTCGCTCGGCGCATGCTGGGCCGGCTCTTCGGGCGATCGACCCCCGGCCGAACTTGATGCCGCGATCATCTACGCACCCGCGGGGCCCCTCGTCCCGCTTGCATTGCGCGCGCTGCGCAAGGGCGGACGCGTGGTCTGCGCCGGCATCCACATGTCTGATATTCCGAGCTTTCCCTACAACATTCTCTGGGGTGAACGACAGATCATCTCCGTTGCCAACCTCACCCGACAGGATGGCGTCGACTTTCTCAGGATCGCGGCGAAGGCCGGAATCCGAACGCACGTCACCGTCTTCCCCTTGAATCAGGCGAACGAAGCGCTTGCGCGCCTGCGCGACGGCAAGCTGGTCGGCGCTGCTGTGCTGAGACCGTGATGACAGCGGAATCGCCTACCGACGCGGCCACGGGTGAAGCCAGCCAGGACGTTGTATTGTCGTTTTTGGCCGGATCGGACCGACCGAACGTGGCCGTGCGGCGGATCGACACGCATTGTTCGATCGTCTTTCTCGAACCTTCGCGCGTCTTGAAGGTCAAGCGAGCGGTCAAGCTTCCCTATCTGACGTTGGAGAAGCGGCGGCGCGCTTGCGAGGATGAGATTGCCATCAACAAGCGCTACGCCCCTCCATCTACCGCGGGATGGTGCCAATCATACGCGGGCGCGATGGTCCGGCAATCGGAGGGACCGGACCGGTTATCGAGTGGGCCGTCGAAATGGCTCGCTTCGATGAAAACAAGACGCTCGATCATCTCGCCGAGCAAGATCCAATCCGGCCGGAGCTTGGCGAGAGACTGGCCGCCATCCTGCTGGAATCCCATCGGACCGCAACCGGACGCAAAGGATCCCCATGGCTAGCCTCGCTCTCTGTCATCATTGATCGCAATACGGAGCAGTTTTGCGCCGAGCCAGTTCTGTCCCGAGAGGCGATCGCTAAACTGCACGAACTGAGCCATCTGTCCCTCGCGCGCAATCTCGAGCTGTTGCGCCGCCGCGCCCGCCGCGGGCAGGTCCGGCACTGTCACGGCGATGCACATCTCGGCAACATCGTTCTACTCGACGGCGAGCCCGTTCTGTTCGATGCGATCGAGTTCGATCCGGTCATCGCAACAACCGACGTCCTTTATGACCTCGCATTCCCCGTGATGGACCTGTTGTACTCCGGGCAGGGCCGACAGCCAACAGACTGTTCAACAGCTACATGCAAGCCACCTTGGATGCACAATCGAACGCGTTGTCCTTGCTGCCGCTGTTTCTGTCGATACGCGCTGCAATACGCTCCAACGTCCGCTCTACAAAGCGGCGGCAGCAGCAAAGCGACGAAACGATCGCCATCCATGCAAATCGGTATTTCGAGTTTGCACGCCGGCTCGTTGAACCGGGGCCGCCCCGCCTGCTTGCAATTGGCGGAAAGTCCGGTACCGGCAAGAGCGTGCTGGCGCGCGACATGGCGCATCTGATCGCGCCACCTCCGGGGTCCTCCGTGAAGAACGCGGACGAGCGCTGATTTAAGCGATCTTTTGAGCCGGGACAGTTTCGGCGAAGGCCCGGATGATGGCCCGCAAGAGTTCTGCGAGCCATCGCAGGAGCAGGCCGAAGTTGTAGCCGGCCGCGGCGAGGACGGCGTTGATACGGTCGCCGACGCGGCATTTGAGATAGTTGCGGTCCATGCGGTGCTCGGCCTTGACGTGACCGATGACGGGTTCGACAGCCGCGCGACGCTTCATCTCGCGCCGGATGGAAGCCGTGACGCGGCGAACCTGACCCGAGATCCAGACCCTGAACCGGTGCGGGTAGTTGTGGCCGCGGTACCCTTTGTCGACGTGGATACGACGAGCCTCCACGCCGGTGAGCTTCTCCATGTCGGCGACCACGGGGCCGAGCGTGTGGCCGTCGAAGGGATTGCCGTGCAGCGCCTTGGCATGGAGCACGAACTGTCCACCCTTCGGCGACGTCACGGGGGTGGCGATACTGACCTTGCAGCCGAACTCGTAAGGCGCGCGGGCTTTGCCCTTGCCCATGCACTCGACCTCCGGCGCATGCAACGCATAGACCTTGGGGCCGCGCTGATGCTGATCCTGGCTGCGCACCCGCTGCGCCAGATCGAGCAGCGGGCCGAAGCGCGCTTCCAGCGCCGCGCATCGCCATCAATCTTGCGGCGGATGTCGCGGATGATCCGGCCAAGCCGCGTCCGCAGGAACTTGAGTTGGCGCCGGGCGCTCTTGAACTGGTGAGCGCGGGTATAGCGGCCGACCATGATGGCGGTGCGCTTGGCCAGGCGCAGATAGTTCTGGCGCAGCGGCACACGGTTGCGCTTGGCAAGCCCGACGAGCTTGGTGATGGCCCGATGCATCAGCCGCGCGTCGGTCGGATGGGCAACGGCCTTGGGCTGCACCGTGGTATCGACCACCACCCGCTCCAGGTCCTTGGCACCGATGGCGCCAGTCTTGTGTGCCACCGACAGACTTTCCTGGATCAACGCGACGAGCAGTTCCTCGCCGAGCCGCTGGCGCCAGCGCGTCATCGACGATCGATCGAACGGCACTGTGGCAGAAGCTCAACTCGCCGCAGAAGTATTGGTAATAAGGGTTCTCGATCCAGCGGGCGCACAGCACCTCATCCGAGAGATTGTGCATGTGCTTCAGAATGAACAGGCCGGCGACAAGCCGCGTCGGCAGGCCAGGCTGCCCCGGCCCGGTTTGGCACACCGAACCAAAGCGGTCATCCAGAAACTTCCAGTCGATCAGCGCCGCCAACCGCACCAGCGGGTGGCCCATGTCGATGATTTGATCGAGCGCCGGAAGCAACAGGTCTTTCTGGCGATCATCCCGCGGTTTGCTCATCGCCGTCCCAATGCCGATGACCCGCCGTCAGGGAATCACGAATCGCTCGAAAGCAAAATCCCAAAACGCAAGAAACCGTGGCCCAACACCCAGCTTTCCTGCAAAATCGAATACTTTATCCAGACAACTTCTGCCTATCTCTCAGGCCGATCTGCATTCTTCACGGATGACTCCGGGCGCCCTGGTTCTGCGATCGGATGTCATTCGCAAGCAACTCTATGCCGTTGCCGAGCACGCCACATTGCCGCCGGAGACCTATACTCCCGGCATCCGAACTCGTCTACCAGGCCAGTTCTCGATCGTGCCGGGCACGCCTTGGCGCAAGGGGTCTCTGTTATCCTTGACGCGGTCGACGTGGTCAGGGTCCAAGCGAAGATTCAAACCGGCGACGTCAATTGGGAAATCGTGGACGCCTCCGGCTCGCCCACTACAACGCTCCACCGCAGCATGTCCTGTTTGCGAAGCACATCGTGCCCTTCCGACCTGCGGACCGCGCCCTAAGGGAATATCCGGAATTGGTCGAGCCGATGAAGTCTGTCAGCATCTTTTCACCAAAACAGGAGGATGCTATGAAACGCGCATTGAGTGTTCTTTTTGCCGGAAGCGCCATCTCTACGGCGGCGCTCGTTCTATTCTACAATTGGTTCTTCCCCGACGCGATGCCGCTTGCCTCAACCGAGCCGCTTCTGGCTTGGCGATTTGAGGCAGCCTTTGTCGTCTCGGCGGTAGCTTGGACCGCGGCCTTTGTGGCAGCGGCGTCTGCGCTGTCGTTGCTGCTGATAGCCTTCACCGGTCGGGACGCCACGGTCGAAGGCCGCTAGAATGCAGGCTTAGGATGCAAGAAGAGTGCATTCGCTTAACCTGCCTTGACCTCTCTATGCATGAAAATCATCCCCGGGCGATCGGCGGCTGGACTCTAAGCTTACGTTCAAGCGTGGCCGACATAAGCCGATCCGGCGTCACCAAGCACAACGGCAATGCAGGATCGCGGCGAGCTGAGCCGCTATGCCGGAACGACACCGCCACGCAAACGAATGACGGAAGGTCACGCTTGGCGCCGCCACACACTCCAGAGAACACCGACCATCAGAAGCCCGGTTACGAGTAGGACGACGACGAACATTTGCATGATGTCGAAGTTGAGCGTATCGCGCGACAAACAGCGCTGCGATGACCCCCGCGACTATGAAGAGAATTCGAATAATTATGACTCATGCCTCTCTCCTGCAGACGGGCGTGGCTCGTGGCCGAACACCGGTGGTGGCGCTTTGCGGCAGATCAAGCCTGTCCACGGCAACGGCTGACCGGATCAATGCTGCAGGACGTACTGTCCGGGCGCATCGTCGAGCGGCAATCTACCCTCGGGCGCGTGAAACCCCGATTGAGCCGGCACCCACGCACCGGAATGCGCCATCAGGAACTGAACCCACTCCAGCCACCAGGATCCGTCGCGGTTCACCGCCCTCCGCAGCCACTCGTCGGGGCCGACATAAGGTTGATCCGTCTTCTTCTCCAACAACTGATAGCTGTGCTCCTCCTCCGACGGCTGAGCAACGATGCCGGCATTGTGACCGCCGCTCGCCGGCACGAAGGCGATATCGGCATTTGCCAACAGGTGAATCTTGTGAACCGACCGCCAGGGCGCGACGTGATCACGAACGGTGCCGACCACGAACATGGGGACGCGAAGGTCGGAGAGTGCCACCGGCTGCCCGTCCGCCAAATAACGGCCTTCGGCAAGGTCGTTGTTGAGAAACAGCTTGTGCAGATAGTCTGAATGCATCCGGTATGGCATGCGAGTCGCGTCCGCGTTCCATGACATCCGATCACTCGGTGCGGCGCGCTCGCCCATGAGATAGTCGCGGACCAGGCGTGACCAGATCATGTCGTTCGATCGCAGCAACTGGAACGCACCGGCCATCTGCGCCGTCTCGAGCACGCCGCTCTGCCGCATCATATCCTCGAGGAACGCGACCTGGCTTTCATTGATGAAGAGCGTCAGCTCGCCAGCATCGGTGAAATCGACCTGGGCTGCCAAGAGCGTCACCGAGCGCAGGCAGCCGGGCCGCTCCTTTTGCAGCCGAGCAGCCGCAATTGCGAGTAGCGTCCCGCCAAGGCAGTAGCCAGCCGCATGGATTGGACGTTCGGGAACAGCTGATTGATGACGTCGATGGCGGCGTCGATCCCAGCTTGCGATAGTGATCAAGACCAAGTTCGCGATCGGCCGGCCCGGGGTTGCGCCATGAGATCATGAACACCGTAAAGCCGCATTGAACCAGGAAGCGCACGAGCGAATTCTGCGGCGAGAGATCGAGGATGTAATACTTCATGATCCACGCCGGCACGATAAGTACCGGTTCGGGGCAAACGTCGGCCGTCTCGGGTGCGTATTGGATGAGCTCGATCAGCTCATTCCTGTAGACAACCTTGCCCTTGGTCGCGGCAACGTTTTTGCCGACCACAAATGGGGCGGGTCCGGACGGCCTGGCGCTCAACAGGTCCCTGCAATCTTCCAACCAGTTACGCCAGCCCGGCACGAAGTTGCCGCCACCCGAGTCCATTGCCTCGCGCAGTACCTCGGGGTTGCTGAACGCAAAGTTGGACGGCGCCACGACATCGAGGCATTGGCGGACGGTGAAATCCACAATTGCCGCATTTCCCTTCGAGACGTCGTGCAGGCCGCTCGCCGCCGAATGCCACCACTGTTCGCCCAGCAGGAATGCCTGCGCCATGACGTTAAAGGCCGGTAATGTCCAATCCCGGCCGGCGAACCGGTTGTCACCCGGTTGAGGCTTGACCATGAACCAGGGCTGCCAGACCGCATGCGGCATCGACACCATCCGCGCGAAGCGCCAGCCGTCAGCAACCGCGTTCAGCGCCAGCTGAAGCCGTTTGCCGGGTGAGGCCGCGAGATGGAGTTGCCAATCGGCGAATGCGAGCGCAGGCTAGCCGGTGAAAGCCCCCCGGTCCATCGCGCCATTGCCGCGTGGGACCAATTGGTCGATCGACTCGGCACCCGCTATTGCCTGGCGTATTGCCGCATCTGCGAATGTTACCCTGATGGTGCCATTGCCGATGGCGATCCGATGTCGATTGATTGACCGCGCCAGGTGGGCTTTCCGGCTTGCTCGACGAGAGGGGCTGTGGGCGGGTCGGGCCCTCCATAGCCCGAGCCGTCCACAACCCCGGGCAATGGGGCAGCGGTCGTGGCGTCCGCAAGCGGCTCCTTCGAGAGCAACTGCTTGGCCGTCTTCCGTCTAAGTGCCCTTAGCAGGCGCTGCACGATCGAATGCTGTCTCGTCCCGCACTCCTCTGGGTGATTCTCGCTCAGCCGGCCGACGATTGCGAGCGCGGTCAGCTGTGGCTGCTCTGACAGCCAGCCTTCGATAGTGGCAATATGTGCGTCGAGCTTGGACGGCATGCGAACCCTGGTTTTATAGGGTCGACGAGCTCGCCGGTGCGTGGCACGCGGCTCGCCGGCAGTCACCGTCTTGCCGAGCGTTAGCGCTTGATCACTTTAGCCCCTTCCCGGCGCTTCTCCTTCAGCTTGAACGAGGGCTGAAAGAAGTTGACGTAAAGCCGTGCCGCCGCATAGAGGCGGCCCATCGCGCGCGCTGTCTCGACGCCATCGAAGCGGCCGTAGCCCATCAAGCGACGCACAACAGCACCATTCTTTTGCTCGACGAACGCTTGATCGTTCTTCTTGTAGGCACGCGAGCGCGTGACTTCGAGCTTCTGTTCGCGACACCATGGCACGACGACATCGTTCAAAGGCGCTATCGTTGTCGAAGTCTACGCCGCGCAAGAGCCAAGGGAACAGGCTCTGTGCGCGGTTGATCGCCTCGACGACCAGCGAACCTTCGCGCGTCACCAACGGCAGGCACTCCGTCCAGCCCGTGGCGATATCGACCATCGTCAGGGTCTGGATGAACGAGCCAGCCACTGACGTGCCGCCATGGGCGACCATGTCGACCTCACAGAAGCCGGGCGGCGGGCTGTTCCAATCATTGAACGTGCGGATCGGGACTTCGCGCCGGATTGCCGAATAGAATCCAGCACGGCGCCGCCTGCCGCCGCTCGCCGCGAGCTTCACATCGACAAGCAGGCGGTCAATGATAGCGGCACTGATCGCCAGAACACAATCACGGTCCGCCTGCCCAAGCTGCAATCGGCCATGTTGCTCGAGGGCCGCCAGCAAGGTCGGGATCATCACCTTGAGCCGCTTGCCGCAAACCCGATCCGACGCCTCCCATAGCGCCGTTGTCGCGTCCTTGATCGTAGCGCCATATCTACGCTTGCGCTCTCCGGGAGCCTCGACCTTACCCGGTTCAACCTTTGCGCGCCGCCCAAGTGCGCGCACCGCATGCTTGCGATGCCAGCCCGTCGTCGCGCATAGCGCATCGAGGATGCGCCCCTTCACCACTCGTTTGGCCGACCGGTAGCGCTCCGTTACGGCCGACACCACCTCCCGCCGAGCGCCCATGCTGATCTTTCCCGCCATAGGCGCCACCGAACCAATTCGATGGCACCGACCCAATCATCGGCGAGAAGTTGTCCAGTAACATTCTGGATGAGGCAATGCGCTGGCTCTCGGATGGCACCGACGCAGGCGCTCTCGCAGTCGCCACATCGTCGTTAGCGGCAGATGTGGGCTGGTCGAGAACTGCATGGACTGTCATCGCTCGCCTCCAACTCGAGCCGGATGGGCTCGGGCGCAATCTATCTTTTCGACCTGGCAGCTGTTCAGACGCCGGACCTTTGCCGCTCAGCCAAGGTGGAACCGCTTCCGACCCAGCGCCACGATCTCCGCGTCGGTCGGATGATCGCTCGGCTCAACATGCAACTGGAGGCCGGGCCGCTCCGCCCTGAGATACTGCGTCAGCTCGGCCTTCTCGATGCCTGGACCGATGACGAGCAAATCGGTGCAACCGCTTACGGCCTCTCCCACCCTGGCAAGAAATGTCGCATCGGCCTGGACGAGACCATCGCCAGTATTCGCCTTATGATGCAGGTGCTGCGACGCCAAATGCACATGGACGGCCGTCGCGCTGACGCCTGTTAACCCAATGCCGAAAACCTTCGCAACAAGGTGATCGATCCAAACGACGGCGTGCGCATGTGACTGCAGGGTCATCTCGCTCATGAAGTAACTCCAATGCTTTCTTTTTCTGCTTCTCTCAATCGGCGCGCCAATGCCGCAAGCAGTTCCCTGCGACTGATAATACCGACGACGGTTCCGGCGCCGAGCACCGGAACTGGGCGACGTTGTAAATATCCATCTGCGCGACGACGTCCTCGATCGATGCCTCGACATCGACGGTGATCGGCGCGCCACTCATGAGCGAGCCGACCTGCAGCGTGCGCATGCGCTCGCGTTCAGGTGTATTCTCCGCAATGCCAAGCAAAGGCTCCAGCCAGTTTCCTGATGGCGGGCTGATGCCAAGCTCATC
This sequence comes from Bradyrhizobium sp. 6(2017), assembly GCF_011058295.2. Lineage (NCBI taxonomy): Bacteria > Pseudomonadati > Pseudomonadota > Alphaproteobacteria > Hyphomicrobiales > Nitrobacteraceae > Bradyrhizobium > Bradyrhizobium sp. 6(2017). Next base: position 2,496,260 of record NZ_CP049289.2, on the reverse strand, counting down.
GCGGTGGAGGAAATCGCCCTCCGAAACCATGCCGACAAGGTCGCCGGCGTCGTCGATCACTGGCAGGCCGCGCTGATCGGTTTCAAGCAGCAGCTCGACGGCATTGAGTACTGTGGCAGTCGGCTTGATCGTTGCGAACGAACTGCGCATCACATCGGTTGCGAGCATTGTCATGTCTCCCATTCACCACATATGCTGGCCGCCATTGATTGACAGCGTCGACCCGGTGATGAACCCTGCTTCGTCGGCAGCAAGAAAGGCGACGGCACGGGCGATCTCCTCCGGCTGCCCCAGCCGCCCGACCGCAATCTGCGGCAGAATAGAGTTCTGCATGACATCGGCCGGCACCGCAGCCAGCATCTCGGTGTTGATGTAACCGGGGCAGATTGCATTAACAGTGATCCCAAACCGCGCGCTTTCGAGCGCGAACGCGCGGGTGAAGCCGAGCTCGGCGGCCTTCGCCGCGGCATAGTTCGTCTGGCCGATCTGGCCCTTCTGCCCATTGATCGACGAGATGTTGATGATCCGCCCGAACTTGCGCGCCCGCATGCCCTCGATGAGGGGCCGGCACATGTTGAACAATGAATCGAGATCGGTCCGGATCACCGCATCCCACTGCGGCTTGGTCATTCGATGCAGTGTGACGTCGCGCACGATACCGGCGTTGTTGACCAGGATGTCGATTGGGCCCAGCGCCGCCTCCACCTCGCGGACACCGGCTGCACAGGCTCGTAGTTCGCGAGATCCCACTGGAAAACGGGAATTCCGGTCTGATCCTGAAAAGACCACGCGGCTCCTACATTCCTAGCATAGCAGGCCGCAACGCGGCATCCGGCAGCAGCGAGGGCGCGCGCAATCGCGGCCCCAATTTCCCTACTTCCACCCGTAACCAATGCGACGCGCGCCATGCCGGCTCCTGCAAGCTGGGGCATAACATTTGCGCGAAAAGCACGCTCGATGAATTGATCCCGCTCAATCAGAATCCACGAACGCGCATGAGGCAGATCAAATTGGCCCGTCCTCGACCGGTGTTTTGATGGCACTTGCTCGTACCCCTTTGGAGAACGGCCCATGTTCAAGAACATCTTGGTCCACATTCCGACGGATCTGTCGCCGCGCCCCGCAGTCGACGGATCGGTCTCGCTCGCGCTCAGCACCGGCGCGCATCTTGACGCGATGGCAATCGACTATGAGACTGCCAGTGTCCCGATCGTAGTCGGGGGTGGAGTGGCCGTCGCCTCGCTGTTCGAGGTCGAACATGCACAGGCTCTGGAGCGCGCCGAGGCGGCGCTGCGCGTCTTCGACATCGAGGCTCGGAATGCAGGGATATCCTACGCGACCCGCTCCGTGGGCGCGCTCCCCTTCGATGCTCGCGGGATCATCTGCGCGAGCGCGCGACTCCATGACCTGACCGTGGTAGTGCAGCCGCGCGGCGAATACGACAGCTACGACGACGTGATCCCGCGGGAGCTATTGTTCCAGAGCGGCGGTCCCGTCCTGTTCATGCCTTACACGTTCCACGGCGCATTTTCGGCGAAGCGAATCGGGATTTGCTGGGACGGCAGCCGGCTTGCTGCCCGCGCCCTCCATGACGCAATGCCGCTGTTGCACGCAGCCGATGCTCTCGCCGTCATCACCATCGATGGTGCTGATCCGATTCCCTCAGAAAGCTCCACCGACCATCTGGTGCGTTATCCTGCAAAGGAGGGGCTTCCGGCCAAGATCACGTCGTTGCCGGCGTCCAAGTCAGAAGTTCAGTCGATCCTGCTGTCGATCGCGGCGGATGAGAGCCTCGACCTTCTGGTAATGGGTGGATACGGCCACTCCCGGCTGCAGGAAACCGTGCTCGGCGGCGTGACGCGCGATATGCTTCGTGCGATGACCGTCCCGGTCCTGATGTCTCATTAAACGCCAATCAACGTGAGGCATCCCGCCATGACGTTCCGGCATACTATTGGTTGCGGCCTCGTCATCGCCAGCGCGATCTGCGCCGCGCTGGCTCCAGCCGCCGCGGACCAGGAGCAAGGCCGTCGCCTTGCGCAGTTCTATTGCGCCCGCTGCCACGCGATCGATCGGGTGAGCCCCAGCCCGCTGAGGATAGCGCCGCCGTTCCGGACGCTGCACGAGCGCTATCCGGTCGAGATGCTGCAGGAAGCATTGGCGGAAGGAATCATCACTGGCCATCCGACCATGCCCCAATTCAGCTTCGATGCGGACCAAGTGGGCGACTTCATGCTGCTCTTGAAGTCTCTGGAGCGCGGCCAAGCAGTCCGTTGAGCCACGTCAATATGCAGGGCGCAAAGAGCTTTAATATTTGATTTTCAACATGGAGGTCAGACATGCGCGCATCAGATCATGACCAAACATATCATCGCCGTCAGCCCGCACACGAAGATTCTGGACGCGGCCAACATCATGCTGCGATGTCACCTCAGCGGTCTGCCGGTGATGGACGAAGATGGTACGCTCAGGGGCATGATGTCGGAGGGAGATTTCCTGCAGCGCGCCGAGATCGGAACAGGACACAAACGATCGGCCTGGCTGGAGCTTTTCACCGGGGTCAGCCGTGCCGCGACCGATTTCGTGCACGAGCGCGGCCGTAAGGTCGAAGATGTCATGGCTACGAATCCGATCACCGTCGGCGAGCAGACGCCGCTCGACGAGATCGTGCATTTGATGCACAAGCATGGCGTGAAGGGGGTACCGGTTGTGAATGGCAAGACCATGGTTGGGATCGTCACCCGAGCAGACATCCTGCAAGCCGTCGCGTCGCTGGCGCGCGAAGTGCCTGACCCGACGGCCGATGATACCCATATCCGTGAACGAATCCTGCGCGAAATCAACGCCACCGGTTGGCGTCCCGCCGGCTTCCAGGTCTGGGTGCGCAACGGTGTCGTGCATCTGCACGGCCTGATCTTCGATGACCGCGCGCGCCAGGCCGCGATCGTGCTCGCCGAGAACACCTCGGGTGTCAAGGAGGTCCATGATCACCTCTGCTTCGTCGACGGCTATTCCGGCTACTATGTGGAATCGCCGGAAGACATCAAGGCGGCCGGCTGATCAGATCGAGGAGCCCAACATGGCAATGAGCACACTGCTTGTCGTCGCAGCCGTCTGTCTCCTCCTCTCGGTCTTTGCGCTCGTGCTCGTCCTCACCGATCGCAGCACGACGCGCTGGCGTCAGGAACAAGACGAGAATCGAGCCGCCACACGCGCTGCCTATCCCGACAAGAACGGGACCTAGCGTCGCTTTTCGCCCCGCGCGCCGAGACACTGACATATGGGCGTACGAACACCGTCTATTCCTCCTCTGTATCTCCTGGACTTACGTACAGATACGTAAGTGGCTTCTACTTAGGGGAAACATCCAAATTTCCCAATCCAGGAGATGCGATCAATCTGCCTCCATCGATCTTCCCATCCATGGAGCGTCGCCATGCAAACCCAAAACGCTATTTCTCGCGATAGCAGCCGTCACCCGACCAGCATCCTCGCCCGACAGGCGCATGTCGAAAAGCCGTTTGGCATGATCGGGGCGCCGATGCGGTTCGCACGCAACAGCGAGATTTACGGCGAGGAGGAGGCTGCGGAATACCTCTACCAGGTTGTCTCCGGTGCCGTCCGCACCTACAAGATCCTGGAAGACGGACGCCGCCAGATTGGCACGTTCTATCTGCCCGGAGATATCTTCGGCTTCGAGGCCGGTGAAAGCCATATCTCCTCGGCCGAGGCCGTCTGCGAGACGCGGGTCGTCGTCGTAAAACGCGCCGCCCTCATGGCCCGCGCCGCGCACGAAAAGGATCTGGCGGGACAGCTGTGGGACGCGGCGGCGCAGGAGCTGCGCCGGTTTCAACAGCATCTGATGCTCCTGATCTGTAGCGCCGAAGAGCGTGTCGTCGGCTTCCTGCATGACATGGCGCGCCGCGCCACCAAGAATGCCGCCGTCGAGCTTCCGATGTCGCGACAGGACATCGCCGACTATCTTGGCCTCACGATCGAAACGGTCTCGCGCACCTTTACCCAGCTCGAGCGGAACGGCGTAATTTCTCTTCCGACCGCGCGCCGGGTCGAGTTGCGAAACTGCGTGAAGCCGAATCGGCTCATGGTGGCGTAAGCGGCAAGATTGATTGTCTCCTACAAGCGATCGCGGGACAGAGACGAGAAGCATCTCTTACAGCAGTTTCGGATGTTGCCGGCTTCGTTTGCCGATCCAGGCCATGCATGTCGCAAACAGGACGAGCGCCGCGACCCCTGTGGCGCTCACCACGAACTGCGCCGCGATGCTGTCGGATACTTCAACGAGATACCAACTTGCCAGCAGGGAAAGCACGACGGCTGCGCAGTAGGTTTCGAGCGAACGCTCGCCGCAATGAATCAGGCCGACCATAGTAAATCCCCGCCAATTCGGTGGCACGAACTTCGCCACGACGATGGCAATGGCCAGGAAATGCAGGAGCCGCAATAGGCCCAGATCCGGCTTGTCGATCGGATAAATTAACCGCGTAATATAGCCTGGAATCGCGGCTGCCAATGGCTCGACCTCCCAGCTCAATGTGATCATGAGGCCAAAGCCGAGATACGCTGTCGCGAGTAAAACGACGGGCCACGACACGATTTTTGGCCAAAACATCCGATAGCCCCGGATCGCCCACCACGCCCCAAGGACGACCAGGAATTGCCAAAGCAAGCGGATTGAAATACCACTGATGACAGGCCACTCCGGCAAGTTCCAGCCGTACAATTGCACCAGCGCATAGATAGACGCGGAGGTCAGCAGGGACGCATTGGGAAACTTCAGTATTCCCCAGGGGGCGGGAGCAAACGATAGATGGAAGAGCACAAAGGTCGGCAGAACATCCGTGTTCATCGGGCGATACATCAGGATGGCAGCATGGGTCAGTGCGGCACCCGGCTGTTGCAACAGAATCTTCACGTTGGCTTCGTCCGCGAATCGATCCCTGCCCGAGGCGTGCACGACCACGACAAGCGTAATAGTCAGGATGAGAAAGGCCGCATAGATCTCCCAGCCTCGCAGCAGCGTATGCGCGAAGACTGCCCACCACCCCTCGCGACGGCGGACAGCGCCGTAGCTCAGCGCGCAGGTCACGCCGGACACGAACATGAAGACTTCAGCCGCATCGCTGAAGCCATAGTGCCGCAGGGTCAACCAGCTGAAGACATTGTTGGGGATGTGATCGAGGAAGATGCACCAGAGAGCAATCCCTCGGCATACATCGAGCCGGAGATCGCGCCCCAAGGCCAAGCCGTCGCCTCTCCCCGGATCTTGACGGGAGTTCTTGTCGTTCAGGCGAGCGGTCAGGCTGTCAGGAACCATAGGCGGTTACCAGCTGTCGGCGTCATTCCGGCCCGGCGCCCGCCGCGCCGGCGGCATATCAGCGTGATTAGACGACCGCTTGGTTGATAAGGATCAACGCACCTCATTGTTTCCGGGAGTTAGCTGAACGTGTCAGCGCCATTGGGAGGAATTTCGCCGTGCACGTACGGGAGATCATGTCACGGAACGTAATCACAATCGACGGCGACGCATCGGTGATCGACGCTATCAAGACGATGCTGTCCCATGGCGTCAGTGGCCTTCCGGTCACCGATCGGGATGGAGTGCTAGTCGGAATCCTGTCAGAAGGAGATTTCATCCGACGCGTGGAAGTCGGGACGGAAAGGCGCCGCGGCCGCTGGCTTGCGATGCTTGCAGGCGCGAACCAGGTCGCACTCGACTTCGCCCGCCAACACGGCCGCAAGGTAGTCAGATCATGTCGCCCAGTCCGATCACGGTCGAGGAGGACACACCGCTTGAACAGGTCGTCCAACTCATGGAATCGCACGGCGTCACACGATTTCCTGTGATGCGCGATAAAAGGCTGGTCGGGATGGTCACGCGCACTGACTTCATCACCGCCATCGCGAACCTCCGCCTCGATCGGCCTTCCGCTTCCGCCAACGACGACCAGATCCGCGCGTCGGTTATTGCCGCACTGGCGCGTGCGCCTTGGCGGCCCAACGCGCTGAATGTCAGCGTGCATGACGGGGTCGTAGGCTTGCGCGGCGGCATCCGGTTGCCGGCGTGAAGCGGGCGAGGATCAGCTCTCGAAAGTCCCGCCGCCAGAGGAGGACTATGGCGGCGGTGACTTTGTCTCGCTGCAGGAGGAGCCCTCGACGGAAGACGATCAGCCATTATAGCACTCGTGCTGCCTGACTGGCACTGCCGTCTACACTACGTCGGTACAGCGAGCACTTGGCTCAGGCCTTGCCTGAAGAAATCGGCTCCCGATGGATCTCCCTACCCGGCTCATCGATGACCGCGACATAATGATCGACGGATGCGGTCGGATTCTCATGTCGGATCTTGCTCGCCGTTTGCTTGCTGTGTGTGATCACAGCTGTATCGGCTTGCGAACTCAAGTCCGATCCGATCACAGACCGGAACACCATCCTTCAGGTCGAAGTAATAGGTTGCCATCGGGAGCTTCGCGGGACCCGCGTGCCTGCGATCAAACAGTTGAAGCTGCCAGCTATTGGCAACCGGCAAGTTCAGGGAAACGGATGACGAAGGAGCCGACCTTGGTCCAGGTCAATCGGCCTTGCGATCCTCTTTCGCGTTATGCGGCGCAATCTGCCTCGCCTCCTCGTCCGCCAGCAGCTTGTGCACGATCTTGCGCTCCCCGTCCGTAAGCCGCGGATCAGCGCGCTTCTTCCTGAACAAGGCCAGGTTCTTGTTGTGAACAAACTGCTCCATGGGACGGTCTTCTGCTCCCATTCACGTACAGGGTCCGTCATCCTAGCTGTGCGTACGCAGGTTAACAAGTGACGGGCGCTGTCCGATCCTGGCGTGGCCGCCCCTTGAAGCGGGTTTGCGAGCCTGACCAAGGGATTAGCTACGTCGGAATAAGGCATACGCGGTCCGGACGGCTTGAGCCACATCAACCTCGAGCCCATGCGGCCGCGCTATGACTTACCGCAAATCCTTTCCAGCATCGCGAGACTCTCATGCCGCTCAAGCTGTCAACGTATGGGCCAGCCGTTGAGGCGTTCTGGCGGGAGCCAACCAGTTCGCTGTTGCGTACTCTCGATGCACCACGGCGCGGCCTGCGCCAACAGGAGGCCGAAAGACGGCTGGCGCAAATCGGTCCGAACCTCGCCGAGCCTTCCCAGACGCGATCGATGCTGCAGAAGGTCGTGCACCGTCTGATCAATCCGCTGATTGCCATCCTGATCGTGGCGGCAGCAGTGTCAGGATTCAGCGGCGACCTGGGAAGCGTTGCGATCATCGTCCTCGTGGTGGGCCTGTCGCTGACGCTGGATATTGTGCAGGAGCATCGCGCGGAAGTCGCTGTCGATGCCTTGCGACGATCGGTTGCGATCCAGGCTGATGTCATTCGCGATGGCGCGAGCGTTGCGCTGCGGGTGAGTGAGCTCGTCCCCGGAGACGTCGTGCAGCTCCGGACGGGCGACCTCGTGCCGGCCGACGGGGTCGCGCTTGAGGCCCGCGATCTCCAACTGAACGAAGCCCTTATGACAGGCGAACCGTTTCTGGCCGCCAAGACGACCGATCCCTGTATCACCAGTCTGCCCGCGGAAGCTAGCAATGCCCTGTTCGCCGGCACCAGCGTCGTCGGCGGCAGCGGAACCATGCTTGTCGTCGAGACCGGGCGCCGTACACGCTTCGGCATGATCAGCGCCGCGCTTTTGGCGAACGATCCGCCAAGTGCGCTCGAGCAGGGCGTGCAGAAGCTCGGTATGCTCATTCTGAGACTGACGATTTTCCTCACGCTGTTCGTGCTGCTCGCCCATCTCGTGGCGCATCGGGCGGCCATGGAATCGTTCCTGTTCGCCGTCGCGCTGGCCGTCGGCCTGACACCTGAGCTGTTGCCGATGGTGATGACAGTGACGCTGGCGCGCGGAGCGCAGCGGATGGCCAAGAGACAGGTGATCGTCAAAAGGCTCTCCGCGATCCACGATCTTGGCGCGATGGACACGTTGTGCGTCGACAAGACCGGCACGCTGACGGAAGCGAAAATAGCGCTTGCGGCGGATATCGATCCCGCGGGGCGCTGTAGCGAGCAGCGGAATACTGCAGCGTCGCGCTACGCCAACTCGGTCGATTCGTTCGTTTCGTACTCGTCAGTGCTCCATCTGCGGAAGTACACCGCATCTGCGCCCGGGATGCTCACGCAACGATTCGTCCCGGCAAACTGCGCGACCTTGGCGGCAGCGACCTCGTTGATTCCAAACAGCCGCTCATAATCGTGCTCGGAGATTCTCAAAACAGCGCCGGGGTCGAGGCGATCGAGCCGTGATCGCAGCTCGGCAAGAGTAAAATCTATGCTCATCAACGTTGCCAGATCTCTAGACCGAGCTGGGATTCTGCCGGGTGTTCACTCCCAGCAACGTGTAGAGCGGACAATACGATAAGAATGCGGTCGCGATCAGGATGAAGCCGAGGGTCCCGGCAACCAGCCAGCCTATCCCGAGCGAGCCATCCTTCACGGTATAAGCGGTCAGAGCCAAACCGATGATGATTCGGGCATACTGATCAACGCGTCCGACGTTCCGGGTCATCATGGTAGCCTCCTTGCCTGTGAACCGCATCTAACATCCGCCAGCATGCGCTGGAGTTGATCCGGATCAACCGCGCGTTGCCACCCGGTGGGGCGCAGCTCAATCCGTCGTCGATCTGCTGAGGCTTTGCTCGAGCGCCAGGAGCAACTGCGCACGGCCCACAATGCCAACGACCCGCGTGTCGCGAAGTACCAGCACCTGCGAGATCTGATGATTGTCCATTTCCGCGACGATCTCGTCTACCGTTGCATGCTCGTCGACGAAAACGGGCTTGCGGCTCATGACAGCATCAACACGGAGAGCCCGGGTCCGCTCGCGTACGAGCCTTCCCTCCTCCTTGCTGAGAAGCCATTCGAGCCAGAACCCTTCGGGGCAATGCACGCCGAGTTCCCTGCGATGGAGAAAATCGCCTTCCGAAATCACGCCGACTAGAGATCCGGAGCCGTCGAGCACGGGCAAGCCTCGTTGACCCGTTTCCAGCAGCAGCCGAACAGCATCAAGCAACGCCGCGCCCGGCTCGATTGTCGCGAACGAGGCGCGCATCACATCCTTTGCGAACATGCGCTATCTCCATTTAGCGATTCTAGTCTAGGATGGGCACAGCGCGCCCGCCTTGATGCACGTCAACCTTGAGACTGTGCCGGCTCGATGCTTCCGGGCCGGCGGCGAGCGGCAATCAGCTCCACGGTTGCCGACCTGGCGCGGCAAGCATCACCTGCCGACCGGCCTGGCGGATTGACGCGGATCAAGCACCAGTCGCCCTGCAACGCTTATCAGTTCAGAGATCAGCTACGGGAGGTTTCTGTGCGAGTTCATCAGATCATGGCCCGGAACGTCATTTCGATCGCTCCCGAAGCCGATATGAGGGAAGCCGCAAGCCTCATGGTCCGGCATCACATCAGCGGGTTGCCGGTTGTCGACGGGCGGCACGCGCTGGTTGGCATCCTGTCCGAGAGCGATTTTCTGCGGAGAAGTGAAATCGGCACGCAACGCAAGCGCGCCCGCTGGCTCGAATTGATCCTTGGCGCAGGCGAAGCCGCCGAAAACTACGTTCACGAGCGCGGTTGCAAGGTGGCCGAGATCATGACCGCCGCTCCGATCACGGTGGACGAACAGGTCACCTTGGCCGAGGTCGTCGAGATCATGGAGAGAAACAACATCAAGCGCGTTCCGGTCGTGCAAGACGGGAAGCTCGCTGGAATTGTGACCCGGTCAGACCTGATGCAGGCGGCGGCAAGCCTGGCCGGCCGGGTGGCCGACCCTACCACTGACGATGAACGTATTCGCGCACAAGTCGTCGAGGAGATCGAGAACAAGGACTGGTGCCCGTCCGGACTGAACGTGATCGTCAAGGATGGAATCGTTCATCTCAGCGGCACAATTTCGAAGAACCTTGTCGGACGGCCGCCATCGTTGCCGCAGAGAAAGTCAAGGGCGTAGTCAAGGTCCATGATCACCTGCGGCGGTTCGGTTCCGTATATGGGCTCGTGTCTGAGCGCTCGCCCGAGGACGAGGAGTGGGCGCAGGTGGATTGACGGAGATCAACATTCCTTATCGCTCGAATGATACCTTCCGCTCCCGATCCAAAATCATCTGCCACCCCACGCCCAGGAAATCTATCGCGAGGCCCTCAATCACGGATTTGCCGCGCATGCGGGCGACCGCAGGCAGGAAGAAATCGCGTACCGGACCGCGTGGTCGGCGGTCAAGCGATCCTATGTCAAGGATGGTGATCATTGGGTTGCGCGCGCGCCTGCCTGAAGGCCCGTCAGGCCGATACGCTACAACTACTCAACGGGGAATTGCGCTGACTGTGGTGATCAATCAGTGTCGGAGGGTGGCGAGAGCGCCGCTGCCGCGGCTCCCGACTTAAGCGATTAGTGCGACATCAGCAGGCAGATTGGAGTTGCTGCAGCAAGCCGCGCGTCATGCCACCGAACATCCATTCACCCAGTTGACTGTGCGCATAGCCACCCGTAACGATAAGATCGGCGCCTTCGGTCCTCGCCAGCCTGATGAGGTACTCTGCGTCTGGCTCCGCGGTGTGGACGCGAACCTCGAACTGGCAATTGACGCAGTGCCGTTCAAGGTAGCCCGCGACATCGCGCGCGCGGCTACATCTTGCTCATCCGACGCGCAGATTTCGGCGATCGTCACCTTCGAAGCCCGGATCAGGAAGGGCAACGCGTCTCGAACCGCCCGACGTGCCTCGCGGGTATCTTTCCAACCGACGACGACGCGGTCGGCCGATAACTTGGTCACACCTTCCGGCACTGACAGCGTGGGACCCATCCGCAGAATGGCCTCATCCGAATCGAGGTAGTGAAAGTAATCGGACTGAATTTTCCTGCGTTTGAAAACAACGAGATCTGCCGCCCTGGCCTGCTCCGCCAGGAACGCGGTCGGGGATTCCAGCGCACGCTGCCACTCCACCTTATCGCGCTCCCGCCCGCACCTTCCTCAACCATTCGCTCTTCGCCGCAAGATCGGCGCGCATCCGCTTGATATCCGTAAGCGCGACTTTCTCGTCACATTGAATCTCGCATAGAATCAGTCGGCCCCTACGAGAGCCAGTGGATTCGCTGCTGGACGAGAGATTATGTTATATCAGGCCGGGTTTTCGGCGCTGCGGCTTTTGGGGAAGTTGAGAGGGAGTAGATCTTCAATATCGTCGTCGTCGCGGCGCTGGGGCAATTCGGTGAGGACATGTCGCAACCATGCGAAGGGCTCAACGCTACAGGCGCGACAGGTCAGCACCAGGCTATAGACAACGGCACTGGCCCTGGCTCCATCAACGGTATCGCTGAAGAGCCAATTGTTCCTGCCACAGGCGAAGATTCTGATGTCGCGCTCAAGAAGGTTGTTATCGATCGGCATCTCGCCGTCCTCGGTGTAGCACGTCAGATATTCCCACTGATTGAGCGTATAGGAGACAGCCTCGCCGAGCTTGGTGTCGGGCACGACCTTTGGGGCGATTGCTTCGAGCCATGCCTTGAGAGCGTTCAGGACAGGAATGCTGTGTTGCTGGCGGAAGCGGCGCCTGTAATTGGCCCGCGTTTCGCCGTCATCCGGTTTTTCGTCGCGCACCTGTCTTTCAATCCGGTAGAGTTGGTCGAAGAACTTGAGGGCTTGCGCCGGCGGCCCGCCGGGTTTCTTCCTCGCCTTGAGGGCGTCGACAAAGCGCCGCCTGGCGTGGGCCACGCATCCGATATGCGTGGCGCCTTTCAACGTGCGCCAGGCCGAGTAACCATCACTCATCAAGATGCCGCGGTAGTCGCCAAGGAAGGTCTGCGGGTGTTCCTGCCCACGAACAGGCTGATAATCGAACAGCACAATCGGCTGCTCACTGTCCTCGCCGCTGCGATAGGCTCACATGTACGAGGTGCTGGAGGCTTCCTTGTCCTTTTCCTTCAATACCTGAACCGTTGTTTCGTCGCCGTGGATGAGGGCCTGGCACCCGAGCCGCAGTTTCAGTACATCGTAGATGCGGAGCAGATGTCGCTCACTCGCACCGATCACCCAATGCCCCAGAGCGCCGCGGGTGATCGTGGCGCCGGCGCGCTCGACGGCTTGTGCCAGACGGTAGAGCGGTGTGCCGTCGACGTATTTGTGAGCGAGTACGAAGGCCAACGTCGAAGGCGTGGCGATGCTGCCCGGCAAGGGCTGCACCGGCATCGGCGCGATGACAATCGGCGTGTTGATCCCGGTGCGTTCGCAGTTTCGGCATGCGTATTTGAACCGTACGTTCTGCACGACCTTGGCCTTCGCCTCGATATGGGTCTGCTCGGTAAGGCTCTCCCCCATCCGATGCATCCGGCCGGTGCAGCATGGACAGACCTTCTGATCGTCGGGGATGTCATATTCGACGCGTTCCCGTGGCAGGCTCGAAGGTAACGGCTTGCGCCCTCGCTTCTTCCCCACCGACTTTCCAGTAGGCGACAATCCGGTATCGGGCAGATCGACGGCAGCATCGATTTCGTCAAAGATTTTATCGCCAACCGCAGCCTCTTCGGCCTCGTTAAAGACGCGATCAATGTGCTTTTCACTGCGCGCCGCATAGCGATGCAGTCGCGCCAGCGCCAGTTCCTCCTCAAGTCTGGAGACGCACTCGGTGAGCTGGCGGTTCTCCACTTGCAGCGCGGTTATTTGCGCCATCAGCTCTGTGACGCTCGGTTCGCCCGTTCGATTCATCGGATTCTTGAATCGGAAGCATGCCGTGGCGTCAAGATAGTTCAGCCGCCCGGGATATTTGCAAGCCGTAGACCGGCAATCTGTCAGCCAGCAACCCGATATTGTCGCACCGGATGGCGGACCATCGCATCGATGTCGATCCCGTCGAGGATCCAATGCAATTGTTCGCTCGTAAGTCGTACCACCGTTTCCTGGCGCCGAGGCCAACGGAACTTATCCTCGGTCAACCGCTTCAACACCATCACAAACCCTGACCGATCGAAGAACAGGAGCTTCATCCGGTCGCGACGACGGTTGCAGAAAGCAAACACAGCAGAGGCAAATGGATCGAGTGCCATCGTCTCCTGAACCAGCACCGCGAGGCTGTTGATGCCGGCCCGGAAGTCGATCGGCTCGCGGTGCAGGTAGACCTGAACGTCCGCGGCCAGTCTGAACATCGCACAACGCTCCGACTATCGCCGTCACCGCTCGTACATCACCGCATTCCAGCGTCAGCTGCAGTCCATTCGGCAGTGATGCGTTCACCTTGGCCGGAGAGGAAAGAGGGCTTGTCCGCTCAAGTTCCGAGAGCTGCACCCCAGGATCATTGGGTCGCAGGTCCTGCACAGCAGCACTGTCCTGCCTCGACCGATCCGGGGTGCCTTCGATCTGAACCGGAATAAACGCCGGCGTCGAAGGCGGCGCGATCGCCACCGTTTCCTTCTTTGCGAACCGGTGCTGGCGTATCCACTTCCACACAAGGTTCGCATTGACCCCATGTTCGAGCGCCAGCTTGGCAACCGAAGCGCCCAGCTCAAGGCAGGCGGCGATAAGATGCTCCTTAGCTACCGGATCAAATGTTCGTCGTCCGCTCGGGTGCACAACCGTCACCCGCAGCTTCTGTCCTTCTTCCATCACGTAGTGTCCACCTCACATTTGGTGGACACCTCATGCATCAGCTCTCTCAACATAAAAAGGTGCGTAGAAGGCCGCGCTTACTGATATCCTCTTCAGTAGTCTGATCGATGATCACCCCTCGGCGACAAAGGGAGGATCGATGGCGGACGCTGAAACGCCGATCATAGATGCGTGAAACTTATCCGCGATGCTTTCGGCCACGCGAATCTGTCCCTAATCCTGCTGCTGTGGGTCCGGGTGAATGGGCATCCTCTACACGCCGGGGGCACGCTTGCCGCAACGGCAACACCCGGGCGGCATACGCAGCTGGCACTTCTCTGACCAAGAGCGGAGCTTCTTTGCGCTACATCAAAAACACGGTTGCTGTATCGCGCTAGACAAGCGGTGTAGCCGAACAACCTGCCTGTCTAAAGCTGTTTAGGCTATGGGCTCGGACCAACAGGTACTCCGAGCCCGTTACGTCCGAGCAGGAGGCGCGCATGTCCGGAACCTATTACGCGGATGATCTCGGTTCAGCCGTACACTACGCGCTGGAAACGACCCATGCCATAGCGGTTTGCCCTTTCCACTTGGACCAGACGATCCGTATTGGCGACGACGCGGCTGAACGCCATGCTTTCGCGCGCGCCAGAAAGCTCGTCAGGCGCGATGGCACGACGTGGCAGGGAGACGCCCTTCGGAAAGAATTTGGATGCCAACTCGGCAAGCCGCCGACCGGTACTGTCCTCGCTGCGTCCTTAAGGACGATCCGGGGCAAGGCCACGGGCTTTTCGGCTCCAATCCTCCCGGTCCTGCTTCCGGCTATGGATATGAGTACGCTATGCCGGGGCCTCACGACGAACCACAACTTGCCTGCGAGGGCTGCCGTGATCTCGTTACGCTTGAGAAGGCGAAGCTGCGGGAACAGCCAGCCGCAATCGTAAACTCTTGATCTAAGGCAAATGCCGACTTGACTGCACAAGCGAAGGCTTTCGATCCCGGATGTCGCCGATCTTTAAGTACGCGGCAATTACCGCGCGGCTCATCTCTCACGAGCAATCTTGATGCAGATCATTTCCGAAACTACCAGGAATGGCACGCTGCACAATGCGAAACGAAGGAGGTTCCACATGACATCGATCTCAAAACCACAGTGTCCTCGGTGTGGTTCTGGGTTAGTCCATCTCGAATGGTATGAACGCGCCAACGCGCAGGAAGTCCAGGATCTTTGGCACTGCTGGAACTGCAAAAACCAATTCGTCACCGTCGCCACTTCTAACGAGAAGGAGCCGTCAGTCAGTGAGGTCACCGAATCATTCTTTACGAGCCTGCTAGTCTGATCAATGAAGAGCAGGTCCCATCTTATTAGGAACTCGTTCGATGCGATGTGGCCGATCCGTCGCGACATCGCCGACCTGGTACAGTCGGTTCGCCGGGCCGCACGCGACAAGCAAGCCGCCTTCTAAGGATTGCGGTGCGCGCCGGGCGTGGCCCTCGAGCGGTTCCTGCGATTGCGGACGGGCAAGCCGCTCAAACCTGGATTCAGGTTTCGCGGAAAACGCGGAAGAAGCTGTCGAACACCGGCTTCAAATGGCACTTTGGTCGCAAAGGCGTCGCTTCTAAGTGCAGCAGCGATCGACGCGCATTTTGGATCCGACGCATGATCATCGGGACACCAAGCTTCGGCAGATGATCAGAATGTCCTCCTCTTCGGCATAAAACTTGACGGTCTCGCCATCGTGAGTTTCTTCGAAAGGATGCCGGACCAGCGCCTTGTTCTTGTGGTGCGCGGCGAAAGTAGAGATGGCGTGGAGCAATTGGAGATTTTCGGTATCCTTCGGATTGGCGATGCTGCGTCCGGCTGGAAGCGTGCGAGTGCCAATCCCCGCGCGAAGGTGCGGCAGGCCTGCGGATGATGCTCGAGATGCTGTTCGACGAGGTCAGCGCCGCTATCACGCACATTCAGAAGCTGACCGAGTTCAACGGAGCGCCGACTTCGGCTCGGGCATGAGGGCGGGTGGCATAGGTCGAAGATTGAGTCCATGACGGTCTAAAGTAGGTGTATCCCTACTGGTCGCCAGCGGTCTTTCGGTAAGCTGTTTCGCCACACGTCGATCAGCCGGGCAGCGATACTCGCCTTTCTTCCCGGGCTGTGATGATAATTCGAGGCGACGAAAACCGGCGCCGCAGCAGGAACATATTACGTCGCTCTTTCTCATCTCTGAGCCTCACACTGCGCGCTGTCATGAATATATAGCAAGGCTTAGTTGCAGCCGAGTTCGATATGTCAGAAATTATGATCCGCTGTCCGGTGACGAGTCAGGCCGTGCTGACTGGCCTGAGAGTTGCCCTCGCTCAAGCACGGCCTTGGTCTCGAACCAGGCGACGATTGATTCGACCAGCGCGATGCCGATTGCCGCCATTATCCGAATCAGCTCGATCATGATCGGACAGGATCACCAAGCAGGGCCGCGGCCAAGCTCGCGGAATGCTCGTCGAAGCAGCATGGGCTGTAGCCCGTTCGCCGGGACCGCTGCGTGCATTCTTCCAGGGCGTGGCTTCACGACGCGGCAAGCACATCGCGGCAGTCGCGACGGCGCGGAAGCTGACGATGATCATCTGGCATATGCTGACTAAGAGCACTGACTACATCTGGACCAGGCCGGCCCTGCTGGCGCGCAAGTTCCGGAGCATCGAACTGCGCGCTGGATTACCCACCAGCCATGCCAAGCGTGGATCGGCCTATGATTACAACATCCCCGCGAAGAGAGCTGAGGAACGAGCACGCGTGGAATCCGCCGAGAAGGAGTACTTGTGTCCGGTCGCCAGGATCGTGGACGAAATCCATCGCCCAGGTCTCGTTCGATCGTGTCGCCGGCCTGCGATCATCGCGCAGCTTGGCCTTGACCCGGCGCTTGGGCGTTCTGTTGCGCAATTGCAGGCCCAATTCGCGATAGATGCGCCGCGTCTTGTTCTGGCCATGGCGCCAGCCTTCACGACGCAGCAGGACGTGAACACGGCGGTAGCCGTAGCGGATGCGAATATGGCAGATCTCCTTGATCTTCTGTTCGAGGTCAGCCTGGCCGGAGCGACGGGACTTGTAGTGATGGATCGAGCGGTCAAATTCGAGAGCGTCACAGGCCCTGCGGATCGAGACCTGCCATTCGCTGCGGACCTCGTCGACAGCTTGCGCTTCCGGCCAGGCTTCATAGCTAATGCGATGGTCTGCCCCGCCGAACCCGCGCATACTGCGCGGCGAGTTTTCGACCGAGAAAGGACCAGAAAAATGTTGCGCAACAAGCCTCAGCCTGCCGCTGTCTTCGGCATCGATATCGGAAAGAATGTTTTCCATGTCGTAGCAACAGACGCACGCGGTAGAGTCATTCAAAAAGTAAAGCTCCGCCGCGACACACTTTTGCAGTTCTTCGACGCCGCGCAGCGTACGGCCGTCGCGATGGAGGCTTGCCCAGGCTCCCAATGGCTGGCGCGCAAGTTACAAGAGCTTGGGCACGTGGTCCGAGTGATACCTGCGCAGTTCGTGAAGCCCTACGTGAAGTCCAACAAGAACGATATCATCGATGCGGAAGCGATCGCCGAGGCCGCCACCCGACCCGCGATGCGCTTTGTTGAGATCAAATCGGAAGCCCAGGTCGACATCCAGGCGCTGCACCGCATCCGAGATCAGAAGGTTGGCCTGCGAACTCAGCTCGTCTGCCAAATGCGGGCATTTTGCCTCGATCGTCGCTGAGATACCTGACCCCCGCGGCCTATGCCGCCCACCTCACCGCAACGGACGATCGGCTGCGCAACCCCGACCAGCTCCGCCGATCGTCCGTTGCTCCACCCGCGCCACTTGGCGTACAAAGCCCCGAGACTCTAACTGCTGCCGGATGAAAATTCAGTGGCAGGTCACATCGAACACCGCATCGCCGAGATCACTCGTGAAATCGAGGCTTTGGCGGCGAGTGACGAACGAACGCGCCGGCTCATGACTGTTCCCGGGATAGGCCCACTGGTGGCGACGGCATTCGTCGCGAGCGCCGGCAATGCTAGTCAGTTCCGAAGGGCCAAGGACCTCGCCGCGTGGCTTGGGTTGGTCCCTCGCGAACACTCAACGGGTGGTAAGACGACCCTCCTCGGGATCAGCAAAAGAGGCAATCACTACCTCAGACGGCTGCTGATTTACGGCGCAAGGTCATGCGTCATGCATCTGAACCGTACTTCCAATCGCCTGGGTTCGTGGCTGACCGGCCTCGAAAAGCGCATGCATACCAACAAGGTCACCGTGGCCCTGGCTGCAAAGATTGCGCGGGTGGCCTGGGTCATCCTTTACGCGGCCCGGCTCGACCTACGAGCGGCGCCTTCCCGCATTCCCGCAAGCCCGGGCAGCAGACTGCGAGGTTCGAGTCCTGATGACGAGACAGTTGATCGGCGCCGCGTAAGCCCTTCGCCGAAAACATGCCCGATTAACTAGTCGCCCGTTAAGAAGCTTCCAGGCGACTGATCTGGAATCGTAATTTGGCTGGAATGACGTTCTGAGATTGCAAGGTTTTGGTGTTTTGCGCATCGGAAGCTTGCAATTTCGTTTTCGAGATTCCCTCGATGGGCGAAGCATGATTCCCTGTCCGCATCGGAGGGCACGATGCGGCCGAAGAAGCACAAAACGACGGGAGCGAACGATTTTTTCCGGGCGCGGCTCGACCAGATCATCAATCTGAAGCACGAGCTGGTCCGGCTCACCGGCAAGATCGATTGGGACTGGATCGACGGCGAGATCGCGCCGCTCTACAGCGAGAACGGCCGGCCGGGGATTGAGACCCGCTTCGTGATCGGGCTGTTGTTGCTCAAGCACATTTACGGGCTGTCCGATGAGGGGGTATGCGAACGCTGGGTCCACGACCCGTATTTCCAGTACTTCACTGGCGAAGAGTTCTTCCAGCACGCATTCCCGCACGAGCGCTCGGACCTGAGCCATTGGCGCAAGCGGCTCGGCGACAGACTGGAACTGCTATTGGCCGAGAGCCTGCGGGTGGCGCACGACGTCGGCGCGTTACGCGGCAAGGACCTTGAGCGGGTCACGGTCGACACCACGGTGCAGCCGAAGGCCATCACCTTTCCGACCGATGCCAAGCTGCTGCATGCGGCGATCCAGGGGCTCAACCGGCTAGCGAGGAAGCACGGAGTGCGGCTGCGGCAATCCTATTCTCGGATCGCCAAGGCCACCGCGATGATGGCGGGACGCTACGCCCATGCCAAACAGTTCAAGCGGCACCAGCGGCAGTTGCGCATCCTGCGCAGCCGCCTGGGCCGGATCATCCGCGACATCCGCCGCAAGATCGAAGGCCAGGATGCGCTCGAAGAGGCGTTCGCACTCCCGTTGAGCCGGGCCACGCAGATCCGCTCGCAGCAGCAGCGCCCGCGCGGCTGGAAGCTGTATTCCTTCCATGCCCCCGAGGTGGAGTGCATCGGCAAGGGCAAGGCCAGCGCGCCTTACGAGTTCGGCGTGAAGGCTTCCATCGTCACCAACAACCGGCCTGCTCCCGGCGGCCAGTTCGTGCTGCACGCCAAGGCGCTGCCCGATAACCCTTACGACGGTCACACCCTGCGGGACGTCATCGACCGAACCGAGACACTCACCGGCTGCGCGATCGAGTGCGCCTTTGTCGACAAGGGATACCGCGGCCATGACGCACAGAACCCGCGCCGCGTCTTCATCTCCGGCCAGAAGCGCGGCGTCTTCGGCACTATCAAGCGCCAGCTGCGGCGCCGCTCCGCTATCGAGCCCGTGATCGGCCATTTGAAGGCTGACGGACACCTCGGCCGCTGCTACCTCAAAGGCCGCGCCGGCGATACCGCCAACGTCATCCTCTCCGCCGTCGGTTACAACTTCCGCCGCATCCTCGCCTGGCTAAGGGCTCTTTGG
This sequence comes from Bradyrhizobium sp. 6(2017), assembly GCF_011058295.2. Taxonomy (NCBI): domain Bacteria; kingdom Pseudomonadati; phylum Pseudomonadota; class Alphaproteobacteria; order Hyphomicrobiales; family Nitrobacteraceae; genus Bradyrhizobium; species Bradyrhizobium sp. 6(2017). The sequence continues at coordinate 2,476,693 of NZ_CP049289.2, read as the reverse complement.
TACCTCTTCCTGGCTGCCTTCTTCTCAGCCACCGCACACCACTCAAATCGGCTTCTTAACCGACGACTAACTAAACTATCTGGGAACGCGGCGTGCTGATCTCATCATGGCCTGGCTGCAACCGCAGCCCACTCGCGAGAGGCCGGATACATTTACGCAGACTGTCGAAGTCGGATCGCTCAAGAGCCTTGCACGGGCGGGGCAGACCATACATTTCGGCGGATCACGTCCTGCAGCATCTCCTTGTCGAGCGACAGATCGGCGACCAGCTTCTTCAGCTTGCCATTCTCCTCCTCGAGCTGCTTTAACCGTCGCATCTCGTTCGGCAGCAGCCCGTCATACTTCTTCTTCCAATTGAAGTAGGTCGCCTGGCTGATCCCGGCCCTGCGGCAGATCTCCGCCACCGCACCCCCGTCGCTGCCCTGCTTCAGGATGAACGCCTTCTGGGCGTCCGAAAACTTCGAGGCCTTCATCGTCGTCGCTCCTCCCAGCCGGGTGGATTTACGCAGCGCAAACTCTAGCCAAAAATGGTCCAGTTTGCCGGCCTCAGATCATCACGTCGGTGAGCTATTTAAGGCTCTTGATAACGAGCGTGCCAGGACTTTGCGGTTTTCTGGAGTGTTCATCATCGTCGCGTGATTGCCTGGAATCGGTGTGGTATCAATGGCCGCTGCACTCAAAACCCTGTCCCAGCCTCGCATCGGCGAGCTCATCTCTGGAGCTATTGAGCTCTTGTCTATTCGTGCGCGACAACTTACGGAAGAATCCGTCGCGTAAAACTGATGTACCTCAATTGGCAGCGACGGAGCCCGATATAGCTGCAGCGCCCTTTGAAACTGCTCAATTCTCTCGTACATCAAAGCATCATTGTGATCCGGAGGTATAGCTCCTATTTGATGAGCCTTCTCAAGTAGTTGAGCAATTGAACTGTGCCGTGCAAAGCGCTTTAATAGTTTAAAGTGCTCGTCCTCAAGGGGTTCAAGAGTTTCTAGCACCACTTCGCATACCATCTGGGTGGGCGTCATGCCGGCTGGCTTTGCGGGTAGCGTAACATCAATGAACGCCATAAATGAGACAGTTTCATTGAGGCTCAGTAACTGCTCGGCTATGGCGTAAGCCAATATTCCGCCTGATGAGTATCCAGCAAATCGATATGGACCCCGGGACCGTATCTCCCTGATCGCCGGAATGACTTGCGAGGCTATCGCTTCAAGAGCTGGTGAACAAACTTCACTGAAAGAAGGCCACGGTAGACCATAGATTGGACAGTCCGCGTCCATTTCCTCCACCAAGTTGAGGATATAGGAACAATCTCCTAAGCCTGTGGGAACAAAGAACAGCGGCGGCTGCGATCCGGTTGCGCGAACACAAATCACTCCCGGACTACTGGGCTGTGGCTCCAAATGAACCTTCAATGCAAGTTCCTTCAGAACAGGAGCTTGGAAGAGATCGGCGGCGGTAAACTTGAACCCTGCATCGAGCGCTCGACTGAGAAGCCGCACCGCTAGCAGTGAGTGCCCGCCCAGTTCGAAGAAGTCGTCGTGGCGTCCGACCCGCTCAACACCGAGCAGCTCGGCCCAGATCTGTGCCAGCGCGGGCTCGATCTCGCCTTGCGGCGCCTCATAGGCGGCGCGCGCATACGCCTCATCGTCCGGCGCAGCCAGCGCCTTGCGGTCCAGCTTGCCGTTCACCGTCAGCGGCAGCGCCGCCAGCCGCACGAACGCCGATGGCACCATGTACTCCGGCAGGTGCGCACTTATGTGCGCGCGCAAGGCGCCGGCAAGCTCGCTTCCCTCCAGCCCGTTCGAAGCTGCTTCCGGCGCGCACACCACATAGGCGACAAGACGCTGCTCGCCGCCGGGGCTCTCGTGCGCCACCACCACCGCCTCGCGCACGAACGGGTGCTCGCAAAGCCGCGCCGCGATCTCGCCCGGCTCGATCCGGAAGCCGCGGATCTTCACCTGGTCGTCGTTGCGGCCCAAAAACTCCAGATTGCCGTCCGGTAGGTAGCGCGCCAGATCGCCGGTGCGGTACAGCCGGTCGCCGTCCACAAAGGGACTGGCGATGAACCGCTCCGCGGTCAGCTCGGGCCGGTTCAGGTAGCCGCGCGCCACCCCCGCCCCGCCGACGTAGAGCTCCCCGACCGCGCCAAACGGCACCGGCCCGCCATGATCATCCAGCAGATACACCCGCGTGTTCGCAATCGGGCGGCCAATCGGGACAATGGCCCCATCAAACCCATCGGGGCAACTCCAGGTCGCCGCGCAAACTGTTGCTTCGGTAGGTCCATAAGCATTGATAATGGATGCTGGAGCTAGACTCCGGATGAGTTCTGCCTTCGGCAGCTCTCCAGCAAGAATGAGAACTTGCGATCCCAAGCCTTCCAGCTTCTGGCTTCCCTGAAGCAAGGCTGGAGGCAGCGTCGCGTGCGTGATGGCTTCGCTTCGCAGATAATCCGATAGCTTGTTACTCGATTGACGGAGCTCATCCGCAGGCAAATGCAATGCGGCTCCCGAACCAAACGCCATAACAAGCTCCGAGGCGCTTGCATCAAAACCGAAGGAGGCGAACTGCACCACGCGGCTGTTGCAACAAACGCCAAAAAGCCCGATCTGAGCCAAGCTGAGATTGACCAAGCCGCGATGCTCGACCATGACCCCCTTGGGGGTGCCTGTTGATCCGGAGGTGTAGATCACATAGGCGAGATGGCGCGAGGTCAGGCCGAGCGCACGCGGGTCCGGATCCGACGCCGGCAGATTTGCCCATTCCGGCGTCGCCGCCAGATCCACCACCGTCAGATCGCGTAGCGCATCGTCGCCCAGCGCCGATCGCCCCGCTGCATCGGCCAGCAGCACTCGCGGCGCCGCATCGTCGAGAACCTGCCGCAGCCGCGCCGGCGGATAGGCCGGGTCCAGCGGCAGGTACGCCCCGCCCGCCTTGAGGATCGCCAGCAGCCCGACCACCATCGCCACGCTGCGCGCAACGCAGATCGCCACCGGCTGATCCGGCCTGACCCCGAGCCCGATCAGATGATGCGCCAGCTGGTTGGCATGCGCATTGAGCTCGCCATAGCTGACGCGCTGGTCCTGATAGACCACCGCCACCGCCTCCGGCGCTTTTTGCACCTGCGCCTCAAACAGCTCATGGATGCACTGCTGCTCAGGATACGTCACCGCCGTCCGGTTCAGTTCCTCCAGCAGATATGCGCGCTCGTCGGCTGGCAGCAGCTCAATCCGCCCGACCGCTTGCTGCGCATCGGCAACCATCGCCCGCAGCAGCGCCAGCAGATAACCACGCTGCCGCTCGATGGTCGCGCGATCGAACAGCGCCGTGGCATAACCCAGCGTGCCAGCAATCACCTCACCCTGCTCGCCAAGGCTCAGCTCCAGATCGAACTTGACCTGATCGAAGCCGTCTGCCGCCGCCTCCACCATCAGCCCAGGAAGGTCGAACGTCCCAGCGGCGTTGTTCTGCCAGGCCAGCATCACCTGGAACAACGGCGTGTGATCAAGAGCCCGGGGCGGCTGCACGATCTCCACCACCTGCTCGAACGGCAGGTCCTGGTGCTCCTGCGCTCCCAAGGCCGTGCGCCGCGTCCGCTCCAACAGCTCCGACACGCTCGGCTCGCCCGACAGGTCCAGCCGCAGCGCCAGGGTGTTGACGAAGAAGCCGATCAGCTCTTCGATTTCGCGGCGACCGCGATTAGCGCTCGGCACGCCAATCGCAAGATCGTCCTGTCCCGACAGACACGACAGCACCGCAGCCCACCCCGCCAGCACCGTCATGAACAACGTCGTGCCTTGCTGCAGGCCCAGCCGCTTCAGCTCCCGCGTCAGCTCCGCATCAATAACGATCGGGACCGTGGCCCCCGCAAACGACTGCTGCGCCGGCCGCGGCCGGTCCGTCGGCAGCGCCAGACGGGCCGGCGCGCCAGACAGATTGTTGCGCCAATACTGCGCCTGGCGCTGCAGCCGCGCGCCCGACAGCCACTGCCGTTGCCAGGCGGCATAGTCCGGATACTGGATTGCAAGCGGCGGCAGCGGATCGCCTTCTCCGGCCACGAACGCCCGGTACAGCTGACTGAGTTCATGCGCCAACACGCCCAGCGACCAACCATCCGAGACAATGTGATGCTGCGTCAGCAGCAAGACGTGCTCCTCATCCGAGATCCGGATCAGCCGGCCACGGATCAGCGGGCCACGCGCCAGATCGAACGGCGTGCACGCCTCTTCCCTGCACAGACCCAATAGCGCCTCGTCCGCATCCGGCCTGTCCCGCAGATCGTGCTCCACAACCGGCAGCCCCGCATCCTCCGGCAGCAGCTCCACCCAGGGCTTGCCCTCCGGCGCGACAAACACGCTGCGCAGCGCCTCATGGCGCGCCAACACACGGTCCAGGCTACGCTGCCAGGCGCTGCGGTCGAGCCCACCCTTGAGCCGCCACCCGAGCGGAATGTGATAGTTCGTGCTGCTCTGATCCAGCTGCGCCAAAAACCACAGCCGCTGCTGCGCAAACGACAGCACAAGCGGCGCGTCACGCGACACCGGCGCAATGGCTGGCAGGTCTTGCGCGCCGGAGCGGCTCAACTCATCCATGATACTCGCGGCCAGATCGGCCAGCACCGGTTTGGCAAACAGCGTGGTCAGCGGCAGTGTGAAGCCAATGGCCTGCGAGACCCGGCTCAACAGCTGCACCGCCGCCAGCGAGTGCCCGCCGAGCGCAAAGAAGTGGTCGTGGCGTCCGACCCGCTCAACACCCAGAAGCTCGGCCCAGATCTGTGCCAGCGTGTTCTCGATCTCGCCTTGCGGCGCCTCATAGGCGGCGCGCGCATACGCCTCATCGTCCGGCGCAGCCAGCGCCTTGCGGTCCAGCTTGCCGTTCACCGTCAGCGGCAGCGCCACCAGCCGCACGAACGCCGATGGCACCATGTACTCCGGCAGGTGCGCACTTATGTGCGCGCGCAAGGTGCCGGCAAGGTCGCCGCCATCCTGTCCGTTCGAAGCTGCCTCGGGCGCAGACACCACATAGCCGACAAGGTGCTTGTCGCCGCAGCCATCCTCGCGCGCCACCACCACTGCATCACCCACCGCCGGATGCTCGAGGAGCCGCGCCGCGATCTCGCCCGGCTCGATCCGGAAGCCGCGGATCTTCACCTGGTCGTCGTTGCGGCCCAAAAACTCCAGATTGCCGTCCGGTAGGTAGCGCGCCAGATCGCCGGTGCGGTACAGCCGGTCGCCGTCCACAAAGGGACTGGCGATGAACCGCTCCGCTGTCAGCTCGGGCCGGTTCAGGTAGCCGCGCGCCACCCCCGCCCCGCCAATGCAGAGCTCCCCCACCGCCCCGAACGGCACCGGTGCCCCATGACCATCCAGCAGATACACCCGCGTGTTCGCAATCGGACGGCCAATCGGGACAATGGCGCCATCAAACTCAGCCGGACAACTCCACGCTGTCACGTCGATCGCAGCTTCCGTCGGACCGTACAGATTGTGCAGGGCCGTCCAAGGCAAGAGGCGCCGAACCTTATGCACACTGGCGGCAGGAAGCGCCTCGCCGCTGCATAAAACTCGTCCCAGCGATGTGCAGCGGTCAACACTCTTCGCATCCATAAAGCTGACCAGCATGGATGGCACGAAGTGAACCGTCGTAATTCGCTGGTTGATGATCAAGTCGACCAATGCGTCGGGATCTCTGTGCGCACCGGGCGGCGCCAGCACCAGGGTTGCCCCTTCAAGCAAGGTCCAGAAGAACTCCCAGGCCGAGACATCGAAGCTAAATGGCGTCTTCTGCAACACGACATCAGTTGCGTTGAGACCATAGGCGTTTTGCATCCAGATCAGGCGATTAACGATAGCCCGATGCTCATTCTGTGCCCCCTTGGGCGAACCGGTTGATCCCGAGGTGTAGATTACATAGGCGAGATGGCGCGAGGTCAGGCCGAGCGCACGCGTGTCCGGATCCGACGCCGGCAGATTTGCCCATTCCGGCATGGCCGTCTCCAGATCCACCACCGTCAGATCGCGTAGCGCACCGTCGCCCAGCGCCGATCGCCCGGCTGCATCGGCCAGCAGCACTCGCGGCGCCGCATCGTCGAGAACCTGCCGCAGCCGCGCCGGCGGATAGGCCGGGTCCAGCGGCAGGTACGCCCCGCCCGCCTTGAGGATCGCCAGCAGCCCGACCACCATCGCCACGCTGCGCGCAACGCAGATCGCCACCGGCTGATCCGGCCTGACCCCGAGCCCGATCAGATGATGCGCCAGCTGGTTGGCCCGCGCATTGAGCTCGCCATAGCTTACGCGCTGGTCCTGATAGACCACCGCCACCGCCTCCGGCGCTTTTTGCACCTGCGCCTCAAACAGCTCATGGATGCACTGCTCCACAGGATACGGCGCCGCCGTCCGGTTCAGCTCCTCCAGCAGATAGGTGCGCTCGTCCGCTGGCAGGATGTCCAGCTCCCGCACTGGCGTGTTCGGCGCCCGCTCCAGCGCCGCTGCCAGCTGCGCGAGCGTCTGCTGCATGTAGCCGCAGATCCGATCCGCCGAGATTGGCTCCACCCCCTGCGCCGTCAGCCCGAGCGCCTCGCCAAAATCCTCCACCGACAAGGTCAGCGGATAGTTGGTGCGCTCCTCCTCGCCCTGCCATTCCACGCCGGACAGCGCATCATCGGCTGCGGAGGCGGTGACCGCCGCCGGCGTGTTGTGGCGGTAGTTCAACAGCGCGCTGAACAGCGGCGCCGGCGCCGCAACGGCGCTGCAGCGCTGCGCCAGCGCCAGCGAGGCATGCTCGTGCGCCAAGAGCTCGACCAGCCGGGCATGCGTGGTTCGCACGCTCGCCTCGACCGCGGTGCCGTCAAGATCAAGCCGCAGCGGCAGGGTGTTGATGAACAGGCCCATCGCGCGGTCGGCGCCCGCCCCGCCATGCATGCGGCCGAACAGCACCGTGCCGAACACCACCTGCTCGCGGCCGCTGCTGCGCGCCACCACCTGACCCCAGGCCAGATGGCACAGGCTGGCCAGGCTCACCCCCAGCCGCCGCGCCTGGCTGCGCAGCCGCGCGTTCAGCTGCTGCGGCAGCATCCGCTGCGCCTCTCGAACCCCGCCGCCGTCGCCGCGCACCTCGCTCAAGCCGAACGGCGTGCTCGGCTCGTCGATGTCTGCCAGCAGCTCCCGGAAGAACGCTTCATCCGCCTTGGCATCAGCGCCGAGATGCGCCTGCGCCACCAGATTGCGGAACGGCTGTGGCTCGCTCAGCTCGTGCTCGCGTCCCTCCAGCACAGCCTGGACCTCGGCACGCATCACCTCCAGTGTCGTGTGATCCCCGATCAGATGATGCTGCAGCTCCAACAGCAGCCAGCGCCCGCTGCCGGGCTCGCGCGCAATCACAAACCGCAACAAGGGCGCTCGGCCAAGATCGATGCGGTGCTGGCGCGGATCAAACCGATCCTTAAGCTGCGCGGCGCCAGGACCAGCAGACCCGTCCAGCTCGACCTCGCTCACCTCCAGCGATGCGTGGCGCCAAACCACCTGGGCCGGCCGCGACAATCCCTCCCAGACAAACGAGGTACGCAGGATGTCATGTCGATCCACCACCCGCTGGACCGCGGCAAGATAGCGGTCCAACACGCCACGCTCGGCAAACGCCATCTGCGATACCAGCAGGTACGGATCGCCCTTTGTCGCCAACAGATGATGGAACAGGATGCCGTCCTGCAGCGGCGACAAGCCATAAATGTCCTGGATGTTGCCGATCCCGCCGGGTACCGTGGCGATGATCCGATCGATCTCGTCCTGCGCCAGCTCGATGAGCGGCAACATCTCTGGCGTGATCGCCGTACTCTGTTCGGTGATCCGATTGGCCGGGACCGCCACCTCCTGATGACTGCCCAGGCTTGCGGCCTGATCGGCCAGCACCGGCCTGGCGAACAGCGTGCGCACCTCAACCCCCAGCGACCGCCGCCGCAAACGCTCGATCAGTTGCACCGCCAGCAGCGAGTGCCCGCCGAGCGCAAAGAAGTGGTCGTGGCGTCCGACCCGCTCAACACCCAGGAGCTCGGCCCAGATCTGTGCCAGCGTGATCTCGATCTCGCCTTGCGGCGGCTCATAGGCGCGATGCGCATACGCCTCATCGTCCGGCGCAGCCAGCGCCTTGCGGTCCAGCTTGCCGTTCACCGTCAGCGGCAGCGCCGCCAGCCGCACGAACGCCGATGGCACCATGTACTCCGGCAGGTGTGCACTTATGTGGGCGCGCAAGGCGCCGACAAGCTCGCTTCCCTCCAGCCCGTTCGAAGCTGCTTCCGGCGCGCACACCACATAGGCGACAAGACGCTGCTCGCCGCCGGGGCCCTCGTGCGCCACCACCACCGCCTCGCGCACGAACGGGTGCTCGCAAAGCCGCGCCGCGATCTCGCCCGGCTCGATCCGGAAGCCGCGGATCTTCACCTGGTCGTCGTTGCGGCCCAAAAACTCCAGATTGCCGTCCGGTAGGTAGCGCGCCAGATCGCCGGTGCGGTACAGCCGGTCGCCGTCCACAAAGGGACTGGCGATGAACCGCTCCGCGGTCAGCTCGGGCCGGTTCAGGTAGCCGCGCGCCACCCCCGCCCCGCCAATGCAGAGCTCCCCCACCGCCCCGAACGGCACCAGCCCGCCATGATCATCCAGCAGATACACCCGCGTGTTCGCAATCGGGCGGCCAATCGTCTCAACGACAACGTCCCCCCTTCGCACGCAGATCCAGGTTGAGTACGTGGTGGTTTCAGAAGGCGCGTACAGATTACAAATCTTCTGGACCCGACTGCTCGCAAAGATCTTCTCGATCAGTTCCGCCGTCAGCCACTCGCCCGCCAAATTGACGACGCTGGTCGAAGCCGGCACTGCTTTCCTGTCGACCAGAGCGGCGATCGCAGAGGGCACTGTGTTGATCAAAGAGATATCCAAAGACCTCTCGGCCAGCGCCAGCGCATTCTCGACAAGGTAAAGCGTGCTTCCTTGCGAAAGCGGAACGAAGCACTCATAGACGGACAGATCAAAACTGATCGAGGTGGCAAACAGCGTGCGGCTGATCTCTGATGCCGTAAACACGTCGCTGCTCCAATGCAGCAGGTTCACCGTGCTCGCATGCTCAATCATGACCCCCTTGGGGGTGCCTGTTGATCCGGAGGTGTAGATCACATAGGCGAGATGGCGCGAGGTCAGGCCGAGCGCACGCGTGTCCGGATCCGACGCCGGCAGATTTGCCCATTCCGGCATGGCCGTCTCCAGATCCACCACCGTCAGATCGCGTAGCGCACCGTCGCCCAGCGCCGATCGCCCGGCTGCATCGGCCAGCAGCACTCGCGGCGCCGCATCGTCGAGAACCTGCCGCAGCCGCGCCGGCGGATAGGCCGGGTCCAGCGGCAGGTACGCCCCGCCCGCCTTGAGGATCGCCAGCAGCCCGACCACCATCGCCACGCTGCGCGCAACGCAGATCGCCACCGGCTGATCCGGCCTGACCCCGAGCCCGATCAGATGATGCGCCAGCTGGTTGGCCCGCGCATTGAGCTCGCCATAGCTTACGCGCTGGTCCTGATAGACCACCGCCACCGCCTCCGGCGCTTTTTGCACCTGCGCCTCAAACAGCTCATGGATGCACTGCTCCACAGGATACGGCGCCGCCGTCCGGTTCAGCTCCTCCAGCAGATAGGTGCGCTCGTCCGCTGGCAGGATGTCCAGCTCCCGCACTGGCGTGTTCGGCGCCCGCTCCAGCGCCGCTGCCAGCTGCGCGAGCGTCTGCTGCATGTAGCCGCAGATCCGATCCGCCGAGATTGGCTCCACCCCCTGCGCCGTCAGCCCGAGCGCCTCGCCAAAATCCTCCACCGACAAGGTCAGCGGATAGTTGGTGCGCTCCTCCTCGCCCTGCCATTCCACGCCGGACAGCGCATCATCGGCTGCGGAGGCGGTGACCGCCGCCGGCGTGTTGTGGCGGTAGTTCAACAGCGCGCTGAACAGCGGCGCCGGCGCCGCAACGGCGCTGCAGCGCTGCGCCAGCGCCAGCGAGGCATGCTCGTGCGCCAAGAGCTCGACCAGCCGGGCATGCGTGGTTCGCACGCTCGCCTCGACCGCGGTGCCGTCAAGATCAAGCCGCAGCGGCAGGGTGTTGATGAACAGGCCCATCGCGCGGTCGGCGCCCGCCCCGCCATGCATGCGGCCGAACAGCACCGTGCCGAACACCACCTGCTCGCGGCCGCTGCTGCGCGCCACCACCTGACCCCAGGCCAGATGGCACAGGCTGGCCAGGCTCACCCCCAGCCGCCGCGCCTGGCTGCGCAGCCGCGCGTTCAGCTGCTGCGGCAGCATCCGCTGCGCCTCTCGAACCCCGCCGCCGTCGCCGCGCACCTCGCTCAAGCCGAACGGCGTGCTCGGCTCGTCGATGTCTGCCAGCAGCTCCCGGAAGAACGCTTCATCCGCCTTGGCATCAGCGCCGAGATGCGCCTGCGCCACCAGATTGCGGAACGGCTGTGGCTCGCTCAGCTCGTGCTCGCGTCCCTCCAGCACAGCCTGGACCTCGGCACGCATCACCTCCAGTGTCGTGTGATCCCCGATCAGATGATGCTGCAGCTCCAACAGCAGCCAGCGCCCGCTGCCGGGCTCGCGCGCAATCACAAACCGCAACAAGGGCGCTCGGCCAAGATCGATGCGGTGCTGGCGCGGATCAAACCGATCCTTAAGCTGCGCGGCGCCAGGACCAGCAGACCCGTCCAGCTCGACCTCGCTCACCTCCAGCGATGCGTGGCGCCAAACCACCTGGGCCGGCCGCGACAATCCCTCCCAGACAAACGAGGTACGCAGGATGTCATGTCGATCCACCACCCGCTGGACCGCGGCAAGATAGCGGTCCAACACGCCACGCTCGGCAAACGCCATCTGCGATACCAGCAGGTACGGATCGCCCTTTGTCGCCAACAGATGATGGAACAGGATGCCGTCCTGCAGCGGCGACAAGCCATAAATGTCCTGGATGTTGCCGATCCCGCCGGGTACCGTGGCGATGATCCGATCGATCTCGTCCTGCGCCAGCTCGATGAGCGGCAACATCTCTGGCGTGATCGCCGTACTCTGTTCGGTGATCCGATTGGCCGGGACCGCCACCTCCTGATGACTGCCCAGGCTTGCGGCCTGATCGGCCAGCACCGGCCTGGCGAACAGCGTGCGCACCTCAACCCCCAGCGACCGCCGCCGCAAACGCTCGATCAGTTGCACCGCCAGCAGCGAGTGCCCGCCGAGCGCAAAGAAGTGGTCGTGGCGTCCGACCCGCTCAACACCCAGGAGCTCGGCCCAGATCTGTGCCAGCGTGATCTCGATCTCGCCTTGCGGCGGCTCATAGGCGCGATGCGCATACGCCTCATCGTCCGGCGCAGCCAGCGCCTTGCGGTCCAGCTTGCCGTTCACCGTCAGCGGCAGCGCCGCCAGCCGCACGAACGCCGATGGCACCATGTACTCCGGCAGGTGTGCACTTATGTGGGCGCGCAAGGCGCCGACAAGCTCGCTTCCCTCCAGCCCGTTCGAAGCTGCTTCCGGCGCGCACACCACATAGGCGACAAGACGCTGCTCGCCGCCGGGGCCCTCGTGCGCCACCACCACCGCCTCGCGCACGAACGGGTGCTCGCAAAGCCGCGCCGCGATCTCGCCCGGCTCGATCCGGAAGCCGCGGATCTTCACCTGGTCGTCGTTGCGGCCCAAAAACTCCAGATTGCCGTCCGGTAGGTAGCGCGCCAGATCGCCGGTGCGGTACAGCCGGTCGCCGTCCACAAAGGGACTGGCGATGAACCGCTCCGCGGTCAGCTCGGGCCGGTTCAGGTAGCCGCGCGCCACCCCCGCCCCGCCAATGCAGAGCTCCCCCACCGCCCCGAACGGCACCGGCCCGCCATGATCATCCAGCAGATACACCCGCGTGTTCGCAATCGGGCGGCCAATCGGGACAATGCCCCCATCAAACCCATCGGGGCAACTCCAGGTCGCCGCACAAACTGTTGCTTCGGTAGGTCCATAAGCATTGATAATGGATGCTGGAGCTAGACTCCGGATCAGTTCTGCCTTCGGCAGCTCTCCAGCAAGAATGAGAACTTGCGATCCCAAGCCTTCCAGCTTCTGGCTTCCCTGAAGCAAGGCTGGAGGCAGCGTCGCGTGCGTGATGGCTTCGCTTCGCAGATAATCCGATAGCTTGTTACTCGCTTGACGGAGCTCATCCGCAGGCAAATGCAATGTGGCTCCCGAACCAAACGCCATAACAAGCTCCCAGGCGCTTGCATCAAAACCGAAGGAGGCGAACTGCACCACGCGGCTGTTGCAACAAACGCCAAAAAGCCCGATCTGAGCCAAGCTGAGATTGACCAAGCCGCGATGCTCGACCATGACCCCCTTGGGGGTGCCTGTTGATCCGGAGGTGTAGATCACATAGGCGAGATGGCGCGAGGTCAGGCCGAGCGCACGCGTGTCCGGATCCGACGCCGGCAGATTTGCCCATTCCGGCATGGCCGTCTCCAGATCCACCACCGTCAGATCGCGTAGCGCACCGTCGCCCAGCGCCGATCGCCCGGCTGCATCGGCCAGCAGCACTCGCGGCGCCGCATCGTCGAGAACCTGCCGCAGCCGCGCCGGCGGATAGGCCGGGTCCAGCGGCAGGTACGCCCCGCCCGCCTTGAGGATCGCCAGCAGCCCGACCACCATCGCCACGCTGCGCGCAACGCAGATCGCCACCGGCTGATCCGGCCTGACCCCGAGCCCGATCAGATGATGCGCCAGCTGGTTGGCCCGCGCATTGAGCTCGCCATAGCTTACGCGCTGGTCCTGATAGACCACCGCCACCGCCTCCGGCGCTTTTTGCACCTGCGCCTCAAACAGCTCATGGATGCACTGCTCCACAGGATACGGCGCCGCCGTCCGGTTCAGCTCCTCCAGCAGATAGGTGCGCTCGTCCGCTGGCAGGATGTCCAGCTCCCGCACTGGCGTGTTCGGCGCCCGCTCCAGCGCCGCTGCCAGCTGCGCGAGCGTCTGCTGCATGTAGCCGCAGATCCGATCCGCCGAGATTGGCTCCACCCCCTGCGCCGTCAGCCCGAGCGCCTCGCCAAAATCCTCCACCGACAAGGTCAGCGGATAGTTGGTGCGCTCCTCCTCGCCCAGCCATTCCACGCCGGACAGCGCATCATCGGCTGCGGAGGCGGTGACCGCCGCCGGCGTGTTGTGGCGGTAGTTCAACAGCGCGCTGAACAGCGGCGCCGGCGCCGCAACGGCGCTGCAGCGCTGCGCCAGCGCCAGCGAGGCATGCTCGTGCGCCAAGAGCTCGACCAGCCGGGCATGCGTGGTTCGCACGCTCGCCTCGACCGCGGTGCCGTCAAGATCAAGCCGCAGCGGCAGGGTGTTGATGAACAGGCCCATCGCGCGGTCGGCGCCCGCCCCGCCATGCATGCGGCCGAACAGCACCGTGCCGAACACCACCTGCTCGCGGCCGCTGCTGCGCGCCACCACCTGACCCCAGGCCAGATGGCACAGGCTGGCCAGGCTCACCCCCAGCCGCCGCGCCTGGCTGCGCAGCCGCGCGTTCAGCTGCTGCGGCAGCATCCGCTGCGCCTCTCGAACCCCGCCGCCGTCGCCGCGCACCTCGCTCAAGCCGAACGGCGTGCTCGGCTCGTCGATGTCTGCCAGCAGCTCCCGGAAGAACGCTTCATCCGCCTTGGCATCAGCGCCGAGATGCGCCTGCGCCACCAGATTGCGGAACGGCTGTGGCTCGCTCAGCTCGTGCTCGCGTCCCTCCAGCACAGCCTGGACCTCGGCACGCATCACCTCCAGTGTCGTGTGATCCCCGATCAGATGATGCTGCAGCTCCAACAGCAGCCAGCGCCCGCTGCCGGGCTCGCGCGCAATCACAAACCGCAACAAGGGCGCTCGGCCAAGATCGATGCGGTGCTGGCGCGGATCAAACCGATCCTTAAGCTGCGCGGCGCCAGGACCAGCAGACCCGTCCAGCTCGACCTCGCTCACCTCCAGCGATGCGTGGCGCCAAACCACCTGGGCCGGCCGCGACAATCCCTCCCAGACAAACGAGGTACGCAGGATGTCATGTCGATCCACCACCCGCTGGACCGCGGCAAGATAGCGGTCCAACACGCCACGCTCGGCAAACGCCATCTGCGATACCAGCAGGTACGGATCGCCCTTTGTCGCCAACAGATGATGGAACAGGATGCCGTCCTGCAGCGGCGACAAGCCATAAATGTCCTGGATGTTGCCGATCCCGCCGGGTACCGTGGCGATGATCCGATCGATCTCGTCCTGCGCCAGCTCGATGAGCGGCAACATCTCTGGCGTGATCGCCGTACTCTGTTCGGTGATCCGATTGGCCGGGACCGCCACCTCCTGATGACTGCCCAGGCTTGCGGCCTGATCGGCCAGCACCGGCCTGGCGAACAGCGTGCGCACCTCAACCCCCAGCGACCGCCGCCGCAAACGCTCGATCAGTTGCACCGCCAGCAGCGAGTGCCCGCCGAGCGCAAAGAAGTGGTCGTGGCGTCCGACCCGCTCAACACCCAGGAGCTCGGCCCAGATCTGTGCCAGCGTGATCTCGATCTCGCCTTGCGGCGGCTCATAGGCGCGATGCGCATACGCCTCATCGTCCGGCGCAGCCAGCGCCTTGCGGTCCAGCTTGCCGTTCACCGTCAGCGGCAGCGCCGCCAGCCGCACGAACGCCGATGGCACCATGTACTCCGGCAGGTGTGCACTTATGTGGGCGCGCAAGGCGCCGACAAGCTCGCTTCCCTCCAGCCCGTTCGAAGCTGCTTCCGGCGCGCACACCACATAGGCGACAAGACGCTGCTCGCCGCCGGGGCCCTCGTGCGCCACCACCACCGCCTCGCGCACGAACGGGTGCTCGCAAAGCCGCGCCGCGATCTCGCCCGGCTCGATCCGGAAGCCGCGAATCTTCACCTGGTCGTCGTTGCGGCCCAAAAACTCCAGATTGCCGTCCGGTAGGTAGCGCGCCAGATCGCCGGTGCGGTACAGCCGGTCGCCGTCCACAAAGGGACTGGCGATGAACCGCTCCGCGGTCAGCTCGGGCCGGTTCAGGTAGCCGCGCGCCACCCCCGCCCCGCCAATGCAGAGCTCCCCCACCGCCCCGAACGGAACCGGCGCACCATGACCGTCCAGCAGATAGACCACCGAATTCCGGATTGGTCGTCCCAGTGGCACCCGCTGCTGGCCGTCGAAGCCAGCAGGCACCGGGTAGGAGAGACTGAAGGTGGTGTTCTCGGTCGGGCCGTAGCCATTTGAGATTCGCAGCGTCGGATGTCGCGTCTGACATGCTCTGATGGAACTGGCTGAGACCTCTTCGCCCCCGACCAGCAGTTGCTGCAGCCCACTGGTGCTCCGCCCCTCCCCGACATAGACGTCGAACAACCGCGCAGTCATCCAAGCGATAGTGATGCCTTGGTCTTGGATGATCCGGGCCAGCGTTGCCGTCGAGAGATAGCGTTCAGGATAGAGCACAACACTGGCGCCGTTCGCCAAGGCTCCCCAGACTTCGAACGTGGTCGCATCGAATGTCGGCGAGGAAGCGTTGAGAAAAACGTCCTGCGGCGAGATCTCGACGATATCGTTCTCCGCCACCAGACGCACCACTCCGCGATGCTCGACCATGACCCCCTTGGGGGTGCCTGTTGATCCGGAGGTGTAGATCACATAGGCGAGATGGCGCGAGGTCAGGCCGAGCGCACGCGGGTCCGGATCCGACGCCGGCAGATTTGCCCATTCCGGCGTCGCCGCCAGATCCACCACCGTCAGATCGCGTAGCGCATCGTCGCCCAGCGCCGATCGTCCGGTTGCATCGGCCAGCAGCACTCGCGGCGCCGCATCGTCGAGAACCTGCCGCAGCCGCGCCGGCGGATAGGCCGGATCCAGCGGCAGATAGGCGCCCCCCGCCTTGAGGATCGCCAACAGCCCCACCACCATCGCCACGCTGCGCGCAACGCAGATCGCCACCGGCTGATCCGGCCTGACCCCGAGCCCGATCAGATGATGCGCCAGCTGGTTGGCCCGCGCATTGAGCTCGCCATAGCTTAGCCGCTCCTCCTCATGGACCACCGCCACCGCGTCCGGCGCACGGCGAACCTGTGCCTCGAACAGCTCGTGGATGCACACGTCCGACGGATAGGCCGATGCCGTCCGGTTCAGCTCCTCCAGCAGATACGCGCGCTCAGCGGATGACAAGAGTTCAATCCGCCCCACCGGCTGCCGCGGATCTGCCTTCACAGCACATAGCAAATTTTGCAAATGCTGGGTCATACGGTCGATATGCTTGGGCTCCAAGCGACTTGCATCAAAGTGCCATCGAAAGCTGCCATCTAGAGCGCAAACCTCAAATGTTAACGCCTCACCGGGCAGGGCTGCCTCAGAAGTCGGGCTCGAAGCTAGGTCACCAGTGGCAGACTCGCCACTTACAGTAAGCATAACGCCAACGGGCCAGGGCCGGCGCAATCGTAACGCCTCCATACCGAGCAACGTTGGGCAGCGCGCGATAAGATCTCGCGCGAAGCTATCCTGCTCCTTCAGCTGAGCGAATTCGGCCGCCACCACCGTGCGCGCCTCTGCAAAATCATTGTCGAGATCGATGGTAATTGCCATCGGCACAACAGAAGCGACAAGCACCTCGAGCGCTTTCAAGCCCGCTCGCGATCCACTCGGCGCGGGAGTCCATCCCAATTGAAGCTCTAATTCTCCCGTGATGCGGGCTAGGTAGATCAGCCAAGCCGTTAGCAAGAATTCCGTGCGATTACTGGGAGACAGCTCAGCCAAAGCACCTGGAATTCGCCATGAACTCAACTGCCATTGAGGTGCAGCCAAAGCTACTGAACACGACAAAAAGGAAAGCTGGGATGTTTTGAACTGTTCAAGCCGCCGTCGCCAAAAACTCTCACGAGGCGCCAACATTTCATGCGCGACCGTTATGCTCCGCGCCTCGTCATCGCTCAGAATCGGGAGGCGGTCGCCTACATGGGAATCAGAACGCCTCGCGAGTGCCCGCGCATCCAGAGCCTTACCATCCAAGCTGCTAAGCCAAACATCAACATCGTCTGTCCCTGTCGCCACACGCCAGTGGCTGGGGTGGATCTCAACTAAAGCCCCCGCAGCAAAACCCGAGCGCCGAGCCGTCACCTCCAAGCGCTTGACGACGACAACGTCATCGCCTACGAGAGCCTTGGACAACCCCAATGGATTGGTATGATACGGGCCAAAGTCTAAGGCGCGCGTCATCGCTTCCAGATCTTGTGCGGATCGATCCCATCGCAGACAGCCCGCAGCATCTGGGCGTCGACCTTTCGGGAAAAAGCTTCGGTCCGCTAGCGCTTGCGGACGAGCACTAAGCTCTCCATTTGTTAAGCCAGTTAGAAGCTCGCGGAAGCCATCGATAGCAGCCTCATAACATTTGAGATTCAGCGTCAGCGCAGTATCGCTCGTCGCAATCAACACTTGGCGTTGGACGACCAGCTCACCAGTACCAACACCGTGATCGATACGATGCCACGTGATGCCATGTTCGGTCTCACGGGCAGGAAGCGCCCAAGACGTCGCATGAGTTCCGGCATATCGCGGCAACGGACCGTCGTGGTAATTGAAAGCGCCTCTACGCGCTTTCCCAAACACATCTGCTGGCAATATGAACGGATTGGCAACGGAAAATATCCACTCGACTGGCTCGGCGTTGAGCAGCGCAGATAGCTCTTCAATGCTCGTCACACACAAGATATCGGCGAGAGCGGCCCAATCGCGGAATATGGCGTCGGCACACAGCGCCGCCCGGATCACGTGGCCCATCTCCATCACTAGCTGAGCACATCTAACAGCTAGCGTACCACCACCAACAAAGATGCAAGAGCCAACCGGTGTAGCAAGTTTCATCTGAACTCTTAGACAGGGGTTACGATGAAGGCCGTAACGGATCACCCCGCATTTCAAGCAATCGACATACCAATGACGTACTGCGAGCGTTTCCTGAAGAAATAACGCGCGCCTCGCTCGGAATGCCGCCGTCGGACTTGGGACATCGACGTCCTGAACCAGACACAGCTCAGCACAACAATACGGACGTCATTGGCGACGATCACCGCATGGGCGTCCGCAAAGTCGTCGGAAGATCTGCAACAGCCGCCGTCATCACCGCGCGTACAGCAGAATCTCCTTGGCGCTCACGTTAAGTAACGGACGCGCCAATGACCTTCTGCGAGCTCATTCTGAAGAAAACAATTCGCTTCTCGCCGGGCTGCCAGAATTTTGCCGTCATGCCGTCGGGCTTGGGACATTAACGCCTTGAACCGAACAGAGCTCAACACAACAGCACGCGCCGTCAACAGCGACGACCACTCAAGATCGGGCGCCCGCGCCTTGCCCGGATTGCCTTTGCGAGCCAAAATGCTCGCCGCTGCTTTCTCCAGGTGGTCTGCTCGTCGAGTGAGAGAGGGTCCTGCGGCAGGGATTCCGCTCGATGTTGCAAAGTTCGCCACGCATCGCGTTTTCGCAGATTGGCCGGGGCTCGGCACTAAGTAGCGTTTTCGCTTAATGCCCGCTGACGTCTGTGGCACGGCCCTTGCTCGTGAGGCGACGAATGCGACGAAGAACGGGTCCACGGCGAATGTCGCAACCACAACTGACTCCTGATCTCTCACATCGGCGCATGCTGTTGACCCTTGGGTGCAGCGGCTTGGATGTGACTTGCGTGATCGAGGCACTCAGTCGAGACTGTGTCATTTTGATTCGTAATGTCTCACCGAGCGAGTCGGACGGCCTCGTACATCAAATTGCCGGTGAACTGGGATTGCAAAAAAAGCTAGAGCTGGAGGCCGGCTTTTCCGATTTTCTTGGTCACCGACGGCGGATCAACAAATACTTCATGAGCGTTAATTCCCGAGATGATTATCAGTTTGTCACCCCGCATTCCGAAGGAGATAGAATATCTAATATGCAGTTGTCGTGCTTTTATTGTTTCGAGAATAGTAAAGACGGAGGAGAAACAATCCTATTGAACATCGACGACACAAGTGAGGCATGGGGACTTTTACGAGAAAAAACGACAAAAATATTACCTGGATCAAAGCCATTGTCTCGGGGCATGATCACTCGTGCAAAAGCACTTTATCGTCTGAGCTCGCCGGATGACTATTTGGTACCAGATGACCAAATAGTAGCCGAGGTGAAATCCGAGATCCCGGGCCTTTTGCTGGCGATTGTTATGGCAAGGCCGAAAAGAAGCTTTTCCCTTCTCCTAGGGCGGGATGTGAATGTCCTTTGGGATAACATTGGTAGTGTTGACCAAAGCTGTCTTCACTTTTTCGTTCGGATGTTGCAGGAGCGAGAACTTCTCAAGTTCCCGCCGAACGGTTTTGAGTTGCACCAACTGGACCCCGTTAATGCAGGACGGAGCTGGTGTTCAGGCGCCGATTACGAGAAACTTTTTTGTGACGAGATTATTCTCAAGCTAAAACCAGGGGACCTTGTTATTCTGAACAACCTAACTTGGGCGCATGCGGTGAACAATTGGACATCGGCACCGGGCACTCGAAGGATAGCCGTGGCATTGGCCTAGCGTATTGTTGTTAGCGTTGAGATGATATTGGGCGAGCGCGACCAAGTCGGATTCCTTGGCGACATCTAGCCCGTCTTATTCGTCAGAGGGCGCCTGAGAGGCTGGCGAGCGTGGTGTAAAGCGCTGATGCGGCGTAGGATTCGGTTGCAAAGCCAACCCCATCACCTTCAGCCGCGAACACCACGCCCGCCATGACCGATGATACGATTCTGCCCTTCTCGTTTCCAGCCGTTCACGCCAAGAAAGTCACAGCTGCCTTCGAAGGCGGTCGGCTGACCTCGAACGGGGGCGTGATGCTTCTGGCGATGGCCGAGCGGCGTCTCGGCTTGGCCGACAATTTGGCCCGGGTGTCCCGGATCGGCGCGATCCGACGCGGGTCGTGCACGGCCTTGTCGATATGTTCCGCGCGCGCATGTTCGCGATCTGCTGCGGCTACGAGGACGCCGACGACCTCGATCATCTGCGGTCCGATCCCGCATTCAAGCTGGCCTGCGGACGGCTGCCGGACACGGGTCGCGATCTGTGTTCCCAACCGACGCTGTCGCGGCTGGAGAATGCTCCGCGCCTGCGCGACGTGATCCGACTGACCTACACTTTGGTCGACGCATGGATGGATAGCTACCCGCGCGAGCCGGCATCCGTCACGCTTGACATCGATGATACCTGCGATGTCGTCCACGGCCATCAGCAGCTCTCGCTGTTCAACGCTCATTATGACGAACGCTGCTTCCTGCCGATCCACGTCTACGACACGGAGAAGAGCCGGCCCGTGGCGGTCGTGCTGCGGCCCGGCAAGACGCCGGGCGGCGTCGAGGTGCGTGCCCATCTGCGCCGCCTGATACGGCATATCCGGACGCGGTGGCACAACACGCGAATTACGTTCCGTGGCGACGGGCGCACTATGCTCGGCCGGAGGCAATGGCGTGGTGCGAGACCAACGGCATCGACTACATCTTCGGTCTGTCCGGCACCAAGCCGCTCGCCAGAAAAGTCGACGAGGCCGCCGACGACATCCGCACGCGACGCGCCATCGAGAACCTGCCGGTTCTGCGTGGCTATACCGAGACGCGCCACAAGGCAAAGTCCTGGGATCGCGAACGACGACCGTCGCCCGTATTGAGGCGACGATGCTCGGCCTCGACATCCGTTTCGTCGTCACCAGCCTCGATGTCGGCTCGGCCGAGTGGATCTACGACAGCCTGTATTGCGCGCGCGGCCAAGCCGAGAATCTGATCAAGCTGCATAAGACACAGCTCGCCTCCGACCGCACCAGCTGCCGTTCGGCGCTCGCCAATCAAGTCCGCCTCGTTCTCCACACCGCCGCTTATTGGCTGATGCTGACCGTGCGCGACGCGATTCCCAAAGCCCGGGAATTGGCCACAGCCGAGTTCGCGACGCTGCGTCTTCGGCTCTTGAAACTCGCTGCCCGTGTCGTCGAGACCACGAGCCGCATTCGCCTTGCGTTTGCCGCGGCATGTCCCGAAGCCGACCTGATCCGCGGCTTGCCAGGCGCGCTGCTGCCGCTCGGTCCTTGACCGGCGGGGCGTCCGCCCCCCGTTCGCCCAACCTACACCTCAAGCGCGTTGCAAAGTACGGGTCGTCAGGCGGTGAAAAGCCGAAGGCAATCCCGCGCGCCTCGTCAGAGCAGATGTGCGGCCACATCAAGCGGACTAAAAAAAGCACTCTCACGAATAGGACGGGCTAGATAATTCGACTGTGGAAGGGCTCTACAAGAAGCACGGACCGCTCGCGCTAATCGGCTCGCGCACGAAGCTGATGCAGCATTGGGCTGATCGGATCGACCACTGGCTCGATCCCAAGAAGGTAATGCCGATAAAGCGCGGCACGCAGGCCTAATGCTCTACGCTTTTCCGCCTAGTTAAACGCCACAACTACACGCGCCGGATCTGACACTTCAGCGCAGATTGACCGCTGCCCTCCGAAGGCATGTGTCAACCCAGTAGGAGCAAAAAAGGAGTTCGAAAGAGGCCCGGAATTCAGAGACTTGCGAGGACGTTGCGCGCCGCTTCACACTCGCAACAAATTCACGTAAGCAGCACGTTAGCAGAATGCACCCGTAGCTCAGTTGAATAGAGCGTCGCCCTCCGAAGGCGTCCCACACGTTCGAATCGTGTCGGGTGCGCCAGCTTTGCCTGTGTTCGGCGAGCGGTCGATGCGGGCTTTCACAAAGAACATTCGCGTGGGCGCGCCCGGAGCAGCACGCATGTGCCGCCGCCTGACCTGCGATGTCACGTTGCTTTGCCCGCCGTGGTCTCTTGCCCCCGGCCTACCCGCCAGACCGGATCCGGGCGAGACCATAGCGCCGTGTTGCGGATTGCTTCGGCCAACGCCTCTGCCTGCACGCCAAGGAAACGCGCGCCCTTTTCGGCCGTGGCGCTCCGCGGGTCCCCCCAGGAGCCTGTGATCGGCGCGCGTTCGGAGAAGGAGTAGAACCGCGAGAACCCTGCCGGCGGCTCTACCGCGGCAGGCGCCTGCTGCATCGCCTCGTCCAGCTTGTGTTCCTTCACAATGTCCCTCGCGATCGCCATCATGACCGAGGTTTCGCCCTCGCAAGCGTGTTTCGGTGCGGTGTCGGATTCGAAGATTGCCGCGATCTTCACGGGTGCCAGGAACCATGGCGTTGTGGCGACGATCGGAAAGTCGTACGCCACCGCCAGTTCGCGCGATGCCACGGCAAGCGGATCGATATTGCCGCCATGGCCGTTGACGATCAGCAAGCGGGCAAAGCCCAATGCGCGAAGAGATCGCACGATGCTTTCTAGGATCGCGCGATAAGCGGCATAGTCCACGCTGATCGTGCCACCGAAAGGCAAATGATGCTCGCTCAAACCCAACCACAGGCCGGGCAACACGGCGACCGGTACCGGATCTGGACCCGCGGCCACCAGCCGCGCGGCCGCAATCGCGGCGGCACTGGCGCTGGCCGTATCGGTAATCACAGGCAAATGCGGGCCATGCTGCTCCAGCGAGCCGGCGGGCAGGATCGCCAGAGCGCCTTCGCGTGCGGCGATCGCGCGTAGGTCCGGAGCGGTCATACGCGCCCATTCGACTTCAATGCTCATAGCGATCTCCCGAAAGGATCTGGATGGAGGGGGTCATCATGCGATCGGAGAAGAAATATCATGGCGAGCTTCGAGATCGGCACAGCAGCTCAGCATAGTGCCCATCTTCATCTGCTATGGCGCGCCAACAGCAATGAGCCGCGATCTCTATTGTCTGCTGGCAACCAAAAACGAAGCTTGTCACAGACCCTCGAAGCCTCGGATAACGCAAGCCAAGATCCGCAGCTTAGATTGCCGCCGATGCGGGCAATTGGACAGTGCAGTCGCTCCCCTGAGGCGCCATCCTCTCTATTGCACACACAGCTCTCGCTGGCGAGGCGACGATGGATCTCGTCCGATACTGCGGGACGCGGCCGGTGCCGCAGGTCGGGTGCTGGAAACAGGCGATCGCGCGCAGCTTCCTCCCAGATCTCGGTCAGCACTGGCAGATAGAATGACAATGCCTCGACGGCCGTGTCGTTGAACGTGAACTTGTCGACAAGCTGTTCGGCAATGCGTTCGGCGCCCCATATCCTCAAGGAGCGGCCTTGCATCTCGGGCTTCGCTAGCGCCGCTTTGAGGAACTCATCCACAATCTGCGGGCGTTCGGGCTGTGCGGCGATGAGGAGCACCAGTTTTGCATTCGGACGATGAGACAAGGCATGGGCGAGATCCTGCTCGGCCTTGGGCATCCCCCTCGTGAAATAGTCGTCGTGCGCGGAATATTCCGCGACTATCGCGCCATCTGCGCTGCTGCTATCGAGCACGCGCCTGATCGGAAAACCGAGCGCGTTCAAGCCACTGTGCTCGAGCGGCGTCGAGAGCAAATGGTCAAGGAAAAGCTCCCCAAAGCGCTCGAAATCAGGGCCGATTACGCCGATAGGCGCGATAAGGCGCTGGATCAGGAGCTTTCGGGTCTGTGGGTTCATAGCCAAATATCATAAGGCCTCCATCTGCCCTAGGAAATGGGTATCCCGTCGGGCATCATCGAGCTCGCGTCACACCGCTTGCGGGAGACTTGGCAAGGGCCCGGTCACTTCTTGTAGTCGGCCATCCAGATCACCGAGAAATTCCATAATTGCCTTGTCGAACAGGTCGTAATGCTCGGGATCGGTAGCGGTTATCCCGTTGCGCCGGCGCAGGAAGCGCCCGATGGCGTAGGCGACGACATCGGCAATCTGGAGGCCCAGTATGTGCGCGGAGTTAGAGAAATGGCACCGCCGCCAATCAGCGTGGCGCTGCCTTCGAACTTGACCAAGCTCGGCCCAGGCGTGGTTTTGTCTCGATCGATAAGTAGGACCGCGGGACCCGCAGCGGCTAGATACTCGGCAACCGAACGCAGGAAGACCTGCTTCACAGCTGCCTTATAATTTTTCTTAGCGACAGCTCCACCAACCTGCTGAAGCAGGTCGGCATATTGAGCCTTGCAGATGCGCGCATAGACAAAGATCGCCCTGCTGGTCAATTATGAAGTGGTCTCCAGGTCGCCCGTCTCCATCGCCGCGCGACAGACGGTTCGCAAAGCGCGGCCCAGTTCGGCCGAATGCACGCGGCAGTCTTGGAGGAGGGGAACACGAAGTTCGCATTTAACCTTGCGATCTGCATGCGACCTCGACGAGTTGCTGAGGCGGTATACCGCCGTCGGCCTTCTCGTGTCTCCAAATTGAGATCGTCTGCGCTTCAATCACAAAGCCATACCTCTAGCTTCTCCACTTTGCGGCCACTCTCCCGTCGTTTCGGGCCGTGGCTCGCCCAGCGGGATAAGATCTCAGCTCCCCTAGCTTGACGTTATTGACGTTGCGGAGGCCGTCAAGCGCTTTCGCAGCGCTCCATGACGGGTAGTCCTTTGTTGCGAATTCCCTCCCTATTCCATGCAGTTTTTCCTCGTCATTATCTGCAAAACTGCACTTTTGCGCCCCGCCACGCGCGGTTGCGATTTCAATTCACAACCGAAAATAGTATCCTTGGCGCCGATATCCGGTACGCAAAGACGGCAACCGGGCAAGGAATTTAAGGAGAACAGATGATTCGTCATACGATTGAAGCAAACGAGAAGCCGATACTTGATATCTTTTGCGACAAGTACCTTTTCAGCATCCCATCATACCAGCGGCCGTATGCTTGGACTACAGAGCAGGCCAGCGATCTCCTTGACGACATAACGACTGCTTGTGGCGACACGGGGGATGTCGCTAACGCGAACCCGTACTTTCTCGGCAGTATCGTCCTGACATACGGCTCCTTGGGAGCGGTCATCGGCTTCATGACTTGGCTCTGGATTTCGGCGATCACGATATTGCTTGGCGCAGAGCTCAACGCCAAGATAGAGCATCAGACTGTTCGCGACAGCACGCCCGGAAGGCCCAAGCCACTCGGCGTCAGAGCCGTCAAGATGGCAGACACCGTGGGACCAGCTCGGTCCTAAAAATTCCCGCGAACCGTCGCCGCAGTCGGTCTTCAGTGCCGTCGTTGGTTGCTTGGAACCAGAAGGGTTTGCAACTCGTCTGTATTCGTAGGATAGCACGCAAGCCGCAACACGACGATGTACAAAGATGCGATCATGGACGAGCTGAGGCAGATTGAGCTCGATGTTGTCGACGGTGAAAGGCGGCTCGCTGAGCTTGAGGCGCTCCTGATTGAATTGAAGCAGCTGAATGAAGACACGACCAAGGTTCAAGCCGAGTTTGAAGTGACGCGTAAAAATCAGCTCGACCGCGAGCAGAGCCGCCAACGCCTCCTTTCGCTCCTACATCCCTAAGGGCTGATAACGATCAGAGGCGCTGGTTCCCGGAATCTCACAGGTGAATCGTAAAAATTTGCCACTCTTTCCCGAACTCACCCGGTAGGTAAGGAACGATTGGACCGATAGAACGTCTTATCCGAAGCTTCCAGCCAGCCAATGCGCCCCGACTGCTGGAAGAAAACCCGTATCACTCGGGTGCCGTTTCATTGGCCAGTACCCGGATCTTGCGCGCTTACTGCAGCGTCTTTTCTATCTCGAAGGTGAACTTGACCTGCATCGCGGGGCCATTCTCATCTCTCACCTCTATCGCCATTTGGTGCTTGTGTTTGGGCGGAGATTGATGCACGGCGTCACGGACCATATCCGCGGGGGGCCAACTCCCCTCCGTCGGGCAATTCGAAATAATAGCGCGTCATCTTCGCCTTCCCGCGTTTCTTATCAAAGCAGGCGGCCAGAATGCGTTCCTACTCGACGGTTTACTGTTAGGAGCCGGGATCGTCTCTATCGCGATCCTCAATGCTTCGTACTGACATTTCGGTAGACTATCGAGACGCAGAAAAGTCGCTCGGTCGCCGAGCGTACTTCCACTGCCATATCGGGCCGTTCGCCTGAAAAAGCGGAATCCCTGGCCATCCCGGCGAGCGTCTGCGTCGCCTCGACTTCGGCGGCTTTTTGACTTGGCAGGTTTAAGCCTTCCTCGTCTGCGAACAGATCGCGGCCGCTTTGGATGTCGAAGAAATAGCGTTCCATGAAGCGCTCCTCTTCCTTTGCAGGCGGGAACGGCTCTCAGCCACCGGCGCCTACGGGCTGAGCCTCGGCCGGTGATCAAGGTATCACCGCCTCCTCTGGACGGTTCGTGCTCTTCGTAGAGATCCCGACAGCGGCGCGCCTCTCGAAGACCGGTGTGCGTTCTGTTCGGCGCACTTCGGTTGGTCTGCCGCTGTCGCGCTCGCGCGATGTCACGGCTGCGGCGGAAACGCGACGCGCATGCCCGCGAAGTCGACCGTTCCCGATGACGCCAAGGGCGAGTTTTGCGCGAGGCTCTTGTCGTCGTCGGTCCGGCTGCGCAGCGAGTTTCGCCGTACCTTGCCCGACGACATGGAGGCTTGGCCGGAAGCCGACTTGCTGGAGATGGCCGACGCCCTCGACGATCTCCCCCCATCAAGCGCGAGCCAATCGGACGCCATGAATGCCCTTTACCTAGGACAACCTGCGATGGTCACGCTCCTCGCGGGCCGTCTATCCGAGATGCGTCGTGAAGCACCCCGCATCTCCGGCCTAGTGGCGTTCGCGAACCTCAATATCCGCATCGCCCGCCTGCGATCCCTCCGAGTTAGGAGCCTCCTCGCACTGGTCTTGGAGGCTTTATGAGCCCAGCGTCCGGATATCTGGTTCAGGTGATAGTTGGAGCCGTAGAGACCTCGATCAGCCCTGCTGAAGCGTACAACGTTGCCATCGTCCTTCCTTGGCTCTCGGAGTTTCTTGGCAGGATCGAAAAGAATTTTATTACCGCCGACCTTTTGGATCTCACCGCCTTTTGTCAGGAACGCGCGGAGACGCGCAGCGAGCGATCAATGGATCGGCTCATCGGGAATCTCCGGGTTGCATTCCAAAATGCTCGTCAACGAGGGACTTCGCACCGACAATCCCGCCTTGCTCCTTCCGTCGCCGGCGATCACCGTGATCCCCCCGAACTATTCGATAGAGCGGTCGGAAATCGACGCTTTGATTTCGTGGCAGAGCAGTCGTCTTCAGCAGGCGCATGAATCAAGATGTCCCGTCGGACTTCGCGGTCTTGTTCTGATTTGTCTCCTTGCCGCCGGAATTACCGTGGCCGAATTGGTGCGTCTCGATGTCACGGATCGCTCGGCCACGGCGTGACGGCCGGGCACAACGACACGCGCGAACGCGTCGTCCACCTAGACGACGTGGCGTCAGCGGCTTTGTCGAAGTGGCTCGAATATCGAGCGAGTATTCCGGTCGGTGACGGAGCGATGTTTCCGACCTTCCGTCCACCGTGGACTCGACTTCCGCTGAAGTCCATCTCCCGGACGGTCAAAAGGCTGATAGAGGATGCAGGCCCGCGCTACTCCCATCTTACGGCCGGAACGCTGTACAGAAGCATGTACGCGGCAATCGTCGAGGACGGGCACGGGTGGAATTTGGCGATCGGCGCGGGAGGCCGCAAATCCGTACCGCACGTCATGCGACCCGCACCGTCTATCGAAAAGCTTGCGCTGATGGTCGAGCGATTTCATCCGCTCGGGTCCTCGGCCACGACGATTTCCGAATTTCAGGACAATGAATAGGCGATGATCAATTTGAAGAAGGCCGAGCTGTTAGCAACACGGTTCAAGGAGCATGACATGAAGAATTTGCGTTCGAAGGCAACTACAGTGATTTGGAACGCCGACATGTTTTAAGAGATCGAACGGTTCGACGGAACTATTGATTTCCGATGAAAAGAGCGGTCGAACTATCGTTCGAACACCCATTGATTTGCGCCACGAAAGATCGGTCGTAGATGCATTAAAGGCCGCACTTCAAACGTTTGGCCCTCCTGCCGAGATGAGGACGGACGGCAGCTTATTCTTCTCTAGAACAGCAGTAAGGGACATCTTCTTCACGCTCGAGGTCACTCATACCGTTCTTACGGGCGGCAAGACTTTGGCTGAGAGACGTTGGGAGAATCGAGGCGCTGCTGTGCCGATCCGTCCATGCGGCTATTCCGCACTCCCTCTCGGGGTTGTACGCGCCAACCCGATATTTTTCTGACGGGGAAGCCGGAAGGTCCGGGCGGGAACGGCTCGATTTGAATGAACTCCCTGCCTCATAACAGACAGGGCGTGGCGTTCGACGCCGGCAATGTCACGCCAGCATGCCGGCGGTCGCGTCCGCAGTCATGCAACGCAAACGGTACGAGAGGCCCACGGAGCCACGGACTTGGTACGGACGGCCTACGCACCGCGCTTGAAGCGTATAGGCATCCAGAACTGCCGGAGGGCCTCGACGGTTGCTGGAATGTTGCGCCAGGCGTTTTGGACTGTCAATCGGCGTTCAAATTTGGCTCTGTCGCAGTTTTGGTGCAGCTGCGTTTATTCTGCGCCGATTAGTCTGGCTTGAAGCAGATCGATTTTGCCAGGGCCGTACATTTGGCGTCTGACGAGCTTGAGGCGCGTAATCTGACCCTCAGTCTGTCCGTTCGACCATGGCGAGGTGATCGCCGCCCGAACCGCCGCTTCATCGTTCGTTACGCCGCGGGCGAACGATGCGACAAGACTGGCGCGAGCGCGCTCGATCCAGGGTGACAACTCGGCGGCGGCTCGGCGCCGAATCATCAAGTGGAATTCGGCGATGATCTCGCGTGCCTCGACCAGGGGTGGCACGCCAGCTTCTACCGCCGCGACCGTCACCGTCTCTGCCTTCGATCGCTCGTCTCATGACCGTCGGACGGGATACGCTATCGAGGAAGGCCCGACTGGCGTTCTCCATCAGATGCCAACGATCTGCGACCTGTAGCGCGTGCGGCAGGGCTCTTGCCGCGGCTTCGCCATATGCTCCACCGCGGTCACGGGCGACGATCGCGATCGTGGGATGAGCAGCGAGCCAGGCCTGGGCGGTCGCGGGCTCACGGTCCGGCAGCAGGGTGACCACCCGGCGCCTTTCCAGGTTGCAGATGATGCTGGCGTATCGGTGATTGCGCCGCCATGCCCAATCATCAATGCCGATAACCCTGAGCGGGTCAGCTGGTGGACGGCTACGGCGTCGAACCACGCGAAGGAGCGTATCCTTGCTCACCGGCAGCATCAGCCGTTTTGCGAAGCCTGCCGCCGGTCGTCCGCCAAGCGCCAGACCGAGGTGATGGACTATGGAGTCCAGCCTCGCTGTGCGCCGGGCTGATGGAGCCAGCACCCCTTCGGCGAAGCGCTCAGTAAAGATTTGGCGC
This sequence comes from Bradyrhizobium sp. 6(2017), assembly GCF_011058295.2. Taxonomy (NCBI): domain Bacteria; kingdom Pseudomonadati; phylum Pseudomonadota; class Alphaproteobacteria; order Hyphomicrobiales; family Nitrobacteraceae; genus Bradyrhizobium; species Bradyrhizobium sp. 6(2017). The sequence goes on along the minus strand of NZ_CP049289.2, from coordinate 2,447,340 downwards.
CCGCACAGAACGGCGTCGCAGCGGAAGCGGCGGGCGACCACCAGGAGCTGTACGATCCGCCCCGAAAGCGGGAGGTCAGTTACGCGTCGCCGATACCGGCTATGGACACGTCGGGAAACTGTTCCGCACAAGGGACACAGACCGACGCTTCCGGACGCCCGGATCTCAATAATGGCCTTATCACCTTCGTAGCACGCACTCTCTACAACAAACCCACGCGGCACCAGCCTGGAGCGGTGGAGTGCTTGCTGCATGGCGCTGATTCTTCCCGCAATTAATGCGCCAGAGATCCCTCGAACTGCATCAAAAGTGATGGTGTGGAACGGCCCTTCGAACCGGCATCAAAAGTGCCTAACGTGGTCGCTTCGAGAGGCGCCACAAGGGAAGGACCGTTCCAATGGAGAAGATTATCACAGTAGGTTTGGATTTGGCTAAGTCGATCTTCCAAGTGCACGGGATCGGCAACGACGGGAGAGTATTGGTTCGCCGCATGTTGCGACGATCGCAGGTGCTGCCATTCTTTCGAGCGCTCTCCTCTTGCCTGGTCGGCATGGAGGCTTGTGCGAGTGCACATCATTGGGCGCGCGAAATCGCGGCCCTGGGGCATTCGGTCCGCATGATGCCACCGGCCTATGTGAAGCCTTATGTCAAACGAAATAAGACCGACATGGCTGATGCAGAAGCCATTTGTGAGGCTGTCACCCGTCCGACGATGCGGTTCGTACCGATGAAGACTGCCGAACAACAAGCCGCCGGTATGATTCTGCGGGCGCGAGAGCTGCTGATCAGACAGCGGAGCCAGACTGCCAATGCTCTGCGCGCTCACATGGCCGAGTTGGGTATTATTGCGGGGACGGGCATGGCAAGCATCGCGAAACTTCTGGGATTGCTCCGGGAGGGGGAAGACGACAGGATCCCCGCCACCGCCCGCTTTGCCCTGATCCATTTCGCTGAACAGATTGAGCTACTTACAAACCGCATAGAGAAGCTCGATAGAGAGATTTTGGTTGCCGTCAGAAAGGATCCCGATGCGAGGCGTCTGATGAGCATTCCCGGTGTTGGTCCTCTCATCGCCGCTACCGTTCGGACATCGGTCTTGGATGCTCGTGGCTTTGCCACTGCACGAGATTTTGCGGCTTGGATGGGTCTGACGCCGAGGGCACAATCGAGCGGTGGGAAAGAAAGGCTCGGCGCGATATCGAAGCGGGGAAATCGGCAACTACGGACGCTCTTAATCGTCGGTGCAACTTCTATCATCAAGCTTGCCAAACGAGGCTCTGGGTTCGGACCATGCTGCAACGCCGGCCGGTCAAGGTCGTATCAGTGGCGTTAGCCAACAAGATTGCGCGCACCATCTGGGCGTTGCTAGTCAAGGGCGGCATCTATCAGGCACCGGCCGCAATGCTGAAATCTTAATCTTAAGAGCTCATCGGCGGAAAAGGAAAGCCGCCGAGGAGGCAGGGTGCAATCTGGATGAACACTGAATGACGACATTCCCGGTAGCAATCAGACCGCCTGACTCACTGCGCTTCGAGCGCGCAAAATTGATTGGGCGATTGCTTCCGCGGACATCATCGTGGCCAGCGGCCAGGTGCCGCGTTCACAGGCCGAACATATGACCGCACCGCCATTCCTTGTTCAATCAGAGAAAGACCTTGCAGCCCGGGCCGTTCCACATATGAGTCAGAGCCTCGCTGGCGGGCCAGGATGTTGAGCACGACATCGGCGCAATGGACGCCGTGACCGAGTGCTTCGGCACAGGCGGCTTCCACGGCTGACTGACGGTTTGCCCGCCGGTGCTGGCAAGCTTACGTCGGATCCGCTCGATGGCGGCCGGCAACACCCAGTCCTTGAACGGCGCACCGTTGCGCAAGGCGCCGGGTTTGCGAGCCAGCTATCTGGCGTTCTACAATCGAGGACGTCCTCACTCGAGCCTTGACGAACGCACGCCCGACGAGGCTTACTTCGGCGCGCAAACGATGGTGACGGCCGCATGATCGTCGCCAACGATTTTACTGCGGCTCTGGTCGGGCTTACGCCCTCCCGACGCCACAGCAAAATCGTAACCGGCAGGAATCCACTTAATTTTCGCGGGGCGCTGTCCAAACAACCGGGACCAGCTCTGTGCATCACGCTCGCACATTCGGTACCTCTGCCGATTCAGTAAGTGACAGTTACAACAACCGTATCAGAGTACACCCCTGGTGACGGCGTGGCCTGCGGCGGCGCGCGGCCGTACACGATGAGATTCTGAGCGAGGCCCGTGCCCGTTCCGGGCACGTTGTTGCCCGTTGTGTCACCCCATACCTGCGTCCGCACGGCGTCTTTGTAGAGGCCGTAGGTTACAGTCTCCGATCCCTTGGACATCTTGCGGCTGGCAGGTGGGGAACCCGTAGTGCCCCCATTTAGGGCAACAGTATAACTCGTCGTCGGCGTACAGGTGACGGTGAGCTGACCTGTCGCATCGACGTTGGTACTCAAGACACCGGTTGCGCCGAAGTTGATGTTCTGAGCCGAGACCAGGCAGTTGTTCAGCACCGTTGCATTGGCCGTGAAGCTTGCATTGGTTGATCCCGCCAAGGAAGCGCTGCAGGCCGGACAGACACCCAGAGGACAGGTCTCATAGCGCAGTTGTGCGTCAGTCCCAGAGAACGACGACAGATAAGATCCGGTGGCAGCGGTCGACTGCCCACTGAGCACGCGGGCATAGATAGTTGGAGTAAGCGAGCCGTTGCCGAGGACGTTCAGGTCCAACGTGAGGGTCGGCGGTCGGGCCGAGAAGGACCAAAGATATGAACCCCACACCGTCGTTCGGGCGGAGTCCTGATAAAGCTGAAAGTTGAGCTGGTGGGCGCCGCTTGCCATTTGTCGTGCCGACGCCGTCGCGCCGCCGCTGCCGGCTCCAAGGTTGGGACAGAGCCGAACTCGCTCCAACAACAAGCCACTGCAGTTGATGCCGATCGTCGCGGTCGTGTCGACAGCGCTGCCTGCAAGCACATCGACCGAGCCGAAACTCACGTTCGACACGCTGTAACTGCAAGTGAGTGCCTTGGCGGCTGACGGAGCGACCACCAGAAATGCAGCAATCAGCCATCGCGATGGGGCGGTCCGTCTCATTGGCAAACTACATCCTTGAGCGCAACCTGTTCACCGGGCTTCGGCGCGTAGCCGAACGCCGCGCGGCACGAACCGCTGTCCGGAAGGTCAATCGCGACGATGTTCTGATCGGTCAAGCCCTGGACATAACCTTGCCCGTCGTAACCGATGACGAACGTCTGCTGGCCGCTCTCCAGATGGCCCTGCGCTCCCACCGCGAGCGGCTTACCTTTGCCGTCGGTGAACGTGACGAGCGCCGCCTTCGGCGTTTCCAATATCCCAAAATTGACCACCACGCCGCTGCGGTCGGCCGGCACCACCGCTTCATGGGTGCTCGGCACGTCGGCATCAACGGGCAAGTTCTTCGGATCGATCGAAATCTTGTTCTTCTGGTACGAGTTCAGATAGGGAACGAGGAGCAACCCACGGCTATCGGTCACGCCGACCGGCCGGTTCTCGTATTGCACCGCGACGTTGGGCGCGCCGGCGTTCACGACCGCAAATGCATCATCGATGCGGTTGCCGAAAAAGACCCCACCTCCAGCAAATGCGATGGAGCCATCGATCTGCGCGGTAGCGCGTGTGGCGTTGCCGTATTGCTGCACGCCGGCTTCGATGCGGCCGAACGATGCGCGATAGCTCGCCCTCGCGGAGCGATCGGGAATGGAGCCCTCGGCGTCGCGCACGCGCGCCCCGTAGCTTCCCGTTTCAAGCCTCTCGGACTTCATCGCGTCGGTCACCACCGAAGTTCCGGTCGGACCGCTCTGCACGCCGGTCGATACCGTGACGTCATTTCTGAATGGCACCGAAATTCCGGCGAAAATACCGAAACTCCTGGGGGCATCGATATCCTTGAACGCGATGGCAAAGATCGTGCTGTCACGAAAGAAGGTGCGGCTGAATGACAGTCCAACGATGCGGTTGCGGTCTCCCAAAGCACTTTCGAGCTGCGTATAACTGAGACCGAGATTCGAGCGATCGAACGGCAGCCGCATGCTGAAGGTGACTTGGTCTAGAGCCTTCGGTACCAGGGCGCTGAAGAAAGAAGAGTTACCGAATTTCGGATCGAGGATCGGCGCGGTCACCGACGCGATGTCGTCGTAATTGCCAAACGTCCGTTGCGTGCGGGCATAGAGCGATAGCCCCCAGAAGCTCGTCTCAAGGGAAGCATTGAACAGACCACCAGCCCGGTCGCCAACCTGACTGCCGGCTACGGCAAAGGAGGCTGCGCCGAAAGCCCCCAGCGAGAATGCCGCACCCAGACCTCCGTTAACTAGGCCGGCCCCTCCTTCGGCATGGCCTTCGAGCGTCAGCGAATTGGTTAAGCCGTAACGCACGCTCGCTGATCCGACCGGGCGAGCGTCATAGTTGTGCGATTCGATCCCGTAGAACCGGCGCGCGAAGCCGAGCTCGGCCGAGAAATCATAGAGGCCTTCCCTGAGCAGTTGACTGGAGACGTAGAATGGCAGCGTCGTAACAATCTGTCGGCCGAGTGCATCGTTCAGCACCACGCTTGCCGTCCCTGCGCCGGTGGCAATCGGGAGATTGGTGACTTGGAATGGTCCCGCCGGCACTGAGCCGGTGTAGGTCTTCACATTCTGTGTATAGACGTCGAGGGTAGAGGGCACCGCCGCACTGCCGGACAGGGCTGGTATCGGCAGAGTCACGAGATCGGGACGAAGCGCGAAATTGGTTTGCATTTGCACGCCGCCAAGCCGCACTGATCGCGTCCATGACAAGCCGCCCGAGATCGTATCGCCTCCACGATAGGTAATAAGGCTCTCCGTATCCGAATACGTCCACGTGGAGTCGAGGCGCGTCAGACCGCCAAACTCCGGCGATACCGTGCTCGCGATGGCCGATTGGCTGAACGTCCCGTATGGGCTGAACACCCGGCCATCGAAGGCTCCTGACAATCCCTGAAAACTCTTCAGGTCACGCCAGAACGCGCCGTCGGAACTAGCAAAGAGCGTATAGTTCAGCACTCCACCGTAACTCCTCTGCGGCCCGATGTGCCCATCGGCCTTCGGACGCACATTGACGATGTGCGGAGCCCGGGCCGCATCAGGCGCAGTGATCCGGACCGTCTGCTTGGCTTCGTCAACTCGGTAGGATACGCCGGGCAAGCGATCCAGACGCACGAGACTGTCTGAACCGATTGCTTCGTCGGTAGGAATCAGCCCGATTTCCCGAAGTTCTTGTGGTGTCGCCGCCAGCGAACCGTCGGGCCGTAGCTGAAACGATCCGATGAGGTTGACAGGGCTCTCGTTGATCACGACGTTGAGCTGCAGGCTGCGCTCCGCTGTCACGGCTACCCTACCGGTCGGTTTCGGAATATCCATCAGTCCTTCAGCCTGCGCGCTCGTTGCCGGCGCAGCGAGACCAACCAACAGGATGGCCATCTCAACGGCCGGGTTGAACCGCAGCCGTCGCATTGACCTGTCCGGTATCGCTCTGGGCGGAGAGGGTCACGGAGCGACCCGACAGGTTGGCGCCGTGCGCGGCAAATGACCATTGCATCGTGGCGTTGCCAAGCACATAGCCGACAAGCCCTTTGCCGAGTATGATGTTTTGCCCCGTGCCATCGAACAGCTTAAGGTCTGCGATCTTAAGCCGTTGCTGACCGGCATTCCTCGCCGTTACCGCGAGCCCGTTGCCACTTCGCCCAACGGTCCAAGATATCTGCGCCTGACGCAGATCAGGAGCACGAAAGAAGACCGGCACGGAATAGCGCAGTGCGAGATTGACCACGCCATGCCGTCGCCGCGCCGGATCGGGAAGCTCGTCGACCACAACACGGTAGCTCTCCTCGCCCTCGACAGGTTGCTTGCTGACACGGACGACGCGGACAACGTAATCGGCGTTGGGTCCAAGCGTCTGACTTGGCGGGCTGGCTACGACGTCGGAGGTCGATTCAAGTCGATCCGCCCCCCCGCTTTGCGTCCAGCGGAACACTCGGATTTGCACATTGATTGACCGGCTGTCCTCGTTGCGCAGGTTCAGCGTCGCGGCGCTGTCGGGCGCCAGCAAGTCGAGAGTGGTCGGCGCCACGCGGAGCGAGGCCGCCTCTACCCGCGCAGCACAAAGGCAAGCGACGGCGATGCGGCTCACGCGGGCAAGCAGTCCAGGCATAGGCGTTTCCGTTAGTAAGTGACGGTCACCGTCAGCGTGTCGCTGTATCCACCGGCCGCCGGTGTCGACTGAGGCGGAACACGACCATAAACGGTGATCGGTTGAGGAGCGCCGGTTCCGGTCCCAGCCAACGTGTCCGTTCCAATAGTGGTGCCCCAGACCAGACTGCGCGCGGCATCACGGTAAACTGAATAGGTGACCGTTGCCGCTGCTGTTCCGGTCATCTGGCGTGCTGCGACTGTCGCGCCGGCGCCGTTCCCCGCGCTGATGCCGACGGTATAGGGCGTTGTATTCGTGCACTGAACGGAGATCGTGCTCTGGGCATCGACGTTCGCGCTGAGAACGCCCTGCGATCCAAACGCCAGATCGGTCGCCGACTGGACGATGCAGTTCGACTGGATCGTGATCGTGACCGTGAACTGCCCCGTCGCAGTGGCGGCGTGGGCAAGTTCAGGCACGAAGATCGCGGCTGCTATTAGGAGCGCGCTCGTCCAGACCGTTGATGGCGGCCAGGCACGGTGACGGAAACATTGATTCATGGGCGAACGCTCGCGTCCCCCCTGCCGGTACAGACACTATGGCCTAGTATCGCTGAGAAGGACTGGAAGCACCTACCAGGATTGGTTGGTGCCGATCTAATGTGGCCTGGGGCAAATGCGCCATGGCGACTGAATTAGATTCGAATTTTGATGTGATTGAGCGTCACCGCGAGCTTTCCGCGCAACACGCCGCCGCGGTATCGGTATCCGCGAAACTTGTCGCAGGTCCCGAGTTTGATGCCGAGTTCTATTCCCTGCACGCGCCGGAGGTCGAATGCATCGGCAAGGGCAAGGCGCATCGGCCTTACGAGTTAATGGCATGGAGCACGCCCGCTCTCAGCGGCAACGTGGAGCCCGGCGGGGCCGCAGCAGGAGCGTAAGCCAGGAAGTTAGTGACTGGCTCCAAAAAAGGAATAGGGGGAGCAAAGCGAGCCGGATCAACGACAGCGATGATAAGCAGAGATGGTCTTTGAAAAGAGCTGGTCCCGGTTGTTTGGACAGCGCCCCGCGAAAATTAAGTGGATTCCTGCCGGGTTATGCTGAAGGCGGGGCTTTACGAGTTTGCTGTGGCGTCGGGAGGGCGTAAGCCCGACCAGAGCCGCAGCAAAATCGTTGGCGACGATCATGCGGCCGTCACCATCGTTTGCGCGCCGAAGTAAGCCTTGTCGGGCGTGCGTTCGTCAAGGCTCGAGTGAGGACGTCCTCGATCAGAATATCGTCTCCATCGTGATCGATACGCGATGGACCAATACCCGTCGGCTGAACACATCGACGACCGCCGCCAGGGACGAATCCACGTCGCATCGGAATGTAGCTGATGTCCATTGCCCAGACCTGGTTCGGCCGCTCGATCTTCAATCCGCGCAATAGGTACGGGTAGATCTTGTGGCCCGGTGCGGGCTTGCTCGTGTTCGGACGGCGATAGATCGCCTCGATCCGCATGCGCTTCATCTGCGTCGCGACGTGGCGGCGGCCACCCTGCATGCCCTCACGCTGCAACAGCGATCGCAGCATGCGCGCCCCTGCGAAGGGATAATCGAGGTGCAGCTCATCGAGCCGGCGCATCAAGACAAGGTCCTCGGCCGAAACCGGCCGAGGTTCATAGTAAACCGTACTGCGGGCACGGTTCATTGGGGGGCGCTCGTCTGAGCTCACCGAACTGGTGGAACATGACAAACAGCGCGATCATTCCGGCGCCCAGCTCAGCGATGGCTTGACTGACCAACAGCCCGTTGAAACCCCATATGACCGGGAATAACAGTACAGCCGGTGTGAAGATATAGCCCTGCCTCGCCAAGGACACGACCGCACTGAGGCGTGCCCTCCCGAACGACTGAAGCATCGTCGTCACGACACTGTGGATGCCAAAAAGCCAAAAAAAAGAGGTGGAAAACGATGCAAGTTGAGACCGCAATTTCTGTGATATTGTCGCTATCACTAAACTGCCTGACCAAAGGACGGGCACAAATCACAATAGCCGCAGAATACGCGATGGAAAAAGCAACAGTCATGGAGAGCATGAACTTCGCGGCCTTCAATACGCGGGCAAAGTCGCGTGCGCCCCAGCTGAAACCCAGCACAGCGTGAGAGCCGATACAGAAGCCGGCGATAGGCAGTGCGCCAATCGTCAACAATCGCATAGCTATTCCAGCGGCCGCGATGGACTCGTCGCCGAACGGCGCAGCAGCCCTGTACATGAGCATAAGGTAAACGGCAGATACAATACCGGTCATGGTCGCCGGCGCCCCTATGAGCGCGAGCTGTTTGATACGATCTGCGCGCAACGAAATGTGAAATATCCTGACGAGGACTATCCCGCGAAGCTTGGCAAAATAAGCGATATAGAGGCAGATAGCAGCGATCTGAGATAACAGCGTTGCGAGGGCTGCGCCTCGCACACCGAGATCCAGTAAGAATATGAAGATGGGATCGAGCATAGCGTTGAGTGTGAACGCGGTAATCATCGTCCACATGCTCAATCGTGTATTGCCCTCGGCTCTGACGATGAAGCCGTTGACGATGTTTAGAAGCATCAGGGTGTACCCGAACAAAAGGGGCGCCGCGTAGTCGAGCGCCATGGGCATAATGGTTGGAGTAACCCCAAGCGTTACGAAGATCCCTCGCAGGTTTAGAAGCAGAGCGATCGTAAGCATCACACCGATCGGAGCGGCGAGCGCGAGTGCAGTACTCGCGCCTCGACTCGCCTCCAAGTACTCGCCAGCGCCAAGCTGACGAGATATGAACGACGCTGTTCCGACGCCGAGTCCATGTCCGACTGCCGTGAGCAGGACCACGATCGGAAAGGCCATGCTGACAGCTGCGATCGCCTGCGCGCCAAGTGCGCCGACAAAGATCGCATTGACGACCTGCTGTAACGCGTTGATCGATAAGCCAACAATAGACGGAATGGCGAGCCGCAGAATAAGGCGCGAGAGATTTGTGTCAAATAGATCGATGTGCTGTCGTTTCTTTAGCATCGCGTCGCGATCGCTCTCGACTTCCGCATCCGGCTCATTCATGGATGAATGTGTGGCCACCTCTTTTGAGTTCGCTGATCGTTTGCATCAGCTCTTGTTGCAACACCGTGCAAAGATTGCGGGTCACCTCATAGCCGACCTTGGCTGGATTATACTTGGTTTCAATCCGGAGATGGCCGGCTCGATATCCGACACTAAACCAGAACAGGTAATTTAGGGCCGCGGGGTCCATGTCCTGGCCAATCCAAAGTGGAGAGGGCTCCTGGGAAAGGAGACGGCGTGGAAAATGGCGCTGCAAACCCGGTCGATAATTCAACCCAATTGTGGGCAAGGGCAGGCGATCGATCCGGGTCCGCACGTCTGGATCTCGGTTTAGGTATTTCAAGGCCCGAAAGCCTATTCCCCTGCGCGGCAGGGCGTTGCGCTGACGATATATTGAACGAGCACGGTCGGCGCGGGGCTCCGTTCCGGTGAGACTTAAGGCGAGCGGAACAAACTCGCCGATGAAGCCGATGATCTGGGATGGATCGATATCGTCAAACAGCCGACCTCGGGTCGAGGTAAGGGTATCAATCCAAATCGAATAGTTGTCGAAAACGCGTCCAAAGGCGCCAGATATACCGGCAAGAAACACGTCAAAGTCCGCACAATGCGCCGATTTGGCTGCAATATTGAGAAGATCAGCTGTCGCTTCTTTGTCAATCTCCAGATGGTACTTAGCTTGATCTTCCCAAAGCGATCGGCAATTCGCTTCATCGATGCGACCTTCAAGGTGTGCATAGTGAAGCTCTCTTGCCGCCTCATCAGAAAAGCTCGCGCCGCCCGATGAAGTGTCCCTGACGTGCAAATTGAACTTACCGTAATCAATCCCCTCCCAGTATCCGAGTTCGGACGGCGCTTCGCCGTTCGCGTAGTGTTCAAGGCGAGTCAGCCATGGTGAGAGCATTTGAATGTTCTCGGGATCAAGTGCGGCATGGCCTGAGGCAGCGGCGTCGTACGCCGCATCCAATACTTCCAGGAACAATCGATAGCCTGTCCCCTCCAGGACGAAATGATGTACCAGGACCAGCAGATAGTAATCGCCGCTTTCTGATGTACGGAACACCGTGACGTTCAAAAGGAGCGTCTGGCCGTCAAACCGAAATATGCGTTGACGTCTTGCTGAGTTGTTTTCGATTGCCTTACGCTGCTCTAGGCTGGTCATGCCGACAAGATCGATCTCCTCTACGAGGCGTTCGGCGACAGAGGGGCCGATTGTCAGACGTAGACCATCGTCGGTTCGGGCAATGCGGAGTCTGAGACCTTCGTGCCTATACACGACTTGGGCAAGGGCGCGCTCCAGCGTTTGGATATTCAGGATGTCGCCGGGCAAGAAGAACAGGCCGCCGATGGTGTAGTGCTCATCCAAGCCGATAACACGGTTCGAGAATGAGATTACGGGGCTCACTGGCAACGGCCTATCCGCGCAAGCCGAGCTATGGAGCGTAGCCGCCCCTCCGTCTGCCGCCAACTTCCTGATAGTCGGTGTTCGATAGATTTGGGCGACAGTGAGCGTCAGCCCGGCTTTGCGCGCCAGCGTGACGCAGCGCACGCTCAGGAGAGAGTTTCCCCCGATATCAAAGAAGTTTTGATCGATTCCGACAGAGCTGACGCCTAACAAGTCCTGCCAGATCTCGGCAAGAATAAGCTCCGCGGTCGTGCGGGGCTCAGCAGATGGACCAGGGCCAGCCTCGCGGTAAGAAACGGTCGGCAGGCGAGCTCGATCTATCTTGCCGCTAGCCGTAAGCGGGATGCTGTCAACCAAACGGAATGCGGAGGGAATCATATAGGACGGCAAGGTATGGCGCAGGAGAGCAACAATATCTCCCGAGCCCAGACTGTCGCGTACGGGCACCACGATAGCGGTCAAGCGGCCGTGGTCCTCAAGGCCTTCTGCGAAGACCGCCGCCTTTGCAATGCCCGGATGAGACTCAAGGGCCGCTTCGATCTCCTCCAGCTCTACGCGAAAGCCCCGTAGTTTGATCTGGTTGTCCGATCTTCCGCAAATCTCAAGAAGGCCGCTGGTTGAGATGCGTGCGATATCGCCAGTGCGACAAAGAATGCTGTATTGTCCATTATCATAAGGATTTGACACGAAACAGCGGCTCGTCCGATCTTCATCCCCCCAGTATCCAGCGCTTACGCAGCGTCCCGCGACGCCGAGCTCGCCGGCTGCTCCGACCGGGACTCTCTTCAAGTGGGCATCGAGCACGTAGAGTTTGACGTTGTCGATTGCGCGCCCAACGGGAACGAGCGACGAGCCGTCGTCAGTATCCGATGTATCGTAGACAGCTGCATTGGATGCACATTCCGTAGCACCATAGAAGTTCCACAATGGCACGTTCGGAAAATGCGCGCGCCAGCGAACGGGGGCCAGGACGGCATTGGTTCGGCGCTGCTTGTGACCAACCGCAAGGTGGTCAGTTGCGGATTACGGTCCTGGGAAGCAATGAGGCCGGACAGCAGTGCCGGTGAGGCAAATAAGCGTGTCACGCGATGTCGCGCCAAGACGCACAACAATAGATCTGGATCAAGCAGCTGCTCTTGAGTCAGGATCAGTGCGGGCGCGCCTCGCAGAAGCCCCCCAAAGTACTCCCAAGCGGAAGCAACAAGTGACGCGGATTTTTGGACAACTATTACATCGGTATTGTCGAAGGGAAAGCGTCGCCACATTCAGTTCAGTCGATTGAGGATTGCCGATTCCGGTATAGGAACCCCCTTCGCTGTCCCGGTTGAGGACGACGTGTATATAAGGTTTGCAATTCCCTGATCTGATGGTTTGCCGCTGCACTCGCCACCGTTAGCGGACACGTTGCACCCTTCTAGGGTCGATAGACAGACCGACGGCAAGTCAAACCCAGGGTCGACGCTATTTGCGTGAACCAAAAGCCTTGCCTGACTATCTCGCAGGATATGTTCGATCCGATCACGAGGATAATCTGATGATATAGGGACAACAATGGACCGCAAGGCGCGTGCCGCCAGAATAATAGCGGCCGCGTCAGGCGACCGGTCGACCAGCATCGCGACCATATCGCCTGTCCCGACGCCGGAGGCCCGTAGTGACGACCTGATTGCTGTTACGCGCTCACGTAGCTGGCGAAATGTAATCTCGCCGAAATCACCGAAATATGCCACTTGGTTGCGATTGGAGACGCTGACTTGCTCGAATGCTTCGACAAGCGGACATTCAGCCTCATACGGTTGCGCCGAGCCATTAAGCGACTCCTGCACAGCGATGTCTGCGGCGCTGAGACAGCTCAGATCCATGATGGGCGCAAGCGGCTTCTCAACGCAGGCCGCAATGAGACATCGCAAGTTGTCGGCCATGCGGGCGATCAGATCGCTGGAAATTATGTCTTCCGCATATGCGAGCTGAAGAGCAATTTCATCGCCGTGATCTTGTGCGTACAGTGTCAGATCGAATTTTACATAGCCGGTCTCATACTCGCGGAATGTCAGATCCAACCCATGTTGGCCAGGCGGCTCTGCCGCCTCAGAATACATGTTGAACATGGCTTGAAAGATCGGTGATCGTCCCGCTTCGCGATATAGCCGGGTATCCCTCACCATCCAGCTCAACGGATATGCCGAATTTGCGATCGCATCGCTGACCAGCCCCTGAACGCGCAAGGCATGATCCTCGAACGATCGGCCGACATCGATCGCGGTGCGGATTGGCAGCATATTCAGGAAGAAGCCGACGACTTCGGCGCTGCCAGGTTGGTCGCGGACGACATGCGGGATGCCAACGATAATATCGTCCTGACCGACATACTTCTGTAGCAGCAGCTTGAAGCACGCGAGGAGTGTTGTCGAGGTGGTGCACCTATGCCGCCGTGCAAACTCCCGTACCTGATTGGAGAGCTCACTGCCAAGTAACAACGCTTGCGAGGCGCCCCGGTGGGAATTTGTCTGCGCCCGCGACCGCCCCGTTCCAAGCGAAAGAACCGGTGGATCATCGCCAATCTGACGACGCCAATAGCTACGTTGGCCGGCTAACGCCTCTAACGTAAGGTGTTGCTGTTCCCATATCGCGTAGGTCGAGAATGACGCGCGGTTCTCAGGCAAAAACGCCCCGGCATCTACGTACCTTTGTCGAAGGTCTCTGAGCAGAACCGAGATCGACCAGGCGTCGATGATAATTTCATGAGCGGTGATCAGGATCAGATGGTTATCAGCGCCAAAACGGATCATGCGCGCGCGAAACAGGTGGCCTTGACTGAGATCAAAGTTGCTGTTCAATTCTGTCTGCCGCAACTCCGCGATGAGTTCCTCAGCGTCCTTCGCTGTGAGATGAGATGCATCAACCAAGTCTAGATCTGCGCATTGCGGAACATCAAACAGCTGAACCGGACCGTCATCGTCGATAAAGCGCGCCGAAAGTGCCTGATGGGAATGAACGACGTCGGTCCAGGCGCGATTGAACGCGGCTGTATCAATGTTGCCCCTTATTCGCAGGCCGCCTTGAATGATGTAGTTCCTCGCGGACGGATCGAGCTGCGAGAGGAACCAGAGATGCTCCTGAACCCTCGTCAGAGGCGATCGTATCAGCTTTCCGGGCGCCGGAGCTTTGCACGGCTCGGAGCCGAGTCGGGCCGCGATCGCAGCCGCCAGCGATCGGATCGTTCCATTCAGGACCAGCCTGAAATCCACTCTCAGTCCGAGCGTGGTATGCAACTGGCTCAATATAAGCATTGCCCGGAGCGAGTCCCCCCGAGGCTTATGAACTCGTCATTTACGCCAATGTTCTCAATGTGCAGAACGCCGGACCAGATCTGACTGAGCTGGGCTTCGAGCTTTGTTTGTGGCGCCTCGAATGGCGTCGGCAATGAGGGGCGAATACTGGTCGGGTCTGGCAATGCGCCTAAATCGATCTTTCCGTTTCTGGTTAGTGGAATGGCACCGACGAGGATGATCCTCTCCGGGAGCATGTACGTGGGAAGCGCTTCAGCAAGAAAGGTCTGAAGTTCGTCTTCCGCCACGTCAGTCGGAGCGGAAACATACGCGATGAGTCGTTTCGATGCGGCGGCGTCCTCCGCTGCGTGGGTTATGTCCCTTGCCGTAAGCTTTGCGCCGGTGCGGACGGAGGCAACCGCGACAGCGCCGCGTACCAAATGGTGAGCGCAGAGGCGGGCTTCGATTTCTCCCAGCTCAATTCTGTGCCCGCGGATTTTGACTTGACGGTCCCGTCGACCGAGACATTCCAGAAAACCATCGGAGCGAACGCGCCCGAGATCACCTGTCTTGTATAGGCGCCGGAACGAGGGATTGTTTGAGAACGGGTTGGGCCCAAAGGCATCCCTGGTGCGGACATCGTCATTGACGTAACCGGCAGCAACGCCAACGCCGCTAACACAGAGTTCGCCGACCTCTCCGGTGCCGCACAGCCGCGGTCCGTCAGCGACATAAACCGCAAGGTTAGAAATCGGCTTGCCGATCGGCACATAGAGGTCAGCCGGCGCAGGGGGTGCAGAAACCAGATGATGTGTCACGCCGTCCGCGCATTCGGTCGGGCCGTAGTGGTTGAGAATCGGGATCCGGGGGTATAAAGCAAGCCACGCGCGTGCCAATCCGGGCGTTAGAGGTTCTCCGACCGTGGAAATAATCCGCAAACCGTCCAGAGCTCGTTCGGCAGCCGCAAGTGACTGCAGATGCTCAACAAATCTCGCGAGCATTGACGGGACGAATTGAGCCACCGTTACGCCGCATCCTTGAATGGCTTTGAGAAAGCCGCCTGGCGACTTCAGTGTCGCTTCATCAATGATCGCGATCCTGGCTCCGACGCAAAGCCCTGCCAGAAGCTGCCACAGCGAGATGTCAAAGCAGTGCGATGCAGTCTGCGCGATACAATCCGTCCGTGTGAGACGCAGGCCGTCGATTTTTGCCATCAAGTGATTGTTTAGGGCTGCGCGCTCGATCATTGCGCCCTTTGGCTGGCCCGTTGAACCAGACGTAAACAGAATGTAGGCAAGTCGATGCCCGCGCGATGATGGCGCGACAGACGAGGTCTGGCCCTCGCATAGCGCCGCCGCTATCGGGATGAATTGCGTGGCGCCGTTGCTGCTCGCAGAGAGTTGGTTAGGCCAATCCTGCCGGTCTGGGCCAATGATCAGAGCGCAGCGGCTCTGCTCGATCATGAATGATGTACGCGAGGCCGGTAATGATGGATCGAGTGGCAGGTACGTTGATCCGGCCTTCAAGATGGCGACAACTGCCGTTGCCCAGTCGAAATCTCGCTTGCCCCAATAGCCGACCACCGCGCCCTGAGCGCCATGCTTTTGCAACGTCCTTGCGAGGGCATCCGATCTTAGTCGCAGCGCCTGGTAGGTAAGTTCGGCTCCGCCGTAGCTCAGCGCGCCCCTCTCCGGAGCCGATCTTGCAAAGCGATCGAGCGCCGTGATCGCGTCGATCGGTTCGCGGTCCACAAATTGAGTTGTGCCGGATTGGGTTTCGGTAAGCATACGCGTCTCGCCATTCATCGCTTTTCTGCGGCCCTTAGATCAAAAAGTTGTTTGGAGCTCACCGCATTCGATGCAGCCGTTTGGCGGCAAATGCCCCTCGCTTGGTGGATTTGACCCAGCCAGCTCTCAGCATCAGACGTGCCAACTTTGCCGAAGAGACAGATTCGTATGCTTTGCGCGGACCGGGCGTGCCGCCTCTCGTTTCAGTGTCTGGCCGCGAACATGGGCTGTCCTCAACCGAATGCGGTCATGTCAGGTTATTGCCATCAACTCTAATCGGATAGGGCGACGGTATGAACAACTCGTCGTGTGAGCTAAAAACCGAATACAGTCGAGCCAGATTGCGCGGGTCACCCTCGGCGCTATGCCCACTCGACCATACCGCTTCGATCTCGCCTCCGCACCTTTCGGCGCGGTCGTTTCCCCCAGTGATGGTGTAGCTCGGAAGAGCAAAGCCGCCCGGTACGCGCGCCTCAAATAGCGCCGTAGCGGGCGGGCGGCTTTGCGGTAGTCACCGGCGATTCGCCGGGAGGATCGGGTTGCGACATGCCAACGCGACCGAGGAACCACCGATGACCGACGATATGATGAACCTGCGCACGCTCGTGGAGAAGACCGCTGATGCCGATCTGTTGCGCGAGATGATCGGCTTTGCCGCCCAGCGGCTGATGGAGCTGGAAGTCGAAGGCCAGACCGGAGCGGCCTACGGCGAGAAGAGTCCCGAGCGTCTGGCCCAGCGCAACGGCTACCGCGACCGGAGCTGGGAGACCCGCGCCGGCACGGTCGAACTTCGCATCCCCAAACTGCGCAAGGGCTCCTACTTCCCGGGCTTCCTGGAGCCGCGCCGCATGGCCTAGAAGGCGTTCACCGCCGTGGTGCAGGAAGCTTATGTGCAGGGCGTCTGGACCCGCTCGGTGGACGATCTGGTGCAGGCGATGGGGATGAGCGGCATCTCCAAGAGCCAGGTGAGCCGGCTGTGCGGCCGCATCAATCGGGCCCAAAAGCCGCAGTCTCACGGACGGGCTAGCGGCTCTGCACATTGATTTTGACAGGTTGGGTGCGGCAGTCAGATTAGCTCGGGCAGGAGTTTCGGATCAATGAGGACCTCGATGCTGCGAGGCGTCCTTGGCTGCCGTCTGATAAGGCCGGCGCGTTCCAGCGTCAGCACCATCTGATTCATCTTCGGATCCGCGGGAATGCCCTGACCTTAAGAGGAGAGCGGCGGGCTCAATTGGTCAGCGCAACACTCTATTCAGCGTGCTCACGATCCCGGACTGCGGCTCGTCGTCCTTTGTGCGGCATCAGTCCAGCAGGCATTCGCTGAACGCGTGCAGCGGAGCTGTTCGATCGCGGTCAGCGGCCTGCTCGAAGGCAAATCGCTCGCCGCCGAATGCCGGCCGCATCTGGTCGAGCCAGGTTGCGCCGGGATCGAAGGCGGCAAAGAACACCATCTGGTTCAACCGCGCGTCCCGTGCCTGAAGGAAGTCGCAGACCAGAATCTGCTCCTGCGGATCGGCCGATGGCGCGCCGGCGCCGCCGTTGCGCAACACCGCGGGCTCCTGACGATCCACCAACTCGCTGCGTGCGACGACGCCCAGGATTCTGATCTTTCCGGGAAGCACGGACATCGTCGGCCCTTGCGCCGCGCGCGCGAGGCCGGAGACGTTCGCGGCGGCACGCCGGAAGATCTCGTGGGCGCGGACCAGCGGCACGGAGAAATAGTCGCGAGGGCCGGTGTCTCGCTCGATGAACATGTAATAGGGGATCAGTCCGAGCCGCACGCCGGTGCGCCATAGCTCCGACCACAGCTCGGGTGCATCGTTGACGTGACGGATCAGCGGCGCCTGCATTCTGATCTGGGCGCCGGTGTCGCGGATGCGCCGGATCGCCTCGCGGGCGAGCGGTGACTGGAGTTCGACCGGATGAGTGTAGTGCCCCATGATGGCGAGATGGCGGTTTGCCGCAGCAACCTGCTCGAACAGTCTGAGGCAATCGTCGGCGTCGGCATCCGACACGAACCTGTGCGGCCAATAGGCGACCGATTTGGTGCCAATCCGGATGTTCTGGATGTGCGCCAGCTCGGGAGCCAACAGCGGTTCAATGTAGCGCCGGAGCGTTCGAGTTGCCATGATCATCGGATCGCCTCCGGTGATCAGGACGTCGGTGACTTTCGGGTGCACCCGGAGATAGGCGACGAGGTCGGAGGTGCTCCTCGCTTCGATCCGCATCCCTTGCACGCCGACAAACTGCGCCCAGCGGAAACAATAGGTGCAGTAGGCGTGGCAGGTCTGCCCCTGGGCCGGAAAGAACACCACGGTCTCGCGATATTTGTGCTGCACGCCCGGTAGCGGACGGCCGGCGAGCGTCGCCGTGTTGTGGGTGAGCTGGCCGGCGGGATGCGGGTTGAGGCGGCGGCGAATTCGCTCGACCGCACGCGCCATCACCTCGGTATCGTCGGCGCTTTCCACCAGGGTTCGAACGTCGTCGAAATCAGCCTCCGACAGCATGCCACGCTGAGGAAACACCAGCTGAAAGATCGGATCGTCCGGCACCCGCGACCAATCGATCAGGTTCTCCACCACGTAGCGGTTGGTCCGGAACGGCAGCACCCGCGCCACGATGTCGATCTCGTGACGAAGCTGCGCGTCGAGTCTCTGCCACTCGGGCAGTTCGGGAAGGTTGCTGCGGCCGATCGCGTGATAGTGGGTCGGCTCTGTCGAACCGGACATCGTCACAGCCGTCATGGTCGCCCCCCGAACAAGCCGTCGCTTCGCCGTCGCGCCAACCAAAGCGTGGCAAAGTCTCTCCGAGCCATCCCCCCGCTCCGCCCCCGCCGCTTCAGCATGGCCTTATTCGCGGATCGGTGTTTGGTTCGCCGGATCATGCTCTCAGTTTCCATTTCATCTCGATCTTCGATCGGACGGTCCCGATTTTGCAGAACCGCCTCAGGCCAGTCTCTGGGCGATGTAGGCGGCACCAATCGCGCCTCGCACCTGCGGATTGTCGACGATGTAGATGCTGGTCTGCAGTTTATCTTCGAGGGCGCGGACCACGCCGCTGTTGAGCGCCACGCCACCGCTCATCCCGACCGGCCCGCTGATTCCGACCTGGCGCAGCAGCACGACCGCGCGCTGGGCGATCGAGTCGTGAACGGCCCGGACGATGTCAGGCACCGGCGTTCCGACGGCGACGAGGGAAACGATTTCGGTTTCGGCAAATACCGCGCAGGTGCTGCTGATCCGAAGCGGGTTGCGCGCCAGCGCCGAGGCTTCGCCGAGCTCGGAGAGTCCGATGCCCATCGCGCGCGCAGTCACCTCGAGAAAGCGTCCGCAGCCGGCGGCGCATTTGTCGTTCATAACGAACTGTTCGACGCGCCCGCCGTCGTCGATGCGGATTGCCTTGCTGTCCTGGCCGCCGATCTCAAGAATAGTCCGGATGTCCGGGTTCCTGAGATGCATGCCGATTCCGTGGCAGGTGATCTCCGAAACGTGCTTGTCGGCGAACGGCAGATTCTCCCGCCCGTACCCCGTCGAAACGACGAACTTGACGTCGCCTCGCCTTAACCCGGACGCCGTGAGGACGTTCTCAAACGTCGTCTCAGCGGCTTTGCGGTTGGTGCCTCCGGTCAGGACCACGTCGAAAGCCACCACCTCGTCGTTCTCCATCAGGACCGACTTGGTCGACAGCGAACCGATATCAATACCGAGCGTAATCATCGCGTTCTCTCATTCACTGCAATGTTTCCAGAAACGCATCGACGCGGTTCTTGATATGGGGGAAGGCGTAATTGTTGCGATCGACGGGATCGATGCTGATCGTCAGGTTCTTGATTCGCTTGCGCGCCGCCAGAGATCGGAACGTCGGACCGATGGCCATCATGTTTCGGCACCCCCAGGTGTTGGCGATGATGTATCCCTCGACCTGGTAGGCGTCGGTGATGTGGTCGAGGTCGCATTCCATTCTTTCCGCGTTCCAGTGATAGCGGATCGCGCGCTCGGCGATGCTTCGCAGCGGCTGCTCTTCGTCGAGCGCCATCAGGTTCGCTTCCCACAGCGGCGCCCAGTACAGCACGTCGACGGACCGGCCGAGATGCCGAAGCAGCTCGTCGGAGTCACCCGGGGTCTGGCCGATCCACATCACACGCGGGCGCTTCGGCGCCGTGGTCTCCGCCAGCACCACCGCCTCCTCGTACAAGGTCTTGCAGAGATCGATGTTCTCTGGCGCGCCGAAATAGTTCATTCCGAAGATCTCCAGAAGCTCGCGCGCCACGCCGGGCAAGGCGTGGCGTTCGAGCAGCAGAGCCGCTTTGCGGTAGTACTCACGGGCGCGATTCGAATTCACGATGCTGCTGCGCAGGCACTCGGGATCGGGATCGGACTGAAACACCCCGGCGATCCGGGTCAGCATGATTTCGATCTGCTGGACGAGATAGTCGAGCGCATCCTGATCCAGCAGATTCGGCGTGTGCAGCGCGAAGGTCGGCACCCCGTAGCGCTTGCCGGACATAAAAATGGTCTTGAGAAGCCCCTCGCAGGGCTGGTCGTTGGTGAGCACGAAATTCGGCCGCGGATAGCATTCGGCGAGCATCATCCCGAACGGCCCCCGAAGGAACGAGCAGATGTCGCGGGACAGCTCGCGCTCCTGGGTGAGCCGAAACACCTGGTCGATGTCGAGCGACTGGGCAAGCATGTTCGACATCGACTCGATGTTCCACGGCAGAACACCGGCGGCGAAGACGATCTCGGTCGGGAATTGCTCGGAAACATAAGCCACCTTCGCATCGGCCCTATACGCCTCGGCGATCCGGTCGCAGTTCACGACCGACCGCATCCGGGTCGCGGCGAGGGCCGGCGCGGCCTCTTCCGATGGCGCCCGCTGGCGTCCGATCAGACGCAGCATGTTCTCGTATTGAGTAGCGCGCTGCTGCGCGATGTTGTCCAGGTCCATCTCGCCTCCTCAGAAAAATCGCGGCTCCAGGAACGTCTCGATACGCGTCTTGATACTGGCGATATTGCTGCCGTTGTGCTCGCCTTCAATGAACAGAACGGGGATCTCGCGCAATTTTTCCTTGATGTAGGGGTAGTCGTGCAGGTTGGTGTCGCAAAATTTCAGGGCGAAGTAGATCACCGATTCCACGCGATAGTCCCGCACTAGGTCGAACAGGTGCCGCACCCGAATGTCGGTATCGATGCAACGCGCGCTGGTGTGCTTTTCGAGATAGTAGTCCGCGATGGCCGCCACCGGCTCCGCGTCGGCATCGATCTGTCCTTCGAAATACTTGACCCCATTGCTGATATCCCCGCAGACGATGTCGGCGCCGGTGGCCTCGATGACCTCCACGATCGCCGGCTGATCGAAATAGCTGCCGCAAATCAATACCCGGTGTCGCTGCCGGCCGGCCCGGGGTTGCTGCGAAGCGGCGGAGTCGAGCAGCGCCGCCAGGCGATCGTTGAACTCGTCCTTCAAACCCGTTGTTGCTGCCTTCACGAGGTCGATCGACTGCTGTCCCGTCAGCAGCGGGCCGCCACGCTTGTTGCCGTCGTGCAGCCGCTGCATCAGCTCGCGTGTGCGGTTGCACCGCGCGATGCCGTCACGCAGCGCGCCCTCGCCGATCGGCCGGCCGTAGCGCTGCTCCAGCCGGCTGATCAGCTTGCGGAGCTGACCGGCGAAGAACGATTTCGACAATGGGCTCGCATCGTTGGGAAGTTCGAGGAACCAGCTTTCACAACCGGGAACGGTCCGAGCCCAGGTCTCCCACAGCCGCTTGCGCATATCGCAGGCATCGACGAACACGACCGCGTCCGCGAAGCTGTACACGCCGGCGAGCCCCTCGCCGAAACAGCTCAGCACGTAGGAGCAGTAGTTGCTGCCAAGATGCACGCTCGCCCCGTCGGTTTCGGTGCTGTACTCGCCGGTCAGCCGGAACGGGATCGCGCCCGCGGCCAGCAGGATTTCCTCGGGGGTCTGAATCGACAGGTAACCGATCTTCGGCCGATCGATGCCGGCGAGGAGCGCGAGGCGATCGCGGTGCAGGTCGAGCACATCCTGGATCGCGGCGGCGATGGAATCGTGTCGCATCATGGCGGCGGCGTTTCCCCTGTTGGCGTGATGGCCTGGCGTTCGCCGCGCAAAGCCTCCGAGAGATGGTGGGAAAGGTTCGCGATCGACGGCGCCTGCAGCCATCGGCACAGGTTCGGGGCAATACCGAACCGGGCCGTGAGGCGCGACTGCAGCGTCATCGCCGCAAGCGAGGTCAGGCCGGCGTTGCGCAGGTCGGCCGCGGGGTCGACCGCGGGCACGCCGACAAGCTCTTCGACGATGGTCCGGATCGCGGGAACGAGGCTCGGGTCCGCAGCATCTGCCGTCGGTACCGGCGGCGATTGCTTTGCCGGTATCGGCAGAGCCTCGACTGCGACCCGATCCGTCTCGTCGCGCGGGATGGTGGCGACCTGGACGTATGCCTCCGGGATCATGTACCGCGGCAGCCACTCGGCGAGATGTCGCTTCAGGTCGCGGACCAATGCCGAGGCCGATTCCGGCAGCACGCCGGTGGTGACGACGAGCGCGCACAGCGTCGGCTGGAGCCGATCCGCATCGCCCCGCACGATGGCCGCGTCCGCGATGTTTGCATGCTCGCGCAAGCAATGTTCAATCTCGGCCAGATGGACCCGATGGCCGTCGATCTCCACATCGCCGCCGCAGTCGATCAGTTCGATGCCGCCGTCCGCAAGCCGTTTTGCGCGAAGACCGGAGCGGAAGATGCGACCGCCGGGGACGTGCGGGTTTGGTGTGAAACCATGCGAGATCGATGGCTCCTCGCCGAGATACCCCCGCGCCAGGCCGGCCCCGCCGAGACAAAGTTCGCCGGTTACCCCAATCGGCAGAAGGCTGTCGTCGTGACCGAGGATATAGGTCTCCGAACCGATGATCGGAGTGCCGACAAGGCTTCCGGCCGTCTCGGCCGTCACCGGCTTGCACGTCGTTACCTCGGTGTGCTCCGGCAGGCCGAAGCAGGTGACGAGTTCGTAATTGCCGCGCCGCAGAGGGGTGATGGCGCCGCCGGTCGCAATCAGCGTCCGCAACGGCAGCCCCGCGGTCCCGGCGAGCCGTTCGCACAGCGTCGCCGGCAGCCAGCCGACCGTCACGCCTTTGTCGCTCACCCCCTTCACCAGCGTCGTGGCAGACTGGCGCGCTTCCTCCGGTGCGATCCAGACCGAGGCGCCGGCGCACAACGTCGAGATCAGCGTGAGCAAGG
This sequence comes from Bradyrhizobium sp. 6(2017), assembly GCF_011058295.2. NCBI lineage: Bacteria > Pseudomonadati > Pseudomonadota > Alphaproteobacteria > Hyphomicrobiales > Nitrobacteraceae > Bradyrhizobium > Bradyrhizobium sp. 6(2017). The sequence continues at coordinate 2,424,338 of NZ_CP049289.2, read as the reverse complement.
CGGCACCCGAGCTCAGGTCGCCGCACATCACAGTGCGATCAGCCTCGACGATCGCGAACCTGTCGATGAACCATCGGGCGCGGTCGAGCAATGATCGGTGCTCGATCATGACGTGCTTCCGAATTCCGCTGCGGTCGGTCGCGACGCCGACGACGGCAAGCGCCTTCGGATCAGCCGGACCATCGGGAAGAGCCGCGACCGTTTCCGGTTCGGTCGCGCCGTCGAGCAGGAGCGCCGGGATGCCGAGCTCGTCCGGCTTGGAATCGCGGTCGCAGACCAACAGCGCCGCAGCAGTCTCGGCGAGTCGGGCCGCGACCCGCCGCGGCGGATCGTCGGCTGCGAGCGGAACGCAGGCCGCGCCGGTCGCCCAGATTGCAAGGACGGCGGAGATCATCTCTACTGAGGGAGCAGCGAGGAGCGCCACGATCATTCCCGGCCCGACACCTTCCGCCGCCAGCCGCCGCCCGAGCTGCTGCGTCCGTTGGTGGAGGGTGCGGTAGGTCACGGTGATGCCGTCAACGGCCACGGCGACGCGATCCGGAGCGGCGCGGACCCGCCGCTTGAACAGGGTGACCACGGTCGCCGCCGTCCAAGCGTCGTCGTCGTCGCCGACCGGAGCGGTGTCCCGGACGCCGGATAGCAAGGCCGACTTTTCGGCCGGCGTCACGATTTCGATCTGCCTCAGCATCCGGCCGGGGTCCGCGACGATCTGGTCGAGAATGTGCAGATATTGGCCGACAATCCGCGCCGCAGTGCTGCGGCGGAACAGATCCGTGTTGTATTCGATCTCGATATCGAGGCGCCCCGGCCGCTCGACGGCACCCATCGTCAGGTCGAACTTCGCCACGTTGTAATGCGGGTCGATCTCTTCGATCTCGAGGCCCGGAATCTCCATGCTGGTGAAGGCTTGATCCTGAACGACGAAGACGGCGCTGAACAGCAATTTCCCGGTGGCGACGTTGTGCTGCACCATGATGTCCCAGAGCTGATACTCTTGGTGCTCGACGGCACCGCGCACCCCGGCCTTGACCTCCTGAAGGAATTCGTCGAAGCGCCGCTCGGCGCGCGGCAGGCTGCGGATAACGTGGGTGCTCACGAACATCCCGACCACGTCGTGAACGTCGGCGAGATAGCGGCCGACCGTCGGCACGCCGATGATGATGTCCTCACGGCCGCTGTATTTGGAGAGCAGCACATTATAGGCGGCGAGCAGCAGCACATAGAGCGTGACGCCCTGGCGCGTGCAAAGCGCCTTGAGACCGTCGTGCAGCGCCGCGTCGGCGGTACAATTGATCCGGCTTCCAGCGAATGCAAATGCCTCCTTGCGCGGAAAATCCGACTCGAGCCGGATCGTGTCGGGAGGCGAATCGAGGACCTGGCGCCAATAGGCCTCGTGGGCGCGCATCCGGTCGCTGCGTAAATGGCCTTGAAGCCACTCCGCGAAGTCCTTGTAAGTGATGCCGGGGCGCGGCGGACGTGAACCGGCATAGAGCGCCGCGATCTCCTTGAACAGCAGCCCCATCGAGGTGCCGTCGCTGACCAGGTGGTGCATGTCGATGAGGAGAACATGGCGGCCGGGACCGCGCGGGACCACCGCCGCCCGGATCAGCGGCGGCGCCGACAGCTGGAACGGCCGGATGAAGTCGCGCGTGACCTCCCCGATCTCCGCGTCGCCGCACCTCGGCAGACGGGCGATCGAGAAATCCACCTTCGGAACGACGTATTGAACGGCACCGCCGTCCACGCTCAAGAACCCGGTGCGCAGCGCTTCATGCCGGTCGATGACCTCGCGGAACGCGCCTTCGAGCCGCGGAATGTCGAGCTCGCCGCCGATCTCGAACGCCATCGGAAGGTTGTATTCGACGCCGCCGCGGGCCGTGCAGACCGCGTAGAGCAGCCCCTGGGTCGGCGTCGCGGCGTAGTGCAGGCGGTTCTCCACCGGCACCAAGCTCGGCGCCGCGCTCTCCGACCCCGCAGCGAAGTCCTCTGCCAATCTGGCGATGGTCGGCCGGTCGAACACCGCGCCGAGCGCGACGGCGGTGCCGAACGCCTTGTTGGCCTTGGCGATCATGATGGTGGCGCGCAGCGAATCGCCGCCGATCGCGAAGAAATTGTCGTGAATGCCGACATGCTGCCGGTCCAGAACCTGCTGCCAGATCGCGGCCAGCCGAGATTCGGCGGAAGTGCGGGGAGCCTCGCCGGTGGTCGGGGCTTCGCCGTCTGCGGGCTGCAGCGCCGCCAGATCGACCTTGCCGCGTGCATTCAGCGGGATTTCGTCCAGCGTCACGAAGAACGCCGGCAGCATGTAGTTAGGAAGCCGCTGGCCGAGAGAGGCCCGCAGATCGGTCAGGCGCGCGGCGTCGCGCCATGCGATATAGGCGGAGAGCTGCTTGTCGCCCTTGCGATCTTCGCGGGCGACGACGACGGCATCCCTCACCGCCTCATGGGCGAGGATCGCCGTTTCGACCTCGCGCGGCTCGATGCGGCAGCCGCGAATCTTCACCTGGCCGTCGGTGCGTCCGAGATAGTCGATCGATCCATCCGGCCGCCACCGCGCCACATCCCCAGTCCGATAGAGCCGCTCTCCCGGCTCGAACGGGTTGGCGACGAACTTCTCGGCAGTCCGCACGGCATCGCCGAGGTAACCGCGTGCGAGCCCCGCTCCGGCGATGCATAATTCGCCCGGAACGCCGATCGGGACCGGCCTGTCGGCCTTGTCGACCAGATAGACGCGGATATTTGCGATCGGCTTGCCGATCGAGATCGGTCCGTCGGCCGCGACGACCGGGCCGCTGGTCGCCACCACGGTGCTCTCGGTCGGCCCGTAATTGTTGACGAGCTGGTAGCGGCCGCTGCCGCCGCGGCGCAGGCGGTCGCCGCCGGTCAGCAGGAGCCGCAGCGACCGATTGTCGAACTGCACGAAGAGTTCGCAGATCTGCGTCGGCAGAAAGCTGACGGTGATGCCGGCGTCGTCGAAATAGCGCGCCAGCCGGGCGAGGTCGAGCCGGATCTCCTGCGGGACAATATGCAGCGCGGCGCCAGCCTGCAGCGAAGGAAGGATCTCCCACACCGACGCATCGAAACTGAAGCGGGCGTATTTGGTGGTCCGGTCGGCGTTGGACAGCGCGAAGCTGCGAATGTGCCAGGCGCACAGGTTGTTGACCGCGGAATGCTCGACCATGACGCCTTTCGGCGCCCCGGTGGTTCCGGAGGTGTAGATGACATAGGCGAGGTTTCGGCTCGATGCGGTGACCCCGAGATTGGCCTCATCGCCTCGGTAGAGCGTCGGTTGGCTGAGGTCGAGCGACGGCCGCCCCACCTCGCCCCACGGCTCGACGCCGGCGAAAACAACCATCTTGGCCTTGCTATCCTCAAGCATCATCGCGGCGCGATCGGCGGGGCAGTCGGCGTCGATCGGCAGATAGGCCGCACCGGCTTTGAGGATCGACAGGATGCCGATCATCATCTCCAGCGACGGCTCCGCCACGATGCCGACCATGTCCTCGACGGCGATGCCGTTGCGAACCAGCAGCCGCGCCAGCATGTTGGCGCGTCGGTTCAATTCGCCGTAAGAGAGCGTCTGCGTGCCGAACACGACCGCCGGCGCTTCCGGCGTCCGTTCCGCCTGGTCCTCGATGAGTTCGTGAACGGTCCGGCCTGCCGGATAATTGGCCTCGGAGCGATTGAACTCCACCAGGACTTGCCGGCGCTCCTGCTCAGTCAGCGGATCGAGATCGCGGAGCAGCCGCGCCGGGTCGGATGCGATCTGCTCCAGCAGATGCACGAAGTGGTTCGCCATGCGCTCGATGGTGTCGCGCCGGAACAGGCCGGTGCAGTACTCGAGTTCGAAGACGATGGAATCCTCGCGCTCTTCGGCCAGCAGGGTCAGGTCGAACTTCGAGATCTTCCAGGGCACGTTCTCGATGCGAACGGTGACGCCGTCGGCCTGGAACGCCCTGCGTCCGCCCTCGAGCGTCGCAAACACCGTGTCGAACAGCGGATTCCGGCCGAGGTCGCGTTCGATCTCGAGCCTGTCCACCAACTCTTCGAACTGGTAGTCCTGGTTGTCGTAGGCATCCAGCGCGTGCGCCTGCACAGTATCGAGATAGTCGACGAAGCGAAGCTCGCCGCGCGGCCGGTTCCGCGTCGCCAACGTGTTGACGAACATTCCGACCACCCGCTGCAGCGAGGCCATCCTCCGCCCCGCCACCGGAATGCCGACGACGATGTCCTCCTGGCCGGTATACTTCGACAGCAGGACCGTGTAGGCTGCCAGCAGAGTCATGAACAGGGTCGCGCCGGCGGCCCGACCGATCGCGCGCAGCCGTTCGGCGAGCGCCGCATCGACCGTGAAGCTCATGAGGTCCCCATCGAACGAGCGGATGGCCCCGCGCGGAAAGTCAGTGGGAAGCGTGAAGGCCGGCGCTCCCCCCTCGAACACCGCTCTCCAATACGCCTCCTGGCTCCGCACCTCCGCGCTCGCGGAACGGACATGCTGCCAGGCGGCGTAGTCCCTGTACTGGACAGCCACGCCCTCCAGCGTCCGGCCTTCGTAGAGCGCGCGCAGATCGTCGATGATGATGTCGATCGAAAGCCCGTCGGCGACGATGTGGTGGAGATCGACGAGAATCGTGTGCTCGACCGGGCCGGCGTTCAGTATGGTAGCTCGGAGCAGCGGCGCCCGGTCGAGATCGAACGGACGGACATACCCCTCGATCGCCTGCGCAAGCGATGCGGAAGCGCCGGAAGCTCGGCCTTCGAAGGCAAAATCGACCTCGGCATGCACCTTCTGAACGATCTGGTCGTCGACCAGCAGGAACGAGGTCCGCAGCGACTCGTGCCGCGCCAGCAGCGCGCGGAAGGCGCCGAGCCAGCGCGCACGATCGAACGGCCCGGTCACGTTCAATGCGAACGGGACGTTGTACTGAACATCCTGTGGCGCGAGTTGATGGATGATGAACAGCCGCTTCTGCGCCGCCGAGACCGGGTAATAATCCCGGGGAGCGACGGCTGCTATCTCTGCGCACGGGTCCTCCCTGGTTTCATCGACCAGGCCGGCGAGGCCGCGGATGGTCCGGCGCACGAAGGCGTCGCGCAACGTGACACCGGCGTGCAGCTCGCGGTTGACGCGGGCAATCATCAGGGTCGCCTTCAGTGATTGCCCGCCGAGATCGAAGAAGTCATCGTCGAGGCCGATCCGCTGAACGCCCAGCACCTGCTCCCAAATGACAGCAATCGCGCATTCCACCGCGGAGCGGGGTGCGGCTGAGCCTGGGCTCCCGGTCGGCTCGCCCGGGTCGGGCAGCGCTGTCCGGTCGACCTTGCCACTGCGCCCGATCGGAAGGCGATCGACGATAACCACGCGCGACGGAACCATGTGCGCCGGAAGGCACTGCGCCAGAAGGCGACGGAGGTCGGCGGTCTCGATCGCGCCGGCCGCGACGACATAGGCGCACAGATAGGAATCGCCGGCCGCGTCGGTCCGCGGCGCCACCACGGCATCGATCACCCCGGGGCAGCGCAGCAACGCCGTCTCGATCTCTCCGAGTTCGATCCGGAAGCCGCGCAGCTTGACCTGATCGTCGTTGCGCCCGAGGAAATCCAGCGCACCGCTTGGCAGCATGCGCGCGAGATCGCCGGTCTTGTAGAGGCGGATCTCGTGACCGCCGAGGCGCTGCATGACAAACCGCTCGGCCGTCATGTCGGGATTGTTTAGGTAGCCGTCGGCCAGGCAGGCCCCGGCGATATGCAATTCGCCGATCGCTCCCCTCGGCACCGGCAGCCCGTAGCGGTCGAGCACCAGGACCGCGACGTTGTCGATCGCCGTTCCGATCGGCACCGACGCCGCCTTGTCCACCGCGGGGTCGAATTTGTAGATCATGCAGCCGACCGTCGCCTCGGTCGGCCCGTACTCGTTGTAGAGTTCGACACGGCCGTCGAAGCCGTTGTCGACTTTCCTCGCCAGGCCGGTCTTGAAATCTTCACCGCCGACGATCAACGCGCGCAGCCGGCGGTTGGCGGGAGCACCCTCGTGCATCGCCTCGGCGAGCAACGCCAGATGCGTCGGCGTCAGCTTGAGCACCTCGACCTGATCGTCGCGAAGAATATCCCGCATCAATCCCATGGCGTCGTCGTTCCGGTAAACGACGAGCCGATTTCCCGAGACCAGCGGCGCGAAAGCAGATGTAATGGTGAGATCGACCGAAAGCGGCGAATGCAGCGCGAAGGCGGCGGGCGAATCGCCGATATAGGTCCGCACCGCCCAGCTGACGTAATTGGCGAGCGCGCGGTGCGAGATCATCACGCCCTTGGGCAACCCGGTCGAGCCGGAGGTGTAGATCACGTAAGCGAGATCGCCGCCGGTCACCGCTGCGCGGTCGGGTAGCCCACCCTCCACGTCGCCGGCGGCGCGGTCGAGGGCGAGATCCACCGGCCCGAGGCCCGCGAGCGGATGGGCGTCGGTCGGCAGCAGCACCACCGCCATCCCCGACCCCGCCGCGATCGTCCGGAAACGGTCTGCCGGCGTGCTCGGGTCAATCGGAAGGAATGCGGCGCCGAGCTTGAGGATACCGAGGATCGCCGCGACCGCCTCGATCGACGGCGCGGCGACCAGGCCGACGATCGCCCCCGGTCCCGCTCCGGCCGCCTGCAGCTGCGCCGCGATCGTGCTCGAGAGGCGGTCGAGGGTCGCGTAGTCGATCGCCTTGCCGTCGCACGCGATCGCAGGCGCTACCGGATTTGTGCGAGCCTGGATCTCGAACAGCTCTACCACGCTCTGCGCCGCATCCGTCGGCTGCGGCAAATCCGTGACAACGGCCCGCCTTTCGTCGACGCCCGACACGTCGATGTCGCGCAGCCGGATCGCGGGGTCGGCCACAACAGCCTCGAGTGCCGTGACGTAATGGGCGGACAGGCGTTCGATCGTGTCGCGGCGGAACAGGTCGGTGCAATACTCGAAGTCGAATTCCAGCTCGCCGTGCTGTTGCTCGATAACGGTCAAGGTGAGGTCGAACTTGGCGATCGCGTAGTCGAGTTCGTAAGGGCTGAATTCGATGCCGCCATAAACCGTCGGCGTTGCATTCGACGACAGCGCGGTGAACATCGTGTCGAACAGCGGGCCGCGGCCGAGATCGCGCAGCGGCGCGATGCGATCGACCAGATCTTCGAACTGACTGTCCTGGTTCTCGAATGCGTCGAGGCACTCGTCGCGGACCTGTTGCAGATAGTCGCTGAAAGCGAGCTCGCCGCGAGGCCGGCTGCGCAGCGCCAGGGTATTGACGAACAAGCCGATGACGCCCTGAAACCGTTCGGCGTTGCGTCCGGCCGCGAGCGTGCCGACCACCAGGTCGTCCTGGCCCGAATATTTCGAGAGTACGACGTAGTAGGCGGCGAGCAGCAACATGTACATCGACACGCGGTTGCCCGCCGCGAGTTCGCGCAACGCGGCGGTGAGCCGCAGATTGGGACGAAGCGTCACCCGGTCGCCGTCGAACGACTGCGTGCTCGGCCGCGGGAGGTCGGTCGGCAGGTTCAGCGCCGTCCGCTCACCCTCGAGCAGGCGGAGCCAGTAGTTCTGCTGCTGCTCGGCTTCCTCGCTGCCGGCGAACTCCCGCTGCCACAGCGCGAAGTCCTTGTAGTCGGCGGGCAGCGGAGGCAGCGTCTGGCCATCATAGAGCCGGCCCAGTTCGTCGCTCAGGATGTCGATCGACACGCCGTCGCAGATGATGTGGTGCAAATCGAGCAAGAGGACGTGCTTGAGCGAGCCCAGCCTGATCAGAGAGGCCCGCAGCAGCGGCGGCCGATGCAGATCGAACGGCCGGACGAAGCGTCGCTTGATCGCCTCGACCTCGCTCTTGCCGCGCGCCCTCTCGAAATCGAGCGGGACGCGGAGCGGCGCCTGAAGCGTCTGGATGATCGTCTCGCCAACGATCCCGAACGACGTCCTCAAGCTGTCATGGCGCGTCACCAGCGCCGAGAGCGCGTCCTGCAGGCGGACCGCGTCGAGCTTGCCATTCAGCCGGATCGCGACCGGCACGTTGTAGGCGATGCCGTCCGGCGACAGCCGGTTGAGAACATACATCCGCCTCTGGTTCGCGGACGCGGGATAGTAGCCCTGCTCAACCGGCGACGCCATCTCGGTGCTCCATTTGCGCCAGTGAGCCGACCAGCCGCGCCAACTCCCCCACGGTTGGCGCATCGAACACGTTCCTGAGCGTGATCTTCAGTCCGAACATCTTGCTCAGGCGCGAGGCCAGGGCGCTGGCTTTCAGGGAATGGCCTCCGATCTCGAAAAAATTCGCGGTTGCGCCGACATTCGGGGTCTCGAGCAGCTCTTCCCAGACCCTCGCAATAGCGATTTCCGCCGCGCTCTCGGGGGCGCGGACGGACCGCGGTTCAGCCATCCACCGCCGTGGCTCGGGCAGCGCGCGGTAATCGATCTTGCCGTTCTCGGTCAGCGGCATGATCTCGATGCGGCAAAAGGCGGATGGCAGCATATAAGCCGGAAGCCGAGTTGCCAGTTGCTGCCGCAACTCCTGCGCGCCCACATCGGTGGCGGCAATGTAATAGGCGCACAGGAAGACGCCGCCGTCGTCGGCCTTGGCCGGGACGACGCAGGCCTCGCGCAGGCGGCCGTCCTCGAGAAGCCGGTTCTCGATCTCGCCGGGCTCGATGCGGAAGCCCCGGATCTTGATCTGCCGGTCGGCCCGGCCCACGAACTCCAGCACCCCGTCCGCGCGGCGACGGACCAAGTCTCCGGTGCGGTAGAGTCGCTCCCCCGCCACGTGAGGATTCGTGACGAAACGCTCGGCGGTGAGTGCGGGACGATGAAGATAGCCCCGCGCAAGACCGACGCCCCCGACGTAAAGCTCGCCGACCACGCCGGTCGGGGTCAGCAGCATGTGACGGTCGAAGACATAGGCCGTCGAGTTTGGGATCGGCCTGCCGATCGGTATCGTCCGCGGCTCGACACCAGTGACCACGTGACAAGTCGAATAGGTGGTGTTCTCACTTGGGCCGTAGGCGTTGATCAGCGTCAGCCGGGGGTTGGCTCTCCGAATCCGCTCGACGTGCCGGGTCGACGCCACGTCGCCGCCGGTGATGAGATAGCGCAGCGGACGGAACACCGAGGGGTTGGCATGCGCGAACTGGTTGAGCAGCGCCGGAACGAGAAACAGGATCGTGATGCCGTGCCGGGCGAGTTCGTCGTCAAACGCCACGTAGTCTAGCAGGGTCTCGTCGTCGATCTGGTAGAGCGGTAGCCCGTTGAGCAAGGCGCCCCAGATCTCGAACGTTGTCGCATCGAAGGCGGGCGCCCCGGTCTGAAGCATCCGGTCGTCCGGGCGGAATTCGAGATAATCGACGTTGGTCACGAGATTGACGACGCTGCGATGCTCGACCATGACGCCTTTGGGTTTTCCAGTCGAACCCGAGGTGTAGACGACGTAAGCGAGATTCGACGGCCCGGTCACGTGCGGCAACGGCCCATCGTCGATGCCTGGAGCCTCGGCGTCGCGCAGACGCAGAACCGGGACGTCGAGATCGAGGTCGCGCCGATCGTCGTTCGGCATGATCACGACCTGCGGCCGCGCGTCGCGCAGAATGTCGTCCCAAAGGCGGGCCGGGCTGTCCCGGCCGAGCGGCAGGTAGGCGCCGCCCGCTTTGAGAACGGCGAGTTCGCCGAGCACCATCTCCACCGAGCGGCGGCCGATGACGGCGACGATGCTGTCCGGCCCGACCCCGCGGGCCCGCAACAGCCGGGCGAGCCGATTGGATGTGCGGTCGGCGTCGCCGTAGCTGATCCGCTCGATGCTATCGACCAGCGCGATCGCCGCCGGCCGGCGACGAGCATGCTGCTCGAACAGCTCGTGGATGCAGCTCTCCGCGGCGAACGGCGACGGCGTCGGGTTGCATCCGTCGAGCAACTGACACGCTTCAGCTTCGCCGACCACGGCGAGACGGTCGAGACCAATGTCCCAGCCACCCGCCAGCCGCTCGAGCAAGGTGATGTAGTGGCGCCCCAACCGGGCGACCGTGCCGCGTTCGAAAATGTCAGTGTTGTACTCGATCCGGATCTCCGCCCCCGCCGATCCCCAATGGATGTCGAAGATCAGATCGACCTGAACCGCTTGGGTCTGGGTGGCGACATCGATCCAGCGGGCCTGCGCAACGCCATCGAATTCCGTCGTGTCCTCGGGGTCCGGCACCAGGTTGAACATGGTTCGGACCAACGGAATCCGGCCATTGCCGCGGGCCGGAGCCAGCGTCTGGATCAACCGCTCGAACGGATAGTCCTGCATGAAATAGGCTTCCTCGACCCGTTCATGCACCGCCCGCACCAACCGTTCGAAGGTGTCGTCGAAGCGGACATCCGCGCGCACCGCCACCATGTTGACGAAGAATCCGACGGTGTTGGCGAGCTCCGCGCTGTAGTGCCGGCCCGAGAACAGCACGCCGGACGTGATGTCCTCCTGCTGGCAGATCTTCTGCAAGAGCACGAGGTAGGCGGCGAACAGGCTCGAAAACAGCAGAACGCGCTGCTCCCAGCTCTGCCGCTGGAACGCCTCGATCAGGTGGAGCGGAATCGCGACGATCTCCAACCCGCCGTTCAGGGACATCGCCGGCGACGGCGCCGCATCGGTGGGCAGATCGAGGGCCGGCGGTTCGCCTTCGAACCGTGCCAGCCAATAGGCCTCCTGCTCGCGGGTCCGCTCCGCATCGAAATGACGGCGCTGCCAATGCGCGTAATCCAAATAAGTCAGCGTCATCGGCGACGCTGCGACCGGCGCATCGCGGGTGAGCGCGTTGTAGATCGACGTCAGCTCTCGCCACAGGATCAGCACTGAGGCGGCGTCCGCGATGATGTGGTGGACCCGCAGCAGCAACGCCTGATCGTCCGGGCCGAGCGTCAGCAGCACGACCTCGAAGAATGCATCGTCGGGTCTCCATTGCGAGATCGGATTCCGGCAGATTGCGGCGATCTGGGTTGCCAGTGCGGTGTCGCGGTCGGGGCCGGCCGCCGCCGACGCGTCGAAGTGCCGAACAGCGCGTTTGAGATCCTGATCGAAGGTCTGCACCGGGCGCTCGCCGCGCCGTGACACCCGGGTGCGCAGCACGGCATGCGCGGCGGCCAACAGGTCGACCGCCCCGCGCAGCCGCCGCAGGTCGAGATGCCCGGCCAGCCGTTTGCAGGTGTTGATGTCCCAGATCGAGCTGGCGGGATCGAGTTCGCAGAAATGCAGAACCCGCTCCTGCTGAAAGGTCAGCGGACAGGGAATGGTCCGGTCGCCGGTGGGGATCGGCGGATATTTGCGAATCCCGACGGCTGTCATGGCGAGGTGTCTCGGCAGGACATGTCGCCGACGGGCACCGGGCGCGCCGGGATCTGGACGATGACGATGCGATCCTTGATCGACGATGGCCGCTGAAGCATCGGCTCGATCAGCGCAGCGATCTCGGCGATGGTCGGCAGCCGGAGAAAATCCATCGCCCTCAGCCGGGTCCCAAGCGCCTTGTCGAGGCCCGCGATGAAACGCAGCGTCAGCAGCGAGTTGCCTCCGAGGTGGAAGAAATTGCTGGCGGGGGTCAAGCCACGGAGGTCGAGCAGGTCTTCGGCGATCGCGATGATCTTGCGTTCGAGCTCGGTCGCCGCACGTTGCGCCGTGGTCGCCGACGCGTCGGTCGGGGTTGGTGCCGGCAAGCGTTGGATGTCGATCTTGCCGCTCGGAAGCCGTGGTAGGCGGTCGAGCGGCACAAACACTTCGGGAATCATGAAACCGGGCAGCCATGCGGTCAAGTCGCTCGAAATCCGCTCGATCGAGGTCGGACGTTCCTTGTCGAAAGCGAGATAGGCGACGAGGCTGTTCTGGCCGAACGCGTCGCTCCTGACGGTGACGGCGGCCTCGGCCACGCCGTCGCAAGCACGCAATTTCTGCTCGACCTCCGCGACCTCGACGCGGAAGCCGCGGATCTTGACCTGCCTGTCGGCGCGGCCGAGGTAGTAGATCAGCCCGTCGTCGCCCCATTTTGCGAGGTCGCCGGTTCGGTAGAGGCGGCGGCCTCCCAAGTCGGACCTCGGGCAGAATCGCTCTGCCGTCAGGTCGGGTCGGTTCAGGTATTCCGTCGCAAGCCCGACGCCGGACAACCACAATTCGCCGACCACACCAACCGGAACCGGACGAAGCGCCTCGTCAAGGATATGCGCGCCGGTGTTGGAAATCGGCCTGCCGATCGGGACCCAGGTCACCTCCGTCCCGCGCGGCAGGGAATGATAGGTGGCGTAGATCGCGGCTTCGGTCGGACCATACAGGTTTTCGAGCCGGACCTTGGGAACCAGGCGATGGAAGCGATTCACCAGGTCGGGCTTGAGCGCCTCGCCCGCGGCGAAGACGTAGCGAAGCCTGTCCCACGGTAAAGCGGCGCCTGCCGGCTGGCTCTCCAGGAGCACGTCCAGCATCGAAGGGACAAAATTGACGTGCGTCACCGCGAACTTTTCGATGGCTTCGAGCAAAGCGCGGCTATCGCGCTCGGCGCCAAGATCAAGCACCGCGAGCCGGCCGTCGTCGAACAGCCAGCCGAACAGTTCGGCGGCCGACACGTCAAACGTGAAGTTCGTCTTGAACAGGATCGTCTTGCTGGCCAGCGGATAGCTCGCCTCCAGGAATTCGAGCGTATTCATCAAGGCGCGATGGCTGACCACCACCCCCTTCGGATGGCCGGTCGAGCCCGAGGTGTAGATCACATAGGCTGGCCGCTCAGGGTCGAAGCTGCGGTCCGGATTGATAGCGGGTCCGGCGTAGGACGCCGCATCGTCAACGCGGATCACCGGCAGCGGGCCTCGCGGGCCCTGCGGATCGGATGGCGGCTCGCTCGCCGCCAGCAGGCAGCGGACGCCGCCGTCGTTCAGGATGAAGTCGATCCGCTGCGGCGGAAAGCTCGGATCGATCGGCAGGTAGGCCGCGCCGGCCTTGAGCGCCGCCAAGATCGCCACGACCATCGCCGGCGAGCGTTCGAGCAATACCGCGACGATGTCGCCTTCGGCGACACCGGCATCGACCAGGGCGGCCGCCAGCTGGTTGGCCTTGCGGTTGACCTCGCCGCACGTAAGCGTGCCGGCGGACGAGAGCAATGCCGGCTGGTCGGGCGTGCGCGCCGCGCGTTGTTCCAACAGGCCGACGATGCCGCGGCCGGCCGCCGCCGGGACCACATTGCCTTCGGCGAACGAACGAACCCGTTGCCGCTCTTCCGCGTCCAGCATCGACAGATCGCGCAGGATTGCGTCCGGGCGCTCAATCATCGCGGTGAGCAGCACCTCGTAGTGGTGGAGAATGCGCCGGATGCTGCGCGGCTCGAACAGCTCGGTATTGTGCTCGAGACGCAGCTCGGCAGCATCGGGACCAGTGTGGAAATCGAGCAGCAGGTCGACCTGCGTCGCGGTGATCTCAGGCTCCAGCACGCGCTCGTCGCGAATGCCGCTGAACGCGTGGGTCGGCTCGAAGTCGGTGACCATGTTGAACATCGCCCGGAACAGCGGGTTGCGGCGATGTTCGCGATCCAGCGCGAGGCGGTCGACGAGACGTTCGAGCGGATAATCCTGCATGCGATGGGCGCCCGTCACACGGTCGTGGACCTGGCGCACGAAGTCGCTGACGGAGGCCTGCGGGTCGACCCGCAGCCGCAGCGCGACGCTGTTGGCGAAGAAGCCGGCGAGCGCCTTCAGCCTGGGATCGTGGTGCCGCCCGGAGAATACCGTCCCAATGATGATGTCGTCCTGCCGGCAATATTTGCAGAGCAGCAGAGCCTGCGCGCCGAGCATCGTCGAGAATGGGACGACGCGATGCTTCAGGCTGAACGACTGCAGCCGGGCGACGAGATCGGGCGACAGCGGGCGCGATTCCACGGCGCCGCAAAACGACAGCTGCAGCGGGGCCGGAAGGTCGGTGGGGAGATCGAGCTCCGGCGGCTTGTCAGCGAACTGTGACAGCCAATAGGCCTCCGCCTCGTGGATGTTCTGCTCGGAGAAGCGGTCTCTCAGCCACCTCGCGTAGTCGACATAATCGAGGTCGAGCGGTGCCGGGTCGCCGCCGCCGACCCGCCGCGCATTGTAGAGACGTTTCAGGTCATTCCACAGGATGCGAATCGTGATGGCATCGGAAATGATGTGATGCAGCTTCAGGATGAGCTGCCACTCCTGGTCTGACCAGCGCACCAGCACGACTTTGAAAAGCCGGCCGCCGTCGAGCGTGAAGGAACGCCCGTACTCCTGGTTCAGCAGGCTCTGCGCTTCGTCATCAAAGGCTGCGGAGCGGTCTGCGCCGCCGCCGTCCGGACCGGAAGAGCGATCGACGAACTCGAAGCTGCCGTCGTCGCCGTCGAGCCGTGACTGGAACAGCGTGCCGTCGACGAGGGTGATCCGGGTGCGAAGCGCGGCGTGACGATCGATCAGCGCCACGACCGCATCTTCCAGGGCATCGACGTCGAGCAGACCGGATAGGCGCCGGCACGAGGCCCGGGTCCAGATCGACTTCTGCGGCGAGATCTCGTCCAGGTAGAAGATGCGTTCCTGCTGGAACGACAGCGGATACAGCGTCGTGTCCGAAGCCTGCTCAAGATTCGGGTTCGCGATGTTGATGGTGGGCATCCCCGTCTCCCTTCACCGCCCCGAAATCCGGGGCGAACGCGCCTTGATCATTTCGTCGGCAATGATCAGACGCTGGATTTCCGATGTGCCGTCGCCGATCTCGGTCAGCTTGGCGTCGCGATACAGGCGCTCCAGCGGCAGATCCCTGGAATAGCCGGAGGCGCCGTGTATCTGGATCGCGTTGCGGGTGATCTCGACCGCCATCTCGGAGGCGAAGAGCTTCGCCTCCGACGCCGCCTTGGCCAGGGGGAGCCCCCGATCGCGTAGTTCGAGGCCATGCGCGAGCAGCAGACTGGCCGCATCGATACTGGTCTCCATGTCGGCAAGCATCCGCTGCACCAGCTGGAAGCGGCCGATCGGCTTGCCGAATTGCCGCCGGCCGACCGCATGGTCAACGCACAGATCGCGCGCCCGCTCGGAAATTCCGATTGCGATCGCAGCCATGTCGAGCCGGGCCGCCGGCAATGTCTGTTGCAGGATCGCGAAGCCGCCGTTCCGGCGTCCGATCAAATTGTCCCTGGGTACTCGGACTTCGGTGAACACGAGTTCTCCGGTGTCGGAGGCCCGCATGCCGAGCTTTCGCTCCTGCCGCCCCGTCGCCCGGAATCCCGGCATCCCTTTCTCGACCGCGAACAAGCTCAGTCCGAGGATGCCGGCGGCCGGCGACGTCTTGGCCACCACCACGGCCACGTCAGCGACATTGGCGTTGGTGATGAAGACCTTCGCGCCGTTGAGAAGATAATGGTCGCCGGCGTCCGTCGCGGTGGTGGCGGTCGCGGCGATGTCGGAGCCACTGCCGGCCTCGGTCATGGCGAAGGCACCGATGGCGTCGCCGCCGATCAAAGCCGGGAGCAACCGTCGCTTGAGCCGCTCGGAGCCGCCGAGGAAAATCGGCAGCGCCGCCAGCGTGGCGTGCGCGACGGCGCTCATCGCGGTCGAGGCGCAGGCCTGCGCGATCTCCCGGATCAGCCCGGCATAGACGGCGAAGCCGAGCGCGAGGCCGTTATAGTCGCTCGGAAAGCCCGCGCCGAACACGCCGAATCGCCCGACCGCCCGAAAGACATCGATCGGAAACTCTTCGCGCTCGTCGGCGGTCGCTGCGCCCGGCGCCACCACCCGCTGGACGAAGGCTCTTCCATTCGTTAGGATTTCGGACTCTGCGCTTCTCATGCCGCCACCCCGAAGGCCCGGTGCCACGCATCGAGCGCGACCAGGGCGTGCGCGGTCCTGAAGATCGCGAGGTTGTCGGTGCCTGCGAACTGGTTCTTCTTGCGAAAGAATTCGTCGACCTTCGTCCTGTCGAAATAGCCGGCGATGCGGGAGTCCGGTGCCTGCACCAGCGCGTTGGCGCGATTGCGCTCGGTCCAGATCGATTTCGGATCGACCGGGATGGGAACAGGCCGCTTCCGCCGCATCACCACGGCGGCGGGCAGCAGATCGGCAGCGAGCGTCCGGAGCACCACTTTGTTGCTGTCCGGCTTCGCCTTGTACGAAGCCGGCAGGTCGAGGACATATTCGACCAGGCGGTGATCCAGGAACGGCACCCGCGATTCCACGCCCCACGCCATGCTGGTCTTGTCGAGACGTTCGAGCATCTCGACCAGATAGTACTTCAGGAACAGGTACAGCAGCTTGTTGAGCGGATCGTCGCTCTCGAAGCTGGCCATCTCCGCCGACAAGGTGGTCTGGATCCGATCGCGGCACCGCGTTCGCGCCACGAAGGCGGGATCGAGAAGCGCCGCGACCTCGTCGAGATAGGGCGCCCACGGGAATTCGGCTGGTGTGCCCGCGCCGCAGCCATTGAGAAAAAAATGGTAGCCGGCGAACAATTCATCGGCGCCCTCTCCCGACATCACCACGGTCACGTTCGGCTTGACCTCGCGATAGAGCAGGAACAATGACGGCGCGGTCAGGTCGACCGGCTTCTCGACGTGCCAGGTGACACGGCTCATGACGTCGCGATACTCGTCCGACCGAAACAGAAATTCGGTGTGGTCGGTGTGATAGGCGCGCGCCACCAACTCGGCGTAGGGGCCGTCAATGTCGTCGTGCCGAAGCGTGTCGCCGTGGTCGTAGCCCATCGCGAATGTCTTGAGCTGCCCGCCGACATGTCCGGCGGCGAGCGCCGAGACCAGGCTGGAATCAAGGCCGCCGCTCAGAAGCGTGCCGAGCGGAACGTCGCTCACCACTTGCGCCCCGATGGCCGCGTCGAGCATTCCGCGCACCACGTCCCGGCTTTCCTCAAGCGAGGTGCCGGCGTGGCGCACGGCCGCGCGCGGCATCGACCAATAGATGTGAAGCCGCAGTTCGCCGTCCTGCAGCGCAAGGATCCCGCCGGGCGGCAGCGAGCGGATCCCCCGGAACATCGTTCTGCCGTCGAGCAGCGACGTGCAGAGCAGATAGTCCGCGACACCGTCGTGATCGACCTTGCTCCGGGCCGCCGGGTGCGCCAGGATCGCCTTGATCTCGGAAGCAAACAGGAAGACGTTGCCGAACACGCCATAGTAGAGCGGCTTGATGCCGAGCCGGTCGCGCGCCAGCACGAGCAGCCGCTTGGTGCGGTCCCAGAGCGCCAGCGCGAACATGCCGTTGAATTGCGCGACGCAGTCGATCCCGTCTTCCTCGTAGGCGTGGACGATGATCTCGGTATCGCAATCGGTGGCAAAGCGATGGCCCCTGCGCTGCAGCGACGGCCGAAATTCGCGGTAATTGTAGATTTCACCGTTGTAGGTGACCCAGACGGTGCCGTCCTCGTTGCCGAGCGGTTGACGCCCGCCGGCGAGATCGATGACCGAAAGCCGTCGATGGCCGAAGCCGACGGCGCCGTCGATGTGGACGCCGGCGTCATCGGGACCACGGTGCGAGAGCTGCGCCGCCATCCGTGCCAGCGCCTCCGGCGAAACCGGCCCTTCGCGCATGTCGAGAACGCCGCAGATCCCGCACATCGCTAAGCCCTCGGCCGGCAATTATCGCAGGAGCGGCACAGCAGATCTCTTTCGATTTCCGAAGCGAGATCGATAACGGTGCCGGTCGGATCGTTCAGTTTGTCGAGCGCCGCCTCGCGGGACAGGATGCCGAGCCTGACGAGCCGGCTCATCTCGTAATCATAGGGATGGAATCGATACAGGTTCTTGTGCCGGATGATGCCGAACGCGTTCAGCCGGCAATTCGTTGAGCTTGGATCGACGTCGGTGGGTTTCGACCAGCCGAGCCCGGCGAGAACGCGGTAGATTTCATGCTCGTCGTACCCTACGATCGGCAGCGGACTGACAATCGTCGGAAACGGACGGGTCTTGTACTCGTCGGCAGACAGCATCAGATAATCGTACGCCCATGACCCGGTCCGCTCCGCCAGCCGCGCGAACAACTGCCGGCGCAGCGGATGGGGAATGACGTTGTCCTTGAAGATCATCTCCTGATCCGAGGCGAGCACCTGCCCGGGTGTATTGCCCAGCATCACCAACGGGATGCCTTTCTCGATCGCGACGCGCAGCATCGTGGTGATGACGATGCGGATGCACGAGATGCAGACGCTGCTGCCGAACTTGGTCAGGTGATCCGGATAGACCCGCGCCAGCGCGCTCTCCAGGAAGAGCGCATTCATATGATCCTGGCGGTGCCGCACGATGATGTGGTCGATCGCGAGGGTGGAGACCACGTTGCGCATGTTGGTGAGGCAGGCCGCCGACACGAAACCGTTGTCGAACGTCACCGCCAGCAGCCTGAGACCGAGCTGCGACGCCAGCAGATGCAGCAGGTAGGAGCTATCCTTGCCGCCGCTGAACGCCACCACGGCGTCGTAGCGATGGTTCTGTCGCTTGGCCTCCGCGATGATGTCCGACAGCGCCTCGGTGAGGCGGGCGGACGGACCCGGCGCATCTGCGGCGGAGAACTCGCTGCACAGCGAGCAGACGCCGTCTTGGTCGATGGTGATTCCGGGGAAGGTCTCGGGAAGGACGCATACGTTGCACCGACGCATCACACCTGCTCCATCCTCAGGCGACCGCGGTCGATCTTGCTGTTGCCCGTCGTCGGCAGGTTGTCGACAAAGACGATGTCGTCCGGAACCATGTAGTACGGCAAATGCCGGCGGCAGTGCTGCGCCACCGCGGTCTCGCCGAGTGTCGCGCCGCGTCGGCACACGATGAAGGCGCGCAACGCCTGCGCGCCGCTCGGGTCCGGGCCGCAAGTCACCGCGGCCGCCGCAACGCCGTCGAGCGCTTGCAGGCACGCCTCGACGTCTTCCGGATAGAGCTGATAACCGAGCCGCTTGACCATGGTGTCTTTGCGGCCGACGAAGCGAAGATAGCCATCCGCATCAAGTGCGCCGAGGTCTCCGGTGTAGACGCGACCGTCCCGGAACGTCGTGGATGTCGTAAGTTTCCAGTATCCGGGCGACACGAACGCGCCCGCATGCACGATCTCCCCGACGGTGCCTGCGGGACAGGGTTTTCCGTGCTCGTCGACGATGCTGATGGTCACGCCGGGCAGCGGACGGCCCGCCGAGCCGAACTTGATAAAGAACTCCGCCGGAGCAAGACAGGTCGATCGGAACGCCTCGGTGGTGCCGTACATCATGTAGAAATCTGTCGACGCCAGCGTGCGCTTCAGCCGAAGCAGATCGGCCTCGGGAAAACTCTCCCCGATCAACGACAGGTAGCGCAGGCAAGGCAGCGCCGCGTCCGCGAAGGCGGGGCAGCGGTCTTGCATCATGCGCCAGAACGAGGGAACCGCATGAACGCCGGTGATCCGCTCGCCGATGAGCGTCGCGAGCACATCCTTCGGAAACAACGAGTCCTGCAGAACCAGCGTCCCGCCGACCGACGTCATGGTGAAAAGCTGGCTCAATGCACCGTCGAACGAGAACGGCGTCAAGCTGATCAGGCGGTCGTCGGCGACGTTGCCGAGCAGCTGCGCAGACACCAGCGTCGCCTCCGACAGGATCCCGTGGGTGACCATGATGCCCTTTGCGGACGCCGTGGTGCCAGAGGTGTAGATGATCGCCGCGAGGTCGTCCGCGGCGCTGGGAACACCAGCGAAGGTCGGGTCGTCGGGAACGAGGTCATGCATGATCGTTGAGAGCTCGATCGCCGCGACGCAAACCGCGTCCGGATCGCCGGCCGTCACCGGGTCGTCCGCGCCGAGCCTGATCAGCAGCGGCGGCAGCGCGGAGACGCGGGCGGCGCGCTCGACCGCCACGCGCTTGCTCGAATGAAAGAAGAAGGCGGCGGGTTCGCATTCCGCGAGCACATGACCGAGCTTGTCGTCGCGGAACGCCGGGTTGACATGGACCAGGACCGCGCCGACCTTCATGACGGCGAAGATCACAGCAACCTCCTCAACGCATTTCGCTGAATAGATCGCGACGCGCATGCCGCGTTCGACGCCAGCCCGGGCAAGAAAGGCGGCGATTCGGTTCGACGCCTGGTTCAGCGCCGTATAGGTCATGCGGCCTCTATGCCAGGCTATCGCCTCCCTGTCAGGGCAGTCGCGCGCAGTTCGGCGCAACATGTCATGAACCGGGATCATTCCGGGATGACTACCCATGTGAACGCGCGGCGGCTGCGCCGTGAGCGGCGTTCGCCTGAAGAGTCATGACCAGGTTCACCAGACCATCGACCGTGCCGAAACTAGCCATGTCGATCTCGTCGCCGGTGATTTCCAAACTGAACGTGTCCTCGATAAACGCCACCAACGACAGCACGTCGAGCGAAGTCAGCACACCGCTTTCAAACAGGTTGCTGGCATGGTCGAATCCGCGTTCGGATGAAATTTCTTCGATACAGACAACGATCGAATCGCGAATGCTCATAGGCATTTCCTCGGGCGCTGGCGCTTGCTCGGTTACTCTGGGGAGTTCAACTCTCGACACTTTCGCTCACGAAACGTCCACTACCGACGAACGGTCAACTCTCGACTTTTCTGCTCACGACACTTCTGCTCACGGACAGTCCGATCTCTCTCGACCTGCGGCCGGGACGCCGCGCAATGGCGACATCCCGTTCTCAGCAGCAGACGTGACCAGATCGGTCCGCCTGCGCGCGTTGAATCAGGGGATAGGTTTAGTGCACGTCCGGGCCGCTCAGGCCGCCTGACCCGTGTTGGGAACGACGGTGAGCCAGGTGCCGGCCGCCGCGACCAGAACGGCAGGGACCTCGATCCGCCGCGTGAGAACCGCATTCGGATTGATCTTGATGAACGCCAATCGAGGCTCCTGCGTCGACGCCGCCTTGTCAGCGCGTTCCTCCGTCGGCTCGGTGTCGACCTGTTCTTTCGCAGGCGGCTGCTCGCTCTCGGGAGGAGGCGCCTCCGCGGCCACCGGACCGAGCGCCGGATACTCAATGTCGATTACATCCCCGGCGGCAATCTCGTACTGCGCCCCGTTCAGATCGACGAGGTGAATGGCCTCGGTGCTCGTCAACACTGTCGCGACGATCAGGACATCGGCGGGTGCCGCGCCTGCCTTGGTGTCGGTTGTCGAAGCCGGCCTCGCTGCTGACTGAAGTGCGGCTGCCAAGTGATCGACGGTCATTATGCGCTCCTCTGAGTGAGCTCTCGTTGCGGACCCAAGCGTCGTAAGCGCCCCGCCCCAAAACGTCGGGCGCCAGATAGGGGAGTTGTTTGTCGGAGCGACAGAAACGGAGAGCGTACTGACGAGCATAACGCAGGCACCCGCGAACTCCTTCGCGGAACAGATTGCCTACGCGCTTTGCACGCCTTTGAATGTCGATCCGTGTGTGGTCTTTGTTGTTGCGGACGAAAAATGCCTGCGCCCGTGACCATCCGTTTCGTTGTGATACGTCATGACCAGCGCCTGCACCATCCACCCTTTCCGGGATCACCTTCGCGGTGGCAACGTCCGATGTCGCCGTGCTGCCGCGGCTATAGCCCATCATCCGGCAGGCTTGGCTGACGTTGCCGAGCTGCTTGGCCAGTTCCAGCATGCGGAACTTTGCGCGAATGACCTTCTGCTCTAGCGTGGCGTGTTGTATTTTTCGTCTGGAACTAAGCCGAGCTTCTTCCATAGAAGGCCGCGCTGACATCCAAGTCTGATACATCTACCTTGGATACAAAGTCATGTTCGCCAATAACATCGTTCAGTGCCATTATTTGCTCCCTGTGCTGTGGCATCTCGCAGATTGCGAGAATTTGTGCCACACACAAAGCATGCTGTCGCCTCCTTGTCCTGGTAGGGGCAAGTCCGGGTTGCAATCTGTCAGCGCTACCATCGCTCACTAAAGGCTCTCGCGCAGCGGGCATTGATCGATCTCAACCAACTCGACGAGGTGCGGAATGGCCCGTTTCAAGAACAGTGCCGAAAGTTCGGTGGTGATGCGAAAATCCCAAATTGCGCATTTCCCTCGCCATTTCTTTGGTACGACCTCGCTGTTTAACGCGTTCGATGTCGCCTCGGGGGGCGTCATCGGCAAATGCTACAAGCGTGCTAGCTCTGCTTCCAGTCGCCGGGTCAGAGGCGTCAGCGAAGTTCGCGCGGCACCCAATGTGACAATCGCGCTATGAGCAACGACCGTACGTTGCGCAGCAGAAAGCCGCCTTTTGCGCTAAGCATGAGAAGGCGACCCTTGTTGGTCTGGGCGGAATTTCGATCTGTCGAGTCTCATGCGAGGCGTTGGAAGGCAATGGGCTTTGGCAAGGCCGTGCTTCCATGGAATTGGAGTGCCCATGTCCGGTCTGTCGCGCCGACCCAAGCAGCTTGACGAGGAATTGCTCGCCCTCGGCGAGGAAACGATGCTGCTCGAAGATCCTGACGGCTTTATCGCCGGTTTGCTGGCCTGCCCGGAGCAGATCACGCCCAGCGATTGGCTTCCAGTCGTGTGGCATGAGGACAGCACGGACCAGCCGGTCTTCGAGAATCTCGACCATACTGTTCGCCGTCAGCGCATGTGAGACAAATTGAAGGATTTTGCGGAGGGAGGATTTCTGGTTCATCGTAGCCAACAGGAGCGCAGATGGAGCAGAAATCCGGACTGGGCAAAGCGCCGGCAGAACAAGTGCTAAAGGACATTCGGCGCCAGACGCGCCGGCAGTATTCGACGGAAGAGAAGATCCGTATCCGTGCTGGAAGGACTGCGGGGCGAGGAGAATATCTCCGAGCTCTGCCGGCGCGAGGGCATTGCCGCCTCGATGTATTACGGCTGGTCCAAGGAGTTCCTCGAGGCCAGCAAGCGCCTCCTGGCGGGCGATACGGCGCGAGCTGCGACCTCCGGCGAGGTGAAGGATCTCCGCCGGGAGGCCGCCGCCCTGAAGGAGGCCGTAGCCGATCTGACCCTGGAAAACCGTCTGCTCAAAAAACGTATGGCCCCGCCCCGTCTGCAAGGGGTCTGATTCGGTTAAAGGAGATCGTGGTCGACTGGGCTGCCCTGGTCACCAATATCAAGCCGAAAAGCGAACATCCGACTTTTCGCGTGCGCCTGGCGCTCGGCTTTACCACCTCATTAAGCTGCAATGCGACATCATAATGCATTCACGCATCTGTCACGGACTCGGCTTATGGCTTCAACATCGTCAAATGACCGAGGATTAATCATGAGCCCTTTGTCAGACATGCTGCGAAACCTGCGGTGGGATGACTACCGTTACTATCACCGGAGCAGAATTAATCAGATGCTGCATTTGATCAGCGCTTTCATCTTCCTCGGTTGCTACGCGCTCTTGTTCAAGGACCCGGCAATGGCCGGCCTCGTTGGCTGGGCTCTCATCCTGTGATGAGGATTGGCTCGGACCGCCCGAGCAACCCTCGGACGCGCAGCGTAGGGCGAGCCACCTCATCGGCGGAGGCGGACATGCGGGCTTACGCTCATTCGGGTGAGCGTACTTGACAAACAGATAGGGTCACCGGACAAGATGCTGGCTTTCGGACCGCGAGGGCCAGCACATGCTGCGGACTCGGCCGCTGCTCGATGAACTGCCATTGAGTCGCATCATCGGCCTCGCCCTGGCTAAACGAGATGGAAGCCGGATTCAGCGAGAAGGAAAAACTGTCGAGTGGGCGACTCAATCCCTCGCCGGTCGCCTTGATGAAAGCCTCCTTCAGGGTCCAGAGACGGAAGAAGCATTCGGCTTGCTCGTCTGGCGGTGCGCCGCGCAAAATGGCGACCTCCGACGGGCTGAAATAGCGTTCGGCGATATCGAGGCTCGCCCGGCTCGGCGTGAGCGTCTCAACGTCGATCCCGACGTCGACGCCCACGCTGACCGCACAGGCAACGAAGCCCCTGGTATGCGACAGATTGAACCGAAGTTCGGACCGGCCGAGGGCCCGATCGATCTGGGGCTTGCCATGCTCTTCGACGATGAAACGCCAGTTCGCGGGCGGCAAGTTGCCTACCGATGCAAGCGCGCTACGAACCAGCCAATGTGCTGCGACGTATGTCGATCGATCGTCCTGGACATAGAACTTGTCCGCCTGTGCCTGCTCAGAAGGGTCCAGACAAGCACGCCATTGCTTAACAGCTGCGGCCGAAGGAGAGCCCAGCCTCATCCACCACACCGCGACTTCGGTCGATCTCGAGGTGCAGATCATTACTTCACCTGACGCGAGCGGGACCGGCCCGCCACGATCACGCCGCACTTCCGGCCGCAGGCGTCTGGAGGTGCCCGCCGTTCAAGTGCGAATCCCGGCAACCGGTCAGATACGTCGATAACAGCAAAACGTCATTTTCGGAAATCCGGTCAAGCCCGAATGCCGAGCCAGGAGAAACTGTCGTATTGGCGGCTCAATGGAAGGATCTGACCCGAGGAAGAAATTCATTGTCGATGAAATGCGATACGCAGGTTGAGAGCAAACCTCGATCGATTGACGGACACGAGATATCACTGCCAAAGAGGCCGGTCAACGTATTCTGGCAGCTGATGGTGACCGGAAGATCCGCACCTTGGGGGTATTCCTCCGAGCAACGGCGCGATCCAAAAAAGGCCGCGCTCGTCGGCTCAGCCTCGGCATGACGGACAATGGCGTCACACCACGTTGCGAAAGGGACAACTGAAACTGATACCCGTAGCTACCGAGCACCTCGAGGATCTCGATCCAGCGACAGACGCGCCGTTGGCAAGTGGAATGTCTGTCCGGACAAACGCTGCCAAGCGACAGGTGACGATGGCTTTGCTCGCATAGTCGACGGGAATAACGTTCACCGGGCCGTCGAACTGCGGCGCGAACCCCGTTTCGATGCAAGCTTTGAGCAGTAACCACAGGAAATCATGCCTCTGGCAGGCACCGCTGTGGCTGTCCCCCAGATGCGCCTGGCCGAAAGATGTCAACCGAAATGCCTCTGCGGCGCGCCTCGATCGCCAACTGCTCAGCGACCTACTTGCTCTGTGTGTAACCCAGTGACAATCCCTCGGGGTCATCCGGGAGATCTTCCTCGCGGAGTTCTCGCCCCGCCACCGCTTCGCGCGACGAGAATACGTGCAGGGTGGACACGAGATGCACCCGCTTCACGCACCCGCGGCTGGCAAGCCGGAGGAGTTCCTGCATGCCGAGGACATTGGCGGCCTTGAGCCCCTCATACGGCCAGATAGAATTTACCGTCGAACCGCAGTGACAGATGCTATCGACCGTATCCGTCAGCATTTCGAAGTCGGCACTGGAGAGGCCCAGTAGCGGCCGCGCCGTATCCCCGGCCAGAGGCACCACCCGCACTGCGAACTGTCCCTCCGCAATGTGGAGGGATGTGAGATTGCCGCTCAGCCGGACGAGGGCCTTCTACCATCACCGGCGCGCACCAAGCAATAGATTTTCGCGTCGGTCTGGCCAAGGAGTTCGCGGAGTAGAAAGGCCCCGAGAAATCCGCTGGCGCCAGTGAGCAAGATGGCACGCGGCGACGTCGACGGCCGGGATGAGACGGACAAGGCGCGTCTGATGGAAGACTCGAGTACTGCCTCGGCGCGAAAATCGGCCTGCGGCATCGTGTCGATCGAGCCGGTCCGCTTCTTCGTCTCGATCACGTGACTCACCCGGGCAACGGTCGGCCTCTCGAACAGCGTGCGTAGCGGCACGTCCACATGCAGCGCCTCAGGCAGCCGATAGATGAGCTGGGTGGTGGAATGTCCTCCGAGGTCGAAGAAGCTGTCGTTCATCCCC
This sequence comes from Bradyrhizobium sp. 6(2017), assembly GCF_011058295.2. Lineage (NCBI taxonomy): Bacteria > Pseudomonadati > Pseudomonadota > Alphaproteobacteria > Hyphomicrobiales > Nitrobacteraceae > Bradyrhizobium > Bradyrhizobium sp. 6(2017). The sequence continues at coordinate 2,398,599 of NZ_CP049289.2, read as the reverse complement.
ACCCGGTCCACCCACGGTCCACCCCGAGGACTTCAGCCCAGATGTCGGCGAGGCATCGTCAACTTAATCGACCGCCGAGCTAGCGATTCTCAAAGGTTCGAGATTCTGCGATAGCGCTGGTCGTGGAGATCTCGCGCCAAGTCGCAAAGGCTCGTTCGCGTGAAGCACGACGGAAGTCGGCAGTGACGGCTCTCCGGGATAGGGGATGTGGAAAGGGTTCGCATCCTGATTGAACCTCCTCCGAACGAGTGGACACCTGTAGTAGGCTTATTGAGCCAGGAGGTGTCGAATGGAGGACTCAACGTCGGTCGTTTACCGAGGAGTACAAGCGGCAGGCAGCTGAGCTTGTGGTGTCGAGTGGCCGGTCGATCACGGCCGTTGGCAAGGAACTCGGTTTGCGCGACTCGGTGCTGCGGCGCTGGGTTGAGAAGCTCCGGCGGACCAGGCTGCCGAGATCGCCCGTTTGCGTGAGGAAAACGAGCGGCTGCGCATGGAGCGGGACATTTTTAGAAAAGTCGATCGCGATCTTTGCCGGAACACGGCCATGAGTTTCCGCTTCATCGAGGACCATCGCGATACCTACCCGGTGCGGCTGATGTGCGCCGTGCTCGAGGTCTCGCCGGCCGGCTATTATGCCTGGCGCGAGCGTCCGGAGAGCACACGTACGGCCACCAATGCCGCGCTTCTGGCTGATATCCGACAGGTCCACCAGGATAGCGGCGGGCGCTATGGCAGCCCACGGGTCCACGCCGTACTGCGGATGCGGGGACGTGGCGCCAGCCGTGGCCGGATCGAACGCCTGATGCATCGGCACGGTGTCCGCGCCATCATGGCTCCGCCGCGCCGGGTTCGGACCACCGACAGCCGTCATGGCTTGCCGATCGCGCCGAACCTCGTCGATCGCAACTTTACCGCCGCAGCGTCGAACCGGATCTGGCTCGCCGATATCACCTACATTCCGACTGCTGAGGGTTGGCTGTATCTGGCGGCCATCATCGACCTCTTCAGCCGCAAGATCGTCGGCTGGGCGATGCGCGATCACATGCAGGTCGACCTCGCCTCGTCGGCATTGACGATACATCCAGCAGCAGAAGCCGAAGGCTGGATTGATCCATCACTCCGATCGCGGCGTGCAATACGCCTCGCACGACTATCGCGCCGCCTTGTCGGCGGCCGGGATCGTCGGATCAATGAGCCGCAAAGCCAACTGCTACGACAGTGCCCCAATGGAGAGCTTCTTCCATACCCTGAAGACCGAGCTCGTTCACCATCGTCAATACAAGACCAGAGCTGAGGCCCAGCGCGATATCTTCGCCTACATCGAGGGCTTCTACAATCGAACCCGTCTCCATTCCGCCATCGGCTATATCGCGCCGATCGACATGGAGCTAAAAGCAGCTTAACCCTGTCTACTTATTTGGGGGAAGATCACCGGACGATCTAATCCAATCTGCCAGGTGAGCGGTCACTTGATACTCGCGCGCTTTGCGCAATATCGCGTCGCGCTTTGCGCATGCCGGCATTTGGTCAGCGCGGCTCCTTAAGCGCGCCGCCTCTTCCAACAGGCGGTCAGTAAGGGGCTTTGTTAGCTTGAAAAGCCTCCGGTGTTTGGTCATGCACTTTCTCCCCGGATGTGTACCTTAGACCATGCGATCTCTGAGCCGAGAGAAACCTATGCTGGGTCGCTGGCAACACGATACGCGGGCGGGTTGGAGCGGACCGCCCGCGCTAGTTCTGACTTTGACGTTAGTGTCCCGCGACATCGGGGCCAAGCAACCAAGCCCAGCAACTAGCGTGCCAAACAATCGCACGCGGCCCGAAAAGGCTCTGGTCAGCCGTGCCTTGAGGATTGGGGCGGCTCGATCCTAGCCGGTATCAGGACGCCACGTCCGCGAGATCAGCGGATCAATCCGATCATCGTATATGGTCACAAGCTCGCCGGCTCTTATGCCAAGGCCCTTCAAGTCGGCTTCGCGGAGTTCGGAATTCGAGATCGCTGCTTCGCCCGCGCTGGCCGCCAATGAAGCCTTTACTGCTTCTGCCGCATCGGCGATTGCGACCGCATAGGTTACATATCGAAGCTTGCCGTCGTCTTGGGGGACGCCGATCGTAACCATCCATCCTGCTGCCATCAGTCCTCCGATATTCAAGACAGGCGGTTACTCTACGCATTCACCCCTAGCAGCCACCTCCCAATAATGGCAGGATTGCAAATCCGTGGCGGCCCAGTCCGCAAGATCACGGGACCCTCTTCCATGCGTAGCGCGAGCTGCGCTGGACTGCGACTTGGAGGAAAGCCGCAGTGGCGAGCAAGTTTGAGCGGATCGACACTGTCGCGCGGCCGGCCATCCTGCCATGCCTCCGCCGTGTGCAGGCGTGGCGCAGGCGCGGCTCCAGCGCCTCCTATCTGATCCCAACATCGCACAGAATGACCCGGGAAGGCTCAAGTCTATCAAAGCGGCACAGCACTACATGGCCGTCTCCGTGCGCGCCAAAGCCATCCTCGCCGGGATCATCGATCGCTAGGGGACGCCGGGGGCAGCGCAGCAAATAGCCAAATCAAGCATCGGGCCGTAGAGCCTGTCAGCTCCGATCAATAGTTCTTCCGCGACAATTTCGATAGCGCGCCAGCTTTCCGCCACGAGCGTCTTTGCTTTCGCCTCATAGTGCTCGCGCGGCTCCGGCAATTGCGTCATTGCGCTGGTGATGTTGGCTTCGTCATCGCCAGCACAAAGCAGCCGGCCGGTGAAGCGAGCTTCCGCGAATGGCCCTGCCATCGTGATCAAGATTTCAGTCTTGGGGCTGGCCTTCTCGTGCCACACGTGCCCAATGCGACCCATAAAAGGAATGATGGCAACACACGCGACCTCTATGTCTAGTGCGCGAGCAATCACTGCATGCCCCGCCTCGTGATATGCAGCGATCTCGCGCTCTTCGAATACTTCGGTGTACTCCTGCTCGATATCCGGAGGATGGCAGCGCGACCCTAGGGGCCTGACATTGCTAGGGCGTAACTTTAACGCGCGCATCCGCGTTGTGGAAGAGAGCTTCCGTTTTGGAGGCCGCCTAGGTGTCGGCCTACGCGCTTCGAGCTTCGCGATCGCGGCAAGCACGACGGCCGTTGCGACCTTCCCTTGAGACCATTGTGTGAGCGCCTCAATGGCGATCTTCAACGCCCCTTCACGGGTCATGGCATGATCTCCACAGCGTGCACCAACTAGAGCATTTTCCGATCACGTCCAGCATGGAGCTGCCAAAGCCCATCCGGCGAAGTCATAGGCACCGGAAGGACTCGGCATGGCCAGGGCAACCTCTGCGGTCACGTCGGTTGTGCGCGTCACGAGGCCGCGGTCCGGATGGTAAGATGCCGCAGCAGCGCGGCGATCTGTGGCCATATCATTGGGCCGGCGTCCGGCTCGATCTCCGAGCCCACCGCCCAAGGGTGCAGCAGCAATTCCTACTGCATTGCTGACGACCGTGCTCGCAAAGGCGAGAGGCGGCAACTTGCAGGACGTTTCGGGCAGGACACTGCGCAACCAAAATCCGAACGGCAGCGTACCGGCACCGAGCAGAAACGCGATCCGCCATCCGTACGCGTCCAGCGCCTCGCTTGTCATGGCGACGGAGAGTATTTCTCCGACCAGCGCTCCGCGCCGTTTCTTTCGCTCCGCATGACTAGCACTACTTTGGCAGATTTTGGCGATTGATCGGCGAAACTGGATTCCCGAATCGGATTTTCAATGATTCATGGGCGGTCGGCTTTTGGAGGGCCGACCATGGTGAACACGACGCCGAAGTGGGAAGACGAGCTTGGACGCTGGCTCAAGCCATTCCCGGATCGCTTGGGTCACAGGGCTCGGCGAAGGATGTGTCCCCTTTATATCTCGGGACTGATTGGACCAGGCGATCGCAAGAGCATCCAGCCGATGGCGGCGCGTCTGGCACCGGGTGACTATGACCAGTTGCACCACTTCATCGCTGATGGCGTCTGGGATGCGACGCCATTGGAGTCGGAATTGCTGGTTCAGGCCGATCGCCTGGTCGGCGGCAAAGATGCGGTGCTGGTCATCGACGACACCGCGATGCCGAAGAAGGGCGATCGTTCGGTTGGTGTCGCTCCGCAATATGCCTCGTCTCTCGGCAAGATGGCCAATTGCCAAGCATTGGTGTCGTGACGCTTGCGCGGGGTGAAGTGCCGGTCATGGTGGCATTACGTCTCTTCGTTCCCGAGAGTTGGACGAGTAATCCGGTGCGTTTGAAGCGCGCCGGTGTTCCAGTCGAGCATCGCGTAGCGCGAACCAAGCCAGAGATCGCGTTGGCGGAGATTGATCGCGTGATCGCAGCCAGTGTTCGCTTCGGCTGTGTGCTGGCAGATGCTGGATACGGTCTCAGCGCGCCGTTCCGTCAGGGGCTCACGACACGCGGCCTGGCCTGGGCCGTCGGTATCCCTCGTCACCAGAAGGTTTATCCGGTCCGGGTTAAACTGATCTGGCCGGTCGCCGGTCGAGGTCGTCCCCGCAAGCGGCACATTCCCGATGTATTGTCGACGGAGGCCGAAGACATGCTGGCCAATGCCAAGTGGCAAAATGTGAGTTGGCGAAACGGGACCAAGGGCCGGTTGGAAGCTCGCTTCGCCGCGGTTCGCGTGCGGACCGCGGATGGACCTCCGCAGCGGATCAAGGACATGGGCCAGCAGCATCTTCCGGGGGACGAAGCCTGGCTCATCGGTGAACACAGGGCGTCGGGAGAGAAGAAGTATTATCTCGCCAATCTGCCGACCAAAACGGACCTGCGCTCTTTAGCTGCCACGATCAAAGCCCGATGGATTTGCGAACAGGCCCATCAGCAGTTGAAAGAGGAACTGGGGCTCGATCACTTCGAGGGACGGTCCTGGCAAGGCCTCCATCGTCATGCTCTTATGACCATGATCGCTTACGCATTCCTCCAGTATCGCCGTCTCGCACAAGCGGGGGAAAAAAAGAATCAGCGGTCCTCCGCCTCAACCGAGCCTGCCGGCCGTGCGCCAAGCCATCGTCGAACTCATCGTTCGACCACGACCTCAGCGATGCCCGTACTGCAGAAGACAAATCGGCGAAAAGCAACGGCGTGAATAAATCTGCCAAAGTAGTGCTAGGAGCCTTGCTCATCTCGCGCATACGTGCGGCGAGTTGTCGTACTTCGTATGCAATGTCGAGCTCGCGACATCGTTGGCGGGCGCCGAACAAGTGTTGGCTTGCTTTCAGACAGAAAGCATCCATCGTGCGTGCCCCTTGCGCCGTGCGTCAAGTTCACTGCGCCTGCGCGGAACCGTCAGGTGATTGGCTCGGTTTTTGCTGCACTACTTGCCAACAGCCTGCAGTTCCTCTGCTTTGTCGGATTGTCCACTGAAGCTCACTCATCTCAATAGAGACTCCGGTCAACAGCACTCCGAGCCGCCAACTGAGGCGGCTTAGCTTCGAGGGGAAGGAAGTTGAGATCAAGGCAATCAGGAATAGTGACGAAGTGGGTCGCCGATCGCGGCTTTGGGTTCATCAAGCCCGACTCAGGGGGCGACGATGTCTTCCTGCATATTAAAGCGCTGCCACTCGGCTCGGAGCCTCAGGAAGGCACGCGCGTAACCTACGATGTCACCAATGACGCCCGCAGCGGTAAGTCGCGGGCGGTCAATGTGCACACACGGTCGCAGTGAGATAGCAAAAACACGCTGATGCACAACTAGTCCCCAGCTGGAAGTTTATGATTTGAAAACCAAGAAAATCGCAATGATGGCCACAGCCGTTGCAGTTCACGCGTTACTCGCCACGCCCGGCCAGGCCATTGAAACCTACGATATCAGGGATTCGAACGGTGTGCCGTTCATGCGGGTGCGGATATTCGGTACCGGCGACGGCCCTTACTGTTGCGGTGAAACTAGGAAGCCTGAGGATTCACTGCGCAATCTGTCGCGAGGGGAAATAGATCAATCACTGGCGGCAATTCGGCATTGGGCTGAAATCATCAAGGTCGTACATGGTCAATCGCCGGCCAGTGTCAATATCGGCGGGTTTCTCGATAACAACGCACATGCCTCTATCCATACGTCCAGCGATATACAGGATGCCGGCACCAAGGTGCAGGCGGCACTCACCGGTCAGGATCCGAGCAAACCGAACTATGGGGCGCATGGCATGATAACAATCGGCGAGATGGGTTTTTCATCCGAGGCATATATCCCATCGCAATTGTCGATGACGCCGCAGGCGAATCTGACAGCCGTTGTGTTTCACGAGGGCGCACATCAGCTCGGTATCGGCAGTAGCATTTTCGGCTATTTTGCACACTCACCGTATTTCCCTGAAGCGATAAATGCTTGGACGACCCATTTGTACGATGACAATGGCAAGCAGGCTAAGCCGGGACAGGCGATTTATTGTTCCGGCTGCGCGAACTCGCCAGCTGACGAGGTTTTTGATCTGCGGCACGATCAAGGCTATTTCGCCGGGAAGCATGTGAATGAAGTGCTAGCCGGTGGCCATGCCCGGCATTCCGGTGCGAGCGATGAGGGAGAATGGTCAGCCGGATATACCGTTCGCGTCGCATACCGAGCTTAAGAACAGTTTGATGAGCCACCAGAGATACCGGAACTACACCTATCTGATGGAGGCGGAGATCGCAACGTTGCAGGATCTCGGCTACATCATCGATCAGCGCAATTTCTTCAGTTACTCCATCTACGGCAACGGCCAGACTCTGGTGAATGATGACCCCTTCTTCGCCCGTAACGCTGACGGCACCGCCTATCTCGCGAATACCTACAACACGGCCACGCTCGGACTAGGATTGCACGTTTATGGCAGTAGCAACACCGTGGTTCAGCGCGCCGACCTGCTTTCAGGCGGAGCCGGGGGCGCTGGCATCCGTGTCAATGGCGGAAACAATTCGATAACAATCCTGCCCGGGACCCGTGTCTATGCGGACGGCGCCTATGCGCGCGGCGTCATGTTCGCCTATGGCAAGGATCACACATTCACCCAGCGTGGCAACGTGCAGGCTCTCGGCGAGGCAAGTTTCGACTTTGGCAACAACCCGCTGGCATGGTGCGGCGCTGTCAGGGGACATTTCAGGAGCAGAGCCAAATAATCAGGAACGCCATCGGGAGGCCGGCACCCAACGCGCCGCCGATCGTCAACGCAAACGCCGAAATCAAATTTGCATCGGCCTGAGGCTCACGCCCAGACACGCCGTTACTCCACGAGACCCCACGGGCATCGCGTTCAGCGCTGGCAGGTGAGCGAACCAGTGCTTTGGCAGCATCAACACGCGACGCTTTCTCAGCTCGCCACTGGTAGTCGTCAGCTAGGGCTTTAAGCTGACCCGCAATCGCTCGGTCGGTCATGGTTTGGGCAGCGCGGAGCAAAGTCTATGCGGTTTGTAAGTATTCCTTGCCTCGTTGTAAGCTGAAGCTCCCGCCCACGCTAGGTATTCCGCGCCCGCATCTGTCAGATAAACTTGGCCATCCAAGCCAATCACCGCATAGCCTACCGCCAGCGCGCTCCACATCGTCCCCCAGGACAAGGAGATCATCTCGAACAGCAATCCGGTGAAAATGGTCATGCGACGCGGCTCTCCTTGTGTCTGGAACATCACAGAGCCCTCGCGCGGTTCTCAGGCGCCTGGTCTAAGGCGATGTGGCGCCAGGGTAGCCAACCGCGGTCACTTGCCCGGCGCGTTCTGAAGCGATCGAAACACTACTTGGAACAAATGGGGCGCCATGAGTAGTACCGGACGAGACCACACGTGCCATCACAAACTGCGCATCGCGCGGCTCTGCCAGATCCAAGATTATCGGAGCAATTGGGCATTGTAGTCTCCTCTTGGTATTATCGTCCCTGTTCGTCGATCGTCCGTTTTCACCTCCTACTTCATGAGCCTGTCCGCTTTTCCAACGCATGCAGCCTAGGACGATTGCGATCAGAGACTCAATTGAACGTAGGTAATCGTCGGGCATCCAAGGGGGCCACGGAACGATACGAAGGTTTACGGCGCGCGCCCTTAAAACCGACCATTTCCGCAATGGGGCGTAAGCGCCAAGCTGAGCCGCTCAGGCAGCGTGAGCTATGCGGGAACCTGGGTGATGACGGAATGAGATAGGCGGCGTATCGAGGCGAGTGTCGAGCCTGCCAGAACCTCTCTCAAGGAGAGCGATACGCCATGAACGAGCATAGCAACATTGTCCCACTGCGTCAGCCCGATGAGATCGACGATCCACTGACGAATGTTTTGCGATCGTGGCCTTCCCCGGGGCGCAGCCCCGCATGCTGAGGCGGTGGCCGTTGAAGTTAGCGGCGCGTGATAGGGACAGCGCTTGCTTCGTGCGAATGCGCGAGCGCCGAATCATGTGTAAGCGCGAAGCCGATCTTTCAATTACCCATAATTTTTGCTTCGATCTCGGCTCCCAGTTCGATGTCGGTCAGCCGCGATAGTCCGCGCCAGATCACGGTATTTCCTGGAGGCGGATCGTTGGCTCGGGCCAAGTATCCTCCGAGCCGCGCGATCTTGATGACATAGTGCGAGAGCGTGCTTCGTCGAGAGCGGTCGCCACCCCTGTCTTTCACCAAATGATCAAGAAGCCTGATTTCAGGATCTGTCAGCGCCGTTTGCGGTAGGGCATTCGGGGAGGAACGATTGAGCATCGTCATCCAGAAGACGCGCCAACTCACAATGCAGAAAACCGCGATCAGATTGACCAGACGCTCAGCTGTTCGCAATTTCGACTCCTCCGCCTTGCAGCCCGATTTGAGGATCTTATGGAAGACTTCGATCTTCCACCTCAACGCGTACCATTCGATCTTCTCGATGGCGTCTTTTCGCGATTGGACCGGAAGATCGGTGAGGAGGAGCTTCCACTCGATCTTCTGTCGCCGCTTCGGCTTTCCCCGCTCTTGAGCATGAATCACCGTCAGAGTGAGTGCGGGATATTTCTTCTGCTTGCCGATCGGCGGCAGAACTCGAAGCTTGCGGAAACGAATTTCGAGAAGCGCGTCATCCGGATAGCCTTTGTCGTCCTTGACCTTGATCCGATGTAGGCCTTTGACCGTAACCTCGTCCATTTCGTCGGCAATTGTATGATCACCGCCCCCGGCAAGCCGATCAACACAGGTTCGCAGCAGGAAATGCGTTCCAACCTTATCGGCTAGGCAAAACAGCTCATAGATGTCGCTCTCGCGATCACCGATATGAACGCATCGTCCAGGGGCAGCGAGAAGGTCGGTCGATTGCCGTAAATTCTCCAGCCAGCGGATGCTCTCCGTCTGCTCGATCGGAACCCGTGTCGGATTGATCTTTCGCTTCAGCGCCGTCGTCCCCTTGAATTTCTTGCGTGTCCAGAACTTGATTGCCGCCAGACCGAGCGGAAGCCCCTCGGTCGTCACGGCGAGGCTCGAATGCATCAAGATGCCGCACTGCGTGCGCCCTGCCGTCTTACCCGTAAAGCCAATCAGATCCGGCTTCTCGCGCTTGAAGCTGAATTCCTTCGTGTCATGGAGGACGAGGATCGGTCCCTCCGTCGTCGTTACGCGCCCGTGCGTCGCCTCAAAGTGACCGCAAAGAATATCCGCCTCGTTGACCCGTTCGTTGGAGAAGAAGCGATAGGCGGCCTTCGTGTTGTCCCAGTCCTGACAAACCAGCGGGATGCTTTGACCCATGTCGCTCCCGATCTGGGCGAGCAGTTTGCCGAACCGGCGGCCAAGCCGCTCATCCTTAAACTCGCATCCCGCAACTTCCCGATCAACCCACGTCTCGATACCGGTCGTCAATCGCCGAGCACGCCCCTCCGCGCGTTCCCTCCGCGATCAGCGCCTTCGCACTTGGCGTAGTCGCAGGAGCTGGTCAATTTGTGGGCAACAAAGGCCTCGAAGCACTGACGAGTACTCCTTGGTTCAAGGCCTTCTACGCTCAGTTGGCCGATCTTGCTGCCGCGGCCATAGCTTGGGCCCACGCAATCCTATAGGGCGCGCACAGATCCTCGCTTCCGGCATGGCGACGCTATGAGTGGCTTCGGCGCGGCGGCGCCTTAAGCGACGCCGCGTCCTCGGTCCGAGTTCGCGCCGTCGCGCTTGGGGCGCGCGGCGCTCTTCATCTCAGCCCGACGATAAATGCGTCACGCTAATCTCCGTCAGGCTACCTATATCTATTATGTGACATGACGCATTTTTCCGTGACGCATTTTCACCAGCAACCACCTGCGCCACACCCAGCTTGTTCGACTTCGGTCGACCGTTAGGACGACCAAACCGGTCACGCTCTCGTTTCCTCTTTGCGCGCTCCTTAGCTTGCACGCGCTCACGCTCCGCCTTCGCCTCCGGCGAGAGCAAGAGTCGCGGACGTCCACGCTTGGCGCCCGTGCCGTTCCTCTTTCGGTAGTTACGCGAATAGGTGGCGTACTTTACTCGCTTCAGCTCGAGCCGAACTTTGTAGTTCGGGTCGTCGCAGGCTCCGATGAACCGGAAGCCGAAGGCTTGACGGTCGCGAATGGGTACTATGAGCAGTCGCGCACTGGTCCGGAGTCCACAGCTTGTTGCTGCTCTTCGTGTCCGCAACGACCGCTTCCAATTGCTCTCGCGTCAACCAGGGTGCCCAGCATCGGCACCAACGGCGCACCGATCGCATCGGGTTACCCGGCGAGGCGAGGCAAGCATGATCGGCGCCCCACTGGAGTATCCGTCGGCCCCGTTCGTTTTGGGGCGGGACGTTCCAGCCAATATGCTCAAACCACCTTCTGGCTTCCTTTGGCTTCCTTCAAACGGCCCCGCGCAAACAGCACCGTCTTGTCGGGATCGGCATCGAGCGCCGACGGCGCCGAAGAGGAGAACGCGTCTTGAGAATTGCGATCAAGATCGCTAATTTCTGCGCAGCCGATGGTCGTCGGTGAACTCTCGATGAAGGCCCTGTCGGTTGCCGACGCGGGGGCAGCACCGGCTTGGTCTCCTTGGTTCCGGCGGCCTTCACCGCGTTGAGGTAGTGCAGGGTGGCGTTGTAGGTCGCTGCCTGGTTCATCGTCGGCATCCGCTTCATGCGCTCGAAGAAGCGCTTGCCGAAGGCGCGAGTGCGGTCGTTGAGATCTAGGCCTCGGTGATGACCAGACCCTGCGCGAGCTTCAGCCCGAGGCTGTGGATGTCTCGTTCGTCGGAACGTCGCTTTCATTTGATGGACTGAAGTTTGCGGAGCCGATCAAGGCGCACGAGCACGCCGCGCAGCTTTCTGGGGATTTCGCGAACTTTTTGCGAGAAGCTGGAATGGGCGCCATCCAAACTTCAATGGAGGACATAGATCCCGATAAAAAAATAGAACTGCATGCCGAAGCTCGCGAACATCTCCTGGGTCGCAGTGGCCAGCACTACGGCCAGCAGGGCAACCACGAACGTCGACAACGACCACGGCCGCAGCTTCAGAATGTAGTCATTGCCCTTGCGCATCGAGACGTCCCGGCCTCCGCGAGTTCCGGGAAGGTAGCCGAGGAGGCTCGCGAATAAAACACCGTAGGACTCCGTGGGGGCGGCGTTCTGTTCGATACCGTGAAAAGGAACCGGCCCGGTCACGCCCCTGCCGCATTGTCGCGCTTATTGCATTGCAGCAAGATGATTGGGGACAGCACGATGCTGGAGCTTCTGATTGTCGTTCTCGTCGCCGGGATCGGATTCGCATCGGGATATGGCGTCCGCGAGCTGATCTCGCGCCGTCGGCGCCGGTCACCACCGCGCATTCACGCGCCGAAGGCGCGGGCCGCCAATGACGACATCTCCGCCCGCGGCCGGTATCGGCCGACCGGCACACAACAAGCCGATCACGCCACCTCGCCCGACGAACTCGACGGCGCCGTTCGCGACCTGCTCGGCGAACTCAGCCGGCGCACCGGCAAGCCGTCATCGGCCCCGCACCGCCGCCGGCAATGAGGGGAATGCGGGGCGAACGGCGGTCAGACCACCGCTGCGCTGATCGATCTGCTGAAGGAAGAGGAAATGGTGGACGCACAAGGGATCGAACCTTGGACCTCTCCCGTGTGAAGGCTGCGGGTCTGCTTTTTACGCTAATAAAATCAATTGTTTAGTAGTGAGGTCGTGCCCGGGGCACGGGAAATGCACGGCCGTACGCTAACTGGACATCGCAGCTCGTAGTCCGATCCACGCAGATTGCAGTGTTGAAAATGAGCCAATAACGTTGCCATTGATCGCTCGCTCAACGGATCACACACAATGACACCAGACAACGTGGCGCGCAGTCGACACGCCGCGCAGCAGGATACCGTGCTTTGGCTGTTCGTCGCTGGTATTCTTGCTGCCGCAATCGGGTTTTCCTGGAATCCAACTCCGTTCGCGCAAGCGCTCGCGGTAGTTTTCATTGCCTGCGCACTAGCCCACGCCGCCCTTGCTTATGGGGCGCGACGCGCCTTGATCCTGTTCGTTGCTTGCAATGCAATTTCGTTTGCGATGGAGAACCTCGGCACCGCCACGGGCTTTCCATTCGGCGTCTATCATTTTGAGGTCGGTGCGGGTCTACCGCATGTCGGCCTCATTCCGATCGTCGTCGGACCCCTGTGGTTCGGCGCGGGCTATTTTTCGTGGACGGTCGCGTCTGTTCTGCTTGATGGCGCCGACCATCAGCTCGATCGTCCTTTCAACTTGATCGCCCTGCCCGTCGTCGCGGCGTTCGTGATGACTCAATGGGACCTTGTGATAGATGCCCCCAACGCAACTATCGCCAAGGTCTGGATATGGCACAACGGCGGCGGTGTGTTCGGTGTTCCTCTTACCAACTATGTTGGCTGGCTTCTCACCTCATGGCTGATTTTCCAGGTCTTCGCGCTCTACCTGCGCCGCAGCGACCTCCGGCCGTATTCAAAGCTGAGCCTCAAGCTGCCGGCGATCGGTATCCTGTTCTATGTAGGCGCCGGCCTTACTCACATCGTACCCTGGGTAATGGGACAGACAGGCGAAGCCGTGGACGCCAGAGGGTATGGCTGGCAGGTCCACGACATCCGCGAAGCCACCGTCGCAATCCTGCTGTTAACGATGCTCTTCACCGCGCTGTTGGCAGCGCTGCGCCTACTGCGCCGGACGAGTCAAAAATGAGCCATGGCGTGGAATTTTGGCTCACAATTTTAGTTAAAAACGCGCTCGGCTACGGAAACTCAGAAGGCCGTACAGTCACGCTATGGAACGTTTCAACCTCTACGTTCACTGCGTTATGGTGCCCGGGCGTTGTTGATGGCGAGCCTTGGTTTCCACTTTTTATTCGCCGCGGTTACGCCGGTCGTCTCATCGTAGCCTAATAGCTGGCATATTCTAAAGGCTTCACCCTTTCGGTATTGCTCCCTACTCGGTGCGCAGCGAAGTCCGTGCGCCGGCCTGCTTTGAGAGGCGAATAACGAATAAGGGGTCTGACGCCGTCTAGTTGTAGCTGTGCATCTTCCATCGAGCGGCCTTGCGTCGAAAGGGCGTCACCGTCGGCGGCCGTTTGCCGTCTAATGCCGCTGCAATTTGGCCTGCAATTGATTCTGATGCTCGCCGAAGCGGATCATTGTCAAGGTGTGCGTACCGCGCCGTAGTGACCGCTTGCGTGTGGCCAAGCAGCCGGCCAATGATTGGCAATCCTAGCCCGCTACCAGCACCGAAACTTGCGTAGGTGTGCCGCAAGTCGTGAAGCCGAACACCGGTTAGGCCGGCCCTTTTGGTGATGGCACCCCACGGCCGTTTCAGATCGTGGCGTGGCATTTCCGGGTCGTCGCCGGGAACGACATAGGGCCCAATCCACTCTAGATTGTTCAGTACAGAAAGGGCTGGCGCGTTTAGAATGACCGTTTTTCGGCCACTCTTGCTGTCAGGCAGAAACAAACAGCCGCGCTCAATATCTACATGTTGCCACCGCAGATGCAGGATTTCCCTCAAACGGCAGCCGGTAAATAGGAGGAGCCGCAGCGCGGCCGCGGCAGACGGTGCGATCCGGGTAGAACGCTTCTCCTTTGCGACATGTTTGGCAGTAGGTTTCGTTTCATCCACCGTCCAAGCAATGCCGACCGTTTCCGCTTCCCGAATAGCACCTCCAATGCGCTCAAGTTCATCGCTAGTCAGGAAACGTTCGCGGCGGCTTTCCTTAAATTTTTCGATGCCGCGCGCCGGATGGGTGCCTTCGGCGACGATGTCGGTCCGAGCTGCGAAGGCGTACATGCTACCAACCACCGCTAAAACACGGTTGGCCTGGAAGGGCGTCTCGGCGAGCGAGGAGTGCAGCTTGCTGACCTGTACCCGCGTCAGCTTGTCGGCCTTAGCGGTGCCCAAGGCCGGCTTAACAATGCGGTCCAAGACGTCCAGGTAGAACTCTGCCGTCCCGTCCTTGCGTTTCGCTCGCACGTGGTCAACCATGAAACGGTCGACCAATTCAGCCACCGTGGGCGTTCCCCGCTCAGTAGTTTTCTGGCCCGCCGGATCGTGCCCATGTGCCACAGCCCCCAAAATAACCTTGGCGCGCGTTCTAGCCCGCTCAGGCGCGATTTTTCCAACCGCCGCGATAGTGTAACGCCGCATGGGCGCCCCGCGGCCGGCGCCCGCCCTATAAACCACCACGTAGGATTTCGCGCCGGTTGGGCGCACTCGTTCACCCAAATCCGGGCGCCAGATATCCGTTTCTCGAACCACGGCTTTAACGCGGCTATGATGGGCAGCGAGTGCTCCTTGCGCGCGGCCAGCCGGATGTCCGGCGATGAGCCGCGGACCATGGCTTCGATGGCGTAAAGTTGTGCGATGTGCCGAACGGCGGCCTCGGCGATCGGCGATTTGGTGTTACGGGCCAATTTGACGAAGCGCCGGCGCAATGGCTCCAGCAATGCACGAGCGTCCACGGCCCTTGCGGTCGAGCGACTTCGGTTAGCCGGTCATAACCTTCATAGGCATCGCACTGCAGGAAGCGTCCGCAAAAGCCATCCAGGAACTGCTCCGCAAAGGCACCGCTGCGACCGGGGGCATATCGGAACAGCACGATCGGCGGACTTGGGCCGCTGTGGCCTCGATCGTCGGAGACGATCGCCCAGAAGTAGCCCTTCTTCGTTTGGCCTCGCCCGGGATCGAGCACCGGCGCCGTGGTTTCGTCCATGAACAGCCGATCCGCCATGGCCAGGCGGCGGCGCATGTGGTTCGCGATGGGCTGAAGATGGAAGCAGGCGCGGCCGGACCAGTTGCCCAGCGTCGCCCGATCAAGCCGGATGCCCTGGCGCGCATAGATCTCGGCCTGACGGTAAAACGGCGTATGGTCGCCAAACTTGGAGACGATCACGTGCGCAATGGCCGCTTCGGTCGGCAGCCCGCTGGGCACGACGCGCTCCGGTGCGCGCGCCTGCACGACAGGGCCCGAGCAGTGGCGACAGATGTATTTCGGGCGGCGCGTGACCAACACCGCCATTGCGCCGGGATCACGTCGAGGCGTTTGCTGACGTCCTCGCCGATCTTCGTCATGGCGCCGCAACCGCACGGACAGAGCGTGCTCGCAAGCTCGATGATCCGTTCCACCCGCGGCAAATGGGCAGGCAAGCAGCCGCGATTGCGATGAGAACCTTGATCCGGCACGCTCCGCGATCGGCCCTTGATCACAGCCTCGGCTCTCTCCTGCGCCGCGTCCAGGATGCCTTGCGCGATCTCCACGTCTTCCAGCGGTAAGTGATACTGATCTGGCCGCAGCTTCTCGGACGTCGCGCCGAACTTCTCGCGTCGCAATTCGCCGAGAATGACCTCCAACCGACGCCGCGACTCTTCCGACGTCGCCAGCGCCGCCTGATGCTCGCTCAAGGCCGCTTGCGTTTGCGCCAAAAGCGCTTTCAGTTGTTCATTTTCGTCGCGTAGTGCCGCGATGCTCATGCGCTATTTCGAGCACATCGTCGCCGCGCGTGCCACGTTCAAAATAGCTTCCGAGTCATTCTGCCGCAGTTATCCAGCGACCTGTGGACGCCGCGCTTCTTCCGGGCGGACCAACCTCCAATCCAGCCCCTCGAACAGGGCTGCGAACATCGCCGGCGATATGCGCATCACGCCGTCTGCGATCGTTGGCCAAACGAACTTGCAACCTTCGAGACGCTTGTGCACCAACACCAGGCCCGTTCGATCCCAGACCAAAATTTTGATCCGGTCCGCCCAACGCCCGACATTCTGCATACAGTCTTCGAAGCGCGACAATCGCATATCCGTGGCATCCCCTTTTTGGACGAACGCTTCAAGTCGCACCGTTCCGACGCGGCAAGGATTTGAAGTGCATCTACACGGAGGAACGCCGTGGGTTTAGTCGTGAGGTACCCAACTGGATTGACAAAAGCTATCGCTCCGGCATGGCGCTTGGACCGCCGCAGGTCAGTATTGAGGGGCTCAACGAACTTGCCGTTGTTCTGAAGCTTCTCGGAACGAATCAGGCGTCGAGCGCACGATCCCGTCCTTCGGTGAAGAGGGAGAAGGGACGTGCGGAGAAAAAGCCAATATCGCGAGCCGATGCAGCTGTGTCTGGATCTGGGTCACCGGATTCCCCAGAACCCGCTGAGCGCCAATCCCAAAGGTCTGGTCCAGGCGCTCGCTGATCTGTTGCTGGAAGCGGCGGGCGTCCAGACCGCTCAGATGCCGGGAGGTGACCATGAGTATCAAGATCACGCCTGATCACCTCAGCCGCACCGCCGTCGTCTATGTTCGCCAATCGACAATGTCCCAAGTCACGGGGAATCTCGAAAGCCAGCGGCGGCAATATGACTTGGCAAAGGCCGCGGAAACCACCGGATTTAAGTCGGTGACGGTCATTGACGACGATCTTGGCCGCTCAGGTTCCGGCAGCACTCAGCGGCCCGGATTTGAGCGGCTTGTGGCGATGGTGTGCTCGGGCGATGTCGGTACCGTCTATTGCATCGAGGCATCGCGGCTGGCGCGCAATGGACGCGACTGGCATCACTTGAGCTTCTCGGACTGAAGGGGACGATGTCGGAGTATGAGCTGAGCCTGCTTCGCCAACGTGGAATCGCCGCTCGAGCCTCCAAGGCCCAGCGCGGCGAGTACCGCTTCATGCTACCACCCGGATTTTGTTGGAGTGAACTCGGCAAGATCGAAATCGATCCCGACGAACATGTGGCGGGAGTGGTTCGACTCGTCTTCACGAAGTTCCGCGAGCTCGGCAGCGCCCGGCAGGTCTTTCTTTGGCTGCGCGCTGCCGACATCAAAATGCCTGTGGTCCTGAGAATGTTCAAATCTACAAGCTCAGCTGGAAAGCGCCAGCCTATCACGAATACGACCCCGCGTCATCCGACGGCAAAATGATCAGCCTCGCGAAGGCTGCGGTCCACTTTGGAATTTGCGTCGGATCTGCAAAGAGCCTGGTTCTGAAGGGCATCTTGCCGGCAACACAAGCAATCAAGGACTCGCAATGGTTGGTCCCCGTCGACACGCTGAGTTCGGAAGCAGTACGCATAGCGGTGCAGCGCGTGATCGAACGTCGACCGAAAAACTACATTGATTATCAATACGATAAGATGATCCGTCTGCCCGGAATCTGACAAAGGGACGTACAATGAAACGAGCTGTGCTCGTTTCGATCGGAACACGAAGGCTGCGCCGCTGAACGGGTCGAGACGAAGCATCTCCTGCACCTTCGCCGCAAGCCCATCGTGGCCACAGCGGAAGTCGATCGGCCGCGTCGCGATGTAAATCTTCAGATCGGCAACGGCCGCGATCATCGTGACGCTCGCACTGCGCGGATCACCCGGGACAGCTGCTCGCCATCTATGGCTGTGTCCGTCCGCAGCACGACATCGCCGATCGCGATCTCAAGCTTGATCGCCGGAACCTGACGCTCCTCCAACGCGCTTTCCACGACCAGCGGTGCGAATGTCGACTGCGATGCCTCGCACGGCGCCAACATGCCTCGCGGGTGAGCCTTGGTGTATGTCGTCCGGCAACGTCGGTGAGTGTCTCGGTTCGGTCGATGACGTCCCGCAGAGTGTGACCGTCGTAAGGGTTATCGGGCAGCGCCTTGGCGTGCAGCACGAACTGGCCGCCGGGAGCAGGCCGGTTGTTGGTGACGATGGAAGCCTTCACGCCGAACTCGTAAGGCGCGCTGGCCTTGCCCTTGCCGATGCACTCCACCTCGGGGGCATGGAAGGAATACAGCTTCCAGCCGCGCTGGCGCTGCTGCTGCGAGCGGATCTGCGTGGCCCGGCTCAACGGGAGTGCGAACGCCTCTTCGAGCGCATCCTGGCCTTCGATCTTGCGGCGGATGTCGCGGATGATCCGGCCCAGGCGGCTGCGCAGGATGCGCAACTGCCGCTGGTGCCGCTTGAACGTAAGCGCGACTTTCTCGTCACATTGAATCTCGCATAGAATCAGTCGGCCCCTACGAGAGCCAGTGGATTCGCTGCTGGACGAGAGATTATGTTATATCAGGCCGGGTTTTCGGCGCTGCGGCTTTTGGGGAAGTTGAGACGGAGTAGATCTTCAATATCGTCGTCGTCGCGGCGCGTCGGTTAAGAAGCCGATTTGAGTGGTGTGCGGTGGCTGGTGACTGAGAAGAAGGCAGCCAGGAAGAGGTACCAAAGAGCCCTTAGCCAGGCGAGGATGTGGCGGAAGTTGTAACCGACGGCGGAGAGGATGACGTTGGCGGCATCGTCGACGAGCTATCCGCGCACGGCGACATCAGCCCCTGAGTCGGTTCTGCAGTGCCTGCCGATTGGCAACGAGGTCGCTGAAGTTCAGCAGGTCTGGTTCCCGTCCTTGCTCCAATTGCCTAACCAGCGCCCGCGTGCCGTCCACGACAAAGACGCCGCAATCATACCCGTTCCGCTGCTGGGCCATGCCGGCTGGCTCCAGGCGGAGGTCCAGCCGACCTGCGAGATGTTCTGCATCCTTGTTGTTGAGTCCCCCGTAGGAATCGTAGTGATAGGCGACCGGCCGGCCCCGGTCGCTGCGATCAACGAACAGCAGCGACCAATGGTTGCCGAGGCTATTAGGATCTTGAGGATCGGCATTAATCACGGGCAGGAACAGGAAGTCGGCTGTATCGTTACCATTATCGTAGACGATGCGCTGGAATTCGGTTCGCACGACGCCATCGTCGTTAGAGCGCAGATAATTTAGGACGATGAGGGGATTCACGAACCGCGTCCGGGCGGCGAGATTTGGATGGTACCTCTGCAAATCCTGCTCCTGGAGCCGGCAATCCCTGTCGATATGCTCGTCGCCCAGCCATTCCGTGTCCTGGAGCACCAGCCCGCGGCCGTGAGACGAGGCTGTCGGATCTAAAGCCCCGATCTGAGCATCAGCGGAGGTGCTCGGAAACGGCCGTACAGAATTAGCATCGTCGCGTGATTCGGACGGCGTGGGCGCAGTCAGATCAACCAATGGAAAACCGCGGTAGGTGCCTGAGCGAGCCCTGGCAGCGGGCGCCGGCGCTGCTTCCATTGCGGAGGACCTCCTCAAGCCCCGAAATAAGGCGAGCATCCTCGGAATAAAGAGGCGGGCTTACTTCTGTCACCGCTGGCAACCGAGCGACCCGGGGTTCTGCAGCGACACTCGTCAGCTGATCGACAGGTAGGCCTGCTACGGGCAGAACGCTGCCACGTTGACGGTCCTCCGGGACTTAATCTAGTCAACGAAATGGCAGGAAGCCTCGCAGCAGTAGCGATCCATTTGCCGCGTTTGGGCTCATGTGAACCTGTACCGGCTCGAGTCGGGCGGGAGCCGCAGCGCACGTGCGCTGGCTCTCGAATGATGCTGGCTCTCGAATGATCATGACAACCAGCCTGCTTCGCGACCTTGAGAAGCGGGGGCATTCTTGTTCTGACGATGGAGAAATTGATGAACACAGGACAGGCACAGTGGAGTGCAGGTTCTTCCTCGGACGCTTCTGAAGAGGGGGAGCAGGAAAGTTACCTCAGCGGCTTCAGCCGAGCCGTGGCGGATTTGGTCGAAGCCATGACAGGATATCGGACCCCGGCCTCCGCGCGCGCGCAGATCCTCGACAACTGGGTTGCCGAAGAGGGGCAGGGCGAAGCCGAGAATCGGCGACAGGGGCGCACACGAATTAGGGGTTCGGACAACGCGGGCTCGCACTTGCTGGATTTGTCCTCCCTCTCCCTGACCGCTTTGCCCGCCGCCCTGCCGCCAAGATTGCTTGAACTGCGCGCCAGGCACAACGAGCTAAGCAGCCTGCCCTCTAGCTTCCCACCCGGTCTTCAGCATCTTCTCATTAGCCATAACCGGTTGACCAATTTGCCGGACGCTCTTCCGGCGACCCTCTCTCGGCTGGAGGTGGCCGATAACAGCTTGACCAGTCTGCCGGCCAACCTTCCGGCTGGGCTCGAGATCCTGAACGCAAGCGACAACCGACTAACTAGCCTGCCGGACGCTCTCCCGAGCAGGCTCACCTCGCTCGCGGTTAGTGGCAATCAGCTTACCGACCTCCCCGACTCCCTCCCATCGGGGCTTATTGAACTCGATGTCAGCAGCAATCAATTGGCCAACCTCCCCGCCCCCCTTCCGAGCACGCTCCAATCACTCAATCTCAGCGGTAACCGGCTGACCAGCCTGCCTGAGGATCTTCTTGAGGGTCTTGTACCGAATCTTAGTCTCAGCTACCCGCATTTGGAGAACCTCGAGTTCGGGGATAACCCGCTGCCGGACGACGTCCTCGCTAATCTGGCGGCGGCTGAAGCGCCACCTCAGCTTGCGCCGCAATCTCTATATGAGGCTGCCGCGCATTGGCTGGGAGACGCCCCCTCGGCACTGGCCGAATGGCTGCACTTTGCGGATGAGCCCGGCGCCCAGGACTACGCACGGTTCCTAGAGAGGCTACGAGAGACCGTTAACTATGGCAATCACGAGTTTCGGCAGAGAGTGGCTGATGATCTGCGGCAGGCGGCGGCCAATCCGAGATTGCGCGAGCAGTTTTTTGCACAGGCTTCCGAGGCCAACGCGAGCTGCGAGGATCGAGTTACCTTGCACTGGAACGGTATGCAGACCGCGCGCCTCAACGCTGATGTCGAGGGCGGCGTCTATGACGATCGTCTTGGCGAACTGATCCAGCGCGGCCGTGTTGCGTTCCGCTTGGAGGCGCTTGATGAGATCGCGCGCGACAGGGTCAACTCGCTCCTCAGCCTCGACCCAGACATAGACGACGTGGAAGTCTACTTGGCCTATCAACATCGGCTGCGCGAGCCGCTGGAGCTCAGTCACGTCGCCCCTGACATGCGCTTCCTGGCGGTCTCTCGCGTAAGCGAGGATGATGCGACGGAGGCACTGGACCTGGTCCGGGAGCGGGAAGCGAACCAATTCACCGACTATATGGCAACCCGCTGGCAACCTTGGGAGACGGTGCTGAGGCGCATCGCACCGGACGAACATGCAGCGATGCAGGACCGGCTCGTCGAAGCCATGGGCGAAGAGTTTCAAAGCCGTCTGGATCAGCGACTGGCCGAACATGGTCTGGTAGGCGACGTCGATGCCGAGCGGGTGCTCGGAGCCCAAGTCCGAAACCAAATCGCTGGCGAGATAAAAGGCGAGGTCATGCACCGGCTGCTCGCAGAGCGTGGCCTAGAACAATGAGACTTCCCAAGAGTCCCGCAGGGATATTTTCATTGCTCTGCGGGGCTGCCTCTAGATGGATCCTGCAATCGACATCATCCTTGAGCTGACGATTGGCGCTCGAGCGAGAGGCTGAGGCGCGGCCCGTTGAGGCAGCACGCATCTACCGCCGTGAAGATCGCACGGTGTGCGGCAGCGTGAAATGGTCGGCGTGCAGCCTGTCAATCGGCGTTCAAATTGAACGCCGATTGACATCCTACGCTCGCTCATCTGGTCCGGTCATTGCCTCTTGTTTGGTGGCGCCCCTCTGCATCGACGCCCTGCTCCGCGCCGCGGCGGCGGGTATTGGCAAGCTCCGAAAGCTCATTCTTCAGCGCATGCCGACGGGTTTCGACAGCAGGCATGTCGTTGACGAATTGCCGAATCTGGCGCGAGAGGGCGTGATCTGCTGCCGCTCCAGAGCGCTTTAGCTCGGCGGCATAGTCGAGATATCGCTGCCGGATCGCATCCTGACGTGACATAATCTTTTCGTCCCAAGGATGTTTCACAACCTTGCCGCCCCTCACCTCCGAAAGCACATCCGTGCGGGCGAATCGGTCGACATCGGGCCTGATCTTTCGCTTGCGCAAAGCCGCGATCAGCCTTTCGAACCCGTCCGCGGGTTCGCCGCGGCGTTGCCTCCGTCGCAATCCCGCGAAGCCGGAGCTCGCCAGCAAACCGCTCCCGCCAGGCCTGAAGATCCGCCTTGCGAGGGTTGAGGCGCTTGCCGTCATGGCCAAGCGACCGAACGGTCAAGTGCACGTGGGGATGCTTGTCGTCGAGGTGCTGGACGAAGACGTCGTCGTGATTGCCATCGAACGTCTCGATCGCAAACGCCCGCGCCGAATCCTTGACCGCAATCGCGTCAGTTCCCGCCGGCATAGACAGAATGATGTTGATCGAAAGCGCCCCATCGCGGCGGCGCTTGTCGTCAAGAACAGCATCATCCTCCCATCGTTGCTGCAGATCCTTCAATCTAGACCGACCCGTCAGTGACGCGCCCTGCTCTGTTTCCGCATCGAGTTCGCCGTTTCGCGTGATGTATGCGAGGTGCGATTTGAGATGAGCCACGCTCTTGGTCCGGCCGGTGATTTTGACCATCACCTCTGGCGCTCGGCGCACGATGCGTTCGAGCTTGGCACGCATCGCCGGCGTAAGGCGGCCGGGTCGGGGATATCCCACTCGGCCCGCCGAGGGCGCCGATTGGGCGTTTCCCAGACGTACGAGATCGGCGGAAGTTCGGGGGCCAAGTCGCGCGACCGAGGGGAGGAGCACCGACTCATCGCCGCCCATCCCAATAATCCGCATTCCCATGCAGCGCATCACGTAGCCGCGCGAGTTCAGTTTCAATGACCAATTTGGCCTCTCGAATTGCGAGAAAATCAGGCTCAACCGCCCTGCCCTGCAACACACTGGTGTTTGCCGCACGCGCGATCTGGTTGATGTTGCCGCCGATCCGGTTGAGCTCGCGAACGATCGCGCGAAGCGCTTCATGCTCGTTCGGGGAATGCTGCACTGGCGACCCCAATCGTGAGCGCACCAGGGCGACGATCCAGCCGGTCCGCGTCATGCCGCGCTGATGTGAAACCTCCGCGAGCTGCCGCATCTCGCTCTCGCGGAATCGTACCGTCACCTTCTCCGGCCGTCCGACCGGCAACGCCAATATGCGCGGCGCTGGCGCAGCTAGGGCATCAGCAATCAGACGCCGCAGCAGGGCGGACTTGCCGCCCCGGGTAGCAGCAAGGACTGAGAACTCCGCCGCGACCTCGTCGGGGACGCGAAGCGAGATCAGAGCCATGCACTCGTTCTGACGGAACGAAAAGACCATCTCGATTATCTTCGTCAGAGATTCTCGCCATCCGTGAAAAATCTCGTGGTCCTGCGCGGCGGTATGTCCGCGAAGGATCGCAAAACAGCCAACACGGTGTTGAATGTTCCTGATGATGAGCGTCTGATACTCGCAACAGGCCGTTACATCGGTGAAGGCTTCGATGACGCTCGACTCGACACGCTGTTCCTGACGATGCCGATCGCCTGGAAGGGAACATTGGCACAGTATGTCGGCCGGCTGCATAGCCAGCATGATGGCAAGAAAGATGTTTTGGTCGTCGACTATGTCGATAATACCGTCCCGGTTCTGGCCCGGATGGGAGCGAAGCGACGGGCGGGTTATCGCGCGCTGGGCTATGTGCTTGAATAGTGGCGCCCCGCTGGAAGCGGAGCGCCCTTCGCCGGTTCATCGCGACCAGATGAGCTTGTGCTCGCCCTTGTCGGCTTGAACGAGGGAGGCGTAGACCGGAGCCGTGAAGGACGGATCGTCGAGCTTGAGCGAGAGGTACTCGGCGCCTGTCTCACGGGCGGTCCTGCTCCAACCGGCGCCGAACTCGACACCGTTGACGGTGACGCGATAGTCGGGCGCCTTGTCGTTGTCACGGTCGCAGGGTTTGATGGTGGCCTTGACGTTGAGGGTGAGGGTCTTGATCGTGCCGGCATAGGAGCCGTTTTCGTCGCGGGTGAAGGTGCCGATCTGAGCCATTGTCGTATCTCCTGAGAGTTGGCCGAAGCCGCCCGATGCGGCCTCGATGGCGGTCGTGAAGCGACGGACCGGACGTCTGCACCCTCGGGCCGCAGCGTCAGCGGAGGACGGCGCAGCCGAGCTTGTTGTTGCGCGAGGAATGCGGCGCGGCCGCAGGGGAAGAAGGTCGGCGGAGCCGTTGCAGGCCAAGTCCGGAGCGGCGCCAGACCAGCCCCAAGAGAGGGCGCATCGGGGGCTTCGCCGGCATTGTCGGCAGAGAACGACGCTGGCGGTCGGCGCCTCTTCAGCACGTTCGGCGCCGCCGGCGCGTCAGCCCTCCGGCATTACGGCCAGCATGCTCCGACCCAACGACACACGCCGCGCCCGACGGGTCTCCACGGACACGTCGGGTTCGGATCCAGTGGGCAAAACGCCTATCGCATGGAATGGGGTCGAAACCTTCGATTTGCTCGACGCGCCGGGCGCTCCCGACGTGAACAAGCAACTCGAAGGAAAACGTGGTGACAAAACGAAAGCGCGGACATCGCCGAAGCGTTGATGTCCGGATCAACTGGCTGCAACCGCATGTCGATGACTTCAAGGACTCGCTCTCGCTGCGGAAATACACACCGGCGACAGTAACAGAGATGGCGCGCCTGCTCGCGCTGTGGGCCGATTGGGTCCGCGCGTCCGGCTTCGAGATCGAAACGCTCGCCGCCGGCTTCGCCGCATCGGCGTCGGTATTCCGGGGTAGCAAGACAACTCGTGCGCCACAGGGCGCCGCCGCGCTGTTCATCGCCTATCTGCGTGAGACGAACGTCCTGCCGCCGGAGCGGCGGCCGTCGCTGGAGGAGAGCTGGCCGTCACTGGCCGCCTTCCGTCGCTGGATGCGGGAGCAGCGCGGCGTCAAGGACTCCACGCTCGACACCTATCAGGCGATCCTGGTCGACCTGCTGGCGTCGCTCGGCACCGATCCCGCCCCGTACACAGCCGCCGCGATCCGCGGCTTCGTGCTCGATCGCGCGAAGCCGCACGGACGCGGACGGGCGCAAGGCATCACCGTCGCCACGCGCGCCTACCTCAAATATCTTGTGGCGACCGGGCAGTGCCCGGTCGGCCGGGAACAGGCTGTTCCGAGCTTCGCGAACTGGCAGTTGGCGACGACGCCACGCTTCCTCGGGCAAGCCGACATCGGCCGCCTTCTGCCGCTTGTGACGGCGAGGATCGGCTGCGCGATCGGGCCGTCATTCTGCTCCTTGCCCACTTGGGCCTCGGGGCAAGCGAAGTCGCTAATCTGGCCTTCGGTGAGATCGACTGGGTGACTGGCAGGATAACCCTTGCCGGCAAGGCTCGGCGCGAGGAGCGCCTGCCACTGACTCAGGAGATTGGCGATGCCATCCTCGCCTATATCGAGCGGGCACGGCCGCGCGTCGCGACAACGCGGGTCTTCCTGACGAGTGCTGCGCCCGTCAGGCCGCTCAGCCGCATCGCCGTGAAATGCATCGTGCGCCGTGCCCTCGATAGGGCTGGCGTCAAAAGCATCCATCGTGGGGCTCATGTTCTGCGCCACTCCGCCGCGACGACCATGCTGCGCAACGGCGCCAGCCTTGCCGGTGTCGGCGCCGTGCTGCGGCACCGCTCCCCATCGGTCACGGCGCTCTATGCCAAGGTGGACATCGGCCTCTTGTCGGAGATTGCGCAGCCCTGGGGCCGGAGGCTACCATGTTGAGCGAGGACGCTGACCGCTACATCACCCTTCGCCGCACGCTCGGTTACAAGCTGGTCAAGGCCGAGCGGCATCTTCGTGCCTTCGCGCGCTTCGCCCTCCACTGATAATGTTCGCCTTCGGCGTGCACCCCAGTTTCCCGCGCACACAGTCCGACTGGTGTCGGGCGAGAGCCGCTCCAGCCAACTCTATCCGCACAAGCCGACATCAGCCCCTGAGTCGGTTCTGCAGTGCCTGCCGATTGGCAACTACGTTGCTGAGGTTCAGCAGGTGTGGTTCCCGTCCTTGCTCCAATTGCCTAACCAGCGCCCGCGTCCCGTCCACCACGAAGACACCGCAATCATACCCGTTCCGCTGCTGGGCCATGCGGGCTGGCTCCAGGCGGAGGTCCAGCCGACCTGCGAGATGTTCTGCATCCTTGTTGTTGAGTCCGCCGTAGGAATCGTAGTGATAGGCGACCGGCCGGCCCCGGTCGCTGCGATCAACGAACAGCAGCGACCAATGGTTGCCGAGGCTATTAGGATCTTCAGGATCGGCATTAATCACGGGCAGGAACAGGAAGTCGGCTGCATCATTACCATTATCATCATCGACGATGCGCTGGAATTCGGTTCGCACGAAGCCATCGTCGTTAGAGCGCAGATAATTTAGGACTATGAGGGGATTCACGAACCGCGTCCGGGCGGCGAGATCCGGATGGTTCCTCCGCAAATCCTGCTCCTGGAGCCGGTAATCCCTGTCGATATGCTCGTCGCCCAGCCATTCCGTGTCCTCGAGCACCAGCCCGTGGCCGTGGGACGAGGCTGTCGGATCTAAAGCCCCGATCTGAGCATTAGCGGAGGTGCTCGGAAACGGCCGTACAGAATTAGCATCGTCGCGTGATTCGGAGGACGGCGTGGCCGCAGTCAGATCAACCAATGGAAAACCACGGTAGGTGTCTGAGCGAGCCCCGGCAGCGGGCGCCGGCGCAAAGTGAGCATCGTCGCGCAATTCGGACGGCGTGGGCGCATCCAGATGCACCAATGACTCAAGACCGCCGTAGACGTCTGACGGAGCCCTGCCGGTTGATGGTGAGGCCGGTTCTTGCATCTGCCGCCGCGCCAGCTCCTCGCGCAACCAAGCCCAAGCTTCATCATCCGAGAAGGCTGGCGCCGGAGAAAGCCCCTGCGGCGAGCCGGGCTGTCGAGCGCCCTGGCTATGCCCCGGTACTGGTCCGGCAAACAGCGGCGGAAAGTCAGGCGCCGGGGCCCAAGCATTGTCACGCAACTCGAATGGTGTGGGCGGATTCGGATTAACCGCTGCCTCAAGACCGGCGTGGGTGTCTGAACGAGCCCGGGCAGGATGCGCCGGCGCAAAGTGAGCATCGTCGCGCAATTCGGACGGCGTGGGCGCATCCAGATCAACAAAAGACTCAAGACCGCCGTAGGTGTCTG
This sequence comes from Bradyrhizobium sp. 6(2017), assembly GCF_011058295.2. NCBI lineage: Bacteria > Pseudomonadati > Pseudomonadota > Alphaproteobacteria > Hyphomicrobiales > Nitrobacteraceae > Bradyrhizobium > Bradyrhizobium sp. 6(2017). The sequence goes on along the minus strand of NZ_CP049289.2, from coordinate 2,371,317 downwards.
AGTGAGCCCTGGCAGCGGGCGCTGGCGCAAAGTGACCATCGTCGCGCAACTCGGACGGCGTCGGCGGATTCAGATCAACAAATGGCTCAAGACCAGCGTAGGTGTCTGAACGAGCCCGGGCAGGATGCGCCGGCGCAAAGTGACCATCGTCGCGCAATTCGGACGGCGTCGGCGCATTCAGATCAACAAATGGCTCAAGACCAGCGTAGGTGCCTGAACGAGCTCCGGCAGGGAGCGCTGGCGCAAAATGAGCATCGTCGCGCAACTCGGACGGCGTCGGCGCATTCAGATCAACAAATGGCTCAAGACCAGCGTAGGTGTCTGAACGAGCCCGGGCAGGATGCGCTGGCGCAAAATGAGCATCGTCGCGCAACTCGGACGGCGTCGGCGCATTCAGATCAACAAATGGCTCAAGACCAGCGTAGGTGTCTGAGCGGGCCCTGCCAGGATGCGCCGGCGCAAAGTGAGCATCGTCGCGCAACTCGGACGGCGTCGGCGCATCCAGATCAACAAATGGCTCAAGACCAGCGTAGGTGTCTGAACGAGCCCGGGCAGGATGCGCCGGCGCAAAGTGAGCATCGTCGCGCAATTCGGACGGCGTGGGCGCATCCAGATCAACAAAAGACTCAAGACCGCCGTAGGTGTCTGAGCGAGCCCTGGCAGCGGGCGCCGGCGCAAAGTGAGCATCGTCGCGCAGCTCGGACGGCGTCGGCGCATCCAGATCAACAAAAGACTCAAGACCGCCGTAGGTGTCTGAGCGAGCCCTGGCAGCAGGCGCCGGCGCAAAGTGAGCATCGTCGCGCAGCTCGGACGGCGTCGGCGCATTCAGATCAACAGATGGCTCAAGCCTGCCCTTAGCATGTGACGGGGGCCTGGATGGTGATGCTGGTTCTTGCAGCTGTTCACCCAACCAAACCCAAGCTCCCGCGCTTGGGCTTGCCAGCGTTGAGGGAAGATCCTGCGCCGAGCCGGGATGCCGATCGCCCTGCGCGGCCGGCGAGCTCGGCTGCTCAGGGCCTGGCAGCCCCAGCTCTCGGTTCGCCTCGATGAGTTTTAAGTAGCTGCGAAGATGCGACAAATCGGGACCGTATATTCTGCCTCCAGTCCGTTGGAACGCGAGCACATCGTTGTCCAGCGTTAACTGCTCCTTGCTAGAGCCGTTAAGTCGCCCGATGATGCTCCCTTTGCGATTCCCTTTGAGCCACGCACTCAGCGCACGAAGACGTGTCGCCCGCTTTTGCGCAGACCCCTTCTCCTTCGCAGTTTTAAGATTTTTCAGAGCTTGGCTCAGCGCGCCCTCGATGAGGGGCGCATCTTCTGGATGAGGAACCAGGCGACGTGGGGCACCGAGGACGCGGGGTTCGGGAGCTTCGGCTTCTTCACCCCCACGCAAGAGCCGCCGGAGAACATCCAGAGCCGATGTAATGCGGCGCTGGGGGTCACGGCCCAAGCTCCGGTACGCCGCAATTTCCTCATCCAGCGTTGCACCTCTTCGCAGCCGAGAAGCTACGGACCCCCCATGACTTGCGTTGACCCAGCGAACAAATGCCCCAAGTCCGGAAACACCGTTCTTGATGGCGCCTGGGGTGAGCTTGCGCCGCTCGGCGTCTAAACGAAACCTCGCCAAGAGCTCCGCGTCTTCGCCCGGGAGCTGCTCGCCGATCAGCTCGTCCGGCGACGGCATCAGAGCCTGCATCTGCGAAGGTGCCGCCGCCAGTTGATGGGATGGCATCTGCATCAGCTGCCGCTCAACGGCGACGCCCTGCGGATTGCTTAGCGTCTTCTGCCTCTTCGCTGATCTCAACTCCCCTATATCATGCTCATCGTTGACGAGAACCTGCTCGCCTGGCCCGAGCGGGTTCCTGTGACGTTTATCCGTCAGTTCGTCGTCATGGTGGCGCCAGTTCAGGGACTCTGCAGGATCCAATGCCAGGCCATGCGGCGGTGGAACCCCATGGTCGTCGCGGGGCAAGTTCAAGTCACGAAAAGACCCTCCGGCATCCGCTGCTTGTTGATGGTGCGCGATTGTCTCGAGAGGCGGCGAGGAGCTGGGTCCGTCCATCGTCTCCAAAAGCAGATCCTGCTGGTTCGCAGGCAGAGTCTCCGGCCAGCTGATAGCTCCGTTCGACCCGCTGTGCTGCGCAGTCGCGGCCCGGGTCCGCCTCGGCTCGGCGCGAACCGCCTCTTCGAGATCAGGAACGGAGCGAATATGACGCCGGAGGTCGATCGCTCTAGCACCCGCCGGCGACCTCAGGAGATGAGCCAGTGCGGCCCCGGCTTTTCTGCGGCCACGGGGGTCCGCCTCCTTATACTGGCTGACATCATTATCCAGCGAGCCGTCGCCAAGTCGAGCAGCAATGCCGGGCTTATCGTTTTCACGGAGGTAATCACTGAAATCGATAAGAAGAGTTGCATAGGTCCTGACGGTGTTGGCGGTGCCTGACGCTGCATCTTCCTTGTACCTGTTAATGAGATCCGCATCTTGGGGATAGGGATTCAGCTCAACCCGGCTTGCAATCGGCGCGATGCCGCCCGGCGATTGGGCGGCTCGAAGATGATCCAGTGGCGTAGCGACGGCCTGCCCCTCCTGCTTGCCAAACTCCTGGGCATCCTTGTCCAGCGACTCTTCGTAAAGCCGGGCATCAATGCCCGGCTTTCCGTTCTTTACGAGCCAATGCCCCAATCCGAGAAGACAACGTACATTGCGCCTGACGGTGCGCTCGGAGGCCCCAGCCTTGAAGAGTGCCGGCCCGAGCCGCTCAATAAGAGACGCATCTTCGGAATAAACAGGATCCATGCTGCTACCTGCGAAAACCAAATTTGCATGGCCGAGCGGCAGCGCCGACGCATTCAGCATCGTTCCACCGCATTCACCGTGCGGAGCCGGCGTATATGGTTGCCCGCTCGCCCGCATGATGGGCCGCGCCTCAGATCGCGATGCATCCGCTTGATGGGCGCGGGCCTGCATGAGCACGGGAGAGGACGGGACAGCGACCTCGCTCAGCTGCCGCTGAAAGGCAGCCGCCTCTGCCGACGAGTCGGCCGGAGAGGCATCTTGCGCGTCCACGCTATCCGTTTGTTGACGCACGCGATTCATTGAGACGAAGTTCATTTGTACTCACTTTCGAAGATGAAGGCCAGGAGCGCTGATCGTATGTGCCTGGACTTGAGTCGACACATCGCCGGCATTTGACGGTTCAGCTGCCAAGCGAAAGGAAGTCGTGGTCACGACGCTCCCGATCGAATTTCAATCGGACCCCGTTGTCGATCTGTTCGAGGAGTTCGCGCCGGCTTCGAGCTCATCGAGGATTTCCTCTCGGTGATAACGGCCAACTTGATCGTGTCACCACAGCGGCGCTCCGGCGCGAGACACCCAGGTAACTACATCCCGAGGCGCGCGAACTGCATCGACGCGTGCTCCGCCTCGGGAAGGGGATACCACGGCTGGCCGCCAGCTGCGGTGCGCAATAAGGACCTACAGAACGCCGGCGTGAGCTTGCCGCGGTGGATCACGACATTCTCGCGCCCCGTCGCAGCTCGAGCGCTCTGCCAATCCTGATTGTAGCCGCGCTGGTCATTGGACTTCACGTGGCAAGCGGCGAACTCGGCATCGCTCAGCGTTGCCAACTGCCAGGCATGTACCGGCCGCTTGGTATGGATGTGCACCCACATCGGGCTTGGCATCGCGCCATTGCGCAGGGCCTTGGGCTGCAGCTTGATCTCGAACAGTGTCCCCGGATCATCCTTCAAGGCGCGCGGTGGATTCACAGACGCCAGCTCCCCGGCCGCCCGCAACTGTTCAAGATACTTCTGGGACGGAAACGCGTAGGTCTTCATGCAGTCGATCGTGATCGCCGCCTTTGCCTTCAAAGAGTTCGCCTGTCCCTGCACCTCGGACAACATCGCCTTGAGCCGGGTTATTTTGTCATGCACTTCCGGCACTTGCGCAGGCGTGAGTAGGACACGTCGGCGAGGCTCCTCCAGCGCGACTACACTGGCCTCAATCTCGGAGGCCTGCGTCTGCAGTCGCTTAACGATGAGATCCACGACGTGATCGGCGTCCTCGGGCTTCATCTGGCGCGCTTGCGAGACGGCGCTTTGCTGAGCCGGCAGATCGAACTGCAAAAGTTCGTCCATTCGCTCGAGTAATCCGCTCAGTGCTTTCCTGGAGGGCGGAGCCTGCAATATCTCCAGGTGCCCAGTCGCCGACGATGACGCCCTCGCGTCTGCCTCCTCCGCGCTCGCGAGTTTCTTCGTACCCAGATCCGAGAGTACGATCACCTTGCCTGTTGGGGCCGTGGCAGCGTCGGGCGTGGCGAGCTGCGGCTCGCGCAGCCCGGCCGCCGAACTTCGCTCGCCTGCGGCCGGGGCGCGCTTGCCTTTCCCCTTCCTCCGCGCCGCGCCCCCCTCAACCACTACGGCAGTCCGGGCCGGCGGCTCAAGCATGGCGGGCGTCTTTGGCTGCACGTCCAAAAGACGCGTGACGTCGTCCGCGGTGACCCATGCACCTTCCGCGATCTGGCCCAACAGTTCCAACGGAAGGTCGGCATCCGTTCCGGCGTCCCTTAGTCGGGTAACGATGCCGTGCACCCCTGAGGCAAATTCCGAAAGCCGCTCCATGACTCCTTCCAGAACGGTGCAGTGGTCTGCGTCGAGCGCCGCTCCCTGCAGAACGGCATCGGAAGTCGAGTTGAATGCCGGAAAAAAATCCGTGATAAAGGTCCCAAGCAGTCGCACCCGCCCGTCCTCACCCATGAGGGCGTCGTTCACGGCTGGGCCGAACGTGGCCGCCTTCGACTCGATCAAGAGTCGCGCGAGAGCGATGCGCGATTCCAGGTACATGCACTTCGTACTAAGTGCCCAGCCGGTACGCTGGCGTAGCGCGGCCTCTTCCTCCTCCCGCATCTTGGACGTGGTGCTTGGCAAGTTGGCGGTGGCCGCATAGACGGACTGCATCCGCTCCGAGCGCAATACCTTCTTTCCCCACCAATCCAAGCAGGCTTCGTAATGCTTCGCCACGCTGGATACCGCCCGGCCCAGCTGGCCGGGCGGAGCGCCGGCATCTCGCATCCGGTCGAGCACGGCTGCTGCTTTGCTCCTGTTCGCCTCCAGGTCGTTGACAATCCAGGTGGCCACGATGTTGCATTCGTCTCCCGCAGCGATAGTTTCGGCGCGGACTTGGCGAGCCTGACCGTCGGAAAGAAGCTCGCGCGCCATGTCCGGGGGAAAGCTCGCGTAATAGTCCAGAACTTCCGAGCCTGCCTTGACGACTTGATCGATCAGCTCTTGCGCCTCCGACGGATTCCGGGCTTGCATGGCTGCATTTTTAGAAGCATCAAGGCCCTCAAGCAGGCTGCGCATTTTTTGCTTCGCTGCTTTGATTCCGTCGCCACTTGAGGAAATCGGGACCGCCACCGCCGAAGCTGGTGGCAGGCTCACGAGCGGAGCCGCTCTATCTCGAGGCCCGGAGCGCATCCGCTCCACGACGGAGTCGAAAGATTGCCCGCCTTCCCCAGGGGCGGGACCGGGCTCCGGGCTCGAACTGCTCGATCCCCATGCGCTGTCGGCTCCTGCGGGCCCAACGTGCGATTTGCCAGCTCGGCCAATGCCCGTCATATTCCACCTCCGATGAAGTCGAGAATGCGCAGCCAGTCTGCATAGACTGGCTGGCTGACGAGTAGCTGACGAAGGGCGCTTCTCCCCGATTCACAGGAAAACCCGGATCACCGTGGGTTGCAATTCCATCGCGGCTGGCGTGCTGCTGGAGGCAGCGGGGCATCGTCAACTTAATCGACCGCGAGCCGAAGGAGGCGCTTCTCAAAGGTTCGAGATTAGCCCGTCTTATTCGTCAGAGGGCGCCTGAGAGGCTGGCGAGCGTGGTGTAAAGCGCTGATGCGGCGTAGGATTCGGTTATAAAGCCAACCCCATCACCTTCAGCCGCGAACACCAGGCCCGCCATGACCGATGATACGATTCTGCCCTTCTCGTTTCCAGCCGTTCACGCCAGGAAAGTCACAGCTGCCTTCGATGGCGGTCGGCTGACCTCGAACGGGGGCGTGATGCTTCTGGCGATGGCCGAGCGGCGTCTCGGCTTGGCCGACAATTTGGCCCGGGTGTTCCCGGATCGGCGCGATCCGACGCGGGTCGTGCACAGCCTTGTCGATATGTTCCGCGCGCGCATGTTCGCGATCTGCTGCGGCTACGAGGACGCCGACGACCCCGATCATCTGCGGTCCGATCCCGCATTCAAGCTGGCCTGCGGACGGCTGCCGGACACGGGTCGCGATCTGTGTTCCCAACCGACGCTGTCGCGGCTGGAGAATGCTCCGCGCCTGCGCGACGTGATCCGACTGACCTACACTTTGGTCGACGCATGGATGGATAGCTATACCGAGACGCGCCACAAGGCAAAGTCCTGGGATCGCGAACGACGCACCGTCGCCCGAGGCGACGATGCTCGGCCTCGACATCCGTCTCGTCGTCACCAGCCTCGATGTCGGCTCGGCCGAGTGGATCTACGACAGCCTGTATTGCGCGCGCGGCCAAGCCGAGAATCTGATCAAGCTGCATAAGACACAGCTCGCCTCCGATCGCACCAGCTGCCGTTCGGCGCTCGCCAATCAAGTCCGCCTCGTTCTCCACACCGCCGCTTGTTGGCTGATGCTGACCGTGCGCGACGCGATTCCCAAAGTCCGGGAATTGGCCACTGCCGAGTTCGCGACGCTGCGTCTTCGGCTCTTGAAACTCGCTGCCCGTGTGGTCGAGACCACGAGCCGCATTCGCCTTGCGTTTGCCGCGGCCTGTCCCGAAGCCGACCGCGGCTTGCCAGGCGCGCTGCTGCCGCTCGGTCCTTGACCGGCGGGGCGTCCGCCCCCCGTTCGCCCAACCTACACCTCAAGCGCGTTGCAAAGTACCGATCGTCAGGCGGTGAAAAGCCGAAGGCAATCCCGCGCGCCTCGTCAGAGCAGATGTGCGGCCACATCAATCGGACCAAAAAAAACGCACTCTCACGAATAGGGCGGGCTAACAACATGGTACCAAAGGAGCTGAGCCTTGGTGCTCGGGCCGTCCGCTCTACTCGCGCCTTGAGCGCTATGTTGGAGCGGCAGCCGCGGCGCGCCACAGTTGGCAAGTGAATGGCTAGTTTAGACCACGTTATCCGGCGCCAGCGCGCACTCGTTGTTGTCGCTGATTTCGATCTGCAGCGTTGCGTGGCCGATGTTGTAGGACTTCTTCATTGCCCGGCTGCATTCCATGAGGAATTCGTCACCAGGATGACCGGAAGGCATGACCAAGTGACAAGTCATGGCGGTTTCGGTCGTGCTGATCGGCCATACATGCAAGTCGTGGACTTCCGTAACGCCCGGTCTGCCGCTCAGGAACGTCCGCACTGCGTCAAGATCGACGTCTGCGGGGGCCGCGCTCAACGACATTCCGACCGAGTTCCGCAACAAGCCGCACGTGCTCCATAGGATGACGGCGCAGATCACGAGGCTCATTGCAGGATCCAGCCACAGCCAGCCGGTCCATAGGATAAGAGCCGTCGAGATCACGCCCCCGCCGACACGGCAGCGTCGCTCGCCATGTGCAGGAAGGCCCCGTGGATATTGATGTCGCCCTTGCGGCCGCTGGCGAACAGCATAGTGGTGGCCCCGTTGATTAGGATGCCGATCGCGGCAACGGCCATGACGGTGTAGCCGGCAACCGGCTCCGGATCCCGGAAACGCTGTATCGATTCCCACCCGATCGCGCCGGTGGCCACCAGCAGGAAGATCGCGTTCGCGAGTGCCGCTAGAATGGAGGATCCCCGGAGCCCGTAGGTGAACCGCCCGCTGGGCGGCCGCTTCGAGGCGATCGATGCGCCCCAAGCAACCAGCAGACCGAACACGTCGCTCAGATTGTGTCCCGCATCGGCCATGAGCGCGGTGGAGTTCCCAAGAAAACCATATACCGCTTCGGCCGCGACTAACGCGGTGTTCAGGGTAACGCCGATGGCGAACGCCTCGCCGGCGCGTGAACGTGACCAGCGCCACCATGCCCATGATGATCATTGTCGGCGGCATTTTCAAGCCGGTGGTCATGGTTGTCGTCGACATGCCGATGTTCATCGGCGGCGATATGGCCGCCCGTCCCGTCGTTGGTCATTAGACCTGATTCCTTCGCTCTCAGTATGCCGCCGCCTATCTGGCCAACGACGTTGCGGATCAGAACACGAATCTGGTCCGGTCCCACCGGAAGAACTGGTTTGACGCGCCATGGTTCACTTCAAGACCGGCTGCGTAGGTCGTCGATATGTTCCGCCGCCCACGGACGCTCGCTCGCCAAGCTACCGCGGGCCTCACACCGGAATCTGTCCCAGAGCAAGGGCGGCTGCGCAAATCGCAAGAATGCGAACATTCTCACCCGCCAGCGCCGGCGCGCCGATTTTGCACCTCGGCTCGACGGATACGGGATTGAAATTCTTGCAAAAAGAGAGCGTAGAGCGCAGGCAAGACCAGCAACGTGAGGAATTGATGATCTGAACCGGCTGCCGCGTCGATTTGCCGTGCCGCGCCTGCCCCCCGCTGACTTCAAGTATCCCCTCCCCTCCCATAGGATAGGATATGGGACCATGAGCAAGGATCACGTCCACGAAAGTCATCCGGAGATCGTCAAACGGCTGAGGCGGGCCGACGGGCATCTCCAAAAGGTCATCGCGATGCTCGCCGAAGGCCGGCCGTGTCTCGACCTCGCGCAGCAACTGCACGCCGTCGAGAAGGCGATCGCCGAGGCGAAGAAGACCCTGATCCACGATCACGTCGACAACTGCCTGGACGCCGCCGCCAACGGTAGATCGGGCAAGTCGACCAAGAGCGTCCTCGCCGAGTTCAAGGCGATCTCGCGCTACCTGTAGGAAGCAAAAGATGGTCCCGGGTATACGAACGGCCTGCATGATTCTCGTCGCGGCGCTTGCGACAGTAGCCGGCACCATTGTGCCGTCCTGGGCACAGTCGGATTCCGCGAAACCCGCGGTCATCGTCATGGACGATGAACGCATCAGGCTGTCAGGCATCGAACTCCGTCAGGCGGGACCTGCCTCGATAGCCAGACGGCTGACGGTGCCGGGCACGATCGTGCCCGACGCAGGGCGGGTCGCGCATGTCTCGATCAAAGTGTCCGGAACCGTCGCTGATCTGCGGAAGAACATCGGCGACGACGTTCAGAAGGACGAAGTCCTGGGCGTTCTGGAGAGCCGCGAGGTCGCCGACGCCAAGAGCGAGTACCTCTCCGCCAAACTCTCGAATGAACTGCAGCAGGACCTCACGGCGCGCGACAAATCGCTGTGGGAAGGCCGCGCCGTCCCCGAGCAGCAGTACATCAAGTCGCGCAACGCGGCGGCGCAGACCGAAATGCGCTTCGGTATCGCTCGTCAGAAGCTGACGGCGCTCGGCGTCAGCGATGCGGAGGTCTCCGGGCTGCCGCAGGCACCGGACGGGACGCTGCGCAGCCAGAACGTCCGCGCCCCTATCTCCGGACGCATCGTCGAGCGAAAGGTGGAGCTCGGCACCGCCGTCGGACGGGACAGTCTGGAGACCGAGCTCTTCGTCATCGTCGACCTCAGCCGCGTTTGGGTCGACCTAGCGGTCTCGGCGACAGACCTGCCCCTGGTCAGGGAAGGCCAGGATGTCGCCGTGGCCGTGCGCGGGATCACTGAGACCGGCTCGGGCAATATCACGTTCGTCACCCCCCTGTTGGACAAGGAGACCCGCACGGCCCGCGTCGTGGTCTCGCTCGACAATGCAGGCGGTCGATGGCGTCCCGGTTCCTTCGTCACGGCGAAGATCGCGGTCGAAAGGCATGATGCGGCGGTCACCATCCCCTTTGCCGCACTCCAGACCCTCTATGGGCGCAAGACCGTCTTCGTCCGGACCAAGGAAGGTTTCGAAGCCCGCAACGTCGTGCTCGGCGGACGAGACGGACCGGTCGTCGAGGTCGTCTCTGGCCTGGCTGCCGACGAGACCGTAGCCGCCTCGAACACGTTCCCGCTTAAGGCGGAGGTATCCAAGCGCGGTGACGAGGACTGAGCGATGATCGAACGTATCGTAGAATTCTCAATCCGCCGGAGATGGCTGGTCGTGCTGATCGCTTTGGCCGCGGCTGCATCGGGCTTCTGGTCGCTGACGAAGCTTCCGATCGACGCCGTGCCCGACGTCACCAACGTCCAGGTGCAGATCAACGCCGTGGCCCCAGCCATGACGCCGGTCGAGATCGAGAAGCAAGTCACCGTCATGCTGGAGACGGCGCTCGCCGGCATGCCCGGTCTGGAATCGACGCGCTCCTTCTCGCGCAACGGCTTCGCGCAGATCACCGCCGTCTTCGCCGACCGGACCAACATCTATTTCGCGCGTCAACTCGTCTCCGAGCGTGTCAACGAAGCCAAGACCGATATGCCCCCCGGTGTCGACATCCGGATGGGACCGGTCTCAACGGGCCTCGGCGAGATCTACTGGTGGGCGGTGGAGTACGAAAAGCCGGGCGCGTCCGCACCAATCCGCGACGGGAGGCCCGGCTGGCAAACCGATGGGAGCTACCTCACTCCAGAGGGCGAGCGGCTGACCGACGATTTCCAGCGCACCGTCTACCTTCGGACCGTTCAGGACTGGATCGTCCGGCCTCAGATGAAGACCGTGCCGGGCGTCGCCGGCGCGGACGCCAGCGGCGGCTTCGTCAAACAGTACCAGGTGCAGCCGGATCCGGCGAAGCTCGTCGGCTACGGGTTATCCCTAAAACAGATCATCGAGGCGATCGAGGCCAACAACGCCAGCCGCGGCGCGAACTACATCGAGCAGAACGGCGAAGGGTACGTCGTCCGCGCCGCCGGCCGAGTCGAAAACCTCGAAGACATCGAGACCATCGTCGTCGCGACACGTGGCGGCGTGCCGGTCCGCGTCAGGGACGTCGCCGAGGTCGCTATCGGAAAGGAGCTCCGGACCGGCAGTGCGAGCGTCGACGGGCGCGAGGTCGTGCTCGGCACCGCGCTGATGCTGATCGGCGGCAACAGCCGGACCGTAGCAGCCGCGGCGGACGTCAAGATCAAGGAGATCGGCAGGACGCTGCCGACGGGTATCTACGCCCACACGGTCCTGAACCGCACGCAACTGGTCGACGCCACCATCCAAACGGTCGCGAAGAATCTCGCCGAAGGCGCCCTCCTGGTGATCGCCGTGCTCTTCGTCCTGCTCGGCAACTTCCGCGCCGCGCTGGTCACCGCTCTCGTCATCCCTGTCACGATGCTCGTCACCGCGAGCGGGATGCTGCAGGGGCGGATCAGCGCGAACCTCATGAGCCTCGGTGCGCTCGACTTCGGCCTCATCGTCGACGGCGCCGTCATCATCGCGGAGAACAGCCTCCGGCACATCGCCGAGCGCCAACGCGAGCTCGGCCGCGCGCTGTCGCTGCAGGAGCGTCTGGACACCGTGACGGCGTCCGCGGTCGAGATGATCCGTCCATCCGTGTTCGGTCAGATCATCATCATACTGGTCTACACGCCCCTGCTCGCCTTCTCCGGCGTCGAGGGCAAGACTTTCGAGCCGATGGCGCTCACCGTGATGATCGCCCTTGCCGTGGCCTTCGTGGTGTCGCTGACGTTCGTCCCCGCGGCGATCGCCATCGCGGTCCGCGGACGCGTCATGGAGCGCGAGGACGTCATCGTCCGAACGCTGAAGCGCTGGTACGCCCCGCTCCTCGCGGGCTCGATCGCAAGACCGCTCCCCGTGGTGGCCGCTGCCGGCCTTCTCTTCGTCGGCGCCGCGCTCCTGTTCACGCGTCTCGGCCAGGAATTCACCCCGACCCTCGACGAGAAGAACATCGTCATGGAGGTGAAGCGCGTGCCGTCCACGGCGCTCGCACAGTCGCAGAGGATGCAGCTTCTCATTGAGCGTCAGATAAGCACCCTGGACGAGGTCTCGTTCGTCTTCTCGCGCACGGGCACGCCCGATCTTGCAGCCGACCCGATGCCGCCGTCGGCATCCGACACCTACATCATCGTCAAGCCGAAAGGGGAATGGCCCGATCCTTCGATGACGAAGGAAGATCTGATCAAGAAGATCGAGGAGGTGACCGCGAAGCTTCCGGGCAACAAGGTCGGCTTCTCGCAGCCGATCGAGATGCGGTTCAACGAACTCATCGCTGGCGTCCGAGAGGATCTGGCCGTCAAGGTCTTTGGCGACGACTTCGAGCGGATGCAAAAGACCGCGGGCCAGATCGCCGATGTCATCCGCAAGATCGACGGCGCCCAGAACGTGAAGACGGAGCAAACGGCTGGTCTTCCGTTCCTCGACATCAATATCGACAAGGGGGAGATCGCGAGGCGGGGCTTGAGCCTGGCCTCGGTGCAGGACCTGATAGCGACCGCGATTGGCGGCACCGACGCCGGTCTCGTCTTTGAGGGTGACCGCCGCTTCAAAATCGTCGTGCGGCTTCCCGACGAGTTGCGGGACAGCATTCCAGCGCTCGAGGAGCTTCCTCTCCCGCTCCCGAACGCAAGTCCGAACGCGCCCGCAGCGTCCATCCCGCTCCGGACGGTAGCGTCTTTCGAGCAGACCGTCAGCTACAACCAGATTAGTCGCGAGAACGGCAAACGCCGAGTGGTGGCAACTGCCGATATCCGGGACCGGGACATCGGCTCGGTGGTTACGGAGGCGCAGGCGAAGGTCGCCGAGAAGGTAAAGCTGCCGCCGGGCAGCTATCTCGCCTGGGGCGGCCAGTTCGAGAACTTCGCGGTCGCGCGCCAGCGCCTCGTCTTCGTCGTGCCCGGCGTCTTCGCGCTGATCTTCATGCTGTTATTCGGGGCGCTTGGCTCGGCACGGGACGCGGCACTCGTTTTCAGCGCGGTTCCACTGGCGTTGACCGGCGGAATCGCGGCGCTGTGGCTTCGCGGGATGCCCTTCTCGATCTCGGCGACCGTCGGCTTCATCGCACTGTCCGGCGTGGCCGTGCTGAATGGTCTGGTCATGCTGACACAGATCCGGCGGCTGATCCTCGAGGGCGGAGATCCCAGAACTGCCATCCGCGAGGGGGCGCTGACCCGCTTTCGCCCCGTTGCGATGACCGCGCTCGTCGCCTCGCTCGGGTTCGTGCCGATGGCGCTGGCGACCGGCACAGGTGCCGAGGTCCAGAAGCCGCTGGCAACCGTTGTGATCGGCGGTCTCCTCACCGCTACCCTGCTCACCCTTGTTGTTTTGCCCGCGCTGTACGCCCGCTTCGCCATCAAAGCCGGCGCGGACCGGCGCAGCGTTCCCGCCAAGGCGATAGTCCACGATCGCGCAGCGGAGTAGCGGCTCACGCCGTCAGTCTTCTTCGGGCGTCTCTTACGCCCAGCGCGTGGACGAGCAGTCTCGAGATCACCAGGCGCTGCACGCGCGAAGTCAATCAAGCACTTGGGACGCCGATCGGCGTCCGGACCCCACGCCGATTCACAGGCTGACCGCCCCAACCGACGAGCCGTCCAAATGGACGTCCTTTTTGCCGTCCAATCCCATCCAAAACCTCCGTCCGAGCCGGAGGCCTTCTTCGCACATTTAATCTAACCCTGAAGCCAGGGTACTGCCTTCGCGCTTACCGAATTCCATCAGGGCCAGCAGGTATCCACCTGCACAAACAGGCCGGATATAAAACTGCAGCCGTATTCTGTGTGGCATCCCTAAGCGAGACTTGGCAAGCGGGAGGCGTCCATATAAAGGACCATGACCCCAGCGATGGCATCAAAGGTTCAACTATAGGCCGATCCAATGCCTCACTAACCATCACACTGCAGCCGCGCTCGCACCGTCTCCGCAACCCTGACCAGCTCCGACGGCACAAGCGCTACCGTCGTGCCGTTGGCGAGTTCAAAAGGGGGGCTTGACAATAAACCGCAATTAAAGGGCCGAATGACAAATGGCGGCCAACTCCTCTCAGTTCGCGTTCTATGGGCCTGTACGGCTTCGTATCCGATTCCGTGACAGCCGAGGCAAGACTCTATCGAGCTGAGCCATAGACCAGCATCTTACGCATCCCGACCTCTGCCATTTTCTATGGTCATCGAAGTGTGACCATCGATCGCGCACGGTTCGACGACGAGTGCTCGACGTTCACGCCAATGGCGCGAAACCAAATCGCAACGCGAAGATCGCTAACAAGGCGACGGCCGCGATCGCTTCAGGGGGCGACATCCGCTTCATGGCGAGGGCCTCGCGCGGGCAGAAAGACAGATCGATCCGGATAGGTTTACATGCCTCACCGACGGTTGCCGCCTACCGAAAAGGGTAGGCCACGCGGATGCGCAGATGTCTGCACATCCGGGCGGCCCACGTCATGAAATCAAAAAGGGGTTCGTACCGCTACTTCACCTTGCCGCCTCTGGCTCAATGTATCGCAGCACGGATGCTCCGAGTTCCTGGGTTTGAAATGGACCTGCGGAGCGGGACCGGTTGAACCAGCTTGTTAGTTTGAACCTTGACCTGCGCGGAAAAGCTTCGCTATCAGGGCTATCTGCGGCGCCAGGACAGCCATGCTGCAATTGCGGCTCTTGTCAGCGACGGTGTGCCGCTCAAGGAGATCGTCCGCCGCACAGGACATAGTCGCAATCTGGTTCGCCAAATTAGCCGCGGCGGCGGTACGGATATGTTCCGTAGCCGTCAAAGCACCCTGGATGGGCACCTGCCGTTCCTGGACGCGCAGGGGTCGGGCGGCTGTCGCAACGGTGCCGAACTCTGGCGCCGTTTGAGAGGGCAAGGCTTTAAGGGATCGCTGCGCGTGGTGGCGAAATGGGGGACGCGCCGAGACTATCAGCCGTCAACAATTGCAGAAGGTCCCCGCCGCCAGGACGATAGCGCAGTTGTTGACGACGAAGCCCGACCACCTAAGCAAGGCCGAGACCGTAACGGTTGCCGCTATTGAACAAAGCGATCCTATGCTGGCCGATGCCCACGCTCTCGTTGGCCGCTTCCACGCGATGAAAGAGGGTCGAGATCGAGCTCGAACCTTGGATAGATGAATCCAAGCGGAGCCTCATTGGCTCGTTCGCGAATGGCATCGCCAAAGATAAGGGCGCGGTGCACGCGGCTATCACGCAACCATGGTCCAATGGCCAAGTGGAAGCTCAGATCACCAAACTCAACCTGGTCAAACGGCAGATGTACGGGCGCGCTAAGCTCGATCTCCTTCAGGCTAGGCTGATTGGCGCGCCATAAAAACAAACATGATCATCGAATATGCGTCAGAGCCCCGATTGGATGCCGATTACCCCGAATACAGGGGCATGCCGAACCACAACGCGACCCTGTCTCCGATGCCAATAGCCGCGCCCGGTCGGCGCGGCGCTCGATCGGGTAGCTGGCAATGCTGCGGCGGGACTGCACCCGCTGATCGCGGCACTCGACTGCTCCGCGCCCGACGGCACGGAGGTAACATCTGCGCTGCGTCAGCTTTCGCCATCCGTCTAAGCCTGAGCGGGTCATCGCCTGGGCACGGGCATTGCGGAGCGGGGATGCCAACCTTTCGTATTACACCACGCACAACGTCAGAGACTGCGCTCGAACCTGTCAGTGGCCGGATTGGTGCTTCGACATGAAGAAGATTCGACCATCGGCGACGGAGCTATCGCCAATTTTTGGTGACGACCGGGCCGGTCAGGCGGCGGCGGTTGCGGGCTGACGGTCGGTCGACTTGGCGATGACCTCGATCCCGTCGTTGAATGTCACACCGAGAACGAGTTTTGGCAACTGGTTGTGTCCGTCGAGCCGTCGCCAGCTTTTCTGTGCGCCCTCAAGCAATTTGAAGACCATTGCTAGGGCGGTCGTGTTGGACAGGCAGCCCTTCGATCGGATCGTGCGGTGGCGCACGGTGGCGAAGGTGCTTTCAATGGGATTGGTCGTCCGCAGGTGTTTCCAGTGCTCGGGGGAAGTCGTAGAACGCCAGTAGCGTGTCCCGATCCTTGCTCAGGCAGTCGGCCGCCTTCTCGTATTTGGGCGTGTAGCTCTCGATGAAGGCGTCGAACGCCAGCTCGGCTGTGGCCTTGGTTTCGGCCATCCAGATCTCCCGCAACGCGCGTATGGCTTTCGGGTGCTGGCTCTTCGGCAGTTTGCCGAGCACGTTGGCGGTCTTGTGCACCCAGCAGCACTGCTCGCGCGTTTTCGGCCAGACCTCACCGGCGGCCTTCCAGAACCCGAGCGCGCCGTCGGCGATGGCGAGCTGAGGGGCCAGGTCGAGCCCGCGCCGCTTCAGGTCGAGCAGCAGATCGCGCCAATCGTGCGCGCTCTCGCGGGCGCCATCGGTGAAGCCGACCAGTTCCTTGCGGCCTTCCGGCCTCGCGCCGATCAGCACCAGGATGCACTGCTTTTCGTCTTCAAGGCGTGCTTGGAGATGGATGCCATCGGCCCAGATGAAGATGTAGCGCTTCGCCGACAGATCGCGCTTCTGCCACGCGGCGTGCTCGTCGATCCAACCGTCCTTTCAGCCGGCCGATGGCGGATGCCGACAACCCGGCAGCATCCTTGCCGAGCAGCGCCGCCGGCGCCTCCGAGAAGTCGCCGGTGGAGATACCCTTCAGGTAAAGGATCGGCAGCAGCGTCTCGATCGATTTCGAGCGGCGCATGTAGGGCGGCAGGATCGACGGAGAGAACCGGATGCGACCAGGATCAGTAGCGGCCGCCTCGCGATCGCGTACACGCGGCTGGCGGACGGCGACCGGACCGATGCCGGTCATCACCTCGCGCTCCGGCAGGTGGCCGTGGCGCACGACGGGCTGGTGGCCGTCCGGGGTCTTCAAATCGGCATGCTGGCCGAGAAAGTCTGCGACTTCGGCCTCGACCGCCTTGGCGAGAAGGGCACGTGCCCCGTTGCGCAAGACTTCTGTGAGTTGATCGTTGAAGATTCCTGGCTGAATCAACTGGATGACGTTATCGTTGGACACGGCATATCGCTCCTTCGGTGGAGAAGTGGAGGCGTCAAGCAGCCGCAGTTTCAGTACATCGTAGATGCGGAGCAGAAGCCAACGTCGAAGGCGTGGCGATGCTGCCCGGCAAGGGCTGCACCGGCATCGGCGCGATGACAATCGGCGTGTTGATCCCGGTGCGGTCGCAGTTTCGGCATGCGTACTTGAACCGTACGTTCTGCACGACCTTGGCCTTCACCTCGATATGGAGCTGCTCGGTAAGGCTCTCCCCCATCCGATGCATCCGGCCGGTGCAGCATGGACAGACCTTCTGATCGTCGGGGATGTCATATTCGACGCATTCCCGTGGCAGGCTCGAAGGTAACGGCTTGCGCCCTCGCTTCTTCCCCACCGACTTTCCAGTAGGCGACAATCCGGTGTCGGGCAGATCGACGGCAGCATCGATTTCGTCAAAGTTTTTATCGCCAACCGCAGCCTCTTCGGCCTCGTTAAAGACGCGATCAATGTGCTTTTCACTGCGCGGCGCATAGCGATGCAGTCGCGCCAGCGCCAGTTCCTCCTCAAGTCTGGAGACGCGCTCGGTGAGCTGGCGGTTCTCCACTTGCAGCGCGGTTATTTGCGCCATCAGCTCTGTGACCGCTCGGTTCGCCCGTTCGATTCATCGGATTCTTGAATCGGAAGCATGCCGTGGCGTCAAGATAGTTCAGCCGCCCGGGATATTTGGAAGCCGTAGACCGGCAATCTGTCAGCCAGCAACCTGATATTGTCGCACCGGATGGCGGACCATCGCATCGATGTCGATTCCGTCGGGGATCCAATGCAATTGTTCGCTCGTAAGTCGTACCACCGTTTCCTGGCGCCGAGGCCAACGGAACTTATCCTCGGTCAACCGCTTCAACACCATCACAAACCCTGACCGATCGAAGAACAGGAGCTTCATCCGGTCGCGACGACGGTTGCAGAAAGCAAACACAGCAGAGGCAAATGGATCGAGTGCCATCGTCTCCTGAACCAGCACCGCGAGGCTGTTGATGCCGGCCCGGAAGTCGATCGGCTCGCGGTGCAGGTAGACCTGAACGTCAGCGGCCAGTCTGAACATCGCACAACGCTCCGACTATCGCCATCACCGCTCGTACATCACCGCATTCCAGCGTCAGCTGCAGTCCATTCGGCAGTGATGCGTTCACCTTGGCCGGAGAGGAAAGAGGGCTTGTCCGCTCAAGTTCCGAGAGCTGCACCCCAGGATCATTGGGTCGCAGGTCCTGCACAGCAGCACTGTCCTGCCTCGACATAGCCCGATCCGGGGTGCCTTCGATCTGAACCGGAATAAACGCCGGCGTCGAAGGCGGCGCGATCGCCACCGTTTCCTTCTTTGCGAACCGGTGCTGGCGTATCCACTTCCACACAAGGTTCGCATTGACCCCATGTTCGAGCGCCAGCTTGGCAACCGAAGCGCCCGGCTCAAGGCAGGCGGCGATAAGATGCTCCTTAGCTACCGGATCAAATGTTCGTCGTCCGCTCGGGTGCACAACCGTCACCCGCAGCTTCTGTCCTTCTTCCATCACGTAGTGTCCACCTCACATTTGGTGGACACCTCATGCATCAGCTCTCTCAACATAAAAAGGTGCGTAGAAAGCCGCGCTTACGTCCAGAGCAAAGGCAACCCGCGCACGATCTCGCCATTCCAGCAGGTGAACTCGATCGCGTCTGAACACCAGCGCTCATTGGAGCGGCTTGTCATGATCGTTCCATCATGGGCCCGCGGGACGCGGCGCCATGTATGCCGGGCCAGCAACAAGCCGCTCTTCATCATCAGCCGGTGGACGCGCTTGGCGTTGACCGGGTCGTGGCCGGCGGATCGCCGCTCGCGCTTGAGCAGCGCGGCGATCCGCCGCTATGCGAGGTCATATCCCGAGCTTGGAAACAGCCGCGCATGAGGAACGGCTCGGTCGCTGGACGATGAACCTGGTGCTGATCAATGTGCCGGCGCGGCTGGCCGACTTCATGGCTGCGGATCTGTCCGCGCTCGTCTGGTGGTCCAAATCGATGGGTTGCATCCCGGTGACGATCTCGTGCTGGTGGCCGCGATCGGGGTTAGGGCCGCGTCTATCCGCTCACTTCCAAAGAGCCACAATCACTGTACAGAGGTGCTAGAATTAGTAGGTTCGCTGTTCTCAGCTCTCAATTAAGTGGGTAAGCACCTGAAAAGGGCAATTGACAGTGCTAAGCAAGTCAGTAACTCGCAGAAAATGGAAAGCAAACATGGCAAACTTACGCCAGGACGACAAGTCTACACCACAGCTCGCCGTGCCGGCGAGCGGTCTGCCGAGCAGACCAGTCATCGTCGGGTGAGCGGGTTGCAGGCGCTATCGCCGATTCTCGAACCTCTGAGACGTGCCGTCTTCGGCTCAGAGGCCGATTAAGTTGACGATTGCCAGCTAGCAGATTCTCATCCTTTATTCGTTCGGCCAGGCCTTTTCGGCCGCAATTCGCGTGGCAATGGACAAGACGACTGTATTCTCGAAGTTCATGCTCGAGGAGCCGTCATAGACGGCGTCTAGTGACAGACGCTCCCCGAAAACCCGAGCGCCTCGACTCACGCATGCAGGCTTCTTGTCCAATCTTCAGCAACCGCCGTGCGGCCGGATTCGCGACTAAGCAGTCGTCGGTTAAGAAGCGGGGATGTCCCGATCGGTGTTGAACTACGTCGGGCCAACGTTGCCGGAATGAATGTTACGCGGCCCTCGTGACGTGGGCAACGGGGTTGATCGTCATGCGATCGTGGCGAGCTTGAAGGGCCGCACGCAGAACCGACAATTGCTTATGCGCCTTCAATCGTCGGAAGCCCTTGTTGGCCTCGATCATGCTGGCCGCGCCCCATCGCAAGGCCATACCGGCATCCCGCCAGCGTTTGACGTTGCGCGTGACGCGGCGAATGGTGCCCATCATGTTCTCGGCGATGTTGGTGCAGGCGAGCGATCGACGAAGCTCCTTCGGCAGCTTCAACCGGACGACAATCAGGATTTCGTCGAGGCCTTCGAGGATGCTGGCCGCTACGCCGGGCCATTGCTGGTCGAGTCGACGCGCGAGATTGCGGATCAATTTTTCAGCCTTGTCGGGGTCATCGAGCTCCCAGGCCTGGCGCAGCACCCGACGGGTGGCCGCATGATGCTCTTTCGGCAGGCGTTCCATGATGTTGCGCGCCTTGTGGATCTGGCAGCGCTGGATCGCAGCGGCCGACGAAGGTGCGGCGGATCGCCTTCGACAACGCTTTCGCGCCGTCGGCGATGAACAGTCTTGGCACCGTCGGGTGATGCAGCCCGTCGATTTGGACCACCAGAAGGTCGAGCGCGGACAGATCGGCAGCCAAGAAGTCAGCCAGCCGCGCCGCCGACAGCGCTACGAACCTCCGCGAGGCCGCCGACTTCGAAACCCCGATCCGGGCGGTACCGGCACGTCACCTTCGGGCAGCCGGACAGCGCGGCCGAACCGGCGCGTCGATACATTGATCAGCATCAGGTTCATCGCCCAGCGACCGAGCCAGTCCTCCTGCGCCGCCGTTTCCCAGCTCGGGATCGTGACCTCGCCGCCATCCACGCCCCGGACCCGCGGGCGCTCGACCTCGATCTTGCCGCCGTGGAAACCGATCCGTCCCCGCGTTCGGCCCCAACGGTGCGCCCGCCGCGCCGCATCGCGACCGTGGCGCGGCCCGCAGGCCGCCGTCACATCCGTCTCCATCATCGTGCCGAGCGCCTCGATCCCTGCCGCAAGGCAGAACCGATCGAAGCTCGCCCGCACTTCCGCAAACGCTTCGTCCACCGCCCCGGTCGCCGGCCAACCAGCCGGTGTGATATCTCTCGTCATGGCGTTGCTCTCCTTTGTGGAATCAGCACCCCGAGCCTGCCGGCTCAAGGTGGGCAACGCCGACCTCTTCAGAAATTCAACAGAACGCGGGACATCCCCGGACAGGTCGGGCAAGAGGGCTTTGAGCAGCACTTGGGCGAGGCGCGTCGAACCCCTGCCCAGATTCCCGCGCCCGGCGTCCCAGCCCTGCCAGACCCGTTCCATCCTCATCTGTCTCAGGGGGATTTGAGCTTTATCGACGCCGCTGTTCAGGCATACGCTGCGCGGCGGGGACTACCGTCCAAGACTGTGCAGAATTATGTTGGGCTTCTGCGCAGATTGGGGGATTATCTCGGGTTTCGGGGCGAGACGATTGAAGGGCTTGTTGGTCTCGATTCGTTGGTCGCTATCGCTGACGCGGCGTTCCCGAAGACGATGATGCGGCCCGCCTTGGAGGCGATTCGTATACATATATCGCGAGCGTAGTGCTCCGGCTGGTCAAAACAACCCGGGCCTCATCGCCGGGCCAGCTCGAGGCGGACGTCAAAGCTATACACCCTCTCAAAACGACCAGAGCCTCATCGAGAGGGCGGTCCCGGGTGACGTGCGCTCCGGCGGCTGAAACCGGGCACCGCGCTGAATTATGCTGCGAGCCTTCGCAGGTTAGCGAAACATCTCGAGCCTGCGGAAAAACGCTCCATGCGCTCGATGACGATGTCTTGCTCGCTTACGCTAATGAGAGGCTCCAGGATGATCGGAAAATGCATCAGGCGTTGCAGGCCCCTCCGTAGGTATCGTGAGTCCGATGCTTCAACTGATAACGGGTTGAGTATCACTCGTGACAGCGGCGGGGGCGGCGCTTCCGTGGCAAGCGGCTCTCGACAGGACGGGGGTCAGGCTACCGCCCCGCCAGTGCTAGCTGTCAACGAAGAGCAGATTGGGCGCTCACCCGACGCGTGCGCTGAACCGGTCCATTCGTCAGCCTTAGCTATCGGTCCAGACAAGCTTCAACAACCGTGGAGCATCACTCCTCTTGGCCATTGGAGTTTTGATCCGGATCCCGCAGAGTCCTTTCGTCCTCTGTGCTGGCGCCAGGACCACCTGCAGGCCGCGGACGAGCTGATGGGTGCACTTCTCAAGAGCGCCCCCCGCCATGAGCGGCAGCTGAGCGAGATCGGCAGATCAAGCGGTCGCGCGCTGATGCAGCCCCCCAGGCCAGGGAGCGGGCAAGAACACGGAACGGCACCGTACGCTGGAGGTGGTGTGCCGATGATCGGCGCCTCGGTGGTGCAGCCGGGTCACTTGACGGCGCGCCATCATCATGGGCCGATTTTGTCAGTGGTTGATCTGAATCCGTTCACACCGTTCGAGTTGCGTGACCATGCTCATACTGGGCCGGCGTCCGCCGTGGCTGAGGAGACGGCCCCCGCGCTCGGCGAGGCCACTCGACAAGCTTTGGCTCGGTTGAGGGAGGAGATGGAGGAGATCGAACCGATGCAGGACCCTTGCCATCAAGTGGGCACATCGGGATGGGAGGCGCAGCTCACGATGCCGGGGGACGAGCACGAATACACTTCAGCACCGCGTGCCGGAGGCGGTGAGTCGATGCCCTCGGCAGTGCAGCCGTATCGCCCAATAGTGGTCTCTGAGGAGCAAGCCGTGCCAGCGTCCGTGAGGGCTGAGGAGACCACCCCCCAGTCGACGAGACGATTGATGTTTCATTTGCCGCTCCCGAGGACTTTTTCCACCCCGCCCAATCTGCCCCGGAAACGATGCTCTCTAGCTTGAGCCACTTGGGCCCGTTGCCGGACGCGGAACAGCGGGTGATGAGTTACAATATTCGCGGTGAGCGCTACACCGCCGTCTTGGGGGCCGGAGGACCCAATGACGTTCAGCTCATCCATCACCCTCGCCTTCGGCTCATGAGTGAAGCTGCGTTAGTGGCACCGGCTCCGTCGTCAGATTTCTACCACGAGCTTGGCTCTCTGCTTGATTTGCCGCCCACACCGCACGAGTCGTATGACGATGCTCATTCTGCGCCGGAGTTTACCAGCACATCCTCCGGTGCTCAGATCGGAGCTTTGGATCCTATAGCCTCGTCCCACGACCGCAGCGGGCGGGTGCTCGGCGCCAGCCAATGGCTGGGCGACGAACATATCGTGAGGGATTACGAGCTTCAGGCGCAAGAGCTGCAGAGGAACGGTCCAAATCTCGCCTCCCGGACGCGGTTCGTGGATCCCCTCATACCCTTTCGTCTGAGCAGGGGCGCCGAGAACGACGCGCTGCGCGCCCTTCATCGCATCGTCTATGATCAGAATGCAGCCGATTTCCTATTCCTGCCAGTGAACGAAGCCGGCGCTGCGGATCCTAATCACCGCGGTACCCATTGGTCGCCGCTGTTCGTTGATCGCGGCGACCGGGAAAGGCCGGTCTCCTATCACTACGACTCCCTCCGGTGATACAACAACAAGCCTGCAGAACAGCTCGCGGAACGGCTGGGCGCCCGGTTGGAGTCACCCCGCATGACCCAGCAGAGGAACGGTTATGATTGCAGTGTCTTTGTGGTGGACGGCACGCGGGAGCTCGTTAAGCGATTGGCGCAAGGAGAGCGGCCAGACCTGCTGCAGTTCGACGCGCTCGTCGCAGATCGTCAGGCACTGCAAACCCGTCTCAGGGGCTGATGTCGGCTTCTGCTGGTAGAGCTGGCTGGTGCGGCTTCTCGCCGACACCAGCCAGACCGTGTATCCAGGTTACCTCAACGAGCGATCAGGGCGGCGATAACCTCCCTCCTTTGCGGATCGGCCGGCCCGCCGGTCGAGATCCGCGCTCGACTAATTCTATTGGCAAGCTGGCGAGAATTCGTCCGCGACAAGGTCGAGCCCGGCACCTTCGAACGGCTGCAGGATGAAATCTACGCTGCCGTGATCGATACTCACGACGACGAATATGACGACAGTTATAATCGCGTCGTGGCGGTCACAAAGGCGGCACAAGACATGGCGATCACGGCGAATCCAATCGCCCCAATCGCGCAAACGCAGGATCGCCGAGGCATCTGCCATCAACTCGCGAACGGCGAAAAGCTGAAATGGACGAAATAGAGCCGTCAGGTCGGCAGGTCACGTTCAATGGCCCGCTCGAAGCCGGCATCCGCGCCGTGGCTCTTCTCGGCGCTGCTTATCCGAGGGCGTTCGATCTGCAGCACCTGACAGCGCTCGACTATATTCTGGTGAAAGCCAATGATCTCGACGGCGGCCCGGAGAGAGCCTGCATCTGCCAACGCCGTTGCGTTCGCCCGACGCCGAAGTGAGACGACAGATTGTCCATCAGGGACTCGTTTTGATGATGTCGCGCGACCTCGTCGAGCAGGAGCCTCAGGAAGCCGGCTTGATGTATGTTGCCGGTGAGAACGCGGCGACCTTTCTCGATGCCTTGGATTCGTCCTACCTGCTAAAACTCAAAGACCGCGCGAATTGGCTGATTGGACATTTTAGCGAATATACGGATGCCGAATTCAACGCGATCATCCGTCAATATTTCGGTGCCTGGATGATTGAATTTCAGGAATTCGAGCGGAGCATCGGCGCGCCATGAGCGTCTTTGCCCACCTACAAATCCATCATTTGAGTTACCTAGCGCCGAACCGGCCACCGCCCGCAGCGGGGCCCTTGCCACCGAGCATGTAGTCGATCGAATCGAGAATAAACGATTTACCGGTATCGGAAGCGCCGTAAAGCACGTTGAAGCCGGCTCGAAGCGCACCGTCGCCGGCTTTCCCGAACGTGAAGGTTACGATCGCGTCCTCCTTGGCATGAAGTCGACTGCCGGCGAATCATTCACGCTACACCGGAGCGCAGCCGGTGGGGGTTCTCTGATGGTCGAGGGCTTGCATGACACCGAGTTTCCGCGCGAAGGCGCAAACCGGCGTCGATGACTCCGCTCTCGTTCCTGCAAAGAGCTCGCCTTAAGAGCATTCTAGCTAGAGAGTTGTTCTCCGGTAAGGTTGCGAGTTGCTTAATTTCGGTGCCAGCTCCTACCGCGACGAGACGAGAGGAAGTCCCCACCCCCATCGATTGCGAGAACCAAGCTCTCTTCAAAGCCTGACATCGCAAACGCGCTCACGGCATGCGTCAGGTTGGTGGTTCACGAACGAGATTCGTGATGGATCAACCTCGGTACCGAACTCTTGCACTAGCAACTTCTGCAGCAACAGCTTGGCATCCAACGGAATCGAGAGATCGGTGCGGCAGCTGGCTGCCAGCAATCGTACGGACACTTGGTTGACCCGGTTGATCGACATGGAATACTGGTTGGCTTGCAACGAAGAACGCGCGGCACAGGCGCGCTTCGGCGCCGTAAACCGTTAGCGCGATTGGGACGAGAACGTTTCCGCCGAGGTTGATGACGTCTGAGTGCGATTTGCTGCTGCCGGTTGTGGTGCGAATTAGGGCGAGGAGCGTACACGTGAGTCTGGAAGTGACCTATCAACTGCTAGAGCGAGAATTGGCGACTGATGATCCGTGGCGGATCGATGGTAATCCCTTCGAGCGCAAACGTCACACCGAAATGCTCCGTCTGGCGCTTTCACGAGGATTTATCGCAAGTGCTCTGGAGGTTGGGTGTGCCGCTGGCGCGTTCACGGAGAAGCTAGCGCCTCACTGCGATCGTCTCACAGTGGTCGATGTCGTGCTGCGGGCGATTGGTCGAGCATGCCAACGGACCAAAAGGTGGTCGCACATCACGTGGATAGTCTCTGACATTCAACAGTTCGTAGCCACCGAGCCGTTCGATCTGATCGTCGTTGCGGAAGTTCTTTATTACCTCGAGGACGTGACCGAGATGCGCGCAAGCATCGACAGGCTGACGCGGATGCTCGCGCCAGGTGGGCTTCTGATTTTCGGATCCGCGCGTGATGCTACATGTCGACACTGGGGCCATGCGGCTGGTGCCGAGACAATCATGTCCATGCTCAACGAAAGGTTAGTCGAGGTCGAGCGGCTGCAGTGCCAGGGGGAGTCGGCTAACGAAGACTGCTTGCTTGCCAGCTTCAGGAATCCGATTCATTCGTCGAATCAATCGAATTTGACGCGTTAGAGACGGAGCGACTATGCGAATCTGCGGTATCAAGCTGACACATGACGGGGCGGTCGCCCTTGTCGAAGACGGACGGTTGGTCTTTTGCGTCGAACAAGAGAAACGGGGTAATAATCCGCGGTATCAAACCATCGACAATGCGTGACGGATGCCGGTTCGCGGGGGTAGCTATCCATCCATGCGTCGACCAAAATGTAGCTCAGCCGGATCACGTCGCGCAGGCGCGGAGCATTCTCCAGCCGCGACAGCGTCGGCTGAGAACACAGATCGCGACCCGTGTCCGGCAGCCGTCCGCAGGCCAGTTTGAATGCCGGATCGGACCTCAGATGATCGAGGTCGTCGGCGTCCTCGTAGCCGCAGCAGATCGCGAACATGCGCGCGCGGAACATATCGACACGGCTGTGCACGACCCGCGTCGGATCGCGCCGATCCGGGAACACCCGGGCCAGATTGTCGGCCAAGCCGAGACGCCGCTCGGCCATCGCCAGAAGCATCTCGCCCCCGTTCGAGGTCAGGCGACGCCATCGAAGGCCGCAGTGACTTTCTTGGCGTGAACGGTTGGAAACGAGAAGGGCAGAATCGTATCATCGGTCATGGCGGGCGTGGCGTTCGCGGTTGAAGGTGATGGGGTTGGCTTCGCAACCGAATCCTACGCCGCATCAGCGCTTACACCACGCTCGCCAGCCCTCAGGCGCACTCTTGCGAATAAGACGGGCTAGCTCGCGCGGGGCGCAGACACGCGCAAGATGATGTCCTGACGCGGCGTCACGGGAGTCGGCTCGTCAGGTTCTCGACAGCTTCCCCCACATAAACAGTGTGTCTCTAGGCAGCTACTGATCGCAGGGGAAGAACATTGGAGTGTCCGACTGCTTGGGCGGCGCGGTTGGTTGTCTGTTGCTGGGTCCGACGGCAGATCATGCCACAGTCTTGATCGCCTTGGGCTTCCTCGCTCATGAGATCCGAGTCTCAGCTCAGATGGGCCTAGATTTTCGAAAGTGAGAATGGATGGATTCCACCTCAACTAGTCCTTTGCAGCAACAATCGGGCAGCGCCGGCCCGCAAGAGAGCCCACCGGCGCCCTCCTCGGCAGACGCGGCGGCGTTTGAGCGGGAGCTGAGCGAGATCGACAATTCAGGGGGCCGTGTGCTCATGCAGGCTCACATACATCCACTCGGTGCATCGTCATCGGAGCCCATCATGCGTGCAAGCCGGCGCGAATACGCTCCGGCGTCGCAGGGTGGAGGCCTCAAGGCGATGTCGGGCGCCTCGGCGCTGCAGCCGGGCCAGTCGACTGGGGTATTGGTAGGTCACAGCAAGCACCCCCTTTATTCCGAGGATGCGCCCCTCATTTTAGGGCTTGAGAAGGCAATCATCAAGGGTGGGGCCGCCGAAACCACCGCAAAGGACAGTGTAGGTCATCTACTCAGATTCGGACGCTGGCTCTTTGAAAACAAAAAGAGGGCCATTGCTGCTAGGCTCGACGACGAGTCGCTGACCAATGATGTCCGGGAGTTCCCAGGAAAGGGTGATGCCAACAAGAGAATCCATACGGCAATACATCATCTCCGAACGTCCCAGTCGACGGGCGGAGTCGTGCCGATCGCAGGCCTCGCTACGCTGAATCCTCACCCCCAGGACGCGGCCCTCATCGAAGAGTACAAAAATGAAGCAGCGACAGATACCGCCAGGGTCTACGCAACTGCTCTTAAAATTTTCAGTGACTACCTGCGTGAAAACAACAAGAAGGGCATTGCTGGTCGGCTTTTCGACCGGGCGTTGGATGGAGATATCAAGAGCTATAAGAAGGACGCCGGTGGTCACAGGAACATCGGTGCAGCACTGGCTCATCTCCGAGCGTCGCCTGTGGGCGCCCGAGCGATAGAATTCGAGTGCCATATCCCAGCCGTTCCTCATTTCGAAGAAGCGGCCCTGCTGGAGCCGAGACACGTCAGGGATGCCGCTGCACAGCACAGCGCGTCGCAGGGAGCTGCCGGTTGGCCAGAGGAGCTTCCTGCGGAAGGCCACGAGCAGGGTTTGCTTTTGGGGGCGCCGAACGAGGCCGGCCCCTCGTCGCCTCTCGATCCAACCTTGCAAGTCGGTGCATTGCCGACGGAGGCGCAGCCCATCATGCCGGCGAGCGGGGACGAACGCACCTCAGCGCCGCATAGTGGAGACGGCGGGGGCCAGTCACCTTGGGCTTTCGTAGGCCGCATCGGGGAGCCTCTTTATTCCCCGGATGCGTCCCTTATCGAAGGGCTAAAGGCCACCCTCATCAAGCGCGGGTTCAAAGAGCGCTCCATCACCGATAATGTTAGGGCTCTTCTCAGACTCGGGCGTTGGCTCCTTAAAAACAACAAGGAGGGAATTGCTGCTCGTCTTGACCACGAGTCGCTGGATGAAGATGTCAAGGCGTTCGACAAAAGTCGAAACCGGCTCGTTCTGACAGCCCTCGGTCATCTCCGGACATCAGCAGGCGGAGTCGAGGACGCCGCTGCGCGGCACACCGCGTCGCAGGGAGCTGTCAGTCGGCCAGAGAAGCCCCCGGCGGAACGTCACGAGCAGGACATGCTTTTGGAAACGACGGGCGAGGCCGGCCCCACGTCGCCTCTCGAGACAACCGTGCAAGTCGGTGCACCGCAGGCGCAGCCCATCATGCAGGAGAGCGGGCAGCAATACGCTCCAGCGTCGCTGGTCAGAGGCGGCAAGGCGATGCCGGGCGCCTCGGCGCTGCAGGCGGGCCAGTCAACTTGGGCTTTCGTAGGTCACAGTAAGGAGCCTCTTTATTCCGAAGATGCGTCCCTTATCGAGGGGCTGACGCCGGCACTCATCAAGCGCGGGTTCAAGGAACGCACCGCCAAGTACAATATAGATTCTCTTCTCAGACTGGGACGTTGGCTCCTTAAAAACAACAAGGAGGGAATTGCTGCTCGTCTTGACCGCGAGTCGCTGGATGAAGAAGTCAAGGCGTTCGACAAAAGTGAGAAGCGGTTCGTCCTCACAGCACTGGGTCATCTCCGGGCCTCGCAGTCGACGGACGGAGCCGTGCCGATCGCAGCCCGCACTGAGTTCAATCCTTATCACCGGGACGCGGCTCTCATCAAAGAGTACAAAGCTACAATCATCAAAGAACACAAAAAAGGAGCAACGACTGCGTACAAATATGCAACTGCTCTTAGCAGTTTCAGTGAGTACCTGCGCAAAAACGACAAGCCGGGCATTGCTGCTCGGTTGTCTAACGATTCGCTGGATGAAGATGTCAAGGGCTATAAGAAGGACTCCGGGGATTACCGGATGATCGGTCCAGCACTGGCTCATCTCCGAAAATCGCCGGCGGGCGCTAAAGCGATCGAGCTCCGCCATATTCCCCCCGTTCCTAATCCTGAAAATGCCGTCCTTATGGAGCCAAGGCGCGTCGGGGACGCCGCTGCGCAGCACAGCGCGTCGGGGGAAGCTTTCAGTTGGCCAGAGGAGCTGCCTCCGGAAATCAACGATGAGGATCTGCCGCAGGCAGCTTCAAGTTGGCCAGAGGTGCTCCCTGCGGAAGATAACGATCGGGTGTCTCACGAGTCAACCGCGCGAGATGACCAGGTCCTGGATCCGGGAGATGCCTTTCGTTTCTCGAACTGGCGCGACGACCACCAGCAGTCCCCGGACGAGCTGATGAGTGCATTTGAAAGTAGCAACCTCCCACGAAGCGACGAGGTGCTCATTAACGATGAGCATGACAAAGCGGAGTTCAGAATAGCGAAGAAGCGCAGGACCATAAACAATCCGCAAAGCGGTCCGAGTGAGCGGCAGCTGGGCAAGATCGACAGTTTAGGCGTGCCGCAGGCCGATGGTGGGGCGATGCCAGGCGCGTCGGCGCTGCAGCCGGATCATTCGACTGGCGTTTTGGTAGGTGGCAGCAAGCGCCCTCTTTATTCCCAGGATGCGCCCCTTATTTGGGGGCTTGAGGACGCGCTCATCAAAGGGGGGGCCGCCGAGCTCACGGCCAAGAACAATGTAAATACTCTTCTAAGTTTCGGTCGCTGGCTCTTTGCAAACAACAAGCGAGAGATTGCTACTCGGCTTTACGACGAGTCGCTGACCAAGGATGTCGAGGAGTTCAAGGGGGGCGATCATACTAAGAACCTCCTTACAGCAGTAGGTCATCTCATGACCTCGCAGCTGATGGGCGGAGTCGTGCCGATCGCCGGCCGCGTCGACCTGACCCCCTATCCCGAGGACGCGGCCCTTATCAAGGAGTACAAAGCAAAAGCTGAGACCAAGGGCACTTCAAGTACCGCGGCGAGTTATGCAAGTATTCTTACCAATTTTAGTCACTACCTGCGTGAAAACAACAAGCCGGGCATTGCTGCTCGGCTTGAGGACACGTCACAGGATAAGCTGGATAAGGATGTCAGGGTCTATAAGGAAGAGGCCGGAGGTTACAGAGACGTCAACGCCGCACTGGCTCATCTCCGAGCCGGAGCGAGTAAACGCATCCGCCCTCCCTTTCACTCCGAGGATGCGCCCTTCATTTCAGGGCCTGCACTTGACAGGAGCAACCTCCTACGACGCAAGGAGGTGCTCATCAACGATGAGCATGACACAGCGAAGTTCAGAGCAGCGAAGAGGCAGCGGACCCTAAACAATCCACAAGGTCTTGCAATGACCTC
The DNA here is from genome assembly GCF_011058295.2 of Bradyrhizobium sp. 6(2017). Taxonomy (NCBI): domain Bacteria; kingdom Pseudomonadati; phylum Pseudomonadota; class Alphaproteobacteria; order Hyphomicrobiales; family Nitrobacteraceae; genus Bradyrhizobium; species Bradyrhizobium sp. 6(2017). The sequence goes on along the minus strand of NZ_CP049289.2, from coordinate 2,340,807 downwards.
CCAATCGGCAGACGGAGGCGCGCCGATCGCAAACCGCGCTGACCGGCTTCCTTATCCCGAGGACGCGGCCCTCATCAAAGAGTACAACGTTCAAGCGGCGACTAAGGGCACTGCAAGTACGGCTAAGACCTATGGAAGCATTCTTACCGGTTTTAGTCAGTACCTGCGTGAAAACAACAAGCCGGGCATTGCAGCTCAGCTTAAGCACGCATCGTTGAACGAATTGGACGAAGATGCCAAGGTCTATAAGGAAGAGGCCGGAGGTCACAAAGTCATCAACGCCGCACTGGCTCATCTTCGGGCCGGAGCGAGTAAACCCTCTTTTCATCCCGAGGATGAGCCGCTGATTTCGGGGCTCGCGGCCGCACTCATCGACGCGGGGTATGAGGACATCAGCGTCAAGACAAGCTATGTTCGTCCTCTTCGCAGATTCAGCCGGTGGCTATTTGCAAACAACAAGTCCGGAATCGCGGCTCGGATCAACGAGGAGTCGCTTGATGATGATGCCGAGGCGTTCGACAAAATTTCGAAGGGGGGCGTCCTTAGGGCACTAGATCGTCTCCGGGACTCGCGGTCGGCGACCGGAGTCGCTCCGCTCACAGTCCGCGCCAGGGGCGAGGCGGACGCCGCGGCGCAGTACAGTGCGCCCGAGCCAGCTTTCACTTGGCCAAAGAAACTTCTTGCGGAAGGTGACGATGATGATCTGCTTCGGGGGATGGTGGAAGTCGGGCCACCGTCCGAGGTGACCTTTCCTAAGCGAGCGCAGGAGATAGTCCAAGCTGGAGAGCAGGAACCTGCCAGGTCCACCTCGACCTGGTCGCCGCAGATGCCGCTCAACTTTGATTGGAGTATGTGGCCGACCTTCGACGCAGCACACTCTGCCGGGGTTCGCTCAGACACCTACGCCGGTCTTGAGGCAGCGGTTAATCCGAATCCGCCCACACCATTCGAGTTGCGTGACAATGCTTGGGCCTCGGCGCCTGACTTTCCGGCGCTGTTTGCCGGGCCAGTACCGGGTCATCACCAGGGCGCTCGACAGCCCGGCTCGCCGCTGGGGCTTTCTCCGGCGCCAGCCTTCTCGGATGATGAAGCTTTGGCGTGGTTGCGCGAGGAGCTGGCGCGGCGGCAGATGCAAGAACCGGCCTCACCATCAACCGGCAGGGCTCCGTCAGACATCTACGGCGGTTTTCCATTGGTTGATCTGACTGCGGCCACGCCGTCCGAATCACGCGACGATGCTAATTCTGTACGGCCGTTTCCGAGCACCTCCGCTGATGCTCAGATCAGGGCTTTAGATCCGACAGCCTCGTCCCACGGCCACGGGCTGGTGCTCGAGGACACGGAATGGCTGGGCGACGAGCATATCGACAGGGATTACCGGCTCCAGGAGCAGGATTTGCAGAGGTACCATCCGGATCTCGCCGCCCGGACGCGGTTCGTGAATCCCCTCATCGTCCTAAATTATCTGCGCTCTAACGACGATGGCGTCGTGCGAACCGAATTCCAGCGCATCGTCTACGATAATGGTAACGATACAGCCGACTTCCTGTTCCTGCCCGTGATTAATGCCGATCCTCAAGATCCTAATAGCCTCGGCAACCATTGGTCGCTGCTGTTCGTTGATCGCAGAGACCGGGGGCGGCCGGTCGCCTATCACTACGATTCCTACGGGGGACTCAACCACAAGGATGCAGAACATCTCGCAGGTCGGCTGGACCTCCGCCTGGAGCCAGCCGGCATGGCCCAGCAGCGGAACGGGTATGATTGCGGCGTCTTTGTCGTGGACGGGACGCGGGCGCTGGTTAGGCAATTGGAGCAAGGACGGGAACCAGACCTGCTGAACTTCAGCGACCTCGTTGCCAATCGGCAGGCACTGCAGAACCGACTCAGGGGCTGATGTCGCCGTGCGCGGATAGCTCAGGCTGGAGCGGCTCACGCCGACGGCCACTGCCGGCGAAAACCTCTACGATTCGTGAACGAACGGCGTTTCACTATTGAACCGCAATTGACGACGGAATCCTGTCTTCGCACCGCCGACGTAGTTAGAACCCGACGTATTTCTCGGCAAAGACGTCGATCGCCACTTCGGCCGAAGCTCGGTTGGGCGCCAAATAGACCTCGTGCAGATCCTCTTCATGCTGGCCTGCACCGACACTGCAACTTTGTTCAGATATTCGCGGTTGTGTGCACCCAGCAGCGCTGATGTCGCGTGGCGGGAAAGACCTCGTCGAGCGCCTTCCAGAAGCCGAGCGCGCCGTCTCCGACGGCGATTTCCGGGGCGATCTTCAGCCCAGGGGTTTTCGCCTCGACGAGCAGTTCGTGCCAGCTCTGCGCACTCTCGCGCACGCCGACCTGGAAGCCGATGAGTTCCTTCTTGCCTTCCGGCGTCGCGCCGATCAGCACCAGCATGCTGCTGGACCACAAATGTCTTGTGCCTTAGTCAACTACTGAGCGTGGGTATTGATGGAAAGGACGAGCGCATGGAAGTCGTGCTCGATGAACCATCGAGGCCGGGTAAAGATTCGGGATCGCGCGGTGACCAGCGGATTCGCTTCACCTCGGCGATCCCGCCGTTGGGGGCCCAGGCCGGCGTGAGCCGCTCCAGCCTGAGCTATCGCCCATGGCGACATCAGCCCCTGAGTCGGTTCTGCAGTGCCTGCCGATTGGCAACTACGTTGCTGAGGTTCAGCAGGTCTGGTTCCCGTCCTTGCTCCAATTGCCTAACCAGCGCCCGCGTCCCGTCCACGACAAAGACGCCGCAATCATACCCGTTCCGCTGCTGGGCCATGCCGGCTGGCTCCAGGCGGAGGTCCAGCCGACCTGCGAGATGTTCTGCATCCTTGTGGTTGAGTCCCCCGTAGGAATCGTAGTGATAGGCGACCGGCCGCCCCCGGTCTCTGCGATCAACGAACAGCAGCGACCAATGGTTGCCGAGGCTATTAGGATCTTGAGGATCGGCATTAATCACGGGCAGGAACAGGAAGTCGGCTGTATCGTTACCATTATCGTAGACGATGCGCTGGAATTCGGTTCGCACGACGCCATCGTCGTTAGAGCGCAGATAATTTAGGACGATGAGGGGATTCACGAACCGCGTCCGGGCGGCGAGATCCGGATGGTTCCTCCGCAAATCCTGCTCCTGGAGCCGGTAATCCCTGTCGATATGCTCGTCGCCCAGCCATTCCGTGTCCTCGAGCACCAGCCCGCGGCCGTGGGACGAGGCTGTCGGATCTAAAGCCCCGATCTGAGCATTAGCGGAGGTGCTTGGAAACGGCCGTACAGAATTAGCATCGTCGCGTGATTCGGACGGCGTGGCCGCAGTCAGATCAACCAATGGAAAACCACGGTAGGTGTCTGAGCGAGCCCCGGCAGCGGGCGCCGGCGCAAAGTGAGCATCGTCGCGCAACTCGGACGGCGTGGCCGCATCCAGATCAACAAAAGACTCAAGACCGCCGTAGGTGTCTGAGCGAGCCCTGGCAGCGGGCGCCGGCGCAAAGTGAGCATCGTCGCGCAATTCGGACGGCGTGGCCGCATTCAGATCAACAAAAGACTCAAGACCGCCGTAGGTGTCTGAGCGAGCCCTGGCAGCGGGCGCCGGCGCTGCTTCCAGGGTCGGCCACATACTCCAATCAAAGTTGAGCGGCATCTGCGGCGACCAGGTCGAGGTGGACCTGGCAGGTTCCTGCTCTCCAGCTTGGACTATCTCCTGCGCCTGCTCAGGGGGAACCCCGGACCACGGCGGGCCGTCTTCCACCATCAAACGCAGGTCCTGATCGTAACCTTCCGGGAGGACCAATGGCCGACTGACAGCTCCCTGCGGCGCGCTGTGCTGCGCAGCGGCGCCTCCGACGTACGTCGCGACCGCATGCGGCGCCGTGGCATCTTCGTGCCCGCTCGCCTGCATCATCGGCTGCGCCTGCCATGGCGATGCACCCTGTTGATGGGTGGGGGCCGCCGACGTCAGCAGGCGACCGCCTGAATTGGCGATCTCGCTCAGCTGCCGCTCGCTGGCAAGGCCGTGCAGATTGTCTAGGGTCCTCGGCCTCTTCGCTGGCCGCAACTCAGCTGTGTCATGCTCATCGTTGATGAGGACCTCCTCGCTTGGCAGGAGGTTGCTCCTGGCAAGTGCACCCATCGGCTCGTCCAGGAACTGCTGGCGGTCGTAGCCCCAGTTCAAGGGACGAATGGACTCTCCGGGATCCGATGACTGGTCATGGCGCGCGGCTGGCTCGAGAGATGACGACGGGCCGGGTTCGTCCATCAGCTCCCAAAGCAAATCCTGATCGTAGCCTTCCGCAGGAAGCAGCTCCTCTGGCCAACTGCCCGCGTCCTGCGACGCGCTGTGCTGCGCAGCGGCGTCGCCGCCCTGCCTCGGCTCCATCAGTGCCGCGTTTTCGGGATCAGGAACGGGGAAAATATAGCGCTCGAGCTCCATCGCTTTAGCGCCGGCCTGCGATTTTCGGAGATGAGCCAGTGCGGCGCCGATAGTCCGATCCCCACCGGCGTCCTTCCTATAGCGCTCAACATCTTCATCCAACGTGTTAAGCCGACCAGCAATGCCCTTCTTGTTGTTTTCACGCAGGTAGTCACTGAAACTGCGTAGAGAAACTGCATACGTCTTGCTGGTCGCTCCTTCGTTACTATACTCTGTGATGAGGGCCACGTCCTGGGGGTGAGGCTTCAGCTGCGCGCGGCCTGCGATCGGCACGACCCCGCCCATCGAATGGAAGGTCCGGAGATGGTCTATTGCCTTAAGGAGGAGACCGGGCTTACCGTTTCCGGCGAACTCGCGCGCATCATCGATCAGCGCCTCGTTGTCGAGCCGAGCAACAATGCCCCTTTTGTTATTTGCGAAGAGCCAACGGCCAAAGCTGAGAAGAGTATTTACATTGTTCTTGGCGGTGCGCTTGGCGCCGTTGCCCTTGATGAGGCCCTTCTCAAGCCCCGAAATAAGGCGAGCGTCCTCGGAATAAAGAGGCTGCTTGCTCCGCCCTATCAAAACCCCCGTTGACTGAGCCGGCTGCAGCGCCGAGGCGGCCGGCATTGCTCCACCACCTCCACCTGAATTGGCGATCTCGCTCAGCTGCCGCTCGCCGGCAAGGCCGTGCAGATTGTCTAGGGTCCTCGGCCTCTTCGCTGGCCTCAACTCAGCTGTGTCATGCTCATCGTTGATGAGGACCTCCTCGCTTGGCGGGAGGTTGCTCCTGGCAAGTGCAGCCATCGGCTCGTCCGGGAACTGCTGGCGGTCGTAGCCCCAGTTCAAGGGACGAATGGTCTCTCCGGGATCCGATGACTGGTCATGGCGCGCGGCTGGCTCGAGAGATGACGACGGGCCGGGTTCGTCCATCAGCCCCAAAAGCAAATCCTGATCGTGGCCTTCTGCAGGAAGCAACTCCTTTGGCCAACTGCTCGCGTCCTGCGACGCGCTGTGCTGCGCAGCGGCGCCGCCGACGGGCATCGGCTCCATCAGTGCCGCGTCTTCGGGATCAGGAACGGGGGAAATATGGCGCTCGCGCTCCATCGCTTTAGCGCCGGCCTGCGATTTTCGGAGATCAGCCAGTGCGGCACCGATATTCCGATTACCCCCGGCGTCTTTCCTATAGCTCTCGACATCTCCATCCAGGAACTTGCCGGAAAGCCGAGCAGCAATGCCCTTCTTGTTGTTTTCACGCAGATAGTCACTGAAACTGCGAAGAACAGCTGCATACATCGTGCCGGTCCCTGTCGCTGCTTCGTTTTTGTACTCTTTGATCAGAGCCACGTCCTGGGGGTGAGGATTTAGCTCAGCGCGGCCTGTGATCGGCACGACTCCGCCCGTCGACTGGAAGGTCCGGAGACGGTCTATTGCCGGACGGAGTCTCCTGTGATGACCCTTTTCGATGGCCTCGCGCGCATCATCGGTCAGCGACTGGTCGTCGAGCCGAGCAGCAATCGGATCTTTGTTATTTGCGAAGAGCCAGCGGCCAAAGCTGAGAAGAGAATATACATAGTTGTAGGCGGTGTGGTTGGCGGCGTTGCCATTGCGGAGGACCTCCTCAAGCCCCGAAATAAGGCGAGCATCCTCGGAATAAAGAGGCTGCTTGCTGCGCCCTATCAAAACCCCAGCTGACTGAGCCGGCTGCAGCGCCGAGGCGGCCGGCATCGCTCCACCACCTCCATTTGAATTGGCGATCTCGCTCAGTTGCCGCTCAAAGGTCGCCGCATCTGCGGACGGCGCCGCAGGTGAACTCTCTTGCGGGCCCGTACTGTCCGATTGTTCACGCACCCACTTGATCGAGGGGAAATCCATCCCTTCTCCCTTTCAAAATATGAACCTAGCCTTCGATCTGACATGCTGGGAATCAGCAACAAACCACCCTTTACAGCCCTCGACAGGCACGCACCGTGAGCATCGGCAGCCGATCCAGTGCGACCAACCCTGTTAAATGGGGAAGCTGTCGAGAAACTGATGACGACAACGTGCCGCGAGCATGGTGCATGACCTGCGCGCTTCGCCGTCAACAGCCGATAGACCGAAGATTCAGAGACAAAATACTGCTTCTCATCGGTGAGGCGTGTCCTCGAGCACCAGCCCGCGGCCGTGGGACGAGGCTGTCGGACCTAAAGCCCCGATCTGAGCATCAGCGGAGCTGCTCGGAAACGGCCGTACAGAATTAGCATCGTCGCGTGATTCGGACGGCGTGGCCGCATTCAGATCAACAAAAGACTCAAGACCGCCGTAGGAGTCTGAGCGAGCCTTGGCAGCGGGCGCTGACGCTGCTTCCAGGGTCGGCCACACTCCAATCAAAGTTGAGCGGCATCTGCGGCGACCAGGTCGAGGTGGACCTGGCAGGTTCCTGCTCTCCAGCTTGGACTATCTCCTGCGCCTGCTCAGGGGGAACCCCGGACCACGGTGGGCCGTCTTCCACCATCAAACGCAGGTCCTGATCGTAACCTCCCGGGAGGACCAATGGCCGACTGACAACTCCCTGCGGCGCGCTGTGCTGCGCAGCGGCGCCTCCGACGTACGTCGCGACCGCATGCGGCGCCGTGGCATCTTCGTGCCCGCTCGCCTGCATCATCGGCTGCGCCTGCCATGGCGATGCACCCTGTTGATGGGTGGGGGCCGCCGACGTCAGCAGGCGACCGCCTGAATTGGCTTCGAAGGGATTGCCGTGCAGGACCTTGGCATGGAGCACGAACTGTCCGCCCTTCGGGGACGTCACGGGGGCCGATACTGACCTTGCAGCCGAACTCGTAAGGCGCGCGGGCTTTCGCCTTGCCGATGCACTCGACCTCCGGCGCATGTAACGCATAGACCTTGGGGCCGTGCTGATGCTGATCCTGGGTACGCACCCGCTGCGCCAGATCGAGCAGCGGGCCAAAGCGAGCTTCCAGCACCGCATCGCCATCAATCTTGCGGCGGATGTCGCGGATGATCCGGCCAAGCCGCGTCCGCAGGAACTTGAGTTGGCGCCGGGCGCGCTTGAACTGATGGGCGTGGGTATAGCGGCCGACCATGATGGCGGCGCGCTTCGCCAGGCGCAGATGGCTCTGCAGCAGCACACGGTTGCGCTTGGCAAGCCCGACGAGCTTGGTGATGGCCCGATGCATCAGCCGCGCGTCGGTCGGATGCGCAACGGCGCCTTGGGCTGCACCGTGATATCGACTACCACCCGCTCCAGGTCCTTAGCGCCGATGGCGCCAGTCTTGTGTGCAACCGACAGACTTTCCTGGATCAGCGCGACGAGCTGCTCCTCGCCGAGCCGCTGGCGCCAGCGCGTCATCGGGCATCGACATAGGCGTCGAATGCGGCTTCACTCTCGGCTGTCCAGTCGGGCATGGCGGGGCGCTTCGCTGATCACGAAGCAGCACCCTAACAAATCCGCGACCAGCGCGAATCCCCCGCATCCGCGACTTTCTGACTCAGTAAGACTAGGCGCCCGCCGCCACGTGCGGGCGACGCCGGCATCAACCGGCGGGCAGATGCACCGAGGGCAACAAGCGCGCCTGACGCAACGCCGCCAGATCAGCCGAGCCGGTGCAGAAGCAGGCGACGGCCAACTGGCGGATGACGATCTCGAAATGCGCGACAACCGCCTCAGTGGATACCGTAGCCGCGCGCAGCACGCCGGCCGCCTGCCCGGCGATGTCCGCGCCCAGGCGGATGGCCTTGGCCACGTCGACGCCGTCGCGGATCCCGCCCGACGCGATCAGCTTCACCGTTGGCCCGACGTACCGCCTGCACGCTGGCCGGGGTCGGAATCCCCCAATCGGCGAACGCCATCGCCACCGCACGGTCGGCGGCATCGCGGGCGCGCTGGCCCTCCGCCACGGCCTAACTGGTGCCGCCGGCGCCGGCGACATCGATCACCGCCACGCCCGCCTCGACGAGCGCACAGGCCACCGAGGCGGAGAGGCCCGACCCCACTTCCTTGGCCACGATCGGCACGCCCACGCTGCGCGCTGCGCGAGCGATCTGCGCCAGGACGCCGCGCCAGTCGCGGTCGCCCTCCGGCTGTACCGCTTCCTGCAGCGGATTGAGATGGACGATGCGTCCGTCGGCATCCACCGCCCGGCGCGCCAGGTCCAGGCCGTCGGCCTCGCGCAGTTGCGCGGCGCCGATATTGGCCAGCAAGGGGGACGTCTGGGGCCAGGCGGCGCAGCGCGCGCGTCAGCCCCTGGGAGTTGCGGGATTGCAGGCTCACGCGCTGCGAACCGACGCACATGGCGATCCCCAAGGCTTGCGCTGCCTCGCTCAGATGCCGGTTGATGGCCTCGGCGCGTGGCATGCCGCCGGTCATGGAACTGATCAGCAGCGTAGCGCGCAGGTCGATGTGCATCAGGTCCAACTCGGGCAATGCGCAGGTTCGAAACGGATGTACTCCCAGCCGGCGGCGACCGTGGCCGGCGCCGTTCGCCGATCCAGCACGATGTCCAGATGGTCGTCCTTGCGCCGGCTCAGGGCGGCGTCGCTCATGCTCGCTCCATCCGTCGCATCGGGCGACGGCGTTGCGTCGGATCGGACCGACGGCAGCGCGCGCACGCCGCCGCCCTCCCGCGCGTTCAGGCCGGCGCACGCTGGCCTCCCCCCGCAGCGTCGCTGCGGTAGCGGCTGGTCGAGGTCTGGTAGTACTGCGCGCGGATGGCCGCCATGGCCTCGATCAACGGTCCCCACGGCGCGGGAAAGCGTTCCTCCGCCATCACCCGATGCAGCATGCGCGTATGGCCGGCCAGCTCGTCGTTGAGGAACTCCACCACAGGCATAGCCGGATAGCGCTGCAGCAGCAGGATTACCGCGTTGTCGGCCTCGCCGGCCGACCTGTCCTTGTCGCGTCCATGCAGATCGTTCTGCAGGCGCCCTATCGCGGAGATGAGCCGCAGGACCTGGCGAAACGCCGGACGCGCACGCAAGGTCGCCATGTCCAGCCCCCACAGCAACGACAGGCAACAGAACACGTTCGTGTAGGCGATCGAATTGATGCCGTTGTGCAGGTACTCGGCGTAGGACCAGCGTTCCACCCCTGCCGCCTGCGCGTGTCCGGCGCGCAGCGCCGCGCAGTAGCACCGGGTATCGTCGAGAAGCTGAGCATAGTCGCGACGATCGTAGGCGAGCGCGGCCAGCGAAGCGCGCAGCACAGCGCAGCCCTCGAATCCGGGGAGCGCGCACGGCTCGCCCTGCCCCAGCGCCTGCTCCACCGCGGCGAGCTGCTCCGGCGCGATCAGGCCAAGGTCGTTGCAATCGTCGAGCCAGAACAGCAGCGCCAGTTCGCGATAGAACGCCACGATCAGCGTTTCGTCCTGCGGATCGCGGCCGATGCGGGCGCTGGTGTCGCGCAGGCTCGTGTGGATGCGCTGCAGGATGTACTGGCCGCCCCTGACCGCTTCCACGGCATGCTCGTCGGCGAACCCGGTCAGGGAACGCCCCCATTCCAGCACCTGCTGCAGCGCGCGTTCGGTCTGGATCATGGCGCCGCTCCTGCTCCCTCGGCCAGGACGCGCCGCCCCCAACGGAGCGCCAGCCACAACCCGGCGAGTTCGGCCACGCGCACGACCCGGGTGGGGCAATACAGTTCCTTGCCGATCCACAGCGGCGTCTGCGGCAATGCATGCGCCGCATGGCGGGCGAGCATCCACTCCAGCGCACGCGCCACCGCCTGCGCGATGCGCCGGCGCCCTGTCGGCTCTTCGCTCCCGTCCATCACGTACAACGCGAACAGCGCATAGGCGGTTTCCTCGAATGTGGCCACGCGACCGGCGCCCCAGCCGCCGTCGTCGCGCTGCGCCTGCAGCAGCGCCGCCAGCGCGCGCTCGTCGCGCCACTGGGGCTTGCCTTGCGCCAGCGCAGCGACCGCATGCGCGGTGGGATACAGCCACGAAACGTGCCATTTTTCGTTGTCCCATAAACCGTGCGGGTTGCGATTGGCCTCGACGTAGGCGCTGGTGCCGGCGGCGGGCTTTCCCAACAGTCGCAACGCATGCAGGGCGTGGATGTTGGTCGACACCGAGGCATTGCGCTCGCCGGGGAAGGTGACGAACAGCTCGCCGATTTCGAAATGGCGCAACGCATCGACCGCCGGGTCGCGGCCTGCAAGGCGCAGGACGCACAACGCAACGGCGGTGTCGTCCGCATCGGCCGCGAAGTGCAAGGCCGGGCCTAGACCGCGCACGCCCAGGCGAGCGTCGAGCTGCGCGACGATCACGCGCACCGCCTCGGCGAGCGCGGGATGCGCGAACAGCCCGGCCAGATGCAGGGTGTACAGCGACCAGCATAGCTCGAACACATTGATCGGCCAGACGTTGGGAACGACACCTTCGATGCCGCTGCGCGTCGCCCGCGATGCCGCCTGCAGATACGCGTCGGCACGCCCGACCTGCGGCGTGCTCCCCTGTGTCACGGCGTGCGCACGCCACGCGGCGGTGGCCGCCGGACTGATGCCGATGCTGCCGTCATCATCCGGGCATGCGGTGGTCGGCGACGTCCCCCAGGCTTCCCAGGAGTGCAGCAACGGATGGCCGCTCGGGAACGTCGCCACCGCCCCCAGCTTGACCAGGCACGCTTGCCGCAACGGCAAGAGCGCCGGGTGGCGCGGAAACGCCACGCCGCCCAGCAAGGATGCGGCCTCGCCGCACAACTGCGGCAGGATCAACTCCGCGCCGATCGGCGCGTCTTCCGGCACCGCATGCGCGTAGGGATCGGGCTGGCGCTCGAGGAACCGGATTGCAGCCTGGACTGCGTCGGCAGCGCCAGGAAAAGGATCGGCACGCTGCAATGCCAGCAACGCCGCCCACGTGGGCGCATGGCGGAACAGCGGGAAGTCCGCGCTTCCCCATCCGCCATCGGCCTGTTGCTGTGCGATAAGCCACGCGTATGCGTCCTGCCGACCAGTGGCGTTGCCGTGGAACTGCAGAGCTCGCGCCGTGTCGTAGACGGACGGACCGACGCTGCCGCCGTCGCTCATCTCGCTCAGCAGGTGGCGCAATTCGGAAAGGATCTGTTCGGACAGCGAGTTCACGCGGGATGTTCCTTCTGCAGACGGTTGACGAGAACCAGGATCGGGCAGACGCCGCGCACGTATCCGCAGGCCCGGCGCATGGGCAGCGCCGGACGGCCGCCCTGCTCCGGCGCGGCGACGCGCCCCGATGCCGGTCCGCCGCATAGGCTTGCGCGCAGCGCGCCACGTGCGCCGCAGCCGTGCTGGGCAACCGCTGCGATCGGCGCCGCGGACTCGGACACAGTGCAGCGTGCACTGCTGCCGCCCGCCGATCGCAGCGGCACAGGGGCGACTCCATGCGGACGGGCGCTCTCATGCGCATGGCGCGTGCTTGAACAGATACGCGTTGGCCCGCTGCAGCATCTGCGCCAACCGTTCCGCACGCGGCCCCAACGGGGCGATGGCCTCCCCGGCGTCGCGCAACAAATCCAGCGCGAAGTGGCGAGCTGCCTGCAGCCCCATGATCGACGCGCAGGTCGGCTTCTGCGCCGCCGCGTCCTTGCCGGGGGTCTTGCCCAGCGTCGCGGTATCCGCTGTCGCGTCGAGAATGTCGTCGACCACCTGCAACGCCAGGCCGAAACAGGCGGTGTAGCGATCGAGCGCACAGTACAGCGCAGCGTGCGCGGCATCCTCCGCGATGGCGCATAGCGCGCCCATGCGAACGGACGCGCGCACTAGCGCGCCGCTCTTCATCCGATGCATCGCCACGATCCTGTCCAGCTCGACGTGCTTTCCGACCAGCGACAGATCCATGGCCTGCCCGCCTGCGGCCCCCTCGGCGGACACCGCCTGCGCCAGTTCGCGCACGAGCGCGATACGGTTGTCGCCCGGCGCATCCAGGCTCGCCAGGGTCAGGAAGGCGTGCGCCTGCAGCGCATCGCCGACCAGGATCGCAGTGGCTTCGCCAAACTTGACGTGCACGGTCGGAAGGTCGCGGCGAAGCACGTCGTCGTCCATCGCGGGCAGGTCGTCGTGGACCAGGGTACAGGCGTGCATCATTTCGATGGCGGCGCCGACGTCGTCGAGCATGTGCGCCGGCGTGTCGGCCAGTGCGCCGGCAGCCAGACAGAGCAAGGCGCGGGTGCGCTTCCCGCCATGCAAGGTGGCGTAGCGCATCGCCGCCATCAGCTCGGTCTCACCGTCGTGTTCGGCGCAGAGAAGACGCGCCAGCGCCTGTTCGACCCGCTTTGCGCCGTCCTGCATCCAGATCTCCGGCAGCAGCCCGGGTGCGCCGCGCGCCTGCGCGCCCAATCCGCCGAGCGCGGAAAGGCCAGTTCGGTCGTCGTGTAGCGTGGAACCAGTCTGCATGTTGTTCATCTCCTTGGTACCTGACACGGCCACGGCGAGCGCCGAGCCGCCGCGGTGTTGCCGGCGTCGCACCGGGCGCGCGCCGAGTGCAGCAATGCCGCGCGTCGCCGGCGCCGCTGCCTCGCCACACGGGGCATGCGATGCCAGCTCATGAGAATCCGATGCGGATTGTCATGGACGGATGTGCGGTCGGGTAATAGCGCCGGCCTTTTTCGACGCCGCTCAGCAACCGCGGCCGCACCCCGGCCTTGTGCATGGTCAGCGCCAAGGCGATGCAGAACTGCACCAGTTCCAGCCATACCAAGTGGTAGCCGATGCAGACGTGTGGGCCGGTACCGAACTGCAGCATGTCCACCGGCCGGATCGGCTCCGGGCGTTGCAGCCACCGCGCCAGGCGGAACTGATCAGGCGCCTCGTGCAGCAGCGCCGATGTCGAGAAATGCAGCAGCGGGATGCACAGATGGGTGCCCGCGGGAATGCGCCGTTGGCCGAGTTGCAATTCCTGCAGCGCGCGACGCGGCAGGAGCGTGGTCGCCGGATGCACGCGCAGCGTCTCGCGGAACAGCGCCTCGGCGACCGGACACTGCGCCAGGTCCGCGTGCCGGGTCGGCACCGCGCCCACGCGTTTCGCCTCCTCGACCAGAGCGTCCCACAGCACAGGCTGCCGCGCCAACTCGATCACCATCCAGGCCATCGTCGAGGCGGTGGTGTCGTGACCGCCAAGCAGCAGCAAGCGGATATTGGCGACCAGGACGTCATCGGAGAGCGCATCGTCGCTGCGATCGAAGGCGCTCACCATGTCGTTGATCAACCCGGTGCGCGCGGTATGCGCGCGCGCGTCGCGGACGAACTGGCGCAGCTGCGCGTCGATCCAGTCGCGGGCTGCGCGGCCGCGCCGCAAGGGCAGTCCGGGCAGGTCGACCCGGGGCGCGACGATCAACTGCAGCAGTTGCCGGTACTTGCGATGCCATCCCGGCAGGTCCTGCGCGGGGATTCCCATGAGTCTGAAGATGAGCGTGAGCGTCAGGTCGCTGGTTTCGCGCAGGATGGTTACGTCGCCGCGGTCGCGCCACGCCTGCACCCGCGCCCGGATGACGGGCGCGAATAGGTCGCCGATGCCGGCCTCGGTCAGCCCCTTGGGCAGGAACGCCGCCTTGATCGCATCGCGCGCCTGCCGGTGCGCGCCGCCGTCCTGGGCGACCAACGTTCCGCCAAGCAATTCGGGCGCGATCTCTTCGATCAGCGCCGAGGACACGTCCTTGTGCCGGAGCAATGCGAACGCATCCGGATCCGCGCAGGTCATCTGGTGTCCGGCAGGGCCGAAATCCAGCCAGAAGCAGCTGCCCAGCGTCCGTTCCGCGCGCCGCAGCAGGCGCGGCAGGTCGCAGACGATGGCGGGAAGATGCCCGACCAGGGGGAAAGCGCCGGGCACGACCGGGATATCGTACCGCAGCCGGTGCCGACGGTCCAGCGGGTTGAGCAGCATGTCCATCAGCAGCGCGGCGCCGCTGCCGCTTCGGCGGCAGGCCGCGCGGCGCGGCTGTTGCCACCGTCGGCGTACGTCGGCACATGCGCCAGCATGCCGCCGTCGATGCACACGACCTGGCCGGTGATGAACGCGGCATCGTCGGAGAGCAGGAACGCCACCAGCGCGGCCACGTCCTCGGGGCGGCCGACGCGCGGCAGGAGCTGGTGCCGGCGCAGATGCCGTTGCATGCACTCGTCCAGCTTGGCGAGGAGACGCTCGGTCATGATGAGACCCGGCGCAACCGCGTTGCAGCGGATCTGCGCATGACCGTACTGGGTGGCGAGCGAAGCCGATAGCATGTTCATCGCCGCCTTCGACGCGGCGTAGGACGTGTGCGAGGTGTCACCGCTAAGCCCCTGGCACGACGACATGTTGACGATCGCGCCACCGCCGCGGGCGATCATCCGTGGGATGGCCTGCCGGCAGCAGAGCAGCGTGCCACGCAGATTGGTCGCCATGGTCTGATCCCAGACCGCCAGGTCCAGGTCGAGGATCGCGCGGTCGCGCGGGGTCAGGTGCATGGCGCTCGCGTTGTTCACCAGCAGGTCGACCCCACCGAGTTGCCGCTCCGCCGTCTCGAAAAGCGCTGTCACCGCCTGCGCATCGGCGATGTCCATGGCCATGGCCAGCGCGTGGCCCGCTTCGGCCGCGATCTGCGCGGCGCCGGCGATGGCCGCCGAGCCATCAATGTCGGCTACCACCACTCTGCCGCCCTCGCGCGCGATGGCGAGGGCGCATGCCTTGCCGATGCCGGCGCCGGCGCCGGTCACCACGGCCACCTTGCCTTCAAACCGTCCCATCGTGTCCTCCTGGATTGCGTTGGTCTTTCGCGGCATGCCGCTCGGCCTCCGCCGGAGAAGGCGCAGGGTCGGCGCTGGCGCGCTGGTCATCGCCAGCGTCGCTTTCGATGACCCGAATGGCGGCGACCGGGCACTGGCTGGCCGCGCGCCGCACGGCGGCGTGCAGCGCCTGCGGGACCGTCGCCACGCACACTTCGGCCACGCCGTCCGGGTCGCGCTGGCGAAAGGTGCCCGGCAGCGTCAGCACGCACTGCCCGGTGGTTCCGCACAGATCCTGGTCGACCACGACGCGCATCTCAGCCCCCCCGCGCTTGCAGCCGCACCGACAGCGCGCGGAACGTCCTAAGGAACGCGGACGGCTCCCGGGTCGGCTGCTCGGCCAATGCCAGTGTGGGGAAGCGCGCCTGGATCCGCGGCAGGCTCTCGGCCAACTGCACCCGGGCCAGTTGCGCACCGAGGCAGAAGTGGATGCCGTGGCCGAAGCTCAGCATGATCTTCCCGTCGGTCGACATGCCAGGACTGGTGCCGTAGAACCGCGCGGGATCGAAGCGGTCGGGATCGGCGAAGGCGTCCGGGTCGCGATTGCCGGCCGCGACCAGCACGCGCACGTCCGCGTTCTTCGGGATCACCGCGCCGCCCAGTTCGATGTCGCGCTGGGCGATACGCGGAATGGAGCTGAACATAACGGGCGCGTCGCAGCGCAGGACTTCTTCGACGAATGCCTTCACCCCCACGGCGTCTCCCTGCAGCCAGTGCCGCTGTTCGGGATACGCCAGCATCGCCAGGACCGCATGGTCGATGGCCGCAGCAGTGGTGGCGAAGCCGCCCAGCAGCATGCCCCACAGCATGCTGATCAACTCCGCATCCGACAGCGTGTCGGCATCGTCGTCGTGTGCGCCGACCAGCATCGACACGATGTCGTGGCGGGGATCGGCGCGCTTGCGCGGTATGAGGTCGCCGAAGTAGGCCAGCACCCTGGCGCTGGCCGCGTCCGCCGCGGCGAGCTGGGGATTGCTGGCGTGCGGGCGCAGGCCTTCCAGAATGGCGCCGATGCCGGCGGCGAGCCCGAACATGTCGTCCGGGGGCATGCCGAACAGTTCGGCGGAGACCAACACCGGCAAGGCCAGCGCGAATTCCCGATGCAGGTCCACCGCCTCCCCGCGCTCCAGCGCGGGCGCCATGCCGTCCAGGCGCGCAGCGACGATGCGCGCGATGCTCGGCCGCAGGTTGTCGATCTGGCGCATGGTGAAATCGCGCGAGATCAGCCGGCGCAGACGCGTATGCGTCGGTGGATCCTTCATCGCTAGCGTGGACGCCAGCAGATTGAGCGACAGGCTGGTCGCCACACGCGGGAAATAGCGCGCCAGTTCGCCCGGCGCCGGCGCCCGAAACGCATCGCCCGTGGCCTTGAACGCCCAGTAGATGTCGGCGTGGCGGCTCAACAGAAAGAGCCCCGACGCCGTGCGATGCACCGGATCGTGCTCGCGCAACCACCGCATGAACGGATACGGGTCGTGGATGCGCGCCGCCGACGCTAGTTCGGCGAAGGCGTCCCGGCATGCTGCCGTGGTTTCTTGCATGTCCATCTTGGTTACCTGTTGGCTGGCTGATCTGACCGGCGCGCGAGGCGCGCCGGCAAATTGCGGAGAAGATCGCGATCCCCGGCGGCGTCCGCGCATCACCAGAGCACCAGGAACTCCTCGAACCCGCCAGTGATGATCTCCTTGCGCAACTTCAGTTCTTCCGGCGCCACGGCCAGGCGCAGCGCGGGAAAGCGCTGGAAGATCGAACCGAACACCACCTTGAGTTCCAGCCTGGCCAGCGCCACGCCAATGCAGTAGTGCGGCCCGAAGGAGAACGCCAGGTGCGGCTTTCCGTCGCGTCCGACGTCGAAGATTTCCGGTTCGTCGAAATGGCGCGGATCGAACGACGTCGCCGGCAGGCCGACCAACACCTTGCTCTCCGCGGGAATATGAACGCCCGCGATGGTCACGTCGGTCCTCGGATAGCGCATGATGCCGTCCCAGCCCGCGCCCGGCGGGTACATGCGCAGGATTTCCTCCACCGCCTTGTCCACCAGGGATGGATCGCCGACCAGGCGTTCGCGCTGTTGCGGATGGCGGAACATGGCCAGCAGGCCGAATTCGATCTGCGCGACGGTGCTCTCGTGCCCGGCCACCAGCATGCCCGCCGCCAGGCCCATCGCCTCTTCCTCGGTCGCCTTGCCCAGGTCGACCGCCGCGAGCAGATCCGTCAGCAGGTTGTCGCCCGGATCCTGGCGCTTGTCCCGCATCTTGCCGCGAATGTAGGCGCGCAGCTCTTCCCAGGCCAGGCGCGACGCGGTGCGCGGGCCGCTTTCATGCTGGTGCGTCATCACCTCGTCGGACAGCTCGGCGAAAAAGGCGTGATCCTCGTAGAGCACACCCATCAGCGCGCTGATGACCATGGCCGGAAGCGGAAAGGAGAGGTGGCGCCGCAGGTCAGCGGGCTGGGGCTGGGCCGCCAGCGTCTCGAACAACTGCGCGGCGATCGCCTCTACCTGCTGCGCGAGCAGCTTCACCCTGTGGTCGCTGAACGCCGGCGCCACGATCGTGCGTAACCGGGCATGCTCGGCCCCCTCGTGCGAGACCAGCCACCCCGGCGAACCGAGAATCACCGAATCCGGGGTGAATGCCGCCGGCGGCATTCCCGCAGGCCGGAACGCCGCGTCGGACAGCACCGCCTTGGCCTCGTCGTAGCCCGTCACCCACCAGCCTTCGTGCCCGGACGGGAAGCGCACGCGGTGGATCGGACCGTTGGCGCGTAGCGCCAACATCTCGGGCGAGGGCTCGATGTGATCGACGCGCCACATCGGTAGCGTCGGCAAGGGGTGTTCGGACATGGTGGCACTTCACTCTCTAAGCGATGGAAGGGCGGAAGGTGACCGGCAGGCGCTGCGGGCAGCGAATGAACGTAAGACGGCACGTCGACGACCTCCTCCGCGGCGACGGTCAGCGGCAGATCCCCCAGCCGCACGAACAACGCGGGGAAGGCGCATCGGGATTGGTGAAGGAGGTTCGACCGTACCCGCCACCGACGTGTCCGCCAATATAGCCTCCGGACCAGTCCCACACCGCCGGTGGCAGTTTGACTCCTGGCTCAAGGTCTGCCGCTTCTCGCGACGAGCGCAATTGTTGTGGCTCCCAAAAGAAGAACTCTAAATCGCATCCAACACTCCCCTTCCCTGCGTTTTCTCGGTCCACAATCGAACGCCAAGTCATTGCCACAGCAAACCGTCGGAACGGACCAGACGCGAACAGCGACGCGCGCCGTGTCCGCCCCAAAGACCATCGCACTGCGATTGGTGATGATGCCGTGAACAGAGCAAATCGCGTGCCGAAGTGAATTCGCAGGCTCAACAGGCATTTCGTAGCGGCGCGGAGTGTCAGGTTTCCGGCATTGAGTCTCAATGCCGACAACCGGCGCGGCAAGTGCCCGACAAAGGCCTGCTCTCGCGCTGAATGTGCGGGGCAGCCCTTGCGCGATATTGTAAGCATCCGAATTGGCTGCAGCAGGTGTGGTTCGCCGGAAGCCACTCCGATGTCGGCGGTCGCTATCCGGAAAACGAAGCCCGCCTCTCCCTCGCTGGGTTGGATGGCGCATGCGGCCGAGACCTTCCCGACGGCAAGACGCCCGACGGCTTCGGCATCAAGGTAGACGATAGATTCCTGAAGCTGAATCCGGATCCGCTTGGTCCGTAGCACGACGAGCGCGAACCCGGGTCACTTGCGGGGGGCAAGTCAAGTGGACCGAAGGGTTACGTCAAGTGCAGAGCTAGGCAGCCCTTCATCCGGCGGTGCTTGAGCGCTTGGCCGCGCTAAGGCTGGCTTCGAGATTAAGTCTCAGCCGCGACTAAGCTCTGTCGTCGCTTCGAAGCGCCTCACCATCAGCAGCCTTGCTTGCTAAGCGAGTTCGACGACCTGACCGGTGGATTGGCGTTGCTCTGCTTTCTATAGCCGGCGATCTGCTGCCCGTAGTGGCGGATGCTCGAGGCATCCGGAGCCACGAACCGCGTCGATGCCGCCGGCGTCAGCAGGAGCCAAGCAAAGGATTCTAGCGCTTGCCCAGCCCCCCTCGGTGCAAGACAATTGGTCCCTATACGCGCAATAAGGGGAACCGCGCTGTGACAGTCTCTCTTGACGGCGAAATTCGAGACGGACGGCGCTACATGCAGGTGCGAGTCTACTTTGAAGATATCGACGCCCTGCCAGATTGTTTATCACACGAGTTTTCTCCGTTTCATGGAGCGCGGCAGAACGAATTACTTGCGCCCGCTCGGCACCAATCAGCAAGCGCGGCTCGAGGAAACGCGGAACGATGCCCCGGGCTTCGCCTTCGTTGTCCGTTCGACGACAATCGATTTTCTAAAACCGCCGTTCTTGGACGGCCTTCTTGACATTGTCACGGTCCCGCAAGAGGTGAGAGGCACGTCGGTTGGCTTGCCGCAGGAGTGCAGGCGCGGGGACGATCTCTTGGTCTCGGCGCGCGTACGGGTCGCGTTTATCTCAGGCGGAAAAGCGCAGCGCATCCCAAGGTCTGAGGCTTGCTATGGAAGAGCACAGATAAATCTGCCTTTCGTTCACGCCTTAACGCTCCAGCGCCCCGATGAAATCAATGCATTGGCCTTCTGCTGCGACATCGTCAAGTCAGAGTTCGCCGGAGCGACAGGTTGCTCAAGGTTCACAATCCATCTGGGTGACTGTTCTCGTCGTGGCGCTCGTATACGCGACGATCATTGACATTGCGGCCTCATTCATCGCTGCCAAGCTCTTGGAAGGAAATTCCTCCATCCGCCGCAGAGCTGGCTCCCGACGCCGCGACCGAACGCAAGCGCTGGCCGACGCATCCGCGCCTTCACAGAAGGCGTCAATCACCACCGGCCTGCAGGCCCAACTCACTGCATCCTTTGCGTCGTGATTGTCGACAAATGTTGCCCGTTGGGATTCCTGTAACGATCGGCGAGGCTTTGTAACAATAAAGCCATCTGGTTCGGATCTGATCGAACAGTAAATTCTCCGTAGTTAGGGTCGAAAAGCGTGGTCGTTCCATTGGAGGCCGACGTCGCCACTGTGTGTGCGCCGCCTTCGGCGAAATACAAGCTGAGCAAATGGTTCGATCGGTCTTTGTTGATTTCGTTCACCATGCGCTCGACGTTCGAAGACTTGCCGAATGCGAATCTCTTCTCTTCTCCAGCCGGTTCCAAGCCAGCTTCCTCCAAAATGGCATTCTGTGCCCGAAGGTCGGCGTGAGAAGAGTCTGCTCCCCTGCTTCGCAACTGATCCTTGAGATTTTGATATTGCTGCTGCCGTTCAGCCGCTGAGGCGTGCGTTTGCGACCCAGGTGTGAGCGCACGCATTCGGGTTGGTGGGCTGTTGTTAAGATTGCGGAACCACTCCGCAGTCAGCCCAACGCAGATGCCGTCCACATTCGCATCACGCAGATCGGCCGTTCTGTAATCAAACAAGGAGGTGGCCGGACTCTCTGGAGCGGATGTACTGGGGTCGGAGGCACTGGAAGTACGAACGTCGTTTTCATCCGAGGTATGTGGCTTGCTGCAGCAGGCCCCCATCTTGTCGGGCAACTCCCCCGGTTGTGAGTTCCACTGAGGCGAGAGATGTGCTAGTGTTTCCGTAAAGCTGCCGCTATCCACCGACTGACTCAGTTCGTCAGCGTGGCTAGTGCGTGTCGATGAGCTACTGATTCGATCGTACATGACGATTCACCTTTCTGTGCTGCGCTAGTCTCCACGTATCGATTCGGGCTGCTTAGGCCCTGCTGCGAGGATACCCAGCCAAGCTGATGGCGAGCTGACGGGCAGCTGTTGTCCAGCTTAGAATCGTTCCTTTGGCGGACTTCTGACAATGTCTGATACGGTGCGGCGTAGCGCTGTGTCAGATCCTCCCGCGCATCATCCGGTAGGTGGCCTTGAGCAGCGCTATCGCGGGGACGGACAATTCCTCCGCAACGCTGTTTGCCAGGATAGTAGCGGTGAGGCTGGCGCCGAATTCCTGAGTGCGCTCACCGGAATCATTCGTGGCGGTGAGCGGGCACTACCGCCAACGCTTCAACTACCGACCTTTAACCGATCGGGTTCGGCTGTCCGTCCGTGAGGGCCTCACAGTGAGCTGCGAAGCGGGCGACTATCGGTATTCCCTGTTTCGTGACGGCCTGGCGCTGCTCGGCAATCTGTTCCGCGATCGCCTCCGCGAGGTTGTTATCTGGTCGCCAAACGACGTGCTATCTTTGCGCTGGGCGGCGTCATTCCAGGACGACATTAAAGGAAGGAACGGTCGTCGGAAAGCAGCAAGCACTCGATCGCGCGCTAGATCCATCTCGCGAGCCGCCGCGTCGGCATCAGGAACTGATCAGCGATGCCACGCGCGGCAAATTCGTCGTCGTGCTCGCAGTGGCGATGGATCGCCTGAGCCGCGATCAGGAGGATATCGCTGGACTGTTCAAGCATATGGCTTTCGGCGGTGTGCGTGTCGTCACGCTGTCGGGCGGTGACGTGACGCATCTGAACAAGGTTCTCGACCGCATCATCGATGAGCACGGGCTGATCGTGAGCGGCTGGTCCCCTGATTGGGACCCCGCGTTGAGAGCGGCACTCACGCGGGCCCCGACGCGGGGATATCCAGTGTACTGGGTGGCGCGAGGTGAACCTTCCAAGATCGCCACGGACCTGATTAGCCAGCGGGCCGGCAGGACCATTCGCATTGATAGCGCGGACACGAAAGCTTGGAACGCTTGGTGAGCAGCCAGGCTGACATAAAAAGGCAAAACCCACAGAGCGTTGAATTGATGGTGGCCAGCGACAAGCGCTTTTTGGCAAGGCCTGAATTCCGCATTCAGCTGGGTGATCTTATTGGTGAAGAAGCGCGAAAGCTGGAAAGGACGCTAAACGGCCCGGATTTCGCACTGATCGGCGCCTTCTCCAATGACCTGATCATGCAGAGGGTGGCGCGAGCAGAGAGTGCAACGGAGTCGGTCGCGCGCATTGTGGGTGTTCTCGGGCGTTGGGGCACCGGATCAGAGTTGCGCTTGGTGCTCGACTTGCGGATCGAATTCGGCGTCAGGGAAAGTATCGGCGGGTTGGTCGCCTTGATCAATCTGCGCACCTACCCGGCCGTTCTCCTCCTTTACGCGTATGGCCTCGCATTGCTTGCTGCCCGGCGATATACTGATCTTCTCAAATTCCTCAGCGTCACCATCGTGACCGAGCGCGACAACACTACAACCGTGGTGAGTCACTTATTTCTCACGTCATGTGCGGGTGGCGAAAACAGCGCCTGGAAATTCTTGCCGGGGCTTGAAAAGCGCAAGACGCCCTCAGCGATCATCTGCACGACGTCTTCCAATCCTGGACCGGCGACTATCTGTTTTCGTCGAATGGTTACACCACTCTTTTCGAAGATTGCGAGCTGCTCTGTTCCTTGGCGTATATCTCGATCGGGACCAGCAAAGAGGACCTGCAGCAAGCAACCAGCGGCGCCACAGGCAGAAGCTTTGCCTGGTGTCCGATGGGACGGGTCTCATGGGACGGGCAGACGCGCAGGCGCATCATGGAAGGATGGGCGCGTCCGGAAGCGGCCGATGAACTGACGAAGGCCGACTTCGCGAGAGGACAGCCAGAGTATCTGAAACTGGCCATGAGCCGCCTCAACAATCTCGCGGGCACCTCGAATGGTAGTGTTCGGACATCGAGTGCCTTTTTCCGGCGTGGCAGCCTAACAATGGCGGTCGTACCAACCTCGGATTGGAATCTCACCAACCTCAACGACACGGACCGGCGCATACGCCTGCTCGAAGAGGTTCCTGCAGATGACTTGATCTCTGGGCTTACCACCGCCGCCAAGAAAGCTGCGGGTGAGGCCAAGCAGACTTTGAGTGGCAGCGAGCCGCCCACACAGAAGCTCTGCCTGTCATTCGGCCCTTTAATTGCGGTTTGTTGTCAAGCTTTACATTTCTGAATTCGCCCATCGCACGGTGGTAGTGCTCGCGCCGTCGGAGCTGGTTCAGGGTTGCGGAGACGGCGCGAGCGCGGCTGATACGTACTTTGCCGGCCAGGCATTGGATCGCCCTGACTGGTTGATGTCTTCGCTGGGGTCATGGTCCTTTCCGAGGTCGCGTAGCGCCTCATGATGATGTCCGGGTCGGACGCCTCAACGTTTGCAGCGGAGTACGATCGAGCCGCCACCAGCCGAATGAACGAGGTCGCCTCAACACCGTCCCAGCGGGACGTCGCCAGTCCGGCAGACCGGACCAGGAACTTTCGAGCAAATATCAGACCGGCTGCGGCTGCCCCCAGTCGAAGGATGTGCCATCGCCCCAGATGCAGTGAAGGATGACTGCGATCTTTCGGGCGATGGCGACCTTTGCCTTCCTCATGCCGATCCGCTTGGCGAGCTTCATGCCCCAGGCCTTGAGGGAAGACCACTTCTTTGTCCGATAAAGAAGTACGGTAGCGGCCTCGAACAAGTAGGTTCGGAGGAGCCGGTCGCCCCATCGAGATATCTTGCCATTGATGTCCGTTTCGCCAGACTGGTTGCGCCGAGGTGTAAGACCCAGATAGGCGCCAACAGTCGATGCCGATCGGAAGCGGGACGGGTCATCGATCGTATGGCGGAACGTCAAAGCCGTCACCACGCCGACACCAGGAACCGTCATCAGACGAAGCGTCGTCTCATCCGACTTCGCCAACTCGCGGACCTCGTTGTCGAACTTGCTTTGTTGCTTACAGATCTGCTCATGGATCGACAGAAGCGGCGCGATCACACCGAAGAGCTGATGATCTTCGCCCAATAGCTCACGGACCTGATTGCGGAACTGCAGTCCGATCGCGCGTGGGAACAGCAAGCCGTATTCTTTGATCAGACTGCGGACCTGGTTCTCGATATCACGACGGATGGCGACGAGCCGGGATCTCGCGACGAGTATCGCGCGGATCTTCTGACTTTCCTCGCTCTTGACTTTGACTTCTCGATACCAGCCAACCCGAACCAGTTCGGCCAGACCTCGAGCATCATTCTGATCGCTTTTGTTCATGCGTACGGACAAAGCCGCGTGGGCATGCCGCGCGTCGATGCAAACCACCGGGAAATCGATCCTACGAAGTTCGTGCCATAGCCAGCTCGCCATCGCCCCAGTCTCAAATCCGATGCGCTCCGCTTGTGGCGCCCGCTTGCGAAGCAATGCCGCGAGTGCCCCTGGGTCGGACTTTGCCTTTCCTTCGAACAAGATCTGACCCACTTCGTCGACCACACATACTGAAGTTTCTTTTTGCGAGACATCCAGTCCAACATATTGCTTCATGGCCCCCTCCGATTCGTGAGATTGCGGGAAGGCTTGAAGATAGCGGACCTTTTTGAGCCGCGGGCGCCGACCGCAATTACGTCATCGTTTGCAATGAACGCCGATTGACACCACAGATCCCAAGCAGGCGCCGGGCCTTCGTCGAGCCTGGAGGGCGTGTGATGGTCTGCCTTGTCTGAGTTTTCGGTGAGCGACCCGATCGTCATGAATACAAGATCGTCGGCGCCAAGGCCGATGCCGCCGGCGACGCCGTCCTCCAGCCAGTGGATAGCCGTGGCCTGCTTGCATCCGGCCTTTATGTCGAAATCGACATCGGTGACTTCGACGTCGTAGCGGAAGTTGACGCCCTGCTCCAACAGCCATTTGCACAACGGTAGAACCAGCGATTCATACTGATTGTACCTGGTAAACTTCAGCGCGCTGAAATCCGGCAGGCCCCCGATATGATGGATGAACCGATCCAGATAAAGCTTCATCTCCAGGGCGGAATGCCACTCCGCAAAGGCAAACATCGTCCGCCAATAGAGTCAAAAATTGCTGCAGAAAAACTCTTTCCCGAACACTTCGTCGATACGACTGTTCTCCATCTCCTCACGGGAGGTAAGAAAGACGGCGATCAATTCCTTCTCCGCCTTTTCGCTCAGAGTGAAGAGGCCGTCGGTGTGCGCGTCCTGTCCCTGGTTCACCGTCGCCCGTTGCAGCGAGTAGTTCGGATCATCCTTGTTCAACCAGTAGAATTCGTCGAGCACGCTGGCACCTTCGGTTTCCAGCGAAGGGATCGACCGGAACAACCCAGATTACGAAGCTTTTGCCCGCCCTCGCAAACCCGAAGGTGTGGACAACAAGACTGCGTGGTTCGTCGGTGCGGGCCTGGCGGCGCTTTCCGGTGCGGCCTTCCTGATCCGCGATGGCCATATGCGTGGCGACCGGATCACCATCCTCGAACGGCTGAAGATACCCGGTGGGGCTCTCGACGGTAACCAAGACCTGGGAAGGGGCTTCGTGGTCCGGGGTGGCCGCGAGATGGAGGATCATTTCGAGTGCCTATGACCGTAGTACATCGCAACATTCTATCCGACTAGATTGGACATTCAGTCAGGCTAATCAAAAGAGGTTCTCGGGCGCCAGGCATTTGCGCGGGACGCCGACCGTCAGACCTCCATCGATGACGACCTCCGAACCGGTAAGGTAGCTGGACTCGTCGCTGAGGAGGAACAAGACGACCTGCGATACTTCCTGCGGCTCGGCTGCCCGCCCGAGTGGAACGGGGAAAAGGGAGGACTCGAAGCTCTCGGTCATCGGGGTGGCAATGAAGCCGGGATGGATCGAGTTGATGCGGACTCCCGAGGCCGCGGCTTCCAGTGCAGCGGACTTGGTTATGCCCCGCACGCCGAACTTCGAAGCGACATAGGCGTGGAGTCCGGCACTGCCCCGCAGCCCCTCGACGGACGAGACGTTGACGATCGAACCTCCGCCCGCGCGCCGGATGGCCGGTAGGGCTGCCTGCATTCCGAGGAATACGCCGGTTAGATTGACGGCAAGGGTCTTGTTCCACTGATCGAGCGAGAACTGCTCAATAGGGGCTATGTTGGCGATCGCGGCGTTGTTGACCAGCCCGTGGAGCGCGCCGAAGCGCCCTTCGGCGCTTGCGACCGCCTCGGCCCACTGCTTCGGCTGGGTAACGTCCTGAGGCATATAGATGGTCGAATTGCCAAGTTGAGCCGCGAGAGCCTCTCCTTCTGTATGAAGAATATCAGTGATCACGACCCTGGCCCCCTCAGCCACCAGCAGGCGCGCATTAGCTGCCCCCATTCCGCGAGCCCCGCCGGTCGCCAGAATGACCTTGTCGTTCACACGTCCCATAGTCGTCGACTCGTTCCGTTGATCAATGGCGGTGCAGCGTCTTCCAGGCGTCGAAGAGAACGCGAGGGTCATGCTGGCCCTTGTAAAGGGGTGAGACCGAACGTTGGACATCGAGCAAGCCGAAAACGGCAGTCTGCGCCGCGCGCACGGAATATTTAACGGTAAA
Organism: Bradyrhizobium sp. 6(2017); assembly: GCF_011058295.2. Taxonomy (NCBI): domain Bacteria; kingdom Pseudomonadati; phylum Pseudomonadota; class Alphaproteobacteria; order Hyphomicrobiales; family Nitrobacteraceae; genus Bradyrhizobium; species Bradyrhizobium sp. 6(2017). The sequence continues at coordinate 2,314,317 of NZ_CP049289.2, read as the reverse complement.
GACAACGTCGGCGGGAATCTCGCAGAACTGGCCGATGAAGGCGAGGTTGCGCGATCCCTTCGGGATCACCCTCGGTCGGTCATGACGCGCGGCATGAACTGGGCGGTAATGTAAGGCATCATCGCCGTAATGACGCGCGACGTGTCGAGAATGAACGGAATACTCTCTGTGAATCGCAGGTGCGAAAGCAATTCGATGAGAATTTCACGCCCCGTGCACTCCGACATGGGCTTATGCACGAAGTTACCCGGCTTGTCCGGGTAGAGCCCATAGCCCCACCACACCCACACATTCTTCGGCTGTTCGTAAAAGTGCGGTTGCCGATTAAGGACAATGGTCAGGAGCCAATTGGAGTCTTTAATTGTTACCAATCCGCCTTTGCCGGCCTTACTGCCGGAGAAGGCTTCTAGCCGGTCGAAGAAGCTCGAGTCGTCCGCGGTGACTGTGAACGATTCCCATTTGGACTGATCGATCTTGGAAGCGAAGGCGGCGGGGCGGCCGAAATCCGGACTCTTGGCAGCCAGGCGCTCCCAAAGTTTCCACGCCCCTCCGGTTCGCTCCGTATTCAGCACGGGAACCGTGTCCATCGAACCGTAACTCGTATCGGATGTCATTGACCCGTTGGTCACGAACACAAGATCCCGTTCGGCCAGATCGATGGTGCGATCTTCGCCGCCATGCCGATAGCGCAAACGCGTCGCGGTCTTCTTCCCGCCTTCGGTGACAATATCAACATCGGTCACTTCCGTCCCCATCTCCAGCCGCACGCCCCGCGCCGTCAACCATGCGACGATCGGACGGACCATGGCGTCGAACTGGTTGAACTGGGTGCGGTAGATCCCCGCTAAAGTGTCGACCGTCGAGAACAGATGCAGGAAGCGCAGACAGTATCGCTTGAACTCGACGGCGCTGTGCCATGGCCCAAAAGCAAAGGTTGTGGACCAGATGAACCAGAAATTGCTGCGGAAAAAGTGGGGTTCGAACCAGTCCTGGATCGTCCTGACGTCGAGCACCGATTCTGGAGCCGCGCAAAGCGCGATCAGGTCGAGCCGATCTTTCTCACTGAACCCCAGATCGGAGACGTCGACGATCTGCCCTCCCGAAACCAAGCGCGCCTTGTCGTTCCAAAAGAACTCCTGATGGAACTCCATCAATTCGTCCTTCGCCGATTTGGTCTCGTCGGCAATCGAGGGAATGAAGGATAACAAGTCGCAGGTACAGTTGAACTTTTCCTCGAACATGCGCCGCCCGCCGCGCATGACATATCCGTCCTTCGGATCGCCATGTGCGTCGAGGCTTTCGCCGAACTGCTCCATTTGCTCGAACAGGACGACATTCGGGCCGGATAGCCCGCCCTCCTTGACGAGGTAAGCCGCTGCGGCCAGGGCGGCGATGCCTGTTCCGACCAAATAGGCCTTGCGAGGAGCCGCCTGCTTCGGTGGATTAAGGCGAGAAACGAGAGAAGCAGAGGACATAAAGTTCTCCAGCATGTAGCGGTTGGAATGTCTATGCAATCGGCGCGCCGATGGCGCCGTGCAAAACAATATGATCGCGAAGCACAGCTCCCGGACTGCATAATCAACAAGCGCCAGAAGCCCTTCGGGGTGCACAGCCACATGCAGTCGCCGTCGAGCGCCTGACCATAAGCAGCAACGGCGCCGCGATCATCGAATTGGATCAAGCCATACCAGCAGCGGCTGCGCGGCGCGCAAAAGCTGATTGCGGGCTTTGCTTGAAGACGGAATGGGAGCGTCGTCATGTCGGGCTTACAACCATCTCCGTCTTCAACCAGACAAGACAGAAAGCAACCGGACAAGACGGAAATTGAGACGGTGCCAGTTGTCGCTTTTGCCGAAGTCGACCATACGTCAGTACGAAGATGCCCAAGGCGACCTTACAAGGTGCTTGGCCAGCGGCCGGGTTGAGTTCGAGCGCAAGCACGTACCGGTCCTTGGCGCATCGCTAAAGTCTTTCGGGATGGCGCCACACTTCTGAACCGGGGTCCGTGCTACCTCCTATCTCATCTGTGAGGCGCTCCATACCCTGAGAGCCCGGGCTGTGAGGCTGGCGTTCGCCAGTTCTCTCCAGGACTTCCGTACTTCCATCCAACGGATTTTTCGAGCGGGCAAGGTATCAAGCAGTTTTCGGGCAATTGGTACAAACCGCACAGCTTCCGAGTTCGGGTCGCGCTTGGTATCTTCGAGAATTTTGAGAGCGGCCGCTTCGGACCGTCTCCAGCCCGACTCGGTGAACCTGCTCTCCGCGAAATACTCAAAACAGGTCCGGAACCTCAAAGCGCGGCCGATGATCGTATGGGCTGGCAATCCCGCCTCGCTCAGCCACCTCCGAAGATGGTCACACCACCCTTTGCTGCTGCATTCGAGAAGACCACCACCTTCCAAGACCAGAAGCGCTGCCATGCCAGCGATCTCGCATCGTACCTCCTCATTCTGGCCTTCGAACCAGTTCCGGATTGCATGCAGTGGCGTCACCGGCCGATTCACAACCGATACCTGTGCCGTGCCGGCGCGATAGAACGGAACCACGTTTTCCAGCGATGGCAGGCGCGGCCACGGCCTCCCTTCTGAGTCCCACAAGACCCAGCGCTGAGCGATCCTCTTTGCCTCGTCGGGCGACCTGCTTCGCCAAAGCTCTTTGAGCGCCTCATTGACGTAATATGAGACGTCAGCTTTCAGACCGCATGTACGTGCTATTGCTGCGAGGCGACCGGCGTCAATGAGCCGCGCCGCGAAATTGTTCTCCGCGTTCATTTGCCGACGTGCTAAGTGGTTCGCTGCTCAGTTCCGATCATCAACCTTCAGAAGGTACCACAATCTCCAACTTGTCATACCCACCTCATTCGGTACGGCGTGGACGTATGCAAAGCCAATGGAATTGGGCTGGCTGGGCCTTCGCGCTCTTATTGATTTTCGGAGAAGTCACTGACGGCGAAAAGGACAATCCACTTTCAGGCTATGAAGTGCCACTTGGACTTTGCCAAGAAATCCTGGTCGAAGTCGTTCCGCGAGGGATCGAAGATGCTGGATCGTCTCAAAACACAGCCACCCTCTGCGGTGAGGTAAGCTATCCACGCATCGCCGCACGAAGGGGACGATTCCGCCCTCCCGACCTCGTCGGCCCGCGTCCGTCAAAAAACTTGGGCTTCTCAGAATGCAAAGACCCCGCTGCTGTCCCGCTCAGAACTGAACGCCGTGCCGAATTCGGTTGCTACGATACAGCGCCGCCTTAGGGGCGCGTTGGTTGGGCGTATAGCTAGGACGACTACACACTCATTGAAGCAAAAGCAGATTGCGGCGAGGTGGACAAACGCGAGGAAGTTCGGCCCGTCGGTCGAATCGCGTAGCGAAGCGGCGGAAGTGTTTTGAGCTTGTTGAGCAGCGCTCGATGCGGTTTCTCAGCTTGTAGATCGTTTCGTCGTGGGGGATCGGGACCTTGCGAGAGCGGCTGAGGAAATCTCTGCTTGGGAGTTCCTGTCTGCGATGGTTTTGCGCAGACGTCGTTGTAGTCATAGGCCCTGTCGGCTAGCACGGCCCCGGCCTCAAAGCCTTCGAGCAGGGCTTTCGTAGTGAGATTGCCGTGTCGTTGACCGGCCATGAGCATGTAAGCGGACGACCGAGGCCGTTGCAGAGCATGTGGATCTTGGTCGTCAAACCACCTCCGGAGCGCCCGAGTTCTTGAGTTTTGGCCCCCTTCTCCGCTCGCGGCCTGCTGGTGGACGCGAACCAGAGTGGTGTCGAGCATCAGGTATTTATTGTCGCGATCCCGGATCAGTTCGGCAAACACTTTCTCCCACACGCCGCTTTGGCCCAGCGGGAAACCGCGCAGGCACGCTGTTCCACTTGCCATAGCGCTCCGGCAGGTGCAGGTGCTGCCAGTTAGGCGCCGGACCGCGGAACCCACAACCCCGTTCACGAACAGACGGTTGTCGACACCGCTGCGGTCGGGATCACCCACCTTGCCCGCCAGCATCTGCCCGAGGATCGATAGAACGCGCTGTCCAGGCGCCGGATCACGCAATTGAATGGGCGATTGTTGCCGACGTCATGAATCTTCTTCGACTCTTCCTCGACCGGCTGCGCGACTCCCGAGAACCGTCCCGGTTAAACCGCGCTCCACCTAGAAGGTGCCGGCATAGTCGCTTGCCTGGGTTAGCGCGGTATAGGCGATCTCCGGCAACTGGATTTTCCTGAGCTTTTTGAGCAACGAAGAATGCGGCGCGCCTGCTCGACCAGCTTCAGCGCGAACTTTTTGACCGCGAAGCCATTGTGCTACTCCGGACTCATTCCGAAAAACTTTCTCGTTTTCGCGATGGGCGACGAAGAGAAATTGGTAAGTGGAGCTTCGGATCTGACCTGGAGAATGACAACGAAAATGAGCGCCACGGCGCGGAGCGCCTGAGGCTAAGCGCGCGAATGAATGAAGCTTACGCGGCAATCACACGATTGCGACCTTCATGTTTTGCGCGATAGAGCCGCTGATCGGCGACGTTCAGCAATCCGTCAAGCGTGTCTCCATCGCGCCCGAACTCCGACACCCCAACGCTGATGGTGACGCCGACCGACGGCTGAGCTTCGACGTCGAATGCAGTGCCTTCAATCGTCGATCGAAGGCGTTCGGCTACCGCGTAAGCCGTGTCGAGCGTCGCCGCGGGCAGCAAGACCATGAATTCTTCACCGCCCACGCGTGCGACAGAGTCATAAGGGCGAATTGCCTCCAGACACTTTCGCACAAATGCGCGGAGCACCTCATCGCCGACGCTGTGACCACGTGAGTCATTGATATCCTTGAAATGGTCGAGATCGAGCGACAGCAGAGATAATGGAGCACCGGTTCGTTTGGCCCGCGCGATCTCGGCGCCGATATGGTCGAGGAAGTGTCGCCGATTTCCGGCACCGGTCAGTGGGTCGGTGGCGACAAGGCGTTCTAACCTTTGATTGCTCACCTGCACTTGCTGTAGCGCCCTTTGAGTGTCGGCCATCGAATCGGCCAGGCGGGCCATCATTTCTTCCTGGCTATAGATGGTCGAGAAGGATTGCGTCGTTCGGAAAGCCTGGACAACGCCATAGCTGAGCAGCAAGAACCCGCCAGCAAAGATCGCGTGGGCGAGCCACCACATATGATTCCACGGTGCCGCCAGAATGAATGCGAGCGACGATAACGCAAACCACGCGACCGAGATGCCGAAAACAAGCATGAGCGGCGAGTGAATCCCTCGCATGAGCATGACCGCAACGTTCAGCGCGCTGAACACCAGTGCACCGCCCTCCATGGACAAGCGTACCGCCGGGTGTCCCGCATAGGGGGAGTAGGCGATCAAGGCGACAGCTATATCCACGGTCAGGAACAGGCCGGTCCACATCAGCCATGTGCGCGCATCCGAACGCTTCTCGACCTCGTCTGATGGCTGGTTATAGCTGAGCAGCCCAACGAAGAGAAGAATCGACATCGCGAGACGCGACGCCGGTCCATAGAGCAGAAACAGCCAGATGTTGCGGTGTGCCATCCTGGTGAAGGCGCCGTGCAGTAAATAGATCAATACGAAGCCGAGAAAACCCAGCGTCAACCAACGCAACAGAGGTTCGCCCGAAGACCAGTAGCAGCGCCACGTCACATAGGTGACGAACAGCCCTTCGAGGGTGGCGAGGGCAATCGCGAATTCATGGAATGGGTGATTTTCGAATTTTAGCGTGGGATCCTGCTGGAAATACAGGTAGGCAATGAACTGGGCGGGCATCAAGGCGAAGGCGATGAGGAGAAGGCTCATATACGCCTGTGTGACCAGCCGGAGCGCATTAGGCGGCTCGGGTACCGCACGATTGGTGCTCATATGCAATACCGTCTCCCATGATGACGTCAGATCGTTTCGTGGACACTTGAGCGTCTCCGAAGGATACTGTCCCAGAGCACCTTCGGTCCTTGTGTACTAGCCAGATGAAGGAACCAGAATGCGTCGCGGCCGGAGGCCATTCAACAACTCGGCGCCCGCGATCACCGCTGCGACGGAGGCATGAGCTTGACCTTTCCGTCCTGCGGCACCCCATCGAGCAGGCGGCGGCGCGGATAGGGTCGGCCTTGTCGTCCAGCAGCGGCCAGCTCCCGCCGCCACCGAGATCAGCAGCGCCGTGGACTGCGTTTATGTATTCGAGCCCACCGCGTTCAGGCCGCCCGCTCCGCTAGGTCAACGTGTCGTGTGTTCAGCAGATTATTCCGGCCCCTGCCGCGAGTTGTCACGGTCTGCGAGGCGCTCGAAAATGCCCATCGAGACAAGGAAATCACGAGCCCGTTGAGGAAGGAGTCTGCGTATTACCGTACTCAACCGTCTGCCTGCCGCCCGCCGGTAGTGCCGCCGCCACAATCGATCCGTTACTGGTTCGGCTCCGAGCCAACACGCGTAATGAGCAAAACCGTAAGCGTCAGCCCGCTTTGATTGGCGAGTTTCTTGTAGGCCATCTGCGATCTCCTTCGTCTGGGATGTCCCCGCACTGCGCGACCGGGGCCGTAGGATACCTAAACTGGTTGAGTTAGCCGCCTGCCAAACCTTGTAGGTTCCCTAACGCAACCTGTGAGATTGGCTTGCGGCAAGGACGAGTTACTCGATCCGTCATGGATCACGCACGAAGATATATCCGCGAGAAGGTAATCGCCGGTTGGCTCTATCGAATGCTTGGGCGGGCGGGCAAGTGCTTCGGCCTAGCGGATCTACGCGCACTGGGCGTTCAACATCTACGACTATGACGATAAAGGTACGCTCGAGATCGGGTTCGTGCCGCGCCCGCTGCATTTGCCGGAAGAGAGGCTCATCGCTGGCGACGCGTCGGTCCGTATCCTGATGGACCGCGTCGAAGCCCATCGACCGTGAGGTCGGCATGCCAATTGGTTGGTTCTTCTTGATAATTCATGGTCATCAGGCTAAGCGAGAGGTTGGCCAAGCGATCGCCAAGGGGCTGCGTAATCTTTGACAGTCACTTCGGAGGAAGGCTCCTTGCTGGTCGATGCATGGATCTGGATCTTCCTCGAGGCCTTCTGCGATTCCAGGCCTGAGAGTGGCAAGCGGGAGCTGCGCCGCCGCTCCGCCATTGAGCCTATCATAGGACACCTCAGAACCGAAGGACACCTCGGCCGGTGTTACCTCAAAGGCCGCACCGGGGCCGCAGCCAACGTCGCCCTCTCTGCCGCCGGCCCCAACTTCCGACGCATCCTCGCTTGGGTTGGAGAACTTTGCGCCTGTTGCTGGTCTCGCTTTGGCGCATGCTCAACTGTCCAGCTCAGCTCAATCCAACTCCTTAAAGATCGGCTCGAAAGAAACGATGCAAGCACGTTTTGAGATTGCAAGTACGAAGAAGTCATGGCATGCGCTCGATACAGCCATCTCGCGATGGCTCCGCTTGAGCCAAGCTCCGGCACTACCGAGCAGCTTAGCAAGCGTCGCGCGTCGAGGTCCAGACGAGGCAGGCGAACTTTACAAGGCATCACCTCGTCTCCCATCGAGCGGCTTTGCATAAGTTTCTTGCTCAAAACACGTACCGACTGCGAAGCCGCATGGACCAATGCCGGGATTCTTTTTGCCGTCCTTCGCAGAAAGAACGCAATCATGTGCGCTCCGGCATAGAGACGTCCGCGGAAAGAACCATGAACCCGGCACCGGATCACTTTTGTCTATCGGGGTTGACACCCCATCCACTATCAAAGAACGGTCGACCAACTACGCCGACGTCCGATTTCAGACATGCTTGTCGGTTTTGGTACTCTCCCTCAAGCAGTTGGGCCTTTTATGATCAAGCTCTCGCAGTTGGCATGAGGCTTGAAGGGGAGGTCTCATCCAACGCAGGCGCTCGAGGAGCGGCGGCTTACGATATGGTCGTTTTACCCATGGCCTCGCTGCGCAAATACACGAGCTTTCACATGGCGTCGATCTCGATGGCACATTCCGATAAATGCTCTCGATGTGGTTCTGCATTGGTCCACCTTGAGTGGCATGAGCGCACAGGTGCGCAGGTCCAATATCTTTGGCGCTGCTGGAACTGCAAGAACGAATTTGTCACCCTCGCCAGTTCTGATGAGACGGATCCTCCGGCCGTTGAGATCACGAAACTGTTCTTTACCAGCCTGCTAGTCTGATAGATGGCGCCCGAACGGGTCGAGCTTGTAAAACTATCGTTCGATGCAATGCGGCCGCTTCATTGCCGATGTCAAAATCGGTTCGAGTGGCACCCGGCGTTCCAACCCGAAACAAGCAGCAGAGGATGGTTTGGCAGAGGCCTAAAGAAAAACGAGTCTCCGTAGCGCCCTCTTGAGAACGCTAGCGTAGCAAATGCCGCTCAGTGGAGCCACCTTCCCATTGGTAATGAACTTGCAAGTCGCCTATGAGACTCGTACGCGTCGTCGTCGGTTTCGCCCTGCTGACTGTGGGACTATACGTTGTTATCGGCGAGCACTTTGCTGGGACATCGGCGGATGCTACGCTCAATGCTAGGCTCAACATCGTTCGTGCCCCGATCGAAGGAAGGGTGACGCTCGCCATAAAAAACATGGGCGCGCGCGTTAGCCCCGGCGGGCTTATAGCTGAAATATACGACCAGCGTTTCGATACCGCCAGGCTTCTTGAGCTTGATCGCGATCGCGAAGACCAACGGATCGAGCTCAAGCGCCTTGCTGGCCAGCCCCGAATTGCCGAAACGAAAGCAACTCAAGACGCTGCGGCTGCGCGCCTCCGTCAGGCGGATGCAGAGTTCCAGCGCGCGAACGAACTAAACACGCGTGGCGTACAGACAGCGGCCAATCTGGATCGCGCTCGCGCAACTTACGACGTCGCCCAGCAAGAACTCGAGAGTGCGCGGCAGCGAGTAAATTACTCGGAGACCGAACTCGCGTCCGCTCGCGAACGTCTTTATCGGGGAGTCCTACAATGCTGCTCCCTCCTCGACCCAACGTATCCGTGAACTCGAGCAACGGCTGGCCGAGCTGACTGTGGACAAAGAGCAGCTGAAGGCGCGCATCGCCCAGCTCGACCGGCAGATCGACGCCGAGCGTCTTCGTGTCAATAGTTTGACCTTCGCCACGCTCAGTGCCGGCATCTCGGGCCTAGTCTGGGACATACTGGTAGACGACGGCCAATACGCGCGGCGTGGCCAGGATCTTGTCAAGATCGTCGACTGCAATACGCTGATCGTCGCCGCCGGCGTCGCCGAGTCTCTGTACGACAGTCTTTCCGTGGGGGCGGCGGTCCAGTTTCGGTTGTTTGGGGATGATCGGATTTTCGATGGAACCATAACCCGCCTCGGCGGATCCGGTGCAAGCTCGCTGTACGCCAACCTTGCTGTGGGTCCAAGTGCGCAGCATCTCCAGCGCTTTGACGTCACCGTGACTGTTCCCGACCTCGCGGCAGAGCCAGATCTCAGCTGCGCGATCGGGCGTACTGGTCGCGTCATCTTCACGGGCGGTCCCATCGCACAATTTCGCCGGTTTATTACGCGGTACGGACTCTGATGCTTCTGCTGTCTCCACTCCTTGCTGCCTTCGCAGGCGCCGCTTTGGTAATCGGGCTCCGCCTTACTGTCCTCCCCTTGCTCAATCCGATGAAATGGTATTGGCGCGCACTTCTCCTTGGGGCGGCCGCCATACTCTCGTGGCGCTATGTGATCTGGCGCATCACCGAAACTCTGGCGCCGCTCGACTGGACTGCGGATGCGCTCTTCAGTTGGGGATTCGCCATGCTCGAAGCTCTATCGGTTGGATTCCGATACAAAGCGTGACCGAGGACTTCCTGCTCACGCTCAAGCTCGCAGAAAACGGCTGGCAAACCGTGTACCTTAACGAGCCGCTGACTGAAGGCTTGGCTCCCGAGGGATTGCAAGAGTATATCGTCCAGCGTGGCCGGTGGTGCCTCGGCCTAATGCAGATCGTCCGCAACTCATACAGCCCATTTGGCTTGCACCGCCTCGGGCTGATGCATCGAATCGGCATCATCGACCACTACTCTATTGGCTCACCACCTTTCCCTTCCGGCTTGCCAGCCTGATTTGCCCACTGTTGTACTGGTGGTGCGGGATCACGATCGTGAACGCGTCGCTGGTCGACATTATCAAATTTTACGTGCCGTATTACCTGGTGGTCCTGGTATCTTTGAACTGGCTGTCGAAAGGACTGTTTGTCCCGCTTCTCAACGACACGGCTCAGCTGATGGCGGCCTGGCCGATCAGTCGGGCTGCTGCTCTGGGGCTGCTGACCAGGGGATCGCATAACTTCTCGGTGACGGCCAAGGGTGGCAACCGCGCCAAAGTCGTTATTCAATGGACGTTGATGCGACCATTCCTAATCCTGCTCGGATTGACAATCGGCGGCCTAATCGTGTCGCTTAACTCCGATTTCGTCTTCAATACGTCGGGCGACGGCGGCCTACCGCAAAGAAGCCGATCGCACTCCAAACAGCCATTTTCATCATGACCCTCGCCGTTTGCGTTGAGCTGGTTCGATATGCCGCCGTTAGTTCAGTATCAGCAAAACCGCACCGCGAGGCTCCTACAAGCTCTGTAGGCATTCCCAAATCAAACGCCGCTCAGCATGCTGCTGGATGTCTTGCGCCCTTAGTCAACTATTGAGCTTGGTTATTGATCGAGAGGATGTAGCTATGGTACGCGTGCCCGATGAACGATCGCGGAGTCGTTTCGCATGAAGAACGTCTTGCTCGGCACGGTAGCCCTGATCGCGTTGACCGCTCCTGCCGCCTCCGCAGATCTAGCCGCGCGGCCTTACGCCAAAGCTTCTCCGATAGTGATTCCGATCTTTGATTGGACCGGCTTCTACATCGGCATCAATGGCGGCGGTAGCACCGCGCATCAGTGCTGGGACGTAGCCAACGCCGCCGGCTTGGTCTTCGCTCCACCTCGTGGCATGGGTTGCCACAATGCAACCGGTGGCACGTTCGGTGGCCAAATCGGCTACGGCCGGCAAATAGCCAACTCGGTGTTTGACCTGGAGGCGCAGGGTAACTGGCCCAATCTCAGCGGCTCCAACTCCAATCTCGCTTTCGTCGGCGTCCAGGATGGCACCAAGATCGATGCCTTCGGCCTGTTCACGGGCCAGGTTGGCTACACTTGGAATAACATGCTGCTCTATGTGAAAGTGGCGCTCCGGTCGTCCGCGACAAGTACCGGGTCTTCGATTTCACAACGGGGATGAACGTCGATAACGGCAGCGAGCCCCGGTGGGGCGGCGCCGTAGGCACGGGCCTTGAATTCGACTTCGCTCGGAACTGGTCAATTGGCGTTGAGTACGATCACTTGTTCACGGCTCATCGGGATGCGGACTTCTTCTTTTCAACCGGGCTTGTGGGCGGTCCAGCAGGCGCTTTTGCAGGGACCGCGCGTATTGGTCAGGACTTTGATATCGGTTTGATCCGCGTGAACTACCGCTGGGGTGGCGCTGGGGGCTGTGAGATATTGAGTCCCAGCGAGAGCGCGTATTGGACCATCGGCGCAGCCCTACCATACGACGACGGCCAGAAGGCTGTGGAGTTACCAGTAAATGGAGTCTACAATGCGTCTAGCAAATTGGAAATTAATCGAGTGGATCGCGTCTGCCTGCCTCGGGTTGATACTGGCGACAGCGGCAGAGGCGCAACCCATTTGGACATGGAGCAACCAGTACGGCTCAACCCTGGCGGTCAGCAGCTACGACCGGAGCACCGGCGCGATTTCCGGCACCTATACGAACAACGCAACCAATAGCTGCGACGAAGGCGTGCCTCAGGCGATGACAGGCTGGCTCGTCCAGAACCACAACGGAACGGCGATAAGCTTTGCTGTCAACTTCGAAGGTTGCAGCTCAACCACTGTTTGGACAGGACAGGTTAATGCGGCATCGGGATTTCAAGGGCTTTGGTTGCTTTCACTCGCCGAGGCGGTGGCATGGAATGGCATCAGCGCAGGCGCCGACACTTTCACGTTCGGTAGCGGCGACAAGTCAAAATTGGTGTCTGCTGATGCAACTGCGGCGAAAGGCGACGCGGGAGAGAAGCTCTCAAATACGAAGAAGCGCAAATGATGGCCAGCTTGCCAAGTCGACGTAGGCGAGCGGCCACTATTTGCGGCTCGAGCCAAGCAGTCTCGCGCACGTGCATAGGCCCGCGCGTGAGACTTTCTTCATCTATGATGGTACTGGCGCTCGTCCATCAATTCCGGGCGCTCGGCTTGGAGGGGCCCACACTACGGTTCTATCGGCTCGCTTGCCTCCGTCTGATCGCATTTCAGAATACGCCATCTCCCTCCCGCCGCGCCTGATGCTGACATTGGCGCGCGCCAGCGCGTCTGCCAGTCAATATAGCGGCGTGCCGTCGACGTACTTGTTGGCGAGCACGAGCGCCAGCGTTGAAGGCGTGGCGACGCTGCCGGGCAAGGGCTGCGCCGGCATCGGCACAGTCACCATCGGGCTATTCAGTGCGGTCCGCTCGCAGTGGCGGCGCGCATACTTGAACCGCACATGCCGCAGCACCGTCGCCTTCACCTCGATGCGCAGCTGCTCGGCGACGTTCTCGCCCATCCGATGCATCCGGCTCCGGCAGCACGGACAGGCCTTTTTGTCCTCGGGCAGGTCATGTTCGATGCGCTGGCGCGGCAGATCGGCCGGCAGCGGCTTGCGGTCGCGCTTCTTCGGCTCGGGCTTCTCGCCCTCAGGCAACCCTGTATCCGGAATCCCCGCCGGCTAACATCGCCGTCTTCCGCGCCGTCCTTAGCGGCGGTCTGCTCGGCTTCATTGACGATACGGTCCTTGAGCTTCGCTCCTAGGCGCGTAGCGCTGCAACCGCTCCAGACGCAACCGCTCCACAGGCGATGGCTTCGGGAGCGCGGCAACATGGACGGTTGGATAGTGACCGTCGCCGTCTTCAAGGAAGGCGCCGACGATGAGGAATTCAAGCACATAACTTACGCGGTTGCAGTGGCCGACCCGTCAGAAGCGGCGAGGATGACCATATTGCAAACTGCGGCGCAAAGCCCGCAATGCTAAACTGCCCTCTCGCAGAGGAGAAGTTGCGAAGGCTCGGCTTGGAGCCCGGCGCTGATAGCCATACACGATGACGCGATCGACCCGCATCACGCGACCCCGGCGCCACTAAGCGCTGCACGTTTCATCTCGTTCGGCCGCGTCCGGTTCATGACATTGCAGTCCGCAAGCCGCCACATCGTTCCGGTAGCTAGGGTGCACGAGGTGTGAAAGCGCTCTGTTTTGCAGGCGTGACCGTTTTGCCATGCATGGCTTGGTCGCTTGTTGATTGACCTCGTGAGGGCCAAGCCCTCATACCGCAACTTCGCGCGGGCGGTCGTCAGCAGCCGCCCGCGCTTTTTCATAGTGCTGGGTGCTCTTCCTCCTCTCTCTTGCATGGTGACTTGTCTGGCACGCGAGTTGCTTGCCGCATCGCGAAGCTCTAAGTGACTAGGCCTCCGCCAAAACGAAAGGTCACTTCGTGGGCCAGCGTTCACGAACGCTTAGGAGGCTGTTGAAATGGACAGGCTCAAATTCATACCAGCCTTCGAGGCTGCTATTCGTTCTGCCGATCCTAACAAGCTCGCCGCACTTCGCGAGACCATCCGCGAGCACGGAGGCCCTGACGAGTTCGCGATGACGAGTACAGAACTCATGCGCATACCTCCGCTTACGCTCTTTAGGCTGCTTACGATCATTTGCGACGCGGCCGATGAGGAGAAGCGTTCATGAGTATGAATCCAGCAGCCGCTCGAAGTTATAGTATTCTCGAAGTTATAGTATTCTCATCGCAGACGCGGCCGTACCTGTCGTTAATGCGGCTTGCACAGCATTGCGGCTGTACGTCCGGACCGACAGACAAGGCACAAGTGATCGGACCAGAAACGAAGGCGGAGAAATCAGCCAAAATGAAAGGCCGGCGCAATGGCCAGCCCCATTAATCTTCGATGGCTTGATGCGCTCAACGGAATTACGCAGTAATGATTTCGAAGTCAGCCGGCATGCCACCGCTCATCAACATTGTCGCCTCGACGCATCTTAGCATTCTGGCCACCATCAACATCACTGCTCGACCATCAGAGACCTTAGATGAGTGTCGGAGGATTGGTGAGTTAGCGATCAAGGCCGCAACCGTGAAGCCCGGCTATTCCGCGTCCTATGTCTGCCACGACACTACCCTACAACGAGGCTTATCGGGCGTATTAGGCGTCGTTGCCTACGTGCAGCAGGAGGATAGTAAAATAACGATCCTTGAGGGCTACATGGCGACGATGTCAGACTGCAAGGTTGCCGGTATGGCAGCAGCCGCGAGCCGAGTTGTTCCCGGCGCTAGGTCTTGGGCTTGGGCTTGCTATGAGCTCGGTAGCTTTGGACAATGACCCAATCTCGGACGGCGCTAGTATTCCATAACCCTTGCGAGGGTTCACAACTGTGGCGCACCCAGAGCTATCTGCAGGCCCTCATTCCCGCCCCATTGCAAGTACCTAATTTGAGTTTGTGAGTGGCCTGTTTTGGATTAAGCAAACAGAAACCAAGGCTTAGCCGATGTTCCCAGTATTGGACGTTCTGTCCCATCAATTTCCATTAGGACGCCATCCGTTCTGCTGGTTGGCAGCCGTCATTAACCTTTGCCAATATGTTTTCTTTTGACCAGCAAGTCGGCGACCGGACATGCGAGCCTTGCCCAATCACCGCACCATCAACGGCAATAATCGGTGACCGAGAGTATCGTGCTCCCGCCTGAGTTAAGGCGCGCAACCATGGCCTACCATTTCGGGCGACTATGCCCGGCATGTCTAACCGCAATGTCGCTGGCACGCATCACGCCCGGCCGCTGGGGTCTTCAAATCCGCACCTATGAATGCCCGGTGTGCGACGACATCCACCAGGTTGTCGGCGATCTTGCTGACCCGTCTGAATGCTGACGTCGCGTACCTGCCGTGGACCGATTTCAAGGGGCGTGACAATCATCTCTTGCGCGACGAGACCATGTTTGATGAACAACGGGGCAATGGGAGCCGAGGCGTCCAAGTTGAAGGCGTCTTGTCCTACTTCGTCACCAGGAACTTCAGCGTCGGCGTCGGTGGCCGCTACTGGGCGATGGGGACCAACAGGCGAAGCAACCCTTTGTGCAGCGGCTGCGGTGAACCGACCGTACTTGCGAAGTACAGCATGGAACGCTGGGGTACGTTCTTTCAGGCGTCCTATAAGTTCGATTGAAAAAACACACCAAAATCGGTCATAAGCCTATAGGTTCCACGATGCAGGTTTCATGGAATCGATCGTCTGGAAGGAAGGATAGCTTCGCCAGGTTTGATTTCCGTCACCTGGAGATTCTTGTAGTTGACCAGCGCAGCGTTCTCTGAGCCGAATCGCGGTCAACCCCACCTTTTGCCAGTCGCGAGGATTCTAAGCGCGACTGCGAGGAAGCAGAGCTAAAGCCATGTCTTCTTTAGAAGCAATCAGCCGCTGGCTGGAATTACAAGACTTAGACACGCAACTTGAGGTCGCTGCATACGTGACACTCTTGATTTATCTTTAGGAAGAGTGACGTTCTCACGCTTGGCGGGCCGGAGGGCTCGACACCCTTCAGCGTTGGTTGACCGAACCAGAGTTGGATCCAAGGGCCGCCGCAGGTCGTGCTCTCACCTTCCGGCTCGCCTTCGACTACTTTGCCGAGGGCAAAATCAGAGGGGTTGGATGGAAACGGACCGAAGAACTAGAGCGAAAGAATCTGGAACAAGCTAAGCGCGACGGAAAGCTTGCGGCTGCGCGCAAGGCACAAAGAAAGCTTCAACTGTTGCCAACCCGAAAAGAGCACTGGTATCGTGTTGCGAGATCCTGGAATGGATTGGCGGCTACTTATCTTACACGCGAGGCTCTCGCTGTCGGATCTTTGCCGAGATGCACCTGAAGGTCATTTCAAATAGTCACTGTCTTCTACTGGCGAATCCCACCTTGCGCTCGAACTCAACCTGGCTGAGGTAGCCGATGGTCGAGTGCCTGCGGGTCGAGTTGTAAAATCGTTCGATGTAGTCGAACACATCGGCGCGTGCCTCGTCTCTGGTACGGTAGATCTTGTGGCGGTGCGTTCGGTCTTGAGCGAGAAGAAGCTCTCCAACAACGGCCGTCGATAAGGAAGGACGCAGCGCGATCAATCGGTCGCTGGTCGCGTCCTACCTGCACAGTGATGGTTTCGCTTCCCTGGCGCGACCGCTCACGAGATCATGGTCGCACTGGGCCATCTGACTCTCGCCGAAGCCGAGCACTACACATCCCCAAACCGGCAGAAGAGGTTTCGGGAATTCTGTTCGCCTTGTGATATTCGAAGCTTTAAGATTGCTTGGCGACCGCCGCGTAAGCGATCAGATACTCTACCTGCTGAATTAGCGTAAGCGGCAAAGAAACCCCGTCTGGCGGAGTGGTAAGCGATCGGCTATCGGCTGCTGAGTTTGTGAGCCGATGTGAGCTTCTATGTAAGCGCTGTTTTCAGGCCACAGCTTTGAGGTCGTGACGGCAATAGGCCCACGGCAGCAGGTGATCGATCTCGTTATTCGGATGACCGTTGACGATCCTGGTGAGCGCGTCGGTCAAGTAGGCAAGCGGATCGACATCGTTCAGCTTACAGGTTTCGACCAGGGAGGCGATGATAGCCCAGTGCTCGGCACCACCGTCGGAGCCTGCGAACAGCGCATTTTTCCGGTTGAGCGTGATCGGACGGATCGAGCGCTCTACGGCGTTGTTGTCGAGCTCGATACGGCCATCATCGATAAAGCGCGTCAGGCCCTCCCAGCGTGAGAGCGCATAGCGGATGGCGTCGGCCAGCTTGCCCTTTTGGCTGATCAACGCGAGCTTTGCGCGGAGCCACTGCTCGAAGGCTTCCGCCGTACGCATACGACGAGGACCGCGTGATGGACGCATGCGCGCGGGTACGGCGAGCTCTATGATGGCGTTGCGTGAAGGTCAGGCGGCCTGCTGATCGGCGGGCTTGTCGGCTTGGCGCAGGAGCTTCCATTCCCAGGGCAGCAATTCGTGCAGACGCGATGCGGGAAGATCGGCGATACGGGCGAGGACGTCGGCGAGCCAGGCTTTCGGATCGACGTCGTTGAGACGACAGGTCGTGATCATCGTCAGCATGATGGCGGCACGGTCGGCACCACGCTGGCTGCCGGCGAAGGTCCAGTTGCGCCTTCCCAAGGCGATGCCTCTCAATGCGCGCTCAGCACAATTGTTGGTCAAGCAGATCCTGCCATCGTCGAGGAAGCGGGCGAAGTCGTCCCAGCGCCTGAGCATGTAATTCATAGGCTTCAGGACCTCGGAGGAGCGAGAGAGGGTTTCGCGCTCACGCAGCAACCAGGCGTGCATGTCCCCGAGGAGCGGCTTGCTCTTTTCCTGGCGCACGGCGCGCCGCTCTTCGGCGCCGCAGCCGTTAATGGCGCGCTCGATCTCGAACAACACATCCAGGTGCCTGACCGCCTCCAGCGCGATCGGAGAGACCGGTTTACCTCTCTTGCCTTCGCGGGCATTCTTCTCGATGTCAGCCAGCTCGAAGAAGCCCCGCCGCGCATGGGCGAAGCAAAACGCCGGCGTAATCGGCAGCACCTTCTTCTGCGGGTCGAACAGCGGCTCGAAGCCGTTGTAGCAATCGGCTTGCAAGATGCCGGCGAAGGCGGCCAGATGCTTCTGCGGATGCTCGCCTCGTCGGTCGCTCGAGGCGTAATAGACCGCCGCCGGCGGCGCAGGCCCGGCAAAGGGCCGGTCATCCCGCACATAAGTCCAGATCCGCCCGGTCGTGCACTTGCCCTTCGCCAGGATACGGATGGTGGTATCGTCGCCATGAAGGCGCTCGGCCGCGAGCACATGGCGTTCGATCAAGTGGAAGAGCGGCATGACGGCGAAGGTCACGTGGCCGACCTGGTCGGCCAGCGTCGACAGCGGCAAATCGATCCTCTCGGCCTTAAAGCGCGCACTCTGGCGGTTGAGCGGGATATGCATGCCGAACTTGTCGAACAGGATCGTCGCCAGCAATTGTGGGCCGATGAAGCCGCGCGGCGTGGCATGGAACGGCGCGGGCGGCTGGCTGATCTTCTCGCAATCGCGGCAGGTGAACTTCTCGCGTACCGTCTCGATCAGCTTGAAGTGGCGCGGGATCTCCTCCAGCGTCTTGGTCACATCCTCACCGATCTTCGCCAGCCGCGATCCACCGCAGCAGGCGCAGGTCGTTGGAGCCTCAATGACGACGCGCTCGCGTTCGATGTCATCCGGCCATGGCTTGCGCACCGGCCGCTTGCGCATGAAGGGGCGGACGTTCTGCGTCTTCGCCGCTGCGGCCTGCGCGGCAAGCTCATCCTCGCTCGCCGTGGTGACGAGTTCTTCGAGCTCCAACTCCAGCTGCTCGAGCAGCCGTGCCGCGCGCTCGGAGCGCTGCCCGTACAGTTCGCGTTTGAGCTTCTCGATCCGCAGTTCGAGATGCGCGATCAGCGCCTCGTTGTCCGACAGCTCCGCCCGCGCACTGGCAGCCACCGCCTCGGCTCGCAGCCGCGCCTCACGCTCGGCCTGCAGCGCCGCCAGGGCACTCGCAAGGTCCGATGGAAGATCGTCCGGCTTCGATATCATGAAGCCATTGAATCAGATCAAGCAGCAGATTCAAACCGTAAAACGGCTATCCGACCCGCGTCGGGCGCTGGGTTTCTTGAGGGTTGCGCCAATCGATCCCGGACAACAGATAGCTCAATTGCGCCGGAGAGATCGTTACCGATTCACCGGCAACCGATGGCCAGATGAACCTTCCTCTCTCGAGTCTTTTGGTAAACAAGCATGCTCCCTGGCCATCGTGCCAGATCATCTTCACAAGATCGCTGCGGCGACCGCGGAAGACGAACAGATGACCGCTGAGCGGGTCTTTGCGCAACACCTCCTGCACTTGGAGTGCCAACGACGGAAAGCCTCTGCGCATATCCGTGTAGCCTGTCGCGAGCCACACTCGCGCGCCTGTCGGAACCGGGATCATCGGCGCACCAGGGCATCGAGAACTCGCCGCAGCGCGTCTCCATCAACGTCACCGTCGACCCGGATGCGGTGTCCGCTACCGAGATCAATCTCGATGATGCCCTGGCTCCTCCGTCGACGCGCCGGCGCCGTCGTCAATGGCGCTTCGGCCACATCCCGCGGCGGCACAGACGGCACAATCTCGACCGGCACCAACGGCGCTACACTCGTTTCACCGTGCTTGCAAAGCTCTTTGCGCCACCTGAACAGCTGGCTCACATGAAGGCCGGCCATGCGAGCCACCTCGGAAACAGTGGCTCCGGGCTCGAACGATGCTGCAACTAGCCGTTCCTTCTCATCCTGTGACCACCGACGCCGCCGCTCGACCGATGTGATCACCTCTGCCCGCGAAATCGTCATAGCGCTTCTCCTAGGATTACCCCTAGGACCTGCAGCGCTCGCGTCCGTCAAACAAGGCGGCCCTCAATGGAGGGATACGATACAGCCCGCGTGGTGATCGAATCGAAGACGTGCCAAGTGAGACTTGGCACATGCCACCAGTTAGATGCGCATTCAATGATCTCAGATCCGAGCTGCGAGCGGGTCCGCGAATCCGAATGCACCTGGATCTTTTTGGCAGCGGGCTGCTGCGATTTCCTTTTAACGTCCCTAGCAGCAGACTTTGACGGGAATGGCGATGCTCATAGCCCACGGCGCCTCCGGCTTCCTGAGAAGCTGATGGATGTTCGGGGGCGCTGGGGTTCACGCCCGGCTTCGGAGGCTAAAGACAGGCAGAGCTCAACGCGAGACAGGGCTTGTGCTTTTGAGCCGAGGGTAGATCGCGCCGTCGAGGCAGCCCTCAATCCAATCTGCGATCTTGACGGGATTTTCACTGCGACGCTTGCGTCGGCATGCAGACAAACCTGAGAGCACCGTTCCTGTGCAACGCCTCCATCGCCGACAACGGGCGGGAACGCGCCGCAGCAATTCTGGCCGGGTAGCCGGGCCTGGAGGCCCTCCGCCCGTTTGTCGGGGCGAAGGCTGCGATTGCCGAGACAATCTGGCTGTTACCGTCGATCCTGAATCGATAGATCGCCAAGCTGCCATTCTCGCGGCCGTTTGGCGAAAATGAAAGGCGGGCGCTAGCGCCCGCTTCCACGAGTTTCCGACACGCCCCGGGATCGGGCCTCATGCCGGCTGTGCATCGTGACGGAAAATGCGCCGGAACATGCTCTCGCGCATCATCGTCTTGAAATCCGGCGGCGCATCCGGGTTCTCATTGTGGTTGATCACCGACTGCGTCACCTTGCGTCCGGAGTTGTCAACCCACCCCTGATTTGTCTCATGGATTGTCTGAGCTCCATCGGACGTCAGCTGATCAAGCGTCCGCCCAGCATTAGACTGCGTGACCTTCAGATTGTTCTTCCCATCCTTGTCGTCGCCGAGCCCCTCCACAACCATGGCATTGTCGCCGTTGGTGATGGTGAGCTTCGAGGAGATGGTTTTTCCCTTGCCATAATCGACCGTGTCCACCGTGATCTTCGTGCCGTCGTCGAGCTGGAAGGTCATACCTTTCTTGAAGTCGAAATCGTCCTTGCCGTCGCCATTAGCATCGACATGAGGATCGCCGTGGATCCTCGAGACATGGCCGGTCTGGTTGTTCCTAACGGTCCAGGTGCCGTCCTTCTCATCGGCTGTGATCGTATACTTATCACCAAGGTTGATCGTCGCCTTGCCGTCCTTGACCTCGTGCGACCACACTGGCGCTGGCTGAGATGACGGCGCCGGCGCGACGGCAAGCGGAACCATCGCAAGAGGCGGCGGTGGAGGAGGAACGAAGAACACGGGTGTTGCAGTGGCAGGCGTTGCGCTTGCAGACTGGTAGTTGCCCGGCGCGCGCCCCTGTTCGCCGGCATCGATACTCGCCTGATTCACCACGCCGCCGGCGCCATCGACCCAGCCTTGGCCACTCTCATGGATCGCCTGGGCACCATCGGGTGTCAGCTCATCAAGAGTCATGCCAGCATTGGACTGGGTCACCCTCAGATTGTTTTTGCCATCCTTGTCGTCGCCGAGCCCCTCCACAACCATCGCGTTGTGACCGTTCGTAATGGTCAACTTTGAGGAGATGGCCTCACCATTACCGTAGTCGACATTATTGACGGTAATCTTGGTCCCATCGTCGAGCTGGAAGGTCATATCTTTCTTGAAGTCGAAGTCATCCCTGCCATCCCCGTCCGCGTCAACATGGGGATCGCCATGGATCTTCGTGACATGGCCGGTCTGGTTGTTGCGAACGGTCCAGGTGCCATCCTTCTCATTGGCCGTGATCGTATATTTGTCGCCGAGGTTGATCGTGGCCTTACCATCCTTGACCTCATGCGTCCATACCGGATCGACGGAAGACTCCAAACCCGAACTTTGCTGGCTCAACAGCATGGAAGGAGGAGGTGGCGCCATCATGTACATGGGAGCAACCACGACTGGAGTGACGACCACCGGAGCGACAACGACGGCAGTACCTGCCGGCAGGTACTGGTAGGCACCCGTCGAGGCATACTGCCCCAACAGCGCGCCGAAAGCGGGGCTGGCAACCACCCCGTCAGACCCCACTCCATTCACCGTCGAATCGAGTGCGCCGACCACGGGGAGACCGGCCACGGGAAGATACGCCATTTAGTTCACTCCTGTTGCATCGAAGAAAGCGGTAAAATTGCGAGCGTTGTGCTCAATCAACTAGGAACCATTTTAGAACGCACCCCTGGCCCGATGGCGAGCGAATGGATGCTTCTCGCTGCCGGCGTCGGCAACCCTGATGAGATCCCTCCCTTCTCTCGTCGGCTTGGCACGAGCATGTCGCACGCATCCAAGTCCCAAGACTGTACCAGCAGTACCTGTCGAAAAGCTGACGACAACAAACCATCGACTGAACATCACAGCCCTCGTCAGCAGACACGGGCTGAGGATCGCGTGATTGCTCGCAGCTGCCTTCCACGACAGACCACCTTTAGGGAACATCCACGCTCGCCGATCACCGGTAACATGTAGTCTCGCACCCGACGATCGACTGTCCGATGTCAGCTACGCTGATAGGTCCTGTTCCTTGCGAGGCCTCAATAAGCGACGAGGCCTCACCGCGAAGCCGCCAGTCGCTCCGTCGGACCAGAAAAGCCCCCCCCCCCCGCCGCTCCCCGTCGCGCGCTATCGATGCAATCTCTAAGTGCCGGCGATCACACCATCAGTCTCCGCAGCAACGCTCACCGACAAACGCAACAACCCGGCCGTAGGCCTAGCGACCGGGCCTGATCGCCGGACCACGCACACCCGTCAGAGCTTCGCTGCAAGCTTCACCAGACCAACGAATTGCGCCTGACGCGCAGGCACGTTCGCCGCGCCGATATCGGCTCGGCGTCAGGCTGATCATACGCGCGGCCAGGGAGGCAAATGAAGCTTGCAAGCTGTCAGCAGGTGATGAGCTTCTGCAAAGGGCCACCCCAATGTTCTGGAACGGGAGACTCGTCAGCTTCTCGAAAGGTAGCGCTCCTAGCATGAGGCCGCTGAACTGTAGGCGAGGAGTCGTCTATTGAGCGTAACAAGACGAGCATAGGAGAAGCCGATGATTGGAGAAATGATCGGAAGCGCTGCCGGCGGATGGTTGGGCGGACCTGCCGGAGCTGCGATTGGTTCCGCCGTGGGCGGGGCCATTGATCACACCTTTGAAAAGGTGATCCACAAGTTGGAGTCCGAAGATAGTCACTCCGACAAAACTGCCGACAACAAGAACGCTGAAACGAGCAACGTACAGCCCAAGACCGATGGTCTCGGCAAGAACGCAGAGCTGAGCCTGAGCAGTCTGGGGGGCGAGCACGTCTTTCTTTCTATTCCTGCCATCGTATCATCGGCCCGCCCGACGTAGCAGGCCACAACTAACGACACACGACAAAGAAAGGTAAATAGACATGGCGGTTAATAGTGTTGGCGGTAACGGTGCCGCTCCTGCTACCCAGGATGCCGGTTTCCAGAACCAGATGGCTGAGTTCGAGCGTGTTAGCCAAAAAGTTCAGGCCCAGGCCGTGGCAATGCGCAGAATTACGACCGAGCTCTCTTCCGAGAAGAAGGTCGCCGACGAACGCGTC
The DNA here is from genome assembly GCF_011058295.2 of Bradyrhizobium sp. 6(2017). NCBI lineage: Bacteria > Pseudomonadati > Pseudomonadota > Alphaproteobacteria > Hyphomicrobiales > Nitrobacteraceae > Bradyrhizobium > Bradyrhizobium sp. 6(2017). The sequence goes on along the minus strand of NZ_CP049289.2, from coordinate 2,291,194 downwards.
CAGTAAATCTGCAAGACGGTTGGCTCACCGAGTCGCTACCGTGTCCGCGCAGTGAATGACGAACTCTGCAAGAGCCGTACGGCGAACTGCCGTACGGCTTGTCTCGTTATTCAGGAGATGATCCGTGAGCGAATCGATTTCTCTCGAGTTTGAGGTCTTATCGGGGCTCTATGCCGGGCTTAGGGGCAAAGCCGCTATTGGGGCCAGCCTCATCGGCAGCGGCCTCGATGCCGATCTGATCTTCTTTGAACAAGGGCTCGAACCGCGCCACCTTCGCATCACCCCGCATACCAATTCGATCGAGATCGAGGCCCTTGCAGCCAATATCAGACTGGACGGCCGCGAGAATATGCCCCCAGGCGAGCGCGTTAGTGTTCCTCTTCCTGCCGTCGTTCATGTCGGCGCCATGTCCATTCGCTGGTCGACGCAAGATTTGCAGCAAGGTGGCTCAAGCAACCGCTCTTTTATCTGGATCGTGGTGCTCAGCCTCGTCTTGCTCAGCTCCATGGCGATCGGCGCCGTCTCGCCCATATTCGCCCCTGACGATAGCGCAGTGACGCCGAGCACAGACGCATCGTCTGTGGCCGACATTGCCGCCAAACCAGCCATCAATCGTCTGGATGCGAAGGCCGCTGATGCAACTGCCGAATTGCTGCGGCAGGAGGTTGAACGAGGGGGCCTTCTTAATATCAAGGTCGGTTCGGGGCACGGCGTTGTGACCGCAGAAGGAACCGTAACGCCAGCCCTTGGCGCAAAATGGCAGGAAATCCAGCAATGGTTTGATCATCAAACCAACGGAACTCCTGCCCTTGTGAACGCGGTCACCGTCAAGGACGAAAAGGCGCCGCCCTCAATCTCGGTCCAAGCGGTTTGGCGCGGAAGCGAACGTTATCTTCTTATCGGCGGCCAGAAGTATTTCGTGGGAGCGCTGCTGAGCAATGGATGGACCGTCGATCGAATCGAGGATGGACGAGTGCTGCTCAGTCGGAACGGCCGCTTCGCTGCACTTCCCTATTAACGTTTCCGCCCTGCAGGAAGAAAGGAGAAGCCGATGGCCAGACTGCCCCAGCACCCTGTAGGGTCCGGCCCCTCGTCGCAGGGGTATGACGCGGGGGAGCATGCACCGGTCAACGGCCCGACCACCCCGAAAGCCGACCACATCGAAGTCGCGGGCGCTCATGCAGATGGCGCCACGAAACAGGCGTCGTGGCGAGACGCATCCGCTCAGGATCTGACAATTGATCCTGCGAGCGAAGCCGCGCTCGAGGTCGGCCCGATCGATGCAATCTCGCGCGTCACTCTCTTCGAGAGGGCTGCTGGCGCAAATGAAATCGACCCCCGCGCAGTACTTGCCTCACTTTATGGCCACAATCTGTCACATGGCCTGCTCTCCTTCGTCATTCCACGCCTGCGTCATCCGGACGTGCTGCGCGCAGACAGGCATGGTGCTCTTCTGGAGCGCTTAACGCAAACGCTGGAATCAACGCCAGACGACAAGACGGCCGGCGAATGCTTGGCGATCCTGCAGCAAGAACTGCGGCGGTTCCTTCTGCTCCGGCAAAATCAGAACAGCTTGATCAAGGGCTAGCCATGATCGAATCGGATCGAGTGCAGGAGGTCCGCACCTCGGCCCCGGACGTTTCCAAGTCCGGCGATATCCTGCTGATCTCCGGGCCGGAGCGTGACCTGCTCTGCGCCCTCTCCTATGTCCACCTCGCGTGCGGGCAGAGCGCACAAAGTCTGGCCCTGCTACGAATCGCAGCCCGCGAACATTCCCAGGATGTCGATCTGCTCCGAATTCTGGCCTACACCCTCATCTCGGAGGGCCTTGGCGACGAAGCACTTGAGGTGCTCGATCGGCTGGACGCCGTTGATGCTCACCCGTCTTCACGCGTGCCTTTGACGCTCCTGCGCAGTCACGCGCTGCGAGAGGCAGGCCGCATGACCGAGGCCCGCGATGTCTTCCGACGCTATGTGTCATTGCGCGGCAGCACCGCTCTCATCAAACAGAAATAGGGACCTTCATGGCCAACGTCTTGCGTAAATTCATCCTGCGCGCGCCGGCCCATCCGGATTTTATGGTCGCGTTGATGCTGCTTCTGGCGATCGGCATGATGATCATGCCGATCCCGATCATCGTGATTGACATGCTGATCGGCTTCAATCTTGGCTTTGCCATATTGCTGCTGATGGTTGCCCTCTATCTCAGCACAGCGCTTGATTTTTCCTCGTTGCCGGGCGTCATCCTTATCTCGACGGTATTTCGTCTCTCGCTGACCATCGCAACCACGCGGCTTATTCTTGCGGAGGGTGACGCAGGCAGCATTATCCACACCTTTGGCGACTTCGTAATATCAGGGAATATCGCTGTCGGAGTCGTCATATTCCTGATCGTGACCATGGTGCAGTTCATGGTTCTTGCGAAAGGCGCCGAGCGCGTCGCAGAGGTTTCTGCGCGCTTCACGCTCGACGCGCTGCCGGGCAAACAGATGGCGATAGACGCGGAGCTGCGCAATAACCATATCGATCAACACGAAGCGCGTCGCCGGCGCGCGGCACTGGAGCAAGAGAGCCAACTTCATGGCGCCATGGATGGTGCCATGAAGTTTGTCAAGGGCGACGCGATCGCTGGCCTGATCGTCATCTGCATCAACATGCTGGGTGGGATCAGTATCGGCCTGCTGTCCAAGGGTATGTCGCTCGATGAGGCGCTGCACCAATATACGCTGCTGACAATAGGGGATGCGCTCATCTCGCAGATCCCGGCGCTGCTGCTGTCGATCACGGCCGCAACCATCGTCACGCGTGTCAACGGGCCTTCCAAGCTCAGACTTGGCGCCGATATTGTCAACCAACTCACGGCAAGCACACAAGCCCTTCGCTTAGCCGCTTGCGTCTTGCTCTTGATGGGACTCGTTCCCGGCTTCCCTTTGCCGCCGTTCGTCATTCTAGCTGGGCTCTTCGCTGCAGCGAGCTATGTCAGGGTTGGGGCGAAAAGCGACAAGACGGCAGGTAAGACAAGTGCAGATGCCGCCGCTTCCGCTCGGGCTCTAGCACAGACCCAGAAACAAGCTGTTCATGCGGAGGCACTTCCGATCGCGCTATTCCTCGCGCCGGACCTGACGTATTCAATCGACAAGAACGAGCTGGAACAGTGCATCGCGCGCGTTTCGACGCTGGTATCGGCGGATCTTGGCATAACGGTCCCGCGTATCCCGGCTCAGGTCGATCAGCATCTGTCCAAGTCGCAGTTCAGGGTAGATGTCGACAGCGTGCCGGTGGAACGAGATGTAATCGATCCGACGCAACTCGCGCTCAACGACGATGTGGCGAACATCGAATTGAGCGGCATCCCCTTTCGACAAGAGCCGGAGACGAATCGGGTCTGGATCGAAGAAGGTCATGCGGCCGCCCTCAAAGCCGCGGGAATCGGATATCACCGTCCGAGCGAAATTCTTGCCTTGCGTCTCCACTTCACATTGACACGCTATGCACAGCGCTTGGTAGGCATTCAAGAAACCCGCCAATTGCTTGGCCGGATGGAGCAGGAATACGCTGATCTGGTGAAGGAAGTGCTGCGTACGACCACCGTTCCTCGGATCGCCGAGGTCCTGCGCCGCCTACTCGATGAGGGCATTCCAATTCGCAACACCCGCCTACTGCTGGAAGCCCTGGCAGAATGGAGTGAACGCGAGCAAAATGCGGTCCTGCTCACCGAATATGTTCGTGCCACCTTGAAACGGCAGATCTGTTTTCGCTATGCCAATGCCCATCGGGTTGTGGCCGCCTTTATCATCGAGCGCGAGACCGAGGATATTGTCCGCGGCGCGGTGCGCGAAACCGCTGTCGGTCCATACCTCGTTTTGGACGATTGGCAGAGCGAGAAGCTGCTTGCACAATTCCGTCAGATCCATTCGACCATCGCTCGAAGTCAGAGCCAACCCATTATTCTCGGTTCGATGGATATCCGACGTTTTGTACGAGGCTTTCTCACCCGCAACGGAATCGATTTGCCCGTTCTGTCCTATCAAGATCTCGCTTCGGATTTCACCGTCCAGCCGATTGGGTCCGTCAAGCTTCCGGCTGCCAAGGATAAGGCCGCTTCCTCGGAGCGTGGCGGGCTCCTTACCGCGGCGACTTAACAGAACGCAGCCACTTATCCCGAGATGGCCCATGACTCCATATGCGATCAGCGTCGGGCGGCGCTTGTGCTCCTTTGGTCCGGGCTCGTGCCCAGCTCTTCTCGCCATATTGCTGCTCTCAGCTTGTGCCGGCTCGGAGCGGTCGGCGCTCTCCCCGCAGCAGACATCCACATCAGATCCAGCAGGCGCCGTGGAGATTGATCCTGCCATGCGTGAGCGCATTGTTCGCGCCATCGATCGGGATGCTGACGAGCAGACTTTACGCGACACGGTGAGGCAACAACCGGACAACGTCGATGCGGCGATTCCTCTTGCGCGGGCCCTGTTGGGACGCAGATCCCCAGATGATGCGCTTGAGGTGCTCGACGCGCTCTTACTGGTCGTACCTGGCGACCTGCGCGCGCTGAATGCCAAGGGTGTTGTGCTCGACCACGAGGGCCGCCATCGCGAGGCACAAGCGCTATACCGCCAAGCTCTTGAAACAGCTCCCGCAAATGCGATGTTGCGTAACAACCTCAAACTCTCGCTCGCACTTGAAAGCAAGACGGAGAGCGGGAACACAGACCACGGCCGCTAACGGACGGCCGGCAGGCGTTGGCCCGCTCGAGATGATTTGGCGAACAGCAGCGAAGCGCCGATGCCTGCCGGTCAGCTTGCCGACAGCAAATGCTGCCTATGAGTCGCGCGGAGACTGAAGAGACAGGCTCCGCCAAGCAACGTCGCCGAGAGGAATGCAACTCGCCATGTATAATCGCATCAGTGACTCCTCCATCGCCTACCCCGCAAGCGTTTCCGAGGCAGATGAACTGGGACACCGCACTGAGGATAGCCGAAGCTTCGCAGACATGTTTTCCGAAATGCGGCTAGGCTCGTCTAGAGCGTGATGAGTTTAGTTTTGGTCATATCCGGCGTTTGCGAAGTAGTTGGCGCATTCGGCCGGTGAGACGGTGCCGAGGATCGGAGCGATAGCATCGTAGACGGCCTCGGTGGTTCGCTGTGCGGCTTTGCGCAACCAGTGTTTGAACTTGGCGAAGAACTGCTCGATCGGATTGAGATCAGGCGAGTATTTCGGCAGGTAGAAGAGCCGGGCGCCGGCGGCACGGATGGCGCGACGCACGGCGTGGGCCTTGTGCGAGCCGAGATTGTCCATGATGACGATGTCGCCGTGCCGCAGGGTCGGGACCAGAACCTTCTCGATATAGACAAGGAAGGCTTCGCCGTTGATCGGCCCCTCGAGGAACCACGGAGCGGTAATGCGATCGTGACGCAAGGCGGCCATGAAGGTCATGGTCCGCCAGCGGCCGTGCGGTACCTTGGCTTTGATACGTTGACCGCGCGGCGCCCAGCCCCGCAGCGGCGCGCCATATTGGTCTTGGTCCAGGTCTCATCGATGAACACCAGCCGAGTGGGATCGATCCGATCCCGATACTTGGTCCACTGCGCCCGCCGACGGGTGACATCGGGACGATCCTGCTCGGCGGCAATCATCGTCTTTTTTTGTAACTGAGCTTCTCGGCGTGGACGAACTCCCACATCGTGCGGTAATCGACCTTCAGGCCACGCTCAGCGAGTTCGGCCACCAGCCCGCGCACGGTAAAATCGTTTCGGCACCGTTGCATCAGCCATTCGCGGTGCGGCCCCGCAATCTTCTTTGGCCGATAGCCCCCGATCTGGTCTGGCTTGACGCTACCGGTCTCGTGGAAGCGCTGTACCCAGTTGATCGCCGTGCTGATGCCCACCCCAAATTGAGCCGCTGCCTGATGCCGCGACAGGCCACCTTTGATGACAGTTCTCACTACCCGCTCACGAAGGTCGTCCGAATAGGCTCCGTCCCATCCATGCTGGCCTCCTTCCCAGCCAGCATGTTGAATCAGAAGCCTTCCGATTTGGGAATCCCAAATCGATTCAAGCTAGACCCATCCCGCTCTAGTCAGCACGCTGGCTCATCTTCGACGGGAACCCGGCCGTACTTTCTCGGTTCCGAGCCCCCGGTGGTTGAGATCTCAAAGTCCACCTTCGAGAACGAGCTAGAGGAGTTTTATGGCGACGATATCAGGCATATTGCTACGCATCGCAGCGGTACTCAGATCCAATCTCCCCGTTTCGCTTCGGCAGGAAAGCCGGATCGGAACAGGCGCGATATTTCAGCTATCAGCTGGGCAACAAAAGCGTTGGACTTCTTCGAACCGAGCCCGGAGGCCTCATGAGCGAGCTCTTCAAAGGCGACAACCCTGGCGGGAGAAGTTCCCCGGACGAGGTGAAATCACGTCAAGGATAGATTTCCGAGTTACCCATCCACTTGTCGATAACGCAGGCGATATTCTGCTGGAACATCAGCTTCGGCTCGATGGCGACGAACCGCTCGTCCTGTCTCACTCGATCAACCCGGAAGCGAAAGCTCGCGCAAGAGCATTGGGCTTCGTTGAGGTAAGCGATTCGATGATGGTGCTTGACCCTACCAAGCGCGAGGACAGGTGGAAGAAGAACGAAGATGGACAATGGCAGCGAGAGGGCAAACCACCCTTGTATCTTGCCGCAACTGAAGACAGAGTCGGTAGTGTTGCTGGGCGGCCCCAGAACGCAGCGACTCCCGCGCAGGATCCGTACGATGATGGATACAACTTCATGTAGATCGCGCCGCTCACGATGAGACAACTCAGGTGGTCAGCAAGATGGATTCTCGCACTGGTCCGACTCGACTCTGATACAATTCGAGGTACAATTTGATCACTGACACCAAGCATCCCGCGCGGGAATGGACCCGGTGGCGGCAGGGAGTTCAAACCACACTAGGAACGCGCATGCCATTTGACGCCGCGGCCTGACGCTTCACTGAAGGCACCTCCACACTGCTCAAGTTGCGAAGATCCGCAGCCTGACGTTGCACCCCGCCAGAACAAGAAACGACACGTTCCATTATTGGCTCAGAGAAGTGATTGCCGACGAGGCGGTTCACTCAATGAACGCCGTTAACGTTATTCGCGCTCATTATAGCGACCGCATTGGCGAAGTCGCCGCAATTCTCGATAACCTCATCAGGCGCGTTACCGACAAGCTGAGTTATTCTGGAACCTTCGTCCTGGATCATTTCGGCGGAGTGTACAATAGAGAGATGTTTGCCAGCTCCCGTCTCGCTGTGATGAGAAACGTTGCCAAGCCAATCGCGGTGTAGAGGGAGGTGGATGGAGCCATCGGCCACGATACATGGCCCCGCGCAGCAATCGAGCAGCCGTGCACGACGGCCTGAGCCGGACAGCTTATTGGACGGCGCAGCCTCTCAGGCTCTTTGCACAGATGCGCATCCAAATCAATCTCACAGCGAGCCTGAAAAGCTAAACCGTCGCTCTCATTGCCCTGCGATCCGCCGTGCGCCGCAAGTCGCCATCCTTGCTCAGTTGCTACCGAGTTCACGTCCATTTCACCTGCAATGTCGTGTTCGTGACGTTCTCGCGGTTGAGCGCGCTGCCAAGAAGGTAAACTCCGCGTTTTGTTTTGCGGTCACTTGACCACGCAGTGCGCCCATCGAGAGCCGTCGAGCAATCGGTCCAGCTTTGCTCGGCTGCTTGCGAACGGTGTGCGGCTCCCGCTTTGTCGGCTTCCTTGGCCGCAACGGAACTTGGCCCCGATGTAACGAAAGGCGATCGCCATTGAGTATGGAGCTCCGTGGCGACCGAGGTGCGAGGCACCGCTCCTGGTGCCCTCCACTCGATGGCGCGCACCGCCGGAGCGGCTCTGCACACCATACAATCCAAAGTCAGCTTGATGCTGAGCTCCATGAAGGCTCTCACTGACAAATATTCATCTGGGTCGAGCTGCGCACATCGTGCCGGCGACGCCAGCTCTGCTAACGAACGGCAACTGGGCCGAGAAGCCCACAGGGGAATGGGCCGAGCCCCAAGCAGCGGCTTGCGGACCAGAACGGCTGAGGTGGCTCGGCCGATGCTCCCCTGTCCAGGCCCGCGAAGAAAGGCTGGCACCGACCGGATAACATCCGCCGAAACAGTCATCGCTGAAGCTGCGGCAGGCGGCGGCGCCGGCCTGTTTGGCGGATGCGTCTGACCTAGCCCTACTCCGCATCGCGACGTGTTCCTGTCAACTTGGTGGATGAGGAAACCACAAGGCCCGTCTTAGGGAAGTCCTGCGAATTGCGGAGCGGCACACCTTGCAACGACTGCCAATCTGCCGAGCTGCAGACAGAGGACGACTTTCATCAGAGTTATCTGGGCAGCGTTCGGTCCTGCCTGGACGCAAGCCCACCTCATAGCACCGCCTCGATCAGTTCGATCAAAGCTTGAATCTGACGCCACGTGCGATTCTCGTCATTTCAGGCTGATCGAGAATCGGCCGCATCAAGTAGCTAATGGTGATCGCGATGATCACCACCCGCGCATAGTTGTCTCCTCGAGAACTTCCCTTCAGCTACTCGCAAACCTCTCGTGGAGTACGATCACGAGTGATTAGTTGCTGTTCTCGACCTACATTGTCACTGCAATCAAGTGGCCTCTGCGGCTCGCTATTGCAGAATATTCATCAGTTGCGCGGCTCCCGCATCAAAGATGCCATTGCCCCTTCTTTCTGCCATGTTCGCGTCCAAAGCAGAGACTCGCCGATCGCGTACTTCGCGCGCGGCAACAGCGAGTGTCTCAGGAGATTGTCATGGTGAAGCCAGTTGTGATTGTGGTGGGCGCGGACAAGGGAGGAGTCGGAAAGACGACCGTATCACGAACGCTTCTGGACTACTTCAGCGTCAATAAGGTGCAAACACGCGCATTCGACACGGAGTCGCCGCGGGGAACGCTGAAGCGCTTCTATCCCGAGATCACCGAGATCGTCGATATGACGACGACCGCGGACCAGATGAAGATTTTCGATACCCTGAATTCAGGGCTATCCGTCACCGTCATCGATGCTCGCGCCGGCTTATTGTCCTCAGCACTGGCCTCCTTGCGCGACATCGGCTTTTTGGATTCGGCGCGGTCCGGCCAGATCACCTTTGCCGTATTCCATATCTTGGGATCATCCATCGCTTCTCTGGACGAGATCGCTGAGACCGCGACCTTCATGAGCGGCGCAAAGTACTATCTGGTCAAGAACTTCATCAACGACACTCAGTTCTTTCAGTGGGACCAATCGACCTACAATTCCTATTTTCACCGCATCAAGCATGCGACCGAGTTGACCATACCGAAACTCAACGAGATGGCCTATGAGCAGGTCGAAGTCGCTTCCGTCCCATTCGTGGACTTCGTCGCAAACAAGGGGCGGAACGATGAGCCAGCGAACAACTCCTTCGTGCTGCGCGGTTATGTCCGGCACTGGCTGGCAAATGTCTGGAGGGAATTTGACCGCATCAACTTGACGGAGCTGGCCGGCGCCAGGTCAGCCACCCAGGCCGGCGAGAAGTAATCCGATTCTCAGCGCGCTCCGGGTTGAGCCACGTACCAAACAACATTGATCTGCCGGCTATGTTAGCGACCCCAATCTACATCATCTGCTCTCCTAGCCCGCAGGTCGGCAAAACCCTCATCGCTCGCCTCGTAAGCGAGTTCTTGCTGCTGAAACATGGCACCGCGTTGTCGTTTGATGTCAATCTGAAGGAGCCGTCATTACTTGATTACCTTCCCAACATCACGGAGACCGCAGATGTGATTGATACTTACGGCAAGATGCAGCTGATGGACCCACTGATCATCCACGATCGGGTAGCCAAGGTGATCGACCTCGGCTTTCATGCCTTCGACGAGTTCTTCAAGATGTGCGAGGAGATTGGCTTCATCAAAGAGACGGCGCGCTGCTATGTCGCGCCTATCATCTTGTTCGTCGCTGGCACTGACCGCATCTCCATGCGCAGTTATGAAATGCTGCGGCAAAGGATTCCGACGCCGGCACTAGTCACTGTGCACAATGAATTTGTGCTCCGCGGAGAATTACCTGGAGCGATGGATGGCGAGCGGGTACTTCGGATTCCCGCGCTGCCGCCGTTTCTCAAGAGATATATCGACCGACTTAGCTTCTCATTCACCGGGTATCTGCGCAACGAGAAGGACTGGTCTACCGAACTACATCAGTGGATCCGCGGAAATTACACTATGTTTCGCGATCTGGAATCCAGTATGATCCTGCGGGGCCCCTATCGATCTCGGGCGACGAACATCGCGAGCCTAAGGAGCACAAGGGCCACGTGAGGTTCCATCTCGCCGTCCATTTCGATTAGAGATGAACGTATGCAATTACCAGACGCGATTCATTACCGGGATCGTCGAGTCGAGAGCACTCCCTTTCGTCGTGATCGTCCGCGGCAGCTCTTACGCCGAACGGCCGATCCGGACACGCCGGCTCTCGGAAAGATCAGTGAGCAGCTGACGTTGCGAGGAGCCAGACGTGTCGACGGCTCTTCCATCAAGTGGTGCTTCACAGCTCAACACCGGGCTTCCCGCGCATTACCACGCTTTTGATCTCGCAAGCGATCTCGTCGCGGAGCGGGGCGCACGGTTCGGCATCTACGTCTTCCGTCGGGACCATCCTCTGCCAGTTGCCGGTTTAAGCGGGTGTGATACTCCGCGCTCGCGTCGACGTGCCTCTCTTGCGTCGCCACACGTGCGGACGCGATGGCGGCTCGCCGTGCTCTCATGGTTATCAGCGCGTTACCAGATAGTGCGTACATTGTCCCCTGATTTCGAACTGATACCTCCGCTCCTGGCAACTTCGTCGTCAGTGATATGAGCGACAAGAAGCGCATGCCGAAGCGACCTGCCGCAGCTCTTGAAAAGCCCAAAGCTCATCCGCTGTAACGTTGCTGACCCCCACCGCGAGGCAGCACCCGCCCTCGACGTAATCAACAAAAGCTATCCTATGTCTTCTTGGATGAAGAACTGCCGTCTCGCTTGACATCAGCCGCGAGGATCGATCTTCCAACATCGCTCATGGCGTCACAGATAGAGGCCGGCAAACGCCCATGACCCGAGTCTTGATCGCAGGCGTGTTCAGTTCAACAATTGAGCATCTGCAGCGATACGATAGGTGCTTCTTAAGGCCCAGTCACTGCAGTCGATCCGCACCGCGACCGATGAACTCAAGCACCGACTGCGCGTTGTTGATCTCGCGTGAGACGCGCATCCGGATTGCCGCCTCTTCCGTCGCGATCAGTCCCGCACTCTCGCAGGCGATCCCGAAATGATGCATGACCTGTTCGTTGGAGGGGGCGATACGGTTCTGCAACAAGCTGGTCGTCAATGATGAGAGCATGTGGTCGACGACATCCTTTTCAGCCTCGATCAACAACTGCGTCCCTTCTGATTGTTTACTCACTTCTGTGTAATGTGACGCTCCCGATCACATCATTAGGAGCTCGCCGCGTCGATTCGTTGTGTCGCGGAGTCGCTGCATGATACGCATTGAACAGCGCAACCGCCGGGAGATTTCTTTGCTCGATTACCTCGGCTGCTGGGACCACTTCTCTCCAGTACGGAGCTGCGCTGCTCCAGTTTGCGAAAGTTTCAGCTGCCTGATGATCTCCGCTATCGCCTGGTGGCGGACAGCGTCTTGCGGCCATTTACTGAAGCCATTCAGCAGATTCTCCGATTCCGGCTTGGTAAAGTCAAAGAGCCGGATACCGCGGCCAAGGACCTCATTGATGACTGCGATCGTGGCTTGGCGAGCGGCGCTCTCTCGCGGCCATCTGTTGAAACCGATCACTACCCCCCTGAGGTCCTGGGCAGAGAAATCTGAGAGCCCGGTCCCGCGCTCGGTGCGGCGAAGCACCTCGCCCGCGAGCATAACGGTCACTTGAGCGCACGGCAGCTCCTCCGGCCAATTGCTGAAGCCGTTCACTAGATTCGCCAGCCCCTGCTGTGAAAAATCGTCTAACTGGGTAGCGCGGCGCAAGACCTCACGAGCGAGTGCGACCGCGGCGCGGCGAACGGCCAGCTCCTCCGGCCACTTGCTAAAACCGTTCACCAGGTTTGCCAACCCCTGCTGCGTAAGATCGCGGAGTTGCGCAGCACGGCGAAGAACCTCGCCAGCGATCGCGACTGTAGCCTTACGACAGACCGCATCTTCCGGCCATTTGCAAAAGCCGTTCACCAGGTTCGCCAGTCCTTGTTGGGTATAATGAGGAAGCTGGGTGGCACGGCGCAGGAGTTCACTTGCGATCGCGACTGTCGCCTGACGAGAGACCGCGTCATCTGGCCATTTACTGAAGCCATTCACTAGATTCGCCAGATCCTGCTCGCTAAACTCACGAAACCGGGCGGCACGTCCAAGGACTTCACCAGCGATCGCGACTGTAACTTGACCGTAGGGCCGCTCATCTGGCCACTTGCTGAAACCGTTCACCAGGATGGCCAATCCCTGCTGCGCAAAAGCGCGGAGCCGACCGGGACGGCGCACGATTTCAAGTGCCAGCGCTGCCGCAGCTTGGCGCGAGGTCACTTCTTCCGGCCATTTGCTGAAACCGTTGACCAGACTCACCAACCCTTGCTGTGTAAACTCAGAGAGCTGGTGGTGGCGGTTCGCACGGCGAATAACCTCACCCGCGATTGCGACGGCGGCCTGGCGAAAGTCGGCCTCTTCTGGCCATTTGCTGAAGCCGTTGATCAGCGCTGCCAGGCTCAGATTGTTCAGCTCTTGAAGCGACCTGCTTTCCTCGCGACAAAGCCTAGCTATTCGGATCGCTCCATAGTGACATTCCGAGCTCCTGGAGTGCCGGCCGAATGACGCTGCAAAGATAGATAGGGCCCTGATTCCGATTTTCTCCATCAGAGCATGGTCAATCTGCGACACGCGAGAAGCGATCTTTTCGCAAGCGTCCCGCCCTGGCTGACCTCCGGCTTTTCGACTCACCGCGTTGCACGTCGTGGCATAGCCCCACGATCTTTCGGCACGGATGCTTTCCTCGAAGCTTGGCAGGAATCTAGATTGAAACTCAACGGCCGCTTTCTGCAGAAACACCAGTTGGTCCGCCTTGCGGAGCTGCTTGTCGCGCGCGACCACTGCGGTTGAGAATTCAACGATGTCACGAGCACGATCAATTTCGCTTAGCGCCGTCGTCAGGTTAGTTTCAGCGGACATACGACCTCCGAGCTTTCACCACGGCGCACCGTGCGGCCACGCGGTCAATGTGACCGATCATCGCCTCTGGCTGGCAATTAGCCACCTATGCAATTGGAGCATCTCCTTGCGAGCTCCCGGCTGTTCACTCAGCTCGCTGTCGCTGCGACGAGACACACGGTTGCAGCTGTTGTCACTCCTGTCCGTAGCATTCTATCGTCTCACGCAATATCGCAACTTCGTTCTTTCCACCCCGATCGACAATGACAGAACGGCGTCGTCCCGCCGAGGATGCAACCGATTTTCCTGCCCGTCGCTCCCAAGCGAGAACATCGGCAATTAGTGAGCCATCCTGCCCGATCATTATCGCCAATAAATCGTAGACGCCTGCCAGGCGCGCCTTTGTTTTTACGCCTCTGCGAGGTTACAACCTGACGCAACGCTAGATTCAAGCTACTAAATCGGCATTGCGACGCGGACGGCGTCAGCCGCCGATCTTCTCTCGTTCAACACTATTTTAAATGCCATTTTACAATCTGCTCGCAGAGGTCTCAAGCTCGGCGCGTGCCGCTTACTCGATCGAGTTGCACGCGCTCATCTTATTCCCTGCGAGAAAACATCACCGCTATGCGAATCCCATGATGGGGTGAGCGCGGCCCCTCACTGTTAAATCTTCTATGGACACGGATGGAACGCAGGAATAATGCAACCTACACGATTCAACGCCGGAAACTGCAGCAATCTGCTGCAAATTCTAGTCCCACGCACATCGTAAGATGATATGAGATTGATAAGAACCTTGCATACGTTGAATCGCTCACCACATTTTGCCGAGGAATGGCGGCAAGCCGCAAGTTCTCAGACGTAATCAATCGGCATGAATGTGGGGCCATGGAGCGGGTGCGCACTGCAGACGATGAACTTAATACTCCAATGCCAAGTGAACATCCACGATGATTTCGATTGACGATCGATTGAGTGAGATCAGGTGGATACGGAACGAGATCTGGCGCTGTCGTAGGTTGCTCGAAACGGAGCTGCCCGGTGCGGAGCGCGAGGTCGTTGAGAAGCGTCTGCTTGAACAACTTTCTGACTTTAAATGGCTCTTGCAGGTCGCATTTCCTTTGACTTTATGCTCTGAAGTTAATTCGACCAAAATCGCCACAATCGGCCCAAGCGGCTCCACTGAAGCGCCCATCGAGAGCGCCGCAATGGCATCAACCGACCGCTTCGGAATGTCGATTGGTAGCTGATATGAACGAAGCCCCTTCGAAGCTGACGGGAAGGGCAAGCGCGGAGCGCCCTGAGTTGGAAGACCGCCATGGGTTGAACCGCGCGACCCTAACCCAAACATGCAAGCCGATAGATCCCCCGGACCAGTTGGTGCGAACCGATGGCTTGCTTACTGCGGCCTCGCACCCCGCCGAATTGACTGCAGCGCTGATAACGAGCGCAACAGCACCGCGATTACCATCTTTAGATCACATTAAAACCTCGCAACATGCTTGCGTTTTGATTGCCTAGCGACGCCTATGGCGTCGTAGCGCGCACGTACCCGCTGGCGGATCAACTGCAACCAGCCAGGCGACGCTTCCAGCCCGATTGACTTTCGAGAACCAGCGTGGCGAAAGCTCCGGCGCCCTATCAATTCTGGCACGTCACTGTCGTTGATATTGCAAAATTGCCGCGCCGGCGGCATCATTCCCGATGCAGGACGATCGGCTGGCTGTTGACGCCTGGTTTCGATCTTCCGCTTCTCTTCGCCGCGGTGGGCATCACTCGGCGACATTCGATACGCAAGCTTTTGAAATTGTCCTTCAGACAAAACATGGCCGCGTCTATATCTCCACGTCCTGTGAAGTGATCACAGAAGCGCATCACATCTGGTCTGCAAGACGTCAAGACCTCCTCTGACCTCAGATCCCGAGCGCGGGCGTTCCCTGTACACCACGTGGCCGCAATCGCAATCGCTGCAAGGCCGGCTAGATAGCGAAGCGCCCGGTAAGCCCAACTCGTTAGTGGCTCCCGATTCAACAAGAACTCCCTAAGCTGCATGTCCTTCACTATTGTTCTTTGCGCCACGCGCAACACATGGAAGAAGGCCACTGCAACGGTAGCAGCGGTCCTGCTATTGCGGACCCGGCTTTGCAACACTTGCGAGTCATTGTTGCAGCAGCGCTATAGAATTGTTGCGGGCCACAGAACAATAGAGATTGGCAATTGCAGATCCCGCAGCCCGTTCTGGATCTTGAGACATTCGCGATGTTATCCTTACTAATATTCCGTTCTGCAAGGGCGTCCGATCCTCCTTAGCAAGGCCTACACCTACAACCTGACGCTACGGTCGATTCAAGCACTTTGATCGTCGAGCCACTGTCACAACGTTCTTGGCTGGAATATCTATAGCTTGACGTGAGCGAGTAATGCGCACTCCACGCGGCAGCGCGCACGAAAACGCCATTTGATGTCGGCCGATGATCGCGGCCCACCGTTGATAGCGCAGCGTATTATTGAAGGCGTCGCAAGGGCACAGCGGATCCATCGAATCGATCGCCCGATTGCGTCAAAGCTACTCGTTTTGTTCGGCGTCTGACCAATGTCTTGAAACCTGCACGGTCGAAGAACGCCGGACCGACAGCGCACGACCTGAGCACACAGGTTCGAAGCGTAGACCAGAACTCCTTTGGTCGGGGCTAGTGGTTGTCGGTCTGTGACGGGCGCCCGATTCAGCAGATTCAAGCGGCCTTCTGCTATTGCTAGTCTGCAATTGCTTGAGACCGATCAGCGGCTTAGACCTTAAGCTCCACTGGCACGGCGGTTGCTACTCCGGCGACGGCGGATGAGTCCTGGTATGCAGTCTAGCCGCAACACGAGCCGGGCGAGACGAGCAGGCTCGCATACCCCACCCCGATGTTCGAAATACCGGCAAAGGCGACGAGAGTGAGGCTTAGTATGAGGAAATCAGCGGTACGCGAGCTTTACATGGTGGGCACGCTATATGTCTTGGCCGCTGGGGTCCTGGCTTCGTCGGCGGCAGGCGCCGATAATGATTTGATGAACGCCGCGAGGCGGATTTTCAGGCCGATCCCCTCAATCGTTCCCGCGGTCAAGGACAACCCCATCACCCACGAAAAGGTCACACTCGGCAAGACTCTCTTCTTCGATCCGAGGTTATCTGCGAGCGAGGTCATTAGCTGCAATACATGTCATAACCTTGGAACCGGCGGAGTGGATGCTGGCCCGACATCGGTTGGGCATCGCTGGCAGCTGGGTTCACGTCGCGCACCAACAGTCTACAACGCCGTCTTCAATGTGGCGCAGTTCTGGGATGGTCGAGCGGCAGACCTCAAGGCGCAGGCCGAAGGTCCCGTCCAGGCTA
Source organism: Bradyrhizobium sp. 6(2017) (assembly GCF_011058295.2). NCBI lineage: Bacteria > Pseudomonadati > Pseudomonadota > Alphaproteobacteria > Hyphomicrobiales > Nitrobacteraceae > Bradyrhizobium > Bradyrhizobium sp. 6(2017). The sequence goes on along the minus strand of NZ_CP049289.2, from coordinate 2,274,625 downwards.
GCATCGAAATGAATGCGACGCCCGCTCACGTGGTCGACACATTGAATTCAATGGCCGAGTATATCGTTATGTTCAGTAAGGCGTTCCCCAGCGATGCAACGCCGGTTACCTTTGAAAATTTCGCCAAGGCCATCGAGGCTTTCGAGGCCACCTTGATCACGCCCGCCGCCCCTTTTGATCAGTACCTCGAGGGTGATGCGTATGCCCTTAGCGATCGGCAGAAAGCGGGATTAAAGCTGTTTATCGAAAAGGGATGCTCGTCTTGCCACAATGGTATCAACGTCGGTGGGCAGGATTACTTCGCTTTCGGTGCGGTGGAGCGGCCCGCCGCAAGCCTACTGCCGAGAAACGACAAGGGCCGTTTCGCCGTCACCAAGATGCCCAGCGACGAGTATGTTTTCCGCTCTGCGCCGTTGCGCAACGTCGCATTGCGGCCCCCCTACTTTCATTCCGGCCAGGTTTGGAGCCTCAAAGAAGCGGTTGGCGTAATGAGTGAGAGTCAACTCGGCGCGAAGCTTAGCGATACAGAAAAAGATGACATCGTGGCATTTCTGAATTCACTCACCGGGCAGCTGCCTAAGATCGATTATCCGATATTGCCCACGCGTACCGACACAACGCCTAAGCCCTCCGTGCACAAATAGAGCCATCACCGCAGCAGAACCAGGCGTTTGTCGCGCAGGAATGCGGTTCGCTGCGGCGAAGTGAAAAGGTGTCTCAAGCTGGAGCTCGCTCACACTCTGGACAGCAAAAAGCAATCCGGCTCCGAGTTCCTACGGGTGCCATCGGCTTTGCCATAGAAGCAAACATTGCCCGAGCGTGCCGTGAGCTCTTATATCTCTCCTTCCATCAGCCCCCCTCGCCTGACCTGGCAAGCGCGAATGACCAGATCGTCAAAGCGCTTCAGGCAATCGTTCCGACGATGGGTGAAACGTCATCGATCCCGGATCGTGACCGAACTTGCAGCTTGATACAAGGCCGACAAGACGGATTTAGCTCCGATTATGGTGCACACGATCCGGGTCGCGAACAGCTCGCCCGTCAGTTCCTTTCGACTGTTATTTGTCGCGAGGACCAAGCACGATGTCGCGCAGCTTCGCGATGCTCGCCGTCGCGCGAGCGGCCTTCGTGCTCCTGATTGGGGAGCGCAACTGATGCGGCCCTCGTCAATCCGTCCTCGATCGTCGGTGTCAGAAAGGTGCCGCGCGCCGATCCGGATTGAAGCAGGTATTGCCGGGTATAGCGCTGTTAGACGGACTCGCGATGGGTCTTCAGCCATCATGGCCTGATTTGCTCTTCGGCCGCTCGATTGAGCTGGCGTTCCAGTTCGGCGGTGTTTGCTCGAGAATGTTGCGGACGAAGAAATCCAAGAGCTTGAGCTGCGCATAACGGCCGGGAACTCCATGATCTGCACCGGGCACATAAAGCATGTCGAAGTATTTTCCCGCCTTAATGAGCCGATCCGCAAGCTGGAAGGTGGCGGACGGATCAACATTGCGGTCCATTTCGCCGACAATGAGCAGCAGCTTGCCCTCTAACCTGTGGGCATTATCGATGGCGGAGGACTGCGAATATTCGATCCCGACCGGCCAGCCCATCCACTGTTCGTTCCACCAGATCTTGTCCAGCCGGTTGTCGTAGCAGCCACTGTTTGCGACCGCGCACCTTGTAGAAATCGGGATGGAAAAGCAACGCGCTAGCCGCGTTCTGCCCGCCAGCGGACCCGCCAAAAATGCCGACGTTGGCGACATCGTACCAAGAATACTTCGCGCTCGCCGCCTTGTGCCATAGGATCCGGTCGGGAAGGCCCGCGTCTTTCAGATTTTTCCAAGCAATGTCATGGAACGCGCGCGAGCGATGATTCGTACCCATGCCGTCGATCTGAACAACGATAAAGCCGAGCTGCGTGAGCGGCTCAAACGATGCCGAGAAGGATTTGGGAACAAAGGAACCTGTCGGACCTGCATAGATATGCTCCACCACGCGGTATCTTTTGTTTCGATCGAAATCAACGGGCAGATGAATGACGCCCCATATGTCCGTCTCGCCGTCGCGCCCCTTGGCGTTGAAACTGACGGGTGGCTGCCAGCCAGCGGCGATGAGCTCGGCAATCTCGGCGCTCTCAACCTGCATCAATTCGGTATTATCACTGGCGCGGTACAGCACCATGCGGGGCGGAACATCAATGCGAGACCAAAGGTCGACATAGTAGCGACCGTTAGGCGAGAATTCGATGTGATGATTTGCCGGCTCAGGTGTGAGCGCCGTGAGTCCTTTCCCATCAAAGTCAATGCGATAGGCATGGACGAAATAGGGATCTTCGCCGGGGTGCATTCCGCTCGCGCCAAACCAGATCTGACGCTTGATCGGATCAATATGATACACCGCGCGGACCACCCAATCACCTCTGGTGATCTGGTTTTGGAGCTCGCCTGTCCGGCCATTGAATAAATAGAGATGCTCGTTACCATCGCGCTCCGAGGCCCAGATGATCTCCATCCCATCATCGATGTCGTAGCGGAACGTTTTTCCAGTATTCACCTGGTCCATCACCAATGGCTGGTAGTCGACGAATGTCTTGCTCACCTCATCAATCAGCGAGCGCACTTGACCTGTGGCGGCGTCGACCTCGATCAGACGATAGAGCTGGTGCCCACGCTGATTAAACTCGAAGGTGAATCCCCGACCGTCTTTCCACCACTGGACCGCCGAAGGACTGTACGGATTTTGGAATGCGGCACCATCGATTGCAATCGCGCGTCGGCTCGCGACGTCAAACAGCACGGGCTGGAGTAGTGTGATGGCATCGCCCGGCTTAGGATACGTCATCGTGGAATGCTTGGGTTCGAGCTGGTCCGCCGGCGAGGATTCGAGGTAATGGACCTCCCGCTGGAGACCCGGACGGACTCGGTAGGCAGCCAGGTGAGTTGAGGCTGGAGACCAGCTTAGCGTGAAGAGAGCATAATAGTCGGCCTGGGACCCGTCCCAGGTCAACTGGATGTCCTGCAAGCCATCCTGGCTGCGCAGGTAGAGGTTATAGTTTCGAATGTAGGCCAGCCATTTTCCGTCAGGCGAGGCGCTTGTCCTGTCAGGATCGTTCTCTGCCAGTGGCGTGTCGTCATAGGGGCTCCGCTGGCTGTCGCCCGGTTGCATTGCAGCACCTGTGCAGGCATCGCTGACAAGATCGCAGCTCCAACGCAGATGCTCGATATTGAAGGTAATCTTGGCACCCTTGTCGGCCAGCTCGAAATGGTCGAAAGGAAGATTCTCTGGCCTATAGTGCTTGTGGCTCGCCCTGTTCAGTGCCGTCGCGAGGCGGGCTTGATCAAACGCCGGCTGCCTTACCCCTCTGCCGGCATCAACGAAAATGAACTGCTGCTTGCCTCGCGTTGTCCGGCGGTAGACGAGCGCGTCGCCCTCGCCGAGCCAGAACAGCACGTCAGGGACATTGACAGTAAGCCGGGCATAGCGGTCCTCTGTTGTGAGCGCCCGCTCGTAATCGGATTGTGCAAGCGGCGCATTCACGATGTCCTCTGGCAGGCTCTGCGCTGCCTTGCATTCTTGCTGGGCCAACAGCGCCACCGTTACGGCAAGAACTTTGTACATTCTCATTCACCGCTCCCAATTGTAGGCTGAAGTCAATCTGAGTGACTTCCCGATTGATATGCCATTTCCGGTGGACACAGCTGTTTCCTTCGTCGTGCCCTTGATTCTTTAGTGACGCCTGCACTTAGCCTCTGGTAAGAACAGAACCGTTCGGCGTTCTGATGGACATTGGCGGCTCGCCAGAGCTGCAAGCGCCTCAAACAATCCACCACATCGCATATCGCCGCGCGAACACGCGATCCGCCTGTGATTGCTGCAGCACCGACATTACAGTGTTCCCTCCACGCCGCTTATCGCGTGCAGACTCTATGCCAACGAGTAGTGCACCTCCGCGTTCTTTTGATTACGATATCGTCACACGACAAGATCGGTCATTGTTGAAACAAGGCGCCAGTCTGAGGAGCACAAAACGCATGCAGCGTCGGCCAGCTGTAGCGACCAATGTCCGGAATGCCATTGCGAATGGGAGGTATTTGTCGCGCCCGTTGCCGAATCACTCAAACAAGTCGCCTCAGGATTTCGGGAAGCGCGGACTACGCTGACCGTAGGATCGCGATAGATCAACCCGATGAGAACTTACCCGATCAGCTGTGGAGGCAACCGGGGATATCCATCATAGATCGTTAACCGGATCGGGCGACGAATTGGATAATCTAAGCTTTTGCATCAAGAGCGATCGTCACGACCGTGCGGTCACCAACCCATTTCTCGACGCAAAGCCCGCAGCATCTACAGCTTTTGATTTCGTCTATCCTGCATGGCCGGTTGGCGACGCGAACGTCTGAAACCCAACGATACAATGCGGCCATTCCACACACTGTGCTCCGACCGATGCGAGTTCACGATGAGCCGAGCAGGCCGCGCACCCTATTTTTGAACGGCACGCGGATTGCTGGGTGAGGAGCAAGGGGCTGCCGCGTCGAAAGCTCCTCGCGGCGAACCACCCTCGGAGTCCCAATGAGGCTTATCCGATTGATCCTGGTCGATCTGAGTTTGATGCTGCTTGCGCCGCAAAAAGCGGAAGCCATCAATATCGGCGCTGGCGCACATTTTATTTCGGCTATCAACGCTGTGGTGCCATTGGATTGCCAGCCGCGAGGCAGTATTGAACTGGCGCGATAGCCCACGCCTCCACAGCGAAACGACGCAAGCCGTGCCATTTCAACGATTGGATAATCTCCGTCCGGCCAACCCGGCTACGAATTGCGCGACACTGGAACCCCACCTTACCTGTGTCATCGGCAAGCGCGCGCGGGAGCGTTCGATTGCCGCGATGTTCGATGGCGCGGAGACGCATAAGATGCCGGCTGTCGTAACACCGTCAATCTGCAATCCAGCGGCCGCACCTTGTGGCCTCCCCGGGGGCGGAGACGCCGCGCTGGAACCAAACAGACTGGATTGTCGGCGGCATGGTGATCATCTCCCTTGCGGCCATTCCGCCCGTGACCGTGATTGATCGCTACAGCAGAGGTGCAGGCAAGTGAGAGACGCAAAACCTGGCCGTATCGAAGTCGCCTTCAACGGCTCTCTCGCAAGAGTCCCCCTAGATGCACAATTCAGCGTACCAGCCAAAGGTGTCACGGCCGTTTTCGGTCCCCCTGGGTGCGGCAAGACCACGCTCGCGCGCTGCATCGCCGGCTTTCAGCGTCTACCGAGCGGATTCTGCGCGATCGATGGCGAGATTTGGCAGGACGAGACCACGTTTCGGCCGCCCCATCTGCGTCCCGTCACGTATGTATTCCACCGACCGGTCCTTTTTTCCCATTTATCCGTCAAGCGTACCCTTTTGTATAACGCGAAACAATCCAAGCCAGCACTGATCGACTTTGATGATGTTGTCGAATTGCTCGACTTGGCGTCACTGCTTGACAGTTCGCCATCACACCTTTCGGGCGCCGAGCGACAGCGGCTTGCCCTTGGCAGCGCGCTGTTGGCCCAACCCCGGCTACTTTTGCTGGATGACCCGCTCATTTTGCTCGACCGCCCCGCCAAGCGCGAGATTATGCCATTTCTCGAGCGCATACGTGAACAGCTCACGTTGCCGATGATCTATATCAGCCATGACATGGCTGACATCGAGCGCTTTGCTGATCATCTCGTCATGATGAAAAATGGCGTTGTGACTGCGGTCGGTCCCCTGCATGCCATGCAGAGCAATCCAGCGCTTGCCGGGCGCGGCGAAGCGGCGGTCTGCATCGACACCGTAGTCGGCGGCTATGACGGGCGCTATGGGCTGATCATCCTCCGCCTCAAAGGTGCGCGTCTGTTGATACCTGGACCGCCCTTAAGACCAGGCGCGCAGCTCCGGCTGCGCATCGCAGCCAGCGACGTCAGCATCGCGCGCGAGGCCCCGCGCGCAAGTTCCATGCTCAATATCTTTCCGGCACGCATCAAGGCCTCTCTGCCGTTCGACGAAGCTGAGGTCACGTTGGTTCTGGCTCTCGAAACTGGCCGTTCGGGCGTGCCACTTTTGGCCCGCATCACACGCCGCTCCTTTGATGAACTAGGGCTTAGCAATGGAACGGACGTATTCGCCGAGGTCGCGCGAGCCTTGCCGGCCGCGCTCCCCGAGCGGTTGCTCATAACGCCTTCCACACCGGCAGGAGAAGTTCGACAGGTAAGTGTCGACGCGAGAAACAAACAGAAATCGGACCACGGCCATGATCGGCAACCTTGAAGAAATCGATCCGAATGCTGTGGCTGCGATTTTCTACCGGCCGAAAGACGACGTCGACAGGTTGCTCGCCGATTTCGTTCAGGATCTTGCGCGGCAAGCCGTACGCGTCAGCCGCATCGTCCAGCGTCGCTTCTGGGCCACAAACGGTACGCACCTATGCTTGCAGTGGACGTTGCGACGGGGCAAGAGATCTCGATTTACCAGTCACTCGGCAGCGGAGCTACGTCCTGTAATCTAAATACGACTGGACTTGCCGAAGCCGAAGCTGTCGTTTCCCGGGCGCTTTGCGACAAGGTCGATCTCCTGGTGATCAGCAAATTTGCCAGACAAGAAGCCGTTGGCCACGGCCTGCGCCGCCGAATTCACAGAGGCCATCACCCGCGGTGTGCCACTCTTGACGGCCGTTCCAAGAACATGTCTTGCTGATTGGCGAACTTTCGCTGGGGACATTGGTAGGTTGCTACTAGTGTCGAGGAATGGTGGCGCGATATCTCCATCCCGCCAGCGCGCCGCCCGGGCGGTTAGTCGCGGCTGCGGCCATTTGGGCGCTATGATACCGGACAGCTTGATGACGTATGTGTGTAGTTCGGATATGTTGACCCCGAAATCACCCGTCGGGCTGCTTCGCCGACAACGAAAGCAAGCTTAGCTCCGGCGTCCGCCCTACATTGTGAGCCACCGTGATGCTCTGTGAACGTGCTGATTGCGGACCCTGATCGGCAAGAAGCCGCACTTCGACAAGCTGCGCGCGTGCTTTACCCGGTCGACGCTAGCATCACCCCCTCAGTCGGTTTTGCAGTGCCTGTCGATCGAAGACGGATCGTCGAAGTTCAGGTCCGATTGCCGTCTTTGCTGCAGTCGTCGAACCCGGACCGTGCACTGGCTGCGGATCTTCAGAACCGCGGCAACCCAATCGCCACATAGCATGGCCCTAACCGATACTCCAAGCGACGCGAACATCGCGCATCCGCAAAGCATGATTGAAAGCGAGAGTGAGATTCAATCGAAACGTGGATCAAATGCACGCAGCCACGTCACTAGTTGGCGTCGTTTCAGCAATCGGGTCTTGAGAACGGATGGCATATAGCTTGCTTCACCGGTGAGGCACGATCATTATAAAACAAACTCGTGAGGACAGCATGCTCGGAATTGGAAATCAGTTGCCGCCGTTCGAAGTCACAGGCGTGAAGCCCGGCTTTCAAGTGCAAGAAGAAGAAGGACAGAGTGCGTTCGAGACGCTGACAGAAACAAGCTTTCCAGAAAAGTGGAAGATCATCTTCTTTTATCCCAAGGACTTTACGTTCGTCTGCCCAACCGAAATCGCCGAGTTTGGCCGGCTGTCCAAGGAATTCGCCGACCGCGATGCGATCGTACTGGGCGGTTCAACCGACAACGAGTTCTGCAAGCTCGCCTGGCGACGCTCACATGTCGACCTTCACAACCTACCGATCTGGCAGTTTGCCGACACGAAGGGGGCCCTGGTCGATGGCCTTGGCGTGCGTTCACCCGAGGGTGTCGCCTATCGCTACACCTTTATCGTTGACCCCGACAACACAATCCAACACGTCTATGCGACTAATCTCAATGTCGGGCGCAGCCCAAAGGACACACTCCGCGTTCTGGACGCGCTGCAAACCGACGAGCTCTGTCCCTGCAACCGCGAAGTCGGCGGCGAAACCCTGAAGGTTGCATGAGGCCCCATGTCGTCGATCGAGCAATTGCACGAGAAGATTCCCGATTGTGCCAAGGACGTCAGGCTCAATCTGACGTCCTTGGTGGCCGATGAGACGCTCTCGCCGCAGCGACAATATGGCCTGATGCTCGCGACCGCGATTGCCACCCGCAATGCGGCCCTTGTTGCCGCGATGGAATCGGCTGCGGCCGCCGTGATGACGCCTGAGGCAATCGCCGCCGCGAAATCCGCCGCTTCTGTGATGGCAATGAACAACGCTTACTACCGCTTCGTTCACCTTGTCTCCAACACCATGCAACCACGGCTGCGCATGAACGTGATCGGCAATCCCGGAGCGGTCGTTGGCGGTCTCGGCTATAAACGGCTGCGGTGCCTGTATTGACGCCCACGAGAAGACGCTGCGGGCCGCTGGCGTGAGTTCCGAAGCCATCAGACCGCCGTGCGCTTTGCCGCGATCGTGCAGTCAGTGGCAGTTGCTATCGAGGCCGCAGGGTCTACTCCCCCTTAGGCGACCGGCTGATTCCTCCCTTTCCACCGGTTCGACACCTTTGTGGCGCAGTTCAGTGGCGCCACAACCATTCCTACGCGCATCCCGAGTGATCGTGATATCCCGATGCAATGTCTGTCTTGTGGGGTGTCCTCTCGAGGTGCGCGCCTCGTTCGAACTTGAACCCGTGCAGAGAGGCGGAATGCGCAACTGTGGCGGCGAGATCCTCCTTTACATGGCGATCATACTGCTGTGTTCGTTCACTCTCAGCCAAACTTGAACAACACCCCATACCCGCCGCGCGGATGGCTCCATTGGATGTCGCCGGTGGGCTCGGCGATCACGCGGCAGGTGCCGCACTCGATGCAACCATCGACGGTTACCTCAACCTGTCCATTGTCGTTGAGTTCGTAGCATCGTGCGGGGCAGACTTTCAAGAGCGCAAGCAGTTCCGCCGACGGCGTTGTGTGCGCGCGTACCTTGACGTGGGGGTGACCGATGTCGACAAGATATCGGTTGTAATACAGCTTGTCTTCGACGCGCACCGAGGGCTCGACATTCATGCTTTGACCTTCCATTGCTGAACCTCACACTATTGGCGGTCAGCGCCAGGCGCGAGCAAAGCGAGACGCATCGCCGATCAGGCCCCTCCATGACCGCGCCTTGACAAAGGATTTCAGGGTCGCCTTCTCCTTCTCAAGCTTCGGCGTCCCATCGACGCGCACAAAGTTCTGCATCGCCTTGGAGATGAGCTGCGGATAGGTAAGAAAGAAGTTTTGCGAATGGGTGTGCATCAGCATGGGCAAGTCCTTGTACTTCTTGAGATCCTTGATCACGAAGGAATCGGCTAGCATCTTCCTGTAGAGCGACAGATTTTTCGCCGTCATGGGCTCGCGGCGCGACTTCATCTCGGCGATTGCTTCCGCCGCGATGCGGCCTGAGGTCATCGCAAGATTGGAACCCTCACGATGGATGGCGTTGTTGAGCTGCGCCGCGTCCCCCACCACTACCCACCCATCACCGTAGAGCTGCGGGATTGCCTTGTAGCCGCCTTCGGGAATGAGATGCGCCGCATACTCCTTGATTTCAGAACCTGCGATCAGCGGTGCCACGGACGGATGCTGCTTGAAATGATCGAGCATGCCGTAGGGTGTCTGGCCGGTGCGCTGGAAATCGGCGACGAGACAGCCGATGCCGACCGAAATGCATTCCTTGTTGGCATAGACGAAACCCATTCCGGTCATGCCGCGAGAAATGGTTCCGGCCGCCTCGATCACGACGCCCTCATCGCCCTTAAGATTGAAACGTGCCTCGATGGTTTCGCGAGGCAAAAAGTGCATTTCCTTCACCGCGAGCGCGACGTTATTGGGTGTCGGCCGCGCGCGCAGGCCAGCGCGCGTCCCGAGCAGTCCATTGACACCCTCGGCCAGCACGACAACGTCGGCATGTATTTCGCCGCCGCCGCGATCTGTACGAACTCCCACAACCCTCTCACGGTCGTCTCGCACGAGCTCGGTGACTGTCGTCTCGCACAACACGGTCGCCCCGGCCTCCCGCACCTTCGACGAAAACCACTTGTCAAATGGCGCGCGTATGATCGTGTAGCGGTTCGGCCGCTCCTCGTTGAAGTCATCCGAGCGGTAGTGCATGCCGACGTGGGAGCGATCGTCCAGTAGCCAGAACCGCTGTTCGACCAGATGACGCTCGAGCGGCGCTTCCTCACGAAACTCGGGGATCAGCCTCTCCATCATATCCGCATAGAGGATCGCGCCCTGCACATTCTTCGATCCGGGGTACTCGCCCCGCTCGAGCTGCAGCACCTTCAGGCCGCGCTTGGCCATGGTCAAGGCCGCCGCATTGCCTGCCATACCCGCTCCGACCACGATCGCATCGAACCTCTCCTCAATCATCATTGTCTCCTCTAGACTGCGATCCGAGCACGGGAATTCGGCAAAAGCCGCGCCCGAAACGCAGCTGTCAGCGCCGGTAGCAGATGCAGGGCGTCACTGACGATCGCGACATGGGCGAAGTCGAAGATCGGCGCGTTCTTGTCGGTATTGATGGCGACGATCAGATCCGCCCCCTCCACACCGACCCTGTGCTGGATCGCGCCGGAAATTCCGGCAGCAATATAGAGCTTTGGCCGGATGGTCTTGCCGGTTTGGCCGATCTGCCGGTCAGACGTAACCCATCCTTTTTGCACCAGAGGACGCGAGCAGCCATACTCGGCGCCAAGCAGAGTTGCGAGCTCGCGCACCAGCCGAAAATTGTCAGGCGACCCCAGCCCCAAGCCGCCGGCAACCACGACATCGGCGTAGGCCAAATTGGACGTTTCCGAATCGCGATCGGGGATGAAGGAGAGCACTTTCGTGACGATATCGTCTTCAACGAGGCCAAGTGGGTGGATAATGATACGAGCGGCATCGCGTACCACACGCTCTGGCATCGGCATGACGCGCGGGCGAACGGTTGCCATCTGCGGACGATAATTCAAGGTATAGATCGTGCAGAGCAGCGAGCCGCCAAAGGTCGGACGCGTCGCTGCAAGCGAACCATCGGTGTCGACGTCGAGCGCGGTACAGTCGGCAGTGAGCCCTGTCGACAAGGTCGTCGCCACGGAACCTGCGAGATCGCGACCGAGTGTCGTCGCACCCAATAGCAGAATCTCCGGCTTGTAGGTGTTGACGAGTTCGGTTAGCGCTTTGGTATAGGACTCGTTGCGATAATCTGACAGGACATTGTCACTCACGAGATAAGCCAGATCTGCGCCATAGCAAAAGGATTCAAGCGCGGCGTTACGCGTGGGCTGTCCCTCCGGGCCGATAACGACCGCAGCTAGATTCACCTTCAGCCTGTCGGCGAGCCTGCGCCCCGCACCCATCAGCTCCCAGGATACCGGATGCACCTGGCCGCGCTCCTGCTCGACGAAGACCCAGACATGCCTATATGCTTTAAAGTGCTCCGGCAGTTCCTTTTTCGCTGCCGCTCGGCCGCCAGCCGCCAGCGTGCTCGTTTTTATGACATTGCTCATGCTCTAGATCCTCTCAAAATAACGCGCGCACGCACCACAGGATTGCTTTCTACTTCGCTCAACGGAAGATCACTTTTGGTCAGTGCCTGGCCGGCCGCTCGTCCGTTCGGCGCGCCCCACCATCGCGGCGAGACGCGCCGCCGCGGTAGACGTAGCGGACGGGCGAGACTTCGCAGAGATGCTCGACCTTGGTTCCTTGCGCGCTCCCTTCGACGAGCGCCACCGCGGCGGCCAGGCCGCCGCGGTCAATCTGACCGGCCGCTGCCAACCTTGGGTCAGTCAGTCCGGTGATCGCGCAATACCGGCGTCTCGCTTTCGGCCCCGCGCTCCGCGTTGACTCTGACGGCCAGAGGGATCTGGCCACCGCTCCTGTCACGCAATCCCTGCCCTGCCTCCGGCGCCGACAACTCATAAGAGCCGACGTTGGCCCCGTTTCTTGACGCATCTTGCCATCGGCCATGGAGCGGATGCGGATCTGCGCATGATCGGAGGCCTGCGCGATGCGGACGACCATGTGCATACCCGCTCCGGGCGTAGCGTGGACGGGTGACTTACCCATTGACCACCATCTCGCGGTCCATGCCGGCTTCGGTCGCGTCAAAGGCTATTTCGAACGGCATTGGGGTGAGCCATAAGATCATGCCGCAGCGCTCGGCGGATAGTAGAAGCGACGTCATAGGTCCTCCTTCAAATCTCATCTCGGACGGCCACCATCTGTCGGCATCGAAGACGGGATCGGCAGAACAACAGCAAGTGTCGTACCAGTCGCAAGAACCATGGAGTTTCGCGCGAAGGCAACGTCTTGGAAGACACTTAAAATGGCCCCTGACACCGCGGGCACGAGCAAAGCTCAGACATGGGTCGGGAATGCGACAGCGCGGCTCGCGTCAGGCTGCAGAGGGGTTGATTTGAATGAAGACGAAGGCTGTACAAGACACCGTCACCCGGCCAGGTGGGACAAACCACACCGCAGTGGAGCACGAAATCACTTCAGCGCACTCAACGGGACAAACGCCACCGACTTGTTAGGGTCTGCGACGGCTTCCTTTAAGACCTTGAACACTCGCTGCTCGATCGGTGACGATGCCACGAAATCGGCATAGGCGTGCTCCAGCAACGCTTTGCACCGAGCTCTGATCTCCGGCTCTGCGGCACCGGCGAACTGCTCCTTGGCAAAATATTGTCCCATGCGCTTTAGGATATGAAGGCGCGCAACATTGACGATTTTCGGCTCGTAATCGACGCCTAGCAGCGAAAAGAACTCTTCCGCCGACGAGGCCTTGCTGAGCCGATCCAGGATCCCGGCTGGCGAGCATGAGTTGCTCATTGCAAAAATCTCCCTTGGCTTAGTTCGTCGACGTTCGGCGAGTTGTGGCAGCACCTACGATCCTGCTGCAGGCCTTAGCTCGCACGGCTGCTCTCCACGGCCAAAGCCTGGCCCTGGAAAGCTGCGTCCACAATACCGCGGCCCACGGGCTCGCCGGTGACGACTCAGCACCGATGAAAAGACGCCTCACCTTGCTTGTTGCCATGCTCAATTCGAACGCGACTGCAGAGCGCCGGGATACAGGACCTGTCGCGGAGCGCTTGGGCGCGGCATCGCCTTGGATACATGATGGGCTCGCGTTGTAGTGGCGCTAGCCAGCCCCCCCTCTCCGAACCGCCAAATCCGGACGAGGCGTTCGAAGATTCCTGTGGCAACTCAGATGGGCCAGTCGCCGCGGACAACCGGGCGAGCCGCCTGCAACAGAAAGTCGCGCCGGCGCTCGGCCAACCGGCTCTCGCCGCTTTCCTCGCCGAAGCAGAGGCTGAAGTCGTTACATTGCGTACAGACGGGCGTCGTGCACATTACGAGGCCTTCATCCTCGCACAGCGTACGGTAGAAAAAGCGCTTCCAGCGCATATTGTTGATATTGCGCGCGGCGAGCGGCGCGAAGTGGCGGCTGAGCAGCCGAGAGAGTTCGGCACGATTGCGTAATCCCAAGCCTTCCCACAGGTGGTCCGGCTCAATGGCGCGGCGCGCGATCATCGCGGCCAGCCAGCGACCGATATGTCCTTCCGTCGAGCGCTGCTTGAGCAAAAGATCGCGCACCATTGCGATCTCGTCGTTCTCATCGCACTCGACCGACAGGAGCCGCTCCACGAGCTTGACCCCTACCGAGGGAAAGTGCTGCTCCAGCAAGGCCGCTAGCTCGTGGCCGGACAGGCCCGCCTTCTCGGGAAGAGGGCCACCATCCATCGAGGCAACCGCCAGAATAGACGCCAGGACATGGCAATCGAAATTACTGTCAGTGGCAATGTCGGCATCTTCAGGAGGCACACCGGTGAGCAGACGGTAGGTTGCAATTCCTCTGTGCATCCGGCTGCTCGCATCAACGGCACAAGCAGCCACAAAAGGAAGAAAGTGCGCTTCGGACATGAATCGATGGATTCCACGATCTGGTTTGCTCTGCCCCATCCTGATCTTGGTCACGGTCGTTCGTCAGAATGCCGGTCTCCCGGATGGGGAGGTGAGGAGACCGGCATCCGTCGCGCGCCTTCACAAGGCCGCGACTCGCGACCTTTACGAGGCCGCGAGCTCGGCGGCGGTCTTGCCGACGATGGATTCGTCGACAGGCTTCATAATACCATGCTCCATCAGCATGTCCTCGAGCTCGTCCATGGAGATCGGGGTCGGAATGATGCCCTTGCCGCCATTGTTGTGAACCTTTTTCGCGAGATTGCGATAATGATCGGCCTGCTGCGACTCGGGCGCATACTCCAGCACCGTCATGCGGCGTAACTCGGCATGCTGCACCACATTGTCGCGCGGCACGAAGTAGATCAGCTGAGTGCCTAGCTTCTTGGCCAGAGCCTCCGCCAGTTCCAGCTCCTTATCGGTTTGCCGCTCGTTGCAGATCAGGCCGCCCAGCCGCACGCCGCCGGAATTGGCGTATTTCAGGATGCCCTTGGAGATGTTGTTTGCGGCATACATCGCCATCATTTCCCCGGACATGACGATGTAGATCTCCTGGGCCTTGTTCTCGCGGATTGGCATCGCAAAGCCTCCGCAAACGACGTCCCCGAGCACGTCGTAAGAGACGTAGTCAATGTTCTCATAGGCGCCGTTCTCCTCCAGGAAGTTGATCGAGGTGATGACGCCGCGGCCGGCGCAGCCGACCCCTGGCTCAGGACCGCCGGACTCCACGCAGCGGATGTCCTTGTAGCCGACCTTCATCACGTCCTCGAGCTCGAGGTCCTCCACGCTGCCGGCGCTCGCTGCAAGGCTCAAAATCGTGTCCTGCGCCTTGGCATGCAGGATCAGGCGGGTCGAATCCGCCTTAGGGTCGCACCCTACGATCAAGATTTTCTGACCCATCTCGGCCAGCGCCGCCAGCGTGTTCTGTGAAGTGGTCGACTTGCCGATACCACCCTTTCCGTAGAACGCGATTTGTCTCAGTGAAGACATATTGCTCTCCATCAACCGATTTGCCAAAGTTCCGCGCTTCGTACGCGCCAGCTTGTTCTCGTTCAGAAACGGGGCACACGGGTTCAAGGGAAGGAGCGCATCGCTCGTCTTAAGCGTCGGCGTGCACTCAGCCCTCACTCAGTGTTGCTACCGCTCATTAGCAACCACCATGCCAACGCCTGTCCGCGCACATTAAGCTTCTGATTACGTTTTGAAAACCGCCAGCGAGCCGATGCGTGATCCTGGCTGTTTTGGACCTGACAGGATCTGCGCAGCTGTAAGGAAACCAACAAGTGGCCAGAACCAATCAACCGGAAAAGCCGGTCTGGCGCGCTTGTCCGATGCATCATGTGTGGAACGGACCTTGCTACTCTTCTTGCAAGCCCCTTGTCGACGATCGGAGGAGAGTGAGGATGTCGGCGGCGAAACCTTGCAGGTAGTGTTTCGCCGGTGGTGTTCGATCTGCCGCGCGACCTGCAATTCAATGCAGCATGAACCAGATCGGGGCGCACGAGCTTACCGCCCAAGACGCCTTTCAAGCGTCACCCATGGGTTGACGCCAAATGCACTCCTGCTCGGTGCCTTCTTTCCGAGACCGAAAGGAGCTCATCGATGAGTTAGCGGCTCAATTTCAAAATGTCCGGATCTTGGTCGTTTGCAAACGCCCGAGGAGGCCAAGTCGGTCGGCGGCATGAGCCGCGGCAGGTGGTAAAGCCGCTGACCTTGGGGATGGTTCTCAAAAAAGGTCGAATGCACTCTGGAACGCGGCGGTCGCCGGCCCGATCGTTCAGCGCGCCGTACCTACATAAGGAGCAGGCCACGGCGACAATTATCTTTTATCAAAAACCCGGCTGCGACACCAATGCGTATCAAATGCAGGCGCTGAAGGCCGCTGGCCATGACGTGATAGCCAAGAACATCTTGAAGGAGCGATGGACTGCCGAGGATTTACGCCTCTTCTTCGGCAATAAGCCGATCGCATCCTGGTTCAACCGAGCCGCGCCTCGTATCAAGTCGGGCGATATCAATCCCGACGAAATCGACGCGGCGAGCGCGCTCGCGTTGATGCTGCGCGATCCGCTCCTGATCCGACGCCCGCTGATCAACGCCGACGGTGCAAGATACGCCGGATTCGATGACGAGCCCGTATTGTCGATGCTTGGCCAGAAGACGCAAGATGATCTCGAGAGATGTCCGCACGAAGGAAAAGCCCCAGGCTGTCTCCAGATGTAATGAGATGATGAATGCTATCGTGCGGAAACTGACGCGAAGAGCGACGTTGTCGCCTTCCGAACCCTTCAGGGACCGCCGACACGCTTTTCGCCGACAAGCAAGTGTGAGTGGCTCGTCTGTAACACAGCGGAGCCCATGTTGCGCTCCGTGTGAACACAACCCTTTCGCGCTCACGGTGTGTAAGAGGCCGCTGCAGCTAGACCGCCTCCATCGCCCCATGACTCATCTGGCTTGGATCAGATCGATAAGATGATAACCAGTTCCTAGTAGAGTTCGGCTCAGACAGAATATTGAGTCGAATATCGATGAACAGGCGCCACGACGCTTCCCGGCCGTGGTGCTTATGCAACTTGGCTGCTTAATTGCGCTACGGCCGTAGCCATTTTGATCGGCATCAAATCCTTCTCCATCCGCAATGTGTGACAGAGGTTCTCGCGCGACTCTTCGCGCGGACTTGGAATGGAGAACTTGATGAAAGCAAGAACCCTTCTGACGACGGCATCGCTGCTCACGCTCGCGGCCTCGTTCAGTTCCGTCAGCATCTCGGTACAGGCTGCAGATCTGGCGCCGGCACCGGTCTATTACAAATCGCCCCCGATCGCCCCCTTCAATCCGTGGATGATCCGCCTGCGCGTGCTCAGCGTCTTGCCGGACAGCGCAGCCAGCTCGGTCAACGTCGCGGGAGCCCCGCCGCTGTCGTCACCAAGTTCCGGCCTGTCGATCAGCGATCGAGTGATACCGGAGCTCGACATCACCTATTTCTTCACAACAAACATTGCCGCCGAACTCATTCTCGGCGTGGCCAGCCATCACATCAGCGGTAGCGGCACGCTCAACGGGCTCGATGTTGGAAAGGCCTGGCTATTGCCTCCGACACTGACGCTGCAATATCACTTCACCGATTTCGGGCCGCTCAAGCCCTATATCGGCGCGGGCATCAACTACACCGCATTCTTCAACCAATCAGCAGCCAATACGCCGCTCGCGGGGCTTGCGGTGGCGGATTTGCGCATCAGCAACCAGTTTGGCGCCGCGGTCCAATTCGGCTTCGATTACATGCTTGACCGTCACTGGGGCCTCAACTTCGACGTGAAGAAGTTGTGGCTGCGGCCGGATTACTCGGCGACCGTAAACAATGCGATAGCCGTCACTGGCCGCGCCAATATCGACCCATGGCTCGTCAGCGGCGGAATCACGTACAAGTTCTGACGATAGCACAAGCTCCAGGGAAGAGATCGGCTTGTTCAGATGCGAGCGAGACGGCGAGTTTAAGGTGCACCGTCTCGCCAGCGCCGGACTGCACGCGCAACAATGCTCGCTCTGTGAGCTACGAATTGATGGCATGAAGTGGCGGAGCGCCTGCATCACTAATAGTGATCGACTAGATTCAGCTCCCTGCCTCCTTGCACGCTGGTAAGCGGCAAAGAAACCCCGTCTGGCGGAGTGGTAAGCGATCGGCTATCGGCTGCTGAGTTTGTGAGCCGATGTGAGCTTCTATGTCTGCGCCTAGTTCTGGAACTAGAACCTTCCATATGATCGAAGCGGTCGCCGACCGTCTTGAGGGAGCGCCGCGGCAGCTTCGCCGACGCTGGTCGGACGAGTTCAAGGCGCAAATTGTGACAGAGGCGCTGGAGCCTGGCGCGAGCGTCTCGGCGATCGCCCGCCGGATCGGCATTCACCCGTCGCAGCTGTTCGCTTGGCGCCGTGATGCTCGGGCCGAGCGGCATTATCGCTCGCGGCACTCGAGTTGCGAGGGCGTGGTGGCGTCTGTGGCAGGCACAGTGATTGAGATTGCCATTGGCGAGGTCGTCGTGCGTGCCGGCGTGGACGTCGACGAGGCGCACTTGCAGCGAGTGATCCGGGCGGTGCGTTCGGCATGATTCCCTCGGGCGTGAAGGTGTTCCTCGCCAGCCATCCAGTCGACTTCCGCAAGGGTATCGATGGCCTGGTTGCGCTTGTGCGCGATGCGGGCTCAGATCCGTTCGACGGTGCGCTTTATGTCTTCCGGGCCAAAAGAGCCGACAGAATAAAGATCGTATGGTGGGATGGCTCCGGCGTGTGCCTCTATTTAAAACGTCTCGAAAAGGCGAAGTTCTGCTGGCCGCGGATCGGGCATCATCGGGTGCAGATGAATCCTGCGCAGTTGATGGCACTGGTGGATGGAATGGACTGGAAGCGGGTCCGGACCGTGGCGGTCAAGCCGCCGGAGATTGTTGGGTAAAAGCGCTGCGGCGAAGTGAATCAGTGAGCTGAAAAGGCAAGAGAACCGGGGCAAAATGTGCTCTGGTCGGGCCAATGACGCCGCCCGATCTCAACCTCCCGAATGACGTAGAGACGCTGAGAGCCATGGTGCTTGCCCTGGCCGAGAGGGCGGCCCGCGCCGATGCTCTGGAGAGCGAAGTCGCCGATCTCAGGGTGCGCAACGCCGATGCCGATGCGCGTATCGAGCGGCTGACGCAGATCCTGAAGGCCTTCGACCGCGCCCGGTTCGGCCGACGATCGGAAAAGCTCGGCTCTGCGAACGGCGACGATGAACAGCAGGCCTTTGTCTTCGAGGAAATTGAGACCGGCATCGCTGCAATCAAGGCCCAGGTCAGCAAGGGCCATGAGCAAGCGGATGGCAAGCGTGCACCGCGTCGGCGCAAGGGCTTTGCGCCCCATCTGGAACGGATCGAAACCGTCATTGAGCCGGAAGACCTTGCTGAGCATGCCGGCAAGCAGAAGGTGGTGATCGGCGAGGACGTGTCGGAGCGTCTGGATGTGGTGCCAGCGAAGTTCCGTGTGATCGTCACGCGCCGTCCCAAGTATGCCTTCAAGAACGCGGACGGCGTAATCCAGGCGCCGGCTCCGGCCCATATCATTGAAGGAGGCATTCCGACGGAAGCGCTTCTGGCCAGATCGCGGTCGCCAAATACGCCGATGGCATGCCGCTCTACCGGCAGGAGGCGATCTACGCGCGCGATCATGTCGAGCTCGACCGCCAGCTGATGGCGCAATGGATGGGCAAGCTCGGCTTCGAGCTCGAGATCATGGCCGACTACATCTTCAGCGAGGTCAAGAAGGCCGAACGGGTCTTTGCCGACGAAACCACCCTGCCGACGCTCGCTCCCGGCTCCGGATCGACGAAAACGGCCTACTTATGGGCCTATGCCAGAGATGACCGCACCTTTGGCCGCAGCGGTCCCCCGATGGTGGCTTATCGCTTCGAAGACAGCCGCTCCGGCGAATGCGCGGTCCGCCATCTCAATGGTTATCGGGGCATCCTGCAAGTGGATGGCTATGCCGCCTATAACAAGTTGGCGCGCGCCGATCGCGGCAATGATGGC
Organism: Bradyrhizobium sp. 6(2017); assembly: GCF_011058295.2. Classification (NCBI taxonomy): domain Bacteria; kingdom Pseudomonadati; phylum Pseudomonadota; class Alphaproteobacteria; order Hyphomicrobiales; family Nitrobacteraceae; genus Bradyrhizobium; species Bradyrhizobium sp. 6(2017). The sequence goes on along the minus strand of NZ_CP049289.2, from coordinate 2,255,124 downwards.
ATCACATTGGCTGGCTGCTGGTCACACAGCAGACGCAAGTTCTACGAGCTGCATGTTGCAGGAAGCTCGAAAGTGGCAACGACGACGGTCGAGCGGATGGCAAAGCTCTGGCAGGTCGAGAAGACCGTGCGCGGTCAAAGTCCCCACGCACGCGTTGCCGCGCGTCAGCAAGCCTCCGCGGCGGTCGTCGCAGATCTCTTTGATCTCTGGCAGCAGACCTTGCGGCGGATCTCCGGCAAATCAAAACTGGCCGAGGCAATCCGCTATGCCGTCTCGCGCCGTGCCATCTTCGAGCGCTTCCTGACCGACGGCCGCATTGAGCTCGACTCCAACATCGTCGAACGCGCCATCAGGCCACAAACAATTACGAGAAAGAATAGCCTCTTCGCTGGCAGCGACGGCGGCGGACGAACCTGGGCGACCATCGCGACACTGCTGCAGACAGCGAAGATGAACAACGTCGATCCGTTCGCCTGGCTCACCCTCACGCTTCAGCGCATCGCCAACGGCTGGCCGAGCAGCCAGATCGAGGCGCTTATGCCATGGAACCACGCCGCGTGAACGGCCTCAGCTTGCCGCTTACGCACGCTGCAGAGTGCCAGCCGCTTATCAAAGGCGGCAATTCAAATCGGTTGTCGCTCTGGGAGGCAGACCGCGCTACAAAAGGGGTGACGCTCGGGCCTCATCGGACTCGATCAAGCGCACTACTCTGACCGGTCCGTCTCTCACCGAACATTTTTGAATCCAAGGCCACAGCGACAAGGTCAATGGCCTCCTGTTGCGCACCTCCTGGAGGCGTGAGGGCACCCAGTCACCTTAAGAACGATCGAACAGCTCAACGACCCCAGTCTTTGAACAGATAAGCCGTGCATTCTCGATAGCCCGGACCAAGCGGCGCTAAGCGAAGCCAGCTAGTGTCCTGAACCAGAAGTTCGCGACATCGGGTCGTGTTTTGCCGGGGCATTGTACCGGCAGAAGCGTTCGATGGAAGCAAGGATGTCATCGGCGGACTTAGTCCATCGGAACGGTTTTGGATCGGCGTTGTGTCGGTCGATGAACGAAGTGATGTCAGCCCTGAGAGCGGCGATGCTGCGATAGATGCCGCGCCTGATCTTCTTATCGGTGAGGAGCGCGAAGAAGCGCTCGACCTGGTTGAGCCATGACGAACTGGTCGGGGTCAGGTGCACGTGCCAACGCGGCCGTTTAGCCAGCCATTTTCGGATCAAGGGGTCTTGTGCGCGGCGTAATTGTCCATGACGAGATGGACGTCCAGTTCACGCGGCACGGCAGCTTCGATCTCGTCGAGGAACTTGCGGAACTCGGCGGTGCGGTGGCGTCCATGCACTTGCCGATGACCCGTCCGCTAGCAATATCGAGGGCGGCGAACAGCGATGTGGTGCCGTGCCTCGTGTAGTCATGGCTTCTTCTGGCCGGGACGCATCGGCAGCATCGGCTGACTGCGGTCCAGCGCCTGGATTTGGGACTTCTCATCCACACATAGAACGATGGCGTGCTCCGGTGGCGAGACGTAGAGGCCCACAACGTCGCGCACTTTGGGCACGAAGTTTGGATCGGTCGAGAGCTTGAACGTCTCCATTCGGTGCGGCTGGAGCCCGAAGGCCCGCCAGATGCGTTGCACCGTCGACACTGATAGGCCGCTGGCCTTCGCCATGTCGCGAGAACTCCAATGGGTGGCGTTCTCAGGGCAACTCTCCAACGTCCTCACGATCACGGCTTCGATGCGGGCATCGTCAACCGTACGTGGCGCCCCGGAGCGCGGCTTGTCATGCAGCCCGTCCACGCGCCGCTCCACAAAACGCCGCCGCCACTTGCCTACCGTCGATCGGTCCAGGCCCAGCTTGGCCGCGACTTCCTTGTTCTGACCGCCCTCCGCGCAGGTCAGCACGATCCGGGCTCTCAGAGCCAGCGCCTGCGCTGTCTTCCGCCGCATCGTCAGCGACTTCAGTTCGGCACGCTCTTCATCGCTCAATGTCAGGGCGCAAGTTGCTGGACCGCCATCAGATCCTCCGTCGCTGCTGCAGCCTCCATCCTTGGCACGGCGACGCGAATCTACTGCGAATCTACGATTGCGAACTTGTGACTCAGGACACTAGCTTCGCTTGAGCACCATCACAAGACGGTCCACGCGTTTGCCTTGTACGAGATGAGAATTTACGATTTCGTCCACGTCCTCGGGCGTGGTCGCGCGGTACCAGACTCCGTCGGGATAGACGACCATCAAAGGGCCGGAGTTACAAAAGCCGAGGCAGCCCGCCACCGTGAAGCCGACATCGTTCAGACCTTGCGATTCGATCGCCTTGCCCATCCTATCCCACAGGGCTTGCGCGCCCGAGGCGCCGCAGCTGCCGTGCGGATGATTCGGCGGACGCTGCGTATGGCAGGCAAAGGCATGATGCCTGTAAAGTTGAGGAAGCTCGAATTCGGTTTCTGCATTCATGCGCCTATCCTGCAATCAACGGGTTCATCTGAAAAGCGGCAACGCCGGAGTACTTGCCGCACAATCTATTCTTCAGTTGAACGCCGGATCGATCAATTGAAGCAGCTGACTCCCACTCGTGCTCGCGAAAGCAGCCGAAGCGAGCGGACATCATCGTGCTTGTTAGTCGTGCTTGTTATCGGAAAATCCGCGAGCAGATACCTCCGCGTCTGACCGGCCTCCTTGATCAGTTTCAACGCCTTCTCCCAAATCGTGACCGTTTCTGCTCACGCATCATTTGCTCAACCATCCAACATGTTCAAGCAACTTCCACGCCAATGCGTAACGCTCGTTTCCGCAACGATCCCTTGCCCGCCTCCGGCGCCACTGACACTCATTGCCGCGGTTACGACAATGTCGTTCTCTCCTGTTCCGGACATGACAAACGTCGCATCACGTTCAACGCTTCAGCTTCAGCTTTCCGCAGTCCGCTCCTGCGATTAGACGGAAGATACTCGCTCGGTCTGTTCAGACCTTGCACGGTCATTTCGCGGAATGAGCCGCGATCTTCGTGATCTGCGTACCGTCTATCGAGGAGCGCGTATGGCGATCGGCCCAGTGAATAGAGCGCTCTGCCCAGGGGAGTCGGCTAATTGCATCGTTCGACCGCGAACCAAAGAACTTCCTCGCCGAAAGGTTAAGCGCCGCGCACGTGCCGCTGCCCATCCCGCGTTTTCGTCAAAGATAGCGCCCAATCGCGACGGGGTCCGAGCGAGGCACAGGTGATCACCGAGCTTACGTTTGAGGCGACAGGGCTGGCCTGCCGCAATCCCGATTGGCAGCAGCGGCAAAACCGCCCACACAACGATGTCGGCTTGCCTCAACCGCTTCAAGCGCTTCAACTCGAGATTCGCTCGCCGCATCTTGCGGAACGATGAGAATGACCACGCGCACGTGCTCGTTAATGCATTTGACCTGGAGCGATGCCGTCAGTGGATCAAGGTGACGAAATTCGCCAGGGCGTTGGATGTACAGAGGGTTGGCATTGCAATTGCAACGCAGACACGAACGCCGGCGGCGCCCGCGGACATCCGATCGTTCGGCGTGCGTTGCGCGCTGCGTGTCCCGCGAACATCGGATACAGGATCGTCATTTCTCTGCTCAAACGGTCCTGTCAGTCTGGGTCTCCCCATTCTTCCAGCCCAGACGGTGTCCTCGGTGGGCTTGCAGCCGCCGAGGGCATTTCTTGCTCGAACCTATTGTCATCCACCGGCAGCCAGAAGCGGTTCTTGCATGCCAGGTCCATTTGGTGAGTTAGCGCCAGAGCCCTTCCTTCGTGCCACGGAGATCGCCGGGCCGTGCCAGTTCAAGCTATCGCCCGATCGCTCGTGGTCGTGGTGTTTTTCGACTGACGCGGACCGCGATCGAAACCTTCAAGCAGGAAACCACGAGGCGGGAATGAGCGAAGGTATAATCGGCAACCTGCTGAGCGATCAGATCGAGGTATTCGCCGTATGTCTCGCTGATGCCGGCCGTTTCTAATTATTGTGCTGCGCACTTTCGGGAACGATTATTTCGGGTATGTCAACCGTTGTCCGCATGACAGTGCCTGGCTCAACATCGGCTCCGGCGAGTTTTTCTCTCCAGATCGCTCCTTTCTCAGATGCGGACGGCATGGTGCAAGATTCGAGATCGACACTGGGGTATGCATCGATGGGCCCTGCAACGGACAAGCGCTTGAGCCGGTCGCACTCACCGTGATAGATGGTGACGTCTGCCTGCGCGGGGCGTCAAGCTGCTGGCGGATGATCGGCGTGCCGACCTATTCGAGGACAGCGGCGAAACCATGGATGTTATGATCCACCCCGATTAACAGCTGCATCGCTTAGCTATTGCTCGAGTTGCCTTAGGCGCTTGGCGCCGGATAAAGCCTTGTGAGCGTTGGCGCAGGTGCGTGTCGTCGCTTTTTGAACTTGTAAGAGCAGAACGTTTTGAACCCGCAAGTTCAGTGGCACGCATCCGGATCCCGGTTCGAGTGCCCGGCGAAGCTCACGCCGAACCAATGGTTTGATGTCCTTAACGCCCGCTGATTTGCACCACCCTCCCGTTCGGAGCGAAGCGGACGTGAACAATGACCCTGTTGCGAGTTCACAGCACTCGCCGCTAGCATCGATCCGCGACAGGCTAAAGCCCTTGGCGCCAGTCCGCTCGATAGCACAACTCCTTACTGGTCAATCTAAAGACCCGAACCGAAACTGAGGATCTGGATTATGACGTGCTCGGTTCCGAGGCCCTGGCGCGGGCCTGGACCCTCTGGTCGGAGACGGCGCCTTCACTACTTTGCCAGTGTTTTGCACGATCGCTGTCGGAGAGCATTTCTCCTCCGGGATTTTCGGACGAAGATGTGGCATCCGGCCTTCCTCAATATTCGTCGGGGTGGCGATCTGCGCGCCAAATGCCGCCACAGACGGCCCGCCATCGCGTTGCTGATCTAGCGCAATGGCAGCACGGCTCATCGCAACTCAACCTATTGTTCCTTCAGTAGTGGATGACAAGCATCTTAGTAGATCGCTGCACCCGCGCCCACATTGATCGACGCATCTTTCGTGGTTTCGACGATAAATTCGACCTTGTCGTTCGTGAGATGGGTGTGAAACGGCAGCGCCAGGGCGCGATCGGCGATCTTTTCCGCAACCGGGAAATCGCCCCGCCGATAGCCGAGATCAAAATAGTGACGTTGCATATGCAATGGATGGCTATAGGCGGCGGATTCAATCTTGGCGGCACGCAGATCATCGACAATGACGTCACGGCCGGATCGCGTGAAGCGCGTCCCTAGATGGACGAGATAGAGCATCCAGTTCACCTCGGTCACATGGGGGCCAACGTAAGGCGGTTTGATGCCTCCAAATGATTGCATATGCGCGTTGTAGAGCTGCTCGACCAACCGGCGACGCTCCAGGCTTTCGTTGAGACGCTTGAGCTGTGCCAACCCCAAAGCCGCGGTGAGATCGCTCATACGAGCCTGGTAAGGTGCGGTGGCACTGACGACAACGGAGGAGCGTTCGTCCAGTCGATGGGCGCAATACCGACGCAAGCTAACCGCGATATCGATATCATCGGTCACGACCATGGCGCCTTCGCCGCAACTTATGGCCAGGGGCTGAGCAAAGTCGAATACCGCCAGGTCGCCAAACCTGCCGACGAGCTCGCCCTTATAGCTCGATCCGATCGCCTCGGTGGAATCCTCCAAAAGCGGTAGCTGATGGCGTTGGGCAATCGCACGCAATTCCGACCATGGCGCCGGATGACCGTTGGAATTGCTGGCGACAATCGCCCGCGTGTTTGCCGTGATGCGTTCCTCGGCCTTTGCTGGGACCAATGTTCCCGACCAATAGTCGATGTCGGAAAATACCACCCGTACGCCTGCGAGACTGATGGCATGGACCGTCTCGCGAAAGGAATAGGGCGAGGCGATGACTTCCTGCCCTGATTCGATCCCGAGCGCCTTGAGCGCAAGCAGGAGCCCGATGGTGCCGCTTGATACGGCAACGGCATATTTGCGGCCAAGATACGCTGCGAAAGCGTGCTCGAACGCCTCAGTGGTACGTCCATTGGAGATTTGCGGTGAACATAGCAATGTTTCCACGGCAGAGAGCTCGGCTAAGGTGATATCGGGATCGGACAGTGGAATAAAGGATGGATTTGCCTCAACACTATCCGCGCTATCCAGGGGGTGCGCTGCGAGTTCAATGCCGCTCACCGCCCTCAATTCCTTTTCGCCAGTACAATGCCGGTCGCCCGTGTCGGATCGGCCGTAATCCGCACGCAGTGATCCGAGCCATCCAGCAAATGCAGGTCGAAATGAGGAAACTGCCGGAACGGCTGGTCCGCAACATCCGACGCATCGCAACGTACCCAGGCAAGCTGCGGGAAGCGGCGCGGCAGCTCGACAAAGGAGCCCGTATCGGCGCCATCGTCCGCAAGCAGCCGCTCGATTTCGATCAGTTCCTCCGCACTGAGCGCCATCGTGGCTCCTTATGGCTCGTCAAAGTTCGTTCGTCATTGCCAGAACAGACGTTCCGGATCGGTGTTCAATTCGTCGATTGCTGAAGTCAGACGGTGGTAAAGGCTGTAGAACTCCCAGATTCCCTTTGCGTGGTTCTTGCAAAACAGCTTCCAGATCCCACCCACGGCATCATAAAGAATCAAGGCAACATCAATCAGACCGCCATCCTTATCGATATTGCGCGAGCAACAGGCGCTCTCGATGAGATAGCCACCCCTCACCGGCGTCACGTTCGGTGAAACATACAGATAACGCTTGCGCGAACTCAAGCCGCGCTGGATCCGCTTGCGATCGAGTTCGTTCGGGTGAGGAATCAGCCCCGTCTTTACCTTCCTCATCAGCGCGGCATTCATCGCGAACTCCTCCCTTCAAAGCACTGTGATCTCTTCTTCTAGACAGCCGATGAGCAGGGCGTTCACCAAAATCGACAGTATATATCGGCACGTTCGCTTCGTTATGGATGGCTACCCTGATGATCTCGCCAGTCGCTCCGGCGCCGAGCAAGCACTCCTCGGGCTCCGTATTGGGAAAAGAGCCGTCGTTGATGAGGTCGACGACGGCTTTAACGCGCCGGCCCCGGCGATATTTCGAAAAGCGGAACTCACTCATGACACAGCCTCTTCCGGCAATGGCAGATCATCGGTCTCCTCGCACGTGTCCACCGGCTCGAGCTCCTTGCGCTTCATGCCAACTCGGTAGCCCGTTTCCAGAAACTCGACCCCGTAAATGTAGAATTGCTGCAGGAACGTGCCGATCGAGACGACGTAACCCACCTCTCCCTTCGAGACCAGAATGTCGCCAACCTGCTTGCCGGGATAGGTGCCATCATTGCGGATGGTGCGATTGGCTCGTACCTTTTCGCCAAAGCTGAAGACAGGCGGCCCGCTGAGCTCGACGACGTCGCTGTCGCGAACGATGTTGCTCATGCGCCGCTCCCAAGCGGACATGCAGGCATGCCCGAGCCATCGCAGGCGAGGTCCCGCATCACTTCGCCCTCACCTCCGGCGCGATTTGTCAATTCAATAGCTGAGATGCAGCTCGCCGCTTCTAGGTAAACCTGCCGATCAGGGCCGTGCCGTAGAGCAGTTGGCGCCTCTGGCAAGGGCGATCGCGCGATCTCGAACCCCACCGAGGCATCTGGGCCGTTCACTACGGCTGGCAACCACTGATAGGGAACATCGCGCGCCACCATGTCGCGGAACTCGACGTCCGTATCACTCATCAGCTGACCGAGCAGCTGCGGCGCGATGCGGCGCGCCTCGATCACATTGCCGACTATTCGATTCGGAACATCCGCAAGGATCCCCGCGCCGTTCTGGTCAGTCGGCTTGAGTTCGGGACGCCTGTTCGCGGCGGCGGGTCCTTCGTCGCTTTTGCCGAGCCGCATCCGACGGTAGGCGTGAGGATTCGCCCCCACGGCTTCGGAAACACGGAGCTTTTCGAGCTCCGGCGCCTCCGAGAGGCGCGTTGTGCAAAGATAGAAGCCGTAGACGCTGTTCAATGCGGCGGCGCGGTCCGAGGTGAGCGCACGCGCTTCGACTACATGTTGGTTTGCAACCTCGTCAAGATGATCGAACAGCCGTGCCTGCCGCAGCCGAGCCTCGGTCGCGCCGGCGAGATCATCGCCGGTCGGCGTGGACAAGATCAGCGCTCTCTGGCTGCCGGACGGCGGGTTGGCTGTTAAATCAAGGTTCATCGGCAGCTGTGCTCTTGGGTGTGCGCCGTCACGCTCCGCCGCGGAGCGCCTGGTCCAACCAATGATGGACTGGCGTGCGCAGCAGCATCAGTCACATCGACGATGACAGCACCGCCTGGAAGGCGGCTGCCGGCGTCGAGAAACGTCGCTGGAGCGCTGCACGGGACGAATTGTCCACAGCGTCCTTTCTGCCCGCGGGCAGCGGCCAATCCAAGGCGGCCGCCGTTTCTGAGAAAGGCCCGAACCTCGGCGCCTACGGCGCCGCTAACGCGCAGCACGACGCTTTGGACGCTTTCAGCAGCAGCTCTTGGCATTCTGATCATGGGCTAATTCTTTAGGATGGCGCCTGGTAACGCGGCAAGGAGGTGTCAATGACGCAGGTGCCGTCAACGGGACAAGCCGCGACACATTGCGGCTCATCGAAATGACCGATGCATTCGGTGCATTTCGCCGGTTCAATGACGAAGCGCCCCGCGCTCTCCGAGATCGCAACATTCGGGCACAACGGTTCGCAGGCTGAGCAGCTCGTACACTGCGAGGCAATGATCTTGAATGGCACATACGCCCCCTTTACCCCGCAGAGATCAGGGACCCATACCGAATGTCGGCGTCACCTCGCTGGGCATGCTGGATTTCTCCGCGTTTTACCTTCTCGAGATAGGACCTGAACCAAGCGATCGCCGACTTCTCTATGAACTCATGCGCGTATCGATCGACCGGTTCGATTCCGGCCCTGATCAGATTGCTCTTCGGGCAACCGCCGATCTTGGCCACGAACACCGCATGGCAGTCATTTACGCTTCGGATGATGGTCGAAAGCCTATCCCCCTCGCCATAGCCGCCCTGGCAGTAGACATCCACGCGCCGGTGGCCGACAAATTTGGCGCCGGATGTGGAAATTTCGTACACCTGAAACTCTTTTGCATGTCCAAAGTGCTCGTTGATCAGCCCCGAGCCTTTGGTTGCAACCGCGACCAGAACGGTGATTTCGCTCATCTCGCCGGCGAACTCCGCGAGGCCCTCTCGGCTGGCCGCGACTTTGGCGGCACGCTCAGCCTCTACCTTTTCTTGATAAGCCTTGCGCATCTCGGGGTCATATTTGACATCCATTTTCATGACTCGGTCGATGTTGAACTCGCTTCCGCGATCCGCGCCGACCAGCCCCACCGCATCGGCGCGGCACTGACGGCAATGCCGCATCATGTTTACCCCTCCCTCACAAGCATCCTGCAGTGCCTTCAGTGCCTGAGCCGTCGGACCTCGTTGACCGTTGAGGCCGAATACTGTGCCGTGCTCGGGCGCCGAGATCAGTGGCATGATGTTGTGAAGGAAGGCTCCGCGCGACTTCACCGCCTTGTTGACCTCGACAAGGTGATGGTCATTGATATGCGGGATCATTACCGAGTTGACCTTGCATAGGATACCCCGCTCGCTAAGCATCTCGAGACCCTGTAGCTGACGATCGGTGAGTATCCTCGCCGCGTCGATGCCAACGTAGCGCCTGTGGTTGAAGAAGATCCACGGATAGATCTTTGCGCCGATTTCAGGATCGATCGTGTTAATGGTGATGGTGACGTGCTCGATCTTGGACTTGGCGATGGTGTTAACATAGTCCGGCAGGGCCAATCCGTTGGTCGACAGACACAGCTTGATGTCGGGAGCCGCCTTGGCGACCAGGTCGAACGTCTTGAATGTTTTTTCTGGATTGGCCAACGGATCGCCGGGACCAGCGATGCCAAGCACAGTCGTCTGCGGAATGATGGTCGCGACCGCGAGCACTTTTTTCACCGCCTGCTCGGGGGTAAGCTTCTCGCTCACCACGCCCGGACGCGATTCATTGGCGCAATCATATTTGCGGTTGCAGTAGTTGCACTGGATGTTGCAGGCCGGAGCCACCGCGACATGCATACGGGCGTAGTGATGATGTGCCCCTTCGCTGTAGCATGGATGCTTCTTCACCTTTTCCCAAATCTCGGCCGGCAGTTCGCCGTGGGCCGCCCGTGAGCGGCAGCTCGCCTGGCCTGTGTTGACCGACGTGCCGCAGCCCCTGTGCTCGGCGGTGGGCCGCATCATCTTGTCCAATGAACCTTCGACATATCTACCGCGCCCAACGACCGCGTTCATTTTCATCTCCCCGTGCAGGCATCATCGGCTTTCCAAGACCAATCCTGAGAACGCCTCATGAGGGGGAGTAGCAACTCACATGCCATAGCGGAAACGGTGACGTTGCAGCCCTACTTAAACAGTCAGCGGTAATGATCGATATTGATACTAGAATAGCAACGAAGCGCATGTTGGAAATGCGGCAGGTACGTCGTGATTCAGACACAGAGATCCGTGGATGGTGCATTCATACTCGCACTAGAGGCGCGCGGGATCCTTGCTCTATCTGCATGGTTTTGCGCGCTGCTGCCGGCCACAAATGGGTCGATACTTCTGGCGATCCGACGTCACAGCGCCGTTAATTGATGAGCATTATCCCCAACGCGCGAGGGAGCCAAATCGGTGTCAGGCCTTGCTTGAGCTGAACACGGCGCTCGTTGCATTGAGAAGACGCTCGGATCGACGATTGCATCGTGGTATCGGCAGGAACGCCTGATGATCTTCGCCGCATTGCTTCGCAATAGCGATAGTTGAAGCGAGAGCAAGAAAGCTCCGTTCGGTCCGCCTTTCCTTGATGGCGTCTGGCAACTGAACCACGATGCTGCCATAGCGAGCAGCCGCCAAGAGCTTCCTGATCTCTGGCTGCGAATATGTCGAGGCACCGATCGGAATCGAGATCGAGACACCGAAGCCCGGCAACGATACTATCGACCTCCTGGCCAAGCAGGTCAGCGAAACGATATTAGCAATTCTCTCCAATGCCGATGTAGAAGATTGGCCTCATGTTCATGCATCTTTCCCGTTCTCGCCCCGTTTTTTGGCATTGATTGTGATCGGCAATGGTGTGTCGCTCGCCATCTCGGGTAAATCGAGCACCCAGCCATTAGCTATCTTGATCCAGCCGCCCCAGAGCGACTCGTACTCAGATTCCACGATCGGCTCTTCGAGATCCTTTTTTGGCACGTAGATCGACAGGCCCGCGTCCGACGAGCGGCGGATCATGATTTTCACAAGCTCAACTCCCTCGACTGTGACGCATAGCTGGGCGGAGCGCCAGACTCCCGCGAGGTGGCACGCAAGCGAGCAACAATGTCTGACAGAGCGCACACGACCTCGTCAACCTCCGCGACGGTGGTTTCACGCGAGAGAGAAAAGCGCACCGCGCCGCGCATCCTCCACGCCGGCACCTGCATGGCGCGCAGAACGTGCGACGGCACCATTGAGCCGGAGCTGCAGGCTGATCCGAGCGACACGGCAATGCCCGCACGATTGAGATGATGGACGACTGCTTCGCCCTCGAGATGATCGAAAGCGATATTGGCTGTGTTCGCTAACCGGTTGTTGACATCGCCGAGCGCAAAGCATTCGCCATTATGTAAGATCCCCTGCTCCAGACGGTCGCGCAATGCACCAATGCGAACGCGCTCCGGCTCGAGCCGCTCCACAGCAAGCTCCGCAGCCCTTCCAAGACCGACGATGCCGGGAATATTTTCCGTTCCGCCGCGGCGCCGCCTTTCCTGTGATCCGCCCCAGATCAGGGACCGGAATTTTGTCCCTTTGCGCAGGTAGAGCGCGCCCATTCCTTTGGGACCGTGCAATTTGTGTGCGGACAGCGACAACATATCGATCGCACTGTCCCTTAGGTCGACGCGCAGCTTGCCTATGGCCTGGACCGCATCGGTATGGAACAGTGCGCCCGCCTCACGTGCCAAGCCGGCTAAAAACTCCACGGGAAAAATGGTGCCGGTCTCGTTGTTCGCCCACATAATCGAGGCGATCGCTGTGCGTGGCCCGAGCGCGCAGCGAAAGGCCTCGACGTCAAGCCAGCCGTGGGCATCTACGGGTATGATATGCGTCTTGACACTTCTTGTCGCCAGTTGCTCGACCAGCGCAAGCACGGCGGAATGCTCAACCGAGGTCGTGACGATCTCGTCGCGACCATCTTGGGTGGCAAGCGCAGAAAGAATGGCGGCATTATTGGCCTCGGTTCCACCGGAGGTAAAAACGATTTCATGATCGTAGGCATTCCCTAGCAAAGCCTGCAAGCTACGCCGCGCCTGCTTCAGCGCGGCCGCGGCCTCGCCGCCAAAGGCGTGGGCCGAGGAGGCATTTCCGAACTGCTCGGTAAAGAACGGCAACATGGCTTGCACGACGGATGGATCGGTCCGCGTCGTCGCATTGTTGTCTAGATAAACCGGCATTTGATCCCCATTCAATCCCGCGTTTTGCCTGCAACAACAACCGTGATCAGGCGGACGAATTCGACGAGCCTGTCGACCAGCTGCACTTGAACGCCTTCCAGCGTCATCCTCAAGAGCTTAAAGAGCGCGCAGGCACGGGTTGCGCCTACCATGATCTTGCTGCCATCAATTCCAATCAACTGATAGTCGGCGCCACTGCGTTGCAGATTGGCACGGATCTCCTCAATTACAGCGCGGATGCGTCCCGCTCGGCCGGTCGAGATCGCCGTCAATTGCCTCAGTTGTTCGGGGTCCGCCAGCATGTTTTGACGCCTTTTCTTATCAGCTGAACGATTTGCCGCAGGAGCAGCTCGAAGTGGCGTTTGGGTTATTAAAAGTGAAGCCTGGGCTCTCCAGCGCCATCACGAAATCGATGGTTGTGCCGACCAGATGGTCATGGCTCTTGTTGTCGACAAACACCTTCACACCGTCGCACTCGATCACCGTGTCGTTAGGCTTCGGCTCCTTGGCCAGACCCATCATGTATTTGAGTCCGTTGCAGCCGCCTGCCTCGACGATAATGCGCAGCCCGCTTGCTGGCTGCGCCGATGACGACATTGCGCCCCTGACCGCATTCACTGCGCTATCCGTTAGCTTGATCATGGCCTCTCTCAACTGCTTAGCTTTGCCTGCTGAAGGGCAAGTCATGTGCCAGCGAGAGGACGCTTGATGATGCTTACCTTTCCGGATCGCACCTGTTGGCTTTTGAACTCGTGTCGGGTTTCTTTCAAAGCTACTTGAGGCAATCGCAGCCCACTTACGCCTTTTTTATCTAAGATACGCCGAAGGCCGCCACGCATGCGACGGCAAGCAATTTGCATTGCATTCGCACCGGCCAAGTCGTCGGTGAGGAGCTTAGATCGAGGACGATTTTAATGACTGCAATCGAAAACACCGCACTCGGCAGACTTGAGAAGGAGGGTCGCCTGCTCAATGCCGTACTCAAAGGCGGGACCACCAAGCCGGACCGGTTCGGCTTTCGCGGCGATGTCGCACTGAAATTCCAGACCCAGGTCGCCGACGAGAAGCGACCGCCGGACTATTCCATCGAGCAGGTTCTAACGATCGCGCAGGAAGGAGAACGCACTATTCCGGTGCTGGCAGGGTATCTGCATTCCTTCGCGTATCTGGCTGACGTCGCAGCCGTCCTTGACGGCGCCTTAAGCCCGAATGGCAGCTATTTCATATTCTGCAACAACATAGATTTGCTGGCGAAATACCGAATCAAGCTCGGTGATGTTACCTTCCACGTCTTACCGTGTGATGAATCCACCGTTTGGAAGGAGATGATGGACCTGGTCGGAGTCAGCAAGGACGACATCAAGAAGCTCGATGCGGGCGGCAAGCTTGATTACCTGCTCGATGCGGCAAACGACATCGAGCTGTCCGATCTTGAGCTATCCTATGACGAGATCTCGTACGAAGACGGGCTGAAGAGGATGGAACCCGTGAAAAACCGTAACGAAAACCGGCCGGTCTGAGCGCGGCCTTCATTCGTTGGGAAGCGCATCGTCTTCGACAAGAGGCATACCGACGACACAGATATCGCCATCCAGAACCGTCAACGCGATCGGCGTGAGCGCGCCACCCTTACATGGACCTTCGACGCATCGTCCCGTGGCGAGCTCGAAGGTCGATCCGTGCTTGCCGCACATCAGCCGGATGCCGTATGGATCCAGGAATTCGTTCCAGTTCCAGTCCAGATTGACGCTGTTGTGCGGGCATTTATTGGCATAACCAAACACCTGCTTGCCCCACCGCACTACAACGATGGACCACGGCCGGTGACCGCCCTCGTCATCGACGACCATCAGATGGAAACCCATGGCCCGGCGGCTTGGAATGTCGTTAATGCCACAAATCGCATAGATTGCATCTGGCTGCATTCATTGCTCGTTTATTGCAGGACGCTCTTCATTTCGCGGGACGATCAAACATGCAAGAACCGTAGAAGAGCCAGAACCGCTCGGCTTTCTGACGATCCGACCTTAAGGCTTCGTCACAGCTGATTGGCGCAGGTGCACGATTGGGTCGGCTCCGCGCGAGCATCGAGGCTTATTGCCTACTCCTTGCCCATTCGCAGCTGCAACTTTCGCGCGCAAACTTTTCCGACACCTTACTGAACTAAACGCAGTGGTTGCTCACTGATCGCCACAGCCTTTCCACTTGCGCCAACTAGACCAAATACGCTGCGAATTGTGTCGCGATCGTCACCTTGGCATATAGTTTGATCCGAAGCTTCCTTGAGCACATACCGCCCTCAACCTGCTCATATCATGACGCGCCGTTGCATTGGCTACACGATTGGGGCGCGGATTCGTACTCGATCTTTGTTGCACCGATTCCAGCTGCACGGCCCGCAAGCGCGAGAATATCATTACTTTCTGAATAGGATAGGCAGGCGAATGGGGCCGCACGCTGCTAACGTACGCCCCCCCCCTCGTTTAACGCTAGGACCTTCGCGGCGACGCGTCCATTCACGAAACAGCCGTCATTTCCTGCCCAGGTCTCTTTACTGCGGCTGTTCTACTCCATGCGCAATCCTTCGAGAGCTTGCTCCAAGTAGAATGACGGATCATCATCTGAAGAGGCCGCTTCGGCACTTTCGACACTTGCTTCAGAAGCGGTGTCACTATCCTCGACCTTAGTAAGATACTTCGTAGGCTTGTCTACTCGCTGCCACTCGTTGCTCTCGTTTTTCGTCCACACTTCTGGATGCTGGTTAGGATCAAGCGCCCAATAATTACGCCCCATGTGAACAAAACCCATTTCGGCCAGACGGGGTTCCATGCCCTCCAAGCCAGGACGTGACAAGACCAAGGGATGGTCGCCGTCCTGTCGCAGTTGATGCTCCAGCAGAATATCGCCCGCGTTCTCGACCAACGGATGAGTAACCCGAAGGTCAACCACGGACGTGATATCATTGCGTCCAAACTGTTGCCGAAACTGCTCCCCCTTGATTCGAGCCGGCCCACCTGCTCTTAAAAGCCCGACAGTTTCGTCACCCAACTGATAGCTGTAGAATCGTGCTGGCTTGCTTGGATCATCGTAAGTGTGGAGGTAGCTTCCAGCAACCATTCCTGCGCGCCGAGCCTTCCCGGACACGAAATCCGAGTACTCTTCTGGGTTACTGGCGATGTGCCTGATGTCACCGCCCAAAAATCTCCTCACTCCCTCCGTGAAGGAAGATCGATCGATCTCTATGATCGGCGGATCGGAAGCCAGAGAGTATGGCGTCGTTGTCACCGACGACGACGCACCGGGCTCCATGCCTGCAACTGTGTCCGCAAATCGCGGGCTCTCTCCCTCATCTCCAGACTCATCAACGTGGCTGGCGCTTCCAGACTGGCTGGACGATCCGACGATTCTGCCATACATCAGATTCGCTCTCCTCTCGGCTCAATTGCACGCTGTATGAGCTCGTGCCGCACGAGCTCTGCGGAGGATGATATACAGGTTAGCTGACCATAACCTGACGCATAGGCGGCCAATTTAGGCTCTTCCAATCCTCAAGGGAGCAGGCAAACAAATAAAGACGGTACCGTTCACCCGAGAAGCGTGCTCCCTCATCGGGATCAGCATTGCGCCATGCGTTATGACCTGAATCGCAATACACCTGCACGAAACGCTGACCCCACTGCTAAGAGACTGATCTTCGAGACGGTGTTGTCACCCAAGGGTATGCGCTTGCCTTGCCGATCAAACAGCCTTAGCTGCAACGTCTCCGCTCGCTGTGTCTTAATAACTGAAGCCGTCAGAGCATGCGGGTCTGATCTCCATCGCAGATCAAGTGATCAACAATGGATCTATTCCATTGCAAATATAGCGCCTGCCGCAAGCGGGCTAGAGCGGGATGGGTCTAGCTTGAATCGATTTGGGATTCCCAAATCGGAAGGCTTCTGATTCAACATGCTGGCTGGGAAGGAGGCCAGCATGGATGGGACGAGCCTATTCGGACGACCTTCGTGAGCGGGTAGTGAGAGCTGTCATCAAAGGTGGCCTGTCGCGGCATCAGGCAGCGGCTCAATTTGGGGTGGGCATCAGCACGGCGATCAACTGGGTACAGCGCTTCCACGAGACCGGTAGCGTCAAGCCAGACCAGATCGGGGGCTATCGGCCAAAGAAGATTGCGGGGCCGCACCGCGAATGGCTGATGCAACGGTGCCGAAACGATTTTACCGTGCGCAGGCTGGTGGCCGAACTCGCTGAGCGTGGCCTGAAGGTCGATTACCGCACGACGTGGGAGTTCGTCCACGCCGAGAAGCTCAGTTACAAAAAAGACGCTGATTGCCGCCGAGCAGGATCGTCCCGATGTCACCCGTCGGCGGGCGCAGTGGACCAAGTATCGGGATCGGATCGATCCCACTCGGCTGGTGTTCATCGATGAGACCTGGACCAAGACCAATATGGCGCCGCTGCGGGGCTGGGCGCCGCGCGGTCAACGTATCAAAGCCAAGGTACCGCACGGCCGCTGGCGGACCATGACCTTCATGGCCGCCTTGCGCCACGATCGCATTACCGCTCCGTGGTTCCTCGAGGGGCCGATCAACGGCGAAGCCTTCCTTGCCTATATCGAGAAGGCTCTGGTCCCGACCCTGCGGCACGGCGACATCGTCATCATGGACAATCTCGGCTCCCACAAGGCCCACGCCGTGCGTCGCGCCATCCGTGCCGCCGGCGCCCGGCTCTTCTACCTGCCGAAATACTCGCCTGATCTCAATCCGATCGAGCAGTTCTTCGCCAAGTTCAAACACTGGCTGCGCAAAGCCGCACAGCGAACCACCGAGGCCGTCTACGATGCTATCGCTCCGATCCTCGGCACCGTCTCACCGGCCGAATGCGCCAACTACTTCGCAAACGCCGGATATGACCAAAACTAAACTCATCACGCTCTAGGGCCACCGGTCAGGCAGCTTCGGCTGGGGCTGAAACATGGACCTGGCAATTGGCCGGACACACCCTGGCGCACGCGCCGCAGCCGATGCAGGCGCCCTGATCATTCAGAACCATGATCTTCTTTTCGATCTCATCGTCCTCGTCATCGTCAAGATCAACAAGTTCGCCGTCCTCGCTGATTCCCTTCAACGCCATGACACCTCGGCCACACACCTTGAAACAGCGGCCACAGCCGATGCATTTTTTGGCGTCAATCGACATCAGGTAGTCTGGCGTCCAGTCGCGGCCATCGCGCGTTGTAAATGACATGTGTCGGCCCCTCTTAAGTATTTTCCAACGCCTTCAAATCATGGTTTCTGCGCTCAAGTTCGGCATAGGCATCGTGCGCCTTCTGCGCAACGACCATGATCGAGGTCCAGTTGATGGGCAATTCCTCCGAAAGGTCGTGCAGATCCATTTTGGCTTGTAGCGCTTTGGCCGATAGCTTCTTTATTTCAGCCTTCAGTGTTTCACGTTCGCTCATCAGTATCCTCAATAGTTCGCCACGTCCGGAAACTTCCGTATCAGGTCGCGATGCACATCACGCAGCCGCTTGTTCACGGCGCTCAGCCGGCCTCCGATCAGCACGATGCGGCCAAATCCTTCATGATGCAGCTTCAAGATCGGCTGGATCATCACACCGGTTTCCCTCTCGACCGCGAGCGCGACCGCGTTGAAGAACAGTTCCAGCCGCCACAGCGTATCGGGGCCAGGATCACCGACAATCGGCAACGCACGCCGCTTTTCCTTGTCCAAGACATAGGGCTCGAGAAGGTCGAGATCGCTCTTGGCCTTCCAGGCTCCCGTGGTGTCCTGAGCGCGCCAAATCTTGACTAGCTCCTTGATGAACAGCGCATCGGCGGAGCTGTCCTGCTGCTCTATTTCTGCGGTCATTTCATCTCATTCGTCGAACTCGAATGTGCTCCGCTGGTCCTTTGCCATTGCCTTGCGTAGCCAGGGAGGTGGTGTGCCTCTTAGGACGTCCTCGAGCTTTTCGAGCAGCACCAGAATGTTTTCTGGCTTGTTTACCTTGATCGGATGGATCTTGTTGGCGACCACCCGGGCAGCACCGGCACCGCCGATGGCAGCAACGTAAAGAATTGCGCAATCTTTAATCGCCTCGATCTTCGGCGCTAACTTGTCGTCGTTGCCGTCTTCCTTGAGATCGCCCTCAAACTCAACCGCTTTGAGAAACACGTGTCCGCTTGGCGCGACCTCGTAGATAGCAATATTCTTTGCCCAACCAAAATGAGCATCGACGCACCTTAGATCTTGAGTGG
Source organism: Bradyrhizobium sp. 6(2017) (assembly GCF_011058295.2). Classification (NCBI taxonomy): domain Bacteria; kingdom Pseudomonadati; phylum Pseudomonadota; class Alphaproteobacteria; order Hyphomicrobiales; family Nitrobacteraceae; genus Bradyrhizobium; species Bradyrhizobium sp. 6(2017). Next base: position 2,236,364 of record NZ_CP049289.2, on the reverse strand, counting down.
CGAATGCGACCTTCATGCAGTCGACCTCTCGGCTGCACCGATGGAACTGAGATGCCCGGACCTTGATGGCAGTGCGACCGGAGCCCGCCATCGATCGGGCGTAGGTGGATGGTTCTCCTCGCGGTCCGCGATCACGAGATTGGCGATATCGAAGATCAGATCGCGGGTACCACGATAACCGATCGATAGTTGGTGCCCTGCGCCAAGTCGATCGAACATCGGAAAACCCGCACGATAGAACGGAATTTTCAGCCGGGCAGCCGCTTGCCTGCCATGCGAATGCGTGATCAGCAAGTCGCAATTCTCGGTTCTGGCCAGCTCTTCGAGATCCTCAAGATCACCAATTAGCACCTCGTTGGTCTTGATCCGCTCGATCACCGCCGATTGTGTGGTCGTTACGGCCGCACGCACCTGCGCCCCCATCTCGTGCAGCATACTGGAGAGATCATATAGGAGGTCTGGCTCAGCGGCGATCGCAAGTCTGCGACCACCAATATGGAAGTGCGCGTCCAGCATTGCATCCGTGAGCTGGCCGCGCTGCCGCCGATATTTCGGTGGCACGGGACGGCCGCTGATTTCACTCACAAACGTCATGAATTCGTCGCACGGACCGAGGCCGCACAGCCGCTCGAAGAGGCGAAATGGAACGCCGCTTTTGGCCTGCATGACCTCTGCCGCTCGCCGCATCTGCGCGCCGATTGCAATGGTCCACCCGGCGCGGCCCATGCTCGCGATCTCGTCGACGCCGATGCCGCCGATGGTCGTTGACGTAAACTCGTCGGGGATATGCCCATCGAGCGACGCTGCCAGGTCAGGCAGGAAGGATGGCCGCAACCCAAAATCCTCCAGGATGGCACGGAGTTCGTCAAGATCACCCGGCGTGAGGTGACATCCTGGAAGAACGTTCACTCTCGAGGGATCGCGCAGGCCGTTGACGTTGGGCCCTTCCACCAGCAGCAATTCCACAATGCGCGTCACAGCCTTCTCCCAGCCGTCCTGGAACGCGCCCTTGAAATCGGGTGTCGAGACATAGACCAGCGGCAATTTCGCAAGTTGCCGATGCTTGTTTCGGATTAGCTTGAGGTAAGCATCCACATCGTCTCCGTTAGTCTCGGTGATGCCGGTCGAGCAGATTCCGACGATCTTTGGCTTGGCTCGGTTGTAGATATTGAGTATCGCCTGCTCGAGGTTCTCATAGCCGCCGAGCACGGTCGCGACCTCGCTCATCGCGGTGGTCTGCAGCGGTACCACCTCCTTGAAATGCCGCACAAAGAGCGTGAGCCCGAAAGAAGTGCATCCTTGCGAGCCATGCAGAAGCGGCATCGCCCCGCGCAGCCCCATGAAGGCGAATGCGCCGCCAATCGGCTGGCTCATCTTCAGCGGGTTGACCGCGCAGGCTTTTGTTGGCACCGTGGTGAGGGCCATGATTCCCCCTATTCTGCGGCCTGCAGCATGGCAGATGGCGAGGGCACCAAGATGTCCTCGATGCGTCTCTTGCAGCAACCACCGACCGCATCGGTGTGCTCTTTGACTTCCTCGACGCTTCTCAGACCATGCGCGTAGATCGCATCCTCGATCGTGCCGAGATCGACCGTGTTACAGTGGCAAATCTTCCTCGCGCGGCGCGCCGTTTCGGCGAGCGCCGGTTCGCAGGCGATCTCGGCCGCCGGCGACTGCATATGCAGCTTCGCCCTGGCCAAGGCCTCCCATGGTGCCGGTCGACGTACCTGCTCCCACATCGGATTTGAGAGCGACTTGTCGATCTCCTCCACTAACTTGATCATTCCGACATAGCCCATATAGCCATGGCATCGCTCCTGGTTGATATCGAGCCAAGGCGTCGTTGCTTTCAGCGCGACGAACTGCGATTTGCCGCCCGATAGCATGATGTCCGCTTTTGCGCCCTTCAACATCTCGTACATTTCACGCGGCGACATGTCCTCGATCATGTGGGCATCCTGTCCCATGAGCTCCTTGATGCGCTCTTTGTCCTCCCTTGTCGATTTCTTCACGCTGGTTCCGACCAATTCGAGCCCGGCCTCCTGTAGTGCCGCAACGACCGACCATGACTTGACCCCGCCGGTAATCAGCAAAGCCTTCTTTCCCTTGAAGCGTGACTTGTACGGTTCGATCGCGGCCCAGGCCCGCGCCTCCTCGCGCGCGATCACCGCGTCGGTGCGCCCGAGCAGATCTTGCGGTGCGCCGCGCTCAACCAATAAGCGGGCAATCTGGCGCAGCGAATCACTTGAACCCTGGACACCGTAGAACGAGCCTTCGAAGAACGGGATTCCGTAGCGTTCCTCCATCTTGCGCGCGACGTTGATCATGGCCTTTGAGCACACCAACATCGCCGCCCGCGCCCGATGGGACGACGCGACTTCACGATATTTGGCATCGCCCGAGATGCATGAGAGAATCCGGATTCCAAGCTCATCGAGCGAAGGCTTGACTTGCCAGAGCTCCCCCGAAAGATTGTATTCTCCGATCAGATTGATGTCGTAAGGTGTGGTGCGGTCTGGCTCCCGCGTTCCGATCACATGTTCCAGCAAAGCCTCGCCGGCGAGCTTATTGCCGAGGTTCTTGGAGCCAACGAACCCCGGGGAATTGATCGGGATGACCGGTTTGCCGAACCTTTGCGAGGCGGCCTTACAGACCGCGTTGACGTCGTCGCCGATCATCGCGGGAACACAGGTCTGATAGACGAAAATGGCGGGCGGGTCATGCTTGTCGACGATTTCCTTGATCGCCTTCCAGAGCCGCCTCTCACCTCCAAATACGATATCGGTTTCGTTCATATCGGTTGTGAATGCGGTGCGCCATAGATTCGAACCGGAAGACGCCGCGCCGCGATTGTCCCAGGAGTTGCCTTCGCAAGCGATCGGACCATGCACCAAATGAGCGACGTCGGTAAACGGCTGTAGCGCGATCTTAGCACCGTCGAAGGCGCAGCCGCCCGCCGCACTACCCGGCTGCAGTAGCTTGGTGCATCCCTTCTTGCGCTCAGCCTCCGACTTACTGCCGTTCTTGGCGCAGCCCGGCTCGTTGAAAATATTCTGGACCGTAGCTGACAGCGAACTCATCCGTTCTCCTCTTAGCCGAACTAATTGCAAGTTGAGCCATCGTGCGCTCGTGCCATCGCCAGTGTTTTCGGCGACGGCACGTGCATTGTCCGTCATCAACGAATGATGTCGAAGCTGTAGTCAGTTTTGCCAAGAACGTTGGTCTTCCGGTCGATTTCGTCGAAGATCTTGTCGAGGATCTTCACCAGCACATTCAGGCCGCCCTGATAGCCCCACACAGGGGAGCGGTGGTGATGATGCCGATCAAACACCGGAAAGCCGATGCGGATCAGTGGCGTTCCCGTGTCACGTTCCAGGTACTTGCCATAGGTGTTGCCAATCAGAAGATCGACCGGCTCGGTGAACAAGAGCGAGCGCATGTGCCAGAGGTCTCGGCCCGGATAGGACTGGCAGGCATGCCCAAACGGTGAGCTTGCAAACAGCGCCTGCATTTTGTCCTGCCACGCCTTATTGCCGTTGGTGGACAGCACATGGGTTGGTTCGGCGCCGAGCTCGAGCAGAAAGGCGGCCAACCCATAGCAGAGATCCGGATCGCCATAGATTGCGAACTTCTTGCCATGGATATGCGCGCTGGAGTCAGCGATGGCATCAACCAAGCGGCCACGCTCTCGCGCGAGTTGCTCCGGGACCTGCTTGCCGCTGATGCGTGATAGCGCCAGGAGAAGGTCATCTGTTGCGGAGACGCCCACCGGGTAATTGAAAGAGACGACGTCCTGGCCATGCTCAGACACGAGCGGCAGCGTTTTTTCGGTACACCACTGCTGCATTGAGATTGTCGCCTTGGCGTGAACCGCGTTAGCTGCGTCTTCCAGCGTGGTGCCGCCGTCATACATCCGGAAATCGCCATCAGTCGGGGTATCGAAGACGTCGGAGTTATCGGCCAGTATGGTGTATTGGATACCCATCAGCGCCAAGATGCGCTTAATCTCACGAAGGTTTCCGACGGTGTAGCCATCGAACCCACCAATGATGTTGATCGACTCGTTTGGCTTGCGCTCCAGCTTCGGCGCTGTTCCGGCCTTGCCGTCCCAGAAATGCTCCAGAACACCCTTGAGTGCGTTGTCATACCCGGTGACGTGGCTACCGACGAACGCCGGCGTGTGTGCAAACGGCACGTCGAACTCCGCCGGAACAGAGCCCTTTTCCTTCGATGTCTTGATGAACGCATTGAGATCATCGCCAATCACCTCGGCCATGCAGGTCGTGGAAACCGCAATCATCTTGGGCTTGTACATGTTGTAGCTGTTGGCAAGTCCATCGATCATGTTGTTCAAGCCGCCGAACACCGCGGCGTCTTCCGTCATCGAGGAAGAGACGCAGGAACTCGGCTCCTTGAAGTGCCTCGACAGATGGCTGCGGTAGTAAGCCACGCAGCCTTGCGAGCCGTGGACGAAGGGCAGCGTGCCCTCAAAACCGACCGAGGCGAACACGGCGCCAAGCGGCTGGCAGGCTTTGGCCGGATTTACCGCCAGCGCCTCCCGCGCAAAATTCTTCTCGCGGTATTCAGGCGTTTTCGTCCATTCCTTGATGCGTTCAACCTCGGCTGGATCGCGGGAATTCTCGAACGTCTTCTTGTTAGCCAGCATCTGCTGGTATTCTGGACCGCGAAACAGTTCGAGATGATCGAGCACGTGTTCTGCACTCTGCGCCATTTTTAAGATCCTTCACTATCGAAATTGGTATCGCCCCGGCTCTCCACGAAGAGCCAGATACATTGCTTTATTCTGCAGCCAAGAGCTTCGACTTCGAAGCTTCTTTCCAAGGCGCTTTCATCTTCTTCCAGATCGGCGAGTTGACAGCCATGTCCATGTCGCGCGCGAAGATCGCAAAGCCGTCATAGCCGTGATATGGACCTGAATAGTCCCAGGAATGCATCTGCCGGAACGGTATACCCATCTTTTGGAAAACGTATTTTTCCTTGATGCCCGATCCGACCAGGTCGGGCTGGAGCTTTTCGACAAAACGCTCGAACTCGTAGCCATTGACGTCGTCGTAGATGAGCGTGCTGTCCTTGACGTAGTGCTGGGCGGTGCGCTGATAGTCGTCGTTGTGGCCGAACTCGTATCCGGTACCCACGACTTCCATCCCGAGGTCCTCGTATGCGCCAATCACATGACGCGGGCGAAGACCGCCGACGTACAACATCACCGTCTTGCCCTCCAGGCGCGGGCGATATCTTGCTATTACGGCGCTCACCAGCGGCTGGTACTTTTCAATCACCCGCTCAGCGCCTTCTTTAATCTTATCGTCGAAGTAGCCCGCGATCTTGCGCAGCGACACTGCGATCTTTGAAGGTCCAAAGAAGTTATACTCGCACCACGGAATACCGAACTTCTCTTCCATGTGGCGGGAGATGTAGTTCATGGAGCGGTAACAATGCAGAATGTTGAGCTTTGCCTTCGGCGTTGCCTCGAGCTCAGCGAGTGAACCGTCACCAGACCACTGCGCAATCACCCGCAGGCCCATTTCCTCCAGAAGAATTCGCGATGACCAGGCGTCGCCGCCGATATTGTAGTCTCCGATGATCGCAACATCGTACGGCGTCGACTCAAACTTCGGTTTACCATCTGGCTCGAACTTGTCGAAAATCCAATCACGCACGGCGTCGTTGGCAATGTGGTGGCCGAGCGACTGCGAGACGCCGCGAAAGCCCTCGCAGCGGACCGGCACGATGGTCTTGCCGCCATACTCCTTGGATTTCGCTCTTGACACAGCCTCGATGTCGTCTCCAATCAATCCGATCGGGCATTCCGACTGGATGGTGATGCCGTTGTTGAGTGGGAAAAGCTCCTGGATTTCGTCAAGAACTTTGACCAGTTTCTTGTCGCCACCGAATACGATATCCTTTTCCTGGAAGTCGGAGGTGAATTGCAGGGTCACGAAGCTATCGATCCCGGTCGTGCCAACGTAATAGTTACGACGCGAGCCCCACGAGTACTGACCGCAGCCCACCGGTCCATGGCTGATATGGACCATGTCCTTGATCGGCCCCCAGACCACGCCCTTGGATCCTGCGTAGGCGCAGCCTCTGATTGTCATCACACCAGGGATGGATTTGATGTTGGACTTGACCCCACAGTCCGACTTGCCGGCTTGGTGCACGTTGAGATGCTTGGCGCGCCGTTTTGCGGTCTTCTCCGGATAGACCTTCAGGACCTCCTCAATCAGCTCTTTGTTGCGAGCCCTGATTTCTGCGATGCTCTGGGTCGAGGCGAGGCTCATGCTGAGGTCCTCCGAGGGTTAGCTGTTGCGAGAGCGGCTTCGTGACCTAGAGTTTTGCAACGAGCATGCCAGTGCGGCGCGAGCACAAAAAGCGGAACGATTGAAATCAGTTAGCGCGCTCCGTGGTGCAGCACGGGGTATTGTGGCTAACGCGACATCGCGCTTTGCCCGGAGAACCCTTCGTTTGGTCCTGTTCGAAATGGAACAGGGGCGGCGATATGTGAAGTAGCACCGCACGATTCCAGATGTGCGGCTGCCGATCGCGATGCTCCGCGCTCGAGAGAGCGCCCGTAACAAGCGAACCGAGCGGCAAAGGCCGGCTGATCGAGCCCGGGTTTGCCGACGCCATCCATGCTTGTTGAGATCTACAGATACTTGCCTTCAGCGACAACGATGATGCCAACGGTTATGACGTCGTCATCGTCGGGAGTTCGATGCTCCACCGCCCAGACGCCGCAAGCTCACCGGCTCACGAGAACAGCTGTCGTGCCTTGATAAGTGCCCGCACGAGCGTATCAATCTCTTCACTTGTGTTGTAAAGTGCGAAAGACGCACGGCACGTCGCCAGCACACCCAAGCGCTCGAGCAGCGGCATCGCGCAATGGCCACCCGCCCGCACTGCAACTCCGGCGCGGTCGATGACCGTAGCAATGTCATGTGCATGCGCGCCTTTCATATCAAAGGAGATGATCGGCCCCTTTTCGGCCGGCGTCCCGATGATTCGTACGGCGTTGATGTCCCCTAGCTTCTCATTTGCGTAAGCGAGCAGCGCGTTCTCGTGCTTGCGGATCTGTTCTTTGCCTATCGAATTGATGTAATCTAAAGCCGCCCCCAAACCGATCGCCTCGACAATCGGCGGCGTCCCCGCCTCGAACCGGTGCGGCGGTTCACCATAGATGACGCCGGCACGCGAGACCTGACGGATCATCTCGCCGCCACCATTGAAGGGCGGCATTGACGAAAGATGCTCTGACTTGCCGTAAAGCACGCCGATCCCTGTCGGACCATAGAGTTTATGGCCTGTCATTACGTAGAAATCGCAATCGATGTCGCAGACGTCGACGGTCAAATGGACACATCCTTGCGAGCCGTCGACCAGTACGGGAATACCCCGTGCATGTGCGATCCTCACTACGTCTTTCACTGGCAAAACGGTACCCAGCACGTTCGACATCTGAGTGATCGCAACCATCTTGGTGCGCGGGGTCAAGAGCCGCTCAAATGCATCGAGCAGGAAATTGCCGTCATCATCAACCGGCGCCCACTTGATGACTGCGCCGAGCCGTTCTCTTAAAAAATGCCACGGCACAATGTTGGAGTGGTGTTCCATAATCGACAGAACGATCTCGTCACCGGCGCTGACCCGTTCACGGCCGAAGGTCTGGGCGACCAGATTGATGGCCTCCGTAGCGCTGCGGGTGAAGACGATCTCTTCGTTCAGATGTGCGTTCACAAACCGCGCCACCTTGGTACGGGCGCCCTCATACGCCTCCGTCGCCGCATTCGCCAGATAGTGCAGGCCGCGATGTACGTTGGCGTATTCGCTGGAGTACACATGCATCATGCGGTCAAGAACCGCATTCGGCTTTTGCGCGGATGCGGCGTTATCAAGGTACACAAGCGGCTTGTCGTACACCGTCATGGACAGCGCAGGAAAGTCCGCGCGCAGACGGCTGACCTGGTAACTACCGTTGCCTATCGCGGGGTGCACACTCATCGCGCCCGCAGCCAGTGTTCAGCTCGCGCGGTCACAAATTCGCGCAGATTGCCGGCGGGGATCTCCTCGATCGGCTCGCCAATGAATGCTCTAATCAACAACGCCTGCGCATCCTTCTCTGATAGACCTCGAGCGCGCAGATAGAATATGAGACTGGTGTCCAGCGCACCTGAAGTCGATCCGTGGCCGCAAGTCACGTCGTCGGCAAGGATTTCGAGTTCGGGCTTATTGTCCGCCTCGGCCTGGTCGGACAGGAGCAGCGCTCGCGTCATCAGCGCGGCTTCCGTCTTCTGCGAGGCGGGACGTACGACGACTTGGCCCTGGAACACCGAGCGGCCGCAATCGTCGACGACCGCGTGGAACTTATTCCGACTGATGCAATGCGGCACGGCGTGGTCGACTACGATTGTTGTGTCGGCGTGCTGTTTTTCCCTGATGAGATTGACCCCGTTCGCCGAGAGCCTGGATCCCTCGCCGGCCAGTGTGACGAATCCCTGATAGCGACCGATGGAGCCGCTGCAGGTCATGCTGAAGAGATTGAGGCTCGCTCTGGTACCGACTACGATGATTCCCGACGAAAGGTTCACGGCGTCAGCGGCATCAGCTGCCACCCGGATATACGAAAGGCTCGCCTCGTCACCAACCAGGACAATTATCGCATCGTTGGTTTGATATCGGCTCGCGCCATCAGCCGCGACGAATGTTTCCACCACAGCCGCGTGCGCTCCCTTACCTAGCTGCAGGTAGGAACGGGTAAAGTCGGACACCGACAATGAGGTTGCAACGTGAACGATCTGAATGGGACGCTTAATCGCGCTGCCCTCGGCGATCGTAATCACCAGGCCGTCGGTCGCCATCGCGGCATTGAGCGAGATCATCGCATCAGTTGTGGTCGAAAGCACCAGGCCGGCCATTGCGCTATTGGCCGGATTCTCCAGAATCTCCCGCAACGACCGCACATCGATCCCATTTTCGAGGCTACCGACGTCGGATAGCTCGGGTGCGAATATTCCATCCACCAAAACCAGTTTGACTGCTTGATCGGCAGCCGCTTGCATGACCGACGACTTTGCGCGCACCAGCGCAGCTGCATCTGGTCGCGGAGCGAGTGGCAGTACCTCGCCGATCAAGGCGCATAGATCTGTATATTTCCAAGCCTCGATGCGCCGATGCGGGAGGCCGGCACGCTCGTAGGCCTCGAATGCCCTCGCACGGATATGGGCGACAGGCCCACAGCCAGGCAGCCGTCCGTGCGCCGCGGTGAAGAGATTGCTCTTTGCACGTCCGGCGTCGGCTTCTCTTGCCAAAACTTGCTTCATCAGGAAATCTCTTGAGAGGTCAGGCCGCACCTTCAAATTGAGCGTAGCCACAAGCCTCGAGCTCCAGCGCGAGTTCTCTGCCGCCGCGCTTCCTTACCCGCCCTTTGGACATCACATGCACAAAATCCGGCGCTATATAGTCGAGAAGCCGCCGATAGTGGGTGATCACGATCATCGCCCGTTCCGGCGAACGCAGAGCGTTGATACTGTTGGAGACGATGCGCAGCGCGTCGATATCGAGGCCGGAATCTATCTCATCCAAGATGCACAGGCTCGACTCGAATAGCGCCATCTGCAAAATCTCGTTGCGCTTTTTCTCGCCGCCGGAAAATCCGACATTGAAGCCGCGCTTCAGCATGCCTTGTGGGATGTTGAGCGACTTGGCTATCTCGCGGGCCCTTTTGAGAAAATCGGGCGTGGAGAATTCCTTTTGCCCGCGCGCTTTACGCTGAGCGTTCAACGCCGTACGCAGGAAGTTCATGGTGGTCACGCCGGGAATTTCCACCGGATACTGAAACGCAAGAAATATCCCCTTGCCAGCGCGCTCCTCCGGTTCCATCGCGAGAAGATCTTCATCGTTGAACAGGATTTGGCCTGCACTCACTTGATACCCGGGCTTGCCGGAAATAATGTGGCTGAGCGTGGTCTTTCCGGAGCCGTTCGGCCCCATGATCGCGTGTACCTCACCCGCGTTGACCGTAAGATCGAACCCGCGAAGAATTTCGCGCTCGTCCATGCCGGCATGCAAATCTCGAACTTCGAGTAGCGCCATTCTGATCTATCTCCTGAAATGCATCATCCCGGGTGAGCCGCACTCGGGAGGTCCCGCGGGACGGTTGGCTATCCGACGGACCCTTCGAGCGAGATCGAGATCAGCTTCTGCGCTTCCACCGCGAACTCCATCGGCAGTTTTTGCAGAACGTCCTTGGCGAAGCCATTGACGACAAGGCCAAGGGCCTGTTGCTCGCTCAAGCCTCTCTGCACGCAGTAGAACAGCACGTCCTCGGAGATCTTCGACGTGGTCGCTTCGTGCTCGAACGTTGCCGAGGAGTTCTTGGCCTCGACATAGGGCACGGTGTGCGCGCCGCATTTGTCGCCGATCAGGAGCGAATCGCAGGCGGTGTAGTTGCGCGCGCCGGTGGCTTTACGGTGCGCACTGACGAGGCCGCGATAGGTGTTCTGCGATTTGCCGGCGGCGATGCCCTTGGAGATGATCCGGCTCGACGTGTTCTTGCCGAGGTGGATCATCTTGGTGCCGCTATCGACCTGCTGGAAGCCGTTCGAGATCGCGATCGAGTAGAACTCGCCGCTCGAATTGTCGCCGCGCAGGATGCAGCTCGGATATTTCCAGGTGATCGCCGAACCGGTCTCGACCTGGGTCCAGGAGATCTTGGAATTCCTGCCGCGGCAGTCGCCGCGCTTGGTGACGAAATTGTAGATGCCGCCCTTGCCCTCGGAATTGCCGGGGTACCAGTTCTGCACCGTCGAATACTTGATCTCGGCATCGTCGAGTGTGACCAACTCCACCACGGCGGCGTGCAACTGGTTCTCGTCGCGCTGCGGCGCGGTGCAGCCTTCGAGATAGGAGACGTAGGAGCCCTTGTCGGCGATGATCAGCGTGCGCTCGAACTGGCCGGTGTTGCGCTCGTTGATGCGGAAATAGGTCGACAGCTCCATCGGGCAACGCACGCCCGGCGGCACGTAAACGAACGAGCCGTCGGAGAACACCGCCGAGTTCAGCGTCGCGAAGTAATTGTCCGTGGTCGGCACCACGGCGCCCAGATATTTCTGCACCAGCTCGGGATGCTCGCGGATCGCCTCCGAGATCGGCATGAAGATCACGCCGGCCGCCTTCAGCTCCTTCTGGAAGGTGGTCGCCACCGACACCGAATCGAACACGGCGTCGACCGCGATCTTGCGGCTGGGCGACAGCGCGCCACCAGGCGGCAGCTCGACGCCTTCGAGGATCGCAACCTCGCGCAAGGGAATGCCGAGCTTCTCGTAGGTCTTGAGGATTTCCGGATCGATCTCGTCGATCGAGGACAGCGTCTTCTTGGGCTTCGGCGCCGCGTAGTAGTAGATGTCCTGATAGTCGATCTTCGGATAGTTGACGCGCGCCCAGGTCGGCTCGGTCATGGTCAGCCAGCGGCGATACGCCTCCAGACGCCATTCCAGCATCCAGGCCGGCTCATTCTTCTTTGCAGAGATGAAGCGGACGGTGTCTTCCGACAGCCCCTTCGGGGCCTTGTCGGACTCGATCTGCGTCTCAAACCCATATCGATACTGGTCAACGTCGATGCGCCGGACGCGCTCGACCGTCTCTTCTACAGCTACCATTGCCTGCTCCGCTCGCGCAAAGACAACTCCAACCAGTTCCGGCGCGCCCTCTCCGAACTGATCCCACAAGTTAGGACCACTCGGGGCCAGCGCGTAAGAGAATCGATCGACGAAGCCGGTAGGCTGCCGCTCTCAGTGGTGTCTTCATTCTGTTTCGCGCCGGGGCCCCACTCATCAGCTAATTCCCTATGCCGGCACACAGGTCTCGGGCACCGGGCAAACGACGGCGCACTGCGGCGCGTCAGAATTTCCTTCGCATTGGGTGCACTTGGTCGGATCGATCACATATATGTCGTTCTTCAGGCTAATCGCAGCGTTGGGACATTCGAACTCACACGCACCGCAGACGGTGCACTGGGACGCGATTATCTTGTAGGCCATCACTGCGGTTCCATAAGCAGAAGGTGCGGGACAGCGTCTTGCCTTCAAGTCTCGTGCCAATCAGTCTGGGCTGATTTGCCTCGGCTATCTTCCAGAGCGCATGTCGCCGCCTCGACGGCGTGTCGCAAACTCTACATTCGGAATCATAGTGGCTTGATCTCGGTGCCGTGGCGCGCACGATCAATGACGGCGGTCAGCCAACCACGTGAACTGCGTCCGCCAGCCCTATGGCGCGATCCTTCCCATGGCCGCGGTCACGCGGCTGCGATCGGGTCGCCTCTTCCCGAGTGCTCCGCCGCCAGGTCGGCCGGGCCCCATGTTATTGGTTCTGCTCACCGGAATGGCGGCGGATTCGACTAAAGCGCCACGATGAACAACCGGCGGGGGTCACACCGGCACGACGCACATCTCCACCGCAGAGCCAGAAACTGTCGCGGCGATCGCGCCAGACAAAGTCACTCCGATGATCGCGGCGTTTAGGTGCCGCGGCACCCGCTTTTCAAGCCCCGAAGATGACCGGTAACCTGCATTCATATGCCCTGTACGGGCAAAGGCACATTGCCTCGCATCATGGGGCAACTGAAAGCCAAGCGCGATCATCTGGTGTTCCCCGGCTTCGCTTCGCGTTTCAAACATCCGCCCGCGCTGGTTAGCAAATTGATCGAGCCGAAAAAAACCACCCCGAAGGGTGGCCCAAGTCAGGGAGGAAACGCCCGTAAGGGCCTCTGGGATCAGGCCGCAGCCTGTTCGATCGGTGAGAAAGGCAACCCGAGGCTCTCGGCCACGGCCTTGTAAGTTAGCCGGCCCCGATGGACATTGAGGCCCGCGCGCAGGTGCGGATTTTCGAGCGCGGCGACAAACCCCTTGTTGGCCAGTGCCAAACCAAACGGCAGCGTGGCGTTATTCAGTGCCTGGCTTGAGGTCAGCGGCACGGCGCCGGGCATATTGGCCACGCAATAATGAATGACGCCATCCACTTCGCAGGTTGGATCAGCGTGAGTGGTTGGGTGCGATGTCTCAAAGCAGCCGCCCTGATCGATAGCGACGTCCACGATCACCGCCCTCTTACGCATCGAACTCAGCATACCCCGCCGAACGAGCTTCGGCGCGCTCGCACCTGGAACAAGTACCGCACCAATCACAACATCGGCCGCAAATACCTCTTCCTCCACGGCGTCGATGGTCGAGAATCTGGCCCGAACGCGCCCTTCAAAAAGCTCGTCCAGTTCGCGGAGCCGGGGTATCGAGCGGTCGATGATGGTGACCTCTGCACCCAAACCGATCGCCATGCGCGCCGCGTGCGTACCAACGACGCGACCTCCAATCACCACGATCCGGGCCGGCTGAACACCGGGCACTCCACCGATCAACAGCCCTCGTCCGCCAGCACTACGCCTCAGGGCGCTACCCGCCCCTTCAATCGCAAGCCTATCCGCGACCTCGCTCATAGGCGCCAGCAATGGCCCCTTGCTCATCAGTTACGGTCTCATAGGCGATCTCGGTGCACCCAGATTTTAGGAGCCCCTTGGCCTGCTCGGGGTCCGGGGCCAGATGCAGATAAGTGAAGAGGATCTGGCTCTCCCGCAGCTGGCTCCATTCGGACGGCTGAGGCTCCTTAACCTTTGCGATCATCTCGCTCGACGCGAATACCTCGACTGCGGACGCCAGAATCGTTGCGCCGGCGTTGCGATAATCTTCATCCGTCGCGCCAATGCCCGCGCCAGCATCGGTCTCGATCATCACGCGGTGGCCCGCCGCCACGTATTCGCGGACAGCTCCAGGGGTAAGGCCCACGCGATATTCGTGCGCCTTGATTTCCTTGGGGACTCCGACCTTCATTTGAAAACTGCCTGCCTGGAGCGGCTTTCTAATCGGAAGTACGTAACGATACTGCGACGCGAGCGCCACAATAGCGCAGGAATTCAGCGATCTTTGACCAGCTGCGCAGGATTTCAAACAAGATGCGGCAAGATGCTGAGTGGCTTAGATAACCATACTCGCTGAGCTCAACGATCGAGCCCTCCGCAGCCGACGCGAACAGGCTCTCGACCGCAATGGCACCCGCGCTGAAAGAATCATATAACGGATCCGTGGGCGTCTTGAAAACGTCTACAGAACTACCTTCGCCGCGATGACAGGGTCCTTCCGCTCTGGACCAAACCTATTCTCATCTCATTACCTGCGAATCACGCGTTGGCTATGCACGAGGTCGGCGAATGCACGGACCTCGGTGTCAGTGCCTTCTCCTAAGCCGCCGAGATTCAGGGGAGCAGATCGATGATCTCTTATTTCTAAGCTGCTCTTGTGCGACACTAGGCTACAAACTAAGCGGCGCGACTTGAGCCAAGGCGCTGTAAAGAGCCTCGTAAGAGCGCCTTTCGCCTCACCTTAACCTCGAAGTGTCAAGTGGGGAGCAACGACTTTGGGTGTGCGACGGATGGTGCATGAATAAAACGCTTGGGACTGGGTTCGCGGCTTGGGAATGCCACAAATGAAAATCCAGCCTTGCCGAATTTCTGGAAGAGCGAGCATCACAGTCCGCCAGCTGGGCAGGTCGTAGACTTTAGCTCATTTTTTTGAATGGCTAATAACCGCTGATGCGTGCCCCCTCATGCCCGCCGCAGTTGGGCGTGACATGTTCAACAGATCCGAGGCAATTGTTCGCCCGACAGCCAATCGACAACTCGTCCGCCACCGAAACTGGTCGCCATCTGCACAAACTTGTGATCGTCAGCTACCGCCTCTCCAATATCAGCTGCATCGCACCCGAGCGGATGCGCCTTCATGGCTGCAAGCACAGCATCAGCAGAATCAGGCGCGACGATCGCAACGAGCTTGCCCTCGTTAGCGACATGGATCGGATCAAGCCCAAGGAGTTCGCAGGTCGCCGCAACCGCAGGCTTCACAGGAATGGCGGCTTCCTGCAGACGGAAGCCGAGGCCCGATTGATGCGCAATCTCGTTGAGCGAGGCGGCAAGGCCGCCACGCGTGGGGTCACGCATCACCCGGATACCGCTGCCACCGGCCGCAACCATGACGGCTACGAGGTCGTGCAGCGCGGCTGAATCCGAGCCGATCTCGATTTGAAAGGCGACGTTCTGGCGCCTTGACATGATCGCCACCCCATGATCGCCGAGGCTACCGGACACCAGGACACGGTCGCCAACCCTTGCCTTGTCGGCCGAGAGATCGAGCGCATCGGCCAGGAACCCGATGCCGGTCGTGGAGATGAACAGACCGTCCGCCTTGCCGCGCTCGACGACCTTGGTGTCCCCAGTGATGATGTAAACGCCGGCGTCGCGCGCCGCTACGCCCATCGAATCCGCAATCGTTTGCAGATCCGAAAATCGGAACCCCTCCTCGATGATAAAGCTAGCCGATAGATAGAGCGGACGCGCGCCGGCCATAGCGACATCATTGATCGTGCCGTTCACAGCGAGTGACCCGATATTGCCGCCAGGAAAGAACAGCGGTGAAACCACATAGCCGTCCGTCGTCATCACCATTCTGCCTGTTGCAACATCAAACGCCGATTGATCATTGCAGCGGGCGAGCCATTCGTTACCGAAGGCTCGGTGAAAAATGTCCGAGATTAGCTGCGCCATGGCACGGCCCCCGGACCCGTGAGAAAGATCAATGCGTCCGTTCTCGACATCAAGTCTGCGTTGATTGGCCTTTACGCTCATGACAACCGTCCCAGCTGATCATCGCGAACTCGGCCATACGTCCAATACGCGGCGCAAGCGCCCTCCGATGAGACCATGCAGGCTCCTATGGGATTTTCCGGCGTGCAAGCAGTTCCAAACAGCTTGCAGTCGACCGGCCGCTTGGCGCCGCGCAGAATTGCGCAGCACTCGCACGCTGGATTGTCAGCGACACGCAGTTCGTGCATCGCAAAACGCGCCTCGGCGTCAAATCTCGCGTATGCCCGCTTCAGCTTCAGTCCGCTTTTGGGTACGAGTCCAAGTCCACGCCATTCGAACTGCTCACGCAGTTCGAATGGCTGCGAGACCTCGTCCTTGGCGCGCTGATTGCCTTCGCGCGTAACCGCACGGCTGTATTGATTTTCCACGCCGGAGCGGCCTTCGTTCACTTGCCGCACCAGCATCAGGATCGCCTGCATGACGTCGAGCGGTTCAAATCCCGCGATCACGATCGGCTTACCGAATTGTTCTGCCAGAGGTTCGTAAGGTCGCGTACCGATGATGGTGCTGACATGTGCAGGCCCGACGAAGCCATCAATTGCGCCCCCGCCGATATTGCGGATCTTCGGGTTCTCGAGAATGCTGTGCATGGCGGACGGTGTAAGCACGTGGTTGCAGAACACGCTGAGGCTCTTCAGCCGCTTCTTCTCGGCAATCCGGATCATCACCGCCGTCGGTGGCGTCGTAGTCTCAAATCCAATGGCAAAGAAGACCACGTCCCGGCTCGGCGCCTGTTCGGCGAGCCGAATAGCGTCGATCGTCGAGTAAACCATCCGAATGTCAGCGCCTAGCGCCTTGGCTCCCAGCAATGACTGTCCTTGCGACCCGGGCACGCGCATCAGGTCGCCGTAAACGCACAGGATGACCCCCGGGCGCTCGGCGAGCCGGATCGCCATGTCGATCCGGCTCGCGGGCAGAACGCAGACGGGACAACCAGGCCCGTGGATCATGCGGACGTTCGCGGGCAGCAAGTCCACCAGGCCGTAGCGGGAGATCGCATGTGTGTGTCCGCCGCAGAATTCCATGAACCGATAGGCCCTATGCGGACCAGCTTCGGCGCCAATCGCACGCGCTATTCCCTGCGCCAAGGTCTTGTCGCGAAATTCGTCGGCATATTTCATGATCGGAGTTCCGGTGCTGCACTGCCTAGCTCTTGCAGGAGCTTCAACGTACGCTTGGCTTCGATCGGGTCGATCTTGGCCAGCGCGTAGCCGACATGAACGAGGACCCAGTCGCCGACGTCGAGCTCGTCGATGAGTGCGATCGATATTTCCAGGCTGACGCCATCTATGGATACGATCGCCATGTCGTCGGGAAGCATTTTTGCGATCTTAGCCGGGACCGAAAGACACATATCAGACTGTTCCTTCCAGGGCTGACGCTGTTCAGCAATCCGCAGGGCGGCAATCCACGCCTGGCCAAGGCTCAAACCGCCATCATTGGGAGGTACCTGCCCTGGCATCAGCGGGGTGAGACCGGCGCTGCTGCACCCGCGCGTAATTTGGTCAGCCAGCACCGCGTTCAAAAAGCAGCCGCCGCTTAGGACGACGGTATTGACGCCGGTTGTTCGCGCAAAGCGCGTGACCCAGTCAATGCAAGCGGCGGCGAGAGTGCCATGAAACAGCCCCGCTCCGTCCGTGGCGCCTACGTTGTCTGTAATCAAGTGCTCAAAAAGCGGACGAAGCGACAGCACGCCGCCATCCATCGTCCAGCCGGCATCGAGAATCTCAGTCCGCCGCACCAGCGCCTCGAGCTTCATTGCGGCCTCGCCCTCATAGCTCTGCAAACTCGCAATGCCCAGCAGCGCCGCCGCCGCATCAAACAACCGGCCCGCGCTGGTTGTGATGGTCCCGCCCTGCTGATTTAGCAATGCGCGCACGCGCTCAGACTGGCGTTGCGCTGCAAAGCGATGGCCGATTTCGGTTCCCCTGCCAAGCAACTGCAACATTGCGCTCGCCATGCGCCACGGCTCGCGCGCAGCACGATCTCCACCAGGCATTTGCAGAGGAGCGAAATGTCCGATGCGCCGACACCTCGTTCCTTCGCACAACAACAGCTCGCCACCCCAGTTTCCGCCGTCCGAGCCAAAGCCATGGCCGTCGAGCACCAGGGCAAGCGTAGGTCCCGCATGACCGTGCTCAGCGATGACGGCGGCAGCATGCGCGTGGTGATGCTGGACAGCGACCAGCGCGCGGCCGCTTGCCTCCGCAAAGCGCGTGGACGCCATATTGGGATGCAGATCATGGGCGATGATGGCAGGTTCGACGTCAAGAATCGATGTGAGATGACGAATCGTCTCTTCAAACACACGAATGCTTTCGGCCGTATCGAGATCGCCAATATGCTGGGAGACGAACGCTTCGTTGTTCCGCGTGACGGTGATGGTCGACTTCAACGCACCGCCAACAGCGAGTACGGACGGCACAGATCTCGCAAGCCGGATCGGTTTCTGGAACATAGCCACGGGCGCGACGAATGCGTTGGGGGCGGCCCGCCACAACCGACACGACGGAGTCATCCGCACGCGTTAGGATCTCGCGATCATGGGTCACGACAAGGTCGGCGATTCCCTCAAGCCGCCGCAGCGCCTGCGCGTTGTCGATCAGCAGCGGTTCGCCACAAAGATTGGCACTGGTGGCAACGATGACGGGGCCAGTCCCCACAAGCGATACTCCGGTCGAACGAAGCACCTGAAAGATGAGGTGATGCAGCGGGGCCGCGGGCAGCATGACACCTACCCGCGATAAGCCGG
Organism: Bradyrhizobium sp. 6(2017); assembly: GCF_011058295.2. NCBI lineage: Bacteria > Pseudomonadati > Pseudomonadota > Alphaproteobacteria > Hyphomicrobiales > Nitrobacteraceae > Bradyrhizobium > Bradyrhizobium sp. 6(2017). The sequence goes on along the minus strand of NZ_CP049289.2, from coordinate 2,217,852 downwards.
GAGCTATCGCGGGTGCTAAATTATGGCGCGAACGTAGAAGGACGACGGGACGAGCTAAGGATTCGAGTAGCGCGAACTCGGGCTCATTCGCTTCCGCGATCTCATTGACCCGCTCTATGGAACCGACCATGACCGCGAATGGCTTCTCAAGACGCCGCTTTCTGCCGCGCAAACGCTGCACCGCGCCCTGGTTGCGCGCGTCGCAAAGCAGCTGGTATCCGCCCAGCCCCTTTATCGCCACGGTTTGGCCCTCGACGATTGCCGCGACAATAGCGTTGATTCCATGGCTGAGCCGTGGGCCGCATGTCGGACACGCGATCGCCTCCGCATGGAACCTGCGACTCGCCGGATCGAGATATTCGCTGACGCAGGCGGCACACAGCCTAAAGGCCTTCATGACCGTGTTTCGGCGATCGTAGGGAAGCTGTTCGGAGATGGTATAGCGCGGGCCGCAATGCGAGCAACTAATGAAGGGATAACGGTAATGGCGACTTTTCGGATCGAACAACTCACTGATGCACTGCTGGCAGGTCGCGGCATCGGCGACGATCCGCGTTGACGACTTGCCACCTTCGCTGGTGCCGATCGAAAAGTCTTTCGCCGCGAGCGCTCCGGTCTCCTGAACGCAGATGTGGTCGATGCATGCCAGTGGTGGTGCTTCAAGCGGCAAAGCGGCGACAAACTCCGACGCACGGTTACCCTCCACCTCGATCGTAACGCCCTCTGGATCATTGACGACAAACCCCGCCAATCCGTACCGCGTGGCCAGGCCATAGACGTAAGGACGAAATCCGACCCCTTGCACGGCTCCGCTCACGCGCACGCGTAGCCGAGTTTGGCCGCAGGTGGGGGCGGCGCTCATCGCCTTGTGTCCCTCTCGGCGAGTCTCTGATGCGCCTGATTGTCGATCCAGGCATAGAGCGCGCCGAAACCCTCGCCAGTACGCGCCGAGACCGTGAGCACTTCGATCCTTGAATTGACGCACCTTGCATACTCGATGGTCTTGCTCACATCGAACTCAAGGAATGATGTCAAATCAATCTTGTTAATCAGCATGAGCGACGAAGCGGCAAACATATCCGGATATTTGAGCGGCTTGTCTTCACCTTCGGGGGTCGATAGCATCACGATCTTGCAGGCTTCGCCTAGGTCGAAGGCTGCGGGACAGACCAGATTACCGACGTTCTCGATGAAGAGAATACCGCGCGTGAGCCGCGGCAAGCGGCGGTAGGCCTCGCCGATCATTGAAGCATCGAGGTGGCACCCCCTGCCGGTATTGACTTGAACAACCGGCACGCCAGCCGCGCGAACGCGTTCGGCATCATTCGAGGTCTGTTGGTCGCCTTCGATGACCCCGATCGGGCGAGTGCGCTTGAGCTCGGACACGGCGCGGACGAGCAGCGACGTTTTGCCTGCACCGGGACTGGACACAAGATTAAACGCCAGCAGGTCATCGGCCACGAAGAGCGCGCGATTATCCGCCGCGATCCTATCGTTCTTGCCAAGTATGTCGCGTCCGACCTGAATGACCCGCTCGCGGTTCGTGTCCGCTACCTTCAAGGTAGCCGCACCGGCCCCGCAGCTCTGAATGGCCTGCCCATCATGAGCCTGCGGATGGCCAGGATGATGATGGCGAGCATGTTCTTGGCGAGCATGGTAGGAATGCAGCAAGCTTTGATCACCATGCACATGGGCGCCGTGGCGATCACCGTCCTGCACACGAGCATGATAGCGCCAGTGGTCTTGCGCATCATGAACTTCGACGCGTCCGGTCGAATACATTCCTTCACTGCAACCGCATACGGTACACATCAATTGACCTCCAGCTCTTTCACGCGCATCTGTTCGCCTGCCGTTATCTGCAACTGATAACTGCCGCAGTAAGGACAACACTCAGCGCGCAGAGCAATTTCGACACTCTTCGAACAGGCCATGCACCAGGCCATGCCAGGCACTTCGATGATTTTAAGAACCGCGCCGTCGGCGACGGTCCGTGTTGCGACAGCTGTGAAGCAGAACTTAATAGCTTCGGGCGCGACATGGCTCAGGGCCCCGATCTCCAGACAGATGCTCCGCACCTGCGAAATCGATCGGCGACGCGCCTCCTCCTCGACAATTTCGATGATGCCCAGACAAAGCGCCATTTCATGCATCGCCAACCTCGCGAAAATTGAGCGTGAACCCGGCGCAAGGATCGAGCGATGCAATCACCGCACGAACCCCTTCCTGATGTGGTCTCGCCGTCAGCACCGCGCCCCGAAGGCCCCGGACAAGTGGTCCGCACCGATGGAAATTCCATTCCGTCGGCGCTAGGAATTCGAAGCGGGATATCCGGCCCCGAGGATCAAGCTCAACCGCGTGATAGAGGCGCCCCCTGGCGCATTCGACTGCTGCCGCTGCACGGCCAGGACCTAGCCTGTAGCTTTCGATGATCCCATGTTCCGCCGACTCGAGATGAGCACCAGCCTCGAGCCAAGCGCACAGCCGAACCATCTCCGTAATTCTGGCCATCAGCCGCTCAACCGCAGCCGGCCGGCCCGGCGGAAGCCGATCACGCGTCATTTGGCGCGCCAACGGCCCCGTTTCGGGCGCATGCCCCTCGAGATCCGGACAACAGCAGAACGTGTCGTCGTCCGCGAGTAGCCGTTCAACGATATTGCGGTCGTCGGCAACGGACAGGAACGAGTGCTCGATCGAAATTGACTTCAAGTCGACCTCATCAAGCTCTGCAATGCGAAGCGCGAACGGGCTGCCGGACTTCAGCGCGCCAGCCTCTCTCGTTATGCCGAGCGCGGCCATCGCGGCCCCAATTCGCGCTATTGCTTCGCGTCGAGCAGGGCCGCGGATTGGCTGTTCGCTGCCGATAAACACTGATATTCCGTGCATCACGGATCGAACCGCTGCCGCACTGCCGACGTTCGGCGTAAGATGACCGACAAAGAGGCCACGCAGCAATTCCGCGATACGCTCGGCAACGACCAAGGTAATACGATGCTGCTTTGTCGCGAGGATGATCTCTTCTTCGCGCGCCGCCTCGATCGCGGCCAGTAAGGCAGATTGCTGCGCAGCGGCACATAGCGCGAAGAGCCGCGGCAGCCCCTCAAGCACCGACGAGGCCTGTTTGCCGGCGAACAGCCACGCCAGCGGCGGCCGGGCTCGGGGCACGATCTCGACTGCGGCGATTACGTCGGCAGCAATCGATACGGTGACATCAATCTTGTTGCGGGAGGCGAGGCTCATGGGCGGCGCTCCTCCATCATCTCACGCGACAAATTAGGGCGCTCAGCTGCGGACCCGTTAAATGAGGCGGTCCTTATAGAGAATGGCCCCAGCAACCTTGGGGCCTGTAGGGGCAGGCGGTTGCTGGGGCCATCTACCAGCCCGTTTGGTGCGGGCGGGCTAGGTAGTCAGATGAACAAAGCAAATGCAGCAAGGGCGACCGGGCAAATTCCCAGCACGACAATGCCGATGCGAAAGAAAATCTCTGGCATAGAGCAATCCTCCGGTGCTTGCTAAATCAGCACACGGCTCAGCTCTCGTCTGAGCAAAATTGCTCACTTCCTCTTGCAGAGGGGCGCTCGACTACATCGTCAGGATGAAAACTAAGATCAGCACGGAAAGTGCAATTGTGGCGCAACCGGCTATCGTTATCCCGTCCCATTTCATGCCGTGAACGCTGAAGGCGTTGCCGCGCCGCTCGTTGATCTACTAGGCCCACGGACAGCCTGCACCTGCTTTGCTAAAAAATCCATCCCCTCCCTTCCAGGGAGGAATTGCGTTCGCCTGCCCGTTGGGGTTGAGTCCGATGGGAGGCCGCAATGGGGCAAAGAAGATTCGAAAAGCGCGGTTTCTGGCGCTTCATCCGCGCTGCTGTTTTTGCGGGGGCAACGAGCGTACGGCTGACATTGATCACCAGCCGGCTCGCGCCTTGTTTAACGGTCGGGTTGGTCCGGAAGATTTCGAATTTCCTGCCTGTGCCGCGTGCAATCAGAGCAGCCGCCATCATGAGAATGCCATGGCCGTTCTGGTTAGGCTGCGCGACACGCGAGATGACCTCGAAGTTTACCAAGAGGATCTACGGAAATATTTAACCTCGATGGGCAACAACTTCCCAAGCCTGGTGCGCCCGATGACCAGCAACGAGAAGCGCTCGTTTCTGAAAGATGAAGGTGTCCAAAGACCGCCAGGGTATGTGCTCAGCGACCTGAAGATGGTTACTGGCAGCGACTTTGCCATTGACGCCATTGAGAACGTCTTCAGGAAATTGTTAGTCGCCTTGCACTACAAGCATTCTGGCAGGATCGCGGCTGCGGGAGCAGCAGTGACTCTTGTCTGGTTTACGAATGCCTATGCTGACCGGGCGAAAGAAATCGAGCAGTTCATCTCGGCGTTAATGGCCGAGGAATCGTCAAAAGAGGCAATCAAGATCTCTCTGATCAGTTCATATACAAATATGGCGTTGACCACGCGGAGGAGTTCTCAGCCTTCGCTTTTGCGTTTCGAAACTCGCTCATTGCAATGGGTTCTGTCTGGAGCAGCAGCGAGGCCGTCGCTAAGGTCGAAAACCTGGGATCAAATATAGATGCAACATGCGCGCTATTCTCATGGCAGAGGCATCATCTCCACTGCGGGTTCAATCGCGCAAGGGCTTAGAACATGATGCAGGGCGAGACGGATGGATAGAACAGATCTTCTCCATGGCAATCACTGGCTATAAGCTAAGTCAGATCGTCGAGCATGCCTTTAAGAATATCACGCTTGTCATTTTCAACTATGACCGGTGCATCGAGCATTATCTCTTCTGGTCACTTCGGCGACTTGAGGTCACGTTACCCGATGCACAAGCTGCGATAGAGAATCTGAACATCATTCGGCCTTATGGAGGGCTAGGACCAATATTTCGGGATTCAGGAAGCAATCTCGTCTTCGGCGCGGCGCCGCAAAACAACTTATGGGGTCAAATTGATAGAATTCGTACTCTCACCGACAATGAGGTGATGCATGACCCGCAAAAGTTTTCTGCAGCGTGGGAAGCTGCTCAGCTGGTGATTTATCTTGGGTTTGGATTTCATCCACAGAACATGAGCCTACTGGCAAACCACAGTTTACAGCAGCGACGCGCCGTTAAAGTGCTCGCCACTACGGTCGGCATGCCTCCGTCTTCAGAGCTACGGACATCCCTCGCTAACGTCGCGATGACGACTGAACCAAAGGTCGAATTGCACGATATGACAGCCTCAAAGCTTTTGTCCGATCTTCGTTGGAGAATTAACTCGTTCGTCGGGTAAAGCGTGCAAGAAGGCACGCGTTTGCCGTCCGGCCCGGTCAGCAGATTCCCATGTCCTGATACTCGAGCGGCCGATTGAAGTTGCTGTTACTCACCACCGGGGCCCCCACCAGGCTCCGAGAACGTCAGCGCCACTGCGTCACCCTCGTCCGGGCTCGGCATCCCGCGCTTGCGCATGTCATCCTTGCTCTCGAGCATCAGGCGGCCGTCGCTGGTACTCGCGCTTGAAGTAATCGCCTCGATCTGCGCAGATATTGCATCAAGGAGATCTGGCCTCCTCGATCCGTCACAATCCGACTATCGATCAGCTTGTAGTGGAAAAGCGGCACAGGACTGGCGCTGCAATTCCGGTGCCGACCTAGCCTGCAAAGCCTGGAGAGTCCGAGAGTCCCCGACCTAGCCCGTCTTATTCGTCAGAGGGCGCCTGAGAGGCTGGCGAGCGTGGTGTAAAGCGCTAATGCGGCGTAGGATTCGGTTGCAAAGCCAACCCCATCACCTTCAGCCGCGAACACCAGGCCCGCCATGACCGATGATACGATTCTGCCCTTCTCGTTTCCAGCCGTTCACGCCAGGAAAGTCACAGCTGCCTTCGATGGCGGTCGGCTGACCTCGAACGGGGGCGTGATGCTTCTGGCGATGGCCGAGCGGCGTCTCGGCTTGGCCGACAATTTGGCCCGGGTGTTCCCGGATCGGCGCGATCCGACGCGGGTCGTGCACAGCCTTGTCGATATGTTCCGCGCGCGCATGTTCGCGATCTGCTGCGGCTACGAGGACGCCGACGACCTCGATCATCTGCGGTCCGATCCCGCATTCAAGCTGGCCTGCGGACGGCTGCCGGAGACGGGTCGCGATCTGTGTTCCCAACCGACGCTGTCGCGGCTGGAGAATGCTCCGCGCCTGCGCGACGTGATCCGACTGACCTACACTTTGGTCGACGCATGGATGGATAGCTACCCGCGCGAGCCGGCATCCGTCACGCTTGACATCGATGATACCTGCGATGTCGTCCACGGCCATCAGCAGCTCTCGCTGTTCAACGCTCATTATGACGAACGCTGCTTCCTGCCGATCCACGTCTACGACACGGAGAAGAGCCGGCCCGTGGCGGTCGTGCTGCGGCCCGGCAAGACGCCGGGCGGCGTCGAGGTGCGTGCCCATCTGCGCCGCCTGATACGGCATATCCGGACGCGGTGGCACAACACGCGAATTACGTTCCGTGGCGACGGGCGCTATGCTCGGCCGGAGGCAATGGCGTGGTGCGAGACCAACGGCATCGACTACATCTTCGGTCTGTCCGGCACCAAGCCGCTCGCCAGAAAAGTCGACGAGGCCGCCGACGACATCCGCACGCGACGCGCCATCGAGAACCTGCCGGTTCTGCGTGGCTATACCGAGACGCGCCACAAGGCAAAGTCCTGGGATCGCGAACGACGACCGTCGCCCGTATTGAGGCGACGATGCTCGGCCTCGACATCCGTTTCGTCGTCACCAGCCTCGATGTCGGCTCGGCCGAGTGGATCTACGACAGCCTGTATTGCGCGCGCGGCCAAGCCGAGAATCTGATCAAGCTGCATAAGACACAGCTCGCCTCCGATCGCACCAGCTGCCGTTCGGCGCTCGCCAATCAAGTCCGCCTCGTTCTCCACACCGCCGCTTATTGGCTGATGCTGACCGTGCGCGACGCGATTCCCAAAGCCCGGGAATTGGCCACAGCCGAGTTCGCGACGCTGCGCTGGTTCCGGTCCTTCGTGCCCGGGGGCCCAGGCCGTCGGCGTGAGCCGCTCCAGCCTGAGCTATCCGCCCATGGCGACATCAGCCCCTGAGTCGGTTCTGCAGTGCCTGCCGATTGGCAACGAGGTTGCTGAGGTTCAGCAGGTCTGGTTCCCGTCCTTGCTCCAATTGCCTAACCAGCGCCCGCGTGCCGTCCACCACGAAGACGCCGCAATCATACCCGTTCCGCTGCCGGGCCATGCCGGCTGGCTCCAGGCGGAGGTCCAGCCGACCTGCGAGATGTTCTGCATCCTTGTGGTTGAGTCCCCCGTAGGAATCGTAGTGATAGGCGACCGGCCGCCCCCGGTCTCTGCGATCAACGAACAGCAGCGACCAATGGTTGCCGAGGCTATTAGGATCTTGAGGATCGGCATTAATCACGGGCAGGAACAGGAAGTCGGCTGTATCGTTACCATTATCATCATCGACGATGCGCTGGAATTCGGTTCGCACGAAGCCATCGTCGTTAGAGCGCAGATAATTTAGGACGATGAGGGGATTCACGAACCGCGTCCGGGCGGCGAGATCCGGATGGTTCCTCTGCAAATCCTGCTCCTGGAGCCGGTAATCCCTGTCGATATGCTCGTCGCCCAGCCATTCCGTGTCCTCGAGCATCAGCCCGCGGCCGTGGGACGAGGCTGTCGGACCTAAAGCCCCGATCTGAGCATCAGCGGAGGTGCTCGGAAACGGCCGTACAGAATTAGCATCGTCGCGTGATTCGGACGGCGTGGCCGCAGTCAGATCAACCAATGGAAAACCACGGTAGGTGTCTGAGCGAGCCCCGGCAGCGGGCGCCGGCGCAAAGTGAGCATCGTCGCGCAACTCGGACGGCGTGGCCGCATCCAGATCAACAAAAGACTCAAGACCGCCGTAGGTGTCTGAGCGAGCCCTGGCAGAGGGCGCGGGCGCAAAGTGAGCATCGTCGCGTGATTCGGACGACGTGGGCGCATCCAGATCAACAAAAGACTCAAGACCGCCGTAGGTGTCTGAGCGAGCCCTGCTGGTTGATGGTGAGGCCGGTTCTTGCATCTGCCGCAGCGCCAGCTCCTCGCGCAACCACGCCAAAGCTTCATCATCCGAGAAGGCTGGCGCCGGAGAAAGCCCCTGCGGCGAGCCGGGCTGTCGAGCGCCCTGGTGATGACCCGGTACTGGCCCGGCAAACGGCGGCGGAAAGTCAGGCGCCGGGCTCCAAGCATTGTCACGCAACTCGAACGGTGCGGGCGGATTCGGATGAACCGCGGCCTCAAGACCGCCCTCGATGTCTGAAGGAGCCCTGGCAGCGGGCGCTGACGCTGCTTCCATCGGCCACATGCTCCAATCAAAGTTGAGCGGCATCTGCGGCGACCAGGTCGAGGTGGACCTGGCAGGTTCCTGCTCTCCAGCTTGGACTATCTCCTGCGCCTGCTCAGGGGGAACCCCGGACCACGGCGGGCCGTCTTCCACCATCAAACGCAGGTCCTGATCGTAACCTTCCGGGAGGACCAATGGCCGACTGACAGCTCCCTGCGGCGCGCTGTGCTGCGCAGCGGCGCCTCCGACGTACGTCGCGACCGCATGCGGCGCCGTGGCATCTTCGTGCCCGCTCGCCTGCATCATCGGCTGCGCCTGCCATGGCGATGCACCCTGTTGATGGGTGGGGGCCGCCGACGTCAGCAGGCGACCGCCTGAATTGGCGATCTCGCTCAGCTGCCGCTCGCTGGCAAGGCCGTGCAGATTGTCTAGGGTCCTCGGCCTCTTCGCTGGCCTCAACTCAGCTGTGTCATGCTCATCGTTGATGAGGACCTCCTCGCTTGGCAGGAGGTTGCTCCTGGCAAGTGCACCCATCGGCTCGTCCAGGAACTGCTGGCGGTCGTAGCCCCAGTTCAAGGGACGAATGGTCTCTCCGGGATCCGATGACTGGTCATGGCGCGCGGCTGGCTCGAGAGATGACGACGGGCCGGGTTCGTCCATCAGCCCCAAAAGCAAATCCTGATCGTAGCCTTCTGCAGGAAGCCGCTCCTTTGGCCAACTGCCCGCGTCCTGCGACGCGCTGTGCTGCGCAGCGGCGCCGCCGACGGGCATCGGCTCCATCAGTGCCGCGTCTTCGGGATCAGGAACGGGGGAAATATAGCGCTCGCGCTCCATCGCTTTAGCGCCGGCCTGCGATTTTCGGAGATCAGCCAGTGCGGCACCGATATTCCGATTACCCCCGACCACGGCGTCTTTCCTATAGCGCTTAACATCTTCATCCAACGTGTTGCCGGAAAGCCGACCAGCAATGCCCTTCTTGTTGTTTTCACGCAGGTAGTCACTGAAACTGCGAAGAACAGCTGCATACATCGTGCCGGTCCCTGTCGCTGCTTCGTTTTTGTACTCTTTGATCAGAGCCACGTCCTGGGGGTGAGGATTCAGCTCAGCGCGGCCTGTGATCGGCACGACTCCGCCCGTCGACTGGAAGGTCCGGAGATGGTCTATTGCCGGACGGAGTTTCCTGTGATGACCCTTTTCGATGGCCTCGCGCGCATCATCGGTCAGCGACTGGTCGTCGAGCCGAGCAGCAATCGGATCTTTGTTATTTGCGAAGAGCCAGCGGCCGAAGCGGCGAAGAGAATATATATAGCCGTGGGCGGTGGGATTGGCGACATTGCCCTTGATGAGGGCCTTCTCCAGCCCCGAAATAAGGCGAGCGTCCTCGGAATAAAGAGGCTGCTTGCTCCGCCCTTTCAAAACCCCAGCTGACTGAGCCGGCTGCAGCGCCGAGGCGGCCGGCATCGCTCCACCACCTCCACCTGAATTGGCGATCTCGCTCAGCTGCCGCTCGCTGGCAAGGCCGTGCAGATTGTCTAGGGTCCTCGGCCTCTTCGCTGGCCTCAACTCAGCTGTGTCATGCTCATCGTTGATGAGGACCTCCTCGCTTGGCAGGAGGTTGCTCCTGGCAAGTGCACCCATCGGCTCGTCCAGGAACTGCTGGCGGTCGTAGCCCCAGTTCAAGGGACGAATGGTCTCTCCGGGATCCGATGACTGGTCATGGCGCGCGGCTGGCTCGAGAGATGACGACGGGCCGGGTTCGTCCATCAGCTCCCAAAGCAAATCCTGATCGTAGCCTTCCGCAGGAAGCAGCTCCTTTGGCCAACTGCCCGCGTCCTGCGACGCGCTGTGCTGCGCAGCGGCGTCGCCGCCCTGCCTCGGCTCCATCAGTGCCGCGTCTTCGAGATCAGGAACGGGGAAAATATGGCGCTCGCGCTCCATCGCTTTAGCGCCGGCCTGCGATTCTCGGAGATCAGCCAGTGCGGCACCGATAGTCCGATTACCCCCGGCGTCCTTCCTATAGCGCTCAACATCTTCATCCAACGTGTTGCCGGAAAGCCGACCAGCAATGCCCTTCTTGTTGTTTTCACGCAGGTAGTCACTGAAACTGCGTAGAGAAACTGCATACGTCTTGCTGGTCCCTGTCGCTGCTTCGTTTTTGTACTCTTCGATGAGAGCCACGTCCTGGGGAGGAGGATTTAGGTCAGAGCGGCCTGTGATCGGCACGACTCCGCCCGTCGACTGGAAGGTCCGGAGATGGTCTATTGCCGGACGGAGTCTCCTGTTATGACCCTTTTCGATGGCCTCGCGCGCATCATCGGTCAGCGACTGGTCGTCGAGCCGAGCAGCAATCGGATCTTTGTTATTTGCGAAGAGCCAGCGGCCAAAGCTGCGAAGAGAACTTACATAGGCGTAGGCGGTTTGGTTGGCGGCGTTGCCATTGCGGAGGGCCTCCTCAAGCCCCGAAATAAGGCGAGCATCCTCGGAATAAAGAGGCTGCTTGCTCTGCCGCCCTATCAAAACCCCAGCTGACTGAGCCGGCTGCAGCGCCGAGGCGGCCGGCATTGCTCCACCACCTCCACCTGAATTGGCGATCTCGCTCAGCTGCCGCTCGCTGGCAAGGCCGTGCAGATTGTCTAGGGTCCTCGGCCTCTTCGCTGGCCTCAACTCAGCTGCGTCATGCTCATCGTTGATGAGGACCTCCTCGCTTGGCGGGAGGTTGCTCCTGGCAAGTGCACCCATCGGCTCGTCCAGGAACTGCTGGCGGTCGTAGCCCCAGTTCAAGGGATGAATGGACTCTCCGGGATCCGATGACTGGTCATGGCGCGCGGCTGGCTCGAGAGATGACGACGGGCCGGGTTCGTCCATCAGCTCCCAAAGCAAATCCTGATCGTAACCTTCCGGGAGGACCAATGGCTGACTGACAGCTCCCTGCGGCGCGCTGTGCTGCGCAGCGGCGTCGCCGACGCGCCACGGCTCCATCAGTGCCGCGTCTTCGGGATCAGGAACTGGGGAAATATGGCGCTCGAGCTCCATCGCTTTAGCGCCGGCCTGCGATTTTCGGAGATCAGCCAGTGCGGCACCGATATTCGGATCCCCACCGGCGTCCTTCCTATAGCGCTTAACATCTTCATCCAACGTGTTGCCGGAAAGCCGAGCAGCAATGCCCGGCTTGCTGCTTTTACGCAGGTAGTCACTGAAACTGCGAAGAACACTTGCATGCCTCTTGCCGGTCCCTGTCGCTGCTTCGTTTTTGTACTCTTTGATGAGAGCCACGTCCTGAGGGGGAGGATTTAGCTCAGAGCGGCCTGTGATCGGCACGACTCCGCCCGTCGACTGGAAGGTCCGGAGATGGTCTATTGCCGGACGGAGTCTCTTGTTATGACCCTTTTCGATGGCCTCGCGCGCATCATCGGTCAGCGACTGGTCGTCGAGCCGAGCAGCAATCGGATCTTTGTTATTTGCGAAGAGCCAGCGGCCAAAGCTGCGAAGAGAACTTACGTAGCCGTAGACGGTTTGGTTGGCGGCGTTGCCATTGCGGAGGGCCTCCTCAAGCCCCGAAATAAGGCGAGCGTCCTCGGAATAAAGAGGCTGCTTGCTCCGCCCTATCAAAACCCCCGTTGACTGAGCCGGCTGCAGCGCCGAGGCGGCCGGCATTGCTCCACCACCTCCATTTGAATTGGCGATCTCGCTCAGTTGCCGCTCAAAGGTCGCCGCATCTGCGGACGGCGCCGCGGGTGAACTCTCTTGCGGGCCCGTGCTGTCCGATTGTTCACGCACCCACTTGATCGAGGGGAAATCCATCCCTTCTCCCTTTCAAAATATGAACCTAGCCTTCGATCTGACATGCTGGGAATCAGCAACAAACCACCCTTTACAGCCCTCGACAGGTACGCACCGTGAGCATCGGCAGCCGATGTGCTTCCAGTGCGACCAACCCTGTTAAATGGGGAAGCTGTCGAGAAACTGATGACGACAACGTGCCGCGAGCATGGTGCATGACCTGCGCGCTTCGCCGTCAACAGCCGATAGACCGAAGATTCAGAGACAAAATACTGCTTCTCATCGGTGAGGCGTACGGCCAGCTTTCGCGGCGAGGACTATCTCCAGCCAACATCTTGACAGGATGCGCTGAACGCGCGAGTCAAAATCGAAACGCAACCAACTTTTGGTGCCTTACAATTCAGTATTAATCTTGAAACGCCTATTGCATCGGCGATGTCGTCTAGCCCGTCTTATTCGTCAGAGGGCGCCTGAGAGGCTGGCGAGCGTGGTGTAAAGCGCTGATGCGGCGTAGGATTCGGTTGCAAAGCCACCCCATCACCTTCAGCCGCGAACACCACGCCCGCCATGACCGATGATACGATTCTGCCCTTCTCGTTTCCAGCCGTTCACGCCAGGAAAGTCACAGCTGCCTTCGATGGCGGTCGGCTGACCTCGAACGGGGGCGTGATGCTTCTGGCGATGGCCGAGCGGCGTCTCGGCTTGGCCGACAATTTGGCCCGGGTGTTCCCGGATCGGCGCGATCCGACGCGGGTCGTGCACAGCCTTGTCGATATGTTCCGCGCGCGCATGTTCGCGATCTGCTGCGGCTACGAGGACGCCGACGACCCCGATCATCTGCGGTCCGATCCCGCATTCAAGCTGGCCTGCGGACGGCTGCCGGACACGGGTCGCGATCTGTGTTCCCAACCGACGCTGTCGCGGCTGGAGAATGCTCCGCGCCTGCGCGACGTGATCCGACTGACCTACACTTTGGTCGACGCATGGATGGATAGCTACCCGCGCGAGCCGGCATCCGTCACGCTTGACATCGATGATACCTGCGATGTCGTCCACGGCCATCAGCAGCTCTCGCTGTTCAACGCTCATTATGACGAACGCTGCTTCCTGCCGATCCACGTCTACGACACGGAGAAGAGCCGGCCCGTGGCGGTCGTGCTGCGGCCCGGCAAGACGCCGGGCGGCGTCGAGGTGCGTGCCCATCTGCGCCGCCTGATACGGCATATCCGGACGCGGTGGCACAACACGCGAATTACATTCCGTGGCGACAGGCGCTATGCTCGGCCGGAGGCAATGGCGTGGTGCGAGACCAACGGCATCGACTACATCTTCGGTCTGTCCGGCACCAAGCCGCTCGCCAGAAAAGTCGACGAGGCCGCCGACGACATCCGCACGCGACGCGCCATCGAGAACCTGCCGGTTCTGCGTGGCTATACCGAGACGCGCCACAAGGCAAAGTCCTGGGATCGCGAACGACGACCGTCGCCCGTATTGAGGCGACGATGCTCGGCCTCGACATCCGTTTCGTCGTCACCAGCCTCGATGTCGGCTCGGCCGAGTGGATCTACGACAGCCTGTATTGCGCGCGCGGCCAAGCCGAGAATCTGATCAAGCTGCATAAGACACAGCTCGCCTCCGATCGCACCAGCTGCCGTTCGGCGCTCGCCAATCAAGTCCGCCTCGTTCTCCACACCGCCGCTTATTGGCTGATGCTGACCGTGCGCGACGCGATTCCCAAAGCCCGGGAATTGGCCACAGCCGAGTTCGCGACGCTGCGCTGGTTCCGGTCCTTCGTGCCCGGGGGCCCAGGCCGTCGGCGTGAGCCGCTCCAGCCTGAGCTATCCGCCCATGGCGACATCAGCCCCTGAGTCGGTTCTGCAGTGCCTGCCGATTGGCAACGAGGTTGCTGAAGTTCAGCAGGTCTGGTTCCCGTCCTTGCTCCAATTGCCTAACCAGCGCCCGCGTGCCGTCCACCACGAAGACGCCGCAATCATACCCGTTCCGCTGCCGGGCCATGCCGGCTGGCTCCAGGCGGAGGTCCAGCCGACCTGCGAGATGTTCTGCATCCTTGTGGTTGAGTCCCCCGTAGGAATCGTAGTGATAGGCGACCGGCCGCCCCCGGTCTCTGCGATCAACGAACAGCAGCGACCAATGGTTGCCGAGGCTATTAGGATCTTGAGGATCGGCATTAATCACGGGCAGGAACAGGAAGTCGGCTGTATCGTTACCATTATCATCATCGACGATGCGCTGGAATTCGGTTCGCACGAAGCCATCGTCGTTAGAGCGCAGATAATTTAGGACGATGAGGGGATTCACGAACCGCGTCCGGGCGGCGAGATCCGGATGGTTCCTCTGCAAATCCTGCTCCTGGAGCCGGTAATCCCTGTCGATATGCTCGTCGCCCAGCCATTCCGTGTCCTCGAGCACCAGCCCGCGGCCGTGAGACGAGGCTGTCGGATCTAAAGCCCCGATCTGAGCATCAGCGGAGGTGCTCGGAAACGGCCGTACAGAATTAGCATCGTCGCGTGATTCGGACGGCGTGGGCGCAGTCAGATCAACCAATGGAAAACCACGGTAGGTGTCTGAGCGAGACCTGGCAGCGGGCGCCGGCGCTGCTTCCAGGGTCGGCCACATACTCCAATCAAAGTTGAGCGGCATCTGCGGCGACCAGGTTGAGGTGGACCTGGCAGGTTCCTGCTGTCCAGCTTGGACTATGTCCTGCGCCTGCTCAGGGGGAACCCTGGACCACGGTGGGCCGTCTTCCACCATCAAACGCAGGTCCTGATCGTAACCTTCCGGGAGGACCAATGGCCGACTGACAGCTCCCTGCGGCGCGCTGTGCTGCGCAGCGGCGCCTCCGACGTACGTCGCGACCACATGCGGCGCCGTGGCATCTTCGTGCCCGCTCGCCTGCATCATCGGCTGCGCCTGCCATGGCGATGCACCCTGTTGATGGGTGGGGGACGCCGACGTCAGCAGGCGACCGCCTGAATTGGCGATCTCGCTCAGCTGCCGCTCGCCGGCAAGGCCGTGCAGATTGTCTAGGGGCCTCGGCCTCTTCGCTGGCCTCAACTCAGCTGTGTCATGCTCATCGTTGATGAGGACCTCCTCGCTTGGCAGGAGGTTGCTCCTGGCAAGTGCACCCATCGACTCGTCCGGGAACTGCTGGCGGTCGTAGCCCCAGTTCAAGGGACGAATGGTCTCTCCGGGATCCGATGACTGGTCATGGCGCGCGGCTGGCTCGAGAGATGACGACGGGCCGGGTTCGTCCATCAGCTCCCAAAGCAAATCCTGATCGTAGCCTTCTACAGGAAGCACCTCCTCTGGCCAACTGCCCGCGTCCTGCGACGCGCTGTGCTGCGCAGCGGCGCCGCCGACGCGCCACGGCTCCATCAGTGCCGCGTCTTCGGGATCAGGAACAGGGGAAATATAGCGCTCGAACTCCATCGCTTTAGCGCCGGCCTGCGATTTTCGGAGATCAGCCAGTGCGGCACCGATAGTCCGATTACCCCCGGCGTCCTTCCTATAGCGCTTAACATCTTCATCCAACGTGTTGCCGGAAAGCCGACCAGCAATGCCCTTCTTGTTGTTTTCACGCAGGTAGTCACTGAAACTGCGTAGAGATACTGCATACGTCTTGCTGGTCGCTCCTTCGTTACTATACTCTGTGATGAGGGCCACGTCCTGGGGGTAAGGCTTCAGCTGCGCGCGTCCTACGATCGGCACGATCCCGCCCGTCGAATGGAAGGTCCGGAGATGGTCTATTGCCTTAAGGAGGAGACCGGACTTACCGTTTCCGGCGAACTCGCGCGCATCATCGATCAGCGACTGGTCGTCGAGCCGAGCAGCAATCGGATCTTTGTTATTTGCGAAGAGCCAACGGCCAAAGCTGAGAAGAGTATTTACATTGTTCTTGGCGGTGCGCTTGGCGCCGTTGCCCTTGATGAGGCCCTTCTCAAGCCCCGAAATAAGGCGAGCGTCCTCCGAATAAAGAGGCTGCTCGCTCCGCCCCATCAAAACCCCAGCTGACTGAGCCGGCTGCAGCGCCGAGGCGGCCGGCATTGCTCCACCACCTCCATTTGAATTGGCGATCTCGCTCAGTTGCCGCTCGCCGGCAAGGCCGTGCAGATTGTCTAGGGTCCTCGGCCTCTTCGCTGGCCGCAACTCAGCTGTGTCATGCTCATCGTTGATGAGGACCTCCTCGCTTGGCAGGAGGTTGCTCCTGACAAGTGCAGCCATCGGCTCGTCCGGGAACTGCTGGCGGTCGTAGCCCCAGTTCAAGGGACGAATGGTCTCTCCGGGATCCGATGACTGGTCATGGCGCGCGGCTGGCTCGAGAGATGACGACGGGCCGGGTTCGTCCATCAGCTCCCAAAGCAAATCCTGATCGTAGCCTTCTACAGGAAGCACCTCCTCTGGCCAACTGAAAGCTCGCTGCGACGCGCTGTGCTGCGCAGCGGCGTCGCCGACGCGCCACGGCTCCATCAGTGCCGCGTCTTCGGGATCAGGAACGGGGGAAATATAGCGCTCGAACTCCATCGCTTTAGCGCCGGCCTGCGATTTTCGGAGATCAGCCAGTGCGGCACCGATATTCCGATCCCCACCGGCGTCTTTCCTATAGCGCTTAACATCTTCATCCAACGTGTTGCCGGAAAGCCGAGCAGCAATGCCCGACTTGCTGCTTTTACGCAGGTAGTCACTGAAACTGCGAAGAACACTTGCATACATCCTGCCGGTCCCTGTCGCTGCTTCGTTTTTGTACTCTTCGATGAGAGCCACGTCCTGGGGGTGAGGATTCAGCTCAGCGCGGCCTGCGATCGGCCCGACTCCGCCCGTCGACTGGAAGGTCCGGAGATGGTCTATTGCCGGACGGAGTGCCCTGTTATGACCCTTTTCGATGGCCTCGCGCGCATCATCGGTCAGCGACTGGTCGTCGAGCCGAGCAGCAATTGGATCTTTGTTATTTGCGACGAGCCAGCGGCCAAAGCTGCGAAGAGAACTTACATAGGCGTAGGCGGTGTGGTTGGCGGCGTTGCCATTGCGGAGGCCCTCCTCAAGCCCCGAAATAAGGCGAGCGTCCTCGGAATAAAGAGGCTGCTTGCTGCGCCCTATCAAAACCCCAGCTGACTGAACCGGCTGCAGCGCCGAGGCGGCCGGCATTGCTCCACCACCTCCATTTGAATTGGCGATCTCGCTCAGCTGCCGCTCGCTGGCAAGGCCGTGCAGATTGTCTAGGGTCCTCGGCCTCTTCGCTGGCCTCAACTCAGCTGTGTCATGCTCATCGTTGATGAGGACCTCCTCGCTTGGCGGGAGGTTGCTCCTGGCAAGTGCAGCCATCGGCTCGTCCAGGAACGGCTGGCGGTCGTAGCCCCAGTTCAAGGGACGAATGGTCTCTCCGGGATCCGATGACTGGTCATGGCGCGCGGCTGGCTCGAGAGATGACGACGGGCCGGGTTCGTCCATCAGCTCCCAAAGCAAATCCTGATCGTAGCCTTCTGCAGGAAGCCGCTCCTTTGGCCAACTGCCCGCGTCCTGCGACGCGCTGTGCTGCGCAGCGGCGCCGCCGGCGGGCATCGGCTCCATCAGTGCCGCGTCTTCGGGATCTGGAACGGGGGAAATATGGCGCTCGCGCTCCATCGCTTTAGCGCCGGCCTGCGATTTTCGGAGATCAGCCAGTGCGGCACCGATATTCGGATCCCCACCGGCGTCCTTCCTATAGCGCTTAACATCTTCATCCAACGTGTTGCCGGAAAGCCGAGCAGCAATGCCCGGCTTGCTGCTTTTACGCAGGTAGTCACTGAAACTGCGAAGAACACTTGCATGCCTCTTGCCGGTCCCTGTCGCTGCTTCGTTTTTGTACTCTTTGATGAGAGCCACGTCCTGGGGGTGAGGATTTAGCTCAGAGCGGCCTGTGATCGGCACGACTCCGCCCGTCGACTGGAAGGTCCGGAGACGATCTATTGCCGGACGGAGTGCCCTGTTATGACCCTTTTCGATGGCCTCGCGCGCATCATCGGTCAGCGACTGGTCGTCGAGCCGAGCAGCAATCGGATCTTTGTTATTTGCGACGAGCCAGCGGCCGAAGCTGCGAAGAGAATATATATAGCGGTAGGCGGTTTCGTTGGCGGCGCTGCCATTGCGGAGGGCCTCCTCAAGCCCCGAAATAAGGCGAGCATCCTCGGAATAAAGAGGCTGCTTGCTGCGCCCTATCAAAACCCCAGCTGACTGAACCGGCTGCAGCGCCGAGGCGGCCGGCATTGCTCCACCACCTCCATTTGAATTGGCGATCTCGCTCAGCTGCCGCTCGCTGGCAAGGCCGTGCAGATTGTCTAGGGTCCTCGGCCTCTTCGCTGGCCGCAACTCAGCTGTGTCATGCTCATCGTTGATGAGGACCTCCTCGCTTGGCAGGAGGTTGCTCCTGGCAAGTGCAGCCATCGGCTCGTGCAGGAACTGCTGGCGGTCGTAGCCCCAGTTCAAGGGATGAATGGACTCTCCGGGATCCGATGACTGGTCATGGCGCGCGGCTGGCTCGAGAGATGACGACGGGCCGGGTTCGTCCATCAGCTCCCAAAGCAAATCCTGATCGTAGCCTTCTGCAGGAAGCCGCTCCTTTGGCCAACTGCCCGCGTGCATCGGCTCCATCAGTGCCGCGTCTTCGGGATCTGGAACGGGGGAAATATGGCGCTCGCGCTCCATCGCTTTAGCGCCGGCCTGCGATTTTCGGAGATCAGCCAGTGCGGCACCGATAGTCGGATTACCCCCGGCGTCCTTCCTATAGCGCTCAACATCTTCATCCAACGTGTTGCCGGAAAGCCGAGCAGCAATGCCCTTCTTGTTGTTTTCACGCAGGTAGTCACTGAAACTGCGTAGAGCAGTTGCATGCCTCTTGCCGGTCCCTGTCGCTGCTTCGTTTTTGTATTCTTTGATGAGGGCCACGTCCTGGGGGTGAGGATTTAGCTCAGCGCGGCCTGCGATCGGCCCGACTCCGCCCGTCGACTGGAAGGTCCGGAGACGATCTATTGCCGGACGGAGTGCCCTGTTATGACCCTTTTCGATGGCCTCGCGCGCATCATCGGTCAGCGACTGGTCGTCGAGCCGAGCAGCAATCGGATCTTTGTTATTTGCGACGAGCCAGCGGCCGAAGCTGCGAAGAGAATATATATAGCGGTAGGCGGTGTGGTTGGCGGCGTTGCCATTGCGGAGGGCCTCCTCAAGCCCCGAAATAAGGCGAGCATCCTCGGAATAAAGAGGCTGCTTGCTGCGCCCTTTCAAAACCCCAGCTGACTGAACCGGCTGCAGCGCCGAGGCGACCGGCATTGCTCCACCACCTCCATTTGAATTGGCGATCTCGCTCAGTTGCCGCTCAAAGGTCGCCGCATCTGCGGACGGCGCCGCGGGTGAACTCTCTTGCGGGCCCGTGCTGTCCGATTGTTCACGCACCCACTTGATCGAGGGGAAATCCATCCCTTCTCCCTTTCAAAATATGAACCTAGCCTTCGATCTGACATGCTGGGAATCAGCAACAAACCACCCTTTACAGCCCTCGACAGGCACGCACCGTGAGCATCGGCAGCCGATGTGCTTCCAGTGCGACCAACCCTGTTAAATGGGGAAGCTGTCGAGAAACTGATGACGACAACGTGCCGCGAGCATGGTGCATGACCTGCGCGCTTCGCCGTCAACAGCCGATAGACCGAAGATTCAGAGACAAAATACTGCTTCTCAATTCCCAAAGTCCGGGAATTGGCCACTGCCGAGTTAGCGACGCTGCGTCTTCGGCTCTTGAAAATCGCCGCCCGTGTGGTCGAGACCACGCGCCGCACTCGCCTTGCATTCGCCGCGGCATGTCCCGAAGCCGACCTGATCCGCGGCTTGCCCGGCGCGCTGCTGCCGCTCGGTCCTTGACCGGCGGGGCGTCCGCCCCCCGTTCGCCCAACCTACACCTCAAGCGCGTTGCAAAGTACGGGTCGTCAGGCGGTGAAAAGCCGAAGGCAATCCCGCGCGCCTCGTCAGAGCAGATGTGCGGCCACATCAATCGGACTAAAAAAACGCACTCTCACGAATAGGACGGGCTAGCGCATCCCCTGACGTCCAGATTCCAATAAGTTCTTTGAAAAACTCTTCGATTAATCCTGGAACATCTCCTGAAGGCGGAGCCTGATAAATAACCTGCCCAGTTTGAATATTGGCGACTTGAACGGGAACGTCGCGATATTCGCCCGGCTTGTCCAAAAGAAATAGCGTCCCGCACCGATGCAGTTCTCGAAGCGCCATTTCATTTGGAGCGTTAGGGACCTCGTTAGGTTTGTTGAAACTAATGAGAAGTGTAACCAGTGCTTCTAGGAGCTTGTCTGGATAGTCGCTGTTCAAATCTGGTCGGGTCTGATTCAACATTGGGCGATGAGCAAGTATTTTCGGCCTTGGAACATCGATCAGACGCTGCTTCTGCCGCCGAATGTGCAGGACTTCGTGCCGAAAGGCCATGTCTCGCGGTTTATGGTTGATCTGGTGCGGGAGAGCCTCGATCTCAGGGAGATCATGGGCAGCTATGTGAGCGGGCTTGGGCAGCCGCCGTTTGATCCGCGGATGATGGTGGCGCTGCTGCTGCATAGCTATGCGAGTGGGCTGTATTCGTCGCGTCGGATTGCCAAGGCCTGCCGGGAGCGGAACGATTTTGTGATGATCGTGGCGCTGGATGCGCCGGATTTTCGGACGATCAGCGACTTTCGCAAGCGACATTTGAAGGCGCTCGGCGCGCTATTCGTGCAGGTTCTGAAGTTGTGCGAGACGGCCGGGCTGGTCAAGCTCGGTCATGTCGCGCTGGATGGTACGAAGATCAAGGCGAACGCGTCGAAACACAAGGCGATGAGTTATGAGCGCATGAAGAAGCGCGAGGCGGAATTGAAGGCCGAGGTCGCTCGCATGCTGGCGGCCGCCGAGGCGGCGGATGCCTCGGAGGATGAGACTTTCGGCAACAGCGACGAACTGCCGGACTGGACCGTCGACAAGCAGAAACGGCTGGCGAAGATCCAGCAAGCGATGGCGGCGCTGGAAGCGGACGCCAAACTGGCGGCTGAGGAAGAGCGCCGCATCGAGGCCGAAAAGGAACAGCAGCGCCAGGCCGAAGGCCGCAAGAAGCCGGGCAAACCGGCGGCGCTGCCATCGGAGGAACCCAATCCCAAGGCGCAACGCAACTTCACCGATCCGGAAAGCCGCATCATGCCCAGGCGGCCGTCGATGCACATGCCCAGATCATTGTCGCGCAAGAACTGACCCAGCACGGCAGCGATCAGGGCCAGTTGGTGCCCCTGATCGAGGCCATCGAGAGCAATCTTGGCCGCAAGCCGCGCACGCACGCGACGCGCCATCGAGAACCTGCCGGTTCTGCGCGGCTATACCGAGACGCGCCACAAGGCCAAGTCCTGGGATCGCGAACGGCGTACCGTCCGATCGCACCAGCTGCCGTTCGGCGCTCGCCAATCAAGTCCGCCTCGTTCTCCACACCGCCGCTTATTGGCTGATGCTGACCGTGCGCGACGCGATTCCCAAAGCCCGGGAATTGGCCACAGCCGAGTTCGCGACGCTGCGCTGGTTCCGGTCCTTCGTGCCCGGGGGCCCAGGCCGTCGGCGTGAGCCGCTCCAGCCTGAGCTATCCGCCCATGGCGACATCAGCCCCTGAGTCGGTTCTGCAGTGCCTGCCGATTGGCAACGAGGTTGCTGAGGTTCAGCAGGTCTGGTTCCCGTCCTTGCTCCAATTGCCTAACCAGCGCCCGCGTGCCGTCCACCACGAAGACGCCGCAATCATACCCGTTCCGCTGCCGGGCCATGCCGGCTGGCTCCAGGCGGAGGTCCAGCCGACCTGCGAGATGTTCTGCATCCTTGTGGTTGAGTCCCCCGTAGGAATCGTAGTGATAGGCGACCGGCCGCCCCCGGTCTCTGCGATCAACGAACAGCAGCGACCAATGGTTGCCGAGGCTATTAGGATCTTGAGGATCGGCATTAATCACGGGCAGGAACAGGAAGTCGGCTGTATCGTTACCATTATCGTAGACGATGCGCTGGAATTCGGTTCGCACGACGCCATCGTCGTTAGAGCGCAGATAATTTAGGACGATGAGGGGATTCACGAACCGCGTCCGGGCGGCGAGATCCGGATGGTACCTCTGCAAATCCTGCTCCTGGAGCCGGTAATCCCTGTCGATATGCTCGTCGCCCAGCCATTCCGTGTCCTCGAGCACCAGCCCGCGGCCGTGGGAGGAGGCTGTCGGACCTAAAGCCCCGATCTGAGCATCAGCGGAGGTGCTCGGAAACGGCCGTACAGAATTAGCATCGTCGCGTGGTTCGGACGGCGTGGGCGCAGTCAGATCAACCAATGGAAAACCACGGTAGGTGTCTGAGCGAGCCCTGGCAGCGGGCGCCGGCTCAAAGTGAGCATCGTCGCGCAATTCGGTCGGCGTGGGCAAATCCAGATCAACAAAAGACTCAAGACCGCCGTAGGTGTCTGAGCGAGCCCTGGCAGAGGGCGCGGGCGCAAAGTGAGCATCGTCGCGTGATTCGGACGACGTGGGCGCATCCAGATCAACAAAAGACTCAAGACCGCCGTAGGTGTCTGAGCGAGCCCTGCTGGTTGATGGTGAGGCCGGTTCTTGCATCTGCCGCAGCGCCAGCTCCTCGCGCAACCACGCCAAAGCTTCATCATCCGAGAAGGCTGGCGCCGGAGAAAGCCCCTGCGGCGAGCCGGGCTGTCGAGCGCCCTGGTGATGACCCGGTACTGGCCCGGCAAACGGCGGCGGAAAGTCAGGCGCCGGGCTCCAAGCATTGTCACGCAACTCGAACGGTGCGGGCGGATTCGGATGAACCGCGGCCTCAAGACCGCCCTCGATGTCTGAAGGAGCCCTGGCAGCGGGCGCTGACGCTGCTTCCATCGGCCACATGCTCCAATCAAAGTTGAGCGGCATCTGCGGCGACCAGGTCGAGGTGGACCTGGCAGGTTCCTGCTGTCCAGCTTGGACTATGTCCTGCGCCTGCTCAGGGGGAACCCTGGACCACGGTGGGCCGTCTTCCACCATCAAACGCAGGTCCTGATCGTAACCTTCCGGGAGGACCAATGGCCGACTGACAGCTCCCTGCGGCGCGCTGTGCTGCGCAGCGGCGCCTCCGACGTACGTCGCGACCACATGCGGCGCCGTGGCATCTTCGTGCCCGCTCGCCTGCATCATCGGCTGCGCCTGCCATGGCGATGCACCCTGTTGATGGGTGGGGGACGCCGACGTCAGCAGGCGACCGCTTGAATTGGCGATCTCGCTCAGCTGCCGCTCGCTGGCAAGGCCGTGCAGATTGTCTAGGGTCCTCGGCCTCTTCGCTGGCCTCAACTCAGCTGTGTCATGCTCATCGTTGATGAGGACCTCCTCGCTTGGCGGGAGGTTGCTTTTGGCAAGTGCACCCATCGACTCGTCCGGGAGCGGCTGGCGGTCGTAGCCCCAGTTCAAGGGACGAATGGTCTCTCCGGGATCCGATGACTGGTCATGGCGCGCGGCTGGCTCGAGAGATGACGACGAGCCGGGTTCGTCCATCAGCTCCCAAAGCAAATCCTGATCGTAGCCTTCTACAGGAAGCAGCTCCTTTGGCCAACTGCCCGCGTCCTGCGACGCGCTGTGCTGCGCAGCGGCGCCGCCGGCGGGCATCGGCTCCATCAGTGCCGCGTCTTCGGGATCAGGAACGGGGGAAATATAGCGCTCGAACTCCATCGCTTTAGCGCCGGCCTGCGATTTTCGGAGATCAGCCAGTGCGGCGCCGATAGTCCGATTACCCCCGGCGTCCTTCCTATAGCGCTTAACATCTTCATCCAACGTGTTGCCGGAAAGCCGACCAGCAATGCCCTTCTTGTTGTTTTCACGCAGGTAGTCACTGAAACTGCGTAGAGCAGTTGCATACGTCTTGCTGGTCCCTGTCGCTGTCGCTGCTTCGTTTTTGTACTCTTCGATGAGAGCCACGTCCTGGGGGTGAGGATTTAGCTCAGCGCGGCCTTTGATCGGCACGACTCCGCCCGTCGACTGGAAGGTCCGGAGATGGTCAATTGCCGGAAGGAGTCCCCTGTTATCACCCTTTTCGATGGCCTCGCGCGCATCATCGGTCAGCGACTGGTCGTCGAGCCGAGCAGCAATCGGATCTTTGTTATTTGCGACGAGCCAGCGGCCGAAGCGGCGAAGAGAATATATATAGCCGTGGGCGGTGGGATTGGCGACATTGTCCTTGATGAGGGCCTTCTCAAGCCCCGAAATAAGGCGAGCGTCCTCGGAATAAAGAGGCTGCTTGCTCCGCCCTTTCAAAACCCCAGCTGACTGAGCCGGCTGCAGCGCCGAGGCGGCCGGCATTGCTCCACCACCTCCATTTGAATTGGCGATCTCGCTCAGCTGCCGCTCGCTGGCAAGGCCGTGCAGATTGTCTAGGGTCCTCGGCCTCTTCGCTGGCCTCAACTCAGCTGTGTCATGCTCATCGTTGATGAGGACCTCCTCGCTTGGCGGGAGGTTGCTCCTGGCAAGTGCACCCATCGGCTCGTCCGGGAACTGCTGGCGGTCGTAGCCCCAGTTCAAGGGACGAATGGTCTCTCCGGGATCCGATGACTGGTCATGGCGCGCGGCTGGCTCGAGAGATGACGACGGGCCGGGTTCGTCCATCAGCTCCCAAAGCAAATCCTGATCGTAACCTTCCGGGAGGACCAATGGCCGACCGACAGCTCCCTGCGACGCGCTGTGCTGCGCAGCGGCGTCGCCGCCCCGCCTCGGCTCCATCAGTGCCGCGTCTTCGGGATCAGGAACTGGGGAAATATAGCGCTCGAGCTCCATCGCTTTAGCGCCGGCCTGCGATTTTCGGAGATCAGCCAGTGCGGCACCGATAGTCGGATTACCCCCGGCGTCCTTCCTATAGCGCTTAACATCTTCATCCAACGTGTTGCCGGAAAGCCGACCAGCAATGCCCTTCTTGTTGTTTTCACGCAGGTAGTCACTGAAACTGCGTAGAGCAGTTGCATGCCTCTTGCCGGTCCCTGTCGCTGCTTCGTTTTTGTATTCTTTGATGAGGGCCACGTCCTGGGGGTGAGGATTCAGCTCAGCGCGGCCTGCGATCGGCCCGACTCCGCCCGTCGACTGGAAGGTCCGGAGACGATCTATTGCCCTAAGGAGGAGACCGGGCTTACCGTTTCCGGCGAACTCGCGCGCATCATCGGTCAGTGACTCGTTGTCGAGCCGAGCAACAATGCCCTTTTTGTGATTTGCGAAGAGCCAGCGGCCAAAGCCGCGAAGCGAATATACATAGTCCTTGGCGGTACGCTCGGCGCCGGTGCCCTTGATGAGGCCCTTCTCAAGCCCCGAAATAAGGCGAGCGTCCTCGGAATAAAGAGGCTTGTTCCGCCCCATTAAAACCCCCGTTGACTGAGCCGGCTGCGGCGCCGAGGACGACGGGCCGGGTTCGTCCATCCGGCCCAAATCCTGATCGTAGCCTTCCGCAGGAAGCAGCTCCTCTGGCAAACTGCCCGCGCCCTGCGACGCGCTGTGCTGCGCAGCGGCGGCGCCGACCCGCCTCGACTCCGTCAGTGCGGCGTCTTCGGGAGCAGGAACGGGGGGAATATGGCGCTCGCGCTCCATCGCTTTAGCGCCGGCCTGCGATTTTCGGAGATGGGCCAGCGCGGCACCGATCCTCGAATCAGCACCGGCGACCTTCCTATAGCTCTCGACATCTCCATCCAGCGCATTGCCGGAAAGCCGACCAGCAATGCCCTTCTTGTTGTTTTCACGCAGGTAGTCACTGAAACTGCGAAGAACAGCTGCATACGTCTTGCCGGTCCCTGTCGCTGCTTCGTTTTTGTACTCTTTGATGAGAGCCACGTCCTGGGGGTGAGGATTTAGCTCAGCGCGGCCTGTGATCGGCACGACTCCGCCCGTCGACTGGAAGGTCCGGAGATGGTCAATTGCCGGAAGGAGTCCCCTGTTATGACCCTTTTCGATGGCCTCGCGCGCATCATCGGTCAGCGACTGGTCGTCGAGCCGAGCAGCAATCGGATCTTTGTTATTTGCGAAGAGCCAGCGGCCGAAGCTGCGAAGAGAACTTACATAGCCGTAGGCGGTTTGGTTGGCGGCGTTGCCATTGCGGAGGAGGACCTCCTCAAGCCCCGAAATAAGGCGAGCGTCCTCGGAATAAAGAGGCTGCTTGCTCCGCCCTATCAAAACCCCAGCTGACTGAGCCGGCTGCAGCGCAGCGGCGGCGGGCATTGCTCCACCACCTCCACTTGAATTGGCGATCTCGCTCAGTTGCCGCTCAAAGGTCGCCGCATCTGCGGACGGCGCCGCGGGTGAACTCTCTTGCGGGCCCGTGCTGTCCGATTGTTCACGCACCCACTTGATCGAGGGGAAATCCATCCCTTCTCCCTTTCAAATTATGAACCGAGCCTTCGATCTGGCATGCTGGGAATCAGCAACAAACCACCCTTTACAGCCCTCGACAGGTACGCACCGTGAGCATCGGCAGCCGATGTGCTTCCAGCGCGACCAACCCTGTTAAATGGGGAAGCTGTCGAGAAACTGATGACGACAACGTGCCTCGAGCATGGTGCATGACCTGCGCGCTTCGCCGTCAACAGCCGATAGACCGAAGATTCAGAGACAAAATACTGCTTCTCAATTCCCAAAGTCCGGGAATTGGCCACTGCCGAGTTCGCGACGCTGCGTCTTCGGCTCTTGAAACTCGCTGTCCGTGTCGTCGAGACCACGAGCCGCATTCGCCTTGCGTTTGCCGCGGCATGTCCCGAAGCCGACCTGATCCGCGGCTTGCCAGGCGCGCTGCTGCCGCTCGGTCCTTGACCGGCGGGGCGTCCGCCCCCCGTTCGCCCAACCTACACCTCAAGCGCGTTGCAAAGTACCGGTCGTCAGGCGGTGAAAAGCCGAAGGCAATCCCGCGCGCCTCGTCAGAGCAGATGCGCGGCCACATCAATCGGACTAAAAAAACGCACTCTCACGAATAGGACGGGCTATTAGGGCTCAGTTGATGTGGATCCTTCGGTGGAACGCTCATCATCAGCGTGCCAGCAAGGTTTTGCCAACCATTCACGCTTTCCACTCTGGCCGCTAACGGATCGAAAATAATTCTGCCGCAAGTTCGCACACGTGAAAGACATGGGGGATCCACACATGACCGGGCTGGCCGTTGAAGAAAATGTGCGCCGCTATCGTGCGATAGCTTCGCTATGCCGTCAGGCCGCGGCATTTCGGCCCCTTCAGCGGTGTTCATTGCTCGCCCAGGCTAATGAGTGGGAGCACAGAGCAGTTGCCGAGCTCGAGGGGCATTTCAGCGGTTCGGTAACGCCGTTTGAGCGTCCCTGCGCTGAGCGCCTTCAAGGGACGACTGGGCGAGAGTCGATCCGACGGGAGGCTTATTCGGAAGAGTGACTGGCTCTGGAACCTTTTGGGACCAGCGGGCGGAGAGAGGGATGGAAAATCCATCAGGTGGAGGGAAGCCGCGTCACCCCAACTTTATTCTTGGTGCCTGAGACGCAATAAGAAGACTCTGGAGAGGCCATTCCCAGCGGCCCAGCCCCCTTCGATCCGGAAGCGAGCAAACGAATCCTGTTCGCGACGACCGCACCCGATTTGCCGCCAAGCCCGGCGTCCACGCAACCTTCGCGCGGGATTAATCTCCAGGTGACGGAAATCAATCCGGCGAAGCCATCCTTCCTACTAGACGATCGATTTCATGAAACCTGCATCGTGGAACCTATGGGCTGATGTCGGATTCCTGTTTTGCAGTTGGCGAAACGAGGAGCGGCATCGACGCCAACAGGTTCAACGATCGTGCAATGGGCCGTCCACCGCAAACGCACGCGCAGACCAAGTTCCTTGCCGACCGAGGTATAAGCAGCTTAACTCTGTCCACTCTTTTGTGAGAAGAGCACTTCGTTCCTCCCTTCTTCGCCTTCTTCAACAGCTGTAGCGGGCACTATCGGAACCAAGGCCGCATCCGAAGCCTCGACCGTAGGCACCGATGGAAGACAGTGACCATTTGAAATGGCCTTCAGGTCGCATCTCGGCAAAGATCCGAGAGCGAGAGCCTCGCGTGTTAGATAAGTCGCCGCCAATCCATTCCAGGATTTCGCAACACGATACCAGTGCTCTTTTCGGGTTGGCAACAGTTGAAGCTTTCTTTGCGCCTTGCGCGCAGCCGCAAGCTTTCCGTCGCGCTTAGCTAGTTCCAGACTCTTACGCTCTAGTTCTTCGGTTCGTTTCCATCCATCCCCTCTGATTCTGCCCTCGGCAAAGTACTCGAAGGCGAGCCGGAAGGTCAGAGCACGACCTGCGGCGGCCCTTGGATCCAACTCTGGTTCGGTCAACCAACGCTGAAGAGTGTCGAGCTCCTCCGGCCCGCCAAGCGTGAGAACGTCACTCTTCCTAAAGATCGAGAATGTCACGTATGCAGCGACCTCAAGTTGAGTGTCTAAGTCCTGTGATTCCAGCCAGCGGCTGATTGCTTCTAAAGGAGACATGGCTTTAGCTCTGCTTCCTCGCAGTCGCGCTCAGAGCCCTCGCGACTGGCAAAAGGTGGTTTGACCGCGATTTGGCTCAGAGAACGCTGCGCTGGTCAACTACAAGAATCCACAGTTCATGCGGATAGCCGTGCTCCTTGGCCTTGTCGCACGCCAGCGACACCAACCAGGCTTTGGCTTCCGGCGTGATGATCGGTTGCCCGCCGTGGCCGATCCTCGATCGCCGCTGGCGGCCTAGTGGCTCTGCACAGTGATTTCGACAGGTTGGGTTCGGCGGTCAGATTAGCTCCGGCAGGAGTTTCGGATCAACGAGGACCTCGATGCTGCGAGGTGTCCTGGGCTGCCGTCTGATAAGGCCGGCGCTTCCAGCGTCAGCACCATCTGGTGGACCGAAGGCGGGCTGACGCGGAAATATTCTTGCATGTCGGTTTCGGCCGGGGGCCTGCGATGCAGCCGGGTATAGAGGTGGATAAAAGCCAGATACTGCCCCTGCGTGGGCGTGAAGGGTTTTGTCGAAGGACTCACGCCGGCCATCCGATTCAGTTGTTCGTGCGTGCCTCGAACGAGGAGGCACGCCATGAATGTACGCTATCGGGTCGAACTCAGCCAAATCGAACGCACCGAACTGAGGGCGCTACTCAGCGGCGGCAAGCATGCGTCCCGCAAGCTCAAGCGAGCGCAGATTTTGCTGGCTGCCGATGCCGGGGCCGGCGACGAAGAGATCGCCAGGAGCGTTGGCGTGAGCGGTTCGACCGTGTATCGGACCAAGCGACGCTTCGTGGAAGGCAATCTGGAGCCGGCGCTGAGCGAAGAGCCGCGTCCCGGAGCGGAGCGCAAACTCACCGGCAAGGAAGAGGCGTTGCTGGTGGCGGACCGCCTGTGCCAGCCCCCCAAAGGGCCGTGCCCGCTGGACGCTCAAGCTGCTGGCAGGCGCGATGGTCAAACTCACCGAACACAAGAGCCTGTCGCACGAGACGGTTCGGCGGCGCCTGGCCGAAAATGACCTCAAACCCTGGCGCAAAGACATGTGGTGCATTCCGCAGGTCGACGGCGAATACGTCGCCCGCATGGAGGATGTGCTCGACCTCTATGCCGAGGCGCCCGACTCCAGACGGCCAGTGGTGTGCTTCGACGAAAGCCCGGTGCAACTCATCGGCGAAACGCGTCAGCCCATTCTGGCCAAGCCCGGCAGGCTCGAACGTTACGATTATGAGTAAGGCGCCTATCCCGCCACTTCCAAAGAGTCATAATCACTGTGACGAGGGTACTAGTACAACATCACCTTCATTCGTGGACGCTCGAATGATTCTCGCCAACAGACCCATCAGCTTCTGAGTTGGGTATCCGATCTTTCGCCCTTCTTACCGGTTGCTCGCTTCTCAAGCCACTGAACTGCGGTTTCAGTGCGCGGCCTTTTCAGACTGTGTCGCTTGGTGCGAGCCGGTAACACTGGGCTTTGGAGTCACGAGGTTAAAAGTGTGGTTGGTGAAGGAGCCTTGTGGGCACAAGAAGTGTGGCGCGACCTGCATGCCGAAAGCGGTCTCTCCGCCGGTGACGCCGACCCTTAACGCTCCGTCGCGGTCGACATCACATCGCGCCGCCCGACGCTTCCTCGCGCTCTCGCGGCTCAGCAGTTCCAGAACGAATTGTCGGCGCCATGGATGCCATGGATGACGCAGCGATGCTCTGAATGCGCCCTTTATTGCAGGCGAGTTTGGAGCGGGACATGGAAGCGTAGCGCAGGATGACGCCGATCGTTAACCCTCTTGATTTCCACCTGGATGATCCGTCCTGTACGGATTCGGTTGGCTGGCCGTCCGATACTTTTCCAGATCGCCGCCGAGAAACAAGACTTCGGTCTCCTCGGTCGGTGTTCCGCTCACCCACCTTCGCAAATCGTGGTCTACAGGATCCCTCGAGCGGGCAAGAATGCCATCGATGCGATCGGCCGGCCAAGCGGCAACACGCGGTACCCTGTAGGTGTGCAACTCCCTAGCGCTTTCAGCGATTGCCCTCGCGGAGTCCGTGTCCTCTGAAAGGAGCAGTCGCGAAGGGTCCTGGGCCAACGACACGAAAGAAGATTGTTCGGTGTAGCCGTTCGTGTGAAGTGCAGCACTGCGCGCCCTATCAATTTCATCAAGGTCGTCAGTGCAGAACGCCTCAGAGACATGCCGGATGCCGCGGGAACGCAAATCGGCGAGGGAGCGTACGTGGCTCATGGCATTCACATCGTCGTCCATGCGCGGCTTGCAATGACTGATCTCGTCCTGAAAGCGGTGCAGCTGCAGATACGACGACGTTAATACCTCATCGAAAACGCGGTCGCCATCGACGCGGGCGGAAGGTCCGGCTGTGCTTGGCCACTGTGCCGATCGCTGCTCGGCCCGCTCGATCTCGTTCCTGAGCGACTCAACGTTCGCTCCGGCCAGCGATGCGGCAAGTTCGGCGCGGCCCCTGACATAGGATGCGGCGGGGCACCGTTCGTAGTCTAGCGGCAACTCAGTTAGCTGCCGCTCAAAGCTCGCTTGATGCGGGGGCGAGTGTACTTGTGAGTTGGCCTGTGCGCTCACTTCTTTCGACTGTTCCTGCAGCAGGATACTGTAAGACTCCATAAAGCTTTCTGTGTCCCATGGGTCGATATTCATCGCGTTGCCTCGTTGAGTAGCGCTCTCTTAGTGCTTTGTATCTAATAATACTTTGATATCTAACCCAGCTTTCGAGAAGCTGACGAGCCCCGCGGTCGGCTACAGCGACAACCACCATACCCTTTATAGTAGAAGGAAAAAAAACGGCCCCAGAGCGGTACGAGCCGGGGCCGTTGGAGTATTTGTGTATCTAAACATTTCCAGCTGACATCAGGCTTACGCCATCCCGAAAACTTTCGTTCACCCACGGTAAAATCCCAGATTGCGCTCGGCTATAGGGCGGGCCGCATTGGCCCGGGGCATGGCTATTCGTTCTCGACCCGAGCGTTCCTTGCGCTAATGCGGCACCGGCTTTCTCACCCTGCCAGACCCCAAGCTTCCGCAGGCTTCCAATCTCGACTGACGCGGGACCGGTCATGTGGCCCCAGCAATCGCCCCTGGGCCTCCAAGGGTGGCTGGGGCCACATCGTGCTGTGATGTCTCAAGACGCGACGAAATGAAGAATAATGATGGCACCTATGACGCAGGTCGCTATGGCAACGATCGCGCCGGTACGCCTATTCGGGAAACGCCAAAAGCCAGGATCGCAACGGCTAACAATATGGCGATCCTGATGAAGATCGAGGCCAATGGGATTGCTTCCTGGGTAAATCATCCGCAATTATGGGACGTCTACAGTCAACGTTCCCAGCCCGAAACCTGCCGATCGTTCGTCGGAATATAACGAATGGAACTGTTCCTCCGCCTATGGTCAGTTGGTTACAAGCTCGAGAACGACCACGTCGTAATCCACGAGGCCGCGCGAGGTCGGCCGGCTATCCTCTTTAGGATGAGCGGTCGCTCAGGATGATTTGTTTATATACGAGAACGCAGGTTGCGCCATCGGACTTGGGCCTGATCGACAGCGTGATGGTGTCGCCCGCCGCGACACCATCGGGCAGATCAAAGTCCTTCTCAGTGCCCGGAGACACTATCTCATTGACAGCCTCGCGTCCGTTCACGGCTGCGACGAGGACGTTCGATCCGACGCAGCCGCGGCCGATCTCGTCGATCCGGCCGTGAACCACATGAGCCGCGGCGCGCAATCCTACCGAGGCGTTTCCGACATGCGAGGTCGAGTAATCGGCGCTCACTCCGATGTGGTTGCCCAAGCACCGCCGTTACTTCGCGGCGCCGCAAGAGCTATGTCCCCGCTCTTGCCGCGCAGGTAGCCATCCGCCTTCGTGAAGTAGTCGAACGGATCAAGGCTGTTGATGAGCTGAAGTCGAAAAGAAAGTTCCGACTCATTGGTGACGGCGTGAGCTGCCCGATCAGGCACAGCTTTCGCCTCATCGAAAGACAGGATTTCGAGCAGAGATGCCTGTCCCGAAGCGGTGGGATCACGCCTGAAATAGGTTCCCCAAGTCACATCGAAGAAGGCCCATTTGCCGCTAATTTTCACTTCTGCCGCGATATGCGAGTGACGAACGTCGGCTTCATCCGGCCAGTAGAATTCGAGGCTGCGTGCCTCGAGGCCAACTCGTGTCGCGATGTTGAGAAATACAGAAACCTGATTCCCGCAAATGCCGATCCCGCGCGACAGGGCCTCTTCATCGTTGGCGGGCAGATCCTCGGGGGATGTATTCGCGACAGCGCCATATCGCGTCGAGCTGACCTGCTGCTGGACGAGGTTCATAGCCGTGAGCGCCAGCCCAAATTGCCGCACGCGGTCCAAGTCGACATCTTTATCCCAGGTCAAACGCTTAGTGAGATAATCAGCATCTACGCGAACCTGTTCGACTACTTTCGAGATGGCCGGCTCCGTAACCGTTTGCGCCTGAACACTCGAACTCGCGATCAAAACTAGAACGGCCAACGATGGCGCGCATCGCATTCGGAACTCCGTCAAGACCTGAACAACAGCAGCGGACTCGGGGAATTCACGCTAGCCAAACAACAGGGCCAAAGTGAGTTAAACGAAAGCCATGGACCTCTTCCTCCGCCCCAGCCGGGTCTTTGCCCTCTTCC
The DNA here is from genome assembly GCF_011058295.2 of Bradyrhizobium sp. 6(2017). Classification (NCBI taxonomy): domain Bacteria; kingdom Pseudomonadati; phylum Pseudomonadota; class Alphaproteobacteria; order Hyphomicrobiales; family Nitrobacteraceae; genus Bradyrhizobium; species Bradyrhizobium sp. 6(2017). The sequence goes on along the minus strand of NZ_CP049289.2, from coordinate 2,184,539 downwards.
TCTGGCGTAGGATCGCGGTCGGGCGTCTCGCCAGTGGCGATATCAATGATTCGCTTGGCGAGCTGGTTCGGGTCCCTAGGGCGTTCGGGGGGCATTTCGCATAACCCTGCGATCTTAGCCAAATTATCTTGCGGTTCCCATCTATCAACCGCGGGCGTCCTCGCGCTCCTTTCCCTCTGCGCTCTCTACGTGCCCCAGGCGACTGCTTTTCCTCCCTCACTGCAAAAGACTCATCAGCTTATGCAGGCACCAGCTCCATTGCCTTGCCGTACATCGTCTGCAGCTCGGCGACGGCATCAGGCCCGTCGCGCTCGGCCATCTCGCGCAGGACCGGCAGGCCGCTATCGATGCTGGCGATCACTTCGGCGCGGGTCGCGGCGCGGCCCTCGGCGAAGAACTCGACGCGCTCGGGATCGCCGACATTGAACAGCGCGCCACCGTGACCATCCTTGAAGATCGTGTAGCGCAGCGTCGTCCAGATCAGCGTCACGCCCGGATTCCTGCGCAGCATCAGGCCAGCAGGTTCAAGATGCTCGGGCACGTCCTTCTCGTTGCGGCGCATCTTCGGCTGCGTCAGGAATGGACAGGCCCGCACCGCATAGAGCGCGCAGTCCCGATGACTCCCGTTGAAACTCTACTGTTTTCAATAAGTTGCGTCGAACATACCGCTCCGAACCTGACGCAGTTAGCCGATGCCCGCCCCCGCCAACTTACTGATCAAAACGGCCCTATCGATCCCTCTCGGTCGACTCGTTGCCGGGTGGAAGATCCTTCTCAGCGCCAAAATCGCAGCATTTGCAGGTACTTGACCAGGGAGCTGGCATGCAGCAGCCCAGCGAAAAGGCGGTTTCTCCCGACAAAAACAGGCATTTCGGGCTGTCCGAAATCGCCCAAAACTGGCCTGCGGATCAGGTATCGCGCTGCCCGATCCGCGAGCTGGTGCCCAATGCCCGCAACGCGCGACTGCATTCCGAGGAGCAGATCGAGCAGATCGCGGCCTCGATCAGCGAGTGGGGCTGGACCATCCCGGTGCTGGTCGATGAAGCCGGGACGATCATAGCTGGCCACGGGAGAGTGCTGGCTGCCGAGCAGATGGGCATCGATCAGGTGCCGACGATGGTAGCTCGCGGCTGGTCGGACGAGCAAAAGCGCGCCTATCTGATCGCCGACAACAAGCTGACCGAGAACGGCCAGTGGGATCGCGCGCTGCTGCGCATCGAATTGAACGACCTTGCGCGGCTGGGCCTCGATAGCCTGACCGGCTTTTCCGAGACCGAGCTGCGCGAGATGGGCGTGGGCGTCGAGGCGCTGGGCGGCATGCCTGTGCTTGCCGATGGCGAGCGCTCGCCCTTCCAGCAGATGACCTTCATCCTGCACGAGACGCAGGCCGAGACCGTGAGCACGGCGATTGAGCGGGCATCGCAGGCGCTGGGGCCGCCGAGCGAGGCCTCGGAAAACAAGAGCCGGAACGGCAACGCGCTGGCGGAAATTTGCCGCGCGTACCTGGCGCAATGACCAGCGCGAAGGAGATCGAGGTCCGCCCCATCGCCAAGCGCGATGCTGATGCGCTGATCCGGCGCGTGCATTACAGCGGCAAGGTAGTCCGCAACTCGACGCTATCGCTTGGCGTCTTCCTGCACGGCATGCTGGAGGGCGCGATGCAATTCGGCCCCAGCCTGCAGAAGTCAAACATCGTACATCTGGTCCGCGACACCGGCTGGAACGGCTTCCTCGAATTGAACCGGCTCGCCTTCACCGATGCGCTGCCGCGCAATTCGGAAAGCCGCGCGCTCGGCATCGCGCTGCGCATGATCAGGAAGAACTACCCGCATATCGAATGGATCATCTCCTTCGCCGACGCCTGCCAATGCGGCGACGGCACGATCTATCGGGCGGCGGGCTTTCTGCTCACGATGATCAAGACCAACAAGGACCTGCACATCGCCGAGGACGGCAGCATCGTCCACAAGATGTCGCAGATCACCGGGCGCAATCGGCTGCAGCATCTGGCGGCGACGGGCGGCCGATGGCGCGGCACTGGCCCGACGCTCGAAGGCTACACGCTGCGCTACATCTATTTCACCAATCCAGCAGCGCGCTCGCGCCTGATCGGCGAGCCGCTGCCGTACAGCGCCATCGAGGCGCGCGGCGCAACCATGTATCGCGGCGTGCGTGGGAAGCAGGCGATGGCTGGCACCAACCAGCACAGCGACGGCGCAGCACCGATCCCCACGCTCCAGCGGAAAGACGAGAGGAAGAAAGATGAAACCCGGAAAGCGGCCACTGCCGACGCACCTGAAGCTACTGCGCGGGAATCCAGGCCAGCGAAGATTGCCTGACGAGCCGCAGCCCGAGCAGCTGCCGGATGTCCCCGAGCCGCCGCCCTTCATCACCGGCTATGCCGCCGATGAATGGTGGCGCACCGCCCCCGAGCTGCATCGGCTCGGCCTGCTTACGGTGGTCGATATCCCGGCGCTCGCGACCTATTGCCATGCCTTCGGGCAATGGCGGCTGGCGTCTGAAGCGCTGGCGCGGATGCAGTCAGGCGATCCGGTCATGCATGGCCTGATCATCAAATCGAAAATCGGCGACGCCGTACAGAACCCGCTGGTCTCCATCGTCCGCAAGCATGCAGGCGATGTGGTCCGCTTCGCCGCCGAGTTCGGCCTCACGCCAGCTGCGCGCAGCCGCATCAGCGCGGGCATTCATGGCGACAATTCGCAGAGCAAGTTTGCCGGACTCCTCGCCGGTTAAGCGCACGCCTGACGGCAGGCGGCGCGCACTGGCCGTTATCAAATTCATCGAGCGCCTGACCGTGCCCTCGGGGCACGGCATGGGGAAGCCCTTCGAGCTGCAGCCTTTCCAGAAGCTATTCATCCGCGCGACCTATGAGCCGCATCTCGGCCTGCGCCGCGCGGTGCGCCGCGCCATCCTCTCGATGGCGCGCAAGAACGGCAAGACCGCGCTGATCGCGGCAATCGTGCTCGCGCATCTGGTCGGCCCCGAGGCCGTGGTGCATGGCGAAATCTATTCCGCCGCCAATGATCGCGATCAGGCCGCCATCGTCTACAAATTCGCTCGCCAGATGGTCGAGCTGGAGCCCGAGCTGGCGAAGGAGATCGAGCTGGTGCCATCGACCAAGACCATGGTCGCGCGCCGCACTGCCTCGGTCTACCGCGCGATCAGCGCCGAGGCAGGCACCAAGCACGGCTATCTGCCGAGCCTCGTGATCTATGATGAGCTGGCCCAGGCGAAGAACCGCGACCTCTATGACGTGCTCGATACCTCCTTCGGCGCGCGGGATGAACCGCTCTTCATCGTGATCTCAACGCAGAGCAACGATCCTGAGCACATCATGTCGAAGCTGATCGATGACGGGCTTTCCGGCGTCGATCCCGCCATCGTCTGCCATCTCTACGCCGCCGCCGAGGACTGCGAGCTGGCCGATGAGAAGCAATGGCACAAGGCGAATCCTGCGCTCGGCAAATTCCGCGACTATGAGGACCTCGCGACCGCGATCCGCAAGGCGATCCGGATGCCCGCCGAGGAGCCGAAGGTCCGCAATCTATTCCTGAATCAGCGCGTTTCGTCCATCGCCTCGCTGATCTCGCGAGCGGAATGGATGGCCTGCGCTGGCGACGCCCCGCTGGCGCAGGGCGAGGAAGTCTATCTCGCGCTCGATCTTTCGAGCACCGTCGATCTCACCGCGCTGATGATCGGCTCCGTCGATGATCCCTGCCGCATCGAGCCGCATTTCTGGAAGCCGCGCGATCATCTCACCGAGCATTCGAGCCGCGACTTCGGCTCGGGATCGCATCGCTACCGCGAGTGGGCCGAAGCTGGCCATCTCAAGATCAGCCCCGGCAAATCGATCAACCCGGAGGTGATCGCGCTCTTCATCGCCGAGATGACGCAGCGCTACAAGGTCAAGGGCATGGCCTATGACCGCTGGCGCATCAACGACATCCTGCGCGAGTTCGACCGCATCGGCCTGCAGGCTTACGAGGACGGCGAGAAGGGCGGCGACGGCCTGCGGCTGGTGCCATGGGGCCAAGGCTTCAAGGACATGGGGCCTGCCATCGATGCGCTGGAGCTGGCGATCATCGAGCGCAAGCTGATCCATCCCGGCAATCCGGTGCTGAACTGGAACATGGCGAACGCTGTGGCGACCACGGACCCGGCTGGCAATCGCAAGCTGGACAAGGACAAGGCGCGCTTTCGCATCGACGGCGCGGTCTCCATCGCCATGCTGCTCGGTCTGCGCGCTCGGGATCGCGGCAATGAGAAGCCCATCGATATCGCGGCGCTGATCGGATGAGCCGCGAGGACTGGAAGCATTTCTACGACACCGCCTTCTGGCAGCGCCGCCGCAGGCAGCAGCTGCTCGCGCATCCGCTCTGCAAGTTCTGCGCAGCGGACGGCATCGTCACCCCGGCCACCCATGTCGATCACGTCGAGCCGCATCGCGGTGACTGGACTCTGTTCTGCCTGGGCGCGCTGCAAAGCCTTTGCTCGCCCTGCCATAGCTCGACCAAGCAGCGGATCGAGGCGCGCGGCTTCGATGTCGCGGTCGATGCCGATGGCTGGCCGACCGATCCGAACCATCCCGCCAACCGGCACCGCTGAAGGAGACGCATCATGCCGCTTCAGGTTATCGACGGACCCACTATCGCAGCTGGCGAATCCCTTTCCGATGGCATTGATTGCTCGGCTGGCGTGATCGTCCGCATCACCGTTCCGCAGGAATACACGGCAGCGAATCTGACGCTGCAAGTTTCCAGCGACGGCAACTTCTACAATGATCTGTACGGCAGCAACGGCGAGGAAGTGACCATCGTCGCAAAGCCGAACAGCGGGATCGTCATCGCCGAGCATTGGGCTCGCGCCATTGCCTTCCTGAAACTCCGCTCAGGCACGCGCGATCATCCGGTCGATCAGAAGGTCGATTGCAAGTTCGCCATCGCTGTCGAAACAGCGGCCTAGTACCCACTTTTCTTGGAACGTGAGTCGTGATTCAAGATATGGATGATCCCCGAAGCAAGAGAAGTCCACCTTTCGCGGAGAGACCGCAAGGTTCTTGAGGCGTGCTGTCGCTCGCCGGTGACGCTGCAGCGCGATTTGAAGCGGGCGCGGATAGTTCTGTTGGCGGCGGACGGGCGCAGCACCCGCTCGATCGCCAAAGAAGTCGGAGTCCAGCCGCGGATTGTCAGCCTTTGGCGACACCGCTATGCCGATCATGGCCTTGAAGGACTGCACGACAAGCCGCGGCCCGGCAAGCAGCCGATCTATACGAAGGCCACCGACAAGCGGATTCTGAAGCTGCTGCATAAGCCGCCACCGCAGGGGTTTGCGCGCTGGACTGGCCCGCTGCTGGCCGAGGCGCTGGGCGATGTTGATGTCCAATATGTCTGGCGGTTCCTGCGTAGCCACAAGATTGACCTTGCGGCTCGCAAGTCCTGGTGCAAGAGCAACGACCCGAACTTTACGGCCAAAGCCGCCGATGTTGTTGGCCTCTACGTCGCCCCGCCCGCGAAGGCCATTGTGCTATGCGTGGACGAGAAGCCCTCGATCCAAGCTTTAGAGCGAGCGCAGGGTTATCTGAAGTTGCCCAATGGCCGCGCCTTGACCGGCCAGAGCCACGATTACAAGCGGCATGGCACTACGACATTGTTTGCGGCGCTCGAAGTCGCCACCGGAAAGATCATCGCGGCTCATTCAAAACGCCGTCGCCGCGTCGAGTTCCTCGACTTCATGAACGGCGTTATCGCGGCCTTTCCGGGCCGAAAGCTTCACGTCATCCTCGACAACCTCAACACCCACAAGAAAAACGAGCACTGGCTCAAGGCCCACCCCAACGTGCAATTTCATTTCACGCCGACAAGCGCGTCCTGGCTCAATCAGGTTGAGGTCTGGTTCTCGATCTTGCAGGGGCAGTCACTTAGCGGCACCTCCTTCACAAGCCTCAAGCAGCTTCAGGAACACATCAATGCCTACAACGACAAAGCCGAGCCCTTCGTCTGGACCAAGAAAAAGGTTCGTCAACGCCCCTTCAAAGGCCGCCGTATCACTCAGCTCTGATTCCGGGTACTAGACGCAGATCTCACGCGGGCCCACACTAATAATCCGGCGGCACCACCGGCGGACGATCCTGATGGTCTAGGAGCCCAACCTGTTCCAGCACCGAGTGAATAAAATGCGGGGCGCCCGCCTCGTGGGGAGACAGCCCATAGAATTCCTGCGCCGCCATCGAGACCAACTGCTCCTGCTGTTCCCGCGGAATCTGCTCTAGGGCTTCCCTCGCTTTTGCGGCGAACTCGGCCGACACTACCTGAGTTTCCAAAAAGCGATCCTGTTGGGTCGGATTTCGGCGCAACTCCTCCAGCCACCCTGCTGTGTATTCGTCTTCGTCCGGGTGGACGAGAGGTATCAGTCGCTCGACGCGATCTTTCAACCACAGGGCGCCGTCCTTGTCGATACTCAGGTCCTCTCCCTCCACCTGGACGTTCGCCCACGCGCTGTCTTTCAGCCGCACCGCCGGGCCGTTCGACCAGCCGTCCTGCACGATGGTCGTCTCTCCATCGCGTCCGTTGCCGCGGCGTAGCTCGTTCCATGCGTGTCCAGTTCGCGTGGCCGAGATGGTGTGATCGGCGTTCAATTCCATAATTTCCACCTCGCCGCCTGCATTCACGACCGATTCACCATCGCGCAAATGCGGCGCGTGCGAGACTGCAGCGAGGCGCGCGAATTGATCGCAAAAGCCTGCGCCCAGCGCGCCCGCCAATGCCATCTGGTTGTCGCGATCGAGGCCGCGGTAGGCCAGACGTGCGCCTACGACGTTGTGCCCGTGGGACGGCTCGCCATCCGCATGAACGTTGCCGCGTCCGTGCCTGAGGAGCAGGCGAACGTCGTGCACTGTCTGACCGGCCGCGGTGATCCGAGCGGGGCTTCTGACCGGATCGCCAGTCATCATGGCCGCAATGAGGTAGGCGAGTTGCTGCATCTCATGTCGCTGTAGTGCCACACCGCGTCGTTGTTGCAACGTGTTCGGCGACGTTCCCAGAGCGACTCGGGGAGCCATCGCGGCCGGTTCCGATGCCGTCGCAGCCGGTCCCGATGCCGTCGAAATTAGCGCGGACCATTGGCGATCGCTGGCGCCGCTGTCGCTGCGGGCCGTTGAGTGCGAGGCGCCGTCGGCGCTCGAACTATCATAAGGCGAGCCTACTCCTGAAGGCTTTGAACAACAAATTCCCACAAGCAATCTCCTTTATGCTGATGAAATTTCACTGCACCAATGCCCCTACAGAGGAGCTCAGGCGGCACCGTTAAGCTAACGGATTGGAGCGGCCGGGATATCCCCTTCGCGCCCGGCACGCGGAAAACGGAACATGATAGCCTTCATGCACATTCCCTTTAGTCTATCTAGACTCTCATTCCGCCGGTCCTCCGCGGAAATTGAGCGCCCGCGCCACGTACCAAGAAAGATCATCGTCGGACGACTCTGACTCGACACATCCTTCGTCTTCGTCGCTACTTCGTTCAACGGGATCCTCGCTCTCGGCTTGAAGATACAGCCGGGGCTTGTCTGCCCGCTGCCATTCACCCTCGTTGTTCATCGTTATCGCCCAACTGATAGCTGAAGTACTTCGAACCCGCCTCGTCATCTACGGTCGCACCGACTCTAGCGACAATTGCGGTGCGCTCAGCTTTTGAGGACACGAAATCCAAGTACTCTTGAGGATTATTGGCTATGTGCCTGACGTCGACACCATAGAAGTCCCTCAACTCTTGCCTGAACTCATCACTGTCCATCTCGTAGATAGAAGGTTCAGCGGTAAGGGAACACGGCCGTGTCGCTGACGACGAACTAGTGCCGGTCAAGCGATTCCGTAAACCTCTGATTATCTGCTGCCTGCTCCGATTCATCGGCATGGCCTGCGCTTGTGGGTTGCTGGATGAACCAGTGATTCTGCTAACCACGCGATTCGCTCCTATCGACTGATCTGCGCTGTAGTCAATATCGGTCTACTTAAGACTTGCTAGCAGGGTAAGCGAGCAATCTGACAACAAGCTGACGAGCCTTCCTTCGACGGCGCGGCAGTCTGACGCTGTGGCTGACGGAAGAAGCCTTGGCCGGCAGGCAGTCGCTTCGACGCACGACGCGTGGCGGCCGACCCGCTATTCCGATCTTGCCATCGAGACGGTCCTGACGCTAGTACCCACTTTTCTTGGAACGTGAGTCGTGATTCAAGATATGGATGATCCCCGAAGCAAGAGAAGTCCACCTTTCGCGGAGAGACCGCAAGGTTCTTGAGGCGTGCTGTCGCTCGCCGGTGACGCTGCAGCGCGATTTGAAGCGGGCGCGGATAGTTCTGTTGGCGGCGGACGGGCGCAGCACCCGCTCGATCGCCAAAGAAGTCGGAGTCCAGCCGCGGATTGTCAGCCTTTGGCGACACCGCTATGCCGATCATGGCCTTGAAGGACTGCACGACAAGCCGCGGCCCGGCAAGCAGCCGATCTATACGAAGGCCACCGACAAGCGGATTCTGAAGCTGCTGCATAAGCCGCCACCGCAGGGGTTTGCGCGCTGGACTGGCCCGCTGCTGGCCGAGGCGCTGGGCGATGTTGATGTCCAATATGTCTGGCGGTTCCTGCGTAGCCACAAGATTGACCTTGCGGCTCGCAAGTCCTGGTGCAAGAGCAACGACCCGAACTTTACGGCCAAAGCCGCCGATGTTGTTGGCCTCTACGTCGCCCAGCCCGCGAAGGCCATTGTGCTATGCGTGGACGAGAAGCCCTCGATCCAAGCTTTAGAGCGAGCGCAGGGTTATCTGAAGTTGCCCAATGGCCGCGCCTTGACCGGCCTCGCGGGAGCTGGCGGGGTTGCCTCGATCTGGCTGAGAGGCACCACCTGTTGCTGCACGCGCGGCTCGTCGCCATCCTTTGCTCGATCCAGACCTTCGAAGGCTCTGGCCTCATTGGGCGCATAGATGCCGCCCTGAACGCCGCGCGCCAGCGCTTCGATCCGATCCTTCAGCGCCGAACGCAGCAGCGCCGCAGTATCGAACTCGACATATTCGTCAGGCTGGCCCTTCAAGCCGAACAGCAGCCCGATGGATTCCTCGATGTGGTTGAGCGCGAAGCCGAGACCGGACGAAATCCAGCTCTGCATCAGCAGCTCGGTCGATGACAGATTGTTGCCGCCGATGCCGAGCACCTGCGGCGGGATGCGGAAGGCGAGCGCGATATGCTCGTTTGACAGCTTCAGCATCTCGGCAGTCGCGGCATCCTTGCCGCCCTGCGACCACGGCAGCACCTTCAGCCCTGCGGTAAGAATCGGCGTGCCGCCCTGATGCTGGCCCTTGGCCTGATCGTTCCAGCGATCCCGCAGCGCCTGGACCTGATCCTTGTCGAGCACCAGATCGGTCGAGAGCACCGCCGAGGGCCGCGCCTCATTCATGTAGAAGCACAGCTGCTGCTGCGCGATGGCCGCGCCCATGCCGACATCGCTGTAGGCCGCGACAACCGGCGACTCGCCGACCAGCGGAGTCGGGAAGCGCTGCCGCATGCTGTGCAGCCGGATGTGCAGCACATCGCGCTGCGGCACGATCAGGGTCTCGTCGCCGAGCCGCTTGGCGATGATGTCGTTGCCGCCGAGCTGATAGAAAATATCGCCGGTCTGCGCCAGCCGGGGATAGGAGAGCTTCGGCTGCATCAGATGCAGCTCATCGATCTCAAAGCGGTCATTGCGCAGCGCCAGCGCATAGCAGTTGCCGTCGAGATAGAGCGAGCGCGTGCCGTTCAGCAGGAAGTCGCTGATCGATTGATAATCATTCGGATGCCGAAGCAGGCGGGAGAGGGCCGAGGTTGTGACCCGATCTCTCCCGCCCTTATCGTTCAGCCGCCAGTGATCGCCGGGGCACATCGCAACGGTCTGCGCATAGGCAGAGACGCAAGCCTCGACCATTGCCGACTGTGCTGTTGCCGAGAGAACACTGTAGCCGTTCTGCCACCAGTTGATGCTATCGCCGACATCGGCGGGCAACCAGCCGCCGCTGACCGGCAGATACCAGGCTCCGCATGCGTCTCGCCCTCTTATGAGACAAGCGCGTTGCTGCGGCCTGCTTTGATCCGCACGCGAGGCTTGGTGGCGAGGTCAGTCATTCATGCTTTGCAGGAGCCGGGTTGGACGAGCGAGTCGAATAGTCGCCTCGGCCCTGCGCGGGTTTGGCGGCTTCGGCCTGCCGGGTGCGATGCTCCTGACCCTTCGGCATCGGCTTGCCGTCCGGACCCTGCTCGGGAGAGCCGTCCGGTTCATGCTCGCCAGTATGAAGGCCCATCGCCGCCTGATCGTTCTCATCCTGCGTCGGTGTCGGCTTCGCGTTGGCCATGTCCTCGGCCATCTTGGTGCGCGCGGCTTCCCGCTCGGACTTCTGATCGGCCAGCTGCTTTTTGATTGCAGCCTCGCGTTCGGTGTCGGTCATTTCGATTCTCCTTCTGGGGTTTGCCCCGCTTACCAAGTGACGCCGTTGACGACCGAGACCACACCGGGCCGACGAATGGTCCAGTTGATGGGCAGGATCAGGCGAAGCGCGATGCTGTCAGTCTGGAACATCGACTTCACCGGGTTGGCAGGCGTGCCAGGCGCTGCGCCGCTCACGATGTCGAGCGGTGCGGTGTCCTCCATGTGCAGCGTGGCCTGATCGCTCAGCTCGAAGCGCGGTGCATCGCCGCCGACCGAAACGTAGTCGGCTGCATCCATCGCGATCACGGTGCCAAGCGGGACCGTGCCCGAGCCGATGATCGGCCAGCCCGAGAGCCTGCCGTTGCTGATCTCGTCGCGGAACGGGAAAGCGCCCGCGCCGGGAGCTGCGACGAGACCAGCGCTGTTGACCTGCTGCGGATTCATCAGCCAGACCGGCGTGCGCACGTTGCCCTTGGTCGCGGTGAGCAGCTGGCCGCTGATCTGCTTGATGTCACCGACCAGAGCATTGAAGCCACCACCAGCAGTCGGCGTCAGCGGCGTGATGCCGTTGAGGATACCGGCAGGGCGGATCGTCGTTGCCGGGTTGCTGTCGATCAGGACGCTATCGAGCGAGATCGCGGTATCTTCCTGAATCGCATTGCGCAGCAGGCCTTCGATTGCGGGCACGCTGTGCTCGCTGATCTCCCGCGTCCAAGTGGTGATGACCGCCATCTTCTTGGGCGTCAGCACCTGCGAAGTGAACAGACCCTGACGAACAGGGATCGGGAGACCTTCACCGACGAAGGAGCCCGCGATGGTCGGCGTCAGTGCCCGCGTCGGCACCACGATCTTGCCGTTGGTGCCAAACGACAGGTTCAGACCTGCAGCCGACAGGCGCGGATAGATCGACTTCGGCATCAAGGTTTCCATGAAGCCGATGTTCATCTGCTGCACCAGCTCAGCGGCCCAGCCGACTACGGTCGCCATTGCGGGTGCTGTCGCGGCCTTCACTGCCCAATCGTAGACAGCGCGCAGTGCTTCATCCTCGCCATAGACCTCGCGCATGATGAGATCGACCGGCTTGCGCTGCTGATGCGCCAGCAGCTGGACCACACCCAAGCGGACCAGCAGCTCCTGCGGCTCGATCTTCTTGCGCTGCACCGAGAGCGGGCGCAGCGGCTCAGCATGGGGCCGAACTGCTGTGCTGCCACGCTGCACCACGATGGTGCGGCCACCATCATCAGACTACTCGCCGAGAGTCTTCTCGGCACCGCGCAGGGCTTCGAGCGTTTTCTCTTCGCGCTCGATCTTCTCGTTCAGATCATTGGCGATCTTCAGCTGCTCGTCGCTGACATTGGTTTCGTCGGTCTTCTCCCAGTGCGCAGCAAGCTGGTCGCGCAATGCGACGACCCGCTGCTCGGAGTTAGCGATCCTTTGAGCAAACGACATTGTCGTGCCCTTTCTACCAAACGATGGGGTGTCGGCTTGCCCGCCGGTGATCCCGCGCCGCTTGATCCCGTCCTTGGTGCCTTTCCCGGCAAAGACGAGGTCGATAGTCGCGGGGGAAATTCTCAGAGACTTGGCGACCGCGAGCGCATTCGGATTCGCGGGCACGGAGACGACGCTGGTCTCGACCAGCTCGCTTTTGGTGAAGAACAGGCCGAAGTCGGCCCCCGGTCGCGGCTTGCTCTCTTTCGGTTTGAAGCCGACGCTGACAGCGCGAAGGATGTCGGCATCGATCAGCCGCCTGATCTCATCGATGCGGTCGGAAGTGCCTTCCGGGGCCAGCTCCAGAACACCGCGCAGCTCCTTGTCTACGACGCGGACATTCTTCCACTTGCCAATCGGGAAGCTGCTTTGATGGCCGAACAGCGCAATCGGATTGCGCTTGAAGTTCGTGAGGTCCCAGCCGTCCGACATGATGACATCGTCCATGCGATCCGGCGTTTCATCGGAGAGCACGAACTCGAGACCGTTGACCTTGGCGGCATGCGTCTTGTAGCGGATGCCATCGGCGGCGCGATTGTCCCAGATAATCTGGCACTCCTCGGCATCGCCGAGTTCGTCGATGCATCGATCCATGAAGTCGGAATGCGACTCGTCATCATCGGGCTCGATGTCCTGTCGCGTGATATTCTTGTTGCGCTTCAGCATCCCCGAGATCGCCGACGCTATCGCCGCCGCGATCAATGCGGATGTGACGCTGCCGGTCACTGCTGCATCGGTGACTGGCGCGGTCACGCTCACCTCGGTGTTCAAGAGCGTCAAGCCCCTTGAGCAGTTTCTCGGCCGGCTCCTTGAACTCGGCTTTGCCTTGCGCACAACCGATGATGTATCGCGCCAACGGCCCGACCTCGACCGCGTGGCCGCGCCAACGCGGCGCTTTGATCCAGGAATACTTGCCGCCTTCATCGAGCTCCTTGATATCTGTCTTGCTGCCTTTGACCTTTGCCCCAAGCTGAAAACTTGGCTCGGTGATGCCATCCCAAGGATGCAGTCCGCAGACCCCACCGGGATATTTATACCATGAATGGGCGACGAATTCCTGAATCTGCTCGGGATCACCATGGTCGATCGGCAACACCTCGCTGAGATCGCCATCAAGAATGACGCCGCGCGGCAGCTTGAGACTTTTCGCGGAACAGTCGTTGGCATTTTCGGGGATGTCGCCATAGGACATCACACCTTTGCCCGAAAGCCCGCTGCCATGCAGCCAGTCCTTGTAGAACGAGCCGATCGCTGCAATGTCCGGCAGATAGACCTGCTCGACAAACTCGATCGAACGATCGATGATCGAGGACACTAAGCTAAGCCGCTCCATATTGATCGCACCCACCGCGCCAGTTCCGTCGATATTGATCGCGCAGGGCACGCCGCCGACCAGCCAGTTCGGATGCGGGTTCTTGCCCCCATAGACCGCTTGGACCTTGACGATTTCTTTCTGGAAATCGAGCGCCTCCAGATAATGCGCCACGGCCATCAGATTCGCTTCCGGTGGAAGCTTGTAGGCCGGATGCCCCCAATAGCCATTCTTGAACGGACCGGGTTGCCCGGATCCGAAGAACTTAGTGAGCCTGATCTGCAAATCCTTAAAGTAGCCAGGGGACGACAGCGGCCAGGGCGAGATAGACTGCGCCAGCGCCGACGTCGACTTGGGATTGGCCTTGAGCGCGGACATCACGTCAACCCAATCGAGCGCGTGCAAGTGGTAGAAATGCACCAGGTGATCATGCACAAGCAGACACAGTTGCATGATATTGCGTATCGAGTTGGCATTCTCCGGAATGGCGATCCCTAGCGCATTTTCAACGGCGCGCACGGAGGTGAGCGCATGGGTGCCGGTGCAGACACCGCAAATCCGCTCGGTGAAGGCCCAGGCGTCCCGCGGATCGCGCCCGCGCAGGATGACTTCGATGCCACGCCACATCGTCCCGCTCGAGACCGCATTGCGGATCACATTATCAGAATCGACATTGGCCTCGACGCGCAGGTGGCCTTCGATGCGGGTCAGCGGATCGATGACAATTCGCTTGCCAGAAGGATCGAGATTGAACCCATTTGGTGTCTGGACAGCCACCGTCACCTTCCCCTCAACTCGGCTTACTTTTGTCAGCTGCGCGATCCGGCTTGTGGGTCAACCGTTTCACAGCCGTGACCGCCGCATGCGCAGCGACGGTCAACCCAACAACGCCGGCAGCGGCCATGCCAATCTGATCGGCGTTCTTCTCAATGCCGAACTGCTTGATGGTCGTGAGTCGGTCGTAAAATGAACCCTTGTCCCAAAAGCCGTCTTCGGAGCAGCCCAAGCAGCCGTGGCCAGATTGAATCGGGAATGACACGCCGCCGTTCCACCGAACGGCCGAACAGGCATTGTAAGTGGTCGGCCCCTTGCAGCCCATGTTGTATAAGCAATAGCCCTTGCGTGCGCCCTCATCGTCCCACTCCTCGACAAATTGGCCAGCGTCGAAATGGGAACGCCGATAGCACTTGTCGTGAATGCGCTCGGAATAAAACATCTTGGGGCGTCCCTGGCGATCGAGCTGCGGCAGCTTTCCGAACGCGGTCATGAAGGTCACCAGGCCGGTCATGACCTCTGCGATGGGCGGGCACCCGGGCACCTTGATGATCGGCCTGTTGCTGATCACCTTATCGATCGGCACCGCCCCAGTCGGATTGGGCTCGGCCGCTTGCACGCAGCCCGAGGACGCACACGTGCCCCAAGCGACGATCGCCATGGACTCTTCCGTCATCGACCTGAGCTTTTCAACGAACGGCTTGCCGCCGTCTATGCAGAACATGCCCCCTTCGTTCAGCGGCGGATTGCCTTCCACGGCAAGCACATACTTGCCCTTGTACTTGGCACGGGTTTCCTCCAGGATGGCTTCGGCCTGGTGTCCTGCCGCCGCCATGATCGTGTCGTCATAGTCGAGCGAAATCATCGATAGCAGCGTGTCTTTAATCAACGGATGAGCCGATCGGATACAGCTTTCCGAGCAGCAGGTGCACTCGAGCCCGTGCATCCAGATGACCGGCACACGCGGCTTGGTCTCTAAGGCGGAAGCAATACCGCTTGCGGCGAGCGAACCGAGTCCGAAGCTCGCGGCTGTCAAACTGCAGAATTTGTGGAAACTACGACGCGTGATACCCTGACGTCTGATCACGCTGTAGAAAGTTTCCGATGCCCCGCCCATGGCCCCTTCCAAGTGACTTGTCGGCCGTAACAATTACTGACCTCGACAGCAAGAAACAGGCCACCGCATGGGAGCACACTCGGCAGATACGCGCCGCCGCTTCGCGATTATCGGTAGGGATGAGCGAACCGAGCTCGCGAGGCACAAGCTACGCGTTGTCCGCCATTCGTGCTAATGATCCGTCGGGGCGGATCGATCCGATGCATTTTTCATTCAGTGGGCGCTTGCTGCGCGAGCACTTTCACAGGATCTATAATCGGAGTCTGGACCTTCAAAGCTCTCATCCAGCGGCGCCAGTCCAGGTCAACTTACCTGAATTGCCTGGAAGCGCCGAGGAGCCCTTTCATTCGCGCACAGCCGCTCCGAGTCCCAATCCCGCAAAGTCGTTGGAGATTATGTGATGCGCCGTCTTGAGATCTCGAAAGCGTTGCCCATCGAGGTCCTGCCGTTTAGCAGCATTTGTCCAAACCGCACATCGTCATGGACTGTCGCAAATACGCAAACTCCCCCGCAGTCAAACTTCGTCGGACTTTCGAGGAGCTCGAGTTCTGTGGCTTTCCTGTCAGAGGGGCGTCTAGAAATTGACGCGCGGGGCGCTCGCGTTGCGATCCCGACAAATGGAACGTGGCATCTTGCGTTTCGATCAGCCTCCACGGGCTGTTCGCAGGATACTGTCACAATCGCTGTTCGCTGACTTTTCGACGACAATCCCGAGCACATCGGTCGAGAAGATGGGGCAGCGGCAGCTTAGTATGGCTTCGATGAAAGCCTGTTCATCGCTCTTGACCGGCGGAGCTACGAAATCCGGATGAAGACGCGCTGCTTGATCCGAGCTATCCGGGCGCGCCATAAGTGAGGCTGATCTATGGCGCCCTCGGCGTTCGAATTTTTGATCAACCGTCAGGCTGCCCCCCCCTCTACTTTCATGTTTTTGCGAAGTCCGGGTAGTGAGCGGTAATCTCGGCCTGCAGGGGTAGGCAACTTGCCGCATCAGCGTAATAGGCAATCGCCATTATCGGTTTGGCGACGGACGCGACTGCGAATATCGCTTCGAAGCGCATCGATGTTGCTTTCGCAGGGATCGAATTGCCCGTATGCCTTTTAGTGGATGAGCTTGCCGTCTCAGGCGATGCAACCCGCGCCGGCACGCACTTGCCAACGATCTGGCGAGCGCAGAGCTCCTCCAGTTTGGCAAGGCGGCTCTTGGAACTCCGACGTCAAGCCCTAGCCTCGGGCAGAGGCGCGACGTGCGGCGAATTAAAGCCGATTCCAGCGGCAGCCGCGGCCATAACGGATGACCGGATCCGGCTTGCAATGCTGCTGCTCGCTCACGATCGGACATGTCTGGCCGTCATACCGAAGCGGATTCAATCAGGGCTGGTGCCCTCATGTGCCTCTTCTGGCACAGCGTTTGTCGATGAAGGTTAGAATAAAAATGACGGCAAAGGCAAACATCACCATACCGCCGGCAATCCAACTTGCCTCGCTCCAGCGCGATGCTTGCACATAGTCAATGACATAAGCTGACAACACCTTGGTGCGCCCAGGAATGTTGCCGCCGATCATCATCACTACGCCGAAGGTGCCGATCGAATGAGCAAAGCCAACCAAGGCAGCCTTGAGAAACTCCAGTCGCACCAACGGCAGACCGATAGTAATGAAGGCATACAATGGAGAAGCACGCTGATTGACGAGCGGTCCCCCGCCTATCGCAATAAAGGCATTATGGATCGGCTGCACCACCAAAGGGAGCGCTGAGAGGACCGATCCGACTACAATTCCTGCAAAGGTAAAGGCGAGCGTGTGCTCGCCCCAGAAAGAGGCGAGAAAGCCACCCGGTCTGTTCGGGCCGAGCAGGACGAGTACGCAGAAACCAAGCGCCGTCGGAGGCAGCACCAGCGGCAGCGCGATGATCGTCGCCACCGCCTTGCTCAAAACCGTCTTTGAACGTGCCAGCCACCACGCGAGTGGCGCGCCAACAACCAAAAGGATCATCGTCGTCATGCTGGCGAGCTCGATCGTGAGCGCAACGGATTGCCAGATCTCGGCCGAAAAGGTATCCATGTGCGTCAGCTCCACGGTGAGAGCACGTTGCCATATCGGCAGAGCGATCGCCTGCACGTCCGGCTTGCTGAAGGATTTGGCATGCAGCGCCTTTTGGCCGGATCCAACCTCCAGAAGCGAGGCATCCTGCCAGGTCGGTTCACAAGGTCCTTTGCTAACCGCCGGCGCGTTCTCACATCGTTCCCTTTTAGCGGCGATTCAGAATCTCCGGTCTGAATCAATCGATCAATCTGTGGGATCGACGCACACTGTACTAGCTTCGGCCGCGCCGCCTTCCCCATTGCGAATGCATCTGCGGTGTCCGGCCCACTCGTCCCTTTTGCGGCGACGACGCGCCTGCAGATCGACGGCACGGAGAACGACGACGGCTTGCACGCACGATTCACAACGTTCGAAGCCGAACTCGCCAGAGAGGCGAAGTGGCTTTCCGGAGGCGCGAGGCCGCCCTCAAGCAGCCGAGCCGGGCGACCGCGGTCGCCCGAGCGAAACGCCAGAAATGTTGGAGCTTGCGTGGCCTGGCTGTATAGCTCAGTGCCCGCTATGACATTCAACATGGCTTCGGACCACCTCGCCCGCTTTGACAATCCGGCAAGCCTATCCGTCGGCATGAGGAACTTGATGAGGGGTGCCATATTGACGCGCGTCATTTCTGCGAGAGAGGGCAAGAGGGCGGAAATCGCAGGCCTCATCGGAGACTCCTGTGACAGGGCCGCTTCACCCAGTCTGACGGCACCAGCTCCTGTCTTGTCGTCCAGCAATGTCTGTGCCGCTTGCCAAATGTGATGCACTCCGTGCTCAACGTGAGGAAAAACGCGCATAGATGGGCATTGCTGTGGAGTGGACCTAACGCTCTGTCAGCTTTCTGGCATCATTGTCCTCGAGCGGACAGCGCCGCACAATGAAACTGCAGAGTTGACGTGCGCGAGATGCCCTTGGGGTCTCATAACGTTCCGGATACTCGACGGAAATCCTCGCGTGCATCTCCTGCTTCGAAGAATTGGTTAGCCGTTCCTTAAACGCTAGCAGGCATGACGGCCGGCAACCGCGCCACAGTCCCATGCGTGGTCATGCGCCAGTTGTTCCGAGCGCTGGACTAGGACCCACTGCCGAAACAAGCGCTGCAACGAGCCTATATCGTGTCCAGGCGATGTAGTATATCGAGGGTGATCGTGCCGTGAGCGCGAGAATCACATGCACAGATCTTTGCGTTCGCGCGCTTTTGCTGCTCGCTGAAGAAGACGTCGCGGTGGTCAAGTTCACCGTCGATGTTGACGAGATCGATCGCACAGACGCCGCACTCCCCGCGCCGGCAATCCGCAATCACGTCGTAACCAGCTTCATTGAGTACATCGAGCAACGAGCGATCGCGCGGAATCACTAGCTCGATGGCAGGATCTGCAAGGCACACCCGGAAACCTTCAGTCGGCAGCGAGCCACTCGAACCGAAGGTCTCGTGGCGTAGGTCCGATAGTGCGCGCCCTGCGCCGGTCCAAGCCCGGCGCGCCGTATCGAGCATCCGCATCGGACCACACAAGAGTGTCAAGGCGTCAGGCGGCAGCGGGGCGAACAAGTCATCGAAATCGAGCCGACGCCCTTCGTTGCTTGCATGGATATTAAGTCTCTCGTTCAGCAAGGGGACGAGGACATCCAGATAGACGGCTTGATCACGAGAAGGCGCGGCATAATGTAAAGTGAATTGGCTATCGCGGCGGGCTATCGCCTGAGCTGCCCCTATTTGTGGCGTAATACCGATGCCCCCGGCGATTAGGCAGTAGTGCCGGCGCGCCCAGTCTATCGACAGCAGTGAGACCGGCAATGTAATGGTCAGCCGCGCGCCCGGCGCGAGCGACCACATGTACTGCGAGCCGCCGCGCGAGCCTCCACGCGCCGCACCGCAATGCCATAGCCCGCCCGGTCGACTTCGCCGACCAAGGAGTAGGACCGCGTCTCCGGCCGTGTCCATCGACAGTGACGGCGACATTGATATGGCTGCCCACCGGATAGGCCGCGCTATCAAAGTTGTCCGGCTTGATCAGCAGCTCGCGGATCGAAGGCGTCAGATCGCATGTCGCAACGAGGGTTGCGGGTATCCAGCTTTCAATGAACCGCATGCAGCTCCCTTCAATCGCCTGCCATCCTAATGAGCGCCAGTCCCGGCAGCAGGTCGGAATGCGTCTTGTTCTTGAGCACCAAGCGCAAATTGCGCGCCGCCACTTGCGCGTGCTCCCGCATGATTGCTTCGGCCCGCGCGCCTTCTCGATTTTCGATTGCGTCGATTACGACGCGGTGTTGATCCTGCGCAATTAGGAGTGTGTGGCGCGCATCCGGCAGTGTCGATTGTGTCATCACAAAGCGCGCTAGGCGAGGCGGACGGTAATGCGGACGCGCGATCGACCTGCCTGATCAAGGGCGGATGCGCGACAATTCCGTCAGCAGCGCGTGAAAGCGCGCGTTGAGCGCGACGTAGGAGGAGAAAGTCTCGACGGAGATTGGATCCTGCCGCACAAGACCGTCAGTCTCGTCAAGACAACCTTTCAAGGGTTCGAGATCGCGCAACGAAACACCGCGCTCGGCGGCAACGCGTGCGGCCAGCCTCTGGAGCGTGCCGCGCAGTTCGATCGAGTCCACGACATCACGCTCGGAGAATGCCTTTACCATGAAACCGCCGGAAGAGATCGCTTCCAAAAGCCCTTCCTCCTGCAGTCGAACCAGCGCCATTCGCACCGGAGTGCGCGAGGCGCCGGTCGCCTCCACAGCCTGCAATTCGGAGATCCGTTCGCCGGGCCGCAAATCACCCGACAGAATCAGATCGCGCAAACTGAGCTGGGCACGCACCGTCTGTGAGACAGAGCGATCGCTGTCACGCTCGGCCATGTCCTACTCCGCGGCTTGCCGGTGCTGCGGCGGATTTCCGCGTCGATCATGCGATCTATCAGGCGGCGTGCCCACATCGCGCCAGCGTCGATGTTGAGGTTGTAGAAGACCCGATCGGCATGTTCGTCGATGGCGCGCTGTTGCGCCTCGAGAATAAGCTCATCCTCTCGGAAGATGCCGGAAACGCCTTGGCGGAGTTCGGTGGTCAGACGCTGTTCGCTTAAGCGGTAATTACGTACGAATGCCCAGAAATAATGGCAGGTCGTCTCCGTTTCGGGCGTGATGGTGTTGAGAACCATACCATTGACACCCGCCGAGCGATCGCCTTCGGGCGCGCCTGTTCCGGCGGGCGCCACCCCGACGTCGATATTGATGGTGCACGGCGCCTCGAAACGAATGATTTGCCAGCGGTCCACCCGACCAGGCTTTTGCAACTGTTTCGACCAGAACGGCGGCGGGAGTAATCCCCTTCATCCAGCGCGTTACTATGGCAGTCTTCTCGCCGTGCGTGACGTCAAGCGGCGCTTCCGCGATGGCGTCGTTGCCAATACTGGCCCCGTGCACAAAAGTCTCGTGCGTCAGGTCCATGAGATTGTCGACGACCAAACGATAGTCGCATTTGAGGTGAATGGTCTCACCATCACCGACCCAAGCAGGATCGTCGTTCCAGTGCATGTCCGGCACCAAATCTGGGTCAGCCAGCGCCAGATCGCCCATCCACAGCCAGATGAAGCGATTGCGCTCGACTAGGGGATAGGCACGCACGTATGCGGAGGGATTGATTGTCTCTTGCGAGGGCATGAAGGTGCAGCGCCCCTGCGCATTGAATTTCAGCCCATGATAGCCGCAGACAACGCTGTCGCCCTCAAGGCGCCCTTTTGAGAGCGGCACCAACCGATGCCAACAGGCATCCTCCAGCGCCCCCGCCGATACATTACGGCGTGCCTGCCGCAGATCGTGCGCGGCAACAGCGCCTGCTTGACCTCGGCATCCCAAGCGGCCGCGTACAGGCATTGGTCGGAAAGCAATCGCTCATGCGGCTTTAGTGTATACACTAGTTCGAGATTTCGTGGGAAATATGCTCATTATGAGAAATTTTTGCAGTCAAAATCGTCGTCGGAATGACAGCATGTATACAAGATTCGATTTTATCAACCCTATATATCCCGGCCGGCGATGGAGAGGCATCAGCTTGGTCAAACTCCCGGGACATCGCCAGACGGCACATCCTGCTGCATCTCAGTCCTGCATCGTCGCTATTCTCATGCGGCGATCACCATGACTCCTGGCGTGCATAGGGCGCAGCCTTGGGCGATTCTTGGCCGGCAGCAACAATGCCTTTACCGGGATCGGACGTTGACGCCCTGACAGCGAGATCGGCCCACGCTTTCAGCTCATCCAGTGCGTAGATGACGCGACCGCCAAATTCGTCGATACGTTGGCCCTGCGCCATATGTCCGGTGCTTCTTGAGCGTGCGGCCCGCCAAGCAGAGATAACGCGCCCAAAAAGAATCTCGATCTGACGCTCAGATGTCGCCAAGCTTCCATCGCGTGGATACCTGCGATCCAAACAATCGATTTTACCAATGCAACGCACTGTTGCATCAACTCGGCACTCGACACATTCCGATCACGCTAAGCTTCAACGCTGAGACGCGACTCGGCCTACGTGCCCTGCCAGAGCAAGAGATACGCCACCCAGCGCAACGCCTTCCATTCGAACATGCGAACGCAGGTCCGAGCATTCAGATAACCTCATCAAGAGATAGACGGCTTATGCCTGGTTTGATCGGCCGCAGATTAGCGTCTGGTGCAAATCTTGCTTGCCGAAAAAGATAACGTGACTGAATGCCTGCCTTTGGAATGACGCGCCGGCTCCCGGAACCGTCTTCAATCGGACACGGCTACGGCTAAAAGGACAGCCTCGTATGATGCCGTCGGCTCTCACGACGCGGCGGCTCACATTCGAGGGAATTCGGGAAGGAAGCGTCATGACCACCATGGCAACTGCGGCGCCTGCGCGCGCGTCGCAAACCTGGTATAAAATTCTCTACGTCCAAGTGTTGATCGCTATCGTGATTGGCGCCATCGTCGGATGGCAGTGGCCATCGGTCGCGACCAACGACTGGGTCAAGGCGCTCGGTGACGGCTTCATCAAGCTGATCAAGATGGTGATCGCGCCGATCATCTTCTGCACCGTTGCATCCGGCATCGCGCATATTCAGGACGCAAAGAAAGTCGGGCGCGTCGGCGTCAAGGCGCTGGTATACTTCGAAATCGTCTCCAGCTTTGCCTTGGTGTTGGGCCTTGTCATGGGCAATCTGGTTCAAGTCGGCCGTGGCCTTGCCGTCAAACCCGATGCTGCGGCAGTCGCCAATTACGTCAAGCAGGCGGAAGCCTCGAAAACCGTCGATTTCTTTCTCAATATCATTCCCGATACCGTGGTCGGCGCCCTGGCTCGCGGCGATGTTCTGCAGGTGCTCCTGTTCGCGATCCTGTTTGGCTTTTCGCTGATGGCGCTGGGAGAGCGTGGAGCGCGGCTGCGCGGCATGATTGACGACGTTGCGCACGCGGTGTTCGGCGTGATCGCTATCATCATGAAAGCGGCTCCGATCGGCGCGTTCGGCGCAATGGCCTTCACGATCGGCAAGTTCGGGCCGGCGGCGCTCGGTAATCTGATCGGTCTGATCGCGCTATTTTATGCGACGGCCGCGATATTTGTAGTGGTCGTTCTCGGCCTGATCGCGCGCCTTGTCGGCTTTTCGATCTTCAAGTTCATTGCCTATATCAAGGATGAGCTTCTAATCGTGCTCGGCACCTCGTCTTCGGAAAGCGCGCTGCCGCAATTGATGGAGAAGCTCGAGCGGCTGGGCTGCTCCAAGCCCGTGGTCGGCCTCGTGGTGCCAACCGGCTACTCCTTCAACCTCGACGGCACCAACATCTATATGACGCTTGCGACCTTGTTCATTGCCCAGACGCTCGGGGTCGATCTCACTCTTGGCCAGCAGCTCACGATCTTACTCGTGGCAATGCTGGCCTCGAAGGGGGCAAGCGGCGTCACCGGCGCGGGCTTCATCACGCTCGCTGCTACGTTGTCGGTGGTCAACCCAGCGCTAGTGCCGGGCATGGCAATCGTGTTCTCGATCGACAAGTTCATGAGCGAGGTACGAGCCCTTACCAATATCACCGGCAACGGCATCGCAGCTGTGTTCGTCTCCTGGTGGGAAGGCGAACTCAAGCACGGGACGCTGCACGCCCGGCTCAACCAGCCCGCCGATTCCACCAGCATCGACATTAGAAGCACAAGGAGGTAGGCCACGGACTTTATCCGTGATTACAAGACGCGTCGAACGCGAGTGTTGCCCAAACTTGTGATTCTTCGCAGTTCTGATCGGCGCAGCCGACCTGAACTGCAAACCGGAGCGTTTTCTCACGCGATCTCGGACCGCCTGCTTTGCGCTGCGGTCCAGGCAACCGCTCTGAGAAAGATCCTCACATAAAAAGGGAAAAGAGAGCATTGTTTTCGGCAGCCATCTCCAGGCGCGCCTTTTGAGGTACAGCTCCTGGCCATCCAAATGCCGGGGCAAGGTTTGCCGAGCCAGAGCATACGGTTAATGACAGAATCTGTGCGGCGTGACGGTCCACGGTACCCGGTCCGCCCATGAAACGGTTGGTACGTGGCTACTGATGAACCCGCCACGTCCGACGGCGACCTCGCTGGCGCAACTCGATCATCTGGCTTGTTCCGGTGCGCATTGCGGAAGAGACCGCGATGGACGTGATCACGGTGGACCAGATTGGCCCCTTCACCGACCTGAGATGGATCCCAGAGGGTAACGTCACGGCGCTCCAGAGCTTTTCGCTGCTCTCTCCGCATAGGCAAAACCTGCCGCATTGTTCAGCGTCAGCGCTTAGCTGAATTGATGTGGCCGCTGACCCTGACCTTGATGTGCCTTGGCGCCACGCAGCTGTGCTCGGCCGCAGCCTCACGCGCCCGCGAGCGTTTCAATAGCGAAGGAAAACAGATAGCCCGGGCTCGGTTGCACGCATGTCAGCGCGATATTGAATGGTTTAGGACAACTATACGTACGTTTGTAATGCGCCTTTCTTCGGTACGTGCTCAGTTCAACCGTAAGCAATCGATCCCGGAAATGCTCGTGTGCGTCTCTGGGGCAGAAAGGATTGCCTTATTTTTGCCTAGAATGTTATAGCTCTCCTGCCGCATAACGGCCGGACGGTCGAAGAATGCATAATCAGATCAGCAATTTCAAACGTTCGGCCACGCAGTTTGCCTTCGGCAGCATAACGCTGGCGGTGGTGACGCTAGCTTCCTTTTACCTTCAAACGCATTTCGCCGCGATGGCGCTCGTCTATCTGCTGGTGATATTGCTGTTTTCGTTGATCGGCAGCTTTGTCGCATCATACGCGCTTTCCGTCTTAGCCATCGCTGCTTTGGCCTACTGCTTTGTGCCGCCGGCGTTCAGTCTACGGATTGACGACCCCCAAGCTCTTCCGGTGGTCGTCGCATTTCTTACTGTCTCGATCGTTGGAACACACCTGATCGGAAGAGTCCGCCAGGAAAGAGAGGCTACGCATGAGGCTGCGGCCCAGCTGCGGCGCGGCGCGGCCGATTTGAAGGATCGCGAAAAACGGTGGCGCGCGATCTTTGAGCACAACCCGGCCATGTACTTCATGCTCGATGAAGCCGGTACGGTCCTCAACGTCAATACCTTCGGCGCGACACAACTCGGCTATGCCCGCGACGAACTGATCGGCCAATCCGTGCTGGGAATCTTTCTCGAGGAAGATCGCGCGTTCGTTCACAAATGCGTTCGCACCTGCCTTGAAGATATCGGCCAATCGCACACCTGGGATGTCCAGAAAATCAGGAAAGACGGCTCGGTACTGTGGGTACGTGAAAACGCTAAAGCCATGCTCTGGGCCGATGACCAGCCCATTGTCCTAATAGCGTGCGAAGATGTCACGGAGCGAAAGCGAACCGAACTTGCCCTGCAGCGGAGCGAAGCCCATTTGGCTCAGGCGCAGGAGTTGAGCCACACAGGCAGCTTCGGCTGGAACGTTGCTACCGGCGAGGTCTTTTGGTCAAAGGAGAACTTTCGAATTTTCCAATTGGACCCGCAGACGGCTCCTGCGCCGGAACTGGTTGTCGAGCGTACCCATCCAGACGATAAAGCTTCGGTCCAAGAGATCATCGATCGAGCGATGCGAGACCCAAGGGACTTCGAGCACGAATACCGGTTGCTGCTGCCGGACGGCTCGGTGAAGCACATCCACGCGCGGGCGCGAGCAACAAGAACTGCCACCGGTGACATCGAGTTTGTCGGCGCAGCGACGGATATCACGGCAGCAAGGCAAGTAGAACAGCAGCTACGCCGTAGCGAAGCCTATTTGGCCGAGGCCCAGCGTCTCAGTCACACGGGCAGCTGGTCCTGGGACCTCTACAGTCTCGACTTTGTGTATCGCTCCGCTGAGGTCGACCGTCTATTTGGCTTTGAACCGCAAGAGACTGTATCGATCGAGACCATTCGGTCGCGCGTTCATCCAGATGACCTGCCGCGGCTTCAGGAAGTGCAGCGCCAGGCTATCGAAGGCAAGGAAGAGCGCTTCGAGTATGATTTTCGAATCCTTCTAGCAGATGGCGGGATAAGACGCATACACTCCGTCGCGCATGTGGTGGTCGGCAGCGATGGCAATGTGCGCGAACTCATCGGAACACACATGGATGTCACCGAGCAATACGCCGCTAGGGAACGCTTGGAAAACACACTTGCCGCGCTGCGCGAAAGCGAGCAGCGCTTTCGCGATTACGCCGAAACAGCTTCCGACTGGCTCTGGGAGACGGGACCAGATCATCAGGTCACCCACTTATCCGAGCACACCAGCGCTGCGGGAATATTGGCGACGGGATTGATGGGCCTGCCTCGCTGGGACATCGCGTGCGACGTCGAGGAAGAACCTGAGAAGTGGCGGCAACATCGGGCGACGCTGGAGGCGCATCTTCCGTTTCGGGATCTGGTCTACCGCACTGTCAACCGTATGGGATCTCCGATCTACGTCCGGACGAGCGGCAAGCCTTTTTTTGATTTAAACGGCAATTTCCTCGGCTACCGCGGCGTCAGCACCGACATCACCGCTTTGATTCGCGGAGATCAAACCGAACAAGAGCTCCGAAAGGCGCAGGCGGAGCTTGCGCATGTGACGCGTGTGACGACGCTAGGAGAGCTGACAACCTCCATCGCCCACGAAATCAACCAGCCACTCGCCGCGATTATCAGCAACGCCGACGCGTGCCTCGGTTGGATGGGCCGCCAGACACCTGATCTTTCCGCCGCTCGCTGTTCGGTTGAGTGGATAATCGAAGACGCAATCCGGGCAAGCGAGGTGATCCGTCGCATTCGCGCACTTGCGAAGAAAGGCGAGATCGAGATGGTACCGCTCGATATCAATGATGTAGTCAAGGATGTTATTGCTCTGGTGGCACGTGAGCTGGTTAACCACCGAGTGACGCTAAAGACCAAGTTGACGGAAGCGCTGCCCGCAATCCTCGGTGATCGGATTCAGCTGCAACAGGTGATTATCAATCTGGTGATGAATGGGATCGAAGCCATGGACGCAGTTACGGACCGGACGCGCGAACTGGTGATTCAGTCGTCGGAGGACGATACGGGATACGTGCAGCTTACCGTGACGGATTGCGGCGTCGGGATCGCTGAAGATGATACCGACCGAGTATTAGACCCCTTCTTCACGACAAAGTCGAGTGGCCTTGGCATGGGCCTTTCGATCTGCCGCTCGATTGTGGAAGCTCATGCAGGGCGCCTTTCAGTCGTTCGCAAGCAGGGGCCGGGAGCGAGCTTTCGGTTTGACCTACCGTTGCACAAGGAGCTCGTGCCGTGAGCGAACGCCCTTCCCCCCCGCGCGAAGGCAGCAAAGCTGAAGCGTCGGCAAATGCGACAGTCTTCGTTGTCGAAGATGACACCTCGATGCGTCGGTCGCTAACGAACCTTTTTCAATCGGTCGGCCTGGACGTCGTTGCATTCGGATCGGCCCGCGAAATGCTACAGAGCGGGCTTCCCGATGTTGTTAGCTGCCTGGTTCTTGATATCCGGCTGCCAGGTCTGAGTGGACTTGAGTTCCAGGCTGACCTGGCGCGGTTGAACATTCATATTCCGATCATCTTCATCACCGGCCATGGCGACATTCCAATGAGCGTCAGGGCCATGAAAGGCGGAGCCGTCGATTTTCTCACCAAACCGTTTCGCGATCAGGAGCTGCTTGACGCCGTGGTCGCCGCGACCGAACGTGATCGCAAAAGACGGAAGGCTGAGCAGACCGTCGCGGAACTGCAGGCTCTATTTAACACCTTAAGCCCGCGCGAGCAGGCGGTGATGAAGCTGGTCGCTACCGGCCTGATGAACAAGCAGATAGCCGCCGAGCTGAGGCTCGCCGAGATTACGGTCAAGATCTACCGGGGACACGTAATGAAAAAGATGCGCGCCCGGTCGCTCGCGGATTTGATCAGAATGACTGAGACGCTGAGCATCCGCGCAAATCGGCCCGAACAAACCTAAGTATGATTTTACAATTTCAACACTCAAGCCCACTTTTCGCCGAGGGTGGCTAATGCTGCGGCAGCCGCCATTCCCGCGTCCGGAGGGCACGTCTTGTCCACGCCTTTAATATCTGTCGTTGACGACGACGCGTCGGTCCGCGCGGCGACAGAGAACCTTCTGAAATCGCGTGGCTACATCGTCCAAACGTTTGCGTCGGCCGAGGACTTCTTGAGGTCACCGCGATTGAACGAAACCGCCTGCGTAATTTCGGATCTGCAGATGCCGGTTATGAGCGGCTTGGACCTGTTGGCAGAAATGCGGGCGAGAGGTCACGGTGTGCCGTTCATTTTCATTACTGCGTTCCCGAACGACCGCGTGCGCGCCTCAGCCCTGGACGCGGGAGCGATTGGCTTTCTGGCCAAGCCCTTCGCCGGACATACGCTGATCGAGTGCCTCGATGCCGCACTGCAGGAGAATCGCGACGGGGGGCACACCTAATCCAGAAGACCGCCAACCTCATGTCCAATCTGCGCACTTCTCACGCGACACGACATCGATCAGCTTCTTGGCGCCGAGCACGCTGCGCCTGTAATTAGAACTCCGAGAGGCCGGGTCCGCGCGCTCCAGTCTAATTGGTTGGTCCGCTTTTTTTAGGCTCGTCACCCGCGAGTTCGCTCAAGCAGGGTTCAAGACCTGCATGTTGAAATCCTATCTCGAGCTCGTACGATCTACTGGAATGAACTCCCCGAAATCGGCCGGCATCACCAGCGGTCGATTTCTTACTTTGGCTTATTGATCCTTGTGACGTGCTCCGCCCGCTAGCCGCGTTGATCAGGACCAACGTTGCCGCCGCGAGGCTCGCGGTACTCGGCACTCCCGGCTCCGTTCAATCTCCGTAGGCTGGTGCTCAGGGTGATCCTCCTCCCGGACAGGATTCGACAGGTTCGCGCGCTTGCTTAGCTCGGTCTCGTTGCAGCAAGCATACTATTTTCAACAACGAAAGAGCTCTGCTCAGCCCAAGAGCTCTCCGGAACGCATTTTCGAACCAATTGCTTGAGTCTTGTTCATTTCGTCGGGCGAAAAGCTCTGTGGGACGAGCTCCTGTTCACCGCGCCGCCCGTCACAGCTTCTATCCTCCTTGTCTATTGGGGGGCAGCAATCGCTCCGTAGCTCCTTCACGCCCTATCTCAGGCTGCTCCTTTGCTCCTCATGAACTCTTGGGCCTCATCAGATCGCCCGGAAGACCTTTGCCTCCAGATACCCCACATAATCTGCGTGCAAAATGCCCGGCCTCCTTTCGACGGCCGGGCGGATCTTGGCCGCGCCTCGTAAAGTTATTACGACGCCGCCAATTCGATCTATTGGCTCGTGCATTGCTGTCACAGAGCGCACCAGGCACTAGCAGCTCGGCGAAGACTACGCCGGCCGGCTCAGTCTGCGTACCATCTTCTCCGCGCAGGAGCTCTTCTGACTGTGAGCCTTCCCCAAGGCCGCCTAGCGCAGCAAAGACGGCGCGAAGAGCACGTCGAGATACGTTCCACGCAACTATACTCTAGTCACATAAAATCATCCTCGCAATCGTATGTCGCGGAGCCTTCTGCGATCTCGGTATCACCGTTCTCACAGTTGCCAATTTCGGAAAGATATCGCGCGGCAGCGCCTTTTCGCTGCCATTCACCATCACTGTTCTTATCCAATTTTCTGACATCTCTGGGTCGAGAACCATATTGTCGGCGTCAACCTCGACAAACCCCAACTTCTCCCCACGGGCTCTTGCTTCTGGATTAGCCGGACGCAAATTGAGCAACGGCCTTTAGCCGTCCATTCGAAGTTGATGCTCGAGCAGAATATCGCCAGCGTTCTCGACAAGCGGATGAACGACCTGAAGATCTACACTCGAGGTAGTCCCCGTTCGCCCAGGAAACAGCTCCCGCCATCGCTTGACGTCGAACTCTGTCATGCTGTCGCCGCCTTCCATTCTTAGAAGCCCGACACTCTTGTTTCCTAATTGGTAGCTGAAGTATCGCGCATTATCGGAATCTCGAGTTGTTCCATAGTCCTCAGCAATTTCCGCAGTTCGCCCTGCTCTTGCGGACACGAAATCTGAGTACTCTTGCGGGTTGTCGGCGATGTACTTGATCTTTTCGCCGTGATAGGTCTGAGCTGCCTTTCTGAACGACGACCTATTGATCTCCACCACAGGAGGGTTTTGAACGAGCGAATACGGTCTTGTTGCCGACGATGAGCTGCCACTGGGGCCTGGCGCAGCCAAGCGCATATTGGCGAACGCATCCGCGAAGCTGTTTGCATCCCCTTGCTCGTCAGCTTCGACAAAGCGTGAGGATTGGAAGTGGACAAGCCATTGATCCGATTATACATGGCGATTGGTGCTCCCAGCGGGCATACACTTCCGCATTTGGTTCAGGCTTGTTAAACTCGGCGGAGTTGATAGGCTGACTGCCTTACCAAAACCTGACGCGAGACCGTGAATGCCCTCCCATCCTTTCGGCAAGCTTTCCTAAAGCGGCACCAATGCACGTCGCATTGGCGTTGCCGGGATTGGTGAGGCTACGAGCATGGTTCGCAATGTCAGCCTATCAGGAGCGGGTTCGATCGATAGTTCTCCTATTGAATCAGCCGTCGAACGCTCTCCTTCTGATGCCGCGCGCCATGCTAGACGTATGCCCAGATCGCAGTCTCGATAAGTCCGGGGGAGCGCGCGGCCTGCTAACAGTTACCAGAATTCGCGACAACCAAGTATCCACCAACCATGGATAGGCGCGAGACTACAGCCTTTCCGGATTTTGAATCCACCAGATGGGGCAGCCACCGCAGCCTGATGGCTAGACAACGGAGAAGCACCTCGACATTGCCGGAGCCGGCTATTCGACGGTGACCGATTTTGCTAAATTGCGCGGCTGATCCACATCCGTCCCCATAACGACGGCAGTATGATAGGCTAAAAGCTGAACCGGGATGGCATAAACCATGGGCGTAAAGCTTCCACCCATGTCCGGCATCACAATGGTCATGAGCGTGTCCACCGTCGCTTCCGAAGCGCCCTTCGCATCAGTGATCAAGATGATGTTGCCGCCTCGAGCCGCGACTTCTTGCATGTTCGAGACAGTTTTCCCGAAGACCGCGTCGTATGGCGCGATCACCACCACGGGCACCGTCTCATCAATCAATGCAATCGGTCCGTGCTTGAGCTCGCCAGCGGCGTAGCCTTCTGAATGGATATACGAGATTTCCTTCAGCTTGAGCGCACCCTCCAGTGCCAGGGGGGCCGATGTGCCGCGGCCGAGATAGAGCACATCGCTCGACTTGGCGACATGACGCGCGAGTTTCTCGATCTGCGGCTCGATCAACAGCGCCGCAGCAATCAGCCGCGGCACTTCGATAAGCTCGCCGACAAGCTTCGATTCATCGATCTCGTGCAGTTTACCGCGCTCTTTGCCTGCTGCCAGGGCAAGCGCCGCCATTACCACTAGCTGACAGATGAACGCCTTGGTGGAGGCGACGCCGATTTCCGGTCCCGCCAGCGTCGGCAGCACGGATTCGCTCTCACGCGCAATCGTCGAGGTCTGGACGTTGACTACAGATATCGTGTGCAGACCCTGGCTCTTGGCGTAACGCAGCGCAGCCAGTGTGTCGGCAGTCTCCCCCGACTGCGAGATGACGATCGCGAGATCGCCCTTGCGCAAAGGCGCCTCCCTGTAACGGAACTCGGATGCCACATCGATTTCGACCGGCAGGCGTGCTAACCGCTCGAACCAGTATTTGGCGATGTGACCGGCATAGCTTGCCGTGCCGCAGGCCGTAATCGAGATTCGCTGAATCGAATTGAAGTTGAACGGTAGTTTGAGCGGCAGGGCGACGCGCTCGGCGCCGATATCGACATAATGAGCCAATGTCTGCCCGGCCACCATCGGCTGCTCGTGGATTTCCTTAGCCATGAAGTGGCGGTAATTCGCTTTATCTACCAGGAGTGACGACGCGCCTGACTTTGATGTTTCCCGGTGGACGATAGTGCCGTCCGCGTCGTAGATCATACAAATCGAGCGGGTAAGCACGGCCCAGTCGCCATCTTCAAGATAAGTAATGGAATCGGTCAAGGGTGCGAGCGCGATCGCGTCCGATCCTAGATACATTTCGCCATTGCCATGCCCAATCGCAAGGGGTGATCCCTTGCGCGCACCGATCAAAAGATCGTCGTGGCCTTTGAACAGGAATACCAGCGCGAAGGCTCCGTGCAGCCGCGGCAGCGACGCCTGCACCGCATGCTGTGGCGAGTAGCCATTCATGAGATAGGATTCAACGAGATGCGCCACCACCTCGGTGTCGGTCTCTGAGCTGAAATGAGCTCCATTCTGTCCCAGTTCGGCTCTCAGCTCGCGGAAATTCTCGATGATCCCATTATGAACGACCGCGACATTTTCCGTCGCATGCGGATGGGCATTTCTTTCGGTAGGCCTTCCATGAGTCGCCCATCGGGTGTGACCAATGCCGATATGACCCGATAGCGGATGCCGGTGTAGCCGCTCGGCAAGATTTCTCAATTTGCCTTCAGCGCGCCGCCGCTCGATACGGAGACCTTCGAGCGTCGCAACGCCTGCGGAGTCGTAGCCACGATACTCCAACCGCTCGAGCGAAGCGACCAACTGTCCAACGACCGGACCACGCCCCAGGATGCCGACAATTCCACACATGCTGATCAATGCAGCCCAAGTTCGCGAAGCCGCGGCTTCCGAATGGCCTGCTGTCGACGTGGTTGCGGGGCTGCTCTAGCGTGTGTTGCCATTTGTTACTGGAAATGTTTGTCGCGCTCGTTCAGGCGAACATGCGATACTCGGACAGATGCATGCTCCGCTTGTCGAGATCAGACTAAACGATCAATATCGATAGCTCGATTGTACGAAGGTAAACTTTCGATATCGAAACGTTCGAAGAACTATACAAGTGTTTGCAAGCTCCCCGTATTTCCTGCACCAGCAGAAGCGATGTCATCGATATGGTCGATGAGCTTGCTGCGCCCTAGGCTGAGTGTTCTGTTGGAGGTTGAGTGAGCGGTACGCATTGTGGGCTGCGATATCTATGCACAGGCTGTGGCTGGGTGTCGGCCTGCATGCTGCGATTCTATCAATGCAATGCCGATCTCCTAACTTGCAACTGGCTAACCTCAGCACGTCGCTTTATCCGGCCACGATAAGCCAGGTCCGAATGATTGTAATATTGGGATAGAGCAACTGCCGGATCGGTATAAATCAATGTATATAGTGTGCATGGATATATGATGTGTATGATCGGAGCTGACGATCGCTTTCCTCTAGTTGCGGGTGTAGCGCGCTTGAGCATCTAGATCTCTCGCAGCCGCTTCGCAACTGACGTTCTTAAGGGGGGCTCTTTACGGCGCAACCAATAGAGACCATGGCGGCTCAGGATTCAAAGCGGCGCGTGGCGCTGATCACCGGCGTGACCGGGCAGGACGGCGCGTATCTCGCCGAATATCTGCTTGGCCTCGGCTACACCGTGCACGGGATCAAGCGCCGCTCGTCCTCGTTCAACACCGCGCGGGTCGACCATCTCTACCAGGACCCGCATGCCGGCAACGTGCCGTTCCTGATGCACTACGGCGACATGACGGATTCGACCAATCTGATCCGGCTGATGCAGCAGATCCGGCCGACCGAGATCTACAACCTCGCCGCCCAGAGCCACGTCCAGGTCAGCTTCGAGAGCCCGGAATATACAGCGAACGCGGACGCCATCGGCGTGCTGCGCCTCTTGGAGGCGATCCGCATCCTTGGCATGGAAAAGGAGACGCGGTTCTACCAGGCCTCGACCTCGGAGCTTTACGGGCTCGTGCAGGAGGTGCCGCAGAAGGAGACGACGCCGTTCTATCCGCGCTCGCCCTATGGCGTCGCCAAGCTCTACGGCTACTGGATCACGGTGAACTACCGTGAGGCCTATGGCATGTTCGCCAGCAACGGCATCCTGTTCAACCATGAGAGCCCGATCCGCGGCGAGACCTTCGTGACGCGCAAGATCACGCGCGCCGTCGCCCGCATCGAGGTCGGCCTCGAGAGCAAGCTCTATCTCGGCAATCTCGATGCCAAGCGTGACTGGGGCCATGCCCGCGACTATGTCGAAGGCATGCACAAAATCCTGCAGGCCGACGAGCCTGATGATTTCGTGCTCGCGACCGGCGAGACGCGCTCGGTCCGCGAGTTCGTCGAGCTGGCGTTTGCGGAGGTTGGTCGCAGCATCGAATGGCGCGGCAAGGGCGTCGACGAGGTCGGCGTCGACAAGGCGTCCGGCAAGACCCTGGTGCAGATCGATCCGACCTATTTCCGCCCGACCGAGGTCGATCTCCTGATCGGCGATGCCAGCAAGGCACGCGCCAAGCTCGGCTGGGCGCCGAAGACGCCATTCGCGCAGCTGGTGAAGGAGATGGTCGCCAGCGATCTCGCTGAGGCCAGGCAGGACGCGGGCAATGGCAAGCACGTTTGAACTGAAGGGTAAGACGGTTTTCGTCGCCGGCCATCGCGGCATGGTCGGCTCGGCGCTGATGCGCCGGCTGGCGCGCGAACAGGCCGATCTGCTGACGGTGTCGCGCAGCGAGGTCGATTTGCGCGACCAGGCCGCGGTGAACGTCTGGTTTGCCGCGAAGCGGCCGCAGGCCGTGTTCCTCGCCGCCGCCAAGGTCGGCGGCATCGTCGCCAACAACACGCTGCGGGCCGAATTCCTCTACGACAATCTCGCGATCTCGACCAATGTGCTCCAGGCCGCCCATGCCAATGGATGTGAGAAGCTGATGTTCTTCGGCTCGTCCTGCATCTATCCGCGCCTGGCGCCGCAGCCGCTGCGCGAGGATTCGATGCTGACCGGCCCGCTGGAGCCGACCAACGAGCCCTATGCCATCGCCAAGATCGCCGGCATCAAGATGGCCGAGGCCTATCGCAGCCAGTACGGAGCCGATTTCATCAACGTGATGCCGACCAACCTCTACGGTCCTGGCGACAATTATCATCCCGAATACAGCCACGTCGTCGCCGCGCTGATCCGCCGCTTCCACGAGGCCAAGGTCTCAGGCGCAACCAAAGTCGTGGTGTGGGGCACCGGGACGCCGCGCCGCGAATTCCTCTATGTCGACGATCTCGCCGACGCCTGCATCCACCTGATGAAGACCTATTCCTCGCCGGACCTGGTCAATATCGGCACCGGCGCAGACATCACCATCGCCGAGTTCGCACTCTTGGTGGCGGCGGCCGTCGGCTATCGCGGTGAGATCAGCTTCGACACGTCGCGCCCGGACGGCACCCCGCGCAAGCTGCTCGACGTCAGCCGTTTGGCCAGGCTCGGCTGGCGTGCCCAGACCTCACTGGAGGAAGGCATTAAGTTGACGTACCGGGCGTATCTCGGCCAGAGCAATAAAGGCCACCAGAGTGATCCAGCTCATCCCCGGCAAGTGGGCTTAAGGGAAGGCAATCCTGCACGACGAGTCCGCGGCGACTCTCCCGGCCGTCCGTCAGCCCAGGCCACTCGGTAATAATCTACTCCGTGAACGGCCTTCTTCTCAACACAGCGACCGGTTGGATCCTCACCATGTACATGCTGGCCAGCATGCGGATCAACCGGCTTGCATCACGACGCAGAATGATCATGATCGCGGATGTGTTGTTCTACTCCGCCGAAGTCGACAGTTGATAAGCGCGATCTGAAGTCGATGCTGAGCCGCGATCGATCATTGAGTTGGAACGCGCCAATATTCCTCTTCAGCCATGTCCAGCGATAGTCCGTCATCAGCACCCACGGCGATAGCGTGACGATGCAGAACTACGAGAGACGGAAAGCCTTTGAGGATCTTTTGTTTTCCAAGCTAGTTTAGCCTGAAGGCGCCAAAAATCGAGCGCCACGGTGTCAGCCGCCGCGGCGAGCCTGATTAGCACGAACGCAGGAATCGTATGCGAGCCTCTTCTACGCGAATTGCGCGACGGCACCGGCCGCGGCCGGCTCGACTCTTGGGCATATTCGCGAGCGGACAACGACAACCCAAGTTGGCCGCATTGAACTTGCTGTTAGAGCGCTACCCCTCGCCGCCATTCGCACGCTGACGCGCGCGCCGAGCTTTGCGAAAGCTCCTGTCCGCCGCCATGAACCTCGCCAGCATAGGTGCGATCAGCTTGGCTGGATCCTGAACGGGTTGTCCCGTTTCCTGGGCCAGGATTTCAGCGTAGGCAGCGAGGTCCCGGTGGACGCTTGCCGGCAGTTCGTGCGCCACTTTGATCGGTTTGTCGTCTTCGATCGCTCCAAGCTTGAGCTTTGCCATCGCGTTATCCTATATATGGTTCGAGCACCAGGTCGCGGTTGACGATCACCCTCACCGGGAATCCCTGGCGGATCGTCAACGTTGGCTGGATGTTGAGATTGCGGCGAACCAGCTGCTGTCCTGTCTGATTTGCGGAATCCTCCGCTCCACGCCGGAGCGCAGCAATGAGGTCGCTGTTGGTGTTGCCTGCGTCCGCGCCCGAATTGACCTCCGTGCCAACAGCGAGCAGTGTCGAAACCGCTGCTGCGCCCAAGAGCTATTTCCAGTGATTGTCGACCTCGTCCTCGAGGCCGGCGTATCCAGATGCATCTGCGCCAGGCTGCCGTTCCAGGACGATCGAACGCCCGTTCGGCATAATCAGCCGCGTCCAAACCAACAGTACGCGCGACTGGCCAAATGCCACCTGGCTGTCGTAGGTGCCGATCAGCCTTGCCCCCTGCGGGATAAGGCGCGCTCGCCGCGTTGGACTGTCATAGACAGCTTCCGTCACCTGCGCCGTGATCTGCCCCGGCAGATCGGATCGAATGCCCGTGATGAGAGCGGCCGGAATGACTGTGCCGGCCTGCACCACAAACGGCGAAGCTGGCCTCACGAGGCGATCCGGACTGGTCGTCCGGCGGTCGACGGATGCGCTGACGAAGGCAAGCTTCCGTTCCTGGCCATTCTGGGCGAACGTTTCATCAGATGATGTCGTGGCATTCGAAGGCGTTTCATTGGCCGATGTCACAGCAGTTGAGGGACGGACATTGGTGCTGGCACAGACCTTGCTGGTACGCGCCGACTTGTGCTTGTCGTGAGGGTCGATCACACGCAACCCCGCTGACGCAGCATGTACCACATCAAGAAGGTGCTTCATTCTCATATGATATTCGCCGGTGCCACGGCCGAACGCAGCTTCTAAGACCGTGCCTTCTGCTTCTCAGTCAACCTGAATAGCGTTGGCTACATCGTCTCGTATTTTCCCGTACATGTGGATGATGCGCGAGCCACCGAGAAACTGCTCTATGAGAATCCGGTCGTGTCCCCAGTGATGGTGTAGCTCGGTAGAGCAAAGCCGCCCGCACGCGCGCCTCAAATAGCGCCGTAGCGGGCGGGCGGCTTTGCGGTGGTCATCGGCAGTTCTCCGGTAGGATCGGGTTGCGACACGCCAACGCAACCGAGGAATCACCGATGACCGACGATATGATGAACCTGCGCACGCTCGTGGAGAAGACCCCCGATGCCGATCTGTTGCGCGAGATGATCGGCTTTGCCGCCCAGCGGCTGATGGAGCTGGAAGTCGAGGGCCACACCGGGCGGCCTACGGCGAGAAGAACCCCGAGCGTCTGGCGCAGCGCAATGGCTACCGCGACCGGATCTGGGAGACCCGCGCCGGCGCGGTCGAATTGCGCATCCCCAAGCTGCGCAAGGGCTCCTACTTCCCAGGCTTCCTAGAGCCGCGCCGGATGGCCGAGAAGGCGCTCACCGCCGTGGTGCAGGAGGCCTACGTGCAGGGCGTCTCGACCCGTTCGGTAGACGACCTAGTGCAGGCAATGGGGATGAGCGGCATCTCCAAGAGCCAAGTGAGCCGGCTGTGCGGCGAGATCGACGACAAAGTGAAGGCGTTCCTCGCCCACCCGATCGAGGGCGACTGGCCGTATCTGTGGATCGACGCCACCTATGTGAAGGTGCGCCAGAATGGCCGCATCGTCTCGGTCGCGGTGATTGTCGCGGTCGGCGTCAACAGTGACGGCCACCGCGAGGTTCTCGGCATGGATATCGGTCCCTCCGAGGCCGAGACGTTCTGGACGGCGTTCCTGCGCAAACTTGCCCGCCGCGGCCTGCGCGGCGTCAAGCTCGTCGTCTCCGACGCCCACGAGGGCATCAAGGCCACCGTCGCCAAGGTGCTCAACGCCGGCTGGCAACGGTGCCGCGTGCACTTCATGCGCAACGCGCTGGCGCACGCCGGCAAGAGCGGGCGGCGCGTCGTCTCCGCCTTCATCGCCACCGCCTTCGCCCAGGACGATGCCGAAGCCGCAACGGCGCAGTGGCGTAAGGTCGCTGATCAACTCCGCCCCAAGCTGCCCAAGCTTGCCGACTTCCTCGACGAAGCGGAGACCGATGTGCTGGCCTACATGAATTCCCGCCGCAACATCGCACCAAGCTGCACTCCACCAACCCAATCGAGCGCCTCAACGGCGAGATCAAGCGGCGCACCGAGGTGGTTGGCATCTTCCCCAACGAGGATGCCATCGTCCGCCTCATCGGCGCGATCCTGCTCGAGCAGAACGATGAATGGGCCGTCCAGCGTGCCCGTTACATGACACTGGAAACCATCGCGCCGTTGAGTAAGGCGTCGGGTTCGCTCGCGACCTTTGCTTCCTTCAGGATTTTACCCTGGGCATCCACAACGCACACGCTCGACAGTTCCAATGACACGTCGATTCCGGCCTAGTTCTCCACGGCAACCCTCCGTCTCCGGATGCTTGGGCCGACTCAAGTCGTGACCCCGTTTGATCAGGGGACAGCCACCATCATGCCCCCTTTGCTCGGAGCAGGGCCCCTTACCGCATCTAGCCTGACCAGGCCGCGCTCTGCGGCTGATCGGTCGTCTTGAGCGATGCTTCGAGTTCTGCGATTAGCGCGCTGTGCCTGTTCTTGTCCGCTATTGGCGGGCAGCTATCGCCGATCGCAATTGGCTTTCGAAGATGAGCGATATCGGCAGCGACAAATTCGTCGAGTGTCATGGCAGTCACCTCCTTTCTGCCTGACATCCGCAGCATGAGAGGTTAAGAGAGCGTAAAGACCTAGCGTCTCGCCCATAGGGCTGAGAAGACCTTCGCCTTTCCGCGCGGCATATGCCTAGCGCCTATCAGCCCCAACAGAATGACTTTGGCATGCATAGACGACAGTGCGGTGCTGCGCGGCGTTGATAAGTCCGGTGGCTCCGGATTTGCAAGATTATCGGAGCGAGCCGGCCTCACATAGCCAGGACTCTTTCCAAGGTGCAGCAAGATGGATGGTTGGATAGTGACGGTCGCCATCCTCAAGGAAGACAGCGACGACGAACAGGCATGTAACCTTGCGGTCAGCCGTGAAGCTGCCCCTGAAAGACTGCGGGGGCAAAGGCCGCAATGCTAAACTGCCCGATCGAAGAGAAGCAGTTGCAAAGGCCCGGCGTGGAGCCCGGCGAGCTGATCGCTATACTCGATGACTAGATCGATCCAATCATCTCGCGACCCCAACGTCACTAAAAGCGCTGCACGTCTGATCTCGCTCACCCGCGTCCGATTGATGACATGTGTCCGGAAGCCGCCATTTGAATTGCGAGTAATTGCTCGGGCCAAAGCTGGAAGCGCTGCGTTCTGCCTCTCCTTCAAGCAGAGTTGCATTTCGACTATTTGGCACGCCGGTTGCTACCCCCTTATGGCTTGGTTGCTTACTGATGAACCTCGTGAGACGGCCAAGTCTCCACCAGCAACTCGTGCGGGCGGCTCCTTCCGCCGTCCGCACGCTTTTCACGGTGCTGGCCTTAGCGCCGCGCTTCGTGTGGATCGTGACCTGTGGAAAGGCTGCGCAGCTTTTCGCCTCTTTTGCGTCGCGACGGTCTGGCATGCGAGTTGCTGAGGGACGTTTGGACTCGGCTTCTCATACTTTCGCGCAACCCCCATGAGATGGCGAAGTCCGCGCAGCCTTGCGCTAGCGCGAGCGGCTCCTCCAGCCGCTCGCGCTTCTTTCGGTAGCATCGGCCTAGTGCACGCTGTGGAGATCATGCCATGACCCGTGAAGGGGCGTTGAAGATCGCCATTGAGGCGCTCACACAATGGTCTCAAGGGAAGGTCGCAACGGCCGTCGTGCTTGCCGCGATCGCGAAGCTCGAAGCGCGTAGGCCGACACCTAGGCGGCCTCCAAAACGGAAGCTTTCTTCCATAACGGGGATGCGCGCGTTAAAGTTACGCCCTAGCAATGTCAGGCCCCTAGGGTCGCGCTGCCATCCTCCGGATATCGAGCAGGAGTACACCGAAGTATTCGAAGAGCGCGAGATCGCTGCATATCACGAGGCGGGGCATGCAGTGATTGCTCGCGCACTAGACATAGAGGTCGCGTGTGTTGCCATCATTCCATTTATGGGTCGCATTGGGCACGTGTGGCACGAGAAGGCCAGTCCCAAGACTGAAATCTTGATCACGATGGCAGGGCCATTCGCGGAAGCTCGCTTCACCGGCCGACTGCTTTGTGCTGGCGATGACGAAGCCAACATCACCAGCGCAATGACGCAATTGCCGGAGCCGCGCGAGCACTATGAGGCGAAAGCAAAGACGCTCGTGGCGGAAAGCTGGCGCGCTATCGAAATTGTCGCGGAAGAACTATTGATCGGAGCTGGCAGGCTCTACGGCCCGATGCTTGATTTGGCTATTTGCTGCGCTGCCCCCGGCGTCCCCTAGCGATCGATGATCCCGGCGAGGA
Organism: Bradyrhizobium sp. 6(2017); assembly: GCF_011058295.2. Taxonomy (NCBI): domain Bacteria; kingdom Pseudomonadati; phylum Pseudomonadota; class Alphaproteobacteria; order Hyphomicrobiales; family Nitrobacteraceae; genus Bradyrhizobium; species Bradyrhizobium sp. 6(2017). The sequence goes on along the minus strand of NZ_CP049289.2, from coordinate 2,144,099 downwards.
TGGCTTTGGCGCGCACGGAGACGGCCATGTAGTGCTGTGCCGCTTTGATAGACTTGAGCCTTCCCGGGTCATTCTGTGCGATGTTGGGATCAGATAGGAGGCGCTGGAGCCGCGCTCTGCGCCACGCCTGCACACGGCGGAGGCGTGGCAGGATGGCCGGCCGCGCGACAGTGTCGATCCGCTCAAACTTGCTCGCCACGGCGGCTTTCCTCCAAGTCGTAGCCTAGCGCAGCTCGCGCTACGCATGGAAGAGGGTCCCGTGATCCTACGGACTTGGCCGCCACGGATTTGCAATCCTCCCATTATTGGGAGGTGGCTACTAGGCGTGGATGCGTAGAGTAACCGCCTGTCTTGAATATCGGACGAGTGAGATGGCAGCAGGATGGATGGTTTCAATCGGCGTTCCCAAAGCCGACGGCAAGCTTCGATATGTAACCTATGCGGTCGCAATGGCCGATGCGACAGAAGCCGTAAAGGCTTCGTTGGCGGCCAGCGCGGGCGAAGCAGCGATCTCGAATTCCGAACTACGCGAAGCTGACTTGAAGGGCCTCGGCGTAAGAGCTGGCGAGCTTGTGACCATATATGATGATCGGAATGATCCGCTGATCTCACGGACGTGGAGTCCTGATACCGGCTAGGATCGAGCCGCCCCAATTCTCAAGGCACCGCTGACCAGAGCCTTTCGGGCCGCGTGCGGTCGTTTGGCACGCTCGTTGCTGGGCTTGGTTGCTTGGCCCCGATGTCGCGGGACACCAAATCGTCAAAGTCAGAACTGGCGCGGGCGGCCGCGATGGTATTGCCAGCGACCCATCATAGGTTTCTCTCGGCAGAGATAAAGCGCATGATCAAACACCGAATGCTTTTCAAGCAAGCAAAGCCCCTTACTGACCGTCTGTTGGAAGAGGCGGCGCGCTTAAGGAACTGCGCTGACCAGATGCCGGCATGCCCAAAGCGCGATGCGATATTGCGCAAAGCGCGGGAGCATCAAGTGACTGCCCACATGGCAGATTGGATTAGATCGTCCGGGATTAGGTGCCCAACTTAGCCGGCGGCCCTCATCTTACCCCGTGGAAGCTTCAACCCGAGACGCGATGAAGGGTGTGGTGGTAGTCTTCCGTGCGATGCGCGCCGATCGGGTGAAGATTGTCGTCTGAGATGGCAGCGGCCTTGTGATGTACTGGAAACGGCTGGATGGCGGCGGCTTCAAATGTCCTCCCATCGTGGCCGGCGTCATGCGGGTGAATGCCGCGCTTCTGGCCGGCATGGATTGGACGCGCATGCACGCGCCTCGAATCTCTCAGCCGAAAGCGCTTTGCGTAGGACATAAAGTCTTCGCTGCATCGTGGCGCGAAGCATGGCAGACTCGGGCCAATGAGTGATTTACCTGATGTGCTGCCGAGCGATCCAGCCGAGTTGCGTGTCTTTGCCGCGGCTCTACTGGATCGCTGCGCCAGGCTCGAGCGGCTGCTCAAGCTTGCAAAAGATGCGAAGTTCGGTCGATCGTCGGAAAAGCTGGACGCTGCTCAGCTTCAGCTTGGTTTGGAGGACATCGAAGAGGCCGTCGCGGCTCTCGAAGCAACCGAGAATCACGCCAATCCAAGAACCTGCGAGAAGAGAACTTCCAAGCGCGGGGCCAATCGTGGCAAGCTGCCGGAGCATTTGCCACGCATCGTCGAGACCCTGATGCCCGCTGCAACCTGCTGCCCGTGCTGCGCAGGCGTCCTTTTTGAAATTGGGAGCGATGAGAGCCAGAGGCTCGACGTCGTACCGGCGCAGTATCGCGTAATTGTCACTCGCCGGCCCAAACTGGCCTGCCGCGCTTGTCATGGCGTCGTCCTCCAACATGCTGCGCCCGAACGATTGATCAAGGGGGACTGCCCACGGAGCGGCTGGTCGCGCATGTGATCGATGCCAAGTATCATTGGCATTTGCCGCTTTATCGCCAGGCAGATGTTGGCGACGCACGGCATCGCCATCGACCGTTCCACGCTCGCCTTCTGGGTCGGCTACGCCGCCCAGGAGCTGGAACCCTTTTGGCATGGTTTGCGCGAGATTTTGCTCGCCTCTTCGAAGCTTTGTGTCGATGAGACCCCGGCGCCGGTATTGGATCCGGGGCGCGGCAGGACCAAAACCGGCTACTTCTGGGCGCTCTCGCGCGATGACAGGCCTTGGGCCGGATCTGACCCACCTGGCGTGGTTTACGCCTATGCACCAGGCCGTGGGGCCGTTCATGGCTTGAGGCTGCTTGAAGGATACCGGGGCATCATCCATTGCGATGGTTATGAGGCCTACAAGACCATGACCCGAGAGACGCGTGCGGACGCCCTGTCCGGTACGCTTGCCTTCTGCTGGTCGCATCTACGGCGTCAATTTGTGAAGATCGAGCGCGAGGCTTCACTGGCGCCGGCTCCGGTTGCCCGGGAGGCCCTCAAGCGCATTGCCCAGCTCTACGCGGTTGAGAAAGCACTACGTGGCCGATCTGATGCCGAGCGCCGCGCGGGCCGACAAGGGCATGCCCGGCCTCTGGCTGCAGCCTTGAAGCAGTGGTTTGAGGCAAAGCTTGATCACCTTGCGCAGAAGTGCGACACGGCGAAGGCTTTGCGTTATGCGCTGCGCCATTGGGACGGCCTGACGCTCTACCTTGATGACGGGCGCATCGAGATGGACACGAATGCGGTCGAACGTGCGATGCGGCCGATCAAGCTCAACGCCAAGAACTCCCTTTTTGCCGGCTGCGACGAGGGCGCCGAGAACCGGGCATTGCTGGCTTCGCTGATTGAGACGTGCAAACTCAATGGCGTTAGCGCCGAGCACTGGCTCTCCGACGTCCTCGCGAAGCTCGTCAATGGCTGGCCTGCGGCGCGACTGGACGAACTGCTTCCCTGGGCGTCGACCTACAAGATGCATGCACACGATCCGAGGCTGGCGGCATGAGCCTGAACACGACCGCGGTCCGGATCAAGGTGACCCTCAAGGACGTGAAACCGGAGGTGATGCGCCGCCTCGTCGTACCGCTGACCCTGCGTCTCGATCGGCTGCATCTGACGCTTCAGGCGGCGTTTGGCTGGACGGATAGCCATCTCTTCGAGTTCCACGCTGGCGAAGGACGCTGGGGCATCCCTGACCCCGATGGTGATTTTGGCCCCCAGCGCATCGATGCTCGCAAAGCGCGGCTCTGCGAAATCGTTCGAGAGACCGGCGCCAAAACGATCCATTATCTCTATGACTTCGGCGACAGCTGGGACCATGTGATCAAACTCGAAAAATGGTTCGACAACACGACGACAGAGGGACTTCCCCTCTTGCTCGAGGCCGCCGGTGGTTGTCCTCCGGAAGACGTAGGCGGTGCGCCAGGCTATCCGAATACCCCGATGCCATCGGTGACCCCACCCATCCGGAGCACGAACAAATGCGCCTCTGGGGCCCGGAGCGGTTCGATCCCAACGTCGTCGACCGGAAGGCGCTTGAGGCCGCCGTCAACGCATTGTCCGGAATTTGGAAGCCACGCCGGCAAAAGCTGCGATCAAAATAGGGCGTCAAGAGCCAATCAAAAGGGCCGCAGAGCTACGCTTACCATAGACCATCGCGCTCACGACCAGGAGCGGCCGGATCCGGGACGGGCCGAGCTCGGCCCATGTCCGCGCGTTGCCTTTCGGGTAGAGGCCGGATTCCGGCCAATCTCGAGCGCCGTCATCTCGCCGCCCGGTGACCTTGTCCTTGCGCCAGGGACGATGCACGTCGAGGAGAACAAAGAGATTGACCGTGCATTCCGACGATACTCATAATCGTAACGTTCGAGCCTGCGGGGCTTGGCCGGGATCGGCTGACGCGTTTCGCCGATGAGTTGGACCGGGCTTTCGTCGAAGCACACCACTGTTCGATCGAATCCCCGCAAATCCACAAGTATCTAGTCGACGTCCTCGAAGGCACCCGCCCTGCATTCGATAACCGCGGTTCAAAGTATTACGCAAGCTGAGAAGCTGCCTCCAATATCTATCGATGATGCCGGGCTGGGTGGTGGATTACGCATATTTGGCATGTTCTACCTCCTAGCATCCCGACTGCTCAGAATTGCATCATGTCGGGATGAAGCAGACGACGCCTCAAGTTCGCTATCAAGGAACTATAATCAATTCTGCATCCGGTCGGTCTGGTATGTTTTGTTATCCTCATCCTGAGCGGCACACGGATGCCTTCGGACCTCGCCTGCAGTACTTCGAGATCGAGGCCGAGCGGGCGAGCAAATGCTCCAAAAAACCCTTCTCGACGAAAGCGAGACGTGAGTCTGGCTGCGCAACGCGCCAACTAATACTGCGGCTACAACACAGCCCACTTCATCGATTTTTCGGGTTGAGCCGTTCGTTCGACGTGCGACGTTCCATGTTTGCCAAGTGCGGTGCGGCGAACGTCGTCTTCCCGAGAATCAGGTCTGCCGCCTTCTCCGCTATCATGATGGTGGGCGCGTTCGTGTTGGATGACGTGATGCGCGGCATCACGGAAGCGTCGCAAATCCGCAGACCATCGACTCCACGAAGTCTCAGCGACGGATCGACCACCGCCAGCTGGTCAGTGCCCATCCGGCAGGTGCCTATAGGGTGATGATCGGTCTTGCAGGTCCTGACAGCATAGTCGACGAGAGCGGCTTCGCTTGTAGCCGCAACACCGGGCATCCGCTCGACCATGACGAATGGCTCGAGCGCGGGTTGCCGGAGAATCTCACGGGCCATCTTCAGCCCCTCGATCGCTGCCGGGCGATCACGCGCATCAGACCAATAGTTTGGGTCAATCAGAGGCATCGCGGAAGGATCGCCGCTTGCGAGCCGCACGGTACCACGCGAGCCCGGCCGCAAGAATGCCGAATTCAGCGTGACGCCTGCTTGTTTTAGCTTTTCTACGCCCGCCTCGATTCCTGAGCCGAGCCCGAGATGGAATTGCACGTCCGGCCATTCCTGCGCCCTCGCCGCCGGCTCGACATACCAGAAGCCCCCTGTCTCAAATAGGGTGGACGCGACCGGTCCGCGCTTGAACAGCAGATATTCCAGTCCCGCCCAGATCATACGATGCAGTTTCACATAGCTGTCGTAGGTAACGTCGCCCTTGCACTCCGCGATCGCATAGACGTCGAGGTGGTCCTGAAGATTCTCGCCCACGCCGGGCAAATCGTGGATCGGCTTGACACCGACTGATTTCAGATGGTCGGCCGGACCGATCCCCGATAGCAGCAGAAGGCGAGGCGATCCGATGGCGCCGGACGCAAGGATGACCTCCCGCTCGGCGCGAACGATCTCCCGCTGCCCTCCGCGTACCGACGCGATTCCCACAGCACGCCCATTCTCGACCACGATCCGCGTGCTGTAGGCGTCGGTAAGGACGGTGAGATTCGGTCGGCCGCGGATCGGCTGCAGATAGGCGGTGGCGGTCGAGCACCGCCGGGCATCTCGCACCGTTACTTGATAGTGGCCGACGCCCTCCTGCCGCGCACCGTTAAAATCGGGATTGTAGGGCATTCCATATTCCTGCCCGGCTAGCAGAAACGCTTCGCTGATCGGCAACGGATTGACAGGCACCGAGACGCCCAAGGGACCACGGCGCGCATGGTAGGCGTCGACGAAGCGCTGGTTGTCTTCGGTGCGCTTGAAATACGGCAAGACATCCGCGTAGCTCCAGCCTGTCGCACCATCCGCCGCCCAACCATCATAATCGCGGGCATTTCCGCGGGTGTAAACCTGCGCGTTGATACTGGAGCCGCCACCTAGCACCTTCGCCTGGGTATAGCGGAGCACCCGCGCGCCGAGATGACGCTGGGGCACCGTCGAGTATCCCCAGGAGGGGATGCCCTTGGTCATCTTGGCAAACCCCGCCGGCATGCTGAACAGCGGGTTGTTGTCGCTGCCGCCGGCCTCGAGCAGCAGCACCCTGGTCGACGCATCGACGCTCAGGCGGTTGGCGAGCACGCAGCCGGCCGAGCCGGCGCCGACGACGATGTAGTCGTAAACCGTCATCTCATGTCCCCATGAGTTCGAAGATCGGTCCTCGCGACATGATCCGCGACGCGCAACGCCTGGGCGGCGATCGTCAGCGACGGGTTCACCGCCGCCGAGGTCGGCAGGAACGACGCATCGACAACGAACAGATTGGGGTGATCAAAGGAGCGGCAGAACGGATCGAGCGGTGATGTCGCTGGATCGAGGCCGATGCGCACTGTCCCGCACTGATGCGAGGGCGTGCGCCGGTCGAACGCCTTTGACAGTACGATCGGATAACCTGCGGCACGCAGCCGTTCCTTCAACGTCGCCACCAGCGCCAAATGGGTCGTCCAGTTCGAGCGCAGCCAGTCGAGCCGGATATTCGCACCATCGACCGTCACACGGCTCTCGGCGCGCGGCAGATCCTCGCTCATCACGTACCAGTCGACCGCATGCCGGCTCATCAGCCCAAGCGCCAATTCCGGCGCGAGCGGCATGTTGGCCTTCAGAATCGGCGCGGTGACACGTCCTAGCAACTGGATGTTGCCCAGCGGCGGTCCGCCGTGCCCATCATCGAGATAGAAATCGTTGGTGCCGATCGTCTTCTGGTAGATCGAGTTGTTGACGACGCGCGGATCGATCGCCAGCACAGCCGAGGAATTGTGGTTCATGAAATAACGGCCGACTGCATCGGAGCGGTTCGCGATGCCGGCCTGTGACGAGCGCAGAAGCAGTGCGGCCGAATTGACGGCGCCCGCCGCGAGCACCACGATGCCGGCGCCGATCATGGTCCGCTCACCGGCCTGAATGACCTCAACGCCGGCAATGCGTTTGCCGTCCGGCTCGACGACCAGCCGCTTGACCTGCGCACCTTCGCGCAGCGCGACATTGTCATGGGCGAGAGCACAGGCAAGCCCGCAGGATTCGGCATCCATCTTGCCGTGCCCGGCGTCGGGGAATGCATCCCACGGAGTCTTGGCACGTTTGAGCCATGTCTCGATGTCGATGCCAAGCGGCAGTATAAACGGCTTGAGCCCGATCTTCTTGAGCCGCTGCCGTACCGCCGCAATCGCCGGCTCATCCGGCACGGGGCCGAACGGATAGGGCGCGGAGTGAAAAGGCTCCGAGGCATCGTCTCCGAGCGCGCCGCGCACGTTGTAGAGCTGTTCCGCCCGGGTATACCATGGCTCCAGTTCGCCATAGCTGAACGGCCAGCCCGGCGTCGTTCCATCGCGGTGCGCGATGGGCGCGAAGTCTTGAGCGCGGTAGCGGATCAGGACCGCCCCGTAGAGCTTGGTATTGCCGCCGACGCAGTAGTAGTTGCCGGGATTGAAGGCCTTCCCCGCCCCATCGACCCAGGACTCCTGCGGCCGGAACACCCCGCGCTGAAAGATCGCCCTTGCGTCCCGCGCAGCCTCGCTATCGCGCAGACGCTGGCCGCGCTCGAGGATCACGATCTTTGCGCCCGTAGGCGCCAGACCCGCGGCAAAGTTCGCACCGCCCATTCCAGACCCGATGACGAGGACATCGGTTGACTCCGTGATCTTCATGCAGGTCTCGCACCACTCGATCAGATACGGCGCGTGGTCGTTGGGTCGAACAGCACCGCCTTGTCGAGGTTGAACGCAAAAGTGTGCGGTTGTCCGAGCCGGACGTCAGCATCAGCGCGCATGCGCAAGACCTTCGTTCGTACCATATGCACCTCGGGTCGTCAGATCGATGGGAGCCTCGCGTCCCGTTCGGGCAGCCTCGCGCGTCGACAGGGCGGCGCTCAGCGACTTGATCCCGTCTTCGCCCGTAGCCGACGGCGCGCCACGGGCGGCAACCGCGTCGCCGAACAGGCGCACCGCCCGTAGATAGAGATTCTCGTGCGCGATCGAGAGCTGCCTTTCGCCGTCCCTGGTCCGCAGCAAGACCTCGCCCTTGGGCACCTGGGTCATGCAGTCGGTCCCGATCAGCGATCCCTCTTCGCCATGGACCTCGAAGCCGGTCACCGCGTATCTTGTCGTGAAGGCATCGTGGAACTGGGCAATCAGCCCGTTTTCGAAGCGGACCACCCCCATGACACCGTCTTCGAGACCTGCCTGGCCCATACCACCCCGCGACGTCATCGCGGTCACGGCGACAGGATTTTCGTCGAGCACGAAACGCAAGGTGTCGGCATCATGAACGGTGATATCGAGCACGACGCCGCCGCCCGCTTCCGGCCTCTCAATCCGCCAGCCCTGCAGGTGCGGCGGAAGATAGACCGCATGAAAAACGCGGGCGAATAGAGGCTTGCCGATGTGGCCCGCCTTGATCGCGGCATGAATTGCACGATGGGTGGCCGCGTTGCGCAAATGATGGTTTGTCCCCATCTGCACCCCTGCCGCCTTGCAGGCCGCGACCATTCGCTTCGCGTCCGGCAAGTTCAGCGCGAGCGGCTTCTCGCACAGCACATGCTTGCCGGCCGCGGCCGCGGCCAGCGTTTGCGAACAATGATGCTCATTTGTTGTCGAGATGTAGACCGCATCGATACCGCTTCCGAGCAACGCGTCGAGGCTGGTTGTTGCTATCGCGATCCCGTTCTCGCTGGCAAATCGCTGCGCCCGCTCCGGATCGCTGCCCATCACAGCCCGCACCGCGCCAGCCGCTCCGCGGATGGCCTCGATCATCCACTCGCGCGCGATTGTACTTGCACCGATCAATCCCCAACGCAGGCCACTCAAGATGCGATTCTCCGTTTGAATTCCGCTCCACAACTCTCCCGAACGACCAACCGCGCTTCGCCCCCGCAACTCTCGAGACGACGCTCGCCCTCGTTGATCTGCCTCAGCAGCATCTGCGCGGCGCGCTCTCCGAGACTACCGGCATCGACCGACACAGTGGTCAGAGCGGGAGAGACATGATGGCCTCGGCGGTATCATCGAAACCGACGACGGCAACATCGCGCCCGACGGTCAGCCCCTGTCGTGCGATCGCCAACATCGCGCCGATTGCCACGACGTCGTTGAAGCAACCACCGCCGTTGGTCGCCTCTCCGACGACAGCAAGCGCTTCATGGCGTCGAAGCCGCCATCTTTCGTTAGCATGCTCTCAATGATCCACGCGGGCTCGACGGCAAGTGGCGCCACCGCCACCCGCGCTGTGGTGGAAGCGGTGCCGCCGGTCAACACGTGTTCTGCGATCGAGCCAATAACCGAGGTCGCAAGAATGTTAAGAACCTGATCGCTCTCCTCAAGGGGAGCCGTCGCCAGCGGAATGTACGCTCCTTTCAGCACGCCAGTCTTCGCTTTCCAGGCGAGGCATCGTATTCCCGTGTACCCGCGTTTTGGATCGCAGTCTCCACGTCTTGACGAACGGAAAGCGCTGCTCGCCCTCTTGGATCGCATGGCATGCGCTACATCCCCCTTCGGCGGGATCTCTTTCGAAAATCACGTCGCCTTGGGCAACCAAGGCAGCGTCACACTTCCAAGGCCATTTCGGAGGGCCGATTCGCGTTACTAAGTTTTCGAGTTCGCTCAGACCGTCGAAGTTAGCGGAATTATTGATGAGGAAATTGATGACCCCTCCCTGACTGACGTTTCGGCTCAAACTTAGCCCCCCAGAACCTGGCCCACGTTCCGAGCCAGCCCTACAATGCCACTTCCGTTTTTTGCGAAACCCGGCCACTGCGTCTTGTCTTGCCGCGGCGCATTCCAAAGGAATGGATATCTCACGGGAGCGTCGGCGGTTTTTATGTTTTCCGGAATCATGAAGTCGGGTGGCGGACCGATGTCCAGACCGGATACGCGGTTGAAAATCATCCCTACAGCATCCAAACGGCAAACCCCCAGCCGTTCTCTGGCAGCGCGCGCACCATGCATGAGCGTGTGAAACCGCAAGTACCACCCACCTACCTGTAGACGAAGATCCGCAACATCTATCGCATCCGGCACTGCGGACCGCAGAACAGCTGCAGCAAACGGAGCGAATGAGCTGTCGCTGGCAATCACTTCGCCCACCGCCTTGTCTAGGTCGCGAAGCAGTGCGTAGAAGTCGACGAACCCCGGACCGCCATCCACCCGATACACCTTGCCGTTAACTTCGATCTGGAGCGTGTGACATGCTGAACAAGTCATTCCCACGACCTGACAGTCTTGAGGGCCAGAGCGTGAAAGCCTATGGGAAGGTTGGCCGGAGTTGCAGGATTCGGTAGATAACCGTGACAAACCATCCGCCAGGAACGGCTGTCCGTTCCTTTGCTTCAGGGCCTGCATCCTAGACAACGCGATCAAACGCGAGCCTTGATCGCGCGAATAGAAATCTGCTCTCGCTGCCGCGGTCCAATCCAGACCTTGGTCAACGTAGAAGGGATTGGCGTTGGTGCCCTGAGCGATCGACCGTGTTGTGACGAAAACCGTTAAGGCTATTAGAACGAGAGCACGGAGCATCGTATGGCCTACTGACTTCATTGTTAAACTCGCCCGAAGAAACGTTCGCTGAAATCCCTCGGTTGCGGCAAGCTTGGCTCGATCCTCTGACCTGCCTTTGGGCCCGCGGGTCCTTGACTATCGGCCATTAAAGGGCGCGGTCCACTAAGTTCAACCTACCAAATTTGGGAGAGGACAACGGCTCGGCAACCCCATTGATCGTAGAAACTCCTGCTGACGCCCGTTCACCCTTAGGCCGAAATCTATGGCCGCCAAGGGATCGGGCTTGATCGCGCGACACTTGGCAATTGGTGATGCCGCCCTGCTTCCCATCGGCAGCCCGTTGCCAACCTCATGTGCTGCGATTTCGCAGCCGCGGATCGCCTGTTCGTGTGAAATCGTGGCGCCGGTGCCCGATCTGAGCGTGGTCAAACGAAGAAGCGCGACTTTTGGACGATCGTCCAACGACCGCGGCTATAGCGGTCAAGTCTGCGATCGTGCTCTGCCGATATGCCCTCGGTCGCAGTCGCGCATTCGCAGAATAGTCCCTGGACGGCTTCAACAGACGCTTATCCGATACCTATGACAGTTATGATCGGCTGAGCGAAATCGCTCATCACAAGAATCGTGGACGCTCATGCATTGGTGAATTGGTGGAGCTTCGATGGCGTAGAGCTTTGCGATCCGCCGGACGCCAGCCTCGGGTCAATTTGACCAGGCACCGGCGCCGCGCGCATGGAACGCCCGCTGGCCTCTGGTCGGGTCGTTAAAGCCGTGGTTCGAAAAACATCCGTGGATGATCTCCAGCGGCTCGATGCTCGCTGATGACATCCGCTACGCGCTCAATATTGGCAGGTCGCTTCCTCGATGACCGGATTCTCGAGGTCGGCAGACTGGACGCTACCACGGTGACCATAAGTCGCGAGTCTTTACTATTTCCGCGGCCTTCGCCGGTGTCGCAGTTCGCACCACAGTTCCGCTTCAAACGTCGCTCGTCAAACCGGGCATGCAGATTTCGCGCACCCGGCTTTTACTTGTCCGTCAGACCTTCGCGCTCGATCGGTCAGTACGACGGTCTGGATGCGGAAGAGTTGGAGCGTATCGTGCCGGTAATCCTGCGGATACTCTTCGAAGCCCCTACCACCTCCTCCTGGTCGTCGCATTATCCAGTGCCGCAGACGGCGATCGACGTACCACCCGATGAAGTCATACGTCTTCATGAAAGGGCTTGGTCGAAGTAACCGCACCAGCCGCGAAGAAGGCGGCTGATAACGGTGATGGTGTTCTCTGGTGTGTCCGGGCAATACTGTGACGTCGTGCGTTCATGGATTCGTCGGAGCAATGTTAATTAGCTGAGGCTCTTCGTTCCAGCCAGGCGAGAGGCTTCGCGGAACCGCCAGCAGCAGCGTTGCACGATTAGATCCCGAACATCGCCGGTAGCGAATGCGGCCAGCAGTGCAAATTCGCGTGGATAGTAATTTTGTCGCACCTCGAAACGACACTATGGTCAAACGTCACAAAGCATCCAGGCTCTCCGGAGGATGCCCCATTTGGCGACAAACTAATCTCGGCACACCGCTGGCTAAGTCATGGGGCTTTAGTATCTGGAGCTTCTTTCTCCAGCAAACGGCGAATTCTCTCTTCAGCTGCCGCACGCTTACCCTCAAGCTCCTCGGCAAGTCCTAAAAGCTCCTGAATCCGATGCTCTGACTGAGCTCGACCAACCTCAAGTTCCGAGCAGAGATGAAGAAGTGCTTCGATCCGATCCTCGCTAGCCGAGCGCTTTGCTTCGAGTTCTTCGTTGAACTTCAACAGCTCTTGTATCCGGCTCTCTGACTCAGCTCCGCTCTCCTGCTGCTCCGCGCAATGCCTCAGGAGCCCTTCGATCTGGCCTGCGCTAACGATGCGTTTCGCTTCAAGCTCGTCCGCGACCTTCAACAACTCCTCTATCCGTTTCTCTGCCTGAGCTCGGCCAGCCTCGAGCTCCGAACAAAGACGGAGGAGCGCCTCGATCCGTTCTTCTCCGGCGGCACGCTTGTCTTCAAGTTCTTCATTGAGCTTCGATAACTCGCCAACGTGACGCTCCAGAGCAGAAGCGCCAGAGCGAACAGAAGATTCAGCCAGCAAGGGATCGACCTCGCCCTCCAACGAAATAGAGATCATCGGCCCAGAGGATTCAACGATGCGCAGAAGATAACCAAAGCGAGAAGCGGATACGGCGGGGACGCTGCACCAACCTTCAGATTCCGACTGGAGCGATACGTCCTGCTGGACGAGGGGATCGTACATAACCAAGGGCAAATTGGGCGTCGCGCGAACGCGCATAGGCAAACGCGGGAGAAAGATTGCCGTCGTATTTGCCAGACCCGGGACCAGGTAAGGCGCCCGCTCATAGCTACTAGGATCGACAAGCATCGGGAGATCGTCACGCTCAATCTGTGGCGGCAGGGCTATCGGAGGACTCTGCTTATCTTCAGTCAACACATCCGGCCTTGCCGCCACAGTCGTCTTGTCGAAAAGCATGACTATCTCCGAGCGCTGCGGCCAGGGGATTCGTCCCGTCAGAGCGAGCGTATAATGCAAGGCTTCTATTCGGTGCTCAAATGCGGCCGACAACTGTGCCTGCTTTGGCTGATAGGGCGAGCCACAGTATGGGCACTGAGCGTGCTCGAAATCGTAATGGCGACCGTTAAAGAGATGCAGCAGCTGAACAACAAGTGATGAACTCCATCGCCAGCGCGCGCCGCAAAAGGCGCGGTTGACCGCAGCAGCCCTTCCTTCCCAAAGCCGCGCCAATATCTCCGCAGAATACGACCGCTGGTGCCAATGCATATGGAAACCACGGGCACAGGAGCCGCAGTCGACCGTCGCGGCGTCGAGAATCTCATTGTACGGGACAGCAATAAGCAGCCACCGTGTCGATACGCGATAGAGCTCATCGAGCGCCTTCCGATACTCGCTTTCAGCGATGTGCTCCAACACATCCGTGGCTAGCACCAGGTCGAATGCGCCGTCGGAAAACGGTAGCGCGGTGATCTCGGCAACCCTCGAAGAATAGCGGACATGGGCTAATGCTGCCGGCGAGATGTCACAGCCTTCGACATGGCGATCCGCAGGTAGATGATTAGTAATAGCTCCGTTTCCACATCCGACGTCCAAAATGCTGCGAGCATCTTGAGGGATCATGGCTAGGACAGCATCGCGCACTTCTCTTGTAGAAGCATCAATATCCTGGCGCCAAAGCGCTTCCTGCTGATAGTAACTTGACGAATCGGCCTCTACCATATTCCGCACTACTCTAACTGTAGGACAGCCACGTTGCATCGTGCAGAACATCGCCGGTTTCAAGGCCCCTATTTGGGGGACTCATGACCTTGAGACGAAAGCGCCGATCGAGCACATGTAGAGGATCCCCACCATGATGATGCTCGTCGTGAAGATCTCTAAAAACGCCTACGGATACGATGTATTCCATCGGTCCAAGCCGAATTGGCATCAGCGAAACGCGATCACGGTGCCGACCTGCCGTCCGCGTGGAAGCCGGACTAACGACCTGTGCTGCGCAGCGGCCATCCAAACGGTAGACAGCGAGGACCAGTCGACAATGATCGATAGTACTCGATGCCTCCCACTCTATCTCGGCCGCGGCTGCCTCGCCGCATATAAACGTTCGACGCTCTTCGCTCCGCTCATCGTCAGGCGAAAAGAAACGTACCGCCGTGATTTGAGCTTCGCCCGCTCCGTAAGAGTCGCCATCCACAACATGGTCCACGTTCTCCGTTGTCGATTGCTCCCGCGCTGAGTCGGTGGACGACGACAACTTTGCTGGCAAACGCAGACGCTCAGTTCCCCACGCGCCGTCAGGTGATGGAGATAATGTGGCAGCCAGCGAATAGGCTTCGTCAGTCGTGAACTCAACCCGCACATCCTCACCGGCAACGGCCGCATGCTCGATCTCCACAATCCCGGATGCAATCAGGTCAGAGGGAATCCGAATGGTGAAAGGGGCGTGCAAGTAGCGTCCATTCTCGTCACGAAATTCCCGCCAAACCGTATTGTCCGGTCCTACCTGGGGCGCGGACCAGTTGGTATAGCCCGGCGCGTCAGTCAGCCAAACGACTTCCGTCGAGTCATTGTCGCGAGCGTCGCCAACGCGCAGAGACGCCTGCTCCTTATCATCTATCAATAGTCGGATCGAACGAACACGATGGCGTGCTTTCGGGGCAGACGGCGCACCGGTGACAAATCTACCCGTCACAAAATGACTTCCCGAATTCGAACTGGCGCTAAGGCTAGTGCCCGTCTCGGCCACCTTGAGCCGGGCATCTTCCCGCAGTCGAATTGCTGACATGTAGGACTTACAGAGAGTTAGCGTGTCGCGTTCGGCCGCTACTCGGCCCCGATCAATCCAGGCGGCCCGACTACACATCATTTGTACGGAGGCGAGGTCATGTGAAACCAACAGCAGCGTAGCACCATTCCGTGTGAGGTCCTTCATTCGGGCCGCGGCTTTGATGGAGAAATACGCGTCTCCCACACCGAGAATTTCGTCCACGATGAGGATATCGGGGTCGACACTTGTGGCGACTGCAAAGGTGAGACGGGCTTGCATGCCAGCCGAATAGATACGGAAGGGGTGATGGATAAAATCACCGAGTTCCGCGAACTCAGTAATCTCATCAGCCTTCTTGTCCGCAGCTCTACCGGTGACGCCCAAATAGGCGAGCGACGCACGCAGGTTTTGAGCGCCAGTGAGATCGGGATGGAATCCGGTTCCCATCTCCATGAGCGCGGTCACGCGCCCAGAGACCCGAAGTGCCCCGTTGCTCGGCCGGATCAGACCAGCGATCAGCTTAAGCAGCGTGCTCTTCCCCGCGCCGTTGCGGCCGATGAGACCAACGCGCTCGCCGCGCTTCAAAGAAAGGTTCACATTTCGAAGTGCCCAGAAATCCCACGCGGCATCCTTGGGTGTTGGCAGGCCCAGCGCGTCGGCCATCCGCCACCCCTTCGAGCGAAATAGCCGATAGCGCTTGCTCACCGAGCGAAGTTCGATAGCGAGATCAGACATGATCGGCAGCCAGGGTTTTCAAGCGCTGAAGCAGATGGAAGCCGAGGGTGAAGAGCGCTAGCGATACGGCACCGAAGGCCGCGAGCCTCCCCACAGGAATGCGGTCAAAGTGAATAAGATCGCGGTAAATCGAGATCATATAATACAGTGGATTGACGACCATGATCGGCATCATGCGCGACGGGATCATGTCGTCCGTATAGCCGATCGGCGAAACCAGCATAAGGAACAAGAGAAGCGGCGATACTAGATTGGCAATATCACGGAAGAAGATGTTGAAAATGGAGAGGACCCAAATGAGTCCGACCGTGAAAATAAACTGCGTAAAAAGAACCAGCGGTAACGCAAGCTGCGTAACCTGCATCTCTCCGCGCACAACAAGGATGGCTAGTAGTAGTGCGAGACCTACCAACATCGTGACAGAAGAAACCAGCACCGACTTTACGGCAATGAGTTCCACCGGAAAGATCGTTCCCTTAAGCAATGACCGATTATCAGCGAGGCTGCTTACGCCGGCGGACAGAGCCTCACTGAATCCAAGAAACGGGATGAGCCCCGAAAAGATGATAAGAGTATAGTCGAACGAACTCTTGCCCGGAATCCGCACCTGCAGGATAAGATTGAACACTAGGCTGTAGAGTCCCAAAAAGATCACGGGAAACAGGACCGTCCAGGCTAATCCAAAAAAGCTCGCTCCATGGCGTTGGCGCAAGTCGTGCAGGAAGGTTGCAAGCACCATCCAACGATTACCCCAAATGAGCCGAACTGGCGCAACTAGCATCCTTTTTCGCGCCCCCCGTAGAGCAACGTCCGTTCGCTCTACGGCTCCCTAGGTGCCTTTGGCTTTTTGGATCACGCACCGAACCTCCGCTCCGGCGCAGACAGGAAACTTAACGCACGAAATCCAGTCATGCCGCACAGCGTTGTTTCGCCGGCTTCATGAGGCGCGCATAAATATCCAGCAACTTCTTCCCCTCGAGTTCCCAGTTGATGCGCAAGCCAGCTTCAACAGCCGCACACTTGAGTTCAGCATAATGTCCGGAATCGGCAAGAGCCGTCGTTATGGCAGCGGCAACGGCCTCCGGCTTGTCTAGATCGGTGACGACACCGAAGCCGTGCTCTTCTGCTACGTCGCGCAAAAACGGCAGATCGTTTGCCAAGAATGGCACTAAGCGCCCGTCGACTATCGCTCTCAACCGAAACTCAAATCTCGCCCTGTTGCGAGTCGGCGCCTGCTTGGCAGTCGTCCTGCTGCACACCAGCGCGGACCATCTATATTTATGGAGAGGTCGGCCAGCTTTCTTGGAACTTCGCGAACCTCGTCAACTCGTCGACGCGCTGGTGTGTATCAGTCTTCGTGATGATCAGCGGTGCCTTGATCGCGTCCAAACCAATCGAGCAACCTCTCGCATTCATGTTCCGCCGCGCGCGCACCACTGTGGTGCCCATCGTCGTTTGGACCGCCGCCTATCTGTGGTGGAGGTCAGCTTATTACGACGAGCATTTCACCGCTCTGTCGGTCGCGAAGGAGGTCTTTTCCGCCCCCCCTATTATCATCTGTATTTCCTTTTCCTGATCGGCGGTTTCTATGTCTTCGCACCGCCAATTGCCGCCGCCATCAGCATTTTGCCGCGATCGCAGAGCCTCGTCATGTCGGGATTGGCGCTCGCCTTCGCGTCAATCACGTTGACCGCCCAGGGTCTTAACTCTAACGCGCTGACCTTCTTCGTGCCGTATCTTGGCTACTTCGCTCTAGGTGCGCTGTTGCTCGATGCCCGCGTGCGGCCCGGCCCAACCGCGGCGCTGTTCGCTTGCGCGGTCCTGATAACCGCGGCACTCACCTTCGTCGTCGTATCCAAGCGCGGCGTCAACAGTCGGTGGGGGCTGTATTTCTACAGCTACTCTAGTCCGACCGTCCTGATCATGGCGCCGGCGGTTTTCTGCCTTTTTAACAGCCTGAGAGTACCCGTGAGCTTCACCCGATGGCTCACCGCTTTCGTGCCATTGACGCTCGGGATCTATCTTGTTCATCCGATAGTGCTCGAAACTCTGCGATGGCAGTGGGGGCGCTTCGCGCCTGCACTACTGCGGCCTATTCTGGATATACCAATCACCTTCGTTCTCACGGTGATCATCTCGGCTGCCTTCGTGGGTCTAGTCAGATGCATTCCAATCGTACGGCTTGCCGTTTGACACCCCGAGAGCACATCAGCCATTTTCGCGATCTTTGATTGTACCGAATTCATACCGCTGATAGAACTGCCTACTCTGACCGCTACGCTTCTCAACAGTTGCCGGAATATCTTTCTAGATATCTGAAGACAAGAGAGTGAAATTGAATTTCCAAGAGAAAGTCGGTCACATCGATCGGGACGAGGTTATCCCCCTACGCGTTGAGCAAATTGAGAGCAAGATAACGCCGGACCCGGTTTATCCGCTGGCTCATGCCATTGACGTTGCACGGATACTGGAGGAACACGATGGCGGCTTCATCGACATGATCAATCGGTTCTTTGACCTCAGGGACGACGAGGTCGGTCGGAAAATGCCACACGGACGAGGACTCGTGTTTGCGCGTCGCATCGGCGCCGTCAATGAGTGCATCGCTGAGACCTCTGCAATCCTCGGTAAGATCGGCAAGCCGTTTCCGCCCCGCGACAAGGTGCACATCGATGTCGGTTGCGGCATGGGCTTTGGCATGGCGGCCTCCTCCAAGAGTTATTTTGGACAAAATGTGATCGGGATCGATCTTGCCCCGCATTATCTCGTAATGGCAAAGCGGCTACTTGCCGAACAAGGCGTCGAGGGGGCGAGGCTAGTTTGTGGCGACGTTTGTGACGGTTGGCCGATCGAGCTCGATGACCACAATGTCGGATTTATTTCGATGGAGGGCGTACTCGAGCACATCAAACGCCTTCCTGAATTCTTCGCAAATGTACGCAAGCTGCGGAGCTTTCCTTCGGCGATCTATTTGACGGTACCGTATCGCTGGACGTTCCAACCTGAGCCCCACTTCAACGTCCGAGGAGTCGGACTTATGCCGCGCTCTTTACAGGACCGCTATGTTGCGTGGCGCCTCGGAGAAAAAGAGATCGACCACGTCGAGCAGTATTCCGTCAATTCTCTGCGGCGAATGCTGGCGTCTCACGTTGAAGACCGCACCCACATCACGCTGAACTCCACCGAGCTGCTCAAGGCACACTACCTCAAGTGTGTGATCTACATTGAGAGCGCGGCAGATTTCAGATGAACGAAACGCGGCATTCTGATCGATGCGCTTTACGCCAGAAAGTTGCAGAAGCGCCCAATTTTGGGGAGCCGCGCCTCGAGTTCGATATCACCCTCGCCCACTCCAGGCGCTACGGGATCAACCAGAAGACCGTCGCGAAGTGGAAGCAGCGCGAGACCGTCGCCGATCGTTCGACAGGCTCCGGGAAGCCAAGTCGACAATCCTTTCCATCGAGGAGGAGGCGATCGTCGTCGCCTTCCGGCGGCATACGCTACTGCCGCTCGACGATTGCCTCTATGCCCTGCAGCCGACCATCCCGCATCTGACGCGGTCGTCCCTGCAGCGCTGCCTTCAGCGCCACGGCATCAGCCGATTGCCGGAGGTTGAAGGCGGTAAGCCTTCGAAGAAAAAGTTCAAGGCTTATCCGATCGGCTATTTCCACATCGACATCGCTGAACTCCAGACTGCCGAAGGCAAGCTCTACCTCTACGTCGCAATCGATCGCACCAGCAAGTTCGCCTTCGTGCAACTGGTCAAGAAGACGGGAAGGACCTCAGCCTCGGCCTTCCTCGAAGCTCTGATCGCGGCTGTCCCCTACAAGATCCACACGGTTCTCACCGACAATGGGATCCAGTTCACTTTCCCGCCGCGCTATGCGGACGGCCCGGCGGCAAGATACGTGACGCATATGTTCGATATGCGATGCCAAGGATCGAACATCGGCTGACCAAGATCAAGCATCCCCGGACCAATGGCCAGGTCGAGCGCATGAACCGCACGATCAAGGAAGCGACCGTCCAACGGTACCATAACGATCGACACGATCAGCTCGAAGCTCACCTTGCCGAATTCATCACCGCCTACAACTACGCCCGGCGCTTGAAGACCCTGAAGGGCCTCACACCTTACGAACACATCTGCAAATGCTGGACTTCCCAGCCAGAAAGATCCAGACTCAACCCGCTCCAGCAAATGCCGGGACTAAACACCCTCGTCCTGTCCCCGCGGTCATGCGCCAACATCAGGCCGGGATCTACTGTCTAAAATGACGGGGGACGTTGCAAGACAGCGCACAGCGCTACCGGCACGCTTACCAGAATCAAAAAGCCAAATCAGGTAGGTTCGCTCTTGGATGCCGTCGGTTAGAGTTGCTTCTTTTTGTAAGCTCAAAAGGAGGGCAGTGTGAGTGAAGAACTATACGACGGGATGCTTGACGCGATCCCACCAAATCCCGCCAGGGCAAAGAACTACGTAGAATTGCTCGCGCTAATGAAGGAACAGCAGAAGATCGCCGAGCGCGGCGTCCGCCAATCACCTGATGATTTCTGGATGGACCAAAAAGGTCCAGTCGTTGCTCACTGCGCGCGAGCGATCGTTCCTTCTGGAGCCCCAATACTACCTTCCGGTCCGCAGGATCCAGACATCCCGCATGCAAATCGTTTAAATCGTCTGATCAAGATTCGCGTCCACCGACAAGGCCTCAAAATGACGAACGGATTCAACGGCTGAGAGTCGTCAGCCTAAGGTCGCAACCTGGGCCAGACACCTAAGTCGGCCGGTGCGGCGATAAGGTTCAAGGGCAGACATGAAAACTCGCCACTTGCGCGCCGGCTATGGGCGTCCGAAGATATTTCTATTTCAAGCGACGACTGGATGGGTTCGTCCAGGCTCTTCTTTTCGTCCAAAGCCAACTTTCAAGTTCAGCAATTTGGATCGAGAATGATTGGGGAATTTGGCATCCTGAGTATGATCTCGGGATCCGCCCTGGCCTTGTACGCACGTCGGCATCGATCGAAGGTCTTGGAGGCATGCGCTGGCGCACTGCTAATTCTTGGCCTCGCCTGCTTTGGCGCGTCACTGCCGGAGTGAGCATCCAATCTCGCGGAACTAGGCGTCTGCTCGCGCGGCAACAGAGCGCATCCCGGGTCGCACACAACTCGCGGCCGCGTCTATTATCCAGGTCGGCCGCGAGTTGCTAGAGAAGATGGTGCTTGGCCATTGCAATTTCTTGCCGTGGATTTAATCTGAGTTGGAATGACGGATCAGACTGCGCGAAACTATATGCGCGTCGCAACAGAGTTCGGGCCGATCCAAAAGCGCGCTTGGGATTTGCGCTTCAAGGCGCTTCTCGCCGTGTCTTATGCTCAACCAGAAGCGAGTAGAAGAGCGCGGTAAGATGGAAGGAATCGGCGGCTCAATATCGGACGAGTCGCACCTTTTCTTGTCCGTTGCAGGCACGATGAAGATTTCCTCAACCGCCGGCCCCCAAGAACGGCCCAGCGAAGAGGCACACGCTGGAGCCTGAGCAACTTAGTTGCTTGATCCGAAACCCCGCGCAGCACAGTTCCCCTATTGATTGGGGGGTACCGGAGTCCTACGGCGGCGGCGTGCGCCCTCCTCCATATTCAATCCAAGTCAGGATTTTGCATTTCCTTCCTGGGGCTAGAGCCAACGCCGCCCGCATGCATTTTGAGCGGGCGGCGTTGCGTTTTCTGGTGCTTGCTACAAACAAACGTCGGAGTTCGATCCATATCAGTAACAGCGCGTTGCTGAACCAAGGGGCAGCTAATCAGCCTTCGCCGTTTGCGGTCCTGGGGCGACTGCACGGTCCGAGCAGGTGACACTGATCCCGACGGTTGCCCGCTAGTTTGTGCCGCGCGGTTGGAAAGGACGCCACTTGCGCGACATCGGCGGATCATTGCGATCACCGTATATGGCCACAAGCTCGCCGGCCTTTAGCCGAAGGCCCTCTAAATCGGCCTCGCCGAGTTCGGAATTCGCGATCGTTGCTTCACCCGCCCTAGCCGCCAGCGATACTTCCACGGCATCCGTCCGATCAGGCATTGCGACGGCATATACGACATATCGAAGCTTGTCGTTCTTGACGACGACGATCGAAACCATCCACCCTGCAGCCATCTCAGTGTTCATCCGGTATTCAAGTTAGCGATCACTTTACGCGTCCATCCGCTGGCAACCAGCTCCCAATAATGGGGAGGCTACAAAACGGCGGGGCGGCTGAGACGGTAAAATTATCGATCGCTAGGGATGGCAAGGTCGGCGTAGGGGATGTCCCGATCGGTGTTGAACTAGGTCGGGCCAACGTTGCCGGAATGAATGTTACGCGGCCCTCGACGTGGGCAACGGGGTTGATCGTCATGCGATCGTGGTGAGCTTGAAGGGCCGCACGCAGAACCGACAATTGCTTATGCGCCTTCAATCGTCGGAAGTCCTTGTTGGCCTCGATCATGCCGGCCGCGCCCCATCGCAACGCCATACCGGCATCCCGCCAGCGTTCGGCGTTGCGCGTGACGCGGCGAATGGTGCCCATCATGTTCTCGGCGATGTTGGTACAAGCGAGCGATCGACGAAGCTCCTTCGGCAGCTTCAACCGGACGACAGTCAGGATTTCGTCGAGGCCTTCGAGGATGCTGGCCGCTACGCCGGGGCATTGCTGGTCGAGTCGACGCGCGAGATTGCGGATCAATTTTTCAGCCTTGTCGGCGTCATCGAGCTCCCAGGCCTGGCGCAGCACCCGATCTTTCGGCAGGCGTTCCATGATGTTGCGCGCCTTGTGGATCTGGCAGCGCTGGATCGCAGCGGCCGAACCGAAGGTGCGGCGGATCGCCTTCGACAACGCTTTCACGCCGTCGGCGATGAACAGTGTTGGCACCGTCGGGTCGAGCCCGCGCGAGACCAGGTTGTCCAGCAGGGCCTGAACCGTTGCGGCATTCTGGGTCGCCCCTTCCACCAGCGCCAGCGGATGCTTGTTGCCTTCGCCGTCAACCCCGATCGCGGCGACCAGCACGAGATCGTCGCCGAGATGCATCCCGTCGATTTGGACCACCAGAAGGTCGAGCGCGGACAGATCGGCAGCCATGAAGTCAGCCAGCCGCGCCGCCGACAGCGCTACGAACCTCCGCGAGGCCGCCGACTTCGAAACCCCCGGTCCGGGCGGTGCCGGCACGTGACCTTCGGGCAGCCGGACAGCGCGGCCGAACCGGCGCGTCGATACATTGATCAGCATCAGGTTCATCGCCCAGCGACCGAGCCAGTCCTCCTGCGCCGCCGTTTCCCAGCTCGGGATCGTGACCTCGCCGCCATCCACGCCCCGGACCCGCGGGCGCTCGACCTCGATCTTGCCGCCGTGGAAACCGATCCGTCCCTGCGTTCGGCCCCAACGGTGCGCCCGCCGCGCCGCATCGCGACCGTGGCGCGGCCCGCAGGCCGCCGTCACATCCGCCTCCATCATCGTGCCGAGCGCCTCGATCCCTGCTGCAAGGCAGAACCGATCGAAGCTCGCCCGCACTTCCGCAAACGCTTCGTCCACCGCCCCGGTCGCCGGCCAACCAGCCGGTGTGATATCTCTCGTCATGGCGTTGCTCTCCTTTGTGGAATCAGCCCCCCGAGCCTACCGGCTTAAGGTGGGCAACGCCGACCTCTTCAGAAATTCAACAGAACCCGGGCCATCCCCGTCGGCGGAGCGAATAGCCACATTTTCCGCTACGATCAGAAATTGCTTTCGCCTCGTAGCGCGCGCGCCTCCGACAATTGCGCCATTGCGCTGGCGATGTTGGCTTCGTCACTGTCAGCACAGAACAGCTGCCCGCTGAAGCGAGCTTCCGCGAACGGTCCCGCCATCGCGATCAAGGCTTCCGTCTCTCGTCGACACGAATACGGGCGTGGGAGGGAAGTACATTTATATCGGGCATACTCTAGGCGACAGTAATCCGGTGACGTCGACAATTTCATTGCATATGACGAAGCGCAAAGAAACCCGCCCCCCGGTTGGCAATGGACCGGTCAAGATCTGAAGGAAGGAGCAGGTGGGAAGTTCATCTACATGGTCTGGAAAACGACGAGTCGAGCAAGCGACCCATCACAGCCCTGCTACTGCTTCCAACCGAGCAATCCAAGTCGCCTGCTATCAGTGGGTATGAGCCGATCAGTCAAGACCTAAATCAAGGTGCCGGGGGCTCATTCATCTGACCGTATTACAGCACGACCGTCCCGATGCAGAAGAAGCAAGAAGCCGTACTTTCAAAACAGTAGACGAGCCAGGGCCGCACTGGCGCCCGCGCTGCGGCTAGGCTCGGCGGGGGCCCAGCTTTGCAATTGGTTCGATTCGGGCGACACTGGTCTCATGCGTTACCCGCGAACGATGGACGTCGATTAATGTGCATGGCGGTTCGCCAGACACTGCTAAGCAATCAACGAACTCGCGGCTTGGCCTCTCTCCCGCTCATAGTCCGGGCCGGATGTGCAGGATCAATCGGAAACACTCGCCTGAAATCAAAGCTAGCATGGCAGAACTTATGCGCTCGGGTAACCGACGGGCAGATCCGCAGATTGCACATGGTTCGAAGCCACTCAAAGAAGCACAAGCCTTCAGCTCGACGGCAAGCTGCGACAAGCCATTCCAGCACACACAGGTGCGGCCATCATTCGGTTGGCATCCGTAAGCGGGATTCGCAAATGGAACGATATGGAATAACTCGGCCAATGGCGGAGCCCACAGCCAATCAGGCCAATAGAGCTGAGCTTGCGTGTCTGCCGACTAATCGCGGCTCGCTCGACATGCCAAGGCCGCTTCCTGAAGAAGCGTCATTAGCGATTGCCAGCCATGCGTGCCGAAGCTGAAGCCACCGCCATAGTAACCATAACCGCGATCGTCGTAGCCAGGGCTGCCGTGACAGCCGTAGCTCCGGCGCATCACATAGCCGTCGTCATAGCCGTAATAGCGCTGGACGTAGCGGGGCCCGCGGGTGGAAGCAGCGGCCGCACTCGTTGCGGCGTATGCGTCGTTTTCAGGCCACGGCTTTGAGGGCTTGAGCGCGGTAGGCCCAGGGCAGTAGCTGGTCGATGTCGCGGTTTGGATGCCCGTTGACGATCCTTGTCAGGACGTCGGTGAGATACGCGTCGAGCGCGTCGGTGATAGCGGTCACGAGATCGCTGGAAATCAGAACCTGACTCAGCGCCGCATTGGTGTGGAGGTCGGGGGGCCCACGGAAGCTAGGGTGGTGGCAACGTCGGGGTTCCCGCTGAGCTGCTGGGCGATCTGCACGTCATCAGGGTTCAACGGAGCGGTTGCCGAGCCGAACCTGATGTCCTGGCGCACGCCTGCCTGTTCGGCCGCGTGCCTGCCCCACGCCGCGGCCTAAGCCTTGAGCTGAGCGATGTCCTGATCCGTGAGCGTCTGCTTGTTCCGCAGTGGGCTCGGCAAGCCGGCTCTAGCCGGCCGTGTACTGGCCGCACCGGTGCCGCGCCCAGCGTCTTGGCTTGGATCCGTATCGCGTCAGCCTGCTGCTTGATGCCCGTGATCCCGAGGGCTGCCTTTTCAGCGAGGCACCGTCTTGGGTAAACAGCTACGAGAAATCGGTCGAGTATTTCAGCGCCTGGTTTAGGCCCGCCGCCCGTGAGTGCACCGCGGTAGCGCTCTCGTCTCGTGAAACGCCTTTGTACTGTCCTGACGCCTGGAGCAACTGAACGCTCAAGATGCTGAGGCTTGTGCGCTGCTCGGCCATCTCCTTTCGTCAATTGTTATCGCCTGTGCCGCGGCGGCGACGCGCGCCCTTCGATTTCGTTCGTTGCAACTTCAGACACTTTCGTCCTGGGCTGTGTCGACCTCTTTCTTCCGCCCGCCGACACCACTACCCTCCTCGTTGTGTTATGTCTCGATGATCACCTTCAAGGCCCCGGTCTCTGCCGCACGCGAGAACATGTCGTAGGCCTCCATGATCTCGTCGAGCTTGACGCGGTGTGTAATCAGCAGCTTCGGTTCGATGCGGTGGGAAAAGACCGTCTTCAGCAGCATGGGCGTCGAGACAGTGTCTACCAGCCGCGTGGTGATCGATATGTTCTGGGACCAGAGCCGTTCCAGATGCAGATCGACCTTGACGCCGTGTACGCCAGCGTTTGCCACGACGCCGCCCGGCGAGACGATGTCGGTACAGAGTTTGAAAGTCGCCGGTACACCGACGGCCTCAACGGCAGCATCCACGCCCTCTCCCCCCGTGAGCGCGCGAACCTTCTCAACTGCTTTGCCGTCGGCGCTGTTGACCGTCTGTGTTGCGCCAAACTGGCGCGCAATGGCGAGACGCTTGTCATCGACATCGATCATGATGATCTCGGCAGGCGAGTAGAATTGTGCGGTCAGCAGCGTAGCCAAGCCGACGGGGCCGGCACCGACGATGGCGACGGCGGAGCCGGGCGAGATCTTGCCGTTGAGCACGCCGCACTCGAATCCGGTGGGAAGGATGTCGCTGAGCATGACGAGAGCTCCCTCATCGACCCCATCAGGCAAATGGTGGAGACTGGTGTCGGCATGCGGCGTCCGGACATATTCGGCCCGCGTGCCGTCGATCTTGTTGCCGAGGATCCACCCGCCGGTGCGACAGTGCGAATACATACCTCTCCGGCAGAAGTCGCATTTGCCGCAGGACGATATGCAACCTGGTCAACGACGCCCACGCCCTCATGGCCTAGAATTCGGCCGGGCTGACAGGTCGTTACATCGCCCTTGAGGATGTGGAGATCAGTGCCGCAGATCGTGGTTTTCACGATCCGCACGATGGCGTCTCCGGATTCCAGGATGGCCGGTTTCGGTCGCTGCGCGAGAGACTTTTTACCGGGCCCCTCGAAGATGAGCGCTTTCATTTCGCATCACCTCCTTGCGTATTCAGTCCGCCGGTTTTGCCTCGGGCAATTGCCATCGTCGCCCGGTAGAGCCGAACCGTGTAGTTCCAGACTTTGGTGATCGGCAGGCAGTTTTGGATCTTGCCGTCGTAGCCTCCAAACTGGCACCGCAACTGAGCCGTCCGAGCCAGCCGCGCACTGAGCTTGCGAACGCATCGGTGGTCATGCCGGCATACGGCACCGCCATTAATCTGCACCAGGCCCTTCTCGCCGCTGGCGGCAAGCGCCCTGCTGTCCTTCTCCAGAATCGCTTTGAACGGCTGCCGTGGAAGAGCGCGCGCTCGACCACGCTGATCTCGGCGTCGAGTACAGGATCGTGGGCAGCGAGCCGCAATGCCTCGATCGCATGCGTGGCGCGACCGGTTCGAACTGTTGCAGCCAGTCGCGCGCGAACACGTCGCGCAATACGCCTCACGACCGGCGTGCGCCGGACGTACCAACCGGCGATGCGCCGCTCGCTGACGGGTTTGCCTCGATATGCAGGTCACCGCATCGAAATGCGTCACGTAGATTCTTTGCGCGCCGACGTCTGAAGCGACGATTGAGCGGGGTAGAGCATGAGCCCGTCTCGGACAGCAAATTTCGCCGGCGACAACAGCATCGTCGGAATGCCCTCGGTCCTCGATAGTGACGGTTCGCGCCACGGCATTCCCGGTCTCGAGCTGATCCGACGAGCGATTGATGGTCAGCGCGATCGACAGACTGCCTGCAGCGAGGAAGGGCAGATCGGATGCCACATGCGGGATGAAGGGCTGAAATGCGATCCGGGGGAGCGTGAGCGTTGCCTCGCGTGTGGCCGGCGGATCGACCGCGTATTTGGCGACGATCGTCAGACCAGAGATCGCATAACTGCCCGGCTCCTGCGGATGGATCGCGAATTCGAACCGGACGCCGCCATAAGTGAGGCCGTCGCGCTCTTCGCTCTCATTGGGGCTGCGCAGCAGGCGCGTCAGGGCATTTGACGGTTGGAACTCTGGCAGCTTGGGCGGCGCCGTCATGTAGTTCGGCGCCAGCACCTCGATCCGCTGCGTGGCGGCCTGTCTCACCACGACGCAGGGCGGATCGAGCGTCACCCGCAGGATCGGCTCGGGCGTGTTTTTCTGAGCGTGGGCCGCGCATGGCGCCAGCGAGCCAAGCATCGGGGCTGCGTTAGACAGCGGATACCTCATTGCTTCGCTCCCGCCGGCTGCGTCGCATCCTGGGGGGCATATTTCAGCTTGAGGACATCAGCAGGCGTGGCCTGAACCTGTCCAGGCTTCAGCGGCGCGGGACGTGGTCAGGTCTGCCGGTGTAACCTGATCTTCTGGCCGCCCTTCTGGGCTGGGTCGATCCGACGGCCTGCCAAATAGTCAAGCCCCTCATCGACGACAATTGCCGCAAGCGATCAACTACCAATGCTCGCAATTGACCTGCTGATGGGGCATGACGACCCTAGTTAATGATCGTCACTGAAAACTGTGCCGATCCGGCTGCATCACATGCGTTGAGGCATAAAGTCATCATCGGCCGATGAGCACGAAAAGGATATGGCTAAAACACACTTGGTATGTTTCCTTCAACCAGTCGAAGGGGCCAAATCGATACCCCATTCGAGAAACCAGAACCTTTCCAAGTGAGGCTGACGCGAAGAGATTCGCGGACGAACTGCTGAACAGTCCACCCGCGAGTTCGACTACCATACTGGCTGGCACGATAAACCCACATTATCCAAGGCGCGTAGTCGGATCGAGCGACATAGTACGTTGGATACGTGGTCGCAACTGACATAATCGACATTCATTCGATCCCCATCAGAAAATAGTCTCGAGCGCTTCAGATTTCTGTGGGACGCCGATCGTGAGACTACGATCCACTACCATCTCTGAACCGGTAATGTAAGAGGACTCGTCGCTGAGTGGGAACACCACTGCCTCAACGCTGTCTGCTCGGCCGTTAACGACGGGACGAATGCGTTTCCGGTCCCTCTAATCTTTGGCGCCCCGAATGCATCGTACCGCGCCGGAACCGAGAGCGGCGGAAGCGCGCGGGTAGGCTTCGACTAGAGCTCGCCGGCCAGGCAACCCAAGGAATCAAAGCGCGGATCTGATCAGCAGCATCTCCGCGATCGTCGCATTTACCGGAGAAGCGCGCCACCCTCGATATGCTCATAGAGCCGCCAGCCCACTGTCAGGAGCAAGCGTGAGCCTCGCTGCGCTCAGCTGAGGCTGAGTTAACGGCTCGGCAGTCGCAATGACCGACTTTGCCAACCACCAGTACACGGAGCGCATATTATGTCGCATATGGCGAATGGGAAAATTCTGGATCGACGAAGGAGAGCGGCGAACTTTGGATGCCTTGGGCCGCTCCTCAGCGAGGCATCTCGCCAATAACATCTCGCCCGATCTCCGTGCCGACGCTATCGAGCACCGCGACGCCATGGTCCCACCTCCGCCGCCGCCGACGATGAAATCAGGGCGAATTGACACCATGACTCCCTCGATCTCGATAGCCTCGAAGGTTGGCGCCGCACTGGAGCGCTATGGGCCGGTGATCCATCCCGGACTCGTGCAGCGCAACTAGCAAGCGCTCTTCGGTCTCAGTCCAGCTATTGAGTCCGTTCGCACGCGTTCGTCCCGTTCCGCTTCCGAAAAATCATCGCTGATTGCCGGAATGTACACATGCCCTAATTCTCTCCGGCTAGGGCGAGACAATGAAACGGGCCGCGTCACGCCAACGGCCCCTTATGCCGGTAAAAACCTGTTCGAATAGCCGTCAAGGTCTAGCAGGCTGTTGAAAAAGGTGCTCGCCGCCGACCAGCGACCGTGATTCATTGGCTCTGACGAGATTCGGAGATGGTGCGTGCGCGGCGGCGACAATCGAACGGGCGAGCTGTTCAGCTACGTCGATCTGGAGGCGCGGGTGCGGCGTGACCATCCGCTGCGAGCGATCCGGACGATCGTGAACGAGGCGCTGTCGACGCTGGAGCGCGAGTTTGCCGCGCTCTATTCGCCGATTGGGCGGCCGTCGATCCCGCCGGAGAAGCTGCTGCGGGCGATGCTGTTGCAAGCGTTTATTCGATCCGCTCGGAGCGGCTTTTGATCGAACGGCTGGAATACGACCTGCTGTTCCGCTGGTTCGTCGGAATTGGCGTCGACGACGGAGCCTGGGACCATTCGGTGTTCTCGAAAAACCGCGATCGGTTGCTGGAAGGCGACATCGCGGCCAAGTTCCTCGCGGCGGTGCTGGCGCAGCCCAAGGTGAAGAAGCTGCTGTCGAGCGATCACTTCTCGGTCGATGGTACGCTGATCGAGGCCTGGGCCTCGATGAAGAGCGTGAAGAGGCTCTGGCGCGCCGCCGGCGCAAGGCGGCGGGCGCAATGCCGAAGCGGACTTCCATGGCCAGAAGCGCTCGAACGACACCCATGCTTCGACCACCGATCGGGATGCCAGGCTTTACCGCAAGGGAAAGGACAAGGAAACGAAGCTGTGCTTCATCGGGCATGGGCTGATGGAGAACCGCCACGGCCTGCTGGTCGACGCCCGCCTGACGCGGGCCGACGGGCATGCCGAACGGGTGGCCGCGCTGCACATGATCGAACCGCGTGCCGACCGGCCGACAGCGATCACGCTTGGTGCCGACAAAGCCTACGACGCAGAAGACTTCGTCAACGAGCTGCGCTCGATGAACGTGACGCCGCATGTTGCGCAGAACACCAGCGGCCGCAGCTCTGCGATCGACCGGCGAACGACCCGGCACGGCGGCTATGCCGCCAGCCAGCGCATCCGCAAGCGGATCGAGGAGGCATTCGGCTGGATCAAGACGGTCGCCGGGCAAGAGAAGACCCGCTTCCGGGGCCGTGAACGCGTCGGATGGGCCTTTACCTTCGCTGCCGCCGCCTACAATCTGGTGCGGCTGCCAAAGCTGATCGCGGAGGCCGGCTGATGGCCAAGGTGCCCGGCTTCGCCAAGGCCTTTGCTGGCCGTTGGAGCATCGTCGAAATGGACAACTGGGACGGCGACTTCCTCGACCTCGTCGAACAGGCGCATCTCACCTTCACGGGCAAGTCCGACGGTGAAATTGCCTTCGGTGCGCGAAGGGCTTCCTCGATGTCCGCTACGGCGCGCGAGACGGTTCGGCCTGCGCGGAGTTCTCATGGGAAGGGCACGATGAGAATGACCCCGCCTGCGGTCGCGGATGAGCTATGATCGGCACTGCGGGCAGGCTCGTCGGTCACTTCTACATACACAATGGCGACAATTCAGCCTTCGTTTGCGAACGCGGCTGAGTTCTTCAACAGCCTGCTAGAACATAAGCTCAACCAGCAGCACTGCGCCGGCAATACTCAGAAGTACGATGATGAGAGTCCAATCGCGGTGTTCCTCCGTCATGGTCCCACCTTGAAAAGGACGGTCGCAACGCCCCGGAAAGAGCACCAAGCCGTGGTAAATTGTTCCACATCATCAAAGCGAAGAGTCAACTTCGCGGAGCCCCGAAAAGAAGAGGCTACACGCCGAGGCCAAATTGTCCTCATCACGAGAAGTAGGACGCTCACCCCAACTTACGCTGACGATCAGCGCGACGAGCGATATCCCCGCTAAGCCTACAAGAAAACTCGACGCCATCAAAATCGGTCCAGAACATAATACTCACCATTACATGTCGGATCAGGAGAGCGCTTCGCGTATGTCAGTCAGCGGCAGTGTCCTATGTGGACGCTTCAAAAGAACGGGCCAGTACCTCTGGGGGCCTCTAAGCCCGAACGGACAGCATTGCGGTGGCAACGTGCATCCCTACTCTGACCGCGAGTGAGCCGTTCTCGGCGCGAGCGTGACGTGAGATCGCTACGCAAGCGGGTCCGGCCCACGGAGCCATATGCCTAGCGTTCTGTCAGCCCCATCAGAATGATTTTGGCGCGCGTCGAGACGGCTAAGTAGTGCTGCGCGGCTTTGATGGACTTGTGTCGCGCGGGATCATTCTGGCGATGTGGGATCGGCTAGTCTAGCATCCGCTGGAACCGTGCCTGCGCCACGCCTGCACTCGACGGAGACGCGTCAGGATCGCCGGCCGTTCAACGCTGATCCGCTTCTCGCTCGTCAAATCTGCCACTCCTCTTGAGGTTGCGAGCCTAAGGGAGCCGGCCCTTCCAACCTCCCACTATTGGTAGGTGCGCTTTGCGCTTAGTGGCGCAGAGTGAGCTGGGGCAGTCTCCATATCGGATTGCACACATGGCAGCAGGTTGGATGGTTTCAATTGGCTACATAGAAAGCGGCCAACTTCGGCACGTAACGTATGCGGTCGCGGTGGCTAACGCCACCGAAGCCATCAAGGCTTCACTGGATGTCGGCGCCGCCCGATTCTCATTGGATGCCGGTCTCGGCGGGGTGGCCTTGGCGAATTCTGAACTCAGTCTACAGCAACTGGATGATCTCGGCATGGTGAAAGGCGGGATTTGTTCCCTATGGGACGACACGCATGATTGGCTGATCTGGCCCCGCCAGCTCCATTAAGTTTGATCAGGGAACACGATGACTCGGCAAGGAGCGATAGTTCGCGGTCTACCGGCAATCGGGCGCGGTGTCCGCTACGGCGCGCGAGACGGTTCGGCCCGCGCGGAGTTCTCATGGGAAGGGCACGACGAGAATGACCCCGCCTGCGG
This sequence comes from Bradyrhizobium sp. 6(2017), assembly GCF_011058295.2. Taxonomy (NCBI): domain Bacteria; kingdom Pseudomonadati; phylum Pseudomonadota; class Alphaproteobacteria; order Hyphomicrobiales; family Nitrobacteraceae; genus Bradyrhizobium; species Bradyrhizobium sp. 6(2017). Next base: position 2,112,115 of record NZ_CP049289.2, on the reverse strand, counting down.
TCGCCGATGGGCTATGATCGGCACCGCGGGCAGGCTCGTCGGTCACTTCTACATGCACAATGGCGACGATTCAGCCTTCGTTTGCGAACGCGGCTGAGTTCTTCAACAGCCTGCTAGGTCGTCACCGGATACGCCTCGAAAGCAAGAGACCTGATCAACGGACTGGCGCACGCGGCCCCGACCTCGCGGCTAGCCCCGTGTCACGGATGTTCGATGGCTCTGGCAGAGGCTCGTTAGCTCGTAGGCCAATGCCTCACGGAGCGGCAGGATGGACGGTTGGTTAGTGACGGTCGCCATCAAGGAAGACGGCGATGACGACGACGACGGGTACAGGCACATAACTTACGCGGTCGCAGTCGCAAACCCGAGCAAAGCCGCAAAGCTGGCCATGAGAGATAGCGTCGCAAAGGGCGCAATGCTTAACCGTCCGCTCGAAGCTGGAATGTTGCAAAGTCTCGGCTTGGAAGCTGGCGAACTGGCCGTGGTTCACGACGATGACATTGATCCAATCACCTCACGGCCTCGGCATCATTAGCCAACGTCTGATTTTTCATTCAACAGCGTCGGATTGGAAACATGCATGTCCGGAAGCTCCACGAGCAGTTAGCTGGCGCGTTGTGAAGAAGCGAGTCGCTTGCTCCTCTCCTCTTTGGCACCCGAGTTGTTGACGCCCGCGAAGTGTGATCGCCAAGATAATAAAATGCCAACAAGGAGAGGAGGAAACATGGGCGCGGTGAAGACGGTTTTCATCGTGGGTGGCGGAATTGGCGGCTTGACGGTGGCCCATGCGCTTCAACAGATCGGCGTATCCACCAGAGTCATTGAAATGGGAGACAAGCGTGACCGGATCGGCACCGGTATTACGCTGCTGGGGAACGCCTTGCGGGCACTCGCCGAACTGGGATTGGTGGATGCGTGTCTTGAAGGTGGCCTTGGTTGGGACATCGTGTCGGTGCGCGATGGCGCAGGAACGATTCTGAGCGAACAGTCCACCCCAAGAATTTGGGACGCCGATCGTCCTGGCGCACTGGGAATCATGCGGCCACGTCTGGGACAGATCCTGGAAGACTTTGCGACGAAGGGCGGCGCGAAGATTGATTTCAACACAACGGTCACCCGAATTGATCAGGACGATGGAGGGGTGACGGTTCAGCTATCGAACGGCGAGACGGACCGCGCCGACCTGCTGATCGCTGCGGATGGTGCCTATTCCAACATCCGCCAGAGCATCTTCGGCGAAGAGTTCAAGCCGCACTACGCCGGTCAAGGCGTATGGCGTTATACGGTTTTTCGCACCGAGGCGATGAATGGCTTCGTCCTATATCGCCTTCCGACGGGCCGGGTAGTTGGCGCGCTGCCGCTATCGAAGGAACTGTGCTATCTGTTCTTCTTGGAACGCACGGACGAAAAGCTTCGTATTCCGCAAGATCAGGTGTGCGACTATCTCCGTAAACTGCTCGCCCCCTTTACGGCGCCCGAACTGGTCGCGGCTGCCAAGGTGATCGGCGAAGACAGGCACATAAGTTACCGCCCATTTGATGTCTTGATGATGCCAGCCCCCTGGCACCGTGGCCGTGTCGTGCTATTGGGCGACGCGGCCCATTCGTTGACGCCGCAAATGACATCCGGCGGCGGTATGGCAATCGAGGATGCACTGGTTCTTGCCCAGGAACTGGATCGCAACAACGACTTGGAGACTTCGCTCGTGACCTATTGCCGTCGGCGCGAGCAAAGGGTCAGTCGCGTATACGACATCGCATACGCCATTTGCCGGGAAGAGCGCAAACCGGAGCATGGCCGGGACCATTCGATGGGCCTTCTTCGTGAAGGCTACGCGTTTCTGGCTACGCCCGTCTGATCGGAAGCAGGCGAAGTCAGCTGGGAAGGGACGGACGTCGATTCCGCGGTGGCAGGGCCACGTCCGTGGACCGAACGCAAACTCCGTACTCACTTCGGCCCACAACAAGTATGTCACGAGAGGGGGAAATGTATGACAAGACAGGCGAGGTCGCTGCAGGGATGGATTTTGACATCTGCCCCATGGATGACGATTTTTGGAGTGGTTCTGTATCGCAAGTCCTGCCGTTTATGATGAAAGATCTTGCGCAGAACCCGGAAGCGCAAATATTGGTTCCGACGGTGCTTGCCGGGTCGGCGGTGATCATCGCGATCCTGTCGCCATTCGTAGGCGTTTTGGTCAAGCGCGTTGGACGCAAGAGTGCTTTGATAGCGACGCGATCGCGGAATCGGCGCCGGTCTGGCTTAACGACATCTATCACATCATCGCGAGCCGTATGATCGTCGGCGCTGCCGAGGAAACGCGCCCTGCGTCACGCCTGTATGGAACGAAGGCGCGGGAGGATTGCCGGCCGCTCTTCAACACTGACCCGCTTCTCGCTCGGCACTCCCAGTCGCCTCCTCTTGAGGCTATGAGCCTATCGCAACTCCCGGCTCGTGTGGAAGAGGTTCCCGGGATGATACGGATTAATCAAGACCGGCCGAATTCGACAACGAGGGATGGCTCGATTAGTATTCCGGACCAATCTCGCCTGCGCCTTTGTTGAGCCTCCGATATGAAACGACCGTTGATCGCCGCCGCGGCTCCTCCTCCTGACCGATTCGTCTGTGAATGCCCAAAACGCACTAACTGACGCGGAACGTGGAGAGCCATCCACAAAGCGCGCGAATTTTGTATCGAAGCTCTTGGCCGTGACCGCCGTCGAATATTTTTCGGAAACAGCGACACCGCCGACGCGTTTCACGCACAGCTTAATGAGTGCGCAATGCGCATGATGCCTCGTTACCTGCCTCCCGCGAGCCGTTGAGGCTAGTCTAGGTATGTTTCTTGTTTGCGTGCAGCCGCGCTCGGTTGACGGCATGCATGCCCGATGGCTCCGAATTTGCAGGATCATCGGTCCGAGCCGATCTCACATGGCGAGGGCTGCTCCCGAGGTGCAGCAAGGAGGATGGTTGGATAGTGACTGTCGCCATCTTCAAGAAAGACCGCGACGACGACGAAGACTTCAGGCATGTAACTTACGCGGTTGCAGTCACCGATCTGGCGGAAGCCGTGAAGCTGACCCTGAAAGACTGCGGCGCAAAGGCCGCAATGCTAAACTGCCCGATCGAAAAGGAGCAGTTGCAAAGGCTCGGCGTGGAGCCCGGCGAGCTGATAGCTATACACGATGACGAGGTTGATCCAATCATCCCGCGCCCCAGACGCCACTAAGGCGCACGTCTGATCTCGTTCAGTCGCGTCCGGTTCATGACATGTACGTCCGGAAGCTGCCACCACAGTGCAGGTAGTCAGTCTGCACGAGGTGTGAAAGGAAGCCGTTTTGCGTCTCTGCAGCGTGACCGTCAGGCACGCGAATTGCTGAGCCCTGTTGGCTTGGTTGCTTATTGATGACCCTCGTGAGACGGCCAAGTCTCCACCAGCAACTTGTGCGGGCGGCTCCTTCCGCCGTCCGCACGCTTTTCATTGATCGCCCTAGCGCCGCGCTTCGTGTCGATCATGACGCGTGGAGAGGCTGCGCAGCTTTTCGCCTCTCTTGGATCGTGACTGTCTGGCACGCGAGTTGCTGAGAGACGTTTGGACTTGGCTTCCCATACTTTCGCACACCCCCCATGAGATGGCCAAGTCCGCGCAGCCTTAACTAGCGCGAGCGGCTCCTCCAGCCGCTCGCGCGTCTTTCCGTAGCATCGGCCTAGCGGCGCGGCGTGGAGATCATGCTATGACCCGTGAAGAGGCGTTGAAGAACGCCATTGAGGCACTCACACAGTGGTCCCAAGGGACGGTCGCAACAGCTGTCGTGCTTGCCGCGATCGCGAAGCTCGAACAGACTAGGCCGCCGCCCAGACGGCCTCGAAAACGGAAAGTCACTTCCTAGGCCAGCGCTCACGATCGCTGGAGGCTGGTGCAATGGACAGACCACATTTATACCGGCCTTCGAGGCTGCTATTCGTCTGCCGATGAGGAGAGGCGCACATGAACATCAACCCAGCTTCTCGAAGCTATAGCATTCTCATCGCAGACGCGGCCGTATCTGTCGTTAATACGGCTTGCACAGCATGGCGGCTGTACGTCCGGACCGACAGAGAAGGCACAAGTGATCGGACCAGAAACGAAAGCGAAGAGATCGACCAAAACGAAAGCCGGCGCAGTGGCCGGCCCCGTAAATCTTCAATAGCTTGATGTGCTCAACGGAAGTACATCATAATCACTTCGATATCCGACGTGATGCGGGGCTGACGGTCATTCAAGTGAGTGTCCACAATGCGGCGCGCAACCAAGTGCGTAACGATATATCCAAGATCGCGGGCCGCTGAGAGAACGGTCCAGACCTCAGCTAGCTAGGTGTAGCGCTTGGCGTTCTGGCGTGACGGACATACCCCTGTCCTCCTCAAGCCGAAACGACACGGACGGGAGCACCGGATATCGTCGCCTCGTATTCACCAAGAACCGGCCATCAATTGACGCTCCTATGTGCTCTTCGATGTATTGAACGAGGCCGGCACGAACCGCCTCAATGAACTCGGTCGCCGTCTGTCGAATGATCTCTTTGCTCTCCATCTCCCCCCCCCCGAGGTATGCCGAGATGCTTTGAAACGCCGCGCCCAGCGTGCCGCCGAGCGAGGAGACGATGGCGAGCGCGATCCCGGCGCAGAGGATCGAGTACTGGATCGAGGTGACCCCACGCTGATCCGGGACGAAGGGCAGGATCACGGCTCCCAGGTTCGGCATCCGCAGCGGAAGACGTTGCGCAAGACGATGGCGATCAAACGCGATCACTTCGCAGTCGTCGTCCGTCACTGGGTTGTCGTGCATGTGGTCGATAGCATCGAGGTCGATGGCTTCACTGCTGCGGGCCGTCTCGGCGACGACCAACTCGATTTTCTCGCGCTTCAGCGCAGTGAGCCGCTGCGCCTCCGCAATCAACGTGCCAGCCGCTCGGTCATTTGCGGCCCTCCACGATACGCTCAATGAACTTGACGAAGGCGACCTGAACAGCCGGCTCCAGGTACACGACGTGATCGCATTCAGGACGCGGTGCACGAAGCTGGATTTCATCTCGATCTCGATTACCCCGGAGAGCTTGGTGTCGCCACACCGTGAGCAGCCCGCGGGCAACGCCATTGCACCGCGCCACCTCGGAGATGTTCGCCCCCTCCTCGAAGCTCTCCGCTACGATCCGGGCCTTCTCTTCGCCCGTGCATCGCCGCCGCTGTCCGGTGATCACCTCGACCCGACGATAGGAATCACCTTCCTGCCTGGCATGAAGCATGGTATTTGCCATCGTTGCACCTCCACCGATCAGCTCATGCCAGGCTGTATCGCAGCCGAGCCTCACGATGGCGAGGTGGGGGCCTCATGCCGGTTACGTTGATCCAACCCGATCGGTCAGGGGATGCGGGGCCTTGGGCGACGTAACACGACCTGCGACGAAAATTCGTTGCGATCGAAGGTGCAGATGCGCTTGCGCCGCCCGCCCCTATGTCCCTATGTCCCCGCACGTACGATCTGGGGAATGGCGGCGCAAGAGGACTGGCCCCTGGGCGATGAGGCTGATGCTGATGAATTGTCGACGCCCTACACACAAAGATCCGGTGCGATGATCGATCGTACCGTACCGCGCTCGTTGCGGAATCAGCAACAAGAGGTCTGCCCAAAGACTCTTTGTGCTTTTCAGACGAGAGCTTGGCCAACGATTTCACGGTCCGAGACTTTGATACCCCGATGCGGTGAGACGCATGTTGCCCGGCAGCGCACGCCAATACCTAGCCAGGCCTCCAAAGCGATCGTCAGTCTCTGGAGACAAATCGGCGTCGGTCTGATTCGCTACGGCAGGTTCTGCGATTAGTAAGGCTACCGATACACCGCTAACCGGTGCCTTCTCCCAAGACTTGGTAGGTTGAACTTAGTTGGACAGCGCCCTCTAATGACCAAAGATCAGGCGACCTGCAAGCCGAAAGGCGAGCCCAAGTTTGCCGGAAACGGCGTGGAGTTTCGGCGAACGTCTCTTCGGGCGATTTTGACAATGGAAGCGGTAGGCCACACGATGCTCCGTACTCTCATTCTAATTGCCTTAACGTTTCGTCACGACAAGATCGAGCGCTCAGGGTACCGACGCCAACCCTATCTAAGTTGACCAAGGTATGGATTGGACCGCGGCAGCGAGAGCGGATTTCTATTCGCGCGATCAGGGTTCGCGTTCGATTTCGTTATCTTGGATGCAGGCCCTGAAGCAAACGAACGGACAGCCGTTCCTCGCGGATGGCTTGTCACGGTACGGGTATCTACGGAATCCTGCAAACACGGCCAACCTTCCCGTCGGCTTTCACGCTTCTGGCCCTCAAGACTTCCAGGTCGTCGGAATGACCTGCTCGGCATGTCACTCGCGCCAGATCGAAGTTGACGGCAAGGTGTATCGGGTGGATGGCGGTCCGGGGTTTGTAGACTTCTACGCACTGCTTGGCGATCTGGACAAGGCAGTCGGCGACGTGATCGCCAGCGACAGCTCGTTCGCTCCGTTTGCTGCAGCTGTTCTGCGGTCCGCAACGCCGGATGCGGCCGATGTTGCGGATCTTCGTCGACAGTTGGCGAGGTTCTGGGGGTATTCGCTACGTTCGAGCCGAAGCGTCAGGGCGCGATCATCAATTTCCTCGACAATAACTCCGCCAATTTCGACGGCCTGAGCGAGCTTGAAAACTTGGTGAAGCGAATCGGCCCTCCGAAATGGCCCTGGAAGATTGACGCTGCTTTAGCCCCACGAGGCAAGGCTATTTTTGAAAGGGATTCCGCTGAAGGGGGATGTCGCGAATGCCACGGGATTGAAGACGGAGAGCAACGCATTCCATTCATCAAAACATGGAGGACTACGGTCCAGAACGTTGGTACCGATACACGAGAATACGACGTCCTCGCCTGGAAAGCGAAGACGGGCGTGCTGAAGGGAGCGTACATCCCTTCGCGACCGTCCCACTCAAGGAGAACGATGAGGTCCTTAACATTCTTGCGAGCTCGGTCATTGGTTCGATCGCAGAACACCTGTTGGCCGGCGCCGCGCCTTCCACTAACGCACGGGTGGCAGCGGCGCCAGACCCGGGATCGTCGGACACACCGGATTCTCTGGGGCTGGTGCGACTACCACCAACGCTGCAGGATTTGCTAACGGCTTTCGATACTGCCAGCACCTCCGAAGCAATCAAAAAGGCCAAGCGGCAGGGAGCAGAAAGAGCATCTCGGAGTCGGCTCCCTCCGTGGGGCGCCTACGAGGCTCGTGTTCTGCAGGGTATTTGGGCCGCCGCACCTTATCTTCATAACGGCTCGGTCCCTACCCTGGCGGAATTGCTCAAGCCATCAGGGGAGCGCAAATCGCAGTTTAGCGTTGGACGGAAATACGACATTGAAAACGTTGGTCTTGCTGCCACCCAGGAGCCGCTGAGCGAAACTCTGTCCGTCACGGATTGTAGTAATATCAATTCTGGCAATAGCCGATGCGGACACGAGTACGGGACCAGTTTAAGCGACCAAGACAAAAGGCGTTGCGTGAATACCTCAAGACACTGTGACCCGCTCCGGCGCTCCCTCTTTGACCGGTTTCCAGCATGCTGTCGGTCACAGTATGCTCGCTTATCGGCACGAGCCTTGAAACGGAGATCTGATCCAGCACAGCTGCTCAAGGAAGCGCAAGTGATGGCTTACAAATTATCGCCTTTCTAGTCGCCCGTTAAGAAGCTTCCAGGCGACTGATCTGGAATCGTAATTTGGCTGGAATGACGTTCTGAGATTGCAAGGTTTTGGTGTTTTGTGCATCGGAAGCTTGCAATTTCGTTTTCGAGATTCCCTCGACGGGCGAAGCATGATTCCCTGTCCGCATCGGAGGGCACGATGCGGCCGAAGAAGCACAAAACGACGGGAGCGAACGATTTTTTCCGGGCGCGGCTCGACCAGATCATCAATCTGAAGCACGAGCTGGTCCGGCTCACCGGCAAGATCGATTGGGACTGGATCGACGGCGAGATCGCGCCGCTCTACAGCGAGAACGGCCGGCCGGGGATTGAGACCCGCTTCGTGATCGGGCTGTTGTTGCTCAAGCACATTTACGGGCTGTCCGATGAGGGGGTATGCGAACGCTGGGTCCACGACCCGTATTTCCAGTACTTCACTGGCGAAGAGTTCTTCCAGCACGCATTCCCGCACGAGCGCTCGGACCTGAGCCATTGGCGCAAGCGGCTCGGCGACAGACTGGAACTGCTATTGGCCGAGAGCCTGCGGGTGGCGCACGACGTCGGCGCGTTACGCGGCAAGGACCTTGAGCGGGTCACGGTCGACACCACGGTGCAGCCGAAGGCCATCACCTTTCCGACCGATGCCAAGCTGCTGCATGCGGCGATCCAGGGGCTCAACCGCCTAGCGAGGAAGCACGGAGTGCGGCTGCGGCAATCCTATTCTCGGATCGCCAAGGCCACCGCGATGATGGCGGGACGCTACGCCCATGCCAAACAGTTCAAGCGGCACCAGCGGCAGTTGCGCATCCTGCGCAGCCGCCTGGGCCGGATCATCCGCGACATCCGCCGCAAGATCGAAGGCCAGGATGCGCTCGAAGAGGCGTTCGCACTCCCGTTGAGCCGGGCCACGCAGATTCGCTCGCAGCAGCAGCGCCAGCGCGGCTGGAAGCTGTATTCCTTCCATGCCCCCGAGGTGGAGTGCATCGGCAAGGGCAACGCCAGCGCGCCTTACGAGTTCGGCGTGAAGGCTTCCATCGTCACCAACAACCGGCCTGCTCCCGGCGGCCAGTTCGTGCTGCACGCCAAGGCGCTGCCCGATAACCCTTACGACGGTCACACCCTGCGGGACGTCATCGCCCGAACCGAGACACTCACCGGCTGCGCGATCGAGTGCGCCTTTGTCGACAAGGGATACCGCGGCCATGACGCACAGAACCCGCGCCGCGTCTTCATCTCCGGCCAGAAGCGCGGCGTCTTCGGCACTATCAAGCGCCAGCTGCGGCGCCGCTCCGCTATCGAGCCCGTGATCGGCCATTTGAAGGCTGACGGACACCTCGGCCGCTGCTACCTCAAAGGCCGCGCCGGCGATACCGCCAACGTCATCCTCTCCGCCGTCGGTTACAACTTCCGCCGCATCCTCGCCTGGCTAAGGGCTCTTTGGTACCTCTTCCTGGCTGCCTTCTTCTCAGTCACCAGCCACCGCACACCACTCAAATCGGCTTCTTAACCGACGACTTTCTACCGTATGCGTCGCTTGTGCATACGAAACGAGGTTCTACATGACACCAATCTCAATGCCACATCACAAAGAATGCCTTCGCTGTGGTTCTGGGTTAGTCACCCGCGAGTGGCATGAGCGCGTCAATGCAAACGAAGTTCAGGATCTTTGGCGCTGCTGGAACTGCAAACACCAATTTATCTCCGTCGTCACTTCTCACGAAAGGAGCCGTCAGTCGCTGAGATCACAAAACCATTCTTTACGAGCCTGCTCGTCTGAACCAATGACGCCCGAGCAGGTCGACCTTATCAGGTTATCGTTTGACGCGATGTGGCCGATCCGTCGCGACCTCGCTGACCTGTGCTACAACAGGTTCGTTGAACTAGCTCCTGATGCAAGAGATATATTCGGCGGCGATATCGAGCAGCAGCGGATGAAGGTGCTGGATATGATCACCGCGCTGGTCGCCTCGCTCGACGAAAGACCGATGTTCCAATCGCTGATCACGCTTTCAGGTCACAAGCACGCCAGACTTGGCGTTCAGCCATCGCACTTCGTCGCAATGGGCGAGGCGTTGATGTGGAGCTTTGATTGCAAATTCGGCCCTTCTTTCACCCCCGAGCTGAGGGAATCGTGGCGGACGCTTTACGCCACCGCCCAGAACGAGATGCTGCGCGCGGCCGGCCGGCAGAGTTCGTTTTGACAACGGCGGGCGAGAAGCCTAATTCGTGACCCAATCGTGGATCTCCGGTCGGCTGGAGACACACGAAAAAACCTTGTCGCGCGAACAGTGCTCGTGCTCCTGAGCTGACGTTCCGAGATTCGCTGAATTGGAAACTCACGCAAACGCGCTTCGATGAGTCCTGCGGAGAAATGAAATCCGCAACTACTTGCCGATCGAATATTCGATCTCGACTTGTGTCTCATTTACACCTACTTTGGGATCGGCGTGGCCGGTTGTTCGCGCAATTCCCCGAATGCTAGCTAGCGTTCCCGTACCTTCCGTGATGTAGGCGACAGTCGTGTTGCTAAGCTTTCCCAGCCCGGCGCTATGAGCAAGCACTGTCCCGCGGGTAAAGAACTTGTCGCCATTTTCGACAACATAGACATTGTATATGCTGGGTATATGCTGGCAGTGCCATTATTGTCGACGTAATCGGAAACGCAACGCGTCCACGTTTCCTTGATCTTCAATCCATTGACGACAGGGGCGTTAGTCGAAAAGATACGATGAATTTCAAAATCGCACCTGATGGCCAGCAACGTCGCCGACGTCGAGAAACTGCTGTTGTGTGTATTTGGTATTTTCCGCGCCCACTTTGTAGGATGCACGCTGTGTCTGTTGGGCGAACGCATCGCTGATCGGTACAACAACAGCGAGACACAGCAGAGCTGATGTCGTTAGAATGATTGTAGCGAGTTGTTTCATGGTAACCTCCTGGTCCGCCAACCGCAAGGCCTGTACGCCCTTATGATATTGGCCTCGTGCTTGCTGCACAGATTCCCGACCACGCTAAACGCAGGGTCCTTTGATGCGCGTGATGCGTGCGTCAGCGCTTTATTCTGCCATAAGAACCGACAAAGACGTCACGTCGGCAGAGCGGATATCTTCAACCCTCGCGCTGCATCTCCTTTAGCCAAGCGCATTGTGTAACGAGATCGCGACCGCCGACAAAGCTACTCTACCTCAAGGATCATTTCGACTTCGACCGGGGCTTGGCGCGGAAGCGCCGCCACGCCCAACGAGGAGCGAGCATGCTTACCAACCGACTCGCCGAACACCTCGACCATTAGGTCGGAATATCCATTGACCACCTTGGCTTGGTCACCGAAGTCGTCGGCCGAGTTCACCATACCGACCACTTTGACCACGCGCTTCACCCGATCGAGGCTGCTCAGCGCCGCGCGCACTTTTGCCAGCATGATCAAGCCGGCCTGCCGCGCGGCTTCATAACCTTGTTCGACAGTCAGATCCCGTCCGAGCTTACCCTTCAAACCGCCTGGAACACTGCCCGCCATGAACAAGAGATTTCCAACTTGTACCGCGTTGACGTAGCTACCGACCGGAGCGGCCTCAACCGGCAGCGTGATGTTCTTCTCTCTCAAGCGAGCCTCCGCACTCGACGAATTCTCCGCCTGCGCGCCGTCAAATGCTGAAGCTAAGGTCACCAAACAAAAGGCGATCAATCCCGCAAATTCCCTCATCGAGCGCCCCCGCACTTACCCGTCAACGTACTTCTCTAAAGCGGACCTACCGGCAGCATCCGCTGTGTGGCCGTCACTGACTCAAAGCTTCTGGACCCTTTGACTAAGAGTAGTGTGGGCGATTGATTTGCGCGGGTCACCTCCCATTTGGGGTAGGACGAGCATTCCGGAACCTTTCTCCCGTGCGGTCTGTCTTGTTGTGCTGCCCAAGGCACTCGCGGTTCACAACCTTCTGCGACGCTCTCCGCCAGGCCTCCAACGCTATACGGAAGTAAAAACTGAAAACACAAGCGTTCGCCTGCGTGTCACACCGTAAATGACCGCCCATATGATGGCTCTATGGAGCAATAGCTGATACCGCAGTTCGCGTCTGCCTCAAGCGTGCCCAACCGATCCATCTGCTTGTCATTCAGCCAGTCATTTTGTGGAAGTTCCAGTCCGCCCCCACGTAGTACATCGTCCATCGAGTTGGACTTTTGTCACCAGCTTACAATGCCGGATCGTCATTGTTCTACAGATCGGCTGTATACGGGCCGTGCTGATCATTTCGTGAGTAGATTCTGTAGCTCGCCCATCCGTTCGCTAGTGGGTCTTGTGGGTGCTGACCATGCCGGGAACTGAACATTGCCTGCGACAGCTGTGCCTGTCAGGCGTCCGCGACACGCTGCAGACGCGCGTGCTGCAGGCGCAGGGCGCCAAACCAGCCATTCCTCGAGACCTTCTCCCTGATCCTGCAGGACGAACTGGAACGTCGTCAGTCCCGCCTCATCGAGCGCCGGGCCCCCGTCGCGGGATTGGCTGGATTTGAAGGTGGCGTAGTCTCCGAGGTGATCAACCTCGAATCATCCGGCGTTGGATCGCCGGATCGGAGACCACGCCATGACCAGCAGTATCACGAAGACGCATTTCTCGCTCTCATTCGGCGTTCAAATTTGGCTCTGACTCATATACTCTCCCGTCGTTGCCGATCCCGTGCACTTGGAAGATCGACTTAGCCAAATCCAAACCTACTGTGATAATCTTCTCCATTGGAACGGTCCTTCCCTTGTGGCGCCTCTCGAAGCGACCACGTTAGGCACTTTTGATGCCGGTTCGAAGGGCCGTTCCACACCATCACTTTTGATGCAGTTCGAGGGATCTCTGGCGCATTAATTGCGGGAAGAATCAGCGCCATGCAGCAAGCACTCCACCGCTCCAGGCTGGTGCCGCGTGGGTTTGTTGTAGAGAGTGCGTGCTACGAGCAAGGACACGCTCCTGCGTGTCGTGCGACGCCGCAGCCGTTCGCCGTCCGACCCGCTCAGGGTTATAGGCATTGATGACTGGGCCTGGCGGCGCAATCACCGATACGCCAGTATCATCTGCAACCTGGAAAGGCGCCGGGTCGTCACCTTGCTGCCGGATCGTGAGCTCGCGACCGCCCAAGCCTGGCTGGCTGCTTCCGTTGCGGTCGCGCCACCATTGCGATTGTATCTGACGCGCCAAACAACCGGATTCGCCGCAAATTTTCCTGGGAACCAAACCCCAAACATTTCCGTTGACATGGCCAATAGTAAATCTGCTATAAAGGCATCCGAAAGCAAGGTGGATGTTTCCCTCGAGTTCGTCGGCTCGTCGCTTGAAGATCTTTCCGCCTTTCCCCTTCCCTGCAAGAAGGAGATCGGTTTTGCACTCCGCGCTGCCCAGAAGGGCGAAAAAGGTGAAAATGTAAAGCCGCTGAAAGGTTTTTGGCGGAGCTAGCGTCCTCCAAATCACGTCTAATTTTGATGGAGACCCGTTCCGGGCTGTCTACACGGTTCAGCTGAAAGGCGCCATATACGTACTCCACGCCTTTCAAAAGAAATCCACCAAAGGCAAAAAGACATCCGAGAGCGATAAGGATCTGATACGCGCTCGGCTGAAGACAGCAATCGAGCTACACGCGGAGAAAGCAAATGAGCAAGGCAAGAAGCACAAAAGGCAGCGGTAATGTTTTCGCCGACATCGGCGTGCCGGATGCAGAAATGCATCTTGCCAAGGCTGACCTTGTGCTCGGCATTGCCGCGATCATTCGATCAAAGGGGCTCACACAATCACAGGCCGCGAAGGTGATCGGGATTGCGCAGCCCGATGTGTCGCGACTGATGCGTGGGAATTTTGACGGATTTTCATATGAGCGTCTATTCAACCTTCTCAACGCGCTGGGAGAAAACGTGCGCATTGTAGTTTCGGACGCAAAGCCGAAAACCAAAGCGAAGCTTGAGTTCGAATTTTCGTAATGCTAAGGGTCGCCATTTGAGCGGCCCTTGTTATATCCGCGCCGATGTCGCGTGCGCCTCTGTATACTCTGATCGGGCGGCCGCAGCCTTGCGGCCTCTCTTTCAACGGAACCATAACGAATGTCTAACGACGCGCTCACGGCCACCTGCACAAAGTGCAACGTAGGGCTCACCGTCACCGACAAGACCGACGATGCATCGCATATCAACGCTCAGCAGGCACTGCTCGGAGCAAAGACTATAGGCAACCGGCAAATCCTGCGGTTTTGTGAGCAAGAGGGCGACCAATTCCGCGACGGTCATCGGGGATGTCCCGGGTTCTGTTGAATTTCTGAAGAGGTCGGCGTTGCCCACCTTGAGCCGGTAGGCTCGGGGTGCTGATTCCACAAAGGAGAGCAACGCCATGACGAGAGATATCACACCGGCTGGTTCGCCGGCGACCGGGGCTGTTGGACGAAGCGTTTGCAGAAGTGCGGGCGAGCTTCGATCGGTTCTGCCTTGCGGCAGGGATCGAGGCGCTCGGCACGATGATGGAGACGGATGTGACGGCGGCCTGCGGGCCGCGCCACGGTCGCGATGCGGCGCGGCGGGCGCACCGTTGGGGCCGAACGCGGGGACGGATCGGTTTCCACGGCGGCAAGATCGAGGTCGAGCGCCCGCGGGTCCGGGGCGTGGATGGCCGCGAGGTCACGATCCCGAGCTGGGAAACGGCGGCGCAGGAGGATTGGCTCGGTCGCTGGGCGATGAACCTGATGCTGATCAATGTGTCGACGCGCCGGTTCGGCCGCGCCGTCCGGCTGCCCGAAGGTGACGTGCCGGCACCGCCCGGATCGGGGGTTTCGAAGTCGGCGGCCTCGCGGAGATTCGTAGCGCTGTCGGCGGCGCGGCTGGCTGACTTCATGGCTGCCGATCAGTCCGCGCTCGACCTTCTGGTGGTCCAAATCGACGGGCTGCATCTCGGCGACGATCTCGTGCTGGTCGCCGCGATCGGAGTTGACGGCGAAGGCAACAAGCATCCGCTGGCGCTGGTGGAAGGGGCGACCCAGAATGCCGCAACGGTTCAGGCCCTGCTGGACAACCTGGTCTCGCGCGGGCTCGACCGTAAGCGCTGTTCAGCGGCCACCTACCGGTTGACGGGGCGATCTGCGAGTCTGCGGTTTGTTTGAACCGTTAGGCTTAGAATGGACACAGTGCATAGTGCTATCACGGAGCCGGTGAGGCGGCTTGAGGTCTTCACTGGAGCCGGCCGTCGGCGGAAGTGGAGCGACGAGGACAAGGCGCGGATTGTTGCGGAGATCGTTGCGAGCGGCGACTCGGTCTGTTCGGTAGCGCGACGGCATGGATTGTCGCCGCAGCAGTTGTTTGGCTGGCGCCGTCAGTTGCGAGAAGCTGCGGGCGGTCATTCCGAAGTGGAAGAAGTACAGTTTGTGCCGGCGGTGGTGGATGCCGTAGTGCCGGCGCCCGCTCTTGGCCGTGAGCGCAAAGCGGTGCGCTGCAAGGCCAAGACGGATTCCGGGATCATCGAGATCGAAGTTGACGGCATCACGATCCGGGCCGGTCGTGGTGCCGACCCAACAATGATTGCGTCGATCGTCCAGGCGCTGAAGGCGAGCCAGTGATCGGTCCGTCGGGTGCGGTCCGGGTGATGGTGGCGACTAAACCGGTAGACTTCCGCAAGGGAATGGAGGGGCTTGCTACCCTGGTGCGCGAGAGCATGGGGGCTGACCCATTCTCGGGAGCTGTCTATGTGTTCAGGGCCAAGCGGGCGGATCGGATCAAGCTGGTGTTCTGGGACGGAACGGGTTTGTGTCTGTTCGCCAAGAGGCTGGAGGATGGAATCTTCCGCTGGCCGAAGATCGAGGACGGTGTGATGCGTCTGTCGGCGGCGCAATTGTCGGCGCTGCTGGAGGGGCTCGACTGGCGGCTTGTGCATGAAGCACGGGCGACGCCGGCGCCAACACAAGCGGGATAGTTGTTGGCGGTGCTGCGGCGAAGTGAATCAGGAGCGTCGGACGCGTCGCCAGTTGGCGGCGAATATGCTCTGAATTGGGTGTGAGCGACGCCCTGCCTGACGATCCCGAGACGCTGAAAGCGATGCTGCTTGCGGAGCGGTGCGAGAGCGAACGGCTGCGTCAGATCATCAAGGAATTGCAGCGGCATCGGTTTGGCCGGCGGGCAGAGACGCTGCCTGAAGATCAGATGCTGCTGGGCCTAGAAGACGTCGAGCAGGTGGCAGCGTACGGCGAGACGGCGCAGGACGTCAGCGCACCTGAAGGCCGTGAGGTGCAAGCCGGTAGGCGCCGCGTCAACCGTGGCGCACCTTGCCGGCGCACCTGCCGCGGATCGAAGTCGTCGTCGACATCGAGGACAAGACCTGTCCCTGCTGCCAGGGCGAGTTACATCGGATCGGCGAGGATAGAAGCGAGCGGCTGGACCTGGTCCCGGCGCAGTTCCGGATCCTCGTTACCCGGCGTCCCAAATACGCCTGCCGCGCTTGCGAGGACGGTGTCATGCAGGCGCCGGCCCCGGCCCGGTTGATCGAGGGCGGACTGCCGACCGAAGCAACCGTCGCCCAGGTTCTGGTGTCCAAATATGCCGATCACCTGCCGCTCTATCGGCAGGCTCAGATTTACGCCCGCCAGGGCATTGAGCTCGATCGTTCGACGCTGGCGGACTGGGTGGGACAAGCAGCCTTCCACCTGCGTCCGTTGCATGAGCGCCTCCTCGGCAAGCTCAGGCGACGGCCAAAGCTGTTCGCCGACGAGACGACGATGCCGGTGCTCGATCCCGGCCGAGGGCGCACCAAGACCGGTCAGCTCTGGGCCTATGCAGCGGACGACCAGCCATGGGGCGGCGCCGATCCGCCGGGCGTCGCCTATGTCTATGCTCCCGATCGCAAAGCCGACCGACCAATCGCCCATCTGGCAGGCTTCAAGGGGATCCTGCAGGTCGATGGCTATGCTGGCTATGGCAAGCTGGCCGAGCGTGGCGACGTTCAGCTTGCATTCTGCTGGTCCCACATGCGGCGTAACTTCTACGAACTCGCCGCCCCCGGTCCCGCGCCCATTGCGGGCGAGGCGCTCAAGCATATCGCCGAGTTCTATGCCATCGAGAAGGACATCCGTGGCCGTAGCGCCGAGGAGCGCTGTCTCGTTCGGCAACAGAAAAGCCGACCGCTGGCGGAAGCCGTCGAGCAGTGGCTCCGCGCAAAGCTCGCGTTGATCAGCCAAAAGGGCAAGCTGGCCGACGCCATCCGCTATGCGCTCTCACGCTGGGAGGGCCTGACGCGCTTTATCGATGATGGCCGTATCGAGCTCGACAACAACGCCGTAGAGCGCTCGATCCGTCCGATCACGCTCAACCGGAAAAATGCGCTGTTCGCAGGCTCCGACGGTGGTGCCGAGCACTGGGCTATCATCGCCTCCCTGGTCGAAACCTGTAAGCTGAACGATGTCGATCCGCTTGCCTACTTGACCGACGCGCTCACCAGGATCGTCAACGGTCATCCGAATAACGAGATCGATCACCTGCTGCCGTGGGCCTATTGCCGTCACGACCTCAAAGCTGTGGCCTGAAAACAGCGCTTACGCTCGACCCGACGGTGCCAAGACTGTTCATCGCCGACGGCGCGAAAGCGTTGTCGAAGGCGATCCGCCGCACCTTCGTCGGCCGCTGCGATCCAGCGCTGCCAGATCCACAAGGCGCGCAACATCATGGAACGCCTGCCGAAAGAGCATCATGCGGCCACCCGTCGGGTGCTGCGCCAGGCCTGGGAGCTCGATGACGCCGACAAGGCTGAAAAATTGATCCGCAATCTCGCGCGTCGACTCGACCAGCAATGCCCCGGCGTAGCGGCCAGCATCCTCGAAGGCCTCGACGAAATCCTGACTGTCGTCCGGTTGAAGCGGCCGAAGGAGCTTCGTCGATCGCTCGCCTGGACCAACATCGCCGAGAACATGATGGGCACCATTCGCCGCGTCACGCGCAACGCCGAACGCTGCCGGGATGCCGGTATGGCCTTGCGATGGGTCGCGGCCGGCATGATCGAGGCCAACAAGGGCTTTCGACGATTGAAGGCGCATAAGCAATTGTCGGTTCTACGTGCGGCCCTTCAAGCTCACCACGATCGCATGACGATCAAGCCCGTTGCCCACGTCTCGAGGGCCGCGTAACATTCATTCCGGCAACGTCGGCCCGACGTAGTTCAACACCAATCGGGACATCCCCACGGTCATCAGCGCAGCCTCCTCAATAGCCGAGCTGCAGGCGACGCAGAATCTTCCGCTTCCGGCGCGCCCGACGCTCTGGGGTGATAGGAATTATCTGGGCCGGGCCCGCGATGGCAGGGCGCACCGATCGCGTCAGCGGCCTCACCATCTCGTCGCAAAACGAGGCCATGAACTGCAGAGGCGCGAGGGCGAGATCGACAAAGAACAGCATGTGGCTACTCCTTTCTTTAAGCCGTAGTTGTTTCGTACCAGATCGAGTAGGTCGCACTCTGTCTGGCGGCGCTCGAACTCCTCACCTACCAACAGATCATCGACAGTTCGCACGCGCCCGAATTGCGCGCGGTATCCCGTGTCGTGCTCCCAGGCCGTCCCCCACAGCGAAACCGTACCCACAGCGAGAGCAACCAGATCACCCTGGTCGGCAGACGGCAACAGAAGCGGAGAGCGCCAGACGGCTGCAAGCTTTGCTCCTTCATCGGCCGTGCGCTCGGTGATCCCGAGGGATCGGTCCTATCAGTGGATGAGTCTGACCGCGGCGCCGGTGGGCAAGGTGCCCAAGCTATCCGAGGTGGTGACCGTCAGCGGCGTGCCGCGCGAGCCCGCGGCCGATGGCTGGAACGGCGAGATCGACGCACTCACCGACGCATTTCTTTCCGTCAACCAAGGGCGCTGTACGTGCCGTAGAAGAGCTAGAGCGCACTGTCTCGCAAGCAGCAATTCCATACTAGAGAAGACTGCTCACCGACTGTTCATTTCGCGGGCCGGCTTGTGTCCCTGATCGCAACATTCTTAAACCCGGCGCCGTTCATTTCCGCGGCAACGGCCTCAGCTCTTCTATCGTCCGGCACGGCTGAATGATTGGCCGACCGCTCCGACGTCCGCTTGCGAGATCACTACGGTTCTCCCTCCAATGAATCCCAGACGAAACATGCTGCTCTATTGGAGGCTTGGCAATGCGGGATCCTACGGGGTTGCGGTATTTTTGAGCTGCCCCAAGCCCCCAGGGTCCCGCGGGAGAGACGCCTATTCGCTGAGGACGTGAGAGCCTTGGCGACGACGTTGCCGGACGACATACACCAAGGCTCACCCGCACAACGGATTGCCCCTTAAATGACGTGAGCCGTCCTTCGGTTGTCATCCCGCCCCGGCGCGATCGAGTCCTGCTTGTCCCTCTGACTTGAAGAATGGAGGAGTATGCGCCGGGTGCCGACCGCGATCCGGGCGGCCGGCGCCCCCTAGAATAGGTAGGAGCCTGATCCAATGTTGGTGCTGTACGGTGAACCGCCGTTAGCTATTCGGGCTGTCCAGTGGAGCATCAGGACTCTGTTCGATGTCTAAAAAGACTACCAACTTGCGTGCCGGAGTTAAGAAGCGCATTGCCCAGATCGAAAGTATGACACTAGTCCAGATTCAACGGGTCATGATGGATTGTATGTCCAAGCGGTCTGCTGGTATGTGAGGGCAATGCGTTGCGCCACGCGCTCAACAAACGGGTCGGCATTCTCAGACGAGACCTTGTCGCGACGCGGGAGAGCTAAAGCGCCAGGTGAGAGGCCGCGATCCCGAAGCCGGGGTCGCCAAGCTTGCACGCCTAAAGAAAGAACTCGCGGCATGGAGTTTAGGATACAAATGCAGGAGCGGTACCCGCTCGCGTCAAGGACAAGAGGAGCGTGGCATGTTCGAACGATCACACTTCCGTTCTTATTCAACCTTGGCCGCATTTGTATTGGCCTTGCGGTCTTAAGCGCCGTCCTGCTGGTCCGGATAATAATGACGCCCGTCGGGCCATAAGGCTGCTCCCCAGTTTGTGTATCCTCGCTTGGTTGATTGGGGATTTGCTGGATGCCGTTCCGCCGCTGGAGACGAATCGGAGTGAGCCATGACTCGCCGCATTACCTGCATTGCCAGGCTGCCTAACCATCAAGACCGCCATCGGCGCATTCAAGCAGTCGGTGGTTCAGGATGGCAAGACACGGAAGAAACAGCCATTGCAAACGTCAGACGCGACAAAAGCGCTTATGAGGTCACTGAGCAGGGCAAGACGGTCAAGGTGACCGTCAAAAAACACGATGGTCGCGAGTACCTCAATACCGAGAACAATCGTTTTCTTCCCGACAATCTTCTTAGTCTTCCGGATTGCCCGTGACCAGCATGTCGGCCCTCGCGCTCCGGCCGGAGGGGCATCTTTGTCTCGGACTTCGAGCAAGGTGAGATCGGCCCGGACCTCTTCCGGAAGGCCTGCGAGTTCGGCTTTGAGGGCTTGGTATCGAAGCGCTCCGATCGCCCATACCGCGGCGGCCGATGCCCGCATTGGGTCAAAATCAAGAATTGGACGCATGCGTCCATGGCGCGGAAGTTCGAGTGAAAGCCGAGCCGCGGAGTGGCGGGCGTGAGAGCCCCAGCCCTTGGCTTTCCTGCCCGCTTAGGTTGTGGCACATTCCCTTCTTATATTCATTAAAGGGAAACAGCCTGTGGCCACCACAACAAAAACGGGACCGAAGCGGAAGCCCTTAAAGACATTCAAGCCAAAGCTGGCGACAATTGACACGACCAAAGTTAAGCCAGTTCCTAAGACGAAACGCAAGAAATTGCCCGACGGAAGTTACGATGTCTAAGCGATGCACTCGCGCCAAATGAAGTTTGCACCGCCGCTCCACTCGGGGTCAATACAAGAAGCTTTCAATCGAAGCCTTCACGACATGGCCCGTGAAGTGGCCGCCAAATTGATCCAGGAGAAGATTCGCGAGCAAGGCGTGCATATAGCTGAAAATCACCTCGCCAGCTTAGTCGACGGACTCCTTCAAGCAAACAGCGTCGATGCGGTGACGGTCGATGATGGGGGAGCCGGCGAGCCGGTCGAGATAATATTTGATCGACGTGATGAAGACGAGCTGTCGCGACGGCTTGGCGATCTTGAGGATCAAATTCCATCTCTGACAAACGACTTCACAGAGAAGGTTTCGACGCAATTGCTCTCCACTCTTAAGCGGGGATGGCAAGAGCACGCGACGGAACAGAAGGACAGCTTGGACGGCTTCCGGAGCAGGATCGCTGAGCGTTGGGGAGCCGGACTCGAGGAGCTCGATTGCTCGTTACAATTGCCAGCGAATTCGGAAACAACATAGCGCATGGCGTGTCAGAGCCAGAGCCAATCGCCTATTCGATGGCGGCCATCCGCCTGCTTCACGCGCGATCCTGCCAGCTTACCCAGGAAATCATCTGGTTGCTGAGCGGAGGATTTGCTGATGCCGCTATGGCTAGATGGCGGACGCTCCGCGAGGCGACGGCGGTGGCCAGTCTGATCGGGGAACACGGGGAAGATTTTAGCGGAGCGCTATTTCGCGCATGAAGTTGTAGAGACCCGCCGGGCGGCGTTGCAGTATCAAAAGCACTGCACAAAGTTGGGTCAAGAACCCTGCAGCGACGAAGAAATGCAACACCTTGAGAGCCAATACGCGGCGGCGCTATCAAGGTATGGACGCAACTTTAAGACCCAGCAGGGTTGGGCTGCTGAGCATCTAAAAAAGGCCAGTCCGAAGATCGAAGACATATTTGAGGCCGTCGAGCTCGATCACCTCGTCCCTACTATCGCCTGGCAAGCCATAATGTTCACGCAAATCCAAAGGGCGTGCTGTTCAAGTTAGGGCTGATGGACGAAATGAAGGTTCTTCTGGCGAGTCCCAGCAATGCCGGCTTGGCGGATCCCGGACACGCTACCGCTCGATCATTGATGCAGGTTTCTTCGGTTCTGAACATGTTGAATCCGACCTTGGACAATTTGATCAGCGTAAAGATGATGTTCCAGCTCTTGACGGAAATTACTGACAACTTCCAAGCGTCTCACGACCAATTAGTGCGTGAACATGAGTAGCCAACGGCTGGCGGCGCCATTTAGGCGGTGAACCAATGCATAGACTCCTCATGGCAAAGGAGCGCCAAGCGCTGGACCGCATGACGTTGACTACGTCAATTTCCACATCAAAGCCGAACTCGGGACTGGCGTCGGCACGAAGACCATTGAGGGCCTGGTGGCAGTGGGGTTGATCGAAGCCGGCCCAAATGCTCGTCACTAAGGGGAAATTGGCTGGCGGCTGACAGACGACGGTTGGCGCTGCATGTATGGTGAAACGATCGCCGAGATTTTGGCCAAGCCGGAGGCGTGAAGTCTTATCCCTTCATCGTGTGGCAATGGCCGGTAGATCCAAGTGGTAGAAGGCGACTCCGATGAACCGAGATCGTATAATTGCATCGATGCCGAGGTCTTCTCATCGAACTTGGTTCGAAAATTGTACTTCCGCTCTCCAACTTCGGTGATTTCATTTATTACGACGACACCGCCCTGGCGAAGGTACGGCATCGCCGTTGCGCCAATCGGCCCCGTTGAGATCAGAAACAGCGCCGCGGCGATGCAATCATAGGAACCTCGTGATTATTGTGGTGCAGGTCTTCGCCCAATCGATCAACGATGAATTCTGACGATTTTGACCGGCGCTGCTCTTCCCCTTGGAAGCCGTTCTCATCGAGAGTCGCGTTCCAGTCGGCCAAGACTCCATCGATCTGTCCGAATCGCATCGCGTTCTGATGTTGGATTGGCCGAATTCTAGATGCATATCGAACAGCTTCATTGCAAATCTCCTTCTCTATGCGAACAGCAACTGGTATTTGCGCGGCGGCTTGGTTTCATCGAGCGGTGCGGCCCCTTTTGCCATAGCTAGTGCGACCATTCCGTCGATGCGTCCCGCGCTCCGCGATTTTGACAGCTTCCGGTTCTAGGCGTCTTTACCGTCCACCACGGCATTGGCTGCACACATCGACAACGCAAAACGGACCACGGCCAATGGATCCGATCTGTCGGATCATACTTAGCCAGAACGTATCTTCTTGCCTGGACCCAACGGGGCCGGGAAACGTTCATCGCGATGATTAATCGACACAACGAAGTCGGCTCCCTCGCCCAGCTGCCTCACGCCGCGTTTCGAACATGTTCATGCGGAGCTCCATTTGAGAACTGAAGCATTCTTATCTTTTCGTCATGATCGGCTCCGGGGGCGCCCGCAAAATCGGCTCTGGCGGCGCCCGCAAATTCCCTTTATCTTACAACCTAACGCTACGTGCGCTTCAAGCCGTTTACGCTAATGCTCTGGGTGAACCTGGAGCGCGTCACCGGCGCAAGCAAAACGCGCCCGCATTTGCTGCATCAACAAAGACAGGCAGCCAGAACGCCCAAGAACGAAACATAAAGTTGGCGGAGTAAATCCCGATGAGACAATTCGGTGGAAGCGATTCCTCGCTAACACGATTAGGGTCCTGTACCTGATCAGCGGGTTCTGATTCCTTCGCTCAAAGTTGATTCGGCATGGGACCGCGGCCCTGGAGGGAGATTACGTCGCAGCGAGATCGCGGAGCATGTAAGTCGCACCCTCCCCGTAGGATGCGAGCTTTGCGCGCAAGTCCGCATCCGTCGTGACGAGCCGAAATGACGACGCGCGGCAGCAGCTGGGATAACGTGCTGAACACACAAGACCCGCTCACCTTCGGCGGAGCGGGCGGCCTGAACGTGGTGGGCTCGAATACGTAACCGCGGTGCACGGCGCTACGACCACCGGCTCTCTACGGCCTGAACGCCGCCGGCAGCTTGATGGAAGCTGCCGTCGGCGACCAACACGTCCCGGAAATCCGATGCTTTGTCGTGCTTGGACATCGTCCCCTCTCTGTGATCACTTCCAGACAGTGCGTCGCCGCCAGTTAAGCCTGTGGTCAGGCATAGGCACAAGCGAATTCCTTTAAAGAGATCGTCAACCACGACTATCGCAAGGCCCAGAGAAGCCAGGGAAAGGACCGGCGCTTCCCCACATGATGCTCCGGTCCCTATCCAATTCTGAACCGATGATGTGACGCCGACCATGCTGCCCAGTTCTCAACAGGCCCGAGATGTGGCCTATCAGCTTCACGCCTATACCAACGCACGGTCGCACCAACGGGCCGGGCCGCTCATAATTGAACGCGGCGAGGGCCCCTACGCCTTCGACACGGCAGGAAAACGCTACCTCGATGCGATGGCCGGTCTCTGGAGTGCGGGTCTTGGCTTCCGCGAAAAGCGGCTTATCGAAGCCGCGCATCGCCAGATGCAAATCCTGCCATTCTATCATACCTTCGCCTCACGATCGAATGGGCCTTCCATCGCGCTTGCCGAGAAGCTGGTGAAGATGTCTCCGGTGCCGATGAGTAAGGTGTTCTTCACAAACTCCGGCTCGGAAGCGAACGATACGGTGTTGAAGCTGATCACCTACCGATCGAATGCATTGGGCCAGCCTCAGCGCAAGAAGGTCATCAGCCGGTTGCGCGGCTATCACGGCGTCACGGTCGGTGCGGCAAGCCTGACCGGATTTCCCGACAACCACCGCTCTTTCGATCTGCCGCTGCCCAACATTATGCACACGGGCTCTCCCCATTTCTACAAAGACAGCCGTGCGGGCGACTCGGAGGAGACCTTTGCAACGCGTTGGGCCGAGGAGCTCGAGTCGCTGATTCAGCGCGAAGGTGCCGATACCATCGCAGCATTCTTCGGTGAGCCCGTAGTGGGCGCGGGCGGCGTCATCGTTCCGCCGCCAACTTACTGGGACAAAATTCAAAGGGTACTAAAAAAGCATAGCATCCTTTTGGTCGCTGATGAGGTGATTTGCGGCTTTGGCTGGACCAAAAAAATGTTCGGTTGCGAAACCTGCAACATCGCGCCCAATGTAATTGTAGTTTCGAAGCAGTTCCAGCTATTTTCCGCTATCGGCGATCATAATGAATGACTACATGTTCGAACCAATCGCGGACGAGAGCAATAAGGTTGGACTGCTGGCTCATGGCTTCACGGGCGGGGTCACCCGGTCGGAGCCGCCGTTGCGCTCGAAAACCTCAAACTCATCGAGGAGCGGGGTCTGATTGCGAACGTTGGCCGCATCGGGGCCCTACATGCAGGAACGGCTGCGCACGCTCGTTGACCATCCACTCGTTGGGGAGGTCCGCGGCGTTGGCCTTATTGCGGCAATCGAGCTGGTGCTGGACAAGAAACGGAAAGTCGCCGCTACTACTCCGGGCGACGTTGGCAGCATCGCGAGCCGGTTGCTGCACGAGTCCGGCACGTCGCTTGCTTTGTTCACACCACGATCACACCGTGACGAGAGGACGATGTGGAGAATGCTGTCTCGAGTTCACGAGGTGTTAATTACGATGGTCGTGGCGCTGCGTCATTGCTGCGCTTTCTCGAATCGAGAGAGCGCTCGGCTACGATATCTATCTTACGATCGTGCGCGACTGCCGGCTGCTGCTTCCGGTCGCCGCACCGTTCTCCACCGCAGCGCTCTTCGCAGCCCACGTGCTCGCGAGCTTTCTGCTGCTCGTGCCGTTATTCGCCAGCGTGGTCTTCGCGGAAGCACTGTTGGCGCTCTATGGCACTGCGATGGCGGCGGTGCACGTCATCCGCGCGGACAACGATCCACGGCCGGGAGCTGCAGATCACCACTAAAGCGCTGGTCGCCATCTCGGCGGCAGCCTCTTTCTTATCGGCGGCGGCCCCATGGCTCGGCCAAACATTTGTCATGAGGCTGCTCGCGTCGTTCATCGTCAAGCTGTTGCGTGCCGTGTGCAAGAAGCTGTTGCAAATCCTCTCATCGGTCGGCATAGCGGAGAACGCTTGGCTCGATATTGTGGTGGCGAGGGACGATCTTACCGAGCATCGCGTCTTCGTAGCCCAGTGCAGGCTGCAGAATTCTCCCAGAGAGCTGTCGAAAGAGCTCGGCATCGCATTCCGTGGCAGCCGCTTGCCGTACGGAGCACTGGTCGTCGGTGCCGGGGTGGTACGCGCCAAAAGGCTGATCAACAACCGTCAGCAGTTCGCAAGTCTGCTCGATGGCTGCGATCTCCGGGTTGCGCTGGTGCAATATTATCTCAGCGTGGTGCGCTCCACCCACTCGCGGCCGACCATTGTCGAGCTGGATGTCGAACATCCTCATCAACAAGCGATAGACGCCTGCGATCGCGGGAGCGAGGCGGCATTTCGCCGTTCCGCGCAGGCGGGTCGAGCGCTGCTCGCTCTCAGCCCTATGGTAAAGTCCCTGGTCGATGGCGCGGCGCTCCCTTTCGACCGCTGCGGCAGGGCGGCAAGCCCATAAGACCGAAAAGGCTGACAAGGCGAATTGCGAATACTGCGCGACTGCACCCTTCAGGGATTCTTGTGCTCCTGCTGCGGCTGCAGTGTGTCCACCAAGGGCGGGGCCCGCAAAAGTGCGGTGGCGCGGCAGATCAATCGCGCGTGCTAAACAGCGAAAGAGGGAGTGAGGGATGCGTGCTTGCGAAATCGCCGTCGTCGGCCTCGGCCTGATAGGGAGTTCTGCGTTCCATGCGCTGGTGCGTCGTGGGGCCGACGTGCTCGGATTCGACCCTCTTGTCTTGGGCGAGGCTCGCGGCTCGTCGCATGGCTCATGCCGAGTGTACCGACGCTTCAATTTCGAGAGCGCGGCTTACACGGAGCTTAGCGATGCTGCCCTCAAGGGATGGCGGATGTTGGAGGCCGCCAGCGGACGAACAATCCTCATGCCGACCCACGTACTCGAAGCAGGACCTCCCGGATCGAAGATGGTGGCCGACTCCCGCGCCGCCGCGCTCAAGGACGCCGTCCCCGGTCCGGTCACGGGAGCGGAAGCAAACGCCGCATTTCCCGCGTTCCGGCTTCCGGATAATTGGGATGTGGTCGTCCAGGAAAGCGGCGGGATCCTGTTGGCCGAAGCGGCGATCCGCGCGTTTCGCGAAGGCGCCGAACACCGCATCATTCTGGCTCCGGCCCGAATACGGCCGGTGGCCGCCGGCATCCGTATTTCAATGCCCCGAGAGGTAATCTTGGCCGAGAGGGCCATCATTGCTGCAGGACCGTGGATTGCCGGGCTAATCCCGGGACTCGCACGACACTTAAAGATCACCCGACAAACGGTCGGTTGGTTCAAGCCGGCCAAACCCGAATTGGTGCGTTACGGCGAGTTTCCGGCGTTTATTGTCGAAGGGGAGAAAGGAGTGGTCTACGGCTTTCCCGATTTCGAGGGACGAGGCGTGAAGGCTGCACAGCACGACCAAGGGCCAGTCGTGGGGGCAGACGCCTGGCACCCGCCGCCAACGGACGCAGAACTGGAGACTGTCGGATTGACACTAGCTGAATTGGTTCCCGGTGCGGCGGGGCCAATCGTCGAGCGCGATATCTGCCTCTACACGAACACGCTGCGAGCAGACCTGCAACCGGACGAGGGCAACGAATTCATCATCGATCGACTTCCGGCCGACCCCCGCATCGTCGTTGCGTCGCCTTGCTCCGGTCACGGTGCGAAGTTCGCCAGCGCGATCGGTACGATGCTCGCGGATCTGGCACTCGATGCGAAGCTGATAGCGCCGAACGCGTTTCGGCTCGACCGTTTCAGCGGCGTCGCGCCGCCAAACTCCTGAGACGTCAATTGGCATCCAATTCTGGAATTGCAGACAATGGCGTAATTGCGGTCGTGGGCTCGGGCACCAATGGAGCTCCCGCAAACAACCAATTCGCATCAACTGCCATGAAGCACTATGTTGGGCCGGAAACCGCAGTGTGCGTGGTCGGCGAGACGGGGCAAGTGAGTCTTTGAAGGCCGCCCGTAATCGGTCTGTGCCGGGAATGCCCCAGCTGATCAAGTAGCTCGCAGGAGGGCACCGTCAAGTTAACGAATTGGAGCGGCCGAGGGGGTAGACGACGGGCATGCCGACCGCCCGGGACCCTCTTTATCTCCGCCATCGCTTCCCACCGGAAGTAATCAGCTATGCCGTTTGGTTGTATTTCCCGTTTCCCTTAAGCTTGCGCATGGTCGAGGAAGTGCTGGCAGCGCGTGGCATTGGCGTAAGCTATGAAACCGTGCGCCAGTGGGACGGAACATTCGGCAAGCCGTTCTCCGATCGAATCTGCCAGCGCGCTCCCGCTCGCGGTAACAAATGGCATCTGGACGAGGTCGTTATCTCGATCGCGGGCGAACAACATTGGCTCTGGCGCGCTGTCGACCAGAATGGCTTCGTTCTCGACGTTTTGATCCAGCGCCGAAGAGACTTGCGCCCTGCGCAGCGGCTCATGAAGAAGCTCTTGAAATCCGCCGGCACACCGCCGCGCGTGATGTTCACGGACAAGCTCCGTTCCTACGGCGCTGCCAGGGCAAAGATGGGCTTTCACGTCGAACATCGCCGGCACAACGCTCTCACCTATCGGGCCGAGAATTCTCATCGGCCGACGCGGCGACGCGAGCGGATAATGAAGCGTTTCAAATCGTCCCGTCAGGCTCAACGGGTTCTGGCAGTTCACGATCAGGACGCGAACCTTTTCCACATCCCCTATTCCGGAGCCGTCACTGCCGACTTCCGTCGTGCTTCACGCGAACGAGCCTTTGCGACTTGACGCGAGATCTCCACGACAAGCGCTATCGCCGAATCTCGAACCTTTGAGAATCGCCTCCTTCAGCTCGGCGGTCGATCAAGTTGACGATGCCGTGAGTGGCCCTTGCGGATAGAGCCGCCCCCTGGCTTCTAGAGGGCGATCGGACGGCGAGCGGTACGGCCCGGCAATGGCGGAGGTCACGGCTATTTTCCGCCGGCGCGGACCGCGCCTTTGTGCGAAACAAAATAGCCGCGCCTCTGCCATCTCCCCCTCGCTTCGGCCCTTCGCTTTGCGTCGGGTTCTGGTCCGTTCCACCTGCCGTCAGATGATCGCCACGAAGGCCACGATGGGCGCGGCCGATCCGGCAAAGGACGTCCCCCATGACGACCGACCTCGACGGCCCTCATTTCGAACGGCTCCATGCTTCGTCCCCGACCGATCGCGTTCTCGCCGAATTCGCGCCTGCCGTTCGTAGCGGCGCAACTCGTTTGCCTCGATGTCCTGAATGAGCAGGTCCATCCATGGCTTGACTTCCTGAAGCGGCTCGCTTTCCGCGCCGACCTGCGAACTTATGGCGAGCCTCCTCTCCTTCAGCTTCTGTTGCGCCCTCTTCTTCTCGCGAGGCCCCGTCGCCTGCGCCTTCCAACGCGGCCAGGCGCGCCTGCGCATCGGCCCTCTCCATTATCGCAGCAGGGAATGAGCGCAATTCATTAAGGCCGAAGGTTCGCCAGGCGATGCGATACGGCATTCGCCTCAATACCGGCAAAGGCGCCTCTATCCGCAAGGCTCGAGCTCACAGGAACGGTCATAACCAGTCCGCGGCCAACCGGTCTCGATTGCGGCGGGGACCAGGAAGCGCGCGACGCCCCGCCGGAACTGGAGCAGCAGCAGCGCAGAGCAAAATCCATCCGGGCCGAAGGCGGTGCGCCGAATCCACGTCGAAGCCGCGACGGACTGGTGGATACCGAGGACGTGCTAGTCGAGACGAACGATCTGCGCCGTTGCCGGCACGGAAATTGCTGTCTTCACCATCGAGCGTGCTGGTCAGCGCGATGTATGGAGATTGACAATGTCGTTCGTGTCGACCGTCATAGAACGTCTGAGTCTATTCAAAGAAGGTGAGTTCTCTCTCCGCCCCTGATGACCAGAGGGACGCTTCAATCGCTCGTCATGCCGGGATTTGGAAGCACGCGAAAGACGCATGAGCTGACGACGGCAGGCAGGACATGCTGAGGCTGCCAATTCGCACCCTGCAAACTCAACAATGGGATATGAGTAAGGTTTTCATGAACCATCGGCCCGTGCCCCCAACACGAAGGAGAGCGAGATGAATCGGCCGACGGCTACTACGGAAGTAGATCTCCATGACTTACGGATTACTGATCCGCTCATTGGGAAATGCCGGCAATTGGTGAGGGAGGTGACGCTCCCTTATCAGTGGGAGGCGCTGAACGACCGTATTCCCGAAGTCCCGCCGAGCCATGCGATAGACAACTTTCGGATCGCCGCCAATCGAGCAAGTGGCGAGTTCTACGGCCCGGTTTTCCAGGACAGTGATGTGGCGAAATGGCTGGAAGCAGTCGCCTGGTCGCTATGCGAAACATCCAATCCAGAACTGGAGAAAATCGCCGATGACCTGATTGAACTGATTGCGGCCGCCCAGTGCGGCGACGGCTATCTGAACACTTATTTCACGGTAAAGGCGCCTGGGGAGCGCTGGAGCAACTTAAGCGAATGCCACGAGCTTTACTGCGCCGGCCACTTGATTGAAGCGGGCGTCGCTTTCTTTCAGGCGACTGGCAAAAGGCGCTTACTGGAGGTCGTTTGCAGGCTTGCTGATCACATCGCCGTGGTGTTTGGCCCGGAGCGCCATCAGTTACACGGCTATGATGGCCATCCGGAAATCGAACTCGCATTGATACGCCTCTACGAAGCGACGCTGGAGCAGCGATATCTCACACTGGCGAATTATTTCGTGGAGCAACGCGGCAGGGAGCCGCACTTCTATGACATAGAGTATGAGAAGCGATCCCGTCACCGCAAAGCAAACGTCGAGCCCTGGATGGTCAGAGATAAAGCCTATAGCCAGGCGCACCTGCCGGTCTCGGAGCAGCGGAATGCAACAGGTCATGCGGTTCGGTTTGTATACCTCATGACTGGGGTTGCCCATCTGGCGCGTCTGCTTCAGAACGAGCAGCAACGCCAAGCTTGCCTGCGGCTATGGCAAAACATGGTGCAGCGGCAGATCTATATCACCGGCGGCATTGGTTCGCAAAGCGCGGGCGAAGCGTTCAGCAGCGACTACGATCTGCCGAACGATACTGCGTACGCGGAAAGCTGCGCGTCGATTGGCCTGATGATGTTCGCCCGCCGGATGCTGGAGATGGAGGCGGACAGTCGCTATGCCGATGTGATGGAGCGTGCGCTCTATAACACCGTTCTGGGCAGTATCGCGTTAGATGGACGCCATTTTTTCTATGTCAATCCACTCGAAGCTCATCCCAAAACACTGCGGTCCAACCGCATCTACAGTCATGTCTCGCCGGTACGACAGCGCTGGTTCGGCTGCGCCTGCTGTCCGCCAAACATCGCGCGCCTTTTCACATCAATTGGTCATTACATCTACACGCCACGCTCCGACGCGCTCTATGTCAATCTCTACGTTGGCAACAGCGTGGCGTTACCGGTCGGAGAGCATACGCTGCGACTGCGCATGAGCGGGAACTATCCCTGGGAGGACCAGGTGGAGATCGCCGTGGAATCGGAGCAGCCAATCACGCACACGCTCGCGCTGCGCCTGCCGGAATGGTGCAGCGCGCCAGAGGTCAGACTGAACGGCGAACCAGTCAATTGCGAGTCGTGCAAAGGCTATTTGCACATTCACCGCACGTGGCGGCAGGGCGATCGCTGCAAATTGCAGCTGCCCATGAAAGCACGCCGCGTGTATGGCCATCCACAACTTCGCCACCTGGCCGGCAAAGTGGCTATTCAGCGTGGCCCCCTAATTTATTGTCTGGAAGAAGCCGACAACGGGCCGGAGCTACATAATATTTGGCTGGATGCAGACAGCCAATTTTCGCTTGTTGAAGGCAAGGGCCTCTTTGCCGGCAAGAGTTTGCTGCAGGCTGATGGCTTTCGTTTGCAACACAGGCTCTCTGAGGAAGCACCGCTTTATCACTACGACAACGTGCCTGGACAGCGGCAAACGCAGCGTTTGACATTCATTCCGTGGTTCAGCTGGGCCAACCGCGGCGAAGGTGAAATGCGGATCTGGATTAATGAGTGGTGACCATAATCGGGACCTATTTGAAGCAACTTGGCCGGAAAGAAGAGCATAGGTTGAGCGCCGGCATAGGCTGCTCGTCGCACGCAGCAGAAGGTGCTTTCAGGAGCGATGGCTTGGTCGATGCTTCGGCTTGGTTTTTGGTCCTTCTAGCGATTTCAATCCCATCGACCGTCAAGACGTGCGTTGGAACCGGTGAACCGTTGAGAGGCTGACAGGCGTCAGCCTAACCACTTGCTGGAGATCGCATTCAGCTGGCCTGGTCGCAATCGGAGCATACGAAGCGCGCGACATCCTTCGGCGTAAACTGGAGCTGCGAGGCTGAGCGGAGTTCACCGAGGCCGAACGTTTGTAGGTCGTCGTTGAAGTCTGAAAGCCGAGGCGATAAACCGCTGCACAATCTTACGATTCTGATCCAGAGTGTTCAGGACTGGCGGTCGCCGATTCCTGCGTGATAACAGCTACCATCCGCGGGTAAGACGATATGGTGAGTATTGCGCGTTAATCCCCAGCACGTCATTCGTTTTGGTTTACCGAGGGAGAGCGGACATGGTGCTGAACAGTCGAAAGGTCATCTTTTACGACGACACCAGGTTGCAGCTAACTTGCCTGCCCGAATCTGGCGCAAATTCGCTCATTTCAATATTGGCGCCCGCCTAACTTCCTCTCGGGTGGTCGGCTTGCGAAGGTTGCCGGACGCGAGAAGGCGGAGCTACCAGCTTACGGCGCATAACATCGCACGGTCGATCGAGGAACCCTTGGTCGCTCAGATAGGTATTAGCGCGCCCACTTTCTTATGCCTCTGAATTCCTCCGCGCGGGCGCGCTCTTGTGACCGTGACGTCGTCGGCGTGCATTCGCAACATGCTCAGCGAGCGGGACGGCCTACCATTTCTGGCAGGTGCCTCGGAGGTCTTTTGTGGCAGATAAGACACAAAGCAACCATCGGCAAAAGGCAGATTCCCGGGAATTGTTGAACAGACCAACCTGGAACTAGAACGGCCTCGACGAGCTTTAGGAATCACCGTCATGGTGGGTTCCGCTTTGAAAGGTGTGCATCAACGCACGTCGTCCAAAATCGGTTGTATGGTTCTCCTATTTCGGATCACATGGATTCGACGATGTCTCAAGAAATCTGGAAACTGACGCACTACGTGGCATCCGTATGCGTTCTGCTATTGGATGCAGCAGAAAATGCCCAACCCACCTGGACCTGGACCAACCAATATGGCTCAACTCTGACCGTCAACAGCTACGGTCAGAGTACCGGAGCACGTCTGGCACCTACACGAAACGCAAGCAACAGCTCCGACGGCAATGTGCCCCAAGCGATGACTGGCTGGCTTGCTCAGACCAATCAAGGCACGGCGATTAGCTTTGCGGTCAACTTCAGCTGCTGTGTACGCATACGACGAGGACCGCGTGATGGACGCATGCGCGCGGGTACGGCGAGCTCTATGATGGCGTTGCGTGAAGGTCAGGCGGCCTGCTGATCGGCGGGCTTGTCGGCTTGGCGCAGGAGCTTCCATTCCCAGGGCAGCAATTCGTGCAGACGCGATGCGGGAAGATCGGCGATACGGGCGAGGACGTCGGCGAGCCAGGCTTTCGGATCGACGTCGTTGAGACGACAGGTCGTGATCATCGTCAGCATGATGGCGGCACGGTCGGCACCACGCTGGCTGCCGGCGAAGGTCCAGTTGCGCCTTCCCAAGGCGATGCCTCTCAATGCGCGCTCAGCACAATTGTTGGTCAAGCAGATCCTGCCATCGTCGAGGAAGCGGGCGAAGTCGTCCCAGCGCCTGAGCATGTAATTCATAGGCTTCAGGACCTCGGAGGAGCGAGAGAGGGTTTCGCGCTCACGCAGCAACCAGGCGTGCATGTCCCCGAGGAGCGGCTTGCTCTTTTCCTGGCGCACGGCGCGCCGCTCTTCGGCGCCGCAGCCGTTAATGGCGCGCTCGATCTCGAACAACACATCCAGGTGCCTGACCGCCTCCAGCGCGATCGGAGAGACCGGTTTACCTCTCTTGCCTTCGCGGGCATTCTTCTCGATGTCAGCCAGCTCGAAGAAGCCCCGCCGCGCATGGGCGAAGCAAAACGCCGGCGTAATCGGCAGCACCTTCTTCTGCGGGTCGAACAGCGGCTCGAAGCCGTTGTAGCAATCGGCTTGCAAGATGCCGGCGAAGGCGGCCAGATGCTTCTGCGGATGCTCGCCTCGTCGGTCGCTCGAGGCGTAATAGACCGCCGCCGGCGGCGCAGGCCCGGCAAAGGGCCGGTCATCCCGCACATAAGTCCAGATCCGCCCGGTCGTGCACTTGCCCTTCGCCAGGATACGGATGGTGGTATCGTCGCCATGAAGGCGCTCGGCCGCGAGCACATGGCGTTCGATCAAGTGGAAGAGCGGCATGACGGCGAAGGTCACGTGGCCGACCTGGTCGGCCAGCGTCGACAGCGGCAAATCGATCCTCTCGGCCTTAAAGCGCGCACTCTGGCGGTTGAGCGGGATATGCATGCCGAACTTGTCGAACAGGATCGTCGCCAGCAATTGTGGGCCGATGAAGCCGCGCGGCGTGGCATGGAACGGCGCGGGCGGCTGGCTGATCTTCTCGCAATCGCGGCAGGTGAACTTCTCGCGTACCGTCTCGATCAGCTTGAAGTGGCGCGGGATCTCCTCCAGCGTCTTGGTCACATCCTCACCGATCTTCGCCAGCCGCGATCCACCGCAGCAGGCGCAGGTCGTTGGAGCCTCAATGACGACGCGCTCGCGTTCGATGTCATCCGGCCATGGCTTGCGCACCGGCCGCTTGCGCATGAAGGGGCGGACGTTCTGCGTCTTCGCCGCTGCGGCCTGCGCGGCAAGCTCATCCTCGCTCGCCGTGGTGACGAGTTCTTCGAGCTCCAACTCCAGCTGCTCGAGCAGCCGTGCCGCGCGCTCGGAGCGCTGCCCGTACAGTTCGCGTTTGAGCTTCTCGATCCGCAGTTCGAGATGCGCGATCAGCGCCTCGTTGTCCGACAGCTCCGCCCGCGCACTGGCAGCCACCGCCTCGGCTCGCAGCCGCGCCTCACGCTCGGCCTGCAGCGCCGCCAGGGCACTCGCAAGGTCCGATGGAAGATCGTCCGGCTTCGATATCATGAAGCCATTGAATCAGATCAAGCAGCAGATTCAAACCGTAAAACGGCTATCCGACCCGCGTCGGGCGCTGGGTTTCTTGAGGGTTGCGCCAATCGATCCCGGACAACAGATAGCTCAATTGCGCCGGAGAGATCGTTACCGATTCACCGGCAACCGATGGCCAGATGAACCTTCCTCTCTCGAGTCTTTTGGTAAACAAGCATGCTCCCTGGCCATCGTGCCAGATCATCTTCACAAGATCGCTGCGGCGACCGCGGAAGACGAACAGATGACCGCTGAGCGGGTCTTTGCGCAACACCTCCTGCACTTGGAGTGCCAACGACGGAAAGCCTCTGCGCATATCCGTGTAGCCTGTCGCGAGCCACACTCGCGCGCCTGTCGGAACCGGGATCATCGGCGCACCAGGGCATCGAGAACTCGCCGCAGCGCGTCTCCATCAACGTCACCGTCGACCCGGATGCGGTGTCCGCTACCGAGATCAATCTCGATGATGCCCTGGCTCCTCCGTCGACGCGCCGGCGCCGTCGTCAATGGCGCTTCGGCCACATCCCGCGGCGGCACAGACGGCACAATCTCGACCGGCACCAACGGCGCTACACTCGTTTCACCGTGCTTGCAAAGCTCTTTGCGCCACCTGAACAGCTGGCTCACATGAAGGCCGGCCATGCGAGCCACCTCGGAAACAGTGGCTCCGGGCTCGAACGATGCTGCAACTAGCCGTTCCTTCTCATCCTGTGACCACCGACGCCGCCGCTCGACCGATGTGATCACCTCTGCCCGCGAAATCGTCATAGCGCTTCTCCTAGGATTACCCCTAGGACCTGCAGCGCTCGCGTCCGTCAAACAAGGCGGCCCTCAATGGAGGGATACGCTGCTGTGGCTCAACGACCGTGTAGACGGGGCAGCTTAATGCTGCATTGGAATTTCAGGGCCTCTGGCTGCTCTCACTAGTGGCTCTGCACAGTGATTTTGACAGGTTGGGTCCGGCAGTCAGATTAGCTCCGCCAGGAGTTTCGGATCAATGAGGACCTCGATGCTGCGAGGTGTCCTTGGCTGCCGTCTGATGAGGCCGGCGCGTTCAAGCGTCATCCAGCGCACCGAACTGAGGGCGCTGCTTAGCGGCGGCAAGCATGCGTCCCGCAAGCTCAAGCGAGCGCAGATTTTGCTGGCCGCCGATGCCGAGACCAGCGACGAGGAGATCGTAGGAGCGTCGGCGTGAGCGGCTCGACCGTGTACCGCACCAAGCGACGCTTCGTGGAAGGCAATCTGGAGCGGGCGCTGAAAGAAGAGCCGCGTCCCGGGGCGGAACGCAAACTCACGGGCAAGTGCAGCTTGCAGGCCGCTCAGAACGTGGAGGAAGTTTCGACCGACACGGTTTGGGGGTATCGGACTGCAGGAGAAAACGATCGTTTGGGTCATGGACCTCAAGCCGCATAGGCCGGCTGCGCGGGTTCCAACTTTCCGTCGTCAGCCAACCACCTTGCTAGACCCTCGCGCGGCCGACGATTGGAATTTCCCAAGCTGGGTCTAGCGTTCGGCGATTGCGGGTGAGACATACGACAGGAGGCAAAGCAACAGCACCTGCGAGAAAGCCAGACCGACGGAGATGATTTTAAGGCCCCGCATGCCCGCGAGGAGAGTGAAAGCGACGCCTCGAATGGCCGAGGCGGCCAGTTGAGCATCACGAGGATAAGGACATCCTTGGTGAGGTCGCAGAGAATATAGACTGCGGGCAAAAGCCAAAACGCCCAAACGGGTACATTCAACAAGATTGGAGGCCAATGCGATAGCCTCGCACGAAGAACGCTAGCATAACCTAGAAACAAGCCGAGACATACCAAATAGGCGATGTCGAGCGAAATAACGTGGCGCGCATAGCCCTTCGCTGATCGTCCTTGCGCTTGGACCCATTCGAACAACGTATCAGCTTCGAGACGATCGCCCTTCGCAGGCTCAGGCGGAACGGTATATTTCGAATCACCGTGCCCCGTCGGTCGCTCCAGAAGACGCAAGGAGACGGCGTTTCCTAATGGCATGGCCGCCTGGGCAATTAACAAAAGGCAATGCGATGGCGAGCGTGCCGAGAAGGATAATCAACCTCATGGGAAACACCAGCGCTAATTGACCTGACGAACCTCAATCGTGGCTTCTCCGTCGTGGCGATCGTAGAAGCTTGAGCCACACATTCCGTCGAACGGCAAATCGAGTCATTCACGTAAAGGAACAGCTCGCCGTCTCTGCGTGGGGTTATGACCACGTCGAGGTTGTTTGACTTGATGTTGTCATCGGGTTCGAGAACCGTTTCATCACTTCCTGTCGACCCCACGCGGGCAACCACCTTGAAAGGCTGCACAAAGAGATGACGCTTCAGCGCCTGGCGTATGCGGTCGGTCAAAGTCACCGTCGAGGGATCAGCCCCTCTTGGGCTGACCACGATATCCCCGTTCTTCCAAGGTGATTTGCTATCTGGCAGAGGCGCCTTGATGAGATCCTGTATTTTAGCCCTTGCTCGACGATTAAGTTACATGCCTGAAGTCTTCTTCGTCGTCGCGGTCTTTCTTGAAGATGGCGACAGTCACTATCCCCGCACCTCACAAGCCGACGGGCAAATCGCAAAGCCCCCTTCCCGCTGGGGCCCTGGCAACGCACCTGATGCAGGCGCTGGCGCGGTCACAGGTTATTGCCATTCCATGAGGTCAGAGTAGTTGCTAAGGCGCTAAGCAGGCTGGTAGATTTGAAGTCGTCCCTCTGAAGTTAACACCACGAACTCGCGTCGGGTGGTCGCCGGCCTCGCGCCAGACCAGAGGATGCGGTGCCGGTTTGCTTGTCCGCTGCCTTTCGGCAGCGCTTGGAGCTGTCCGGAATTACAAACACTCCCGACCGCAGGCCCGCATCTGCAAGAGTTTGCAGATCGGCAGCTCAATTCAATTTTTCCTAAACCTCTGCAATTTAAGCCAGCCCCCTCCGCGCCTTGGCATCCTTCACCGCCGCAACCACCCTGCTGGGCAGCTCCGCGTTCTGCCGTCAGCCGATCCTAGACCGCACCGCACTGCCTCCACTACTCATCGGTGATACCGGAGTCATGCGGATAGCGAAGACGTAAGCTCCCCTCCATACTTTATCCAGGTCAGGATTTTGTCATCCCTCCTGGGGAGAGCCAACGTCGCCCGCATGCATTTCAAGCGGGCGGCGTTGGGCTGTTTTGTACTTGCTCGCATACGCGGACGGACATCATTTTGCTGCGCGGCGCGACTATACAACTTCCAACAGGCACACGTGGAGTGTGATCGGTCTCATGTTGCCGTCCAAGAGGACGCGCACCCTTGTCCTGGTCACACCAAGAGCGACGATGAGGCCGCTCCGCCCTTTCAGCTTTGGACCAGCCGAGTACACTACTGTTACGCGAGACCCAACGGTCATCGCATCATTGGCACGCGAAAACTGGATCGGTTCAACAGGGCGGTCGGCCCTTGGAAATCTCTCCGCTAAACAGGGGCGCCTCCCCTTCCCGCCCTCCGGCAACGGCTGATCGGTCGTTCTCTTTGCGGATTTGAACCATTTCGCTGGCAAACCCAGCACATAGCCGCGCCGTCTGAGATCCTGACAAGTCTTGTTCAGCGCCGCCGCGATGACTTCCTCTGGAGTTTGCTTTCTTACCAAATGCCAGAAGATCTCGTCCTGCTCGCGTGTCCAGCCCTCGGAGGTTTCGCTCATCACCAAATAATCACGTCATTGAAAAAATGGGTTGCTGCGATGCCTGCGAACCTGGTGATTCTAGGTTCGCAGGCAATCCCGACAAAGAGAGCGGCGCCTATATGGTTCGGCCGCGCGGTGAAGTCTTCCGTTCCGCCCCCATAGCCCACAAAGCCGAACGTGGCTGCGTGACTCCTAAAGCCACATCCAGTCTGCGTTATTGGCGAATGAAGGCGCCACCGAGGCCGATAGTTTCGGCATTGAAATTAACGAGCCCACCGAAGCTCTCCAGACGTTTGAATTCCTGGTTTTCGGCGGTCAAGGATAAGGCGACATAGCCAGTGCCATCCTGAAGTCGGGACATGATTCTGCTCCCTTACGAGTTCCGGTATCGCGCAATGAGTCTGCGAGATGAGGCACTATCGCCAAAAGCGAACTGCGACGCACCTACCAGGATTGAGCGTCTCCTAGGCTATGACGGGCCTTGCTTTGGCGATATGAGCAGCCTCAGTCTGGCCTTTTGACAAACTGAAGGAAAACGCCGTCAAGGCGGTCGTCCAGTCTATTGATAGCTCTAGGCCGCCGAGGCCAGCACCTCGGCGGCTGTGGTACGCGCCTCGGCTTTTGCCGGCCTGCAAGGCTCAAACCACGCAACGGATTGCTCCTTGAATGGCGTGAGCCGTCGCATTGGATGTCATCCTGCTCGGCGCGATAGAGCCCGTGCCTGTCGCTCTAACTTGATCCGG
Source organism: Bradyrhizobium sp. 6(2017) (assembly GCF_011058295.2). NCBI lineage: Bacteria > Pseudomonadati > Pseudomonadota > Alphaproteobacteria > Hyphomicrobiales > Nitrobacteraceae > Bradyrhizobium > Bradyrhizobium sp. 6(2017). The sequence goes on along the minus strand of NZ_CP049289.2, from coordinate 2,072,917 downwards.
TCGCCCCCCAGCAGCCGCGCTCGGTTGACGGCATGCACGCCCCATGGCTCCGAGTTTGCAGGATCAGGTGCGAGCCGATCTCACATGGCGAGGGCTGCTCCCGAGGTGCAGCAGTGAAGCTGACCCTGAAAGACTGCGGCGCAAAGGCCGCAATGCTAAACTGCCCGATCGAAAAGGAGCAGTTGCAAAGGCTCGGCGTGGAGCCCGGCGAGCTGATAGCTATACACGATGACGAGGTTGATCCAATCATCCTGCGCCCCAGACGCCACCAAAAGCGCCGCACGTCTGATCTCGTTCAGTCGCGTCCGGTTCATGACGTACGTCTGGAAGCTGCCACCACAGTGCAGGTAGTCAGTCTGCACGAGGTGTGAAAGCAAGCCGTTTTGCGTCTCTGCAGCGTGACCGTCAGGCACGCGAGTTGCTGAGCCCTGTATGGCTTGGTTGCATATTGATGACCCTCGTGAGACGGCCAAGTCTCCACCAGCAACTTGTGCGGGCGGCTCCTTCCGCCGTCCGCACGCTTTTCATTGATCGCCCTAGCGCCGCGCTTCGTGTCGATCATGACGCGTGGAGAGGCTGCGCAGCTTTTCGCCTCTCTTGGATCGTGACTGTCTGGCACGCGAGTTGCTGAGAGACGTTTGGACTTGGCTTCTCATACTTTCGCACACCCCCCATGAGATGGCCAAGTCCGCGCAGCCTTAACTAGCGCGAGCGGCTCCTCCAGCCGCTCGCGCGTCTTTCCGTAGCATCGGCCTAGCGGCGCGGCGTGGAGATCATGCTATGACCCGTGAAGAGGCGTTGAAGAACGCCATTGAGGCACTCACACAGTGGTCCCAAGGGACGGTCGCAACAGCTGTCGTGCTTGCCGCGATCGCGAAGCTCGAACAGACTAGGCCGCCGCCCAGACGGCCTCGAAAACGGAAAGTCACTTCCTAGGCCAGCGCTCACGATCGCTTGAGGCTGGTGCAATGGACAGACCACATTTATACCGGCCTTCGAGGCTGCTATTCGTCTGCCGATGAGGAGAGGCGCACATGAACATCAACCCAGCTTCTCGAAGCTATATTCTCATCGCAGACGCGGCCGTATCTGTCGTTAATACGGCTTGCACAGCATGGCGGCTGTACGTCCGGACCGACAGAGAAGGCACAAGTGATCGGACCAGAAACGAAAGCGAAGAGATCGACCAAAACGAAAGCCGGCGCAGTGGCCGGCCCCGTAAATCTTCAATAGCTTGATGTGCTCAACGGAAGTACATCATAATCACTTCGATATCCGACGTGATGCGGGGCTGACGGTCATTCAAGTGAGTGTCCACAATGCGGCGCGCAACCAAGTGCGTAACGATATCTCCGAGATCGCGGGCGGCTGAGAGAATGGTCCAGACCTCAGCTAGTAGCGCTTGGCGTTCTGGCGGGACGGACATGCCCCTGTCCTCCTCAAGCCGAAACGATTCGGAGTCGGCTCCCTCCGTGGGGGCGCCTACGAGGCTCGTGTTCTGCAGGGTATTTGCCGCCGCACCTTATCTTCATAACGGCTCGGTCCCTACCCTGGCGGAATTGCTCAAGCCATCAGGGGAGCGCAAATCGCAGTTTAGCGTTGGACGGAAATACGACATTGAAAACGTTGGTCTTGCTGCCACCCAGGAGCCGCTGAGCGAAACTCTGTCCGTCACGGATTGTAGTAATATCAATTCTGGCAATAGCCGATGCGGACACGAGTACGGGATCAGTTTAAGCGACCAAGACAAAAGGCGTTGCTTGAATACCTCAAGACACTGTGACCCGCTCCGGCGCTCCCTCTTTGACCGGTTTCCAGCATGCTGTCGGTCACAGTATGCTCGCTTATCGGCACGAGCCTTGAAACGAGCCTCCAGCCCGATTAGCCGGACGGTGGGTATAGGTCTTGGCCATATGTCCACTCGTTTCTGAACCTGTGGTCATGGCCCTGAACTAGAACCTGAGCGTCGCGTCCTGCCTTTCCCTCCTTGTGGGCTGCGTCGACCGCGGCGCGGATCGCCTCTTCCTCAGTGGCGTAAGCGCCGGAGTACTCACAATTGAGCGCAACCCTCCACTGGCCTTCATGGCGCGTGACGAAGTACTGAACGCTTTCCATAAAGCTTGGCTCCGGCATCGCCCCCGTGATCGATAGACGGGTCGTACTCTGCAAATCTGCCGCGGTCGCCTGAACTACCGTTTTGGTGGGCTCCCAAGGAGCAGCGCCTTGTAGTGATAGGGCTGGCCTGTTTGCTGTGACCGCGGAGACCAACTGCCGCGCCTTGGCCGCTTCCCTTATTTACGAGAGTAGCGGCTTCAATCGGCGAGATCGAGTATCGAGAGCGAGATGTCGCCTAGCTGCTAGCCAATCTTCTCTCTCTGGTTGGAGTCGAAGGCCTGGATTGATGACGGATTGGGAGACGATCCATTTTTCCATTATGACCGAGATCCCAAGCTCTTTTTTTTCGTCTCCACCCTTGCTGCGTTGAGTGCTGCGACTGCTTGCGTTTGATCGACAACAAGCTCTCCGGTCCGGTTCTGATAGCGAACCCTTATTGCCAGCGACGATGCCGCCGACCTCGGTTGTGAAACTACGCGAGTTTCTTGCGCCGAGCGACGCTTCAATCTCCACACCGGCACGCGTTCCGCAACGGCTTCAGCATAGCGGTCTCGTGCAACAATCGGGCCTGGGAATACGTACTTTGCCGCTTCGCGCAAGAGCTGCTCTAAGTGCGTCCGTTGACGAGGCGACTTGGTATTGAAATTCGAATGCAGCAAGCCGAGGAATCTCGTGTCCTGGCGACCGCACCGTCGTTGGACACCGATCACGGTCTGCATCAGGCCTTTAGTCTTCCAGGTAAATTGGCGCCAGCACATGCGAGGCGGCGACCAGGCAAGCGACGCTGCGAAGCCCAAGCGATGGCGAGGTATCGATCATTCAGATATCGAACCGCTCGGCGGCATCGGCGAGATTGCTGCAGGGTCATGACGGCAGCAGCGTTGCCGCGATCGATATCCGTAAAGGAGCTGTCGGCCGGTGCCAGCGTGATACCGTTGTTTTCACCAGCGACTCGGGTCGCGGGCTTGAAGAGATCGGCCGCCGAGATCGACCCTGTATGCTGCTTGAGCGTGTCGGTCGCGCTGCCCTGCGCGTCAACATCGATCATCAGAACCCGGCGGCCAGCTTCCGCCATGAACCAAGCCAGATGCACAGCAAGCGTCGTCTTGCCGACACCCTTTTTATTGTTGATGACGATCGTGTTCATCGATGACTACTCCTTCCGATCGTGCTGCTCCTGCTGGCACGATTTCGATGAAACCGGCCTCTTAATCCCCGGTGTTGGTTGGAACCAACACCCGCTACGGACCGGCGCTTTCTAGATAATCTTCAAAGCCCGGCACAAATCCCCTGCCAGAAGAGTCAGGTCGGCCCAGCCAAAGAAAAAAGACGCGCCGGATCGAAAACCAGTCCACACGGGTCGACAGGCGGTTGATGTTGTCACCGAAGCGCAGCCGCCCTCCCCGGCGTGTTGGTTTGAACTTCCAACACGTTCCGGGCCTGCACCATATTGCGACATCAACTGCTGGAAGGACGCGACAGAACCCGAAGCCCCAGAGACAGGAAATCCCTGCTCCGCGAGAGTCAAAGGGTCCCAGCGCGAAGAACACTAAATGGCGTCAGCTCAGTTGGTTGGGCTTTCCATCGATTGAGCGTCGTGAAGGGGTCGAGAGCCAGGAATCGACTCCCGCAGTTCTACAAAGTTCCAGTTTGAGACATGAACCTTGGCACGCTTTGTGCTGACCCATCCTTGTCGGGATTTTGCATCACCTTCGCGGGGCTAGGAGCCAACGCCGCTCGAATCATTTCAAGCGAGCGGCGTTGTATTGTCGAAGCTCCTCGGCGAGTGATCCTGAATCCACACGTGGGCGACACTCGCCGGACCAAGGTATCAACCGCCTTGCCGAGGAAACCCCGCCAAGATCGTCGTTGGCGGCCGACAGCAATGTGAGCGTCCACAGATCGTTAACAAATCCGGAGAGGCTAGCGGGCTTATCTGTTGGCTCGCATGGGGAGCCGTCACTGCCGTCGCTTCGCGCGAGCGAGCCTTTGCGACTTGGTGCGAGACGACAAGCACAATGGCCGAATCTCGAATCTTTGAGAAGCGCCTCCTTCAGCTCGGCGGTCGATTAAGTTGACGATGCCGTTACGCCGCTTGTGCGGCACCAGCAACCGGTCGGCTCTCTGCTGAGATGTTTCGTTGTCGTGCAACACTTCGAGACTGCAGACGCGAGCGATCGCCACGGCGCGGCGCGAGATTCGCTGATGGTTCATGGATTTTGCTTTTAGCTCTGATGCCGGTAGCGGACTGGCTGCCGGGGGTTCAGAAATCCTGAACGGCCAATGTGCTTTTGGGGTGCCCCTTCGACATGGGCGCACCGTCCCACCGAACGGGGCTGTTATACGCTGGCCCATTTGATGGCCACTGATGCTATCTCGGGTTTCTGATGCCCAAGCCTACGGTTGCATACAACCTAGACGTTCGCAACAGTCATTTTCTACTCAGGGCGCGACGAAACCGCGCGCTCTCCCTTGGTTTTTCGTACACACGGCTGCGCTCGGCCGCTCGGCTTTATCAAACCCGAATTGCTCAAGCTCCTGCCGAAAGCGCGGACAACGAACCTGCAAGCCGTGCTGCCGTGGCCTACTGCACTTACGATCGAAAGCCCGACGCGGATATAGACGCAAAAGACGGCGAACTGTCTTAGACTGGTCGCGCAGAAAGTTGACGCCGGTCTCGTCGTATTCATTCGTGTCAGGCCGATGCCACAATGTCCGCAACTCGACGCTGAGCCGCGGGGCTCGCACCGGCGAGGCGCACCTTTCTATGGCCATTGAAGCACTCACCGCGCAAATTCTCTGCGGCCGCTGGCGGACACCACCCAGCGCCGCACGGGTCATCAGGCGTGCGGGGATGCTGCGCAGCGTCGCCCAAGCATCGTCAGCTCACGAGGACAATCATGGGTTTCTATCAGACGGAGCCGTCTAAAACGACAAAAGTCACCTTCATCACGGATCCGATGGATTCGGGCTATTTCTGGTCGAAGTTGAGGGTGATGCGCCGAACTTCACGACAGGAATTACCCTAGTGCGCGATCCGCATTGGGTCGGCGGCCTGAAGATCGACGTGATGGGCTGGACGGGACCGCTCGGTGATGGGTCCACGCCCTACGCGGTCAAGGGCAGCTTCCCCGGCCATTATGTGCCGCAAATCGTCGTGTCCGGTAGCAATGGCACGCGCATTCCGGTGAAGGCGATCTCGGCGGAAGAATCTGACAACTACGTGCGGAAGTTGGCCGGATGACCACGGCCGATCACCCGCTCAATCCTCTTAAACAGGAAAGGATAGCTCTATGCCAGATACGACAACCAAAGACCACGTCGGATTGTTTCACGCCTGCTATCAGATTGGCGAAAGCCGCCCAGGAGACATAATCTTCATGCTGGATCTGGTCGTTGACACGCCGAACAGGCGGATCCAGGGCTGCGGCAGCATCACCCAAGCTGTTAATCCGCCGCTCGATGTCGCCGCCTCCCTGCAAGGCAATTACAGCCAGCTGCCTACGCTCTTGCCGGCGCCGGCACTACTTCTAGTACTCCTTACTGGCTACCCGCCGATCCACTGGCCGCACCATGCCGGGCTGGGACCGGTGATTCTGCCCAACGTCGATCTGCGCATGACCTGGTCCCGAACTGGCAATCGGGAATCGCCTCCTACCGCTATCGCAGCGGCCACGGCGATTGACAGGAGGTCGAGGCCGCGCCGGTCAAGCTGGTGTCTCCAGTCGTCGCATGAACGCATCAAGTTCGGGCCGGCAAGGCTCCTGCCCGATTATCGAGACTGGGCTGATCGTTCAGACACCCAGCCGGTGTGGTATCTCTCTTCATGGCGTTGCTCTCCTTTGTGGCATCAGCACCCAGAGCCTACCGGCTCAAGGTGGGCAACGCCAACCTCTTCAGAAATTCAACAGAACCCGGGACCTCCCCTTGACGACTGGAGGCTCCCGGTTCCCAGAGCCGATGCGTCAATACTGCGACGACTTGACCGAGGTCATGATCCGGTCTGGCCACTGGATGGCACATGAATGTCCGGTAGCCGTGAACGCTGCATTAGCGAAGTGGCTGGCGGTGAAGTTGGCTCACGTCTGGTCCTCGTGAAAGCGGTCATCGCGTTGGAAACGGCCCAACGGGCTGAACGGCAACCACAAGCAAATCTTCGCTCGAGTTCGTGGGGTGCCTCTCGAAAGTCTGAAAACATAGGGACGGAATTCTGCCATCACGGAACAGCATCAGGTCTCAGAGACCTCGGCAGCACGGATACTGTTTCTTGTTCCGTCTCTGGAACCAAACTTTCCGCGCCCTGTTGTTCCCCTAAGCAATGGAGGAACATCATGATTTCGAAATGCATTGCAATCGCATTCCTGGCTACTGCGTCGATGACCGGCGCGGCTTCGGCGCAATCCACGAACCAGGTCGGTTCGACTACCACTGCCACCACGCACAAGGTGGGTGAATGGCGTGCGTCTAAGCTTGCCGGCGTGAATGTGTACAATGAAGCAAACGAGAAGATCGGCGAAATCAACGAGGTGATCTTGGATAGGTCAGGCAAGGTGGCCAATGTCGTTCTAGGTGTTGGCGGCGTTCTCGGCTTGGGCGAGCACTACGTGGCAGTCGCCTTCGATAAGTTGAAGTGGGTTGACCAACCGGTGACCTCGACAACTACGTCGACAACGTCCGCCCCAGCGAATGCTCCTGCAGCGACTTCCGCTCCAGACAGCACCACGCGAACCACCACCGGTGCCGCAACTACGACCACGACAACCACCACCACCAGCGCCAGTAAGAGTTGGTACCCCGATCACGCAGTGCTTAACGCCACTAAGGATGAATTGAAGGCCATGCCGGAGCTCTCGCCTACGATCCGAAGCCGCCCCCAACGGGGCGGCTTTTTGTTTGAGTGGCCGGATCGATGACGCGTCCGGTGCTAGGGGCCCCTCTCTTTCCGCCGTTGACGGCTCGGTGTGCCTGCTATCGCCCGTCCGTAGGGAGCTGTGGCCTGACTGTCTTGTCGCCTGAACGGCTGAAGGGAATTGACGAGGTGCTGATGCGCCGTCCCAGCCAAGGTAAGGGCAACTTAGCACTACTTTGGCAGAATCTGTTTGCGCCAAGGTTTTTCATGGATTTGTTTTCTGCAGTAGGGACACCGCTGAGACGCTGGCCGAAGGATGAGATCAACGATAGCGTGACGGTACGGCGGGCATGGTTGGTTGAGGCGGAGGCCCGTTGATTCTTTTTTTTCCGCCCCGCGTGTGCGAGGCGACGGTGCTGCTAGAAGGCGTAGGCAATCATAGTCATTAGGGCGTGACGATGAAGACCTTGCCACGAACGCCCTTCGAAGTGATCGAGGCCAAGCTCTTCTTTCTGCTGCTGATGGGCTTGCTCGCAAATCCATCGCGCCTTGATGGTGGCGGCCAGTATGCGCAGATCTGCCGCCGCGAACAGGTTAGCAAGATAGTATTTCTTCTCCCCGAGGCGCGATGCTCGCCAATGAGCCACGCCTCGTCGCCCGGGAGATGCTGCTGATCCTTATCCCATATTCGCTGCGGAGGCCCGTCGGCGATGCGCACACGGACAGCAGCAAATCGGGCTTTCAGCCGACCCTTCGGCCCGCTGCGCCAAGGCTGTGCTGGCAATTGTGCGTGACGATGCAGTCTGTCGCCGGCTTATGACCAGTGCCGGGCGTTGGTCCCCCTAGTGGCTGTTACCTACAAATCAGCGATTGATGACCCTCATCGCATCGTAAAATCGAAGGCAGCAGGCGCTGCTGTTCGGGCTCACGCCAAAGAAGTACCAATCGGGAGAAGAAGACGTCACAGGCGGGCTCACGCTGGCTGGCGATGAGATGGTGCACAGGGTGTTGTATGAAGCCGCCAACGTTCTGCTATCGCGCATCACGCGGTTCTCAAAACTCAAGCGCTGGGGGATGGACGTCGCTAAGCGGCGAGGCTCGAAGCGCGCAAAAGTTGCCCTGGCACGCAAGCTCGCAGTGATCCTGCATCGCATCTGGGTCGACGGCACAACTTATCGATGAGCAGGAGCGGATCCGATCCGCAACATAGAAGACGTGGAGGAGATCAAGAACGCAACCGGGCTGAACTGAGCCCTGTGCCCGAAGTCCCGTGCCGGGACGGTGGATCCGGTGAAGCCGTTACACGGCCAGTGGTCGTCGCCTGACGAACCACGCGTATCTAGATAGGCTCACCGCTCCCTCTGACAGCATGATGTGGCGGCCAGGCCTTGACCACGGACAGAAGCATGAGCTCGGCGGCGTGACGTTCACTCGGGAGGCTACATCGTCGGGCCCATTACAGAAGGCCGTGTACCCCATAAAACCGGCGGCGTCATGCGACGAAGGTTACGTCTGCTTTGACCCTATGGTGACCAGGTTCGTGCGGCAGCGCAGCCAGGTCGTGATGGTCCGGAACCAGAAGAGGTTATCAAGGCCCTCGTTGGTCCTACAGGGGCAAACGTCGATTCCTGGCGGACACGAACCGAGCTATTTCTGCCAGTGAGCTAGGAGTACGCCCGAGATTTCCTTGGCGCGCTCGACGATGGCCCAGTGACCCGCATTGCGTTCTATAAGAAGATTCGCGCCATGCCTCGTCGCAAAGCGTCGGGCCACCGACACCGGCACATAAGGGTCCTTCGCTCCCCAAATCAACAGCCCCCGCTTGGGTAGGGCTTCGAGCCGGTTAACCCAGTCTCCCTCAAATCGGAGCGCGTTGGCTGACCTATAAAGTGCGAGGATGGATCTGCGCATGTTTGCGCTCCATGCAGCCGCTTCGTGCCTCGCAATATCAGGTGGAAGCGCGCTCTGACGTAAAATGATTTCTATCATCTTTCTTGGTGAAGCGGCTATCGCAATTTCGCCTAGGAGCGGTGTATTCCAGATATGAGCAACAAAGTGGCCACCATAATCCGGGTCGATCGCCGCTCCCGATATCGCCCATGAGTTGATCAAGTCCGGGCGCAGTGAAGCAGCCCTTAACGTCAACAATGCACCCCAATCATGTCCGAAGATATCAAGCGGGCCGTAGGTGGCGTATTGATCCTGCAGCAGATCAACCAACCATTTCGCGTATTCGTCCTTGGTGCTGCCGAATCCCGCGGGCGGCGGGGCGCAAAAGCCGGGAAGACTGGGTGCCAGCGCGTGCGCACCAAGCTGCTCGATCAAAGCACTCCAAATGAATGGCGTGTCAGGCACCCCGTGCACAAGAATTCGATGGGTCATCGGCGGGTCGTCCTTCGTTGTCTCTGAACGGAAGTCTGCACTTTGAGGGCAATCCGTAAACGCCTGGCAAGCAACCGAATGTCGTTTGGGTCATTTTCAACGGTTTCAGCGGGGCGTCGGCAAGCTGATGTTCGCTTCTGACCGAAAGTGCCGAGCCGGGGCCACGCCAGAAATGTTGCGCCTGGCGAGACCCCTGTGACTCAAACTCCTAAAACTTGGGGCTCGAATCATGCGCTATGAACTCGCCGACTATGAATGGACTGCCATAAGGCCGATGCTGCCGAACAAGCCGCGTGGCGTTCCTCGAGTGAACGACCGCCGCGTCCTCAATGGTATATTTGGGGCTTGCGATCTGGAGCACCTTGGCGCGATCTGCCCGAGGCGTTTGGGCCGTACACCACTTGATACAACCCGCTTCGTCCGCTGGCGGCGGGCTGGTGTCTGGGGCCGTATCATAGACGCATTTGCCGCTGCCCATGATGCCGCTGTCCAGATGATCGACACCGCGATTGTCCGCGTGCATCAGCACGGCGCCTGCATCACAAAGAATCGGCGCCAATTGATGGGAAGATCACGCGGCGGCTTGACGAGCAAAATTCATGCGTTGGTCGATAGCAATGGCCTGCCGGTACGGCTGGCATTGAGCCCCGGCGGGGCCCATGACGTTCGACTTGCCGGGAAATTGCTGTCTCGTCTGAAATCGGGGTCGATGCTGCTTGCCGATCGTGGCTATGACGCCGACTGAATTGGAGAGCTTGCCACGAAGAAGTGCGCGTGGGCCAACATCCCGCCGAAAACTAATCGTAACGATCCGATCTGCTTCAGCCCTTATCTCTATCGCGCTCGCAACCGGGTCGAACGGGTCTTCAACAGAATCAAACAATGTCGTCGTCGGAATGGCTTGCGGCCGATCTGCCGAGGTAACTGACAGTGGCCAATCTCAAGCGCTCAGGCTGGTTCAGATGGCCGCTACCCAGATCGTATAGTCTGGTGTATCGAACGACCCGCGCGAGATAGCGGCAGGTCGAGAACGTCCACGTCCCTGCCGCCGGCAGCTTCAAGTAAGCCCGTGATGATGACCGACAGCGCTGCCCTGCCGCTCTAATCCGGGGCGATACCACGGTCTGAATATAGTAAACACGGGCTTGCTGACGCCGCTGCCGATGACGGCGCCGCCAAGGTCGATCATGTGAAGTGAGATTTTGTTTTCTCGACATCACTCATCGACAAGCCGCCGGAATGCATAGGTATATTCGAGGGCCACCCGGCGTGCATCTTCAATGAGATTGGCGGCGGCACTATGCCCCCCGTCGAGGTTCTCATAGTAAAAATAGGGCTGGCCTAGCTCAGCGAGCCTTGCGGCTGTCCTACGGCCGTGGGCCGGATGCACGCGGTCGTCCTTGGTGGAGGTGAGAATGAAGGGGGTCGGGTAGGTCTTGGCCGGCACCAACTTCTAATAGGGCGAGTAGGCCTCGAGCCACTCGCGCTGTTCGGGAATGGCGGGATCGCCATACTCGCCGGTCCAGGAGGCCCCGGCGGCCAGCTTGGTGAACCGAACCATGTCGAACAGCGGCACCTCCACCATGGCGGCATCGAAGAGGTCGGGTCGTTGGGTGAATGCGGTCCCCACCAGCAGGCCTTCCTGGCTGCCGCCGGCTACGCCCAGGCGGCGCGGAGAGGTGATCTTCCGTCGGATCAGGTCCTCCGCAACGGCGATAAAATCATCCCATGTGCGCTGCTTTGTTGCCCCCTGGGCGGCCTCGTGCCATCGCGGCCCGTACTCGCCGCCGCCGCGCAGGTTCGCGACGACATATGCATTGCCCTGCTCGAGCCAGAGCCGTCCCATAACCCCCGCATAAGACGGCAGGAGCGGAATCTGAAACCATGCCATAGCCATAAAGAATGGTTGGAGTCGATCCGTCAAACCTCGCGCTCTTGGGCCGCACCACAAAGAAAGGAATGCGGGTGCCGTATCGCGAAGTTGCCTCGAACTGCTCCACGACAAGTCTAGACGCGTTGAACCTAGGAGGCATCGACTTCAGTATGTCGAGGCTTCGGTCGCGGCGTCGAAGTACCAGAGCGACGTCGGCCTGAGAAAGCTGGAGACGGTGAACATCACCTCGTCCTTTCATTCGATGCGGCAGGTAGACCGACACTCGCATTCTCCGGAAGCGGGATCGGCGTGGCCCGTTAGGTGCCCTGATCATACTTGTAGACGAACGCCTTGCTCTGAACCTTGTCGAGGGTCGTCAGGATCAACAAATTCCTGGTGGCGCTGAACCCGCTGAGCGCCTGCCGAGGCCCGGGCTGGAAGACGAGCGACGGTCTGGCACGCAGCGGATCCTGCTTCCATTCGGCCAGGTCATACGAGATGATCGAGCCGGCTGCGAACCGGGTGCCGCCGGACGGCGTCCACTCCTCGTCGAGCGTCACGAGCAGGCGGCCACTGTCGATGCCACCGATGGTCGCCTTCTTTGGCAGGTTGAGCTTGATCGGCCCCTTGGGCCCGAAGAGCACATACTCATACTCGAACGTGCTGATAGTGCGCACCGCGCCGGTCGCATGGACCATGCCTGCACTGTCGCGCAGCGCGAATGGCACCGTCCCGTCATCGGTCGGTTCGCCGCGAAAGACCTCGCGCGCTTCAACGAGCGGCTGAGCGCGCTTGAGCTCCTTCACGACGAAAGGGTAGCCGGCCTGCGTCGTGGTCCCTTCGCCCCAATCGCGTGCAATCAGGATCGTGTCGCCGTCGATCCAGCTGACGCCCTGCTTTCCCTCCGGAAGGTCGAAGCCGGTCGTGACGAAGGCTTGTGCGTCCGCGTCGAACTCGCGCACGAACACGGCGTCCTTGCCGCCCTCGGAAAATTTGAGCAGGCACAGGCGCTCTTCGGGCGGCAGGCAGCTACCCCCTTCAAAGACCCAATTCTTCTTCTCCGCGGCAGCCAGCGCGTCCAAGTCGAGGATGGTGTCCCATCGCGGGTCCTGGGCGCGATAGCTCTCAAACGTGGTACGTCGCCAGACGCCGCGCACGTGATTCTCGTCCTGCCAGAAATTGTCGAGACCGCGCCGTCCGAAGGAAACGTACGGAATCCGATCCTTGGCCTGGAGGATGGTGAGCCCCTCTTGATAGAAGCGCTGATAGCGGGGATCCGATTGGAGCGCGCCGAGCGTCTTGTCGTTCTCGGCGCGAGCCCAAGCCAATGCGCGCGGCCCTTCGATCTCCTCGAGCCAAAGGAAAGGATCGTCCGCCTGCATCGCAGCCGGCAGCTTCTGGGGCAGTGCCGCGGACATCAAACAGGTCATGGAGAGCGACGCGGCGAGGAGGAGCGACTTTTTCATGGGAGTTGTCCTGGACTGGGTCGGCGGGCCGGGCTCGCCGCGTCTTGCGAGGTAGGCGGAAGCAGACGGAATATGTGCATTCGGTTTCGAAGAGCGGATATGTGGGGAACCGCGCCCGCTGGTGCCCCGAACGAAGCAAGCAGCGTGCCGCTTGAAAATTGGAGGTTCTCCAGTCGCTTTCTACTTTGTGTCAGCGTTAACTTGGGGACGTTGGTCTCAAAGCTGACAATCGCGCTATGAGCAACGACCGTACGTTGCGCAGCAGGTTGCGCAGCAGAAAGCCGCCTTTTGCGCTAAGCATGAGAAGGCGACCCTTGTTGGTCTGGGCGGAATTTCGATCTGTCGAGTCTCATGCGAGGCGTTGGAAGGCAATGGGCTTTGGCAAGGCCGTGCTTCCATGGAATTGGAGTGCCCATGTCCGGTCTGTCGCGCCGACCCAAGCAGCTTGACGAGGAATTGCTCGCCCTCGGCGAGGAAACGATGCTGCTCGAAGATCCTGACGGCTTTATCGCCGGTTTGCTGGCCTGCCCGGAGCAGATCACGCCCAGCGATTGGCTTCCAGTCGTGTGGCATGAGGACAGCACGGACCAGCCGGTCTTCGAGAATCTCGACCATACTGTTCGCCGTCAGCGCATGTGAGACAAATTGAAGGATTTTGCGGAGGGAGGATTTCTGGTTCATCGTAGCCAACAGGAGCGCAGATGGAGCAGAAATCCGGACTGGGCAAAGCGCCGGCAGAACAAGTGCTAAAGGACATTCGGCGCCAGACGCGCCGGCAGTATTCGACGGAAGAGAAGATCCGTATCCGTGCTGGAAGGACTGCGGGGCGAGGAGAATATCTCCGAGCTCTGCCGGCGCGAGGGCATTGCCGCCTCGATGTATTACGGCTGGTCCAAGGAGTTCCTCGAGGCCAGCAAGCGCCTCCTGGCGGGCGATACGGCGCGAGCTGCGACCTCCGGCGAGGTGAAGGATCTCCGCCGGGAGGCCGCCGCCCTGAAGGAGGCCGTAGCCGATCTGACCCTGGAAAACCGTCTGCTCAAAAAACGTATGGCCCCGCCCCGTCTGCAAGGGGTCTGATTCGGTTAAAGGAGATCGTGGTCGACTGGGCTGCCCTGGTCACCAATATCAAGCCGAAAAGCGAACATCCGACTTTTCGCGTGCGCCTGGCGCTCGGCTTTACCACCTCATTAAGCTGCAATGCGACATCATAATGCATTCACGCATCTGTCACGGACTCGGCTTATGGCTTCAACATCGTCAAATGACCGAGGATTAATCATGAGCCCTTTGTCAGACATGCTGCGAAACCTGCGGTGGGATGACTACCGTTACTATCACCGGAGCAGAATTAATCAGATGCTGCATTTGATCAGCGCTTTCATCTTCCTCGGTTGCTATGCGCTCTTGTTCAAGGACCCGGCAATGGCCGGCCTCGTTGGCTGGCTTGCGATGCTGACGCGGCAGACCGGACATTTCTTCTTCGAGCCGAGCGGCTACGATAACGTGAACAAAGTCAGCAACGAGTACAAGGAGGCGGTCAAGGTCGGCTACAACCAGACGCGCAAGATTGTGCTCTTGATAATCTGGGGCCTGGCGCCGTTCGCACTCTACGTCTTCCCGCTGTTTGGCATGTTCGATCCGCCTGTCGGGCGGCTTGACTTCATCCGGCAAGTCGGCACGGTATGGCTCGTTATAGGCATTGGCGGCGGCCTCTTTCGGATGATCCAGCTCTTCGTCACCCGTGACGGCCAGACCGGGCTGGTATGGGTCTTCAAAGTCCTGACGGATCCCCTCCACAACGTCGCGCTGTACTACAAATCGCCGCTCGCGCTGTTGCGCGGCGAGCTGATCGACACATCGATCGCGGACGCCGGCTGGGGCGGTGACGAGGCCGAAACGGCTCAGCGTCTCACCTGAGCGACGCACGTTGAGCGTGTGCTCACCAGGTGCCCGCTTGACAAGCGTATCCTTCGGCTGGAATGGTCCGCGCGCCTGATCTTCACTAAGGACCCCAAGGCGGTGAGCTTGCGTGGTCGCATCCGCAACGATGATGGGCGCCATGTCCGACGCCGCTGAATAGCTGGATCAGAAGGTTTTCGAGAAGGCCGCGCCGGCAAAGTGCGGCCTTCTTGCGTTGCTGGCATTTTCTCGCGGAAGCCAACGAGTTGGGGGATGTCCCGCTCGATGTTGAAGCTGGCAGAGCCGGTGTTCCCGATAATACCACGGAGGGCGGTCTCCGTGCGAGCTATAAAGAGAAGCTGATCAACTCCGCTTACCAATTACAGCGTCATGCGGGCGTGGGCCTGATTCGGCATACAGAGAACGATGGGGCGAAGGCACGGTCTGCGATAGCGGCAGGCCGACCACGTTTAGCGAACGAACAGGCTGGGCGGAGCGAATGCCGCTCAGCTACGGGACCGCGGCCTCGTCAGCTTCTCGAAAGCAGGTGAGACCCGCAATGGACTGCAGGGCAGGGGTAGCGCGTGCACAAGGCCGAAAAGCCTCGAAAAGACCAATGAAGTTGATTAGGGTATTTGGTGTGATTGATCGCCACTTTCGGAAACTCCTTCCGCTCCGCCCAGTATGTTCGCGGTTCGCGATCGGCGAATAACTGGAA
Organism: Bradyrhizobium sp. 6(2017); assembly: GCF_011058295.2. Classification (NCBI taxonomy): domain Bacteria; kingdom Pseudomonadati; phylum Pseudomonadota; class Alphaproteobacteria; order Hyphomicrobiales; family Nitrobacteraceae; genus Bradyrhizobium; species Bradyrhizobium sp. 6(2017). Next base: position 2,057,615 of record NZ_CP049289.2, on the reverse strand, counting down.
CCCGACGCCGGCCAAGCGTCAGCCGTTAGATCAGGGCGAAGCCCTCGCGACCCACAAACACTGCGAGCTACTTGATCAGCTGGGGCATTCCCGGCACAGACCGATTACGGGCGGCCTTCAAAGACTCACTTGCCCCGTCTCGCCGACCACGCACACTGCGGTTTCCGGCCCAACATAGTGCTTCATGGCAGTTGATGCGAATTGGTTGTTTGCGGGAGCTCCATTGGTGCCCGAGCCCACGACCGCAATTACGCCATTGTCTGCAATTCCAGAATTGGATGCCAATTGACGTCTCAGGAGTTTGGCGGCGCGACGCCGCTGAAACGGTCGAGCCGAAACGCGTTCGGCGCTATCAGCTTCGCATCGAGTGCCAGATCCGCGAGCATCGTACCGATCGCGCTGGCGAACTTCGCACCGTGACCGGAGCAAGGCGACGCAACGACGATGCGGGGGTCGGCCGGAAGTCGATCGATGATGAATTCGTTGCCCTCGTCCGGTTGCAGGTCTGCTCGCAGCGTGTTCGTGTAGAGGCAGATATCGCGCTCGACGATTGGCCCCGCCGCACCGGGAACCAATTCAGCTAGTGTCAATCCGACAGTCTCCAGTTCTGCGTCCGTTGGCGGCGGGTGCCAGGCGTCTGCCCCCACGACTGGCCCTTGGTCGTGCTGTGCAGCCTTCACGCCTCGTCCCTCGAAATCGGGAAAGCCGTAGACCACTCCTTTCTCCCCTTCGACAATAAACGCCGGAAACTCGCCGTAACGCACCAATTCGGGTTTGGCCGGCTTGAACCAACCGACCGTTTGTCGGGTGATCTTTAAGTGTCGTGCGAGTCCCGGGATTAGCCCGGCAATCCACGGTCCTGCAGCAATGATGGCCCTCTCGGCCAAGATTACCTCTCGGGGCATTGAAATACGGATGCCGGCGGCCACCGGCCGTATTCGGGCCGGAGCCAGAATGATGCGGTGTTCGGCGCCTTCGCGAAACGCGCGGATCGCCGCTTCGGCCAACAGGATCCCGCCGCTTTCCTGGACGACCACATCCCAATTATCCGGAAGCCGGAACGCGGGAAATGCGGCGTTTGCTTCCGCTCCCGTGACCGGACCGGGGACGGCGTCCTTGAGCGCGGCGGCGCGGGAGTCGGCCACCATCTTCGATCCGGGAGGTCCTGCTTCGAGTACGTGGGTCGGCATGAGGATTGTTCGTCCGCTGGCGGCCTCCAACATCCGCCATCCCTTGAGGGCAGCATCGCTAAGCTCCGTGTAAGCCGCGCTCTCGAAATTGAAGCGTCGGTACACTCGGCATGAGCCATGCGACGAGCCGCGAGCCTCGCCCAAGACAAGAGGGTCGAATCCGAGCACGTCGGCCCCACGACGCACCAGCGCATGGAACGCAGAACTCCCTATCAGGCCGAGGCCGACGACGGCGATTTCGCAAGCACGCATCCCTCACTCCCTCTTTCGCTGTTTAGCACGCGCGATTGATCTGCCGCGCCACCGCACTTTTGCGGGCCCCGCCCTTGGTGGACACACTGCAGCCGCAGCAGGAGCACAAGAATCCCTGAAGGGTGCAGTCGCGCAGTATTCGCAATTCGCCTTGTCAGCCTTTTCGGTCTTATGGGCTTGCCGCCCTGCCGCAGCGGTCGAAAGGGAGCGCCGCGCCATCGACCAGGGACTTTACCATAGGGCTGAGAGCGAGCAGCGCTCGACCCGCCTGCGCGGAACGGCGAAATGCCGCCTCGCTCCCGCGATCGCAGGCGTCTATCGCTTGTTGATGAGGATGTTCGACATCCAGCTCGACAATGGTCGGCCGCGAGTGGGTGGAGCGCACCACGCTGAGATAATATTGCACCAGCGCAACCCGGAGATCGCAGCCATCGAGCAGACTTGCGAACTGCTGACGGTTGTTGATCAGCCTTTTGGCGCGTACCACCCCGGCACCGACGACCAGTGCTCCGTACGGCAAGCGGCTGCCACGGAATGCGATGCCGAGCTCTTTCGACAGCTCTCTGGGAGAATTCTGCAGCCTGCACTGGGCTACGAAGACGCGATGCTCGGTAAGATCGTCCCTCGCCACCACAATATCGAGCCAAGCGTTCTCCGCTATGCCGACCGATGAGAGGATTTGCAACAGCTTCTTGCACACGGCACGCAACAGCTTGACGATGAACGACGCGAGCAGCCTCATGACAAATGTTTGGCCGAGCCATGGGGCCGCCGCCGATAAGAAAGAGGCTGCCGCCGAGATGGCGACCAGCGCTTTAGTGGTGATCTGCAGCTCCCGGCCGTGGATCGTTGTCCGCGCGGATGACGTGCACCGCCGCCATCGCAGTGCCATAGAGCGCCAACAGTGCTTCCGCGAAGACCACGCTGGCGAATAACGGCACGAGCAGCAGAAAGCTCGCGAGCACGTGGGCTGCGAAGAGCGCTGCGGTGGAGAACGGTGCGGCGACCGGAAGCAGCAGCCGGCAGTCGCGCACGGTCGTAAGATAGATATCGTAGCCGAGCGCTCTCTCGATTCGAGAAAGCGCAGCAATGACGCGGCGCCACGACCATCGTAATTAACACCTCGTGAACTCGAGACAGCATTCTCCACATCGTCCTCTCGTCACGGTGTGATCGTGGTGTGAACAAAGCAAGCGACGTGCCGGACTGAAAGGCGCGATTTCTGCAAGCACTACAGTCCTCTGTTGGGCATCGCGTCGCTTGTTGATGTCAGGTCAAAGCTGACAACATTTGTGAGAGCTCGAACATCGCCACTTCCTCATTTCGAGCACCACCCGCAGCCAGAAAGGGCCGCCAGGGTTACCGCGGCCCTCTTCAGGCAAAGTTCTGAGTTAGATCGCGGTTTAGACCTCGAACCAAGTGGAGGAAGGAATGGCACGGCCGACTCTGTATACAATTCGTTCTCCGCTTGAGAGCCGCCTGCAATTGAGCCGCAGGCGCGCGAACTCATGCGGTAAGCGGTTGGAGAATGATCCGGGTATCAAAGCGAACGGCGCCCTCCTCAAAGAGAGGAAGAGCAAATGAAAACGCATAGCAGTATCGGGGAGCTGCAGCGAGACGGCTTCGAGCTTGAAAGGCATTGCGCCTGATTGTGGCAAACGCGATGGCTATGGTTCATTCGACGGGGTGACGAGTTCATCAAAAACATTCATTCGGGCACTTCGAGACCACCGCCTACAAGTTGCCGCTGGCTGTCCGGCGGCTGGCATGAGCTGCCCGAGCCGGCCAAGAGGCTTCGCTGAAAGTGCAATACCACATGGCTGCCGGGACCGAGGCCAATCTAGAAAAGTCACCCTCTTTACCTGGGCCGCAAGCAAGCGGCATGATCTCGGGGAACTCTCGCAAGTCCTTGAAGAATGGTATCGTACCGTTCCCTCGGCCGACTTGGCCCGGTACTCGTTCTCGCGAGAAGCTTCGGCTCAAGCTTCCTTTTAGGGCGGTCGCTTGAAAGCAGGGACTGCGTCTTCCGGATCAGCCGCTTCGAGGTCGGCGGCTGAGGCGTGGTCCAAGCCCTGGTCGACCTTGTGGCGTAGATGCTGTCGTCGCCATTGTGCCAACCGAGATAAATCCATCCCGTTTGCCTTGATCGAGAGCGAGGCCCAGCGATCGTCAACGCCTCCTGCTGCGAAAAGAAGGCCATCGTGATTCGCAGCGATGAGGGTCATGCCTTCCGGGCGTCTGCATCTCGCGCCGTCGATCTCGCCCTATAGTTGTTACGCGACTTCGACTGCGCCGCGGATTTGCGCAAGCACCGGTTTGATCGGGCAAATGCATGCGCGTTATGCGCCGTGTATCGATCATTGGTGGATCTGTCCAGGCAATCGGACTTGAGGCGCACTAACGGGGTTGAGTGAACGTTAGTGAGGCTCGCGACAATTAACTACAGTCGCCTTAAGATCGTGGAGCATGCCCGTGATCCCGTTGACGAGCTCGTCGATTTGATCCATGGGCAAATCGACAATGCATCGTTTACATTCCGCACGATGATCCCTCGCTCGTGCAGCAACCGGCTCGCGATGCTGCCAACGTCGCCCGGAGTAGTAGCGGCGACTTTCCGTTTCTTGTCCAGCACCAGCTCGATTGCCGCAATAAGGCCAACGCCGCGGACCTCCCCAACGAGTGGATGGTCAACGAGCGTGCGCAGCCCCTGCATGTAGGGCCCGATGCGGCCAACGTTCGCAATCAGACCCCGCTCCTCGATGAGTTTGAGGTTTTCGAGCGCAACGGCGGCTCCGACCGGGTGACCCCGCCCGTGTAGCCATGAGCCAGCAGTCCAACCTTATTGCTCTCGTCCGCGATTGGTTCGAACATGTAGTCATTCATTATGATCGCCTGGGCAACAATGGTCGGCGTCACATCATCGGTTCAGAATTGGATAGGGACCGGAGCATCATGTGGGGAAGCGCCGGTCCGTTCCCGGCTTCTCTGGGCTTGCGATAGTCGTGGTTGACGATCTCTTTAATGGGATTCGCTTGTGCCTATGCCTGACCACAGGCTTAACTGGCGGCGACGCACTGTCTGGAAGTGATCACAGAGAGGGGACGATGTCCAAGCACGACAAAGCGTAGGATTTCCGGGAGGCGTTGGTCGCCGACGGGAGCTTCCATCAAACTGCCGGCGGCGTTTAGGCCGTAGAGAGTCGGTGGTCGTAGCGCCGTGGACCGCGGTTACGTATTCGAGCCCACCACGTTCAAGCCGCCCGCTCCGCTGAGGGCAGCGTGTCATGTGTGTTCAGCACGTTATCCCAGCTGCTGCCGCGCGTCGTCACGGACTGGTTGGGCTCCGAGCCAACACGCGTGATGAGCAACACTGTAAGCAGCAGCCCGCTCTGATTGACCAGTTTCTTGTGGGCCATCCGTGATCTCCTTGATCTGGTCGGTGTCCCGGCTTTGCGCGGAGATGCGCGACCGAGTTTTCTCCAGAATACCTTAACTCGTGGAGTTCGTCGCCTGCCAACGCTTGTAGGCTCCCCCCCAACCGGCACCGTCAAGTTAACGAATTGGAGCGACCGATGGGGTAGACAACCGGCATGCCGACCGCCCGGGACCCTCTTTATCTCCGCCATCACTTCCCACCGGAAGTGATCAGCTGTGCCGTTGGGTTGTATTTCCGGTTTCCCTTAAGCTTGCGCATGGTCGAGGAAATCCTGGCGGCGCGTGGCATTGGCGTGACCTATGACACCGTGCGCCAGTGGGGCGGAAATTCGGCAAGCCGTTCTCCGATCGGATCCGCCAGCGCGCACCCGCTCGCGGTGACAAATGGCATCTGGACGAAGTCGTTATCTCGATCGCGGGCGCACAACATTGGCTCTGGCGCGCTGTCGATCAGAATGGCTTCGTTCTCGACGTCTTGATCCAGCGCCGAAGAGACTCGCGCGCTGCGCAGCGGCTCATGAAGAAGCTCTTGAAATCTGCCGGCACGCCGCCGCGCGTGGCGTGATGATCACGGATAAGCTCCGTTCGTACGGCGATTGAAGCCCTGGCGCGCGAGGGCGCGAAAATCGCCGAGCGCGTTGCCGATGCCTGCCAAGGCGAAATTCTCATCACGATGCTCGCCGACGACGCGACCGTTGAGGGCGTCGAGTTCGGAGACCGCGGCGCGCTTTCCGCGCTTCGCCGCGATGCCATCCACATTTCCATGAGCACGATCAGCGTGGGGCTGTCCGATCACCTGACGGAGGCGCATGGCAAAGCCGGCCAGGGTTACGTCGCTGCGCCTGTGTTCGGGCGGCCCGCGGCGGCAGCCAAGCTTTTCATCATCGCGACCGGCGCTGACGCGATGCTCAAGCGTTGCCATCAGCTGTTTGATGCGATGGGTCAGGAGACTTTTGTCATCAGCAACCGCCCCTCCGAGGTAATCTGGTAAAACTCTCCGGCAATTTCCTGATCGCGTCGGTGCTCGAGTCGCTGGGCGAGGCATTCGCGCTGGTGCGCAAATCCGGTATCGACCCGCATCGTTATCTCAATATTCTGACTAGCACGCTGTTTTCAGCGCCGGTCTATCGGACTTACGGACCAATCATCGCCGACGAGAAACAACCCGCTGATGGCTTCAAGATGTCGCTCGGGTTGAAGGACATGCGGCTGGCGCTCGCCGCAGCCGACGCGCTGGCGGTCCCGATGCCGGTCGCGAGCCTGGTGCGGGATCATTTCATCGAGGGCGTCGCGCAAGGCGACGGCGACGCCGACTGGTCCGGCCTGGCACGGCTCGCCGCGCGAAGGGCGGGGTTGTAAGGCCTGATGACGTTGACGGTGGAAGGCGACGCTTCAGGGGAAGGTACGCACAGAGACGTTTACTTAGTTGGCCGTTCGCGCCATCTGGGTGCACGCTTCAAGACGAAACGCATAGTCAGTCGAGATGCTCGCAGAGGTCAATCGACTACATCCAGAGTCGTTCGCTAGGCGCGGAATTGATGCGAACCTTGACGGCATCAAAAAGATAGGCCGCCTGCGTTGCCACAAGCAGCCCAAGTCTAGGGAGGAAACGCCCAAGGAGGGCGGCGATAGCGGGGCGCTACCGCACACCCTAGCTAAGATGATCGCGATCAGCGGCTCAATCGAACGTAGGTAAGGGTCCGGCATCCAAAGGGGCCACGGAAACTATACTAAGGTTTATGGCGCTCGCCCTCAAAGCCGATCACTTCCGCACCAGGCCCTGCTTTTCGTCGCGCATCGGCGACGCGGGGGCCCGCCGTACCATATATGCGGATCGACCACTCCTCCTCCGCGCGGTCCCCCTTCTGCGCTGCCTCCTTTGGCAGCCTTACGGGCAGTCTCGGCGCGCATCTTCGCGCCCATGATCCTGCGCCCAAATTACCTCCCGCGATTTGGTGGTCATGGGGCGCGGGCATTGGAAATGCCACTAGAATTTGAGGATTGCCTCGCCTGACAGACCCCATAGATCGGTTATGATCATCTCTGGATGTGCAACATGGATTCGATCACAAACCAAAAAGTCATCCGCGCACTATTCCGCGTCATCAACCGCTATGCCGGCAACCGCTGATGCGCGCGCGTGACGTGCAGACAACACCCAAGCAGAAATACCCTCCCCTAAGTCCGCTAGATCACTCGAAGCGGACATCAGCTTTGAAGCAGCAATCCTTGCACTTCTTTCCGGAGGCGCATGGGCATGGCTCGCTCCATTTCGGCTTCCACTTCTTCCGTATCGGCATTTTGCTGCTCTCTCGCTCGTCTCTCTTATGGCAGCTAAGCCGCTGTTGGAGCATCGGAGCCTTGACCATCATCGAGCAGCCGGAGAACTCGTTGCGAGGCGGTCACCCCGCCGACCACCCGCGTCATGGCTTCGGGCTCCTGGGCGTCGCCACTGACGCGAAGGCCCCCGAACAGCTGAAACGCCCAGACCGACATCTCCGGGAAATCCATGCCTTGCGCCCCTCGTAGACGAAGGTACCGCCACCGATGTCGCCCTTTGCCCGGACGAGGGCATTCTGCGCCAGGAGCTTCCGGTGGATCTCCTCCCCGGGCCGGTTTAGCAGCTCGCCCAGACCCCGTGCTCCTGCCGATCGAGCACAATCCCGAAAAATGGAAGAGCAGCCCCTGGGTGGTGAACTTGAACAGCTCGCCGACCCGGTCACCGTCAAACGGGAGCGTCATCGCCCGCACAACGATGCCGTTCTGAAGCGTCAGCTCTTGCCGGTAACCGGCCGACAGGCGCCGCTTCAGCTTTGCGTTCTTCTCCAGCCGTCGTGCGACCATGTGGGACAGCACCATCGGCGCATCTTGATGGTTGCTGGCGAACGGCAGATCTTGAATTTGATGATCTGCCATTTGCAGCTCGAATGGAAATATTAGACCGCATCCTCGAACTGGATGACGACCGCAAAAACCAGCTGCAGTATCGGGGAGCCAAAGCCGTTCAATACTTCATGATTGCTGACACGCAAACCGCCGAGCAACAGTTGGGCGAAATCATTGGCTTTGTGCGGCAGACCGAAGCGGATGAGCGGCTGGATGGGTACGAGAAGCACCTTTATGGCGGGCTCCTTCAACTTCTCGGCAGCATGAAACGGGACAAGTCGATGCTGAAGGAGTCGGCATTGCAATTTCACGCGCTGCTGCTTGAGGATCCCTGGCCAAAAAGCGGCAGGGCCGCCATTCAACGCGAGTTAGGCGACAGCTACCGATATGCTGACGAGTGGAATCAGGCAGAAATGGCTTATCGTCAGGCAATTGCGCTTGGCGGGTCTGACCTCGATAAGGTCCACGTCGCAGGATGTTTGCTCTATAGCAAGAAAATCGATGCTGCCGCCACCGAGATCGATCCGTAAAGCGAGAGAACCTGCCGGGACATGAGTTCGAGGATTTCGTGTTCGCTTATGCTGCGATCGCGATTTGGTCGGCCAAAGCCGATCGCCTGACCGAGGCGAAAACGCATCTTCAAGCTCTTGCTCCGGCCGAGCCAATCTTCAATGATCGCCGCTTGAACCTGCTGCTCCGGGTGACGGAAACTCTTGCCAGCTGCACGGTATCCGCTGCGGCGAAGGCAGACAGCACGCCCAAAGGCGGGCTGGCAACGGTTGCCGGCTTCTTCGAGCTAAAGGCGAACATCGCCGGCATCGGGTTTAACTTCAACGCGATGATCGACTATTTCGCTCGAAAGAAAACCAAGGGCGAACCTGATAGGTCCGATTGAGGCCGGCCAATAGCGAAGCCGCGATTCCCCGGCCATCGCCAACCCACGTGTTCTGCGAGACGACTCAGGCTGTCGATCGCCAACTTGTAAATATTCGGCAGATTTGTTCGCGAATCCCGCTTTCAGGATTGCGGCATTTGCCTCGGGCGTGTTCCATCCTTTGAGTATCTGCCGCCTGGTTTGTCCGTCCCAGCCGGCACGCCCGATTGGGCTCCAGGCGAAATCGCGTCCGCCAGTTTTGCTCAAGGTGTTCTGCAAATCCTCCAGCGAATTCGACAGGGTCAAATATGCCAGTGCCGCCAGCAGTTCGAACTCTTCAAACAACCTGGTGAACTCACCATTCAAGAAAATGAAATCGCGCACCAGGCGGGCAGCACATCGTGAAGGTGATCGCTGAGGGGCGTCTTCCGCTTCTCAAGGCCCTCCAGGGTCTTCCGAGCGTCGTTGCTGCCTCCGTCCCAAGAGCCGAGCAGCAAACGCTTTACAAGGGGCTGTGGTTCGCGCTCGTGAGGCACTGTTGTCGCGAACAGCTTGAACATACGCCTGTGGAAGCCAAGTCTTGAAGCGGTCTTGTATGACTTGAATGGCGAGATATGTGACATCAATTCCGATCCTCCTACGTCCCATCTTCCCCGCCGCATGAATTGCGGTGCCGCATCCGCAAAATGGATCTAGGATATCCACCTCGCAAGGCAGGGCAATGTGGAGTCTTCAGTGAAGGGATATGTTTTTAAGGCCGGTGCTCAATCGGCAATTACCAAAGAGCAGAGTGGTAGCAATCTCCCCGCTCCAAAAGTCGGCTCATGGGCGTTTGCAAAGGAAATTAGGGACGTGACTGCACCGGGCCTTATTGGCTTTGACCCTGATGCATTTGCAAAGCAGGGATATCAACTTTGGCCCAATACCGGTGGCATTGCTTCGAGCCACGATCCGCTGACCAGCAAAGATATTTAAGGCGGCCAAGACGGCGGGGGTTAACCGGCTGAGACGGCGGCTCCGATAAGGAACCGCCGTCAAGACGTATTCTAAAGGTGGCTAGAACAGCATGCCGGCGCCGAGCACAGACGCTCAAGGGCCTTCGGCCCGCCGGTCATGAGCCTGTGGCACACACGGTGCAGTACGTTTAAGGCTGGGGATTTCAGCGTCCCAGTTCGGGAAGAAAACGTCGCCGGGCATGTATTTTTGAGACCGGCGGCGTATTTTTTTGGGACGGTCAGAACAGCATGCCGCTGCCGATCGTCGCCAGCTTGCGGCTCAGCAGGATCGCGTTCCGCGCCAGCCTGAGCCGATATCGCATCACCAACAAGCCGATCAGGCGCATTTCGTTACCCCCGCCTTCGCCGGCTGGGGCCGAACGATGTTGCTGTCACGCTCGAGCAGCGCGACCCTCGCCTCTTCGCGGATCTTGATCGCTCTGGCGTGGTCGATGATTGCCATGCGACCCGGTGCATCTGATGAACCGAGGTGTCGGCATCGGGTTGTGCCAATGCAAACGGGCTGTGGTGGCAATCGAGGCTTCCAAGGTCGGGCTCGTCGTCTTCGAAGCAGTCCTCGCGATCGCAATCGTCCCGCTCCGCTCGATTTCGGCCGATGCCTCTTTCCTGAGTCTGCGGAGGCGCTGGAGAGTCGTTTCCCGCTCCCGCTTGGATAGCGAGGCCGGATAAAATCGCCCGGCGGAGTCCGCTGGCTGTTCTATGAGGGTTTGCATGTGGTTAGTCTTTCGGTTTGGCTTCCTACAACGGCGCCCAGTGTCAGACTGGCAGCCGGGGGTAGGAACCTGCCGAAAGACAGGTCGCAACGCTTTTAAGGGTTTCCCCTCTGGACATGGCGCAGCGCCCCCGGCATAAAGCCAGAAGGGCGCGCCCGCCAAGGCGCTCCAGTAGCGCCTAGCGAGCCCGCCAAGGCTCACCGCGCTTTCGGCAGCAATCGACGCCGATCGATCGCCAGCCTGTTTCGGTCCGGGTTCCTACACCCGCGGACAGCCTGCACCTAAAAATCCATCCCCTTTCGGGGAATTGCGTTCGCTGGCCCGTTCGGGTTGTATCGTCGTCATGACAGAACACCCGGGCGTTTCAGAAAAACCAGACTTGGGAACGAGCGGCGCCGATGTCACGACCGCCGTAGCGCGATCGGTGCTGTCAATCGTACCCGTCGTCGGACAGGCCCTCCAGAAAGTGGTGACAGCGCTCGTCCCCAACCAAAGAGCCGAACGCTTCGAAAAATACCTTCCCCTGCTATCCGACGAGCTCAACAGGCTGGCGGTTGCTTCATAGTCCCCTCCGATTCGCGAGCTTGCGGGAAGGCTTGAAGATAGCTGACTTTTTGAGCCGCAGGCGCTGACCGCAATTACGTCATCGTATGCACGATTGACACGTCTTAATTGCGTGGGCCACTTCTTGCAATTGCGAAGGCATCTCGTCCAGCAATGCGCCTGCAGTGCAGACAATCAACGCGCCGGGCTGATCATCCCCTTCGCCTATGTCAAGGACAAACCGCAGTCGGTCAGCTCGACCACGACGTCGGTTGTAGAAATGACGCCTTTGCGATGAGTGATTGCCAGCACGGTCACATCTTCCGCCAGGCTGCGAATATGGTCCAAAATGTCCCGCTCGGTTCGTTCGTCAAGCGCGGAGCTGGCCTCGTCGAGAAGAAGGATCGCCGGCTCGCCATAGAGCGCGCGGGCAATAGCAATACGCTGGCGCTCCCCGCCTGAAAGCTTCAAACCGCGTTCTCCAACGGTTGTTTCAAATCCTTCCGGCAGAGCCTCGATAATGGGGAGAATTGCGGCTTTTTCCGACGCACCGCGAAGGCGCACCTCGTCGCGGCGCCGTCCTAGCAGAATGTTGTCGGCTACCGACTCATTGAGCAACATCACGTCCTGCGGCACAACAGCAACTGCGGCATACCAATCCGTGTGATCGATGGTCGCTATATCGGTTCCATCGACCAGAATACGGCCGCAGTCTGGCTCAATCGATTTTAGGACGAGCTTGAATATTGTCGACTTCCCCGATCCGGATTCGCCGACAAGGAAGGTAATGGCGCCGCGCCTAGCCATAAACGAGACATTCGTAACGCCACGACCGTTGTCGTAGGCATAACGAATGCCCTCGAAGGATAGCTGGCCAGCGGAGGGCGTGAAATCATGAGCATGAGATGTTCGCCGCTCTTCTGGTGCGCCCCACAGTCTGGCGAGAGGAATGAGGTCGGCTCGCGACCGCGCCGCGTCAGAGATCGCGCGCGCGACCATCTCGAAGGGCATATTGAGTTGGAGTAGAAGCGTGTTGAATAGCACAATATCGCCGATCGTGACCGCGCCGGCCCGGTATTCAGGCATTAGAAGGAGAAGTGTGACGGCAAATTGTAGCGCGATGGCTAAGCCGAGCACGGCTATGTAGGCCAATCGTTGAAACACGTAGGCTCGCCAGTTATCGCGCACCTCCCGCGCCTTCATCGTAAAGCGCTGGCTCATCCAGGAATGACTACCGAAATGGCGCAACGTGTCCATGGAGTTCATGACGTTGCCGACGAAACGCGCATTCTCCTGTCCGGCTTCGATGGCCCGGTCCAGAAACACGCGCGCCCGACGCGTGGAACTCCACCCCAATGTAATCGCGACAGCCCCATAAGCGACGACGATTGCAGCGATTTGGATATTGACGAGCACACCGAGAGTAGCGAGCGTAAGCAGAAGCTGCGCTGCAGCCGGGATGAATATCATAGCTCCAAGCTGGACCAACGTCGTCAACCCGCTGCACCCGCGCGCGGCCGCACTCTGTATCTCCACGGGATTGTGCTCAAGAAAAAAGGCCGAGGTTTTTCTCAGGATGCGATCGAAAAAGCGAGTTGCAGCGATGAAGCCCAGGTTCTCGGCTGTCATGAAGGAAAGATACTGCAGCATGCGCTGCAATGCGGAGGCTATGCCGAGCAGGACCGCATAGCCGGCGAATCCCCAGGCAAGCGCCGACATGCCTTCCTCCCGCGGGAGACGATCAATGAGACTCGAAAATACATAGGGGGCTGCGACGCTGCTCGCGCTGGAGATCAGCACCACTGTGGCAACGATGAGAAGCAAGCGCCGATCGGATCGCCAGTACGCATGCAGAATTTCGGAAACCGGCGACAATGCGCTGTCGTTGACCTGATCTGCGGTGGATCCAGGGAATGGGGCTTTGCTTACACTGAGAGAGCCGACATGGCCTTGCGATCTGGATTCCATACGATCTCACGTAAAGATGCGGCTCTGCGGAATTTGCTGCCGTTTACCGTTACTAGACTCCAACCCAGTTTTGTCCAGCACCGTCATCCAACCCCGCCAAATCTTGGTAGGTTGTCGCCCGGCTTCTCACATGAGAGACGTTATAGTGTGGTTCGACACGCTGCCGCACCACACGACGAGAAGCCCGATCACGCTATCAATAGGAACAGACATGAAGAGCGCAACTGCAGACACGTCTAAGCGGCCATCGCGGCCCGATACAACTGACCTCCCCTTACCGGTGCTGCCACCTCCCACTATTCAGGGAGAGAAGGGCCCCTTCCCTAACGACAGCAGTAACTTCGGCTACCTTTAAGATCATTCTTAACTCCGTTACCGCCTCTCCCACGAGAGGCGGTAACGTTTAAGGAACAAATGCTCAAGGCCACTCTGAAAATAGCCGACTTGGAAAACTACGATCCTGTTGCCAAAGGCAGTTCGATACAGTTTGGTGAAAGCTGCATCCGGCCGTTCCAACATAAGAGTCTTGAGAGTTCGTTAGTGAAGAACACTGAGCAATGGTTCTTCGTCATACGTGAGCGTCAAGTAGCGGCGGACGGGGCTGGCGTTCATTCGGTCGTAATAGCCCATGCGTCTACGGATCAGTTTCGTCAGCACTACCAGAAATGCATGTACTGGCCGCTCGATTTTATCGTGATCGAGGCCGCTCGCCGGGGTCCTCGGTTGCGTGTACGAGCAGGCCATATAGGTAGCCTCCCAATTTACTTCCACGTGGAGGAGCGCACCCGTACGGTTACGCTCTCCTGGGATTTCGTCGATCTTTTGGATAACTCGGGAACGATTGATGCAGAAATCATAGCCCATCATCTATCTATGAGAACGTTCTACTCTGCGCGACAGGCCTGCGTTGGCGTTAACCTGCTGACTGCTTGCTCCACCTTGTACGTCGACAGATCGGAAACGTCATTTGTGTACGGCGCGACAACTTCATCAGCCCCTGAGCTCTCTGGACGAGAGGAGAGCAATCATGTCCTTGAGTTTTCTGATACTCTTCAGGCGGTTGTTCGTTCGCGGCCGACGGCCTTCTGCGCAAGCGCTGTGGAGCTGAGCGGAGGAATGGACTCCGCTTCCGTCGCAATTGCTGTTGGCGAGAACGTAGCATCGCTAGCATGTGGCGGGATACTATTGGGCGACGGGAGTAGCCCCAAGCAGATTGACCGCCGAGCGAGCATTTTGAGCGCACTGGATTGCCGCGATCACAAAGTTGACATGCACGCCCACATGCCGGCGATTGATCTAGATCTTGACCTGAAAGGACGTCTGCCACTCATTTCAGAGTATTACCTTGAGGCGTTCGGGTCACTCTGGGATCGGTTCCGCGGTGATGGCTGCGAAATAATCTGGACCGGCATAGGAGGAGACGAGCTTTGCGCTCGCTTCACCAACGACGAGGATGAACCCAGATCTCCGTCTTCACCCCACCTGGATATCGCGCTTGGGCTTGCAGAAGACCTATTGACGAAACGCGGGCTTGACGCCGCTCGTTCATCCTTCCTTTTTAGCGCCCCCATCAGCGCCACTCTATCCACAACTCTGCTCGCAAGTCTTTGTCATGCTCGCCCACTCGCGACGCGAGGACTTTGGCCCGTCCGCCCATTCGGCGATCCGAGATTGATCAATTTTGGAGCGAAGCTTCCGTTTGCACTTCGCTCGGGCAAGGAGCTCCTCCGTTCTTACTTGCGTGAGCGCTTGGGCTCTGACGTATTTCCACGCGGTTACGCAAAGGAGACTTTCGCGCTTGTACTGCCAAAGGCGATTGCGGCTCGTGCGGACATAATTTCATCACAGCTTGCTTCTTGCGCCTTGGCCGACTTCGGCTTGGTTTCGCAAGAGGCTGTCATGGCACTCTTGAACAGGGTGATAACAACACACGAATTTTCCGCAACGAGCACCTTGGCACGTTTTTTATGGGCAGAACGTTTCGTTCGACAACTCTGTTGATTGCCGCCATCAACGATCACGCGTCAGAACACCTGCTACAGTGGAGAAGGGTTGCAATTGGCGTTTTCGCTCGTCGCCGCTCGATTTCTGAACACGCGCGATTGTGCGCAACGCGAAAGGAACGCAAATGCCCCACGTTATCCGCTTCACTGATCCGGCCGGCGCGGTTTCGTTTTGGCCGAAAGGTTTCGGCTTCAGTTCCCACGCGCACGCGCCGACGATGGACGGCGCCGAGCACTTCGCGGACGCCGCGCGCGCTCAACGTTCCCTTAACGGCTACGTTAACCCGCCGGCATTCTGGAATTAACGGCTTCGGGTCGTTCCGTACCGGTTGGCCTTTCTCCCGAATAGCAGCCAACACTCATGCCAGCATTGGGGATCAACGTCCCCCTTGAGATGATAAATAGGCCCAACGACTATGCTATTGGATTCGAAATCCGCGCTCCCGGTTGTTACGCCCAGGGACTAACTACCTAATCATCGAACACGGGCGGCAACTCGCGATCGTTACCGAAGCCCGGCTAATCCCCTAAACGACAAAGAGCACCCTGGTTTCCCGAGGTGCCCTTCTCGTCAGAACAGTCGCGAGAGCACGGCCACAATCCAAGCCAGGGGCATAGTGCACCCAAAGCCGAGACGGTAACTCGCACCGCCGGGCCTGCTGGCTTCGAGAGTGAGCAGCACAGTCAGCTGTGCCCTCCTTCCATTCGCCATCGGAAGCAAAGCACTACTGCCGCTTCACAGCATAATGGCTGATCAGCCGTCGCAGTTTTCAGTTTCCGCGCGCTGCGGTTGAACCAATACCTCGCTCAGGCAGTTGCTTGATCCTTCGATCTGGAAAGGACCGCGTGGTCAAGCAGCAGACGCCGCTTCACAGACTGAGGCCGCGTTTGTTGAACACCGTGTCCCTCAGAGCCCCCTTGATCTCGCGAGCGATGTCCTTGCTGACCTGGTGTCCGAACTCCCGCTCGGCATCCGCAACGACATCGGCTTCAGCGCCGATCAGTCCGGCTTCAACGAGCTTTTGCTTCAGTCGGCCTTGGAACTCCTCCTCCAAGGCATGGGCGAGCTGTTTCTCCATCGTGGCATGGTGTTCGGGTTCAATGCGGAGCACCACATCGTCCCAAGGTTTCCAGTCCGTCGCCAAATAGTCGGCGAACCCCGTCGCCTCCTTGCTCCGCACAGACGTCTCAGCCCTGTCAATGTCTTCCTCGGTGAGGTAAGAGTCGTAGAAGTAGTTCATGTCCGGGGCGATATGCTGCAGCCCCAGCCGCTCGCGCAGCTTGGCCTGATAGGCAAGGTAGACCTCGATTTCGTCGACGTCGTTGATGGTGTCGCCCGTGCGGAGCGATTGGACCTTCTCGCGCGCGATCCCCCCCAGTGCGTCCAAGCGGAACATGACACGGCCTAGATCAACGAGGGCCGCTACCCCCTCGTTATTGTCATAGAGCCCGCTCTCGACGTTGGCGATCAGGCGTGCGGTTTGCATGCCGTTCCAGGTCAAAGTTCTGCGATCCGCGCAGCTCTCGTTGGCGTCAAGAGCAAGCTGGAAGTACTGCGCGCGCAATTGCGGGTTGGCCGCCGCCTGCCGCAGATCATTGGCCACCCCCTGCTGGAATCCTTCGTTCCCAGAGTTCACGGTACCCCGCAGCCCGTTGAGGAAGTTTGCGTATTGCTGGGCGCCGGGTTCTTCTGCAAAGCTCTGCCACTTGGCCACCACCTCGGGATCACCCTCCTTCGGATCCCGGTTGAGCCAGTCCGCTACTGTCTCGGGAAGAAACTGCGCAGCGGCGTCCTCCTCCGACTGATCTTCGTCCGTCTCGGACAAATCACTTCCTTCGTCGGCCAGAAACAAGACCCTCGGGCCGGCATACCCATAGGCACTTTGGATTGTGTCCAGGTTCGTCAGCACCTCCTCGGGCAGCGGATTGCCAGACACAACCATCTCGGCAGCAGCACCCAACTGCGTTAGCAAGCCCGTGGGTAGGCTGGTTAGCTGGTTTTGGCTAAGGTCAAGTCTTTCGAGACTGGCCGGGAGAGTCTCTGGCAGACGCGTCAACTGGTTTTCACTAACGTCAAGGCTTTCGAGCCTGGCCGGGAGGGTCTCGGGCAGGCTCGTCAATTGGTTGTGGCCAACGTTGAGGTCCTCGAGCGCGGCCGGGAGGGCGTCAGGCAGGCTGGTGAGCCGATTGTGGTACACGTCCAGCGAGGCGAGCTCGGCCGGAAGCGCGGGCAGGCTGGCCAGCTGATTCCCCCTAACACTGAGCGAAGAGAGTGCGTCAGGGAGAGTCTCGGGCAGACTGGTCAGCCGGTTGAAGGACGCGTCGAGCAAGTGGAGCCCGGCCGGAAGTGGAGGCAGGCTGGTGAGGCGCAGCATTCCAAGATTCAGCTCGCCCTGATTCCAAGCATTCACTCGCCTTACAGCCTCTTGCCGATCCTCGAGCGGGTTCTGCCCCTCTTCGACAGCCCACTCCTCCAGCATCTGGTCGTGCCCCCCCTCAGGAGCAGAAACCCCGAGGTTTGCCGGATCGTCAGCGGCGAGCACCGCGTGGGTCAAGACTCCAACCCACTGGGCCTCCTCACCTTCCCGGTCCTCGCGTTCGGAAGATTCGGCAGTGCTGCCATCACCGCGCTGAGCCTGCCCTGCATCAAAGGGATCCATTCCCTACTCCTTTGTCGGACTGAGCAAATCAAGGCGACCTATCAGCCCACATCGAACGGTTGCAGCATCTAAGACATTCAGCTTACGTCGAGCTGACGAGCGTTGAACTATGTTGAGGGAACGATCTGCGCGATGTGTGAAGGAGTTCGGCTTCGATTCGGTGCAGCCTTTCTCGGCTTGAGCCAGATGAGGCCCGAGCAGCAGGGGGATTGAGCGTCTTGAACTCAACAAAGCCGACGTCTGAACGGGTTACGAATAAACTGTCCTGAGCCATTGCTGCTCGGCCAGATGCAGAGTTCTTGAGTGTTCGCCATCAGCGCCTGTGAGACAAATCGAGGGATGTGTTTCGGCATGGACCCCAGTCCAACGCCGATTGACAGGCCGCCGCGTCTTTCTCGGCGGCACGAACATCCCGTTCGGCGGTCAGGGTCCTTTCCTCCACCGGCATTACCCGGCTTCAACGGTCGTACGACCCTTTCCGACTCCCGCACGGTCCGCTGCCAGGAGCAGCGTCGAAGCCGCGACGCGCATCACCCTTCCAACGTGCCGTGTCCATTACCCCGGTGGACCGGACAGGTGCATGTGTCGATTGCTTCCCGCGCGGCCTTCCCCAAATTGGGGGTGGGTCTGCATCCACATTGCTTCTTTCGAGGCCTGCTTAGACTTTACTCGCCCTACGGCCCAGTGGATCGCTCAACCGTCCAAAGACGGCCTTTGTCACGAGGCTCCGATCCGGAAGTTGCCCTCTGAACCGCTCGTCAGCTACCAGATCAATCGACAACTCTCTGGGTGGAATCTCCCTCCACTGATAATGTTCGCCTTCGGCGTGCACCCCAGTTTCCCGCGCACACAGTCCGACTGGTGTCGGGCGAGAGCCGCTCCAAAACCCGGATCACCGTGGGTTGCAATTCCATCGCGGCTGGCGTGCTGCTGGAGGCAGCGGGGCATCGTCAACTTAATCGACCGCGAGCCGAAGGAGGCGCTTCTCAAAGGTTCGAGATTCGGCGATAGCGCTTGTCGCGGAGATCTCGCGCCAAGTCGCAAAGGCTCGCCCGCGCGAAGCGCGACGGTAGTCGGCAGTGACGGCTCCGGAATAGGGGATGTGGAAAAGGTTCGCGACCTGATCATGAACTGACAGATACCGTTGAGCCTGACGGGACGATTTGAAACGCTTCATGATCCGCTCGCGTCGCCGCATCGGCTGATGAGAATTCTCGGCCCAATTGTTGAGAGCTTTTTGCTGGCGATGTTCGACGTGAAAGCCCATCTTCGCCCTCGCAGCGCCGTACGAACGGAGCTTGTCCGTGATTGTCCGTCGTCAGATGATTTGAGACTGATCAGGCTTTTCGAGAAGGGAGGCTCTGGCTCATCAGTGGTTAGAGTTTAAGCCGCTTGCAATTGATGCTGCAAGCGGCGGTTTGCGATGGTGTTGCGCTTGATGCGTTTGCTCGGCGCGGATCGCCTCAGCCCTGCCGAAGTAGACATCGGCAGGAGTGAGGTTGTCGATGCTCTCATGATAGCGGACGTGATTGTAGTGTTCGATGAAGGCCCGTATCTGGCGTTCGAGGTCGCCGGGCAGGTAGTAGTTGTCGAGCAGAATGCGGTTTTTCAGGGTCAGGTGCCAGCGCTCGATTTCAAGTACGATGGACGCCAGTTGTTCGAGGCGGCGCGCGGTCCTCCGCAGCCCGGTGCGCGCTGTGAAGTTCGTCCAAGGCGATCACTTCCAGGCACCCCTCAAGCAGGCTGGCGAATCGGCGCTTGCCGCGCTGACCGATTTGTCCAGGCCGTTGATCGCCACCTACGCCGTCGCCGCCGGCAATTAAGGCGATCGCACAGACCTCCGGCTTCGTTGAAGCCAGCCGCGATCAAGCCGATCTTGTCATCGAGACGTGGGCACACGATCCCGCCGCATTATCTGACACCGACACCGTGGACCCTCTGTCACTTTACGCTCAGTTCAGGGATCAACGAGACGAACGTGTCTCCATGGCGGCAGAACATCTCTTGGAGAAAATCACATGGTAGCTGGCATCGAGAAGTTCCGGGAGTTTTTCGCGGGACATGAGGACCACTACGCGATCATCGGCGGCACGGCATGCGACCTGCTGTTCGACGCCGCTGGCCTTCCAACGCCACCCACCGCTTCCGGTTGCAGCTCTTCCGACGTGACTTGCGTTGCTCTCAGTTGCTCGGCTTATCGCGTCTGCGGCACATGATGCTCGACCGACGGGCTGCCGCGCTCGAGGTTCAAGTTGTTGAATAGAATGAAGGACGGCTTTTCGGGACCTCTTCCCCCGCCGCTGGCACGACTCTTGAGTGTCTCTCGTTGCCCGGCGGCAGGAGCTGCCGACCTCCGTCACTGATTGATCCTCTCATTGAGAAGGGAAGCAACAATGAAGACCGATATGTCAGCTTAAGGTGTGACCGAATTACTGCTGAAGAAGCATCTGCAACTTCAGGAGGCTGGTCTTGGCTGCTCATAGGAGCAGTTGACCCCTTAACAGCCCCTCAGTCGGGTTTGCAGTGCCGGCCGACTGACGCTGAGTTGCTAAGGTTCTGCAGGCCTCGCTGGCCTGCCACCAACCCCCTAACCAGCGCTCGCGTGCCGTCCACGACAAAGACGCCGCAATCCCAGCCGTTCTGCTGCTGGGCCATGCCGGCTTGCACCGAGTCGCCGGGGAGGCCCAGCCTTCCTGCCAGATGGTCTGCAGACGTCTCGTTGAATCCCCAGAAGGAATCGTAGTGATAGGCAATCGGCGAGTTCCGGTCGCGGCGATCAACGAACAGCAGCGACCAATGATTCCCTTGGCAACGAGGATCTGTAGGATCGGCGTCGTTCACTGGCAGGAACAAGACCATTTTCCCCCCGTCGTTGCGAAACAATCTGTCCGCGTAGACACGTAGGGCTACGTGCGAGTGCAGAAAGCGAATCGCTGTAAAGCCCTAGCTCTCGGGAGAATTTGCGAAGCGCCCAATCGAAACTCCGGGCGGTAGTCGAACCCAACTTGTTGCTCTCAAGGGCGTGGCTTATGGCGCCCTTAATGAACCCTTCGTCACCAACGGCAGGAGGAAGCGGTGGGCGCCCACCAATAGATGAAGCGCCCGGAGCGTTGGGGGCACGATGTTCTCTAAGCGCCCCCACCGCGGCCCACATAAGTTTATCACCCTTGGAGATTTCTTTAGCATGGGCGAGCAAGAAAGCGTCACTACTCCCGTCAAACGATAGACCGCGCTCCCCGAGATCATTCGCCAACCTGTTAAGATTGCGCGTATATCCGTTAGCCACCGCGTCTTTCAGCTTTTGACTTGCAATAACGCCCCCTGAGCCCCCCCCCTGATAAGCTCCCGGTCGCACCCAGACACATGAGGATACTCGGGCGGTTCGATGGATCGTCCGGCCTTGAAGCAGCTCCTTGCTGACGTCGAGACGGGGGCGGTCGACATCGTCGTCGTTTATAAGGTCGACCGCCTCACCCGCTCGCTTGCGGACTTCGCAAAGATTGTCGACGTGTTCGACGCTGCAAGCGTCTCGTTCGTTTCAGTGACCCAACACGACGAGCTCGAAGGGGCGCCTTACGCTAAATGTGCTGCTATCCTTTGCTCAGTTCGAGCGCGAACTAACCGGCGAACGGATTCGCGACAAGATCACTGCCTCCAAAAAGAAGGGCATGTGGATGGGAGGCTGGGTCCCTCTCGGCTATGACCGCATGGATCGCACTCTCAAGGTCAACGATCTTGAGGCCCAGACTGTGCGCACGATCTTTGATCTATTTCTCAAATTCAAGAACGTCAGGAACGTTCAGAACGAGCTGGCTCGCCTCAATCTCCGCACAAAGCCTTACTCGATTCAGCGGGAGCGGGCTATTGGCAATCTCCCCTTCGCTCGCGGTCATATCTACAAGGTCCTCTCCAACCCCCTTTATCTGGGAGAGATCGTGCATAAGGGTGCTCGTCATCCGGGACAACATCCGGCACTCATCTCCCCGACGACCTGGGATGCCGTTCAGGCCCAGCTCAGCGCGAACGGCCATAGGAGACGATCGCGATCGAACGCCGAGAGTCCGAACGTGCTGAGAGGACTCATGTACGACGACGCCGGTAACCGTCTCGCCGCGGGCCACACGAGTAAGAACGGCAAACGGTATTGATATTACGTCACCCCGAATCGCCGAGGTCGATCTCTATCATCAGAAGAGCCGGATCAACTTAGAGTTCCGGCAGCGCAAGCTGACGATATTGTCCTCGGACGCCTATATGATTTTCTCACAGAGGGCGCGCAAATCTCGAGTTTCCTAGGAAGCGGTTACCGTGTCGCAGAAATTCGTGCAGCAATCGGGACTGCAGAACAGCTTGCCCAAGTGATCGCTTCCGAACATTCAGAGCGGAAGATGGCCATCGTCTCGGACTTGGTTTCGCGCGTGATCGTCAGGAAGACGAGCTAAAACATCAACCTCAGCTCGAGCCAATTGCGCAGCGCGCTATCCAACAACGCTCCAAAACCTCCTGCCCCGCACGGGGAGGAGCGCGAGATTTCGCTCGAGGTTCCGTTCGTAGGGACGGATCGCGCCGGCTCGACCCAATTCCTGATCGACGACTATCGTCGCCCACAAGCTGACCCTGTTCTTGTGAAAGCTATCGCGCGAGCACGCAGTTGGTTCGAGCAGCTACGGACAGGGAAAGCCCAATCCATGGCTCAAATTGCCGCGCAGGAAAACATAACGGACAACTACGTCAGCAACCTGATCCACTTAGCTTGGCTGCCACCCCAAGCAAGTGCAGCGGATATTGGATGGAGATCCGACCGCTACTATCTTGGGTCGCAACAAGATGCGCACCCGCACCGTCGCCCCCCTATGGCCCGACTCGTGACGAGAGATGTGGAGGCGGTGTTGATTTTCGCCTTCGACATGAGGCTCGCGCAGGCATTCCGCGAGCGTACCGTACCAAATAGCGCCTCGGCTCGATAATTCGGCCCCGACCTCCAGGGCGCGCGCGTGCGGGTCATCAACGACCTCATGCACAATCCCGATTTCGTGGCGCGCGGTCCCGTCACGGTTAACCCGCGCAGGATCATCTCGAGCGCCTTGGCCTCTCCAATGATCCTGGGCAAGCGCTGCGTGCCGCCACCCGGAAAGATGCCAATACGGGTTTCCAGCAGACCGATGCCGTAACGGCATCCCTGCGATGCGCGGGTCGCATGCTAGCGATAGCTCAAAGCCTCCACCCATGCATAAGCCATTTATCGCGGCTACGACCGGCTTCTCGACGGCTGCAATCAGGTCCGTGAGCGCATGGAAGCCTGGCGGTCGAGGACCGGGCGGCGACGGCAGTCGCGGCGCTCCGGGCTCATCGCATCCGCGGCGTCAGAGAGTTCCCTGACGTCATAATGGCGGAAAGATGCCGGGTACGCTCCCCGTGATGACGACGGCCCGCACCGATGTGTTTTCTCCTGCAGCCGCGACTGCATGAAACATCTCGGCCGTCCCGGCAGCGGTCATGGTGCCGAACGGGGCGTTTGCGTAGGTGATGATACGAACCGCCGCGCGATCTTCGATGGAAACAAGGGCCATGGGCGTCCTCTCTCCTGCCGCGCACCGGCTGCTCGGGGCCGTGGTCTCCATCGGAAGCACCCTCACATTCAGGATGAACTGTCCAACTTTATAACGGATGCAAAGTGACCGCGGATCAGGCAGCCAAATCCGTATCCGGCGGTCGCTCGAACAATCTCGCTCGAAAAAGGCTGGCCGATCTCCGCGTTGAGGTGTCCCGGAACTACGTGCCGAAAGACACGCTGGGTGCACTTGAGAAGCGCGTCATCGACGCGATCAATGCCGCCGGCAGTCGCATTGACAGCTTGGCGAAACACGGCAGCACTAAGATCCTATCACTGATGAAAATCGGCTTCATTCGATTCTTGTTCTTCAGTGGGCGCAGGGGCTAGCGAGCCATCGGCCTGAACGATCATCTTGCGCGAGAGGGGCGCGCCAAGCGGCAGAACTGCCGATCGCCGGATCTGCGGCGGATATCGCCGGGAAAACGCTGCAATCAGGCGCTGGCGGCGGCCAGCTTTTTCCACCACCTTCTCGATGGTCTTCTCTTTGGAGCGTAGCGCGGCGCGGGTGCGTCGGCGTTGGCGGTTCCACTCCTGCACGTCCGTTAACAGCCACATTACCTCACCTGCTGAAGTGCTCGCGCACGGAAAATTTGGCTCTTCAGCCCAACGAGCGATTGTCCGAGGCGTGGTCTTGAAGTGCGCGGCCAGTTGGACCGCTGTCATTAAGATGCCGATAAGGCCGATCGATGTCGGTCCAACATCCGCAGTGATGCTCCCAGTGCTGTCTTTCATTGCTCGCGAGCCGCCCCCAAGCCAAGCGACCACGAGCGGGCGGCAGCTTGCCATTCATGAGCGATGCTCTTCATGCGCCGCGAGAATATGATCTTGATCAGCCTAAAGAGCTCAGTGCTCGTCACCGCGAACTCATCAGGGCCTCCGCGCTGGCGGATGACCTCTCGGAGTGCAGCTGGCTTCTCAGGGGCGGAAGAGCGAATAGCGGCCTCGAAGGCCGGTATGAATTTGAGCCGGTCCATTACAGCACACTCCACAAAGCCATCGTGAGTGTCAGTCGGGGAAACGAGCTTTTGGTTTTGAGGCCGGCTAGGGGGCGGCCCAGTCGCCATGAGCTGCGCAATCGTCGCGAGAACTACGCTCGTTTCGGTCGTTCCCCCGGACCAATCTCCGAGCGCCGCGATGGCGTCTTCCAAAGCCTCTTCACGGCTCATGTGAACTATCTCCCCAGCGAGCCTGTTGCAGAAGGCTGGTAGAACCCAGGAAAAGAGGCGCGGGCGTCTGGAGGAGCCGCCCGCGCGAAGTTTGCTACGCCAAGCTTGGCTGCTGGGGTTGCGTGAAATAAACAGCCAAGCCAAAGGCTCTCAGCAACTCGCGTGCCATTCAAGATGCAAGAGAGGCGAAATAGTGCGCACCACCATGAAAAGCGTGCGGGCGGCTGCTGACGACCGCCCGCACGAGTTACGGTGCGAGGACTTGGCCCTCAATCAATAAGCGACCAAGTCATACATGGGCTCAGCAATCAGTGTGCCAAACGGCCACATTGCGCAGAGAGGCAAACGGCGCGCTTTCATACCTTGTGCAGACTAACTACTCGCGCGAGCGGTGCTTTCCGGACTACAATGTCACGAACCGAACGCAACTGAACGACATCAGACTGCCGCGTTACGAGGGTGCGAAATAGTCGGACTGATTTCGTCATCGTGCACGATGAGAAGCTCGCCGGGCTTCACGCCAAGTCTTCGCAACTGCTCCTCTTCGATTGGGCAGTTGAGCATTGCGGCCTTTGCGCCGCATTCCGCGATGGTCATCCTCACCACTTCCGCCGGATCGGCGACGGCCCCCACGCAAAGTTATGTGCCTGAATTCTTCGTCATCGTCACTATCTTCCTTGAAGAAAGCCGCTGTCACTATCCAACCATCCATCTTGTTGAGCTCCGTGGGGCCCTGAGCTGCCGAACCTCTGAAGATCCCGAGGCATCGGACACCGCGGCTGAACACGAGGACGGCCACCTCATTGCATGAATATTACGACCGCGGCGATGGCGAGCGAGGTTAGTCCCATCAAAATGACGTATGCGATGTACGGAAGGTCGCCACGCACTACACAGCTCCAGCACTTGACGGAGCGTGCACTCCGAGACGCGGCACACCAGCACAAGCCGGCGCGCAGCGTTCCGCACCCGGACACGGCAACCCGAGCCCTACACCTACTTGTCGGCATAGGTGCCAACCTGACGGCGAAGCCATTAGACGTTAGCACGCGCTCAACCTGCGGAGTATCTCGTTGACGCTTCGCGGGGAGAAGGTCCGTCCTCCCGCAACCAAATCCCAATAGGGTCGGGCTGGAAGCCAGCTATTCAATTGAACCACCATTTGGTGCAGCATCCTTAGATTGTACGGGCGCAATGGCACCTCTCAATCAGACGAGCGAGCATGAAGTTCCGAGTGCCCGAGGTTGTTATAGGTTGCTTGCTCACGGTCGCCGCTTTCGCGGTGGGAATGGCCTTCCTACTCGGTCGCAAACTATGGGACGCTCCCTGCCGTCATCGAAGCTATGCAAGTAAGCCTGAGCGTGCACGCAGAGCCGCCAGTTCCGGTCAACTACGACCACAACCATCCCCCTGCGAGCTCTGCTGTCCTCATGCCTGGCGAGCCCCGCAATGATCTGGATGACGGGCTTGCGTGGAATGATGTGGAGCTTGACGACTACGAAGGTGACCGCCCCGATTTCGGCGACATGCATCTGTTCTTCTTCGGGTATCGCGGCACGTTCACAAGCGGCCACACCCCCGAGCGTGCTGGCGATACGATGAGCGAACACGCCGGCTCGTCGAGTTTAACGGTGGCTGCGAGTACAACAGTCAAGCCTGATGAGTAAGGAAGCGGGATGACAAAACACGGTTCGATCATTGAAGAGTTGCAGCGAGAGCGAGCGAACATTGATCAGCTTTTGGCAGATCTTGAGGTCGCCAAGTCCGCGTCCATGCGGTGGGCGGCTCCGAGGCCGTTGACACAGCCGAATATGTGGATGGCCTCAGGCAAGCCTCGAACGCGCTCAACAAAGCAATTGCGGACTAAAGAACATGGATACCTGAAGTTAGTTATCCACGACGGCCGGGCCGCCGTCACGCAAGATGTGCCGGTATCCTTGATTAGTCATCCACTTGGTCCGGGCGAGATACGTCTCATACGCTCGGCGGGCACGCTGCGGCTCGCGTTTAGGATTGATGCGCAATACGATCTCCGCTACCTCTCGCTAGTCTGCGCACTCTGCGTCCGCTTCCAGCATGCGCATGTAGGTGACGGCGTGCTCCCGGTCATAAGGGTCAAGGTCTGATCGCTCGGGGCGATATCCCGTGGCGGTCTTTGCATCGGATGCAACTTCGGTTTGTCACAACCTAGAGCGTGATGACTTTAGTTTTGGCCATATCCGGCGTCGGCGAAGTAATTGGCACATTCGGCCGGTGAGAGGGGACCGAGGATCAGAGCGATAGCATCGTAGACGGCCTCGGTAGTTCGCTCATGCGCACGTTGGCGAGTCAATTGCGGGGGGTGCACGCTGAGGTCTTTGGCCCTGGCACTACATCGCCCCCCGCAAACCGATCCTGAACATTGCCCGGGTGCACGATGGTGCTCAGCAAATTTCCTTGTGTATCGGTGACGATGTGGCGCTTGCGACCTTTGATCTTCTTGCCCGCATCAAAGCCGCGCGGCCCTCCGCTCTCGGTCGTCTTGACCGATGATCGCCACCGTTGGTTGCGGCTCCCGTCCAGCAAGCCTACGCGCGATTTCAACCGGGGCTTCATTGATCAATCCAACGCCCCGCGGTCGCGCAGGCCATAAAAATAGTACCGCACCGTCGTGAAGGGAGGAAAATCCTTCGGCAGTAGCGCCCTTTGGCATCCCGTCGTCGCAATGTAATGTACTGGATCGCATCCCATACCGATCGCATGCAGGTCGTGCGCGGTCGCCCGACCTTGCTCGGCCTTGGATCAACAGCTCGAGCAAGTCCCATTCCGCATCCGTACAATCGCTTGCATAGCGCAGTTCTCGTCTGTCATGCTGACAGCGGGTGATTTTTGGCCCAAGTCACCTGCTTCTCCGATGGCTTCGAACACCTCGAAAACGCACAACCTGCTGAAATCACCCAACTTTAATTTCCGGTCGGCCTCTTAGCTGTTGCTGGTCGGGATAACAATGACGCACGTCGTGCCGTAAGGCTGTGTGCAGTTGGTGTAGGCGGGAACAAGAACACCATAGCGATGCGCAGATTATTCTGGCGGGTAAACCGTGCGACCGCGTGACGATCCATCGACGGTGCTCCGTGCCCTACGGTTCCTCGATCCCACCGTACGTTTGAATGAAGTGATACGTCGTAAGCTTGTAGTCTTGCGTTCTCGCCTCTGCAATGTTGGCAAGGCGACTACCGGAGGGAAACGTTAGGCGAGCGCTGATATTGAAGTGAGGGTATTTGCCATTGGATACTCGGGTGTAGTTCAGCCGCAACCTCTACATCGGACTCTGCAATGTGCCTACCGCCCCAAATCTCGATGATGTCCCTTAAAGGGTAAGTACGGCGCAACATCCTCTTGGTTGGCATTTGCGCGTCCAGCCATTGATAAGCAATCCTGACAAAGTCGTCATGTTCGTGTCGAACGTTCGCGTGTCGATATTTAACGCGCTTTTTGGCGTTCGCAATTTCGATGGCGGTGAGTATAGTTGAAAGCTTCTCCAACATGGGCCGTTATATGTTGTTCCTAACCTTCTTGTGAGATTAGTTCCACGGTTGTCTGAAGTGCTCCCAAGTCTGGTAGTTGCTCATTCATGGCGATGGTCGTTTGAGGTTTCACGAAGTATCCAGGCGGTATCCGTAGCCGTTCTTTGCTTATGTCACCTCAAGCCAGCCCCCTCCACGCCTTGCATCCTTCACCGCCGCAACCACCCTGCTGGGCAGCTCCGCGTTCTGCCGTCAGCCGATCCTAGACCGCACCGCACTGCCTCCACTACTCATCGGTGATACCGGAGTCATGCGGATAGCGAAGACGTAAGCTCCCCTCCATACTTTATCCAGGTCAGGATTTTGTCATCCCTCCTGGGGAGAGCCAACGTCGCCCGCATGCATTTCAAGCGGGCGGCGTTGGGCTGTTTTGTACTTGCTCGCTGCGCGGACGGACATCATTTTGCTGCGCGGCGCGACTATACAACTTCCAACAGGCACACGTGGAGTGTGATCGGTCTCATGTTGCCGTCCAAGAGGACGCGCACCCTTGTCCTGGTCACACCAAGAGCGACGATGAGGCCGCTCCGCCCTTTCAGCTTTGGACCAGCCGAGTACGCTACTATTACGCGAGACCCAACGGTCATCGCATCATTGGCACGCGAAAACTGGATCGGTTCAACAGGGCGGTCGGCCCTTGGAAATCTCTCCGCTAGACAGCGTCGCCCCCCTTCCCGCCCTCCAGCACCGGCTGATCGGTCGTTCTCCTTGCGGATTTGAACCATTTCGCTGGCAATCCCAGCACATAGCCGCGCCGTCTGAGATCCTGACAAGTTTTGTTCAGCGCCGCCGCGATGACTTCCTCTGGAGTTTGCTTCTTTACCAAATGCCAGAAGATCTCGTCCTGCTCGCGTGTCCAGCCTTCGAAGGTTTCGCTCATCACCAAATAATCAGGTCATTGAAAAAATGGGTTGCTACGATGCCTGCGAACCTGGTGATTCTAGGTTCGCAGGCAATCCCGACAAAGAGAGCGGCGCCTATATGGTTCGGCCGCGCGGTGAAGTCTTCCGTTCCGCCCCCATAGCCCACAAAGCCGAACGTGGCTGCGTGACTCCGAAAGCCACATCCAGTCTGCGTTATTGGCGAATGAAGGCGCCGCCGAGGCCGATAGTCTCGGCATCGAAATTAGCGAGCCCACCGAAGCTCTTCAGACGTTTGAATTCCTGGTTTTCGGCGGTCAAGGATAAGGCGACATAGCCAGTGTCATCGTCCAGACCGGTTAGAACCGCTACCGTGGTTGGGCCAGTGCTGTTCTTGAAGTGGTAGTGGCCGGTCGCAGGATAGTTATGGCCATTATAGCTGATCGAAGCAGCAGCGATCTGGCCGTTCGAATCGTTAGCCTGTGAAATTACAAGCTTCGCTCCGATGTTGTCGTTCACATACGTCCCCTGAAGTCTGGACATGATTCTGCTCCCTTACGAGTGACGGTATCGCGCAATGAGTCTGCGAGATGAGGCACTATCGCCAAAACCGAACTGCGACGCACCTACCAGGATTGAGCGTCTCCTAGGCTATGAAGATTTACCGGGCCTTATTTTGGCGATATGAGCAGCCTCAGTCTGGCCTTTTGACAAACTGAAGGAGAAAGCTGTCAAGGCGGTCGCCCAGTCTATTGATAGCTGTGAGATATCCTTCATGGAGTTTTCATTGAGTCTCAACTTTTCCCGCCCTTCCCCTGTTCCTGAAGTCTCAGCGCGAAGCTCTCGCCGCCCTGCGAATCGCCTTCAGCGGGAGAGCGCCGCGATGACGTAGGCACCGCTACTTATTTGCGCGCGTGAGTACGTCGATTTCAATGCGCGGCCCTTCAGTTTTCAGCTAAAAAGGAACCTTGGCTAGGGAGGGCGACAATGCCGATCAATCGGCTATTGAAGGGTGGCAAGATTAGTCCCGAAGAGGTTGAAAGACTCAACCGCGCCTTCACGTTCAGCCTAAAGTCGCTACACCTTGTTGATCGCAATGACCCTGTTTCCGACATTGTGGCTCGCAAGGTAATCGAGATCGACAAGTCGGGTGCTCACGATCCGCACGAGATCGCGGCGCGTGTTGCGAAGGAATTTGGCATTCCGGAGTAAGGCTGCCTTGACGGACAAGTTCTTCCTTAAGGGCCACCGTATTGCCCTTCACGAGGAATGAGCGCACTTGCCCATCCTTCATGTAGCCGAGCACAAACACCTAACCTTCCAACGGCTACGGCGCAATTAACGCTGCATCAAAGCTGGCGCTCGTGCGGTCGTTTCTCTGCCGGATGTGACAAAAACGACACGGAGCGATTACTTTACGTGGCGTTGGATATTGGACGGGCGAGACCGATCTCGTACAGCCAGCTCAGAACAGCCTCGGTATAATGCGTCCGGTCCGCGCCATATACTCGCGATACTCGTCGCCGAACGTTTCCAGCATCATCTGTTCTTCTCTGGCAACCCGGCCGAAAAACAATGTCCCAAATCCGATCAAGCCAGCGAAACCGGCTACCAAATTCGGCATAAGCAATGCCTGAGCGACAGCCCAAAGCCAGAATGCGGAATACATGGGGTGCCGACTTTCTCGATAAATCCCGTCTGTGATCAGGCGATGGTTTTCCCGCACGTCGAGGCTTAACGACCAGTTTCGACCGAGAGCGCGATGGGTTAGCCGGAACATGACCAGCGCTGCGATCGCCACAACAACACCCAGCCACGCTTGAGCTGGCCGGAAGGCGTACGATGCGAAGTGAGGTATGGCGGTTACAATGTAGATGAATGGCACAATACCAAGACCCGTAAGCGATATCAGCAGCAGGGTGTTTTCGCGAAGACCTCGGGCGCTCCGCACGACCTTTTCACGGCGAGCACGACGCGCGTATTTGTAGCGGATCAGATACCAACCAACCGCCATCATCACAAACACGAATTTGGCAATGCCAGGTGTCACCGTGTGCCGAGCGCTTGTTTCGCTCGCGCGCCATCTTTGCCGACCATCGAAACGGCGCCATCCTTAGCGAACGTCTGAGATTTGATCTGGAGAGGTCCAGAGAGGGATCATACAAGGGTTGCCGGTCGTTTCCACTGATTAATTGGCAGCACGTCCGGCGGTATCCAAGGCTGGTGCGTCGCCGCGTTCGTTCGCTCTCTTTGGGGCGAATAGCACAAAGCAGAGGATGGTTATGAGAGCATTGGTCGAGCTCTTGCTCGAGTTTTCTCAAATAGCACCCGTTGAGAAAGACATCTACGAAGACGCTCTTTGTTAGCTTCCCTGGATCCAGCTAAAAGTCCGCGATCGACAGGATTGCGAGCGCCGGACCGGTTGCCATGACAAAACTATTTCTATTTCGCCCGCGGCGAAGCCACCATGGCTCTTCGGTCTACGGTCGCCAGCACTCGCGGGAGTAACTGCGACGCTATGAAAGCATGACCGTCAGCCGTGAGGTGAATGAAGTCAAAAGCATAATACTGAGAAGGAATCTCTTCGTCATACACGATGCTTTTGATGGCGCGATCACACAGCCGCCGCTCCATCGCCGCGACATTGGCCGCCCGCTGCTCCTTCGTAACAAAAAAGCGCCTATCATTGCCTCCAGGCTGCAAGATTACGATGTCGGTTCCCGTTGGAACGGCGTTATCAATGCGCTTGAGCATACCAGCCGTGGTATCGAAGGGAACGCCGGCATTGACGACGGTCGCGTTGACGCCCTTCGCTCTCGGCAGGGCTTCTAACTTAGCTGGGTAAGCGTCTTGCTCTCCAACGTATCAACCTTGCGTGTTGCTTGCGCCGACCGCTACGATATGAATCGGCTTTGTGAAGGCGGCACACACGGTTGCCAGCATGCATATGGCTATAGCCAATGAGAATTGTCTAAACGTCGTCAATGACTGCCTCCCCGGCCCGAATTGCTAAAGAGAAACAACACGGACACCGGGCCCAACAGAGACGTAACCCAAAGCATCAAATGCTATATCAAACCCCACCTTCCAACTGTCTTTTGGGCGTCGTGCTAAGAATTGGTCGCTCGGGCCGCAGGTAAAACTGAGTTCGAAAGACTCGGGTGTTTTCGTGGGCGCGCAACAGCGGGGGCCGATTGCCCTTATCTTTCGTATCACCATGGTATGCAGCGCCGGGCTTTTGTCGATGTTAAAGTGGTTGCCGTTTACATCCCGAACATCGCAACCGAAATTCCGGGCGTCGCCTGAGCCCGCCGCTCAAAAGCGAGCTGCTTGCAAAAAGGAGCGTCAGGACGGCGCATCCAGTGCCGCGCTGTAACGCGCTTTCCATTTCAGGACGCCTCGTCCACTTCCAGTCGCATTAAATCAACTTGTAAATCGTAACAATGGCCTCCGAAGTGGCCTAGGGCTTGTCCTGTGCGCTTTTTTGACCAAGGCTAATATCAATGAGTGCCACCTCGCAGCTGGAGTGGTAATTTAACCATCGTCCATATCAGGCTCACCACGGATCCCGATCAACGTCGCAGCGGTTCTGGAGTAAAGTGTATATACGTTTCGCTTTTCCAGAATGAGCGGCAACCTTCAATGCAGACTTCGAGTTGTTAAATGATTCAACGACGGCACGTCTTCCACATCGGCGGCTACGATCCAATCACCCCAAAAGAGCAGGTTGATCGCTTACGCCGCTCGCTGTCGAGCTTCGATAAGATTTGGGGCGCTTCTTCACGGCTGTCGGAAATCTCGAACACATCTGCAATCAATGCCTCGTGTAACTTGGAGGCATGGGGGCCGAACTGGAAAACTTACGTCACCTTCGAAATACTGCGCTGGGATGATCTCATTCGATGCGATTCGGGAGTCGGGCTCGTGCCTCGTCTCGTTCAGTCCGTGAAAGCCCTATTCGACTTCATCGTAACGGGAACATTATTTAAATATGCTATCGCAAGCTGGAAATATGCCCTCTTCTTCATCTTTCCGTATTGCTGTTTACTGTTGATCGCATTTTGCAGCGCTGGGTTATCATATCTGGTGATCAGGTTCATACGCCCAACATTTTGGGTAGAAGAATTACTGCTTGGAATTCTTCTATCGCTTGCCATCTTCGTCATCTCGATGCTCTGGATTGGACCAAAGCGTCGGATAAACCACATTCTCGACGATGCCATTTTCTCCCTTCAATTTCTTCACGGGCAAAAACGCGAACTTGACAGGCGGCTCAGCGATTTTGCGGAGCTGATATCAAAAGCAGCTCGGGCCGCAGAAGTTGATGAAATTCTGATTGTAGGCCATTCCCTTGGCGCTGCGCTCTCAATAGCGGCGGTAGCGCGCGCGCTAAAATTGGATCCTCTGCTCGAAACGCGCGGACCAAAGCTATGCATTCTTACAGTGGGCGCCACTATCCCTAAATTGTCGTTGCATCCGATGGGCGGCCAAATACGGGAAGCGGCGCAACTTGTGGCCGGAACGGCTGCCATCGACTGGGTCGAATACCAAGCACGAGATGACGCGATCAGCTTCTATCGTTTCGACCCTGTCACTCTGAAACGTATCAGTCGAGACCATTCAGGAGTCCATCCAAAGATTCGGCGCGTCCAAATACACTCAATGGTAAGTCCTATCCGCTTCCGACGCCATCGGTTCAACTTTATGCAGATCCATTATCAGTTTCTAATGGGAAATGATCAGCGCTCGGCTTACGATTATTGCATGATTACTTGCGGACCGCTCGACTTCAACGTTGCGACTTCACCGTCTGGAGCAGTTGGGCTATTCGGGGCAAACGGTTCTCTGATGACGACCCGAACTTGATAAGTAGCCTCTTCGCTCTAGTTCCGCTCCAGGATGGAAATCGTCAAATGCCCAAACGCCATCTCGAGGAGCGCGCGTCATGGCAAAAGCTGCCGCCCAGCCAGCCGCAAACGAGCCGGATCAAGAACGACCTCCTTGTGCTGGTTCGACAGCGATCCGAAGGATGCCGCCCCGTAACAGGTCGCGCCGACGAATGTTCGCCGAAAGTCTTGATCGGCTACGCCGCTCATGCATGAATCCCTTCCTGCGATGGGAAGCCCCCTAATCGCACTAATCTGAGCGAGGACGATGGATGACCAAGAACCCGAGTGGATGCGATACCTCGCGGCCCCCGATTTCTGGCGATACCGCCGTTGGTCTATCGGGAGTGCGCATTCTCGACTTATATCGCTGCGCCCTTTTGCGCCGCGATGCTTGCCGAGCAAGGCGCTGAGGTGATCCGCATCGAGCCGCCGGCGGGCGCGCCCGTGAAATCATGCCTATCGGGTTGGAGGGCAGGGGGGCGGTTTATCTTCAGATGAATCAGAACAAGAAATCGCTCGCGCTCGACCTCGATCACTCGCGGGGCCGCGCAGCATTCGAGCGGCTCGTGGCCTCCGCTGACGTGGTGATTGTCAAGCTTCCTCCCGGGGCGCTGAAGCGGGCCCGGCTCGATTACGATAGCCTGAAAGCCTGCAGGCGAGACATCATCCTGACGACGGTCTCGGCCTATGGACCCCAGGGCCCCAGCCGGGATCGCATCGGCTTCGACGGCACGGGCCAAGCACTCAGCGGTGCCATGTGGCTGACAGGTACAGGGGAACAGCAGATGCGCGCCGCTGTCTCCTATGTCGGCTACGCGACGGGCATGTCCGTGGCTTTCGCGACCATGGCTGCGCTCTATGAGCGCGAACTGACCGGGCACGGTCAGCATGTACAGACCTCGCTTCTTGGAATGGCGCTGACCACGACGAATCCAATGCTGATCGAGGAGGCCGCCGGCGCACGTAGCCGTAAGCCGATCGGTAACCGCAGCCCGATCGCCGGGCCATCCGACCTCTTTGCTACTAAGGACGGCTGGATCCTGGTCCAGGTGATCGGAGATGGCAAGTTTCGCCGCTCGACTGGCTTGCTTGGACGAGACGATTTACTCTCCGATCCGCGCGTCACCTCCGACATCACTCGTGGAGAGCACGGCGAGGCACTCAGTTCGATCATGGCGGGCTGGTGCTCGACCCGCACCTCGGACCAGTGCCTGGCCGAGCTAGAAGCTGCAAAGATTCCGGGCTGTCGCGCCCTTGCACCAGCCGAGGCTCTGGTCGCTGAGGAGAATTGTGCCGGCGGCTTCTTCGAGGATGAGCCGGTCTCCGTCGGGCGGGGCAGCGTGCCGATCGTGTCCAAGATCGTATGGACAGCCGCGACAACAAACCTCCGGCGCCGCTCCGCTCCACCGCTGGGAGCGCATTCGGTCGAGTTGCTTTCAGCTCTCGGCTATGACGGCGACGAGATCGCCGCGCTCACGGCTGCCGCGTCGGCCACATCGAAGATCGCAAAATAGCGGCCGACACGGCGTGCCAGGGATTTGGCTTGGTCGAAGAGCGCGACCTCAAGCGCAAGTTCTGCGAGACCAAGTCAATTGGTAGCGCCGAAATCGACGAACTTGATCCTCAGCTATCTCGTTGCGCGTGCTCGGCCTGCCAAAGTCTTTCTGCGCGGCTCACTCCGCGGAAACGACCGCCTAGCGATTCCCGCAACCCGCCGGCAAGTCAGTCGCCCGCCAGCTTCTTCGTCGCGACTTGTACCTGCTCAAGGCTCCAAGGATCAATGTCCATGCCGTACTTGGCTTCCCACTGAACCATCTTACCTTCGGCTTGTGCCTCTAATATCAGCGTGTCCAAGGTAGCCCGGAAAGCTTCGTCACCCTTACGGAGGCCAATCTGAAAGCCATTCATCTGCAACGGTTCGCCCACGATGGCGAATGCACTCCACTGCGGATCCCTTATCTTCATCCGCAACAATATCTCATCGAACGCGAACCCTGTGCACTTTCCATCAGCGAGGGCCTGGTAGGCCTGATCGGCATCCGGATATTCGGTCACCTTGGCTCCAAACCGCGAGATCAACGTTGGATTGAAGTAGCTTGCTTCGATTCCACAGATGTTGTGACCTCGGGTCGTTTCCCAAGAAGTGACGGGCCCCGCCTTTGGCGCAAGCAAAGTGCCGCCGCCGGGCCGCAGATACGGAATGCTAGCATCCACGATCTTCAGGCGCTCTGGCGTGGTGACCATTGTCGCCAAGATCAAGTCAATCTTGCCGGACAGCAAATAGTCGACACGGTTCTTGAACACCACCGGCACGAACTCGACCTTAGAAGAATCTCCCAGAACATTGCCAGCAATGAACCGAGCCAACTCCACTTCGACGCCCGCGTTTCGGCCGTTCTCATCAAGGAAGCCAAGGGGGCGGTAGTCGGTCTTGACGCCGACAATCAGTCGTCCCCGCGCGTGTATATCGTCGAGCGCGCCGGCCGTCGCGCTGGAGCAGGCAATCGCCGATACCAAGCCGAGCGGCGCCCATCGCAAAAGGTTCTGAAAACGCGTCATCAGAGCAAATCTCCTCACTCGGCCTTGACTTTCGCGATACGCGCAATCTCCGCCCATTTGGCGATCTCCGAGTGGAGGAAGCCAGCCAACTCATCTGATGTCCCACCTTTGACCTCGATGCCCATTTCGGCGAGGCGGGATCGAACCTCCGGCAAACTGAGCACCTGATTGATGCCACGGTTCAGGGTCGCCACTATCTCGGGCGGCAGCTTGGCGGGCGCGAACACCGCATGCCACGAGGCAGCGATATAGCCCGGCGCTGTCGCCGCGACCGGCGGCACGTCCGGCAACGAGGGGATGGACCCAGCCGTGCTGACCGCGAGCACTTTGAGCGTCTTTTCCTTGATGTAAGGCAGCACCGCCGGCACATTGATAAATGCGAAATCGATCTGGTCACCGAGTAGCCCGTTGATGGTGGGCGAATCCCCATTGAAGGGGACGTGCACCAGCTTCAGATTGAACTGAGTTGCAAACAGCTCCGTTGCGAGCTGGTTGGACGAGCCGATGCCGCCCGATCCAAAGGTGATCCGCTCAGGCTTGGCGCGAGCCAGCGAGACGAGATCTGCCAGGTGCTCAACCTGCAGCCCCGGCCGGGCCACGACCGCCAGGGGCACGGTGTTGATCAGGATGATCGGCGTGAAATCCTTCTCTGGATCATAGGCGATGTTCTTGTAAATGCTGTTGTTGATCGCGTGCCCAGAGGGCACAAACATGATCGTGTAACCGTCCGGCTTTTGACGCGAAACATAGTCCTCACCGACCACGCCATTCGCGCCGACGCGGTTCTCCACCACAAAGCTCTGCCCCAACAGTTTGGCCAGCCGGCTCGAAACAATACGAGCGATCAGATCGGTCGTGCCGCCCGCGCTGGATGGCACGATGACTCGAACCGGCCGCTGCGGATAATCCGACGCTTGCATCGACTGAGCCGCGAGACAGAGCGGGAATAGCGCTCCGACTGACCGAAACAGGGCTCTCATGAATATGCGCCGTGGATGTCGCACGGCGTTGGCATTACCGGGCATGTCCGGCCTCCTGAGTGGCGGACCGGCCGAGCGAAAGCCGAGACCTCATCACCATCGTCGCTTGAGCCGCGACGATCACGCCGCAGACCAAGAGGAAGGCGGCGCTTATACGATGTTCGATAAAAATCGCCAGATCGCCGTGCGACAAAATCAGTGCGCGGCGAAAATTCTCCTCGATAAGAGGCCCTAGCACATAGCCCAGCAATATTGTGGCAATCGGAAAATCGAGCGCGAGCAACACCGCCCCCAGAAGCCCGAAGGCCAGAACCTCCGCGACGGCAAACAGCGAGTTGCCGCTTGCGTAAACGCCGATCGCGATGAATAGCAACGCGGATGGGAACAGGAACCGATACGGCACTTGCAGCATCTTCACCCAAACTCCGATCAACGGCACGTTGAGCAAAATCAGCA
Source organism: Bradyrhizobium sp. 6(2017) (assembly GCF_011058295.2). Lineage (NCBI taxonomy): Bacteria > Pseudomonadati > Pseudomonadota > Alphaproteobacteria > Hyphomicrobiales > Nitrobacteraceae > Bradyrhizobium > Bradyrhizobium sp. 6(2017). The sequence goes on along the minus strand of NZ_CP049289.2, from coordinate 2,019,986 downwards.
GGACGTTGCCGACCCAGAAACTAGCGATCAGGCCCCAAAACAGATCTGGGTGTTCACGTATAAGTTGCGGTCCAGGCTGGATGCCTTGAATCAGTAGCGCCCCGAGGATTAGTGCCATGACGGCATCTCCGGGAATTCCAAGGCTCATGGTCGGGATGAAATCAACCTGCGTCTTGGCATGCGCCGCAGCTTCAGGGCTCGCAACTCCTTCGATCGCACCGCGGCCGAACCGGCCAGGGTCGCGCGCAATCCGCCGTTCGACCGCATAGGCAATGAAGGTCGTGATCGTTGGCCCGGTCCCCGGCATCGCGCCGAACAGCGTACCAATCAGCGTGCCTCGCATCATCGGATACACCGCCATCTTCAACTCCGCGCGTGTCGGGCGCATGTCGCGGAAGCGAACTTTTGCACGGGAGGTAATCGGAGCCATGCGGTTCACAGTGTTGATGAAGTCGGCAACGCCGAAGAGGCCCATCGCGAGCGCGACCAACTCGATGCCGCTGCGCAATTCCGTTACCCCGAACGTCAGCCTCGCTATGCCGCTGTTCACGTCGGTGCCGACGATGCCGAGCAAAAGACCAAGGGCGGTCATCGACACGCCCTTCAGCGCCGATCCACGCCCCATCGTGGCGCCGGCGGTGAGCCCTAACAGCATAACGGCGCAAATCTCGGGCGGCCCGAATTCGAACGCCACTCGGACCAGCAGCGGCGACGCAAAGATCATGACAATGATTCCGACCGAGGCCGCGAAGAACGAGGCGATCATCGTGACCCCCAAGGCCGCGCCGCCCCTCCCCTGCATGGTCATTGGATAGCCGTCCAGGCACGTGACTGCGTGCGGCGGATGTGACGGCATGTTCAACAGGATCGCCCCGATCGCGCCACCGTACTGCGAACCATAGAAGATGCCTGCCAACATCAAGATCGCCGGGATCGGCGCCAACGTGTAGGTCAGCGGTAATAGCATCGAGATCGCCGTCAGCGCGCCCATACCGGGCAGTACCCCGATCAGGTTTCCGATCAATACGCCGAGGAGCGACCACAGCAGGTTCTGCGGCTGCAACGCAACGCCGAACCCGCTCCAAAGGTCAAGGAGAGCAGCAGTCAAGCTAGGACCTCATTCGCCAAAGCCGAAGTGAAAGAGCGGAAATTGCACTTGCAGTCCCCACCAAAACACCACAAGGCAAGTGACCGTCATGATCGCTGCCAACAGCACTATGTCCTGCCATGTGTTGTGCCGGTCGGCCAAGGCCGCGATCGAAACGATCGCGAAGGTCGCTGGCAGCAAACCGGAGAACGCGCCAACGACGATGAAGGCGAAGAGGCTGAGCGGAACCAGCCCCCAGGCGCGCAAATCGAGTGTCAAGACACGATCACGATCCGACGCTGCTTTCCCCACTCCGACAAGCGCGATTGCACTGCCAACTATGATCATCGTAGCGCCCACGACGCTCGGGAAGAAGGCCGGACCCATGCGGTCCAGTGCCCCGAACTCGTCTTTGCGGACTGCTGCAATGGCGATAGCCCCGACGCTCGCGACCAGAGCGCCGCCAAGACAATCCTTGTTCAAAGCATAGCTTCGCAAGGCCGGCATCACGACGCACGTCTGTTGATGGCGCCGCCGTCGATTGTGATCACGTCGCCGCTGGTGTAGCTGGAGAGTACTGAGGAAAGAAACGCGGCCATGGCCCCAATTTCATCGGGGAGGCCAGCTCGGCCGAATGGCAGCGAGACCAGCAACTCCCGCCAGCGGTCCCCATCGCCCAACTTCAACTCGGCGCGGCGGCGAAAGATAGCCTCGTGCCGCTCGGTCGCAACCGGGCCGGGATTGATGCCCACGACGCGGATGCCATCCGCCGCGCTCGCGCTGCCGAGCGCCTCGGTGAAGGCAATGAGCGCAGCATTTCCCGTGGAGCCGGCGATGTAGCTGGAGTCGACTCTTTTGCCGGCGGAGCCAATGATATTGATGATGACGCCGCGGCGCCGCACCTGCATCGCGGCATAAAACCGCCGGCACATGTTGATGTAGCCAAATACTTTGAGGTCCCAGGCGCGACGCCAAGTCGCCTCGTCGATTTCGTGTAGATGCCCGGCGGGAATCGCGCCAGCGTTGTTCACCAGGATATCGACGTCTCCGTGGGCTGCCGCCAGGCGATCGACGTTTCGGCTATCGGCCAAATCTGCCGGTTCGGCAATAACCATGCCGCCAAAGGCCGCCAATCGAGCGCTCACGGCGTTCAATGCGTCGCCGTCGCGGGCCACCAAAACGACCGAGCACCCTTCACGGGCAAGGGACTCTGCACATGCGGCCCCTATCCCCTTTGACGATCCGGTGATCAGGGCCTTCAGGCCATTCAGTTTCAAATCCATTCGGCGAGTTCCCTCCCAACTGCCAGCATTGGTTTGCCATGCAGGCTTGTTCGTCATTCAGTATATAATACGCTATTCACAATATTGAAAGACGATATTTGCTCGGCGCCCGGGATTCTAGTAGATGGCGCGTTCAGGCATTCTCTGAAGGGCCCGCGCCGCAAAGCGCACCCGGAAGGAAGTCGTTCGTCCACGACGTGTTGAACCTCATGCGCATCGCCCTGATCCACATTCAGATGATTTCCGCTGCGCCGATGTTGGCCGCGTTCGAACGGCATTGGCCGGAAGCGGAAGTCTTCAACGTGCTGGACGAAGACCTGTTTCTATCGAGGGAGCGCGGGCATGATCATGTATCCGAGCGCTTCCTATCAGTCGCCAGCTATGCTGTCAGGGCGCCCGCGAACGGCATATTGTTCACATGCTCGGCTTTTGGACGCGCGATCGAGGCGACCCAGCGCATGCTTGCGCCTGTGCCGGTCCTGAAGCCGAACGAAGCGATGATCGAAGCTGCAGTAGCGCGCGGGCGGCGGATCGGCTTGCTCGCAACATTCGCTCCGACGCTCGACACGATGCCGGAGGAATTCCCTCGAGGAACCCTAGCCGCGAAGGTGTTCGTACCTGGAGCCTTCAAGGCGCTGAATGAGGGAGACACGGGGCGTCATGATCGTCTTATCGCCGAAGCAGCCCAGCGTGATCTGGGCGGCTGCGACGTAATCGCATTAGCGCAGTCCAGCATGGCGTCGTCGGCCTCGGCGGTCGCCGCAGCAACAGGCAAGCCCGTGCTGACCTCCCCGGATACGGCCGTCAAGAAGCTGCGTCGCCTCCTTGAACCCGCAACTGTATAAACGCCCTCTCTAACGCCCCGGCCGCCGCCCCATCTGCGACGTCGGTCTTTCGTCCACGTGAGTCCCGCCGCGCCCGGGACGTGCCTCTGTAAAGCTTGCCAATAATCTGGCATGTTTCGGCCGAATCTTGACTTGCGCATGCGCAAAGGATGTGGTCTCGATGACCGAATTGAAGAAGAGAGACTCGCACAAGGATATGGCGCCGCAGCGGGATGTGGGCGCGGTCGTCAACGCGCTCAGGATCCTGCAATTTCTGGCTGCGAGCAGCTCACCGGTGGGGGTCGCTACCGTCGCACGCGCCACCAAGGTAAGCGTCAGCACCTGCTTTGGCATCCTGCGTACATTGGCGCGCGCCCAGTTCGTCTCGTTCCACCCCACTGCCAAGACCTACACGCTGGGGCTGGCCATGGCCGAGCTTGCATATGGCATGGTCGGTATCAGCCATAGGGAATTGATCCACCCCGAGCTTGAACGCCTGGCGCTGAACTACGAAACGCTGCTACTGCTCTGGCGGGTCACCGATGACGACCACGTCGTGCTGATCGACCGAGCGCACAGCCAGACCGCCATCCGTGTTGAGATCAATATCGGCTACCGCCTGCCGATGTTGGCGGGTGCAGTCGGACGCAGCGTTGCCGCCGCGATGCAACTCCCGGCAACGGAGCTCCGTCGTCGGTTCGCCAGTTTGCACTGGCAATCGCCGCCGACCTTTGCCGCCTATCAAGCGGACGTCGCGAGGACGCGAGAGACGGGCTGGGCGCTGGACGACGGCATGATGTATCGCGGATTGGTGACGGTGGCTTCGGTCGCCGTTGATGACAGCAGACGTCCTCGTTTCGGCTTCAGCGCAGTCTCGATCAACGGACAGCAAACACAGGAGCGGCTGGAAGAACTTGGCCTCGAGTTGCGTGAACTTGCTGCGCTCGTCGGCACTTCCCTCTTTCCCCGTCGGTCTCAAGCCAGCTGACCGTTCGTCCATGCGGACCATTATCTCGACATCGGTCATTCGGCAGCACGATCGGTGCAACGTGCGCTGACCACGCTCAGCCACGCAGCCACCCCGCAAGGCGCGACTGAATTAGATACCCTGCAGCAACCCTGCTGGATAATAGCGATAGCGATCACCCCATTTCGCCAGATGACCAACACCTGGAAACGGATAATGGTAGGACAAGAGCGGAGTCCTGTTTTGGATTAGCATCTCAAACAGTCTTATGCGCGTGTCGACACATTGCCGCGGATCGATATCGCCGACAAATTCGAGCCGCGGGGTTTCGACGTTCAGGATGTGGTGCCGGGCTACATCCGCGATCAACGCCAAGCTCTTTGCGCCCGACGTAATCATGAAGGCCATCTGCCCGGGCGTATGGCCAGGGGCGAGTATCGCCTGTACTCCCGGCACGACCTCCTGGCCGTCGCGGATAAAGCTCAACCTGTCCCGTATCGGCAGCAGGTTCAGAACCGCCTGTTGATGGAACAGCTTCAATGGCGTTCCTGCCTTCGCAGGATCGAGCCAGAAGTCATATTCGACCTGATTGATGTAGAAGTGCGCGTTATCGAACATGATGCGCCCATCCCGCACCACGCCGCAGATGTGATCGGCATGACCGTGAGTGAGAACGACCGCATCTATATCGGCAGGATTGACGCCGGCCGCTTTCAAGTTCTCGAATAGCTTGCCTGCATCCGGGCCGAAATCCTTGACGGGTCCCGAGCCGGTATCGAACAGGACCAATTTGGAGCCAGTGTTTACCAGCACCACGTTCTCGTCGAACGCAAGCTTGCTGGTCTCGAGAAAGCTGCCGGACAGCAGCGTGGATATCTCCTCCGGCGTTGCTCCCGTGAACGTCTTTTTTGGATCGCCGCCGAATATCAAGCCATCCGAAACGACCGTGATCACGATCTCTCCGAGCCTAAACTTCTGAAAGAACGGACCTGCGGCCTTCGATAGAGGCGCCAACGCCTGCGCGGGAGCCGAATCAAACGTTGAAGCTAGCACGGCCGTCGCTGCGCTCCCGAGCACGGTTCTCCGAGAAATCTCTCCGTTCTTCGGCCGAAACATTTCTTACCTCCAAGCAAGTTAGTCGGCTTTCGCCGGGGATCGAGGAGATGCACAGTGAGCCTTCCGGGCACAGCCGACTGCATCATTACGCCAGGACATCGACGACAACTTTCCCGAATGGACCCGCGAGCAAGGTGGTTCAGGGGCCTCGGGCAACTTGTCGAAAGAATAGCGCCGATCGATGCTCGGCTTCAGTCTGCTCCGATCCACGGCACGAACGAGATCTTCCAGGGCGCGGCGGTGGCCGGTGACGATGCCTTGGATCGTCGGCGCTGTCACAAGGATCGGTGCGGTCGGCGTAAGCGCCTGCACCTCGCGGACGACATCCGTCTTGTTCCGATTGATGAGGTGGACTGCGCCGAGCGCCCTGGCGCGATGGAGTTTGTCATCGCTTCCGGAACTGACGATCACTTCGGCCCCATGCATCCTTGTAGTCTGCCCCGCGAAGATGGCGACGCCACCGGTACCAGGCACCAAGACCGTTTCTGCCGCCTTGAGGCGCCCCTGCTCGATCAGCAAGAACCAGGCCATCAAGCCGGCTACCGGCAATGTACTGGCAGGTAGGTCGTCAAGCGTCGCCGGGGCCGCGGTGAACCAATCCTCGGGAAAGCAGACGTATTCTGCCAGCGCACCCGGATAGTATCCGCCCAACGTTCGATATGAAGGGCCGGCTGCTGATCCGCTAGACGGGCCATCGATCCACGATGGCCTTACGGTGGTGATGACACGCTCGCCTGGGCCAAATCGGCGAATGCTATCGCCCTCGGCTTCGACCACGCCCGCCATGTCGGAAGCCGGAATGAAGCGAAATTCGCGCGCGAGCCCCATCCCGCTCTCGATCATCATCAGATCGCGGGCATTCAGGGCCACTGCCGAAACCCGCGCCAGCACCTCGCCCCGTGAAGGGACCGGACGCGGTACCTCCGTCATCCGCACTCTATCGACCCCGTGGCGATCGATACTCCAACGCTTCACTCTACTCTCCGCTTAGAGGTTGACGGCTCCACATGGTTCCAGACGTCGTTGAAGGCAACCATATCGAGAAACAGGGTTGCCCTTGCGATCCGCCCTTCGTGAAGCTTCAGAATGAAGACGTAATTGTTCGCATACGGCTTCCCGTCGCGCCTTGTTCCAACGGCTTGCGCCTGTACAGCGACATCATCGCCGTCTGCCCAAATGCGGCGAACCGAAGGAATTGGCGCCACACTGAAGCGCGCAATGAATGGTATCGCTATGTCGGCATTAAAGACGCTTTTATTGAAGACACCGCAATGCGCGGCGGTGCCTGGAATCTCGATCTCCGCACCGTCGGCCATCAGGTCAAATAAGGATCCCTCGCTTCCGCTCCATCTACGGAACGCGTCCATGACGATCTGGAAATTTGACTCATCGGCGGTACGAGCCACCCTCTCGTGTTCGGCTGTGTTTGCCACGCTTTCCGCTCCGAGCGTCAATGATGCAATCCCTGTTCGAGCAATTCTGCGAAGCACCGCATCCGCCCGTCCGCGGCGCTGAGAAGCAAGTTCGGCCATGCTTACCTTGCGCCCACGGTCGGGATCATCATAAATGGTCCACATAGTCTCTTCAGATTTGGAGGCATAATGCGCGGGTCTGACTTCGCCCAGTTGCAAGCGTTCGCCGAGGTCGTGAGCCAGGGCAGCTTTACGCGTGCCGCTGAGAAGCTTCGGATGGCGCCATCCACGCTGAGCCAGACGATCCGCTCGCTGGAAGAGCGGCTAGGCGTCACACTGTTGCACCGAACGACGCGTCGCGTATCGCTGACAGGCGCGGGCGTTCGTCTGCTGGACAGATTTGGACCGGCGATGGCTGAGATGGAGGAAGCGGTCCAGGACGCGCGCGACCAGCGCGTCAGGCCGCGTGGCCTGGTCCGCATGCGTGTTCCCCGTCCGGCCTACCAGGGTTTCGTCCGGCAAGCACTCAACCGGATCGCGGAAGCGCTCCCGGACATCGTCCTCGATCTCACCGTCGACGACGGCCTTGGCAGCTTTGCGGATGGCTTCGATATCATCGTGAGACGCGGAGAAAGCGCCGACTCCGACATGAACGAAGTGCCCCTTGGCGGCGAGTTGCGCCACGTTGTGCTGGCCGCGCCGGCCTATCTGGCTGCAAATGGCAGGCCCGGTATCCCCACGGATTTGCTCGAACATCGCTGCATCAACTGGCGGCGTCCAAACACCCATGAGTGCGCCCCATGGTGCTTCGATATGGACGGCAGGCGGGTCGCCCTGACGGTGTCAGGACCCATCACCGCCTCGCACTGCGACGTTGCGATTGCCGCCGCGGTGGCGGGGGTCGGGATCGCATATGTGCTTGAGCCACTCGCCACGAGACCTCTCGGCGAGGGTAGCCTCGAGCGGCTGCTGGAAAGCTTTCTCCCTCGACTGGAGGGATGGCGCCTCTGCCATCCCCGGCTGCGCCGTACACCTGCCGCCGTCCTGGCCGTGATCGAGACGTTGAGCGCGACCTGACTTTGCAAAAATGGTTGGCGATGACTCGGCATCACCCGGTCTGCTTGAAAGATCGAAGCCATATAGCTAGCCCGCAGGCATGACCGTTGGATCCGTCACCTGGTTGATCGGAGCGACAGGGCAGCTTTTTCGGCAGCTATATCTTCTGTTGAAGCGAACTGGCGCTGCCGTCCCAAGCAGGAAAATCGCGGCCGCGATGGGCTTGATCGGCGTGGCGGCGCGCATTGGTCTCATGGCTATCCCGCTATTTTCGGGAATCCGGTCGGATTGATGGGAATGGCCGTGTTTCTGGTCCAGCTCTCGTAGACCTCCTACATCAGCACGATCATGGATATCGTTGAGCCGTCCCGAGTCGGGGTGGTAGGCGGCCTTGCCCAGATGGTGCGAACTGCGAAGGCATTGTCGCGCCTGTGGCCGCTGACTTTCTCGTCTATGAGACGGTGGCTTCGGCGCTACATTCCCTCTCGCCGGCGTTGTCGCGCCGCCGGCACGCTCGCGGTAATCGTTCTGGCCGGCGGGATGCCGTTTGAACGAATGAAGGAGAGGCCGCCCTGGCTCACCACCGCGGCGATCGCTTGCAGCTGGGCGAAGACAGACCCGCACACTATGCCTCCAAATCCGAAGAGACTATGTGGACCATTTATGATGATCCCGACTGTGGGCGCAAGGTAAGCATGGCCGAACTTGCTTCTCAGCGCCACGGGCGGACCGATGATGGCGGCCACCGAATAGACGCGTGCGAGGTAAGGAGGCCTCGGTTAAAGCACGTCGGACACCATCTCAGTAGCCAACAAGGCTTTCCGGCGAGCAACAAGCTTCCCCGCGGGCATAGCAGAATTCGAATATTTCGGTTGGACGTCACCGATACGCACATCCGAGAATTGCCTTTGGCCATGAATCCGGGGCCTGCTCAAATCGTGGATAGCAAGATGGTCATTGTCAGACTGACGATAAATGGAGCGGTGCGAACTGTCGATGTGGAGCGCGAAACCCCATTGCTCTGGGTCCTGCGCGACGTGCTCAACATGACAGGCGCCAAGTACGGCTGTGGCGCTGGACTATGCGGCGCCTGCACAGTTCATCTGGACGGGCGGGTGGCGGTGCGCTCCTGCCAAACACAGATCAGCGAGGTTGAATCTCGGCAGATCACGACGATCGAAGGGCTGAGCCGTGACCGCTCGCATCCCGTGCAGTGGGCCTGGATCGAACAGCAAACGCCCCAATACGGCTATTGCCAGTCGGGTATGATCATGGCGGCAGCGGCTCTTCTGGCGGAGACCCTCAATCCCAGCGACGAGCAGATTGCCGAGATCATCACCAACATTTGCCGCTGCGGGACCTACGCTCGCGTACGGAGCGCGATCCATCTCGCGGCACACTTTCGTTGGAAATACCGCCGCGGCGCTCCCCGAATCCCCAACCCAAGCCAAGCCAAGCCAAGCCAAGCCAAGCCAAGCCAAGCCAACGAACTCACAGCGTTCATCCATATCAACGCAACAGGAAATGTTGACCTCATCGTCCCCGCAGTCGAGATGGGGCAGGGTAGCCAGACGGGTCTTGCGATGATCTTGGCGGACGAGTTGGGCCTTCCCTGGGAAAGAGTCACGATTCGACCCCCTCCCCTTGATCGTCGATATAACACGCCGGGCCGGCCGATCCAGTCCACCTCGGGCAGCTATACCGTCCGACGTTGCTACACTCCGTTACGAAAAGCGGCCGCCTCTGCACACGAAGCCCTGATCGATGCCGCAGCAGCGCAATGGGGCGTGACGCACGAAGAATGTCAATTGCAGGACGGATTTGTCGAGCACCCTGCCTCGAGCCGGCGACTGGATATCGCCGTCTTGGCCGCTGACGCGCAGCGCTTTCTCACGGAGGAGCCTCGACAACTGCTGGATCGAAAGATCCACATCGGCAAATCCATTCCTCGCTTCGATCTGCCGGCCAAGGTGGACGGCTCAGCGATCTATGGCGTCGATGTGAGATTACCGGAGATGGTCTACGCGGCAATCCGCCAGTCGCCGGTTTTTGGTGAAACCTTGACGAGTTTCGATGCAAAAGACGTCAAGAGTCGACCTGGGATCATAGAGATCGTTCGACTTCCAAATGCGGTAGTCGCTGATCGTTTTTGGAGAGCAAAGCAAGCCGTCGAGGACATCGAGGTCGAGTTCAGCAAGTCGAGCAACGGGGCGGTCGACTCGGCGCGGATCGCGCAGGAGCAACTTCTAGGTCTGGGCGATCGGTCGTCTAAAGCAGAGGAAACGTTGACTGCGCCGGCGAGCGTCGACACTGCACCCGACGAAACGCGCGTCCAGCAGGACTACTCGACATCCTTTTTGTACCACGCCCCCATGGAGCCAATGAACTGCACGGTGCGGCTGTCCGAGTCACGTTGCGAGGTTTGGGTTCCAACGCAGAATATCACTGCCGCTGCTGCCGACGCGCGCTTGCCGTCTTAGATAAGGCCGTTGCGGAATCGGGCTGGCTATTGCCACGCCCGGCCGGGCGATTTCTCGGGATGGCCTTCTTCGAGGCAGTGGGAAGTCTCGTCTGCCAGGTTGCAGAAATCTCGGTCGATGCGAAGGGATTGATCGTACACCGTCTGACCGGCGTCATCGACTGCGGGACAGCAATTCACCCAAATGCCGTGCTTGCGCAGATGCAAGGCTGCTTGGTGATGGGCTTGAGCGCCACCCTCACGGAGGAGATCACGATTGAACAAGGAAGATGTGCACAACGATTATGACGTGGTGAAGACCGAACCCCGCATTTGAATGTGCACATTCTTGAAAGCAGCCGTGAACCGGGAGGCGTCGGCGAGGCAGGTCTTCCCGCCGTTGCACCAGCCATCGCGAATGCCCTGTTCGCAGCTACCGGCAGACGGCTGCGCTCATTGCCGCTTCGCATTTGATTTCACGATTGTCGGTCGAAGACGCGACGACTGGAACTGGCATGAGATGCCTGAACGTGCGGCGACAGGAAGGAACCTGGCAACGTTCCTCGTATTCCTCCCTTTCGAAGGATTGCGACCATATCGACCACCTTTCGCCGTGTGTCGAAGAACGCAGCAGTTATCCTGGTTGGCGGCGCGAAACATCACCTTGTTCGGACTGCAACGGATCCAGGCCCAGGATCGACCCTCGGCGTAGTTCGGCGCGCTCATCTCACCGAACGGTACGCGATCCGGGCGCGATCGGAACGACGAGCGGACGAGGTCCGATAGCGTGGCGACGCCATCTTGGTTCGCAGCGTTCTAAGATTGGGCACTTCGAACTGCAATTCGCGGGTCGCCCGATGTACCGCCGGAAGCGCGGATGTTCTTGGAACGGCGACAGCACTTCTCGAGGTCTTGGCCCGTCAGGAGACAAAAAGGCCGGAGGCCCCACTTGGAGATTAGACAGCCCAACCAGTCAATTGGCGTTTACCAGTTGCGCTGAGCGCGGAGCAGCAAGACGAGCGTCCGCTGATCCCTCAGTTGGTACATTGCGACGGGCTTGCCAACGGAAGCGCCGGAGGCGGTGATGGTGCCAGCCATGTTCTGATCAAGACGGGTGTAGGTCAGGTCAGCCGAAAAGGTCAGGTTCTTGACGGGTGTCCACTGGGTCTGAGTACCGATCTGGGCGATGTTATAGTCGGGGTTGCACGTGGTCAGGCCGGCGCTCCCGAAGGTCAAGCGGAAACTGCCGCCCACACCGTTGCCGGCCGGCCCGCAGATGAGTGACTTAGCCGTGCTGTTATACATAATCCCAGCGTACGCACCGTAGATGCTGGTGTTCCAGTTGGGGTTCCAGTTGTGCACGTATGCTCCATTGAAGCCCCAAGTAGAGATCAATTGCTGCTGACCGCCGGCCCCGAACACAGAGTCGGGCGCAATGCCAAACCCAACACTCTGGTAGGCGCTAACCAGGCTGGTGCCACCAAAGATCGTGTTTGCACCGGCCGGAACAGCCAGATCCTGAATGTTGTACCGCGTGGCGCCGTTTGTGTAGACGCCCTGCAAGTTGATGGTGTCGCCAGGTCCGGTCGGGATGTCCTTTATCGACAGAGCCAGCTGGCCAGCCCAGCCCCACTTGTCGTCCGGATGCCCGGTCGACTCGGTGGCGCCGTAATAGGCCGTGTGGTTGTCATGCGCCGCGAACGACGCCTGGAGCAGTCCCCAGGCCTGATCGACGCGCAGCATTGCGACGAGGTCCGGGGCGATTGAGCCGGCGTAGTCGCTGGTGCCCCAGGCGCCACCAGCGCTGATGTTGTTCACGCCGGCCTGGTAGTACGCCGTCTGATCCTGAGCCGACAGAGATAGCGACACACCGTTGCCAAACTGCGCGGTGTAGGTGAACTGGTTCACACCGGTAGTCGTACCGCCGCCGCCGACAAGGCCGTCGAAGTTGTTTCCCGGATAGTTGTTCCACGGAGACGAAAACTGCGAGATCGCCTTACCCACGGTGAAGCCGGCGAACTGGATGAAAGCGTAGTTGACGCCGATGTTTCCGCCGCCGATCCCGCCGCCCGTCGCGTTACCCGGAGCGGGAGAAGTCCCGATCGGCGAGTAGATCGTCGAACCCGCCGCAGCGCCCGGACCATAACTGTCCGTCGTCCAGCTAAACGGTGTATAAAAATAAGTACGGACCACGCCATACTCAGTCGCGGTGCGCGTATCGATGGACAGGGCTTCACGGGAACGCCAAGTGTAGCCGTTGGTGAAACGATTGTTCGCGCCAGCGGCACCCGAGGTATTGCCGGAGTCGTCCGAGTTAGTGTTCGCCACGACGTCCACACGCAGGTAGCCGCCCAGCTTGATACAGGTATCGGTGCCCGGAATGTAATAAAAACCGGGACCATACAGGGAGCAAACCTTCACGTACTCGACCGCTTTGGCCTTGACGGGAAGATCGGCCGCCTGAGCGCCGCCGACCGCGACGAGAGCCGTCGATGATCCAAGAAGTAGACTCTCAATTATCCTCATATCAAACCTCCATTAGCCTCGTATCCACGATGGTCGTCCAACTATTTCGCTAATAGATCGACGACGATTGCCGCCCCAAATTCGAGACGGTCGATGGCCCCCGGAACGGTCTTGGCCACTAAACTTTCGAACGCCGCACTGCGGATGCTTCCGCTTCCAACGTTATGGACATTGCAGATTTCACTTCGAAATGGTGGGCGGACTTCGTCCGAATTGGACGGACGATCGTCGTTACTGGCCTGCGTGACCAAAACGAGTCAGAAGCGTACGTTCCGTACGCGACTCGCTTGCTCATAAGCGGCCACGCCATTGGCCCCATGGCTTGAAACGGGTGACGGCCCTGCAATCATTGGTCGGGACATGGGGTACTCGCGCAGCATGCTCATGCTCGTCGCTTGCCTCTGCGTATTGATTCCTCGTTCGAGAAGCACTGCGATGCAGTCGATCGCTCAATAGGTTGGCCTTGGTATGTCGCTGGAAGAAACCGACACTTGAACGGCCGCAATTTGCGATAGCTCCGCGTACCAAGGCCAGGCCGACATTTTTTAGAGACGGATGGTTCGGTTGCGCAAATCCAGCGATTTCCAGACGCGATCAGGTATGCGCTCTTCGCCGACTGAGGCTCTGCTGCAATAGGTCGTACCTGCTGAGTACGCAGCGATCGCGAAAGACAGCTCATCATCGTTCCCGCCGCTGTTTATTAACCCGATGAAAGGCGGGGCCTCGAGGGTCCATTCGGCGCGCGCCACAGCCGCGTGGCAATGCGCGCCTCGAAATCGCGGTCAAGCGGCAACTCGACTGCATAGTCGGGGCCTGGGGTCAGCGGCTGCTTTGACCAGATGCAACGCTCCACCAAGCCGATGTGCAGCACGACGTGCCAGCTTCAGCTTCGTGGCGCAGTCGTCCTGCAGTAGACACGCGCTTTGGATGTTTCTGCGTGAACCAGAGTGATTTGCGTCAACGCGAATATGGACCTGATTGTACGATCACGCTCGGTCGAAGAGGATCGGCTCCATAACCAACCGGATTTGGCAGGAGAAACCAGCTGCACATATTTTGCCTATTTCGCTTACGGCAGCAGCTTTCATTTATGCTGCTTCCCAGCAAGCCGCTAAGCCCACTTAGTTGCGCGTCGCCGTCGAAATCCCAGTCGACTTATCGTCAGACCAAGTGCATGCGCCCTCGCTCGAACGGCGGGCGACGACCGGCTCAACGATTGTGTAATTAACTCCACGGGGTAGGCTTCGAGGATTGCTTTACGCAAGAGCGCGTCCTCGTCGTCTCTCCAGTTTCTTTTTCTGCGGCCATCGGTCACGTAGTCATATCCCTCGATATCCGTTCCTTGCCGACCAGGTACTAATTGATAGGCCTGCTTGTCGACGACGCGTCAGCGTTTCAGCTGATAGCTCTCAGTAAAGAACTCGCTCGCTCAAAACATTCGAGGCGATCGATCATACACGGCCTTGTCCCATTCGCTCGATCTACTTCCCATTTAGTCAACGCAATACCACCTTTTCCTGCATCTTCTCGATGTCCATCAGCTGAAGACTAGAGACTCCTAAACCTCCCAATCCGCCCCTCAACAGACTTGCGTTGGTCCTGGTTGAATATGTCGAGACAGCCTCGCGGAATCGTATCGGTCACTTCGAACTCGTGCGGGTTCAAAGTGAGCCCTCGAATGTGGCCACCAAGACGAGCAAGACGAATTCAGCCTGCCCTCAATCGTTCAATTTCCGCGATGGACGCAGGATTGTCCAGCGACGACAAATCGCCGGGGGGCGATCCGGTGTATATGTTGCGCAGGACCCGTCTCATCACTTTCGAGCTGCGGGTCTTGGGCAAGCTGCCGACCACATGCACCACGGATGGCCGGAACGCGCGTCCCAGCCTTTGTGCAACATAGTCGGACGCCTCCGTCGGAAAGGACGTCGACAACTGCGGCTGCGGCGTCGGAACGACGAAGACGACGAGGCGCTGGCCTTTCGAGGCATCATCGATTCCGATGGCTGCGGCTTCACTGATTTCCGGCATTTCGAGCAGGACGTCTTCGACTTCCGCCGGCCCGAGCCTCTTGCCCGCGACCTTGATGGTGTCGTCGGAGCGTCCGAGCAGAAAGAAATGGCCATCGGGCTCCTCAATAGCAAGATCGCCATGGACCCACAGGCCGGGCACCGAGCGCCAATACGTGTCAAGATAACGTTCGCGGTCTTCCCAGAACGCCTGCGTCATTCCGAGATATGGACCTGCCAGCGCGAGCTCGCCTACAGCGCCGACGAGGCACGCTCCCTCGCCCGAGGCCACGAATGCCGCGATTCCGGGGCTCACGGTGTTGAAACCCGCTGGCCGGATCGGTTTGACGATCACGCTCGCCAACAAGGCTCCCGACGCCTCGGTGCCGCCAGTATAGTTGATCAATGGCGCTTTGCCGTTCCCGAATCTTTTCCGGAACCAGTTGAACGGCTCCGGCGCGATCGCCTCACCGCTAGTGATCATGAGTCGGATGGAATCGACGCGGCCGGCGCACGCTTGCGCTTCGTGCGCGGCGAGGCCCCGGATCAGAGTGGGCGAAACGCCCAGGTGCGTCACCTGGTGCCGCTCGATCAAGCGGGAAACGCGCGACCAATCCGGTGCATCCGGCGCACCGTCATAGCAGATCATGGTAGCGCCGCGCATCAGCGTGGCCGCCGTGAAGATCGGCCCCGCAACCCAACCCATATCGGCCGGCCACAAGTAGCGGTCTCCTTCGCGAAGATCATAGAACACGGTCGCATCGTGGACGATCTTCACGGGGAAACCGCCATGGGTATGAACTATCCCCTTGGGCTTTCCCGTCGTTCCTGACGTGAATATGATCATGAAGGGATCATTCGCACTCATTCGGCGCGCTTTCGTTCCGGAAGGCGGCTCCATTATTAGACCTCGCCAGTTCAGAGCCTTTGGACCGAAGGCCGAATGATCTCCGCTTCCCTTCAAGATCAGATATTCGACCTTGGCCAGGCGGCTTGCCGCTTCCGCGAGCGTCCGACCTGTCTCTACGGCGCGCCCGCGGCGATAGAAGGCAGATGTTCCGATGATGGCCCGGGCACCCGCCGCCGAAAGGCGCGAACAAACCGCGTCGACCTCGAATCCGGAGAACAGCGGTACGACGATCGCGCCGATATAGGGAACAGCAAGCAAGGATACGACGGCTTCAATTCCCGACTCCATCAACAGTCCGACGCGATCGCCGGGCCGAATGCCGAGTTTTGTCAGGCCGGCTGCGAATCCTTCCACCTGACGTCTCAGTTCGGCATACGTTGCAGTGACGATTTCACCAGCTTCGTTCTCCGCGATGACCGCCGGGCGATCTCGCTGCAGCTTATCCTCGGCGTGCTGCAAAACGGAATCGACCCAGTTCAGTTCGCCGCCTACAAACCACCGCGGGAATTCCGGCCCCTCCGTAAGATCGACGAACCGATCGTAGGGCTTTGACCAAACGACGCCGCAAAATGCGTTGACGCCGTCCCAATATTTCGACGGCTCGTCGATTGAGAAACGATATAGGTCATCGAAATCTGTGATGCCGAAGTGCTTCATCAGCCGAGAAACGCCGGCTTCAGAAACCTCATCGGAACTGGGATGCCAAATATCACTAGCCAGATCCTGCGCCATACGGTCCTCTCCAGATATTCGTTATTTCACCAGCGGGCACTTGCTGTCGGACAACTTCCGGAACGCTTCTGTTCCCGGCACTTCGCCAACAAAGTCGAAGAAATCCCAGTCGCCCTTCGATTGCGCGGGACTCTTGATGCGCGCGAGGAACATGTCGTGGAGCATCCGGCCATTCGGCAGAAGCTTTCCATTCTGCAAGAACACGTCATTCATCGGTACGGATAGCAGGTAAGCGCGAACCTTGTCGGTCTCCACGCTGCCAGTCGCCTTGACGGCAGCCAAATACTGCAACACGGCGGAATACGCACCCGCCTGAAACATGGTCGGCATCTTCTTGTGAACGGCGAAGAAACGATTGCCAAACGCTCTGGTTTGTTCGTTGCGGTTCCAGTCGAATGCGGTCACGACCGTGAGACCTTGCATATCGTTGAGACCGAGCGACTGTATATCGGTGTTGATCGCGTACATGGTGCCGATGGTGATGCCTCCCTGCGGCAGCCCGAACTCTCTCGCCTGCTTCAGCGCGTTCACCAAATCGCCACCGCCGGAACCGAACAATACGGCCTTGGCGCCAGAAGAGTGCGCCTGTAGCAGATAGGATGCGAAATCGGGCTGATTAGTTGGATGATGCACCGCGCCGACGACTTTTGCGCCATTTGTTGCCGCGGCCTCGCGGGCGGTCTGCTCTAGCGCGATGCCGGCGGCGCCGTCAGGCGTAATGACGAACCAAGTGTCCTTGCCTTCGCGCATCAGCGCGGCTGCCTCGGCGCGGCCGACCGAATAGGTATCCCAGACCCATGCCAGGCCGTAGCCGTTGCATTCCTCCTCGGTGATCCTGTCGTTAATCGTGGTGCTGAAGAAAACCAGCTTTTGTGCGCGGCCCGCAGCGCCGTTGACGGCCAACGCGACGCTCGAATTTGGTACGTCGAATATGGCGTTGACCCCCTGGTCGAACCATTTTTGCGCTGTTGCGACGCCGATGTCGGCCTTGTTCTGGGTATCCGCGGACAGGACCTCGACCCGATCGGCCATTCCGCTGTCTGCGACCGCCATCTTTGCCGCCAGAACGGAGCCGGCGCCGCCATAATCGGCATAAACCGACGACATATCAGTCAGGACGCCGATCTTGACGGGTTCGTCCGCCTGTACGATTCGAGGGCAGAAAGCGATCGAGATCGCCCCCAGCAGAGCCAACGCCGTCCCGCGCTTGCGCATCACGTTCCCTCCCGACAAATCCGTTGTTTATATTCAGACAGTAGCATATTATTCGATATTGTGAATAGCCGCTAGAGAGTACGACACGTTTTTTGACGGTCTTAGCGAGAGGGAGGTCATGCCATGCGGCAAGAAGAGCAGCGATATTCGGGTTACCAGCGTCTCCAGTTCGATTACCCGGCCCCACGGGTTGTCCGCATCACGATGAGCAATGGCAAGATGAATACCGCCGATGCCGTGATGCACCGCGAGCTGGTCGAGGTTTGGCGCGATGTCGACGCCGATCCCGAAGCGAACGCGGTCATCATAACCGGCGCCGGCCGGCACTTCTCGGCAGGGGGCGACTTCTCGCTGGTGCGGGCGCAGATCGACGACTTCGAAGCGCGAGCAAGAGGGTGGAAAGAGGCCCGCGACCTTGTCTACAACTGCATCAATTGCTCCAAGCCGGTAATCAGCGCCATGCGGGGGGTTGCGGTCGGCGCCGGACTGGTCTGCGGGATCCTGGCGGACATTTCCCTCGCGACGCGAGACTGCCGGATCCTCGATGGCCATACCCGACTGGGCGTCGCCGCCGGCGACCACGCAGCGATGATCTGGCCGCTTCTGTGCGGTATGGCAAAGGCAAAATATTATCTCCTGACCTGCGATCCTCTTTTGGGAGCCGAGGCGGAGCGGATCGGCTTGATCACCGAAGCCCTTGACGACAGCGCGCTCGATCAGCGCGCGGTCGAAATCGCAACACGGCTTGCTAACGGCGCACAAACAGCCATTAGGTGGACCAAATATGCCCTCAATAACTGGTTGCGCCAGGCTGGGCCGACATTCGACGCCGGGCTTGCAATGGAATTCCTGGGCTTCGACAGTCCAGAGGTGAAGGAAGGACTCGCTTCGCATCTGGAAAAGCGGCCACCCGCGTTTTCCAGGCAAAGCCCAATCTAAGTTGAGCGAAGCAAGGATCTCGAAATGGGATAGCATAGGTTAGTTGCGGCGTAGGCAATATCCCATGACATCGTTGTTTAGCCTGGATGTTCGGCTCTTGCCAAGCGTTCAACCGAGGCATAAGCGCTCGCAATCACGCCATAGCAGCCACACGCCTTTCGAGCAAGATTTCCACGATCATCCACTCGTAGGAGCCCCCGCGTCTTTCGAATGAGGCCTTGTTCTTCGAACCTGATGAGTGTCTCCGTCACCCCCGCACGCCGCAGTCCCATGAGACTGAAGTAATCGTGCGTGAGGGGAAGAGCATGTCCATTGAGCGCATCACATGTCAGACTGAGCCAGCACGCTAACCGTCGCTCAAGTTCGTGCCTAACGCCGCACAATCCCGTTTGAGCACCATGTGTGACCAATGCTTGCACGTATCGCGAAAGATGCTCGCGAAGTTGAGGCAGTTCGCTCATCGCGCTATGCAAATTGTCCGCCTCGATTCGGAACGCATTTCCGGGAAAAAGCACCACGCATTGCTGGGTTAGAATGTGCCCTCCCAGTAGGAACGAAGCCCCGACGACCCCCCGATATCCCACGACCGCAGTCTCGAATATGCTTTCCGCAGCAACAATCCTTAGTGAGACAATCCCGGATTCAACAAAATAGACGTGTTTGACCGGCCTTTTGGGCTCCTGCAAGATCATCCGTTCTTTCAAGGCAACCGGCACAAGGAAGCGGCTTATCGCTGCCAATTCGGGCCTGGGGAGACCGGTCAGAATTGCATTCTTCAAAAACTGCTGTCTGTTAGACTGCGCAAGCATTTGCCTGTCCCACCACTTGAGAGCTTGACGCCTCGGTTCACCCACATTCCACAGAAGGCCCTCTCACTTATATTGTTAGACCAGATCGGACCGCGCGATCTCTAGGCGTGCGAGACTACGATGATAACTTCAAAGCCGACCAGCGAGCCGGCGGCTAACGCATCGCTCTTGTCGCATTTGCACTCGATTCATTCTGCCGAATCCGACATCGATACGCGCTCACGCGGCGGTCGTGACTTAGCCGCGCGTCTCCCTGGAAACTCGTCATCCAAAAACGATCCCCTTAGATGAGCGCGATTGGGACTTCCCACTGATGGCCCGAACGTGCCACCGGCTCGTCGCGGTCATTCTGGATTGTGAATGACATTCATGCTTGTGTGAAATATATTCATACACGAACAATGCGGTTGATCAAGACCCTTCGCCAAAATTGGGGCGGTGGCATCACAAACGCGGCTTCGATCATGAGATCGCTGAACCAACCAGGCGAGCCGCCATCGCTGCGTGCAGCGCAGCGATGGGTCCGCCGGCCTTGGAGAACGAGATGATGGACCAGCCACGCGCGCTCTTTATGGGCGCTGTCGATCTGAAGCAGCTTCGGTTTGCAGTCGCAGCCGCAGATTATGGGAGTATTCGGCAAGCCGCCGAGTTACTGTCCACTCGGCACTCAATCCTGAGCCGATCTATTCGTCAATTTGAGCATCGGATCGGCGTCACCGTATTCGAGCGCTCAGGCGGAGGGGTAAAGCCGACGCCGGCCGGACGAAGCGTTCTGAGGATAGCTAGATTGATTCTGGAGCAGGTCGATGTTCTTATTGCAACGGCAAAATTGAATGCGCGAGGCGAAGCAGGCCGCCTCTCGATCGGCTTTTGCACCTCCATATCGGCCGGCAATCTACGAGCGACACTCACCGAGTTCAAGGACCGACATCCTCGGATCGAAATCGCAACGGTCGAGCGGTCGCGAATGCGCTTAGCGAACGCCCTGCGAAATGGCACGGCGGACGTTGTTATTGTAACTGGAGACGTGCTGCTTCCGGACAATAGCGTCCGCCCGCTCTGGAGTGAGCGCATCCTGGTCTCTCTGCCGGAAAATCATGCATTGGCAGCGCAACCCGTAGTCTATTGGACAGACCTCCGAAACGAGACCGTTCTGCTAAGCCAGCACGATCCCGGCCGCGAACTTGAGGATCTCTTGATCTCAAAGCTTGTTTCTGCCGCGGATCGACCGAAGATCTATCACCACGACGTTAGTCGAGGGATCATCAAGAGTCTCATCAGCATGAAGCTCGGGATCGGGTTGGTGCTGGAATCAGATGTTGGAGCGAGCCTTGCTGGCTTGGTCTATCGCGAATTGCGCGATGGCACGGGAGCGACGCGAGTCGACTTCACCGCACATTGGCGCGCAGACAACGAAAATCCTGCCTTAGACTGCTTTCTCAAACTCCTGGCCGAACGCTATCCCTCACCGGCCCGCGCTTGAGATGAGCGCCGTAGCTTTGCGAAGCCGCGGTCGGTAGCCATGAACCGCGCCAGCATAGGGGCGATAAGCTTGCCCGGATCGCTGATGGGCTGACCGGACTCACTTGCAACGGCTTTCGCATAAGCAATCAGATCTCGATGCACTACGGCCGGCAATTCGACGCTGACCTTAACGGGCTTATCGTCGGGCAGCGTTGCAATCTTGAGCTTGGCCATAACTGTCCTCACCCTCTGTACAGTTCGAGCACGAGATCACGATTGACGATCACCCGTACCGGGAATCCTGGACGAATGGTCAGAGTCGGCTGAATATTGAGACTGCGGCGGACAATCTGCTGGCCGGTTTGGTTCAGAGAGTCTCCCGCTCCGTGTCGCAGTGCCTGAATAATGGCACTATCATTGCTGTTGGTGTCGGAGCCCGCGCCGAGCTCGGTACCGACAGCCAGCAGCGTCGATAGGGCGGCAGCCTTGAACAGTTCGCCCCAATGGTTGTCGACTTCATCTTCCAACCCTGAGTATCCTGCCGCATCCGCGCCCGGCTGTCGCTCCAGAACGATCGAACGACCATTCGGCATGATCAGGCGAGTCCAAACCAGCAGGATGCGAGACTGGCCGAACGCGACCTGGCTGTCGTAGACACCGATCAGGCGCGCTCCCTGCGGGATGAGCAGAAGGCGCCCGGTTGGCGAATCAAAAACGCTTTCTGTTACCTGCGCGGAGATTTGGCCTGGAAGATCCGATCTGATCCCGGTGATCAGGGCTCCAGGAATGACGGTTCCGGCTTGCACGACGTACGGTGAAGCCGGCCTAGTGATGCGGTCCGAGCTTACTGTACGGCGATCCGCGGATGCATTGACGAAGGCGAGCTTCCTGTCCTGACCGTTTTGCGAAGATCCTTCGTCGGAATTGGTGGTCGGGATTGACGAAGCACTGCGGTCGCTCCCCTGAGTCGCTGCAGCAGGTGACCGCGCTTCTCTCCCATTGGTCGAAGCGAACAAGTGGCTTACGCGGGCTGCCTCTGCTTCCTGATCTCGGCGCTGCTGTTCTGCATCCGCGCCGATCGCTGGCGACTGGCCCTGAGCGGCAAGGATCGGCCGGCCAAGATCTCCAGGGAGCGGCGGACCGAGTTGCGGAGCTGCCTGGCGCGGAACGCCCGTGTAATCTTTCGGTAGTGCCGTGATGCCATCGGCTACGTTATGATGCTCGGTACTATAGAGCTCGTCCGCCGCCTGATTTCGGGGTCGATTGCTTTGCAGGGACCACAACACCGCACCACCGATCACGAGCAAGGCAACTGCGCTTCCTCCCGCTAGAACCTTCCGCGACAGACGCGTCACTCGCGGAGGCTCCGCTCTTAGTCGGAAGCTCCTAGACTGCTCGTCCGGTGTTTGCGGCTGAATCGCCTGTTCGCGATCATTCTGGGCGTTCATGACGACGGCCTCCCGTCGGTCCTGACAATTCTGACCTTCTGCTGGAGCTCACCCCCGAGCCGCAATTCTGCGGCTGCAAACAGCCGATCCACAATCAACATGTTGCCGTATGCGCGATAGTTGACGAGTTGGGTCTTTCCGTCGGGACCGATGACGAAGAGCGGCGGCATCTCGCCCTGGACAATCCCCTGCGGGAATTCGACGTAGACTTTTCGGCCATCATCATACGCGGCAAGCGGCCGCCAGGGTGGGCTGTCCCCTTCAATCGCGTAACGAAAGACGCGCTGGGCCGGATCGGGAGGAACAAGTCTTAGCGTGGCCGCCCGCGATTGTTCGCGAACGGTTTCCGGGTAGTACCAGGCAACGGACGGCATGTATGGCCGCTCTCGGGAACGGAGTTCGATCAGGTAGGTGCGCCGGTCGGTGTTGACGACAAGGTTGGTTTCGATCGAAGCGCGGGTAGGTTTCACCAGGATGTGGACGCGTCGCGTGTCACCACTTCCGCTCTCGGTATCGCCCACCACCCAGCGCACTGTGTCACCAGCGGCAATCGGTCCTGATCCCGTCAATTCCTCTCCCTCTTCGAGCGCAATATCAGTGATCTGTCCGGAGCGGCATAAATCTGGTAGAGCGCCCCGGGGCTATATGCGTAGATCTGGGCCGCGTTGAAATAGCCCCGCTTGCGCGGTTCGACGCGCGCCGCGCTGTTGGCTGTCTCGACCCGGCTCATAGGTTCAGTCTCTTCCTTGCCTCCTGACTTGCCGCCAAAAGCAGGTTTCCAAACGGGAGGTACGTGAAGCGGCTGCGACTTGTCGTCGACTGGTCCTGGCGGCGCTGGCAACGCGGGCACTTCCGCGTCATAGCTGATCTCCGGCGGAATATAGGTCGCGCACCCTCCGAGAGCCGACGTGCAGAGTAGCAGGGCAAACAGGACCGCTCGCTTCGGGACCACGACTCCGGCGTTCTGCTTGCGGCGTAGGATGGGCGTCTTCGCATAAGCGCTTGTCTTGCTCATTGACCCAGCTCCTTCGACCAATTGATGGCGCGGATGTAGACGCCAAGAGGATTTTTTCGAAGGCGTTCGGCATCGCGCGGCGTCTCGATGACAACCGTGAGTATCGCGGTCCAGCGTTCGGTCGAGCTCAACGAGCCGTTGTCGTAAATGCGCTGGATCCAAGCCACTCGGAAGCTGTCGGGTGAGGCGCGGATGACGCTCGATACGTCGACGGAAATCTGGGCTTTACCCAGCTTCGCAAAGGGATCGTTGTTACGCGCGAAGTCGTTGAGGGCAGCCGCGCCGCGATCGGTCGCAAAGTCATAGGCCCGGAGCCAATTCTGGCGCAACACGATGCCGTCGGCCGGCAACCCTCTGACATCTTCGATAAAGCGCGCCAAATGGTAGGCGATCTGCGCGTCGGTGGGTTGATAGTCGAAATTGGCGGGCGCAACCCTCTGGGCCTGCCCGAGTCGATCAACTTCAACCACCCAGGGCGTGATCGACCCCTGCGCCGATTGCCAGACAAGTCCACCGGCGAGGCCGGCTGACAGCATGAGACAGCCGAACGCCATCAAGCGCCAGTTTTTGGCCTGCACGCGGGCGGATCCAATGCGTTCATCCCAGACCTGAGCTGCCTTTTGATAAGGCGTAATCGGTCCGGGCATGCGCCCGTAGTGAACAGAAGGTCGTTTGAACATCGATATTGCCCCATTGGATCGAGTGGTCGGTGTGACGTGGTGCGACTTCATGACTCGGGACGTCGCTGCCTACAGCGGGTGGACGGCGACACTTGGCTGCGTTTCAGCGCTCTCCTTCGGACAAATCGACGGAGGAGCCGCTGCCGCCATGATCGCCTGAGCGGACCGCGTGGCCAGCGGTCGACGCACCATGTTGAATGGTCTGTGCACGTTTCATGCGCCGTGCCCAATCAGGTTGCCCATCCGCGGAAGGCTTCGCAGCCGGTTCGCTCGTTTGTCCGTTGCTGGCGAATGCGGTCGCAGCTCGACGTAACGGGCTCATGGCAGCCGAGCTACCGGCTTCGGCGACGCCGGCAATTCCACCGCTTCGATAGGCTGCGGATGCTCCGCTCAAGACGGCGCCCCCACCGCGCGCAGCACCTGCGATCGCTCCACCGGCAAGGCCAGCACCACCGGCAGCAAGGCCCGCGCCAGCTGCAACGACGCCACCGGCCGCGAGGCCGGTTCCGACCGCAGCGCCAGCACCGAGTTGCGGCCCACCGGACACAAGCCCGTTTGCGATTCCCGGACCGAAGATGCCAAGGCCCAACAATGAGAGCGCCGCGAGTACCAGGGTCATCGCGTCTTCAATGGTCGGTTGTGCGCCGCCGAAGCCGGAGGTGAACTGCGAGAACAGGGTCGAGCCAATGCCGACAATAACGGCCAGGACCAGAACCTTAATACCGGATGATATGACGTTGCCCAAGACGCGCTCGGCCGCAAATGCGGTCTTGCCAAACAGACCAAACGGAATGAGCACGAAGCCCGCAAGCGTCGTCAGCTTGAATTCGATCAGCGTGACAAAGAGTTGGATCGCCAAAATGAAGAAGGCGAGCAACACGGCGACCCACGCAAACAAGAGAATGACGATCTGAACGAAATTCTCGAAGAAGCTGATGTAGCCCATCAGGCCCGAAATCGAGTCGAGCAACGGTCGACCAGCATCGAGACCAACTTGAGCGATCTTTCCCGGTCGCAAGAAATCTCCCGCGGAGAGGCTACTGCCGGACGCTTTCAGTCCAAGACCGGCAAAACTCTCGAAGACGATGCGCGCGAGATTATTCCAATTGCCAATGAGGTAGGCAAAGATACCGACGAAGAGCGTCTTCTTGACGAGACGCGCGATGATGTCTTCGTCCGTCCCCCAACTCCAGAACAGCGCGGCGAGCGTGATATCGATCGCAGCCAGAGTTGTTGCGAGATATCCGACGTCACCACCCAATAGCCCGAAGCCATTGTCGATGTAGCGAGTAAACGTCTCAAGGAACTGATCGATGATGCCAGTGCCGGTCATGGCTTTTCGACCTCGGGTATCGCAACCGAGGGATAACCTTGCGGCATCCGGCTCTGATCCTTTGGACTGGGTGCGAAGTCGGCGGCCGGATCACCGCGGCTGGAAGTTGCAGGGCCGTTCTTCCTTCCAAAGAAGCGACGCCGGTTTTCGGTCCAAATTTTTTCGCAATGCTGATAGCCTGCCGCATCCTCCGAAGTGACGGTGCGACAGCGGGCGAGATCGGAATCGTCGACGCCTGTGGTCTGTTCTGCCTTCGACGGCACAGACGCATCTTGGCCACCACGAAGCTGGATCGTGCAAGCTGCGACGACCAGTATCCCAATTGATGTGAGTAGCGATAACGCCTTGAATGGGCCCGTATCCGTCATCAGTGGAACATCTGCACATTGGAGAATTGATAGCCCTGTCCCGGCGTCAGAAACCGCCGGAGTTGTTCTCGGCCCTGATCTTGCGCGGCCGCGCGCTGCGCCGCTTCAAGGCTCTCCGCCCTGCCCTGTGCAGCCACGGCGCCGGTGAGATCGGCAAGCTGCTGCGCCTGAAGCGCAAGGATCTGATTGCCGGCCTGGGTTGCCTGCAGGGCGCCGCTGGCGCCCTGGCTTGACGTTACGAGTGCGGACGTCTGGATGCGGTTGGTGTCGAGGTTACCAACGATGCCGGCCTGGACCCGAAGCGCATCTTGCGTTGCGGCATAGGAATTTTGCCACCGCGATTGAGCATTGGCGACCAAGATCTGGCTCGACTGGCTGCCAGTAGCCGGCGCATAGCTCGTCGAGAACGCGCGATCGATCTGCTGGACGTCGTAAGCGATGCGCTGGGCCTGGGCCAGCAATTGCTGGGTGCGCTGAATCGAGGATTGCAGTTGCTGGAGCGATGAATACGGTAGGTTTGCCAGATTCCTTGCCTGATTGATCAGCATTTGCGCCTCGTTCTGCAACGAGGTGATCTGATTGTTGATCTGCTGAAGCTCCCGCGCGGCGGTCAGGACATTTTGGACGTAGTTGTTGGGATCGAATACGATCAGCGCCCGCGTAGGCGCTGTGACGCCCAGTGTGAGGGCAATGGTACCAGCGGCAAGCAAAGAGCTAAGACGGCTCATAGCGACCTCTCCAGATTGCCGAGATTGGGGATCAGGTCTGTGGCCCAGGCGACGCCACGGTGCCGGAGCCAGGCGGAAACGAAGCCATCACGTCCATGTTCGGCGAGGAGCCGCTCGATGGCAGTCTGGTCGGTCTTGGACGAGGCTGCCGTAAAGGCAAGGGCAACCTCACCGAGACCAAGTTCGAACATCCGGTTGCCGCGGCGAGACTGGCAGTAGTAGTCCCGCTTCGGCGTGGCGCGGCTCAGAAGCTCGATCTGGCGGTCATTGAGGCCGAAGCGGCGGTAGATCGCGGTGATTTGCGGCTCGATCGCCCGTTCGTTCGGCAGCAACAGTCGCGTCGGACAGCTTTCGATAATCGCCGGCGCGATCGCGGAGCCGTCGATGTCCGAAAGCGATTGGGTGGCGAAGATGACGGACGCATTCTTCTTCCGAAGCGTCTTCAGCCATTCCCGGAGTTGACCGGAAAAATCCTCGTCGTCGAGGGCCAACCAACCCTCATCGACAATAAGAAGTGTGGGCCGGCCGTCGAGACGGTCCCCAATACGATGAAAGAGGTAGGCCAGCACGGCCGGGGCCGCGCTCGTTCCGATCAACCCTTCGGTCTCAAACGCCTGGACCGAGGCCTCACCAAGGCGCTCGAATTCGGCATCGAGCAGGCGCCCAGACGGACCGCCCAGGCAATAAGGTTGCAAGGCACGTTTCAGGGAATTGGATTGCAGCAGGACCGACAGGCCCGTGAGCGTGCGTTCCTCCCTCGGCGCCGACGCGAGAGACGTCAGCGCCGACCACAGATGATCCTTGACCTCCGGGGTGATCTCGATCTTCTCCCGCGCCAGAATCGCGCCGATCCATTCGGTGGCCCATCCGCGCTCCGAGGGATCATCGATCCAGGCCAGCGGCTGTAGGGCGACGGGGTTTTCATCTCCTTCAGACAATGCACCGCCGAGATCATGCCAGTCGCCATCCATGGCGAGCGCGGCCGCCCGGATCGAACCGCCGAAATCGAACGCAAAGACCTGAGAGTTCGGGTAACGCCTGAATTGAAGCGCCATCAGTGCCAGCAGCACCGACTTGCCAGCACCGGTCGGTCCCACTACGAGGGTATGGCCGACGTCGCCGACATGGAGAGAGAATCGAAACGGCGTCGACCCTTCGGTCTTGCCAAATAGGAGCGGCGGACCCTTGAAGTGTAGATCCCTCGCCTCGCCCGCCCAAACGGCCGACATCGGAATCATATGAGCGAGATTAAGGGTCGAGACCGGCGGCTGCCGCACATTGGCGTAGACATGTCCCGGCAGGCTGCCGAGCCAGGCTTCGACGGCGTTCACCGTTTCGATCATGCAGGTGAAATCGCGGCCCTGAATGACTTTCTCGACCAGCCGCAGCTTTTCATCGGCCGCACCGGGATCGCCGTCCCAGACCGTGATAGTTGCCGTGACAAAGGCTTGTCCGATCTGATCCGACCCCAGTTCCTGCAAGGCGGCGTCGGCATCGATCGCCTTGTTGTGTGCGTCGGTATCGAGCAGCGTCGACGCCTCGTTGGTCATGACCTCCTTGAGAATGGCGCCAATCGACTTTCTCTTGGCGAACCACTGGCGGCGGATTTTGGTCAGCAGCTTGGTGGCATCGGTCTTGTCGAGCATGATCGCGCGAGTCGACCAGCGATATGAAAACGCCAGGCGATTCAGGTCGTCCAGGATTCCAGGCGTCGTCGCGCCCGGAAAACCGACAATCGTAAGGACCCGCAAATTGGCTGAGCCCAACATCGGCTCGAGCCCGCCGGTCAGCGGCTGGTCGGCCAACAGCGCATCGATGTACATGGGAGTTTCGGGCACTCGAACACGATGACGCCTGGTCGAAATCGTCGAGTGCAGATAGGTCAGCGTGTCCTGATCATTGAGCCAAGCGCATTCCAGCATGAACCCTTCCAGGAGCTGAAGCACCCGGTTGGTTTGATCGACAAACCCGCGGAGCACCTCCCGAGCGTCTGCTCCAACGGTGCGATCGCGCCCCTCATAAAGCAGTCGCTCTGCCCTGGCGGCCCCCTCCTCCGGCGGCAAATAGAGGAAGGTCAGGAAATAGCTGGACTCATAGTGGGCGCCTGCTTCCTCGAATTGTGCTCTGCGCTCGGCGTCGACCAGCGCAGACGCGACATCTGGGAAGGTGTTCGGTGGGTAAGCACCCGCAAAATGGCGCTGCGCCTCAACGAATACGGCCCAACCAGATCCCAGACGACGCAAGGCATTGTTCAAACGCCCTGCGACGGCGACAAGTTCAGCTGGCACCGCACTGTCGAGGTCAGGTCCCCGGAACTTTGCTGTCCGTTGGAACGAGCCATCCTTGTTCAGGATGATTCCCTCGTCGACCAGGGCTGCCCAAGGCAGGAAGTCCGCAAGACGAGCATTGGAATGGCGATATTCGGCAAGGTTCATCATGACTGAGAGCTCAGGTGTTAAGATGACCGGGAATGCGCAGATGTCGGCGCACCACATCGACGAAGGCGGGATCGCGCTTGGCGGCCCAGACGGCGGCCATGTGACCGATGAACCAGAGGACCAGACCCGCGATCCAAAGCCGCAGTCCAAGTCCGAGGGCGGCTGCCAACGTGCCGTTGACGATCGCGACCGATCGCGGCGCACCGCCCATCAGGATCGGCTCGGTGAGCGCGCGGTGAACGGGAACGACAAAACCCGCGACAGGGTCATCCATCAGATCACCACGCCGCCGCCGAAGGAGAAGAACGACAGAAAGAAGCTCGAGGCCGCGAACGCGATCGACAGACCAAACACGATCTGGATCAATCTGCGGAAGCCACCGGAGGAATCGCCGAATGCGAGCGTGAGCCCGGTGACGACGATGATGATGACGGCGATGATCTTCGCGACTGGACCCTCGACTGACTGCAGGATTTGATTGAGTGGCTGCTCCCACGGCATGTTCGAGCCAGCCGCCCAAGCCGGCGCCGTCGTCAGAAGGACCGTGCCGGAAGCTGCCAGTGAAGCGGCTTCTCGAAGAAAGCGAAATTGCAGACGCATGTCAGTCTCCTGCTGGTGAAAGGCTGTAGTCGCCGGCGGACCCAAGCCCCGAGACGAGGGCGAGTTCGGCGAGGCGACGATCGGTACCGCGACCGGCAAGCACGGCGATGAGGTTGATGGTCTCCGCGATCAGGGCGCGCGGAACCGTGATTACCGCTTCCTGGATGAGTTGCTCGAGCCGCCGCAGAGCACCGAGCGCGGTACCAGCATGGATGGTGCCGATGCCGCCGGGGTGACCGGTGCCCCAGGCCTTGAGCAAGTCGAGCGCTTCTGCGCCGCGGACCTCGCCGATCGGGATGCGGTCAGGACGCAGTCGAAGCGAGGATCGGACAAGGTCAGATAGGGTTGCTACGCCGTCCTTGGTCCGCAGGGCGACAAGATTGGGCGCCTTACACTGAAGTTCGCGGGTATCTTCAATCAGCACGACCCGATCGGAGGTCTTTGCCACCTCGACCAGAAGCGCGTTGGTCAACGTGGTCTTGCCAGTCGACGTGCCACCAGCGACGAGGATGTTCTTGCGCGCGGCGACCGCAGCCCTTAAGGCGCTGGCCTGATCCGATGTCATGGTTCCCGCGGCGACATAGTCGTCGAGTGTGAACACGGCGACCGCGGGCTTGCGGATAGCGAAGGCTGGAGCCGCAACGACTGGAGGCAAGAGGCCTTCGAAGCGCTCACCGGTCCCGGGCAGTTCGGCAGAGACGCGTGGCGAGCCTGCATGCACCTCCGCGCCTACATGGTGCGCCACCAGACGAACGATGCGCTCGCCGTCCGCCGCAGACAAGGTTTCGCCGGTATCAGTGAGGCCACTCGACAGCCGATCAATCCACAATCGGCCATCTGGATTGAGCATGACCTCGATGATCGCGTCATCTTCCAGATAGCCCGCAATCGCGGTGCCGAGCGCACTACGAAGCATTCGCGCGCCACGCGAATTTGCTTCCGATTGAAAAGAATGGATCGCCACCGCCGCCCCCACCGAATGAGGACGTCTAAAGAGCGTCCTCAGATGGGGATGATTAAGAAAGCCACCAATCGACTCGGCGCAACAGGCGCTTTCGGTCATCGTAGACTGGCGCAGAAAAAGAGAGACTGGGAACGGATATTTGACGCCTGCTCGAACGCACCAGTTGGATGGCGATGAATGTTGATCAGTGCTTGCCGGGAAGGCTAACACGTAACGTTGCGGGCAGCGGCTCACCACTCCTCATCGACATCCGCCGGCAATAGTACGACCGTTTGTTCGTACGAAATGGCGAGTTCGACGGCGTCGGAAACGCTAACCGACGCGAAGAAGGGAATTGAACCCATCCACCAGGTGAAGGATCGGAGCCACGGCAGCGCGAACCAAACGAACGCCGCGATCTGCACGGCTACGTTGAGACCGAACGCGACTTGATACGCCAGGATGGACGTATGGCCATCCTCCTTGGACCATTGCTCCAGGATCAGCCCCGTCCCGTATTGGGCCAGAAATGCCCAACCGAAATGCAGAACGTTCAGGGCGCCGTTGGCACGACCGGTGAGTTCTGGCGGAAAGTAGTCGGCTATTACCGCGAAGCTGACCACTGTCGCAGTTCCGACAATTGCGACAACGGACCACGGCAAGATGGACGGCAAAGGCGCGTGCAGGATCAGGGCAAGCTCGGCGGCGACGAACAGCAATGCGACAATTACCAATATTGTTTCCGCTCCAACTCCTCTTCGTCTGATGCAATGGACCGTCGTACCGAACAACCAGGCACCGCCACTAAGTACGATCGACATCATGAACAACTGCCCGACAAGGCTCGCACGATCAAGTCCCTCTACGTCCGTCAGCCACGGCGATGCCCACAATCCCTGCAGAGACCAGGCCGATCCCACGCAAGTCGCTGACAACGGGGCAATTCGCCAAAAACGCCTGTCGCCAAAAACCGTGCTAAGGGTGGCCGGGATTGATGCGGATGATGGGATGATGACTCGTTCAGGAACTACGACGTAAATGAGCAGGGCCGTGGCACCGGTCACGGCCGCCAGGATTTCAAAGAATTGTCTCCAACCCATCCAAGCGAGGAGGTGCTCGGCGGGAGCCGTGGCGGTCACTGCTCCTAGCGACCCGAGCATGATCATGTAGCCGTTGAGCAAGGCTACTCGTTCCCTGGGAAACCAGAGAACGATGGACTTCAAGCCAGCCGTCAACGCCGCCGCCACCCCAAGGCCAATCATTGCTCGCGAAATCAAGAGCGTCGACAACCCCGTGGACACCGCGAATAGTCCGGCACCTGCCGCGGCGACCAAGAGAAACGCACTTTGGACGCGACGCGGGCCAAAGCGGTCCAACAATATACCAATAGGGATCTGGGCCGCCGCGAAGACCAGGAAATAGACTGACGTGAGCAACCCGAGGTCGGCAGTATCGAGCCCGGTATCCGAGATGAGACTGCCGGCGATCAGAGCGTTGATCGTTCGGAACAGATATGAAAGATAGTATCCGGCAGCAAACGGGAGAAAAACGCGCGCGATGAGCCGCCACGCCACTGAAATTTGCATGCTGGCCCTTCTTGCTCCTCAGCTCATTCGAGCCGATAGCGCGTCCAGCTTTTTGTCGGCTTGGCTAAATTGCTGCGGTCGTGGGCTGGCGTAGAAAAAGAAGGACCGGCGAACGGCTCGTCTACATAGTTCGATCAAGTTTCGCTGCCCGTCTCCTGATGAACGATATCTTCTGGAATCTCGCGCAGGAAACTCTGCCCCTTTTGCAAACGGCGCCCGAGCGCCTCGACAAATCCTTCAAAGCGTTCCCGGCCCTTGAGTTGCGCGGCCGGCTGCGCATCGTTGGGCAACGGCGGCGTGATCGTAAGCCAAAAGCGGATGAAGAGAGCCAAGGTCTCGGCCGTCAAGCCGACGTCGCGTTCAAGCCGCTGTATCTGACGCGACAGCCGGTCTAGGCGACGGGTAAACGCCGCCTCCCGCCTATCAGCTCCGTCCGGCGACACAAATGAAGCAACCGCCGCTTCGACGATTGCGGACCGGGATAGCTTCTTGCGATCGGCAAGATCCGTGATCTGCTTCAGAAGCTCGGGCGGGAAATATACGTTCATCCGGTCGCGCATAACGCCTCAGAGCTCCATGCCGTCGTTTGGATCAAGCGTGACTTGGCGGGCAACGCCGCGCATCTGCTGGCGCATGAGCCGGGACTGGCGGATCGCGTCCTCGTCGTCGTCAAGAACAGCGGCAAATTCTTCTGCCGGCGTCGGCTCGGTCGTCTCCTTGACGATCGCGACATGATCGGGGAGTTCGGGCTCACGGCGAAGACCGCTATTGGCCGTATCGGTTGGACCTGCCGCTGGCTTCAGCGTTCGGAGCGCCGACCACCCGTCCGTCCGCGATGACCGTCCGGCGGCCGCGGGATCGGGCGGCGGCAAGACCCGCTCGGTAAACCGCCGATCCTCGTAATAGCGCGCCTTCATTGCCCGGATCGGTGGCGTGCCAGCCACCATGACGATCTCGTCTCGCGGAGGAAGCTGCATGACCTCGCCAGGGGTCAAGAGTGGCCGCGCCGTCTCCTGTCGCGAGACCATCAAGTGCCCCAGCCAGGGGTTCAATCGGTGCCCGGCATAATTCTTCATTGCCCGCATCTCGGTCGCCGTACCCAGCGCGTCGGACACGCGCTTGGCAGTCCGCTCATCGTTGGTCGCGAAGCTGACCCGGACGTGGCAGTTGTCGAGGATCGCGTTGTTGGGTCCGTAAGCCTTTTCGATCTGGTTGAGCGATTGCGCGATCAGAAAGCTCTTGATGCCATAGCCCGCCATGAAGGCGAGCGCCGACTCGAAGAAATCAAGCCTTCCCAGCGCCGGGAACTCGTCGAGCATCATCAGGATGCGATGCCGGCGATCGCTGGCATGCAAGTCCTCCGTCAAGCGCCGGCCGATCTGGTTCAGCACGAGACGGATTAAGGGCTTGGTCCGCGAGATGTCGGACGGCGGCACCACGAGGTAAAGCGTCGTCGGGCTGATATCGGCGATCAGATCTGCAATCCGCCAGTCGCACTGGCGGGTCACCTTGGCCACGACGGGATCGCGGTAAAGTCCGAGGAACGACATCGCGGTGGACAGGACGCCGGAGCGCTCATTCTCCGATTTGTTGAGGAGTTCGCGTGCAGTCGAAGCGACCACGGGATGAGCGCCGTGCTCGCCAAGGTGCGGCGTGGTCATCATCGCCTTCAGCGTCGCCTCGATCGGCCGCTTCGGATCGGACAGGAAGGCGGCGACGCCGGCCAGGGTCTTATCCTCCTCGGCATAGAGGACATGGAGGATGGCGCCGACCAGGAGCGAATGACTGGTCTTCTCCCAATGGTTCCGCTTGTCGAGCGAACCCTCGGGGTCAACAAGGACGTCGGCTACATTCTGGACGTCGCGTACCTCCCACTCCCCGCGCCGGACCTCGAGCAGCGGATTGTAGGCTGAGGACTTTGGGTTGGTCGGGTCAAACAGCAGAACGCGGCCGTGACGGGAGCGGAAACCGGCGGTCAGTTGCCAGTTCTCGCCCTTGATGTCGTGAACGATGGCTGAACCGGGCCAGGCCAGCAGCGAAGGAACCACAAGCCCGACGCCTTTGCCGGACCGAGTGGGCGCAAAACACAACACGTGCTCCGGTCCGTCATGTCGAAGGTAGTTGCGGTCGAGCTTGCCCAGCACCACGCCATCCGGGCCGAGAAGTCCCGCCGCTTGAACCTCCCGTTCATCGGCCCAGCGGGCCGAGCCATAGGTCTCGACATTCTTGGCCTCGCGCGCACGCCAAACCGACATGCCGATCGCCACGGCAATCGAAACGAAGGTGCCTGACGCCGCGATGAAGGCGCCCTCGACAAAGACCTGAGGTGCATAGGCATCGTAGACGAACCACCACCAGAAGAAGACTGGCGGGTAATAGACCTTCCAGCCCGACAGCTCGAACCAGGCCCGCCCGAGCTCCGGCTGGTAGGCGAGCCGCCAGGCCGTCCACTCGGTTGCTCCCCAGATGGCGAGCAAAACGATCAGACTGACAACAATCACCTGTCCCCAAAGGATTTTTGTTCCGGACATCCCGTATGCCTTTCGGTAATTGAATTGGCGAGATTGCTAGAGACCCAGGTCGCGCTTGCGGCCAAAGCCCCATTCGATGCCTCCGCCGTCCTTCGCGACGCCGGTGACGTGTTGGGCGAACTTCTTCTCGAGTTCGCGAGACCAGGGCACGAGTTGAAAGCCAAGTCCGTCATCGATCATGGCGAAACGCCCCGAGGCGAGCGTCAGCCGCTGGCGATACGTTCCGGTCACCTGCTCCCCGGAGGCGGCCTTCACATGAGGCAGGCCGGTGTCGGCCGAGACTCTTGCCCCCACCTCGTCCAGCTCACGTCGGCGCAGCGTGTTCAGCAGGTCGCGCTGCAGGATGATGCGTTGGCCCTGCCGCCGTGCCAGACCTTCCTGGATCAGATGCTTGGTGCGAGCTTCCATGGCGTCGCGAGTCTCGCGGCCGAATCCGCCCATGGCGAGTGGCATAGGGTCCCGCTCGACCAGGCGGTGGTCGAGCCAGGTCGCGCCTTTCGCGGTGACCTGCGCACTGAGCTCGAGATCGGAACGGGTCGCAAGCATCACGGTGGGGCTCGGCTCGCCGGCTTGACCAAAGCGTCGCACTTCGACGATCCCGCCGACCGGCGGAGCGTGTTCGAAGGCCTCGACCCCGCGGAAACGGACGTGGTGAGCGCGTCCGTCTGTTCCGTCGATCACGGCGTAGGCCTCCCCGGTCAGTTCGTCATGCAGTCCTCGATCAACCAGCCGTCCGACGATCTGGGATGTCGGCGGCCCACCTTCGATGACATAGTCGGAAACGCCGCGTGCCTCGCCGCGCTCGGTAAAGGCGCGGTGCATCGTCTTGATGATATCGCCGCGCATGCCGAGATCGCGTAGGTTATGCTCGGCTTCAAGCCCGACCATCCATTCCCCAGGTGCAGCTGACGCCGCGAGACCCATCTTCTCCAGATGTTGGAGACGACCAACCATCAGGCGCCGGATCTCGGGATCCGAACTGCTGGGATTATTGGGGCGAAGATCGACATAGCCGGTTTCGTCAGCTGCCATCCGGATCTCTTGATCAAGCCGCGTCCATCGCTCCGCTGTGACGTCCCTCTCCAACGAATTGCGGATTTCATGCTCCGGTCTTGGTCCAAGCTCGATGGCAGCCAGTTCCTCGGCGCGTGAGCGCAAACCTCGGCTGATGTAGTCGCGGGAGATGACGAGATCGGCGCCCTCTTCGTCGACGCCCCGAACGAGAAGATGGACGTGAGGGTTGTCTGTGTTCCAGTGATCGACGGCAACCCAGTCGAGCCGCGTGCCGAGGTCGATCTCCATCTGCCTGGCCAAGTCGCGGCTGAAAGCTCTGAGGTCGCTCATCTCGCCGGCATCCTCGGGCGAGACGATGAACCGAAAATGATGCCGGTCTCCCTCGCACCGCTCCGCGAAAGCCGCGCCATCGGCACTGTCACCGCTCACATCGAACATCTCGGCCCGTTCACCACTCCGAGTCACGCCATCGCGCTTCAGGTATGATAGATGGGCCGTCAGCGGCGCCGAGCGGAATGCTCGTCCTTTGCGGCGGACAACGCGCGCTTTGACCACGACGCGTCGCGTCGGGTTGAACAATCGGCTGCGGCTGAACGCAAGCCTACCGCGGCCAAACGTCGAGCGCCCGAAGGCTGCGGAACGCTTACCGGCGGCAGCCTGACCCGAGGTGTGCCCGGCTTTCTTCGCGGCGCGTAGCACCTGGTTGATGAAGCTCTTCGGTTTCGGCGCGCGGGTGCTGCGAATGCGCCCGGGTCGAATACGCAGATCGCTGTCGCCCACCGTCATGGCAGGGCCTCAAGAGGCGCAAGAGCGCTGACAGTGCCGAAAATGTCTTTGATTGCATTGCTAAAAATGCATGGCGCGGCACGCGCCCCGACCGACCGGCACGGTAGAACCCAAGCCATGCCAATGGCTTGCGGGTCGACCGGCGAGCCCCTTTTATCTCGCCGTCCTGCTGTCGTGTTTCCCCACTGCCCTCGCCTTTCCGCCCATTCTTCTCCAGAGCACGCCAATGCTTGCGAGCTTGCGCATTCAGTCATTGCGGGCCTCCCGCATCAGGCCTCGCGACGAACAGCCCTGTTGTTTGTGGCACAATGGCTGAGGCGTCGAGAACGGACGCGGCCGTCGACGCCCGGCTCGGTGGACGCTCAGGCCGGAGCCGGGGAGTGATCCTTGAACTTTCAGACCGCGCAACGAAGAGCGTCGCTGCTGATGGCTGCAAACTGGTGACTGCGCCGGACGCTGCAATGTCGCTGCCGATAATTGGCACAAGCTTGTGCAAATAGGTCTGGGTCTCTGCTGGCAATGGGCGGCCGGCGAGATGTTCTTCGTAGCGAGAAGGTCCGGCGTTGTAGGCCGCAAGGAAGCCCGGTGAACCGTACCGACCGTGTAGCTCGCGAAGGTACGCAGTTCCCGCAAGAATGTTATCATGTGGATCGTAGGGATCGTTGCCGAGGTCGTACCGCAGATGTAGCTCCGCCCAAGTCTCTGGCATGATCTGCATCAACCCCATGGCGCCCTTGGGTGACTTGGCGCGCGCGTCTCCGGCGCTTTCGACGCCTATGACCGCGCGTATCCAACGCACCGGCACGCCGAAGCGACGCGACGCTTCCTCGACGAAATCTGCAAATGGATCGCTCGTCCGATGACTCGCGATAGGCTCCGCGGGTCGCGTTTCGGCGACAGCCGTGGCGTTACTCACAGCCAGCGCAGCAAACAACGGCACGACAGCGCGCGCGCTCCTCTCGAAAAAACACAAGCGTGCCGCCGTGCTCGCGCCCGTCCAAGGTAAAGCCGCTTCGCGCCAGCCTTTCGGCCGCCCTGGACCGGCGCTGCGCGCGACGGCTGTGCTATCGTTGGTCGGGACGGAGGGATGGCCCCGCATTTGATCAAACAGAGGAATGGCTGGTCGAACACATGGAACACGCACGGTCACTCCTCCCGTGTCCACACGGGAAGCGCACGGCCGATCACGGCCGACGCCGGAAGGAATCCAAAATATCGGCCGTCAAGCGAGTCGGCCGACTGCCAGTTCATGAGGAAAAGCTCGCCGTCGCCGACCACGCGACAACCCTGCCATTTCGGCAGCGGCCGGCCACGCCCGTCGCGGTCTCGCGCCTCACCCATTTCAATGCCGTCAACCGAAATGGTGAGCCCGCTTCTGCAGACTGCCTGCCCGGGCAGCGCCAAGACTCGCTTGAGCATGGGGACGCCGACTGGCAGATAGCCGTTCAGGTCGAGAAAGGTCGCAAGCGGCTCTGGCGGCTGAATGGCGACTAGCTCAGTAACATGGAAGCGCTTCGCCGGACGTAAGCTATAGAGACCGATTGGCGCGCTTGCCGATGCATTCCAAATGAAGAGGGGAAGCGGCTCCAGGGCGATTGTCGCGACGAGCGCGGCAGCAACCGCGAACGTCGTGGTCAGCGTGATCACGCGGCGCGTCATCGCATCACTCCCTGACGATGGAGCCAGGCCTGGTGGCGCGCCTTCGTGTAGGGCCGCGGGTTTTCGTTGACGGACAGACGGTTATGGACGTGATGCCAATGGTCAGGAGCGACGTCGGCCGGATCGATGCCGAGCGCCTCAACGGCATCGGTCATCTGCAACACTCGTTCGACCTTCGGCCAGCCAGAGAGACGTAGCAAAATCTCTCCGCCGGGCTTCACATACGGCACGGTCGAGCAGCGCTGTCCCGGTGCGACCGCGCGCAAGACGTCGATACGCGAAATGATCGTGCCAAAGTCGTTGGAGGTCCAACGGACGAAGGCAAAGATGCTGCCGGCTGCAAATGACAGGACACGCCGGTGACGATCAAGCTTCCGTTCCTTGACGATGCGACCGAACCGAATGCGGTTTTCGATACGCTTCTCAAGCCACAACACTTCCACTTCGGTGAGGTCGCTCATGCCGCCGCTCCCTGAAGCTCGTGCTGGGAGCCGTGAGCTTTGCGGCCGGTGAAGTGCGTGTGCTGCTTCTGCAGGCAAACAGGACTGGCGGTCCACCGTTGCCAGTCGCCTCCAACGCGTCTTTCAGACTGGTCCGTTAGAAGAAATCCGAAGGATTTCTGGTTAGTAAAGTTAGAGCGGCTGGAAGGCGCTGGGAAACAAGCACTTAAGCTCGATTCCGGTCCCCGATAGCACGAGGATCGGGTCCCCGATAGCACGAGGGTTGCGGTCCCCGATAGCACGAGTTGATTCACAGGATGTCCTCCGAATTTGGGATGAGACCGCGGCGGCGCAGGCGTGCCGTTAGGGGATCGACGGGTATTGGCGCGAAGTTCAGCCGCTCGCTACCGTTCGGGTCGCGCGTGAGCACGAGCTGATAGCCGGGCAATGTCTGGCGCTGGACGATCTGACGAACGTCGTAAGCGAAGTGCTTGAGCGGCGAGAGGATGCCGGACTTGGCATGGAGATGCACAAGGTCAAAGCTCCAGCCGCCGTCCTGGCGACCACCGTGCTTGCGCACGAGCCGATAAAGCCAGCGCTCAAGTCCGCCCGTCAGATCGAAATAGGCGCGGTCGATCGTGAGCACGAGCGCGTCATCGATGACGCCGGCATAGAACCAATCCGGCAGGATCAGTTCGAGCCCAAATGGACGGCCACTTGCATCGGCCGTCTCCTTCCACTCGTTGATCCAGGAGAAACGATGCCGTCGCCGCTCTGCCGGCTGGCGGATCGATGTCAGCACGGTCGTTGACTGAAGCCTGTCGAGACCAGCCTTCAGCCGGTCATAATCCCTCGCGCTGGTGCCGCGGCCGACAAACGTCAAGATCTCGTACGGCGTTGCAGCCATCAGGCGCGACGTCTTCAGGCCGGCGTCACGTGCTTCGACGATCTGGGAAGCAGCCCAGATCAGAACGTCGGCATCCCAAATGGTCGCCATGCCGTGTTCCGGCACGGCTTCGACACGAATCGCGATTACGCCAGCGCGGAAATCGATCGGAATGATGCGCTTTGTTTTTGCGAGCGAGAAGAACGGATAAGCCATCAGATCCTGCGCGTCGCGGGGCGCGAGATCGCCGGGCAGAGCCCGAAAAAGCTCAAGCTGGTCGCGCTCGGAATGCTGTTTGCGCCGCATGTTTATTGCTCTCGCGCGGCGATCAGCGACGTTCCTGGCCTGCATACGGGCGCAGGACCGGATGCTTCTTGGCAGGCAGCACAGTGCCCTTGCCGGGATCTGACGTTGACGTCTTGGCGCCGAGATCAGCCCAGGCTTTTAAGTCATCCAGGGCGTAGACGACGCGGCCGCCGATCTTCCGATAGATCGGCCCGGTGCCGTACGTGCGGTGCTTCTCAAGCGTACGACCGGAAAGACCAAGATAACGCGCGGCCTCCGGTGTACGCAGGAAGCGCGGGGGTAGACCGGCCATCGGATCGGGCATTTGAGAGCTCCAGAATGACGGCGCGTCGCGCATGCGACGGCGGCGTGTGTGCGGTCATCATGGAGAAGCGCGATGTCGGAGGGGGATGCCGAATATTGGGGGGACGATTTTCGGCACCCCCGGGAGGGCGGCGCTACTCGTCCCTGCGCTCGGGCCGCAGAAGTCTGCGATAGCCTCCGCGCACGAACGCGAGGCCGCTTTGTACGAGACGGATGATTCTGCTGCGCAGATCGTGCGTTTTCCAGGCGCGATCCGGTATGCGCTTTTCGCCGAAAAGTGCCTCAGCGATGCTGCGATAGGTCGCGCCGTCGAAATACGCAGCGACCGCGCGAAGGGCTGCGCATAATCGTTCGCGCCGTTGTTTAGACAAGCGATGAAAGTCAGGTCCCGGCGCGCGTCCATTTAACGCGCGCCACAGCCGCGTGGCAGCGTGCGCGCGCGCTTCGAAATCGCGGTCAAACGGCAACTCGGCTGCATAGCGAGCGCCTGCGCTCAGCGGC
This sequence comes from Bradyrhizobium sp. 6(2017), assembly GCF_011058295.2. Classification (NCBI taxonomy): domain Bacteria; kingdom Pseudomonadati; phylum Pseudomonadota; class Alphaproteobacteria; order Hyphomicrobiales; family Nitrobacteraceae; genus Bradyrhizobium; species Bradyrhizobium sp. 6(2017). The sequence continues at coordinate 1,979,614 of NZ_CP049289.2, read as the reverse complement.
TGCTTCGACCAGATGCGATGCTCCACCGAGCCGATGTGCAGCACCGCGTGCCAACCGTCGGCGGCGCGGCACACCTGTCCAGCTGTAAAGTCGAGCAGCGGCAGAGACGCTGACTCGTGAGAAGCGGCCGGGGCGATTGCCACCGGAACAACGGATGCTAGAACTTCAGGCGTCCAAAAGATCGCCTGTTCTTTGGCGGACTTTTGCGGATCATGGGCGAAAGCAGATGCCCCATCTCCTCCTGAATTCCTCGGTCACTTCGCCATCTGGACTGTTCACGATCATTGTTTCGTAATCGCGTTGGTAGTCCACGTTCATACGAAGGCCTGTCCAGGCGATGTGAGTGATCTCAGCGTTCTCTAAGCTCTTAAACGATTCCGGCGATCGCCAGTCGAATTCAGGCATTGCTTCCGCCCCATTGCATGCAGCTCACAAGGATTGCGGCGCAATAACTATGAACGATGCGGTTGTAGGAAGCCCCTAGTTTGGCACCACGTGGTGCATGTGAATGACCACCGGTGAGCGAGAGAAAATACTTCTGGCTGCAAATCTAAGTCAGCGATTTTCTTCTATTTTGAGCCCGCGCCACGTAAGAGGCGTCCCTGCTCGGTGATCCATTTGGCGCGCGCAAGATGACTCTGGTATGCGTTGCGTGCACGGTCCGACTCTCGCTCCGAATCGATATGTAACACGATTCGAGCGACTTCGCGCCAATCCGCTCCCTCACTCTCCGCCTGCAGAAGGCGAATGTACGTGACGACATGCTGTTCGTCATAGGCTGTCATCACCGGCTCATTAGGCGCGACATCCGCGACGTCAGGATCTAGCTGCGGTTTTGTCATGACCGTTCCAACAAACAGCGAATGATTCTAATCTCCTGAAGGCGGGCTGATCCCGACGTCTCATTTTAGCCTCATTGCGACCCAGCCGACCAGCGAGCAGCTCGAAATACATACTATAGGAGATAAACCTCATAGTATGTAAAGACGCAATTTGCGCTGATGGACATGCGCAAGTTGGTCGGCCGAAATTTCGCAAGACTGCGGAAGCAGAAGCGCTTCACGCAGGAGAAATTCGCCGAAGTGTCCGGTTTCACCCAACAGTATATCAGTGACCTGGAACGTGGCCGCCGAAATCCAACCGTTGTAACCTTGTTTGAACTCGCCAGCACGTTGGGCATCAGCCACGTTGATCTCGTCCTCCCGGACGAGGAGGCGCGAAACGAGCGATCAAAGCCTGCCAGGCGAAAGTAATCGGACCGCAAGAGTTGATTCGGCCACACGAGACCGTTTCTTCGCAAACCGCGCCCCAGAGATGACGCGCCGGCCGCCCATCAAATATGGTTGCCCCTCAGCTGCGCAGCAATCAAACCTAGCACAATGGCGCAACGGCCCGTCTGTCGATGCGCGGACTGGGTAGGAGTTTAGGAAGCCCCGCCCGAGGGATCGGGCGGGGCTTGGTGGAGAGAGTCTTACTCGCCGTTCTTGCGGGGCCGCGACCAGAGCAGCGTGTAGCCCTCGCCGCCTTCGTCATCGAACAGGTTCGCGTAGATCGGCGCGTTGAACGAGAGATCATCGAGCTTGAGCGAGAGGTAATCGCGGCCCTCTTCGGAGCGCTTCGACCAGGCTGCCCCGATCTCCGCCCGGCCCACGTAGATGCGGTGGCTGGGAGCGTTTTCGTTGGAGCGGTTGGTCTCGGCGACGATACGGACGCCCTTGGCTTGCAGGCTCAGGGTGACGATCTCGCCCTGGAAATCGTTGCCGACCTTCTTGAAAGAACCGATGTTAGCCATGTCACTTCTCCTGTTGTGTTTCGAGCCCGCGACCACCGCGGCCTCGATGGCGATCTAAAGGCCGAGGACGATCGGCGACGCACCCGCTCGCGGGCCGGAGCGCAGCGGAGGACGTCGTTGGAGCGACTTTCTTGTCTCGCGAGGAATGGGCGCAAGCCCAGGGGAAGAAAGTCGCATCAACGGCGTTGCGGCTCAGACGATCGAGGCGCAGCCGGTCTTCGGCCAGATCAAGCCATCAAAGAGGCCACGTGCGTCCGCGTGCTGAACCGCAATCTCGGGAGAAGACTGGCGAATCTCGGTTGTGCTGAACAAGAGGTCGGAACGGTTCGGCGCAGAAAGAGAAACAATCTGCCGCAAAGGGCGGTATCGTCCCGGAAGGAATGATCGAGCGCGGCGCGCCGCGCCACCGCAGCTGTGTGGGCCGGATAGAGATTGGTACGGCTTGCTTAAAGCGCTCCGAGGAGAAGCGCGGTTACTTCTCGTTCGAGCTCGATGACCCCTCGTTCAACGTGGCGCCCTGTGCGACCTTGCTCGACCGATGATGGCGACGAAGCGTCATCACTCATGCCTGGCGGCTGTGAGAACTGGTTGAGGCATATTCTCCGCCACCCCGGCCGACTCCAACGGGCGGGTCTCCGCGAAAACGGTCAAGCGCGTCCATGCCGTGCCGCCGATGCAAACCGCACCCAGGCAAGCGAAGGCCTCGCGCCAAGCGAGCGAAGGCACCCCGATCTGCGACAGGGCAAACACCACATGATAGCCGGCGATTGCCGCAGGGACGGCGAATGCGGTTGCGATCGCGATACGCAAAGTCCGTGACCGACTGACCGCGACGGCGATCTGACCGACGGCAAGCGTCAGTGCGCCGGAGGCTAATCCGATAAGCAGCGCGCCGACGACGCCGGCGCCGCCATGAAACGCCATTGTCCCGAAACTGAGTGCGACGAAAAACGGCAAGGCATAGACCGCCAGCGCAAAGATCAGCCAGCAGAACAAGCCTATGCCAACGGCGTTGAGGGCAAGCCCAAGGACAAGCATGGCGGTGGCTCCATGTGCAAACATGTACCGGTCGCGCCTTCCACCACCACCGCGGCGCGGCTTCGGACGTAAAATCGAAAGGAGGCGAAGTTGCGGCGTGCAACTCCACCTTGGCGTCTTCGAGGCGACGGCGCTCATGCGCCGCCGAACTTCCAGACGGGAATGCCGAGCCGCTTCGCCTTGTCAGCGAGATTGTCCTGAATTCCCGTGCCCGGGAAATGCATGACGCCAATCGGCAGAAGCTCAAGCAGAGCATCGTTGCGCTTGAACGGCGCCGCCTTGGCGTGTTTCGTCCAGTCGGGCTTGAAGGCGATCTGTGGCACCTTGCGGCTGGTTGCCCATTTGGAGGCGATCAGTTCGGCGCCTTTCGGGGAGCCGCCATGCAGGAGGACCATGTCGGGGTGCTTGGCGTGAACCTTGTCGAGGCGATCCCAGATGAGGTGGTGGTCATTGAAGTCGAGCCCACCGGTGAGTGCGATTTTCGGTCCTGGTGGCAACATGACCTCAGTCTCGGAACGACGCTTGGCAGCGATGAAGTCGCGGGAGTCGATCATTGCCGCGGTGAGCGTTCGGTGATTGACCAATGATCCCGACCGAGGACGCCAAGCTGAGCCGGTGTGGACCTCAAATCGCTCGATGGCCTGATCCCGGAACAGTTCCAGGCAATTGCGGCGCTCGATCAGCGTGATGCCTTCGGCCGTCAGGCGCTCGAGTTCGACCGATCGCACTTCCGAGCCGTTCTGCTCGCGTTGGCTCTTATGCTGCGCTTGTTCGTTGTCATCTAGTTGCCGTTCGATGCGATCGACGGCCCGATGGAACAAGTTGACGGTCGACCAGAGCAGATCGTCAAGGTCCGGCTCAAGCCGCGTGTCGTTCAGGGTCGCAACAAGGGCGTCAAAGATATCGACCACGGCGCCGACGATCATCTTGCCCTCGGGGAGCGGTCTTGGATCGGGCTGGTCGTCGAAGGGACGATAACCGAAGAGCTGTAATTCAGTGAGGACGTGGTCGGTCGGAGATGTGGCGTGCGGCGGTTCGATATCGTCATGGTCGTTCATGGGAAGAGGTCCTTTGCCGGATCGGCCGCGACCATCGCGGCCTTCGTGGCGATCCTCTGACGGCAGGCGGAACGGGCCAGAACCCGAAAGGGCCGAAGCGGCAGCGGAGGATGGCGGAGGCCGGCTATTTTGCTTCGCGATGCAAAGCGCGCGGCCAACCGTATGATGTGTCTTCACATCGCTGGCGCGCGGCGGAAAATAGCCGGACGCAGCCATTGCCGGCCCGGGCCGCTTGCCGTCCGATCGCCCTCTAGAAGGCCGAGGTCGCGTCCTTTTCCGGTATTGGCCTCGCATATGACCGGCCTATCAACGTCGATCGAAGACCGGGAGCTATTCCGCGGCCACCGTCGACGAATGCAGGAAGCGAACGACGTCCTCTGGCACAAGCTGAAACCGCAGGGCTGCTCGGAGCGCGTCGAGACCGAAGACATGCAGATCTTCGTTGAAGTCGCCCAACCGGGGCGACAGCGCGATCGCTTCAATGCCGGCGTCTGCTGCGCGCTGGCTGAGAGTCGCCTGCACCGCATGGCCGGCGGCATCGGCGTCGCGGGCGATGTAGAGCCGGCGCAGGCCAGACGACAGTATTATGGCTGAGAGGTGATTGGCCGAAAGCGCAGCCGCCATTGGCATAGTCGGCAGCACGTAGCGCAGCGACAGCATGGTCTCAATACCCTCGCCGGCAGCGAGCACATCGTCCACCACGCCGAAGCGAACCGCGTTGCCGACGAGATCGCCCATCGCGCGTCGTGGCGTATCGATCGGAGCTTTGCCCAGCCGAGTGCGATCAAAGCCGTCCGGATCGAGCCAGGTGCGGTGCACGCCAGTGATCTGTCCATCGAGGTCCGTGACGCAGGCGATCATCGCCGGCCAGGTCTCGGTCGGCAGGTGTTCATCGGGCCGATAGTAGCAGCGCGGATGGAAACGCAGACTGCCACCATGGTGCACGCGGGCTATTCCGCGACGCTGCAAATATGTGTCGACCACGGTCCCCTCGATCGGTTGCGATATAACAAAGAGCCGTCTCGCTGCCTCTTGCGATCCGGCCGGTGCTGACGGACGAACGTGTTGCGAGACGAGTTCCGGTTCAGCACGAGGCAGCCTCAGAAAGCGCCTCGCCTCCTCTGCGACCTCGCGGAATTCGCGCAAACCCAGGCTTTCACGGATGACGTCGAGGAGATCGCCATGCTCGCCTGTTGCGGCATCAGTCCATTTTCCGGCGGAGCCCTTTGGTGATTCCTGGAGCCGCACAAACAACGAGCGGCCCGGGGTGTTGTGGACGTCGCCAACCAGCCAGTACCGCCCCTCCCGCCTGCCATTGGAGAGATAGTGTCGGCACACCGCCTCGGCCTCACGCGCGAGGCGGCGTGCCAGTTCGCAAGGCGCGCGAGGCATCAGGCGGCCTCCCGCTCACTTGCACGCTCGACTGGGTAGCGGTCGAGCACCTTCGACAGGATCTCGACACCGCTCGCGTCCGTGGGCACGAACATGCGCAGCTTCCAGGAGATGATCTCTCCAAAGAGGCCGTAGGCCCGCAAGCGATCGCGCATCGTGTCGTTGAAGCCCGACAGTTCAATGCGGTGTGCGCCCGTCACCCGGACACGGCGAAGCTGGAGCCCCTCCGCAATCTCGAGGACGGTCCGTCCTTCCATCAACGCGGCGAAGGCGGCGTCCGGCGTCAGCGCTGGCGCGTCAGCCGCAAGGATATTCGCGACCCACATAGCGGAGACGTTGCGGCCGATGATCCGCTCGCCCGCGTCGGTCTGCAGCCGATAGACGCGGGTCGACTCGTTCGGCAGCCGCTTCCAGATCGGCAACAGCAAGCCGGCCACGACGGGGATCGTGCTTTCCGTGAACTCGGGCACGTCGGCAAGCTCCGCCAGCCAGGCCGCGGCGAAGCGTTCGCGGTCGACCTCGACCCAATGGCTTTCCGCCATGATCTTCAACGGAACGCTATGCTGTTCCATGGGCCGGATCAGGCGCGCGCGCCGCTCGATCTCACCATCATCAAGCATGAAGCTCGGAGCCGTGACCTGCACTGCTGCTCGTCCTGAGCGCTCATTGATCAACAGGATGGCGCGAGGGTCCGAAAGACGACCGAGAGCATCATCCAGGCTCACTGGATGATTGCGCTGGCACTGGGTGATCGTGAGCAGCCGGGTCTCGGCGCTAGTGCCCGGATGAACGTAAATCGTCCGCCGGTCGGTGACGACGAAGCTCTCGGCGCGGAGCGTTTCCAGCCCAACGTCATAGGTACCGGAGGCAACCGCGCCTTCGATCCGAGCCGTCAATAGCTGCTCGAAGACGGTGAACAGGATATTCTGAAGATCGATCGTGAGCGCCAGCAACCGGTTCAGGAAAGTCGTAATCGGCGGCAGGTCATCCCTGAGGCCGTTAGTATCCGTGAGCTTCAGGCCGGTCGCATCCTCGAACCTCTCGAGCGAGCAGCCCTCGACCTTGCCGCGCGCCAGCAGCGTGTAGAGTTGGCGCAACGCGTCGCGGCCGTACTGGCTTTCGAGATTGTCCTCGGGCCGGAACAGGCCCTGCCCTCCGGTCTGGCGCTGGCCGCGCGTGATGGCTCCCAATGTATCGAGCCGGCGGGCGATGGTGCTGAGGAAGCGCTTTTCGGCCTTCACGTCGGTCGCGATGGGACGAAACAGCGGCGGCTGCGCCTGGTTGGTCCGGTTCGTCCGGCCGAGCCCCTGGATCGCGGCGTCCGCCTTCCAGCCGGGCTCGAGCAGATAGTGGACTCGCAGGCGGCGATTCCGCGCCGAGAGTTCGGCATGGTAGCTCCTCCCCGTGCCGCCCGCGTCGGAGAACACGAGGATGCGCTTGACGTCATCCATGAACGCCGAGGTCTCGGCGAGGTTGGCCGAACTGGCTCGGTTTTCGACCACCAGCCTGTCGCCCTTGCGAACGATGCGCCGCGAACGGCCGGTCACCTCCGCGACCATGTCAGTGCCGAAGCGCTGGACGACCTGGTCCAGCGCACCAGGGACTGGCGGCAGCGAGGCGAGCTTCTCGATGAGGCGGTCGCGGCGGGCGACGGCGTCCCGGCTCTCGACCGGTTGGCCGTCACGATAGACAGGCTGGGAGCAGAGATTGCCCTCCTGGTCGGAGAACGGCTCGTAGAGCTGGACCGGAAAGGAATGGGCGAGATAATCGAGGACATACTCGCGTGGGGTGATGTCAACCTGGACGTCGCCCCAGTCCTCCGTTGGTATCTCGGCCAGCCGGCGCTCCATCAGCGCTTCACCGGTCGAGACAATCTGGATGACGGCGGCATGGCCAGCGTCCAGATCGCGTTCGATCGAGCGGATCAAGGATGGCGTCTTCATCGAAGTCAGGAGGTGGCCAAAGAAGCGCTGCTTCGCGCCTTCGAAGGCAGATCGCGCCGCTGATTTCGCCTGGCCGTTCAGCGTTCCGGTTTCGCCGGTGATGTTGGCGGCTCGCATCGCCGCGTCGAGGTTGTTGTGGATGATGCTGAACGCACCTGCATAGGCGTCGTAGATGCGAACCTGCGCGGGCGTAAGCTGGTGCTCGATGAGCTCGTACGCGACGCCCTCGTAAGAGAGCGAGCGGGCCGCGTAGAGGCCGAGCGCCTTGAGGTCGCGCGCAAGTACCTCCATGGCCGCAACGCCGCCCTCCTCGATCGCCTCGACGAACTCGGCCCGCGTAGCAAACGGGAAATCGTCGCCACCCCACAATCCCAGCCGCTGGGCGTAAGCCAGATTGTGTACGGTCGTGGCGCCCGTCGCGGAGACATAGACGACGCGGGCATTCGGCAAGGCGTGCTGGAGCCTGAGCCCCGCACGGCCCTGCTGAGAGGCCGCCTGGTCGCCACGCTCGCCCTTCTGGCCTGCCGCGTTCTGCATCGCGTGGCTCTCGTCGAAGACGATCACTCCGTCGAAGTCGGAGCCCAACCATTCAACGATCTGCCGCACGCGCGAAAGCTTTTCGCCGCGCTCGTCGGTGCGCAGCGTAGCGTAGGTGGTAAATAGGACGCCTTCCGAAAGCCGGATCGGCGTGCCCTGGCGAAACCGAGACAGCGGCGTCACGAGCAACCGCTCCATGCCGAGCGCGGACCAGTCGCGCTGCGCGTCTTCGATCAGCTTGTCGGATTTGCTGATCCAGGCCGCACGGCGGCGGCCCTTGAGCCAGTTGTCGACAAGGATGCCGGCGACCTGCCGACCCTTGCCCGCGCCGGTGCCATCGCCCAAGAACCAGCCGCGGCGGAAGCGAACGGCATTTTCTGCATCGTCGCGCGCGGCCGCCACAACATCAAAGGTCGCATCGACCGTCCAGGAGCCCGCAAGAAACTCGGAATGCGCTTCACCAGCATAGATGACGCTTTCGAGTTGGGCGTCGGACAGGATGCCATCCGCCACGACATTGGCCGGCAGATGTGGCCGGTAAGATGGCTTCGGCGGCGCGACCGAGGCCATCGCGGCGGACTGCACGAGTTTGGTCGGATGCGCATGCACGTCCAGAATACGGATCGCCTGCAGTGCGTATTCCTCATAAAGCGCATCGGTCAGTCGAGCGCCTTCCGGAGGTGTCCACTCGACCGTCTCGTAGGTGAGTTCGACGCCCTCTGGCGCGCTGTCTCCCGAAGCGGGCGATGGGCTGGGTGCAAAGGCGCCTGCCGGCCGAGACGTCGCGGGGCGTCTGATGACGTCGACCATGACGGGGGTGGCGACAGGCAGCCTCGGGGGCACATGCTGGCTCACCCAGTCGAGCAACGTGGCGACATCGCCCGCCATGCCCAACGAGGCCGACAAGACTTTCGGGTCTGCGGCGGGCTGCTTGTCGATCACAAGCAGCCTTGTGTCGGTCTGCGTTCCGTGTTTCGCATAGACCGCGCCATCGATGGCGGCAGAAAACACCACCCGCCCGCGCTCCTGGAGGCGAACAAAGGCATCTCGCCATGCCGCACTATCCGGCGCAAGACTTGCGCCGGTGATGGCGACCAGACGCCCACCGTCGCAAAGACGCGCCAAGGCTGAGGCGATGTGCCGGAGCGCCGCATCTGCCATCCGTCGATCGACGTTCGCCAATGCCGAGAACGGCGGGTTCATCAGGACGACGCTCGGTACGACACCCGCATCGAGGTGATCATCGATCTGGGCGCCGTCGAATCGCGTGACCTTAACCTTGGCGAACAGTTGATCGAGCAATGCCGCGCGACCCACGGCCAGCTCGTTCAACACCAAGGCGCCGCCAGCAAGCTCGGCAAAGACGGCGAGCAAGCCGGTCCCCGCGGAGGGCTCTAAAACCCGGTCGGACGGCGTGACGCCGGCCGCGGTGCATGCGGCGAGCCCAAGCGGGATCGGCGTCGAGAATTGTTGAAGGGCTTGGCTGTGCTCGGAGCGCCGCGTGTGGGTCGGCAGACAGCGCGTGATTGTCGCGAGCATCGGCAGCATCGCGGCCGTCGAGCCGGCCTTGACACGGATAGCCGGGCCAAACTTGCGAAGGAACAGAACGGTTGCCGCCTCGCAGACATCATAGGCGGTCTTCCAGTTCCAGACGCCAGTGGCGTCGGAAGCGCCGAAGGCAGCTTCCATGGCGTTACGCAGGACAGCGGCATCGATGCGACGGCCGCGCTCGAGATCAATCACGAGCTGTCGCGCGGCCCTGACGGCGGCGGAGGTGAGAGTTGCAGCGGCGCGCATCGAGAGCGGCGCGGCGGCAGCGCCGCCGGCGAGAGATTCGGTCATGACAGGGTTCTCGGGAGAGCAGGAATGGGTCGAACCGCCCGTCGCTCTCCTTAAGACCACGGCGATTCAAACCTTCCCGGCCCGGCTCTCCCTCTCTGCCCTAGCCCATAAGAATGGGGACCGGCGCGACACACCGGTCCCCAAGCAATTGCCGGACGGCCGGAGCCGTCCCTCCTACGATGTCACTCAGCCGCGTCGACCTGTTGCGGATCATCGTCGTTCGCGTTGTCCCGATCCTCGTCCTCGTCGAGGAATTCGGGCAGCGGGCCCGCTTCACTCTCCTGCTCCATTGACGCCGCACTGGAATCGACGAGACGCAGCGGTTCCGGCAACCAACCCGAACCATCGAGAAGACGCTCAGCCTCCTTGGCCATGTCGGCCTTCTTCAGGTGGTCGATCAATTGCGCGGACGATTCGCCTCTTGCTTCCCGCACTGCCTCCAGAATGCGAGGCTTGGTGACCCGGCCGAGATAGTTGTCGACGGAGGGCTTCCAACCCACTTGAACCATGTCGAGGCCGACGGCACCTGCCAGCACATCAGCCTGGTCGAGTCGGGTGCGAACGCCGTGGACGGAGACGCGGCCCTGATTGTAGCGGTTGGCGGGCTCGTAGAGAGCGTTGACCGCAAATGACGCACAGTGAGCGAACAGGGATGCCTGTGCGGTGCCGTCGAGGACTGTGAGCGCGGTCCAGAGATCGTTTTCGCCCTTCGGCAACCGTGCTTTCCAGGATTCATGCCGCGCCTCAACGGCCTTCCCGGACGCGCTTTCCCTCAAGCCAGGCGCTTGAGCCGGAAAGGTCGGCGTGCGAAGGCCGATCTCAAGGCAGCTTCCGGACGATGCGAACCGGTAAAAGGCCGTCAGCACGAAGTTGTGCAGCACCGCCTGGAACGCAATCGCAGGATTTTCCGCCAGCGCATCCCGCAACGCCAGCGTGCGATGCGCTGTCAGCTCGGTGATCAGCCGATCCGGCAGAGGTTTCGTCCCATCCTCATCATCTTCTTCCGTATCAGTAGCGCCGCCAGCCACCGCGATGACCGCGCGCTGGACCGAAGCACCAGCCGCCTTCCCCTCGATCGACGGTGTGTCGGCGCCCTGCCCGACATCAGGATCGTCTGCCGACACGTCGTCCTCCGGCCGGACGTAACCCCGATCCACCGAGAGGCGGCCTTCGGAATCGATGCAGACGAAGACGCCAGCGCGGACGATCTCGGCCGGATCGTAAATCATCGACCGGTCTTCGAGCGCGACCAATGCCGCCTCGATTTCGCCCAGACGCTGATCGACCTCATCGGGCAACTCGTCGGCATCCTGATAATCGGATTCAAGCTTGGCTTGCTCGGCGTTGAGTGCGTCAATGGTGGTCTGCTCCTCCGGGGAGAGATCGACAGGTTTGCCCTCCAGCTCACGCAGGTCATCCGTGTGGCCGTAGGGGAATTCGACGGCGAGCGAAATCCACTTCCAGCCCTCCGCAGCAATCGTCTCGGCCTCGGCTTTGAGCTTTTCTGTAACGAGACGATCGAGCAAAGCAACGTCCTGGAGCCAGCCGCCATCATCGTGCTCGAAAAGATCCCGCAAAACGCCGCCGCCAGCCTGCTCGTAAGCATCCAGCCCAATGAACTGAACGCGGCGATCGGACGCGCGCACGGTATTTTCCGTCAGCATTCGCCGGATCTGATAGGGTTCATCATAGCCGGATCGGCTGACGTTCTCCCAGACCTGCTCCTGCCTGGCGTGGTCGGCTGTAACAGAGAAGGCCATGAGTTGCTCGAGAGTCATACCGTCTTCGGCATAGACGTCGTGGAGCTTTGGCGACACGGACGCCAGCCGGAGTCGTTGCTTCACAACGGCCGGTGTCACGAAATGCCGAGCAGCGATATCCTCGTCGGATAATCCGGCGCCACTCAAGCTCTGGAATGCTCGGAACTGATCGAGCGGATGAAGCCCTATCCGCTCGTCATTCTCTGCAAGCGAGTCGTCTTCAGCGATGCCCCCCTCGCGCACGACACAAGGAACCGCCTGAGTCTTTGCCATGCGCTTCTGCTTTACGAGAAGTTCCAGCGCGCGATAGCGCCTGCCGCCGGCCGGCACCTCGAACATGCCGGTCTCATTGCCTTCGGCGTCCACAACCGCCCGCACGTTGAGACTTTGCAAGAGCGTACGCTGCGCGATGCTTTCAGCGAGTTGCTCGATGGAAACGCCCGCCTTCACATGCCGGACGTTGGACTGGCTGAGGACCAGTTTGTTGAACGGAATGTCTCGCGAGGGGGATAGCGTGATCTTTTGGACAGCCTTCGTCATATCGATTCTCCACGACGGGCAGCCGGGAGCCTCTCTCTCGGCCTCCAACCCGTCACGGAAACGTCCCTGCCCTCTCGCTCTCGTGCGCGCGGCCACCGAGCAGAGCCTCACGCCGTCTGCTGGTCCTCCGGCATATCGACGGCGGGTTCTGGGAGAAAGCCGAGGAGATAGTCCGCGACCTTGCTGGCCTGGGAAGCGGCCCGGACAATTGCACGATTGTCCTCGCGCAACACTTCTAGCCACGAGCCGATATAGTCGGCGTGCCGCACCGTGGGCACGATACCGAGTGACGCGCAACCGAACGCGGATGAGATTTCCGCAACCAACTCCTCAAAGGCATACTTCTTGGTACCAAAGCTGCCCGACAAGTCGCGATTGAGGCGTGACGGATGGCCGCTGGCATGCGCCAGCTCGTGGAGGGCCGTTCGATGCCAATTGATCGGTTCGAAATAGGCTTGCGGTGGGGGCACCTGCACATAATCCTCTGTGGGCACATAGAAGGCACGGTTGCCGCCAATGCGGAAGTCGATGCCGGTCGCCTTGATCAGGTATTCGACCTGCGGCTCGATCAGGCCTGGCGGCGGAGGCGGCGCCGCTGTTGCGATCTCTGGAGGCAAGCCGTCGCATTGATCGCTGTTGAAGACCGTGAAGCGCTTGAGGAATGGAACCGCCTGCGCTTCCTCACCGTTCTCGCTCGCGCGGCGCTTTTCGTCGACCGGGACAAACCGATCGGCGTAGACGACTGTCGTGCCGCGCTCGCCCTTGCGGACGTGACCACCGAGCGACAGCGCCTGGCGGAATGTAAGCCAGCTCTGACCGGTGAATGCGCGCTCAGTGGCGGCCCCCCAGAGGATTAGAATGTTGATGCCGCTATATTGACGGCCGGTCGCGGCGCTTTTCGGCATAGCCAAAGGCGCCGTCGCCGCCGCCGTGCCCCAAGGCTGCACCCACGGCACTCGGCCAGCCTCCAGCTCGGCTATGATCTTGTTGGTGATTTCGCCATAAGGGCTTGTCCGGTCATCACCGGTGCGCGCCCGAGGATATTGTCTGGACATCGCGGATCTCCGCGACGGGCGCCGCGAGCCTCTCTCGCAGCCTGTAACCCGTCACGGCAAACCGGGCGGCACTCTTACTCTCAGCCTCTAAGTGAGAATGCGAACCTGCGACGCGGCCTGCCTTTCGTCCAATTCTTCATGGGGCTTGGCTTTGAGGTGCTCAGGCCGAAGGCCCCGACCAGGCGTGCGCCAAGGGCGCATCGCATCAACGGAAAATGGCACCCGCAGGAGCGTGAGCATAGCGACGCCGAAGGCGGCACGCGGGACCGAGTGCAGCGACGAGATGAAGTAACCGGGGGAGCTCCCTCGGCCGGCGCATAATACGTCGATCGATTCGCCCAGGAATGAGATGGAGATTCTGATGAATCACTTCGCTGGACTCGACGTGTCTCTGAAGCGCACTGCGATTTGCATCGTTGATCGAGATGGGAACATCGTACGGGAGGGGGTGACGGACACCGAGCCCGAGGCGCTAATTTCCTGGCTGAGGAGTACCGGCTTCGCTTTCCAACGCATTGGGTTGGAAGCCGGTCAATGCTCGTCCTGGCTGCACAACGGGCTTTCGGAAAGCGGCCTGCCGGTCATTTGTGTCGAAACCCGGCACGCAAAGAGCGTGATGCAGGCGCAAAACGTCAAAACCGATCGAAACGATGCGCGAGCGCTTGCTCAAATGATGCGAACAGGGTGGTTTAAGGCGGTCCATATCAAAACCGAAGACAGCCAAAAGCTGCGAGCATTGATGGGTAGTCGCCGATGCCTTCTCGACAAGCAGCGCGACCTCAACAACCATATTCGGGCGGCGCTTCGAACCTTTGGATTCAAGGTCGGCCTCATCGGACAAAGCCGTTTTGAAGTACGTGTACGCGAGCTCATCGTACCTGACGGAGCCTTGCAAGCTCTCGTCGTCCCACTGCTGGAAGCCCGTCGTATGCTCGGCGAACAGGCGCGCGTGTTGACGCGCCTGATTGGACGCCTGGTAAGAAGAGACGCGACCTGCCGCCGCTTTATGACAGTTCCTGGCGTTGGCCCTCTGACAGCCTTGGCGTTCAAGACGACCATCGATAATCCGGCCCGCTTCCGCAAATCACGGCACGTTGGTGTCCACCTCGGATTGACCCCAGGAAAGTACGCATCGGGAGAGGTCGATTACAACGGGCGCATCACCCGGTGCGGCGACGCTTTTGCCCGGGAACATCTCTTTGAAGCCGCACACTCATTGATGGTCAACACCAGGCGGTGGTGCTCGTTGAAGGCATGGGGCATTCGTATTGCCAAACGCAGCTCAATGAAAAATGCGTTGGTAGCGGTGGCCCGCAAGCTGTCCGTTATATTGCACCGCATGTGGCGCGATGGCAGCGACTTCCGGTGGGAGAAATCAACGCTGGAGACCAGAGCCGCAGTCTGACACCCATCAACTGACCATCAGAACACAGCCGAAAGGCTGTCAAGGAGTCCGGCAGGACGAGGAATGGTGAGGGCGATAACCGGTCTGCAGCGCGAGCCGATTGCTCCGTGACTGCGTCCCCGAGATGGTCCCGCCACTTCTTCACGAACATCATCATGAGGCGGGGATCCGACCTCGAAGAGAAGCGCGATCGCCGGATACTTTGACGCCCTGACAGGTTCGGAAGGAGCAGCCGGAATGACATAGTCAGATGAGATTTATGCTTGACGTCCCAACCCCGGTTAGAGAAGACCGGTTAAAAGGGTACCCGGGAACGGGGCAGTGATAGCGACGCCGGCATACTTCATGACGGCGGGCCCCTTTCCCGAGTGCCCCCGGCGAGGAGCTCCGAAGCTCTTGCGCGAGGGGATCGAAGCCGGACGGCCGAGACGCAAAGCGGCTCGGTTCATATGTGGACGGCCCCCGACTTGCAAGGATTGGCTCTGGCAGCATGCTCGGATCGCTTGCGCTCATATGTCCGGCCTGTTTGCGGGTCTTGCGACCACCGGCCAAGATGGGCTTCGCGGACAGTGAGATCCAAACACGAGAGCGGCATTTTCTGCCGGTAAACCGAGCGGAGCATCTCACATGACCGGCTCGCGCCGAACGTACCACCTCTTCCTATCCTGCAAGTTCCGCCCTCAGCGTCAAACCTAACGGTCTAGCGCCAAGCTCTGCATTTCGTTTAAGCCTAGACCGGCGTCGTCGTCGGTATGACGCTGCCAGCAGGTCGGTAATGCTCGCCACTGACCATCAGTTTCCAAGCGATCCGCGCCAGCTTGTTTGCCAACGCTATGGCGACTAGCTTCGGCGGCTTGCGCGCGATCATGTCTTTCAGCCAGGGCCAGGAGCGACTCTCGCGTCGCCGCACATCTGCGATCACAGCCGTCGCGCCAGCGACCAAAACGGTTCGCAACATGCCGTCACCGGCGCGCGTAATCACGCCGAGCCGGTTCTTTCCGGCCGTTGAATGGTTCTTTGGTGTCAGGCCAAGCCACGCAGCAAAGTTTCTTGCCGACTTGAACCCACCTGCATCCACGACCTTG
Source organism: Bradyrhizobium sp. 6(2017) (assembly GCF_011058295.2). Classification (NCBI taxonomy): domain Bacteria; kingdom Pseudomonadati; phylum Pseudomonadota; class Alphaproteobacteria; order Hyphomicrobiales; family Nitrobacteraceae; genus Bradyrhizobium; species Bradyrhizobium sp. 6(2017). The sequence continues at coordinate 1,964,167 of NZ_CP049289.2, read as the reverse complement.
ATTGACAGCAGCGTCGCGCCAATCGGACCAATTCCCGGAATGGCCGCCAGTCGTCGGCTCATCTCGCTACTCCGGTGCAGGTGCATGAGCTTCTTGTCGAGCTTAGCGATCTGGTCGTCGACGCGCGCCAGCTCTGCCGCCAACGCTTCCACGAGCTCCAGCGCCAAGTCGGGAACCGTCTCATCAGCCCGAATATCGATCAGCAGCTGATGGAGGCGCGAAAGCCCCTTGGGCGCAGTAAAGCCAAATTCCGCGGCGTAGCCGCGGATCGAATTGGCGAGCTGGGTACGCCTGCCGATGAACTGACTGCGCACGCGTGTCAGCATCTGCGCACCCTGCTGCTCGGGACTCTTGATCGGCACAAAGTTCTTGCGCAGTTTTGGCCGACTCGCCGCTTCACAAATCGCCTCGGCGTCCGCGGCGTCGGATTTCCCGCGCTGCACATATGGCTTGATATATTGCGGCGGGATCATCGCCACCTCATGCCCGAGCGATCGTAGCTCCCTCGCCCAATAGTGCGATGCTCCGCAAGCCTCCATCGCGACAAACGCAGGCGGCAAACGCCTGAAGAACTCCAGAACCTGGCTGCGCCTCAACTTACGCCGCAAAACCGGCTGCTCCATCCCGTCAACGCCATGCAACTGAAACACACTTTTTGACGTATCCAAACCGATGCGAACAATCGTTTCCACGGGCGGCTCCTTCATTTGAGGTCAGCGACCACCTCAGTCTAGCCACGCAGAGTGGCGGAAGGGGGCCGTCCACCCCAACACGAGAGCCCGATGCGGCGGAGCCGCACGCGCGCAAGCGGACGAACTCCACGAAGGCTTTAGTCGGAGGACCTAGATTTCCTCGCGCGCATGCGTCTGCGCGTCATAGATCCTGATCTGAAGCATGGGAAAACGCTTCTTTAGTTCTTCGCCACCTGCCCTGGCGCCGTCTCTGGTTGTAAATTCGGCTTTGAGCCGGCCGTCCACTTCAAGCGCGTAACCAGAGGCCGGCAATTCACGGGTAGCTGCAACCATTTCATTCCCATTGTGCAGTGAGGTGATTAGGAATGATGGGTAGCGTGAGTCGCCCAAACCGCGCCAGAGCCACTTGCCCAAGTGCGGTGATTGGCCAACGCACGTTGTGGATTGGCGCCTTGCTGGGATCGCATCAAGGATGGGCATTTGCATCGTCCGAACAGGCGGACGGCCTTCCGCTTGCGCGGATGCATGCACGGTAGAGCCACGGCTCGACGTAGCTGCCCTTCCAGAGTCCCTGGCCCGCACGCTCAGCATCGCGCTGAGCTTCGTGATACCTGCCTTTCGAGTATTTGGGCCAATCCAACGCAAGACCGTTGCGTACAAGCCATTCGCCGAGGTCCGCACCACCGACCGAACAGGTCGCGACCGTGCGGCCATATGGGTCGAGGCTGACTGGAACACAATTGACGGCACGGCGGGCAATGAAGACATCAAGGTCATTCGCGGCCTGCGCTCCGCAACGATATTGTAGACTGTCTTCGCCGCGGCACAGCTGACTGCTCTCCGGTGCATCGATCCCCCAAAGCCGAATGCGCACTCCATGCATTTCCAGCGTGTCGCCGTCTATCACGCTGGCCTGTCCGACAAACTCGTCGGCCAAGGCCAAGCTCGACAGAATGGCGAGAATCAATGCGACAAAGGTTCGACGCATTCCAATGACCTTGTAACTACCGCAAATCTCGCGGATTGGATTTCGGCCAGTTCTCGAGTGGTTTCAGCGCCGGCGGGTGCTCGGGCCGCTCGGGATAGTGAAACCCCTGTGTCGCGCAGCTAGCGTCCCTCAAAGCGAGCCCCGAGCAGAATCGCATCCATCTGCCAAGTGAATTCATAAACCTTCCAGACGCCGTCATTCTTTATAACTTCGCCGGTCGCGTTGAATGGCAGGCTGCTGCGTGGCTGGTTTTGCACAGGGCGGCGGAACACGTGGAAAAGCACCTGCCCCGACGATTTGGAATCCCTGCTCTGTGTTAGCAGCCGGAACGAATCGAGGGCTGCAAGGATTCGTCCTTCGCGGAGGAGCGATCTTGATGCTGATGACCAAGGAGAGGCGGACGGCGATCCGCACGGTACGGGGATGGGCGATAGCCGTGCTGCAGGAGGCAGGCGCGATCCGCGAGTGTGAGTACCACGGCTGGATGCAGGACCGCGCGGATCCGCACGCCCGTGAGCGGGCGTTCGAAATCGCCCGCAAGGATATGCCACCGGGTCTTTCGCCCGAGGCGGCTGCCCGCGCGGTGAGGTCCTGGACTCGGTCGGCGATACCTGCCCCGAATGCCCGCCCGAGGTCTAGGCAAAGCGCTGGACAATCGACGCGAGCAAATGGAATGCGGCGTGCTCCATGTCCGCCTTACCCCGATAGCGACCAAGCTCGCGTTGCAGAAAAATTTCGCGATGGGGCAGTTTGAGACTCATGCGGTGCAGCGAAAAATGGCTGTCATTCGATTACCTCGTCAGCGGTGGCAAGCGAGCTTGGCGGCACTTTAAGACCAAACGTCTTGGCGGCTTTGAGATTAATGACCAACGCGCGGGGCCCCCAGCTCGATAATGAACACCGCGAGCGTGGAGAGAACGCACGCGACCGCGGTGACAGCCATCGCCATGTGGAATCCTGGGAACAGCTGAGGACCGCCCTGCTGCAGGACGCCGCCGAGCAGGGCGAAGAGGGACCCGGTGCGTGAGACCCGGCGGCCGCCCTGCTAAGACCGGACTCCTCAACTAGGCGAATTCCAGCACATCGGCCACCGGGCGGCGCGGCTTCTGTGGCCAGTTTCCCGGACGCACCGGCCCCACGGACAACAGCATGACCGGCACTTCGTCCTCGGCCAGTCCAAACTCGCGATGCACCGCTTCGGCATCGAAACCGATCATCGGTGTCGAACCCAGGCCCAGCGAGCGGGCCGCATAGATCATCGCCGCCGCGCCGAAGGTGCTGGTGCGTACTGCTTCGTCGCGCTGGCGCTGCGGGTACTCCATATACAGATTGCGTGCGGGGATTTCCCATTCCGGCACCATCTTCGCCGGCATGATGCCCGCTTCCACCAGCGGTGCCAGGCGCCCTGGTATTACGCTGGAATCGGCCAACTGGCCGCAGACGATGAAGGTAACGGCTGCTTCGGTGATCGCGGGCTGATCCCAAGCAATGGGACGCAACCGAGCCTTGGCTTCAGGCGTGCGTACGGCGATGAAGCGCCAATTCTGCAAGTGGAACGACGTCGGCGCGGTGGTGCCGATTCGCACCAGCTCGCAGATTTGGTCGTCGCTCAAGGTGGCAGCAGGGTCGTAGTACTTGGCGGCGCTGCGGCTCAGGATGCATTCGATGACAGCGTTGGTCATGGTCAATCCGTCGCTCATAGGGATTCCGTCGGTCATGGTGATTCCTGTGGGTGAATGGAGTGTTTTCGCTGTATGGGGCGCGCGCCAGCCGGTCGCCCTGGACAGCGCCGGCCGGCTGCGTGCATCAATGGGCGCGCGTCGCTCAGGGACGAACGCGGATGATCGTCTTCCCGCTGATCCGCTTGGTCGGATTGAGAGCCGCGACGGCATCGTCGAGGGTCGCAACGTTGCCGATGTTCGTCCGCAGTCGTCCGTCTCGCACCCGCTGGACGATCTCACTCAGTTGGGCGCGATCGGACTCGACGACGAAGTCGACCGCGAGGCCGTCGGCGGGCCGTGCCTCGGGCGGCGCGACGATGGACACCAGCGTTCCTCCGGCTCGAATTAGGCCTGCGGACCGCTTCCCGATGTCGCCGCCGATGCCATCGAACACCAGATCGACGCCGCCGACGTCTTCCAGGGCGTCGTTGTCGAGTTCGACGAACTCCTTCGCGCCGAAGTCGAGCACCGTCTGGCGGTCGGCAGCGCGTCCGGTGCCGATGACGTGGGCGCCGAATTCTCGTGCGAGCTGCGTCACCATCGAACCGACCGCGCCGGCCGCGCCGTGTACGAGTACGCTTTGCCCCGCCCGAAGGCGGCCGTGCTGGAACAGTCCCTGCCACGCGGTGAGGCCCGAGATTGGCAGACTCGCGCCCACCGTGAAGTCGACGTCGCCCGGCAGCGGCGCGAGGTTGCGTGCCTCCATGGCCACATACTCTGCCAGGGTGCCGTCGCGATACCAGTCGGCGAGGCCGAACACTCGCTGTCCCACCGACAGCCCCGTCGTGCCGTAGCCGAGAGCGGTGACCACTCCGGCCAGCTCGTGCCCAAGGATCGATGGCGTTCGATCACGGTTGAGGCGGTCGGTCCAGGTCGAGGGCCACTCCAGCTCAGTCGGGACGAATCCCGACGCATGAACCTGAACGACGACGTCGTTTATCGCTGCCTGCGGCGCGGGCCGCTCCACAAGCTTCATCCCGGCCTTTCCCGCAGCCTTGTCCGTTACTACAATTGCCTTCATGGTAATTTTCTCCTGAGTCGTTTGTCGCTTTGCTGGAAGCAAGTGGACTTCAAGCGCTTGCTGTCCGCTTCTGCATCGCGTCAGACTTCTGCAAGCAGAGCACCACCAACAGCGCCCCGCCGTTTGCCCAGTAATACCAGGCATCGAGACCGGTAAAGCCGAGGGCAAACGGCACCGTCACGAAGATGATGCCGACGAGAGCATCAACCGCGACATGAAATGAGAACGGGATAATCCGGATCACGCCCGTCTTGTGATTCGTAAAGAACGTCAGAATGATCGCTGCCACGCCAGTGACGACAGCGACCCATTTTGCCGAAGGATTTGAGTCGCCGAGTCCGAGCACGAACGGCAAGGCGATCAAGCTCGCAGCAACAGGATAGTCCAGGTAAGCGTGCATCGTCTTGGTGACGAACCTGGGATCGAAGTGACTGAAGGGATGGGCGGCTTGTCGAGTGATTTGCACGATGGACTCCTTTGGTTTGAATGGCGACTATTCGCAACACCACTCACCTAGGATCGCGCAGGAGGCAGGAGCAAGACACGCGGACAAAGTATGGACTGTCTGCAAGACAGTTGGGACGATATGCAAACCTATGACGGTTCAAGATCACGAGTATCGGTCGGAGGAATTCCAAAGCGTTGGGAAAATGCCCGCGCAAAGGCGGCCGCCGATTGGTATCCGGCCTGAGCTGCAACTTCTTTCACGCTTGCTTTGGAACTGCTGAGCCTGGCCAAAGCTTTTTGCAATCTCCATTCCGTGACATAAGCCATGGGCGCAACACCGACGAGTTCCGTAAACCGCTCCGCGAAGCGGCTCCTCGACATGCCGCTTGCTTTTGCGAGAGTTTCGACCGTCCATGGATCGCCGGGCGTTTTGTGCACCAGTTCAAGGGCGCGGCCGATATGAAGATCCGTCATCGCGGTCATGACGTTGGCCAGCGGCGGATGACGTTCGACGCTGGCCCGCACAGCCTCAATAAAAAAGACTTCCGACAGACGCGCGATCGAAGCGGCGGCACCGACCTCGTCACTCAGTGCTCGCCGCGCAACCAAGCGCAGTGACTCGTCAAGCAGCGGATAACGAGCGCGGTCGGGCTGGGTTATCAGGATTACTTCGGGCAACGCGCCAAGCAGCGGATGATCGGCGCCCTGCGAAAAGCCCAGGTGACCACAAACCATTTGCGTCGTGGCCTGAGGGTCACTCTTGCCAATCACAAACGCGCCCTTGCCGTCGTAACCCGATTCTTGGATCACGCGTTCTAACGGCGCCGGCGCCCGGCCGGGACGATCCGCAAGCACATGCCCCCGACCGCGGGGAATCAATACGACATCGCCTGGTTCAAGAACGATATTGCTGCCGGACGGGAGGCTCACATGGCAGCATCCCTGGATCACAAAATGGAACCGCGCGGCTTGCTCGTATGCCGGAACGGTAATGGCCCAGGGTGGCGAATAGTCGGTACGGAAGTAAAGTGTTCCTTTGAGCCTGATGGTCTCAAAGACATCACTCAAGAGGTCGAACATGCGGGCCATCTCGTCCAGCTAGACCCCCCACACCCGCGTTGCATGATAGCAGACTTCGCCTCACATGTCGCTGATGGGTCAGTCGCAACCGGGAGCCGACGGCAGGTCAGGCCGTGTGCGCTTCGCCCCGAAAGCGGAAGTTTCCAGAGCCGGCTTCGGAAGGCACGTGGACGCCCGACGGGATTTCGGACCCCTCAAATAAGTTGAAGCTTGTGACTAGCGCCCGAGACGCTTCTCGACGCGCTTCCCGCTCTTGCCGACCTTTTTGACAGCTTTCTTGACCGCTGACGCCGACCGCCCTGTCTTCTTGGACTCGTACCCCACTTCATAATTTTGCCCGCCGGCCACACGGGCCCGGTCCTGCTTGCGCCCGCGCGCCGTCGTCTTCTTCGCTGCCGCCATCGGCTCCTCCTGTCGGATTGATAACAAAGCAACGCAGCAAAGGATTCACGGGTTCCGGAACGATTCGAACTGTGTCAGTTTGAATCAGCTGTTGCGTGGAGTGCTTAAGTAGCGTTTCAGCGTAAGAGACCCGCGGCAATCGGCGTGAAGGCGCCGTTGCCCGGCTTCATCGAACCGGCCTTGGCAACCTCGACCGAGAGGGTGCCGTCCGGCAGGCGATGGATTCACGAAATCAAGTTTGACGGCTACCGGGTCCAGGTCCATTTGGCCAACGAGGCGGCCAGGATCTTTACCCGGCGGGGCCACGACTGGACCCACCGCTTCAAAAAGGTCGCCCACGATGCCCGGCGCATCAAGGCGAGCTCGGCCGTCATCGACGGCGAGATCGCCGTCCCCGCCGCCGACGGCAGCAGCGATTTCTCGGTGCTGCAGAACGAGCTCAAAAACCAAGTCGACCAAGATCGTGCTGGTGGCGTTCGATCTGCTCTATCTGAATGGCCGCGATCTTCGGAAGCTGCCGCTGATCCAGAGGAAAGCCGAGCTGAGGAAGATAGTCGATGGCACCGACATCCAGTTCAGCGAAAGCTTCGAGATCGAGGGACGCGAGATGTTCGCGCACGCCTGCAAACTTGGCCTGGAAGGTGTCGTCTCGAAGGTGCGAGACGGTCCCTATCCGAAGGGCCGTACAAGCGATTGGGTGAAGAAAACGTGCGTCCAGCGCGAGACGTTGACCATCGCCGGCTTCGCGCTCGACGAGGGAAAATGGGACGGCATCTATGTCGGCCGACTTAAGGGCGACGATCTGATCTATGCGGGCAAGGTCGACCACGGCTTTGACAAGACTTCCGCCGCTGACCTCCAGAAGAGACTGAAGCCGCTGATCCGAAAGACGCAGCCGTACACAAAGCGGATCGCACATAAGGGCATCTGGGTCGAACCAAAGCTGCTCGCCGAGATCGAGTATCGCGCGAAGTCGGGCGAGGGAAAGGTTCGGCACCCGTTCTTCCGAGGCCTGCGGGAGGACCTGTGATGGATGCATTTGATCGCTTCTGGCAGTGGGCCAACAAGCCCTTGGAAAGCAAACTGACGATTCCAGCCGAACTACATCGGGCCGTCATGGAGCTCGCTCCCGAGGACCGACGCGAGCGCGCCGCCGTGAACCAAGCCGCAGCACGCATACCAGATCCTGAACGATGAACGCCTGGTGGGGACACTGGCCTTTACGCGTGGGTGCCGCCACAGGAACTAACCACGCGCGCGGCGCAGTGCAGCTTCCAATCGCTCCTTCTCCTTACGCCAGCGGGCTTGTTCGGTTTGCGATTTCTTCTCAAGAGCCTCGACCTCGGCCTGGATCACCGCGGCCCGCTTCGCGTGCTCCTGCTCGGCCTTGTCCAACGCAGCCTGCGCCTTGTCGACCGCCTGCTGACGGCGTTCACGGTCTTTCTGCCTAGCGGCCTCTTCCTTCGCCCGTTCAAGCTCGCGGCGCCTCTGCTCCTGTTCGTAGGCGAGAGCGGCCTTCCGCTCCGCAGCCTTGTCGACGGGGCGAGAGGAAGGCTTCTTCGTCTTCGGACCTTTCGACTTGCGGGCGGCTTTCGTTGGTCCGCCGCCGCCAAGATCCGTGGGCAGTTCGGCATGTTCGCTGAAAGGTCGGTCCGTTCCAACCGGCCGCCTGAGAACGACGCCGGGCTTTGCCATGGTCGCGGCGATGACGTCCGGATCGTGGCTCTCCTTCGCCGCACCCTGATGGAAGAGATTGCTATCTGCGCCCCACGCTTCCAGAGCCGCTTTCATGGAGGGAGCGGCAATCGCCAGATCGAAGAAGCCCAGCGAAGTCTGGTACGTCTTCAGTTTTCTCGCCATGAGAGCTTCCCGCACCGCCCAATGACCGCTGCTATGCGATCAGCCGTGCTGTCTACCTCGCGAGGAGAGAATTTCCAAAGCGGGCGAACAGAGCGGTCGGCCCGGGAATATCCCGACGCATCCGGCCTGTCGGAGCGAGCTTACCGTGAACCGACCGGAAGCATACCCTACGCCGACTTCCGCTGCGGTTTGGCCGCCGGCTTCTTCGCCGCGGCCTCCTTGGCCGGTTTCTTGCCGGCAATCGGCATCAGCATTTCCTTCTGCCCGGCCGCCGCCTTGCGCGCCTTCTTGGCTGGCTTCTTCAGCGCCTCTGTCGCTGCCGCCGCGCCTCCGCCGATGCTCTTGCGGAGCGCGTCCATCAGATCCACCACGTTCTCGCCGCGGGGACGCGCTTTCGCGGTGATGGGTTTGCCGGCGCGCTTCTGGTTGATGAGATCGAGAAGCGCGGTTTCGTACTGGTCTTCGAACTTGTCCGGCTCGAAGTGGCCCGCCTTCTGGTTGACGATGTGCCTGGCGAGATCAAGCATGTCCTTGGTGACTTTGACATCCTGGATGTCGTCGAAATACTCGTCCGCGGAACGCACCTCGTAAGGATAGCGCAGCAGCGTCCCCATCAGGCCCTTGTCCATGGGCTCGAGGGCGATGATGTGCTCACGGTTGGTCAGCACCACCCGTCCGATGGCGACCTTGTTCATCTCACGTATTGTTTCGCGGACGACGGCGAAGGCGTCGTGACCGACCTTTCCGTCCGGGACTAGGTAGTAGGGACGGATCAGATACCTCGGGTCGATCTCGCTGCGGTCGACGAACTCGTCGATCTCGATGGTTCGCGTCGATTCCAGCGCAACGTTTTCAAGCTCCTCCTTCGTCACCTCGATGAAGGTGTCCGTGTCGATCTTGTACCCCTTGACGATGTCCTCGTTGTCGACCTCCTCGCCGGTATCAGCATCCACCTTGGCGTATTTGATGCGGTGGCCGGTCTTCCGGTTGAGTTGGTTGAACGAGACCTTTTCGGATTCCGACGTGGCCGGATAGAGCGCGACCGGACAGGTGACGAGGGAAAGACGCAGAAAGCCTTTCCAATTAGCGCGGGGGGCCATGGCGGGTGGAACTCCATACTGATGCCGGATTCAAGACGAACGGCCCGGCTTGGTTCCGACATCGCGGCCTTCCAAACAGGACGATTTTTTCTCCGCGACCACTTGGTCGGACTCGACTTTTGTTCTTGTTATGTTCTAATTCGTATGACCGACCGACCCGCGAGCTGGCGCATGCCGACCCCAAAGCAGATGGAAAAGCTGGCCGTTGAAGCCGCTCGCAGGCCGGCCCCTTCAGCGGCTCCGGATGCGCCCCTCTCGGCCGAATACTGGGAATCGGTACTCAAAGACCCGCGCGCCGATGCGACCGGAGCCCAGATGCGGCAGCGACGTCTTTCGGAAATTCAGCGTCACGTGCTGCGCGTCTCCTGCCGCCGCTGCGAGCGGATCGTGGAAATCCAGACCGCCGATGCAGTCCGATTGTATGGCGGCAACGCGGTCTGGAAGGACGTCGCGCAGCGATTGCTCGACAACACCTGCCAGCAGCGCACCGGAAGACACGAAGAAGACGGGTGCTGGCCGGGATTTGACATGACCTAGCCTGCTCTCCGAGTTTGGTCTGCGCTTGGATGTCCGGATGGCGCCAAAACACCACCCCACGCCGCTGTCAGGCGGAGGCCGAAAGGCTCTGACGAAGGAATTGGGGAAAGCACGCGCGATGACCGGCATGTTGGCTGCGCAATCAGCAGAGATGCGAGCCAAGGGCGCTGCGCTGATCCAGCAGGCCGATAGGTTGCTCTGTGAAAGCTGGAACGAGCGGATGTGGAGCGATGGCGAACCGATCGACCCTTCGCCAACAATTGACCAGGCTATTAACGGCGGTTTTCCCTGGCTGGAAATCCAGTGTTCACGGTGCAAGAGCCCGAACGACGTCGATCTGGCAGCCCTCAAGCACCCGCCGACCACCTTCGTGCACGATCTCGCAAGCCGTCTGCGCTGTAGCAAGTGCGCCAAGGCCGGGCGGCGCCCCTCGGCGACCTTGCTCCAACTAGGTTGGCAGCCGCGTCACCCCCGAGGGGAGGTCTAGGTTGCGATCACGGCAGGAATCATTGACCGTCGTTTCTTCCAACCATGAACGGACGCCCAAGGTGCAGACGGCAACCGCCTACCTCGAAACCCTCAATCCCGAGCAGCGGCGGGCGGTCGAGCACGGCCCCGCGGGAGGATTGGCGGCGCCGCCGCTGCTGGTGATCGCAGGAGCTGGGTCCGGGAAGACCAACACCCTCGCCCATCGGGTCGCCCATCTGATCGTTCAGGGCGCCGACCCGCGCCGGATCCTGCTGATGACGTTTTCCCGTCGGGCTGCGTCCGAAATGACCAAGCGTGTCGAACGCATCGCGCGCAAGGTGTTGGGTGACAACGCCGGGATCATGACCGACGCGCTGACCTGGGCCGGCACCTATCACGGCATCGGCGCCCGGCTGCTGCGCGAATACGCCGAACAGATCGGACTGGACCCCGCGTTCACGATTCATGACCGCGAGGACTCCGCGGACCTCATGAACCTTGTCCGGCATGAGAAGGGCTTCTCGAAGACCGAGAGCCGCTTCCCGACCAAGGGTACCTGCCTTTCCATTTATTCGCGCTGCGTCAACGCAGAGATGCCAATCGAGCAGGTGATCGGCACGTCGTATCCATGGTGCTCCGGTTGGGCGGCGGAGCTAAAGGAACTTTTCGAGGCCTATGTCGAAGCCAAGCAGAAGCAGAACGTTCTCGATTACGACGACCTCCTGCTCTACTGGGCGCAGATGGTCGGCGACGCCGGCCTCGCCGATGACATCGGCGGCCGCTTCGACCACGTCCTGGTCGACGAGTATCAGGACACCAACCGCCTGCAGTCCTCGATCCTACTGGCACTCAAGCCCGGCGGCCGCGGCCTGACGGTTGTCGGCGACGACGCCCAATCGATCTACTCGTTTCGGGCCGCGACCGTGCGCAACATCCTCGACTTTCCCGACCAGTTCTCGCCGCCGGCCGACATTATCACGCTCGACCGCAATTATCGCTCGACGCAAACGATTCTCGCCGCCGCCAATGGCGTTATCGGTCTCGCCAAGGAGCGTTTCACCAAGAACCTCTGGACCGGGCGCACCTCCGCAGCGAAGCCGCAACTCGTCACCGTCCGCGACGAGGCCGACCAGGCCCGCTTCATCGTCGAGCGCATCCTGGAGAACCGCGAGTCCGGCACGCTCCTCAAGGAGCAGGCCGTGCTGTTCCGGACTTCCAGCCATAGTGGACCGCTTGAAATCGAGCTGACGCGCCGGAATATCCCGTTCGTGAAGTTCGGCGGACTGAAGTTTCTCGACGCCGCTCACATCAAGGACATGCTGGCGTTGCTGCGGTTCGTCGAAAATCCGAGAGATCGTGTCGCCGGGTTCCGCCTGCTGCATCTGTTGCCCGGCATCGGGTCCGCGACCGCGCAACGCGTGCTCGACCGTATGGCGGAGGCCGCGGATCCGATCGCCGCGCTCGTAGGCATCCCGACGCCGCCGCGCGCCGGCGATGATTGGAAGGGCTTCGTCGAAACCGTCGGCAATCTTCGAAATTCGGAATGGCCTGTCGATCTGGAGCGTGCGCGCTTGTGGTATGAACCACATCTCGATCGCATCCATGAAGACGCCGAGACCCGGCGGGCTGATTTGCTCCAGCTGGAGCAGATCGCTTCCGGATATTCTTCGCGGGAACGCTTCTTGACCGAGCTCACGCTGGATCCACCCGACGCGACCAGCGATCAGGCCGGCGTTCCGCTGCTCGACGAGGACTACCTGATCCTGTCCACGATCCATTCCGCCAAGGGCCAGGAGTGGAAATCGGTCTATCTGCTCAACGCCGTCGATGGCTGCATGCCTTCTGACCTCGGTGCCGGCACCTCGGCCGAGATCGAGGAGGAACGTCGCCTGCTTTACGTCGCCATAACCCGCGCAAAGGATGACCTTCATCTGGTCGTGCCGCAGCGGTTCTTCGTCCACGGCCAGCACGCGCAAGGCGATCGCCATCTCTATGTCTCCAGGACGCGCTTCATTCCCGAGAAGCTACTCGATCTGTTCGAGCGGACGGCCTGGCCACTTGTGCCGGCCGGTACCGCGGCGCGCACCGCTAGCCAAGGACCCAAGGTGGATATTGGCGCCCGCATGCGCGGAATGTGGCGGTAGCCCGGGAGATACGAAATGAGATTGCTCGTCGCCATCGTCGCCGCATTTTTTTGCTCCCCAGCGATAGCGGCTGACTACCTGGGGAGAGTTCTAGCCGTATCGGACGGAGACACCTTCACCATGGAAGCCGATGGCGCCAAGGTACGCGTGAGGATCTGCGGAATCGACGCACCCGAACGCGGGCAAGCTGGTTACGGACAGGCCGCCGGCGTGCTGTCGAGCATGATCGAGGGCAAGACGGTCCATTGCCTGCAAGTGGGTGAAGGCACCGTCTGCGACGGGCGGTCCCGACCTACCAGCCGGGACCGCATCGTGGCACAGTGCTTCCTCGAAAAAGTCGACATCGCGGAACAGATGACCAGGTCCGGCACCGCGTGCGACTGGCCCAAATTCTCCCGCGGCAGGTACAAGATCAGCGACACCACCTGCTCGCGCAAATAGGATTCGACGCCGTTCAAGGGCCGTTCGTGCGGCCGTCAAAGCAGACGAGACCCCCGTGTGCAATCTCTATTCGATCACTACCAACCAGGCCGCCATCATCGCGCTGTTTCGAGTGATCAACCGGTATGTCGGCAACCTGGCGCCGATGCCCGGCGTGTTTCCCGACTACAAGGCACCGATCGTGCGCAACGGACCCGGGGGCCGCGAACTCGCCACGGCGCGGTGGGGGATGCCATCGTCGTCAAAGGCGTTGATGGACGCGACCAAAAAACGAGCCGAAAAGCTGCAAGCCAAAGGCAAACCCGTCGATTTCAACGAATTGCTCCGGATGGAGCCGGACGGCGGAACGACCAACATCCGCAACGTGAAGAGCAAACACTGGACCCGTTGGCTCGGCGTCGAGAACCGTTGCTTGGTTCCGTTCAACTCTTTTAGCGAGTTCAACAAGGCCGAAGGCGGCGACGTCTGGTTCGCGCTCGATGAGACGCGCCCCCTCGCCTGCTTCGCCGGCATCTGGACCAACTGGACCTCCGTCCGTAAGGTCAAGGAAGGCGAGACCACCAACGACCTCTACGCGTTCCTCACGACAGAGCCGAACGCCGAGGTCGGCGCCATCCACCCTAAAACAATGCCGGTGATCCTGACGACGCCGGTCGAAGTCGAGACCTGGATGACGGCCCCTCCGGACGAGGTCTTGAAGCTGCAGCGGCCGCTTTCGGACGGGTCGCTCAAAATCGTCGCCCGCGGCGTCAAGGAAGATCCCGTCGGGCAGACAACGTGACCGTCGAGGACGATGACGACCAGGCAGTTCCCCCGGGCCGCCCGCGCAAGATCATCCACGTCGACATGGATGCCTTCTACGCGTCCGTCGAGCAACGGGACAATCCGGATCTCCGCGGCAAGCCGGTCGCAGTCGGTGGATCCCAGGAGCGGGGCGTCGTAGCAGCCGCGAGTTACGAAGCCCGCAAGTTCGGGGTGCGGTCGGCCATGCCCTCGGTAACCGCCAAGCGACAGTGCCCAGATCTGATCTTCGTGAAGCCGCGCTTCGAGGTCTACAAGGCGGTCTCCCAGCAGATTCGTGAGATCTTCGCAGAGCACACGCCGATCATCGAACCACTGTCGCTGGACGAGGCTTACCTCGACGTGACCGAAAATCTGCAAAGCATTCCATTGGCGCGAGACGTGGCGTTCGCGATCCGTGCGAAGATTAAGGAAGTAACCGGCCTCAACGCTTCGGCCGGCATCTCCTACAACAAGTTTCTGGCCAAGCTCGCCTCCGACTACCGTAAGCCGAACGGCCAGTACGTCATCACGCCGGAGATGGGGCCGGCGTTCGTCGAAGCCCTCCCCGTCGGCAAGTTTCACGGCATCGGGCCGGCAACCAGCACCAAGATGAACGCCCTCGGCCTCTACACCGGCCTCGACATGCGCAACCAGTCGCTCGAATTCATGGAGGCGAACTTCGGGAAGGCCGGAAGCTACTACTACTGGATCTCGCGGGGTGTCGACAACCGAGAGGTCCGCGCCGACCGGATCCGCAAATCCGTCGGCGCCGAAAACACGTTCTCCACCGACCTCACCGACTTCGACGCCATGGTCGTCGAACTGCAGCCGCTGATCGACAAGGTCTGGCGCCATTGCGAGGATAAGGGCACGCGAGGCCGGACAGTAACCCTGAAGGTGAAATTCAACGACTTCGAGATAATCACGCGCAGCCGGTCCGTGCCTGTCGCGGTTTCGAGTCGCGAGGAACTCGAACGCCTATCGGCTACATTGCTTCAGAACGAGATGCCCTTTTCCAAGCCAGTCCGGCTGTTGGGGATCTCACTTTCGTCGCTACAAGGCGACCAGCTAGAGCCGCAACTTGGTCTACCGATTTAACTGTCGCGGTTGACACTCGGTTGCAGCTATCGTCGCCATGGACGCATCGCTGGATCCAGCCGCGGATGTCAACCGCTACTCTCTGGTCTGAATTGCGCCCCAGCACTGACTCCGGAGCCGCAAGCTTTTCGCACTTCCGATCGGAGGGAGATTCGTTCCAACGGTTGCTGGGTGAGTCGCCAACCCTCAGTCGGGAAGAGGACCGTCCACTGTGGCTTCGCAGAAGGGTCGCACCGTCGCCATCAGATCGCCGACCGCTGCTTGAACGGCTCTCAGTGTGGGGAGGCTCTTGAAACCGACCTGTATGTACCGGAACTCAAAATCTGCCGCGAATGGATCCAGAATTTCTATCATTTGTGCGACGAAAACATCATTAATTGGGTGATGAGGAAGGCTTTCTGCCAAGCAAGCTTCCCAAAGCACCCGTAACTTGTGGCCGTAATCGCGAGATCTGAGCCGATTGCTGGTAACTCCTTTGCTACGCAAATACGCTTTGAGCACTAGCTCCATCGCGTGGCTGTAGAGATAGTAGACCGGCATATTAAAACGCAGACGCACTTCCTCCGCGTCAATGCCGCCTCTTAGATATTCGGCAGACTTGAAGAAGGATTCACCAGACAGAAAGACCGCAATAGGCGGCGAGCGGTCAATCTCTTCATTCTCGATCGAGTCAGTCGGCATTGAGGCTCCTTTCAGACAAACGCCGTCAAGAGCATCCCCAGCCTGTAAGATGTGGACGGCCGCCGGCGGTTAAAACAAAGCAGATGCGATTAATTTGGCGGAAAGAGGCTTGTTCGGCACGTCTGCGTCTCCTCGTCGAAAATCTTCGATCGATCTACGCGCATATAAGTCGACATAGCATGGACCACCGCACGCAAAGCACTTTCTTGCTGCAATACTGTCTTGTGAGACGGCTCTATGACTTAGCTCCAATACCTTCATAGCGGCTCGTTAAATCCAACAGGTTGGTAATCGACGGAACGGCGGCATTCAGCGCCGCGCTGATGCTGTGCCACCTTCGCATAATGAAGCGATCGCGGACGCGAACCGATGACGCAGCAATATCGCCGGTTGACAAGGAGGAAGCCCAATGCGGCTATTTTTTACCTAGCTTCTGCTCAGCAACGATCGTCCGTGTATCATCAAACCAAGCGTGGACTGCTGCAAGCAGATCACGCTGGAACGCTCGCGACAATTCCGTCTTGGTAATCTTCAACGCTTCAGCGTTGATTTGTTCAAATTCGGCGCGACCAAGACGTTCGCGCTGCCAGTTGAATGCGTAATCGAATATTAACGCGCCAGCCGCGCCAACAAGCAAGCCCCCCAAACTCCCCGCGCCAGGCTCCACAACGGTACCAGCAACAAATCCGTAGATTTGGGGCTGAAGGCCCGCGACGACTCGGCCGGCGGCCGCCACGAAGGCTTGAGCGATCGCACGCTCGATCGTAGGTCCAATGGTTACGGCAATCAGCCCAGAAACCGCCACTCCCCGAAAAGCCGCCTTGAACGCTTCATCATCCGCTGAATAGCGGGGCGCCTTCCATTTCTGCGCGTCCCAGTCGATCGCGAGATCTGCCTTTGCCAGGGGATCTATGACTTGGAGATGTCGTGTGTACTGGCTCAGAAAGACTTGAGCACGGTTGTCAATGGTAGTCAGTGTCTCGAGATAGCGCGCGTGCGCTTGGGCGAGGATCTGGGAAATCCCAGCCTCAATGATGGGATTGCGCAATTCGGCCTTGAGCACGAATCGTTGGTAATTTTGAACCAAATAGGCTTCTACCTCGTTGCGGGCCGCTTCCGAAAATCCTTGAACATTGTTTACGCCCAAGCCTTTTAAGCCCCCGACGGTCGCCTCCTTGAGAAACGACCAGGACCGCCCCCATTCAAAATACCAGTCCGCATAGCGCGTGATGCTACTGCGGCCGTCCGAGAATGCATTTTCCAGAAGCTCATCAATTTTGCGTTGGGTTTCAGCCTTGATCTTGCTTTGCTCCGTCTCGAGATACATGAGCGTATCATTGACGAAGCGATCAACCTCCGTCTCCTCGGCAATTATCCGGTAGAGGGTACCGGATGGATCTCGATAGGCGATCGTCTTTGGTGCCGTGAAAACCCTGACCACACGCGTTTTTGCGGAGCTTCGGTCAGTGTGCACCGGCGCACGGCTCGAAGCACGCTGTTCTGCGGAATCGATTAGTCCAGGCAACACCCAGATCACAGCATAGCCAGCCAGCAGAATGGCGATGGTCACAATCAAGGGGCTCAGAATTCCGGATGGACGAGCGAAATGGAATATGCGTCGAGGCCCGAGAGTCCCTAATCGCTTCCAATATCTGGAGCGCGGTCTGAACCGTGCTTCGTCGATCGGGCCAACATCGGATAGTGGTTTGGCTAAACCCAACGGCGTTTGCCGCATCGCCATGAACTCATCCATCCTCAAATCTCCTTGATCGAGTTGAGACAGCGACCCAAACTACAGGTCACACGATTGTTCAGCACGCAAAATCGAAGCAATCTGCATCACGCAAGATGACGCGGACCGTTACTAAGGTATCTGCGGTAGCGCGCCGCCAGACGATTGCAACCTACTGGAGGCCACTCGTCTGAACCCGCAGCATATTTCCGCCCAACGGGGCAAACGAGCGCAATCGGCAGGTAAGCACAATGATCTGCTGATGCTTTCCGGCGCGGCTGAGCGCGTCGAACATCATATTGATGCGTTCGTCGTCGCAATAGACGAGAGCATCGTCGAGAATGATCGGTACGTTTCCGCCGCGCTCCGCCAGCAAGGTTCCCATGGCGAGACGAACAAGCACTGCGATCTGCTCCTGGGTGCCGCCGGAGAGCCGCTTGAAACTCTCCGAACGCGTTCGCTTCATTCCGGCGATCGTGAACCCTTCTCCAAGTTCGAGTTCCGCGCCAGGGAAGAGATCGTTCAGATAGGGTCGCAGATGTCGGCGCACGGGCTCGTAATAGCGATCGCGGCCTTCCGCGAGGCAGTCGCCCATCGTGTCGCGCAGCAACTGGAGGGTCGCGACACGATCTTCGATGCGGTCGCACTCGCGCTCGGCCAGACGGCGCTGCTCTAACGCAGCGGCATGGGCTTCTCCGACCCCGTCGCCGCCGGCCGCCTGAATCTGGCCGGTGAGCCGACCGATGTCGCGTTCGAGCGACATCAGCTCGGCGTTGCGATTCTCGAGAGCTTTCTCCAGGCGGCTGCAACGAAGTTCGCGACGCTCGGCTTCGGCGAGGTCTGGAGCCGTCTGCCGGACTGCAGCGAGCGCGCCGGCTTTGGTCTGCATTGCACTTTCGGCGGCAGCCACTTCGGCGACCGAAGCGGCATCGCGAGCAGCGCGATCGGCGTCGGGACAGAGCGCGAGATCCTCGATGACGCTCTTTCGGACCAGCTCGAGCTTGCTCGATGCATCAGCCCGTTGGGCGACGGCAGTCTCGACTGCCTTTTGCTGTTCTTTGCGCGCGGCATTGAGGCTGGCGTTGCGCGTATCGAGCGAATTGCGCGTCTGCGCGTATTCGAGCCGCTCGGCATCGATTACCGTTTGGCCGGGTAGAGCCATTCGGCCGGTCACCGAAAGGGCAACATCGACCGCAGCTTGAGTTTCCGCGAGCGCCGATCTCGCGGCGGCGCAGGCCGCCGACGGATCTTCGCCGGCCTTCAGGCTCCTGAGTTCGGCGAGAACGCCGCGACGGTTGTTTTCGAGATCGCGGCGGCGCGTTAGAGTTGCATGGGCCTCCGCAACGCTGCGAACACCCGCGGCTTTCAAGAGCGCGCACCGCTCCGCATCGAGCGACTGTCGTTTTTCATGCCGGGGATGAAGAGCCGGCGTGACGGTCACGACAGCAAGATCTCCGACCGTGATTTTGGTTGGCGTCAATACTGCCACGGCATGAGTGCCCTCGGCTTGAAGGGAGCCCATGTGTACCTGGCCAAGGCCTTCCGGCCTTACCTCAAGCGTCAACGTCGCGGCCGCCGCCGATAGCTGCGCGTCGAGCGAGGCTATCTGACGGTCAAGCTCGTCGAGCTCATCCACGACCTTTGGCGTAATCTCGACTTGAGAAAGCTGGGCGTTGATTCCTGTAAGGCTCTTGGTAGCTTCCTCGAGCGAGGCCAAGCGTCGAACCGTTTCGTCCCTGCCCAACGACCGGACCAGCGCCGCCGAGAGCCGATCGAGCTGCTGCTCCTTGGCGGCCAGTTCCTTGGCTTCGTTCTCCGTAGCCGCCAACTGCTCGTCTGTGCGCGCAAGTGTCGCCCTGACCTCTTCCTCCTTCGCGACAGATTCAGGAAGGGTTCTTTCCAGATCGGCCTCCGTAGAGCGATTGCGGTCGATGCGCAGGGCAACTTCTCGGACCCCGCGAAGACGTTGCGCCGCCGCCTCTAGCGCACGTTGAGCGGCCAAGCTTTCTGCTTCGAGACTTCGGATCTCAAGGGCTGCCGCTTGAGCTTCGCGTAGGCTGCTTCGAGCTCCGGCGAGTTCCTCCGTCATCTGCGCCATTAAAGCTGGATCAGTGATCTCGCGATGCCGCCTTCGAAGCTGGGTGATCTCCGCGAACTGGTTCTCAAGCGCATTGACCTTAGCCGAGGCGTCGACTTCCAGCTTGCGCCAATGTTCGAGCTGGTCGCGCGCGCGAGCCAAGGGGCCATCGCTGCGCGGACCACGCTCGCTGTCCGTTAGGTTACGCTGGAGCTCGCGATTGATCTCGTCGATGGCGAACCGAGCACGTTCACCACCTACCAGCGCGCCGACTTCCGACTCGATGGCCGCGTTGAGAAGCGAGGACGCACCCGAACCGGGGATCGGTGCCGCGAACGAAGCGCCCTGTCCAACCCAAAGCAGGCCGAAGGCACCGTCGTCGATGCTTCGGCCACTGCCTGGCGCCATGCCCAAAATGTCCCATATGGCCTTATCGGCCTCGGCGTAGCGCGCGATCTCGCGACCGTTCTCGGTCAGGACTGCCGAGGGAGACCGGAGAAAGCTCTTCTTGATTACGTAGCGCTTTCCCTCATGTTCGAAGTCTAATTGGACCGTCGCGGGTAGCTGGCTGTCGTCGGAGCCCAGATCTCTGAGCTCCTGCGTCTTGCTGTCGTGACGAAGGAACAGACACGAGCGAATGGCCTTGAAGAGAGTGGATTTTCCGACCTCGTTGCCGGCCGCTAGGACGTTGACGCCTGCGCCGAATCCATCGACGCGCGCCGCGGTGGAGAAACGGCCGACCCCCTCGACGCTGAGCGAATTGATAAGCATCAGGCGGCCTCCTCACGCGAGTCGCCGACGATGCGAACATAAAGTTCGACGAGAGCATCCTCGGCCCGCCGTCGCTGCTCGGGGGCTGCGGTGGAATCGTCAATGACCTTTTTGAGGCGGTCAGCCGAACGGCGCAACACCCCATCGAAATCGATCGCTTCGAGATCGGCCTGCGTCGGCCGCGCCGCCATCGAACTTTGGTCGAGGTCGAGGTTGAACACGGCAGCGTCAAGATCGACCATTCGCCGACGAAACGCGGCGTGCACGGCAAGCGGGAGGCTGCCTTCGACTTTGAGGCGCAGGATCAGCTTCGATAGGTCGGGTTCGTTGCGCAATCGCCGATCGAGGTCCTCCAGCGCCTCTTCGCCGTCTATCCTTTCCGAACGCGTAATCCACCGGTAGGTGCCGGTCACGAGTGGCGTGACCGATGGTGTCGCGCCCGACCCAGCGATCTCAACGAGCAACGAAGTGCCCTGCTCCTGGCTGCCCGCGCGGTCGGGTTCGGGCGTCCCAGCGTACCAGACTCGAGGCCCTACCTGGAGCGTGCGATGCCAATCGCCAAGCGCGAGGTAGTCGAGATTGGCCTTGATGACACGCGCGGGATCGATCGGATTGGATGCCTCGCCTTCACTCCCGAACTTGACGACAGATCCATGCGCGAGCCCGATTCGCAGGGAATGCGGCGGCGTCGCCGCCGCGTCCATCCATGCGGAGATGTCGTCGAACTCGCTCTTGCGGCGCAACGGCGCCGGCAGCAGGAAGGAATTGTCGTCGAGCGCAAACGGCGTCGGCGCAAGATGAAGGTGGATATTGTCGGGTAGTCCGAGCTGCGCGACGCGATCCCAGACGCCCTCCGGGCGATGGGGATCGTGGTTGCCCGGAAGCAGGTGCCAATGAACGCCGACGAACGTCTTCATCCGCTCGATGGGCGCACGCAAGGTGTGCGCGTTGGGCGCTTCGCTGTCGTAGACGTCACCCGCGACGAGAACGTGCCGCACACCGTGGCGCTTTGCGTGCTCGCCGAGACGCTCGATGGCGGCGAGACGCGCTTGTCGCAGCGCCTCTTCCTTGGCACCGAACTGCTTGAATACTTTGCCGATCTGCCAGTCGGCAGAATGAATGATTCGCATAAGATGATTCCTTTCGCCCGAAGTTGCGCCCGCTCCGATCGATTAACCAGTGCTTTCGCCGCCGCTGTGGATATTCGATCGCTTCGTCCGATGCCGTTCCGTTTCGTCCATCGTGCTGGATTCCGGTGCGTCATCTTTGCCCGGCTGCCGATGCATCGCATCAAGCCGGTATTCACAACTTCCGAGATTCGTCCCCGACGACGGGAGCATCGATCCCGACGTCGCCATCTCGGGCGCGCCGAGTTCCAACTGCAGCAGGACGGGGACTGCCTCGAGCGAAGCAACGCGGATGATCTGCGCCGCCACGAGAGCTCCGGTGGCGACCCCCACGAAGGGCACTGCCACACTGGCTTCGGCGAATTCGAACGTCCCGCAGCGGCCCAGGTGCCGCTGCAATTCGAGATAGGCCGGACTGTCCTGGAGTCTCGCCACCCGGCTCCCGTCGATGGGCGGGGGCTTGCCCCAGAGCCCTTTGATGTCCTGGCCCTTGGTGATAGTCCTTATCTGTATCCCCTCGAAATCGCCCGGCCCATGTCCGATGCCGGCGTCGATCATGTAGGGAAAGCCATGCTTGGCGAGAACGAGCCTTGGCTCCAGTTTGTCCAATCCCGAAACGAGATATGGCGGATCGTCCGCGGTCAGCGTTATGTCGCCGAGATGCCTGCGCTCAACGAGCCGTGTCCGCCAGCCACTCGCTTCGAGCCAAGAACGGGCCGCCCCGGTCTTCATCCCACCGATCTGCCGACCGCCTGGCAAGACCAGCATGCTCGTCGCTTCGTTCTCCGTTCCGATCTGCTGGTCGTCCTGCAGGACCGCGAGCCTGTCACCGCTGCCGCCGAGGAGACAGAGATTCCACACGAAAGCCTGTCCAAGGTGCCCGAGTCCGAGCAGCCAGAGCTTGTCCGGGACGTCGAAGCGCTCCGGCCCGACATCTCCGTCCTTGACCTCCGTCCAGGGTGACCACAACGATACCGTCTCATCGTGTGGGAGGACGTTTCGACCTGCGACGGCGCAGGCGAATACCTGCCTGACGGCGAGCGCGCCGGCGAACGCTCCGGCGAGCGCAAGGCGCGAATCGCCGACGGCGCCGTCCGCGAACGCCCGCGTGCCCGACAACCATCGGTCCCACCAACAAGCGGTGCTCCAGCCGGCAGTGGCCGGCGCGTCGCCGATGCAGATCTGATGGGTCGCCTTGCGGCTCGGCATATCCGTCAGCCGCGCCCCGAGGCGCCTGGCAACCGCAAGCACCGACTTGCCGATCGGCAGTTTCGCGATCAGCGCGGCGTCCTCGTTGGCGACGATGGTGACGCGACCGAAGCACTTTCGGCCGGTCGTTACCGCCGTGAGCGCCGCCGCCTGTCCCGCGGGCGTTGCGATCTGGTCGGCACCGACGACGATTTCCAGCCTGATGGAATCCAGGCGTGCTTCGGCTTCGGCGAACGATCCGACCCGCGAGCCGTCGGCGAACGCCTTGGTGATGCGCGAGCGCTTCCAGTGCTTGGTCATGATCAAGCCTCCAACTTGAAGAAACGCGAACCCTGGTCGCTGTGCGAAGCCCACCTTCCGTCGCCTAGGAACTCGTACATGCCGATCAAGCCCGGCAGCGGCCGCCCGCGCGCGAAGTTCGGCAGGATCAGCGCGAGATGACCGATGCGTGGGATGACGGGATTGGCCTGGTCCGACTCGCTCTGGCCATAGCCATACGGATGGACGTGCACGTCGGCGATCACGCCCAGACCTCGAGATCGGCAGACCTCCCAGAGCCGCGGCAGCGCGGTCTGACGGATGGTCACGATGCCGGTGGCAAGGGCGGCGGGGTCGATGTCGTCGTAGAAGACGAACTCCGAGATCTCCCTGCTGCCGTCCGGTCGGTTGCTCCCCAGCAGATAGGCGCCGCTTTCGCGGCGGCCGTTCAAAGTACGGCGCTCCAACTCGGCGACGCCGGCGTTCCACACCTCGCGCCGACACCGCAGCCTAGGCGGCGCAAGACCGAGCCAGCCAAGCAGCTTGTTCAGCAACGAGGGCATAGAGGTTCTCCATGATGAACGTGATGTGACGATCGTGCCGCCAGGCCTCGTCGGGCCTCTTCGCGGTCCAGCCGTTGTGGGCCGCCGCGTGGCGTTGCCATGCGCGATAGATGCCGCCGTGCTGACCGGAAACATGACCCCAGTCCTTCAGCGCTTCGACGAATCCCGGCGCCCCCTTCGACGGTGGCGCCGGTCGACATCCGGCGGCATGATCCCAGCGCTGGACGAACGGGCCAAGCGCCGGGAAGTTGTCGCATGCGAGCTGAAACTGGTAGCTCGCCGTGCCGCCGCCGAACGGGTCCGTGGCCGTGACCTCGACTTCGAGCGTCGGATAGTCGTAGCGCAGGACCTTCCACCGGCCTTCTTCGGCTCCGGCCTGGAACGGAACGGAGCCGAGCTGATCTTCCAGCGAGCGCTGGGAGGCGGACTTCGTCTCCTCAGCCATTGGTGAAGTCCTTGAGCGTCAGATCGACCACCAGCGTGCAGTCGCCCGGCTTCACGTACTTGCCGAGCACGTCCTCGCGCGGCAACGGTGCGTCGGCGCCGGGAAGGATCAGATTCGCCTTTGCCGCGTTCGTCGGATCGAGGTCGTAGGCGTGCTTGCTGACCGCCCACTGCAGCGCCTTGAACACCGTGGTCGAGGGCTTGAAGTGGTGCGGCTTGCTGTGCTGCTCGAAGCGGACGTCGAGTTTCACCTGGTGGCAGCGATGGGCGACCACCCTGACGTGCTTGCGGCCGCGATCGTGGTGCTTGAACGGCTCGTCGCGATTACGCTCGAAGATATGGAAATCCTCGCCGATCTTGAGCTTTTCGCGGATCACGTCGACCAGTTCGACCTCGCCGGTGACTGGCAAGGTCAGGACCTCGATACGATCCTCGATTTCGATCTCGACGTGGACCGCCTCTTCGACGAGGCCTCCCTCCATCGACTGATTGTTGTGGGGATTCATGGATTGATCTCCGATGCCGGCGCCCCCCAAATGGGCCGCCTTCAACTGATCAATCGCCGCAGGAACGGCCGACCGGTAACGGCTCGACCGATTATTTTTCGAACCGCTTTTCCAGGGTTCCGCCGGGCACTGGGCCGCAGATGAAGAAGGCCGGGCATCTTGGGCAAGTCCGGACCGATTCCTTCCTAGGGAACCGGCCCGCCCGGATCTCGTCGAACACCGCGGCGGCGGCGACCTTCCTATTGGCCAACGCCTTGGGTTTCACCGGCACGGCGTTGACGGCGGCGTCGCTCAGGTGGACCAGTTCGACGGTACAGCCGGGGAAGCTGCCCTGCGCCGCCAATACGAAAACGGCCGTGGACACCGATTCCATATCCTTGGAGCCGGAGTGTCCAGTCCGAACGGAACGCACATGCGTGCGTCCGTCCCGGGCGGTCAGCACATCGTCGGGTCTAACGACGATCTCGCCGCCAGGCACGGCTAAGCGCATTTCGATAAGGGGCAGCCTGCCGTACCCCGAACGGGATGCGACGAAGAACTCGATGAGTTGCCTGGCGACGCGCTCGAAATCGCCCGAATAGCCTTGATGGTCAAGACCTTGTCGATCCCATGCTTCCGCGAGCCGATCCTCGAGTTCGGCGGACGACGGCTCGGCTGACGCATCCTCGATCAGCCACTCCACGATCGAGCGCACCGCACCGTGCATCCGCATGAAGGGCGTTTCGGTCCGCCTTCCGCCCACTTCGAGCACATGCGCGTAAAGAAATCGTCTGGGACAGCGCTCGAATAGCCCCAGCTTGTGGTCCGTCAATAGAATTCCTGTAGGAAACGCCACTGGTATGGGCAGTTCGTCGGAAGCGACGGGAAGTGAGGACCGGGGATCGACCGATCCGCCCTCGATCGTGCCGCCGAGCCTTTCTACGAAAGAAGAGCGCCCTCGCGCCCTTCCGTTCGCCGTTCTGGTCGGCGAGTACAGGAGAAGACGATCGCGCGCTCGAGATAGCGCCACGAAGAACAGACATTCCTGCTCCTCGACATGGCCCGCCTTGAGGACATCGATACCCGTGCCATGACCTCCCTCCACCATTCCGTCGGGCGGTGGGCACCCCCTTACGTGGTTGGGCGACCGCGGAAGCGTGTCGGCATTCATGCCCGGTATATGCACCGCGCGAAACTCGAGGCCCTTGCTGCCGTGGATCGTCATGAGTCTGACGGCATCGATGCCCTGCGCTGCGGCCGGCAATTCGCGGAGGTCCCGCTCGTCCGAAAGCAGGACCAGACGCCGGATGCGGTCGAGAAGGCGTCGCGCCGGCAAGCCTGCCGCAGTGGGCTGGGATCGTACGAAGTTCATGAACTGCCAGATGGCGATGCCGCGAGCCCTGATCGACATCTGGTCGGAAGTCGAGATTCCCGCGCCTGTTCTCGTCCGGTCGAGCAGGAATTTCGCGACGGCGGTCCAAGGATCGGACCTGGAGTCGAATCCATACAACGCGCCGCGAAGCTTCGCGAGCGCTTCTTGCCCCGCGGACGACAGGCCCGGAATGTCGACGATCCGCTCGAGCCATTCCACCGGCTGGGCATCGACGGTCTTCAGATGCTGGATGACCGCGCCGACGTCCGAAAGGTCCATACGGAATTCCGACATTGTCGCCACGCGCACGAGGCCCATAGCACGGCGGTCCGTCAGCATCGAGAGAAGGGACAGCAGTTCCTGGATTTCGTCCCGCTCGAACAGGCTGCCTAGGTAGAGCACTGGAACACCAAGGCTCTCCAAACCGGAAGCAAGTCGTCCAAGTCGTTCGTTTCCCGTGCAGAGCACGGCCTGATCGCGATAGGCGATGCCGGAAGCCCTGTTCTCCGCAATGGCTTCGGCAACAGCCTCGATCTCGTCGGGCGCTACGTCGACCGCGCGGTATTGCGGTTTGACGCCAGAAGGCCCGCGCTCCGCCTTCAATCCCACCTCATCGCCCAAGGCGGCTTTCATGTCCTGGCTGGCGAACTCGACGAAGGTGTCAACGATCTCTTCGGTAGACCGATAGTTGACCTTCAATCTGCCGCGCTTCGCTCCGGCGAAATCCTCTTTGCCGAAGCGCGCCACGTTCACGGACGAGGCGCCGCGGAACCGGTAGATGGACTGCTTGGCGTCGCCTACCACCCACAGATTCTCTCCATCGCCGGCGATCGCCTTGAGCAGACGTACGCTAGCTCGATTCACGTCCTGGAATTCATCGACGAGGATATGCCGGTGCCTTCCGCGGAGGTGCTGCAGGACCTCGCCGTCGGACTCCACGAGCGTCACGGGCATCGAGACGAGGTCACCGAAGTCCAGGCATTTCCGCTCGCTCTTCAGAGTCTCGTAGAAGGCGTAGACCTTAGCGACCTCCCTGCACTTCTCCGCCGCCTCAATCTGCTCAGGGGAAGATGCCGCGGCGAACATGTCGTCGGCGAGTTGGGCGTAGCGCGTAACGTTCGTCACCTCGTCCTTGGCGCGCGAAATCGCCGCAAGGATATCGCTGATCTCAAACGAGGGATCCCATAGGTTCTGGTAGTGCGTCAGCCCGAGCCGCGGAAACCCGTCCGACAGCAGATCAATGGCCTCGGTGCGATCCATCATGCGGGGGTTGGGCGGCAGGCCGAGGCGCTCGTAGAACCGGCGCATGATGTCCAGCCCGAACGAGTGAAACGTGCCGATCCACATCGCCGCAGCGGCCTGCGGCTGCTTCGCAGCGATCCGGTCCGCAAGCTCTCCAGCCGCCTTGTTGGAGAAGGTGAGCACGAGGATCTCGTCTGCCGGCACCTTCTTGACGTCGAGCAGCCATTCGACCCTCCCCACGAGAGTCTGCGTCTTGCCGGTGCCGGGCCCGGCCTCCAGAAGAAAAGGTGACCCCCAATGCTGTGCAACTGTCCTCTGTTCTTCGTTGAGTGGCTTTTCTTCGCGGGGACGCACGTCGACGGTCACGGCAGGCAAGAGCAAGCCGTCTAACAACTGCTGCGCCACGACGCCGAACGGGGCTCCCAGCCGCGACGCGATGGCGGACGCGGTCATACCATCTTCGATATGAAGCCGACGGGCCACCGATCGGGGAAGAAGGAATTCGCGGCCGAACAAATCCATCTGTACTTCGCGACGCTCGCGCCGACCGTAGTCGATCACTCGGTCGACGCCCACCGGGGCCGCCTCCGCAGGCCGCGAAGGATTGGCCGCGAGCGAAAGATTTTCTTCGGTCGCCGCACCGAGTTCGACGTGACCCAACTCATGACCGACGAGGAAAGCGTTCCCGAAATCGTCGCCGGCGTCCTCGTGCAGCAAGGTCAGCGCGTCGGGATCCCACAACGCCAGGGCACCGCGCAACCGAACGTCGCCCCTCGGCAGCTTCTCGACGGCGATGCTCCGCCTCGTCGCTTCGGCGGTCGCGAATTCATACGGTTTCCAAGGGTCGGCGCCGCGCGAGACGGCTTCCGAATGGAGCCGTTCGGCGGTCTGACGCGCGATCTCGATCGAGTCCATGCTAGTCGGACGACGTGTAGATATCCGCCTTCTGCTCGGGGGTGACGCCGGATGAATCGAGGAGCGCCTCGAACGGCACCTTCTCCGATGAAGTCGGCTTAACATCGGCCTTGTAATTTATTGCGCCGGCCACGGCCGGCGGAAGGTTCAGATAGGCGAGCAAATCGGCCACGGTGGTATGCGCGGCGCGAGCGATCCGAGCGAGAAAGAGCTGCGGTACGGAAGACACGATCACGAGGCGATCCCGAAATGCAATAAGGACGGATCTCGGCACCCTTAACGAGTCTGCCAACGAAGCGAATGACGTACCCCGAAAAGCCTCGAAGGGATTTGCGGCGCTGCGGGATGCGCCGGCTCGCCTAAGCTGTTCCAACGCACGTTGAAAAGTGGCTTCGTCTTCGAAGGCCTCGGAAATCCCTCGACCTTCGATCCGCAGGTCGAGGGACAGATCTATCAGGTCTTCGGTGTATTGTGGGTAGAGGGCCAGGTAACGGTCAAGCGTCGGCTTGTCATGGACGGGCTCCACGGAGAATGCGAGGAGCACGTCCTCCAGCTGCATTTCCGGTTTAAGGGTGGTCATGTCTCATCCTCGTTGAGTGCCTTACGGAGCTCTTCGATCGCCTTGTCTCGGCGGTTTCGCACAGTCTTTTCGGTGCATCCGAGTGTGCCGACGATGTCGCGGACGCCGGGCTCCTTCGATTCAATCGGATAACCCTTCAGCAGCAACACCATGACGAAACGTATAGGCTCCGGTAAGAGTTCAATCGCCTTGTCGAGCTTCGACCGGTAACCCGGATCGTCAAGTTTCGACTCTGAAATCGGGTTCTGGGCGACGGCAGCCTTCTCGATCTCCGCGTTCAGCTCGCTGGTTTCGTCGTCGTAGGTCATCGGAACCGCCCGGTTCTCGCGGCGCCGAGCACTCCGCTTCGCCGTCGACCTGAGCGTCGCGACCGCATGATCGAAATTGACCTCGAAATAGTCGAGCCGTTCCTCGTAATCCTGTCGATCCAGCATCAAAAGGTCCTCGAACCGATTCATGACTGCGTCGGAGACATCGACTTTAGTCTGAGATTCCAGGACCTTTCCATCCGTGGTCCGCCCGACCGCCGGAGAGGGCAGTCGCGCCAAGACACGACGCCTGAGCTCCCGGTAAAGAGCCGCGAAATGATCGTCCGAATTGTCGAACTTGGCCTCCCTCACAAGATGGAGCAGGCATTCGGAAGGAAGATAGTCCGCGTTCGTTGCATGGGTCACTGAACATCGATCGGCAACGTTAGCCCGGGGTTGCGCGAGCAGCTCGTCCAGAGCGGCTTCGACCTCCGGTCGTCTTCGATACAAGGTACCGTCAGATTGGGCTTTGCGCAGCGGCCGAGGCATGTAACTACCGGGAATTGCGGATTTGGCTTGATGCTCGCGTATAGAGGCCGAATCGGAGGCGCGCAATGCGGATATTGGGCCTACGAACCGGCCGCCGTGGCGCGAGTGTCAGCCGGAGGGGCTTGCCGATCAGGCACCCTTCGGAGCGTGACTTGGATGGATTGAAATGCGGACCCTACGGGACGCGCTTTTCCCGGATGCTCACCAGTCGCTCCAAATCCGGATCATCCGCAGCACGCGACGGCATGGGACGCACGTTACCCAGATACTTCCTGGAGGCCGCCCGGTAATCCGATTTGAAGGGTACGGAGAACAGACGAGCCTGAAAAACACGACTTCCCACGACCAGTTCAACGGGATTGTTACTTTCGTTGAAAAGCTCGATCGGAAAGCAGCCTCGATAGCCGGGCTGGATCATCGTGTTCAGATGGATTCCAAGCCTGGTGTAACTGCTCCGGGTCAGGACATCCGCATGAACGTCCGCCGGCAAGCCGACGTATTCCAGCGTAGTGGTGAGAGCGAGCTGACCGGGATATAGGATAAAGCTGTCACCAAATTCACGGCGCGTCGTTTGGAAGTACGAACTGATGCCACGGAACGACGGGTCCGATTTCACCGTGCTGATGTACGGACGACGCGTCAGGATAGACACGTAGAAATCGCATCCGAGCCTCATGTCGATGGTAACTTCGCCGATTTGCGAGTCTTCCAAGAGCGGGTCGATGAAGAGCGCCGTGTCACCCTTCTGCGCCATACGCGCCCGAATTTCAGTTTTATGGAGCAGCGCCACTGGACCACCTCTCCCGTATCGACGTGTTCCGAATCGATTTCTCCGTGAGATCGTTCACTATCCGCTCGATTTCGGCATCGGTCATGCCGGATGTCCAGGCGGGCGTCTTCTTGTCTAAGGCATCCTCGAAATACTTCCACGCGGAGTCGAACAGACCGTGCAATTCGCTTTCGGAGCCGACGCGAAAGGTGCGGATGTCGTCAAACGCATCACGAATGACCGGGGACGTGTACTCGATCTTGAGCGTCGGCAATCCAAGTTGAGCCAAGCAGTGCTGCAGTAACGCGATCAGGGGCGTCGAGCGACCGTTCATGAATTCTCTCACCGTCGCGACGCGGTCCGCTGTGGCAGGGTGGGAATGGGTTGTCGGATGATTGGGCGCAATGGTCTCCAAGGCTCGCGTGCTAGCCTCGCCGACATAGGCAGATGCAAATAGGTCCGCAAAATGCTCTCGGCGATGCGACAGCTCGCGAGGCGCGATAGTTGGTTCAACGAGCACGCTGAGATCGACGACGCTATTCGAGATGTCCACGAAGTGCCCGAGCTCATGATACAGCGGGACACAAAAGAGAGGCTTGTGGCTATAGATCCGCGGAACGCCGAGTTGGACCAGGGGTGCGTCTAACCCTTTAGCATCGAAATTCGGAAGTGCCGTCTTTACGAACTCCCAAGGATCGACTGGGTAAAAGTGAAAATCGCGACCGTCCGTAAGGGCGGTGGTGATCAGACAATCGCGCTTGGACCATTTTCGAAGTACGGCTCGCAAGCAATATTCGAGCTCGTACGGAGATTCCTTCGTAGTGCTACCCGCTAGGTATCGATTCGCAGTAAGCGCATGGTAGGAAAAATCTCGCACGACATCGGGGCTGAGCGAGCTCTGATTGTCGAGGACGTATTCGATCGCCTCGATCAGCCGGGCCGTGAAGGTGTGAAGTTTGCCACTGAAGTACGTGGTCTCTAGGCAATCTCTCAGGCTGTCTCGGACGAGAAAGAGATCGATCCTAGGGCGCAACGCCTTCTCCCAAAGAGTTTAAGATCTGAGCCGCCATCGCCGGCGTCATCGATGCGATATCGGAAATCGGATCGACGGCATCCCGGAGTGCGGTCACCTCCCGCAACCGTCTCGCCAGTTGGACGGCTTGAGGGGAAATTTGGCCTTGAACTTGCGAAGGATCCTTCGCCAGGACTTTTGCCTGGCGCAACACCGTGTCGAAGTGCTCAGCCAACTGAGGCGAGACCGATCCTTTGTCGCTCACGAGACGGAGAGCAAGGCCGAACAATTCGAGCATTCTTGACTCGTTCGTCGGGACTGCTGCGAGCATCCTATGACCTTTATGAATCGATGGACCGAATCTTCTACTGATGAATCAAGAGGCCGCAGGCGTCAACCGGTTGTTAACAACTACTTCACTTCCAATCCTTTGACACAGTCCTCTACCTCGCCTCCTCGCCTCCCGCCTTCTTCTCCACTGATCTCGTCAGATTGGCGAGCCCAAGCGCCTCGGTGGAACACCGCATGATAGTCACCAGTGTCGAAGAGGTTTGCGCATGCAACCGGTTGGCACTTGCCGAGAGCGGGAGGGTGTGGGTCAGCGTGTGCTCGTGGCGGTCTGGATTGCCGGACGAGGCGGCGCCGCCGTGGCGTTTGCGCAGGTGGATGCGCCGGACGAGACCCTGCCGGT
The DNA here is from genome assembly GCF_011058295.2 of Bradyrhizobium sp. 6(2017). Taxonomy (NCBI): domain Bacteria; kingdom Pseudomonadati; phylum Pseudomonadota; class Alphaproteobacteria; order Hyphomicrobiales; family Nitrobacteraceae; genus Bradyrhizobium; species Bradyrhizobium sp. 6(2017). The sequence continues at coordinate 1,932,660 of NZ_CP049289.2, read as the reverse complement.
CCTAGGAAGGCGGGCCCCGCCTCGGGCTGTCCGGCCTCTGGGCACGGGTTCTCGATCAAGGTACAACCTAGCGCCCTTGAGTCGCCGCGCGCTCCGCCACCTACGAGCAACAGCACCGCATGTCAAAGCTAGCTCCGCTAGACCTCTATCTCGACGAAATCGCCAAGGTAAAGGCGACGAAGGCTGGCACCAAGGAGACATCGTACTACCCGGCTGTCGCGATTGTTGTGAATGCTGTCGGTCATAAATTGAAGCCGTCCGTGTATTGCCTGCACCACCCGTCCGGCAAGGACGGCATTCCCGATTTTGGGCTGTTCGAGCAGACAAAGTTCAAAAAATCTGAACAGCCCAGTTGGACAGAGGGAATTTCGCCCGAGCGCGGCGTGGTCGAGGTCAAAGGCGCTAGCCACTCGATAAAGACGCTGCTCGCCAGCAAGCAGATCACGGAAAAATATCTACCGGCCTATGGGCTCGTACTCGCCACGAATTTATGGCAGTGGCGGCTCGTGACGGCGCAAGGCGTTGTTGAGACATTCGATATCGGCAACGACGAAAAGGCATTTTGGAAGCTGGTAGATGGAACCAGGCCGGACACCCTTCGTACCCGCTTCAACGATTTTCTGGAGCGGTGCCTCCTTACTGCCGCGCCGCTGACAAAGCCAAGTGATTTGGCCTTCTTCCTGGCTTCCTATGCGCGTGATGCACTGGCACGGTTGACGGATCGAGCCGATCTTCCGGCACTTGCCGCGCTTCGAAAGGGTATCGAAGAAGCCATCGGCATTCATTTCGACGAAGGTGATGGCGAGCATCTGTTTCGTTCTACCCTGGTTCAAACGTTATTCTACGGATTGTTTTCAGCCTGGATTGTTGATGTAGGCCAGAAAAAGTTGCCACCCTTCAATTGGCAATCTGCGCAGTGGTCGATGACAGTCCCGGTCGCCCGATTCCTGTTTCAACAAGTCGCAACCCCCGAGCGACTGGAGCCGCTGGAAATAGTACCGCTTCTTGATGCTGCTGCCCGCGCTCTCGACCGTGTCGATCGCGAGGTCTTCTTTGCGGCATTCAATGACGCAGAGGCGATCCAGTTCTTCTATGAGCCATTCTTGGAATTCTTTGACCCGGATTTGAGGAAAGATCTCGGGGTTTGGTATACGCCGCCAGAGATCGTGTCATATATGGTCGAGCGTGTAGACCGCGCGCTTCGCACCGAACTGGGCTTGGAAGACGGACTGGCGGACCCAAGTGTTTGGGTGCTCGACCCATGCTGCGGCACGGGCAGCTTCGTTGTCGCCGTGCTGGAGCGCATTCGAAAGACATTGGAAGGTAAAGGGATCGGCGTACTGGTTGCAGACGAAGTAAAGAAAGCTGCGACCACGCGTATCGTCGGCTTTGAGATAATGACGGCTCCGCTGGTGATCGCTCATTGGCAGGTCGGCGAAGCCGTGAGACGGGCCGGTGCCCCGCTGGTTAAAAATGAGCGCGCCGCAATCTACTTGACCAATGCGCTGACCGGCTGGACTCAAAATGAAGATGAGCCACCGATACCCGGCTTCGAACCTTTATTCGAAGAGCGTGGAGCTGCGGGCTCAGTCAAGAAAACAACTCCGGTCCTCGTTGTCCTGGGGAATCCTCCCTACAACGCTTATGCGGGAACGAGCCCCGAAAGTGAGGGCGGATTGGTTGACCTCTATAAAGTCGGCTTGCGCGACAAGTGGGGCGTGAAGAAATTCAATCTCGATGAGCTCTACGTCAGATTCTTTCGGATCGCCGAGCGCCGGATCGCCGATGTGAGCGGCAAAGGGGTCATCGCGTACATAAGCAATTTCTCATGGCTAGAACGGCCGTCCTTCGTCGCAATGCGCCAACGTCTTCTTCAAGAATTCGATACCATTTGGATCGACAATCTCAATGGGGACAGCAGGGAAACGGGCAAACAGACACCGGACGGGCTTCCTGATCCTTCGGTCTTTTCGACAGCGATGAACCGTGAGGGCATAAGAGTAGGAACCGCCGTCTCGATGCTCGTCAGAAAGCCGGGCGCGCACCTTGCCCTAGGCAAAGTGCTGTTCAGGGAATTTTGGGGCACGGAAAAGCGAACGGAGCTCAAAGCCACGCTTACTGCCTCCTCGCTCAACGACGGATACACGCCGCTGGCGCCTTCTTCAAAAAACCGGTTTCAACTTCGGCCCGGCGCCGCCGTGGCCGACTACGCATCATGGGCCGCGATACCCGAATTGGCCGCGACAAGTCCGCTTCCTGGGTTGTTAGAGAAGCGCGGCGGCACTTTGTTTGATTTTGATCGCAAGGCGCTAGAGCACCGCATGCAGGTTTACCTTGACCCTGACCAGTCGATGGACACGGTGCGCTCGGTCGCGCCGGGTCTGGCGGCGAAGATGGACCTCAAAGATCCTGAGACGATGCGTAAGCGCGTCTTGCATTTGAAGGGAGAACGCTTCGAGGATTCTCGGCTCGTCCGCTTCGGTATCCGGCCGTTTGATTCCGGTTGGGCATATGTTGTTGCTACGCCCGGGATTTGGAATAGAAACCGCCCCGAACTGCAACATGTGTTGCCGGACGCTCATGGGTTCTTCTGCACACGCGTTCAAAATGTTTCCAAGCCAGAGGGCTTCCCTGCATACTGGGTTGAAACCCTGTACCATGATCGCTTCATCGACGAACACGGCTACGGCATTCCTGCCGTTGAAAACCTTTCCGGTTCACCGCGGGCCAATCTCTCTGTTCGCGCGGTCGATTGGTTGAAGACCCTCGGCTTAGAGGCGAACCTGGATACTGCTCAGGCTGTCTGGCGGCATGTCCTTGCGATTACCTACAGCCCAGCGTGGTGTTCGGAAAACGCAGGAGGTATCCGTCAAGGATGGATACGAATCCCGCTGCCCTCTAAAGCAAAAATACTGCTTGCTTCAGCCGCCCTCGGACAGCAGTTGAGCGATCTCCTTACCTCTGAGAAACCGGTGATCGGTGTTACCTCAGGTACGATCCGTCCTGAGCTCGCGACCATAGCAACACCAAGCGTTGTAGAGGACGCTAAAGCGTTTTGGCGGGTGACCGCCGGTTGGGGGAACCGCAGCGAAAAAGGGGTCGTCATGCCGTCGCGCGGTCGATTGGATACGCGAGCCTATACCACGACCGAGATTGAGGCGCAGAAGAAAGCGACATTGTTAGGTGCGCAAACCCATGACGTTTGGATCAACGCCCAAACCTATTGGAGAAATGTGCCTGACTCAGTGTGGGAATTCCACATAGGCGGTTATCAGGTGTTGAAGAAATGGCTATCCTACCGCGAGGAGTCGGTACTCGGCCGAGCGATCACACTGGAAGAGGTCAGACACTTTACCGAAACGGCTCGGAGGCTCGCAGCGCTGCGCGTCCTCGGGCCGGCACTCGATAAGAATTTCCGTGATTGCACCGCTTGCCACAGTCCTTTGAGCGCCGAGAATGAGTCTGCTGACGTTGCGAGTATTTGAACGGCGTTTCAGAATCGGCCTCTAGATGATTATTGCCAACTGACGATGAATTAGCCGATTGAAGTCATACAGTCTTGGGTTGACCGTACATGTCGATCTGTCGCTCTCGGAGTTCGCGGAGTACCAATTCCTCTAGTTTTCACTTGATGGCAGGAATGTTAGGGCGCTCGGTTTCGGGCGGCATCATGCGGAACGATTGGCGGAGGGCGTCGAATCCTTTGCCCCGATACTCGTAATCCTGAAGTGGGACTGCCGGAGCGCATCAACCACCATCAAGGCGATTTGCCGTTCATTCTCTTCGCTCTTCGCGAAATTCACTCTCTTCGTCTGTTTCTTCGTAGCCCTCTTCCTCGAAATCCACCACCGCACCCTCCCGTTAAGCCGCCTCTAATCGGCGCTCGGCGGCGGCTTCTCGCCGACGACGATAGAGGTCCCGCGCGATCTTGGCTTCGACGATCATCGGCTGAAAACCGCCCCAGTCGATTTTCCATCGCTTTTTGCTTCGCACACGCCAGATTCTAAAAGAGCGAACGACGTGCCGCTCGAATGCGGCCCTGTCGCATTTGTTGATCTTCATGAAATGGCGGATCAGTCGTCGCTCATCGGCCGTGGACATAACGCCGATTGCCACAAGTTGCTGGATGCGTCCCCAGTGCTGAACCGAATGGCAGATCGTGCAGATCGCATCGACACCCACCAAAATGGCGACCCCGCTGCGAGGCTTTTCGACGTACTTCCAATTTTCGTGGCCATGCAGACGATCGGCTCCTCCGCAGATCGTGCATTTTCCGAGAGCCGCCCTGGTCGCCCGACTGAGTTTCAGCCAGCGGCCTGGGCCGAGGCCGACGACATTGCACCGGAGATTTTGACGCCAAAGCGGACCGGGGATCAGTTCTAGACGAAGTTTGTTCTTCCCTGGCATTGCTTCCAGCCCCTAGCCTTAAGCGGTTTCCAGCCACATATGAGTGCGGTAAGAGGATGATAACTCCCGGCAACGTATATGAAAGTTCGTATTCGCAACCCACTCGAATCCGTGTTATATTTCGCTCATGACCGATAAGCGCAAAGGCTCCAGCATCAACTCGTCTTCCCGTGTCTTGGGAGACAAGACTTTCGCGGCTATTTCGGCCGTGGAAGGGTTGAAGCTCGGCAAAGCGTCGAGGGAACGCCTGTCGGCCCTTAGCAAAAAGAACCTGACGCCTGCCCAGAAGCGGGCTGAGGTGTTAAGGGCATACGTCCAACCCAAAGGTCGCTAGTAGACTTGAGCGGATACGACGTATTCGACGACCCCTATTGCTACAAGGGCACATCCGTCCTCAAGAACCGGGCTCGCCTCAGGGATGCAAAAACCCTGAACGATTTCGAGCTCGAAATGTCGACGTTGAGATCGCAAGAGCCCCTCCCCGATGGGCAATTCACTCCCGCCCACTATAGACGCGTTCACCACCATCTGTTTCAGGACGTCTATTCCTGGGCCGGAAAATACCGGACTGTGCGCACGTCAAAGGGCGGGAATCCTTTCGCCTATCCTGAACATATACCCTCTTACATGGATCAGGTTTTCGGCAAGCTTGCGCTGCCGGCCATGAAGCCCAGCTCAAGTGAAGCGGACTTCCTCGCTGCGGCCGCCGATTTTCTCGCCGAACTCAACGCCATCCATCCCTTTCGTGAGGGCAACGGGCGATCTCAGCTGTCCTTTATGCACCTGGTCGGGCAGCGAGCCGGCCATCCCTTGGAGCTTAAGCGCGTCACCCCCGAAACATTCATGCCCGCGATGATCGCGAGCTTTGACCGCGATCTGGGTCCGCTAAAATCCGAGCTGCAGAAACTGCTCTGATTATTCGCCGGCCTGACGTGCCAGCAGCTTCCGCGCGCGTGCAAGCCGAGCTTTCAGGTCTTCCTGAAAAGCCGGGTCCTTGCGCCGGGTTTCGATGTGCTCGCTGATTGCGGCCCGAATCACGTCCGAAACCGCCAGCTGCTCCACCGAAGCAACGGTCTCCAAGGCTTCCGCCTGCTCTTCGGTCAGGCGAATGGTCATTGCTTTGCTGGTTTTCATGCCCGGAAGATGCACCTTAGCACCGGGCTTGTCAAGTGGCTTGGTGTCGTGGTATCTTGGTGGCAAGCAATGGAGGTACCACGATGGCTGAGCATGACGAATTCGGACGGGAAGCCCGCGAGAAAGAGCTGGAGGCCCTGAAAGAGCGCCAACAGCGAGAGCTGCGGGAGTTTGAAGAACGGCAAAGGGAGGAACTGGAGGAGTTCGAGCGCCATGAGCACGAAGAGCTCAAGGAGTTCGAGGAGCGGCAGCACCCGTACGACATCAAGATCGACCGCACGGAGTTCAAGGTGAAGGAGCACTTCCTGACCGGCGCTCAACTGCGGGCCCTGCCCAATCCGCCGATTGGCCCTGACCGCGACCTGTTCGAGGTCGTCCCGGGCGGTTCGGACGAGAAGATCGCTGACACGCAGGAAGTGAAGATGCGCGATGGCCTGCGCTTCTTTACCGCACCGGCCCAAATCAACCCGGGCTCAATCTAAGGACAATCGCAGTGCTGCCTTCACATGACATTGAATATCTCAACGCCAAGGCGCCGGGCCATCAGGTCACGACCGAAGGCGGCGTTATCTGCGTGGTTGTGCCCGCCTACCCCTTGCCCAAGGGATTTGACCGGGAGGACTGCGATCTCCTCATTCGTCTGGCTCCCGGCTACCCGGACGTGCCGCCCGACATGTGGTGGTTCGATCCGCCCGTCCGCCGAACTGACGGTGCCGAGATCCCCGCCACGCAATCGCGTGAGGGCCATCTCGGCCGCCAATGGCAGCGCTGGTCGCGGCATTTCACGGCGGGCCAATGGCGCTCGGGCATCGACTCACTTCAAAGTTACTTCGCGTTGATCAGGAATGAGCTGCTGAAAGCGGCTCCGGGGGCATGATGACGATCACACTGGTCCTGACCGACACGCTCTTCCAAGAAATTGAACAGACCGCCAGGTTGCCGCTTGAAACCGCAGGCGTGCTGCTCGCAGGAATTGCCCGGGCGCCGAACGGCGATATCCGGCTTCTTGGCCGTGGAATGCGCTGGGTGCCACAAGACGCCTATCTTGCCCGTGAAGGTGATCATCTGTCGATCGCCTCGCAAGGTTACGTCCCTGCCCTCGCGGAAGCTGAGCGCATCGCCGCCATTCCGATCTGGTTTCACACCCATCCCAGCATAGTCGGCCACCCAACCCCGAGCATGGCCGACCGCAAGGTTGACCAGGACATTTCCGACCTTTTCCGGCTGCGTTCGGGCTCCGAACTCTACGTCACGCTGATCGCATCGCCGCGCGACGACGGCATCACCTTCACTGGCGAGGTGCATTTCGGCGACGGCGGCAAAGCGTCGATCGACCGCTTGTTGCGCGTTGGCGACAAATGGCAGTTGGTCAACTCATTCAACTCGGCGGCGCCACAGATACCGGCGATCTTTGACCGGAGCGTGCGCGCGTTCGGCCCGGATATTCAGCAGACGCTCGGCGCGCTGCGGGTTGGCATCGTTGGCTGCGGCGGCACCGGTTCGGCGGTCGCCGAACAGCTGGTACGCCTCGGCGTTCGTCACCTGACCCTGATGGATGCCGACACGCTGACCGAAAGCAACGTCACCCGCGTCTACGGCTCAACGCCAGGCGCGGTTGGCCAACCCAAGACCTCGATCCTGAAAGGCCACCTGACGGCCATCGCCCCTGACCTGGAATGCAATGCCGTCACCGCGATGGTGACGCTCGAAAAGACGGCGCGCGAGCTGATCCCCTGCGATGTGGTCTTTGGCTGCACCGACGACAACGCCGGCCGCCTGGTTCTCTCGCGGTTTTCGACCTTCCTTGCGACACCCGTTATCGATTGCGGTGTGCTGTTGGGCGGCGATGGGGCTTTGGCAAGCATCAACGGCCGCGTGACCACTCTTACGCCTGGCTCCGCCTGCCTGGTCTGCCGCGACAGGATCGACCTTGGTCGTGCGGCAACCGAGTTACGCACGCCGGAGGAGCGGATACGGCTTGAGAACGAAGGCTATGCGCCCGTATTAGGGGGCATTGAACCGGCAGTGGTGACGTTCACCACCAGCATCGCTTCCGCCGCTATTAACGAGCTTCTGGAGCGCCTGATCGGGTTCGGGCCGAGCCCACGCCCAACGGAAGTGCTTTTCCGCTGGCACGAGCGAGAAATTTCGACCAACAACGCCAAGCCTCGCCCCGATCATTACTGCAACCCGGAAAGCCAGAAGATCGGCAAGGGTGACAGCGATCCCTTCCTTGAACAGGCGTGGCCTGGCGCATGAAGATTCGTTGGTGGCAGTGGGTTTGGCTGAACTGGCTTCCGCAGTGGCTGACGCGTCAACCGGCGCATTGCATCGGCCTGGTCGAGTCGGCTGACGAGGTTCCGGAGAAGCTGCCGAGAAATACCGCCATCGTGGTCGGGACGGCAGCACGGCCGAAGTGGATCGCGTTCGATTGTCCGTGCCGGAGTGGCCATCGCATCATGCTCAACCTCGATAGCGCACGCACCCCGTTCTGGCGTTTATCTAAGGTTGACGGCCCTCTTTCTCTTTCGCCAAGCGTGAACTACTATGATGGAAAGCGCAGATGCCACTACTTCATAAGAAACGGAAAAGTCGATTGGATGGGGGATTCGTTTGGTGAGCGATAACGGCCAGGAGCCCACGCCGTCGTCCGGAGCCGCGCCGCTCAAAGCAGAGCGACCGCTTACGAAGACGCCCATGTACACGGCGATGAATGCTGGCCGCTATCAACGGCAGGAACTGATCAAGCATATAAACGCCGCTGAGCATACCAACCTGATCTGTTACGTCGGCAGCTTGGAAACCGAGATAGACCGGAACGATGTGATCGGGTTCGTGGAAATGCTCCACAACATCCCCGAAAACGCGCCGATTGATCTTCTTCTCAATACCGGGGGCGGCGATGTCGACGCCTGTGAGAAACTGGTCAAGCTTATGCTGGCAAAAGCGGGCACCCAGCCGTTCCGGGTGATCGTGCCCGACCTGGCGAAGAGCGCCGGCACGCTGATGGCACTCGCCGCCAGCAAGATCATCATGAGCAACACCTCAGAGCTTGGCATGATTGATCCGCAATTCCTCCTGAAGGACGCTCGCGGCAACGAACTGCATTATTCCGTCACCGGCTATTTAGAGGCTTACGAGAAACACTGCGATGCGATGCGCAAAAATGCTCAAGACCCGATTGCTCTGTTGATGCTTGATAGCTTTGACGCCAGGACGGTTGCGAAATTTCAGGGCATCCGCGACCGCGTGAGGACGTTTGCAGAAGACATGCTGAAGCGTCGTGGCGCGCCGAGTTCAACGATTTCGCAGGCCCTGATGAGCGCCAGCCAATGGAAAACACACGGCCAACCCATCGATTACGATGATGCCAGACAGATCGGCCTGCCGGTCGAATATTTATCGCCGGACGATGAGCGCTGGAGCCGTTATTGGCAGCTGTACTGCCTGCTTCGTCTCGAAACCGAAGAGGGGAAGAAAATCTACGAATCGGGTTACGCTTCGCTGATTGTGTAATGCGGCGAAGCGCCACATAGTTAGCCAGAGAGCGATATGGACGCCAGCAACGAACAAACGGGAGACGACGCAGGCGGCAAAGGTGACGCTTGCGTACCAGTGTCCGGCTGGCATGCCGACGAACGAGAGCATCGCCGGCGGGAGGGGACGTTCTGGAAAGCCTATATTGTCCTGACCGCCCTCACCGTCATTGGCGTATTTGTCAGCGCAATATTTGCCTATGGTGCCTATGTCGCCACCAAGCGGCAGGCCAAAGCTGCCGAAACCCAGATCGACGTTGCGCGAGATACCGAGCATCGGCAGTTGCGCGCTTATCTACATATCAACCATGGCCCGATTACCGTGAGTGAAAACACGGCCAGCGCCGAGATTCGCATTTCTCATTCGGGGCAAACGCCCGCGTACAAGATCATACTTGAGGCTGATATTGAGGTCGGTCATTTTCCCTTGCCGGATGCCGAAGAGCTCAGCCTGCCGACCGGAGGGATACCGAAATACGAGTTTGGAGCGCTCTACGGAACCGAGCCCATCAAGCAGACAATCTCGATGCCGCAAAACTCGAATGACGCAATCGAGATTCAGAAGCGGAGCCGTGACAGGCTCGCGGGCGGATTGCAGGTCTTCTACTTATTCGGGCGCGTGCGATACCAAGATATCTTCGGCAACGAATGGCCTTACGACTTTTGTTACTCGTTTGATCCAGTGAACAATACAGAAGGAAGCGAGCGAGGCTGCGAGAAATACAACAAGCCCGGATAACGCGTCGGCGATAGCCGCGCGCACTATCAAGGGGGCGATATCGGTTGCACGAATTGGACCGTCAACGCTTCGTGGCTCCTGCCGTCATCCCAGCTCATCGTGAGCCAGTTGGTCGAGGCAGGGTACGATATGGTAATTCTTCCCGGTCGATACCTGGAACCACGCAAGAACGGATATTTGCTTTCATCCGGGGGTTCGAGCAACAACACGAACTGAAGGCCCAGGATATTAAGCGCCAGCGCTTCGATATCTTCCTGCTCGTTCGTAAGTGGCTGGAGTTGGAAACGCGGGTGATTGACCGTTCGGTCGCCCGTGTTCATCGTGCAATAAAGCCCTGCACCCTCCGGCCATCGGTCAGGACTGTCGAGCATGTCCAATATCGCTTCGTCGCGCGAAAATGCGCCCGATAGCCGTTCCCTACCCCTCGCCAAGTTCTTTGAGACGGCTGCGGCTTTGGCTGTTTTTAGCAGCCACCGCTCAATATCATGTCCCGACACAAGCGCGTGCCTCGACCCCGTATCGTGCTCTAAGAATGATTTGAGCGACGCGAAAAAGCATTTGGCCGCGTCGTCAAGAGGATGAAGCGCGCTGTTGTGTTTGGTGCAAAGACAATTTGCTCGAAGGCTTTGCGGCGGCAAAATCTTTGCCTCGCCAGGCGCCAGCCAAGGAAGTCCTGAGATCGAGAAATCACCATCAGCCATCAAAACCCGAATGACCGCCTCTGAAACGATGTGCTCGCCCGAGACCGGGCCCACGCACGAACCCAACTCTTTCATGTAGCACTTGGTTAGACTCGACATCTTGGGCAGTGTTTTTAACCCAAGAACGGCTGGAGGCTTATGCCAGTCCTTGCCGTTGAAACAACAGAGACGCGCAGGCCTTGTCGAACCGCACGGACAGGGGCCATGCAAGGCAGCTGCTTTCTTTCGCTTCGCTTCACCCACGCTCGTTCAGGATCCCACCCGGCTGTTGTATACGGTGATCCAGGCTTCATGCTCGGCTTTGAGATTTTCGACGAGGGCATTCACCACCGCTTCGCTGATGGCCTGTGGCTTTCCACGGCTAAATTCGTTTCTACGTTTGTGAATGTCGTTTAGTAGGTCGGCAACAGCCGCAAATCCGTGCCCGCGAAGGTCGTCAGAATAGTTTGTTCCGAAGAATATCTTATACAGATCATTTAGGCGGCTACCGACTCCGGAATAACGCCGGAGTTGGTCATCTAAAACCCGCTGTGGAAGCTTGCGCATCGCTGTGCGGTGAAGTCGCTCGATACGGGTCTCGAAGTAACCCCAGAACAGCAACACCAAGGCCGCGCGTGCGGATGGGCGTTCAGCATCGGCAAAGTGTGCAAAAGTCTGAAACTCGGCGACTGGACGCTCCCACTCGCGCTGGAGCATCTGCAGATAGATGTAGTCCTCATAGCGGCCTTCGGCACCCATGAAGGCGGCAGGCATGGTGAACTCCCGACCATCTATGATTACCGTTTGGGGTGAAGTATCTAATGGGGCCGAACCACATGCCGGGCAACACACGTCAATCTTGCGAATACCGTGGCATTCCCTCCCGCATCTCACGTAACCAGACCAGAGGCTCGACCACGAGTTTCCTGGTAACCCGTCGTACCACATTAGATGATCCTCTCGTTGCCCGTGGTGTAGCTCGGACATCGCCAAGCCGAGCGGTTCATGTTTGGTGCGCGCCCCCGTTCCCCCTCTAGCGGTACCCGCGCCTTTGCTTTTCGGTCCACTTCAAGACTAAGGCGAGACCAGCCTTACCACGAGCCGGATGCGCTTCAATGCGAACAGTCCCTGCACGTCCAATCCGTCCCATTCGCGGACGGCAGCCCATTTACCAAACAGCGTTGGCTGCACGTCGATCGGCGCAAACGCATAAAGGAGCTTGTCGGCGACCTCGCCGAACACGACGTCCGCAAACAACCGGTTGTAGTGCTCGGCGCCGACGCTCTGCGCCATGCGCGCCTGCATGGCCTGCTGCTGGAGTTGCGACAGGCGGAATGGACCGAGTTCAGCCCGGCTGACGGGGAATGGCGCATACCGCCAAAAAGATGAAGACACCGGGTGCCGCTGGCGTCTCAAGCTCTCGCCATTCTTCGCGAGCTCCAGGAAATCACTGGCGGATCGAGATATCTCTTCCCGTCGGTGAGATCCTGGCATCGCCCAATCAGTGACAACACCCTTAACGCAGCGCTGCGCCGTCTCGAATACGACCAGATCGAATTGACCATTCATCGCCTGCGATCCATCGCGTCAACGCTCCTGAACGAAAGCGGCAAGTGGCAAGCGGATCCGATCGAACGTCAACTTGCGCATTAGGAGCCGAATGAAATTCGTGCCGCCTATACCCATGCCGCCGAATTCTGGCAGGAGCACCGTGCGGATGATGCGGTGGTGGGCGGACAAGTTCGACCGGCTAAGGGAGCACGGTCGTGTCATCAAAATGAGTGCCTGAGGAAAAGCGCGTTGAAAGTGCGGTTGCTCCCTTGAGTCGCCCGCCCGTTAGTTCGACGTGTTGGTGTCAAGGAGCGCCAGAAGTGAGCGCACCACTACTAGTCGCCGACGTCCGATCGTTGTCGTGACGATACGCCCAGCTCCTATCAACTCGTAAAGCTTCGTGCGTCCCAAGCCGGTCACTTCGCATGCATCGTCAATCGTGCAGGTGAGCCGCTGGGCGAATGGCATCGTGCTCGGTTCCGCAGCTTTCGGACCGGCTAGACTCACGTGTGACTGTTGTCTGCCAGTTTTCTCTCCTCGATTATATCTCACGTGGCCCTCCTATTCGAACAACTCGACAGGACAAGACTTGATTGTGCGACGATCAACGTCAATGCGAACATCCGAGCGCGCTCGCGTACGACAGCGCACGTCAGCGGCGGTTTGAATATTTGCGGACACTAAGGGCGACGAGGAAATTTTTCGCGAATGCGCCAGCCACACTGAGGCATCGCGCTGAGGCTATTTGGCGAATATCGGCAGCAAATTCCGCAAGCGTTCCCCGCTGTTCACCAGCGTCTTATTCAACCATTATTCAACGAACGCGGCTGATGGCTACCTAAGTGCCTGAGTTTGCTGGCGCTCCCTAGGGGAATCGAACCCCTGTTTCAGCCTTGAGAGGGCCGCGTCCTAACCGCTAGACGAAGGGAGCGTTGAGGGGGAAGGCAATAGCCTTGAAATCGGCCTGCCGCAAGATGGCTTGTGCATTGCGGTGGGGATTTTGTCGGCCATGCTTTACGCGCCGGGCCGCTATTTCCCGCGGAAGCAGCCCCAAAACGCCCTGCCATGAGGGCGCCCCCGGCGCGGCTCGCCTGCACGGACCCAGCGATGCGGTCGCGCCGATCGCATGATGGCCACCTCCGGATGTCATGCCTGCAGCGTGCACGGCCCTGCTTTCGCCAAACGGAAATGCAAAACACTTGCCTGTGAAGTCACGCGGCGCCCGGCTCTGCTAACATCGCAGCCATTCACCACGCTGCGCGCCCGGCAAGGCGCTCGAGAAGCAAGAGGAGTGCTTGGAACAAAGCGCAAATCCTTGGCGCACGGCAATTTGGCTCACCAACATCTTGGCAAAACAAACATCATCGCGGCCGCAGGCCATGGAAGACGTTCCGCCCTGCCCGCATCGGTCAATAGCTTAAGCAGAGCGAGGACAGACCATGATCAAGCTAAAAATCAACGGCCAGGAACAGAATTGGGATGGCGACCCCGACCTTTCGCTACTCTGGTATCTCCGTGACGAAGCCGGCCTCACCGGCACCAAGTTCGGCTGCGGCCAGGCCCTGTGCGGCGCCTGCACCGTGATCGTCGACAAGGAGGCGGTGCGCGCCTGCATCACCTCGGTTTCCGACGTCGTCGGCCGCGAGGTCACCACCATCGAGGGGCTGCACCCGAGCGGCGATCATCCGGTGCAGAAGGCATGGCGCCAGGTCAATGTTCCGCAGTGCGGCTTCTGCCAGGCCGGCCAGATCATGCAGGCGGCAGCGCTGCTGGACCAGAACCCGAAGCCCAACCACGACCAGATCCGCGAAGCCATGGCGGGCAATATCTGCCGCTGCGGCTGCTACCAGCGGATCGAGAATGCCGTGCACCTCGCATCGACGGGGGTGTGACATGAACATTCGCACCAATCCGGGCAAGCTTCGCGGCTTCGAGAAGCACGTGAAGGTCGAGAACGTTTCGCGCCGCAGCATCCTCAAGGGGCTCGGCATCGCCGGCTCTTTCGTGCTCGCCGCGCCCGTGATGACGCGCCAGGCGTTCGCCGCCTATGAGACCGGCGCCGGCAAGATGCCGCATGGCGTCGTGGTCGACCCGCGCGTGTTCGTCGCGATCGCCCCCGACGGCATCGTCACCATCGTGGCACACCGCTCCGAGATGGGCACCGGCGTCCGCACCAGCCTGCCCCTGATCGTCGCCGAGGAGATGGAGGCCGACTGGTCGCGCGTCCATGTCCAGCAGGCGCATGGCGACGAGGTCAAGTTCGGCAACCAGGACACCGACGGGTCGCGCAGCACGCGGCACTATCTGATCCCGATGCGCCAGATCGGCGCCTCGGCGCGCTCCATGCTGGAAGCCGCCGCCGCCAAGAAATGGGGCGTGCCGGTGACCGAGGTGAAGGCGCAGAACCACGAGGTCGTCCACAGCGCGAGCGGCCGCAAGGCCGGCTTCGGCGAACTCGCCGCCGACGCCGCCAAGCAGTCGGTGCCGAGCATCGAGGGCCTCAAGCTGAAGGATCCGAAGGACTTCCGCTATCTCGGCAAGGGCCAGGTCTCGATCGTCGACCTGCACGACATCACCACCGGCAAGGCGCATTACGGCGCCGATATCCGGCTGCCGGGCCTGAAATACGCGGTCATCGCCCGCCCGCCGGTCACCGGCGGCAAGCTCAAGTCGTTCGACGACAGCGCGGCGATGAAGATCCCCGGCGTCGAGAAGGTGATGGAGGTCAAGGGCTGGCCGTGGCCATCCAAGTTCCAGCCGCTCGGCGGCGTGGCTGTGATCGCGCGCAACACCGGCGCCGCGATCAAGGGCCGCGACCAGCTGAAAATCGTCTGGGACGACGGCGCCAATGCCAAGTACGACTCCGTCACCTATCGTGCGTCACTCGAAGAGGCCGCGCGCAAGCCGGGCCTCGTGGTGCGCAAGGAGGGCGACGTCGATGCTGCCCTGAAGAGCGCCGACAAGGTGATCACCGGCGAATATTATCTGCCGCATCTCGCCCATGTCAGCATGGAGCCGCCGGTCGCGGTTGCCGACGTCAAGGGCGACAAGGCCCAGATCTGGGCGCCGGTGCAGAGCCCCGGCGGCACCCGCGAGGACGTCGCCAAGACGCTCGGCATCCCCGAGGACAATGTCACCGTCAACGTGACGCTGCTCGGCGGCGGCTTCGGCCGCAAGTCGAAATGCGACTTCGCGCTCGAGGCGGCACTGCTGTCGAAGGAACTCGGCGCGCCGGTCAAGGTGCAATGGACCCGTGAGGACGACGTCCACAACGGTTTCCTGCACACGGTCTCGGTCGAACGCATCGAGGCTAGCCTCGACAAGAGCGGCAAGGTGACTGCGTGGCGGCACCGCAGCGTGGCGCCGACCATCGCCTCGACCTTCGCCGCCGGCGCCAATCACGAGGCGGCGTTCGAGCTCGGGATGGGGCTGGTCGACATGCCGTTCGAGATCGCCAACATCCAGTGCGAGAACCCGGAAGCCACCGCGTTCACGCGTATCGGCTGGTTCCGCTCGGTCTCCAACATCCCGCGCGCCTTCGCGGTGCAATCCATGGTGGCGGAGATCGCGCAGGCGACGGGGCGCGACCCGAAGGACATGCTGCTGGAGCTGATCGGGAGCCCCCGGATCGTCAAACTCGATTCGGTGAAGGACCTCTGGAACTACGGCGAGCCCTATGACAGCTACCCGATCGACACCGCGCGGCTACGCAAGGTGGTCGAGCTGGTCGCGGAAAAGGGCGAGTGGGGACGCAGCGTGCCAAAAGGCCATGGTCTCGGCATCGCCGTGCACCGCTCCTTCGTCAGCTACATCGCGACCATCGTCGAGGTGGCGATCGACGACAAGGGCAAGTTCACGGTGCCGCGGGTCGATACCGCGATCGATTGTGGCACTTACGTCAACCCGGAGCGGATCCACTCGCAGATCGAAGGCGCCGCGATCATGGGGCTGAGCCTCGCCAAATACGGCGAGATCAGCTTCAAGGACGGCAAGGTGCAGCAGAGCAATTTCGACGACTTCCCGGTGATCCGGATGGACGAGTCGCCTGCGATCACCAATGTCCACATCGTGCCGCCCGGTCCGGACACCCCGCCGAGCGGCGTCGGCGAGCCCGGCGTGCCGCCGTTTGCACCGGCATTGATCAACGCGATCTTCGCCGCGACCGGAAAGCGCATCCGCGCCCTTCCGATCGGCAAGCAGCTTGAGACCTGAGGAACGTTAGGCAAGACGGGAAGTTCTCATCGATCTGACAGGAGCAGATTGATGAGAACCCCACTTCAAAAATTCGGGACGCTCGCGGCAACCCTGTCCGCGGGCGTCTTTCTTTTTGCCGCGCAGACGTTCGCACAGTCAGCGTCGCCGCCGAGCACTACGGCAACGCGTCCGGCCAAGGTGCTGCCCGACCAGAGTTCGGTTCCAAGCAATGGGCCGCCAGCGACCACCGGCCAAGCCACCGGCGAGGCCAGCCGTGATCCCATGATCAAGAAAATGAACGAGGACGAGAAGCAGAAGGTCGACACCAAGGGCAAGTAGCGGGAACAAGTAGCAGGAAGCCGACCGGGAAGCGGCGGTCTCCCCAGCCGCCGCTTCCCGATCGCATCGCCCCCTGTCTGCTAAAGCGTTTTCGAGCGAAGTGGACACCGCTTCGGGTGAAGAAAACGCGTCAAAACAGAAAGCCAGAGCTTCGGTTCTGATCAGAACCGAAGCTCAAGAGCATGATCCGGAAAAGTGCGAAGCGGTTTTCCGAAAAGATCATGCTTAAACAAGAATCCAAAGCGCGATGACGATTCAACCTGATCTCATCGCGCTTTGGTCGCGCGCTACTTCTTGTTGAGCGCGAACACCCAGATCACGCCGCCTTGCGGCACGTTGTTCTCGAAGCCCGCGACCTTGCCGGCAAGCGCGTCCTGGATGCGCTGCGCGTCGACGCCCCAGCCCGACTGGACCGCGATGTATTGCGTTCCATCGACCTCATAGGACATCGGCATCGCCATGATGCCGGAGTTGGTCTTCTGCTCCCACAACAGCTCGCCGGTCTTGGCATTGAAGATGCGGAACATCCGGTCGTTGGTGCCGCCGGCCAGAACAAGGTCGCCTGCGGTCGCCGTCACCGATCCGAACAGCTGCGAGGTCTTGAAGTCGTGCTGCCAGACCTTCTTGCCGGTGGCCGGATCCCATGCCTGCAACTCGCCGAAATGATCGGCGTTCGGTGCCGGCGTCAGTCCGATGTCTTCGGGCTTGGTACCGAGCCAGAGCTGGCCGGGAACCAGCGGTTGCTTCTCGCCTGTGAAGCCGCCACAGAAATTCTCGTTGGCGGGAACATAGACGAGCTTGGTGCTCTGGCTGTACGCCGCCGACGGCCAATCCTTGCCGCCCCACAGCGACGGGCAGAACTCGACGCGCTTTCCGATCACCGGCTTGTGGTCGGGATCGACGATCGGCCGGCCGGTCTCGGCCTCGATGCCTTTCCAGACATTGGTCTTCACGAACGGCCAGCCGGACACGTAGTTGATCTTGTCGGGCTTGTTCTCGAGCACCCAGAAGATCGCGTCGCGACCCGGGTGGATCAGGCTCTTGAACGAACGCCCGTCACGCTGCAGGTCGACCAGCATCGGCGCATCGACCTCGTCCCAGTCCCAGGAATCGTTCTGGTGATACTGGAAGTGCTTCTTGATCTTGCCGGTCTCGGGATCGAGGCCGATCACGGAGCTGGTGTAGAGGTTGTCGCCAGCGTGAGCCGAGCCCGGCCACGGTGCGGCGTTGCCGACGCCCCAGAGGATCGTCTTGTTGTCCCTGTCGTAGACGCCGGTCATCCAGGCCGATCCACCGCCCGACTTCCAGTCGTCGCCGGTCCAGGTCTCATGGCCGGGCTCGCCTTCGCCGGGGATGGTGAAGGTGCGCCAGAGCTCCTTGCCGCTGTCGGCATCGTAGGCGACGACATAGCCGCGCACGCCGAACTCGCCGCCGGAGCCGCCCACGATCACCTTGCCGTCGACCACCAGCGGCATCAGCGTCAAATATTGCCCCTTCTTGTAGTCCTGGACCTTGGTGTCCCAGACCACCTTGCCGGTCTTGGCGTCGAGCGCCACGACGTGGTCGTCGGTCGTGGCAAAGTAGACCTTGTCCTGCCACAGGCCGACGCCACGGCTGGTCGGGTGCAACTGGAACAGATCGTCGGGAAGCTGGCGCTTGTAGCGCCAATATTCCTCGCCGGTCTTGGCGTTGAGTGCGATCACCTGCCCCATCGGGGTCGCGGCGAACATCACGCCATTGTTGACGATCGGCGGCGCCTCATGGCCCTCGATCACACCGGTGGAGAAAGTCCAGACCGGCTTGAGGTCCTTGACGTTGGAGGTGTTGATCTGATTGAGCGGACTATAACCCTGTCCGTCATAGGTCCGGCGATAGAGCATCCAGTTGCCGGGTTCGGGATTTTCGAGACGCGCTGACGTCACCGGACTGTAGTTTTCGATCGGCCCTGCGACGGCGTAGGTCGAGACGAGACACGTGAATGCGACGCAACCCGACAGTAACCACTGCTTGCTTGTCATGAGATGCTACCTCCCTGCTCTGTTTTGTTTTTTCAGCTTAGGTCATGCAGAAATCCCGGTGTGGCCTCATCCTCCTTGCTGAGCACCCACCTTCCCAACGAATGGCGCTGCGACCGTGATCGCGCCGTCGGCCACCGTCAGCGGCAATGCCGCGAGGCGACGTGGCGCCGGCCCGAACACGACTTGCGCATTCTGCCGCGGGTCGTATTCGGAGTTGTGACAGAGGCATTTCAGGACGTTCCTGTCGCCCTGCTCTTCCTTCACCCAGGCGGTGATCGGACATCCGGCATGCGAGCAGATGATGGAGTAGCAGACGATGCCGTCAGGCGCGCGGGCACGCGTCGCATCGTCCAGTTCGTTCGGATCGAGCTTGACCAGCACGACCTCATTGAGCCGCGAACCTTTGCGGACGACGGAGGATTTCGGATCCTTCGGCCAGGCGCGAATGGGCGGTCCACCGAGCGTCAGATCATCCGACTTGATGACCTCGCCGGCCTTGTCGCCTTCGGCCCGCACCAGGAGGTCGGCCTTTTGCGGTCGCTCACTGGCGCCAGGCTGATCTTCGTCGTCGGCGGATGCAGGCTCGATCGCGGCAAGGCAGGCGCAACCCGCGAGCGCGGTCAACACCGCGCGGCGCGTCGGGTCGGCGCACGAGCCCGACGCATCGGACTCACTGGTCTGTTCGACGGAAGCGCTGGGGTTGGACTCCGACATGGCGCAAGCTGAGCGTGCAACTCAGCCGAAAAGATGGCGGCACACCTTCTCGATGCACGAACGCATGCGCAAAAAATACGCTACAGCTTTTGGTTGATTTAACTGCGCCGCTTCGCGGTTGCGTCGATCAGGGTTCGTTGACGAAGGTCAGCCTGCCGACAGGTTTCAGCGTCTTTGCATCAAATGTGCGAATCTCTGTTGCACCGCCTATATCAAGCGTCAGCACCAACCGCTCGCCGGCGACGCCGGTGGAGACGATGCGGGCGCCCTTCGGCAGCGCAGCAGTGACGTCGGACACCGAAACAGGGCTTCCCTCGCTGCGATAAAGGCGGTAGCCGATGGCGATCAACACGACGGCCACGGCCAGTGCCGAGGTCAGCCCCGCGATCAGCATCATGCGCCGCACCCGCGCGATCAGCGCGGCCTGGTCGGGGGTCGGTTCGGTCACAGCGGTGTCGGTCATTACAAGGCTCTATATCTTTGCAAGAAGTCTCTTCGAATGGCGGTCGGAAGCTGGAGGTCATCGTCGCGGGCGACGAGGGCTCGGCCCGGCTTGACCGCGTGCTCGCGCAGCGCATCCCGGAGCTGTCGCGGTCCCGGCTGAAGGCGCTGATCCTCGCCGGTTCCGTGACCGTCAAGGACGCCGTCGTCCGCGACCCCGCTTATCATGTCGCCAAGGGCGATACGATCATAATCGACGTGCCGGAGGCCGCGCCCGCCGAGCCGAAGGGTGAGGATATCGCGCTCGATATCGTGTTCGAGGACGACGACATCATCGTCATCGACAAGCCCCGCGGCCTGGTCGTGCACCCCGCGGCCGGCCACGCCACGGGAACGCTGGTCAACGCGCTGATCGCGCATTGCGGCAGCAGCCTCTCCGGCATCGGCGGGGTCAAGCGGCCGGGCATCGTGCACCGGCTCGACAAGGACACCACGGGCCTGATGGTGGTCGCCAAGAACGACCACGCCCATCAGTCGCTGACCGCGCAGTTCGCCGACCATGGCCGCACCGGCCCGATGGAGCGCGGCTACATGGCGTTCGCCTGGGGCGTGCCGAACCGGCCTCACGGCACCATCGACGCGCCGATCGACCGCCATCCGTACGCCCGCGAGAAGATGGCCGTCCGTCAGAGCGGCCGCGAGGCGATCACGCATTTCGAGGTGCGGCAGAGCTTTGCCGGCCGCGACGGCAAGCCGGTCGCTTCGCTGCTGGCTTGCCAGCTCGAGACCGGCCGGACCCATCAGATCCGGGTGCACCTCGCACATCTCGGTCATCCGCTGATGGGCGACAGCGTTTACGGCGCCCACTTCAAGACCAAGGCCGGGCAGCTCAGCGCGGAAGGTAAGGACGCACTCACCGCCCTCGACCGGCAGGCCCTGCACGCCTATCTGCTGGCTTTGGAGCACCCCCGGACCGGGGAACTTTTGCGCTGGGAACAGCCTTTGCCGGAGGATTTGCTTCTCCTGCAAAGGGCGCTGGAAGCGGCGGTATGACGCACCCCCTGATGAAAAGCCTCGTTATGACAACAGGTTATACCTGCCACACGGGGACGTGACGTCAGCAATCCTTCCCTATCACGGACAGTTTGGTGTATGTTGCACCTGCGTTGAATATCCAACGCGGAACATCGCAGCATGGCCGGCTTTAACCCAGCGGCCACCTGCCGGGCCCGCCGCTATCGGGGGCCTGAACCACTGGAGGGCGCAAGTAATGGCCCGTACAGCTACGTTACCGGTTCTCAATGGAGAATCCGGTCTTTCCAGATACCTCGCCGAGATCCGCAAGTTCCCCATGCTGGAGCCCCAGCAGGAGTACATGCTCGCCAAGCGTTGGCGCGAGCATGACGATCGCGACGCGGCGCATAAGCTCGTCACCAGCCATCTCAGGCTCGTGGCCAAGATCGCCATGGGCTATCGCGGCTACGGCTTGCCGATCTCCGAGGTGGTCTCGGAAGGCAATGTCGGCCTGATGCAGGCGGTGAAGCGATTCGAGCCCGAGAAGGGCTTCCGTCTCGCCACCTACGCCATGTGGTGGATCAAGGCGTCAATACAAGAGTACATTCTGCGTTCCTGGTCGCTCGTGAAGATGGGCACCACCGCGAACCAGAAGAAGCTGTTCTTCAACCTGCGCAAGGCGAAGAGCAAGATCTCCGCTCTGGAAGAGGGTGATCTCCACCCCGACCAGGTGAAGCTGATTGCCAAGCGCCTCGGCGTGACCGATCAGGACGTGGTCGACATGAACCGCCGCCTCGGCGGTGACGCGTCGCTCAACGCCCCGATCCGCGACGACGGCGAAGCCGGCGAATGGCAGGACTGGCTGGTCGACAACTCGCCCAACGCCGAGGCCGTGATGGCCGAGAGCGAGGAGTTCGATCATCGCCGCCAGGCCCTGAACGGTGCGATCGGCGTGCTCAACCCGCGCGAACGCCGCATCTTCGAGGCGCGGCGCCTGGCGGATGAGCCGATGACGCTGGAAGACCTCGCCGCCGAGTTCGGCGTGTCGCGCGAGCGCGTGCGGCAGATCGAGGTCCGCGCGTTCGAGAAGGTGCAGTCGGCCGTCAAGGGCACGATTGCCCGGCAGGAAGCAGCTCTCGAAGCCGCGCACTAACCGCGCGGCGAACGAGCCAAGAGACGCGAAAGCGAAACACGAAAGCCGGCGGCAGCGCCGGCTTTTTTGTTTTGTCTGTAGGATAGGCTGGTTTTTGGCATGATGCTTCGGCGCACGTCGATCTAGGATTGCCCGTAGATCCGCCTGCCGACGAATGTCCGCATTAGCCTCAGGAGCGGACAAAAGAGGCACTCTTGGCCATGTCCGCTAAGGGCCCAGGAGTGGACTTTCACAACTCTAGCTGGAGGTGATTATTGCGTCATTCCGGGAGACCCGCCTTGCGAAGGGCGTCTCGGAAACGTTCCGCGTCCGTTGCATTTCTGAATGGTATTGGTGGCAAATTGCTCACGGTTGCGCTCGGGATCGCGAGAAGCCAATCACCGATCGCCGCGCGCGCCGCATCTTGCTCGCCGAGCAGCGCAAAGCTAACGGCAAGAAGGGCATGGCCTTGCCACCAGTCTCGCTTACGTTGCACGGCTTTTTCGGACCACTCGCGAGCTTTGACGTAGTTCTGGGCAACAAAATATGCCAGCGCAAGCCCAGAGAAGCGGAAAAAGTTGCCCGGTTCGCGCGGGTTCAATCTGAGGCATGTCTCCGAATTTTGGATACTCTCTTCTGCCCGTCCAGCGAGGGCAAGCACCGTGCCGAGACTGCCAAAAGCAATCAAGAAATTTGGATTGAGCTCAAGGGCTCGTCGATAGGCCGCGATGGCCTTGTCATGGTACCCAAGACCCTGACCCAGAATACCGCCCAGCATCCAATACGAATATTCATCGGCATCATCGAGCCGGATCGCTTGTTGGGCTGACTGCAAAGCTGCCTCAAGCATTTCCCGTGGGTTGCTGGAAAAGCCCATCAACGCCAAATGATATGTCGCAGCAGCAAGAAGCTGATGACCCTTCGCAAATGATGGATCGATGCGCGTGACTTCGACCCCGATTTCGCGCGCTCTTGCGATGCTTTCCGACGTCAGCCCGTAAATTTCCTTCCACCCGCGCTTGGCGAGATCCCACGTGCGAAAATCCGGTCTCTCGCTTCGTTCAGCCAGAACCCCTTCGCTAAAGACAACTTGACATTGGGTCGAGCCCACGACGCTGCGCGTGATTTCGTCCTGTATTTCAAAGATGTCAGCGAGATCGCGGTCGTATTTCTCGGCCCATAGGTGGCGCCCCATTGCGGTCTCGACTAGCTGCGCAGTGACACGAACACGTCGGTCTATGCGCCGGACGCTGCCCTCAAGCACGTAACGGGTACCGAGGTCGCGTCCAACCTGCTTCACGTCGACAGCCTTGCCCTTGTAGACAAATGTCGAGTTGCGAGCGATTACCGACATCGTGCTGGTATGGGCCAGTTCTGTTATAATATCTTCTGTGAGCCCATCAGCGAAATATTCCTGCTCGGGATCGCCGCTCATGTTCTGGAACGGCAGCACGGCGATGGATGGTTTGTCGGGAAGCGAGAGCACCGGAGGCTGGCTCACAGCCGAACCTGATCTTACTTCGGAAGGGGTTTGACCAGACGGCCGAACCCGCCACGCCCGCATAGGCTCGGCAATGTTTTTGAGGGACTGCTGTCCTATGTCATCATAGGCAATTTCAACTTTGCCCCGCACCTGCCGATAAGCATCATCGGACATGCAGATCCCGCCCGGTTCGGCGATACTCTCAAGGCGGGCGGCAATGTTGACACCATCGCCGAAGATGTCGTTGTCATCAAAAATGACGTCACCGACATGAATACCGATCCGGAATTCGATCCTTTGATCGGGCGGCACGCCGGCATTCTGCTCGGCCACACTGCGCTGGATTTCAACTGCACCGCGCACCGCATCGACGGCGCTGGCGAACTCGATCAGCATGCCGTCACCGGTCGTCTTGACCATGTGGCCTCGATGCGAGGCTATGGTGGGGTCAACGGTGGTCTTCCTTACAGCCTTTAGCCGGGCCAGCGTCTCTTCTTCGTCGGCCCCCATCAGCCGACTATATCCCGCAACATCCGCCGCCAGCACCGCTGCCAGTCGCCGTTCCACGCGCTCGTTGCTCAAGACGCACCTCGGACCGGAAAATCAAGGGCCAGCTTAGCAGAAAAGTGGGCCAATGTCCGATAGGTCCAGTGTCCGAGATGGGTCAGAAGGCGATATGCCTGAGGTCGGATCGGGTTTCTGCTTCGTCTCCGAAAGCGGGCCTCCCGGATTTTGATGGAGTACGCGCCCCACTCGCCCCACTGCCGCGAGCGCAGCCCTCGCAGTAGCGGGCGTCCTTGAAGTCGATCCAGTCGTCCCGCGCGTTGGAGAAGGTGTAGCCCGCCGTCAAGGGCACGATTGCCCGTCGGAAAGCTGCTCTCGGAGCCGCGCACTAACGCGCGGAGTCGAACCAAGAGACGCGAAAGCCGGCGGCAACGCCGGCTTTTTTGTTTGGGCGTGAT
Source organism: Bradyrhizobium sp. 6(2017) (assembly GCF_011058295.2). Lineage (NCBI taxonomy): Bacteria > Pseudomonadati > Pseudomonadota > Alphaproteobacteria > Hyphomicrobiales > Nitrobacteraceae > Bradyrhizobium > Bradyrhizobium sp. 6(2017). Next base: position 1,908,316 of record NZ_CP049289.2, on the reverse strand, counting down.
TTTCAGCACGCGCTTCGCCGACGCCCACGAACCTCCGCTCCCCCTCGATCGACCAATCAGGAAGCGATCGCCACGGGGGCGGGCGCGGATGCGAGGTTGTGATGCCGATCACACTGCAATCGACCGTCGGCGGCTTCTCCGCCGAGTTCACGAGCAAGCTGCCCGCACTGGAGCGGGCGATGACCGAGGGCGGTCTCGAGCCCGCCGACTTCGTGTTCTCGAAGGACTCGGCCGCGCCGGCGGCGATGCCGTTCGTCGGACCGTTCTTCTACGACTACACCGTGTTCACCGACGGCGAGAGCTTCACCGTCACCGAGCCGAACGACATGCAGTTCCTGGCCTACATCTCTGACCGCTTCCTCGCGGCCGAACGGCCCGATGAGCCGGAGGTGGCGCGGCCGCCCGGCGCGATCGGCCGGTTCTTCCGCTGGATGGCGCAGCCGATCTGAACGAGCGCTATCCTACTCACCGCACCGCCGCGCCATGGTCGCGAGCGCGCAGCCTTCGCAGTAGCGGGCATCCTTGAAGTCGATCCAGTTGTGCGCGTAGACGTGCTCCAGCGCGATGCCGTAACGCGCGCGCAGTCTGTAGGATGGGTGGAGCGCAGCGATACCCATCATCCCACCGCGCAGCACAAGGTTGACGGGTATCGCTTCGCTCCACCCATCCTACGAAGCTGGTTTTTGCCATGATGCTTCGGCACGCACCTCGATCCAGGGCGTGTAGCCAGAAATCCGCCTGCCGACGAATGTCCGCATCAGCCTCGGTAGCGGACAAACGAGCCGCACTTGGTCATGTCAGCCAAGGGCCAGTGCGGACGAATTATTGCGCTCCGGCGCGGAGACGGCTTGGCCAACCGACACGGACCAACGTTTCATCTGGGTCAGAGATCGCAAATTCGTACATCCCCCACGGCTTGTCTTCGGGTGATTGCTGAAATTCGCGCGCCGCAGCATCAACACTCTCGAGGTATAGATAAAGCCCAAAAGGGTTTCTGCCCGGCGTTAGCCATCCCTCGACCGCGTCCGTCAGATGTAAATATCCGCCCTTGCCGTTCGACAGCATGCGATAGGTGTCGGGCTCTCCCGGAGCAGGCCTTTCGCTGTCCGGGCGCGCAAAGCCCAGCCGATTGTAGAACCGTTCCGACGCACCAAGGTCATTACACGGCAGGATCGCGATCAAAGCTCCAGAAGGGCTCATTAGTGCACTCCGACGTCATGCAACAGCTTTCGTCCGCTCTTCTCAATGTCTGAAAATTTGTCACCTTCAAGGTGGGAGTTGGAGTTGGGACAGCCAGCCGCAGGGTCCGAGACTGATCGACTGGCTCGGCGCGGCTCGTGCGCCCGCCGCCTACGAGATTGCACAGTGCCAAGTCCTGCTTGCCGAGATTGGCCCCGAACACGCCGACGATCCGGAGCGGGCCACGGTCAATTCGGTTCTGCAGGCGGAGTATGCGCGGCTGGCCGGCATAGCCCCAGCGGCGCTGACGGCGGCGATGCAGCCCTATTTGCCGATCGTCCGCGTCTTCCTCCTGCTCGGCGGGGCCATGCCTGACATGCGGGAGCGGCTGATCCAGCGCGTCGAGGCGGCCCTGCGCTCGGAAGACTGAATTATTTTGGTCGCGCGCGAGCCGGAGTGGCCTGTCGAAGCGAGCCCTCAGTGTCTTCTTTGGGTCAGAAGCCGCCGATAGCGACCGAACCGGGGGACCTCCGGTTCACCTCGAAGAGCGAAAGTTCGCGACGGTCATGCAGGCCGTCAGCCTCGGGCCAAAAGCGGACGCATTGACCGCACCTGGGCGCCACGACCCCGTCACCTTGGTGCCATCGGAAATCTATTCGGGTAACCCCGCTTTCCGGAGCCCTTCGGTCAGCAGCTTCGCGTTTGATTGCCCGCCGCGGGCCATCCACGTTGATATTGTGAAGGCAGGATCGGTTTCGAGCAGATGCTTCGCTGCCTCGCGTGACTCTGCATCGCGTCCGAGATGGGCGTATGCGGAAACGAGGCAGCGGTAAGCCGACGAATAGGAAGGGTTCTGACGCTGAGCCTTCTTTCCTGCTTCGACGGCCTCGTCAAAGCGGCCAAGCTCAATCAAGGCCATCCCGATCCCGGTAAACACCACGTGAAGAACCGGGTCTAACGGGCTCATGCGTACGGCACGTTCAAAGGTCCGAATTGCTTCCTCGGGCCGCCCCGCAATCCTACAGACATGACCTCTACAGGCGAGGGTGTGAAATGAATTCGGGTTGAGCGCGACCGCCCTGTCCGCCATTTCGATCTCGGCTTCATGATTTCCGATCACGATTGCCGAGATGAAGCTTGCCCATGCCAACGTGTCTGCGTCACTATCGTCGACGCTCAACGCCAGGCGAACTAGTCGAATTGCTTCCTCACGCTCGAATTGAGGGTCGACAGCAAAGCCAAAAGCAACGTTGAGCGCGTGACAGTTGCCCGCCAAGGCAGCAACTAGGCCGAACCCAGAGTCGAGGTCCAAGGCGCGATGAGCCAGCCTTATCGCCTCGGCAAGCCCTTCCCGAGTCATCGAACGGAACTCGCGCACGGCCCGGAGATAGAAATCATATGCAGTGAGATTCTCGGGTCGGCGCCGCGTCGCCATTGCAATTTCCGTTTGGAGCAGCGTTGGTTGAACCGCGGAGACAACGGCGAGCGTGATTTCATCTTGGAGAGCGAAGACGCTGCTCAGGTCTCGATCAAAACTGTCCGCCCACATATGCGCCCCGGTAGCGGCATCGATCAATTGTCCTGCTATGCGAACCTTTCCCGATGCCTTGCGCACAGATCCCTCAAGCACATAGCGCACGCCAAGCCTGCGCCCGACCTCCTTGATGTCCACGGCTCTACCCTTGAAGGTGAAACTTGAATTTCGGGCGACCACGAACAAGGTCTTGAACCGCGAAAGCGCCGTAGTGATCTCCTCCACCATTCCATCGGCAAAATACTCTTGCTCGGGATCACCGCTTATGTTCTCGAACGGCAATACAGCGATCGAGGGCTTTTCGGGAAGCGCGAGAGAGAGCTCTTCCGGGTCTGCTAAGTCATCGGGACCTGATGGGGTCCTGCCCCGTTCTTCCCGCACTCGTCCGATGAAACGAAACCCCTTTCGTGGCAGCGTCTTGATAAGGCGCTGCTCATCGCCTGTGTCGCCGATGACGCTTCGAGCAGCGTTCAGGCGGGTCGTCAGTGCCGCGTCGGATACGACACGTCCTTTCCAGATGGCGTTTACGAGGTCGTCCTTGCTGACGACCCGCGCCCTGTTGCGGATCAAGTAATCGAGCAAATCGAAAACCTGAGGCGTTGTAGGCACTACGTCTGGTCCACGCCGCAGCTCGCGCCGGTCGATGTCGAACGCGAAGTGCTCGAAGAAATAGCGCAATGCACATTCCCCCGGTTGCCCTTTGAGGTCACCAGAGTGACGCCTCACGCCAAAAGAATAGGCCGGCGCTAAGGAAAATGTAAGCCGTTTGTCACGCGCCCTCATGCCCTCGCACTCTCGCGGTAGTCCCAAGGCCAATCCAGCGCTTCGCTTATTGAAGCGAACACTGCCAGCGGACAAAACCCTTCGAATGTCCGAGTTGGGTCAGAAGGCGATATCCCGGAGGTCGGATCGGGTTTCCGCTTCATCCTCGAAAGCAGACCTCCGGGATCTTAACGAGTACCCACCCCTACTCGCCCCACTGCCGTGCCATGGTTGCGAGCGCGCAGCCGGCATCCTTGAAGTCGACCCAGTTGTGCGCGTAGACGTGCTCCAGCGGAATGCCGTAACGCGCGCGCAGCACCGGCCACGCCGCGATCTGCGCGTCCGTTAGCGCCTTGATGTTGCGCCCTGGGGCATCAGCTTCGGGAGCGGACAAGCGAGGCGCACTTGGTGATGTCGGCTAAGGGCCAGAAGCCGAATTAAACCCGACGACTTGAATGTCTGTTTGCTCTCAGTTGTAGACCTGGCGAACGAGCCTTCCGGGAACGTCAGCGGCCTTCGGTGTTTCGACCTGAGGCGTCGGGACCGGGATTGGCGCCGGAGCTGACGCTAGTGCATGAGTTGGAGTCGAGACATGAGGTGGAGTCGACGGTGCCACAACTTGGTGCGCGGACGGCCTCCGTATCGGTTGAACGCTCGCCGGGCGCGACAGCAAGCTGTACCCCAATGCGGCAGCGGCCATGGCGCCAATTGCAACTCTTCCGACCACCGGTAGTGCGAGCGTCTCTGTCTTCCCACGTTTGGCCCGCTTACTCATATCTTTCCCCTCATCCCTATGCTCGGAAGAGGTACCCAGCAAAATTTAACAGGCTTCGAAGCGATTTCGCCCAGGCTGGAAATTGCTGAGCGTCGTTAACGACTACTCCCCCCACTCGCGCGCCATCGTCGCGAGTGCGCAGCCTTCGCAGTAGCGGGCGTCCTTGAAGTCGATCCAGTTGTGCGCATAGACGCGGTCGAGCGGGATGCCGTAACGCGCGCGCAACACCTTCACCAGCACCCGCCACGCCGCGATCTGTGCATCGGTCGCCCCCTTCGCGACGTCGGGATAGTTGCCGGCGAACTCGACGCCGATCGAGGTGTCCTTGTTCACCTGCCGATAGGTCTTGCTGTTATCGATATACTTGTTGTCGTTGCGGTCGGCGCCGTCGGTGTGGGTCGGGACCAAATTGTCCGCAACTGCCCAATAGACCGTGCCGTCGGTTTCGACCCAGACCATGACGCCGCGCCGGGTCGGGTGGTTGTGCTGCTCTGCTGCGCCAAACCGCGCCGAGCCCTGCGGGCCCTCGGTCTGGTGCACGATGATGTTGCGCCAGGGATGGGACTTGGCGACGTCGCCCCAGGGCGACAGCCAGACCATTTTCAACCCGGGAATCTCAGGCGTGCCTTGCGATCGCGCGATGGTCGCGAGATCGGGCGTTTCAGCCGATACCGCGGAGGACAGCACGAGCGCAGCAAGTACGGCGAGCAGGCGAGACATCATCACGGAAGGATCCAGTGTCGTCCCTCGATAGAGCGGGATGACTTTTCTCCGAATCGTCATCCGACTCTATCTTTTTGATTTGAGCATGATCTTTTCGGAAAACCGCTACACACTTTTCCGGATCATGCTCTAGCATGCTCAGGCGCGCTTGCGCAGGGTCGCTTCCACGAGATCGGCGATCTCGGGCGGCAGCCTGGGCTCGTAGGTCGCATAGCCGTTCTTGCCGCCTTTCTTGGCGTCGTACAGCGCATGGTCGGCGGCGGCGATCAGGCGGTCGGGATGCATGCCGATCTCGCGGCTCCATTGCGCAACGCCGATCGACACCGCGATCGGAATGTCCTGGCCGGTGCATTGCTCGGCATCGGCGCGGCAGACCTCCAGCACGCGGCGGGCAATCATCGCGCCCTCGCGCAGCGTCGAGGACGGCAGCACGATGCAGAACTCGTCGCCGCCGGTGCGGGCCAGCATGTCACCGGGGCGGAGCCTGGTCTGCGCCATCAGCGTGAAGTGCTGCAGGCAGGCGTCGCCGGCGGCGTGGCCATGGGTGTCGTTGATGCCCTTGAAGCCGTCGAGGTCGATCACCAGCAGCGCGAACGCCTCGCCGTTGCGGTCGGAGCGCGCGCATTCCTCGGTCAGCCGCTGCAGCAGATGGCGGCGGTTGCCGACGCCGGTCAGGTCGTCGAGCAGCGCGAGGTCGGCGACCTCGTTGCGCAGCCGGTCGATCGCCATCAGCAGAAAGCCGAAATTGAGCGCCATCGACAGGAAGACCATCAGCAGGATCACCAGCGACTGGCCGGCACTGAAGCGAACGAAGGAGAATTCGCCGGGCTGTAGCAGCGCGCCGATGGCACGCAGCGCATAGATGCCGATCAGCAGCGAAGCGACGATGCCGGCAAGCCGCGCGCCGGGGCTGACGCGGCCGTTCTCGGGCGACAGCAGCAGCTTCAGCGTCAACGCGAACGGCGTGACCTGCGCGATGGTGTAGACCAGGATGCGCATCGGCATGCTGTCATAGGCAAAGATGAAGACGGTAAGGCCGGCGAAGGTGAGCACGGTGGTCAGCATGGTGCTGCGCCAGCCCACCGGCTTGCCGTAGAACCGCTCGATGCCCATCGCGGCAAGGCCGGCGGCGAACACCATCAGCGTCCCCGCCGCCAGCAGCGGCAGCAGCGAGTCCGTCAGCATCACGCGGAGCATGGCACAGGAGGCACCGGCCGCCGCGGCGAACGCCGACGCGGTCCAGAATTGCGCCGCACCGAAGGCAGGATAGCTGCGCGCGACATAGGCCCAGATCAGGCCGAGCGCGAGAAAATTGATAACGAATACCGTCCAAAGCGTCGGAACGCTCAACATCGCCCCTGTTCGAGACCCCTATCGGTCTCGCCTCTCCTGAAATGACCGCCGCCCCTAGGGCGCTTCCCCAATGACAATCCCCGTTGTCTTGCGGGACAGGATGCGGCCGCGCCGCTTAACGGACTGTCACCCGCAATGCTCCAATCCAAGCTGTGGTTTTGAATTGATGAAGATGCGCGCATCGGCCGTTTGCGCATCGTTAAGCATGACGGATGTGACGCGCGGCGCACGTAGCGCGGCAAAAAGCTGGCTAAAACAGCTAACAACTGTGGATAACACAATGACAGCGCCGTGACAGCACGCGGCAGCCGCCTCCGAATCTGCTGAGTTTGCTACTGAGGATGTTGCGAGGCTGGCCCTCCGCCAAGCATGCCTCGGAGTCGCGTTTCAATCCATGAAACCTTGAGAGGATACTATGGCTAAGAAAGCGAAGAAGGCGAAGGCGAAAAAGGCCCCCAAGAAGAAGAAGGCCGCCAAGAAGAAGTAACCCGTTTCTTGCCCGGGTAGCGGCTCTGCCCTGCCCGGGCACCCAGATCGGGGCATCCAGATCAGGACCACCGGCCGCAACAATATCAACTTCAAATTCACCAATCCAAATAAGTCGGCCCCAGACGGATGGGGCAACACCGCAGGCGCAAGGCCTGCTTTTTTATTGCCTGCATCAACGGTGGCGAAACGCGGTCAGCGCTCCGCGAAGGCAAGCTTGGCGCCGAGCAGGGCAAAGCCCGCGGCAAAGCTACGCCGCAGCCAGGCCATCACCTTCGGCCGGGTGATGACGCGGTCGCGCACCGACGCCGCGAACAGCCCGTAGACCGCGAACACCGCAAAAGTCATCGCCATGAACACACCGCTCAGCTCGACCATCCGCGCCAGCGGATGCGGCTCGTCGACGGCGATGAACTGCGGCAGGAAGGCCAGGAAGAAGATCGACAGCTTTGGATTGAGGATGTTGATCAGGATGGCGGTGACGATCACCCGCCCGCTCGAGCGCGGCTTGATCCCGGTGTCGACGGCGAGCGCGCCGCGCTCGCGCAGCGCCTGCCAGGCCATATAGAGCAGATAGATCACGCCGCCCCATTTCAGCGCCGCGAACGCCAGTGCGCTGGTGTGCAGGATGGCGGCGAGCCCCAGCATCGCCGCGATCATCTGCGGCACGATCCCGAGCGTGCAGCCGAACGCCGCAGCCACGCTCGCCCGCGAGCCCCGGGTCAGCGCCACCGCCAGCGTATAGAGCACGCCGGTGCCGGGGGAAGCGACCACGATCAGGGTGGTCAGCAGGAAGGACCAGGTCATTTCAAATCCTCACGGGGTCACGTCATTCCAGATGTTGCTTCAGATAGTCCAGCACACGGGGAAAGGCATCCTTGCGCGCTTCGGAATCGGTCCCGATCACGGGAATTGAGCCGTCGTGCATCTGATATTGCGGCAGCTCGGTGCGCGGCAGGTTCGGCGCGTCGAAGGCGTGCACCGCGCCGGGATAGCTCTTCAGCTCGACCGGATTGCCGCGCGCCCTGGCCGCCGCGATGAAGGCATCGCACGGCTTGAACGGCGTCCAGACGTCGGCCTCGCCGATCAGCACCAGCAGCGGCACCCTTGTGGTCCAGCTGTCCGGCTCGACATTGGTGTACGGCCTTGACTGGTAGATGTCGGCGCACACGCCGGGATAGAACGACACCGCGACGGCGAAATCCTGTACCAGCGCGGCGGGGCGGCCGATGCTCTTGTCGTTGATCGAGAGCAGCGCCACCCCGCCGCCCTGCGACCAGCCCATCAGCGCGATGCGGTCAGGCTTCACGAACGGCTGCCCCTGCAGATATCCGAGCGCGCCGTAGGCGTCCTTCGGCCGGTCGCGCCACATCCGGCGGGCGTCCGGTCCGCGCGAGCAGGTCTGGCCGAGACCGCGCGGCGTCGCGCTGTCGACGATCAGCGTGACGTAGCCTTGCACGGCAAGCGCGCGCGCCCAGGCGCGGTAGAGACCGAACATGCGGCCCTTTTTGTCGTTGAGGCCGGAGCAGCCGTGCATCAGGACCACCGCCGGCCGCGGCGCGTCGCCCTCGGGACGAGTGAGATGGCCGATCAGGTCGGTCGCGCCGTCCAGCGAGGGGAAATTGACAATCGCCTCCGCCGCCGCGACGGGCACCGCGATCGCGAACATGAACCAGACCAGTCCGACGATCGACCACGGGCGGGACATCAGCCGCCAATATCACGGCGTCCGGGGCGGCGGAAGCGGCGGTCGGCCGGCCGCGGCTCGCCCGCGCTGACAACTCCGTTATGACGACCAGCGTTATGAAGACCCGCGCTGCCCACGGCCGGACAGCGCCGACGCCGTCGTCTCGGCAAGGCGGATCACGTCCAGCGGCGCCCAGGGTTTGGCCCAGAACAGCGCGCCATCGGGCAGGCGCTGCCGCAGCGGCCGGCCCGAGGTGACGACGACATCGAGATCGGGGTTGTATCGCTTGGCGGCGTAAGCGAGCTCGACGCCGGTCATGTTTCCGGCCAGCTCGACATCCGTCATCATCAGCACGACATTGTCGCCGTTGCCCTGCAACACCAGTTCGGCGGCTTCCGCGCTCGCGCAGGCGATGACGTCGAACTCGCTCTCCGCCAGCAGCAATTCGATCATCTCGCGCTGCATCGGATCGTCCTCGACGACCAGGGCCTTCGCACGGTGGGGCCTCGACTGTCCCATAGAATATCCCATGGCTGGGCCTCCCTTTTGATTGCAGTTTTTCAAAGCGAGCACGGGTTCAATGCCTAAAATCACTGGATGGTTCGGTTCCAATTTGAGAAAAGTGGGGACAGCCGCCGTGTTCCCGCACGGCCACCGTCACCCCTCGTTGAAATGGAGCTGACCCGACATGACCGCGATCGCTGGATCCGCCGCCGCCGTGACCGGAGCCGCCAGCGGCATTGGCCGCGCGCTTGCGCACGAACTTGCGCAACGCGGCTGCGACCTGGCGCTCGCCGACCGCGACGAGGCCGGCCTGCAGGGCGTCGCCGCCGAGATCGCGAAAGCAGGCCCGCGCAAGGTCAGCGTGCACCGCCTCGATGTCAGCGAGCCGGAGCAGATCACGGCGTTCGCGCAAGCCGCCGTATCAGCGCATCCCGGCCTCAACATCCTCGTCAACAATGCCGGCGTCGCGCTGCTCGGCGAGTTCGGTGAGATCGGGCAGGCGCAGATGGAGTGGCTGTTCAACATCAATTTCTGGGGCGTGGTGCACGGCACCCGCGCCTTCCTGCCGCTTCTGTCGCGGCAGCGCGAGGCGCATATCGTCAACATCTCCTCGATCTTCGGCATCCTCGCCCCGCCCGGCCAGAGCGCCTATTGCGCGGCCAAGTTCGCGGTGCGCGGCTTCTCGGAAAGCCTGCGCCACGAGCTTGCGGTGGCGAACAGTCCGGTCAGGCTGTCCGTCGTGCATCCCGGCGGCGTCGCCACCAACATCGCGCGCAACTCGCGCACCGGAAGCGGCATCACCGACAACGCCCGCCGCGCGCAATCGATCGAGCGCTTCGATTCGCTGGCCAGGACCACGCCGGCCGGCGCCGCGCAATGCATCATCACCGGCATCGAGAAAAACCAGCCGCGCATCCTGATCGGCAAGGACGCCCGCCTGATGGACCTGCTGCAACGCTTCCTCCCCGGGACCTACTGGAAGGTGATGCAGCGGCAGATGGAGAAGACCGCGGCGCGGCGGATGGCGCGGGATGCGAGAGCGGATTGAATGCGCCACGGCAGCGCGCAAGGGCGCCGCGTACACCATCGTCGTCCCGGCGAAAGCCGGGACCCATAACCACAGGGGTTGGTTGTTGAAATCCGCTGGGGCCACAGCGTCGTACATAACAGGCATTTGTGGTTATGGGTCCCGGGTCGCGCTTCGCTTGCCCGGGATGACGCTCAGGGTGTTGCAGCATGTGAGTCACGCCCACGCAGCTCGTCCTCACCCGCCCAACTGCTTCTTGACCCCAAGCGCCAGCCGAAACAGCGGATCGCTCTTCTCCGACGGATAGAGCGCGCTCTTCGTCGCCTGCGGAAAATTGTCGTTCTTCCAGAACGAGGCCGGCGCGAACGCGAATTTTGCGACCAGCCGACGGCCGAAATCCATCTCATATGGAAAATAGTTTTCCTTCTGCTCGGTGCCAGACATCTCCGGATACTCGCCGAGCAGATAGCCCTCCTGGATATGCGGCCGCACCGCCGATGGCGGGCAGACGCTGGAGAGGCGCACGATCTGCAATCCGGCCTCGGCGCTGGCGGTGATCGCGCCGCTGAGGTTCGGCACGCCGAGCACATAGAGGAAGGCGGTGCCGGTCTCCGCAGCGAGGCGAATGACGCCGCGATCCGGATCGAATGGGTGACGTCGAGCAGCGGCGTGGTGCAGACCTCGTAATGCTGCAGGATCGACCAGCGCAGGATGCGATGCCGCTTCAGCCGCTCCAGCCCGAGCAGTTTTGCCTTCGCATACTCCGCGATCAGGATCTGCTCGGCGCGGGTCATCGTCGCGAACCGCGCCACCAGCGTCGCAGAATCGGGATTGCCGCGGCCGCCCCGGAACAGCGTCGGCTTCAGCGACGAGTTGCGCTTGATGTTCCTGAAGTCGGCGCCCTGGCCGCGAAACAGCAGCACATGGTCGCGGTTGAGGAATTGCAGCTCGGCGATTTTTGTCGCGAGCTCGAGATAGGAGCCGACCCGATGGCCCGGCCCCTCCCGCACCGCCGCGTTCTTCGCGATCTGGCATCCGCGGCGGTTGAAGAACGACCAGATCTTTTGGCTGCCGATGGTTTCCATGGATAGCCCGAACTCTGCGACAAGCGGACAGAACGTAGGGCGGATTAGCCGAAGGCGTAATCCGCCAATCGCGAGCGGGACGGCGGCGGATTACACTTCGCTAATCCGCCCTACGAAATCCGCGCCCTCACCGCCCCACGAGCTGATCGGCAAAATACCCGATGGTCTTGCGGTAGATCACCGCCCTGTTCCACTCGCGCATCGCCTCGAAATTCGCGGTGCCCTCGCCATAGGGCGCGCCCATCTTGAAGCCGTTGGTGTGCAGGAGGTTCGCGGTCGAGGCCAGCACGTCGGCAACCGAGTGGCGCAGATCGACATGGCCGTCGCCGTCGAAATCGACGCCGTACTTGATGTAGGACGACGGCAAAAATTGCGTCTGCCCGATCTCGCCGGCATAGGCGCCGATCATATCGTTCAAACGAAGGTCGCCGCGCTGCACGATCTTGAGCGCCGCGAGCAGCTCGCCCTGGAACAGGTCGGTGCGGCGGCAATCATGCGCCATCGTGGCAAGCACGCGGAACACCGGCAGCTTGCCCATGTCGCCCTTGCCGAAATCGGTCTCCAGTCCCCAGATCGCGACCAGGATCTGGCGCGGCACGCCATATTGCTGCTCGATCTTCGACAGCAGCGCGGCGTGACGCTGCAGCATGGCGCGGCCGCCATTGATGCGCCCGGCGCCGACGCGGGTTGCGACATACTGCTCAAAGGTCTTGTTGAAGGTGTAGCGCTGCCGCCGGTCGAAGGCGAGCACCCCGCCATCCTGCTGCACCCCGCCGAGCGCCGACGAGATCACGTCCTGCGAGATGCCGGCCGCGGCCGCCTCCTGCGAGATGGATTGGACGAAGGTGGGAAAGCCGCCGCCGCAGCGGGCGGCGTAGGAGGGGGTGGCAAGCAGCAGGGCGCCGAACACAATCGCCAAACGACACCTGAGCATGCAAAAATCCCTCCTGCTTCGAACGGCTGATCATGCCATGGGAGAAACGATGCAGTCAAAGCGTCGGCACGGACACTCCTCCTGCAACATCCCCCCGCGTGCCGGCACCGGCGCTCTCGCCCCTCCACGCCCGTGGCGCATTCACCAGGCTGACCAGTGTGTAGCTGATGATCAGCAGCAAGAACCACGACCCAAGCTTGTCGATCGGGACCATCGACCAGCCGAGCCGCTGCGACGGGTAGAGCCAGGTTTTGGTGAAGGTGCCGATGTTTTCCGTGAACCAGATGAACAGCGACACCAGCACGAGGCCGAGCAGCAGCGGCATCGCGCGGTGGCGGGTCCAGACCCTGAAATGGACGCTGGTGCGGCCGAACAGCCAGGCGGCGCAGGCGAACAGCAGCCAGCGCATGTCGACGAGGTAGTGATGGCTGAAGAAGTTGACGTATACAGCAATGCTGAGGGCGATCAGGCTGAGACGGCGCGGATGCTGCGAGAAGCGGAAATCGAACAGCCGCCAGCAGCGGCTGATGTAGCTGCCGATGCAGGAATACATGAAGCCGGAGAACAGCGGCACGCCGCCGATATGGAAGATGCTGGGCTCCGGATAGATCCAGGAGCCGACCGAAGTCTTGAACAGCTCCATCGCGGTGCCGACGACGTGGTAGATCAGGATGACCCTGGCCTCCTCCCAGGTCTCGAGCCGTCCGATCAGCAGCGCGGCCTGGACCGCGAGCATGCAGAGAAACAGGAAGTCGTAGCGCGCAAGCGCCGCGTCCGGCGGATAGAAGCGCCAGGTGCCGATCATCAGCGCCACCGCGATGCCGCCGAACAGGCAGGCCCAGGCCTGCTTCGCGCCGAAGCGCAGGAATTCGTAAAGACCGGCGGTCCAGCGGCGCTGGGCCATGACGAGGCCGAGGCGATGTTCGGCGGCGATGAAGCGGCGCAGCGGCGGCCAGTTGGCTGCGGCGCTCGCGATCGGTTTGGGTTGGCTTCTCAGCGGGTGATGCACGCCGCGGACGATGGCGGCGGATCAGGGTCTCAGCGCGGCGGAGTTGTGCAGATTTCCCTCAGTCCCTGAGCTGCTGCTCCAGCCCGGCAAAATCGATCTCGGCCCAGCGCTCGGAAATCCTGCCATCTCGGATGCGCCAGAACGTCATGCCGCGGAATTCGACGTGGCGGCCGGTTGGAGCAATGCCGCGCCACGGGCTGCGGTGCCGGCCGCGCCAGACGAAGCGGCCGGCGACGATGTCGCGGTCGGCCACCAGGCATTCGGCCACCGCCGACAGGTCGGCGAAGGTCTCGTGCAGTGCAGCCGAATGCGCGATCACCTCCTCGGCGCTCATCCGCTTGCCCGCCGCATGGTCGAAGAAGTCGGGCGCCAGCTGCGCGCGGATCGCCTCGGGATTATGCCGGTTGGTCACGGCGTCATAATGCGCAAGCACGAGCGCCTTGTTGGCGTCGAGGGTGGCGTTGGACATCGGCGATCGGCTCTCAAAAATGAGAAGTTGTAGTAAAGGCAGGATGCGCCTCATACGCGAATCTGGCGTAGCCGCGCAAGTGACGATGGTCAGAAAGATCGGGGCTTTCGGCCCGCGCGCGTTTCGAGCCCGATGCGAAAGGCGGTTGCCGGCAGGCCGTTCATCTGCGGGCGGTAACATCGTCCGATGGCAGGCAGCGCCGCCGGCATGCAAGCGACGCCGCGCCCAACCAACTGGGAAACCGTTCGGGGCACGGCGGATGAACGCCGAAGGCACCGTCCGCGACCAACGAGGACACATGCCGCGGGCCGGTCCGCGCTGACGCGCGACCGTCCGCCGTGTCTTGTTCATGCAAGGCTACGCCGCTAAAGCCAGGCCGGCTGGCTGCAACGACGCTGTCATTCGGGCGACACCATCCGATGACGGACTTCACGACGAGGATGTGCTGCCGATGACATCAGCCGGAGGATTTGTGCGCGCGCGCCGGGCTGCCGCATCCGTTGGCATCGTCCTCGCGCTCGGCGCGACCATCGCCGGACCACTCAGCACCGCCGCAGCGCAGGACACCCGCGCCAAACGCGCGCCGGCGCAAGGTGCAGGCAGCGCGCAGGCGATCACCGCGCAAATGAACAACGCCATCGCGCTGACGCGCGGCGGCAAGATCGACGCCGGCTATGCCCAGCTCAATGCCGCGCTCGACGCCGCGGACAGACTCGACGACGCCCAGTTCGTCATGGGGCAATATTACCAGGCGACCGCCACGCTGCGCGCGGTGAAGCGCGACGATCTCGCCGAGAAATTGTTCGCACGGGCGCTGCAGGGCAAGGCGGCGGCGCAATCGCCGCCCGGCAACGCCGACGTGCTGCTGTCATACGCCATCCTGATATCCGACCACGCCAGGATCGCCGAAGCGGTGCCGCTCTACATGAAGGCGATCACGGCCTACAACGCCTATTGGGGCGAAGGCTCCGAGGAATCGCTGATCGCCAACGACAAGCTCGCGGTCGCGCTGTCGGCCAACGGCTCGGCCGCGTCGGCGACCAATCTCGGCCGGCACAATCTCGAACTCTCCGAGAAGGCGCTGGGGCCCGACCACCGCACCACCTGGAAGCTCGCCAACAATTATGCCGACATGCTGCGCGAGATCGGGGCGCCGGCGAACGCGCTCGAGCTCGATCTGTTCGCGATCGAGAAGCGCGCCAAGCATTATGGCGAGAACCACCTCAACACGCTGGTCACGGTCAACAACGCCGGCCAGGATTTTCTCAATCTCGGCCGCTTCGACGATGCCCGCCGCTGTTTCCGCCGGCATCGCGCGATCGCGACCGTGCTCGCGCCGAACGATCCGAGTTTTGCGGGACAGGCTGATGCCTGGCTGTTCTACACCGACATGCTCGCCGCCGGCGACGCTGCGACGGCGGCACCCGATCTGGAGCGGCTGGAGGCGATCGTTGCCAACGAGGAAAATTTTGCGGATTTCCTGCGCATCAAGGCAGCTGGGCTGGCCGCCGCCAAGCGCGAACAGCGCGGCGATCCAGATGCGGGCATGCGGCTGCGCGAGACCGCGCTTGCGATCTCGACGCGGGCCTTCACCGCGCAGCATCCGGTGAGCTTCGAGATCAAGCTCGGCATCGCGACAGCCCTGATCGCTGTTGATCCGAACCGCGCGCTGCAGGCCTTCACCGCGCTCGATCGCGAGATGTTCGACTGGATGAAGCGCGAGGTCGGCACATCCGGCGATCGCGCCGTCGCGGAGGCGATCCGCGCCCATGCCGATCACCTGCTGTTCGCGTTCGGCCGCTTCGCCACCGGCGCCGGTTCATCGGTCGCGCAGCCGGCGTTTGCGAGCGCCGTGCTGCGCTGGAAGTCGCTCGGCGGCGGCGACGCCACGGCGCTGCGCCGGCTCGAGACGGAGGTCGCGGGCAAGGACGAGGAGACCGCGGCGCTGGTGCGCACCGCACTGCGGCTCAATGGCGAGAAGCAGGAGCTGTTCTCGTCGGGCAATATCGACGACTGGGCCAGATCAGTCTGGCAGCGGCAGGACGCGGCCGAGACGGCGCTGAACCAGCGGCTCGATGCGATCGGTATGAGGCCGCCGCGCGACCCGCTCCGCCCCGCGCAGCTGCTCGCCGGCGATGAGGCCGTCGTCAACTATTTCATCACGCGGCAATGGAAGGCGGATCGCCAGTCGAAGCAGCCGCTGGCGGCGACGGTGCTGTACGCTATCGTCGAGACCGCGCAGAGCGCGCCGCGCGTGGTCGATCTCGGCGATCCCGGCCGCATGGTCGATACGGGGGTGCGGATCGAGATCGCGCGGCTGCGCGCGACACGCGCCACCGTGCCTGATCTCGATGCCAGGCCACTCGATGCCAAGCCCCTCGATGTCAGGGGCCGCTTCCAGAACGTGCGCGAGCGGCTGTTCGCGCCGCTGGAGCCGCTGCTGCTGGACAAGACCACGCTCTATGTCGTGCCGGACGGCTTCCTGTTCGCCGTGCCGTTCTCGCTGCTGCCTGATACCGACGGCGGCCTGCTGGAGGACCGCTACGCGATCCGGATGCTGACCAGCCCCGACGCGCTG
Source organism: Bradyrhizobium sp. 6(2017) (assembly GCF_011058295.2). Classification (NCBI taxonomy): domain Bacteria; kingdom Pseudomonadati; phylum Pseudomonadota; class Alphaproteobacteria; order Hyphomicrobiales; family Nitrobacteraceae; genus Bradyrhizobium; species Bradyrhizobium sp. 6(2017). The sequence goes on along the minus strand of NZ_CP049289.2, from coordinate 1,892,211 downwards.
ATCGCAATCCATGCCCGCGAGAAGCTCGACACGCGAGGAGCGATGCTGCTCGCCGGCGGCATCGAATACGGCCAGCCGGGGCCGATGCCGCTGCCCGGCACCAAGACCGAGATCGAGGCGATCGCAAGGCTCGCCCGCGCGCGCGGCGCGCCGGTCGAGATGCTGAGCGGGCGCGGCGTCAGCGAAGGCACGCTGCGCGAGGCGATCGGCAAGGCCCGCATCGCGCATCTGGCGACGCACGGCTTCTATCACGACAGCACGGCAAGTGGCCTCGACACGCTGTGGCAGAGCGGCATCGTGCTGTCGGGCGCCGGCGACAGCCGCTTTCCGCTGCGCGACGACGGCGACGGCTATCTCTATGCCTTCGAATTGATGGACTGGGATCTGTCCGGGCTCGATCTTCTGGTGCTGTCGGCCTGCGAGACCGGCCGCGGCGACGAGAGCTTCGTCAGCGGGCTTCGTGGGCTGCCGACCGCGCTCGGCATCGCCGGCGCGCGCCGCGCGCTGCTCACATTGTGGCCGGTCGCCGACGAAGGCACCGCGAATTTCACCGTCCGCTTCTACGAGCACCTCGCTGATGGACTGACCTATTCGGATGCGCTGCGCCAGACCCGGCGCGACGCGCGCGACGGCAAGATCGCCGGTGCCCGGGATTCCAGCGTGTGGGCGGCATTCGTGCTGTTCGAGGGCTGAGGCGGGCGCCTGATCGCACGGCTGGCGCGCGGTCCAAAATGAGCTGTGGGTTGCGGTTTACATGTCGCAAGACCGTCACCGTGCAATGGTGCAAGGCAGATCGGCGCGGAAATCCGCGTGATTTGCTTTGACAGCGCTGCCGGTATCGGGGACAAGCCGCCATGCCGAAAAAACCCGGAACCAATCCCAAAGGCGAATTCGCCTTCTTCAACGTCTTCTATGAAGACGGCTCGCAGCGCTCCAACCGCCGCGTGCCATCGGAGCTGCTGGGCGGGCTCGACGGCGACGAGCCGGTCCGCGCCTTCCTGCGCGACCAGGACCGCGAGATCGCCGAAAAGGGCGGCCGCCCGCCGCTCGAAATCAAGACCATCGAGCGCGTCGGGGTGAAGAAGAAGTAGCGGCGCGGGCGCGGCGCATCGTCAGACAGACGCATTTGCCGAATTGCACGCTCGATTAGCATCGGAGCAAGCGGCACCCCCTCTCCCCGCCCCTCCCCCGCAAGGGGGGGGAGCCCTCCCGCCGGTGCCTCACTCACATTTGCGACCACCGTGCAGCACGCAGCAGCGTGCCGCACGCGTCGTGACGCGAAGTACAATAAGCCACGCGCGACGTGAGGTGAGCACGCTCTCCACGCTCCCTCCCCCCTTGCGGGGGAGGGTTGGGGAGAGGGGTGGCCGCGGGTGCTGGCGCGTGAAATTTCGCGAGATCTCTACAAACAAAAACGGCGGGCCAAGCCCGCCGTTCTTGTCTCGATGGATTGCCGGGTCAAGCCCGGCAATGACAGCATCAGTTATCCAGGAAGCTCCGCAGCTTGCGGCTCCTGGACGGGTGCTTCAGCTTGCGCAGCGCCTTGGCTTCGATCTGGCGGATGCGTTCGCGGGTGACCGAGAATTGCTGGCCGACTTCTTCCAGCGTGTGGTCGGTGTTCATGCCGATGCCGAAGCGCATACGCAACACGCGCTCCTCGCGCGGCGTGAGCGAGGCCAGCACGCGCGTCGTGGTCTCGCGCAGATTGGACTGGATCGCGGCGTCGATCGGCAGGATCGCGTTCTTGTCCTCGATGAAATCGCCGAGATGCGAATCCTCCTCGTCACCAACCGGGGTTTCGAGCGACAGCGGCTCCTTGGCGATCTTGAGGACCTTGCGGACCTTCTCCAGCGGCATGCCGAGCTTCTCGGCGAGCTCTTCCGGGGTCGGCTCGCGGCCGATCTCGTTCAGCATCTGGCGCGAGGTGCGGACGATCTTGTTGATCGTCTCGATCATGTGCACGGGGATGCGGATGGTGCGGGCCTGGTCGGCGATCGAGCGGGTGATCGCCTGCCGGATCCACCAGGTGGCGTAGGTCGAGAACTTGTAGCCGCGGCGATACTCGAACTTGTCGACCGCCTTCATCAGGCCGATATTGCCTTCCTGGATCAGGTCGAGGAACTGCAGGCCGCGGTTGGTGTACTTCTTGGCGATCGAGATCACGAGACGGAGGTTGGCTTCCACCATCTCCTTCTTGGCCTGACGAGCCTCGCGCTCGCCCTTCTGCACGCCGTGCACGATCTTGCGGAATTCGCCGATCTCGAGCCCGGTGAGCGCCGCCAGCGACTGGATCTCGTGGCGCAGGTCCTTGATGCGGTCCTTCTCGTGATGGACGAAGTTCTTCCAGCCCTTGGCCGACAGCTTCGAGACACGGTTGAGCCAGCGCGGATCGAGCTCCGAGCCCTGGTAGTTGCGCAGGAAATCTTCGCGCGCGACGCCGTGGCTGTCGCCGAGGCGCAGCAGGCGGCCCTCGAACGAGACCAGCTTTTTGTTGATGTCGTAGAGCTGCTCGACCAGCGAATCGATGCGGGCCTGGTTGAGGCGCAGCGACTTCACCTCGACGATGATCTCGTCCTTCAGCTTCTTGTACTTGCGCTCCTGCGAGGGCGACAGCGACTCGCTCTGCAGCTGGTTGGCGATGTCCTGCTCCTGCAGGCGGCGCAGCTTCTTGTACTCGGACGCGATCTTGTCGAAGGTCTCGACCACCTTCGGCTTCAGCTCGGCCTCGATGGCGGCGAGCGACATCTGGTTCTCGAACTCGTCGTCGTCCATGTCGGCTTCGGCCGCGGCCTCGCCGGGATCCTTCTCCTCGGTGGCGGCTTCGCCACCGGCGGGCGCAGCGCGGAACGGGGTCGGCGACGGCGGCGCGGCGGGCGGCGCGACCAAGGCGGGCGCGGCGGCCTGCGCATCGCCGCCATTGCCTTCAGCGGCGGCGCCCTCGGCGCCGTTGTTGCCGATCAGGTTCGGATTGATGCCGCCCTTCGACTCCGGCCCGGCATAGGTCGCTTCGAGATCGATGATGTCGCGGAGGAAGATCTTTCCTTCGTTGAGCTCGTCGCGCCAGATGATGATGGCCTGGAAGGTAAGCGGGCTTTCGCAGAGGCCCGCGATCATCGCCTCGCGGCCGGCCTCGATGCGTTTTGCAATTGCGATTTCGCCCTCGCGGGAGAGCAATTCCACCGTGCCCATCTCGCGCAGATACATCCGCACGGGATCGTCGGTGCGCTCGCCGGGCTCCGACTTCTTGACCTCGGTGACGGCCTTCTGCGTGACCTCGACAAGCTCGTTGTCGGTCTCGTCGTCGCCGTCGTCCTTCTCGTCCTCGCCCTCAGAGTCGTCAGCTTCAGTGACGTTGATGCCCATGTCGGAGAGCATCGACATGATGTCTTCGATCTGTTCGGGCGAGGTGGTGTCGGAGGGAAGCACTTCGTTGAGCTGATCGAAGGTCACGAAGCCGCGCTTCTTGGCCTGCTTGATCATCTTCTTCACCGCGGCATCCGACAGGTCGAGCAACGGCGACGGCGCGTCAGCGGAATCCTTCTCAGGAGCGTCCGCTGCCTTGTCGTCTTTTTCCTTGTCCTTAACCTGCAGCGTCTTTGCCTTGGTGGCCATTCACTAAGCTCCCGAAACGCGGTCGTGCAAAATGGTGCCACGCACGCATGTTTACACGCTATCTAGAATTACTCTCGACGCACAAAGGGCGGCGCAAGAAATCGCCACCCCTGTCATCCGTCTCGATGGTTTCCATCTGCAATAGCCGCGAGGCTATTAAGTTTCGCTTAACCCTGTTTTTGCAGCCAAACCATGGATTTGGCGAGTCTTTTTGCGGGTTCGGCCAGCGCCGTCCGCAGCATTTTTGTTATCAGACATTACGCTGGAACCGGCCCGATAATTCCCCGAATCCCTCAATCAGGGCTTCGGTCCCATCGGCTTCTGCCATCCGGGCCTGGATATCCTGCAACCATGCCAGATTGGCCTCGCTGGAGTCCTCAGCCAACGCCACTTCCGCATCTTTTCTCTCCCTAAGTAGGGCGTGGGTTTTCTGATGCAAGGCAACGAGTTGACGCCAGGTCGATAAAACATCCTCGCGCGCTGCGCCGATCTGCGCGCCCCACACCGCCTGGGTTGTGATTGATCGATCAACCCTTTGAAGAATCTGTAATAATCCGCCTGCTTCGAGGTCGGCCCGCATCTTTTCGGCCTGCTCCTCGACATCAGGGGAGTGGTGATGGTCGTGGGCAAAGGCCGCGATGATGGCCGCCCGCAGCTTGTGGACCTCGGGATGGGCGAGCTCGAGGGCGGCGACCTCCTCGAGATGGTCGTGCAGCAGCCAGGGGTGGTTGATCAGGGATTGCAGGATCAGCGCCTCGCGGCGGGAGATCGCGCTGCGCTGGCCGCGCATGATCGGGCTGTTGGCAAGCTGGGGGCTCGCCGCCTGATAGGGCCCCCGTGAAATCCCGGGGGTGACGCCGCCTTTGGCGCCAAACCGGCTGGCTTGGCCCCCTTGGGCCGGGCCGCGGGGGGCAAATTGGCGGGGTGATTCGCCGCCCCGGCCGCCGCCGAAATTGCCCCTGCCGTAGCCGCCGCGGCCATAACCGCCCCGGCCGCCCTCCGGGGCAAAATTGCGTTGCAGCCGCTCCTGCAGGTCCTGGCGATAATAGCGGCGCACCACCTCGTCGCGGATGCCGTTGGTCAATTCGCCGATCCGCGCCTCCAGTGCCGCGCGGCGCTCCGGCGTGTCGAAATTGCCGCCCTCGATCTCGCGCGACCAGATCATCTCGGCGAGCGGCCGCGCGGCTGATATCACGTCCTCGACCGCGCCACGGCCGCCGGAGCGGGCGAGATCGTCGGGGTCCTGGCCTTCCGGCAGCAGCGCAAAGCGGAGGCTTTTTCCCGGCTTGAGCTGCGGCAAAGCGATGTCCGCAGCACGATAAGCCGCCTTCTGCCCGGCGCGGTCGCCGTCGAAGCAGAGGATCGGCTCGTCGACCATCTTCCAGAGCAGGCCGAGCTGGTTCTCGGTCAGCGCGGTGCCGAGCGGCGCGACGGCGCCGGGAAAGCCCGACGTGACCATCGCGATGACGTCGACATAGCCCTCGACGACGATCAGCTGTGCGCCGTCATGCGCGGCCTGCCGCGCGGTGAACAGATTGTAGAGATTGTCGCCCTTGTGAAACAGCGTGGTTTCCGGCGAATTCAGGTATTTTGCCGGAACGTCCTTTTCCAGCGCGCGGCCGCCGAACGCGATGACGCGGCCGCGCGCATCCGTGATCGGGAACATGACGCGGTCGCGGAAGCGATCGAACGGCACCGGCTTGTCCTCGCCGGACACCAAGAGCCCGGCCTCCACCATGTCCTCGGTGGAGATGCCCTGCCCGCCGAGATGCTCCTTCAGCGCGAAGCGATCCGGCGGCGCATAGCCCATCCGGAACTGGAGCTGGGTTGCCGGCGAGATGCTGCGGTCGGCGAGGTAGCCGCGCGCCTTGGCGCCGTTGCGCGAGGCCAGCGTGTCGGCGAAGAATTTTGTCGCGAGTTCCATCACGTCGTGCAGGGTGCGGCGATGCTGCTCGTGCCGCGCTGCATCGGGCGTCACGGCCGGCAACGGAACGCCCGCCATCGCGGCGAGGCGTTCCACCGCCTCGGGGAAAGTCACGCCCTCGGTCTTCATCAGGAAGTCGAAGATGTTGCCATTCAGCCCGGACGAGAAGTCGAACCAGGCCTGCTTCTGGTCGTTGACGAAGAACGACGGCGTCTTCTCCTGCTGGAACGGCGACAGCCCCTTCCACTCCCGCCCGGCCTTCTTGAGCTTGACGCGCCTGCCCACGACTTCCGAGACCGGAAGCCGGGCGCGCAACTCATCGAGGAATTCGGGCGTGAAACGCATCAGTTTGATTCTGGGCTCGGGCGACGAATCGCGGACAACCGGTTAGCCATATAGCGGGATGGCCCGGCATGACGAACAATGTGGGGCTTTTCCGGGCTATTCACAGGCTGGTCTGTCGGGCCCGGTCGAGCGGGCTACCCCTGAATTCACGGTGGAGAGCCGTTTCAGCCAACTTGAACCTTCCCCGCTTCCGGGATTGGATAGCGCCATGTTCACGACGTTCAGAGGCGGACAGAGCGGCGGCTGGAAGGTCACTTCCATCACGCGGGTGAAGGGCGAGACCTTGCCGAAGGTCGAGGCGCTCTCGGTGATCTCGAGTGACGCGATCGCGCTGCCGCTGTTGCCGGCGCAGACCTCCTGGCGGCTGGCCGGCGTCGCGAGCCATTTGCGCTACACCGAGAAGGAGGAGCGCGAGAAGCTCGCCGCCGTGCAGGCCGCTCTCGGCCGCAGCGAGGCGACGCATGCGGCGCTGATCCCGATCAGGAAATCCGCTGCCTGGTGGGAGCTCACGCAGGAGGAGCGCCGCAAGATCTTCGAGGACAAGTCGCACCACATCGCAGACACCATGAAATTCCTGCCGGCGATCGCCCGCCAGCTGTTTCACGCCCGCGACCTCGGCATGCCCTTCGACTTCCTGACCTGGTTCGAATTCGCGCCCGAACATGTCAGCCTGTTCGACGAACTGGTCGGCGTGCTGCGCGCAACCGAGGAATGGACCTTCGTCGAGCGCGAGGTCGACATCCGCGTGGTGCGGGAAGTGTAACATCTCCCTCCGTCATTGCCGGGCTTGACCCGGCAATCCGTCAAACCAAGGACTCTCGCGAAGTGAGATGGATGCCCGGGTCAAGCCCGGGCATGACGACATATGCCGTTACACCTGCGCGCTAATGCTCGATAAACTTTCCTGACGCGATCCGCGGCAGCTCCGTGACCGGCCAGTTGTAGAAATAGGTCCACGCCTCGCTCGCGCTGCCGTCGGCGCGCGTGACCTTCAGCATCTCGCGGACATATTCGGTCGGCGGCGGAAATCCTTCGCCGCAGGCCTCGTACATGTCGAATTCACGCAGCATGGCCTCGCGCTCGCGCAAGCGGAACAATTCACCGTGCACGATGTCGGCCGGATCATCCGACGCCACCAGGCCCGGATAGTGCTTCACCAGATAGAGCCGGCCGCGGCACTGCGCCGGCCCGAGGAATTCGGCATTGCCTGCAAGCAGCTTCGCCATCGGATGGTCGAAGCCGCGCATCAGCGTGCCATAGACGAAGAGAAGATCGGAGATCATTGTTACCTGGTCATTCCGGGGCGATGCGCAGCATCGAACCCGGAATCTCGAGATTCCGGGTTCGCGTCTGCGACGCGCCCCGGAATGACAGAAAAATCCAGGGGACGCTAGGCCGCCGCAACCTCATCCGTCACCACGACGAACTTCGCCAGCGTCATGCGGCCAAAGCTCGTGGTGAGGGCTACGTCGGCGGCGTCGCGGCCGGTCGCCATCAGGATGCGGCCGATCCGCGGCGTGTTGTGGCGGGCATCGAAGGTGTACCACTGGCCGGACAGATAGACCTCGAACCAGCCGGAGAAATCCATCGGCGCGGGATCCGGCGGCACGCCGATGTCACCGAGATAGCCGGTGCAGTAACGCGCCGGAATGCCCATGCAGCGGCAGAAGGTGAGCGCCAGATGCGCAAAGTCGCGGCAGACGCCGGCGCGGCTTTCATAGACATCATGCGCCGACTTCATGTGATGGGCGTGCTCGTAGCCGAACGTCACGTGGCGATGCACGAAATCGGTGATCGCCTGCACCCGCGCCCAGCCGGGCTGTGTGTTGCCGAACAGCGACCAGGCGATGTCGGTCAGCTTGTCGGTCTCGCAATAGCGGCTCGGCATCAGATAGAGCAGCATATCGTCAGGCAGCTGCTCGATCGGGACCTGCTGCGCCGCCGGATTGACGACGTCAGGCAATCCGGAATCGCGCACCAGCGCGCTGCCACGGAAGGTGACGCCACCGGCTGGCGCGACGAGACGCCCACAGACATTGCCAAAGCCGTCGCGATACAGGCCGAACGGCACGTCTGGCTCGGTCACGATCTGCTCTGTGCCTACGATGTCCGCGTAGCGCGACGGATGGATCGACAGCATCATCACCATCGGCGTCGGCTGCGGAGCCGTGTAGGTGATCTCGAAGCCGACCCTGATCTGCATCGTCAGACTGCCTCCCGCTCCGTTACGCTCTCGCCGACCGACACGACCTTGATGTCGACGTCCATGCGCTGGAAGGCGTCAGGCGGGCCAAGATAGACCCCGTGCAGCGGGACCGCCTGGCGCGGATCGCGCGCCACAGCGACGCGGATCAGATCGCGCGTGCCGACGATGCCGTTGGTCGGATCGAACTCGATCCAGCCGGCGCTCGGCAGATAGACCTGCACCCAGGCATGGGTCGAGCCGCCGCCGACATAGCCATGCGCGCTGTCTGTGGGCATCGCGAGATAGCCGGAGACGAAGCGCGCGGCGAAGCCGAGCCGGCGCAGCGCCTCGATCATCAACAGCGCATAGTCGCGGCAGGTGCCGGACTTCGTCTGCAGCGTGTCGAGCGGATGCTGGGTGCCATGTTCGTGGCGCTTGCGATAGCTAAAGCTCTCGCGGATACCATGGGTCATGCCGCTCAGGATATTGAAAGTCGGCGTCGGAGCCTCGACATCCAGGAAGCGCCGCGCCCAGGCCGACAGTTCGCCGTTCGGGTCGCCATATTGCGGCGTGACGAACTGCTGCAGATCGGGGAATTCCTCATCGTCGTAGAGAAACGGATAGAAGTAGGCGGCGTCGTCAGGCGTCAGCGCGAATGTGTCGGCCGGATTGTGCTCCACCGTCGCGGTCGAGACGAATGTCAGCGTGTCGGCGCGCTCGTCGAAGCCGGCGATCGCCGTACTGTTGCCGAACACGTCGTGAATCCAGCGCAGCGACATCGGCTGCGGATCGATCACAAGCGCACTGTCGAGCACGCGCAGATCGTGGCCGTCGCGGGGACGCAGCATGATGCGGTGTTCGCCGAACGCCACCGGGCGCGCGTAGCGATAAACGGTCTTGTGATGAATAGTCAGCAGCGGCATCTTCAAACAATCATCGTGATTTCGGACCGCTTAATCTATAGAGAATGCTGCTCGATTCCAGACCAGCATGCCCCTTGAATAGGCAAAGTTGAGGAAAAGGCCCTTGAATTACGGCGGTGATCCATCGTTCCTGCTCGCAAGCACCGACGTTTCACCGGTTCTTGAACATAATGCCTCCGGCCGCTCGCCGTTCCTGTTCACCTGCGATCATTACGGCAGGCTGATTCCCTCTCCGCTCGGCGACCTCGGCCTGCCCGCAAGCGAGCTCGCGCGGCACATCGCCTGGGACATCGGTATCGCCGGCGTCGCCGAACAGCTCTCCGACCGGCTCAATGCGCATTTGATCGCGCAGCGCTATTCGCGGCTCGTGATCGACTGCAACCGTCCGCCGCATGTCGCAAGCGCGATCCCGCTGATCAGCGAGGCCACCACCGTGCCGGGCAACGAGGGCCTGTCGCGCGAGGCCGCCGAGATGCGCCGCGCGCAGATCTTCGATCCCTATCACCGGCGCATCGACGAGATCATCGACGCGCGTGCGCGTCAGGGCATGCCGACAGTGCTGGTGTCGCTGCACAGCTTCACGCCGGTTTATGCCGGCATCGCCCGTCCCTGGCACATCGGCACGCTCTACCACCGCGACACGGTGCTGCCGCCGCTTCTGTTGAAGCAGCTGCGCAACGAGGGCGATCTCGTGGTCGGCGACAATGAGCCCTATGCGGTCAGCGACGAGACCGATTACACGATCCCGGCGCATGGCGAGAAGCGCGGCCTGATGAATTCCGGCATCGAGATCCGCCAGGACCTGATCTGCGACCAGGCCGGCGAGACCGCATGGGCCGAGCGGCTGGCGCGCGTGCTCGGCGAGATCGAGACGGCGCTGCGCGCGGAAGCGCTGATCTAGGACGTCGTCTCACGAGCGCATGATTTAGTATCCGGTTCGGAAGCTTGAATCACGGGCGTCCGGTTAAATACAACACCCCGGACCTTCGCAGGATGACTGTTGCTTTCGAGGCGAGGCCGGTATGGTTCGACTGCCCATCAGGCCGGACAATTTGAGCATGCCTCACAAGCCGTCACACGTCAGCCTCCACTGGGCCTGGTTGATCGTTCTTATCGTGCTGCTGGATCAAGGCACGAAGCAGCTTGTTGTCAGTTTGCTGCAACCCGACCGCTCGATGGTCATATTGCCGTCGGTCGAGTTCGTGTTGTCTTACAACAAGGGCATCTCGTTCAGCTTCCTCCAGTTTGTGGACGATGCACAGCGCTGGCCGCTGGTCGGCCTGTCTGTTCTAGCCTCTGGGCTGCTCGGTTGGTGGCTCGCTCGCGTACCTTCTGGCAAGCCAGTCTTGGCAATTGGCCTCACTCTGATCATTGGCGGGGCGCTCAGCAATATGTTGGATCGCGCCCGAATCGGTTCGGTGATCGACTTCGTTCACGTTTCTTACAAGGATTGGTCGTTCGCCATATTCAACCTCGCTGATGCGGCCATAACGAGCGGCGCCATCGCTGCCTTAGTATCCCCATATCTGGAGACGCCTGACGTTTACGCGGACAGGGAGCGCGATCCCGCTAACTGATCTTTTGACTACGTACTTGGCTGCCGCGGATGAAGCCGCCGCTTTTTCGGTGAGCGTCGGTCCGACGCTGTCTTGCGCTTCTTGGCCGAGGTCGGCGCGACCCTGGATTTACGGACCGCCTCGATCGCGGCGGCCGTACCGACGCAACCGTGGCAGATGATCTGTGGCGCTTTCACCGGCGCGACGCCGCATGCCAGGCACTTGCGCGGTGGCGACTGCTTTTTCGATTTCTTACGCATCTCGGCGGTTGAGAACACCACAGAGATGCGCATATTCCGATTGAACTTGGCCGCCCATCGCTTCGAGCAGCGATCAGGCTGGGCCCGATCAATTCGGCCGGCGCCGCCAGATGAACGCCAGGTAGAGCAGCACTGGCAGGCCGAGCGCCGCCCATGAGACGGCATCCCACCAGCCGTCACCGACAAGTGCGCTGATCAATCCCGCCGTGCTCACGATCGCGATGACGAGCGGCGCGGCGAAGATCTGGGTCACGGAGCGATGCGAGACCATGCTGATCACGACGAGAGCGCAGGGGTGTCGATGGAGGCGGCGTTGGCGATGGCGCGTTCCTGGCTCACGCACGCCTTGCGGCGGCGCCACCACAGATACACGCCGGTCACGAGGATGAAGATGGTGAGGATATCGAGCAGCGCCCAAACGATCTTGAGCGGCATGCCGCCATAGTCGCCGAAATGCAGCGGCTGCGAGACGAACAACGTCGTCACGTACCAGGGCATGTCGCGGCTGTCGGTCAGCTTGCCGGTTTCCGCATCGATCAGCGCCGGCTTCAGCAGTCGCGAGGTCAGCGGCGTATCGCCGCGCAGGAAGACCGCATAATGGCTCTTGCTGCTGAAGGTCGTGCCTGGGAACGCGACGAAGCTCGGCGTCATTCCGGGCACCGCATGCTTGGCCACCTCAACCGCAGCATTCAGCGAGGTCAGCCTCATAGGCACCGGCCGGTCGCGATACTGCGCAGTCATTTCCGCGAGCTGGCCGAATTGCCACATCTTCACGACGAGATCGGCCCAGGTGTTGATGACCCCGGTGAAACCGACGACCAGCGTCCAGGCGACCAGCAGGATGCCGGCGAGATTGTGGACATCGAGCCAGCGCACGACGCGGGTCCGCTGCGCACGATAGGCGCCGAAACGCAGCTTCCGCATCGACGGCGCATAGACCACGATGCCGGAAACGATCGCAACACAGAACAGGATCCCCATCAGTCCGAGGAAGAGCTTGCCGGGCAGGCCCGCGAACATGTCGGTGTGCAGCTTCAGCATGATGTAGGTGAAGCGGCCGGTGACATCGGGGGCATCGAGATAGGCGCCGCTATGCGTATCCATCCGGACCAAGAGGTTGTTGGTCGGATCGGCATCGATCGTCGGACCGACGCTGACCCACATCGCGCCGGGTTCGTCGCGATCCCAGATCAGGAAGTGAGGCACCTTGCCCGGCGCCCGCACCAGCGCGTTGCCAAGCAGATGATCGAGATTGGCCGGCGGCGTGCCCGCCGGCACCTCGGCCGGCTTGACCTGATTGTGCAGGAGATCATCGATCTCTTCGTGGAAGATCAGCGGCAGGCCGGTGATGCACAACAGCAGCATGAACAAGGTGCAGATCAGGCTGGTCCATTTGTGGACGGCGCCCCATCGCCGCAGGGAAGTGGTGGTCGCAGTCAATTTCCGTCGCCTAATTCTAGGTACGCTTTTCCTCGCCGTCACTACCACGACGAAGGATGCGTACAGCCGCTCGGGAATTAGAACTCGTCCAGTGTTGGACTTATCGTTGATCCGTGTTGCGAGCTCGCAACGCGTACGCAGTAAAACCGCGACAATGCGCCTCGGATTTTTTCGACCGCTTCTAAGGATCGTTCTAAATCGCGGCCCGCTGCGCGGCACGCAACCGGCGGAGCCTCACGCCGGCACGCGGCCCGCTTCCCACAGCGCCATCACCTCGTGGCGCGTGATGTCGCGGGTGATGAACACGATGCGCGAGCGGCGATCGGCATCGGGCCATTTGGCGAGCGCGACCGGCGGGTGGAAGATATGGTGCACGCCGTGGATCGCGACCGGCGTCGTCTCGCCGTGCAGGTTGAGGATGCCCTTGACCCGCAACAGATCCTCGCCGCGCGCGTTGCGCAGATAGGCGAGCCACTGTGAAACCGCCATCCAGTCGAGCGGCTCATCGAACGCGAGCACAAAGCTCGTGATCGCGGCATCGTGGCTGTGATGGCCGTCGTGATCGTGATGGTCACGTGCGGCGTGCCCATGCCCTTCCCCGCAGGACCCCGCGAACGCCTGCTCGTTCAGCCAGCGTGCGACGTCAGCCGTCTTCTTTTCGGGATCGACCAGGGCGGCACCGAACAGCCTGGCGGGATCGATCTCGCCATGCGCCACGCGCTCGATCCGCGCCGCCGGATTGAGGCGGTGAAGCCGCGCCTCCAATGCGTCAATGTCATTGACCAAATCAGATTTGGTGATCAGCAGACGGTCGGCCAGCGCCACCTGTTTCACTGCTTCATATTGCCGATCGAGCTGGCGATCGGCGTTGGCGGCATCGACCGTCGTCACGACCGCATCGAGCCGCAGGAAATGCGACACCAGCGGATTGTTGAGCAGGAGCTGCACGATCGGCGCGGGATCGGCCAGCCCCGTGGTCTCGACCAGAATCCGCCCGAACGGCGGCACCTCGCCTCGATCGCGCCGCACCAGCAGCGCGCGCAGCGTCTCCTCGAGATCGCTGCGGATTGTGCAGCAAATACAACCGCTCGCGAGCACCGCAACCTCGCCATCGACACGCTCGACAAGCAGATGATCGAGCGCGACCTCGCCATATTCGTTGATCACGACGGCGCTGTCGCTCATCGCCTCGTGACGCAACAGATGATTGAGCAGGGTCGTCTTGCCGCTGCCGAGAAAGCCGGTGATGACCGACACCGGCAGCCGATCGGCGGACTTGTCGTTCTCGAACAGGCTCATGGACGCGCGTCCCACCGTCATCGTTTTGTCGCTGGACAACAGCCTAACCGAGGAGGAGCATGCCGAAAACAAATTTCAAGCCCGAAACCGCGGGCGCAACCTGGGAGGGAAAGCATGGACGACGACGTCAGGAGCGACGAACCGAACAACGGGCCGGTCACGACCGATCGGCGGACCCTGCTGCGCACGGCGGGCCTTGCCGGCGCAGCGGGCGCGACGCTTGCCGGCGCGATGCACGGCAAGTTTTCGCTTGCACCGATCACCGCAGCCCAGGCGCAAACCCCGACCGCGATGCCGAAGGGCACCGACAAGCCGTGGTGGCCCTCGAAATGGGGCGCGGACGACGAGGCCGGCGCATCGAACCACATCACGCCGGAGAAGGTGCTCGACACGGCGAAATGGATCAAGGACGGCAAGATCTACAAGATCGGCCGCGTCTACGAGGGCGGCATGCCGCTGTTCGGGCCGCGTGCGTTCACGCTGCGTATCCCGGGCGGCCCGACCGGCGGCCCGTTCGGCGACAACAAGCTGGTCTATCACGACGAATTCCTCGCCAGCGAGATCGGCCAGACCGGCACGCAGTTCGACGGTCTCGGCCACATCGGCATCCAGCTCGGCAAGGATGGCGACAAGAGCGAGATGCGATTCTACAACGGCCACACCGCGCTGGAGATCAGCGACGCCTACGGCCTCAAGAAGCTCGGCGTCGAGAAGCTCAAGCCGCTGTTCACCCGCGCGCATCTCGTCGACATGGTCGCACTCAAGGGCGGGATGATGGACGCCGGCCAGGAGATCACCACAGCCGACATCAAGGCGGCGCTGCAGAAGCAGAACATCAATGAGAGCGACATCAAGCCCGGCGACGCGATCATGTTCCACACCGGCTGGGGCTCACTGTGGATGAAGAACAATGACCGCTTCAACAGCGGCGAGCCGGGCATCGGTCTCGACGCCGCGAAATGGGTGGTCGAGAAGGACCTCTCGGTCACCGGCGCCGACACTTGGGCGGTCGAGGTCGTGCCCAATCCCGACAAATCGCTTGCCTTCGCGGTGCACGCCGAGCTGCAGACCAAGCACGGCATCCATAACCACGAGAACCTGATCTTCGACGAGCTGATTGCCGACAAGAAATACCAGTTCGTCTATTGCTTCGCGCCGGCGCCGATCAAGGGCGCGACGGGAAGCAATGGCTGCCCGATCGCGATCACCTGAACGGCCTGCCGTGGGACGCGTGGGCGGACAAACCGCCCACGCGGATTTCCGACCGCGCTACCGCACCGCGATCGCAGCACCGGCGAGTGCCGCGGGAAGCGAGCAGGTCCAATCTCCGGCCAGCGAGACCGCCGCCGCGGCAATCACACAGCCCAGAAGGAACCCGGCCAAACGGCCGAGCGCTACCGCGCCGTCCAGCCGCCATCGACCGAGATCGCGGTTCCCGTGATCTGGTCGGCTGCGCCCGAGCACAGGAAGGCGACAGTGCCGCCAAGCTGTGCCGGAGAGACGAACTCGAGCGACGGCTGCTTTTCGGCGAGCATATCTCTCGCAGCATCCTGCTGGCTGATGCCGCGCTCCGCGGCGATGTCGTTGATCTGCTTGTCGACCAGCGGCGTGCGCACCCAGCCGGGACAAACCGCATTGCAGGTCACGCCGCTGCCGGCGGTCTCCAGGCCTACCACCTTGGTCAGGCCGATCAGACCGTGCTTGGCCGCGACATAGGCCGCCTTGTGCGTCGACCCAACGAGGCCGTGGGCGGAGGCGATGTTGACGATGCGGCCCCAGCGCTGCTTCTTCATCTGCGGCACCGCGGCGGCAATGCTGTGGAATGCAGCCGACAAATTGATCGCCAGGATGGCATTCCAGCGGGCGGCCGGAAATTCCTCGACCGGCGCGGTGAACTGGATGCCGGCATTGTTCACGACGATATCGAGGCGGCCGAACTTGGCAACCGTCGCGGTGACCAGGCCGCGCACGGCATCTTCCTTCGACATGTCGGCGCCGTCGTAGGTGACGCGCACGCCATGCTCGCGTTCGATGCCGCTACGGATCGCCTCGATTTCATTGGCGTCACCGAAGCCGTTCAAGACGATGTCGGCGCGCAGTCTGGCGAGTTCCCTGGCAATGCCGAGCCCAATGCCGCTGGTCGATCCGGTGACGATGGCAACCTTGCCTTTCAACATGGGAATTTCCTTTCGATGCTGTGAGGATGTGAGGCGCCGCAACTCAGTCGCGGCGGTGGACGTCGTGGGTGACGATGCCGCGCTCGGGCGCCGGCCGGTCGAGGCGGCTCGGATCCGCCAGCGTGCGGCGGATATCCTCCAAGCCGCCCTGCCAGTGCGCGCGCATCGCGCTCAACCCGAACTCATAGTCCTTGGAGTGACGCTCGTGGATCTTGGACTGATAGATCAGGTGAATGATGTTGCAGGAGCGATGGCGAGCCATCTCGGCGATCTCGCGAATTTCCGGATCCTGCCTGGCGCTCTCCGGCAGCAGTGCGAGCGTCCGCTGCAACGCCTGACGCATCTTCTGCATTCGCAGCGCCTGGTCGGTGATGGCGCGGGTGCGGCTGGAATACTGGATGTCCTTCTGCCGGCTCGATACCTCCATCAGGTCGTTGGGCACGCGGCCCTTCGCCGACCACAGATCGATCTGGAAGGTCAGCGTATCGCGCGGCTCGCTGGACAACACGCGGGACAAGGGCGTGTTCGAAACCACGCCGCCATCCCAATAGTGCTCGCCGTCGACCTCGACAGCTGGGAAGCCCGGCGGCAGCGCACCCGACGCCATGAAGTGCTTCGGTCCGAGCCGGCGCTCGGCGGTGTCGAAATAGGTCAGATTGCCGGTGCGCACGTTGACCGCGCCGACGCTGACGCGCACCCCTCCCGAGTTCAGCCGATCGAAGTCGACGAGCTGCTCCAGCGTCTGGCGCAATGCGGAGGTGTCGTAGAAGCTTGTCGCGGCGGCGCCTGAGAATGGCGACAGGAACGGCGGCGGGAAGCGCGGCTTGAAGAAGCCGGGCTGCCCCTGGAACAAGGCGCGCATCGCCGCCAGCGCATTGTGCGCCGAGCGCATGTCGAAGGCGAACGGCAGGGCATTGGCGAGCCCCTCGCCGGCCGGCCATTCCACCGACGCGGCACAGATGCCTTCCCAGAATTTGCGCAACCGCTCGACGCGCTCTCCCTCGGGCGAGCCGGCGATGATCGCGGCGTTGAGCGCGCCGATCGAGATGCCGGCGAGCCAGTTCGGCCGGATGCCCGCCTCATGCAGGCCTTGATAGACGCCGGCCTGATAGGCGCCGAGCGCGCCGCCGCCCTGCAGCACCAGCGCCACGACATCGTAGGGCAGCGACCTGGTCTGCTGCGACAGCGGATTGATCTGCTCGCGCATCACGTTCAGCATGGCTGGATCTCCTGATGGACGGGTTGGGGCCGGTCAGCCGGCATTCGCAGCGGTCAAGACGTCGCCGCCGCGATGCGGTGCCGCCTGGCTCGTGGCGAGATAGTCGTGCACCACGCTGCCAAGCCCCAGCGTGAGGTCGGCAAGGATGTGCTTGGCGGAGAGAACCTCCAGCACCGGCAGCTCGGCGACGGGCGCCAGCGCATGCGAGTACAGGTCGAGCGCAGCCGGTCCGGTCCAGGCACCCTTCACCGTGACGTCCTCGAGGTGGTAGCGCACCAGCTCGCAGATGCGCGGCGTGCCGTCGACATGCGGAATGATCTTGAGGAGGAAATTCGGCGCGGCGAGCTTTTTGGCTTCGGCAGCGATGTCGAGCGCGCGGTGCTTGTAGCCCATGGTTCCGGTCGCGATCCGCACCGAACCGTGGTTCAGGGTGCCGACCAGCGTGTCGATCTCGACCTCCAGCTTCGGCTGTGCCAGCTTTTTGGGAAATCCCCACAGCTCACGCCCGCCCGCGATCGGCGGATGATCGTTGAGGAACATCTGATGGGTGAAGCCGCCGAGCTGGCCCTTGTAGGACCGGAATGACCTGGCCGCTCTCGGTGTAGTCGCCGAAGCCGGTCGAGTCCGGCATGCGGATGAACTCGTAGTTCACCACCGGATCGGTCAGCTGCAGCGGCTCAGGCACCACGCGGCGCAGCGCGTCGGGATCGGTCCGGTACTGGATGATGAAGTACTCGCGGTTGATGAAGCGGTAGGGCCCGGGCGGAAAGGCCGGACTGGTCAGCGGCATCGCGAACGACGATGTACGCACGGTGTCGTGTTTCACTTTGGTGAGCTCCAGATATGGCGGTCGAGGGTGGCCGCGCCCCCGTGCAGGGCGCGGCCGATGTCGGGAGTGTTAGACTTCGGTGACGTGCTCCGGATCGGCGGATGCGAGCGCGGCGGCGCGCTCGGCGCGCGGCGGATAGATCCAGACGGTGTTGATCTCCCGCTTGGTCTTCTTGGCGACGTCGCCGACCATCTCGACCTTGCGCTCCCAGCCGCGGGTGAACAGCGCGCCGGCCTCACCGAGATCGAGGCAGGTGACATAGGCCTTCTGGTGATACGGCTTGGTTGGGACGCCGAGCAGTTCGGCGGCGGCGTTGTTGCCGGCAAAGGCGCCCATCCGCGTGGCGTGCTGGCACGACATCAGCGCGTAGTTGCCGTCGTCGTCGCATGCGGCGCGCGCCGCATCGCCGGTGGCGAACACGCCCGCGACCGCCGGCACGCGCAAATCGCGGTCGACCAGCAGTCGGCCGGAATTGTCGCGCTCGGCCGGGATCTGCGCGGTCAGCGGCGCGGCGCGGATGCCCGCCGCCCAGACCACGGTCGCGGCCTCGATATGCTCGCCGCTGGACAGCGTGACGCCGGACTTGCTGACCTCGGCGACGCCGGCGCCGAAGCGGCCCTCGACGCCGAGCTTGCGCATCGCCTCCTCGATGATCGGACGCGGCTCCTCGCCCATGTCGGGCGCAATCGCGGCGTTACGCTCGACGATGATGACGCGCGGCCTGGCGTCGTTGCCGAGAATCTCCTTGAGCCGCGCCGGCATCTCGGTCGCGGCCTCGATACCGGTGAAGCCGCCGCCGGCAACGACCACGGTGTCGCGCGCCACCGATGCGGGCTGCTTGGCGAGACCATGCAGATGACGGTCGAGCGCGATCGCGTCCTGAAGATTGTCGACGCTGAAGCCATGCTCGGCAAGGCCGGGCACGTTCGGGCGGAACAGCCGGCTGCCGGTCGCCACCACCAGCCGATCGTAAGGCAGCGTCTTGCGTGCGTCCTTGGCGGTGACGATCTGCACGGTACGCGCCTTGGTGTCGACGGCTTCGGCGCTGCCCTGCACATAGACGACGTCGATCGCGTTGAAGACGTCGAGCAGCGGTGCGGTCAGCGTCTCCGGCTTGGGCTCGTAGAGCCGCGGGCGGACCACCAAAGTCGGCTCCGGTGCGACCAGCGCGATCTCGAGCTCCTCGGGCGAAACGCCCTTGATGTCGCGCAGGCGGGCTGCGGAAAGTGCGGCGTACATGCCGGCAAAGCCGGCGCCGATGATGACCAGTCGCATGGGATATCTCCTTTGGGTTGACAGTCTCTGATGTCCGCGCGTCGCCGCCGCCACTTGCCGCTGACGGTCAAACCTGCCGCGAGCTGCGACGCGAAGCTGTGAAATGAAAGTGAGTGCCTATTGACGGGCGGCGCAGCCCGATACGAACGGCGTGCGCGGCGCAGGCCCACACGCCGCACGACAGCCGCGCGTGCCGGGCAGCGAACCGCGGTGAAAGGAGATCGGCTGCGCGGCGCCCGGAAAGAGGTCCCGGGTGAGCCCCTGAGCCGCGTCGTTGATCATCACCGAGGTCATCGGATGGACGCCGTGAGCGGCCTGCGCCGGGGCGTCGGCATCGTCGCCGGTTGCCGTGGTGAAGCGGACGGTGAGCGTCAGCCCGTACATCAGTGCGGTCGCGACGGCCCGGCGTCGCCGCGTGATTGCGAGGGAGCTGCCGAAATCCTTCCAGGCCATCGCTTGTCTCCGTTGTTGGCGTGGGCGCCACGGTGATCTAGCGAATTGAGCTTGTCCGTGCCCCAGAGCGATTGCCCGACCTGAAGAGCGATTGCTGCTACCGCAGACGACGACGCCAATCGCTCGGGGTTTCGCCGGTCAACTTCCTGAATGCCGCGGCGAACGCGGTCTGCGAGCTGTAGCCGAGCGCCGCCGCGATCGAGACGACGGATGCATCGGTGTCGCGCAGCATGTTCATGGCCTGCTCGAGCCGGTGCTGGCGCAGCCAGGCATGCGGCGAGAGCCCGGTGCTTTCCTTGAAGGCACGGCAGAAGTGAAAGCGCGACAGGCCGGCGTCCATGGCCAGCGCCGCAAGCGAGACGTCCGCATCGCTGTCGGAGCGCAACCGCTCGACGGCGCGGCGCAGCGCGGTCGGCGACAGCCCTCCCATGGTCGCCTGTAGCATGGCAGGCGCGCCGGCATGCGCCGACAGCAGGCGGTTCGCCAGAAGATCTGTCAGCTGGTGCCTGAACAGCGCATCCAGCGCCTGGCTGCCGTCGAGGGCGTCGGCGGCGCTCAACAGCAATCGCGACGTAATGGGATCGGGATGCGCGGTGCGCTCCAGGAGGTCGCCGGGCGCGGCGGTGTCGGCTTCGCCGGCCACGCGCTGCAGCGTCGCATGCGGAAGATAGAGCTGAACGACATGCATCGACTGGTGGATGTCCCATCGCGAGGTCGAGCCGGCCGGAATGATCGTCACGACGCCGGAACGCGCCGTTCCGATCGAGGTCACCTTGCCGGTGCGCCGCTCCAGCTGCTGCGAGCCGGCAGGATAGGTCATGATGACGTGATCGACCATCGGCCGGACGACGTCGTGCAGGGCCTCGTGCTTCCAATAGGCGAACGCGCCGCTCGACGGGTCGGCCGCGATGCGCAGCGGCCGCGTGTGGAGCACACGGGCCATCTCCTGGTCGGCGGGAGCGCGCGGGCCGACCGGCGTCTCGGGCGGCTTGGCATCGGATGCGGCGGACGAATCCCGCAAAGCATCGTGCAGGATCGGCTTAGTCATGACCTGTGCTCGCGTTTGAAAGCTCATGCGCTACCTCCCTGCGGGCAGGGTCTATCGACCGATGAGGTGCGGAACTGTCTGCGGGACCTAAGCGCCACGCAGTTTGGATGTCTTTCCTGAAACGGCCATGCTTTATCTAATTCTGTTGCGAGCGTGCCTTTGCGACATTCTGCCTCCGACAAATTCGATCGGACCAAAGCAATTGAATTCCTTCTGGAATTGCATCGTCATGATCGACGCGGCGGGGCGTTCATCATCGCGTGAGGAACTGGACGGCACCGCAACAATCCGGATAAATAAGCCCCGACCACGCGGGATGACGGTGACGGTATCCGAGGTCGCCCATCACAGTCGGACTTGATCGATATGGCACAGGCAGGCGTCTACGGACGGAGGCTCGGGCAGCCGCTGCAATTGGCGGAAGCGCCCTCGCTGATCACGCGCTCGCTGCGCAGTGCCGAGCTCGCGGTCACCGAGACGCGGAACGACAGCCCGGTGCGCGACCTGTCCGGGTCGCTGCCCGCCGACGATGCCTATCTCCTCAGCCTCAAGTTTCGCGATTATCCGGACTGCGAGTGCTGGGAACGCGGCCGGTGCGTCATCAAGTCGGATATCCGCAGCGGCGCAACCTACCTGTACGACCTGAAGCGCGATCCGCGTTATGTGATCGACAAGCCGTTCCACTCGATCTTTTTCTATCTGCCGCGCTCGGCGCTCGACGACATCGCAAGGCAGGCCGGCGCGCCACGTATCGATGAACTGGCTTATCAACCCGGTATCGGCCATGACGACGCCATCGTCCGTCATCTCGGCGCTTCGCTGCTTGAAGCATTGCGCCGGCCGGAGGAGACCAACCAGCTGTTCGTCGATCACATGATGCTCGCCTTCACCGCACAAGTCGCGCAGACCTACGGCGGACTGCGGAGCATCACCGCGCCGACCCGCGGAGGCCTTGCCGCCTGGCAAGCGAGGCAAGCGTGCGAACGGCTCGAAGCCGACCTCGGAGGAAAAATCCCGCTGAAGCAGATCGCGGCCGAGTTCGGCCTCTCGGTCAGCCACTTCTCGCGGGCCTTCCGCGTCTCCACCGGCCTGCCGCCTCACCAATGGCTACTGCAGCAACGGGTGACGGCGGCCAAGCAATTGATGGCGGTGCGCGACCTGTCGCTGTCCGAGATCGCGATTTCGGCCGGCTTTGCCAATCAGAGCCATTTCACGCGGGTGTTTTCGGCCGTGATCGGCGTCAGCCCGGCGGTGTGGCGCCGCGAGACGCATCGCCCGGCGAACAGCGCGAGCTGAACCGGTCCGCGTTCAACCGGCCGGGGCGGCTTGAACGGTATGCTTGGCATGCCATTTGGGGCCCGGCCCGCGCATGTAGTGGAGCTCGGGCCGGTAAGGATCGCGAATTCGCTCGATCAGATTCTGCCAGCCGGTCGTGATCGCGTGCAGGCCGTGGCGAAAGGGCAGCAATGCTGGCTGCAGCGACGGCATGGCGTCCTCTCAGTGTGGTTTGCCGAGAACGGATGCGAAGGACAGGATGACGATCTCGTCGCCGGCCTCGTCGCTGACATGCACGGCCCAGTCGCGCCAGTCTTCCAGGCTGGCCGTTGCGACCAACGATCGCATCATGCACGTCGCCGCCTCGCAGGCCTCGGAAAGGCTGGTCACCGCGGTGCCGCGGCGATCCATCAACACGCCGCGCGTAGTCGAGCAATGGAAATAAACCTGGGCCATGTCAGTGTCCTTGCAAGCTCCGGGCGAGCAGGCTCGCCTTTAACAAGCTCTACGTTTCTTGGACGCGACCATCCGTGATGCGGTTCACACCGGTGCCGGCGGCGCGGCGACCTCGCGGAATGGTGATCAGGGGCGCCAGCACCACCCTCACCAAATCGCGATTTGACAGTTCGTCTATATTTGTCAAAATCGTCAAATGGGACCGAAGACCCGCATTCTCGATGCCACGATGCTGGTGTTCCGCCGGCACGGCTTTCGCCGATCCTCGATCGAGCAGGTCGCCGAAGCGGCCGGCCTGACGCGGCAGGCGCTCTACCACCATTTCGAATCCAAGGAAGCGCTGTTCCGCGCCGTGATCGAGCGCGTGCATGAGTCCGCGATCGCGGCCGAGGACGCCGCCGTTGCCGAGGCGGAGACGGCGGGCGGCGATCTCGGCGACATTCTTGCCGCAGGCATGATCGCGCGGATGTCGACCATGATCGCGTCGCTGGACGGCTCGCCGCATCTCGAGGAGCTGTATTCCGAGCACCTCTTGCACGCGCGCGACCTCTACCAGACCTATGCCGCGCGCTACGCGGAGCGCATGGTCACGACGATCTCGCGGATCGTGCGCAAGCAGCAGCTTGTGCTGCCGCAGGGCCTGTCGCCGGCCGAATTCGCCCGGCTGGTCGAAATGGCGATGTACGCATCGAAGTCGCAGTACCCGGCGATGCAGCCGGCCGATGCGTTCCTGAAGGACATGGCGATGATGGTGCGGACGCTCTGCGCGGGTGCCATGTCGAAATCCATGTCGAAATCCGAGAGGCCGCCCGTCAAGAAGGCGGCGATCAGCCAAAAGCCGACACGCAGGAAGACCGGAGGACATCCATGAGCACGACGACCATCAACGGCCGCGTTGAATCCCTGCCCGACGATCCCGACGCGTTATTGATCGACGTCGTGCGCGACCAGCTCAAGCTCACCGGCACCAAGCTGGTGTGCGGCGCCGGCGTCTGCGGCGCCTGCACGGTGCTGGTCGACGGCGCGCCGGTCGCAAGCTGCCTGATGCCGGCCGGCGCAGCTGCCGGCAAATCGGTGACGACGGTGGAAGGCATCGGCGCCGCAACGCTGCATCCGGTGCAGAGGGCGTTCATGGCGCATGACGCGCTGCAGTGCGGCTTCTGCACGCCGGGCTTCATCGTGGAAGCGACCGCGTTCTGCGACCGCTGGCGTGCAACCAAGGGAACGGCAGTGCCCTCGCGCGAGGAGATCGGAGTGGCGCTGTCCGGCCATCTCTGCCGCTGCGGCGCCTATGACGGGATTTTCCGCGCGGTGGCGGATGCCTGCACCGGCCGTTTCGACGGCGACAATGTCACAGCGCCCCGCATCGAGGCGCGCGACAAGGTGACGGGCGCGGCAAAGTACACCGTCGACATCAACCATAATGGCCAGCTCGAAGGCGTGATCCTGCGCTCGCGCGAGGCGCATGCCCGCATCACCACGCTTGATTTGGCTCCCGCGCGAGCAATCCCCGGCGTCGCCGCGGTATCGCTGCTCGGCGACGACCGCATCGTGCGCTATGTCGGCGAGCCCATCGCGGCGGTCGCTGCCCCGGACCGCAGGACCGCGCATGCCGCACTCGCCGCGATCAAGCTGACCAGCGAACGCCTGCCCTCCGTGATCGGGCTCGACGCCGGGCGCAAGGATGACGCGCCTGTCGTGTTCGACAAAGCAAGCCGCAAGCGGGCCGGCAACGTCTCGGAAGCGGCCGGCGGGCCGGCGCCCTGGAAGCAGAACATCCGCGGGCCGACCGCGGTGTTCTCGACACGCGCCAAAAAGGCCCGCAACTGGGTGGATGAGGCGCGCCAGGCCAACAACCGGCTGCTCGTCGAAGCAACCTTTCGCACCGCCACACAACAGCACGCATGCCTCGAGCCGCACGCTGCGGTGGCGCGCTTCGACGGCGACGGGCTGACCCTGCACGCCTCGACCCAGCAGGTGTTTCACCTGAAGGAGCAGATCGCAAAACGCTTCAAGCTCGGTCACGACAAGGTTCGCGTGATCGCCGATCACGTCGGCGGCGGCTTCGGATCGAAGGCGAGTCTCGGCGTCGAGACGATCGCCGCGATCGAGCTCGCGCGCGAGGCGAAGGCACCGGTGCGGGTCGCCTACGATCGACAGGAGGAGCTCTCCGTCGCCGGCTACCGGCCGGCCGCGGAACTGAAGGTCGCGCTGCTTCCCTCCGAGCAGGGCGGCCTGAAGGCGCTCTCCGTCACTGCGCATGCCGATACGGGGGCCGCGACCAATTCGACGATCGCGGGCCTGGCGCGGCTGATCTATCCGGCCGAGGCCAAGGACCTTTCGGATTTCGACGTCATCAGCAATTTGCCGCCCGGCACCGCCTTCCGCGGCCCCGGCGGTCCGCCGATGGCATTCGCGGTGGAGCAGGCGATCGACGAGGCCGCGCTGCGGCTCAACGTCGATCCGATCGCGCTGCGCAAGCGCTGGGATCCCGATCCCAACCGTCAGCGGCTCTACGACTGGGCATCCGGGCTCGAGATCTGGCGCAATCGCAAGCCGGCACAGAATGGACGCTATCGCCGCGGCATCGGGGTGGCGACGGGCTACTGGCTCTATCTGTGGCAGCCCAACGTGAAGGTCGAGGTCGCGGTCAAGGCCGGCCGCATCATCGCCAGCACCGCGACGCAGGACATCGGCACCGGCACCCGCAGCGTGCTTGCCGACACGATCGCGCGCGAGTTCGATCTCGAACCAGCTGACATCGAGGTACGGATCGGCGATTCGTCGCTGCCCGAGGGGCCCGGCTCCGGCGGCAGCCGCGTCACCGCCTCCGTGCTGCCGCCGACGCTGCAGGCGGTGCGGAAGCTGAAGGCCGCGATCCTCGAACAGGCCACACGAAAGCCTGCGCCGGGTTCGAACGCGCCCTGGCGCGAGCTGATCGCGCGCTCGCCCGACATCGCTGTCACGGAGACGCGCGGCGAGGACGGCAAGAACACCGCGCCCGGCATCCGCTCGCCGCTGCGCGAAGTCGGCCTGATGGGATTTGTGTTCGGCTGGATGATGCGCCGCTTCTCGAACATCGCGGTCGGCGCCGGCGTGCCGAGCTCGGTGCAGGTCATCGAGGTGGAGGTCGACACCTGGCTCGGCCATGTGCGCGTGCTCAACGTGCATACCGGCATTGCGGTCGGCAAGATCGCAGCGCCCGCGCTGGCGCACAGCCAGGCCTGCGGCGCGGTGATCCAGGGCCTTGGCTACGCGCTCTATGAGGCGCGCGAGCTGGATCCGACGAGCGGCGACGTCCTGACCGCGGGGATGGAGGATTATCGCATCCCGGGCATCGCCGACACGCCCGAGATCGATGTCCATTTCGACGAAGCCGGCTTCGACCATGTGCTCGGCAACAGCGTCGGCATCGGCGAGGCGTCGACGGTGCCGACCTCGGCGGCCGTCGCCAACGCGATCCACAATGCGATCGGCGTCCGCCTCACCGAGATTCCGATCCGTCCCGACCGCATCGTCGCCGCGCTGAAAGGGAGGGCTGCCGCATGAGTGCCGCAACCGCAGAGGCAATGTTCGCGCCCGAATTCCGTGCCGCCGGCACCGACCTGTCGGAGCGCCGCCGCAGCGGCCTGTCGTGCGGCACGATCATCGATCTCGCCGCCAGTCCCGATATGATCGGAATCGCGTGGAACGCCGACGGCTCGGCACGCATCGGCGCCCTGACCGCGATCGCAACCATCGCATCCGACGGGCGACTGGCCCAGGCCTATCCCGGCATCGCCGCGGCCGCACAGGGCCTGGCCACGCCGCAGATCCGGCACATGGCGACGCTCGGCGGCAACCTCGCGCAACGTTCGCGCTGCTGGTATTTCCGCAATCCGCAGATCGCCTGTCTCAAGAAGGGCGGCTCCGACTGCCCGGCGCGATCGGGCAACCATCTCTATCACGTCGCGTTCGATCTCGGCCCTTGCGTGGCGCCGCATCCGTCGACCATGGCGATGGCGCTGTTGGCCTATGATGCGAAGGTCACCACGGACCGGCGCAGCGGATTGTCGATCTCCGACCTGCTCGGCAACGGCAGCAACGGCACGGCCGACAATTTGCTTGCGGCAGGCGAACGGATCGAGCGGATCGAGCTCCCCGCCCCGCTGGCCGGCGAACGCGCGCTCTACAAGCGCGCCATCAGCCGCTCGCATGCGGAATGGCCGCTGGTCGAGATCTGCGTACGAACCGTGATCTCAGGCGGTGCATTCCAGCAAGTTTATATCGCCGCCGGCGGCATCGCTCCGGTGCCGCTGCGGCTTGCGGCATGCGAGGCGGCACTGCGGGGCAAGCCCGCCAACGCAGCGACGATCGCGCAAGCCGCGGAGCTCGCGACATCAGGCGCGAAGCCGCTGCCGATGACAGGATACAAGCTTGATTTGCTGGTCGGTTTGCTGCGCGATGTGATGGAGCGGACGCTCAACGTCAACGAGACCGCGCGCTAGCCGCCACGGGTGGAAGCAAACAGCGCGGCCGCGAAAAAGAGTCCTGCGATGGTCCACAGCACCCAGGCGAGCCGGCCGTCGCCGCGCGCGTCGAGCGACGCTTCGGCGGGATTGGCGGGATTGACATGGACCTCGACGGCGGCGCCATCCTGGTAGCGCGACATCAGGCGCTGCAGCAACTTGTTCGAGCTCGCAGCGGACTCCGCGCCGACCCGCGCGCATTCGTTGGTGTAGCTGACGTTCTCGTAGGTGTAAGTGCAGGACACGCGCTTGCCGAACATCTCCATCCCGCGCCCGTCGCCATCGGGGGCAGCGCCACGATACTCCTCCATCTCGGACACATGGATGATGCCTGATACCACCGGCCAGTGGCTCGCCATCGTCGCCTGCCGCCGCACGGCGAGCGCAAACAGCGCGACGACGAGGCCGAACGCACCGAAGCCGATCACCATCCCCGACAAATCGGGCCGCGCCATGTGGCGCGAGAGAACATCGTTGATCCGATTGAGACCGAAAGCCGAGCCGAACACGATCGCGAGCACGATCGCACTGCCGATGCCCAGACATCCCCAGATGCCCTTGGGCAGATCACGCTCCAGCACCGCCTGATCGGGATGTCGCGGATTGTAGTAGACGGTCACGATGCTGCCGGCCGGATACTTCGCCAGTGTCTCCGCGACCTGGAAATTGCCGAGGTCTTCGCCGATGCTGACGCGGTTATTGCGCAACTTCCTGCCGTCCACCTGGTACTCGTAGACCACATTGGCGAAGTTGCGCTGCTCCATCCGATAGCCGTCCTCGCGCTCATCGTCGGAGACCCTGACCTCGCGTACCTCCGCGGCCGCGGTCACGACCTTGCCGGACGTGTCCGGCCAGCCCCTCGCCTCGCGCACCTGCCAGGTCTTGACGACGGCGGCGATCAGGATCAGCCCGAGCGGCGCGAGCAGCATCGCATAAACAAGCCAGGGCAAATCGGGCACGGGAAGGGTCCTTCATCGGAGGCAGCGCCGGTTTGACGCGCCACCCCTGTGAAGGGTTCAACCACCCGGCGGGGTTTATCGGGCCCGGGTCAGCGCCAGCCAGATGCCGCCGCCGATCATGAAGCCGCCGGAGATGCGCGACATCAACCGCGTCCGCTCCTTGGAGAAGAACTTTCGGGCGCGGCCGGCCGCCAGCGCGTAGGCCGCGTCGGTCAGCACGGCGGTTGCCATGAAGGTGACGCCGAGCAGCGCGACCTGCGGAATGTGCGGCTTGTCCATGTCCATGAACTGCGGAATGAAGGCGCCGAAGAACACCAGCACCTTCGGGTTCGAGAGCAGCACCAGAAAGCCCTGCAGGAAGAAGCCGCCGCGCGGCGGTGGCGGCGTCTCGTCGGTGCCGACGCCCTCGACCGGCGAGCGGATCAGCTTGATGCCGAGCCAGACCAGATAGGCCGCGCCGGCAAAGCGCACCCAGTCGAACCAGTACCCCATCGTCGCCATCAGCGAGGTCAGGCCGACCGCGACGATGCCGATCACGATGGCGAGCCCGACCTGCGCGCCCAGCACGTTGGTGAGCGCGGCGCGCGTGCCGTAACGCAGGCCGTTGGCGATCACCATCGTGACGATCGGACCGGGCAACAGCGCCAGCGCCATGCAGGCGGCGACGAAGGCGAAATAGGCTTGCAGGGACATGGAAATCTCACTGACGGTGAGTGCGAATTATGCACATAGGAGAGGTGAAGAGGAAGTGGTTCATGCTCATCTCCGTCATACCCCGCGAAAGCGGGGTATCCAGTACGCCGCGGCCTATCTGCTGAACATCAGCGCCTCTGGAATACTGGGTCACCCGCTTTCGCGGGAGACGACACCATATTCGCATGCGAGAGAGGGGCTCCTCAACGGCCATCCATGGCCACCGTCATCCATTCCTTGATCTCTTGCAACTCCAGAAACTTCAACGTCGCCCGTTGCACTTTTACGGCGTCACCCCTGCCCTGCGCCGCCACCGCCATGAGATCGCAGCGATGCGAGGCCGCGATGCCGATCGCGGCGCGCTTACCGTCGAGATCATAGGCCCTGATCCGCCCGGACATGCCCGCAACATGAACGACTTCACCCGCCTTCAGCGGCACGAAGCGCGGGCTGATCATGTCGACATCGGAAACGCGGTCGACCTCGTCGTCATCAGCGACGCCGCTGTCGCAGTTGCAGAAGCCGAGTTTTGGCCTGAGATAGACCTCGACGTCGGCGCCGCAATCGGCCACGCCGCAGCGGAAGGCGCGGCCGGCGGGCCAGCCGTCGCGCGGAAACGGCCAGGCGATCTCGCGCCACGCCGCAGCGCGCGGCGGTCCCATCTCGTAGCCCGCTACGGCTGAGAGGCCGCCGAGCGCCAGGAACAGCGCCGCGATGACCGACCACGATCGCTTCATCGCGCGCTCACGGTAGGCCAGCGATGGCGCGCGCCGCGCCGGTCAGTTCGAGAATATGCAGCCCGGTGTTGGCGCGGTCGACCGCGTAGATATAGCCGCGCTCGTCGGTCTCGAGATTGTTGGTCTGGATCGCGACCTTGCAGCGCTCCTTGCCGTCGAGGGTGACGCAGCGCTTGTCGGTCGCCGACGTGATCGACGGGATGAAGTAGCCGACTTCCTTGGGGTGATAGGGATCGCGGATGTCGAGCGCACGGACGCCGGCATTGAAGAAGGCGATGAAGGCCAGCTTCTTGTAATAGACCGGCGCCATGCTCTCGTTCGACGAGTGCGAGCCGAACCGGCCGCCGCGCTCGCAGAACGAGCCGGAGGCCTCCGGCACCGTGTAGCTCGAAATCAGCATCGGCCGCGCTTCGGTGGTAATGTCAGCGAACCACACCATCTGCCGCGCCTCGCCGCACTCGTTCTGGATCGCCTCGTCGACGATCATCACGATGTCGCGGGTCTTGCCGTCCTTGTCGTGCGCAAACTCGGCGATCGGCATGCCAGGCATCGGGAACACCGTGTGCGCACCGTTCATTGCCGACAGCGGCATCCGCGCGATCTCCGGATATTTCAGATTGTCCGGCGTCGGCTCTTTCGGTCCGTTCAACAACTTGTCGCGATCGACGATCTGCAGGAAGCCGCCCTTGTTGGTGCCGTAGCCGAAATAGACGCGGTTGCCCTTCGGCCCGGTCGAGATCGGCCCGTGCAATTCGGTCGGCACCGCGCCGGTGGCGCCGGGCTCCTGCCCGGGCAGACCAAAATCCCTGATCTTCCTGGGCTGCGTGGGATTTGAGAGATCGTAGACCTGCGTCATCCGCCGCGTGCGCCAGTCCGGCGCGCCCGACACCAGGAAGGCGATGCCGGTGCCGCATTCCCAAAAATTCTTGTGCGTGTCCTTCAGCCCGCCGATCCGGGTGACCAGCACCGGATTGGCGGGATCGGCGACGTTCCAGATCTCATGCGCCTCGCTGCCAAAGGTACGCAGCATGTAGACCGCGTTGCGATCACCCTTCGGCAGATCCTTGCCGTCGCAGATCCGCACCATCTGCGCGCCGCCGGATTCGTATTTGCCTTCCTGCCCGGGAATGTGCCGCAGATATTTCGGATGCGCGGGATCGGTGACGTCGACGATCGAGGTGCCGTTCGGCTCGGTCTTGCCGGTCATCGGATTGACGGGATCGGGAATGTCGTCGGTGCCGCCGTGATGGCCGATATAGGCGATCCACCGGTCGCCCTGATGATGGATGGTCGGCTGATAGGCGCTGCGCGCCTGCAAATCGCTGGTTCCAACCAGCCTCATGTTGGAGGCTTCGGGCGGGTCGCCGATCTTCGGCGGCTGGGCGCCCGCAGCATTTGCGAGCAGGACAACAAAGAACGTGCAGCAAACTGCCGTAACGCGACCACCCATGCGCACCACCCCGTATTCCCTGCCAATCTGCGTTGGCTGTCTGTGACGATAGCACGGCGAAATGACCACCCAAACACACGCTGTTGACATGCAACCATTTGGTTGCCTATTATCCAAGCCATGGATGAAGTCTTCAAAGCCCTCGCGGATGCCTCACGGCGGACGCTGCTTGACCGGCTTCACGATCAGAACGGGCAGACGCTCGGTGAGCTCTGCGACGGCCTCGACATGACGCGTCAGGCCGTCACCAAGCACCTTGTGATTCTCGAGGAGGCCAACCTCGTCACCACGATCAGGCATGGCCGCGAGAAGCTGCACTACCTCAACCCGGTTCCGATCCATCAGATCGGCGAGCGGTGGATCAAAAAGTTCGAGCGCGGGAAACTTGCCGCGCTCAGCGAATTGAAAAGACAGTTGGAGAAGCGTGATGAGTAAGCCGGAATTCGTCTACACCATCTATATCGCCTCGACACCGGAGCAGGTGTTCGCCGCGCTGACCGACGCCAAAATGTCGGAGCAGTACTGGCACGGCAGCTCCGTCGTCTCGGACTGGAAGATCGGCTCGCCATTCGCGATCCGGATGCCCCGGCACAACAAGGAAATCACCGGCGAGGTGCTCGAATACGATCCGCCGAGGCGGCTGTCCTATTCGTTCCTTGCCCACGACGGCTCCGATGGCGGCAAGGCTTCACGGGTTACCTTCGAGCTGGAACGTCAGAGAGATCAAGTCAGGCTCACGGTGATCCATGACCGCTTCGAACCCGGCAGCGTGGCGCTCGAAAAGATCAGCCTCGGTTGGCCGCTGATCCTGTCGAGCCTGAAGAGCTACGTCGAGTGCGGCCGGGTGCTGCATGCGCCCTGGTACGAGAACGAGGCAACGACGGAGCAAGCGCAATGAGCAGGCCCGAATTCGTCTACGTCACCTATATCGAGACCACGCCCGACAAGCTCTGGGATGCGCTGACCGACAGCGCGTTCACCAAGCAATACTGGTTCGACACCGAGGTCCGATCCGATTGGAAGGTTGGCTCGCCGTTCGCATTGGTGATGGGCGGCAAGACCACCGATACCGGCAAGATCCTCGAGGCGGACCGGCCGCGGCGGCTGTCTTATACGTTCAAGCACGAGCTGTTCGACGGCATGCGCGACGAGCCGGCGACGAAAGTCGTCTTCATCCTGCAGCCGTTCGGCGATCTCGTGAAGTTGACCGTAACCCACGAAGGCTTCTCCGCCGGCAGCAAGCTGCTCGGCGCCATCTCCAAGGGTTGGCCTGCGATCCTGTCCGGGCTCAAGAGCCTGCTCGAGACCGGCAAGGTGTCACCGATTCCGCCGGAGGCGCTCGGGATCGAGGGCTTCGAGTGACCATGAGAATCTATCGAAGGACACGTGCGGACATGAACATCGAGAAATTCAAGCCGGCGATCGTCTATGCCATCTACATCGCCGCCACGCCCGAGAAGGTGTGGCAGGCACTGACGCGTGCCGAATTCAGCCGGCAGTATTTTTCCGGCCACGCGGTCGAGGTCGATCTGCGGGTCGGCGGCGCTTACATCGTGCGCACGCCCGACGGCGCGCTGCATATCTCGGGCGAGGTGATCGAGTGCGATCCGCTGAAGCGGCTGACCGTCACCTTCAACGTCAACTGGCCGCAACTCGTCGAAAAGCTCGGGCCGACGCTCGTCACCTACGAGATCGAGCCGGCCGGCGACGGCGTGAAGCTGACCTTGCTGCAGTCGCATGATCGCCCGATCAGCGACGACATCCTCGAAGGCGGCCGCACCGGCTGGCCGGCGATCCTCTCCAGCCTGAAGAGCCTGCTGGAAACCGGCAAGGCCATGGTGATCCCGATGCAGCCCCCGCAACGCATGATGGCCGCGCTGAAGGAATTGGGGATTGCGCTGCCGATGTGAAACTTCTTCCGTCGTCCCGGCGAAAGCCGGGACCCATTACCACCGCTCCAAGCGGTAAGAGTTTGTTGGGGCCACAGCGTCGCGCAACAACTTCACCCTGTGGTTATGGGTCCCGGGTCGCGCTTCGCTTGCCCGGGACGACGGAGAGATTAAGCAGGAGTGGCGCGAGCGAATCCCTACACGAGAAGGAGTCCGACGACGAGATTGGCCACGAACAGCGTCGCATCGATGACGAAGATCCTGAGCATCGGGCCGGTCAACACGGGCCAATATGCCACCCCGACGCGTCCGCCGCGCATCAAGACCGGCAGGTTGTAGGCGAACTGGCTGAAGTGACACGCGGCGAAGAACAGGAACAGCGCGAGCTGCGCGTCGCCGGCCTGGAAGAACGGCGGCCTTGCCGCAAGGAGATACAGCGACAATAGCCCGATCGGCAGATTGATCCCGCCGAGGAACGCCACGCTGGCCGACAGGGTTGGCGCGATCGGATTTGCATGCTCCTGCCGCGGCACCAGGATCTTCAGCGTATTGCCCTGGGCAATGCTGAACTGGATGAATGCGCCGCCGAACCAGAGTGCGTTGAGGAGGAGGACGAAATCTGCAAATCGCATGGCTATTTTCCGTAGAACGCTTCGCTGCGCACCACACGGCCGGCATCGTCGAAGTCCATGAACTCGCTGGCGCGCGTGTCGCCCAATTGCCACCACACCGTCAGCCGCGCGATGGTGTCGTCCCAGCTCCAGTTCAGGATTTTGAGGTCTGCGCTCTCAATGCTTCCATAAGCCTGGCGCCAGTAGGCGCGGATGTTCTCTGCGCCGGCAACCACGGGGGAATCCGTCAATTTAAGCGCCAGGGGGCTGCGCATCTCGGCGTTTTCGGCGAAATGCGCGACGACGGCGTCGATATCGACCTTGCACCAGTTGGCGCACCACGCCTCGACAAAGCGTCCGACGGCTGCCCGGTCCATTGCCTGTTCGCCCACGCTCCCGCCCTCCTCCGCTGCTTCTGACGGAAGAGTGACACGGCGAGATCCTAACGTCAACTATGTTGACGTTAGGCGCGATCAGTTGCTGTCGGCGATGGCCTCCATCACGGCCATCCAGGCGGCGGCGCCGGACTGGCCGACACGATCGAACGCCTCGCGCATCACCTTGCGCTCGTAGCCCGATGCGCGCTGCTCGATGCGTTGTCCGGCCGGCGTCAGGCGCAGCAATTTGGAGCGATGCTGCTCCGCCGACCGTTTTGATGTCACGAGTTCACGCTGCAGCAACAGGCCGAGCGGCCGGTTCAAGGCCTGCTT
Organism: Bradyrhizobium sp. 6(2017); assembly: GCF_011058295.2. NCBI lineage: Bacteria > Pseudomonadati > Pseudomonadota > Alphaproteobacteria > Hyphomicrobiales > Nitrobacteraceae > Bradyrhizobium > Bradyrhizobium sp. 6(2017). The sequence goes on along the minus strand of NZ_CP049289.2, from coordinate 1,858,378 downwards.
GGAGATGCCGAGAATTTCGATCAGCGCGCCAATCGAGATGTCGGGTTGTCGCGCAACGACGTAGAGAATGCGGTGGTGGGGGCGCGACAGGCCAAGCGTGGCAAGATACTGGTCGGCCGACAGCGTCATCCCGCGCCAGCCGTAATACATCAGCTCCAGCGCGGCGTCCAAATCGTGGACCTTCTCGAGCGAGGCGCGATGCAAGCCCGCGGCGCGCGTGGCGGCTTTCTTCATTGGTCCCCCGAACCGAACTTAGCCCAGCGCCCGCAGCTCCCGCCGCAGCACCTTGCCGGTCGCCGTCATCGGCAGGCTGTCGGCGAACTGCACGAAGCGCGGGTATTCGTGGGCGGCGAGCTGGATCTTGACGAACTCCTGGATCTCGCGCGCCAGTGCGTCGCTCGGCGCGTAGCCCGGGCGAAGCACGATCCAGGCCTTGATCGATTCGGTGCGGATCGGATCGGGGATGCCGACCACGGCCGACATCGCAACCGCTGGATGCTTCATCAGCGTGTGCTCGATCTCGGACGGGCCGACGCGATAGCCGGCTGACGTGATCACGTCGTCCTCGCGGCTGACGTACCAGAAATAGCCGTCCTCATCCTGCACGCCGAGATCGCCGGTCAAAAGGAACTCGCCGGCATATTTCTTACGCGTCGCCTCCGGATTGCGCCAGTACTCGATCATGGTGCAGGGGCACGGCTGGCGGACGCCGATGATGCCGCGCTGTCCCCGCGGCATTTCCTCGCCCTTGTCGTTGACGATGCGGACGTCGAAGCCCGGCGTGGCGCGGCCCATCGAGCCCGGGCGGATCGGAAACAAATTGGAGTTGCTGCCGATCACGAGATTGCATTCGGTCTGGCCGAACACCTCGTGGGCATCGATGCCGAAGGTGTCGCGCACCCAGCCCAGCAATTCGCCGCCGAGCGACTCGCCGCCGGTGAAGATGCTGCGCAGCCTGACGCCGGAATTTTTCACATCGGCCTGCCGCATCAGCTTCAGCGCGGTCGGCGGCAGGAACACGTTGCGGATGCCGAGTTCGGCCATCATCTGCATCGCCGCCTGCGGCTCGAACTTGCGGGCGCGGTGACCGACCATCGGGATGCCATGGTACCAGAACGCGAACAGGCCGTTGATCAGGCCGCCAATCCAGGCCCAGTCGGCCGGCGTCCACATCAGATCACCCGGCTTGGGGAGAAAGTTGTGGCACATCTCGACATTGGGCAGATGGCCGAGCACGACGCGATGTGCATGCAGCGCGCCCTTCGGATTGCCCGTGGTGCCCGAGGTGTAGATGATCAACGCAGGATCGTCGGCCGACGTATCTACAGTGGCAAACTCGGGAGACGCCGACTTGATCGCGCCCCAGAAAGATTTTGTGCCCGCCGGCGTCGTTTCGCCGACGATGTAGACGCTCTTCAGGTCGGGCAGGCGATCGCGGATCTTTGCGATCTTCTGCCAGCCGGCCTCATCGGTGATGATGGCCTTGGCTGCCGAGTTCGAGAGCCGGAATTCCAGCGCATCCTCACCGAACAGCGCGAACAGCGGGATCGAGATCATCGCTGCGCGGAACGCCGCGAGATGCGCGACCGGCAATTCAAGCGATTGCGACAGGAACACTGCAACGCGGTCGCCACGCATCAGGCCGTCAGCGGTCAGCACGTTGGCGAAGCGGCGCGAGGCTTCCGCGACCTCGTCGAACGAGGTGCGCACGGTGCCGCCATCCTCGTCGACATAGAGCAGCGCGAGCCGGCCCGTGCCGTCGGCATGACGGTCGCAGCAGGCGGTCGCCATGTTGAAGCGCGCGGGAACGTCCCAGCGAAAGTTGCGATAGAGCTCGTCGTAGGTTTTGGCTTCCTGAAGCATGGCCGCAGACTAGAGCCTTTTCCGTTCCGATGGAATCGGAACGGGGCTCTAGATTCTTGTTTGACGCTTTTTCTTCACGCGAACCGGTATCCACTTCGCTCGAAAACGCTCCAGACCATTGCCGTCAGACCACAAACCCCTCCTTGAGGGGAACGCGGTCAGGCTGCCGCCCGCTCCATTGCGACCTCGACCTTGAGGCTTTCGAGGTCGCGATAGATCGACGCGACTGCGAGCACGCGCCCGCCGCGCTTGTAGCGGAGCACGCAATCCCTGCCGGCAATGCTGCCATCCACCGCGATCTCGTCCCACTGCTCGGCATGGCCGACATAGTTGATCGGCACGTCGTAATGCTGGCTCCAGAAGAACGGCACCGCGTCGAAGACCTCGCGGTGCCCAAGCATATTCCGCGCGGCGGTCTGGCCCTGGCGCTCAGCCACCACCCAGTGCTCGACCCGGATATTCTCGCCGCTGTGCCGATCGGGCCAGCGCGCGATATCGCCGGCCGCGTAGATGCCGGGAATGCTGGTCTCGAGATAGGCGTCCACTTTCACGCCGCGATCGATTGCGAGCCCAGCCCCTTCCGCCAGCGCCAGCCGCGGCTTCACGCCGACACCGACCACGACGAGATCGGCATCAAGCACGGGCCCGCTCTTCGGGCGGGCGCGCTTGCCGTCGATCGCGGTCACTGTGTCACCGAGGTGGAATACGACGCCATGTTCTTCGTGCAGCGCGCGGACGAAATCGCCCATGTCAGGCCCGAGCACGCGCTCCATCGGCCGCTGTTCCAGCCCGACCACGTGAACCTCGATCTCCCTCGCGCGCAACGAGGCCGCAACCTCGAGCCCGATGAAGCTTGCACCGATCACAACCGCGCGGCGTGCTCCGCTGGCCGAGGCGATGATCGCCCGGCAATCATCGACGGTGCGCAACACATGAACGTGGGGCTGGTCCGCGCCCGGGATCGGCAGCCGTACCGGCTCCGCGCCGGTCGCCAGCAGCAGCCGGTCATACTGAAGCGCTCCGCCGCCGGCGAGCGCGACATTGCGGCGGCCGGTGTCGATCGACTTGACCTCGGTCCTGAGTTTCAAATCGATCGCCGCGTCGGTATAGAAACTGTTCGGCTTCAGCGGCAGCCAGTCTTCCGGTGCGCTGCCGGCAAGGAAGTCCTTTGACAGGTTCGGCCGATCCACCGGCGGCTCGGCCTCGCCGCTCAGCATGACGATGCTGCCGCGATAATCCTGCCGTCGCAGCATCTCGGCAGCGGCAAACCCTGCCGCGCCTCCGCCGACAATCACGATCCTGCCGGGCGCATCGACCGGGCCCTTGACGCGGGGTTTCGGCTGCTCGCGCTTCTCCCGCACGATGATGCGATCGCCCTCTCGCTCGACCTTCCAGACGCCGAGCGCGTTCAGGGCGGGCGGGGCGGTCGCTTCACCGGTGCGAGCATCAAAACAGGCGTGATGCCAGGGGCAATGGACAGTCACGCCCTCCACCAGGCCTTCGGCGAGCGGGCCGTGGTAGTGGCTGCAATGAGCGTCGATGGCGAAGATATCCGCCCCCGAACGCACCAGCAGCACGTCCTCGTCGCCGACATGGCCGAGCAACATCGGGCCCGGGAATTCGGAGAGTGCCACGCCTTGTGTCAAATCCGGACCGGAAGGGGCTTGCTGATCAGCCATGGCCTATCTCCAGTTTATCCAGAACTTCACCCCGATGGCGCCGCTTTCACAGGGCATCGCCCCATTTCGGCAAACCGATATCAGCTTCCCTGCATATAGCGGACCGGGTTCTCCTTATCCGCCTTGAAGATATCGGCGGCCTCGGTGAACAGCGCCGCAACGGCAGACGCCTTCAGATCAACAAACGTCTCAAAGCTGAAATTGTTGCCGCCTGTCCGCAATGCGCCGAGCTGGCCGGCGTAACAGGACACCAGCGGCTTGCCGCCTCGGGTCACCGCGACATAGACGCTGATATAGTTCTTCTGCAGTGCCACCCCGATCACGGGCCACGCTGCCGTCTTGCCGGACTTGATCGCATAGTGAAACTGGCCGTAACCGATCATGCACATGCGCATGCCGGCCTCGCCGGCCGGCGAGCCCGCATGAAAGTGCCGCTTCAGCGCAGGCGCGGCCTTTCGAATCACCGCATGCAGTTGTTCGAGATCCGCGGTCCGGGCGGGATCAAAGGCGAGGTAGGCTTCCAGACTGTCCGCGGCGACACGAAACACCGGAAGCCTCCACTGCTAGCCCGCAAGCGCCGCCTTCACCAGGCCGCTGGCCTTGCCGAAATCCATCTGGCCGGCATACTTCGCCTTCAGCGCCCCGATCACCTTGCCCATGTCCTTGATCCCAGCGGCACCGGTCTCGGCGATGATGGCTGAGATCGCGGCCTTCACGTCGTCGTCGGACATCTGCTTCGGCAGATAGGCAGAGATCACGGCGATCTCCTCGCGCTCCTGGGCGGCGAGCTCGGCGCGGCCGCCCTTGTCGTAGAGCTCGACCGACTCCTGGCGCTGCTTGATCATCTTCTGCAGGACGCTCAGCAGGTCGGCATCGGACAGCGGCGGCTTGCCCTGCCCGCGCGCGTCGATGTCGGCGTTCTTGATGGTCGAATTGACCATGCGCAGCGTGGAGAGCTTGCGCTCGTCCTTCGCCTTCATCGCTTCCTTGACCGCAGTATTGATGTCGTCGCGCAGCATCTCGGTGTCCTTAAACCAGCAATCCCCACATGTAGGCAGTTTGGGACGACTGGACAACTCTTGTTTCGCCGCGTTTTCCTGGCGCGAACCGGCATCCACCCCGCATCAAGTGCGGGGCAGGCTTCGCTCGAAAACGCTTCAGTTCCTGAGCCATTCGACCAGCGCATCGGCGCAGGCCTGCGGCTGCTCCAGTTGCAGAAGATGACCGCAATTGGCGAGCACGACGAGCTTAGCCCCGGGAATCCCGTTGGCCATCTCGTCCGACAGCGCGTTCGGAACGGTGTTGTCGGTGTCCGATGTCAGCACCAGGGTCGGGCACTTGATCCAGGCCATGCTCGGCCGCGAATCCGGCCGGCCGAGCACCGCGTTTTGCTGGCGGATGAAGGCCTCGGCGCCGACATCCTCGCTCATGTCATTTACAATCTGGCGCAGGTTTGCGTCGCCCTGCCGCGATGGATGCACGAAGCCCGGATAGAGCTCGTCGACCACGCTCCGGTATTGGCCGCCCCTCGCCCGCTCGATCATGCCGCGGCGGCGTGCGGTTGCTTCCGGCGTGTCGGCGCGCGCCTGGGTGCTCATCAGCGCCAGTTTGGCGACCCGCTCCGGCGCCTGCCGCATGATCTCGAAGGCGATGTAACCGCCCATCGAGTGCCCGGCGAGCGCGAAGCGCGGCGGCGCCTCGGCCAGGATGCGGCGGGCGATCGCCCCCATATTGTCGTCCCTGACGTGGTTGGCGACCGTGACCGGCCCGAACCGCCACAGCGCCGGGATAACCGGGGCAAAAATCCGCGGCGAGCAGATGAGGCCCGGGACGAGCAGGATCGGCATCGTGTTGTCCATGCGGGGCTCCGGTCCGGGTCATTTTCGGCAAGCAAACGGCCGCTTGCGGGAACTTTAGATTAAAAGGCCGTTCCGGCCTGTCAAATCGACCGGGATTGCCGTGTGAATCCGCGCCGTTTCGCTTTGACGCCGCAGGGTGCGGCGACTATTTAAAGGGCTCATGACAACCCCTGAAAACGCTCCCGCCTGGCCGGACCATAAACCGACCGCGCTCCTTGTGCTCGCCGATGGCACCGTGCTGGAAGGTTTTGGCCTCGGCGCGGAAGGCCACGCCGTTGGCGAAGTCTGCTTCAACACCGCGATGACCGGCTATGAGGAGATCCTCACCGATCCGTCCTATGCCGGCCAGATCATCACCTTCACCTTCCCGCATATCGGCAATGTCGGTACCAACGAGGAAGATATCGAGACGGTGAACATGGCCGCGACGCCGGGTGCGCGCGGCGTGATCCTGCGCTCGGCGATCACGGATCCTTCAAACTACCGCGCAACCCGCCACCTCGACCAGTGGTTGAAGGCCCGCGGCATCATCGGCCTCTCTGGCATCGACACCCGCGCGCTGACCGCGCTGATCCGATCCAAGGGCATGCCCAATGCCGTGATCGCGCACGCCAGGAGCCGCGAGTTCGACCTGCACGGCCTGAAGGAAGAGGCCCGCGAATGGCCCGGCCTCGAGGGCATGGACCTGGTGCCGATGGTCACCTCCGGCCAGCGCTTCACCTGGGATGAGACTCCCTGGGTATGGGGCAAGGGTTTCGGCCAGCAGACCGCGCCGGAATTCAACGTGGTCGCGATCGACTACGGCATCAAGCGCAACATCCTGCGCCTGCTCGCCGGCGTCGGCTGCAAGGTGACCGTGGTGCCGGCGACGACCACAGCCGAGGACATCCTGGCGATGAAGCCGGACGGCGTGTTCCTGTCGAACGGCCCCGGCGATCCGGCCGCGACCGGCAAATATGCGGTACCGGTGATCCAGAAAGTGATCAATTCGGGCACACCGACCTTCGGCATCTGCCTCGGCCATCAGATGCTCGGCCTCGCCGTCGGCGCCAAGACCATGAAGATGCATCAGGGCCATCATGGCGCCAACCACCCGGTCAAGGACGAGACCACCGGCAAGGTCGAGATCACCTCGATGAACCACGGCTTTGCGGTGGACCAGGCGACGCTCCCGAAGGGCACGACCCAGACCCATATCTCGCTGTTCGACGGCTCCAATTGCGGCATCGCGCTCGACGGCAAGCCGGTATTCTCGGTGCAGTACCACCCCGAGGCCTCCCCCGGCCCGCGCGACTCGCACTATCTGTTCCAGCGGTTTGCCGATCTGATGCGGCAGAACAAGCGCGCGGCCTAGACGCGACCTGTCATTGCCGGGCTTGACCCGGCAATCCATCCCTTGAAGAAAGATGGATGCCCGGATCAAGTCCGGGCACGACGGACTGTCATGTGCTCCGAGCACCGACGAGCAACGCGCCTTCGCATCAAATCACGGGAAATGCCGACATGACCGACAGCGCCGCCCCGAAGCCCGAATACGGTGTCTCCTCGATGGAGGTGATGGCGTCGATGTCCGGGCTCGACTTCGTGCGCGGCATCTTCGCCCGCACCCTGCCGGAGCCGCCGATCATGGAGAATGTCGAGCCGTTCGACTGCACCGCCGAGGCCGGCCATGTCGTGATCCACAGCGTGCCGGGCCTGCGCCACTACAACCCGATCGGCTCGGTGCATGGCGGCTACGCCGCGATCCTGCTGGATTCCGCGATGGGGCTCGCGGTGCAGAGCACGCTGCCGAAGGGCTTTGGCTACACCACGCTGGAGTTCAAGATCTCCTTCGTCCGCGGCATGAGCCAGGACACCGGGACGATCCGCACCGAGGGCCAGGTGCTCAATGCCGGCCGCCGCGTCGCAACTGCTGAAGCACGCATTACCGACGACAGGGGCAAGCTGATCGCGCATGCCACGACAACCTGCCTGGTATTCGAACTTCCCAAGAATGGCTGAAGGCAATCGCGTCCTGGCATAAGTTCTTGGCGTAAGGTCTTGGCGCATTGGAGGCATGACGAACAGCGCTGGATTGGCGCCGGCGTTCTGTGATTGAGTTTCCGTCTCCGAGATCAGGCAAACCTGATCCGGCCAGAAAAGGGAAACGCCCGATGATGTCAGCCAGTTCAGACATGACCATCCGCGACATCCGCGTCACGATGCTGCGGCTGCCTTGGGCCGATGATCGCTGGCTGAAGGGCGCAGCGCTGGGCGAGACGCGCGACATTCTGATCTGCGAGGTCGAGACCGCGGGCGGCATCACCGGGATGGGCTATCTGTTCGTGTTCCGCCCGGCGATGAAGTCGATCGCGGCCTGTCTGGACGAGTGCATCATCCCGCGCGTCAAGGGCAAGGACGCCACCGCGATCGAGGCGATCTGGCGCGATCTGTGGACGGCGACGATGACCTATGGCCGCGGCGGCATCGCCGCGATGGCGATGTCGGCGCTCGACATTGCGCTGTGGGATGCGGTGGGGAAACGCGCCGGCCTGCCGCTGCACCGGCTGTGGGGGCATTATCGCTCAGAAATTCCGATCTACGGCTCCGGCTGCTTCCGCGGCGCGGGCGGCGACGGCATGATCGAGAAGGCGTTGCATTTCGTGAAGCAGGGCTACAAGGCGATCAAGATGCAGGTCGCGCATGTTCACACGCCCGCGCAAGACCTCGACAATGTGCGCCGCATGCGCGAGGCGCTCGGGCCCGACATCGACATCATGATCGATGTCAACATGGGCTGGAGCGCCGATGTCGCCATCGAGATGGGACGCAAGTTCGAAAAATACGATATCTACTGGCTCGAGGAGCCGGTGCCGGCGGACGATTTCGCCGGCTATCAGCGTATCGCGGCGGCGCTCGACATGCGCGTCGTCGGTGGCGAGACCCATTTCACGCGCTACGATCTGCGGCCGTTCTTCCTCAATCCCTGCCTGCCGATCCTGCAGCCCGACCCGATGCGTGGCGGCATGACGGACCTGCGCAAGATCGCAGCGCTCGCCGACACCTTCGGCATCACCATCGCGCCGCATCTGTTTCCCGAGCTCAATGTGCACCTGCTGGCCTCGATTCCGAACGGCATCTGGTGCGAGAACATGGCGCTGATCGACGACCTCTGGGTTGATCCGCCGGCGATTGCCAATGGCATGATCACGGCGCCGGAGCGGCCGGGGCACGGGCTCAGATTCAAGGACGAGGTCCTGAAGTTCAAGATCTAGCGGGAACGGTTTCCGGACCGACGGCTTGGTTTGTCCGGAGATCACGGTCCCTCGAAACGGCGGAGAGCCACCATGCCGGTCGTCAGGTCCGATGCCGAACCCCTGACCTTTGTCTTTCAGGACGACGGGCTGGTGCCGAACAATCCGATGCCGTTCCTGGTCTACAGGGGCGCGGTCGACGTCCGCAAAAATCCCGAGGCCACGATCGAGCAGCTGTTCGCCAGCAACGGCTGGGGCGCGATGTGGCGCAACGGCGTCTACGACTTCGCGCATTATCACGCCACCGTGCACGAGGTGCTCGGCGTCGCCCGCGGCAGCGCGCGCGTGCAATTCGGCGGCGCGCACGGGCAGGCGCTGGAGATCGCAGCCGGCGATGTCGCGATCCTGCCGGCCGGCACCGGACATCAATGCCTGGCCTCGAGCGACGATTTCAGCGTGGTCGGCGCCTATCCGCCGGGGCCACCGATGGATCTGCAACGGCCGACGCCGGAGAGCCATGCCAAGGCACTGAAGACGATCCCGCTGGTCGCGATCCCCGCGACCGATCCGGTGATGGGCAAGAGCGGGCCGCTGCTGCGGCTGTGGAAGCGGTAGCTCGCCGGGGACACTTACCCTCCCTTCTCCCCTTGTGGGAGAAGTCGTTTTCGGGTGACCTGCCAAACGCCTTGAATTTACGAGGTAATTTTTAGTTCGCCGTTTTCCATGTATCCCTGCGTGTATCCTAATGTGACACGGAGCGATGGCCGCTTAGACGCCTTTAGAAGCCCGCTGAGTGGCCTTCCAGCGCGCCGCGCCGATCGTCCTAACATGATGGGCGAACGGCCCCTATAGCCCGCGCTGCGCGGTCTTCCTGCCCCGTTGCGCCTGACGGTGCCAGTCGTCTGCTTGGGTCCATCGACAGGAGCGTGCATGATCGAGCAAATGCGGCGGGCGGAGAGTGCTGATGGCCAAGCAAGATAGCGGGCGGGTCGATGAGATTTACAAGAAGCTGGCCGGGCGCAACGCGCGTCCGGGCGAGTGGAAACCTGAGCGCCACGCCTTCGCGCAAAAGATCGTCCACATCGAGGACGCCTGCAAGTCGGTGCTGGAAGCCATCCGCAAGCTCGATGAAGCGCCGTTCGATGCCGACCTTGGGCAGATCGAGCGAGACCTGCGGCGGGAATTCAAGTTTTTGGAGACGCTGGAGGGCTACGATTGACGGGCTGCCGCTGTCGGCTCCGGCGCTCCGTTCTGTATCTTGCCGGTTGAAGCGAATAGCGCCATCGGTTTTATCGCGAGCCACCGCGAAGGGTCGAAGTCCGGCTGTCATCACACCGGGAGTTTAATTTCGCAGACAAGCCCGCCTTTGCGCCAGTCAAAGCGAACTTTCCCCTTACGCTGGACGATCATTTGTTCAATGATACGGCTGCCAAGCCCCTTTCGCGTAGGTTCCTGCGCGACTGGGCCACCAGTCTCCATCCAGCGCAGGCGCAATCGACCATCAGCCCCGTGTGACCATCCCAAGTGGACTTGGCCGTTTGGTGTGGACAAAGCGCCGTACTTCGCGGCGTTGGTCGCTAACTCGTGCAATGTGATCGCAACTGCTTGGGCCGTGTCTGGCTCCAACATGGTCTGCGGACCATCAATGAAAGTCCGTTCGCCGTTCTTCTCGGAATAGGGAGCTAATTCCTGTCTCGCAATCGCGGATAGCTCGGCACCGATCCAACGTGTTTCCGCGAAAAGCGAGCAAACATTTGCAAGTGCTTGGATGCGTCCGGCAATTATCTGTTTGAGACCTTCTGGCGAGTTTGACTGAGAAAGATTGACCGTGGCCAACGCGTTCGCAAGCAGGTTCTTGCTGCGATGCTCGGCTTCCCGTGCCAAGGTCACGATCAGCTCCTGATTTCTCTTCTGCTCGGTAATATCTCTGGCAATCTTTGACGCGCCGACAATTTTGTCGTTGGCATCCTTGACAGGAGACACCGTCAGCGAAACGACGATCAAGCTGCCGTGCTTGTGTTGCCGAACAGTCTCAAAATGGTCGATGCGTTCACCTCGTCGGATGCGCGTTAAAATCTCACGTTCTTCGCTTTGCCGATCCTGAGGTATCACAAGCGTAATTGGCTGACCAATCGCCTCGCTGGCAGAGTAGCCGAAGATGCGCTCAGCACCGCTATTCCAGCTTCTAATGATGCCATCGAGATTTTTGCTTACAATCGCGTCGTCGCTGAAGTCGATTATGGAAGCCAGCCAACGCAGCCGCTGCTCGCTTTCGCGAAGCGCCGCTTCGATCGCCTTCGGTTTGGACGAAATTCCCACTTGTTCTTCTGCCTCACACCGAACCCACCCCGCCGCTGGCCCGGCCTTTGAGACATCACTATAGCAACTCGTCCAGCGATGGGAATTCCGATGTCTTCAGGTCAGGCAGTTGCTGGGCCATCTACCAGCCCGCTTGAAGCGGGAGGCCAAGGTTACTGCAGGAACAGCGCTATGCCGATGATCACGAGCGGGCTTAGCCCGAATAGAACGATGCAAATTCTTCCAAGTAGGTCATTTCCCATGACACAACCCCTGCGTGGGAAATGAAGCCTACGCCCGTGGAACATGGCAAGCCAGCGCAATTTGTGCCAGAAGGCGGCCTCACTCTTTCGGGCAGTCGTCCATTATACCCGCAAGGACCAGCCACGCTTCCGCGTCGCGCCGAAGCCTCTTCTGGCGGTGCCCAATATTGCGCTCAGCTTGCGCGAGCTTCTCGGCTGCTTTTTCCCGGCATTCTGCTGCGGTGAACATGGCTCGATCAAATCAGACGGCGTGAGGCCCGTCTGAGCAAAACAGAACATGTTCGCTAATTTATGGTTCGCTCGCCTGCATGGTCCGCTCGACCTCATCAGCCAGCGCCCGGTGATGCGCGGCCAGCTTGGCGAACAGCTCTTTCTTGGTCGCCGACAACTTGCCGGTCGCCGGGTCCTTCCGGGCAGGTCACCCTCTGCGGGGACCGCGCGACCTCATTTGTCGAGGACATCTGGTTCGAGAAAATCCGTGGTTGCAGTTACAGGGGACGTGCATTGCACTCAACGTCCGCTGTGCGCTGATAGCGACGAACTTCCGCAGCGCAGCGAAATGACGCGATGGGCCAAAAGGCGACTTGCGAAATGAAGGACGGGCCAACCGAGGTGGCCTTACACGCGCCTGCTCAGGAACGAAAGGCATAGAGCGTGGCCGCCACCACTCCAACGCCCAACAAAAGCCACGCGCTAACTCGCGACCGCTTGTCGCTATCGCCCGTCAACCATTGGGCTGCGGCAAGTAGGAATGGGCCGAGCATCGCAATTTTTAGCGCCATACTTCTACGCTCCGAGCAGAGAGGAGACAACAGATGCCCGACCGAACGTTCGTTCAGAACCGCTCGGGATGCAGCAGCGCGAAAATCAGATAGCCCAGCAGGCCGAGGGCCACGAGCGCAGCGAGCGAATAATCAAAAACCATGGCTCAACCTTCTCATCTCTCTCCGATGGCGTGGGCGTACGCAATCGCAAGTGCGAAGAGGCCGAGCGCGATCCCAATCATAAGAACGTCCATCATGGGACATCCCTTGTGCGCTTGATTGTTGCTATTGTTTCGCGCGCTCTCGGGTGACATTTGCGCGGTAGAGCCTCGGCGCAACGATTACTATTTCACTGGTTGATGCCTGCCACTCCACGCATAGGTTTTCCAGATGGTCACGGAGGTAATGTTATAGAAATCGCATAAGGAACTGTCCCTCTAAAGGTGCAGCGAAGGAAGTCGGCTCAGGGTCATTCGCGGCCCGGTCGAACCAGCGGCAAGTTCGGCCATGTCGGCTTTGCCGCCGAAAGCGGAAGTGAGCTATCCTGTCGCGACACAGCAGGAACGGACACGATGACTGACGCCGTCCCCATTGATCGCCCGCCCGCCGCCAGGGCGGCGGTCTCTCAACCGCGATCCAGAAAGGCAGCGACCGTCAGCGCATCTGCACTGGCGCAGCACCTCGATTGCAGCCGGACCTACATCGGCAAGCTCGAAGCCGATGGCGTGATCCAGCGGCAAGGTGACGGCTTCCCGCTCGACGAGTGCCGCGTTGCCTATCTGCGATACTTGCGGCGCGAGCGACAGCAATCGCCGCGCTCGGCGGCTGATGCCGACTACGTCAGGGTCAAGACTGAGATGTTGCAGACGCGGCTGATGCAGAAGCGGCGCGAACTGGTACTCCAAAGCGATGTCGACGAGCTGACCGACCAGTTGTGCGGCGTGGTGCTGACGCACTTGTCCGGGATGGCGGCGCGCTGTGCACCGCGTGGCGATCTGGCGACCCGGCGCAATATCGAGCGCGTCGTGTTCGAGGTGCGCACCGAGATGGCCAAGGTCTGCCAGACGATGGCCGACAAGGCCGGTGAGCCGCCGATGGATGAGTAGGACTGACCGGCGCTTCAGAATGTGCAACCTCTACAGCATCACCACAAACCAAGCCGCGATCATCGCGCTATTCCGCGTCATCAACCGCTATGTCGGCAACCTCGCGCCGATGCCGGGCGTGTTTCCGGATTATCCAGCTCCGGTGGTGCGCAACACCGACACCGGGCGCGAGCTATCCGTGATGCGGTGGGGCATGCCGCCGCCGCCGCGTACCGGCGGGCCGCCGGTGACCAACATCCGCAACACGTCATCACCCCACTGGCGCGCGGCTGGCTCAAGCCCGAGCGCCGCTGCTCGCCAACGTCCGCTTGGAGCGCTGGGCTGCCTCGCTAATGAATGCAGTCATTTCCGCAAACCGGAGACCACGGCGATCGCAGTAATCAGAGCGGCTATCAGCATCCAATACTGAACGTGGACGCCCAAGACGCTGAATTCTTCAACAAGCGTATGCAAGGCTCTCAGACCGGACTGCCATCGTTGACCCCAAAGAAAGGTCCCAGCGGCAAGGGGACCCGGCACGGTCCTATGTGGGTTCACAAGCGGCCCATACCCATTAAATTCTGTTTTAGAGCGCCTGCCTCCAGGCGGCACGCGCCCGCCTGCATCGTCAGTCTGTTTTAGCCACGTCGACGCTTCGGTTGCTTGAAGAAGACGTGCCGCATTTGATGATTTGTGCGCGCTCTTTCGTTCACGTCGAGACCGGCCCGCGCCGTTGAACGACGACCGACCGCTCGCGGAGCGGGGAAGTGTGGATGCGCGCCCCGTGGGATGAGGCCAAGACACTGCAGCGACCGCTGCCGGACGATGCGCTACGGATCGTGATGCGCGGGGCCGACAAAGAAGACAAGTCGGTTCTCGCGCAATTCGGTCATATCTGCCCTTGCTCTCGCCTTCCAGTTGCGAAACTATCTGACTGGGAAAAGCTGGTGTGGGTGGCGATGGCTCAGAGCGACCATGAATTTGGCGGCATATCCACGGACCTTAAATTGTCTCTGGTCGGTGAGTATCTTCAGCAGTTTACCAAGGCGTTGCGCCCTCAATTCTCAAACCTTTGGTATGTCGACGCCTTCGCGGGCACCGGTGAGAGAACCGTTTTTTTTCCCGGTCGCGCCGCCGATATGCTGGGGCCTGAAGTCGATGCGCGAGTGGAGCGCCGAGCTGGATCCGCGAAAATTGCGATCGATGTCTCGCCAGCCTTCGACAGATTAGTATTCATGGACAAAAGGCCGAGACACGTCGCAGCGTTGAACGACTTGCGATCCGCAAACCCAACCCGAAACATCTCTGTCGTTCCGGGTGACGCCAACGCCGAAATCATGAACCTCTTGGAGGAGCAAAAAAGCTGGGCCGGGACACGAGCTGTGATGTTCCTCGATCCATACGGGATGTCGGTTGAATGGCGAACGTTGGAGGCGATCAGGAGGACGGAAGCAATCGACGTTTGGTATTTGGTTTCACTTTCTGGGCTGTTCCGTCAAGCAACGCGCGATGCTGAAGATTTGGACGCATCAAAACGCACTGCGCTTACCAGAATGATCGGCACGCCAGATTGGGAGAAGGACTGGTACGAGATGAGCCGACGTACCAATCTTTTCGGCGATACGGACGAACGCCTCGCACGCACAGCGGAGGTCGATGATATGGAAAAGTATTTCGGCGCGCGGCTGGCGGGGCTGTTTTCGTCTGTCCTGCCACCGCTGCGTCTGAATGATGACAGAGGCATTCCGCAGTTTGCGCTGTTCTTCGCTATTTCAAATCCCAGGCCCGCCGCTATCGGTCTGGCCTCGCGGATCGCGCATCACATTCTCAAGTCTGGCATCTCATCGAAGGTGCGTCCATGAAGCGAGCGACCAGTCGCTTTTTTGTTCTTTCCGCCCCACTGCTTGAAGAAAAACGCCGTCCGTGCCTTGCGGCATGCGGTCTCAATCTCCGCGACCCACTGCTCGTCCATCAACCGCGAACGCGGACCGCTCTCGCCGCCGACGATCGCCCACTGAATGCCCCGCAGATCAGCCCGAGCCACGGACCCGAGTAACGGCTCGAACGAAACAAATCTGACGGCAGCATCGACCTTGCGCAGATCATCAATGCGCCCGAGATAGTCCGCGCTCTCGACGCTGGTCCCGAGCCACACGTTCGGCAGCACCGGCAGCGATGCGGTGATCTTCGCCATCTGATCCGGTCGCTTCGTCAGAATTTGATAGGTGTGCTGCGGCGTTGCCTGCATCGCATCCCAGACGGCGGCGACGAACTTTGCTGAAACTGCTTCGTGAAACAGGTCCGACATCGAGTTCACAAAAATCCGGCGTGGCTTCTTCCAGCCTGCCGGGATGCCGAGCGCGTCGTGATCAAGCCTGACCTTGCCGGTCCAGACCGCCCGCTTGCCGCTCTTGCGGGTCAGCCCGCGATATTTCTTCATGCCCATGGCATCGAGCCGGGCCGCCATCCGCATCGCGTAGCAGTTCGTGCAGCCGGGAGATATCACGGTGCAACCTGCGACCGGGTTCCATGTCGCGTCGGTCCATTCGATCGAGGTGTCAGCCATGTGAAGTTCCCGTCAGAAAACAATCCCAAAGCATTTACCACACCGCCGCAGGTTGAAGGTTAACGCGAGGGCGGCGTTGCTCCTCGCGGGGTCGCCAGCCTATCCTCCGATCATGATCCAGCGGCGGGCGTCCCTCCGGCTTCATCGAACCGTGCCTGCCGTCGAGGGTGGCCCGGCCACCGTCCGGCCCTGACTGGGTTCATGAGATCAAGCACGATGGCTACCGGCTGATGGTGCGCCGGGATGGCCTGCGCATCCGCTGTTTCACGCGCGGCGGCCATGACTGGGCCGACCGTTTCCCGGCCATCGTTGAAGCCGCCAGCAAAATCCTGGCATCGTCCGTTCCTCATCGACGGCGAGGCTGTGATTACCCGCGACGATGGCACGCCGGACTTCCATGCGCTGCGGAGCAAGCGCCGGGGCCGGTCCCGGCCTTCATGGTTCTGACAGAATGGCGAACCCGACGTAGGCAAGTAAAGCCACGCTGAGAACGATAACAACAATCGCAGCCAGTTCGATGTTGGAAAGCCGTCTTGATGCCATGCGCCATGTTTGGCGGCGGTCGCGCGGCAGCGTTGATCTGGATCATGCCGTTCCGCATGGTCGCCGCCGCAGGAACCATCGCGCAACCTGCCAGCGGGCGTTGCCCGGTCCAAATTCGCGGCGTGTGTCGCGGCGGATCAGCAGGTGCCGCCAACTCGGCTTCGGGCCGACATCGCGTTTGAAGAGCACCGCCAGCGCGTGCATAGCGGGCCGCGCCGGGCCGGGAATGGCATGCGCGCTACCATCCCCGGCCCGTGATGCGACGGGATCGACACCGGCCAACCATTGGCCCCGTCGCACCGTCCGGAGCGCCGCCGGGCAGTGGCTCCGGCAACGCAGTTCGTGTAGTGGTGGCGGCGAGGACAGCCGCGACGACATCCCCGCCGCCCGTGCAGTGCCGGGAGGAGCAGGCAGCAAGCCCCGGCTGCACGATCGGTGTCATCGCTGTCGCCCTCCGGCGAGGTCCCAAGAGAGGCCGAAGCTGGTGCCTGACGGCTCTGCACGCGGAGCCGTGACCAACCGCAGAGAAAGCAACGCGAGCGGTGAGCAAGAACTGTCGTGCTCGCACGGCAAGCCCGCGCGCTGCGCCGCGTACACCAGTTCCGCAATGACGCGGTCCTGCGCCAGAATATCGCCAAGCGTCTCGGCCTCGCGCCTCTCGCGGTCGGCTGGCGACAGCGCGTTGCCGTCATCGGCTTCGGCGTCAATCTCGGCATCGAGCCGCTTGATCAGCGCATCGCGATGCAGCCAGCACAGCACCGCGATGACATCGATGCTTTCATGGAACGCGACCGCAGCCGGAGCCGTCGCGACGTTCAGCACCATCGCCTGCACCCGCTGCGTCGGCCAGATGATTTTTCCGTCTGCGTGCTCGATCATGTTGCTGATCACGGGCGCACCCTGCATCGCCGCCGCGTCGATCATTTCGCGCAGGCGAGCCTTGGCGAAGCTCGATGGGAACGCCGATGACCGGATGGTGTGCAGCGTGGCCCGCAGCTCGCGGCCCTTCCGCCGCTGCGCATCGATGGCATCCAGCAGCGCGCCAGTCGCAACCTTCGGCGCTTCGACCTCTTCCTCTGCGAGCTGACAATTGCCCGGCACCGCGAAGCGCAAGAAGTCCTCGCAGACAACCAGCGCGCCGCTCGCCGCTTGCCACGCCAACGTCCGCTGCTGTTGCAGCGCTTGCAACCGCGCGAGATTGTCGGTCATCATGTCGAGATGTTTTTGCGCAGCTACCACAAGCGGGTGGTCAGGCGCGAGGCCGTCGCCAAAATCTTGCGCGTGGTTGGTGCGCTTGCGCAGCGCATTCTCAGCATCGACACGCGCCATGCTCGCTTCGTGGACAGTCTCGAACGGCGGAATGACCGCGTGACTATCGCTGGCCCTCTGGCGCAGCATCCGCAACCGTTCGGCAGCGGAAGACGGCAAAGCGTCAAGCGGATCGAACTGCGGCAGGAGGTCAGGGCCAGTGGAAAACGTCGTCGGCGTGACGACCGTGGACAGCGATGCGGGTGGCAAGCCGCCGGTTTTGCCAGCCTCCATCACAAACTTTTGCCAACTGGGTTGCTCGCCTTGGGCCATGTGCGCCTCCATCGTCTCGATGGTCGCGGATCACATCCCAAACGCTGGGCCACGAATAGGGGTCAGCGACAGCGCGCGCCGGATTGTTCTTTCTGACGGCGGCGTCGTGTCCCTGACCTTCAAGACCGCCCAGAGCAGCCCGTCGAGGCGTCCAGCAATCCGTGGCGGACACGTCGCCTCGCTGCAATCACGTCGCCAGCCGCTGGTCCGGTATCGCAGCAGTGCGCTGTGGAGCCGCCTTGCAACGTCACGATCATACAGGCCGGGATAAAACCTCGCCGCCGCCTCGACCAGCAGCGCATCGCGTTCGTCCAGCAGCAGCCTCGTCTGCGGCGTGCGATGACCGGGACCGGATGCCAGCGGATGACGGTTCGGCTTCATGGCCTCGCATCCAAAAACCGACCGCCGGGCAGCAACTGCCGCAACACGCGCGTTGCCTCGCGCTCGATGTCGGCGGGCGGCAATTCGCGCCAGCATCGGTCGCAGAACACCGAAGTCGAGACCAGACCATCGATGTTAAGCGGCATCGCGAACAGGTAGCCACCGGCCCGCGCATCATCGCCAGCGAACAGCAGCTTGCAGCTAACGCAGGTCAGCTTGCGCGAGCCGCGACCAGCCCGCCAGTTTGCAAGCGCGTTCTTCAGCAACGGTTGATCTTCGAGCGCGATGTCGTCGGCGGCCACCATGTGCGTGAGCAGGTTGCTGCGACGGAACATTCGCATGTCACTGCGGCGAGCGTGGCGGTTCATGGCGCTGCTCCCTGACTTCGATCCTGCGCTGGTGCTTGTTCTCGGTGACTGTCCTTCACGCCTTGTCGAGCTTGCGCAGCAGCCATGGCGGCAGGCAGTCGATCAGGCTCGGGTTCATGTCGCCGTCGCCTGTCGAGACCAGTCCGATGACCCCACCGTTCTCATCGATGATCGGCGAGCCGGACATGCCGCCTATGATGTGGTTGCCCGCCTGATTGACGATCCGCAGAAACCTGCCGCCATTGCGCACCGTGCAGCGCTGCCACTCGCCATTGAGCGATAAAACGTAAGCGACCACCGATGCATCGGCATCGTGGCGTGTCCATTCCTCCAGCGCTGAAGCGAAAGCGGTCGGATCGGCATCGATCCCCGGAAGGGAGGGCGCGACAACATCGGGCAATTTGCCGATGATCATCGCCGCTGCGGTGAACGCTTCATAGTCCGCGAGTTCGTCGTACAGCTCTTGCCCGTCAGGTGCGGCGAACACCGCGACATCGTCGGCGAGGTTATCGAACGCCAGCTCGGCCCAGATCGTCTGCTTATTGCTGGCGAGAGGGCCGATGATGTTCGGATAGGCCAGCTCGGTTGGGCTGTTCGCCAGATGCGGTGACGGGTGATGCGGCAGGCAATGCGCGGCGGTGATGACGTAGCGTTCGTCGCCTGCGCTGACGATGAAGCCGCGACCATCACCCACCTGTACGACGGCGGCTTTGGCGGTTTTCAGGTTCTCGATTGCGTCGCCAGTCATTGCTTCATGCTCCAATGTTGCTGCGCAATGGTGCGGTTGCGCGCCATGGCGGCAGCGGTACGCCGTTGGCGATGATGCTTGCCACTCGTCGCAAGGTCATCGCTCGCAATTCACGGATGCTGATCGTGAAACGCCCGGTGCCGGAAAGCCGGGTTGACGCGCCGATCCGCGCCGGGTCACCCGCGCGCGGCCTCGATGGCGCAACAGCGTCGTTGTGACACCATTTCGTGGCAACCCCTACACACTTCGCGTGGGCTGCGCACGAATTAGTGCCAGCGGTGCCCTTTACTTTGCGATAGTAGGTCCGGCGGCTGATGCCGAGCGCCAGCCATGGCTTGGTTCGCTCTGCCGAATTCGAGTGTGGAACCGCACCTGCCTTGGCGCGGCGGGCGCTCTCGCGGTCAGCGGCGCGGTTCCTCCGCAATGCGGCACGCTTCGCCTTGTCGCAATCGATCGCGCCGATCGTGGTGATCCCGAGCGACATCCGGGTCGCATAGTCGAGCTGAAGCTGTTCAGCGAGTTTGTCGGCAGTAGGCATGCACGGCTCGGCGATGGCCTGTTCTGCCAGCACCTTCACGGCGTTGAGCGGCAGCGGCGTGAAGCGGCGGCCCCATGCGACGGCGGCGGCGAGTTGGGCGGCAGGCTTGCGATAGACGAAGGCGATGTGATTGGCGGCGATCGTCAGCCAGTTCCAGCCATCGTCGGCGGGAATTTCTGACGCACGACAAAGGGCTTCGAGGTCGTGCAACCGCACAACGGCGATGCGCCGTTGCGCGCTACAATTCTTGAGCGCCTTCTTGCCATAGCGGCGCTCAATCTCAGCGTGGCGGGCTGCGCGTTCGTCATCGTTGCGCGCCGGGCGTCCGGGCTTGAGGTGATCGGTGGGAGTAAATCGGGACTTGCCAAATGAATTGTGCGGGTGCATTTGCAGGGTCTCCTGCTGGACGCTTTGGACGGTGTTCGGGGAGTTCTAAATTTCGGTTCGATTGATCCGCTTTGCAGGCGGGCTGGTCGGTCGAAGCACAAGCAAACGCCGCTGCTCCCACCGGCAGCGGCGTTTTTCATGGTGGTCGCGACAGCGCGCAGCGATGCGAGCGCACGACGGCACGGCGCAGGTTGCGTTGGTTTTTCTGGCTGGCTGAGGTAGGGTTCATTCGAGCAAGACTTCATCGCCAAAGCTCCTTTGGCGTTATGATTTGCTTGCTCCACGAAGGCGGGACGCGAGAACGTCGCCGCCTTCAACTCATTCCAGCACCAGCGCTTGAAGATGTCGAGACCACATTTTTGCGGTCTTGATCGCTCTCGCGTAGCGATGTCACGGTCTTTGCTCAATGCGCGGTCCCGTGCTGTCTTTCGGCCATCGCCAGAACCTGCTCGGTCGTGGCCTCACCGCCTTCGCTGATTTCGAGGTCGGGCGCATTCAAGTACTTCCGCGCGACATCGTTTCCCCGGTCGTCCGAAGTAGGGCACGCCTCACACAATGGAACGATGGTGGAGGATCGCTTGTCCTCTATGCGGGCGATGCCTGATGCCTTGTGCGCCGTGGCGCAGACGTAGCACGCGACCGACAACCCATAGTTTTGGTCGCGCTCCAACAGGTGACCGTAGTCGATGAGGATCATGTCTCCGCGCTTTCTGGCTGCGCGTCTGTCGCGCCGGTTCATGGTTCATGCTCCTTCTGGTTGCTCGCGCTTATTTCTCGACGTTATACGGATCGCGACCGCTCAGCCGGTCATCATGCTCACGGACTAAACGTTCCAGTTTTTCGAGACGGTCGAACAGCTCGCCGGTCGATGTTTGAAGCTGCTCGACATCGTCGCCGTAGCTCAAGGCCCGTTCGAGCAAGGCGATCAGCTCCGAATTGATCGAGCGGCCATTTGCCTTCGCCAGCCGGGCGATCTTGTCGCGCATCTCGGGCGAGTAGCGCAGCACGAATTGCGGCGATCCTCGACCCGGTGGCTTGGCCGGTGCCGCGAGTTCCTTGCTCGCCTCCACCATGCGATCAAGCGAAGCGAGGTTTTGTTTGACGTGTCTCGGCAGGCTCTTCTTCTTTGCCATACGAACCTTCTTGCACGTGTTGCCATTGCCTTGACGCCATACTCGCACGGGTAATAGTATCGTGAGCGTCATCAGGGTCAAGGTGATATCATGCTTAAGAAGCGCCAATCAGCGCGGATGCTGGTCAGGCTTCCTAACCCGCAGAAGGAATGGCTCACGCGGGTGGCGGAGCACAACTGCACTTCGATCAATAGCGAGGTCATCCGCTGTGTCCGCGAGCGCATGGAGGGCGAGAGGGCCACCGCTTCACTGGCCAAGACCAAGCTGCGTGGCGTTGCTGCTGCTGCGGAATAGGGGTGCGCTTTGCAAGGCGATCAGCCGATCACTGAGGCGCGGATCAAGCAGGCGCTGGTGGCTGTTGCCTATGTCATCAGCGAATACGGTCGGACGGAATACGGGCCGCTGATGGAGCGGTTGGAGCGTGAGCTGCTGATGTACAGGGAGGCGCGAGACCCGATGTCGAGAGCGCGCGCCATCCTTGATGAGGATCAGGCGGCGCGAGAGAAGTCGATCTGAGACATCACCTCAAATTTTGCCTCGATTGAAAACCCACGGCCATAGTCCGGCGTCTTGCCGGTC
Source organism: Bradyrhizobium sp. 6(2017) (assembly GCF_011058295.2). Lineage (NCBI taxonomy): Bacteria > Pseudomonadati > Pseudomonadota > Alphaproteobacteria > Hyphomicrobiales > Nitrobacteraceae > Bradyrhizobium > Bradyrhizobium sp. 6(2017). Next base: position 1,836,510 of record NZ_CP049289.2, on the reverse strand, counting down.
ATGCCGACATCGTGGCCCATCAGCGCGACCTTCATTTCGTCTTCGGCGCGGATCGCGCGCAACCGATCCTTGAAGGCGTGGCGCAGTCCATAGAGGCAGGTGCCTTCCTTGTTTTCATCGTCGCTGTCGGTGACCTTGACATCCGCAGGCAGCAGCGTCTTGATCCATCTGTTGATCTCTTTCGAAGCTGCGCTGGCATTGTCGCGGTACTGCGGCCAGCCGTCCGGGTTGCGCCGCATCGCCTCCAGCGCGACGCCGATCAAGGGGACATCACGCAGCGCGTTTCTGGATTTGAGCTGCCTGCCCACCGGCCTGATGCGAATGTGGGGAATGTTGTCCTTTGGCCCGACATGGATGAACGGCTTGCGCAGGTTGCAAATCTCGGAGAGCCGCGCACCCGTATCGATCAATACGTAGAGCAGGTCACGGTCGGTCGGCTTCATCCCATCGAGCGCGCCGGGCGCAAGGATCGTGTCCTTGACGAACGCGATGGAGAAGGCGTTGCGCTGGCCGTCATGGCGCGGGAACGGGTTCTGTGCCCACGCATCCTGATAGGTCAGCCGGTCGCGCTCGCAGATCGAGCGGATCATCTTGCGGATCACATCGATGTGCTTGCGCGGCCCATCGGTGCCGATCTGGTTGACCTGCACGTGGTCCGTGTACCAGTCCGTGAATTTGTTGGCATCGGCAACGGTGATGGCGAGAATGTCCTTGTCGCCGATCTGCGCGATCAGCAGCTCGACGGCTTTCTCGCGGTGTTTCCGGAACACGGCGATCTGCTTTTCGCTTTTGCCGAGCAGGCCGCCGGACTTGTTCGAGAACATGACTTTCGGCAGCTTCATGTACTGATCGACCAACTGGGAGAGCAGCACCGCAGACGCCCGCATGGTGCCGCCGAGCAGCGCGTCCTGATTGATCGGATCGTCGATGCCGACCTTGATCAGCTTTTCGACGCGATTGAGCAGCACGTCAATTCGAGGATCGTTCGCCACCTCCTGATGCGTGGCGTAGGCAAAGCCGAGCTGCTGCGCGCGCTTCACGCCGAGCCGGTAGCGCCTGCGCGCGTCGGCATTGCGGCCAGCGACGAGGTCGCGCCAGTAGGCTTCGGTCTCGTTGTTGATGATGGCGACGGCCTTGGCGGCAGCGATGGCATTCGGGTCGTTCTCGACCTTGATCTTGGTCGCCGCCTTGACGAAGCGCTTGTGCGCCTTGTCGAGTTCAGCCATGTGGAGCGGGACGCGGCGGCGGTAGTGCCACCAGCCGTTCTGATCGATGAGGTAGGGAGTTGTCTGGGGCAATGGCTGGTCTCTCGGTTGGGTCCAGTCGTGTATACCCTGATGTATCCCGATTATCCAGTTACCGTGGCACGTAAGCTGTTGAAAATTCGTTAAAATATTGAATTTGCTGGATATTACCGTGAGGCCGGATTTTCCCCTTGTGGGAGAAGGTGGCTCGCATCGGCAGATGCGAGCCGGATGAGGGGTCTGTATCCGCGGATAGAGACCCCTCACCCGGCTTCATCTCGCTCCGCTCGATTGCGCCACCCTCTCCCACAAGGGGAGAGGGTGAATTCTACGCCGCGTTGCTGCCTTCCTGGCGGCTTGCCTCGAACAGGAACCAGGTGCGCCGCTCGGTTTCGTCGATGAAGGTTTCGAGCAGGCCGGCGGTGCCGGAATCCTCGTGGTCGTCGGCGATCTTGTGCGCCTTGCGCATCGCTACCGCCATGTGCTTGTTGTCCTCCATCAACTCGCGCAGCATCTCGCGCGGCGGCACATAATCCTCGTCATTGTCCTTGACCGTCTGGTGCCTGGCGATGTCGCCGATCGACCTCAACGTCGCGCCGCCGAGCTTGCGTACCCGCTCGGCGAGCTGGTCGGTGGTGGCGAAGATCGCGTCCGACTGCTCGTCCAGCAACAAATGGTAATCATGGAAATGCCGGCCGCTGACGTGCCAGTGGAAATTCTTGGTCTTGAGGTAAAGCGCGAAGGCGTCCGCCAGCAGCGTGTTGAGCGAGGCCGAAATCGTGTCCACCGCAGCCTGCGGCAGGTCGCTCGGCGTCTCGAGATCGGGCGAGATCTTGTCAGTCTTGGCTTTGCTCACGTTGGACCTTCCTGTTAGGAACCGGTACTTCGGCGCATTGAACATTGGCCGCCGGACCGCTAACGCATCATCAGCCCACCCGTTCCTGGGGCCAGGAACCCGTTCTGCCGGATACCAAACGCGATGGATGAATGGATCGATTATTACGATTCCACGCATACGATCTATGCAAGCCGACTGCACCGCGACCTGCATTTCCAGGTCATCGCAAACGACATCGTCGGCTACATCACCTCACCCGACGCGGTGGTGCTGGACTATGCCTGCGGCGAGGCGCTGTCGGCGACCAAGGTCGCCAACGCCTGCGCCCGGCTCTATCTGGCGGAGCCGGCGCCCGGCGTCCGCGGGCGCCTGGTCGCGCGTTTCGCGCACGACACCAGGATCCGCGTTCGCTCGCTCGATGATCTGAAGAACATGGAAGCGGATTCGATCGACCTCGTGGTGATGAACTCGGTGGCGCAATACATGACGCCGCAGGAGCTCGACAACGCATTCGACGTGATCCACCGCCTGCTGAAACCGACGGGCCGCTTCGCGCTCGGCGACATCCTGCGGCCTGAGGTCGGCATGCCCACGGACGTCGTGGCGCTGCTGCGCTTCGCGGCGACCCACGGCTTCCTGCGCGATGCTTTGATCGGGCTAGCTTCAACCGCACTGTCTGATTACCGGCAGTTGCGCACCAAGATCGGGCTGCAGCGCTACCGCGAGGACGAGATGATCGCGAAGCTCGGCGCCGCGGGGTTCAGCGCAACGCGCGCGCCGCGCAACATCGGACACAATCCGTGGCGGATGACGTTCGTGGCGCACCACTGATCAAGGGTTGCACAAAATATTAACCTTAACCAAAGGTAAACGTGGCCGACCCTGAAATAATCGGCAATGATCCTCTCGGCCCGGTGGCGGAAGCGTCGACGCGGCAGTGGTGCAACACTGTTTATCCTGGTTCAAATCCAGGCCGGGCCTCCACGCTTCGCCCTGACGGGCTACGCGTGGCGCAGCCACGCTGGACCGGCGGGGCAAAGCCGGGCCTCGGCAAGCCCTCCTCGCATCCCGAGCCTTCCCAACCGCCCCCATCCAATGAGGAATTTCCCCCAGAATCGCGGTTGATTGGGCGTTTTTGGGGGTTTCGCGGGTGCGGAAACTGGTCTAAAGACCACCCGCGCGCGAGGGATCGCGCTTCCTGCGCTACAAGATGTAGCGCATGGCCCGAGGGACGCGCGACCAGCGCGCCCTTTTTTTGTGCCCAAAATCCAGTCCGCGAGAGCTGATGCCCAAAAGAACCGACATCTCCACCATCCTGATCATCGGCGCCGGTCCCATCGTGATCGGCCAGGCCTGCGAATTCGACTATTCCGGCACGCAGGCGGTGAAGGCTCTGAAGGAGGAGGGTTACCGCGTCGTCCTCGTCAATTCCAATCCGGCCACCATCATGACCGATCCGGAACTGGCGGACGCCACCTATATCGAACCGATCACACCCGAAATCGTCGGCAAGATCATCGAAAAGGAACGCCACGTCATTCCCGGCGGCTTCGCGCTGCTGCCGACCATGGGCGGCCAGACCGCATTGAACTGTGCGCTGAGCCTGCGCCGCCAGGGCACGCTTGAAAAATTCGACGTCGAGATGATCGGCGCAACCGCCGATGCGATCGACAAGGCCGAGGACCGCCAGCTGTTCCGCGAGGCCATGACCAAGATCGGGCTGGAGACGCCAAAATCGCGGCTCGCCAACGCCTCGGCGCTGAAGAAGTCCTACCGCGACAAATACCACGCCGAGCGGGAGAAACTGTCCGGCGAGGCGCTGGAAGAACTCGAGCGACAGTGGACGCTTGGCGAGAACGACCGCCGCAAACGCTATCAGGAGCACGCGTTCGGCGAGGCGCTGATGGCGCTGTCGGAGATCGGCTTGCCCGCGATCATCCGCCCCTCTTTCACGATGGGCGGCACCGGCGGCGGCATTGCCTACAACAAGGAAGAGTTCCTCGACATCATCGAGCGCGGCCTCGACGCCTCGCCGACCAACGAGGTGCTGATCGAGGAAAGCGTGCTCGGCTGGAAAGAGTACGAGATGGAGGTGGTGCGCGATAAAAAGGACAATTGCATCATCATCTGCTCGATCGAGAATTTCGATCCGATGGGCGTGCATACTGGCGATTCCATCACCATCGCGCCGGCCCTGACGTTGACCGACAAGGAATACCAGGTCATGCGCGACGCCTCGCTGGCGGTGCTGCGCGAGATCGGGGTCGAGACCGGCGGTTCGAACGTGCAATTCGGCATCAACCCCGTCGACGGCCGGATGGTCGTGATCGAGATGAATCCGCGCGTGTCGCGCTCGTCGGCGCTGGCTTCGAAAGCCACCGGATTCCCGATCGCCAAGGTCGCGGCCAAGCTCGCGGTCGGCTACACGCTCGACGAAATCGCCAACGACATCACCGGCGGCGCCACCCCCGCCTCGTTCGAGCCGACCATCGATTACGTCGTCACAAAAATTCCGCGCTTTGCGTTCGAGAAATTCCCCGGCGCCTCCTCCACGCTGACCACATCGATGAAGTCGGTCGGCGAGGTGATGGCGATCGGCCGCACCTTCCAGGAAAGCCTGCAGAAGGCCCTGCGCGGGCTCGAGACCGGCCTGACCGGCCTCGACGAAATCGAGATCGACGGGCTCGGCCGCGGCGACGACAAGAACGCGATCCGCGCAGCGCTGGGCACGCCGACGCCGAACCGCATCCTGCAGGTCGCGCAGGCGATGCGGCTCGGCTGGACCGACGAGGAGATCTTCAACTCCTGCAAGATCGACCCCTGGTTCCTCGCGGAGATGCGCACCATCGTCGAGATGGAGGACAAGGTCCGCCGCAACGGCCTGCCGGCGAACGCTTTCGCGATGCGGATGCTGAAGGCGATGGGCTTTTCCGATGCGCGGCTCGCCGTGCTCACGCAGACCATCGAAGCCGACGTCACCGCCAAGCGCCACGCGCTCGGGGTGCGCCCGGTGTTCAAGCGCATCGACACCTGCGCGGCGGAGTTCGCTTCGCCGACCGCCTACATGTATTCGACCTATGAGCGGCCGTTCGCGGGCGAGCTTGCCGACGAGAGCGCGCCGTCGGACCGCAAGAAGGTGATCATTCTCGGCGGCGGGCCGAACCGCATCGGCCAGGGCATCGAGTTCGACTATTGCTGCTGCCATGCCTGCTTCGCGCTCGAGGACGCCGGCTACGAGACCATCATGGTCAACTGCAATCCGGAGACGGTGTCGACCGACTACGATACCGCCAATCGGCTCTATTTCGAGCCGCTCACCGGCGAAGACGTGCTCGAGATCATCGCGACCGAGCGCAAGAACGGCACGCTGCATGGCGTGATCGTGCAGTTCGGCGGCCAGACCCCGCTGAAGCTTGCCCGGGCGCTGGAAGCCGCCGAAGTGCCAATCCTCGGCACCTCGCCTGACGCGATCGACCTCGCCGAGGACCGCGACCGCTTCAAGCGCGTGCTCGACAAGCTGCGTCTCAAGCAGCCGAAGAACGGCATCGCGTATTCGGTCGAGCAGGCCCGCCTGGTGGCCGCCGATCTCGACCTGCCGCTGGTGGTGCGTCCGTCCTACGTGCTCGGCGGCCGCGCGATGCAGATCATCCGCGAGGAGACTCAGCTCAACGACTACCTGCTGGGAACGCTGCCTGAGCTCGTGCCCGCCGACGTCAAGGCGCGCTACCCGAACGACAAGACCGGGCAGATCAACACCGTGCTCGGCAAGAACCCGCTGCTGTTCGACCGCTATCTGTCGGATGCGACCGAAGTCGACGTCGACTGCCTCTCCGACGGCAAGGACACCTTCATCGTCGGCATCATGGAGCATATCGAGGAAGCCGGCATCCACTCCGGCGATTCAGCGTGCTCGCTGCCGCCGCATTCGCTCGACGCCAAGACCATCGAGGAGCTGGAGCGGCAGACCCGCGAGCTCGCGCTCGGCCTCGACGTGGTCGGGCTGATGAACGTGCAATACGCCATCAAGGACGGCGATATCTACGTGCTCGAAGTCAACCCGCGCGCATCCCGCACCGTGCCGTTCGTCGCCAAGGTGATCGGCATGCCGGTCGCCAAGATCGCGGCGCGGATCATGGCCGGCGAAAAGCTCGCCGACTTCAAGCTGAAGAAGAAGAAGCTCGGCCATGTCGGCGTGAAGGAATCGGTATTCCCGTTCGCGCGTTTCCCGGGCGTCGACACCGTGCTCGGACCGGAGATGCGCTCGACCGGCGAGGTGATGGGCATCGACCGCTCCTTCGAGGTCGCATTCGCAAAGAGCCAGCTCGGCGGCGGCACCCGCGTGCCGCGCCAAGGCACGGTGTTTGTTTCTGTGCGTGGCGACGACAAGATGCGGATCGCGGATGCGGTGCGGCTGCTGCACTCGCTCGGCTTCAAGGTGATGGCAACCTCGGGCACGCAGCGCTACCTCAGCGACCACGGCGTGCCGACGGAAAAGGTGAACAAGGTGCTCGAAGGCCGGCCGCACATCGTCGACGCCATCACCAATGGCGACGTCCAGCTGGTCTTCAATACCACCGAAGGTCCGCAGGCGCTGGCCGACAGCCGTTCGCTGCGTCGGGCTGCCCTCTTGCATAAAGTGCCATATTACACCACTCTTTCGGGTGCGGTGGCGGCCGCACGGGGGATCCGGGCCTATCGGGACGGGGACCTTGAGGTCCGCACGCTTCAGAGTTACTTTTCCGAAAGCTGACCGCTGCCCGGGCTGAAGGCTTGACGCGGTCAATTGGCCGAATGGCTGGAACTCACCGCGCGAATGGATGTTGTCACGGCCCTTAGCGGGGCCGAATATCACTGGGCTTCCGGGCGCGTTGGCGCCCTGATTCCTGCGTTAGCTGAACTGGATATTCGTGCACGCCGCCGGGTGCGCACGATGAAGGACCAAGATGATGGATAAGGTTCCGATGACCGCGGGTGGATACGCCGCGCTGACGGACGAGTTGAAGCATCGCCAATCGGTGGATCGTCCGCGCATCATCGAACACATCGCGGAGGCGCGCTCGCACGGCGATCTCTCCGAGAACGCCGAGTATCACGCGGCGAAGGAAGAGCAGTCGCACAACGAGGGCCGCATCGCCGAGCTCGAGGATAAGCTCGCGCGCGCCGACATCATCGACATTTCGAAACTGTCAGGCGACACCATCAAGTTCGGTGCGACCGTGACGCTGATCGATGAGGACACCGAGAAGAAAGCGGTGTGGCAACTGGTCGGCGAGGTCGAGGCCGACGCCAAGAAGGGCCGCATCTCCATCACCTCGCCGCTCGCGCGCGCGCTGATCGGCAAGAAGAAGGGCGCCACCGTCGAGGTGATGGCGCCCGGTGGCGCCAAGGCCTACGAGATCACCAAGGTCGAATGGCGATAGTTACTCTCAAGTAACTTGTGCGAAAAAGGCCGCGTATCGCACGCGGCCCTTTTTGCTGCACGGTCTGTCAACCCTTCACCGCTCTGACAGGATTGTGAGTTGTCAAATCTGCTTAACTTGTTAATAGCTCCGCCCCGGAATGATTATATGGCATAACTATCCGGGGACAGCATACATGATCAGCACTCTCGTCGGGCGGTATTCGCCCAGCCTTCTAAGCATCCTTCGTATCTTCACCGGCCTCAGCCTGCTCCAGCACGGCACCGCGAAGATTCTCGGCTTTCCCACCGTTCCGAATTTCGCCAATGTTCAGATCGGCTCGCTGACGGGCATCGGCGGATTGATCGAACTCATCGGCGGCGTCCTGTTCGTGATTGGCCTGTTCACCCGGCCGGTGGCCTTCATCCTCTCGGGCTTCACCGCCGTCGCCTACTTCATGGCGCATGCGGGCAAGAGCTTCTATCCGATCCTGAACGGGGGCGAACTCGCCGCGGTCTACTGTTTCGTCTTCCTCTATTTCGTGTTCGCCGGCCCCGGACCCTTGAGCCTGGACGCGATCCGCGAGGGTAAGACCGCCTAGGGCTCCAGCAAGGAACCGCACGCAAGGCGTGACAGCGCCGTTTCATTCTCCATAATGCGCGCTCGCAACGGCGCGCGTTTTCTTTTGGAGAGCAACATGGACCTGGATCGCCTCGGCGCAATCGCTCAGCCCTATCTGCTGAGCCTCTTTCGCTTCATCACCGGGCTGCTGCTCTTGCAGTTCGGCGTCGCCAAGCTGTTCAAGTTTCCGCACGTCGAGATGTTCGCCGAGGTGACGCCGTTCTCGCTGTTCGGCGTCGCCGGCATGTTCGAACTGGTGCTCGGCGGAATGCTGACGCTGGGCCTGTTGACCCGGATCGTTGCCTTCATCCTCTCCGGCGAGATGGCCTTTGCATATTTCATCGAGCACGCGCCGGTAAGCTTCTTTCCGCTGCTCAACAATGGCACACTTGCGATCCTGTTCTGCTTCGCCTGCCTGTATCTCGCGACCTCGGGCCCAGGTCCGATCAGCGTCGACGCCGCGATGGGCAGGAAGTGACAACGCTGAGATCCGTCCCGCTCAGCCGGGACGGATTCTTCGCGGCGGCGCCATACGACCGACAGCGGCAATCCCGTCGAACAATGAAGGAATAAGCCAGGAGAGCCTGAGGAGGCTGTCCAAGCGCGATGGGAGCAACCCGAGGAGCGTTGCAAGATGGGCAGGGCCCCGGGGCCGATCTTCAAACCGGCCCAGACAGCGCCTGAACATCCTTGACCGAGAAAGCTAACGATCCGACGCGAGTTGCACCGTCTGGCGCCCGTCGTTCATGTCTTTCAACTGGTTTACGTAGTCCTCAGGCTTCTGCAAATGAAATGGAGTCTTCAAGCCCATGAAGCTGGCTATGCGACCAATAAAAGCCGTGCAATTGGTCGTTTCCGCGTTCCAGAGGGGCGAGGTCGCCTGAAGATGCTTGATGTACGCAAAGACCTTCTTCGCGTCGGCCTCACTTAAGTACACGCGATAGCTGGCCAACAAATACTGCACGTCAAGGTCGCCGTAACTTGCCCCCGTCTCAGAGGGCACCCAGGTCAGATGTCCCAGCATATAGGGCAGAACGTCGCCCGCCGGGTGCAGCCCGGCGACTTCGACCATCTTCTCGCTTGTCTTGCCGTACCAAACGAACGCATGCCCGTAAGAGGCAGCGGTTCGGGCACGAAAGTCCACGTAGTACGGCCCTTTGGCCGCAGACCTTCGAACCGGTTTCGCGTCTGCTCCAGAAACAGAAGCACCCGGTCCGGCAACGGCCGCCGCCACAGCCGACCTTGACGATGGCTTGCGCGGCTTGTCCTGCTGCAGCGGGGCTTGATCCGTTTGCGCAGCCAATTGCTGCGCATGACTGATGCCGACCTCCAAAGTCACGGAAGCCGCAACGACACCGATTCCGGCGAGCAGCCGCAGGCCGGTCTGTGTCCGCTTCGATTTTGGCACCTTCAGACCCTCACAAGGGCAAGACATCCCCCAGACAGCGCCGTCCGCAAAAACTGCAGGAATGCGCTGCCCGGGCGATCCTCGGATTAACCCTTGGTTACGATCGGGGCCGGAGCCTTGCCGACCGGGTACTTGCCGACCGGGGACTTGCCGACCGGGTACTTGCCGATTGGCGCCTTGCCAATCGGAGCCTGTTCAGCGACCGGCTGCGGGCGGGGGAGGTCAGCTGCGCTGGCAGCAGCCACGAAACCAAACGTTGCAACTCCAGCAACCAGAAACTTCAGCATCGTCATCTCCGAGGTGGAAAACTTGAGTGTGAACACCATACCCTCTGACGGGTGCGGTGTAATTAACGCTGTGCCGAAGGTTGTGGTCGTGCGGTCGTTTCTTTGCCGGATGTGGCAAAATCGACACGGATGATTGCTTGGCCTCGGTATCTGAATGCAGATTCGGGCAAGACCCGACCTGGTACAGCCGGCTTAGAACAACCTCGGCATAATGCGCCCGGTCCGGGCCATATACTGGCGATACTCGTTGCCGAACGTTTCCAGCATCATCTGCTCTTCTCTGGCAACACGGCCGAAAAACAGCACGCCAAATCCGATCAGGCCGGCAAAACCGGCTACCAAATTCGGCAACAGCAATGCCTGGGCGACAGCCCAAAGCCAGAATGCGGAATACATGGGGTGCCGGATCTTTCGATAGATCCCGGTTGTGATCAGGTGATGATTTTCCCGCACGTCGAGGCTTAACGACCAGTTTCGACCGAGAGCGCGATGGGTTAGCCGGAACATGACCAGCGCTGCGATCGCCACGACAACGCCCAGCCAGGCTTGAGCTGGCTGGAAGTCGTACGATGCGAAATGAGGTATGGCCGTTGCCACATAGATGAACGGCACAATGCCAAGACCCGTGAGCGATATCAGCAGCAGGGCGTTCTCGCGAGCGCCGCGGGCGCTCCGCACGACCTTTTCACGGCGAGCACGACGTGCGTATCTGTAGCGGATCAGATACCAACCAACCGCCATCATCACGAACACGAACTTGGCAATGCCAGGCGTCATCGTGGGCCAAGGGCTCGTTTCGCTGGCGCGCCATCCTTGCCGACCATCGAAACGGCGCCGTCCTTAGCGAGCGTCTGAGATTTGACTGAAACAGATCCACTGACCAACATGAAGCAATCATACAGGGCTTGCAGGTCGTTGCCACCGATAAGTTGACAGTGCGCCGGGTAGAATCCAAGGCGGACGCGTTGCCGGGTTCGCTCTTTTGGGACGGTTGACCCAACGCGGTGGGCGGCAGTGGTCGTGTCAGCTCTATCTATCTCGCCTGCGGCGAAGCCACGATGGCTCTCCGGTCTATCATCGCCAACACGCGCGGGAGTAACCGCGACGCAATGAAAGCATGGCCGTCAGCCGTGAGGTGGATGAAGTCAAAAGCGTAATACTGCGGAGGAATTTCTTCGTCATACACGATCACTTTGATGGCGCGATCACGCAATCGCCGCTCCATCGCCGCGATATTGGCCGCCCGCTGCTCTTTCGTAACAAGGAAACGCCTGTCATTGCCCCCGGGCTGCAGGATGACGATGTCGGTTCCCCTTGGCACATCGCTATCAATGCGCTTGAGCATGCCGACCGTGGTATCAAATGGAACGCCGGCATTGATGACGTTCGCACTGACGCCCTTCTCTCTCAGCAGGACCTCTAACTTGGCTGGGTAAGCGCCCTGCTTCCCGACGTACCACCCTTGCGTGTTGCTTGCGCCGACCGCCACGACACGAATCGGCTTTGTAAAGCCGGCGCACACGATCGCCAGGATACACATGGCTATGGCAATCGAGACTTTCCTGAACGTCATCACCAGTTGCCTCACCGGCTGAAGTGCTAAAGGAGGATATACACCGACACCGGGTTTCAGGAGAGGTGCGACGTCCAGCCCCGCTCGTTGCGTCGAACAGCGCCTTCAAACTGCCTTTCGGACATCATGCTAGGAATTGGAGGAAGCTCCGGTTGCAGGCAAAGGACTCTGGTGTAGCCGCGGGCGGGCGGATCCGATCGCCCTGATCTTTCGTATGACCATGCTATGCAGCGCCGCGCTTTTGTCGATGTTGAAGTGACTGACGTTTGCATCACGAACATAAAAGTTTGTAAGCTCGCCACGGAAGCCGGGGCCGCGGCTTATTCGGACGCCTTCATTCTTGTACAAATTCAGAACCCGCGCGACATTCGCCGTCGCCACGTGAGGCGATGTTCCGTCGAATGGCACAACCAAGGCGACCGGCACTCCCATTTGGCCAAGGTACTCCGCCATCGACATCACGGCATCCGCACCAAGAGAGTGCCCGACCAGTATGATAGGCCCACGCTGGCCCGCTCGATATTTTGCGACGATGTCGTCGGCAACGCTTCTCCACTGAGTGTGATTGGCGACAGCCGCGGCGATGCCAGCCGCTCGCAACTGGGCGGCAAGGCCGTCCATGCCCAAGGAAAAGACGTTCAATAACCCGCGGAACAAATAGACGTGCGCCGTGGAAGAATGCAGTCGAGCGGGCGAACCGGTCGATCTCATTGCAACGGTTATTGCAGGACTCGCCTGAGCCGCGCCGTTCAAATGCAAGCTGCTCGCAAAAAGAACCGTCAAGACGGCGCATACCAGCGCCGCGCTGTAACGCAATCTCTCCATTTCTGGATTCCCCGCCAACCTCAAGTCCAGCGGCATTAAATCAGACTTTGGAATCGGACAATCAAGAAACCATTGCTGGAAACGTGTCGAGGCACGCCAATTGGCTGGCTGTCACGGATTTGCCACACCGAAAGAAGCGATCAAGCGACGACCGTTCGTCACCACCCGGCGGTCACTTGGCTCTCATTCTGGAGCCGTCAGCCGCATTTTTTTCAGTCAAGGCCAATCTCCATGGTGCACCAAGCAGATCGAGTGGTAAATTCGTAAGCCTAGATCCACATGATCCATGTCAAGTTCACCTGGGATTTCAGGATCAGCGTCGTAAGATTTCCCGGTAAACTATCGATCCGTTTGCAGATTCGAGTTGCTGGATGATTCAACGACGGCACGTCTTCCACATTGGTGGTTACGATCCAATCACTCCAGAAGAGCAGGTTGAACGCTTGCGCCGCTCGCTGTCGAGCTTCGAAAAGATTTGGGGCGCTTCTTCACGGCTGTCGGAAATCTCGAACGCATCTGCAGTCAATGCTTCATGCAACCTGGAAGCATGGGGACCGAACTGGAAGACCTGCATCACCTTCGAGATGCTCCGCTGGGACGATCTCATCCGGCGCGATTCCGGAGTCGGGATGGTACCTCGGCTGGTTCAGTCCACGGTCGCGCTGTTCGACTTCATCTTGACCGGAACAGTATTCAGATATGCGATCGCAAGCTGGAAATACGCTCTCTTCTTCCTCTTTCCATATTGCTGTTTGCTGTTGATTGCACTTTTCAGCGCCGGGCTCTCCTATCTGGTGGTCAGGCCGATACCCGCTACATTCTGGGTAGAGCAGTTGCTGCTTGGCATTTTTCTATCACTTGCCATCTTCATCAGCGCGGTCCTCTGGATTGGACCCAAGCGTCGGATAAATCACATTCTCGACGACGCTATTTTTTCCCACCAGTTTCTTTACGGGCAAAGAAGCGAAGTTGATGAACGACTCAACGATTTTGCGGCCGTGATATCAAGAAAAGCTCGGGCCGCAGACGTTGATGAAATTCTGATTGTTGGCCATTCCCTCGGCGCTGCGCTCTCGATAGCGGCGGTCGCGCGCGCGCTAAAGTTGGATCCTCTGCTTGAAACGCGAGGACCGAAGTTGTGCATTCTCACTATAGGCGCCACTATTCCCAAATTCTCGTTGCATCCGATGGGCAACCAAATACGGGAAGCGGCACAACTTGTAGCTGGAACGCCTGCCATCGGCTGGGTCGAATACCAGGCGCGAGATGACGCAATCAGTTTCTATCGCTTCGACCCCGTCACGCTGAAACGTATCGGTCGAGGCCATTCAGAAGGGCGCCCAAAGATTCGGCGCGTCCAAATACATTCAATGGTGGATCCGATCCGCTTCAGACGTCATCGATTCAACTTTATGCAGATGCACTATCAGTTCTTGATGGGAAACGACCGGCGCTCGGTCTACGACTACTGCGTGATTACTTGCGGCCCGCTCGAGTTCAACGTCGCGACTTCACCGTCCGGGGCTGTTGAACTATTCGAGGCAAACGGTTCGGTGATGACAGCCCGAAATTGAGTAGACTCTTCGCTCCAGCCAACGCATCGCCCCGAAATGACGCGCCACGGCGCTAACCCGCCGCCTTCAGTCCCAGCGGCACCGCGGCTTCGTATTTCGAGTTGTGCAGAACGAGCGAGGTCCTGACGTTGCGCACATGCGGTGCGGCCGTCAGATGCGTGACGAAATCCTGGAACGTCGCCATGTCGGGGGCGACGCATTTGAGGATGAAATCAACCTCGCCCGACAGCATCCAGCATTCCCGCACCAACGGCTCGGCGCGCACGAAATTCTCGAAGGCGCGCAGATCGGCATCGGCCTGGCTCGACAGATGCACCGAGGCGAACACCGTGACGTCGTAGCCGAGGCGGCGCGGATCGAGCAGACCGCGATATCCCTGGATGTAGCCTTCCTCCTCCAGCGCCCGGACCCTGCGCAGGCAGGGCGGCGGCGAGATACCGACGCGTTTGGCCAGTTCCACGTTGGTGATTCGACCATCAGCCTGGATCTCGGCGAGGATTTTGAGGTCGATCTCGTCAAGGTTCTTCGACACGCGACTACAGTTCCCCTGGGGTTTGGAAGGCTTGGCAGGTCTGCCGGCAACTCTCATAGCGCAGCCAGCCCACCTTGCGCAATTTTATTGCGCGTGCAGCGCAGGATTTCGCGATTGTGACCTTCAGTTCCGGGGAAAAATCGCTGCCATGGATTGCAAATCTTGCATAGCTTCCCAGATATCCTAGACTTGGATTTGACACTTTTGGCGCCGCCGTGACCGTTTCCGGGGCGCTTCCCGCACAAGTCCTTGATCAAAATCCCCAAAAGAGAGGGATCTCACAATGCCCGCGCCTACCCATGCCAAGGTCGTCATCATCGGGTCCGGCCCCGCCGGTTACACCGCAGCGATCTACGCGGCGCGCGCGATGCTCGAACCGATCCTGATCCAGGGCATTCAGCCGGGCGGGCAGCTCGTCATCACCACCGATGTCGAAAACTATCCGGGCTTCGCCGATGTGATCCAGGGCCCTTGGCTGATGGAGCAGATGGAGAAGCAGGCAGCCCATGTCGGCACCAAGATCGTCACCGACCTCGTCACCAAGCTGGAGCTCGGCCAGCGGCCGTTCCGCCTGACCTGCGACTCCGGCGACGTCTATCTCGCCGAGACCGTCGTCCTCGCCACCGGCGCCCAGGCGCGCTGGCTCGGGCTTCCCTCGGAAGAGAAATTTCAGGGCGGCGGCGTGTCGGCCTGCGCGACCTGCGACGGCTTCTTCTACCGTAACAAGGAAGTCGTGGTGGTCGGCGGCGGCAACACCGCGGTCGAGGAGGCGCTGTACCTGACCAATCACGCCACGAAGGTCACCATCGTGCATCGCCGCAACCAGTTCCGCGCCGAGCGCATCCTGCAGGAGCGGCTGTTCAAGCATCCCAAGATCAAGGTGGTGTGGGACTCCGCGATCGACGAGATCTGCGGTTCGGAGAATCCGAGCAAGGTCACCCATGTGCGGTTGAAGAACGTCAAGACCGGCGCGCTGACCGACCTCAAGACCGACGGCGTCTTCGTCGCGATCGGCCATGCGCCGGCGACCGAGCTCGTCAAAGGCCAGATCAGGCTGAAACCGTCGGGCTATGTCGAGGTGGCGCCGAACTCCACGGCGACCTCGGTGCCCGGCCTGTTCGCCGCGGGCGACGTGGCGGACGAAACCTTCCGGCAGGCGGTCACCGCCGCCGGCCTCGGCTGCATGGCAGCGCTCGAGGCGGAACGCTTCCTGGCTCTTCGCGCGAGCGATCGCGCAGCGGCGGAATAATCATGGCACGATCTCGCGACGGATTTACAGATATGGATTGGGACAAGCTGAAGGTCTTTCACGCAGCGGCTGAGGCTGGCAGCTTCACGCATGCCGGCGAACAGCTCGGCCTGTCGCAATCGGCGGTCTCCCGCCAGGTCAGCGCGCTGGAGCAGGAGCTCTCGGTTTCGCTGTTTCACCGCCATGCCCGCGGCCTGATCCTCACCGAACAGGGCGACCTGTTGTTCCGCACCGCGCATGACGTGTTCATGCAGTTGCAGGCGGCCCGCGCCAAGCTCACCGACAGCCGCGAGCGGCCGAGCGGCGACCTCAAGATCACCACGCCGCCCGCGCTCGGCATCAACTGGCTGATCCCGCGGCTCGACGAGTTCGTTGCGCTCTATCCGGACATCCGGATTTCGCTGATCGTCACCGACGAGGATCTCGACCTGTCGATGCGCGAGGCTGATGTCGCGATCCGCACCCGCAAGCCGACCCAGCCCGACCTGATCCAGCGCAAGCTGTTCTCGATCGGCTTCCATGCCTATTGCTCGCCGGAATACATCAAGCGCTTCGGTACGCCGCGGACGCTGGATGATCTCGACTCGCACCGCATCATCATGCTCGGCGACTCGCAGGTGCCGCCGCATCTGCAGAACCGCAGCTGGCTGATCGATGCCGGCCGCAACGGCTCCGGTCCGCGCGAGCCCTATTTCAAGGTCAACAACATCCTGGGCCTTGTGCGCGCCTGCCAGCAGGGCCTCGGCATCGCCGCGCTGCCGGACTATCTGGTCGAACAGAACAATCTCGTGCAGCTGTTCGGCGAGTCCGACTCGATCGCGCTCGACACCTACTTCGTTTATCCGGAAGAGCTGAAGACGGTGGCCCGGGTGCAGGTGTTCCGCGACTTCGTGGTCAGCAAGGCGCAGCGCTGGCCGTCCTGATTAAGCCGCCCTTATGGGCTGGGTTATGGGTTTTCCGCGCTGCCCCAAGAGGCCCCTGAATCTCCGCATGACTGACATGCGACCTGGATAGTTGCTGCAGGGCGCCGATGGGGATCATATTGCTTACACGCTGAGCGGTCGCGTCGCGCATATGTCCCCCTCCTCCAGTGGCGCGGAAGTTCAGTAATCCCTCTTGGAAGGTGATTGTGTCGGCCTCACGTGGCCAATACCTTAAGCCGGGCTCTCTCGAGCCCGGCTTTTTTTCATCGCCGTATCTTTTCATCGCTATGTCACGCTCAGACCTGCCGCACGCCCCGATCAGCGCGTGCATTGACAACAACCTCGCAGCGCAGCATCATTATCCCATGATCACGACTTTGTGCGCCGTTCTGTCGTCGAAAAAAGTTCCCCTCCCGGGGACACGAGATCGCGCGCGATAAGATCACCTTCGCATTCAAACCGATCCCGAACCCCGCCGCCTGGACGGGGTTTTTTGTTGGTCCCGTCTCCGGCTTTGCCCCCTTAGGAGATGGAACATGACTGACTTACACCTGCAATTGCAGGGCCTCTGGCTGCCCCTGATCACGCCGTTCCGCGACGGCGAGCTCGACGTCACCTCGCTGCGCCGCCTCGTGCGGCACTACGCCAGCGGCCCGGTCGACGGCTTCATCCTCGGCGCAACGTCCGGTGAAGGCATGGCGCTCAGCACCGATGAACTCGAGGGGTTAGTGAGCGTCGTGCTCGCCGAGCTCAGTGCCAGCTCCCGCCATCTGCCGGTCGTTCTCGGGCTCTCCGGCGCCTCGACCGCCCGGATGAAGCATGTGCTGGATGACACCGCCGACTGGCCGATCAACGGCTATCTGATCGCGAGCCCGTACTACACGCGACCGTCGCAACGCGGGCTCGTGCAGCACTTCAACGCGCTTGCCGATCATGCGGCATGGCCCATCGTGCTCTACAACATTCCCTATCGCACGGCGGTGAACCTGACCAACGAGACGCTGCTGACGCTCGCCGAACATCCGAACATCGCCGGCATGAAGGATTGCTGCGCTGACCGCGCGCAGTCGATCGACTTCCTCAGCCGGCGGCCGGCGGGCTTCCGCGTGCTGACCGGCGAGGATGCACAGACATTCGATGCGCTCTCCGACGGGGCCGACGGCGCGATCCTGCTGTCCGCACATTTGGAAACAAACATTTTCGCTTCGATCCGCACGTTGTTGAAGCAGGGCCAGCGCGACGCGGCACTGACCGCCTGGCAGAGCGTCGTCGGCCTGACCCGGCTGTTGTTCGCCGAGCCGAGCCCCGCGCCGGCGAAGCACTGGCTGTGGCGGCAGGGGCTGATCGACAGCCCCGAGGTGCGGCTGCCGATGGTGGAGGTGAGCGAGGATCTCGCGACCTGGCTCGATGCGGAGATCGAGCGGCGCGCACAGCTTCTGCTGCAGCCAGCGTAAATACCGTAGCCTGGATGCAGCGAAGCGTAATCCGGTGTCCTCACCACTTGGTGAGATCGGCCCCGGATTTCGCTGCGCTTCATCCGGGCTACCGATCTCGTCGACTCAATCCAGCTTCACGCGTGACAGCCGCAGCGCGTTGCCGATCACGCTGACCGAGGACAGCGCCATCGCTGCGGCGGCGACGATCGGCGACAGCAGGATGCCGAACAGCGGATATAGCACGCCGGCCGCGATCGGCACGCCGGCGGCGTTGTAGACGAAGGCAAACGCCAGGTTCTGGCGGATGTTGCGCATGGTCCCGACCGACAATCGCCGCGCGCGGACGAGACCCATCAGATCTCCGGTGAGCAGCGTGATGCCGGCGCTCTCGATCGCGACATCGGTACCGCTACCCATCGCGATGCCGACATCGGCGGCGGCCAGCGCCGGCGCGTCATTGACGCCGTCGCCCGCCATCGCGACGACACGGCCCTCGCCGCGCAGCCGCTGCACGACCTCGCTCTTGCGCTCCGGCAGGACGCCGGCCTCGATTTCGTCGATGCCAAGCGTCTTCGCCACCGCGCGCGCGGTGGTCTCATTGTCGCCGGTCAGCATCACGATGCGCAGGCCCCCGGCGCGCAGCGCCTGCAGCGCGTTGGCTGCCGACGCCTTGACCGGATCGGCAATCGCGATCGCGCCGGCGATGCGGCCATCGACCGCGACATAGATCGCAGTGGCGCCGTCCCGGCGCGCGGCCTCGGCGGCCTGATCCAGCGCCGACGTTGCGATCTTCAGGTCGCCCATCAGCATGGCGTTGCCGAGGGCAACCTGCCTGCCCTCAACGGTGCCGGTCGCGCCCTTGCCGGAGAGCGAGGCGAAGTTGCTCACGGTAACGGAAGCCAGCCTGCGCTCCGTCGCCGCCGAGATGATCGCCTGCGCCAGCGGATGCTCGCTGCCCTGCTCGACGCCGGCGGCAAGGCGCAGCAGATCGTTCTCGTCGAACCCCTCGGCGGCAATGATCCGCACGACCTTCGGCTTGCCCTCGGTGAGCGTGCCGGTCTTGTCGACGACCAGCGTGTCGACCGCCTCCATCCGCTCCAACGCCTGCGCGTCGCGGATCAGGATGCCGGAATGCGCGCCACGGCCGACGCCGACCATGATTGACATCGGCGTTGCCAGCCCGAGCGCACAGGGGCAGGCGATGATCAGCACGGTGACGGCGGCGACCAGCGCAAAGGTCAGGCGCGGCTCCGGACCGAACATCGTCCAGGCGATGAAGGCGAGCACAGCTGTGGCGATCACCGCCGGCACGAACCAGCCGGCGACGCGATCGGCGAGCCGCTGGATCGGTGCGCGCGAGCGCTGCGCCTTCGCCACCATGTCGACGATGCGCGACAGCATGGTGTCGCGGCCGATCTTCTCGGCACGCATCACGAGGCCGCCGCTCTGGTTGACGGTGCCGCCGATCACGCTCTCACCCTCGGCCTTCGTGACCGGCATCGATTCACCCGTCACCATGGATTCGTCGATCACCGCGTTGCCCTCGATGACGACGCCGTCGACCGGAACCTTCTCGCCCGGGCGCACGCGCAGGCGATCGCCGACCTTGATCGCATCGATGTCGATGTCCTCATCGCCGTGATCGGTGACGCGCCGCGCGGTCTTGGGAGCAAGGCCGAGCAGCGCGCGGATCGCGCCCGAGGTCTGGGCGCGGGCGCGCAATTCCAACACCTGGCCGAGCAGCACCAGCACCGTGATCACGGCCGCCGCCTCGAAATACACCGCGACCGCGCCGTGCATGCCGCGGAAGGCGGGCGGGAACAGCTGCGGCGCCAGCGTCGCAACCACGCTGTAGACATAGGCGACGCCGACACCCATCGCGATCAGCGTGAACATGTTGAGATTGCGCGTGACCAGCGACTGCCAGCCGCGCACGAAGAACGGCGCGCCGGCCCACAGCACGACCGGCGTCGCGAGCACGAAGGAGATCCAGTTCGACCAGTCCTGCGGCACCAGATGTCCCAGCCCGAGATGGCTGCCCATCTCGAGCACGAACACGGGCAGCGTCAGTGCCAGCGCGATCCAGAACCGCCTCGTCATGTCGATCAATTCGGGATCCGGCCCGTCGTCGAGCGAAATCTGCTCGGGCTCGAGCGCCATGCCGCAGATCGGGCAGGAGCCGGGGCCGACCTGACGCACCTCGGGGTGCATCGGGCAGGTGTAGATCGTACCCGCGGGCGCCGGCGGCTCCGGCTCGCGCGGCTTCAGGAATTTCTCCGGCTCGGCCTCGAAGCGTTCGCGGCAGCGGCCGCTGCAAAACAGATACTCCTCGCCCTTGTAGCTGAAGCGTTGCTTGGCGGTCGCCGGGTTGACCTTCATGCCGCAAACCGGATCGATCGCGGACGCCGTCTCGGCCGGCGCGGCGTCGTGATCATGCTTGCCGCCGCAGCAGGAATGCGCGGCCGCGCCATGATGGTGGTGATCCGCGTGCGAATGGTCATGCTCTGCGTGTGCCACGAGACTCTTCCCGGCCGGTATCCCGGCCTCTTGATTAATATACCCTAGGGGGGTATATGAGACCTATGAGAGAAGAGGTCAAGACATCCTGTTTAAAACGGCTCAAACGGATCGAGGGTCAGATCCGCGGGTTGGCCGCCATGGTCGAGGACGACCGCTATTGCATCGACGTGGTGACGCAGATCGCGGCCGCGCGCGCGGCGCTGCGCCGCGTCGAGGAGGAGGTCCTGCGCGATCATGTGGCGCATTGCGTGGAGCATGCGATCTCGTCCGGCGACAAGGCCGACCAGCGGCGCAAGATCACCGAGCTGATGGATGTGATCGGCCGCGCGGATCGCTAGGGCGCAGCCCTTCTACGGCAGCTAACCTCGCCGCTTCCGACGGAGTCGAGAGCGGCGCCTCACATTCAGTGTCGTCCCGGCGAAAGCCGGGACCCATGACCACATGGAGTGGTTGTTTGTGCGAGGTGGGGCCCCAGCGTGCTTCATAACCACGGCTGGTGGTTATGGGTCCCGGGTCGCGCTTCGCTTGCCCGGGACGACGTGGGGAGAAAGCGGCGCCTCACATTCAGTGTCGTCCCTGCGAAAGCAGGGACCCATAACCACCGCTGCCTGCCGTGAGGAATCGCTGGGGCCACAGCCCCGTTAATCACAGAGACTTGTGGTTATGGGTCCCGGCCTTCGCCGGGACGACGTGGGGAAAGATCAAGCTCAGGTGTTGAAGCGGAAGTGCATGACGTCGCCGTCGGCGACGACGTAGTCCTTGCCTTCAAGCCGCAGCTTGCCGGCATCGCGGGCGCCGGCTTCGCCGTTGCCGGCGATATAATCTTCATACGCAATGGTCTCGGCGCGGATAAAGCCCTTCTCGAAATCGGTATGGATCACGCCGGCGGCGGCGGGCGCCTTGGTGCCGCGGTCGATGGTCCAAGCACGCGCTTCCTTCGGGCCGACGGTGAAATAGGTGATGAGGTCGAGCAGCTGGTAGCCGGCGCGGATCA
The DNA here is from genome assembly GCF_011058295.2 of Bradyrhizobium sp. 6(2017). Taxonomy (NCBI): domain Bacteria; kingdom Pseudomonadati; phylum Pseudomonadota; class Alphaproteobacteria; order Hyphomicrobiales; family Nitrobacteraceae; genus Bradyrhizobium; species Bradyrhizobium sp. 6(2017). The sequence goes on along the minus strand of NZ_CP049289.2, from coordinate 1,815,087 downwards.
GCCGATCGAGCCCGGCCTCTTCGAGGCCCAGCGTCTCCAGGAAGTCGACCCGCTCCTCGCGCGACAGCGTCGCGATCTCGGATTCGATCTTGGCCGAGATCACGACCGCGACCGCGCCCTCCTCCTTGGCGCGTTCGAACACCGCCTTCGAGAAATTGTTGCCGTCCTTGGCCGAGCCTTCCTCGACGTTGCAGACATAGAGCACGGGCTTCGAGGTCAAGAGCCCGAGCATGCGGAACGCCCGCTCCTCCTCCGGCTTGCGCTCGAGCCCGCGGGCCGGCTTGCCGTCGCGCAGCAGCACCAGCGCGCGGTTGACGAGCTCGAGCTGCTCCTTGGCTTCCTTGTCGTTGCCCTTGGCCTTCTTCGACAGGTTGTCGACGCGCTTCTCGAGGCTGTCGAGGTCGGAGAGCATCAACTCGGTCTCGATGGTCTCGATATCGGCGAGCGGCGCGATCTTGCCTTCGACATGGGTGATGTCGGAATCCTCGAAGCAGCGCACCACATGGGCGATGGCATCGACCTCGCGGATGTTGGCGAGGAACTGGTTGCCGAGGCCCTCGCCCTGCGACGCGCCGCGGACCAGGCCCGCGATATCGACGAAGGTCAGCCGGGTCGGGATGATCTGTGCAGACTTGGCGATCGCCGACAGCTTCTCCAGCCGCGGATCGGGCACCGCCACCTCGCCGACATTCGGCTCGATGGTGCAGAACGGATAGTTCGCCGCCTGGGCGGCCGCCGTCTCGGTCAGCGCATTGAACAGCGTCGACTTGCCGACGTTAGGCAGCCCGACGATCCCGCATTTGAATCCCATGTTCGTCCCGATCTCTCGCGCGCTCACGCTGCGCGGTTGAATTGACTGAGGTCGTCATACGCGGGCTTGACCCGCGTATCCATCCCACTTGGAAAATGGATCGCCGGGTCGAGCCCGGCGACGACGAGGGTCTACTTCGTGCCCTCGTCCTTGGTGTCGAAAAATCCCTTCGCCTGCATCGTCAGATGCACCTTGTTGGCGAACGACGCGTCGTGCCCCGTCGCCAGCAGGCCGGCATTGTCGGCGATGGCCTGGCACAAGGCCTCCACCCACGCCCGGTCGCTCTTGGCGAAGTCCGACAGCACGTGGCTGTGCACGAGCTCCTTGACGCCGGGATGACCGATCCCGATCCGCACGCGCCGATATTCGTTGCCGATATGCGCGGAGATCGAGCGCAGCCCGTTATGGCCGGCGATCCCGCCGCCGGTCTTGACGCGCACCTTGCCGGGCGGCAGTTCGAGCTCGTCCTGGAACACGGTGATGTCGGAGGGGGCAAGCTTGAAGAAGTTCGCCGCTTCCTGCACCGCGCGCCCGGACTCGTTCATGAAGGTGGTCGGCTTCAGCAGCACGACCTTCTCACGGTCGACCACGCCTTCAGACGCCTCGCCCTGAAAGCGACGGCGCCATGGTGCGAAACCATGACGCCGTGCAATCTCGTCGACCGCCAGGAAACCGATATTGTGCCGGTTGCTGGCGTATTTCGCGCCGGGATTACCGAGACCGACAAAAAGGCGCATGGCGCGGCATCCCGCGTCGGTGCGCCATCAGACGATGGCGCGCCGACCTGATCGATTACTTCTTCTTGTCGCCACCGCCGGCCGGAGCCTTGGCACCCGCGGCCGGAGCCGCAGCACCGGCAGCCGGAGCCGCCGCGGCGGCCGGAGCCGCAGCACCCGCAGCCGGAGCCGCAGCGCCACCAGCAGCCGCCGCAGCCGCGGCCTTCTGCTCTTCGGCGTAGCCGGACGGCGGCACGATGGTGACCAGCGTTGCGTCCTCACGGGTCAGCGACTTCACGCCCGCGGGCAGCTTGACCTCGGAGAGATGCAGCGAGTAGCTGATCTCGAGCGCGCCGACATCGGCCTCGATATATTGCGGGATGTTGTCGACCGAGCACTCGAGGTCGAGCGTGTGGGTGACGATGTTGACGGTGCCGCCGCGCTTGACGCCCGGCGAGCTTTCGCCGTTCACGATGTGCAGCGGCACGCTGACGCGGATGGTGGCGCCTTCGCCGAGCCGCATGAAGTCGACATGGAGCGGGAAGTCCTTCACCGGATCGAGGTGGAAGTCGCGCGGAATCACGCGGTGCTTCTTGCCCTCGAGGTCGATGTCATAGATCGTGGTCAGGAACCGGCCCGCCAGGATGCGCTGGCGCAGTTCACGATCGTCGACCGAGATGGTGACGGGGGGTTGGTTGTCTCCGTAGATCACTCCGGGAACTCTCCCGGCGCGACGCTCTGCCCGGGCGGCCCCCTTGCCGCTCTTCGGACGCGCGGTCGCCTTCAATTCCTTGACGGTCGCCATAGCGTTAAGTCCTTGTATTTAAAAAGTTAAAGGCCGCAGCGCGGCCCATGCTCAGGTCCACAGCAAGCCTCCAGGGGTGCGGGGGCCGCGGACGTGGCGGGCTTTTAGCCCCAAAGGGCCGAAATGACAAGGAAATGAAGGGATTTTTCTGCGGAGTTCTCAAACTCGTCATGCCCGGGCAGAAGCGCGAAGCGCGTCTTCGCGCTAGATGACCCGGGCATCCATCAAAAAGAGGACGCTCTCGTAGGAGGATGGATGGCCGGGTCAAGCCCGGCCATGACGATCGGAGCAAGATCAGCTTGCGCCGCCTACCCCGAGCTTGGCTTCCAGCACCGCGATCCGGGCCTTCAGGGCCTCGTTCTCCTCACGCGCCAGGCGGGCCATGTCCTTGACCGCGTCGAATTCCTCGCGCTTGACCACGTCGAGGTCGCGCAGGATGCGTTCGGCCTGGTTGCGCATGACCGTGTCGACCTCGCGCTTGACGCCCTGGGCGGCGCCCGCGGCATCGTTCATCAGACGGCCGATCTCATCGAAAAACCGGTTGCTGGTCTGGGTCATCTCGCAAAACTCTCCGCGTTCACTGGATTGCCAGAAGACAATGGCGATCCCCGCCATCCGGTTCAAGTCCGCCGCGAATGGCAGACCTTGCGGCGGCTTGCCTTGTCATGCTCCGGTTTCCTTGCAATCGTATGAACTCACAACAGAAATCGCACACATAACGCGAGCAGAGACGCCATGATCGAGCATACGGTCGATATCCCGACCAAGGACGGCAAGACCACCACTTTCATCACCCATCCCGAGCGCGGCGGCCCCTTCCCTGTCGTGATCTTCTATATGGATGCGCCGGCGATCCGCGAAGAATTGCGCGACATGGCGCGGCGGCTCGGCACATCAGGCTATTATGTGATGCTGCCCAACATGTATTACCGCGCCGGCGCGATGGAGCTCGGCCCGATCAATCCCGATCCGGAATCACCCGAGCGCAAGCGCATGTTCGAGCTGATGCACTCGCTCAACATTCCGCTTGTCATGGAAGACACCAGGGGCCTGCTCGCCTATGCCGAGACGCAGAAGGCCGCCAACACCAAGATCATCGGCACGGTCGGCTATTGCATGAGCGGCCGTTACGCCGTCAACGCGGCGACGCATTTTCCCGACAGGGTCAAGGCCGCCGCCTCGGTCTACGGCACCCATCTGGCAACCGACCAGCCGGACAGCCCGCATCTCGCCGCGCAGAAGACCAGGGCCGAGCTCTATTTCGCCTGCGCCGAGACCGACATCTACGCGCCCGCGGAGATCATCGAGCAGGTGAAGGCCGGCATGAAGGGCTCGAACAACGAGGTCGAGATCTATCCCGGTACCCATCACGGCTTCGCCTTCCCCAAGCGCCCGGTCTATGATCGCGACGCCGCCGAACGCCATTGGGAGCGGCTGCTCGCGCTCTATCGCCGCAATCTGGTTTGAGGCCTGAACCACGCGGATGGCCGACAGCGTACGCATTCGAGATTATCGAAGCTCCGATGCGGACGAGGTGAACCGGCTTGCGGTTACAGCCTTTGACCAATTCCGCGATGCCTTCCACGACTGGCCGGCGATGCGCGCCGGCCTCTCAAAAACCTCCGAGCTGAGTTCCGGCGGCGAGATCATCGTCGCCGATCTCGGCGACCGGCTTGCCGGCGCGGTCGGCTATTTTGGGCCCGGCGTCAAAAAGGCCGCATTCTTCGATCAGGCATGGCCGATCATTCGCATGCTGGTCGTCGACCCCGTCGACAGGGGGAAAGGACTCGGGCATGCGTTGACGTCGGAATGCTTTGCCAGAGCGCGGCGCGACCGGTGCAAGACCATCGCGCTTCACACGAGCCCCATCATGACGGTCGCCCTGCCGATGTATCTCAGGATGGGCTTCAGCAAGCTGCATGACGCCCCGCCCATTCACGGCGTGCCCTACGCCGTCTACACGAAAGCACTCTGATCCAAATGCCGTTCCTGCTGATCGACTTCCCGGTGTTCAACCCCGTGGCGCTCTCGCTCGGGCCGATCGTGATCCGCTGGTATGCGCTCGCCTATATCGTCGGCATCGTGCTGGGCTGGATCTATGCCCGCTCACTGATCAAGAAAGAGCGGCTGTGGGACGGCCCGGCGCCGATCACGCTGCCGCAGCTCGACGATTTCATCCTCTGGGTCACGATCGGCATCATCGTCGGCGGCCGCACCGGCTATGTGCTGTTCTACAACCTGCCCTTCTTCATCGCGCATCCTGGCGAGATCCTCGAATTGTGGAAGGGCGGCATGTCGTTCCACGGCGGCTTCCTCGGCTGCGTCGCCGCGGTGATGCTGTTTGCCCGCCGCAACGGCATTTCGATCCTGTCGCTCGGCGACATCACCACCGCGGTGGCGCCGATCGGGCTGTTCCTCGGCCGGCTCGCCAATTTCATCAACAGCGAGTTGTGGGGCCGTCACGCCGAGGCGAGCCTGCCCTGGGCCATGATCTTCCCCAATGGCGGACCGCTGCCGCGGCATCCGAGCCAGCTCTACGAGGCCGGGCTTGAGGGCATCGTGCTGTTCGTGGCGCTCGCCATCATGATCCGGATGGGGGCGCTGAAGCGGCCCGGCCTGATCCTCGGCAGCTTCATCACGATCTATGGCATTGCCCGCATCATCGGCGAGCACTTCAGGGAGCCCGACCCGCAGCTCGGATTCCTGTGGGGCGGATTAACCATGGGTATGCTGCTGTCGGTGCCAATGATTATTGTAGGCGTCATCATCATCAGGGCCTCCGTCCGTCGCAAGGCGAACGGACCGGCCCCGACTGCAACCTAAGCAAGTTCAATCCAAGGAACGCCGTGAGCGAACCCTCCCCGTTGCTGGACGAGATCAGGAAGCTGATCAAATTGTCCGGGCCGATGCCGGTCTGGCGCTACATGGAATTGTGCCTGATGCATCCGCAGTACGGCTACTATTTGTCGCGCGATCCGCTCGGCCGCGAGGGCGATTTCACCACGGCGCCCGAGGTCAGCCAGATGTTCGGCGAACTGCTCGGGCTGTGGAGCGCCTCGATCTGGCGCGCGATCGGCTCGCCGGAGACGCTGCGCCTGATCGAGCTCGGGCCCGGCCGCGGCACCATGATGGCCGACGCGCTTCGGGCGCTTCGCGTGGTGCCGCCGCTCTACCAGTCGCTCAGCATCCACCTCGTCGAGGTCAATCCGGTGCTGCGGGAGAAGCAGTACGAGACCCTGACGGGCGTGCGCAACATCACCTGGCACGACAGCATCGACGACGTGCCCGAGGGGCCGGCGGTGATCCTCGCCAACGAATATTTCGACGTGCTGCCGATCCACCAGATGGTCCGCCGCGAGACCGGCTGGCACGAGCGCACGGTCGGGATGGATGCCAATGGCAGCCTTTATTTCGCTCCCGCTCCCGAGCCCACGCCGCACTTCGAGGTGCTGTTGCCGCCGCTGGTGCGCGCCGCCCCGCTCGGCGCGGTGTTCGAATGGCGGCCCGACAGCGAGATCATGAAGCTCGCAACGCGGGTGCGCGACCAGGACGGCGCCGCGCTGATCATCGATTACGGCCATTTGCGCAGCGACGCCGGCGACACCTTCCAGGCGATCGCGCGCCACAGTTTCGCCGACCCGCTGAAGAATCCTGGACAGGCCGACATCACGGCGCATGTCGATTTCCAGGCCCTGGCGCGGGCCGCCGAGGATGTCGGCGCACGCGTCCACGGGCCGGCGACGCAGGGTGACTTCCTCAAGCGCCTCGGCGTCGAGGCCCGCGCCGCCGGGTTGATGGCGAAGGCAAGCCCCGAAATGTCCGCCGACATCGCCGGTGCGCTGAAGCGCCTGACCGATTCCGGGCGCGGGGGGATGGGCTCGATGTTCAAGACGATAGCCATCTCCGACCCGCGCCTCACCTCGATCGCCGGACTGAGCGATCAGCCTGACGAGACCGAACAATGACATTGGGATCATCGCTGCTGTCGGCCATTCCGGGCCTGCGCCACGCCTTCTTCTCGCGCGAGGGCGGCGTCTCGGAGGGCATCTACGCCGCCCTCAATGGCGGGCTTGGCTCCAACGACGATCCAGCCAGGGTCGCGGAGAACCGGCGGCGGATGGCCGCGCAACTCGTCGTCCCGCTGGATCACCTGATCAGCGTGCATCAGGTGCACTCGCCCGACGTCGTGGTCGTGGACGGCCCTTGGAATGGCGCACCGCGCCCGAAGGCGGATGCGCTCGTCACACGCACCGAAGGGCTTGCGATATCGGTCACCACGGCCGACTGCGGCCCGATCCTGTTCGTCGATCCCAATGCGCGGGTGATCGGCGCTGCGCATGCCGGATGGAAGGGCGCGCTGACCGGCATCCTGGAATCGACCATCGATGCGATGGAAAAGCTCGGCGCCGAGCGCGGCGTCATCGTCGCGGCGATCGGGCCGATGATCCGCAAGGAGTCCTACGAGGTCGGCAACGAATTCGTCGAGCGCTTCATCGAGGCCGATGCCGAGAACGGCGTGTTCTTCATGCCCGGCGAACGCGACGGACACGCGATGTTCGATCTCGCCGGCTTCATACGGATGCGGCTGGAAAATGCCGGCGTGCTGATGATCGACGATCTCGGCATCGACACCTATTCCGACGAACGCTGCTTCAGCTACCGCCGCTCCGTGCATCGCAAGGAAGCCGATTACGGCCGGCACGTTCACGCCATCGCGCTGGAACGCTGAGACGAGCGTTTTTAGCCGTCGCTGTGCGATAACGTCTTGACTCTCCACCTGCTGGAGACCGGACAAGCGGCGCATGACACAACGCACCTACAGCATCGGCGAGGCGGCGCGGCTCAGCGGCATCAGTGTCCGCAAGCTCCGCTTCTATTCGGATCAGGGATTGCTGCCGCCGGCCGGCCGCACCGCGAGCGGCTATCGCGTCTTCACCGACGACGAACTGGTTCGCCTCGACCTGATCCGCTGCCTGCGCGATGCGGGGCTCGGTCTCGACGCCATTCGTGAGGTCCTGACCAAGGAGCTCTCGCTGGTCGAGGCGCTCAAGCTCCGCCTCGAGACGCTGGAAGCGGAGATCGCGGCACAGCGCCGCGTCGCCTCGGCCCTGCGGGCTGCGTTGCGTTCACCGCAACTCACCGAAGCAGACTTGAGGAGATACCTGACCATGACCCAGCTGTCCCGCGCCGAGCGCCGCAACGTCGTCGAACGCTTTTTCGAGAAAGTGTCCGACGGCATCAACATCGACCGGAATTGGGTCCGGCAGATGATCGAAACCAGCGTGCCCGAATTGCCCGATGAGCCGACGCCCGAGCAATGCGATGCCTGGATCGAGCTTTCGGAGATGCTCAATGATCCCTCCCTTGTCGCCAACCTCCGTGCCAACGCAGAGGACGTCTGGAATCACCGGGTGCTGGATCTCGCCGCCTGGCAACAGGCCAACGAGACCGTGCTGGCGAGGGCGAAAGAGATCATCGCGCGCGACCTCGGACCGACGTCGGAGGCGGGCCAGGCGCTGGCGCGCGACTGGCTGGAGACATCGGCGCGATTGCTGAAGCGCGAGCCCGATCTCGAATTCCGCAACTGGATCCGCGGCAAATATGCGCTGCACGACGATCGCGCAGCGCGTTACTGGGAGCTCGTCGCCATCATGCGGGGGCAGTCGCCGGACGCGAGCCCGAACCGGGAATGGGCCTGGATCACCGCAGCCATGCGGCACCATCTCTCTGACTGAGCAAGGAAATCCGAAACCTCGTGGCGCAGCCGCCGGATCGGTTAAGGGCTGTGGCCGTCCTGCCCTAGACGTTAAGCCATTTTAACGATATCGCAGGACGCAATGAGGGAAGCGTCAAACCACCAGTTTCAAACTGGGACAGCCGTGCGCGCCGCGCTCGCCATCACGTGGCTAGCGGTCGCCTGTGCGCTTGGTGGATGCGCGGCCGGCGGCAATGTGGCCGATTCCTATGCCATGGCCACACCGGCAAGCAGCGGCACGACCGTTGCGTTCGAATCGATCGACGGCCCGCCGCCCCAGGTGTTCGACCGCATGGTCGGCGTGCTCGACAGCGAATCCAAGCTGCGCAGCCTGTCGGTCGTGTCGCGCCAGGGCGCCGCGGCCTACCGCGTGCGCAGCTATCTGTCGGCACAGGTGGTACGCGGCCGCACCATGATCGCGTGGGTGTGGGACGTCTATGACAGCAATCAGCAACGTGCCCTCCGCCTCTCCGGCGAGGAGCCCGCGGGCAAGGCCGGCCGCGACGCCTGGGCCACCGCCGACGATCTGGTGCTGCGCAGGATCGCCCAGGCCGGGTTCAGCGGCCTGTCCAGCATGATCAATGGCGGTCCGGCGCCCGCCCCGGCCCCGGAGCTCCGCGGGCCGACCGTCGCGAGCGCGCCGTCCTCCGCCGGGTCCGAGACCGTGGCGCTCGGCTATTCCGCCAATTAGACCCCGTTATGTCCCGGTGAAGGGCGTTTTTGCCCAGGAAAACGGCGGCGAAAGCGGGCTAATGGGTTGCCAGCCAAGCCGCCTCCCTGATATTCCCTCGCGCACCGAAAACCCGCCGGTTCTGTAAGGACTTGAGATGCTGAACGTCGTATCCAGCAAGGCGCGGGGGGAAGCATCGATGTCGGCAAAGAACGGATCAATCAAGCTCGTCGCCGGCAACTCCAATCCTGCGCTGGCGCAGGAGATCGCCAAGGGACTTGGCATCGAACTGACCAAGGCCGTGGTCCGGCGCTTCGCCGACATGGAGATCTTCGTCGAGATCCAGGAGAACGTCCGCGGCTCGGACATGTTCATCCTGCAATCGACGTCGTATCCGGCCAACGACAATTTGATGGAATTGCTGATCATCACCGACGCACTGCGCCGTTCCTCGGCGCGCCGCATCACCGCGGTGGTGCCCTATTTCGGCTACGCCAGGCAGGATCGCAGGTCCGGCTCGCGCACGCCGATCTCGGCCAAGCTCGTCGCCAACCTGATCTCGCACTCCGGCGTCGATCGCGTCATGACGCTCGATCTGCACGCCGGCCAGATCCAGGGCTTCTTCGACATCCCCGTCGACAATCTCTTCGCAGCGCCGCTGATGGTCCGCGATATCAGAGAAAAGTTCGACCTCGCCAAGGTGATGGTGGTGTCGCCGGACGTCGGCGGCGTGGCGCGTGCGCGCGGGCTCGCCAAGCGCATCAACACCCCGCTCGCGATCGTCGACAAGCGCCGCGAGCGCCCCGGTGAATCCGAAGTGATGAACGTGATCGGCGACGTCGCCGGCTACAATTGCATCCTGGTCGACGACATCGTCGATTCCGGCGGCACGCTGGTGAACGCGGCCGAGGCGCTGATCGCGCACGGCGCCAAGGAGGTCTCGGCCTACATCACCCACGGCGTGCTGTCGGGCGGCGCCGCCGCGCGCATCGCATCGTCGCGGCTGAAGGAGCTGGTCATCACCGACTCGATCCTGCCGACCGAGGCCGTCAACAAGGCACCGAACATCCGCCAGATCTCGGTCGCCGGCCTGATCGCCGAAGCGATCGGCCGAACCGCGGCGGAAGAGTCGGTCTCCAGCCTGTTCGATTAGCGGACCTACACTCACTGTCGTCCCGGCCTTGAGCCGGGACCCATAACCACCGATGACTGTTGCTGCGAAGATTGGGGCCGCCGCCGGCGCTCACAACGTAATCCTGTGGTTATGGGTCCCTGCTTTCGCAGGGACGACACGCAGTTTGTGGCACTCACCCCGCTAAAACCCCGGCCGCGGCACGTGGCTCATCAGCGTCCGCGCATAGCCGCCATCGACGATGATCTCCTCACCATTGACGTAGGACGAGCGGTCGCTCGCCAGGAACAGGATCGCATCCGCCATGTCCTGCGGTGCGCCGATCCGGCGCATCGGCACCACGGCGGTGCGCCGCTCGGTGACCCCTGGCGTATCGTAGAAGGCCTGGCTCATCGGCGTCACGACGAGGCCCGGGCTGACCACATTGCTGCGGATGCCGTGCGGCCCCCATTCGGCAGCGAGCTGCTGCGAGAGCATCACGACGCCGGCCTTGCTGACGCTGTAGGCGCCGCTCTGCCCCTGTGCATTGCTGGCGGCGATCGAGGCGACGTGGATGAGGCTGCCGCCGCTCGCTTTACGCATCTGGCCGCCGAACGCCTGCGCGCAGATGAAATAGCCGGTGAGATTGACCGCCAGCACCGCATTCCATTCGGCGAGCGGGAGCGTATCGAGCCCGCCCGGGCGCAGCACCGCCGCGGTGTTGACGAGGATGTCGCAAGCCCCAAGCGTGCGCTCGACGGCCCCAGCGGACGCCGCGACACTTTCCGCGCTAGTGGTGTCGCAGCTCGCGACGAGGTGACCATCGCCGAACTCGCCAAGCTTTGCCTTGGTCTCGGCAAGCCCGCGCTCGTCGCGATCGAGGGCTGCGACCCTGGCGCCGGCGCGCGCGAAGCTGACCGCAGTGGCGCGGCCGATGCCGCCGCCTCCGCCGGTGACGACGGCTACGCGGCCCGACAGGCCGAGCCAGTCGGAGGAGCCTTCCTTGGTCATGGTCCGATCACTCCCATCCAGTGAGTTTGTTACCGGACAGCTTAACCGAAGATGCGATCAGACCAAGGCCGCTGTACCAGCTCAGGCGCCGACCGCCGCTGCCCCGCCGACGACCTCGCCAAAGGATTTGAAGAACTCGCCGGCAAGCTTCCTCGCGGTGGAATCGATCAGCCGGCCGCCAAGCTGCGCCAGCTTGCCGCCAATTTGCGCGTCAACCGCGTAAGCCAGAACGGTCAGGTCTGGCCCTTCCGACGTCAGCGTGACGATCGCGCCCCCCTTGGCGAAGCCGGCGATGCCGCCAGAACCTTCGCCGGAGATGCGATAGCTGTTCGGCGGATCGAGATCGGACAGCGTCACCTTGCCGCCGAAGGTCGCTTTCACCGGCCCCACCTTGAGCACGACGGTAGCAGTCATTTCGGTAGGTGAGGCCATCTCGAGCGACTGGCAGCCGGGAATGCACCGCTTCAAAATCTCGGGATCGTTGAGCGCGGCCCACACCTTCTCTTTTGTGGCCGGGATACGCTGGCTGTCGTTCATCTGCATATTGCGGATTACCTCCCTGCAATGGAGCCGGTGGAACGCTGGCCACGGCGGCGTTCAATGGTGATTTCGGCGAGGATCGACATCGCGATTTCCTCCGGTGTGATGGCGCCGAGATCGAGCCCGGCCGGCGCCTTCACGCGATCAATCACGGCAGCCTCGAGACCGTCGGCAATCAACTTGTTGCGTAACGCCGCCATCTTGCGTTTGCTGCCGACGAAGGCGTGATAGGCAGCGTCGATCGCAACCGCCATCTTCAGCGCGATCTCGTCACCCTTGCCCTGGGTCGAGACCACGACGAAACGACGAGCCGGATGGAGATCTTTCGGTTCGAAACCATCGAGGATCACGTCAGCATCCGGCGGGACAATGAGGTCGGATGCGGGCGCGGCAAGCGTCACGTGATAGCCGAGTTGGCGCGCTTGGGCGGCAAGCGACAGCGCGACCGGACTTGCGCCGAGGATGACCAGCGAGGGATGCGGCAAGACCGGTTCCACGAAAATGTCCATCGTCCCCTTGCTCGGGCACATATTCGAGGCGAAGCGCACACCATCCTTGCTCTCGCCAGCCTTCACGCCGAGCTCGGCGAGCAAATTCTCAGGCTGCACCGAGACCATGCGCGGCTCGCCATCGATCAACGCATCGCGCGCCGCCTTCAGGACCGCTCCTCTGGCACACCCTCCTCCGATCCAGCCCGCCACGATCGTACCGTCCGGACGGATGATGGCCTTCGCTCCCGCCTTGGCGGCGGTCACCGAGACCGTGCGAACGACTGTCGCCAATACGAACGACTGCTCCGCGGCCTTCAGCTGCGCGACCAGATCCATGATCTCGACATGCACGCCCATCAAAGCCTCGCCAGATAGGGTTCGAGCGCCCTCAAGCTCGCAAGCGTGTTGGCCGGCGCATAGAGATCGACATGCGGCAGCGCCGCCTTGATGCCGCGCGCCTCGGGCGCGTAACCCTGCCATCCCATCATCGGGTTGAGCCAGGCGATACGGCGGCAGCGCCGGCGGAGCGCCGCCATCTCGCGGCCGAGCAATGCAGCGTCGCCCGTCTCGTAACCATCGGAAACGATCATCAGACAGGTGCGCGAATGAACCACGCGCGCTGCGTGCCAACGATTGAATGTCTGCAGGCACTCACCGATCCTGGTGCCGCCACCCGCTCCCTGCGCCATGATCGAGAGCCGGTCGAGGGCGCGGCCGGCATCCCTCTCCTTCATCGCGTCCGAGACGTGAGCCAGCCTCGTATGGAACAGGAACGCCTCGGCCTCGCGGAACTCGTCGAGCACGCCATGGATGAAGCGGAGGAAAACGCCCGTGTACATGCTCATCGAGCCGGAAGCGTCGAGCAGGACCACCAGGCGCAAGGGCTTCGGCTTGCGCTGGCGTCTCACCAGACTGAGCGGCACGCCGCCGTGACTGATGTTGCCGTGAATCGTGCGACGCAGATCGAGACGATAGCCTCGGCGGCGCGCCAGATCGCGCCGCGTCAGCCGCGTGCGCATGACGCGCGCCAGTTGCGCCGCAGCGAGGTGGGCCAGCTCAACCTGCTGCGGATCTGCCAGATTGCGGAAATCCACCTCGGCGAGATTGTCCGCGCGCGACGCGCCTTCCATGCGCCCATCGCCGGAGCGTTCATTTTCGACCCCATCAACCGAGGGAATCTGATCGATCGCCGTCTCGGCACCGGCTCGGGGCTCGGCCGATTGGTTGGGCAGACTTTTCAGCGATGGATTGTTCGCGGGTTTCACGGCACCCGTCGCGATCGAACGCGACCGCACCCGCGTGCCGAGCCAGAAAGCGTCAAAAATTCCGTCGAACCTGTCCCAATCGGCCTTGCGCGTCGAAAACAGGTGCTTGAGCGCCGAACGCAGCAGGCCCGGCCGTGCCGCGTAGCCCGCAGCCATCAGGGTGGCGGCATCCTGACCCTCGGCAAGACCGACGGCGAAGCCGCTATCCCGCAGGGTCCGCAGAAACGCCGCGAGCTTGCGGGACACGAGGCGGGACACCTCGTTGACGTCGTCAAGATCGGGTGATGCGCCGCAGCAGCTCATGCGACCCTCCCCAGCAGACGTTGCGTGACCTCGCGCGAGACCCGCGCCTTGTCTTCCTGCGTCTTGAGCAGGCACATCAGGGTTTCGTGCACGGTCTCGGGCGCATCGTGCAGATCCTTCACCTCAAGCCCGACCAATGCAGCGGCCCAATCCAGCGTCTCGGCGACCCCGGGCACCTTGCGCAATTCCTCTTTCCGGATGCACTCGACCATGCGCGCGATCTGCAGGGCCAGCGAGGCGCTGGTGCCTTCGAGCCGCGTCGTGATGATGCGCGCTTCCCGGTCGACGTCGGGATAGTCGACATAGTGGTAGAGACAGCGGCGACGCAGCGCATCCGAGAGCTCCCGCGTACCGTTCGACGTCAGCACGACATGAGGTATTGCAGTCGCCCTGATGGTGCCGAGTTCGGGTATCGTGACCTGGAAATCGGACAACAGCTCAAGCAGAAATGCCTCGAACTCATCGTCGGCGCGATCGATCTCGTCGATCAGCAGAACCGGCGATCTTTCTCGGCGAATCGCAGCGAGCAATGGCCGCTCGAGGAGATACTTCTCGGAAAAGATCTGATCCTCGACCGCATCCGCATCGGCGCCGCGGTGCGCCTGGATCGACAGCAATTGCCGTTGGTAGTTCCATTCATAGAGTGCCGCGGACTGGTCGAGCCCCTCATAGCACTGCAGGCGAATCAATTCGGTAGCGTGAACGGCGGCCAGCGCCTTGGCGACCTCGGTTTTGCCGACGCCCGCCTCGCCTTCCAGCAAAAGCGGACGCCGCAATTGTTGCATCAGCGCGATCGCGATCGCGAGCTCGCCGTCGGCGATATAGCCGGCGTCGCCGAGTGCGCGCGCGATCTCGTCACGGGTCTTCATGGGGTAGCGAACACGCCGAGGTTCTTCGCCGCCAACCAGTTCCGCCAGAAATCATGCGGCATCTGGATGTGGGTCGATCCAAGAAACGAGAATGCGTCGTTGACCGCGTTTGAGAAAGCGGGCACGCCGCCGACATTCGGGCTTTCACCGACACCCTTTGCGCCGATCGGGTGATGCGGTGACGGAGTGACCGTAAAATCCGTCTCCCAATGCGGCGTCTCGACCGCGGTTGGCATGAAGAAGTCCATGAACGAGCCGGTGACGACATTGCCCTCGGCGTCGTAGCGAATCTCCTGTCCCATCGCGATCGCAAACGCCTCGGTGAGGCCGCCATGCACCTGGCCCTCGATGATCATCGGGTTGATCCGCGTGCCGCAATCATCGAGCGCATAGAAGCGCTTGACCTTGTACACGCCGGTGTCGACGTCGATGGTCATCACGCAGATATAGGCGCCGAACGGATAGGTCATGTTTGGCGGATCATAGTAGCTGACCGCCTCCAGCCCCGGCTCCAAGCCCGGCGGCACCGAATTGTACGCGGCCCAGCAGATATCCTTCATCGACATGACTTTCTCGGGCAGGCCCTTGACGCGGAAGCCATCGATGTCCCATTCGAGATCGTCCTCGTGGACCTCGAGCTTGTAGGCGGCGATCATCTGCGCCTTGGCCCTGATCTTTCGCGCGGCCATCGCGATCGCGGCGCCTGCGACCGGCGTCGATCGCGAGCCGTAAGTGCCGAGGCCGTAAGGCGCGGTATCCGTGTTGCCTTCCTCCACCATGATGTTGTCGGCGGGGATACCGATCTCGGTGGCGATGATCTGTGCCCAGGTCGTCTCGTGCCCCTGGCCCTGGCTCTTGGTGCCCACCCGGGCGATGCCTGCACCGGTCGGATGCATGCGTATCTCGCACGAGTCGAACATCGCAATTCCGAGGATATCGCAGTTCTTCGATGGGCCGGCGCCAACGATCTCGGTGAAGAAGGAGACGCCGAGACCCATGATCTCGCGAGTCTCGCCGCGCTTGAACGCCGCGCGCTGCTCCGCTTGCTGCTTGCGCAAGCCGGCGTAGTCGACCGACTCCATCATCTTGCGCATCGCGGTGTGGTAGTCGCCGGAGTCATATTCCCAGCCGAGCGCCGAGTGATAAGGGAATTGCTCCGGCTTGATGAAATTCTTCAGCCGAAGTTCGGCCGGATCCATCCCCAGCTTCTGCGCCAGGATATCCATCGCGCGTTCGATGCAGTAGGCCGCCTCGGTGACACGGAATGAGCAGCGGTAGGCAACCCCGCCCGGGGCCTTGTTGGTGTAAATGCCGTCGACCGCGAGATGCGCGGTCGGGAAATCATACGACCCGGTGACGATATTGAAGAAACCCGCCGGCCATTTCGACGGATCGGCACAGGCGTCGAATGCGCCGTGATCGGCCAGCACATGGACACGCAACCCCGTAACCTTGCCCTCCTTGGTCGCGGCGATTTCCGTCGTCATGTGATAGTCGCGCGCGAACGACGTCGCGGTGAGGTTCTCGATGCGATCTTCAACCCATTTCACGGGCTTGCCGGTGACGATGGAAGCGACCGCGGCGCAGATATAGCCCGGATAGGCCCCGACCTTGTTGCCGAAGCCGCCGCCGATGTCAGGCGCGATGACGTGGATCTTCTGCTCGGGAATTTTTGCGATCAACGCCACGACGGTGCGGATCACATGCGGCGCCTGGAAGGTGCCCCAGATCGTCAGTTCACCCTTGATCTTGTCGAAGGAACAGACGCACTGGCAAGTCTCGAGTGGCGACGGATGGGTGCGATGGTAGGAGATCATCTCCTTGATCGTCACCTCGGCCTTCTTGAAGGCGGCATCCGTCAGGTCCTTGTCGCCGACGGTCCACTCGAAAATGTGATTGTGGTGCTTGCGCGGGCCGTGGGCGCCGGTGGTCTTGCCGGCGAGATCTTCGCGCAGCACCGGTGCATCTGCGTCCATTGCCTTGAAAGGATCGATCAGCGGCGGCAGTGGTTCGTACTCGACCTTGACCTTGTTGACACCGTCATCGGCGGCGTAGCGGTCCGTCGCGACGACGAAGGCCACCTCCTGGTTCTGGAACAGCACCTTGCCGTCGGCCAGCACCATCTGCACATCGCCTGCCAAGGTCGGCATCCAGGCAAGATTCACCGTCTTCAGCGTCTCGGCGGTGATCACCGCGAGCACGCCCGGCACCTTCAACGCCTCGGAATCGTCGATCGACTTGACGCGCGCATGCGGATGCGGCGAACGCACGAAATCGCCATGCAGCATGCCCGGCAGCTTCACGTCGTCGACGTAATTGCCTTTGCCCTGCGTAAAGCGGATGTCTTCGACCCGCTTGCGCTTGCAACCCATACCTTCGAGCGCAGCGCTGCGTTGTTCCCGCGTGGGAGTCATATCGTTCATTCTGCGGCCTCCCGGAATTCCACGCCGTTGATCTTGGCTGCGGCGTATTGAATGGCTTTGACGATGTTCTGGTAGCCGGTGCAGCGGCAGAGATTGCCGGAGATACCCATCCGGATCTCCTGCTCGGTCGGCGACGGATTCTCCTTCAGAAGCCGATGCGCGCGCATGATCATGCCCGGCGTGCAGAAACCGCATTGCAGACCGTGCATCATGCGGAAGCCCTCCTGCAGCGCCGAGAGCGAACCGTCGGGGTTCGCCATGCCCTCGATCGTGGTGATGTCGGAGCCGTTGGCCTGTATCGCGAACATGGTGCAGGACTTCACCGACATGCCGTCGATATCAACCGTGCACGCGCCGCAATGCGTGGTCTCGCAGCCAATATGGGTGCCGGTCATCTGCAGGTTCTCGCGGATGAAGTGCACCAGCAGGGTACGTGGTTCGACGAGGCCTTCGACCTCGGCGCCGTTCACCTGCATCGTGATATGCGTCTTTGCCATCTGGTCCCTCCTCAGGCCGCATTGGCGGCGGCGCGCTGCAGCGCTCGCATCACCATGATGCCGCCGACGTGCTTGCGGTATTCGACGGGCCCCCGCGCATCCGCGGCTGGAGCCATGATCGCCTCCGCCGCGGCCGCAGCCTTCCTGAGCGTGGCTGCGTCGAGGCTGGTGCCGATCACCACCTGGGCGGCGGCATCGGCCAGTAGCGGCGTTTCCGAAAGATTGGTCAGTCCGATCGTGCAGGTCGCAACCTTGCCGCTGGACATCGTGAGCACCACCGCCGCGGCAGCGGTGGCGTAGTCCCCGACCTTCCGCTTCAGCTTCTCGTAGGCGTAGCCGTGACTCGCGGGGGGGACCGGGATGGAGATCGAGGCCAGAAGCTCGCCTGGCTCGATCGCTGTGAAATAGGCCCCCTGATAGTAATCGGCGGCTGCAACCTCACGACCGCCATGCGGCCCCTCGAGATGATAGGTCGCGCCAAGCGTCATCATAAGCGCCGGCATGTCGTTGCCCGGGTCGCCATTGGCGACATTACCGCCCACGGTGCCACGGTACCGCACCTGAGGATCAGCGATCAGAAGCGCGGCCTCATGCAGAATGGGGATGGATTGGGCGATCTCGACGGAGGTAAGCAAGTCGTGCTGGGTGGTCATGGCCCCAATCAGGACCTTGCTGCCTTCGCGACGGACGCCTTTCAGGTCGGCGATGTCATGCAGGTCGACAAGGTGCTCGGGGGCAGCCAGCCGCAGCTTCATCATCGGGACCAGGCTGTGGCCACCAGCCAGCGGACGAACCTCATCGCCAAGTGTCGAAAGCAGTTTCACCGCGTCAGCCAGCGTCGCCGGGCGGTGATAGCTGAACGAGCCGGGAATCATCGTTTCCTCCATGTCGTCCTGCGGCCCTTAGGGTCCGGCGGACGTTGGAGGGAGGCTGGCTGGGCGCGGATTCGCCCGCAACAGATGCGGCACGGGCACGCAAAATTCGCACGAAATGCCGTCCGATGCGCACGAAATGCGTCAGCGCCTACGTCCCATCGGGCCAGGGAGGCGTTCAGGCGGTGCGGCGGGCGAGCCCGAGTCGGGCCTTCACCTCAGCGATCTTGGCTCGGCTCACCGGAACGCGATGTGGCGACGGACCGTCCAGTTCAATGACCGCGCCATCGCCCTCCTTCCGAACCAGGGTCACATGCGGTATCGCCACGATATGGCTGCGGTGCACACGCAGAAACAGGCGGGGATCGAGCAGCGCCTCGGCCTCCGAGATCGACCAGGGGCACATCCTCTCCCGGGTCCCGTCATGCACCTTGGTGTAGTGGGCATCCGCCGTCACGCTGCGAACGTCTGCGGCATCGATGAAATGGGTGCCGTCCGCCCCTTCTAGAGGCAGCCGACGTGCCGGCGGGGCGCGGGGCGGCTGGCCAATTCCACCCAAGGGGGTCGGCCGAAGCGGTGGATCGGCCTGAACAGTGGCGGCACCCGCCAGTTCGGCTGAATCGGAGCTTCCCCCGGCGGCGCCGGCAATTGCCACGGCCGTTTTCCGCGGATCAGGCACCAACGACAGCAGGAAGCCTGCGGCAATAACGAAGCACAGCAACGTCACGACCAGCGACAGCATCTGCGACGACGCCGCCAATCCATCCATGTGGTGATGAGCCTCGCCGCCAGATGGAGCTATCTGCATGCCGGCCATTGCCGTGTAGTGCATCCCGGAGACGGCAAAGCCGAAGGCCACCGCACTCAACATCAACTGGACGCCCCCGTGCCGCGCCAGGAATGCGCGTAAGCCGCCATAGGCCGCGGCGATCGCGATCGCGATCGAGAGCACAACCAGTCTCGGAGCGTGCGTCATCGCGAAGTCGCCGGACAGCCCGTGCATGCCGACATAGTGCATGCTGGCAATGCCAAGGCCGAGCAACACGGCCGATGAAACAACGCGGAGCATCGACGGCTCGCCGACGCTGACGAAGAACAGCGATATGCCGACCACCAGCGCGCAGATCAGAAAGGAGATAATGGTCGGCAACACCAGATAGACAGTGCCCACCGGCAATGGTGCGGCCAGCATGCCGACAAAATGCATCGTCCAGATGCCGACGGCGAAAAAGAATGCTGCACCCGCGAGCAACAGGCGATGAGCGGAATCCGGTCCGCCGCGGATGCGCGCGGCCAGGCCGAAACCGGTGTAACCTCCCAGAATCGCGATCACCACCGAGAGCGCGACGAGATAGGGATCGTGTCCTTCGAACATGATCGTCTCGGCCAAGCCGTCGTCACGGCGAGGCCTCCTCCCACCGCCGACTTTATAGAGGCGGCGGTGGGAATGACAATCAGACGATTGGAAGGCGCTAGCCGGGGATCCCCGCCGCGACCTGGCCGCGCAGACGCTCCAGGCTGAGCAGCGTGTTGGCGCAGGCTTCCGCGACCTCGATCCCCTTGATGACGAAGTGCTTGCGGAAGAAGTCGTAATGCACCTCGGTCTCGTGGAATTGCTGCGGCGTCAGCACTGCCGAGAACACAGGCACCTCGGTGCGCAGCTGCACGTCCATCAGCGCCTTGATCACGGTGTCGGCGACGAATTCGTGGCGATAGATGCCGCCATCGACGACGAGCCCGGCCGCGACGATCGCGGTGTAACGGCGGGTCTTCGCCAAGAGTTGCGCGTGCAACGGGATCTCGAACGAGCCCGGCACCTCGAACACGTCGACATTGGTGATGTGGCGCGCCTCGATCTCCTTCAGGAAGGAGATGCGGCACTCTTCCACCACATCGCGATGCCAGGACGACTGCACGAAGGCGACGCGCTGCGGCTTGGCGAAGTGCGGATGCTCCGGCGCCGGCGGAATTGCCGGCGTATCGGAAGCGCTATCTGCTTCGGAGGTTTGGACTTGAGAAGCTTGAACGTCTTGGTCTTGCAACATCTGATTCATGGCTTTCCTCTTTCAGGACCAGAATCAGGGCACACGGACAACGACACGAGCCGACGCGAAAATCGCGTTGGCCGCCGCAACCGTTCTCTTTCATCCGGACTGTAACCGTCGGCTTCGGAATTGCACCGAATCTGCTGACCCTTCTCCCGGCTTCGCGAAAGAAGGCGCTCGCGGGCTTGGGCTCATCACCCTTACCGCCGGTGGGGATTTTCACCCCGCCCTGAGAACATCGGCACGCCCGGGATGGACGTGCCTGAGACGAAATATGACCAAACCGCGACAGCCGGGCAAGGTCCTTTGGCATGGGGAATCGGCATGTCCCCATGAGCACGATGCGGCTCTTGCAGGGAGGGTGCGAGCGCTCGAAGGCTGATTCACGCGTGCGGCGAAGCGCCTGCAAATGGTTAACAAATCGTTACGCGCGCACCAAGATTCCGATTTGTTCGCAAAATCACAAGTGTGGCGGAGATCAGCTGTGGACGATGCGCGCTTTGGCTGTGGACGGACTCGGCGTGCGGTTGCGCGGATTCCGCAAATCACATCACTTCATCGGCGTCAGGTCCAGGAGCATCCGGAAGCCCGGTCAAGGAACTGCACTCGGCCACGACGCAGTATGTCGCAGGTGCCGGCTTCCGTGTGCGTATCAAGCGATCATAAGAACAAGGTCCGAGACGGCATGTCCCTCCTCGAAAGCATTATCGATTCCCGGAACAACCCGCTTGCGGTGGTCGAAGATATCGCCACCGACAACAACTGGGCGTTCGAGCGTTCCGGCGAAGACGAGGTGACGATCGTCTCCAAGGGAGACTGGATCGATTATCAGCTCTCCTTCACCTGGATGGGCGAGATCGAGGCGCTGCATCTCGCCTGCGCCTTCGACATGAAGATGCCGCAGGCGCGACGCGCCGAAGTGCAGCGACTGGTTGCCGCGATCAACGAACAATTATGGGTCGGCCATTTCGACCTGTGGACCCACACCGGCATGGTCATGCACCGCCAGGCGCTGGTGCTGCCCGGCGGCCTCACCGCCTCGACCGCGCAATGCGAGAGCATGGTGGTCAACGCAATCCACGCCTGCGAGCGCTACTACCCGGCGTTCCAGTTCGTGGTGTGGGCGGGCAAGTCGACCGCCGAGGCGATGGCGGCTGCGATGTTCGATACCGAGGGCGAGGCGTAAGCCTCAACGGATTCAATCGTCATGCGCGGGCTAGACCCGCGCATCCATCCGGCAAAAGCTGCTTTCGTTCCGATGGATTGCCGGGTCGAGCCCGGCAATGACATCTGGGTGCTTGTGGCTCGCTCCCTGCTTCACTAGAACCCTTGTGGTTATGGCGCCCGGCCTCCGCCGGGACCACGAGCGGTGACACCTGTGAACGCAAGCAGCGCATTGACAAACACGACCGGCACCATCGCGCTTGCGGGCGCGGGCAAGATGGGCGGCGCGATGCTGACCGGCTGGCTCGCACAGGGCCTCGCGCCCAAGCAGGTCGCGGTGATCGATCCGTATCTCTCGCCGGAGATCTCCGCGCTCGCCGCAAAGGGTGTGCAGCTCAATCCGCAGGCAAAGGATCTCGGCACCGTCGATACGCTTGTCGTCGCGGTGAAGCCGCAATCGTTCCGCGACGCTGGCGCCGCGCTGAAGGCGCTCGTCGGTCCGTCGACGCTGGTGGTCTCGATCATGGCCGGCACGACCATGTCAGCGCTGGAAGAGGTTGTCGGCGGCGCGGTGGTGCGCGCGATGCCGAACACGCCGGCGGCGATCGGCCGCGGCATCACGGTCGCGGTGCCGTCAAAGCGCGTCACCGCCGCGCAGCGCGCCACGACCGATGCGCTGCTGAAGGCAACCGGGCTCGTCGAATGGGTCGACGATGAGAGCCTGATGGACGCAGTGACCGCGGTCTCCGGCTCCGGCCCGGCTTACGTGTTCCTGCTCGCCGAGGAGCTGGCCCGCGCCGGCGTCGCGGCCGGCCTGCCCGAGCAGCTTGCGACCACGCTGGCGCGGGCGACCGTCGCCGGCTCCGGCGAGCTGCTACATCGCTCGGATCTGCCGTCGGCGACCTTGCGGCAGAACGTCACCTCGCCCGGCGGCACCACGGCTGCTGCGCTCGAGGTTCTGATGGCGAACGACGGCATGCAGCCGCTGATGACCCGCGCCATCGCCGCAGCAACCCGGCGCTCAAAGGAATTGGCGAAGTAAAGCATCCACCGTCATTGCCGGGCTTGACCCGGCAATCCATCTCACGTGGACAACGCTGTCTTTCTTGATGGATGCGCGGGTCAAGCCCGCGCATGACGAGTTGGTCGTGCGGACCGCACAGCGCCTGGGCCTGCCTATTGCGTTTGGCCCGAGGTCCCTGCGAGCCGTTTGTTGAAACGCTCCACATTGATCAGGCCGCGGGCGTGGCGGCCTTCACCGAGCTTGCGCGGGCCTTCAAAGGCCTCGACCTCGAAACGGATCACGCGGCGCTCGACCGCAATGACCTTCGCTGTGGTTCGCACCGTGGCACCGACCAGCGCCGCCGCGAGGTGGCGGATGTCGACCTCGGTCCCGACCGTGACCCAGCCGGGCTGCAGCGCGCCGCGGATGGCGTCGCCCGAGGCCATCTCCATTTCGAGGATCATCATCGGGGTCGCATAAACCATCGGCATATCAGGCACGAAATGCCCGACCGTGCGCTCCGGCGGCACCACGAGCGTGCGCTCAGCGCTCATGCCGACCTTGATGAAGTCGCGTGCGTCCATTAGCGCCTCAAGAAGACTGTCGTCCCGGCCTTGAGCCGGGACCCATAACCACCAAAGCTGGTTGTTGCGAAGGCTGGGGCCTCAGCGAGCGCAACGACTGGCATCAGTGGTTATGGGTCCCTGCTCCAGTGCGCAATTGCGCACAAGGCGGGGACGACCCGTGGAGAGACAGGGGCTATTTCTTCGCCGCGGCAGCGCGCTCGACGAAGGACTTGCCGCCCTTCATCTTGTGATGCAGCGGCGCTTCATTGATCTGGATCACGACCGCGTCGGCATCGACGCCGAGATTCTTCACCAGCGCCTGGGTGATGTCGCGCATCATGCCGAGCTTCTGCTCGTCGGTGCGGCCGGCGGCCATGCTCACGGTGATCTCAGGCATTGGAAGAACTCCCTTGTTATTGTTGACGCGCAACTGCAGCTGACCGGGCTTGGCCGGACGCGCCATCTTTTTGAAGATGGATGCGCGGGTCAAGCCCGCGCATGACAATCCAGCTATCCCCAGGTCACGTCATGCCGCGCCAGGACCTCGCGGACCTTGGCGACCAGATCGGCCTCTGCGCAGGAGAACTGCGCGGGACGTGTCTCGCGCCATTCCTGGTTCGAGGCGATCGCCGCTGCGGCCTTGGCGCCCTCGATCAGATCCTTGATCTGCAGCTCGCCGCGCGCCTTCTCGTCGGAGCCCTGGATGATCACGCAAGGCGAGTTGCGGCGGTCGGCATATTTGAGCTGGTTGCCCATGTTCTTCGGATTGCCGAGATAGAGCTCGGCGCGGATGCCGGCCTGCCGCAGCTCGGCGACCATCTTCTGGTAGTCGGCGACACGGTCGCGGTCGAACACGGTGACGACGACGGGGCCGAACCCGGCCTGCGTGTCGAGCTGGCCGAGCATCGTGAGCGCCGCCTGCAGGCGCGACACGCCGATCGAGAAGCCGGTTGCCGGCACCGGCTCGCCGCGGAAGCGCGAGACCAGGCCATCGTAGCGGCCGCCGCCGCCGACCGAGCCGAACCGCACGGGACGGCCCTTCTCGTCCTTGGTATCGAGCAGCAGCTCAACCTCGTAGACCGGGCCGGTGTAATATTCGAGGCCGCGGACGACGGAGGGATCGATGCGGATGCGATCTTCACCATAGCCCGCCGCCGCCGCAAGCTTCGCTATCTCAACCAGTTCAGACCTTCCCTGATGAAGCAGGTCTGTTCCCTCCTGGCCTTCGAGGAAGATGCTTGGCGCATCGATCACGAGAGATTGTCTCTGAATTCCGTCAGAACTTTCGCTAGTCTCGACTCTGAACTTTAAGGCCTGAAAGACGGTCTCAATCTGAGCCTCGTTGAGCTGGGCTCCCTTAGTAAAATCCCCGCTCTCGTCCTTACGCCCCTCGCCGAGCAGAAGGCGAACTTCTTCTGGCTTAAACTTATCAAGCTTATCGATGGCTCGGAGTACCGTCAGCCTGCGAGACGCATTCTCCTGTCCGCTAAGACCGATGCGGTCTAGAACTCCGTCGAGCACCTTGCGGTTGTTTACCTTCACGATATAGGAGCCGCGCGGAATGCCGAGCGCTTCCATCGTGTCGGCCGCCATCATGCAAATCTCGGCGTCGGCCGCCGGTGTCGCCGAACCGACCGTATCGGCATCGAACTGCATGAACTGGCGGAAACGGCCGGGACCCGGCTTCTCGTTGCGGAACACGTAGCCGAAACGATAAGAGCGGTAGGGCTTCGGCAGCGCGTCGAAGTTTTCCGCGACATAGCGCGCGAGCGGCGCGGTCAGGTCGTAGCGCAGCGAGATCCACTGCTCGTCATCGTCCTGGAACGAGAACACGCCCTCGTTGGGACGGTCCTGGTCGGGCAGGAACTTGCCGAGCGCGTCGGTATATTCCATCGCCGGCGTCTCCACCGGCTCGAAGCCGTAGAGCTCGTAGACGGCGCGGATCTTCTCGACCATCTGCCGCGTGGCATTGATCGCGGCGGGGCCACGATCTTCCAGCCCGCGCGGCAGGCGCGCCTTCAGTTTCTGGGGTTTTTTGGGTTTTTCGGCCATGAGCGGCCGTTTACCAGCCGGCGCGCAAGGCGGCAACCGGGGCCTCCATTCCCAGATTGTCATTCCGGGGCGCGTCGAAGACGCGAACCCGGAATCTCGAGATTCCCCCGGTACGCAATTGCGCACCTGAGGTCTGGTCCTGCGGACCATCCCGGAATGACGGTGCGCGAAGATAGGACGGCCGAGACACGGCGAAGTTCGTCGCTGGTCAGGCGACGTTTCTGATCCAGTTATGCGGGTCGTTGGTGCGACCGTACTGGATGTCGACCAGCTTCTTGCGCAGGCCCATCGCGACCGGGCCGGCCGCGCCGCCGCTGATCTGGAAGTCGCCGCTCGCCGAGCAGACCTTGCCGATCGGCGAGATGACGGCCGCGGTGCCGCAGGCGAACGCTTCCTTCAGCTTGCCGCTCGCGGCATCGGTGCGCCACTGTTGGATCGTATAGGGCTCCTCGCGCACGCGGGTGCCGGCATCCTTGGCAAGCGCGATGATCGAGTCGCGGGTGATGCCGGGCAGGATCGTGCCGAGCGGCGGGGTCAGCAGCGAGCCGTCGTCGAACGCAAAAAAGACGTTCATGCCGCCGAGCTCCTCGATATAGCGGCGCTCGACCGCATCGAGGAACACGACCTGGTCGCAACCACGATCGATCGCCTCAGCCTGGGCGCGCAGGCTTGCGGCGTAATTGCCGCCGCACTTGACTGCGCCGGTGCCGCCGATCGCGGCACGCGTGTAATTTTCCGACACCCAGATCGACACCGGCGCCGGACCGCCCTTGAAGTAGGAGCCAACCGGCGACGCAATCACCGAGAAGATGTATTCCGCCGACGGCTTCACACCGAGGAAGACCTCGCTCGCGATCATGAAAGGCCGCAAATAGAGACTGCCCTCGCCGCCCGGGATCCAGGCACGATCGATCCGCACCAGCTGCTCAACCGCGTCCATGAACACGTCCTCGGGCAGCGGCGCCATCGCCATGCGCTCGGCCGAATTATGGAAGCGCCGGGCATTGGCGTCCGGACGGAACAGGTTCACGCCGCCATCGTCGCGCTTGTAGGCCTTGAGACCTTCGAAAATCTCCTGGGCGTAGTGCAGCACCGCACCGGCCGGATCGAGCGGGAAATTCGCGCGTGCCTCGATGCGCGCGCTATGCCAGCCCTTGCCCTGGCTGTAGCGGACGATCGCCATGTGATCAGTAAAGACCCGGCCGAAGCCCGGGTCCACGAGCCTCGCCGCGCGCTCCTTGTCGGGCGTCGCATTCGGCGAAGGCTGGATGTCGAAGTTCAAAGTCATTTTTCTTGCTTTCCGCTGTCGGAACCGACGCAATGTCTGGCGCCGGCCTGTTTCCCCCGGAGCCTCCCGGCTCGGCTTGGCCCGAACTTCACCACCACCGGCCCTGCGGCCGGTTGCCTGCGCCAACATGCCGTTTAGACATGCTTTTGCGGAATGCTGAAGTCCAGTATGTTTGCCGAAATGCCGCTCGACAATCGCACGGTAGTCCAATTTGCGGCCCAAACCGCCTCACAGGCTCTTTCAGGCCGTCTCAAACGCTGTCGAAGACAAAACGACCTAATGTTTCGTCGTAACAGGCAGTTTTGTAACATTGAACCCAAGATACGTCAATATGACTGACATAAATTTCTCAGGCATGGCTGCCAAGCCCGATTCGCAGGGAGATGACCACGCATCTGCGGCGGGCGGGCGCGATCTGCGCTGGGACATCATCGAGCTCTTGTTCTTCGCCTACCGCGACTTTGTCGGCGACGCCGACCAGGAGCTGGAGGCGTTCGGGTTCGGCCGTGCCCACCACCGCGTCATCCACTTTGTCACCCGATATCCCGGCCTGAAGGTCGCCGACCTGCTCGACGTCCTGCGCATCACCAAGCAGTCGCTCGGGCGCGTGCTCAAGCAGCTCCTGGACGAGGGCTACATCGTGCAGAAGACCGGCAACAATGACCGCCGGCAGCGCCTGCTCTACGCCACGCCGAAGGGCGAGGCGCTGGTCGGCAAGCTCGCGGGGCTGCAGACCGACCGCATCAACCGCGCAATCGCCGGGATCGATCCGGCCGGTGTGGAGACAGTTCGCCAGTTCCTCCGCGCGATGATCGACCGCGATGATCCCGACAAGGTGCTCGAAGCGATCTTCGGCGTCGGCAAGAAAACGAGGGAGTGAACCTGGTGCAGGCTGCAACCATGCTGCGGACACCGGCCGAGCCGGCCGACGACGCACCGCATCTGCTATTGGTCGACGACGACCGGCGTATTCGCGACCTGTTGTCGCGCTTTCTGTCCGGCGAGGGCTATCGTGTCACCACGGCGATGAGCGCCACCGACGCCCGCGCCAAGCTGCTCGGGCTGCATTTCGACCTGCTGATCCTCGACGTGATGATGCCGGGCGAAAACGGCTTCGACCTCGCCCGCTTCATCCGCAGCTCGTCGACGGTGCCGATCATCATGCTGACCGCCCGCCACGAGGCGGAAGCCCGCATCGAGGGCCTGCAGATCGGCGCCGACGATTATGTCGCCAAGCCGTTCGAGCCGCGCGAGCTCGTGCTGCGCATCGGCAACATCCTCAAGCGCACCGCGCCGCCGCAGGTCGTAACCGTCGAGCAGATCGCGTTCGGCCCCTACATCTTCCACATCGAGCGCAGCGAGCTGCGCCAGGGCGAGGAGATCATCCATCTCACCGATCGCGAGCGCGAGATGCTGCGCATCCTTGCGAGCGCGCCCGGCGAGACCGTGCCGCGCGCCGAATTGACCTCTGGCGGCACCGTCAATGAGCGCGCGGTCGACGTGCAGATCAACCGGCTGCGCCGCAAGATCGAGCACGATCCCGCCAATCCGCTGTTCCTGCAGGCGGTGCGCGGCATCGGCTATCGCCTGGTGGCCTCGCCGTAAGATGCAGCCATGAGCACGCTCGACACCGGCCTGACCCTGATCAAGAACGCCTCGCAGCGCGTCTCGAAGGCGAACGGCTGGATGGGCAATGCGTTCAAGAGCTGGATGCCGACCGGCCTCTACGCCCGCGCGCTGCTGATCATGATCGTGCCGATGGTGATCCTGCAGACCGTGGTCGCGTTCGTGTTCATGGAGCGGCACTGGAACACGGTGACGCGGCGGCTGTCGGCCGCGGTGGTATCTGACATTGCCGCACTGATCGACGTCTACAAGACCTATCCGCAGGACAAGGATCGCGCGCAGCTGCGCCGCATCGCCCAAAAGCTGCAGCTGGTGGTCGACTTCCTCCCCACCGGCGACATGCCGCCGCCGGGACCGAAGCCGTTCTTCTCGCTGCTCGACCAGACGCTCTCGGTGCAGCTCGGCCGCCAGATCAGCCGTCCGTTCTGGATCGACACTGTCGGCAAATCCAACCTGGTCGAGATCCGCGTGCAGCTCGACGATTCGGTGATGCGTATCTTCGCCCAGCGCAGCGCGGCCTACGCCTCTAATTCGGAGATCTTCATCTTCTGGATGCTCGGCACCTCGACGATTCTGTTGATCGTCGCCGTGCTGTTCCTGCGCAACCAGATCAAACCGATCCTGCGGCTTGCCGACGCCGCCGAAAGTTTCGGCAAGGGCCGCGAGGTGCCGAACTTCCGGCCGCGCGGCGCGCGCGAGGTGCGGCGCGCGGCACAGGCGTTCATCGAGATGAAGGCACGCGTCGAGCGCTCGATCGAGCAGCGCACCGCCATGCTCGCCGGCGTCTCGCATGATCTGCGCACCATCCTGACCCGCTTCAAGCTCGAGCTCGCCCTGATCGGCGAAGGTCCCGAGATCGACGCGATGCGCAAGGACGTCGACGAAATGTCGATGATGCTGGAGGATTATCTCGCCTTCGCGCGCGGCGATTCCGGCGAGGTGGCGCAGCCGACCGACATGGCGATGGCGCTGGAGGAATTGCGCAGCGACGCCGAGCGCCACGGCCACACCGCGACGGTGGCATTCCGCGGCCTGCCGGTCGTGACGGTGAAGCCGGCCTCATTCAAGCGCTGCCTCGCCAACCTCGTTTCCAACGCGGCGCGCCACGCCAACACCATCTCGATCACCGGTCATCGCGACCATCGCTATCTCAACGTCACGATCGACGACGACGGGCCCGGCATCCCCGCCGCGATGCGCGAGGAAGTGTTCAAGCCGTTCCTGCGGCTCGACGATGCGCGCAACCAGGACGAAGGTGGCAGCGGGCTCGGACTTGCGATCGCCCGCGACATCGCCCGCTCGCATGGCGGCGACATCATGCTCAGCGAGAGCCCGATGGGTGGCTTGCGGGCGGCGGTACGGGTGCCGGTGTAGCAAAGCTCTGCCTTCGGCTCGAAGCTCAGGAATGGCCGCTACCAGCGATAGGACAAGGTGCCGATGACCTGACGCCGTTCGCCGGCATAACAATAGCCGGACTGGCAGGTCTGATAGTGCTTGTCGAACAGGTTGGTGGCGTTCAGCCGCATCGTGGCTCCGAGCAATCGCCGGTCCAGCTTGCCGAGCTCGTAATCGATCACGGCATCGAACAATGTTGTCGCCGCATTCTGGAACGTGTTCTGGTCGTTGCCGAAGTTCGTCCCGATGTAACGGACACCCAAGCCGAGCCCGAGCCCTTCGACGTGGACGCCGGACTGGAACGTGTATTTGCCAAACGCGGCGAAGGAATTCCGCGGTATGCCGGAGAGCTCATTGCCGGTCGTATCGGGATTGCCCTGCGTGATCACCACGTTGAGATGGGTGTAGGCGGCGGTGAGATCGAATCCCTGCTTGAGCGCGAGCTTCGCCTCGAGCTCCACGCCCTTCGATTCGACCTGACCGGTTGCCGTCTGGAACGCCATGTTGTTGGGATCGGTGCGCAGCACATTGTCCTGCGTGATGTCGAACACCGCGGCGGTCAACAGCACCGGAACATGCGGCATCTGGTACTTGATGCCGGCTTCCGTTTGCTCGCCGGTGGTCGGCTTGAACGGCGATCCCGATGCGTCGACGCCGACCTGCGGGCTGAATGAAGTCGCGTAGCTGACATAGGGCGCAAGGCCATTGTCGAAGACGTAGCTGAGGCCCGCGCGGCCGGTAAAGGCGGTCGCCTTTTGCGTTGACGGCAAGCCGTCGAGACCCGCGGTCGTCGTCTGCGATACCCGGCTCTGGCGACCGTTGAGCGTCAGGACGAAGCCGCCGAGCCTGGCCTGCTCCTGGCCATAGACACCGACCTCGTCGGTCGACTGCTTGTTGAAGATCGAGAATGCCGGCGCCGCGATGGCCTGGGCGCCGTAGTTCATGGTCAGGAGATTGAGATCGGGAGCTGCGCCATATCCGATCTTGTCGTTGTAGTAGGAATGCCCGTAGTCAACGCCGAACAGGGCCGTGTTCCTGATCGCGCCGAGCATGAACTTGGCTTCGGCCTGATTGTCGAGCGTCACAGTATTGAAGCTGTCCAATATGCGCCAGGCGGAGCGCGACGCCAGATTGGTGCTGCTGTCGATCGAATCGATCTGGGTGTATTTCGCGTCCACGTCGACCTGATAGAAGCGGAAGTTCTGCCGCACCGTCCACACGTCGTCGACATTGTGCTCGAACGCGTAACCGATCCGATACTGCTTCTGGTCCATGGCGCTGAAGGCCGGATCATTCGAGTAGATGTTGGTCAATTGACCGTCAGCCGTGCGGAAGTTGCCGATGCTCGCGGCGGTGCGGCTGGTTTGATATTCGCTCAGGATGGTGAAGGACGTATCGGTGTCCGGCCGCCAGGTCAAAGCGGGCGCGATGTAGGCGCGATCGTCGTCATTGCCGGGATACCAGGTCTTCGCATCACGGAGCAAACCCGTCAGCCGGTAGTACAGTTGATCGCTGCCGGGCACCGGGCCACCGATATCGAAACTGCCCTGGTGACGGTCATAATTGCCGGCCTGCAGCTGCACCTCGCCGAACGGCGTCAACGTCGGCCGCTTCGTGGTGACATCCACGATGCCGCCCGGAGAGCCAAGGCCGTAGAGACCCGAAGCGGGACCACGGAGGATTGATAAGCTGTCGAGACCGTAGGGTTCGATCTTGGGAATGGCGAAGTTGCCGCCACCCTGGCGCAGGCCGTCCCGATAGATCCCCGTATAGGTCGCATCGAAGCCACGGATGTAGAAACTATCGAACCGCGGATCATAGCCGAATGCCGTGGTCGTGACGCCGGGCGTGTAGTTGACGGCGTCCTTGAGTGTCTGAACGTTGCGATCCCTGAGCTCCTTCTGCGTCACGACCGAAAGCGATTGCGGCGTCTCGAGCAGCGGCGTGTTGGTCTTGGTGCCGGCGGTGCTGTTGGTTGCCACGTATCCGGTCGTCACGCCGATCGCGCCTCCGGCGCCTTGCGCCCGCGGAGCCTGGCTCTGAACGGGCGCCGCATTGCGGCGCTGGTTTACAGCAGTCGTTCGCGAAGTCCTGGTGCGCTGACTTGAAGCAACGGCGCCGCGCTTCGTTGCCACATCAGGTTGATTCACCGTCACCGGAGGGAGCACGCTTACATTGTTCGGCGGAGCACTGGTTTGCGCCTGAGCGTTGGCGACGTTTGCCCCCGCTGGCACGAGCAACACCGAACCGAGAAACGCCGCATTGATCGCAGCCGTTGATCCGAGCAAGCCGCGCATGCTCCGCGACGAAGCCATTCCCACCAAACAATCCCCACACTGCCCAGGAAATCTTGACCGAGCCGCGCGTTCGCAACTCAGCGGGCATCGATTGGGGCGGACTTTTATCGGCGGGTTGAGCGAAATTCCACACGCGCAAAATAGAATCCATTGAAGCGCACACGATGCGAAACACTGGAACGATTCAAGATGCGCAACACTGGAGCGATTCAAAAACGACATGCTGTCGCAGCACACTTGCAGCGCGAAGAATGCGATGCGCGTCTTCGCTCTCTCAGATTGCTCGATCGCGAGGCACGCAGCGATCGTTCAATGATGCTGATTTCGTCCTGCAACCCCTTGGCATTGTGCGCGATCAAAGCCAACACCTCGCAAGTGATGCGCGCTATCCATGTCATCGCATCTAACGGGGCGAGCGAACGTGCGCTCGATGTTAGGCTGCGCGAAGCAGCCATCGCTCCTCGACAAGCAAGCTGCGAATTGGATTGCGTCCGCCTTCGCCGAGCTTCGGCGGACAAGTCGTCGCTTCAGCGCAAAATTGCTTTGCAATTTTGTCGCGAGCTTCTCGCAATGGAGGTGGTGCAAAGCGTCACAGCCTCTCGAGATGAGAGGCGATACATTCAGGCGCGCGACGTCAGTGCGCTGCGCCCTACTTCTGCTTGGGCAGCAGGCCCTTCAGCTTTTCCATGTCCTTGACGTTCATCTTCATGCCGCCGGGCATGACGATGTCACCGGGCTTCTGGTCGGCCTTGCAGGCGCCAAGCCATTTCGCCTCGATGGTCATCGTGGTGTCGCGGGTGCCGGCCGCGCCGCCCTCGGAATGCGAGGTGCTCTTGACCATGTAGGCGGAATTGAAGTCGCCGACGATCTCGGCGTGGCTCTGCACCGTCATGCCGGCGACGCTGCAGACGGAATCGCTGACATAGCCGGTCGCGGTCTTC
The DNA here is from genome assembly GCF_011058295.2 of Bradyrhizobium sp. 6(2017). NCBI lineage: Bacteria > Pseudomonadati > Pseudomonadota > Alphaproteobacteria > Hyphomicrobiales > Nitrobacteraceae > Bradyrhizobium > Bradyrhizobium sp. 6(2017). The sequence continues at coordinate 1,782,571 of NZ_CP049289.2, read as the reverse complement.
TGGATATCCTGCTTGGAGCAGACTTCCTTGGCCATCGGCGATGCCGCCGCGCTCATTTCCTTGTCGGTGGTCTCGTCGGTGCAGTGCTGCATGGTGATTTCCGGCATCGGCCCGCCGGTACGCAGCATTTTCATCTCCCACAGCCCGGCCTTGCGGGTCGGCAGGTCGACGGCACTTGCGGCGCCGGCGGACAAGACAAGGCAAACAGCCGAACCAAGCAAGGCAAGCTGTCGGGTCATGCGGTGAGCTCCCGGCTGAACGATCGGAGAATGGAGCGGCGCGCTCAGTAGAGCGTGCGCACCGGCCTCTGAGCCGCGCCGTAGGGCACCCAGCGGCACGCAAAGGAGAGATAGCCGCCCGGATAGCGCTGCACCGCAAGGAACTTCACCACCTTGCCGTAGGAGGCGCAGTGATCGACAGCGAGCTGCCGGGCGTCGCTCTGGACCGCCAGCGTATAGGCGATAATACCGCCGGTATCATTGCCCTTGAACGGCGGCACCGGCTGCATCCAATCGGCTCGCGCCGGTACGACGGCCAGCATCCCGCAAACGGCAACCAGGCACGCGGCCAATTTCCTTCGCATCGCAGACTCCATTTCGCTTGAAGCAACATAGAGTGCGCCGGCCACCGTGAAAAGAACGAGCCGGTCGCTAGAAGTGGACTTCTCCGCAGGTGTTGCCGCGCTGCACTTGACCTTGCCGGGGCTTCGCGGCACCGTCCGCGCATCGGATCATCGGGTGGATTCCCATGCGCAACCTGTTCAACTCTCGCACTAAACTCGGCCAAAAGCTTGGCCTCGGCGCCGCACTCGTGGTCGGCCTGCTGGCGTTCGGGGGTACGGCCGAGGCCGCCAATCCGTTCGAGCTGAATTTCTGGCTGTCCGGCCCGCGCTATGACGGCAATGTGGCGCCCTGCGAGAGGGCGCTGAGGGTCATCAGCGAGCAATTCCAGGAAAAGGAAGCCACTTTCTGGAATTCGCCGCTCGTGATCACCGGCTTCAACCGGATCCACGAAACCGCCTTCCGCCCCTGGCAGGCCGACAATATTCCGCGTCGCTATTGCTCGGGCGACGTGATGTTGAGCGACGGCAAGGTGCGCGGCGTACACTATTCGATCATCGAGGACGGCGGTTTTGCCGGTGTCAGCGACTCACTCAGCCTCAGCCCAGGCGTCGAATGGTGCGTGACCGGGCTCGACCGCAACTGGGCCTACAACCCGTCCTGCAAGGCCGCCCGGCCCTAATCTCCGACCAGATTGCTGACAGCAGAAGCCGCCGCCATTCAGACGGCGGCTTTTGTTCTTGAAATGTTCCGGTGGCCTGTTAGGCTCCGGGCGGTCGAGTGAGGGGAGCGTTTGATGCCGCGGTTGGTCACAATTTCCCGATTTCTGATTTCGATTGCCTTTGTTCTATGCGGTGCGGTGGGGGCATCGGCCCAGGATCGCCGCCAGAATGCGCCGGGCGAGTTCGATTTCTACGTATTGTCGCTGTCGTGGTCGCCTTCGTTCTGCGAGGCGGCGAGCGAGCGCGGCAACAATGGCCGTGGCGCGCAGGCCCAGTGCAGCGGACGGCCGTATTCCTTCGTGGTCCACGGCCTATGGCCGCAATATGAGCGGGGCTTTCCGGAATACTGCCAGCGGCCCTCGCCGCGGCTCGCCCGCAACATCATGACCTCGATGCTCGACCTGATGCCGGCGCCCGGGCTGATCTACAACGAGTGGGACAAGCACGGCACCTGCTCCGGCCTCGGCGAGCGGGCCTATTTCGAAGCCATCCGCAAGGCCCGCGCTGCGGTGAAGATCCCCGAGGAATTCCTGCAATTGTCGGAGCCGAAGACGATCGCGCCCGACGAGCTGGAGGCGGCGTTCATCAAGGTCAATCCGGGACTCAGCAGCTCGGCGATCGCGGTGACCTGCGACAGCAGGCGGCTCAGCGAGGTGCGGATCTGCCTGAGCAAGGACCTGCAATTCCGTTCCTGCGAGGAAACCGACCGCCGTGCCTGTCGCCGTGATCAGGTGCTGATGCCGCCGGTTCGCGGCGGCTAGAGCGTTTTTGAGCGAAAACCTGTCCCAGACTTGATCCGGGATGGGCACCGCTTCGCGTGAAGACAACCCGTCAAAACAGGAAGCTGGAGCTCCGGTTCTGATTTCAGTCAGAACCGAAAATGCTCCAGCCCATTGCTTCGCGCCATTGCGAGGAGCAATCCATGACTTTCTCATGGTGAGACGGATTGCTTCCGTCTTCGCTTTCCGGACTTCGGCGGACAAAGTCGCTCCCCCCGCAATGACGTGGTAATTGCTATCCCATGAACTACCGTCACGCCTTTCACGCCGGCAGCTTTGCCGATGTCATCAAGCACATCGTGCTGGTACGCATGCTGACCTATCTGCAGGAAAAGCAGGCGCCGTTCCGCGTCATCGACACCCATGCCGGCGCCGGACTCTATGACCTGACATCGAGCGAAGCGCAGCGCAGCGGCGAATGGCTCACCGGCATCGCGCGGCTGATGCAGGCGCGACTCTCCGACAAGGCGCTGCCGCTGATCGCGCCGTATCTCGACATCGTCAGGGCATTCAATTCGAGAGGTGAACTGAAATCCTATCCCGGTTCGCCGTTGATCGCGCGTGCGCTGCTGCGGCCCCAAGACCGCCTCACCGCCTGCGAGATCGAACCGACGGCGCGCAAGCAACTGATCGATGCGTTGCGGCGTGATGCGCAGGCGCGCGTCGTCGATCTCGATGGTTGGACGGCGCTGCCCGCATTCGTGCCGCCGAACGAGCGGCGCGGTCTGGTGCTGATCGATCCACCGTTCGAGGCAAAGGATGAGTTCGAACGACTGGCCCGTGCTTTCACTGAAGCGTTCGCGAAATGGCCGACCGGCGCGTATCTTTTGTGGTACCCCGTAAAATCCCGGAGGGCCACCGACGAGCTCGCGCACAGCGTTGCCGCAGCGGCAGCAACAAGCCAGCCTGCCGGCAAATGCTTGCGTTTGGAATTCAGTGTGGCACCGCAAGAAACCGACGGCGGCCTCGTATCCACCGGCCTTTTGATGGTGAATCCGCCGTGGACGTTGGCAGGTGAGCTGAAGATCATCCTGCCCGAACTCGAGAAGCCGCTCGGTCAAGGCGGCGCTGGCCGCTTCAGACTCGAGACGCTCAAGGCTTAATCCGCAGCACCCACTGAAAAGTTCGAATTGATCGTAGGCAACGCGCGCGGAACCGTATTATGCTCATCCTGTTACGACTGGCTTTACGTTCCGCTTCCGCGAATGGTTGCGGCGGAGTGACAAGGCCGAAATAAATCCAGGCAGACCGGCGGCGTGACACCGGCCTGTTCAGGTGGCCAAGCTTCCGACAAGCGAATGTCGGTCAACCGCTACGCGGCGTGCGCGTAGCGGTGGAGCAATACGGGGGAGGAGTTTTCCCGATGGCCATGACTGGGACAGTCAAGTTCTTCAACGGAGAGCGTGGCTACGGCTTCATCAAACCTGACGATGGCGGCCGCGATGTGTTCGTTCACATCACAGCTGTCGAGCGTGCAGGATTGAAGGACCTGACTGAAGGACAGCGCATTACGTTCGAGGTTGAACCAGACAAGAAGGGCAAGGGCCCGAAGGCGGTCAACCTGGTGGTTTCATGAGGAGCGCTCGCGGCGCGCGGCTCGTGATGAACGCCAAATGAAGCGTTGCGTGTGATTTGACTGCCGGGCGCGGGGCTCGCGCTCGCTGCGTGACCACCTGCATGATGCGGACGCGACTGGCGGTGCCCGCATAACCGACACGTGCGGCGCGATTGGCTTCGCGAACGCCGTGGCGTGCGTGCTGCTGCGCATGATGTCCACGTCATCAGCACAAAGAAAAACCCGACCGCGCGAGGCGCGGCCGGGAGTTGATATCTGACGTTTTCTTGTTCTCAGAAGTGATAGTTGATGCCGGCGCGAACCAGGCTGAAGCTGTAGCCGTTCGACGCGCCGCCGGTAATCGTGAAGTTGCTGCTGGCGAGATCGATGTAGAGATACTCGATCTTGGCGCTCCAGTTCGGGGCAAAGCCCATTTCGGCGCCGGCGCCGACGGTGAAGCCCGCATTGGTATGCGTCTCCGAAATGCCGAAGGTTTCGCCGCGCAGCTCGCCGAAGGCGAGACCGCCGGTTGCGTAGAACAGCACGTTGTTGACCGCATAGCCGGCGCGGCCGCGCACCGTGCCGAACCACGGATTGGAGAACTTCCAGGGCGCGAACCGATCGTCCGCTGCGGAGCCCTGGATATCGGCTTCGATACCGAACACCCAGGGGGTGCCGTTCTGGAAATTGTAGCCGGCCTGCACGCCGCCGGCGAAGCCGGACGGCTTGGTCGGGTTGTTCTCGACCGAACCCCAGCCATAGCCGATGTTGCCGCCGAGGTAAGGGCCGGCCCAGCTATAGGCGTTGAGCGGCTGATGGACGGTATAGGGCGATCCGTAGTTGAGGTCGGCCGACGCCGCCGAGGTCGTCCAGCCTGCGACGATCAGTGCCAGCGCACGCGCAACCAACCGGGTCATTATACTCTCCACCACGCAACTGCCGCAGCCCGCCGGCCAAGGCCAGCGTGGTTACGGAATTCCACTTTTTTCGCTAAGGTTTATCGAGAGTTTTAAGTTAAAGGGCTGTTAAGCCCGGTTACCGGCCCGCTCATCAATCTTAACAATGTGTTACCCACCCACCCGGGTCGACCCGCGGGGTCGGTAACCTCCTGCAATCGGGCTTGTTTTTCTGGCGCCGCCAACGCTGGCGAGCGGTCGCCCAAGCGCTTAATTTACGGCCCATGGTTCACGATTCTCCCGAACGTCCGACGCCGGCCCCGAAGCCACGGCGCGGTTCAAAGTCCGACCTGCCACAGGACGATCCGACGCTCGACACGAGCGACGTCGATCCCGAAACCTCCGCAGCCGAGGAGGAGGATGAGGCGCGTCTGCCGGACGCTTCGGACGACGCCACCGAGGCGGTTGCCGAGGGCACGCTCTCGGTCGGGCACGCCGCGATCGAGAACGCGGTTCGCCTCGCCCCGACCTCGCCCGGCGTCTACCGCATGCTCAACGCCGCCAACGACGTGCTCTATGTCGGCAAGGCGAAGAACGTCAAAAAGCGGCTGTCGTCCTATGCGCGGGCCAACGCGCCGCTGCCGGCGCGCATCCTGCGCATGATCGCCGCGACCACGCATGTCGAGATCGTCTCGACCACGACCGAGACCGAAGCACTGCTGCTCGAAGCCAATCTGATCAAGCAGCTTCGCCCGCGCTTCAATGTGCAGCTGCGCGACGACAAGTCGTTTCCCTATATCCTGATATCAGGCGATCACTGGGCGCCGCAGATCCTCAAGCATCGCGGCGCGCAGTCGCGGCCCGGACGCTATTTCGGCCCGTTCGCCAACGCGGGCGCGGTCAACCGCACCATCACCGCGCTGCAGCGCGCCTTCCTGATCCGCTCCTGCACCGACGGCTTCTTCGAAAGCCGCACCAGGCCCTGCCTGCTCTATCAGATCAAGCGTTGCGCCGGCCCCTGCACGCGCGAGATCGATTTCCCCGGCTACAGCGAGCTGGTGCGCGAGGCGACCGAATTCCTCTCCGGGCGCAGCCACGCCGTGAAGGAGCTGCTCGCGGCCGAGATGGAGAAAGCCTCCGGCGAGCTCGAATTCGAGACCGCGGCGCTGTACCGCGACCGGCTCGCGGCGCTGTCGGCGATCCAGTCGCAGCAGGGCATCAACCCGCGCACGGTCGAAGAAGCCGATGTGTTCGCGATCCATCAGGAAGGCGGCTATTCCTGCGTCGAGGTGTTCTTCTTCCGCACCGGCCAGAACTGGGGCAACCGCGCCTATTTCCCGCGGGCCGAGAAGAGCTTTACGCCCGAGGAGGTGCTGTCCTCGTTCCTCGCGCAATTCTACGACGACAAGCCGCCGCCGAAGCTGATCCTGCTGTCGCACGAGATCGAGGAAAGCGCGTTGCTTGCCGACGCGCTGTCGGTCAAGGCCGGATCGAAGGTCGAGGTCTCCGTGCCCAAGCGCGGTGAGAAGAAGGAGCTGATCGGCCACGCGCTCACCAACGCGCGCGAGGCGCTCGGCCGCAAGCTCGCCGACACCGCGACGCAAAGCCGGCTGCTCGAGGGCATGGTCACCACGCTCGGCCTGCCGCACACGCCAAAGCGCATCGAGGTCTACGACAACAGCCACATCCAAGGCACCAACGCGGTCGGCGCAATGATCGTGGCCGGCCCCGACGGCTTCATGAAGAATCAGTACCGCAAGTTCAACATCAAGTCCGAGGGCCTGACACCCGGCGACGACTACGGGATGATGCGCGAGGTGCTGGAGCGCCGCTTCAAGCGGCTGCTGAAGCCGCCGGAGGGCGAGGCCGCCGCCAAGGACGGCGCAAAGACCAAGGCGGACGACGATTCGTTCCCGCAATGGCCCGACCTCGTCATCATCGACGGCGGCCGCGGCCAGCTCAACGCGGTCAGGGAAATTTTCGGGAATCTCGGGCTGACCCAGGTCTCGCTGATGGCGGTGGCCAAGGGACCGGAGCGCGACGCCGGGCGCGAAACCCTGTTCATGCCGGACCGCGAGGCCATCAAGCTGGAGCCGCGGGACCCGGTGCTCTATTTCATCCAGCGGCTGCGCGACGAGGCCCACCGCTTCGTGATCGGCTCGCACCGCAAGCTGCGCAAAAAGGACATCCGCGAGGCCGGCCTGCAGGAGATCCCAGGGATCGGCCCGTCGCGCAAACGTGCCCTGCTGCACCACTTCGGAACTCTCAAGGAGATCGAGCGGGCCTCGATCGCCGACCTCGGCAAGGTTCCCGGCGTCAGCGCCGAGAGCGCCCGCAAGATTTTCGAGTTTTTCCACGCCCAGCCGGGTTAAACGAAAGACGAGTCATCAGGGCGTCGCCCGCGACGGGGCAACTAGGGCATGATGCGGGCAATGTTCCCTCGCGACAAACGCGAGGCGTTTGCGCGGAGATCATGCATAAACAAGGAGCTAAAGTGCCATGAGGATTCGGCGTAATCTCACCGCGCTTTGGCCTGCGCACGGTTGACCTTCTTGCTTCAGCGGTATTGGTAGAACGGATGAACATCGCCACGACCCGGGGACAGCCCAAGACCTTGTCCCTCCCGAATATCCTGACCTATGCCCGGATCGCCGCCATCCCGGTGGTGATCGGCTGCGTCTACTGGCAATCGATCCTGGACGGCCCGCTGTGGCTGCGCTGGGTGGCGCTGGCGGTATTCATCGCGGCGGGGATCACCGATTACCTCGACGGTTACTACGCCCGGATGTGGGACCAGCAGTCCGCATTCGGCCGGATGCTTGATCCGATCGCCGACAAGCTTCTGGTCGCCTCCAGCCTGTTGATGCTGGCCGCCGACAACTCGATCCATGGCTGGACGCTGTGGGCGGCGATCGTGATCCTGTGCCGCGAGATCCTGGTCTCGGGCCTGCGCGAATATCTCGCAGGACTGCGGGTCAGCGTTCCCGTCACCAAGCTTGCGAAATGGAAGACGACGATCCAGCTGGTGGCGATCGGCTTCCTGATCGCCGGCGAAGCGGGCGAGCAGGTCGTTCCGGCGACCACCCTGATCGGCATCGTGTTGCTCTGGATGTCGGCGATCTTCACGATCTACACCGGCTGGGATTACTTCCGCGCCGGCATCCATCACCTCATCAAGGAGGATGAGGGATGAAGCTGAAATATTTCGCCTGGGTCCGTGAACGCGTCGGCAAGGCCGAAGAGATCATCGAGCCGCCGGCCGGGGTGCGCACCGTCGGCGACCTGATCGGCTGGCTTGCCGCGCGCGACGATGCCTATGCCTATGCCTTCGAGAAGCCCGCGGTGATCCGGGCCGCGATCGACCACGCCCACGTCAAATCGGACGCGGCGATCTCCGGCGCCCGCGAGATCGCGTTCTTCCCGCCGATGACCGGCGGTTAAATCTTCCGATGACCGTTGCAGCGACCATCCGTATCCAGGAAGCCGACTTCGACGTCGCGCAGGAGATCGCCGGCGTAAGCAAGGGCCGTACCGATGTCGGCGCGGTCGTCAGCTTCAGCGGCATCTGCCGCGGCAGCGAACAGGGCGAGCCGATCGCGGCGCTGACACTCGAACACTACCCTGAAATGGCGGAAGCCGAGATTGCGCGCCACGCCGACGAGGCACTGTCGCGCTGGCCATTGCAGGGCCTCACCGTCATCCATCGCTTCGGCCGCATCGCGCCTGGCGAGAACATCGTGCTGGTCGTGACCGCCTCGGCGCACCGGCAGGCCGCGTTCGAGGCAGCCGAGTTCCTGATGGACTATCTCAAGACCAACGCACCGTTCTGGAAGCGCGAGGAAAGCGCGCGCGGCACCGGCTGGATCGAGGCGCGCGACCATGACGACGCGGCCGCCGCGCGCTGGACCAAATCCTGATGGCCAAGCGCAGCAAAGTGCCGGCCAGGCGCGGCCCCGCCGCGCCGAGAGCGCCCAAGGTCGGCGCCGGCGAGCTTCAGACCCTGTTCGATTTCCTGCGCTACGCGGTCAGCCGCTTCAACGCGGCAAAGCTCGTGTTCGCGCACGGCACCACCGATCCGGTGGCCGAGGCCGCATTCCTGATCTGCGAGACGCTGCACCTGCACCCCGACCAGTTCGAGAGCTTTGCCAACGCGCGCGTCACCATTGCCGAAGGCAGGCAGATCCTCGACTTGATCGAGCGGCGGATCGCGACGCGAAAGCCGGCCGCTTATCTCGTCAACAAGGTCTATATGCGCGGCCTACCATTCTATGTCGACGAGCGCACCATCGTGCCGCGCTCCTTCATCGGTGAATTGCTGGACTCGCATTTCCGCGGCGATGAGGACGGCACCTCGTTGATCGGCGACCCAGAGGACGTCGAAAGCGTGCTCGACCTCTGCACCGGCTCCGGCTGTCTTGCGATTTTGGCCGCCAGGCATTTCGCCAACGCCGCGGTCGACGCGGTCGACATTTCCAAGGATGCGCTGGAAGTCGCCGCGCGCAACGTCGCCGACTACGGCCTCGACGATCGCCTGACGCTCCATCGCGGCGACCTGTTCAAGCCGCTCGGCGTCCGGCGCTACGATCTCATCATCTCGAACCCGCCCTATGTCGACGCTAGCGGCATGGCGGCGCTGCCGCGCGAGTGCCGCGCCGAGCCGAAGATCGCGTTCGACGGCGGCACTGACGGGCTCGATATCGTCCGCCGCCTGCTCGACGAGGCCAGGCAACATCTGACCCCGCAGGGCGGCCTGCTCTGCGAGATCGGCCGCGGCCGCGACAATCTCGAGGCTGCCTATCCGAACCTGCCGCTGCTCTGGCTCGACACCGAGGACTCCGAGGGCGAGGTATTCTGGATCGCCGCCGCGGACCTCTGACCGGCGCGCCGCGGCCGGGTCCGGATTATTGCGGAGCCCCGGCTTCCCGAGCCCGATCTGGACGAAGCGAAAATCGTGTGCAGTTCCAGCCGGTTCCGAAGATCGCAGGCCCGTCGAATCAACAATGGTGCTAAGGTTGCGGTCCGGGGACATTCGGAGAGAGGGCGCGGGCGCGCGACATGATTCGCATTTCGACGATCTTCATCGCCATCTGCATGGTGCTCCTCGCAGCCTCGCTGGGCTTCGTGCTGTATTCGGTGGCGGGCATCAGCGGATCGGAATCGGCGATCGTGGCGCTCACCGCCCTCACCTGCCTGATCCTCTACAACGCCGTCTCGATGCGGTTGCGCGACCGCAGCGATGTCGGCGGCCAGATCGCGGATCTGTCGCGCGGCACCGCCGACCTCGCTCGCCAGGTCGCCGAATTCGGCCGCCGGCTGGCCGCGGTCGAAGGCCGCGTCGCTTCGGCCAACTCCACCGGCGCCGACCGGATCCAGGGCATGGCCGGCGAGATCAGCGAGCTTGGCGGACTGGTGAAGCAGCTTGCGGCGTCCGTCGCCCATCATGAGGATCTGCTGGCCGCAGCTCCCGTGGCGCAGCCGGTCGCCTCATTGCGCGACGATCTGCTGCAGCCCGTCCCGCCGGCACCGACCGTCGTGTTTGCGCCCCCGCCGCCACCTGCCCCTCCGTCAGCGATATCACGCAGCCAGACCCAACTCATCGGCGCGATCAGGCACGCGCTCGACGAGAACCGCCTCGACATCTACCTGCAGCCGATGGTGACGCTGCCGCAGCGCAAGGTACGGTACTACGAGGCGGTGACGCGGTTGCGCGACGAGCGCGATCAGGTCCTTGCCGCCGACGATTTCATCGAGGCAGCCGAGGTCGGCGGCCTGATCGGCCGTATCGACCACATGGTGATGCTTCGCTGCGTCCAGGTGCTGCGCCGCCTGATGATCCGCAGCAAGGATGTCGGCGTGTTCTGCAACGTGGCGTCGGCGACGTTGTCCAACCCGGCACATTTCACCCAGTGCCTCGATTTCCTCGAGGCCAACCGCGCGCTGGCGCCGTCCTTCGTGCTCGAGTTCAAGCAGGCGACCTTCCGCAATCTCGGCGCGGTCGAAAGCGAGAACCTCGCGGCGCTGGCGCAGCGCGGCTACCGCTTCTCGATCGACCATGTCAGCGACCTCCGCCTCGAGCCGCGCGAGCTCGCCGATCGCGGCGTCCGCTTCATCAAGGTGCCGGCGGCGCTGCTGCTCGACGCGAGGCAGAACGCAACCACCGATATCCATCCCTCCGATCTGTCCGACCTGCTCGGCCGCTACGGTATCGACCTGATCGCCGAACGGATCGAGGGCGAGCGCTCGGTGGTCGATCTGCTCGACTTCGATGTCCGGTTCGGCCAGGGCTTCCTGTTCGCCCCGCCCCGGCCGTTGCGGCCGGAAGGGGCATCTGCTACCGCCGAGACTGCACAGACCAAGCCCCAGGACCTCAATGGCGCCAGCACTTCCGCACCCGTCTCCAGCCCCGCAGCGCCACCGCGCACGACCGGCAGCGCTGCGCTGGCGCGCCGCGCGCTCGGTCCGAACTAACCAACGGTTCGCCTCATGACGCTGCGTTTTGTGGAGCGGCTGCGCGATCTCGTCGACGGCGTCGACGTCGTGCTGTCGGACATCTGGGGCGTCGTGCACAACGGGCTCGAATCCTTTCCCGAGGCCTGCGCGGCGCTGCACACCTTCCGCCAGCAGGGCGGCACCGTCATCCTGATCACCAACGCGCCGCGGCCGGCCGATTCCGTGCAGCGGCAGCTGCGCAAGCTCGGCGTCGCCGACGAGACTTATGACGCGATCGTCTCCTCGGGCGACCTGACGCGTCATTTTGTTTCTGATCATCCCGGCCAGAAGATCTTCTGGATCGGCCCGGAGCGCGACAGTTCGATCCATCGCGGCCTCGACGCCACCATGGTGCCGCTGGAGCAGGCCGACTACATCATCTGCACCGGCCTGTTCGACGACGAGACCGAGTCCGCCGAAGACTATCGCGACACCCTGCTGAAGGCACTCGAGCGCAAGCTCACGCTGATCTGCGCTAACCCAGACATCGTGGTCGAACGCGGCGACCGGCTGATCTATTGCGCCGGCGCGGTCGCCGAGCTCTATCGCGAACTCGGCGGCGAGGTGATCTTCTACGGCAAGCCGCACCGGCCGATCTATGAACGCGCAATGGCGCTGGCCACTGAGCGCCGCGGGCGTCCGACCGAACTCAGCCGCGTGCTCGCGATCGGCGATTCCGTGCGCACCGACCTCACCGGCGCCCATGGCTTCGGCATCGATCTGCTGTTCGTCACCCGCGGCATCCATTCCGATCAGTTCGAGGGCATCGAGCAGCTCGATCAGGCCTCGGTGAAGGAATTGTTCGGCCATCCGCCGCGCGCGCTGATGCGCGACCTGAAGTGGTAGCGGCGCTTCACAGCCAAAATATCGAAAACAACCCCATGCAAAGTAGCCGCCGGCGGCTGACGGTCGACCAGGCGACTTGACACGTCGGGCAACTCAGGGACATTCTTCCAATATTCCGAAATCGTGCAGGCACACCCTCCCGCTAAGGCTTTCGCATTGGCATTTGACGCAAATGCCCGGGACGTCTAGCGCGAAGACGCGCTTCGCGCTTCTGCCCGGGCATGACGAGATATTCAGATGGTGCGATGAACGGGCGTCTTACGCCGTCGCCATGTCCGGGAAGACCGCCTCGATCTTGGTCTTCAGCGTGGCGGCGTTGAACGGCTTGACGATGTAATTATTCACGCCGGCCTTCTTGGCCGCGATCACGTTCTCGGTCTTGGATTCCGCCGTGATCATGATGAAGGGCGTGGTCGCGAGGTTGGGATCGGCGCGGACTTCCTTGAGCAGGTCGTAGCCGGTCATCGGCTCCATGTTCCAGTCGGAAATCACCAGTCCATACTTCTTGCCGCGCATCTTGTTCAGCGCCGCCGAGCCGTCGGAGGCATCGTCGATATTCTCGAATCCAAGCTGCTTGAGAAGATTCCGGATGATGCGGATCATGGTGCTATAGTCATCAACCACCAGAACCGGCATGGACAAATCAACCGCCATCTTTCCCCCCAAAACAACTGACGCAACTGGCTTCTGCACAAACGCAGCTTTCCGCCAACGACTAACAGCAGGCGTTAAACAGCGCGTTAACCGGCTGAATCCGGATTGTTACGGATTTGACGCGATTTTCGCTACGCTTGACTTCCACGCCGCCGCCGCGTCACGGTCCGGCCCGCAACAATCATGCTTAAGAATCCTCGAAGAATCCCTGAAATGAGCACCGGCTTTATCGTTATCCGCGACAACACCCCCGCCAGCGCCATTCCGAAGGGCGCCGTGGTTGCGATGGGAAATTTCGATGGCGTCCATCTCGGTCACCGCGCCGTGATCGGCGCGGCGCTCGCGATGGGAAAGGCGCATGGCGTGCCCGCGCTGGCCGTGACCTTCGAGCCGCATCCGCGCTCCTTCTTCAGCCCGAACACCCCGCAATTCCGCCTCACGGACGAGACCAACAAGCTGCGGCTGCTCGCGGCCACGGGGCTTGCCGGCGCGGTCGTCATGACCTTCGACAAGGCGCGCGCCGGGACCTCGGCACAGGACTTCATTCACCATGACCTGATTGACCGGCTCGGCATCAGCGGAATCGCGGTCGGCTACGACTTCCATTTCGGCAAGGGCCGGGTCGGCTCGCCGAGCCTGCTGGTCAGCGAAGCGCCGCGGCTCGGCATCGAGGTCGATGTGCAGGCCCATGTCGATATCGAGGAGCGTCCGGTTTCCTCCAGCGCCATCCGCATGGCGCTCGCCGAGGGCCAGGTCACTGACGCCACCACGATGCTGGGCGGACCGTGGTTCGTCACCGGCAAGGTGATCCACGGCGAGAAGCGCGGCCGCGACCTCGGCTACCCCACCGCCAACATCCGCCTCGACAAGCATTGCGGCCTGAAGCACGGCATCTATGCGGTGCGGGTCGGCAAGGGCTCGCAACGTTTCGACGGGGTCGCAAGCTTCGGGCGGCGTCCGACCTTCGACAACGGCGCGCCGCTGCTCGAAGTGTTCCTGTTCGACTTCAAGGGCGATCTCTACGACACGGTCCTTGATGTCGCATTCATCGGTTTCATTCGCGAAGAGCTGAAATTCGACACCATCGAGGCGTTGATCCGCCAGATGGACGACGACAGCGCCAAGGCGCGCGCGGTGCTGGCCGCGGCACCCGATGCGTTCCCGCAGCTCGGAGCGATTGGTTGAACAGGACTGAGAAGCAGAAGATGCTGGCGGGCGAACTGTATCGCCCCGATGCCGAGCTCGCCGCCGACCATACCGCGGCGGAACATTGGATGACGCGCTACAACGCGTCAGGCGCCTCTTCCGCAAGCGAGCTGCACGCGCTGCTCGCCGAGCGATTCCGCAGGGTCGGCAAGGATGCCGTGATCCGCCCGCCGTTCTTCTGCGACTACGGCGGCAATATCAGCCTCGGCGACGGCGTGTTCCTGAACTTCAATTGCGTCATCCTTGACGTGGTCGAGGTCGCGATCGGCGATCGCACCCAGATCGGGCCCGCGGTGCAGATCTATACCGCCGACCACCCGCGCGACGCCGCGACCCGGCGCGCCGGGCTGGAATTCGGCCGCCCGATCCGGATCGGTAGCGACGTCTGGATCGGCGGGGGTGCCATCATCCTGCCCGGCGTCACGATCGGCGACGGCGCGCTGGTGGGGGCCGGCAGCGTGGTCACCCGGGACGTCGCCGCCGGCGCGACCGTGGCGGGAAATCCGGCCCGGCCGCGGCAGACCTAGGGCACCCCGGCAGGTCCGGATTTGCCGGCGGCGGAGGCTTTGCGATTTCCCCGCTTGGCTGCTATGGAAACCCCATGTTTTCGCGGCGCATCATACGGATTAGCGGCCCGGCTTCCGCCTGAGCCTGAAGGCTCGGCGCAAGACCGGGACTTTCGCCGTTTCACCCGCGATTGATCGCGTATCCGCGCCCTCACCTGCCAAATCAGAGCCTTCATGTCCGACAAGCCGCAAAAGACCGACGCCAACGACTATTCCAAGACCCTTTACCTGCCGCAGACGGAATTCCCGATGCGCGCCGGCCTGCCTCAGCGCGAGCCGGAAATCCTGAAATACTGGAACGACATCGGCCTCTACACCAAGCTGCGCCAAGAGGCCGAGGGCCGCGCCAAATTCGTGCTGCATGACGGCCCGCCCTATGCCAACGGCAACATCCATATCGGGCACGCGCTGAACAAGATCCTCAAGGACGTCGTGACCAAGAGCCAGCAGATGCTCGGCTTCGACTCCAACTACGTGCCGGGCTGGGATTGCCACGGCCTGCCGATCGAATGGAAGATCGAGGAGGAGAACTACCGCTCCAAGGGCAAGCAGAAGCCCGACTTCCGCGACTCCGCCGCGATGGTCGCATTCCGCAAGGAATGCCGCGCCTATGCGACGCACTGGATCAACGTGCAGCGCGAGGAGTTCAAGCGGCTCGGCATCATCGGCGACTGGGACCATCCCTATCAGACCATGAGCTATCCGGCGGAAGCTGCGATCGCCCGCGAGCTGATGAAATTCGCCGCCAACGGCACGCTCTATCGCGGCTCGAAGCCCGTGATGTGGAGCGTGGTCGAGAAGACCGCGCTTGCCGAAGCCGAGGTCGAATACGAGGACTACACCTCCGACATGGTGTGGGTGAAATTCCCGGTCACCTCGCCGGCGCATGGCGCGCTGGCCAATGCCTCGGTCGTGATCTGGACCACCACGCCGTGGACGCTGCCCGGCAACCGCGCGATCTCGTTCTCGCCGAAGATTGCTTATGGCCTCTACAAGGTCACGGATGCGCCTGCGGACAATTGGGCGAAGACGGGCGATCTCCTGATCCTGGCCGATGCGCTTGCCGCCGAGGTGTTCAAGCAGGCCCGCGTCACGGCCTATGAGAAGGTCCGCGATATCCCCGGCGACACGCTCGACGCCGTGGAATGCGCCCATCCGCTGCGCGGGTTCGGTGGCGGCTACGAGTTCACCGTGCCGCTGCTCGCCGGCGAGCATGTCACCGACGACACCGGCACCGGCTTCGTCCACACCGCGCCGAGCCACGGCCGCGAGGACTTCGACGTCTGGACGGCCAACACCCGCGAGCTCGACGCGCGCGGCATCCCGACTGCGATCCCCTACACGGTCGACGAGAACGGCGCCTACACCGCACAGGCGCCGGGCTTCACCGGAAAGCGCGTGATCAACGACAAGGGCGAAAAGGGCGACGCCAACGAGGCCGTGATCAAGGCGCTGATCGAGGCCGGCAAGCTGCTGGCGCGCGGCCGCCTCAAGCACCAATATCCGCATTCCTGGCGCTCCAAGAAGCCGGTGATCTTCCGCAACACGCCGCAATGGTTCATCGCGATGGACAAGGACATCGCGGAGAACGGCCATGCGAAGAAGGGCGACACGCTGCGCGCCCGCGCCCTGCACGCGATCTCGGTCACGCAATGGGTACCGCCGGCCGGCGAGAACCGCATCAACGGCATGATCGCCAACCGTCCGGACTGGGTGATCTCGCGGCAGCGCGCCTGGGGCGTGCCGATCGCCGTGTTCGTGCGCGAGAACAGCGACGGCTCGGCCGAGATCCTGCAGGACGAGGTCGTCAACCAGCGCATCGCCGAGGCGTTCATGGAAGAAGGCGCCGACGCCTGGTACATGGACGGCGCCCGCGAGCGCTTCCTCGGGGCCCGCGCGTCGGAGAACTGGAAGAAGGTCGACGACATCTGCGACGTCTGGTTCGATTCCGGTTCGACGCACGCCTTCGTGCTGGAAGACCGCCAGAACTTCCCGCAGCTCGGCAACATCGTTCGCAAGATCGATGGCGGCGACGACACCGTGATGTATCTGGAAGGTTCGGACCAGCATCGCGGCTGGTTCCACTCGTCGCTGCTGGAAAGCGCCGGCACGCGCGGCCGCGCGCCGTACGACATCGTGCTGACCCACGGCTTCACGCTCGACGAGAACGGCCGCAAGATGTCGAAGTCACTCGGCAACACCGTCGAGCCGCAGAAGGTGATCAAGGATTCCGGTGCGGATATCCTGCGGCTGTGGGTCTGCGCCACCGACTATGCCGACGACCAGCGCATCGGCCCGGAGATCCTGAAGAACACCATCGAGACATATCGCAAGCTGCGCAACTCGATCCGCTGGATGCTCGGCACGCTGCATCACTTCAAGCCGAGCGAGAAGGTCGGCTTTGCCGAGATGCCCGAGCTCGAGCGGCTGATGCTGCACGAACTGGCCGGGCACGCCGAGACCATCCGCAAGGCCTATGCGGAGTTCGACTACAAGACCGTGGTCGCAAGCCTCGCGGCCTTCATGAACTCCGAGCTATCGGCGTTCTATTTCGATATCCGCAAGGACACGCTGTATTGCGATCCGCCGTCGTCGGTGGCGCGCAAGGCGGCGCTGACCACGATCGACCTGTTGTGCGACGCGATCCTGAAATGGCTGGCGCCGATCCTGAGCTTCACGACCGACGAAGCCTGGCGGATGTACCGGCCGAACGCGGAGCCATCGGTGCACCTCACGCTGTTCCCCGAAGGTCTCGAGCAGTTCCGCGACGACGCCCTCGCAGCGAAGTGGGAGACGATCCGCAACGTCCGCCGCGTCGTCACCGGCGCGCTCGAGCTCGAACGCGCCGCCAAGCGGATCGGCTCCTCGCTCGAGGCATCGCCGGTGATCTACGTCGCCGACCGGCAGATGTTGGCAACGCTGTTCGACATCGACCTCGCCGAAGTCTGCATCACCTCGAACTACGAGGTGCGCGAGGGCGAGGCGCCGGCCAATGCCTTCCGCCTCGATGCCGTGCCCGGCGTTGCCGTCGTGGTCGAGAAGGCGGTCGGCACCAAATGCGCGCGCTCGTGGAAGATCCTGCCCACGGTCGGCGAGGATCGCGAATATCCCGACGTCTCGCCGCGCGACGCGCAAGCGCTGCGCGAATGGAAGGCGCTGGGGGGGACGGCTTGAGCTCGCCCGTTCGCGCGGGTGTGCTGGCGGCGGTCATCACCCTGATCGCCGACCAGGCCTCCAAGCTCTGGCTGCTGTACGTCTTTGGCATTGCCCACCGCGGCGCGGTGCAGGTGACGCCGTTCTTCGACCTGGTGCTGGCCTGGAATCCCGGGATCAGTTTCGGCTGGTTTCAGAGCGAGACCCCGGCGGCCCAGATTCTGCTGATGGTGATCAAGGCCGCCGCCGTGATCGCCCTGGCGATCTGGATGGCGCGGTCGCGGACCTGGCTGGCGACGCTGTCGCTGGGGCTGATCATCGGCGGCGCGATCGGCAACGGCATCGACCGCTTCGCCTATGGCGCCGTGGTCGATTTCGTCCTGTTTCATGTCGAGATCGGGGGAAAAACCTTCAATTGGTACGTATTCAACCTCGCCGATGTGGCGATCGTTGCTGGTGTGGCCGCCCTATTGTATGATTCCGTGATGGGGACCCCCGCCGTAAAAGCGCCCTGATCCCGGCCGATACGAACCGGTCGGCGGCCGACTTGCACCCAGCGGAACTGAGCGCTAAGCCAGTGATCGCTCGGGCGAATTTTGAGATGGAAATAGCGCGATGCGCAACACCAAAGCCCGCGGTTACCTGATCGAGACCTCCCGGATGCCGCTGATGCGCGGCCTCCGCCTGGCGTTCGTTGCGGCCGGGATCGGCCTTGTCATGACGGCCGGCCCGGTGCGCGCCGGCGACGATGACGACGATGGCGATGACGGCCTGACCTTCGAAGAGCGGATCGTCGACAATCTGATGACCGGGCTCGGCGCCAAGAGCGCGGCCAGCAAGGGCATCGACTACCGCGAGCGCTCGCCGTTGGTGGTGCCGCCGAAGCTCGACCTGCCCCCGCCGGCCTCGGCCGCCCAGGCCAATGCGCCGAACTGGCCGAAGGACCCCGATATCGCCAGGCGCAAGGCCGCGATTGCGGCGCGCAAGAAGGAAGTCAAGAAAGAGTCTTGGGAGTCGGCGATGCCGCTGACGCAGGCCGAGATCGAGGCCGGCCGCAAGCAGCAGACGGCCACCGACGGCAAGCGGGAACCGCTCGAGCCTGGTGCGAACACGAATCCGGCGCTGTCGCCGAGCCAGCTCGGTTACACTGGCGGCCTGCTCGGCATGTTCAAGGGAAACAGCAGCGAGTCCAAGCCGTTCAAGGGTGAGCCGACGCGCGATTCCCTGACCGAGCCGCCGCCGGGCTACCAGACGCCATCATCGGGCTTTGCCTATGGCACTGGACCGATGCAGCCGGTGGCGAAAGAGGGCCAGTTCGACGTCATGTCCGGAAAACCGGTGCAGTGATCGTTTGGCCCAATCACTTGGCCTGTGCGGGCGAAGGCTGACATGAGCAAAGCTTAATGCGGGGTGACGGGCGTCTCTCCGCTTCGTGACGACGGGCACGGATACGACCGTGTACGATGGCTTGCTTTCGCGCCCCGGCTGTGTGTCCGGGCTTCAACAAGGATCATGATGCCCTCACGCCGATCGATTGCCCTGTTTGCTGCCGCATTTTTTTCCACGATCCCGCTGTCGGGCGCCAGCCTCCGCGCCCAGACCACCGTCACCTCGGAACGCCCCGCCAGCTTCACGCTCGACAACGGCCTGCAGGTCGTGGTGATCCCCGATCGCCGCACGCCGGTCGTGACGCAGATGATCTGGTACAAGGTGGGCTCCGCCGACGAGACGCCCGGCAAATCAGGGCTGGCGCATTTCCTCGAGCATCTGATGTTCAAGGGCACCGCCAAGCATCCGGAGGGCGAGTTCTCGAAGACCGTGCTGCGGGTCGGCGGCAACGAGAACGCCTTCACCTCGGTTGACTATACCGGCTACTTCCAGCGCGTGCCGCGCGAGCAGCTCGCCTCCATGATGGAGTTCGAGGCCGACCGCATGACCGGCCTGATCCTGAAGGACGAGAATGTGCTGCCCGAGCGCGACGTCGTGCTCGAAGAGTACAACATGCGGGTTGCCAACAACCCGGACGCCCGGCTCACCGAGCAGATCATGGCCGCGCTCTATCTCAACCATCCCTACGGCCGGCCGGTGATCGGCTGGCACCAGGAGATCGAGAAGCTCGACCGCGAGGATGCGCTCGCCTTCTACCGGCGCTTCTACGCGCCGAACAACGCGATCCTGGTCATCGCCGGCGACGTCGACGTCAAGGATATCCGCCCGCTGGTCGAGAAGAATTTCGGCCCGATCGCGGCGCAGAAGGCGATCCCCGAGAAGCGCGTCCGGCCGCAGGAGCCGACGCCGGCCGCACCGCGCACCGTGACGCTGTCCGATCCGCGGGTCGAACAGCCGGGCCTTCGCCGCTATTATTTGGTGCCCTCGGCGACCACAGCCGCATCGGGTGAGAGCCAGGCGCTCGATGTGCTCGCGCAATTGATGGGCGGCGGCGCCAACTCCTACCTCTATCGCTCGCTGGTGATCGACAAGGGCCTCGCGATCTCAGCCGGCGCCGGCTACCAGGGCACTTCGCTCGATCCGTCGCAATTCTCGATCTCGGTGACGCCCAAGGCGGGCGTCGAGTTCGCACAGATCGAGGACGCGATCGACAAGGTGATCGCCGACCTCGCGCAGAACCCGGCCCGCGCCGAGGACCTCGAACGGGTCAAGACCCAGCTCATCGCGGAAGCGATCTACGCCCAGGACAATCAGGCGACGCTGGCTCGCTGGTATGGCGGGGCGCTGACCACCGGGCTCAGCATCGACGACATCAGGAGCTGGCCGGATCGCATTCGCGCCGTCACCGCCGAGCAGGTGCGTGCCGCAGCCGCTACCTGGCTCGACAAGAAGCGGTCGGTGACCGGCTATCTGATCAAGGATACTGCGCCGAAACGCGAGGAGAAGCGCTCGTGATCTATTCCCTGACCCGCCGTGCGGCGCTGATCGGCGGCGCCTGCGCCGCGCTGCTTTCGCTGTCATCGGCGCCCTCGCAGGCCGCGGCCAAGATCCAGCGGCTGGTGTCGCCCGGCGGCATCGAGGCGTGGTTCGTGCAAGATGCGACCGTACCGCTGATCGCGATGGAGTATTCCTTCAGCGGCGGCGCCAGCCAGGATCCGCCCGGCAAGCCCGGCGTCGGCAATCTGGTCGCCGACCTGCTCGACGAGGGCTCCGGCGATCTCGATTCCAAGAGCTATCATGAGCGGCTCGAGCGCCGCGCCATCGAGCTCAGCTTCCAGTCGAACCGCGATCAATTCCGCGGCTCGCTGCGCATGCTCAAGGACAACAAGGACGAAGCCTACGATTTGTTGCGGATGGCGCTGACCTCGGCGCGGTTCGAGCCGAAGGACGTCGAGCGCATCCGCGCCCAGACGATCTCGAACCTGCGCCGCGAATCGACCAATCCGTCGTCGCTAGCCGGCCGCAAGTTCCTCGAGCTCGCATTCGGCGATCATCCCTATGCCAGGACCGCCACCGGCACGCTCGAGAGCGTGCCGACCATCGAGATCGCTGACCTGAAGGACTATGTCCGCCGCATCATCGCCAAGGATACGCTGCGCATCGCCGTGGTCGGCGACGTCGACCCTGAGACGCTCGGCAAGCTCCTGGACAAGACCTTTGGCGGCCTGCCGGCGAAGGCCGAATTGACGCCGATTGCCGACGTCGTGGCGACCAAGCCGCCGCAGCGCGCCTTCGTCCCGCTCGACGTGCCGCAGACTGTCGTCACTTTCGGCGGCCCCGGCATCAATAGGCACGACCCGGATTTCATGCCGGCCTATGTGGTGAACCACATTCTCGGCGGCGGCGGGTCGTCGTCGCGGCTCTACAAGGAAGTGCGCGAGAAGCGCGGGCTGGCCTATTCGATCTATGAAGCGCTGGTCTGGATGGATCACTCCGCGCTGTTCATCGGCAACACCGGCACCCGCGCCGATCGCGCCGGCGAGACCGTCGATGCGATCGATGCCGAAGTCCGCCGCATCGCCGAGGAAGGCCCGACGCAGAAGGAACTGGACGAGGCGAAGTCCTATCTGAAGGGCTCGCAGATGCTGGCACTCGACACCTCCTCCAAGCTCGCGCAGGCGATGCTGCAATACCAGCTCGACAAGCTGCCGATCGATTACATCGAGAAGCGCAACGCGATCGTCGATGCGGTGACGCTCGACGACGCCAAGCGGGTCGCCAAAAAGCTCTGGGGCAACGGCCTGCTCACCGTGATCGTCGGCCGCTCCCCGCAGGCCGCGGCGCAACCGGCGTCGGCGCCGCCGAAGGCGAACTGACGCGCTTCGGCACGTACCGACTTCTACACACACCTCCGTTGTGGCCACCCCTCTCCCCCAACCCTCCCCCGCAAGGGGGGAGGGAGCCTGACAGGCGTGCTCACCTCACATCGCTTCACTGCGGCGTTGAGGTGCATGAGATAGGGTAAGGGACGCACCGGCGGATGGGCTCCCTCCCCCCTTGCGGGGGAGGGTTGGGGAGAGGGGTGGCCTGCACTCCGAACGCAGACGTCACGAACGCTGCATCAACCCAGGCCAAGCACAGCCAAACCCGCTATCCTGCGGTCGCCGATTCTTGCCTTACCGGGTGATGTCATGCTGCGGGTGTCCCGCGACCTTACGATCGACGAGAACGACATTGAGATCGTGTTTGTCCGCGCCTCCGGACCGGGCGGACAGAATGTCAACAAGGTCTCGACCGCAGCACAGCTCCGCTTCGACACGCACAAGATCACGCTGCCGCCGGACGCCGCGCAACGGCTGGCGCGCCTCGCCGGCAGCCGCATGACCAAGGACGGCGTGATCGTGATCCAGGCCTTCCGCTTTCGCACCCAGGACCGCAATCGCGCCGACGCGATCGAGCGGCTGCTCGAGATGCTGAAGGAAGCGATGGTGCGGCCGACACCGCGGCGGCCGACCAGGCCGACGCTCGGCTCCAAGCAGCGCCGGCTCGAAGGCAAGAAGCACCGCAGTGACATCAAGGCCGGCCGCGGCACCCGCCGTTTCGACGATTGAGGAGCACCGGACGCAACGCACGCGCGGCGCGGCGTCCGGAATCCCGCCTCAGTACTTTTTGGTCCCCGGCGCCATCTCGGAACCGCTGGACTTCGGAGTGGCGTGGCCGCTGCCGACCGTTCCCTTGCTGCCCGACTTGGCAGTGGCGCCGCCCTTCTGCGTCGTGGTGCCGGGTTGCGCCGCCATTTCCTCATCGCCGCTGCCGGACATGCCGCCGCCCTGCTGCACGGTACCCCTGCCCTGTGCACCGCCGCGAAGCTGGGTATCCGATGCGGCCCCTTGCGCCAGAACGGGGCCGGCCATCGCGGCCGAGACGGCAAGGGCGAGCACGCTGGTTTTCACAAACGTCATCCATTTCTCCTGGACTTTAATTGACGATGGACGGAGCGGCGCTCGTATGCGCCGTTTGCAGCGCCGACCCTGAACCCCATCGCGCGAGACTGAATTTTCCGCAAACGGCGCACGCGCAATGCAAGCTACGTCGTGTGGTGATCGTGCAGGGATTTCGCGGTCATTTTGCGGATTTGTCGTTCGCATATGCGGCAACGATCAGTTCCGCGCCAGATCACCGCCCATCTTTGTTCTGCGGTGAAACAGCCCGCTACTACCAACGTCCGATTTCAGCCTCCTACAGTCACCGCACAGAGGCGGTGATGTATATGACAAAGCTGCGGGCCAAGTGGACGTTGGCGCTGGGATTTTGCAGCGCGATGTTTGCAGTGCAAATGGCCGGCGCGCAAATGCCATTGCCTGCCGCCAAACCGCCCGATGGGGCGACGCTGTTCAAGCAGCAATGCGCGACCTGCCATACCACCAACACATCGGATCCCGTCCGGCAGGGACCGTCGCTCTTCAAGATCGTCGGCCGCCATGCTGGCCAAGCCGACGGCTTCAAATATTCCGCGGGCTTTACGAAGGCGGATTTCGTCTGGGACGACGCCAGGCTCGATGCCTGGCTGGCCAATCCGCAGGAGGTGATCCCTGGCGCCGTGATGGCCTATCGGCAGGCCAAGCCGGAAACCCGCGCCATGATCATCGCCTATCTGAAGGAGCTGAACTGAATGGCGAAACCCGTGCACTCGATGATCCGCGTGTTCGACGAGGCCAGGGCGCTCGACTTCTACAAGCGCGCGTTCGGCCTCGAGATCGCGGATAATCTGCGATTTCCCGATTTCGCGCTGATCTATCTGCGCCATCCCTCCTCGCCCTTCGAGGTCGAGCTCACGGTCAATTTCGACCGCAAGGAGCCCTATGCGCTCGGCGACGGCTACGGCCACCTCGCCATCGTGGTCGATGACGTCGACGCCGAGCACGCGCGCTTCGAAAAGGAGAAACTGTCGCCCGGGCCGCTGCGCGACTTCAAGCATGACGGCAAGACGCTGGCGCGCTTCTTCTTCGTCTCCGATCCCGACGGCTACAAGATCGAGGTGATCCAGCGCGGCGGGCGGTTCGGTTAATCCAATTACAAGAAATGTCTACGGAGGAAACCCATGAGAGAAATCGATCGACGCAGCAAATATGACCGGCGTGTCTTCCTCAAAGGCGCAGCCGCCACCGCACCGGCAGTCGCGATCGCGACCTCCACCGGGCTTGGCATCACCGACGCGTGGGCCGATGAGGCCTCGACGCTGCCGCCGGCCACGCTGAAGACGCTGTTGAAGATGGCGCGCGACATCTATCCGCACGACTTTCTCGGCGACAGCTATTACATCACCGCGGTCAAGCCGTGGGATGCGAAGGCGGCGAAGGATCCGGCGGTCAAATCGCTGATCAATAACGGCGTTATCAGGCTCGATCAGGCGGCCAACGACCGCCACAAGATGCCCTATGTCCAGGTCGCCTGGGAGAACGATCGCGTCGCGCTGCTGCAGCAGATCGAGGGAAGCGCGTTCTTCCAGCAGATCCGCGGCGACCTGATCGTCTCGCTCTACAACAACAAGGAGGTGTGGCCGCGGTTCGGCTACGAGGGCTCCTCCGCCGAGCACGGCGGCTACATCAAGCGCGGCTTCGCCGATATCGACTGGCTGCCGAAGGCTTGAATCGGACAACGCTCGGGAGGAAACAATGGCAAAATTCGATTTGAATGACAGCGGCGTTGTTGTGATCGTCGGCTCCGGCGCCGGCGGCGGAACGCTCGGCAATGAACTGGCGCAAAAGGGCGTCAAGGTCGTGATCCTGGAAGCCGGTCCGCGCATCGAGAACCAGGACT
The DNA here is from genome assembly GCF_011058295.2 of Bradyrhizobium sp. 6(2017). Classification (NCBI taxonomy): domain Bacteria; kingdom Pseudomonadati; phylum Pseudomonadota; class Alphaproteobacteria; order Hyphomicrobiales; family Nitrobacteraceae; genus Bradyrhizobium; species Bradyrhizobium sp. 6(2017). The sequence goes on along the minus strand of NZ_CP049289.2, from coordinate 1,757,936 downwards.
TCATCAACGACGAATGGGACAGCTTCACCCAGCTCGCCTGGGCCGACGCGCGCTCCACGTCGGGAAGCTGGCGCGTCGCCAAGGACTTTGCGGGCCTGCCGGCCTGGATCGTGAAGGCGGTCGGCGGCTCGACCACGCACTGGGCCGGCGCATCGCTGCGCTTCGACGAGCATGAGTTCAAGATCAAGTCCGCCTACGGCAACATCCCCGGCGCCAATTTGATCGACTGGCCGATCACGCTCGCCGAGATGGAGCCATGGTACGCCAAGGCCGAGGACAAGATGGGCGTCACCCGCACCAACGGCATCCCTGGACTTCCCGGCAACAATAATTTCAAGGTGATGGAGGCCGGCGCCAAAAAGCTCGGCTACAAGGAAGTGCACACCGGGCGGATGGCGATCAACAGCGAACCGCGCGACGGCCGCGGCTCCTGCCAGCAGATCGGCTTCTGCTTCCAGGGCTGCAAGTCGGGCGCCAAATGGTCGACGCTCTACACCGAGATTCCGAAGGGCGAAGCCACCGGCAATCTCGAGGTGCGCCCCAGCAGCATGGTGATCAAGATCGAGCACGACCAGTCCGGCAAGGTGACCGGCGTGGTTTATGCCGACGCAACAGGCGCGATACAGCGCCAGAAGGCGCGCGTGGTCGCGGTCGCCGGCAACTCGATCGAGAGCCCGCGGCTGCTGCTCAACAGCGCCTCCAGCATGTTCCCTGACGGGCTCGCCAACTCATCCGGCCAGGTCGGCCGCAACTACATGCGGCACATGACCGGCAGCGTGTATGCGAGCTTCGAGAAGTCGGTGCACATGTATCGCGGCACCACGATGGCCGGCATCATCCGCGACGAGGCCAAGAACGATCCGAAGCGCGGCTTCGTCGGCGGCTACGAGATGGAGACGCTGTCGCTCGGCCTGCCCTTCATGGCGGCGTTCCTCAATCCCGGCGCCTGGGGCCGTAGCTTCACCAGCGCGATCGAGGGCTATCCGAGGATGGCCGGCATGTGGCTGGTCGGCGAGGACATGCCGCAGGAGACCAACCGCATCACGCTTGATCCGAAGATCAAGGACAAGTTCGGACTGCCGGTCGCCAGCGTGCATTTCGACGATCATCCGAACGACGTCGCGATGCGCGATCACGCCTACAAGCAGGGCTCCGCGGTCTATGAGGCGGTCGGCGCCACCGTGACCTATCCGACGCCGCCCTATCCCTCGACCCACAACATGGGCACCAACCGGATGAGCGAGAAACCGCGCGACGGCGTGGTCAACAAGTTCGGCCAGACCCACGACATCAAGAACCTGTTCGTCTCCGACGGCAGCCAGTTCACCTCGGGCGCGGCGTGCAACCCGACGCTGACGATCGTGTCGCTGGCGATCCGGCAGGCCGACCACATCGCCGGCGCGATGCAGCGCAAGGAGATCTAGAGAGCGTTCTCGAGCGAAGTGGGCACCGGTTCGCGTGAAGAAAACGCGTCAAAACAAGAAGCTAGAAGTTCGGTTCTGATTCAATCAGAACCGAACCTCCAGCAAGAAAATCCAATTCCCCTCTCACTGAAACGGCCTTGCCCGACAGGACAAGGCCGCTTTTGTTTTTTTTGCGTGATGGGGTTGGCGCGAACGCTATTCCGCGGCGTCCAGGATCGCCGCCGCCGTGCCGCGATAGTCGGGGACGACCACCGGCGCATTCGCCTTGGCGCGGTAGATCAGGCAGGAGCAGCGCAGCAGCGACGCAAAATTGTTCACCTCGCCGTGATGGTCGAGCACCTCGTTGTGCAAGGTGGTGAGGAACTTGGCCAGCGTCATGCCTTCCTTGGCCGCAATTTCCTCCAGCGTGTCCCAGAACGACATTTCCAGCCGGATCGAGGTGCAATGGCCGTCGATCCGCAACGATCGGGTGTGCGATTCATAGTCGCGTTGCGGCTGGTGCGCGAAAAGATGGCACATGGCGTTCCTCCGGCAAGAACTTATAATTTTTCTAAACGATATACCGGCGCGCGCGGCCCCACAATCGCGACGTAGGAGGTAACGCGCCGGCCGCTGAAGATGAGCGTCTTCAAGGCGATAGGCCGGAATCATCCCCATCTGGATCGGGCAGGCGCAGCGCTCCCATGCATTTGCCGGCGCAGCCATTTATAGTGGCGACGAGGCTCGAATCGCTCATCCGACATCCAATCCATGCCCGTCCGCCACCTCCCAGAACAGCTCGTCAACCGCATCGCCGCCGGCGAAGTGGTCGAACGCCCCGCGAGCGTGGTCAAGGAACTGGTCGAGAACGCGATCGACGCCGGCGCGAGCCGGATCGATGTTTTCACCGACGGCGGCGGGCGGCGCCGGATCGGCATCACCGATGACGGCAGCGGCATGACCAGCGCCGACCTTGCGCTGGCGGTCGACCGCCACGCCACCTCCAAGCTCGACGACGAAGACCTCTTGCGCATCCGCACGCTCGGGTTCCGCGGCGAGGCGCTGCCGTCGATCGGCGCGGTTGCAAAACTCGGCATCACCACGCGTCATGCCAGCGAGCCGCACGCTTGGTCGCTGTTGGTCGAAGGCGGCGAGAAATCAGAGGTCATGCCGGCTGCGCTCGGCCAGGGCACCCGCGTCGAGGTCAACGAGCTGTTCTACGCCACGCCGGCGCGGCTGAAGTTCCTCAAGACCGATCGCACCGAGGCGGAGGCGATCCGTGAGGTGGTGCGGCGGCTGGCCATGGCGCGCCCCGACATTGCCTTCACGCTGGCCGGCGAAGAACGCGCGCCGGTGACCTGGGCCGCGGCGCTGCCCGGGGCGGCCGGCCGGCTGACGCGGCTCGGCGATATCCTCGGCGCGGATTTCCGCGCCAGCGCCATCGAAGTCCGCTCCGAACGCGAGAGCGTCGTGGTCGAAGGTTTCGCCGCCGCGCCATCGCTGACCCGCGCCAATGCGCTCGGGCAGTATCTGTTCGTGAACGGCCGCCCGGTGCGCGACAAGCTGATCCTCGGCGCGGTGCGCGCAGCCTATTCCGACTACCTGCCGCGCGACCGCCATCCCGTCGTGGCGCTGTTCGTGACCTGCGACCCGCAAGAGGTCGACGCCAATGTGCATCCGGCCAAGACCGAGGTGCGCTTCCGCAATGCCGGCCTGGTGCGCGCGCTGATCGTGCATGCTTTGAAGGATGGCCTCGCGCGCGAGGGCAGACGCACCGCGGCCAACACCGCCGACGGCGCGACGTTGCAGGCGTTCCGTCCTGCCTTCACGCCGCCGCGCCCAGGCAATTGGGACTGGCGCGAATCGCCGTCATATCCGGTCAATCCGATGCGCGCGTTCGAGGGGGCGGCAGCGCCGGCGTTCGCCGAGCCCGGACAGGCCGCCTTCGATGTCGGCACGCCGACCGCCGATGTGCGCTTCGAGGCGGCTCCCGCGCCCGATCTGCTCGACCGTCCGCTGGGCGCCGCGCGCACCCAGATCCATGAGACCTATATCGTCTCGCAGACCCGCGATGGCCTGATCGTGGTGGACCAGCATGCGGCGCATGAACGCATCGTCTATGAGAGACTGAAGGCCTCGCTGGCGAAGAACGGCGTGCAACGGCAGATCCTCTTGATCCCCGAGATCGTCGAGCTTGATGAGGCGACCGTCGAGAAGCTGCTCGACCGCGCCGAGGAGCTGGCGTCGTTCGGGCTTGCGATCGAGTCCTTCGGTCCCGGCGCGGTCGCGGTGCGCGAGACACCCTCGCTGCTCGGCAAGGCCAATGCGGCGGGCCTGTTGCGCGACCTCGCCGAGCACATGGCGGAGTGGGACGAAGCGCTGCCGCTGGAGCGCCGGCTGATGCATGTCGCCGCCACCATGGCCTGCCACGGCTCGGTCCGCGCCGGCCGCCGCCTCAAACCGGAAGAGATGAACGCGCTCTTGCGCGAGATGGAAGACACGCCGAATTCCGGCCAGTGCAACCATGGCCGGCCGACCTATGTCGAGTTGAAGCTGAGCGATATCGAGAAGCTGTTCGGGCGGCGGTAGTCTCTATCCCCGTCGTCCCGGGCAAGCGAAGCGCGACCCGGGACCCAACCACCAATGTCTCGCTTGAGAGAAGCTGGGGCCACAGCGCGCTTCCACAATGCACATTCGTGGTTATGGGTCCCTGCTTTCGCAGGGACGACAGATCAGGGTGCGGTTACAGCTCGCAAAAACACGAACTCGGTGTCGTCATACGCGCGCCGCTCGAGCTCCTCGAACCCCGCGGGCGCCGCGAACGCAGCAGCCCGCGCCTCCTCCACCACGAGCAGCGCGCCCCGTGTCAGCCAGCCGCCGTCGCGCAGCGAGGCGAGCGCCTTGTCCGCGAGCCCCTTGCCGTAGGGCGGATCGAGAAACACCAGCGAGAACGGCTCGACCGGATGCGCCGGCCCGAGATCGGTGGCATCGCGGCGATAGACCTTGGTCGTGCCGCCAAGCCCGAGCGACTCGACATTGTTGCGCAGCAGCGCCCGCGCCTCGGCGCCATTGTCGACGAACAGCGTGAACTTCGCGCCGCGCGACACCGCCTCGATGCCGAGCGCGCCGGTGCCGGCAAACAGATCGAGCACGCGCGCGTCCGCGATCGGATTGTCGTAGGCGTGTATCAGGATGTTGAACACGGACTCGCGCAGGCGGTCCGCGGTCGGGCGGATCTCACGGCCCGACGGCGACGCGAGATTGCGGCCCTTCAGCCTGCCCCCGACGACGCGCATCGACCGTTACTCGTCCTTCGGCGTGAGATCGCGCTTGCCGTGATAGCCGCGCTTGGGACGGCGCGGCGGGCCGTAGCCGCTGGCCTCGTCCTCGTTGCGCGCGCGGGCTTCCTCGCTGCCGGTGCGCTGCACCAGCACGCGGCGGCCCTTGCGGTCATTGATCACGGCCCGCTTCGCCACCGGCTTGGACGGCTTGCGCGTGTCATCACCGTCGCCGGCGTCGCGCTGCTCCGGCCGCGCGAAGTCCGCACCTGCGACCTTGGCGATCTTCTCGCCCAGCTGTTCGCGCAGTACCCGCGTCTTGACCTCCTCGACCTTGCCCTCCTCGAGCTCGCCGAGCTGGAACGGGCCGTAGGAGATCCGAATCAGCCGGTTCACCTCAAGCCCAAGATGCGCCATCACGTTGCGCACCTCGCGGTTCTTGCCCTCGCGGATCGCGAACACCACCCAGACGTTGGAGCTCTGGTCGCGCTCCAGCGTCGCATCGATCGGCCCGTATTTGACGCCGTCGACCTCGACGCCGTCCTTGAGCTGGTCGAGCTGGCCCTGCGTCACCTCGCCATGCGCGCGCACGCGGTAACGCCGCAGCCATCCGGTGTCGGGATGCTCCAGCGTCCGCGCCAGCCCGCCGTCATTGGTCAGCAGCAACAGGCCCTCGGTGTTGAAATCGAGCCGGCCGATCGAGATCAGCCGCGGCAGGCCCTCTGGCAGATTGTCGAACACGGTCGGCCGTCCCTCGGGATCGGCATGCGTCGTCATCAGCCCGCGCGGCTTGTGATACATGAACAGCCGCGTCCGCTCGCGCGGCGGCAACGGCTTGCCGTCAACCGCCACGACATCGTTGTCGGTGATATCGAGCGCCGGCGAGTTGATCACGCGCCCGTTGACCGTGACGCGCCCCTGGGTGACGATCTCCTCGGCATCGCGGCGCGAGGCGAGACCGGCGCGTGCCAGCACCTTGGCGATGCGCTCGCCGGATTTCTTCGGCTTCGGCTCGGGACGTTCCCTGCGATCGTCGTAGGAGCGTTCGCGATAGGCGCCGCGGCCGCCGAAGGCCGGACGCTTCGCAAAAATCTCGCCGTCGTTTTCATTGTCGCGGCGCGGGCGATCGCCGAAACGGCCTTCGCTGCGCGGATGCTCCTGCCAGTCGGTGCGGCCTTCGGGACGCTCGCGCCGGCGGTCGCCGCCTGTATCGTCGTCGCGACCCCAGCGCGGCCGGCTGAACTTCGGCCGCTCTTGGCGATCGCCCTGCTCGCGATCGTCGCGGGAGCGCGAGAACCTGGGCCGCTCGCCGCCGCCGCGATCATCGCGCGGCTTACGATCGTCGCGCGGCGTGTCGTAACGCGGCTTGTCGAAATTGCGCGGGCCGTCGCGGAACGGACGCGAACCTCGCTCCGGACGATCGGAGCCGCCCTCGCGCTTCTGCCACGGCTTGGATTCGCCGCGCGGCGGCCGGTCGCCAAAGTCCTTGCGCGGGCCGCGGTCACCACGATCACGATCGCCCCCGCGATCCGCCGCACCGCGCTTGAACCTGCTGTCGTCGCCGAATTTCCGCGCGGGCCGGTCGCCGTCGCGCGATGGACGGTCGCCGAACGATCGCTCGCCACGCGGCGTATAGGGCCGCTTGTCGCCGTCACGCTCGCGCGAAGCGTAAGGCTTCTTGTCACCGAACTTCCGATCGGAAAACCGCCCCGCCGGGCGGGCGTCATCGCGATCGCGACGCGGCGCGCGGTCGTCGCGATTGAAGTTCGGGCGATCGCCACGCGGCGTGTAAGGGCGCTTTTCGCCGCCGCGGTCGTCGCGCGGCTTGAAGGTGCGCTTCTCGCCATCACCGTCACGCGCGGAGCGATCACGGAACGGCCGGTCGCCGCGCGGCTTGAAGCTACGCTTCTCGCCGTCGCCGTCACGCGGGGGCCGATCGCCACGGGGACGATCGTCGCGGTTGAACCTCGGCTTGTCGCCGAACTCGCGGCGCGGCGGACGGTCCTCGCGGTCGCCGCGATAGGGCCGCTTCTCGCCATCGCCCTTGCCGGCAAACTTCTTGTCGCCAAAGCCGCGTTTGGCGAATTTCTTGTCCGGTCCGCGGGCGGCGCCGGAGCGGCCCTTGCCGCCGCCGGCGCGGCCCTTGCCACCGCCGGGCCGATCACGCCGGCCGCGGGAATCGTTGTTTTTGTCGCTGTCGCGGGGCATGAATATTCTCGCTGGACGTTCAATTGGGGTGCAAGGGGACGGGCCGTACGCGCCTGTTGGCAGCGCATTTGACGCAAAACCGGCATCCACTTTTGCTGAAGGCGAAGCTACTAGCAGGTTTCTGGCAATGATACGAGGCATGACAGCCCCTTCTTTCATGGATTTGGCGCTGAAAACGGCCGAAAACGCCGGAAAGTCGGGCGAAGTTCCGATCGGATGCGTGATTGTCAGGGGTTATGAGGTGATCGCCACCGCCGGTAACCGCACCCTGACCGACCGCGACCCCACCGCCCATGCCGAGATCCTGGCGATCCGGCAGGCGGCAGAAGCCATCGGCACCGAGCGGCTGGTCGATTGCGACCTCTACGTGACGCTCGAGCCCTGCACCATGTGTGCCGGCGCGATCTCCTTCGCCCGCATCCGCCGGCTCTATTACGGCGCCGCCGACCCCAAGGGCGGCGCGATCGAGTCAGGCGTACGCTTCTTCGCGCAGCCGACCTGCCACCATGTGCCTGAGGTCTATGGCGCCGTCGGCGAGCGTGAGGCCGCGCGCCTCCTGCGCGAGTTCTTCAAGGAGCGGCGCTGACGAACCCGTAGCCCGGATGGAGCCAACGGGTCGCGCGAACGCGCGCCCGATGACAGGCTCCGCACAATCCGGGGGAAGTTCCTCCGCGAAGACGATCCCGGATTTCGCTTCGCTGCATCCGGGCTACGCAATTCTCCGCATACAAAATATCGATCCCGTCATCCCCGCGCAAAGGCTTCGCCTTTGCGCGGGGATGACGGGGGAGCAGGCTCGGGATTTGAATCAGCAGGCCCTAAGCCGCCGCGGCGTGGCCGAGTGCGCTGACGATGTTGTCGACGACCTCTTCCACCAGGATGCGATCGTCGCCCTCGCCCATGACGCGGATCACCGGCTCGGTGCCGGAGGGACGGATCAGCAGGCGGCCATGGCCGTTGAGACGCTTCTCGCCGTCGGTGATCGCGGACTTGACCTCGGCGTCGTCGAGCGGCTTGCCGCTGCGATAGCGCACGTTCTTCAGGATCTGCGGCAACGGGTCAAAACGCCGGCAGATCTCCGACACCGGGCGACGCAGCTTCTGCACCACGGCCAGCACCTGCAGCGCGGCGACGAAGCCGTCGCCGGTCGTCGAATAATCCGACATGATGATATGGCCCGACGGCTCGCCGCCGAGATTGTAGCCGCCGCTCAGCATCTGCTCGAGCACGTAGCGGTCGCCGACCGGGGTGCGGACCATCGAAAGCCCGAGGCCCTGCAGGAAGCGCTCCAGCCCGAGATTGGACATCACGGTGGTGACGATGCCGGGCTTGGAGAGGCGCCCCTCTTCCTTCCAGCTCTGCGCGATCACCGCGAGCAGCTGGTCGCCGTCGACGATGTGGCCGCGCTCGTCGACCAGGATGACGCGATCGGCGTCACCGTCGAGCGCGATGCCGATGTCGGCGCGCATCTCGCGCACCTTCCGCGACAGCGCTTCCGGCGAGGTGGAGCCGCATTCCTTGTTGATGTTGAAGCCGTCGGGCTCGACGCCCATCGGCACCACGTCGGCGCCGAGCTCCCACAGCGCTTCCGGCACCACCTTGTAGGCGGCGCCATTGGCGCAGTCGACCACGACGCGCAGGCCGTCGAGCGAGAGGTCGCGCGGCAGCGTGCGCTTGGCGAATTCGATGTAGCGGTCATGGACGCCGTCGATGCGGCGAGCGCGGCCGAGGCTCGCGCTCTGCGCCAGGCGGCGGTCGAGCGATTCGTCGAGCAGCTGCTCGATCTGCTTCTCGACATCGTCGGAGAGCTTGAAACCCTGCGGGCCGAACAGCTTGATGCCGTTGTCCTCGAAGAGATTGTGCGACGCCGAGATCATGACGCCGAGATCGGCGCGCATCGACTTGGTGAGCATCGCGATCGCCGGCGTCGGCATCGGGCCGACCAGCAGCACGTCCATGCCGACCGAGGTGAAGCCCGCGACCATGGCGTATTCGATCATGTAGCCGGACAGCCGCGTGTCCTTGCCGATCACGACGCGATGGCGATGGTCGCCACGCTGAAACACCAATCCTGCGGCCTGCCCCACCTTGAGCGCGAGCTCCGGCGTGATCAGCCCATTGGCACGGCCCCGAATTCCATCGGTCCCGAAATATTTGCGGCTCATAGTACCCCCAACACGGACCTCTCGAACCACCCGGCGAGAGAGTCCCGAACGCCCACCAGTCTAGCGTGCATCGGCCTTATAGACTGTCAGGCGCTAAGATGACTTCAAAAAATATGATGAATCATTACCGCCATCGAACCCCATGGTTCGAGCTTAAGACACTGAAAAATATAACATTCTCTCCTTAACCGCAATCCCGTAAACGCGGGCCGGCCCTAACCCTTGCCGCCTCGCTTGACGTGCTGGTCGCCCTTGCTGGGGGCCGGCTGGGTGACATTGACGGGGTCGGAACCGGGAAACGTCTCCTCCAGCCCCTCTTCCAGGGCCTCGTCGAGCCGGCGCTTCTCGGCGTTGTCGTCTGCTTTCGGCTTGGAGTTCGCCTTGGAGCCTGATTGCGTCATCGTGCTCTCCCATCCGTCTTGGCATTCATCCTGGCATTCGTCTTGGATTTGGCAGGCCATCCAACCATGCTAGATGACGGCAAGCGCGAACACCCGCAAGACTTCGCTGGATTAAGACTTCGCTGCATACGACTTGCGACATAGAAGAAGGGCCGGGAACGTCCATGAAGCACATTACCTGCATCGAAGATCTGCGCCAGCTGCACAAGCGCCGGGTGCCGAAGGCGTTTTTCGATTATGCGGACCGCGGCTCATACACCGAGGACACGCTGCGCGCCAATTCCGAGGACCTGCAGCAGATCAAGTTCCGCCAGCGCATCCTGGTCGATGTCTCCAAGCGTAGCCTGGCGACCACGATCCTCGGCGAGCCGGCCGCGATGCCGCTGATCCTGGCGCCGGTCGGCCTGCTCGGCATGCAGCACGGCGACGGCGAGATCTACGCCTGCCGCGCGGCGCAGGCGGCCGGCATTCCCTTCACCCAGAGCACGATGTCGATCTGCTCGATCGAGGACATCGCGGCCGCCGTCGACAAGCCGTTCTGGTTCCAGCTCTACGTCATGAAGGACCGCGGCTTCATCAAGTCGCTGATCGAGCGCGCGATCGCGGCGAAATGCTCGGCGCTGGTCTTGACCGTCGACCTGCAGGTGATCGGCCAGCGCCACCAGGACATCAAGAACGGCATGACGGTGCCGCCGGAATGGTCGCTGTCGAAGCTCTTGGACTTCGCGAGCAAGCCGTCATGGGTCGCCGGCGTGCTGCGCGGCAAGCGCCGCACCTTCGGCAACATCGCCGGTCACGTCAAAGGCGCCGACGACCTCATCAAGCTGTCGGAGTGGACGGCGTCGCAGTTCGATACCACCCTGAACTGGAAGGACATCGACTGGATCCGCAGCATCTGGCCGGGCAAGCTGATCCTCAAAGGCATCCTCGATGTCGAGGACGCCGAGCTCGCCGCCAAGACCGGCGCACAGGCGATCGTGGTGTCCAACCATGGCGGCCGCCAGCTCGACGGCGCGCCGTCCTCGATCGAAGTGCTGCCGGAGATCGTCGACGAAGTCGGCTCGAAGCTCGAAATCATGTTCGACGGCGGCATCCGCACCGGCATGGACGTGATGCGCGCGCTCGCGCTCGGCGCCAAGTCCTGCATGATCGGCCGCGCCTATACCTACGGCCTCGGTGCCGGCGGCCAGGAAGGCGTCGCCAAGGCGCTCGATATCCTGGGCAAGGAGCTCACCACCACGATGGGGCTGTGCGGCGTCAACACCATCGCCGAGATCGACGATCACGTGCTGGCGGTGTAGCGCGCGCAGCTTCACACTCTTCGTCGTCCCGGGCAAGCGAAGCGCGACCCGGGACCCATAACCACAGCCGCGCGAGATTAGAACACGGCTGTGGCCACAGCTTATCTCAACAAAAACCATCGGTGGTTATGGGTCCCGGCTCCCGGGACGACAACGGAGTTCGTCGCTCGAGATCCCGGGTTCGATGCTGCGCATCGCCCCGGGATGACGCTTCGCGTCACATCGGCGGTGCGATTCCGTCGCGGCCGACATTGACGCGGTTGGCTTCCAGCGTGCCGTCCTCCTTCTGGACCGCACCGAAGATGATGATCTTGGCGCCCGGCTTCAGCTCCGCCTTGTCGCCGGCGACGAAAGTGACCACCGGGGTGCCCGGCGGCACCACGACCTTCTTCTCGCCGTCCTTGTATTTCACCGTGATGTTCTGGCCGTCGGTGCCCTCCACCGTTTCGGCGACGGTGGCGTTGGTCATGGTCGAGTTGGCGCGCAGGTCCCAGGGACGAAAGCCTTCGGCGGCGCCACGCTGGTTTTCCGGGAAGATGTGAACCGCGATCGCCTTCTGCGTTCCGTCCGGCTCGGGCATCGCGGTGACGCCGATATAGGAACCGGGCTTGATCTGCGACAAATCGGTCTTGGCGACGCCGAACACCGCGACGTTGTCGGTCGTCCGCACCTTCATGTCGGCGCCGTCGCGCGACTTGATCGACAGCATGGCGCCGTCGACGGCCTCGATGGTGCCGCGAATGCGCACCGTCGGCGGCTGCTGCGCCGATGCGGCCGAGGCAAAGGCAACGAGAAGCAATGCGGCGAATAGCGTCGATTTCGGCATGATGTCCCTCATGGGTTTGGCTGGCGGAGTCAGGAACACCGGGGAAATGATGGTATTCCGAGCGAGCCACCGTCCTGTTCGCAGGAGAGGTGGCTCGCTCGGTAAACTACGAGCCAGACGAAGGGTCTGTTACTGTGTACCAACCGTTCATCGAAGCCAGGCTCTTCACAAAGAAGAGATGATGAAACCGCGTCACATTGGCGGCGTCAGGCCGTCGCGGCCGACGCTGACGCGGTCGGTTTCGAGCGAGCCGTCGGGCAGTTTCTTCATGAAGGCGATGATCTTGGCGCCGGCCTTCAGATCCGCCTTGTCGCCGGGAACATAGGTCACGACAGGCGTATCCGGCGCGACCTGCACCGTCTTCTCGCCGTCCTTGTACTTGACCATCAGGGTATGACCGTCATTGCTGACCACGGATTGCGCGACGGTCGCGTTGGTCATGCTGCTGTTCGGCTTCAGGTCGTAGGGCCGCGAGCCCTCGCCGGTGCCGCGCATGTGCTCCGGGAAGACATGCACCTCGACCGCCTTCGGCACACCGTCGGGCCCGGGCACCGTGGTGGTGCCGATGAAGGAACCGACCTTGATGTCGGACAGCGCGATCCTGGTGAGGCCGAGCACCAGCATATTGCTCGCCATGTGCAGCTTGACGTCTTCGCCGCTGCGCGACTTCACCGCGAGCGTATCGCCGTCGACGCTCTCGACGGTTCCACGCACCCGCGTCGGCGTCGGCGGCTGCTGCGCGAGTGCGTAGAGCGTGGATGCCGTCACCATCGCAAATGCAATGAATGGGCGAATGAGCGAGGAACGGCTGGCAGACATTGGGGGATCTCCGGGAGGGGCCAAAGGGGCCAAGGTTGATGTAACACTGACCCCCGCTGCATCCCGCTATTCCAGGCCTCAAGTCTTTGTGAGATCGGCTTCAACGAGCGCACGCAGTTCCGGCGTCACTTGCGGACGCTGCCCGAACCACAATTCAAAACCGCGCACCGCCTGGTGCAGCAGCATGCCGAGGCCATCGGCGGTCTTCAGGCCGCGCGCCTGCGCCGCCGCAAGCAATGGCGTCACCAGCGGCACATAGACAAGATCGGTCACAACAGCGCCTTGCGGCAACAGGCCGACATCGATCTCGAGCGCGGGCTGGCCGTGCATGCCGAGCGACGTCGTGTTGACGAGCAGCCCCGCGCGCGGCAGCAGATCGCCGACCGTGTCCCACGTCGCGGGATGAACACATGCACCGAACTGATCGGCCAGCGCGCGGGCACGGTCGATGGTGCGGTTGACCAGATGCACGCGTTTGATGCCGCGCTCGATCAGGCCGAACACCACCGCGCGCGCCGCGCCGCCGGCCCCTAACACCAGCGCATCCTCGGTCTTGTCCCAGCCGGGCGCGCAGGCGTCGAGATTGTTGATGAAGCCTTCGACATCGGTGTTGGTCGAACGCAGCTCGCCGTCGGCAAACCACAGCGTATTGGCGGCACCAACGGCGCGGGCGCGCTCGTCCGGCGTCGACAGAGCCAGCGCGCGCTCCTTGTGCGGAATGGTGACGTTAGCGCCGACGAAGCCGCGCAGCGACAGGCGGAACAGGAAATCCTTGAAATCATCCGGCGGCACCGCCTCGATCACATAGCCGCCCTCGATGCCCAGCGTGCGCAGCCAGTAGCGATGGATCAGCGGCGACCGGGAATGCGCGGCCGGCCAGCCGATCAGGCACGCGGCGCGGGTTTTGCTGGATGATGTCATGGCCGTGACATCGGCCAAGGCAGCCGCGCTGTCAATCCGTCCGTTTCGCGGTTACGGCAACCAGCATGCTGAGCCCGAGCGCGGTGCCGGCGGCAAACCAGATCGCGGCGAGGTTGATCCAGTGGTAAGCAAGTGCGCCAAGAAGCGCGCCTGCGACCAGCGCCGCCCACAGCAGGAGGTTCGGCAGCCAGGCCCAACCGGCTCCGCCGGTCAGCGCGGCGGCGATCAGCTGGCCGGCCTTGACCAGCGCGCCGGTGACATAGGTGAGGCCGAGCCCGGCGCCGCCTTCGAGCTGGAATACGGCATTCTCGAGCCCCATCGCCAGCACTATAGCGGCGACCGCGGCGTTCGGCAGGCCATAGGCATAGGCCAAGGCGGCCGCCGTCAACAACAAGGCCTCGCCGAGCAGGATCAGGGGCTGGCGATAGCCGATGCGGCTGAGCACGACCAGGCTGCCGGCCGCAGCACCCGCGACGAACAGCACGATCAGCTCCAGCGCCTCCAGCGCATGCTGCCAATGCCCCTCGGCCAGCGTCACGCCAAGCCGCGTCGAGTTGCCGCTCATGAAGGAGACGAACAGCCCGCCCAGATGCAGATAGCCGATGCCGTCGACATAGCCGGCCAGCGCGCTGAGCGCGCAGGCCAGCGCCAGGTTACGGCGGGATTCAAGCATGATGTCGGAAACTGCTGGGAGAAAATCTCATCGGTCATTCCGGGATGGTCCGAAGGACCATACCCGGAATCTCGAGATTCCGGATTCGCTCGCTGGCGCGAGCGCTCCGGAATGACAATTGGATCACGCCGCGTCGCGATGCGCGGCGATGATCTGGTCGGCGGCGCGGCCCGTCACTTCGGCCATGCGGTCGAACTGGCGGGTGAAGGTGCCGGCGCCGGCGGTGGCCGATCGCAGCTCGACGATGAGGTCGCCGATCTCGGATTCCGGCATGGTGGCTCGGACGCAATCCCAGCCGCTCCAGCCTTCGCGGGTGTCGAAGCCGAGAATCTGGCCGCGGCGCGCCGACAGGATCGCGTTGACCTTGGCAGTCGCCTCGTTCGGACAGAATATCTCGACCAGATGGATCGGCTCCAGCAGCACCGGCTGGCACTGCGGCAACCCTTCGCTGACGCCGACCCGCGCCGCGGTGCGGAACGCCAGATCGGAGGAGTCGACGCTGTGATAGGAGCCGTCGGTCAGCGTGACGTCGAGGTCGATCACGGGGAAGCCGAGCGGTCCACGCGCCAGCGCGTCGACGACGCCCTCTTCCACCGCGCCGATATAGTTGCGCGGCACCGCGCCGCCGACCACCTTCTCGTGGAATTCGAAGCCTGTGCCGCGCGGCTTCGGCTTGATGTCGAGCACCACGTCGCCGAACTGGCCGTGGCCGCCGGACTGCTTCTTGTGCCGGCCGCGCTGGGTAATGGCTTTGCGGATGGTCTCGTGATAGCCGATCGCCGGCGGATGCGATTTGACGTTGACGCCGTAGCGGTCCTTGAGCCGCTCCTGTGCCACGCGCAGATGCATCTCGCCCTGCCCCCACAGCACGGTGTCGTGGGTCCGCGGGTTCTGGATCATCGTCAGCGAGGGATCCTCCTCGTTGAGCCGCAGCAGTGCCTGGCCGAGCTTGACGTCGTCCTTGCGGTCGGTCGCGGCGATCGAGATCGACAGCACCGCCGCGACCGGCTCGACCTTGACCAGCGAGGCCGGGGCCGTCTTGCCGCTCGAGACCGTATCGCCGGTCTTGATCGCGTCGAGCTTGCCGAGCGCGACGGTCTCGCCGGCCTCGGCCTGCGGCCGCTTGCTGTCATGCGTGCCCGAGACCGCGAGGATGCCGGAGATACGCCCGGTCTCGCCGGACGAGGATTGCAGCGTCGCGCCGTCGTCGAGCCGGCCCGCCAGCACGCGCGCCAGCGACAGCTTGCCGCCGTGCTGCAGATGCACGGTCTTGAACACATAGGCCAGCGCGTCCTTCTGATCCTTGACGCCGAGCCTATTGGCAGTCTCGGTGACGCCGGGCGCCTCATGGCGCAGCGCCTTCATCAGGCGGAGCACGCCGTTTTCGCGGCTCGCCGCACCAAGCAGCACCGGGCAGATCAGCCCTTCGCGCAATTCGCGGGCGAGATCGTCGAACACCGCGTCGCGCGGCGGCTGGATATCCTCCAGCAACTGCTCCATCAGCGCGTCGTCATGATCGGCGAGCTTCTCCAGCATCGAGAAGCGCGCTTCCTTCTCGCGGTCGAGATTGCCGCCTTCCAGCGCGACCACCTCCGACGGCTTGTGCTCGCGATAGACGAAGGCGCGCTCCAGCGCGAGATCGACAAAACCTTCGATCAGATCGCCGTTCCAGATCGGGATCTGGCGCAGCACCAGCGGCACGCGCGAGGCCGGCTGCAGCGTCGCAAGCGTCTCGCGGACCCGCTTGTTGGCGCGGTCGATCTTGTTCAGGAACAGGAAACGGGGAATGCCGAGCTCTTCGAGCTCGCGCAGGATGATCTGCAGCTGTGGCAGCTTCTTCTCATCGGCTTCGCAGACCACGACCGCGGCATCGACCGCCGGCAGCGCGGCACGCATGTCGTGCGCGAATTCGATCGAGCCGGGACAATCGATGAAGGTGTAGCTGTCGCCCATGAAGGTGGTGGTGGCGGCGGTCAGGCCTACGCCCATCTTGTGCTGACGCGCCTCGGGGCTGGCATCGCCGACGGAAGTTCCGGCGTCGACGCTGCCGGCAGACTTGATGGCGCCTGTGCGCGCCAGGATTGCTTCCAGAAGTGTGGTTTTACCGCTTTGGAAAGGGCCCACCAGTGCGATGCACCGTGGACCTCGGGGACTTCTGACGTCTTGTCCCATTGCCGCCTCCTCGTTTTGGAGCTCGGCCCATGATTGGGTCGGCGACCATTCATGCTCTGCCTGCGTTTCGCGTTTGGCAAGCGGGAAAACGTCGCTGCGGTGCGGCGGCGTTTAACCATGGCCACAACGGCGGGAATGACCACTATTGTCCGGACGAACGTATCAGGTGCGCCAGTTCCTTAGGCCGGTGCCGCCGCTGTCTCGCGCCAGCGCGTCGCGATGTCGAGCAGGCGCTGCACGGCAGGCGAGACGTCTTCATCACGCCATGCGATCGTGAGCGGCGCCATCACCGACGGTGCGGCAAGCGGAACGTAAGCCACACCGCGACCGGTCTGCGCGCGTGCCGCGGCCTCCGGAACGAGCGACACGCCGACACCGGCTGCGATCAGACCGATCGCGGTCTGCAGATGAAGCACCTCCTGCGCCAGACGCGGCGTGAATCCCGCATCCTGGCAGGCGGCCACGATCAGACCGGTGACCGACGGCTCCGGCCGCACCGGGTAGAGCACGAAGGCATCGTTGGACAATTCGGCGAGCGCAATGTCACTTCGCGCCGCGAGCGGATGCGCGCGCGGCAGCGCTGCGACATAGGGCTCATCGAGGATGAGGCGCTGGGCAAGCCCCGCTTCGGCGAGCAGCGCCGGGCGCACGAAGCCGACGTCGATCCGGCGCCGCCGCAGCGCCTCGGCGATCTCCGCCGCCAGCATCTCGTCAAGCACGAGCTCGACGTCGGGAAACGCGTCGCGATAGCTGCTGACGATATCGGGAAGGCCGGCAAACATTGCGGAGCCGACGAATCCGATCGCGAGCTTTCCAGCCTGACCGCGGCCGACGCGCCTGGTATCGGCAACCGCGTCCTCGAAACTGGCGAGCAGCGCACGTGCGCGCGCAAGAAACAGCTCGCCGGCCTCGGTGAGCCTGACAGGACGGCTATTCCGCTGCAGCAGCGTCACGCCGAGTTCGTCCTCGAGCTGGCGAATCTGCTGGCTCAGCGGCGGTTGCGCGATGTGCAGCCGCTCGGCTGCGCGCGTGAAATTCAATTCCTCGCCGAGCGCCACGAAATATCTGAGGTGTCGCAATTCCATGCCGGCGGTATAGCACGGCGGCCGGCGCCTACGGTCATACGCAATAGCTCTGCTACCGTATCGAACGAATATTGGACCGGAGAAGCGAACGCGGACAGCCTGCGGCGAACCACAGGAGGTCTTAATGACGGCGCTGGAAAAGGCTTTCGCGGAAGCGGCCGCGGCAGGCTTCACGCAGGAGAAGATCGATATCGGCGATATCAGCGTCAACGTCGCGCGCTTCGGCAAAGGCCCGCCGCTGCTCCTGCTGCACGGCTGGCCGGAATTCTGGCTGGTGTGGCGTCCGGTGATGCTGCGTCTCGGCGACAGTTTCGAATTGATCGCGCCGGACCTGCGCGGCTGCGGCGACACCGGCAAGCCGGCGGCTGGCCCGGATGCGTCCGCCACCGCAGAGCGCCACGCGCTGGATATGTTCGCGGTGATGGATGCGCTCGGTCATGACAGCTTCGGCGTGATCGGCGGCGATCTAGGCGCCTATGTCATGCAGGCGATGTCGCATCGTCAGCCGCAGCGGCTGACGGGTACGCTCTATCTGTGCACGCCCTATCCGGGCCTCGGCAACCGCTACGGCCAGCCCAGTCACCTGATCGAAGTCTGGTATCAATACTTCCAGCAGCTGCCATGGGCGGCGCAACTGGTCGGAAGCTCGCGCGAGTCATGCCGACTCTATTTCCGCCACTTCCTCGATCACTGGTCGGGCGACAATTCCGCCGTGTTCGGCGACCTGCTGGAAGCCTATGTCGATAACTTCATGAAGCCCGGCAACATCCAGGGCGGCTTCGACTGGTATCTCTCGTCGGCACCCAATCGCCGGCGCTGGCTGGAAGGCAGGCTGCCGGCGCAGCCGCGCATCGAAATCCCGTCGCGCTTTCTCTGGGGCCGCCGCGATCCGCTGATCGCGCCGGAATGGTCGGACCGGCTGGATCAATACTGGACCGAACCTTCGATCAGGTTCGTCGAGGCCGGGCACTATGTCCACGCCGAGGCGCCCGAGGTGGTTGCCGAGGAAGCCCGCAGCTTCTTCGGCGGAATACAAAACGGTGCAGCTTGAGTTAGCGCCCCGGACGCAGCTCCAGGCTCTCGAGCCCGGCGGCGATGTTGACGCCGACCTGACCCTGCACGCTGAGCGGCTGCAAGGCGATGGTGTTGTCGGAACCGCCGACCAGCACGTTACCGCCGACGCCAACGCCGAGCGTCGCGCTGCCCTGCGCGCCGGCGTAGTTGCCGGACAGCGCGCCAGGTCCAAGCTGGGCCACCGGCGCGTAGACGCCCCAGGCCAGCGCCGACTCCTGGGTGATGCCGAGATCGATGCCGACCTTGCGAATGGTCGCGATGTAACGGTCCTCAGGTGCGCCATCGACGCGCAGCACGCAGCCGAGATTGGTCACCGAACCGACGATGAATCCGACGCTCGCGCCGCCGCGGCATTCCAGGACACCGACCTGCACGCGCTGAATCGGCTGTTGGGCGTTGGCGCCAGCGATCGCCAGCGTGGCGAGGGCAGCACCGGCGAGGAGGATGAAGCGACGCATGTTGGAGGTCTCCGGCTGAAAGGCGTGACGCGAGCAGAGAACAGAACGGCGCCGTGTCTGCGGCGCCTGTCGCTTCCTATGCCATAACATCGGATGCACAGCCAGAATTTGCGGTGTCCGGCCACCGATTGTTACGGGATGTGGCGATGTTGCTATGATCCCGCTGCCGTCCAGAACCTGCCGCGCAAAACACAACAAACCACAGACGCAAAAAAAGAGGCCCGCTTTCGCGGGCCCCTTTGATCAAACACCGACCGGCTTAGTGGTGGTGGTGATGACGGTGGTAATGATGACGGCGCGGACCAGCGAGGCTGACCGGCTCGAGATCGATGCCGGCGATGCCCGCCGCGACGTTGAGGCCGGTCTGGCCCTGCACGCTGATCGGCTGCAGCGCGTATGCGTTGTTCGGGCCGCCGAACAGGAAGTTACCGCCGGCGCCGAGGCCGACCGAAGCGTTGACGCCGACGCCGCCGTAGCTGCCGGCGAGCGCACCGCGCGGGAGCTGCGTGGTCGGCGCGCTGACGGCCCAAGCGAGCTGCGTCGTCGCGGTGACGCCGAGGTCAAGGCCGATCCGCTTCACGGTCGCAACATACGGCTCCGGCCGGCGGGCGTTGGCGCTCTGGAATACGCATTCGAGGCGGGCGACGGAGCCGACGACGAAGCCGACATTCTCGCCGCCCTGGCATTGCAGGACCCCGGCCTGAACCTCGGGCGCCGCGTTGGCGGTGGCGAACGGCGCCAGCAACGCAAGCGCTGCAAGGGTGAGAGTCGAAAGTCGCATTTGGTCTGTCTCCGCAAGATGAACTGAATTAGCGCGGCGGACAGAAGGGAAGGCTCGTGTCCAAAACAAGGCAGTCCGCAAAGACGCCCTAAAAACTTCGCGCGTGTGGCATCGTTGTTCGCGCACACGCGCGTGAGATGAGCGTGATGTGATTTGACTCGTCGAATTTACCGGCGCGCGATCTGCGTACACAAATAGAAACGCTCCCACACTTGGTGCAGGAGCGTTTCCTGAGTTTCTTGAGTTCGGAACGACTAGCGCAGATTGCCGCAGAAGCGCTGGATGCGCTTGCAGGCATCATCGAGATCGGAGGTCTTGGTGGCGTAGGAGATGCGGAACGCCGGTCCGAGACCGAACGCCGAACCCTGCACCACGGCGACACCCTCGCTCTCGAGCAACTCGGTGACGAAGGTCTCGTCGTTGTCGATCACCTTGCCCGACGGCGCTGTCTTGCCGATCGTGCCGGCGCAGGACGGATAGACGTAGAACGCGCCTTCCGGCCGCGGGCACTCGATGCCGCTGGCCTGGTTGAGCATCGACACCACGAGGTCGCGGCGCTCCTTGAACACCTTGTTGTTCGCGGCGATGAAGTCCTGCGGTCCGTTGAGCGCCTCGACCGAAGCCCATTGCGCGATCGACGACGGGTTCGAGGTCGACTGCGACTGGATCGTCGCCATCGCCTTGATCAGTTGCGCCGGGCCGCCGGCGTAGCCGATGCGCCAGCCGGTCATGCAGTAGGCCTTCGACACGCCGTTCACGGTCAGCGTGCGATCGTAGAGGCTCGGCTCGACCTGCGCCGCCGTGGTGAAGACGAAGTCGTCATAGACGAGGTGCTCGTACATGTCGTCGGTCATCACCCAGACATGCGGATGCCTGACCAACACGTCGGTGATCGCCTTGAGCTCGCTCCTGGTATAGGCCGAACCGGTCGGGTTCGACGGCGAGCACAGGATCACCCACTTGGTCTTCGGCGTGATCGCCTTCTCGAGATCCTGCGGGCGCAGCTTGAAGCCGCTCGACGCCGGACAGATCACCGGCACCGACTCGCCGCCGGCGAGCGCCACCATCTCGGGATAGCTGACCCAGTACGGCGCCGGGATGATCACCTCGTCGCCCGGATTGATGGTCGCCATCAGCGCATTGTAGAGCACCTGCTTGCCGCCGGTGCCGACGATGATCTGGTTCGGCTTGTAGCTCAGGCCGTTCTCGCGCGAGAACTTGTTGATGATGGCTTCCTTGAGCTCCGGAATGCCGCCGACATCGGTGTACTTGGTCTTGCCGGCCTCGATGGCGTGGATCGCAGCCAGCTTGATGTTGGCGGGCGTGTCGAAGTCCGGCTCGCCGGCACCGAGGCCGATGACGTTGCGGCCCGCGGCTTTCAGCGCGCGTGCTTTGTCCGTGACCGCGATCGTCGCGGACGGCTTCACACGGTCGAGCGCAGCGGACAGGAAGGCCATAATCATCTCCTGGCAAACGTCGTGAGCCGTTCGGCCACGACTTGATTTGAATGGGATCGCGGCACCCTAGGCCTGTCTCCGCTGCATCGCAAGAAGCTTGGCGGCAAAGCACGAAAACTTTCGCGCATGGCCCGCAACGCGCGCAACATTCCGCAAGTTCCGGAGCCAAATGGCTCATATCCGGCAAGCCCGGCGACGGCCGCTGCAGCGTTGCCGGCAAGGCTTCCGGCGGTCTGCGCCAGCGCGGATTGCTCCGAGGACAATGTGCCGAGCGGTGCGCACCTCGCGGTGCCGATGGCACGCGGTCCGGCCGGCCTGTCGCGCGTTAAGATTTGTGAATTGCCGCGCGTCGGCCACCGCATCGACCGGCACCGTGCACAGCGTCGCGCAGCCGTGATCCGAGTTGTTGCGCCGTGTTGATGGAATCGTTCTGAACGCGTGCAGTGCGGTAGACGTTTCGACTTTTTCCACTGTGCAGGGCTTGCGACGCACCGCTGTCGGCATCATTGTTTAAGCGCGTTGCGGTGTGACAGGCCGCGCAATTTTTCAAGCGTACCGTCTCAGACCAAGTGAACCCGACGCACCGAGTGAACACCGACGCAATGTACAAGCTCTATTCGATGCAGCGCTCCGGCAACAGCTACAAGGTCCGGCTGGCGCTCGCCGTGTTGAACACGCCGTACGAGGCGATCGAGATCGACATCCTGCGCGGCGAGAGCCGCACCCCGGAATTCCTGGCCAAGAATCCGAGCGGCCAGGTGCCGCTGCTGGAAGTCGACGGCCGCCATCTCGCCGAGTCCAATGCCATCCTCTGGTACGTTGCGATCGGCACGCCGCTGGCGCCGGAGTCGCGGATCGAGCGCGCCGAGGCGCTGCAGTGGATGTTCTTCGAGCAGCACGCGCTGGAGCCGAACATCGGCGCCGCCTATTTCTGGCTGTCGCTGGTCAAGGGCGGGCGCGACCTGCAGACGCACGCGCTGGAGGACTGGATGGAGCGCGGCTACGCCGCGTTGCAGGTGATGGAAAATCACCTCAAGGGGCACGCCTATTTCGCCGCCGACCAGTTCACCGTCGCCGACATCGCGCTCTACGGCTACACCCATGTCGCCGACCGCTGCGACTTCGACCTCGCGACCTTTCCGTCGGTCCGCGCCTGGCTGAAACGGGTCGAGCAGACCCCCGGATTTGTCTCGATGGATTGGCGGCCCGGGACCGATGCCGAGCCCGAGGCCCGCCTCGCGGCAGGCGTCTGAACAAAGGGGTTCGAATATCGGGAATAGCGGGGAAACTGCCCAAATAGCGGGCAAAACGCTCGTCGTTGCCGCATTTCTGCCGTTTTCAGGGGGCGTCGCCGCCGCAATCTTGCCGGTGACAACGGGCAGATTTGCTCGGATGTCGCGAGTGATTCGCTCGCGGCCTGAGGGATTTACACCATGACACGGTGGTCCGGCACGGCGGGCTTCCATGGCCGCCCTGCCCCAGTGGCATCGTCCCGGCTGACCCACGCGATCGCGGCGTCGCTCGCGCTTGGCGCGCTGACGCTGTGCCTGGTCGTCGCCGTCACGGTGCTGTCGAGCAACATCAGCATGGCAACGGCGTTCCCGGCGTAATCAAGCAATTCCACTTGGCACCTTGATCCGCGGCAAGGCGCGGGAGAGACAGCGGCGCGACATGTTGAAGACCCCCGTCGGACTGGTGACCGTGACGCTGTCGGCGGCGATCCTGCTGGCCGCTTCGCTGTTGATCGTGACCGGCACCCAGGGCGAGGACCGCGCGCACCCTGCGCAGCTCACGGCGCCTGCCGCCAAGCCGGCCCCGCACAACTAACCCCATTTGTGGAAGATCAGGAACGCGCCGGCGGCGATGAAGGCAAAGCCGAGCGCGTGATTCCAGCCCAGCGGCTCCTTCAAATACAGCACTGAGAAGCCGGCGAACACGACCAGCGTGATCACCTCCTGCATGGTCTTGAGCTGCGCCGCCGAGTAGACCGCGCTGCCCCAGCGATTGGCCGGCACCGCAAGCCAGTATTCGAAGAAGGCGATGCCCCAGCTCACCATGATGACGATCGGGAGCGAGTGATCCTTGAACTTGAGATGGCCGTACCAGGCGAAGGTCATGAAGACGTTCGAGGCGAACAGCATCAGGATCGGCAGCAGCGAAGGCGAAATGGCGGGCATCGATGTCCTCGTCAAAGCAAAGCAGGCGGTAACCCGCGGGCACGAAACCGGGTTCCATGCCGATCTGCATATCATTTGATTTGAAAGCAGCGAAAGCTGGTTCGGATGGGACAAGGCCACCTTAACGGTCGGGGGCAAAATCCCGGCACCATTGCGGCTCTGTCGTCAAACTACGGCTTTATCGTTCGTTTGAGAGACATGAGAACGAGCATGCGGTTCGACTGGCGTGCAATTTCAGGACCGGCCTTGACGGCGATCACGGCGCTCGCCGCTTTCCTGATCGATCGCCTGATCGTCGCCGTCCCCAATCCCGCGCCGCTGTTCGTCTGCATCGTGGCACTGGCGAGCTCCGTCAGCGGCATCACCCCCGGGCTGATCTCCGCCGCGATCGCGGTCGTCGCCTCGGCGCTGTTCTTCCTCGATCATCGTGCGCTGCCCGGCTATGACACAGCCGACGTAGCACGGATGCTGATGCTGGTCGCGACCACGGCCGGCACCGCCTTGATCACCGGGATGCTGCGGCAGAAATGGATCGATGCCTTTGCCGCAGAGCAGCAGCATCACGCCACAGCGGCCCGGCTCGCCGCCGCGCTCGACCAGGTCGACATCGGCATCGTGCTGCTCGACGCCGACACCCGCGCCGAGTTCATCAACCGCGCCTTCCGCGATTATTTCGCGCTGTCGGATGCGCAGGCCGAGAGCAAGCCGCCCTTCGTCGCGCTGATGTATCACGGCCGCGACACCGGCGCCTATGAATTGCCGGAGGACGAACTGAGTGCATTCGTCGCCAAGCGCATCGAGATGATGCGCGCAGGCGATTCCACGCCGATCAACCTCAATCTCGCCGACGGCGAGGTGCTGCGCTTCAGCTGCACGGCGTTGCCCGACGGCGGTCGCATGCTGAGCTACACGCCGGTGACGGACCTGGTGCGGCACACCGACGATCCCGCCAAGGCCGACGAATACCGGGCGCAGCGCGCCGGGCGTGAACGCCATCTGGCGCGGCTGCTGCGCGCCGCCGAGTGAGGCGCGATCGCGCTGGCAATTGATCCCACACGGCGGCAACGATAGAACGTCGAAGCGATGCGCAGGCATCGCGCAACGCAGCCATCCAGGGATATCCATGTCCGACGACGTCACCATCCGCTTCGTCACGCGCGACGATTACGTCCAGTGGCTTCCGCTGTGGGACGGCTACAACGCCTTCTACGAGCGGTCCGGACCGACGGCGCTCGCGCCCGAGATCACCGCGATGACCTGGGAGCGCTTCTTCGACGCCTATGAGCCGGTGCACGCGCTGGTCGGCGACGCCGGCGGAAAACTGCTCGGGCTGACGCACTATCTGTTTCACCGCTCGACCACGGCGATCGCGCCGACCTGCTATTTGCAGGATCTCTTCACCAGCGAGGCCGCGCGCGGCAAGGGCGTCGGCCGCGCCTTGATCAACGGCGTCTACACGCAGGCGAAGCTTGTGGGTTCGCCGCGCGTCTACTGGCAGACGCATGAGACCAACCACACCGCGATGCAGCTTTATGACAAGGTCGCCGACAGACCTGGCTTCGTGATCTACCGCAAGATTCTCTGAGCACGGCTGCGCAACCTGTGGATTAACCGGGATGTCACCGGCACGTTACAAAGCCCGGCTAGGCTTCGCTCGCGTAAGATCAGGCCCCCCGTCTCAGATCCTGCGCCCCGAGCGGTCCCCGTCAGTCGCCGCGTCTGACCGGGACCGCTTTTTTTACGACATTGCCCTGCGTGATAGGTGCCATGCGTGATCTGCGGTAGGTCGGCACCTTGCCGCGCTCCGGCGTGCACGCCACTATGCGCGCCGTCCCCTCGCCTATCCCACAGGATTGTCGCTCCAATAGGATTGTTTCATGGAAATTCGTAATCTCGGCGGCTCCGGCCTGCGCGTGTCCGCCGTCGGCATCGGCTGCAACAACTTCGGCCAGCGCACCGATCTGGAAACCTCACGCAAGGTGATCCACAAGGCGATCGACCTCGGCATCACCCTGTTCGACACCGCCGACATCTATGCCGGCATGGGCGGCTCGGAAACCGTGCTCGGCACCGTGCTGGGCGACCGCCGCGAGGACATCGTGCTCGCCACCAAATACTCCAAGCCGATGGCGAGCGACGGCACCAAGCAGGGTGCCTCGCGGCGCTACATCATGGCGGCCGTCGAAGCGAGCCTCACCCGCCTGAAGACCGATTACATCGACCTCTACCAGCAGCACGACTACGATCCGCTGACGCCGATCGACGAGACGCTGCGCGCGCTCGACGATCTCGTGCGCCAGGGCAAGGTGCGCTACATCGGCAACTCCAACTTCCCGGCATGGCGGATCGCGGAGGCGGAA
This sequence comes from Bradyrhizobium sp. 6(2017), assembly GCF_011058295.2. NCBI lineage: Bacteria > Pseudomonadati > Pseudomonadota > Alphaproteobacteria > Hyphomicrobiales > Nitrobacteraceae > Bradyrhizobium > Bradyrhizobium sp. 6(2017). The sequence continues at coordinate 1,732,377 of NZ_CP049289.2, read as the reverse complement.
TACGTCGCGCGCCAGATGAACGTGAGCCGCTTCGTCTCCTGTCAGGACGAATACAGCCTCGTGGTGCGCGGCATCGAGAAGGATCTGCTGCCGGCGGCGCAGCAATACAATCTCGGACTGCTGCCGTTCTTCCCGCTCGCCAGCGGTCTCCTCACCGGAAAGTACCAGCGCGGCACTGCTGCGCCCGCCGACACCCGCTTCGCCAAGGCGCCGGCCCTGAAGGATCGCTACGTGACGCCGCGAAACGAGGACATCGTCGAGCAGCTGCAGGCCTTCGCAAGAGAACGCGGCCACACCATGCTCGAGCTCGCCTTCTCCTGGCTCGCCGCGCGCCCGCAAGTCGCAAGCGTGATCGCCGGCGCGACGCGTCCCGAGCAGATCGAGCAGAACGTGAAGGCGATCAGCTGGAAGCTGAGTGCCGAGGAGATGGCGGAGATCGACAGGATTACGAAGGGCTAGTTACTTGCGTCGTCCCGGCGAAGGCCGGGACCCATAACCACAAATCGTCATGGTTGCGCCGCGCTGTGGGTCCAGCGCGTTACAACAATAATCCGCGGTGGCAATGGGTCCCGGCCTTCGCCGGGACGACACTGTGATTGAGGCTGGCGCTTACGCGACCAACCCCTTCATCGGCTTCGCCGGGGCGCTGTCGGGAAACACCGTCTCGGCCAGCACGCGCTCGCCGAGGCCGAACTGGTCGTGCAGCACGCCCTTGATCACGGCGCGCAGGTCGGTGGTCGGGGCGAGGTCGCGGGCCTGGTAGAGATTGGCCGGCTTGAGGCCCGGCCAGTCGGTGATCATCCGGCCGCCGTTCACCGCGCCGCCGGCGAGCAGTGCGATGGTGCCGGTGCCGTGATCGGTGCCCTCGGTGCCGTTGATGCGCGCGGTGCGGCCGAACTCGGTGGCGACCACGATCACGGTGTCGCGCCAGCGCGCGCCGAGGCCGCTCTGGAATTCCGCCAGCGCGCCGTCGAGCCCGCCGAGCAGCTGCGCGAGACGGCCGACCGGGCCGCCTTCATTGGCATGCGTGTCCCAGCCGTCGAAGGCGAGCGCGCCGATCCGCGGGCCGTCATCGGCCGCCATCAATTTGGCGGCGCCGCGCGCCACCAGCCGCATCGCCGCCACGCCGCCGGCGCCCGGCTTCGGCTTCATCTCGTCGCCCTGCGCCTGCTTGTCGAGCTGCAAGCCCTGCGTGAGTGCGCTCGCCAGCGTCGGATCGCGATGCTGGTAGAGATCGAGCAGCCGCATCGCGGTGTCGTCGGCGGCCTGTGGCAGCGCGGTCGGCGCCCAGCCGACGGTCGGCGCCGCGCCGCGCAGCACCAGCGGCGTGGTCGGGCCGACCGCGAGCGCACTCGTCACCCGCTCGCCTTTCGGCAGCGCCTCCAGCGCGCGGTTGAGCCAGCCGGACTGCACGCGGCCGGGACCGGGGAAACCGCTCTCCAGCACATCCTGTCCATCAAAGTGAGAACGGTCGCGATAGGAGGTCGCCACCGCATGAACCACCGCGGCCTGCTTGGCGCGATACATCCGCGCGAATTCCGGCATCGCTGGGTGCAGGCCGAAGAACGGATCCAGCATCACGGCCGCGTTCGGTCCATCTGCGCGAAGCGCGATCGCACCGTGCAGGCCCGCATAGTCCGGATCGCCAATCGGCGCGACGGTGGCGAGGCCGTCGAGCGCGCCGCGCAGGATCACGACGATGAAGCGGGGATCGCGGCCATCGGCGGCGCGCGCGAATTTCGGCAAGTAGGCCCAGACGGCAAAGGAAGCGCCGCCGAGCAGCAGCGCGCGCCGCGACGTCGCCTGCAGCATCAGGCTCTCGGAGCAATCCATCGTCATCTCCTCTGGAACTCGGGCGACATCAACAGCAGCGCCAGCGCCTGCTGCCGCGACTCCGCGCGCTCGATGGTGCGCCGTGTCTCGGGCGAGGCGGCATCTGCGGCCACCAGCTCGAGCAGATCGCGCGGATCGAACCGGTCGGCGAGTTGCGAGGCGAGCTGCGCCGAGATGTCGAGCCTGAGCTTGAGGCCCTCAGGCGCCGCCCAGGCTGCAGCGGTGTCCGGAAAACCGTTCGGTCCGGCCGGCGACCACAAGGGCTGGCCGAGCACGTTGAGGCCGTTGAGATAGCGCGCGGGATCTTCGGGATTGCGCGCCAGCAGCCGGCCGGAGGCGACCAGGAATTCGTAGGGCGAGCGCATCTTCGTCAGCGGCGCCTGCCACGCTTCATTCGACTCGACCAGCGCGGTGGCGAGCGCCCTGAGATCGCCGTCGGTCTTGCTGAACGTATCCTGCAGCTTCGCCACCAGCGCCGGCGGCGGATCATCCGTGACGAAATGGCAGGCGAATTTGGTCGCGATGAATTTTGCCGTCGACGGATGCCGCGCGATGTCGGACAGCACCGCCTCGCCCTGTGCGATGCCGGCCTGCGCATAGGTCTTGCCCAGCACCTGCTGCGGACCGGGCTGGTGCGCATTGGCATTGAACACAAAACTGCCGGGCGTGCCGAGCTGGCCCTGCCGGCCGGCAAAGGTCCAGCCGGTGATGACGCGCGCCAGCGACGTCACATCGTCCTGGGTGTAGCCGCCGCCGACGCCGAGTGTATGCAGCTCCATGATCTCGCGGGCGAGGTTTTCGTTGAGGCCGCGGCTGCGGTTGATGCCGGCGCGCGACTCCGGCCCCAGCGATTGCTGGTTGTCGAGGAAGAACAGCATCGCCGGATGCTGCTCGACGGCCTTCAGCATGTCGCCGAAGCGGCCGAGCACGTGCGGGCGGACCGCCTCGCGCTCGAACGAGCCGGCCCACATCCGCGCCAGCGCGCCCTTGTTGGCGGAGATGCAGAAGTGATTGGACCAGAACACCACGAGCCGCTCGACGAAGCCGCAATCGGCGACCACGCCGCGTTGCAGCCGCGCCAGCGCCTCGGCGCGGAACGTCTTCTGGATGATGTTGAGCGGTTGCGCCGGCGGCTTGGGCGGACCGGCCACCGGCTGCATCGTCGGAGGCTGCATCGTCGGCGACGGCGTCATCGCCGCATTGGCGTTGTCGACCGCCTGCGCCTGCATCGCAGGATCGATCTCCTTGGCGGCGGAAGAGAGCGACAGATTGCGCCGCTGCTGCGGCTTTGGGTCCGGCCCCTGCGGCGTCTCGCTGGCGCCGGATCGCGCGGCCTTCGCGGCGTTGCGCGCCTGCTGGATCTCGAACTGATAGTCGAACACCTGCTTGCCGAGTTCCGGCGTCGAGAGCAGGCCAGGCATTTCGAGCAGCGCACCGTTCGGACGCACGAGCTCCGCCAGCACGAATCCGCGCGGATCGGAGGCGGCGTTGATGAAGTCGCCGGCCGCCCCGCCGCGAGCGCCAAATCCAAATCGGTTGAGGGCAACCAGCGCGGCTTGCGAATCACGGGCCATCACAGTGTCCTCAGCAATTCCCTTGGCGGCCGATCCCGGCTATATCAGCTGCACGGCATCATAGCGCGGTTCGGGATGAACCCGAGATTAATTCGCGCATTAAATCGCGGTTAGAATGCGCCCCTCGTCAAACGATCGTTCCGAACCAGTCTCTCCGCGCCGGCTTGCCTGCACGGCATGCGGCAGCGAATTCTCCTGCTCGCTCGCCGGACCGTGCTGGTGTTCCGATGAAAGCTTTCGCCTGCCGATGCCGACCGACGGCGGCGACTGCCTATGCCCTTCATGCTTACGGAAACTGGCGGAGCAGCAGGCAGCGGTGGGCGCAACGTGAACGCGCGCTGGACCATCGACGCCGTCCTGCTCGACATGGACGGCACGCTGCTCGACACCGAGAAGGTTTACTTCGACAGCCTGGTCGCGGCGCTGAACGCATGCGGCTACACCGATGACGTCGTTGCGCTGTGCCATTCCATGGTCGGACTGCCCGGCCCGGTCTGCGAGGCGATGCTGCGCGACCACTACGGCGTGGCGTTTCCGCTCGACGACGTCAATCGCGCCTTCCTCGAACATCGCGATCGGATGATGCGCTCGGGCCTGCCGCTCAAGCCCGGCACGCTCGATCTGCTGGATGCAATCGCCACCGCGCAGCGACCGATGGCGATCGTCACCTCGTCGTCGCGCCGCTCGGCCGAGCGCAATCTGACGCTTGCCGGCATCCGCGACCGCTTCGAGACGCTGCTGACGCTTGACGATGTCGCTGAGGGCAAGCCGGACCCGGAGCTCTATCTCAAGGCCGCCGCGCGGCTTGGCGTGGCGCCACAGGCCTGCATCGCCGTGGAAGACTCCAACCACGGCGTCACCGCCGCCCACGCCGCCGGCGCCATCACGCTGATGGTGCCGGACATGGCGCCGCCGACCGAGGCGACGCGCGCGAAATGCGCGGCGGTGCTGCCGGACCTCAATGCGGTGCTGGCGCTGATGCAGGAGCGCGGTGCGCTTTAACCGTCATTGCGAGCGAAGCGACGAAAGAATGGCGGAGGCCGATCGGCCATGGCGTGTGCTCCAAAGGATCCGCTTCTGAGGGTAGAAGCGGATGCCAGTCGGCCCGACCGTCATCGGCGGCTTTTGACCCGCAGCAGACGACGGTCAATCGATCACTTCGACGGCTCTTTCGAGCAGGTCACTTGGCGCGGTGACGCCGATTAGTCCGCAAATTGACTTCCAGTTCGCGAGCTGACAACAAAATCGGCATCTCACCGGGATTGGCACCGTCGAGAACGGCGACGACGTCAGCGTTAGCTTCCTGCAGATGATGAAGCGCTGACGAGACGGTCCTCCCAAGGCAGCTTCGGCGACGCTTTCAATGCGAATGCGCCGTCGCCGACCAGAGCTTGGATGGCCAGCATGATGGCCCAGACGAAGGGTAACTCCCAGCCAGCATCCGTGAACAAGAACCCCTTTCTGGCCATCCAAAACAGGGTCGCACCGATCATCATCGGAAGCGCGTAGAGGCTTACCCAGCGCGTATATACGCCAAGCAGCAGGAGGAGCGCCGCTCCAAATTCGGCGCTCAGAGCGTAGACGAGCACCCATTCCGGATAACCCGCCCTCAAGAGCCCGTTCCACCACAGGCTAATCGGCTTAAGGACAGTTTTGCCGTAGAGATGGACAATGAAGAGACCGGCGAGCGTCAGGCGCAGGAAAAAAGCAGCATAAGGTGCGGTTTTCTGGTCAATCATTGGGGGCTCCTTGAAATGATCTGAAGCCGTCCCAGTCTGACGCGCATGGCCAAGAAATAGCAACGACCACAGAAACAAACTGCAAAGCGAACCGCACTTTCTTTGCCTTGTCGGCCCCTGACAGGAGAGGTCAGCCCAAGGCCGACGTGCATTCAGTCCGGATTCCATGACGCCTTTTGAGAGCGTAGCGGAGGCGGCCTTTATGGTACTCGCCTTACCGCCGCTTACGCCCCGGCTTCGCCAGCGCCGTCTCGATCAGCGTGCGCGCGGCCTCGCCGGCCGTCTCCATGTAGCTGGCGTCGCGATGCAGCAGCACGACCGCGAACGATCCATCCAGCAGCAGCAGGATCTGCCGCGCCAGCTTGAGCGGATCGGCGATCCCCTGCTCCGCGAAGGTCGCGCGCAGCCAGTCCTCGAACTTCTTCTTGTGCGCGGCACAGATCCGGATCGCAGGATGCCCGGGCAGGTTGGCAAGCTCGGCCGAGGTGCGCAGGAAGCCGCAGCCCTTCCACTTCGGATGCCGCGCCGAGCGCGCGAGGTTCTTGAAGATCGCCTCGACCTTCGCCGGCAGCCGGCCTTCGGCCTCCGCGAACCATGTCCGGAACAGCGCGAGGTTGGGCTGGTCGCGCGCGGCCAGATAGGCGGCGACCAGGTCGTCCTTGCTCTTGAAGTGATAATACAGCGTGCGCTTGGTGAGGCCGGCCTTGGCGGCGACCTCGTCGACGCTGACGCGGCGGATGCCTTCATTGTAGAACAGCGCGCTCGCCGCCTGGACGATGCGTTCACGGGTGGGCTCGGAGGGTCTGGGCATGGCGCGTATGTATACTAACCAGTGAATATACACAAATCGCGGCTGACCCTACATTCGGCGCCGATACGCCAGTGCCGGAGACTGCCTATGCCCGAACCCATCCTGCTCGAGACCGAAGACGGGATCGCCCTGATCACGCTGAACCGTCCCGCGCAGCTCAACGCGCTGAACTACGCGCTGATCGATCAGCTGATGGCCGCGCTCGACGGCATCGAGGGCGACGCCGACGTGCGCGCCGTGATCCTGACCGGCGCCGGCGAGCGCGCCTTTTCGGCGGGCGCCGACATCCACGAATTCTCGGGTAGCGTCAAACAGGGGGCGGCCGTCGCGGTGCGCGACTTCGTCCGTCGGGGTCAGGCGATGACCGCGCGGCTCGAGGCGTTCAAAAAGCCCGTCATCGCCGCGGTCAATGGGCTCGCCTTCGGCGGCGGCTGCGAGATCACGGAGGCGGTGCACCTTGCTGTTGCAAGCGATCGCGCGTTGTTTGCAAAACCCGAGATCAAGCTCGGCATGCCCCCGACTTTCGGCGGCACCCAGCGGCTGCCGCGGCTGGCGGGACGCAAGCGCGGGCTGGAATTGCTGCTGGCGGGAGATCCGTTCTCACCCGAGCACGCGCGCGAAATCGGACTGGTCAACCAGATCGTGCCGCACGATCAATTGCTGATCGCCGCGCGCGAGTTCGCCGGCCGCATCATCAGGCATTCGCCCGGTGCCGTTGCCAGCACCATCACCGCGGTGACGCGTGGGCTCAACATGCCGATTGCCGAAGGGCTGCTGGTCGAGAGCGAGCAGTTTGCCGCGCTGGTGCCGAGCCGCGACCTCGCCGAGGGGCTCGCGGCCTGGAAGGAGCGGCGGCCGGCGAAGTACGTCGGGGTGTAAGTGATCTATATCAGGTCGTCATGCCCGGGCTTGACCCGGGCATCCACAACTTTCGCGCCAAGACGTGGATGGCCGGATCAAGCCTGGCCATGACGACGGAGAGACGTCGGATGACGACGATGGAGAGAGTCGTGCCCTACCGCACCACCGCCGCGGTCTGCCCGAACAGCAGCTTGCGTTCTTCCTCGGTGCGGATCGCGGGCTGGCCGAAATTCGGGTTGACCTCCTTCGCCTTGGCATAGGCGCGCTCGGTCGCGGGGCGTTTGCCGATCGTCTCCAGCCAACGCTTCAGATGCGGGAAGTCCTCGATCTCCTGGCCCTGGTTCTTGTAGGGCACCACCCAGGGATAGCTCGCCATGTCGGCGATCGAATAGTCGCCGGCGATGAACTCGCGGTCGGCGAGCCGCTTGTTGAGCACGCCGTAGAGCCGGTTGGTCTCGTTAACATAGCGGTCGATCGCGTAGGGCAGCTTCTCGACCGCATAGTTGCGGAAGTGATGGTTCTGGCCGGCCATCGGCCCGAGCCCGCCCATCTGCCAGAACGTCCACTGGATCGCGTCATAGCGGCCGTAGAGATCCGCAGGCAGAAATTTTCCGGTCTTCTCGGCGAGATAGAGCAGGATCGCGCCGGACTCGAACAGGGAGATCGGCTGGCCGCCGCCTTTCGGCGCGTGATCAAGGATCGCGGGAATGCGGTTGTTTGGCGCGACTTGCAGGAAGTCCGGCTTGAACTGATCGCCCTTGCCGATGTTGACCGGGAAGATCCTGTACTCCAATCCGGTCTCTTCGAGGAACATCGTGATCTTGTGACCGTTCGGCGTGGACCAGTAATGGAGGTCGATCATGGGGCGATCCTGCGTTTCCGGAGATTGCTGATATCGTGCATCCGGCGAGAAAGATGCGATTGCATGGATTTGCGCGCAAAGCCGTACCCAAGTCAATGGCGCGCGCATTGCACCGCGCGCGAATGTGATCTGCAGGCAGCGCAAGTGCCCGATTGAGCCCCGCCCCGATTGCTCCTAGGCTCCGCCTCGGTTCGCGCTGATGAATTTTCAAAACATGGGGCATTGCAATGACACGGGATTTGGCACGACGTGATTTCCTGAAAGGCTCGGCGGCGATCGCCGGCGCTGCGGCCGCGGGCGCATTCTCCTGCGTCGAGATCGCGAGCGCCGCGCCGATCCAGGTGCCGACCGTCGACAAGCTGTCGATCCGCGTCCTCGTCGATTCCAGCTTTGACTTGTTCCTGCGGCCCAAGCAGGCGCACGGCGTCTCGATCGCGCCGGCGGCACGCGGCCCCGACTTCCGCAAATCGCTGCACAATGAATGGGGCCTGTCGCTGTGGCTGGAATCGGAGGCCGCGGGCAGCCGGCGCACGCTGATGCTGGATTATGGCTACACGCCCGAGGTGCTGCTCAACAACATGGAGCTGGTCGGCGTCGATCCCGCCAACCTCGACGCACTGATCGTGAGCCATGGGCATTACGACCATTTCGGCGGCCTCAACGGCTTCCTCGACAAATTCCGCGACAGACTGCCGGCCGATGTGAAGCTCTATGCCGGCGGCGAGGACAATTTCTGCCACCGCGTCAACGCGACGCCGACCAAGGGCCAGTTCGCCGATTTCGGCACGCTGGACCGGCGCCAGCTCGCCGCACAGCGCGTCACCACGGTGCTGTGCGAGACCCCGACCGTGATCGCCGGCCACGCCTTCACGACCGGCAAGATCACCCGCCGCAGCATCGAGCGCGTGCTGCCGCAGACCTGGGTCGAGTTCAGCATGAAGGACGGGCTCGGCTGCAACGCCAGCCACTATCTGCCGGCCGAGATGGAAGGCAAGATCGTGCCCGACGAGCACATCCACGAGCATGCGACCTGCTTCAACGTGAAGGATTTTGGCCTGGTCGTGATCTCGTCCTGCGGCCATGTCGGCATCGTCAATTCGGTGAAGCAGGCGCAGGAGGTCTCCGGTATCCAGAAGGTCCACGCGATCGTCGGCGGCTTCCATCTCGGACCGGCACCGAAGGACTACCTCACCGAGGTGGTCGCCGAGATCAAGAAGCTCGACCCCGACGTATTGATCCCGATGCATTGCTCCGGGCTCAACTTCGTGCAGGAGGCGACCGCGCAGATGGGCGACAAGGTGCTGGTCACCACGACCGGCAGCCGCCTCTCCTTCGGCATATGAGCCGAAACATCCTGCGCGTCATCGCGTGCGCCGGCGCCGGCCTGTGGCTGACGCTGGCGGCCGCGGCGGCCGGCGATGCACTGGGGCAATCGGCGCGCTCGGCCGCCGAGATCATGGACATCCTGATGTGGAATCGGGAGCCGGTCGGCGGCCCGTTCGCGCTGACTGATCAGGCCGGGCATGCGCGCACCGACAAGGAGTTTCGCGGCAAATTGATGCTGGTCTATTTCGGCTTCACCTATTGCCCCGACGTCTGCCCGACCGATTTGCAGGCGATCGCGCAGATGCTCGACAAGCTCGGCCCTGACGGCGAACAGGTGCAGCCGATCTTCATCACGGTCGATCCCGAGCGCGACACCGCCGCGCATCTGGCAGAATATGTGCCGCTGTTCCATCCGCGGCTGATCGGCCTCACCGGCAGCGCCGACGCAATCCGCCAGGTGGCCGATGCCTACAAGGTCTATTTCGCCAAGGTGCCGCTAAAGGACGGCGACTACACCGTCGATCACACCGCCTACATCTATCTGATGGACCGCGACGGCAACTACCTCGGCTTCTTCCCGCCGGGCACATCGGCCGACCGCATGGTCGAGATCATCCGGCAACGGCTCGCCGAGCCGGTGCGCTAGTGCCGCAGCGGGATCGCCCTCCCTCTCCCGCAAGCGGGAGAGGTGAAAGCGAGTTCGCGGACAGGCCGCGCATTCTTAATGCATCCGTCCATGCGCGCGCAAAAACGTCTCGCCGCTTTCCGTCACCATCACCCGCATGCCCTCGACCGAGGGACGGCGCGCGACATAGCCGCGGTCGACGGCATCCTCCCAGATCGTCAGCCGCGGGCATGAGGTGCGCCAGACCTCGAGCACCTCGGCATAGCGCCGCGGCTCGCGCGCGACCCACTCGACGAGGTCGAGCACCAGGGCATCGGTGGTCTCGGTCATCGGAGGTCTCCCGTTGCTATTGCGCGACGGCGCTATTGCCCGCGAACATCAGCCAGCCGCCGTAAAGGATGTAGTAGCTCGCCACCGTCGTGATCAGGCGGTTGGCCCAGGTGCGAAACTGCTGGTCGCTCATCGCCTCCAGGATCCGCCGCGCCAGCGAGGTGCCGAGCATCGATGCCGCGACCGCAACCAGCGCCAGCACGGGATCGAGCGAGGCGGCCTGGTCGATGATGCCGCCGAAATAGATCAGCTTGGTGAAGTGGCTCGCGACCTGGCAGGTCGCTTTCGTCGCCACCGTCTCGCGGCGGCCGAAATTGCCGCAGAGGAAGAAGGTGTCCATCAGCGGACCGGAGACGCCGGTCATCAGCATCAATCCCATGCAGACCGAGCCGTAGAATGTCCCCTGCCAGAGGCTGTCCGGATTCGGCTTGATGCCCTTCGGCACCAGCCGCGCCATGAACGGCGTGACGCCAAGCAAAAGCAGCGCGACCGGCTTGTCCGGCACGTAGCGGGTGATCGACCACAGCCCAAGCGCCAGCGCGCAGCCGATCAGGTAGACCACGACCGGCCGCCAGCGGATGTGCCGCCGCCACAGGAAGGCGCGCCAGCCGTTCGAGGCCATCTGGGTGACCGCGTGCAGCACCATCGCCGACGGCAGCGGCAGGATCGCCAGCAGCACGCCGATCAGGATCAGCCCGCCGGCCATGCCGAACAGTCCCGACAGGAACGCCGTCGCGACCATGAGGGCACCGAGTGCTGCGATCAGGAGGGGGCTCATGCTCTATCTCCGCCAATATTTCTGCCGCGCTTGGCCTGCGCCCGCAAACTGAGTTATCTTGCCCTTGCATCAGTTTTCCTGAGGGTTCATGCGGCGGCTGCTCTTTCTCAACGGCATCAGGGCGTTCGAAGCCGCGGCGCGGACCGGCAGCTTCGCGGCCGCGGGCCACGAGCTCAACGTCTCGGCGGCTGCGATCAGCCGGATGGTGCATCTGCTGGAGGAGCGGCTCGGCGTCGCGCTGTTCGAGCGCAAGGCCAACCGCCTCGTCACCACACCGGCCGGCCGCGCCTATCAGGGTGGGCTGACGCCGATCTTCGACGCGCTGGCGAGCCTAACCGCGCAGGTCACGGCATCGGCGAGCGCGCGCGTGCTGACCGTCGGCGTCGGCCCGACATTCGCGATGAAGTGGATGATCCCGCACCTCGCCGAATTCCGCAAAGAAGAGCCCGACATCGAGGTGCGCATCACCACCGGCGGCATGGCGGCGCCGTTCGGCGACGACTGGAGCTGCGGCATCCAGCTCGGCGACGGCCAATGGCCGGGCCTCGTCGCCGAGCCGCTGTTCGCCGCCGACCTGATGCCGGTGTGCACGGCGCGGCTCGCCAACAGCTTGAAGCGCCCGGCCGACCTCAAGGGGCCGAGCCTGATCCGCGTCGCGCATTCGCCCGACGACTGGCCGTCCTGGCTGAAGGCCGCCGGCGTGCCGCGGGTCAACGCACGCGGACCGGAATTCCAGTTCTACGGCCAGGCGCTGCAGGCCGCGGTCGACGGGCTCGGCATCGCGATGGGGATCCGGCCCTATATCGATGATGATCTCGCCGCCGGCCGGCTGGTGGCGCCGTTCGCGCTCAGCGTGCCGAAGGGGATGCGCTGGTATCTGGTCTATCGCGGCTTCCACGCCGAGCAGCGCGATTTCGCCGCGTTCCGGCGCTGGATCATCCGCGCCGCGGCGGAGCCCGCCGCCCGCCGCAAGGGGACGCGCAGTGCCTGACGAGACGATCGATACGCTGGTGATCGGCGGCGGCCAGGCCGGGCTGACCATGAGCCACCGGCTGAAGCAGCGCGGGATTGCGCATCTGGTGCTCGAGCGGCAGCGCATCGCCGAGCGCTGGCGCAGCGAACGCTGGGACGGATTGATGTTTCAGTTTCCGAACTGGTCGGTGCGGCTGCCGGAGTTCGCGTTTCCGCACCGCGATCCCGACGGCTTCTCGCCGACGAGCGCGATCGTCAGCTTCATCGAGGACTACGCCGCCTTCGTCGCGCCGCCGATCCGCTGCGGCGTCGCGGTGACGCGGCTGCGCAGTGGCGATAGCGGCGGCTTCATCGCCGAGACCGCGGACAGGCGCATCACAGCCCGCAACGTCGTCGTCGCCACCGGCCCCTACCAGCGGCCGCTGCGGCCGGACATCCTGCGCGACGCCGATATCTTCCAGGTTCACGCCAGCGGTTACAAAAATCCCGCGCAATTGCCTGACGGCGCGGTGCTGGTGATCGGCGCCGGCGCCTCCGGCGCGCAGATCGCCGAAGAGCTCGCGCGCGCCGGCCGCCGCGTCCTGCTCTCGGTCGGGCAGCACAGCCGGCTGCCACGCCGCTATCGCGGCCGCGACCTGATCTGGTGGCTCGCCGAGATGGGCATCGACCAGCGGCCGGTCGAGGAACGCGGCCCGTCGCGCCTGCTGCCGGTGATCTCGGGCGCCCATGGCGGCCACACCGTCGACTTCCGCCGCTTCGCGGCCGAGGGCATCACCCTGCTCGGCCGCGTCAGCGCCTATGGCGGCGGCGTCATCACGATCGCGCCCGACCTTGCCGAGAACATCGGCAATGGTGATGCGTATTACGCGACGTTCCTCGCCATGGTCGACGACTTCATCGCCGCGCGCGGGCTCGATTGCCCGCCTGATCCCGCCGCCCGCGCCCGCCTGCCCGACCCGGCCTGCCTCACCGCGCCGCTGCGCGAGCTCGACCTGCGCACCGAGGGCGTCGACGCCGTGATCTGGGCCACCGGCTACGGCCTCGATCTGAACTGGATCGATATACCGGTGCTGGATGCCAACGGAACACCGCGACACCGCCACGGCGTCTCCGACGTGCCCGGCCTCTATTTCCTCGGCCTGCAATGGCTGTCGCGAATGAAGTCCTCGTTCCTGTCCGGCGTCGGCGACGACGCCGCCGATCTCGCCGATCACATCGCTGCTCGCGGCTAGAGCATTTTCGAGCGAAGCGGATATCGATTCGCGCGAAGAAAACGTCAAAACGAAAGCTGGAATCCGGGTTCCATCGCTCCGCACAAATAAACCCGGCGGCATGTGATCTGCTTCACATTTGCCCCCGCGCGCCCGTGTTTTCCTTGAGCTGGGCATCCCGAGGTCGCGCAATGATTTACAGCGGTTTTGAGATCAAGTCTTTTGAGGTGGGGAAGGGGCAATGGCACGCCAGGATTCAACGGGTCGATCAAAGGCCGGTCGTCATCGATGGCATTCTGTTTCCGATGCTCGACATCGGTTTTGCGTGGTCCGATCCGGATGCGGCGATCGCCGACGCGAAGAAAGCTATCGACCGGTTCCCACAGCGGTCTGGCATGACAGTGCCGGTGGCCGAGGTATCGGGGTGACCGGCAACGTCGTGATCGCCATCGTCCCGCAATGCGAGCCCGATCCGGTCTGGCCGGCGCAGGTCAGAACCAGCTGCCCGGAATGCGCCGCTCCGCTGTCGCTGCTGCGCGTCATTCCCGGCCGCGCCGCCGACTATTGGACCATGCGCTGCGACGGCTGCGGCGGCATCCATCTCGACATCGTCGACCGGCCGCGGGCCTGAGGCCCACCAACTCTCACCACGCACACTGTGCACCTCTCCCGCTTGCGGGGGAGGTCAAATCGCATCGAAAGATGCGATCCGGGTGGGGGCTCTCTCCACGACGCGACTCGTGGAGAGACCCCCCACCCCAGCCCTCCCCCGCAAGCGGGAGAGGGGGCCGAGTTCCGATGCGGCGGCATCACGGACCGAAGCTCTGCTGACACCCTGCTGTCAGCAGCCTCGCCAACACGCCAATCCGCGCGCCCTTTGCCCTTTTCTCGCTGCCGGACTCGTCCCATATTCCCGGCATGGCGAAGACACCGAACACTCCGAAAAAGCCCGGCAAATCCCCCAAATCCAAGGCGCACCGGCCCGACGTCCAACCGATCGGGCCAGCGCTGGCTGAGCTGCTCAATCCCGCGATCAATCGCGGCGATGCCGGCATGGGTTCGGGCACCGGCCTGCAGCCGCCGCCGGACAATTCCTGGGACCGCCGCGCCGGCGGCGAGGCCGCCGCGCATCGCGCGCGGGCCTCGACGCGCGAGACCGGCGAGGACGTCGCCAGGCGTGATACCGCCGGCCTCGGCGAGGCGCCGCAGGCCAATTACGGCACCTCGGCCACCATCCCGACTCTCGATCCGGAACTGGCGCGGCAGCTCGGGCTGCCGACCGCCGAGGACGATGACGAAGCGCTGGCGCGGCCGCCGCGCAGCAAGATGGAGGCGCTCGGCGTCAAGGCGACCGCCGACGCGCTGGAGAATTTGATTCGCGACGGCCGTCCGGAATTCCGCAAGGACGACGGCTCGACGCGGGTATGGACCCCGCACCGGCCGCCGCGCCCGGAGAAATCCGAAGGCGGCGTGCGCTTCGAGATCAAGTCGTCCTACGAGCCGAGGGGCGACCAGCCCACCGCGATCGCGGAGCTAGTCGAAGGCATTGAGCGTAACGACCGCACCCAGGTGCTGCTCGGCGTCACCGGCTCCGGCAAGACCTACACCATGGCCAAGGTGATCGAGGCGACGCAGCGCCCCGCCATCATCCTCGCGCCGAACAAGACGCTGGCCGCCCAGCTCTATGGCGAGTTCAAGAGCTTCTTCCCCGACAACGCGGTCGAGTATTTCGTCAGCTACTACGACTACTACCAGCCGGAAGCCTACGTCCCGCGCACCGACACCTACATCGAAAAGGATTCCTCGATCAACGAGCAGATCGATCGCATGCGCCACTCGGCGACGCGCGCGCTGCTTGAGCGCGACGACGTCATCATCGTCGCCTCGGTGTCCTGCATCTACGGTATCGGCTCGGTCGAGACCTATACCGCGATGACCTTCGCGCTGAAGAAGGGCGAGCGCATCGACCAGCGGCAATTGATCGCCGATCTCGTGGCGCTGCAATACAAGCGCACCCAGGCCGAGTTCACCCGCGGCACCTTCCGCGTCCGCGGCGACGTCATCGACATCTTCCCGGCGCACTATGAGGACCGCGCCTGGCGCGTGAACCTGTTCGGCGACACCGTGGAGAATATCGAGGAGTTCGATCCGCTCACCGGCCACAAGCAGGACGAGCTCGAATTCATCAAGATCTACGCCAATTCGCACTATGTGACGCCGCGCCCAACGCTGGTGCAGGCGATCAAGTCGATCAAGTCAGAGTTGAAGATGCGGCTCGACCAGCTCAACGACCAGGGCCGCCTGCTGGAAGCGCAGCGGCTCGAGCAGCGCACCACGTTCGATCTCGAGATGATGGAAGCGACCGGAAGCTGCGCCGGCATCGAGAACTATTCGCGCTACCTCACCGGGCGGCTTCCCGGCGAGCCGCCGCCGACGCTGTTCGAATACGTGCCCGACAACGCGCTGGTGTTCGCCGACGAGAGCCACGTCACTGTGCCGCAGATCGGCGGCATGTTCCGCGGCGACTTCCGCCGCAAGGCGACCTTGGCCGAATACGGCTTCCGCCTGCCCTCCTGCATGGACAACCGCCCGCTCCGCTTCGAGGAATGGGACATGATGCGGCCGCAGTCGGTTGCGGTGTCGGCGACGCCGAGCGGCTGGGAGCTCAACGAGTCAGGCGGCGTGTTCGTCGAGCAGGTGATCCGCCCGACCGGCCTGATTGATCCTCCCGTCAATATTCGCCCTGCGCGCACCCAGGTCGACGACCTCGTCGGCGAGGTCCGCGCCACCGCGCAGGCCGGCTATCGCTCGCTGATCACGGTGCTGACAAAACGCATGGCGGAGGACCTCACCGAATATCTGCATGAGCAGGGCATCCGCGTCCGCTACATGCACTCTGACATCGACACCATCGAGCGCATCGAGATCATCCGGGATCTTCGACTCGGGGCGTTCGACGCGCTGGTCGGCATCAATTTGCTGCGCGAGGGCCTCGACATTCCCGAATGCGCGCTGGTCGCGATCCTCGACGCCGACAAGGAAGGTTTTTTGCGCAGCGAGACCTCGCTGATCCAGACCATCGGCCGCGCCGCGCGCAATGTCGACGGCAAGGTGATCCTCTATGCCGACCAGATGACCGGCTCGATGGAGCGCGCCATCGCCGAGACCAACCGCCGCCGCGAGAAACAGGTCGAGTACAACACGGAACACGGCATCACGCCGGAGAGCGTGAAGAAGTCGATCGGCGACATCCTCAACTCCGTCTACGAGCGCGACCACGTGCTGGTCGAGATCGGCGACGGCGGCATGGCCGACGACGTGATCTCGATCGGGCACAATTTCGAGGCTGTGCTGAGCGATCTCGAAACCAGGATGCGCGAGGCCGCCGCCGATTTGAACTTCGAGGAAGCCGCCCGCCTGCGCGACGAGGTCAAGCGGCTGCGCGCCACCGAGATGGCCGTGGTCGACGACCCCACCGCCAAGCAGCGCAACGTGCAGAAGCAGGCCGGCGCCTATGCCGGCACCCGGAAATACGGCGACGCCGCTAATTTGCCGGTGGCCGCGCTGAAGAACAAGACCGCGCAGACCTCGATCAAGGCAAGCCGCGGCGGCAAGTCCGGCTCACGCGTGCACAAGCCCGACCTCGACGAGATGCACGGCCCGGAATCGCTGCCCTTCCGCCCCAGCGGCGCGCTGCCGGCAAAGCCGTTCGGCACCACGAGCCGCATCATCCAGCCGACCGACTCGCGGCAGTCAGGGCCGGAGTTCGGGCCCTCGCCGCGGAGCAGCGGCGGGGCGCCGGGGAAGCGGGGTGGGTGGAAGAAGCGGTAGGTCATGACGCACACCGAACTTCTCACTTACTTGCGGAAGCATAGGCTCGCGGTCGTCAGCACGATCCGTGACGGCGCACCACAAGCGGCGGTCGTCGGGATCGCGGTCAGCGATGACCTCGAGATCATCTTCGACACGCTGACCACCTCGCGCAAATACCAGAGCCTCCGCACCGATCCTCGTGCCGCGCTGGTGATCGGCTGGGACGCCGAGCAGACCGCGCAGGTCGAGGGCATCGCGGACTTTCCGAGTGGCGCGGAGCTCGCCGCATGCAAGCAGGTCTATTTCGCGGCGTGGCCGGACGGGCCGGAGCGCGAGACCTGGCCGGACATCGGATATGTGCGCATACGGCCGCGCTGGGTGAGGTTCAGTGATTTCGGCGCGAAGCCGCCGCGGATCGAGGAGATGACGCTGCCGTCGACAGCGTCATCTTCGATTACTCCCTAAAAGTAATAGTTGCGGTTGGCGCCGTCATGCGCTCCGGACGTCATGCAGCAGGCCTTGAAACCTGCGTCCGGAGCCGCACGGGCACAGATCATTGCGGCCGAGCTTCTCGCTCAGCTCGACGTCGCCATGGACGACGCGACGCCCGCGTTTGACGTGGGTTTCCGAGGGGAAGGACTTCCGCCGCTTACGCGTGATGCTGAAAGCTGGGGAGGTTTTCGAGATCGCGATCCTTGCGCATGATGCCCTCCATTGGTCTGCGAACACGGCCAATTGCCGCGGCGCTCAGCTAGCATGGCGAAGGCCAATTTGGAAGCGGCGTCAGCCGATCAACTTCCGGCGCATCGCGCGCCGATCGCCCAATTACTGGACGTCGAATGCCGGCGTCAAAGAACATCGGCGCGCAGGCGTGCGCGAACCACTTCGGGAATTTTGCGATGTTCGGCTTTTCAGAATTTGACTTGACACCTGACCCAACTCAGATGTTCAATGCTCCCGTCTCACCCGATCGAGGGGCGCTTCGCGATCGTCACGAACGCGGTGTGGGATGCGGTGGACGCCGAGCGTGCGAGAGACGAGTGCACACAAGGCGGACGGTGAAGTCGTGTGGTCCTGACGCCCTAGCGGCCGGTGTCCTCTCGTAAAGCGCGCAGCGCTTTGTGAAAGCGGTGACAAACAAGCCCAGTCTCGCCGGGGAGAGCACGAAGTAAGCCGTAACCCATCGCGCAGGGAAAGCCGGGTTGTTTCCGGTTACACCTGTGGTCCTACCCCCGAGCTTTCTACCCATTGCTCGGGGCCCATGGGTGCGATCGGCACCCGGCTTTCCCTGCGCCCTCTGTTCGAGGAGAGGGTGAGACGAAACGCAAAGCTCGGACAGATCATGTCGCGAGAATACGAAGCTACGTCCCCACTACAGTTGTCATCGCCCGGCTCGACCGGGCGATCCAGTACGCCGCGGCCCCTCGATTCAATCGCTGACGTCTCTGGAATACTGGATCACCCGCATGCGCGGGTGATGACACCGTACAGGCTGTTTGACACGTGAATCGGATTGTCATCGTCGTCCTGGCGAAAGCCAGGACCCATTACCCCAAATCTCAATTGTTGCGCGGCGCTGCGGCCGCGCTCCCGTTCATTACCGAATGCGGTGGTTATGGGTCCTGGCTTTCGCCAGGACGACACCGGGGGTGTGGTGCGGACCGGGCCCTACCCCGACCGCCTGTTGCTGGTGTTCTGGGTCAGATTGCCGTGTGCGGCCTGCTCGCGGATGTTTTGCTTTTCGTCGTCGCGATGGCCCTTGGTGGTGTCGAGGGGAACGCCGGGGGCGCTGCCGGGGCCCTTGTGGCTCTGGTTGTCGGCGGGAACGGGCTGGATGTTTCCAGTCTTTGGTTTCGTCATCATCGTCTCCGTTGCGCAACGAGACAACACCGCCGGTGCGGGCGGCGTTCCCGAAACGCGCCTTCACGTTTCGGAAACGCGGCGTCACGACTGATCGGGCTCTACAGCTTCTCCTGCTGCGAGGGCTGGGCCTGCCGCTGCTGTTGCTGGCGTGCCTGCTCCTTGGCGTGATGGCGGCCGTAGAGGCACCCCGCGGCGGCACCGAGTACGCCGTGATGGCCGGCATAATGGCCGGCGACGCCACCGACGACCGCGCCCTTGATGCAGCCCTTGGCGTCGGCGGGCGACGTGGCGGCAAGCGCAGTGACAGCAATGACGGACGCGAGAACGATCGATTTCATGATGTGGCTCCAATGCAATGCTGCCGCATCAACGGCGAAGCGGCCTCGCCGGTTCCCGCCCCGTCTCTACAGAAAAACCGCTGCGGATTCCTCCGGATCATGCTCTAAATGCCACCGCATTGCGGACATCGCGTTTCAGAAACATGCGTAAATCGAAGATTGCCCTCCTCGCGCCGGCACTTTGTGCGGCAATCCTCCTCATCGCGAGCCCCGCCCGCGCACAGGACAAAGACCGCGCGCTGCTTTCGACATTCTGCGCGGCCGCCAACATCAAGGGATCGGCCTGCACGCGGGCAACATCCTATCCGCACGGCGAAGGCCGAGCCTGCGACGTCAAGCTGACCGAGGAGCGCTATGCCGGACGCTTCCTCGCTGACAATGCGCTGCTTGTCGTCAACTATGAAAGCGAGTGCGAGCCGCACGCGACCGATTTCGGCGGCGTCGCCTTGTTCGAGCAGAGCGGCAAGACGGCCCGCTTCATCCGCTTCCTGCCCGGCGCGCAGGGCCATGACTGCATCGTGACGCCTAAGGACGAGCGGCAGGATGCACTGATCTGCGCGGTCGGTCACATGGGCCAGGGCATCCTCGAAAGCGCAGTGGCGCGGTTGGCGTTTTCCCAAAAGTCCGGCAAGCGCATCGAGATTGCGCCCGACTTTTTGATGAGGGCCGAGGATGCGGTCAGCGCCTATGGCTCCAACGTCGTGATGCGCAACGAAGGGCTGAAATATTTCGGCCTCTCCAACCTCGCCGCCGGCCCGCGCCAGAACACCGTGGCAGTCGACGTCGACTATGCCGACGACGAGACCATCCGCACCGCCTGCGGCGAAGGCTTTCCGAAGCCGAAGGAACTGTACCACGACCTGCTGCCCGGCGAGGCGTTCGTGCCGGAAGGCTATGAGAAGAAGAAGCGGCTCATCATCGACCTCGTGACCGGCAGGGCCGCGCCGTCGGATTAAAGCCACGCCGTCGGATGAGATGCCGCGCCATAACGGCCGCCCGCAGCGGCTCGGCGCACCGTCTGCCCGATGAGGCACAATGCACGCGCAAGTTGCCGAACCTAATCGCGTTTCGCGCGTCAAACATGTGGTTGATTGTGGAACGCTTCGGTTCACAATGTGAGCCGAGGGCGAGTCGGATGATGGAACCGGCGGAGTCGATCATGGGCGGGGATTTGAACCGGCAGCGCATCCTGAACTTCCTCGACGTCTATTATGCCGGCGGCATCGAGGGCGCGCTCGACCACTGCAGCGACGACGTCGCCTTTCTCGCCAATGCGCCGATCGACATCCTGCCGCATATGGGCCAGCACCGCGGCAAGCCCGCGCTGCGCCAGATGTGGACCACGATCCACGAGCGCTATTCCGAGATGCGCTACGAGGCGCCGATCGTAGTGGCCCAGGGCGACCGGGTGGCGGCGCAGCTGCGCGTGTTCTTCCGCAAGCGCCACAACCGGCGCGTCGTGCAGTTCGACGTCGCGGTGTTCTACACGCTGCGTGACGGCAAGATCATCGAGATCCGCGAGATCATCGACACCTATGACCTGATCCAGCAGGTGCTGGAGCGCGATCTCGCCGCGGCGCTGCTCGGCCAGAACGCGGAGTAGTCCCGAAAGCCAGAGAAGATCCCGGCGCCGTCAGGCACGCAATTTTGCACGCCGGCGTTGAACCTCGAAGGCCCGGCAAAGACCTATCACTGGGCTTGTTGCGGTCGGGGCTGAAATCACGATGAAAATCGCATTGCTCGCTGTGCTTGGTCTTGCACTGGGCGCCCTTGGCGGCGCCGCTCTCGGCATCGGCGCCGGGCTCAGCTGGATCGGACTGGCCAGAACCTCGGGCATCGACAGCGGAACGCTAGTGTTCTTCACCTTCATGCCGCTCGGCGCCGCGATCGGCGGTGTCGGCGGCGCGCTGCTGTTCGCGGTGGTCGCGATCCGCGACGCCGAGATCGTGATCGAGCGGCAGCCAGTGCGGCAGCGCGACCGCTGAATTGCGGAAGCGAATGTCACTCGTTACGTAAGGTGAGCACGCACGCCAGGCTCCCTCCCCCCTTGCGGGGGAGGGTTGGGGCGAGGGGTGAGTCCCCGGCGAGACGGTCGACGTCAGCGTCGATGTTGCAATTCCAGCATCGCATCGTTGAGACGCACTTTGAGAGAGATTGCCGAGTGGCCACCCCTCTCCCTAACCCTCCCCCGCAAGGGGGGAGGGAACCCTGCCGCCGGCGCGTCCCTCACTGGCCCGCCTGATGCGCCAGCGGGCGGCGGTCACATTCCGGTAGAATTCCGCGCAATTGTGCATTGCAAAAATGTCATTTGCGTTTTCGCCCTTCCGGACTATTTCAGGCAGCAACAGCGATGTGCAGCAACCTGGCGGGCGTCGGCGCTGACCCCCTGCCATTCGTTTGCTTTGAAAATCCAGTTTCCAGGACGAGATCAAAATGACAGAGCACAGCCTCTGGCGTTTTTCGCGCGCGTTGCATCGCGCGATCAACGAACGCCAGCTTGCAGACGTCGAGCCGCTGCTCGATGACGAGGTCGAATGGGCCATCTACGGGCCGATCGACCTGTTTTCTTTCTTCGGCTCGCGCCGCGGCAAGGCCGCGGTCCTCGAGGTGATCAAGCAGATCGGTGAGAACCTCAGGGTTCACCGCTTCGACCGGGAGTCCATCATGCTGGGAGCGGATACGGCGGCCTCGATGCTGCGCTATTCGCTGACGGCCCTGGACTCCAACAAGCCGATCTCGCTCCGGATCGCGCATTTTGCGCAGTTCAAGGCCGGCAAGCTCACGAGCTTCCGCGTGCTGGTCGACAGTTTCGACCTGGTCGAGCAGACCGTCGGCTATCCGATCCATTTGCCCCGGATCGCGGTCTAACCCGCCCCCGGGCTCACGCCTTCGTCATGTCCGGGCCAAAAGCACGAAGCGCGCCTTCGCGTTCGGCTCTCCGGGCGGGATGCGGCCGGTTTTGCCAGCCCCGAACCGGCCGCACGGGGACGCCCTGTGGGCGCGCTCGCGCTCGTCCCGGACATGACGATCACATTGACGGTCACATTGGCGTCACTTGCGATCACGCCGCTCTCACTCGCCTCCAGCGGCCCGTTGCCACAATTTCGCACCACGAAAACCGCATACTGCGGCTCTGGAATTGCGGGCTGGGAATGACCTCTACATCACGATTTGGCTGGGCAAGGCTGCCGGTAGCGGCGGCCGGCTTCAGCATGGCGATGGCGCTTTCCGCCGCCGCGCAGAGCCCACCCCTGCAGATCACTCCCCCGGCCCAGGATAACGTTCAAGATAGCGCTGCGGCCGACGCCGGGGCTGCGGCCGACGAGGCGCCGCCGGCGGCCGATGCCAATGACGCCGATATCCTGAAGGACATCGACGAGAGCAAGCTCGACTGGAGCCAGCTCGACACCGACTCCACCAGCTTGCCCACCCTGGCGCCGAAGAACGCGGCCAAGCGCGGCAGCGTCGCCGCCAACGATCCGGCCTGGTCCACCAACCGCAACGGCAACGGCTCGTCGGCGGTGTCAGTCAAGCAGTCGGTCTCGCCGTTCCTCGACACCCGCATCGGCGCCGACATGACAGTCGCCAAACAGGGCACCATGACGACATCGGAGCAATTGTCGGAACGGCTCGCCAATGGCGGCAGCCTGCCGCAGTCCGGCGGCTCGGCCTGGGCGTCGATCTCGGCGGGCGGCGTGGCTTCGATCTGGGACAAGACCTCGGTCGAGGCACGGGTCGATCCGGGCGCCGACCAGAGCAAGATCGGCACCTCCTTGAGCAAGTCGGTGCCGCTCTCGGAGCAGTATTCGCTGACGCTGCAAAACGGCTACAACGTCATCCAGCAGGGCGTGGTCCCGGTGCCCGGCATCGCCAGCCACCCGTCGCGCAGCTACGACACCGATCAGTCGGCAACCCTCTCCGTGAACGACTCCGGCACCAGCATCACCGCAGGCCAGACGCAGTCGACCTCCGACGACAAATGGCTGCGCCGGATCGGCGCCGAGCAGAAGCTGTTCGACGGCGTCACCGTCTCCGGCTCGGTCGGCGAGACCTCCCAGGGCACGACCAGCAAGAGCATCAGTGCCGGCTACAAGCGAACGTGGTGAACGATCTGTTAGCCCTGTCGCGCTAATGATCAAGCATTGCCCCAACTTGGCCCAGATGCGGTCAAATTCGGCGGCACTGATAGGTCCGTAACTTCATCAATTCGTCGTGCGGGGGACAAGCCGCGCTTCGCTATTGCGAACCAGGGGAAAGCCGATGAACGCCACCAACCGTACCGAGGAAGCCGAAACGGAGACTTCCGAGGTCGACACCAACCTCGCTGCGGTCTCGGAAGTCGAAGCCGGCATCCGCGACTTCGTCCGCAACGACATCGCCTATCTGCGCCGCCCGGTGGCGAGCCCGGAGACCGCGCCGACCGATCCGAACACCGATGCGACCGTCAACAACGTCAACTCGCTGATCCAGCGCGTCGCCGGCACCTCGCTCGCCGAGATCGAGAAGCTGATCGGCGAACTCGAAAGCCTGCGCGATTTGCTGCAC
Source organism: Bradyrhizobium sp. 6(2017) (assembly GCF_011058295.2). Classification (NCBI taxonomy): domain Bacteria; kingdom Pseudomonadati; phylum Pseudomonadota; class Alphaproteobacteria; order Hyphomicrobiales; family Nitrobacteraceae; genus Bradyrhizobium; species Bradyrhizobium sp. 6(2017). The sequence goes on along the minus strand of NZ_CP049289.2, from coordinate 1,708,896 downwards.
GCCGAAGGCCAGCGCGTCCAGCGCGAGATCTCCGGCTATGCCCAGCTCAGCCAGGCCGCGATGAAGTCGACGCGCATGATCGCCGACAACGTCTCGCAGTGGAAGCGCGCCGCCGACGGCCTGCGCAACAGCTGATCCGGACCAGTCGTCAAGGAGCCCCGTTCCGATTGGATCGGAACGGGGCTGTTGATTGTGTTTTGACGCGTTTTCTTCACGCGAACCGCTACTCACTTCGCTCGAAAACGCTCTGAAAGCCGCCGCTCCGAACCGGAGGCGGCGGCTTCGTATTGCATGCCCTGATACAACGCAGAACGATTCGTTATTCAGCGCGGTGTAAATTCCGCGACGTCAATTCTTGCAGAACTTGATTTGAACTTTAGATGCCGAGCCCGCGTCCAATCCGGAGCAGACGTCCGGACCGCGCCTGGTGGGGCGCCCCTTTGGAGACAAATTCATGCAGAGCGTCCGGCCGGATAACGCCGATCCGATACCGCTGCGCCAGCCGCGGCAAGGCATTGGCACGATCATGATCCGGTTTATCGGACTGTTGGCGGCCGCGACCGTCGTGATGGTGCTGATCTGGAATCGCTAAATGCGCTTCGCGTGACTGGAATGCGTTCGACGAGAAGCTGAGCTTGATCCGGGGAAGTGTGACGCAGCCTACCGATAGATCACATTGAAAAAATAAACTCGGCCGGCGCTCCCTGAGCGCCCAGGGCTATGGACGCTGAATCAGCGATCGATGCTCGCGGTGGTTTCGAAGGAATAATTGCCGTCGGCGAAGCCCTTCACGACCATTCCGGTCGCCAGCATCACCACAACCGTGACCGTCGCGAAGATAATGCCGACGAGTTTCAGCGCGCTGCGATCTGCCATTGTCATCCCCAAAGTCTTCGTCAGGAGTTCGTGCCCTCAAACCATAAGGCAGGGACAAAGGTTCAGAATGCGTTAGCAAAAAATGAGTTCCACGCAATGCACAACTGCGTCGGCCAGCAGAAGTAATCTGCTAACCATGGCGTCCGTGCAACATCAGAGGCGTGCGGGCAACATCAGGAACCGGGATTGCGCCGCGGCACGAAGGCGGTCGCCAGGAACGAGAACACCACCTCATTGCGCTGATTGACGCCGGTGTTGCGCGCCTGGAGGATCCCCCATTCGGGCCGCTTCTCCGAGGTGCGCTTGGTCTCGATCTGGTTGGTGAAGCTTATGGTGTCGCCTGCCAGCACCGGGCGGATCCAGCGCAGTTCGCGGAAGCCCGGCGACGGCCCCCAGACCGCGACCGTTTCGCCGCGCGCCGCAGCTTCGGCGGCGAGTTGCTTGCCGTCGGCGACCAGCAGCTTCATGCAGACGCTGGCGACATGCCAGCCCGACGCAGCAAGCCCGCCGAACAGCGAATTGCGCCCCGCCTCCTCGTCGAGATGGAAGCGCTGCGGATCGAACTGCGCGGCAAAGCGCTTGATGTCCTCAGGCGTGAAGGTGAAGGAGCCGAACTCGCGGCGCGCGCCGATTTCGATGTCTTCAAAAAAGCGCATGACCTCTCCTATGCGCTCGCAGCGTCACGGCGGCTGATGATGATCGGCGACTCCATCTCGCACAGCATCTCGCCGCGCGCGTTGCGGATCGTGCCCTTGAAGGTGACGATGCCGGTCTCGGGCCGGCTCTTCGAGACGCGCGCCTCGACCACGTCGACGTCCAGCGTCAAATCGTCGCCCGGACGCAGCGGCGCCACCCAGCGCATCTCGTTGACCCCGGGCGAGCCGAGCGAGGCGGTGCGGCCGATGAAGCCGTCGAACAGCATCCGCATCATCAGCGAGCCGAGATGCCAGCCTGAGCCCGACAGGCCGCGGAGCATGGATTTCTTCGCCGCCTCCTCGTCGAGATGCATCGGCTGCGGGTCGAATTCGGCGGCGAAGCTAAGGATTTCCTCGCGCGACACATGGCGGGGGCCGAACGTGCCGAAATGGCCGGGCTTGAAGTCTTCGAAGGTCAGTGTGGTCATGGGGTAAGGATAAGCCGGAAGGAAGCCCGATTGTGGCCGTTATTTGCGGCAATCACAACCGGCCCACTCGCATAGCTCGCCCCTGGACTGCCGGCGCCCGGTCCGGGGCTCGCCTTTGGCGGGACAGACTGGGCTTCTGCGGTATCGATCCCGATGGTGCGGCCGGCGCTGTGGCGCCGTCCCGAACCATTGGCCCGGCCAAAGGCCTCGTCCTGACGGGCGCCTCCCCGCAGGCGGCCTGGATGAAGTGCTAACGCCGGGGATGACGCAGTAGGATGCGATGCGAATCATATTTCGGCGGCCGGGAGAACCACGATGTTCGATTTCCAGGATCTGTTTCAGTGGGACCGCTTCATCACGCCCACGATCATCAAGACGTTCTACTGGCTCGTGATCGCGGTCATCGTGCTGTTCGGGATCTCCGGCATCCTGTGGAGCCTCACCGCGATGGCGATCAGCCCGTTCGTCGGCTTCATCCAACTGCTCGCGTCGATCGCCAGCATGTTCGTCGGCATCGTGTTCTCGCGCATCGCCGCCGAGTTCATCCTGATCGTATTCCGGATCAACGAGCATCTCGGCGCGATCCGCGACCGGGACGGAGCGATGCACTGAGGCGCAACGCCTCCGGCCCGACGCGGCCTGCCGGGCGAGCCGTGGTTAATCCGAAGTAGCACAAGCGCGCAAATGCCCGCGAATTTCCGACCGGGATTTTAAAGCCGCTCGCGTATCAGCCTCTGCATTGCGCTTAAGACCAACGCGGGGGCGTCGTGAATTCGAGGAATGGTTTTGCCGTGAGGCCGGCTGCCGAGCCGGGCTTTACGACCGAGGATATTTTATGGGCTGTCGGCATCTGGTCGGTGATCCTGACCCTGGCGCCGGTGATCGTGTTCTATCTGCTGATGGTGGCGTAGCGCCCTGTCATTCCGGTGCATGCGAAGCATGAACCTCAGATGCGCCATTGCGCATCGGGGAATCTCGAGATTCCGGGTTCGATGCTCACGCATCGCCCCGGAATGGCATCTCACTGTTCAAGCATGATCGCGCAAAAAACGCGCGAGAGCCGCGCGTTCTTCCAGTTCGAACGGAAACGGCGTTGTTACGCCGCCTGCTTGTGCATCGCGCCGGAGGCCGACGCCGTGCCGCGGATCGCCTTGATCGAGCGTTCGATCGCGGCCCACAGCCGAGTGACCTCGGCGGCGGCGCGGCCTTCCGCATAATATTCGCGGGCGCCTTCACCCTGGCCGAGCGCCATCAGAAGGTCGGCGCGGTTGGTGATCTGGCCGCTCCACACCGGAGCGCGGAATTTCGCCAGCGCCTCGCGCGCGATCGCGACGATCCGGCTTTCGGCGTTGTCACGCTGCGCGGGCGCGCCGTTGATCACGACGGCGTAGGGCTTGCGCATCGAGCGGCAGGTCTGGATCGTTTCCTGCACCGCGTTGACGTCGAACACGCCGGGCCGCGCCGGAATGATCACCATCGTGGCGTTCTTGATGGAGTCGTCGACCACGGCCGAGAGGTTCGGCGGCGTGTCGATGAAAACCCACTCGATGCCGTCACGCTTGGCTTGAGCGATGATCCCGGCGACCGAGTTCACCGCGGTCTTGATCGCGGGTTCGTTGGTGCCGCGCAATTTGTGCCAGAGAGTCAGCGAGCCCTGCGGATCGGCGTCGATCAGCAGACATGGCTTCGTTGCCTTGTGCACTTGCGCGGCGAGGTGAGCAGCCAGGGTACTTTTTCCCGAGCCCCCCTTACGCGAAGCGAAAACAATCACGTTCATACCTTGGCCTCCAGATTGACCCCAGGAGGCGAAAATGAATCAGCGCGCTGATTCGCGAAAGAAGAAACTTCTTGCAATCCGCAAAGTGGCCAAGATTACCGGTGCATTCTGCTTTTTGAGTCACACTTCATCTATGACACAACTGCAAATGGAAGCGCTAAGCGCTTGATTTGACTCATCGCTAGCGCTTTTCGGCAGCTTTAGCCCGCTCGCGTTCGGTCCATTTGCGCTCGATCCAGCCGAGCAATTGTGCGGTGGGTTTCTGCAGGAACGGCACATCCTGTGCGAACAAAAGGAGTCCGAGCGGCAGCATCCAGAGTCCGAGCACCGGCAGGAAGCTGAAGATGCCGCCGATGATCAACAGGAACGCCAACGGAATCCGCACGTAGCGCGACGACGGCTTGCGCAGCCACGCGACGAAGCGCGCGGGGCCACGCGGAAGCTTGGCCTCGAACCAGGCGAAGTGCCGATCGATCTCTTGCTTGTAGTATTCGCTCACGCGTCCCACTCCACCCGTTTCGCCCATCGCGGAAACGGAGTCTGCAATGAACACAGCCCCACAGATGATGCTGCGTGACAGCGTCACAAGGCGTCAGTCTGTCGCGCATCGCGGCCTTGAAATCGCTGCGACGACATCTACTGCGCAGGATGGGTACCGGATCAGTTGGCCGGCTTCTTCGCCTTGCGCGATTTCGTGGCCTTGTGCTTGGCGGCAGCAGGCCGTCGCTCTACGCGCTCGCGCGCGTCACGCGGCTCGGGACCGGCGCGGAAGAATGCGCGGCAGGCCGGCGAAAGCTGCGCCTTGTTCCTGATCATGCAGGCGGTGATGCGATCGACGTCGGGAATCTCCGGCCCGCAAAGCCGAAACGCGTCAGGCGTACAGGTCTGCTGCTGGTCGGCCGTGTAAGCCTCGCCCCGGTCCGGCAGCAGCAGCGCTGCAAGCCCGAGCATCAACGCAAACGAAAAACTCCCTGCACCGGCGGTCCCCATGCGCGTCCCCCCAAAGGTGTCATAAAGGCGTCGTTTAAGGCGTCGTTTCACCGATAGTGGGTGAACGCACAGTGAATCGCAAGCGGGCGAGATGACACGGCGGGAACAGTTGCTGCACCGCACGAGGATGTCTCACCTCCACCATCGGCAGTTTCGTCGTCGCCGAGCGCAATCGTCATTCGAAAGTTGGTGCGACCCATGGTCGCTCATCGGGACCAAAACTACCCTGGATATTGCGCGTCCCGTTGCAAACAGTGTTCAAGCATGTTCGAAATCATCCCGCTGGTGAATTTGAAGGCTGGCGGGTCTCACTGCACGGCAAGAAATTGCGACCCCATTTTTGATCGCATCGACCGTGCCTAGCTGGAGGAACGAGTCATGGGTAACGTTTGGCGGCCCCCGGTGCTCATCGCGAGCGTGCAGCCCAACCCTCCAGCCAACGGCGTCGACAACGGCACCAATGGCCTGGGTTCAACCGCGCTGGCCGCCATCGGCAACGACCAGATGGCGATGGTCTACCTGCAAGGTGGCTATGCCAACTTCCCGGACCTCATGTACCAATCCGTCGTGCTGCGGCGGGTCGATCCGCTCGGCAATACCAGCGGGACCCCGATCACGATCGCCAGCAGTGCTGTCAGCCCGACCCAGATCGGCTCGGTCGTTTCCTCGCCCGACGTGACCACGCTGTCCAATGGATCGGTCGCCGTTTCCTACACGTTCGGATCCTACAACGCGGGCACGCTGCGGACCGATGTGTTCGCGAGGATTGTCGCGCCCGACGGTACCGTAGGAGCGGAAATCAAGCTCAATACCACCGCGGGCAACGAAACCAACGCAACGATCACGGCCGTGGCAGGCGGCGGATTGCTTGCCGTCTGGCAAGACGCTGTTTCCCCTGGACCGGGCGGTGTCGGCGGCGACGGCGCCGGCTCGGGCATCAGCGCGCAGCTGTTCGATGCCGCCGGAAACAAGATCGGCACCCAATTCACCGTCAACACGACGACCGCGGGGAGTCAGACCAACCCTTCGGCGACGACGCTCACCAACGGCAACATCCTGGTCAGCTGGATCAGCGGCGCCAATGTCGAGGCGCAGATCTACACCTCGGCAGGCGTCCCCGTCGGGACGGAGATCACGCTGTCGACTGCGCCCGGGCCCAGCGCTTCGGTCGGCTACGACAAGGTTGTCGCGCTCTCCGGCGGCGGCTTCGCGCTGGTTCGCGACTACACCAATTCGATCATCATCGCCCTCAATCCCGTGATCGACGTCCAGATTTTTGACGCGACGGGAACGGCAGTCGCACCGGCCCTCCAGATCGACGGCGTCGGCACCGGCTATTTCATCACCTCGATCGACGCAGCCGCGGCGACCGACGGCGGCGTGACCGTGACCTATAGCGACAACGATGCGTTCGTCGGCCTGACGTCGGTCAGCCGCTACCACATTGCGAGCAACGGATCGCTTGCAGATGCCAGCACGGTGACGACCACGTCGACCAACACGTCCGCGATCGGCGCTGCCGCGATTGGCATGTATGGCGACGGACGCGAACAGATCATATGGGACCAGCGCCAGCCCGGCTTTGCCGATACCTTGCAGGAATCGATCTACGACGATCGCAACGCGACGACGTTTTTCGCGACCGCCGCGCAACCGACCGCGGTCGGCAGCATTTCGAATGACTCGGTCTACGGCCATGCCGGCGCGGACACGCTGTATGGTTACACCGGCAATGATATTCTTGTTGGCCAGGGCGGTGACGACATCGGCTATGGCGGCGACGGCAACGATTATTTCTATGCCGGTGCCGGAAACGACATCTTGTTCGGCGATGCCGGCCTCGATGTGCTGCTCGGCGAAGACGGCAACGACGTTCTCTACGGCGGCACCGGCTTCAACTACCTGTTTGGCGGCAACGGCAACGATATTCTGGTCGGTTCGGGGGGCGCCGGGCCCTCCGACGTCAACGTGATGTACGGCGACAATGGCGCCGATCTGCTCTACGGCGGGGCCGGCACCAACTACTTCTACGGCGGCGCCGGCGTCGACACGATGTATGGCGGCTCCGGTCTCAACATCTTCATCTCGTCGGGCGAGACCGACGGCAATTTGATCTATGGCGGCTCAGGCCAGAACTATGTCTATGGCTCGAACGGCGGCGACACCGTCACGGGCGGCACGGGTGTCGACGTTTTCCTGATGGGCTCGGGCGCGGACAGCATCACCGGCGGCGGCGGCGTCGACTACGCCTGGGGCGGCCTCGGCAGCGATACCTTCACCATCAACGACTCGACCTCCGAAGTGATGGTGATCCAGGACTTCAATGCCGGCGGCGTCAACGACCTCATCAAGTTCGCCGGCACATCGCTGCATTCCTTTGCGGACGTCCAGGCGGCCTCGTTCTACGTGGCCGGCACCAACACCACCATCATCACCGATGCCGCGGGCAATGCGGTCTGGCTCACCGGTATCGCGCCGGGACAGCTGGACGCGAGCATGTTCCAGTTCAGCTGAGCGCTTCGGCCAGGACGAGGCATCTACGAGGCATCTGCACCAGCCCGGCTTGCTCTGCGCCGGCCTGTGCAAATGTTGCTGTTCGTTGCTGAGGATCGCGGATGGCCTCACATCACGCCTCCAACGATGCGCCTGGCGTCCGGGTGATCCAGGACCGGGATTCGCCCGCGACGTGGCGCAATTCCGTCGTGCATTCAATGGCTGCACCGTGGTCTAGATGAACGGCGCCACGGTCAGCATCGTCCCGGCCTCGAACTTCTCGATCGTGAGCTAAAGTCACCCCTGTTCAAGGGGGGATTGTCCGTTCTGGGCACCCCGAAAGTCTCGCGCGTTAAGAGAATTTTTTCGCCTACAATCAATCAAAAATGGTACCAAGCGCCAGTAAGGCCAGATTATTCAAGTGCATCTTTCGACGGCGACTAGATTAGACGGGCGATTAGATTAAAGGGACTATGAGATGGCGTGGACTTATACTGTTCAGCTCAACGACGCCGGTGGCGCTGGAGCGGCAACGGATTCGGCCCTGGTTTACGACCTGCAACAGGCGTTAAGCGTCTGGCAACAGTACGTCGGCGGCATCGGAAATCTGGTTGTCGATCTCAATATCACGACTACCGCCGTGGGGCGGGCAGATGGCGGGCCGACGTCGTCTTACTACGTCGGAACAAGCAATGGCCTGGCCGTCTATGAACCTTCGAGCCAGTACGAGCTGACGACGGGACAACACGTCAGCGGCACGACGAGCGACATCACCATCAATGTCGACACCACTTATTTCCAGTATCTCGATCTGACCTACGGCCTGAATTGGAACAGCTCGGTCCCGTACAACAAGCTCAACCCCATCGACGTGTTCCTGCACGAGATGATGCACGGGTTCGGAATGACGGGCTGGTACAGCCAGAGCGGCCAGCTCCCCGGCGCCTATGAATCGACCTTCGATACCTTTATCCAGAAGTCCGGATCGCTGGCCTATTTCATCGGTTCGCATGCGGAGGCCGCGTATGGCGGCCCGGTGCCGCTGACGACGGACAGCACCACGCAGAATTACTATCACTTCGGCAATCAGCAGTCCGACTTCTTCGCCTCGCCATCGACAGTCGCGGATCCGCTCACGCTGGATCTGATGAATGGCATCGTCTTCTTCGACGACTACCAATACGCCATCTCGCCGCTGGATCTCGGGGTGCTGAAGGACCTCGGATACAGCGTGCGCGGCTATGCCGACGACACCATGAACGGCACAGCCGGCGCGGATTCGCTGTACGGGACTACGTTGAACGACCTGATCTCGAGCGGCGCGGGCAACGACATCATCGTTGCGGGTGCCGGCTTCGATACCGTCGATGGCGGCGACGGCAACGACTACGTCTACGCGGGCGCCGACGCTGACGTCTTGAGCGGCGGCAACGGCAACGACGTGTTGCTCGGCGAAGACGGCGATGACGCGATCTACGGCGGCACCGGCTTCAACTATTTGTTCGGCGGCAGCGGCAACGACACACTGGTCGGCGCGGGAGGCACGTCGGCCAGCGACATCAACGTGATGTATGGCGGCGACGGCGCCGATTATCTGTTCGGCGGCGCCGGCACCAACTACTTCTATGGCGGCGCCGGCGTCGACACGATGTATGGCGGCTCCGGTCTCAACATCTTCATCTCGTCGGGCGAGACCGACGGCAATCTGATCTATGGCGGCTCCGGCCAGAACTACGTCTATGGCTCGAACGGCGGGGACACCGTCACCGGCGGCACCAGCGTCGACGTCTTCCTGATGGGCTCGGGCGCAGACAACATCACAGGCGGCGGAGGCGTCGACTACGCCTGGGGTGGCGGCGGCAGCGATATCTTCAACCTCAACGACAAGGCGTCCGATACCGAAGTGATGGTCGTCGAGGACTTCAACGCCGGCGGAGTCAACGACTTCGTCAATTTCGCAGGCACGTCGCTGCATTCGTTCGCGGACGTCCAGGCCGCCGAGTTCTACGCGGCCGGCATCAACACCACCATCATCACCGACGCCGCAGGCAACGCGGTGTGGCTGATCGGCGAAGCCCCCGGACAGCTGAGCGCGGGGATGTTCAAGTTCAGCTGAGGGGGCGGCGGGGATTGCGACGCGCGAACCGGCCCGACCACCACCACGATTGCGCTCGAATTCGCGGTTGCGCGAATTCCGCCGCGGCTTGACCTCCTGGTGAGTGGCGAGAGAGGCAAGATTTTCTGATAAACATTTTTGATCCGGCGTCAGAATGTTTGAGATAGATCAACACATCAGACCGACGCATTCGCTCGCATAGTCGCCTATCGACGAATTTCGGGGCTGGGATGTCGCAGATTTCAGATACGCCTGCCGGTAGCATCCTTGATCCGATGGAGCGGATCTCGGAAACCCTGTTCGGCCTGATCATGGCGCTCACCTTCATCTGCTCGCTCGGTGTCGCGACGGGGGCCGGCGTCAATGTTCAAACACTGCTGATCGGTGCGCTCGGCTGCAATCTGGCGTGGGGTATTGTCGACGGCGGCCTTTATCTGCTGGCTCGCATCAACGATCGGGGAGACAAGCTCTTGACGCTCCGCGCGATACGGCAGGCACCGAACCCCGAAACAGCGCGGCGTGTCATCGCCAACGCGCTGTCGCCGGAATTGGTGGCGCTGTTGCCTCCACACCAGATCGATTTGATGCGGCAGAAACTGCTGCAATCGCCCGAACCGCCGGGCGATCGAGGACTGACGAAGCGCGACTGGACCGGAGCGCTGGGGCTTTGCCTGCTAAGCTTCCTTTCGACCTTCCCTGTGGTGATCCCGTTCCTGTTCCTTAGCGACGCCAGATTGGCGCTGCGCATCTCCTACGCCATTGCCATTGTGATGCTGTTCGGCTGTGGTTACGTATTCGGAGTTCGTAGCGGGCTGCGACCTTGGGCGGCGGGTCTTGCGATGGTGGCGGTTGGCAGTGCGCTGGTAGGTGTCGCGGTGGCTCTTGGAGGGTGATCGACAGTGCGGCAGCGGAGCATTGCATCTGTTCAGCGTGCAAGCGGTGCCTCGATCGCCGCGTTGATCGGGTTCTGGCTTTCACCAATGGCCGCCGGTCTTGCGCAGACCGAAACCCCCAGTCCGGGCGGGGCGATCGGCCTTGGCAATCGCGGCTGGTCGGCAACCGGCGCCAACCAGGCAACGTCTTCGAACGAGTTCGAATTCAGCGCCCGCGCCGGGGCTGCATCCGACTATATCTATCGAGGGACCACGCTGTCCGATCATGGGCCTGCGGTCGGCGCCGCCTTCGAAGCAAGATTTGGCTCGCTATACGCCGGCACCACGGTCGCCACCGTAAAGCTGCCGACCCAACCGGCGGCCGAACTCACTTTCGCCGGCGGTATCCGCCCGACGATCGCTACGATTGATCTTGATCTTGGCGTGACCTATTTCGCCTATCCCGGTGAACGGCTTCCCGGCGAGACCAACGGCATCAATTATTGGGAGGCGGTTATCCGCGGTGATCGAAAGATCGGCGAACAGGTCCGCGTCGCCGCCGGCTACGCTTACTCGCCGAACGTCTCGAACACCGGCGCCTGGAGTCAGTATGTGGCGGCCGGGGCCGGCTTCGACGTGCCGGGCCGCTTGCTGGCGAACGACTTGGCCGTATCATTCACGGCCGCTGCCGGCTACTCTTGGTTCGGCAATCAGAGCTTGCAACTCGGCGGCTTCCCGCTACCTGCCTATCTCAATTGGCAGGCGGGTGTGACCTTCACCCACAAGGCCTTCAACCTCGACCTGCGCTATTACGACACCAATCTGTCGAAGGAAAACTGCTTCGTCTTCACGGGCGATCCAAACGCACGGCCGGGCGGCCGCGTCGATCTCGCCACCAACCCGGGCGGCCTGGTCTCGAACTGGTGCGGCGCGGCCTTCGTTGCCAAGGCCTGGTTCGCGTTCAACTAGTCCCGTCGTTTGCGGGCTACCACTTTGAGGCAGGGCCTCAGACTGCAAGACGATCCAAAGGGACCGAAATCCTCAACCTGAGCCCGCTAGGCAGCCAATCATGCTCAACCTTGCCGCCGAGCTGATCAGCAATGCTGCGCTCTGCGAGCACGCTACCAAAGCCTTTAGCTGACGGTGGGGCGACAATCACGGGCCCGCCTGTCTCCTCCCATTCAAGATGGAAATCCCCGCCATGCGTCTCCCAAGTGATGCTGACCGAACCAGTCGGCTCCGATAGCGCGCCATATTTGGCCGCATTCGTCGTTGTTTCATGCAGGGCGAGAGCGAGACTTGTCACGGCCATCGCACCCACGGGCACACTAGGTCCTCTCATCATGATGCGTTCGCGAGACGTGTCGTCTTCGTACGGGAGCAACACCGTTCGCACGACGTCTCCCACCGTTGTTCGCTCGCTATGCGCTTCCGTACCCATGATCCCAGGACGGATGAGATCCTTGGCCTGCATGAGAGCGTTCAGACGGCCCCGTAGCGATTGAGCCATTTCCTGCGGCGTTCGGGCTGACCGAGCACTCAGATTGATGATGCCGTGGAAGACGGCGAACATGTTCTTGACGCGGTGGTTCGCCTCCCGGGCGAGCAACCGTTGGCGCTCTTGCGCAACTACACGCTCGGTCGTCTCGCTAACGATGCAAAGAACACCGCCAATTTCACCAAATTCGTCCTGTACCGGAGAGTAGGAAATGTCGAAGTAAACTGTCTCTGGGTAGCCGTGTCGCTCGATGTAAAAGGGGCGGTCCTTCGCGAAGACCGTCTCGCCAGTATCGAGGACGCGTCGGAGCAGGGGTTCTAAGTCGTCCCACAGCTCGGTCCAATTCTCGCGAGCTGGTCGTCCAAGCGCCCTCGGATGCTTCTGGCCTATCGTCGGCGCATAGGCGTCATTGTATAGCGCCACGAACTCCGGCCCCCAGAACAGCACGATCTGTGCTTTGGCCGGCAGCATAAGGCTGACTGCACTCTTGAGGTGCGCAGGCCACTCCATGATTGGCCCCAAGCTTGTGGCGGACCAATCGAAGGCGCGAATGAGTGCGGCGACGTCGCTCACACCTGGTGGAAAATCACTTTCCAGTTTGCGACCGATGCCCATGGCCTTCAGGCAATCAGATTTTGCCAACGGGAACAAGCCGCGCAAAACCCGTCACGGATGGCATCCCTACCTGCGAACGATCCGCGCGGCGTTTGCGCCCTCAAGCCCTCGGTCAGGTGTTGGGCCGGCCAGCTTGAGCTGCGCTTCCAACCTGACGCCGTAGAGGCGCACGTACTCCTCGCGGACATCCGCAATGCCATCTGCAGCGCCTTTTGTATTTCAGGCGGCGCAATTCCATCTGGCTTGTCAGTAAGGTGCTGGAGATGCGGGCAACTCAACTGCAATGGTACAGTTGGGTGGGCTCGAACCACCGACCTCCTGTTCCACAGACACAATAAGGGCTTCGTCGATTCTACGCTACTTCCGCCATTCCTACGAAAATTGCAGCATTATCAAACAATAAGCCCGCAGTGTCTCGCCTTACCTGCGCTGCAATTGGCGCTATTGTGGTAGCTACGTGGTAGCTACAGAGGCGATCGATGTCGGTCTCGAGTATAACGATTCGCGCAGTACAAGCGCTCAAGCCGGGCGAGACTATTTGGGACGCAGACCACCGCGAAGCGGTGCGGGGCTTTGGCGTTCGGCGTCAACGTGACCAAGCGACCTACGTCCTCAAGTACCGCGTGTTCGGCCGGCAGCGCTTCGTCACCATCGGTCCTCATGGCGCCCCCTGGACGCCCGAGCTCGCACGCAGGGAGGCCAAGCGGCTTTTGGGCTTGGTTGCCAATGGCAAAGACCCGGCGGACGAGAAAGCCAAGGCCCGCCTGCAGGCGGCCGACACGCTCCTGGTGATCGCAAATCAATATCTCCGGAACGCCAAACAAAGACTGAAGCCCCGGACCTATTCGGAAATCGAACGATACTTGTTGGTCAGTTGGAAACCCCTGCATCCGGTCTCGGTCTTCCAAATCACCCGCCGTCATATCTCGGCTCGTATTGCTGACCTCACATCCGGTCATGGAGCGGTCTCGGCAGCCCGCGCCCGTACAGCGCTGTCCTCAATGTTCAACTGGGCAATACGCGAGGGCCTCGACATTGCCGCGAACCCGGTTCTCGGCACTAATCGACCCGCGCAGCCGGGAAGCCGCGAACGGGTTCTCACGGAGACGGAGCTGTCAGCCATCTGGCGGGCCAGCGGCGATGACGATTACGGGCGCATTGTGCGTTTGTTGCTGCTCACAGCCCAACGCCGTGATGAAGTAGGCAGTATGCAATGGACCGAACTCGATACTATTTCGGGGCTCTGGACACTGCCAGGTGCCCGAACCAAGAACCATCGCGAGCACCTGCTGCCGTTGGTTCCCGCCGCCTTGGCCCTACTCCCGCCCCGCCGAAACGGCCGAGACTACCTCTTTGGTGACGGACCCCGACGCGGCGGTGACCCGCATCGTGGGTTCTCCGGCTGGTCAAAGTCGAAGGCAGCGCTTGATGAGCGCATCGCCGAGGCCCTTGGCAAGCCCCTCCCCCATTGGACAGTTCATGATCTTCGGAGATCGGCGTCCACGGTGATGGCCGACCGGCTTGGCGTGTTGCCGCACATCGTGGAGGCGATCCTAAACCATGTCAGCGGTCACCGGGCTGGCGTTGCCGGGGTATATAACCGCGCTCGGTACGCCGCCGAGATGCGCGAGGCGCTCGAGCGCTGGGCACAGCACGTTGCGGCCTTGCCAGCTCAAAAGCCGGGAAAGATTGGCATTGTGATAGCGGGCTCCGACCTTTCTCATACTGGTGTCGCTCACGGGGCTGTCGGCGTCCCCTCCTAGTTCAAGGACGGCCCCTTCGAGCAGGCGGGTGTTGGGTCAAATCGGGGACATGGACCGTCTCAAATTGCTGCTTCAGGCGTAGAGACATCGACCACCAGCAAACTCGGGCACTTCAGCTTGGATTTTTGCTCAGTTTCGCTGCCCGCCACCAGGCTGAAATTCAGGCCAACTTCCCACGCCATCAAAGAAGCGATTTTTCAGCCCCGGTAATTCGAGTTATGCCTAATTATAAAAGGGCCAAAAGTACCTCGAAAAACCAATTAAATCGAATTTCGGGCTCGAGCTGACCGCCGCATGGTCCACTAGACCGATAGTGACACGATCGAGACCCACGTCGCGCGCACAAAACTCAGCGATGCTGTGCCTCCACTCGGTTCAAGCCGACGAAGTAGACACCTCGTCGAATGGGATCTTTATCACGGTCGTGTGTTCGCGAGTGGACGAACCGACCTTATCTTTTCCGCGACTACCCAGCGTAAGTCCCGGCGGACCATCGCGTTGTTGAATGCTTCATACGGAGAGCTGCCATGGTCGACGGTGTTGATCTTACGGAGCTCGATTATGATATTTTAGGTTTCACCCTTCAGCAGAACGAGCAATATAAAAAATTCAATAAATATATCGAAAAACATGCATCTCCACTTGGTGCGTCGATGTTGGAGTGGGATCTAGGCGATCCCGTGATTGACGAAGGTCTGCCGGATGGCATTCTCATAGCCTTTCGAAGCATGGGATCGTGGATGGTGGTGAATCACGAAAGTGCTGACAACCATCCCGGCAAATTCGATCTTCTGAAGCAGAAATATATCGCGGACAAGAGCAACTACAGGCGTCAGATTGTCTGTCTCTTAAAACAAATACAAAGCTACCCGACTGGCCGCGCTTTGCTTGCCGAATTCGGGGCTGGCAGACCATCGTTCACCAGAATTCGCCCATATAACATGGCCGACGCCAACGCGCTTACGGTGGCGGACGACATTGACCAGCAGCAATATATCATTGCTCGCGGCACGCGCCTAAGTTTTGATAAGAAAAGTGAGTTGTTCAAAGTAGTCGGAAAAGGCGGCGGCGCTAATTGTGATGTCTTGTTCTCGCCCGAGAAAGCAGAGCTGCTTAGAAAAAAATATCGGAAGGCCCACCATGGTCATGCCCCCGCGATGGCGACGGACGAAGTGCTGTACCACGAACTCGTTCACGCCTCCCGAATGATCGCCGGCGTGATGAACTTTACCCCTGCGAACCACTGGTACCAAGATTCTGAAGAGTACCTCGCAGTCATTTTGGCAAACATATATGTATCTGATAAAGGCGGCCCCCCGCTTTTCAGGGCATTTTATGGACCTGCCGAAGGACCATACAAAGGTAAAGATCCCGCGCCCGATGATGCGTTGTGGGACGCGGCCGTCTTCCTCGACAATCCGCAGAACACATCTCCATCGCCCGTGCAAATCATCGAACAGTTTAGGCTCAGCCAGCCCGACTTGTACGGGAGACTCGTTCATCTACCGCCCGTAGGCGAGCTAATAAGGAAGTATAATTGGATTTATTGGTACGACCAAATCCGGGTCAAGGGACGGACGCGGGCGCGCGGCCCGATGGTTGGTCGACCGGCAGGGTCGGTCTGGACGCGGCCGCATTTGAGATTGCAGGGTTTTGGGATGTGAGGCGCACTGTCTGCAATTGTTAGCGGATTACCAACCCGCACCGCGAAGAGCAGTCCCGCCCATGAAAGACTATCCAACCAAGATCACGCTCCGGGAAATGCGCTACCTCTAACAACTCGCCGGCCGTCTAGGTGGTGCAGGACTGGAACGCGAGTACAGACACCGGACAACTGAATGGCACAGGCTTCGGCTCGTTCAGCTATGTGCTGTGTCGGAGGTGACCAACTATGTTAGCCGGATCTATTCCTTGTTCGACACCGCCAAATCACGGCGGCCGAAGACATTGCTCGTTGAAAAGCAGCGGTAGCTGCTACCTTCCCAGTATCGCTCCAACGACCACCACCGCATGCCAGCGTGATAGAGCAACCTACGCAAGGCGATTTGCTAAGCAACCCGGGCCGCGTAGCCGTGGATTGACTACAGGAGGATCGCTCGCCTGAAGCGCGAAGATCTCGAGGTTCAAACCAATAAATTCCGATGTGTCATCGCATTAGCTTGAACAATTCGAGGACGTCTGCCAGTCGCAGCTTCGTGACCTTCGGCAGATGCTCCAAGAGGAAGTGCTATTGGGTTGATCGCCTGAGGCGTTACCCGGCTTTTGGAATGGACGACCTCCAGCCATCCAGCAACGAAATCAGACTCTCCTATTTTACGGGCTCCGGCCTGGTCAATGCGGTTTTAACGTTTAATGCGGTCGGCCAAATCAGGAAGTTTAGTTGGGCCCCTCAAGCCGCCGAGAAGGGTGAATTCTTGACGTTCCACCGCTTCAGGCGGGCTTAGGATCTCGCGCTTTGATATCGGATTGTTGTCCCATTTGAGAGCGCGAGGAGTTCGAACAGGCGGAGCTAGAAGAAATCTAAACGGCCTCGGTGTAAGGCTCGTGTCAGCTAAAAATGTTTAGATACGGCATACCTCCCGGCCTCGGGGTGCACCGCCCTGAGGTCGTCCCTTTTATCGATCACGATTTTGTTTCAGTGGATTAGATTTCAACTCCGGCGTGGAGGTTATGTCATGGGCAGTGACAGTCTCCTTGGAAGCGTTTGCATCGTATTGTTGGGGCTGAGCCCGCTAATTGTCATCGGCATCGCAATGTATGGGCAGTAAATCGGCGCTGGCCCACCACGGACCATCGGGCCGGTAGATGGCCCCAGCAGCCAATCTTCCTCGATGCACAAGTCCTCATGGTTACTGGGGTCGCTATCGTGGTACGGTAACCGGCGCGAAAGCGCCTCCCAGACACAGGGGGCGTAAATGGATGAACGAAGAATTGCGATGTTGCGCGTGCACGAGCAAAACATCGAGCATTACCGAGGGTTGCTTCGCACCAAACTTAGCGAAGTCGAGGCTCACTTCATCGAACGGCGCTTATCTGAAGAGCGCTGCGCAATCGAGATGCTGAAGTTTGTGGCTCGTGGGGAAACATCACCCAATACGGATTTGCTCGCATGAGGCTGCGATATGAACCTTGGCACGCTTTGTACTGACTGCTCACATGTCGGGATTTTGCAAGCCTTGCCGGGGCAAGATCAACGCCGCCAGCGAGCATTTTAAGCCTGGCGGCGTTTGTTGTACGTTTAGCTTAGGCCGTGTCGATCACCCGAAAGCCCCTCGAGATCCCGCCTGAGGTCGCGCGCAAGTCCGCTGCCAATGTGCGCGCGCACAATCGCGGCGCTGATGTCTTGCTCAACAAGAGATTTAGTCGTCAAGGCGTGGAATTAAGCGCCATTACGCGGCGGCGTCGACTGTCGGAATTACACCGCGCATTACCGCCAGCTAGCCTGCGACATGCGCAGTAATATTGCGACCGTCGATGCCGCCGCATGATACGCCTAGACCAATCTCTTACATAAGCTGCGCAAGGCAATGGCGGAGAAATTGAAGGGGCGCGTCATTGGCGGCGAAGGCAAGACGGTTGAAGTGGATGGTTGCTATTTTGGCGGATACGTAAAGCCAGCAAACTAGAAAGAAAATCGCCGCGACCGCCGATATGCCCGCAATCAGGATGGGAAACGGAAGCTCATCGTCGTCGTCCGTGAGCGCGGTAACAATTCGGCGCCAGCAGTGTTTGGCTCTGAAAGCGAAGCCGCCGCTTTCATCCGTGGCCGCATTGCGAAGGGGACTGTCGTTCATGGCGACGAAGCCGCTTCTTGGGATGAATTACACGAACGTTTTGAAATGAAACGAATCAACCACCAAGAAGCTTACTCCTAGGATGGTGTCTGCACTAATCAGGCAGAGGAGTATTTCAGCCGTTTGCGCCGCGCTGAGATCGGTATCCCCATCATATTGCGGGCTCGCTACGCGCAGTTTTGAGGCTGCTTTGGCAACGTCCTAATCTTCGTAGTTGATGGAGCCGGCTGCCCCAGCCCGGCTGGCTGGGGGCCGTGGGCGGCCGAGCCGGGGCAACGCCTCGCTGGGCGGCGGGGGCCAGTCTGGCTTGACTACGTTACGCCGCATATTGCGCTATTCAACGGAGAACCGTAGCGAAAAGCGGCGCTTGCAACGCGAAGCGCAGCCCGGAGGAGCGCGATCGCGGCTGGCGGTGCAAGCGCTTCACTCCGGGCCCAGTCGCCCGCGCGCCCGCCCTCCGCGCTGACTTACTGACCATGTCATCCAAAGAATGAGGCGGAGCCACGACCCGTACCCTGCTCATCAATGCCGGAAAATGGCAGATGCGCCGCAGCAACTTTTGGCAAAACAGCTGCCATCCTGTCAGCCGCCAGTGCCCATCCTTGGCGGCGCATCAACCGAACGAATGATAGAGCCTCGCTTGCCGCAAACCGTGCAAGTGAACCTCGGCTCGAGATCGGACAGCCGCATCTCGTCTGGCCATCTCGCCGCGTCCATCTGGACGTTGTGAGAGCACCGATAGTCTTTGCAATATACGATGATGCGCGTTGCGCCGGTTTCGCGCATTTCGCCGAACGTGATCTTCGTGAGATAGTCCTTCATGCGCGCGAATACAGCGCTCCCCGGAGCGGCTCACAATCCCACGATAGCTAGCGCGTCGGCGGCGCTTCCGACGCAAGAGGTCGGTCAAGCAGGTCGCGCGTCAGTCGGCGCCTCGTTTGCGCCCGCTCCGTTCATTCCGAGCTTGTACTAGAGTTGAGCAAATTTCTCGCTCGTCTTCGCTCTTCCATGCGGGTCGGAAGAGGCAAACCGAGCCTGTGAGCCCGGTCATAGACGGAGTGTATCGAGCGCCTCAGTGCGACGGCGATGCGGTTAGCACTCGCTCGCGCAGCAACCATAGCTTTTAGTCGTTCGGTCTCTTCAGCCGTCCACTTTCGATAGCGCATCTCCTTCCAAGTCGCTTGTGGAAGGATGCGTTCCTCGGCATGTAAGAAAACGGTCGCCAGTCTGGTGGCAGTCACCACTTCGGCTGGCACTTGCCAAAGAAAGGGCCCCAGCGAGGAGTCAAGCTGGGGCCAAATTCCGGATCGCCGAACCGCTGCTCCGACAAAACTAGCGGTCGTTAGGGCTGAAAAATACGAAATGAAAATCAGGTCGCCCCGTCCCAAAGATCATCCAAATGATTTGCGGTTCCGCAAATATCATGTGTGACTCTTTGGCGAAAAAGCTGCGTTCTCGCGCCCGTTGCTGCGGTTTGGCTTCAACTACCAACGGAACCTGTAGCCAGGGAAAAAATTGACTCATCAGGGAGATTTCCTTTGACACGAAAAAATCGGATGCCACCTCAATCGAGCGCAACAGATGCCGTTACTGGTTCCGGCGCCGGGCAGGTTCCTGCTCACCCCCATGATTCTGGCAGTCAGGCAAACGAAACCGTCGATGGACTGGACGCCAGCACCGAGACGTTGCGACGCGCCGCCGAAAACGCCTTAGGGAGGCGGGTCAGACGATATCGAAAGAACGCCCGTATTTGACCGAGCCGGCGTTGCGCCGAAAATCTGAGACTACCGCGCAATCAGACGGCGACCCTCGCCTGATCGCCAGAGCCGAGTCGATAAGAATAATCGGGCGAGCAATTTTCCAAATTTTGATCGTCCTGATGGCGGTCGGAATAGTAGCCGCCGCTTGCGAGGCGATTCGCCTGGGTTAATTATCGTCACCGAACGCATCATGAGTGTTTGGAGCGGACCGCTTGCGCTTTTGCCCGACGAGATCAGCTGGTCGCCTTGTCAGTGGCCGTGACTGCACGGAGAGCGGCAGGCTTGCTGGTTTTTGGGCCAGGTGCGTCCACGACAAGGCTGTCGAATTCCATTCCGGGAGCGGCCCTGATGACCGGATCGTTTGGAAGGCTTTCGGCCGGCTGGTACCACGGCGCTTTTTCGATCGCACCGCCCTGAAGCGCCTGCGCCATCAACTGCCCGATTTCGGGGCCGCTCAGCGGGACGAGACCGCCCTCTTCGTTCTTGTAAAGCTGAGGGCAAAAATAGAGAGCGTGTATTCGCGGGTCGTATTCGTCCAGAACGAGAAAGTGCTCCGGCTTACGGAATAGCCGTCGCTTTCTCACGAGCTTTTTGTCCTGGGTCGTGAGGGCAACCCGCAGTTTGTCACGTTCTTGGCCGACGATGGTGGCTGCCTCCAACAGGACAAGCCAATTCTTGGTGTGCGCGTTGTCTTCGTGGATTGGAACCAGAGTTCCGCTTTGCTTACCGAATATGCCCATGAGCCGAAGAGTACCAACTCGTAGCGAGTGGTTCAACTCGCTCTGAGCGTACCTATCTTCGACGCTCGCGATTTTCGACGCAGGACGATGGTCAACCGGAAGCCCGGCCTCCTTACTTTGACCCGCCACGGCCGAGGCCAAGTTGACCCTCCCGAGATCATGCTTTCCGGCCGGTCGTCCGAATTTGAGATCAACAGAGGAAACGACGATCGCCAGGATGTCGACCGGCCAGTTCAAGAAGCGGCAATTCCAGGACGGCTTCCCACATTACCGCGACAAGGGCGACACACGCTGTTGGCAGCAGTCAATGCGTACTTCTCCGATCATGGCCTGCGCGAGACCGAAAGCCATACGCTCCAGTTCGTAGCCACGGCTTAGAACTACCCGCGACCTTAAACAAAGCGATGGTCTCCCGGCAGGACTCGCACTCGAGGCCATGCTCAATGTGTGCATCGGGTTCTCGCATTGAAGGCACATCATCGGGGCCTGCGGGTCCGCGAGCGCTTCGGGCCGCGTAGAATACTTGATCGCCTCGACCGCAAGGGTGTTTTCGTCGCCTGTCCTACCTCGAATGAATTCAATCACGCGCTGCCGCGCCAATTCCACTTCCGCGGCGCTTAGACCCGCCATCATCTCGTAGGTTTGGACGACCCTCTCGACAATTTTTTCCACCACTAAACCTCTCCCGAAAAATCGAAAACGCCGGAGAGGAACCTTTGTTCCATGCGAAAGTTAGAGCGGGCAGAAGAGAGGTCGCCATGGACCTGACCAAGTGCCCGCTTTGCGGAAATGGCCTTAAATCGGTCTTGGCTCAAGATCAACGAACCGAGCTCCGCTGCATTTCTTGCGACGGCATTGATCCGCTCAAGACGGATGGGTCGCTATCGCCTCAAAGCCGGCCGCTCTCGCAGAGGCTAGCTGCAATGTCATCACGGTCATCAAAGCTTCCGACGTCATGATTGGAGTCGACTGATACTCCTAAACCTTGACCAACGAGTTGCCACGGGCCGTCGGACTGCCCACCAGCTCTAGCGGCTTCCCGCTCGCTCGATTCGGCGGGAGAATGCCGCTCATGGCTCCTAAACACAGGCGCTTACAAAGGAGCTGCGGCGCCCTCGTGCCGTGACCACGATCCTTGCAACACGATCGGCCGAGAAACGCGCCGCCGGGAAGACCCTGATCCGCGAGGCGGACGACCTGCTCTGCCAGAGCCGGAATGATAAGATGCGGGCCGATGGCGGACCGATCGCCCCCTGGCCCTCGATCGACCGGGCCGTGGCTCGAGATCAAATGCTCGCACTGCAAGACGCCGCGAGCCGTAGATCTGGCCGCCCTGCGCCACGTTCCAACAACCACTGTGCACAATCTCGCCGGCCGCCTGCGCTGCGTGAAATGCAGCAAGGCCGGCAAGCGGCCAGCCGCCGAGCTGCTGCAGTTGTGGCAACGCTGTCCGATCGGAGACGAGAAGTGACCGAGCTAACGCGCCGGCGCGACAGAGGGGCGAAGCTGAACGACCCGTTCTTGCGCGAGGACAAGGCCACCCCGACCGAGTACACGGCCGGCCTGAAGCTGGCGATTGCGCATGGTTGGCTGGGGCACTTGCATGAGAGCGGCACCTTCACCCGGATGACCCAGTTAGGCAAGACCGTCTTTGGGTGCTAGGAACCGGCAGGGTTCGCGCTCATTTATATTCTTAGGTTAGCGCGATAGGCCGCAACACGACGATGTACAAAGACGCGATCATAGACGAGCTCAGACAGATTGAGCTCGATGTGGTCGAAGGTGAGAAAAGGCTCGCTGAGCTTGAGGCGCTCTTGATTAATTTGAAGCGGCTGAATGAAGACACGGCCAAGGTTCACGCCGAGCTTGAAGTGATGCGCAAAAATCAGCTCGACCGCGAGCAGAACCGCCAACGGCTGCTTTCGCTTCTACATCCCTAGCGCTGGTGGCGCGCGATCAACAAGACCGACGGAAAAGAAACTCCCCCAACGTGCAGGCTCACGCTGAACCGAAAGGGCCGCATCACGCGCGGCAACTTTCGGAAAAATGCAAATGTATTCTGGATGAAATCTAGCCCGGCGGCCAAAAATCGATCGAATCCCGCCGATGTGGGCTCCTTAGACCACGCATGCATGTCCGGTTCCATATACTGTGCGTCGCGGCGTAAGAACATGCCACTTTTTCCCGGATTAACAGGGCGATAAGGAACGATCGGATCTACGGGACGTCTATATAAAGCTTCCAGCCAAGGGCGCCCCCCGACTGCTGGAAGAAAACCCGTATCGCTCGGGTTGGCGGCCCCCAGGTTGGGGCCGCTTCGTTTTTCCGGCTGATGCCGCCCTGTCTACTCAACGTAGACGGCGGCCGAAGCCAGCCAGGATCAGCCTTCATATCAACCAAATAGTTTCGTTCCTCGTCCGGGACGAACCCGGCAGGCTACCCCCTCTTGGGTATGAAACGTTTGCGCCTGCCCAGTCTTAATGCTCGTCAGGATTTTGCACTTTACATCCTGGGGCTAGAGCCGACGTCGCCCGCGTGTATTTTAAGCGGGCGACGTTGCGCCTGGCGTGGTGGCAGTTTTGCCACTGTTTCCCGGCATCGAAACGCGGAACTCCGGTTCGCGATTGTCTCTTCTTCGGATTCAGTGTGCGATCAAGCTGACCAATCTCGACTGACGCGAGACTGGCCATGCGGCCCCAGCACCGGCCTCCGGGGCCCCCAAGGGTGCTGGGGCCGTTCCGTTGGCCAAACCGGCACCCGATACCTGTCTACCCCGTGATGCTCAAATTCGATTTTTGCCTTCGACGATCAGAAAGACCGTCCCGGCTGGCTCCCTCTGGTATCACGAGTTGAAATTTGACGGCTACCGTTTGCGGCTCGAGCGCGACCGAGACCGCGTGCGGCTGATTACCAAAGGCGGCCACGACCGGGCCAAGCGCTTCTCCCTGATTGTCGAGTCCGCGCTGCAGAACCGTCAGAAGCAGTTCGTGATCGATGGATCGTGCGCGGAGTGGACGGTTACTCCGCGAGATGCTGGCCTTCGACATCCTCGCCATGGACGGCGACGACCTGAGAGACCTGCCGTTGTCGATGCGCAAGACGAACCTGCAACGGCTTCTTACGCGCGGCCTGAGGGCATATTCCTATCAGACTATAAGCAAGGGGAGATTGGCCCGGACCTCTTCCGGAAGGCCTGCGAGTTCGGTTTTGAGGACCTGGTGTCGAAGCGATCGGATCGTCCCTATCTTGGCGGCCGGTGTCCACATTGGATCAAGGTTGAGAACCGAGCCCATCCGGCCATGGGACGGTTATCGACGCTCTTCGAGACCACCCCATATCCAACCTCTGATGACAATTCGGACTGCGCCCCTCCATGGATCAACGTGTTCGCGCACGATTAAATACCTTGCGGATTTGGGAAAAGAACGTCGGGCCAATGTTGGGAAGGCTCCGAAGCTTGGTATCAGATGCCTTCCTTACGTGCCCCGCAGTCACCAGACCGGCCTTGATAAGCGCGTTTCGCATGCGCGATGGCAACTCAATCGCGGAAATGGGAGTTTCGTCGGAAAAGCTCGCCAAGATGCGGCGCCCTTCTTACTGATGACCAGGATAATTCCGCTTCGGCAGCGACGAACCGGCGGTGAGAGAGTCCATGCCCTTTGAAGAAAGGACCGAGCCTATTGCCAAGGCTCAAATCTGCGAACGAGAGAAGTGTCTTTCCAGAGTTCTATAGCAAACTCCTTGCAGAGGAGACGCGCTCGATTCATAGCCTCATCTTCACTCTCGCAAATGAGATCGATCCGCGACTGAATTCGGTCATCCTCACCTATTACGTAGACACGATATGTCTGGAATATCACCGTTTCCTCACCGTTGAGGCCACATGCCTTCGGTGTGTGAGTTAATGGCTAATATCACGCTTGGAATTGATTGCCATTCTTTCCCGACAATGTGAAGAGCCCAAGTGCTCGGCAGTTCCTATGGTCCGCAAGAAAAGCGGGCCGCCGCGGGCCCAACTGTTGAAAACAAGAACGGCTGCCGCGAGCGCTGAGGCCGTCCTCTGTCCTATGCTGAAAAACCTACCGCGTACTGGGTCTAAAGGCTTTCCTTAATGAAATTTTACCCGCCCAATGGGGCCGATCTTCTGGGAAACGGTCTCCGTCAATATCACAAACTGAATTGCCATTTATTCCCGACGCGTAGCTGGTTGCAAGGAACCTTAGAGCTTCATGTCGGTTCACGACGAGCCGCATCGAGCGGCCGAGGAGAATCTTAATGAAGAAGCTATTGCTCACGTCTGCGATCTTGCTGTCATCGGCGGGCGCGTTTGCTCAGACCACCGTTACAACGACAGGCGCCGGCCACACGGCGGCCGTGCAGATCGAACCAGAGTACCGCACACGGATTCGCGGCTACGTCACCGAGCACAAGATCCGTCCGATTGAAACCCGAGAGAAGATCGTGGTGGGAACAACGGTTCCGCGTGATGTTGAACTGGAGGCAGTTCCGACCGAGTGGGGACCGTCTGTAACGAAGTATCGCTATATCTATTCAGGCGAGCGCGTAATGCTGGTCGATCCAGCCACTCGCATGGTCGTTCAGGAAGTCGACTGACACCACTAATGGCGGGCCGTCCGACACAGCACGGCCCGCCAAAAACGCAGCTGGAAATTTGAGGTAACGGACGATGGACTCACGCAAAGAGGCACGGATCGTTGGGCTGAGCATCGCGGCGATTTATGTAATCTTTATAACACTCGCTGCGATTGGAGCCACCTAAACACCGAGCGCGACCTCCACCGAAGCCTCATAAACGGCAGGTGCAGCTGATTAGCCACGTCAGCGCTTGAAATGGGATGTTGATGAGGTTTGTCACTATCCAGCCAACCCCGCCGCTTAATGGAACGGCGATCCAATAGAGCCAGCGGCTCACGTTGTGCACGCCGGCTGCTTGCTCGCGGACGTTCTGCACGGCCTGGAAGGTCGGCTTCATGTCGGCGATGACTCTCGGCCTCCGCGGCGCGCTTGGCGTCGCTGTTGCAGGGCGTTGGCGAAAACGAGCTGGCGATCCCTTTCCTGGAGGCGCGCCTCCAATTGAGCGTTCTGCTCGGCGACCTGCGCTGCCTCGCATTTGGCATCGGCCGAGCTAACGCCGGCGTTGTAGAGATGCGTGGCGCCGGCGATCGCAGCGCCACCGGCGAGCACGGCGAGGCCGCCGGCGAAATAGCGCCGGCGGCAAATGGCGAGAAGCTGACGCCGGTGAGGCCCGCCACGCGCATGACGATCGCGATACGGCGGCATCCGCGGCGATCTCGGCCTCGACCGCAAAGCGCGCATCAGCTCTTGTAAAGCCCCTTTGGGGTTCACTCGTGATGCGGCGTTGTCGGTGGCTTGTTTGTATCGTGAAGAATGAGCACGATTGCCCGACGCACCTCTGTTCTCGTCACAGTTAAATGCATGGGCGGTTCGCCCGGAACGATCACAGGCGGGCCGCCTGCGGCCGGCTGGCTAATCTGCCTCGTTGGACAGTTCGATCGCGGCTGGACACATAAACAACTCCACGCCACAGAACCGGGATTCAAGCGAGCGCCGTCCGATTAGTTCCTGGAGCAGTCGCTTGCCAAGAAACCCACGAAATGTAGTTGCGTTTGGCCTCATTGACTGACCGGCCGTGATGGCAAAGAAAGCGAAGAAGCTCGGCGAGCGGACCGGCCGTGCCCTTCACTGTCCGTAGCGTTGACACGGGCGGGCTTTGGTCGTTTGCAGCTTCCGCTATCAATTTTCAGGAACAGTGCGAGGTGGGCGGGTGCTCCTAACGGATGACCGAACCACTTCCACCGCTTATCGAAAGCTCGCTTCAGATCGCCTGGGACTTTCTCGGCGGTCTGGACGAGATCGACGATGCTCAGCAAACCGCCGAATTTCTCCTCGGGAACATCAAGTCCCAGATGCTGAAGGGCGAAAGACGGAGACTTGTGCTATCGAACCGCGCGATCGACAGCTTCCGTCGGCGTGCAAGCAGCCAACAGTAGCGTGGGCACCAGAAAAGCAAACCCTTCTATTTAGGAGGCGCGACCATCGTTTTTGTCGATCCGTCCGGCGCCGGCTGCATTCCTGGCGGGCTTTGTCCCTGGGGGCTTTCCGGCGGAGCGCCGCCTGAGCCGGTGTTGATTGGCCCAGTCCAGCCTTGGGGTTGCAATTGACCTTTGTCTTCGGGCGCCGAACGCCCAGTTGGCGCATTGACGTCCCCTTTTGTGGCAGGTTGCGCCGTCGCTAATCCACAAGACAGCACAAGGCATATCGATGCTAATCGGGCTCGCACTGAAACCTCCATCTTCTCGTATGCGCAACATGCCGATATGCACATCAGTTCCTCGTCCGCGGCGAGAAGCCGCTAGCCTCGCTTCCTGTATTCTGCCGGCAGCTGTTGATGGGCTTTCGTTTTCAGCGCAACGCATTTGCGCGCAGATTGCCTTGATCGAGGGATCATGGATCGACCAATAGCAGTCCCCCTAGTGGCTCGGCCTGACAGGCACGCTGCGAACTGGCGATCGACCATATTCGCGCAGAACGCGGAGCCGTCGTTGCGCCGCAATGAACTGAGAAACTGCTCAACCTCGGAAATGCGGACTAACGATACGCTACAACGATGTTCGAATTCATCTCGCCGATGACCTTGCCGTCCCTCAGCAACGGCGTCATTTCGTGCCTCACGCGGGCGGCGAAGGCTTCCTGAACATCCTGGGGTAGTGCGGCAACACTTGGCGCAACAGGCGTAGCAGCGAAGGATTGTATTGCTTGGTCCAATCCCGCCTCAAACACCATGGGCAGCGTTGGCGTCAATAGGCGGACTTCGCGAAAACCTGCGTGTTCAATTGCAGCCATTAGCACCGTGCCGCTTGGGAAACTGAACGGTGCTGTCGCCAATTCGGCGAGCTCGGAGGGCACCGTAGCGCGCAGGGCTGCATGGTACGCAACAAATATCGGATTGCGTTCGATCTCGGCCCACACGGCAATCGCCGCACGTCCATTGGGCTTCAGTACCCGATACATCTCTCTGAGTGCGCCCGGTTTGTCAGGAAAGAACTGCAAGCCCTGTTGGCATAGGACGGCATCGAAGGCGCCGGTTGCGGCAGACAACGGTGTGGCCGCGGATTGCACATATTCAATCGAGGCTGCGTCTGCAAGCGGAGGTTTGGATCTAGCAATGTCCAACATTGGCTGGGCGATATCGACCGCAACGACGCGGCCCTTGGGCCCAAGCTGTGCTGCGGCTAGCCGTGCCACGGTCCCGGGGCCAGTGGCGATGTCAAGGACGGCCTCGCCCATTTGAAGATTGGCTTCGTTGAGCAAGAGTTTTGCCCACGGCTCGAATATCCTCGGCACGAAGAACGTGTCGTAAGCTTTCGGAACCGAAGAGCTTGTGTACTGAAACTTCGTTGCATCTGTCACGGAAATCTCCGACGCTTTGGAGCAAAGCTCAACCAGAGATCGGAACATCGTACTACGGGGACGTCCATTGAGGACGAGCGCCAGAGCGTGGCCGTTTGACGCGGTTCCACCACTGGCCCTTTTCGGAAGTGCCGCGCTGGCTATCGAAAGTCCGATATCGGGGGTGAAGCCGACGTTACGGTTGCACGCTCCGACTTCCGAGTTTGACCCAAAGGAGACACTGACGGCTCGCTTCGACAGGCCACTCCGGCTCGCGCGCGACCAAAACAATTCAGCCTTCCGAGCGCAAGGCCGCCTCGACCCGCTGGATCAGCCGCTCCCGCATGTCAGGCATGGCCCCGCCGAGCAGGAGGCTTGTTCACGCGTGATGGCGCCGGTGCGCGTAGCCTGCGTCAGGGTCGGCCCATCGAACCGCGGCAGCACGATGCCAAAGCGGCCGTCCAGGGTGACTTCGCCGAGCACCTCCGGCGCTGGGCCGCCGGCGGCGAAGACCGCGCGGGTCATTTGCGTCTCGTGCTGGACGACCACTGCGGGATACCTGGCTTGGACAACCTGACGACCTGACCGGGCGCCCAGGCGTGGACATCAGCGAAGACGCCTTCGCCGATCTTCTCTCCCAGCGATCCCTGCATGCCCGTTCTCCGCCGTGCAGAGGAAACACCGGCAGCGAGCAAAAAGGAACCCCTCCCGTCGCGGGGCCGCCGGCCCCTATGATCGCCTTTCAACCCGCAGAGACCGACGTCCACTCCGCTAAATGGGTCAAGTCCGGTTGTGGCCCTTGGCGGACATTCACTTAGGCATCGCCAACGTCTATTTGTGAGACCGGCGTCTTTTGGACCTAGCGCGACGTAAGCCCCCAGAAGGCAATAACCAGTAAGGAGTAAGCGCCCAGACCCATCAGCGGCACGACGGCTTCCAGCATCATGGCCGAATCAACTCCGCTCGTTATTAAGCATGCGCGATTGGAGTTTTTGTCGTCGTCAAAGGTCCACGGGCACAGCGGCAATCCATCTTCTCTTTCAGAGGGACGGAACGTCGTCCTAGGCTCGGCGTTGCGTAGATGGAGACGGCGCTCACGCGGGAGCAACAACCCGGTCCCGATCGTCGACCAATCGATGTCGACGGCAATGCCGCAACGTCGCGTGCAATCTTTTCTTTGCGAGCCACCATGAACAAGCGTAGGCAAAGCTATTTTCGCAATTCGCTGGATCTGCGAGACAAGGTCCAAGTCAAAATATTGAGGAAGCGCTTGAAGGTTTCCAATCAACAGTTTGCTTCAATCGCGCGAAAGTCAGGTTCCTCGATTTCCGCCATCACAAAGGAAGCAAAGGTAATCTGATCGGCCTAATAGCCGATCATATCGCGCCGGGACAGCGTGTTTCGAGCCCGGCGGCGTAGTTTTGGAATTCCCATGTCATCATGACCGGGCCGAGCCCGGCCAATCCGATACCTCGTCAGGACGCCACGCCCTCCAAGGCCTCCGCAACGCCCGATCAGGAAAAGCTGCCAAGTTCGTTCGATGTCCCGCTTATCCTTGCTGTTAAGCCCGTCGGGAGATCCTTATTCTGTCAGGATCGAATTCCGTGCAGCACCAGCGACACGGAACCTCCCCGTCCTCAAGCACTTATCACGCAGCCGCCGGCCCGGCGGATACATCGAGCCCGTGGCATGATCGACGATCTCTGGTACAAGAACGCCATCATCTATTGCCTGTCCGTCGGCACCTTCATGGATGCCAACGGCGACGGGGTCGGTGATTTCAAGGGGTTGTTGCGCCGGCTCGATTATCTGCACGGCCTCGGCATCACCACAATCTGGTTGATGCCCTTCCAGACCTCGCCCGGCCGCGACGACGGTTACGACATCGCCGACTATTACAGCGTCGATTCCCGCTACGGCACGCTCGGCGATTTCGTCGAATTCACCCATGGCTGCAAGCAGCGCGGCATGCGCGTCATCATCGATCTCGTCGTCAACCACACCTCCGACCAGCATCATTGGTTCAAGGAGGCGCGGCGCGACAAGAATTCGCCTTATCGCGACTGGTATGTCTGGCCGGACAAGAAACCGGCCAACGCCAACAAGGGCATGGTGTTTCCCGGCGTGCAGAAATCGACCTGGACACGCGACAGGGCGGCCGGCGCCTGGTACTTTCACCGCTTCTACGATTTCCAGCCCGATCTCAACACGTCGAATCCGCATGTCCAGGCGGAGATCCTGAAGATTATGGGCTTCTGGATTCAGCTCGGCGTCTCCGGCTTTCGCATGGACGCGGTTCCCTTCGTGATCGCGACCAAGGGCGCCAAGGTGACGAAGCCGGTCGAGCAATACGACATGCTGCGCGCGTTCCGCGAATTCCTGCAATGGCGCGAGGGTGACGCCATCATCTTGGCCGAGGCCAATGTGCTGCCGGAAACGGACATGGAGTATTTCGGCAAGGACGCCGACCGCATGCATATGATGTTCAACTTTCACGTCAACCAGCATCTGTTCTATGCGCTGGCGTCGAGCGACTCAGGTCCGTTGGCCAAGGCACTGAAAGCAACAAAACCGCGGCCAGCCACGGCGCAATGGGGCCTGTTCCTTCGCAATCATGACGAGCTGGACCTCGGACGACTGACCAAGGCACAACGCGATATCGTGTTCAAATCGTTTGGCCCCGACAAGGATATGCAGCTCTACGATCGTGGCATAAGGCGCCGGCTCGCGCCGATGCTCGGAGGCGATCGTCGGCGGCTCGAGCTCGCCTACAGCCTGATGTGCACGCTGCCGGGAACGCCTGTCATCCGCTATGGCGACGAAATCGCGATGGGCGACGATCTCTCGCTGCCCGAACGCAACTGCGCGCGCACGCCGATGCAATGGTCGACCGAGCCGCATGGCGGGTTCACCAAGAGCAGCAAGCCTGTGAGCCCCGTGATCGACAAGGGGCCTTACGGCTACGAGCATGTCAACGTCGCAAACCAGCGGCGCGATCCGAACTCCATGCTGAACTGGACCGAGCGCATCGTCCGCATGCGCAAGGAAGTGCCCGAGATCGGCTGGGGCGATTTTGCGGTGATCGCGACACGCGATCCTGCCGTCTTCATCATGCGTTATGACTGGCGCAACAATTCTGTGCTGTTCGTGCACAATCTTGACGAAAAGCCGTGTGAGATCGCATTCGCGACGGGGCTGCCGGGCGATGCCGGCGAGCACCTGATCAACCTTCTCGCGGAAGACCACAGCCACGCCGACAAACGCGGCCAGCATCGCATCGTTCTGGAGCCGTACGGGTACCGCTGGTACCGGGTCGGCGGGCTGGATTATCTGTTGAAGCGGAGTGATATTGACGAAAACACGGCGCGCAACTCGGCCGGTCCGGTCCTACCTTAGCCGTGATCGGAGTATGGCTTCATCGATTGCTGGCGGCCGTGCTGCCGTGACTGGCATCTTCGCGCTCGATCAGAACGACCTGACGGCCTTCCCGGATGAGCCGCTCGGCCACAAGCGCGCCGGTAATTCCAGCGCCGACAATCCAGGACGTCGCAAGGAAACCGGCGGAAGGGCGTCCGGGAATTGATGCGCATGGGCCGCTGCCAAAGCGTCCAGGGGCTACGCACGTCCTCTTGTCCGACGTCCGCCGTCATCTCAGCGGGAACCGCATGTCCCCTCATTCGCCTCTTCGCGATCCCGCAGATGGCGGGCGTTCCCGTCGATCGCGTTCTGCCGCATACGAACGCGAGAGGTCAGCAGAATGGCCTCGAGCGCGAGTGCGATGAAAGCAGCAGAGCCGGTATTTGTCTGCCCAGCTGGAGTCTGATTGCGCAACGGGCCATTTCAAAATTGAAACGGAACAACTGACACGGATATTTTCCCGTCGGCCGATTGCTGTGCCGTAAACTCGACCTCTTTTGACGCCTTCGTGTCACCGACTGCAACAGAAATTCCGCCGCTACACTGGACGGTTCTCCCATCTTTGCTCCTCGAGGTCGTTACCATCCTCTCGCTGAGAAGGTATTGCGGCTGCAAATTTTCGGGAGTTGGCTTCGCTGTCGATTCTTTAGCGGCATAACCCACTAAAGGATTCCGATGGTTGTCCGAAATGGTTTGAAGCACTGCTTTTCGTGTTTCGATCGAGTCGCACTCAATCTGCTGCTGTTCGCAACCACTCAGAACAACCAAGAGCGGAAGGCTCAAACGCGTTAGTGCGCGATATGACATGGGAACATTAACGCCTTGGCCGGCCATCGCTGCCACAAACGATGCCAATCTCATCCTTTGTTTCAAATTAGCCGTCGGGCGTCGCTTTTGACGCCTGCGTACTACTCACCGGATCTGACGCAGGGAATGTTTCTTCCAGTCTCCTTGTGAGTTCATCGTCTTTCGCTTTGGCTCGGCCTTTGGCCTGCTTTGGA
The DNA here is from genome assembly GCF_011058295.2 of Bradyrhizobium sp. 6(2017). Lineage (NCBI taxonomy): Bacteria > Pseudomonadati > Pseudomonadota > Alphaproteobacteria > Hyphomicrobiales > Nitrobacteraceae > Bradyrhizobium > Bradyrhizobium sp. 6(2017). The sequence continues at coordinate 1,676,630 of NZ_CP049289.2, read as the reverse complement.
TCCTCGGCGTGTTTGTCCACGGGCGCCGGGTCAAATGTTCTCGTCATGATCGAATCCTTTCATGGTCTGAACGCGCGAATATCGGTATCCGTTCCTCGCGAGGAACACCCACCGGCACCTCGTCGTCCCCGTCGACGGAGTCACGCCTCCAACTCCGAGAACCCGACTGGTTTCTGATCAGAGAATAAAATTTGGTCCGCCGCTTTATATCGCAAGTTACTGAATTTTCGGATCGGTCTTGCGATGGTGCCCTATCGCGAACGTACGAAGGCAACAACGATGAAAAGGCGCAACCGGTTCAAGCAGACGACGTCACTGAGCTATCGCCTTATCCAGCTCGCACAAGCAGCAAGGACGAGAGCGGCTAGCCTGCCACCAGGTGAGGAGCGTGATCGATTTCTCAGGAAAGCATACGAGGCCGATCGCGCCTTGCAGATGGAAGAGCTCTTGTCGACAGCAGCCGGCGTGATGCCGCTCTGACTGTGCTCAGTCGTTACCTACCTCCCCGTTCGGCGGGCCGGGCCAATACGCTTGGCGGTTACACTGATCTGGAAGATTGGCGTGTCTTCTCGCTTGACCGAAATCGACCAGCGGTTGGATCTATCGAGGTCAAGATTTGACTCGATGTCTCGAACGGTCATGACGGCCTGGTCCCAGGCGGATTTGTCGTCTGGGAGTTCTTCGCCATCCGCATCGTCGAAGGGGTGGCCGTTAGATATATGAAAGAAGTATTTGCTCATGAGCCGAAACTCCGCGCACAAAGAGTCGTTCCTGTTGTATCGAACGAGATATATCGACCAATAGTTGCAACGTACAAATTTGCCCCAGCTCACTTTTGGCCCCGGCTCACTTTTGAGGGTATGGGCCTTACGTCGACCAATGTCGCTCTTCCACAAACAATTAGGATTCAAGCATCGCTGACGAGTGTTACCGGTCTTTTTTAGTGAGTATTGGATCTGTGCCAATTTTCGAGGTCGATATCGGCCTCATTTCGTTGCTCTTTCTCGGGATTGCCTTTCCAGGGCTTGTCCGTCTGTTTATGTGAGGCTCTATCCGACTGCAGCCGCGGATCGTCTTTCGGTGTTTCCTTGCTCATGCTTCGCTCCCGTGCATATGAAACCAAAGCTTTGACCCCACAGGCGGTTCCTCAGGCCAGACCGATCCCGGTTCGGGCCGCTTGAATCCGGCTCTGTTGCGTGGAGCTGATTATGCGTCAATCCAGCTGGCGCCCCCGACCGTCGCCAATGATCAGACCGTTTGCCTTCTCGCCGACGAGCTTGGCCGCATTTGAACGCACCGGCGATCTCTGCAACAGCGGCCAGAAGGCCGAACGCCCGGCCTCGACATATTGTCTTGACTGATCGTCATCGCTAAATTTGCGGGGCAGAGCCGGCTCCTTTCCGGCCGCAGCCATTTCAAGGAATCTTTCAGATGCCCCTCGAGATGATGGTCCGTAAGTTGCGGCTGCACTCTGAGTTGCCGGACGAAGACGTCGCGGCTCTGCGGTCCATCGTGGCGCCGGTGAGGAGCCTGCCGGAAGATTCGCTCATCGTTCGCGAGGGGGAGCTCAGCACCCAATGCTGCGTAATCATGAGCGGCTTCGCCTATCGGTCCAAAGTCTCCGAAACTGGCAAGCGGCAAATCCTGTCGTTCCACGTCGCCGGTGACATGCCTGATCTCCAAGGCCTGCCAGTAAAGCGGATGGATCATGATCTGACGACTCTCTCGAAAGCCAAGGTTGGTTTTATAAGACATGATTTGCTCGAACGGACCCTCAGCACGCGGCCAGCCTTGGCACAAGCACTTTGGCGCGAGACGCTTACCGACTCGGCGTTGTTCAGGCAGTGGATCGTCAACCTGGGCACGCGATCGGCATCTGGCCGCATGGCCTATTTACTTGCGGAGTTGCGGGGGCGGCTTGCCGCGATGGGATTGGTTGCAAACGAGCAGTTTGACTTTCCGGTTACCCAATCGAAGCTGGCCGACGCGCTTGGGTTGAGCGTTGTGCATGTCAACCGGGTGCTTCAGGCGTTTCGAACGAAGGGCATCCTTGATTTAAGGAACCGGGTCGTCACGCTTCGTGACTTCGAAAAGGTCCTTGAACTTGGTGGGTTTGATAGCCTCGAGGACGATACAAGCACTGCATAATACGCGGTTCTGGCGATGCCCGGAAGCGCTCGTTCTGCAGGTTCTTCACCATGACGTCTCGGGTCAGCGGGGCGCCGACCATGACGACTTTGCGCAATTTAAATTCGGCCAGCCCATAAACCGGCCCGAACAGATCCGGCGTGCAGACGCCGCGCGCGACACTGGTCTCAGTCCCGAAAGCCATATCATCGCCGACATTCGCGACAATACGCGCCGGCACGTCAAGCGACGATTGCCAGCACTCAGGCGATACATGCGAGAGCTCGGCGAGCAGGAAGCGCAGACTTTGAGCCAGATATCTGTATTGCCGGCCTGATCAGACGTCGCACCCTTTTGAGGGTCCGAACACAAAGTACAAACTTAGCGCCGGCGCCGACGCGTCAGAGCGAAGCTCCCGCCGTCCTAGTCTCCTCCATCACTGCGCCCGCCTCTTGACCAGTCGCCGGGGTGATCGGATCTTCGGACGCACGAACCATGCAAGCACCGAGCAAACCAGCCAGGCGAATGATGCGCAGATGAAAGCGGCCGGAACGCTGCTCCGTACCGTCGACTGGAAAGCAAACGCAAACGCCAGCATCCCGATTGCTCCCAGCGCTGCGCCCGTTGCGTCGAGTGCGGCGGCTTGCTGCCCGCGCCACTCGCCAGTGAGACCCGCTTCCCGCTTGCTGCGCATTTCATGCTTCTCAATCAGGGTTGCACTGGCGCAGAAGATGGCGGGAAGCGCGAGAAAGGCATCGCCGATACACCCGCCGCAGTAACTGCTGATCAGACCGGTGAAGATGGTCGCGCCACCACCAAGTCCAAAGCGGATCAGGTATTCATACCAGCGGCCTTCCCTAAGGGATGACAGTGAGACGCGGACGGGTGTCATGCCTGCTTTTCGGCAAGGCCAGCAGGCCGAAGGCGATCACAAGCCAGACGATGAGCGACAGCAATGTTGCGGGGACGGCGCGCGGCCTGGCGCGAACGAGCAGCTGGCAGACGAAGAAGCTGTAGCCGGCGAGCGCGACCGCGCCCGCCATCATCGCGCGGCCCTGCAGGCCGGCGTAGTCGGCTCCGTGCTGGTACACGGCGATGCCGAGCGTCGCCGGCGCAACGGACGGCGCCGCTCCGAACAGACCGGCGAAGCTCTTCGGGCGCAGAACATCTCCCAGCATCGCGAAGGTCGATACCGCGGCTCCGCCCAGCAGAAAGCGGAGGACGTATTCGGTCATCGCGTCTTGCTCCGCCGCGGATCGTCCGCCGAATAACCGGTCCAGAGTCGCAGCAGTCGCTCAAGAATTGCTCCGAGCGCGAATCCCGCGACCACGTCGCTCGCCCAATGTGCGAGAACCACAACACGCGTCACCGAAAGAGCGACCGCAACTGCCTGTATTGCACGGCACGCGCCCGCGGGCAGCGTTCCTGCCGCTGACGCCAGCGCGCCCATGTGCAGCGCGTGGCCGGATGGAAATGCGTCCTCACGATTGCCCGAGATGGAGATGCCGTGGACGTGGCCGACCACCGTCAGCCGGTCCGGGCGGGTCTGGTTGAACAGCAATTTAAGACCGTGCGGCAGGAGCGACGCCGCGACCGTAACCAACAGCGCATGATTGCCGGCGCGCTGCAGCGAGGTATCGCGTCCGCGCGAGGCGATCCAGCCGGCGGCGGCGAGAACAAGCAGAACCTTTTCGTCGGCGCCCCAAGTCAGCGCGCGCGCGATTGCTTCGGGGGCGGGCGCGGTGTTGCGGGCGATTGCGTGCGCGATTACGGCATCCGCCGCGGTCGGGCGAACGGTCATCGGGAAAATTGGTGCACCGCGAAGGCGGCTTGCTCTTATGCGGGCGGTCGTACGCATGGTTTTCAAAGCCGTATTTCCATCCAACGCGCCAGATACGGCCTGGGTCCTAATGGCCCATGCCGGGTGTCAGGAGAGAGGTCAGAAGGAACCAATGGCAGTTCCAATCAATTTAGGTTTGCTAGCCTTTTACTGGGACACGCACCGAAGCTTCGCGCAACCGGTCGCGATGCATGGTGGGCGAAGATCGCTTTTCGGGGAGAGATGTCGATGGCGGAGCCGGACGTTCGCAAGGGGATGCCGGTCGTAATGCTCTCGCGCGATGAGTTCGAGCGGCGCTACCGCAAGCGATTTTTCGATCCAGTCTTCCAATCCGTGCAGGAGGAACTTGCAACGATCATCGCCGGTGCGTGGGATGCCTATAGCCATTCACGCAAAGCGCCAGTCACGCGCAAGGCCGGCCCCGGGTTTGCCGATCCCGACTATGATCTCGCGGTCGATTGGCTGTCCGCGCGCGATGCCATCGAAGCAGCACAGCGAACGCACGATGATCCGAACGCGACGCCGCATATCCTGCTGATCAACGGCTCCTCGCGCAGCGAACACACCTGCCCCGGCGAGATGTCGAAGAGCTGGCGTATGGTCGAAATTTCTGACGCCTGCTTTCGCGAGATGGGCTTCACGGTTGATGTCCTCGATTTGTCGCGGCTGACATCCGAGTTCGGCAGGGAGATTCATCCCTGCAAATCCTGCGTTTCCACGTCGATGGCGCTCTGCCACTGGCCTTGTAGTTGCTATCCAAACTATTCGCTTGGGCAAGCAGATGACTGGATGAACGAGATCTATCCACTCTGGGTGCGTGCGCATGGCATCATGATCGTCTCTCCTGTCAATTGGTACCAAACGCCCACCGCACTCATGGCGATGATTGATCGCCTAGTCTGCGCGGACGGCGGCAACCCTGATCCAACCTCAACCGACGGCAAGTCCGCGAGAGAAGCCAAGACGCTCGAACTCAGGGGCTGGCCCTATCCTAAGCATTTGAAGGGCCGACATTTCGGCATCGTGGTCCATGGCGATAGCGTCGGCGCGGAGACATGCCGCCGTTTCCTTGCTGACTGGCTCACCGATATGGAATTGATTTCGGCGGGCGGCATGGCTGAGATGGACGGCTACATTGGTTACATGAAGCCATATGCGACTTCGCACCAGGAACTTGACGAAGACCGTGCATTCCAGGATCAGGTACGTAACGTCGCGTTGGCTCTTGGCGCCGCCGTGGATCTCGCGCGGACCGGTCATTTGGAAGACCCCGCCAAGGGACTCAGGGATCCACAGCCGAAATAATTGGGAGTTCCTGTTCTCGCGGGAAGCGGAAACGGGCCGCCGAAGACCACTCCCTCGGCAGCGGTCATCTCGAGAAGTAATGCAGCAACGACGCCGTCTCGCGATCGCGCGGCGATATTCCGCATTGGCGGCTTCTTCCTCCACAGCATCCGTAGCGACGCCACTCCTAGGAACCCTCGGGCCTACTCGGCTTTTGGTTTCTCAACTAATCCAGCGAGGGAGACCACCATGCCGCGCGGCGACAAGTCCAGCTACACCGACAAGCAAAAGCGCCAAGCCGAGCACATCGAGGAAGGTTACGAGCACCGCGGTGTTGCGAAGAAGGAAGCCGAGCGGCGCGCGTGGGCGACCGTGAACAAGGAAACACACGGCGGCAAGAAAAGCGGCTCGGGACGTGGAACCAAGGAAGACCACTCCCAGTCCAGGAAAGGCGGCCGCCTCGGAGGCGCCGCGTCGGCCAAACGACCCGCCGCGGAGCGGTCCCGCTCCGCCAAGAAGGCTGCCCGGACGCGAAAGCGGCGCGCTGCCTAAGGCCGCTGCGAAACCCATCGACGAACTCACACTAAATATCACGTCAGCCGGGCGTATCGAGTGGCTTCATCTCCAGCAGTCCGCGCTACAAGATTTCTTCGATGGTCTCAGTTTGACCGCTTGGTCGGGGCGGCCTCCCCCTCCTCGCGGCCGGGCACGCTGATATGGACTTCGTGCCCCATCCTAATCGCGAGCGACGCGGCCGCCGCCGCAGATTCGAATGCAGCTTCCTTGGTTGCGTACCCGCTGTTCAGATTGCCGTCGTGCAGCACGCCCCATCCCTCGCCGGTTGCAATCACAGCGTATTGAGCCAATCCCATTGTCTCCTCCTTACGAAGCCTTGCCAACCGTATCCGCCATCCTTGCGCCCCGCACCCCGAGCGGCTTCCCGCGGCCCACGGTCGAATCGATTGTGGTCTGATGCTCGATCTCGGAGTTCAGTTCCGCTCCACACAGCACGATGATGGCGGACATCCACATCCAGGTCATCAGGCCAATGGCCGCGCCAAGCGAGCCGTAGGTCGCGTTGTAATCGCCGAAATTCGCAAGATACCAGGACAGCAGCGCCGAGCCGATCAGCCACAGCACGGCCGCGGCAACGGCACCAACGCTCAGCCATTGCCAGCGCGGTGTGGTCCGGCTGGGGCCGTAGCGATAGAGCACCGCGAGCGCGACGAGGAGCAGGAGGACCAGGATAGGCCACCGTCCGAATCGAATGATGAGTTCGGCCCGTGTGCCTAGACCGACTTGCTGGAGCAGAAGCGGCGCGACCACTACGGCCCCGACCATCAACATGACCGAAATGAGGGCTGCTATCGTGAAAGAGAGGGATATCAGGTTGAGTTTGACGAAACCGCGCTTTTCCTTCTCTTCGTAGACGACGTTGAGCGCATCGAAGACCGCCTTCATTCCAGCGTTGGCGCTCCAGATCGCGATCAGCAGACCGACGGCAAAGGTAAGGCCGAGCGTCGAAGTCCCCTTCGCGAGCACGCGGGCGATCTGGTCCTGGACGATGACAAATGAACCTTCGGGCAGCATCAGCGCCAGGCTTTGCAGATTGGATGCGATCGTGGACGGATCGGCGAACAGGCCGTAACTTGAGACCAGCGCCGTGATGGCCGGAAAGATCGCGAGCAGCCCGTAGAACACGACGCCGGCGGCGGTCGCCAACAGCCGGTCCTCGTCGATCTGCTGATAGGTACGCAGCAGAATGTCCTTCCAGCCGGCGGCGGGAATCTGAAGCGGCGTGTGAGCCTGCCGTCCACGATCTTGCGCTTCGGCGAGCACGGGTTCCGCCCGCCGCCCTGGGACGGATGGTGTCCCCGATCGTGATACGTGGCGATAGATCGCCAAAGTCGCCAGCGCGGTTGCGCCAGCGAGCAGCAGGTCGTTCGGCCAATTCGAGCGCGGAGCCATCGCTAGTCCTGAATAACGTCGCGCGGACGCTTGAAACGCGAAACGGCAAACCAGCCGATAAGCATCACGGCAGCCCCGGCGGCCAATACCTGGGTCGTGGGATCGGCGTTTACCCCTGCTCCCGATCGGGAGGTGGCGATCAGGCGCGCCGCCACGGGCACTGCGACCGCTCGCTTGAGCATGTCGGCTTGCTGGCCTGACCGCGGGGCCGCCGGCGCTGGACGCGCGAGCAGCCCGCGGCCCGTCCCCAGCCCCAGCAGCCCGAGGAGGAGAAAGACACCCCCGATCGCGGCATAGGCGATCCAAATGCCGTAACGAAGGTCGATAGCATGGAAGGCCGCGGCACCCCCGATCCCGATTGCCACCAGAAGCGACACTGCGCCGACGAGCATGAAGCCGCATGCCAGCGCGTAGCCGGTCACCAGACGCTCGATCCATTGTCGTAAGTCCGCGAGGTAAGATTGGGCGATCAGGCTGAGTGACGGTCGAGCGTTGGCGCGCATGGCGGTGTCCACTGCTAGTCGGCATCGGACAACCCGGCAGGGTGAACGACGTTCCCTACCCCGCCACGCGTGACCGCTCCGGCAGCGTGGCGCCTGCGTCGCTGAGCATTGTGGTGACGAGGTCCAGGAGCCGATGCTTCACGGCGTCCGCGTCGGCAGGCTTCGCCTTTGCACTGACCGTCAGTTCGACGATCGGATGCGCGGCATCGGAGATGTCCACCACTTTCGAGACGTGCACTTCGGGCGCGGGTCGCGCCTCGATTCGCGAGTCCTCGCGCAAATGCTTCAAAATCTGCTCGCCGATGTGCCCGATCGGCCTGACCGCGCGGACCGGGAAGGACACCTTCACATCACCGGTGCTGGGATGGGTGCTGTGATTGATGATGGCGCTGCCCCATACCGAACCATTGGGCAGCAGGATCTGGGTGTTGTCGGACGTGATGAGTTCGGTCATGAACAGCGACAAGGATTGCACCTTACCGGCCTTGCCGGCAACCTCGACGTCGTCGTTGAGCCGAAACGGCCTAAACAACAGAAGCATCACGCCAGCGGCTAGGTTGGACAACGTTCCCTGCAAGGCCAGCCCGATGGCCAGCGACGTAGCGCCGAGCACCGCAACCAGGCTCGCCGTCTGAATGCCGAAAAGCTGCGGCACGGCGATGCCGACCACGGCAAGCACCGCATAGCGCGCAAGGCTGGAGAGGAACACCGTGACCAAGGCGTCGACACGGTGCGTGGCCGTGAGCACGCGCAGGACAAATCGCTGAGCGATGGCTGAAGCGTACCATCCAAGAACCAGCAGCAGAACGGCAAAGATCGCATTGAGTCCATAGAGGACCAGCGTCGCCTTGAGGGTTTCAAAATTGAGCGCCATGGGTCCCCCTACGGCGAAGGCGGCCAACATGGCCGCCGGCAGCAAGGCAAACGCGCCAGGGAAAGTCGCGTTCCCGATAGCGGGCACGGCGAGCGGACCGAGGGCTTACCGGGCTGGAGGGAGTATCGCGCGTGGCGGCAGGGAACTCGGAAATGGCCGCGCCACCATCAGCGTCGCGCGCTCGTCGGTCTCCAATGCGATCTTTTGGGCAAGCATCACGTCGCCCGCCACCAGCGAACCGACAGGCCGGAAGCACCAGCCGAGGACCACGCGGTCGCGGCCGTCCATTTCATAGACATTAGTCGACGTACCATAGCAAATCCGATAACGCTTGCCGGACTCCGAGCCGATGACGTCGAAGCGATTGTGCTTTTCAAATTGCGATTGCTGCTCCGGCGAGAGCCATGCGGACAGCAGCGCCAGCCCGCGCGTCTCCCTTCGTTCATAAGCCTGCCAACGCTCCCGGGTCGCGACCAGCGTCGCACGCAGCGTGCCGACGGCGTGCTGCAGCACTGACAGCAGAGACACGGCGCGCAGACGGGCGATCACGGCGTCAGCCGCCCACCAGCCGGGGATAGAACAATGTTTCCTGGGCGGTCGGATCCAGCGTGCGGACGAGCGCCGCTTCGCCGGAGGATCTCCGCACTGCGGCGGTGTAGCCGTCCGACGTCAGCTCCGCGAAGCGTGCATTCGCCCAGGCCAGTTGCTCGCTGTCCTCGGGATCGAAAGATTGCCTTGTGTCGCCGGTGTGGTCCATGACCAAGATCATTGCCATCATCGTCTCCCATCGTAGCACGTTCGCCCTTGCATCAGACCACCGGCACAGGGGTCGTTGGCCTGCCGCCCATCCACTCCGGCAGCGTCGCGCCGTCGCGGTGCCGGCCGCCCGCACAGGCTGCGGCCCAGGCTGCGACCGCGCCGAACAACAGCGCCGCCGCAACCGAGAATGCGAGGATTACCGAGCTCCGCCGCGATCGCTGGATGGCGGTTCTAGCATCACCGACGACGCTGTCGACGCGCTTCTCGGCCTCGGCGGCGGGCAAACCGGTCGCTGCCGCGATCTGCTGGATCAGATAGCTTCGATCTTCGGTGCTGACGCCGCTGTGGCCAGAGCTGGTCAGCAGGATACGGCCCGCCTCGGCCCGATCGTAACCAATGTCGAGATTGGCCGGACGCCGCACCGACCGATACAGGTGATCGAGCTCAGCGCTCAGCAGCTGCTCCGCAGCCGTCGCAACAGGCCGGCTCTGGACCACCGGGCGAGCGGTCGACAAGCCGACCAGCGCGATGATTGTCCCGCCCACGATAACGGCAAGCGCCCAGGCGGTCAGCCCGTGAAGTCCGTCGTTGCTATCGACCACGTCGGCCGGTATCGCGCCAATCACACGTTGCGTTCGGCCGGCGATGTAGCCGCCGACGACAAAGCTCACAAGGGCTTGAAGGATCAGAAACAGCCCGGATAGCAGCGCGAGCGCGGCGGATGCATCACGCCATGAGGGCGAGCTCGAACTCACACCCAATCCAACTGCTGCTCCGAAGCTGATCAAGATCAGCGACAAGGCCGAAGCGGTGAGCGCGCCCGCGAAAATCGGACTCCATTGCAGTCGCAAGCCGCCCTTATCGTCGAGGACGTCAGCAGTACTTCGCCCGGTGTCCATGATGCACCTACCGCAATCCAAAGAACGATAGCACCGCAAGAATAACCACAATTAGCCCCACCAGATAGATCAACTGGTTCATGCACGCCTCCTCCGCTCTAGCTTGACAATCTGGCCGAGAAGGCAAAGTTCCTAAGCCAGGGCATTCGCTGATGTGAGTGGCCGCGAGGTTCTGTTGAGCTTTCTTCAAACTTCGATGGCGCCTGTTTGAGCGACCGTATCGGCTGTGGGGGCGCACGCGATGCACGCAAACTTGCAACGAAGTCAATCTTCGCATGTTGCCTATTCGCACGGAGATCAGCGGTGCCTACCCGGTACATCATGGGCCCGGCGGATGTATCGCTGTTGCCTCGTGTGTCTCCGCGACCGCCCAGGGAAACGACAAATGAAACAGCAAATCTTGACCAATCCGACCGATCTCTACCCGAAACCGCCGTTCAAGAAGCAGTCGCAACCGTGGCCCGGACTTGCGGGCGAGATGGAGCCCCCGTCCCGACCATGGCGAAACAAGCTATAAAGGATCCGCGCGGCTGGTAGGCCGGAAGGCATTGATCACCGGCGGCGATTCCGGCATGGGCCGGGCTGCGGCAATCGCCTTCGCACGCGAAGGTGCCGATGTCGCGATCAACTACTTCCCTACGGAGGAGGCGGACGCGCGGGACGTGATCGCGCTGATCAAAGCAGCAGGACGCCACGGGCTCGCGATCCCTGGGGACATCAGAAACGAGGCATTCTGCCAGGAACTAGTCACTCGTGCCGTCGATGGGCTGGGTGGTCTCGATATTGTCGTCAGTAACGCCGCCCGACAGCAGTCGCACGATTCTATTGTAGACATCTCGTCGGACGATTTCGACGCGACTATGATCTACGCGCCGTTCTGGATCATCAAAGCGGCGCTACCCCATCTCCAGCCCGGCGCATGCATTATCGGGACGACCTCGGAGCAAGCTTACGACCCCTCGCCTGAACTTTATGACTACGCCCAAACCAAGGCCGCGACGATGAACTACGTGAAGTCGTTGGCTAAACAGCTCGGCCCGAAAGGAATTCGAGTGAATGGTGTGGCGCCTGGCCCGATCTGGACCCCACTGCAAGTCTCCGGCGGAGCGTCTATGGAGAAGCTCGAGAAATTTGGCGGCCATACCCCACTTGGCAGGCCTGGCCAACCGGCAGAACTGGGCTCGATTTACGTCCAATTGGCGGCCGCCGATGCAAGCTTCGCAACGGGTCAGGTTTACGGCTCGTCGGGAGGACTGGGCAGCCATAACAGCCGTATGAGCCGCTGCCGTAACCTGCAGACTTTGAGCGGAAGCAACTTAATGATCAATGGGACAGCACACGTCCCCGGTGACGAAAACGAGCCGGTTTTGCCTCGGTGGCTATGAAGACGTCGGGCGCTCGGGTTTCGCGGAATCAGGAAATAGAAACGCGCCGATTGGCGGTTGGGTTGCCCCACCGGCCCGAGCGCGTGCACATCGCTACTGGGGCCGCTTCTTTGGCTGTATGTCGGCGCAACACGATCATCGGGGACAAATGCCAAGCCTTTGCTCTTTGCGACTCCGCCGCCGTAGGAACCATCAACGATCATCATGATTGGTTTTCTAAACTAATCGCATTGGAGGAGCACCATGGCGTTGGATAGCAAAGAAACTGGTAATCTGATTGGAAGCGACAAAGTCGAGGGCACGGCCGTTTACGGAGCTGACAGCAACAAGATCGGCAGCATCGAACGGCTGATGATCGACAAGGTGAGCGGCAAGGTTTCATACGCCGTTCTCGGCTTTGGGGGCTTCCTTGGCATTGGGGATGACCACTATCCTCTCCCGTGGCAATCGTTGAAGTACGACACTAACCTCGGCGGCTATGTCACCGGCATTACCGAAAGCCAACTCCAGGGCGCGCCCAAGTATCGCGATGAGGCCGGCTGGAATTGGAGTGATCCGGCGATCGGTCGCTCGGTGAACGACTACTACGGCGTGCCGATCTGATCGAATTAACTCAGCGGCGCGCGCTCAAACGACGGCTGCGCCGTCTGCCGAAAACAAATCCTTTGGTGGCATCATTATGCCCGGTCAACGTGAACTTTACCAAAGCTCGAATGGAGATCGCTGGACGCTTTGCAGCGAAGAAGACGGACGCGTTTTCGTCTTGCATGAGGCCAATCTTGCTTCGGGCGGCGCCTTCAACCGAATAGAGATTTCGGACCTCCTCGCTCACGCCAAGGGTGGACCAGAGCAGCAGGCACTCCTCCGGTTAATCGCCACCCTGGCTCACGAGAACTGATTAAGCGCTACATGCGGTGCAAGGAATGCTTACGCCAGCTCGTCCCCTTCAAGCGCAGCCAGATGGCATTGCGGGCGAACAGGGATCTCAACCATGAACCCGCCATCGTGGTTGCCCTGGGGTTATAGACCCGACCGCGCTTGTTATTCAGCCCGGGAATTGCGGCTGAATGAGCGATGCTATCATCACCGCCGCGATTAGAAACGCCGGCGCGCAGCTCACCCCAGCGGCTAACCAAAGCTCCGCATCGCAAAAGATTTCGTAATCATCATGCATGGACGGCTCTCCATCCGACTTGCCCGAAGAAGCGGCCCCGGCGAGGGGGAACACGCCGAGGGCCAAGTTTACACTGTGGTCATCTCCGGCGTTGCCTAACACCGGACATACTACAACCATCACCGGATACGCTTCGTTCCTGCTCCCAGTTGATCAGCTTCGCGTGCAACGAAAGCGGCCTCAGCGTTGGGTAACAACGCTGAGGCCTACTTCCTATGCTGTCGCAGACCGCCGATTGCCGCGAAATTCAACGGCCGTGCTGGGCCTGTAAAAATACGAAATGAAACAGTCTGCCCAAGTTTCGGATGATCGGGGCGGATTGAGGTTCCGGAAATAACGTGTGTGAATCGCGCTGAAAAATTGCTACTTTTTCCCAATGACGCCAGCGCTATCTATTGGGCGCGAAAGTGCAGATCGCTGCCTGATGTCACGATCTGAACGCATCGATCGCGTGAGCGACGAGGATGCCAACACTCAAAATCAAAAGTACTGAAACTGCTGCGTCAAACATAATCTGCACAGCAAAACGGGCCGTCCGCGATCAGTCAAAAGGAATTCTATCGGCGTCAATGCATCGCTCGACAGTTGATGCGCCGGCGCAACAAGGTAATTGGTGCCTGGTGGCATTTCAGACCAACAGGATCCTACCGTCCCTCCCGAGAGAGTCGGAGTATGTTCGGGAAGGCAACCGAAGGCCAAAGCTGTTTAGATTACAGGGGTGCTGGGCTGGTATCGATGTTGGACTTCGGACTTGATCATGTCTTCGGTCACCAGCCGCTTGCTGCCGATTTGAACTCCCTCGATGGTGCCGGCAGCGCCGCGAATCAAGCGACAGGCCTCGCCGAGATCGCCGAATGCCTGCGCTTTGGCCACCACGGCCTCGTCGATGCCAGTCGGTCGAAGTTCGGTCGCATCGAAGAAGGGAGACAATTGGCCGGGCGTTGCAACCAGCACCTTATCTTTGCCAGGCACCAAATCCATTGGGCCCCACAACGTCCACCAGCGGCCACGCCAGTCAGCGGTTGCCGGACCTGGGGCGCCGAGATCGTGAATGGTCTTCAGGATGTGGATAACACTTTCGAACCAGACGTTTGCGAGACCGTCTATGGCGTTGGTGAGGATGCTGATCGCGATATCCTGCTCAGGCAGAACAACCGTGCGCGTCAACGTTCCCTGGAAACCACCGGCATGACCTACCCAACTCCAAGGCCCAGGCGGACCGGAAATCGTGCCCAGGCCGTAGTAGCGCTCCAGTTGCGAGTGGGCATCGCGCCAGTGACGTCGCGTCATCTCGCGACGGCTTGTCGCCTTCAGAATGCTCGATCCGACGGCGGGAGAAAGCTGGCCGATAAACCGCACCAGGTCGCCAGCGGATGCCGTAAAGCCCGTCGCCGAGGCCATATCGTTCGTCACATTGTCGCCGGGGATAACGAAACGCTGGCCATAGGGGTAGCGGGTCGAGTGGCCACGGGCAAATGGGCGACACACGATCGGATCGAAGTCAGGTGTTGTCTCCGTAAGGCCGGCTGGGGCGACGACCTGATCGTAGATCCACCGGCCATATGGCTCGCCGGTCACCTTCTCGATGATCTTACCCAGCAAAGCGAAGCCATGATTGGAGTATTTGAACGTGACCCCGGCCTCGAGGGGCTGCGACACTGAAAGGTCAGCGCGAAACTCAGCCTCGCTCAGGAACGGCCGGCGATCCAAAAACTGACCGCTGTCGGTCCCATCGCGGGTTAGACCGGCCGCATGCGAGAGCAATTGGGAAATGGTGACATCAGCAACCTCTGGAGTGAGGTCTGCGACGTACGCACCGAGCCGGTCGTCAAGCCGGATTTTGTCGCGCTCGCGCAACAACATGATACCAGCCGCCGTGAACGTCTTCGAGTGCGAGGCGACGCGAAAACGATGACGAGAGGTGAGCAGTTCCCGGGTTGCGAGATCAGCCATACCGCTGGCATGCTCAAGCAGCACCTGACCCTTGTAAGCGACGGCTAGCGAGACACCTGGCTGATCGGACAATTCCCGCTGATAATCGACCCAGATAGGGATGTAATCAAGCGCAGAGGCGAGCCATTCGGACATGAGCGCTTAAATCCTGTCGGAGGTGACACCATCGGGCCCATTCTGCACATATTGCAGGCTGGATCGAGCGATGGGTTGGTGAAGACATAGCTGCATTTTGCGGGAGGAGGTATCGGCCGCCAGCTGGCGGCCCATCTGCAAGGCCAACTCGTTGCAGCGTTTCTTCAAACCAAATCATCTCGTTAAGCCGCGTTGTCGGAATGGCTTCAATGCCGTTGACGACGAGAAGAATTTTACAGAGACGCGGTCTTCGTAGACGGAACTGACTTTCATATCCAGCCCTTCGCCGATCTAGGTAAAGGCGAACTCCGCGCCCTCCTTTTCGACGGATTAGGCAGCACTCCGATGGTCGTATCCTGAACAGTGCCGCCGAGCGCGGCGAGGGACGCATAGCGAAAACGCGGCGCGCATCAGGAGGACCAGTTGAGCGGCGTGCCAAACTGTCGCGGTTTTTGTCCGGCCCCACAATGCTGACCTCCGGATTTGCTTTAGAGGAACTTTGCTAAGGGCTTTTGGAGCCCCTGCCCCGAGTGCGGAAATCTATATCCGAAGAGCTGCTTTGGATTCTGTTGCACTCAGATGCTGCTCCTACCTCCGACGGCATGGCCCGATGGAACAACGATAACGGCTCGCGTCTTGCAGAGCACGCAGTCCAATACAGGACATAGAGGATACGATGAAGCTGTCGATCGAAGCCGAACTCGTTTACAATTTTGTCCAGGATACCCAAATCATCGCCAACATCGAGGCCGCGAGCACCAGCGATCAGGCCATCCTATCGGAATCGTTTCGCGTTCAGCCGACGGCGCGAATCCTTTCCGACATCACCTCTCACGGGGACCGCCGGATTCGCGCCTCGCTCTCCGGTGAGGTGACGATCAGCTACGTTGCGGTCGTCGAGAACAACCTCCGGCAATTGCTTCCTCGGTCGGGTCGTCAGCGTGTATGGTCCGACCTGCCAAGCGACGTCCTCCCGTTTCTGCTCCCAAGCCGCTTCTGCCCGTCCGACAAGTTCATGCGGTTCGCACAACGTGAGTTCGGCGACGCGGGCGACGGGGTAAGCCGGATTATGGCAATTCTTGAGTGGATCAATGGCAACGTCGATTACGTTGCCGGCGTCAGCAATGCCGAAACGACGGCCGAGAGGACCTTCGTGGACCGGGCTGGGGTCTGCCGTGACTTTACCCATCTAGGGATCACATTGGCCAGGGCTTTGGGCATCCCGGCCCGGGCCGTGAGCGCTTACGCGCTGCAACTCGACCCGCCGGATTTTCACGCCATCTTCGAGGTCTACCTTGAGAATTGCTGGTGGCTCATCGATCCGACCCGGCTGGCGCCGATCGAGGGCATCGTCCGCATCGCGAGCGGCCGCGACGCATCCGATATCGCCTTTCTGACATCGGACAGGCAGTGCCAGGTCATCAGCCAGAGGATCGCAGTTTCCAAGGCACGGTGAGCCACGGGACGACGGCCCGACGACACAAACGTCCGGCGATAGACGAGGCGATTTGCAACCAACACCAAGAAGGACACGTGGTCGAAATAGGAACGTAGCGCGTCTCGCCGGAATTAGAGGTTCCTCAGCTCCGGCTCCGGAAAACCAAACAATGGCGAAGACAACGAAAGCAACCCACGAATCCAGCGGGACGGCAACGATCCACGATCAAAAGCTCGACCGTGGTGAAGGAGGTGAACTTCACCAATTCGCATCAGGCAAGACCCCTGCGCTCACGACCGCGCAAGGTGGCCCTGTTTCCGACGATCAAAACTCCCTGAAGACTGGTCCGCGCGGCCCGACGCTGATAGAGGATTTTCACTTTCGGGAGAAGATCTTCCACTTCGACCACGAACGGATTCCCGAACGAGTGGTGCATGCGCGTGGCTATGCGGCGCACGGCTACTTCGAGACATTCAAGCCGCTAACAAAGTACACCAAGGCTGATCTATTCCAGCGCGCCGGCGAAATGACGCCTGCGTTCGTCCGGTTTTCGACCGTTGCTGGAAGTAAGGGTTCTGTCGACCTAGCCCGGGACGTCCGGGGCTTCGCCGTGAAGCTCTACACACAGGAAGGTAATTGGGACATCGTCGGCAACAACATGCCGGTTTTCTTCATCCAGGATGCCATCAAGTTCCCCGACCTAATTCATGCGGTCAAGGAAGAACCCGACTGCGCGTTTCCGCAAGCGCAATCGGCGCACGATAACTTTTGGGATTTTATCAGTCTCACCCCCGAGAGCATGCACATGATCATGTGGGTGATGTCCGACCGGGCCATCCCGCGCTCGTTTCGCTTCATGGAAGGTTTTGGCGTCCACACCTTCCGACTGTTGAATGCGAAGAACGAGTCCACCTTCGTCAAATTCCATTGGAAGCCCAAATTGGGCATGCAGTCGGTGGTCTGGAACGAAGCCGTCAAAATCAACGGCGCCGATCCAGACTTCCACCGGCGAGATCTCTGGACGGCAATCAAAAGCGGCAACTTCCCGGAATGGGAGCTTCAACTGCAAATGTTCGATCAAGCGTTCGCAGATTCCTTCGAGTTCGATGTGCTTGATCCGACTAAGCTCATACCAGAGGAAATGTTGCCTCCCGTCCCGGTTGGTCGGTTGGTGCTCGACCGCATGCCCGACAATTTCTTCATGGAGACCGAACAGGTCGCCTTCATGACCCAAAACATTCCGCCGGGAATCGACTTCTCCAACGATCCGCTGCTACAGGGACGCAATTTCTCGTACCTCGACACCCAGCTCAAGCGTCTGGGAAGCGCGAACTTCACGCACATTCCGATCAATGCGCCCAAATGCCCGTTCGCTCACTTCCAACAGGATGGGCACATGGCCATGCGCAATCCGGTCGGGCGCGCCAACTACCAGCCGAATTCCTTCGGCGAAGGCCCGCGAGAGTCACCTCAGCACGGCTTCACGTCATTCGCCGACGTAGAGCATGGCCCCAAACGTCGATTGCGCGCCGAGAGTTTCGCGGACCATTATAGCCAGGCCCGCCAGTTCTTCATCAGCCAGACCGTGGGCGAGCAGACCCATATCGCCGCGGCTTTGGCGTTCGAACTCAGCAAGGTCAAAACACCCGCAATCCGAGAGCGAATGGTCTCGCATCTCCTGAACATCGACGAGACGCTTGCCAAGAAAGTCGCCAGCAAGCTCGGATTGCAGAAGATACCGAAGCCAGCGGACGCAGCCGTACCGACCCGGCACGATCTTGATCCCTCCCCGGCGCTGAGCATCGTCGAAAATGGACCCGAGTGCTTCGAGGGCCGAAACCTGGGTATCCTCGTTTCCGGCGGAACGGATGCCAGCCTGCTTCGGGCATTAAAGGCTGCTCTCGACAAGGCCGGAGCGACGTACGAGATCATCGCGCCAGTGGTCACTGGTGTCGAGGCGAGCGACGGCAGCTGGATTAACGCCGATCAAATGATCGATGGCGGACCATCGGTGCTATACGACGCGGTTGCCCTGCTGCCGGCTGAGGCGGCCATGGAGGATCTGCTGCAGGAGTCTTCTGCACGAGATTTTGTCGCCGACGCCTTTGCTCATTGCAAGTTCATCGGCTACGCCCGCTCTGCGCTGCCGTTGTTCGGGAAAGCAGGTATCGCCGCTGATGATTTCGATGAAGGTTGCATCGCCTTAAAAAACGCTAAGGACGTCAAATCGTTTGTCGACGGTCTTGCCAAGCTCCGCGTCTGGGGACGCGAACCCAACGTCAAGATGCCCTAGAAAAGGAGTCCGCGATGCGCGGCCTGAACAAGCGTCGACAGCGAGCCTACGAGCTTTGGGAGGAGAGCGGCAAGACAAGCTATTCGGAAATCGTCCTCTGGCTGCAAGCGGAAACGTGAAGTCGGAACGGAAGCAGCACTTGAACCGCCGCAGGACAGACTGGAATGGATCGCGGGCCCGACGGCAAACACGCTGCAATCAAATCAATACGCTTTTGTCTCTTGCGCGCTGAGCAGGCGAGATGTGAGCCGGCTTAATCGATGCGCTCCGCAAACTGCGTGGAGACCGGTGACAGGAGGTTCGCAGAGGAACCATTGACATAGCTGCCCATTGTCGTGGCACGCTAACTCATCTCATTGCAACGTCAGATGAGCATCATGACTGATAACGCAGGCGCCACGCCTCTCCCTTCTCACTACAAGGTAACCCCATGGCCAAAAAGCCAATGCTGCTGAGCGACCTTTTTCACGAAACGCTGAAGGACATCTATTTCGCCGAGAACAAGATCGTCAAAACGCTCCCGAAGATGGCGAAGGCGGCACAGTCGAAGGACCTGCAGAAGGCCTTCACCAAGCATCTGCGAGAAACAGAGGGCCAGATCAAACGGCTCAATCGGATCTTCAAGATCATTGGCAAGCCGGCACGCGGAAAGACCTGCGCCGCCATCAACGGCATCACCGAAGAAGGTGCCGAGATCATGAAAGACTTCAAGGGAATGCCCGCACTCGACGCCGGTTTGCTGGCGGCGGCCCAGGCCGTCGAGCATTACGAGATGTCGCGTTATGGTACGTTGCGGACCTGGGCAGAAGAGCTCGGGATGCCGGATGCTGCCAAGCTTCTGCAGGCGACGCTAGACGAGGAGCAAGCCACGGATTCGGCCCTCACCAAGCTCGCTAAGACCCTGGTTAATGTCGAGGCCGAACACGACCTTGCAGCATAGCACGGCCAGGGTTTACCAATCGGGTTCGTTGCGATTGCCGGGCTTTCGACCGAAGTCCGGCGCTCCCATTGAGTGAGGCTTAGCCTGCCTGGCAGACCAACAGGCAAGTTGTGAGGCCGAACTTGCCGCCGTGGATCGGTGCGCGCGCAGCTCTTCTTGCGTCCGTGTCCCGCAAGCCTAGGGCGGTCGCCGCTCGGGCGCACTCAGCCGACTAGTCCATATCCCACCACTGCCGATGGGGCATTCACCCGCCATCCCTACAGCCCACGCGGCGCGTCGGAGCAATACCCAATCTGCGCAAATATGGCGTATGGTCCGTCTCGTGAGCCCGGCGCCCGTTCAATCGAGATTCCATATGGCCCTTGTAAAGACGTCTAAAATAGTAGGTTCGGCAACAAAGGCCCGGCGCCCGGCCGAAGGTCAGCGCGCCGCGGTGGCCGCGCAGCCCCCGGCACCCCGGAGGACCAGGGCCGGGAAAGCCTTAGGCAAGGACAAGGTGTCCGAGAGGGTGGCCGCCGCCACGGAAGAACTATCCAGCGGCCTTTCGGAAGCCTCGGCGGCCGCGGAAGAACTTCGGCGCTCCATGGAGCAGATTGCGGCGGGTGCTGACGAGGCAGCGGGCGCTTCCCAGGAGCAGTTGGCGGCAATCAGGCAGGTTACAGCCAACCTGACAACGGCCCGCGGAGAAGCCGACAATTCCCGGCGCAGGACGGAAACCGCCCAGGTTCTGCTCGCCGAAACCGCTGCGCAGATCGGCGCGTCCATTCAATCCATCGAGCGAAATTCCGAACGGCAGGTCTCCTCGAGCGCGATTATCCGCGAACTTGAACGTCGGGCGAAGGATGTGAGCGAAATCACCGGCGCGGTGAGCCGAATTTCAGATCAAACGAACCTGCTTGCTCTCAACGCTGCCATCGAAGCCGCACGTGCCGGCGATCACGGGCGCGGTTTTGCCGTCGTCGCCGAAGAGGTCAGAGCCCTCGCCGAGGTTTCGGACAAGAGCGCCATTGAAGTGCAGGGACTGGCGGAGGACATCCAGTCGAACGTTCGCGAGACGGCCGGAACGGTCAAAGCGGCGGCGGATATGGCCGTCGAGCATGCCAAGACGGGGCAGTCTGTCGTCGAAATTTTGGGCAGGCTGCGGGCCGGGATGATTGAGCTCGCCGACGGCAGCGAGGAGACCCTCACGGCAGCCATCGAAGCCGAACGGGCCATCCAGGAGGCACAAAAAGGTGCCGAACTCGTTGCTGGAGCGGCCGAGGAGCAGGCCTCCGCTGCAAACGAGGCCCAGTCGGCCATCCGTCAACAGGCTCAATCGCTGGATCAGGGTCAGGCGGCCGCCCAATCCCTGGCGTCCATCTCGGAAAGTCTTCGCGCCGGGAGCGCCGGCACTTCTGCGGCCGAGCAGATCGCCAGCATGGCGGAGCAGCTTTCGGCGACGATTCAGGAGCTTTCCAGCGCAGCTAGTCAGATCTCGACCGCGGTCGAACAAATAAATCGCGGATCGCAACAGCAGGCTGCGGCAGCCCAGCAGACTTCGGCTGCGCTGGCCCAAATCGAGAAGAGCGCGCGCGTCGCGCAGGAGAAGGGGCGACTGGCTACCGACCGTATCGCGACCATGGTCAAGTCGCTCGCGGATGGCCGCAAGGCTGTCGAAGGCCTGATCGAAGGTGTAGCCAAGGCCCTCGACAAGACCCGTGCGAGCCTCGAAACAATCATCTCCCTCGAAGCGATCGGCCGCAAGATCGAGAAGATCGTCGATGCGATCGCCTTGGTCAATATCCAGACCAACATGCTTGCTGTGAGTGGATCCGTGGAAGCAGCGCGCGCCGGCGAAGCTGGTCGTGGCTTTGCCCTTGTGTCGAACGATATCCGCTCCCTCGCCCGCGAGGCGTCGGAAAGCGTCGAACGCATCAAGGATACAGTACGCGGCATTCTTGATCATATCGCGCTGCTTCGGCGCGATCTCGAACAGATCATCGCCGCCGGAGAAGTCGAAGTTCAGAACAATAGGTCGGTCATCAAGGCGCTCGAAGATGCCACCGGCGAGTTCGCAGCATTGGGAAATGCCAACAAGCTCATCCAGCAAGGCGCCAGCGCAATCTTGACCGCGGCGGGAGAGACCGCGGCCGCAGCCCGACAGATCGCGTCCGCCGCGGAGGAAGCAAGCACAGCCTCGCGGCAGGCCGCGACGGCATCCGCCGAGCAGGCTCAGGGTGCGGACGACCTTGCCGCCGCGATCGAAGAAATTGCATCCTTGTCTGAGGCAATGACGAAGCAGAATGGCTGACATCGTCGAAACCAGAGAGTTGACCGACGAACGTTTTCTTACGTTCAAGAGCGAGGGTCGTTTCTACGCCCTACCCGCCGCGCTGGTGTCGGAAGTGACCCGGATGCTGCCTCTCGCGCGGATCCCGCAGGCACCCCGGAGCCTCATGGGTCTCGCCAACCATCGCGGCGCGGTGCTCCCCGTGGCGAGCGTCCGGGCGCTTCTGGGACGGGAGGAAACCACCTCGACACAGACCACCCGCCTGATCGTCCTTGCTGGCGCATCGCCCGTCGCGTTGGCGGTGGACGAGATCGCGAAGCTGGTTCAAGTTATGCCTGGACAGGTCAAGACGGCGGAGGCCGAGGTGGCGTCCGAAGCCGGCGAACATCTGACGGGGGTTTTCGACAGCGGCGCTCACGTCACCAAGATTTTGGACGTCGCCGAATTGCTGCGCCGCGGCTTCGCCCAGAGCGCACCAAAACGGCAATCGCAGGCGACGGCGGTTCTAGCGGCAACCGTGCGCAATGCCGCGGTCGAGACCATCCGGCAGCGTCTGGTCACGTTCGAGGTCGCCGGCCAGGAGTATGCGCTTCCGCTCGAAGCGGTGCGGGAGATCGTCACTGCGCCCGAGACCTTTACATCCGTTCCCGGGAGCGACGAGGCGGTGCGAGGCGTCATGCCCTACCGGGACGGGTTGTTACCATTGCTATCGTTGCGGCGGCTTCTAGGGCTGCCATCGGCTGTCCTTTCGCGAGAGAAGGTGCTGATCGTCGCCATCGGCGACGTTGTGGTCGGATTTGTCGCCGATCGCAGCCACGCAGTTCTTTCGGTCGATCCGAGCCGGGTCGAACCGGCGCCTCCCGTTCTCGCTGCCCGGGCCGGCGGGGAAGCGGAAATCAAGGAAATCTATCGTGCAGCGCAAGGCAGACTCGTTTCGATTCTGGCGCCGGAGCGCTTATTTCGCGAGGACGTCATGCAAAAGCTTATGCAGGGCGATGCAACCATGAAAGCGAAGGCCGAGGACAGTCACAGCGAGGCGAAGGCCGACGAGTTACAGTTTCTGGTCTTCCGGCTCGACGGCGGTGAGTTCGCGTTACCGATCGAAGCAGTAGAGGAAGTCGCAAGAGTGCCGGATCGCATGACCCGTCTTCCGAAAACGCCAAAGTTCCTTGAAGGCGTTGTCAATCTTCGGGGTGAAGTCCTTCCAGTTGTCGATCAACGACGCCGCTTTGACATGACCGCAACCATTGCGGGAGAGAACCGGCGGCTGATTGTGGTTCGGACCAAGCAACATCGCGCCGGACTGATCGTCGACAGCGTCCAGGAGGTCCTGCGTTGCGCGCCTGAATCGATCAAGCCCTCCCCCGATCTGACCGGGGATGCACTTGGCGTCGTGCAGTCGGTCATCAATCTCGAGGCGTCAGGCCGGATCGTCCTGCTGCTCGACCCTGCCGAGTTATTGACCCGGACCGAACGAGGCCTACTGGATTCCTTCAACAAGGAAGCCCTCAGCAAAGAGAGCCGGCAGACGAAGCCGTGATCAAAGTCCTTGTCGTCGACGATTCCGCGCTCGTCCGGAAATTGATCGGCCAGGCGTTTTCGAGAGAGGCCGATTTCGAGGTCGGCTTCGCCCGAAACGGGCGTGAGGCGCTTGCCGCGATTGCGAGCTTTCGGCCCGACGTGGTGACGCTAGACGTTCACATGCCAGTGATGGACGGCCTCGCCTGCCTCGACAGGATCATGGTCGAAACGCCCTGCCCGGTCGTCATGGTGTCGTCGATGACGGAGGCAGGGGCTGACGCCACGCTCGAGGCGTTGCGGCTCGGCGCGGTCGACTTCGTGGCGAAGCCCACCGGCGCGGTTTCTCTCCGGTTTGACGATGTCGGCCGCATGCTGATCGAGAAAGTCCGGGCTGCCGCGGGGGCCCGCCTGAAATCCAGCTTGAGGCTCCGCGACAGGGTCCGCTTCCGGATCGGCGAAGGCGCCCGCCCCCCCGCGTCGTCACCAGGCAGAAAAGCTAAGCCAATCCGCAAAGGCGAAGGTCTGGTGCTGGTCGGAACGTCGACCGGAGGCCCCCCGGCATTGGAGGCCCTGCTCTCGGGCCTTCCCCCGTCCTTTCCGTGGCCAATCCTGGTTGCCCAACATATGCCGGCCACCTTCACTGGGCCATTGGCGCGCCGCCTGGACGGAATGAGCGCACTTCGCGTTCAGGAAGTGCGCGATCCGATCGCGATCCAGCCCGGGCACGTCTACATCGGCCGCGGCGACGCCGACGTCATCGTCTCAAGGCGGGGCTCGGCCCTTCTCGCCATGGCCGCCCCCGCACAGGCTGACTATCCGTGGCACCCCAGCACGGACCGGTTGGTCCGGAGCGCACTGAACCATATGGCCGCGAGCCAGTTGATCGGAGTACTCATGACGGGCATGGGAAATGACGGGGCAGAGGCAATGGCGCTGATCCATGCGGGCGGCGGCAAGACCATCGCGGAAGCGGAGGAAACGGCCGTCGTCTGGGGCATGCCCGGAGAACTGGTCAAGGCGAAAGGCGCCGACTTCATTATGCCACTCAACAAGATTGCAGCGCAGTTGAAGAAATTGGTGAGCTGATGCCGTTGGTACGGAAGCCGTCATCCCCAACAGAGCCCATACTGGACAACCGGCGAGTTTCCGAAATGCTTCTCGGCGGGTCATTGGAGGACCGATGGACCGCGGCGCGAAACGCTCCGGCGCTTCCAAACGCGCTTCCATTGCTCAGTGAAGCGCTGTCAAAGGAGAGCGCACCCCGAGTCCGCGAGGCTATCCTGACGGCCCTTGCCAGGATCGGCTCGCCGGAAAGCGCCGCGGTTACCCTGCCCTACTTGCGTTCCGACGATGCGGCTCAGCGAACCGCGGTTCTTGATGCGCTCCGCGCCATGCCAGCTGCAGCGGCTACGCATCTTCCTGGCCTATTGAGTGATGCCGACGCGGATGTTCGCTTGCTCGCATGCGAGATTGCACGCGGCCTTTCAACTGAGGACGCAAGCCGGCTGCTCGGAGATATGATCGAGCGTGAGCTCAACTCCAATGTATGCGCGGCGGCTATCGAAGTTTTGGCCGAGACTGGCGATGCAACGAGCCTGCCGGTGTTGGCACGATGTTCCGACCGCTTTCCAGACGACCCGTTTCTGCAATTTGCAATCAATGTCGCGCGCGATCGCATCGGATCACGCTGACAAATGTCTGCTGCACCTCCTCACATAACCGAGGACGAATACCGGAAGCTCGCTGAATTTCTGTATCGGCGGACCGGCATGGTTTTCACGCAGACGAAGCGATATTATGTCGAACGCCGAATTCTGGATCGAATAGACGCAACATCGAGCCAATCATTTGCGGCCTATTTCGCCTATCTCCGCAGCGAGCTTTGCGACGAGGTCGAGCATCTCATCAACGCGTTCACCGTCAACGAGACTTACTTTTATCGTGAAGACCACCAACTTGCGTGCCTCAGCGCGGATCTGTTGAAGGAACGTGTGGCAGCAAAGCGGCTCGGCGACACCATCCGGATCTGGTCGGTCCCCTGCTCGACCGGAGAAGAACCGTATTCAATTGCAATCTGGTTGCTGGAGAACTGGAAGGACGTCGACGCCTACGACATCGAGATCGTGGGATCGGACATCGACACCCGCGCTCTCCAAGCGGCGGGAGAAGGCATCTTCGGCAAACGGGCGCTCATGAGAATGTCGCCCGAACTGATCGGCCGTTACTTTCATGGGCTGGACGCCGAGCGATGGCAAATTCTAGACGACCTACGCCAGTCGGTCCGCTTTTCCCGCGTTAATCTGATTGAGACCAGGGAAACCAAGCCGCAGGGCAGGTTCGATGTGATTTTCTGCCGCAACGTACTGATCTACTTCGACGACGAATCACGCCGCATCGCTGCGGAAAACCTGTACGATAACCTGCTCCCAGGCGGCTTCATCTGTCTGGGGCATACCGAGTCGATGAGTCGAATCTCGCCCCTGTTCGAGGTCTGCCGATACTCAGGCGCGATCGTTTATCGAAGGCCGGAGGAATTGCTCCCGTGAACGGCTCTTCCAAAAAAAGGATTCTCATCATCGACGATGCCGCGCTCGTCAGGACATATTATCGCTCGGCCCTGGAAGTGCGTGGCTTCATCGTGGAGGAAGCTCTCAATGGCCTAGAGGGTCTGGAGAAGGTGTTGTTGCAGCCCTTCGATCTCGCGATCGTTGACGTCAACATGCCGCAAATGGACGGAATCACGTTTCTGCTCGAGTTGCGCTCGAAGGCGCTTCCCGTGTCAGGCGTACCGGTCCTGGTGATCAGCACGGAAGCCGGAATACAGGACATCGCGGCGGCGCGACGCGCCGGCGCGAACTACTATCTCGTAAAGCCAATCAAGCAGGAAGTTCTGGCGGAATATGCAGCCGTGTTCTGCGGAGCTCCGCAATGAACGAGTTTGTAGAGCAGTTTCTCCTAGAATCGAGGGAGCTCATCAACCAAGCGATCGACGATTTGATGGCGCTCGAAGAGAAACCCGGTGACAGAGAAAGTCTGGACGGTGCATTCCGGGCTTTCCATACGCTCAAGGGTGCCGCCGGCATCGTCGAATTCGCTGCCATGGCAAGAACACTGCATGCTGCCGAAGACATTCTGGCGCTCTTACGGTCCTCGACAAGGCCCGTCGCTCCAAACGTCCTCAACGAGTGCCTGGCTTGTCTCGATCTTACGTCGCGATGGCTGGACGCGATGCAGGCGAATGGCGGGACGCCTCCCGCTGCGGAGGCCGACGCGGACGAGATGATCGCCCGGCTCGTCGGGTCGATGGATATCGACGAAAGCGAGATGCCCGCCGCTCCTGCTCCGCCTGGCGGCGATTGGCTGAACAGGTTGCGCAATGCCGCCGGTGACCAGTTCTCCGGGACGCTGACTGCAGTGCGTCTCGCACCGGATCCGGAGGCCTTCTTTCATGGAAGCGATCCGCTCTCGGCCATAGCGGACCTCCCGGAGTTGCTGATCGTCGACTTGGTCCTGACAAATCCGGCGATTTCGCTCGAAGCGATGAACACGTTCAGCTGCAACCTCGAAATTCTGGCGCTGACAAAAGCCCCCATCGTGGAAATCCGGAAGGCTCTTCATGGCTTCGGCGACAGGGCAGAAATCTGCCCATTGATTCCATCCGGAATTCCTGCACGAGATGCCGATCATCTCGCGCGTGCGACCGCAGTCCTCGAAGCCCAAGTCGGGCTATTGCGTGAGGACGCGTCTGGGGGCCTTTTGGGCCGCCTTTCATCTGCGGGCCGCACGTCCGCCAACACCTTGCGGTACCTTGGCAGGAGTGCGCTCGCTGGTGAGATCGAGGCCGCATTGGCTATCGCGCTTGCGCAAGAAAAATCCGGCCCGTTGATTGCTGCGATCGAGCGCACGCTTGAAACCGCAACTAAGTCAAAGCAATCGACCAATATTCCTACCGTTCAGATCGTCCCTCCACGTGCGTTACGGGTGGATATGGACCGGATCGACGCGCTCGTGAAACTCACTGGCGAGTTGCTTGTCGTGAAAAACACGATCGGGCACGTGGCAAAACAACTTCAAAATCATGAAGGTCCGGAAGCAATCGCCTCGGCCCTGCACGATCAACATGCACGGTTCGACCGATTGACGGCCGAACTTCAACGTGCGGTTCTTCGCATCCGCGTGCTTCCGCTGCGAACCGTCTTTCGTCGGTTTCCGAGGTTGGTGCGAGAGATTGCGGGCGACGTCGGCAAGGCCGCCAGGCTGATCACTGAAGGCGAAGGCACGGAGGCCGACGCCACCATTGTCGACGCCCTGTTCGAGCCGTTGCTGCATGTGCTGCGCAACGCGCTCGATCACGGAATCGAGACGTCGGAAGAGCGCACATCTGCCGGCAAGCCGGCGATGGGCACGGTCATCCTGCGCGGACGCCAGGACGCCGAGAACATCCTCATCGAGATCGAGGACGACGGGGCCGGCATCGACGTGGACCGGATCCGCACGTTCGCCGCCGCGAGGGGAATTGCTTCGGAGGAAGCGCTGTCAGCCATGACGGATGCGGAGGCGGTCGACCTGATCTTCGCGGCGGGCTTTTCCACTGCGGCAACAGTGACCGACCTGTCCGGCCGCGGGGTCGGAATGGATTCGGTCAGAGCGGCCGTGGGACGCCTGGGCGGCACGGCCGCGGTCCGCAGCCGGCTCGGCATCGGGACCACGGTTAGCTTGGTTCTGCCTTTCAGCCTGATGATGACCCGGGTGATGACCGTGGAAGCCGCGGGTCAGGCTTTTGGGCTTCCACTCGACAGCGTCGTGGAGACAACAATTGTCAGTCGCAGCGCAATCGTCCCGATTGGATCGGGCCAAGCGTTTGTGCTCAGGGAACGGGCCATCCCCCTGATCAACCTCGCGGAAGCGCTCGGCCTTACACGTGATGAAGCCGATCTGCAGACGGCAAAGATCGTGGTTGTGTCCACAAGTGGACAGATCGGTGGATTGGAGGTCGACCGGCTCGGCGAACGGCTGGACGTCATGCTCAAGCCGATGGAAGGGCTTCTGGGCGGTATGAGGTCGGTCTCCGGAACCACCTTGCTGGGAGACGGACGCGTGTTGGTCGTATTGGATCTGCAGGAGCTGTTCGCGTGACTATCGCATTGCATGATAACGTTATCCGGCTGATCGGCTCATGCCCCGCCGAGGACGGCGAAACGCTGTTGCAGCACTTGCTGACCAATCCGACGGCCCAGATCGACTGGCAGGGCTGCGCAAGCGCCCATACGACGGTGATCCAGGTTCTTCTGGTTTCCGGTCGTGCGGTCCAGGGGCCCGCCGCCGGCCCTTTTCTAGAACGGTTTATCGGCCCTGCATTGGCGCGTTCCAACCGTCAAGTTTGATCTTTCGCCGCTCCGCCAAAGATGCGAAACCATTGAAGAATTCGGTTCCAAGCTAAGGAGCCACAATCGGAGAATTTATGTCTTACACGCTCCTGATCGTTGATGACAGCAAGCTCGCCCGGATGTCCGCCGCCAAGGCCTTGAACAGTTTGCAGCCGGATTGGAGTCGGCTGGAAGCGTCGAATGCTGACGAAGCCCTTTCGCTGGCCAAGAACACTGCGTTCGACGTCGCCCTCCTCGACTTCAACATGCCCGGGCGGGACGGACTCGAGCTTGCGGCCGCATTGTTGGCTCTCCGCCCGTCGATGCCGCTTGCCGTGGTTTCTGCTAACCACCAGGAAGAGATCGTGCGCCGCGTCCGCGAGATTGGCGCCGCATTTCTTGTCAAGCCGCTGAACGAGCAAGCATTGGGCGCTTTCCTGGAAGATGCCGTGCGGCGGCTCAAGCAGGCGCAAGCATGATCGCTACGCAAACGGATCTGCTCAACGAGCTACAGCTCGACGCTCTCACCGAGCTCGTCAACATCGGCGTTAGCCGCGCGGCTTCAAGCCTACGGGAGATGGTCGGTTCGCAGGTCCATCTCTCAGTACCCAACGTTTCGCTCGAAACCCGATCTCGGGCCATAGCCATCCTCGCTGAAAGGGAGGTCTCGAACCTGGTCGCGGTGCATCAGGTCTTCGAAGGCGACTTCACGGGACGAGCACTCCTGATATTTCCCGAGACCAAAAGTCTCGAACTCGTCCGGGCCATCACCGGCGGTGACCTTCCGCTGGAGGACATCATAGAACTGGAGCAGGAGGCTTTGGCTGAAACGGGCAACATCCTTCTCAACAGTTGCCTTGCGACTATTGCCAACATGCTCCACCGGAGCTTGAAGATGTCGTTGCCGGAAGTGCTCCGCGGAAGCGCCGCAACTTTCTTCAACCTCGCGCCACCGCCGGAAGCCGGCGACGTCGTGATGTTTCTCTACATAAACTTCGCGATTCGCGAGCGTGACATCAGTGGTTACATCGCGATGATCATGGATCTTCCCTCTCTCACGGCTTTGACGCTTCTTCTAGACGAATTTATCGAACGAGCGACCGGCAAAACGGCACATTCAATTGACGATCCGGCTTGAAATAGAGGAATTTGTCGCAGCTTTCGATGCCTTGGATTCCGGCGTCGTTGTGCTCGATCGTGACCAGCGCGTCGTCGACTGGAATTACTGGTTCACATCGGCGAGCGGGATTTCCTCGGCCCAGGCCGCTGGCAAGACTCTGACAGAGCTTTTCCCGGGCCGCCCTCTCGGCCGCCTCGCGATGTCCGTCTCGGAGGCGCTCAGCCTGGGCTCCTCTGCGTTTCTGACGTATTTGCTGAACCGCGACCCGCTGCCTCTCCGGACAAGGGCGGGCTTGCCGCTGATCCACAACGTGTCAGTGCGTCCCTTCGGCCAGCGACCCTATTCGTACTGCTTGCTCCAGGTTTCAGATGTCACCGGCTCTGCCCACCGCGACCGGGTGCTCCGCGAGCGTCAAAACGCACGCTACGACGCGGTCGTCGAAAGCGCGTCGGATGCCATTCTCACGTTGGACGCGAATGGCCTCGTTCAGTTCGCCAACTCCTCATCGTTGCGCGAAACAGGTTTTGAGCGGAACGAACTGGTCGGTCGCGCCCTCGGGCATTTGTTCGAAGAGCCGCACCAATGGGACGAACTTTTTGATAAGGTGCTTTCCGAGGGCCGCTCATTGCGCCCGATCGAGATTGTTGCACGGCGCAAGGATGGATCGCGCATCTTCCTCGGCGTATCGGCATCTCGATGGACGAGCGACGGTCGCATGTTCGTAACCGCCATTTTGCGGGACGTTACTGAACGGCATGCTGCGGAAGAGGCTCTTCGCGAGTTGAACACGAGCCTCGAACAGCGCGTTGAAGAACGCACGCAAGAACGCGACCGGATCTGGCGGGTCAGCCGAGATATGCTCGGCGTCGCCTTGTCTGATGGGACCTGGATCAGCGTCAATCCGGCGTGGACAAAAGTGCTCGGATGGCAGATCGACGAGATCAGAGGAAAAACATCGGAATGGCTGGAGCATCCGAACGACAGGCGCAAGATGCGCGATGCTGTTGCCTCACTTGCGTTGCCGGAACAGAACGCAGAATTCGAAAGCAGCTTCCGGACCCGGGATGGTGACTTCCGCGACCTGGCCTGGACAGCAGTGAACGTCGATGGATTGCTCTACTGCGTAGCCCGTGACGTCACAGAGCAACACCGCCAACAGGAAGCCCTGGATAAGGCTGAGGACGCGCTGAGACAAGCGCAGAAAATGGAAGCTGTTGGTCAGCTTACCGGCGGCCTCGCCCATGACTTCAATAATTTGCTGACGGGCATTTCGGGCGCGCTTGAACTTCTCCAAATCCGGATATCCCAAGGCCGTTACAAGGACGTTGAACGCTATATATCGACCGCCCAAGGCGCCGCGAGCCGGGCAGCGGCATTGACCCATCGACTATTGGCTTTTTCGAGACGTCAGACGCTCGACCCGAAGGCAACCGATGTCAACCGGCTCATCGCCGGCATGAAGGACCTCATCAACAATACATTGGGCCCGGAAATCGAGATGACGATGACCACCGGAGCGATGCTCTGGACGACGCTGGTCGATCCGAACCAGTTGGAGAACGCCCTTCTAAACCTCTGCATTAATGCTCGCGACGCAATGCCAGATGGCGGCAAGCTGAAAATCGAAGCGGCCAACCGGACCGTGGATAGCGTAGATGCTTTCTCGTTCGAGATGCGACCTGGCGACTACGTGTGCCTGAGCGTGACCGATACAGGGACCGGCATGAGCGACGAAGTCGTCGAGCGCGCCTTCGATCCGTTCTACACGACCAAACCGCTCGGCCAAGGAACTGGGCTTGGCCTTTCCATGATCTACGGCTTCGCCAAGCAGTCGGGCGGCCAAGTCCGTATTTCCTCAGTTCTCGGCCGTGGCACTACTGTCCACCTTTTCCTGCCGCGACATTCGGAGCGAGAGGAGGCCACCGTAAGCTCAGCCGATTTCTCAACGGCCCCGCGTGCCGGAGCAGGCGAAACTGTACTCATCGTCGACGACGAATCTTCTGTGCGCATGCTCGTTGCTGAAGTTCTCGCCGAGCTTGGATATACGGCGATCGAGGCGGCCGATGGATCCAGCGCTTTGCAGGTTCTGCGGTCAGATACACGCATCGACCTCCTTGTGACCGACGTCGGGCTACCCGGGGGAATGAACGGACGACAGCTCGCGGATTTCGGACGATCTGCGAGACCCGCACTGAAAATCCTCTTCATTACGGGCTATGCGGAAAAGGTAGTGATGGACACAGGCGCATTGGACACGGAGATGGCTATCCTTACCAAACCGTTTGCCATGGACGGGCTGGCGGGCCGCATACGGGAACTGTTGCGTCAATGACCTACCTTGGAAAGAACGCCGATGCGCGAGGCTAACGATCTGCTCCGCTAGAGCTGGAACGAAAAGATGTGCGCCGACGGGAGACCGATCGATCCGTCACCCTCGATCGACCAGGCTATCGACGCCGGCTATCCGTGGCTTGAGATCAAGTGCTAACGTTGCAAGACGCCGAGGGCGGTCAGCCTGGCCCGCGCTGCGCCACGTGCGAACGACCAGGGTTCATGATCTCGCCAACCGCCTGCGCTGCGTGATATGCAGTAAAGTGGCAAGCGGACAGCCGCCGAACCGCTGCAGCTGCGGCAACGCTGTCCAATCCGAGACAAGACATGACCGAGCTGGCGCGCCGGCGTGACAGGGCGGCAGTGCGGAAGAAATGAGACATCTACTGCAACGACGTCCGCGTCGGCTCCATCGGGCAACCCGCGGGCGTGCGCGACCACGCGGACCAATGAAAATGCGGGTTCCGTCCCGAGGAAAATTCGCCGAAATAAGGATCGGCGCGGCCCTAGCCGTGCCCTGGCCAATTCGCCTTAAAAGTCCAAGTCCGTTCCGGACTTTGCCTGCAGTACAGACATCAAGCTTAACGGCCGAATTAAGGTACGATGAGCGCGCGGCCGGTTATGCTTATAGAACCCAATTTGGCCCGACAAAAAGGCAGACATTCCACGATGACCCGACCGGCCTATTCAGTCTTCGTCGTTGAGGACGAGACGATGATCAGGATGATGCTTGTGGAAATGCTGGAGGAGTTAGGTCACACCGTCGCGGCCGAAGCTGGTCACCTCGAGCAGGCGGTTCATCTGGCAAACCGTAGTGAGTTCGACTTCGCCATGCTAGATGTAAATCTCTCCGGCAGATCGAGCTCACCCGTGGCTGAGATCATCCGAGCACGTAAGCTTCCCTTCATCTTCTCAACCGGCTACGGCGCCAGTGGGATTCCACCCGAATTTGCCGATGTACCGGCAATCGAGAAACCCTTCACCATTGAAGTGCTGGGGCGCACTGTTGATGAACTCATGAGAGTCGTGGGTTAAAAAAGGGCCCAAGCGAGGGGGGCAAGCTGAGGCCCAGTTTCCACTTTGGTCGTCCCAGCGCCGCTACCGAATGGCGCCGGACTTACGACTACCGATCAGCGCATTAGCTCGGTCCTATTTCCACCTTCCTCGCCCCAACCAGCGACCCCCGGCACCGGAAATTTTTGCGGCGCCGAAGATCGCTACTCCCAGTGAGCTGATAGGGCAGAGGCCGGGAGCTGCAGAGCAGACTCTTCGCGCTAGCGTTCGTTCCTCGACGCACGACCGCGCGATGGGCGGCATGAATTCGCCGACGCTTAGTGTGAAGCGTCCTGCCGAATTCCTCCAATCGAAACCGGCTTATTCAGAAAGTACCACCGGTTACCAGTTGCGGCTTCCGCATACCGGTCAATCGCCACGATGATGGCTTGGACGTGGTGATAACACCACCCTCGTCGCCTGGTGTCGGACTTCGTTTAGCGCCGCAAGGAACGTTGATACCTCGCGTTCATCATCGAACCATCGCTTCACCGTTTCCGCCCTCCCAGCACTTCTCCAGAACGCCCTCGTGGGGCGGCTAACCCGCTGTGGGTGAGAGCGGGCGATCTGCCGACGATCCAGACAACGACGCCGGCCGCACGTGCCGACGGATGCGGACGGTGACGTCGCAGGACACGGAAATCCGTCGCCGGGTGCGTTTGCGCCGCCAGGCCTCGACCTCAGCCTCCAAATCTGAGGATTCGGCCACCCTCTGACCCTTCCGATCGATCGTTGCGTGCATCTCGTCTCCTCTCAAATTCTCCGCGCGCTTAAAACCAGCTGAGAGGCCGGATGTTCCTTCTGCGGAACATAAGGGGGCTGCTGCGGTTAACCGCCGATGGAGGCCTTTCGCATGAGGCTGAGACGAACGATCGAAGGTCTGAGACCCTATCCTTCCCTGCTCCTGCTGGCGGTGCCGACCGCCACCGTCGAGCCGCTGAAGCTAGCTGCGGTAGCTGTAGCCGGAAAAGGTCACTGGATCGCCGGCACGGCGATGATTGTCGCCTGCTACGCGTTCAGCCTCCTGGTCGTCGAGCAGCTTTTCGTGATCGTGAAGCCAAAGCTTCTGATGATTCCCTGGTTCGCCAAGCTCTGGGAAGGGTTCGTTTTCGTCCGAACGCGCGTATGGCGGATCCTCAAAACTTCGATCGGCCTTCGCAGCGATCGAAGGCCGATCGCGTCTTCCTCTTGGAAGCGCGCAGCCCCGGCCGCCAAGCCAGTCCTTGCCCCCAAGTCCGCGCGGAGATGAATCGCAAGTCCACACTGCCGAAACGCCTGCAGCCAATGCTGACGACGTTGACCGACGCCCCGTTCGACGACCCCGATTGGGTGTTCGAGGACAAGTACGACGGCTTCCGCATGGTTTCGGAGATCCGCCGCAGTAAGGTCGCGCTCTACAGCCGCAACGGCAAGATCATCAGCCATTCATACATCGAGGTCGCGAAGGCGCTCGAAGACGTGAAGAGCGACGCGGTCATCGACGGCGAGCTGGTAGCTATCGGCGAGGACGGCGTTTCGCACTTCCAACTGCTGCAGAACGCATTACGTCACGAAGCAAAGCTCCTGTATTGCGCGTTCGATCTGATGTTTTTGGATGGCGAGGACTTACGCAAGTTGCCGCTGCTCGAACGCAAGACGCGGCTAAAGGCAATCCTTCCGCGCAATAAGCTGATTGCGTTCAGCAACCACCGCAAAGGCAGCGGAAAGAAGTTCTTCGCCGAAGCCGAGCGCAAGCGCCTCGAAGGTATCATAGCCAAGCGCGCTGACAGCCCGTACGCCTCCGGCAGCCGGACTGCCGACTGGCTCAAGGTGAAGATTGGGCAGCGGCAGGAAGTCGTGATCGCAGGCTTCACGGCACCTCGCCGCACCCGGCCGTTCTTTGGCGCTCTTGCGCTCGCGGTGCGGGACGATGACGCCTGGCGGTATATCGGGCACGTCGGTACTGGCTTCAGCCATCAGACCCTCGAAGAGCTCCACGGCAAGCTCACAAGGTTGAAGGTTACGAAGTCGCGCTTCCCCGACAAGGTAAAGGACGAGCACGCCACCACCTGGGTCCGGCCGTCTCTGGTCGCTGAAGTGACGTTCGCGGAATGGACGAAGAACGGCGAGCTTCGCCAGCCCGTCTATCTAGGTCTGCGGTCCGACAAAAGGCGAAGAACGTGGTGCGCGAACGGCCGAAGGCTCGGCCATAGCGCGCCTCCCTCGGAGCGTCGGAACCAAACGATGGATCCGACTTTTCCTATTGGGGGCCTCGGTCCTCGGCTGACGGCAAGGACGAACAATGCTGCGAGAAGGTAAGGACGAGGGGCTAGTTGACCGCACGGCCGATGTCGCCGCCGCCATCGCAGAAGAAGGTCTGCGATACGTGAGCGACGCGACGCCGGGCTACCGGCGAAGACGGAAAGGCACCTCGTTCACCTACCACGACAAAGACGGCAAGCGCATCACCGATGCCACCGTGGTCCGCCGTATCAAATCGATCGGCATCCCTCCGGCGTACGAGTTCGTCTGGATCTGTCCGTCTCCCAACGGGCACATCCAGGCGACGGGCCTCGATGCGCGCGGGCGCAAGCAGTACCGCTATCACCCGAAGTGGCGAGAGCTTCGGGAGCAAAACAAGTACGAACATATCATGCAATTCGCGGCGGCCTTGCCGGCTTTGCGTGCACGCGTCGTTTCGGACATGAAGCTGGACGGTCTCCCCCGCGAGAAGGTGCTTGCGACGATCGTCAGCTTGCTTGAAAAGACGCTCATCCGCGTCGGCAACGCCGAATACGCCGAGAAGAACAAATCGTACGGGCTCACCACGATGCGGCGTAAGCACGTGGCGATCGGCCGAGGCGTGCTGCGCTTCGACTTTACCGGCAAGTCCGGCAAACAATGGAAGCTCCAGGTCGAGGACAGGCGAATCACTGCCATCGTGAAGCGCTGCGCGGAGATTCCAGGGCACGAACTCTTCAAGTATCTCGATGACGATGGAGCATCCCGAACGGTCGATTCCGGCGAGGTCAACGGCTACATCAAGGATATCACGGGACAGGATTTCAGCGCCAAGGACTTTCGTACCTGGGCCGGCACGGTGCTTGCGGCCCTCGCACTCTCGGAGTTCAAGAAGTACGACAGCCAGGCCGAAGCCAAGCGTAACGTCGTCGCGGCCATCGAAAAGGTGGCCAAGCAACTCGGCAATACACCTGCCATCTGCCGCAAGAGCTACGTCCATCCGGAGATCCTGACCGCCTATATGTCCGGCGACCTCATCAAGATGATCGACGCCAAGATCGCGCAGAAGTTCAAGCGACAGTACGCGAAGCTGACCTCGGACGAGATCATGGTTCTCGCCTTCCTCCACAAACGGCTTCGGGCCCTCAAGTCCGAGGCCTAGTCGCGTCCGCCGCGGATCGGCCGCATCGCTTAGCCTTGGCGTACCACCCAGCGTACGGGTGTTTTTGACGGCGTTCCGGTTGTAGTCGTGGTGCCGTCGTCCCAACAGACCGGCCCGCGTTCGCACACGCCTCGTCCTCCCTTCAGTGAGCTCCAGTTTTCGGCGTCGGAGCGGTAGATCCCTTGGATAAAACGGTCCTCGCCAAGAGTCGTAATGCCAGCCCGAGGTGCCGAGCGCGCGCGCCATCACTTCCATCTTGCCTTTGTACGATTGCCGAATTAAGACGCGGCCGTCGATTCGGCTCGCGCCCTGAAGCGAAGGCGCCGCAACGTCACTGGACACGGTTGACGAATTCTACCGGCGTGCCTTTGGAAAGCCGTTCCGCGACCCGCTCGGCGTCCCAGTTCGTGAGACGGACGCAGCCGTGCGACTCCGACTTGGAGACCTTTCCCGGAAACGGCGTACCGTGGATTCCGTAGCCATCCGCGGAAAGATTGATCCACATTGAGCCGACCGGATTGTTCGGGCCCGGCCTGATGGTGAACGGCTTGTGCGAATGGACGCCTTTGAAGTGGTACTCCGGGTTGTATCTGTATGTCGGATTGCGATCGATTTCCGTGACCTTTAATGTGCCGGAAGGAGACGGCTTCTCTTCGCTACCGATTGTCGCGGGGTAGAATCCGATCAGCGAATTCGACTTGTCGAAAAGCTTCACCGTTTGGCGGCTCTTGTCGACTTCCACCTTCGCCGCCTTCTCCGAACTCTTCTCGGCTGCGACATCGATCACGACGATGGCTTCGCCGGCGCGGTCGAAGTGCCGACCCGGGTTCAAGGCAGACAGCAGGTCCTCGCTCATATGAAACTTCTCAGCCAAACCTTCGCGCGGACTAGTATAGGACAGCTTCGGGATGTCCTTCATGTCTTCCATCTTCGCCGGAAACTTCTTGAGGAACGGTCCTGTGACGTCCTCCTCCGCAATTGTGTAGTTCATCGTCACCGGACGACTGTCCGCCGCCGCTTTGCCCAAACGTCGGGACTGATGTCGTCCAAGGGTGACAATTGCTGCGCCTCCTCGTAGGCACGTAGCGCCTTCTTCGCATTTTCTCCAAATCTGCCGTCGATCTCACCGGGTGAGAAGTGCGCTCGGTCAAGCAAGACCTGTAGCCTGCCCCCCGCCGGGGTCGGCTTCTCATTGGAGAGGTTCTTCTTCGATGGTTGGGCGATGTCGATCGCCGCAGCCTTGATTTCCGCACCGAGCGCGGAACTCGTCGCCAGCGCGAGCCAAATGAAAATGCCTCCAAAAGCCGCGCGCCGGCCTGCCGGGCGAAAGCGAAAGCCGGTCACTTTTGATCCGCAGGCGCCTGGACGTTTGCCTTGTTGGAGTCCGCCCTATTCGCTTCGTGATGACCGACGACGCAGCCGGCTACAGCGCCGAGCTTACCGTGTCCTCCGGCCATGTGTCCGGCAACCCCGCCGACGATGGCACCCTTGATGCATCCCTTGGCGTCTGCAGGGGGGCCTAGAGCAAACGAAATCGCGGCTACGATGCAAGAATCCAACAGATCAGGATGCACTCCGTTCCAACACGCAAGGTCGGTCCTATTCGTTCGGGCTGCGCAACTGGAGGAGGACGAACACGGCTTCCGAGTGACTAACGCGAACGGTTACTTCATCTGTAGGAAATGATCACGCCCGAGAGAGTTGTAGAGATGGGGCAACCTTCAGGAGGAAGCTCACGAGAACATGTACCATTGCGTTGCTCGTCGCGGGCATTGCCGCAGCCGGTCCGATGACGGCTGAACGGGTCATCG
This sequence comes from Bradyrhizobium sp. 6(2017), assembly GCF_011058295.2. NCBI lineage: Bacteria > Pseudomonadati > Pseudomonadota > Alphaproteobacteria > Hyphomicrobiales > Nitrobacteraceae > Bradyrhizobium > Bradyrhizobium sp. 6(2017). The sequence continues at coordinate 1,638,205 of NZ_CP049289.2, read as the reverse complement.
CCCAGAACCAGCAGAGTGAAGCCGACAAGGGCGTGAAGACGCGTAATTCCGGTGAGTCCGGGTACGTGGGAGACCAGAATAGTCCTGGAGCAGCCGCAACACCTCCGGGACGTCCGGGCACAGCAAGCAATCCGGCCGGAGTCAGCAACGCACCTAGCGCGCAAAATTCCGGCACCGGCATATCCGGCTCGCCGGGAAACAAGAACGGGCCCGCGCCGGGCCGAAGCACGGTAGGGTCGAATCCTCAGAACGAGCACGTACAGCAGCAGGATCCCTCGAACGTAAAAGGCTTGCCCGGCAACAAGAGCGGGCCGCCTGCAAAGCGCTAACGGCTGGGATGTTGCTGCTCCAAAAGCGATGGCCGCCCCGACAATCGACCGGGGCGGCTTTGAGGCTCACTACGCTTCTAGGCCGCCTGGGCGTTCACTGCGGTGACGGCGATCTTGTTGAGAGTTTCGTCCGCCTTCTTCTCGTCAGCCAGCGTCGGGTCAATCAGCTTGACCGCGTCCATGCGGCCAAGCTGGCGGGTTCCGCAGCGGAAGATCTCGTAATGCTCCACCGCTTGCGCCGCCGAAAATGACGGAGTCAGCACCGTCAGGGCGCTCCCTAATGGGTATTGGTCCGATGCCATTTTTCCAGATCGATATCGGACTCGTGACGTTGCTCCTTTTCCGGATTGCCCTCCCATGGCTTGTCCGTCTGTTTGCGTGAGGCCTTGTCGGACCGCTGCCGGGGATCGTCCTTGGGTGTTTCCTGACTCATGTTCGCTCCTGTCAATGGGAAGCAAAGCGGCCTCACAGAGGTGGGTTCCTCGCGGCGGCGCAGGGCTCGCCGGTGGACCGCTTGAATCCTGATCATATCAAATATGGAGAGAACAGTGCGGGAGCAGCGTGAATGCAGCGGCGTCGTTTCAAGCAAACCCAATCGTTGGAAGAACGTCTAGCTGATGAGGCGCAACACCTCCGCCTGCAAGCCGACGCGCTCGCGCTTGGGCCTGATCGGGAAGCTATCTGAAGAAAGCCCTGCAGACTGAAACCAGCTCACATATGGGCGAGCGGCTGCGATCCTCCGAACTCCAGCGGCCGAAGTAACCCACCGCCGCATCCATGCGGTGCTCCTCTAGACCTTCACGATAATGCCGGCTTCGAACGTCCAAGCGACCTGAATTGGGATGTTCGCCGGCGGCGAACGGCAGGGGCCGCGTGTCATGAGGCGGGCCCCTGCCGAAAATCGTCGATCACCAGCTATAGGTGCCGAACCTGAACGCGAGCGTTTGCTTCTGTTCAGTTGTAATCCGAGTATTTGAACTGCGGCAGCGCCTTCAGCTGTTCCTTGTTGCCGCTCATGACGGCGTGGTCAGGCGCCCAATCGTACGCGTTGCGATTCGAGGTGTTGGTCGACGCCGTCCCCGTGGTCGTATCGCGCGCGGTGGTCGAGCTGCTGGTTGAGCTCGTCCGGACCGGCTCTTCGACGAACTTCAACTTGTCCATGGAGACGGCGATGTCGTGTTCGCCCATTCCCAAGAAGCCGCCGATGCCGATAACCACGGCTTCGATCTTGCCGCTCTTATCGACCAGCAGCTCGTTGATGTCGCCAAGCTTCTCGTTAGCCTCGTTGTAGACATTCAGGCCCATCAGCTTCGAGGCGCGCCAGCTTCCGTTAAGCGCCATCTTGGCGTCGGTCGGCCGGCTGGTCGCTGCCGGCGCAACGCGATCCGCCGCCTGAGTGGATTGCGCGAACGCAGAGCCGCCGATCACGGCAGCCCCAATCAGAGCAACGGCAAGAAAGCTTTTCATTGGTCATCTCCTCCAACGTGAGCCGGCAGCCCTTTGGAGGCCCGCCCCTCCAACGTTCCCCGTTGCCACTTGTTCCTGAGTGGAGCGCAGACCCTGGATCCGAAATCGTTAGCGACGTTCGGTGGTAACCAGGCGGACGGCAGCGATCCCCTTACCTTCGGCGCGTAGGCAGGCCTGCGTGAAATGTGGCCACACCTGCTTCGAACAGTCCTCCGCTTCCTTCGCGGCCTCGTTCGTCCGGACTTTCGGCAGCTGGACAGGCGCTTCTTCCGCCAGTGCCGGCGCGGCGAGAAGAATCAAAACGGCCGTCGTTGAGAAAATGGATTTCATGCGCGCCTCGTTGATCAGCAACTCAACGACGGGGCGGCGAAGCCGTTCCGCATCGGGCGGAGCTCAGGACGGATCTTTGGCGCGAGCGACCAGCTCGCGATATCGGGCCTCGTAGTCCTGTGCCATCCGGCTCGACGTAAAGCGATCCTCGAACCGCGCGCGGACTGCTCTTCTGTCCAGTCGGCCCAGATCGTTCACCGCCCTGATCGCCTGCTCCTCGTTGTCGACGATAAAGCCGGTAACGCCGTCTTCAATCACTTCGGGCACCGAGCCCGAGCGGTAGGCGATCACCGGCGTCCCGCACGCCATCGCTTCGATCATGACGAGCCCGAAAGGCTCCGGCCAATTGATCGGAAACAGCAACGCGGCGGCCCCGGCGAGGAACGGTTGTTTCCTCACTTCGTTCACTTCGCCGACAAGTTGGACCTCTTCGCCGTCGATGTTCGGTTCGAGCTTCTTCTTGAAGTAGGCCGTCTCCGCGCGCGGTATCTTGGCGGCGATCCGCAGCGGCATCCCGGCAGCACGTGCAATGCGCATGGCCTCTTCGGGTCCCTTGTCCGCCGTCAGCCGACCGAGAAAAGCCAGGTATGAACCGCGCTCATAGGAGGGACGAAAGAGGTCCTTCGGCAGACCGTGCTGGATCGTCGCGATCCAGTTCGCGTCCGGGAGCAGCCGACGCTGGTTGTCCGAGATCGACACGGAGGCCGCATTCGGAAAGGCCCCGATTACCTCGGCCAGCCCAGGAAGGTCGAGACGTCCGTGCATCGTCGTGAGATAGGGCACGCCCGTCCGGCTCAACACCGGAAGGGACAGCCAGTCGACATGAGAGTGGATCACGTCGAAGTCGCTCGCCCGCGCGGCAATCGCTTCGATCAGCAGCGCGCAGGCGGCGTTCGGATCAACGCCCCTGCCCTAGGCGCAGCGCGCGTGGCCATACCGCGTGAAGACTTCCCTTCGTTTTCGAATCGCCGCTCGCGAACAAAGTGACGTCGTGTCCGAGTTCGACAAGCCCGTCCACCAGCCAGGCGATCACGCGCTCCGTACCGCCATAAAGTTTCGGAGGGACGCTCTCGGCCAACGGAGCTAGCTGGGCGATCCGCATCGGTCTAGGCCCCGAAAGCGCAGCGCAGGACCATCACGATGGCGGCGGAAACGAGCGAATACATCGCAAGCAGCGTCCAACTGGGCCTGGTGCTTACCCGGGCCACCCGCACGACGAGCATCTTCATCGCCCTCAGCATTCGTCGCGGGGAAGTCGGTCCAGGTCGGCGATCCCGAAGCTGGCGAACTCTTCGGAATCGCTCCGTCGCTCTTCCCATCTCCTTTGCAGGGTGGCGCTCCAGCAGGAAGCGCCGGTCATCCAGGGAATCGACGTCGGGGTCCCTTGAGCAGTAGATCGTCCACGCGGTCTCCGCGGCTATCTTCAACACGACTTCGTCGACCATCTTCGCGCTCCGGCGACCGCATTCAATCGCTGGCAACTCAAGGCGGCCCGGAAAGTTTCCGGTTTTTCCCAGTCCTGGACGAAGAGGAGGAGTCAGGACGCCTTCGCACGCGCTCGCGCCCATGCCGCAGCGCGCCGGCGCCCTTGGCGGTAGCTTCCAGAGTCCTTGAAGCGACGCGAGTGCGAGCGCCGGTTTCGAAATGCGAGATGTCTTCGGAAACCTCGTCGAATACGGCGCGCAGAAGCGCAGTCGTGGCCCGGATCGAACATGAAACCGCTAAAGGCGATCATAAAACTCAGTTGGCGAATTCAACATTGTTAACGCCGCCACTTCAGATGCCTCTTTGTGCAGCTCTTCTCGCGCCGCAGCATTCCGGACCGAACTCCTCTGCGTGGAGGCGTTGTGTTTTAAGCGCTAAGCTTCGAACGACGGTGCCCGGCGCCGAGCTCCCATTGCCGCTCTCCGCCGAGGACAGCAGCAACCATTGCCTATTTTTCCCGTTATCGGCGGGGCATGCGCAATATGAAAGGAGTCCCGATGAAGAAGATTGCAATGTCGGCGCTGACGGTCGGCGCCCTGGGTCTGGCCTCGTAGCCACGACGTCTCCGGCCGAAGCTCACTGGCGAGGTGGCTGGGGCGGCTGGGGACCGGGTATTGCCGGCGACCTGGTCGCGGGCGCCGTGATCGGCGGGCTTGCCTCCTCGGCGTACGGCTGGGGACCCGACGACGGCTATTACGGTGGCGCCGGCTACTATGGCGCAGGCAATTATGGCGGTCCCTACGCCTACGATTATGGCTACGACGAACCCTATCGCTCGGGCGGCGGCTACACCACGACCTACTACACGGCGCCCGTATCCTACGGCTACCGTTATCGCCGCGTCGTGCGCCCGTCCTACGCCTATTACCGCGGATCCTATCCGGTCGTGCGTCAACGCTGGCATCGCCACCACCACTGGTGAAACTAGTCCATCCAAACGCAACGAAGGCCGCGCACCAAGGGCGCGGCCTTTTAGCAATGGGGCCCGTCTTCCGCTCACCAATCTCCGAAGAACAGGTCGTGGCGTTCGAAAGCCAGCCGACCGGGAGCTCTTCTCGACATCCTCGTCAGCCGCTTGACACGCGAGCGCGGCTCCGCCCGGGACCTGGTCTGCGTTTCTTTGTTAATCTCGGAAGGAGGCGCTGCAGGGAGGGCTGCCATCACCTCCCGCATCGGCTGCTGCGGTTCGTTGCTCGTCGGCTCGGCCTGCACGATCTGCAGGGCGTCGGCGCACGGACGCGTGTCGAAGACGATCTTCTCCGGAAGACTTGTCGCCGAGCTGATCCGGATGGTGGTCCTATCGGGATCGGCTGCGCCGGCATGCTCGACGGGAGCCGGCAGATACCGGTCCGCCGCGAAGAGCAGCGCCAGCAGCAGTCCGCCGACGAAGGCGAAGTATCGGATGATGGGCATGGACGGGCGCTCGCAAGGAAGAGATCTGGAAATAGGCCGGGACCGGATCGGCACGTGGGCCGATTTTTCCCGCCTCGAAGGATTCAGTCGATCTCCTGTACGACCGTGCGCGTCGACGGATCGACCAGCCTCACGCGTTCGCCCGAGTAGACGTAGCGGTACTTGGTGAGCGACGGACCCCAATCGGCAGGCACGGCCTCGAGCTCGACCTCGCGCGGCACGGGTTGGCCCACCACGATCTTAACGCGGGTCTGCACGGGGCGGACCTTGTGTTCGGTCACGTCGGAGCGGATCTTCGTGCGATATTCCGGCTCGATCTGCACGGCGGCAGCAGGACCCGTGCCGGTGGCGGTTACGACCGTGGACTGCGCCATCGCGCCCACCGAGATCATCGCCATCGCGGTCGTCAGTAGAAGCTGGTTCATGTTTTTCTCCCGCCGCCATATCAGGCAGCATCGAGAACCTTCGAAATGATGGCAAGGTTCCGCAATCGGCGCCCGAGGAAGTGATCTTTTGCAGTCGAATCCGGGCCCTTCGTGAACTCATTCTCGCGCGTCGGAACATTCCGGTCGGACATTGGTTCGCCCAAGTTCCGGGCGGCGAACTTGTAGCTCCCAAGCAGGCGTTTGTTCACGTAGGTTCTGCTGATGTCACCGTCCGATCCATTCAGGAGTGCTCACGATCGACGCCAACGAAGGCTATTGCTCGTGTTGGCTTTGGGATTTGTTGTTTTCGGCGCCGCTGCGGCCGCCCTCTTCTACGTCTTGCAGCCCGAGACCCTCTCGATCGCCGTCGGACCCGCAGGGAGCGACGATCATCAGGTGGTCCAAGCGATGGCCGAGGCTTTCGGCGATGAAAGCAGGACCGTTAGGCTCTCCCCGATCACGACCGAAGGAGCGGCCGAATCCTTGGCTCTGCTCGGCGCCGGCAAAGCCGACCTGGCGATAGGTCGCGGCGACCTTGGCATGCCGGCCGACGCGCAGACACTGGCGGTCCTGCGGAAGAACTACGTTGTCCTGTGGTCGCCCTCCGGGCGACCGGGCAAAGACTCCAAGAAGAAGGCCAGCGGCAAGATCGGGGAGATCGCCGATCTGGCGGGTCGCAAGGTCGCCATCATCGGAAGGACCGGAGCCAACCTCGAACTGCTACGGACTATTCTTGTCGCCTCCGGCGTGGAGCCGGACAAGGTTGCGACGGTCCAATTCAGGACCGACGAAATCGAAAAGCTTGCGCAGGACCCCGCTCTCGACGCCTATCTCGCCGTCGGCCCGCTCGACAGCCGGATCACTGCGGCCGCGATCGCCGCGACTTCGCGATCGCGCGGAGTTCCGAAGTTTCTTCCGGTCGAAGCATCCGAGGCCATCGCTCTGAAGCACGCCCGCTACGAAGCCGAGGAGATTCCGGGCAGTGTTTTCAATGCGAAACCGGCCTGGCCCGAGGACAAGGTCGACACCATCAGCGTCAACCATCTCATCCTGGCCAGGAAAGAACTGTCCGAAGCCAAGGCGGCGGCCTTCTACCGGCAGCTTTTCGCTGTCCGCGACACGATCGCGCACCGCGTTGCCGGCGCCGCGCACGTCACGAAGCCCGAGACGGAGAAGGAGGCGGAGCCCTCCGTGCACCGGGGCGCCGCGGCGGTCATCAACGGGACCGAGCGGACCTTTCTGGACAAGTACAGCGACTACTTCTGGTTTGCCTTGCTTCTTCTTTCCGGGATCGGTTCGGCAGCCGCCTGGCTGCGTCGCTATCTGAACCGCGACGACCGGGACGACACCACCAGCCATCGCAACCGCATTCTGGCCGTAGTCCGGGAGGTTCGCGATGCCGAGTCCGAACATGACCTACTGGCGTCGCAGCGCGAAGTCGATGCGATCATCGGCGAGACGCTGAAGTGCTACGATGATGGAACGCTCGAACAAGAGGACCTGGCGGCATTCGGTCTGGTCCTTGAACTGTACGATCATGCCGTCGCCGAAAGGCGAGCGACGCTGCTGAGCGGCCCCACGGATCAGACAAAGGCTTCGGGTCCAACCGTTGCATCTCGCCGATAGGCGCCCTCCGGGAACACGAATCTCTACCAGGCCCATCGGCCGCTATTGCCAGGGACATTGATTTTCCTCCCATGACGGGTCGAGGGTCCGATCGATCCGGTGGAGTTCAATGCAAAAGCAGCGGACTACTTTCTATCCTAGTTCGAGCCCAGGCCTCGTCTCCGTGCGCCCGGCGCTTGTTCATCGCTTTTGCAACAACGCCGACAGCATAGTGTCGTCGTTCAGGATCGAAAAAACCTCCCGGGACGAGAGATGCGCAACGCCCTGCTCGAACGTGTCGCTCGCTTCGACCTTGGCACGGCCGACCGCCAGGTTTGCATCGATCGTGTCAGGTCGAGCGGCGCGAGGAGGCGGCAGCTGCGCGATGTGGAAGGCTAGGAGTGCGGCGTCTTCTCGTAACTCCACCAACGCGGGTTTGATTCCTACATCCACCGACGCGCTCAATTCGTTCGCCCGAAGCAGGACCGGAGGGGGCGCTCGTTCTTCGGGGGTGGCGAACAACTTGCCGGTCGTGGGCCTGGTAGTCAGCGCGCCTATGGGAACGGCAAACAGCAGCCCTGCGATGACCGGCGACATCCAGAGCAGAAGTGGCAGCGAAACGGCGTACGCGCCTGCCGCCATCGCTATGCCGCACAAGGTCGGAATGCCGTATTTTCGATAGAGTTCGCGGCGCTCCACGGTGCCGTCATCGCGCCTCTGCGTCTGCCACCCCGCGTCGCGGCCGGCCAGAATCTCGGCGACCGCGATGGACTGGAAGATCATCATCACGGGCGCCATCAGGGCGGACAACACAATCTCCGCGAAAACTCCGGCCGAGGCACGCAATGCCCCGCCGAATTGACTCCGTACCGAGCACCGCGTCCATAGCAGGGCCAGGCTGAGCAGCTTTGGCAACAGCAGCAGACCCATGGTGACGACGAACACCCAGATTGCGAGCACGGGATCCTGGGCCGGCCACGTGGGAAACAGCGAGAAACCCTTAGGAAAATACTCCGGTCGGACGAAGCGGGCCTGCAGCGAGATCAGCATTCCCAGCAGCAGGAACATAAGCCAAAGCGGCGCCATCAGATAGGCCCCGATGCCCACCATGAAATGCAGGCGCGACACCCAATGGAGACCTCGTGCAGGGACCACAGCGAGATGTTGGAGGTTGCCCTGACACCAGCGCCGGTCGCGCGCGGCGAAGTCAAGGAGCGAAGGCGGCACCTCTTCGTAGCTTCCGCCGAGCGTCGGCAGCATGTAGATGCCCCACCCAGCGCGCCGCATCAGCGCGGCCTCGACGAAATCGTGGCTCAAGATGTGCCCGCCGAACGGCCTGCGCCCGCGCAGCTGCGGTAGCGAGGCTGCTTCAGCAAATGCCCTCACGCGGATGATCGCGTTGTGTCCCCAATAATTGCTTTCCGAGCCGTGCCACCAGGCGACGCCGGCGGCGATTATCGGTCCATACAGGCGGCCTGCGAATTGCTGAACACGGCTGAAAAGACTTCTTGCGTTGACGATCATCGGCAGAGTCTGAACGAGGCCGGCGGTCGGATTGGCCTCAATGGCATGGACTAACCGTACGATGGTCTGCCCGGTCATGAGACTGTCGGCATCGAGCACGATCATGAAGTCGTAGCTGGCGCCGAACCGCGTGATCCACTCGGAGATGTTGCCGGCTTTCCGCGCCGTGTTGTCGGCTCGATGCCGATAGTACAGCCGCGGCCCTCCAACGGCCTCTCGCAACGCGAGAAGCGCTTTTTCCTCGGCCACCCAGATGTCCGGATCGGTGCTGTCGCTCAGAACGAACCAGTCGAACAGCTTTCCGTGCGAGGTCGCGTTCAAGGATTCGATGATCGCGCGCAGCCGTGCCGTCAACCGATGCGCATCTTCGTTGTAGGTGGGAAGCAGCATCGCGGTGCGGCTTGCGATGGCCGGCGGTTCGGTGGCAGACGCTAATGCGTCCTCGTCCGGACGGTAGGCCAGCAGCACAAAGAAGCCGGCTACCGCGGACGAGAATGAAAAGGCGACCCAGGCGAGCAGGATCAGGAACAGCGCCAGCACCATTGCTTCGAGAACCGTGACGCCGCCGACCTGCAGCACACGATACATCTCATACCCGCCCGCCCCGGTGAGCGCGGCCGTCGAGAGGAGGATGATGCTGCGCCGCCATACCATGGTGGTCGCGACCGGCGCAGGAACGCGGTCCGATACCCGGTTCTTTCCGAGATCGCCCGGAGCCATGGGAAGGGGGGACTCGCGCGGCAAGAGCCTTTGGCTTGCGATATCACCGGCGATCGGTTGCGGTGCGGTGCTCAGGGTGCCCATCGATAAACCCAGACTTCCGACAAGGGCTTGTCGCCTTCCGCCAGAAACGCCCGCAGCTCGATCGGCTCCCCCTTCACCTGGCACTGGAAACTCAGCCGCCAACCACCGGTGTAAGGATTGGGCTGCGTGACGATATTCTTCACCTCGGACTTCTCTGCAGTCACGACGCCTTTGACGCCCGCAGGGTCGACGCCTTTCAGGTTCTCGCCGACCAGGTCGAGGACGAAGAGGCGGTCGTCTTGGCCCCTGGCCCCGATGCCTGTACGGGTGAAACGGGCGAGCGAATGCTCCTTCGGGCTGTCCGGTCCCCAGTGCAGCCGATAGGTGTAGTTGTGTTCGCCCTTGGCCTGCAGCGGGTTCTTGGGCCGCCAGAAAGTGGCGATGTTGTCGTGGACCTCCTCCTTAGTTGGGATCTCGAACAGCGTGACGCCGCCCTCGCCCCAGTCCCCGATCGGCTCCATCCAGAGACTGGGTCGTTTCTCGAAACCTGATTCGATGTCCTGGTAGGCGAAGAAGTTTCTCTCCCGCTGCATCAACCCAAACCCGCGGGGATTGAGATCCTGAAAAGTGCTGATCTGGAGGTCGCGGGGGTTGCTGAGCGGCCGCCAGAGGCTTTCGCCCTTCCCGTTGAAGATCGCAAGGCCGTCGGAGTCGTGGACGGATGGACGGAAATCGTCGATGTCGTTGCGGTCGTTGGGACCGTAGAAGAACATGCTGGTCATGGGCGCGAGCCCGGCCCGCTGCATTTCGGCGCGCGGGTAGACAGACATTTCGACGTCGAAGACCGTCGTTTCCCCGGGCCGCACTGTGAACCGGTAGCTCGCTGCGCAGCTTTTGCTGTCGAGCAGCGCATGGATCACCAACGATGTCGAACCCGGCGCCGGCCGCTCGAGCCAGAAGGCCTTGAAGAGCGGAAATTCCTCGCCCTTGGCTTCACCCGTATCGATCGAAAGCCCGCGAGCGGAAAGCCCGTACGTCTGTCCTTTGGCGACGGCGCGGAAATAGCTTGCGCCCAGGAAGACGCAGACCTCGTCGTAATAGTCGGCCCGGTTCATGGGGGCGTGTACGCGGAAGCCGGCGAAGCCGAGATCGACGTCGTCGAACGCCGGGACCTTCGCGCCGAACGAGAAATCCGCCTTGCGGTACTTGAGCTCGGTCGCTTTTCCGTCCGCGACCTCGAAGATGTTCACTCTGTTCTTGTAGAAGAAGCCGCGATGGAAGAACTGCGCTTCAAACGGAAGGCTCTTGCCGCGCCAAAGTGCGCGCTCGGGCAAAAAGCGGATCGAACGGTATTGATCGTAGTCGAGGTCGTTCAATCCGCTCGGCAGCCTCTCGTCCGGGGCCTCGTACGTTTTGCCCGCCAGCATACGGGCCAAGTCCCTCACCGTGGACGGCCCGAACGCCTCATCCGACGGACGAGCGGCGGCGAAACCGCTCTGCGAAGCGAGCAGCAACGCCGGCAGCACCGCCGACCCTTGAACAAGCTGGCGTCGGTTCACGTACTCTCCTATTCGTTACCGCTGCCGCGGCCAAGAAACGACTGTCGGTCGCGCCCGCGAGTTCCACCGCCCGGCCACACTGGCGCGAGGACAAGTGCGCAGATTGGCATCCTCCAAAATGCGCTTGTCATCTTCGGAGAGTTGTTCACCGGCCTCAAAGTCAAAATCCTCGCGGGCCTCGCGGCGCCACTTGACCTGACCCTTGCTGTTGAAATCCGCCTTGCACCACTTCTGGAGCTTGTCAAAAATCTGTTCGGCATCGGACGGCGTCTCGTGCTCGCCCTCATCGCCCGTACCGTAGCCGCCCGCTTCGTTCAGCATCAAAATTCATCCATTCGGATTGAATTTTGACGCTATCATCGGGCTGGAAATGATTTTCTCGCTTGGGGACGAGCGGTTTTGTGAGTCAGCACCAAACAGATTTCGCGCAAGTCCTCATCGGCCGCTTACCTAAAGCCAATGAATGATAAGATAGCGCCAATCACGACAATCAAACCGATCAAGTAAATAATCCCATTCATAACCAATCCCTCCTCCAGTTTCAGTTCTGCACTTCAAGCCGGGCCGGTCTCGAAAGTTCCCAGCGCAACCCGCTGCGTTTTATTCGAATCCGAAACGCACTGCGGGGCCTGGTCGCAGGAACATTGCTTTACCTGTGATGTTAGACGCCAATTCGATGACCCAGGAGGAGAACCATGAGGACTTTGTTTTTGACTGGCGCATTGGCGGTTGCCGGGCTTGCCCTCGTCACGCCAATGATCACAACACCCGCATCAGCTCAAGTTGCAGTTGAGACCCCGTTTGGCGGAGTGGCGGTGGGACCGAACCGTGGCTATTACCGCGACTACGATCGCCCCGCTTATCGTGCCTACGGCTACGATCGCGGCTATCGCGATTGCCGCACCGTCACGATCGAGCGTGACGACGGGTCCGTTCGCAGGGTCCGCCGTTGCGACTAGCTTCTTTTAACTATTAAGGCCGCCACGTTGGCGGCCTTTTCCATCTGCCAGACTTGGTGCCCATATGGGCGATTATCCAACTCGGCAACCTGTCCTTCGATGTCTCTGATTACTTCTACAAGCAAAAGCCGCAGGGCAGCAGGAACTCCTTCATCTACACGGCGTTTTCGCGCAGGTTCGGATGTTGAGATCGCGAAGACATGAAATGGATTCTAGTCGTATTGGTTGGTGGCGTAGCACCAATTCAAACCGATATTGTGTTCGAGAAGCTCTCGGATTGCCTGACCGCTGAGCAGCAGTTGCGACAGACTTATGCGAACGCCTACGGCGCTTTGAGTCTACGCTCGATGATGGATGACGACCAGTTCGACAGGCGCCGTGGCCGCCACCACCGCCGAGCTCGAGAGGACGCGGCCGGAAAACTCGCGAATGCCGGGACCTGCATTCCGCATACGGGGACGGATCAGCCAATCACCTCTCTGGATCAACCCGCGCCGGCGCCTCAAACTCCCGCACCGTCGCCAAGTTCAAAGCCATAGAATCAGGAACACCTCTCCGGCGACGCCACTGTTCCCCGGATGCGACAAGAACCACCACCCGATGCCGAGCTTCGTCCGTAGCGCTCGCGCGGCGGCGGCGCCGCGCCGGCCGTGACCGCAATGGGTGCGCATCAGGCCGAAGGCGTCGCCGTTGTGGATTGGCACCTAGCTCACTATCGAGAAATTGGAAGCCGTGAGAGTGCTGGCGCTAGCTCCGTTGAGCCACACTGCCGTATCGCCATCGACCTGAACGACGAAGTATGCACCGTTCTGATAGGAGTGCGACAGAACGTCGGCAAAGGACGTAAAACCAGACCCGTTCATCTGAACGATATCGGTAGTCGCGTTCCAGTCCTGCACCACCTGGACGCTGGGTACATCGTTGACGACGTATGTGTCGGCACCGATACGGGGTGTCCCGCTCCCGTCAAAATAGTAATTCACACCCGTGCCGCCGTCGAAATAATCGCTGCCGGGGCCGCCGATCAGGACGTCGACGCCGTCGCCGCCGTACATCGTGTCGTTACCGAAACCACCGTAGAAATAATCGTTGCCCGAATATCCGTAGAGAACATCATCGCCGGCGTCCCCGCTGAAGACGTCCATTCAGCCGATCCGACGCCAACGTCATTGCCGTCACCGCCATAGCTCGATCCACCGCCGGCGCTCATATAAATCCACCCGCGGTTCCCGTGTTCATCCGCGGGGCAACCCGGAAAGGCGATAAGGAACCTTCTGATATCACACATGTTATCAGGTTATGATCGGAATTGTCGCAGAACCAAAATCGCGCGACGGCGAAAGCCTGCACGACAACAAGAAATCGCGCGCGGCGAAGGCTCCAATCGCGGAGGTCGTCGCCGAGGACGGCGGCGAGGTCGAACCGCCGCCGCCAGAGGTCGTCGAGCCTGACCCGGAGCTCACGCCGGAAGAAGCGGAGCAAGTCCGCAAGGAATACCTCCTCACTCGCTTCTGGATCAGCGCCCGCGGCTATTGGGGACGCAAGGGCGATCGCCTCGCCTGGCCGTTCTCGATCGGTCTGCTGGTCTTGATTGTCGGCACAGTTGGCTTCCAATACGGCATCAATATCTGGAATCGCGCGATCTTCGATGCCATCGAGAAGCGCGATTCGGCCGCGGTATTTCGTCTCACCGCGATCTTCTTTCCGCTCGCGATCGGCAGCGTCGCGCTCGGCGTCGCACAGGTGTTCGCCCGCATGAGCATCCAGCGGCGCTGGCGCACCTGGCTGACCACTTCCGTCATCTCGCGCTGGCTAACCAATGGCCGCTATTACCAGCTCAACCTTGTCAGTGGCGACCACAAGAACCCCGAATATCGCATCGCCGAGGACTTGCGGATCGCGACCGATTCGCCCGTCGATTTCATCGCCGGCGTAACATCGGCTTTTCTCTCGGCCTCGACCTTCATCCTCGTGCTCTGGAGCATTGGCGGCGCGCTCACCGTGACGCTCGGGGGCTCGACGCTCACAATCCCCGGCTTTCTCGTTATTGCGGCCTTCGTCTATGCCGCCATCGCCTCCGGCTCTATCATGGTGATCGGGCGCCGCTTCGTGCAGATCTCCGAGGACAAGAACCAAGCCGAGGCCGAATTCCGCTCCACGCTGACGCGCCTGCGCGAGAATGGCGAGAGTATTGCGCTGCTTGGCGGTGAGGACGAAGAGCGCGACGGCATCGACAAGACTTTTGCCAATGTGCTGCGGCAGTGGGCGCGGCTTGCGGGCCAACACATGCGCACCACGCTGGTGTCGCAGGGATCGAGCCTCATTGCTCCGGTTGTTCCGATCCTGCTCTGCGCACCGAAGTTCCTTGACGGCAGCATGACGCTTGGACAGGTCATGCAGGCCGCGTCCGCCTTCACCATCGTGCAAAGCGCCTTTGGCTGGCTGGTCGACAATTATCCGCGGCTCGCCGACTGGAACGCTTGTGCGCGCCGTATTGCCTCGCTGATGATGTCGCTCGACGGACTGGAGCGCGCCGAGCAGGCCGACGGCTTCGGCCGGATCCGGCGTGGCAAGAACGAGGGTGAGGCCATGCTCACCTTGAACGACCTCAAGGTATCGCTCGACGACGGCACGGCCGTGGTCGACGAGACCGAGGTGGTGGTCGAGCCCGGCGAGCGGTTACTGGTTGCCGGCGAATCCGGATCAGGCAAGAGCACGCTGGTGCGCGCCATCGCCGGGCTTTGGCCATGGGGCTCCGGCAGCGTCAATTTCCATCCTGACCGGCGGCTGTTCATGCTTCCGCAGCGGCCTTACATACCCTCGGGCACGCTGCGCCGCGCCGTCGCCTATCCCGGTGCGGCCGACGACTGGAACGTGGAGCAGATCGGCGAAGCCCTGCACAAGGTCGGCCTCGATCACCTTAGGGACAAGATCGAGGACGACGCGCCATGGGACCAGACACTGTCGGGCGGCGAAAAGCAGCGCCTCGCTTTTGCGCGGCTGTTGCTGCACAACCCCGACATCGTGGTGCTGGACGAGGCGACGTCCGCGCTCGACGAAAAGAGCCAGGACAAGATGATGGACATCGTCATCAAGGAATTGCCCGAAGCCACCATCGTCAGCGTCGCCCACCGCGTCGAACTGGAAGCGTTCCACAGCCGCAAGATCGTGCTGGAGCGGCGCAAGGGCGGCGCCAAGCTCGTCAGCGATATCGACCTGATTCCACGCAAGAGCAAGCGCCGACTGCTCGGCCGCTTCCTGCGCCATCGCAACGCGCCGAAGAAAAGCGGCGTGAGTGGCTGAGCACGGCTACTTTGGTGCCTCTGCACCCTGACGCCGTCAAGGCTATCGAATAGCGCAGCTTGTCCGTTGGTAGCCCTTCGCTGAGGCACGCCTCAGGAAAAAATGCGCTTACATCGCGGCCAAGCATCGATAATGGACGTTATCGATCGTGAACACTGAAGCGGACAGGCATAGGCATTTTTGCTGCCGCTCGCTCTTTTAGCCCGCGCGGACATCCCCTCCTCTACACAATGTTGATTTTGTTGCGGTCTGTTGAGAGAGGCTGAAAAGCCACGGTCAAAATCCACGGTATCGCGCCACGCGACGCAGAATGCGGATAGCTAGATTGGCGGAAGGCTCCCGAGGTGCCACGATGAGAAGAATAGTCGCCAGCACGTTGGCTGGCGCAGCTTTGGCAGTTGGAGCGGCGTGGGTAGCCGGCTTCAATTCGACCATCGCGGCATCGGCTCGTTGTTTTTAACTTAAGGACTCGCCTCGCTGGAGGGGCAAGTCCATGCGCGCAATCGGGCAGAGAATCCAAGAGATCGAACAGCCGCCGGTCAAAATCTGTCGGTGCGGCAGGCCCCAAGATTTGGTCCGGACCATCCTCAACGTACGCACCGGGAAACACGAGCACATTATTGAGTGCAGCTCATGCGGCGAACGAACCTGGACGACTAAGGCTCGGGCGACCAGACTTCGGCACCATCGGCGGCTGAGAGGGCCTCATGCTCACGTCCGAAAAGACGATGACAAGGCGCGCGAAAAAAATGGCCCCAGCGAGGGGGGCAAGCTGAGGCCGAGTTTTCACTTTGGTCATCATCCAGCACCGCCCTAGGCCGAACGGCACCGGACATCCAACAACCATTGCTAAACACGCTTCGTTCCTGTCGGAAACTAGTTGGCTCATCCGACCGGAGAACGATTGACCCATCGATTGTGCGACGCGTCGCACGATCGACAACTGCTAGCGGCTTCCCGCCCGCTCGATTTGGCGGGAAAATGCCGCTCATGGCTCCAAAACATCACCCTACGCCTCTCGGGCGTGTCTCCGTTTGGAGGTACGAAGTGGCGAGGCAAAGTGGCGGATGGAGAGAACCGGGGACAAAACATACTCGGAGCCGGCAAGTTAATACCTTGATAATACTTAGGTAATTCAAATTGCAAGGTTGATTGCCCATTTCTGAGCTCAACGAGCAAGTGAGACGGAAACTGCATAAGCAAGGGCGCGCCGAGGGGAAGGACGCCCCTCGAGGCGCGGTTGCTGCGCGACATCCGGACTGCCATCTACGCCCCGTCAAGGAGTCGCGACCCAGGCTGCCGATCTAAGGTTATCCGCTCTACTTCACTTCGTCCCAACTGGTGCCGTTGAATTTCTGCAGTACGACGTGGGTCACCACCCGGTAGTCCGTTGGACTGGTGTTGATCAGGCTGCCGGGTAGCAGCAGGCCGAGGCGGAAGTTCTTCAGGTTCGCGGCTTGCTTCATTATGTTCTCCCGGGTCAGATCGTCGCCGCACTGACGCAACACCTGCTCCAGTGTTTGAGCTACGGCGTAGCCGGCCACTGTCAGACTGTCATTGGTGTCCGTGCCCGGCATGTTCTCCTTCATCCAGGCCTTCCACGCGACGATATCGGGATCGTTGGCCCATCGGGGATCGGTCGCATCTTTAATAAATCCGGCGGTCATGATGCCCACCGACTTCTCGAGCCCGGCGGGCTTGAAGGTCGCTCCGATCGAGGCCGCGCCGAGATGCAGGAAGGTCTCCGGCTTCCATTTCAAATCCCACATCTTGCCAATCGCCTGTGCCCCCTGTTTCGCGTACGTAAAAAGAAACAGAGCGTCGGCACCGGAGTTCTGCAAGATCACCATCTGACTATCGATGGTCGGATCGGTCGGCTGGAAACTCTGGGCGCTGGCAATCATCTTGTCGGCGTCCGGCCCGAGCCCGTCCTTAAGGCCGGCGATCAGGTCCTTGCCAAAATCGTCGTTCTGATAAAGGATTCCGATCTTCGGATGCGGATTGTGGGCAAGCAAGCTCTTGCCATAGAACTTCGCCTCGTCGTGCAGGTTAGGCTGCCATCCCATCGTCCAGTGGAAATGCTCGGGGTCGTTGAGAGCCGACGAGCCTGCGGCCGGAAACAGCTGCGGCACGCCCTGTTTGTTGAGATAGGGGCGGATCGCCATGTTCAGCGGCGTGCCAAGGACACCGAAGATCAGCGCTACCTCGTCGCCTTCCACTAAGCTTCGGACGTTCTCGACCGCTTTGGGCGGCGAGTAAGCGTCGTCCCGACTGATTAATGTGATCTTGCGGCCGTTGATGCCACCTCTGGCGTCGTTCAACCATTTGAAGTAAGCCGCCTCGGTTTTGCCGAGCACGCCGTATGCCGATGCCGGTCCACTGTAGGCTATGGTCTGACCGACCTTGATCTCGCTGTCGCTGACACCCGGCCCGTACTTCTTCTCGGCCAGCGCCGGCTGAGCAACGAGAACAAACGCCGCGCCGACTAGCGCGGTGACGCGAATGGACATCGGCTTCCTCCCAAGTGCTTTTTTGTTGAAGTAAGTCTGATTGAAGCTCGTGGGCTTGGCAATGACGGGGCGCAGTCATTGGCGAGACAGCGCGGCTTCTCGACCGCTGCGATCAGAGGCGAACGTCGCTCACAGCCCGTCCCATGTCCGCTTTGGGGTCAAAAGCCGGCGTAAACTCAGGGGTGTGCGATGTCCGTTAAGGGCCAGAAGTCGGCTCCCTACGGCACCGTACCTCTCACGACCCAGGCAGTAGCTGCGTAAGAGCGGGGACCGTCCGTCTCACCGTCGAGATAGGCCGATTGTGCAGCTTCGCGTAGCTTGGCCTTCGCAGCGCTATCCAGCGAGCCGACAAAGGCTGCGATCGGTCCTTCGCTGCCGTCTGCGGGAGTCCAAAAGTCGGCAAAAGACGCATAGTCCATCCTGATAGTTCGCATATCCTGCTCGACCTCGTTCAAACCGGACGCGCACCACGCTTGCGCCAGATCTCCGGGCCGGCTCAAGGGCCGAGTGTAGGCGCGCGCCCGCGCCGCGTACCCGCGTGGATCGAGCATCGCTGCGGCGTCGAAGATCATCCGGAAAGCCACAAATCCGCCGCGCGTATCCCATGTCGCGGCGGCGATGGTGCCGCCCGGTCGGGTCACCCGCTTCATCTCGCGTATCGCCAGATCGGTGTCGGGAGCGAACTGCAACGCCAGCATCGAAAGCGAATGATCGAACCAGGCGTCCGCGAACGGTAAGGCGCAGGCATCGCCGACCTCGAATGTGAGACGCGGATCGCTATTTCCACGCCTTGCGTGTTCGATGTAGGTGGGTGCCAGGTCGAGGCCGGTGATGCTGCCGATGGCGGGATTGCCGGCGAGACAGATGGCGAGATTTCCGGTCCCGCAGCCGACGTCAAGTACACGGGCGGCACGATCGATCCCGGCAAAGTCAATCAACAGCGGTGCGAGGCGTCGGCTCCATCGTCCCATCTGCAATTCGTAAGCGTCACCGTCATTCGCCAGGAAGGCCTGTGTCGGTGCGCGGTCCATCGTCTCCCCTCCACTATTTTGCCCCGAGGCCGGCGGTGCGCACCAACTCGGCATCGATTGTGATCTGCCTGGCTACCATTGCATCCAGCGCTTCGGGGATCAAATGCATGGGCTCAATACCGAGCGCGGCAAGCTTGTCTCGCACCTTCGGCTCGGCAAGCGCCTTGTGCGTCTCGACCGCAAGCCGGTCGATAATGGCGCGGGAGGTCTTCGCGGGTGCGAAGATTGCGATCCAGAACGAATAATCGGCGTTGGAAAACCCTGCCTCCAAAAGCGTCGGCACATCAGGAATGGCCGACAGCCGCGCCGGCGCGTTGACCGCCAATCCCACAAGCTTGCCATCGCGTAAGAACGGAAGCGCGATCGCGATCGGCGCGAGAAAATAGTCGATCCGGCCAGCCATCATTTCACCCAATATCTCGGGCGCGGCCTTGAAGGGCACGTGGACGGATACGATTCCAGCGCTGTTGTTGAACCTGACCGCACTCAGATGGGTCGCAGTGCCGATGCCCGCCGACGCGAAATTGAGTGAACCGGGTGTTGCCTTCGCTGCCCCCACAAGGTCGGAGACGTGCGTAAAACCCTTCGCGGGCGACGCGAGCAGGACGCTGGGCACGAGGCCGAGCGGCGCTATCGCTGCAAAGTCATGCGATACGTCGTAGCTGAGTGAGGGAAAGAGCGAAGGGGCGATCGTATGAGCGGAAAAATTGACCAACAGCGTGTAACCGTCCGCATTGGCCTTTGCGACGGCGCTGGCGCCGGTCGTTGTACCGGCGCCCGGCCTGTTCTCGACGATGACCGGTTGGCCGAGTTGGGCCGAGACTTGCTCGAAGACAATGCGCGGAACGATGTCGGTCGTCGTGCCCGCCCCAAACGGCACAATGACGTGGATCGGCCTGACCGGCCAAGTTTCGGCGCCGGCGGTGGAAGCAATCAGGGCAAATGCAACGGTTGGGGAAGCGAGCAGACGCAATGGGTTCATGGCATCATCGAAAGCCTTTCCGTTCGCATCGGCGAACGGCGACCACCGTCACAAAGGCCCGTCCATACGTCCAATAGCTAATTGATCTAGCATCCTATGCCGCAGCAGCATACTGTTGGGCCATGGACATCAGGCACGCCCGCACCTTTGTTGCAGTCGCGGAATCCGGCACCGTCTCAAAAGCCGCTCAGCAACTTCGTATCGCGCAGCCCGCGCTCTCGCGCCAGATTGCCAATCTTGAGCAGGAATTCGGCCTCAAGCTATTTGATCGTATCCGCGGGCGGCTGACGTTGACGGGCGAAGGAGAACAACTGCTCGGCGACTGTCGCGCGCTGCTGAACCAGGCAGATGTGATCCGTGAACGTGCGGAGGTGCTGCGAAGCGGAGAAACAGGCGTGCTACGCCTCGCCGCTTCACCGCAATTCATCGAAGGGGTTATTTCGCCGTTCTGGCACCAGTATACGAAGCGCTATCCCAACGTCCACGTGGTGATGATCGAGGCGCTGGGCTGGCCGCATATCCGCGACCTGCTGGAGCGTGGCGACATTCATCTCGGTCAGAATCTTCTCAGTGCTGTGCCCAAGGGGGATACGCGCTACGCAAGTGTCACCCTGAAGCCCGTGGATCAGCTTGCGGCCTTTCATCCGACGCTTGCGATCCGCAAGTCCGCAACGATCGAAATTGCGGAACTGGCATCCCATCCTTTGTTGCTGCTGGACAACAATTTCGTGTTCCGCCGAACGTTTGACGCTGCCTGCCGTCTCGCCCACCTCGAGATCAACGTCAAATTCGAAAGTCGCACCCCGCACACGCTGATGGCAATGGCTGAGGATGGGCACGGCGTTGCAATCATTCCCTCCGCGGTGCGGGCAATGGGCTACAAGTTGAGAATTGCCGGTGTCACGTTTCAAAAAAAGCCGCTGCGCGAGCCGATCGCATTGTTCTGGGATCGGCAGCGCACCCTCCCCCGCTACGCCAATGCGTTCTGCGACATGCTCGCGGATTTCATGAAGGATGCTTTTCCGGTCACCCGTCCATCTGAACGGATGCGCACTGGCGCGCGTGGTCGATAGCAGCTGGTTCCACCTAAATAACGCTGCAATGTCCGATGTCGGGAGTGAAGCGGACGTTACGGTTGCGCGTAGAAGGTGACCTCAATCGCTACCGTGCTCAGCCTCCCTCATTTTCACTTGGCGCCCAGAAGAAGGGCATCCAGTGTACGCGCAAGCCCGATCCGCCGCCTTCGGATTAGCCTCATGACGTGGATGGTCAAGCGGCCTTTCTCTCCGCTGGAACTGTGTCAAAGCCGACGCGCGGGAAACGAAGGTTCACTTCTCCCACCGAGGGGTCTTCATGGCGGATCACCACCTCGTCTGCGGTCCACGCCAGCAGTGCTCCATGTACGGCGTTGCCATAGTCATCCGGCGTCACACTGACCCAATCGCCGCGCTGGAGCCCGACGTTCGCCGCCTCGGGCAACCAATCGTCAGGCTCGCTTGGCTGGTTTGCCCGGGCCGCCTCGATCGCCTGGTCGGGCGTCATTTCCGAGAATTTTCCGTGGCCAAGATCAGCAACTCTCTTGTACCAGGGGTCGATCACGGTTGCGAAAGCGAGCAGGTCGTTGACTTCGCTGCCGCCATTTTGCCGCGCGAACCAAATCGGATGGTAGGCCGACAGATCGGCGGCGGAAGGCTCGTTTCCAAGTATGAACTTGCGGCCGTCGGCGAGGGCTTCGGCAAGCCACGCGAGGTGGGCGTCAAACCTCTGCAAGTAAAGCGCGCGCTTGGGGCGCAGTTCACCGGGATCAAGGTTGACGCGAAACAACGGGCGCCGCTCATCGATTAACTCCTGAGGAATCCCGGGCATGTTGCCGATCGTCAGGCACACGGCGTTGAAGAAAGAGCCCTTCTCGATCCACCAGCCGAAAGCCTTCGTCATCGCTTCCTGCCCTTTTGGATAAAGCGCGCCTGACTGACCCAATTTCTCGATGATTTGAATGATGTGCAGAGTGTCGCAATAGAATTCGGATCCGATCTGGAGAATCGGGGTTCTTCTGTAGCCTCCCGTCATCGGCGTGAGCTTGGGGCGCGGCGTCCAGATGGGAATGTCGACAGAGCTCCATGTGACGCCTTTGAGACCCAAGGCGAGCCGTACCTTTTCCGAGTAAGGCGAGAGTGCGTAGTGATGCAAGATGATCTCTGACATATGTTTTCCTTCCCCGTGTTATCCTGCAGATATACAAACCGGCTGAATCCGCTCTCGGCTCGAGAGAGCTTGTTCGTGGGCATTCCGCGAGACGGAGACTCCAGAAAATCCGAGCCACCAACTTCCAGCTATCGCCGAGCCTGACGGTCAGCGATAGCTGGACGCATTTGAGTGCAGAAAATTAGCTACTCCTATTTTCGCTGCGCCTGCATGTCGAAGCCAAGGAATTCGAACGGCGTGTCGCCATTGACCCAGCCGTGCCACGTATGCGGTTGGAACAGGATGACGTCGTCAGGCTTGTAAGTGATCTCGCCGTACTTTTTGCCAGCCTTGTCGTTCAAGGTCATCGTGCCAGTGCCGCTGATGACGTAAAGAACGTAGGTTTGTTCCTCCGCTCCCTCGTGAAGCGCAATCGAGCCGTTGGCATCAACATGCCCGCGCATCACATTGATGCCCTTGCCGATATCAACGCTGTTAGGCGGCACCTGATAGATTGCCGCATAGTTGAAACCTTTGTTCGGTATGCCGCCGATATCCGGTATCGGCGCGAGCTTTCCAGGATCCTTCTTGACAGCAATCGCCTTCCCGCTGGGATCCACTTCAATACTCGTCAGATCGCCTGCAAACGCCGGGGCAGCAAAAGCGAGTGCCACCCCGAGCCCATAAATTAGGCCACGCATTTCTTTCCCTCCCTCTTGTGTTTGAATTGTCGAATGGGCGTCGTCCAGGCCCCTCCGAAAGAGAGCGACCCGCTGGTAATGTGCCGCTATCGAGCGACTCTGAGAGCCCTTCGACTAACCGCCCGTTCGCGCTTCGAGGAAGAGCTGGGTAAACGGCTTTGCCAACACCGGCTCAAGCTTGGGCACAATCGCCTTGATGTCGGGCGTTACCATGTGAGCGTCGAGCGCGGACTTATCGGACCAGCGCTCGAAGGTGAGAAACCGCCCGGGCTCGCCAATGACTTCCATCAGCGTATAGACGACGCAGCCAGGCTCCTTGGCCGACCTTTCGGCGAAGGGCACGAGGAGCGTTCGTAGATCGTCCGCCTTGTCCTTCTTGGACACGATCTCCGCGATCACAAAATAGCCACTCTGTCCCACGGCTTCTGCCGGTGAAGCGGCAAAAACCGCGGCCGCAACACCACCGATGGCAGCAGTTCCAACGAACGCACGGCGATCCATGTCGGACATGGCATTCCTCCCCTCTGGTTTTGTTTTCATTTGCAAATCCGGTGACGAAATACGTTTGCCGGAGGCACCCCATATTGATGAGGTGCATATATTTTGCACACAAAGTAATGAGAGTCAAACGTACTGGATGCTATATAGTCAAGCGCTATAATATTGCGGCCGGTGAGACTTGGCTGATGCAACTGCTAACGTTAGGATTCCGCCTAAGGGATGATTTGTTTTGAATGGGCAGGCAGGATGAAGACACAAACGATGAACGCGCGGCGCGACGCTAAGAACCAAGGCAACCAGCGTTCCATTGCGCCAGTTGAGATGCCGGGGCTCGACAACCACCTTTGCTTTGCGCTCTATGCTGCAAGCAACCACATGACGCGCCTATTCGTACCGTTCCTCAAGAAGCTCGGCGTCACCTATCCGCAATATCTGGTCCTCGTTGTGCTTTGGGAACGCGGGGCGCGGGGCGTCGGAGACTTGGCTTCCGCGCTGCAAATGGATCTCGGCTCCCTCTCGCCGATGCTGAAACGTCTTGAGGCCAAGGGATTGGTGACGCGGCGGCGGCAGGCAGAAGACGAACGGCGCGTGCTCGTTGACTTAACGCCTAAAGGCGCTGCGCTTCGCAGGCGAACCGAACAGATGCTGGGCGAATTCTACTGCTTCCTCAACGTGCCTCTTGACGAGCTCTTTGATCTGAAGGACCGGCTGCGTCATTTCGTAAGCTCGGCTGGTCCCAAGGAGGCGAAGATCGCGACTATTAAGCTACCAGAGTCGGCGTTCTAACACGAGTGAGCCGCGAGGGCGCGTCCTTCATTTTCGCCCGAAGTAGCCGATTTAGCATTAGCGATGGTACGGCGAAGTCGTCTTTGGTCAGAAGCTCACGCGAGCCGAGACCGGTGCGACGTCCGCTGAGGGCATGAGCAGAAGTTGTCACGCTGAGAGCATCGGAGCCTAGCTCAATAACGATCGTCCCAGCCGAAAGCGCGTCCCCTGATCGGAGCTGCAACTAGGTCATCGCAAGGCGCGCTTTCAGGCGCGGCGTCATCCAATTCAACAATGCACGCTGCTTGATCGGTACCAGCTTCCGCGGCGCGTGGACAATATGGACCGGCAGCGGCTCCTCCAGCACGATCGCAAGTTTGCCAGCGCGCTTCGCGCCGTCCATCTCGTACGACATCACCCGCGTCAGCCCGCGCGAGCAGACTGGGACTCGGGCTGGGCCTTTATATCACTTCCCAAATCGCGGAAGCGGATGACTGCGCTCTTAGCATGACATCGACGCTGGCGGAAACCGCTTCACATTCACGATGTCACTTGGTTAATCGAACGCAATCGTCACCAACGCCCGAGTGAATCCCGCTAACCCGCGAGTGAATGCTCCAGGAAGAAACGCAGCATTTCCCTCGTGGCGTCAGGTCCTCGAGGATCGGTGTGGGAGCCGGCGGGGCTCCCTCCCGACCAGGCGTGCCCGCTACCGTGAACGTTCCAATGCTCAGCAATTGTCCGTCCGACCGCATCGGTAAGGATAGTGCGGGTATAACCATGCCCATTGGGCACTCTTCCACGAATCACGTTCGTTGTGAGATTGGTGGCCTTGGTTGCCTGTTGTAGAATTCGGTCACCATTGATCGGGTGTACTGTGGCGTCGCGATCGCCATGAAAAACGATGGTCGGTACAGAAAGTCCATCATCCGTTGTTGCTTCCGCCCTCCCTCCCTGCCGCATGGCGAGGAACGCGGAGGGAAGATCGCTGGCGGCTCCGCAGGCAAGACCGGAATGTATCCCGACTGCCGCGTACAAGTCGGCGTGCGTCGCTCCCATGACAGCGGCAGCGGCCCCGCCAGCGGACAACCCCCCAACGTAAACGCGCTTCGGGTCAATTGAATAGTCCCGCATGATTTGGCGGGTAATACCGGCGATCAGCGAAGGTTCGCCGCCGCCCCGCCGTTGGTCGCCTGTACGAAACCAGTTCCAGCATTTCGACTGATTGGCCCCACTGGACTGCTCCGGATAGACCACGAAGCAATTCTGCTCTTCCGCCAGGAAATTCATCCTCGTGCCGGTCGCGAAATCCTCGGGCGACTGGGTACAGCCGTGAAGCATCACCACCAGGGGAGTTGCCTGTCCTTCATAACGGCTTGGGATGAACAGTTTGTAGGTCCGGCTTCCCTCGGCGCTTTTGAACGTGCCTTCGATGAAGCTTGCGCCATTGGGCGCGATATCCCACGCGGATCGCGGAGCACGCCCGGCGGGCTCCCGCAGACGAAGCCGCAATGGTTCTTTTATGCTGTCGAAGCGCGCCCGGCTATTGGCTCGCGGAACACCCGGGTAAGCCTGCGTGGGTCCGCTGTCGCGCTCCTCGACGACGTTGGCATTCAACTCGATGGTTGGCGGTTCGAGCCTGGTGGGTGTGGCATGGGCGGCGCTGCTGAGCGGTTGTGGGGCGCTCTCGTCGCCAAGCATACGCTGCAGCAGCGCGGTAGCCTCGACCAGTTGGCCCGCACGTGTGAGACGCGTCGCCTCGCGAATTATTTGCTGATTTAGCATCTCATCACCTTATTCTGTCGACGAGCGCGGCCTTGACCGCTGGAGTGGCATGGAAAGCCCCCAACACCGAAACTGAAGCAATCGTGGCGCGGGCGAGTTCGGGCGTGACGTTCTCAGCGATAGTCGCCAAGCCAAGCACGTTGATATGGAGCGTCTCACCAGCGCGCTGCGCCGCTTCGAGATCTTCGCGGCTGAAATTCCTAAGCCCCAAGTCCAGATTCTTCCGAACCGTTGATTGCCTCAGGACGTCCGCGTGTCGCTCGAGTTGGTTGCGGATCGCTGTCCGTATGAAATCGGTCCGGTTCGAATAGAACCCTTCCCGCACCATCAGATCGACGTGGCCAAGATCGACATAGCCAAGATTGACCGTGATTTTCTCCGTGTCAGGTATCCTGGGTCGCAAGTCGCGGACGTTACTCGGCATAATAATACCTCAACCATCCATATGGATGCCCACTGGATGGTAAATGTGTCCCGTTCGGGCAATTTCAAGGGATAGTTTGTCGCTCGCTTCAGACTGGCGTTCTGCTGCGTGGGCGATGCCGGACACTCTGACGCAGGATCCGACGCGCGGTTTTGAGCGCGATCAAACCCGTTCCAATCCACATGCGGAGCGTCGACATTCTCTTATCGGGGATTTGAAAGGCTTTCGCGACGCGATTGACCGGCAGCCGAGGGCCGCGAGGAAGAATCGGGGCCTGCCGAGCTTTGGCCCACGCTTTGCCGCTGCATAAACATCCCGCTCGTTGTGGCACCGGCTATGAGGAGACATCGGAGTTCGACGCCATTCCGCTCCGATTGATTTCAGTGTCTAGTGAGAAGCTTTTCTGGGTGGTCAATCGTACACATTCGACCCCCGTCACAATCATCCTCGTATCGGTCGGATTGTGATTGCGTGAGGCAGCAACGCCGGCGATCTCGCGATTTGAACCGCCTATGGTTTCGCTCAACTCGAACGTTTTTCAGTATCTACTGACAAGCTGAGTGACGAAAGCGATGACGTCACAGAGACCAACGTGAATCAATTCCCACCCTACGTCGAAGCTGCAACTCGCTTTTAGAACGGTAGACCCTGCTTGTGCTCACGTCGAGATAGTCGCACGCATGCAAACACCTCAAATCGGAGCACGCTTATCGACGCCGGGCTACAGCAACTCCAATCAAGAAAGCAATCAACAGCGAACCAAGGGGCGCTTCGCGGGCGATATTACTTAGTATACTCAACGGCATTCCCGGGCGACGACCAGCCTCTATCGCGCCACTCACTCGGTTGGCAGTATCTTTCACGACCTCTGAAACTTCGGCGAACGTGGATTTCGTCTCTGGAACGGGATCCAAGCCGTCGTAGATATAAGGTGGCTTCGGGCTATCATCATCGCTCATGGTCTGTATCCCAAGGCGCTAGATGGTGCGCCGGTTTGTCTGGGTTATCTAGCCGAGATAGCGCGTCCGAGGCGGCGAGCGCTGTGGCTGTCGCGTCAACAACAGGCCAAGCGCAAAGCCTACCGCGCTTGCGACCAGCATCGCGCCAAGTGGATTTTCCTCCACTTTATTCGCAATTGCCTGCGTGCCGTCGCGGAATGCATCGCCGCTATTTTCGTAAGTGTCCTTCGCATAGCCGACGGCGGCGTCTGAGGCTTGGCGCGCCGCGTCTTTAGCCTGGCCGTACAGGTTCTGCGCAGTGCCCTTCCCATCGCGGAGTTGGCCCGCTGCCTCCGTTTTCGGGTCGCCAGGGATGTTGCCGACAGCGCTCTCGACCCTACCGGCAAAATCCTTCGCCGGGCCGACGATCCGATCCTTGTCCATGTTGCACCGTTCCAGAATGAAGTCGCAACGGACCAATAGTTAGCTTGAGTAACGGTTCCTCTTAAGTCCAAACAAGGTCCTGAAGTCCTGCCAAGGGCCATAAGGCGGCATCGGTTAGAACTGGTGGTGCGTCGGTTATGGCCGGGGACCGACCTGCTGACATTGAGTGACTCGAAGGTTACAATTGCGGATCAGTAGAGGTTGGTCCGCCCTATCTTTTGAAAGCGAACGGCCCATGTCGCGTTTGATGCATCGAAGTTTGGCACGGCGTAGCGGAGTTCTTCGCCATGGAGCCTCTGCTTCGGAGCGGAAGAAGGACATTTTCAACGGCTTATGAAATTAGAGGACTGCTATTGGAGGACATATCATGGAGCGTAGACTCGCAGCAATTTTAGCTGCCGACGTGGCTGGCTACAGCCGTCTCATGGGCGTCGACGAGGAAGGCACGCTCGCGCTATTGAAGGGGCACCGGAAAGCGCTAGTCGATCCCAAAATCGAGGAACATCGGGGACGTATTGTCAAGACCACGGGGGACGGCATGCTGGTTGAATTTGCATCCGTGGTTGACGCAGTCCGATGCGCCGTTGAGGTCCAACGCGGGATGAGCGAGCGGAACGCAACGGCAAGCGTCGACAAGCGGATCGAGTTTCGAATTGGTATAAACCTCGGCGACATCATCAGCGACGACGATGATATTTACGGCGATGGCGTGAACATTGCCGCGCGGCTTGAAAGTATAGCCGAACCGGGTGGAATCTACATTTCGCGCCAAGCGCACGATCACTTGCTCGAAAAACTCTCGTTCACCTGCGCGAAGCTGGGACTTCGAAACCTAAAAAATATCGCGAAGCCCGTCGAGGTCTATTCGGTCAACTTCAGTTCAGTCAGCATGACGCAGGAAATCAAATATTGCCGAGCACCCGATGGCGTACGACTTGCCTATGCAACCGTAGGGCATGGTCCCCCCTTAGTTAAAGCGGCGAACTGGATGAATCACCTTGAATACGACTGGGAAAGTCCAATCTGGCATCATGTGCTGGAGGGATTGGCGAGAAATCATTCGCTGGCTCGATACGACGCTCGAGGCAACGGCCTGTCCGACTGGGATGTCGATGAGCTTTCTCTGGATGCATGGGTCAGTGATTTAGAAACCGTAGTCGATACCCTTGGGATTAAGCGTTTTCCGCTTGTTGGCGTCTCCCAAGGCTGTGCGATATCCATCGCTTACGCTGTTCGACATCCAGAGCGCCTTTCTCACCTGATCCTATATGGCGGTTTTGCATTGGGCCGCAACAAGCGATCGCCGGAGGAGCTTGAGAAGCGGAAAGCGATGGGGACCTTGATCCGCCTTGGCTGGGGCATGGATGATCCGGCATTCCGTCAAATGTTCACGTCGCAGTTCATTCCCGAAGGCACAAAGGAACAGGCTGATTGGTTCAATGATCTTCAACGGAAGACCACATCACCCGAATGCGCAGCTCGATACTTTGAAGTCGTAGCGGACTTCGATGTGCGCGAATTGCTTCCGCAGGTGCGCGTTCCAACTCTCGTCATGCATGTACGCGGAGATCTTATGGCTCCCATCGATGCGGGCCGTCAAATGGCGGCCGCAATCCCTGGGGCTCATTTTGTTGCACTTCCCGGGCGAAACCACCTCTTTCTGAAGCACGAACCTGCCAGCGCTCGCTTCTTCGACGAATTCAATCTCTTTCTGACTAGGTGATATTAGCCGGAAACGTCGCCGCCTAGCGAACAAGAATCGCTTCGGGTCATTAGCAGGCAGTGAGATTGACCGTCTCACGTCCGCTCTGGGTCAAACGCCGAAGTCAGAGCGCCGTGACGTCCCCGCCGTTTAAGAGGGGCGCGGTGAGGAACCAATGATCCCGCCAACGCTTCATTGCTCAGGAGTAGTACTTGATTTGGCGTATTCCCAGAAGCGACCAACCGTGGTCCTGATTGTCGAGGACGAATTCCTCATCCGCATGGATGCGACGGATATGATCAGATCCGGCGGCTTCGAAGTCGTCGAGGCGAAAGACGCTGACGAGGCTATCGAAATTCTTGAGCACCGCCCCGACATCACAGTTATTTTCACGGATGTCCATATGCCTGGTTCCATGGACGGTCTGAAGTTGGCCGCGGCCGTTAGGGGTCGATGGCCGCCCATTAAGATCGTTGCGACATCTGGGAGAGCGAACCTGGGCGCTGACGATCTACCCTCTGGCAGCCGCTTTCTTCGAAAACCGTACAGCGCGCGAGAAATCGTTAGCATGTTGCGCGAGGTGACCAGCGACTCCTTATAGGAGTGTCGGGCCCGGAACCAACTGCTTCAGAGCCGATTGCAATAGCTGGTGAAATGTTCCCGTGCTCAATGTCCCGAAGCAAACCAAGGAAGTAGCGTCTAGTCCCGATGTCAAAACGACCCACCTCGCCCGTCAGAGCGCTAAAAGCAGAGTTACGCGCGGCTGGCGCTGGCTTGGCTGACAATGATGATCTTCTGCGCGGTGTCCTCGAGGGCAGCGGCGACTGCATCAAGATTTTGGACTTGGACGGCCATTTGCAGTTCATGAGCGAGGGCGGCAAGCGGGTAATGGAAGTCGAGGACTTCGGGAAGCTTAAAGGCTGTCCCTGGCCTGACTTCTGGGCTGGCGCTGGAAACGCGGATGCACGGGCCGCGGTCGAGACCGCGAAAGCAGGTGGCACCGCCCGGTTCAGGGGAGCGGCGAACACAGCAAAAGGAAATCCGAGATTTTGGGAAGTTCATGTGTCGCCCATTATCGGCGAAGATGGGAAACCATCGCAAATTCTTTCAATCTCGCGGGACATTACCGAACTTGCCGAATTCCAAGAGCAACAGAAGTTCCTAACCGCCGAATTGCAACACCGCATCAAAAACTCTCTCGCGATGGTGGCGGCTATCGCAAATCAGACTATTCGCGGCAACGACATGGAGGCGGCCCGAGAAGCATTCACGGCGCGGCTTATTACGCTGAGCCATGCGCACGATATTCTGGTTCAAACGAGTTGGACCAGTGCGCCGATCAAGGACGTAATCGAGGGAGCCCTAGCCCCTCATCGACCCAGTCAAGACCGCATTGATGTCAGCGGGCCCGAAATGCTCTTGCCGCCAAAACCTGCCTTGGCAATCGCACTTGCGATACACGAACTTGCTACGAACGCCGCGAAATACGGCGCGCTTTCCAGCAGTGAAGGCAAAGTGACGATTCTGTGGAAGACAAACGCTAGCGCATCAAATTCCAGCTTTCAGTTCGAATGGGTTGAGAAGGGCGGACCTCGCGTCGTCGAGCCCGAGCAGTCGAAAAGAGGGTTCGGAACGCGCTTGATCGAAAGACTGTTGAAGAACGATTTCGGGGGCGAAGTGGTACTAAACTTCAAACCGGATGGCTTGGTCTGCACGCTCAGCGCGCCTCTGGAAAAGCTGATTACGCCCGAATATTCGAAAGCCTGAACGGATAGGGTCAATCGCGTCTTTTATAAAGTCAGCCAGCTACTTCCGGTCCGCCTTCAGCTTCGGAGATGTCGTTGCAGCACGCTGGCTGGCGCGATAGGCCAGAACTGAGAAGTCACCCTGCGCAAGACAGACGCATATTCTCGTAGGAACTGCTGCACAACACTTTCGTTGGCCCGTATCCTAGACAAGAGGAACACGATCATGGATCGCGAACATGTGAAGGGTGCAGCCGACAAGGTAAAAGGCGCCATCAAAGAAGGCGCTGGCAAGCTCAGCGGCGACAAGGATTTGGAAGCCGAGGGCAAGATTGATAAGGCCAAGGGCTCCGTCCACAACGCAGCGGGAGATATGAAGGATGCGGCGCGGAATGCCGCGGACGCCCTCAAAAAGTAAGCAATCGAGATGACTGAGATTTGGCCGCTTTCGGGCGGCCTTTTCTTTGCTGCAAGTCACTTCGGCTGAACAGCCGCTCAGGGAGGCGAGTTGCTGGGCCAAATACTGGCTCGACGAGCGCTAGCTTGTCGGGCTAGGTCGCGGTCTATCCTTAGGCCTGCAGAGCGGCAGTTAATATTGCGACTGGCTTATCCTCGTTTTGCCTTCTCCGCTGCGGGTGGCAGCGATATTCGGAAGACATTAAACCCTGGAAATTTGGCTCTCCATGCCTCA
This sequence comes from Bradyrhizobium sp. 6(2017), assembly GCF_011058295.2. Lineage (NCBI taxonomy): Bacteria > Pseudomonadati > Pseudomonadota > Alphaproteobacteria > Hyphomicrobiales > Nitrobacteraceae > Bradyrhizobium > Bradyrhizobium sp. 6(2017). The sequence goes on along the minus strand of NZ_CP049289.2, from coordinate 1,606,659 downwards.
GCTGCAGTTTCATTGAGTATCGTGACCACAGCGGCTCGCACGTCTCCGTCTACCACGCGAATTACCGCCATTTTGCTTTCTTCACTCATCTGAATGTCGACACCTGCCGCTGCTACGATCGCACTCCTCACTTCCTCGACGGAATAATTCGACGGCGTGTCGTCGATCGCAATGATATTGTTTCTAAGATCGGATACCGTTTTGATTTCAGGTTGAACCAACAGAATCGCGACGTAATTGTCGCTATATCCCTGAGGTTCGGTCGAACTCATGGGTTGATCATTTTTGTTCGCGGTCGCTTTATTAGCAGACTCTTTTGCCGGTTCTTCGGCAGGGACAGTCGCTGTCTCCGCGATAGCCGAGGGAGACAACACCTTCTCGTTCTCGGACGGAATGTCTTGACCTGCTTTGGCCGTTGCAAGCGATGACGACGTGATATCTCCAGTGTCGCTGGGATGAGAACCTGGCGGCGCCCCGTTAGTGGCCGTTGGAGCGGCACCAGCAGTCGGCATTGGCGCGAGCGCTGGCGCAGTTCTTTTGGCGATGCGAGACGATTTGGGCGCGACTTTGGCTCGTGAGCTTTCTTGGGCCTTGGACTTAGTGTCTGAGTTTACCGATTTCTGCGTGATAGGAACTGGCTGGGAAAGAAGCTGACGAGACCATGCCATGTAAGCCTGGCAAGCAAGGTTGCATGGCAATCCATCGATATAGACGGTACCGGGAGAATCGAGCGGCGCCGCCGGCGCAGAGGTTGGCACGAGCAGCAATGCCGACATCAGAGGCAGCAGTTTATGCATGACTAAAACTCCAAAACGGAAGAACACGCACTGCCCACAACATGTACGATCATCCAATCCGGGAGTTTCGCTGAGCGGATTAATAGTTTTGCTGGTTCCAACGGCCATGAGAAGGCTCGTATTTCCCGGGGCGAATGATTTGACTAAACAACGCAAGCAGGCCGCTACATGGACGACGTTTCGGCACGTAAAACCGCTAACAGGCCCCGGATTATTATTTGGACCGATCGCAGGATAGATGCGCCTAAATTGCAGCTTTGAAGTCTTCCAGCGCGTGCAGCGACTGCATTCATCTCGCCCCGCTGTACATCTGCTCTTTGGTCTGTCTGCTTATTTTAACGCTGCGCAATTGCGTGATCACAAGCCGATAGTTTTGGAAGGTTGCTCGATTGAGAATGACCATCCTCATTCCTGGAGGAGGTCACGATGACCGAGTTTTCGAGTGCCCCCGACGACGCTCGAAGTACGGTCCCTGCAACCAAGGGAATGACCGTCGGAGCGGCCGCCTCTCCGTCCCATGCACAATTTGTCGCTAGGGCTCAGCTGCGGGTCGAAGGGGAAGCCGGGGCTTGGCGCCGTTCAACGTGGCGGAACGACTGCTAAGTGCCTAATGCGCGCGATGGTCTGTTTGGTGGCTTCGCTCAACACCCCCAAGGACTTGCGCCCGGTTCCCCAATTTTCTAGCCGGCTTCCAGGAACACATCCTCCAGGCCCGCTTTGACCCGCCGGAGGTGTCATGACCCGCGCTTGGAACACACCGATTTTCATGGTCGCGTTCGTCTACTTCGTCGCGGACGCCGTCTTTTCCTATGTCACACGGCCGATCACCGTTTGGATGGCCAGACAGAGGCTGCTGCAACGCGCGCGGCTTTGGGTTGCTTCGTTGCCGCCGTATCCTTCGCTTGTCCTTTATTTTGGTACCGATCATCATCCTTGAGCCAGCAAAACCTTTGAGCGGCTACTTGATCGGGACCGGGCATTTTTTCGCAGGAGCTGTCATTTTTATTGTTGCGGAAGTCTTGAAGCTTACCCTCGTGGAACGGCTGTTTCAGTTGAATAAAAAGAAGCTGCTGTCGATCCCATCATTTGCGTGGGGATATCGGTATTGGCGAGCTATGATGGATAAGGTCGAATCGCTCGCAGTCTGGAAGACGGCTAGAAGGGTGGCTGATCAGGCCGGGAAGGCGCTGCGTACAACTTTTCGCCGTGCTCGAAGCGACCGCGCATGGAGGATTGATCGCACGGCGTCACCGCAGCCTTCTGCTTGGTGGAAGTGACCATCGGGCGACTGAGTGCAATCGCCGACCCCATTGATCCGCTTTCTTGAAAGACCGACTTCGCAATATCCAGACCGATTGTCGTGTTCATTTCCATGGGGAGTTCCTCCAGATCGTGAGGGGCCTATCAGCTCTCTAAATCCATTGCACTCACGTGCCGGGTGGAGGAACAGTCCACAGCATCAATAGCAGCCTTGCGCTGCTCACCCGCGTCGGTTTTTTCACCGCGCATAATGTCAAAGTCCCCAACTGAGGCCTTATCTTTTTCGATCTCAAGCGATTATCTCAAGCGGCGGCGGTAGTGGGTTTTCCTGCGTGGAGCCTGCGATGTTATGGTCCGTCACCCCCGTAGCCCCGATGCAAAGCTTGACAGTCTCACCCAGGCTCGCAGCTACGAGATCGGCTTTGGCGTTGTCGCGCAACGCTTCCAGCGCGTCTGGATCGATGTCCTTGACCCAACAGCCCAGGATTATAAGGGCCTTCGGGAGCTTCCGCCTTAGGCGCCGAACCGAATACCGCATATGCGCTGGTCCGCTCGAATCGAGGTAGACCAGGCAGACGATCACAACACCTGTACCATCAAGTCGGAAGACGTTTGCGTTAGAGAGCGCGTCCGCGCCTTCGACCCGTGCTGTGAGACCGTGTGCAGTCGAAAGCTGAGCGAGCATTATCGCAGCCGATTCATCGATGAGACTGCGTCCAGCTAGGCAAAGAACGGGGTACTCACCGAGCCAATCGGACGGAAGGTTTTCCTTGCTAATAATGGGTAGGTTTTCGTGGGCCGCATTTTCCGCGACGCTTTCTACCGCGGACGAGGCTTCTGCATCGGTGGTTACATTAACCTTCGCCGGCGCTCTGTCATCTTGATCGGCAACGTCGCCGGCAAACTCCGCGACGGCATCTCGAATCTTCGTGAGACGCTCCGGGTCGAGCGCTCCGCGCGCGGCATCAATTTGCGCCAGCTGCAAACCCCTCAAGGCGACCTCGTCATAGTATGACGCCAAAGAACGTTCTTTTAGGAATTGTTCGGCTTTCTCGGCAGCCTCTGCCGGGTCTCCGGCCAGCATGCGCTGATAGAAGATTTCGGGTGGAGAAAGGGCCGGGCGGTCCCCGAACATGACGTCAAGAAACTCCAAGCGTTCTACATGGCGCCCAAGCACGACAAGGCATACCGTCAAAGGCGTCGCGAGGACGAGCCCAATGGGTCCCCAAAGTGCGGTCCAGAACGTCGCCGCCACAACCACGGCTACTGGGGAAAGCCCTGTACTATGGCCATAGACCATCGGCTCGATGACATGGCCGACGACCGGCTCGACAGTAAAAAAGAGCGCGAGCGTCCATAGCAGCATGGACCAGCCAGGATCGACGGCTACTGCCAGAGCAAGCGGGAACGCGGCCGCGATAACGGCGCCGATATAAGGCACGAAACGAAGGACTGCGGCCAAAATGCCCCACAGGATCGCGCTTGGTGTGCCTATGAGCCATAAGCCCAACCCAATCACCGCGCCAAACGCGCTGTTCAGAATGAGCTGGGTCAGGAACAGCCGGCTAAGGCGTAGCGCCGCGTCGTCCAGCGCCGCTGTGGTTCGTTGCAGGTCGTGGGAGCCAGCCAGCCGAATGAGCCGATTACGGAGATCCTCGCGTTGAAGAAGTATAAAGATCACGAAGATGATGATGATGCCGGTTGTTGCGAGAGGATGAATGAGCGGCGAGATCAAAGTCCGCAGGTTCTCCAGCGCACCGGGATCGGGCTGGCGGACTTCCACCGGGACGGGGGCTTGCGATGCACCGGGATTGACTATTGAGGAGTTCAGCCCCCGCGCGGTCGCGGACTCCTTCGGCCTATCGATCTCCTTACTGAGATCTTTCAACATGTCGGAGGCACGTTCAAGCGTCCCTCTCCCGGCTCTTGTATCCCGAAACGACTGGATCTTTTCGCTGATCGTCGATTGATAACGCGGGAGATCTCCGGCGAGCAGCGTCAATTGCGTAGCGAGAAGGCTCCCCATCGCAAAAATGAGTGCGAAGGCAAGCAGAGCTACACTCACGACTGCCAATCCGCGCGGCACATGGATGCGCTGCAATATCAAGACGGCCGGTGCCAAGACAAAGCTGAGAAGAATTGCCAATGCGATTGGCACGAAGATTTCGCGCCCGAAATAGAGCATCGCAACTATGATGACAGTCAGGATCGCAGCGGCCACCGTGCCGAGCAAGGCCACAAGCTCTTCACTTGTACGTGCTTTGAACGGCTGCCTGATCACAGGCATCATCTGCTGGCCCAGCTTCGGTTGTCACGGAATGATTTGACGAATGCGCGTTCGAGCGCGGCATTCGCATGGCCTACGTACACGAGCAGCGAGCCCCGGCGGTCCTTATTGTCGACCAACGAAAAGGCCGTCTCGAAAGACGGCCCATGATTGTTATTCGACAATCTCGACGATCCGGCGTGTTCGCGGTTCGACCAATACGGTGCGACCATTCACCACCGTATAGCGATACTCACGGGCGCCATACTCGGGCGGCACATCGTAGTAGGTCACGCCCTCTTCTGGAAGAACCGCCCCAACTCTTAGATCTTCGCGATACTGGTATGAGGGGCCTCTCTGTTCGACAACGTAGGAATGAAAGCGAGGACGCTGATCAACACCAAGGATTCCCGCTACGCCGCCTACCACGCCGCCGACTGCTCCACCGACAACCGCACCGACCGGCCCTGCTGCTCGCTCACCATCCCGCGCACCCCGCTCGACGCCTCCCGGCACACCCTGGGCCTCGGTTGCAATGGGAAATAAGACGGCGACAGCAACAGCGGCGGCAGCAAAACGGCAAATCATGAAAACTCCTAAAGTGGGGATTGGTGAGTAAACAAGTACCGAGCAGACGATAGGTTCCTACAGATTGCGATGCGGCGCTTAAGTGGGCGCTTCACAGCGAAATCTCGAATATCTCCCGGCCGACAAAGCGGCTCAAATTCGGTCCCGCGCGGCTAAACCGTGTCCGGTAAACTTTGAGCCACTTCCGCTATAGGTCAAACCCGAAAATCGGAGCGTGCAACGTGACGCCGCTTCACCCCCGACATCGGACTCCAATAGCCAGCGCGGCACTTAAGAAAGGGACATAAACGGAGATCTCGATTGCGCCCTCATCGTCGAATCCCTTGGCACCTGCTGCCAAACGCGTAGACTGGCCTCGACCGATCCAGGAGGAAGACTTGGCGAGCGAGCGGCCAAACCGACGGCTGACGACGATCCTCGCGGCCGATGCAGTTGGCTACAGTAGGCTTGTGGGAGCTGACGAGGAAGGCACGCTCGAGCGGCTCCGGGCCATTCGCAAGGACCTGATCGATCCTGTGATTGCCGCCCATCGCGGACGCATCGTCAAGACCACTGGAGATGGCTTGCTGGCCGAGTTCGCCTCGGTTGTGGATGCAGTTCGTTCGGCGGTCGATACGCAACGGGCTATGACTGAAAGCAATGCCGGCCTGGCACCGGATAGGCGGATCGAGTTCCGCATCGGCATCAATCTCGGGGACGTGGTCGTGGAGGACGATGGCGACCTTATGGGCGATGGCGTCAATGTGGCGGCGCGATTGGAGGGCATTGCCGAGCCTGGTGGCATTTGCCTGTCTAGTGCGGCCTATGACCAGGTGCGTGGCAAAATCGATATCGCCGCACGGGATCTCGGTCAGCAGCAACTGAAGAACATCGCCGATCTAGTGCAGGTCTATGCGCTTTCACCCGCGCATCCCGCAGCAGCGGTGCCGCACACGACCGTCGCGCCTCGGCTGTCTATCGTTGTCCTGCCCTTCATCAACCTCGATGGCAACAGCGAGCAGGATTACTTCGTCGACGGCGTCACTGAAAGCCTCACAACCGATCTGTCGCGCATTCCTGGCGCCTTCGTCATAGCTCGCAACACTGCCTTCACCTTCAAAAGCAAGCCAGTGGACGTCCGCGTAATCGGCCGCGAACTTGGTGTGCGCTACGTGATGGAGGGCAGCGTGCAGGGCGGCGGCGACCGCATCCGCGTCAACGCGCAGCTCATCGACACGGAAACCGGCGCACACCTCTGGGCCGAGCGTTTCGACAAGCCGCGCGCCGACATCTTCGACATGCAGGACGAGATCACCACGCGCCTCGCCCGGACCGTCGGTATCGAGCTCGTCGCCGCAGAAGGCCGCCGGGCGGAGCGCGAACGGCCGAACAACATGGATGCTGTGGACCTGGCCATGCGCGGCTGGGCGATCCTCAACCAACCCTTGTCGCTGCGCCGCGACCGCGCGGCGTGTGATCTGTTTGACGCGGCGCTTCGGTTGGATAATCACAATGTCGAGGCGTTGGTCGGTCTCGCCTTCTATCATGGGAACGACCTTCGCACCTTCGCCTCGACCAACCGAGACGAACAGTTACGTATCGCCCAGATGGCCATCACTGAGGCACTGACGCTTGCTCCGGGAAACGCGCTAGCCCATTTCGTCCACGCCAATCTCCTGCATGTTTCGGGCGCGACAGAACGATCGCTGCGCGAGCTTGAGTTCGCCATCACGCTGGATCGCAATCTGGCGTGGGCCCATGCCGACGCAGGCTTCTTGAAGGTGCTACTCGGGCGTGCTGAAGAGGCAGAAGCCGATCTCACAAACGCAATGCGGCTGAGCCCGCGCGATCCGGGACTGGATCGCTGGCACGCACTGCTCGGGATCGCCGACCTGTTCCTCGGCCGGCTCGGATCAGCCCTGGACCGGCTGCGTAAATCAGTCGAGATAAATCCAAACGTCGCCATGCCCTATTTCTTCTTGGCAGCGGCCTCAGCGCTGAGCGGCCGCGCTGCGGAGGCGCGGGAGGCGCGGAATGCCGGCCTCCGGCTCGACCCAAACTTTACCGTCGCTAGATTTCGCAACGAGCGGCGCAGTGAAAACCCGACCTTCCTGAACCAGCGCGAGATCGTCTACGAGGGCCTAAGCTTGGCAGGCGTGCCAGAAGGCAATTAGACGAGCCAATACTGATCTTGATCAAATCTAGCCCCGGTATCCGCAATATTGCCGTCCTTCGCTTTTGCAGCAGAATCCGGTGAAATACGGGCAAACATTCTCACTTAGAGGACCACATCAAGGTCTTCGCGACGATCGAAGCCGCGGAGAAATGGTTCGCGGAAAACGACCCAGCGGGCGTGGCATTTGAGTACGATGTCTTGGAGTGAGTCATGGCAAGAGACTTGGTGTTATCATTACAATTGCCGCATTGGCTGATGATCGCAGGAGCCGCGTTGGTGGTGGTCGGCCTGATTGGCCTTGTGATCAGCGGCCGGCGCCGGGCTAGAGTCCAAAACGAACCAGCCACCGAGCCGCATCCCCAATTGTCTCAGCTCCCCGATCTTCTTGACTCTCGGCCACGAGAGAGCCGGCGTAGAACGCCAGCGGGTCCGCATGCTGATTGAGAACGCGTAAAAGACAGTCGATCCGCCGACAAAAATAGTTCTGCCCAATAACAATGCTCGCAGAGAACTAAGGGCGTGTACTCATAAATCTGGTACCCGCATGCGGGATTAGCGAGGTTCGAGTTGCCCTCTAAAGCAGACATCGACGGATGCCTAAGTGAAGCCAGCAAAGGGCCAACAAGCGACTTAAGCAAAACGGAAGTAGCCACCAACTGAGGCGACCTTCGACTTCAGTCAGATTGTGCATATTGTCCGGAGAGACCAAGATGCTCGCATGCGTCGGGCGATCATCATAACCGTAGGCGTCTTGGCGTTGGCTCTCGCGATGTCGCGTGAGCGGCGGACGAACATCCTGCCTACGCAGCCCCTGCCTCCGGTGATCGCGCCTGACAAATAGTGGCCCCCAACTGGAGGCGGCCGGAAAGGCTTCAAATGCGGCCGAAGATCAAAGAGCGTATCTGCCCGGCCTGCAATGGAACGGGCTTCCCGGCCGTAGTGCAGTCGGTGAAGCCGGGCCACAAAATCTATCCGGTCAAATGCAAAGCCTTTGACGGCAAGGGCAAGATCACGGAAAACAACTGAGGCGGCCTCAATGCACGATGAAGGCACCCGTAAGCATCACCGCGATAAGCAGTGTGCCGCCGAAAATAGCAATGCCAAGACTGACGCGTGCTGGGATTGAATATGAATCGAGATGGGGTTGTTCGATCATGCCACGCTCCCTTTGTCTCTGGGCGGGGAGCCCGAACGCCCTCAGTCACCGGCAGACGCCGTTACAGGGCGGTGATGGCCGGAGGTTGGAACAGCCGACGTTCCAAGGCTGGTCAATTTTGATCACTCTCGAAAAGAAGTTAACGATTTGGGCGCGACTGCCGCGTGTAGTCTGACGGCTGGCCCACGCCCAACTGAGTGGCGAATGCAAAGAGGTTTCATCTGCGGCGCTTTCTCGACCGCTCGACTAACAGCTGCCAGCTGGCAAGCGGTGCAACGGTGCGGCTTACGGCCCCGCGCTCGCACGCCTCAAGGCCGCCGGTTCAATTCGGCGGGTTTTTCTCTGGGTTGAGCGGCGAGGCGCTGATCCGGCTTTTTAGACTGATGCCTTTCGGGCCGGCGCGCTTCCACTGGCCGCGCAAATCTGGCGGCCCACCGCCGTTCGAACTTTCTTTGAATATCCCGAGGAACGTCGCTCATAACCCACCTTCAGGTTCAGCCCCTCGATGGGACCTCAACGCGCAAGGTGCTTTAAAGGATCCTCATTCGCTTGACGCGGTCCTTTTTCTTTTCAGGCGAACAGGTCGTTTCCGGCCGGGAGAATCTTCACGTACGTCCCGCTCTCGTGGATCTCCAGCCAGCCTTGCACGATGGTGTGCTTGAGGGCGGCGCCATGTTCAGCAGGTGTGCCCTTGTCCAGATACAGGAAGGGCCGGAGCGATGCCGGCGCGTCTATGCAATTGGCTCTGAAGAGTTTAGTCGCCCCTAACGACGCGGCGGTTGGCGTTGGCCCGCGACGCTTGAGGCGCAGTTTTATCGTTTTACAATTCGCGCTTGATCTCGGGCTTGTCGTACAAGACCGCGTTCAGCAATGAACTGTTGACCTCGATTTTTCCGTTGTAGCTGATGAAGCCGAGCTTGCGGAATCTGTTCATGAAGAAGCTGACGCGGGATCGCGTCGTTCCAATCATTTCGGCCAATGTCTCCTGGCTGATATTTGGACTGATCGGTTGAGGGCTGCCCTCCTTGCCGAAATTCGCCAGCAGGAGCAGCAGGCGCGCCAACCGCTTTTCACTGGAGTTGAAGAGCTGGTCGATCAGGTCCTCTTCAATCCGGCTGTTGCGGGTCAGCAGATAGGCCATGAACAATTCGGAAAATTTGGGTTCATCGTGCAATGCCGCGACCATGGCGGTCTTCGTTATCGCGGTCACCAGGCATTCCTCCATCGCTGTCGTCGTCGCGATACGCAGCGAATGGCCGTTCATGCAGCCTTCGCCAAAGAACTGGCCGGGCTCCAAAATGCCGACCACGGCTTCCTTGCCTTGCTCGGATATGACAACAACCTTGACCCGACCTTTCTGGATATAGAAAACCGTATCTGCCACGTCGCCCTGCGCAAAGACGATCTCATCCTTGCGAAATGCGAGGATGGTCTTCCCTTCGCCTACCTTGGCGAGAAACTCCTTAGGATCGAATATTGCGTGGTTGGTATTTTCTGGCATGTCCCGTTTCGTCCCGCGCGGTGGGACACCTAGCTTACCATTCAGCCTCCGACGTTCGAAGTAAAAGTGCCGCACAATGGAAGCTTTTCGCAGCCAGGATGGGAGCACCCGGCTGCCGATAAGCTGATGGAACGGTCAGCAGGCGAGCCGGACACAACTGGTCTCAAACACCGACTAGAGTGGCGGCTAGATCGCAACTGCAAAACTTCCAGTCGTCTTGCATTCCGGGCACTGGAAGGTGCGGACTTCATGACCGGGTTGAGCAGGTTCGATGCAAGCCAACCGCATAGGCTTGCCACACCTGGAGCACGGAAGAATTCCGATCTCCGCGCGGCTGTATAGCGGATTTGGCTGGACAGATGACATCATGCCTTCCCTGTATTAGGCGGGAGCATTACCGATCTCTCTGTCGCCGATAACTGCCTATTCGGACGGCGATGGACCCAGTCTAGCCCAATACGTCAATGCGGGGCTGGTCAATATTGCTCACATCGGAAAAGCTAACCGAAGCCGCACGAAAGCAACTCCAACTCGCATATGAAATAAATCCAGTATCGCAGGAACCTCTTATCGCCTGGCTCTATTTGCCCCCTGTCTCTAACCAGGAGGTAGACACCATGACGAAAGTTCTTTTGGCGACGGTTGCTGTTATCGCATTCACTGCGCCTTCATTCGCGCAGCAAGACAAAACTACCGGTCAAGCGCCACCATCAGGCGCTTCCTCGTTCTACGTGGCTCAAGATGCCGCGACGATGAAGTGTCACGTTGTCAATGCCCAGCCTGCCGCTGGCGGCAACATGAAGGCCATCGGTACGGCACATCCGACACAGGCGTCAGCACAAGCAGCCTTGATGGCTGATAAGACTTGCAAGGAATGAAGTGACGGCGCGAGTACAGGGGTGGGTCTATTGGTTCCACCAAACTACTGACCCGCCCCGCTAACTACGTTGCTCGACAGATGCATTTTCGGACTTGTGCGCGCAGTTGCGAGGTCCGGGTGATACCGATGAGCCGACATCATCAGACCGCTCCCGCAGGTCCGAAGAGTGCCAAGAGGCGAAATGGCATCGCAAGAATAAGTGAAAAGGCCGCCAACTGGGGTGGCCTTATTGCTTTGTTTTGTGGGAATGCGCCGGTTGATCGCATGCCCCACAGAAGAAGGTGTTACAGAATTCCAAGCGACTCATTTTAAAGCCCGCAGGAATGGCCTCCACCCTAAAATCAAAGGCTCCCTTTTTGGCCTTCGAAAGACGGGCAGCCCCTGTCATTCCACAGTTCGGGCATGAAACTAACTCGGTCCACTGATCGCTGCCCTGCATCGTGTAGACTCTTTCACTGGCGAATAAGCGCGTGGCGCGACGGTTGTCTGATCAGTGCCGCTTACGTCGGCGCACGCGATCCCGGCGAGGAAAGCCACTCGCTGATGTGAGAGGCGGTCTCAGCCTGCCGTGCCTGGCGGATCATTCTCTCTCGTTCGATCCCGAGTGGAGTGCCTTTCGCTGCTTGCCGCAGGCGCGCGGCTTCTTGGGTCAGGCGTGCTTCGAGGGGTATGGCCTGTTTGATACGCCGCCGCTGCATCGGGGCTGCTCCATTCCATTATAGGAAGGGCGGGAGCGCGTGATGGCGTTCTCATCACCGATGAATGCCGAAAGCCGTGCGGTGATGATGACAACTTGAGGCCTTAGAAGCTCCCTTGCTGTTCCTTTTTGCTCACTTTCAGAAAAGTTAATGAATCGGCCAAAGCCAGAACAAACTGGGCCACCCAAGACCGGCCACTCACGATGAAAACAGACCAGCACCCGCCGTCTTATGAGAATGAATTCTGACATTAGACAATCAAAAAGTAGTGGCGGGCCGGAAGTCCACTTTGGGTCAAAGACGGACATGGTGGGCTTTGCGACGACGTCAGCTTTGGGCCATTAGCGGTCTTGGCAGGAAACGGTTCTCAATCTCAGATCATCACTTTTCCGGCGCCAGCGGCGGTAATTTCCAGGCGCCAGTCATTGCCGCTTTGCTCGGCCCGTAGACGCGCGCGACCAGGCTAACGGCGCCATGATCTGAGACTGGGCGCCTTTTTATTCACGGGGCTGCCACCGAGTAGATGGAATAGGGCCATGCGCGTCATCTGGGTTGTCTCAGCAACCGTGCCCGGTACCATGCTGATGCGGTTCATTCGCGTGGTTGCCGCTAGGGGCGCATCACGCTCGCCCGACGTTTCAAAGTCTAAACTAGGCCCCAGCCTGTGTCCCCTCGCTGGGGCCGTTTTTTGGGCAAGCGACTTCCAGCGAGATATAGATTGGCTGGGCATTGTCGCCGCTATGCGCCGGCCTGTTCGAAGGCTTGGTCCAGTACTTGGAGCGCGACAGGCCGCATCAAAGCATAACCCGCGACATTGGGATGGACACCGTCAGGCATGATCGCCGCCTTTCTGGCGTCATCGATCGTTCCGAATGCAGTTCGATAGTCGGCGAAGGCATACCCCCGCATTCTTGCAGTATCCTCTATCCAGGCGTTCATGCGCCGGGTCCAAGGTTTGGGATCGACTTCTGGCGCCCATGCGAACTGGTCGTAATCGACATAGTTGCCGAGGATCACACGCAGGCCATGCGCATCGGCAAGTGTCAGCATTGCCAGCACGTTGTTCTGATAGTCGCGGAAGGTCATCGGGCCGGTATTGCCAGCGATGTCATTGCAGCCACACAGAATGTGAACCACCTTGGGCCGAAGTGCGACGACGTCTGCCATGAAACGTAGCAATATCTGAGGCGTGGTCTGCCCGGCGATACCTCGCCCGACGATCCCGTTCGAGAACAAGTCGGGATCGACGTCAGGCCATGCCTCGGTCAGAGAATCCCCGATGAACACCGCACGCAGCGGCGCCGTTATCGCAGCATTGCTGTCTCGGTATCGACCGAGATTTGGCCAGTCGCTGCCCGTCCCTCCATCTAGATGCTCGACCATTCCGATTGGGCTCATTACCTCAACCTTCTCCTGAGAGCGCTCTCCGCTAGGTGACGGAATCGCGGTTCGGCAACTCTCCTCGCCAGCGCGTAAACCCGGTCGCAATCATAAGGTGAGTGAACCGATGCCGGCAACAGGACCATTTGGCGTTGCACCCGCCGCTTTTCGCTAAGGTTCTCCGTTGAATAGCCCGATACGCGGCGTACCGTAGGGAAGCGCCCGACTGGCCCGCCGTCCAGCGAGGCGTTGCCCCGGTTCGGCCGCCTATGGCCCCCAGCCAGTCGGGCTGGGGCAGCCGGCTCCATCACAATCTCCCAATCCTTTGCGAATGGCCCCCAGTGTAGAGCGGCCCGAATTACGCGCTTTCGGACTGGGGCTGAGGGAGGGCCGCTGTCAGAAACCCCTTTACTAGTTCGGCCTCTTCCTTCGTCAGCTTTTCGGCCAAGCTATAGTCCTCTAACTGAGCCGCCCCTTTGCGCTCTCGATCGTAAACCATCCAGCCGGTGCTTCCTTGGCGAACGAGGAACCTGGTCTGTCGAAGCGACGTGCAACGCAACGATACCTCCCGAATGGCGGGCCGCCGGTCTCAAAAATACACACCAGATGACCGTTTATTCCTGAACCGGGACATTGAAACTCCCCGGCAGCCAATCATCAGCACAATTCATGCCGCGCCCTATAATTCGGGTAGCGCTTGCCGGCATGGCGTACCAATTTCTCTAAGCTCGAGAACTGACCCCGGCCTGACGAGTGGCTGAGAAATTTGTTGCCGTATGTGCGTGATGTCCGAGCCCGCGCGGCAGTCTATTCCCAACTACATGTGTGACGCGGAAATCAAATCGCTAAGTTGCCGGCGAAGCTCGCTCTCAAGGCCGCGAAGGTTCTTAGTCATAGGGCCGTCAGGGACATTTTTCTACCAGCCGCTGGCACATAGCGAGCTTGGTCTGAAGTTCCTGAATTTCGCGATCATGGGCCATCGGAGAAGTACGCAGCGCGATGGCTGCGAGTTTCAACTAATGCCGCGATCCACCAATAGACCATTAGTGCATTGCCCTGCGAAGGCGGGCTTTGCAAAAGGGCCGCACGGGGCGAATGCTACAACGCCCGCGGAACTTCCAGCACCAGCACTGGAAACGGTGCTGGCGCTTATTTATGCGATTTTGCGCTGCCACGGCTTGACCGACGACTTGGGCCGGAAGCGTCACCGATGCGCTAGCTTTAGGAACAATTGAGTTGCTGGGACATTGATGTTCCATCACCGCCCGACCCGTGGCCTATACCGGTGATGAGATCGCTGTCACCGCGCTCCCGCCTTCCTAGAAAACGGAAAGGAGCGCGCCAATGCAACGGCGTCGTTCCAAGCAATCTCAGTCGTTAGAAGAACGTCTAGCTGATGAGGCTCAACGCCTTCGCCTGCAGGCTGAAGTGCTCGCACTTGGGGCTGACCGGGAAGTCATTTTGAAGAAGGCCCGACAACAGGCTGAAACCGGCTCGCACATGAGCGAGTGGCTGCGATCCTCAGAACTTCAATCGCTGAGGTGAAGGGTTCCGGAGTCGCCCTCTGGGCTCCGGAGTTATTGAACGAACTCAATGGCAGAGGTCCTTTATGCCGATACCTAAATCACCATCGACTGGTCCAATGAGCGTGCAGCATATCGAGCATAGCTCGACAGCGCCCACCCAGATGGCTATGACGCCAACGGCCGGCGAACACCGGACGCCGCTACCGAAAAAACTTAAGGCCAGGGCAGATGCCGCCCGCGCTGCGATCGCAAGGGTTATGCTGCGCAATTCCCTGCAGATGCAGCGTCAAGCGCTGAAAAAGCGCTAGTAGTCTCGGCCAGCAGGCTCCCTGTTCAATTGCTGTAATCGATCCTTCGGTCCAAATCCTGCAGGTACGATAGTCCGTGCACTGTCAATTGGTGCTGGTCTCTCTCGCCTGCGCTGTACAGTTTCATCAGATGCCGGGAAAGCTGTTCACGGGCTCCCTTCATCTCGCCACGGTCGGCGAGCACGCCGCATATGCTTAGCGCGCGATCAACAGGAAGAATGGTCATTGGATCAACTCATGCGATATTTCCAGCTACGAGTAAGCAAGGTTTGCTGCTTCATATCGTTCCCAAAGAATAGTCCCATCTCATGATGTGATTTTGAGCGGGGTGCAGCTTTTGGGTATGGGCGTGCGGCAGAGATGCGCATTTGGGTGAAATCCGCGAATCCAAACAGCGCAGCGCCGACCGCTTAAAATACCTGCGGTCGGCGTTGGCTCTAGCCCCAGGATGTAAAGTGCAAAATCCTGACAAGTAGAATACTGCGCAGGCGCGCAATCGTTTCTTACCTCTGAGGGGTAGCTCTTGTTCGTAGGAGCGAACAGATACGGCAAGAGTCGGGTTTCCAGCTTCCAGTCGCTCCTCAGCCCCTGGGAGTAGCGATCCTTGGCGCTGTGACTAACGTCCGGCGCTGGGGTCGCTGGTTATGTTCCGAAGCGAATTCGGAACTACTTTCAGTCGTCTATCCCGCTTAATGACCAGGAGATCGTAGATTGAGCCTGTAATATTTTTGAGCGGTATCCGATATCCGTCTTCGCCTTCGTGGTGGACAGTGTCTTGAGCCACGCGCTGGAAAGCACCTAGGTCGTTCAAACCATTTCCGGCGGGCCGTATTGAGAATGTACGATCATCGACGATTGTAGCGCGGTGCAGCCGCGATCCCTTACGAAGCTTATCGAAGTAGCGCATTCGCATCTTCTCCAGAACAATTCAAATAGCAAAAGCGGCAATCCCTTATTTGGTTCCGTTCCTGCGGAGGAACCAATCGCAGAGCGAACCTTGTCGACGGCATTGCGTATAGCGTTACCCTGATCGCGAAGAACTTGGGCTCGCTCCAGGGCCCGGTTGGTCCGTTGCCAAGACGCGAAGTCTGTCGCGATCCGCTCATCTGCTTCCTTGCGGCGTGCAATCGCCGAGCGGATTGTGGCGATGTGATCAGCGCCATTGCGCCGCGTGGAAGGCCGTTCCTCAAGGCGCGACGCATCAGCCGCCAACAATCCGTCCAACCGCATCACGGCGGCTTCGAATGACTCGCCCTCATCAAGCACAGACGCTCCGATTGAGCGGGCAAAGTCACTCAGCGTGTCGCGCGCGGCGGCAAGCGAGATGTTGTGCGACTGTGTTTCGGTCACGGCGCGTCGCACCGCGACGTCCGCGGCACGCAATCGCGCGCCTTCGCGCAACGCCTCGAGCAGGTCTTGGAGTTCGGCAATTAACGTTTCTGCCAACCCCGCTCGCCGGTCCAGGTCGGCCAGAACTTCTTCATTGAGCCTTCGCGCGGCGATCGCTTCGATTTCGCGCTCCAGACGTTCTACGGTGACCTGGAGTTCGCCGCGAGTCCGACCCAAGGTTAGTAGTCGCTCCGCCGAAGCAGATAATGTCCTTACCTTGCCGTGGACATGGTCGCTCAGCGAACCTGCACCTAGTTCGCCGAAATCTCGATCGCATACCGGACAAACGTCACTGATAATAAACGAAGTCAGTTCCGCCAGTGCCGCCCGAGGCTGCCTGCAGTACTGGGCAAGCGAGCGACTTCCCGATCTATTGTCTCGCGCTGGCGCAAGGCAACATCGCGCTCATCCTGCGCTGAAGCGTGCTGCGCTATGTCAGCTCGCGCTTGTGATGCGCGATCAGACAACTCTTTCTGCTCGATGCGCAGACGTGTCAATGCCGCCTCGGCGAACCGCTCCGGGTCACTTGGCAACGAGACTTTGGGTAGAAAGGCCTCAACACGAACGCGAACGGATCTGACGCGCGGGCCGTATTCGGCCTCCCAGCGTGCAAACGCTCCGGCGGCATTCACCGAACCAACCGGAGTGGCAAAAGCGATGGACAGAGCCCTCTGCGCCGCGTCGATTTCTCGTCGGATCGAGGCAAGCCTCCGCTGCTGATCTGTCAGGCGCGCGAGTGCGTCGGAATCATCGCCCTCCGACAGGGTTGCCTCCACGTCGTCTAGCGTATCCTCCCGCACCTCAGCGGAGAGCTGAAGTTCGGAGCAAGCGTCGCAAGTTCGCTTAGTCTGGTCAGGACTTGATCATTCAACTCCCCGCGCGCTTTGCGCTCGTCGGAGAGAAGTCGGTCGAACCGGACTTTGTCGTTCTCCGCAATTACCCAGCCATCCACGATCTTGCGTACGTTGCGGACATCCGCCAGCGGCTTCAGTCCAGCTTCCAGAGCGTCCAGTCGATCAAGCCCCAGCAGCTTGCTGACGAATTGCGCCAAAGGCGATGCGGCATCGTTACCGGCATCCTGATAGATCTGCAGCAGCTGGCCGAGCAGAGCTTGCGGCAGGAAAGCCCGCTCCCGGAAGAAGGTAGCACGCCTATCGTCAAGCGCCGCAATGGACAGCGAACCAGTTTCATTAAGCACGGCCTTGAAGCTCTGTTCTGAGGCCCCGGCCAATGCCTTGAGCAAGACGATGATGGACAACGCGATATTCCCGTTCTGAATCTGCCCAGGTGATTGCCAGGCGCGCCTTGGGATCGCAAAATCGGTCCGGTCAAACCAGCCCGTTTGCGCGAACTAGTAGTGAGCCGATCATGTCGCCGGAGAGCCTTCGAAGTGCGCCGATCCGCTTAGCGAGATCAGCAATTAGGACAACACCGTTGCCACTTAGTGCATAAAATGTCGCACGGACCGCGCACTGAGTGTAAACAGTGGCTCAGTGCAAATAAGGTTGTGCTTAATGAACTAGAGGATCGCTCCGTGGGAGCGTTCTGGTCGCGTTCGTACACCGTCACGTATCCAGGTGAGGTTGCCATGCACGCCAAATTCTTCAAAGCGCGTTTCGGCCTTCTTTACTCCCTTATTGCCACTGTTGTTCTGCCCTCAACTCAAGTCTCCGCGGGTGACGAGGCATTCATCGTGCTGCCCGGCGAAACAACCCGCTACAGCGGACAGCAAGGCCGAGAGGGAGATTTCACCGAACTATTGGCAACGGCTGATAAAACTGGGGGGCAACTCGGCTTTTTTCGTCAAACCATCGCACCCAAGAGCGGCCCCCCTACACACCTGCACGAAATGGAAGCTGAGTTTTGTTACGTTGTGAGCGGTCAGTTCAACTTTAAACTGGGCGAACGCATTGTGAGCGCCCCCGCCGGCGCCTTTGTCTTCATTCCTCATCACACTCCGCACACGTTTCAGAACGTCGGGACGGAGCCCGGTGTATTGCTGTTCGGCGTGACGCCCGGTGGATTCGAAAAGATGTTCGCCGAGCGGCAGGGTGTCGATGCCGAAACGAACCAAAAGCTGATGGCAATGCACCACATGAAAGTCGTGGGGCCGCCTCTTCGATAGGTGCCCACCATTGAGCGTTCCCCCGTGAGGCCGCAAGCCGCCCGGTTAGACCAGGCCGTTTGCGCAGACAAATCTAGTTGAGGGGAGTTGGAGAGGCCGGTGAGTGCATCGATCCTACCAAGGTTCGTTCAGTCACCTGAAGTCCCAGCGCCTTCTCCCGAAGCGCAGGGATTTGCTTTTGCGCCAAGGCGATTCGCAGGTGCACTGGCGGACACGGCCGCCCGTCTCGTTTGGTTGTGGTTGTTAAGACCGCCGAGGCTTGGCTCGGTGTCGCCGCCGTCCTCGTCGTCGGCGCCGCCGAGCTCGCGGTCGTCGCCGCTGCCGCCCGCGCCGGCCCCGGGCCGCCCATCAGGCCAGCCAAGCCACGGCTCATCGTCGTCTGGCTCTCGCTCCGATTGGACGTACTCCTCACTCCGATCGAGGAAATCGATCAGACGAGCAATTGGCGCAGGAAGCAGGCTGACCTGCCATCGCGTGCCGAGGCGATCAGGCGCCTGGTTGAGTTGACGCTAAAGGCCAAGGGCAAGTGAGGGTGGACCATGAAGCCGCTAATCGGACTTGTCGCGCTGCTCTTTGCGACTAGCGCCTTTGCTCAAGCTGCTCCACCGAAAGCGGCAAAAAGGCCGCCCATTCATGTCAGGCCGCAAACCCCAATGGGTTGCAAACTGGTTGGAACGGTCAGAGGCACCAAGCTCTGGGCGGGTGACTGCGCCGCCTCGGAAGCCGCGCCCGTTGCTCCGCCACCATCTCCGGCTGCACCGCCACCCAGCGACGTCTGCCCACCCGGAGAGAAGCAGTAAACGGTCCAACGCTCTACCGCCGTCACCGTTCGATCTTCTCATCGTCCGCGAGGTCGCGCTCGGCTTGCAGCCAAAAATCTAAGTCGCGGCCGGCTGGCCGGCCCGCCTCTTGCCAAAGCTGACGCGCGCGGGCGCGTATCTCGTCTTGTTCACCTCGCCGGGACACTAACCGCTGAAGCCTTTGCCTGATGTCCTCGGCAAAATCGCGTATCCGCTCATAGGTCGTGCGATCCGTCGTGACCGCGGCAAGCCGTTTCGCCCTTTCGAGCTCGCGCTCCAATCCCAGGCGGTTGTCTTTCTCATCCCTGAGCATTCTCCGTATACGAAGTAGGACGCAAATTGTTCATTTAGAAGGTTTCTGACGTGCGAGTTTGGTCACGAGGCGGTCCCCGTCCCAGACTTCCACCGCGTGCTTGTCTGTAAACTTGGTTGCCAGCGCGATGGCTTCCGCATCGCTGCCGCAGATCAGGTCCTCACGACCAATCATGTGGCCGTGCGTCCCGACGAAGTAAGCCCGGTAGCTCGGTGCAGGCGAACTGGACATTGGCGTGATGCACCCCGCTGCGGCTGGCAACTTACCTCTCTTCTCGGGAAGTCCGGCATGGGGATTAGTCAGGGCTGACCTGCGCTATTCGATCCGGAAAACGGACGGGCGCGGGAGCTGCTGGGGGCGTGAGAGCCTTGGCGACGACGTTGCCGGACGACACACTGCCGTCCATCCACCATCCATCGGTCAAGGCAATCGTCACGCAGCTATATCGCGCTAAAAATAAAACCCATGAGCAACAGCGCCAGCAAAACAGTTGCTCCTGCCACCATCTTCACATTGCCTGTTACTCACCACTTCGCGGACTGGTTCATATGTCAGCCCGGGAACTGCGGCTGAATAAGCGATGCTATCATCATGGCGGCGATCAGAATCGCTGGCCCGCAGCTGACGAAAGCAGCTAGCCAAAGCTCCGCATCGCGATAGATCTCGTAATTGTCTTGCATGGCGGGTTCTCCTCCAACAAGTCCGAATCATCAACGGACAGATCTGGAGGGCGTTCCCAATGTTGCAGGATGATCCTCCAAGCCGATTCCGTTTTGCTCAAAGAAACGGTCCCAGCGAGGGGGAACAAGCCGGAGCCAAGTTAGCGCGATTTGCTATCCAATGCCGGATGAAGCGGGCGGCATTGAACGCGCATTAACCGGCGCCGAGCGCGCTTCGTTCCTGTCTGAACGTGTCAGCAATAGAAAGCGGCCCCAGCACCCTTGGAGAGCAATGCTGGGGCCAATCCGGATCGCCGAGCCGCTGCTCACCGAGACCAGCGGGCCGTTACTAGGGCTGGAAAAATAGGAAATGAAAATTACGTGCCCCGTTGTTCGGATCATCCAAATGATCTGCGGTTCCGCTAATATCATATGTGAATCTTTGGCGAAAAAAGCTGCCATCCTGTCAGCTGCCAGTGCCTATCCTGGGCGGCACGTCTACCGAACGAATGATCGAGCCTCGCTTGCCACAGACCGTGCATGTGAACCGCGGCTCGAGATCGGACAGACGCACCACTCGTCTGGCCATCGCGCTGCGTCCATTTGGACGTTGTGAGAGCACCGATAGTCTTTGCAAAAGACAATGATGCGCGTGGCGCCCGTTTCGCGCATTTCGCCGAACGTGATCTTGGTGGGGTAGTCTTTCATGCGGGCAATTACAGCGCTCGCTGGCGAGGATCGCAACCCACGAGAGCTAGCGCATCGGTGATGCTTCCGGCCCAGGGCGTCGGTCAAGCCGTGAGTCTCTGACTAGTTCAAGTGGGCTGAGAGTTCCAAGTCGCCAGCCGCTGCTTGATCTGCTCGGCTTGTTCCTTCGTCAGCTTCTCGGCCAAGCGGTAATCCTTTAGGTGCGCCGGCCCCTTGAGCTCTCGATCATAGACCATCCAGTCAATGCTTCCTCTCCGGACGAGGAACCTAGCCTGTATCGGTGCCATGTAATTCATCGTAAACTCCGTCAGCAATTTCAACGCCCGCAATAAACTTCACGAATATAGAATAGCACCTCGTCTGCGATGCTCTTGTGAACCTACACACAGCGGAGAAATGCGCGCGGTGCTGATTCGAGTATGGGGCGTCCGAAACCCCGCCGCTGTCCCTTTTTGAACACCTCCTGAAGAAGTCGATGAGCCGGGAATTGCTGACGGAACCAGCACCGAGCGAAAACAGTTGACTCGTCAGGGAGATTCCTATGACACGAAAAAATCAGACGCCACCTCGGTCGAGCACAATAGATGCCGTTACTGGTTCCGGCGCCGGGCAGGTTCCTGTCCACCCGCACGACTCCGGCAGTCAGGCAAACGAAACCGTCGACGGACTCGACGCTAGCACCGAGTCGCTTCGGCACGCCGCCGAAGATACGCCTTCGGGGAGTCGCTCAAGCGATATCGAGAAAACGCCAGTATTTGACCGGGCCGGTGTTGCGCCGAAAATCTGAGCGACGGTTTAGATGAGGCATTCGTTCGGAATTTGATGCCGCTCGGTGCCGTTGCCGATCAACAAGATTGCCGCCACGCACCCTCCGTCAACACGATGGATTGGAGCGGTCAACGATGACGAAAATAAAGGACCAGCGCCCTTGGGCAGATCCTGAGAAAGCTGCCCGCCGGATCCTGCAGCGTGCTCGAGAATTCGAACCTATTCAGGACCGCAGAATTTACATTGAGAAGGTCAGCTGGCCCCTGCTTTACCTCGACAAAGCCTCGCCTCCCGAATTCTGGGCGGGCTTACGATACGCAATAGACAAGGGCTGGCTCGAATATCACGAGAGCGGGACCTACGTGAGGATATTGCAGGCTGGGAACGACCTGTTCGCGCAGCCGTAGGTTTAGGCGGCGTTCTCGGTAGGACTACTGAAGCCTATTCACTGTTCTAGGCATTATAAGTTTCGATAGGTCGCAATTCGTTCCGCGAGTTGCGAGAATAGGTCTGAAATAAGCATCTCTTCCCTCCAGACAGGCACACAGTAAGTCCATCACCGCCCCAACCCGTGGCTTATATCGGTGATGAGAACGCCCGATCGCGCTCCCGCCTTCCTCTAACGGAATGGAGTGCGCCATGTCCTTGAATCGACATCACACACACACTCAATCACTTGAACAGCGTCTTGACATCCAGGCAGAGCGGCTCCGCAAGGAGGCCCGAGGAACTCCCCCAGGCATCGAGCGCCAGCGCCTAATCCGCAAGGCTCGTCTGGCCGAAACCGGTTCACAGTTGAGCGACTGGCTGCGGTCGCCGGGTTTGCGAGCGCCGACATGAGGGCTGGAGGAACACCGTCCGTATTTATTTCAAGCGGGCGGCGTAACTTTGTCCGGGCCGCCTCAGTGTTGTCCCGGAATCGCCCGGGTAGTTGTCTTCCGTGATCTTGCCCTTGCCATTGCAGGTCTTGCATTTGACCGGATAGATTTTGTGCCCCGCCTGAGCAGGAGGCTCAACCGGCGGAAAGCCCGTTCCATTGCAGGCCGGACAGATTCGCTCTTTGATCTTCGGCTGCATTTGAAGCCTCTCCGGCCGCCTCAGTTGGCGGCCTCTTTCAATAGAAAAACGCTGCCCCCCATTCAATTTGGTCGCGAGCCTGTTCGCATAAAGACGCCCAGAAATACTCCCGCGGAAGTAATCCGTTTGAGCCATGAACCATGGCACGCTTTGTGCTCACTCCTCACATGTCGGGGATTTTGCGCATCTTCCCTGGGGCTAGACCCAACGCCGCCAGCAGCAATTTTAAGCTTGGCGGCGTTGTTGTGCGTAAGCTTAGACCATGCCCATCCGAAAGCCGCTCGAGATCACGCCGGAAACCGCTTTTCAGTTCGCAGCGGAAATGAAGGCCTATCACTCGGAACGGGACGACATCCGACGCGATCTGATCGCGGTCGGCACCCGACATATGCTGTTGCAGCACATGCCGGCCGGCACCAAGCTTCGGTTGAGCGAGGTCAAGGAATTGTTTGGGTTGATGCGATGAAAACTGTCTGGATCTACACGGACGCTGCCAAGAAAGTCGGCGACGAGGATCACATCAAGGTCTTCGCGACAATCGAGGCCGCTGAGAAATGGTTCGAGGAGAACGATCCCGAGGGTATGGCGTTCGAATACGAAGTTCTCGAGTGAAAACCCTCCGGGCACCGCTTTCCCGCCCGCTTAGGTTGCGGTACAGTACGCCCGTTCTTTTAGGCGTTTAAATGAACAGCACCGATTTTTCATCTCCACACCGCGCAGGACTCGCCAATGTCAGCGCACGGACCTGGATTGGCCTAGCCGTAGCCGCAGCTACGACACTCAAAACGAATCAACCTATACCAAATCGACGATACCAAGATTTGTGAAATGCCTGAATTCCAGATGCCAGCAAGGCGGCCTCGACCTACAGCATGTCGCAATGTTCTCATCTGACGGTGAGCACACCTATTATTGCGGAGGACATGAGGGAAGTCCTAAGGGTCGCAGAAAGGGAAATCCCTGCACCAATTCGTTCAAGGTGACCGTGCAGGTAAAGCGGAAATCAGACCAAGCCTAGAGACACATCGCAGCAGATGTCTTCTCATCTATCCTGAACACGCCCCGCCAGACCGCCCTGCTCGCCCTGTCCCGCCAGCCGATGCCTCTGCTCCGGCGCGAGCCCCGGCAGCGAGAACAAGTCCGCCAGAGGCGGCTACATTCTGAAGGAGGCCGAGGGAGGCGGGCGCAAGCTGACCATCCTGAGCACCGGCTCGGAAATTCACCACGGCCTTGATTGCCGTATCGCTCTTGTTGCCCATCGCCTACGAATTCTCAATCAGCCGAAGGCTCCGCTGGCGCTCTACGCCGGCTTTCTCGTGGCCGGGTGCCAGGAAGATCTGGCAGCGGTGACAATTTGGGACGCGGCTCGCTGGCTGGTTCGTCTGGGACTTTAGCCCGACGCTTGCGGCTGACCACAAGGCCAATCAGGCCGACCACTACTAGCGTGGCTCCCGCGATGATAAGCCAGTGCGGTAATTCCAGCCATCCCATTGCGGTCTTAATCATATCCGCTCACTTCTTTTTACCATCTAAATCAGCCAGACACGCCCTTGGCGAAATCAATCACCTCGCCCGAGTCCGGGGGAGTAGGTGGCGCTCGTCCAACGATAGAGGCTTTCTCTTAATTCGCTCGTGCGACGGACAAGACGCAGTCCTATCCGAAGCGCATCGCCCACAAAGCGATCTGGGTGGAGCCGGAGGAGTTGGCCGAGATCGAGTACCGCACCAAATCCGCGGAGAGTAAGTGCGGCACCGATTTTGTTCGCGGCGTGCGGGAAGATCTGCGAATATGAAAAACGTTTGGATCTGTATCAACACCGGCAGAGACTTAGGTGACAAAGACTAACGTTGTCGTGTTTGCGAGCTTCGACGCTGTAGAGGCTTGGTTAGAAGCAAACGGTGTCGCATTCAAATATATGGGAAGCAAGAATTAGCCGCTTACTCGGCGGGCCTTTCCTTGGCTTTCGGCTCGCCTCGGTTCTCGGCTGTCTGCTCCTTATCTCCAGGCTTCTTCCCTGCCATGTTACCGGGATTGAAATGATACTTGCCAACCGGATTTTCGCCGGCCTCCTTCTCATTGGGGTTTTTGTTACTTTCGTCCGTCATATGACGCGGTCCTTCGAAGAGAGGTGGCGTGCCGCGGCCCGGAACGCTCTCAAGCAGCAACAAAAGGCTAGCTTACTCGTTCCTAGCAGGGCCGAACACGCACTTGCTGAATCACACGATGAGCTGGCATTGCTTTGGGAACAATAAGCGACGAACTTTGCTTACTCAGGCAGAAACCATCCTATGAGTTGATCCAATGAATATTCTTCCCGTTGATCGTACGCTAACGATATACGGCGTGCTCGTCGACCGTTGCGAGACGAAGGGAGCCCGTGAACAGCTTTCACGGTTTCTGATGAAACTCTATATCGAAGGCGAGAGGGATCAACACCGATTGACCGTGCACGGATTATCGTATCTGCGCGAAATGAACTGTAGGATCGATTCTATCCACTGAACAGGTGACCTCCTGGCCAAGCTAGCGCTTTTGCGTTTGACGCTGGATCCGCAGGGACGTGCGTCGCACAATCTTGGCAGCGCCAGCAACTGCCCTGGATTGCTCTTTTTAGATAGTGCCGTCGTGCGTTGCGCGCACCAAAGCATTGGACCTGCTTGATAGGCTGCAAGCTCATGGGGCCAACCGATAGCGATTTGGGTATCGCGCAACTCGTTGTGGTTGTTAAACTGGCTTCGCGCGACGCGGCAACGAACGCAGCGGCTTGCTTTCTTTGCAAGCCGCCGCAATGTTCTTAGCGAACTGCCCCACCGTAACGCCGCCGCTCCTCGCGAATCTCTTCCGCGCCATACGGCTGGCTGGCCGGATCGAACGATGTCCAACCGGCTTTCTGCCAAGCTGCACTACGATCGCGCATGTTCACGGAGGACTCGTCGAGAATTGTCTCAAGACGAGACCGCTCCGCGTCCGCTACGCGCGCCGACACGAGCGTACCTCCGCGACGGACTCCTTCCGCGTAGGTGCCCGCGTCCGCTTTTGAAACGCCGGCCTCCGTGAGCGCTCCGACAATTCCGCCCGTAGCTGCTCCCGCGGCGGCACCAACCGCAGTCGCGGCCAGCCAGCCGGCTGCGACAACGGGCCCAAGACCAGGGATCGCGAGCAAGCCGAGGCCGGCAAGAAGACCGGCGGCGCCACCCAGGCCCGCACCAATGCCAGCTCCCTTGCCAGCACCTTCGGCGCGATCGTCGACACCATCGCGGTCACGATCCACCTTCTTGTCGACGCTGAACCAGCTATCCGAATTGTTGGCAACGATGCTGATGTCCGAATGCGGCAGGCCGGCAGCCTCGAGGCGTCGAACAGCCTGCTGGGCGTCATTGTATTTGTCGTAAAGACGAGAAATCGTAATGGTCATTTTGTATCCTTCTTGGCCGAACTACTTGGCCGAATTGACGTTGCCTTGAAAGTCGATGCTTACCGCAGTGGCCGATCCGGCTTTGCTGGCCTGGCCGCGCCAAACGCCGTTGTCGTCCTTCTTCAGTTCGGTGACGTTGGCGTAGCCAGCATCCTCGATCTTCGATTTGGCTTGTCCTTCGGTGAAACTGTTGTGACCCGCGACAGGAGCGTCGGAGTTGTTCTGACCGGCACTGTTGACCGCGTTGTTGTTCGGTCCGGACTGCGCCGGCGGATTTTGCGCTGAGGCCGGCAATGCCGTGGCAGCCGCCAATAAAGAAATGCAAACGAAAAGGAACGGGCGTTTCATGCTTGTCTCCAAAGTGTGAGGAATGAGCCAAGCCCGCGTCGGCGCTTTAGTTCCTCCATCGCCGAGCTGCTTGCCTGCGATCAAGCTCCGAAAAATATCAACCACGTGCCCGCCGTGATGAGGCCTGTAAGCGCCAGGCTTACGGCCAGCAGCATCAACATGCTGGGACCGAGTTCGCCCTAACGCGCGAGTGAAGTCTCAACGATACGTCCGCTCTTGTCTCGATCCATGACATTTAGTCCCCGCGTTCAAAGGGATGGGCTCGACCGTTAGCTTGCGCAAACAGCAAGCGTAGGAAGAGCCGCGGCGAGCCTTCCGTTGTGCTCAGAGAAGGCTCGATATCGCTGCCGAGCAGTGCCAGCCCGCGGCATGGGAGCTTTGGCTAAGTCCGGTCGAGCATCAGTGAGGCCGACGTTGGCGCGCGAAAGCCGCACCCGGATTGATGCCACATCCGGCATCGCGGCCGGACGCCGATGCCATGCATTGTGCCCGCGTCTGATAGTTGCAGTCGCCCGGATAACCGGTCTGCTTTCCCTGAAGACACCAGCGATATTCCTGGGCATCCGCAGGTCCCGCGCCATCTAGCACACCCGCGCCGGCCGCAAGTAACATCAAAACTACAAGCTTGCGCACGGCCGTCTCCCGTTGCTCAGACCAAATCGTCTACGGAATCCCGATCGGGCCTTGCGAGGTTCGTTCCTAATCCCGCCGTGCCGCATCTCTTCGCAGTGCTAGGAACATATCGTTGCGCCTCCTGTTGCGTCTGCACGACATGGCCGCCGTGGCGCCGCCGGAACTGTCCTCGATGAGTTCAAGGCCGCAACGTTGTTGGCTGCGAGATCGTTGAGGGCCAAATCGAACCCAGCTTTGTGGGTGCCCCATCCGGCCGGCCTCGAAACGCCTCCGGGATGCACATGAAACTCCGCGACAAGCCGGCATCATCAAGGTCGTGATCAGACCAGGACGTTAATCCGGCGACGCCCTCCCCGTCTCGAACAGCTGGCTCCGTCCAGCGGAAGTATCACATGCGCATACTGAAAAAACGTTCGCCATCGCTGGCAACAAGCACCTTTCGTGCTCTGAAGGAATATCCGATCGCGTCCACCGTTGTCGCCACGATCGGCTTGATGGCTGCTGCTGCGGTCGTCAATCAGCGACTTGCCGACAAGGCGCAACGCGATCATCCGCCACAAGGACGCTTCATCGAAATCGACGGTGTCCGCCTGCACTATGTCGAACGCGGCTCCGGCCGGCCACTGGTCCTGCTTCATGGCAATGGCAGCATGATCCAGGATTTTGAGACAAGTGGTCTCATCGATCTCGCCGCCAAGCACTATCGGGTTATCGTGTTCGATCGCCCGGGCTTCGGCTACAGCCTGAGGCCCAGAAATGTCGTATGGACCCCCGCGGCCCAGGCTGATCTGTTCAGGGACGCGCTTGCGCACCTGGGCGTCGATAAGGCGATCGTGCTCGGACATTCCTGGGGGGCTTCCGTTGCAGTTGCCTTGGCAAGCAAGCACCCTTCGATGGTGGAAGCCCTCATACTGGCGTCGGGATACTATTTCCCGACGGCGCGGACCGACGCGATCATGGCGATAACCGGGCCGGCGATACCCGGATTCGGCGATGTTCTGAGTCACACAATCTCGCCGATCCTCAGCCGCCTGATGTGGCCGGCCACGCTGCGGCAGGTTTTCGGGGTGAAGCGGACGTTACGGTTGCGCGTTCCGACTTCCGAGTTTGGACCCTAAGCGGACATCGTGACATTTCTTGTTTGATCTACCTCAACAAGCGATATTCCCTTATCGCCTATATCACTGCGCGGGGGTAACTTCCATCGACGTGACGGAAGCGCCAGGCCGTGTTGAAGCTCAGCCCCAAGCGCGATGAAATCGGTCTTATGGCGTGGCGGAGAGAACAGCCCGCAAGCAAGGATTTTGGCCGGAGCGGAAATGCTGAAGGGACTTTACAAGGTCGAGATGCATACGGTGCACGGTTCCCGCCGTGGCGTCCTCTATTTCTATGACGGCAAGATGATGGGCGGCAGTTCGGCCTTCGCATTCGTCGGGACCTTCAAGGAGTCTACTGGCGGCGAGGTATTGGCTGAAATGTTGACGTTGCGCCACAATAACGATCCGAATTTCCAGCCCTTGTTGAAGACTGACGTCGTCACGCTGACGCTCAAGGGTCGGCAGCAGGGCGAGCAATATTATTTTGAAGGTGGCGCGCCGCAATTGCCTGGCGTTGCCTTCTACGCGTTGATGA
Source organism: Bradyrhizobium sp. 6(2017) (assembly GCF_011058295.2). NCBI lineage: Bacteria > Pseudomonadati > Pseudomonadota > Alphaproteobacteria > Hyphomicrobiales > Nitrobacteraceae > Bradyrhizobium > Bradyrhizobium sp. 6(2017). Next base: position 1,578,276 of record NZ_CP049289.2, on the reverse strand, counting down.
CCCCCATCAGCGAGGAGGCCGCACCGCCCATCACGCCAGTCGGACAAGGCGGCATCAGCAACGGCCTCTATTCCATTCACATTCGGATGCTTGATGGTATCGATGGCGGAAATACCGGCGTCATGATGCTGCACGACGGCCGGATCCACGGTGGCGACGCGTTCTTCGATTACATCGGCGCCTACACCAGCGCGAACGGACGGTGGAAGGGCGAGCTCGTCAATCACGAGCACACACCAATCGTGGGCGAGCGGCCGCTGTTCGGCGGCTATGAGGTCGGCATCGGCTTTTCTGGCACCTATACCGACGAAGGCGCGATCGCGGAAGCGACTGCGCTTGTCGGCAAGCGCAGCGTTCGCTTCAGCGCGGTACTGAAGAAGTTCGCATAGGCATGTGCGCCTACCGTCGTTCGGTGGTTGGTCATTGCAATGCACTCCAACCCAACCCGACTCAAAACGGCACCGCGCGGGCAGGTCAATGACGGAACGTTTCGCGTCGTTCATGATGAGTGGTTTGGGTCAAAAGCAGATATTCTGCGATCTGACGAATATGCCAGCTACCAGCCACCGAGCCGCATCCCCAAGTGTCACCGCTCCCGGATCTTCTAGACTCTCGGCCACGAGAGAGCCGGCGTAGAACGCCAGCGGGTCCGCATGCTGATTGAGATCGCGTAAAAGACAGTCGATCCGCCAACAAAATTAGTTCTGCTCAATAACAATGCTCGCAGAGAACTAAGGGCCTGTATTCATAGATCTGGTACGCGCATGCGGGGATAGCTAGGTTCGGGTTGCCCTCTAAAACAGACATCGAGGGATGCCTAAGTGAAAGTCAGCAAAGGGCCAATTGAGGTCATTTCGGCTGTTTCGCAAGTGGTAGTGTTATATGAAAAGCTGCGCCCCGCCCGGCCAGATTTTCAGCAGATATCTGTCCGCTGTGAGTTTCGACGATAGTTCTCGCGATCGAAAGGCCCATGCCCATGCCTTTCGGCTTTGTCGTGAAAAATGGTTCAAACACCTGCTTGAGCTGATCAGCGGGAATGCCCGGACCGACGTCAGATACGGAGAGACAGGCAGAACTGCCATCGCGTGACGTTGACACTTTGATACGCCTTTCGGTGCTGGGCATACCTGACATCGCATCCATAGCGTTGACGATCAGGTTCAGGACGACCTGTTGGAGCTGGATTGGATCACCCTGGACGGAGAGGGGCATCGGCGCAACTAGACTTATCAACTCAACTTCCCGCCCAACCGCTAGGGCTGAAAGAAACTGAACGGTTTCCCGGGCAGTGTCGTTGAGATCAACATCTTTCAACTCAAAGGGAGTTCTCTTGATTAGAGTTCGCAACCGACCAATAACATCGGCGGCGCGCATGTCGTCCCGGCGAATGTCAGCGAGAATCTCGCCGATCTGTTTTGGATCGATCACCGGAGACTTAACGATCAGTTCCGCAGTTTCTACATTGGTTAGAATAGCGCCGAGCGGTTGGTTGAGTTCGTGCGCGATCGTCGCGGTGAGCTCACCGGCCATCGAGAAGCGATTGATGTGAGCCAACTCCGATGAGCGTTGCCGCGCTTGAACTTCGGCAAGCACACGTCCGCGTTTCTCAAAGAGCAAGCGGAAGATCAGAGTCGTCTGAATTAGTAGGGCGGAGCAAACCGCAAGAACCTGCCATCGATAGAGTTCCCAAGCCGATGGTTGACGAAAAAGAACTTTACTGCCTTCCGGCAGCCTTCCCTCAGGAATGCCCCATCGCTTTAGTTCGCGCCAATCGTATTTGGCCGCCTCGTACAGCAATGCAGGGGTCTTGATTTCTCCCGCTTTCTCTCCGCCAAGTATTTTGACAGCGACCGCCGCCGCGGCGCGAGATCCCTGCAAAACAGAAGTCATCCGTCCGCCTACGATTGCGTCACCGAAAAAGGCGTCGTCGTGAGAAAAGATTGGGGCATTTGCCACAGCATGAAGCCGCTTGAGTGCCTGCTCGCCATCGTGAGTTGCCCCTGTCACATCGACTTGCGGCTGGATCCAGAAAATCGCGCTGTCCTTCGGAAGCACCGCTGCGCGCTTCAGAATCTCCTCGAACGACAGTTCGTTCCAAAAGAGAAGATTGATACGCTCCTTCATGGGTTGGAGGCGGCTCCGTATCTCGTCAACCCAGAATCCCTCGTTGGATGAGTTTCCGATAACGACAGCGACGTTTTTCGTCTCGGGCAAGACGCGAACGATATTTTCGAAAAGGGACGGAATATCAATCCAAACCGCCACCACCGCATCGTTCCCGGTGAGGCGCATTTGCTGGACGCGTCTTTCGTCGATTGCCGCGAGCAGCGCGGGTACGGTGGGGAATAATTCCGTTCGGTGTCGTTGCAGGAAGGCAGCGGCAGGCGCGCCAAAAGCAACCAAGAGGTCGGGCGTACCGCCAGAGAAAAGCCTATCGAGATAGGCGGAGAGCTGCCTCTCAGCACCTTCGCCACCTGGGCCAAGCGCGACCGGAAAATGCTGTATCACCATCGGTAATGATGATTGCTGCTCAAGCTCCTGTCGGAATGTCCTGACGTAGTCGCTCCACGGCTTAAAATCCTGCCCATTTGACTGAAGGACGATGACCCGCTTCGGAGTCACCGAGGCCCTGGCGACCGAAATCGAAAGCGTGACGCCCACGACGGCGATGAATTTAACAATCAAGCCGACGCAACTAAAAACCATCGCGGGGCGGCCTCGCCACAAGCTTTGAGAGAACTTTGTAAATTGATACCAGATTGCCACTAAAGGAACCCGCGCGATTTGACGAGGGAGCTATCGATTTGCGGCTCCGTATTTCTACGGCTCTCACATGCTGAAAAGTAAAATATAAATCGCGCCGAGTGCCAGAAGAAACGTCCCGGCGACCCAGACGACAAAAACCCTGTCATGTCGAGCCATGGCCAATCCTCGTTGCCTTAACAACACGAGCGACGGCTGGGGCATGATTGATCTAAATCAACAAGAACCATTCGCCCGTGGCGCACAAAGCCGGGACCGGCACGGCTCAAATTGAGCCAAGGGTGACTGCGCTATGAGGTCCGAGAAGGGCTAAGAGGGACTCAAGCCAAAGCCGGAGACCGTGAACGCTAAGACAACTGGAAGGCGTTTCGGGAAGCGACCTGGATCAACCCCGAAGAATGCTCGCATTTGGCGAGGAGCATTCTCAAGGAATTGACTGCCAGCGGCTTTGAGATCGTCAAAGAAGCAGTGTCGGTCTTCGTCCGCGGCGGGGCAGAAGCTGACGCTGGCTTTGATCCACGTGGATCCACGCCAGCGGTAGATGTGGGACAACCGTCGTAAACCGGGTTGGTATCATCGAAAGATGACTTCTCAGCACGAACAGCAGACCCCGCAGGGCCCCGGTCCTGACACGGCGCATTCTGCCTGGGCACCATTCGCAAGCCATGCGTTTTGCTGGCTGTGGCTGGCCAACACTGTGTCTGCTCTGGGGACCTGGATCCAGAACACGGCCAGCGCGTGGATCATGACGGACCTGACGCCAAGCCCGATGATGGTCAGCCTGGTCCAGGCAGCCGCGCAGCTCCCGGTGTTTCTGCTTGCGCTGCCCGCCGGAGCGCTCGCTGACCTGATGGACCGCAGACGCCACCTGATCCTGACGAACTTGCTGATGTTGGTGGCGGCCACTGCGCTGGCAATCGTCGCGGCGCTGAGTCGCCTTGATGCCACCATCCTCCTGGCGCTGACAGCCCTCTTGGCGGTAGGTGCTGGGTTGAACAATCCAGCATGGTCTGCTTCCGTGCCGCTGACGGTGCCACGTCAGGTATTGACGCAGGCGCTGGTCCTCAACTCGGTCGGGTTCAATATCGCGCGCGCCGTCGGCCCTGCGGTGGGCGGGCTGATCCTGACAATTGCCGGTTCGACGGTCGCATTCGCGGCCAACGCGGCTTCCTTCGCCTTCGTTGCGCTGGTCGTCGGCATTTTGCTGACCTTTCCGCGTATACAGACGTCGAGTGATGTCCCGCCCGAGCAATTCGGCTCGGCGATGCGTGTCGGCCTCGCCTATGCGCTGGCCGAGCCGGTTGTGTGGAACACGCTGGTCCGCTCAGCGGCGTTCTTCGGCTGCGCTAGCGCGATCTGGGCGCTGCTGCCGTTGTACGTTCGTCAGGTGCTCGGGCTTTCCTCCGCGTCCTTCGGAGTGATGATGGGGGTCATTGGCGCCGGCGCGGTGCTGGGCGGGCTCATCGTGCCCCTGTTGCGCAAGTTGATCTCGCGCAACAACCTGATCGCGCTCGCCGGCGCGGCATGCAGCGTGGCTTTGATTCCCCTCGCCCTCATTCCCAGCAAAATGACTGCGTATCCGGCGCTGCTGGTGTTCGGCCTCGGCTGGATTATCGGCGCTTCGAACTTGCAGGCGACGGTGCAGTTGGCGGCGGCGCCGTGGGTGCGCGCTCGCGTGCTCGCCCTCTATCAAGCGATGTACAACGGCGCCATGGGCCTGGGCGCGCTGCTTTGGGGCTTGCTCGGCGAGCACGCGGGCCTCACAGGAACAATCCTCGCTGCGGGCCTGGGAGGCTGCCTTATCGCACTCCTGACGCGAGCGGTAGAACTCCCGGCTGAAATCGGCGATCCGTCAGCTCCGGCCTTGGCGGTTCCCCGCACCCTGTCGATCGCGGAGGAGATGTTGCCGCTCTTGTACAGCGCCCGGCATCGGGTGGTGCTCGCGATCAGCTACCGCATCGATCCGGCCAACGCTACGGCATTTCGCGCCGCCATGGCCGACGTCCGGCTGTCCCGATATCGGGCCGGTGCGGTGGGTTGGGCACTGTCGCGTGACGTCAGCGACTCGACACACTGGGTGGAGACATTCCGCGTCCGTGATTGGCACGAACTGCGCCGGGGTATCGAGCACCACAATCTGGCAGACAGCGAGGTCGTGGTTCGGGCCCGTTCCTATCACCTCGACGAGGAGCCGCCCCGCATGACCCTATTGTTGCAAGAGCCGAGAGCGTGACGTTGCACACGACGCCTGCCACGGCGGTATGGGTCATTACGGAAGTCAGCTCGCCTGAAGACCGTGCCCGCTTCTCACTTAGAAGCGGACGTCGGGCTGACCGAGCGGCATGACCGCTTTGGGCCACTAAGCGCCTTCGAGCGTGAACATCATGTCGAGTTCGCTTGTGCACTGTTTGCGGAGAGCAATGAGCGGTTGGTACTCGGGAGCCTCGTACCAACGGGTGAGTGCGTCCATGTCCGGAAATTCGATGATGACGACTCGCTCGGGTTTCCAATGCCCGCCCTCCGGCATTTTGTGGCTTCCACCCTTGGTCAGATAGCGGCCACCATGCTTTGCGATAAGGGGGGCGACCTTGGCTCTGTATTCTTCAAACTTGGCCGCATCGGTAATGATGTGCTCGACGATGAGGTATGCCGCCATTTGCTTGCTCCTGCTTGGCGCGCGGGCGTCGGACGGAAATAGTGCCCACGCGGCCCAGCGCAGTCTGACCATAGTTCACGGTAAGCGGCCCCAGCAACCATTGGGGGCCTGTGTGAAGGAAGGCTAGTTGCTGGGGCCATCTACCGCCCGCTTGGTGCGGGCGGGCCAGGTCTCGGTGGCGGAGCTATTGGCGACGACGGCCATCTAGCTAATTTTTCCGCTACGTCGACGAGCTGCGCTTGAGATTGGATTTTCAGCTTCCTGAGTAAGCGAAGGCGCTGGACAGATACTTGTGCTTCGGTCCCGCCGATCTGTGCAGCAATCTCCGCGTCACGCCGCCCGAGAGCCATGCGCCGCAGGAGCTTCTTTTCACGCGGGCTTAGCGGTTCGGCTACCATCGTCACCGCACGAACATGGCCAGCGCTACGATGACTATCGGGCTCAAGCCGAGGATCACGGCCCAGATTTTGAAGAATACGTCACCCACAGTGACACAACCCCACGTGGACGAGTAGTCTACGCCGGGGAGATTCGGCAACTCCAGTGCAGTTTGTGCCAGCTATAGGATTACGGGCTGGTCCGATGTCCAAGCGAAAGAGGCCGCCAACCGAGGCGGTCGTAAATCGTGTTATTCGACTCGCTCATCTTCTCGCTTGTGCTTGAGGATTAACGTTCGCCCCACGATTGATGCCTCTGATCGACGAAGCGCCTTGGCGATCACTGTCGGTCTCTTTCCGGCTGCCCTCAATTCGAGCAGCAGTTGATCGTCTTCTGGCGTCCAAGGTTGGTTTGCGCTCATGGCGTTCTAAGTTGGTGGCTTCAGTTCGGCGCTTGCCAGCCACTCACTCATATGTGCGCCAGTCTCAGCCTGTCGCGCCTTCTTCAAAAGGGCGTCTCGGTCTGCCCCAGGTGCGAGCACGCCAGCCTGTTGGCGGAGTCGTTGCGCCTCGTCAGCTAGACGTTGTTCAAGTGACTGCGTTTGCTTGAAATGACGACGCTGCTGCACTGCGCTGCTCCCTGCATGTTGGCGGGAGCGCAATCGGGCGTTCACATCACCGATAGTAGCCACGAGCGGAGCGGTGATGGCATATTAAAGCACTATTAATGGGTTTAGTTCTGTCCACCAGTGAACATAGTGGCAAAAAAAGTTCCAGTGGCCGTTTGCAATGAAATGCTGAGACGGTTCCAGTGCAGTTTGTGCCTACCACGAAGTACGACGCGGCCCTCTGGCGGGCTTCATCCAAGTAAGAGCCCAGCCACGCTTGCGATCAAGGCCACAAAAAGACACCGCCCCTGCGCACACAAAGGCAGCCTCAATGCCGTCCATTGGGTGATGGTGATGGTTCGTGGCATCGGGCTCCTCCTAGATTAAAGCCCGTGGACCGAGGGGCATGAGCCGCTCGGTTAGGCGATGCTTTCCGCTCTCGACCCGTTGGCGTAGCTCTCTGGCTTCCTGGGTGAGACGTTCTTCGAGGGGGACAATCTGAATAACTCGGCGCCGTCGTCGTCGACTTGGCTCGTCTACCCGGTGCTAACCGTTGGGTATGAGACGTTGGCGAGCGATAGGTCGACTCGGGCTTTCCTGCTTGGCGTTGGTCAATCACGGAAGTGGTCTGACGCTCGATGATTTCGGCTGGCCCGCACCGAACTCCTAAAAAATAATGCTCGGCCGCAGCAGAGGGCCTGGCCTCTCGGCTTACACGTTTCCTATAAACGCTTGAGATACCGAGCTTGTCTAGTAAGCCACTCTAGTGCGCTTCAGTCATTGGGACTGAAATTCTCGCCGGACCAGAAAAAAAATCCCGGAATGGGAGTGGGGCCGGTCCTCGAGCCGCAAGTGCCTAAGGAAATCACCGCCCCCCTCCGCCGGAGCAGCATCATTTCCAGCAAATTGGTCAAAGCCGACCTAAGGACGGTCCGCTTTGGGGCCAGAAGCAGACGCGGCGGATGCGGCCGGCAACGCTCAAGGCAGCACTACCGACGCTGATGAGCGTCGATTAAACTATACAAACAAATCATGCGTCAGATGGTGGTCAACTCTTGCGTGATCAGTGACGCTCTGCTCGGCGGGTATTCACCACAAGCAACTCTGCTCACCTATGTAGGAAGCCACCAAAGAACTAAACTGAACCTAAGATGCCCCCCGCCGGCGTCGCTGCAGGTTACTTGATCCGCCGCGTACGGCGTTGGCGCACCTCTTGTTCAGAGGCCGCCTGCTGTGCTTGCAGTCTTTGAACGAATATCTTGGCTGCGCGCGAAATATGGTCACGGCTCAGCGCCTCTGCCCGGTCACCATCGCCGGCGACGATCGCGTCGAGGATCGCGACATGCTCGCCCAGAATGGTCTGCGGCATCTGCACATCGTCACGCAACACTTCGCCCATGACCCGGCGCAGATACGGCCAGTGCGGCGCGGTCGTCTCGCCGATCAATGAGTTTTCCGAAAGCTCGTTGATGAAGGCATGGAATTTCATATCGGCTTCGATTTGCTCGTGCAGTGATCCGCTCGCGACCGCGGCACGTCCCGCTTCCAGGAAAGCCGACCCCTCGATCTTGGCACGTCCGGCGCCGCGCTCGGCCGCTAGGCGCGCGGCCAATCCATCCAGCATGGCCCGGATCTCATAGAGCCTCCGAACGAAATCGGGATCGATCGGCGAGACAATCAAACCCCGGCCTGGCGCCTCCCGCACCAATCCGCGGTCCCGCAAGAGCAGCAAGGCTTGCTGCACCGGCTGCCGCGACACGCCGTAAGCGCGAGCCAAATCGTCCTGAATCAGGCGCGCATTGGACGGCAGTTCCCCTTCGATAATCTCGGAAACGATAGCATTTACAACCTGTTCCACGAGGGTCGGCTGGGTTTGGACGGTAGGCATGCAGACTCCAACGGGCTGTCGTGCGGATTCATAACACCGCGACGCAACAAAATCCATTGCATCGAATTCGAATTCAGAATATGAATTCGGTATTCGAATTCAATAGCACCGCACCAACGCGGAGCCCACATGGGAGGATACTTATGCTCACGGTTAGCCGTCGTACGCTTTTGAGATCCACTGTCGGTGTCGCCGCCGCGGCCTCGCTCCTGAAAAGTCCCGCCGTGCTGGCCCAGGCTGCGCCGCTGAAACTGAAGTTCGGCAACGACCTGCCCGCCACGCACTCGGTCAACGTGCGGCTCAAGGAAGCCATCGAGGCGATTACCGCGGAGACCAAGGGACAGGTCGCGATCAACCTGTTCCCCAACAATCAGCTCGGCAGTGATACCGACATGATGACCCAGCTTCGCTCCGGCGCGCTGGAGCTGGCCACCATGCCTGGCACCGTGATGTCGACGTTGATTCCGACGGCATCTCTGACCGGCGTCGGCTTCGCCTTCACCAACTACGACAAGGTGTGGGCTGCGATGGACGGCGAAGTCGGCAAGTTCATTCGCGGCAATATCGAAAAGGTCGGCCTGACGCCCTTCGAAGCGGTGTGGGACAATGGCTTTCGTCAGATCACCAGCAGCACGCGCCCGATCAAGACACCGGAAGACCTCGCCAACTTCAAGATTCGCGTCCCTGTCGTGCCGCTTTGGGTTGCGATGTTCTCCGCCTTTGGCGCCGCGCCGGTCAGCATCCCGCTCAACGAGGCCTATTCCGCGTTGCAGACCAAGATCGCTGATGGCCAAGAAAATCCACTGGCGCTGATCGAATCCGCAAAGTTCTACGAGGTCCAGAAGTATTGCTCGCTCACCAATCACTCTTGGGACGGCTTCTGGCTGATTTCGAGCGGCAAGGTCTGGAGGACCATTCCGAAGGACGTGCAGGAAGTCTTGCAAAAGCATTTCAACGCGGCGGCCAAGAAGCAGCGTGACGACATCGTCAAGGCCAACGCAGACTATCAGAAAGAACTCGAATCGAAGGGTCTGACCTTCAACACCACCAACGCTGAAGCTTTCCAGGCGGTGCTTGCCAAGACGTCGTTCTACAAGGATGCCAGGGCCAAGTTCGGCGACGAAGCGTGGGCCCTGTTGCAGAAATACGCCGGCAACATCGGGTGACGCCATGCACATCGTGGAGGAAATGACCGCCGGTTCGACGCTCCCCGAGAAGGGCGCGGCCGGCACTTTGCGAAGGATCGAGCGGCTTCTCGCCTCGCTCGTTGGGGTGGCCGCGGCGGCGCTGGTCGTCGCGGAAATCGTCGTACTTTTCGCCGGCGTCTCCTCCCGCTATCTGTTCCGGAAGCCGCTGATTTGGACCGACGAACTGGCCGGCATTCTGTTTCTATGGCTGGCGATGCTGGGCGCCGTGCTGGCGTTTCAGCGAGCCGAACACATGCGAATGACGGCAATCATCGGCATGCTGAAACCGAAGACCCGAGCGCTGCTCGACGTGCTGGCGATTACGGCTCCGCTCGCATTCCTGCTCCTGGTGCTCCACCCGGCCTGGGAATTCGCGACCGACGAAATCGTCGTCACGACTCCCGCACTCGACATTTCCAATGGTTGGCGGGCCGCGGCCCTTCCCATCGGACTCGGCCTGATGACCCTGTTCGCGGTGTTACGCCTGGCGGCGATCGGCGACTGGAAGCTGACCGGCGTCGCGGTCGCGCTCGTAGTCGGGGTCGGCGGCGGGCTCACCTTGTTGAGCCCCGTCCTGATCCCGCTCGGCAACATCAATCTTCTGATCTTCTTCGTCGGACTGGTGGCGGTGATGGTATTCGCTGCGGTGCCGATCGCCTTTGCGTTCGGTCTGGCCACCTTCGCTTTCATTACTCTGACCACGTCAACGCCGGCGACGGTCGTGGTCGGGCGAATGGACGAAGGAATGAGCCATCTGATACTGCTGTCCGTGCCGCTGTTCGTCTTCCTCGGCTTGCTGATCGAGATGACCGGCATGGCGCGTGCGATGGTCGGTTTCCTGGCCAGCCTGCTCGGCCACGTCCGCGGTGGCCTGCAATATGTGCTGGTTGCGGCGATGTACCTCGTCTCCGGAATTTCAGGTGCGAAGGCGGCCGACATGGCGGCCGTCGCACCGGTGCTGTTTCCGGAAATGATCAAGCGCGGCGCCAAGCCCGGCGATCTGGTGGCGCTGCTGTCCGCAACCGGCGCGCAGACCGAAACAATTCCACCGAGTCTCGTGCTGATCACGATCGGATCGGTAACCGGCGTATCGATCGCGGCGCTTTTTACCGGCGGGTTGTTGCCGGGACTCGTCCTCGCAGTCATGCTATGCGGTGTGGTCTGGCGCCGTTATCGTAACGACGACCTCTCTCACGTCAAACGCGCCACAGCGAACGAAATCGGACGCGCGTTGCTGATCGCACTGCCGGCTATCGCGTTGCCTTTCGTCATACGCGCGGCGGTGGTCGGTGGCGTTGCCACGGCGACCGAAGTCTCCACGATTGGCATTATCTACTCGGCACTAGCTGGTCTCTTGATCTATCAAAAATTCGACTGGAGCCGGCTCTATCCAATGTTGGTCGAGACGGCTTCGCTGTCGGGCGCGATCCTGCTCATCATTGGCGCCGCCACCGGAATGGCCTGGGCGCTCACGCAATCCGGATTTTCGTCAGCTCTCGCGACGATGATGACCGGGCTTCCCGGTGGACCCCTGATGTTCTTGGCGGTCACGATTGTTGCCTTCATCATTCTGGGTAGCGTTCTGGAAGGTATCCCGGCGATCGTTCTGTTTGGTCCCCTGCTCTTCCCGATCGCCAAACAGGTCGGTGTCCACGAAGTGCACTACGCGATGGTCGTCATCCTCGCGATGGGTATCGGCCTGTTCGCTCCGCCTTTCGGCGTCGGCTACTACGCGGCATGTGCGATCAGCAGGATCCATCCCGACGAAGGCATCAGGCCGATGCTCGGCTACATCCTCGCGCTACTGATCGGAACCATCGTGATTGCAATCGTTCCATGGTTCTCGATTGGACTCCTGTAATCAACCACCCCTTGCTTCGCGCTTGAGACTTGAGGAGCGGAACGTGAAAGATCTCCTGAACTTCGGACAAATGCTTTCGGTGCATTCGCGGGTCACCCCCAACCGGGTTGGCACCCGCGACCTCGATCGTTCGATGACATTCTCGCAATGGAACGAACGCTCGTGCCGCCTCGCCAACGCCCTGCTCGGTCTCGGTCTTGCAAAGGGCGACCGGGTGGCCATTCTCGCTTACAACTGCGTCGAATGGTCTGAAATATTTGCCGCCACCGCGAAGGCCGGTCTCGTTGCTCTCCCCATCAACTTTCGCCTGATCGGCAAAGAAGTCCAATTCATTGTCGACAACGCGGAGGCTGCAGCGCTGATCGTCCAGGACGAACTCGCCGGCGTAGTCGAGGAAATCCGCAAAGATCTGCCGATCAAGGCAGACCGTTTCATTCACTTCGGCGCCGGCCCATGTCCAGCCGGCTACCGTGCCTATGAGGACTTTCTCGCGGCCGGCAGCGCCCGTGAACCGACAACGATCGTCACGCTGTCGGACCCCTGGACGCTCATGTACACATCCGGCACAACAGGTAACCCAAAGGGGGTGGTGCGCAGTCATCGCAGCGCCGTGCTCCTGTCGATGGTCACCGAAATTGAACTCGGTCTGCACCGCAATGATGGCGCGCTTCTCGTGATGCCGATGTGCCATGCGAACTCGCTCAATTTCTTTGGCTCGTTCGGATATTGCGGCGGCGTCAATTCGATCTATTCACGCAAGAGCTTCGATCCAGAACACTTTGTCCGGACGCTGGCCGAGGGGGGCTCAACCTTCACTTCACTGGTGCCGACTCACTACATCATGATGCTCGGCCTGCCGAAGGCCGTTCGCGACAAGTACAATTATGACGCCGTGACCAAACTGATGATCTCGTCGGCGCCCGCGCGCCCCGAGACCAAGCGCGAAGTCATGGGGATGTTTCCCAATTCCGGCCTGTTCGAACTTTATGGCGCGACCGAAACCGGCTGGGTGACCATGCTGCATCCGCACGAACAGTTCACGAAACTCGGATCGGTCGGTCGCGAATGCGTGGGCGCCGCGCCGATCAAGATTCTGGACGAAGCCGGAAACGAAGTGCCGGACGGGCAGGCCGGCGAGCTGTACTCCTGCAACGCGCACACGTTCGACAGCTATTGGCGCCTCCCGGAGAAGACCAAGGAAGCGTTCCGCGGTGACTATTGCTCGGTCGGCGACATGGCCCGTCGCGATGACGACGGTTACATCCACCTGTCCGATCGCAAGAGCAACATGATCATTTCCGGCGGAGAGAACATCTATCCCTCCGAAGTCGAATCCCTCGTTGGTGCGCACCCGTTGGTCAAGGACGTCGCGGTCATCGGCTTGCCGGACAAGAAATGGGGCGAGCGCGTTCACGCCGTGATCGTACTGCACGACGGCGTCACGCTAAACGAGACCGACTTGCAGGAATGGTCGAAGGAGCGCCTGGCCGGATACAAGCGGCCACGGTCCTACGCTTTCATTGCCGAAAGCGAGATGCCGCGCAACGCGACCGGCAAGGTCCTCCATCGCGAGTTGAAGAAGAAGTATTCGAACTGATCATGGTGGTTCAGCCGAACCATCATTCTCCGGGCTCCGCGCACCATGCACGCCGTACTGAACTCTGCATTACCAGTCTTCGCGCTGATCCTGACCGGGTTCATCTGCGGCTATTTCAGCGTGTTTGATCGGACGGCTACCGACAATCTGAACCGCTTCGCGGTCTATCTGGCGCTGCCTTCGCTGATGTTTGTTGCGATGTCGAAGATTACACCGGACCAGGTACGCCAGTTCGGATTCGCTGGCGCATTTTGCGGCGGCTTTGCTGTGAGTTTTGCCGCGGCGTTTATCATTAGCCGCTTTCGCGGCCGCCACGTCGCCAATGCCAGCATTGAGGGACTGGACGCCGGCTACAGCAATGTCGGCTTCATGGGAATACCTATGTGCCTTTTGGTGTTCGGCCCGGAGAGCGCACCTGTATCGATCATCGCCACCCTTTTCACTGCCTGCGTGCTGTTTCTGTTTGCCGTCGTCATCGTCGAGATCGATCTGCAGCGGGGCGGTAGTATCTGGTCAACCGGTGCCCGGGTGATCGTCTCGGTGCTACGCAGCCCGCTGCTGGTCGCGCCGGTCGCCGGCCTTGCGGTAGGCCTGAGCGGGCTGAAGGTGCCGGCGCCGTTCGAAAGTTTTACCGCCTTGCTCGGCGGTGCCGCCTCTCCGGCAGCGCTGGTTTGTATCGGGCTGTTTCTCGCGCAAGAGCGCGTGGTGAGCACCGACTTCAGGTCGATCGGCATTCTCGTCACACTGAAGCTGATCCTGCAGCCGGCTGTTACGGCATTCCTCGCTTTCTACGCCTTCTCGGTGCCACCGCTGTGGTCGCACTCGGCCGTCATCCTGAGCGCGCTGCCGATCGGATCGGGGCCTTTTACGATTGCTAAACTCTACGGCCTCGAAGCCGGCGTTACCTCCGGCTCGATCCTGGCTTCGCACGTCTTCGCCGTCTTAACCGTCTCACTGCTCGTCGCCTGGCTTGCACCGACTTGATTCTAACCCCTGACACCAATGGAGTCGCACCATGAAAGTCCTTCCCGATAGCGCCGCCGATCTGATCGCGCGTCTGCTGAAGCGTCGTGGCATCACGCGCGTATTTGCGCTGTGCGGCGGGCACATCATGCCGATCTGGATGCGGCTCGATGCTGAGGGCATCCGGATCATCGATGTCCGCGACGAGCGCGCGGCGGTCCACATGGCCCAAGCTCATGCAGAGCTGACCGGCGAACTCGGCGTAGCGCTGGTGACAGCCGGGCCCGGAATGACTAATGCTATTACCGGTATCGCCAATGCACATGTTTCTCGCGCGCCGGTGCTGGTGATCTCCGGAGGCAACCCCCGTCCGCAAGAGAACCGCGGAGGTCTCCAGGATATGGATCACACCCAGTTAGTGCGTTCGATTACCCGCTACGCCCGAACCGTCCGCGAACCGTCACTACTACTGCAGGAACTGGATGAAGCGATCTCGCGTGCTTTCGGTGACGGCGGAGAACCCGGTCCTTCCTACATCGATTTCCCGACCGATACGTTGCGCGGCATCGTGCCGAAGGCTTTGCAGCTTGAGGAGCATCTCTCCGCCAAGCCCCGCACCGTTACGCGCCCGAATTCGGTCGAGGTGGAAAGGGCCGTTGACCTCTTGTGGTCAGCCCGCCGCGTGCTGGTCATTTCCGGCCGAGGCGCACGCGGCGCCGGACCTGAACTGATCGCTCTGCTCGACCGGCTCGGCGCCGTTTACCTCGACACCGGCGAGAGCCGCGGCCTGGTACCCGATAGCCATCCTTCCGTTGTCGGCGCCATGCGCGGCGCTGTCATGAGCGATGCCGACGTCGTTCTGACCGTTGGTCGGCGCCTCGACTTCCAGCTCGCCTACGGGTCGCCTTCGGTATTTCAAGGCGCGAAATTTGTCCGCATCGGTGATACTCCCTCGGAGATGAGGGACAATCGCCGCGGCGCGGTCGAGATCTTCGCCTCTCCCGCCGAGACCCTGCGCTCGATGGTCGAGCATGCGGGAAATCGCGAATCCAAAGTCGATCGGCAATGGGCCGCGAAACTGCGCAGCGGACATGATGAGCGCGCCAAGAAGCTGCAGCAGAGCATGGCGAACGCCCCCAAAGGATCAGATGGCAAGCTGCATCCCAACAAGGTGCTATCGGCCCTTCAGCAGGCTATCGGCAACGACTCAGTCGTGATCACCGATGGCGGCGATTTCCTCGCCTTTGCCCGCGTCGGACTGAGTGCGCCGCTAATGCTTGATCCCGGCCCCTTCGGCTGTATCGGCATCGGCGTGCCCTACGGCATCGCTGCCAGCCTCGCCTTTCCCGAAAAGCCAGTGGTGGTAGCGACCGGCGACGGCGCGTTCGGGTTCAACGCCATCGAGATTGACACCGCCGTTCGCCACAAGGCACCCGTCCTGATCGTCATAGCCAATAATAGCGCCTGGCAGATCGAAGTGCACGACCAGACCGTTACCCATGGCAAGGTGGTCGGCACCCGCTTGCAGGATGCGGATTATGCAGGAATGGCACGATCATTCGGCATGCATGCCGAGCGCGTGGAAACCGAAGAGCAGCTCGGACCGGCGATCCAGCGCGCTCTCGCCAACCGCCCGGCGCTTCTCGACATGGTCGTCACGCCTGAGGCGATCTCGTCCGACGGCAAAACCGGGCTTGCCTGGGTTCCGGATCTGCAGCCGTTGGCGGCATGGGACGAGGCCGAACGGAAGTGGCGGGCCTCGTGATCCCGACCATTTCACCTCAAACCGAATTTCCGGGAGGTGCCAGTGTTCGAAGTCACCAATCAGCACATGGTGACCGGTGGCTCGAGCGGCTTCGGCCGTCATTTCTCGCGCTTCCTCGCCAGCAACGGCGCCAAGGTCACGCTTGCGGCTCGCCGCGCGATGGCCTTTTCCGCCGCAGTGGACGAGATCAATGGTGCTGGAGGCAGGGCGCAAAGCGTGACGCTCGACGTCACCGTTCCGGAGAGCATCATCGGCCAGTCGAGACCAGCGGGAGGCAGACATATCGCTACCCGAAGTCCTCCTGACGGCGGTCCAGAGCAAGCGATTTGGCGTAAAGTTCGGCGAGCTCGCGCGTGATCGAAAAACCCAACCCGAATCCGGGAGAGCTTTTGTCGAGCCGTTGGCCGCCCTGCATCGCCCGGAACGTCTGCTCTAGAGAAAGTCGGCTCCATCGTCTTCGACGACGAAGACTCCACTCACTTCCACGATGTAGGAGTTCGGTTACTCGGAGCGCTTCGGCACTACCGGTTTTGCAAATTGGTGTGCACCCCGGCGCGTGCGCATGAGCAGGTCATCGATCGGTTTGCCGAGGCTTTTCGACTACAGAAAACAAGGCCGCAGTTTTCACGCCGTCATAGTAGCTACATGGTAGCTATCTGATCGAGCATACGGAGACAACATATTGATTTTGCTGAATAGTTTTGCCTATTGAGCCATTGACCTCCTGTTTTAAAAACAGTTAAACGGGTTTTCACGGACTCCTGCCTTTCGGCCTCGGGCGTGAAAACAGCAATATTATCAAGGCGCAACTTCGCCACACCCCGCTTGTCTTGCCGCGCAATTGGCGACATGGCAGTAGCTAACGGGTTCGAGCGAATACCAGAACAAGATGTTGATTTCACTGGTACAGTTGGGTGGGCTCGAACCACCGACCTCCTGTTCCACAGACAGGCGCTCTAACCAACTGAGCTACAACTGCATCCTGACGCAACGCCCCGACCCGAAGGGGGGCGGCGATTTCGGGCGGAAACTAGGTGCAACGCCGCGCTTTGGCAAGGCTTTAACGCGGGCTTTCGGCCCGCATTTCACGCCGTTGGATAACCGATTTTCAAGCAGAAAGGCCCGGACCGCCTTGGCCCGGGCCTTTCGCTGGTCTCTTGTGGGCTACGCTCAGGCGGCCGGCTTGTAGAACTTCGAGGCGTTGGCCTTGATCGGCTCGGCGGCCTCAGCGGCGACCTTCTGGCCGAGCTCGGCCAGTTCCTTGGCCTGCGCGGTGTAGGTCTCGAACTGCTTGCGGGCTTGCGACGTCCACAGCTCGACCGCTTCGGTCGGCGACTTCACGCTGAACAGCTCCTGGGCGAAGTCGAGCGACGAGGTGGTGTTGGCCTTGAAGAACTCGATCAGCTTGGCCGAATACTCGCTGGCGCCCTTGCTCACCGAGGTGAACACGGCCTCGACGGTTGAGTTGTGGGTCTCGGCAGCATCCTTGAACTTGGCGTAGCTGTCGCGGGCCTGCAGCACGCCCTTTTCAGCGAACGCACGCATCTGCTCGGGGACCTCGAACGGGATGATCGAGGCGGAAAACGGATCGGACGGGTTGGTCATACGTGTAATCCTTCGCAACGGGTGAGTAGATGTGACCATTGCGGACGCCCCGGAGCCAAAGAGGCCGGGAGCGCTGAAATGGATCACGCTGCCTTCGATTCACGGGAGTGCCCTTTGTGTTGGGCCCGCCTAATAAACACCCATATCATGTCAATTTTGTGCAACGCAACGTAAGATCGTGTGCGACGCGTTATTTTTATGTGGCGGAATATAGGGGTACCGCGGCCGACCGGGGCTGGGTGCACCAAGGTCGGCCGCGGTCAGCCGCCGTCAGTTCTCCGTCAGTTCTTCATCAGTTCTTGGGCTTGACCGCATCCATCGCGGCGCGGCTGACGGCCTGGCCCATCTCGCTGGCCTGCTCGGCGAGCGAGCGCATCTGGCCCTGCACATATTCGCTGTGCAGCCGCATGACCTCGTTGAGGTCCTTGGCCTTGAGCAGCGACTGGGCGTAGTCCAGCGACGACTGCACGTTCCTTTCCGCATAGGACAGCGCCTTGGCGGAAAGGTCCTTGGCGCCGGCACGCATCTCCGCGTTGCGCTCCTCGATCTTGCCGGCGGTGTCCCTGGCGTTGGTCACGAACTGCTCGAACGCCTTGCGCGCCTGATCAAAGCTCGCCTCGGCCATCGATCGCATGTCCGTGGGGATTTCGAATTTGGGAATCTCGAAATGGTCACGCGCGTTGTCGCTCATGGTCGTTCTCCCTCGCTTGGTGATCGGCCCGCCGGTTGGCTCCGATGGCCTGCGGCAGGTTATATCGTGGACTGCAATCGCAGGTGTGACGCGGAGCCGCCTGGTTCCGCAATCACCCGCCACGCAGCAGTTGATGCCCGACAACGCCAAACGGCTGTGGATCGTTCAGCCAAGTTAACGTTATCCCGGCTTTGGCTGACGCACTCTCGCCGCGGACATGGACCTGCCGCCCCCCAGTTGCGATACTAACCTTCTGTTAAGGCTGTCGTCCTGCGGCTGCCGGCCCCTTCGGCAAAGCTAAGGAAGAAAGCCCAACCCATGCGGTCAAATCTGGCGTGATCAGCGACGCGGAATTCCAGATCCAGGCACTCGGCGATGTGAGGCTGATGGATCATGCGACGAGCGCCCAGCCGGCATGGCTGTGGTCGGCCGACGGCGCGCGGATCCTGTGGGCCAATCCGGTCGGGGCGCAGGTATTCGGTGCCGCCAATGGCGCCGGATTGGCGAAGCGCGCCTTCGGCCCGGCCGATCCGCATCGCCGCCAGGTCGTCCGCCTCGGCCGCAGCCTCGCCGCGACCGGCGCTATCAGGCTGGAGCGGCTGCCCGGTTTTGGCGCTGCGCCCGGAATGCTCGCGACCTGCGGCTGCGCGCGGCTCGAGCTGTCAGACGGCAGCCACGGCATCCTGGTGTCTGCGCTCAATGCCAGCGGCCGCGGCATGCCGCTCGCCGAGCGGTTGCTGCGGCTGGTGCAGGGGCTCGACCGGCCCGCGGCCGCCTTCAATGCCGACGGACTTTTGATCGCAGCCAATGAGGCGGCGCGGCCGCTGCCGGGCCTGCACGATCTCACCGAGGCCGGCCTCGATGCCGCGCGCGACGCGGCGCTGGCGCAGGGCCGCGCGTCGGCCAGCACAGCTATCGGCCGCGTCGTGCTGCAGCGGATCGGCCGCGGCGCCGATCGCGCGCTGGTCGCGCTGATCAAGCCGGCGCCGCATCTCGCCGTAAAACCGGCGGCGCCGATCGTGCCTGAGCCGGTTGCGCCGGTGACGCCGGCGCCGGAAGCCGCGACGTTAGCAGCGACAGCACCGCAAAAGGCCGCAGCGGCCGAGCCGCCGCCAGCGCCGGCCGTTGTCGAACAACCTGTTGCACAGGACGAAGCCCCCGCGCCGGCGACTTTCACGCTGTTCGATGCGCTGGATCCCGCGCCGGAAGAAGCAGCCACGGCGGAGCCGATCATCGGCGCGACTGAATCCGAGCATGTGGACGCCGCTCTATCTCTCGCCGCGGCAGAACCGGCTCACGCAGCGACAGCACCCGTCGAGACCGCGGCTTTCGACACCACGCCTGATGAAAGTCCCGCCGTCGAGGAGCCGCTGTCGGAAGCGCTGATCGAGATGCCCGCTGAGGCGCAGGCTGAACAGCCCGCGGATGTTGCGACGTCTCCCTCACCAGCAGAGGAGGCGCACCTAGAGCCAGCGCCCGTCGAGACCGTGGCTTTCGACACCACGCCTGACGCAACTCCTGCGTTAGAGGAGCCGCTGTCGGACGCGCTCATCGAAGTGCCCGCCGCAGCGCAGGTCGAAGAGTCCGCGGAATTTACTTTAACGCCCGCGCCAGCCGAACAGACGCCGGTAGAAACTGCGCCCATCGAGCCCGCGCATCTCGACACCGCGCCCGACGAAACTCCCGCCGTCGAGGAGCCGCTGTCGGAAGCGCTGATCGAGGTGCCCGCTGAAGCGCAGGTCGAAGCGCCTGCGCCTGAGCCCCCGCGCGATCTCGAGGAGACGGCAACCGCGCCGGCCGCCGCGATATCATCCTCGCCGGCCGATCACGCGCCCTCGCCCTATGCGATCGCGGATGCGCCGCCTCCACCACCCGCCGCCGAGCCGGAGCCCGCGACGCCAGCGCTGATGAAGACTCCATCCTGGCTCGACGAGCCGTTGCCGGTGCGGCGGCATCCGCTGCGCTTCATGTGGCAGATGGACCATGAGGCGCGCTTCTCGCTCGGCTCCGACGAATTCACCCGCCTAATCGGCCTGCACACCGCCGCCGGCTTCGGGCGGCTGTGGAGCGATATCGCCGCGAGCTTTGGCCTCGATCCCGAGGGCCGCGTCATGCAGGCGTTCGCCAGCCACGACACCTGGAGCGGCATCACGCTGCACTGGCCGGTCGACGGCGGCGGCCGGCTGCCGGTCGAACTGTCCGGCCTGCCGGTGTTCGATCGCAACCGGAATTTCGCCGGCTATCGCGGCTTTGGTGTGTGTCGCGACCTCGACGGGCTTGCGCGACTCGCAGCAATGCGCCGCTATGAGTTCTTCAGCGGCTCGATCTCGCCGCAATCCTTGTCGGCCGATGTCGCGCCTGTGCCGCGCACCGATGCGCCGCCCGGCCCCGCCGCCCCGCCGCATGACAATCCTCCGCCGCACGCGGAGCCGCCGCCCGACACGACCGCAGCCGCACCACCCGAGGAATTGACCGAGCCGACAGCAACAAAAACTTCACACCAAGCCGATCCGGAACACGCCGTGGAAACGAACGAGGAAACGCACGAAGTGCGTCAAGACCCGCCACCGAACGTGGTGCAGTTCCGCCCCGCCGGCGACACAAGGCCGCCGTCGCTGACGCCGGTCGAGAACAACGCCTTCAACGAGCTCGCCCGCCAATTATCAGCGCGGCTCGAGAGCGAGGCCGGCCTCACCGCGTCGACGAACCAGAGCGCCGCCGCGGAGCCGGTTGCCGAGGAGCCCGACCCGGGCGAGGCGCGCCAGGAGGCGGAGGCGCAGCAAGAGACGGTCGCGCAGCAAGCGTCGCCGGCCGACCCGCAAAAGGTCAGTTGGCTCGCCGCGGCCGAGCCTGCGCCGCGCGCCGACTCCCGGCGCGACCGCGCGCTGCTCGATTTGCTGCCGGTCGGCATCCTGATCTACCGGCTCGACCGCCTGCTCTATGCCAACCACGCCTTCCTCACGCGCATGGGCTATGACAGCCTGCACGGGCTGGAAGCCGCCGGCGGGCTCGACGCGCTCTATGTCGAGCCGGGCGTCTCGCAGGCGAGCAGCACCTCCGGCACCGGCACGCCGGTCACGATCTCGGCCAACCAGAATGGCGGCAACTCCGGAGAGTCCGTATCTGCGGAAGCGCGGCTGCACACCATCACCTGGGACGACGATTCCGCGCTGGCGCTTATCTTCTCGCGCACGCTCGAGGAAGATGCCGCGGTCGCCGCCGCGCTGTCCGATCCCGAGCCTGCGGCCGCGATCGCGGAGCCGGTGCTTGCGCCACCTGAGCCGCAGGCCGGCCACGCCGACGCCGAGGAGCTCGGCGCGATCCTCGACACCGCGGCCGAGGGCATCATCATGTTCGATGCCGAGGGCAACATCCATTCCTGCAACCGCAGCGCCGAGGCGCTGTTCGGCTATGACGGCGACGAGTTCATCGCGCACAACCTCGCCGATTTGTTCGCGCCGGAGAGCCAGCACGGCATCCGCGACTATCTCGCCAGCGTGAAATCCGCCGGCGTCGCCAGCCTGCTCGACCACGGCCGCGAGACGCTCGGCCGCGTCCGCCAGGGCGGCATCATCCCGCTGTCGGTGACGATGGACCGCACCCGCGCCGACGGGCCGAACTTCTTCGCCGTGTTCCGCGATCTGTCGCAGGCAAAGCGAAGCGAGGTCGAACTGCGCGAGGCGCGGCGGCTCGCCGAGCGCGCGGGGAACGCCAAGACCGACATGCTGGCGCGGATCAGCCATGAGCTCCGCACCCCGCTCAACGCCATCATCGGCTTTTCCGAGGTGATGATAGGCGAACGCTTCGGCGCGCTCGGCAACGAGCGCTATGTCGAATACATGAAGGACATCCGCGCCTCCGGCGAGCGGGTGATCGCGATCGTCAACGACCTGCTCGACCTGTCGCGGATCGAGACCGGCAAGCTCGACCTCGCCTTCACCAACCAGAACCTCAACGAGATGGTGGAGAGCTGCGTCGCGGTGATGCAGCCGCAGGCCAACCGCGAGCGCATCATCATCCGCACCTCGCTCGCGCACACGCTGCCGCCTGTCGTCGCGGACGCCCGCGCGCTGCGCCAGATCACGCTGAACCTGATCGGCAACTCGATCCATCTCGCCAATGCCGGCGGCCAGGTGATCGTCTCGACCGCGCTGTCGGATTTCGGCGAGGTGATGCTGCGCGTGCGCGACACCGGGCAGAGCCTCAACGACAACGAGGTCGCCGCCGCGCTCGAACCGTTCCGCGCGCCGACGCCGTCGGATCAGGCCGGCTCCGGCGGCGTCAGCCTGTCGCTGACCAAGGCGCTGGTCGAAGCCAACCGCGCCAAGTTCCAGATCAAGACCGGCGGCCGCACCGGCACGCTGATCGAGATCGTGTTCTCCCACGCCACCGCAAGGGCGTGAGGGGGCGGCGCGCGCACACAACTGAGGTCTTCGGCACGCGCGTGTGGCTTATCGTCTGCGCCAGTTGCGTGAGGGACGCACCGGCGGAAGGGTTCCCTCTCCCCTTGTGGGAGAGGGTTAGGGAGAGGGGTGCCACACGGCATGCTCTCTCCATCTAATATTCTTCAACGCCACGCGGCCGAGATTGTGAGACCGCCTCTCACCTCGATCATCTCACACCCGGGGCCACCCCTCTCCCCACCCTCTCCCACAAGGGGAGAGGGATCCTGGCCAGCGTGCTCACCTCACTTCGTTTGAGCAGCGCGCATCTGAGTTCGGATCACGCCTGAATTCGCGCCCCACCGCCCAAACAGCACGCATGACTTGCTCGACTGCGAAAATCTGTCGCGCACGGACCCGCGCGGCACGGCATAAATCTTGCTGCAATTCAGATTGTTTGAAGTTCATTGCCTTAGCAATCCACCCCCATTGTCCCAAGCATTTGGATTTGCCGGATGCGCTGCCTCGTCGTCGCCGACTTGCATTACTCGTTGCCGCAGTTCGACTGGCTGCTGGCGGCCGCGCCGCAATTCGACCTGGTGATCTTCGCGGGCGATGCGCTCAACCTCGGCTCGGCGGTCGATTTCCGCGCCCAGATCGTGGTCGTCACGAAATACCTGTCGCGGCTCGCTGGCCTCACGCGCGTGATCTTCTGCTCGGGCAATCATGACCTCGACGAGCGCAACGCAGAGGGCGAGAAGGTCGCGCGATGGGTCGCCGGCATCAGGGAATCCGGCGTGGCCTGCGACGGCGACAATCTGACCATCGGCGACACGCTGTTCACGGTATGCCCGTGGTGGGACGGCCCGCTGGTCAAGGCGCGGATCGACGACCAGCTGCGCGAGGCAGCCGCCATCCCGCACCGCCGCTGGGTCTGGGTGCATCATGCCCCGCCGGCGGATTCCCCGATCAGCTGGGGCGGCAAGCGCTTCTTCGGCGACGTCGAACTGCTGCGCTGGATCGAGCGCCACCATCCGGCGATGGTGATCTCTGGCCATGTGCATCAATCGCCGTTCATCCCGAGCGGCTCGTGGTTCGACCGCATCGGGACCACCTGGGTGTTCAATACCGGCCTGCAGCCGGGCCGGCCGCCGGTCTACATCGTGCTCGATCTCACCCAGGACAAGGCGTTCTGGCTCGCCGCCGGCGATGCGCAGATCGTCGATCTCAACGCCCCCCTGCATCGGCCGGCAACGCCGCTGCACGAGGCGCCGGACTGGCTCACATCCTTGGATCGGATTGCCGATCCGAGCCTGGCGCGACCTGCATCGGCGGCAGGTTGATCATGCTCTGCAGCACCTCGCCGACCATCGCCAGATGGGTGCCGTGGTCGGCATATTGGTGCATCAGGTCGGCCAGATAGGTCGTGGCGACGTGCAGCCGTTGCGCCAGCAGCTGCGCGATCAGCAGCGCGACCGCAGGCTGCTCGCGCAGGAACGACGCCGCGTCGTCGAATTCATACAGGACGCAATCCGACGCCGTGCGCACCTTCGCGCTGTGCGGCCGGTCGAGCAGCACACTCATCTCGCCGAACACCGCGCCGGGCTCGTCGATCACGGCGACCAGACTTTCGCCTTTCACAACCTCCACCTTGCCCTCGAGCAGCACGAACAGGTGACCGGTTTTGCCGCCCTCCTCGATGAAATCGGTGCCGGCCGGCAAGCTCCGTTGCGTCGCTCCACTGCAGTGATCAAGGATCGCGCGCATCTGGTTTCGCCTCCGTGTCCGCCAGATTAGGCAGAGATGCCGTCGAGGTGAAACGGATTAGCTGGGCGTTCTGCCCAAATTGTCGGCAGGCCGCGGCGCGGGCGCGAGCGGCGGCGCCGTCACGCAGTGGGCGCGGCTTGCTTGATCGACAGGAAATCGCCGATCGTATCGAGGAACAGCTTTGGCGATTGCAGCTGCGGGACGTGCGCACATCCCGGAACGACCCTGAGCTCGGCTCGCGGCAGTCCGGCTGCCAATTCGTATGACATCGGCGGCGGCGTCGCCTCGTCGTATTCGCCGACCACCACAAGTGTCGGGACAGTCACGCCAGCGAGTTCGGCACGCAGATCGAGGCTCGCCAGCGCATCGCAGGCCGCGCAGAACACGTCGGGATCAGTGCGCAAAAAGGCTTCGCGGCGATCCTCCATTAGCGCCGGATGCTGCACCTGGAAATCCGGTGCGAACAGCCGGCGCATCGCAACGTCGGTGATCGCGGCGAGCCCCTTCTCGCGGGAAACTCTTGCCATGGTGCGAAACGCCTCGCGGCCCGGCTCGGAGAACGCAGCTCCGGTGTCGGCGAGGATCAGCCTGCTCGCGAGCGCCGGGTGGCGGATCGCCATCTGCAGTGCGACGAACCCGCCATAGCCATTGCCAAGCACGACGGCCGGCATGCCATCAGCCGCATCGTGCACCGCCTCCGCCATCCGGTCGGCGATGGCAACAAGGCCGCCTTCGATCGCGGCCGATCGGCCAAATCCCGGCAGTTCCGCCACGATGGTCCGGAACGACCGGGCCAGCTCCGGCACAATCGCATCGAAGCTCGCGCGGTCCGACAGCAGGGAGTGAAACAGGAGCAGCGGCGGCCCCTCGCCCGACTGGGCTGCGTTGACGGTGCGGTTGGCGAAAAGCCTGTCC
This sequence comes from Bradyrhizobium sp. 6(2017), assembly GCF_011058295.2. Classification (NCBI taxonomy): domain Bacteria; kingdom Pseudomonadati; phylum Pseudomonadota; class Alphaproteobacteria; order Hyphomicrobiales; family Nitrobacteraceae; genus Bradyrhizobium; species Bradyrhizobium sp. 6(2017). The sequence goes on along the minus strand of NZ_CP049289.2, from coordinate 1,553,251 downwards.
ATTGCCGGTCTCTTTCCAAATCGGGCCGAGGGCCTCGAGGCCCCTTTCGCGACGATTGATAAATCAAATCGAGCTGATTTCAAGCATTTTAGGCTTGACGTGATATTTCACAGATTGCAGTTTGGTGGCGGGAGCCTGAACCCTATGATCCTTTTGCGCGACAATATCTACGAAAACCTGCGGTCTGATATTTTATCATGCCACTTCGCCCCAGGCGATGAAATGCGCGAGCAGGAGTTGGCGGAGCGCTATGCCGTCAGCCGCCAGCCGGTCCGGGACGCCCTGCTGCGGCTCGAACGCGAGCATCTTGTGACGGTGCAGCCCCGCCAGGGCTACCGGGTCAATCCGATCTCGCTGTCCGACGCGCGTGACCTGCTGCGCTTTCGGCTTGCGCTCGAGCCGGCCTGCGTCGCCGAAGCGATCGAGAGTGCGCCAGACAGCATCCTGAAATCACTCGATGAATTCCGCCGCTTCTCCGGCAGCCATGAGGACTTCATCGCCTACAATCGCGGCTTCCACTCTGCGCTGGCGCACGCATCGGGCAACCGCCGGATGGCGGCGACGCTCTGCGACCTGATTGGTCAGGCCGACCGGCTGGTGCGCGTCAGCGTCTCCAACCTGAAGGGCCACGATCCGGCGAAGCTCGTGGCCGAACACGTCGCCCTGATCGACGCCATGCAGCAGCGCGAGGGGCGCACCGCGGCCCGCATCATCAAGGCGCACATCGCCGCCACCGAAAAGCGCGTCCTGCCGGCGCTCAAGCGCAACGCCGTCATCGTCGAAGAGAGGTCAGCATGAACATTCCGTCGAAGCCCGCGACGATCGAGGTCGAGATCCATGGCAATTTCATCGACGGACGCGAGGTCGAGGCCGGAGTCGGCGAGCTCTTGGACGTCCGCAATCCCGCGACCGGCGACGTCATCGCCCGGATCCCGAATTCGACCGCTGAAGACATCGACCGCGCGATGAAGAGCGCGCGCGCGGCGTTCGAAGGCAGGGCATGGGGCGGAATGGATACCCGCGCGCGTGCGCGGCTCGTCAACAGGCTCGCCGACGCGTTCGAAGCCAATCTCGATACGCTGTACCGGCTGGAGACGTTGAACAACGGACGACCCGTCAACGAGACCCGCGCGCAGCTGTCGCGGCTGCCGGATTTCTTCCGCTATTTCGCCGGCGTGGCGCTGTCGCGCCGCGATTCCGTCATCCCGGTCGAAGGCTCCTATCTGAACTACACGCTGCGCACGCCGATCGGAATCGTCGCCAACTGCACGCCGTTCAATCATCCGCTGATGATCCTGTGCAAGTCGCTTGCCGTGGTGCTGGCGACCGGCTGCGTCACCGTGGTCAAGCCGTCGGAATACACGCCGCTGACGACGCTGAAGCTCGCCCAGATCTTCAACGAGGCCGGCCTGCCTCCCGGCGTCTTCAACATCGTGCTCGGCCTCGGCCAGAGCGCGGGCAAGATGCTGGCCGAGCACGGCGACATCGACAAGCTGGTGCTGACCGGCGGCACCGAAGCGGGCCGCATCGCGGGCAGCGCCGCGGCGAAGGTGTTCGCGCACCAGACCATGGAGCTCGGCGGCAAGACGCCGGTGATGATCTTCGACGATTTCGACGTCGACCGCGCCGTCAACTATGCCGCATTCGGCGCCTTCATCGGCGCCGGACAGACCTGCGTCTGCGCGTCGCGCCACATCGTGCAGGCCTCGATCTACGACGAGTTCGTCGAAAAGCTGAAGGCCAAGACCCGCACCATCCGCATCGGCGATCCCTTCGATCCGAACACCCAGCTCGGACCCGTGATCTCGGCGCGCCAGCGCGACCGCGTGCTGACCTATGCGCGCTATGGCCATGAAGACGGCGCGCGGCTCCTCACCGGCGGCGTCGCCGCCAAGGTCGCGGGTCACGACAACGGCTATTTCGTCGAGCCGACCGTGTTCGCAGACGTCAAATCCGACATGCGGATTTTCCAGGAGGAGGTGTTCGGTCCCTTCACCTCGGTGACGCCGTTCAAGGACGAGGCCGACGCGCTCCGGCTCGCCAACGACTCGCCGTTTGGCCTCGCCGCCGCCATTCGCACCCGCGACGTCGCGCGCGCCCATCGCGTTGCCGCCGCGGTCAAGGCCGGCATCGTCTGGATCAACGACCATCACCGGCTCGATCCGGCCTCGCCCTGGGGCGGCGTCGACGATTCCGGCATTGGCCGCGAATGCGGCACCGAGAGTTTTGACGACCATTTCAACACCAAGAGCGTGATGGTCGCGACCCACGAACAGCCGTTCGATTGGTACCGCGACACGGCCAGCCAGCGCCGTTTGAACTAGCCACAGTCAGGCAAGCGGCAAACGCCCACAGATGGCGGGCCGCATCCACGAGGAAACAGTCAAGGAGAGAGCGTACATGTCGACATCGGTCAACGCAGGCAGCCGTCTCGATCGGCTGCCGATCGGACCATTCCATCGCCGCATCATGATCCTGATCGGGATCGGGATGTTTTTCGACGGCTTCGACATCTATATCGCCGGCACTGTGCTCGGCGTGACGCTGAAGACCGGGTTCTCGACGCTCGCCCAGAACGCCGCGTTCATCTCCGCAACCTTCGTCGGCATGATGCTCGGATCATTCGGCACCGGGTTCCTTGGCGACCGTTATGGCCGACGCTTCACCTACCAGTTCAATTTGCTGCTTTTTGGCATCGCGTCTCTGGCGGCGGCGTTTGCGCCGAGCATGGCTTTCCTGATCGCCTGCCGTTTCGTGATGGGCGTCGGCCTCGGCGCCGAGAACGTCGTCGGCTATTCCACGATGACCGAGTTCGTGCCGGCCCGAAGCCGCGGCAAGTGGCTCGGCTTCACCGCCGTCTGCGTCGTGACCGGCCTGCCGGTGGCGCTATTGGTCGCCTCCATCGTCGTCCCGCACTTCGGCTGGCGCGCGATGTTCGTGCTGGGCGGCGTCGGCGCCTTGATCGTGTGGTACCTGCGCAAGTCGCTACCGGAATCACCGCGCTGGCTGGAGGCGGTGGGACGCACCGCCGAGGCCGAGGCGCTGATGCAGTCGATCGAGAAGGAAGCAGCGCAGGGCCGCCCCTTGCCGGCCCCCGCCACGGCAACGCCGGCGCCGGTGTCGCCCGATCTCGCCACCCTGTTCACGGCGCCGCTGCTGTCGCGCATGATCGTCGGCGCGATCTGCCTGATCACCATCAATACGCTGCTCTACGGCTTCGTGACCTGGCTGCCGGTGTTCTTCATCAAGCAGGGCCTTTCGGTCGCGACTTCGTTCGGCTATTCGCTGCTGATGGCGCTCGGCGCGCCGATCGGCTCGGCGATCGGCGCCCTCACTGCCGACCGCTGGGGCCGCAAGCCGACGATCATCGGCGCATCGCTGGTCACGATCATCCTCGGCGTGATCTATCCGATGATCTCGGATCCATTCCTGCTGCCGGCCACAGGCTTCGCGCTGACCGTGCCGATCTATGTTTTGGTCGCGCTGCTGTTCGGCATCTATATTCCCGAACTGTTCCCGACCGAGGTGCGGCTGCGCGCGTCCGGCATCGTCAACACGCTCGGCCGCGGCGCCACCATCGTGACGCCGTTCCTGGTCGTGATGCTGTTCGAAGCGCGCGGCGTCGCCGGCGTGATGGCGCTGATGATCGGGCTGCTCATCGTGCAGATCATCACGGTATGGGCGCTCGGCATCGAGCCGCGGCACCGCAGCCTCGAGGAGCTCAAGGGCGAGGAAGCGCCATCCGCGGTCCCGCAGGAAGCGTCGTGAAACGGTGGGTGCTCCTGCAGCCCACCGCATGATCGTCAAGCATTCCGGCGCCAGACCATGATCCGGAAAAGTGCGAAGCGGTTTTCCGAAAAGATCATGCTCAGACAAAGAGCGAAAGCGCGATGACGATTCAACCCAATCTCATCGCGCTTTAGGCCGGAATGCTTGAACCGAGATACGCGCGACGAGCAACGCCGTATCGCTCTACGGCTTGATCTCCAGCGTTTGGCGCTTGCCGGCAGCGACGGAGAACGGCTTTTCCACCTTCTGGCCGTCGGCATAGGTCGCGACCGCGACGTAATCGCCGGCGCCGAGCGCGACGTTGACGGCTGCGTCATAGGTCACCGAGACGCGCTTGCGCTCGTCATTGATGTCGCGTTCGGTCGCGAGAATGCGAAGTTGCGTCCTCATCCACACCTGTCATCGCCCGGCTCGACCGGGCGATCCAGTACGCCGCGGCCTCTCGGCTCAAGCAGCGGCGTCTCTGGAATACTGGATCACCCGCTTTCGCGGGTGATGACACTGAACAGGCTGTTTGACATGTGAATCGGAATCCCATTGTCGTCCTGGCGAAAGCCAGGACCCGTTACCCCAAATCTCAATTGTTGCGCGGCGCTGCGGCCGCGATCCCGTTCACAAGCAAATTCGGTGGTTATGGGTCCTGGCTTTCGCCAGGACGACGGCGGTGTGTGTGGCCGCGCGCCGCCCCTCACATCCCGCGCGCAAATCTGCGGAAGCCCGGCGCGCCGGTCAGCGCCTCGAATGCGGCGTCGCGCTTCTCTTCGGCGAAGGAAAAACCGGCTTGGGCGTAGCAGCGCTCGGCCGCTTCGTTGCCGATCACGAACGAGATCGACGCCTGCGCAAAGCCCGCGGCCTTGCCGTCGGCGAGTGCGCGGGCGATCAGGGCCTGCACCAGGCCGCCGCCACGATGCGACGCTTCGGTTGCAACATGCTCGATCAGCCAGTCGCCCTCGCCGCCCTGAACCCAGCAATTGCGGGCATAACCGCCGCGCGCGACGATGGCGGCCGGATCGGCCCCGATCTGTGGCGCCACCTCCTCGATCGCGGCGCGGGCCGCGACGACAGTGCCGGACGCGGGCAGCGCGCACAGCGCTGCGGCCGGGGTGCCGTCGACTTCAGCAATCAGGAAATGGGCGACGTGATACCATGACCGCACCCGCGCAATGGCGAGCCGCGCCATGAAGTCGAGGCAATCCGGCTCAGGACGATCCAGCGCGATGTCGGTCCAGCCGCGCGGCAACGGGCCGCGCTGCGCGGCCAGCACGATGCGGGCGATGAAGGTGGCGTCGGCGGATCGTGCGGGACGGATCGAGGATCGTCCCGCCCCACACATCTCAGGTGTTCTTCAGCGCGACGCGGAATTCGGCCTCGGTCTTGGCCTTGACCTCGTCGAGCGTGACGCCGTCGGCGAGCTCGATCAGCGCCATGCCGTCCTTGCCGTGCTTGTCGATGGTGAACACCGCAAGATCGGTGACCACCATGTCGACCACGCGCTCGCCGGTCAGCGGCAGGTTGCACTGCTTGAGCAGCTTGGCGCCGTCCTTGGCGGAATGCTCCATCACGACCACGACGCGCTTGACGCCGGCGACGAGGTCCATGGCACCGCCCATGCCCTTCACCATCTTGCCGGGGATCATCCAGTTGGCGAGGTCGCCATTCTGCGCCACCTGCATGGCGCCGAGGATCGACAAGTCGATATGGCCGCCGCGCACCATGCCGAAGGATTCGGCCGAGGAGAAATAGCTGGTCGAGGGCAGCTCGCTCACCGTCTGCTTGCCGGCGTTGATGAGGTCGGCGTCAACCTCGTCCTCATAGGGGAACGGGCCCATGCCGAGCATGCCGTTCTCGCTCTGCAGGCTGACGTCGATGCCGTCGGGGATGAAGTTCGAGACCAGCGTCGGAATGCCGATGCCGAGATTGACGTAATAGCCGTCGCGCAACTCCTTGGCGGCGCGGGCGGCCATCTGTTCACGGGTCCAGGCCATGAGGCTCTCCTGAAGGATTATGTTTTAGGCTGCGGGACGCGGGCGGGTGTTGCGGAATTCGATCCGCTTGTTGCCGGTCCCGACCTCGATGATGCGTTTGACGAAGATGCCGGGGGTGTGGATGTGGTCCGGGTCGATCTCGCCGGCCGGAACCAGATGCTCGACCTCGGCGACGGTGACCTTCGCGGCGGTGGCCATCATCGGGTTAAAGTTGCGGGCAGTCTTGCGGTAGACCAAATTGCCGGCGGTGTCGCCCTTCCAGGCATGGACGATGGCGACGTCGGCGAACAGGCCGCGTTCCATGATGTACTTCTCGCCGTCGAATTCCTTCACTTCCTTGCCTTCGGCGATCAGCGTGCCGACGCCGGTCTTGGTGTAGAAGGCCGGGATGCCGGCGCCGCCGGCGCGGATGCGCTCGGCCAGCGTGCCCTGCGGGTTGAACTCGAGCTCGAGCTCGCCGGCGAGATATTGCTGGGCGAACAGCTTGTTCTCGCCGACATAGGACGAGATCATCTTCTTGATCTGGCGTGTTTCCAGCAGCCGGCTGAGGCCGATGCCGTCGACGCCGGCATTGTTGGAGACGACCGTCAGCCCCTTCACGCCGGAGTCGCGGATCGCGTCCGACAGGGTTTCGGCGATGCCGCAGAGGCCGAAGCCCCCCGACATGATCATGATGCCGTCCTTGAGGAGACCATCGAGTGCCGATTTGGCGTCGGGATAAACCTTGTTCATGCAGCAAATACCTGATGGAGGGCGCGGAACGGCTGTGACCAGCGGATTATTAGGCGGAATCTTCGCAGCGCGTCAATCACGGCCCGTACGGCGACCGGCGGCCGCCCGCGGCAGCAACATGGCCTTGAAAGCGACAAGAAAACCCTTCAAGTTGCGTGGGTTGGCACCGGCTACCATTGCGCAGCCGGCAGTGTTCGACGACGACCCCACAAAACTCAACCCGACCCGGATATGTCATTGACGATGGCCCAAGGAATTAAGCGCCTGGGGATGCCGATCGCGGCTCTTTTAGGCTTGGTGCTCGTCGGGCTGGTGGGAACGTCGTGGTTCCTCAACCGGGACGCGCTGCAGCGCGCGGTCGAAGCGCAGATTCGCGCCGTGACCGGGCTCGAACTCGTGGTCAACGGCCCGATCGATGTTTCGGTGTTTCCGGGCAGCTATGTCTCCTTTCATAATGTCGGGCTGAAGGGCGCCGACACCATCGGTCCCGCCCTGCAGGTCGATGTGCTGACCGCCAATCTGCGCCTGCTGCCGCTGTTGTTGCGGCGGTTCGAGATTGCCGACGTCATGATGCTGCGCCCGCATATCCGTGTGGTCCGCGACGGCGCCGGCGAGAGCAACTGGACACCATTCGTCGAGACCATCGCCAAGACGATGACGCCCGGCGCCGAGAACCAGGTGTCGTTCTCCGAAATCCGGATCCAGGACGGCGAGCTGAATTACCAGGATGGGACCAACAACATCTCCGAGCAGCTCGGCGATATCGATCTTTCGTTGGCTTGGCCCTCCATATCGCGTTCCTTTGCCGCAACCGGCCAGTTCGACTGGCGCGGCGAGCGCGTCGACGGCTCGATCAGCGCCAGCGATTTCGTCGCGCTGCTGTCGGGCGACCGTTCCGGCCTCAAGGCCCGGCTCGCCAGCGCGCCGCTGAAGGTCGCATTCGACGGAACCGTCGCCAACCGCACCAGCCTGATGATGGAAGGTGTCGCCACCATGGACTCACCGTCGCTGCGCAACGCGTTGCGCTGGATGGGGCAGGCGCCGCCCGGCGGCGGTGGCGGGTTCGGCCGCTTCGCCCTGAAGGCCCGCGCCAATGTGGTCGGCGGCTCGGTCGCGCTCACCAATGTCAATGTCGAGCTCGACGGCAATGTCGCCGAGGGCGTGATGACCTACGCCAATAACGGCCGGCAGACGCTGCAGGCGACGCTTGCCGCCGGCAATCTCGATTTCACGCCCTACATCTCGACGTTCCGCCTTTTGGCCAGCGGCCAGCGCGACTGGAACAGGCAGCTGTTCGACCTGACCTCGCTGTCGTCGACCGATCTCGACATGCGCCTGTCGGCCGCCAAGGTGACGGTCGGCCCGTCCAAGCTCGGCCGCACCGCGTTCGGCGCCAATCTGCGCGGCGGCGCGCTCGCGCTCAGCGTCGGCGAGGCGCAGATGTATGGCGGCATCGCCAAGGGCTCGTTCGCGATCGCGCGCTCGGATGCGGTGGCCGACGTCAGGGCCCAGTTCCAGTTCACCGATGTCGACTTGCAGGCCTGCGCCAGCGAATTGTTCGGCATCAACAAGCTGTCCGGCCGCGGCAACCTCAACGTCTCGCTGACGGCCTCGGGCTCGAGCCCGTTCGGGCTCGCCTCATCGCTGGACGGCACCGCAACGCTGAACGGGCATGATGGCGCGATCGCAGGCTTCAATGTCGAGCAGCTCTTGAAGCGGCTGGAGAAGCGGCCGCTGTCCGGCGGCGGCAATTTCCGCTCCGGCTCGACGCCCTATGACAATCTCAGCATCTCGGTGAAATTCGCCGACGGCGTCGCCACCGCTGACGACATCCGGGTCGAGAGCCCCACCGCGAAGATCACGCTGACCGGCACCGCCTCGGTGCCGTCGCGCGAATACGATCTCAAGGGCGTCGCCAGCCTGACCTCGACATCCGCCGGTGGCAACGCGTTCGATCTGCCTTTCGTGATCCAGGGCCCGTGGGACGATCCGCTGATCTTCCCCGATCCGGAAAGCCTGATCCGCCGCTCGCCCGCATCCGCCCCGCTGCTCGATGCGGTGAAAGATCGCAAGACCCGCGACGCGGTGCGCTCGGTGATCGAGCGCTTCACCGGCGGAGCCGCGCGGCAGCCGGCAGCGGATGCTGCGACCGGCGCGCCCGCCGGCGCACCGGCGACGGCAGCCGACAATGCGAAGTCGAACTGATCGATCCATTCAGTTTCCGCATCGATGCACCGGGACTGATCCACGCCCTGCCGCGAGCCCCCTACAGAAGTCGTCGATGCGACATCTTTATCAGGTCACGGGCATGCGCTAGTGTTTTATCCAACCGGTTAAAAAACCGGCGCCATGAGGGAGAACAACGTGAGATCCAAGGTTATCGGTGCGCTATCACTCGCGGTCGCTGCGGTCGGTCTGTTCGCGGCCACGGCACCTGCTTGCGCCCAGGGCAAGACCATCACGGTCTGGTGGGGCAAGGGATTCTACAAGTCCGAAGACGACGCGCTGCTCGAGACGATCAAGAAATTCGAAGCCAAGACCGGCATCAAGGTCGAACTGTCGCAATACGCGATTCAGGACATGATTCCGAAGACGGTCGCCGCGCTGGATTCCGGCACCGTGCCCGACGTCGCCTATTCCGACACCTACGATGTGCAGGCGCAGGGCAAGTGGGCCTTCGAGGGCAAGCTCGAGGACCTCTCCGACATCATGCTGCCGATGAAGGACGCGTTCGCGCCGAACACGCTGGAAGCCGCCCTGCTCTACAATGACGTCACCAAGAAGAAGTCCTATTACGGCTTCCCGCTGAAGCAGCAGAGCATGCACGTCCAGATCTGGGGCGACATGCTGGACAAGGCCGGCTTCAAGGCCGCCGACATCCCGACCAAATGGGAGGATTACTGGACGTTCTGGTGCGACAAGGTGCAGCCGGCGATCCGCAAGGCGACCGGCCAGCGCACCTACGGCGTCGGCCAGCCGATGGGCGTGGAATCCACCGACTCGTTCCAGTCGTTCTACACCTTCATGGACGCCTATCACGTCAAGCTGGTCGACGACGACGGCAAGCTCCTGGTCGACGATCCCAAGGTGCGCGACGGCCTGATCCACGCGCTGAAGGACTATACCGACACCTACATCAAGGGCTGCACGCCGCCTTCGTCAACGACCTGGAAGGACCCGGACAACAACGTCGCCTTCCACAACAAGACGATCGTGATGACCCACAATTTCACGATCTCGATCGCGGCGAAGTGGTTCGAGGATTCCACCAACCCGGCGCTGACCGACGCGCAGCGCGCCGCCGGCAAGCAGGCCTATGAGCAGGACATCATCACGGCGTCCTTCCCGAAGGCGCCGGACGGCTCGACCATCAAGTACCGCTCCGACGTCAAGACCGGGCTGATCTTCGCCAATGCCAAGAACAAGGCCGAGGGCAAGCAGTTCATCGCGTTCCTGATGCAGGAAGACAACGTGCGGCCCTATGTCGAGGGCGCGCTCGGCCGCTGGTTCCCGGTGACCAAGGCAAGCCAGGCGAGCCCGTTCTGGCAGGCCGACCGGCATCGCAAGGCGGTGTGGAATCAGTTCACCGGCGGCACCGCGCCGTTCGACTTTACCAAGAACTGGAGGTTCACCATCCTGAACAACGAGAACGTCTGGGCCAAGGCGATGAACCGCGTGGTCAGCGAGAAGGTGCCGGTCGACAAGGCCGTCGACGAGCTGATCGCCCGCATCAAGCAGGTCGCGGGGTAACGGAAACGATGCCAGCCGCCGCGGACATATGTATCTGTCGTCCCTGCGAAAGCAGGGACCCATACGCCGCGGCGGTCGTTTTGAATGATGCTGGTCATCGGCTTTCGTGCAACAACGAAAGCCGGTGGTTACGGGTCCCTGCTTACGCAGGGACGACGGCGTAGGCCGCAGGCGACATCTCGTTCCAAGAGTAGACGATGGCGATCACACTCTCCGCATCCGACGTCCCCTCGCCGCCTTTGTCGGCGCGGCTGTCGCCGCCGCAGGTCTGGGGCATCGTGCTGCTCGCGCCCTATCTGCTCGTCTTCCTTGCCTTCGTGGTCTATCCGGTCTGCTACGGGCTGTGGCTGGCGCGCCATCCGGCGAGCTATGTCGCGCTCTATCATGACCCGATCTTCGCGCGTGCCGCCGTCAACACGCTGATCTTCCTGGTCATCGGCATCAACATCAAGATGCTGATCGCGCTGTTCCTGTCCGGCTTCTTTGCCCAACAGCGGCCGTGGATCAGGTGGCTGTCGGTGATCTTCATCCTGCCCTGGGCGGTGCCGTCGATCCCGACCATTCTCTCCGTGCGCTTCATGCTCAATCCCGAATGGGGCGTGGTCAACCAGCTGATCTTCAAGTTCACCGGCGACGACGGCCCGAACTGGCTGAACGATCCGGCGGTCGCGCTCGCGATGGCGATCGGCGTCCACATCTGGAAGTCGCTGCCGTTCTGGACGCTGATCCTGCTGACCGGGCGGCTCGCCATCTCGCACGATCTGTACGAGGCATCCGACGTCGACGGCGCCAATTGGTGGCAGAAATTCCGCTACATCACCTGGCCGTCGATGCAGACGCTCTACATCACCTGCACGCTGCTCTCGATGATCTGGACGCTCGGCGACTTCAACAGCGTCTATCTGCTCACCGGCGGCGGGCCCGCCGACCTCACCCACGTGCTGTCGACGCTCGGCATCCGCTATCTCAGGCTCGACCAGCTCTCGCTGGCGATGGCCTCGATTGTCTGCGCGATGCCGTTCGTGCTGCCGCTGGTCTATTACATGATGAAACGGTTGTCGCGATGAAGCTGCCCACCCTCCGCGAAGTCGGCACCGAGGCCAAGCTGCTGTTGATCGGCATCCCGGTCTTCATCTGGACCATGATCCCGATCTACCACATGTTCGTGTTCGCGATCTCGCCGAAGGAGGACGCGTTCGCCGGCAAGCTGTGGCCGGCGCATCCGACGTTCCACAATTTCTCGATCGTGTTCCATCAGCAGCATTACTTCCTGCGCGACTTCTGGATCCAGTTCTGGAATTCGACCGTGATTGCCCTCGCGGTCGGCGCGCTGACGCTGTTCGTCGCCACCGCCGCCGCGTTCTCGATCTCGCGGCTGCGCGTGCCGGGCGGCCGCGCGGTGATGAACCTGGCGCTGTTCACCTATTTCATCCCGGCGGCGTTCCTTGCCGTGCCGATGTACCGCACCATGGGCACCTACGGCCTGCTCAACAATCACTGGTCGCTGATCCTGGCGATGGTGACGATCGCCGCGCCCTACGCGATCTGGGTCTTAAAACAGGCCTCCGACAAGCTGCCGGTCGAGCTCGACGAGGCCGCGACGATGGACGGCGCCACCACGCTGCAGCTGTTCCGCCTGGTCTACGTGCCCTTGATGATGCCCTCGCTGGTCGCGGTCGGCACGTATGCGATCTTGCTCGCCTGGAACGAATATCTCTACGCGTTCCTCTTGCTGTCGAAGGACACCGACATCACGCTGCCGGTCGCGCTCGGCAACTTCCTTGCCGCCGACGATTCGCCGTGGGAGCTTCTGATGACCACCGGCTTCATCTACGCGCTGCCGCCGGCCGCGGTGTATTACGCCTTCAAGCGCTACATGGTCGGCGGGCTGACGGCAGGTGCCGTCAAATCGTGACGCCTCACAGCGGCGCGGCGCTCTCGCTGCGTGCGCTCGACAGTTTCGAGGCGAACGAAGCGATCACGATGATCACGGCGATCAGCGCGATCACCAGCGTGCAGATCGCGTTGATCTCGGGCTTCACGCCGAGCCGGACCTCGGAATAGATCCGGATCGGCAGCGTCGCAGAGCCGGGGCCGGTGGTGAAGCTCGCGATCACGACGTCGTCGAGCGACAGCGTGAAGGCGAGCATCCAGCCGGCGACGATCGCCGGCACGATCAGCGGCAGCGTCACCAGCAGGAACGCGCGTACCGGATCGCAGCCGAGGTCCATCGCGGCTTCCTCGAGGCTGCGGTCGAGCGCGGTCAGGCGCGACTGCACCACCACGGCGACGAAGCACATCGTCAGCGTGGTGTGGGCGATCGTCACGGTCCAGAAGCCGCGCTCGGCGTTGAGCGCCACGAACAGCAACAGCAGCGACAGGCCGGAGATCACCTCGGGCATCACCAGCGGCGAATACAGCATGCCGGAGAACAGCGCCCGCCCCCGGAACCGCTCGCCGCGCGCCAGCCCGACCGCCGCCAGCGTGCCCAGCAACGTCGCCAGCGTCGCCGACACCGCGGCGACCGACAGGCTCATCCAGGCGGCCTCCAGCATGGCGCGGTCGTTGAAGAACTCGTGGTACCAGCGCAGCGACCAGCCGCCCCACACCGTCACCAGCCGCGAGGCGTTGAACGAGTAGATCACCAGAATGACGATCGGCAGATAGAGGAACGCCAGTCCAAGCGCCAGCGACGTCATGTTGAAACGGGTGAGCCTGGTGGCGTTGCCTGCCATCAGCGGTTGCTCTCGAGCTGGCGACGTTGCAGACGATCATAGAGCACGAGCGGTGGCACCAGCAAAAGCAGCAGCGCGACCGCGGCGGCGGAGGCCACCGGCCAGTCCTTGTTGGTGAAGAACTCGAGCCACAGCGTCTGCCCGATCATCAGCGAGCTGGAGCCCGCGAGCAGATCGGGGATCACGAACTCGCCGACGATCGGAATGAAGCAGAGCAGCGCGCCGGCGCCGACGCCCGGCAGCGACAGCGGAAACGTCACCAGCCAGAACGCCTGCCGTGGCGAGGCGCCGAGATCACCCGCGGCCTCCAAGAGCGACGCATCCATCTTCGAGAGCGTGGCATAGAGCGGCAGGATCATGAACGGCAGATAGGAATAGACGATGCCGAGATACATCGCGCTGTCGGTCGACAGCCAGACCACCGGCGATGACACGACATGCAGCGCCAGCAGGATCTTATTGAGCAGGCCGTCATGCTGCAGGATGTTGATCCAGGCATAGATGCGGATCAAAAACGAGGTCCAGAACGGCACGATCACCAGCATCATCGCCAAGCCCTGCCAGCGTTGCGGCAGCCGCGCCATGCCGTACGCGATCGGGTAGCCGATCACGAACAGGATCAGCGTCGAGGTCACTGCGACGACGAGGCTGCGCAGATAGGACAGGATGTACAGATTGTCCTGCAGCAGCAGGCGGAAATTGTCGAACGACAATTGCGCAAACGCTGCGGCCAGCGCCGCAGGGCCATCGGTGAAATCGAACACCGGCGTATAGGGCGGCTGCGCGATCGCGGTCTGCGACAGGCTGATCTTCAGCACGAAGCCGAACGGCACCAGGAAGAACAGCACCATCCAGAGATAGGGCGCGATCGCGGCAAGCCGCGCCGGCCGGGCGAAGATGCGACGCGCGCTCATTGCTCGAGCACCAGGCAATCGTCGGCGGTGAACCACGCCACCACGCGCTGGCCGGCCAGATAGGCATCGACATCGAGCCGCGCGGTATTGGCCATCGACGAGCGCACCACCGCGCCCGTCTCCAGCTTCACCCGATAGCTCGTCACGCCGCCGAGATAATTGACGTCGGCGACGACGCCCTCCAGCCGGTTGATCGCGTGAGAGCCGCCCTCATCCGTTGCCGGCGCGCGGCGCGACAGCTTCACCTTCTCGGGACGGATCGCGACGCTGACGGTCTCCTTGGTCACCGGCGGCCACAGCTCGCTGACCACGAGCCGGCCCGCCTCCGCGGTCGAGACCGTCAGGCGGCCATGCTCGCGGGCGGCGACCTGGCCATCGAACAGATTGATGTCGCCGACGAACTCGGCGATCCAGCGCGAGGCCGGCGCCTCATAGAGGTTGCGCGGGGTCGCGACCTGGACCAGGCGCCCGGCATCCATCACGCCGATCCGGCCCGCCATCGTCATCGCCTCCTCCTGGTCGTGGGTGACGATGATGAAGGTCATGCCGAGCCTGCGCTGCAGCTCCATCAGCTCTCCTTGCGTGCTCTCGCGCAGCTTCTTGTCGAGCGCGGCGAGCGGCTCGTCGAGCAGCAACACCTGCGGACGCCGCGCCAGCGAGCGCGCCAGCGCGACGCGCTGCCGCTGCCCGCCGGACAGCTGGTCGGGCCTGCGCTTCTCGAGCCCCTCGAGCTTGACGAGCGCCACCATCTCGGCGACGCGGGCCGCGATGTCGCGACGCGCCATCCCGGCGCGCTTCAGCCCGAAGGCGATATTGTCGCGCACCGACAGATGCGGGAACAGCGCATAGTTCTGGAACATCATGTTGACGGGCCGCTCATGCGGCAGCACCTGGGCGATGTCGTTGCCGCCGAGCAGGATGCGGCCCTCGTCCGGTGTCTCGAAGCCAGCGAGCATGCGGAGCAGCGTGGTCTTGCCGCAGCCGCTCGGGCCGAGCAGCGCGAAGAATTCGCCGGCGCGGATATCGAGCGAGAGCCTGTCGACCGCACGGAAATTGCCGAACGATTTTGCGACGCCCTCGATCCGCAGCAGGGGCATGTCCAAGACGGCCGGTTCAGGCAACGGCTTCGCCGCCTCCGCAGTCGCTTCGCCTGATGTCACGTCGGTCAGCCCCGATTCCCCGCAAGGTCCAATCCCGGCCGCAAGCTAGCGGCGGATCGCTGCCGGCTCAACCGCCTCACGGACATCTCCCGCAATATTGTCGGCTCCCATGCCTCTGCTAGACTTCGTAGTCAAATTCGGGAGGACAACCGATGACTAACGACCGTTACGGCCTGCCATTGACCACCGCTTCGGACCGCGCCGCCGCCTATTATGTCGACGGCGTCGATCGCATGCTGGCGGCGTTGCACGGCGCTGATGCGGCGTTCGAGGCCGCGATTGCAGAGGACCCCGGCTTCGCGCTGGCCCATATCGGGCGCGCCCGCGTGCACCAGCTCAACATGGAAGGCGCCAAGGCCCGCGCCAAGGCGGCCGATGCACGACAGCTGGCCGCCGCGGCGAGCCCGCGCGAGCGCCAGCACATCGAGATCATCGCGTCGGCGATCGAGGGCCAGGGCAAGAAGGCGATGACGGCTGCCGAGCAGCACCTCACCGAATATCCGCGCGATGCGCAGGTGCTGTCTCTGCTGCTCGGCGCCTTCGGCCTCTATGCCTTCTCCGGCCGTCCCGACCATGACGCCGCGCGGCTCGCCATCTGCGAACGCTATATCAGCGACTACGGCGATGACTGGTGGTTCCTGACCTATCTCGGCTGGTCGAAGACCGAGGCCGGCGATGTCGTCTCGGGCCGCGCCGTCACCGAGCGCGGCTATGCGCTTAAGCCGGAGAACGCCGGCGCCGCGCACGCCGTGGCGCATGCGCTGTTCGAGCAGGGCGACGCGGCGGAAGGCCGCAGCTTCCTCTCCAGCTGGCTGCCGGCGAATGATCGCACCAGCTTCCTGCAGGGCCATCTCGCCTGGCACCTCGCTTTGATCGCAATCGAGGAAGGCGACGCCGACGGTGCGCTCGACATTTACGAGCAGCACATCAAGCCGGCCAACCGGCCCTATCCGCCGCTCAATATCTACACCGACACGTCCTCGCTGCTCTGGCGGCTGTCGGTCGCCGGCAAGACCGGCCTCGAGTCGCACTGGAAGGATGTCGCCGCCTATGGCGACGGCTATTTCCCGAAGGCCGGCGCGCATTTCGCCGATGTGCACCACGCGCTGGTCTCGGCCACGACCAACAATGACGCGCTCGAGGCGCGGCTGGCCGAGATGGCGGCGCGCGAGGCCGACGGCAAGTTGGCGCCCGGTCCTGCCGCGATCGGGCTCGGCCGGGGCGTCGCGGCCTTCGCCGCCGGCGACAACGACAGCGCCGTGCGCATCCTGGCGCCGCTGATACCCGAACTGGTGCGGATCGGCGGCAGCCATGCGCAACGCGAATTGTGGGAGGACACCTTCATCGTCGCGTGCCTGCGCGCCGGCCAAGGCCGGCAAGCGACAGGCCTGATCTCGGAGCGGCTGCATCGCCGTCCGTCCCGGCGCGACCTCGCCTGGTCGCAGGAGGCGGCAAGGCAATAGCCGCTGTTGCGGTTGGTGACTGTCTGGTCGCCTGTTCCCGGATTTGGCTGCGCTCCATTCGGGCTACGCTGTCGCGCCAGCCGGGAGCTGTTCTCCATCCCCCTGAAAGGGGGAAGGTTGGGATGGGGGTCGGCCACAAGCGACACCGGTTGTCATGGAGGCAGGACCCCCACCCGCTTTGCTCTGGCGAGCAAAGCGACCTCCCCTTTGCAAGGGGAGGTTTGAGAGTCGCGCTCAATCCGGCTTCGCCATGAATGCCGCGAGCGCGTCGCGATCGGCTGGCGGCATGGTCAGCCCGAGCTTCGAGCGCCGCCACAGCACGTCGTCCGGAAAGCGCGCCCATTCCCTGCGCATGAGGTAGCGCACCTCCGCGCCGGTTAATTCGGGACCAAAGGCAGGGCCCAGATCGGCCTTCTCCCTCGCATCTCCGAGAACGTCCTTGACGTTCAACCCATAGGCGGCCACCAGCCGCCGCGCCTGCGCCTCGCCGAGAAAGCGCCAGCGGTCGCGGGCGATGTCGACCTCGGTCTCAAAGCGCTGCCAGGCGAATTCGCCGCCCGGCAACGGCACTGTCGCGGTCCAGCGCGGCGTCATCGGATAGAACCGCGTGAACTCGGAGACCGCCCGCTCGGCGCGGCGCCGCGAGGTGGTGACGTCGCCGCCGAAGATCGTGAGCAACGGCGCCTTGCCGCGCCTGAAATCGAGCGACGCGGCGCCATCGCTCATGCGGCGGTGCGCGGGCGCAGCGACGGAGTTGGCGCCGGAAATCGTTCGCAGCACATCGACCGGGGCGATCTGCTCGCGAAAGTAGCGATTGGCTGCATCGCAGAGATAGGCCACCTCTCGCACGCCCATCGCGACAATAGCCGGATCCCCCTTGAAGGGATGGCTGACACTGCCGATCAGGGTGAAGTCGCGCTCGTAGGGACTTGCGAAGATCAGCCGTCCGTCGCTGTTCTGGAACGCATAGACGTTGTCGCAGTCGAACAGGCGGCGCACCACGATCTGGCTGATCTGCACCGTCGCAAGCTGTGGCGCCGGCACGCGCAACACGGTATCGGCGACGGAAGCCGTCCAGGCGCCGGTCGCGTTGACCAGCGACCGCGCCGTGATCACCCTGCGATAGCCGCGGTCGATCGCGACCAGCCGCCAGGTCTCGCTACGCTCGGCCCGGGTCAGGCGCGCACCGGTGCGGATATCGGCGCCGCGCGCCGCGGCATCGACGGCGGTAAGCACCACGAGCCGGGAATCGTCGACGATGCAATCGGAATATTCGAACGCGGTTCCGAACGGCCGCTTCAACGCATTGCCAACCGGATGATGGGTGACGTCGAGCGTCGCCGAGCGCGGCAGGCCGCTGCGCGAGGCGAGACGCTCGTAGAGCAGCAGCAACGACCGCAATTGCCATGGCGGCCGCTCCTCGGCATGCGCCGGGATTGCGAAGCGCGCCGGCCGCACCAGATGCGGCGCAATGCGCAGCAACACGTCGCGTTCCCTGAGCGCGCGACGGACGCGGAAGAACTCGCGCCGCTCCAGCCCCGCCAGATCGCCGTGGACCAGGCGCGGCGACGCTTGCGACGCGCCGGAGCCGAGATCGCCCAGCTCCAGCAGGATCACGCGCAAGCCGCGGCCGGCCGCGTCACGCGCAATGCTCGTGCCGTTTAGGCCACCGCCGATGATCGCGACGTCATAGTCCGCCATGCGCAACGCCTATCGCATTTCCATGCGAACGGAATATGTGCTCGCACAAAAAAGGCGTCAGCTTGCGCCGACCGAGGCAAAGAAGTGTTCGGGGCCATCGACCTCGATCAGCTTCTTGCCTTCGATCACCCAGAACCGGTTGGCGACCGTCCGCACGAACTGGCGGTCGTGCGACACCAACAGGCAGCTGGCCTGCTGTTCCATCAGTTCGTCCTCCAGCGTCTCCTGGCCCTCGATGTCGAGGTGGTTGGTCGGCTCGTCGAGCAGATAGAAGTTGGGCTGCGTGAGCCGCAGCACCAGCATGCCGAGGCGCGCCTTCTGCCCGCCCGACAGCCGCCCGATCGGACGGCTTTGCATCTCGATCGAGAGCCCGGCGCCGGCGAGCAGCCCGCGCGCACGCTGGTCGCCGACCTCGAAGCGCCGGGTCAGCATGCGCATCGGCGTGTCACTATCAACGAGATCGCCCAGCATCTGATCGCAATAGCCGAGCACGAGCGACTCCGTGGCGCGAATCTCGGCGACTGCAGCCTCGGGACTCTCGATCGCCAGCCGCAGCGCCGCGACGAACCGGGTCTTGCCCGCGCCGTTCGGTCCGAGCAGCGCGATGCGATCGCCTTTGCAGATGAACTGCTGCCCGGTCCGGAACAGCGGCCTGCCGCCGGGCGTGGCGATCGCGGCGTTACTCAGCCTGATCAGCACCTTGGCATGGGTGTCGCGGTTGGCGAGCCGGATCGTTCCGGCCGAGCGTTCCAGATGCGCCGGCTTTGCGGTCTCCTCCAGTCTCTCGGCGCGCTGCTTTAATTGCTTGGTCTTGGACAGCAAAAGGTCGCTGCCGGAATTGATGCCGAGGTTGTTCAGCTTCGCGGCCTGCTGCCGCAGCTGCCGCACGGTCTTCATGTCGCGCTGAAAGCGCCGCTCGTCCGAGGCATCGAATTCGTCGAGCGCAGCGCGGGCCGGCGTGTAGGGCAATGAGAACAGCTGCGACCGCTCCGGGCGCAGGAACAGCGTCCGGTTGGTGGTCGCATCGAGAAAGGCGCGGTCGTGGCTTGCGATCACCACCGGCATCTCGCGTGGCAGCGCATTCAGCCAGGCCTCAAGCCTGCCGATCTTGGCGAGGTCGAGATGGTTGGTCGGCTCGTCGAGCAGCAGCACATCCGGATCGGTCACCAGCACGCGGGCGAGCAGCGCAAGCCGCAGCCAGCCGCCGCTCAGGTGCTTCAGCGGCCTCGCCCACAGCTCCTCGGGCACGTCGAGCGACTGCAAGGCGACGTCGACCCGCCAGCCCTCACCGGCGCGTTGCTCGGCGGGCAGCGCCCCAAGCACTGCGGCATGGAACGGCGTATCCAAGAGCCTTGGCGGCGCATCCTGTTCGACATAGCCGACGGTCAGTCCACGTGCGCGGGTGATATCGCCCTCGTTGGGCTCCATCGTGTCAGCGATGCAGCGCAGCAGCGTGGATTTACCGCGGCCGTTGGCGGCCACCAGCCCGATCCGGTCACCGGCATTGACGACAAAATTCAGTTCGGAAAACAGCGGCGCGTTCAGCGTCACGCCGAGATTGCGTACATTGATGAGGGTCACGGTCAATTCTCTGGTCTTGCCGGCAATCACGACATCCGGAGGCATCCAGCCATCATCGGATGTGCGTGTCGAAGCGCGGCGAGGGATTCAGGTGCAGGCGCAAACGTTCAAACGTTCGACGCCGCACGGCCACGAAGGGCAGACCAGAGATTTTACGCGAGTTTCCGGTCAGCCCTGCAAACGCATTTGCAGGGCGTTGACGGGGCCACGCTTGAGGTGGGGATCGGTGAATCTCGCCACGACGCAGCCCTCCTTTCTCGGCTGAAATGATGCGGTGGTTCGACGGTAGCCGCACGGACAACGGATGGCAAGCAGCGCCGACCGGTCCGGACCGGCGGTTCAGGCCCGCCTACCCGGCCTTGCGCACGGATTCCGCAAGATGGTCGCCGCCGACCAGCGCGGCAAATTGACCGATCGGGGCCGGCCTGCCGATCAGATAGCCCTGCACCGCGTCGCAGCCTTCTTCGGCGAGGAACACGAGTTGCGCCTCGGTCTCGACGCCTTCGGCGACGATCGACATCTCAAGGCCGTGGCCGAGATCGATGACCGCGCGCACGATCGCGGCCGATTGCGGATTGCGGCCGAGATTGATGACGAAGGCGCGGTCGATCTTGATCTTGTCGAACGGAAACGCCTGCAAATAGCTCAGCGAGGAGTAGCCGCTGCCGAAATCGTCCATCGAGATGCGGACGCCGAGCGCCTTCAGCCGCCGCAGCAGCGACAGGCCGCGGTCGAAATCCTCGATCAGCACGCCTTCCGTGATTTCGAGCTCGAGCCGGTCGGGCGTCAGCCCGGTCTCGAGCAGGATCGAATGGACGAGGCCGACGAGGTCGCCATGGATGAATTGCGCCGGCGACAGGTTGACTGCGACCTGCAGCGGAGCCGCCCAGGAGGCCGCTTCCCGGCAGGCTTCGCGCAGGATCCATTCGCCCATCTCGACGATCAGGCCGCTTTCTTCCGCGAGCGGAATGAAGTCGCTGGGCGGCACGAAGCCGCGCACCGGATGGTGCCAGCGCGCCAGCGCCTCGAAGCCGATGATCTCGCTGCTTGCAACGCTCGCGCCCGCCGCCGCCTGCGGCTGGTAGTAGAGCGACAATTCGCCGTTCTTGATCGCGACCGACAGCTCCTGGTGCAGCACCCGGCGATCGCGAATCTGCTGATCCATCTCCGGCTCGAAGATCGAGATCGTGCCGCGCGATTTCGCCTTGGCGCGGAACAGCGCAGCGCCGGAATTGGCCAGCAGCGAGGCTGCGTCGGATCCGTTGTGCGGAAACACCGCGATGCCGGTGGTGAGGCCGGTGCGCACCGACTTGCCGTCGATCGCAAAATCCTCCGCGAGCGCCTCGGCGGCCTGCTCGGCCAGCGCAATGCCGGCGGCAGGCTGCTTGCCGTCGATGATGAGGCCGAATTCGTCGCCGGACAGGCGTGCGACCACGCCGCCGCGCGCCGCGCTTTGCAGGCGTTGGGCGACCTCGATCAGCACCTTGTCGCCCATCGCATGGCCGTAGACGTCGTTGATCTCCTTCAGCCCGTCGAGGTCGACGCAGAGCACGGCGAACTCCTCGTCGGTGCCGGCGCAGGCCTCGATCATCTGGGTCAGCGCCTGCAGGAAGGCGGCGCGGTTCGGCAGATCGGTCAGGCCGTCGTGATAGGCCATGTGCGCCATGCGCGACTCGGTCTGGCGCCGGTCGGTGACGTCCTCATGGGTCTTGATCAGATATTGCGGCTCACCGACATCGTCGAGCACGGTCATGCGGCGGGTCAGGAACAGCCGCAGGCCGTCCTTGGTCGAGATCGGGTGCTCCTCGGCGATCATGCTGCGCTTCCGGATCGCGGCCTCGTCGCGGGCGACGATCAGCTTGGCTTCGCGCGCGTTGAAGATGTCGGACGCGGTGAGGCCGGCGGCATCCTCGCGGCGGCGATTGAGGATCGTCTCGGCGCTGCGGTTGGCAAGCAGGTAGCGACCGTCGCTGACGCGCTGGACGATCAGCGAGACCGGGATGTTGTCGACCACGAGCTCAAGGAATTTCTTGTTGTTCTCGAGCTCGCGCGACAGCGAGCGGCGGTCGGTGACGTCCTCGAACAGCGCGATCAGGAATTCCGGTTCGCCGGCCTCGTTGCGGGCGATCACCCGGTTCGAGGCCAGGATGCGCTTCTCCGAACCGCGTTCGACGAAGAATTCGCTGCGGTGATAGCCTTCCGGCGCGTTCAGCGCCGCCCGGTCGGCGACCTCGATGCTGACGGCGGTTTCGGGACGGAAGATCTCGTCGGCGCGCTTGCCCACGATGTGCTCGCGCGAGAAACGCGAGAAGCGCTCGAATGCGCGGTTGGCGAAGATGTAGCGGCCGTCCTCGATGTTCTTGGCCGCGACGCAGACCGGAACGTTGTCGAGCACCGATTCCAGGAATTGGGTGGTCGAGGCGAGCTTGCGCGACAGCTTGCGCTGGTCGGTGCAATCGAGATGGGTCGCGACCGAGCCGCCGTTGGGCAGCGGAAAATATCTCACCAGCACCGACCTCCCGCCGGGCAGTTCGGTGACCAGCCCCTCGGGCGTCGCCGCCCTGGCAAAGAAATCCCCGGCGCTGATGTCGAGCACGCCGCGGCTGCGGCGCAGCTCCAGCAGCTCGGTCCCGGTCATGTTGCGCCTGATATCGGCGCGCGACAGGCCATAGATATCGAGATAGCGGTCGTTGCAGAAGACGATGCGCCCATGCGCATCCGTCATTACGACGCCCTGGTTCAAATGGTTGAGCGCCGACGAGACAAAGGCGTTGCGCCGCAGTTGCGCGCGCTTGGCCTTGCGCAGGGCCGAGAGGATCCAGAGCCCGACCGCACCGAAGAAGGACGCGACCACCACGCTGCCGATCAAAAGCTCCCAGACCACGCCGGGGTCGAGGTCACCGAGATAGGTCGACGGCGCGAACGCGCCGGTGCCGGCCGAGGCGACACCGCACGGGGTGACGGCGGCGATCAGGCAAAGCACGGCCCTTGCCGGAATCGAATTCTTCCCGCCCGCCTGCCACTTCCTGCCAGCCATCGATCACCCGCGGATTTCCGGTGCGAGTGTTCGGCTCCGGCAGTTTGGATCGGGTAAACGCGTAGGGATGCAACCGGAAAATGCGACTTAATATACGGCAATTGCCCTGACATGATTAATGCTCCACTAACAAGGCATGGCTCCCCAACTATTCGAGATGGCCCAAGCACTTGCTCAAACGCGCCGGATCGGCTGAACGATGCTGGCGCGGGGCGGCAAGCCCGCAATGCGCGGAAATATTCGGACCTGAAGGACGAGATGGACAGGGTTGATTGCGTGATCGTCGGAGCGGGGGTGATCGGCCTCGCCGTGGCGCGCCGGCTGGCACAGGCCGGCCGCGAAGTGATTGTGATCGACGAGGCCGAGGCGATCGGCACCGTGACCTCGTCGCGAAACAGCGAGGTGATCCACGCCGGCATCTACTACCGCGCCGGCAGCCTGATGGCGCGGATGTGCGTCAGCGGCAAGCGGGCGCTTTATCGCTACTGCGCCGAGCACGGCGTCCCGCACAAGAATTGCGGCAAGCTGATCGTCGCCACCACAGCTGCGGAGACCGAGAAGCTGCAGTCGATCCGCTCGCATGCCGAGGCCAACGGCGTCGACGACATGCAGCTGTTGTCAGGCGAGGCCGCGCGTGCGCTGGAGCCGGCGCTGAATTGCGACGCCGCGCTGTTGTCGCCCTCGACCGGGATCATCGACAGCCATGCCTATATGCTGGCGCTGCGCGGCGACGCCGAGGCCGCCGGCGCGGCATTCGCGTTCCACACGCCGCTGCTGCACGCCCGGGCCACCGCCAACGGGTTCGAGATCGAGACCGGCGGCGCGGCGCCGATGACGCTCGCCTGCGACCTCCTGGTCAATGCCGCCGGCCTCGGCGCCACGGCGGTCGCCCGCGGTGTCGAGGGCATGCCGATCGAATTGATTCCAACGGCTTATTTGGCGAAGGGCAATTACTTCAGCTGCAGCGCCCGGGCGCCATTCTCGCGGCTGATCTATCCGGTGCCGGAGCCCGGCGGGCTCGGCGTGCACCTGACGCTCGACATGGCCGGACAGGCAAGGTTCGGCCCTGACGTCGAATGGATCGATCACATCGACTACGCCGTCGATCCGGTGCGGGCCGAGCGGTTTTATCCGGCGATCCGGAAATACTGGCCGACGCTGCCGGATGGCGCGCTGATGCCGAGCTATTCCGGAATCCGGCCCAAGATCGTCCCGCCCGCGGTGGCGACCCAGGATTTCCTGATCCAGGGGCCGGCCGACCACGGCGTCGCTGGCCTGATCAACCTGTTCGGGATTGAATCGCCCGGACTGACGTCATCGCTCGCGGTCGCCGACCATGTTGGCGACCTGGCCGAGCTCTGAGCGCATGCAGCATAGCCTGCCGGGGGATGGTCGCACTCAAGCGTCCATCCGGCGGCAGATAAGCTTGGTTGATGTTGGTGGGGGAACTAGTGGACCGTATCGTCCGCGGAACTCTTCAACCGCTCGATTTGATCCTTGACCATCAACTTGCGGCGCTTCAGTTCGCAAATATGCAGGTCGTCGACTGAGGGGTGCACGAGCGCTTCGTGCAGTTCGTTTTCGAGTATTTTGTGCTTACGCTCCAGCTCAACGAGATGGGCCTGTATTGCCATTGCGAACTCTCCTCGGTGCGTTAAACCTCAGGTTCGATCCGGACTCCCGAGTTTACACAAGTGGACGGCGCTGTCGACGGGGAAAGCGAAATGCCACACGCACGTGTTTCGGTTTATCTGTAACCAATCGTGACTATGGAACCGGACCGGCTTGCGCGGCGCGCGCCCAAGGAGGATATTCCAGCAAGCGGCTGCTTCGGCCGCAACAATCTCATCGTGCTTATCAGTTAATACACAACCATGAACGATCAGGATGAGCGCGAACTCCACGCCGAGCTCGCGCGTCTGCAACAAGAGCACCGCGACCTCGATGCCGCGATCGACGCGCTGCATCAGTCGCCGGCGCCGGATCTCCTGATGCTGCAACGCTTGAAGAAGCGGAAGCTGCAATTGCGCGATCGCATCGCCTTCATCGAAGACCAGATCACGCCCGACATCATCGCCTGATGCGCGCAGCGCGCGGTTCGGCGGCCCCGATTCAAAATCAGACGGCAGTTTTCCCCGTCATCCACAGTTCGCGTGCCGGCTTCACATTCGTGGCACCGGCGGGGAATGAGGCTAGATCAGGATAGACCGCTTCGCGGTCGCTTCGGCCGTGGCACCACGAGCCGCAGGATCGACTTGCACCCCGGGCACTGCAGGGCCATCGCCTCGTAGTCGCTGTTCAGCATCTCGGCGCCGATCCAGCGCCTCGTGAGATCGCAGGACTCGCAGCGTTGCTCTAAGTCGTCCATACGCCGTGCTTCCGAACTGTGCGGGCGGTGGTGCACGCTATCGTGCATATGAAGTCTACATCGTTAAGAAGCGATTAGGAAAGCGGCTGTCCGGGCCGTTGCGGGCGATCACTCGCGAAGGCGGAAGCACGCTTGACTCTGTCAGAACAAAATAGGAACATATTGATTCAGCCGCCAGCCATGAGAGGGAGTTTCGCCATGTCCGCACCGCGTTCCCAGCCCGAGCACAGCCACTACGAGAAGGCCTGCGATCAGGCTATCGCGATGTGCGACGGCAACCTGCGCAGCACCATCAAGGCGCTGATCATGGCCAATGAATATCTGGAAGCCGAGCTCGAGGAGTTGCAGGCCGCGGTCACCGCCGGCTGCGTTCCGGCGCAGAGCCAGGCGGCGAGCGACGCCGCTTAACATCCGGAGCACCAGCGATGACCGATGTCACCTACTACGTGGCGTTGCCCTTCATGCAGGACGACGACGGCACGCCGGTCGCCGGCAATGCTGAAGAGTGCCAGAGCTCGGCGATCGCGCTACGCCGTGCGGAGACGATGTCGCGAATGCCCGGCAGCATCGGCGCGGTCGCATTCAGCCGCACCGGCGATCCTGCGATCGGCGAATTCGGCGACGCCAAGCTGTTGCGCGCCTACGGCAACGTGCCGAAGGATCTGAGCGCGCTCTAATCCCTGGCGTTTTCGAGCGAAGTCTAGGATTCGTGGCGCCGCTGCGCCTTGCGCACATACATCGCCCGGTCCGCCTCATCGAGGACGCGCTCGACATCCGAATGTGCGGTGAGGATCGCGACGCCTGCGGAGGCGCCTGCCGAAACGTGGCTGCCACGGAACATGAAGGTCAGGCGGTCGATCGCCTCCTCCAGCGCCGCGGCTTTGGCCCTCGCATCGGTCTCGCTGAGATTCCACAGCAGCACGGCAAACTCGTCGCCGCCAAGGCGGCCGACCACGTCGGACGCGCGCACCTGATCCGATATCGCGGCAACGATCGCCTTCAGCACCTTGTCGCCCGCCGCATGCCCGAAGCTGTCATTGATCGGCTTGAGACGGTCGACGTCGAGCACGATCAGCGCGCCGGAGGCGTGATAGCGCTTGATGAAGGAGAGCGAACGGGCGAGCTCGCGCTCGAAGCCGCGCCGGTTCAGGATGTCGAGCAGGAAGTCGGTCTCGGACGACGCCTGCAGCTCCTCGATCCGGGCCTGGGCCCGCGCCAGCTGTGCCCGCAGCCGGCGGATCGTCGATTTGTCGCCGGATGCCACCGCCCCGCGCGTGGACGCTTCGGTTCCAGCCCGTTTGGTTCCAGCCTTTTTGCTTCCAGCCTGCTTACGTCCAGCCTTGCCCGGCCCGGATTTGCGCGCGGCCGTCGTGCCTTTGCGTCGTTTCGATGCCCCCGAGGCGGCCGCCGTCGTCTTCTTCTTCATGCGCATCCTTGTTGAGGCCTGCTTATGAAGGCTTGCCGGGATTCACCAAGACAGGATAGTCCATTCTAACTCCCTTGCCACGCCTTGGATGACGCCCGGGCCGCCCCTATAATCGGCCTATGCTTTTGGATTCCTGCACAGAATTGAAGAGATGACCGCTCCGATCGCCATCATCATGGGAAGTCAGTCCGACTGGGAGACCATGCGCCACGCCGCCGACACGCTGGCTGCGCTCGGTATTGCCTGCGAAACGCGCATTGTTTCGGCCCACCGCACCCCCGATAGGCTCTATGCCTTCGCCAAGGGCGCCAAGGCTGCCGGCCACAAGGTGATCATCGCCGGCGCCGGCGGCGCAGCCCATCTGCCGGGCATGGCGGCCGCGCTGACGGAGCTGCCGGTGTTCGGGGTTCCCGTTGAGTCGAAGGCGCTGTCCGGCGTCGATTCGCTCTATTCGATCGTGCAGATGCCGGCCGGGATCCCGGTCGGAACTCTCGCGATCGGCAAGGCCGGCGCGATCAATGCCGCCTTGCTCGCGGCCAGCGTGCTCGCGCTCAACGATGCTGCCCTGGCCGGCCGGCTTGCGGCCTGGCGACAGCAGCAGACCGACGCGGTCAAGGACCATCCGGAGGGCACGGCGTGACGGCTTCTGATACAGTGAAGCTGAAGCCGGGCGACACCATTGGAATCCTCGGCGGCGGACAATTGGGCCGGATGCTGGCGATGGCCGCAGCGCGCCTCGGGCTCCGCTGCCAGGTGTTTTCGCCGGACCCGGACTCGCCCGCGTTCGACGTGGTGCAGAACGCGACCTGCGCGGAATATGCCGACGTCGAGGCTCTCGAACTGTTCGCCAACGACGTCGACGTCGTCACTTATGAGTTCGAGAACGTCCCGGCCGCGACTGCCATGGTGCTCGCCGCGCGACGCCCGGTGCTGCCGGCGCAGAAGATCCTCGAGACCACGCAGGACCGGCTGATCGAGAAGGATTTCGTCAGCAGGCTCGGCATCGGCACTGCTGATTATGCCGACGTCTCCTCGG
Organism: Bradyrhizobium sp. 6(2017); assembly: GCF_011058295.2. Taxonomy (NCBI): domain Bacteria; kingdom Pseudomonadati; phylum Pseudomonadota; class Alphaproteobacteria; order Hyphomicrobiales; family Nitrobacteraceae; genus Bradyrhizobium; species Bradyrhizobium sp. 6(2017). Next base: position 1,525,574 of record NZ_CP049289.2, on the reverse strand, counting down.
TCGCCTCGCTGCGCACGGCGATCGAACGGATCGGCCTGCCGGCTGTCATCAAGACCCGCCGCTTCGGCTATGACGGCAAGGGCCAGGCGATCATCCGCGCCAGCGACGACCTCGAACAGGTCTGGCAGGACCTCGGCACCAAGTCGGCGATCCTCGAGGCCTTCGTGCCGTTCGAGCGCGAGATCTCGGTGATCGCGGCCCGCTCCGCGTCCGGCGAGGTCGAGTGCTTCGACGTCACCGAGAACGAGCATCGCGACCACATCCTGAAGATTTCCCGCGCGCCCGCTGCAATCCCCGAGGAGCTAGCTGCGCAGGCGCGGGCGATCGCCGAAAAGATCGCCACGGCGCTCGACTATGTCGGCGTGCTTGCAGTGGAGATGTTTGTCGTGCCCGGCAATGGCGCGGCGACGGTGCTAGTCAACGAGATCGCGCCACGCGTGCACAATTCCGGCCACTGGACGCTCGACGGCGCCTCGATCTCACAGTTCGAGCAGCACATCCGCGCGATCGCCGGCTGGCCGCTCGGCAAGCCGGTGCGCCATGGCGAGGCCACCATGACCAACCTGATCGGCGACGATATCCTGAGCTACGAGCAGTGGCTCACCGTCCCCGGCGCTACCGTGCATCTCTATGGCAAGGGCACGCCGCGCCCCGGCCGCAAGATGGGGCACGTCACCGAAGTGACGCCGCCCCGCAAGCCTTGATCCGCCACGCTTCGCAGCGGCATTCGCGACAGATCGATGGAAACGGGATCGTGGCAGCCACGATCCCGTTTTGCCGGTCAGGTCTTCACGCCGGCGACGACACCGGTCGGCTCGTCGCTGAGCCAGCGATAGATCACGCCGCCCAAGGCACCGCCGATCAGCGGTGCGACCCAGAACATCCAGAGCTGCGCCACCGCCCAGCCGCCGACGAAAAGTGCCGGCCCGGTGCTGCGCGCCGGGTTCACCGAGGTGTTGGTGACGGGAATGCTGACCAGATGGATCATCACCAGCGCAAGGCCGATCGCGAGCGGCGCGAAGCCGGCAGGCGCCTTGCCATGGGTCGATCCCATGATGATGAACAGGAACATCATGGTCATCACCACTTCGGTGATGAAGCAGACCACCATGCTGTACTGGCCGGGTGAATGCGCGTCATAGCCATTGGAGGCGAAGCCCTTGCTGACGTCGAAGCCGGGCGCGCCGCTGGCGATCACATAGAGCAGCCAGGCCGCGATGATGGCACCCACGACCTGCGCGACGATGTAGGGCAGCACCTGGCCGCCCGGAAAACGCCCGCCCGCAGCCAGCCCGACCGTGACGGCCGGGTTGAGGTGACAGCCCGAGATATGGCCGATCGCATAGGCCATGGTCACCACGCTGAGCCCGAACGCCAGTGACACGCCGACCAGGCCGATGCCGACCTGCGGAAAGCCGGCCGCGATCACCGCGCTGCCGCAGCCGGCAAATGTGAGCCAGAACGTACCGATGGCCTCGGCCGCGTATTTCTTCATCGCCATGTGGCATCTCCCCTATTTCCAATGTCCGAAGTTCTCAAAACTCCGGGAACGGCCCCCATCCCGGCGCCAAATCACCCAAATCAGGGCCGCACAAAGGCATTTTCGCCCCATTTCGTGGCTTTACTAGGCCCGAAAGTCACTCGACCGGTGGACATCTGCGCGTTTGTCTGATACATGCGCGCGCCTAGGGTTAAGAGGCAGGCCTTTTGCCGCCCCTTCACCTCGCCAGAATTCCGAACCGATCAATTCAAAAGAGGATGCCGCGTGCAGGTTCTCGTCCGCGATAACAATGTCGACCAAGCTCTCAAGGCGCTGAAGAAGAAGATGCAGCGCGAGGGCATTTTCCGCGAGATGAAGCTCCGCGGTCACTACGAAAAGCCCTCTGAGAAGAAGGCTCGCGAAAAGGCCGAAGCCGTGCGCCGTGCACGCAAGCTGGCGCGCAAGAAGCTGCAGCGCGAAGGCCTGCTGCCGATGAAGCCGAAGCCGGTGTTTGGCGCTGGTCCGGGTGGCGATCGCGGTGGCCGTCCTGGTGGTCCGGGCGCTGGTCGCGGCCCTCGCTGAACCGTTTTGCAGATATGGAAGTCTAACAGCGCGGGCCCCGGGCCCGCGTTGTCGTTTTGAAGCGAGCCTCGTTCCGGGGTACCAATGCAAAATTACCGGCAGGAGCATTTTGCATAATGGCTGCTTCGGCGCTCCGCCCCCTTCCCCCAGGACCAGTACATCCAGGGACTGCGCACCGCCGTCGCGCATCGCAACTCATCATCGTTGCAGTGGCTCTCGGCCTGCCGCTCGGAGGCTGCTCCTTCGATCTCGGATCATGGGGCTCGAACGACAAGCCGAAACCGGCTGCCACCGCCGACAAGCCGGCTGCCGACACGATCACGCCGCAGGACATCAACAGCGCCAAGGATCACGCCACGCGCGGCCAGGTGCTGGCGCATTCCGGCAAGCTCGACGAGGCGCAGGCGGAATTTGAGCAAGCGCTGACGACCGATCCCTACAACATCCAGGCTCTGTACGGCCGTGGCCTGATCTATCAGGGCCGCGGGCAACATCAGCAGGCGATCGACGATTTCACGGCGGCCAGCGGGCTGTCGCCGCAGAAGGCCGAGCCTCTGGTCAGCCGCGCCACCAGCTATCTCGCGCTCGACAAGACCAAGCAGGCCGTCGCCGATCTCGACGAGGCCGTGCAGGCCGATCCCAACAATGTTGCGGCGTGGAGCGCGCGCGGCCAGGCCTATGAGCGTCTTGGCGACAAGGCCAAGGCGGCGGTGTCCTATAATCGCGCGCTGGCGCTGCGGCCAAGGGACGAGACCGCCCGCAGCGGGCTGGCGCGCACCGGCGGATAATTGTTCGGCTTACTTCGACGAGTTCGGCTTACTTCGGCAAGACGGCGTGGAACATCGACTTCATGCCGGAGAACACGTCGTCGGTCACCGAGGTGCGCTCACTGGTCCGCTCGTTCTTGGACGCCGGCATGGCGGCGTCGGCACGCAGGTCGAGCGGGGCCTGCAGCACCGGAACCGGAATATCGGCCGGCGGCGTCAGCCGGTTCGAATCTCGGTTGGAATCCTGGGCGCTGGCGGCGTAGGGCGGACGCGGCTGCGAGGATTGATCGCCATTCTCGCCGGACGGGTTCGACACCATGATCGGCGGCGGCAACGGCCGGATCGCCGACGCTGCGGCCGGACGCTGCTGGTCAGGCAGGCGGGCGAGATCGGGGCGCGCCGCATCCTGGGAGCGCGCAGCGTCCTGCGGACGCTCCTTGCGCAACCGCTCGATGGCGGCGCGGGCAAGATCGTTGGCGTCGCGGTTTTCCTCAGGCGTGACCGCGGCCTCGGTCGGCGCGGCTGACGTCGCAGGAGCGGAAGGCTGCGGCGCGGCAGCGGGCGCAGCCTTCGCGACCGCCTTCGGCGCCGCCGGATGATGGCGCGTATCGGCGGGAATGCTGGCCGTATCGGCCGGCGCATCAGGCTTTACGTCAGCAGCCTTGGGGTCAGCAGATTTGGGGTCGGCCGGCTTCTCGGTGACGGTGGCCTTCTCGGACGCGGAGCGCTCGATCAGCGTGCGCTCGGACATGCCCTTGGCCTTCACGCCGGCTTCGGGAAGGCTGCTGACCACGGTGGACTTTTCGGCGGGCTTAGCGGCGGCCTTCGGATCGGCTTTGGGATCCACGGCGGCGGTCACGGCTGCGGCCGCCGGCGCTTCCGGCCTGGCCACGATGTAGTGATTAACGATGTACGCCCCGATGATGGTCGCTGCCACCGAGGGTAAGATGTCCATCACGAATTTCTTCAGGTAACTCAGCATGACCTGCCACTCCCCGCCCCGGTATTTCATGCTGGAACTTTGAGGCACATTCAGGGATCAACTGCGACGGATCGGTGGCAAACCCCCGTTCCGCCGTCACCTTTGGTGTCATCTTGGTTTCAGCCGGAGGCGCCCCCTGCGCAGGCCGCATCCGCCTGCTAGATCATCGTGCAGCCGTTAACGGGTTATGAATTTCCACAGCCCCGCAGGCTCGGGCCTGCCATTCGGCGCGCGCAGGGTTAAGGCGCCGCGTCAGGGCTTGAGTTCGACCTCGAGGAACACGATCTCGCTGGCCGTCTCGTTGAGCACGTCGTGCTGGACCCCGGCCTTGCGGAAATAGGACTTGCCGGCGGCGAGTTGCGCCTTGGAGCGCTCGCCGTTCGGCGCCACGATCGTCATCTCGCCCGCCGTAATCGGAACGATGACGTAGTCCATCTCATGGGTGTGGTGGCCGGTGGCGCTGCCCGGCGCGAGCCGCCACTCGGTCACGCGGACCTCCGCCGTATCCACCTGCACATCCGATTTGGCGCTGAGCATCGTCATTCTCTCCACTACGGTACGAAAACCATGAACACGAACACGGCGAACACCACCATGTGAACGAGCCCGAACAGGATGTTGGTGCGGCCGGTTCCGAAGGTGAGCATGCTGACCATGAAGGTGAGCAGCAGGATCAGCATATGCTGGTTGCTGAGCCCGAGCACCAACTGCTTGTCGAGCGCATAGGCGGCAACGGCCACGGCGGGAACGGTGAGCCCGATGGTGGCGATCGACGAGCCGAGCGCGAGGTTGATGCTCTTCTGCAGGTCGTTCTTGCGCGCCGCCGCCACCGCGGCAACGCTTTCCGGCAACAGGATCAGCGCCGCCACGACCAGGCCGGCAAAGGCCGGCGGCGCCCCGATCTTGACGGTGACGACATCGACCACCAGCGAGAATTTCTTCGCCAGCAGCACCACCGCCAGCAGGGAAGCGAGCAGCAGGGCAACGCTGATCGCCGTCATGCGGTCCGACATCACCTCGCCATGCGCCGCCGCCTCATTGGCGCCGCTGACGAAATAGTCGCGGTGGCGAATGGTCTGGGTGTAGAGGAACACCGCATAGAGCAGCAGGGTCACCACGCTGATGACGGCGAGCTGGGCCGTGGAATAGACCGGTCCCGGCGCAGTGAGCGTGAAGTTCGGCATATCCAGCGTGATGGTGGCGAGCACGAACAGCACGCTGAGGTAAAGGTTGGCGCCGGTAATCTGGAAATCCTGCTCGCGGTAGCGCAAGCCGCCGATGAAGATGCAAAGCCCGACCAGGCCGTTGCAGACGATCATCACGACCGCGAACACGGTGTCGCGCGCCAGCGTCGGCGCCGGCGTGTCGCCCAGCATGATGGTCGAGATCAGCGCCACCTCGATGATCGTCACCGCAAGCGTCAGCAGCAGCGTGCCGAACGGCTCGCCGATCCGCTCGGCAATCATCTCGGCGTGGTGGACGGCCGCAAACACGGTGCCGAACAGGATCACGAGCAGCACGGCCGCGAACAGCCAGCCAGCCGCGGACGGCGCGAAGGCGTAGCCCGACGCCGTGACGGCGACGAACAACAGCATCGCCAGAACGGGATACAGCCAGGACGACCGTGGCATCGGTGCGTGTGCGCTCATGTCGTCAGCCCCCTCAATTCGACCGGCCCGATTATGCGACAGACGATCGCCGTCGTCAGCCTTTTGCCGCGTCGATAAACCGCCTCGCCGTCTCCATCGCACCGAAATCGTCGAGATTGTCGTGCCCGCCCCCGGGTAAACGCACGAACTGCTTGGGCTCACGGGCGAGACCGAACAGGCGCTCGCCGAAGCGGATCGGGATCACTGGGTCGCTGGTGCCGTGCATGATCAGGAGCGGCGCGGTGACGCCGGTGATTCGCCGGTCGGAGTGAAATTGATCGCGCATCAACAGGCTGACCGGCACATACCAGAAGTGCGCGCCGGCGACGTCGGCGGTCGACGTGTAGGGCGCCTCCAGGATCAGTCTGCCGATCGGATGTTCGGCGGCGAGCGCGACCGCGACGCCGGTGCCGAGCGAGAATCCCCAGGCCACGATCTGATCGGCGCGGTAGCGCGCGGTGGTGAACGCGTAAGCCGCTTCGGCGTCCTGCAGCAGCCCCTGCTCGCTCGGTGACCCGCTCGACCCGGCGTAGCCGCGAAACGACAGCGCCACCAGCCCGGTGCCGTCGGCCGTGATGGCCTTGAAGCGCGCCACGCGGCCGGCAAGGAAATCGCCATTGCCGTGAAAGAACAGCACCACGGGCCGGCCCAGCTTCGCCGGCACGTGCCAGACGATGAGCTTCTCGCCGTCGGCCGTGATCAGGACATGCTCTTCCGCCTCGAGAAACCCTGCGGCTGCCGGCGCAGTGCGCCCGACCGGCGGGATCGGAAACAGCAATTCGCGCTGCTTGACGAACAGCACCACGAGCCCGCCGAGATAGACGACGACCGCGGCGATCACGAGCCATTTCAGGATTGCGAGTGCGAGCGCCATCACCGGTGGCCGCTTCTATGTCTTGCCACGGCGCTTGCGCAGCTTCTCGACGTCCACCTTGATGCTGTCGGGCACCGGCCGGCATGAACACGCCGCCGCATGCACGACATGCCACTTGATGCGCTGCTCGCGCGTGGCCCGGGGCGGCATACGATGGGTTCGATGCCACTCCCGGTTCAGGACCATCGCGGGCCGCCCTACATCGCCTTGACGATGTTCTCGGTGACCTTCTTGGCGTCGCCGAGCAGCATCATGGTGTTGTCGCGGTAGAACAGCGGGTTGTCGATGCCGGCATAGCCTGACGCCAGCGAGCGCTTGATGAACATCACGGTGCCGGCCTTCCAGACCTGCAGCACCGGCATGCCGTAGATCGGCGAGGTCTTGTCCTCTTCCGCCGCCGGGTTGGTGACGTCGTTGGCGCCGATCACGAAGGCGATGTCGGCCTGGGCGAACTCCGAGTTGATGTCCTCGAGCTCGAACACCTCGTCATAGGGCACGTTGGCCTCGGCCAGCAGCACGTTCATGTGGCCGGGCATGCGCCCCGCCACCGGGTGAATAGCGTATTTCACCTCAACGCCCTCCTTCTTCAGGATGTCGCCCATCTCGCGCAGCGCGTGCTGGGCCTGCGCCACCGCCATGCCGTAGCCGGGCACGATGATGACCTTGGAGGCGTTCTTCATGATGAAGGCGGCATCGTCAGCCGAGCCGAGCTTGGCGGGCTTCTGCTCTCCTCCGCCACCGCCGGCCGCCGCGGTCTCGCCGCCGAAGCCGCCGAGGATCACCGAGATGAACGAGCGGTTCATCGCGTGGCACATGATGTAGGACAGGATCGCACCGGAGGAGCCGACCAGCGCGCCGGTGATGATCAGCGCCGAGTTGCCGAGCGTGAAGCCGATGCCGGCCGCGGCCCAGCCGGAGTACGAGTTCAGCATCGAGATCACGACCGGCATGTCGGCGCCGCCGATCGGGATGATCATCAGCACGCCGAGCGCCAGCGCGATGATGGTGATCAGCCAGAAGTCGAGCGCGCTGCCCGACAACACGAGGCCGATGATGAAGAACACCAGCGCCAGCGCCAGCACGATGTTGATTACGTGGCGGAACGGCAGGATGATGGGCGCGCCGCTCATCCGGGCCGACAGCTTCAGGAACGCGATCACCGAGCCGGTGAAGGTCAGCGCGCCGATCGCGACGCCTAGCGACATCTCGACCAGGCTCTGCGGATGGATGTTGCCGGGCGTGCCGATGTCGAAGGCTTCAGGCGCATAGAACGCGCCGGCGGCGACCAGCACCGCGGCCATGCCGACCAGCGAATGGAACGCGGCGACGAGCTCGGGCATTGAGGTCATCGGCACGCGGCGCGCGATCACCGCGCCGATGCCGCCGCCGATCGCGATCGCGACGATGACCAGCAGCCAGGCCACGCCGTCGGCCGGTGGATGGCTGGCCAGCGTGGTGGCGACGGCGATCGCCATGCCGATCATGCCGAACATGTTGCCCTGGCGCGACGACGCCGGGCTCGACAGGCCGCGCAGCGACAGGATGAACAGCACCCCCGCCACGAGATACAGAGCAGCAGCCAGATTGGCGTTCATCTCAGGTCCCCCTTTGTCTTCGTCACCCCGAGGTGCACGCCGCTCACTTTGCTTTCTTCTTGTACATCGCCAGCATGCGCTGGGTGACAAGGAAGCCGCCGAAGATGTTCACGCAGGCGAAGATCAGCGCCACGAAGCCGAAGCCGCGGGCCCAGCCCGAGCCGCTCGAGACCATGCCGACGCCGACCGCGAGCAGCGCACCGACCACGATCACCGACGAGATCGCATTGGTCACGCTCATCAGCGGCGTATGCAGCGCAGGGGTCACCGACCACACCACGAAATAGCCGACGAACACGGCGAGAACGAAAATCGACAGCCGGAACACGAACGGATCGACGGCCTGCGCGAGATGCTCCATGGCTTCTCTCCTTACTTCGGCTGGAAGTTGGGATGGATGACGGCGCCGTCTTTGGTCAGCGCGGTGGCCTTCACCAGCTCGTCGTCCCAGTTGACCGCGAGCGCCTTGTTGGCCTTGTCGACCATCGTCTCGATGAACGAGAACAGATTGCGCGCATACAGGCTCGAGGCCGAAGCGGCGACGCGGCCGGCGACGTTGGTGTAGCCGACGATCTTGATGCCATCCGTCTCGACGACCTCGCCGGGCCTGGCGCCCTCGACATTGCCGCCGCGCTCGACCGCGAGATCGACCAGCACCGAGCCGGGCTTCATCGATTTCACCATCTCGCCCGTGACCAGCTTCGGCGCCGGACGGCCCGGGATCAGCGCGGTGGTGATGACGATGTCCTGCTTCTTGATGTGCTCGGCGGTCAGCGCGGCCTGCTTGGCCTGATATTCCTTGGACATTTCCTTGGCGTAGCCGCCGGCGGTCTGCGCGTTCTTGAACTCCTCGTCCTCGACGGCGAGGAATTTGGCGCCAAGCGATTCGACCTGCTCCTTGGTGGCGGGGCGCACGTCGGTCGCGGTGACGACGGCACCGAGCCGCCGCGCGGTCGCGATCGCCTGCAGGCCGGCAACGCCGACACCCATCACGAACACTTTCGCGGCCGGAATGGTGCCGGCGGCGGTCATCATCATCGGGAAGGCACGGCCGAACGCTTCGGCGCCCTCGATCACCGCCCGGTAGCCCGCCAGGTTGGCCTGCGAGGACAAGACGTCCATCACCTGGGCGCGGGTGATGCGCGGCATCAATTCCATCGCGAAGGCGGCAATGCCGGCATCGGCCATCGCCTTCAGCGCGGCATCATTGCCGTAGGGATCCATGATCGCGATGACCAGCGCACCGCGCCTGTATTTCGACAGTTCGGAGGCCTCGGGCCGCTTCACCTTGATGATGATGTCGGCGTCCTTGAGCGCGTCGGCGCTAACGGTGGCGCCAACCGCGGTGAACTCCGAATCGGGCAAGCCGGACTTGATGCCCGCGCCCGGCTCGACCGCGACCTCGGCGCCGATCGCCTTGAACTTCTTGATGGTGTCAGGCGAGACCGCAACCCGCGGCTCGGACGGATCAATTTCCTTGGCAACGGCAATCTTCATGGGCCCTCCGGCGGCGCGAGCCGCGCACGCGTCTTCAAACTAGCGTTATTTTCGCCAGATTGGATACCCGGTTTTTACATCCGGGTTCGATCAGGAATTCTGGCATCGCCGCGGGACGGCGATGCCGGTAGCCGATCAGGGTTCAGACCAGGAAATACGCCATCAGGGCGAGAATGATGGCGACGGTGATGCTGCCGTATTTGACCAGGATGAGAAACCCCTCATAGGTCTGCTCATGCGCCACGTAGTCGTTGCCGTCGGCCGTCGTGTAGGCCACTTCGCTATGGTCTGCCATCGCTGTCCCCAGTCAGAAATTCGCGTTCTGCGAGCCATTACCGCAAACGGGTTGGCAGGGCAACGGCGCGGTCCCGATCGGGTGATTTGAAGCGCAAATCGTCCCCGACCCGGACGGTCAAGCGACGGCCAGCGGCCGCCGCGGGGGCAGGATTGATCTCCCAAACGCGGGCGTCATGGAAGGATCATGCCGTCAGGCGCAAAAACGCCGAATGACCCTGCCCGAAAACCAGCACGGCCAACCGCGCGGCGGAAGGCCGTTTGGCCTCAGCCCATCGCCTCCAGCTCGTCGATCATGCCGGCGATGACGGACAGGCCGCCGTCCCAGAATTTGGGGTCCTTGGCGTCGAGCCCGAACGGCCTCAGCAGCTCCGAGTAGTGCTTGGTGCCGCCGGCCGCGAGCATGTCGAGATAGCGCTCGGCGAAACCGTCGGACGCGTGCTCGTAGACCGCGTAGAGCGAATTCACCAGGCAATCGCCGAACGCGTAGGCGTAGACGTAGAACGGCGAGTGGATGAAATGCGGGATGTACATCCAGAACGTCTCGTAGCCCGGCTTGATCTCGATCGCCGGCCCGAGGCTCGCGCCCTGCACACTGAGCCAGATCTGGCCGATCCGCTCGGCGGTCAGCTCGCCGTTCTTGCGCTCGGTATGCACCGCGCGCTCGAATGAATAGAACGCGATCTGCCGCACCACGGTGTTGATCATGTCCTCGACCTTGCCCGCGAGCAGCGCCTGGCGCTGCTTTGCGTTTTTGGTCTGGGACAACAGCCGCCTGAAGGTCAGCATCTCGCCGAACACGCTCGCGGTTTCCGCCAGCGTCAGCGGCGTCGGCGCCATCAGCGCGCCGTTCTTCGCCGCCAGCACCTGATGGACGCCATGGCCGAGCTCATGCGCCAGCGTCATCACGTCGCGCGGCTTGCCCTGATAATTCATCAGCACATAGGGATGCGCCGACGGCGTGGTCGGATGCGAGAACGCGCCGGGCGCCTTGCCGGGACGGACCGGCGCATCGATCCAGCGATCGGCGAAGAAGCGCTCCGCGATCTCGGCCATCCGGGGCGAGAAGCCGTTATAGGCCGACAGCACCATGTTGCGCGCCTCGGGCCAGGCGATGGTGCCGGTCGCGGCAAACGGCAGCGGCGCGTTGCGGTCCCAATGCGGCAGCTTCTTCTTTTTGAACCAGCCGGCCTTCAACGCGTAATAGCGGTGCGACAGTTTCGGATAGGCCGCGCGCACCGAGGCGACCAGCGCATCGACCACCTCGCGCTCGACGCGGTTGTTGAGATGGCGGGAGTCCGCAACATCCTGGAAGCCGCGCCAGCGGTCGGAGATTTCCTTGTCCTTGGCGAGCGTGTTGGTGATCAGCGCGAAGGTGCGCTCATTGTCCTTGAAGGTCTTGGCGAGCGCCTGCGCGGCGGACTTGCGCTTGTCCCCTGCCTTGTCCTGCAACAGGTTCAGCGTCGGCTCGATCGCGAGCTCCTTGCCCGAGACCTTGAAGCGCAGGCCGGAGATGGTCTGGTCGAACAGCCGGTTCCAGGCGGCGTAGCCGCTCTGCGCCTTTTCGTGGAACAGCTGCTCGACGCGATCCTCGAGCTGGTACGGCTTGTCCTTGCGCAGATCCTCGATCCACGGCCGGTAATGACCGAGCGCGGGTTCGGCCATCGCGCGCTCGATCACGTCATCGTCAACGCGATTGAGCTCGAGCGCGAAGAACAAGAGATGCACCGACGCCGCCGTCAGCCGCTCGGACACATCGCCATAGAATTTCGAAATCGCGGGATCGACGCTGTCGCCGGCATGGACGAGGCCGGCATAGGAGCCAAGACGGCCAGCCAGATCGTCGATCGCCTCGTAGCGCCTGACCGCCTCGGCGAGCCACCTCCCGCCGCCTTCTTTGGCGGTATTTTCGGCAAGCTTGCCCTTGTAATCGGTCTCAAACGCGACGCAATCTGCATCCATTTTCTGCAGGTCGCGGGCGACTTCTGGCGCGTCGATACCGGAGTAGAGATCTGCCAGATTCCATTCCGGAAGCTTTCCGGTCTTGCCGGCCGGCTTTTTCGCCGCCGGTCCGGTTGCGGCCGGCTTGCGTTGCGCGACCGTCTTGCGCAACGCGGATTCCTTGCGGAGGGCTGCCTTGCTGAGAGCAGACTTGTTCGGAGCAGATTTGGAGCGCGAGGTCATCTTGTTCGAAACCTTAGTTCAGTCGGAAAGATGTCGGCGGCGGCGGAATGAAAGCGGGTTTGCAACGTTTAAGAGTGCGTTAATCGGCATCGGCGACAGTGCCCCGATTCGAGACAAATAAACGTAGCGTGCGGGGAAAACCATGGCTGCCACCATTTTGATCGCCGATGATGACGCAGTACAGCGTCGTTTGGTAGAAAACATGGTGCAGAAGTGCGGCTATGAGCCCCTCGTCGTGGACAGTGGCGACGCGGCGATAGCGGCACTGACCGCATCCGAGACGCAGGCGATCGACGCCGTCGTGCTCGACCTCGTGATGCCGGGTCTCGACGGTCTCGGAGTCCTCGCAAAAATTCGTGAAGCTGGTTTGAACGTCCCGGTCATCGTGCAGACCGCGCATGGCGGGATCGACAATGTGGTGTCGGCGATGCGCGCCGGTGCACAGGATTTCGTCGTCAAGCCGGTCGGCTTCGAGCGGCTGCAGGTGTGCCTGCGCAACGCGCTCAACGCCTCCGCCCTGAAGGGCGAATTGCAGCGCATCCGCCACAGCCGCGAGGGCCGGCTGACCTTTTCCGATATCATCACCCGCAGCGAGGCCATGGCCGGGGTGCTGCGCACCGCGCAGAAGGCCGCCTCCTCGACGATTCCGGTGCTGATCGAGGGCGAGTCCGGCGTCGGCAAGGAACTGTTCGCGCGCGCCATCCACGGCAGCAGCGAGCGCAAGGCCAGGCCGTTCGTCGCGGTGAACTGCGGTGCGATCCCGGACAATCTCGTCGAATCGATCCTGTTCGGCCATGAGAAGGGCGCCTTCACCGGCGCCACCGAGCGCCACCAGGGCAAGTTCGTCGAAGCCCATGGCGGCACGCTGTTCCTCGACGAGGTCGGCGAATTGCCGCTGGCCACGCAGGTCAAGCTGCTCCGCGCGCTGCAGGAAGGCACCGTCGAGGCGGTCGGCGGCCGCAAGCCGGTCAAGGTCGATGTCCGCATCATCTCGGCGACCAACCGCAAGCTGCTCGATCTCGTGAAGGGCGGCCAGTTCCGCGAGGACCTGTTCTATCGGCTCCACGTGCTGCCGCTGACCATTCCGGCGCTGCGGCAGCGGCGCGAAGACATCCCGCATCTGCTGCGGCATTTCCTGGCGCGGTTCTGCGCCGAGGAAAACCGCAACATCACCGGCATCAGCGGCGAGGCGATGGCGCATCTCGCCCAGCTCGATTGGCCGGGCAACATCCGCCAGCTCGAGAACACGGTGTATCGCGCCGTGGTGATGAGCGATGCCGACCAGCTCGGGCTCGCCGATTTCCCGCAAGGGTCGGCGCATCCGGTACCGGAGGGCAAATCCTTGCAGGGCGAGCCGCTGGTGGTGTCGCCGTCCACGGCGCCCGCCATGATTTCCGGTAACGAGATACCGGTTGCACTCCCCCTCCCGACCGCGGGCGGCCTCCCGATGCTCAATGCTGCGGGCGAGGTGCGCCCCCTGGAAGATCTCGAGAACGAGATCATCCGCTTCGCGATTTCGCATTATCGCGGACAGATGTCGGAGGTCGCGCGCCGGCTCAAGATCGGCCGCTCGACCCTCTACCGCAAGCTCGACGAAGCTGCGGCCGGCACGCGCACAAGCGACGCCAGCTAGGCGCAGGCGCCGGCAAGACCATACCAGGGAACCTTTTGAACCGTGTCCCGGCGGTGACAGACAAAGGCTGTGCCGCGTGGCAAAAACGCACGGCCCGAGCGAAATCAGCTGCTTCGAGGTCAGTTTGTCGTGAGTTGCCCCGCATGGCGCTGGCTGCATAAGAGGGGCGAATGTATCGTCTGCGTCAATTGCGTTGCAGGCGTGCGAGTCGATCGAAGAGCCGGCGCTTTCGCGCAAGCGATGAAACCAAATACTGACTTGAACTGTTCCAGAGAGCGAGGGGCAGTTCCACCCAGGGGGTGCGATAATGCGTGACTGTTCGAACCACCGTCGAGGATTTGACCGCGTATTGATGGCCGTCGCGGCGACCTTCCTCACGGTGTCCGCGACCTCAGCCTTCGCGCAGGACACGCCTCGCTCCAGCGCCTCGGAACTCGCGATCGACGCCGCGATCCCGCGCCCCGAACCGGCCAATGTGCCGCCGCCCACCGCAAGCGATTTCAAGGCCGACACCACCGCCGCGCTGCCCGACGCAGCCAAGCCGGCAGATGTGAAGCCGGCCGGAGTGCAGGCCACCGAGGCCAAGCCTACCGATGCCAAGCCGGTTGACGCCAAACCGGCAGAGCCCAGCACGGCCAAGGCCGCCGAGCCGAAGCCCGCCGATGTCGCAACGACGCCGGCGACGACGCCCGCCGAAGCGCCCAAGACGGATACTGCGAAGACAGATCCCGCGGTCGCGCCACCTGCGGCAGCCCCCGCCCCTGCAACCGCAACCGCGCCTTCGGCAAGCCCCGCGCCGGCGACGGCCGCAGCTCCGGCTGCCGAACCCGCGAAGGCTGCGAGCAACGTTGCCGCCGAAGATCAGCCGGTTGCCGACAAGCTGCGCGAACAGCTCGCCAGCAAGTCGCTGCGCACCTTCGATCGCAAGAACGAGCGCGCGGCGGCCGAGAAATTCTATTCGGCCCGCGACTACGCGCCTGTCTTCACCAAGGCCGGCAAGCTGACCGACGCCGGCAAGGGCGTGATCGCCCGCGTCAAGGACGCCGCCGCCGACGGTCTCGATGTTTCAGACTATCCGGTGCCGGATTTCGCCGCGGCCACGACATCAGATGCGCTGGCCGACGTCGAGCTGAAGCTCGCGGCCAGCATGCTGGACTATGCACGCCAAGCCCAGAGCGGCCGCATGCACTGGTCGCAAGTGTCGGCTGACATCCTTTATCCGGAGCACCCGATCGATGCGGCGGAAGTGTTTGCGCATGTGACCTCCGCCAAGGACGCCTCCGCCGCGCTCGACAGCTACAACCCGCCGCAGAAGCTCTACAAGGAGCTGAAGCAGAAGCTCGCCGAGCTGCGCGGCCAGGGCGACGGTCCGGTCATCACGATCGCCGACGGCCCCGCGCTGAAATACGTGCCGGCGCGCAAGAAGCAGGCCGCGGTCGAGATGGACGATCCGCGCGTGCCGGACCTGCGCAGCAAGCTCGGCGTCACCGAGAATGCCGACAGCACCAAGTATGACGCGACGGTCGCGCGTGCCGTGGAGAAATTCCAGAACAGCGTCGACCTCAAGCCATCAGGCGTGCTCGACGAGCGCACGGTCAAGGCGCTGAACAATCCGAAGCGCGACCGCCAGATCGATACCGTGATCGTCAACATGGAGCGCTGGCGCTGGCTGCCGCGCCAGCTTGGCGCCGCCAATGTCGGCAACGCCTATGTGATCCTCAACATCCCCGACTACACGCTGAAGGTGATGCAGAACGGCGGGCAGGTCTGGACCACGCGCGTGGTGACCGGCAAGCCCGGCCAGCACGCCACGCCGCTTTTGACCGAGACGATGAAGTACATCACGGTCAACCCGACCTGGAACGTGCCGCCGTCGATCATCTACAACGAGTATCTGCCGGCCCTGCAGCAGGATCCGACCGTGCTGCAGCGCATGGGCCTGAAGCTCGAGCGCAACCGCGACGGCTCGATCCACATCTCGCAGCCGCCGGGTGAAGCCAACGCGCTCGGCCGCATCCGCTTCAACTTCCCGAACAAGTTCTTGGTCTATCAGCACGACACGCCGGACAAGAACCTGTTCGCGAGGGACGAGCGCGCCTTCAGCCACGGCTGCATGCGCGTGCAGAACCCGGATCAGTACGCTTCGGTGCTGCTCAACATCGCGATGCCGAACGACCATTACACGCCGGAGAAGATCCGCAGCATGTACGGCTCGAGCGAGATCGACCTGAAATTCGCGACGCCGATCCCGGTCAACATCACCTACCAGACCGCGTTCGTGGACGACGCCGGCAAGCTGCAAATCCGCCGCGACGTCTACGGCCGCGACGCCGCCATGCTGTCGCTGCTCAAGAACAGCCGCGGCAAGGATCTCGAGACGGTGGTGGCGCACGCCCAGCCGAGCTATTCGCGTCCGCCGAGCAGCAGCCTGCCCCCGGGCGTCAACGTCGCCGGCGACAACAGCGGCTTTAATTCCTCCGGACCGAACTTCTTCGAGCGCCTGTTCGGAGGATTCGGACAGCCGGAGCCGCAACCGGTCCGCCGCGGCCAGGCCCAGCAGCAGCGCCGGGTGATCACCCGCTAAGCTGTTTCTCCGGCCAGATTGAGATAAATTTTGAAGTAAAATCAACGATCTCGCTCAAAAAGCGGGATCGTTTATGTTAACCATTACCCGTCTCTGCCGAGGAACTGGGCTATCTTTTGCCACAGTCGCCCAGTTAGTTAAGCCTAACTTGGGGGCGGGTCGGTAAACCTCGGTTAACCGTCCCGCTTTAAGAAAGCGTTCACCGTCTTTCGCGGGGGGTCTGCGAAAGGTGCCGACCGAACGCTCGTCGACTTGGGTGGGCTCATTAGTGCTGGCTGTCTTCGCACGCCGCTGCAATCTGCTGTCGCTACCTAAGGCCGGGTACCAAGTCGGCCTGAGCGCGCTATTGCTATTGGCGGGCGCGGGATCGGTGCACGACGCGACGGCGCTGAACCAGACCCGCACCCTCTCCTTCCACCACACCCATTCCGGCGAAGATCTCGCCGTCACCTTCAAGCGCGACGGCCGCTACGACGAAGCCGCGCTGAAACAGCTCAATCACTTCCTGCGCGACTGGCGCTCCCAGGATGAGACGGTGATGGACCGTCATCTGTTCGACATCCTCTGGGAAGTCTATAGCGACGTCGGCGGCAAGCAGCCGATCCAGATCATCTCCGCCTATCGCGCCCCCGCCACCAACGCCATGCTCCGCCGCCGCTCCTCGGGCGTTGCCCGCCACAGCCAGCACATGCTGGGCCATGCGATGGACTTCTTCATCCCGGGCGTACCGCTGGAGCAGATTCGCTTCGCCGGCCTCCGCCTGCAGCGCGGCGGCGTCGGCTTCTATCCGACCTCGGGCTCGCCGTTTGTGCATCTCGACACCGGTAGCATTCGCCACTGGCCGCGGATGACCCGCGAGCAGCTGGTCCGGGTGTTCCCCGACGGCCGCACCGTCCATGTCCCGACCGACGGCACGCCGCTGAAGGGCTATGAGCTCGCCAGGGCCGACATCGAGCGCCGCGGCGATGGTGACAATGCAGCTGTTATCAGCAAGCCGAACCTGTTCGCGAAACTGTTCGGCGCCGGCAAGTCGGGCGACGACGAAGACGAAGGCTTGGCTGTCGTGAACGACAAGCCCGCCGCCAACACCGTGGTCGCAGCCGCAGCGCCCGCCAAAGCCGCCGATCCCGTTCCGATGCCGCGCGCCAAGCCGCAGCAGTTCGCTGCCGCGATCCAGCTTGCCGCCGCCGACGCGCAGCTCGTCCCGATGCCGAAGGCCAAGCCCGCAGTGCAAGTGGTTCAGACGGCCGAGAGCACCGCGCCGCAATCGCCTGCCGATATCATCAATGCCCGCGGCTTCTGGGGTGACGATTCAGCGGCACCGAAGCAGGCATCGGCGGCGCAGATCGCTGCGCTGAAAGCCCGTGAAGCCGTCGGCGCCGCCGATCCGCAGACCACCGCCAGCGCGACCGAGAACTTCAACAAGGCACTGGCCTACGTTCCAGCCAGCTCGCCGGTCGATCGCGCCAACATCGTCGCGGCGACAGCGCCGATCCCGCGCAATGTACGGCCGGCCCGCAATGCGGCTGCGCCGGCTACCGAAATCAACACCGTCGTTGCGAAGGGCGCGCCCGGCCAGGGCGTGATCACCACGTCGGCGCGGATCTCGGCTGCCAAAGGCAACGACGTCTGGATGCGCGTGGTGATGCTGGCGCCGAGCGCGAGCACCGGCATGCTGACCACGGTGCTGGGCGACACCGATATGAGCCTGATGCGGGCGCACTTCGTGAAGCCGCAGGCCGCCGTCGCCATGACCTTCTCGGAAGATCCGATGATGGGCATGACCTGCGACCGCTTCTCGGGCTCGGCGACAAGTCTGCTGACGACCCAGTCGTTCGTGCTGCGCACCGCCTCGCTGCGCTAGCCTAGGCTCTACCCACAATATCCCTTCATCAAGCCGGTCAGGCCGGCAGTCCCGCCTTGAGCAGGCCGGCCTCGTAGCGCGCCCGGTCGGGTTCGCGCTTGTAGTGCTGGGTCGTCAGATGGGCGGCGACCGAGAAGGCCGGCTCGCGCTTCATCACCTCGGCGGCGTGCGCCGAGGCCGCCACCGGGTTACCCATCTGCGCCAGCGTCGCCGCGAGGAAGGCGTGATGGGTGTGGTCGGGCCGTGTGATCCGCGAGAACGCCTCGGCCGCTTCGGCGTATTTCTCGGCGCAATAGCAGGCGCGGCCGAGATGGCTCCAGAAGCGCTCCGGATGGAACGGATTGAGGCGCATCGCCCGCTTGATCCAGTCAATGCCCTCCTCCGGCCGCCCGAGCCAGGTCAGCAGCTCGCCCTGCTGCACCACGACGAGGTCATAGTTCGGGTTGAGCGCGAGCGCGCGCTCCTGATGGAATGCTGCCTTGTCATGATCGTCGCGGTTGAGGTTCAGCGCGGCGAGGATGCGGTGCACGTCGCTGTCATTGTCGTCGAGCTTGAGAGCGATCTCGAGCTCGGCGGCCACCTGCGCGAAGGTCGCGTCGCGATCCTCGCACCAGTTGTAGACCCAGGTCTGCCCGAGCACGCAGGCACGCCAGGCGTGCGCGTGCGCATAGTTGGGGTCCAGCACAATGGCCCGCTCGAGCAGGCGCTGCGCCTCCGCATTGTCGTCGCGCGCCGAGCGATGATGCAGCACCTTGGCGGCCAGCACGCACTCATAGGCCGCCATGTTGTCGGTCGGCTTGCGCTTGACGCGGTCATGCGCGGCGGCCTCGACGCGCCCCGGCAGCGTCGACACGATCGCGCGCGTCATCTCGTCCTGGATGGCGAAGATATCGGCCAGCTCGCGGTCGTAGCGCTCGGCCCAGACGTGCCGGTCCGCCTCGGCATCGATCAGCTGCACCGTGACGCGGATCCGGCCGCCCGCCTTGCGCACGCTGCCCTCCAGCACATAGTCGACGGCGAATTCCTTCGCGACGTCCTGCACCTTCACGGCCTTGCCCTTGTACACAAAGGTCGAGTTGCGCGAGATCACCAGCAAATCGTGGAAGCGCGACAGCTCGGTGATGATGTCCTCGGTGAGCCCGTCGGCGAAGAATTCCTGCTCCGGATCGCCGCTCATGTTGACCAGCGGCAGCACCGCAATCGACGGCTTCCTGGCGACGACGGGCGCGGCCGCCGCCCCCTTCGGGTGCTCGGCAACGGCCCTGGCATCCGCTCCGAGATGGACGCGGAAGACCCGGATCGGGCGCGCGATGTTCTTGACGGTCTGATCGCCGAGATCCTCGAAGCTCAGATCTTCCAGACGATCACCGACCTGATCGCGGACCGCGCCGGAAATGCAGATGCCGCCGGGCTCGGCCAGCACCTCGAGGCGCGACGCGACATTGACGCCGTCGCCGAAGATGTCGGCGCCGTCAACGATCACATCACCGAGATTGATGCCGATGCGAAACTGCATCCACCGCGCCGGCGCGACGTCGGTGTTGCGTTTGGCCATCCGGCGCTGCACCTCGGCCGCGCACAGCACCGCATCGACGACGCTGTGGAACTCGACCAGCAGGCCGTCGCCGGTGGTCTTGATGATGCGGCCGCGATTCTTGGTGATGGCCGGATCGATCAGTTCGATCCGATGGGTCTTGAGGCGCGCAAGGGTGCCTGTCTCGTCAGCCTCCATGAGCCGACTAAAGCCGACCATATCGGCGGCAAGCACCGCAGCGAGCCGGCGCTCTGGTCCTGGCACGTCCATTTGAACGATCTGCCCGGTTACCTCGCCGGGCACTCTAGCAGTTCACGGGATTTCGCCCAAGCCTTGTTCGCTGAAGCGCCTCGGGCGCCCGAAAGGCCGCCCGGCGCGCTTGCCGGCCGAGAACGCCGGCCGCCTCAGAGCATCCCGAGCGCCTGCATGTAGGTCTCCAGGATGGTCTCCTGCTCCTGGCGCTCGTTGGCGTCCTGCTTGCGCAGGCGCACGATGGTGCGCAGCGCCTTGACGTCGAAGCCGTTGCCCTTGGCCTCGGCATAGACGTCACGGATGTCGTCCGAGATCGTCTTCTTTTCTTCTTCCAGCCGCTCGATGCGCTCGATGATGGACTTGAGCTGGTCCTTGGCAAATCGCGTTGCGGGCTCATCCTGAACGGCGGCAGACGTGGTGGCCATCGCGTACTCCTGAAATGGCAATGAAATGTCGCGCGAATACGCGCCACGCGCACCGCTTGCTGCGGGCGACCCTCGATTTTGGCGCACGTTCCGTCAAGGAAACATCGCGCTCATCCACAGCGCGCCCACAGGAGATGCAGGCGGCCAAGGAACTGACGTCACACAGGCTGAGATTTAATGCCCGCTTTGGGCCTTCTTCATCGCCGCGAGTTGCTCCGGCGTCGCGCTGCCCTGATGCTTCGCCTTCCATTCCTCATAGGGCATGCCGTAGACCGCTTCGCGGCTCTCGTCCTTGCTCACGGCAAGGCCCTTGGCGTCGGCTTCTTCCTTCATCCAGTTGGACAGGCAGTTGCGGCAGAAGCCGGCCAGGTTCATCAGGTCGATATTCTGGACGTCGGTCCGGTTGCGCAGATGATCGACGAGGCGCCGGAAGACCGCGGCCTCGAGTTCTGTTCTGGTTTTGTCGTCAATGCTCATCTTCGTGATCCCGGTGTGTCGCGCGCTCACCATATTGATATCAAGTGGGAATTGTCACAGATTTTGCCATATCGGCGCGCAAAACGGACCTGTCCGGCCGGATTTGCCATGGTCCCGCAGCATGGCAAATGGGCGCCCGCCCGTTGACAGCGCCTGCCGGGCACGCGAAATCGATAATGATTTGATATAGCTTCGCCGCATGAGCCCAATAGATTCTCCCGCCTCAGCTCCCCGCACCATCCGCCTGATCCTGGCCGGCATCCTGCCGGTGCTGGCGCTTGTCGCGACCTGCCTGTGGACGAGCCCGGCGGCCGCCGATTTCCGGCTCTGCAACAACACCTCGAGCCGGGTCGGGATCGCGCTCGGCTACAAGGACGCCGAAGGCTGGACCACCGAAGGCTGGTGGAACGTGTCGTCGCGGACCTGCGAGACCTTGCTGCGCGGCAATCTTGTGGCGCGCTACTACTACATCTACGCTCTCGACTATGATCGCGGCGGCGAATGGTCCGGCCAGGCCTTCATGTGCTCGCGCGACAAGGAATTCACCATCAAGGGTACCGAGAATTGCCTAGCGCGCGGCTTTGACCGCACCGGCTTCTTCGAGGTCGACACCGGCGAGCAGCGTGCATGGACCGTCCAATTGACCGAAGCCAACGAACAACAGCCGCAGAAAGTACCGGGAATGCCGGGCGGCGTGGGTCCAGGAAGCCCCGGAGCGATGCCGGGCCTGCCGAACCCGCCGCCGGGCGCAGCGCCTCCGGGCGCGTCTGGTCTGCCGCCAGCCGCACCACCCGGAAGCAAACAATGAGACGACTGCGTCGAATCAAGATCCTCGCAACGCTCGGCCCGGCCTCTTCAGACAGCGCGATGATCCGCAAGCTGTTCGAGGCGGGCGCCGACGTCTTCCGCATCAACATGAGCCATACCCCGCATGACAAGATGCGGGAGCTGGTCAAGACCATCCGCAATGTCGAATCGAGCTACGGCCGGCCGATCGGCATTTTGGTCGACCTGCAGGGGCCGAAGCTGCGGGTCGGCGCGTTCGCGGAAGGATCGACCCAGCTGAAGAACGGTCAGAGCTTCGTCCTGGATTCCGACAAGACGCCCGGCGACAACGGCCGCGTCCAGCTCCCGCATCCGGAAATCCTCGCCGCGCTCCGGCCCGGACATGCCCTGCTGCTCGACGACGGCAAGGTGCGGCTGATCGCCGAGGAAACCTCGCCCGACCGCGCGGTGACGCGCGTCGTGATCGGCGGCAAGATGTCGGACCGCAAGGGCGTCAGCCTGCCCGACACTGATCTGCCCGTCTCCGCGATGACCGCAAAGGACCGCGCCGATCTGGAGGCCGCGCTGCCGGAGGGGATCGACTGGGTCGCGCTGTCCTTCGTGCAGCGTGCCGAGGACGTGATCGAGGCCAAGAAGATGATCCGCGGCCGTGCCGCCGTGATGGCCAAGATCGAGAAGCCGCAGGCGATCGACCGCCTCGCCGACATCATCGATGCGGCGGACGCGCTGATGGTGGCGCGCGGCGATCTCGGTGTCGAACTGCCGCTGGAGCGGGTGCCGAGCCTGCAGAAGCAGATGATCCGGATGGCGCGGCGCGCCGGCCGGCCCGTGGTGGTCGCGACCCAAATGCTGGAATCGATGATTCAGGCGCCGGTGCCGACGCGCGCCGAAGTCTCCGACGTCGCCACCGCCGTCTACGAGGGCGCCGACGCCATCATGCTGTCGGCGGAATCGGCCGCCGGCAAATTCCCGGTCGAGGCGGTCTCGACCATGAACCGCATCGGCGAGGAAGTAGAGCGCGACCCGACCTATCGCAGCGTGCTCAACGCGCAGCGCGTCGATCCGGAGCCGACGGTGGGCGACGCCATTGCCGACGCCGCGCGCCAGATCGCCGAGACGCTCGATCTGTCGGCGATCATCTGCTGGACCTCTTCGGGTTCGACCGCGATCCGCGTCGCGCGCGAGCGCCCGAAGGTCCCGGTGGTCGCCATCACGCCGAACCTCGTCACCGGCCGAAAGCTCGCGGTGGTGTGGGGCGTGCATTGCGTGGTCGCCGAGGACGCCCACGATCTCGACGACATGGTCGATCGCGCCGGCTCGATTGCGTTCCGCGACGGCTTTGCCAAGGCCGGCCAGCGCGTCATCATCGTCGCCGGCGTGCCGCTGCGTGCGCCCGGCACCACCAACATGCTGCGCATCGCCTCGGTCGGCCCGAACGGCGACGCGCAGCTCTAACGTTCTCCGCCGTGCTTGAGGCGCGCGACGCTCAGCCCTGCAACGACGCGTCGAGCGTGATCTTGGTGTTGAGCAGTTTCGACACCGGACATCCGGCCTTCGCCTTGCCGGCCAGTTCCTGGAACGCCGCGTTGTCGGCACCCGGAATCTTCGCCGACAGCGTCAGGTGCACCGCGGTGATGGCAAAACCGTCGCCGACCTTCTCCAGCGTCACATCGGCCCTGGTCTCCATGTGCTCGGCCGTGAGCTTGGCTTCGCCCAGGATCAGCGACAGCGCCATCGTGAAGCAGGCGGCGTGCGCCGCGCCGATCAGTTCCTCGGGGTTCGAACCGGGCTTGCCCTCGAAGCGGCTGGCGAAGCCATAGGGGTAATCCGAGAGCGCGCCGCTCTTGGTCGAGATCGCGCCCTTGCCGTCCTTGATGCCGCCCTGCCATTTGGCCGAGCCGTGGGTCGTCGTCATGCGTTGCTCCCTGAGGTGGTTGAACCAAGCCCAAAGCTACAACGCCAATGCGACAGAAGTGTTCGCTGTGCTTCCGGCGCCAGAGCGTTTTCGAGCGAAGTGGACGCCGGTTCGCGTAAAGAAAACGCGTCAAAACAGCAATCCAGAGCTTCGGTTCGATCAGAACCGAAGCGCTAGGCGCCGACCAGCGCCTTTGCCGGGGTCGTCGCCTGCACCACGAGGCCACGGGCGCGCGCATCCATGACGCCGACCGCGCGCAGCGCGAGCAGCGTCACGGTCTGCACCGCATCGCGCAGCTTGATCGGATCGTCGAGATTGGCCGGCGCCAGCGGGCCGAGCAGCGCTTCGTGCAGCGCGCCAAGCAAGGCCGTGGCGGCCAGCGCCGTATCCTGCGCCGGCAGATGCCCGGCACGCACGGCGGCGTCGATGCGCATGGCAAGCTCGCCGGAAATATCGCGGCGGCTGGCGAGGCGCGAGGCGGTGACGTCGACATCGACAGGCTCGGCCAGGATGCCCCAGGCGAGCTTGCGCTGCGACAGCACGTGGACCGCAATCGTCGTCACCGCGGTCGCCAGCGCCGACGATGGTCCGGGCGCGGCATCAGCGGCGCGCCGGATCGCGGACAATTCGTCGCGCGAGACTTCCGTGATCAATTCCGAGATCAGCTCGGCCTTCGACGGGAAATAGCGATAGACCGTCCCGGCCGCGACATTGGCTCGCACCGCAACGGGTGCGATCTGGACCGCCGCCATGCCGCCCGCCGCCGCCGCGTCCCGCGCCGCCGACAGGATAGCGCTGCGCCGGGCGGCCAGCCGTTTCACGACCTGATGAGTTCGCCGGTAGACCATGGCGTTCCGTCCCCCACCGTGCGCCCTGGCCGGCGCCCACCGGCAGAACACACGCGTCTTCAATGTTTTGAACGATCGATCCCGCAATCGTCTGAAGAAGTGAACAACTATTCAGACTGGTTGACAAGCTGGAATTGTCGGGATTTTTTACAACCGCCGTTGCCACCTCTGATTGAGCCGGCGGCGCTACGGCCGGCAGGCCAGCGTCGGCCACGGGATGGGGTGATCCGCTGCCCGCGGTTGGCAGCTTGCGATCAAGTCGGAGCATGATCGAGATGGTAAATCGCGCGCTAACATGATCGCTCGAAATCGAGACGTCTGATCTCACGCTGGTCCACGATGTCGCGGCCGCATTTACCCGAATTTATCGGTAGCCGTGGTCGAGTGCGCTTAAGCGCCATGCGTGGCGTTGTCTCTCGATGCATCAGGCCGAAACCAGAAAGCGCATGTCACTCTCCATCACCAGCAGCGTGATCAGCCGCAATGCGGCGCGAGGGCTGGTGCCGCTGTGCGCCGCCGTGGGCGCCTATCTGTTTTATCTCTCGGCCGGCGAAATCCTGCTGCGCGATTCCGATACGATGTGGCAGATCAGGATCGGGCAGTGGATCCTCGAACACGGCGCGATGCCGACCACTGACGTGTTCTCGTTCACCCGCTATGGCGAAGCCTGGATCTCGAGTTCGTGGCTGGCGCAGGTGGTGTTTGCGCTGGTGTACGGCGGAGATTGGGCCGGGCCGGTGATCCTGACGTCGATTGCGATCGGCGCGACGGTTGCAATCTTTCTCAATCTCCTGAGCCCGTATTTCGATCCGGCGCGTGCCGTCCTGATCACGGCACTGGCGCTGCTGCTGTCGACGATCCACTTCTTCGCGCGGCCCCACGTGCTGGCGCTGCCGGTGCTGCTGGCGTTCATCGGCGGCCTGATGGCGGCCGCCGACCGCCGCACCTCACCGTCATGGTGGCTACTGCCGCTGATGACGCTGTGGGCCAATCTGCATGGCGGCTTCGTTCTCGGCCTGGCGCTGATCGGACCGATCGGGCTGGAGGCCATCTGGAACGTGGAGCCCAGCCGCCGCCGTCAGCTCATCGTGCGATGGGGACTGTTCGGCCTCGCCGCGCTGGCCGCGAGCTGCGTGACACCCTAC
This sequence comes from Bradyrhizobium sp. 6(2017), assembly GCF_011058295.2. Lineage (NCBI taxonomy): Bacteria > Pseudomonadati > Pseudomonadota > Alphaproteobacteria > Hyphomicrobiales > Nitrobacteraceae > Bradyrhizobium > Bradyrhizobium sp. 6(2017). Next base: position 1,500,207 of record NZ_CP049289.2, on the reverse strand, counting down.
GGCTGGAATAGCCTGCTGGGTGCGACGAAGATCCTCAGCCTCGGCAAGCTGCTGACCCTGATCGGGGAGTGGAAGCCTGCGGATTTCAGCAAGCCCAGCTTCTTCGAAGCCACGCTGCTCGGCCTGATCGGCCTGATCTGCTATCGCAGGCTGACCCTGTCGGTGCCGCGGATCCTGCTGCTGCTCGGCCTGATCTGGATGGCGCTGAGCCATGTCCGCAACATCGAGGTGTTCGCGTTCATCGCCCCATTGGTGCTCGCCAAGCCGATCGCCGAACAATGGGGAACGGCAGGCGCTGCCGCCACCCGCTTCGAGGAAACCCGCGCAATCCCGCTCGTCACGATCCTGGCCGCGATCGCGATGGTGATCGGCGCGTGGGTGACGACGACGATGTTCGTCGCGCAGCATCAGTTCAAGTTCCTGCCGCAGTTCTCGCCCGTGGCCGCGGTCGATGTTCTGCAGCAGCACAAGGCGCAGCGCGTCTTCAGCACCGCGCCGTTCGGCGGCTACATGGTGAGCCGCGACATGAAGGTGTTCATCGACGGCCGCGCCGAGCTCTATGGCGAGCAATTCGTGCTCGACTATTACGACGCGCTGGATGCCCGCGACGTCGGCCAGCTGCTCGGCCTGCTCGACAAATACCGGATCGACACCACGCTGCTGAGCTCGGACTCCCCCGCCGGAAACGCGCTGGACCACCTCAAGGGCTGGAAGCGGCTCTACAAGGACGACATCGCCGTCATCCATGTGCGATCGGACGAGATGAAGTCCGGCGCGCTGCCGGCAGCAGAGAGCACGAAGTAGGCTGCGCTGTCGCGTTCTCCTGAAGCGCAGTTCCGTCACCCTGAGGAGCGCGAAGCGCGTCTCGAAGGGTCGACGGCCACCAGCCGGGCCGTGCATCCTTCGAGGCTCGCCGAAGTGGCTCGCACCTCAGGATGACGGGGAGAATGCGGAGCATGGACTCAAGCGCGATCGACTTGAGCCTCAATTCCCCGTCTGAAGCTCGCCGAAGCGATCCCAGGTCTTGCCGTTGAAGCGCATCAGCTGCATCTGGTCGACCGGCACGTGGTCGGACGGCGACGTGTTGACCTTGATGCCCGGCAGCAGCATCGGCAATTCCAGGTCCTTGATCGCAAACGCCTGCCGCAGGATGTTCTCGGTCGAGAGATCGTCGCCGCAGGCCTTCAACACCGCTTCCAACACCATCGCGCTGTTGTAGGCGTTGACATAGTTGGTGTCGTGCTGATCGCCATCGGGCAAATATCTGGTCATGAATTCGCGCCAGCCCTTCATGCCGGGATCGTCCTTCCAGGCCGGATCGTCCGGGTCCTTCACATAAGCCGTCGAGATGATGCCGATGCCGGCTTCGACGCCGGCCGGCTGCATCACGGTCGAAATCCACACCGCGGTGTTGGAGAGGAAGGTCATCGGCCGCCAGCCGATCTCATAGGCCTTGCGGATCGACTGCGCCGCGAATTTCGGCGTCGCCGCGATCACGAAGACGTCGGCGTTGGTTGCCTTCAGCTGAACGATCTGCGAGTCGATGGTTGGCTCAGTGATCTCGTATTTCGCAACGGTGACGACGGAATCATATTTCTCGCCGAGTACGTCCTTCAGGCCGGCGAGATAGTCGCCGCCGTAATCGTCGTTCTGCGAGATCACCGCAAATTTCGCGTTCGGATTCTTCGCCAGCGCATAGCGCGCGTAGAGCCGCGCCTCGTAGCGGAACGGCGCCTGCACGCCCATCGTCGCCTGCGGGAATTGCGCGATGTCGCCGAATTTCGAGGCGCCGGAAGCCAGGAACAGCTGCGGGATGTTCTTGCTCTGCAGGTACTTTGCGATCGCGGTGTTGTGCGCGGTGCCGATCGAGGAGAAGATCAGCGCGACCTCGTCGCTCTCGACGAGGCGGCGGGTCTGCTCCACCGTCTTCGGCGGCGCGTAGGAATCGTCGAGCGAGATGAAGTTGATCTTGCGGCCATTGATGCCGCCGCGCTCGTTCAGCATCCTGAAATAGCCGGCTTCGCCCTTGCCGAGCGCACCGAACGCCGACACCGGCCCGCTATAGGGCATGGTCTGGCCAATCCTGATTTCGGTCGATGTGACGCCGCGCATCTCGGCGGCGAATGAAACGGTGGGCAGCAGCAGGAATGAAATGGCGCCAAGCGCGCCGAATGCCTTGCGCATCGGCCTCCCCTCCCCTTTTTCTTGCCGCGCGCCTTGGAGGACACGGCCGTGCCGTTGAACGGCTTGGCGCGAGGATGCCACGGCCCCCAGACGGAGGCCAAGCATATTCGCCGCGACGATCTCAGCGCCTGCCGCGCTCCTTGAGAGGGATCACGAATTTCAGTCCCGACCAAACCACATCGACGGCGCAGACCTTGACGTCGACCAGGCCGGACGCGAGCCCGGCCTCGCGTACGACCGTATCGTTGAGGTCTGTCACGACGCCAGACGTCTTCTTCGGCCACGACACCCAGATCATGCCGCGAGGTGCGATCGCCTCGCGGTAGCGCCGTAGCTTGGCGGCGAGCCCCTTGGCCTCGGCGGCGAACAGATGCACGGCATCAAGCGGCGCCCGCGCGGTCTTCGCGATCCGCAGATCCGCCGGCAGTTCGCCGACGATGTCGCTGTAGGGGACGGACAACCCGTCGACAAAAATACAAAAGCCCGGCTTGAGGCCGAGCTTTTGCACAATCGGTTTGCCGGAACTGCCGGCCATGGCAGGCGAGGCTTATGCCTGCGGCTGCGGCTCCATGCCAGTGTCCGGATCGGGACGCGGGCGCGGCTTGCCGGCCGGCGGCACGGCGGAGGCGCGCGGCGTCGAGGGCTCCAGCACCGACTCGCGGTTGGGCTTCTTGCCCTTCAGCAGGTCGATGATCTCGTCGCCGGTCAGCGTCTCGAACTCGAGCAGGCCCTTGGCGAGCGCCTCGAGATCTTGCCGCTTCTCGGTGAGGATCTTGGTCGCCTCGTTATAGCCTTCCTCGACCAGACGCCTGATCTCGGAGTCGATCTTCTGGACGGTCGCCTCGGACGCATTCTGCGTGCGCGAGACCGACATGCCCAGGAACACCTCGTCCTGGTTCTCGCCGTAGGACACGGTGCCGAGTTCTTCCGACAGGCCCCAGCGCGTCACCATCATGCGGGCAAGGCGGGTCGCCTGCTCGATGTCGGAGGCGGCACCCGAGGTCACCTTCTCGCGGCCGAAGATCAGCTCTTCCGCGACACGGCCACCCATCATGATGGCGAGGCGCGAGGTCATCTGCTCCAGCGACATCGACAGCTTGTCGCGCTCCGGCAGCTGCATCACCATGCCGAGCGCACGGCCGCGCGGAATGATGGTCGCCTTGTGGATCGGATCGGTCGCGACGACGTTGAGGCCGACGATGGCATGGCCGCCCTCGTGATAGGCCGTCAGCAACTTCTCTTCCTCGGTCATGACGAGCGACTTGCGCTCGGCGCCCATCATCACCTTGTCCTTGGCCTCTTCGAACTCGGCCTGCGTCACCATCCGCTTGTTGCGGCGGGCAGCGGTCAGCGCGGCCTCGTTGACGAGGTTCATCAGGTCGGCGCCCGAGAAGCCCGGGGTGCCGCGCGCGATGGTCTTGAGGTTGATATCCGGCGCCAGCGGCACCTTGCGGACGTGAACCTTGAGGATCTGCTCGCGGCCGACGACGTCCGGATTCGGCACCACGACCTGGCGGTCGAAGCGGCCGGGACGCAGCAGCGCGGGATCGAGCACGTCGGGACGGTTGGTCGCCGCGATCAGGATCACGCCCTCGTTGGCCTCGAAGCCGTCCATCTCGACCAGCAACTGGTTCAGCGTCTGCTCGCGCTCGTCGTTGCCGCCGCCGAGACCGGCGCCGCGATGACGGCCGACCGCGTCGATTTCGTCGATGAAGATGATGCAGGGCGCGTTCTTCTTGGCCTGCTCGAACATGTCGCGGACACGGCTCGCGCCGACGCCGACGAACATTTCGACGAAGTCAGAACCGGAGATGGTGAAGAACGGCACATTGGCTTCGCCCGCGACCGCGCGCGCGATCAACGTCTTGCCGGTGCCGGGAGGGCCGACCAAGAGCACGCCGCGCGGAATGCGTCCGCCGAGCCGCTGGAATTTGCCGGGGTCGCGGAGGAATTCGACGATCTCCTGCAGATCCTGCTTGGCCTCGTCGACACCCGCGACGTCCTCGAAGGTGACGCGGCCATGCGCCTCGGTCAACATCTTGGCGCGCGACTTGCCGAAGCCCATCGCCTTGCCGGCGCCGCCCTGCATCTGCCGCGACAGGAAGATCCAGACGCCGATCAGCGCGATGAACGGCAACCATGAGACGAGCAGCGAGACGAACCACGGCACGTTGTCGCCGGGCGCCTTCGCGGTGATCTGCACCTTGGCGTCATAGAGGCGCTTCACGAGCGTCGGATCGCTCGGCGCGTAGGTCTGGAAGCTCGTGCCATTGTTGAAGGTGCCGTGAATGTCGGGCCCTTGGATCACGACATCGCGGACATGGCCCTGATCGACTTCAGTCAGAAGTTGCGAGAACGAGATGTCCGAGGACGACGAGCGCTGGCCAGGATTCTGGAAAAGCGTGAACAACGCCAGCAACAGCAGGACAATGATGACCCAGAGGGCGAAATTCCGCAGATTGGCGTTCATGGTCTTCCTTCGTGGTCGCGCGGATCGCGGCCTCTCTCTATCCTTGGGCAGGCTCTGTTGGAATCCCCAGGGAATCCATCCCGTCGATGGCATACAATCTAGGTGCCGCTGGGGTCGATGCCAAGGGAACCACGCATGACTATTTACCGCATCCTAGCGCGATTCCCGGTCAAAAAATGGCGCTAAATCCCGTGTTTTCCGGGGGTGGTTAAGCCTCTTTGCCGGATTATGACAGCGATTGAAACAATCGAACCCGGCTCAGCGGGAACGCGCCCGGCGCGGCGGCGCCGGCCCGATCCTGATACGACCGCCGCCGACCCTGATAACGGCTCCGGCAAGCGTCTGTTTCAGCTTCGGTTCGCGCTTCCCGAGGGCCTCATCGACGGCGGCGAGCAGGGTTTCGACCTTGCCGAGTTCGGCCGGGCCCTCATGTCCGGTGCGGTCGATCGCGCGCTTGAGGAGGCGAAGCCGGATTTCCTCAGGCATCGCCGCGAACAGCGCCGCCTCGAAGCCGTTGCGCGGGTTATCCTCGCTTTTCAATGCAAGATTGTGCTCGGCGCCGTCGACCAGCACCTCCAGGGCGGTGTTGGCGCGCGCGATCCGCGCGGCAAGCCGCGCCAGGTTCCGCGCATCGCCGCCCTCCTCCGCCAGCATCGGCATCAGCGCGCGCAGCCGCGGACGCGTGAACGCGGGATCGCGGTTGGTCGGATCGTCGGCAAAGCCGATGCGCGCCTTCTTCAGCGTTGCGATCAGGTCTGCCTTGGAGATTTCGAGCAGTGGCCGCGTCAGCCAAACGCCGTCGCGAGCGGTCTCGCGCGCCATCGCCGAGAGGCCCGCGATGCCACTGCCACGCAGCAGCCGCATCAACAGCGTCTCGGCCTGATCGTCACGGGTATGCGCGGTCAGGATGTGGGTGGCGCCATGCTTGCGCGCGGCTTGAGCGAGCAGGCGGTAGCGGGCCTCGCGCGCGGCCGCCGGCAGGCCGGTCCCGGGTTTGGGCCCGCTCCAGCGCAGCGTGTGATGCGGCAGGTCGAGGCTGTGCGCCAGCCGCTTGACGTCGCGCGCTTCGCGCGCCGCTTCAGGACGCAGGCCGTGATCGACAGTGACCGCCACCAGCCGCGGTCCCCGCGCGAGCGCACGGCGCCAGCGCGCGGCCAGCCACATCAGCGCGACTGAATCGGGACCGCCTGATACCGCGAGCACGATCGCCGGCGCGGACGAAAGGCCTGCGAACAGGCGCTTGGCGTCCCTTGCCGGGATGGCGGATTGATCGTCGGGCATCGCAAAACCAGCATGTCACGAGGAGGCCGGACGTGGCCTCCCGCATCTGGTTTAGCACTTCACGCGCTTCTGCTCGCGGTCAACCGCGGCTTTGACCCCGCCGGATGCGCGCGGGTACTTTCGCGTGATCTCGCCGAACGCGGCGCAGGCGGCTTCCTTCTCTTTCAGCGCCGCCAGCGATTGGCCGAGCCGCAGCAGGGCATCGGGCGCCTTCGCGGACTTGTCGAACTTGGTGGTCACGCCGAGGAAGGTTTCGGCTGCGTCGCGATATTGCTGGCGCTGGAAATAGCTTTCGCCGAGCCAGTATTGCGAGTCCGCCACCAAGGGATCGCTCGGATACTTGTTGGCGAAGTTCTTCATCGTCTCTTCGGCGAGCGCATAGTCCTTGCGCTGCATGTAGCCGATGCCGAGGTCGAACTCGTCCTTCGACGTGGCCGACGGCGGCAATGTGGTCAGGGCCGCGCTCGCGCCGGGCGCCCGCGGCGGGCTGGTGTTGCCGAGATCGAGCGGCTCGCCCGCCCCGCGGCCGCCGGGAGCACCGACCGCCGCTTCGCCTTGCATCGGCATCTGACCGCCACCAAGCGCGCGCGGGGCGCCCGGGGCGTTCGGGTTCTGGCTCGGATCAAAGGCGTCACCGCGACCGCGGCGGCCGGGCGCAGCCGACGGCGCAGCCTCCTGCACGATCGGCGCGGGCGCGGCGATCTGCTGTTGGTCGTAGCCGCCCTGCGGCTGCCGGCCATAGCCTGGCTGCGGCTGGCCGTATCCCTGCTGCGGCTGGGCGTAGCCGGGCTGGGCTTGCGGATAGGCCTGCGGCTGCTGCGCCGGTGGCACCGCCGCGACGCCGGGCTGGGCCGCCGGAGGCTGTCCGCCCGGGCCGGGCGGCTGGCCGCCGAGCTGGCGCAGCCGCTCCTCGAGCTGGCGGTTGCGGTACTGCAACTCCTCGTTCTGCCCGGTCAGCTGCCGCAGCTGATTCTCGAGCCGCTCGATCCGCATTTCAGCATCGGAATCGTCGGATTGGGCAAACACTGGAGAGGAAACGGCGAACAGCGCCGCGATCGCCGCAGCGGTGGAAAGGAAATGAAGCCTGGATGACATTTTGCCCTGACGACGAGATCGACGTGAAAAGCGAGCGACATTGAGGGACGGAGTACGCCAGAATTGTGACTGGCACTTCAAATCCGGGACAGCGCCGCGGACACCGGTTTAGTACGGACGCCGGAACAAGCAAGCGGCCAATTGCGCGCAGCTTCGTTCATCAAGATGACGGCGCCTCGGTGTTTCCTGCGGCCAAAACAAAACCGGCGCCCGAAGGCGCCGGCTTGGAAGAATTCATTCAGGCTCGCGTCAGGAGCTGGCGTTCAGCACGGTGACGGCGCGGCGGTTCTGCGACCAGCAGGAGATGTCGTTGCAGACCGCGACCGGGCGCTCCTTGCCATAGGAGATGGTGCGCATGCGGCTCGGATCGATGCCGCGCGAAGCGAGATAGGAGCGGACCGACTGGGCCCGGCGGGCACCGAGCGCGATGTTGTATTCGCGCGTGCCGCGCTCGTCGGCGTGACCTTCGATGGTGAAGGAATAGCGGTTATAGGTCTGCAGCCACTGCGCCTGCTTGTCGAGGGTCGCGGTCGCCTGCGGACTCAGATCGGTCTGATCGCTCTCGAAAAACACGCGGTCGCCGACATTGACCACGAAATCCTGCTGGCTGCCCGGGGTCGCGGCGCCCCCAATTGCGCCATTGGCGTCCAGCGGGTTCTTGTTAGCGCAGGCACCCATCGACAGCGCCACCGCCAGAACCGCGGCCAGCTTCATACCCTGGAGGATACGCATCTGATATTTCATTCCGGAGCCTCCACGCTCACGCTCTTCGTACTGGTCCATTGGGTCTACAGGGCGATGGTTAAGCGAACGTTCCGTCAACCTTGACGAGACCTTGCTGGACCCCATCAAATGCCGCGCAATGCCGAAAAGCGCCCCCGATGGTTAATGGGTGGCAAATGTGGCGCGATGGTGAAGGGAAGGCAAGGTTCGCGGGAACCGGCCGCTTTTGCAGGACAATTTGGCCTGCGCGCAACAGTCGATGGACGCCAGATCGATCAGATCGCCAGTGTGCTCAGGGATTCGGCACGATCGAGGCGCGCTCGAACGGCCGAACGATACCGTCGGGCTGCAACTGGCCTTCCCGGTCGAACAGCATCCGCCGCTCGAACGCACTGGAGCGCAGGAACGGATAGCGGGCGAGCACACGCTCCCGCACCGACGGCAGATGCGAGGCCATCAAGCCGACCGGCTTCACGAGCCCGGGATAGAGCCGCGCCTCCGACCAGGTTTCGTGCAGGAACACCCGCCGGTAGAACGCCATGTGCTCGGGCCGGACCGGCGCCAGGCCGTAATCGGCATTGAAATGCACGCCGGCGGTCGAGCCGAGACGCACTGTGACATAGGGCAGTTCCGGATTGTTCCGCGCCTTCTCGGGATCGGCAACGAAGCGCGTTGAATCGATGAAGACCAGACCCTGATCGAGCTTCGGCTGCAAAATATCGCCGAACACATCGAGCGTCGGCGAGGTGCGCCACTCCGGCGTCACCACGGTGATGCGAATCGAGCTGCAGAGTTCGCCGTGAAGATAGACGCCGAACACCCAAGCGTTCGGGGCCTCATCGAACTGATCGACGACGCGCTCGTCCGCCGACGGCCGGATCGCGCCTTCGCGCAGATAGGCGCGGTAGCGAAGCCGGTAGATCTCGTCTTTCTGTTCGGGGGTCTGAGCGAGACGGTAGTCGACTTGATCCAGAGGGTCCGCAAGCCTTCCTGTCGCGGGCTTGATGGCTTCGGCCGCGGACCTCATTTAGTACTCCCCTGAACAACCCAACAACTTCAACGCGAGCCAAAAGATTAACAGCTTCTTAATTTTCGTCAAAGCAATCGCGGCAATACAGTTAACCTCTGACCGCAGGGGTGCACTTCGAATCGTGCAGTCGAAGGTTCTCACAACTATCGATTGAAGGCCTTGGCGCCGGATCAAGCGATCGAGCGCGACGGAACCACGTGCAACTGCTCGTCGGGGCGGCGGCCGTGCGAAGCGTTGAGCAGCTGGCGGATGCGCACCGCGGGAACCGGCCGGCTGAACAGGTAGCCCTGTGCTTCGGTCACCGCGCCGTCGGCGCTTATCAGTTCGAGCTGCTCATTTGTCTCGATGCCCTCGACCACGACCGACATGCCGAGATCCGCCGACAGCCGCGCCACGCCGCGCAGCAAGGTCAGCGGGCGATCGCTGTCGATGCCTTCGAGGAAGGAGCGGTCGATCTTGACCTTCTGCAGCGGGAAATTGTGCAGGTAGCTGAGCGACGAGTAGCCGGTGCCGAAATCATCCAGCGAGATCCGCACGCCGAGCGAGCGCAGCTGCGACAGCACGTCGTGGGTCAGCTCGGTGTTGTGCAGCAGCGAAGATTCGGTGATCTCGATCTCGAGACGGTGCGCCGGCAGGCCGGAGACCTCGAGCGCGTAGCGCACCTCGCTCAGCACGTCGCGCTGATGGAACTGCTGCGGCGAGAAATTGACCGCGACGCTGACCGCCTCGGGCCACTTCATGCACTCCATGCAGGCCTTGCGCAGGATCCAGCGGCCGAGATCGACGATCAGGCCCATGTCCTCGGCGACCGGAATGATGTCGACCGGAGAGACCGTGCCGCGCGCCGGATGGTTCCAGCGCAGCAGCGCCTCGCAGGTCGAGACCTTGCCGGATTTGAGGTTGATCAGCGGCTGGTAGAACAGCTCGAATTCCTCGTTGGCCAGCGCCTTGCGCAGATCGAGTTCGAGGATGCGGCGGGCCTCGACGGTTTGCGCCATCTCGTCGCGGAAGAAGCAGAAGGTGCCGCGGCCGTCGGCCTTGGCGCGGTAGAGCGCCATGTCGGCGTTCTTCAGCAGCGTATCGGCGCCGACGCCGGGCGCGGTCATCGCGATGCCTACGCTGGCGCCGATCTCGACCAGATGGTTGTCGATCTTGTAGCGCTCGCTGAGGCGGTCAACGATGCGCCGCGCCAATGCGGCGGCGTCCTCGTGCGAGTGGATGTTCTGCTGGAACACGACGAACTCGTCGCCGCCGAACCGCGCCACGAAATCCTCCGGCCGCAGCATCTCGCGCAGCCGTTCGGCAACCGCGCAGAGCAGCTGGTCGCCGCAGGGATGGCCGAGCGTATCGTTGACCTGCTTGAACTGGTCGAGGTCGACGAACAGCAATGCGGAGCGGTGCTCGCCGTGCTGCATGGCGAGCAGCCGGCCGATCTCGTCGCGGAAATTGACGCGGTTGGGCAGCGCGGTCAGCTCGTCGTAGCGCGCGAGGTGGCTGATCCGGGCCTCGGCGTCCTTGCGCTCGGTGATGTCCTCGACCAGCACGACGGTGCCGCCGCCGGCCATCGGCTGGAAGGTCCAGTCCAGCGAGCGGTTCTTGGCGGGATCGGGGTCGCTGGTGACGATGTCGCCGCGCTGCGAACTCTCGATCTCGTACAGGATCTGCTGCGCGGCCGCGGCCGAGATCGAGCCGGACAGGACGCAGGCATTGCAGATGTCGGTCGCGCTGGCGCCGCGCTGCACGAAGTCGTCCGACAGCTGCATCATCTCGATGAAGCGGTGGTTCATCACCGCAAGGCGGCCGTCGGCGCTGAACATGCACAGGCCGTGCGGCATGTTGTTCAGCGCGGTATCGAACTGGCCCGCCAGCGCGGCCTCGCGCTCCTTGGCGATCCAGGCGTTGACGTAGATCCGCTGCAGGCTGGTCGTGAGGTGGCGGATGGCGCTGAAGAACACCAGGCTGAGCAGCGCAAGCGCGATGTGATAGGGACCGCCGACATACATCAGCGCCGCGATAAGGGGACCGATCGACATCAGCAGATGCAGGTGGAAGATCTGCGGCCGGCCGAAGGTCCGTCCGACCCCCGCCGAGGTGTAGGCGACCACCGTGGTCACGCACAGCATGTGGGCGGCGGCATCCTTGGTCGTGAGCAGCACGGCGGAGCCCCACAGGCCGAGCGCAATGCCGTAGGCAAGGCTGCCGATCCGGTAGCGCTTCTCCCACGCCTCGGACTCTTCAACGGTGAGCCGGGAATTGCGCTGCTGGTAGCGGTACATCTGCCACGCGCGCGCCAGACCGACCACGATGAACAGCGGCACGCACAGCCAGGACAAGAGATTGCCGGTGACAAACGCAATCACGGCGCCCGCAATGGCGGGGCCGAAGGCGCCGAAGATCATGGGCGCGGGGTTCATGAACAGGGAATCGACCAGCGCCGCGGAGATCGTCGGCGACATCGATCGGTCCGGTTCTCCCGTCTGACTTGCAAACTGCATTGTGAGAGCGCGCGTCCTTTTCAGCTCGCACTCTTACTGATCGCAGGTGAAGTCTTTCTGAGGGAATATCGTTAGCAAGTCCTTGCCGTGCCCCATTGACGATCGAAATTCGGCATAGGATTCAGTGCGCTAGGTGAGAACCGCCGACCAGCCCCGGGGTTCCGCGGAGCAGGTCTGCGCCGGCTCACGACAACAGCGGCGACCAGGCGGGATCGGAGGCAAATCCGGGCGTCGGCACCCGCAGCTCGTTGCGGCCGGAGACGTCGATCGTGTACAGCGACGGCCCGCTGTTGCCGCCGGGATCGCGGAAGAACATCACGACGCGCCCGTTCGGCGCAAAGGTCGGGCCTTCATTGTGGAAGCCCGAGGTCAGGATGCGCTCGCCCGAGCCGTCCGGCTTCATGATGCCGATCGCGAACTGCCCGCCGCCCTGCTTGGTGAAGGCGATGTAGTCGCCGCGCGGCGACCACACCGGCGTCGAATAGGTGCCGTCGCCGAACGAGATGCGCTGAGCCGCGCCGCCGGTCGCCGGCATCACATAGATCTGTGGCTTGCCGCCGCGATCGGATTCGAAGCAGAGCCGCGTGCCATCTGGCGCATAAGACGGAGAAGTGTCGATCGCCGGCGTGTCGGTCAGCCGCGTCATCGACTTCGAGCGCAGATCCATCACGAACAGGTTGGAGTTGCCGCCCTGCTGCAGGCTCATGATGACGCGCTGGCCGTCGGGCGAAAAGCGCGGCGAGAACGACATGCCCGGGAAGTTGCCGACGATCTCGCGCTGGCCGGTCTCGATGTTGAGCAGATAGACTCGCGGGTCGCCCTGCCCGAACTCCATATAGGTGATTTCCTGGGTCGACGGCGAGAAGCGCGGCGTCAGCACGAGATCCGTGCCGCGGGTCAGATAGCGCACATTGGCGCCGTCCTGGTCCATCAGCGCCAGCCGCTTGACGCGGCGGTCAGCCGAGCCGCTCTCGTCGACGAACACGACGCGGGTATCGAAATAGCCCTTCTCGCCGGTCATCCGCTCATAGATCTGGTCGGAGATGATGTGGGCGATGCGGCGCCAGTATTCCGCCGAGGTGTCGTATGACTGGCCGGCGAGCTGCTGGCCGGTGCCGACGTCCCAGAGCCGGAATTCGGCTTTCACGCGGCCGTTGCCCTGGCGGGTCATGCGGCCGACCACCAGCGCCTGTGCCTTGATGCTCGTCCAGTTATTCAGGTTCGGGGGCGCGTCGATGTTGACCTGCTTCTCGAGAAAGGCCGCCTGGTCGATCGGCGCGAACAATCCGCTGCGCTTCAGGTTGTTGGTAATGACTTGGGCAACACCAACGCCGACTTCGGTATCGCCGGGCGTGCCGGCCGAAAAATTCGGAATCGCGATCGGCACCGGCGCGAACTCGCCCCCCGGGACGGGAATCTGCTTGCGGCCACCTTCCTGCCCGATGGCTTGACGGAAGGGTGCACCCGCAAGCGCGCCAAAGGCGGCCATTCCGGAAATCATCTGTCGGCGGTTGAGGCGAAACATCATTTCACGCAAATCATTGTTGTCGGTCATTGTCGGTAGACTTTGTCTGCTATTGGCCAAGCGTCGCAGCTGATCTCACGTACTATTCTCTTTGAACACCGGTGCGAATGCCTTCCATTCGTCGAACCAGCCCGCGGGCAGATTATAGGGCTGACATGCGATAATCGCGCGCAGGGCGCTCTCCTGATAGACGCGCATGTAGGGCGTGCTCGGCGAGCCTTCCGCGACCGGCATGCGCGCGAGCGTGCCGTCGCGCTTCAGATCGACATCGATCACCACCTGGGTCCGCTGCTCCTCAATGCTGCCGTAGGGCTTGTTCTTCCAGCAGCGTTCGACCTGCTGCCTGAACATCGCGCCCCAGGTCGCGGAGTTGTCGGCGGCCTTGCCCTTCGCCGTGCCGAGCGCAGCGTTGGCGTTGAGCGTATCGCCGGTCGCCGCGGCGCGCGTCGGGTCGCGCTTGTCGAGCAGCGCTGCGATCTTGCTCTGGTCGAACACGCGATCCTTCGGCTTCTGCTCCGGCGGCGGCTTGGCGGCCTGCTCAACCGGCTTCTGCGGCTTCTTCTCTTCCTTCTTGATCGCTTCCGCGATCGGGTCGGGCTTCACCGGATCGGGCTTCTTCTCGACCGGCTTCGGCTCCTCCTTCGGCTTGTTCTCGACCTTCTTCGGCGGATCCGGCTTCTTGTCTTCCGGCTTCTCCACCTTCGGCGTCGGCTGCGGCGCGGTTTCCGTCACCACCGGCGGCTTCTTATCTTCGACCTTGCCAACCATGTCGTCGACCGGCTTGGCTTCGGCGACCTTGTCGACCAGCGGCTTGGGATTTTCCTTCTTGCCGTCCTTCTGGCCGGTCATGACGTGGGACAGCTGATCGGCCGAGATGACGTCAACAGCGACGGACTCTTCTTCCGGCATCACGTACGCCCTGGTCGAAAACGACACGAGGCCCCACCCGATCACGAGGACGTGCAGGACAATCGATGCCGCCAGAGTCTTGTCGACCTTGACCTTCAATTCAGGCTTCCTCGTGCCGCTTGCCGCACATGGACTCATCATGTTGGAGAATGATCTGGCCGGAAAACCGGTTTCCACTTTTCCGGATCATGCTCCTAGCCACCTTCAGGGATGATGACGATATTCGCCTTGAACCCCGCGGTCCGGATCTCCCCGAGCAATTTCATCATATCCGTGTAACAGACGTCCTTGTCGCCACGCAGATAGACCACTCGTTCGGCCTCCGACCGGGCCTCGCCGATGGCCTTGATCTTGGGCAGAAGATCGGCCGCCGCGATCGACGCGTCACCCAGATAGAGCTCGATGTTCGAGTTGCAGCCGCCGCCCGTGCGCTTGACCGACAGCGTCAAGGGCGGCGCGTTGGACGACATCGACTTGCCGCCGCTCGCGACCGGCAGGTCGATGTCGATGTTCGACGTCATCAGCGGCGCCGCCACCATGAAGATGATCAAGAGCACCAGCATCACGTCGACCATCGGCGTGACGTTGATCTCGGCCATGACCGGCTTGCGCCCGCCGCGGCGACGCCCGCCGCCACCGCCGGACCCTGCCATGCTCATCGCCATGATCGCACACTCGCCAAAGTGACTATCATATGTCTCAGCCCCGCTCGTCGATCTGACGCGACAGGATGGCGGAGAACTCGTCGGCAAACCCCTCCAGGCGCTGGGCCTGCCGGTTCACCTCCGAAGTGAACTTATTGTAGAAAATAGTCGCCGGAATTGCGGCAATCAGGCCGATTGCGGTGGCAAATAGCGCCTCCGCGATGCCCGGCGCCACCACCGCCAGCGAGGTGTTTTTCGACGCCGCGATCGACTGGAAGCTCGACATGATGCCCCAGACGGTGCCGAACAGGCCGACAAAGGGGCCGGCCGAGCCCACCGTGGCGAGCACCAAAAGCCGCCGTTCCAGCCGCTCCACCTCCCGGGCGATCGAGACGTTCATAACCTTGTCGATCCGGGCCTGCAGGCCCGCAAAGGACCGCGACTGGCTCTCGAAGGAGCGCTTCCACTCCCGCATCGCCGCCACGAAACAGGCCGCCATCGACTGGGTCGGCTTGGCGGAGAGCGCCCGGTACAGCTCCTCGATCGACTGGCCGGACCAGAAGGCCTGCTCGAACTTGTCCATCGCCCGCTTGGTGCGGGCATAGAGCAGGATCTTGTCGATCGCGATCGCCCAGACCCAGACCGAGCAGGACAGAAGTCCCAACATCACGCATTTGACGACCCAATGGGCCTGCCAGAACAATGC
This sequence comes from Bradyrhizobium sp. 6(2017), assembly GCF_011058295.2. Taxonomy (NCBI): domain Bacteria; kingdom Pseudomonadati; phylum Pseudomonadota; class Alphaproteobacteria; order Hyphomicrobiales; family Nitrobacteraceae; genus Bradyrhizobium; species Bradyrhizobium sp. 6(2017). The sequence goes on along the minus strand of NZ_CP049289.2, from coordinate 1,485,145 downwards.
GATCAGCGACACATCGCTCGATGCCAGTGGCAGCGTCGACTGAGCCACGTCGGCGGGATTCATCGGCAATATCCTCTCAACGCAAGTGTCCCTATCAGGCGGGCCGCCAGTCGGCACCGGTTCCACGGCCGCGTATCAGGCGCGGCAAAACTGCGCGAGAGCCTCTTACATCTGTCGCATGGGGGGCCCGTCCAAAAGCCGGGCCCTGCTTCCCCTGCCAACATGTCAAAACGAGGGCTTTTCGCGCGGCATTCCGACCCTAACCAAACGCTAATCATGGTTAAGGCGAGGTTACCAAAGGGAAATTTGGAGGCGGGAAATGCCGCCGGCCGAGCGGGTTGGCGGGTTCCCGGGATGAACGGTTTCCGCTGGATCGAGGGATGACCCCTTCCCCATGTCGTCCCGGCGAAGGCCGGGACCCATAACCCCAGGATTGGGTTGGTGAGGAAAGCTGTGGCCCCAGCGTCGCGCAACAATCGCCTTCAGTGGTTATGGGTCCCGGCCTGCGCCGGGACGACACTGAGTTTGTTGCGCCACTTGTGAGTCAGACATCCGCGTTCTCGCGACATGATCCGCCCGAGCTTTGCTCTTCGTTCCGCCCTCCTCGATCAGAGGGCGCAGGGAAAGCCGGGTGCCGATCGCACCCATGGGCCCCGTGCAAAGGTAGAAAGCACGGGGGTAGGACCACAGGTGTAACCGGAGCAATCCGGCTTTCCCTGCGCGATGGGTTACGGCTTATTTCGTGCTCTCCCCGGCGAGACTGGGCTTGCTTGTCACCGCCTTCGCAAAAACGCCTTCGCGTCTTGCGACGAGACACCTGCCGCCAGGGCGTCAGGACCACACGACTTCACCGTCCGCTTCGCGTGCTCTCGTCAGTTCCACGCTCGGCGTCCACCGCATCCCACACCTCGTTCGTGACGACCGCGAAGCGCCCCTCGATCGGGTGAGACGGGCGAACCATACACTAAGTTTCCATTCCGATAAACCGAAATATTTTTGCTCCTGGGGCTTGCGCCGTCGGGCAACTCAGTGGCACGCGCGCGTGAGGGAGCCACCGGCGGCAGGGTTCCCTCCCCCCCCTCTTGTCCGCCGAAGCCTCTTGGCGAAGGCGGATGCGGGGGAGGGAGCCTGAGAAGCGTGCTCACCTCACCGTCATTTCTGACTCACACTGTACGCGCCCCGGAATGACGGAGATATGCGCGCCTCAGCTCAAATGCCTGATGATCGCGAGGCCGGCGAACAGACCCGCGATCGACAACACGACCGAGCCCGCGACATACAGCGCCGCAAGGCCGAGCTCGCCGCGTTCGTAGAGCACGGCGGTGTCGAGCGAGAAGGCCGAGAAGGTGGTGTAGCCGCCGAGGATGCCGGTCATCAGGAACAGCCGCCAGGGCTGCGAGGCCTCGCCCTTGAAGGCGAGATAGCCGGCGATCAGGCCCATCACGGTCGAGCCCGTGATGTTGATGATGAAGGTGCCGTAGGGAAACGCGGTGCCGATGCAGCGCGCGCAGGTGACGTTGATCAGCTGGCGCAGCGTCGCGCCGAGACCGCCGCCGAAGAAGACCAAGAGATAGCTTCCGAGTTGCCCCATGCGCGCTTTTTGCCGCAAGGCCACGATTGTCGCAAGGACCGCAAATCGAAAAGGGCGGCAGCCGAAGCTACCGCCCTTGTTCAAAACTCTCACATCGTCATTCCCCGGTGCGCAATTGCGCACCTGAGGGCGGTCCGCAGGACCGGACCCGGAATCTCGAGATTCTCGGGGCGCAATTGCGCCCTTGAGGGTTCGATGCTCCGCATCGCGCCGGAATGACAGCGCGGCGATTAGCCGGCCTTCCCGAACAGCTCGTCGACGTAGTCCCAGTTGACGAGGCTGTCGACGAACGCCTTCAGATAGTCCGGACGGCGGTTGCGGTAGTCGATGTAGTAGGAGTGCTCCCAGACGTCGACGCCGAGGATCGGCACCGCGCCGTGGACCAGCGGGTTCTCGCCGTTCGGGGTCTTGGCGATCTCGAGCTTGCCGCCCTTGACCTGCAGCCAGGCCCAGCCGGAGCCGAACTGGCCGACGCCGGCGGCGGCGAAGTCGGTCTTGAACTTCTCGAAGCCGCCGAGATCCTCGTTGATCTTCTTCTCCAGACGGCCGGGCAGCTTGCTGCCGCCGCCATTCGGCTTCATCCACTTCCAGAAGTGGATGTGGTTGTAGTGCTGGCCGGCATTGTTGAAGACGGCCGCGTTCTTGCCGAACGAGCCCTTCACGATCTCCTCGAGGGACTTGCCTTCGAATTCGGTCCCCTTGATCGCATTGTTGCCGTTGGTGACGTAGGCTTGGTGATGCTTGTCGTGGTGAAACTCCAGCGTTTCCTTGGACATGTAGGGCGCAAGGGCGTCGTGGGCGTAGGGCAGATCGGGTAGCGTGAAGGTCATGGGGTAATGTCCAACAGAGGGTGGGAGACTACACTTAACGGGTCCCCCTTATAGAAGGTTCCATCGCGGAGAAACACCGCATTTTCGGATCGTGTATGACAGATCGGCACAGCCGAGCACCCAAGGCCCAGGACCCACCGCGATGAGTATCGAAATCGACATTCTCAACGGGGATGCGTCATGGCGGCGCGTCGAGCCTCTGCTGCGGTCGGTCTGGAGCCCAGATGTCGTCGAGAAACAGCCATGGGCCAACATCAAATGGGCTCACGCGGATTTGCGCGTGCTGCTCGATGCGCCCGACGACAGCGGGCTGGCCTGCCATGTCGGTATCTACTTCCGGACCATCACCTGGAACGGCCACAAGGTGCATGTCGGCGGCATCGGCGGGGTCTCGACCCGCGAGGACTGCCGGCGCCGCGGCTATGCGTCGCTCGCGCTTGACGCCGCCGTGCACACCATTCGTGCCAATGATGCGGTGAAATTTGCAATCTTATTCTGCGAGCCGCACAATTTCGCATTCTATCAGGCGCGCGGCTGGCATCCCTTCACCGGCGAGGTCACTTGCGAACAGCCGTCGGGGCAGATCCGCTTCGAGGCGATGGCGCCGTTCGTCAACGACATCGTCCGCGCGCCGCGCCAGGGCAAGATCGACCTATGCGGCCTGCCGTGGTGACCCCTGCGCGCGCGGTGGTGGCGAGTGCTTCTCACCGCCCGTAAAATGTCGAGCATCATTTATTGCCGACGGGTTTTCACAAGTGACCTCGAACTGTGGCCGCGAGCACACTGCGCCCCCTCTCCCGCTTGCGGGGGAGGGTTGGGGTGGGGGTATCACCGCGAGTCGCATCGAGGAGGGAGCCCCCACCCAGATTGCATCTCCGATGCAATCCGACCTCCCCCCGCAAGCGGGAGAGGTGAAGGTTATCAGCGCATGACCATTGACGCCTCGATCGACGACGTCAGGCCCGCCGCGGTCGCGCCTGCGGTGCCGGTCGATCATCTGCTGACGGCGCCGATCCTGCCGACGCTGCTGAAACTTGCGATCCCCAACACCATCGCGATGTTCGGCTCGACCCTGGTCGCGGTTGCCGAGACCTCCTATATCGGCCGGCTCGGCACCGAGCCGCTGGCGGGCATCGCGCTGGTGTTTCCGTTCGCGATGCTGACGCAGATGATGTCGGCGGGCGCGATGGGCGGCGGCGTCTCGTCGGCGATCAGCCGCGCGCTCGGCGCCGGCGACCGCGACCGCGCCGCCGATCTGGCGCTGCATGCGGCGATCATCGGCGCCTGCGCCGGATTGTTCTTCACCGTGATGATGCTCGGCTTCGGCCAAAACTTCTACGCGCTGCTCGGCGGACGCGGCGGCGTGCTCGAGCAATCGATGCATTACTCGCAGGTGCTGTTCTCCGGCGCGATCTCGATCTGGCTGGTCAACACGCTGGCGTCCGTGGTGCGCGGCACCGGCGACATGCGGATTCCCTCGATGACGCTGATCACCGTCTCGCTGATCCAGATCGCGGTCGGCGGCGTGCTCGGTCTCGGCCTGTTCGGCATGCCCAGTCTCGGCATGCGCGGCGTCGCCGCGGGCCAGCTCACGGCCTTCACGTGTGGTGCGATCTTCCTTGCCTGGTATCTCGCCAGCGGCCGCAGCCGCCTCAAACTCGACTTCGCCGCGTTCAGCTTCCAGCGCGCGATGTTCCTCGACATCCTCAAGGTCGGCGCGATCTCCTGCCTGTCGCCGCTGCAGAGCGTGCTGACGATCCTAATCTTCACCAAAATCCTGGCGGGCTTCGGCACCGAGACGCTGGCCGGATACGGCATGGGCTCGCGGCTGGAATTCTTGCTGATCCCGATCGCGTTCGCGGTCGGCGTCGCCTCGGTGCCGATGGTCGGCATGGCGATCGGCGCGGGCCTGGTGACGCGGGCGCGCAAGGTGGCGTGGACCGCCGGCACCGTCGCCGGTCTCGTCGTCGGGCTGGTCGGGCTTGTGGTCGCGGTCAAGCCGACGCTGTGGATCGCGCTGTTCACCCGCGATCCCGGCGTGACCGCGGCCGCCTCGTCCTATTTCGCGCTGGCCGGCCCGGCCTTCGGCTTCTTCGGCGTCGGCGTCTGCCTCTACTTCTCCTCGCAAGGCGCGGCCAAGGTCGGCGGCCCCGTGCTGGCCGGCACCATCCGCCTGCTGCTGGTCGGTATTGGCGGCTGGTGGCTCGCTACCGTGAGCGCTCCGGCCTGGACGTTGTTCGCGCTGGTCGGCGGTGCCATGGTGGCGTTCGGCCTCGCCACCATCGTCTCGATCAAGCTGACCCGCTGGGGATAAACCGCGACGCCGCGGAGCGTTGCCTGAGCATGACCTTCCCGGAAAAGAGCAAGAAAATTTTCCAGACGACGCGCGCCTGATCGCGCAAATATGACATTGCAGAAATCTTTCGACTTGTTATGCAGGCCGGCCTTCTGGGGGATCAATCATGGCTTGCCGATTCGGACTCGTGATCGCAATCGTCGCGACGGCGCTTGCCGTGCCTGTCGCGCATGCGCAAAGCGCGCCTGAGCCGGCCGGCGTCTGGCAGACGCAGGCGGGCGATGCCCGCGTCAAGGTCAGCAAATGCGGCGGCGGCATCTGCGGCGTGGTGGTGAGCCTGCGCGACCCGATCGATCCGATGACCGGCAAGCCGCAGGTCGACAACAAGAATCCCAATCCGTCGCTGGCCAACCGGCCGATCATCGGACTGCCGCTGTTCGCCGGCATGCATCCGGTCGCCGCGGGCAAATGGTCGGGCCAGATCTACAACGCCGACGACGGCGGCACCTATGCGAGCAGCATCACGGTGACCGGCGAGAGCACGCTACGCGTCGAAGGCTGCGTCGGCGCGCTGTGCGGCGGCGAGACCTGGACCCGGGTCGGACGGTAGAGTCTAGCTGAACAGCAACCGCAAAGGGATTGCGCCCCTCTCCCGCTTGCGGCAGGGCTGTCCGGGAAAGCTCAGCCATAGCAGAACTCCATCTGGTTGGCGGAGGCTGTGGGTTTGCTGGGGCTGGGGTTGCTGGGCGGAGGCTTGTCGATAGTGGCAAGGGATCGGCGGGTGAACAGGAACTGGCCGACAAGTTCGGCCAGCCTGAGGGGAAGCATTTTGATGCAGTTGGCCCGCGCAGCGATGCGTAGCAGCAGGTAGGCAATCATCGCTGCAAGCACTTGCAGGCGGATCGCATTGTCGTTGGTGCCGAGAAACTTGCGGATATCGAGATGCTGCTTGATCCAGCGGAATAGCAGTTCGATCTGCCACCGGCTCTTGTAGAGGGCGGCGATCTCGACGGCCGTTCGCGTCATATCGTTGGTGAGAAGCGTGATCACGCCGCCGTTCTCCCGCCTGACCTTGATGCGCCGCAGTGGTATCGGCAGTCGCGAGTCGCCTTTGCTGGTGAGCTTCACCTCGTCATCGGCGATGACCTTGAAGCCATCGCCCTTGCGCTTGCGATTAGTGCGTCGCTTGATCTTGCGGAGACGCATGCTTGTCTTCGCCCGGGTGACGAAAAAAGCCTTGCTGTCATTGATCTTCTGCCACCAGTCGAAGCGGCAATATCCCTTATCGAACACGTAGGTTGTGCCCACCTGGATAGGGACATGGCGACCGATCTCGATGTCATTGACGTTCGCATCCGTCACCTCGACGCAGTCCGGGACATCGCCCTTGGGATCGTAGACCATATGCAGCTTCATGCCACGGATGCGGCCGTTCCACGCCGCCCAGGTGCAGAGCTTGCCCAGCGGGATCGGACTGGCGTCGATCAGGCGCACCATCTCCTGGCCTTCGCTCCGCAACTGCCGGCTTGCCATCGCTGATAGTCTGGCAAAGGTTTGCGCAAAAACGCCGGACGGGCGGCGGGCATTGGCATCCGATAGCGTCGAGCGGGACAACCTGCCGGTGCCCAGATGATAGTGGTGCTGAGGATTGGCGTTGAAGCCGGCCACCACGGCGCGCAGGCTGTCGTGACTGCTCAGCTGCGCATAGATCAGCGCCACCAGGTGATCCCAACTCCTGAACGATTTGTCGTAGGCATCCCCGTCCAGACGATCCACAGCCGTCTGAAACTGCCGTCGATTGATCGGTTCAAGCAGCCTTCCAAAAATGCTATCGCGGAATCGCATGCTCGGCCTTCTGTGTCTCGACAACCAGAAAAGGCCGATTTGCCTCGGTCTTGCCGAGCATGCACCGCGACATAGTGAATCATTCCCCGGACAGCCCTGCGCTTGCGGGGGAGGGTCGGGGTGGGGGCTCTCTCCACGAGTCATATTGTGGAGAGAGCCCCCACCCGTCGCGCTCCGCGCGCCGACCTCCCCCGCAAGCGGGAGAGGTGCACCGGATTCGCGGTCAGACCGAATCTACACCGCACGCGTCTTCAGCACGGTCGCCGCCGAGGCATAGCCGCCGCGGGCGCCGTCGATGAAGTGGACGTGGTCGGCGCGCATCACCGACGGCGTGAAGCAGGTCATCATCGCGGCATCCTGTTCGTGCAGGCCGTAGCGCACGACGCCCTGCGCGGCCGCGGCGACCAGGCGCTGTTCGAGCTCGGCGGCGAGCTCCAGCGTGCAATCCAGGATCATGCGCAGGCCGTCGTCAAACTTGCGGAAGTCGGAATTCTCGACCACCTGCCGCACATAGTTTTTCGGCACGAACTTGCCGACCGGGATATTGAACCGCATCAGCGTGTAGGCCCACAGCGTGAACGCGAGTACCGTGGCACGGCGTAGCGCGAGCGAGCCGCCGCGCCGCGCGCGCGCCTCGTATTCAATCCCCTGCGGCGGCCAGCGCAGCGGCGGGCCGCTTGCAGGCACCGGCCGTCCGGCCTCCGGGCTCTTCTCCACCCGCACGACGATGTCCTCGATCACCCTGCGGAAGGCGGCGGGATCGGCGTCCTTCGCCGGCAGCACCAGCACCGAGAGGATGACGCCGCGCACTGAGGGCATCACCTCGAAGCGGCAGGATAGGCCGGACAGATCGGGCTGCGTGCCCGGCGGCGCCGGATCGACCGCGAACTCGTCGCGCTTCATCGCGGCATCGGCGTAGGCCAAGCCACCGCCGGAGAACATCGCATAGGACAGATTGGCCGACGGCCCGAAGCGCGCGACGCGGACATCGGCGCCCGCGGCGCGGATCGCCGCCATCGGCACCAGCGCCACCCGCAGCACCAGATCGAGGTCGTCCTGGACCCAGCGGGCGGTCGCGGCCAGCGCCTCGCGCGCCTTGTCGAGATCGGCGGGGGAGATCGCGAAGCTCGCGCCGTCGCCGCCGAACACGAAGGGGAATTCGCGGCCATCGAGCGCATTGGTGACGGAGGCGACCACCGCGGCGCCGGCCATGTTGACCGCCTTGTAGCGCTGCGCCGCGATCGCCTTGGTCGACTCAACGATATCGGCGACGCCGACCGTCCAGTCATCGGGCAGCCGCGCATACAGCGCCGGATCCATCAGGCGCGCGAAGCCGCGAAACACCGGAATGCTGCCGTAAAAGATCTCGCTGCCGCCCGCCATCGCAACGCCGCGCCGTTGTTTGCCTGCTACGAATCTCTCTAGCAGATACGCGGCAGGTTGGGGCGGGGTTTTGAAAGCGTAGCCCGCAGGAGCCAAGTCCCGTCATCCCCGCGCAATGGCTTCGCCATTGTCGCTGGAGGTGCGAGCCTTGCGGCGCATTTGCGCCGCTGGGCGAGCCTCGAAGGATGCACGGCCCTGCTCGTGGCCGTCGATCCTTCGAGACGCTGCTTCGCGGCACCTCAGGATGACGGAGATAGAGCAGCGTGGCCCGATACTCACGCCGCCTCGCCTGCCCTTCTCCACGGCGGAAACGGATCGCGCAGTTTTTTCCAGGCCTGCGGGTCCATGCCGGGCCGGCCCGTGACGAGGCAGGCATCGAGCCGGCGGCGAATATCGTCCTCGTTCATCCCCGCACCGATGAACACCAGCTCCTGGCGGCGATCGCCATAGAGGTCATTCCAGCTCCGCTGCATCATCAGCTGCCAATCCGGATGATCCGGCCACCGCTCGCGCGGGATCGCCGCCCACACGAGCCGAGGCCTTCGGTGCGGACGATCGCGCCGGCCTGGCTCATCTCGCCGCACCAATCCGGGCGCGTCGCGATCCAGAAATGGCCCTTGGCGCGGATCACACCGCCCCAACTCTCGCACAGGAAGCCGTGGAAGCGCGCCGGATCGAACGGGCGCCGCGCGCGATAAACGAAGCTCGTGATGCCGTATTCCTCGGTCTCCGGCACATGCTCGGCAAAGCCGTAGAGCTCCTTGTGCCAGAGCGGATGCTGCTGCGCGCGCTCATAGGCGAAGCGGCCGGTGTCGAGCACGCGGTCGAACGGGACTTTGGCAAAACTCGCCTCGACGAGTTCGGCGTCGGGATTGAGCGCGCGCACGATGGTCGCCGCGGCCTCGCGCTCGGCCGGTGTCGCGGCATCGACCTTGTTCAGCACGACGACGTCGGCGAACTCGATCTGCTCGACCAGCAAATCGACCAGCGTGCGCTTGTCGCCGTCGAGCGCCTCGCCGCGCTGGGTCAGGAAATCGGTCGAGGCATAGTCCTTCAGGAGATTGGCGGCGTCGACCACCGTGACCATGGTGTCGAGCCGCGCGACGTCGGAGAGGCTTTGGCCATCTGCATCGCGAAACTCGAAGGTCGCGGCGACCGGAAGCGGCTCGGAAATGCCGGTCGATTCGATCAGCAGATAGTCGAAGCGGCCGCTCTCGGCCAGCGCGCGCACCTCCTTCAGGAGATCGTCGCGCAGGGTGCAGCAGATGCAGCCATTGCTCATCTCGACCAGTTTCTCGTCAGTCCGGGACAGGTTCGCACCGCCATCGCGAACCAAGTCGGCATCGATGTTCACCTCGCTCATGTCGTTCACAATCACCGCAACCTTCAGGCCGTGGCGGTTGTTCAGGACTTGGTTCAGCAAAGTGGTCTTTCCAGCCCCGAGGAAGCCGGACAAGATGGTGACGGGGAGTTTTGGCATCGAGATCAAACAGTTGTTGGAGGGATGGGCGGCGGCGGGACATGGGTCACTGGATTTATGTAATGTTATAACATAACATCATCGCGGCCGCGACCTGTCAAGCGCCGGAATACGGCGCGGCGCTATTTGCGTTGTTCACGAAGGCGTAGCCCGGTTGAGGGAAGCGATATCCGGGGTCAACTCGTGCCTGCGGCCATGCTCCTGGTCCCGTCATGCTTGAGGAGCCGCGAAGCGGCGTCTCGAAGCACGACGGCCCCGCTGCAACAGCTCGGCCGTGCATCCTTCGAGACGCGCTTCGCGCTCCTCAGGATGACGGCGATAGAGAGCTACGAATCTTCCCTACTTCGCCACGCCGCGCAGCACGAGCTGGTTCATGCGGCTCGCGAAAGCGGCCGGATCGTCGGGCATCTCGCCGTCGAGGATCTGCGCTTGCTCGAACAGCAACAGCGACAGGTCCTTGGCCTGCGCGGTGTCGGTCGCGAGCGCTGCGACCAGCGGGTGACGCAGATTGATCTCGAGGATCGGTTTGGTGATCGCGCCGCGGTTCTGCTGGGCGAGCAGCCGCTCCAGCGCGCGATCGCGCGCGTCACCGCCGGCGACCAGGCACGACGCGCTCGCGGTCAGCCGCTGCGAGGCGCGCACATCGGAGACGCGCTCGCCGAGCGCATCCTTGATCACTGCGATCGTGGTCGCGGCATCGGCGGCCGGCTCGTCCTTGTTGTCGTCCTTGTCGTCGGAAAGCGGGATCAAGCCGAAATCGACATCGCCCTGGCTGAGCGACTTCAGCGGCTTGCCGCCGAAATCGAGCGGCGCCGAGGTCCAGAACGCATCGACCGGATCGGTCAGCAGCAGCACCTCGATGCCGCGGGCACGCGCCGATTCCAGCTTCGGGTTCGACTTCAGCCGCTCGACGCTGTCACCGACGAGGTAATAGATCTCGGTCTGGTTCGGCTTGAAGTCGTCGACAACTTGCTTCAGCGAGCGGTTCTCGCCCGACGTCGTGGTGAAGCGCGCCAGCGCCAGCAGTTTTTCGCGGCGCTCGAAATCCTCGTAGAGGCCTTCCTTGATCACCGGACCGAACGCGTCCCAGATCTTTGCGAACGTCTCCGGCTCCTTCTCGCCGAGCGTTTCCAGCTCGCCGATCACCCGGCCGGTGACCGCCTTGCGGATTTGCGCGAGCTGCGGATTGTTCTGCAACATCTCGCGCGAGATGTTGAGCGGCAGGTCCTCGCTGTCGATCACGCCGCGGATGAAGCGGAGATAAGCCGGCAATAGCTCGGCATCGTCGGCGATGAAGACGCGGCGGACATAGAGCTTGACCTTGCCCTTGCGCTCGACCTGGAACAGGTCGAACGGCTTGGCCGATGGCGCGAACAGCAGCACGGCGTAGGACTGCCGGCCTTCGGCGCGGTAGTGCAGCGTCATCGCCGGTTCGTCGAAGGCGCCTGCGATCTGCTTGTAGGCCTGCGCATAGTCTTCCGGCGAAAGCTCCGACTTCGAGCGCTGCCACAGCGCGCTCGCCGAGTTGATCTGGCGCGGCTCGCCCTCCTCCGGCACCAAAAGGATCGGAAACTGGATGTTGTCGGAATATTCGCGGACGATGCGCTCGATCTCGTAAGCCTCGAGATATTTGGCGGCGTCCTTTTTCAGATGCAGCACGATCTCGGTGCCGCGCGCGACACGCTCGGCGGCCGCCTCGCTGGCCGGCGCGATCTCGAAGCCGCTGCCGCCTTCCGACGACCACACCCACACTTCATCCGAGCCGGCGCGGCGGCTGGTGACGACGATCTTGTCGGCGACCATGAACGCGGCATAGAAGCCGACGCCGAACTGGCCGATCAGATTGGCGCCGTCCTTGGCCTCGGTCAGCTTCGACAGGAACGACTTGGTGCCGGAGCGCGCGATGGTGCCGAGATTATCGATCAGCTCCTGACGCTCCATGCCGATGCCGGTATCGACCACGGCGAGCGTATCGGCGGCCTTGTTCGGGACGATCCTGATCTCCGGCGGCGTGCCGTCGGTGATCAGGCCGGGATTGGCGATCGCCTCGTAACGCAGCTTGTCGCAGGCATCAGATGCGTTCGAGATCAGCTCGCGCAGGAAGATATCGGTCTCGGAATAGACCGAATGCACCATGAGGTGCAGCAATTCGGCAACCTCGGCCTGGAACGGCTGGGATTCGGCGGCGGCAGTCGTGGTCATGCGGAAACTCGGACAATCGCAGGTGGCGGGAAAGCCCTGATATAGCGTGATCGCGCCGCCTGGCAAGCCAAGCGGGGGGAACCGTCAGCCCGAGATCGCCGCGAGATAGCGCTCGACCGAGCGATCGAACGCCGCTTTGGCGTCCGAGGCGATGTTCTTGCCCCACCAGGCGCCATAGACCCGCTCAAAGGCCAGCGGCGCGACCGCGCGCGCGACGCGGCGGACCGCGGACGCATTGAGCGGGATGTAGTTCGGGTAGGAATACATGAAGCTGACCGAACGGCGATCCATCGCCACCATCGCGATGTCGCCGGTCAGCAGCGCACCGCGCCCGTCGGCGCCCTTGCGCCAATGCAGCATGGTGGCGCCGGCAAAATGGCCGCCGGCCCGCAGCAAAAGGATGTCGTCGGAGATGCGATGGCTGTCGCCCTGCCACGGCACGATCGACGGATGCGGCCGCGTCACCCATTGCGCGTCGTCGCCATGCAGATAGACCTGCGCATTGTCGAACGCCGCGCTCCAGTCGGCGACCGCGCCATAGTAATGCGGATGCGAGATCGCGATCGCCTTCAGGCCGCCGAGCGACCTGACATGCGCGATCGCCTCCGCTGTTGCCAACGGCACGCAGTCCCACATCACGCAGCCGCCGCGGTCCGGCACCAGGAGCGCGCGCTGACCGATCGCAAATGCCGGCTCGAGCGCGATCCCGACCAGACCGAGATCGTCGCGCCAGACCAGCCGATGCCGCCCGGCGAGCTCCTCGCGCGTCAGCCAGGCCTGCCCTTTCCAGTTCACATATTGCCGCTCGTCCTCGCAGATCGGGCAGGACGGCGGCGGCGCCGCGGTTTCAGGAAATTGCGCGCCGCATTGTTCGCAGGTCCAGATAGGCATTGGGAGAAGCCACGCGTTGGGATGAAGCCGGTCCCCGCTCTACGTCAGCAGCGCGAGGCGTTCAATGCCTGCGCCCCAGTTCCATCTGCATCTCCGCCGGCGCGACGCCGAATTTTCTGCGGAACGAGCGATGGAAATAGGACAGGTCGTTGAAGCCGGCCGTATAGGCGATGTCGCTGACCTTGCGGCCGGCGCCCTGTTCGTGCAGCAGCAGCCGGCGCGCCAGCAGCAGACGCTGCTCGAGCACGAATTCCGAGAACGTGGTCCCGGCGGAGGCGAACAGGCGCTGCGCCTGCCGCGTGCTCAGCGCATTCGCGCGCGCAACGGCCTCGATCGTGAGGTTGCCGTTGTCGAGGTTTTTCAGAACGTCGGCCTTCATCAGATCGAGCCGCGTCTTCGCCACTCCGTCGCCTGCGGCCAGTTCCTTCTGCTCGGCGCTGCTGCCGAGCACGAGACCGACCAGATCCGCCAGATGATGCGCCGCCGCCTGCTGGCCCGGCGCGTCGAGATCGCCGGCAAGGTCGGTGCAGAGCGCAGAATAGCGTTCGATCATCGCGCTCAAGGCCGGGTCGCGCCCGAGCGCCCGCGCCAGCTGCGTCTCGACCGACGGCGTCGCCTGGAGCAGCAGGCGCCGCGGAAACCGCGTCGTCATAAAGCTGCCGGACTGGGTGAGATCGGCGGTGCCGACGATATTCATTTCGGTGAGGCACATCTGGCCGCGCGCCAGCTCGATCGCCTTGCTGCCCTGTGTGACCTGCACCATGCCGCGCGTCGCGAAGATCAGGACGAGGTCGTCACAGCCGTCGTCCAGCAGGGCGCGGGTGCGGGCAAAGCGGGCCGAGCCGCCGCGTGGCGTCGCAATCGCGACCGTATGCAGCAGCGTGAACTCGTTGTGGCAATCGATGCGGTTGTCGTCGGTCGGTGCGACATCGAGCCGGCAGAAGCCGCGGCAAATGCCCTCGCGCCACGCCTCATAGGCCGGCCCCCTGGCCAGTCCGTGATGGAAAATCGAGAACCGGTTGGGCACCTGCGTCTCGGACATGATCCGTGCTCCGAAAGCCCGATCGTTCGAAACGAGGCGATGAACGATCACGTTCTGCCAGATATGCGCAGGTCGGGCGCGCTTGTCGTTCCTGTCCCTACGCTTGGCGCGACGGTCCACGACTCCGGCGGGGAGCCTGATACCACTCCGCCGATTGCTGGTAAAGCTATTCACGAGATGCAACCCTATGATGCGAAATGCGGAAGCCGGGAATAAAACCGCGCAGCAGTTTCGTGACGCGGCACTGCCGTGTCTCGACGATGCCTATGCGTTCGCCCAGGTCCTGATGCGAAGTGAGGCGGACGTCGAACAGGCCGTGCAGGAATGCTATCAGCGCGCCCTGCACCAGTTCGACGGCTTGCGTGGACCGGCCGTGCGGCCGTGGCTGCTTGCGATCCTCAAAGCTGTCTGTCAGGAGAAGCTCGGCGAGAAGCCCGGCCGCCGCGGCACGCCGGCGGATGCTGCCGGCACGAATGGAACTTCCGCCCCGCGTGGCACCCCGACGATCCGGCAACTCATCGACGAACTGCCCGCGCCGCTCGGCGAGGTCATCGCGCTGCGCGAAGTCATCGATCTCTCCTATAAGGAGATCGCCGAGGTCACCGGCATTCCAGTGACCACCGTGATGTCGCGCCTCGCCGAGGCCCGCGCGCGGCTGCTCGCGGCGCGCCGCGCCGCAAAGGCAGCGCCGGAGGCGAGGCCCACAGGCGGCGGGTCAAAACTAACGGTCTACCGCGCGAATGCCTGTTGAACCGCCGAGGACTCCGTGATGCCGTTGGCGATCAGGAGCTGAAGCAACACCCGCGCCTTCTGTGGATTGAGATCGAGCGCGACCGCAAAGCCGAGCTTGTCGTCCTCGACCTCGACGTTGCGGTTCACGAAGCCCGAGCCGACGCGGCTCGAGCGCACGACCACGACGCCCTGCTTCGCCGCGGCCGCCAGCGCATCGATCGCGCCCTTCGATGAATTGCCGTCGCCGACGCCGGCGAGCACGATGCCCTTGGCGCCGCGCTTGACCGCGTCCTCGATCTCGGCGGCGTCCATGTTGGCATGCGAATAGATGATGTCGACCCGCGGCAGCGGCGGCGCATCCGGCAGCTTCAGCTTGGCACTCTTGACCGGTACCGCCGGCTGCAGGAAGCGCGGCGAGCCGGTGTCGACATAGCCGACCGGCCCGGCATCGGCCGAGCGGAACGTCTCGACGCTGGTCGTGTTGGTCTTCTGCACCCAGCGCGCCGCATGGACGGTGTCGTTGAGCACCACGAGCACGCCGCGGCCGCGGGATTCCGGCGCCGAGGCGACCCGCATCGCCTCATAGAGATTGGCCGGGCCGTCGGCACCGATCGCGGTCGAGGGCCGCATCGAGCCGACCAGCACGACCGGGATGTCGGTGTCCAGCACGTTTTGCAGGAAGAACGCCGTCTCCTCCATCGTGTCGGTGCCATGGGTGACGACGACGCCGTCGACCTCCTTGTTGTCGATCGCGGCGCGGATTCGCTTGACGAGGTCGAACCAGACCTTGTCGTTCATGTCCTGCGAGCCGATCGATGAAATCTGCTCGGCCGAGATCTGGGCAAGATTTTCGATGCCCGGAATCGCCGCCACCAGATTCGCCGAGCTGACCTTGCCCGAGTCATAGGCATTGCCGGCGCGCGCGCTGGCCTGGCCTGCGATGGTGCCGCCTGTGCCGAGCACGAGCACACGGGCGAGCGTGGTGTCGGTGGCCCTTTGAGCCGCTGCCGGCGACGCAAGCCCGACGACAAGGGCAGCGGCAAGGCCGGCGATCCATCGCGCGGAATAGCTTGATTGAACCGAGTGCAGCATCATTTTCTTTCCCCAGTGACAACTTTCCTGCCCACAACTCGTGGTTTTATCCCGCAACAAATCGACGAAGTTGCGGCGGAAAATGTCGTGGACGACATCCCGGTTCTCGCCGCGTTTCTTCGCCACTCCCGCAAAATATTGACATCTCCCGGATGACGGCGCACATTTTTCGAAGATTATTCGAATTTTTGAGCAAGCCCATGGATTTTCAGCTTCCCGACGAGTTGCGCGTGCTGCAGGGACGGGTGCGCGAATTCGTGCGCAGCGAGTTGCAGCCCCACGATGCCGCGATCGAGGCGACCGGCGAGGTGCCCGAGAGCGCCATGGCCGGCCTGCGCAGGATGGGATTGTTCGGAACCAACACGCCAAAACAATTCAGCGGCCTCGGCCTCTCGATGCTGGGCAGCTGCATCGCGATCGAGGAGCTCGCGAAGGCCCACACCGCCTTCTACTATCTGAGCGGGGTGAACGTTCATATCGGCTCGAAGGCTATCGAGTTCTACGCACAGCCCGCCGTTCGCGACCGATGGTTGCCCGAGCTTGCCAGCGGACGCGTGATCGGCGCCTTCGCCCTAACCGAGCCGAACGCCGGATCCGACGCCGCCCGTATCCAGACCCGGGCGCGGCGGGACGGCGATCATTACGTGCTCGACGGAAGCAAGACCTACATCACCAATGCGCCGGTCGCCGGCGTCTTCACCGTATTCGCCACGCTCGACCCGTCTGCCGGCGCGAAGGGCATCGCTGCCTTTGTCGTCGATGCGAAGACCCCGGGCCTGCGCATCGGGCGCCTGGTCGAGATGGCCGCCGGGCGCGGCTCTGATCATGCCGAGGTGATCTTCGAGGGCTGCCGCGTGCCGCGCGAGAATCTGCTGGGCCAGGAGAGTGAAGGATTTGCCATCGCGATGCGGTGCCTGGATGCCGGGCGCACGCATTGGGGCGCCTATTGCGTCGGCGCGGCGAGCCAGCTGCTGGACTATGCGCTCGATCATGTTTCCGAGCGGGAAACATTCGGACGCAAACTGCGCGACCATCAGGGCATCGAGTGGCAGATCGCCGACATGGCGAGTTCGCTGCACGCCGCGCGCCTCGTCGCCTATGAGGCGGCCTGGCGTTACGACCAGGGCGACGCGGCCGCGCGTACCGCCGCGGCGGCGCTCTCCAAATATACCGGCGCCGACATGGTGCAGCGCGTCGCCGACATGACCATGCAGCTGTTCGGCGGTGCCGGTTATTCCAAGGACCTGCCGCTCGAACGTATCTGGCGGGAAACACGGGTGGTGCGAATTCTGGATGGCACATCCGAGATCATGCGCCAGATCATCGCCCGCAATGCATTCCGCAACCATGAACGGCGCAACGCAACCATCTGACAACAGCCTCTTCCATTTATGTTGCAATTGTCCTTGGTGATCCACTTCCGCTGTCTTAGTGTTTTGCGGGGATGGGAGATTCTTGTTCTGACGCGTTTCTTTGCGCGAGCCGGTATCCATCCCGGATCAAGTCCGGGACAGGCTTCGCTCGAAAGCGCTCTTGGAGAAGGAAGTGGCTTCGGGGACGATACTCAAGCTCAAGCAACAACGCAGCCGCGACCGGCGCGAGCAGATTCTCTCGGCAGCCACCAGGCTGTTTGGCGAGAGAGGCATCGATGGCACCTCGCTCACCGACATCGCCGCGGCGGCCAAGGTGCCGCTCTCCAGCCTCTATGATTATTTCGAGGACAAGCGCGCGCTGGTGCTCGATGTGCCCGCGGGCAATTTCGAGGCGCTGTATCAGAAGACCGAACCGCTGCTGGTCAAGGGTGGCGACCCCGTCGAACAGCTCCGCATCATCTTCCTGACCAACTTCCAGTACATCAAGGACAACCCGGGCTGGGGCCGCGTGTTCTTCCTGGAGATATGGCCGAGCGTGCTTGCCGCCGAGCCGCGGGTGAAGAAGGCGGTCGACAAATACGCGCTGCTCTATGTGCAGCTGCTCAAGCAGGCGAGCCGCGCCGGCACCTATCGCAGGAACCTCGACCCCTACACCGCGATGTCGCTGATGATGGGCGGGATGTGCCACCTCACCGCGGTCTGGCTGCTCTACGGCCGCAAATACGATCTGGTGAAGAAGGGCAAGGCGCTGTTCACCACGCTGCACAACGGGTTCGTTCGGCGTTAGTTGTGCGGGTGTGCGGCCCCAGCTCTCTCGGATGGGTAGAGCGCAGCGAAACCCATCATTCGTTAGGCCGGCACGGAGTGATGGGTTTCGCTTCGCTCTACCCATCCTAAGCACTGAACGAACCGGCATGGCGGTTCTCATCCGAGCATGATCTTTCTAAAACCGTTACACAACTATGCTGATCCTGCTCTAGTATGATGCTGTGTGCGCGCGCTTTGCGGAATGCGCGAGGTTGGGGAAGGGAACGAACCGATGGACGTCAAGGCTGTCCTGCCGCCGCGTGGCCGCGACTATCGCCTGGATCTCTTGCGTGGCTTCGCCAACTGGGCGATCTATCTCGACCATATCCCGAACAATGCGGTGAACTGGATCACGCAGAAGAATTTCGGCTTCAGCGACGCGGCCGACCTGTTCGTGTTCATCTCTGGCTACACCGCATCATTCGTCTATGCGCGGATGATGCTCGAGCGCGGCACCGTGATCGGCGCCACCCGCCTGATCAAGCGGGCCTGGCAGATCTACGTCGCGCACGTCCTCTTGTTCGTGATCTATATCGCCGAGATCGGCTATCTCTCCCAGCGCTACCACGACCCCAACCTGGAGAACGAATTCAACGTCGCGGGCTTCATGCACAACCCGGCCGAGACGCTCTATCAGGGCCTGCTGCTGGCGTTCAAGCCCGTCAACATGGACGTGCTGCCGCTCTATATCGCCCTGATGGTTTGCTATCCGCTGGTGCTGTGGGCGATGTTGCGCAAGCTCAATCTGACGCTGCTGGCCTCGTTCCTGCTCTATCTCGCCGCACGGCATTTCGGCTGGAACCTGCCGGCCTATCCGTCCGGTACATGGTATTTCAACCCGTTCTGCTGGCAGTTCCTGTTCGTGTTCGGCGGATGGTTTGCGCTCGGCGGCGCCAGCGAGTCGATCTCGTTCATCCGCTCGCGCGCTTTCCTTTGGCTCGGCGGCGCCTATCTGTTGTTCGCGCTGGTGATGACGCTGGCGGGCCGCTTCCCGGAGCTCGGCCAGGCGATGCCGGCCTGGCTCTATGATGCGTTCAACCCGAACGACAAGACCAACCTCGCGCCCTATCGCGTGCTGCACTTCATCGTGCTCGCCTTCTTCGTCACGCGCTTTTTGCCGCGCGAGTGGCCTGGATACGAATGGCCGATGTTCCAGCCGATGCTCAAATGCGGCCAGCAGTCGCTCGAGGTGTTCTGCTCCGGCGTCTTCCTCGCCGTCATCGCGCATGTCTTGCTGGTCGAGGTCTCCGGCAGCATCTGGATGCAGATCCTGGTCAGCGTTGTCGGCATCGTGCTGATGACCGCGCTGGCTTACTACCGCTCGTGGTCGAAGAAGGTCGACAAGGCGCCGGCGAAAGCGCCGGCCGCCGCCAAGCCGGCGGAGTAGACCGGGGCGACCGCGCACGATCGATCTTGCGCGCGCCGGGCCGCCGCAGCGACTCGGCACCCCTCGCAGTGAACGGTTTCCGGCTTGTCCACCTCCCGGCCGTCCCTGGGGATGATGTCGCGGTTCGCTCGACGGGGCGCGATCGGCTTGTTAAGCCGCGTCTCCGCAAGGATGATTTGAGTCGGGGCAGATGACCGTAGCGATCGAGATGGGACAGACGACGGCCGGCGCTTCGGCGGCCATCGACCTCGAGGAGCTGTTGGCGACGCGCCTCCTGGTGCAGGGCAATTCGGGTTCCGGCAAATCCCATCTGCTGCGCCGGCTGCTGGAACAGAGCGCGCCCTGGGTGCAGCAGACCATCATCGACCCCGAAGGCGACTTCGTCACGCTGGCCGAGCGCTTCGGCCACCTCGTCATCGACGCCGAAGACCATACCGAGCGCAGCCTGCAGGTCGCCGGCGAGCGCGTGCGCATCCACCGCGTCTCCACCGTGCTCAATCTCGAAGGGCTCGACGCCGAGAACCAGATGCGGCGGGCGGCGGCTTTCCTCGGCGGAATGTTCGAGGTCCCCCGCGACCACTGGTATCCGATGCTGGTGGTGGTGGACGAGGCGCAGCTGTTCGCGCCGGCGGTTGCGGGCGAAGTGACCGACGAGGCGCGCAAGCTCTCGCTCGGCGCGATGACCAACCTGATGTGCCGCGGCCGCAAGCGCGGCCTTGCCGGGATCATCGCAACCCAGCGGCTCGCCAAGCTCGCCAAGAATGTCGCGGCCGAGGCGTCCAACTTCCTGATGGGCCGCACCTTCCTCGATATCGACATGGCGCGCGCCGCCGACCTGCTCGGCATGGAGCGGCGGCAGGCGGAAGCCTTCCGCGACCTCGAGCGCGGCCAGTTCATGGCACTTGGACCCGCGCTCTCGCGCCGCCCGCTCGGCTTGCGCATCGGTCCAACCGACACGCAGCCGCGCAACGCGGCGCCGCGGCTGATGCCGCTGCCGGAAGCAGCACTTGAGGACGCGCGCGCCATCATCCTGGCAGCGCCGCCGCCCGAGACCGTGCGTCCGTCGCGCCGGGCGCCGTCGCCGGACCTGCTCAGCCAGCTGATGGCCGCCAAGCAGCCGGCGCCGGAGCCAAGTCCCGAAGCCGCGGAGCCGCCGCTCAGCGCCGAGCAATTGACCGAGCGGCGGGAGCGGCTGGACCGTATCCTGCGCGCCATCCTCGCCGAACCCGACGCCGGCTTCCGCGCCATCGGCGTGCTGTATCAGGAGTTCGTGGTCCGCTGCCGCATCGAAGGGCTCGGCGCCGTCGTGCCGGAGCTGACCGATTTCCGCCGCATGTTGACGCGCGCCCGCGCCGGGCTCGGCACCGAGATGGCGGAAGACGACGCGTGGCAGGATGTCTCGATGCGCGCCGCGCTGCTGCCCGAGGACATGCAAGGCGTCTTCATGATGATCGCCCGCGCCGCGAAGGAGGGCTGGCCCTGCCCGAGCGATGCCGCGATCGCACGCGCCTACGGCACCCACTCGCTGCGCCGCGCCCGGCATCTTTTGACCTATATCGAGGAACAGGGCCTGATCGTCTGCCAGCTCGACGGCGCCGGCCGGCGGACCGTGACCCTCGTCGAACTCGCCTGGGCGACCGCGGCGGCCGATCCGAATGCGGATGAGGTGGCGGCGGAGGCGGCTGCGAGCTGCTCAACTCCATGATCTGAGGTTTGAGCAGCGAAGCGCACGATCCAAGGTGCACTCAACAACGAAAATGCCCGCCGAGAGGCGGGCTTTTTCGGTTTTCAGGCCAATCGTGGCTCGCCCGAGTTAGCAGCGCTACGCGCCGGAGCGTTTTCGCTTTTCCGAGCCTCTCCCTAGAGAATAGGCTGAATACAGCTCGAGTTCACCGCAACGAGATTGTGAGCCCGCCGAGGTTTGCGGCAAATTCCAGTCCTGCTTTCGGCCCTTTGAGCGTAAGCAGAACACCGCGTTCATTTCGCATGCTCACGCCGCCCACGCCGGCAGCCCATGCGCCGCCTCCTCCGACCAGCGTATAGCTGCCGGCGAAATCGTTGACCTCCCTGATGCCAGAGGCGGTGCCTTCCAGCCAGGTCACCGACGCACCCGCGCTTAAGCCGAGGCTGAAGCCGGACACGATGAACCGATAGTGCCGCCCACGGTAGGTGAGCGTGCCGCTCCCGCCGCCACCACCCACGACGAGAGCTGCCTTCACGAACTTGACCTGGACATGGCCAGTCGCCTGTGCGGAGCATGGCGTGACCGACAGGATCATCGCCGCAAGCGCCAGTATGACGGGACGGATCGTGCATCGCATCGCTGCGGCCCCTCTGAGCTCAGGGATTTGTAAGGTCGATCTTCTTCCAGGTGTGATCCGGATCGAAAACGATCATGCGCGAGGCGAGGAAATCGGTGCGTGAGCCGAGATCCTTTTGATAGACAGTGCCTGCGTGGTTGACCAGGAACGTCATGACGCCGGAATTGGCGTATTCGGCGGGATAGGCGACCAGTGCAAATCCACCGATCATCTTGCCCTTCACGACATAGTTCAGCGCGCCGCCCGGGGCGTCGGAGCCCTGCGCTTTCAGGATCCGATAGTAGTATCCGTGATACGGCGCGCTCTGCTCGCCGACCTTGTAGCCCTCCGCCGCGGCCTGCGCGGCCAGCTCACCGAGCGGACTCGGGTCCTTGTCGTCGCGCCAGAACAATCCGTCGGTCTTGCCCGGCCTGCTGACGATGCGCTGGGCATAGGCGCCCACACCCTCGCCGCGATCCTTTTCAGCATATTCATTCTGAGCGTCGACATAGGCGAGACAGGTCTGGATCGCAGCAAGCTCGTTATTGCCAATCCTGCGGTAGAGGATTTCGCGACGTCCCGCAGCCGCGTCAAAGCTCCAGCCGTCGCGGTTGTTGACGAGGGGAATCGGGAACGGGAAGTCGTCGGGCCCCAGAATCAGGGTGGCCTTCTTATTGTCGTCGGCCCTGATCGAATGCTTGGCGTCGTAGGCCGAAAGGAAGCGCTGTCGCGCATTGGCGTCGGCGACATCGTCGCCCGACTCAATGATGTCGGCAGCATCGCGGCCCAGCACTTTCAGCATGGCCCGGCTCGTGCCGGCCTTGACGGCGGTCGCCAAGGCGGACGCTGCGTCTTCGGGATTGGGGAAGCCCTGCTGGGCGCGAGCCGGAGACAGCAGCAGAGCGAGTGCTGCTGCCGCAGCGATGCCGACGGAAGCAATGCGATTCAATCGCAAGGACGAAGAGCCTGTCATTGTGATGCCTCCGACCGAGATGGAATCTTCGCACCAGTGGCACGCCATTCGTCGTAGCTGCGAAGCTTGAGGCCGAGCTTGTCGTAATAGACCCTGAGATAGCCGTCGGCACCGCGCGTCACCGCCGCTGGCATGACGTGCTCGACTTCCTGCGCCATCACGCCGACATAGGATTTGCTGCTGCCGAGATAGCTGAAGCGGTAATAACCGAGGCCGTTGGAGAGATATCCAAGCAGTTCGATGTCGTGCTTGAGCGCGATGTCGGAACGCCGTCCGCCGCCACCGCCGCCGCGAAAGCCGCCGCCTCCTCCACCGCCACCACGGAATCCGCCTCCGCCGCCACCCTGGAATCCACCGCCGCCACGACCGGCGAAGCTTGCTCCGCCGCCGCCACCGCGCGGCATGCTGGCCATGCTCGATCGACCGCGCGCCGATGCCGCCGCAGCTGCCCGTCCGGACGACACGTTCATGGCACCGCCGCGATTGCCGCCGCCACCGCGATTGGCCGCAGCTGCGCGGTTACCGGCATTGCCGCGGTTGGCAGCCTTTGCGCGATCGCCGCCCCCCTTTGCGCCGGCTCGATCGCCGCCGCCCTTTGCTCCAGCTCGATCGCCGCCGCCCTTTGCACGATCTGAGGCACCTGCGCGATCGCCGCCACCAGGCCGATCGCGCGTGCCGGCACGATCTCCGCCGCGGTCACCACCGCGGTCACCCGCACGATCCGCCGCTCGATCTCCTGCTCGATCACCCGCCCGATCTCCGGCTCGATCACCTGCCCGATCTCCGGCTCCCTGGTTCGGACGCAGCACTTGCTGTCCGTCCCGGCCGCGGAAATCCATTCGGTCCGAGACGCCGGCCTTCACATTATTGCCGCCGAACCGCTGCTGGACGTTGGTGTTGCTGTAGCGGACGCCTTGCCGGTGCGCAGGGTTGTGCTGCCAGCTGTTGCCGATATTGTTCACCCGGTTGTAGTGGTTGACGTAGACGTTGCGGTTGCCCCAGTTGCACCCGCCGCCCCAGTAGTTGCCCCAACGGCCAATTGCCCATCCCGCGCCGAACGCCAGGCCGGTCGCGATGACGCCCGCGCCGATATAGGACGGATACCCGAAGTAGTCAGGTGGATATTCCGCGTATGGCCAGGTGCCGTAGACTGTGGCCGGTTCATAATAGGGCACGTACATCGTATTCGGATCCGCCGACTCGATTACGACCACCTGCTTGTTCTCTTGTGTTTGAACGCTGACCTTCTGCTGCTTGGTCGTCACCAGTTTCTTGTTGTCATAGGCCTTCGACCGCAACCGCTGAATCGCATCCATCACATCCGGTTGTTGCGCGAGCACCGCATCGCCCAGATTTTTGGTCCAATCGATCTTTTCGCTCATCATCGAAATAACGTCGGGCGTGCTCGCAAGCGCCTTCACACTGTCGTCCCAGGCCTGCTTCTCGACCTCGGTCTTCAACGCATCGCCTTTTAGATTCTTGCGCTCCTTCAGCCAGCGATCGGCCTGCACAACTTCCAGTGGGTATGTCGACGCCGCCAGCACGTTGGCCAGCAGCTCGTCGGGATAGAGCGCAATCGGCGCGACCAACGCTTCGAGCTGCTCGGGCTTCAACAACTTGTCAGCCGGCTGCGCTGTCGGCGCGGCTGCCTGTGGCTGACTACTCTGCGCTGGCGGCTTGTCGGCGGTTTGCGCCACCGCAGCGACGGGAATGGCCGATACCAGCGCAATCGCAACCAGAATCTTGCCCCAACGGAACATCGCGACCTCCATCGACACCGACGGTCGACAGCATCGGCCACGGCCGCGTCCCTCCTTTGATCGAGATCAAGGAAAGCGTCGCTCAGCTTCCGGCCGGGCCCGGCTGCTGCGACGCAAGATGGGCACGGCGATCATGGATCAGGTTCTCGAGCCGATGGGCCGCAACGTTCACCGCGGTGACGGCACGCTCGGCCTGGTCGTCCCCGACCGGCTGCTTACGCTGCGTCCGCAGCACCTGGTCGATTTCGCGCTCGATCGCTTCCAGCTCCGGCATAAGCTCGGCCGCCCGGATCCGCGGCCCCAGCGCGTAAAGCATGTCGAGCGCCTCCTGGCGGCTCGGTGCCTCGACCGGCCGGAGAAACTTCCAGGCCGCGGCGAGCACCGATGCAAGGCCGCCCGCGATCATCGGCGCCAGGAAAATCGCATTTCCCCATTGATCGAGAAAGCTCTCCCGGGTCCCTTCGTAGAATGCGGCGGCGCCCGGGTGCACGGGGATGTAGGCATCTGCATCGGTGTCGGGCGTCGCGATTTGCGCCAGCCCCGGCAACTCAGCGAGCAAATTGTGGCGGGCGGTCATGATCGACTGGGTCAAGTCGCCAATCAGATCGTTGCCAAGCTTCTTCTGCGCCACCAGGTAGAATGAGGTCCGCAGCGTCGTCAGGTCGTCGGGGGGAATTGGCGGCGAACCCCGCAATGTTCCCTTGGGCACGTCGAAGCTTTCGTAGGCCCGCTCCTTTTCGGCGATCGCGCCCGCCGACTCGATGGCAATCATCACGGGCCCGGTTCGCGAATTTTGCGGGAGAACGCCTCGCAGCAGGGACAGATATTTCTCGGTCAGAGGCATCACGACCAGGATGGCGCGGACCTCCTTGGCCTCCAGGGCCCGGCGCGCGTCCGATGGCAACAGCGGCTTGAACGTCACGCCCGCGCGCGCGAGATCGTATTCGTCCGACAACACCTTGATCAGCTTCTGATTGGCCTCGAACCCGATCACGCCGAGAGTGGCGCGCTTCAGCTCCGTCACGTCAGATATCGAAGTACCGGGCGGAGCAATGATCAGTGCGACGGCGTGGGCCAGCACGATCACGGCCTGGGCCTGCGACAGGTCGCCGACATCGCCGCGCACCACCGCAAGATCGACCTTTCCGGACGCGAACGCAGCGGCAGACTCGAGCGGCCCCGTGGTCTGGACCAGGCGCAGCCGGACTGTGGCTTTCGACTCCGTGAGCTTGCCGGCGATCGCCGAAATGAGCTTGTTCGCTTCGCCATCGAGCGAACCGACGGCGACGGTGAGCGTTGTCGGCCGAAGATACCAGCGATAGGCCAATAAGCTGGCACCCCCGAGCATCAAAACGAGCCCGGCCACCAGGGCGATGCGCAACGACCTCGGTAAACTGCTAGGATCCACGGAGCGTCACTCGGTCAATCCGGCGTTGACCGGATTCTGCTTCACAACGCTCAATATATCGGGCCGCAGAGATTGGTCAAAGGCTGCATTCCGCTAGAGTTTGCAGCGATGATAGGAGACCTGCATCCCCTCGACGCCCGGAAACTCGCGCGTGATGGTGTCGTCGTCGACAACCTTGAGGAAGAACTGGACGTTGGACACCATGATCCCCGAAGCGCAACTCACAATGATATTGAGGTCCTTGCCATCATCCTTGCGCGACTTGATCTTGCAGTTCTCGAACTTGCCCCTGAGGCGATCGGCCTCGGCGATGAACCCGCCGCCATAGATCCCGGAGAAATTCGTGAACGTGACCTGGTTCGCCCTGCCCTTGCGGGCGAACACCTTGCCGCATTGGTCCGCGCTTGTGGCCCAGGCGCCGGCGAGATCGAACGCGTGCGCGCAATCCGGCAATACGAACATCATGCCCGCTAGCACTATTACGCGACGCTTGCCGTCCGGTTTCATCTCCCGTCTCCCTGTTCGCGCCCGTCAGTGACCACTCAACACCAGCGTCTGGATCGGCAGCAGCAGCGCCTGGATCCGAAGCAGCAATGCATGAACAAGTGCAGTCGCGTCGACGACGTGCAGGGCAAAACCCTTCAACGCGCCGGTTTTCGGATCGGCGATCACGTCATGGTTGCTGGTGTAGGCATTGACGATGCAACTGCTGCCCGGTGTCACGCCGTCAAGGCCGCCCTTGTAGAGCGGCTCAAGGAACACGAGGATCGAGCCGGGCTTTTGCAGGCTCTGCGGGTCGATCAACAGCTCGGTGGCCCGAAACTGGCCGGCGGCGATGAAATCCTGCACGCTGGTGACGACCAGCGGAATGATCACCCAGGGTTTCGAGATACACGTGGCTTCCGCGACCATGCCGGGCTTCATGACCTGGGCCTCGATCTGCCCGAACCCCGCCTGCAAGCTGTTCCGGCCGGCTTCGTCGGGTATCAGGATTCCGGCCGGCCGCATGATCTGGGCCACAAGATCCCCGGGGCGAACGAGGAATTGCTCGACGCGGCCATCGACGCCGGCACGGATGAACGTCTTGTCGAGATCCACTTGCGCCTGCGCCTGCGCGGCCTCGGCACTTGCCCTCTCGGCCGGCAGAAGCGTAGTGACGCGCAACGTCGCCGATTGCTTGACGGCGCTAGCGGCATCGACGCCGGACTGCCGCTGATCAACCAGAACCTGCAGCTTCTCGATGTCGCGTTGCGGCACAATGCCGGGATTGCGGCGTTGCAAGTCGCTCTTCACATCCAGCTCGTCCTTGGCTTGCTGCAAGGAGGCTTTCGCCTCCCCGATCTGAGCGTCCGCCTTGACGACATCGGCCTGCGCCGAGATCAGCGACGCATCCACCTCGGCGATCTTTCGCCTGGCGGTCTCGAGCGCAGCCTCCTGCCTCGAACTATCGAGCCGGAACAGCACGTCCCCCTTCTTCACCGGCGCGGTGAAGCCGACATTGACCTCGACGACGCGGCCGGAGCCCTCGGGCAGGATCGGCACGGTCCTGAAGTAGATCGCCGCGGAGGTTGTCGAGGGATGAAAATAGAAGATCATCGTGATCAGCGAGATCGTGAGCATCAGGCAGCCGGTGATACCCCACCTCAGTTCGTACCAGACGGAGAAGAACGTGATCTCCTTGCCGAACCGCTTGCCCTGCCGATAGCGGCGGTAGAGGTAATCCGGCAGGATCGTCACCAGCGAGCAGATCATCAGCTCAAGCATGGTTGTGCACCTCTTGCTTCGCGGGCGTCCGGACGTCGGGACTGCCGCCAGATACGGATTCGGCTTCCGGTTCGGCAGCGGGCGCGCCCGGCTTGGCGTCGGCTATGCGCTCGACGGAATCGGCAATGCTGCGCATCGGCGTGCCGAAATCCGGCAGGTCGATGAGTGCCAGCAGCAGGCCGGCGACCCAGAAGATATGCATGTGGGTGAAAAGCGATATCAGGCCGAGGACGGCGACGATCTCAAACTGCAGCTTCTGCGACTTGTGCGCCATGCGCTCCGGCAGGCTGTGCAGTTTCCAGTAGAGGGTGCCAACCCAGAAGACTGTAGCTACAAGGAAAATGCCCATCACCACCATCAGGGTGTCCGACCCGTCGACGCCGGGAATGAAGAACGGCAGATGATGGGGGGCTGCCGGATGCATCTGTTCGCTCAAATTTTATCTCCGTTCCGGGCGCTGGCGCTTCGCAACCGTGCCTCGCACCCTGCCTTCCTGACGCGCGGCTTGCTTGATTTGGATCAAAGAAGACGGCCAGCTTGCTCCTACCGTTCTCGGGCAAGGCTCAAGATCGATCCCAGGAGTCCCGGCCATGCGAGACAAAATCGATGATCTGATCCCGAAGGCGCATGAAATCCAGAAGCTGGCGGCGCACCAGGAAGCGGAGAAAGCTGAGGAGCACGCCAAGCGTGCGGCCGCTGCGGAGGCCGAGAAGCGCGCCTTGATCGAACGGTTGAGCAAGCCGTCCGGTCTCAGCGAAGACGAGAAGGTCAAGCTGGCCTCGACGGTGATTCAGCGTGCGGTGCGCAACGGGCTGACCGAAGTACAGGTCTATCGCTTCCCCAACACGCTGTGCACCGACAAGGGGCGGGCCATCAATCAGATGGAAGCGGGCTGGGAAAAAACGCTGACAGGTATACCCAAGGAAATATACCAGCTCTGGGCGGACTACCTGCAACCGCGCGGCTACCGCATCCGCTACCAGGTCGTTGAATACCCCGGCGGCATGCCCGGCGACATCGGCATCGTCATTGCCTGGGGCTGACAGCTCAAACGATGGACGGGGATCCATGGCGAAGGACAATTCCACCGGAAAGATGAAGCGCAAGCAGTATGAAGAAGAGCTGCACAAGCTGCAGATTCAGCTCTGCCATCTCCAGGACTGGGTGGTAGCGAACAAGCTCAGGGTCATCATCCTGTTCGAGGGGCGCGATGCAGCCGGCAAGGGCGGAACCATCAAGGCCCTGACCGAGAAGGTCAGCCCGCGGGTGTTTCGGGTGGTCGCCCTGCCCGCGCCATCCGATCGAGAGAAGTCCCAGCTCTTCATCCAACGCTACATGCAGCAATTTCCGGCCGCCGGCGAAATCGTCATCTTCGATCGCAGCTGGTACAATCGCGCAGGCGTCGAATACGTGATGGGATTCTGCACGCCGGCGGAACACAAGCGGTTCCTCTCACTCTGTCCGCAGATGGAGCAATACATTATCGAGGGCGGCATCATCCTGATCAAGTTGTGGCTCGAGGTCGGGATGGACGAGCAGGAACGCCGCTTCAGGGCCCGGATCGACGATCCGCTGCGACAGTGGAAACTGAGCCCGATGGACACGGCGTCGTACCGGCGCTGGTACGACTATTCCCGGGCACGCGACCTGATGTTCAAGGCGACGAGCTCGAAGCACGCGCCCTGGCACGTCATCCGCTCCGACGACAAGCGCCGGGCGCGATTGAACTGCATTTCGCACCTCCTGAAGACGATCCCCTACGGACGGGTGAAGCGCGACAAGGTGAAACTGCCCAGGCGCTCCGACAAAGGGCGCTACAACGATCAGGTCGGTCTGCGGGGAATGAACTTCGTCGAGGAACGCTACTGAAAAGCCAGGCCGCGCCGGATGCGCGGCCTGGGCTCTTCCGGCCTATTTCAGGCGGATCGTGACGCCGCCCACGGCGGCCGAGACTTCGGCGCCGACCTTCGGACCGCTGAGCTGCAGGATCACGCCATTGGCGTTCTGCAGTTGCACGCCTCCGGCGCCCGCGGCGATCGCACCTCCAGCGCCTGCGGCGCTGTAGGAACCTTCGATTGAGCCGGGCCCCCTCAGGTTGATCGCGCGCCCGACAAACTTGGTGGTCGAGGCGCCGATCGTGAAGCCGACGCTCATGCCCGACACGGTGAACGGATAATGCTTGCCGCGCAGGGTCAATACGCCCTCGCCGCCTCCGATACCAACGATGAAGCCACCCTTGGTGAAGATGACGGCGACCGCGCCGGTTTCGGCCAGCGACGGCGTGCCGAAGCCAGCCAATCCGATTGCCAGCGCGGCAACGGCTCCAAGCAAATCCACTTTCCTCATGATTTCCCTCCAGGGATCGGTTGCGCGAACGGATCTATGATGCGGCCTTGAGCTTCGGCGCTGACGCTTTCGGCTTGCCCATCCTGGCGAGAGCCTCGGTCGTCACGAGTTTCAGGCCCTCAGCCGCGTCATAGCCATGGATCTCCTTCACATCGAGCTTGCGCATGAAGTCGATCGTCTCCTGCGTGATGACCTGGCCAGGGACCATAATCGGGAAGCCCGGCGGATAGGGGATCACGAAGCTCGCGGACACGAGAGCGGGCCCGTTCTTCAGACGCCTGTCGATCTCGGGATCGTGCAGGCGGATGTATTCGCATCCGGCGGCGTCATAGGCCGAATAGAATCCGCTGCGGATGTCGCCTTCATTCGTCCTGGTGCCGGCATCACCGCGATAGGTCTCGTGGAAATGCGAGAAATTCGGCAGGTCCGGTACGTCCTTCATCAGGCTGTTGACCCGCAAGTCGAAATCGACCCTGGCGTTCGCTCCGCCTTTGGCCAGACCCCGATCGATTTCACCGGAGATTTCGGCCAACACCCGGACAAGATGCGCGACGTCGCTGCGCGTATTGTTGATGTTGGACTGGATCAGGACCGAGTTGCGCGACGTCTTGTTGACCTGGATGTTGTAGCGGTTGGCGAGCAGACCCTTGAACTGCGTTCCGTCGTACCCGGCCGTGCCGCAGACCAGCGTCATGCGGGTCGGATCGAGGCAGAACTCGTCGTCGTTCAGGCTCTTCAGGGCGCTCGCCCAGTTGGTGCCGACCGCGAGATAGTCAGTGAAGCCGCTCTGGCGATATTCCTTGGGGACCATCGCATCGGCACCCAGGACACGGAAATACCGGGAAATCAGCGGATTGGTGTTGACCGCATTGCGGATGGCGAACGCAATCTCCATGGCATTGGCGACCAGTCCATAACCCTCGAGCTCCATCTGGCGGCGCGAGACGTCGAGGCTTGCGATCAGCTGCTGGTTCGGGCTGGTCGAAGCGTGCGTGAATACGGCCTCCTTGAACTGCGCTTCGACCGTGTGAAATTCGATGTCCTTGACGGACAGCATCGAGCCCTGCCGGATTGCCGACATCGACTTGTGCGTCGAGTTGGTCTGGTAGACCCGCAACCGGATCTGACGCGGATCGGGGATGAGCCGGGTCTTGAGCAGCACCTCGTCCGACGGCTTCTTGCCGAGTTCGGCCTGCTGCTTCTCGTAGGCCGCAACCGATTTGGGATCGCGCATCCAGGCTTCGATCTCGTTCGCCGCGCCCATCGCGGTTCGTCGCCTCAGGAATGGCGAGAACCGCGCGAAGCCGAACCAGGCCTCGTCCCAAAGGAAGATCAGGTCAGGCTTGATCGCGAGGCATTCCTCCATCACCCGCCGCGTGTTGTAGATGTGACCATCGAAGGTACAATTGGTCAGGTCGATCATCTTGACCCGGTCGAGCCGGCCATCCGCCTTCGCGTTCAGAAGCGCCTGCTTGATCGTCTTCAGGGGCACCGCGCCGTACATCGAGTATTCCGTCATCGGGAATGCCTCGACGTAGAGCGGCTGCGCGCCCGCCAGCACCATGCCATAATGGTGCGACTTGTGGCAGTTGCGATCGACGATCGCGATGTCGCCGGGACCCAGCAGCGCCTGCACCGCCATCTTGTTGGAGGTCGAGGTGCCGTTGGTCACGAAGTAGACGCGGTCGGCACCGAGTGCGCGCGCGGCCTTCTCCTGCGCCTTCTTGATGTTGCCGGTCGGCTCCAGCATGCTGTCGAGGCCGCCGGTGGTGGCGCTGCTCTCGGCAAGGAACAGGTTCAGCCCGTAGAATTCGCCCATGTCGCGGATCCAGTCCGACTTGAACACGGACTTGCCGCGTGCGATCGGCAGCGCGTGGAAGGTCCCGATCGGCCGCTGCGCGTATTTCTTCAGATTGTCGAAAAACGGCGTGTCGAAGCGGTCCTGCACGCCTTCCAGAATTGATAGGTGCAATTCGAGGATATCCTCGACCGAGTAGAACACCCGGCGCACCACGTCGGCCTCAGGATTGCCGGCCAACTCCTCGACGTCGCGATTGGACATCAGGTAGAGATCAAGCTCGGGACGGATCCGCTTCAGGATATGGGCCAGCCGTAGCGCGGAAGCATCGGACTCTTCGTTGAGCCCCATGGCGCCCGTCATGGCACGAAGCACAGGCGCATCGTGGCGCGAGCGCAACCCGAAGCCTTCATTGATCACCACCGCCGCAATGTTGGGGTTTAGCATTGCCGCACAGAAGGCGTCCTCGAGACTGCCCACCACCACGGGCTCATAGATGAAGGCGTCGACCGGACGCCGCAGCCTGCGCCATTCCGCCAAGAGTCCCGGCCAATTGCTGGCTGGCACCCCGGTCACGATCAGGGTCTCGAAGTAGGGACGGCGCGCCGCCGATTGCCCGAGCGTTGGCGGCAGCAGATCGGGAACGTCGCCATTGCCCTCGTCCTGCGTGCTCCAGTCACCGGCATGCTGACGGAAGGATTTTGTCTGAAGTGCCTGCGCGATCCGGGTCGAAAGGATATGCGAGGTGGCGGCATCGCCCGCCGCCGCGGCTTCCTTCAGCGCCGCCATCAAGCGAAGGCCCGGGTAGCCGTGAAACTCCTCGGTGACCGCGATTGCCGACAGCGCCTTGTCGTACGGCGCACGGTCGCCGCCCCGGTTCCACGCTTTTGCCGCCTCGACCAGATCCCGCCAATTGTCGGCGCGTCCGCCGGGTCCCGAGAAGAACTGGTCGATACGCTGCTGGGCCTGCTTCGCGTCGTTGGCCATGAATGTCTCCCGATCTTGGCGGTGTTCCGATCTTGACGGTGTTCCCCGTCAAAGCGTACGAACCGCGCACACCGCTCCCTTTGATCCAAATCAATCCGCAGCGGTTGAGACAACCTTGTCGCCATCGAGCGAGCGCAACGTCTTGCGATGCAGCAGAGCTCGAATGTCGGGGAACGGTCCGCGGGACAGCGCACATCAGTCGTTTGCCTGCGGCTTCCTGCTGCTTAATACGCTGTCGAGCGTCCGCATCCAGTCGCCGCTGTCGGTCTTGTCTGCAAGACCATCCGCCTGAAGCAGATCGCGCAACTGCGCGTGCGCGCCGACGATGCAGAATTTGATGCCGCGCGAGGCGAGTTCCTGGTGAAGATCGTGCAGCATGCGCGACCCCGCCAGGTCGATGAACGGCGAGGCCGACAGGTCGCAGGCCACCAGCTTGACGTCCGTGGACGTCTGCAGTGCAGCCAGCACAGTTTCGAAGATCGTCTCGGCATTGACATAAAGCAGCGAGGTTTCCGGGCGGAAGGCGATGATCCCGGTCAGCGGTTCCACGTCGTCATGGCGCGCCCGGTCGGAATAGCGGCCGCTGCCAGGGAGACGGCCAAGAAACGCGACATTGGGCTGGGACGCACGCAACAGCAGCAGGAAGATCGAGGCGACGGCCGCCAGCAGCACGCCCTGCAGGATCCCGAGGAACAGCACCGATACCAGCGCGATGACCGCCGCATAGAAATCGATCCGGCTGATCCGCCACATTCTGGCAAGCGCCGGAATATCGACCAATTTGTAGACGGCCGAAAAAACGATCGCGGCAAGCACGGTCTTCGGCAGATTGGTCAAGAGACCCGTGAAGAACAGCAGGCAGAGGGCAAGGGTTGCCGAACAGAACAGGAGGGCCAGCGGCGTTCGCGCACCGGCTGCGTCATTCACGGCCGACTGCGACAGCCCACCGGCGACGGGATAGCCATGCCCGAAGGCTGCGGCGAGATTGGCCGCGCCGAGCCCCAGAAACTCCTGCCGGACATCCAGTGCATAGCCGTGCTTTGCCGCGAAGCTTCGCGCCGCGGACACGCCTTCTACATAAGCCAGCACGAGACATCCGGCGGCGATGGGAAAGAGATCGTCAAATTCGAGCAAGCCGAAGGTCGGTAGCGAAAGGGTCGGCAACCCGGTCGGGATCTTTCCGGTCACCGGCAATCCCATTTCCGCAAGCCCAAGGACGGAGACCGTGAGGATCGACAGCGCGACCACGGCGAGGCCAACAGGCTTTCCGGGCAGCCTGCGCTCGCCGAGCAGGAGCAGCACGGTCGCAACCAGACCAATGCCGAGCACCAGCGGCCTGGTATCGCCCAACTGACCGGCAAGCTTGATCGCACGGTCGAAAAAATTGTGGCCGCCACCTGCCACGCCGAACAGGCTTGGCAGCTGGCTCATGATGATGGTGAGCCCTGCTCCGGCCTTGAAGCCCACCAGAATGCTATCGCTGATCAACCGCACCAGCAGGCTGAGCCTGAACAGCCAGGCAATCAGGCAGAGCAGCGCCACGCTGAAGGCCACGAGGCTGACGATCTGCCCGTAACGTGTGGCGTCGCCGCCGGCCAGCACGCCGACGGCGCCGGCGATCATCAGAGAGATCGCCGAGGTCGGTCCCACCGCGAGTTGCCGCGACGAGCCGAGCAAGGCGTAACCCACGCCGCCAAGCAGGTAACCGTAGACGCCGACCTGCGGCGGCAGACCGGCGAGCCCGGCATAGGCCAGCGACACCGGGATCGCGTAGGCCGCCAGCGTGACCCCGGCGATGGCGTCCGCACCAAGCCAGGATGCGCGATAGTCGGCCAGCCAACTCGCCAGCGGAAACCGTCGGACCCAACTCGTCTCGCTCTGGATTGACATCAAGTCCGCCGTATCAAGCCGCATTGGACGCATGTGGTTGCGCCGGGGTGGACCGATCCACGTTGATTCAGATCAAGCGTCGCCCTCGCAGATCGGCACTACGATCGTCGCAACCTGCACATCTACGTCAACCGCCGGAGGGCATGACATGCGTCAGCACGGCTTACGAGCCCTCGCAACTGCAACACTGCTGCTGCTTGGTCTGGCCACCCCGGCACGCGCCGACGACAACAGCGCGTCCCAGCGCATCCAGGAAGAAATCTGGGCCTTGCCGCTGCCGCTACCCATGTTCGCTTATCTGGTCCGACCGCTCGGAGATGGTCCTTTCCCGCTGGTCATCATGAATCACGGCGTGTCGCTGAACGCCCGGGATCGCAGCTTCTTCCCGCTGGTCGAATTTCGCGACGCCGCAATGTGGTTTGCACGGCGCGGTTATCTCGTGGTGGCGCCGGTCGGCACCGGTTATGGCGCCGCGGCTATCGATATTCCCGAACGCGGTCTTTATGGCCCGTTCTTCTCCAAGATCGGGAAATGCACCAATCCCAATTTCCTCGACCCGGGTCTCGCCGTCGCGCAGGTCGATCTCTGGATCATTGACTACATGGCCGCCGAAAAGCGCACCCTGCCGGACGGCGTCATCGTCGTCGGGCAGTCGGCCGGCGGCTGGGCCGCGATCGCCCTGTCGAGCCTCAACCCGCCGCAGGTCAAGGCCATCATCACCTTCGCGGCGGGCCGCGGCGGCCGCGTCGATGGCAAGCCCAACAACAATTGTGGCCCCGACAAACTGGTCGAAGCGACCGGCGTGTTCGGCCACACGTCGCGGGTGCCCATGCTGTGGCTCTACATCGAGAACGACACATTCTTCGGCCCGGCTCTGTCGAAGCGAATGTACGAGGCTTTCACGCGCGCCGGCGGCAGGACCGAGTACCATCTACTGCCGCCGTTCGGCGACGAAGGGCATTTCCTGATCGGCTCTCCCGATTCCATTCCTATCTGGTCGCCACTGGTCGAGCGATTTCTGGACAAGGTTCGCTAGGCGCATCTCGCTGGAGGAGTATCCATGGTCCGATATGGTCCCTTGTATGGTCCTTTGGCGATGTTGGTGCTGTTTGCGGTCAGCATCGGTGCTGCGCGCAGTCAACAGACGCCTTCGCCGTCCGCTGCGGTCAAGGACGGCGCCGAGGTAGCCACGCGAGGGGCACGCACGGCGCGGGACGTCAAGTATGGCGAATGGCGAAAGGTCTGCTTCACCCCTGCCGGCGCCAGGACACTATGCCGAACGACGATCACCGGCACCCTCGGGACCGGCCAGACGGCCCTTCGCGTCGATCTGATCGAGCGCGAAGACGGGACCTCCCGCCTCCAGCTATTCCTGCCGGTCGGGATGTACCTGCAAGCCGGCGTCAAGCTGTCGGTCGACCAGCAGAAGGTCCATCGCCTGCCCTATACCTGGTGCGTGACTAACATGTGCATCGCAGCCGATGTTGCCGACCCCAAGCTGCTCGAGGAAATGGATGGCGGAAAGGCGCTGTCGGTCGACGTCGTCGACACCAGCATTTTGACGGTGACGACATCGGTGCCGCTGGACCGCTTTGCGACCATCCGCAAGGGAGCACCCGCGCTGACGCTCGATCAAGCCATTGACGAATGATTGAGAGCCGCGATCGCTAGACTGCGCCCGCCAACAATTGTTCGATCGGCTGCATCAGCGATTTTGCCGTGAAGGGCTTGGTCAGATAGGCCACGCAGCCCGATGACATTGCGGCCATCCGTGTCGCCGGGTTGTCATTTCCGGTGATGTAGATGACCGGGACGTCGATGCCCTGATCCGCCAGGCGGTGCCGCAGTTCGATCCCTGAACCATCGCTGAGATTGATGTCCAGGATCAGACACAGCGCGCCATCGAAGCTGCCATCTCTCAGCAAGGCATTTCCAGTCTCGAATAATCTGGATGCAAATCCATATTCCCGCAGCAGCCGTCCGATTCCACGGAGCATGGAGGGGTTATCATCCACGACGAAGACTAGTTTCGCGGTCGGCAAATCCTGTGGGCCTCTACCCTATCGAGAAGCAAAATCCTATCGAGAAGCAAAATCTCGACTTGCTGCCCAACGTCCACGCCTGGACGAAGGACACATTGAAATCTCACCGGCGCACGGCATCGCCACGGCCAATACGGAGATACGCGCCGTCACAAAGCTTTCATATTGTACCATGGGACAGGAGGCCGCAGCTGCCGCGGCGGATTAACCCTTAACTTCGCCATCAAGCTCGTGCATGCCGAGCCGCTCCGCGATCGAGACGAGCTCGGCAAGTGACTGCACCTGCATCTTCTCCATGACCTGGTGACGATGCGCCTTGACCGTGCGTTCCGTCGTGCCGAGTTCATAGCCGACCTGCTTGTTGATCCGACCGCGTACAATCAGATCGAACACCTGCCGCTCGCGTGGGGTCAACTTCGCCAGCAGCGCGCGGAGGGAGTCGAGCCTGGTTCGCTGGCTGCGGGCCAATTCGTGCCGCGCAACGGCACGATTGATTGCCTCGATCAGCTGCTCTGATGCAATCGGCTTGGTCAGAAAATCCTCGGCTCCGGCCTTGATCGCCTGCACGGTCGTCGCTGTGTCCGCATGTCCGGTGAGGAATACGATCGGAAGCGTCGACTCCAGCTCGTTGAGACGGATCTGCAGCTCCGGACCGCTCATTCCGGGAATGCGCACGTCGAGCAGGATACAGCCGGCGTCTTCGTCGCCTGGCAATTGATCGAGCAGTTGCCGGGCCGATGCATACGTCGCCACACGGTAGCCGGCGAGCTTGAGCCTGCGCTCAAGTGCCGTGCGAAACGAGGCGTCGTCGTCGACAATATGCACGTAAGCGTGCATTACCCTCTCTCCTACACGACCGACGGCAAAGACTGCGTTCGTCAAGTTAGCACTGCCTCCTGCCAAAGTAAGAGCCCAAACGCGCTATGCCGCCAGCGGCAATGAAAGATGGAAAACCGCTCCGCCCCCGGACTGGTTCTCGGCCCAGATCTGACCGCTATGCGCCAGAACGATCGTCCGCGCGATTGACAGGCCAATACCCATTCCCTGCTCCTTTGTGGTGAAGAATGGATCGAAAATCTCGTTCAGCCTGTCTTGGGGAATTCCCGGACCGGAATCGCAGATCGAAATCACGGCCGACGCCCCTCCATTGACTTCGGTACGGCCGATGATCGTCCGTCCGTAGGGCATCCTGGCCATCGCGTCCATGCTGTTGACCACGAGGTTGAGAATGACCTGCTGCAACTGAACCGGATCACCTTCCACCAGCAGGGTCTGCGGCGACGTCTGCAGGTAGATCGCGACGTTGCGGGTCGAGGCCTGCAGCTTGAGGAAATCGAATGCCTCCCGCATGGTCTGGTTGAGGTCGATCTCCTTTTTCTCAAATGGCGCACGCTTCAGCAGGCTGCGCATCCGGCGGATCACCTCGCTCGCACGCAAATCATCGCGCTTGATGTCGGAAATGATCTCCCGCACCTCCTGAAGGTCAGGAGTCGGCGAACCGAGGATCAACTCCGCCGTCTCGGCATTGGTCAGGATTGAGCCGAGCGGCTGGTTGAGCTCATGGGCGATCGAGGACGACAGCTCTCCGGCGGTCGCCTGCCGATTGCTGTGAGCAAGCTGGGACAGGCGATTGCGGGCCTCGACTTCGGCCTCTCGTCGCATGTACCGCTCGTGCAGCAGGAACGCGATCAGCATGGTCTGGAGCAGCAACGCCGCAGTGAACGCAACGGCCGGCCAGCGATATTTTTCCAGGAAGGTCGGCTCCTGGAAGCGGATTTCGCTGCCTTGCGGCAGACTGGCTTCGCTGACATTCCAGCGCTGCATCTGCCGCCAATTGAAGATCGGCTTCACGGCATCGATGACCGACGGCGGCAGGTTCTCCGGCGCTTCGCCATCGAGGATTCGCAGCGCCCTTTGTGCAGCGTCGGCACCGATCAAGGACGGGACAAGAGCGAAACCGCCTATGCCGCCCGGTTCGAGGAAAGTCTCCGCCGCGATTACGATGGGACGATTTGCCTTCGCTGCGACAAATGCAAGAGCGTCCGAGGGCGGATAGTAGTTGCCTTTGCCGTCGCTATAGAGGCCCGTGTAGATGATCGCGCTGTGGTCGGGAAGCGCGGCGACCCGCTCGATGACCTCAGGCATCGGACGTCCGATAATCTCGATAATGTCGAGGCCCGGAATGCCGGCCGCAGCCTGGTCCTTCCAGTTGCGAAACAGAACTTGCCGTTCCCATTCCGCACCGACGATCGCGACAGTTTTGAGGTCCGGCACCACGGCGCGGGCGACCGAGACGGCATCCTTGAACTTCAAGGCTACGATGCCGCCGGTGGCATAGGCAGGCGGCCGCAATCGCTTGAAATCATTCTCTTCGACCAGCGCAAACACGATTGGCGTGTCAGGCCAGAGTTGCGGGCGCCAGCGGAGCACAAGCTCGAGCGCAGCCGCTCCAACGGCAACCACGACACCGATCGGTCGATCGCGATATTTCGTCTCGAGAAACCGCCGAAAGCCCTCCTGATAGGCCTCACCGCCGAAGCGATTGAGATCGAGGCTTTCCGTGTAGATCGTCGTCGGAGCGTGACCGTGCGCGCTCACGGCATCCCGCAATCCAACAAAGACCTGATAGTAGAACGGGCCACGTCGATCGGACTGGTCCAGCACCAGTATGGAATGTGGGCGCATCTCCTGCGCCCGGAGACCAGCCGGCGACAGCAAGCTAGCCAGCAGGATGATCAGTCCAGAGAGCCGAATTGCCTTGCCCATAGCGCTCGGAGCCGGAGACCAACGGGTTCAAGAAAAACTAGCACGGTTATCGTCGTAAATGCTGAAAAGTAATCCAACACTCGCGTACCAATTGCGAACAAATTGCCGCATTTCCGGGCCCCCTGTCCTTTGGGACAATGGCCTCAAGACCAATAGAGCCTGGTCGGGCCGTGTCGTAGTCATTGCACGCGGACAAGCATTTTCGAACCGCTACGGACGCCGCAAGGTCATCGTGAAGAGGGTTGGTCCATGTTCGCTCGCGTCAATGTCAGACCGGCCAATGTACCGAGCGTCCTCGGTGGGTTGACCGCCCCCCATGCCAACTTCATCACCAGCGAATTCCACTACAGAAGGGGCGCCGAGATCTACGGCGAGGAGGAGCCCGCGGAGTACGTCTACCAGGTCGTTTCAGGGGCTGTCCGCAGCTACAAGCTCCTCTCCGACGGACGACGTCAGATCGGTGCTTTTCACCTCGTCGGGGACATTTTCGGCCTTGAGAACGCCGAAACCCATCGCTTCACAGCCGAAGCCGTCGTCGACACGGACGTGCGCCTGATCAGGCGGATGAGCCTCGAACGGGTGGCGCATTCCGATTCCGCCCTGGCTCGCAACCTGCTGATCATGACCACCAGCAACCTGCAGCATGCCGAAGACCATATGCTGCTCCTCGGCCGCAAGACCGCGTTGGAGCGGGTGGCCGCGTTTCTGCTCGAAATGGATCGCCGGCTGACCGGCGTCGGCGTCGTCGCCCTGCCGATGTGCCGGCGCGATATCGCCGACTATCTCGGGCTGACCCTCGAGACCGTATCGCGTGCGCTATCCAAGCTGCACGCCTACGGAGCCCTCGACTTCCTCGGCTCGAACCAGCGCGAAATCATGCTGGTTGACCGCGACCAGCTGTCCAGGCTGGACAACTGACCGGGACGCTATGAGGATTTCGTAAGTGCCCCCTGGCGTTCGATGGTCCTTTGCAGCACCTCGAACAGGACCGCTGTCGACCAGCCGAACATCAGGATCCCGTTCATGGCGGCCATCGGTCCGACCAGCAGCCACTGCTTGACCGGGATTACGTCGCCGTAGCCGAGCGTGGTGTAGTTCACAAAAGCGAAATAGATCAGATCGCTACCCGTGGGCGCTGCACCCATTGCAAAATAGGCCAGTGACCACACCATGATCTCCAAGGTGTGAGCCACCATCAGGATCAGCGCGGTCGTCACCATCACGCCGCTGAGCTGCAACCCAAACCGACCTGCGGCACTCAGGGCGACGTTCCGCATCAGTCCGATCACCAAGACGGTGAATAATGAATGGAGCACGATGTTGATCGCGCTGACCGCCGATCCAACGATGAGCTGAAACAATATCATCGCTCACCCGCCAGCCGGGCACGGTCGTCCCGGATCCACGCTGTGATCAACTCCCAGGCGACCGCGAGAATGATTGGGCCGATGAACAGGCCTACGATGCCGTGGGCAAGCGTGCCTCCGATCACGCCGACGAAGATGACGAGCGCCGGCGTGGTCAGGCCTCGCCCCATGACCAGCGGCTTCAGCACATTGTCGAGGACGCCGACGACCAGGAAGAACAACGTCAGCGCGAGTGCCGTCGTGAAGTCCTTGGCCAACCAGAGCCAGATGATGACGGGGAACAGCACGATCGCCGCCCCGATCTGCACGATCGCTAGCAGCATCACGACAAACGCCAGCAGACCTGCGTTCGAGATCCCCGCCAACTTGAACCCAATGCCGGCGAGCAGCGATTGCAGGACGGCGACGCCGATGACGCCCTGGGAGACCGCCCGAATTGTCGCGCCTGCGAGGTCGAGGAAGTGCTCACTTTGCTCCGGCACGATGCGGGACAGGAAGCCCCTGCATGCCGCGGCAAGCTGCCGGCCGTGGGGAAACAGGAACCCCGCGAGCACGACCGCCAGCAGAAACTTCAGCATCCCGACGCCGGCATTGCCGGCAAACGCAAACAGGACCCCGGCCAGCGGCTTCAGATGCGGCACGACCTCGCGCAGCACGGCGCGCAGATTGGTCGACGCCCGATCCCAGAAGTCGTAGAGCGGGCCGCCGATCAGCGGCCAATCCTTGATCTCCGGCATCGGCGACGGCACGACAACGTTACCGGCGCTCAGTTGTCCGGCGAGTTCCCTCACCCCCTCCACCGCCCCGATCCCGAGCCAGGCCGCCGGTCCGATGACGACAGCCAGTGCGATCAGGGTCAGGACCAGGGAGGCGATGCCCGCATGGCCGCCGAGCATCCCTGTGAGCCAGTTGAAGACCGGATAGAGCGCGACCGCGAGCACGACGCTCCAGGCCAGGATCGGCACGAACGGGCGGACCAGGACGAACGACCAGTAGATCAGCAGCGCCAGCAATCCGAGGCGAATTGCGAGCTGGATGAATTCGTCTCCGGCCACGAGCTGGCGAAGGGTTTTCAAGAACGTGCTCTCGATTGAGCGTCAACAGGCACGCAGGAAGCGGTGCCATCGCCTTGGCGCGCATCGCTTGATCCAGATCAAGCGTCACGCGTCTGCCCGTGACGTCACCGGAGGCCGAGCAACGAACGCCGATAGCCGCTATCGCGCGCTTCGTTCCTGCACACGAAACTGCCGTCAAAGCCCCTGCCATAGCGGCTCTGGCCTTTGAGGTAATAGCGTCCACGGCGGAAATCGAGCCAGACCACGGTATTGCCAGGACAATGCCGCTGGGCCTGGGCTTCATAACGGAAGGACGTTAGCGGCACCGCGACCGTTTGTTGTGCAGAGCAGAACAGGACAATCGTGGCCGAGAGCCCGATTCCTGACCTTGCGGCCAGATGGCCTCGACGTCCGGTCGAATTTGCAACTATTTTGAAGCGCATCCATGGCCCCCGGACTGGTATCTCCGGTCGCAGGCGCCGAACTCATCGCCGACATCAGTTCGCTGAGCTTCAGATGAGAGGCTCGAGATGAGGGGTTCGCTCAGAGCGACAGCAATCCAAAGGCAAACGCGACAGTCGACAGCATCCCGGCCGTCACGACCGTCAACCTGAAGGCAAAATCGCCGTCGATCGCTTCAAGCCAGCGATGAAACGCTCGCCGAAATATGTCGCTGCCGTTCCCCATGATGGTCATGGTAGATCACGGAGAAATCGAGTGACCAGTGCAGCTTGTGCCAGACGATTGGAATTGCGTGCGACAAGCTGGCTCACCCAATCGGACTATAGTGGCCCGGTTGACCGCGCGGCGCCCTGAATGGCGAATGACCTGGCAGCCTTGTCAGCGACAGCTCGCGCGCCGGAGATCAACAAGTTTCAACGATGCGGAGAGTCCCGTTCGTCAGCGCTTTGCGCCTCCCTTATTCCCGGTCGCCGCTTCGTACGCATCGCGATAGCCCCTGGCGATGGCCCGGACACCTCGTCCGATATCGTCGTAGACATCGTCAGGGAGGTTCGCGAGCG
Organism: Bradyrhizobium sp. 6(2017); assembly: GCF_011058295.2. Taxonomy (NCBI): domain Bacteria; kingdom Pseudomonadati; phylum Pseudomonadota; class Alphaproteobacteria; order Hyphomicrobiales; family Nitrobacteraceae; genus Bradyrhizobium; species Bradyrhizobium sp. 6(2017). The sequence goes on along the minus strand of NZ_CP049289.2, from coordinate 1,442,716 downwards.
ATACCCGAAGCGACCATTCCGGTGCATCGAAGCCGCCTCCGTTCAGCAGCACGATTCCGTGGGCTTCGGCCAGCCTGAACGCGAGATCCAACGGATGGACATTCTTCTTCAGGTGTTCAACGGCATCGTCGCCGATGTTCTTTCGAGCCCAGAACTCGAAATCGATAAGGCCGTAATAGGCATCGTAGTTCGGGTTGGGGGTTAGCTTATCAGCAAGCCCGAGCCCGTCGAGCAGCGACCACAGGCGCTTGTTGACGATTTCCATGCAGGCAGCCTGATAGGCCTTTTTCACGTCCAGCATTTCAGAGAGCGAGAACAGGCTCATCATCACCTGCTGCGGCAACGATAGTCCCGCCGTGTGATTGAGCGCCACGTCGCGGCTGTCGGCCACAATACGGTCGATCAGCTTGAGCTTGCGCGGCTCCAGCGTCAGCGGCCCGTAGCGCTTGTCCAGCGCTTTCACGGCGGCGTCTGGAAGCTTGGCGATCATCTTGTCGAAGATGTTGTCTTCGTGGATGGCGATGGCCCCGAGCCGCCATCCCGTGCAGCCGAAATACTTCGAATAGGAGTAGACACCGATGGTGTTGTGCGGCAGCTCGCCCAGCAGCGAACGGAAGTTGTGCACGAAGGTTCCGTAGACGTCGTCGGTGAGGATCATCAGGTCGGGGCGCTTGGTCTTGACCAAATTGGCCAACTTGGCAACCGTCTCCTTGCTCAACGCCATCCCCGGAGGATTGGACGGATTGACGACGAAGAAGGCCTTAACCTTCGGATCTTCCAGCTTCTTGATTTCCTCGTCGGTGAACTGGAATTTGTTTTCCTGCGGAGCCCTGATCTGAACGACCTTCAGATCGTAGTCTTCCAGGTGCGTCATCTCGATGTAGGGCGTGAAAATCGGCGTCGCCAGCGCAATCGTATCACCAGGCACGAGCAGCCGGTTGGCTTTCAACGACTTGAAGAGGTAGCACATCGCCGCCGTGCCGCCCTCGACGGCATAAATGTCGAACTTTCCGGCCGGCCGCGGGTCGCCGCAGACGGCCCACATCAGATATTCATGGACGATCTTTTCGTTATGAACCAACATGCGGTCCGGCACCGGGTAATTGTCGCCGATGATCGAATCGACCAGTTCGTGGACGAAGGCGTCGGGATCGAAGCCGAACTTCTTGACCGCAAAGGGCAGCATCTCGGTCAGGAAGCTCGCGCCCGGCATGTCCTTGTGCTGGGCGAGCCAGGCCTCGAACCGCCCGGCAATGCCCTTGGCCTGCGGCATGCCGCCGATGCCCGCCGGGTGCTCCGCCACCCGCTTGCTCTCGGTGATGGCGAATTGTCCGAGCAGGAAGAAGCCCTCGCGTGGCGTGGTGGCGACCCAGTTGGGGTTGCCCCGCCCGGCGTTCAGAAAGGCCATCTGACTCTGCTTCGAAGCGCTCTTCGCGAGGTTGATCAGTTCGTCCTTGATCTCGAAGGGGCTCAACGCCTCGAATTTCTTTAAGGTCAGAAGATCGGCCATTGGACACTCCCGGGGGATGCGAGCTGTTGAATGGAGGCGGACACGCTCCTTGCCTGCACGATAGCGCCAAGCATGATCGGCGGCCGGTGACGAACCTTGATCTATGTCAACGGTCCTTTGCGCAGGCGACGCGACCGCAGCGACGGATAGCCGCGTCACGATGCAATCTGCGCACCATGCGGTGGTGTCGGCAAGACGATGAAATCGCAACGCTCTCGCAGTTGCGATTGACATAGATCAACATCCTTCTCGCCAGCCGCGGCCTGATGTCGATCGATACAGTTGCTCGCCCTTTTCGGCCCTGCGCGAGATCGAAGCGTGCATGCCGAAGCGCCGGGACAGCATGAACGGGTGACATCATGATCGATTGGTTCTTCCAGACGCTCCGCACCTACCCCGAAATCGCGATCTTCCTCTCGCTGGCCCTGGGCTACTATTTCGGATCCTTCACCTATAAGGGTCTCGGCCTCGGCGCCGTCACCGCGACGCTGGTCGCTGCGGTCATCATCGGCCAGATCGGCATCACCATTTCGGGCCCGCTCAAGCCATTCTTCTTTCTGATGTTCCTGTTCGCAATCGGATATGGCGTCGGACCGCAATTCGTGCGCGGCATCGCACAGGACGGCATTCCGCAGGCGATTTTCGCGGCGGTGGTCTGTGTCTTCTGTCTTCTCTCGGCGTATCTCGGCGCGAAGCTCGCGGGCTACGATGTCGGATCGGCGGTCGGGCTCTATGCCGGCTCACAGACAATCTCCGCGTCGATGGGGCTTGCCACCGATGCTATCAATCGCGCTGGTCTGCCCGCAGACGAAGCCAAGAAGCTGCTCGATGCCATGCCGGTCGCCTATGCCGTGACCTATATTTTCGGCACGGTTGGGTCGGCGATCGTCCTGGCCCTGCTCGGGCCCGCGCTGCTCGGCATCGATCTCGAGACCGCGTGCAAGAAATACGAGGAAGAGCATGGCGGCAAGAAGGAGCTGGGCGGCGCGGGAACGGCCTGGCACCAGTTCGATTTGCGCGCCTACCGCGTTCGCGAGCGCGGGCCTGTCGTCGGCAAGACCGTCGCGCAGGCCGAGGCGCTGATTCCCGATCATCGCATCTTCGTCCTCCGGCTTCGGCAAGCTGGCAAGATCGTGGAGGCAACTTCCGACACCGTGATACATGCCGGCGATGTCGTCGCCGTTGCTGGCCGCCGCGATGTGCTCGTGCAGCTGATCGGCGAGCAGGCGGAGGAAGTTGACGATCGCGAGCTGCTTGCGGTGCCGATCGAGGGCGTCGATGTCTACGTGACCAGCAAGGACGTCGATGGCAAGACGCTGGAGGAACTGGCGAAAGCGCCGGGCGCTCGCGGCGTATTCCTGCGCAAGATCGCCCGGGGCGCGATCGCGACCGAAATCCCGATCCTGCCGAACACAAAGATAAATCGGGGCGACATCGTCACCCTGGTCGGCCGCACGTCCGACGTCGCTGCCACCACAAAGATGCTGGGCCGGCCGGATCGTGCGACCGACATTGCCGACGTCGCGTTCATCGGCGCCGCGATTGCGATCGGCGCCCTTGTCGGCGCCTTCGTCTACAAGATCGGAAGCGTGCCGCTCACCCTGTCCACCTCCGGCGGCGCGCTGATCTCCGGTCTGTTTTTCGGCTGGCTCCGATCCGTGCACCCGACTTTCGGCCGCATCCCGTCACCCACCGTATGGTTCATGAACTCGGTCGGCCTGAACGTCTTCATTGCGGTGGTCGGCATCTCCTCGGGACCGGGATTTGTCGCCGGATTGCAAAAGCTCGGCTTCAGCCTGTTCCTCTGGGGCGTCGTCGTGACCACCGTGCCGCTGATCCTGGCGATGTTCGTCGGCAAATACGTGTTCCGTTTCCACGACGCGATCCTGCTCGGATGCTGCTCTGGCGCGCGCACGACCACCGCCTCGCTGGGCATGATCAATGATCGCGCGAAGAGCCAGATTCCCGGCCTTGGCTATACCGTCACCTACGCGGTCGGAAACACGCTGCTGACGATCTGGGGCATGGTACTGGTGATGATGATGACATAGCCGCGGCGAGCGACGATGTTGAAACGATGATTATTTGGCTGCAGCAGTTTCTCGTCCGTTATCCGGAACTCGCACTGTTCCTGGTGATCGCGGCGGGCTACTGGATCGGCAGCTTCAGGATCGGCGCCTTCAGCCTTGGCCCGGTGACGGGCTCGCTGTTCGCCGGCCTCGCGGTCGGCGATTTCGCCCATGTGCCCGTCTCCAGCATGACCAAATCGTTCCTGTTCCTGCTGTTCCTGTTCGGGGTGGGCTATTCGGTCGGTCCGCAATTCGTGCTGGCGATGAAGCGTGACGGGCTGAAGCCGATGCTGATGGCCATTGTCGTGAGCCTCACCGGTCTTGCGGCCGCAATCGTTGTGGGGCGCGTGCTGAAACTTGACCCCGGCTTTGCGGCGGGGCTCCTGTCAGGCGCCTTGAGCCAGAGCGCTGCAATGGGAACGGCCACCGACGCAGTGAATGGGCTGCCCGTGTCCGAAGCACAGCGCGCCTTGTTCGTCTCGCACATCGCGGTGGCCGATGCGGTCTGCTACATCTTCGGCTATGCCGGCGTGATCACATTCTGCACGATCATTGTTCCGGCGCTGCTGAAGATCGATCTGAAGACGGAAGCGCTCAAGCTGGAGCAGGCCCTGGGCATCACGCGCACCAGGCCCGGCCTGGTGTCCGCCTGGCGCAAGTTCGAGCTGCGCGCCTACCGGCTGGATAACGACGCGGCGATTGCCGGACTGACCGTTGCCGCCGCCGAAGCTCGCGTGCCCGGGCAGCGCGTGTTCATCCACCGCATTCGTCGCGGAGAACGCATCCTCGAGGCGGAGCTTGGAACGATGCTCGCGGCAGGCGATGTCGTCGCACTGTCCGCACCGCGCCACATCATCGTGGAGCTGATCGAACCGCGCGGCGAGGAGGTCGAAGACCAGGAGCTGCTCGATATCCCGCTGATCTCGGCCGACGTGTTCCTGATCAACCCGAAGCTCGCGGGCAGCAGTCTCCAGCAGGCGTCGGAACAGAGCTGGGCCCGCGGCCTCTACTTGCGCTCGATAAGCCGGGGTGGCGAGGCACTTCCCATTGCTGCCGGCGTCGTCCTGCAACGCGGCGATCTGCTTCGCGTCGTGGGTCCTGAACCGGTGGTGCAAAATGCAGCCAAGAGCATCGGCGTCATCGTTGCGCCGAGCACCAGCATCGATTTCGTGGTGCTGGGGCTCGCGATTTTCCTCGGCGGCCTCGTTGGCGTTCTCCTGAGCTTTTCGGTTGGTGGTATCACGATCTCGCTGAGCACCAGCGTCGGCACCCTGCTCGCCGGACTTCTAGTCGGCTATCTCCGCACACGTCTACCGTATTTCGGCCGGATCCCCGACGGCGCGATCAGCCTGATGACGTCGCTCGGACTGGCGGCCTTTGTCGGTCTTACCGGGATTCATGCCGGACCGATCTTCCTTTCCGCCATACGGGAGTCGGGCATCGGCCTGCTTCTGGGCGGCATGATCGTAACCCTGCTGCCCCAGATCGTCGGCTTCTGCTTTGGCCATTTCATCTTGCGCATGAACCCGATCCTCCTGCTCGGCGCATTGACTGGAGCGCAGACGGTCACGGCGGCGATGGCTGCCATTCAGGAGCGCTCGGCGAGCTCTGTGGTGGTGCTTGGCTACACGCCCGCCTATCCGATCTCGAACATTCTGCTCACGACGTGGGGATCGGTGATGGTGGTCGTTTTCGCTGGATGAGCCAGTGAGAGCCCAGCCCTCCGCGCTCGGCATCACATTACGAAATCCACGCCTCGTCGCCCTGGTCATGATACGCGCTCGACAAGCCGCGAGAGACCTCACTCAAGCCGCATGGGACACCCGATGTGATTATGCCGACCGCAATTGGTTGCGGGTGATTTGAACCTACGAAACCAAGCCATTGATCTTGTCGGAGCGACTGCTCGACCTCAAAAACAAAAACCCAGCAATCCATTGAGATTGCTGGGTTTCCGTTGTCGATCTTGGTTGCGGGGATAGGATTTGAACCTATGACCTTCAGGTTATGAGAACAATTAGGCTCGTTTCCTGGTGATGCCCCGTGTTGCCCTGCGTGTCATAACTCATTGTTTATACACTATTTATTTGACTTTTCGATTTCGGCGGTGTCCTGTCATTTCCGCTACGGTGGCGACACGGTGGCGACACGAAGAACAAACCGACACCGCTTTTCCGCCCTGGTATGCCAATCAAGCTTTCCAAACGCACTGTTGACGCTCTCGCCGCTGGCCCCCTCCCCTCCATCGGCTACGACACCGAACTGAAAGGATTCGGCGTGCGACTCGGCGCGCGTGGCTCGCTCGGTTGGTTCATCGAATATCGGCCGGGGGCTGGCGGTCGGCGCGTTGCCAAGAAGCGGTTCTACTTTGGATCGCGCGAGTTCACGCCCGAGCAAGCGCGCCAGACCGCCAAGGAATTGCTTGCCAACGTCGCCTTGGGCGGTGACCCGATGAAGGATCGTATTCGCGAGCGCCACTCGCTACCTTTCAGCGAGTTTGCCGAGCGGTACCTGTCCGAGGAAGCCGAGGTAAAACTGAAGCCGGGCACGATTGCCAATTATCGGATTGCGATCAGAAAGCATGCCGTCCCCGACCTTGGCCGCATCAAGCTCGACAAGATTTCCAATGCCGATCTAGCGCGGCTACACACCAAAATCGGCAAGACCAGCACGGTTAACGCCAACCGGACAATGGAATGCGTTTCGTCGATTTTTCGATACGCCGCCACCTGCAATCTCGTCCCGGTCGGCCACAACCCGACCAAGGGAATCCGTGCCTTCCGTGAGAATCGGCGTGAGCGGTTTCTCAGCTCGGAGGAACTGGCGCGCCTTGGCGAAGCGATCAGGGAGGCGGAGACCGTTGGTACGCCGTATGAAATCGACGAGTCAAAGCCCTCGGCAAAACACGCCCCCAAACCTGAGAACCGCCGCATCCAAATCGATGCTTATACTGCCGCGGCTCTTCGGCTGCTCATTCTAACGGGGGCTCGCCTTCGCGAAATTCTGCATCTCAAATGGGATTACGTGGACTTTCAACGTGGCCTGCTTCTGCTGCCCGACAGCAAGACGGGGCGGAAAGCGATAGTGCTCAACGCTCCGGCCCTCGCCCTTCTGCAGAGGATCGAACAAGCGGGGCAATATGTCATTGCGTCAGGCGATCCTGATCGGCCGAAAGCTGATCTTAACCGCCCTTGGCGCACAATTTCCAAGCGGGCTGGTTTGGAGGGCGTCCGGATACATGATCTCCGACATACGCATGCGAGTGTAGGCGCAGCCGCTGGCCTAAGCTTACCAATTATCGGCAAACTGCTCGGACATACTCAGGCAAGCACAACTCAAAGGTACGCACATCTCGCATCCGATCCGTTGAAGGAGGCGTCCGACAAGATTGGATTGTCCATATCGTCGCAGATGGGCGACGCAGCGCAACGCTAGTTCCAATGAGAAAAAGAAAAAATAGAGACGCCCGAATAGTCGCTACCGGCATCGGAGCCTACCCGGATGCTGATTACAGATATCTTAGCGATGCAGACTGGCTCAACATTCAACAAAGGTTTGGGAAGCGAACCAAGATACCGGCCAATCTCCGAGAGCAACTCTCAGGGGTTACAGCGATATACGCAGATATGCTTCAAACACCGCGTCTGGGCCGCTCGCTAACTGGAGCGGTAACGGAAATCGAACTCTGGTGTAAGCGAACAGAAGCGCTCAAAAGGGCAATCTGGACAGATTCTGCGGCCGAGCCCAACAACGCCCCACAAAATTTAGGCGACATAATAGATCGCTATTTCCGTCGCCCTCGTTCGCCGGTGGAGGCGACGCTCCCGCTTGCTCACCTTGCTCAATTTCTCACCGGGGCACAGGCTCTCGCTCGATACTTCGTCCAAATTCTGGAAATGACTGACAGTGATAACAAGATTGCCGAGAGCTGGTTAGTTTGGGCGGCCCTGGTTATTTCCTTTTGCAGAGACCAAAAAATTCCGATTGTGAGCGAGTCCCGCGGATCGCTTCATCCAGGATTCTTTTATCTGCTTAAGAGCCTACAAGCTACGTTGCCGAGCAAAGCGCAAAACTCGTTGAGCGGTGGTGAAGCCAAACTGCTCAAACCATCTTCGCCAGTGAAGGCTGGCCCGTCCCTTCGAAAATCGGCGCTCCGAGCAGCGGCGCTGGCCGACCGAGAATCCGCGGAGGCACTCTATAGCCGTTTGATGTGGTGGGGGCTCGGTCTGGTCCGCCTGAAGCAAACCGTTCCCTTCGAAAGCAAGGCGTCTATATCCAGGATGCTTAAGCGCCTCGTGGCCGAGTACTGATCGTTCGCCTCAAGAGCTGACGAGAACGCCATAACCCGAAAATAAGGATATGCCGATCCCGTCGCTCGCGGCGGGCGCTCTTAGGATGCCTCCTGTTTCCGGGCCTTTCATCGAGAGGCCAACAACAAGAGGCGAAGATGAGAATCGAAAACTATCTCAACCCAAAAGAGGCGGCAGCTTACCTGAAGAGCTCCACCTCAACGTTAGCCAAACGGCGACTTAGCGGAAGTGGCCCTCGCTTCACCCGTATTGGGAGAGCCATCAGGTATCGAAAATCCGACCTCGATGAGTTCATGGCCTCGAGCCTGCGGCAGTCTACTTTTGACAGGGACGATAACGCGCCTTCCAGTGCCCCTCGCAGCAATAAGGAGGCGCGGTGATGAAAACTCCCGCCAAAACCAAATCCGCTAACCGAGCGCCCGGGAGGCGTCTCGTTATTCTTCCAGTTGCCTTACGCTTAAAGCGTCTGGCGACCAAACGACCCAGCATAAAATATGATCCAGCCGCAAACCACGACCGGCAACTCGAACAGGAAGTCATGCCCTCCTCCGAGGTGGGCGCGCCGCCACAAGCCGACACTGCCTACGGGACGCGCGCAAATGCTACTCCATCCCTCGTTGAAGTGGTCAGCGTTGTTGAGCCAACCGGCGCGATGACGACAGAGGAGCTTATCAGTCGGGCGAAGCACCACATCGAAATCGGCGAGACCTCGCGTAGTACCTCATTCCGTGCGGCTGCTGAAGATATCTGGCGCGCTTGTGACCAAGGTGCGAAGCAACGTGAGGTCGCTAGAGGCGTCGGCAAATCGGTAGCATGGGTTAATCGGCTGCTGAAATGGCGTGAAGGCGGGTACGTCGGCGCGCCATTTGCTGACAAAGTTGTTCAGGGGGTAAAAAAGGACGACTTGCCGCCTGAAGGCGCGCCAACGAACCCCCTATTGGACCCCGTCGCTTCTTCGGCACTGACCGAGGAGGCCGCCGCGAGCGGTGAAGGAGGGCATCCCGCCGCATCCGCAATCCCCCAGGTAGCCCACACGCTGGCGGACGCGACGACGAGTGACTACCACCTACCGCAAGCGCTTAACCGCCGGGATGCTAATCAAGCGTTCCAGCAACTTGCCGCAGAATGGCGTTCGAGTCCCTTCCGCCACCTTCTCTTAGACTCGCCTCAAGCCGCGCAACTTCGCTTCCTACGCGACGTGGTGCTGCCTGAAGTGGGAGGACTTGAGATAATCGCTTCCAGCGAAAGGAACATAGGGATGAGTCGCGGCAAGAAAGCGAAGTCAAACATTCAAAAGCTACCACCAAAGATGATCGACAACACCGACCGCGCCGCAGCGGCGCTCACCGCCGTGGAGGCATTCCGCGAAGGTGGTCTTGGCTCGCCGGACATCGCCGAGGCCGTTGGCTATCTGATCGGTAACCTGATGCACCTCTGCGTGCAGCAAGGCCTCGATCCGTTCAAGATCGTGGAGCAAGGTGCCTGCCACTTCATCGTGGAGGCCATCGATCCCGACGGCATCAACTACGAGGGTAGGTTTCACTACACCGCCTCGGCACGGCGCTACGGATCGCGCGGTCCGTTCCGGCTGTTCTATCAGAACCCTCCGAAGGCGGAGATGTCGTGACATTGCTGGGCGCAATCTCGCGCGACATTCGTTCGCCGGGCTCGTTGATGAGGATCACCCCGACTACTGCAAGGGTATGAGTGGCGCGAGGTCCGCGACAATCCTGACCGTGAGCTAGATGATGATGACATGGACGACTAGGAGTAACCACTCACATGAACTTTCATGAGCGGCAGCGTCGTAACGGCCCCGTCTTCCAAACCCACGAAAAGGCCCACCGGGAGGTTCTGGCGACCGAGAGTTGGTTCGGGGACGGAAAGCCCCACATCGGCAGGCAGTTCACTGCCGAAAAGGCGAGGGGGCGAAAGGCCGAGATCATCAACCTCTTGTATCGAGCAGCAAAGAGTGAGCAACGTGACGGAGATCCCAACGTTGGCACCCGCCTTGAGATTCTGGCCGACAAACTTCACTACTGTTGCGCGGCCCGACGTTGCGGATCGTTGGCTTGCCCCGAATGCTCACGCGCATTTCAAAAAGCGAAGGTGGCGGCGCAGCGCACGACGATTAAGCAATTGAGGGTTACGCGGAAGGGTAAGCTGCTGGTGATGGTGACGATCATCCCGCTGATGGTCACGTACAAGCCGGAGGATCTACCGGTTCTCAAGGTTCAGAAGCTGAACCGGTGGCTCAAGGATGCGCTCAAAAAGGCTGGCTTCAAACGGGTCATGCTCGGAAGCATCGACCTGAGTTGGGAGGATGGTTTTTACCAACCGCATTGGCACATCGCCATGTGGACGGCCGACCGGCAGCGGCTGAAGCGTCGCCTCAAGCGCATCTTCCCTGGCCTCCAACGCGGTGACCGCCCCGTCCACACCAGCAAAACCTACGACTTCGAATTCCTTGCGTACAAGGACAAAGCGATCAAGCTTCCAGCTTTGCTGAGGACCAACCGACGCGGTTTGCCTCACCTCCTGCTGGCGCTCGACCGCACCGAACCACTGGAACTGATGGTTCTGTCCGGCATCCGGGTGAGTGCTCAGGACGGCGGCCTTGAATTCAAGAAAATCCAGCGCTGGTGAATGGCGAGTCATCGAGAGCGTCGTATCGACGAAAGATGATGAAATCCCGAGTTGCGGGCAATCCCATGAAGAGAACCCGCCTCAAGAGGCAGTTTAGGCCGAGATTTTCAACCGAACTGATTAAGCAGCTTTGCACTCCATATCGATCAACGGTGCAACGCTAATTTGTGGCTGAGCACCTGAGCACTGAGCATAGTGGAACTCCGATGAATCAACGCAAGCACATCAAATTGAAGAAAGCTGGCGTGTACCTCCTCACCGGTAGCAACGAGCAGCGCATAGCCGCACCGATCAGCTTCCATGCCATCGGAGAGCGGATGGATCGGAACAAGGTCGTAGAGATTAGGTTCGTGAATTGTGATGGCGAAAGGCTATCCGAACAATTCGACATGGGCGTGATCAACGTCAGAAATCTATCAACCATTGCCGACGCGCTCGGCAACAAGGGTTACCTTTGGCCGACCGAGGGGGTGTCGGCCGCGGAAATACTCAAGGTGGTGGTGGCCAAAATACCGAGCCGACGCTTTACCTTTGTCGGCGCTCCCGGTTGGCACGGCAATGCGATAGTGACGCCGCTGCGGTGTTACGGCGGGACGAAACGGATCGTAATCGATCCGCAAAGTGGCGCTCACCTTGCCAACTACACGAAAGGTCCAGGATCACTTGAGGGCTGGCGAAAAACGGTGGGCAGCCTCGCCAAGCAATCAACCGGGCTTCGATTGTCTATAGCGGCCGCCTTAGCAGCCCCTTTACTCCGTCCACTCTCAATGGACTCCTTCGCCCTGAATCTTTTTGCTCCTACCTCTACGGGCAAGTCCAGCCTCCTCTGTGCTGCGGCATCGGTGACCGGTCTGAATAACGAAGACGGTGGATTGCCGAAGTGGTCGGAATCCGAATCGGCGATTGAGCAGTTAGCGATTGGCCATCGCGACGGCTTGCTTCCCCTAGACGAAAGCGGTGATCAGGATAGCAAGGTAGAGGCTCATGAGAAAGCCAAGAAGCTTGCTTTCCTGTTCTCCCGTAATCGAGCAAGAACTCTCGACAAGACCTACCAGAAGAAGATCAATCTAACCGTCAGAGATTTCCGCGTAATTGTCCTAAGCACGAGCGAGGCAGCGCTCAAGACCATAGCTGAGGCCGCGGGACAGCCTCGTATTGGGGGGAAGAGGTACGCTTCATCGATGTACCCGTCGTAGAGCCCGGCCGTGTTGGTGTTTTTGACGGCGTCGAGGTGCCGAGCGACCGTGATCCTGGCGAGTTTGGCCGAATGCTCGCGGATAACCTTCGTCGGGACGCGGTGACCAACCAAGGCTTCGCGATGGACGCCTTTCTGAAGAGGTTCATGCGAGATCCCGACGCTGCCTTATCCCGGACCAAGCATCACATGAGCCAATTCGCCGCGAAAATATCTCTGAGGTTGGGGACAGGCCCTGATCAGCGCATCGGTGCGAATTTTTCACTCATGTACGCCGCTGCAGCACTTGGCATAGAATATGGGATACTGCCCTGGAAGAAGAAGGAGACCCGGGTTGCAATCGAAAAATGTATGGCCAGCGCCCTTGCCACTATTCGCAGCTCCCCGCCGCCCGTTCATCATGCGCTCGCTGCTCCGACGATCAAGGCTGCCGCAAGTAGACTAAGGGATCTTTTGGACAGCCTTACTCTAGTTCCAGTGAAAAAGGGCGAATCTTGCTCCGACAATGAAGCCTTGAGACGCCAGCAAGCAGATGGCTTTCGCGTTGCCCAAAAGACGCTTGTCAAACCACAAGCATGGAAGGCAAGTGACGCGGACAAGGCGTTGCTTATTGGGCATCATATCCTCCAAACGCAGCGCAAAGACGTTGCCACGCTCGACAGGAAAATCATCGGGATACCCGGGAAGCGTCGTTATTACGTTATCGACGAAGAAAAGCTCGCGGCAGTGCTCGCTGCAGGTGACGATTGAACGAATGCCGCGACGGAACCTGTAGCCATCCCGCTCATAACGGTCTGGTTGCAGGTTCGAGTCCTGCCGGGCCCACCAATGAGATCAAATACTTGGCTGAACAGCCATTTTTGTGGCGGACCGTTTCGCGGACCGGTTGCCCATTGCGGTCGTCAAAGCGCGTTGATCATCCGTCTCGCGTTCTCAACGACGGCGCCCGCAGAAGCGCCCCTGAAAATTGGTCAGAAGGAACGGTTGCAAGCCTCCGTCATCCATCCAAAGTACTTTGGCTGAAGCGCAAGGTCTTGCTTGCGGGGAGCGGGGATGAAGGACGCTCAAAAGCCGGTCAAGTTAGTTTATCGACCCACGTGGGATATCTACCCGCGGGTCGTCTCGTGATTCCCGACCTCCAGCGCGAATTCGAATGGAAGCCGCGGCACATCTGCGGACGGATGAGACCGAATACGCAAGAAGAGGCGACGGCGGGAGCCCCGTTTCCAGACGCACGGCGCGCAACCCGATCAGTCGGCGGCGGGAAGATTATACAAAGCCAAGTGCCGCGCCAATTCTGCTTGTGTCCTAACAAATACTTCCGGATCGGGACCTACGCTGACCCCCAACTCTCGACACTCATGGTAGATGTTTTGAATGGCCTCGTGCGAGAGACGCCTGGTGCCAGTCTGGACAACGAGCGTTGTGAGAATCGGCAGATCGTTTGTGACGCAATAATGGACCACACGCCCCAGGCTTGACGCTACGACGGAGAGCGTCTTGTGTCCCTCCCAAGGAGTGTTCGGTCGAAACTCAGACCAGATTTGACCATAGGTGCACAATCCATCCTCAGATTTTTGCGCCAACTCAATGATCTTTGCGGCGACCTGACGGGTACCAAACACTGCTGGTTTCCGTCGCAGCTTCTCTAGTAAAATTTCACTGAGTGAATACTTTCCTCCCTCCGTTTTCTTCGCCTTGCGATAGTTGGACTCGAAGGTATCTAGCTGCTCGTCACTAAGTTGCTCTATCCCCATAGGGGCCATCCGAAATGTGGTTGGATTGGCGCGGCAGAATCTTCGGCAAGACGCTATCTGATTGCGCGACGAGGTCAATTGTGCTCGATGGCCTTGACCGCCTCGGGCCTGTGTGAGCCAAATCACCACGCCATGATTGTATCCCAAACATCCCGGTCCGGTGTCAGAGCGCCCCGATGCGTCAATACGATAAATTTGTGCAACCGCTTACCAAGCTGCTCGTGCGTTAGATGAGCTACGGAATCGAGCCGGTATTCTTCCGGTTGCCTACGCATCAGCGCGTTGAACGCCTCGATCATTTTATCGCAGACGTTCCTTGATTGCTCTTTCGTTGCGCTGGCGCGTAAGTTGATCAAGACGATCTTGGTAATGCCTTGCGCGATCTGTTCGTGTACGTAGCGCGCAACTTCGTTGTAAGTCTCCGTTCGCATGCGCAGAGTGTCCGCGACCATGCGCTCTTTACCCTGTGGCGGCATCCCAAAAATCGAGGTGATTTCCGGCTGCATCATGCCCAGATGAAAGATCGAGTGCCCGTATTCATGCACTTTGACGATCATTTCGAGAAACTCCGGCTGCAAGCCGAACTTCGGCGCGATGACCTCGATCCCCTTATTGAAGATCGTGATCCGCTGCTGGTTTGCATCGTAACACCCAAGCAAGCCGTCAATCGTCCATCGCTCATCACGCATGGCCCATTCTGGAGGCTCTTCATCGGAAGAGTGCTCGCTGGGCATCAGCGGCCCGCCAGCGAATTGAAAGCCGCTCGCCTGCTGCGCAAGCAGGTATGCTGGCCTGAAAATTTCCGAACATACTTCTATTCCCACCATTAAATCCATTTCATCTCCGTTCAGTCCCACGTCACCATTCTATGATACATGAGAAAGGATTGCGCGCCCGCGATCACCGCTGTCTTCAGCCGCGTTGACGACTCTTAGTCCACCTGTCCAATAATCTTGCCGACATCTGTCCGCAGGTTTCCTTCTGCCTTTTGCAAGTTCTTCAAAAGGGCACCTCGGTTCTCCCAAACCTTTCGGTGCGCCCGCTCCTCAGCCACGTCGAGGTCAAGCAGCTTATGTGTATGCGTGTCGATTGCATCCAAGTGCTGCACAAATCGGCCTGAAACAATGTAGGAATAGAGTTCACCCTGTTTTTTCTCGCGCTCCCTGTTGCTCAGCCTCAAAGTGTGTGTCTGAACGATATGCTCGCGCAAGATTTCGGCAATGGCTTTGACCCGGGCTGGATTCGCCAGGATGACGCCTTCTCTGACATCGAGCTGCTTGGCATCGGAGGGGAACTTCAGCAGCGACAGAACGGCATGCTGCGCGCCCTCAGCGATCATGTCTTGGCAAAGCTTGGTCGCGTACTCCGCCTTCCACGCCGCACGCTTTTTTGAGTCGTAAACTATCTTGCCGCAAACCTTTCCGTGCTCGATCACCTCATGAATGATGTCAGCGCCCGCCGTTCCCTTGGGTACGCGCCTAATCCGGTCGCCCTCGAACGCGCTCTTCAGGACTTCCGCTAGTTCGAGTTCGCCGCCTTCGCCAATAACGTCGGCACGTTCCTGTTCAAGCTGACGCTGAAGCGCTTGAACGGTGCCTTGCAACCTCTGCCGCTCATCGAAAGTCTTAGCCTGCTCCGCGCGGATTGCGGCTTCTTTGTTCTGCTCATAGGCTTTTCGCTGTTCCTGCAAGCGATCATTCAAAACCTTTTCGTGATTCTCTTTCGCTGCCTTTGCCTCAACTTCGGCAGTCCGCTTGGCAGTTTCTGCGGCCTCAATCCGATCTTGAGCGGCGGCCTCAATCTCTGCCTTGGCACGCTCGGCATGGGTGACGCGATCCTGCGCGACCGTTAGCGCCAGCTCGTGCCCCTGTTTCATTTCTTCAATTCGCTGGTCGATGGATGCCCGGAGATCCGCATTTGCCTTAGCAAGCAGGTCGATCTGCTGTTGAGCCGCTTGGCGCGCCGTCTTTGCAGCCTCTTCACGTGCAGCTCGCTCGCGCACAGCCGCCTCGGCTTTGAAGGCTTCGAGCGTGGCAGCACCTTCAGTGCGGGCCCTCTCCAAGGCGACCAGCGCGCTGGCTTCGAGTTGGGCACGCTCGCTGGCGAACTGCTCCCTCAGCCTCGCGCTCACGGCGTCGGAAGCTGCTCGCTCCCGGGCCTCCATGCGCTCCCGAACCTGGTCGGCTTTGTCGTTGGAAATAGGCTGGTCGCAGACCGGACATTGCAGACCAGCGAGGTGAAGGTGAGAGGGAGAAAAACTCGGAATAGCGCGCTGCGTAGCCATGCGATCCTCCTTAGGAGCCCGGCGGGGCCTAACCGCCATCGGAGATTTGTAGCGGTTCCTCAATTTTCCATAATTTTCCCTAGATGTCTACATGAAAGTTGGAACTTCCATAATTTTCTCTTCCCCTCCCTGGGAAAATGGATACTATGGAGTCCATGTCGGAAAATATTCTAACGATCCGCGAAGTCGCTGACCTACTGAAGATCAACGAAAAAACGGTCTACAAGCTGGTCGCCGAAGCCAAGATTCCCGGCTTCAAGGTCGGCGGATCGTGGCGTTTTGATCGCGCGACCATCGCCAAGTGGATTGAAAAGGGGTCGGTCGCGGGGGCACCGTCCGACGCCGCCAACGATGACCCGCACCCGGTTGCGGAGCCAATGGCAGAAGCACCGGGCCGGGCCACCCTCGCGACCGCCTACTACTCGCCCCAGCAAGCGGCCTTCTTCGCGCACCGCATTACGCTGGAAGGCACTGGCGAGGACGCCCTAGCGCAATCGCTCTCGACCGCCCGCGTGGACATGAATCCCCATCAGGTGGATGCCGCCCTGTTCGCGCTCGCGTCGCCTTTGTCGAAAGGCGTGCTGTTGGCTGATGAAGTTGGCCTCGGTAAGACTATCGAGGCCAGCCTCGTCATCGCGCAGCGTTGGGCCGAGCGCCGCCGCCACATCCTGCTGATTGTCCCGGCTTCGCTGCGCAAGCAGTGGGGTCAGGAGCTTTACGACAAGTTCTCTCTTCCCTCCGTCATTGTGGAGAGCAAGACCTACAACGATGCGCGCAAGGCGGGCGTGGCCCGTCCTTTCGATCACACCGATCAAGTCGTCATCACGTCCTATGAGTTTGCCGCGCTCAAGGCCGATGAAGTTGCGCGCGGCCGTTGGGACTTGGTGGTGTTCGACGAAGCGCACCGTCTGCGCAACGTCTACCGGAAGGAAGGATCGAAACGCGCCAAGCGCCTGCGCGATGCCACGCGCCCTTTCTTCAAAATCCTGCTGACTGCTACACCGCTGCAAAACTCGCTTATGGAGCTATACGGCCTCGTGTCGGTCGTGGACGAGCGCCACTTCGGCGACGAAGCTTCGTTCCGTACCCAATACGTTGCCGGGCCGGGATCCAAGAACGGTCTCGTCTTCCTGCGCAAGCGACTGGAATCGATCTGCAAGCGCACGCTTCGCCGCCAGGTGCAGCAGGCCGGTCTGATCCGCTACACCGAGCGCCGACCGCTCACCGTGCAGTTCGACCCTTCGCAGAACGAGATGCGCCTCTACATGGCGGTTTCGGCCTATTTGCAGCGCCCTGACACCATCGCATTCGGCAACAAGCCCAATCAGCTTGTCACAATGGTGGTGCGCAAGATTCTCGGATCTTCTACCTTCGCCGTCGCCGAAACGCTGACCAGGATCACCGAACGACTCAAGGAGATGCGCCCGGTCGATGTTGAAACCGTCGCCGACTACGACGTGATCGACGAGGATGCCGAGGAACTTGAGGAGAACGAAGACGGCAACGCGCCGGAAGCGCCCATCAACGGCAAGAAGTTGGAAGCCGAGATCGCCGAGCTTGAGGGATACCGCAAGATCGCAACCGACATTGGGGAAAACGCCAAGGGCGTAGAACTCGTAAGGGCGCTTCCCAAGGTTCTCAATGAAATCGCCGCCAAGGGCGGCCAGCGCAAGGCTGTGATCTTCACCGAATCCGTGCGCACGCAGCGCTACCTTGCCGACCTTCTGACCGCAAACGGCTACGAGAACGACGTTGTCCTGCTAAACGGTCAGAACAACGATGCCGAAAGCAGGGCCACGTTTCAGGACTGGCTTGATCGACATAAAGGCACCGATGCGATATCGGGATCGAAGACGGCGGATATGAAGGCCGCCGTCGTCGAGGCGTTCCGCGACCGCAAGAGCATCTTGATCGCCACCGAGTCCGGTGCAGAAGGCATCAACCTCCAATTTTGCTCGCTGCTTGTTAACTTCGATCTTCCCTGGAACCCGCAGCGCGTCGAGCAGCGCATCGGGCGCTGCCATCGCTACGGCCAGAAGATCGACGTGACCGTCGTTAACTTCCTAAACTTGAAAAACCACGCCGAGCGGCGCGTTCATCAGCTTCTTGACGAGAAGTTCAACTTATTCAAGGGCGTGTTCGGGGCCAGCGACGAAGTGCTGGGCGTGATCGAGCGCGGTGTGGACATCGAGCGCCGCATTTTCGAAATTGTTCAGCGTGCACGCACCGAAGCAGAGATCGACGCCGCTTTCGACAGCCTGCAAGACGAGCTGCAGGCGCAAATCAGCGAGCAGGTTCTTGACGCCCGCAAGCGGCTTCTGGAAACCATGGACGAGAAGGTCATCGACCGCCTCAAGACCCGCGACAAGGAAATCGGGCAGCGGCTTTCCGACTTCGACCGGCAGCTTCTTTGCGTGGCGCGGGCCGAGCTTCCCGACGCGCGCTTTCACCCCGACGATGAACGCCGCTTCGACTTTCGCGGCGAAACCTACACAACCGAATGGCCATTGGCCGACAAGAAGGGTTGGAATTTCTTCCGCCTGTTCGAGGGCACGCTGGCGACCAGTTTGGTTGCTAAGGCGAAAGACCGCCGCTTTGATGCGCCGTCCTGCCTTCGCTTCGACCTCTCCGCCTATCCCGGTGGGCGTCTGACCGACGTGGAGCAACTGCGCGGAAAGGCCGGATGGGCGCGGATCGGAAAGCTCAGGATCGTGACCCCGGCGGTCACGCGCGAACACATTGTGCTCTCCGTGGCCGCTGACGACGGCGCTACAGTCCATTCCGAGACTTTTGAGCGCCTGTTCCGCGTTCCGGCGAAGAACGAACCTGTGACCGCCGACGCGCCCGCCGCCGACTTGCAAGCCCGTGAATCTGAGCAGCGCAAGGCCGTCATCGACGATGCCGAGCGGCAGAACGCCGAGTGGCTCGATCTGGAGAGTGAAAAGCTCGACGGCTATGCCGAAGACCTGGAGCGCGCGTTTGAAACGGAAATCAAGGCCGTCGAAGCGGAGATACGTGAAGCCAAGAAAGCGCTGCGCGGCTCGAATCTTCCGATGACTGGAAAAGTCGCCGAAAAGCGGCGCATTAGCACTCTTGAGGGCAAGCGCGACAAACTGAAAGCGGAGTTCTTCGACCGCCGCGCGACGATCCGCGCCGAGGTCGAAGCCATGCTCGACAAGATTCAAGAGAACCTGAAACTTGAACCAACCTTGACCGACCTTTTCACAATTCGGTGGGAGGTCGCCTAATGACCGTCACAACGACACAAAGCCACAAGCGTCAGGGGGCGCATAATGTCCAACCGTAAACAGCGCCTAGAATTGACGTGGATCGGGAAGAACGAACGTCCGCGCCTTGAGCCGCGTATTCTGTTGGAGGATGAGGATAAGTCCTATCATGCCAAGGTACACGTGGCCGACCACGACATCTTCGACAACTTCGTGATCCATGGCGACAACTTGCTCGCGCTGAAAGCGCTTCTTCCCGATTATGCGGGGAAGGTTCGCTGCATCTATGGTGATCCGCCTTACAATACGCGGAGCGCAATACCCGAATACGAAGATGGAATAGAGCACTCCCTTTGGCTTAGTTTGATCCGCGAGAGAATAGAGCTTTGCCACAAGTTACTCTCAGACGACGGGTCGATCTGGATCAACCTGGACGATCACGAGGGTCACTATTTTAAAGTCATGTGCGACGAGGTCTTCGGTCGTGGCAATTTTGTAACAACAATCATCTGGCAGAAGAAATATGCGCCGAAGGCAGACACGCGATTCATAAGTGATTCTCATGATTTCATTTTTGTCTATGCGAAAAACATCGAAAGCCTACGCCTGAACTGGCTACCAAAAACAGAGAAGCAAACTGACCGATATCGGAACCCCGACAATGATCCTCGCGGCCCTTGGAAGCCAGGCGACACCTTGCGTAACGAAGTACGGGACTATGCTGTCTTTCCCGTTCGTCTTCCTTCGGGTCGGGAAGTATGGCCGTCTGACGGAACGAGTTGGCGATACACACGAGAGAAATTTGCTGAATTGATTGCGGAGAATCGTATCTGGTTCGGCGCAAACGGTGATAGTCGCCCCGCCATTAAGCGCTTCATCACCGATGTGACGGATAAGATGCCTCCCGTTTCGATTTGGGGGTACGACGAAGTCGGACACAACGACGAGGCGAAGAAGGAAAGCAAGAAGCTCTTTGGCGAAAAGCTGTTCTCCACCCCAAAACCTGAGCGCTTAATTCAACGAGTCTTGACCATCGGTTCGGATCCCGCAGATTTGGTTCTGGATTCCTTTGCTGGCTCCGGCACGACGGGCGCTGTTGCTCAAAAGATGGGTCGGCGCTGGATCATGGTCGAGCTTGGCGAACATTGCGAAACCCACATTCTTCCGCGCATGAAGAAGGTCATCGATGGCGATGATCCGGGTGGCATCACGGAGGCCATGAATTGGAAAGGCGGCGGCGGCTTCCGGTACTATCGGCTTGCGCCATCACTGCTTGAGAAGGACGCGTGGGGTAATTGGGTCATTTCCAAGGACTACGATCCGGCCAAGGTCGCACAGGCCGTCTGCAAGCTTATGGGCTTTGTCTATCAACCGGATGAAATCCACTACTGGATGCAAGGCCGTTCGTCGGAAACGGACTATATCTATGTCACCACGCAAAGCCTGACGCACGATCAGCTTGCCGCCATCTCGGAGGAAGTGGGTGGCGAGCGCACGTTGCTTGTGTGCTGTAAGGCGTTCCATGCCAACGCGGACGCCTTTTCCAACCTGACCATCAGGAAGATTCCGCAGGCCGTGCTACGCAAATGCGAGTGGGGTAAGGACGACTACAGTCTCACCGTCGCCAGTCTGCCCGAAGCGCCGCGTGAACGGGCTGAAACAGACGATCCAACACCGCCAGCCAAAGCGGGCAAGAAGTACAGCAACGGCAAGGCCGCCGCTCAAGACGACCTTTTTAGCCAGGGGGATGGCAAGTGAGCGACCGTACCGTCCGCACGATCACTCAGCGTCTTTCGCTTCGCAAACCGCAGTCAGACTCGCTGGAAATTCTGGCCGATGTATTGGGCAGACTCGACTTGTCAAAATTTTTTGATCCCGAGGCCACGCTAGCAGCGATCCGCGACGCCTATCCGAGCGTCGAGGCGTTCGAGCATGATTTCCCATCCTTGTGCTTCGCGCTGGCGACCGGCGTCGGTAAGACGCGCCTCATGGGTGCGTTCATTTCTTATCTCTATCTAACAGGCAAGAGTCGTCATTTCTTTGTGCTGGCACCGAACAAAACGATCTATGAGAAGCTGATTTCCGATTTCTCGCCTGAAAGCCCGAAATACGTGTTTAAGGGCATCGCCGAGTTTGCGGCCAACCCGCCGCTAATCGTCACTGGCGACAACTACGAAAGTGGCGTCGGTGTCCGCTTTGATGGCGGCCGCCCGTCCGATCTGTTCGGCTCCGACGTTCACATCAACATCTTCAACGTTGATAAGATCAACAAGGAGGAAAGTCCGCGCGGAAAGCCACGCATGAAACGTCTTCAGGAAACCATCGGCGAGAGCTATTACGCCTATCTTTCCCGCCTTGACGATCTTGTCTTGCTGATGGACGAGTCACACCGCTATCGAGCGAGCGCAGGGGCGAGCGCCATCGACGGTTTGAAGCCGATCCTTGGCCTGGAATTGACGGCGACGCCGAAGACCGTGGGAGCGCGTTCTGTGCCCTTTCGCAATGTTATCTACAGCTACACGCTAGGCCAGGCTATGGCGGACGGCTTCGTAAAAGAACCCGCCGTTGCGACCCGCAAGGACTTCGACCCCAGGTCTGTGGGAGAGCAGGAGCTTGAGCAAATCAAACTCGAAGATGCCGTCCACCACCACGATCACGTGGCCGTCGAGTTGGATCGCTATCACCGGACGACCGGCGCGCCAAAGGTTACGCCTTTCATCTTGATCGTGGCGGCGGACACGACCGAGGCCAAACGGCTGCGCGAATTTGTCGAGTCCGAAAAGTTCTTCAGAGGGCGCTTCAAAGGCAAGGTCGCGGAAGTTCATTCGAACCTTCGCGGTGAAGAAAGCGAAGAAGCCATGCAGCGCCTTGTGGCGCTGGAAAAGGATGGTCGCACCGAGATCGTCATCCACGTCAACAAGCTGAAGGAAGGCTGGGACGTAACGAACCTTTATACAATCGTGCCGTTGCGGGCTTCTGCGTCCGAAATCCTCACCGAACAGACCTTAGGACGCGGTCTGCGGCTTCCGTTCGGCAGACGGGTGTCCAAGGGCGGCGATGACGAGTTTTCCGCCGTGGATCGCCTCACCGTTATCGCGCACGAGCGGTTCGACGACATCATTGCAAAGGCCCGCGAGCCGGGTTCCATTGTGATGAAGACGGTCGAGATCGGCGAAGGCGGCGACATCTCCGCGACCGGAACCACGCTGGTTACGGCCCCCTCCATCGCTGAGATGATTGTGACCGGAGCACAGCCGGAGATTTCGGGTTTTGCCGAGGCGGAACGCCCAGCCTTCTTGTTCAGGTCACCTGAGGAAGGCAAAGCCGCTGAAGTCACGCTTGAGGTCATCAAGCGGTACGAGCGCAAACTCGGGAGCGCCGAGTCGTTGCGAGAGAAAGCCGTCCAAAAGCAGATCGCCGACGAAGTGCGTGAACTCGTGCGCCCAGTTCAAGGGACACTTGAGGGCGTGATTGAGGAACCCCGTATCGATCAGATCGTGGAAACCGTCGCAGTCACGGTAGCCGACCGCACGATTTCGATTCCGCAGATCGTCGTCCTGCCGAAGAAGCAGGTGACATTTACGTTTGAGGACTTCGACCTTGCCAACCTTGAGGCCGTCAATATGCGCCCGATTGAGGACGGCATCATCATTGAAAACCTGCGCACTCAGGCACGCGTCTATCTTGCTCGCGCGCTGGACGATCCGCGCGAGACGCGGCCCGAAGACTATCTCGTGCGCTATCTGATCGAGCGTAACGAAATCGACTACGACGCTCACGCCACCTTGCTCTATAAGCTGGCGGGCCAGATGATCGCGCGCATCAGGTCGTACCTCGCTGACGATGCCGAAGTTGAAAACGTCCTTCTGCGCCACGGACGCCAGCTTGCCGAATTCATCTTCGCGCAGATGATGAACCACTATCGGGAAACACCACTTGGCGAGGACGATTACGAGGTCACGGTCACGCGCGGATTTATGCTGTTGCAGGCTCAGCCCATGAATGTGGCCCAAGGCCAGCGCGTGCGCGATTTCAGGCAAGCTGTTGCACCGCTTTCCGATACACGCAAGCACGTTTTCGGCGGTTTTAAGAAGTGCTGCTATCCGCTCCAGAAATTCGATACCGACCCTGAACGACGACTTTCCGTCACTATCGATGGCGACGCCAATGTCGAGAAATGGCTGAAGCCAGGACGTAACCAATTCCGCATCGACTACCGCTCCGGCGAAGCCTACGAGCCGGACTTTGTAGTGGAAACTAAGACCAAGATGCTGATCTGCGAGGTCAAGGCAAAGAACGAGCTGGATGACCCCACCGTCAAGGCGAAGGCCGCAGCGGCGACCAAATGGTGCAAGACCGCTACGCACCACGCAGGCGGTGCCAAGCCTTGGACGTATTTGCTCATTCCCGACGACCAGATCACGGGCAACGCGACAATTGACGGGTTAGCAGCAAAATTTGCTACCTCATAGAGGAGGTTCAGATGACCGTCGGAGATCGTTACAGTGGAGACTTCCTCCGGCTTATCGAACGACGCCGCAAGTTCATTGATGGACTCGACGCCAACAGGGGCGAGATCAATCTCGACATCTTCGAGGACTTCTACCCGGATCGGGCACATTTCGTCTATGAACTTCTCCAAAATGCCGAAGACGCAGGCGCGACGGAAGTCACCTTTACTCTAATGCCAGATCGGCTCGTCTGCGAACATGACGGGCGCGAATTTACCCTAGAGGACGTAAAGTCGATTACGGGCCTTCATGACAGCACGAAGACCAACGCGCAGGACAAGATCGGAAAATTCGGAGTCGGCTTCAAGTCCGTATTTGTTTACACGCAGGCTCCGTGCATTCGCTCCGGAGACTTTGCCTTTCGGATCGTTCAACTGATCCTACCCCAACAGATTGAGACGGATGCGTCACTTGGACGCCGGACACATTTCGAGTTTCCGTTCGACAATCCGAAAAAACCTTCGAAGGAAGCATATGCTGAAGTTGCGGCTGGCTTAGAAGAGCTGGACGAGAAGACCCTGCTTTTTCTCTCCAATCTTCAATCAATCAAGTGGCGGATCGGGACAAACACGACCGGCGAAGTAGTGCGTCGCAAGCATGCAGATTTTCATTTTGAAGTCTTGAAACAGGCCAACGGCGCAACGACCTTCAGTGCCCATTTCCTGAAGTTTGAACAGGCTGTCCCTGGCCTTGCGAAGCAACGGGTCGCAGTCGCGTTTCCATTGGACCTTCTCCCTGGCGTTCGTCAGTTCGAGCGGGGCAAGGTCATAGCCGACCAATTGAAGATTATCCCCGCGACGCCGGGCAGCGTGGCCGTATTTTTTCCAGCGGTAAAAGAATCATCCGGCTTGCGATTCCATCTTCACGGTCCATTCGTGCCGGAATTGAGCCGTGCCAGTATCAAGGAAACGAAAGCTAACCTCCCGTTGTTCGAACAGCTTGCAGTTCTCACCACTCAATCATTACATCGCATTAAGGAGCTTGGCCTTTTGACCGCTGAGTTTCTCTCGGTGCTTCCGAATCCGCAGGATCAGATTCCTCCTCGCTATTTGGAAATCCGCTCCGCGATTATCGAGCAAATGAAGTCCCAGCCGCTCACGCCGACGCATAATCGGGGACATGCACCAGCGAACCGCCTCCTTCAAGCAAGAGCTTCCCTCAAAGCTTTACTGTCCGATTCCGACATCGAGTTTCTAGTTGATCATGATAACGAAGCGCCGCTCTGGGCCATGGGGGCAACGCAAAGAAACAGCCGGATCGATCACTTTCTGTCAGGATTGGATATTCGTGAATGGGGTCTCGACGAGTTCATCGAGATGTTATGCGAAAAGACGGACAACCCAAAACGGCTCTTCTCTACCAAACCCGACGAGGCGTTTCTTGCTTGGCTAAAGCAAAAATCGCCAGCGTGGATGCAGGCGTTCTATTCTCTCCTACACGCCGAGGCGGCAGGCGAGTCTTATCGCCTCAGGACCCTCCGCATTGTGCACCTAACCGACGGAAATCTGAGTACTCCTGATCAGGCTTTCTTCGCCGCTGAAACCACAGGCAACGCCTTGTCGGTTGTAGATAAAGCTGTTTACACATCCGGCACAAGTAAGACTCAACAGGAAGCCGCAAAGAAGTTCTTATTGGAAATCGGTGTACGCGAAATAGGTGAAGCCGAAGAAATCGAACTCATTCTGAAGAGCCGCTACACCGCGGATGCTGACCTGCCCGATGATGGCACTTATTTTGAAGATTTGAAACGCTTCATTGCCTTCGCAGAGAAGCGACCAGACAAGGTCAATCTATTCAAAGAATTCTACATCTTCCACGCTGAAGACGATAATTGGTATCTGCCCGGAGACATTTATCTGGATAGACCCTACGTGGACACGGACCTAACGGTTTACTATAAGACGCTACCGCAGGACTCAGAGCCGGAGATGCTTCATTCGCGCTACCTGAAATGCGGGATCGAGATAAAGAAATTGAGCAAGTTTGCCCAAGCGGTAGGTGCCCGCGTAGGTCTTGAAATAGAAGAGGACACCTGCCAGAAAAACCCCGAGCGGCAACATCTCTTTTCTGCCGGGGGCGTCTGGACGGGATATGGCGTCAATCGGGATTATTTCGTCCCGAAGTTGGCCGAACTTCTTCGGACTCCCTCTGTTGAACTTTCGCGCCTGATCTGGCGAACGCTCACGTCGCTTCCATCCTATCCTGATTACTTGCAGGCGACCTTTCGGCGGAACAGGTCGCATAACGCTCACTATGCTGCGTCCCGGCTCGTGCATGAGCTTCGAGCCGCGAGGTGGATTCCACAAGGCGATGGCACGTTCGTTCGTCCGGCGGACGCTTCAAGACAGTTACTTCCTAAAGGGTTCCCATTCGATCCTGGCTATCCATGGCTTAAGCCTATCCGGTTCGGCGAAACCGCCGCGCGGCAGTCGGCCCAAGCTCTTCAAAAGGATGCAGCCGCACAAAGCCTCGGATTTGTTGATGCCGCCGCCGCAGAACGCGCCAGGCGCTTCAATGATTTACCGGTATCGGAGCAGGAAACGATTCTTGCCGAGCTTGAGAACCGCAATAAGTCAGCCTTACCGGACCGCGAGCTTGCCAACCCGCATCGGCGTGCGCAAAACGTCCGTGAACAGGCCATGAAGGCTCCTGACAAGGAGAGCGAAATCCGTGAGCGTTCCGTTTCTCTTGGTAGAGAAGAGGTGAAGGAGCAGGCAGACTCATACCTGCGTGGGCATTACAGGAATGCCGACGGCGAGATGACCTGCCAGATTTGCAAGGGGCCTCTGCCCTTCAAGCTCGATGATGGACGCGAATACTTCGAAGTCGTTGAATTCCTACCCGAGCTGAGAAAACGTCATCCTCAGAACTATCTAGCCCTTTGTCCGAACCATTCAGCGATGTTTCGATTTGTTAACGGTTCGAAAGAGACGATGAGCGAATCTTTTCAAGCTCTCAAGGGCAACGAACTATCGGTGGTTCTCGCGGAGAAGGAGATGACGATTTACTTCAGTAAAATCCATACCGTTGACCTCAAAGCAGTCCTAGACGCGGAGAGGAGCCTTCCTTCTGAGCCAGATCCAGACGTACCAGAGGACGGCGTCGTCACGGTCACAGGTTAACCGCAAAGGAACATCGCATGATGGACTCCGCTGACCGCGAGCCTTCCGATGACGAACTGAGCGCAGCGCACGAAGCTCTAACCTGCTGGCAGACGCCCCAGGAATTTGTGGCCAAAGTAGAGGCGTTCGCACCTCTCGTTAGCTCATCCGCTCTTTTCAACAAGAGCAACGCGGGCTTCCTGCTCGACGCGATTCCCATTGCTGAGTTTATTAAGCGGCGCACTGTGCAGCTCGTTCGGATGGTCAAGCAGGCGGAAAGACGGAATGACGGACAAATTCAGAACGCAGATGAAACTATTGATATCGAAGTGACCGAAGTTTTGGACCCCGGCCGAAAGCGCGGCGACGAATATCGGTGCGAAGCAGAACAAGGCGTTCGGCATTTTGATCCCTACCTCGGAGAAACAATCGCAAATCAACTGGCGAGGGGGGTTAAGAAGAAGGCCGACAAACGATACACGACAACGCCAGTGCTTCTGGTTTACCTCAATATTTTGGGCGGCGGACGCCTCGGAGGCGAAGTCGAGATTGCAATTGAACGACTCAGGGCGGAATACGCAAACGCGTTCCGCGAAATATGCGTGCTTTGGGGCACTAAGTGGTGCTGACGGTCGCGGTCTGCAGATGTCTACCAGAGCCGCGACGCCGATCACATAACCCGCACTCGTCTCGCATCCGCAGTCCGGCCAGCTCCGATGAGACGACGCGACCAGCAAATTCTTCGGCTCAAAAGGGATCACATCCTTACGGGGTGTAAAATTTCGCAAGTCGATTGACACGCCATGAGAAGATCAGCGATTGTAATGGGTGTTAACAGCAACCATCCAGCAGCACGATTCATCGGGAAATTTGTTTCGCGCTAAGTCGCCCCTAATCAGCCTCTACTTATCGCCCAAGGTCGCCAACGGGCTGCGGAAAACTGAGAGCATGGGATCACGGCCGCCTCTGATGGCGGGCTAACTGACGTTTTATGATGGAGATCAGAATGGCGGATATTGTATTTACGAAAGTTGATTTCACCATGGGCGCGTTGATGGACTCGATTGCACTTGGCACAGTCGGCTTACCTGATCTTCAACGCCCTTTTGTTTGGAAAAATACCAAAGTGAGAAATCTCTTCGACTCAATGTTTCGCGGATTTCCGGTCGGATACTTTCTGTTCTGGGAAAATGCCAATGTCGAAGGCAGTCGCGCCATTGGTACCGACGGAAAGCAGAAAATCCCAAACATGCTGATTGTTGATGGACAACAACGCTTAACGTCACTTTACGCCGTCATTAGGGGTGTGCCTGTAGTCCGCGACGATTATCAGTCAGAGCTGATTGAAATCGCTTTCAATCCCGTTCTTGAAAAATTTGAGGTCTTAGACGCTGCCATTCGTAAGGACAAATCCTACGTCCCGAACATCTCCGTGATTTGGTCCAAAGATGCAGATTTGTTCGACCTCGTCGATCAATACCTCGGTGATCTGAAAACCGTTCGCGACGTATCAGATGAGGAGACGAAGAGTATAAGGAAAGCATTCTCTAAGCTTCAAAACTTGCTGAGTTTTCCGTTCACGACTCTTGCGTTGTCGGCAACTATTGATGAGGAACAGGTATCCGAAATCTTTGTCCGTATTAACAGTGCAGGCAAGTCGCTCAATCAAGCCGATTTCATTCTGACCCTAATGTCAGTGTTTTGGGACGAAGGACGCGCTCAACTGGAGGAATTTTGCCGGTATTCTCTCATCCCAGCCAAAGGCCCATCGCCGTTCAATCACTTTATTGAGCCAGGGCCGGATCAGTTGTTGCGTGTTTCGGTCGGTCTTGGATTTCGGCGAGCCCGCCTTCAATATGTCTACTCGATTTTGCGTGGAAAGGATCTTGAGACCGGCCAGTTCAGCGCCGAACGACGCGAAAGTCAGTTTGAACTGCTCAAGCAAGCCCAAGCCCGCGTTATTAACCTGACTTACTGGCATGATTTTCTGAAAGCTATCCAGCAGGCTGGATTTCGCAGTGGGCGAATGATCAGTTCCGAGAACAATCTCGTGTTCGCTTACATTCTCTATCTGCTGGGCCGAACCGAATATGGAGTTGACGAATTTGCGCTCAGAGGACTAATTGCACGCTGGTTTTTTATGACCGCACTGACGGGGCGATATTCGAGTTCGCCTGAATCAAAGATGGAGTTTGATCTCGCGCGCCTTCGCGAACTCAAGGATGCCGATGCGTTCGTTGCGGTTCTTGTAGACATTTGCAATGCTACCCTTACCAACGACTATTGGTCCGTCACACTGCCAAGCGACCTCGCGACGGCAAGCGCAAACAGCCCATCAATGTATGCGTTTTTTGCAGCGCTGAATCTACTAGAGGCACGCGTCCTATTTTCCAAACACAAAGTAGCCGAACTCCTCGATCCGACAACCAAGTCGAATAAGTCGGCATTAGAACGGCATCATCTATTTCCAAAAGGGCATCTGAAGACGCTTGGCATCACCGACACACGGGAAACCAATCAGATCGCAAACTTCACAATGATCGAATGGGGCGACAATGGCGAGATAAGCGACACTACGCCGACTAAGTACGTACCCTTGTTAAGCAAGCGTTTTGACGAAACGGAATTGGCAGAGATGCAATATTGGCATGCGCTACCGGATAACTGGCAAGACATGCCTTACCAGGATTTTCTGCGCAAGCGGCGGGAACGAATGGCGATTGTCATCCGCGATGCTTACAAAAAGCTGGCCGGTGATGCGACGACTTCGGGGAAGCTCCCCTTGCTCCCAGTCACGAAGCTAGTTGCCGAGGGTGAGGGTACCAATATTGAATTCAAATCAACCCTTCGAATTAATCTGCATACCCGGCAGAAGGATTCGAAGATGGAACTCGCTGTACTTAAGACCGTCGCGGCCTTCCTGAATATGAGCGGCGGCACGTTGGTCATCGGCGTTGCTGATGATGGCGAACCCGTTGGAATTGAAGCTGACGAGTTTCCGAGTGAGGACAATATGAATCTACATCTCGTTAATCTGATCAAGGAACGGATGGGAACTTCGTCTATGATGTACGTCCATCCTCGATTTGACGACTACCATGACGCAAGAGTTATGGTGTTGGATTGCGTACCATCGAAAGCCCCCGTCTTCGTCAAAGATAGCGCACTTGAGCGATTTTACGTTCGCACGGGAGCGGCCACGTCCGAACTGACAGCCAGTCAGACACAGGACTTTATCAAGCAGCGGTTTAGCCACTAGAGCCGGTGGCCAGCGCGGTGATTGCGGCAAGGCTCCAAGAAGGCGATAACATCGTTCCGCAATTGCGAGCGAGCTAGAGGCGACTTTGATGGTTATGTTTGGACCTTTTCCAAAGGGAGGCCAGAACCCCCGTCTCTTCAGACGCATGGTTGTCATTTGAAGAGTAACGTCGCGACCTGCTCCCAAGGCAAATGAGATCGAACGATCTTGGCTTCGGTCTGTTTTCGACCGTTGCCATGACGCTTCATTTCGGTGATCGCAGCTTTGATTCGCTTAGGGTCTTCGCCTGCTGCTTCACTAAGCCACACAATCATGCGTCCGTTGGCGAGACGCTGGTATACGGCTCGCGCATCTACACTCCAGTCGGACCGTCCATAGTAGCCAGGTCCGTCATACTCCTTTAGCCATCCGATCCAGTGATCTTGGTGAGTTTCATAGCCCCCCTTGGAGAGTTTATCCGACTGAGGCGCGGTGGCCGAAAGCCGTCGTACCGCTCGCAGCAGTTCTTTGATGGAATATGCACGCATCAAACTATCCGTCGTTGCAGAATTAAGTAACGACCCTTCGATCTTCGACCAAGGAACGATCCTTCGTATAGCAGCACACTTGCCCTGAAGTTTGCGAGATGCTCCAAGAGCCGCCTTCTTTGCCTGAATCATCAGCGACGGCTTGACGCCACTGGCCTCCCCTAGCCAAAGGACCATTGGCGGGCAGACAACATGGTTGTAAGCAAACTCCGCCGAGCGGACGACCGACGTTTTACGGCCGTAAGCTCCCGGCCCATCATATTCCGAGAGCCAACCTAGCCAATGCTCCTTTTGTGATGTGTACCAGACCCCTTCTGCGCTCCACGTCCCTTGCTTGGCCAACTCTCTCTCGAAGCTGAGCGTAATAGGCGGGCTGGCGTCAAATCCCTTAATTTTTCGGCGAAGTGCCTGCGGCGTCATCGTGCTGACTCACGGTGATTGGTTGTCAGTCATTTCGTCTCTCCCGTAAACACACTTGGATTGTCTTTTAGAGGGTTCAGCATACCTACCATAAGCTGTTTTGATAATTAAGGGCTCGCGTCGTCAATTCAGCAGACTTGTCGCTGGCGGTGCGACCGCTTCCCGTTGCGTCTCCCACTTCCATGCAGAGCTTGCGCCATCAACCCTTTACAATCTACCGCGAGACCTTGTGAACGCTATGCAGATCACGCAGGTGCCTCAAGCCCTTATCGCAAGCAGCGCAGATCGTCCATCATCTGCTGATGCTTGATCGGATCCCTCCGTTTAGGGAAGTACCACGGCTCACCGACATACATCTCACCGCCGACAACCTCGGCTTAGTTGGCTTAATTGGACCAGTAACAGTCACTGTCTCGTTTGTCCGGCGAAGGTACAATTCAAACGAAATCGTCGAACGTCTCCTTATATTCGCAAGGGATGTTGAGAAGACTGCAATGCTTCTTCATCGCTCCTTCGACTGTGAAGTAACTGCCCAGGGACTCGTGAACGAACTTGTCGTTCTCGACGGTCACTTTTGCGACTGCCCATCCCTTCACCATTATGTGCCCAGTCGAACTAATCTCTACTGCCGCCCGCTTTCACATTGCAGTTCGGCCATACACAGCGGCTGCAACCCACCTGATTGATGCGGTCTTCGGATTGATCACTGCGGCCCGTAACAGCGCATCGTCTGGCTGGCGATCTCCATGGCTCGCTTGCCGATCCCGCCTTGGGTTTGGAGGATCTCCAGAACGCGGTCGTGCGCCTTGCGGTCCTCTCCAGTGGGCGAAGTGGATCGCGTCGAGCAGATTCAAGGAATGGCCTATCGGCAGGCGGTTGCTCGATACGTCGCTTGACGGATTGTTCATATTTTGTTCTTATTCACCTGTAGAGCCGATGGTCAATGAAATCATGGCCCCTAAGGAGCTGAGGGCCTAGCTGCATTACAATCGGCTGAAGCTGAAAAGTTCGTGAGAACAATATGCTAATCATATGTGGTATGTTGGCGGGAACGTAGGGCGTGAGAGAAAATAGTCCACACGCCCATTTGCTATTCCAGAATCTATGGGCAAAGATGAATATCAAAGGCCAATGAACGTCGCTCTTCTCGCCAGAAACGATGATGGTCCAGCCATCGCACCAATTTCCCCTTCGCGCGAGATGGGGGCATACGAGGAGCTGTGGCTTCAACAAGGCGCGACGTTCAAGACCATAGCAGATCGTTTTGCGGCTGATCCGATGGCGATGCCATCCGACTTCGTGCCTCCTAGCGTTGCGGACGCCCGCGCTAGAGAGGTCATGACAAGGCTATCGAAGGCAGGAGTGTCGCGGTTCGGCATCCGAATCCATCACGCGGGCAACTATCCCACCCGGCTGCGCGACGCGAAGCACCCGGTTGAACTCTTGTATTTTCAGGGAACCTGGGAGCTATCAGAAACTCGGTCTGTTGCCGTAGTTGGTAGTCGAAAGCCAAGCGATGAGGGTATCGCTCGCGCAAAAAAGATCGCGCGCGAGCTGGTGGCTCAAGACTTCACAGTCGTTTCTGGATTGGCTTACGGCATCGATACCGCTGCCCATACTGCGGCTTTAGAGGCAAAGGGCAGAACCGTTGCTGTGATTGGGACGCCGCTCGGCGTCTATTATCCCAAAGAGAACACAGAGCTTCAGAAGCGGATTGCGACCGATTTCCTTCTAATATCGCAAGTACCGGTGCTTCGGTACGCGAACCAAGCCGTTCCCCACAATCGCCTGTTCTTTCCTGAACGCAACATCACCATGAGTGCGATGACGGAAGCGACCATCATTGTTGAGGCGGGAGAGACCAGCGGGACTCTTATCCAAGCTCGGGCAGCACTTCATCAGGGACGAAAGTTGTTTATCCTCGACTCGTGCTTCCAGCGGAAAGACATCACGTGGCCAGCCAGTTTTGAGGCACGTGGGGCAATTCGCACGAAGACGATGGACGATGTGTGGGATGCCCTGAGTGCCAGCAGTTCGCTTCCAAAAAATTGACGAGAAGAATAGGGCTGACCACTACTACATCACCGAAAGTGATGAATGCCTTTTTCTCTACGAATATACGTCCGGAATGGGCTACTCGCATAGCGAGACCAATTCACTTATCTTGAATCTGAAGAAGAAGAAGGGTGCAGGAGGATACGTGTGGAAAGGCCGCGCCATCACGACTTGCGCGGAGGCTCTCGGTCCGGCGATCAACCCTAAATGGCTGGCACAAGCTGTTCTGGTACCGGTACCGCCATCAAAGATCAAAACTGATCCGATGTACGATGACCGCATGACGCAGGTCTGCAAGGCAATCAGGTCCGAGGCGTCGGTAGACGTTCGAGAGTTGATTGTTCAGATCAAGTCAACGGAGGCGGTCCACGAGGGCACCAGGCTTAAGCCGGAAGAGATCGAGGCGAATTATAAAATCGATGAAACGCTTTGCGGCCAGGGCGACCCCAAGTATATCGGAATCATCGACGACATGCTGACTGCTGGCGCACACTTCAAAGCCGCGAAAAGCATACTTTCGAAACGTTTTCCCAAGAGCAGAGTCACGGGATTCTTTATTGCGCGGAGAATTTTTGCAAATCCGTTCGACGAGGTGTCCTTGGATGATCTGCTGGCCTAGTGAACGCCCTCTCCTCGGCAGGCATGCAGGCGGCCCTCGCCGGAGCGATACTCCGAAACGCGGCGTCTGCATTCTTGGACAGTTCGCTGAGTACAACAGCCATAAAATGAGATTGTTGTATCCCAGTCCGTTGGCGTCCACCGACAGCGAGAGACGAGCGGCGAGTACCAGACGGCCGCCGACGTGGTCGAGGGCACGCGAGTGGCGCGTTCGGCTTACGCGTGCTTCGTTAGGCAGAAACCTTATCGAACTCAGCTCTGATCAGCCTTTCTTAGTTTTCTTATCAGTATGCGACTGAGCCGTTCGGGGGCTCGGGTGATCGAAAGCAATTTTCAACTAAAGTCCTCGACCAACTGCCGAGTTTTCCGCGTTGGCTCTCTGTAACTTACAAGTCTCACATCAAGTTCAAAACGCGACATTGTCGTCAGAGCTCGCCGGATGGCAGCGTCAATCCATTCGTCCTCGTTGCCAAAGGCACCCCCACCAAGATGTGTGAGTAAAACCACATTCGACATCCCCCGCTGTTTGTTCAGGACAGCAGCCAATAAGGTGGCCTCATAGGCCGCCTCCAGAACTAGCGACGCGAAGGGCTTCCAGTGCGCCGACGGAACACGAGAATAATTGATCGGGAGCGCTGAGCAAAACACCTGGGAAACCCGCGGTCGATGCGTTCCATCAGCGTCAGTGACCTCCACGTCGCTATGCACACCGACGCACAGCCTGCCGCGCAACGTATCGAGCTGGTCTGGCGTCAGACCTTTCAGGTGCTCCGCAATAGCGTCAAGTCCGACGCGTGTGCACAGGGCGTAGCCGTTGGTCATCTGCCACAAAGCCTCAACTGGCCTATTCAGGTCCGCGGCCAGCGCTTCACCAACGTCGGCCAGTCCGTCGAGCTGGCGCGTTGCTGTCTGTCCGCAACTGTCGCCAACTGGAGCGAAGTAGTTCCTGTAGATCGTCGCTGCTCCGGCGGCGATTGCGCACGCTGGCCCCTGGGTCGGGTCACTTTGATAACGGGTGACCCCATGCTCAGGAGTCACCGCGGGACCGGTCATCTCCAGCAGGTTGAATTGGGAGGCAACTTGAAACAGGGCACCGGCGTTCGCGGGCAGACGATGCATGCGTCGAACGTCGCCGTTGACGGCTGCCAATTTCAACTGTCCTGCCGGACCGCTGAGGGACATCGCCCGCTCACGCAACGACTGTAATGACACTAGCTCAAGCTCGCCGATGCCATAGCTT
This sequence comes from Bradyrhizobium sp. 6(2017), assembly GCF_011058295.2. Taxonomy (NCBI): domain Bacteria; kingdom Pseudomonadati; phylum Pseudomonadota; class Alphaproteobacteria; order Hyphomicrobiales; family Nitrobacteraceae; genus Bradyrhizobium; species Bradyrhizobium sp. 6(2017). The sequence continues at coordinate 1,407,987 of NZ_CP049289.2, read as the reverse complement.
TTTCCGTTGACGAGAGACTGGAGCTCACGTCCATCGACCTTGATCCTGGCGCGCGTGTCGGCGTAGTTGCTCTCGCGAAACCCCGTCAGTCGTTCGAACCAGTCCATTTCTTCATCTCGCGCAATACGTCGTTCGCCAACTGGAATTGGCCGGGCTCGCCCTTGGCCACGGTCCTGATGCCTTCCTTTTTGAGCTCCGCTCGCTTTGTCTTGATCCGGCCCTCCTTCTCGTCCTCGCCGAAATCGTAGATCAGGAGAAAGACGTGGGGGTGGATCTTTAGCTCCACTTTCCCCTCTGCAACCTGCCTGACGAGATCATCGACCGGCCTAGCCGGGCTTTGACCGCTGATCTCCACCAGATTCCTGCAGACCCTGACGTAGCCTTCAATCAGGCTTTCCTGGATTTCCTTGGCCTGAATGAACTGCTCATACTTGCTGATTTGAGCGATCACGGCGATGGAACGATCCGGAGGAGGCAGGCTCTTTTTCCCCTTCGGAAGCTTTTCAAGGTCCCACAACTCACGATTATCCGCGCATTTCGCCTCGCAGAAGACCAGCTCGGCTCCGCCCGGTTTCCCCGGCACCAATACGACGATGTCCATCCGCGGCGCAGACAGATCGCCGTTCTCCCCAGCCTTCGTGAAGGCAATTTCAAGATCAACGACCTTCGGCTCTTTCCTGGCGATCTTGTGCACGCCGCTCTTCTCGGGCCCGGCAAATCGCTTGGCGGTCGTGACGAGTTGCGTCAAGGTCAGCTTGGTCTCGTACTCGGTGTTGACGATGGTCTTTGGATCGAGATCGAACGCCTTACCGTCGAACGAGACATAAGGATCCTTCTTCTCAAGCTCCGGCTTCACGAGGTACTTGTAATGGATGGCAAGGCGGGGCTGGCTGCCGTCGCTGCCTCCTCGTCCGAACGCAATCTTGAAAACGCTCTGACCTTTGACATAGGCGTTCAGGTATCCGTTCCGGACTGCAAGCAACAGGTCCTTGCTCTCCAGCACCTCCTTCCACCAATTATCGTCCGGGCTCCCTGCGAGTGTTTTCAAACCCGCGATTTGCAGACTGGAGAGACCGCGCTTGAGGAAGTTCAGTTCAGACGTCAATCCATTCGCCATCGTTTGCCAATTCCACGTTGCTAAAGAGATCCGGAAACCGAAGCCGTTCAAACGTATGTATCGGGATCAGGCGCTTCGCTGCCACGGCAGCGGCAAGGCGCTTCAGGTCGGATGGACCAGCGTGTCCCGAGGTATGTATCGTTTCGAACGGGATGCCACGGTGATTGCAATCGGCCCGCAAAGCCGCTCCAGCCTGGCCGTCAGCCAGATAGCCATCCCATTGCGACCAGAACACCCTCGCGCCCGTGAGCGCGTTGGCCTGATCGAGATCGGAGATCATCCAGCCCCGAAATAGCATGACCGAGCGCGGGGCGCTCCCGGCGAGTTGCCCGGGCCAAATCCGAAAGCCGCGATAACCATCGACCAGGGCGGCAATCCCCTTGGCCTTCAATTGAATGCGCTGTCTTTGCGGGATGTAGACTGCGAGATTCGACCAGCCCGGCGCGGGCTGGGGAATGCTGTCGCGCCCCGTGGCCTTCAGCACCTCGGCGGCATAGGCATCGATGATGAGGCTGCGGCCCGTTCGCTTCGCCGCGCGATAGATCGTGACCACCCGGTCGATGTTTTGGGCTGAGCAAGCGACCAGGGCGATGCCTTCGGTCTGCTCGAAGCGCGTGACGAACGTCTCCTCGAGGTCCTCCTCGGACGGAAACGTCTCGTCGTCAGACAAACGGCCGAGGCTCGATCCTTCCATCAACATGAGGTCGATGTTGCGAGGCGGATCGCTGATCAGTGCGTCGAACAGCTTGCGTTTCCGGCCATGAGCGCGAAGATCACCGGAATAGAATACGCGCTTACCGCCGGACGTGATTTCCATGGCGTAGGCATCAAAGCCCGAATGATCCACGAGGCGCGGAGCGACAGTGAAAGGGCCGATCTGAATTGGCTTGCGATGCTCAAGGTAGTGACTTGCATTCAAGGCAACGGCATCGGGAACGAAATCGGCGGACGCCCGGATGATGCTCTCGGTCGCCTTCCCCATGATCAGCGGAATCGCGGGGTTGACCTTCGGCACCAGGCCCCAATGGTCCCGATGACCATGAGACAGGACGATACCGAGAAGGCTGGCGCTGACCGTGGAAAGCCCATCGACGTTGGGCAGCGGCGTGGAAGCAAGATCGCTGGCGTTCAACGGAAGACCGAGATCGAGCAGGATTCGGGCTCCCTCGCTCTCCAGCTCGATACAGGTGCCACCAATCTCCCGCGTCCCCCGATGGATTCGCAATCTCACTACGCGACCTCGTCCCCAGTCATTCCACTCCACCTATATTCAATCGAGGCCCCGAGAAATTTACACATTATGGAACATTTGCAAAAAATATTCGCCTGGCGAAGCACTGCTTCTGATGTCAACTAGAATGGTTGCAATGGGCGGTCAATATGAGCAAACGGATAACCTTCGCGATTGGAGATATCCACGGATGCTTCGAGGAGCTTAGGTCTCTGCTCGACGCCTGCCGAAAGGGCGCAGGCGACATCGAGCACGATTTCCTCTTCCTGGGCGACTATGTCGATAGAGGGCCCGCCTCCGACGAAGTGATTACCTGCCTGATGCGAGAACAGGCCAGCGCCCCGTCGCGATTCCGCTGCCTCCTGGGCAATCACGACCATATGCTTTGCCTCGCCGCGGATCGGAGCCGCTCCGATGCCGACCTCATTCAATGGTGGGCGAACGGCGGGGAGGAGACGCTGGATGCTTACGGCATCGATGACCCCTGCGATCTTCCGGCAGAGCACCTCGCGTGGATGAGAGCGCTGCCTCTTCAAATTCGCGACGAGCACAGGTTGTTCGTTCATGCTGGAGTAAGACCGGGCGCTCCCTTGAAGGCCCAATCCAAAGACGACATATTGTGGATACGTGAACCGTTCTTATCGTCGAAGCTTTGGCACGGTGCTCTTGTGGTGCACGGCCATACCCCAACGACGACGCGCGCTCCCGACGTTCAAGCCAATCGCGTCAATCTCGATACGGGAGCCTGCTTCGGGGGACCTCTCACAGCAGCGGCTTTTAGTTCGGTCCAGTCAGGGCCGCTGTTCTTTGTCAACAGCGACGGCTTGAAGTTTGAGCTGCGATCCGAGCCCACAAGAATGCGAAGCCCTAAAAGCTAGGTGCGCTGAAAAGGTCTCGCACTCGATACACTTCTCACCTTATGTTTAAAGTTGCTGATCTATCTCCTCTACTGGCCGTGTTCTGCGGCTAATATCACCAAAAGGGTGATGGTCAGTTCAGGGTTGAGTGATCGTTCGACAGAAGATAAGCTCTTGATCAAACTACAATGAATTGCGCGTCCAGTTCGTCATTCCAGTCTTTCAGAGACTTCGGACTTTTGATGCAATCGCTCGCGACTACGTCGCTTTGATGAGTAGGACGACAAAGTTGGCGTCTTGCAGCAGCGTGCCCAGACGCCCCGGGCCTCACCGAAGCGCAAGTCCGGTTAATTAATTTTTCAGCGAATCCGGATCAAAGACGGCTCGCGCCTGAGGCTTTAGCCATTCGAGCAAGCGAACGACATTCGTGCGTTCAAGGGCAACGCAGCCCGCCGTTCCATTTGTGCTCGATCTCCAGACGTGAATGAAGATCGCACTTCCTTTGCCTTTGACTATTGGATTCATATTGTAGTTCACAACCAAACCGAATTCGTAGAGTCCATCGGTTCTTTTCATTTCCTCGAAACTTTTGGCGTTCGTGTTTCCGTGCACCCAAGTGTTGTATTGGTCGGACGCCACGTCATCGATGAATTTGTCTTCTGCCGTGGCTTGGCGGTAGGGGACGGACGTTTTCATGATGGGCCCGTAGCCGAACGCCGTTCCTATCGTGTAGATCCCCGCGGGTGTACGGAGATCGCCTTCAGTTTTTTCGTCCTCGGGAGCGAAACCTTTCTTGCCGATGACCGCCGGTACGCGAAACTTCTCCGTCCACGTGCTTCCGATTTTTTCAAAGGCGCGGAGTTCCGCTTGGACGCCCTCTCGACCCTCGACGACAATTGCTTGTGACGTATCGGTAAGACGGTCTAAAACGCGCTGAGTGCCTGGGTTAGCATCCGCGAACGCGACGCCGCTCCAGATTAAGACAAGTGAAATACTGGGTAAGCATATGACCTTACCGCAAGCCAACTGGGGTTTCTGGTCAATCATCAGGTCCGGGACCCTTTTCAGTGAGACATGAGACCCTCTAACTGATCTCACCTTTTCCCAAATTAGCTAATCGGCCCACGAAAGAATATAGCGGCAGCTCTAGCGAACGCACGGTGAATTCTACGTACCGCCCTAGTGTGAGCTGTCCTCCATTAGCGTTCGAAGGTTAAAACGCTCAAGCCGTCGTTTCTAGCCTTTACGAGCAAGAACGCGGGGTTTCTGCGAGGTGCGGCATCATCGGTCGACCCCACCCCCTCTACGTGTCACTTTTAATTCGATCTCATTAAGATTGCGCTGTCAATACTATCCCGACGTTGCCACTGGCCCCATCAAGATTGCCAGAGTGGGTCCGGCGGACCAGCTAAATGGAGCTTTTTGGCCGACTGGATACATGCCGACCAACCCGACGAAGCAGGCGACATAAGGGGGCACTCTGCGAACGGCCGGATTGCAACCGCCGCCGAAATTGCTACGATACAGCTTCTGATTGTTTTTTCTTTCGTATGTCGAAGCATTGCAGCGTCGGCGTGAACTCGGGGGATTAGATGAAGTTTTTTGTTAGCCTGCTTCTTACCCTTTGCTCAATTACTTCTTGCTGTGCTGAAGTTGTAAAAATCTTTCCCGGTTCAGGAGGCGAGGTTCAAGCTACGCGGCTATATTCGATAGACTATCGCTGCGATGTGAAATCTAACAGCCTAGACACTGTCGCTAACGCTTTGGATGACCTGATCAAAGCTCACGTAGCCAAGGGCACGCTTTCGCACATTGTCTCCATCTACAAACAAAGCGGCGACGCCGCGCCCGGGTCACCGTTGGCTTCGACAGATGCGATATTCAACACAACGGTATTGGCCCAGGATTTCGTCCCGTTCTTGCACGCGACTCCGCAATCTATATTTTCCGAGTGTAACGGGCAGATCTTCGTCAACGGGTCGAGCAACTTCATTATTCAAGCCGTGGTGACAGTAAATTCGACTAATGTGCTTGCAGATGCACTCGCGAAAGGTTCGACCCTACTCAAGAGCGCCGTCAGCATGGGATATGCACTATTCAGCAAGAGCCAAGTTCCTCCAGAATTTACAAAGAACGTCAATGACACGAGCCAACTGATAACAGACTACAGTGCTTTCAAATCAATATTTGACGCGCCGAGCGATTTTAAGGTCACCAAGACGGCTACACTGCGCATCGGTACGAACAGGATTGTGACGTATGACGCCGATCAGAAAGTCACAAGTTCGGTGGTGCTCCGCGTAAATCCTGTTGTCAGCTTGGTCGCCGATGGTCATACCAACTTTATCTCTGCATATAATGCTTCAGCAACAAGTACGCCGCTCGACTTAAATGCATTCGCCTTTGAAGAACTATTCAAGAAGTGCGAGTTCGAAGCTCAAAAATACTATAACGCTGGCATAAATGACGACAGGGACATCGCGTATCTGCTTTATCGCAGGACGCTCCTGGCGAGCAATTCGCATCAGATAATCGCGCAATGCATGGGCCCAACAATCGCGCGCGCGGCTCTTATCATTATGCGGCAACTTCCTACCGTTGCCGACGGCTATAAGATCACCGACGACGATCTGAAGAATATCCTGACAGACCCGCCGTCCAAGCAGCCTCACAACCGACCGACATTGGTGAAGGACGTTCACGCTCTTCTCAATATGCTAGCAGGAGATACGCAGACCGCTCCAGACGGGCTGAGAGGAACCGATCTGTCGGACTTCAAGAAGCACGTATCCAGCACCGTCAAGGTGCGGGACAGGACCTTTGGTTATGAAATAATGAGCCTTCTCTTTGGTGACACAGTCAACAACGAGAGAACCGTGGCAATTGACGAGCTTCGTGCGTCCTTGCGAAAAGCGGGTATCAAAAGGTGGCTGTGCGAACAGGCAACAAAGAAGGACAAGGACACCAGTCTGCCGCTATACGATCCTCTGATAGACTCGGCTGTGATTGCCATTGCGGCCAAAGCAGAGCGAGCCGATACGCTTGATTACAACAAATCAAAGCTGTTTGGCGTTCATCTTCTCTTCGCGCCTGCTTACAATCCAGATCCCCTTGTCGCTAACGAGATCATCTTCGAAGACCGTCTCCGAGATGTCTTGCTGAAAGAGAACCCTACGTGTGTTTCCAACACTCCTGGATCGACGCAACATTGATTCGACTGGGGGCGAGAAAATCACAATCTCATAGACGTAGCGAATGCTGTTTTGGAAGGAGGTCAAGGTTCAGCATTTCCCCGGCCATCACGCTGAAGGTTTATGGCTAGCAGAGTCTTCGTCGACCCAAGCGTGATTCGCGCGTTGTTTGTACGGATATCCGCGCATTGCTCGGTAATAAAGCACTAGTTGCAAACGCATGGTTCACGCGTTTTGGGTGAGCCTTTTTCAAGTGAGCTAAAAACGCCAGCGCGCCGCTCGCAAGCTTATCGCGTTATGCGAAAGCCTCTAGATGAGCTTAGACTGGTTATTGCTAAGGAAATAGTCCAGCACGTCGGGAGCTCGATGCTATGAATGATCGTTGCCGATGGAGACTTATAATCCACGCTCGTGCATTAGCCGTCATCTTTCTCTGCACTGCGGCCGGTGTCGCCCACGCCGATGAAGATACCTGCAAGTCTGCACGTGACTCGCTCCAGGAACAACTTTCTAGCCGCTTCACAGGATTCAAAAAGGCGAGTGTGCTGAACTTAAATACCCTAAGGGCAATTTCAGCTACCGGGCCCGGCGGTGACTCGCCTGGCTATGAGTGCTGGGCGACCGCGATGATTTGGACGGCAAGCTCAGATGCGCCCCGAACGGTACGTATTATCTATACAGTATTCAATCTGAGAGGGTTGCCAATCGAAGTGAGCGCAGTCGGCATCCAGTACGTCTGCGGCCGCGAAAAGCAGTGGGATGAGTTGTATTCTGTTTGCAGTAGATAAGAGATCTTGATCGATACTTGATTAGGCGATTCAACCCGCGGGGATACAGTTCGCCAATCGCGTCGCGCCTAAGCGCAGCGGCGCAAAAACAGAGGAGGATCCGATATGCAATTCGGGAATGCGATGCGCCTCTCGAGCGCTACTCTCGCATTGATCTGTTTGGCTGATGGCAGCTCCATGGCGACTGAGTTTCGCTTCTGCGTTTTTGGTGAGAAGAGCTCAAGCATCATCCGCATTATAGGCGGCACTGAACTCCGCAAAGAGCAGGCTCGAACCCGTGCAGAAGCTCGCTTCTGCGAATTGAGCTGCAGTCAGGCCTGCGCGGCAGTGGATTTCAGCGAAAGCCTCTGTGGACGGGAGCCGGAAAGTCCGCCGTTCGATCTAACCCGGGCTCAAAGTCACGTCTTCTGCGAAACCCGAGATGGGAAGAGCGCTCCGAACGACGGTTTCTCGGCCGCGATACGTGCTCTTCTAGGCCCGGGCTACTCGGGCAACGGCTCAAGTGTTGCAAAGGTTGTTCAGATAGCCAACGGCATTCTATCAAAATACGAATGCCCCCTTCGCTTTAAACTCGATGGCATGGCAGCACCAATGCCTCAAGCCTTTGTAGGTTTAGCGATTCAAGATGTTAAAGCGCTTAAAGCGGTCGCGCACTATCCCGGATCGGTCAAATTTGTTGGCTCAATTGGCTTCTGCGGCACCAATCCCTCCACTCTGAGGCTGGATGGGAACGGTCGTGAAGTGATCAAAGAATGCACTGTTGCGGAATACTCCACAGTTCTGCTCGCGGACGATTCACCGTCGAACTCTGCGATACTCCTTCTAAGAGGTTATGGACACCTCGCGCAGATAGAAACCGACAGAAGAGCCGACCTGGCTTACACGCTGGCTGATCCAGACCTATTGATTCCATCGAGCCCTTTACTCGAAGGGAAGATGGATCAGTTTCGCGTCACGAAACACCAATGTGTGCAACTTGCTAGATACACGATTGAGAGAGAGAACGTTAGTGCGTTGAGTCCGAGGTAAAAGATCATGATAAAGTGTAACACGACGCTCATTACTTGAACGAGCGCGCAGTTGCTTAATGCGGTGAGCTGCACTTCGTAAGCCCCGCTGACGGATCAGGCCCCTCCGGCGCGTCAGCAGCGGAAAACAACTCGAAGATGTCCCCCAATTTCTACTCGCCAACTATGGAAATTGTTGGCACAATGCGACGCATTGCTCCGACGTATTCACATCCTCCTCCTCCGCGTCGATTAGCCAAGGAGACCCTCGATGCCAATTTCCAGACGCATTTTTACTAGCGGCATTGTCTTGAGCGCCACTCTCGGACCCAGCACACGATCAATTGCAGATCCGCCGTCTTACGATCCCCTGCCGAATCCAGTTCCTCTACCTAGCCAATATCAATCGCTGAGCAGCGAACCGCCCATGAACCAGGAATTTGCGGACCAAGTAACCGTCCAGGGGACACAGCCACCGACCTCGGCTGAGGTGGCTACGGCGAACCAGATCATCGATTCGATATCGAAGATGGAGAATGCTAGGCCAATCGAAATTGTAGGCTTTTTGCTTGAGGTCGCGCGCGGTAAGTACAGTGCGGATTGGCCGCCATATACAAGAGCATGGCCCGTCGATGCACCGGCTAACCCACTAATATTAGACTTCTTCCGTGCGACGAAAACTAGTCCGGTCGGGGACACGACAGCATGGTGCGCCGCTTTTGTGAATTGGTGCATATCCAAAGCGCACGGGGGAAATTTGCCCGTTGGCGCAAGTCGACCGACTGGCAGCGCGGCGTCGGCTAGTTTCCGGACATGGGGCAAGCAGTCTCTGGCCTTTGACCCGCAGTCAGGAGATTTGAGCGGGCCCTTCACACCTGCAGTGGGTGACCTGGTAGTTTTCCAAGAGATGCTGCCCAGCGGTCAACCGGATCCAATCCATGGGCATGTCAGTTTTTTTGTCAAAATGGATGCTGATGGAGTTTGGTGCGCTGGAGGCAATCAATTTGAGGGAAAGCCAGTTGTTCATGCCATCAACTCGAAACGGATACCAAAGCTGGGCGGGCTCCAGCTTCATAGCATCCGCAGAGATCCGGCACTCTGAACGATGAGACGAGTTCGCCTTGCACCCCTGGTTCTTGTGCTGACGCTTTTTGCGTCTAGCGCTTTCGGGTGGGAGGAGGTCGGAATCTCTGATGTGCTGGAAGCTACTAAAGCTGGAGTCGTCAAGCTCATAATTAGCAGGCAAGACGGAACAGTTGATTGGGGGTCCGGGTTTGTGGCCACCCACGATGGGCATGTAATTTCAGCCGCCCACCTGTTTCCCGAGTCTCCCAAGGCTAGTCTCATCGTTGGCCGCATTGCAAGATTGCGCAACGACGACAACAGTCAGCGAGAAAATCTTACGGAACTAACGCTGATATACAAGGATGAGGGGCTGGATATTGCGCTGCTACAATTCGCGAAAGCTGTAGATGGGATGCGCGCCCTTCCGATGCGAACTCGGCTGCCTTCTGCGCAGGAGACGCTTTATATTCTCGGCTTTCCCGGCGGCCAGAATCTCATGACGCAATATCCGGTCGTATTCCAAGGATTCGTGACGGAAACCAAATTCGAGTACCAAGGCATCGCGAACAAAGGGAACAGTGGCGGCCCGATAGTGGACAGGGATGGAATCGTGATCGGCATTGCGAGCGATTCTGCCGATAAAATAAACAACACGCCTATAACCAATACCTATCGCGGGATTCCTACTCGGAGTTTGCCTATTCCGTCCGGATTCCGCATCGCAAGTACAAGCCCTCTATTCGTTAGCAATAATAGCAGGCTCTTCAAAACCGCGCCGTCGACGTGGACCGCAGAAGAAACAGAAAACGCCACAAAAGACTTCTCCATCAAAGGGAAAAAGCCCTTTTGCGGTATATCCCCTCCAGATCAATGGCTGTTGCGCCAATCTGAAGAGAAGGGCTTCTTGCTCCTCCCCCCACCTAGTAGCAAACTAGGTTCCAATGACTTTAGATTTGAGTTCATTGTCAGAAAAAAGGAAGCTTATGTTGAGCAGAACGAACTCCTGGAGTCATCAACATTACTCGCGCACTCGCCTTACGGCATCATGCCTCAAGAGGGCCAGTCTATTATGCTGACGCTGGCAGATACCGGAATTGGCGGGACGCAACAGCGGGCTACACCAGTCATCCTTCGCATTGCCGACGGGAACATTATCCTTTCGAAATATCTTCCGAGGACATTTGACCAGTATCAGTTCAGACCGGGGAATGCGGATTCCGCGTTTATGTTTTGTAAGGCGAAGGTTGGCATTCCCATGGAGGTGTATCTTCCATTTTGTGAGAACCTCATTAAGCAAAGTTTGACGCGTTACTATGATCGGGACAATCCATGTCTGCCTGGTCTATCCCGCTAAGACGCAGTCATTTTGAGCAAGCTGAATAGATTTGATCCCATTGCTTATCTTCCCCGCAGAAGTAAGCGATGCCGACCGCCGTAAAGTCGATTCCTTGGTAGCCCTTAAAGTTTCGACCGTTAGTCACAGTATAGATAAACTTCACTGTTTGGGGCGGAGAGCTGGAGCCCTTCTGGACATTTGCACGGCCTATGCATTCGTACCCACTCTCGTCCCCGGACGTTTCGGACTTAACCGTGTCTATACTAAGCAACATGACCTGCGCGTTTGGAGCACCGAGTTTTTCTCTTATTTCATCTGCAAGCTGATCGCGCACGGACTTGCAGGTATCATCGGCTCTAACGGACGCTAGATTAAAGAAAACCATTACGCCGAGTACCGGAAGCAAGAACTTCGCCCGCTTTTTCATATTGCCACCGCGTCTTGAAGGAGGATGAAACATAGCGAATCGACAGATGCGCGCTCGCTTGAAGTCGTACCAATTCCTTCCTCTGAAGGAGAGATCAGAATATGAGACTCTCGCACCTTGTACTGTACGTTTTTCTCTCTGCGCCTGCTTCGGTCCAAGGCGCAGAGCAACGCTTCTGCGTGCTCGCTGAGGACGCGATTGGGAATGTTCGAGTGTTTATTCCCGATGATCAGAGTACGAGCACGCTAAAAATCGACGTGGAGAGCGAATTCTGCGAGAAGAGCTGCTCTTCAATCTGCGCAGCGGTCGATTTTAACTCTGAGCTTTGCGGCGGTGAACTTGAACAACGGCTTACACCATTCGATGATTTCCGAAGCCGTGTCTTCTGCGAAAACCAAAAATCAACAACGGCCGTCAGCAACATTACCGCTCGGGTAGCCAAAAGCTACCCTCTTGGTATGCAAGGTGCGGATGCGGTTATAGACGCAGCAAACAGGCTATTGGAAGCGAATCAGTGTCCTTTGACATTGAAGAGTGATGCGCCGGTGCAGAACCTTCCCCCTGCGTTCGACACTTTGACTATTAGCGACGCAGTACAGTTAAGAAGGCTCGGACATTTTCCTGGCAAGATCAAATTCGTCAGACAAATCGATTACTGCGAAAGACCTCAAGCTACTTTTTCCTTAGATCGCGATGGCAAGGAACTGATCTGGGCTTGCGCAATACCGTCCTACGGCTCCGCCGTTATTTCCCACCAATCTTTAGAGAACTCGGCAATTCTTCTCCTTCGCACCTACGCTCAGTTAGCCGAGGTGGGATTCGAGCCATCCGACATTGCGCTTACGTTGTTGGACAAGGATATGTTTATTCCTGTAAGCCCCCTACTCGAAGGAAAGATGCAACAATTTCATATCTCGAAGGCGCAGTGCGTACAGCTGATTAGATACGCAAAAAGAGATGGTGAAATGCATCGCGTTAGATAGGCAGCAGTGCGGAAGTCATTGATTGAATTCGTCAACCACATTTAGTGCTCGGCTTGCAAGCGACCTTAGGAAGAAAAGTATGCGGACTTTTGTGATTTTGGTCCTGTTCATTGGCTTCGCACACGCGGGCACTCTTCGCCAAGTTGTTCTGGACGATTTGCCCTGGGACTTACGAGCGCAGCATGCAGTGATGCTTGCTGCGACGGCTAATGACATAGTAGAAGGAGCCTTCTCTCCTATTTCAGAGAGACCGCTCAACGATTCTGATGTACAAAGTCATGCTGTCGAGAAAACCGACGATCCACGAGTCGGTCCGTCGATCATCTTGCATCCGGACATTAAGCGCTTTCGTGTCGCGCAGAACCAATCTAAAGCGCAAACGACTTTCGATTTATCCAAGTTGTTTCTGGGTCAAAACCGACAAGCGATTGAAACGGCCATGGGACCGTTCAAGGGCGTAAAAGACGTTCCCGTTCGCGGCGAGGAAGATCCTCGGACTGGCGTATATAGCTGGCTCAATCTGAGTGAGTACTATTATCGAAAGGCCGGGTATGTCATCAGGGTCATATATGGCCGCAATCATGAGGCGATTTCAATTTTCGTTGGTTTGAGCGGAAAAACACAGGCTCTTGTCGGTTCATTTGGTGACTGGCCCGTCGATAAACTCTCTTTGCCCATTCGTTGGGGGGACATGAAGTTCAAGCATGTCGGATCGAAGGACTGCGATCAATGGGTTAACAGCGCTGCAAGTGCATCATTGGTTTCTATAACCTGTCCGTATAGCCATACACCGCCAGGAAGCTCCGTCGCCAGCCGCATGTCCTGTTACTTTTCCGCCGGGTATAGCGACGGAGCATTTGGAGTTGATCTTGTTGCTGACTCTCCAGAGCTCTCCTCTTTTGACGTGGACAAGTGGAGGGAGAAGAACTTCTCCGACCAAAAAATACAAGAACTCACTTGGCAGAGCATCAAGGATCGGAGCCTAAATTATCTTATGATCACTTGCGATGAGCGCCTGATTAAACAAGATTTTGATCCAAGAGACGCTGATAATCAATGACTCGTAAACTGATCTCGCAGTGCCTTAGGTGAGCGGATTAGCTTGAGACGCCAAGCCGCCCCCTAAGTTCAATGCAGCCGGAGCGTAATTTTCGGTGGTGTTGGCTATTCTTCGCCAATCATAAACGGTCTCCCAAAAAGACTGACTGATAAGGTCACGCGAGGCCGCACAACGGCTACTCAGCCTCACCAATTTCTTGCCGACCCCGGAAGGTCGCCTTTGCGGAAGAGCAGTCTCCTTAAATCATTTGCTTTCTTTATCGGCCACTGCAATCACACCTCTCGATACACACATCATTATGTTCACAGTCGTCAGCCAGAGCGTCAGTGGGTGTGCCCAGCGCGACCGACCGAGATCTCTTTAGATCGGCTAACAAGCCTGCCGCAGGAGCGTAGCACACGCCGATCTATGAGAGGCGTTCATCGCCGCGAAGCAAGCTTATGTAAAGGACCCCTGTCATTAGATCACAATGCGTCGTGGCGGGACGATGACGCCGTTGAGTACCATTGTCTGATTTCTCCGTGCGCGCAAAGTGCTCGATCCTAAAGGCCGCTCTTCCCCGTCCGACGCAATGGCACGACCTCTTGCCTCTAGTCGGACGTTCCGTATGCGTCGCGTCTGGCTTTGGCGAGTAGATGTGGTTGCGGTTTCGGAATTGTAATTGGAAGCCAATCAGTCGATGATCCGTCGTTGCAGGTAAGCTGAAAGTACGCATCTGACTTATAACTTGATGTGTATAGGTCGAATCGAAAGCTCGCTTCAGCGTTTGATCCCTCGGCCTCCATAACTAGATTTGGGATCTTCGTAGTACCAACCCCGACGGCGCTTTGAGCTAATTGTGTCCGCACTCGTCCCGTGCACGTCTTGTTGTTATAGCCCTTCTGCTGGTAGCGGAAGTGGACAGAAAGCGTGTATTCACGATCCTGTTCAGTCTCCATGAAAGGATCGGATAACCAGACGTTGTCAACTTTTAGATAAACCTCCTTGGGAGCTGACGGAGGCAATATTGCCCACACGCCTGTCGCTAGAGCTGCGACGCCCCCCGCTATAAAAGCGACGGCCTTTTGCTTTCTCTCGTTGAGAATCCAAGATGGTAACCATCGAGTGATGTCGGTCTTCTCAGTGTTCGCTGGTTGCTGCTTGCCCACGCGTAGCTCCCATTTCGGTGCTACAATTTAAGCGACAGCGAAGCGATCTTTCAATACATGATAGACTGTCAGCTCAAGGAGCTTGAACCCCTGCGCAACCTTTGATCTAACGCGATAGATATCCAGATTGTCACGCTATCTCATCGGGTAACAAGTTCAAATGGACTCAATAGCCTTCCCGCCGTCGATCTTTTTACGCCAGCCATGCGGAGCGACGCCGTTGCTCTCCCGCTAGAGTGCTCCTCTTAGAGCTTTGGCTATCGCTACTGGAGTCGAGCAACGGCGGCGCATGGATACCACGAGCGGAATGGCACAGCGACGAACATGTCGTATTCGCCGTCCTCATGAACGAAAAATACTCGATACCTTTTCGCTATTATGTTCACAGTTGACAGTGAGGTAGGCCCCGCCGGATCGTGCCTACGGTTCTCAAAGGAGCCTCGGGCGAGGCCGCCCTAGGCTGATGGCTTCGGCTCATTGGTACAAAGAGACAAGACCTGCGCCGTTATTCGCTGCCGAGCAGCGTCGAGCCTTTCAGGCTCAGTCTTCACCGACAGGTCGCTTCTGCGCTTTTGTCCGAGAAAATACTTGATGCGTTCACCGCTTGCTCCGCTCGGATGAGGCAAACCAATCAGAACATTGTTCCGATCCAAAGCACCTTGCTGAATAATCCACTCAAGGCCCTGAGCTGCTTTTGGGCCAAGTGGCACCCAAATCGCCTTCGACAGCGTCACAGCTTCCTCCTTGAGGCATGTCTCCAATAGTTGGCGAAGCACCGGAGTTGCGGTCATTGAGGGCTGGCCCGAATAATTTGCCCCGTTGACGAAAACGGGATAGCGGAGCGCACTGGTGAAATGAACGAGGTCGCTCCGATTCGTCCATAATTCTGCCGTGCTGCTCAGACCGGCCCAGCGATGAAGCCCCACATGATCTAGCATAGCGACGAGATTTGCGCGCATCGGCCCTGAAAAACTTGCGAAGACTTTGGCTTTCTGAAGAGCTATCGCATTGCTCGCTCCTGCAATTAATTGTCTTCGAGCTTCGAGCAAGGCATTGCGCGCCTGCTGCGCTCCTGGGGTAATGCCTACGACAACTACTTTGGCACCGTGCTGTATGTGCTCAAACGGTGCGTAGGAAACGGTAACGCTCTCGGCTTTTGAAATAACCAGTCGGGAGCCGAGCGTCACATCGTATCGAATGTCAGCTTCAGACGAGGATGTGAGGATAGAAGAAAAGCGATCTAGCAAGTTAGTGCCTCTATTGGACGGTTCGAGAGCGTCTTCCGTGGAAGGCTTCCTTGTGAATGATCCATTCAGGAGTTTCGAAGAATCTGTGAATGAGATCGACTAAATCCTGGAGGGCCTGAAAGTCAGACTCATTGAACGGTGGCGGACCGAGTAGCTTCGTCACTTCCTCATCTGGATATCCAAGCGCGCAGAGGGCACGCATGTTTTCCATCGGCATTCGATACCGCTCGCCAAAGGCTACAAGCGTACGCTGGATTTGCTGCTGATTGTCGAACAGTTCGTCACCGCTGACGTATGTGTTTATGCCAATCGTAGGAATAGTCAGTTGGTCAAATTCAAACGGGGCGCGCAGGCGACGTAGCTTGCTTCCTGCACGTCTGAAGTCTGTGATGGAGGGACCTTGGTGCGAGCCATCGAAGTGACTGGCCCCAATGTCACCTAAGAGCAGCCCACCTGCGAATGGCAGAGCGATTTGGGTTCCCGGCTTCGTCTTTGGCGCGCTCAAGCCAAATAGGGAAAAAAGCAAGGTGGGAACCCAGGTGGTGATCCCGTCCAGCAGATCAACAATCGATTCCGATTTCATATTACCGCGTTCGAACAGGCGGAAAACGGCGTGCTGAGAAACGGCTACGTGATGCACAGTTTCGATCAGCTTAAGAACGTTGCGTTGAAGCACGTAAGTGTTCGCACGAGCGATCATCCAGGATTGCTCGGTGCCTTCAACGCAGCCAGGCCGCGTAACCTCAATAATGACCTTGTTCTTGACGGGGTGCCGTACCGTTCTCGAAACTACTGATGTTTGGCCAATGCTTCTAAATTCGCGTTCAATCTCTTCCGCGAAGCCCTTTAAGCGTGTCTCGTCGATTCCACCCCGTAACAGGTACGTCTCTATTACCTTCAAGTTGATCGGAGTTGCCGGATCTGTTTTCGATTTCGTTCGCGCGGCAAGGTGGCGAAACAATTCCCGGGCGCGGCCGCGCGCAAGCTTTTCATCCATGAACGTCCCCACATTTCAAGTCGCGGTATCTAAACTAAGACCTGATTTTCGCAATAGGACCTAAGGCGGTGCTTCAGCTTCGGAGTCGAATGGCCAAGAAATTGAAGTTGCATTGTTGAGAGCGCAAGTTAGAATCACGACAACCAATTCGAACAGGACCATGCCGGGCAAGCAGGCAAAAATCTTAGCTGCTGACCAGATCGACAACCTCCTACTCTTTGCCGAAACGACTCGGTATCCGCTTCGAGACCGCGTGATCGTCTTGCTCTCTGTGAAAGCTGGCCTGCGAGCCGCCGAGATTGCAAACCTCACGTGGGACATGGTTCTCGATCCGAATGGTACTGTTGGCACAACTTTGGAGTTGAGAGACTGCGCTGCAAAGAAGGGGCATGGCCGAACAATCCCTCTCCATGCCGATCTTCGAGAGGCGCTCGCCGCGCTGACAGGGCATTCAGAACCATCACGGCCCGTCGTGCTTTCGGAGCGGCGCAGCAAGATGAAGCCACGCAGCATCGTCATCTGGTTTAGCCGCGCATACCGCGCCGTCGGTCTTGACGGCTGCTCCTCACATTCAGGTCGCCGAACATTCATCACGCGGGCGGCGAGGCTTGTGCATAAAGCCGGTGGTTCGTTGCGCGATGTTCAGTTGCTTGCTGGGCATCGCTCGATCCAGACCACGCAGGGATACATCGATGGCGACAGTGACGCCCAGCGGAGGTTGGTATCTCTGATCTAGGACCCCGCTCGCCTAGCCTAAGATCGCCCCGAAAGATGGCGGCAAAGCCGACTGCCCCGTGTAGCGAGCTACCGCACAGTCACTCCGACGCTTTGATCCGCACCGTCTGTATAGTCGCTGGATCACTATCGTTGCTCGATGAGATCGACGACGAGTTTCGTCACGGGGGCCTGGATCAAGCTGTGGCGTCGGGCCATACGCCGCCGATTTTCGATTGGCTCCTGACGGCGTTCAGCTTTCAGGGCATCTCCGACCAGGTTGCCCGTAACTACATGGAGAAGCATGGGACCGCGTCCTGGTCCAAAATGGAGGCAAGCCTCCGAAATTCGCCCTCCTGCCCAAAGCTCCAAACCTTCCGGGACTACGGGGGCTGCCGGTACGACAAGGGGAGCTTCACCTGTGCCGAGCCCGATCATATCGATGCCTGTCCAGTACCTCGTCCACACCTCCGGAACGGGCGGCTTAATCAGACGGCCTACAGCCTCTTTCTATTCGTCCGGGACATCGCTGGGGGCGATCTCATTGGCTGGATCGATAGCCAATTGGAAGCCACCACAGGGTTGTCTGACGCCGATCTGGAGGCCGCCAGACAGGAAGCTCTGATCGGCCCGCTCCGTGAGGTTTTCGGTGTGGCCGACAAGGTCCTGACCAATGCGCTGTCCTGGCTGATGATAGGCGCGCGCAACCACAGGCCCGTTTGGTTCGAGACCGGAAAGGCCATGCTGGTCATTGATACGCTGGTCCACAATTTCTTGCACAGGACCGGCATTTTGGAAAAATGCGGTATTCCCCATCGATACGGCCCGGCCTGCTACGCGGAAGGCGGCTGTGCCGAAATCATCCGACGTGTCGCGGAGCGGATTGATGCTCGCTCCTTTAATCCGAGCTTTCCAGAGTTTTTCCCGCGTTTTGTCCAGCACGCCATCTGGCGATATTGCGCCGCGGACGGTCTCGACCTGTGCAACGGCAACCGAATTGACGACCGCGAGGCGTGCCAAATCAGCTACTGCTACCTGTTTCGAATCTGCGGTCGAAAACCGCTAAAATCGATGTAATTTCATATATTTACTGTATTTACAGGTACTTGTTCTCGACCATTTATTAGCATATACTGTGCAAGCAAGGTCGATTCACGACTTAGCTGATTTTAGACTTTGAGATACTTCCGGGATTACCTGAATTACCCTGAGCACTTCTTGGACTAAAATCACCATTCAATCGCAGATTGAGGGAGCCTGTCGGCTCCCTTCTGCATTTCTGGGAGCTAGTAGATGGGCAAGAAAACTGGGAAGGCCGCAGCGGCAAAGGTTGATCAGGTCTACGTCCTAGGACTCGACGCCAATGGCAAGCCGCGCGGCGCTCGGTTCGCCGAGCTAAAGGACAGCATCGTGTCGGCGGCCATGGACATGAATTGCCGGGTACTGATCGACCAACCGGAAGCAGTGTCAGCGTTGAGCATGAAGCTGCCGGTGGGACGAGTCTATGGCGGCGGCAAGGTCGTGAAGCTGTTCGTCCCGAACATCAGGCGTGAACTCTACGACAAGATACTGGGAGCGGCGGGACCGCTTGCCCAAGAAGAGCCTGCTGCCGAAAAACTAGATGCTCCACGGCAGGCTTCCGACAACGCTCAGACGAACGGGAAAACGGAAGCCGCGACCGCGGAAGTAAGATGTATTTCGCCGGTAACTTCCGGCTTACCGCGCAGTTGGGAAGAAATAGGCGTCGGCCACATGGTTCTGGCCCATGAGTCGCCCGATGATGGCTGGTGGGAAGCCGTGGTTATCGCGAGGGATGCAGAAATTCTGACTTTGCGATATCGCGACGCCCCCAAGCTGCCGAAGTTCATCAGGCACATCAACACGGTCGCGTTGGTCAACCCCGGCCTCGCCTGATTCTACCCGCCCTCGATCCCAAATTGGCTCGGACTGCGGCCCGGGCCAACCCCCTACCAACGCGCCGGACAGATTCCGGCATCCCCCAACATCACCGGAGAAAGCAACCATGTCGGTTGAACGGATTCGTGCGCTCAATGATCAGCTTCGAACGACTCTCACGGGCGGCAAGGCGTTCATGACGCCTGGCATTGCCGCGCTCGGACCAGAGGCCGTTCAGCGTCTCGTAACGGCTATAGGGACGTTTGACGACTTCTGTATAGCCAACGATCCGCACGGCGAGCACGATTTCGGCATGCTCGAATTTGAGGGCGCTTCCATCCTGTTCAAGATCGACTACTACGATGCCGACTTCGAATTCGGTTCGCCCGATCCGTCCGATCCGACCGTTACCGAACGAGTGATCACCCTGATGTTAGCTGAAGAATACTGATTGGTGTGGTTTAGTCGGGCTTGATAGCAGATAGCCATTTGATTGCCTCGCGAGGGTCCGTAATTTTACGGAAGTGACGTAGCGAGTAGCCTCCACCAAACCGCTGGTATCGCAAAACTGGGTATGCGGGTCCGCGGGCGCATCGCGGCTGCGGCAAGGCTTCTTCGCGAGCGACGTGAGGAGCTGACCGCGACTTTAACCGGCGGCTGGTTTATCCGAAGAACGGCATCGTAAAAGGCTGCCCCATCGGTGGGCCGGGATGCCGTGCAGCGTGGCGGATTCTGCGATAGTTGATTGCCAAGCGTTGCCGAGTTAGGAAGAACCCCGTGAAGAATTCTACAGCGCTCAAAAGTGAATAACGTGCTTTAATTGGTGTGCATGAATATTTCCGTCCAAGTGTTCGATCCAGATCGCATTGCGACCGATGTTCAACTTTTTTGCAGTGAGATCGATCATGATCCCTGGGTAATGTTTCACGGTACATCTGGCTTTAACGCCGATGCCATTGAGCGTGAGGGGTTCAGACCACAGCTCAATATGGTCTCACGCGAAGAGCTTCAGCGTGTTGCCAGTGTTTATGAAGCGATGAAATGGGCTGGAGAGAGTTGGGGCGGCCTACCTGTACTAAAACCGTTCTCTCTCGACCATGACTTACGTGATCCCACAACGGGCTTGTTATTTTTTGCTGAAACCAGTCTCAGAGCGTTGTTGTACGCAACGCTAGATTTTGCCGGTGGAGAAAAATTGCGAGCCCTGAGGTTTGCCTTTGCTGACCTTGACTCTTACTTGCGTGAACCAGCCGTTCGCGAGCGGCATGAAACCAAAATGTTGGCGAACTTTCGCAGTCTTATCGGGATGAATGCTCATCCCTCAATGATCGAAATAGCGAGGCCGGTGAAAGTCGATCTTGATTGGCTGAGAGAGCAAATGGATGCTCTCGCAAATATTCGCTGGGTTGCTGACGACGCGGAAAGGCGTCACGATCATGGAATTGTTTACGCCGTGAAAATGACGCCTGATGACCTGCAGGGTTTGCAGTGGAACTCATCTATGGGCATAGAGGCGACCACCACAATTCCGGCCTCCAAGATGCTCGCGAAAATCGCTGTTCCCCGAGATTATAGCTGCAATTTGTTTGCAGATTGCGGAGACGAGTATATCCGTCGGCAGAGCGCGGGGCTTATTCCCGCTTTGGCTCGTCAGGCAAATAGAGCAGCGCCGGGATCGGTGAGCCTGACATAGGTACCGCTCTTGTGCGGCCTCCTTAGCGCCGCTTCCGCTTTGCCTGAAGAAAAAAACTCGACTAGACGAGCGGGATCGGGGCTGAACTTCTCCCGGCCCGAAACCGTGCAGTCCTTGCGGTCGGCGCCGCGGCCTTGCGACTTTAATTCTCTCATTGGGATGACAGGTATGCACCTGGCCAGCACCCCAGGTAGGCGCGATCTTCCGCTGAGGATCGATCAGACGGCGACGACGGCCTTGATCTCCAGGTTCGCCCTCCAATACCAGGGGCAGCAGCAGGTCGGCGACTTTGTTAGCGGGATAGTCGGCGGAGCCGGGCCTGCACTCACGAACATCATGGCTGCGCTCGGTCACACGACCCTTGCCCAGGCCGAAAAATATACCCGCGAGGCCAATCGGAAACGCGGCGCACGAATTAATGCGCGTGGCGACACGGTGGCGACACGGCCAAAACAAAAAGGCCGCCCCGGGGGAGCGGCCCTCTGAAAGCCCTGCAAAATCAGAGGCTTGTTTGGTTGCGGGGATAGGATTTGAACCTATGACCTTCAGGTTATGAGCCTGACGAGCTACCGGGCTGCTCCACCCCGCGTTAAACCGTTGCGTGCCTTGCTGAAAGAGAGCCCGAGCCGGTCGGCCAACGCATCAGATGGCGCCGATCGATCCGTCCGGAGGCTT
Source organism: Bradyrhizobium sp. 6(2017) (assembly GCF_011058295.2). NCBI lineage: Bacteria > Pseudomonadati > Pseudomonadota > Alphaproteobacteria > Hyphomicrobiales > Nitrobacteraceae > Bradyrhizobium > Bradyrhizobium sp. 6(2017). Next base: position 1,386,555 of record NZ_CP049289.2, on the reverse strand, counting down.
CCTGAGAAGGCGACCCGGGCCGAAGCCGTCGGGTGCGAGGGGTATGTATCAACGTGAGTGCGGTTTGGAAAGCCCCGGATGCGGGTTTTTGAGGTTTTTGTGACGCCGAAATCTGTGGTTTTCCTCGCAAATTTACCGCCGGGAACCCGCTCTTGCCAGATCGCGCGCAAAAGCGGAGCTTGGCGCCCAACAAAGTCCGTCAAGGACACGTCATCCGAGGGGGAACGCCGAGGGGAACGCCATGGACCGGCCATTGAAGAGCCCGGGGCTGCATGCGCTTGAGGAGGCCTTTCACCGCCAGATCGAGCTGTCGCGGAGCGAGCCGGCGCCGACATTGCAGGCGCGGCTCGACCGGCTGCGCCGCCTGCGCGCCGCGCTGACCGAGAACGAGGCGCGATTCGAGGCGGCGATCTCGGCCGATTTCGGCCACCGCTCTACTGTCGAGACCGCGATCGCCGAGACCATGCTGGTGCTCGGCGAGATCAAGCATGCGGCCAAGCACCTCAAGGGCTGGATGGCACCCGAGAAGATCCCGACCACGGTGCAGTTCGCGCCGGCCAAAAACCGGCTGATCCCGCAGCCGCTCGGCGTGGTCGGCATCATCGCGCCCTGGAATTATCCGCTGCAGCTGACCTTGGCGCCCGCAGTCGCCGCGATCGCGGCCGGCAACCGGGCGATCATCAAGCCGAGCGAATTGGTGCCGCGCTTCGCCGAGCTGCTGGCCGAGGTGATCGAGAAGAAGTTCGACACCACCGAGCTCGCGGTCACCGATATCGACGACGACATCGCAAAGGCCTTTGCCGCGTTGCCGTTCGATCATCTGATCTTCACCGGCTCGACCCGGGTCGGTCGGCTGGTCGCGGAGGCCTGTGGCCGCAACCTGACGCCGGTGACGCTCGAGCTCGGCGGCAAGTCGCCGGTGATCGTCGACGGCTCTGCCGATATCGACGAAGCCGCGCAACGCATCGCCTATGGCAGCTGCTCAATGCGGGCCAGACCTGCATCGCGCCCGACTACGCGCTGGTGCCGCAGACCGCGGTGCAGCCCTTCGCGATGCGGGTGCAGGGCCACATGCAGCACATGTTCGGCACCGATCCGAAAAATGCCGACTACAGCTCGATCGTCTCGGACCGGCATTACACGCGGCTGGAGGGCCTGGTTGCCGACGCCGCCGCGAAGGGCGCGACCATCATGCAACCGGCGGCGCCGAACGATCCCGAGTGGAAGGCGAGGCGCAAATTCCCACCCACCTTGATCGTCGACGCCACGCCTGAGATGACCGTGATGCAGGAGGAGATCTTTGGACCGCTGCTGCCGGTCATGGGCACGCGCGACGCGACCGAGGCGATCGCCTTCATCAACAAGCGCGACCGCCCGCTGGCGCTGTACTGGTTCGGCACCGACAGCGCCGCCCGCGACGAGGTGCTGACGCGCACGGTGTCCGGCGGCGTCACCGTCAACGACTGCCTGTTCCATTTCGCGCAGGCCTATCAGCCGATGGGGGGCGTCGGCGCGTCCGGCACCGGCGCCTATCACGGCGAATGGGGATTCAAGACGCTGACCAAGCTGAAGCCGGTGTTCTACCGCTCGCGCTTCAACCGGCTCGCCGATCTCTATCCACCCTATGGCGCGAAGATCGCACGGCTGGAGAAGCTGATGCGGTTGTTGTCGTAGCGCGTACGCCGTCATTCCGGGATGGTCCGAAGGACCAGACCCGGAATCTCGAGATTCCGGGTTCGATGCTAGCGCATCGCCCCGGAATGACGAACAAGAACAAGCAAGGGGGAAACGTGACAGACACATTCGACTTCGTGGTGGTGGGCGCAGGCTCCGGCGGCTGCGCGGTGGCGGGGCGGTTGTCGGAGGATGCGGCGACCTCGGTGGCGCTGCTCGATGCCGGCGGCAAGAACGACAATTGGGTCGTCACCACGCCCGGCGCCATCATTCTCATGCTCTCCGGCAAGATCAACAATTGGGCGTTCGACACGGTGCCGCAGAAGGGCCTGAACGGCCGCATCGGCTATCAGCCGCGCGGCAAGGGGCTCGGCGGCTCAAGCGCCATCAATGCCATGGTCTACATCCGCGGCCATCGCGCCGACTACGATCACTGGGCTTCGCTCGGCAATACGGGCTGGAGCTACGACGACGTCCTGCCCTACTTCAAGCGTTCGGAGCACAACACGGAGCTCGACGGCGAATATCACGGCAAGGGCGGGCCGCTCAACGTCACGGGCCTGCAGTCCGACAATCCGGTCAAGGAGATGTTCCTGCAGGGCGCGCGCGAGGCGCAGTTCCGGATCCGCGACGATTTCAACGGCGCCGAGCAGGAAGGCCTCGGCATCTACCAGGTGACTCAGAGGAATGGGGAGCGCTGGAGCGCAGCGCGCGGCTACATCCATCCCCAAATGGGCCGCCGGCCCAACCTGCGCATCGAGACCCAAGCGCAGGCGACGCGCATCATCTTCGAGGGCAAGCGCGCCGTCGGCGTCGAATACATGCAAGGCAAGGAGAAGAAGGCGCTGCGCGCGCGGCGCGAGGTCATCCTCTCAGCGGGCGCGTTCCAGTCGCCGCAATTGATGATGCTGTCGGGCATAGGCGACGCAGCGGCGCTCGGCAAGCACGGCATCGCCAGCGTGCATCATCTGCCGGGTGTCGGACAGAACCTGCAGGATCATCCCGATTTCGTGTTCGGCTTCGCCTCCGACGCACCTTATTTCTCGGGGCTGTCGTGGAGCGGCATCGGGCGGATCATCAAGGGCATCGGGCAATACCGGCGCGAGCGGCGCGGCCCGATGACTTCGAACGTCGCCGAATGCGGCGGCTTCCTGAAGACGCGACCGGACCTCGACGTCCCCGACATCCAGCTGCATTTTTGCATGGCCATGGTGGAAGACCACGGCCGCAAGCCGCGCTGGGGCACCGGCTTCTCCTGCCATGTCTGCCTGCTGCGCCCGGCAAGCCGCGGCAGCGTGTGGCTGAACAGCGCCGACCCGCTGGCAGCCCCCGCGATCGATCCGAATTTCTTCGGCGAGGACAGCGACGTCGAGACCATGGTCGCAGGCTTCAAGATGACGAAGCGGCTGCTCGACACGCCGGCGCTACGCGCCCTACAGCAGAAGGACATGTTCACATCAGATGTCCGCACCGATGACGACATCCGCAGCATCCTGCGGGCGCGCTCCGACACGGTCTACCACCCGGTCGGCACCTGCAGGATGGGCACCGACGATCCGCTTGCGGTGGTCGATCCGAAGTTGCGCGTGCACGGGCTCGAAGCGCTGCGCGTGGTCGACGCCTCTATCATGCCGACATTGATCGGCGGCAACACCAATGCTCCGACCATCATGATCGGAGAAAAGGCCGCCGACATGATCAAGGCGGAGATGCGGGCGGGATAGCGGCCACCAAGCAGGATCGTCATGCGCGGGCTTGACCCGCGCATCCATCATCTTCGCGAGAGTCTTGCGAAGCGGATGGATTGCCGGGTCAAGCCCGGCAATGACAGGATCGTCAGTTCAGGGAGCGTTGCCCGGATGGAGCGAAGCGCAATCCAGGGCCACGACCGTGTACGGGTCCCGGATTTCGCTGCGCTTCATCCGGGCTACGCACCGATGCCGCCCCAGCCCCTGCGAAGCGGCCTGCGATGAGGATGATTTCTTTACCGACATCGCATAGGCCGGACATCTACAGGTTGCCGGATTGAAGCGGACGATTGATCACTAAAATTGTCCTTGATGTATGCCGGTTTCATCAACCGGGGGACCGCAGGAGATCGGGGCAGGAAATCCTTATCCATGAACCTCTTCGACATTGTCGTGACCCTTGGGTTGCTGTTCGCGGTGGTTACTGGCTTCACGACGGGCCTGCTGCGCAGCGCGGTCACGATCCTGGCTTATCTCGTCGCCATGCCGCTCGCGGTCGCCGCGATGGCGATGATCGGGCCGCACATCGCGACGCTTCCGTCGTCGCCGTTTCCGCCCAACGGCGTGCTGCTGTTCGGCCTGTTCCTGCTGATCGGCGTCATCCTCGGAAAGATGGCGCGGACGATGCTCGACGACACCATCGGTGCGGAGGTCGGGATCGGCGACCGGCTCGGCGGCGCGCTGCTCGGCGCGATCAGGGTCGGCCTTGTCGTGACCACGCTGGTGCTGGTGTTCGATCAGCTGGTGCCGGTTGCCAGGCAGCCGCAATTCCTCAACGGATCGCAATTGCGGCCGTTGTTTTCCGCGGCCGGACAGGCCGGATTCCGCTCATTGCCGCCCGAAGCCGCCATGGCGATCGAGCGGTTGCGGCGGGAGCAACACATCTAACCCACGGTGCTCGCCCCGCCTGTTCCGGTCCGGCATGCACTTATGCATTGCACCTCCCTTACTTGCGCCGCCGGGCTTGGCTAGACTGGCGCCATCAAAACCTTACAAACCGACCCAACATCACAGGGAGTGAAACTCGTGGATCTTGGAATCAAAGGCCGCCGCGCCATCGTCTGCGCATCGAGCAAGGGACTGGGCCGCGCCTGCGCGATCGCGCTCGCCAATGAGGGCGTGCATGTCACGCTGACGGCGCGCGGCGCCGAGGCGCTGAAGCAGACCGCCGACGAGATCCGTAAAGGCCATCCCGCCGTCACCGTCACCGAGATCGTCGGCGACATCACGACCCCGGCAGGACGCGAAGCCGTGCTCAAGGCCTGCCCCGATCCGGATATCCTGATCAACAATGCGGGTGGCCCGCCGCCCGGCGACTTCCGCAACTGGACCCGCGACGACTGGATCAAGGCGATCGACGCCAACATGCTGACGCCGATCGAGCTGATCAAGGCGACCGTCGACGGCATGATGGCGCGCAAGTTCGGCCGCATCGTCAACATCACCTCGGCGGCGGTGAAGGCGCCGATCGAGATTCTCGGCCTCTCCAACGGCGCCCGCGCCGGCCTCACCGGCTTCGTCGCCGGCCTGTCGCGCAAGACCGTGATCAACAACGTCACCATCAACGGCCTGCTGCCGGGCCCGTTCGACACCGACCGTCTGCGCGGCACCGGCAAGGCGGAAGCCGAAAAGCGCGGCCTTTCGATCGAGGCTGTCATGACCGAGCGTGCCAAGCTGAACCCCGCCGGCCGCTTCGGTCATCCCGATGAATTCGGCTACGCCTGCGCCTTCCTGTGTGGCGACAAGGCCGGCTTCATCACCGGGCAGAACATCCTGCTCGATGGCGGCGCCTTCCCCGGTACGCTGTGAGAGCGGTCTGGTACGAGCGGACAGGCGCGGCGCCGACGGTGCTTACCGTCGGCGAGATGCCGACACCTGAGGCCGGCCCCGGGGAGGTCCGCGTTCGCCTCGAGGCTTCAGGCGTCAATCCGGCCGATGTCGGCCGCCGCAGCGGCAACTATCGCGCGATGGAATTTCCGCGCGTGATCCCTAACAGCGACGGCGCCGGGATCGTCGACCAGGTCGGTGAAGGCGTCACCCGCTTTGCGGTCGGCGACCGGGTCTGGCTGTTCAATGGCCAGCGCAATGGCCGCGCCTTCGGCACCGCGGCCGAATACATCACGCTTGCCGATTATCTGGTGACGCCGCTGCCGCAGAACGTGTCGTTCGCGGCCGGTGCTACGCTCGGCATCCCCTGCATGACCGCGTGGTGCGCGCTGTATGCGGACGGTCCGATCGCCGGGCAGACGGTGCTGGTCACCGGCGGCGCCGGCGCGGTCGGCCACTATGCCGTGCAGCTCGCGAAATGGGGCGGCGCGCGGGTGATCGCGACCGTGAGCTCGCAGGTCAAGGACGTCGAAGCGCGGCTCGCCGGCGCCGACACGGTCGTCAACTACCGGACCGAGGACGTCGTCTCGAAGGTGATGGCGTTCACCGAGAACCGCGGCGTCGACCGCGTGATCGACGTCGATTTCGGCGGCAACCTCGCGACCACGCTGAAAATCATGGCGATGAACTCGACGATCGCGGTCTACGCCACCAACGGCAACCGCACGCCGACGCTGCCGGTGCGCGAATTGATGGAGAAATGCATCACGGTGCGCGCGCTGGTGCTGTTCGCACTGCCGCCGCCACTGCTCGCGGCCGCGCAGGCCGATATCACGAAATGGCTGGAGTCGGGCACCCGGGTGCACAACATCGCCGCGCAATTCGCACTGGTCGAGACGGCAGAAGCCCATCTCGCCGTCGAGAAGGGCGACAAGGTCGGCACCGTGATCGTCGACTGCGCACGATAGCGATAATAGGGGACACGCCGCATGCAATGGACGATCGGCAAGGTCACGATCACAAAAGTCGTCGAGCTCGAGACCGTCGGCAGCACACGCTTCATCCTGCCGCTGGCCGGCCGGGAAGAGATCCTGAGCCTGCCCTGGCTGATCCCGCATTTCGCCAACGAGGAGGGCCGGCTGAAAATGTCGATCCATTCGCTGCTGGTGGAAACGCCGGAGCACCGCATCATCGTCGACACCGGGCTCGGCAACGACAAGCAGGGCCGCAACGTGCCGACCTGGAATAACCGCAGCGATCCGTTCCTGGAGAAGCTGACCGCGGCCGGATTTGCCCCTAACAGCATCGACACCGTGCTGTGCACGCATCTGCATGTCGATCATGTCGGCTGGAACACCAAACTCGTCGGCGGCAAATGGGTGCCGACCTTCGCCAAGGCGCGTTACGTGTTCGGCAAGACCGAATACGATTACTGGCGCGACCACAGCGACGATCCCGCCCACGCCGCCGTGTTCGCGGACTCCGTGAAACCAATCGCGGATGCCGGCAAGGCCGAGCTGGTGCCGAGCGACCACCGGCTGACCGAGGAGATCACGCTGATCCCGACGCCGGGTCACAGCCCCGGGCACATGAGCATCCACATCAAGTCCGGCGGCGAGCAAGCGCTGCTGACCGGCGATGCCGCGCATCATCCCTGCCAGATGTATCACCTCGACTGGTCTGCGACCGTAGACTCCGATCCGAAGCAATCGGCCGCGACGCGGCGCGACTTGTTCTCGCGCTTTGCCGATACGCCGACGCTGGTGATCGGCGGCCATTTCAGTGCCGGCCACATCAAGCGCGACGGCGACGCGTTCCGCTTCATCGCGCTGGGATGATCGGCCCGAACTGGCCTTGAAAATAAGGCTTGGCAGCAATGCAGCGCGCTCATGGCGGTTGAATTTCCCGGCGCGCTGTTCCATGAAGCGTGTCGAGGTATACCAGTAATAATCCTCAGGACATCGTAGGGAGTGATCAACATGAAGCTTGTTCGTTATGGCGAAAAGGGTGCGGAAAAGCCCGGTCTGATCGACAAATCCGGCCAGCTGCGCGACCTCTCGGCCCATCTGAAGGACCTGACCGGCGACGCCTATTCGCCGGACTCGCTGAAGAAGCTTGCCGCCCTCGATGCCGCCTCCCTGCCCGCCGTCTCCGGCAAGCCGCGCTTCGGCGCCCCGGTCACCGGCATCTCCAAATTCGTCGCGATCGGCCTGAACTATTCCGACCACGCCAAGGAGACCGGCGCGGCGATCCCGACTGAGCCGATCATCTTCATGAAGGCGAACACCTCCCTGAGCGGCCCGAACGACGCGGTCGAAAAGCCGCGCGGCTCGACCAAGCTCGACTGGGAAGTCGAGATCGCCGCGATCATCGGCACCCGCGCCAAATATGTCTCGGAAGCCGACGCGCTGAACCACGTCGCCGGCTATTGTGTCTGCAACGACGTCTCCGAGCGCAACTTCCAGACCGAGCGGCTCGGACAGTGGACCAAGGGCAAGTCGCACGATACGTTCGGCCCGGTCGGCCCCTGGCTCGTCACCAAGGACGAGATCAAGGACGTGCAAGACCTGTCGATGTGGCTCGACGTCAACGGCCAGCGCCGCCAGACCGGCTCGACCAAGACCATGATCTTCTCGATGGCAAAGTGCATCGCCTACGTCTCGCAGTTCATGACGCTGCTGCCCGGTGACATCATCACCACCGGCACCCCGCCCGGCGTCGGCCTCGGCATGAAGCCGCCAACCTTCCTCAACGTCGGCGACGTTGTGACGCTCGGCATCGAAGGTCTCGGCGAGCAGCGCCAGGAAATCGTCGCGGCGTGAGCGGCACGCATTGTTCCTGAATTCGTCATGCCCGGGCTTGACCCGGGCATCCACGTCTTGGGTCGTGTACGGAAGCAAAGTCGTGGATGGCCGGGCATAGGCGAGCGAAAGCGACGCCGTCCTTCAGACGGCTATGACAGAGGAAAGAACCTTCGCAAGGAGTTCTCCATGAAACTCACCTTCTCTCCCGCCTCCCCGTTCGCCCGCAAGGTGCGCATCGCGGCGATCGAGCTTGGCCTGATCGATAAGATCGAGCTGGTGCCGGCCAGCGTTGCGCCGGGACAGGCCAACGATGAATATTCAAAGATCTCGCCGCTGAAGAAACTGCCGGTGCTGATCCTCGACCATGGCGATGCCATCTTGGATTCCTATGTCATCGTCGAATATCTCAACGAGATCGGCGGCGGCCGGCTGATCCCGGGTTACGGCCCGCGGCGCTGGAAGCTGAAGACCGATCACTCGCTGATCAACGGCATGCTCGATTCCATGCTGCTGTGCCGCTACGAGAAGATGGTGCGGCCGCAGGGCTCGCTGTGGCAAGCCTGGCATGACGATCACTGGAACCGGGCCTGGGCCGGCATGGCACGGTTCGAGAACCGGCCGGACGTGCTGAACGGTTCGTCGTTCGACATCGCGCAGATCGGCCTTGTTTGCGTGCTCGGCTATGCGGATTTCCGCTTCGCCGATTGCGGCTGGCGCAAGGCCTATCCCAAGCTCGACGCCATCTACCAGCGAATGCTGGAACGGCCGTCGGTGAAGATCTCGGCGCCGCCTGTGGCGTAGCAAAGCGAAGGCGGGGAGAATGACGATGCGCGAACGCTTCCCCCGCCTCTCACGTCTCGGCGCGAGCCTCGCGCTCGCGTTGACGGCCTCAATCACCAATCTGAAGGCCGACGATATGACACCTGGACAACAACGCCAGCCTTGCGGATCGCCGGCCGCGCTCGACGACGGCTGGGTGATTGCCTCGCCGGAAAGCGTCGGCATGGATAGCGAACGACTGTGCGGCATCGCCGCGCGGCTGGCGCTACGCAGCACAGAGATCCATTCAGTTGTCGTGGCGCGACACGGCAGACTGGTGTTCGAGCAGTATTTTGCCGGCATCGACCAGCCGTGGGGCCAGCCCGAGGGTCACATCGAATTCACCGCGACGACCAAGCACGACATGCGTTCGGCAACCAAGAGCGTGACGGCGCTGCTGCTCGGCATCGCCATCGACCGCAAGCTGATCGCCAGCGCCAATGAGCCCGTGGTGAAGTTCTTTCCCGAGCATCATCAGGTGAAATCAGCCGGCTGGGACGCAATCACGCTGCACCATTTGCTGACGATGTCATCAGGCATCAAATGGGACGAGACTCTGCCCTGGACCGATCCCGATAACGACGAACCGCATCTCGCCTTCGATACCGATCCGATCGGCTACGTGCTGGGCAAGCCGATCGCAGCACCGCCGGATACGCTGTGGACCTACAATGGCGGCGGTACCGATCTGCTCGGCAACATCGTCGAGCAAGTCTCCGGCAAATCCCTCGAAGCGTTCGCGCGCGAGACGTTGTTCGAGCCGCTCGGTATCACCGATTTCGAATGGAAGACCTACAAGAACGGCAAGATCGCTGCTGCGTCCGGCCTCAGGCTGCGGCCGCGCGACGCCGCAAAGATCGGCCAGCTCGTGCTCGACCACGGGCGATGGAAGGAGCAGCAGATCGTCCCGGCCGAATGGATGGACCAGTCGATCGCACCGCACTTCCAGGCGGTCGGCTATTTCGGCGGCACGCTGTTCTATGGCCATCAATGGTGGGTGGGGCGATCATTTGCGGCGGGGAAAGAAGTCAGGTGGGCCGGCGCCTTCGGTTGGGGCGGCCAGCGCATCGTCGCCGTGCCCGATCTCGACCTTGTGATGATGACGACGGCAGCCCAGTACGGCCAGCCGAAGGAAGGCCTTGCGGCAATGGATATCCTCGCCAACATCATCATTCCCGCCGTGCGTGACGCGCACTAGAAATTCTTTTGCGCGTTTCTTCACGCAAACCGGACTCCACTTCGCTTGAAAACGCTAACGCCGAAGGAACCACCCATGAGCCTGAAATATGCGGCCGGCGATCTCACCATTCATCGCATCGTCGAGCAGGAAACCACGTTCCTGCCCGCGCATGAGATGCTGCCCGGGCTGACGCCGGAAGTCCTCGCCGAGAACCGCGCCTGGATGAAAGCCGCAGGCGCGCTGGACGACAGCGACACGCTGATCCTGGCGTTCCAGTCCTACATCGTGAAGACGCCGCACCACACCATCCTGATCGACAGCTGCATCGGCAACGACAAGCCGCGGCCGGCGCGGCCGAAATGGAACATGAAGACCGATGACAGCTATCTGCGCGGTCTCGCGGCGGCGGGCTTTTCGGTCGGCGACATCGACTATGTGATGTGCACGCATCTGCACGTCGATCATGTCGGCTGGAACACGCGGCTGGAGAACGGCCGCTGGGTGCCGACCTTCCCGAACGCGCGTTACGTGTTCGACAAGACCGAGTTCGACTACTGGACCGAGAGCAACGCGAAGGCCGAGGTGCCGCCATTCGTGGACAGCGTGCTGCCGGTGGTCGAGGCCAAGCGGGCCGAGATTGTCGGCAATGATTTTGCGATCGGCGACCACGCGCGCATCCTGCCGACGCCCGGCCACACGCCGGGCCACGTTGCCTTCACCTTCGGCCGCGGCAAGGACGATGCAGTGTTCGCCGGCGATTTGATGCACTCGCCGATCCAGACGCTTTATCCGGAACTGTCGGCGAAGTTCGATGTCGACCAGGCGCAGGCCGCGACGACGCGGCGGAGTTTCCTGGAGCGCTATTGCGACACCGACACGCTGTGCTGCCCCGCGCATTTCCCCTCGCCCTCGGTCGGCAAGATCAAGCGGAAGGGGAATGGGTTTGTGTGTGAGACGGCGTAGTGCTTCGCCTCTCCCCGCCTGCTGGGAGAGGCACAGGCCGCCTACGGCGGCCGTCCACAAGGACGCCGAAGCAAAGCTTCGGCAATGTCGCATGAAATGCGAGCCGGGTGAGGGGGCCCTCCGCGAATTCGGCTCTCAGTATTCACGCGGATAAAGCCCCTCACCCCAACCCTGTCCCCGTGAAGAACGGGGAGAGGGAGCCCGGAAAGACCGGTGCCTCAATCAAACAGACTCGGTGTGTGGTTCACGACCGCGCCTTCGATCTGCAGCATCTTCAGCTTGGTCACCACGCCGCCATTGGCCGAGAAGCCGCCCGGCTTGTTGCCGGCCGCCAGCACACGGTGGCAGGGCACCACGATCGGACACGGGTTGCGGCCGAGCGCCTGGCCGACGTCGCGCGACAGCTCCACGCCGCCGAGCTGCTTGGCGATATCGCCATAGGTCACGGTCTTGCCGGGCGGAATCTTCCGCGCGATGTCGTAGACGCCGCGGTTGAATTCCGGCACGTCGTCGAGATCGAGCACGATGTCGGCGAGGTCGTTCGGCTTGCCGGCGAGCAGTTCGATCATGCCGTCGATCGCGTGTTGCACCTCGGCCGGCGGCGCCGCCTCGGCGACGTCGCCATTGCGCTGAAAAATCCGCTTGCGGGTCTTCTCCTCGGTGCCCATCGGCAGCTGCACGCCGGTGACGCCGTGCTCGCCCCAGACGACGCCGCAGGCGCCGATCGTGGTCTCGAAGATTGCAAAATGCTGGCCGATCATGGCTCGCTCCGAATGTTCCTTGATATATCCCTTGGGCTCACGCGCGCGAGCCTGCTGCTGACCTGAAATCTAGGCTTGGAGAATGTTGCTATCCACCCGAATTCCGTGGGAACTTGGGCTAAATCAACAACATCTGCCCCGCCCGCGAGCCCCAAATGCACAGCCTTCCCGTCAAGGGTTTCGACATGCCCTATCTCGATATCGGAGAGGGCCCGCCGCTGGTCTGCGTGCACGGCTCGCTGTGCGATTTCCGGATCTGGTCGGCGGTACTCGGCCCGCTGACACGCCGGCATCGGGTGATCGCGGTCAGCCTGCGGCATTTCTTCCCGGCGCATTGGGACGGCGTCGGCGACACTTATTCGATCGCCCAGCATGTCGACGACGTGATCGCCTTCATCGAGCAATTCGACACCAGCCCCGTCGACCTTATGGGGCATTCCCGCGGCGGCCACATCTGCTTCCGCGTCGCGCAGCGGCGGCCGGATCTGTTGCACAAGCTCGTCCTGGCCGAGCCCGGCGGTGAGCTCGACGGCACGCTCGACCTCGATACTATCAGCCCGGTCCCTCGCCGCTTGCGGCGCGGATCGCGGCCTCAGCCGACGTGATTGCCGGAGGCGACATCGATGGCGGCTTGCAGATCTTCATGGACGCGCTCGAAGGCCTCGGCGCCTGGAAGCGGCTTCCGGCAACCTCCAAGCAGCTCTTGCGCGACAACGCGACCACCTTGATCGGCCAGACCCGCGACCAGCGCCCGCCGTTCTCGAAAGCAGATGCGCAAGCGATCAAGACGCCGACGCTGTTCATCGGCGGCGCCAACACCAAGGGCATGCTGCCGAAGGTGCTGCACGCCCTCGCCGCCAATGTGAAGGGCGCGCGCACCGAGATGATCCCGGGCACCACGCACCCGATGTTCGAGCAGGCGCCGCAACGATACTGCGAGATCGTGCTGGAGTTTCTGGCGGCATAGGCAATGCACCTCTCCCCTTGTGGGAGAGGCATAGGCCGCCCACGGCGGCCGTTCTCAAGAACGCCGAAGCGCAGCTTCGGCTATGTCGCATGCAGCAAAGCGAAATGCGATCCGGGTGAGGGGCCTGTCTCCGCGGAGAAAACCCCTCACCCGGCGCGATGACGCTGCGCTTTATCGCGCCACCCTCTCTCACAAAGGGAGAGGGTGCACCGCCTGCGCGGCAAGAGATCTGCTCACACCTTCCAAACACCGACCGGCTGGCGCACGGCGACGTTCACCCGGTTCCAGACGTTGATCGCCGCGATCCCCAGCACCAGGGAAGCCAGCTGCTGCTCGTTGAAATGCTTCGCAGCCTCGTCCCACACCGCATCCGTTACCGGATCCTCGCGGTCGCTGAGCCGGGTCACCGCCTCCGTCAGTGCCAGCGCGGCGCGCTCGGCGTCGCTGAAATAGGGCGTGTCGCGCCAGGCGCCGACCGCGAACAGCCGCTCGTCGGTCTCGCCGGCGCGGCGGGCGAGTTTTGGGTGCATATCGACGCAAACGCTGCAGCCATTGATCTGGCTGGCGCGCAGATGGACCAATTCGAGCAGCTTTTCCGGCAAAGCCTGTTTGGTGCTCTCGCTGAGCGCCTGCAGCGCCTTCATGGCATCGGGAACAACCATCACCGGATGGTTCATGCGGGCTTTCATCATGTCACTCTCCTGATTTGCTTTTGACGTCGCCGCGCCGATCTGCTGTCACATCGGCCAACTTTCGTTCGTCATCGCCATGACGGAGCGGACAAAGGGAATGTGACCGATGGACGAGAAAAATTCTCTCACCGAGCAGTTCGAGGCCAACCGGCCGCGCTTGCGGGCCGTGGCCTACCGCATGCTGGGCTCGACCGCCGAGGTCGACGATGCCGTGCAGGAGGCCTGGCTGCGGCTCGGCCGCACCGACACTGCTGCGGTCGACAATCTCGGGGGATGGCTGACCACGGTGATCGCGCGCATCTGCCTCGACATGCTCCGCTCGCGCAAATCGCGCCGCGAGGAGCCGATCGGCCCGCACGTTCCGGAACCGGTCGCAGACAATCCGTCCGAGCGCGAGACCGAGATGGCTGATTCCGTCGGCGCGGCGCTGCTCGTGGTACTGGAAACGCTGGCGCCGGCGGAGCGGCTGGCCTTCGTGCTGCACGACATGTTCGCGGTGCCGTTCGAGGAGATCGCGCCGATCGTCGGGCGCACGCCGGCTGCCGCACGGCAACTCGCCAGCCGCGCCCGGCGTCGTGTCCAGGGCGCGCCGCCCGCGCCGGACGCCGATCTCGGCCGGCAGCGCGGCATCGTCGAGGCCTTTCTCGCCGCATCGCGCAACGGCGATTTCGAAGCGCTGCTCGCCGTGCTCGCGCCCGACGTCGTGGTGCGCGCCGATCAGGCCGCGCAAAGGCTCGGCTCGCTGCCGGTGATCCGCGGCGCTGCAGCGGTCGCCGAAAGCTTCAAGGGACGCGCACAGGCGGCGCGGCCCGCGCTGGTCGATGGCGCGATCGGCGTTGCCGTCATCTTCGGCGGCGCGCTGCGCGTCGTGCTGCGGGTCACGATTTCAGGCGACAGGATCGCGGCGATCGATGCGACCGCCGATGCTGCCGCGATCGAGACACTCGATGTCGAGGTGCTCGACCGCACCTGACGCGGCTGGAGGCTGAAGGGTCGCGATGCTATCGTTCTCCCGCGCCACCAAGGGAGGACAATCATGAAACTAACCATCAAATTGCTCGCGTCGGCCGGCGTGTTCTCGCTCGCCCTCGCCTCGTCCCCCGCCTTTGCCGCCGCAGATGAAAAGCTGCGCGCGGCGGCCGAGCAGGCCCAGCCGGCCGTGATCGAGAGCCTGCACGACATGGTGCTGATCGAGTCAGGCTCCAGCGATGTCGAGGGCCTGAAGAAGATGGCCGACTACACCGAAGCGCGGCTGAAGGCGCTCGGCGCCAGGACCGAGCGGCGCAAGACCACGCGCGGCGCCGGCGCCGACATGGTGATCGGCACCTTTGAAGGCAGCGGCAGCAAGAAGCTGATGCTGATCGCGCATATGGACACCGTCTATGAGCACGGCATCCTCGACACCCAGCCCTATAAGGTCGACGGCAACAGGATCTACGGGCCCGGCATTGCTGACGACAAGGGCGGCATCGCCGTCATCCTGCATTCGCTCAAGATCCTGAATGATGCGGGCTGGCGCGACTACACCAAGCTCACCGTGTCGTTCAATCCTGATGAAGAGGTCGGCTCGATCGGTTCCGGCGAGATCATCGCCGAGCTCGCCGACCAGCACGATGTGGTGCTGTCCTGCGAGCCGACGGTTGCGCCGCCGGTCGCCAAAAATGAAAGCCTGCTGCTCGGCGCCAGCGGCACCGCCACCGGCACAATCGATGTGAAGGGCAAGGCCTCGCATGCCGGCGCCGCGCCGCAGCTCGGCCGCAACGCGCTGATCGAGCTCGCGCATCAATTGCTGCAGACCCAGGACGTCGCGAAATCGATACCGGGCACGCAGCTGAACTGGACCACCGCAAAGGCCGGCACCGTGCGCAACCAGATCCCCGACCACGCCAGCGCAGGCGCCGACATCCGCCTCACCATTCCTGATGGCGTCGAGAAGCTGCAGGCCGCGCTCGACGAAAAGGTAAAGAACAAACTGATCGCCGACACCGAAGTGACGGTGAAGGTCGCGGCAGGCCGTCCGCCCTTCGTGGCAAACGATCGCGGCCGCGCGCTCGCGAAAGACGGACAGGCGATCTACGCCGAGCTCGACCGGAAGCTGGATATCGCCGAGATGACCGGCGGCGCAACCGACGCCGGCTACGCTGCGCGCAGCGGCAAGGCTATCGTGGTTGAAAGCTTCGGCCTCGCCGGCTGGGGCTATCACGCCCGCGACGAATACATCGACACCAACTCGATCGTGCCGCGGCTCTATCTGATGACGCGGATGCTGATGGATCTCGGCAAGGCGAAGTAGCGGGCTCGAACAAGTGGACGTTTCTGCTGCCGATCGACGCACCGGCAGTTCATCGTTCGCGCCTGCGCCCGGGGCCACCCCACCCTCCCCCACTGTTCAGACCGGGGAGATGGCGGACGGGTGTTCGGAGACATCGTGGACACTTTCTGGTCCGTGGTCGAGAGTCCGGAGGTCGACCGTTGCTGCGACGAACATCGGCCTTGCGGGTCCCGTGCTTCGCAAAATCATCCCTTTCTCAGTCACTTAGCGCCATCACAAACTGGAGCCTTGACCGCTCCTGCCACTCGCAGTAGTTTCATTTTCGAACACGGAATTCCGTATTCCAATTTGGACTGATGGCATGATCCCGTTGGACCCGCTCCCGAACCTGATCGACCAGGTCTACGGCCGGTTGCTCGAAGCGATCATCGACCGCACGCTGCTGCCCGGCCAGCGCATCACCCAGAACGAGCTTGCCGAGAAGCTCGGCGTCTCGCGCCAACCGATCTCGCATGCGCTGCATCTATTGCATCGCCAGGGCCTCGTCGCAGACAGCGGCAAGCGCGGCTTCGAGGTGACGCAGCTCGATCCGCGGCGCATCCGCGAGCTCTATGAGGTCCGCGGCGCCATCGATGCGCTGGCGGCGCGGCTCGCCGCGAGGCGCGTGAAAGAGGATTGCGTTGCGCGCACCCAGCTCGAAGCCGCGCTCGAAGCCGGACGCACGATCGACGACAGCGTGCCGCTGGCACGCCTGATCGCGCTCGATGTCGACTTCCACAGCGCGATCTATCGGCTCGCCGGCAATTCCGCGATCGAGGAAATGATCGCGCCGCAATGGCCGCATATGCGCCGCTCGATGGCGACCGTGCTCGCCGAGCTGGATTACCGCGGCAGCGCCTGGACCGAACACGAGACCATCGCCGCGCATGTTTTCTCCGGCAATGCTGCAGCCGCAGAAGCCGCTGCGCTGGCACATGCGCAGACTGCAGGACGAATGACGGAAGAGAAGCTGAGAGCGATCGACGTGGCGGCGTGAACAGGATTGTCACGCCGTCGCAAGAACGAAGACCAATAATCAAAGGAGGAAAGCACCATGAAACTGACCCCGGAGCAGGTCGAATTTTTTCATCGCGAAGGCTGGCTGTTCCTGCCCGAGCTGTTCAGCCAGGAAGAGGTCGACTTCCTCGCGCGCGAGGCGGTCTCGATCTATGACGCCAACCGTCCCGAGGTGTGGCGCGAGAAGAGCGGCGCGCCGCGCACCGCCTTCGCCGCGCATCTCTACAACGAGGCGTTCGGCCTCCTCGGCGCGCATCCGCGCATGATCGACCCGATCGAGCAGCTGTTCGGCGAGAAGGTCTACATGCACCAGTTCAAGATCAACGCGAAGGCGGCCTTCACCGGCGACGTCTGGCAATGGCACCAGGATTACGGCACCTGGAAGCGCGACGACGGCATGCCGGAGCCGCGCGCGATGAACATCGCGATCTTCCTCGACGAGGTGATGCCGATCAACGGCCCCTTGATGCTGGTGCCGCAGAGCCAGACCGCGGGCGACCTGAAGGCGTCGCACGATCTCGAGACCACGTCCTACCCGCTGTGGACGCTGGACGAAGAGACGGTGACCCGCCTCGTGAAGCAGGGCGGCATCGTTGCGCCGACCGGCAAGCCCGGCGGCATGCTGATGTTCCACGGCAATCTGGTGCACGGCTCGAGCGGCAACATCACGCCCTACCCGCGCAAGATCGTCTACCTGACGCTGAACGCGGTCTCGAACTACATCCGCACCCCGACGCGGCCGGAGTACATCGCGCACCGCGACTTCGCGCCGATCCAGACCGTGGCGGACGACGCGCTGCTGCGGCTCGCCCGTGCGCCGCGGCAGGCGGCGGAGTAAGACACGTTCGTGCCCCGGACGCAGCGCAGCGCGCAGCGATGCGCTGCTGAGCCGGGGCCCACACTCCTGTTCAACTTCTTCCATGGGTCCCGGCTCTGCGGAGCAGCACTTCGTGCCGCACCGCGTCCGGGACACGACAACGATCCCGGATACCCATCATGAACCTGCATCACCTCCTCAAAACCCGTGCCGCCGCCGGCAAGCCGGTTCGCGTCGCCCTGATCGGCGCCGGAAAGTTCGGCTCGATGTTCCTGTCGCAGGTGCCGCACACGCCGGGGCTCGAGGTGCCCGTCATCGTCGACCTCGACCGCGAGCGCGCGCGCGAGGCGTGCCGCACGGTCGGCTGGGACGACGCGCGGATCGGCGCAACCACCTTCACCGACGACGGCGCGCGCGCCATCGCCGCCGGCGCATTCGATGTCGTGGTGGAAGCGACCGGCAATCCCGCGGTCGGCATCCGCCATGCCCGCGCGGCAATCGCCGCCGGCAAGCATGTCGTGATGGTCAATGTCGAGGCCGATGTGCTGGCCGGACCGCTGCTTGCCGAGGAAGCGCGCAAGGCCGGCGTGGTCTACTCACTTGCCTATGGCGACCAGCCGGCGCTGACGGCGGAGATGGTCGATTGGGCGCGCGCCACCGGCTTTCGCGTCGTCGCCGCCGGCAAGGGCACGAAGTACCTGCCCGCCTATCATGACGTGACGCCGGAAGGCGTGTGGCAGCATTACGGGCTCACCGCCAGCGAGGCGCAATCGGCCGGCATGAACCCGCAGATGTTCAACTCCTTCCTCGACGGCACCAAATCCGCGATCGAGATGGCGGCGATCGCCAATGCCTGCACGCTTGACGTGCCCTCGGAGGGATTGCTGTTTCCGCCCTGCGGCGTCGACGACCTGCCGCATGTGATGCGACCGCGCGACAACGGCGGCGTGCTGGAGAAATCCGGCATCGTCGAGGTGGTGTCGTCGCTGGAGCGCGACGGCCGCCCGGTGTTCCGCGATCTGCGCTGGGGCGTCTATGTGGTGCTGGAGGCGCCGAACGACTATGCCGCGGACTGCTTCAGGCAGTATGGCCTCAAGACCGATTCGTCCGGCCGCTATGCCGCGATGTACAAGCCGTATCATCTGATCGGGCTCGAGCTGAACATTTCCGTGCTGTCGGCGGCGCTGCGCAACGAGCCGACCGGACAGCCGCGCGGCTTCCGCGGCGACGTCGCAGCGGTGGCCAAGCGCAATTTGCGCGCCGGCGAGATGCTCGACGGCGAAGGCGGTTACACGGTGTGGGGCAAGTTGATGCCCGCCGCCGCCAGCCTCGCCGCCGGCGCACTGCCGATCGGGCTCGCGCATCGCGTCAAGCTGAAGAACGACGTCGCCCACGGCGCCGTGGTGCGCTGGAGCGATGTCGAGGTCGACGAGGCCAACGACACGATCAAGACGCGCAAGGCGATGGAGAAGGCGCTCTCGCGCTAACGTGTTTTCTCCCGTCTGCCCGAACGGGGCGACTTCTTCACCTCTCCCCGCACTTTTCGGGGAGAGGTCGGATCGCATCGCGAGATGCGATCCGGGTGAGGGGCGAGGCACGCGGCTCAGCAAGCAGCGAAGTGCCCGCCGGATGGAGGCCCCTCACCCCGCCCTCTCCCCGCAAGAGCGGGGCGAGGGAGACGAGAGAGCATTGCCCTGATGACTACGGCAGCAGCCGGCTCGCCTTCGCCAGCTTGAACCATTTGCGGAACATCGCTTCCGTATCCATCATCTCGGTGAAGCCGGCCTGGTTGATCTTCACCGTCGAGACGATCGAAGGCGGGCCGGACTCGGTCTGCCCGTAGCGCATGCTGTAATCGGCATATTGGAACGACAGGCCGACGAACTCTTCGAGACCAGGTGCGATCAGATCGTGCTTCTTGCGCAGTTCATCCCACACTGCGATCCATTTTGGAGATTCCTGCGCCAGCGACAGCGGCACGTGCCGGCCCGGCGCCATCTCGAGCGCATCTGATACCGCCGGCCAGATATTCTCCCAGGTGAAGACGTCGCCATTGGTGACGTTGAAGGCCTCGTTGCGCGCAGCCTTCGCATCGCCCGACCAGGCGGTCGCGCGCGCCAAGAGATCGACGTCGACCGCTTGCGCGACCCGCGGCGCGCCGCCGGGATAATCCAGCGGCCTGCCCTGCTCGCGCAGCACCGCGGCATAGACGCCGAGCGGCGGGATCAGGTCCATCGCGCCGCCAATGGCTTCGCCGATGATCAAGACCGGGCGCAGGATGCTCCAGTACCAGTTCTTGCCCCGCTGCAGCTCGCGCAAGAAATTCTCCTGCGCCCAATAGAAGTTCGGCTGCTCGTACATCTCCGAACGGCCCTCACGCGCCGGCACCGTGAGCGGCCGGACGTGCACGCCGTAAGCCTTGGTGCCCTGCAGCAGCGCGACATGCTTGAGATCGGGCGCGACGGGCTCGAGCACGCCCATCAGATTGCGCAGCATCCGGTCGTTGGTTGCGATCTGCTCCGGATCGCGCCAGCCATCGACCAGGCTCGGGGCTTCATAAAGCGCGGCATAGATCAGGTGGGTCGCGCCGCGGAGCTCGGCCGCGGCGCGGCGGCAATCCTCCGCGCTGGTGAGATCGATCGGCACGTGCCGCGCGCCGTGGAGATCGCGCGGCTTGCGGCGCGACAGCGCAATGCGCTCGCAATCTCCGGATGCGCCGAAGTGTCGCAAGGCGGCGCCGCCCACGAGGCCGGTCGCACCGGCGACCACGACTTTCTTGGCGGCCATGTCTTCGAACTCCCATCAATCCACCTGTCCTGCGTAGCAGATCGCAGCAGGGGCGACAGCGTCCGTCGCGGCGCCTGCCGGATGAAATCCGTCTGCGCCCGATTTCCTTCGCACCTGCGATGAAGGCAGGCGCTTGATTTCCTCCGGCAAACGATCATCCTGACCGGTGGAACCAGAGACTCGGATTTCCACGGACAAGAGCCCGTCGAGGGCCGCCGGACACACTCACCACAGCAACGTCGATCGACCGGCGAAGAAAAGACGACACCAAGATCGTTCCCTTGTCGAGCTATCGGCAAACAGGAGGGAATTGCATGAAGCGTCGTGAATTCTTGAAAGCAGGCGGCGTCGGCCTGGCTGCGACGGCGGTCGCGGCACCGGCGGTCGCACAATCGATGCCCGAAGTCAGATGGCGGCTCGCGGCGAGCTGGCCGAAAGCGCTCGATACGCTCTATGGCGGGTGTGAATTCTTCTGCAAGCGCGTCGCCGAGATCACCGACAATCGTTTCCAGATCCAGTCCTTTGCCTCCGGCGAGATCGTACCCGGATTGCAGGTCCTGGACGCCGTCTCCAACGGCACGGTCGAGATGGGCAACACTGCCCTGTATTATTACTGGGGCAAGAATCCCGCCTTCACGTTCGGCACGTCGCTGCCGTTCGGCCTCAACACCCGCCAGCATATTTCCTGGCTGCAGTGGGGCGGCGGCACCGACCTGCTCAACGACCTGCTCAAGGAATACAATTGCCTCGGTATTCCGACCGGTTCGACCGGCGCCCAGATGGGCGGCTGGTTCCGGAAGGAGATCAAGTCGATGGCGGATTTTCAGGGGCTGAAATTCCGGGTCGGCGGCTTCGCCGGCACCATCATCGCGAAGGTCGGCGGCGTGCCGCAGCAGATCGCCGGCGGCGATATCTATCCGGCGCTGGAAAAAGGCACCATCGACGCCGCCGAATGGGTCGGGCCGTATGACGATGAGAAGCTCGGCTTCGTCAAGGTCGCCAAGTTCTACTACTATCCCGGCTGGTGGGAAGGCACCGGCCAGGGCCACAATGTGATAAACAAGGACAAGTGGAACGCGCTGCCGAAGCACTATCAGGCGGCGGTGCAAGCCGCGTCCGAGGACACCTTCACCTGGGTGACCGGCAAGTATGACGCGGTCAATCCGCCGGCGCTGAAACGCCTGATCG